>OZ241863.1:0-4557819 GCA_965203055.1 Spirochaetia bacterium | reverse complement strand
GCCACCACCCTGGCCTGCAACTTTCGCCCCGGCGAGCAGGACACGCTGGCCGCCGATCTGCGCGACCTGGCCGGCCGCTGCCGCGACGGGGTGCGGGCAGCGCTGGCGGCGCCGGCGGGGGCGGCCCCTTCCGACCGCCGCCCGGCTCCGCTCGGCCCGTGCCGCCACGTGCCGGATCAAGCGCGCTGGCGGCAGATCGTTGACGCGGTGTTGCAGCGCTTCGGCACCTGCCTCGACGGCGGCGGCGGTCCGCTCGAAAAGATCGTGTTGGCGCGCCGAACGACGTTGCAATTCGCCGCGCGGGTGCGCGCGCTGCCCCTGCTGCAGCGGTTGCGCACGGTAAACCCGGCGGCCTTTCACTTCGCGCTGCAGCCGTGTTCGGGAGTCACCTTCTTCGGCGCCTCACCGGAACGGCTGCTGCGCATCTCCGGCGACACGCTGGAGACCGAAGCGCTGGCCGGAACGCGGCCGCGCGGCGCCGGCCCCGGCGCCGACGCCCGCCTGGAAGCGGAGCTGCTGCGTTCGGACAAGGAGTTGCGGGAACATCGCTACGTCCACGCCAGCATCGCCCGGAGTCTGCGCCAACTGTGCAGCCGAGTCGCTACCCAGGATGCCGTACGGGTACGCAAACTGGCTCACGTCCAGCACCTGCACACCTCGTTCATCGGCACCCTGCGCCCCGGAATCGGGCTGGCCCAGGTGTTGCAGCGGCTGCATCCGACGCCGGCGGTCGGCGGTTACCCGACCTGCGGGGTGACCGACCTGATCACGGCCGTGGAGGGCTTCGACCGCGGCTGGTATGCCGGCCCGGTGGGCTGGATCGGCGCGGGCGGCGCGGAGTTCGCCGTAGCGATTCGCGCCGGCGTGGCGGCCGGCGACACCCTTCATCTGTACGCCGGCAACGGCATCGTGCGCGGTTCGACCGCGGACGCGGAGTGGACCGAAATGGAGCAGAAGATCCTCCAGATGCTGGACGTGGTATAGGCGGATCGGCGCACGTGAGCAGCGGCAGCAACAGCCACTGGGCGCAGCTCCTGGTCGAGGAGCTGACTCGCTGCGGCTGCCGCTACTTCGTCATCTCGCCCGGGTCGCGCTCCACGCCGCTGGTAGTAGCCGCGGCGCGCCATCCCGCGGTGACGGCGCGGGTCGCGGTCGAGGAGCGGGGCGCGGCCTTCCATGCGGTAGGGTACGGCCGCGCCGCCGGCCGGCCGGCGGTGCTGGTGTGCACCTCCGGCACGGCGCTGGCCAACTACCTGCCGGCGGTGGTGGAGGCCGCCCAGGACCAGATCCCGGTGCTGGTGTTGAGCGCCGACCGGCCCCCCGAGCTGCAGGCCGCCGGCGCCAATCAGACGATTGCGCAGCGCGGCATCTTCGGCAGCTACACCCGCTGGAGCGCCGAGCTGCCGGTGCCGGCGCCGCGCATCGATCCGCGGGTGGTGTTGACCACCGTCGATCAGGCGGTGTTCCGCGCCGTGTCCGCGCCGGCCGGACCGGTGCATCTCAACTGCCCGTTCCCCGAGCCGCTGGAACCGGAACCGGTGCCGGAGCCGCTGGTGGCCGGCGCCGCCGGAGCGCGCTGGCAGGCGGGCACGGAACCGTTCACCACCTATCGGGAGACAGCCTCGGACGCGGCGCCACCGGGGGAGGCGGTGTCTGGGCTCCTCAGCCTGATCGAGGGGAGCCGCCGCGGGTTGCTGGTGGCGGGCGGCCTGCCGCGCGGCTGCGGCGGCGCCGTGGCCGCGCTGGCCGCGCACCTCGGCTGGCCGCTGCTCGGCGACGTCACCAGCGGCGTACGCGGCACGCCGGGGCTGCAGCTCCTGTTGCAGAGCCGCTCAGGGCGCGAGCTGCTGCGCCCGGACCGCGTGCTCCAATTCGGCTCCCACGTGGTAGCCAAGCAGTATTTGGATCTCGTCACCTCCGCGGCGCCGCGTCTGGCGCAGGTGGCGGCCAGTCCGGAGCGCCTCGATCCCAGCCATTCGGCAGCGCTGCGGGTGGTGGCCGATCCGCGCCGCGTCGCGCACCGGCTCCGCCTGAGATGTCCGCGGCCGCCCGCCTCCGGCTACGCGGCTTCGGTAAGGGCCGCGGGCGCGCGGGCGCGGGCGGCGCTGGCCGAATGGAGCGGCGCCCGCCGCAGCCTCGATGAGCCGACGGTCGCGCGCCTGGTGGCCGCGGCAGCCGGCGGCCCCCCGGCCTGCGGGTTGTTCGGCGCCAGCAGCATGCCGATCCGCGACCTCGACACGTTCGCCACGCCGCTGCCGGCAGGGGTGGCGGTGGCCGCCAACCGCGGGGCCAGCGGTATCGACGGCGCCATCGCCAGCGCCGCCGGCTTTGCGGCCGGACTGGAACGGCCGGTAATCGCGCTGCTCGGCGACCTGTCGCTGGTGCATGATCTGCCCTCCCTGAGTCAACTCCGGGAAGTCCCCGCCGGGCTGGTAATCGTGGTGCTCAACAACCGCGGCGGCGGCATCTTCTCGCTGCTGCCCTTGGCCCAGGTGCGGGAACCGGGATTCGACGAGTTGTTCGAGCGTTACTTCGCCACGCCCATCGAAGTGGCGTTCCGCGACGTGGCCGCGGCGTTCGCCATGCACTACGCGCGGCCGCGAACACCCGCCGACCTGCAGCGCCACTTGACCGTCGCCGCCAATCGCGCCGCGGACGGAGCCCACACCCTCCTGGAAGTAACCACCGAGCGCGCCGCCAACGCCGCCGTCCACGCCGAGCTGCGCGACCTGGTAGAACGCGCGCTACGGAAGTCCTGAATCGCCGTTCTATCCGGCCCACCGAGCCGAAACGTCGAATTCGAACAACTCTCTTTTCGAGTTTCGCTTCCGTATCGCGCGACAACGGATCCCCTCGAATCCAAGATTCAAGAACATTTCCGCGTCGATTCGTTCGACCGGCAGGAGCACTCCGTAGAACGTCGAGTTCCCAACGATGTAATGCACGTCACTGTGATCGCTCAGTACCGAAACCAGGGAGTTGAGGTGCGTCCACATGTCTTCGAAGTATTTCGCCACGTAATTCGCCAGGAGTCTTCCATTCCTGTTGTCGTGATGCGCTATTCTGTTCAGAGTCTCGTCGAGGAGCGCGCTCTGCAACGGTTCGTCCGGTCGCCGCCAATCGATCAGTCGGCTGGTGGCGACACCCCACGTGCCACCGATTGCCGCCCAGTCCAATTCGCCGGCTTCTCGACCACTGCGCAGAAACCTCAGCCAGTACATGTACGGCCGAAGCTCGCGAATATACGACATTCGGTTGGCATACGGTGGCGACGTAATAACCAGATCAAAGACACCTCCCATCGCCTCCAGTTCCCTTGAGTCACCAAGAATCACCCGCCCCGTACCCTTCGGGTTATCCGCGGCTCCTTCCAGTACGAACCGCAGATCTTCTTCGAATAGCTGCCCCATGTCGATCTCCATCGGGAGCTGTAACTGTCCGTCATTTCGGAACGACATGGACTGATGGTCGAACGCCGCATTCGACAGTTCGATCAGCGTTCTGCAGAATGCCACCAGGAGAAGATCTCTTTCAGGTGAGGCGTCGTCGGTCTCGGCGTCTATCCCCGCTCTCAATCGGCACAGAAACTGCAACGCGCTCGGCGACCACCATCTGTCGATGTTGTGAATCGGCGGGGCCGGCACGGGCTCAACCTCCTCCCGGTTGACCGCTGCCACCACCCGACTACCGGCCTCTTGCGTCGACGCGATCGTAGCCTCGGAGTATTGCGCGGTCTTCGCCCGACCGAGCCAGACCAGGAACGGATTGATGTCCGTCGTCAGGCCGGTATGTCCGCGGCATGCCGCACTCAGGGCTGTCGTCGCCGTTCCACAGAATGGATCCAGTACACGCAACGGCTCGCGATAGCTCCCTATAAGCTCATCGACGATCTTCACCGAATATGCCGGGGTCAGCCGCAGCCAGCCATGGCGTCCCGACCTCGCATTGAACTTGTGCGTATAGTCCGCACGTTGGCGAAGCGCCGCCGCCGCCGAAGCACTCATCTCTGATCTGACCTAAGGGGGATCGGCGCACGTGAACCGCAAATCAGATACCCGTAACGCAGCCTGCGCAACCCGTGTGACGACCTGTGCCAATTCCTCGACGGCGCGGCATCGCGCTTGGAGCATCCCACGGTGGAACTCTATGCCGTGCGTCGCGCACGCATCCTCGATGAGCTGCCTCTGCCTGGTCGAACGGCGCAGTGTGGCCGACTGCATACGAAGCCATCCGGTAGTCTCGGCAAGATCGCTTACCGTGAACACCTCGCCGTCTACCTTACAGAAGAGATCGATGTAGTCGCCGTCCGGATACCGATACGGGGTACGAACGCGCAGGTATTCGCCCTGCTCCGAGCACGTGAACAATGGTCCGATACCTGTCTGCAGGTCTTCGCATAGGCGGCTTACGTCCACAGCCTCAATCGTCCTCTCACCGGCGCCGGGCGTTCTGGCAGCGGACGAAGCTGGCGCCGAGGTCGGGCAGCGGAGCGGGCAGGGGCGGCAGCGCGTCGAGCGCCGCGTTGGAACGGGCGGACGCGGACCGGAGCCGTACGGCGAGATTGTCCAGGGTCTCCAGCAGGGTCTGGGCGCTGCTTGCGGTGACGGCTCCGGTGAGCCCGAACGGCGGCTGGGGATCGCTCACCAGCTCGACCATCACCTGCAATCCGCCGCGGCCGCCGGGGATGAACGTCCAGCGTTCCCGCAGGCACAGGATGCGCGTACCTTCGAATTGCGCGGCGGTCTGGTCAGCGCCCACCAGATCCACGATGACGCCGCCGTTGCCTGATCTCCACCAGGAATTGCGGCTCACCAGCACGCGCCGCGTAAAGCCGCTGCCGCTGCGCCGGTGGCGAATCGAACGGTGTCCGGCGCTGTTCCGGAAGGAGCGTTCTTCGGCGCACATTGCCTGCCACTCCGGGCAACGTGCCGAATCGCGCAACAGCGCGATGGCCGCGCCGACCGTGCCGGGTACCGTAGTGCGGACGCGCACCAGGCGATAGTCGGTCCCGGCAATGGCGCAGGACTCCGCGCTCGCCGCGCCGCGCTGCCCCTCGGGCCGGCACCCGGCCGCTTCCGCCGGCGCGGGCGCGGCGCCCAACGCGGCCAATATCAGCACCATGAACGCCACGAGCTTGGTTGTCGGCAGCAACCTGACCTCAAACACCTTACCGGTATTGTACCGTCGTGCGGTCTCGTGCGGTTTATGCGCTCGGCGCAGTCAGAACCGCGCGCGGCGCAGGCGCAGCGCGTTACCGATCACGGACACCGAGCTCAGGCTCATGGCGGCCGCCGCCAGCATGGGGCTCAGCAGCACGCCGAACAGCGGAAACAGCACCCCGGCGGCCACCGGGATGGCAAGGCTGTTGTAGAGGAACGCCAGGAACAGGTTCTGACGGATGTTGCGGCGCGTGGCGGCACTCAGCGCCCGGGCGCGGGCGATGGCGCGCAGGTCACCGCGGACCAGCGTAATGTCGGCGCTCTCCATCGCCACGTCGGTGCCGGTACCCATGGCGATGCCGACCTGGGCCTGCGCCAGCGCCGGCGCGTCGTTGATACCGTCGCCGGCCATTGCCACCACGCGGCCCGCGCGCTGCAGGCGCGCCACTTCCGCTGCCTTCTGCTCCGGCAGCACCTCGGCGACGACCGACCGGATGTCCAGCCGGCGGGCCACCGCCTCGGCGGTGATCCGGCTATCGCCGGTGGCCATCACCAGGTCGATGCCGGCCGCGCGGAGCTGCGCCAGTGCGGCCGGGGTGGTGGGCTTCAGCTCGTCGGCGATGGCGATTGCGCCGGCCGCGCTGCCGGCGACCGCCACCTGCACCACGGTGTGGCCGGACGACCGCAGCTCCGCCGCGGCCTCGTCGAGTGTCGGATCCGTGGCTACCCCGCGCGCAGCCAGGAACGCAGGACTTCCCAGCAGTATCTCCCGGCCGTCGACCGTGCCGGCGACGCCTTGACCGGTAAACGACTCGAACTCGGCTGCCGCCGACACCGGATAGCCGCGCTGCCGCGCCGCGGCCACGATGGCCGCAGCAAGCGGGTGCTCGCTGGCCAGCGCTACCGCGGCGGCCGCCTGCAGCAGCGAGCGCCGGCTGGTGGGCGCCGCGGCGATTACCTGCTGTACCTGGGGGCGGCCCTCGGTGAGGGTGCCGGTCTTGTCCACCACCAGGGTATCCACCGTGCTCAACAGTTCGCTGGCGGCGGCGTCCTTGAACAATACGCCGAACGCGGCGCCGCGCCCGGTGGCTACCATGATCGACATCGGCGTGGCCAATCCGAGGGCGCACGGGCAGGCGATGATCAACACCGCCACGGCGTTGAGCAGCGCGATGGCGCCGCTGGGGCCGGGACCGAATATCATCCACACCGCGAAGGTGAGGCCGGCAATGGCGATCACCGCCGGCACGAAGATGGCGGAGACCGAGTCGGCGACGCGCTGAATCGGCGCCCGGCTGCGCTGCGCTTCCGCCACCATCTGCACGATGCGGGCCAGCAAGGTATCGGCGCCTACCTTGGCGGCGCGGATCTCCAGCGCACCGGTGCCGTTGACCGTACCGCCGATCACCTCCGCGCCGGGTTGTTTGGCTGCCGGGATGCCTTCACCGGTGACCATCGCCTCGTCGACGGCGCTGCTACCGGACACCACGACCCCGTCCACCGGCACTTTCTCCCCGGGCCGCACCCGAAGTCGATCGCCGACGGCGACCGCGTCGAGCGCCACGTCCTGCTCGCCGCCCTGTTCGTCAAGGCGGTGGGCGGTCGGAGGGGCCAGCTCCAGCAGCGAGCGGAGCGCCGCTCCGGTGCGCCGCCGAGCACGCAACTCCAGCACCTGGCCAAGCAACACCAGGGTGGTAATTGCAGCCGCGCTCTCGAAGTAGTACAGGGCAACCGCGGCGCCGGCCCCGGCCGCCGCGGTACGGAAGACGCCGGGTGCCAGCGTCGCCGCCACGCTGTAGAGGTAGGAGACCGCGATGCCGAGGCCGACCAGGGTGAACATGTTGAGACTGCGGTTGATGATGGAGGCCCAGGCGCGCTGAAAGAAGGGAGCGGCGCCCCACAGCACCACGGGGGTAGCCAGCGCCAGTTGCAGCCACCCGAACGCGGGATGGGTCGCCGCCGGCGAGAACGGCAACGCCATCAACAGCCCAGTGAGGATTGCACTCACCACCAGCCGCCGGGACATGGCGGCGAGCTCGCCGCCGTCATCGTCGGCAACGGAAACCGCGCGCGGCTCCAGCGCCATGCCGCACGACGGACAGGCCCCGGCGCCGGGTTCATCCACCTCCGGGTGCATCGGACAGGTAAACCGCCCCGCCGCGGCGCTGCCGGCAACCGCCGCAACAGGAGCCGACCCGTGTCCGGCCGAGCCAGCCCCTTGGTGATGGTGATGCGGACCAGACCCGTGCTGATGGTGGCAGTGCTCCGATTGCTGGCCGGCGCCGTGCTCGTGCTGCAGGTAGCGCTCCGGCGACGCGCTGAACCGAGCCTGGCAGCCTGCCGAGCAGAACCGGTAGGTGCTGCCGCCGTGCTGAACCTGATGCGGGCCGTCCGGCGCCACGGTCATGCCGCACACCGGGTCAATGCTGGCCATGCTCAGAACTCGTCTACCGCTGGGAGGAATCCGGGCCGTCTTCGCACAGCCGTAGTATCATACCCCAGGGAGGGTGGCGTCTATCGCCCGGCCTCGCGCCGCCGCGCTTGGCGACCCACCACTGAAACAAAACAATGAAGCGAACCAACAGCCGTGTTCTTACCATCGTGATCGTGACCGCTCTGACCGCATCGGCCGTTCTTGCCGTGATAGGGTTGTTGGCCCAGCAGAACCGCCCGCCGGACCGCGCGGACGCCTCCGATCCGCAGTTGGTGGCGCGCGGCGCCGTGGTCTACCAGCAAAGCTGCGCCGCCTGCCACGGCGCCAACCTCGAAGGCCAGCCCAACTGGCGGCGGATGAACGCCGACGGCACCCTGCCGGCGCCGCCCCACGATGCATCCGGCCACACTTGGCACCATTCCGATCAGGTACTGTTCGACGTGACCAAGTGGGGCTCCGCCGCCGTGGCCGGTTCCAACTTCAAGAGCGCCATGCCGGTGTACGCCGAGGTGCTCGACGACGCTGACATCTGGGCCGTACTGGCCTACATCAAGAGCCGCTGGCCGCCGGAAATACAGGACGCCCAGCGCGCCCGGTCCGGCGACACCCGCCGATAACCGGAACACCGGCACGGAACTACGATCCCGCGGGGACCCGAGCTCAGATCGACTTGACTTGGCTCGTGACAGACGCAACCAGCTCGCGGTAGTGGCGGCACTGCGTCTCCACACGCCAAAATCCGTCCGCATGCCTTTCGCAATAACGACGTCGTCTGTCTGGATTCTTGTCGATTTGCCTGAATGGTTGGAGGACGCGGTCTTCGGATAGGTGCAACGCCCTCATGAATTCCTGGCACAGATTCAATCCGTTCAACTGCTCAGGATCACCGGCAAACCTTCCATACGCAGCGACACACCACGCTTCCGTAGATTCGACCGACGGTGCCGGAATGTGCCGCTTCGATTCTTCGCCCGAGAGTTTCTCGAATTTGCCTGCTATCCCGATAATTGACCTGATCTCGCTGCCTCGTCGAATTGGATCATGCGAGTCCATGACACCGTAACCAAGGGTATCCCTGGTCCAGTTCTGGAAGCCACGCTCTGAAAGTATGTCGGAATCCATCTGAAAGACTAGCACATCACACCGCTTCTTGGACAAGCCATTGCCAAATAGACCGCCCGCCAAATAGTTTTCCAATCTCGATTTCGGAGAATTCTCCAAAAGCCAGTTCAACACGGCAAACCAACCGCCGTCCGTCGGATTGGTTCCGTCCGGATCCGGCTGTATTTTCTCGAAGGTCAATACGATCCCACGAGCTGCCAACGACGCCCCCAAGAAACTGGCGATAGCAGGCCCATCGGTTGCACCTTCGCAGACAACACCGACCCGCAAGGTGCTATAGCTCCGGGACAAGGGCGCCTCTAATCTCGTCATCCAGCCAGAGCTGAGACAGATTGCGGCCGTTCTTCGCTTGCTGCCACTCTTCCCGCGTCATTCCCTGGCGCGGCTTGAGGCGCGTCACGGTCGTGTGGCCGTCCTCGTTCCTCTCTACCACGAAGACCCTCTGGTCCTCGTCGAACAGGTCGAACGCATCCAGCGAAGTCGGATTATGGCTGGTGAGAAACACCTGCCGCGGTCCACAGATCAATCCCTTATCGGACGACTCTTTGGTAATCCCTATAATGGTTTCGAGAAGAACTCTGGTCATCCGCGGATTCAAGGCATTATCCACGTTGTCAAGAGCGAATATCTCTGGCGAATCGTCATGCGCGAGCAGAACCGCAACGAAAAGGAGGAAGAGAGTACCTTCACTGCTATCGTAGACGGACAGCGTCTGCCGCCTGCGATGCATATACTTGTCAAGGAAATACACCATGTCATCTCCCTGATTCAGCAAGGCCCGGGAGGCCAGTGATCTGTCGATTCTTCCCACCTGTACCGTGCTGGCCCACCCCGGCAGAAACGGAAGATCAGTCGCCCGGTCCTTGATCTGAAAAGCTGACGATTTCTCGGTTTTTGCTTTCCTCCATTGTCCGAGGAGATGGTCCACGGCATGAGGCAGCCCTTCGCCATGCAATCCGATCGGAGGCGTATCCACCTTCCCCGATACCGTACCTCGCAGGAAATCGGTCTGCGGAGCATAGATTGCGTATTGCGAAAGACCAATCAGGGCCGACTCTACCGCATCGGGAAAATCATGGGCCATACGGACTTGATCCCAGAGGCTGCGATGCCGGTCCAAGTTGCGCTGGACGCTCGTCCCCAGCACTTGTACTCCGTTGGGGCCGCGGCCGAATATCTTCTCCGGTCCATGTGTGCAGCTCTCGCTGAAGAACGCCAACAGCGGGTCGTCTTCCTTCCCGGTGAGATTGATGCGGTACGTAACGTCACGCTCCAGTTCGGCGGTGAGCTGCAGCGTTCTCGGAAGATCGTGGTTCTTGAACGCCGACTTCATCAACTCGGGCGGCGTAATTCGCACTCCCTTGCTGCTCAGGTCAGTGTCTTTCACGCCTCGATCAGCAGAAGCGGACAGTACCCCTATCGCCTCCAGGATGTTGGATTTACCGGCGCCGTTCCCGCCGATGAACAGGTTGACTCTGCCCAACTCTACCTCTGCGTGGCGAATCGACTTGAAGCGCTCGACGGTCAGTTTCTTCAACACCGGCGTTGTCTCCGCGCCTTGCCGCCATGGGCGGCCGTCCTAACGGCGCTACCGTCCGTCAGCATGGCCGTTGCGCCCGATCCGGGACGTGAGCCGTCACGAACCGGGCGTAGCGAGGCCCCGGTGGCGGGAGTATCAGGGCGCTTCCAGGGTCAGCAGGTAGTCGCGCAGGACCTCAAGCTGGTGGGTAGTGTCGCCGTCCAGCACGCCGGGGGCGCCGAGCGGGTAGAACGCCGGCATGCGGGTGCCGGGCATCAGCGACTGCGGGTCGGCCAGCCAGTCGATGATCCAGTCGGGACGCAGCCGCTGCGCCGCCAGCCCGAAATCGGGCGCCCAGCGGTCCGGGGTGCCGGGCGGGAACTGGTCACCCTGAATGTGACAGGTGGTGCAGTTGAAGTATTCGGGCGAGAACATGGTCAAGGCCGCGTCCAGCTCCTCCTGCGTCAGCTCCGGCTGCACCTGCTCGGCGAACGGGTAGGCCGCGTCGTCCAACGCCGTGAAGTAGGCGATCAGCGCGTTGCGGCGCTCGGCGTTCATGTCGTAGCTGGGCATCCGCATCCGCAGCCACGGGCGGATGGTCGATGGCTCGTGGAAGAATCCGAACAACCAGTCGGTTTGCACCTTGCGCCCCTCGCCCAGCAGGTCGGGCGGCGAGAAGCTCGGCGCCAGGGTCTCGGCATCGGCGCCGGAGCGGTTCTCGAACCGTTCCAGCCAGTCGGCGACCTGCGCCACCACCGCGCCGCCCTCGCCTTCGATGACGTGGCAGCCCTGGCAGTTCATCTGCCGCACCAGATGCTGCCCGGCCTCTATCCGCAGGTTGCGCGGCGTGCGCGGTACCTGCTTGATCACCTGCGGATCGACCTCCACAAAGCCGGCCAGCGCCGTCACCATCGCCTCCACCTGCTGCTCGGTAAAGCGGTAGTTGGGCATCCGACTCTGCTGCAGCGGCTCCAGGTCGCGGTGCCGGTCGAACACCCGCGGGTCGGACAGCTTGGCGGTCCACCATGAGGTGCGGCTGTGCTCGATCTCGTCGCCGAGGAAGCCGTAGTCGAACTGGTGCAGCGCCTTGCGCCCAATATCGGTGAGCGCGGTGCCGATCGGCTGCGCGTCCTCGAAGCCGGCGATGTCATGGCAGGCGAAGCAGCCGTAGTGGGAAATCAGCCGCTCGCCCGCGTACTCCAGCTTCCGGCCGCGGTCCATGACCGCGAGCTGCTCCTGGGCGGTGATCATCGGCGCCGTGTTGGACAGGAAATCGAGCGCAATGCGGTCGATGACCGCCTCGTCCACCGCCGGCACCGGCCGGTCCGCGAACGCCGCGTCGGTGGAGCCCATCAGGTAGGCGGTGATGTCGGCCGCTTCCTGATCGGTCAGCCGCAGGCTGGGCATGCGGGTCTCCGGGTGGTAGCCGGCGGGATCCTTGAGCCAGTTGTAGACCCATTGGGCCGAGGTCTTGCTGCCCAGGCCCTGGAAGTTGGGGCCGAACTGGCGGCGCAGCTCCTGCTGGCTGCTGACCGTGCGCTCACTGGCGCCGACGGTCTCCTCGGGCGACTGGTGACACGCCATGCAGCCGACCGACGCCACCAGCTCCTCGCCCCGCACCGGGTCGCCGCGCACCGGAATCTCCTCCATCCCGTAGCCGGCGCTGTTGGCGAACAGGTAGCTGACGATGGCGAGCACTTCCTGGTCGGCGCGCGCCGCGGCCTCGGCGCCGCTGTTGTTGCTCTGGCCGAAGTAGGCCGGCATCCAGGTCTGGGGGCGGAACCCGGCGGGATCCTTGATCCACTGGAACGCGAATTCGGGGGAGAGCTTGTCGGCCACGCTGCGCAGGCTGGGGCCGCGCTGGGGATGGCCGGCGAAGCTCGCGATCTCGTGACAGGAGTAGCAGCCCGCCTGCTCGATCAGGTGCAGGCCGTAGCTGAGCTTCTCCGCGCCGCGAATCTGCGCCTGGCCGCTGTGGCACTGGAAGCAGCCCGCCTCCGCGTAGCGCAGCGGATGCATCGGCTCCTCCCACAGGTGGTATTCCTCCCAGCCGAGGCGCCGCTCCCAGTCGTGGAGCTGATCCTCGGAGTTGGGGCTGTGCACGGTGCCCGTGAAGTCGGTGGCGCGCCCGCGCCCGCCGTGGCAGCTCGTGCAGCCGAACTCCTCCAGCGGATGGGGTGAATCACTGGCCAGGAACAGGTCCAGCCGGGGATGCGCCCCGTGCGGGTTCTCGATCCCGGCCAGATCCTCGCGGTCCACGCCCTGGTGGCAGGTTACGCAGCGGTCCACGCGCGGCACCTGGGCGAAGTTGAGGTTCTCCCTGATGTCGGCCAGCACCACCTGCTCCACCTTCAGGGTCGGCTGCGACAGGTCCAGAATCGGCAGGTCGCGGATCACGTTGGCGATCTGTACGCCGAGCGGCGAGAACTCCGGGTCCATCCGCACCAGCCGCCGCATCAACAGGTCGGCCTCGCGCGACTCCTGATCGCGCGCCCGGGTGGCGGCGCGCACGTCGTCCTCGAATCCCCGCAGCGCCGCCTGCGCCTGATCCAGTGCGAGCTGCGCCTCCTCCTGGGCTACCGTCGCGCTGGCGAACTCTTCCTGCCAGCCCTGCAGCTCGCCGGCGGTGCGGTCGCGCCGCAGGCCCAGGCCCTCGGTGCCGGCCGCGGCCTGCTCGTCGCGGTAGCGGGCGCGTTCCAATTGCGCCTTCACGTTCTGGAAGCGGGAGTTGACGATATCGAAGCGCGCCTGCAGGCGGTCCGCCTCGCGCTCCGCGGCGCGCACCTCGTCCTGCCGGGCGCGCAACGCCTCCTCGGCCGCGGCCACCTGCTCCCGCGCCCGCGCCAGCTCGGCGCTCTCTTCCATCTGCGCCGCCATCTCGTCGTACGCGCCGCGCGTGACCTCGCGGTCGACGCGCCGGAACTGGCGCTGCCAGCGCTTCCACTCCCGCCCGTAGTCCTGGGCGAACGCGGCGACGATGGTGATCAGGAGCAGGATGCTGCCGATCGCGAACCACTTGTTGAGGGTCCCGATCTTGTAGTGCCGTTCTTCCGGCGGCGGCGCTTGAGGACGCTTGCTTGACATAATCTCTTTAGGTAGAGCCTCTGGTCTCGTGTGGGTCCGCCCGGAGGCGTCGGTCGCCACGAGCGGCCCCACGTCTATCTACGACCATAGCCAATTCGCCCGAAGTCTGCAATAGCCACCCCCTAGGGCAGCCCGCGGCAGGCATGACGGCCTCAGCGCGCGCCATTGGCATGCAGATCGGATGCCGGAGGAGCCGAGATCGCCCGCAGGTACAAGTCGACTGACCTCGCCGGATAGGGAGCATCATGTTGAACCACGATTCGCCCGCGATCGATGACCAGCAGCCTGTCGGCAAGCGTATCGAAGACTTCCGGGACATGGCTGCTCATGAATATCGCGGCCCCCCTGCTGCGAAGCTCAATCAACGTGTCCCTCAATGCAATTCCAGCCAGCACGTCGAGCCCGCTATGCGGTTCATCGAGCAGGATATGGGTTGGATCGCCTATGAGCGATCCAATGAACTGGACCTTCTTTCGCATCCCCGTCGAATAGCTGCCGAACTCGTCATCAATGTACGTGTCCACTTCGAGTCGCCTCATGAAGTCATCAAGAGCAGTATATGCGTCCCGATCAGCAGTCTTCATCAGACTGAGATACTCCAGGTTCTCGCGCCCCGAGAGACGGTCGAAGAAGTAGTCCTCATTGGGGAGATAGCCGAGATTCTTCTTCAGCGCGAATATATGGTCAAACTGCCACAGGTCGCGATCGTCGACCAGCACCTTTCCTGCGTCGGGACGGAGCAACCCCATGATGAGCCGCATCGTCGTCGTCTTCCCGGAGCCATTACGCCCCAGGAACCCGGTAATGCCCGTGTCGAGAGAGAAATCAAGATTGAAAACTCCCTTACCTGAATCATACTTCTTGTCTACGGCGCGCAGCTCGATCATGCCCAATCTTCCACGGTCAAGGCGGCGTATCTCCGCATACCTCGACGATACATGAATACCCCTGTGACTACTGCATACAGCACGTATACCGCAGGCGCAACCACCGATAGTACGAGTCCGCCGAGTGCCAACACGGCGTTGTACAGGCCACCCAATATACGACTGTTCAAGAATCTCATTGCAACTGACCAGGAAAGCGTCGGAAGAAATACCACGTAAGAGATCAATAGCAGGGCTGGTGTCCACTGCGCCATGCCAAGCAGCGTGAGCAATACCACGATCACCGCAGTAGACAGGCCGACTATGATACAGTGAGGTGTGAGTATCGACCTGGTAAGGCGAAAGAACGTAACCGGGCTCATCTTGATGAACATGAGATTGAAGTTGCGGAAGTTCTCGATCAATATGTTGCTGTAGAAGAACGAGGCGCCGAATCCCAGCACCATGACGCTCGACAGCGGTTCATCCTGCTGTGTTCCGCGAATCAGGAACACGACCAGGCCCACGTATACCGCAAGTGCCGCAACGATGGGAATTACGGAATTGGCCGTTAGCAGGAAACTCTTCAGATACACTTTTGTTTCTACACCGACGGCATCAAGGATACCGCGAAGTCGACGTCGCTTCCTGTCAGTGATGGCTACCAGTCCGTTGAAGTATTCCTGAATCAGCACGGGTTTCATACGCGGGATATACCGCGTCCAACAGACACCGACCACGGTAACGTTCAGCGCAACGCTGACGACGTCGGCCCAGGGCCGGTAGAACAGCAACAGAGTCTCGATTCCGACCAACGACAGAACGCAAAGCAGCAGCGCAATTCTATACCTGGGGCGCCCGGTACTCGCGCAATCGATCAGAGTCACGGCGGCGCAGTAGATGACTACGTACACCCCGTCACTGACCAAGTGAAGAATCGACTGCTCCAGGGAGTCAGAGAGACGAACGACGAACGGGGCTGCTCCGAGAACCAGCAATAGAACATATGCGCACCTTGAACCAAGGTTGCGCAATATCATTATCTTGAGGGCCATGGTCGGCTCTTCGGTCGCCATGGAATGAAATATGGAGGCTCCGCGTGTCACCGGTGTACGGATAAACAAGATCGGTACCAGACCGAGCAACGTACCGAGGCGTGCCATCGGCAACGACAACGGCAGGTCCGGCAATTGCTGAACCGCGACGCCGTATCGCCAATACCCATACCCTGTCAACATCGCGATGGGAATATACGCCGCGAAGGTAAAGGCGCTTGTTCTCTTGAGGATGCGTCTTGCTACGGGAACCAGGTGGTACCTGACAGCGACGAGCAGATACATGCGGTAATCACACTCAGAAACATCAAGGTCAATCCCGTCTAGAAATCACTCCTCCATCATACGTTCAGGAAGAACTCCGGGATCGAGACGATGTACTTCAGGTTGAACAGCCAGCGCGTATACATCTTGATCGGCAGTGCCAGGCCCATCAGCAGCAACACGATGAAGAAGCTGTAGCGCACCACCCCGAGGCGCTGGAACATGCGCTTGAAGACGGTCTGCGCCAGCAATCCCGGGACGATGGCGAAGTACCCCAGTATCAACAGAATCCCGAACAGCTCCCGCACCAGAATGTTTTCCGGCAGGCCCGTGCCGAGCAGGAAGATGTAGATGTATTCGGAAAGGTTGACGTTGTTCAGCACCTCGCGCTTGTTGGGATCCCAGAACTCGAACGGCCCGAAGAAGTTCCAGTTGGGACCGCGCAGGAAGGTGCCCACCAGGATCAGGAAGATCCACAGCACCACGAAGCCGAACAGGAAGATGCTGATCGCCTTCATGCGCGGCCGAAAGCTGTAGAACCCCTGTCCGCCGGCGTTGATGTCCATGTAGGGGATGGCGACCAGACCGACGATGATCAGCGTCGGCAGCACCACCCCGGCCAGCCACGGGTCGTAGTAGACCAGCATCTCCTGCAGGCCGAGGAAGTACCACGGCGCCTTGGAGGGGTTGGGCGACACGGTCGGGTTGGCCGGCTCCTCCAGCGGCGCCTTGAGGAACAGCGACCAGACGATCATCAGGGCCATCGACAGGATCAGGGAGATGAACTCCACGTACACCAGGTCGGGCCACACCAGCACCTTCTCGTTGTCCAGCGCCTCCTGCGGCGGCTCGCCCTTCTCCGCGCGCAGGTCGTTCTCGCGCGCCTGCTTCATGGAATACCAGAGGAAGAACGGCACCAGGAACAGCAGCGCCGTGATCGGGATGTTGTCCGGCTTGAACACGATGAGGCGAAAGTTGGGGTCGGTGATGCCCCACAGGAAGAAGATCGCCAGCAACGCGAAGAACACCGCCCCGCCGGCCGGCGTCCACAGCCGGTCCAGCTTCAGGCGCCGGTTGAGCCGGTACAGCTTGCCGCCGGGTGGGAAGATGAAGAAGAACCCGACGATGAAGATCGTGAACAGGATGGCCGGGTTGGAGACCCAGTTGAAGAATTGCTTGAGCACGTCAGGTGGGCCCTGAAATCCCGCCGTCCTTCCGGATGCGCCAGAAGTGAACGATCATCAGGATCATGACGATGAACGGCACGCCGATGCAGTGCAGCACGTAGAAGCGCAGCAGCGTGGCCTCTCCCAGAAAACGGCCGCCGAGCAGCGCGAACTTGGCGTCGGCGCCGGCGTGCACGAAGTTGACGTCGCCGATCGACAGCAGCGACGCGCCCGGTCCTTCGTGGCCCAGGAACGGGGCCGCGCGCGCCATGTTGGCGCCTACCGTGACCGCCCAGATGGCGAGCTGGTCCCACGGCAGCAGGTAGCCGGTATAGCTCAGGAACATGGTCAGCGTGAGCAGCAGAACGCCGATCAACCAGTTGAATTCGCGCGGCGGCTTGTAGGAGCCGGTCATGAACACCCGGAACATGTGCAGCCACACGGTGATCACCATCAGGTGGGCGCCCCAGCGATGGATCTCGCGCATGATCCCCAACGGCACCTGCGAGCCGAGGTCGATGATGTCGCCGTAGGCGGCTTCCACCGTGGGCCGGTAGTAGAACATCAGCAGGATGCCGGTGATGGTCAGCACCAGGAAGATGAAGAAGGAGAGCCCTCCCATGCACCAGGTGTACTTCACCTTGACCGCGTGCTTGGGCAGGCGCACCGGATGGAGGTGCAGAAAGACGTTGTTGAGCACCCCCATCATGCGCTGCCGGCGGGTGCGCGGGATGCCGGTGCGGAAGATCGACTTGATTACCTGTGATTCGGCCAGCCACTGCAGCGGCCCCGGCCCCTTGCCGCCGCCAGAGCCCCGGCCGCCGCCGCGCGCGGCTTTGCCGCGCGGCGGACGGGTTTCGGTGTCAGCCATCAGATCGCGTTACTCCTCGTGTTCATCCTATACCGCCAGGAACGACTCGGGATCGCTCCATTCGCCCTTCTCCCATTGATACTTGCGCGTCTTGTCCACCAGGATCTGGCCGTCGTCGGCCAGCGCCACGCGGTAGCGCTCCAGCGGGCGCGGCGCCGGACCCTCGAAGTTGATGCCGGTCTTGCGAAACCCGCTGCCGTGGCACGGGCACTTGAACTTCTGCTCGCCGTCCAGCCAGTTCGGCGTGCAGCCGAGGTGCGTGCAGATGGTGGACAGCACGTAGATCTCGGTGGTCGAACGCACGATCCACACTCCGAACTGATCCTTGAAGCGGGTCGACACGTCGCCCACGGTGTATTCCTCGGGAAACCCGGCGCGGAAGGTCTGCGGCGGCTCGAACAGCACGTTGGGAAACAGATAGCGCACGGTGCCGATCAGGGTGCCGGCGGTCAGCGCCGCGAACGCCAGCCAACCGGCGCTGATCCAGGAAAGAAAGCCGCGCCGCGACACGTCGCCGGTCCCGGCGGACGCGGCGGCGCCGCCGGAACGCGGGCTCACCGCCGCGGTGGAGCGGGCGCCGGCACCGGCGCGCGCGGCCCGGGCGCCGGCCGCACGCGCACCGCCTGCGCCCGCGGCGCGGCGCGCACCGGCGCCGCGGGCCGTTCCGGTCTCGGCCGCTGCTGCGGCGGCCGGGGCCGGGTCGCTCTGCGCGGCAGCTTGCGGCGCGCCGCCGCCCGGCGCTTCCGCGCCCGCTTCGGAACCGCCCGCCGCGCCCGCGTTCCGCGGCTTCGGCGCCTGGGGGCCGCTACCGGCCTTCGCGTCTGGTTGGTTCATCGTCCTCTACTCTGGTTCCCGGCTCGGTACGCCGCCGTCAACGCTTACCATAATTACTTACCGCCTGCTGTGCAATTCGCCGCACGTCCAAACTTGGGTCATCTCGCGCCAGCGCGGCAACGCGCGCCTCCAGCTCGGGATCGGCGAACCCCGCGACCGCCTTGATCACCGTAGCCATCAGCAGATTCTGGTCTCTATCGTCCACGTTCGGGAACTGCCCCAGATGCCCGCGGTCGAGCAGCGCCAGCAGGATCGCCTTGCCGCCCAGGTCGCCCAGACGGGCCAACGCCAGGGCGGCGTCCCAGGTCACCGCCGGTTCGGGATCGTGCAGCGCGCGCTGCAGCGGCTCCAGCGCGGCCCGGTTGCCGGCCAGTCCCAGGGCGGTAGCCGCCCCGGAGCGCACCCGCCCCGACTCGTCGGTCAGGTAGGGCAGCACCTGCGGCAGCACCGCCTCGCTGCCAAACATACCCAGCGCCACCAGCAGCATGAAGCGGGTTCCCTCCGACTCCTCCGCCAGCGCGGCGCCGATCGGCTCCAGGAACGCCTCATTGCCCGCCTGCGCCATGGCCAGCGCCAAGTACTGGCGGACCCGCGGGTCGTCCCGTTCGGAAGCCTCGAAGACCGCCATCATCTCGGCCACGAAGCGCTGCTCGGCCGGCACCCGTTCCGGGTCGGCCAGGATCTTGGACAGTTCGAACGCCGCCTGCCAGCGCTTGGTGGCGCCGCCGACCTTCACGTCGGCGAGATAGTCGTACACCGTATGCGGCTCGTTGGTCAGGATCCGCCAAGTGACCAACAGCAGCCCGGCGAACACCGCGATCAGAAACGGGATGATGAAGAACGAGTGGATGATGACGCTGATGAACGAGCGCTGCTCCGGCGGCTTGGCCTCGGCCTCCGGGGTGGCGCCGTTGCCGCCGCCGGAGGCGGCCGCCGGTTCCGGCATGCCGTTGCCGCGGTAGTCGGGCACGGACACTTCAGGCCGCTGGTCGGCGGTATCCATCGCCGGCAGTCTACGGAGATACCGAGCCGCCATCAACCGCCCGCCACGGGCCGGCGGGGGGGAGCGCCGGCGCACCGCCGGAAGCGTCAGCGCGGCTGGTAGCGGGCGGTCAGCTCGGCAAGCAGAGCCGCCACGCACTCGCCGAGCGCGGCGAGGTGGTAGCCGCCCTCCAGCACGAACAGGTGGGGAACGCGCAGCCGGTCCAACTCATCGAGCAACAACCGGTACATCGCGGTGAAGCCGGCGGTGGAAACGCGCATCATTCCCAGCGGATCGCTGTGGTGGGCGTCGAAACCGGCGGAAACGATCACCAACTGCGGGGCGAAGGCGCGCAGCGCCGGCAGCACCTGCCGTTCGCTCGCGGCCAGGTATTCGTCGTCGCCCGAGCCCGCGGGCAGCGGCAGGTTGAGGGTGTAGCCGAGGCCGGCGCCGGCCCCCCGCTCGCCGGCGGCGCCGGTGCCGGGGTAGAAGGGGTACTGGTGGATCGAGACGTAGTACACGGCCGGCGACCGGTAGAACAGGTGCTGGATACCGTTGCCGTGATGCACGTCCGGATCGAACACCAGCACACGCTGCAGCGGCCCGGCCAACGCCGCCGCGGCCGCTGCCGCAACGTTGTTGAACAGGCAAAAACCCATCGCGCGGTCGCGTTCCGCATGATGCCCGGGCGGGCGTACCGCGCACAGCGCCGCGCGGGCGTCGCCGGCAAGCACCGCCGCGGCGGCGTCCAGGGCCGCGCCGGCGGCATGGAGCGCCGCGTCCACGCTGCCCGGTCCCACCACGGTGTCGGCGTCCAGCCGCCGGCTGCGGCCGCGCAGGCCCAGGATCATTTCCACGTAGGAGGCGGCGTGCACCCGTTCGAGGGCCGCCCGCGGCGCGGGCCGCGGCTCGCACCGCTGCAGCCGTTCGGCCAGACCGGCGGCATCCAGCGCGGCGGCGATGGCCGCCAGACGCTCCGGGCGCTCGCGGTGCCCGCGGCCGGGGTCATGCCCGGCGCAGGCCGCATGAGTGTACAGCCGCACCTTCCCGCCGCGCCGCGGATCCGTCATCTCCGCGACAATGCACCACCCGCGCCCGCTGCCACAAGATCACGCGCGGCCCGCGGCGCCCGCGGGCCGCGGCTGGCCGCAGACCGGACGGCGCGAATAGCGCTTGACAAACGGCCGCTGATCAGTAGCTTTAGGGCACTCATGGCCTACATCATCGCTGAGCCTTGCATCGGTACCTGCGACACCTCCTGCGTCGAGGTGTGCCCCGTGGACTGCATCCATCCGGCGGACGGGTATGACGAACCTGCCGACAAGCAGCTCTACATCGACCCGGATGAGTGCATCGACTGCGCCGCGTGCGTCCCGGAGTGCCCGGTGGACGCCATCTTCGAAGAGAGTGAGCTCCCGGACAAGTGGGCGCACTTCATTGAGATCAACGCCAACTACTTCAAGTAGCGGCGGCGCGGCGTTGACGAGGGACTAGCACCATGGCCAAGGCGCGGCAGAATTTCTACAAGTCGATCCCCGAGCTGCCGAAGGCCATGCAGACCAAGAAGCGCAAGCCCAAGCTGATGGCCGTGGTGGATGAGGACAACTGCACCGGCTGTCAGGTGTGCGTCCCGTTCTGCCCGGTCGACTGCATCGAGGCGGTGGCGGCAGACGTGTACGACAACCGCCCGATCCCGCCGGTGCAGATCCGCTTCAACGAGTGCATCGGCTGCCAGATCTGCGCCCGGGTGTGCACCCAGCTCACCTGGGACGCCATCCGCATGCTGCCCACGGCGCAGTTCGAAGCTCAGTACGGCATTACCATCGACGGCTGACGGCATCCGGCAGGAGACCGCGCGGCCGACTGCCGGACACCCCCAGGCAAGCAACTCCCATGTGGCTGTTCATGTACGTCTGCTACCTGATGGGGGCGCTCACCTACGCGCTGTTCCTGCTGAGCGGGTTGCAGGGAATCTTCGGCTTCGCGGTCCTCGGCGCCCCGCACCCTACCTTCGCGTTTCTCGCGGCCATCATCTACCTGTTCACCCAGACCTTGACCGTCTTCTTCTTCGTGGGCACCAGCACCAACATCCGCGAGTACCTGGCGGCGCAGCCGCAACCGCCGGCGCCGGGTCCTGACCTTGCCGGGCGGGCGCGCTTCATCCGGGGCGCGGTGTCAGGCCAGATCTACCTCAACATCCTGCTGTTCCTGGCGCAGGCGGCGCTCGGCGGCGCGGTGGCCGCCCGGGCCGTGCCCCGCTTCCTGCACGGCGCCTTGGTGGCGGTCGCGTTCCTTCACTTTCACTACGTGCTGTGGCGCGAGCATCTCGCCTTCCGCGACATCACCGCGCTGGTAGTGGCCATGACCGAGCCGCGGCGCTCCGCCCCGGATGGCGCCCCGGATGCCGCGCCGCCGGACGGTTGACGTCTTCTTGCTTCTCGCGCTCGCCGGGTGCCCGGCAGCGGGCGGAAGCGGCGGCGATGTGGTATGGTATATTTCGGAGGAGGAGATTCGATGCTCAAGAGAAGAGTAGAAACCCTGGTGTCGGGAGCGACCGATGCCGTTACCGGAGCGCTGGATGCGCGCGCCAACTCGATTACGGTGCGGCCGGACGCCGATAGTCTGAAGCGCATCGACGAACTGGTCGAAGCGGAGGTGTTTGCCGACCGCGCGCACGCCGCCTCGTTCCTCGTGACCGAGGGGATCCGGGCCAACAGCAAGCTGTTCGACGAGATCCAGGACGGTTTCGAGACCATCCGGCGGGTGAAGGAGCAACTCCGCAATCTCGCCGGCAAGGCCGACCCCGAGTCCCCGGCGGCGCCGGAGGAGAGCGGTCGCCAGGACGCCGAGGGCTGACCGCGGCGCTATAACAGGTTCCAGAAGAAATAGACGGCGAACAGCAGCAGGCCGGCGGCGGCAACGGCCAGGGCCACGATGGCCCGCGTAAAGCCGCGGCGGCCGCTGTCGAACTTCAGAATGGTGCGGGCAGGACCCTCGCCGGGCGCCTGCGGCGCGGGGGGCCGGCGCCGGTCGGGCATCAGGCCTTGCCGGTCCCGTTGCGGACCAGGAGCCAGCCGAGCAGAAACACGCCGGCGGCGATTGCCAGGTCGCGGCCGCGCGGGGTGGCCGGCAGCGTGAGCACGTAGCTTACCCCCAGATAGGCCAGCGCCGCCGCCTGCAGCACCTTCCCCGCGATCAGCATGCCGGCGTTCCGGGGAAGGTCGGGCGCGCGGCCGGCGCCGAACGGTTGACAGGGCCGGAGACCGCCATATGATGGAACAGTAGCGTCGAAATGCCGCCCGCGGCCAGTGGGCCCGGTGAGGACGCCGAGGACGCGCATCCCCCTCAGGAGAGAACATGAGCACGATCTCAGGGCGCCCCGCGCGGGTCGCCATCGTGGGCAGTGGCCCTTCCGGATTCTACGCCGCCGACGCGCTGATCAAAGCGGAACCGGAGGTGGCGGTCGACATGTACGACCGGCTGCCGACGCCGTTCGGCCTGGTGCGCGGCGGCGTCGCTCCCGATCATCCCAAGATCAAGAACGTCATCCGCATCTACGAGCGCATCGCCAAGAACGCCGCCTTCAGCTTTCTGGGCAACGTCCAGGTGGCCCGCGACGTCAGCGTGGAGGAGCTGCGCGCGCACTACGACGCGGTCATCTTTACCTGCGGCGCGGAGACCGACCGCAGCCTGAACATCCCCGGCATCGAGCTGGCCGGCAGTCACACCGCCACCGAGTTCGTCGGCTGGTACAACGGCCATCCCGACTACCTGCAGCGCTCCTTCGATCTGTCGCAGGAGGTCGCGGTGGTGATCGGGCAGGGCAACGTCGCGGTGGACGTGACGCGGGTACTGGCCAAGACGGTGGACGAGCTGAAGAACACCGACATCGCCGCCCACGCGCTCGAGGCGCTGGCCGCCAGCCGGGTGCGGGAGGTGCACATGGTGGGGCGCCGCGGACCGGTGCAGGCCGCCTTTACCAACAAGGAGATTCGCGAGCTGGGCGAACTGGCCGACTGCGACCTGGTGTTCAACGACCCGGACGACTTCGAGCTGAACGCGGCCAGCCAGGCGGAGCTGGACGACGCCGCGAACATCGGCGCCGGGCGCAACTGGAAGGTGCTGCAGGAACTCCGCGCCCAGCAGCCGGCCGGCAAGAGCCGCCGCATCGTCGTCCACTTCTTCCGCAGTCCGCGCGAGCTGCGCGGGAACGGCAGAGTGGAGTCGCTGGTACTGGAGCGCAACCGGCTGGCCGGCGAGGCGGGCAATCAGTGGGCGGAAGGCACCGGGACGAGCGAGCCGATGGGCTGCGGCCTGTTCTTCCGCAGCGTCGGGTACCGCGGCGTCGAGCTGCCGGGCGTGCCGTTCGAGGCGCGGCGCGGGGTGTTCCCCAACGAGGCCGGACGCATCGTCGCGGAGGGCGCGCCGGTGCCGGGGCTGTACGCCGCCGGCTGGATCAAGCGCGGCCCGTCGGGGGTGATCGGCACCAACAAGCCCGACAGCGTGGAGACGGTTCAAAAGCTGCTCGAAGACCTGCCGGCGCTGCCCGGCTGCGAGACGCCGGACACCGCGCCGCTGCGCGAGCTGCTGGCGGCGCGCAACGTGCGCGTGGTCAGCTACGCCGACTGGCAGCGGATCGACGCCGCGGAAACGGCGCGCGGCAAGCCGCGCGGCAAGCCGCGCGAGAAGTTCACCACGGTAGCGGAGATGCTCGCCGTCCTGGAGGCCTGATCTCCAGCCCCGCCGGCAGCCGCGGCAGGGCCGCCACCAGCGCGCGCAGCCGGTCGGGAGTCATGTCCACGTGCACGGTGTCGTTCAGCATCAAGTTGGGCCCCTCCTCGCAGTGACCGAGGCACCCGCAACGCTCCATCGCCACGTCGCCGCGGGGATGATCTTCCGCTTCCGCCAGCAGGTCACTCGAGAAGTTGACGCCGCAGGTAGGCCCCACGCAGATGCGCAGGCGGTGACTCATGCCGCGGCCGCCGCCGCGAGCTGCTCGATGGTGGGATAGGGGAACAGCCCGGTGCTGTGGCCGTCGCTCCAGGTGATCGACAGCGCGTAGTTGCCGACGGTGCGGATCTCGCGCGGGTGCACGTCGGCCGGAATCGCCGCCGGGTCGGCGGTGCGCTCGCCGCTGAACTCATTGACGCAGTGGGCGCAACGGCAGCTCGCGCGCAAGTCGCGGTTGGCCACCGACACGGCCTTGCCGTCGGCCCAGCGCAGGGTGATCCGCTCGGCGTCGTGCTCCACGCTGATGCTCTCCCGCGCCACCGACGCCCGGCCCAGGGCGCGCACCATCCGGTCGGCGGCGAACGCGATCTCCGGCAGGTCCAACTCACCGCCGAAGGTGCGGCCGTAGCGCTGCGGGTCGAGTGGGAGCTGGCCCAGCACCTCGATCCCGAACCGCTCCTGCAGCCGGCGCCCGCCGCCGCTGCCGAACACCGCGTGGCGCTCCCCGCCGGCTTCGAAGTAGGCCATGTTCTCGACCACTCCCAGCACCGGCACGCTCACCTTGTCGAACATCAGGATGCCCTTGCCGACGTCCGCCAACGCCAGCGGCTGCGGCGTGGTGACCACCACCGCGCCGTTGAGCTCCACCGCCTGGGTGATGGTGAGCTGAATGTCGCCGGTACCGGGCGGCAGATCGAGGAACAGGTAGTCCAACTCGCCCCACTGGACCCCGTGCAGGAGCTGCTGGATGTAGTTGGTAACCATCGGCCCGCGCATCACCGCCGGGGCGTCGCCGAGCCAGAACCCGAACGACATCAGCTTCAGGGCGCCGACCTGGGCCGGCAGCAGCAGGTTGCCGGGGGCGGCCTGCAGGTCGAGGTCACGGCAGTCGAACAGCGTCGGAATCGACGGTCCGAAGATATCCGTGTCCAGCAGCCCGACGCGGTGGCCGCGCTGCGCCAGCTCGCACGCCAGCGCCGCCGCCACCGTGGACTTGCCCACCCCTCCCTTGCAGGAGGCGACGGCGATCAGCGCCCCCACCTGATCGAGGCCGCTTTCGCGCGGAGCGCCGGAGCGCTGCGCGGCCGGCCGCTGCGCCGCGGACTGCGGCGGCGCGCTGGTGATGGACACGGTCACGCTCCTTACCCCGTCCAGCGCGGACACCAGCCGCTCGGCGTCGGCCTTGAACTGGTCGCGCACCGGACACGCGGGGGTGGTGATGCGAATCTCCACCAGCACGTGCCCGTCCTCGATCTCCAGGGTAGTGATGAACCCGAGCGCCACGATGTCGCGTCCCAGATCGGGGTCGACGATCTGCGCCAGCGCGCCTAGCACCTGATCCTTGGTAACCATGATCCCGCCTCAATCTACGCCGAATCCGGCGCCGCGGCCAGCCGGTGGCGCCGCGTCAGATCGCCTCCACCGTTCGTTGCGCGTCCGGTGCAGCGCTTCGGCAGCGTTCTCGCGCGGTGTTATCGTCTCGAGCCGCTCGAGCCGCGCGGTCATCTCCTGCGGTGTCGGCACCGACGCCAGAGCGGCGATATGATTGAGCAGGTAAGTCGAGAGCGGCATCCCGGCCATGGCTGCGCGCGCCTTGAGTGAGCGGTGGAGCGACTCGGGTACGTTGCGGATCTGGATCATCCGATACATGCGTTGAGCATGTATCCTGCGATCTGCATGTCAACCCGAAGTGTTCGCAAGAAGCTGATCGAGGTGGCGCTGCCGCTCGACGCCATCAACGCCGCCGCCGCGCGCGAGAAGTCGATCCGTCACGGCCACCCCAGCACCCTGCATCTGTGGTGGGCGCGGCGCCCGCTAGCGGCCGCCCGCGCCGTGATCTTCGCGCAACTGGTCGACGATCCGTCCAGCCGCCCGGAACTGTTCCCTACCGAACAGGAGCAAGACCGGGAGCGGCAGCGGCTGTTCGATCTGATCGAAAAGCTGGTCAAGTGGGAGAACACCACCAACGAGGAGGTGCTGCAGCAGGCGCGCGACGAAATCCGCGCATGCTGGCGGCGCGCCTGCGCCGACCGCTCCGATCATCCGCGCGCGGCCGAGCTGTTCGACCCCGAGCGCCTGCCGGCGTTTCACGACCCGTTCGCCGGCGGCGGCGCGCTGCCGCTGGAAGCGCAGCGACTCGGCCTGGAGGCGCATGCCAGCGACCTCAACCCGGTGGCCGTGCTGATCAACAAGGCGATGATCGAGATACCGCCGAAGTTTGCCGGGCGCCCGCCGGTGCACCCGGAGGCGCGGTCGGAAGGGGAGCTGCTGAGCGCCAAGTGGACCGGCGCGCGCGGTCTGGCGGAGGACGTGCGCTGCTACGGGCGCTGGATGCGGGACGAGGCGGAGCGGCGCATCGGCCATCTGTACCCCAAGGTCGCGGTGACGGATGAGATGGTGCGCGAGCGCCCCGATCTGTTGCCCTACGCCGGGCGCGAGCTGACGGTGATCGCGTGGCTGTGGGCGCGCACGGTGAAGAGCCCCAACCCGGCGTTCGCGCAGGTGGAGGTGCCGCTGGTCTCCACCTTCATGCTGTCCACGAAGCAGGGCAAGGAAGCGTACGTCGAACCGGTGGTTGGCGCGGACGGCTACCGGTTCACCGTCAAGGTGGGCGCGCCGCCGGACGCGGCTGCGGCCAAGGCCGGCACCAAGCTGGCGCGCGGCGCCAACTTCCGCTGCTTGGTGTCGGGGGTGCCGATCCCGCCCGACCACATCAAGGCCGAAGGCATGGCCGGCCGCATGGGCGCGCGGCTGCTGGCCATCGTAGCAGAAGGTGACCGGCGCCGGGTTTACTTGGCACCAACCGCCGAGCATGCGGCAGTGGCAGCAAATGCGCAGCCGCAGTGGATCCCCGAAACGCCGTTACCCGATGATCCACGCAATCTTTGGACGATGCACTACGGGTTAACCACGTTTGGCGATCTGTTCACGCCGCGGCAGCTCGTCGCGCTGAACACGTTCTCCGATCTGGTTATCGAAGCACGTGACCGCATCCGGCAGGACGCCATCGCCGCCGGCATGCCCGACGACGGCCAGCCCTTCCACGCCGGCGGCGCCGGAGCTACTGCCTGCGCCGACGCGCTCGGTCTCTACCTGGCTTGTGCTCTGAGCCGCATGGTCAACTACTCGGCGACGCTCTGTGTGTGGAGCTCTCATCCGAAGGACGAACTGGCCAAGCAAGTCTTCCTTCGGCAGGCACTGCCGATGACCTGGGACTTCGCCGAGACCAACCCGTTCTCATCTGCCGGCGGGACATTCTCCGTCAATATCGATTACTTGCGAAACGCCGTGTCTCGACTCCCGGCTCTTACGAGCGGGGCGGCGGAGCAGTCGGATGCAACTCATGACGTCGTTCAGGATCACTTCGTGTCTACCGATCCACCCTATTTCGACAACATCTGTTACGCCGATCTCTCCGATTTCTTCTACGTCTGGCTGCGGCGTTCGCTGCGATCGGTGTTCCCCGACCTGTTCGCCACGATGATGGTCCCGAAGGCCGAGGAGCTGGTCGCCGCGCCCTATCGGCACGGCACCAGGGCGCAGGCCGAAACCTTCTTCATGAACGGCATGACGCAGGCGCTGGAGCGGCTGGCGCAGCAGGCGCATCCCGGCTTCCCGACGACGATCTACTACGCGTTCAAGCAGGCGGAGCGGCGCGACGACCGCGGCGTGTCCAGCACCGGCTGGGAGACGTTTCTGGAAGCCGTGATCGACTCCGGCTTCGCGATTACCGGTACGTGGCCCATGCGTACGGAGCTGATCACCAATCTGAAGAAGATAACGAGCTCGCTCGCCTCCAGCGTCGTCCTGGTCTGCCGGCGCCGGCCGCACGATGCTCCGCTCGGCTCGCGCCGCGAGCTCATTGACGCCCTGAAGGAGGAACTGCCGCCGGCCCTGGTCCACCTGCAGCGCGGCAACGTCGCCCCCGTCGACCTCGCGCAGGCCGCCATCGGCCCCGGCATGGCGATCTTCACCCGCTACGCCAAGGTGTTGCACGGCGCCGGCAACCGCGTCACCGTGGGCGAGGCCCTCGCCCTCATCAATCAGGCGCTCGACGAGATCCTGGCCGCGCAGGAGGGCGACTTCGACACCGATAGCCGCTGGGCGCTCGCGTGGTTCGACCAGCACGGCTTCGACGCCGGCGATTACGGCAGCGCCGAGACCCTGGCCACGGCCAAGAACACCAGCGTGCGCGGCATGGTGCAGGCCGGCATCATCCACTCCCAGGCCGGGAGCGTGCGCCTGCTGCGCCCCCAGGAGTTGCCCGCCGACTGGGACCCGGCGCAAGACGACCGCCTCACCGCCTGGGAGGCGGTGCACCATCTGATCCGCGTCGTGTGGCAGGGCGGCGAGATGGCCGCGGCCCGCCTGCTGCGCCGGCTCGGCGGCGTCGCCGACCTCGCCCGCGAGCTGTGCTACCGGCTGTACACGGTAAGCGAACGCCGGAAGCGCCCCGCCGAGGCGCTGGACTACAACGGGCTGGTAAAGAGCTGGCCGGAGATCAGTAGGCTTGCCGTGACGGAGGCGCGGCTGCGCCAGACCGAGCTGGCACTGAACGCCGACCCCGGAGGCCCTGGTAATTGATGAACGGCCACGGCGCAACGCGAGCGCCGCCGCGGACGGCGATTCCCGTGATCTGGAGGTCCGCTGCAAGGCCGCCGAGGTCACGCTACCGTCCTGACCCGCCCAGCCGGCCCTCAGCCGGCCGACGGCGATTGTGCCGTACTCCCGTATGTAGTACATTTGTAACAGTCTATCGGCCCGAGCACGTTAGGCCAGCCATGGCAGGGTATCTGATGGCGAGTCTGGCGCGCAGCAGGTTGAGTGGAGGGAGACACGATGACACAACGCGAAAAGGGGAATGCATCGGTTCGCGAGGAGGAGCGCGTCGCACTACTGGAGGAAGCCCTTGGACGCCCGGGTATACGCGAGGCCATGAAAGTCTATCAGGACTGGCAGCGCGCCGACCGCGGGCTGGATGCGTACCGAGCGGCTACGAAGACACCGCGTATCATCACCACAACGGACCACGTCAACATTCGCTAATCCCACACTCGGAGACCACCATGCCCATATGGAGCGAGATACTTGCTGAAATCACACAGACCAATCCACCTAATTTTGACGGAGTGAGACGCAAGTACCTGTCTCTGATGAGTCACCATACCGACCGCGACGTCATTTTGTACGCCTCAGGATGGCTACAGAAAGAAGACGCTCCCCTATCGACTACTTCCATCGGCGATGAGGACATGCATGCGCTGATGGAAGTGAGCCAAGGCCTACGGGGTCCTGATTTGGATCTCATTCTGCATAGTCCCGGCGGCGCCGCCGTTGCTGCCGAAGCGGTCGTGTCATATCTGCGGTCGCGGTTCTCCCATATTCGAGTTATCGTCCCACAACTGGCCATGTCGGCGGCCACCATGATCGCATGCGCGGCGGACGAAATTGTAATGGGTAAACACTCCTTTCTTGGACCGACTGATCCACAGCTATTGCTCCACACACCGCTGGGTATGCGGATGGTGCCTGCGCAAGCGACACTAGACCAATTTGATCGAGCTCAAAGGGAATGTACCGATTCGGCAAAATTATCCGCGTGGTTACCCATGCTCAGCCAATTCGGCCCTGATCTACTGATTCAGTGCGAAACAGCTTTGAAACTATCGCGGGAATTGGTCAAGACGTGGCTCGAATGCTACATGTTCAAAGATGACCAAGATCGTAATACCAAGGCAGCTTCCATCTCCGATTGGTTAGCGAATCATCAGACATTCAAGAGCCACGCTCGTCACTTATCCCGAGATGATCTGGCAAAGCAAGGACTGGTAATCAAGTCTCTCGAGGCCGACCACACCTTGCAGGATCGGAGTCTCTCGGTCTTTCACGCCGTGATCCATGCCTTTTCGAGCACTCCTGCCACCAAAATCGTTGAGAACCACACCGGGCGGGCATTCATCAAGCTCGTCCAAAAATCGAAAGGTCCTGGTTGAACGACGCGGCGCGGAACGTGAGGGCCGGCTGATACGGCTCCCAATACCTATCGGCAAAAGCGCTAGCTCCGTGGAAGATGTATCGCAACGTCGCGCCTGTGCAGGCCGTCATCGGCCCCGGCATGGCGATCTCCACCCGCTCCGGCATCATCCATTCCCGGGCCGGGAGGCGCGGCTGCGCCAGACCGAGCTGTCGTTGAACGAAGCACTTCCAATTTGTTGGTAGACTGGTAAGAAGCCCCCTAGCCGCGATGCCGCGGTGCAGCGCAACGGCGTGTCGTATCCGATCCTCAAGCGCCTTCGGCCGCGGCGCCAGTACGGTATAGTCTGCCTTATGGACTCGCCGTCATTCCCGACCGGTCGTTCCGCGCCTGACGCGCGCGCCGCCGAGCCCGCCGTAGCGCGGCCGGCGCCGGACGTGGTTCGGAGGCCCGACCGGTCTCCGGCGCCCCTGCCGGCGCGGCCGCTGGCGAACGCGCCGCCGGTCGCCCCGGTCCAGGTAGCGAAAGGGACCGCTGCGCTGGCCGTGCCGGCGCCGGTTTCGACATCGAATCCCTGGGTCTGGGGATGACGCTGTGGGAGGAGGAGTTCGAGGGCGTGCGCAACCGGTGGCTGCGCTGGACGGACGCGCAGGGCGAGTTGATCCCCACGGGCAAGCAGCGCGCAGAGGAGGAAGCGGCCGCTCGCCAAGCCGCAGAAACCCGCGTCCAACAGGAAGCGGCCGCTCGCCAAGAGGCCGAAGCGCGGGTGGCGGAACTCGAGGCCTTGCTAGGCCGCAGATCCACCTGACGCTACCTACCTGCGCCCTCGTTGAACGGCGATCGGGCTTGGGGTACAATCTACGGTAAGTACTCGCTCCGATGCGCTGGCTGTTCGATCTGCTCTCCACGTCCATCGGCAAGAAGCTGCTGATGGCGGTAACCGGCCTGTTCCTGGTGTTGTTCCTGGCGGTGCACTTGTACGGCAATCTGTACCTGTACGCCGGCGAGGAGGCGTTCAACGCTCACGCCAAGTCGATTTCGAGCAACGTGTTGGTCCGCGTGGTGGAGGTGGTGCTGTTTCTGGCGATCATCGCGCACGCCGGCAATGGCGTGCGCCTGACCATCGAGAATCGGCGCGCCCGCCCGCAACGCTACCGCATGAAACGCCGCGCCGGCTTCAGCAACCTGGCCTCGCGCACCATGGCCGTGAGCGGCAGCGTGGTGTTCATCTTCATCGTGGTGCACCTGCGCAACTTCTTCTGGGAGGCGCGCTTCGGGCGCGCCGCCGACGGCGAGTCGCTCTACCGGGTAGTGACCGAGACCTTCGCCCTGCCCGGCTACGCCGCGCTGTACGTAGTCGCCATGGTCCTGCTCGGCCTGCATCTGGCGCACGGCGTGCTGAGCGCACTGCGTACCCTCGGCGTCGAGCATCAGCGCTACACCCCGCTGTTGCGCGGGCTCGGGCTGGCGCTGGCGGTCGGGTTCGCCGCCGCGTTCGCTTCGCTGCCGATCGTGTTCTTCATCCGAGGTACGTATGGCTGAGACGATGCTCGACAGCAAGGTTCCCGCCGGTCCGCTGGTCGAGAAGTGGGCGCGCCACCGCTTCGAGCTGCCCCTGGTCAACCCGGCCAACAAGCGCCGCTACTCGGTCATCGTGGTAGGCAGCGGTCTGGCCGGCGCCGCCGCCGCCGCGTCACTGGCGGAACTGGGCTACCGCGTGAGCTGCTTCTGCATTCAGGACAGTCCGCGCCGCGCCCACAGCATCGCCGCCCAGGGCGGCATCAATGCCGCCAAGAACTACCCCAACGACGGCGACAGCGTATACCGGCTGTTCTACGACACCATCAAGGGCGGCGACTACCGCGCGCGCGAGGCCAACGTCTACCGCCTGGCCGAGGTGAGCAACGCGATCATCGACCAGTGCGTGGCCCAGGGGGTGCCGTTCGCCCGCGAATACAGCGGCCTGTTGGCCAACCGCTCCTTCGGCGGCGCCCAGGTGTCGCGCACCTTCTACGCGCGCGGCCAGACCGGCCAACAACTCCTGCTCGGCGCCTACGGCGCGTTGAGCCGCCAGATCGGGCGCGGCGCCGTGGCCATGCATCCGCGCCATGAGATGCTGGACCTGGTGGTGGCGGACGGCGCCGCGCGCGGCATCGTGACGCGGGACCTGGTGACCGGAGCGATGCGGTCGCACGCCGCGGACGCGGTAGTGCTGGCCACCGGCGGCTACGGCAACCTCTACTATCTGTCCACCAACGCCAAGGCAAGCAACGTCACCGCCACCTGGCGCGCCTGCAAGCGCGGCGCGCTGTTCGCCAACCCCTGCTTCGTGCAGATTCACCCCACCTGCATCCCGGTGTCCGGCGATCATCAATGCAAACTCACCCTGATGAGCGAGAGCCTGCGCAACGACGGCCGCGTGTGGGTGCCGCGGCGGCGCGGCGACACTCGTCCGCCGGCGGAGATTCCCGACGCGGCGCGCACCTACTTCCTGGAGGAGCGCTACCCGGCGTTCGGCAACCTGGTGCCGCGCGACGTGGCCTCCCGCGCCGCCAAGGAGGCGTGCGACCGCGGCCTCGGCGTGGGCGCCACCGGCCAGGCGGTCTACCTCGACTTCCGCGACGCCCTGGCGCGCATGGGGCGCGCCGCGGTCGAGGAGAAGTACGGCAACCTGTTCCAGATGTATCGGCAGATCACCGGCGAAGATGCCTACCACACCCCGATGCGCATCTTCCCCGCGGTCCACTACACCATGGGCGGGTTGTGGGTGGACTACAACCTGATGAGCACCATACCGGGGCTGTTCGTGATCGGCGAAGCCAACTTCTCCGACCATGGGGCCAACCGGCTCGGCGCCAGCGCGCTGATGCAGGGCTTGGCGGACGGCTACTTCGTGCTGCCCGCCACCATCGGCGGCTACCTTGCCGGCGTGACGCCCGGCGCCGCCGAGGCCGGCGCTCCCGCCTTCCGGGACGCGGAGTCGGCCGCGCAGGAACGCACCCGGCGCCTGCTCGCCGTGGCCGGCGACAAGCCGGTGGACCACTTCCACCGCGAGCTGGGGCGGATCATGTGGGAGCGGTGCGGGATGTCGCGCCACGAAACCGGACTGCGGGAAGCGGCCGCCGCGGTGCCGGAGCTGCGGGAGCGGTTCTGGCGCGAAGTGAACGTGCCGGGGGCGGCGGAAGATCTCAATCAGCCGCTGGAACGCGCCGGGCGGGTGGCCGACTTCCTGGAGTTCGCGGAGGTGGTGATCCAGGACGCCCTGGCGCGCAACGAATCGTGCGGCTCCCACTTCCGCGAGGAGCATCAGAGCGGCGATCACGAGGCGGTGCGGAACGACGCCGAGTTCGCTCACGTGGCGGCGTGGGAGTATCGCGGCGCGGGGGAACCGGCGCTGCCGCACCGCGAGCCGCTGGTATTCGATGAGGTCCATCCCACCATGCGGAGCTATAAGTGAGGAACATGGCGTGACACTGCACCTGGAGGTCTGGCGGCAGGCGGGGCCGGCCGACCGCGGCCGCTTCGCCACCTATGAAATGGACGACGCGGACCCCGACATGTCGTTCCTGGAATTGCTCGACGCGCTCAACGACGGGCTGGAGCGCCGCGGCGAGGAACCGGTGGCGTTCGAGCACGACTGCCGCGAGGGGATCTGCGGCTCCTGCGGGTTCCTGATCAACGGCCGTCCCCACGGGCCGCTGCGCGGGGTCACGGTGTGCCAGCTCCACCTGCGGTCGTTTCACAATGGCGCGCGCATCGTGGTGGAGCCGTGGCGGGCGCGCGCCTTCCCGGTCATCAAGGACTTGGTGGTGGACCGCTCCGCCTTCGACCGCGTGATCCAGGCCGGCGGCTTCATTTCGGTCAACACCGGCAGCGCGCCGGAGGCCAACTCCCTGCCGGTGCCGCGCGCCGACGCCGACCAGGCGATGGACGCGGCCGCCTGCATCGGCTGCGGCGCCTGCGTCGCCTCCTGCAAGAACGCCGCGGCGATGCTGTTCACCGGCGCCAAGGTGGCGCAGCTCGCCCTCCTGCCGCAGGGCGCTCCGGAGCGCCGCCGCCGCGCCGTCGCCATGGTCGCGGCGATGGACGCCGCCGGCTTCGGCAACTGCACCAACGAGCGCGAGTGCGAGGGCGACTGCCCCAAGGAGATCTCCTTCGCCAACATCGCCCGCCTCAACCGCGAGTTCCTGGCCGCCAAGGGAGTGCAAGGAGTTTCGGCAGCAATCGGGATGATGAACCTGCTGGACACTTGACGGTCCCAGGGTAATCACGTGTTGGCGGCATGCGGAGCCCTGCTTCAGCCGGCGGGGCCGGTCATGCGCCGGGGCTGAACCCAGGCGTCGAACTGGTCGCCGGTGACGTACCCCAGCTCCAGCGCCGCGGCCCGCAGCGTGGCGCCCGCGGCGTGGGCGCGCTTGGCGATTTCCGCCGCCTTGTCGTAGCCGATGCGCGGCGCCAGCGCGGTAACCAGCATCAGCGAGTTGGCCACCAGCTCCGCGATCCGCCGGCGGTCGGCGCCGATGCCGGCCACGCAGTGGCGGTGGAAGCTGCCGGCGGCGTCGGCCAGCAGGCCGATCGACTGCAGCAGGTTGTAGATCAGCACCGGCTTGTACACGTTGAGCTCGAAGTTGCCGGAGGCGCCGGCGAAGCCGATGGCGGCGTCGTTGCCCAGCACCTGCACCGCCACCATGGTCAGCGCCTCCGCCTGGGTGGGGTTGACCTTGCCCGGCATGATCGAGCTGCCCGGCTCGTTCGGCGGGATGGTCAGCTCGCCGATGCCGCTGCGCGGGCCGGAGGCCAGCCAACGCACGTCGTTGGCTACTTTCATGAGCGCCGCGGCGGCGGTCTTGAGGGCGCCGCTGGTCAGGACGACGGCGTCGTGCGCGGCCAACGCCTCGAACTTGTTGGGCGCGGTCACGAACCGATAGCCGGTGAGCTGCGCAATCACCGCCGCGGCGCGGGCCGCGAACCGCGGGTGGCTGTTGAGCCCGGTGCCGACCGCGGTGCCGCCAAGGGCCAGCTCCAGCAGCCCCGGCAGGGTGGCGCGGATCCGTTCCGCGGCGCGCCCCACCTGCACCGCGTAGCCGGAGAACTCCTGCCCCAGGGTCAGCGGCACCGCGTCCATCAGGTGGGTGCGGCCGATCTTGACGATGGCGTCGAACTCGCGGCTCTTGGCGGCCAGCGCCCGCTCCAGCCCGCCCAGCGCCGGCAGCAGCCGCTCCTGCAGCGCCGTAACCGCCGCAATGTGCATCGCCGTCGGAAAGGTGTCGTTGGACGACTGCGACAGGTTGACGTGATCGTTGGGATGCACCGGGTCCTTGCTGCCCGGCTCCCCGCCGCCGAGCTGGATGGCGCGGTTGGCGAGCACCTCGTTCACGTTCATGTTGGACTGGGTACCGCTGCCGGTCTGCCACACCACCAGCGGGAAGTGATCGTCCCAGGCGCCGGCAATCACTTCGTCCGCGGCGCGCACGATCAACGCGCTGCGGCGCTCGTCCAGCAGACCCAGCTCCCGGTTGACCTGAGCGGACGCCTTCTTGAGGACGCCGAAGGCGCGCACCACCTCCAGCGGCATCCGTTCGCCGCCGATGCGGAAGTTCTCCAGCGAGCGCTGCGTCTGCGCGCCCCACAGCCGGTCGGCCGGGACCTGCACCGCGCCCAGCGAATCGGTCTCGCGCCGGAGAGGCCGCTCCTCGCCCGCGGCCGGCTGCGCCGCGTCCGCCGCCACGGTCAGGCCAGCTCCGGATAGTGCCGGCGGACGACCGCCACCAGCTCGCCCACGTGCGCCGCGGATTCGTCCAGCAGGCGCTGTTCGTGCGGCTGCAGGCGCACCTCCAACACCCGTTCCATGCCGCCGGCGCCAAGCACGCAGGGAACGCCGACGAACAGGCCGTCGATCCCGTAGTGGCCGGCGCAGTAGCCCGCGCACGGCAGGATGCGCTTCTTGTCGCGCACGATCGCCTCCACCATCTGCGTCACCGCCGCGGCCGGCGCATACCAGGCGCTGGTGCCGAGCAGCCCCACCAGCTCGCCGCCGCCCTGCTTGGCGCGTTCCACCAGCTCCGCCAAGCGCTGCTCGCTGATGAATTCGGTCACCGGAATCCCGGCGACGTTGGTGAAGCGGGGCAGCGGCACCATGTCGTCGCCGTGCCCGCCCAGCAGCAGGGTGTTGATGTCCTCCACCGAGAAGCCGGTCTCCTCGGCGATGAAGGTCTTGAAGCGGGCGATGTCCAGACAGCCCGCCTGGCCGACGATGCGGTTGGTCGCGAAGCCGGTCACCTTCCAGGCGGTGTACACCATCGCGTCGAGCGGGTTGCTCACCACGATCACGATGCTGTCGGGAGCGTGGGCGACGAGCTGTTCGCTCACGCTGCGCACGATGGCGACGTTGGTCTTGATCAGATCGTCGCGGCTCATGCCGGGCTTGCGCGGCACCCCGGCGGTGAGCACCACCACGTCGGCGCCGGCGATGTCGGCGTAGTCGGAGGTGCCGGTCACGGTGCAATCGAAGCGTCCGATCGGGGCGCACTGGTACAGATCCAGCGCCTTGCCTCTGGTCGGCTTCTCCAACTGCGGTATGTCCACCAGCACCACGTCGCCGAGCTGGCGCGACGCGATCCAGAGCGCGCATGAGGCGCCGACGTTGCCGGCGCCGATCACTGCGATCCTGGCTCTTCCAACCATCTGCCAAGCCTCCTGTTCCCGGACCGCGGCGCGCGTCACGCCCGCGGCGCGCCGCTTGTCGGCCGCGCGCGCCGGTTCTATATTCCGCTCACCGTGAGCGCCGAACCACCGCCCGCCGATCCTCCAAGCGCCGCCGGCGCGCAGACCGCGATCGCCGCGTGCTACCGCCGGATTATACGGGAACTGGGAGAGGATAGCGACCGCGAGGGCCTGCTGCGCACCCCGGACCGGGCGGCGCGCGCACTGATCGACCTTACCGCCGGGTATGGCGAAGATCTGCATACCATCGTCAATGGCGCCATCTTCGATTCGGAATCGGACGAGATGATCATGGTGCGCAACATCGAGACCTACTCGCTGTGCGAGCACCACCTGCTGCCATTCATCGGCCAGTGCCACGTCGCCTACATTCCGCAGCGCCGGATCATCGGACTCTCCAAGATCCCGCGCATCGTCAACCACTTCGCCCGGCGCCTGCAAATCCAGGAGCGGCTCACCACCCAGGTCGCCAAGGCGGTGCAGACCATGGTCGGAGCGCAGGGCGTCGGCGTGGTGGTGGAAGCCAGCCATCTGTGCGTGATGATGCGCGGCGTCGAGAAGCAGCATTCGCAAATGAAGACTTCCTGCATGCTCGGCAGCTTTCGCGACTCCCACTCCACGCGCGCCGAGTTCCTGCAGTTGCTGGGCTCCTGACCGGAGCGGAGCGCCGCGCACGTGGACCGCGTCGTCATTCGCGAGCTGCGCATCCGCTGCATCGTGGGCTTGCTCCCCGCCGAACGCGTCATCCCGCAGGAGGTGCTGGTCAGTCTGGAGGTCGGAACCGACCTGGCGCGGGCGGCCGGTTCGGGTGACCTGGCCCACACCATCGACTACGCCGCGCTGGCGCAGCGGGCGCGGGAGCTGGTGGTAGCGGGACGCTACCGGCTGCTGGAGACCATGGCCGAGGACCTCGCGCGTTGCGCGCTGCAGTCGGAGCTGGCCGCGGAGGTGCGCGTGACCGTCCGCAAGCCGGCCGCGGTCGCCGGCGCCAGGGACGCGGGAGTCGAGATCCTCCGTGTCCGCTGAGGCCGGCCGGCGGCGCCCCGCGGCCCGGCGCCGGCCCACCATTCTGGGCGTCATCAATCTGTCGGCGGAGTCGAACGTACCCGGCTCCCACGCCGCCGGTCTGCCGGCCGTGCGCGAGCGCGCCGCCCGCCTGCGCGCCGGCGGCGCCGATTACGTGGAGCTCGGCGCGCGTTCCATCAGCCCGGACCGGCCGCGCGTGAGCGACGCCGAAGAGTGGCGCCGGCTGCGGCCCGCGCTGGAGGCGATGGCGGCCGGCGGCTATCGGACCGCGGTCGACACCTGGAGCGAGTCGTGCGCGGAGCGCGCCCTGAGCCGCGGCGCCAGCTTCATCAACTTCACCGGCGCCATGCCCTCCGCGGCGCTGTGCGCGGCGGTGGCGCAGCGCGGCGCCACCCTCGGCATCCTCTACCTGCCCTACGCCGACCCCTACGCGATGCGCGCGTGCCGCCCCGCGGCGTACGGCAGCGAGGCGATTCTCGACTATCTGCGGGAGGCCCTGGCGCGCGCCCGCGGCGCCGGGCTGCAACGCGTAGTCCTGGACCCGAACGTCGGCATCTTCCATCCCTCGTTCGACGACGCCACCAGAATCGCGTACCAGATCCAGGCGATTGCCGCGCTGCCGGCGGTGGCCGCGCTGGGGGCGCCGACCCTGGCCTACCTGGCGCGCAAGGCGGAGCTCTCCAGCCGGCTGCTGATCGCCGCCCAACTGGCAGCCGCGCAGGTAGACTACGTGCGCGCCCATGAACCGGCCCTGGCGCTGCAAGCCTGGGCCCGGCGGGCGGCGTTGCCGGCAGCGGCCAATGGCTGACCTGTACCTCTCGCTCGGCTCCAACATCGCGCCGCGGCGCCACCTGGCGCAGGCGCTCGAGCTCCTGGGCGCGCGCTATTCGCTGCTGCGGGTCTCCGCCTGGTTCCAGACGCTGCCGTGGGGAGTGACGCAGCAACCGTGGTTCCTGAACTGCGCCGCGCACGTGGTAACGCGGGACCGGCCATTGCAGGTGTTGGACTTCACGCAGCGGGTGGAGCGCCGGTTGGGACGGCGGCGGGCGCTGCGCAACGGCCCGCGCACGGTGGACATCGACCTGCTGCTGTACGGCGACCAAGTGCATGCCGGCCGGCGCCTTACCCTGCCGCATCCGGGGCTGCGCGGGCGCGACTTCATGCTATTGCCGCTGTTGGAATTGGCGCCCCGGGCGCGCGACCCGCGCGACGGCAGCAGTCTGGCCGCGGCGCTGGCCGCGGTGACCTGGCGCCAGATCGTACGCCGGGCGCCGGCGCCGCGGGCGCCCGCCCGCGCTCACCGCGCATGACCGGCGCGGGAGCCGGCGGCGCGGCGGCCGGCGGCGAGTTGCAAGGCCGCGTGGCGCTGGTGACGGGGGCCGGCCGGCGCACCGGGCGAGGCGTGGCGCTGGCGCTGGCGCGGCAGGGAGCGCAGGTAGCGGTGCACTACCGCTCGCAGGCGGATGAGGCGGCCGCGGCAGCCGGCGAAATCGCCGGCGCCGGCGGCCGGGCGTTTACCGTCCAGGCCGAGTTGCGCGACCCGGCGGCGGTCGAAGCGATGGTGGAGCGCGTCACCGCGCGCGCGGGCAGCCTGGATATCCTGGTCAACAACGTCGGGACCTTCCTGGTCAAGAACATCGCCGCGGTCACCCCGGCCGAGTGGGAGCGGGCGCTGGCCACCACGGTAACCGTGACCTTCCTCGCCTGCCGCGCGGCGCTGCCCGGCATGGTCGAGCGCGGCTACGGACGAATCGTCAACTTCGCCGACTCCGCCGCCGATCACCTGCGCGCCGCGCCCAACCTTACCCCCTACCTGATCGGCAAGACCGGAGTGCTGATCCTCACCAAGAGCCTGGCCGCGGCCTACGCCCGCCGCGGCATCACCGTCAACGCGGTGTCGCCGGGCATCATCGATAACTCGGTCAGCAAGCCGCCCGGCGCGGAGCAGGCCATCCCGGCGGGCCGCTACGCTTCGGTCGACGACGTGACCAACGCGGTGCTGTTCCTGCTGCGCGATGCCTCATCCTACATTACCGGGGCCAACCTCAAGGTCGCAGGCGGCTGGCACGCCTGAACTGAACGAGCATGGCGGTGCTGTACGTGGTCGCGACCCCGATCGGCAACCTGGGCGACATCACCATGCGCGCCCTGGAGGTGCTGCGCGCGGTGGACGTGATTGCCTGCGAGGATACGCTCCGCACCCGGACCCTGTTGCATCACTACGCCGTCACCACTCCCACCGTCGCCTACGGCCATGACGAAACCCGGGCGCGGCGGGTGCTTGGATTGCTGCGCGCCGGTCAGGACGTAGCCCTGGTCAGCGACGCGGGTACGCCGGGCATCTCCGACCCCGGCACCGGCGCCGTGCGGGCAGCCCGTGAGGCTGGCTTCCGGGTGCTGCCGGTGCCCGGCGCCTCGGCGGTGACGGCTCTCCTCAGCGTGTCGGGCGAATCTTCCCGGGGAGTGCAGATCTACGGGTTCTGTTCGCCCAAGCCGGGGCGCCGCCGGGCGCAACTGAACCGATTGCTGGCCGGCGGCGCGCCCTTCGTTCTGTTCGAGGGGCCGCACCGGCTGCTGAAGACCTTGCAGGAGCTGCACGCGCTGGCCCCGGCGCGGCGGATTCTGCTGGGCCGCGAATTGACCAAGCTGCACGAGGAGGTGCTGGCCGGCACGGCCGGGGACCTGCTGCAGCAGATGAACGCGCGGCCGAAGGTAGTTGGCGAGTTGGCGCTGCTGGTCACCGCGGAGTAGTCGGCGCGGCGCCCGGAGGGCGCGCCAACGCCGCGCTCAGAAAGATCAGGCAGGAGGTAGCCGCGCTTTGCCGTTCCCGGTATAATGCGCCTCGGAAGTCGCGCATGGCGATCGAAAGCGTTGGCCCCGTCGATCCGACTCCTCATTACGAACTGGTGGAAGGCGCCGCCCCGGCGGCTGGCGCCGAGCAGGCCGATTCGGTCCGGATATCCGCCGAGGCGCAGTCCGCCAGCGACGCCTTGCGGGTGGCTACCGAGATAGCCCTGAACAGTCCCGACGTGCGCACCGATCTGGTGGCCGAAGCGGCCCGCAAGCTGCAGGACCCGGCCTACGTCAACGCCGAGGTGCTGGACTCTCTCACCGACCGGCTCATGGATTCGTTCGGGGTATAGACGGCGGGCGGAGCAGTCGGCGGGGCGGCGAAGCGCACCTCGCGCCAGGAGAGAAACGACAGATAGTGCCGGTCGCGATGTTCCCGGAGGCGCACGTGGCGCCCGGTCAGCAGGCGCTCCACGATGGCGCGAATCGTTTCCAGCACCTCCTCCGGCGGGTTGCGGTCCGCGGCCAGAATGGAGCGCGGCAGCAGGGTGGCCAGTTCGCGGTCCGGTACCCGTGCCAGGTACCGCCTGCCCTGCGCGTCGCGTACCACCGCGTTCACCCGCAGCCGTCGATCGACCAGTCGCGTATCCACTGCCACCACCGCTAGGGGCTTGGTTTCCGTTGCCATGTCTGCTACTACGGCGCGCGGTCGGCGCCGCTTTTCGGCCGCGCGGCGGCCCGGTACCGGCGCGCCGCCGCCGCGCCCGTGAGTTGCGTTATACTGGTGCGATCAACCGTGCGGCTTGACGAGTTCGATCAGATGGTCCGTACCCTCCTGCTGGCCGGCCCGGAGAACGCCCGCGGCGCCCGGGCCGACGGTGTCGACCCGGCGCTGAACGGCCTGCAGGTGGGGCGCGCGGGCAGCGAGGTAACGCGCGCCGCGTTCGCGGTGGACGCCTGTCTGGAGACCTTCCAGCGCGCCATCGACTGGGGGGCCCAGTTGCTGTTCGTCCATCACGGCCTGTTCTGGGGCCGCCCGCTGGCCCTTACCGGGACCCACCTGGCGCGCGTTCGCCGGCTGCTGGAGCACGATCTGGCATTGTACGCCATGCACCTGCCACTGGACTGCCACCCCACCCTGGGCAACAACGCCGGGATGGCGGAGGCCCTGGAGCTGCGCGAACGCGCTCCGTTCGGGGAGTACCGCGGCGTCATGGTGGGGCTGCAGGGGAGGCTGCCCGAACCGCGCTCCCTGGCCCAGGTCACCGACGCGCTGTTCGGCGGCGAGCGTAACTGTCTGGCGGTGCTGCCCTTTGGGCCGGACCGGATAGACCGGGTGGCGCTGGTTTCCGGCGGCGGCACGCGCGACCTGGACGCCGCCATAGCCGCGGGCGTCGAGCTGTTCGTGACCGGCGACGCGGCCCACGAAACCTATCACGCCGCCCTGGAGGCGGGCATCAACGTGGTGAGCGGCGGCCACTACCTGTCCGAGGTGTACGGGGTGCGAGCCGTCGCGCAACGGCTGGCGCGCGACGCCGGGGTCGCCACCACCCTCATCGACGTGCCGACGGGATTGTGAGTGCCGGCCCGCGGCGACTGCTGCCGCTCATCCTCGCCCCGGCGGTCGTGGCCGCCGATCAGGCGGCCAAGGCGGCCGCCATCGCCGCGCTGCCCTACGGGCGGCCGGTGGAGGTGATCGGCGACCTGCTGCGACTCACGCTGCTGCAGAATCCCGCAATCGCCTTCTCCATCGGACATGGGTTGCCGGCGGAGGTGCGGCGGCCCCTGTTTCTGGCTCTGCCCCTGGCGGTGGTAGCGGTCATTCTGCTCTACTATCTGCGCACCAGCGAGCTGTCGCAGCTCCAACGCTGGCTCCTGGCGGCCGTGCTCGGCGGGGGCGTAGCAAATTTCGTGGACCGGGTATTCCGCCCCGCGGGCGTGGTGGACTTCATCGACGTGAAGTTCTACGGCCTGCTCGGCTGGGCGCGCTTCCCCACCTTCAACGTCGCGGACTCGTCGGTAGTGGTGGCCGGCATCCTGCTGCTGGTCACCTTTCTGCGCGACGAGTTGCGAATCAAGCGGAGGGCACAACAGTGAACAAGAAAGCCAACACCGCCCTGTTCATCGTCGCCGCCACGGTGTTCAACCTGCTACTGATGGGAGCGCTGCTGATCGCTTCCTTCGTGGCGGCATCGAGACTGTTCGGGGATGCTTCGAGTCCGGCGGCCGGCCTGATCGGGTTCCTGATCATCGGCGTCCCGATCGTGGTGACCTTCTTCCTCTACGGCGCGGTGATGCGCTGGGTGCAGAAACGCTGGAACCTGGACCAGTACCTGCACCCGCTGTTCCAGCGGCGCCGGCGCTAACCTATGGAGGCGAAGGGAATCGAACCCACGACCTCGTGAATGCCATTCACGCGCTCTAGCCAACTGAGCTACGCCCCCTGAGTCTGTCAATACAATATACTCGTCCTGCGCCGCTCCGTCGATAGCCAGGATAGCCAGGCGCCGGTCCCGGCGCGGCGTCCGGTCGCGCGTCAGCTTGACGGCCGGCAAAGGCGGTTGATAGCTTGCGATTGGATCGTTCCCAATGCTGCGCTGCTTCATGCCCGGGACCGTGGTCGACAACTTGCAGAACACGGACAAGTTCGCGGCGATTCACGAGGTGGTGGGCCGCGCCCACGTATTCTCCGACGGAGCGCAACGCGCCGCGGTCGAGCAGGCGGTGATGCGCCGCGAGCGTATCCAGAGCACCGGCATCGGACACGGCGTGGCCGCCGCCCACGGTCAGACCGACGGCGTAAGCGAAGTCACGATTGCCCTCGGCATCTCGCGCATCGGCATCGACTACCAGGCCCTCGACGGGCAGCCGGTGAAGTTGCTGTTCGTACTGGCCACCCCCCCGGACCGGCATCGCGATTACCTCACCGCCCTGTCCGGTATCTGCCGCCTCAGCAAACGCGATTTCTTCACCGGTCTCCTGGCGCGGGACATGACCGAACAGGAGTTGCAGCAGCAGCTCTGCCAAGCCTTCGAGGAGGAAGTGACGCGCGGTTCGGCCAGCCGCGGCGCGCCGTCCCGACCGGCAGAACCGCAGCCCCGTTCATGCTGATCCTGCCGGCAATCGATCTGCTCGCCGGCCGTCCGGTGCGCCTTACCCGCGGCGACTTCGCCGCCGCCACCGACTATGCGCGCAACGCGGTCGATACCGCGGTCGAGCTGGAGGACCTGGGCGCCGCGTGGCTGCACGTGGTCGATCTCGACGCCGCGCGCGGCAGCGGGGACAACCGCCGGGTGCTCGGCGCCATCCGCGCCGCGGTAGGTCTGCGGCTCCAGGTCGGCGGCGGAGTGCGCACCCCGGCCGACGCGCGGCGGCTCGTGGAGCTGGGCGTGGACCGGGTAGTGATCGGCTCCGCCCTGGCGCGCGACCCGGAGTTGCCGGAGCGCTGGGCGGCGCAGGTCGGGGGGTGTCTGGTGGCCGGGATCGACGCCGACCGGGGGGAGGTGAAGACCCACGGCTGGCAGCAGCGCGGCGGCATCGCCGACACCGAACTGGCAGCGCGGATCAGCACTCAACCGGTGCGCGGCATCGTGTATACCAGCATTGCCCGCGACGGCACCCTGGCCGGGCCCGACCTCACGCGCACCTGCGCGGTGGCGCGCGCGGCCGGACGGCCGGTGCTGTTGTCCGGCGGAATCGGCTCGGCCGCGCACGTCGCGGCGGTGGCCGAGTGCGCCGCCGCCGGGGTGATCGGGGTGATCATCGGCAAGGCGTGGTACGAAGGACGCGTCGATCTGGCCGCCCTCCTGGAGCGCCATCCGCAGGCGGCGGCGCAAGCGCAATGGTGAACCTTCACGGAGAGCTTGTCGGGCGGGGCTGCAGCAGCGCGTGAATCGCCGCCGCCACCTGCGCCGGCGTACGGCCCTCCGCCGGTACGGCGGCGCCCACCGTGGCGTACCAGCCGCGGCGCGCGGCGAGCAACTCCTCGATCCCTTGCAGCGTGGCGGCGAGCAACGGCCGCCCGCGGTCGGCGCCAAGCCGCCGGCGCACCTCCGCGGCGCTGACTTCCAGGTAGAAGGTACGGCACCGGGAGCGCAGGAACTCGCGGTTGCGCGGCCGCGTGGGCGCGCCGCCGCCGGTGGCGATCACCACGCCGCGCCGCGCGCCGAGCTGCAGCAGGAGGCGCGACTCGCGCGCGCGAAACGACGCTTCACCCTCGCGGCGGAACAGCTCGGCAATCGGCGTTCCGGCCTGTTCCTCGATCAGGCTGTCCAGGTCCACCGACCGGTAGCCGAGGGCCGCGGCGAGCAGCCCTCCCACGGTGCTCTTGCCCGAGCCCATGAACCCCACCAGCGCAATTCGATCGGGCAGTGGCATGGCGCCCGCCGAGCCTGCCGCGCCGCGCAGGTTTGCGCAAGCGGAGTCCGCGGCCCGGCGCGGGCCACGCCGCGGCCGCGGTGGCCGCTGGCAGGTGCCGCATCATGCCGGTAGCATCGCCGCATGCCGGTCGGCTCACCGCTGGTATCGGTGGTGATTCCCACCTACAACCGCGCGAAGCTGGTATTGGAGGCCGCGGACTCGGTGCTGGCGCAGAGCTATCGGCCGCTGGAGCTGATCGTGGTGGACGATGGTTCCACCGACGCGACCGGCGCTGCGCTGGCGCGCCGGCCCAAGGCGCGCACGCTGCGCCAGGCGCATAGCGGGATGCCGGGACAGGTACGCAACGCCGGCGCGCGCCTGGCGCGCGGCGAGTTTCTGGCGTTCCTGGACTCCGACGACCTGTGGCTGCCGCAGAAGCTCGCGCGGCAGGTGGCCGCGGCGGCGGCAACCGGGGCCGTGATTTCGCACACCCGGGAGCGCTGGCTGCGCGGCGGGCGCGTGATCTCGCAGCGCGGGCAACGCCACCGGCGCCGCGGCGACCTGTTTCTCGACTCGCTGCGCAAGTGCGTGATCGGACCGTCGACCGTGCTGTTGCGCCGCGCCGCGTTCGAGGAGGCCGGCGGCTTTCGCGAAGACCTGGAGATAGCGGAGGATTACGAACTCTGGCTGCGCCTGACGGCCCGCTACCGCGTGGGCTGCGTCATGCAGGAACTGGTGGTCAAACGCGCCGGCCACGCGGATCAGCTATCGGAACGCTACGGCCAGATCGAAATCTTCCGCCTGCGGGCACTGCACGACCTGGTTGCCGCCGGCCACTTCGGGGCGGCATCTCCCCGCCACGCCGCGGCCTGCGCGGAGCTGGCCCGCAAGGCGCGGATCTACGCCGCCGGCTGTCGCAAGCGCGGCCGACTCGGCGAGGCGCAACGCTACGAGGCGCTGGCGCAGCGCTGGTCGATCGACCGCGGCATGGCAGGCGGCCCGGAGGCGGGCGGCCCGCCGCCTCGGGCCGCCGTTGACTGCCGCGCATTGCCTCGGCAACGCTGGACCCGATGAAGATCTGGCTCAAGACCATCCTGGCGGCCGGCGCCGGGTTGTTGATTGGGGCGCTGTTGAGCCGGCGCGGCGGCCCGGCCGCCGAGCTGGCGCCGTCGCTGGCGCGCCTCGCCACCCGGTTCGGCGGCTACGCGGTCTTCCCCGTGGTCTTCTTCGGACTGGTCATCGGCACCCACGAGTTGCGCATTGCGGGCGCGGCGTGGCGCGTCTACCGGCGCCTGGCGCTCTGTCTGGCCGGCAGCACCATCCTGCTGACAGGTGTTGGCATCGCTTCCGTGCTGTTGCTGGCGCCGGAGCGCATTCCCATCGTCGTAATCGCCGATCCGGGGACCTACCGGCTTCCCGGCCTGCTGGAGACTGCCGCCGGCGTAGTGCCGGCCAACCTGTTCCAGGCGCTCGTCAGCGACGGCGCGCTGCTGCTGCCGGTGGTCGTGCTGGCGCTGGTGCTGGGTTTCAACATCGATTTCGACGCCGCGGCGACCGCCCCCTTGCTGCAGCTCACCGATGCCCTGTCACGGCTGTTCTTTCAGATCAATGCCCTGGTGGCGGAAGTGTTCTGGATTGCCATCGTGGTGATCAGCGCGGCCATGCTGCTCACGCTCGGGGCCGCCGAGCTGGCGCTGTACCGGGAGCTGATCATCGTCCTCGTCATCGTCGTCATCGTGCTCTACCTCGGCGTGTTCCCGGCGTTGCTCTACCTCCTCGGCGAGCGCACCAACCCCTACCGGTGGCTCTACGCCGCGCTCGGGCCGGCCCTGACCGGAGCCGTTACCGGCGACGCGTACGTCGGCGCGGGCTCGCTGCTGGTCCACGGGCGCGGATCGTTCGGGCTGCCGCGCATGGTGACCTCCGCCGCGGTCCCGCTGTTCACGCTGTTCGGGCGCGCGGGAACCGGCCTCGTGACCGGCCTGAGCTACCTGCTGGTGCTGCGCTCCTACACCAGCTTCGAGGTAAGCTCCGGCCAGGTGCTGTGGGCGGCGCTGTTCACCATCCTCATCTCCTTCGCGGCAGGCGCCGCTCCCGGACACGGCGCCATGGCAAGTCTGGCGCTGCTGTGGACCCTGTCCGGGCACGGCCTGCGGGAAGGCTACCTGATCATGCAGCCCATTGCGCCGCTGCTGATCGGCACCGGCGTGCTGCTGGACGTCACCACCGCGGCCTTGGCGGCGCGCCTGGCAGGCCGAGGCGAACGCGGCGGGCGGCCGGTCACGCTGCGCGACTTCGTGTAGCCGCGGCCCGCGCGCACCGCGCCGGCCGGTTGACCGCGGGGCCGGCCATTCCTATAGTCATCAGGTATCCGGGATGTAGCCCAGGGGCCAGGGCACCTGCTTTGGGAGCAGGAGATCGGAGGTTCGAGTCCTCTCATCCCGATCTGCTGCGGGTACCGCGCCGCATTTGTCGATATATGGGAGCCGAACGCTTGCCCGCGCAAGACTCGTATGCTTACCGTTGCGGTGGAGGTGCAACAAAAGATGAGCACAAGCCGAGCGTTGCACGCGAAGGCTGCGGCCCCATTGCTGGCGGCGGCAGCACTGATGTTGACCGCCTGCCCCACGACTCGCTGGTTGGAACGCTCCGCAAGCTGGGAAGTCGAAGGGCGGGAACACAACGCGCCTTCCGTCCTGGTCTGGGCGGAGGAGCCGGATCCCGACCGCTCATGGCCCGGTGGGATCGTGGGCCTGTACATGATCGAAGGCTACCTGAGGCACTGGCCCGCAACCGCGCCGCCGCCGTACCAGCCGCTCGGCCGCTATCTGGCGGTGATGACCTTGCATCACCACGACACCGACGCCGACGAGATGATGTCCGTTGCCGTTCGAGAGTGCCGCAAGTTCGACCCCGCGAGCCAGGTTCCGACGCCGTTTCTCCTGACGCGCGGCGGCGACCTGGGCAGCCACATCTACCTGTGCGCAACTGCCGAACTGGCGGCCGCGCTGGAGCAACCTGCGGAACGAGAGCGCGCGGAAGGCTATCTGTACGATGCCGGATTCCACTTCAGCCCGACCGAGCGCCGCGCCGGCTCGGAGGCCGCGTCCTAGGCGGCCGCGGCGTCACCCCGCTCCTGCGTCCATAGCTCAGTCGGATAGAGCAGCAGCCTTCTAAGCTGCGGGTCGCGCGTTCGAGTCGCGCTGGACGCGACGCGGCCCTTCAGACCGGTTCCGGCCGCGTGCGTTCGGCGCCTGCCAGGAGGCGTTGCAGGGTCGCGAGATCCAGCTCGGGATAGGCCGGAAACCGCCGCAGCAGGTGCGCTACCTCGCCGCGCACGGCCGACCGTACCGCCGGGTCGACGTGGTAGTGCGTGCGGCTGGGGGCGCCGGCGCGGCGCCCCTTGACGATGGCCGCGGGGGTAGTGGCGGCGAGCACCCGCGCAACGGCCGCGGCGACTGCGGCCATCTGCTCCTGTCGCATGCCGAGCGTGGTCAACGCCGGCGTGCCGAGGCGCAACCCCGAAGTGTACCAGGGGCCGTTGCGGTCCCCCGGGAGGGTGTTGCGATTGGCCATGATCCCGGCGTCGCGCAGCGCCGACTCGGCCTGGCGTCCGGTCAGCGCGCAGCGAGTGACGTCCAGCAGCAGCAGGTGATTGTCCGTGCCGCCGGTAACGACCTCCAGGCCGTGGTCGGCGCACGCCGCGGCCAGCGCCCGGGCATTGGCTACGACTTGGCGCGCATAGCCGGCAAACCGGGGCCGGGCGGCTTCGGCAAAGGCCACCGCCTTGGCCGCCATGACGTGCGGCAGCGGACCGCCGAGTACCAGCGGGCAGCCCCGATCGACCGCTTCGGCAAACTCCTCGCGGCACAGGATCAGGCCCCCCCGCGGGCCGCGCAGCGTCTTGTGGGTGGTGGAAGTCACTACGTCGGCGAACGGCACCGGATCGTAGTCGCCGCGCAGCGCGCCGCCGGCAACCAGACCGGCGAAGTGGGCCATGTCCACCATCAGCACCGCCCCCGCGGCGTCGGCGATACGGCGCAGCCGGCGGAAATCGATCGCCCGCGGATAGGCGCTGTAGCCGGCCAGCAGGATCAGGGGACGCACCTGCCGGGCACGGCGCTCCAGCTCCTCGTAGTCCAGACGGCCGCTAGCGGAATCCACCCCGTAGCCGTGGCACTCGAACATGCGCCCGGAAACGTTGGGACGGTAGCCATGGGTCAGGTGCCCGCCGGCGCCCAGTTCCATCCCCAGCAGGCGCTGGTTGCCCAGCTCGGCGCGCAGCCGCTCCCAATCCTCCGCGGCCAGCGCCAGGGCCGACTTCACCCCCAGCCGGGCCAGCCGCGGCTGCTCCACCCGCACCGCCAGGATGGCCCAGAAGGCCACCAGGTTGGCATCCGCGCCGCTGTGCGGCTGCACGTAGGCGTGGTCGGCGCCGAACAGGTCGCGCGCCAACGCCGCGGCGCGCCGTTCCACCGCGTCGACGTTGGCGCAGCCGGCGTAGAAGCGGTGCCCCGGCACCCCTTCGGCGTACTTGTCGGTGAGCAGGTTGCCCATGGCGGCCTGCACCGCGAGGGAGGCGTAGTTCTCGCTGGCGATCAGCTTCAGGTGGGCGCGCTGGTCGGCCAGCTCCCGGACCACGGCGGCGGCGACTTCGGGGGCGGCGTCGTAGAGTTGATCCAGAGCGGCGACGTAACCCGCCATCGCGGCGGTTACTTGGGAAGCGGGGGTAGCCGCCAGGTAGGAGCTGACGAGATTGGCCATGGAATCCGCGAAACATTACTGTTGCAGCGCGCCTCGTGTCACCCGCGGCCCAGCCGGCGGAGCTGGCGGCCGGCTGGCCAGCCGGCCGCCGCGGCGCGTACAATCGGCGCCATGGAACCGACGCGAAAGGACGCCGAGGAGCTCCTGCACCAGTACATCGACAGCCCCGCGCTACGCAACCACTGCCGGGCGGTGGCCGCCGCCATGGAGTACGTCGCCCGCGGCCGCGGCGAGGACGCCGAACGCTGGGCGGTCGTCGGCCTGGTGCACGACCTGGACTGGGAGAAGTTTCCCGCGCAGCACTGCCGCAAGACCGCGCAGATCCTCAATGCCAAGGGCTGGCCCGACTCCTGCGGGCGCGCGGTAATGTCCCACGGTTGGCAGATTTGCACTGACGTGGAGCCGCGCACCGAGTTGGAGAAGACGCTCTACGCGGTCGACGAACTGACCGGGTTCATAACTGCCTGCGCGCTGGTGCGGCCGTCGAAGAGCGTGCGCGACCTGGAGGTGAAGTCGGTCAGGAAGAAGTGGAAGAGCGCCAACTTCGCCGCCGGGGTCGACCGCGAGGTGATCATGCGGGGCGCCCGGATGCTGGGGACGGAGCTCGACGACCTGATTCGCACCGTGATCCTGGCGCTGCGCGAAGCGGCGGATGAACTCGGCCTGTAGGAGCGCCGCCGGCTGGTCGACACCGGCATCGGTTCATGGTCAGATTGGCGCGCGGCGTTGCCGGCGGCGGCTGGCACCGCGCGAGGAGGAAGCGCAATGAGCAACGACCGGCGCGCGCCGCAGGTGCGCAAGAGCGACGCCGAGTGGCGCCGGGAGCTCACCCCCGAGCAGTACCACGTCACCCGCAGGAAGGGCACCGAGGCGCCGTTCTCGGGCGCCTACTGGAAGAGCAAGGAGGCCGGCACCTATCGCTGCGTAGCCTGCGGCAACGAGCTGTTCGACTCCGCCGCCAAGTTCGACTCCGGCACCGGCTGGCCGAGCTTCAGCTCCCCGGTCGCCGCGGAGCGCGTGCGGACCGCACCGGACAACAGCCTGTTCATGCGCCGCACCGAGGTGCTGTGCAGCCGTTGCGAGGCTCACCTGGGGCACCTGTTCGAGGATGGACCGGCGCCCACCGGCCTGCGCTACTGCGTCAACTCCGCGGCCCTCGACCTGCAGCGCCGCTGACCGGACCGGGCGCCGCGCCGGCGGCCGCCGCCCGCTGCTGCCGCTGCCGCCGCGGCCATGGGTTGACAGCGCCGGACGGCTCTGCGTACCCTATGCTTCGCGACACGACGTGCGCGCGGGCCGGACGGGTTCGCATCACTCGGTGGGTGTAGTTCAATGGTAGAGCACCAGACTGTGGATCTGGAAGTTGTGGGTTCAAGCCCCATCACCCACCCGCCGACGTTCTGGCGCCCGTAGCTCAGCTGGATAGAGCGCCGGACTTCGAATCCGTAGGTCGCAGGTTCGAGCCCTGCCGGGCGCGGAGCAGAACGTTGTCCGAGTCCACGAAACCCGGGGGGTGGCGCCGCGTGACGGCGAGGAGGTATCAGGTCCTGCAGTGGCGATGGCGCGCACCACGGAACCGAGTGGCCGCAGGACGTCGAGGGCCGTTAGCTCAGCTGGTAGAGCAGCAGACTCTTAATCTGCGGGTCGAAGGTTCGATCCCTTCACGGCTCAGTGCCGCGGGGTCCGCGCCCGCGGGCCTCGCGTCCGGCGGATTTGGGGAACGGCGCACTCCGGTACGAGCGAGAGTGGTGAAATCGGCAGACACGCCAGATTTAGGATCTGGTGCCGCGAGGCGTAAGGGTTCGAGTCCCTTCTCTCGCAATCCAGCGGGAATAGCTCAGTGGTAGAGCTCCACCTTGCCAAGGTGGAAGTCGCGGGTTCGAATCCCGTTTCCCGCTCGTCGAAGCCCAGGCAGCAGCAGTGAACGTCACTACCCGGGATCTATCCGTCTCCGACGACCGCGAAGTCAGCCTCACCGTCACGGTGGCCGACAGCAGCATCCGGGAGATCTACGACCGCATCGTCTCCAAACTGCGCCGCACCGCCCAGATCAAAGGCTTCCGGCGCGGTAGAGCGCCGCGTGAGGTGCTGATCCGCAAGTTCGGTTCGGCGCTGCTCGCCCAGACCGCCGACGAGGTGATCAACAAGACCGTGCTCCAGGTGGTCGCGGAGATCGAGCACAAGCCGCTGCCGTTCGCTCCGCCGACGGTGGGCGCAGACTCCGAATTGGCGCTCGGCGAAGATTTTACCTTCACCGTCACCTACGACACCACGCCCCTGGTGGTGCTTGGCGCGTACCAGAATCTGCCGCTGTCGCGCCCCCAGGTCACGATCACCGACGCCGACCTGGAGCCGGAGCTCAACCGGCTGCAGGAGCAGAACGCCGAGGTGCTGGACAAGCCGGCGGACCCCGCCGGCCAGGTGGCGGTGGCGAACGGCGACGTGGTGACGGTCAACTACGTCGAGCTGGATGCCGCCGGCCAGCCGGTGGCGGACAGCGAACGCCGTGACTTCGTGTTCGAGGTCGGCAGCGGGTACAACATCTACGAGATGGATGCCGAGCTGGAGGGAATGGCGCGCGGCGCCGAGAAGGTAATTACCAAGTCGTTTCCCGCCGACTACCGGCATTCCGACCTGGCCGGTCGTACGGTGACGCTCAGGGTAACGGTGACCTCGATCAAGGAGAAGAAGCTCCCCGACCTCGACGACGAACTCGCCCAGGACATCAGCGACCGCTTCCAGACGCTGGACGACCTGAAGGCCGACCTGCGCCGCCAACTGCAGAGCAATGCCGATCGGCTGGTGCGTGACCGACTCATCCTCCAGTTCATGGACCAGGTGCTGGCGGCGTCGCAGGTGTCCCTGCCGAAATCGCTGATCGCCGCCGAGCTGGATATCGAGTGGCGCGAGATCGTTGCCCGCTTCGGCGGCGACGCCAAGCGGTACGAGGCAGCGCTGGCCGCCCGCGGGGTGACCAAGGAGGGCGTGTTGGAACAGTGCCGGCCGCTGGTCGAGCGCCGCGCGCGCGTCGGCCTGCTGCGGGACGAGTTGGCGGAGATGGAAGGAATCGAGGTCAACAAGGAGGACCTGGACGTCTTTCTGACCCCGCGGGCGGAGGCCCGCGGGATCAGCGTGGAGGAACTGCGCATGCAGTATGAGCGCGACCACCTGATCCATCACGTGCACGCCGAACTACGCAACGACAAGCTGTTGGACCGCCTCATCGCCGGCAGCGCGGTAACCCCGGGGCCCGAGACCTCGTATGTGGACTTGGTCTCGGGGAACCAGTAAATTACCGGTGCTGCCGAATGCCGGCAGCGCCAACCCACCATGGATGAACAGCTCAACACCCTGGTCCCGATCGTCATCGAACAGACCGGCCGCGGCGAACGCTCCTACGACATCTACTCGCGCCTGCTCAAGGACCGCATCATCTTCATCGACGGCGAGATCTTCGACGTGACCGCCGACCTGGTGGTAGCCCAACTCCTGTTCCTGCAGTCGCAGGATCCTGACCGCGACATCCAACTCTACATCAACTCACCCGGCGGCTCGGTTACCGCCGGACTGGCCATCTACGACACCATGCAGTACGTGCGGCCCGAAATCCAGACGGTATGCCTCGGCCAGGCGGCGTCGATGGGAGCGCTGCTGTTGGCCGCCGGCACCAACGGCAAGCGTTATGCCCTGCCCTCGGCGCGGGTTCTGATTCACCAGCCGTGGGGCGGGGTCCAGGGGCAGGCCGCGGACATCGGCATCCAGGCCCGGGAGCTGATTCGCCTCAAGAAGATGATCATCCACTACTTCGCGCTCCACGCCGGCAAGGAGGATGAGGTGATTGCGTCCGACCTGGAACGCGACTACTATATGTCTTCCGATGAGGCTCAGGCGTACGGCCTCATTGACCGTGTGATGACGCGCGGCGATAGTGACGATGATGGGAAAGAGGCATGAAGACGGCCAGGGCGACAACCGGCGGGGCTGACGGTGGCGAAGACCGGCAAGGCTAACGGCCAGAAGCTCTGCTCGTTCTGCGGCAAGAGCGCCGACATGGCGCGGCGCCTGATTGCCGGTCCCGGCGTCTACATCTGCGACGAGTGCGTCACCGTCTGCAAGAAGATCCTGGATGACGAGGAAGAGAGCCTCACCGCCGAATTCCAGGAAGAGATTCCCAAGCCGAAGGAGATCAAGCGCTACCTCGACCAGTACGTGATCGGCCAGGAAGAAGCCAAGAAGGTGTTGTCGGTCGCGGTGTACAGCCACTACAAGCGCATAGCCATGCGCCACCAGGGCGACAGCGACGTGGAGATCGACAAGTCCAACGTGCTCCTGATCGGTTCCACCGGGGTCGGCAAGACGCTGCTGGCGGAGACCCTGGCGCGCAAGCTCAAGGTGCCGTTCGCCATCGCCGACGCGACCACCCTCACCGAGGCCGGCTACGTCGGCGAGGACGTGGAGAACATTCTGCTCAAGCTGATCCAGAACGCCGGCAGCAACATCGCCCACGCCGAGCGCGGCATCATCTACATCGACGAGATCGACAAGATCGCCAAGAAGGGCGAGAACGTCTCCATCACCCGCGACGTGTCGGGCGAAGGGGTCCAGCAGGCGCTGCTCAAGATCATCGAGGGTACCGTGGCGTCGGTACCGCCCCAGGGCGGGCGTAAGCACCCCAATCAGGAGATGCTGAAGATCGATACCAGCAACATCCTGATCATCTGCGGCGGCGCGTTCGTCGGGTTGGACGCGGTGGTGGAGGCGCGGGTGGCGCAGAACCCCCTCGGCTTCGGCGCCGAGATCCAGGCCCTCCATGAGAAGGACCTGGTGCAACTGTACTCCCACCTGGAACCGGATGATCTGATCCACTACGGGTTGATCCCGGAGTTCATCGGGCGCCTGCCGGTGGTGGTGACCCTGGAGCAACTCTCGGTGGACTCGCTCAAGCGGATCATCGTGGAGCCGCGCAACTCCGTCGTCAAGCAGTATCAGGCGTCGCTCAAGCTGGATGACGTCGAACTGATCTTCGAGGAGGAGGCGATCGACGCCATCGCACGCAAGGCGGTGCAGCGCAAGACCGGCGCCCGCGGGCTGCGTTCGATCATCGAGGACATCATGGTCGACATCATGTACGACGCGCCGTCGCTCAAGGGGCGCAAGCGGGTCGTCGTGACCCGTGAAGTAGTGCAGAACGCGGTGTCCCCGGCGGTCACCATGCTGGGCGAGAAGAAATCCGCGTAATGCCGCGCAGCAGCGTGCGAGAGACGAGTGTTGGTACCGGCTGACATCTGGACCGTGGTCAAGGCCCAGGATGGCAACGCCGTGTTGATCCGTCCCACCGGCAGCGACTCGGTGGTACCGATCTTCGTCGATCCCAGCATCGCCCACTCCATCGTCATGGGTCTGGGCGAGGTCAACGCGGCGCGGCCGCTCACCCATGATCTGTTCCTGTCGGTCCTGCAGCGCCTCGAGGCCGAGGTGAGCCGCGTCGAGATTACCGCCATCAACGACCAGATCTTCTATGCCCGCCTGATCCTGCTCCAGGACGAAGAGGAGCTGGTGGTCGACGCCCGGCCCTCCGACTGCATGGCGTTGGCGGTGCGAGTAAAGTGTCCGATCTTCATCGACGAGGACGTGATCGATCACGCCGGTATGCCGGTGAGCTCGGTGGCGGGAGTCGATGACGGCGGCCGCGCGGCGCAGGCGAAGGAGGAGTCCTCCACCGGGGGGACCTCGCTGCTCACCAAGCTGCGCCACGAGCTCGACGCCGCGGTCCGGGACGAAGACTACGAGCAGGCCGCCAAGCTGCGAGACCGGATCAACGAATTGGAGAAGGACTGACCGGACGTCCTCAGCGGTGGCGGGTGACGCCGCGGCGCGGGCAGGTGCCCCCGACCGGACAGCGGGAACAGTGAGGTGCGAGCGGGGTGCATACCTGCTGGCCGTAGCTGACCATGATGGCGTTGATCGGAATCCAGTACTGCCGCGGCAGCACGCGCGCCAGCGCCAGCTCGGTGGCGTCCGGCGCGCGCGTGTTCACCCAGCCCAGACGGTTGCAGATGCGGTGCACGTGGGTATCCACGCAGATAGCCGGAATGCCGAAACCCAGTCCCAGCACCAGGTTGGCGGTCTTGCGTCCCACTCCCGGCAGGCGCAGCAGGGCCGGCAGCGCCGCCGGAACCGCGGCGGCGTGGTCGCGCAGCAGGGCGGCGGCCATCTCCCGCAGGTGCCTTCCCTTGGTGCGGTAGAACCCGGCCGGGTAGATCAGCTCGGCAATCTCCGCCGCGGGGAGCGCGGCCAACTCGGCCGCCGCGGGAGCGCGGGCCAGCAGGCGGCGCGCGGCCGGTCCCGTTACCTCGTCCTTGGTGCGTAGCGAGATGATGGTCGAGACCAGCACCCGGAACGGATCGCGCCGTTCAGCCGCCAACCGGGTAACCGCCGGCGGGTCCCGCCCGACCCGCCGCGCGAAGCTGTCGAGGGTGCGCTTCCAGGGGATGCGCCGGCGCGCCACCGCCTACTTGACGCCCACTTCCAGGCGCGAGTTGATCAGCTCTTCGACCTTGGCCTTGTCCTTGCCCAACGAGAACGACAACTCGTCCACCAGCAGGGAGCGCGCGTTGTCATAAAGCTTGCGCTCCAGAATCGGCAGCTCCTTGATCCGACTGCGGTGGTAGAGCGCGCGTACGACGGTGGCGATGTCGCTTACCGCCCCGGCCTTGAGCAAGTCCAGGTTCATCTGATAGCGCAGCTTCCAGTCGGTGGGAATCGGCTCGTAGTCCTCACCGATGAGAGCCAGCGCGCTGCGCGCCTCGGCGCGCGGCACGATCGCCCGGATCCCCAACTCGTCAGCCCGGTCCACCGGTACCATGATGGTCATGTCTGACACTTCGAGGTAGACCACGTAGTAGAGCAGCGTCCGGTCGCGGAACGGCCGCTCCTCGATGTTGCGCACCTGGCCGACTCCCTGCAGCGGGTAGACGAGTTGCTGGCCCACCCGGTACTGCAGCCGCCGTTTCCTGCTCCTCTGGCTGCTCCTGCCCTTGGCGGCCGGCGCCTTGCCGTTGGCCTTGGAGTCGGGCGCGGCCGCGTTCCTGGCGCGCGACCGGGCGGCCGGCCTGGCCGCAGTCTTGGCGGCGGTCCGGGCGCCGCCGGCCCCACTCTGCTCGGCGGCCTTCCGGCCGGCCCTGGAGCGGGCCGTCTTCTTCGTGGCCGGCTTCGACTTGGCAGCCGGCTCCGCGGCGGCCGCCGGGGCGGCTTCCGGCGCGGCCGCGGCCGCGCCGGAAGCTGGATCGCGCGGCCCGTTGCCGGCCGCCGCCGCGGCGGCCGGGGTCTCGGTGTCCGGGATCTCGGTCTCGGTCGCGGGCAAAGCCTCCGCCGTGCCCGACGCCGCTCCCGCGGATGCTGCCGGCAACGCCGGAGACACCGGCGGCTCGGCTGCCGGAGGAACCGCGGCTGCCCTCACTCGAGGCTCCCAAGTGCACGCAACGTCAACATTATCGGGAATATAACGACAGACAATCACGTGTGCCAACAACGCGGCACAACGCGGCATCCCGACGTGGAACGCGCTATATTGGGGCCCACGCATGGCTGATGCTCGTTCCTCCGCCCCGCGCGCCCGCCGGGTGCTGGCGCTGCTGGCCTATCCGCTCCTGTTCGCCGCCATGGCGGCGCTCATCCTGTTGTTTCGCGAGCAGCTCTGGGCGGTGGCCACCGCACCCGACGAGCTGCGCGCCTGGGTGCGCGGATTCGGGGTCGTGGCGCCGCTGGTATTCATCGGGGTCCAGGTAATGCAGGTGGTCATCTTCATCATTCCCGGTGAGGTGCCGCAGATCGCCAGCGGCTACCTGTTCGGGATAGCCGGCGGCCTGCTCCTCACCTCGGTGGGAATCGCCATTGGCTCGGGCGTGGCGTTTCTGGCCTCACGCCTGCTGGGCACCGAATTCCTGGGCGCCATCCTGGCGCGCGAGAAGCTCGACCGGATGCGCCGGGTGGCGGCGTCGCCGCGCGCCACCGCAACGTTCTTCCTGTTCTTTCTGATACCGGGCATCCCCAAGGACATTCTCTGCTACGTCGCCGGCCTGTCGCGCATGCGGTTCGTCGTGTTCATCGCCATCTCTACCTGCGGCCGGCTGCCGGGCATCGTGGGCAGCGTGGTGATGGGCGACGCCGCAGCCGGGGAGCGCTGGCTGTTCGCCGGAGTGGTGCTGGCCGTAGCGGTGGCGCTGTTCGGCGTCGGCGTGCTGTTCCGCAAGCGCCTGACCCTCCTGCTGGAGCGGTTCGCAGCGAGCGGCGGCGGCGGCGAACCGCGCCGCAACGAACCTGGCGAGTGATCCGGTACCCGCTCAGCCCCCGGAGGCGGCGGGCGCGGCGGCCACTCCGCGCGGTCCCTGGACCGCTCGAAAGCGGATGAAGCGGAACGGGTGGATGTCGAGCGCGTTGGGAAACCAGCCGTCCACGCGGCCTCGGTTGACCAGATTGAAGGCGACCATGTGGCTGAGGGGAAGGATCACGGCCTCGTCCAGCAGCATTTCCTCGGCCTGCGCCAAGGCCTGCAGGCGCTCCGCACCGGCGGCGCGCAGCGCCCGTTGCACCGCGCGGTCGTACTGGCGGTTGAGGTAGCGCGCGTCGTTGAGATTGCTGGAGCGCATCCACATTTGCAGGAAGGTAAGGGGATCGGCGAAGTCCCCCACCCAGGTCTGGTGGGCCAAGGTGAAGTCGCCGCCGCGAATCTCCTCCAGCAGGTCGCGGTAGCGAAACTCCTGGACGGTCACCTCTACCCCCAGCAGGCCCTCCCAGGTGTCCCGCATCAGCTCGGCGGGCGCTACCGCGGCGCTGCCGGCCGCCACCTTGATGCTGATGGCCGGCAGCCCGCGGCCGCGCGCGAAGCCGGCCTGATCGAGTAGTCTCAATCCGCGCCGTTCGTCGCGTTCGCGAATGCCTGCCACCTCGGGATAGTCGGCGATGTCCGGCACCAGCACGTCGCTGGGGAAAGAAATCGACGAGCTGCGGAGCTCGTCCCACGGCAGCAGCAGCGCCAGGCCGTGCCGTACCCGCTCGTCGTCGAACGGCTCGCGGTCGCTGCGGAAGTAGAAGTAGGTAGTCGCGAACAGCGGATTGACCACCACGTAGGGGCTGAGCTGGCGGTCGTCGGCCCAGATATTCGCCCAGTGGATGTCGCCCTGCAGGAACCCGCGCGTGACCGCCTCCGGTTCGTCGAAGAAGCGGATCACCACCCGCTCCAGTTCCACCTGCGTGCGGCCCCAGTAGTGCTCGTTGCGCTCCAGCGCCAGCTCCCGCTCGGTCCATGAGGTCACCCGGAATGGACCGTTGCCGATCAGTTGGCCGGCGCGGTCCCAGTTCACGGCGCCGAGGTAGCTGGGATGGATGGCGGAGAAGCTGTGATGGGCGAGTACCTTGAGGAAGTGATCGGCCGGTTCGGCGAGTTCCACTTCCAGCACCCGGTCGCTCACGGCGCGGATGCCGACGCGCCGGGGATCGTCCACCTCGCCGCTGCGGTACTCGGCGACTCCCTCGATGACGTCGAACAGGAACGAATACTCAGCCGCCGCGCCGGGGTCCAGGACGCGCAGCCAGGACGCGCGGAAGTCCTCGGCGTGCAACGGGTCGCCGTTCGAGAAGCGGGCGTCGGGCCGCAGATGAAAAGTGTAGGTGGTGCGGTCGCGCGAAATCTCCCAACGTTCCGCCTGCCCGGCCACCGGGTTGAGGGTAATGGGATCATAGGCCACCAGTCCTTCGTAGACGGCGGTGAAGAGCTGCGCCTCGGTGGTCGAGAAGGTGTGCAGCGGATCGAGGGAGAACTGCTGCGCCGGATAGGCCACCACCAGCGCGGGGGCCGCGGCGGCGTCGCTCTGGGCCGCGAGCCGGGGAGCTCCCAGGCAGGTGGCCGCCGCCATGGCGATGAGCGCGGCTGCCCGCGCGCTGCCGGCCACTGACGTCACGTCCGCTTACCGCCGGAAGAACGAGTCCAGCGGGTTCCTGCCGAGGCGCAGCCACACGTACAAGGCGCCGGCGATCAACCCCCCGAGGTGGGTGAGATGGGAGACCCCGGGAGAGAACCCGGTCATGGTGCCGAACACGGCGATCCCGGCGAAGATCAGCACCGCCAGCGGCGCCCGCATGGGAACGAACCAGAACGCGTAGATTACCGAATCGGGAAACAGGGTGGCGAAGGCCAGCATGACCGCGAACAGGGCGCCGGAGGCGCCGATGATGGCAACTGCGCGGTCAAGCGAAAAGAGCATGGCGAACAGCCCGGCGGCGACGCCGCAGACAAGGTAGAGGCTGAGAAACTCGTGACTCCCGATCTGCCGTTCCACCGGTGCGCCGAACCACATCAGACCGAGCATGTTGAAGATGATGTGATACAGCGAACCGGTGGAGTGCAGGAACATGTAGGTAACGAGGGTCCACCAGCGCCCGCCGGCCGCCTCCGGCGGAATCAAGGCAAAATCGCGGACCACGCTGCGGCTGGTAAGCTCCAGCAGGAACACCGCCACGTTGGCGACGATGAGCACCGTGGTGGCGTTGTAGTAGCGGTAGGCCAGGAGTTGGCGCCGGCCGTTCCTCATGCTGTGAGAAGGTACCGGCCGCTCCGCGCGGAGGCAAACGGGCGTCCGCGCGCCCGCAGTGCGCCCGCACGCTGTGCGCCCGGTACGGGCCGTTGCGCCGTCAACCGATGAGTGCGCCGGTGACCGCCTTCAGGGCCGCCCACGACTCACCACAGGCAATCGTCGGGTCCTGTTCCAGCTCCCGTATGACGCGCCGGTACCTGCCGCGCGCCATGCCGCGCGCCTCCTCGATCACCCCCGCCTGGCGCAGCAGGGCGATGGTCTCCTCCACCGCGCCGGACCCGGCGGCGGCGTCCGAGCAGGCGGCGAGCCGTTCCACCATGCGGCTCCGGAACGCGGCGCCGCGGCTGCAGTAGAGGATCACCGGCAGGCTCTTCTTTCCCTCCTGCAGATCGTCGCCGCGGCGCTTGCCCGGATTGCCGGTGGTCAGGTTGCGCACGTCGTCGATGATCTGGAAGCAGACGCCGAACTCCTCGCCGGCGCGGCGCAGCAGGTCGACGAGGCCGGCGGGGGCCGCGGCCAGCACGGCGCCGAGGCTGGTGGCCAGCCCCGCCAGACTGCCCGACTTGCCGCGGCACATGGCGAAGTACTCGGCCAACTCCGGCACCCGGTCCGGTTGCCGGTGCCACAGGATGTCCAGTCCCTGCCCGTAGTGGAGGCGCACCATCGCCTGCAGGTAGAGGCGGTAAACCTGCAGTTCCGCGGCCGGATCGAGGCGCGCCGCCGCGATGCACCGCTCCGGCAGGAAGTAAAACAGGTTGCCCGCGTTGATGGCCAAGTCCAGGCCGTGGCGCAGGTGCGCGGCCGGCGCGCCGCGGCGCAGGTCGGCGCCATCTTCGATGTCGTCGATGATCAGGCTGCCGGTGTGAGCCAGCTCCACCAGCGGTGCGAGCGCGACCGCGGCGGCTTCGGGACCGCCGCAGAGGCGGCAGGTCAACGCCAGCAGCAGGGGGCGCCAGCGCTTGCCGCCCCGCGCCAGCAGGTCGCGGCCCGGCGCTTCGATCTGAAGTGGCGCGCCGGCCGCGGGCGAGCTCGCCAGCGCCGCCGCCAGCGCCCGCTCGATCTGCTCCAACAGGCGTTGCGTCAGCACGAGCGCCACCTTACGGGCGCCCGTTGCCGTCGTCAACGACCGTAAGGCGCGGAATCGGGTACCATGCGCGGGTGGAGACGACCTGCAAGTGAAGATCACCAACGTCAAGGTAGACCTCTGCAACTGGCAGACTGAGTCGTGGAAGATCGGGTCGGGCACCGCCTTCGGCGGCACGGTGCAGCTCGGTGTCGTCACCGTCGAGACCGACGCCGGGATCCGCGGCAACGCCTTCCTGGGATCGTCCATGGCCGGCGCCGAGCACTGCGTCCGGGGGCTGATCCAGTACCTCAAACCGCTGCTCCTGGGCTGCAACCCGCAGGATATCGGCAAGCTCTGGAGGCGCATGTGGAAGCTGAACCGCGTAGTGTCGACCCGGGCCATCGGCGCAATCGACGTCTGCCTGTGGGACATCAATGGCCAGCTTGCCGGCCAGCCGATCCACCGCCTGCTCGGCACCTGCAAGGACTCGGTACCGGCCTACTCCAGCACCGCGTTTCACGCCACCAAGGAGGAGTACGCCGAGGAGGCGGTGCGCTTCCAACAACAGGGGTGGACGGCGCACAAACTCCACCCGCACGGCGACCCGCGGGCCGACGTGGAGATCTGCGCGGCGGTGCGCGCCGCGGTGGGCGGCGACATGACCCTGATGCTCGATTCGATGTGGGCCTACCAGTACGCCGACGCGCTGCGCGTGGGCCGGGCCATCGAGGAGCTCGACTACTACTGGTACGAAGATCCGCTGGTGGAGGAGGACCTCTACGGCTACGTCAAGCTGAGGCAGAAGCTGGACATTCCGATCATGTCCACCGAGTACGCGCCGGGTCGGTTCTACGGCATGGCGGCGTGGATCACCCGCTACGCCACCGACATGCTGCGCGGCGACGTAGCGGTGACCGGCGGCATCACGCCCCTGGTGCGCCAGTGCCACCTGGCGGAAGGGTTCAACATGCGCTGCGAGATCCATCACGGCGGCAACAGCCTGAACAACGTCGCGAACCTGCACGTGACCATGGCGGTGCCCAACTGCGAGTACTACGAGTTCTTTCCCTGCACCGGGGCCAACCGGTACGGCTTGGTGGAGGATATAGCGGTGGACGACCGCGGCCTGGTGCACGCCCCGACCGAGCCGGGACTCGGCTACCGGATCGACTGGGAGCTGCTCAACCGGCACCGGACCGCCACCGCGGAGTAGCACGCCGCTCCCGGCCCGCCGGCGCCATCCTCCTTCACGGCTTACCAGTGCAATTGGCCCTCCAGCCTGAGGCCGTGGGCCGGGTCGGCGCCGGGGTTCTCCTGCCGGTCCAGCGCCAGGTCCATACTCAGCCCGCCCAACTCCAGACGGCTGCCCACCCGGTAGCCGGCGCTGTCCGGCTGCCCCTGCGTCAGCCCGCCGTAGAGCGTCACCAGCCCCGCCGCCCCAGGCATCTCAATCCCGTAGCTCAGCTCCGCGTCCAGCCGGTCCGGGCGCAGCCCCGCGCCGTCTCGCGCCGCCCCGCCGCCGCTCTCCGCCGCCAGCGGCGCCGCGCTCCACACTCCTTCCGTCCGGCTGCCCGGCGCTCCCCACGCCGGCGCCACCGCCAGCGCCAGCCCGCGGCCCGGCGCCCCGGGATCGAAACTCAGCCCCGCGCTCGCTCCCCAGTCCTGAAACTCCCGCTCCTGATGCGCCAGCAGATACCGTCCGTGCGCCCGCACTCCCAGCCCCAGCGCGGTGTACACATACTCCAATCCTCCCCCCAGCTCCGCTCCGAACCCCTGCGCCGCGGCCCCGGCGTCCCACCGACCGCCCACCTCCAGGTTTACCCCAAGCCGCGAATCGACCGCCATCTGCCAGTCGAAGCGCGCGTCCGCCAGCAGCCGCACCCGCCCCACTCCAGCCGGCGCCAACTCCTGCGTCAGCCACTTCGCGGCCTCCGACTCCGCGCTCAGCGACGCATAGTAGCCGTCGGTCGCCAGCGCCAGGTCCAACCCGTTCCACGACACCACCGCCACCCGCGCCCCCGCCGCGCCCAGCCACAGCGTGTTGCTCGTTTCCAGCCGCGTGCTCTCCCAGGTGACTCCGCTGCCGCCCAGTCCGGCCCCCGCCAGCGTCCACAGGCTCACGCCCTCCAGCGGCCTCCAGTGAGCGTACGGCAGCACGCTGGTCAGCGAGGTCTCCACCTTCGCCTTGAACTCGTCGCCGCGGTCGGCAACGCTTTCCTGATACTCCATCGCGCCGGCGTTGTGGGACACCGCCAACCCCAGCACCAGCGGCTCCGCCACCCGGATGTCCGCTCCCAGGTAGCCGCCGTATACGCCCCCGTTCCAACTGGCGCCCGGCGCCGCGCTCTGCCCGCCGTACTGGCTCAGCGCTCCCCGGCTCCACACGCTCCATTCCGGGCCTCCGCCCGCGGCGGCGACCGCTCCCGCCTCGCTCAACGGCGCCCGCCCCACCAGATCGAAGGAACTCCCCACCAGGAACTCCCGCAGCGGCACCTGACTCAGCGCTGCCTCCTCCGACGCCGGCGTCCACTCGGCCGCGCCTGCCGCCGGCTCCGCGCCGCCCGCCGCGGCCCCCGCCAGCTCCAGCCGCCGCCCGTTCAGCGTGAGCTGCGTTTCCGCCGCGCCTCCGGCCGCAAACCGCTCCCCGATCACCGCCACCGCGTCGGTCGCCACCACCCGCGCAAACTCCGCGTGCGCCCGCCGCAACGCCCGCCGCATCCGCTCCTGGTCGTCGTCTTCGATCACTCCCTCGGCCGCCAGCCCCGCACTCGCCGCCCGCTGCTCGGCGTCATGCAGCGTCACCCCGAACGTCTCGTCCGCCTCCGGCTGCGTGTCTCCCAGCACCGTCACCGATACCCGCTTCGCCGCCTCTCCCGGCGCGAACACCAGCACCTCGCTCGCCGCCTCGTAGTCCTCCCCGGCGCGCGCCGTCCCGTCCATCGTCATGTAGCGCAGCATCACCGGCCGCTCCGTCTTCGAGAGCATCCGCACCTCGAACCAGGCTGCCGACCGGCCACGGTCCCCTTCCTTCACCTGCGTGTCGTCGATCGCCAGCAGCGCCACGTCGTTGTCCCCGATCGTCCCCCGCGCCATCGCCCGTTCCAGCGCGGCCCCCTCCTGCTCCACCAGCGCCACCACGAACTCCTCGTTCGCCTCCACCGTCGTGTCCGGCAGCACCGGCACCGCTATCGTCCGCTGCGTCTCCCCCGGCGCGAAGGTCACCGTTCCTGCGCGCTGCGCGTAGTCGGCCCCGGCGGTCGCCGTGTCGTCCCGGGTCGCAAACCCCACCGTGACCGGCACCGCGCTGGCCTGGTCCAGCTTCACCGTGAACTCGGCATCCACCCGCCGCCCGTCGCCTTCCATGATCGAAGCGTCTCCGATCGACACCTTCACCGCCACGGCCGGCGGTCCCGGCGCCGGCCCTTGCGCCGGCGGCGATGACGCTACCGGCGGCACCGGCGGCTCGTCCCGGACCGCGTCGGCCAGCACCTCGATGGTGAACGTCACGTCGGCCGTCGCGCCGCCGCCGTCGGTCGCCCTCCAGGTGTATTCGGTTTCCATCTGCGTCGCCTCCGGCGTCCCGGACACCTCCCGGCCGGCAGCGTCCCGGTTCACGCCGCTCGGCAGCTCCGGCGTCAACGCATAGTTCACCGCTCCGTCGCCGCCGGTCGCTTCCGGCAGCGTCAACTGCATGATCGCCTGCCCCTGCGTCCACTCCTGGTCCTCCACCGCGCCGCTCAGCGCGAACCCCATCACCCCGCCGCCGCCGTCGTCGCCGCCGCCGTCGCGGAGGGTCAGCTCCGCTCCGGTCACCGTCCCCACGCTATGGCCGTTCTGCGCCGTTCCCGTCACCGTCACCGTACGGTCGCCGGTGCTCTCCGCGTCGGCCACCGCCGTGATCGTCACCGTGTCCGCGGCGTTCGCTGTCTCGCCCGCCGCGATCTCGATCGTCGCGTCCTCGCCGACCGTGTAGGCGCCGTCTACCGCCGCCACCGTGATGGTGGTCGTCTCGCTCGACGCATGGCTCAGCGTGGCGGTCACCGTGGTGGACCCGCCGTCCTCGTCGATCGCGCTGTCGGCCACTGCCAACGTCACCCCCGGCGCCGCTTCGTCGTCCTCGATCGTCAGCGTCACGCTCGCCGGGGCCGCTACCCCGCTGTCGCCGCTTACCGTCGCCGATACCGTCACTTCCTTGTCCGGCGCGTCGACCGTGTCGTCCACCGCCGTCACCGTCACCTCACCGGTGCTGCTGGTCGCCCCGGCGGCGATGCTCAACGTCGTCGTGCTCGACAGCGTGAAGTCGCCCGCCGCCGCGTTCGTCCCCGCCGCCGCAGACACCGTCAGCGTCACCGCCTCGCTCGACGCCCGGTTCAACGTCGCCGTCAGCGTCGCCTTCCCCGGATCGGTCCCGTCGTGCTCGGCTATCGTCTCAGGGCTCAGCGCCAGCGTCGCCGTCGGCGCTCCCTCGTCATCCGTGAGGGTGAGGCTTGCTCCGGTTACCGTCCCCACGCCCTGACTGTTCTGCGCCGTTCCGCTCACCGTCACCGTCCGGTTGACCGTGTTGTCGATCGCGTCATCCACCGCCGTGATCGTCACCGTGTCGGCCGCGTTCGCCGTCTCTCCCGCCGCGATCTCGATCGTCGCGTCGGTCCCGACCGTGTAGGCCCCGTCGACCGCGGTCACCGTGATGGTGGTCGCCGCGCTCGATGCGTGGCTCAGCGTGGCGGTCACCGTCGTCGTTCCACCGTTCTCGACGATCGCGCTGTCGGCCACCGCCAGCGTCACCCCAGGCGCCGCTTCGTCGTCTTCGATCGTCAGCGTCTGCGCCGCGGGGGCCGCTATCCCGCTGTCCCCGCTCACCGTTGCCGTTACCGTCACTTCCTTGTCCGGCGCGTCCGTCGTGTCATCGACCGCCGTCACCGTCACCGTGCCGGTGCTCGTCGTCGCTCCGGCGGCGATGCTCAGCGTCTTCGTGCTCGAAAGGCTGAAGTCGCCCGCAGCCGCGTTCGTCCCGGCCGCCGCAGACACCGTCAGCGTCACCGCCTCGCTCGACGCACGATCCAGACTCGCCGTCACCGTCGCCTTCCCCGGATTCGTCCCGTCGTGCTCGTCGATCGTCTCGGGACTCAGCGCCAGCATCGCCGTCGGCGCTCCCTCGTCATCCGTGAGGGTCAGGCTCGCTCCGGTCACCGTCCCCACGCCCTGACTGTTCTGCGCCGTCCCGCTCACCGTCACCGTGCGGTTGCCCACGTTGTCGATCGCGTCGTTCACCGCCGTGATCGTCACCGTGTCCGCCGTGTTCGCCGTCGCCCCGGCTGCAATCGTGATCGTCGCGTCTGACCCGACCGTGTAGGCGCCCGTCACCGGCTGCACCGTGATCGTCGTCGCCGCGCTCGACGCATGGCTCAGCGTCGCCGTCACCGTGGTGGACCCGCCGTTCTCAGCGATCGCGCTGTCGGCCACCGCCAGCGTCACCCCCGGCGCCGCTTCATCGTCCTCGATCGTCAGCGTCACGCTCGCGGGGGCCGCTATCCCGCTGTCCCCGCTCACTGCCGCCGTTACCGTCACTTCCTTGTCCGGCGCGTCGACCGCGTCGTCGACCGCCGTCACCGTCACCGTCCCGGTGCTGCTGGTCGCTCCGGCGGCGATGCTCAGCGTCGTCGTGCTCGACAACGTGAAGTCGCCCGCCGCCGCGTTCGTCCCCGCCGCCGCAGACACCGTCAGCGTCACTGCCTCGCTCGACGCTCGGTTCAGACTCGCCGTCACCGTCGCCTTCCCCGGATTCGTCCCGTCGTGCTCGTCGATCGTCTCAGGACTCAGCACCAGCGTCGCCGTCGGCGCTCCCTCGTCATCCGTGAGGGTCAGGCTCGCTCCGGTCACCGTCCCCACGCCCTGGCTGTTCTGCGCCGTCCCGCTCACCGTCGCCGTGCGGTTGCCCACGTTGTCGACCGCGTCGTTCACCGCCGTGATCGTCGCCGTGTCCGCCGCGTTCGACGTCTCTCCCGCCCCGATCGTGATCGTCGCGTCCGACCCCACCGTGTAGGCGCCCGTCACCGGCTGTACGGTGATCGTCGTCGTCGCGCTCGACGCATGGCTCAGCGTGGCGGTCACCGTGGTCGTCCCGCCGTTCTCGGCGATGGCGCTGTCCGCCACCGCCAACGTCACCCCCGGCGCCGCTTCGTCGTCCTCGATCGTCAACGTTACGCTCGCCGGCGCCGCTACCCCGCTGTCCCCGGTCACCGCCGCCGTGACCGTCACTTCCTTGTCCGGCGCGTCCGCCGTGTTGTCGACCGCCGTCACCGTCACCGTTCCGGTGCTCGTCGTCGCTCCCGCCGCGATGCTCAGCGTCTTCGTGCTCGACAACGTGAAGTCGCCCGCCGCCGCGTTCTTCCCCGCCGCCACAGCCACCGTCAGCGTCACCGCCTCGCTGGACGCTCGGTTCAACGTCGCCGTCACCGTCGCCTTCCCGGGATTCGTCCCGTCGTGCTCGTCGATCGTCTCGGGGCTCAGCGCCAGCGTCGCGGTCGGCGCTCCCTCGTCGTCGGTGAGGGTCAGGCTCGCTCCCGTCACCATTCCCACGCCCTGGCTGTTCTGCGCCGTCCCGCTCACCGTCGCCGTGCGGTTGCCCACGTTGTCGATCGCGTCGTTCACCGCCGTGATCGTCGCCGTGTCCGCGGCGTTCGCCGTCGCCCCGGCTGCGATCGTGATCGTCGCGTCCGACCCCACGGTGTAGGCGCCTGACACCGGCTGTACGGTGATCGTCGTCGCGGCGCTCGACGGGTGGGAGAGCGTCGCCGTGACCGTCGTCGATCCTCCGTTCTCCGCAATCGACGAATCCGCCACCGCCAACGTCACCCCCGGCGCCGCTTCGTCGTCCTCGATCGTCAGCGTCTTCGACGCCGGGGCCGCTACCCCGCTGTCCCCGCTCACCGCCGCCGTCACCGTCACTTCCTTGTCCGGCGCGTCCGTCGTGTCATCGACCGCCGTCACCGTCACCGTACCGGTGCTGCTGGTCGCTCCGGCGGCAATGCTCAGCGTCTTCGCGCTCGACAGGTTGAAGTCGCCCGCTACTGCGTTCGTCCCCGCCGCCGCGGCCACCGTCAGCGTCACCGCCTCGCTCGACGCTCGGTTCAGACTCGCCGTCACCGTCGTCTTCCCCGGATTCGTCCCGTTGTTCTCGTCAATCGTCTCGGGACTCAGCACCAGCGTCGCCGTCGGCGTCGCTTCGTCATCGGTGAGGGTGAGACTTGCTCCGGTCACCGTTCCCACGCCCTGGCTGTTCTGCGCCGTCCCGCTCACCGTCGCCGTGCGGTTGCCCACGTTGTCCACGTCGTCGTTCACCGCCGTGATCGTCGCCGTGTCCGCCGTGTTCGCCGTCGCCCCGGCAGCAATCGTGATCGTCGCGTCCGACCCCACCGTGTAGGCGCCCGACACCGGTTGTACCGTGATCGTCGTCGCCGCGCTCGATGCGTGGCTGAGCGTGGCGGTCACCGTCGTCGTCCCGCCGTTCTCCGCGACCGACGAGTCGGTCACCGCCAGCGTCACCCCCGGCGCCGCTTCGTCGTCTTCGATCGTCAGCGTCTTCGACGCCGGAGCGGCTACCCCGCTGTCACCGCTCACCGCCGCCGTCACCGTCACTTCCTTGTCCGGCGCGTCCGTCGGGTCATCGACCGCCGTCACCGTCACCGTACCGGTGCTCGTCGTCGCTCCCGCCGCGATGCTCAGCGTCTTCGCGCTCGACAGGCTGAAGTCACCCGCCGCCGCGTTCGTCCCCGCCGCCGCAGCCACCGTCAGCGTCACCGCCTCGCTCGACGCTCGGTTCAACGTCGCCGTCACCGTCGCCTTCCCCGGATTCGCCCCGTCGTGCTCGTCGACCGTCTCAGGGCTCAGGGCCAGCGTCACCGTCGGCGTCGCCTCGTCGTCCGTGAGGGTGAGGCTTGCTCCCGTCACGGTTCCTACGCCCTGGCTGTTCTGCGCCGTTCCGCTCACCGTCACCGACCGGTCGCCCACGTTGTCCACGTCGTCGTTCACCGCCGTGATCGTCGCCGTGTCCGCCGTGTTCGCCGTCTCTCCCGCCGCGATCTCGATCGTCGCGTCCGTCCCCACCGTGTAGGCGCCTGACACCGGCTGTACGGTGATCGTCGTCGCCGCGCTCGACGCGTGACTCAGCGTGGCGGTCACCGTCGTCGTTCCGCCGTTCTCGGCGATCGCGCTGTCCGCCACCGCCAGCGTCACCCCAGGCGCCGCTTCGCCCGTCTCACGATTCAGCACCAGCCTCCCTTTGAAGGTGAGGCTCGCTCCCGTCACCGTCCCCACGCCATGGCTGTTCTGCGCCGCGCCGCCCACCGTCACCGGCTGGCCGCCGACGTTGTTGATCGCGTCGTTCTCCGCCGTGATCGTCACGCTGTCCGACGCGTTCGCCGTCTCTCCCGCCGCGATCTCGATCGTCGCAGCCGTCCCCACCGTGTAGGCGCCCGTCACCGGCTGTACCGTTATCGTCGTCGCCGCGCTCGACGCGTGGCTCAGCGTCGCCGTCACCGTCGTCGTTCCGCCGTTCTCGTTGATCGCGCTGTCGGCCAGCGCCAACGTCACCCCCGGCGCCGCTTCATCGTCCTCGATCGTCAGCGTCACGCTCGCGGGGGCCGCTATTCCGCTGTTCCCGCTCACCGTCGCCGTTACCGTCACTTCCTTGTCCGGCGCGTCGACCGTGTTATCGACCGCCGTCACCGTCACCGTTCCGGTGCTGCTGGTCGCTCCGGCGGCGATGCTCAGCGTCTTCGCGCTCGACAGGCTGAAGTCACCCGCCGCCGCGTTCGTCCCGGCCGCCGCAGTCACTGTCAGCGTCACCGCCTCGCTCGACGCTCGATCCAGACTCGCCGTCACCGTCGCCTTCCCCGGATTCGTCCCGTCGTGCTCGTCGATCGTCTCAGCGCTCAGGGCCAGCGTCACCGTCGGCGTCGCCTCGTCGTCCGTGAGGGTGAGACTTGCTCCCGTCACGGTTCCTACGCCCTGGCTGTTCTGCGCCGTTCCGCTCACCGTCACCGACCGGTCGCCCACGTTGTCCACGTCGTCGTTCACCGCCGTGATCGTCGCCGTGTCCGCCGTGTTCGCCGTCTCTCCCGCCGCGATCTCGATCGTCGCGTCCGTCCCCACCGTGTAGGCGCCTGACACCGGCTGTACGGTGATCGTCGTCGCCGCGCTCGACGCGTGACTCAGCGTGGCGGTCACCGTCGTCGTCCCGCCGTTCTCGTTGATCGCGCTGTCCGCCACCGCCAGCGTCACCCCAGGCGCCGCTTCGCCCGTCTCACGATTCAGCACCAGCCTCCCTTTGAAGGTGAGGCTCGCTCCCGTCACCGTCCCCACGCCATGGCTGTTCTGCGCCGCGCCGCCCACCGTCACCGGCTGGCCGCCGACGTTGTTGATCGCGTCGTTCTCCGCCGTGATCGTCACGCTGTCCGACGCGTTCGCCGTCTCTCCCGCCGCGATCTCGATCGTCGCAGCCGTCCCCACCGTGTAGGCGCCCGTCACCGGCTGTACCGTTATCGTCGTCGCCGCGCTCGACGCGTGGCTCAGCGTCGCCGTCACCGTCGTCGTTCCGCCGTTCTCGTTGATCGCGCTGTCGGCCAGCGCCAACGTCACCCCCGGCGCCGCTTCGTCGTCCTCGATCGTCAGCGTCTGCGCCGCCGGGGCCGCTATCCCGCTGTCCCCGCTCACCGCCGCCGTTACCGTCACTTCCTTGTCCGGCGCGTCCGTCGTGTTATCGACCGCCGTTACCGTCACCGTTCCGGTGCTCGTCGTCGCTCCGGCGGCGATGCTCAGCGTCTTCGTGCTCGACAGGCTGAAGTCGCCCGCCGCCGCGTTCGTCCCGGCCGCCGCAGCCACCGTCAGCGTCACCGCCTCGCTCGACGCTCGGTTCAACGTCGCCGTCACCGTCGCCTTCCCCGGATTCGTCCCGTCGTGCTCGTCGATCGTCTCAGCGCTCAGGGCCAGCGTCACCGTCGGCGTCGCCTCGTCGTCCGTGAGGGTGAGGCTTGCTCCCGTCACGGTTCCTACGCCCTGGCTGTTCTGCGCCGTTCCGCTTACCGTTACCGCGCGGCTGCCCACGTTGTCGATCGCGTCGTTCACGGCGGTGATCGTCACGCTGTCCGTCACGTTCGCCGTCTCTCCCGCCGCGATCTCGATCGTCGCGTCATCGCTGACCGTGTACGACCCGTCCACCGCCGTCACCGTCACCGTGGTCGCCGCGCTCGACGCATGGCTCAGCGTCGCCGTCACCGTCGTCGTACCGCCGTCCTCCGCGATCGACGAGTCGGTCACCGCCAACGTCACCTCCGGCGCCGCTTCGTCGTCCTCGATCGTCAGCGTCACGCTCGCGGGGGCCGCTATCCCGCTGTCCCCGCCCACCGCCGCCGATACCGTCACTTCCTTGTCCGGCGCGTCCGTCGTGTCATCGACCGCCGTCACCGTCACCGTGCCGGTGCTGCTGGTCGCTCCGGCGGCGATGCTCAGCGTCTTCGTGCTCGACAGGCTGAAGTCGCCCGCCACGGCGTTCGTCCCGGCCGCCGCAGCCACCGTCAGCGTCACCGCCTCGCTCGACGCTCGGTTCAACGTCGCCGTCACCGTCGCCTTCCCCGGATTCGTCCCGTCGTGCTCGTCGATCGTCTCAGCACTCAGCGTCAGCGTCGCCGTCGGCGCTCCCTCGTCATCCGTGAGGGTGAGGCTCGCTCCGGTCACCGTCCCCACGCCCTGACTGTTCTGCGCCGTTCCGCTCACCGTTACCGACCGGTTGCCCACGTTGTCCACGTCGTCGTTCACCGCCGCGATCGTCACCGTGTCCGCCGCGTTCGCCGTCGCTCCAGCTGCAATCGTGATCGTCGCGTCCTCGCCGACCGTGTAGGCGCCCGTCACCGCCGTCACCGTGATCGTCGCCGCCGCGCTCGACGCGTGGCTGAGCGTGGCGGTCACCGTGGTGGTGCCGCCGTTCTCGGCGATCGCGCTGTCGGCGACCGCCAGCGTCACCCCAGGCGCCGCCTCGTCGTCCTCGATCGTCAGCGTCACGCTCGCGGGAGCCGCTATTCCGCTGTCCCCGCTCACCGCCGCCGTCACCGTCACTTCCTTGTCCGGCGCGTCCGCCGTGTCATCGACCGCCGTCACCGTCACCGTTCCGGTGCTGCTGGTCGCTCCGGCGGCGATGCTCAGCGTCTTCGCGCTCGACAGGCTGAAGTCCCCAGCCGCCGCGTTCGTCCCCGCTGCCGCAGCCACCGTCAGCGTCACCGCCTCGCTCGACGCTCGGTCCAGACTCGCCGTCACCGTCGCCGACCCAGCAACCGACCCGTCGTGCTCGTCGATCGTCTCAGCGCTCAGCGCCAGCGTCGCGGTCGGTGTCGCCTCGTCATCGGTCAGCGTCAGCGCCGCGCCCGTCACGCTCCCGGCGCCCTGGCTGTTCTGCGCCGTCCCACTCACCGTCACCGACCGGTCTCCGACGTTGTCCACGTCGTCGTTCACCGCCGCGATCGTCACCGTGTCCGCCGCGTTCGCCGTCTCTCCCGCCGCGATCTCTATCGTCGCGTCCTCGCCGACCGTGTACGACCCGTCGACCGCCGTCACCGTCACCGTGGTCGCCGCGCTCGACGCGTGGCTCAGCGTCGCCGTCACCGTCGTCGTTCCGCCGTCCTCCGCGATCGACGAGTCCGCCACCGCCAGCGTCACCCCCGGCGCCGCTTCGTCGTCCTCGATCGTCAGCGTTACGCTCGCCGGGGCCGCTATCCCGCTGCCCCCGCTCACCGCCGCCGATACCGTCACTTCCTTGTCCGGCGCGTCCGTCGTGTCATCGACCGCCGTCACCGTCACCGTGCCGGTGCTGCTGGTCGCTCCGGCCGCGACCGTCAACGTCGTGGCGTCCGACAAGCTGAAGTCGCCCGCCGCTGCGTTCGTCCCCGCCGCCGCAGCCACCGTCAGCGTCACCGCCTCGCTCGACGCCCGGTCCAGACTCGCCGTCACCGTCGCCGACCCAGCGACCGACCCGTCGTGCTCGTCGATCGTCTCAGCGCTCAGCGCCAGCGTCGCCGTCGGCGTCGCCTCGTCGTCGGTCAGCGTCAGCGCCGCGCCGGTCACCGTCCCCACGCCCTGGCCGTTCTGCGCCGTTCCGCTCACCGTCACCGACCGGTCGCCGACGTTGTCCACGTCGTCGTTCACGGCGGTGATCGTCACCGTGTCCGCCGCGTTCGCCGTCTCTCCCGACGCGATCTCTATCGTCGCGTCCGGCCCCACCGTGTACGCCCCGTCCACCGCCGTCACCGTCACCGTGGTCGCGGCGCTCGACGCATGGCTCAGCGTCGCCGTCACCGTCGTCGTTCCGCCGTCCTCCGCGACCGACGAGTCCGCCACCGCCAGCGTCACCCCCGGCGCCGCCTCATCGTCCTCGATCGTCAGCGTCACGCTTGCCGGGGCCGCTATTCCGCTGTCGCCGCTCACCGCCGCCGTTACCGTCACTTCCTTGTCCGGCGCGTCCGTCGTGTTGTCCACCGCCGTCACCGTTACCGTGCCGGTGCTGCTGGTCGCGCCAGCCGCAACCGTCAACGTCGTGGCGTCCGACAAGCTGAAGTCGCCTGCCGCCGCGTTCGTCCCGGCCGCCGCGGCCACCGTCAGCGTCACCGCCTCGCTCGATGCTCGGCTCAGACTCGCCGTCACCGTCGCCTTCCCCGGATTCGTCCCGTCGTGCTCGTCGATCGTCTCGGCGCTCAGCGCCAGCGTCGCGGTCGGCGTCGCCTCGTCGTCGGTCAGCGTCAGCGCCGCACCGATCACCGTCCCGGCGCCCTGGCTGTTCTGCGCCGTGCCGCTCACCGTCGCCGTGCGGTTGCCCACGTTGTCCACGTCGTCGTTCACCGCCGTGATCGTCGCGGTGTCCGCCGCGCTCGCCGTCTCTCCCGCCGCGATCTCGATCGTCGCGTCCTCGCCGACCGTGTACGACCCTTCCACCGCCGTCACCGTCACCGTGGTCGCCGCGCTCGACGCGTGGCTCAGCGTCGCCGTCACCGTCGTCGTTCCGCCGTCCTCCGCGACCGACGAGTCCGCCACCGCCAGCGTCACCCCCGGCGCCACTTCGTCGTCCTCGATCGTCAGCGTCACGCTCGGCGGGGCCGCTATTCCGCTGTCCCCGCCCACCGCCGCCGTTACCGTCACTTCCTTGTCCGGCGCGTCCGTCGTGTCATCGACCGCCGTCACCGTCACGGCGCCCGCGGTAGCCCCCGACCCGATCGTCACCCTGCTGGTGCTCTCCGTCTCTCCCGCCGCGATGGTCAGCGTCTTCGTGCTCGACAGGCTGAAGTCCCCCGCGACGGTGTTCGTCCCCGGCGCCGCCGCCACCGTCAGCGTCACCGCCTTGCTCGACGCATGGCTGAGCGCCGCGGTCACCGCACTCACCCCCGGGTCGGTCCCGTCGTGCTCGTCGATCGTCTCGGCGCTCAGCACCAGCGCCGCCTCCGGCGTCGCTTCGTCATCCGTGAGGGTGAGGCTCGCTCCGGTCACCGTCCCCACGCCTTTCGTGTTGGACGCCGTCCCCGCCACCGTCACCGACCGGTCGCCCACGTTGTCCACCTCGTCGTCCACTGCCGTGATCGTCACGCTGTCCGCCGCGTTCGCCGTCTTCCCCGCCGCGATCGTGATCGTCGCGTCCGACCCCACCGTGTACGACCCGGCCACCGTCGTCACCGTCACCGTCGTCGCTGCGCTAGAGGCACCGCTCAGCGTCGCCGTCACCGTCGTCGTCCCGCCGTTCTCCGCGATGGCGCTGTCCGCCACCGCCAGCGTCACCGTGGGCGCATCGTCGTCGAGGATCGTGCCGGTCCCGGACGTGTCGCCCAGCTCCGCGTTGACCGGGTCGCTCAGCGCCACGACCACCGTCTCGTCCGGCTCCACCGTCGAGTCGCCGTGCACCGACACCGATATCTTCTTGCCGGTCTCCCCCGGCGAGAACGCCAGTTGCGGCCGGGGCAGATATCCGTGGTCCGTCCCCGCCGTCGCCGTGCCGGCCTCCTGGTCGAGCGCGACGGAGACCCGCACCTCCCGGTCGCTCGCCGGCGTCAACGTCACCGTCCAGGTCAGCGAGTTCGACTTCATGGGATCGTCCGGCCCGCCCTCGGCGACCTTCGGCGCGTCGATGAACAGCGTCGGCGTCGGCGGCCGGTCGTCGTCGGCGATCGTCAACGTCACGGCGTCCGGGGCGCTCACGTTGCCGTTGTCCACGGTTCCCGACACCGTGACCGACTTGTCGAGCTCGGCGTCACCGTTGTCCTCCGCCGTGATCGTCACCGCCCCGGTGCTGGTGGTCGCGCCCGCCGCGATGGTCAGCGTCTTCGCCGTGCTCAACGTGAAGTCGCCCGCCTCGGCGTTGGTTCCCGCCGTCGCCGAGACCGTCACCGTCGTCGCCCCGTTCACCGCCTGAGACAACGTCGCCGTCACCCTCGCCTCGTTGCCGGCCCCGCTCTCGTCGATGGTCGAAGGCGTGAGCACCAGCGCCGACGTCGCCGAAGGATCGTCGTCGACGATCGTGCCGGTCCCCGTCGCCGTCCCCAGCGCGGCGTTGACCGAGCCGGTCAGGACCACCTTCACCGTCTCGTCCGGCTCGGCGTCCCCGTCGCCCGTCACCGATACGTCGACGGTCCCGCTCGTCTCCCCCGCGGCGATGGTCAGGGAGCCGGGAGACAACGCCGTGTAGTCGGTGCCCGCGGTCGCGGTGCCGCCCGTTCCTTCTTCGTAGGGCACCGTCACCTGCTTGCCGCTCGCCGCGCTCAAGCTCACCGGGATCGCCAAGGTCGCGGTCGAACCCGCCGGCCCCTCGGTCACGCTCGCCGCGGCTATCGACACCGTCGGCGCAGCGTCGTCGTCGGTGATCGTCAAGGTCAGGTTTGCCGGGCCGGTCACCAGATCGTCGTTGGCCGCGCTCCCGGAGACGATGACGCTCTTGTCGTGTTCGTCCTTGGCATTGTCCACCGCGGCGATGGTCACCGTCCCGGTGCTGGTGGTCGCCCCGGCGGCGATGGTCAGCGTCTTCGCCGTACTCAGCGTGAAGTCGCCGGCCGCGGCGTTCGCCCCTGCGGCCGCGGCGACCGTCACCGTCGTGTCCGCGCTCGACGCCTTGTCCAGCGCCGCGGTCACCGTCGCCGTGTTTGCGGTCCCGCTCTCGTCGATGGTCGAGGCGGAGAGGGCCAGCGTCACCGCGGGCGGTATGACGATGGTGACGTGGAACTCGAGGACCGCCTCGTCCCCGTCCTCGTCCCGGACTCTCCACCGGAACCCGGACCGCGCCAGCCCCCCGGTCGGCGTGCCCGAAACCTCGCGCGTCGTCGTGTCGCGGACCACGCCCGCAGGCGGATCGGGCGCCAGCGTATAGGTCAGCCGGCCGTCGCCGCCCGCCGCCTCCGGCAGGGTGAAGGCATCGATCGCCTTGCCCTTCGTCCACGTCACGTCGGCGATGGCCGCGTCGCCGAAGGTGGGGATGCCGTCCACGGCCGCGGTGAAGGTCAGCTCCACCGTGTCGCCGTCAGCGTCCGTCGCCGCCCAGGTGTAGGTGGTCGCGGCCAGCGCCGCGGTCGGCGTCCCGGAAACTTCGCGCGTCGCGGCGTCGCGGACCACGCCGGCCGGCAGGTCAGGCGTCAGCGCATAGGTCAGGTCGCCGTCGCCGCCGGTGGCCGCCGGCAGGGTGAAGGCGGTAATCGCCTGGCGCTGCGTCCACGTCCGGTCGGCGAGCGCCGCGTCGCCGAAGCTCGGCAACAGGTCGGCGTACACCTCGATGTCGAAGGTGAGCTCCGCCGTATCGCCGTCCGCGTCGACCACCAGCCAGGCGTAGTCGACGTCGGACGACTCCTGGACCTCGGTCGGCGTGCCCTTCAGCACGCGCCCGTCGAGCTCGATCCCCTGGGGCAGCCCCTGCGTCCCGACCCGCGTCGATCCCGGGGTCGCGATCCCGTAGGTGAGCGGGGCGTTGCCGCCGGTCGCCTCGGGCAGGGTGACCTCGGTGATGGGCGAGCCCTGCAGCCAGGACAGGTCGGAGATCGCGGCCTCGCCGAAGCTGGGCGCGCTGTCCGCGGCCACCGTGACGTAGAAGGTCAGCGCAGCCTGGTCGCCGTCGGCGTCCGTCGCCGTCCAGGTGTATTGCGTCCGCGCCATGGCCGCGCCCGGCGCGCCGCTCACCCGCCGCCCGGCGCGCGACACCCCGCCCGGCAGCGCCGGCGCCAGCGTGTAGGTGAGGTCGCCGTTGCCGCCGGTCGCCTCCGGCAGGTCGAAGGCGGTGACCGCCGCGTTCTCGATCCACGCCTGATCGTCGATGGCCGCGTCGCCGAAGCTCGGCGTCCGGTCGGGAACGATCCGGGCGAGGAAGTCCAGGGTCGCCGTGTCGGCGTCGGCGTCCGTGGCCGTCAGCCGCCAAGTGCGGCCGTTCATGTCATTGTCGGTGGGCGTGTGGCCGCTGATCGTGCCGCTGATCGTGCCGCCGCTCAGCGTGTGGTTGGCCGGGGCGGTATAGCGCAGCCCGGGCGGCAGCCACAGATAGGCGGTCCGGTATTGGCCGGGCGTCACGGACGGCCCGAGCAGCGCGTAGCGTAGCGTACCGCTCCCGTCGGTCGCCGGCGGCAGCGTGAAGTTCACCGGCACGCCCACCGTCCAGTCCCGGGCCGGCACCACCGCCGCGCCGAAGGTCGGCGTCGGCCGCGCGGCGCTGCCGACCTTGAAGGAAGCGTCGTTCACGATCGACTTGGTGAGGCGGAGCTGCGCCGCCTTGCCGCCCGGCCCCGTGATGCTGGCGCCCTCCAGGCGCAGCGCGTCGGCCGCGATGCTCACGCCGTCCGGGTCGCGGTCGTCATGCCGCACCGTGTACCGGAAGAAGGCCTCCGTCCCGCCGCCGCGCACCAGCCTGAGGCGGCGCGTGACGCTGCCCACCTGCATCGCCAGGGTCGGCGTGCCGGTGATCGTCACCGGCTTGGTCCAGAAGACCACGACGTCGAAGGACTCGCCCGCGAGGAAGGTGTCGTGGCGCGCCTGGCCACGGAGCACCTGAATCCCCTTCGCCGGCGGGTTGTGGCTGCCGTCCACTTTGCGCACCGGCGCCGCGGGGAGGCCGAGCGCCGCGTCCACCCCCACCGCGCTGCGCAGGGTTCCGCCCTGGGGAAGCGTCAACCCGTCGGCGGCGATGCCGATGCCGTCCGCGTCCCGGTCGGACGCCTGTACCACGTATTGGAATCCGTAATTCGACTTGTAGACACGGGGGCCCACGCCGCGGGCGTTCAGCCGGTGCGTGGCGTTGCCCACGGTCAGCGCCAGATGCGCCCCCCGCGACGCGGCGACCGGCGCGTTGAACTGGAGCGTCACCATGATCTTTTCCCCGAGCCCGAAGGTGACGCCGTTCAGCGGACCGTTGATGGAAATACTGGTCACACGGGGCGTCACCACCGCGCCGGTCACCTTGTGCGCCGCCTGGGCGCCCCGCGCGTGGCTGCCGAGGTCCGTCCGCGCCGGGTTGCCGTCCCGCCGCCGGATGGTTCCGCTCAGCGCGTTCGCCGCGATGGAGAGGCCGTCCGCGTCCCGGTCCGTCGCCCGGACCGTGTAGGTGTAGTGCAACCGGTTCAGGTTGCCCAACGGCATGCCGATGCTTCTGCGGGCGTAGGCGAAGGTGGCCTGGCGCGTGTCGTCGCCGATGGTCAGCGCCAGCCTGGAGCCTTGATAGTTGCCGAGCGCCAGGTCGAAATCGACCCGTACCCGGATCTCTTCGCCCGCGCCGTAGCCGGCGCTGCCGGCCGGAGTGGTTTCGATGGTGACGCCCGTCACCTTGGCCATGCGGCCGTCCACCTTGTGCGCCGCCTGACTGCCCAGCGCGTGGCTGCCGAGGCCGAGCGCCGCGTCCACCCCGTTGTTGCGGATCGTCCCGCCATTGAGCGCCAGCGCGCCCGCGCCGATGGAGAGGCCGTCGGTGTCGTGGTCGCCGTCCTGCACCGTGTAGCGGAAGTCCACGCGGGCGCCGCTCGCGGCGTGCAAGGACGCCTGCCGCGTGGTGGCGCCGATGGCGATCGCCAGTTGCGGGCTGCCGGTCACCGCCACCGCCTTGTTGAACGTCACCCGCGCCTCGACGACCTCGCCGTGGTCGTACCAGCCGTCCCGCTGGAAGGAGCGGAGGGAGACGCCGGTCACCAGCGGGGCCGGATTCTTCGATCCGTCCACCTTGTGCGCCCTCTGATTGCCCAGCGCGTGGCTGCCGAGGCCGAGCGCCGCGTCCCTGCCGCGGAGGTTGCGGATCGTGCCGCCGCCCAGCGCCAGCGCGCTCGCGCCGATGGAGAGGCCGTCGGCGTCCCGGTCCGCCGCCTGCACCACGTGGCGGAAGATCTGCGTGGTCGGGCTCGCCCCGGTACGGTTCCAGGCCGCCCGCGCGGTGGCCGAGCCGAGGGTCAGCGCCAGGTTCGGCATCCCGGAGACGCCGACCGCCTGGTCGAAGCGCACCGCCACCTCGATGGTCTCGCCCAGCGTGTAGGTGTTGCCGCTCGCCGGCGCCGAGATCATCCGCACTCCGGCCACCGCCGGGGCGCGGCCGGCGCTGCCGTCCACCTTGTGCGCCGGCGCCGCGGCAAGGGCATGGCGGCCAAGGCCCAGGATCGCGTTGTTGCTCGCGGCGTCGCGGATCAGACCGCCGTTGAGCGCCAGCGCGTCCGCGGCGACGGCAATGCCGTCCGTGTCCCGGTCCTCGGCCTGCGCCGTGTAGCGGAACCGCAGCGTCGCGCCGGAGACGGAGAGGAACGACGCCTGCCGCGCGGCGGCGCCGACGGCGATCGCCAGCCGCGGCGCGCCGCGCACCGTCATCGCGCCGGTGCCGGTGCGCTCGAAGGTCACGTCGACCAGGATCACCTCGCTGGCGCCGTAGGTGTCCCCGGCAAGCGGCGTGGAGGCGATCGACACGCCGCTTACCACCGGCCGGCTGCCCAACACCTTGAGGGTGAAGGCCAGCGTCGCGGCGTCGCCGTTGGCGTCGGTCGCCGTCAGCGTGTAATCGGTTTGCGGGCTCTCGGTCCTGGGCGCGCCGGAGAGGACCGCGGTGGAGGCGTTCACGCTCAGCCCGGCGGGCAGCCCGGGCGAAACGGTGTAGCGCAGCGGCGTATCGCCGCCGGCCGCGGTCGGCAGCGCGTGAGTCGCCGTCGTTCCCGCAATCAGGGAGAGCGCGGGGCTGGCCGCCGAGCCGAAGTCCGGCCAGAGGCCGGTCCTGCTCCCGTCCACCTTGGCGTTGGCGAAGGCGGTCCGCGCGTGGCTGCCCAGACCGGGCACGGCGTCCTGGCCGTCGAGGTCGCGGATCGCCCCGCGGTTCAGGGTCAGCGCCGCGGCGGCGACGCCCAGGCCGTCGGGGTCCGCATCGGCCGCCGCCACCGTGTAGGAGAAGCGCACCCGGGAGCGGCTCACGCCCGCGCCGCTCTCCGCCATGGCGCTCGCCTGCCGGGTCGCGCCGCCGATCGTCAATGCCAGTTGCGGCGTTCCCGTCACCGTCACCGTCTGGTCGAAGTCGACCTGGACCGTGACCGTCGCGCCCCTGGTATAGGTGCCCGCCTGCGGCGGCGTGGAATGGATGCTCACGCCGGTGACCCGCGGCGGACTGCCCACCTTGTGGCCGCTGGCGTTGGCGATGGTGTGGGAGCCGAGACCCAGCGCCGCCACCGCGGCGTTGGCCTTGTCGAAGATGCCGCCGCGGGCGGGCGCCGCCAGCGCGCCCGCGCCGATGCTCACGCCGTCGGTGTCGTAGTCCGCCTGCCGCACGGTGTAGGAGAACACCAGGTAGCCGTTCCGCAGCGCGGTGTAGTTTGCCTGCCGCGCCGCGCCGCCGACGTCCAACGCCAGGGTCGGCGTACCCCTCACGCTCACCGACTTGTCGAACTTGACCCCCACCTCGATCGCGCTGCCCGGCGCGTACATGGCATGCGCCGCCGGGCTGGAGAGGAGCTTGACCTCCGCGACCTTCGGCGCGTTGGCCGCGGCCACGGTGAGGGTGAAGGTCAACGCCGTCGAGTCGCCGTCGACGTCGGTCGCGGTCCAGGTGTAGCCGGTGCGCGCCGCGGCCGCCGCGGCCGCCGGGGGCGTGCCGGACAGCACGCGGGTCGCGGCATCGAACTTCAACCAGGACGGCCGTTGCGCCGGGGTGAGCGCATGGGAGACGGCGCCGTCCCCGGCCGCCGCCGGCAGGGTGAGCGACGACACGGCCCCGGCCACCCAGTGCTGCGGCTGGACCGCCGCCGAGCCGAAGGAGGGCGAGGTGTCCGCCACCCGATAGTTCGGGTCGTTGGCGATGGCGTGGGTGCCAAGGCCGAGCACGGCCGCCTCGCCCTGCGCGTCGCGCAAGGTCGTGCCCGCCGGCAGCGTCAGCGCGCCGGCCGCCACGCCGATGCCGTCCCCGTCGAAGTCCGACGGCTGCAGGGTGTAGAAGAATGCGAGCACCTGGCTGTTGCTCTTGCCCAGCATCCGCGCGGTCTGGCGGCTCAGGTAGCGGTCGAAGGCCGCCTGCCGGGTCGCGCCGCCGATGGTGAGCGCCAGGCTCGGCCGGCCGGTGCCGGCGAACACCAGCGCCTGGTCGAACGTCACCGCCGCCCACACCACGGCGGGGGCGAAGCGGTTGCGCTCCGTCTGCCGCGGGTCCGCCCAGCCGGGGTCATGCCGGCTCCAGCAGCACTTCATGTCGGTCGTGTGGAGGTTCACCTGCGCGACGCGGGGCGGCGTCGAGACCTTGTGGCCGGCGGCGCCGGCGACGGCGTGGCCGCCCAGCCCGAGGCGCGCGTTCTCGCCCTTGGCGTTGCGGATGGTCGCGCCGGCGATCGTCAGCGCGCTGCCGGTGATGGAGATGCCGTCCGTATCGCGGTCGCCGGTCGCCACCGGGTAGCTGAACGAAACCGTGCGCCGGTTGGCAGCAGGGCTTCCCGTCGCCTGCCGGAGCTTGCTGCCGATGGTGAGCGCCAGCTCCGGCGCGCCGGTCACCGTCACCGGCTGGTCGAAGGTCACGTCGACCGTGATCGTCTCGCCGGCGGCGTAGGCGTCGCCGGCGGCCGGGCTGGAGGTGACGCTCACGCCGCTCACCACCGGATCCGTCACCACCGAGAGGGCGAAGGTCAGCGTCCCGGTGTCGCCGTCGACGTCGGTGGCGGTGAGCGTGTAGGGGGCCGCGGCGGCCGCGCCGGCCGGCGTGCCGGAGATGGTGCGCGCGGCGGCGTTCCACGACAGGCCCCGGGGCAGGGACAGCGTCGTGGCCGCGCCCGGCCCGGTCAGCGCGTAGGTCAGCGCGCCGTCGCCGGTCGCCGCCGGCAGCCGGTCGTTGGCCCGCAGGTTCAGGAGGTAGCGCCGGTCTTCCGCGGCGGCGAAGGAGGGCGCGGTGTCCGCCACCCGCAGGCTCGCCTGATTGGCGATGGCGTGGCTGCCGAGGCCAAGCGCCGCGTCTTCACCCTCGGCGTCGCGGATCGTCCCGCCGTTCAGCGCCAGCGCGTCGGCGGCGGCGCCGATGCCGTCGCCGTCGAAGTCCGACGCCTGCAGCTCGTAGTAGAACGCCATGACGTCGATGTCCTCGGCGCCGTGCGCATTCGCGGTGGGGTGGACGAGCCGGCTGAGAAACGCGTTCCAGGTCGCTTGGCGGGTGTTGGCGCCGATGGTGAGCGCCACCTGCGGCGTGCCGCTGACGGCCACCGGTTGGTCGAACGTGACCTCGGCCAGCACCAGGCTCGGCGGGTACAGGTTCTCGTCGGTCTGCCGGGGATCCTCCCAGCCGGCCGGCCGGACGCCCCAGCAGCACCGCAAGTTGGTCGTGAGCAGACGCACCCCGGTCACCCGCGGCGGGGCGGAGACCTTGTGGCCGGGCTGCGCGGCGACGGCGTGGGCGCCGAGCCCGAGCCGCGCGTCCTCCCCCTTGGCGTTGCGGATGGTGGCGCCGTTCAGCGTCAGCGCGCCGGCGGCGATGGAGATGCCGTCGGTATCCTTGTCGTCGGTCGCCGCGGTGTAGCTGAACGAAATCCTGCTCTCGCCAGCCGTGTGGCTGCCCGACGCCTGGCGCGTGGCGGCCCCCACGGCGATGGCGAGGCGCGGCGTTCCGGTGACCGCCAGCGTCTGGTCGAAGGTCACCTCCGCGGTGATCGTCTCGCCGGCCCGGTAGGCGCCGCCGGAAGCCGGGCTGGAGGTGATGCGCAGGCCGCTCACCACCGGATCGGAGGTCACGCCGGTCTGCCCCGCGGCCGGCAGGGCGGACAGCAGCAGCGCCAGCGCCGCCAGGGTCAGGGTCAGGTTACCCCTCTCCCGGCCGCTGCCCCCTCTGGCAAGGAGCGCGCCAACGGTTATCCTGCTCACGCACTGCCGCTTCATCCCCATGATCTACTTGTCTTGCGTCTATTTGGTTATTTCGTTGTTACTGCGGTAAGTTACGGGTAGGGGACGCGCGCCAGCGCCATCTCGCCCAGCAGTGCCTTTGAGGTAAGGGACTGCAAAACGGCGGTCAACTGATTTCTACGATGACACGGTATTCCAAAAACTCACGGATCGAACGCTGATGGGCTTGCCCTCGCTCAACGCCATGCACGCCTTCGTGACGGTCGCCCGGCTTGGCTCGGTGACGGCCGCGGCGCATGCGCTGTTCGTCACTCCCAGCGCGGTCAGCCGCCAGATACGGGCGCTCGAACGCGATTTCGGCCAACCGCTCTTCAGCCGGGAAGGACGCGGAGTGCGCCTCACCAGCACCGGCGAGCACCTGTGGAAGGGACTGGATCCCGCGTTCGCGCAGATCCAGGAGACGGTCGAACCACTGCGCCGCTCTTCGGACCGCGAGACCATCATCGTCCGGGTCCCGCCGATCTTCGCGGTGGCGTGGCTGATGCCGGGCCTGGGCAATCTGCCCGGCATCAACGTCGTCGTCCACGACATCGTCACCGCGAAGACGTCGCCCGACACAGCGCTGACCATCGAGTGGGGGCGGTTCGACGGCCCGAACGCCGAGAAGCTGACCGACGTGGAGTTCTTTCCCGTATGCAACGAGGAGGTCGCGAAAAACTTCAGCTTGGCCGAAGCTACCCTCCTGCACTACGAATGGCTCCGGGAGGGTTGGGGTTGGGTGGATTGGTCCACCTTCCTCAAGGCCGTGGGCATCAATGGCATCGACGCCGACGCCGGCCCGCGGTTCAGCCAGACGTTGATCTTCGAAGCCGCGCGCATCGGCCTCGGCGTGGCCATCACCGACACCCTGCTTGCCCATCGCGATCTGAAGGAGGGACACTTGGTGCGCCCCATCGCCGAGAGCATGCCGAGCAAAGATTCCTATTGGCTGCTGACACCCTCGCATCTGCGCGGCCGGCCGGCAGTCAAGGCCTTCCACGACTGGCTTACGGAAGAACTCGCCGAGCTCAAAGCCGGCGGTAGAGGCGCCGCGCAATGAACGCCGAGCCGGCCACCCCTCCGCAAGTCGGTACTGACGTGAACCGTTCTCTCCGCTACGATCACGTCGGCCGCGGAAAATCGGACGGCGTTACTTACACTCCGAGCGTGCTCGCCGATTTCGTTGCCCGCCAGATCGTCCGGACCGGCCTCGTACGATCCGGCGGCAATCCGCTGCGGCTCCTCGATCCTGCCGTCGGCCACGGTGAACTCCTGGTGAGCTTGCTGCAACACCTGCAACGTCTCTCCATCTCCAACGTCGAAGTCTGCGGATTCGAGACCGACCTGCGCGCTCTCGAACTGGCGCACGACAGGCTACGGATATTCCCCGGAATATCACTTGATTTACGTCACACGGATTTCCTTTCTTTCGTCCTCGAAAACTTCCTCATCGACAACCAAACCAACCTGTTTTGTGAACCAGGTCCATCACAATACGACGTAATAATCGCTAATCCACCGTACGTCAGGACTCAGATAATGGGAGCTCGAAACGCCCGTATCCTTGCTCGACAGTTTGGCTTGACCGGGCGCCACGATCTCTACTATGCGTTCATCATCGCCATTTCGCATGCGTTGCATCCGAATGGAATCGCCGGCCTCATCATCTCCAACCGCTTTATGACTGTTCGATCAGGCTCCACGGTGCGGCGAGCGCTTCTCGAGCGGCTGAATATCCATCGGGCCTGGGACTTGGGCGACACCAAGTTATTCGACGCCGCCGTCCTTCCTGCTGTCTTGATTCTGCAAGGCAAGAAAACTCACGGTATAACCGATACTCCCTTCACGTCCATCTATGAAACATCACGCCCTGCCACTCGGCAGGTCTCCGATCCCCTTACCGCTGTCGCTCTGGAGGGCCTCGTCGGTACCGAGGATGGACGATCGTTTCAGGTCAGACACGGCACGCTCGACACTGCCGGCGCGGCCGGCGGCGTTTGGCGACTTGCTACACCCGACGTTGACGAATGGCTGGCAACGGTATCCGCGCACACTTGGTCCAGATTTCGAGAAATCGGAAAGATCCGCGTCGGGGTCAAGACATGCGCCGACCGGGTGTTCATACGCAGCGATTGGCACGAATTCCCCGACTCGCAACGGCCCGAGCTCCTGCGTCCTCTCATCACTCACCACACCGCCCGGCACTTCAAGCCTCATGCTTCCGCTCACCAGATATTGTATCCTCACAAGACTGTCGACGGAAGGCGCAAGGCTGTCGATCTGACACGGTATCCCCGTAGTCGCGCCTACCTCGAGACTCATCGCTCGACCCTCCAAGACCGCCATTACCTCAAAGCGGCCGGCCGCCAATGGTATGAAATCTGGGTGCCTCAGAGTCCGGAAGCGTGGCAAAGACCCAAGCTGGTGTTCCGCGACATCACCGACGACCCGACGTTCTGGATCGACCTCAACGGTTCGGTCGTGAACGGTGACTGTTACTGGATGGCCGCCGACGATCCGACGAGATATGACCTCTTGTGGCTCGCCGCCGCCGTCGGCAACTCCACCTTCGTTGCGCGCTTCTACGACTACCGCTTTCACAACAAACTATACGCGGGCCGACGCAGATTCATGACGCAGTACGTCGAAAACTTTCCATTGCCGGATCCTACTACTACTACCGGAATGGAGATCATCTCCAAGTCCAAGTCGCTATATCACAGTATCCCGTCGCCTGATGAGAAAAAGCTACGCGACGAACTGAACTCCCTGGTCTGGAATTCGTTCGGCTTACCCGAAGAAGTCGACCGGTAGCAGTATCTGCATCTTCGTATTCAATAGATTGCCCTTGAACAATGGAAACCGATCAAAGAACCGCTCTCCTGTTGTCATAACCAGATGGGTAAGAACGACTCTGTCGTTCTCCTTGACCGCGAAGAATAGGGCATATCTGACGTCACATATACGGATCCGTATATCGTCGATCATCGGCATATCGAGGGCATCGGCGCTGCTCGGAAGTACCAATCCCAGATCGATGGTACGCGACGTCTGCAACTTGATTTCTAGTAGCTGATGAGGAAGATCGGGAAATTGACCATCGTCTTGAAAATCGTCATAACCGAGACGCTGGCATACGAGAGCATGCAGAGCACCGCCGCGGTTACGTTCTTGATCAGACCCGAGGTAGTCAAAGCTCAAGCCGACCATGGACCGCAATCTATCGAAGATCTCGTCGATTGGCATAATCTGTCCCTTCCGAGGACGCTCGAGGGGACTGGAATCGGGGCCTGCGATGACGCGAGGTTGGACTACTTTTCGAAGGACGTCGGTATCGCCGGCGGCAAGTTCAACTTGGTCTGCTCCTGAAATCATCCGTGCCTGGTATTTCTGAGTGCGAGTTCCGGTCGTGTCGAGAAGCATCAAATCCGATCCAGTGACAACCTTGACTGCTGTCACTACGTCGTTCTTTGCAACACACACGATCACGTAGCGCCGCGTCAGCTCCAACTCTTCATTCCAGATCTGAAGATTGCTTGATTTCTGAACGTAGACGTCAAAACGTTGACACGGAAAACGTGGCTTTGTCTTACGGAAACTCTTCGGAATCGGATAGCCAAGCGCCTTGCAAATGCATTCTTTCACGTACTTGGATCGGGTTCTTGGGGGAAGTCCTGTAAGGGAGAGTCCTCCCAGCGTCTGGTCAAGTAACCGTCCCAGTTCGTTGGTGGGAATCCAAAGACCCGGGTCTCCCACGTCAATGGGATCATATATCGTTAACTTACTGTCTCTTATCGCGTGATAGTAACGATGTGGTACGGAATCTCGGTATGCCATATCTTAAACGTTCTTCTTGGTCAGTAGATCGAGTACTGTTACGCTCAGCGCTTGGGCGAGGGTTTCCAGGGTACTTAGCGTAACGTTGCGCTCTCCTCGCTCCACTGATCCGACGTAGGTACGATGCAGGTTGCAGGTGTCAGCGAGTTCTTCCTGTGACAGATTCTTTTGCCTTCTCAATGATCGTATGTTGGATGCAAGTATCTGTGTCAATTCTCGACTTGGCCGCCGGAGCTTTCTGTCACCCATCTGAGAACGAGCTCACTACAATTGGCAAGACGCCTTTGAGTCTACAGACTATGAGTAGCGCTGCCTTCGCCACGAGCCGCGCCGGGACCGCCTCGACGGGCGCCGCCGTCTGGCGGCCATCAGCGCGGCGCGCCCATCCTCACGCGGTGGCCCTCCGGACCGCCGGGTTCGGTACGCGTCATCCTTCAGGCGTCCTCCCGGCGCGGCGGCCCTTGAACGCGCATGACCGGTAAGCTTGCTTCATGGCGGTAGTAAGGACGATATTGCCGGCATGAAGATCCTCGTCACCGGCGTGGCCGGCTTCATCGGGTACCACGTGGCCCGGCGGCTGGTCGAGCAGGGACACGACGTGGTGGGAATCGACAATCTCAAAGGTCATTACGACGTACGGTTGAAGCTTGACCGACTGCGCGAGCTTGGCATCGCCGCCGAGGAACCAGGCAGCCGGACCGGCGGGACGAGGCCGGCGAATGGGGCGAGCCTGCGGTTTCTGCGGCTCGATCTGGGGGCCGCGGAGCGCGTTCTTTCCCTCTTCTCCGACGAGAAGTTCGAACTGGTATACCACCTGGCCGCGCAGGCAGGAGTCAGGCACTCGCTGTCGGATCCGTGGGCGTACCTGGCGAGCAACGTCAATGGCTTTCTCAGCATTCTGGAAGCGGCCCGCCGGCACCCCGTCGGCCATCTGGTATACGCTTCGTCCAGCTCGGTCTACGGTCTGGACCGGTTGCAACCATTCGGCGAGGCCGGCGCCGCAGATCATCCGGTCAGCCTGTACGCCGCCTCGAAACGTTCCAACGAGCTGATGGCGCACAGCTACTCGCATCTGTTCGCCATACCCACCACCGGCCTGCGCTTCTTTACCGTCTACGGCCCCTGGGGCCGGCCGGACATGGCCCTGTTCAGCTTCACCAAAGCGATCCTGAGCGGCGCGCCGATCGAGCTGTTCAACTACGGCGACATGCGGCGCGACTACACCTACGTGGACGACGTGGTCAAGGCGGTGCTGCGCGTGGGAGAGCGCCCGCCGCGGGGCGATGCCGCGTGGGACGGGCGCCAGTCGTCGGTGTCTCCCGCTCCGGCGCGGGTATACAACGTCGGCAACGGCTCGCCGGTATCCCTCGGCGATTTCGTGACCACCCTGGAGGAAGAGCTGGGGACGAAGGCCCAGGTGAAGAAAGTTCCGCTGCAACCGGGTGACGTAAAGCAGACCTGGGCCGATTGCACGGCGTTGCGCGAGGAGATCGGCTTCATGCCGGAGACACCGCTGCGCGAGGGCGTGAAGCACTTCGTCGCCTGGTATCGGCGTTACTACCACGATTAGCCGCCGGCAAGACTCCTCACGGCGGCATTGGGTACGGTACGCGGGCGAAGGGACGCGGTGAGCGGCAGGGTAGTGAAATTCGGCGGCAGTTCGCTGGCCGACAGCGAGCGCCTGCAGCAGGCCATGCACGTTGCGCAGGAGCGGCTGGCGGCTGGCGGCGTGGCGGTGTTCTCCGCCATGGGAGGCACCACCGACGTGCTGATCGACGCGGCGCAGGCCGCGGCCGGCGGCAGCGACCCGCGCGCGGCGGTGGAAGCGATCCGCGCCCGGCACGTGGGGGTGGTCCGCGACCTGTGTCCGCCGCGCGCCCAGGCAACGATCCTGACCACGCTGCAGCTCCTGTTGGCGGAGCTGGACGAGGTACTGCACGGCGTGAGCCTGCTGCGGGAGTGTTCGCCGCGCACCCTGGATCTGGTGATGAGCTTCGGCGAGCGGTTGATGACGGCCATTGCCAGCCGGCTGCTGGCCGACCGGGGCATGGAGACGCGCCTGGTGGATGCGCGCGAGTTGATCCTCACCGACTCCCGCCACGGCAACGCCGCGGTGCAGTTCGAAGCCACCTACGGACGGGTCCGCGAGGCACTGCAGCCGCTGGCGCGGACCGCCTGCGTGGTCCCCGGCTTCATCGGCGCCACCGCGGAAGGGGTGACCACTACCCTGGGACGGGACGGGTCCGACTACACCGCGTCGCTCATCGCCGCCGCGCTGCACGCCGACGAACTGGAGATCTGGACCGACGTCGACGGCGTCATGAGCGCCGACCCGCGCTACGTTCCGGCGGCGTTCGTGATCAGCCAGCTCAGCTACCAGGAAGCGATGGAGATGTCCTACTTCGGCGCGCGCGTGATCCATCCCTACACCATGGTGCCGGTGGTGGAGCGCGCCATTCCGATCCACATCAGGAACACCTTGCGCCCGCGCCGGCCCGGCACCCGCGTGACCGATCAGCCGAGCGGCTCGGAACGGGCCATTACCGGCATTGCGTCGGTCGACTCCATCGCCCTGATCAACGTGGAGGGCGGCGGCATGCTGGGCGCCCGCGGCACCGCGGCGCGCGTGCTGGGGGCCCTGGCGCGGGCCGCGGTCAACGTGATGATGATTTCCCAGGCGTCTTCGGAACACAGCATCTGCCTGGTGCTGGACGCTGCGGAGGCCGATACCGCCCTGGCCGCGCTGCGCTCGGAGCTGGCGCTGGAGCTGGAAACGAGGCGCATCGACACCTTCGACCTGCGCCGGAACCTTGCCATCGTGGCCATCATCGGCGAAAACATGCGCGGCACCCCGGGCATCGCCGGGAAGTTGTTCGCCGCGCTCGGCGCCCATCACATCAATGTGCTGGCCATCGCCCAGGGCTCCTCGGAACGCAACATCTCGCTAGTGCTGGAGGCCGGCGACGAACGCCGCGCGCTGCAGGTGATCCATGCGGCGTTTCTCGATCCATGAAGCCGCTGCCGCGGGCGGTGCGGGCGTTCGCCCCCGCCACGGTCGCCAACGTGGCCTCCGGGTTCGACGTGCTGGGCTTCGCCGTGGCCCATCCGGGCGATACCGTGGAGGCGCGCCGCAGCGCGGGCCGCGGCGTGACGCTGCGCGGCGTTACCGGCGACGGCGGGCGCCTGCCGCGTGGCAGCGCCAATACCGCGGTGGTGGCGGCGCAAGCCTTGCTGGAGCGCCTCGGCCAGCCGTTCGGGGTCGAGCTGGTGCTGCACAAGGGGATGCCGCTGGCTTCCGGCCTGGGCAGCTCCGCGGCCAGCGCCGCGGCCGCCCTGTGCGCGGTGAACCGGTTGGCGGGCGAACCGCTGGCGGCCGAGGAACTGCTGCCCTGCGCCCTGGCGGCGGAACGGGTGGCGGCGGGCGCAGGGCATGCCGACAACGCCGCGCCCGCGCTGCTGGGCGGATTCGTCCTGATCCGCAGCAGCGACCCGCTGGACGTGGTGCGGCTGCCGGTACCGGACGGGCTCGCCGCAGCGCTGCTCAGTCCCGACGTGGAGATTCCCACCGAAGCGGCGCGGCGCATCCTGCGCAAGCGCATCCCGTTGACCGACGCAGTCGCCCAGTGGGGCAATCTGGCGGCGCTGGTGGCATCGCTGTACACCGGCGATCTGGCGCTGATGGGCCGCTCGCTGTGCGACGTGGTGGCGGAGCCGGTGCGCGCGGTGCTGATTCCCGGCTTCCGCACGGTGAAGGAGGCGGCGCTCGGCGGCGGCGCCATCGGCTGCTCCATTTCGGGCGCCGGGCCGGCGGTATTCGCGCTGGCGGCGAGCGCGGCGCAGGCCGCGGCCGCGGGGGCGGCGATGCAGCAGGCATTCGCCGCGGCGGGGCTCGACGCCGCGGTGTACGTGTCGGAGATCAATAGCGCGGGGCCGCGGGTGGTGGCGCAGTGCTGAGGGAGCGCCGCCGGCGCGAGGAACGCCGCTAGCGTGCAGGTCTGCTCTACCCGCAACGCCGCGGCGCGGCTGTCGTTCAGCGCCTCGCTGCTGGCCGGACTGCCGCCCGATGGCGGCCTCTACCAGCCGGCGCCGGCGCCGGACCTGCGGCGGGAGATCGCCGCCCTCCCGGATCAGGCGCCGTTCGTAGAGGTGGCGGCGGCGCTTGGCGCGGCGCTGTTCGCCGAGGAGCTGGCCGGGCGCGGCGCCGGGCCCGCGGGCGCGGCGCGCGCGCTGGCCCAGACCGCGTTTCCCTTTGCCCCGGCGGTGAGCTGGCTCAGCGACGACATCGCCCTGCTGGAGCTGTTTCACGGCCCGACCTGCGCGTTCAAGGACTTCGGCGCCGCCTTCCTGGCAACCCTGCTGGAGCAGGGACTGGGCGGGGACTCCGGCGGCACCCGGGCCGTGGTGCTGGTGGCCACTTCCGGCGACACCGGCGGCGCGGTGGCGCGCGCGTTCTGGCGGCGCGCCGGCGTCGAGGTGGTGCTGCTCTATCCGTCCGGCCGTATCAGCCGCCTGCAGGAGCAGCAGCTCACCGCCCTGGGGGACAACGTTCACGCCCTGGAGGTCGCCGGCTCGTTCGACGATTGCCAGCGGCTGGTGAAGCGCGCCCTGGCCGATTCCGCGCTGGTGGCGGCGGCGCGGCTGTGCGCGGCCAACTCGATCAATCTCGGCCGCCTGCTGCCGCAGGCGTTCTACTACGTCTTCGCCGGCCTGCGGCTGCGCGCCCGCGGCCGGCCCCGCTTCTGCGTTCCCAGCGGCAACTTCGGCAACCTGACCGCGGGGGTATACGCCGCGCAGTGGGGGCTGCCGGTCGCCGGCTTCTGGGCCGCCACCAATCGCAACGACGTGGTGCCGCAGTACTTGCAGACCGGCGCGTGGCGCCCCCATGCCAGCTTCGCGACGCTGTCCAACGCCATGGACGTCGGCGAACCATCCAACTTCGAGCGCATCCGGGCGCGCTGGAACAACGATCCGGCGGCGCTCCAGGCCGGACTGCGGGGCTGCGCGGTGAGCGACGCCGAGACCTTGGCCACCATCCGGCAGGTGTACGAGGATGACGGGCGGCTGGTGGACCCGCACACCGCGGTGGGCATTGCCGCCGCCCGCCGGCTGCGCGCGGCCGCGGCTCCCGGCGGCGAGCGCGCCCCGGTCGTGGTGCTGGCTACCGCCGATGCCGGCAAGTTTCCGGAAACGGTGCGTCGCGCTACCGGCGTCACGCCGCCCGTACCGGCGCCGCTGCAAGAACTCCTGGAGCGGCCCAAGCAGGCCACGCCGCTGGCGCCGAGCTTCCCGGAGCTGCGCGCCTTCATCCTGGAACGAAGTTCCGCCGCGCCCGCCGGCCGGTGAGGCGCACCGGCCAAGCTGCCCACCCGGGCGGAGGACGCACCATCCAGCTCCCGCCCGGCGGCGCCGGGTAGTCGGCCGGGCGCGGAGGCAGCAGCCGACCGCCGCAGCTCGCCACTACGGCAGATCATCCCCGGAAGCGGCGGGCGCGCGGGCGGGGACGGGGGCCGCGCCGGCGCGACGCGGCGGCGGTGCGCTGCGGGAGCGGGCGCCCGCGCAGGTGGCGCTGGTAGAGGCGGCAGGCCTGGTAGTAGGGCTCCGGGCTGGCGAAGGTGGCCAGCATGTCGGCGCGGTACAGCTCCAGCAGGCGCGGGAACAGGGGCGACTCCATCAGCTCCTCGGCATGCTCCGCGCGCACCCGGCCGAGGGCGGCCGGCAGCATGTGGTTGCGCCCCAGAAACTCCACCGCGGCGACGAGGTCGGGCGCGAACCCCAGCCGGCGCAGGAAGCGCCGGGCCACCCCGGCGCCGATCTCGGCGTGGGCGAAGAAGCGCTTGTCGCCCTGCGGCACCGCGCGCGGTTTGCCGGCGTCGTGCAGCAGCAGCCCCAGCGACAGCACCAGGTCGGGTTCCTTGCGGTGGGCGAAGGTAGCCAGGGTGTGCTCCCAGACGTCTCCTTCCGGGTGGTAGTCCTTGGTGTGCGGGACCGCCGCCAGCGCCGCCAGCTCCGGCCACCAACTGGCCACGATGCCGCTCTCATGCAGCAACCGCAGCCCCTTGGCCGGCGCGGCGCTGGTCAGAATCCCCTCCAGCAGGTGGCGCTGATAGGCCGCCGGCACCGGCGGCGCCGGCCCCGGCAGCAACGCGCGCTCCAGGTCGGCGGTAAAGTGATAGCGGGAAACGGCCTGCGCCGCCTCGGCGATCACCTGCCACCACGCCAAGCCGCTGGCGCGCGCCACCAATGCCTCCTTGCGCAGGTCGCCGTACACCCCGCGCGGATCGAGGAACACCTCGCGCCGCGGGTCGAACTGCAGGTCCAGCACGGTGAAGGGATAGCCGTTCGACTCCGCGCTGTCGCTGCAGCGCACGCACAGCCGGGTCCCCGCATGCACGGCGACCGCGTCGGCCAGCGGGTAACCGCCAAACTGCAACTCGTCGAACACCCGCGCCAGCTCGGCCAGCGTGGCATCGGCGGTGACGTACAGCACGCCCGCGGCGCCGTTCCGCCCCGGTCCGGCGAAGTACCGGTCCAACGCCGAATAACTCGCCAAGCGTACGGCTATCCCCGCCTCATCCAGCCGCCCAAATATCGCCGGTGTACTCATCTCTCACCGTGTCTTGCCGTGCTCGAACCAGCCCCCGTATTGCGCTCAGTTCTCGAAGCCGCCGTTGGCCGGCTCAGTCGCTCAGCCGGCGGCGGATACTACTTCGATTTCGGGGTTTACTTCGTCGCGCAGCACGCTCTGGACGGCCTGCAGGGTACCCGACACCGATGCCGGGCAGGTGCCGCAGGCGCCGACGTAGTTCACCACCACGCGGTTGTTCTCGAAGGCCAGCACGTCCAGGTCGCCGCCGTCGCCCTGCAGATAGGGGCGCACGGTACGGTCCAGCACCTCCTCGATCCGCTGCACTTCGGGCGGCTGGTCGGCGCGCACGTGGCTCACCGGCCCGCCGCTGCCGGCGGCATCCACCTCGAAGTCGGGGTCGTGCTCCTCGACGTGGTTGCCCAGCACCTCCTTGACCCAGTCGGCGACGTCCTCCCACGGCGCCTGCTCGACCTTGGTCACCGTGACCACGTTCTCGAACAGGTGCACCTGCTCGACCACGACGAGGGAGAACAGCGCCTCGACCAGCGTGATGCCGGCCGCCTCCTCGGTGCTGCGGAAGGTCACCTTGCCGGTGGACTTCACGTCGCGGTTGAGGATGAACTTCATCGCGTTCGGGTTGGGGGTGAATTGGGTCAGAATCGCCACGCCCATGTCACTGCTCCTTGGTTCGTTTTGTGGAAGAGTCCGGCGCGGCCTCGGTGGTGGCCCGGCCATGACCGTCGAGAGCGCTGCGCAGCGTGTGCCAAGGCAGCAGGGCGCACTTCACCCGCGCGGGAAACTGGCGGACGCCGCTGAACACCTTGAGCTTGCCGAGCTGGTGCGGGTCGCGCGCCGGGTCCAGGGCGCCGGTCACCAGCCCGCGGAACTGCTCCACGAGCCGTTCCGCAACGGCCCGCGGGCGGCCCTTCACCGCGTCGGTCATCATGCTTGCCGAGGCCTTGGAAATGGCGCACCCCGAACCCTGGAAGCGGAGGTCGGCGATGGTGCCGTCGGCAGCCAGCCTGACCGCCACCACGTAGCGGTCGCCGCACAGGGGGTTGTGCCCCTCGGCGTGGTGGGTGTGCTGCTCCAGCGCGCCCCAGTTGCGCGGAGTGCGGTTATGATCGAGGATCACCTGCTGATACAGCTCGCTGGCCGGAATGCTCATCCGAACACCTCGCGCACCTTGTCGACCGCGCGCGCCAGCGCCGCCACGTCGGAACGGTCGTTGTATACCGAGAACGCCGCGCGCGCGGTGGCGGGCACCCCGAACCGCTCCATTACCGGCTGGGTGCAGTGGTGGCCGGTACGCAGCGCCACTCCCTCGCGGTCGGCGATGGTGCCGACGTCGTGGGCATGCACGTCGCCCACGGTGAAGGAGAGGATCGCCGACTTGCGCGCCGCGTTGCCGATGATGCGCACCCCTTCGATCGCGCGCAGCGCGGCCTCGGCTTCCGCCAGCAACTCCTCCTCGTGGCGGCGGATGCGCTCCAGACCGAGGTTCGAGATCCACTCCAGCGCCGCGCCCAGCCCGATCACGCCGGCGATGTGCGGGGTGCCCGGTTCCAGCCGGTTCGGCAGGTCGGCGTACGTGGTCTTGGCGAAGGTGACCGACTTGATCATCTCGCCGCCGCCGCGCACCGGCGGCATCGCCTCCAGCAGTTCGCGCTTGCCGTACAGCACGCCGGTGCCGGTCGGGCCGAACAGCTTGTGCCCGGAGCAGCAGTAGAAGTCCACGTCCAGTTCCCTCACGTCGACCGGCAGGTGCGCCGCGGCCTGGGCGCCGTCCAGCAGCACCCGCGCGCCCACCGCGTGGCCGGCCCGCACCAGCTCCGTGGCCGGGTTGATCGTGCCCAGCGAGTTGGACACGTGCACCGCCGCCAGCAGCCTGGTGCGCGGCCCGAGCAGCTCCAGCAGAGACTCCCACTGCAACTCGCCGCGGTCGGAAATCGGCGCCACGCGCAACACCGCGCCGGTGCGCTCGGCCAGCATCTGCCACGGCACGATGTTGGAGTGGTGCTCCATCCAGGTGATCACCACCTCGTCGCCGGGGCCCAGGTTGGCGCCGCCCCAGGCCAGCGCCACCTGGTTGATCGAGTCGGTGGTGCCGCTGGTGAAGATGATCTCCTCCGGCTCGGCGGCGCCGAGAAACGCCCGTACCCGCTCCCGGGTCTGCTCGTAGGCGGCGGTGGCCTGCTCGCTCAGGTAGTGGACGCCGCGGTGGATGTTGGCGGTCTCGGCCGCGTAGTGCCGGTGCAGGCGCTCGATCACTGCCTGCGGCTTCAGCGTGGTGGCGGCGTTGTCGAGGTAGGCCAGCGGCTTGCCGTGCACCTGCCGGGCGAGCACCGGGAACTGGGCGCGGATGGCGGCGACGTCCAGCGCCGGGGCCGCCGCCGGCGCGCGGGTGGCGGCGCTCATGCCGGCGCGTTCCACGCGAGGCGGTCCAGGCGGCGGTGCAGCAGCGCCAGCAGGCGCGGGCGCAGCGCCTCAGCCGGCAGCTCGCCCACCACCTCGTCCAGGAAACCGCGCGCCAGCATCTGCCCGGCCGCGGCCCGGGGCACGCCGCGGGTCTGCAGGTAGAACATCTGGTCCTCGTTCAGGCGCCCGGTAGTGGCGCCGTGGGTGCAGCGCACGTCGTCCGCGCCGATCTCGAGCTGCGGCTTGGTGTCGACCACCGCATCGTCCAGCAGCAGGTTCTGGTTGAGCTGGAACGCGTCGGTCTGCTGCGCGGCCGGACGTACCAGGATGCGCCCGGAGAACACGCCGTGGCCGCCGCCGCCCAGCACCATCTTGTACAACTGGCGGCTGGTGCAGCTCGGCGCGGCGTGCTCCAGGTAGATGTGGTTGTCGATCACCTGCGGCGTAGCGGCCGGGGCGTTCCCCGCACCGCCGCCGCCGGCCACGCCGGCCCCGCCCAGCCGGCTGGAGGTGCCCGGCCCGGCCGCCAGCACGTTGAGGGTATGGCGCGCCAGCCGCGCGCCAGCCGCCACGCTCAGCGCGCGCAGCTCGCTGTCCCGCTCCTGCACCACCGTGGTGCTGCCAAGATCGAAGGCGCCTTCCGCCGCGGCCTGCACCCGCACGTAGGTCAGCTCCGCCCCGGCGCCGAGGTAAATCTCCGTATCACCGCAGGTCAGGGAGGGCGCGCCCGCCTCCGGCTCGCCGTTCGCCGCGGCAAACGTCTCCACCAGCGTCACCCGCGCGCCGGCCGCGACCTGCAGCCGCACCCGCGGCGCGCTCAACACCCCGGCTTCGGTGAGGTGCACCAGATGAACCGGCGCTGCGCTCGCATCGGCATCCAACCCCAGGTCTACCCGGTTGCCGAATACGCGCGCCAACTTGGTGAACGCATCGCCGGTGGGCCGGGTGAAAGTGTTTACCGTTGCGGCGCCGTCGGATCGGACAATGCCCCCGCCCGTACCGATACTAGCCGTTGCAGCCAGGCTCCTTTCACTGCCGATACTTACGCCGGCCGCGGGCAGGCCGTTCCCCAGCCGGCCGTTGCTTACCACGCCGTTCACCGTGAGCAACGCGATCGGGTCCTCCTCGACCAGTGCCACGGCGACGCCGCCGGCAGACACTTTCGCCGCGGCTGCCCCCCCGCCCAGCCGGTAAGCCGTTTCTACCACCGTCCGCACCGGCGTGTGCGCCCACTCCTCGTCGCGGCGTAGCGGGAAGCCGAAGGCGCTCAGCTCCTCCAGCGCCTCGGTCCGTGTCGCCGAGTCGGCGGCGTCCACCGCCAGCCCGGCGCCCTGCTCCCGGTACAGCCGCCGGAACTGCTCCACGTAGGGCGCAACGTTCCCGTTATGGGGAACCGCCGGGCGTTCGGCCGCGCCTTGTTCGGACGCGGCGCTCCTTGCCGCCATCAGCGCCCCACTCCGTTACCGGCGCCGCCTGCGGCGACGCGGCGCGCCTTATCGGTGCGTAAACCCCTGCTGCGGACTGTCATCTCCATGCCTCTGCCTGACCCACCGTGTACCGTACGAAATAGGACTTGCCAAGTCTTATTTAGAACATACGCGCGCGCCCGCCGTGCGGTCAAGAACAACCAGTGCGGCGCACACCGGGACATCTGCCGCCTGCGGCGGCTGACCGCCGGTTGCGCCGGAAAGCGATCAATACTATGGTAATGTCACTTGGCCACGACGCCAGTGGCTCATGGTCGGGACAGTCAATACCACCGATGCCAACCAGCTACGAGATGCGGATGGCGGCCCTCGCCGGAGCCGAACAGAGACTGCGAAGGCACTTGGCACGGGAACATGGATCGCCCTTCATCGGTCACCACGACATACCGGAGCCGATGCGCAGCGACGTCGAGCACGCGCTAGTAGCCGAAATCGGGGGAGTAACAGATAACTTCCTTGATTACGTGACCGTACAATACCCCCTCCTCGCAGTCTGGGCCGTCGCAACCACTCTTGCGGAGCAATACGGCCCGGATACCGACCACGCGAGCTATGGTCCGATCTCCCACCGACTCGGCATGGAGATCTCGACGAACCGCCGCGACTCTTTCAATGATCGATTTCGACGCGCCTGCAATGAACATGGCCTCATACTCCCGCCGAAGTATCCCGGCACGCAGGACTTGATTGGCGACTATCTGTTTCAGGCTGGTGTTCCCCACAGCCAGATCAGGCCGCTTGTGGACGCGTTCCTGCGTGTCGAACGAAAATCCGGTCTGCCGGATTGCGAGGACACCGCTGAAGTCAAGTCATGGGAAGAGCAGGCGATGGAGCACGTTCCGACACACTTGACAAGGCTGCGCAAAATACTTGGCGAGGATTCGACCGGCTATCACGCTACCGTCTACGTTCGACTCCGAGAATGGGACCAACCCACAACCGACTTCGAACGCCGGGTCCTCCACGAAATCAAAGAACTGAGCGGGGGACATGGTCCGGCGCCTCGTCCACCCTGCTTGACGTTCCGCGACGGCGAGCTGTGCATTGAAGCCGCGCCTCGTGGGCAATCGCTTGAAGTCGACATCAATTCCAGCCAGCCGCCGAGACCCTTGAATCCACAAGAGGGCACAGTCTTGTCACCTCCCTGGCCGCGTTGCGTTCGCTGGCAGGCTAGCACTGAGCGAAATAACTGGCAGTCCCTGCCGCTGTTCAAAGATCCACAAGCCGACATTCTCCTGTTCGATGGCGACTCCGGCAGGCTCAAAGGAGTGCTGAATCATCAAGCACGCAGCGTACCGCGCATTCCCGCCGGTTCGATCTCTCTGGTGTCGATGCGGCTATTTCGGGTCAACGGAGAGGACGCATATCAACTTGGCCAGAACGCGTACGTCTTGTATCCTGAGAGCTCGAAGGATTTGTGCATTTCTCAAGGAGACGCCTGCTTAAATGCTCAGGTTGATCCCCGCCTTCACCTGGAAGTCGACGGCTGCAGAGTCGCACGCCACGCCGACGGATTGCTTCTGGCAGAACCCCGTACCGTTGTTCTGAGGGGAGACGTGAGTGGCCTGAGCGACAACCTCGAGATCAAATTGGAATACGGCATGCACTTCATATCACGTATTCCCGTACACATACGGCCCAGCGGAGACCTTGTTGCACCACTGAACCTCCCCACACGCGGACCGTTCGGTAAGGTAAGGATTTCGTTACACGTCAAGAGTCAGAATCGGGCGCTGAATCGGTACGGATTCTGGTACTGGCCAAGTCTCAGAGGCTTGCGTGACCAAGCTGTGTTCGATGCGGAATCGATTCCGGAAAACCTTGCAAAGACACATCTTAAGCACTTGACAAGGACGGCTGACGGACGGCTTAGCTTGCAAAAGGATGCGCGATATCTGCGCGCTATACTTGCCTTCTCAGTTGACCGGAGAGTTGTCTCGTTCACATTCCCGCCTCCAGGAATCTCCATATTCGTCCGCACTAGTACGGGGAAGGAATATCCCTTGCTGCTTGGTACGGAACTGGACGTCCCTCAAGATAAATCTGCTTCGCATATCATCGTACGCTGTCCCGAACAGCCGACCGATATCGACTTCAAGGGTCACATCATCCCGAACCCCTTCGATAAGCTTGGACTATGGCGCAGGCCCTTCGCGTCGTTGGCCGAACCCGGAAGGCACAACGTTATTCGACTACGTCCACGAAGTCATCCGCAGGACGCGATTGACTTGGTGCGGATTAGATCCGGTTCGGTGGCGACTCCTGTCGTTGCAAGACGACGCGAGGCACGCTCACTGCTGGCGCCCCCAGCGCTTCGCGGCGGCAACATCCTTTCCTCGGGCAACATCGAAGATGACAGATGGCTTGCGAAGCTGGTGGATTGGAGGCGCACCACGGAGACCGCGAGTGGCAGTCCGCGGTATGTGATATTCACGTTGGTCGTAGTTGGCGATCGCGGGGGACGCGTCGGTTACGGATTCGGAAGGTCGGACGACACTAACGACGCTGTCCGCAAGAGTATCGAGCGCGCACGACGCAGGATGATACCCGTGCCCCGCCGTGGAAACACAATCTCTCACGCCATGAAGGGCTCATACAGCGATACCACAGTGCTGCTGGAGCCCGCCTCTCCTGGTACCGGGATAGTCGCCAGCGATCCGGTTCGCGCCGTGATGGAGGCGGCAGGAGTCAGCGACGTACTGAGCAGGTATGGCGGCTCACGGATAACCACGAGTATTGTTATCGCGGTATTCTCAGCGCTTGGCTCTGCGGAGAGAGCGGCGTACTCGGGCGGCCCCTCCGGGTAAGGAACTATCTGATCAGGGAGGTAGACATGGCACAGTCGTCCGATACCGTAGCGGCCGATATTGATCCGATTCAACTCCGCGACCGACTGCGCTCCACGCTGGCGCGATACCTTGCTACCGCGGTCCCAATTTCTCCGACCAGAGCTCCCCAGTTGGCGCGTGCAGTGCGGGATAAGATTGCCGAGGATGACGCCTTGATGAAGGGGCCGTTCGTCGAGAGTCTCCCAGACTTCGAGAAGGGCGGATCACTCGCTCAATTCGTTGAATCGGGTGTCTGTGGCAGCCGTTGGCGGCTTCTCGAAAGCACGGCTCCAAGTGTATTTTGCCGTGCTCTCCACAGACACCAGGACACTGCGCTTCGTCGAGCCGCCAATCATCGGAACGTAATTGTTGCTACCGGGACCGGATCCGGGAAGACCGAGTGCTTTCTCTACCCGATCATTGACCGGCTCCTGCGCGACGGTGACCTTGACACGCCTGGAGTTCGCGCCATCCTGGTATATCCTCTGAATGCGCTTGCCAACGACCAGCTCTACTTCCGTATTGCGCCGCTGCTGCTGCGCCAGCTCGGTGATCCGGGGATTACGTTTGGCCGCTTCACCGGTCAGGTGAGATCATCGGCAACGAGAGAGCAGGAACAGGACCGACTCATCCGCAACGATGCCCTGATGCGCGTTCTCGATCTGGAGGAGGGCGATTCGATCCCGGAATCGTGGCGACTCTCCCGCAGCGAGATGTTGAGACAGCCGCCACATATCCTTATCACCAACTACGCAATGCTGGAGCACCTGCTGCTGTTGCCGCGCAACGCTCCCTTGTTCAGCGGATCACGACTCCGGTTTCTAGTCCTGGATGAGATTCACACCTACGCCGGCGCACAGGCAATCGAAGTCGCCTTTCTGATCCGCAAGCTCAAGCGCCGGCTCGGGTTGGAGCCGGGAACGATACAGGCGATAGGTACCAGCGCCACGCTCGATCCCACGCGGAGAACCGAATTGGCTCGGTTTGCTTCCGATCTGTTCGGCGAACCATTCGATTCCGACGACCTGATCACCGGGCGGCGGCAGCCACACACGCTGCTCGGACAGACACCGGACAAGTCCGTGGATCCCGCGACCTGGATTGCGGTCGGAGAGATCGTCGCCCGCTTGAGAGCACAAGAGGCTCGGGCTCCTTCGATACGCGCTTGGAACGAAGTCTGCCGTACGCGAGGCGCAACGCCGTTCCTCCTGCCCGAGGAGGGGCCGATCGGGCGTACCCTCACCCGGCACTTGGCGCGGATGAAGGAGGTGCACCGGGTAGCAGCCGATCTCGAGCACGGCTTGAAGGAGTTTACTGAAATTGCCCACGCCGTGTTCCCTTCGGCTGACCCCGGAGAGCGGAACAGGGCACTGCACGGCTTGATTGCGACTGCCGTGTTCGCACGACCCGACGCCGAGACATTTCCCATTCTCCCGGCACGCTATCATCTGGCAGGCAGCAGCACTCAGGGCGGCTGCTTACGGCTGAACGCGACAACCCAAGAAGGATGGTCCGATCTGCAGTTGAAGCGGTCGCATGACGACCCGAATAACGTCCCGTACTATCACATCCTCGCGTGCCGCAACTGTGGCGAACCCTATTTCGAAGGTTCACGGGCCGGGGACGTCGCGACGGGTAAGCCCACTCCCGGCGCCGACCGTTATGTGTTTCGCATCAAGTCTCTTGCCAGCCCTGAGGCAGTAGAGATCGGGGTGGACAGCGACGACGAGAGTCCCAACGCCGGAACGGTCGAATGGGTCGATGCCGCCAACGGACGGATTACCGCACAGGGGGCCGCAGGTCGGGTCGCGGTCATCCGCTGTGATCTGAAGGAAGACCAGGAAGAACGGCGTTGGTACCTCCGCTCCTGCGTTGCCTGTGGCTCTCGATCCGCGCGCCATCCGGAAGCGATTTCACCACTGCATCCCGGCGACGAAGCAGTTTCCGCAGTCGCCGCTCAGGTGCTTCTCGAAGCTCTGCCCGAGCCGGAGCCCGACGAATACCCTCGCCCGATGGCGGGACGGAAGGTGCTCGCCTTCGCCGACAATCGCCAGGACGCGGCGTTCTTCGCCCCCTTCTTCGAGCGGACGAGCCTGGACCTTGCGGTGCGGGCTGGAATTGCCGGCTCCATATCCGGCTCCGCAGGAGACGATGCGCCCGGATTCGCGGATCTCGCGGACCGAGTATGGCGACGCCTGCGGCCAGAAGGTCAGACGGCGCTCAAGCAGTTCCGCGGCGACAAACGCAGCCGAGACTCAGCCCGCGGGCTCCTGGCTGCTCATACTGTAGCGGAGTTCTGCACTGCCGGGATGGCGCGAGTGTCCCTGGAGAGCCTTGGCCTTGCCCACGTGAGTTACGCCGGCCGCGCGCTGGCCGCCGTTGCGGCAGCCGTCGCAAAGCTCGCTCCGGAGCTGGACACCGCCTTGGCAACTGACTTCGCCGCTCTCGCACTGGATCTGATACGACGTGATCGAGCCATTCACGATTCAGACGGGACCCTGGATCTGACTGACGACAAGATCTGGGGCCGTCAGAATCAAGAAAATCGCTGCGTCAGTCTCGACAGACCGCAGCGACGAAAATCATTTCCGCGACCAATCCTTCCCGCTGAGCAGCATGACAATCGCTTCTCGTGGGTACTGAAGCGACTTGGGATGAACCGAGATCTTACGTTCGCCGTACTCAAGGCATTCTTCGACCATGCGAAGAAAACCAGGCTCCTCGTGCGCCACGGTCCAGGCTATGCGCTGGATCTGGTTACGCTCCACATCGAGGATGGCCGCCGGCGGCCACTGTACGAATGCCGCGTGTGCGGCGCGCGGACGTTTCGCTCAGTCCGCTCAATCTGCCCCTCCTGGAAGTGTGAGGGTTCCCTGCACGAAGTCGCGAACGACGCACGCGACGCTCTGGAGCAGCACAACCACTATGCGCGCCTCTATCTGGACGGCCGTGACGCCGGACGTTCGATGAACGCAATCGCGCGGGAACACACCGCGGCGATTGGCGTTCAATTACGGGAAGAACTTGAGGAGGAGTTCCGCAACGGAGACGTCAACCTGCTGAGCTGCACCACCACGATGGAGCTGGGCGTCGATCTGGGTGATCTCGAAGCGACTTTGTGCCGTAACGTCCCGCCCGGGATCGGCAACTATCAGCAACGCGCGGGACGCGCCGGACGGCGCGCCCAGGCGGCTCCGGTCGCTTTGACGATAGCCCGCAATGGCAACTACGATCAGGAACAGTATCAATCGTTCGACGAGTACTTGTCCGGGCGCGTTGCAGTACCGTACATTGCCCTGGACAACGCCGACTTCTTCCGTCGGCATCAAATGTCGATCGTACTTGCGGGGTTTTTCCGGGAGTGTTTGGCGGGCACCGACCGATCGGCAGCGCCGCGCCTGCACGACATCCTTGGCCATGATCTCGGTGCGGACGAGGTGCGCAGTCACATATCTGCCTTTGGGTCATGGTCCACGTCTGACGTTGGGCAAGCTGCGTATGCCGAGGCTGAATCGTTGGTAATGACCATCCCCCGATCCATCCAGTCAACCGGGTTGGGCGGATGTGATCTCTATCGGTGTGCCGCGGGACGCTGGTCCGACTTCGTGAATGAAATTGCGAACCGCTGGCAGACGCTGCAAGATCGCCTGAAGCAGGCGGGCGATGATCGGCAGTATAACGTGGCCGCCGCCATGCAGCGCCAACAGAAGAACTTGTTGGCGCAGTTTCTCGTGGACATGCTCTCCCGGCAAGCGGTCATTCCCACCTACAGCTTTCCGGTGCACACCTGCCGCCTCGAGATTTCGACGAGCAAAGGCCGACCAGCCAGTCCGTACGGCGCCCCGGATACCGGACTGCAACTCGACCGCGCTGCGCTGCTGGCTATTTCCGAATACGCGCCGGGAGCCGAAGTGGTCGCAGGCGGTCGCATCTGGACCAGCGCCGGCATCATCCGCTATCCACAATCGTTCATGCCGAAGCGCTGGTATCGCGTCTGCGAAAGCTGCAGACACGTTGCACTCGCCGACGACCGCAACCTGCTTCCTCCGACCTGCCCGCAGTGCCATCACCAGTGGACTGGCCACCATCAGGGATCGTTCATCGAGCCGAAAGGGTTTCTGACTGCGTATGCCGAACGTGCCGGCAGAGATCCCGGATCGACACGGGTTCGACAGCGGCCAGCCGACGAAGCGCGGTTGTTGACCCGGCCGCCTGCCGGGGCCTACCATGAGACCGATGTGCCGCTGTTGCACACGTTCTATGCCGCTGCGTTCCCAAGGGATGGCGGCGGCGCTCCGCATGGGAGGCTCTTCGTCGTCAATCGAGGCATGCGCGGGGGAGGTTATCTTCGCTGTCCGACGTGCGAGCACGCCGAGTCCGCACCTCTCGATTCCCGCTACGGCAAGCCCATCAAGTCGCGCCACAAGAATCCAAGAACCGGAGAAAACTGCCCGCAGGTCACCTTGAGGAATCCGGTTGACCTTGGCCACGTATTCGAGACCGACGTACGTGCCTTCACGTTCCGAAAACCGATGCCGGCGACGCCGGCGGCTGAATTCGCACGTACCCTGGCGGAAGCGTTTAGGCTGGCCGGGCTGCGCCTGTTGCAAACCGATTCTCGCGATCTTGCGGCAACGTTTCAGATAGACCGGGGGCACCCGGTCGTGGTCCTCTACGACACCGTAGCGGGCGGCGCCGGTTTCGTGCGACGGCTAGGCTCCACGGAACAGCAGGGGATCTCCACCGAGCGGCTGCTTGACGAGGCGATTCGCGTCCTCGACTGTCGAGCCGGTTGTGCCAGCTCGTGCGGCAAGTGCCTGAATGACTACGGCAACCAGACGCATTGGGACGTTTTCGACCGCACCGCGGTGCTTCCGTGGCTTGAAGAACTTCGCGCTTGCGGTTAGCGCGCAGCCGGCGGGCGCTCGGCTACGGCGCTGGCGTCAGCCATCGCTGCCCGCCGGGCCGGTGACCAGCCAGTCGTAGCCGCGCTCCTCGATCTCCAGCGCCAGCTCGCGGGCGCCGCTGCGGATGATGCGGCCGTCGTACATCACGTGCACGCGGTCCGGGGTCACGTAGTTGAGCATGCGCTGGTAGTGGGTAATCAGGACGAACGCGTTTTCCGCATGGCGCAGCTTCTCGATACCGTCCGCCACCGCCTTCAGCGAGTCGATGTCCAGGCCGGAGTCGGTTTCGTCCAGAATCGCCAGGCGCGGCGCCAGCAGCGCCAACTGCAGGATCTCGTTGCGCTTCTTCTCGCCGCCGGAAAAATCGACGTTGACGTCGCGCGCGGCAAAATCCTCCGCCATCCCCAGCAGCCGCAGCTTCTCCAGCAACAGCTCCTCGAAGTCGAGCGGGTCCAGCTCCGGCAGCCCCTGCGACACCGCAATCTCATTGTAGGCCGCGCGCAGGAACACCGCGTTGCTCACTCCCGGAATCTCAACCGGGTACTGGAAGCTGATGAACACCCCGTTCTTGGCGCGTTCGTCCGGCTCCATTTGCAGCAGGTCGCGCGGGCGCAGGTTGACTTCGTAGCTCACGCCGCCGCCGGTCACGGTATACGCCGGATGGCCGCCGATCACCCGCGCCAGAGTGCTCTTTCCGGAGCCGTTGGGGCCCATGATGGCGTGCACCTCGCCCGCCTGAACCTGCAGCTCAATGCCGCGCAGGATCGGTATCTCGGCGCCGTTGTCGGCCGTCACGGCCGCGTTCAGATTGCTGATCTTGACCATCAGCCGACACTGCCCTCCAGTTTCATCTCCAGCAGCTTGACCGCCTCCACCGAAAACTCCAGCGGCAGTTGCTTGAACACCTCTTTGCAGAAGCCGTTGATCAGCAGCGCGATTGCCGCCTCCATGTCCAGCCCGCGGGTCGCCAGGTAGAACAGTTGCTCCGCCCCGATCCGCGAGGTGGACGCCTCGTGCTCGACGGTGGCGGTATCGTTGCGCACTTCGATCGACGGGTACGTGTTGGCCTGGCACTCGTTGCCCACCAACATCGAGTCGCATTGGGTGAAGTTGCGGGCGCCGGCGGCGCCGGGCTGAATGCGCACCTGGCCGCGGTAGGCGTTGCGGGAATGGTCGGCGGAGATTCCCTTGGAGACGATGGTGCTGGTGGTGTTGCGGCCAACGTGGATCATCTTGGTGCCGGTGTCCGCCTGCATGCGGTTATTGGTCAACGCCACCGAGTAGAACTCGCCCACCGAACCGTCGCCGAGCAGGATCACGCTGGGATACTTCCAGGTAATCGCCGCGCCGGCCTCCACCTGGGTCCAGGAGATCTTGGAGTTGCGGCCCGCCGCCTTGCCGCGCTTGGTGACGAAGTTGTAGATGCCGCCGTTGCCGGCTGCGTCGCCGCCGTACCAGTTCTGCACCGTGGAGTAGTTCACCACCGCATCGTCCAGCGCCACGATCTCCACTACCGCGGCGTGGAGCTGGTTTTCATCGCGCATCGGCGCGGTGCAGCCCTCGACGTAGTTCACCGAGCTGCCGCGGTCGGCCACGATCAGAGTGCGCTCGAATTGCCCGGTTTCGGCGGCGTTGATGCGGAAGTAGGTGGACAGGTCGATGGGACACTTCACTCCCGGCGGGATGTAGCAGAACGACCCGTCGGTGAACACCGCCGAATTCAGGGCGCTGTAGAAGTTGTCCGCGGCCGGCACCACCGAGCCGAGGTAGCGCCGCACCAGGTCGGGATGCTCCCGCAGCGCTTCGCTGATGGAGCAGAACACGATGCCCAGCTCGCGCAGTTGCTCCTGGTTGGTGGTGCCCACCGACACCGAGTCGAACACCGCGTCCACCGCCACGCCCATGACCCGCTTCTGCTCGCTCAGCGGCACCCCGAGGCGCTCGAAGGTACGCAGGATCTCGGGATCGACCTCGTCCAGCGAGGCGGGGCCCGGCTTGGCGCCGGCCGCCTTGGGCGCGGAGTAGTAGCGGATCGCCTGATAGTCGATGGGGGGATGGTCCACCGGGCGCCACCACGGGTCCTCCATCTCGCGCCAGCGGCGCAATGCCTTGAGCCGGAAGTCGAGCATGAACCGCGGCTCATCCTTCTTGCGCGAAATCAGGCGAACGATATCCTCGTTCAAGCCCTTGGGCGCCTGGTCGGCGGCGACGTCGGTGTAGAAGCCGTGCTCGTAGACGCGGCCGGAGAGCTCGCGTTCCGCCTGCTCCCTGGTGAGCGCCGTGCCGCGGCCGGCGTCGTGGGCCGCTATTTCCATACCAGTTCCTCCGCCGGGGCCGCGGCGTTGTGGCGGGCGCGAATCGCCGCCTCCTGCGGTTCCTCGGCGTGCAGCAACTCTTCCAAACTCATGTTGTAGAACAACTCCTCGATGCGCTTGCTCAGCCGGACGACGGGGGAGATCACGTTGCAGCACTCGGCGAGCTGGCAGCGCACCCGGTCGCGGTGCAGGCAGTAGGAGAACTGCAGCGGCCCCACCACCGCTTCCGACAGCTCTCCGAAGGTGACCTCCGCAAGCGGGCGCGCAATCTGGTAGCCGCCGTGAGCGCCCTGGGCGGAGCGCAGCACCCCGGCCGCGGCGAGGTTCTGCAGCACCTTGGACAGAATGGGAAACGCCACCTGGTAGGCGGCGCACAGGTCCTTGGCCGACACCATCTGTCCCGACCGCTGCCCGCGCATGTGCTGCAGCGCCATCAATGCATACTCCACCTTGCGGCTGATCTTCACCATCGCCGACTCTGAAAATACGACTTTTCCGGTCGCATTTGCCGAAATATAGTGCGCCGCGGCGGCGGCGTCAAACGGTGTTTCCGCCCGCCCGCCGGCAGGCAGGGCAGGTTTACCGGAGCGTCCGGGCGCGGGGTGGGTCCTGCCAGGTTCTGCTATCATCGCGGCCGTGAAGCTGGAGGACCTGCAGGCCGGCGCCAGCGTGCGCGGCATCCTGGCCGAGGCCCCGGTCACGGTGGTGAGCGCGCGCTGGTTCGGGGCGCAGGCGCTGGAGCTGACCTACCGCGGCGCGGACGGCGAGTTGGGCAGCGAGCTCCTCTACCGGGAAGACGAAGCGCGCCTGGCGAGCGCCGCGCAGGGCCGTGCGTGGAGCTTCGACGGCGACGGCGAGCTGTTCCGGCTGGTGTCGGAGGCGTTGCGCATCCGCCTCGCGCACCTGTTCGATCCCACGCTGGCGGTGCACACCTCGCTGGTGGAGCCGCTGCCGCATCAGATCACCGCGGTGTACGAGGCGATGCTGCCGCGCCAGCCGCTGCGCTTCCTGCTGGCCGACGACCCCGGCGCCGGCAAGACGATCATGACCGGCCTGCTGATGAAGGAGCTGCTCGCGCGCGGCGACCTGCAGCGCTGTCTGGTGGTGTGCCCCGGCAGCCTGGCCGAACAGTGGCAGGACGAGTTGTACCGCCGCTTCCACCTGGGGTTCGACATCCTCACCAACGACAAGCTGGCCGCGGCGCGCACCGGCAACTGGTTCCTGGAGACCGACCTCGCCATCGCGCGGCTCGACAAGCTGGCGCGCGACGACGCGCTGCAGCAGAAGCTGCAGGCGCCCGACGGCCGCTGGGACCTGATCGTCTGCGACGAGGCGCACAAGATGGCGGCCACCTTCAGCGGCGGCGAGGTGCGCTACACGAAGCGCTACCGCCTGGGGCAGGCGCTGGGACGGCTGACCCGCCACTTCCTGCTGCTGACCGCCACCCCCCACAACGGCAAGGAGGAGGACTTTCAGCTCTTCATGGCGCTGCTGGACGGCGACCGCTTCGAGGGCCGGTTCCGCGGCAGCGCGCAGGCCGCCGACGTTTCGGACCTGATGCGGCGCATGGTGAAGGAACGGCTGCTCAAGTTCGACGGCACGCCGCTGTTTCCCGAGCGCGCCGCCCATACCATCCCCTACCGGCTGTCCGGCCTGGAAGCGCATCTCTATCAGGCGGTGACCAGCTACGTGCGCGAGGAGTTCAACCGCGCCGAGGCGTTGCGGAACAACCGCCGCGCCGGCGCCGTGGGCTTTGCCCTGACGCTGTTGCAGCGCCGCCTCGCCTCGTCGCCGGAGGCGATCTACCAGTCGTTGCTCAGGCGCCGCCGGCGCCTGCAGAGCCGCCTGCGCGAACTGGAGCTGCAGCGCCGCGGCAGCGGCAACCCCGCCCGCCACGCTTTCCGCCTCTCTCCCGCGCCCGGAGTCGAGCTCGAACCTGACGAGCTGGAAGACCTGGAGAACCTGGAAGACCTGCCGGCGGACGAGTTCGAGGAGACCGCGGAGGCGATCCTCGACCAGGCGACGGCCGCCCGCTCGGTAGCGGAACTGAGGGCCGAGATCGGCACCTTGCGACACGTGGAGGAGGTCGCGCTACGGGTGCGGCGCAGCGGCCGCGACGCCAAGTGGCGGCAGCTCGCCGGCCTGCTCGCGGAACTGGGGCCGGGCGCCACGCGCCGAGCGCCGCCGAAGCTGGTCATCTTCACCGAGCACCGCGACACGCTGGCCTATCTGCACGGACGCATCACTACGCTGCTCGGGCGCGAGGAGGCCGTGACGGTGATTCACGGCGGCCTGGCGCGGGAGGCGCGCCGCGCGGCGCAGGAGGCGTTTCGCCACGATCGCGGCGTGTCGATCCTGGTGGCCACGGACGCGGCCGGTGAGGGCATCAACCTGCAGCGCGCCCACCTGATGGTGAATTACGACCTGCCGTGGAACCCGAACCGCCTGGAGCAGCGCTTCGGGCGCATCCACCGGATCGGCCAGACCGAGGTGTGCCACCTGTGGAACCTGGTGGCCGAGGAGACCCGCGAAGGCGACGTCTACCGGCGGCTGCTGGAGAAGCTGGACCAGGCGCGCGCCGCCCTTGGCGGGCAGGTGTTCGACGTGCTCGGCAAGTTGCAGTTCGCCGGGCGCCCGCTGCGCGGCCTGCTGTTGGAGGCGGTCCGCTACGGCGAGCAACCGGAGGTACGGGCGCGGCTGACCACGGCGCTCGACTCCGCCCTGGACCGCGCCCGGCTGCAGGAGCTGTTGGCGGAACGGGCGCTGGCCCCGGACGCCATGGACGCTGCGCGCGTGCAGCGGGTGCGGGAGGAGCTGGAGCGGGCCGCGGCGCGGCGCCTGCAGCCGCACTACGTCGAGTCGTTCTTTCGCGCGGCGTTCGCGCGGCTGGGCGGGTCGTTGCGCCAACGCGAGCCGCGGCGCTACGAGATTACGCACGTGCCGGGCGCGGTTCGTGCCCGCGACCGCCTGCTCGGGGCCGGTGAGCCGGTCCTGGCGCGCTATGAACGCGCCGCCTTCGAGAAGGGCCTGCTGGCTCCGCCGGGGCAGCCGCCGGCCGCGTTCCTGTGTCCCGGTCACCCGCTGCTCGACGCGGTGCTCGACCTGACGCTGGAGCGCCATCGCCACCTGCTGAAGCGCGGCGCGGTGCTGGTCGACGAGCGCGATTCCGGGACCGCGCCGCGGGTGCTGTTCTATCTGGAGCACGCGATTCAAGACGCCCGCCGCACCCGCACCGGCGAACGCCGGGTGGTGTCCAAGCGCCTGCTCTACGTCGAGTTGAGCGCGGGCGCGGCGCCGCGCCACCTGCACTACGCTCCCTACCTCGACTACCGCCCGCTGGCGGACGGGGAGCCGGGCGCCGCGGCGATCTTGGCACGCCCGGAGTGCGCGTGGATCAGCGGCGGCCTGGAGCGGCAGGCGCAAGAACACGCGGTTACGCGCGCGGTGCCCGGCCATCTGCAGGAGGTGCGCGCGGCCCGCCTCGGCCTCATCGCCAAGACCGAGGCCGCGGTCAAGGAGCGCCTGACCAAGGAGATCGCGCATTGGGACCACCGCGCCTCCCAGCTTCGGGAGCAGGAACTGGCGGGCCGCCCCGGCGCCAAGCTGAACTCCGGAGAGGCGCGCCGCCGGGCGGACGCGCTGCAGACGCGGCTGCGGCGGCGGCTGCGGGAGCTGCGGTTGGAGGCGCGCCTGGCGCCGCTGCCGCCGGTGATGCTCGGCGGCGTGCTGGTGGCGCCGCGCGGTCTGCTGGCGGCCATGGGCGGAGCATCCGCCGCGCCGGCGCGGGCCGCCGGTGACACGCAGGAGTCCGCGGCGCGGGCGCGCGCCATCGTCATGGAGGCCGAACGGGCGCTCGGCTACGAGCCGACCGACCGGGAAACGGAACGCCTCGGCTACGACCTGGAGAGCCGCGTTCCCGACAGCGGCCGGCTGCGCTTCATCGAGGTCAAGGGCCGGGTGCGCGGCGCGGACGCCATCACGGTCACCCGCAACGAGGTGCTCTACTCGCTGAATCAGCCGGAAGACTACCGCCTGGCGATCGTCGAGTTCCTGGACGACGGCGGCCACCGGGTGCACTACGTGCGCCGCCCGTTCCGCCGCGAGCCTGACTTCGGCGTCACCAGCGTCAACTACTCCTTCAAGGACCTTCTTGCCCGCGCCGAGCCGCCGTGCTGAGCCCCCACCGCGCGCGGCTGACGTGGTACGATTGAGCCGATGACCAAGCGCCGCCTGCCGATCGGCATCCAGACCTTCCGCAAGCTGCGGGAGGAGAACTGCTACTACGTGGACAAGACCGCCTTCATCGAACGGCTGCTCGACGAAGGTACGCACTACTTCCTGTCGCGCCCGCGGCGGTTCGGCAAGAGCCTGTTCCTGGACACGCTGAAGGAACTGTTCGAAGGCAACGAGCCGCTGTTCGCCGGGCTCCACGTCCACGCCGGCTGGAACTGGTCGGAACGACATCCGGTGGTGCGGTTGAGCTTTGCCGGCGGCCACTTCAAGGAGCCGGGCCAGCTGCACGCCAACCTGGCCACGCAGTTGGACGGCCTGGAGCAGGCGGCCGGCGTGCGCCCCCGCTACGACACCGCGCCGGAGCGGTTCGGCTATCTGATCAGGTCGCTGCACGAACGCAGCGGGCAACGGGTCGCGGTGTTGGTGGACGAGTACGACAAGCCGATCCTGGAAGCGCTGGACACGCCGCCAGTGGCGCGCGCCAACCGCGACTACCTGCGCGGCGTGTACGGCGTGATCAAGGACTGCGACGCGCACCTGCGGTTCACGTTCCTGACCGGGGTGAGCAAGTTCTCCAAGGTCAACCTGTTCTCCGATCTCAACAACCTCACCGACATCACGCTGGACCCAGCCTTCTCCTCGATCTGCGGCTATACCGAGGGTGACCTGGACACCGTGTTCGCCCCGGAGCTCGACGGACTGGACCGGGAACGGGTGCGCGACTGGTACAACGGCTATCGCTGGCTGGGCGAGGAATCGGTCTACAACCCCTTCGACGTGCTGCTGCTGCTGCGCCGCCGCAAGTTCGCCGCCCACTGGTTCGAGACCGGCACGCCGGCGTTCCTGGTCGACACGCTGTTCGAGCGGCGGGTGTCGTCGGTCTCGCTGCAGGAGATGGTCGGCACCGACGACCTGCTGTCGGCGTTCGACGTGGAGCACATCGGCACCGAGGCGCTGCTGTTCCAGACCGGCTACCTGACGATCACGGGGGAGGAAGAGCTGGGCGGGTTGCCGCTGTATCGGCTGGGCTATCCGAACCGGGAAGTGCGGCAGAGCCTGAACCGGGTGCTGCTGCGCCGGCTGGTGCAGGACACCAGACGGCAGACCGCGAACAGCATCCGTCTGGCGCGCCTGCTGGAAGCGCACGACTGCGCCGGCCTGCGGGAGTTGTTCCACGCCTTCTTCGCCGGCATCCCGTATGAATGGCACACCAACAACGACATCGCGCGCTACGAGGGGTACTACGCGAGCGTGTTCTATTCCTACTTCGCGGCACTGGGGTACGACATCGTGGTGGAGGAGTCGAGCGCGGTCGGGCGGCTGGACATGGCGGTGCGGACCGGCGGGCACGTGTATCTGTTCGAGTTCAAGGTGGTGGAGACGGCGCCGCCGGGGGGAGCGCTGGCGCAGTTGCGGGAGCGCGGCTACGCGGCCAAGTACCGCGGTCGGGGGGAGCCGATCCACCTGATCGGGGTGGAGTTCAGCCGCGAGACGCGCAACGTGACGGCCTTCGAGGTGGCCGCCGGCTGACGTAAGAGAGACGTAAGGAGGCCAATCCGATCTACCGGGAGGTGACCCCGCGCGACCTTGCCTGGACCACGCAGGCCGGCCTTACGCACGCCCCCGCCTGGTACGTAGACGAAGCGGGGAGCTGCGGCTCGCCGACCTGCTGGTTGCGTTTCAGACCTTCTTTCGCGAGCATTCCGAGCACTGGATCGAGCGGTTCCAGTATCGGGAGGCGGGACCGCAGTTGCTGCTGCAGGCGTTCCTGCAGCGCGTGGTCAACTCCGGGCGGCCGGGTGGAGCGCGAGTACGGGCTGGGACGGATGCGCACCGACCTGCTGATCGTCTGGCCGGCCGGCGCGCCTCTGGAACGCACGCGCCGGATGGTGATCGAGTGCAAGCTGGTGCGCCGCAGTCGGGACGAAACCATCCGCACCGGGCTGGCGCAGACGCGCGCCTACATGGACCGCTACGCGGCCGCCGAAGGCCACTTGGTGCTGTTCGACCGCACCGCCGGCAGGTCGTGGAACGACAAGGTGTTCCGCCGCACCGAATCCGCCGCCGGCCGACCGGTCACCGTGTGGGGCATGTAGTCGCCCGCGGACGATCAGGCGCTCGATGGAGACTCATAAGGCCGACTACTAGGAGCGCGCTTCGTGCTATACTGTTGGCCGGCTACGTTGCTCAACTCAACCAGAGCGTCCAAAGTTCCTATTCAAGTGACTCCTCGCGCATCACCGCATCTATTATCTGCACCGCTTCTATGAACGATACCCGAAAAAACTCCCTGTCATCCCGAAGACGGAATCTGTGAAGGCGTCGATGAATAATTCTTTCAGCCTTCGTGGGATCAGACACAAGCCAACAACGCCTCACTCCAAAAGGAATTGCCACACCTGTTGCCCGATTGATCTCTCGAGCTCGGTGCTCCACTCCCCGAGTAGTCATCCCTATTTTCAGCAAGTCGCGTAACTCTCTCGTCGAAAGCACATATATCCATCCGGCTCCGGGCTTCCTGTAGACGCTTGCCTTACCGAGGAATCTCGATAGGCAAACTCGTGTCGGTATACGACACAAACGGGCACATGTGCGATTGAACGTGACATGGTTATTATTCGCTATCGCGCTCCGGAGCAATGCTATTTCGTTCGCTATTACCCTTGACAATTGACGCGATGGGTATCCTAGTTGCGCAGAAACGGTGAACCAATCCCATTGGTCTTCTCGAACGATACGATTGAACAGACCCTTTACCGTACTTAGGGACTGTAAGGTTTGTGGTTCCGATTCCCGGAGTGTTCTCGAACACAGTATCTCTAGACAAAGATTACACGCCGCAATGCGATCCATATGAATATTCGTCTTTGGTGGCGCCATTCCAAAACCCCACTTCTCCGACACTTTACGAATCGCATTACTCTCGTCAATCATGGTCAATAGTGGACACGGCTTTACCGTGCCTTCTGCTCACATCACACCTCGTGCGTCGCGCTTCAACAGTACAGTACAATTCTCATCAGCCGGCTGTCTACCCGGCTACGGACCGGGCCGTACACGGCACTCCGTACGATCTATAGTCATTCATGCCGTGAATGATTATCATTCACGGCATGAATACCGGTACGCTTCCCCGGCACGTCGCCGGCAGCCTGCGCGACCGCCTGAACGTAATGCCCGCGGTGGTGGTGACCGGGGCGCGGCAGACCGGCAAGAGCACGCTGGCGCAGGACCTCACGCCGGGCCGGCGGCGGTTCCTGTCGCTGGACGACCTGGACGTGCTGGACGCGGCGCGGCGCGACCCGGAGGCGCTCGTGGGCGGGGCCGAGCCGGTCACCCTGGACGAGGTGCAGCGCGCCCCCGAGCTGCTGCTGGCCATCAAGCGGGCCATCGACCGCCGACGCCGGCCGGGGCAGTTCCTGCTCAGCGGCTCGGCGAACCTGCTCCTCATGCGCCGCGTGGCGGAGTCGCTCGCCGGCCGCGCGAGCTATCTCACTCTGTGGCCGATGACGCGGCGCGAACTGCGGGGACTCGGCCGCTGCGGCATCTGGGAAGAGTTGCTGGCAACGCCGGACGCGGAGTGGCCCGACCTGGTGGCCGCGCAGCCCGGCGAGCCGGACGATTGGCGCGAGCTGGCCCGCCGCGGCGGCTTTCCGGTGCCGGCCTTGCGCATGGAGACCGCACGCGAGCGGGCGGTGTGGTTCGACGGCTACGTGACCACCTATCTCGAACGCGACCTGCAGTCGCTCTCCTCCATCGCTGCGCTGCCGGACTTCCGGCGCCTGGTGCGCGCTGCCGCGCTGCGGCTCGGCCAGCTCGTCAACCAGACCGAACTGGGGCGCGACACGGCGCTGCCGCAGCCGACCGTTCACCGCTATCTCAACCTGCTCGAGACCTCCTATCTCCTGGTGCGGGTACCGGCCTACGCGGTGAACCGCACCAAGCGGCTGATCAAGGCGCCCCGGCTCTACTGGGCCGATACCGGGCTGGCTCTGCACGTGGCCGGCGCCGGCTCCGGCGCCGGCGAAGTTCCCGGCGCGTATCTGGAAAACCTGGTGCTGCAGGACCTGCTGGCCTGGCGCGACGCGCGCCTCGACCGCGCCGAGGTACTCTACTGGCGGACCGCGGGCGGCGAGGAGGTGGACTTCGTGATCGAGACCGGCGCTCGTCTGCTGCCGGTCGAGGTCAAGGCGACCAGCCGCCCGCGGCTCGGCGCGGCGGCGCATCTGCGCACCTTCCGGGCCGAATACGGCGAGCAGGCCCGGGCCGGACTGCTGCTGCACACCGGCACCACGCTCGAATGGCTGGCCCCCGGCGTGCTCGCCGCCCCCTGGTGGAAGGTGCTGTGAAGTACGTCCGTGCGCCGAGCGCAACGGTCGCAGTACCCGCTACGAGCCAACCGTCCGGTTCGCCGCGTCCACCAGCGCTCGCAGCGCGTTGTTTACGGCCTCCGAGGTGCGAAACACCTTGGCGATGTCCGGATCGAGGATGACGACGTTTGCACCGTCAGAATACCGGCCGGCGTACTTGCCGCGCACTCCCTGCGAAAAGTCGTACTCATCCCGCAATTCGTCACCGCCTTCCAGCTCAGGTTCCTTCCTCATATCCCTTCCGTTCCTTGGCTGTCGCCAGTCGAGCGTTGATCAGCCGAATAGTGGCGCCGCGTTCGGTGTGCGCAACGACCACAGCCGATCCTGCTGGGTCATACCCAATAGTATGAACCGATCCTCATCAAGCGAGTGATCCGGGTCGGCAACGGTGACGGATAGGACGTCGCCAAATGCGGTGGCCGCCTCCTCGAACCGTACACCGTGCTTGCGCACGTTGGCCCGGGCTTTGGCATCATCCCACTCGAATGTCAGCGCCATGGCCGCCTTGTCAGATGATAGCGTATCATGGAAGGCGATGGCAGCGATGTCTATGCCTCAGGCGGCGGGTGACGGCGCAGGCGAATCGGGAGAAGGCGAACGACGAGTTGCACCGATGGATGGAGCCGCCGTTCCCGCGGTAGCATGACCGTCCGCAAGAAGCTGATCGAGGTGGCGCTGCCGTTGGACGCCATCAACGCCGCCGCGGCGCGCGAGAAGTCGATCCGCCACGGCCACCCCAGCACCCTGCATCTGTGGTGGGCGCGGCGCCCGCTGGCGGCCGCCCGCGCCGTCATCTTCGCGCAACTGGTCGACGATCCCTCCAGCCACCCGGAGCTCTTCCCCACCGAGCAGGAGCAGGACCGGGAGCGGCAGCGGCTATTCGATCTGATCGAAGCGCTGGTCAAGTGGGAGAACACCACCAACGAGGAGGTGCTGCAGGCGGCGCGCGACGAAATCCGCGCATGCTGGCGGCGCGCCTGCGCCGACCACGCCGATCATCCGCGCGCGGCCGAGCTGCTCGACCCGGAGCGCCTGCCGCCGTTTCACGACCCGTTCGCCGGCGGCGGCGCGCTGCCGCTGGAAGCGCAGCGGCTCGGCCTGGAGGCGCACGCCAGCGACCTGAACCCGGTGGCCGTGCTGATCAACAAGGCGATGATCGAGCTCCCGCCGAAGTTCGCCGGGCGCCCCCCGGTGCACCCTGAAGCGCGGTCGGAAGGGGAACTGCTGGGCGCGACGTGGACCGGCGCGCGCGGCTTGGCGGAGGACGTGCGCTGCTATGGGCGCTGGATGCGGGAGGAGGCGGAGCGGCGCATCGGCCATCTCTATCCCAAGGTCGCGGTAACCGACGAGATGGTGCGGGAACGCCCCGATCTGTTGCCCTACGCCGGGCGTGAGCTGACGGTGATCGCGTGGCTGTGGGCGCGCACGGTCAAGAGCCCCAACCCGGCGTTCGCGCAGGTGGAGGTGCCGCTGGTCTCCACCTTCATGCTGTCCACCAAGCAGGGCAAGGAAGCGTACGTCGAACCGGTGATCGGCGCGGACGGTTACCGCTACCGCTTCACGGTCAAGGTCGGCGCGCCGCCCGACGCGGCTGCGGCCAAGGCCGGCACCAAGCTGGCGCGCGGCGCCAACTTCCGCTGCCTGGTGTCGGGCGTGCCGATCCCGCCGGACTACATCAAGGCCGAAGGCATGGCCGGCCGCATGGGCGCGCGGCTGCTGGCGATCGTTGCGGAGGGCGATCGTGGTCGGACATATGTCGCGCCGACTGTCGAGCATGAAGCCGTCGCACTTGACGCTTGTCCAGACTGGACGCCGGATTTGGAGTTCTTCCAGCAGGCACTCGGGTTTCGCGTGGGCGGCTACGGCATGAAGACCTGGGGCGACCTGTTTACGTCCCGGCAGCTCGTCGCGCTCAATACCTTCTCCGACTTGGTAGCAGCGACGCGCGACCGCATACGGCAACACGCCGTCGCCGCCGGCCTTCTCGACGACGGCCGGCCCCTTCATGCCGCGGATGACGGAGCTATCGCCTACGCCGACGCTGTGTCGGTGTATCTGGCGTTCGCCGTGGATAAGGTTGCGGATCGAAACTCCACCGTGTGCGCATGGGCGAGTCTGCGGGAACATGCGCGCAACACGTTCGGTAGACAGGCTATCCCCATGGTCTGGGATTTCGCTGAGAGTAACCCCCTGTCAGAATCGAGCGGTAACTTCGAAGGCGGTATATCCTCGATCGGTTCCAGTATTGCCTCTCTGTCGTCGCGTTTGCTCGGTCGTAGCGACCAACAGGATGCTCGCGCTCGCGATTCTTTATCGGCGAAAATCATTTCCACCGATCCACCGTACTACGACAATATCGGTTATGCAGACCTTTCTGACTTCTTCTATGTCTGGCTGCGACGTTCGCTGCGTTCGGTTATACCGGATATTTTCACCACGATCGCCGTGCCGAAGGTGGAGGAGATAGTCGCGACTCCTATTCGCCACGGCACCGCGGCGCAAGCCGAGGCGTTCTTCATGAACAGCATGACACAGGCGATGAAGCGTTTGGCTCAGGAGACGCATCCCGCGTTTCCGACGACGATCTATTACGCGTTCAAGCAGGCGGAGAGCCGCGACGACCGCGGCGTCTCCAGCACCGGCTGGGAGACGTTTCTGGAAGCCGTGATCAGCTCCGGCTTCGGAATCAGCGGTACTTGGCCGATGCGAACGGAGCTCAGCCGCCGGATGAGAGGCATGGCTTCCAATGCGCTCGCCTCCAGCATCGTCCTGGTCTGCCGGCGGCGGCCGGACGATGCGCCGCTCGGCTCGCGCCGGGAGCTCATTGACGCTCTGAAGGAGGAACTGCCGCCGGCCCTCGTACACCTGCAACGCGGCAACGTCGCCCCCGTTGACCTCGCGCAGGCCGCCATCGGCCCCGGCATGGCGATCTTCACCCGCTACGCCAGGGTGTTGCACGGCGACGGCAACCGCGTCACCGTGGGCGAGGCCCTCGCCCTCATCAATCAGACGCTCGACGAGATCCTGGCCGCGCAGGAGGGCGACTTCGATACCGATAGCCGCTGGGCGCTGGCGTGGTTCGACCAGCATGGCTTCGAGGCCGGGGAGTACGGCAGCGCGGAGACCCTGGCCACCGCCAAGAACACCAGCGTCAGCGGCATGGTGCAGGCCGGCATCATCCATTCGCAGGCCGGGAGCGTGCGCCTGCTGCGCCCGCAGGAGTTGCCCGCGGACTGGGACCCGGCGACAGACGACCGCCTCACGGCCTGGGAGGCGGTGCACCATCTGATCCGCGTCGTGGGGCAGGGCGGGGAGATGGCCGCGGCCGCACTGCTGCGCCGACTCCGCGGCGTCGCCGGCCTCGCCCGCGAGCTGTGCTACCGGCTGTACACGGTGAGCGAACGCAGGAAGCGCGCCGCCGAGGCGCTGGACTACAACGGGCTGGTAAAGAGCTGGCCGGAAATCAGCAGGCTCGCCGTGACGGAGGCGCGGCTGCGCCAGACCGAGCTGTCACTGAACGCCGACCCCGGAGACCCTGGTAATTGATGAACCGCCACGCGCAACGCGAGCGCCGCGGCGGACGGGGTCCCCTCCGTAACCCTTGGACTACGACGGCCCTCACGTCGTATCCTCGGCCCTGCGTGGGCACGGTGCAGACGCCAACGGACACTATCCGAATCGACGGGGCGCCACCGCCTGATACACCGCCGCAAGGCGCCTATTGGATGCGCTCCGTCTCCTTCGCCGGGCTCCACCGCATCCTGAGCGCGGTAGCCGACAATCCGCACGGCCTCACCGTAAAGGAAATCAACGATCTCGTTCTGACCAAGGGACTTACACTCACACCGCGCAATCCCCGGCCAGCCCCCACGACCCTTTACCACTATCGGAATACCCTGCTGCGTCTGCGCATACTCATACGAGCAGGACGAACGCTGCGCGCGAATATCGACGATCCCGAGGTACGCGAACTGTTACGCTTGCCCCATCCGCCCAATGGCGACCAGTCGTTGCACCCAGACGCGTGCGACCGATTTGCCGGGTTGGTCCTGCGCAACGAGGATTGCCGATCGTCATTTTTTGACTATTTTATGCCGTCGCATGCTGTACCGATTTCAGCGGCTGATTTTCGCCACGACAGTCTCTCCGTCACGTGGTGGCACCACCGGTCATCCGACGGAACGACCGCCGTGGTAATTCGCAACAAGACGACCGGCCGAACCACGCAGTACTCGTCACGCGTTAGCAAGACTGCGATCATGTACGGGCTGCGCTATTGGGCTCGCGACCAATTGCATCTCATCGACGAATACTGCTCTCTGAGCGGGGCAAGCACTACCATGTTCCCCCTGTCTCAATCCGCTCCTGCCGCCGCATCCGTCGCGGAAACGGTCCAAGCGTTACTCTCGCTTAGAACGTCCGCCGAATGGACCATGTTCTCCATCCATGACCTGATCAAGCGCTACTGTGAAGGGCAGCGCAAACCGCGACTCTCCCTGTTCGCCGCGATCGACTGGCTCTTGCGAGAATGGCCGTACCACACGGCGCTAATTCCTACCTCCCCTACCCTGGCCAGCCTCGACGCGACTTCACTATACCGTGAAGATTTCGCGCTGCGAAGCTATTATCGACATGAAAACGGCCCATACATCTCTCACATACGGGTGCACAAAGACGTGAGTGCGCCCCACAGGAGGGAGCTCCACCATGCCCAACATGCTTCATAAGTTCGGGCTCGAATTCAACCCGTTCGAGCCATCCGCCGCCGGACCTCCCCTCAAAGGAGCGGCAACAGCGCGCAGCAGATGGGCAAATATGGACGAGTGGCGTCTCGAGAAAGCATCGTCATGTTCCAGAATAGATAGCGATTGACCATCGGAGTCCAGTTCGATAAAACCCTCGATTGATCAGCCGTATAATCCGATGATTGCCGGCAGGTTATCTTGTAATTCCGTCCTGCTGCAATTCATGTACTTCGCTGCCGTATCTTCGGAAATGTATCCCTTGACAAGGCACGACGTCACAGCCTCGACGAATTTGCCGCGGCGCAACGGCGGCGTGCTTTGGATGGGGAAGTAATCGAGAGCGAAGTTTTCCGCCGCCTTCTGTTCATCTGAAGGGGCCGCTGGATACATGACTTCCGGCACGTCGTACTGCCCATAATGAGAGTTCCGTATGTGAAAACGGGCGGCAGTATGGCTGATGCCAAACGTGGACATGACGTTCCGCACCGAGTCCGCCTCGACGGGTGCGGGAGCCATTTCGCGCACGGCCTCCATAGGCGCCAGAAAGGAAATCGCGAACGCATTGGCGCGCTGTTCGACGTAGTCGGTTGCAGCAACCTGCGGATCGACTTCGTTCGATTGATACGTATCTACACGTACTCGTTCCAAACGTTGGATGGGATCGAACAGAAGATGCCCCAATTCATGGGCCAGCGTAGCGCGCCTTACCCATACGTTCTCGTTCGCCCCTATCGTGTTGAGCACGATCCCCCGAACCTCACCGCGTTCGGGATCGTCTACCGCGATCGTCGCGCCAGCGATGTCGTCCGGTAACTCCGTCTGGATCACTGGGATTCCAAGTTTGGTTTCGACCAAGTGTCTCATCGAATCTACGGGTTCGTCGCCGAGACTCAGAGTGCGTCGCGCATGCTCGGCCAAGTCGTAACCGACCTTGTATGCCGGAGACGAACCGGGCGCCCCGTAATGGTTCGACGTTTTGAACCGGCGGCCTTTGAGCCCGAGCCAGCGCTGCAACCGGTGTTGGGCCCGAATCACGGATGCGGCATGGGCGAATATGAGCACCGCACGCGGGCTCAGCCGGCGCGCGCCGTTCGGTTGCGGTGGCCGCAACGTCTTGAGGCGGACGGATAGTTCGGCATCCACCGGGCCGGTCGGCCGGTATCCGAGTTGCAGCTCGTCAAGTCCCAGGATGAATCCAATTCGCTCCAGATCCCCTATCCTGTTGTCATCGCGCCGGCGCTCGGCCCGATCCACGACCTGGGCTTCAAGACCGGTCTCCCGAGCCACCGCGGAAGGCTGGAGGCCAAGCTCCTCCAAGCGGTGGCGCAGAACCGGCTCCATACCGTCGGGATGATTCAGAATCGCGCTTCCATACTCCACGGCCTCTTCGAGAATCTTCAGTCCATATGCTTGGCATGCCTCCCAGGCCGTCAGCACATGGCCGGTGGGATTACGAGATGCATCGAACACCCCGAGCTGGATCTTGCTTCTTACGAACCGGAGGCGGGACCTGCGAGCTGCCTCTTCCTCACTCAGGTGCGTCAGCTCGGATCCGAATACGGCTTCGACGCTACTCATTCAGTGCTCCTGAAGTACGCGCATTGCACGACCGGCTGCAGAGTCCCATCCCAGCGACGTAACTACGTAACTGAAGGATGAGAACACCGCGACTGCAGCAGAGAGCTGATCTTCTCCCAGAGGAGGGAAGCGCCTGGATCCACCCGATACGAACATACTCCTAGTGCCAGCAAACCATATCACATCGACACGCCATGAGCCGCACCGAACCCGCCTGACACCAAGGAGCGCCTGGACGGGCGCCGGGGTGCCTCGACTCGTAATCGCCTTCGCCGCGCGGTTCAGGCTATACTCTACCTGCTCATGGCAGGAGTGAGCGCCCGGCGACCCTGCGCGGCGCGCAAGCGTCGAGCTTCATGGACGAGGTAGCGCAATGACCAATCACGAACGAGTCGGCAAGGGGCTGGAGCTGTTGCGCACGGGACTCGGGCCGTTCGTCGAGCGCGAGCTCAAGCGGGCGGTGCGCGAGCTCGACCTCTACCGCCGCCAGCAGTTGGCCGACGATCCGGCGTTGCGGCGGCCCTCCTCCGAATGGGACGCGGCGCTGATGCTGCGGCTGATGTGGGACACCTGGAACGAAGTGTTCCGCGCCATTCTCGGACGCTCCGACCGCAGCCTGGTCAGCGAGCTGCGCGACCACCGCAACAAGTGGGCGCACCAGGAGCCGTTTTCCACCGACGACGCCTACCGCGCCCTCGACTCGGCGCAACGGCTGCTCACCTCCATTTCGGCGCCGCAGGTCCGGGATCTCGACGCCCTCAAGCAGGAGCTGCTGCGGTTGCGCTTTCAGGAGCAGGTGCGCTCCGAGCGGCGCCGCGCCGCCCGCAGCTCGGGCGCCGGCGGCGCGGTCGCCGGGCTGAAGCCGTGGCGCGAGGTGGTAGTCCCGCATCAGGATGTCGCCAGCGGGCGCTACCAGCAGGCCGAGTTCGCCGCCGATCTGTGGCAGGTCTACCGCGGCGAGGGGACCGCCGAATACGGCGAACCGGTGGAGTTCTTTCGCCGTACCTACCTCACCGACAGTCTGCGCTGGCTGCTGACCGGCGCCGTGCAGCGGCTGGCCGGCGCGGGCGGCAACCCGGTGGTGCAACTGCAGACCAACTTCGGGGGCGGCAAGACCCACTCGATGCTGGCCCTCTACCACCTGTTCTCCGGCGCGCTCCCCTCCGAACTGGCCGGCGTGGACGACGTACGGCAGGCCGCCGGCGTTACCGCGCTGCCGGAGGTGCGCCGCGTGGTACTGGTCGGCAACCGCATCTCGCCGGGCAACCCGTCCATCAAGGACGACGGCACCGCGGTCCGCACCTTCTGGGGCGAACTGGCGTGGCAGCTCGGCGGCGCCGAGGCGTTCGCGCGCGTCGCCGCCGACGACCGGCATGCCACCAGTCCCGGCGACCGCCTGCGCGAGCTGTTCGTCGAGTACGGCCCCTGCCTGATCCTGATCGACGAGTGGGTGGCGTACGCGCGCCAGCTTCACGATCAGGGCGAGCTCCCGGCCGGCAGCTTCGAGACCCAGTTCACGTTTGCTCAGACCCTCACCGAATCGGCCCGGGCGGTCCCCAACTGCCTGCTGGTGATCAGTCTGCCGGCCTCGGAACCCGGCGGCGCGCCGCATGAGCCGGCGGATGACGCGGAAGTAGGCGGCCAGCGCGGCCGCGAGGCTCTCGGCCGGCTGAGCAACGCGATCGGGCGCCTCGACACCGCTTGGCGGCCGGCCACCGCCGAGGAGAGCTTCGAGATCGTGCGGCGGCGCCTGTTCCAGCCGTTCCAGGCGGCTCAGTTCACGGCGCGCGACGTGGTGGCGCGCGGCTTCTCCGAGCTGTACCGCGCGCAGCAGCAGGAGTTTCCCGGCGAGTGCCGAGAAGCCGCCTACGAACAGCGCCTCAAGGCGGCCTACCCGATCCATCCGGAAATCTTCGCCCGGCTGTACAGCGACTGGTCGGCGCTGGCCAAGTTCCAGCGCACGCGCGGCGTGCTGCGGCTGATGGCGGCGGTGATTCACCAGCAGTGGGAACAGGGCGCCGGCAGCCCCCTGATTCTGCCGGGCGACCTGGCGCTCGACGACGGGCGCGTGCAGGCCGAGCTGACGCGCTACCTGGACGACAATTGGGCGCCGATCATCGAGACCGACGTCGACGGCGCCGACTCGCTGCCGCTGCGAACCGACGCCGAGCACCCCAGTCTAGGCCGGCATGCGGCCGCCCGCCGGGTGGCGCGGGCGCTCTTCCTCGGTTCCGCTCCCACCGCCGGCGCCGCGCATCGCGGGATAGACGACCGCCGGGTAAAGCTGGGCTGCATGCTGCCGGGCGCGCCGTCGACGGTGTTCGGCGACGCGCTGCGCCGGCTGGCGACCGCCGCCACCTATCTCTACGAGGACAACGGGCGCTACTGGTACGACACCCAGCCCACGGTCACCCGGCTGGCGGAAGACCGCGCCGCGCAGTTGCGGCGCAACCGCGACCCGGTGGACATGGAGATCGCGGCGCGGGTACGCGCGGCGCTGCGCCAGCCCGGCGACTTCAGCCGCGTGCACCCGTTGCCGGAGTCGGGGCAGGACGTACCCGACGACCGGGACGCGCGGCTGGTCGTTCTGGGCGCCGACCATCCCTACCGCCGGGGCGGCGGCAGCCCGGCCGAACGGCAGGCGCAGGCGATCCTGGATTTCCGCGGCAACGCGCCGCGCCTCTACCGCAACACCCTGGTGTTCCTTGCCGCCGACGCAAACCTCCTGCAGGACCTGGAAGAGGGCGCGCGCGACTTCCTGGCCTGGAAGTCGATCATCGCCGACCGGGAGGACCTCAATCTGACGCCGCAGCAGGTGCGGCAGGCAGAAACGCAACGCGGCGCCGCGGCGGACGCGGTGCAGGCGCGCATCCCGGAGACCTACCGCTGGCTGCTGCTGCCGGCGCAGGCCAACGCGCAGACGGCGCTGACCTGGAACGCGTTCAACCTTACGGGAGAAGAGCCGCTGGCGGTGCGCGCCTCCGGCCGGCTCAAGGCCCAGGACGGGCTCCTGGCCGGCTACGGCCCCACGCTCCTGCGCGTGGAGCTGGAGCGCGTGCCGCTGTGGCGCGGCGATCACGTGTCAGTCGCCCAGCTCGTCGAAGACTACGTCCGCTATCCATACCTGGCCCGACTGCTGGAGCCGCAGGTGCTGCTGCGCTGCATCTCCGACGGACTGGCGCTCATCACCTGGGAACAGGACTCGTTCGCGTTCGCCGACAGCTTCGACGAGGACGCCGGGCGCTACCGCGGGCTGCGCGCCGGGGAACGGATCGAGATTCCCGACGCCGATGAGCCGGGGCTGCTCGTCAAACCGGAGGTCGCCCGCAAGCAACTGGACGCGGAAGCGCCGCCCGAACCGGCTCCCACCGATCCCGTGCGAAAGCCCACACCCGACGCCCCCAACCCCACGCCGCCGCCACCACCGCCACCGCCGCCGCTGACGCGCTTCCACGGCGCCGTGACCCTCGACTCGATGCGCGCCGGCCGCGACGCCAGCAAGATCGCGGAAGAGGTGATCGCCCTCCTCGTCGGACTGGACGGGGCCCAGGTCGACGTGACGCTGGAAATCGAAGCGAAACTCCCGGCCGGCGCCCCCGACGCCACCGTGCGCGCGGTGACCGAAAACAGCCGCACGCTCAACTTCACCGACCACGGCTTCGAACCTGAGTAGAGAATCTCAGAACCCTGGGGCCTGAAATGGGGCGGCGGCTGCGCCGCGCAGCAGCCGGGCGGCGTACTCCCACTCGAACGGCGACTCGGTGAACCGCCGGCGGCCGTTGCGGACGTCGAAGCCGATGCCGGCGGACTGCGGGAAGTGACTGTAGATCATCAGCCGCCGCGGCCGCCCGGAGCGGTTGCTGCGCGAACAATGCACGAGCAGCACGTGGAACAACATCACCGACCCCGCCGGCGCCAGGAGGTCCTGTCCGCCCTGCAGGTCGATCAAGTCGGCGCGCACCTGAATTTCGCGGTCCGGGAGCCGCTCATGTTCCAGGTGCGCGGTATGGCTGCCGGGCCATACCCGCAACGGTCCCGACTCCGGGGTGCTGTCATCCATCGACACCGCGGACGAGATGATGGTCTGCGGATAGCTCTGGGCCTGGTAGTGGGCCCAGTCGCTATGCACGGGGAAGTGGGTGGCGGCGCGCGCCGCCTGGAGGCCGGGCAGCGGCTCCGGCAGCGGCTCCTTGTAGTTGAGCTTCTCCTCCATCAGGACCGGCTCGTCACCCATGAGCTGCCGCATCGGTCCGAGCAGACGCTCGTCCGCGGCCACCTCGCTCAGGTAGAGGGAAAGGTCGTTGATTGGCTGGATCTTGCGCACCGTCTGGCGGCCGGCTTCATCCTGCGCCAGATCAAGGCGCCCGCTGGTGCGGCCCAGGGCCAGCGAGGAGTTGATCACCAGTTCCAGGATGCGGTCCGCCTCGCCGCGCATGCGCGCCACCTCGGCCGCATCGAAGACCTCCGGCAGCACCAAGTAGCCTTGCTCCGCGAACTGCGCGCGCCGGGCGGCATTGAGTAGAGTCGACGACATGGCCCTCAGCATAGCGGCCGATCAATAACGTTTCAGGCTTGCAGTTGCGACGGGTCCCAGCGCGCGGATTCCAGGTAGCCGAGCAGCTCGCCATGCGCGCGCGGCGTGCCCAACCGGCGCAGGCCGAGCACCGCATAGCCGCGTACGTAGTGGCTGGCGTCGTCGAGCGCCCCAGCGAGCGCCGCGGCCACTTGGTCGGCCGCCGCTCCTGCGCCCGGCGCAACGCGCGCCAGCGACAGGGCGGCGTTGCGGCGCACTACCTCGTTCTCGTCCTCCAGCGCGGCAGCCAGCGCGGCCGCGGCCGGCGCTGCAGCCGCGGCTGCGGCGCCGGCGTACACGGTGCCCAGTGCGTCCGCGGCATGCCCCCGTACCAGCTCCGATTCATCTTTCAGGGCGGCGCTCAGCGCCGCCCCGGCGGCGCCGGCCGGCGCACCGACGTCTCCCAGTGCGTCGGCGGCGCGGGCGCGCACTGCGGCGGCGCCGTCCTCCAGCAGGCCGCCGAGGGCGGACACCGCGGCGGCTCCCAGCGGCGCAAAGCCATAGGCGGCGTTGCGCCGCACCCGCTCGTCGCCGCTCCGCAACGCCTCGGCCAGAGCGGCGCCGGCGGCGGCTCCGCCCTGCCCCAGCGCATACGCCGCGTCCAGCGCCCCCGGTTCGTCGGCCGCCGCGAGTCGATCCACCAGCGCGCCCAGGCGGCCGTTGGCCGCCGCCGGTAGCGCGCGCCGGGCGGCGCCGAGATGCCAGCGCCACTGATAGTCCCATACCGCAGGCAACGCCGGACGCCCGGCGTCAGCCGCGGCGCCGTTGGCCTGCCAGCGCGGCGCGGCGCCGGCCGGCTCGTGCCGCCAACTGGGCCGCGCCGGGTCCGCCATCCGCGTGAACAGGAACTTGACCATGTAGCGGGTCGGGCCGCCGGTCAGGTAGCCGGTGGCGCGGTGCCAGATGTCGTAGTGCACGATCACCACCGTGCCCGCCTCACCGGTGAGGTGAATCTCGTCCTCCTCCCGCTGCGCCTCATTCAGATAGTGGCTGCGCGGTACGACGGCGGTTGGCCCCATCGCGGCGCCGGTGTCCTGCGGATAGTAGAACGCCATCGCCCAGCGCGCGTGATGGTGCCGGCGATTGCCGTCCGCGGCGTAGCGGCTGTTGTAGAGGCTGTCCTGGTGTATGCGCTGCGGCTTGGCGCCGGGGGCGCGGTCGTGGCAGTGGCGATGCAGGTGCAGGTAGTAGTCGTTGCCCAGGATGCTGGCCAACGCGCCGGTCACCTGCGGGTGGCCGAACACCTGCCGCAGCTCCGGCACCTCCGGCAGGATGTTGTTGTGCGGGTTGCCACTCCGTTCCAGCACGGTGCCGATGCGGTCGTAGACCCGGCGGTGAAACGCCGCCGGCAGCTCGAGCCGCAACTTGAGGTAGCCATCGACCAGGAATCGCTGCAGCTCGGCGTCAGTAAGCCGATCACGCACGTCACCCACCGGAATCCCTCCTGCGCCGGCCAGCGCCGGCCCTCTCGTTCTCTATCGCCGCCGCGATCATTTCTCGCTACGCTCGGCCTCGGTACGGACCACCCACCGCGGCCAAAATGGATCGTGCCCCGGCAGTACACGTTGCAGCTCCCGGTGGATGTCCCTTTCGTCCCGCAGGTTCTCATCAAGTCCGCGGAGCGCATCTGAGTCGTTGCGCATAAACGCCTCGGCCGCTTCAATGGCGCGCTCCGCGTCGACTGATCGGCCTTGCCGGAGCCCGAACGTATCCGAAACCAGCCAATTGACGACATCTCCCTGCTTTACCCAGTGCTCCTCATGGAGAATCACCTGTTCATCGCGAAGATCAAGGTGGAACAGCCGGTCACTGTCAGCCTCGAAGAATGTCTCCAGCGAAGCCAGTACGAGGGGTGAATGGGTCGCTGCCAGGAGTTGAATTCTCGGTCGGCAGGCAGCGGACAGTTTGTTCATCGCCTTGAGTACGGCGGGCACCACGGCCCGCTGCCAGCGCGGATGGAGATGCGCCTCGATTTCGTCGAACAAGAGGACGACTTGGCGAGTGCTCTCCAATCCGAGCTGCTCGGCAGCGCGGAGGTGTTCACACCACGACCACACCAGCATGTAGGCCAACGCCGCGATCCTGCGCACTCCCGAGGAAGCATGGACGATCGGTACCGCGTCGGAGTATTTCGTGCTGATCGACGGAACATCCTGGGTGTCGTCGACCGACAGGCGCCGAATCTTCCCGACTGCTATCGGCTCTCCTTCGACGGTCATGGTACCAAGGACCCGCGCCATCAGATCCGCTTCCGTCCCCCGCTCTCTGATCCAGCTCGACCAGTCATCGAGCAGGCCCTTGCATACTCTGGTGGGGCTGCCGTTGACGGGTACCGTGAGTCCGGACCAGACCTCCTGCGGAGAAAACACGTAGCCCGGAATCCGATCCTGAACGTCCACGCCAGCTCGTGTCTGCCAGTAGTTCCGCGCCGGATCCCACACCGAAAAGCCGCCATCGGCGTGCGCGTAGACGACAAGCCCGGCAATCCATGGCCGTCCGGGGCGCCCCGGCCAGCCTTCGTCCAGCGCCGAGTAGGTGCTTTCGTAGCTGCGACTGCCGCCCGACGCGGTACGTAACGTAAAGCGCAACGTTGCCGGTGCCTTGACGTCCGTTGGCCGCGCCGCGTAGCCGGCGGTCAGGCGAGGATTCAAGTCGCGGGGCCACTTGCGGGTCAAGGCCCACCAGGCAACGTCGAGCAGGAAGCTCTTGCCGAGCCCGTTGTCACCGGTGATCAGGTTGATCCTCGGCGCCAGTTCCAGCTCCATCTCGTGCGCCGGGCCTACGTTGACCAGCTCCAGCCGTTCAAGCATCAAGGGAGACGATACCTGCGGTCGTTGCGGGGCGCAATATGCGGCGCGCGGCTCGCAGCCGCGCACGGGAGTCACGGGAACGGGCGATCTGTGGCAGCGGGTCGGCGCTTGGGGTAGGGTGAGACCAGATGAGTACCCCACGTTACAAGGCCGCGCTGATCGGGTGCGGGCGGCGCAGCCGCATGCACGTGCGCTCCTACGAGCACGTGGCGGACGCGGCCATGACCGCCTGCTGCGACCTGCTCGAGGAGCGGCGCGCCGGACACGCCCGGGAGTTCGGGCTGACCCCGTACGCCGACGCGGCGCAGATGATCGAGCGGGAGCGGCCCGACCTCGTGCACGTGGTCACCCAACCGGCGGACCGGGCGCCGCTCATGCACCTGGCAGCGGACCTGGGCGTGCCGGCCGCAGTGGTGGAGAAACCGCTGGCGGCCGGCGTCCGCGACTGGCGGTCGCTGGTGGAGTTGGAGCGCCGCTGCGCTACCAGATTCACGGTCAGCCACCAGTTCCGCTGGCACGTCGATCTGACCCGCTGCCGGGCGGCGCTGGAGTCGGGCAGGTTGGGCGCGGTCAAGTTCCTGGAGACCTCGTGCGGCATGAATATCTCCAATCAGGGCACCCACGCGCTCAACTACCTGATGTCGCTCAACCGCGACGCGCGCGTACGGACGGTGTTCGGCGCCGCCGGCGGCATGAGCGGCAGCGATCCGACTCATCCGGCGCCGGACACCAGCGCCGGCTACCTGCAGTTCGAGAACGGGGTGCGCGGGCTGTGGCTCGCCGGCCCCATGGCGCCGATGATCGGCGACCCCGACACCACCTACCAGCACGTCCGGGTGGCGGCGTACGCCGAACGCGGGCGGGTGCTCTACGAGGAGTTCGGCGACTGGGAGATCGCCGGCCCCGGCGGCGTCGAGCGCGGCACCGCCGGCGACTCGTGGGCGCCGAACAACCTGCTGGCGCAAGCCGGACTGACCCGCGCCACGCTGCGCTGGCTGGAGGATGACGCGGCCCTTCCCGGCACCAATCTCAATCAGTCGCTGCACGAATTCAAGACCGTGCTGGCGCTGTACGCCAGCGCCCTGCAGCGGCGGCCGGTCGACCTGGCGTCGTTCGAGCCGGACGACGACCTGTTCGAGCAGCTTGCGGCCGCGTTGCGTTGACGGCGTGAGCACCGCCGGCAGACCGCAGCCGGCGCTCCCCGCCGCCGCCGCGCCGCCGGCAACGGCCGCGCCGCCGGGGCGCGGCCTGCGCGTCGTCCTGGTGCGCCCCGAGGAGAGCCGCAACGTCGGCGCCGCCTGCCGCGCCGCCAAGACCATGGGCATCGAAACCCTCTACCTGGTGGGCGCGGAGGCGATCGACTGGCGCGCGGCGCGGATCGTCGCCGTCCACGCGGCCGATCTCCTGGAACGCGCGGTGCTGTGCCGCAGCGTGGCGGAAGCGGTGCGGGACTGCGCCCTCGCCGCGGCGGTTACCCGGCGCGACGGCAAGCGGCGCAAATACCGCATCTGGACCGCCGAGCAACTTGGGGAGCGGTTGGCGGCGCGGCGGCCGGGTCCCGCGGCGCTGGTGTTCGGCAACGAGAAAAACGGCCTCTCGGATGCCGAAATGGAGCCATGCCAGGTAGCCGTCGCCATCCCGTCGTCGCCTCGGTTTCCGTCGCTCAACCTGTCGCACGCGGTCCAGGTGGTAGCCTACGAGGTGTACAAACACGACCGCGCGGCGCGCCGGGCGCGCCCGCGCCAGCGCTCCGTCGGGGCCGAGCGCGTCGCGCGCATGGCCGAACCGCTGACCCAGGCCCTGGCCGAGGTCGGGTTCTTCAGCAGCGCCGGCGCGCGCAGCGTGCAGCGGTTCCTGACCGACATTCTCACCCGCGCCGACCTGGTAGACCGCGAAGCGCAACGCCTGGAGCGCATCCTGCGCAACGTCGGCGGCGTGGTGCTGAGCACCAGGCGGCCGGTTGACGAGGCGCCGCCCGACGCGCCGCTCGCCCGCGGGCGGTCGGCGCGGCCGTCCCGGTAGGCAGGCCGGCGGCCACCGGCTACCATCGCCGCGCTATGGTGCGGCTTGGCAGTGTGATCATGGGCAATCGGGAAGGCGATGCGGCGGTGGGCGCGGCGCATGGCTCGGCCGTCGACGACGTATACGCCCTGGCGCGGGCGCATCGCGCCCGCGGCCTGGGCGCCGCCTACTGCCCGCAGGTGGCGGTAGCCGACCGGCAGCGGCTGCGTGACATACGAACCGCATTCGCCGGCGAAGGCATCCTGCTGGCGGAGGTGGGCGGCTGGCGCAACATGCTGCACCCGGACGCCGCCGAGGCGCGACGCGAGCGGCAGCGCATGGCCGAGTACCTGGCCATCGCCGACGAGGTGGGCGCGCTCTGCGCCATCACCTGCATCGGCTCACCCGGCGGCCCCGGCCAAGGCTCCCACGACGCGTTCAACTTCACCCCGGATGCGTTCGCCGCGGCGGTCGACAACGCGCGTTGGCTGATCGACACGGTCAAGCCCAAACGCGCCCGCTTCGTGTACGAGATCTATCCCTTCAGCGTGGCCGACTCACCGGCCAACATCCGCCGCCTGCTGGATGCCGTCGACCGCCCGCAGTTCGCCGCGCACATGGATCTGGTGAACCTCGTGAACTGCCCGCGGCACTACTACGAAAACGCCGCGCTGGTGCGCGAGAGCGTGCGCCTGTTCGGCGACCGCATCGTTTCCGCCCACGCCAAGGACCTGGCCATGCAGGAAGAGGTCAGCGTGATCTTGCACGAAGTACGCCCGGGGCTCGGCGCGATCGACTACCGCGCCTACCTGCGCGCGCTGCACGAGCTGCCGCAGGTGGTGCCGCTGATGATCGAGCACCTGCCCACCCAGCATGAATACGACCTGGGCGCCGACTACATTCGCCGGGTAGCCGTCGCCGAGCAGATTCCGCTCGCCTGACGCCGGCCTGCTGGGGCAGGCCTACTCCGAAACCCAGATGTTGGCGAACCGCACCGGCGCGGCGTCGGCCTGCAGGCGCAGCGGGCACTTGCCCTGCCACGCTTCCGGCAGCTCGGTGAAGCCGCGCGGCGTGGGCCCGGTCAGCGCCACGTCATGGTGGATGCGGCTGCCGTTGAGCCACACCGAGATGCGCCCGCCGTCCCCTTCCGGGGTGAACTCCACTTCCAGCTCCTGCCACGTACCCGCGGCCCCGGCGGCGGCCACGTCCGGCGCCTTGAGACCGTTCAGCGCGCCGCACTGATATTCCGGCGCCGACTCCGGCGCCGGCCCGCGCAGCTCGATTTCGTAGCGCCCGGCGACGAACACGCCGCCGGTGCCGCGCAGCGTTCCCGGCACCCACTCCGGCTCGTGCGGAAGCTGAAAGTCGAGATGCAGGCGATGGGCGCCGAACCGCGCCGCGCTGTAGACGTCGCCAGTTCCCGGCGCCGCGGTCAGCACGTTGCCGGTGGCCGGCCAGCGGGCGGCGTCGAACCGCTGGCCGCCGGAGGAGCTCTCCGCGCGCGGGTCGAGGCGCATCCCCGGCGGCTGGCGGCTCGGGTCCCAATGCCGCCACCCGCGTAGCGGGGCGCCGGTGAACAGGACTTTGGCGCTGTGCGGCGGGCGCCGCGGCGGGGGCGGCAACAGGGCCGCGGGGCCGGCGCCGGCGTCGTCTCCCGGAACGGCATCATCCTCTTCGCCCAGGCACCAGGCGATGGCGTTGCGCAGCAATTGGGTAAAGGCCGCCACCTCGAAGTGCTCGGCGCTGCCCAGCGAGGTAAAGAACACCCGCGAGTCGGGGGTGTAGCGGTTGACCCACGCCACCGGCTCCGCCGGCAACTCGCCGGTCTTGCCGAACATGAGCGGCGTGGCGGTGTCGGCCAGCGGCACGGCGTTGTAGGAGCCGCCGTAGCCCATTTCGGTAACCTTGGGCAGATCGCGCACGATCGGATGCGAAGCGGCCGCCGGGTACACCGCGGCGAGCTGGCCCTGCTGGTTGGGGGCGTGGCTCATGTAATGGCCGCCGAAGTAGTCGGGGCACCAGCCGCGGGCGTTGCTGAAGGCGTGGCTGGTGGTGCGCATGCCTACCGCGGGACGCCCGGCGGCGAACCAGTCGTGCAACTGCCGGAGCTGCTCCGGAGTCGGGTTGCGGAACCGCACCGCGATCACCAGCAGGGCGGCGTCATCCAGCCCCGTGAGGTCGAGCGGGTCGGCCTCGGCCCCCACGCTGAGTACCGCCTCATGGCCCAGCTCGCCGGCCACCCGCCGGGCGAACGGCGGTATGGTGCGCGCGGAGTGATACTCGTCCTCGCCAACCAGGAAAAAGATCTTCTTGCTCATAGACGTGTGCTCGCTTTGTAGAGGGCATCGGTCACTTCCGCCACCGCGGCAGGACGCCCGCGGCGAAGACTCGCCCCCTGGAATACGCCGGTAACTATACGCCGCCGGTCCGGGATGAGGAAGATGGCCTGCCGAAACAGGAATCGAATCGGCCCCTTCGGTTCCAGGTCCAGGGTCACCAGGAAGCGGTCGCCGCTGCGCAACGGGTAGTGGTAGTCCAGCTCCGCCCGTACCACCACCAGATCGACGCCGGCGTGGTGCAGGGACGCGTAATCGAGGCCGACGCGCAGCAGAAATTCGTGGCGGGTGTGCTCGAAGTAGTGCTGGTAGACCGCGTTGTTGACGATCTGCTGGAGGTCGCACTCATAGTCGCGCACCTTCATCTCCAGACTGAACAGCGGGCCGGCGGCGTCCGCCGCCGGGTCAGCCGCGCGCTGCGCCACGCCGCCGGTCACGCCGGCGCGGGCTCGGCCGCGGGCGCGGCATCCGCCGGTTCGGCCGCGGGACCGCACGCGGCGTCGATCATGGCGCGGTAGACGGTCACGGCGCGGCGCAGCTCCGACACCGCAATCCACTCTCCCTCGGTGTGCGCCTGGGCGATGTCGCCCGGACCGAGCACCACCAGTTCCAGATCGTTCATGAAGGCGAACGCGTCGGTTCCGTACGCCGCCGTAGCGGCGCGCTCCGCGCCGCTGGCCTCCAGGGCGAGGCGTACCACGCGGCTGTCCGGCGGCACCCGGAACGCCGCCCCGAGGCGGCCCTCGAACTCAAGGCCGCGGCGCTCCGCCTTCTCGCGGATGATGGCCAGCAGGTCGGCGCTGCGGTCGTCGGGCATGGGGCGAAAGCCGAGCGTGCACACGGTGCGCGCGGCGGTGACGTTGGGCCGCGCGCGGCCGTCGTCGATGGTCACGTTGAGGCAGTTGTGGGGCGGCGAGAACTCGGGGTTGAGAAACGTCTCGTCGGCCTGAATCTCCTGCGCCAACTGCGCCATCTCGGCCAGGAACGGCGCGATGAGGAAGGTGGCGTTGACCCCTTTGCCGGTGCTGCTGTGGGCCGCGCGCCCGCAGGCGGTCACCACCGCCTGAGCGCTGCCCTTGTGGGCGTAGATCGGCGTGAGCCGGGTCGGCTCGGCAATCACCCCGAGCGTGGGACCGCCGCGGTAGAGGCGGGAGTTGGCCGCCACGTGCAGCGCGCCGCGTCCCGATACCTCCTCATCCGCGGTCACCACCACGTAGACGGGTCGCGTCAGGCGGTCCGCCGGCGCCGCCGCAGCGGCCTCGATGGTGGCCGCCAGCGGGCCCTTCATGTCGCAACTGCCCAGGCCGATCAGGCGGCCGCCCGCGCAGCGCGGGCTGAACGCGCCGGCCGCCCAGCTATCCCCGGGCACCGTGTCGCTGTGGGAAAACAGCCCGAAGCCGCCGCTGCCGCGCCCGCGACGGCCCACCAGGTTGACCTTGCGCACCCCCGCCGGGTCGTCGTACTCCAGCCGTTCCACCTCGAACCCGGCGCCCTCCAGCACGCCGTGCAACAGGTCGCTGATCGCGGCGTTGCTGTGGCGGCTCACCGAATCGATGGCTACCAGCCGGTGCGCCAATTCCAGGGCATCTACTGACATGACGCCCATTGTGCGCTACCCGGCGCGGTCCCGACAACGCCCCGGGCGGCCCGACGATTGCTGCGTCCGGTTGGCTGCATCGGCGCGCGGCTAGCCGCTGAACGGCGCGTACTTGCCGCGTACCTTGTCGCTGACCTCGCCGACGTCGTAGCCGGTGGCGTAGAGCCAATGGCGGGCGCCTTGTTCGGATACGTAGGCGAATTCCTTGGCCAGCGCGCGGCATGCGCCGCCGGCTCCCTGTTGCGAGTACAGCGCGTCCACGTAGGCGGCGAACGAACCATGTTCGGCGGCGATGGCGGCCATGGCGCGGGCGTTGGTCACTACCGCCGCCAGCTTGGCGCGGTACTTGATGACCCGATCATCCTGGGCGATGCGGTCGACGTCGTCCGGCGTCAGCTTGGCGACCGCAGCCAGGTCGAAGTTGGAGAACACTTGGCGAAAGCCCGCCCACTTGCCGTCCACCACCCGGCGGTTCAGGCCGCCCATGAAGATGATGCGCGCGGCCGCTTCCAGGTAGCCCGCGTCGGCGGCCGGTTTCGGAGGATGCATGGCGTGAGCTTACGGCATCGCCGGGCGCGTTGCCACCTGAGCGGGAGCCGGCGCGCGGCGCCGGCGTCAGGTGCCCGGGACCGGAACCAGACAGACCGGCGCGGGGACCGCGGCGCGGTGCCCGGTGGGCCGCAGCGCGCCGCGCTCCGGGTCGACCCGAAAGCTCACGATGCTGTCGCTGCGCTGGTTGGCGGCCAGCAGCAGCGCGCCGGAGGGATCGAGGGTGAAGTTGCGCGGTGTGCTCCCCTGAGTCGACTCGTGGCCGACCGGATCCAGCCGCCCGTCGCCGCCCACGGCGAAGATGGCGATGCTGTCGTGGCCGCGGTTGGAGCCGTACACGAAGCGCCCGTCGGGATGCGCGTGGATGTCGGCGCAGTGACTGGTGCCGGAGAAGCCGTCCGGCAGCGTGGACACCGTGTGCAGTTCCGTCAGCCCGCCGCCGGCGGCGTCCCAGGCGAATGCGGTAATGGTGGAGGCGAGCTCGTTGATGGCGTACGCCACCCGCCCCCGGGGGTGGAACGCGAAGTGCCGCGGCCCCGAGCCGGGCGCCATGACGGTGCTGCCGGCGGCGGTCAGGGTGCCGGCGGCAGCGTCGATGCGGTAGCTCTCGATGCGGTCGGTGCCGAGGTCGGGAACGTACAGGAAGGCGCCGTCCGGCGACAGGTTCGCCGAGTGCGGATGGGGTTCCTGTTGGCGCGCCGGATCGACGCTGCGGCCCTCGTGGTGGAGCGTCACCAGGCGCTCGCCGAGGGCGCCGTCGGGCGCGCACCGGAACATGGTGAACGCGCCGCCGGCGTAGTTGGCGGCGAACACCAGCTCACCGCTCGGATCGACCGCGACGTGACACGGGCCGGCGGCGCCGGTGCGCTGCCGGCCCAGGAGGGTCAGCGCGCCGTCGGCCGCCACCCGGTAGGCCGCAACGGCGCCCTGCGGGGCGCCGCCGGCATCGCTCACCTCGCTGACCGCGTAGAGGTGGCTCCCCGCGGCGTTCAACGCCAGAAACGACGGGTTGTCGGCGCGCGCCGCCACCCCCCGCACGGTCAGCTCGCCGGAGGCAACGTCGAGGTCCGCCAGGTAGATGCCTTCGCTGCCGGTTTCATCGCGGGTATAGGTTCCGACGTAAACACGCATGGCCACAGTCTACGGAGCCGGCCCGGTTGCCGGCAAGACGCGGGCCGGCGACCCGATTGACAGATCCGGCGCCGGTACCATCAGAATCGCCCCATGACTACCCGCACCGGCAACTTCCCTATCGGCTTCTACGTCAAGCAACTCACCTGGAAGAGTGACCTGCTGGCGGTCGCCCGCTGGGCAACCGCCAACGGCTTCGAGTTTCTGGACCTGGACGAGGATGCGGACGAAACCGCGCAGCTTCTCACCGGCGCCGGCTTCGCCGTCGGCGCCGCCGACCTGATCGGGCGCGAGCAGCTCACCTCCGCGGATGCGGACACCCGCCGCGCCGGCGTCCGGCGCGCCGCCGATTACCTGCGCGCCGCCGCCGCCGGCGGCGCCAGGATCTTCAACATCTGCGCCATCCCCGAGGATGCGTCGCTGCCGCGCGCCGACAACCTGGAGCGCTTCGTGGCCTCGCTGCGCGAACTGGTGCCGGTATTCGAGGATACCGGGTCCTGTCTGGCGATCGAGGGCTGGCCGGGACCGGGCGCCATAGCCACGACCCCGGAATCGTACCAGGCAGTCCTGGACGGCTGCGAGTCGGCGGCCATCGGCATCAACTACGACCCGTCGCACCTGATCGCCACCGGTATCGATCCGGTTCGCTTCGCGCAGGAGTTCGCCGCCCACGTGCGCCACGCCCATGGCAAGGACACCGAGATCTCGCCCGCAGCCCAGTATCGGTACGGCATCCGCCAGCCGCCGCTCGCCAAGCCGGCGCGGTTCGCCGACAACCACTGGCGCTACACCATTCCCGGCCACGGAGAGATGCGTTGGACCGCGGCGTTCGCGGCGCTGCGCGCCGCCGGCTACCGCGGCGGCATTGCCATCGAGCTGGAAGACCAGCACTTCAACGGCAGCGAGGAGGGCGAGAAGGCGGGGCTGCGCGCCGGCGGCGCGCTGCTGGCGTCAGCGTAAAAGCGGAACCGGCGCCCGGCTACGACTCCAGGCGGCTGACGAAGTAGGCCCACCCCACCCGGCGCCGTTCGTCGACGTTGAGGCGGGCCGCCTCCGCAGCGCCGGCGGTGCGCTGCAGGAACTCGTCCGCCAAGGCGAGCTGGCGCTCCCCGTCCAGCGCCCGCCACTCTTCCTCGCGCGCCTCACGCTGGGCGCCGTCCATCACGCCGATCAGGTCCTGGGCGCGCCCGAACCACTTGTCCAGGTCGAAGCGCTGCTCCTGCCCGGCGCCGTTCGCCGCCGCCCGCTGCTGCGGCTTCTTCTGGGTGAAGTGCTTGAACACCATCCACACCACGATGAAGCCGATGCACAGCAGGACGATGGTCGTTCTATCCATCACTGCCTCCTTGGTCGAGGGTGCGCCACAGGTGGTCCGCGGGATCGTCCCAGAGTTCGCGCCACTCCCGCAGGCGGGAGCGCAGGCGCCGCACCGTGTCCGCGTGGGCCGGTTCATGGGCCAGGTTGCGCAGCTCGCGCGGATCGCCGGCGTGGTCGAAGAGCTGGGTATGGCGCGCCTCCCCGACCAGGTATTCGATCAGCTTGAAGCGCCCGTCGGTGACCGCCCGATGCAGATCCTGATAGGCGAAGTGCAGGTGATCGCGCACCGCGGCGCCGGGGTCGGCCAGCGCCGGACCCAGGCTGCGCCCCTCCACCGACTCCGGTACGGCAACCCCGAGCAGCTCGCACAGGGTCGGATAGATATCGAGCAGATAGCACAGCGCGGGACGCCGCGCCGCGCGCGGAATCCCCGGTCCCGCCATCAGCAGCGGCACGTGCACGCTGTGATCGTAGGTACTCTGCTTGCCCATCAGGCCATGCTGCCCCAGGGCCAGGCCGTTGTCGCCGGCGAACACGATGATGGTATTGGCCAGCTCGCCGGTGGCGCGCAGGGCGTCGATGACCCGTCCCAGCTCGGCATCCAGATGGCTGATCATGGCGTAGTACTCGGCGAGGTGGCGGCGAATGGCGGCCGGGGTGCGCGGATAGCTCTCCAGCAGTTCGTCGCGCCCGCGCCAGCCGATGTCGAAGGGATGTTCCGGCAGGAAGGCGTCGGGCAGCGGGATGCGGTCGGGGTCGTACCTGGTGAGGAACCGCTGCGGCATGGTGCGCGGATCGTGCGGCGCCATGAACGACAGGTAGGCGAAGAACGGCCGGCAGCCGGCGCCGCCGGCCCGCGCGCGGGCGCCCGAGCCGGCGCGCTGCAGCAGGAACTCGACGGTGGCGTCGGCGAAGAGCTGCGAGGAGTGGACGCCGGCGGCCACGTGGTCGTAGGACTTGAGTTGCATTTCCGGCGCGCCGGTGCCGGGATCGAAGGGATGCGGGCGCGGCTCGGGATAGACCCCGGCGGGGTCGAAGCGGCACGCCGGCACGTTCCAGTGATCGTCCATGCCGCCGAAGAAGATCTGATCCCCATGGCTGAAGCAGCGCGCGAAGGCGGCGGCGCCGTTGTGCCACTTGCCGGTGCCGAAGGTGTCGTAGCCGGCCTCCCGCAGCAGCTCCGGCAGCATGACGTGCGCGGCGGGGATCTCGGCGCCGGAGTCGTGCAGGCGAAACAGGGTGCGGCCGGTCATCAGCATGGCGCGGCTCGGCATGCACACCGCGGCTACGCTGCCGCCCATGACGTGCGCGCGGGTGAAGGCGGTGCCCTCGCGCACCAGCCAGTCGAGGTTGGGCGTGTCGATGTCGGGATTGCCGAGCGCGCGGATGGTATCGAAGCGCTGGTCGTCGGCGAAGAAGAACAGGACGTTGGGGCGGACCGCGGGCACGCCGGCGCCCCCGGTCAGACGGCCGGCGGCTGCGGCCAGGCCGAACGCAGCCGGGAGACGCGGGCGCGGCGCAGCACGCCGCCGCCGCCGGCGGCAAAGAAGCGCACCGTCTGTTCGGCCGGCAGCAGCACCACCCCGGCCGCCAGCATGACCGGCGCCGGGCCGCCGGGCGGCGCGGCGCCGGCGCCGGCAAACAGCTCGACCGAGGCCCGATCGGCCAGTACGCGGAAGGTGACCGCGGCCAGGCCCGGCCCCAGGTATGCCCTGAGGACGCCGTTGAACAGCCACCCGGTACGGCGGTCGTACCATACCGAGACGCCGCGCACCACCATTCCGACGGCGTCCGCGGCGCCCGGTTCGATCACCGCCTCGACGTCCAGCAGCTCGCCGGTCAGCTCCGCCTCCAGCGCGGCGCCGGGCGGCAGCGGCCGGTCATCCGCCTGCCAGTCGGCGGCGCGCAGCGTCTCCAACTCGGCGACCGGCGCCGTGGCCAGCGCCGGCTCGCGGCCTGCGCCGCGGCGCAGGTGGAGGGTGTGCGGGACGCTCATGAACTGCGAGAACGGCATGCCCGGCAGCGGCTGGCGCAGCCAGCCGACCATGATCCGGCGCCCATCGGCCGCGGGCAGGTCGCTGAAGGTCTGCGCGGCATAGTGTTGGCCCGCCGGCTGCAGCCGGCGCGGGCCTCCGTGCGGAGTGAAGTAGCGGCCGTCGAAGTCGCCCACCAGGTAGGCGGTGTTGGCGCCCCAGAACACCCAGCGCACGTCGCCGGGGTCCCCGTCCACCGGCAGCGGGAAGAAGTCGGGCACCTCCGTGCACTCCGGCAGGATGAGGTCGCAGGTGAGTTCCCAGTCGATCAGGTTGGGCGAGGTGTACAGGGCGTAGGCGGTGTGTTCCAGGTAGAGCGCCATCACCCAGCGCCCGCTCCGCGGATGCCAGATCACCTTGGGGTCGCGATTCTGGCCCACCTGATGCGGGAGCACCGGATTGCCGTCGTACTTGTGCCAGGTGGAACCGCCGTCGGCGCTGAAGGCTAGGCATTGGGTGTAGAACTCGCGCGGACGCGCGTGCTCCCCGGCCGCGGTATACACCAGGACGATCGGCGGCTGCGACCCGTCCCCTAGGCCGGAGCTGTTGTGGTGGTCCACCACGGCGCAGCCGGTGAACATGGTCCCCATGGCATCCGGGTAGAGCGCTGCCGGGAGTTCGCGCCAATGCACCAGGTCCCGGCTCACCGCGTGGCCCCAGTGCATGTTGCCCCACTCGGTGCCGTAGGGATTGTGCTGATAGAACATGTGATAGGTACCGGCGTAATGGACCAGGCCGTTGGGGTCGTTGAGCCAGCCGCGGCGCGAGGAAAAGTGGAACTGCGGGCGCAGCGCCTCGCGGTAGAGATCGGCCGCGCCCGGCGGCTGCGCCGCGCTGCGCACGCCGTCCAGGCCGGCAGCGCCCTCATACTCCAGCTCCACCACCGCGCCGGCGGCCGCGTCGCCGAGATCGGTGAACACCTCGTAGTCAGCGCGCGCCGCGTCGCCGAGCTCGAGGTCGAACTCGCGCACCGGCAGGCCGGGCGCGCGCACCCGCATGCGGCCTGCCACCGGCCCCCGCCGCACCGGCAGGATCAGGTAGCGCCCGTCGACCGTCAGTTGCAATCGTTTCATGAAGACTCCTCGCGAATGGTTACCTCGCCCAGCAGGCTGACGCCGGCAAGGGTGACCTGGTGGCTGGTGAAGCGGGCGGGCGCGGCGGTGCGCTTGACCTTCCAGGGACGTACCGACACGTCGCTCAACAGACCCAACAGCGTACGGTTGATCCGGGTGCCGTAGGGGACGGCTACCTGCAGCTCTCCCATCAGGTTGTAGACCCGCAACTCGTACACCCCCGGCGGGGCGTCGCTCAGGTCGATGCGGGTCGCTCCCATGACGTTGATGACCTGCCGCGGCAGGTCCTGCGCCGCCTGCACCTCAAGCTTGCGCTCCCCCATGATCGTCACGCTGGCGCCGGCGGTGGGGGCCGGGGCGGCAGACGCGGGCGGCGGCGCGCCGGGCGCGCCCGGAAAGTCGGCCACCAGCGCCTGCAGTTGAGCGATGGTGGCGGCGTGTTCGGCGGCCCGCACCCGGCGCTCATACTCGGTCAGCTCCAGGTTGTCGTCGGCGTAGGCGTCCGCCAGCCGCTGCAGGATCTGCCGCCGCAGCTTCGGCACGCCATACTCCGACGGCGTGCGCCCGTCGTCCGGTTCGCTGAATCGATCCTGCGCCATCTCGACTCTCCGCTGCCTTAGTGTACCGATGCGCGCGCTCCGTGCCGACCCGTGCCCGCCGCGGCGGGCCGCGGCGGGCCACGGCGGGTTTCCGGCGGGTTCCGGCGGCGCCCGGTGGCATTCTTGCGCGCAATCGAGTACCAGTAACGTCACGTGACGACGCCGCCGGCAGACCTGCAACGAACCCCGCTCCATGCCGCGCACATCCGTCTGGGCGCGCGCATGACGCCGTTCGCCGGCTGGAGCCTGCCGCTGCAGTACCGCGGCATCATCGCCGAGCACCGGGCCGTGCGCAGCGCCGCCGGCCTGTTCGACGTGAGTCACATGGGCGAGCTGGAGTGCACCGGCCCCGGCGCCGCGGCCGGCGTGGCGCGGCTCACCTGCCTGGCGGTGGAACGGCTGGCGGTGGGGCAGGCGCGGTACTCGCTGATTCTCGATGAGGCAGGCGGCATCCTCGACGACGTGATCGTGTACCGCCTCGGCGGCGCCTGGTACCGCATCGTGGTGAACGCCGCCAACGCCGCCGCCATGGCCGACCACGCCCGCCGGGTTGCCGCCGCGGCCGGCGCCGGCGGCGCCGAGGTGCGCGACGCCAGCGCCGAGCTGAGCCTGCTCGCGCTCCAGGGCCCGCGCGCCGCGGCGATCGCGCAGGAGGCCGGCGGCAGCGCCCTCGCCGCGCTTGGCCGCTACCGTTGCCGGCGCGCCGCGGTGGCTGACGTTCCGGTACTGGCGGCGCGCACCGGCTATACCGGCGAGGACGGCTTCGAACTGTTCGTGGCCGCGGAGCAGGCCGAGGCGCTGTGGACGCGCCTGCTGGAGGCGGGCGCGGGCGCCGGTCTGGCGCCGGCGGGGCTTGGCGCGCGCGATACGCTGCGGCTGGAGGCGGCGCTGCCGCTCTACGGCCACGAGCTTACCCCCGAGGTCTCCCCCCTGGAGGCGGGGCTGGGGCGGTTCGTTTCCGCCGCCGGCGGCTATATCGGCGCCGCGGCGCTCCGCCGCCAACGGCAGCAGGGGGTGGCGCGCGCGCTGGTCCATCTGCAGCTTCACGGGCGCGCGGTGGCGCGCGCCGGATACCCGATCACCACTGCCGCGGGAACCCCGGTCGGCAGCGTCACCAGCGGCGGTTACGGGCCGTGGCTGCAGCGCAGCTTGGCAATGGGCCTGGTTGCGCGGCAGCATGCCGCGGTCGGCGGGGAGCTGGCGGTGCTGATCCGCGGGCGCCCGCACGGCGCCGCGGTGGTAGCGCGGCCGTTCTATCGGCGGGAGGAAGGATGAAGGTTCCAGATGAGCTGTGGTACACCGAGGAGCACGAATGGCTGCGCGAGGAAGCGGACGGCACGGTCACCGTCGGCATCACCGATCACGCTCAGGCCGAGCTCGGCGACGTCGTCTACCTGGAGCTGCCGGCGGTGGGGGATGAGGTCACCCGGGGCGGTTCCTGCGGCGTGATCGAAAGCGTCAAGGCGGTCAGCGACCTGTTCGCGCCGGTCAGCGGCACGGTGACCGCGGTGAACGGCGCCCTGGAGGCGGCGCCACAGCAGGTCAACGAATCCCCTTACGGAGCCGGCTGGCTGCTCAAGCTGAACCCCGCGCGCCTGGCGGAAGAGCGCGCCGCGCTGCTCGCCGCCGCCGCCTACCGCCAACTCCTGCCCTGAGCGCGCACCATGCGCTACGCTCCCCACACCGCGGCCGAGCAGGCGGCCATGCTGGAGGCGATCGGCGCCGCGTCGCTCGACGAGCTGTTCGCCGACGTGCCGCGCGCGCATCGGTTCCCGCGCCTCGACCTGCCGGACGGATTGAGCGAGCCGGAGGTGGCGGCGCTGTTCCGGCGCCGCGCCGGCGCCAACGGGGCGCTGGACACGCATAGCTGCTTCCTCGGGGCCGGGGCCTACCATCACTACACGCCGGCGCTGATACCGCATCTCCTGTTCCGCAGCGAGCTGTACACCGCGTACACGCCCTATCAGCCGGAGGTGAGCCAGGGCACGCTGCAGACCATCTTCGAGTTTCAGACCATGGTGGCCCGGCTGTTCGGCATGGAGGTGGCCAACGCGTCGCTGTACGACGGCTCCACGGCGCTGGCCGAGGCCGCGTTGATGGCCGCGCGGCTGCGGCCCGGGCGGCAGACGGTAGTGGTCAGCGAGGCGGTCCATCCCGAATACCGGCAGGTGCTCGCCACCTACCTGTCGGGGATCGGGCTGCGGATCGTCACCGTACCCTTCGACCGCGCCGCCGGCGAGACCGACCGCGGCGCGTTGCGGCGCGCGCTCGACGCCGACAGCGCCGCGGTGCTGACGCAATACCCCAACTTCTTCGGGGTAATCGAACCGCTGGCGGAGCTGGTCGAGCTGACCCATGCGGCGGGCGCGCTGGCGGTCACCTCGGCCGATCCGGTGGCGCTGGCCATGCTCCGCCCGCCGGGCGAACTGGGCGTGGACATCGCCACCGCCGAGGGGCAGCCGCTCGGCATCCCGCTGTTCTACGGCGGCCCCTACGTGGGCCTGCTGGCCACCTCGCTGCGCAACGTGCGGCAGATGCCGGGGCGGCTGGCGGGCGCGGCGTACGACGCCGCCGGCCGGCGCGGCTACGTGCTTACCCTCAAGCCGCGCGAGCAGGACATCCGCCGCGAACGCGCGACCAGCAACATCTGCACCAACGAGGCGCTGATTGCCACCGCGGTGGCGATCTACTTGGCCGCCCTCGGCCCGCGCGGCCTGCGGGAGGTGGCCGACCAGTGCTACCACCGATCCCACTACCTGGCCGCGGAGCTGGCGCGGCTCCCCGGCTTCGAGGCGCGCTTCGACCGCCCGTTCCTGCGCGAGTTCACGCTCCGGACGCCGCGCCCGCCGGCGGACCTCAACCGGCGGCTGTGGGCGAAACACGGCATCGTCGGGGGGTTGGACCTGGGCCGCTTCGACCTGGGCCTGGACGGCTGCTGGCTGCTGACGGCGACCGAGCTGAATGCGCGCGCCGACCTCGACCGGCTGGCCGCCGCGCTGGCGGAGCCGGCGGCGTGACGCGGGCCCCGGCCGGCGGCGCGCTGCTGCCCGACCAGCCCCTGCTGTTCGAGCAATCGGTTCCCGGCCGCACCGGGGTGCAGTTGCCGGCCCTCGACGTACCGCGCGCCGCTCCCCTGCCGGCGGCCCTGCTGCGCGCCGAGCTGCCGCTGCCGGAGCTGTCGGAACCGGAGGTGGTGCGCCACTTCACCAACACCTCGCGGCGCAACTTTTCCATCGACCAGGGGTTCTATCCGCTCGGCTCGTGCACGATGAAGTACAACCCCAAGATCAACGACCGGGTGGCCGATCTGCCGGGCCTGGCCCTGCTCCATCCCTACCAGGAGGAAGCCACCGTACCGGGGATGCTGCGCCTGCTCGGCGAGCTGCAGGAGTGGCTGAGCGAAATCGCCGGGCTGCCGGCCGTTTCGCTGCAGCCCTCCGCCGGCGCCCACGGCGAGCTGACCGGCGCGTTGATCATCCGCGCCCGCCAGCAGGCCGCCGGCGACCCGCGCACCACCATGCTGGTACCCGACTCCGCCCACGGCACCAACCCGGCCACCGTCACCATGGCCGGCTACCGCACGCGCACGGTGCCCACCGGCGCCGACGGCAACCTGGACTTCGCCGCCCTGCAGGCGGCGCTGGACGAGCGGGTCGCCGGCCTGATGATCACCAACCCCAACACGCTGGGGCTGTTCGAGGAACGCATCCTGGAAATCGCGGCCGCGGTGCACGCGGCCGGCGGTCTGGTCTACCTGGACGGCGCCAACATGAACGCCATGCTCGGCGCCGCCCGGCCCGGCGACCTGGGAATGGACATTCTGCACTTCAACCTGCACAAGACCTTCAGCGTCCCGCACGGCGGCGGCGGCCCGGGCGCCGGGGCGATCGCGGTCACCGCGGAACTGGCGCCGTTCCTGCCGGCGCCGGTGCTGCGCCGCGCGGGCGGCAGCTTCCGCTACGACTACGACCGCCCGCAGTCGATCGGCCGCGTGCGCGCGTTCCACGGCAACGTCAACAACGCGGTGCGCGGTTACGCCTACCTGCGCTCGCTCGGCCGCGGCGGCCTGGCGGAAGTCAGCCGGCTGGCGGTGCTCAACGCCAACTACCTGCGCGTCCGCCTGCAGGAGGCGCTGGAAGTGCCCTACCCGCGCGCCTGCAAGCATGAGGTAGTGTTCAGCGCGCGGCGGCTGGCGCAACACGGCGTTCGCACGCTGGATGTCGCCAAGCGGCTGATCGACTACGGCATCCACCCGCCGACCATCTACTTCCCGCTCATCGTGCCGGAGGCGCTGATGGTCGAACCGACCGAAACCGAGTCGAAGGCCACCCTGGACCACTTCGTGGCCGCGCTGCGCGCCATCCTTGACGAAGCGGCCGCCACCCCCGAGCTGGTCCGGGGCGCGCCCCACTCCACGCCGGTAGGCCGGCTCGACGAAGTGGCCGCGGCGCGCCGCCCGGTGCTCACCTGGCCGCCAGACCAGGAAAGAAGGCGGCATGATGAGCTTGCTTGACCCTGACCACCCGGCCGCCGGCCGGAGCCACAATCGGCGGTCAGTTGAGGATCGGTTCCTGCGCCACGTCGCGGAGAGCGAAGGCCGCCTGCGCAGCGAAAATGCAGGCCGGCTTTCTGGATCTCCAACGTCAAATGGGCGTCCTGCGCACCGACGTCAGCAAGGAAACCGCCGAGGCACGCAAGGAAATCACTACGCAAACTCGCTGGATTCTGACAGTCATGGTCGGCGCCGCGGTATTGATTCCCACGCTTCAACGGGTGATGGCGTGGTTGTTCCCATAACCCGTTGGCTGCCCTCCATGCTGCCAATCAGATGACTATGGCCGTGCGCAGCTTTCGGTTCCGCCGGTCGGACCATCCCACGAAGTCATGATGCTTCCCGGTGGAGCTGCCAACAAACTCGGCAACCGCTACGAGAAGTGGTGGACGGTGTCAGAGTTCGTGCGAATGCTCCATGGCGCCACGGATGCGATTCGCATTGAGGACCCCAACTTCGAGAAGGCGGAGTTTGTCGTGTCAGTCGGCGCGCGGCGGGAACTTCATCAGGTGAAGCGCAGCCATCCAAGCGGCAAGTGGAGCCTTGCTTCGCTCCGCGCCGGCGGATTGCTGCAGGCCATCGGCGAGCAACTGACGGGAAATGAGGATCGGTTCGTCTTCGCGTCGACCAGCGACGCCCGTGAACTGGCCGATCTGTGCGAAGCGGCGGTGGACGCCAAATCGATGGAGGAGTTCAAGCGCTCCTTTCTCGCAGCCAAAAACCGGAATGACGGGTTCGAGAGGCTCCGGGCCTGCTGGAAGTGCGACGTTCCGACTGCGTTCGATCTCCTGCGAAGGATCGAAGTTCACACGATCGACGAGCGCAATCTCCAACGACAGGCGCGTTTGGGAGCGCAGGCGCTCTTTTTGGCGGACCCGGAGAAGACGCTGGCGGAACTTCTGCGTCTGGTCGAAGACTCCGTGCATCGCACGATTAGGCGTCAAGAGCTCCGTGACGAACTTGCCTCCCGCGGCTATCGGTTACGACTCGTGACGCCGGAACGCGCCGGAATGGCGGTGGAGAACGTGACGGACCGGTACCTGGGTGGCGCACGCAGACAGCTCATTCAGGACCAGCTCGTTCCGAGAGCGGCGGCAGATACGCTGCTGTCGCGGCTGGACGGTGCGGCGGCAACGGACAGCGTCATGACCGGAAGTGCCGGGGCGGGGAAGACGGCCTGCGTCGTGGAGGTCGTAGACCGCCTGCGCGCACTCGGAGCGCCGGTGCTGGCATTCCGGCTCGACCGCGTACTTTCGGCATCCACCACCGTGGAGCTCGGACACCAACTCGGTCTCGAAGAGTCTCCGGTCCTGACACTTGCAGCGGCGGCAGCGGCCGCCGGTCGTCCGGGCGTCCTGGTCGTGGATCAGTTGGATGCCGTGAGCACCATGTCCGGCAGGAGCTCCGGCGCATTCGATCTGATCGAGGAGCTGCTGCACGAGGCGCGGGGTTCCCGCGCGCGGGCGGCGCTTCACACCGTCGTGGTCTGTCGTGCGTTCGACTGGGAGAACGATTCAGGCCTGCGGCGGCTCATGCCGGAAGCGGCCGCACAGGTCGGCGTCGGCGAGTTCCCGGTCGACGAGGTGAAGACCATTCTCACGAGGGCAGGATTCGATGCGGCGCTGTTCCGGAGTCGCCAGTTGGCGTTGCTGCGCCTGCCGCAGAACCTCTCCCTTTTGCTCGGCGCCAACTTCGATACCGCGAGCACGCCCACGTTTAGTACGGCAACACAGCTTTTCGACCGGTACTGGGATGTGAAACGGCAGTCGGTCGCTGAGCGAATCTCGCCCGCCCCGGATCGTTGGATGGACATCATGAGGACGCTTTGTGAGAGGATGACCACAACTCAGCAGCTCTCGGCGTCCAGAGAGTGCCTCGACGATTTCTTGCCGGCGTACCTGGAACAGCTCACGTCGGAGGGCGTCCTTACCTTCGATGACCGCCGCTACGGCTTCGGCCACGAGAGCTTCTTCGACTACTGCTTCGCGCGCGTATTCCGTAGTCGATCGGACTCGCTGGTGTCCTTCCTCAAGGGATCGGATCAACATCTGTTCCGCCGCTCCCAAGTGCGGCAGGTGCTGGCCTATCTCCGTGAAGCTGACTCCAACAGGTACGCGGAGGAACTTGACGCCCTGCTCGCCGACGACAGAGTACGCCCGCATCTCAAGGACCTGGCGTTCGCGCTGCTTGCCGAAGTAAATGACCCGACCGAGAAAGAGTGGGCTATCGCGGAACGGTGGACGGCGCCGGCGCTCAAGGCCGTCGAGGACGGAACCACAAATACCGACCGGCTGTCTGCCATCGCGTGGCAGCGGATATTCGGGTCGCGGTCGTGGTTCGCGGAAATCGACCGACGAGGCCTCATTGAGAAGTGGTTGGCATCAGACAACGGCAGGCTCGTCGACATGGCGGTGACCTACCTGAACGTCCACCAGCGCCGCTCACCGAACCGCGTCGCGGCCCTGCTCGAACCGTTCGCCGACGGGGGCGGCGAGTGGACGCAGCGCCTGCGAACGCTGATGGAGCGGGCCGTCCACCACACCAACCGCCGCTTCTTCGATCTCCTGCTACGTCTCGTGGACAATGGGACGCTTGATGAGGTCAGCAGGTCGGTCGTAGTGAACGCCACGTTCTGGCTGACGCTATACGAGCTGGGTAAGAAACGCCCGGAGTGGATCCCGGAGGTTGTGGCCCACCGCCTCCGACGGCGGCTTGAGGTCATCCGAACCGCCGGCAAGGCCCCGGACATGTTCGGAAACTCGCTTATCGGCCACGACGACAGCGCGGCGAGGATGATCGCCAAATCCGCAGCGGAAGCCCCCGCCGAGTTCGTCGAACACGTACTGCCCGCGGTTCTCCACATCTCCGACTCAACGCTGACCGATGATGAGCCTCCGAAGCGCGACGCCGTGTGGCCTATGCTCATCGAAACCGAGCATCCGACAGGTGAGGATGCGTGCCTCACGGGGTTGGCCGGGGCGCTGGCCGCGCTTGCGCAGGAAGGCGCCGCGCCGATGGGGCATGCCATCGCTAAGCTGCGCCGCCGCAACACACGTGTCGCGAACTACCTTCTGCTCGCCCTCTACGGCGGCGCGGCTGAGCGCTACGCGGACGACGCGGTTCTGTTGCTGTGCGCTGAGCCGTGGCGATTTCAGTGCGGGTATTCGGACAGCCCGAACTGGTGCGCGATGCAACTGATTCGGACTGTGGTACCGTACTGCGCCGCCCGCAATCGAGAGGAGCTTGAGACCACGATTTTGCGCTACCGATCTCCGTTCGAGCGCACGATCGCCGGAATCCGGTACAAGCAGGTCGGACATACTCGATTCAACTTGCTCTCGGCGATTCCAAATGACCTGCGCAGCGTCCGCGCAAACACGGATTACGAAGTGCTGAAAAGGAAGTTCAGTAAACCGGACGGCGAGCCGCAGGGGATTATCATGGAGGAAGTTTTATCGCCGATCGATAAGTCATCCGCTGATAAGATGACCGACGACCAGTGGCTGCGCGCAATCGACAAGTATCACGATCCGGACATATATCATGGCTGACCCGCTCAAAGGCGGCGCTTTGGAACTGGCGCGCGTCCTCGAAGCGCGGGTCAAAGAGCAGCCCGATCGATTCGCACGGCTCAGTCTGAAGTTCCCTGCAGACGCGAATCCCGTGTACCTCGAGCATACGCTCGCCGGGTTGAAGGCCGCCGCTGTCAGCAGCGATCTCAAACTGCAGGTCTGTCGCAAGGCATATGAGGAGTCTCCGGGACCATGCGGTAAGGCGATTGCCGACCTCCTCGGAAGTATTGAAGACCCGCTTCCGAACGACGCCGTTCGAATACTGCACTGTATTGCGACGGAGCACGAAGATCCTGCCAGTGAAGCATGGAACACGGATGCTGGCAGAGGCCAGCCTTACGACATTCACATGAACGGCATCAACACCACGCGCGGGCGGGCGGCCGATGCCATGCGAGACCTTATCCTCACTGATCCGGAATACATACCACGATTCAAACCCGCCATCGACCGAATGATCCAGGATCGCAGCGCCGCCGTGCTCTCCTGCGTCGCCGGGACACTCCGCGCCGTGGCCTACCACGATCGTGCGCTCGGCATGCGGCTCTTTAGAAGCATGAACTTGGCTGAGGACCGCCTACTGGCAACGCATCACGTGCGCGAATTCATCCGTAGCGGCCTCCGCGACCGCTTTCCGACACTGCAACCAATCGTCGAGCGTATGCTTCGATCGTCCGCACCGGCGGTTCGCAAAGCCGGCGCGCGCATGGCAAGCCTTGCCGCTCTGGACCACGACGGCGCCGCATATCTGGTCGCCGAGGCCCTGCGAGGCGACCCAAGCCAGCGCCTCGGCGTGGCCCAGGTGGCTGCCGCCAACCTCGGAGTGCCCGAGTGTCGAGCGTGGTGCGAGGCGAAGCTCACGGTTCTCTTCGACGATTGCGTTGCCGAGATACGGAGAGAAGCGGCCTCATGTTTCGACAGTGACGGTATAGGCACTCAGTCTCTCGCGTCATATGTAGAACTGATCACAGCGTTCTGCAACAGTAATGAGTTCGCTGACGGTGCATTCTGGCTCCTTAATGCGCTCGAGACTTCACGGGAGCGTCTGCCAGGGATGACGTGCATGGTTTGCGAGCTAATTCTCGATCGTTCCCCCGAAGCACAAGACATTGGGACTATTCGTTACGTGGACGTGTACACCGTCGCGAAGCTCATCTTCCGGACCTACCAGCAACATCAGAACGACGAATGGGGATCTCGTTCGCTTGATCTGATCGACCGCCTCTGTCTGGCCAGGCGTCCCGAAGCGGTTGCCGAGTTCGAACAGTTCGACCGCTGACACACATAGTCAGCGTTCTATCAACGTCAAGCGGGAGCCAAAGGATATTCCTTTGACTTCGCACGCGGTAACAATATGCTTCCGGATCATATCTTGGTTGAGGTTGGTTCCAATCCACCAGCCGTTATTGAGGTCTTCGGAGTATTTATCGAAGTCACGTTTGTCGTACAGTTGATCTCTTTCCGTGGCCACGAGTCGTCGGGTACGTCCTGACGTCCGAAGTGCAAATTGCTCCATGAACATCTCGTCCAAGCGATGAAACCTCTTGATTATTTGAATCAGTGTTTGCCTAGCTGATCCTGTAACTGTACTTTCCCCATTAAGCACGAATCCGCGGATTCTTGGCGGGCGCTGCGGTCCCGACGGTGGCGGCGGTGACGGTCGGGCTATTACAGGATCAGGACGCTTAACCTCATTGATAGGAGGTGACGGCACGCGCCCCTTGAGAAACCTCGTTACGTCATCAAGCGCCGGTGAGAAACCACACCTGCTCGCTACCGCATCCGTGATCAAACGAATAAGTGATTCACCAGGTGATTCCAACAGGGCCTGCCAGACCACGGGAATAGCCTCTCGCGCTACCCTCCTCTGCTGGTCGTTACGTAGCAGTGCCTCCGCATTTAGTCTCGTTTCCGCCAGGCCGACACGGTCCTTACGGAGATACTGATCCAGGAATTGAGCGTGGTCGGTGAGCCGGTCATCACCTTTCAACTCGATGCGATGAAATCGTCGCTGCGCAGGAATGCCGGCCGCCATGCTGAGATAGAAGTTCCAGATGTTGCCGTCAGTCAATATGAGAAATGGGACGCCGCGGTTCGCCGCGTATGTGAAGACTTGATCCTCGCCGGCTTCCGTGACGTTCCCTTGCCGCTTTGCTTCGACAAATACCATGGGAGACCTTTCTCCACCAAGTTCTTCCCCGAACAGTGCGTAGTCTACCGATCCATGGGTACCATCTTGCCTCCTTACCGGGTGCTCGTGTACAAACTCCGCAGGGTCGGTATCGTCCCAGTCAAGGGCGCGCAGGATCGGCAGAATAACGACCGCCTTTATCTGCGCCTCGTTGCGCAGTTGCCCCGAACGCAGGCGCTCACGTGCGAGTTCCAGAGTCTGGATCACTCCGCTAGCCTCCGCATCGTAACAACACTACAAGATCTGGCTCAGGAAGAGTTTGGTGCGGTCGGACTGGGGGTTGTTGAAGAACTCGTCGGGGGTGTTCTGCTCGACGATCTGGCCCTGGTCCATCAGCATCACCCGGTCGGCCACCTGCGAGGCGAAGCCCATCTCGTGGGTCACCACCAGCATGGTCATGCCCGACTGCGCGACGTCGACCATCACGTCCAGCACTTCCTTGATCATTTCGGGATCGAGCGCCGAGGTGGGCTCGTCGAACAGCATGATCTTGGGGCGCATGCACAGCGAGCGCGCGATTGCCACCCGCTGCTGCTGCCCGCCCGAGAGCTGGCCGGGATACTTGCTCGCCTGCTCGGGAATCTTCACCCGTTCGAGAAATCGCATCGCCTGCTCCTCGGCCTCGCTGCGCGCCATCTTGCGGACCCAGATCGGCGCCAAGGTGCAGTTCTCCAGCACGGTGAGGTGCGGAAACAGGTTGAACTGCTGGAATACCATGCCCACCTCGCGGCGGATCGCGTCGATGTTCTTCAGGTCATTGGTGAGCTCGGTGCCCTCCACCACGATCGAGCCGCTCTGGTGTTCCTCGAGCCGGTTGATGCAGCGGATCAGCGTCGACTTGCCCGACCCCGACGGCCCGCAGATCACGATCCGTTCCTGCTGCGACACGGCGAGGTCGATGTCGCGCAGGACGTGGAGCGTCCCGAACCACTTGTTGAGGCCGGCGATGCGGATGATCGGCTCGGCGGCGGCGCTGGCGTTGGCTGACATAGGTAGATGCTCCTGTTACCTGCTCCGGTCTCAGCGGCGGGTGGTATCCAGCCGTTTCTCGAGGTTGATCGAGTAGCGCGACATGGAGAAGCAGATCACGAAGAAGAACACCGAAGCGATCAGGAAGGTCTCGTAATCGACCTTGCCGATCCACTCCGGATTGGTCTGCAGCAGCCGCGCCTGGCCGAGGATGTCGAACAGCCCGATGGTAACTACCAGCGTGGTGTCCTTGAACAGGCCGATGAAGGTGTTGACGATCCCCGGAATGGCGATCTTGAGCGCCTGCGGCAGGATCACCAGGCGCATCATCTTCCAGTAGCTCAGGCCCATTGCCTGCGCCGCCTCATACTGGCCGGCGGGAATTGCCTGCAGGCCGCCGCGGATTACCTCCGACATGTAGGCGGAGGCGAACGCGGTGATCATGATCATGACGCGCACGAGCTGATCCAGCGAAAGCCCGGGCGGCAGGAACAGCTCCAGGATGATGATCGCCACGAACAGCAGGGTGATCAGCGGCACGCCGCGCACTACCTCGATGAACGTGATCGAGGCATAGCGCACCGCCGGCAGCCGCGAACGGCGGCCGAGCGCCAGCAGGATGCCGATCGGCAACGACAGCGCGATGCCGGCCAGTCCGGCCACCAGGTTGAGCATGAAGCCGCCGAACTGGGCGGTAGGCACCGTCTCGAGGCCGAAGCCGCCGACCAGCAGGATGGCGGCGATTACCGGGTAGGCGACCGAGTACCAGCGCCCGTAGCGGGCATAGGGCAGTTTGTCGAACAGCACGTACGCCACCGCGGGAATCAACAGCAGCAGCGCCACGTTGACCCGCCAGTAGGCGCGCTGCGGGTAGAACCCGTAGAGGAACTGGTTGATGCGCTGATCCAGCCACGCCCAGCAGGCGCCGGCGGTGGTGCACTCCTCGCCGGTGACCCCGCTGAAGTCGGCGTCGAACAGCGCCCAGCCCAGCAGCGGCGGCACGATGCGCCACAGCAGCAGCAGCGCCCCCACGGTCAACAGGGTGTTGAGCCAACTGGAGAACAGGTTGGCACGCAGCCAGCCGAGCACCCCGACGGTGGTCACCGGCGCCGGGCGGCCGGGAAGCATCTGATCGCGGTTGCGGAAGAAGGGGCGGGGGTCGGAATCGGTCACCGCGCTCGCCGCCCGTGACCTTGGCCGGCCGCCGGCGGGGTCGGAATCGGTCACCGTTCCACCAGCGCGATGCGCCTGTTATACCAGTTCATGAACGTGGAGGTGAGCAAGCTGAAGATCAGGAAGGTGAGCATGTAAATGGAGATCACCTCCAGCGCCTGGCCGCTCTGGTTGAGGATGGTGCCGCCGATCGATACCAGATCCTGGTAGCCAATGGCGACCGCCAGCGAGGAGTTCTTGGTCAGATTCAGATATTGGCTGGTCAGCGGCGGCACGATGGTACGCAACGCCTGCGGCAGGATGATCTTGCGCAGGGTGACCCCGGCCGGCAACCCCAGCGCCCCCGCGGCTTCGGTCTGGCCCTTGCTCACCGCCCGAATGCCGGCGCGTACGATCTCGGAGATGAACGAGCCGGTGTAGGTGGCCAGCGCGAACCACAGCGCCACCAGTTCCGGGGTGACGTTGAAGCCGCCTTCCAGGTTGAACTTGCCCATTACCGGCAGGTCCAGCCCGATCGGCCGGCCAAGGAGGAAGAACGCCGCCAGCGGCAACCCGACGACCAGCCCCAGACCGGTCCAGCCGACGGGGAACTTGCGTCCGGTCGCGTCCTGGCGCAGCCTGGCCCAGCGCGCTATGGCGACGGTGGCCGCGACCCCGGCGGCGAAGGCGATCACCAGCCACTCCGCGCCGTCCGCGAACACCGGCGCCGGCAACCGCACCCCGCGGTTGTTGAGGTACACGCTGCCGCCGAGATCGAGGCTGTCGCGCACGCGCGGCAGCGCCAGCATGATTACCCACCAGAAGATGATCTGCAGCAGCAGCGGCACGTTGCGCACGAACTCGACGTAGATCGTGACGATGCGGCTGATCAGATAGTTGCGCGACAACCGCAGCACGCCCGCCAGGAAGCCGATGGCGGTGGCCGCGATGATACCCAGCGCCGCCACCAGGAGCGTGTTGAGCCCGCCGACGATGAACGCCCGCCCATAGGTGGAGGTGGAATCGTAGGCGATGAGCCGCTGGTTGATGTCGAACGCGGACGTATCGAAGAGGAACCCGTAACCTGCCGTCAGTCCGGCTTGCTGCAGGTTGCGGATCGTGTTCGAAACGATGAAGGCGATTACCAGCGCCACCCCCAGCACCAGCAGGAGCTGCAGGGCGGCGCCGCGCGAAGGACCGCCGGTGAGCGGTCCTCCGCGGTTCGGCGGTCTAGCGGAACGGCGGTGCGTAGAGAATGCCTCCGTCCTTGTACAGCGCGTTCAGCCCGCGCTGCAGTCCCAGCCTGGTGTTCGGGCCTACGTAGCGTTCGAAGATCTCGGCGTAGTTGCCTTCCGCCGCAATCGCGCGCACGGCCCAATCGGAGTCCAGCCCCAGCATCTCGCCGTAGCTGCCCTCGCTGCCGAGCATGCGGTTGATCTCCGGATGGTCGGTGCCGCGCGCCAGACGCCGCACGTTGCTCTGGGTCACGCCCAGCTCCTCGGCGATGATCAGCGCGTTGAGCGTCCAGCGGGCGATGTCCGCCCATTGATCGTCGCCCTGCCGTACGAGCGGCCCCAACGGCTCCTTGGAGACGATCTCCGGGTAGACGATGTGCGCGTCCGGATCGTCGAAGGTCGCCTTGGTGGCGGCCAGGCCGGAAGCGTCGGTGGTGTACACGTCGCAGCGGTCGGCCTCATAGGCGGCGCGCGCCTCGGCGTTGGTCTCGATCGGCACCGGCTCGTAGCTCATGTTGTTGACCCGGAAGAAGTCCGCCAGGTTGAGCTCGGTGGTGGTGCCGGTCTGAATGCACACCGACGCGCCGTCCAGCTCCGTGGCGCTCATCACGCCCAGCGAGCGGCGCCCGATGAAGCCCTGCCCGTCGTAGTAGCTGACGCCGATGAAGGTGAAACCCAGATCGACGTCGCGCGAGATGGTCCAGGTAGTGTTGCGCGACAACACGTCGACCTCGCCTGACTGCAGGGCCGGAAAGCGGTTCGTGCCCGTCAGGTTGACGTACGCGATCTTGTCGGGATCTCCCAGCACGGCGGCCGCCAGCGCGCGGCAGTAGGCCACGTCGAAGCCGGTCCAGCGGCCCATGTCGTCGGTAAAGGCGAAGCCGGCGAGACCGGTGTTGATCCCGCACTTCAACTCGTCTGCCGCCTGCACCTCATCCAAGGTCTGCGCCGGCGCGGCGACGACCCCTGCGAGCGCCACTGCGGCGGCGAGCAACGCCACCTTCACGTGAGCTCTCATCATCATCATCTTACCTCCCGTCGGAAACGGTATGATCTATCATCCTGGAACAGCCCAGGTTGCCACTAATCTATACCGTATCGCGCGTTTTGCAAAGCGCGCCCGGACGGTCTTTTGACGGTCTTTTCAGGGGCTGCCGGCCCTGCCCGGCCGCGCGGGTTTCAGGCGCGCCAGCGATGCGGGCGAGTGCTCAGTTCCGGGAAGCCGAGACGCGAGCACAGGTCCAGGAACGGCGCGCGCGGCACCCCTTCCCAGGCGAGATCGGCCAGCTCCTCGGCGAGCGGCACGTCCTGCCGCAGGGTAGTGAGCATGCGGTACAGCCGCACGTCTTCCACCGCGGCGCGCAGGTTGTCGGCCAGCGCCTCCCGGCCGCGCACCGCCACCTCCCAGCGCGCGGCGTGGTGCGGAATCGCGTCCACCGTCCCGTAGTGGGACAGTACCGCGGCGGCGGACTTGGCGCCCCAGCGCGGGATGCCGGGGATGCCGTCCGCGCTGTCCCCCACCAGGGCGAGGTAGTCGGGAATCGACACCGGCGGCACGCCGAACTTCCGGCGCACGCCCTCCTCGTCCAGGTCGCTGGCGCGCCGCCGGTTGCGGGTGATGATCCGGGTGCCCTGCACCAACTGGGCAAGGTCCTTGTCCGGCGAACAGATGATGATCTGGTCGACCGCCGGATGACCGCCCCAGCGGGCGACCGCCGTGGCCAGCGCGTCGTCGGCCTCGAATTCGATCATCGGCCACACCACCACGCCGAGCCCGCGCACCGCCTCTTCGGCCGCGGCGAACTGCGCCAGCAGCTCGGCGGGCATGCCGGCGCTCGACTTGTAGCCGGAAAAGAGGTCGTTGCGGAACGACTCGATGACGTGGTCGAACGCCACCGCGATGTGGTCGATCCGTTCGCGGCGCAGCAGCGCCAACAGCGACTGCACCAACCCGCGCACCGCGCCGTTCGCCGCGCGCCGTTGCTCCGCTCCCGAGTGGTTGCGGAAGTCGGCGTAGTAGGCGCGGAACAGTTCGTAGGTGCCGTCGACGAGGTAGAGCCTCATCAGCCCGGCCGGCTACCCGGCGAGTTGGTGCGGGGGCACGGCATCCGCCTCCGGGCGCTCCACCGCGCGCCAGTATCCGCCGGGATCGCGCCCGCGCGCGATGATGGCGCGCGGCTCCGCCTCGTCGCCGCGGCGCACGTCCGGCGGCATGTAGCGAATGGTCAGGCCGCACCGGCGCCGGCCGGAACGATTGGGCAGCGAGCCGTGCAGCAGCATGTCGGTGTGCAGCGAGAGCTGGCCGGCGCGCAGCTCGACCGGCACCGGCGCGCCGAACCGCTCCGGGTTGTGAACGTGCTCGTTGAGCACCCCGTTTTCTTCGTCGGTGACGTATTCGAACGGAATGACGCCGCGCAGGTGGGTGCCGGGCCAGAGCTGCATGGCGCCGTTGCCGGCGTCCACGTCGTCGATCGCGATCCAGGCGGTGACCACCTTGCTCGGCGTCAGGGGCCAGAACTGGGCGTCCTGGTGCCAGTAGACCGCCTTGCTGTCGGTGGGGTTCTTGGAGAAGTAGTGGGTCATGACGCAGATGATGTCGGGACCGATGAGATCTTCCACGTAGTCGAGCACGCGCGGGTGGCACACCAGGTCGTACAGCCCGCGGCAGTGGTCGTGCCAGCCGTTGACGGCGTAGTTGTCCAGGCCGGCCGCGGTCGCCATGGCCAGCAGCCGGTCGAAGTAGGCGCGCTGCGCGGCGGTCTCCTCGGCGTCGAACAGCTCCAGCGGAAAGAGGAAGCCGCGCGCATTGAAGTGCGCGATCTGCTCGGGAGTCAGGCGGCGAGGCCGGTCGTTGACCACCGGGAAGAAGCGCAGGTCGCGCCCCATTCCCGGATGAGCATCGGTAACAGGCATGGCCTCGTTATGCCATGCCGGACCGGCGCATGCAAGCAAGCGCGCGGCGCCGCGGCCCGCGGCGGGTCAACGCCGCCGCGCGACGATCAGGCCGTCGCGGATCGGCACCAGCGAGGTGATCCAGGCATCGTCAGCGGTGATCATGCGGGTGAACTCGCGCACCCCGTCGAGATCGGCGCCGCTTGCCTGGGCATCGAAGATGCGCCCGCGCAACAGCATGTTGTCGATGATCAGCACGCCGCCGGGGCGCAGCTTGGCGGCGATCACCGGCAGCGCCGCGGGATAGCCGTCCTTGTCTATGTCGTTGAAGATCAGGTCGAAGCTGGCGTCAGCTTCGGCGCGCAGCGCCTGCACCGCCTCGCCCACGTGGTAGCGCACCAGGTCGGCGTAGCCCAGCGCTGCCAAGTGCTCGCGGGCGCGTTGCGAAAGGTCCTCGTTCCAGACCACGTGATGCACGCAGCCGCCGCCGTTCTCGCGCACCGCGCGGCAGAACCAGGCGGTGGAGTAGCCGTAGCCGGAGCCCAATTCGTACACTTGGCGCGCGCCGCTCAGGCGCGCCACCAGGTAGCACAGGTTGCCCGAGGCGGGCCCCACGATCGGGAAGCGGTGTTCCCGCGCCCACTGTTCCATGGCGGCCAGCTCGGGATGGCGCGGCGGCACCAGTCCGTCCAGATACGCGTGCACCTCGGGAGCGATTGTCTCTGCCATATCCCGCACAGGGTGAACCGGCGGCGCGGTTGTGGCAACCGGCCTGCCGGCAGGCCGCCGGGCGCGCGCCCTCAGCACTCCCCGCCAACGGCGGACGGCAGCACCTCGGCGAGGACCGGCGCGTGATCGCTGGCGATCATCCCCTCCTTCTTCTTGCGGTACTCGCGGTCGATCCACACCGCCCGGGTGCGCGCCGCCACGGCGGCGGAGGCCAGCAGGAAGTCGATGCGCAGCCCCAGGTTCTTGTGGAAGTTGCCGGCCCGGTAGTCCCACCAGGAGAACTGGTTGCCGGCGGGATGGAGGCGCCGGTAGAGGTCGGTGAGGCCGAGGGCGGCCAGCGCGGCGAAGCGCTCCCGCTCCTCCGCGGTGTGGAAGATCCGGCCTTCCCAGGCAGCCTCGTCCCAGGTGTCGAGGGGGCCGGGACAGAGGTTGAAGTCGCCGCCCACCACCAGGTTGCGGGAACCGGCCAACTCCTGCCGCAGGAACTCGGCCAAGCCATCGAGGAACGCCAACTTGTGGGCGAATTCCGGGTGCCCGGCGCTGCGCCCGTTGGGCACGTACACCGAGATGCAGGAGAGCGGCTCGGCGCCGGGCGCGGCCAGCTCGGCGCCGACCAGCCGGGCGCCCTGCCGCTCCAGCCCGGGCAGGCCGCGGGTCACCGGCCGCAGCGCGCCGGCGCCGGCGGCGCGGGCCAGAATCGCCACCCCGTTCCAGCTCTTCTGCCCGTGGACCACCGCCCGGTAGCCGGCCTCTTCCAGCTCGGCGTGGGGGAAGCGGTCGGCGCTCAGCTTCAGCTCCTGCAGCAGCACCAGGTCCGGGGTCCGCGCCTGCAGCCAGTGGCGCAGAAACCCCAGCCGCGCCTGCATGCCGTTGATGTTCCAGGTGGCGATGATCATCGACTGCCCCTCCCGAGAGCGGTCATCTGGCGCCGGTTGAGCGCCGCGTAGTGGCCGTCCTTCGCCATCAGCCCGGCATGGGAGCCGCGCTCCACCACCCGCCCGCCGTCGATGACGAAGATCACGTCGGCGCTGCGAATGGTGGCCAGGCGGTGGGCGATGATGATGGCGGTGCGCCCCGCCAGCAACCGCTGCAAGGCGCGCTGGATGATCGATTCGGTGATCGAGTCGATGCTCGAAGTGGCCTCGTCCATGATCAGGATGCGCGGATCGGCCAGCACCGCGCGCGCCACCGAGATGAGCTGGCGCTGGCCCACCGACAGGTTGCGTCCGAACTCGGTCACCGCGGTGTCGTAACCCTGCGGCAGGCCGGCCACGAACCGGTCCAGACCCACCGCGGCGCCGGCCGCGGCCACCGCATCCGGGCCAGCCTCGGGCCGGCCAAAGGCGATGTTGTCGCGGATGGTGCCGGCAAACAGGAACGGCTCCTGCGGCACCAGCGCCAGGTGGCGGCGCAGGTTGTCCTGCGCCAGGTCGCGCACGTCGTGGCCGTCGAGCAGCACGGCGCCGGCGCTGACCTCGTAGAAGCGGGCGATGAGGCTGGCGATGGTGGTCTTGCCGGCGCCGGTCGGACCGACCAGCGCCGCGGTCCGGCCCGCTTCGATCACCAAGTCGACTCCCTGCAGCACCGGCGCGCCGGGGCGGTAGGCAAAGTCGACGCCGCGCAGCTCCACCCGCCCGGTAAGCCACGGCTGCCACGGCTCCGGTCCCGCGGCGGCGCCGCGGCGGTCGCGCACCGCCGGCTTCGTGTCCAGCAGCCGCATCACGTTCTCGGCGCCGGCCATGGCCGATTGCATGGTGGCGTAGAGTTGGCTGAGCTCCTGAACCGGCTGAAAGAAGCGGCTCACGTAGGCCAGGAACGCCACCACCACCCCCAGCGTCAGCGCGCCGCGCGCCACCGCCAGACCGCCGACCAGCAGGATTGCGGCGGTCGCCGCCATCGCCAGCAGCTCCACGCTGGGCATGAAGGTGAAGGTCAACGACGCGGCCGCCACGTGACTGTCGCGATTGGCCTCGTTTACCTCCTGAAACCGGCGCCGGGCGACCTGCTGTTGGCCGAACGCCTGGATCACTCCCATCCCGGCAATCGCTTCGGCCAGGTTGCCTACCACCCCGGCGACCCGCTCCCGCGTAATGCGGAAGGCGCGCCGCGCGCGCAGCGAAAACACCCACGTCGCCAGCAGCATCAGCGGCACCACGGCGAAGGTGACCAGCGCCAGTTCCAGGTCGAAGGTCAACATCGCCGCCACGATGCCGGCCAGCAGCAGGGTGTCGCCGGCGATCGCCACCAGCCCCTGCGACAGCGCCTCGTTGATCACCGCCACGTCGCCGATCACGTGCGAAATGGTCACCCCGACGATGTGCCGGTCGTGGTAGCTCACCGACAGCCGCTGCAGGTGGCGGAATAGTTCCGCGCGCAGGGTGGCGAGCACCCGCTGCCCGACCCAGGAGAGCAGATAGCGCTGCAGCGCCGCCAGCGCGTAGGTGCCGGCGAAGGTGCCGGCGAGCGCCGCGGCGACCCCCAGCAGGCCGACTACGTCGCCGGCGGCGATCGGGCCGTCGATGGCGATCTTGATCAGCAGCGGCGCCAGCAGGCTGAGGCCGGTGGTGACGATCATGCAGCCGAACGCCGCGGCCATGCGCCCGCCATGCGGCCGCAGATAGCGCAGCAGCCGCCACAACGCGCCCGCGGAGCCGCCGCCGCGCGCGGCGCCGAACGAGCGCAACATGCTGTTGGGACCGCCGCCGCCGAACGCCGAGCTCACGCCGCGCCCTCCGCGTCCCCGTCCGGGCCGCCGCCCGCCTCGCCGCCCTCGCGCTGGAGTTGTTCGCGGCAGATGGCCCGGTAGGTGGGCGAGGTCTCCATCAGTTCCGCATGCCGGCCGCGCGCCGTGATGCGCCCTTCGTCCAGCACCACTACCACGTCCGCCAGCTCCAGCGTGCTCAGCCGCTGCGCGATCACGTAGGAGGTGCGTCCCGCCAGCAGCCGCCGCAACGCCTCATGGATCAGCTCTTCGGTGTGCGCGTCCACGCTGGAGGTGGCGTCGTCCAGGATCAGAATGCGCGGCTCCACCAGCAGCGCGCGGGCAATGGCGATGCGCTGGCGCTGGCCGCCCGACAGGGTCACGCCGCGCTCGCCCACCATGGTGGCGTAGCCCTCCTCCAGCCCGCTCACGAAGTCGTGGATGCACGCCGCCTGCGCCGCGGCGCGCACCTCGGCGTCGGTGGCGTATGGGCGGCCGAAGGCGATGTTGTCGCGGATGCTGGCGGCGAACAGCACCGGATCCTGCATCACCACCCCGATCTGGGAGCGTAGCGAGGCGACGGTCACCTGGCGCAGGTCGTGGCCGTCGATGGTGACGCTGCCGGCGGCCGGGTCGTAGAGGCGCATCACCAGCCCCGCCAGGGTGGTCTTGCCGGCGCCGGTGGCTCCCAGCAGGGCGACCGTGGTGCCGGCGGGCACTTCCAGGTCCACGTCGCGGAGCGCCCAGGCGCCGCCCGCGGGCGGCGCGCCGGCGGCGGGCGCGGCGGTGTTGGCGGGCGCGGCGCCGTCGGCGCCGTAGCGGTAGCTGACCCCGGTCATCTTTACGGCGCCGCGAATCCGCGGCAGGTCGTCCGCGTCGGGCCGCTCCTCAACCCCGTCGGGGGCGTCGAGCACGGCCGCGATGCGTTCGCCGGAGGCGGCGGCCATCGCCAGCATCGGGATCACCAGGCCGACCCGGCGCAGCGGCGCGAAGAGCTGCGTCAAGTAGGTGGTAAACGCCACCAGCTCGCCGATGGTAAGGCTCCCATTGATGGTGAACACGCCGCCCGCGCCGATTACCAGCACCAGCCCCAGGTTGGCGATCAGGTCGAGCAACGGCGCGTTTACCGCGGTCAGGCGAGCGTTGTCGGCGGCAAGGCCGAACCAGACGTCGTTGTCGGCGTCGAAGCGCCCGATCTCGGCCCGTTCCTGGGCGAACGCCTTGACCAGCCGCACGCCGCGCAGATTCTGTTCCAGCAGCGAGGTCAGGGTGCCGAGCTGCTGCTGCAGCCGCGCCGCCAGAGGCCGCTGGCGGCGCCCGTACTGGTAGCCGCGGTAGGCCAGCAGCGGCATGGTCGCCAGCGCCAGAACGGCCAGCAGCGGGTCCATGCCGAGCAGCACCGCCAGCGTGGCCAGGAACAGTACCGCCGCGTCCACCACGCGCAGCACGGCGCGGCCGGTAAGGAAGCGAATGCGCTCCACGTCCTGCACCGCGCGCTGCAGGAGCTGGCCCGACTCCATGCGGCTGATCAGGGACACCGACATCGCCGTGAAGCGGGTGAACATCTGCTGCCGCAGGGTGGCGGCCACCCCCTGCGAGACCATCTCGCTCCAGCGGCCCATGAGGAACGCCAGCAGCGCCCGCAGCAGCGCGAGCAGCAGGAGTATGCCCACCGCGCGCCAGACCACCGCGAGATCCTGTTCCGCGATGCCGCGGTCGACGATCCAGCGCACCAACTGCGGGATGGCGGTGAGGGTGACCGTGCCGAGGAGCATTACCAGGTAGATCGCCGCCACGCGCCGCCAGCGCGGCGCCAGGTAGGCCAGAAAGCGGCGGTTGATCCGCAGCGCGGAATACTGGGTGTGGCCGGCGGCGGGCGCGGTAGAGGAGGTGGAGGAGGTGGAGGAGGTGGAGGTGCTGGGCACAGACGTTCAGGCGCCGGCGGCGTATGATCCGCCGGTAATGGATAGTGTCTCATTCTTGGGCCGCACCCCGCAAGCGCGCCCGCCCGCGGCGGCGGGAGCGGCGCGCCGCCGTAGCGCCCGCCGCCGCGCCGCGCGCGGTTGACGGAGCGGCCGCGGTGCCGCCGGTCGCGGCCGCCCCCGCCGCCCGCTGAGGACGCCCGTGGAGCAGTGGCGCAAGAATCTCTACCTGGCTTGGCTGGCGCAGATCCTGGCGCTCACCGGCTTCGGCTTCATTCTGCCGTTCATCCCGCTGTTCATCCGCGAACTGGGCGTGAGCGACCCCGGCTCGCTCAAGCTGTGGGTAGGGATCACCGCGGCCGCGCCGGGCGTGGCCATGGCCCTCGCGGCCCCGTTCTGGGGCTTGGTGTCGGACCGCTTCGGGCGCAAGCTGATGATCGTCCGCGCCCTGGCCTCGGCCATGCTGCTGGCCGTGGCCCTGGGCTTCGCCCAATCGGTGCAGACGGTGTTCGTCCTGCGGGCGCTGCAAGGGCTGTTCACCGGCACGGTCACCGCCTCGGCGACGCTGATAGCGGCCGGCACCCCGCGCGTGCACCTGACCCGGGCGCTGGGGCTGATGAGCTCCTCCACCTTCATCGGCTCCAGTCTCGGGCCGCTGATCGGCGGGGTGTCCGCCGACCTGCTGGGGTTCCGCTCCTCGTTCTTCATCGGCGCCGGGGTGGTCGCCGCGGGACTGGTACTGGTGGTGCTGTTCCTCGAAGAGCCGGGCAGGGAGCCGGCGTTGCGGCGGCGCCTCACCGCGCCCCGGCCGCGCGCCGCCCGCCAGCCGCTGCGCGAGCTGCTGAGCCTGCCGTTCCTGCTGCTGTTCGCGGTGATGTTCCTGTTGCGCTTCGCCCGCGCCCAGCCGACGGCGTTCGTGCCCCTCTACGTGGCCGAGCTGCGCGCCGGAACCTCCGCCGCCGCGGCGTCGGGAGACGCCGCCGTCACCGGCTTGATCATGGCCGGGGCCGCGGCGGTGGCGGCCGCCGCGGGAGTCACCCTGGCGCGGTTGGGAGACCGCTTCGACAAGCTGTGGCTGATCGCCGCCAGCGCCGGGGTCGGGGCGCTGGCGGCGCTGCCCACGTTCCTCGCTTCGGACTTGGCGCTGTTCGCGTTGTTCTACGTGATGAGCGGGTTCGCGCTCGGCAGCGTGCAGCCGTTCGTGCAGTCCTACCTTTCGGCGCACAGCGCGCGCGCCCGGCGGGGGGTGCTGTTCGGCCTGCAGAACCTGGTGGGCGGCCTCGGCTTCGGCCTCGGTCCGCTGGCGGCAAGCTGGATCTCGATCCGCGCCAGCACCCGCCACGTGTTCCTGTCCTATGCTCTGGCGTTCGCCGGCATCACGCTGCTCATGCTGGTGGCGCGGCTGCTCGGGCGCCGCTTGACGCGCGGCCTGCCGCCCCCGCCGCAGGGCGAAGGCTGAACCTCCATCCCCGCCGGCAGCACTCACCCGGCAAGCTGGCATTGTATGCGGCAATCGGCGATACTCGGCGCTGAACCATGGATTACCCGGCAGACTTCCACGACGCGCATCTCCGCCACTGGCGAGACGCCGAGCTGCTCTTTCGGAACGATTGCTGGGCGAATGCGGATCAGTTGTACGGGCTCAGCGCCGAATGCGGCTTGAAGGCGGTAATGCGCGGTTTAGAGATGATGCCGGTGACGCCTCATGGGGTACCGACGAGGCCGGAACACAAGGTGCATGTCACGAAGCTATGGAGCGAGTTCGCCACATCCGTCGACGGTCACAAAGGGGCGAAGTACCTGTCGTTGCTGCCGGCCGGCGATCCGTTCGCGAGCTGGTCGATCGAGGATCGGTACGCGCACCGGCGGCACTTCGATTACGCGAGCGTAAGTCCACTTCGCTCGGCAGCCGAAGGAATACGCAAATTGGTCCAGCGCGCGCTGCGGGACGGCGTAGAAGTATGACGGATCCGTTCGTAGCGTTTGACGCCTTAACGGACCGCGTAGCAGGCGTACTCGAAACTATGTCTTCCGAGGCGTTGTCCGAGGCCGGACGCATCTATCTGGTGCGCGACCTCCTGGGGAGGGTTCGCATTTCGGTTTCGGACGAGATGGAGACAAGCAAGACGGTCCGCGCCGTGCTCGAACCTCTCGCCCGGAGGCTGCACGAGACGCTCGGCCCGCACGGATTCCCCGCGGAGGACGCCGTGCTGTTCATGGACGCCGCGCTGCTGGACGATCTCGACGACCAAGCGCTGATGATTCACCCCGGCGTGTATTTGGCCGATCGGCTGGTGACGGGCGGCGATTGGTGGACGGTGAAAGCCCCTCCCCGAACAACGAGCGCGACGCGGTACACGCTCTACTCAGTCAAGGGCGGCGTCGGGCGCAGCACCACGGCGGCGGTTCTGGCATGGCATCTGGCGCGCAACGGCGAACGCGTGCTGGTGGTCGATCTGGACCTGGAATCGCCGGGGTTGTCGTCCGCCATGCTCGATCCGGCGGCGCGCCCGGAGTTCGGCGTCACCGATTGGTTCGTGGAGGACTTGGTCGGACAGGATGACTACGTATCCGAGAGAATGGCCGCAGCTCCCGCCTGGGCGCAGGATCTCGACGGCGACGTGCACGTGGTTCCCGCTCACGGCAGCGAACCCGGCGAGTATCTGGCGAAGTTGGGCCGTGTCTACCTGGACATCAAGGTTCCCTGGACGGCTCGCCTGGAACGACTGTTGTCGCGGTTGGAAGAGACGTACAAGCCGTCGATCGTGCTGCTGGAAAGCCGCAGCGGCCTGCACGACATCGCCGCTGCTACGGTGACCGACCTCGGTGCTCAGGTCCTGCTGTTCGCGGTCGACGCGGAGAGCCACTGGACCGACTACGCCGTGCTGTTCCGCCACTGGCAGACGCATGGCCTGGCTCCGAGCATCAGGGAACGGCTGTCGATCGTCTCCGCCCTGACGCCGGAGACCGACCCCGATCGGTACCTCCGGCGGTTTCGGGAGCAGGCGTGGAACCTGTTTCGGGAACACCTGTATGACAACATCGAGCCGTCCGGCGACTCCCATGACCGGTTCTCGTTCGATCTCCACGAAGAAGGCGCGCCGCACGACCCGATCGCCATCCACTGGAACAGAGGACTTGCGGCCGGTGCGTCGCTACGCGACCTGGAGCGGGAACAGATAGCAGTACGGAATGCCTACGAGCAATTCCGGCCTCGGTTCGACGAGCTCCTCGCCAGTAGCAGGAACGAGGGAACGCCGTGAGCCAGACGATCGACGTCGAAACGGCACGCGAAGCGCTGGACGAGCTGCCGGACGGCACCAGCCACGGCGACCGACCGGAGCCCACGCAGGTCTACCTGCCGCGCTCTCACCTCAAGGCGTTGCATCCGGACATCCTGTTGGTGACCGGCATGCGCGGCGCGGGAAAGACGTTCTGGTGGGGCGCGCTCCAGAACGAGGCGGTACGCGACTTGGTCGGCCAGCAGTCGGTCCCATCCCCGATGGGCGAGAGCACGGAGGTGCGAACCGGTTTCGGCGTCCGGCCGGAGCCCGACGCATACCCGAGCAAGGACGTGTTGAGGACTTTGATGTTGGATGGCGCCGAACCCAGGTCGATCTGGCGAACCGTGCAGGCGTGGCAGCTCGCCGGCGTTGCGGATGAGCTGCGGAAGCGGCGTTCGTGGCCGGATCGTGTAGCGTTCGTCGATCGCAATCCGGAGGTTATCGACCGACTGTTTCACGAACGAGATGTGGAACTCGATCGAAGGGGCGCCCATCTGGTGATACTCTTCGACGCCCTGGATCGCTGCGCCGATGACTGGAAGGAGATGTATCCGGCGATCCGCGGTCTGCTGCAGACCGCCCTCGACATGCGTGCGTACCGCCGTCTGCGCGTCAAGGTCTTCCTGCGGTCGGACCAGGTCGACGAGAGCCAGATCGCCGACTTCCCCGATGCCTCGAAGGTCCTTTCCTCGGCCATCGAGCTAAGTTGGCCGCGCCGCGAGCTGTACGGTCTGTTGTGGCACTTTCTCGCCAACGGACGGCATGGGAAGCGCTTTCGGGGCTTTCTCACCTCCCACGACTGGTCGGAGCTCAGAGCGGGCGATGAATCGGTATTCTCCGCCCCGCGGGCCATCCTCAAGGAGGACGACCAACAACGCGGCAAGTTTCATGCCATCGCCGGCGAGTGGATGGGTCGCGGTCCCAAACGAGGGTTTCCGTACACGTGGATCCCGAACCACCTTGCCGATACGGAGGGCAGAGTGAGCCCGCGTTCGTTTCTCGCCGCGCTGCGAAAGGCGGTGGAGGACACCCGGTACGAGCATCCTGAGCACCGGTACGCTCTGCATTACGAAAGCATCAAGCGCGGTGTCCAGGAAGCGTCGAGGATACGTGTCAGCGAGATGCGGGAGGACTATCCGTGGATAGACCGGGTGCTGACTCCGCTTGCCGGCATGGTCGTACCTTGCCCCTTCGACCACATCGCCGAGCGCTGGCGCAGCGAGGGTGTTCTCGATCGCTTGCGCGAGGAAGCCGATCAGGACGCAGTGAAGCTGCCACCGCGTCACATCGGGCAGCGATCCGACGGCGTGCGCACGGACCTGGAGTCGCTCGGCGTCTTTCTGCGGTTGCGTGACGGCCGCGTGAACATTCCTGACGTCTTTCGGGTAGGATATGGGCTCGGCCGACGCGGCGGCGTGCGGCCTATTCGGTAGGATAGTCGGGCTTCTTATCCGTGGCCTGCGGCGATGCCTGCGCGGGCTTCGGCGGCGGCGCGGTCGGCGTTGAGGGCGAGCAGGCGGGCGAGCACTTCGTCGCGGACTTCGTCGGGCCAACGCCAGCGGTAGGGCTTCTTCTTGCGGCCCCAGGAGGCCTCGTCGATCTCGTAGTCGAGGAGGAGGCCGCAGGCGGTGGGAATGTCGCTCCAGCCGTAGGCGTCGAGCACGGCGCGATCCATGGCGGCATGCAGCTCGCGCAACTCGGCGACGCGCGGGTCGGTCTCGTAGAGGTCATGGAAGCGGTTGTAGGTCTTGGTCATGCCCTCGTTGTTGTCAACCATGAGCGCGGCGCGGTATTCGTAGTACGCCTTGCCGGCGGCTTCGAGGTCGGGATGAGTTTCCCAGCCTTCCGGGAACGGGAAGGTCTCGAAGCAATCGGAAGGGGTGTAGCGGAGATCGTCCTTCATTGACGATCCGAAGAAGCGTGCCCAGATTTCGTGGGGACGGGACTGGAGGGAGCAGAATGCCGCGTACGAAGTCAACGGAAAGATGATCATGGATTCCGCGTACACCATGTCTCTTGGGAGGAAGGTAAATGCCGCTTGTTGGCCGACACGGGAGACTACCAATACCCTATCCAGTCGGAAGATGGCGGCGTGAAGCTCGGGACGCGGTCTGATGAATTGCCACCATTTCTCTTGTGCACCTCTGTCGTTCTGCCGCAGTCGCTCCGGCTTGACCCGCTCCTCGACGAGCGCCATCAAGTCCGGCCAGCCCCGACGGCACTCGGCCTCGCTTCGCTCGCCGAAGTTGATGACGTAGCGATGGTGCGTATGAGTGGGACTGGTGTTCACCTCCTCGCCGCCGACGTAGGGGAAGATCACTTCGCGGTTGCGCGGGTCCTGAGCGATCAGCCGCCGCATCTCGGCGAGCGGTGATGCGACTCCCTTCCGGTCGGTGTCATCGAAGGTGAATCCCATGCCGAGCACGATGCTGCCCTGAAAGCTCTTGCCGGCGTTGGCCGCCAGCCGCACCGGATCGGCATGCCCGCCCCGATGAAACAGAAACGCCGTGACGCGCTCCACCGGGGCACCGTCGAGCATCCTCTTGCCGGCAAACTCGCCCTTGGCGAGGTGCACCACGCTGACCACCACCGCGGCATCGCCCGGCCACTTGACGCGCTTGACGGCGCGGTAGATTTCCCCGCCGCGTTCGCAGATCCAGCGCAGGCCGCTGGAACGGGTGTCGCCCTGGGCGATGGTGTTGGTGGCGATCAGGCCGAACGCGCCGCCGCCGCGCAGCAGGTCGAACGCGCGCCGGTAGAAGTGCGCCACCAGGTCGGCATTGCCGTGGCTCCGCGCGTGCAGTTCCTTGAGCCAGCTCGGATAGCCGGCGACGTTGCCGGCGGCAACGTTGTTCTTGCCCGCGAACGGCGGGTTGCCGACGAAGCCGTCGAAGCCGGGGTTCTCCCGCTCGAACACTTCGGGAAACTCGATCTCCCAGTGGAACGGCGCGAACGGCTTTTCTTGAGTGTTACGGCGCGCCTTCAACTCCGCGGCGTAGCGCCGCGCCTGCCGCGTCAAAATCGCTTCCTGGTACGCCTCCAGACGCGCCGCGCGCTCCTTCGACTTCGAGCCCTCGAAGAACGCCGCCAGCGTCAGATCGCCGAACCGCCGCACCTCGGCCAGCGCGTCCTGCGCGCGGCGCCACAGACGCTGCAGCTCGCGGTCGGTCACGGTGTCGTCCGCTTCCCGAATCCGGCGCCGCAACGCCGCGGCTTCCTCCAACTTCTCGCGCACCCCGAAGCCGGCCAGGATCGGCTGCCCGCCCTGCCAGTGCAGCGCTTCGATCTGCCGCCGCGTCAGCCCGATGAGCGAATCGCCGCGGCGGAAGGCGTGGTCCACGAAGGTGAACGGATGGTCGCGCGCCAGCGTGCTCAGCCACAGCGACACCTTGGCCAAGTCCACCGCCATCGGGTTGCGGTCGATGCCGTAGAGACACTTCTGCGCCACCAGCCGCCGCGCGAAGGTCACCTCGTCTTCATCCGCCGGGATGTCAGGCAGCGCGCCGTGCGCGCCCCTCGCCTCGATCAGCGCGTCGGCCAACTGGCGGCAGGTCTCCACCAGAAACGCCCCCGAGCCCATCGCCGGATCGCAGATCTTGAGTTCGAGGACCTGCTCCGGGCGCGGCGCGCCGCCGTCCTCGCCGCGCAGCCGCTCCAGCAGCGGCGCCAGCGTGTGGCGCACGATCGGCTCGGTCAGCTCGCGCGGCGTGTAGTGCGAGCCGGAACGGCGCCGCTCCTCGTTGGGCTGCAGCACCAGCCCGCCGCGCGGCACCAAGTCCGGCGTCGCGGCGTGATCCAGCACCCGGTCCAGCGCCGCGTGCAGGTCGTTCACCGTCCGCGCGGCGCGCAACCCACGAGCGACCGCGGCGCTGACGGGGCGGTCCGCCCGCTCCTGCAGCCAGCGCCCGCGGCGCGCGGGGGGCTGCGCCAGCAGCGCGTCCAGGTCGATGGTGGTGGGCGCCCCCAGCTTCTTGGCCGGCTTGACCGCCAGCGAGCGCCCGGTCGCAGTCTCCAGCCGAAACCCCATGATCGTCTCGTACACCGAGCCAATCTGCTCCACGTCCAGCGTCCGGTAGGAGAGCCGCTCCCCGTCCAGCACCAGCAGCTTTTCCAGGACCCGGTAGACCACTCCGTCCGACACCCGCGGCGGCTCCAGCCGCGCGTTCCGCTGCCGCGACCCGCTGCCGCTACGGCCCTCCAGGAACCGGTAACGGTCGGGATCGAACAGCGCGCCGCGGCGCTCCGGCAGACTTACCGCGCCGCCGCCGCCCGCCGGTATTCCGTCGTGGAGCAGGCGAAACAGCACCACCAACTGCGCCCAGGCGCCGTAGCGCTGGTCCATCGTGTCCGGGTAGGCCGCAGCGTCCTTGCGCAGCCGCCGGTAGAGGCCGCCCAGCAAGTAGTGGCGCGCGAAGGTCTCGTCCTTTGGCAGCAGGCCGCGCTCCTCGGCGTACAGCAGGAACACCAGCCGCAGGATCACGGTGAGCAACCCGCGGTAGATGGCGTTGCGGTCGCGGCCGGCGGCCAGCGGCTCGCTCAGCAGCGCGCCGTCGGTGGCGGCATGGGCGTTCTGGAAGCCGCGCACCAGTTCGTACAACGCATGCAGCACCTGCTCGGCCAAGCGCTCGGACACCTCGTTCTGGTACAGGCGGCTGTCGGCCAGCACGGCGGTGAGGCGTTCATGGCGCGGCAGCGCCAGCAGGCGCTGCTCGCCCAGGAGCAGGTGCAGGGCGGAGCAGAGCGGGCGTCCGGCGGTGGTGAGCAGGTCGGCGAAGCGGAAATCCATCCAGCCGGAACTCTCGCCGCGCGGGGCGGAGATCAGGCGCAGCGCAACGCCGTTGACCAGCACGCCGGCGGGCACCCCGGTGGCGCGCAGCAGGCGTTCCGCGCGCCCCTGGGCGGATGCGTCCAGCCCGCCGGCGCCCGGCGCCGGACGGTCGAACTCCTGGCCGGCGGCCAGCACCTGCACCAGCAGTTGCCACGGGGAGTCGCCGTTCGCCGGGTCGCGCTCGCGCACCGCGAAGTCGGGGCGCAGGGTCTCGCCGTAATCGGGCAGCGGCAGCGTGAGTTCTTCAGGGATCGGAGCTGCTTCAGTGAAGCCGGCGTAGCCCCGGGGCGAGAAGCCCCAGCCGAGCACCGCGGCGGCGAACTCGCGGAAGTCGCGGATGCACTGCTGTGGGTTGCCGCCCGGAGCGAGCTCGCGTTCGTCGGCGCAGCCGGCGAGCAGCGCCTGCCGGTGGGTATCCTGCCGGTTGACGAACGCGCCCGCCTTGAGCAGCGCCGGCGGCGACACCACCAGACCGTGCGGCTGGATGAAGCCCAGCCATTCCAAATGCGCGCGCGTGTTCGGATCGGCAACAGGCATCGTTCAGCGGCCTACGCGGCTGCCGCAGTAATCAGTTCGCGGTTTCGCCGGGGCGGAATGCCTTGACCACGTCGCGGTTCACCTCCAGCCGCGGCCCGCCGATCAGGTCGACGCAGTAGGGCACCGCGGGAAATACGGCGTCCAGGCATTGGCGGATGGCGCGCGGGCGGCCGGGCAGATTCAGGATCAGAGCGCCGCCGCGTACGCCGGCGGTCTGGCGCGACAGGATCGCGGTAGGCACGTATTGCAGACTCACCTGGCGCATCAACTCGCCGAATCCGGGCAGCATCTTCTCGCAGGCGTCGGCGGTGGCTTCGGGGGTCACGTCGCGCGGCGCTGGACCGGTACCGCCCGAGGTGACGATCAGGCAGCAGCCCTTGGCGTCCGCCAACTCGATCATGGTGGCCGCGATCCGGTCCCGCTCGTCGGGCACGATGCGGTACTCCCGGGTCCACGGGGACACCAAGTACTCCCCCAGCGCGGCGACGATGGCCTTGCCGGGCAGGTCCTCATAGACTCCGGCGGCGGCGCGGTCGGAGACGTTGATGATGCCGATACGCGCCTCGCGGGCGGGGCCGGCAGCATCCCCGGCGCCGGTCATATCGTGACGTCGCTAAGTTGCAGCCCCTCGTCGCGCAGGTACTTCAACAGCCCCTTCTTGTCGACCGTGCGCAACGCCCGCGTCGACAGCCGCACCCGCACCGTGCGCTCCTCTTCGGGAAGGTAGATCCGCTTGCGCTGCAGGTTGGGCCGCTGCACGCGCCGCGTCTTGTTGTGCGCCTTCGACACATTGTTCCCGGCCATCGGCCTCTTGCCGGTAATCTTGCAAGTACGTGACATATGAAACTCCTATCTGTTGTTCCGCAAGGGACTATCGTACCGGGAACTCGACAATGTCAAGCAAATACGTCCGGCCGGGCCGGGCGTATCGGGACGTCGGCTGGGGGGACGGCGACTATCCGGCCAGCCGGGCGCGGACCGCGTCGAGCACCGCGTCGAGGTTGGCGGCGCGCTTGGCGCCGGCGGTGGCGAAGGTGGGCCGCCCGCCGCCGCCGCCGCCGGCCTTGGCCGCGGCCTCCTTTACCAGATCGGCGGCGGACAGGCGCCGGGCGCCGGCGGCCAGGTCGTCGCTCACCGCGCAGGCGATGGCCAAGCCGCCGCCGCGCGTGGAGACCAGGAACGCCACGGTACGCGGCGCGGCTTCGCGCAGCCGTTCCGCCAACGCCTTGAGAGCGGCCGGCGACTCCTCCTCGAAGGTGCGGAGAATGAGCCGCGCGCCGCCGATCTCCTCCGCCTGGGCGGCCAGCGCCGCGGCCTGCTGGGCGCTCTGCTCCGCCTCCAGCGTCTTGACGCGCTTCTCCAGGTGCCGCGCATGCCGCACCAATTCCTCGGTACGCCGTTCGAGCTCGGCGGCGGAGCCGCCGAGCAGCGCGCTGACCCGCTGCAGCGTGGCGCGCTGCGTCTGGACGTAGCCGACCGCGGCGGCGCCGGTGAGCGCCTCGATGCGGCGCACGCCGCTGGCGATGCTGCCCTCCGAGGTGATCACGAACGGGCCGATCTGGCCGGTGCGGACGACGTGGCAGCCGCCGCACAGTTCCAGGCTTACCGGGGCCGCCTCGGCGCCCACGCGCACCACGCGCACCGTGGCGCCGTACTTCTCGCCGAACAAGGCCGTAGCGCCCAACCGCCGGGCCGCGTCGAACTCGGCGGTGAAGTACTCCACCGCGTGGTCGGCCTGCACCACGCCGTTGACGATGCGCTCGAGCTCTCCGAGTTGCCCGGGCTCGACCCGCTGCCAGTGGGTGAAGTCGAACCGCAGGTGGTCGGGCGCCACCAGCGACCCCGACTGATGCACGTGGTCGCCGAGGATCTGGCGCAGCGCCGCATGCAGCAGATGGGTAGCGGTGTGATTTGCGGTGGTGGGCGCGCGCCGGGCACGGTCGACGCTGGCCGTCACCGCGGCCGCCGCGAGCTGCTCCGCCGCGGCGCCGGCGCCGGACTCCGCCGCCGGGCGGCACAGGCAGACGCTCAGGTCGCCTTCCCGCCGGGTGTCCTCCACCGTGAGGAGCAGGCCGCCCGCCTCGATGGCGCCGCGGTCGCCCACCTGTCCGCCGCTCTCGGCATAGAACGGAGTGTCGCGCAGCACCACGTGGTAGCGGCCATCCTTGAGCGCCCACTTGTGGACCGCGGTTTCCACCCGAAGTCGTTCGTAGCCGACGAAGCGCTGCCGCCGCATCGGCGTGACCGGCACCCACGCGGATGCTTCCACCCCGCCGGCGGCGAACCTGCCGGCCCGCCGCGCCCGCTCGCGCTGCTCCGCCATGGCGGCGTCGAAGCCGGCCTGATCCACCGTCAGCCCGCGCTCGGCCGCCAGCACGATGGTGAGGTCCAGCGGAAAGCCGTAGGTGTCGTAGAGGCGAAACGCTTCGCCGCCGGGCACTTCGCTCTCCCGCCGCTCCGCCACCCGCTGCACGATACCTGAGAAGATGTCCAGGCCGCGCCCGAGGGTGCGGTTGAAGCTCGCTTCCTCCGCCCTGATCACCTCGCCGATGTAGTCGGCCCGCGCCGCCACTTCGGGGAACTCCGCGGCGTGCATCTCCGCCACCGTGGATACCAGCCGGTGGAGGAACGGTTCGCGCAGCTCCAGCAGCCGGCCGTAGCGGGAGGCGCGCCGCAGCAGGCGCCGCAGCACGTAGCCGCGCCCCTCGTTGGAGGGCAGCGCCCCGTCGGCAATCGAAAAGCTCAACATGCGGACGTGATCGGCCAGCACGCGAAACGCGACCTGTTGCTCCCCGCCCGCGGCGGCGTAGCGCTGCCCCGCCAGATCGCCGATCCCTTCCATGAGCGGCGCGAACACGTCGGTGCCGTAGTTGTCGGTGCCTTGCAGCACCGCCACCAGCCGCTCGAAGCCCATCCCGGTATCGACGTGCTTGGCCGGCAACGGTTCCAGGGTCCCGCCGGCGAGGCGGTTGAACTGGATGAACACCAGGTTCCAGATCTCGATCACCCGCGGGTCGCCGGCGTTGACCAGCGGTCCGCCACTGCCCTCCGGGGTCAGGTCGACGTGGATCTCCGAGTTGGGGCCGCACGGTCCGGTGTCCGCCATCTCCCAGAAGTTGTCCTTCTTGTCGAAGCGGAGCACGTGGCCGGGGTCGATGTCGGTCTCGGAGCGCCACAGCGCCGCGGCCTCGTCGTCGGCCGGCAGGCCATCCTGCTCGTCACCGGAGAACACCGTAGCGTAGAGGCGTTCCTTGGGAATCCCCCAGTGGGCGGTGAGCAGGTCCCAGGCCCAGGCAATCGCCTCGGCCTTGAAGTAGTCGCCGAAGGACCAGTTGCCGAGCATCTCGAAGTAGGTGTGGTGGTAGGTGTCGTGTCCCACCTCTTCCAGATCGTTGTGCTTGCCGCTGACGCGAATGCACTTCTGAGTGTCTACCGCGCGCGCGTAGCTGCGCGTGCCGGTCCCCAGGAAGACATCCTTGAACTGATTCATACCCGCGTTGGTGAACAACAGCGTCGGGTCGTCGGCGGGAATCACCGGGGCGCTCGGCACCAGCGTATGCTGGCGCTGCACGAAGTAGTCGAAGAACTCCTGGCGGATCTGACGGGCGGTCTTGGCGGTCTTGAGCATGCTTGTCGAGCTGCACCCTACCAGAAGCGGGCGTTCCGTTGCAGACCGCCGCGGCGCGGCCCGCGCGGCGGCCGCGCGCGAGTCGCCCGGGGGCCGCAACCGGGCCGGTGCGCGCGGCGCGCAGCGCGGCGCGCGGCCGGCTTTCCCTGCGTGCGGCCCCCGGTGCAGGATGCGGCGATGCTGCGCCTCGTGCTGGTGGTGGCGGTGGCCGTAATCGCCGGCGTGTTCGCATACCGCATCCCGGATTTGGACGCGCTCCTCCTCGGCGAGGAGGGCCGCGGCTTCTTCCTGTTCTACTCGGCGTCGCTGCCGGTGCTGCTGCTGTTCATCAATTCCTGGCTGGAGGAGAGCGGGGTGATCAGCCGCCTGTTCGCCGCCGGCGCCGCCATCGGCGCGGGCCTGGCGCTGGCGGTCCGTCTGGCGGCCGCGGCGTTGAGCCCGGCGCCCTACCTGGTGTTCCCGTTCTTCGGCGTGCTGCTGGAGCGCACCATTGCCGACGAGCGCGCCTGGCTGGCCGCCAACGCCGTCGTCTCCGGGCTGGTGGCGGTGGCTGCGTTCAGCAGCGCGGGCGAGGGGCCGCCGGCCGACACCGACTGAAACGGAGCCGGAGCGTACGGCGCCTCACCCCGGGTATCCCCCGCCGCCGGTCTGCGCCACGCCGCGCTCGGCGGCGAGGCGCGCAGCGCGGTCATCCGCCCGGTAGGCGGCCAGCGGATCGGGCGGCAGGTCCTGCTCCAGACGGACTTGCGCCAGCAGCGGCCGGACGTCGGTCTCGAAGGCGTCCACGTACACGCGGTGCGCGCCGAGCACGTCTCCCTCCGCCTGGCGCGCGCGCAGGGTCTCGTAGTCGACGATCAGCGCCTTGGCGTAGGCGGTCTGGCAGTTGAGCACGCTGACCAGCATCGCTTCCAGCTTCGGCTCGACGTTGTGGCTCTGATCGATCATGTACGCCACCGCCGCGGCGGCCTCGCCCGCCCGCACCAGCTCGCAGAAGATCTCGAACAGCTCGAACGGATTGGTGGTGCCGACGATCAGGTCGTCGTCGGCGTAGCGGCGCGCGTTGAAGTGGAATCCGCCCAGCCGCCCCTCGGCCAGCAGATAGCTCACGACGTGGGCGATGTTGGTGGACAGCGCGTGATGCCCGGTATCCACCAGCACCTCGGCCTGCGGTCCCAGCTTGAGGGCGGTGGCGTAGGCGATGCCCCAGTCGGCCAGATCGGTGTGATAGAACCCCGGCTCGAAGAACTTGTACTCCAACAGCATGCGCGCGCCGGCCGGCAGGTGGCGGTACACCTCGGCCAGCGCCTCCTCCAGCCGCGCCTTGCGGGCGGCCATGCTGTCCTGGCCGGCGTAATTGGTGCCGTCCGCCAGCCACACGCTGAGCAGGTCGCTGCCGGCCGCGGCCATGATCCCGCAACACTCGATCATGTGCGCCGCGGCGCGCTCCCTGACCTCCGCCGACGGGTGGCAAATGCTGCCCAGCTTGTAGCTCTCGTCCTGGAACAGGTTGGGGTTGATCGCTCCGATGCCGATTCCGCGCTCGGCCGCGTAGTGCCCGAGCGCCGGCCAGTCCTCCACCCGGTCCCACGGAATGTGCAGCGCCACCGTCGGCGCGGCCCCGGTAAGGCGGTGGAGGTAGGCCGCATCATCCAGCTTCTCGTAGATGTTGCGGGCCGCGCCCGGCCAGGGAAACACCTTGAAGCGGGTACCGCTGTTGCCGTACCCCCAGGAAGGGGTCTCGATGGCCTGCGCCTTGAGCTTCTCCTTGACCGCGGCGAAGTCGATCCCGTTCCGGGTCAGGGCCGCGGCGAGGCGGTCGCAGGCGGCCGCGATCGCTGATGCGGTGGCGTTCATGACCGCAGCATGCCCAACCGCGCGGGCGGCGTCTACGCCGCGGGCCCCACAGGTCCGCAGCGGTCCTCCCCCTGCCGGCGCGCCCGCCACGGCCGCCAGCGCCCGGTGTTGACACCATCACCGGCTGCAAGGAACCATCATGCCACGGTTATGCTGACGCAGCAGCGTTGCAGCGCCTTCGATTGACGTGACTCGCAAGCAGGTTCAGGACGCGTTCTTCATTGTGCTGTTGGTGGCGCTCAGCGCCGCGTTCATCCGGCTGTTGACGCCCTATCTGGTGGCCATCGTCATGGCGGTGATCCTGGCGCTGCTGCTGCGCCACCCGCTGACCTGGCTGCTGCGTCGCGGCGTCGCGCGCGGCGCCGCGACGGCGCTGATCATGGTAGCGCTGGTGCTGGTCGGCGCGGTGCCCGTTCTCCTGCTCGGGCTCGTGCTTACCTCGGTGGAGCAGGGGGTGCAGGCGATCCGTTCGGACTGGCCGAAGCTGCTGGCGTGGTTCCAGCAGCGGCTGCCCGCGGTGGAAGCGCTGGTGGAACAATATCAACTGGGGCAGCGCCTCTCCGAGCTGGTGGGCAACGTGGTAAACCGGATCCTGAGCCTGTCCCAGACGGCGTTGAGCAGTCTCGCCGCCTGGCTGGTGCGCGCGGTGGTGACCGGCTTTCTGGTGATCTATCTGCTGCTGGACGGCGACAAGCTGGTGGACCGCCTCTACCGGTTGCTGCCGCTGGACCGCGCCAAGACGGACGAACTGATACGGCATGCCGCCCGCACGCTGGATGCAACGGTACTCGGCACCCTGTTCATCGGGGTGCTGGAAGGCACCTTCGGCGGATTGCTGTTCGCGCTGTTCGGAATCCCCTCTCCTGCGCTGTGGGGATTGCTCATGGTGGTCCTGTCGGCGCTGCCGATGGTGGGCATCAACGTGGCGATCGTGCCGGCCGGCATCGTGCTGATCATCCAGGGTAACGTCGGCCGCGGCGTCGGCCTGATCGTCGCGGGAGTGGCCGGCGTGGTGCTGAGCCAGAACGTGCTGCGCCCGAAGCTGGTCGGAGATCGTTCCGGGCTGCATCCGGCTCTGGTGCTGCTGGCGACCCTCGGCGGCCTCGCCTGGCTGGGACTGATCGGCTTCGTGATCGGCCCCATATTGGCCACGCTCGCCATGATCGCCTGGCAGCAGTTCGCCAGCCGCCAACGGGAAGCGGCGGCGGACTGACTCACGGGTTCAGCGCGCGCAACTCGTCGGCCACGAACTGCCCGTCCTTGCGGATCAGGCGGTCGTCGAAGTAGATCTCACCGCCGCCGAACTCCGGCCGCTGGATCACCACCAGGTCCCAGTGCACCTCGGAGCGGTTGCCGTTGTCGGCCTCCTCGTAGGCCTGCCCCGGCGTGAAGTGAAAGGAGCCGGCGATCTTCTCGTCGAACAGCGTGTCCAGCATCGGCTGCATGATGCGCGGGTTGAACCCCAGGGAGAACTCGCCGACATAGCGCGCTCCGGCGTCGGTGTCCAGGATCTGCTCCAGCCGGGCGGTATGGTTGGCGACGGCGCTGACGATCCTGCCGGCGGAGAAATCGAGGCGAATGCCGTCGAACACGACGCCGCGGTTGAGGCTGGGGGTGTTGACGGTCAGGGTACCCTCGACCGAATCGCGTACCGGACTGGTGAACATCTCGCCGTCGGGGATGTTGCGCTCGCCCGCGCAACCCACCACCGGAATGCCGGCGATCGAGAACCGCAGGTCGGTGCCCGGACCCACGACGCGCACCCGGTCAGTGCGCTCCATCAGCTCCTGCAACGGCGCCATGGAGCGGGCCAGCGCCGGATAGTCGACGGTGCATACCTCGAAGTAGAAATCCTCGAACGCGGCGGTGCTCATCTGCGCCTGCTGCGCCATGGAGGGCGTCGGCCAGCGCAGCACCACCCAGCGGGTCTTCTTGATGCGCATCTCGGTGTGCACCGCGTTCCACACGTAGCGCGAGTAGTGGGCGTAGCGCTCGTGCGGCACGTCGCCCAGCTCGGTGCTGTTCAGGGTACCGCGCAGGCCGACGTAACACTGCATCTGCTCCATCTGCCGGAGCTCGACGCTGCCCCACACCCGCATCTGTTCGGGAGTGGCGTTGCGGTACAGGGCGCGCAGCACGCGGTTGCTCTTGGTGACGCACAGGGGATGGCCGCCGGCCGCGGCAATCGCGTCGATGAGCACCTCCAGGAACTGCTCCGGCATGTCGAACGCCTCGATCAGCACCTTGTCGCCCGCGCCTACGGCGCAGGAGTGATGGACGATGATGTCGGCCAAGCGTTGGTAACGAGGATCGGCCATAGGCGAATGGTAGCATCAAATCCAGTACCCGCGCATCGCTGGCGCCGAATGGCGCGGCCCCGGGCGGGCGCCGCCCGGCGCTGCGCTTAACTTGAATCGCGCGGCCCGCGCGTGCTACAACTCGCGGCCAGGTGGCGTGTACCAGTGTCAGCCCTCGAATCGAGCGTACTTGTCCTCAACAGCGGCTACACCGCAGTCCGGATCACCAATGCCCGCCGCGCCTTCATTCTGCTCATCAGGGAAGCGGCGGAGGTGGTAACCACGGACGCCGGCCAGTTTCAGACCTACGACCTGGCGGCGTGGGTTCTGTGGTCGGAGCTGGTACGCGCCAATTCCAGCTTCGACGCGCAGCCGGAGGGGCATGATCCGCCCGACTGGGTGCATACCCCGCGTCTGGTAATCGCCGTTCCGCGCGTCATTCGCCTGCTCCGCTACAGCGGCCGGCCGCAACGCGAGGTGCGCCTGACGCGGCGCAACATCCATGCCCGCGACCTCGGCCGCTGCCACTACTGCGGCCAGCGGTTCCCGAGCCGGGAGCTCACCGTGGACCACGTGATCCCGCGTTCCCTCGGCGGGCGCGACACCTGGGAGAATCTGGTCACCGCGTGCGTACCCTGCAACTCCCGCAAGGGCAGCCGCACCCCCCAGGGGGCCAACATGCGCCTGCAGCGGACGCCGGCCAAGCCGCGTACCAACCCGACCATCGCGCAGCGCTTGAAGAGCCCCAAGTACCGCGTGTGGCGGATGTTCGTGGACGAGTCCTCGATCCACCTCGGCGCCGGCACGTAGGATCACGCGCGCAGGCCAGGCAGGGCCGGGCGCACTTCCAATTTGTAGGTAGGCCCAAATAGAGAAGCCCTCCCAGCGACAGGTGATGTAACATCAGGCCGTCACTGGGAGGGCAACATATGTGTGATTCATTGGTAACCGAGATTCTCAACTACTGCAAGGCCACCTGTGGTCTCGAACTGGGCCGCGCTAGCGGTCCCCACGACCTGTTGCGGGCAGAACTGAGTCTCCTCAAGTGCTTGGTGCGCCTGTGCCGCGCTGCCATGGGGGAGTGGTTCAAGGAACTGGGCCGCGATTACCGCGGCGCCACGGTCCAGCGCAACGGGGTGTCGTATCGGTTTGTCGGCCACCGCTCCAAGACCCTGCACGGACTGTTCGGGACGGTACCCTACGAACGGGCCTACTACGCCAGCGGTAGCGGCCAGGGCTGGGCGCCGTTGGATGAGCGGCTCGGCATCAAGCGCGGCCATACGCCGGGCTGCCAGTACTTTCTGAGTCAGTTCGTAGCGCGCCAGGCGCACGCAGAGAGTCTGCGGCAGTTTCACGAGGTGTTCCGCGCCGACGGCGGGGAGCTGGTGTCGGAGAAGAAGGCGTTCACGATGGTGCAGGAGGTAACGGAGGGGTTGGAACGGCAGCGCCAGCAGGAGGTGGACAACTACCAGCAGACTGCGGCGGGGCCGGAGCTGCACGAGCCGATTGGCGGGACGGTGGCGGTATGCATCGACGCGGGGAAGGTGCCGGTGCGCGGCAAGGAGCGGGTAGATGATGCCGGGAAGAAGCGCTACGAGCGGGAGTACCGGGACGCCAAGGTGGCGGTGGTGGCGGCGGTGGAGTGGGACGCTGAGGAGCAGGAGGCGCAGTGCAGCAGCAAGCCGAGCTACGTGGCGGCGAGCGAGCATGCCGACCAGTTCTTCCCGCGCATCGAAGTGGAGCTGAAACGGCGCTGCGGCGAGGGGGCGGCGCGGCAACTGGTAGTGCTGGCCGACGGGGCGGGATGGATTTGGGATCGGGCGGAGACCTGGGCGGCAGGGGGGCTGCGGGTGTGGTACATCCTGGATTTCTGGCACGCCTGCGAGCATCTCGCGGAGGCGAGTCGGAGCGTCTACGGGGAGAGGAGCAAGCAGGCAGAGGAATGCTTTCGGAGGTGGCGGACGATGCTGCGCGGCAGTCGGGCGGGGGAAGTGATAGAGGAGCTGGAGGAGTTGCGCGACGGCGGGGGGTTGAGTGCCCGGCAGCGGCACGAGGTGCAGGGGGAGATCAACTACTTGAAGAGCAACCAGGGACGGATGGACTACCGGCGGTACCGGCGGGAGGGGCTGCCGATCGGCAGTGGGGCGGTGGAGAGTACGTGCAAGAACATGGTGGGGGCGCGGCTGAAGGGGAGCGGGATGATCTGGTCGTTGGGAGGGGCGCAGGGGATGCTGCAGCTCTGCACCTCGGTGAAGAGCGGGCGGTTCAAAAGGGACTACGCGAGCCTGCTGTCCGCCTCGGTGCCGCAGGAGGCCCAGCCACAGGCCGCCTGACGCTACCTACGTTTTGGAAGTGCGCCCGGCAGGGCCGGAGCGGTTGACAGGAACCGGCTGCGGGGCACACTCAAAGCAGGATGCGCTTCTTCAACACCGCCGGACCTATGATCCCGGAGAAGCACTACCACGTCCCGCCGCTGGAACGGCTCGACCGCGGCGAGTTGCTGTCCCTGATCGACGACTGGAAGTACTTCGTGCTGCACGCCCCGCGCCAGACCGGCAAGACCTCGGCCCTGCTGGCGCTGGTGGACGAGCTGAACGCCGGCGGCGCCTGCCGCTGCGTCTACGTGAACGTCGAAAGCGGCCAATCCGCGGGTGAGGACGTGGCCGAGGCGATGCGCGCGATCCTCAACGAGCTCGCCGATGAAGCGTACGCCACGCTGGAGGACTCGTTTCCGGCGGCAACCTGGCCGGAGGCGCTGGCCCGGGCCGGACCGCACAACTGCCTGCGCGAAGTGCTCGCCCGCTGGGCGGCGGCCGACCGCAAGCCGCTGGTGCTGCTGATCGACGAGATCGACGCGCTGATCGGCGACACCCTGATCGCGGTGTTGCGGCAACTGCGCACCGGCTATGCCCGCCGCCCGCGCCGCTTCCCGCAGAGCGTCATCCTGTGCGGCGTGCGCGACGTGCGCGACTACCGCATCCGCTCGGCCAGCCGCAACGAGATCGTTACCGGCGGCAGCGCCTTCAACGTCAAGGTAAAGTCGCTGCGCATGGACGATTTCTCGCCGGCGGAGGTGCGCGCGCTGCTGCGCCAGCACACCGCCGAGACCGGCCAGCGGTGGGCCGGGGACGCGGTCGATGAGGTGTGGGAACTCACGCAGGGCCAGCCCTGGCTGGTGAACGCGCTCGCCCAACAGGCGTGCTTCGAGGACGAGACCGGGCGCGACCGCAGGCGCCCGGTCACCGCGGCCGCGATCCGCGGCGCGAGCGAGCAACTGATCCTGCGCCGCGACACGCATCTCGACCAACTTGCCGACAAGCTCCGGGAGGCGCGCGTCCACCACGTGATCGAGCCGCTGCTCAGCGGCGGCGGCGCAAGCCGGTACTCCGCGGCGGACATCGAATACGTCCGCGACCTGGGCCTGATCGCGCGCGACGATCCGCTGCGCATGGCCAATCCGATCTACGCGGAAGTGGTGCCGCGCGAACTGACCAGCCACGTGCAGGCGAGCATTACCGACCAGCCGGTGTGGTACCTGGACGCCGGCGGAGGATTGAACGTGGCCAAGCTGCTGAGGGCGTTTCAGGAGTTCTTCCGGGAGCACTCGGAACACTGGGTGCGGCGGTTTCAGTACCAGGAAGCGGGGCCGCAGTTGTTGTTGCAGGCGTTCCTGCAGCGCATCGTCAACAGCGGCGGCCTGATCCATCGCGAGTACGGGTTGGGGCGGATGCGCACCGACCTGCTGCTCGTGTGGCCGGCGGCGCCGCCGCCGGGCGCGGCGCGCAAGACCGTGATCGAATGCAAGGTGGTGCGCCCGCAGCGGGGGCTGGAGGAAACCATCCGCGAAGGGCTGGCGCAGACCCGCGCCTATCTGCAGCGCTGCTCCGCGGCGGAGGGGCACCTGGTAGTGTTCGACCGCCGGCCGGAGCGGACCTGGGAGGACAAGCTGTTCCGCCGCGCCGAGACGAGCGCCGGCACACCGATCACCGTGTGGGGGATGTAGCATGGGGTCTCTGAAACAGGAGGCGATGTGACCTCCGGGGAAATATTGCATGAGGAGGGCCGTCAGGAAACCCGCGGGAAGGCAGTACTGGAAGGCCGGGTGGCCACGGTCAAGAGCTTCCTGCGCGCCGGCCTCGAGTGGTCGATCATCGAACAGGCTACCGGTATCGATCAGGAGGCTCTCGACGCGCTTGCCACTTCCATTTTACCTGTACCGCCTCCAAGTGTATGGCCGTTCCCGTCGCGTACTTTCGCGATCGAGATGCTTAACCGGGTAGCAGAGCAACTCCGGGAAGAGGGGCGGATAGACGGCCGGAAAGAGGGGCGCCGGGAGGGACAGGTAGGCATCGTCGAGGATCTGTTGCGCGCCGGCGTGTCGTGGTCGTTCATCGAATCGGTGATCGACATCGACGAGATCGGGCTGCGCGCACTCGTGCGGCGGCTTACGGCTGAGATGGTCTCGGTTGATTCCCCCACCCGCCCCTCTCGCGGCAAATCAGGCGGCGGTAGCCGGGGATAGGAGCGGGCGGGTTATCTGTCCCGGAGCCGGGCGGCGCCCCGCCGGCAGCCGGGAAGTCTCATCAATCCGGGGTCATCAGCTCGTCGGCGGCGAAGCCGGTGCGCTCCGGTTCGAGCAGGAAGGCGCCGGCGGCGACCGTGCGCGGAGCCGCGCTGCCGGTGCGGCTGATCGACACGATGACGTAGACGAAGTTGGGCTGGGCCAGGTCCAGGTCGGTGGCGCTGGGGCGCGCCGGATGCTCCGGGTGGGAGTGATAGAACCCGAGCAGAATCTTGCCGGCGGCGTCGGCCGCGCGCTCGGCCGCCAGATAGTCGCGGGGCGACACCAGGTAGCGGCGTTCGCGGTTGGCAGCGGAGCGGTTGTCAATGGGAAACAGCCGTTCGACGGTGCGGGTCTTCCCCTCCCCGCTCCCCTCAGCCACGCTCCCGATCAGGGCGCCGACGCACTCTTCGGGATATGCTTCGCGGGCGTGCCGCTCAATTTCGGTGAAAAGGGTCTTCGGTAACGTAGTCATCGTTCCCCCAGTACGGGTCGTCGAGGTACTTCAGCGAATTATCGGGAAACAGGGTGACCACCACCGCGCCGGACGCGCTGCGGGCGACCTCCAGCGCCCCCCACAGGTTGGCGGCCGCGCTGGGACTCAGCGCGTAGCCGAGATAGCGGCCCGCGGCGATGGCATAGCGGTACGCCATCTCGGTATCCGCTTCGAGCACCTCGTCGGCTGCGGCGGGGTCGTAGATTCCCGGCACCCGCGCCGTCGGCATGTGCTTCCAGCCTTCCAGCCCGTGAATCGGATTGTCAGGTTGCACGGCAACGCAGCGCACCCCGCGTTCGCGCAGGTAGCGGGCGGTGCCGACGAAGCTGCCGCTGGTGCCCAGGCCGGCGACGAAGTGGGTAACGGCGCCGTGCGACTGGCGCCAGATCTCCGGCCCGGTGGCGCGGTAGTGGGCGCGCCAGTTGTGCTCGTTGTTGTATTGATCGGGATAGAAGTAGCGCTCGGGATGGGCGCCGGCCAGCGCGGCCGCCCGGCGCTGCGCGCCGTCGGTGCCCTCCAGGTTGGAGGTGAAGATGGAGCGCGCGCCGTAGTTGGCGATGATCCGCTTGCGCTCGGGGGTGACGTTGGCCGGCATCACCAACTCCACCGGCAGCCCCAGGGCGCTGCCGAACATGGCCAGCGCAATGCCGGTGTTGCCGCTGGTGGCTTCGAGGATGGTACGGCCGGCGAGCGCGCCCGCCGCCAGCGCGGCCTCCAGCATCGCCTTGGCGGCGCGGTCCTTCACCGAGCCGCTGGGATTGTAGTACTCCAGCTTGGCCAGGATCCGGGCCGACGCCACCGACTGGGAGACCTCCACCAGCGGCGTATCGCCCACCAGCCGAGCGATGCGCTCGAACGCCTGCGTCCGCATTACCTGAAACGCGCCCGCCGCGGTTCGGCCCGCGCTCACTGAACTAGATCCCGGCGCGCGCGCGGGCGGTGAGTTCGCCGCGAGTCGGGTCGGTGCGGCTGGCGTGTCCGGCCAGCGGCAGCAGTTCCTCGTGGATGGCGTCCAGGATCCAGTCCTTCTGGGGAAAGAACGCCTGCTCCAGCTCGGCGCCGGGCGTGATCCAGTTGCGCGCCCCCACCACCACCGGCGGGGCGTCCAGGTGTTCGAAGCAGAGCCGGGTCAGGTTGGAGGCGACGGTGTGCAGAAAGCTGCCGCGCTCGCAGGCGTCGGAGGCCAGCACCACGCGCCCGGTCTTGCGCACCGAATCGGCGATCGGCCGCAGATCCAACGGGTTGAGAAAGCGCGCGTCGAAAACCTCGGCGTCGATTCCGTGGGCGGACCGCAGCTCGTCGGCCGCTTCCAGGGCGCGGTACAGCGCCGCCCCGATGGTCACGATGGTGAGATCGTCACCGGCGCGGCGCAACGCCGGGAGGCCTTCCTCCACTTCGTAGTACTCCACCGGCACCCCGCCGGCCACGAAGTCCTCGCCGTAGTCGTACAACCGCTGGCTCTCGAAGAAGATCACCGGGTCAGTGCCCTGCAGGGCGCGGTTGAGCATCCCCTTGGCGTCATAGGGGGTGGCCGGGAAATACACCTTCAGGCCGGGGACGTGGCTCAACAGCGAGGACCAGTCCTGGGAGTGCTGCGCGCCGTAGCGGTTGCCGACCGACACCCGCAGCACCAGCGGCAGTTGCAGCACGCCGGCGGACATGGCCTGCCACTTGGCCATCTGATTGAGGATCTCGTCGCCGGCGCGGCCGATGAAGTCGCAGTACATCAGCTCCACCACCACGCGCCCGCCGCTCATGGCGTAGCCGACCGCGCTGCCGACGATCGCCGCCTCCGAGATGGGGGAGTTGAACAGGCGGTGATAGGGCAGCAACTCGGTGAGGCCGCGGTACACCGCGAACGCCCCGCCCCAGTCCCGGTTCTCCTCACCGTAGGCGACCAGCGTGGGGTCGACGGTAAAGCGGTAGGCCAGCGCCTCGAACAGGGCGTCGCGCAACGACACCACCCGCGACCGCGGCAGCGGCTTGCCGTCCGGGCCAAGGGCGCTGCGCGAGCGCCGGGCAATCGCCGCGGCGCGCGGGTTGTCGGCCAGGGAGCCGGCCAGCTCCGGCTCCCCCTCGGCAAGCGCGGCGCGCGACCGGTTGGAGAACATCACCCCGGCGATCAGCCGCGCCTCGCGGTCCGGCCGCGGCGAATGGTCCGGCGACACCGCCAGCCGGCATACCAGTTCCATACTGGCGGCGGCGCGCGCCTGCTCCTGCTCCAGCTCGGCCGCGGCGGCCAGGCCGTGCCGCTCCAGATAGCGGCCGTAGCCGGCCACGCAGTCCGCCTCCTGCCAGCGCGCCAGCTCCTCGCGGGTCCGGTAGGAAGCGGCGTCGGAGGGCGAGTGCCCGGCCAGCCGGTAGGTGACCGTGTCGAGCAGCGCCGGGCCGCGCCCCGCCTGCAGGAGTTGGCGTTTGGCGGCTACCGCGGCGGCTACCGCCAGCGGGTTGTAGCCGTCCACCCGTTCGGCGTGCAGCCCCTCGGCGTTGACCCCGGCGCCGACCCGCGCCAGCACCTCGAAACCCATGGTCTCGCCCGCGGTCTGGCCGCCCATGCCGTAGAAGTTGTTGAGGAAGTTGAACAACATCGGCGGGGCACCGCCCAGCTCCGGATCCCACAACGTCCGATACTGCTCCATGGCGGCGAAGGTGATCGCTTCCCAGGTCGGCCCGCAGCCGGCCGCGGCGTCGCCGATATTGGCGACCACGATTCCGGGCCGGCGGTTGCAGCGCTTGAACAGCGCCGCGCCGGCGGCGATGGGGGCCGAGCCGCCGACGATGGCGTTGTTGGGCATGCTTCCGAACGGCGCGAAGAAGGCGTGCATGGAGCCGCCGAGCCCGCGGTTCAGGCCGGTGGTGCGCGCGAAGATTTCCGCCAGCACGCCGTAGAGGATGAAGTGACGCGCCAGTTCCCGCACCGAATCCCACTGCGCCGCGGGTTCGATGACGCGCAGCACGGCGCCTTCGAGATAGGCTTCCATGGTGCGCTGCAGCTCGGCTTCCGGCAGCGAACGGATCGCGCGCGCGCACTTGGCGAGGATCTCGCCGTGGCTGCGGTGCGACCCGAAGATCAGATCCTCCGGCGCCAGCGGCAGACACAGGCCCACCACCGCCGCTTCCTGGCCGATCGACAGGTGGGCGGCGCCCGGATGCTCATATTCGATGCCGCGGAACGAGCCCTGCGTCTTGATGTCGCCGAGCATGCTCTCGAAGGCGCGGATCGTCACCATGTCGGCGTAGACCTCGCGCAACGCTTCGGCCCCCCAGCGTTCCCGCTCCGCCGCCGCGTCCGGGCGGTACTGATTCAGCGGAATCGGCGCGGTTTCCAGCCACCCCGCCCCCCGCACCTGCTCCGGCGCCACCACCATCGACTTCGGCATCGCTACAGATCCACCTCCCAGAGTACGTCGCGCAGGGCCTCCGATACGGTGGGGTGGGGGAACACGATTTCGCGCAGCTCCTCTACCCGCAACTCGGCCTCGATCATGGCGGCGGCGCCGAAGATGATCTCGGAAGCAGGGGTGCCGATCATGTGCGCGCCGAGCAGCACGTGGCTGTCGGCGTCCACGATCACCTTGACCAGGCCGCGTGGAGTCGGCTGCCCGCGGCCGGCCGGCGCCAGGTGCTCGGCCAGGAAGCGGCCGTTGGCGGCCAGCGGCAGGCGGGCCGCCTTGACGCGGCGGCCGGCGGCGCGCGCGGCCTGTTCCGACAGGCCGACGCCGGCGATCTCGGGCAAGGTGTACACCACCCACGGCACGGCGTGATAGCGCATCCGGTTGCTGCCCGGACGCCCCCCGGCAATGACGTCCGCCGCGACCTCGCCCATGCGCGAGGCGGCGTGCGCGAGCAGCGAGCGGCCGGTCACGTCGCCGACGGCGTAGAGGCCGGCCACGTTGGTGCGCATGAACTGGTCCACCGTGATGCCGCGGCGGTTGAACAGCGCGCCAACCGCCTCCAGCCCCAACCCGGCCGTGTTGGGGACGCGGCCGGTGGCCAGCAGCACTAGGTCGGCGGCCTCCTCCCGCTCACCGGCCGGCGTCTCGACCGTCACCCCGGAGGCGTTGATCGCGGTCACCCGCGACCCCGGATGCCAGGCGACCCCCGGCAGCGCGCTCTTGAGTTGGCGCACCAAGTCGCCGTCCACGCCCGCCAGAATCTCCTCCAGCAGCTCCACCACCACCACCTCGGCGCCGACCGCGTGGAAATAGCTGGCAAACTCCATCCCGATGTAGCCGCCGCCGACGATCACCACGCGCGCCGGCAGGTGCTCCAACTGCAGCGCGCCGGCGCTGTCCACCACGTGCGGAAGGCCGGCGCCGGGGATGGGAGGGCGGGCGCTGCGCGATCCGGTCGCGATGATGACGTGGCGGGCGCCCAGCTCGCGGCCGTCCACCGTCAACCGGCCGCGGCCGGTCAGGCGCGCGCTGCCGGCTTCCACGGTGACCCCGCGGCGCTCCATCTGCGCCGCCACCCCGGAACGCAGGCGCGCGGTGACCGCCTCCTTCCACGCCATGGCGGCGCTCAGGTCGTAGCGGGCGCCCTCCACCGTAACGCCGTAGGCGGCGCCGTGGCGCGCCTGCTGCAACAGCTTGGCCGAGTGGATCAGGGTCTTGGTGGGGATGCAGCCGGAGTTGAGACACACCCCGCCGAGATGTTCGCGTTCCACCAGCGCCGTGCGCAGGCCGCGCGCCGCGGCCCGTTCCGCGGCCACGTAGCCGCCGGGGCCGCCGCCCACCACCGCCACGTCGAAGTCACTCATCGCCGCCGTTCCGTCATCCGCACCGCCGCGCGCGCCGCATCCGTGGTTGCGCCACTACCGCGCCGCGAGCAGGTCGAGGTCGGCGATGGCTGCCGCCAATGCCTGCAGGAAGCGGGCCGCCGGGGCGCCGTCCACCATCCGGTGATCGATGGTCAGCGACAGGCCGAGGTGACGCCGGTAGCTGACCTGCCGCAGCGCGCCGGGCTGAGCCAGATCGGCCGCCGCCGGCTTCAGCACCAGCGCTCCCACCCCCAGAATCGCCACCTGCGGCAGATTGAGGATCGGCGTGAAGCTCTCCACGCCGAGGGCTCCGAGGTTGGTCACGGTAAAGGTGCCGCCCTGCAGCAGGTCGGGACTGATGGAGCCGGCCTGGGCCGCCGCCGCCAGCTCGTGGGCGCGGCCGGCAAGCGCGGCAATGGAGAGGCGCTCGGCCGCGGCGATGACCGGCACCATCAGGCCGCGCTCGGTATCGACCGCGAACGCCAGGCGCACGGCGCGATGCCGCTCTACGTGATCGCCGGCGCCGTCGCTGCGCACCACCGCGTTGAGCTCCGGAAACTGCGGCAGGGTGCGCGCCGCGGCGAACAGGATGAGGTCGTTGATCGTCACGTGCCGGAGCTGGAGGTGTTCCGCGCTGTTCTTGAGGCGGGCGCGGTACGCCACCAGCGCTTCCGCATCCGCGCTGGCGTGCATGGTGAGCTGGGCGCTGTCGAGCAGCGATTGCCGCATGCGCTCGCTGATCAGCTTGCGCACGCCGGTGACCGGGACGGTCGTCACCTGCTGCGCGGCGGCGGCCGGGGCCGCGGCCGCCGCCGCGGCTTCCGCCTGCGGGGCAGCCGCCGCTTCCATGTCCGCCAGGGTAACGCGACCGCCGATGCCGCTACCGGCCGCGGGAACCGGGCTGCCGCCGGCCGCAGCCGCGCGGGCGGCCGCGGTGAGCGCCGGGCGCGCCGCGGCCGCGGCGACCACGTCGCGCTCGATGATGCGCCCGCCCGGCCCGCTGCCGCTCAGGGCGGTGTAGTCAACGCCCAGCTCCCCGGCCCGCCGGCGGGCGCGCGGCGAGCTGGCCGGGCCGCCGCGGCGCGCCGGCGCCGAATCGGCGGCGGCGGGCGCGGGAACGGCGGCCGCCTGGCCGGGAAGCGCGGCGGCCACCGGCTCCGGCGCCGCCGCGGGATGCGCTGCCGGCGGCCGGCCCGCGCCTGCGGGCGGCAAGGCGCCGCCGCCCGCGCCGGCCGCGGCCGGCGCGGGCACGTCCTCACCGGGCTCGCCCACGACAGCGATGGGGGTAAGCACCGGCACCTCCTCCCCCTCCGGGACGAACTGGGCCAGCAGGGTGCCGGCGGCAGTGGACTCCACCTCGAAGGCGGCCTTGTCGGTCTCTATCTCGCACAGCACGTCGCCGGTTCCGACGTTCTCGCCGGGCTGCTTGAGCCAGCGCACGATGGTGCACGCCTCCACCGACTGCCCCTGCCGCGGCATTACGATTTCCGTCGCCATGGTGACCGCCTCATCTTAGTCCGACGAGCGAACAAAATCGACCCGCCGGGCACGGGCAACCGCTCGCGCGCAACGGTCCGGTTTCGCGGCAGCGCAGCCCCGAGCGGGACCGCGCGCGGCGGGCGCCGCGTCAGCCTGCTTCCAGCGAGCCCTTGCTGTACCACAGGTCGACGGCCAGCACCGCCGCGCCGCGGTGGGTGTCCAGATCGCCGATGATCTGTTCCAGATCGACCACCAGCGGGTGCACCTCGCGCGCCTGCACCACCGCCATGATGGTGCGGCTGGCCTCGTGGCGGTCGCCGAGGAAGTTGAGGAAGTCACTGAACAGCGGCACGTTGGACAGGACGTTCTTTACCCCCGTGGACTCGGTGATGGTCGCCCCCTGGATGCCGCGCTCCAGGAACAGGGTCACCACCTCGTCCAGGAAGCGCAGCTCGTACAGCACGATGATCAGCAGCTTCCGCCCGCTGCCGGCGCCCGCCGCGGCGGGAGTCACCGGCGTCAGATGCGCGCTCACCGCGGCGTGCAGCGCGGCGGGCGTGGGCGCCGCGCTGATCTCGTCCCGCGCGGTCCGGTTGAGCCCGACCCGGGAGATGTGCGCCAGGTAGCGCAGATACTCGGTGGATGATTCTTCCGGGCCCACCAGCACGAAGAACAGCGTGCTGCGCAAGCCGTCCGAGCTGGCGTAGTCCACGCCGCCCGGCGACACCGCCACACCCAGGGCGAACGGCACCTGGCCGGGCAGCCGCGCATGCGGAATGGCGACGCCGTGCTCGAAACCCGTCGATCCGAGCGCCTCGCGCTCGTGCAGCGCGGCCAGCAGCGCGTCCCGCGGCACCCCGAGATCGGTGGCCGCCATCAGCGCGGCCAACTCTTCCAGACACTCCTGCTTGGTCTTCGCCTGCAGCGCCACCGTGCAGCGCCGTTGATCCAGTATTCCGGCAAGTTCCATCGGCTCCCCCTCCGTCCGTTTCATGCCGCTACCCGCGCCTGGCGCCGCGCAGGATCCCATAGCGCGAGATGAGCGGCCCGATCAGTTCGTTCACGAAGACGCTGAACAGCACCACGTTGACGAGCATCCGCAACATCTCCCGCACCGCCTCCGGCGCGGCGCTGAACAACGGCGAACTCTGCACCACCAGCGCCAGCCCGATCGCCACCCCGGCCTGCGGAAACAGGCAAAAGCTCAGGTAGCGGCGCACCGCGGCCGGCGCGCGCACCAGCAGCGCGCCCAGCGTCACTCCCGCCGCCTTGCCGCCGAAGCGGGCCGCCAGATAGACCACCCCCAGGAGTACCACCAGTCCCCGGCTGAACACGCCGAGATCCAGTTCGGCGCCCGCCAGAATGAAGAACAGCGCGAAGACCGGCGGCGTGAGCGGCTCGAACGAGGCGAAGATGCGGCGGTTGCGGGGGGCCAGGTTGACCAGCAGGAAGCCGGCAACCATGTTGGCGATGAGCGCCGACAGCCCCAGCGCGGTGACCAGCGCCGTGGTCAGGAACAGGACGCCGAGGGTGATCAGCAGCACCTCGCCGGCGCGCTTGCGGCCGCCGGCGGCCGCGTGCATTGCCAGCGCCGCCAGCGCCCCGGACACCGCCGACAGCCCGATTTCGGCCAGCCCGCCGCCAAGCGCAGCCAGCACCTGCGGGCCGCTTCCGCCGGCGCCGGCCAGGAGCGGCGTGACCGCGGCGAAGCCGATGGAGAACAGGAGTACGCTCACCGCGTCGTCGAAGGCGACCACCCCGAACAGGTAGTCGATGAACTCGCCGCGGGCGCGCAGCTCGCGGACGATCACCACGGTGGCGGCCGGCGCCGTGGCGGCCGCGATGGCGCCCAGCAGCAGCGCATAGCTGAACGGCAGCAGCAGGCCCAGCGCCAGCGCCACCACCAGCGCGGCCAGCACCGCTTCGAACAGGGTGATGATGAGGATCTTGCTGCCGGTCCGGCGCAGCTTGGCGAGCTGGAACTCGCCGCCGATGGTGAGCGCGATGAAGCCCAGCGCGACCTCGGTGAACGGACCCAGCGACACGACCGTACCGCGGTCGATGATGCCGCTCACCGAGTGGCTGAGCAACAACCCGGCGACGATGTAGCCGGTGATGGTGGGCAGCCGCAACGCCTGGCAGAGGCGCCCCAGGAGATAGCCGGCGAGGATCAGTACGCCGAGGCTCAGCAGCGGATGGCCGTTGATCGCCGCGATCGGATCGTGCAGCAACTCGCCCAGCATCAGGCGGCCCCACCTTAGTGGCGGCGGCCGCCGCGGTCAAACGGCGCGGCGCCAGCGCCGTCAGCGGCGCGCTAGCCGTACACGGTCAGGCGGTCCGGCTTGTCCGGGTCCGCGGCCCACAGCTCGCCGGCGCCATAGACGCGCGGCGCCTGCGGCGGGGCGTCCGGGAGCTGCCACTCCGGGTTGTACCGGCGGATCAGCTCCACCATGTTGCGGTAGGCAATGCGGTCCTTGAGGTCGTCGTCCACGGGGGCCTGCTCGATGATCCGCTGCAGCAGGCGGTAGTCGTAGTAGGGCAGGTCGGCGCCGAACAGAATGCGCTCGCGGCCCACCTTGTCCGCCAGCCGGGCGAAGTCCCAGCGGCTGCCGCGCTCGTCAGGATACTGCACCACCTCGAACCAGACGTTATCCAGGCCGGCGAAGTGCTCGGCGGCGTAGCTGCTGGCGTGAGTGATGAAGGTGGCGCCGGGGAACATGCGCGCGATCTCGCCGAACAGCGCGTCGTGCTGGTGCACGTTGCACAGGCCGCCGCGCGCCGCGGCCATCTCCACGAACGGGATGCACGCCTCGCGCACCGGCGGATGGGAGACGATGCCGTGCAGGCCCAGCTCGCTCAGCGCCCACTCCGCCTCATCCACCGCCGCCGGCCCCAGGCACGGCTCGACCAGCGCCAAGCCCAGCGGCACCTGCTGCGGAAAGTCGCGGCGGGCGCGGGCAATCACCCGGTTCTGGTCGCGGATGTCTTCCAGCCCGCGCAGGATCAGGCCGCCGGTGGCGGTCGGCATCGACAGGCTGGCGTAGACGTTGGTCTCGGCGAAGCGCGCCAGGCACATGGCGGTGCTCTGGCCGGTGGGCGGCAGCCGGTTCAGGGTGCGTCCGATATGGTTGTGACAGTCGACGTAGGGTCGCATCGTCGTTCCTCCTCGTCGTCGCTGCACGCGCCAAGTCACTCGGCGGGCGGCGCCGGCAACTCCACGGCGCGCCGTTCGGCGGCGGCGCGGCGCGCCGCGGCGACAATGCGCAGGTTGCGCAGGGCCGGCTCACCGCCGACCGGCGGCGGCGCGCCGTTGGCCAGGGCCGCGAAGGTGGCGGCGAAGTAGCGCCCGTGGCCGCTCTCGGCCCAGGCCGGCTGCGGCGGCAGCGCCGCCTCCTGCCACTGCCGCGCGCCGCGCGCATAGTGCCACAGCCCGCGCCCGCGGCGCATGACGCGCACCCCGCCGGCCGCGCCGTGCGCCTCCGCCAGGTTGGCGCTCTCGCCGGCGCCGCCGCCGGGCACGCACCAGGAGGTGGCCACCGTGGACAGCGCGCCGTTGGCATGCTCCAGCAGCAGCAGCGCCAGGTCGTCCACGTCGAAGGCGAAGTGCTGCGTCGCCACGCGCGCTTCGACGTAGCGCACCGGGGAGCCCACCAGCGTCTCCAGCAGGTAGATCTCGTGGTAGGCGGTGTCGTTGATGGCGCCGCCGCCCGCGGCCTGCGACGCGCGCCACACCGTGGCCGGGTCGGCCTGGTCGTCGGTCTTGTTGAACAGCGACTTGGCGCGCCCGAAGAACGGCTCGCCAACGGCGCCTCCGGCCAGCAGCGCCCGCGCCCGTTCCATGCCCGGCGTGAACAGGAAGTTGTGCACCACCGCGTAGGGCACGCCGTACCGCCGCACGGCCGCCAGCACCTCCTCAGCCTGCTCGACCGAGGTAGCCATCGGCTTTTCCGAGATCACCGCGGCGCCCGCGGCCGCGGCGGTCATCGCCTGCTCGGCATGCACGTGGTGCGGGGTCGCGATGGTGACGGCATCCAGCTCGGCCTGCTCCAGCATCTCCCGGTAGTCGGCGTAGCGCCGCTGCGGCGGCACCGCCAGCAGCTCCCCCACCTGCTCCAGGTTGCCGCTCACCGGATCGGCCAGCGCAGCCACCCGCACCAACTCCGGAATCGCCCGGTACCCCGGCGCGTGGCTGAGCCGCACGATGCCGCCGCAGCCAATCAAACCCAACCGAACCGGTCGCCGCACTTCCGCTATCCCCTCTCCGGCGTCACGCGGAGTTCGCCGGTCAAGAGGGCCGGCATCAAGCCACTCTTGACAACCTGCAGCCTGTCCATGACCGCCTGGTTCTTCTCGATGATTTCGTCCACCGAAGAAAGGAACGCGGCAATCTTGCGCTGCTCGGAAAGAGGCGGCATAAGAACTCGAAAGCCGCGAACCGTTCGCTTCGACAATTCCAGGAACGTGCTGCCGGCCGCCAATTGCTCCAGTCCCCGGACGTGATACTGCACCAGATAGTAGAGAAAGTCCACACACGTCCCCGGCTTGGGCACAAGACTCTGGAACCCTTGATTCGTTGCCATCGCGACCCGATTGACAGCGCATGCTCCGATGGTCGCTCGCGTCGTCATCAACAGCGAATTGGGAGGCAGAAGCGTCGCGGAGGAGCTGACCAGCCCCGCCTCGGTGATCGACGAGGCCGTCTGCGCTATGATCCGTCCTGTGAGTCCGGTCACGTCGGTGGGCGTGGCCCACGGCAGGTTGCCGTCCCAAAAGGTTGGCTCACTTCGTTTCGGGGTCCCTCCCCCGACGACCGCGGCCACATCCCCAAACGCCGCGGGCATCCAGCCTTCGGGGCTATCCGGCGCCGGCACTCCTCGTGTGAACAGCTCCTGCATCAGGCCACGCTTGACGATCCGCACCTGTTCGATGACCGCCACGGTCTTCTCGATAGCATCATCCACCGAGGAAAGAATCGCCGCAATCTTGCGCTGCTCGAGGACTGGAGGAAGCGGAATCCTTACACGATTGATGTCATCCGCACGTAAGCCGAATCGCGTAATGCCGTTGGCGTACATCCCAAACTGCCGCTTGGCATTGCCTTCGCTAAGGGCATAATGAAGAAATCGTCCGTCCAGATCGGTTTTCAGGGGACGAAGAATCGCAAGATGATATCCGCACACCAAGTTCGGTATTTCATCCCCTACTACCGCGGGCACGCCGATATCATCAGGGGTCTCCGAATCTTTCGTGATGATTACATCACCGACTTCCAATCGGCAATTCCGTATCTCCCGTTCAGTAGCTGTCGCCTCCATATAGCCCATATCAGCACGAATGACGCTGTGATTGTATACGTCGGAGTAGTTGCAGAGCCTTACCGAGCGTTCGCCGTCCACGGCCTTCTTGTCGACGCTGCTGAGACGTAGATCGACGACATCAGCCAACGCTGCCCAAGGCCAACCTCCATTATCCGGATTGTTATCAGACTCTCGTTTGCCCGTAGTGAACCTGTTCCTGGCGGACCTTACTCGGCGTGGCCGGCACCATTGTCGTCGAACTGCTGCTTGAGGCGGCGGAACGCAGCCTCGTCGATGCCGGTTGCCGCCTCGATGGTCGACCACGGTACATCGCGTCCCAGGAACCCCTGGATGGTTTGCAACTGACCCCTCAGTTCGCCTTCCCGGATGCCTTCCCGGCGGCCCTTCAGCTCACCTTCCCGGCGGCCCTCGTCAATCATTCGATGCACGTAGGTCATTATCTCTCCTCCTTGGCCCGGCACGGTCCGCCGCAGCGCCTCCGCGAACGCCTGCTGCTGCTCATTCGTCTTCAGCGCCAGCACCAAGTACTCCACGTGCAGCGCCACCACGTCGAACCCTGCGGCCGGATACAGCTCCTCCATCAACTGTAACGCCTGGTTGAGCAAGTCGCCCCAGCCCTTCCAGCCCGCGTGGCGGAACTCGGCCATCAACGCGAGCTGCCCCAGCCGCGCGCCCAGCGTCCCCGCTACCGACTCCGGGTTCTGTTCGGTCTGGTCGATCAGCAGATGCTCGAACTGCGGCACCCAACCCCGGTAGGGCTCCGCGCCGGCAACCAACTCCGCGAACTGCCGCGAGAATCTCCACGGTTCCGCCCCCTGATAGAATACCAACGGCACGATCAGTGGCAACTGCGGCTCCTGCTCGTGCTCGCGGTGCCATTGCATCCAGAACATCAGGCAGTAATTCAGCAATCGCAGCCGCATCCAGCGGTCGGGGGTGGACTGATGTTCGAGCAGCACGTAGACGACCACCGGAGGGCCGGAGACCTCGCGCTCGACGGAGAACAGCAGATCAGCCTCGCGGCCGCGCCAGTCGTCACTGACGAAGCGGCTGGGCAAGCGGGTGAGAGTAGACCACCGCAGCGTGCCGGCGAGTTCCTGGGGGAGGCAGGAGCGCAACAAGCCGGCGGCGTTCTCGGGGTCGGAGAACACGCCGTAGAAGTACTTGTCGTGCCGCTGGCTGATCGGCGGCTGCGGTCCCGCGGACTGCGGTTGGTCCGATGCGTGATCGTCGGCCATGAAATCCGGCGCGACCGTAGCCCCACGTTACTCCGGCGTCAAGCCTCTCGCTCCGTCCGGCCTTCGTTCGCGCACGGCCTCGCGTAACCTGAGCTAACCCCGGCCGCTCATGGCGTAGGGGTCGGCGGCGTCGCGCAACCCGTCGCCGACGAAGTTGTAGAGCAGCACCGTCACTACGACGAACAGCGCCGGCGTCAACAGCCACGGATAGATGGCGATGTTGGTCACGTTCTGCGCCCCCTGCAGCAGGGTGCCCCAGCTCACCGCGGGCGGCTGAATGCCCAGCCCCAGGAAGCTCAACGCGGTCTCGCCGAGGATCATGCCGGGAATTGCCAGCGTGAGGCGCACGATCAGGTAGCTCAGGAAGCCGGGCAGCAGATGGGTCGCGATGATGGCGCCGTTGCGCGCGCCGGCCAGCTTGGCGGCGGTCACGTAATCATACTCGCGCAGCTCCAGCAGCTTGCCGCGCACCACCCGCGACAGCTCGGTCCAATTCAGCACCGACAGGATGATGGTGATGGCGAAGTAGACGCGAATTACCGGCCAGTTGACCGGAATGACCGCGCTCAGCGCCATCCACAGCGGGATGTTGGGAATCGCGCCGAGGAACTCGATGACGCGCTGGATGACGAGATCGGGCACGCCGCCGAAGTAACCCGACACCCCGCCCAGGATGCAACCGAGCACGAAGCTGAGCAACACTCCGACCAGCCCGATGGTCAGACTGATGCGGCTGCCGGCCAGCACGCGCGAGAACACGTCGCGGCCCAGGGCGTCGGTGCCGAGCAGGAAGATGCGCCCCTCGCCGGCGTCGAACAGGTGCCGGCTGGCGTCGATGCGGCCCCAGAAGCGGTAGCTCTCGCCGCGCGCCAGGAAGCGCAACGGATGGATCACGGATCGATCTTCGACGAACTCGCGCTGGAAGGTTTCGAGATTCACCGTGCCGGTGAGCCCGTAGACGAAGGGGGCGCGCAGGCGCCCGGCGGGGTCGATCAGGCGGATGCGCGTCGGCGGCGCGTTGACGAACCCCTCATGCTGGGTCAACGAGCCGTAGGGGGCGCAGAATTCGTAGCTGAAGGCCGCCAGATAGGCGAGCAGCAGCGCGCTGCCGGAGATTACCGCCAGCCGGTGGCGGCGGAACTTGCGCCACATCAACTGCCGCTGCGAGGCGATGAAGTAGCGCTCCTCGGCGCTGGTTGCGGTCACGCGGCCGGCGCCGGGTTCGGCGCGCGCGGCCGGCCGGTCGGTCGCCACGTCAGGCGCTGCGCTCGAAGCGGATGCGCGGGTCCACGACCACCAGCAGGAGGTCCGACACCAGCACCCCGAGCACCGCCAGCACGCTCTGCATCATCAACACGCTCGCCGCCAGATTGATGTCCTGCGCGCGCAGGGCGGTAAACAGCAGCGGCCCCAACGTCGGCAGGTTGAGCACGATCGCGACGATAGTCTGGCCGGCGATCAGCCCCGGCAGCACGCCGCCCACCGTGCTGACGATCGGGTTGAGCGCCAGCCGCACCGGGTACTTCAGCAGCAGGCGGCGCCGCGGCAGCCCCTTCGCCTGCGCCGTGATCACGTATTGCTTGCCCAACTCGTCCAGCACGGTGGCGCGCATCACCCGGATGGTGCCGGCGGTGGCCGCGGTGCCGATCACGATCACCGGAATCCACAGGTGGCTGAGCAGGTCGATCAGCTTGGCCGCGCTCCACGGCTGCTCCTCCATGCCGGGCGAGAAGAAGCCGCCGATGCTGAGCCCGAAGAAGCGGTAGAACAGGAACAGCAGGATCAACGCCAACAGGAAGTTGGGCGTGGCCAGTCCCATGAAGCCGACGGTGGTCAGGGCGTAGTCGCTCAGGCGGTACTGGTGGGTGGCGCTGTAGATGCCGATCGGAATCGCCACCAGATAGGTGAACAGGATGCTGATCAGCGACAGCATCGCGGTGGCGCCCAGGCGCTCGGCTATCAGGCCGCTCACCGGCAGCCCGCGGATCGAACGGCCCATGTCGCCGGTCAGGAATCTCACCACCCACTCGGCGTACTGCACCACCAGCGGCCGGTCCAGACCGTACAGGCGGCGCAGTTCGCGCTCATCCTCGTCGGTGATCACGTCGCCCTGCGCCTCGCGTTCCGCCACGATCGCATCCACCGCGTCGCCCGGCGGCAGTTGGATCACCACGAAGACCGCCGCGCTGATGGCGATGAGGGTGACCACCATGTACAGCAGGCGGCGGATCAGGTAGGAGGTGTAGTTCACGTACCGGAGGGAGGACCGACGGCGCCAGGTAAGGCGCCGCCCATCCTCCCGGTCCTCCCGGAGCGGCCGGCCGCGCTATCGGGCCGCGGTCCCGCCGCGCTGCCGCGTCACTCCGCGATGTACCATTGTTCCGGCTTGTAGGGGGCGTAGAAGTTGGTGTCGGAGCCCCAGAAGATGTTGTCCGCCGGCACGTTCTTCAGGCGGTCGTTGATGATCACCGGATGGGGCGCCAGCCCGATGGTCGGGATCATCGGCAGCTCGTCGGCGAAGAACGCGAAGTACGCCTTGCCCAGCGCGGCGGCCTCCGGCGTGCCGGTGGCGGCCTGCTTGAACGCCTGCCAGCGCGCGTCGAGCGCCTTGATCTCGGGCGGAGGCTCGACCCCGCTCTCGCCGCCGGAGACGAACCAGAAGCACCACTGCCGGCCCCAGTTGTTGGCGCTGCAGCGCTCGAACGCGAACTGATCCGGGGTGCCGCGCCCGAGCAGCGTGGTGCGGCCCAGGTGCCAGGCCGAGATGGCGGTTTCGTTGGCGTCGAGGCGCTCGTTGAGCAGGGCGCCGTCGATCACCTTGCAGGCGCCCTCGATGCCCACCTGCCGCCAGTCATTGGCGATCAGCTCGCAGATTGCCTCCTTGGGACCCTCCAGCACGCCGATCTCGATCACCAGGCTGAGGCGGCGGCCGTCATCGGGCCGCACGCGGAAGCCGTCGGCGTCGCGCCGGGACAGTCCGGCGGCGTCGAGCAGCCGGTTGGCGCGCTCCGGGTCGTGCGCCAGATTGGCGTTGTACCACGCCTGATCGAAGAACTCCATGGTGTTCAGCGGCGTGGCCGGATGCGGGTCGCCCAGTCCGAAGAACACGATTTCGTTCATCTGCGGGCGGTTCAACGCCACCGACAGGGCGACGCGGAAGTCGCGGTCGTTGAACAGGTCGTGCAGCACCGGGTCGGCGACGTTGTGATTGATGAACAACACCAGCTCGGCGGTGCGCAGCGACTGCGCGATCACCGTGCGGTAGCCGCCCTGCGCCTCGCCCGCCTTGTAGGTGGGCAGGCTCGGGGCGCCGGTGTAGTAGGCGACGAAGTCGGCTTCGCCGGCCGACGCCTTCAGATCGTAGAGCTGCTTGTCGCCGACGTGGGTGACCTCCAGCCGGTCGGCGTAGGGGAGCTGGTTGCCGGCGGTGTCGACGTGGTGGTAGTAGGGGTTGCGCACCAGCAGCACGCGGTTGCTCTCCACCACCTCCGGCACGTGCATGTCCAGGTAGGGGCGGCCGACGGTGACCGCGGACTGGTTGTAGCCCTGCGCCCGGCGGTCGTTGAACATCGTGATCCAGTCCTCGAAGCCGAGCTCCGCGGCCAGGGCCGCGGCGTCGTCGTTGAAGTCGGCGTGGAACTGCTGCAGGTAGTGCGCGGGCAGGAACAGGGCGTTGTCGCCGGAGAAGTGGGTGCGCCCGAACCGGTCCATGGCCACCGGGTTGGGAGCGGCCCAGGTGAAGCGGATGGTGCTGTCGTCGAGCGGCTCCCAGACGGCGCGTTCTCCGCCCAGCGTCCAGAACGGATCGATGCCGCGCGGGTGCAGCTCCTCGTTGGTGATCTCGTGTTCCCACTTGAACATCAGGTCGGCGGTGGTGAACGGCTCGCCGTCCGACCAGCGCAGCCCGTCGCGCAGCTTCAGGGTGAGGGTGCGGTTGTCGTTCGACCAAGCGTGGCTGGCGGCCAAGTCGGCCTCGAACCGGCTGGCGGTCTGGTTGTAGCGGAACAGGCCGGTGTGGCGCACCCGCAGGCCGATCGACATGCGGTCCGACACGTCCATCATCCGCACCGTGCCGCCGTAGACGCCGATCGAGTCGAACGGTTCCACCACCAGCGGGTTGGACGGCAGCCGCTCGGCCACCGGCGGCAGCTCGCCGGCGCGGACCATCGCGGCCAGCATCGGCGCCTCCTGGTAGGTCTGCGCCCAGCCCAGGGCGGCGGCAAGCATCGACAACGCCAGCGCCAGGCTCGATACGCGCTGCAATCTCGTAGTCATAGAGGTCACTCCTTTCCGAATTCGCGGTCCGCGGGAGGCGCGGGCACCGGGGTGGCGGCCAGCGTAGCCCAACCGGCCGCACGGAGCAACCAACCGCCGCCGAGACCGCTGCGACGCCCTCGAACGCCCCGCCGGACCCCGCCCCGGTCACGTCACGTGAACGTAGGGAGGCCGGCGGGGGCGGCAGGGCGTTGGGAGTGTTGGCCCCGGTGGTTTGACGACCTCCGAAACAGACCTTAATCTGACGCGCGTCGGATCGTCACGCCCGCCCCAGGCTGCGGCCCGCCACCGGATATCGGAATTGAATCTCAACGCTCTTCACTTGGCCAACTTCAAGGCATTCGCTTCCAGTCAGCGAGTCCCGCTGCGTCCCATTACTCTGATGTACGGCGCCAACAGCGCCGGCAAGTCGAGCGTGTTGCACGCCCTGGCTTTGGCGCACCATGCCATCCATACCGGCGATGCCGACGTGGAACGCACCCGGCTTGGCGGCGACGCGATCGATCTCGGCGGATTTCGCCAGTACGTCCATCTCCGCGACCCTCAACGGATCGTCCAACTCGGATTCGAGCTCGACCTCGGCGCCGCTGCGGGCCGGCCGTTTCGCGGCGTGCGCACGGCAGTATGCAAGGTAGACCTCGGATTCACGCCCAAGGCGCGGCATCTTCAGGTTGCCGTTCGGCCAGGCACAACGCTCGCCGACGCCTCCTACATTGCGGCAGACGTGTTGGTTGCCGAGGGCTCGGAGCAGGAAGTGGACCCTACTAGAGATCAGGAGCTTGATCACTGGCTCATTGTCGATACCCAACCCGAGGTCGAAATTGACTGGGACGGCGGCGTACGTTTGCAACGCTTCGCGTTGGATACTGCCGGTGAGCCGTTGCTGTGCTTGAGCAATCACGGGGGATGGGGGTTCGACGTTGCCTGGAACCACCCGGCTATCGGGGAGATAGTGCGCCAACAGCTCGGCGAAAGCAGGCTGAACAGGCACATCCTCCGGCGCGTCGAGTCGCCGTGGGTTACGACCAGCCCTCATCGACTGGTCCCCCGACTCGAACTTAACGAACATCACGTATCCAAAGTCCGCCATCAAGGAAGACCTGGGTCACCCGCGGACCCAGCCCCCGACGATTCGCTAGTGCGGATATTGTACGGTGTGGTGAACAACATAGGCGCCACCCTGGAAGCCGAATTCGGTCGGCTGATCTATCTCGGTCCGTTGCGCTACTGGCCCGCCCGCAGCGACACCTTCGCGCAGCGGGCAGATCTGGACTGGTTCGCCGGAGCGGCTGCCTGGGAAATCACCCGTACCGACTCGCATGTCCGCCGGCAGGTGAATGAATGGCTGGGCACCGAACATCTTCTGAAGACGCCGTACCGACTCGAACTACGCGATGCGGCCCGCCACGATGTACGGCACACCCTCCACTTGGTCGACACTCGTAGCGGCACTACGGTCAGCGCGCGCGATGTCGGTGCGGGCATAAGCCAGGTGCTCCCCATCCTCATGTCCGCGTTCGCCGTGAAAGACCATCTGTTGGCGATTGAGCAACCCGAGGTGAACCTGCACCCGGCGCTGCAGGCCGAGTTGGGCGATGTCTTTCTGCGGTCCGCCCTCGACCGCGGCAACACCTTGCTCGTGGAGACCCACAGCGAGCACCTCCTGCTCCGCATCATGCGCCGCCTGCGCGAGACCGCCGCCGGTGACCTGCCGGATAGAGCGCCGGCAGTGCGGCCCGAAGACGTCATGGTGCTGTTCGTGGAACCCGACGGTCCCCGGAGCATCATCCGAGAAATGCCGCTGAACGAGCGCGGCGAGCTGGTAAAGGCGTGGCCCGGCGGCTTCTTTGAGGAAGGGCTGCGGGAAATGTTCTAGATGGCGCTCCTCGCCGACTACACCATCACTCCTGACGTGTTTGACATCGACTCTTACTCCAACGAGGAGGTGTGCCGGCTCCACCTGAGAGAGATCAGCAGCGTAATGAGGACCGAAGGTGTGGTGCGCGATCTCCATGCAGGGGAGTGGCGAGCACTGCTCAAAGGGGAAAAACGTCGTTGGCAACGCCTAGGCAAGGAACTGGTGAAGAAACTGGAGACGCAGGGTAGACTGATCAGTTCCCGGTCAGAGTCGCCCGCCGTTCCCATTGATGATATTGCATGGTGTGAGGAGGCTCTGGCGTCTCACGCGCGGCTGACGTTGACCGGCGGAATCATCGTGACCGGGCCGATCAAGGATAAGTATCAAGCCGAGGCGCTGGTAGCACCAGTCGATCGACTCGATGGTGCGGCTTGGTGGAATAGCCGCAGTCCGGCGATTCGACTTCAAAGGAAGTTAGCGGAGTACCGACGGCAACTCGATCTGGTCCTCCGTTGCGCCAACTCCATTCAGTTCATTGACCCTTACCTGCACCCGGCGAAAGAACGGTACCAAGACTTTTCCGACCTTCTGTCTGGTGCAGGCAGCCGCACACCGGCGCCACACGTCGAAATCCACCGGGTGTGCTACGAAGGATCGGGGCAGCAGCGCAGGGTTCTTGACTTCGACCAACTCGAGGATGACTTTCGACAGACGCTCGGCGAGAGGTTACAGGCGACCGGTCTACAGGCAAAGGTATTCGTCTGGGACGATTTTCATGACCGCTACCTGATCAGCAACCTGATAGGGATCTTACTGCCAAATGGTTTTGATACGTCGTGCGGCAAGGACCTTACGACGTGGACGCGGATAGGACCGCGCGAGCGCGACGACGTGCAGCGGGAGTTCGACCCTGCCAGCGGCCGCCACCATCTGCATCGCCGATTCAGAATTCCTTAGACTTAGAAACGATCCGAACGGGCGTCGGCGACCGCTTCATCGGCGGCGCGCTGCACTTCTGCGGCCGGCAGGTGCTTGTTGCGTTCCCAGACTGCCTCGACCGTGTCCCAGAAGATCGCTTGGCGAACCGCACGCTCCACGAACTTCGACAGGTCGCCCTTCGTTCCGCCCGTCCGCGCCAAGTAGCTGCGCACGCTACGATCCGTGTCGTCCGTGACGACGAGATTCCACCGAGTCATCGAAGTCTCCATTGTATGGCTCCGCGTCGCGGTCCCGCCACAGGTCGAGATACTTGACGCCGGACCCGGTATTGAACAGCACCACGCGGTCTCCGGGCTGCACCTCGCCGAGCTCGCGCAGGCGGCGCAGCGCGGGCACGCAGGCGGCCCCCTCCGGGGCTGCGAAGACCCCTTCCGCGGAGGCGAGCTCCTGCACTGCGGCGAGGATCTCCGCGTCCTCCACGGCCAGCGCCCGGCCCCCGCTGCGGCGCACGATGTCGAGGATCAGGAAGTCGCCGAGCGGCTTCGGAATGCGCAGCCCGGCCGCTGCGGTGCGCGGCTGCGGCACGGCGGCGGCAGCGTTGGCGCCGGCCTCGAACGCGGCGACGATCGGGGCGCAGCCGCTCGGCTGCACGACGATCATCCGCGGGCGCCGGGAATCGATCCATCCAAGCTGCTGCAGCTCGTCGAACGCCTTCCACATGCCGATCAGTCCGGTGCCGCCGCCGGTGGGGTAGACGATTACCTCGGGCAGCTCCCAGTCCAACTGCTCGGCCAGCTCGTAACCCATCGTCTTCTTGCCTTCGATGCGGTACGGCTCCTTAAGCGTGGACACGTCGAACCAACCGTTCCGTTCGGCGCCGGCGGCCAGCAGGCGGGCGCAGTCGTCGACCAAGCCGTCCACCAGTACCACCTCGGCGCCGCTCAGCCGGCACTCGACGCGGTTCGCCTCGGGGGCGTCGCGCGGCAGGAAGATGGTGGCCGGCAGGCCGGCGCGGGCGGCGTAGGCGGCCAGCGCTCCGGCCGCGTTTCCGGCGGAGGGCACCGCCAGCCGCCGCGCCCCCAGCTCCCGCGCCATGGCCACGGCCACCGCCATGCCGCGCGCCTTGAACGAGCCGGTGGGATTGGCCGACTCGTCCTTGAGATAGAGCTGCTCCACTCCCATCCGGGCGCCCAAGTTGGCCGCCGGCAGCAACGGTGTCCAGCCTTCACCCAGGGTGGTCACGTTGGCGGCGTGGACCACCGGCAGCAGCTCGCGGTAGCGCCACAAGTTGGCCGCCCGGCCCGCCAGCGCGCTGCGCTCCAGGGTGCGCGCGGCGCGGGCCAGATCGTAGCGCACCAGCAGCGGCTTGCCGCAGGCGCGGCAGAGGTTGTGCAGCACGCCGCGATCATGGCGCTGGCCGCACTGCGAGCACTCCAGAAACGTAACGTTCACGTGGCTTAGCGCCGGCCTCCCGCCGCAGGGTCAAGATTGACCGGTTGCATGTCAACCACCGAGGCGGCGGGCACAGGCGCGTGGCGCGGCATCGTCTCCAACGGCCTTCGGTACCACAGCCCGTCCCTTCCGGGAAAGGAGCGGATCGGGTATGCTCAGGTCACCGCCAGCTGGAGCGCCGCGATGAATATCGACCGCATACGGGTCCGAGGTCTATTCGACCACTTCGATCACGACTTGGAGTTTCGCACCGATGAGCGGGTCATGATCGTGATCGGCCCGAACGGTTTCGGAAAGACGACCACGCTGAGGCTCATCGATACGCTGTTCAACCAATCGTTGCATCGTCTTACCGAAATATCGTTCCGAAGCATGGAGGTTTCATTCGATCAAGGTAAGAGCCTGATCGTTGAGAAGGAAGACCATACGAAACAGGACGATGATGGCCCACAATCGAAGTTGATCTTTCAGGACGGTAACGGACAAGCCTGGACGTTTCGTCCTCCTGTTCGCCGACGACGGACGGTTTATCCCCGCACTCGCCGACGACGGATGGATCTGGCCAACTTGGCCAGCATTGAGGATATCGTACCGATTCTGAATCGCGTCGGCATCAGTCATTGGCGTAACAGAGAGACAGGCGAGCTGCTAGATCTCGACGAAGTGCGCACGTTGTACCAACACGAATTGGATTTAGGGCGATCACCGCGTCTTCCGCCATGGTTGCAAGACGTACTAGGCGCCGTCACGATCCGGTTCATCGACACCGAGCGCCTGACTCGCACCGGCGATCCGAAACGCACCGTCCGTGTCTATTCCGAGGAGCTCGCCGGTCGTATAAGCAAGACCATCGCTGAATACGCAGCGCTGTCTCAGTCGCTGGATCGGACGTTTCCGGCCCGTGTGGTAACCGGCAATGGCACGTCGGAGACATCGATGAAGAAACTTGCCGAAGATCTGGACGAAATCAAAAACAGTCAGTCGCTGCTTGAGGAAGCAGGATTGCTGTCGACTGGTCACGATAGTATCGACATTCCTGACCTGAATAACGTGGACCCATCACGGCTTGACGTGCTCTCAGTCTATGCGCAAGACACGAAACAAAACTTCATGTATTCGACGACACATACCTGAAAATAGATGCGTTCATGACGATTGCGAATTCACGCCTGCGATATAAGCGGGTGAGCGTGAGCGCAGCGGGCCTGAGGGTAGTCTCATGGACCGGCGCAGACCTCGATCTGGATCTACTATCTTCCGGCGAGCAGCACGAGCTCGTGATCCTCTATGAGCTGCTTTTTCGCACGTCGAAGAACTCCCTCATCCTTATCGATGAACCCGAGCTGTCACTGCATGTCGCATGGCAGGAACAGTTCGTAAGCGATTTAGAAAAAATGGCCAAAATATCCCATTTCAGAGCTCTTCTTGCTACACATTCGCCGGAAATCATCGCCGACAAGTGGGACCTGACTGTCAAATTGAGCGGGCCGAACGTCGAGTGACACGCGGCCCGGACGCTATAGCTAACTCGATACGAATGAAGCGATCTCACTACGCAGGATGCTTTCTGATCGTCGAGGGGCGCGACGACCGCCTGTTCTTCGAACGGTTCGTCAATCGCAGCTACTGCGCAGTCCAAGTGGCAGGCGGAAAACCAACGTTATCGACGTTATCGAGATACTCGACGCAGACGACAACTTCTCCGGCTTCGTCGGAGTGATCGACGCGGACTTGGACCACGTAGCGGGCTACTCGTGGCAGAGCAGCAACCTCATGTTCATCGAGACGTATGACTTGGAAGCCTTGCTTATCAAGTCGACTGCGCTTGAAAGCGTGCTGATTGAGTTCGGGAGTAGGAAGAAGATTTCCTGCCGAGCCCAGAACCCACGGAAAGAACTGATTGACGCCGCTCTTCCCATCGGATGTTTGCGTCTCCATTCGAGACGTTCCGAATTGACCCTGAAGTTCGATGGTATGAGGTACGCGAGATTCGTTGACCGCGATTCGCTACAGACCGATGTGCGAGAACTGGTTCGGGAAGTGAAGAATCGATCTCAGCGGTCGGACTTGGCGTATGATGATACCGTTCAGGAGATTCTCAGTATCAGGAGCACGGTGAACGATCCGTGGTTGGTCTGTTGCGGTACCGACATGGTCGAAATACTGAGTATCGGACTTCGCAGGGCGTTGGGGACCAACAATGCCGGGGCCGTGTCGCCGGACGAGCTTCGGCGATGTTTGCGGTTGGCGTACCAGTGGCAAGAGTTGACCGACTCGCAACTTGGCCGGGATCTCCGGGAGTGGGCAGAGCGAAACCCCTGTTTTCGAGTACTGAAAGAGACTCACGAGCCGTGACTCGACCGGGGCATTGACGGAGGAGGGCGGCGTGGTTATGGTTTGGGCATGACCAGTTCTACCCGTTTCCGATCGCTGCTGGCGGCGGCACTGCTGCCGTGGGCAGCCACCTTGGCCGTTGCCGGGGGCGACGGCGAGGCCGCCGCTATCGTGACCGAGCTGCAGTTCCCCACCTTCTGGGTGGGGCAGGACTCCAAGGCCGCCCCGATCGCGGCGTTGATCGATCAGTTCAACGCCGACCACGAAGGCAGCATCGAGGTCGTCCTCGAACCCAACCCCGACACCGACGGCTACCGCACCAAGATCCAGACCGGCATGGCGGTGGGGCAAGTGCCCGACGTCTTCGTGTTCTCCCCCGGCCCGACGCAGTTCCAATACTACGCCAGCGACCTGCTGCTGGACTTCACCGACGATCTGGCCGGCCCCTGGGGCGATACCTACGTGGCGGGAGCGGTGGCGGGCGCGACCCGCGACGGCCGCGCCAAAAGTGTGCCGTTCGAGATCGGGGTGGTGCCGATCTGGTACAACACGGCGCTGTTCGAGCGCGCCGGCGTCGCCGAGTTCCCGCAGACCATGGAGCAGTTCTGGGCGGCCGCCGAGCAGCTCAAGGCCGCCGGCATCATCCCCACCTCGCAGATGACCGGGGGAACCAACGCCTGGACCTCGATGTTGTGGTATTCGCACATCGCCACCAGCCTGGGCGGGCCGGAGGTGTGGGAACGCCCGCTGTCGGACCCGCTGTTCACCGACGCTGCCGCGATCCTGCTGCGCCTCTACCAGGACGGCAACACCACCGCCGACGCGGTTGGCGGCGACGCCGGCGTCTCGGGCGGCCATTACATGGCGCAGGACACCGCGGTGTTCATCAACGGCCCCTGGTACATTGGCCGCATCCGCCGCGACGCGCCGGAGACCCACGCCGCCACCAGGCTCGCCTACGCGCCCCAGGCGGGCGACCACCACGGCTTTACCCTTGGCTTCCCGCTCTCCAACCTGGCCGCCGCCAACACCGACGATCCGCACCGGCGGGACGCGGTGGTGAAGTTCATGCAGTGGCTCACCGCGCCGGCCAACGTGCAGATGATCACCGAGGAAGCGGGTTCCATGTTCGCCATCAAGTACGAGTTGGGCGACGATCTCGATCCGTTGCTGCAGGAGTTCGTGCGCATCGTCGGCAACGCTTCCTTCGTCGGAACGCCGATCTTCGTGCACTACCCCTCCGAGGTGATCCTGGAGATCGGCCAGGCGATCGGCGCCATGGTAGTGGGCGGAGCCTCGCCGGCGGACTTCGTGCGGATGTTGATCGAGGCCGGCGAGTAAGCGAACCAATGCGCAGTTGACCTGCCGCTGATCCATGGGCGGCAATCGCAGCCACTGGGGCGGGATCATCCTGTTCCTGACCCCGGTGGCCGTGCTCTACGCGCTGTTCTTCCTCTACCCCCTGGGCTACGTGTTCACGGTCAGCCTGGTGGACTGGAACGGCGTGACGGCGATGCGGTTCGTCGGCCTGGAGAACTACCTGGAGTTGCTGCAGCGCTCCGTGTTCCGGCTGTCGGTGCGCAACAACCTGATCTGGGCGCTCTCCCTGGGCCTGGGGCAGATCGGTTTGGCGGTCCTGGTAGCGCTGATCCTGGCGCGCCGCCCGGCCGGCTGGCGGCTGCTGCGCACCATCTACTTCCTGCCCAACGTCATCTCGCAGGTGGCGTTGGCGATGATGTGGCTGGCGATCTACAACGCCGAATACGGCATCCTCAACGCGGCGCTCGAGCTGGTGGGGTGGGGCGCGTACGCGCGCAACTGGCTGGGCGAGATCGACTCCGCGCTGCCGGCCATCATCCTGCAACAACTGCTCTACATCGGCTACTTCATGATCATCATCCTGGCCGCCACGCTGTCTATCTCGGAGACGTTCTACGAGGCGGCCGAGATCGACGGCGCCAACGTGTGGCAGCAGGAACGCCACATCACCCTGCCCATCATCCGCCCGATCATGATTACCGCGGTGACCCTGGCGATGGCGTTCGGCCTGCGCCACTTCGAGGCCACTTTCCTCATGACCAACGGCGGACCGGCCAACTCAACCTCGGTGCTGGGCATCATGCTGTACAAGACCGTGTCCGCGCTCAACTACGGGCGCGCCAATGCCGTCGCCGTGACCCTGATCGTCATCGGCACGTTGCTGATCGTGACGGTGCGGCGGCTGGCGCGTGACGACGCCGCCGCGGAGGAACGCCAGTAGTGCGCGGCGCGGCGTCCGCGGTCGCCGGCGGCGGACCGGTCACCCCGCGGCAGTGGCTGGCGCGCGCCGCCAAGTGGGGCGTGCTGGCGCTGTTTCTGGCAATCACCTTCCTGCCGTTGCTGTGGCTGGTGATCTCCTCCTTCAAGACCAACCTGGAGCTGCTCACCAGCGCCTTCTCGCTGCCTGCGGCGTGGCAATTCGGCAACTACGTGAACGCCGTCCGGGTGGCGGGGCTGCCGCGCCTGTTCGTGAACTCGCTGATCGTGGCGTCGCTCTCCATGGCGCTGAACCTGGCGTTCTGCTCGATGGCGGCGTTCGTCCTGGCGCGGGAGTGGTTCCGCGGCCGCGAGCTGGTGCTGAACCTGATCGTGGCCGGGGTGCTGGTGCCGGTAATCGCCCTGATGGTGCCCTATTTCCGCCTGATCACGGTCACCGGCCTGTACGATTCGCTGTTCGGCCTGGCGCTGACCTACGCCGCCATCAACGTGCCGGTGTCGGTGTTCCTGCTGCACGGCTTCATGCGCGGGGTGCCGCGCGAGCTGGAGGAGGCGGCCGTGATCGACGGCTGCGGCTTCGGCGGGCGCTACGCGCGCGTCATGGTGCCGCTGTCCCAGGTGGGCTTGGTGACCGCCGGCACCTTCGTGTTTCTGTTCTCCTGGAACGAGTTCATCTACGCCCTGCTGCTCACCAGCTCGGTAGCGGCGCGCACCCTGCAGCTCGGCATCCGCTTCTTCGTGAGCCAGTTCTTCACCGACTACACCTCGATGTTCGCCGCCATCACCCTGGCGATCATCCCCTCGATCCTGGTCTACGTCCTGCTCCACGAACGCATCATCCGCGGCCTCACCGCCGGCGCCGTCAAGGGGTAGCTCAGTCAGTGAACTTCAGACTCCCCTGCGCCACGAGGCGGTCGACGGCGGCGTCCACCACGCGGCGCAGTTCCGCGCTGGTCGACCGGAAGCCGAACCGTCGCGCCACCTGCACCGCGCATTCCTCGGCCGACAGCGCCACGTTCTGCTCGACCACCTGCTGGATCGCCCACTCCACTTCCACCGGCGGCAGTAGCGCGGGTTTGCGCAAGGTCCGCGACTGCACCGCGCTGCGGTCACGAACCACCGGCTTCTGGCGAGCGCGGCGCGCGCCGCGCAGGAAGCTGCCGTCGCACGCGATCCAACCTTGCTCCACGGCATAACCCACGGCGTCACGCACCCGCTCCTGGATCCGCAGGCCGGTGCTGGCGTGTCCCCAGAGCCGGCGGAGCCGGCGCGCCACCTCGTCGACGTGCACCGGCGCTTCACAGCGCACCACCTTCACCACGTAGTCGGCGACCAACTCCAGCGGCGCATCACGCAGGTGATACTCCTCACGCTCGGTGATTTCGAAATCGGCCTCCCGGTAGGGGACCGCCGGAGGCAGAGATTCATTATTCGTGACCGGCGGGTCGCGATCGATAACGATCTGTCGGTCAGCCGCGCTGCGCTCCTGCCGCGGTCTAACCTCGCGCCTCTCCTGCGCCGCGGCCACGGCCTGCAGCAGCCGCTGCAGTTCCGCGTCCGGGCGCTGGAACCAGTCGGTGCTCCAGATGCGGTGCATGGTCCATCCCTTCTGCTCCAACACGCTCTGTCGCAGCCGGTCCCGCTCGCGCGCCCAGCGTGACGAGTGGTAGCGGGCGCCGTCGCACTCGACGCCGAGCAGGTAGCGTCCCGGCGCCGCCGGATCGCGCACCGCCAAGTCGATGCGGAAGTCGGCCGTGCCAACCTGCGGATCGACCGTGTGACCGGCCTGCCGCAGGGCTTCCGCCACTGCCTCCTCGAAGGGGCTGTCCGGCTCCAGTCTGGCCGTCTCCCGCAGCGTCATTTCGTCGGTCTCGGCGAACTTGAGGAACCGCTTGAGCACCCACGGGCCCCTACTGGAACCTCTCTTGGAACGTCCGATGTCGCGGTATGTGATCGACGCAAACACCCGGCAGTGCCGCCGCGCGCGCGTAAACAGGACGTTGAGCCGCCGTTCGCCGCCGGCTTGCGAGACCGGACCGAAGTCCTGCGCCAGACTGCCCCGCGCATTGCGCCCGTAGCCGACCGAGATGAAGATCACATCGCGTTCGTCGCCCTGGACGTTCTCCAGATTCTTGACGAAGAACGGCTCATGCCCATCGGCGGCGCCCTCCTCGCGACAGAACGTCTCCAGTTCCGGGTACTTCGCCCGCATCGGCTCCAGCTCGTTGAGGATCGCATCGCGCTGCGGCACCGAGAAGGTTGCCACTCCCAACGTCTCGCGTGGCCGGGACCGCGCATGACATAGGACGGCGCGCGCCACCTTCTGCGCCTCGCGCGGATTGCTCCGCGTGCGTCCGCGGTCGTACACGCCGCCTTCCACCTTGGTGAACGTGAGACCCCTTTCACCCGCAGGGTCGGGGCTCGGCGGGTAGATCAGGTTGCCGTAGAACGCGTCATTGGAGACCTTGATCAACGAAGGATGGTGCGAACGGTAGTGCCAGCGCAGGGGGGCGGCCGGCACCGAGCGGGCCTCGCACAATGTGAGAATGCTCTCCATGTCCTTCACCTGCGCCGCCTGGATCTCTTGCTCATCATCGTCCACTCCCTCCTGACGGTCGAATCCCTCCAACTGACGGTCGAAAAACGAGGTAGGCGGAAGCTGTTTGTCGTCGCCGACCACGATGATCTGCCGCGCGCGCGCAATGGCGCCCAGCGCATCGGCCGGGCGCACCTGACTGGCCTCATCGATCACCAGGATGTCGAAGGTCAGGCCGCCTGGGCGGAGAAACTGAGCCACCGAGAGCGGACTCATCAGGAAGATCGGCTTGATCCTGATGACCGCCTCGCCGGCTAGGTCGAGCAGCTTGCGCAGCGCCAAGTGACGGCGTTGTCTGCGTATCTCGCCCCTGACGATACCGATTTGCCCTGCGGGTCCTTTCGGCAGCGCTTTGTGGTGCACCCGCGCCACCTCTTGGGCGGCCAAGTGGCGGATCTGCTCCTCTGCGCGGCGAAACACCTCGACGTTGGCGGTGCGCTTGGCGCCGTCGAGCGCCGCCAGCAGCGGGGCTTCCGCGGCCAGCCGGCGCCATACCGCCTCGGCGCGCGCGTACCGGAACACACTCACCGCATCCGCCGGCCCAAGGCGGCCGTCACCGAGCCGCGCGCGCAGTCCGTCGAGACCGAGCTCGGAACACGCCTTCGCGGCCGCGGCCAGCAGGCTCCAGTCAGCCAGCGTCTCCTGCCCATTGAGCCACTTCGCCAGCCGCGCGCGCACCGTTGCCAGCCGCACCGCTGCGATTTTCCGGTGGCCAAAGGCGTCGCTCACTGACAACTCGAGGGTCCGGGCCACCTCGTGCCAAGCATCCGTCCACTCCTCATCCCGCCACTGCAGACGCGACCGCAGGCTGCGCAGTGTCGGGATCTGCTCGACCCGCTGCTGCAAGGCTTCGATGTCCCGACGCGTCGGCGGCCTGCGCCGCAGCCCCGAAGCGACCGCATGCGCCTTTATCCAGTCGGTCGCGGCGGCCAGCGTTCGGCCGTCGCTGTGCTCGCCGCCCCAGTGGCGGCCGAAAGCGTCGCTTCCGAACCCGTTCTGCTGCTGCAATTCACGCCGCAGGTGCTGAACTCCCAGCAGCTCATCGACCCGGGCCAAGCGATCGCGGTGGGCGCGCGGCAGCTTGTCGCGGCGGTGGGCGGACCGCAGCTCGTCGACGGCGTTCCGGTAGGCGCGGTTGAACCAGCGCAACAGGGATCTCCCGTGGTCGGCCAAGGCGGCTTGCGCCGCAGCCCAGTCGTGGTCGAGCGCTTCGGGGTAAACGCGTTTCAGCAACTGGTCGCAGTCGCTGCTCAGCTTGGCGGCCTGCGCAGCGAGCTCGGCGGCCTGACTGAAACACCCCCGGAAGGCAGCCGATTGCAACAGATCGGGAACTTCCGGCGGCATCTTCGCAAAGGCGGCAAGCCTCCTTTCCACCTCGTCCGCGCCGCGGCGGCCGCAGGCGCGGCGCCGGGTTCGCTGACCCGTCGCCGTCGCGGCCTCATCGAGGGCCGCGCACAGCTTCTCCAGCGCGCCGGCAGCATGCTCCAGACGACACCTGAGTCGGTCGTGGTCTATCGGCGTGAGGCGCCGGCCGACACCGCGCCACGGATGCTGCTGCTCGGGACCGAATTTGGCGGTGGTCTCGGCCAAGCCGCGCACCCGTTCGCAGCGATCCAGAAATTGCTTGCGGCTCCAGGAGTCGGCGTCCGGCAGCAAGTGCTCGTCCGGCAGCGGGCAGCCCGCGCCGCGCAGTTTGACGATCTCTCCGAGGATGCCGAAGGGGGTGTCGCCGGTCGTCGGATCGACCCGATGCAGCCGCTCCGAAATCGCGTTGAGCTCATCACGGTTCTGCCGAACCTCGTCGTACGCATTACTGCTCACCGGGTGCGGCTGCCCTTCGTCAAGCGTTCGTTTGAGCTCCGCCAGCACCGCCTTGCGATTTGCCTTGCGGGAGTGCAACTCCAGGCACAGCGAGCCGAGTCCGCACCCCAGCAGCCGGGCGTGCACCACGTCCAGCGCGGCCCGCTTTTCGGCCACGAACAGCACCGTCTTCTCGTCGCGCGCGGCGACCGCGATGATGTTGGCGATGGTCTGCGACTTGCCGGTGCCGGGCGGTCCCTGCACCACCAAGTTGCGGCCGGCGCGGGCGGCGGCGATCACCTCGGTCTGGCTGGCGTCCGCATCCAATACGTGGCCGAGCTCGCGCGGGTCGGGAAAGCGCCGGTCGAGGTTTTCTTCCACCTGCTCATCGCCGGCGGCCGGATCGAAGCCGTCGCCGAGCAATCTACCGATCAGCTCCTGGCCGGGGTTGGCGGCGAACAACCCGCCGTTCATCGCGTTCACGTCGCGCCACATCACGAACTTCGCGAACGAATAGAAGCCCAGGATCAGGATTTCGGGCTTTACTCTCCATTCGCGCTGCGCGGCCACCGCTTTTTGCACCCGACCGAAGTAATCGGACGGCTGCCAATCATCGTCCGTCGGCAGGTCCGGGAGCGTGATCTGAAAGTCGTTCTCGAGCCGCCCGCGCAGGGACAAGTTCGGCTCCAGGTCCTGGTCGCGCAACTCCAGGGTAAAGCGCACACCGGCACTGCTACGCGAGAGGTCGACCGGCAGCAGGATGAGCGGCGCGTACCGCTCGGCCGCGGCCTCGACCCAACGCAGAAAGCCGAGGCCCAGGAACAACACGCTTACGCCCTGTTCCTCCTCCATCAAGCGGGCATCGCGGTACAGGCTCAGCAGGCGTTTATCAAGCTGCTCCCGGCCAAGGGCGGTCCGCAGCCTGAAATCACGGCGACCTGGAGCAGCGCCGTCAGCGTCCTCGGCCGCCGGCTTGAACGACATCCTGCGGCGGTTCCGATAGAGATCCGAAAACAGCTCGTCGGCATCCTCGTCGACGAACTTGATCTGCTTGGCGCGCTGGCTGTCTACCGGAGTGTTGATCAGGCGGTTACGGTTGCTGATGTCGAGGAGTTGCTCCTGGAGCGTCGCCAGCGCCTGCCCCGGCAGCGCCGGATCGGGTGCCGCCGCGGCGCGCCGGCGGCGCGGGGTGCGGCGGGGCGTCATTCCAGGAGTCCGCTCAGCGCGGCGGCGCCGGCGTCGGCTTCGCCCAGCCGGCCGCGTTGGGCCGCGGACAGCCACTCGATGCGGCTGCCGGCCGCGGTACGGGTGACCGCCGCCACGTTGGGCACCTGCTCGGCCACCGCCTGCACATGCGAGATCAGCACCACCATCCGCCCCCCGGCGGCCACCATCCCCAGCGCCTCGATAGCGGCGTCCAGGTTGCTGCGGTCGAGGGAGCCGAAGCCTTCGTCGAGGAACAACGACTCCAGCCGGCCGCCGCTGCGCGCCATCATCTCCACCATGCCCAGGGCCAGCGCCAGCGAGGCAATGAACTGCTCGCCGCCGGACAGGCTGGCCGGCGAGCGCGGTTGCCCCGAGTCGCGGTCGAGCACCTGCCAGCGGTCCAGCTCGCCGGCGGGCTCCACGAACGCGAACCGCCCATTGCTGATCTGCTCCAGGGTGCGCGAGGCGTGCACCAGCAGGCTGCGCGAACGGCGCAACGTCAGCCACTTCAGGAACGCGCCTTCCTTGAGCGCGGAAGCGAGGTCGGAGAGCGCCCGCTCCCGCTCCTCGACCTCGCCGAGCAACTTGCGCAGCGCCGCCACGTGGTCCGCCTTGGCGGCAAACGCCGCGGCCTGCTCCTGCGCCGAACGCGCGTCAAACCGAGCGCTCTCGGCCGCTTCCTGCGCCCGCCGGACGATGGCGGGGAACTCTTCCGGGAGGTCTTCCCCGCCCGCGGCGAGACGCCGGGATAGCTGCGCGAGGGTTGCCGCGGCGCGCTCCTGTTCCGCGTCGGCGCGCTCGGCCGATGCGGCGGCGCGGCGCGCCAGACGGCGAGTGCCGGCGGCGAGTTGGTCGATCCACCTCGCCAACGCTTGCGGGTCGGCAACGGCATGCAGATCGGGCAAATCCTGCTCCTGGTCCAGCTCGACGGCGCCGCGCGCCAGCAGGTCGCGGTGCGCGCTGAGGCTACGCACCATGGCCGCGAGCGGCGCCTCGACCTCCGCCGCGCGCCGCTTGGCCAATGCCTTCTGCTCGGCCGCCAGTTCGCGATTCGTGGCGACCAGCCGTTCGCGGATCTGCCCGCGCTCGGCGAGCACGTCTTGACGCTGCCGGGCGGCCGCGACTCGCTCCTCGATTGGACCCTCCGCCGGCGCGCGGAACTCAAGCGCCGCGGCGGGGAGCCGTAACGGCGGGCGGTAGGGTTCCGGGATCGCTGCCAAGGCGCGCCGCAGCCGCGCCAGCGCCGCGGCCGCGGCCTGCTCGGCCATGCCGCGCAGTTGTTCGGCGTTGGCCGCGGTCTGGCCGGCGACGGCCGCGGCCTGCTCCTCAGCTGCCGCGGTCTGCGCCAGGGAGTCGCGCCGTTCCGCGTGCTGCGCCAACGCCCAATCCGCGGCCGCCACCGCGGCTTCCAGCGGCGCCAGCAGCGCCTCGGCGGCGGGCAGGGGCGCGGCCGGGGCGGCAGCGACCGGCGCCGCCGAATCCGCATCCAGGGCCGCGGCGGCCTGCGCCAGCTCGACGCGGGCCGCGGCCGCATCGGCGCCGGCGCGGTGGGCGCGCTCTTCCGCCTGGCCGAGCGCGTCGCCCGCCACATCGCGGCGGGTGGCAAGCGCAACTGCCGCGTCCCGCGCCCCAGCCACGGCCGCGACGGCGGCCTCGGCGGCTCGTTCGGCGGCCTCCAGGTCGCCGGCGGCCGGCGCCTGCCAATCCGGCGCCAGCGCAGTGCGGCAGATCGGGCACTCGTCTCCCGGATGAAGGGCGCCGGCAATCACTGCGGCCGAGTCCGAACGCCGGGCTGCCGCAAGATGCTCCTGGGCGCGATTTGCGGCCTGCGACCGTTGCGCCGCCTCGGCCTCGGCTGCCTGCAACTGGCCGGTCACCTCCTGCCGCGCCTGTTCGCACTGCGCCAGCTCTTCAGCGGCCGCTTCCGCCGCTTGCGCCGTCTCCGCGGCGGCGGCATGCAGCTCGGCCAGCCGGGCGCGGCGGCGCTGGGCTGCCTGCCGCGCCTGCTCCAGGGGCGGCCGCAAGGCGTCGTGGGCGCGCGCCGCAGCGCGGGCGCCCTTCGCCGCGGCAGTGCTCCGCGCCGCCGCAGCGCGGCTTTCAACGCTTTCCACACTGCGCCCCCGCAGCTCCTCCGCTGCGGCGGTGACCTCGGCGGCAAGCCGCGGCAGGTCCGCCAGGGTGGTCAGCGCCGCGACTACCTGCGCTACCGCCGGGCCGTCGTCGTCGCCGGGAACTTCCGCGAGCTGCTGCGTGACCTCGTCCTGGCGCCGGCGCCGCGCCGCCTCCCGGGCGTCGAGCTCCTGCCCTGCCGCCGCCAGCGGCGCCAACTGCGCCGTCATGGCGGCCGCGTCGAAGGCGGCCAGCCGCCGGGCTGCGGCGCGTACCCGAACCTGCTCGGCCGCGGCCGCCTGCAGTGCCTCATAGGCCGCGGTGGTTTGCCGTTCGGTGACGTCAGCGGCGGATGCGGCGCGGTCGGCCCGTTGCGCCTGCTCCTGAAGCTCCGCGAGATGCGCCGCCGGGTCGTCCGGGTAGCCCTTGGCCGCCTGGTCCAGACGCGCCCGCACCTCGGCGCTCTCGCGGTGCGCGTCCACCGCCGCCTTGCCGGCGGCTTCCAGTTCGTCGGTGCGCCACACCTGCCGCAGAATGGCGGCGCGCAGCCGCGGATCATCCTCTACCAGGAGCTGCGCGAAGCGGCCCTGCGGCAGTACCGTGGTGCGCAAGAACGCATCGCGGTTGAGGCCGAGCAGCGACTCGACCCGGTCTTTGACCGGCCGCGCCTGCTCCACGATTTCCAGCGCTTCACCGGCGGCGTCGAAGCGCACCAGCCGGGCGCTTTGGGCGCCGACCGCCCCGCCGCTCCGGCGGCGCAACGTGCGCACTACTTCCCACTCCGCGTCCGCCGCCCGGAACCGCAGCGCCACGCGCAGGGTAGTCGCGGAGTCGTTCATCAGCTCCCGGTTCTGCCCGGTGAACGTCGCCTGCCCGTACAGCGCGTAGGTAATCGCCTCGATGATCGAAGACTTCCCCGCGCCCGTGTCGCCCACGATCGCGATCTGATCGCGGCCGCGCAGGTCCAGGGTCACCGCGGTGCGGAACGAGCGCAGCCCTTCGATGGTCACCTCCAGCGGGCGCACGTTTCGTCAGCCTCCCGCCAGCGCGGCGGCGAGCGCCGCCAACACCCGCCGGGCGCGGGCGTCCAACTCCGCGACTCCCAGATCGGGGGCGGTCTCCCCGCCGGCGCCGGCAAGGGCTGCGCTGAACAGTTCGGCCACCTGCTCGTGCGGCGCGCGGACGCCGCGCGCCGCGCTTGCGCGCCACTCCAGGAACTGATCGACCAGCGCGGGTTCCTCACCGGGGCCGGCGGCGGCGGAGACCGCCTGCGCGGCCTGGTTCGCCGGCGCGTTGTGCAGGTCGAACACCACGCAGCGCGGGGAGCGCTCGAATAGACGGTCGGCCAAGTCGGGAATCGGGTCCGCCGAGCGCACCCGCGCCTTGAGGATGTGGTCATCGAGGCCGCCGTCAGCGGCGCGCCGCTGCAACTCCTCGAGCGTTCCGTCGAACTCCACCAGCGGCCGGCCGGTGGCGATCTCGCAGGGCTCGGCGCGCACCTCGCCGGCAATGGAGACCAGCACCACCTGCTTGCGCTGCACCTGTTCGCCGTAGTCCAGCGGCACCAGCGATCCCGCGTATCGGCCCCGCGCCACGCCGCCGGGCAGCAACTGCGGATCGTGGATATGCCCGAACGCGCAGTACAGCGCCCGCTCCAGACCGGCGGCGTGGGCGGCGTAATCCTCGCCCACGGTGAGGCGCCGCTCGGAGCGTCCGGGGCGGGCGCCGTGAAGGTGCAGGTGGGCGGCGTAGAGCACGATCCCGCGCGCGCCGGCGATGTGCTGCGCCTCCTCCAGGAGGCGGTCGTTCAAGGTGCGCACGGTATCGGCGTAGGTGCCGGCGGGACGATCGGGGTCTCCGGCGGCGGGTTCTGCGGCGGAGATGGCTGCGCCCGCGCCGGCCGAAATGAACGGAACGCACGCCACCGCGACCGGCTCGGGCGCCAATTCCTCGAAGGTGAGCACCCGCGGTTCGCTCACCATCCACAGGCGGCGCGGGCGGGCGGCCTCCGCCAGCCGGTCGATCACCCGAAACAGGGCGGGCGAATCGTGATTGCCGCTCAGCACGACGGTCGGCGCGATTTCGGCCAGGCGGCCCAGCGCCTGCACCCCGGTCTCCAGCGCTTCGTATACCGGGCGGGCGGCATCGAACAGATCGCCGGCGTGCAGGATCAGGTCGGGCTGCTGCGCGCGCGCCGCCGCCAGCACGGCGCGCACCGCGGCCTGTTGATCGGGCAGCCGGTCATGCCGTCCCAGGCGCGCGCCGAGGTGCCAGTCGGCGGTATGAAGCAGCTTCACAAGGCGACGCGCGGGCCCCCGAGGGCGGTCAGGTTGCGCTCGAGCTGCTGCAGCCGGTGCTGATCGGCGGCACGATCGGGCGCGGCCTCGTCGGGGTTGGTCGCGAACGGCGGAAACGGGAAGCGAATCGGAATCGGCTCCGGCACGATCGGCTGCGACGCCACCATGGTGCCCGGCATGAAGCGGGTGGCGCGTTCGCGCAACGCCGGGGAGAGGAAGCGGTACGCCTCCGACTCGCTGGCGTCCAGCCGCCCCGCCACCTTCAGCGACGCGTTGCGCGGCAGCGGCTGCGCCACCGCGGACGCCGCCTGCTGCGCCCCGATCAGCAACACGCCGAGCGAACGGCCGCGCTCGGCGATGTCGATCAGGAGTTCCTTCAGGGGCGAGAATCCCTGCGCCGGGGCGTACTTGTTGAGCTCGTCGAGCACCACGAAGCGCAACGGCAGGCGCCCGGTGCCCTGCTTCTCGCGCCAGATGCGGTCCAGCAGCGCACCCACCACGAAGCGCTGCGCATCGTCGTGCAGACGCGAGATGTCCACCACGTGCAGGCGCGCATTTTCCAGCGCCAGCGGCGCCAGGCCGCACCCGATCAACGGCCCGAGGTGGCGGCGCAGGCGCAGCAGCCGGCGCAGGAACGCCTGCCGGGTGCCGGCCTGGCTGCGCCCGAACCATTCGTTCAGGCGCGGTTCGAGGTCCTCCGCCGCGATCGCCTCCAACAGGTCGATCAGATCGCCGAATTCGCGGATCAGGGGGCCGGCGCCCGCAGCCACCGCCTCCGGTTCCCGCTCCGCCAGGCGGTCGGGGTTGTAGCCGGTGTTGGGCGGCACCTGCTCGGCAATCACCACTGCGCCGCTGTCATCTCCGGCCAGACGCCGCAGGCGGCGCAGGAGCTGGATGCGCACCTGCTGCTCCACGAAGCCCACCTGCGTGGTGCGTTCATCGTCGGTAGTGAAGCAGAACTGCAGCAACTGATCGCGGATGAACTGCTCCGGGGTCCAGCCGTAGGGGGTGACGTCGCCGGTGGGGCGCGATTGCACTTCGGCCGTCAGCTCGGCGGCCGCAGCCGCGGCGCGCGGCGCGTACAACCGCACCGAGCGAAACGGGCCGGGCGCGCTCACGCCCAGCGCCTGCCACTGGGCGCGCTGCTCCTCCTTGAATTCGCGGTTGGGGCGGTCCAGGTGCAGCAGGTCCTCTCCTTTGGTATTGAACACCAGCGCCCGCACGTGCTCGCGGTTGGCGCGGCCGCCGAGCAACTCCATGCCGCCTTCGGCTTCCAGCAGTTGGTACAGCAGGAACAGCGCGTAGGAAGTCTTGGTGGCGACGCCGGAGATGCCTGAGATCGAGACGTGGCCGCCCGAGCGGCCATCCACGAAGCGCATGTCGGCGTACACCGGCGCTCCCCCCAGGTCCAGGCCGAGGGGCAGCCTCCCGCGCGTCATTTCATCCTCGAACAGGGCGATGGCGCGGTGGTTGCCGGCGGCGCGGGTCACCACCGCTCCGGCGTGCGGGGCCAGGAACAGCTCCGGCACCACCCGCAGCACGCGCACCTCGGCGCGCCGCACCAGCTCCGCCGGCAGGGTCCGGTCGATGACGCGGCCGGTGTCGGACGGCAGCTCGGCGCCTTCGAAGCGCGACAGCAGCTCGGTCACGATCGCGTAGTGGACGACGCTGCTGCCGTCGGGCAGGTCGGTGGTGACCGCAACCAGCTCGTCGAGCTGGATCACCGTCGTTGGGTCCAGCACGACGTGAAAGGTCCGCGAGTTGCTGTCCACCGACCCATCCACCAGCCCGATGCGCGTCGGCGTCAGGTCACTACTCAATGAGTATTCCCGCCCGCGCCGCCCGCCGGCGAGAGTCTGTCCGCTTCGTTGAGCTGCAGGACCGCCGCCCGTACGGCGCGCAGCGCCAGCCGCCGATCGCCCTGCAGGCGGTGCAGGTGACGCTCCAGCCCGGCGACCGGCGCCATGTTGACCGGGGCGCGCGGGTCGCGGTGGTGGGCGGAAGCGTACGCCGGCAGCCAGCTCGCGGCCGCATCCGCGCTGTGCTGCGCGATCTGCAAACCGACGCCGGCCGGCACTTCGAGGCGAACGACGCCGGCCCAGGGACCGGCCCACGGACCGGGCCGGCCAACCCGCAGATAGCAGCCGTAGAGGTCGTCGCGCATGGCGAACAGTCCCGACCGCTCCCCAAGCTGCAGGTCCGGCACCTGCTGCCACGCCGCCGCGGCCAGCATCGGACGGTGATGGGTCTTGACGTAGCCGATCACCGGCAGCGCCCGCGTGCGCCGGATGTTGTGCAGCGGCCCGTCGATAACCGTCAGCCACTCCTGGGCCGCGAGGCCCTCGGCGATTTCGGCCTCGATGTCGCGCATGCGCCGCCGCAGGCGGTCGCCGGCGGCCTCCAGCTCGGTGCCGGTGATGGAATCCGCTTCCCATTCCCAGCCGCCCGGCTGCGGCGGCAGCTCCACCCGCTCCCCGGCGGTGAAGATCGCGGCCCGGTCGATGAAGATCCGGTCGAAGCGCAACGGTTGGCTGCCATCGGCCAGCACCGCACCCGCGCCCCAGCTTCCCGCCAGGCCGGTCACCGTCCCGTGCCGGTCGGTACGGGTCAAGCGCGCCTCGACCCGCATCGTGCCGTCGACGAACGCCAGCCGCCGCGGCCGCGCCGCCGCCGGCGGCGCGTGGCGCCGAAACACCCCGCCATCCTCCACCAGCTCGCAGGCCATCGCTTCGGGAGAGTCGACCGGCGCCTGGAAGCCGCCGCCGTACCCGGCATCGAACGGCTCGACGCCAAGGATGGGGCGGCCGGCGCCGCGCCGCGCATCCCGCTGATCCGTCACGCCCCCCATAATCCGCGACTCCCAGAGGCAATATCAGCCAATATCCGATATAGTCCGCGAGAACCAGTTACCACCGGAAACGATTCTTCGCCCATGCCGTCGTACATTATTGTGATCCCCGCACTATGATCTATCCCAGAATAAGCGACTCGGTAGGGAGTGGCCACAGAAATGACGGAGTTCAAGGAATTTCGGCAGCTCTTGGGATGATGAACGGGCTGGTCGCTGACGATCGGCAAGGAACTGCCGTGCGCATGCCGCGCTATCCTGCCTCAGCAGCTCCAATTCCTGTTGCAACGCCTTGATTTGACCTCCTGGCCCACCCTCGGAACAGACTACTCCCTGCCACCTGCTCGCTGCCGGCCCACTATCCGCCATAACGATCGGCTGAAGGGCAGCCGCTATGCGTGGCTGACCAACCCCGAACACATGGACGCCGAGCGTTGGGAGCGGTTCGCTGCCTTGCGCGACAGCGCGCTGCAGACCCCGCGCCTGGAGCTACAAGGAACAAGCGATGACGCTGTGGAGCTATCGCACCCGCGGGTGGGCGCGCAAGGCGTGGCAGATGTGGTACCAGTCGGCGATCCGGTGTCGGCTGGAGCCGGTCAAGCGGGTAGCGCGGATGGTCAAGCGGCATCTGGAAGGGATCGTGACGGCGGTGGTGCAGAGGGTGAGCAACGCGCGGGCGGAGTCGATCAACGCGGGGGTGCAGCGGTTGAAGTACGCAGCGCACGGCTTTCGCAACCGGCAGAGGTTCCGCAACGCCATCTACTTTCACCTCGGCGGCCTTGACCTCTACCCCGCCGGTGTCGTCCGTGACCACCTCGTCCACACGAAATCCTGAAGACCCGACCAGGAACGGCGTCGAAGCCCAGCCGAAGATGCCAGAACGACCAGGAGCGAGCGTTGAAAATGCCAACCGGAGGATCGCACAGCACGGCGCGCAGGTCGTCGCCGGAAGCGACCGACAGCAGCCAGCGCACGTCCTCTACGTGCCCAACGTCATGATCTGCGCCAGCAACAGCCGCCGGTCGGCCCAGCGTCTCGTCCGGCGGCTGCCACCAGACGTACTTCCGGGCCAGTTCCCAAGCCTGGCCCTGGCGCAAGCGGCGCTGCTGACGTGGACCATCACACTCCTGCACGGCTGCGTCCTCTTCCAGAGTATACCCTGACGAAGCGGGAGGACGCGCCAACGGTGCCGCGCGGCGGTTCGCGGCGTTCAGTGCTCGTGGTGCTCGGCGTGGTCGTGCAGGGGCGTGTGGCCGTGGAACACGCCGCGGCGGTGCATCGCCTGGTGCAGGCGGTTCCAGGCGCCTTCCAGGGTGGCGCGGAGCTGCCGGTACCGGGCGGCGTCCGGGCGCGGGGCGATGGTGTCCACGTAGGCCAGGGCGCCCTCGATCTGCTCCAGGATCAGCCCGGCGTCGTGGGCGGAGAACGGCCGCGCGCCGTCCACCCGCACCTGCACCGCGCTGGTATGGGCGGCGACGTCGCCGGCGCGCCCGCGGTAGCTGCCGCGCACCCGCAGCGCGATCCAGGTGGAGCCGGCAATCCGCACCGCCGCGCGACCTGACGCGGCGAGCCGGCCGCCGGCGTCGACCTCCTCGGCTACCAGCCCGCCGCAGATCACCTCCACCGCGGCGATCGGCACCGCCACCGACTCTACCCGCCACTCGACCGCCACGCTGCCGCCGCCGGCCGGCAGCTCCACGATCGCCCCGGGCGCGGCGCCCTCGACCGTGAGCTCCGCCAGCGGTCCCACGGTCACGAAGGTGTTGCCGGCCTTGAGGGCCGCCATCCAGTCGTCGTAGGCGAACTCGCGGTCGCCGAGCTGCGTGTAGGTGCGCACCCCGCCGAGCTGCGAAGAGGCGGCCATCTTGTCGGAACCGCCCACCACCGGCAGCCGGTAGCCCAGATTGAGGTAGCGGTACCAGTCGGCGATGCCGTAGGGATTGAGCTGCGTCTCGCACGGGTTGAAGGTCATCATCTCCATCGCGTGGACCACGCCCAGGACGATGTCGGCGGCGCGCTCGCACTGCGGATTGGGGCCGTGCGGCATTACCACCACGCCGCCCTGCTCGATGCAGCGCGCGGCCCACTGGGCCATGGTCACCTCCTGCGGGTCGCCGATCGCCGACTCCGCCGGCCCGCCGGAGCACAACGGATGGATCATCGAACCGGAGTACCCCAGGAGCGAGATGTGGCCCAGCACCTGCATGCGGTTCTCGGTGCCGACCCGCACCAGGAACTCGCCGGAACCGCCGAAGTCGCGCGCGCCGAGCGTGGTGGCGCCGTCGAAGTCGCCGACGTTGCTGAACATCTCGCCCCACTGGCTGGCCAGCAGGTTGACGACGTTGACGCCCTCGGCGGCGCCCTCCAGGAGCGCGGTCTGCGGGCTCAGGAAGTGCACGTGGGTGTCGGCGGTGACCCAGCCGCGTTCGCGCCAGCGCAGCACCCGATCCAGCTCGAACACCAGCTCGTCGGTGTCCGCCGCGACCGTCACGCGGGTGCGCAGCGGCCGCACCTCGTAGCCGCGCGTGATCTCCACGTAGACGTCGCCGAGCGGCAGGTCCGCCACGCACTCGCCCGGCACGTAGGCGTATTGGTTGGCGCCATTGACGAACTCGCCGTAGTTGTCTTCGAACCAGTTGCCGTTGACGCTGCGGTGGTTGCCCTTGGGAGGCAGGTATTCGCCGGCCGCGCCGTGCAGGTGGAGCCGCACCGCCACCGGCTGCGAGCCGCCGCGCTCCACGACGCGGATCGTCACCGGCCGCGCGGCCGCGGCAACCGCCTGCGGCCCCGCTTCCAGGGCGCGCACGTCGTACCCGCGGCCGCCGGCGTAGAGGCGGGCGTCCGGGTGGGCGGCGTACTCGACCAGCGCGCGCGTGGTGGAGACCGCGGGCTGCAGATTCGGGGCGGGCGCGCCGGCGCCGCCGGTCCAGGCGGCATGGTCGTAGTCGAGCGCGGGCCGCGCGGAGATGATCGTGCCGAGGTCGAGCTCCAGGCCGGGGAGGTGGCCGGCGGCGTCGAACGCGGCGCCCGGCGGCAGGTCGAGGAGGAGCTTGCGCCGCGTGCCCGGCCGCAGCGGGTGGTCGGCCAGCGCGGTGGCGGCGATGCCGTAGACCGCGCAGCGCTCGCTGCCGGGCCGGAGCTCGACCGCTTCGATGGCGCGGTCGGGGTGCGGGTTGGGCAGCGCGTAGAGCCACGCCAGGCGCTGCCCGGCGTCACGGCCGGAGTCGTGCCGGGTCTCGCCGCGGCCGTAGCCCCGGGCCGCCAGCCGGCCGGCCGCCTGATCCTCGGCGGCCGAGGCGAACACCCGATCGGCGTACATCGGAACCGCGGCGAAGGGGCTCGCCCCCCAGCCGATGCGCGCCTGCTGGATGGCGAAGCGCCGCCGGATCGGGTGCACGTGCTCGGACCCGCCGGCGTAGCGCAGCACGTAGTGGGCGGCGTGATCGCCCAGCTCGTTGCCGTCCACGCCGTCATCCGCGAAACCGGTCAGATAGTTGGAGGCGCGGTCCTCGACGTGATGCAGGAAGACCAGATAGGTCGCCTGCAACCCGCCGGCCGGCACCGTGACCGTCGTCTCGGCGCCAGCAGCCGCGGCGACCAGCACGACGTCCGGGCCGCCGCCGGCGCCCAGGTCGAACGGCACGCCGCGAAACGCCTGCCGGCCGTACCGGCCGGCCAGGTCCGGCGGCGGCGCCAGCGCTTCGGGCAGCGCGCCGCGCTCCGCGTTGCAAGCGCCGGCCAGCGAGAGCGGAGTGAAGCGGTCGGATGCGGGAGCGGCCATGGGCCCGATCATACGTCAGGCGCGCTCCACCTGGAAGGCGGCCACGTTGCGGGTTTCCTTGCTGAACTCCACCCCGATCAGGTAGATCGGCTGCCCCCGGCCGCGGTACTTGTCGGCGTAGCGCCGCGCCCGCAACTGCGCCAGCGCGGCTCCTTCCGGCTCCAGCTCCACCACCTTGAACTCGAACAGGTAGACCGCGCCGTTGAACCGCACGGTCAGGTCGACGCGCCCATGGCTGCTCGCGTCCTCCACCGTGAGGTCCAGCTCCAGGCCCGCGAAGTAGGAGTAGAACACGCTCGCGTAGAAGCCTTCGTACGAGGCGATGTCGTTGTTCGTGTACCACTGGTACGGGATGCTGGCGAAGAACGCCTGGAACAGCTCCTTGAGCCCGGCGAAGTCGTTGGCCTGCAGCAGGTCGTAGAGCCGGGCGCTGTGCTCCACCCGCCGGGCCGGGTCGCCGGTCAGCCGGTTCAGCAGGCTTTCGTTCAGACTCTGCCGCACCTCCAGGTTCGGGTAGCCCAGCCGATACCAGGTGCGGTTGCCGCGCCGTTCGGTGCGGCGGATCGTCAGGTAGCCGGTCTGGAACAGCAGCGCCTCGGTGCCGACGTGGCCGACGTCGAACGCCGACAGCAGGTCGTCGCTGCCCAACATGTCGTCCAGGGCCAGGGCGCTCACCTTGCGCGCGACCAGGGTGTCGACCAGGAAGGTGGGCGTCGCCGTCTCGAACCACCAGGCGTTGAACTCCCGGTTGCGGAACAGCAGCAGGATGTCGAACGGGTTGTAGACCCGTTGCTCGCCGCGCCAGTTGTAGCCGTCGTACCAGGCGCGAATCGCCTGCCGGTCCAGGCCGGCGAGCTCGGCCGCGAACACCGTGTCCAGGTCGGCGTCGGTGTAGCCGCAGATGGCCGCGTAGCGCGGGTCGAGCGTGATGTCGGTCAGGTTGTTCAGGCCGGAGAACAGGCTCACCTTGGAGAACTTGCTGACTCCGGTGAGGAAGGCGAACCGGAGGTCCGCGTCGCAGGTCTTGATGGTCGCGTACAGGCCGCGCAGGTAGTCGCGGTTGGCGCGGGCCATTTCCGGGGTCTCCAGCGCGTCCAGGATCGGCTTGTCGTACTCGTCGACCAGCACCACCACCGGCTGCTCCGCCTGCCGGCGCAACGCCCGGATCAGATGGCGGAAGCGGACCGGCGCCGTGGCGTAGCGCGGCGCGATGCCGGCGTCCTCGGCCACCGCCTCCAGTTGCGCCATCACGTCCTCGTGGAGACCGCCCGGCTCCAGGTAGCTGCCGCTCCCGAAGTCGAGCCGCACCACCGGATGGCGAACCGACCAGTCCCGGTCGTGGATCGCCAGCCCCCGGAACAGCGCCTCGTTGCCCTCGAACAGCTCCTTCAGCGTGTCCAGCAGCAGGCTCTTGCCGAAGCGCCGCGGCCGTGACAGAAAGTAGTGCTTGCCGCCGTCGACCAGCCGCCGGATCCAGGCCGTCTTGTCGACGTAGTAGCAGCCCTCCCGGCGGATCTCCCGGAACGTCTGGATGCCGATCGGCAATCTGCGTCTCGTCATGGCCGCGCTCACCATACCGGCACCGGTCGTTGCGGCCAACACTGCGTGCCCGCCGGCAGCACGCGCCGCGACGGACTGGGCGTACTATTTCAATGGATGACTTTAGATTATCATGCTAATCTAAAGTAGATGTTTGAACGAGCGTTGCCTCTGCCCGCCCCCGGCACGGAGACGTTCTTCCTCTGGGGGCCGCGCCAGGCCGGCAAGAGCACCCTGCTCAGGCGCCGCTACCCCGAGGCCCGCTGGGTCGACCTGCTGAAGGGAGAGGAGTTCCGGCGCTATCTCGATCATCCGGAGTACCTGCGCCAGGAGCTGGAGACGGCGCCGCCGGCGGCCGGCCGCCAGCTCGTCATCGACGAGATTCAGAAGGTACCGGCGCTGCTCGACGAGGTGCACTGGCTGATCGAGAATCGCGGCTTGCACGTTGCCCTCTGCGGCTCGAGCGCCAGGAAGGTGCGCCGCGGCGCCGCCAACCTGCTCGGCGGGCGCGCCGTGCGCTACGAGCTGCGCGGGCTCACCGCCGGCGAGCTCGGCGCCGCCTTCGATCTGAACCGGATGTTGAATCACGGGTACCTGCCGCGCATGTACCAGGCATCCCGGCCGCGGCGCCTGCTCGACGCCTACGTCGCCGACTACCTGCGGCAGGAGGTAGCGGCCGAAGGTCTGGTGCGCAATCTGCCGGCGTTCTCCGCATTCCTGGACGCCGCTGCTCTCAGCGACGGCGAGATCGTCAACTTCTCCAACATTGCGCGCGAATGCGGGGTGGCGAGCCCCACCGTCAAGGGCTACTTCGAGATTCTGGAAGATACCCTGCTCGGCCGCTTCGTGCCCGCCTGCCGGCGGCGCCGCAAACGCCGCCTGATCGGCGCGCCGAAGTTCTACTTCGCCGACGTCGGCGTCGTGAATCGCCTGGCCCGGCGGGGCGAACTGACGCCGGGCGCGCAGCTCTACGGCAAGGCGTTCGAAAACTGGGTGTTCCACGAGCTGTACGCCTGCGCCGCCTACCGCGAGTTGGACCTGGAGGTGACCCATTGGCGGCTGCCGAGCGGGATCGAGGTCGATTTCGTGCTCGGCGACCTGCAGGCGGCGGTGGAAGCGAAGGCCAGCGCGCGCATCACCGGCGACCACCTGCGCGGGCTGCGCGCGCTGGCGCAGGAGCATCCCGGCGTCCGGCGCTTCGTCGTCTGCCTGGAGCCGCGCGCTCGGCGCACCGGCGACGGCATCGACATCCTTCCCGCCGCCGAGTTCGCGCGGCTGCTGCGGCAGGAGAGCTTCCTGCGCTTCGGCCCTCCTGGCTCCGGCCGCCCTCCCGCTCAGCGGTCCGCGGCGGACGCCGCCGAACCCACGCGCGCAGCCAAGTCGGCGGGCGCCCGGAACAGATAGCTCCGGCGCCCGACGCGCCGCCGTTCGAGCAGGCCGAGCTCCGCCAGCCGGAACAGGTCGGCGCGGGAGGTGGCGTAGGCTACCGCATGACTGGTCAGATGCGACCGTATCGTGTACTCGGCGCCGGGATGGCGGAGCGCGTGCGCAAGGAGCGCAAGCTGGCGATGATTGAGGTCGGTGGAGCGCTTCAAGGTCTCCTCGACCTGCCGCACCCGTTCGATCGTGGTGGCAATGTACGATTCTACGTTGGCTATTGCGCGCAGCAGCACCTCGAGCTGGTGCGCGATGAAGTAGGTGAGATCGTTATCGTCGGTTTCGACATAGAGGAACGGACGGGCATATTGAGCGGGCGCCGCGGCCAGCACGCTGCTGATCGAGGCAAACTCGAACAGCCAGTAGTCGTGGCGCAGCATCGTCCAATAGAACAGCGCCCGGGCGGTGCGTCCGTTGCCATCCGCGAACGGATGGTCGTAGGCGAGCCAGAAGTGGAGGATGATGGCGCGCGCCACCGGATGCAGGAACGAACCATCGGCTGCGCCATGGTTGGCGAACCGGACCATCTCGCGCAGCCGGCTGGGCAGCTCAGCGGCCGGCGGCGGGGTGTGGAGCAGCGTTTCGCCGCGGTCGTCCCATACCTCTACCCGCCGGTCGGCGGGCCGCTGCAGGCGGCCGGCGTCGGCGGGGTCGTCGAGCGTGTCGGCGGCTACCAGCGCGTGAAGATCCAGTACGGTCCGCTCGGTCAACGGCTTCTCCTTGAGCCGGCGGACCGCCTCCATCGCCCGATAGTTGTTGAGAATCATCTGTTCGCTCTGGTCCCGCGGCCGCCGCCCGGCGCGGATCATCTCCGCCGCTGCCGCGCGCGTTGTCGACGCGCCTTCAAGCTGGCTGGAAGTGATTGCTTCCTCGATCAGTGAGTTGACGATGAACTGATTGCGCGTGTCGGAATTGGCGATCCCTTCGGCGGCGGCGCCAACCCAGCCGCGGCTCTGACTGTCGATGCGGTGCAGCGCCTGCAGCGCCGGGTCAGGCAGCAGGTAGACGAACGGGCGCCCGCCGGCGTCCCGCATCGGGAGCTCGCGCTGGAGTCCGCCGCGGGACAGCTTGAGCCGGAGCCACCATTCCTCGTGGCTCCGCAGCCCCGCGGGGACAACACGATGGCGCAACTCGTCCCAGTGCAGGTAGCGGCCGTTCGCCGTGGGACCGAAACCGCGGCCATACAATGCCTCCAGCCGCTCGCGATGTTCGACAAGTAGTTCGGGCAGCGGCCTCGGCCGAAGAGGCAACTTCACATCTATCAGTATTTCAGATAGTGATAGATTGTGTCACTATCACATCAAATAATATCAAAATTGAGGATAGTGATGATCTGGCGGGCCGCCGCCGGCTTTCCTAAGCTGACTAGTTCGGGACAGGATGAAGCGGCTCACAGATCGACCCAGCGCCGCTCGGCCGCGGCCTGCAGCACCGCGTCGCACACCACCTGGGTAGCCTGCGCGTCGGCGAAGTCGGGGCAGGTCTTCTCGCCGGTCGCGAGGCTGCCAAGAAAGTCCGCCAGGGTATTGATGAAGGTGTGCTCATAGCCGATCACGCACCCCGGCACCCACCAATGCTCCATGTAGGGGTGGTCCGAGTCCCACACCTGGATCGTGCGCCAGCCGCGCAGGTGCCCCTCGTCGGCGTGGGTGAAGTAGCCCAGTTCGTGCGCGTTCTCGAGGTTGAACGCCAGCGACCCCAATTCGCCGTTGATCTCGAAGTAGTTCTCGTTCTTGCGCCCGCGCGCGTAGCGGGTGGACTCGAAGGTGGCCATGGCGCCGCCGGCGAAGCGCGCCAGAAAGGCGCAGGCGTCGTCGATTTCCACCGCCCGGCGGGTGCCGGGTTCATCCTGCAGCTCGCGCTCCTTGACGAACGTCTCGGTGGTGGCGGCGACGCTGGTGATCGGTCCCGCCAGCCACATCGCGGTGTCGATGGAGTGCGCCAGCAGATCGCCGGTCACGCCGCTGCCGGACACGCTCTTGTCCAGCCGCCACAAGGTGTTGCCGCCCTGCGGCACGTCCGGGCTGATGGTCCAGTCCTGCAGGTAGCGCGCCCGGTAGTGGAACACGCGCCCGATGCGGCCCTCGTCGACGATCTGCTTGGCCAGGGCGATGGCCGGCACGCGCCGGTAGTTGAACCACACCATGTTCGGCTTGCCGGCGGCCGCCACCGCCGCCACCAGTTGCCGGCCCTGCGCGGCATCCATCGCCAGCGGCTTTTCGCAGGCGATCATCTTGCCGGCCGCGGCCGCGGCCTGGGCGATCTCCAGATGCACGTTGTTGGGGGCGCAGATGTCGACCAGGTCGATGTCGGGCCGCTGCACCACGCGGCGCCAGTCGGTGTCGGTCTCCTGCCATCCCCAGTTGGCGGCGAACGCCTCGAGCTGGTCCGGCTGGCGCGCGCTGGCCGCCTTCATCACCGGCTCGTACTCCAGGTCGAAGAAGTTGCCCACCTTGCGGTAGGCGTTGGAATGGGCGCGGCCCATGAAGCCGTAGCCGATGATGGCGACGTTCAGTTTCTGCTTGGCCATGGATTCCCTCCCTACAGCGAGCGCGCGAGGTCGCGCAGGAACGGCACCGCCACCTTGGCGCCTGCCGGGCCGGCCGGATTGAAGCAGAAGTCGACGCACCACCACCGCATCGCCTCGAGCTGCGGCCCCAGCGCCTTGAGGGTGGCCGGAAAGTCCACCTGGCCCTTGCCGAACTCGATGTGGGTGCTGGTGTCGTCGTCGTGCAGCTCGCCGTCGCTGTCGATCAGGTGCAGATGGCCCATGCGCTCGCGGATCAGGGCGGCGTATTCGGCGGTGCCGCCGGGCAGGATCTCCGGGGCGCCGGTATGCCGCGAGCCGACCACCGCTCCCATGTAGGCGTGGCTGGTGTCGAACAGCAGCTTGAAGTTGGCGTGGCCCACCGCGTCGTGCAGGCGCACTACCTCGCTCGGCTTGTTGAGCCAGAAGCCGGGCTCGAATTCCCACATCAGCGTGACGCCGTGGTCGGACGCGGCCGCGGCCAGCGCCTGCAGGCAGCTCACGGCGTTGGCGAAACGCTTCTCATAGGTGACCGCGTCGAGCTGTTCCGGCGGGCTTGCCGTGTCCATGCGCAGGGCGCCGATGCCGGCGTCGCTGCAGAAGCGGAGGTAGGGGCGCAGGGTGGAGACGAACTGTTGCGGGCTCACCAGCGCGGGCGGCGCCGCCTGCAGGTCGGGCAGATGCCCATTCACGGCATAGCCGGACACCCCCAGGCCCCGGTCGCTCAGGCGGGCCATCAGCTCGCGGCACTTGGCGGCGGTGTCGTACTGCGCCGGGTTCGGATGGGGCGGCACGGCGTTGATCTCCACGCCGTCGTAGCCGTGCTCGGCGGTGTAATCGACGAAGCGCTCCCAGGACCAGGGATCGGCTTCGAACGGGCCGAACGAGAAGGCCCAGCTTCCCAGCGAAATCTTGGGGGATGTCTTGAGTGGCATGGCGTGATTGTGCCGCGGGAAGGCGCCGCTCGGCAACGCCGCTCACCGCGTGCAGCGCGGCGAATCGAGCCGCCCGCCGGGTTGCGGGTTGGATGCGGGTTGGCGGCGCGCGTTGACAGCCGGGAACGCTCCTGCCACGTTGCCGCACCATGGAGCCGGGACGACGGGTTGCGCTGCCGCCGGGACCGCCGCCGATCGGCCTGCGGCGCCGCGCCGCGTGATCGGCGGCATGCTGTGGGGAGTCGCCCTGGCGGTGGTCGTGGGCGCGATCATGGGATTGACCGGCGCCGGCGGCTCGATCCTCACGGTTCCGATCCTGGTGTACGTGGTGGGCATCGACGCGGTCACCGCTACCGCGTACTCGCTGTTCGTGGTCGGGGTCACCAGCGTGGTGGGCGCGGCCAGCTACTGGCGCCGCGGGCTGGTGCACGTCCGCGCCGCGCTCGCGTTCTCCATTCCATCACTGCCGGTGGTGTTCCTGACCCGGCGCTGGCTGGTGCCGGCCATCCCCGCGCAGCTCGGCAGCGTGGCCGGGGTCGAGGTGAGCAAGGAGCTGTTCATCCTGGTGCTGTTTGCGGTGATCATGGGGCTCAGCGCGCTGTCGATGATCGCGCGGCCCCGGTTTGCGGCGCCGGCCGCGGGCAACGGGGGCGCCGGGGCCGCAGTGGCCGCGGCGGTCGAGCTGCCGCCGCCCGCGCGGAGCGCGGCTGCCGCCGCTCCCGCCAAGGCCGGCGTCCCGCCGTTCGAGGTCAGCGTCCCGCTGGTAGTGCTGGAAGGCGCGGTCATCGGCGTGCTCACCGGCTTGGTGGGCGCCGGGGGCGGCTTCGCCATCGTGCCTGCCCTGGCCGTGTTCGCCCGCCTGCCGATGCGCGTGGCGGTGGGCACCTCGCTCACCATCATCGCCGCCAAGTCGCTGTTCGGCGTGCTGGGCGACCTCAGCCGGGAGAGCCGCTTCGACTGGGGCCTGCTGCTGGCGTTCACCGCCCTGGCGGTGGCCGGAATCCTGCTCGGCAGCCGGCTGAGCCGGCTGGTGCCGGGCGCCAAGCTGCGGCCCGCGTTCGGCTGGTTCGTGCTGGCCGCCGCAGGCGGCATCCTGGTGCGCGAACTGGCGCTCGGCTAAGCGCCCCGCGCGCGGCCGGACGCGCCTACTCCACGGCCTTGAGGTTGAGCTCCTTGGCGAAGTGGCACGCCGCGAAGTGACCCGGTTCCACCTCCTCCCAGGTCGGCTCGACGGCCTTGCACTCGTCCTTGGCGTACACGCACCGCGGATGGAAGTAGCAGCCGGACGGCGGGTTGGCGGGGTTGGCCACCTCGCCGGGAAGGATGATGCGGTCCATCTTGGTTTCGGGATCGGGCTGCGGCACTGCCGACAGCAACGCCTCGGTGTAGGGATGCTTGGGGTTGCCGAACAACTGCTCGGTGGAGGCCAGCTCCACCATCTTGCCGACGTACATCACCCCCACCCGGTCGGAGATGTGCTCGATGACGCTCAGGTCGTGCGCGATGAACAGATAGGTAAGGTTGAACTCCGCCTGCAGGTCCTGGAGCAGATTCAGAATCTGCGCCTGAATCGACACGTCCAGCGCCGACACCGCCTCGTCGCAGACGATGAACTCCGGGTGCGGCGCCAGCGCGCGCGCGATGCCGATGCGCTGCCGCTGGCCGCCGCTGAAGGCGTGCGGGTAGCGCTTGAGGTGCTTGACCTCCAGGCCCACGACGCGCATCAGGTCCTTGACCCGATCTTCCAGCGCCTGCCCCTTGGCGATCTGATTGGATACCAGCGGCTCGGCCACGATGTCCAGTACCGTCATGCGTGGATCCAGCGAGGAATAGGGATCCTGGAAGATCATCTGCATGTGGCGGCGGATCGCCCGCAGCCGCTTCTTGTCCAGTTGGGTAATGTCAACCCGCTCGTCGGAGGCGCTGAACTGAAAGTTGACGCTGCCGTCAGTAGGCTCGATGGCGCGCAGGATGCAGCGCCCGAGCGTGGTCTTGCCGCAGCCTGACTCGCCCACCAGGCCGAGGGTCTCGCCTTCGTTGATGTAGAGATTGATCCGATCCACCGCCTTCACGTGGCCGGTGACCCGGCGCAAGAAGCCCTTCTCGATCGGAAAGTACTTGCGCAGTTGCTCTACCTCCAGCAGCCGGCGGCTGCCGTTGTTCGCGTCGCTCATGCTCTTGCTCCTGCCAGTTGTGCCAGAGCCGCATCTTCGGGCTCATGCCGTTCGCTGTGGAGGTAGCAGCGTACCCGGTGTTCCGGTGTGAGTTCCACCAGCGCCGGGATGTTGCTGTTGCACTTGCCGTCCATGGCGTCCGGACAGCGGCTGAAGAAGCCGCATTCGCGCGGCGGATCCAGCGGGATCGGGACCGTGCCCTGAATGGCGTCCAGCCGCTTCTTCGCCTCCTTGCCCATGCGCGGGATCGACTTCAGCAGCAGGCGGGTGTAGGGATGCGCCGGATTGCGGAAGATTTCCTTGGTTTCGGCGTGTTCGACGACGCGCCCCAGATACATCACCGCCACCTCGTCGGCAATCTCGGCGATCACGCCCAGATCGTGGGTGATGTAGAGGATGGCCATCCCGAACTGCTCCTGGAGGTGCTCCATCAGGTCCAGGATCTGCGCCTGCACCGTGACGTCCAGCGCGGTCGTCGGCTCATCGGCGATCAGCAGCGCGGGATTGCACGACAGCGCCATCGCGATCATGGCGCGCTGGCGCAGGCCGCCGGAGAGTTGGTGCGGATACTCCTCGATGCGCTGCCGCGGGTTGGGAATGCCGACCCGGTCGAGCATGTCTATGGCCAGCTCGTGGGCCTCGTTCTTGTCGCTGGTCTTGTGCAGCAGGATCGCCTCTTCGACCTGGTTGCCGATGGTGTGAACCGGCGACAGGCTGGTCATCGGCTCCTGGAAGATCATCGAGATCTCCTTGCCGCGGATCGAGCGCACCGATTGGCCGAACGGGTCGAGCTGGGTGAGATCGAGCGCCTCGTGACCCTCGCGGTTGAGCACGATCTCCCCCGACTTGATCTCGCCGGGCGGCGGCACGATGCGCAGGATCGACTGCGCCGTCACGCTCTTGCCGCAGCCGCTCTCGCCGATGATGCCCAGCGTCTTCTTCGGCGCTACCGAGAAGCTGACGCCATCCACCGCCTTGAGGGTGCCTTCTTCAAGCTTGAAGTAGGTGCGCAGGTCCTTGACCTCGAGAACAGGGGTCTCCACAGCAGTATCCTTTCAGGCAGATTGCTCTTGGGCCGCGCGCCGAGGCGGCAGCAGCCTGGCAAGCCGGCCAATTGTAATCGACCGCCGAGAGAAGTCAACCCGCCGTCCGGGCGGCCCCGGCGCAGGCGCATTTCCAAAATGTAGGTAAGCGTCAGGCCGCTTGGCGGCCAAGCCCAAGTCCCAGTGCAAGGTGACGTTTCTCGGCGAATCTTGATCACCGGTCTACCGGCGCCTGACGATCCTCGCCGGGGCGCCCGAATCCGGCGCCGACGTGGCGGTAGCGGTGATGGGCGGCGCACAGCAGGCGCAGATTGTTCGGCTCGGCGGTGCCGCCGCAGGCATACGGCACGACGTGATCGATCTGCAGCAGGTGTTGGGAGCGGCAACGGCGCCCGCTGGTGCGGTCCACGTAGCGGCAGCGGCCCCGGTCGCGCCGCCACACCTCGCGCTTGACCGCCGCCGGGATGGCGCGGCCGGGCACGTCCGGCTTCGCTGCGGAAGTCCGGGTCCGCGGCGGCGCCGCCGGCTGCGCGCACGCCGCAGCCGGCCGGCCGAGGCGCTGCGTCTTCGGCGCCGAAGTGGCGTCGGTCGCCGGCTTCGCTGCCGAAGTGTCCGGGCGGTCAGCGGCTTCGTCTCCCGGCTGCGCCGGCGCCTGAGTCGATACCTTCGCCGCCGAAGGAGCGCCGCTGTCCGAGCTCGCCTGCTGCTTCGCTGCCGAGGCAGCGCCGCGAGCCGAGGCCGCCTGCGTCTTCGCCGCCGAAGTTTGCTCGGCGCCTTTGGCCGGCGCGGCGCGCCGCCCGCGCGGCGGCCGGGCCGGGTCGTGGCGGTCGAGCCCTTCCCGTACCAACCGCCCCATGAGCTGCCCCATCGTCATGTGCGGATCGACGTGGGACAGGAGGCCCTGGAGCCGCTCCAAGCCCCGCCGGCACTCATCGTCGATCACCGCCTTGAGTTCCCAGCGCCCGCCGCCCAGGGGCCGCACCCGATCCGCCGGCGCCGCCAGCTCCGGGTCCACCTCGGCCAGCAACTGCATCACCTCCCGGCTGCTCTTGCCGGACGCCTGCTCCACCAGCTCCCACCGCGCCTCCGGGTCCAGCACCGGCGCCGCCGCCGGCTTCCGCTCCGCCGGCCGCGCCGGCGCCGCGCCGTCCTGCGACTCAGCGGCTGCCCCGGTCCCGGCCCCGCCCGGCGCGCTACGCGCCGCGCGTTCCTTCTTGCGCTCCTGCCGGTCGAAGGCATGCTGCAACTGCGCGGCCGCGTTCAGCGTCATCATGCCATTCTGCAGGCGCTCGCGGACGCCGTCGACGTCCGCGCAGAGCCGCATCGCCTTGATGCGCCGCCACGCTGCGGCGTCGCTGTAACCCAGTTCGCGCACCGCGTAATCGAACAGGCTCGAGAACCCGCGGCGCAGATACAGGCGGCGCTTCTGAATCTCGCGCAGGTGGTCGATCACGACCACTTCGAGATGGTGTTCGATGCCGGACAGTTCCTTGGTCCGCTCCAGCAGGAGGTCGTCTGAGAGGGCGGAAACGGTAGTGGTGACGGCCCCGTCGGAAGCATGTTTGTCCATGACATAAGTATAATCATGGAAACTACTTGAGTCAAGTTCTTCCGGCCCGTAAGATGCCACCTGCCGGCGTGATTCGGCGGCGCATTTCCAAGCGGCTGGCCATGTCCATTAGCCCCAGGCGCGCGATGGGTCCGAGCAGACCCATCGCGCCGCCGCGCCCCAGCCCACCGGATGGGGCGTCCCATCTGCACGCCCGCCGCCGGGGCACAGGTCATGTGGCCCGGCTCACGCCTCGGCGGGGGCGCCGGAGTCAGCGGTCGGTCACAGCGTCTCCTGCCAGAGCTCCACTGCGCGCACTATGCCAGGTTCCAACCAGACGAGGAATCGCCTTCCGGCCTCTTCGATCGGTTCCTTGTAGTTTATCTGAAACATCCCGTCCGACACCGGTTCGCCGGCGGTGAGTTGACGTTCTCCACCATCGGTTTCACTGCGCTGAAAGCAGACCGCCGAACAGGCGAGGACGCCCTGGAATTCCCAACCAAGACCGTGAAAGGAGACCAGGAGTTCCGTGCGGTCGGTGGCGTCCCCGTTTTCCATAACCAATCTTGTCCATGATCGATAGGTCTCACGGTTGGCGTAGTAGCCAATCTGCTTCGCAGCCTCCACGATCTGTCGAGCGAAGTAGTGACTCTTTCCTCCGTGGTCGGTGTCGCCGTCCACGAAGAAGGCAGCCTTCCCGAGAAGAGACTGCACGTCAAGCTGCAGTCGGTCGCATACCTGCTGCAAACGGCTCTGGGCGGTCTCGCGGAGTGCTCCCGCAACGTTGCGGGCCTTCCCCCACTCCTTCACCATGGAGTCGCGGCGGCGTTGCAACTGGCGGCGCACGGCTGCTATCGCTTGCTCCGCACGGGCGGATCGCAGAACGTCCCGAGCGATGGTGAGAGCATTGACGAACTCGTCCTTCTGCAGGTTGGCAAAATACGTGACCAGTTCGCCAAGATCCCCGCTATCGGCAGACTCCAGGGCATCCAGATACCGTTTACGGTCTTTGTCCCTTACCACCAAAGGGAACCACCCTGACTTTACGAAGACCAAGGTGGCGAGAGCTCGGGCGACACGACCGTTGCCGTCCTGAAACGGGTGGATCTGTGCGAATCGATGATGCAGCCACGCAGCTTCGACCTCGGGCGCAGTGTTCACGTGGCTGTGGTGTAATTCGATGAGTCGATCCATTTCGGCCGCAACGTGCTCGGGTGGACAGTATTGATGAACCGAGCCGTCGGGGCGGCTGGGATTGTTGGGCCATTTCTTGTAGTCACCGTGAATTAATGGGACTTGTGAGATCCGGCCCCGGGCATCTGCCGCGTCCGTTCCCTGCTGGTTGCGGGTGATGACGGCGTGCATCTCCTTGACGTAGCTCGTGGAAAGCGGCCGCTCATTCTTGACGAATCTGAAGACGCTCTCCACCGCCGCCTGGTGATCCTGGATCATGGCTGCCACCGACGCCGGATGCTGGCCGTTTCCGTGCGGGATCAGAGCCGCATCTATTCCTCGCTCGATCAGCAGTTGGGTGACGCCGCGGTCGAGTACGTACAGCCGCTCGATCAGACCGGTTTCTATGGACCACTCGCGAAGCAGCCTCTGATTGAACTGGATGAATGCATCCTGATTCTCCAGCCGCTGGCGATGGTCCTGCCATACCGCAGCCAGATATTTCAGTTCCACTTGGGCGAGCTGAGACGGGTCCGTCTCGTAATCACGGATGAAGTCCCACGTATGTCCCATCGATAATGAAAGAAGATAGCACGTATAGCGGCGCCTGCCAAGACAAGACTCAGCAGACTTGACTCGACTCAACCTGCGCTGGTTGGTTACTCCTCCCGATAGAGCTGCTCCAGGTCGCGTTGGATATCTTCCCAGTCGGAGACTCCGGTCCGTTCCGAGAACCGGCCATACTCCTCGATCAGCTTGTCCCGGAGTTGCGGGTGCGCCGCGGCCAAGTCGCGCAGCTCGACGCGGTCCGCCTCCATGTCGTAGAGCTCCCACGGCCCGGTCCGGTGGCCGGTTCCGACCGGCGTGTTGATGAAGCCGCGCGCCTCGTTGTAGTAGGAGACCAGCTTCCACTTGCCGCGGCGCACCGCGCGGTTGCCCTCGTGCTCCAGGAACAGGGTCTCCGGGTTGTCCCGTTCGCGGCCTTGGAGGTTGGCCGCGAAGGAGCGGCTGTCCGGGGACAGGGTCGGGTAGCCGCGCGCGGTCGCCGGGTACGGCGTGCCGCTCAGCTCCAGCACGGTGGCCATGATGTCCTTGACGTGGGCGTAGTAGCGGGACTCGATACGGCCCTCCCGAATCAGCTTCGGGTAGTGCGCGATGAACGGCGTGGCCGAGCCGCCTTCGTGCAGCCAGTGCTTGAACAGGCGGAACGGGGTGTTGGAGGCGTTGGCCCAGGGCAGGAAGCAGGCGGTGTACGACTCCCTGGGCCCGGCCGGAACCTCCGGTACCGGATCGTGGGATTCCGCGCAGGCGCCGTTGTCGGACAGGAACATGATCAAGGTGTTGTCGAGCTCCCGCGTCGCGCGGATCTGGGCCAGCAGCGCGCCGATGCCCTGATCGACGCGATCGATCATGGCGGCGTATACCGCCATCCGCAGGTCCCACTCCTCGGCCGTGAAGGTCCTGCCCTGCCGGTCAGGCCGGCGTTCGATCTCCTCCCAGGGCGGGCACTCGGGGTCGCGCGGCGACAACTCGAGGTGCGGCGGAAACAGCCCCAGCTCCTGCTGGCGCCGCAGTCGCCGCGCGCGGATCACGTCCCAGCCGACCTGGTAGCGGCCGCGGTACTTGGCGATGTCCTCCGGCCAGGCGTGCAGCGGCCAATGCGGCGCGTTGTAGGCCAGGTACAGGAAGTAGGGCCGCTCGGGATCGGCCTCGGCGACGAACTCGACGGCGCGCCGGGAGAAGTAGTCGGTGGTGTAGTAGTCCGCCGGCAGCTCGGTTACCGGGGTAACGCCGTCGAGCAGCCCGGCGGAGGGGCTCGGCGCCCAGTAGTTGCAGGCCCCGCCGAGGATGCCGTAGTAGCGGTCGAAGCCGCGGTCGGTGGGCCAGTTGGGGCGGAACGATCCGACGTGCCACTTGCCCGACATGAAGGTCTGATAGCCGTTGCCCTTCAGCGCCTCGGCCAGGGTCGCCGTGTGGTTGCCCAGGTAGCCCTGGTAGGGGGCGCGCGCCATGGCCATGTTCCGTTCCAGGTTGGCATCCCCCTGCGAGGTCATGTGGCCGATGCCGGCGCGGTGGGGGTAGAGCCCGGTCAACAGCGCGGCGCGGGTTGGGCAGCAGCGGGCGCAGTTGTAGAACTGGGTGTAGCGGACGCCGGCGGCGGCGAGCGAGTCGAGGTGCGGGGTATCGATCTCGCCGCCGTAGCAGCCCAGATCGGAATAACCCATGTCATCCACCAGGATGACGATGACGTCGGGCCGGGAATCTCTCACGCCTCTCAGCCTACCCCATTGCGGCGCATCCGTTCACGGAGAGAACGTCACCTCCCAGAGATGGTTCCCGGCCAGGTACTGACCCGTCCTGATGTGGGAGATCTCGTAGTCAAAGGCCACGACCGCGGCGCACCGGCCGTTCAGGAGCGTGCCGTGCGCGCCGAAGTCGAAGTCGAGGTTGGCGAAGGCGTACCGCCGGTCCGGCAGGTCGGCGGGATCCGACGGCACGACGTGCAGAAAGAACCGCGCCGTTACGTCGTCCGTTGCGCACGGCTCCTTGAAGTACGTCAACGTGTCGTCGTCGTCGTCGAAGTAGAGGTCGAAGACCGAGCGCGCGGCGAGTCGTACCGAGTCTCCGGCGACGATCGCCTCGAAATCGCCGGCGACGATAGCAGCGATCCGCCGTCGTTCGGCGGAGTCCTTGACCACCACGAAGACCGTGCCGTCGGCCAGCTCCGCGACCGGCACCAGGCCGAACAATGCGCGCAGCCGGGCAAGGTCATAGCCGGAGTCCCGGCTGTCGTCGTCGAACCACACGACGTACTCGTAGTCCTGAGGAACGCGATGCCAGCGCTGCAACTCCTCGTCCCAGACCGGCGGATAGTCGTAACTGGCGGTCGCGTCGTCAGTATGGAGATACAGGACGACGGGCATGTTGCTGCGCACTACGCCCTCGATCGGGTGCTGCCGCACGTATTTCACCGTCTCGGAATCGGCCCAGTGTGATAAGTAGCCGCGGCAATAGTCGCAGGAGTTGTCGCGCACAATTTCGCGGGCCCCCGGCTCGACTGCCCCGACCATACAGACGCACAGCGCCGCGATGACGACGGCGCCGGCCACTCTCGGCGGTACTCGTCCGAGAAGCGGAAGCGAATGCTGCCGCACGGAGCTGAGCAGGCGATCCAGCGCGAACGCGGCGGTGACCAGCAGCGGCACGTACATCGGCGTCAGGAATCGGGGCTGAAACCCGTGGAAGGTAGCGCCCAGCATGACCGCCGCCGAGGTCAGCATGAGATAGATCAGCGCAAAGCCGCCGAACACGTAGCAGGGGCGCCAATCGAACGGCATCCGCGGCATGCTCCGGCGCGTTGCTGCGCCGATGACGATGAACGCCCCGCCTACCGCCAGCAGCCCGGCGGCCGGTACCAGTCGAAGCCACTCGACGGACGGGACCAGCGGAAGGTCGAAGTACACCCAGTCCGCAAACCCGCGGCCGAGGTCGCTCAGGACCTCCGGCAACGAATAGGGAGCGGCGTTTCGGGGACCGGTGGCGCTCCCGGCGTACAGGAGGTTGCGCGCCAGCCACAACGCCATCGGCGCCGCGGCGGCCAGCGCGAAACCGGCGGCGCGCCGCGCGCGTTGCGCCGGCCGCGCGCCGCGCTGGCAGAGCAGGAGCAGTACGACCGCGGCGACTACCGCCGCGCCCAGGTAGCGGGTCTGCCACGCCAGCGCCGCGCACACCGCCGCCCACGCCAGCGACGAAGTCTTGTTGCCGGTCAGGTAGTCGTCGGTGCGGATCAGAGCGAGCGTGGCCAGCAGGATGAACAGCGGCTCGGTCAACGCCCACGACGCCGACCGCGTCAGCGGAGCGGCCAGGGCGAGGGAGAGACCGGCCCATACCACCAGGAAGCGCGATTCGAGGCGCCGCCGCAGGTACTGGGCGACGACGAATATGGTGAGGCCGAAGATGACCGCGTTGACCGGTCCGGCGACGGCGAGCGGGTCGAATACGTCCAGGCTGGCAACGGCCAGCAGCAGCGGGTAGAGCGGCGGCCAGGAGGTGTACGGGGTCCCATTGAACATGTGGAAGCCGTTGCCAGCCTGCAGGTTGCGGGCTGCGGCGAGGTAGGCGCCGGAGTCCCAGTTCAACGCCACGCCCCAGGTGACTTCGAGCGCCAGGACGAGGCCGGCGCCGAGTGCGGCCAACGCGCCCGGAAGCAGCCAGAGGTCGGCGCGCGTCCGCTCAGGCGGGACGGCTAACCGTTTTCGGGGGGGGGGGGGGCTTGTCACAGGTCACTCGACGCATTCCGCAAGTTGAGACGGACGCCGCCGCGGCTCGGCCAACGCCCGCGAGGTGGCGTAGCAGTCGCCCGACCAAGCGGCGAGCGCAACGCGGCGCAACTGGCGGACAGTGTCGGCCGCGGGCGAATCGGGTGTCAAACGGATCCCGGCGGCGCTCTCGGCCACCGGCGCGGAACCGCTGAAGGTCCGTGCGAGCGGCTGAGCCGCGAGGGGCAGTTCTACGGCGCGGGCGGGCTGACGATGTAGCCGCGCGCGCCGGCGGGCAGTATGATGTGCGGATAGATGCTGCTGGTTCTGGTGTCGTTCATTGCGTTCATCGCCCTGTTCGTGCTGGGCCTGCGCTGGGGAGTGGTGATCATCGGCAAGGTTCTGGGACGGGTGGTGTACGACCGCCACCGCAACGCCGAATACATCATCAACACCGGTCAGGTGCCCGACCAGTGGACCGAGCCCTACTTCAAGAAGATCGACGCGGTGCGCAAGCTGGAGCAGGTGGACGAGACCGAGCGCGGGCGCCGCATCTCGATCCTGGAGCGGCGCGCGAAACGCAACTCCATCAAGCGCATCGACGACCTGCTGCGCTACTTCTCGCGGGCGCCGGTGTTTGCCGACGATCATTCGCGGCGGGTGTTGATGGAGCAACTGGAAGCGGCCAAGGCGCAGTGGCTCAAGTACGTGCGGCAGTAACTGCGACGCGCGGCGCCGGCTGACGCGGATTCGCCGTCGATACCGCGCAAGCGGTATATTGGGAGCCGAATGGCAATCGTGCAGCTCGCAGACGTTACCAAGGACTACGCCCTGGGCAAGGTCACGGTGCCGGCGGTGCGCGGCGTCACGTTGTCGATCGAGCGCGGCGAGTTCATCTCCATCGCCGGGCCGTCCGGCTCCGGCAAGACCACGATCCTCAACCTGATCGGGTGCATCGATACCCCCACCGCCGGGACCGTGACGGTGGACGGCCAAGCCACCGGCACCCTCAAGGACCGCGACCTGACCACCCTGCGCCACGCCCACATCGGCTTCATCTTCCAGTCGTTCAACCTAGTGCCGGTGCTCAACGTGTACGAGAACGTCGAGTTCCCGCTGCTGCTCGGCAAGAGCAGCCTGGACAAGGTCGAGAAGCGGCGCCGCGTGGAGGAGCTGATCGAACAGGTAGGGCTCGCCGACCACCTCCGCCACCGCCCCAACGAGCTGTCCGGCGGCCAGCGCCAGCGCGTGGCCATTGCCCGCGCGCTGGTCACCCATCCCTCCATCGTGCTGGCGGACGAGCCCACCGCCAACCTCGACTCCAAGACCAGCCAGCAGATCATCGAGTTGATGAAGCGGATCAATGCCGAGCGCGGCTCCACCTTCATCTTCTCCACCCATGACCACGACATCGTCTCCATCGCCGACCACGTGGTGCGCCTCCAGGACGGCCTGGTGGCGTCCGAGGAGCGCCGCGCCGAGGAGGCCTCCGCGGCCCGCGCGCAGCCGCCCGGCGCGCCGCCGCGGTAGCGCCCGTGCCGGTCATCCTGCGCATCGCGCTGCGCAACCTGCGGGAGCACCGCGCCAAGACCCTGATCATCGGCGTCATCATCGCGTTCGGGATCGCGCTGGTGGTCGTGGGCAACTCGCTGGCCGAGACCATTACCCGCGGCCTGCGCCGCTCGTTCGTCGACAACTACACCGGTCACGTGATGATCCACGGGCGCACCGAGCAGACGCTCTCGCTGTTCGGCTTCTCCACGGTGTCCAATGCCGAGATCCCGCGCATCGGCAGCTACCGGGAGGTGTTTGCCCACGTAACGGCGCTGCCGGAGGTGGCGGCCGTCGCCCCGCAGCTCACCGCCGGGTTCGTCATCGCCTACGCCGACGAGGAGCAGAACGAGGAGTTCTTCCTCACGTTGTTCGGGGTCGACATGGCCAGCTACGGCGCGCTGTTTCCCGACAGCATCGAGCTGCTGGCCGGCGAGCGGCTCGGGCCGGCCGACGAGGCCGGAGTGATGCTGCCGGAGGAGATGGCCAAGGAGATGGGCGAGCAGCTCGGAGTCCGCCCGCAGCCCGGCGATCCGCTGCTGGTCACTGCCAGCGGCGGCGGCGGCGGGCTGCGCATCCGGGAGTTGACCATCAGCGGCATCTTTCGCTTCCGGCAGGAGATCGAGGGTCTCGATCAGGTCGCGTTCGTGGACGCCCAGACGTTGCGCGCGCTGGCCGGCCTGGTGATCAGCAGCGGTCCGATCGAGCTGTCCGCGCAGGAGACCGAGATCCTCGCCGCCGACGATCTGGACGCGCTGTTCGGGGCGGAGGAGGATGAGCTGGTGGCGGATGCCGGCGGCGGCGCGGAGAATGCGCCGTCCGCGGCGGAGCCCGGCGCGGCGCTCGACGAGGAGAGCGTGTTCGAGATCCTCGGCGAGCGCGGGCGCACGCCGCCGGTGGTGGACGCCGGCGCCTGGCACTTCCTGCTGCTCAAGCTGGCGCCGGGGGCGGGCTCGGAGCAGGCCCGGGCGCAGCGGTTGATCGACGAGCTGAACGGCTACTTCGCGGCGCAGGACATCGCCGCCGCGGCGGCCGACTGGCGCGCCGCGGCCGGCGGCTTCAGCCGCCTGGCGGCGTTGATGCAGACGATATTCAACGTCACCGTGGTGGTGATCGCCGTGGTCTCGGTGATCATCATCATGAACACGCTGGTGATCTCGGTAATCGAGCGCACCTCCGAGATCGGCACCATGCGCGCCCTCGGCGCCCGCAAGCCGTTCGTGCGGCGTATGTTCCTGGTGGAGACGCTGTGCATCTCGTGGCTGTTCGGCATCGTCGGCATCGTGCTGGGGGCGGCGATCGTGGCCGTACTGGGATGGACCGGCATCCGCGCCAGCAACGACTTCCTGAACGTTCTGTTCGGCGGCGAGCTGCTGGAGCCGGCGTTGTCGGCGCTTTCGGTCGCCATCTCGCTGGGAATCATGACCGCGATCGGCCTGCTGTCGAGCGTCTACCCGGTGATGGTGGCGCTGCGCGTGCAGCCGGTGCGCGCGGTGCAGACCGAGTAGGAGGGAGGCCAGCCATGACGGTCCTGCGCGTAGCCGCCCGCAACCTGAACCGGCAGAAGAAGCGCAGCTTCCTGCTCGGCGGGGCGATTGCCTTCGGGGTGCTGGTGATCACCCTGGTGAACGGGTTCGCCACCGGCTTCGTGGTCAACATCCGCGCCAACGTCTCGCATTTCTTCGCCGGCCATCTGTTCATCCAGGGCTACGAGAAGAGCGCCAGCGGCCGGCTGGTGAGTTTGGTGCGCGACGACCCCGCGCTGCAGCGCATCCTCGCCGCGGCCGAGTTGCCGGCCGTCTCGATAGCGCGCCAATCCGAGCTGGGGGTAGCGCTGATCTTCGCCGGCAAGAGCGTGACTCAGCGGGTCGTCGGGGTGGACTGGGAGGCAGCCGAAGCCCTGCGCCAGCGGCTGGTGCTGCGCGCCGGCTCGTTCGAGCAGGTGCTGGCGGAGCGCACTGCGGTGGTGCTGAACGAAAGCGTGGCGGCGCAACTGGACGTGGCGGTAGGAGATACCATGCTGGTGCAGGCGCGGACCACCACCGGGCAGCAGAACGTCGGCGAGTTCCTGCTGGCGGCGACCACGGTCGACGCCGGCGGGTTCAGCGGCGTCAACGCCTACGCCCACCGCTCCTACATCAACGAGCTGCTCGACGTCGCGCCGGACGCCTACGTCACCCTGGCCATCATGCTGGAGGACATGGAGGCGGTCGACGCCGAGGCGGGGCGCCTGTACGCGGCGCTGGCGGAGGAGCTGGACCTGGTGCGGCGCGTCTCCGGCCAGGATGAGTTCCGCGAGGTGCGCCGCGAGCTGCTGCAGAACGAGTGGGAGGGCACCCGCTACCAGCTCTCCACCATCAACGACTTCCTCGCCGGCGTCAACAACGTGGCGCGCACCTTGGTGATAATCGGCGTGGTGGTGGCGTTCATTCTGTTCCTCATCGTTGCGATCGGCATCACCAACACCTTCCGCATGGTGGTGTACGAACGCACCCGCGAGATCGGCACCATGCGCGCCCTCGGTCTGCAGCGCCGGCAGGCGCGGGTCTTGTTTCTGACCGAGGCGGTGCTGCTGGCGGCCGGCGCCACCGTGGCCGGCCTGGCGCTGGCCGTCGTCGGCCGCCTGGTGCTGCAGTCGATCGACTGGGGCACGGACACGCCCTTCTTCTTCTTCCTGGACAACGGCCGCCTGTCGTTCCCGGTCGATCCGCGGTTTCTGGCCGGCTACTTGGCCTCGGTGGTCGCCGTTACCCTGATCGCCGCCCTGTTCCCGGCAAACCGCGCCGCCCGTCAGGACCCCGCCGCGGCGTTGCGCACTACCGCCTAGGCGCGCGCCGGCGGCAATGTTTCTTGCCGGCGGCAGGAGCGGGCGGATACATTGACCGCGGGCGGCGTGAATCCGGCGCCCCCTGAGGAGGTCTCATGTTCGAGTCAAGACGATCCCTGCGCCCCTGCGCCCTGCGCCGGCGGGCTTGGCCGCGGCTCATGCTGGCCGCGGCGTTGCTGCTGATTCCGGCATTGGGGTGGGCAGACGAGCATGAGACCGACTTCACCGACCTGCTGCGCGCCATCGATCGCTCGCGCAGCTTCGACGCGACCGACTTCGCGGCGGTCTTCACGATGGTGTCCGAGAAGCCGGACGAGGAGAACAGCGTGCTCAAGGCGCAGATGTTCCGCCGCGACGCCGAGGACAAGTTCGTGATCGTATTCCTGGAGCCGGACGTGCAGCGCGGCCAGGGCTACTTGCAGGTGGACGACAACCTGTGGTTCTACGACCCGGACAGCCGCAAGTTCTCTCACTCTTCCATGCGCGAGAACCTGCAGGACTCCGAGGCGCGCAACGGCGACCTGAACGAATCCTCGCTGGCGGAAGACTACGTCGTGGAGTCGGCCGCCGAAGGGCGGCTCGGCCGCTACGACGTATACGTCCTGGAACTCAGCGCGCGCCACAACGAGGTTGCCTTTCCGCGCCAGAAGCTGTGGGTGCGGCGCGACAACGAGCTGGTGCTCAAGGCGCAGAACTTCAGCCTGTCGGGGAGGCTGATGCGCAGCGACTACTTCCCCAAGTACGTGCGCGTGGAGGACCGCTTCCTGCCTTCGCAGATGTTGTTCGTGGATGAGCTGAAGGAGGGCGAGCGCACCCAGGTGACGATGGCCAACACTTCGTTGGCGCAGTTGCCCGACTCGGTGTTCAGCAAGAGCTACCTGGAGCGGGTGAACCGTTGATGAATCGAAGCCGCCGCGCGCCCGCGGTCGCGCTGGCGCTGGCGTTGTTGGCGGCGGCCGCGTGGGGCCAGAGCGACGCCGCTGGCGGCAACGGCGGCGACAGCCTCGATGCCCTGTTCGACGCCGAGATGATCGAGGAGCAGCCGGGGGAGGAGGGCGGCGACGCCGCCGCGGACGGTGCCGGGGCCGGTGATCCGGACGCGCTGTTCGAGATCGAGGCCGCGGCCGGCGGCGCCGGAGCCGCGGCCGCGCCGGATCAGGCGCTGCTGACCTCTGCCGGCGTCGACTGGGGCGGGTCGTTCCGTTACGCGCCGGAGGTCGAGCTCAGCTTTCCCAGCTACGACGCGATGTCCGCGGCGCTGCGCGGCGAGCGCGCCGCCGAGCGGGCGCTGCGCCACGACCTGGCCGCGCAGTTGTACTTCGATGCCCGTCCCAACAGCGACTTCCGGGTGTTCGGCAAGGCCAAGATCGACTACGCGCTGCCGGTTCCCGGCGCTCCCGCGGGCGCTGCGGCCGGCGAGGCCGCCCCGGCGGGCCAGGCCGGCGCGGGCGCAAGTGCCGCCGGCCGGTTCAACTTCACCATGTTCGAGCTGTTCGCCGACTTCCACTGGGAGGAGCGGATCTTCTTCCGCGCCGGCAAGCAGCGCGCCGACTGGGGCGTGGGCCGGTTCTTCAGCCCGGCCGACCTGATGAGTCTGGTGACGATCGACCCGCTCGACCCGGAGGCGGAACGAGAGGGGCCGGTGGCCCTGAAGGTGCACGCCCCCATCGCGGTGCACAACGCCTACCTTTACCTGATTACCGGCGACTACCGCGACCCGCTGGACGTGGCCGCCGGCGCGCGCGCGGAACTGGTGATCGAAGGGGTGGAGTTGGGCGCCGGCGGGATGATCCAGGCCGACCTGGTGCCCAAGGCATTCGCGACCGCCACCGGCGCGGCCGGAGAGTTCGACCTGTTCGGGGAACTGGTGATTCAGCGCGGCACCGAGCGCAACCGGATCGAACTGGACGCCGCCGGCAGGTTGCTGGTGACCGGCCGCGCCGCGCGCGCCGATGAATGGTTTCCGGCGGCCACCGCCGGCGCCTCCTACCGCTCCTCCGATCCCAACGTCGTGCTGGCCGCGCAGTACTACTACAATCCGCTTGGCTACCCGGACAGCGCTGCCCTCGGGCCCGCCCGCGAGGCGCTGAACGCGTCCGCCGGAGCCGGCCCGCCGCGCACCGGGCCGAAGCCGGAAGCGGTGGACCTGCTGTTCTTCGGCAACCACTACGCCGGCGCCAGCGCCGCCTGGAACGGCATCGCCGACAGCGACTTCGACGCATCCCTGTTCTGGCTGGCCAATCTGAGCGACGGCTCCGGGATCGTGCGGCCCCTGCTCAGCTACCAGGTGCTGGAATATGCCCGGCTTTCCGCCGGTGCCAGAGTTGGCTACGGCACCGGCGCCACCGAGTACCGCGAGTTCGTCGCGTTCACCCTGGGCGCCGCCCTGGGCGTCGGCAGCTTCTGACCGCGCCCGGGCGTCCGGTCTGGCGGCGTCCGGCCGCCGTTTATAAAGAAACCCTAACGGCCCGCTAACCGGCTTGCAAAACCGGTGCGGTAGCTTCCTTTGCATCAACGCTTCATGGAGGTTTCCAAATGAAGACCATGATTCGAGCGGGTGCTGCGGTCTTGTTGCTGGCGGTCGGGTTGCCGCTGGCGGCCGATCAGCACGAGCAGGACGGCATTCTGGTAACGGCCGTCGATCCTGACGGTCCGGCGGCTGCCGCCGGTATCGAGCGCGGCGACCTGATTCTCAGCATCGACGGGCAGCCGGTGGCCGCCGGGCGCGACCTGATGGAGGCCCTGGCGGACACCGAGCAGCCGCAGGTCAGCCTCACCGTCAAGCACGGCGACGAGGTACGCGACCTTTCCGTATCGATCGCGCGTGTCTGGGGCCATCCCCGGCTGGGGCTGGTGGTGCTCGGCGCGGGCGCCCGGCATGACGACTTCGACCGCCGGGGCCGGATGGGTCGAATGGACCGGATGGAACGGATGGACCGGATGCCCCGAGCGTGGATGTTCCGGTTCGGCGACAAGATGGCCGGCATGTCCGGGGCGAAGGTGATGGAGGTGGTCGAGGATGGTCCCGCCGCGGCTGCCGGACTGCAGAAGGGAGACTGGATCACCGCGGTCGACGGCGAAGAGATCGGCGAGTCCGGGCTGGCGGACCTCATTGGCAGTTACGACCCGGGCGACGACATAAGCGTGGAATATGAGCGCGACGGCGAACCGATGACCGCTACCGTGAACCTGGGCGAGCACCCGGAAACCGGCGGCGCAATGCTCGGCGTGCGCTACCAGCCGGTGCCGTGGTTCGACGCCGACGACATGGACAAGCTGCGCGGCATGTTCGACGGGCTGAAGAAGCGCTTCGACCGCCGCCACGGCGCGGAGCCGGCCCCGGACTTCGAGGCGCCGGAATCCAACCAGGCGATGTAGAGGCGCCGCAACCCGGCTAACGATCCCGGCCCCGAACTGCCGCGCTAGGGCGGTTCGGGGCCGATCTTGACGTCACTCACCTCCACGCGGCCCTCCTCGCACAGCAGCGCTACCGCACCGCCGTCGAGCATCGAGTCGGAGGCCGAACACACCGTCTCGCCGTCGACGCAGCCGGTGAGCGTGGTGCCGCGCACCGCCAGGATCAGGCGGTGCGGCTGGTCGGGACGGCCGCGCAACCGGGTCTCGGCCAGTACCGCTTCCTGGTGCCGGCGGCGTACCAGCCGCACCAGGCCGCTGCCGGTGACCAGCAGCGCGTAGTAGCGCCGCATCCCCTGGACGCGGACGCCGATGCCGCCGGCGCGGGCCATGTGAATCCGCACGGTGGCGGCGAACGCGTAGTCCCGCCACTCGCGGTCGCCGCGGATCAGCAGGCCCGTGCCGCGGTTCTGAAGCAGGCGAAAATCCTCCGCCCGCGCGCGATTCTCGAACTGGTCGACGCCGTCGGCCCAGGCGCGGCGCCAAGGTTGCTCGCGCGTGAGCGGGCGCCCGCCGGCCGCAGGTGCGCCGCCGGGTCGGCCGAGCCGGGCGCATGGCACGCCGTCCCACCCCAGGTAGTCGAGGTACACGGTGCCGCCGGCGCCGGGACCGGTGAATTGCAGACCCACCTCCGCGAGCGGGTCGCCGCCGGTTTCCGGCACCACCCAGGCGGCGTCGGCGGATGCGCCCGGAGCGAGCGTGAGGGGCGGTCCCGGCAGGTGGCGGACGCCCTGCTCGGTAGCGGCCTCGGTTACCGGCGCAAGGCGCAGCGCTTCCCGGTTGCCGGCGTCGGCGCTGACCGCGTACCGCAGCCGCTGGCCGGGGTGCAGCGCCGGCGAGCCGTGCAGGCCGTAGCCGCCGCCGAGCTGCGCGGTGAGCGGAAAGAAGGTCGGCGTCGTCACCCGCACCTGCGCGCCGGCGCCGCGGGCGGGCAGGCGCAGCGCCAGCGAGCGGGTTCCGCCGGCGCTGTGGCCGGCCACGTTTTCCACCACCACTCCGGCGCCCGAGGTCACTCGAAACCCCTGCAGCGAACCGGGGTACTCGAAGTGGAAGCGCGCTCCTCCCTTGCGGGCGGCGCGGTCCGGCGGCGCCGTCCCGGCAAGGCGGTGACCGAGGGCCGCCAGGCGGTCCGCCACCCGGGTGGCGTCGGTGACCACCCCGCCGGCGTCGGCGCTCGGCAGGTAGAGGCGGTCCGCCACCGGCGCGCGCCAGCGTTCGCCGATCGCCGCCAGGCCGCCGCGCACCCCCAGCAGGCAGCCCACCGTGCCGGAGTTGCAGTCGGTGTCCCAGCCGGCGGTGTTGGCGATCAGCAACGACCGGTCGAAGTCGCCGGCGCCGGCCAGGAGCGCCAGGATGACCAGCGCGTGGTTGGGCACCACGTGGCAGTTGCCGCCGTAGCGGTCGTAGCCGTAGCGCTCGCGGATGCGGCGGAAGGTGTCCCGCCAGCGGTCACCGCCGTCGGCCTGGTGCCACTCGCGCACGTCGTGGATCAGGCGGGCAATGATCGAGTCGCCGGGAATGAGGGCCAGCGCCGTGTCCAGCAGGCGCTCGACGTCGGGCTCGGTGAACGCCGCCGCCTCCATTGCCGCCACTACCTGGGCGCCGTGGACCGCGGCGCCGTCGGAGGAGACGCAGGCCGCGCGGCGCGCCAGATCGGCCGCCAGCTCCGGGTCGCCGGGCGCCGCCAGCGCCCAGCTATCGACGAAGATCTGGGCCGCGATCTGCTCCGCGACTACCTGCCCGTTGGTCGCCGCGGCGCCGCTCGCCGGTGGCTCCAGCCCCCGCTTGAGGCGCAGATACGCGGTGTGGGCGGTGGCGTTGCCGAAGCCGCCCCACCACAGCACCGTGCGTTCCTCGATCAGATAGTTCAACCAGGCGCGGCCGATCGCCGCCGGGGTAATCTCCCGGCCGCCCGCTTCGTCTTCCAGGGCGCGGATGAAGATGAAGGTGCCGGATATGTCGTCGTCCGGCACGACCAGGGGCCGGCCGAGGCGCTCGTGCACGTAACCGGTGATCTCCCCCAGCTCCGCCTCGATCCGTTCGTGCAGCCAACCCTCGATCGGGCGCCCGAGGTAGACGCCGATGATCTTGCCGAGCACCCCGGCGTAGACCCGCTCGGCATAGTCCGCCGGCAGCGCCGGCGCCGGCAACTCGTCTGCTCCCATGGCTCGGGGCACGGTACCCTATTCGGGTCCGGTCGAGAAGCGCGACGATGCGGCGCCGCGTGCCGCCGCCGGGGCGGGGTTTGAGCGAGCGGCGGCGGCAGGGTACCATCGGCGCGTAATGCAGCAGCAAGCGTTGATCGTATGGGGCGGCTGGCTGGGCCACGAGCCGGAGCAGACCGCGGAGCTGTTTCGCGGGGTGCTGGAGGCGGAGGGGTTCGCCGTCGAAGTGGCCGCCGCGCTGGACCGTTTCCGGGACCATGAGGGCCTGGGCGAGCTGGACCTGATCGTCCCCCTGTGGACCATGGGGAGCATCACCCGCGAGCAGGTGGAGCCGGTGGTGGAGGCGGTCGCCGACGGCGTCGGGCTGGCCGGTTGCCACGGCGGCATGTGCGATGCGTTCCGCGACTCGGTGCAATGGCAGTTCATGACCGGCGGCAACTGGGTGTCGCACCCGGGCGGCGACGGCGTGGAGTACGTCGTGAACCTGCGGCCCGGTTCCAGCGAGATTACCGCCGGCATGGACGACTTCAAGGTCCGCTCGGAGCAGTACTACCTGCACGTCGATCCGGCCGTGGAGGTGCTGGCCACCACTCGCTTCCCGATGGTGGACTGGTACCACAGCAGCAACGGGCCGGTGGACATGCCGGTGGTGTGGACCAAGCGCTGGGGCGCCGGGCGGGTGTTCTACAACTCGCTGGGCCACAAGGCTGACGTCATGGCCCAGGAAGCGCCGCTCGAGCTGATGCGGCGCGGCTTCCGCTGGGCGGCCGCCGGCCGCCGTCTCGCCCGCGAGCAGGGCCTGAGCGCCGCCTCCTTCCGCCGCAGCGACGCCAAGATGTTCTAGCCGCCAGGAACCATCTCCGCGGGTCGTCCCGTACACGGTTGGCCGGCGCGGGGCGAGCGCCCGGTCAATCGTCGGCGGGTCTGAGCAGGCGCGGCAGGAAGCCGGCGACGGTCAATTGCCACAAGTGATAGACGATCAGGGGCAGCAGCGCCATGCCGAGCTGGTCCGGCATGGCGGCGAAGTAGGTGCTGAGCAGCGGGGCGCCCATGGCCAGGGTCTTCTGCGGCGCTACGAACAGGGCGGTGCAGGTATTGGCCCGGTCCAGCCGCAGCGCGCGGCTGATTCCCCAGACTGCGCCGAGCAGCAGCAGGTGGGACACCACCAGGTAGCCGAACAGGGGCCACAGCCGCAGCAGCGACGCGGCGAAGGCGGGATCCAGCGCCGGGCGTGAGAATGAGAACCAGATGATCACCACGATGGCCGCGTTCATGAACACCGAAATCCCCCGGCGGCAGCGGCGCACGGTTTCCCGCAGCCGCGCGCGCGCCAACTGACCGAGCGCCACCGGCAGGAGCATCTTGACCGACAGCGCGACGAGCACGCGCAACAACTCGTCGGCGGGCAGGGCGCGGCCGCTCTGTTGCAGCAGCAGCGACAACAGCAGCGGCGAGAGGAACACCCCGGCCATGTTGGCCAGCGAGGCGTTGAAGATGGTGGCGACCACGTTGCCGCCGGCGAGCTGGGTAAACACGATGCAGCTCGACACGGTGGTTGGCAGCACCGCCAGCGCGTAGATGCCGGCGACCAGCCGCGGGTCGGCGTTGCGCCACAGCAGCGCCGCGCCGGCGGCGAAGTAGAGCGGCACCGCGGCGAAGATGAACAGTTGCAGGAACAGGTGCAGGCGCACGTCGCGCAGGCCGGCGCGGATCGCCTCGGTGGGCAGGCTCGCGCCGGACAGAAAGAACAGCACCATCACCAGCGCGGTCGCGGTCGCGCCGTTCAGGCTCGCCGCGGTGCCGGCGCGCGGCGCCGCCAGGCCCAGCGCTACCGCCGCCAGCAGCCCGAGGAGAAACCAGTTCTTGGCGAACCATGCGCCGCCGCGCGCCCAGCGAGCCATCGCGGCGCATCATAGCGCCCGGCCCTTTGCCACTCATAGCGCAACCGGGTAACGTCGCAGGACCATGCAGATTGGCTTCAACATGCTGCTCTGGACCCCGTTCGTGACCGAGGAGCACTTCCCGCTGTTCGCCCCCCTCAAGCAGACCGGCTACGACGGCGTCGAGCTGGAGATCTTCGAGGGCACCCCGCAACACTACGCCCGGGTCGCGCGCGAACTGGACGGCCACGAGCTGCGCCGCACCGCGGTCACCATCCTTCCCGATCAGGAACGGAACATCCTCAGCGCCGATCCCGCGCGCCGCGCGGCCGGCGTGGATCATCTCAAGTGGGCGGTGGATTGCGCCGCGGCGCTGGGGGCGGAGTTGCTGTGCGGCCCGTTCTATCAGCCGCTGGGCCAGTTCACCGGCACCGGCCCCACGGCCGACGAGCAGCAGCGCGCCGCCACCGCGCACCGCCAGGCCGCGGAGTACGCCGCGCAGGCGCAGATTCCGCTGGCGGTCGAGGCGCTGAACCGGTTCGAGTGCTACTTCCTCAATACCCTGGCCGCCGCCGCGGCCCACGTGCGGCGGGTCGATCATCCCAACTTCCGCCTGATGTACGACACCTTCCACGCCAACCTGGAGGAGAAGGATCCGGTTGGGGTAATTGCGCCGCACCTGCCGCTGATCGAGCACGTCCACGTCTCCGAGAACGACCGCGGCACGCCGGGGCGCGGCCACGTGCCGTGGGACGCCACCTTCCGCGCGCTGCGGGGCGGCGGCTACGACGGCTGGCTCACCATCGAGGCGTTCGGGCGCACCCTGCCGGAGCTGGCCGCCACCACCTGCGTGTGGCGCGACTTCTCGGCCAGCAACGAAGAGGTCTACCGCGTCGGCTACGACACCATCCGCCAAGGCTGGGACCGCGCCGCCCGCTAGCCGCGCCGCCGCCGGTCAGCGACGGTCAGGTCAGGGCGGCGCACGTAGCGACAAGTCAGCGGTATGTACGGAGCTGGCGACGGGGAGTGAATCGGCTGTCAGGTCGGGGTATCTGCTGCTGGTATGATGTCGTCCACGGAAACGCGAAGGGCGGCGGCGAGTTTGCGCAGGGTGAATACCGAACCGTCTTTGCGCCCCGCATCGATGTCTACGATCTGGGTCCGGTCGACACCGCTGATACGGGCCAGATCGGACTGAGTAAGATTCCGAAATTCGCGCCACACCCGCAACGGGGGCTCGCCGTCGAGGAGGCGGTCGACCACGAAGGCCGGTATCATCTCTTCTTTCCCCGAGGCGAGCCTGGCCTCCACCGCCAGCGCAGCCTGGATGTCAGCCAAATCCTCCTCCAGAGCACGCAGCCGCTCATACTCAGCCCTGGGTATCGTCACCGTCTCGTTTCAAGGCACTCACTCCTGGTAGGCGCTGCCTCTGCTGGATACGTTCAGAATCCGCAGGACAGTATCGTCGCGCATTATGACACGCCAGCCGCCTACTCGGAGCCGTACCAGTCCGTCCTGCCCCTTCGGTTCGGCTAGTGACTTTGGAGGTCGTCGTCGGCCAGACTCGGGGCATGAACAGTGCGGATGGGGCCGGTAACGGCGGGGTGAGGCCGATCGATACCCACGTCCACTTCTGGGAGCTGGCCGGCTATCGCGGTTACGACGGCTGGTTTCGCGGGCGCGATTACCTGCGCCGCGACTACCTGCCGCACCACCTGCGGCCCGAACTGGCCGCCATCGGCGCCGAGGGCGCGGTGATCGTGGGCGCGGCGCCCGACTCGCACCGCCACAACCTGGAGTGGGGGGCGATGTGCGAGCAGCACGCCGACGTGCTGGGGCTGGTGGGCAGCTACGGCATTACCTCGCCGCGCCTCGCGGAGTGGCTGGACGCCTACGCCGGCAAGCCGTGGTTCGTTGGCATCCGCAGTCAACCGCAGCTCCCGCCCGAGCGGTGGGAGGAAGACGCCGCGGCCGACCGCGGCGCGCGCGAGCTGCAGCGGCGCGGCCTGGTGCTGGACATCCTGGTGGAGCACTCGCTGATCCCGGCGGTTGGCCGGTTCGCGCGCCGCCACGAGGGGCTGACCTTCGTGCTCAACCACTGCGGGCTGCCGCCGTTCCGCAGCGGCGACCTGACGCCGTGGGAACGGCACGTACGCGACTTGGCGGCGGTTCCCAACGTGGTGGTGAAGTACTCCTCCTTCTTCCTGCACTGCCATCCACGCTGCGACCGGGAGCAACTGCGCCGCGCCGCCGCGGTGCTGTTCGAGGCGTTCGGCAGCGAGCGGCTGCTGTGGGGCAGCAACTGGCCGCCGGAGCTGGTGGGCGGCAGCTACGGCGAAGCGTACGCCGCCATGCTCGGTTCCGCGCCGGACCTCACCGCCGCCGAACGCGCCCGCGTGCTGCGCCACAACGCGGTACGGGTCTACGGCCTTCCGGCCGCCTAGCGGCAAGCCTCCTGCCGGCCCCGGTACACGGTGCCGCTCCAGCGCTTGCGGTACGACCCTTGCCGACCGCGCCGGTCAGCGCCGATGAACACCGCGTCCTGCTCATTGAGCGTGGAGAAGTCGGGCATCAATTTCCCGCCCGCTGCGAAATGTGCCAGGGTATGAGGACCCGTTCCATACCCTCGACCGTGTAATACAGGGCCAGTCCCAACACCGTCAGCACGGTGATGGCAGCGAAAGAGTAGTCGGTCTGCAGGTCGCCGTTGGCAGTCAAGATGATATACCCGAGGCCGGCGTCGGAACCGATGAATTCGCCGATCACGGCCCCGATGGTTGCCGATATCGCTGCTAACTTGAATCCCGCAAAGAAAGTGGGCAACGCACTCGGAAGACGGACCTTGAGGAATACGTCGACAGGCTTGGCACCGGTCGATCGCGTCAGGCTGATCACGTCCTGGTCGATGGAACGAAGCCCGACGATACCATTGATAACGACCGGGAAGAACGAAAGCAGAAAGACGATCATTATCTTCGGCGGCAGACCGAAACCAAACCAAATCACGAAGATCGGAGCCAAGGCCACCTTCGGGATGACTTGGAAGAAGAGAATGAGAGGATAGACCGACCGCTGCATGAACACGGAGTAGGCAATGGGAAGAGCGAGGAGGATTCCCGACAGCACCGCCACGAAGTAGCCAATCATAAGACTGCGGACGGTGAACAGCAGCGCGTGCAGGAGTTCCAAATGATACTTCAACAGAGCCTGAAATATCTCGGTCGGAGCAGGAAGGATGTAGGATCTTATCTCGAACCCGATCACCGCCAGTTCCCACAGCAGAAAGAATACCAGAAACGACGCTGCGGTTTGAGTATGTCGGTTCCAGATGATCCGTAACATCCGTTCCACCGGCTATCTTCGCAGCACTCCCTGATCCAGGAACGATTGCTTGATTTGTCGTACCAGGAGTGCGGCCCGCTCGTTATCCACGCCGTCCGCATAGCGCGGGCGAGGCAATTCCACGGCAACCTCGCGATAGAGCCTGCCGGGTCGCGGAGTCATCACGATTATTCGATCGGCGAGCTGCACCGCCTCGGACACGCTGTGAGTGATGAACAGTACTGTCTTTCTGGTGGTAAGCCAGATCTTTTCGAGATCAATGCAGAGCTGGTCACGGGTAAGCGCGTCGAGTGCGCCGAACGGTTCGTCCATCAGCAGCAACGGAGGATCGTGGAGCAGAGCACGGCATATGGCGCAGCGCTGCTTCATGCCTCCGGAAAGTTCATAGGGGTAGGCGTGTTCGAATCCGTTCAGTGAGACCATCGAGATCAGCTCTCGGGCTCGGGTTTCGTAGCGGCTGCGCGGCAAGCGCCGCATATCGATCTGAAACAGGACATTGTCCATGGTCGTGAGCCAATCAAGCAGCACGTGATTCTGGAACACGATACCAACGTCGGTGACCGGCCCATCGACCTTGGTGCCGCGGAAGGATACGCGCCCGGCGCTGGCCTGGAGAAGACCGGCCACGAGCATCATCAACGTGCTCTTGCCGCATCCGCTTGGTCCCACGACAGCGACGAACTCACCCTCCGACACCTTGAGGGTGAAGTCGTCGAGTGCCCGTACGTTACCCTTGTCCGACTCGAAGGTCTTGCTCAGGCACTCCACGGAAAGGAACAGGCCGGAGCCTGCCGGATCGGTGGAGCTCAAGTCACGGAAGGAATTCGTTGGTATAGAACTCTGCCGCGTCGATGGCGCCCTCGAGATCGCGATAGGTAGTCATGATATCAACCGTCATCTGCCAGTCTCCCGGACAGTTGTAGAGTATCTCCGCATCGTCACAATTGGTCGACTCCATACGCGAGTAGTATGCGGATCCCTGTTGTTTTGCTACCTCTACCTTGAGTTCCTTCTTGATATCCACGAGAAGCTCCATGGCTTGGTCGTAGTGCTCGTCGAGAGCTTCATGACTACGCTTCGTGGCGCGCAGGAAACGCCGGATCAGATCCGGGTTGTCTTCTACGGTATCCCGATGAACGAAGATTCCAAGATTGAGGATATTTACTCCGTAATCGGCAAACTTCAGGGTCACGACCTCGAATCCACGATCTTCCATGATTACACTCTGATCGCCGGCTGCGCCAAGTAGTGCGTCGGTCTTTCCCTCCAGCACCGTTGGAATCTTGGCGGCCGCATCGACGTAGATAAGGTCGATCCTGGATTCATCGAGCCCGTTGGCAGCGATGACGGCCGGGAATATCTGCGTCAGCGCGTCGCCCGCGGTCACCGACAGTTTCCGTCCCTCCAGATCCTTCATGGTGCGGATGCCGCTATCCTTGCGGGCAACTACAGCCAGCGCCGACGTCGGCGTAACCATGCCCACGGATACGATCGGTAGCCCCTGCGCCATGATGGGAATCAACGCGGTCGCGTCGGCCAAGCCGAAATCCTCTGATTTGTTTCCCACGAGCTGCCCGGTCGTAACCGATCCATTCCCTTCCAGAACTTGCAGATCGAGGCCTTCTTCGGCATAGAAGCCAAGCTCCTTCCCCAGGAGATACACCGCATGGGGCCCGGAAAACTTCCAGTTCATGCGAAACGTAACCGTAGTGAGTTCTTGACCGCTCTCGCTCTCCCCTTCGCCGAACATCGACGCCACCGGCACCAGCAGCGCAAGCAACACCAGGAGCCCCTTCCGTCTCGTCATACCTCGCCTCCTCCGATTGCCGCGGCGGTTACCACACCACCGCCGCGATCAACCAAACGTAACGCTCATCGTACGATCCGATCAGCGATTTGGCAACACTGACTGCATGCATGCCCATGCATGCCATGCACGCACGGCTTCTCCGGCGGCTAGGCGGGTTCGGGTGTGGGCGCGGCGGGGTCGAGCAGCCCGGCGGCGCGCAGGTCAGCCCACAGGGCCGGCGGCGTGGAGGCCCGCGCACCGCGCAGCGCCTGGTCCAGCTCGGCGCTGCTGCAGGCGCCGAAGATCAGCGCGGCGATGGCCGACTGCGCGGCAACGAACTGCACCGCGGCGTGCGCCAACTCCACCCCGTGGCGCTCGCAGATCTGCTGCAGGCGCCGCGCCCGCTCCTGCAACGGCGGCGGCGCCGGCAGATAGTTGTAGCGCGCGCCGGAGCCGGCGCCGGTCGCCAGAATGCCGCTGTTGAAGATGCCGGCGCCGAGTACCGGCCGCCGCGCCCGCCGCTGGCGCTCCAGAAACGGCAGCGCGCCCTGCTCCAGCAGGGTGTAGCGCCCCGCCAGCAGCACGCAGTCCAGGTGTTCCACGAATGGTTCCGCGAAGCGCCAGTGGTTCACCCCGGCGCTGACGGCGCGGATCAAGCCCTGCTCGCGCCAGCGGGTCACCACCGGCAGGGTCTCGGCCAGCACCTGATCGGCGAACCCCTCCGGCTCGTGCAGATGCAGGATGTCGATGCGCTCCACCTGCAGCCGGCCCAGACTGCGCTCGAAGCAACGCTCCACGCCGCCGGCGCTGAAGTCGTAGACGAAGTCGCCGGTGACGCCGCCGGACAGGATGCCGACCTTGGTGTTCAGCACGTAGCTGTCGCGCGGGACGCCGCGCAGGGCGATGCCGAGCCGCTCCTCGGCCACTCCGTTGCCGTACAACGGCGCGGTATCGAAGAAGCGCACCCCGCAGCGCAGGGCGTGCTCGATGGTGTTCACCGACTGGCGCTCCGACACCTCGCCGTGCAGGCCGGTGCCCAGGCCGATGCGCGGCAGCCGCAGGCCGCGGCCCAGCGTTACCGGCGCCGCCTCAGGGTGTTCCATGGCCCGAGCTTAGCGGTGCCCGCGGCGCGCGGTCAAACTGCGCCCCGGCGCCCTGCGCCCGGGACTGCGCGCCGCGGGCCGCGGCACTATACTTGCCCGGCGATGAACGTCATCCACATTCTCTGCGACACGCTGCGGCGCGATCACTGCGGGCCCTACCATCAGGGGCGGCCCCTCGATCAGGTAGACTCACCGGAGCAGCCCGACTGGGTGGTGCCCACGCCGAATCTCGACCGGCTGGCGGCGCGCGGCACGGTATTCGAGCGCGCCTACGCAGGCAGCACCCCCTGCATGCCGGCGCGGCGCGACATCTACACCGGCCGCTACGAGTTTCTGGAACGCGGTTGGGGGCCGCTGGAGGAAGGCGACCTGGCGCTGCCGAACCTGCTGTCGCCGCACCATACCCAGCCGATCAGCGGCTACGGCGCCGGCGACGTGGCGAGCTACTTCATCTCCGACCACAAGAACATGTGGTGCGCGGGCTCGGGCAACTATCACTTCGGCTTCAGCGGCTTCGAGTTCATCCGCGGCCAGCAGGAGGACCCGTGGGCCACCACCAGCGAGGAGTTCTACTGCCCGCCGCCCGACCTGCCCACCAAGCTGGAGCGCTACTGGCGCAACAAGCACCGCTTCGGCAGTCGCGAACAGGACTTGCCGGTGGCGCGCACCTTCAGCAGCGCGGCGGAGTGGCTGCGCCGCAACGCCGGGCACCGCAGCTTCTACCTGCACGTCGACGAATTCGACCCCCACGAGCCATGGGACCCGCCGGAGGAGATCCTGCGCCAGTTCGATCCGCGCGGCTACTACACCGCCGATTGGGCGAGCCACCCCGGCTACTCCCGGTGGCGCGAGCAGATGGATGCCGGCACCCTGCGCAGCTTCCAGGCGCGCTACGCCGGCAAGGTGGTGCTGGCCGACCGTTGGCTGGGCCAAGTGCTCGACGCCATGGACGAGCTCGATCTGTGGCGCAACACGATGGTGATCCTGCACACCGACCACGGCACCTTCAATGGCGACCACGAGCGCATCGGCAAGCTGCAGACCCACGAGTTCGCGGCCAAGAACATGATCCCGTTCCTGATCTACCACCCCGAGCTGGGGCACGGCGAGCGGCGCCGCCAACTGGTGCAGAACGTCGATCTCTACGCCACCGTGCTGGCCGCCTTCGGGCGCGAGCTGCCGCCGGGCTGCCACGGGGTGAACCTGCTGCCGACGCTGGCCGACCCCGCGGCGCCGACCCGCGACTACGCCATCGCCGGCCAGTTCGCACGCTCGGCCACCATCACCGATGGCCGCTGGACGCTGCATCAGGGCCCCGACCCGGAGCAACCGCTGTACTGGCACGGCTACCATCAGCAGCGCTTCTACGGCCAGCAAGTCCTCGGGCCGTACGTCGACGGCCGCCGCCTGGTGGAGCGCGATCCGGTGCCGGCGGACTATCTGGGCACCTGGCTCAGCGATCTGGAAGCGGACCCCAGCGAACGGCGCAACGCCGCCGCCGCGCACCCGCAACGGGTCGCCGAGATGCAGGCCGCGCTCGGCGCCGCCTTCGACCGCTGCGGCGCGCCGCCCGAGCTGCGCCGCCGCTTCCGCCTGCCGGAGGCCGCCGCCGCGGGCTGACGGCGCCGGCAGCCGCGTGCAGCCGCGCCGCGCCCTTGCGTGTCGATTCCTGATCCGGCTACTGTGGCCCGCAAGGTGCCTGACGATAACCGAAAGCAGCCCGGTCCGCAGGCCCAGCCGCACGGGCGGCGGGCCAGCAAGACGGCGGTGCTGGTGGCGGCGATTCGCGCGAGTCACCTGCGCTGGGACCATCCGCCGGTGTTCTCGGATCAGTACGCGCTGCAGATGACCACGCCGTTCTGGCGCCTGGTCGCCACCAACCGGCTGCTGAACCGGCTCATCGTGCATCGCGTGCTGGGCGTGTTCCGGCCCATCCATACCGAGAACATCCTGCGCATCCGCTACGCCGAGGAGCGGCTGCAGGAAGCGGTCGGCGCCGGGGTCGGGCAGTACGTGATCCTCGGCGCCGGGCTCGACACCTTTGCGCTGCGCCACGCGGAGCTCGGCGACCGGCTGCGCATCTTCGAGGTGGATCACCCGTCGTCGCAGGCCATGAAGCGCGCGCGGGTCGTCGCCATCAACGGCAGCGTCCCCGCCAACCTGACCTTCGTCGCGGTCGACTTCGAGACCGACCGCCTTGACGAGGAGCTGACGCGCGCCGGCTTCGACGCCAACGCGCCGGCGTTCTTTTCGTGGCTCGGGACCACCTATTACCTGACCAGGGAGGCGATCCGCGACACCCTCGAGCGCCTCGCCGCGGTGGCCGCCGGCGGCAGCCGGATAGTCCTCGACTACAAGTATCCGCGCCGCCTGATCCCGGAGGACAGCCTGCTGTTCGCCGACAAGATAGATCAGTTCGTCGCCAAGCGCGGCGAGCCGATGCGCTCGACGTTCGCTCCCGAGGAGTTGACCGCGGAACTGGCGCGCGCCGGGTTCTCGCAACTGGACAGCGTCCCGCCCGACGAGCAGGCGCGGCGCTACCTGCAGGGCCGCACCGACCTGCCCCCGCCGGCCGCCAACTTCGCCTTCGCGCTGTTCGGCCGCGACCGGTAATCGGTGCGGCCTGCGCGGATGGACGCCGCATACCCCCGGGACCTGCTTGGCTACGGGAGTACGCCGCCGCCCGCGCGGTGGCCCGGCAACGCCCGCGTGGCGGTGCAGTTCGTCGTCAACTACGAAGAGGGGGGCGAGAACTGCATCCTGCACGGCGACGCGGCCTCGGAGGCGTTCCTGTCGGAGATCGTCGGCGCGCGCCCGATTTCCGGCCGCCACCTGAGCATGGAGTCGATCTACGAGTATGGCAGCCGGGTCGGGGTGTGGCGGCTGTTCGATCTGTTCCGCGCGCGGCAGGTACCGATAACCGTATTCGCGGTGGCGATGGCCCTGCAGCGCAACCCGGCGGTGGCCGACGCGGCCCTGGCCAACGGCTTCGAGATCTGCAGCCACGGCTATCGCTGGATCGACTATCAGGAGGTGCCGGAGCCGGTAGAGCGGGAACATCTGCAGCGCGCCGTCGAAATCATCCGGCAGCTCACCGGGGAACGGCCGCGGGGCTGGTATACGGGACGCACCAGTCCCAATACCCGCCGGCTGGTGGTGGAGGAGGGCGGCTTTCTGTACGACGCCGACGATTACAGCGATGACCTGCCGTTCTGGACCGAGGTCGCCGGGCAGCCGCATCTGGTGGTGCCCTACACGCTCGACGCCAACGACATGCGCTTCGCCACCCCGCAGGGCTTCAACTCCGGCGAGCAGTTCTTCAACTATCTGCGAGACGCGTTCGACGTGCTGTACGCCGAGGGCGCGCGCACGCCGCGCATGATGTCGATAGGGCTGCACTGTCGGCTGGCCGGGCGGCCGGGCCGCTTCGCGGCCGTGGCGCGGTTCCTCGACCACGTGCTGGCCCACGAGGCGGTGTGGTGCTGCCGGCGCATCGACCTCGCCCGCCATTGGCGGGAGCATCATCCCCATGCCGGCTGAGCAAGGGGCGTCCCCTCCCTCCGCCGGCGGCGCCGCCGCGCGCCGCACCACCAACTTGGCGGATATCCGGATCGGCGCCGCGGCAGTTTCCTGCAGCGACGAATTCTTCGGCCCCATGAGCCGCATGCTGGAGCCGCGCGCCCCGGTGTTCTTCCCCGACAAGTATGACGATCACGGCAAGTGGATGGACGGCTGGGAGTCACGGCGCCGGCGCCGCGGGGGCCACGACCACTGCATCGTACGACTGGCGACCGCGGGCGAGATCTTCACGGTCGACATCGACACCACCCACTTCACCGGCAATTTCCCGCCCGCGGCCTCCATGGACGGCTGCTACTGCCGCGGCGACCCGGACGCGGCCACCGAGTGGGTCCCGCTGGTGCCGCCGTCGCCGATCGGCCCCGACTCCCATCATCTGCTCGACGTCGCGAGCACCGCGGTGGTTACCCACGTGCGGCTCAATCTGCTGCCGGACGGCGGCGTGGCGCGCCTGCGGGTGTATGGCCGCCCGCGCCCCGACTGGCAGGCGCTGGCCGCGGCCGGCCCCGTGGACCTGGGCTGCGCCCGCAACGGAGCGGTGGCGGTGGCCTGGAACAACTCCCACTACGGCCATCCCTCCAACCTGCTGCGCCCGGACCGCGCGCGTCACGCGGGTGAGGGATGGGAAACCCGGCGGCGGCGCGAGCCGGGGCACGACTGGTGCATCATCGAGCTGGCCCGGCCCGGCTGCATCCAACGCGTGGTGGTGGACACCAGTCACTTCAAGGGCAACTACCCCGACCGCTGCTCGCTGCAAGGGGCGCTGCTGCCGGCGCACTTCGGCGAGCTGCAGGAATCGGTGATCGCGCAGTCGATGTTCTGGCCGGTGCTGCTGCCGGAGCAGCCGCTGCAGGCCGACTGCGAACACGCCTTCGAGGTCCCCGCCGCCGCGTGCGCGCAGCCGGTCTCTCACGTGCACCTGAACATCATTCCCGACGGCGGCGTCAGCCGCCTGCGCCTGTTTGGCCGCCCGGCGGAGAGTTGACTTGAGCCAGAGTTCGGCGCGCCGCCTCACGCCGGTGCCCCTGACGCGGCGGGAGTTTGCCCCGTTCGGGGAGGTGATCGAGACGGCCGGGGCCGAACGGCGGCTGATCAACGACGGCACCACGGTGCGCTTTCACGACCTGGCGCGGGTGGACGCGGCCGCGGGCGGCGGCCGGCCGCTGATCAACGTGTTCCGCGCGCAGCCGAGTCCGGTGCCGTTCCCGGTGCGCGTGCTGGAGCATCACCCGCTGGGATCGCAGGCGTTCATCCCGCTCGACCCCTTCCCGTTTCTGATCGTGGCTGCGCCGCCCGGCCCCCTGCCCGACGCCGGCCAACTGCGCGCCTTCGTGACCGACGGCCGCCAAGGCGTCAACTACGCGCGCGGCGTGTGGCACCACCCGGTAATCGCCCTCGACCGCGAGAGCGACTTTCTGGTGATAGACCGGGGCGGTCCCGGAAACAACCTGGTAGAGGTCCGGTTCACCCCCTCCGACACCCCGGCCATCGTGCAGCCCCCGGCCTGACCGGAGCTACGCACGTCGCCGGCTCCAGCCCGTCTGCTCAGCCCAACCGACGGTAAAGGTATTTACGGTATTGATTTGCTCCCGAGTAGAAGAAACCTAACATTTCTGTTGACCTCACGTTGGGCGGCTACTACAATATAGAGAGACTACTTTAGAAGGAGGACAATGAAAGCCTCAGAACTAAAGAGATGGCTTAAGAAACAAGGTTGCACTTTTGAGACCCACAAGGGTGGAAGCGGACACATAACTGTTCGCCGCAATGATTTTGTCACTCAATTACCTATGCACGGATCAGACAAAGATCTTGGTAAGGGACTTGCAGCTAAGATCAAGAAGGACCTGGAGCTCGATTAGGATTGTAGCACGATTACCTAAGTGTGAAAAAGGGTGTTTTGTAATATGCTTTGTTATACAGTGAATCTTGAGGACGATGAAGGATCTGTGCTTGTTACGGCTCCTGATTTTCCCGAATTGACGACGTTTGGAGAAGATCGTGATGAAGCGTTGATGCGTGCGGTCGATGCGTTGGAAGAAGCAGTCGCCGCACGCATCCACGATCGGAAGGATATTCCGCTGCCCACTCCGAGTGGGACTTGTGTCCAACTTCCGACACTTACCGCTATCAAGGTTATCTTGTACCAAGGCATGCGGGACCAAAATATCGGCAAGGCCGAGTTGGCACGCCGTCTAGGCTGGCATCTGCCGCAAGTAGATCGAGTGTTGAACGTCAATCACCATTCTCGGCTGGATCAGATGGAAGCCGCCTTGAACGCCATCGGACTGCGCCTCGAAGTCAACTCGGTCGCTGCGTAAGGGCTTGCGGCTTAGCTTAACTTCCATGGCCATCACAACCGGAGCCAGAGCCTACCCCTTAACATAACGGACCCAGGATTATGGGGCGATGATAGCGAATCTCACAAGGATGCTCGCCACCGTAGTAGCGAATGTGGCGCTTGATCTCAGAAATGAGCCAGTAGCTGGTTGGGTTGTATCCTGCTTCGCCACTTCAATCCGGCGAGGAATGGTGAGGTGGTCACGGAAAATTGGACAGGAGGTTAAGGTGTATTCCAGGCCATGAGGAGGGCCAAGGGGATGGCGACGAAACGACGCCGATTCACAGCACAGTTCAAAGCCAGGGTGGCGCTGGAGGCGTTCCGCGGGGACCGCACGATCCAGGCGATCGCTGCCAAGCACCAAGTTCATCCAAATCAGGTCAGCGTCTGGAAGCGGCAAGCCCAGACCGGGCTCGAAGAACTGTTCGCCGCGACCGCCAAGCGCGGCCCCACCGAGCAGGAGGCGCTCATCCATGACCTCCATGCCAAGATCGGCGAGTTGACCGTGGAGCGCGATTTTTTAGCGCGCGGGCTCGATCGCTGAGCCCGGAGCAACGACGGCTGATAGTTGACCGCGAGCATTCGAGTCTCAGCTTGAGTCGGCAGTGCGGGCTGCTCGGCGTATGCCGCTCGGCCCTGTACTACCGACCGCGCGGAGCCAGCGCGGCGACGCTCAGCTTGATGCGCCGCATCGACGAGTTGTACCTGAAGTACCCGTTCTACGGCAGTCGGCAGCTGGCCCGGCATCTGGCGCGGGAAGGGGTAACGGCGGGGCGCCACCGGGTGCGACGGCTGATGCGGCTGCTGGGGTTGGAGGCGATCTACCGCAAGCCGCGCACCACGGTGCCGAACCCGGACCATCAAGTGTATCCGTATCTGTTGAGAGGGCTTACCATTACGCGACCGAATCAGGTGTGGTGCGCAGACATCACCTATATCCCGGTGCAGGACGGGTACCTGTACTTGGTGGCGGTGATGGACTGGGCGAGTCGGCGGGTGCTGGCCTGGGAACTGGCGAATACGCTGGACAGCGAGTTCTGCCTGCTGGCGTTGGCACAGGCGCAGGAGCGCTGTGAAGTATGAGGCGGTGTACCTGCACGAGTTGGCGGACGGCTTCGCGGCGCAGCGCGTGATCGCGGAGTGGATGGAGTTCTACAACGAGGTACGCCCCCACTCGGCGCTGGACGGGCGGACGCCGGCGGAGGCGTACTGCGGCGTGGCGGCGCCGGCCGGGCAGGTGGCGTAGCGAGATGGGGAGGGGTGCAAACTGCAAGCACCGGGAACGGAGCGAGTGGCTGCGCACCGCGGAGCGGGAGTTGTCCACATATCCACAGGGACAGCTACCCCCGCCCCGGACCCCACCCCCGGTTTACCGCCGCCTGATTTGCAGAGGGTTGCAGAGGGTGCAGAGGGAGGGGTCGTTGACAACCGACGGGATACACCTTAACCTACCCCTCGGACTGTCTAATCTAATCAACCGGGACCACCTCAAGGAGTATCTTACAGTGAATACGAAGTCGATAGTCTACGGGCTATGTACGTTCCTGCCATTCGTCGGACACATCCGAGATGCACTCAGAAAAGGTGGTGTTGGTGGAACAGAATCGGCGAGATATTCTTACGCAGTGTGGTTACGGCACCTGATTCACGCGAAGAATTGCGGATTGAACGGGATTCCGGAGACGGTCGCAGAGTTAGGACCCGGCGCTTCGATCGGCTGCGGCTTAGCCGCCTTGCTTTCGGGATGTGCTAGATATTATGGCCTTGATGCTGTGAACAAAGTCAGTGTCGACGAGAATATGCGAGTATTTGACGAGTTGGTTGAGTTATTCCGACTACGATCGAGAATCCCAAACGATCATGAGCTTCCGGGAGTCTTTCCGTTGCTCGAAAATTATGACTTCCCGTCGTCGATACTCCATGACGAACTCCTCAACAAGGCACTGGACGAGCGACGGGTAAAACGAATAAGAGATGCGATAGTCGGAGGTCGGATGATTACCTATCGAGCGCCGTGGTCAGACCCCGCTGTGATACAAGAAAAGTCGGTTGACCTGATCTATTCGCAGGCCGTGCTGGAGCATGTAGACGACCTTCCGACCGCGTATCGATTTCAGATCTCATGGGCTGAGTGAGGCATGGAATGGTCACTGGGCATGTAGCGACCTATTGTGGCAGATAGTCCGCGGTAGAAGACCGTACTTGATCAACCGAGAACCGTGCTCGACCCATATGGATCTGTTGCGCGAATACGGCTTCACCGTAAAGACACAGATCGCGACATCTACGGTATCGGCTATTCACAGGAGCGAGCTATCGAGGAGATTCGTCGGCATGCGAGACAGTGACTTGTCGACAAGCGGTGTATTCGTGGTTGCGAGGAAACTTTAAGGAGAACTCGAAATAACGGAGGCGTTACGTTACTCTCTGTCGATACGCTTGCTGATCGGTACGTGAACCTGACTGGAAGGTCGTGGGCAAGAAGGAAAAGGAACTAAGCTAAATTTCGCCGTCAGTTAGCCACTTCGCGGGATCTGCAGTAGAACGCGCGCAGCCCCGATCATGCGGCCACCTGGGGGGCGTTCAGAACGTGCGTGCGCGGGTGAGACGCGAGCGAGTCGCCGGCGTCGGGCTTGCCGCTACCCGGCCGCCAGCGTACTTCACCGGAACCGAGCCGGTCACCGGGAGCGGGGCGCTTTGAGTTTGGCGGTGAAGGCGGCGTGTTCCGCCGTGTCGAGACCCCGGTTCAGTTCGGCGAGTACCGCGGTGAAGTCGCCGTCGAGGAGCGCGCGCCGGGCCAGGCGCAGACCGGGGAAGGTCCGGCTGTGGAGGACCCCGGCGGCGTCCGGCGCCAGCGGCCGGTATTCGCCGTCGGTCAGCACGAACCAGTCGAACTCGCGCTCGTAGACTCTCCAGACGAGGTATTCCGGCACGCCGTTGCGGCGGTAGGCGCGCAGCTTGTCATGCAGGTCGTACGCGGCGCTGCTTGCCGCCACCTCCGCGACCAGCTCCGGCGGCCCCGCCACGTAGTCGTCGGCGTCGATGCGTGAGCGGCCGATGGTCTCCGACTCGATACGCAGCAGTGCGTCGGGCTGGGGTTCGTTGTCGAGATCCAGCCGCACGGTGGCATTGTCGAGCACCGAGACGCCGGGGGTCGACGCGCTGTAGAACCGGAGCCAGCCCAACAGATCGCCATGCTTCTCGCTATGGGTGGCGCGCACCGGGGACGGCATGAGGACCACTCCTTCGACCAGTTCCGCCTTCTTGACGTCGGGCCGGGCAAGGTAGCGCCGTTCGAACTCCCCGCGCGGGAGGCGGTCGCCGTTCTCGAATGGAATGATACGGCGGCGCGCCGGCGCGACCGCGCCGGCTGCCGAGCCGTTGGTCCGGGTTTGGGTGGCCATAGTCGAAGTCAGTCCACTTCCAGGGCTTCAGGGTCCAGTTGATACCACGCTATCGCGCCTGACTCCACGCTGCGGCGAATACGCTCGTCGAACCGCAGACCGGCCACCACGGCATACGCGCGCCGGCCGGTAAAGCGGGTCAGGAAGCGCGCGTTGCGCTGTGCCCGAGAGGTGTCGCGGCCGTTGGCGGTGTAGGAGACCTCCACCGCCAGGTAGCACTCCGCTCCCGCACTATCGGTTGCGCGCAGCACGATGTCCGCCAAGCGAAAACTGCGCAGCTCGTGCTTGGAGATGCCGTCGGTGTCGGAGGATCGTACCAGGTCCCGAATCTCTTCCCGGTCGAGGGTATGGACGAGCGTGAGACCCTGCTCTTCCGCCATCAGATCGGCTTCGTGCCGGGCCTCGTTCCTGGCGTGGGCGGCCTTGAGGGGAGCAACGTCGGTGCGGAGCTGGTCGAGTTGGCGCTCCAGCGCGTCGAATCGGCGCTCCAGAGCTTCGAGTCGGCGCTCCAGCGCCTCGAATCGGCGCTCCAGAGCTTCGAGTCGGCGCTCCAGCGTCTCGAATCGGCGCTCGGTGTCGGCCGCGAACTCCGCCAGCTTCTGCGGAAGCTCAAGCAACTCGCGCGTGAGCAGCCGCGACCGCACCGCCTCCAGCCAGTGCGGGTGCTCGTCCAAAACGTGGACCAGGTCCTCTACCGTTGCTATCCGTAGCGGCTGCATCCGCTTCGCCTCCCGGCCAACCTATCCGCGGGCAGCCCGGACGGTCAACCATCTCGCCGGGCGGGCGGGCGGGCCGGGAGGCATCTGGTCATAGCCGCCGGTGTGGTTGATGATGGCGCCATGGCACGAACCCACCGTCAGCCCAACATCCTGTTCGTCATCGCCGACGACCATGCGCCGGCGGCGATCTCCGGCTACGGCCCCAGCCTGGTGGCCACGCCGAACCTGGACCGCCTGGCCGCCGAGGGGGCGCGCTTCGACCGCTGCTTCTGCACCAACGCCATCTGCACGCCGGCGCGGGCCACCGTGCTCACCGGCAAGTACAGCCACACCACCGGCATCCGCACCTTGAGCGACGTCATCGACCATACCCGCGAGCGCACCCTGGGCATGATGCTGCGCGACGCCGGCTACCAGACCGCCGCCCTCGGCAAATGGCACCTCGGTCACGGCGGCGCCAGCGACCCGGCGGGCTTCGATCACTGGAGCGTGCTTCCCGTGCAGGGCAAGTACGTGGACCCGGAGTTCCACGAGCCCGGCGGCACGGTGACGCGGCGCGGCTACGTCACCGACGTATTGGCCGACCTGGCGCTGGACTGGCTGCGCGGGCGCGACCCGGAGCGGCCCTTCTTCCTCTACCTCGGCAACAAGGCGCCGCATGACCCGTTCACCGCCGACGCCGCCCACGCCGAGATGTTCGCCGGCCGCGACCTGCCCGAACCGCCGACCCTGCGCGACGACTACCGCAACCGCGCCGCCGCGGCGGCGCGCTCCACCCAGAAGGTGGCGTCCATGAGCCGCAACCACGTACCGGAGCCGGCGCCGCCCGGATTGAGCGGTGACGAGCTGTTGCGCTGGAACTATCAGTCGTTCATCAAAGGCTACCTGCGCTGCGTCGCCTCGGTGGACGACAACCTGGGCCGCCTGCTGAGCTATCTCGACGAAGCCGGACTGGCCGGCGACACGCTGGTGGTCTACACCTCCGACCACGGCTTCTTCCTGGGCGACCACGGCTACTTCGACAAGCGCTTCATGTACGAGGAGTCGATCCGCATCCCGCTGCTGATGCGCGGGCCGGGGGTCACGCAGCCGGGCCTGGTCGACGACCACATGGTGCTCAACGTCGACTTTGCGCCCACCGTGCTCGATCTGGCCGGCGCGGCGATTCCCGAGGAGCTGCCGGGCCGCAGCCTGCGCCCGCTGCTGCAGGGCGCCGCGGTGAGCGACTGGCGTACTTCGATGTACTACCGCTACTGGATGCACGGCGCGCACTTCAACGTCGCCGCCCACTACGGGGTGCGCACCGAGACGCACAAGCTGATCTACTACTACGGCGATCCGCTCGACGCCGCGGGGGCGGTCGGGGAGCCGACGCCGCCGGAGTGGGAGCTGTTCGATCTGGTGCGCGATCCGCAGGAACTGGTCAACGTCTACGACGACCCCGCCTACGCCGCGGTGCGGGCGGAACTGACCGCCGAGCTGGAGCGCCTGCGGGTGGAGGTCGGCGACACCGCGTAGGCGGCCGCCGGCCGCCGGCCCGGCTCCGGCAGCCGGCTACCGGAGCGGCTCCCCGGTGAGCTGCTCCCATACTTCGCGGCGAATGGCGCGCTCCTTGTAGGAATCGCTCTGCGACACGTTCAGCGGGTTGGCGAAGGAGAGCCGGTTGAAGGGGTCCGGCGCCTGCTCCCGCAGGTTCCAGTCGCGCAACGCGTTCATGCACTGCGGATCGTGTTTCCAGGTGGCGCCCTCGTTGTCCCCGGTGCGCGCGAACAGGAACTTGACCATGTGGCGGCGCCGGCCGGAACGGTTGGCGGCGGTGCCGTGCCACAGGTCGTAGTGGGTGACGGCGAAGGTGCCGGCCTTGACCACCAGCGGCACCTGGCCGCGGATGTTGCCGTAGGTGCGCATGCGGTCGGTGGGGGCGTTGCGGTACTGGGTAGCCGGTACGATGATGGTCGGCCCCATGTCGGCGGTGACGTCGGCCGGGTAGTACAGGCCGAGGAAGCGGTCGAGGGCGGCGTTGCGCCGGTTCTTGCCGTCCTGATGCCAGTGCATGTAGCGGGTGCGCGGCTCCTTGCAGTGCCAGTGGCGGTGGAACATCACCTCGTAGTTGCGGCCGGCCAGGCTGACCAGCGCGCCGCGCACCGCGGGATGGTCGAGCACCTCGCGCAGCTCCGGCACCTCGTCGCAGATGGCGTCGCCGGGGTTGCGCTGCAGCGCATCCAGCCGGGCGGCGATCGTTTCGTTCAGACCGGGGCGCAGGTCCGGCTCCACGAGGTGGTAGCCGTTGACGATGAAGTCGACCACCTGCAGGTCGTCGAGCAGATGCTCGGCCGGCGGCTCCTGCCCGGCTGCGGGCGCGGTCTCGACCTCCATGACTGCCGTACTCATGGTTCCACTACCTCCATCTTCTGCAGGATGAATTCATATCCCACCATGTCGATCTCATCGTCGTCATAGACGGCCTGGTGCAGCGGGAACTGCACGATCTGCCAGCCGTCCACTACCGCCTCATGCACGGTGGCGTAGGGAGCGGCCGGTTCCTCCGCCGTCAACTCCACCGTGAAGCCGGCCACCGGCTCGTAGATGGTCATCTCCAGCACCGGCGACAGGATGCTGGGGGTCTGGGCATGCACGTACAGCAGCCGCTGCCGGGGCTGGGGAGCATCGTTCGCTGCCATGGGCGCTACGGACACTCTACCGGGCGAATCCGCCGCGGTCTATGCCGGCGTCCACAGCAGCGCGCGGATCTCTCCGAACTCGCGGCCTATCTTGTCCCAGCGGCTGCCGGCGTCGGCGGAACGGTACAGTTCGCCGGAGCAACTGTAGGCGTAGATCAGCTCCGGGTCGGCGGCATGGGTGGCGTAGTCCCAGATGGTGGAGTTGGGTTGCGCCGGCAGCTCCATGCGCTCCCAGCTCCGGCCGCCGTCGCGCGAACGCAACGCCGCGCCGGCGAATCCGGGCGGGCCGTCGCCGTTGCCGAGGAACAGGGTTTCGGGCTGCCCGGCGTGCTGCCGGATGCCGCGGAAGTAGTTCCAGGAGGTGACCGCGCCCAGCTCCTGGCGCTGCCAACTGGCGCCCTCGTCGGCGCTGACGTTGACGCCGTTGTTGGTCGCCGCGACCAGCCTGCGGGAGCCGTTCTCGGGCACCACCACCAGGCCGTGCACGTCGAGCGAGGAGAGCCCGTCGGCGTGCCGGCTCCAGGTGTCGCCGGCGTCATTACTGCGCCAGCAGCCGTCGATCTCCACCCCCACCCAGACGCAACGCGGCGCAATCGGATCGGCGATGATGGTGGTGATGCGGTTGTATTCGATCACCGCGCACTCGACCTGCGCGCCGAGCTGCGCGTCGTGCCAGGTGTCGCCGCCGTCGGTGGAGCGGAACACGCCCGCCGGCCGCGTCCCGGCGAAGATCGTATCCGGCGCGCCCGGCAGCACCAGCAGCGCCCACACCACCATGTCGTCCATGGCGCTGGGCAGCCGCTGCCAGGTGTCGCCGCCGTCGTCGGAGCGGCACACGCCGGCGTTGGTGCCGGCATAGACGCGGCGCGGGTTGCGCGGGTGCGCCGCCAGCGCCCGCACCTCGCCTTCGATGTACAAGCCGTTGCCGGCCCTGCGCTTGAAGGTGCCGCCGCCGTCGTCGCTGACGTACAGCCCCTCCCCTACGGTCCCTACGAACAGTCGCGTGTCTTCCGCCATGATTGCGTTACCCTAGTCCTCAGCGCGGCGCCGCTGTCAAGCCGCCCGCGCGCCGCCGCGCCGCTAGCGCCTGAGTGGACAGATGGACGGCCGCGGGGTAGCGTCTTTCGACGAACGGAGCGGCGGCGTGAGCGTGACCCTTGCCAAATGGACGCTGGAGGATTACCACCGCATGGTCGCGAGCGGCATGCTCGACGATCGGCCGGTAGAGCTGCTGAGCGGGGAAATCGTCGAGATGTCGCCTGAGCGAATGACTCACGCCTACCTGATGACCGAGGCCGGCGAGTATCTGATCCGGCTGGTGGGCGGGCAGGCCGTGGTGCGGCCGGCCCACCCGATTACCCTGCCCGGGTACGACTCCGAGCCGGAGCCGGACATCGCCGTGGTGCGGCCACTCGGTCGCGAGTACCTCGCTCATCATCCCTACCCCGGCGACATCTTCTGGCTGATCGAGTTTTCCGATTCCAGCCTGGCCAAGGACCTGGAGGAGAAGCGGCGCCTCTACGCGCAGTCGCAGGTGCCGGAGTATTGGGTGGTCGATCTGCAGCAGTCGCGGCTCGTCGTGTTCCGCAACCCCGACGGGACCGATTATCGCTATCGCCGGATCATGACCGCCGCCGGCGGGGAGCTGACTCCGCTCGCGTTTCCCGAACTGCGCTGCTCGGTGCGGCGGCTGCTCGAGGGACCCTGACCTGCCGGAAGATGCCGTCCGCTCACGTCCTTGCTCACTCACTTCACCCCGGCTTTCCGCTTGGCGGCGATGCCGGTAAGGTGGGGCGGCTATGACACGACGGCGCCTCGGCAACACCGACCTCATGACCTCCCCGATCGGCTTCGGCACCTGGGAGATGAGCACCACCATGTACGGCTCGATCGACGTGGCCGAAGCGTCGCGCGCGGTGCGCTCGGCGATCGACCATGGCATCAACCTGTTCGATACCGCGGAGGTCTACGGCCCCTTCTACTCGGAAGAGATCCTCGGCAAGGCGCTCGGCGAGCGGCGCAAGGAGGTGATCCTGGTCACCAAGACCGGCTTCACCTTCGACGACGCGGAGCGCCGCATCCTGGGCCGTTGTTCGCGCTACGAGTACATCATCGAGCGCACCGAGGGCTGCCTGCGCCGGCTCGGCACCGAGGTGATCGATCTGATGCTGATCCACTGGCCCGATTACGGCACTCCGCTCGACGAACCGATGCGGGCGTTCGAGAAGCTGAAGGCGGACGGCAAGATCCGCTACGGCGGCGTGTCCAACTTCAACGTGGAGATGATGGACTACTGCCGCCGCTACACCGACCTGGCGGTGAATCAGGTCGGCTACCATCTGTTCGACCGGCGCATGCAGAAGGCGATCCTGCCCTATTGCCGCGAGCACGGCATCGGCTTCATGGCCTACGGCACGCTGGCGTTCGGCCTGCTGACCGGGGCCTTCCGGCCCGGCCACACCTTCGAGGAAGGCGACTGGCGGCGCCACCACAACGCGTTCTGGCTGCCGCTGTTTCGCCCCGCCGACTTCGACCGCGCGTTGCGCGTCGGCCGGCGCCTGGCGGACCTGGCGGCGCGCGCCGGGCGGTCGCTGCCGCAGTTGGCCATCGCCTGGGTGCTGGGCCATCCGGCGGTGTCGGTGGCGCTGGTGGGCATGCGCACTGCCCGCGAGCTGGCCGAGAACGTGGCCGCCGCCGAGTGGCAGTTGAGCGCCGGGGAGCGGGCCGAAATCGATCGCATCTTCGCCGCCGAGAAGTGTCCCACCTACGAGGACTACCCGATGGTGGTGGGCATCTGAAATGGCGCGCCTGATGAAGTCGGTGCGCTGGACCGAGCAGCGCAAGCTGGCTCTGGTGGAGACGGAGGCGAGCGACCCGGGGCCCGGTGAGGTTCAGGTCGCGGTCGCCAGCGCCGGGATCTGCGGCTCCGACCTGCACTTCTACCGCGGCGAGTTCGAGGCGATGCCGGGAATCGCCCCCGGTCACGAAGTGGCCGGCACCGTGGCCGCGGCCGGCGCCGGGGTGCGCCACGTGCGCGAGGGCGACCTGGTCGGCATCGAACCGCTGCTGAGCTGCGGCTCCTGCGGCTTCTGCCTGACCGGCAACTACCACGTCTGCACCGAACGCGGCCTGGTCGGGGAGAACGCGGGCGGCGGCATGAGCGAGTTGATGACGGTTCCGGCGCGCACCGCCTACCGGGCGCCCGCCGGCGCCGACGGCGAGGTAATCGCCCTGGCCGAGCCGCTGGCCTGTTCGGTGCACGGCTACGCCAAGGTCAACCTGCGAGCCCGCGAGACCGTGCTCATCATCGGCGCCGGCACCATCGGCCTCACGGCGCTGATCGCCGCCAAGGCCGGCGGCGCCCACACGCTGATCACCGCCCGCCATCCGCACCAGCAGGAGGCGGCGCGCCGCCTTGGCGCCGATGAGGTGCTGGCCGACGACCCCGCCGGCCGCGAGCGGCTGGAGGAGCTGGCCGCGCAGCGGGTGGTGGACGTGGCGGTGGAGACGGTCGGCGGGCGCGGCGACACCCTGCTGCAGGCGCAACTGGCGGTGCGGCCCAAGGGCCGGCTGCTGCTGCTGGGGGTGTTCACGGTGCCCACCGTCGCCATCGATCCGCTGCGGCTGGCGGCGCGCGAAGTGGAACTCGTCGGCTCCATGACCTACTCGGCGAGCAACGGCCGCGCGGACTATCAGATCGCCATGGAGATGGTGGCCGAACAGGCCGCCGCGGCCCGCTCGCTGATTACGCAGCGCTTTCCGCTGGCCGCGGTGCACGACGCGTTCGGCGCCGCCCTTGACAAGTCCACCCACTCGATCAAGGTACATATCAACCCCAACGGTTGAAGCGATGAGCAGCCGTCCCAACATTCTGTTGCTGTTCTCCGACCAGCATCACGCCAAGGCGCTGGGGCACAAGGGCCACCCCGAGGCGCGCACGCCGCATCTGGACCGCCTCGCCGCGCAGGGGGTGCGGTTCGACAACGCCATTACCCAGAACCCGATCTGCACCCCGAGCCGCACCTGCTGGCTGTCGGGCCAGTACTGCCACAACCACGGCTACTACGGCCTGAGCGGTCCCAATCCCGGCGGCCTGCCCACTCTGTTCGGGCATCTGCGCCGCTACGGCTACCGCACCGGCGCCGTCGGCAAGATCCACTGCCCGGAGTACTGGGTCGAGGATGACGTGGACTACTTCCTGGAGACCTGCGGCAGCAGCATCGGCGGGCGTTCGGCGGAGTACGCCGACTACCTGGCCGAACGCGGCCTCACCGAGCTGGAGGATCACGGCGCGATGCGGGAGTTCGGCGCCGCCGGCCGCCAGACCTGCGACGCGCGCCCGAGCAAGGTGAGCTACGAGGATGGACAGGAAGGCTACCTGACGCGCGCCGGCATCGACTTCATGCGCCGCTGCGCGGACGCCGGGCGCCCGTTCTTCCTGCAGGCCAACTTCCCCAAGCCGCACCAGTGCTACACGCCGGCGCAGCGGTTCTGGGACCTCTATGACCAGGAGGCCCTCACCCTGCCGCCCAACGCCGACCACGACCTGCACGGCAAGGCGCCGCACTTCCAGGCCGCGGTGCGGCGCTGGCGCACCGGCGACTGGCAGTTGTTCGAGCCGCGGACCTTCGCCGCCGGGCGCCGGCGCAAGCTGCACGGCTACCTGGGCAACGTGAGCCACGTCGATCATGCGGTGGGCGAGTTTCTGCAGTTCCTGGATGACGCCGGGTTGGCGGACGACACCATCGTGGTCTATTCGTCCGACCACGGCGATTACGCCGCCGAGTTCGGGATCATGGAGAAGGCGCCGGGGATCTGCTCCGACGCCATTACCCGGGTGCCGTTCATCTGGCGCTGGCCGGGCCGCTTTCCCGCCGGTCACGTGGCCGGCGAGCTGGTGGAGAGCGTCGACTTCGCCGCCACCGCCTGCGCCCTGGCCGGAGTGGACGCCATGGAGACCGGCGACGGCCACGACCTGGGCCACCTGCTGCGCGGCGGGAGCGGCGCCGTGCGCCGCGTCGCGGTGACCGAGTTCGCGTTCAGCAAGAGCGTGCGCAAGGGCCGCTACCGCTACGTGCACTACCCGGCCGGCATGTTCGCCCGCTTCGGCGCGGAGTGGGAGGAGCGCGGCTTCGCCGAGCTGTACGACCTGGAGGCCGACCCGTGGGAGCAGGAGAACCTGGCCCTGCTGCCGCAGCACCGCGCCGCGGTGGAGGAGCTGCGCGCCGAGTTGATCGACTGGCTGGTCACCACCACCCGCCCGACCACCGTGCTGCGCCTGCCGGAGGCCGCCGGCCCCCAGCGCGTCCTGCGCTACCACAACCCGGTCAACCGCGACCGCAAGTTCAACCCCCGCCGCGCCGCCGAGCTCCCCACCCTCAACTACCTGTAAGCGGCCTTCGGAGCCTCCCGCCGTTACCGGGCGCGCCCGATCAGACGCATCAGATTTTCGATGTGCCGCTCCAATCGCTGCTGGCCGGCGGCGGTCAACTGATACCAAGTCACCGGCCGCCGGTCGCGGTAGGTCTTGTCAATCGTCAGGTAACCGGCGTCTTCCAGCTTGCGCAGGTGCGTACCGAGGCTGCCGTCCTTCTCTTCGAGGACCTGCTTCAGACGGCTGAACGACATCGCGTCGTGCTTCGAAAGCAGAACGCAAATCGCCAATCGAACCCGATGTTGCAGGAGCCCGTTCAGCGCCGCCAGCTCCTCCAGTCCCGGAATGTCAGGATCGGCGGGCATCGCGCTGGCGCGCACCAAGGATCGCCTGCCAGACGAGCGCCGCGGCCATGAGCACGCCGGCCAGCGTCCACTGATACCCCGGCACGAACAACGTCACCAGATAGCAGGTACCGAGCACGCCGGCGACTGGCAGCAGCCGGCGGTCCAGGTAGAAGCCCGCGTGGGCGTAGTTCAGGGCCAGGAACAGCGCGACGAGCGAGCCGAACCCGGACCACTGCAGGTGCCCCGCCGCCACCAGGGCGGCGCCGAGCGCCCCGGCGGCCATGAACGCCAACCAGTGCAGGCCCCAGCGCACGCCGGTGCGGCGACTTGCTTGACCGTCCCGACGGCCGGCGCGGAAGCCGAGCCACAGGGAGAGGCACGTACCGGCCGGCGCCGCCGCCAGCCAGAACCGGCCCACCCAGCGGGAGTCGGCGGCGAAGTCGGCCAGTACGCCCCCGCAGAGCCCGATCACCGCCCACAGCAGACAGATTGACGGGATGGTGCCGGTGTCCGCCCGTTCGGCCGCCGCCCGCACGTACGCGATGTCTTCCCGGAGACTGTCGGTATTGGTCATCTCGCTACCCTCCTATTGCTCTCGAATACCGTATACTCTTAAAATAAGAGTAAGGAGTCATTGGTCAAACCGCTTGGAAATGCGCCGCCGAGTCACGCCGGCAGGTGGCATATTCCGGCCCGAAAAATTGACTCAAGTAGTTTCCATGATTATACTTATGTCATGAACCAACATGCTTCCGACGAGGCCGTCACCACTACCGTATCCGCCCTCTCAGACGACCATCTGCTGGAGCGGACCAAGGAACTTTCCGGCATCGAACACCATCTCGAAGTGGTCGTGATCGACCACCTGCGCGAGATCCAGAAGCGCCGCCTATACTTGCGCCGCGGGTTCTCGAGTCTGTTCGATTACGCGGTGCGCGAACTGGGTTACAGCGACGCCGCAGCGTGGCGGCGCATCAAGGCGATGCGGCTCTGCGCGGACGTCGACGGCGTCCGCGAGCGCCTGCAGAATGGCTCGATGACGCTGAACGCGGCGGCGCAGTTGCAGCACGCGTTCGACCGGCAGGAGCGCAAGAAGGAGCGCGCGGCGCGTAGCGCGCCGGGCGGGACCGGGTTCGGGGCTGCCGCTCAGTCGCAGGAGGGCGCCGCGCCGCTGCGGCCGGCGGAGCGGAAGCCGGCGGCCGCGCCGGTGCTGGACTCGGAGGCGCGGCGGGAGTTGGTGGAGCAGGCGTCCGGCAAGAGCAGCCGGGAGGTGATGCAGATGCTGGCCGAGGTGGACCCGGAGCTGGCGGCGCCGGCGGATCGGGTGCGGCCCCTGGGCGGCGGGCGCTGGGAACTCAAGGCGGTGATCGACGATGAGTGCCGGCGCGGCTTGGAGCGGCTCAAGGGCCTCCTGTCCCACGTCGACCCGCACCTGACGTTGGGGCAGCTCATGGCGCGGCTGGTGCGGGAAGGGCTCGACCGCCACGACCCGGCCCGTCCGCCGAGCGGGCGGCGCGCCGCGCCGGCCAAAGGCGCCGAGCAAACTTCGGCGCCGAAGACGCAGCCGGCCTCGGCTCGCTTCGCTGCCTCGGCAGCGAAGCAGGAGGCCAGCGCGGACAGCGCCGCTCCTTCGGCGGCGAAAGTATCGGCTCAGGCGGCGGCGCAGCCGGGAGACGAAGCCGCTGACCGCCCGGACACTTCGGCAGCGAAGCCGGCGTGCGACGCAACTTCGGCGCCGAAGACGCGGCGCCTCGGCCGGCAGGCTGCGACGGCGTGCGCGCAGCCGGCTGCGCCGCCGCGGACTCGGACTTCGGCAGCGAAGACCGGCGTGACCGGCCGCGCCATCCCGGCGGCGGTCAAGCGCGAGGTCTGGCGGCGCGACCGGGGCCGCTGCCGCTACGTGGACCGCACCAGCGGGCGCCGCTGCGGCTCCCAACACCTGCTGCAGATCGATCACGTCGTGCCGTATGCCTGCGGCGGCGCCGCCGAGCCGAACAATCTCAGGCTGCTGTGCGCCGCCCATCACCGCTACCGCCATGTCGGCGCCGGATTCGGCCGCCCCGGCGAGGATCGCCAGGCGCCGGTTCCGTTCAGCCCCGTTGCCGAACGCGTAGACCGGTGATTCAAGATCGCCGAGAAACGTCATCTTCACACTAGGAATTTGGGCTTGGCCACCAAGCGGCCTGACGCTTAACTTAACCTACATTTTGGAAATGCGCCCCGGAGCCATGGATGGACGATCCACCGTCTGCTCGGCGGTGAATGAGTGGTCGCTAATCTCGGTGGTGGACGGGTGCCGCGGCCATAGCTCTCTCGTGCTAGCCAGACTTCCAGTTCCGCTATCGTCGTAGTTCCGTGATCCTATGAACCCAAAAGAGTTCCATACCATGTCAAAATGCCTTCCTCAGGGCTTGGTGTGGCTGTTCATCGCGGTCCTGAATAACGACTTCCGGAAGAATCAGCATATCTTCCTCTAGGATATGAGCATGTTTAGAGGGCTTTCTTAACGCCAAATTCGCATCCTCTGACCCCAAGGAATGACAGAAACACGTAGTATGGTGGGCGGATTTCGAATTCTTCTGCGAACGCCAAATACACCTTTAGCAGCTCAATAGAGTCTTGCTCGTAGGCTAGCTTGGGAGGAACATGCGGCCTTTGTCGATCGGGAGTGCAGACATCCCAGGCCGCATCATTCATGTTCCGGGCCGTTCAGCTCCGCTTCGATCTCTTCGATGGTCGGCAGGCTGCCCCGCAGCTCCTGCGGCAGCGAGTCCACCAGGCGCGTCTCCCGCGTAGTAGTCGCGGTCTCCCACCTCCAGCAGGACCTGGCGGCCGACGAACGCGAATCCCGCGCCCAGTTCCAACAGGAACGACTGCAGGTGATCGACCAGGGCCTGTTCGATCTCCCGCTCGGTGCGCGGGGCGGCGGTGCCCAGGAAGTCGAACAGGTACGGGTCCTTGAACACCTGCGCCGCCAGGTCGGAGTCGCCCGGCGGCAGGGTGGCGGCGAAGTTGGTGACCGCCATGCCCTCCCGCTCGTGCAGTCTCGCGTCGATTTGCATGGCCAGCACGTTGCGGCTCCAGCCCTGCTCGCGCGCCTTGCGGGCGTACCAGAGACGGGTGCGGGCGTCCTTGAGCTTGTTCAGCAGGATCACGTTGTGGGACCACGGAATTTGTGCAGCAGCCTGTTGCACAATTGAGCGGTCGGGCCACGCGGCGGCGAAGGCGCGCATGTATTTCAGGTTGCGGGCGGACAGCCCGCGCATCTCCGGGAAGGCGGCGCGCAGGTCGTGGGACAGGCGGTCGATGATCCTGGCGCCCCAGCCCGAGCGCTGCTGCCGCTCCAGGATCGCCCGCCCAACGTCCCAGTACAACAACACCAGCGCCTCGTTTGCGGCCAGCACCACGCCCAGGCGCTGCGTGCCGATGCGCCGCTTGATCTCGCTGACGGCGGCGGCATAGCTCGCCGGCAGTCGGACCTTGGCCGGCGGCGCCGGGAAGGAAGCGCCCTCCCGCTGCCGGCCGCGCGCGCCCCGCCGGGCGGCGCCGCCCGGTTCCAACGGCGCCTCGTGCGTGTCGCGCGGCAAGCGGTTACGAGCCGTTGGCCTGCTGCCGGGCGAGGATCGCCTCCAGCACCCGCGGCGGGGACATCGGCACCTGCCGCAGGCGCACCCCGGCGGCGGCGTGGATGGCGTTGGCCACCGCCGCCAGCGGCGCCACGATCGCGTTTTCCCCGACCCCGCGCACGCCGTAGGGATGCTTGGGGTTGGGCACTTCGACCACCACCGGCTCGATCATCGGCAGGTCGATGGCCACCGGCATGCGGTAGTCGAGGAACCCCGCGTTGTCCATCACGCCCTGCTCGTCGTAGAAGTAGCCCTCGTTCAGCGCCCAGCCGATGCCCTGCGCGGCACCGCCCTGGAGCTGCCCTTCCACGTAGCTCTTGTGCAGCGCCCGCCCCGCGTCCTGGCACACGGTGTAGCGGACCACGTCCACCTTGCCGGTCTCCCGGTCCACCTCCACGTCGCAGATGTGGGTGCCGAACGCCGGCGCCGCGAAGCGCGCGTTGACCGCCGCCTCGGCGCCCAGCGGCCCGCCGGTCTGCGAGGAGCTTTCCGCCAGCGCGCGCAGCGACAGCGACTCCCTGGCGCCGTTGCCGGCGCCGTTCAGGTGGGCCGCGCCCTCCCGCCAGGTGACCTGCTCCTTGTCGACTTCCCACTCCAGCGCGGCGCGGTCGCGCAGCTCGTCGATCAGCTTGGCGGCGGCCTCGTGGATCGCCATGCTGCTGGCGTAGGCGGTGCTGCTGCCCTCCGAGATGCCGTTCATGCCGACGCTGTCGGAATCGCCGATCGAGGGGTTGACCTGGTCCACCGGGATGCCCAGCTCCTCGGCCAGCACCATCGCCTGGGCGGCGCGGGAACCGCCGATGTCGGGCCGCCCGGTGATCAGCGACACCTGCCCGTCGGGCAGCACCGAGATGTTGGCGGTGGCGTCGCCGCCGATGTTCATCCAGAACCCGGAGGCCACGCCGCGGCCCTGGTTGGGGCCCAGCGGCGCGCGGTAATGGGGGTGCGCCTTGGCGGCCTCCAACGTCGCCACCATCCCGATTTCGGGGTAGACCGGGCCGTAGGCGGCCTTGGTTCCCTTCCGGGCGGCGTTCTTGAGGCGGAATTCGATCGGGTCCATTCCGATCCGCTCGCAGATTTCGTCGATCACGGTCTCGGTGGCGTGCGCGGCGTTGGGCGCCAGCGGCGCGCGGTAGGGACGCATGAAGGGCTTGTTGACCAGCACGTTGTAGCCCTTGATGCGGTAGTGCTCGATCTCGTAGGGAGCGGTGAGGCACATCATCCCCAGTCCCATAAGCGGCCCGGGAAAGCTGCCTGACTCGTACCACAGATCGGCGTCCACCGCGGTGATGCGACCCTCCCGGGTCGCGCCCATCTTGAGGCGGATGTGGCTGCCGGGGGCGGGGCCGCTGGAGGTGAACACCTCGGCGCGCGACATCACCATCTTCACCGGCCGGCCCGACTTCTCGGCCAGCCGGATCGCCACCGGCTCCAGGTAGACCGTGGTCTTGCCGCCGAAGCCGCCGCCGATCTCGGCGGGAATCGTCTTGATCTGCGACGGACCGATGCCGAGCTGCGCCGCGGTCAGGTCGCGGATGGCGAAGTGGCCCTGGCTGGAGACCCACAGCAGGATCTGACCCTCCTCGGTGCGGCGGGCAACGCAGGCGTGCGGCTCGATGTAGCCCTGGTGGATGGTGGCGCTGTCGAACTCCTGCTCGATGATCACGTCCGCGGCCCGGAACCCGCCCGCCACGTCGCCGGCGTCGAACAGGTCGGTGTTGGAGATGTTGGAGAGCGGCGCCGCCTCGTCGCCGTCGGTGCGCAGCTCGGGATCGATGATCACCGTGCCGCGCGCCGCTTCCATGACGTCGGTGACGTGGGGCAGGACTTCGTAGTCCACCTTGATCAGATCGAGCGCCTGGTCGGCGATGGCAGGGGTGGCCGCCGCCACCGCGGCCACGGCGTGGCCCTGATAGCGTACGTGGCCGCGGCACATGATCACCTCGGCCGGACTCCCGGCGCCGGCCGGAAAGTCATCGCCCGTCACCACCGCGAACACCCCGTCCAGCGCCTGCGCGGCGCCGGCGTCGATCGAGCGGATGCGGGCGTGGGCATGCGGACTGCGCAGGATCTTGCCGTGCAGCATGCCCGGCAGGCTGAAGTCGGCGCCGTAGTTGGCGCGGCCGGTTACCTTGTCTACGCCGTCGTGACGCACGGGACGCGTGCCCAATACCCGGTATGCGGTGTCCGTGTTGCTCATGGTTCCTCCAGGATCGCGCCGAGCGTAGATGAAACCCGTCGGGCGCGGCAACCTTGCCGGATGAGGCCGGTGAGGCCGGCGTGGCGGGAAGGCCGCATCCGCGCCGGGACCTATATTCCGGGACCCTCGACGATCCGTCCAGTTCGGAATATATTCCGAATGAGTCAGACCTGTTCGGAATGAGTGACGAATTGGCGCCATACCGCCGCACCCTCGACCTGACGCTGCCGCGCGGCCAGTCGGCGTTCCTGTGGGGGCCGCGCAAGACCGGCAAGTCGACCCTGCTGCGGCGCCTGTTCCCGCGTTCCGCCCGCTTCGACCTGCTCGATACCCGGTTGCTGCTGGAGTTCACGCGGGCGCCGTGGAGCCTCGCCGACCGCGTGCGCGCTCTCTCCGCCGCGGTCCGGGCCGAACCGATCATCATCGACGAGGTGCAGAAAGTGCCGCCCCTGCTCGACGAGGTGCATCGTCTGATCGAAGACGCCGGCCTGAGCTTCGTGCTGTGCGGCTCCAGCGCCCGCAAGTTGAAGCGCGGGCGCGCCAACCTGCTCGGCGGCCGCGCCTGGCGCTTCCGGCTGCATCCCCTGACGTGGCCGGAGATTCCGGCGTTCGACCTGCTGCGCGCGCTCAATCGCGGCCTGGTCCCGCAACACTACGACGCGGCTCAGAACCGGCGCGCGCTCTCCGGCTACGTCGACGACTACCTCAAGGAGGAAGTATTCGACGAAGGGCTGACGCGCAACGTGGCGGCGTTCTCGCGGTTCTTCGACGCGCTGCCGTTCTGTCACGGGGAGCTGCTCAACTTCAGCAGCGTGGCTCGCGACTGCGGCGTCGATTCCAAGACCGTGCGGGAATACTTTCAGATTCTCGTCGATACCCTGCTCGGCGTCTTCCTGGAGCCGTTCCGCAGCCGCCGGACGCGCGCGGTCATCAACCGGGCGCCGAAGTTCTACCTGTTCGACGTCGGCGTCGCCGGTTACCTGGCCGGGCGCCGGGTCGAACGGGCTGCGGGTCCCGACTTCGGCCGCGCGCTGGAACACTTGGTGCTCATGGAGTTGCTTGCCTGCCGCAGCTACCGGGAGTGCGATTATCCGGTGCGCTTCTGGCGCACCAAGTCGGGCCTGGAATGCGACTTCGTGCTCGGCGAAGGTGAAGTCGCGCTCGAGGTCAAGGGCGGCGCCAACCCCGGGCCGCGCGAGCTCCGGGGCCTCCGCGCGTACGCGGAGGAGCACCGGCCCGCTCTGGCCGCCGTGGTCTGCACCGCCGACGCTCCCCGCCGCACGCCCGACGGCATCCTGATCCTGCCCTGGGAACAGTTCCTGGAGCGGCTGTGGGCGGGCGCCATCATCACCTGACGCCAAGGGGCAAGGCCGGCGAAACGCAACCCATGGCTGACCCGCGGATGGCGGGGCGCTACAATAGGGGCCGCGCTCGGGGCTTGGCCGACGCCATGCGGTCAGCCGCTCCGGGAGGAGGAACGTCGATGCCGGTCCGGGAGCAGGAAAAGCGGGAGCAGTTGATACGCGACGGGTTCTGCATCTTCGAGAACGTGTTGGATGCCGCCACCGTGGCGAAGCTGAACGCCATGAGCGAGTGGACCATCGCCCAGGAAGACCCGGAGCACTTCGCGCGGCACCGCGCCCAGGGCTGCATCATTGCCTACTGGAAGTTTCCCCATCCGGCGTTTGCCGAGCTGCTCGCCGACCCGCGCGCGCTGGCGGTATTCGCCGCCCTGGGGTTCGAGCGGCCCCGGCTGTGGAGCGGGTTCCTGATCAGCAAACCGCCGCACGCCCCGCCGCTCTACTGGCACCAGGACGGGGTGCTGTGGAACCATCCGATCAGCTACACCGACCGCCCGCAGCAATACTTCCTGATGTACTATCTGGTCGATACCGCGCGCGCCAACGGCTGTCTGCGGGTGATTCCGGGATCGCATCTGAAGCGCCATCCGCTGCACGACCTGCCGCGCAACGCGCACGAGTCGGATGAGGTGGGCACCGCAGCCAACCTGGAGCATCCGGCCCTGCAGCCGGCGCCCGGCGAGGTGGACGTGCCGGTGCGCGCGGGCGACGTGGTGGTCGGCGACGCGCGCCTGCTCCATTCCGCTCACGCCAACCGGTCGGGCGAGCGCCGCACCGTGCTCACGATCTGGTACTGGCCCGCCTACGACGACCTCCCGGAGGAGCTGCAGGCGCTGATCGCCAACCACGTCACCGATCTGCCCGACTGGCGCCGCTGGGCGGAGCAAACCCGCGCCGTCACCGGCCACTTGCTGCCGGTCTACGCCGGTGCGGCCGAGCCGGTCTCATGGAGCAACCGCGCCGGCCCCGGCCTGAAGTAGCGCCGCCGGCGGACCGCGCGTACCATGCGCCGCTTCAACACGGCCGGCCCCGTGCGCCCGCAGGACCACTACGCGATTCCGCCGCTGGAACGGTTGGACGCCGAGGAACTGCTGGACATGATTCGCGCCGGGCAATACTTCGTGCTGCGCGCGCCGCGCCAGACCGGCAAGACGTCGGCCCTGATCGCGCTGCGCGATCTGCTCAACAGCGGCGCGGCCGGGAACTACCGCTGCGTAGACGTCAACGTCGAGGTCGGCCAGGTAGCGCGCGACGATACCGCGCGCGCCATGCGCGCCATCCTCAGCAGCGTGGCCTCGCGCGCCCGGCTGTTGGGCGACGACGTTCCGCGCCGCGTCTGGCCCGGCATCCTGGAGCAGTCGGGCCCCGACGCCGCGCTGCAGGAGTTGCTGGTCGAGTGGTGCCTGGCCGATCCCACGCCGCTGGTGCTGCTGGTGGACGAGATCGACTCGCTGGCGGGCGACACCCTGTTGTCGGTGCTGCGCCAGCTCCGCGCCGGCTACGAGCAACGTCCCGCAGGCTTCCCGCAGAGCATCGTGCTGAGCGGGGTCCGCGACCTGCGCGACTACCGCATCCGCTCCAGCGCCGGCGAGGCGGTGGCCGGCGGCAGCCCGTTCAACATCGCCGCCAAGTCGGTGCGCCTGGGCGACTTCACCGCGGCGCAGACGCGCGCGCTGCTGGCGCAGCACACCGAGCAGACCGGCCAGCGCTTCACGCCGGCGGCGCTGGCCGCGGTCTGGACCCAGACCCGGGGCCAGCCGTGGCTGGTGAACGCGCTGTGCGCCGAGGCGTGCTTCGACAACAAGGCGGGGCGCGACCGCGCGCGCACCATCGATCAGGATGCCATCTACGCCGCGCGCGAGGAGCTGATCCTGGCGCGCCGGACGCATCTGGACCAGTTGGCGCACAAGCTGGAGGAGGAGCGCGTGCGGCGCGTCGTGGAGCCGCTCCTGAGCGGCGGCGAGGCGCATTACCAGGCGCGCGATCTCGACTACGTCCGTGACCTGGGCCTGATCGACGGCGGCGCCCCGCCGCGCGTGGCCAACCCGATCTACGCGGAAGTGGTGCCGCGGGAACTGGGCTACGTCCTGCAAAGCAGCCTGGACCAGCAGGCGGCGTGGTACGTGGACGGCGCCGGGCGGCTGGACCTTGCGAAGCTGCTGCGGGCGTTCCGTACCTTCTACGGGGAGCACGCAGGGCACTGGCTGGGGCGCTTCGAGGAGTACCGCGAGGCGGCGCCGCAGTTGATCCTGCAGGCGTATCTGCAGCGCATCGTGAACGGCGGCGGCCGGATCGAGCGCGAATACGGATTGGGCCGCGGCCGGACCGACCTGCTGGTGCTGTGGCCGCGGCAGCCGGGCCAGCCGTCCGACCTGTGGGAGCGTTACGTGATCGAGTGCAAGGTGCTGCGCGGCACCGACCGGCAGACCCTCGCCGCTACCGTCGAGCGCGGCGTCGAGCAGACCCTGGGCTACATGGCGCAGTGCGGCGCCGCGGAGGGGCATCTGGTGGTGTTCGACCGGCGGCCGCGCGACCGGCGCCCGGTCGAACGCGAGCGCGCGGCCGCGCCGGACGAGCGCCGGCGGGATGGGCGCGCGGTGGCCGTCTGGATGTTGTAGCGGAGCGGCGCCGGCGGCGGGAGCGGGTCAGCGCTACGAGCGCGCCCGTTGCCTTTCCATGCGCGCCAGGATGTCGCGGATCTCGGCCAGCAGCTCGGTCGCGTCGGCAGCGCCGGTAGCGCCCTCCACCTGGCGGGGGGCGCCGGCGGGCTGTTCGCCGTCCACCGATGTCTGCCGTTGGAGCAGGACCGCATTGCGGAACTCGACCACCGCGGTCACCCCGACCAGCTTGCCCTCGCTGGAGTTTTCGCTTGATTGTCCGGCGGTCTCCACCTTCAGCCCGCGCAACCTGAGGGCGCGCATGAGCGGTCCGTCGTACAGGCGGAGGTCGGTGATTCGATTGAGCGGGATGGTCGCCTCCGAGCGGAAGAGTACGCCCTTCTTGACCTCCAACGCGTGCGTGGTCAGCCGGGCGGACAGCCGCTGGACGTAGGCCGGCACGTACCACAGGCTGATCAGGAGCCAGATCGGAATGAACACGATGCCGACGACGGAGACGGCCAGGAAGGCCGACCCCATCCAGCGGACGTAGCTGCCGACGCCGCGCTCGAACTGCGCTTCGCGCAGCGTCTCACCGGTCACGTTGGGTTGCTCACTCATGCCTGCTTCAGATTGGACCGCTCCGCCGCCGCCGTCAAGTATGCGCCGTTCCCGCGGCGAGCGGGTTCACCCGGCGGACAGGCGCGGCCGTCGAAACAGGGCGGTCAGCTCTGCTCGGGTGCTGGTCACGAGAGCCCGACGACCGAGATGATGACGCCGAGGACCACGAACGCCACGGTGCCCATCCACTGGATCGCGGTGAAGCGTTTGTTCATGTCCTCGAAGCGTTTGTTCACCGCCGCGAAGCGCTTGTCGATGTTGGCGTTCATCTCCTCGAAGCGTTTGTTCATGTCCTCGAAGCGTTTGTCCACCGCCGCGAAGCGCTTGTCGATGTTGGCGTTCATCTCCTCGAAGCGTTTGTTCATGTCCTCGAAGCGTTTGTTCATGTCCTCGAAACGCTTGTTCATGTCCTCGAAACGCTTGTCCACCGCCGCGAAGCCCGCTTGCATCAACTCGCGGAGGGCCTTGAACTCCTGCGCCGTGCGTTCTTCGAACCGCGCCAAGTGCTCCTCGGCGTAGTTGCCGGGCGCTGTTGCGGATGCGTCACCCTGAAGATGGCTGCGGGGTGCGGTCTCGATCAGCATGGCCGGCAGCATGCGCTTGACATGCTCGACCACGACTTGCAGGTCAGTATCGGTGAGCGCCATGGGGTCCGTGCCTCCTCACTCACCATACCGCGGCGCGCGCGACCGGGCAAGACTCAGGGCCGGTCAGGTCGATGGCGCGCCATGCCCTTCAGGTTGCGGCGGCCGTGCGGGCGCAACGAGGCGAGGCGCCGGCCGAGAGGATCGTGCGTGGTGGTCCTGCTTCATCCGACGCACGGCGCCATGATCTGCAGGTGATCGCCAGGAACGCGGTGCGCGTTGGCGAACGCCGGCCGCCGACAGGGCGGTCAGCTCGACGAGGTGCCGTGGCAGCAAGTCGATGATCGGCCGCAGCACTTACGGGGAATACGTCACTTCATGGAGTCGTCAGTAGATCCGATTTTCTTGTTCCGTTCGGCGAGATGGCAGGGCAATTGTGCTTTCCCGTTTCTTGCGGTTCATGCGCTCCGCCACGTGCGCCAGCAGCAGGCGATACTACCGGGCTGCTGCGCCTGTCTCCGCTTCCTCCTGCTGCCAAGGGGGCGGTGGGGTGAGTGGTCTCTCCACACCAGATACCGGCACCGGCCTCATCGCTCCCGGCTCCCTGCTCTGACGCCCTTCCAGACTGTCCATCCTTCCTTCAAGATGAACCATCCGCTTGTCTATCGAACGGACCTCTTGGTGCATGTCTTTCACCTCGGCGGCCAGATCGTCGATCCTCTTGTTCAAGCTGGCGGCCAGATCGTCGATCCTCTTGTTCAAGCCGGTGGCCAGATCATCGATCCTCTTGTTCAGAGAGTCCTTCAGGTCGTCGAATCTCCTGTTTATGTCGTCGAATCTATTGTTCATGTCGTCGAACCTCTTGTTCATGTCGTCGAACCTCTTGTTCAGCGAACCGAGGACCTTCAGCATCATGCCGAACATTCCCACCATCGCCACTATGGGGGTTCCTACCGCTACCCAGTCGATTACCGCCATGGTGTGCCCCCCGGTTGCCGGCTGGTATTGGGTGGTGCCGGTTCAACCGTCTCTCTGCCGATGCCCGGTGACGAGACCAGCCTTCAGGCTATCGCCTTGGAAACAGACGTACACCCGCAGGGTGGTGGCCGATCCGCCCATGGGTTATCCGCGCCTCGGCCACCATACCGCGGCGCGCGCGACCGGGCAAGGCTCAAGCGCCGGCCGGTCGCCGGTCGGTCAGGTCGATGGCGCGCGATGGCCCTTCACGTTGCGGCGGCCGTGCGGGGGCAACGAGGCGAGGCGCCGGCCGAGAGGATCGTGCTTGTGATGGTCCTGCTTCGTCTGACGGCACGGCGCCATGATCCGCAGGTGATCGGCAGTGACACGGCGCGCGTTGGCGGGCGCGGCCGTCGAAACAGGGCGGTCAGCTCTGCTCAGGTGCTGGTCACGAGAGCCCGACGACCGAGATGATGACGCCGAGGACCACGAACGCCACGGTGCCCATCCACTGGATCGCGGTGAAGCGTTTGTTCATGTCCTCGAAGCGTTTGTCCACCGCCGCGAAGCGCTTGTCGATGTTGGCGTTCATCTCCTCGAAGCGTTTGTTCATGTCCTCGAAACGCTTGTTCATGTCCTCGAAACGCTTGTCCACCGCCGCGAAGCCCGCTTGCATCAACTCGCGGAGGGCCTTGAACTCCTGCGCCGTGCGTTCTTCGAACCGCGCCAAGTGCTCCTCGGCGTAGTTGCCGGGCGCTGTTGCGGATGCGTCACCCTGAAGATGGCTGAGGGGTGCGGTCTCGATCAGCATGGCCGGCAGCATGCGCTTGACATGCTCGACCACGACTTGCAGGTCAGTATCGGTGAGCGCCATGGGGTCCGTGCCTCCTCACTCACCATACCGCGGCGCGCGCGACCGGGCAAGACTCAGGGCCGGTCAGGTCGATGGCGCGCGATGGCCCTTCACGTTGCGGCGGCCGTGCGGGGGCAACGAGGCGAGGCGCCGGCTGAGAGGATCGTGCGTGGTGGTCCTGCTTCATCGGACGGCACGGCGCCATGCAGGTGATCGGCAGTGACGCGGCGCGCGTTGGCGAAGGCCGCCGCCGAAACAAGGCGGTCAGCTCTGCTCGGCAGTCGGCGCGGTGGTGTGGCACTAGGCCGACGATCAGCCGCAGCACCTGCCGACCGAGCGCACTCGTTCTCTTCGGCGCGCATTGGCGCTCTGAGGCGAGGAAACAGCCGGCGAGGCTGCACGATGAAGATGCGGAACAGGTCTCTCGGATCGATCAGACCCTCGACGAAGTATGGCTTTTCCTGCCTGATGAAGGTATGGAGACGGCCCATCTCCCGGCGCAGGGAATCCATACGACAGCGCCAGGAGTAGACACCGACTTCTCCTCTGACATCGCTCCTGCGCATGATACGGTAGCCGTGAGAAGAACGGACGAAGGCGCGTCGTTCGTCCAGAAACTGCTCCGTTTCTGTCAGAATCTCCTCTTGTTCGTTTCTACGGAGTCGAGCGAAGTTGGCGACGATGCTCACGGCGTCGCTGTCGTAGGGTTTGACGCGATCGCGCGTCGTCGCGAACACGTAGAGGCAACCGTTCTTCGAATCGTGCTTCGAATCGTTACAAGCGAAGAACAAGCCGACGTCAAACATCTCGCCGTCCTTCTGGCCGACCACATCGAGGGCGATTCAAGCGTGTGACATTCGGCGGCGGTAGTGGCTCTCTGCCACGCCCGCGGGTACTCCGGCTTCTTCATGTATGCCTCCCTGCGCTCTTGCGGGACACTAAAATCGGCCGGGGCGTATGGCGGCTTGTCTTGGGCGATGCGGGGTGGCGTGAGCTATGCCGCCTGCGGGGTTACGGAGGGGTGATCGTGACCGTACTCCGGGGCGGCCCTCTTGATGGATCACTTGACCGTCACCCGCTCGGTGGCGTTCGGTCGACGTTCGCAGTGGATTCTCATCTTGATTGTCGCTGAAGAGCCTCGAGTTCGGCCAAGCGCGCTTCGGCCGCCTCCGCGCGAGCCTCCGCCTCACGGCGTCGGTCTTCGGTCTCCGCCAAGTCCGGCAGGTCCTCTCCGGTCTGCGGATCGTGGAACCGCAGCCGCCGGCCGGCCAGACGCAACTCCAATCCCAGCACTTCGCTCCGCAGCGCCAGGGTGCCGTCCGCCAAATCCCGGCTTGGCAGCCGCTCGTAATCTTCCCCCACCAACTCCAACCCCTGCAGCGGCGGCTTCAGGTAGTCCCGCGTCGGATCGTACTGCCAGTACTCCCGTACCCCCAGCCGCCGATACAACTCCCGCTTCTTGGTCTGATCTTCCCGCCACGTCGCCCGCGACGTGATCTCCAGCACGAAGTCGGGTCCCTTCCCCTCCTCCCACAGCCGGTACGACGAGCGCTCGACATTGGGGACACCGAACACCACGAACACGTCCGGCGCCACCCTCGCGCCCGGACTCCCCTTCTCGTAGTAGATCAGCAGGTTGCCGGAGGCGTACACGTCGGCGTGGTTGCGGAAGTGGTACCGGAGCCGGTCGACGGCGTACGTCAGAGGTATCCGTTGGGAATCGCTTTCAGCCATCGGCTTGCCGTCGGAACTGGGGTATTCTACCGCTACCGGCGCCGCCAGCGGAGCGCTGAGTGAACTTGCCATCGACCACGCCTCCAGACGCTGCGCAGCATAGCACGCGGCGCGGCGGCGCGACAGGCAAGGCAGTGACGCGCGAACTGGCGGCAAGAGTACCGCCGCCGCGGGACCTGTGCGAGAAGGGCAGGATGCTTTGATCAGTCGGTGCTGATGAACGGCTGGACGCGCATCATGCCGCGTCGTGCTGCGCTGCCAAGGGGTCCGTGCCTCCTCATTCACCATACCGCGGCGCGCGCGGCCGGGCAAGACTCAGGGCCGGACGGTCAGGTCGATGGCGCGCCATGCCCCTTCAGGTTGCGGCGGCCGTGCGGGGGCAACGAGGCGAGGCGCCCGCTGAGAGGATCGTGCGTGGTGATCCTGCTTCATACGACGGCACGGCGCCATCATCTGCAGGTGATCGGCAGTGACGCGGCGCGCGTTGGCGAAGGCGGCCGCCGAACAGGGCGGTCATCTCTGCTCAGCAGCCGGCGCGGCAAGTGGCAGCAAGCCGATGATCCGCCGCAGCACCTGCCGGACCGAGCTTACTAGGCATCGACGATCGCCTTGGCGGATGATTCCAGCCCCGGGAACAGAGTCTCCCTCGAGATGTTCAGAGACTCCAGTTCTTTCAGAATCGATTCCTTGCATTCGGCCTTCACCGTCAATCGGTAGTAGTTGTAAGGCACGTCATATTTGTCCGCTCGGTACCGGCTATTCTTATCCTTGCACTCGAAATCGAACCTACCATCGTGCGCCGAAACGAGGAAGGCTCCTGACTGCGCTCTGATGCGAGGAAACAGTAGGCGCAGCTGCACGGTTTGACGCAATCCCGCGTCGTCGCGAAGACGTAGAGGAGACCGTCGGTTTCATCCTTCGGTCCGCCGTCCTTCGATCCGCCCTTGATGGATCACCTACCTTTACCCGCTCGGTGACGCTCGGTCGCGATTCGATCTCTGAGCGCGGTCTTCAAGCCGGCCTTCGCTCCTCTCCATGCTCCTGCGACGAAGCGGGAGGCCGCGCGCGGCGCGCCCGCGCGGGCGCTGTTCCTCGGACCCTACCGTCGCCTTTCGCCGATCGTCTTTCGAGCTTGGTCTCCCGGCCGTCACGCCCGCATCGGGCGATTCAAGCGGAATCGGGCCAGCGGCGGTATTCGTGGCAGGCGGCAGCCAGAGACGCCGGCGCCGGCTTCCGAAGCGCCTTATCACGACACATCTCGACGAGAGTGTCCACGTGCCGAGCGCAATCTCTCGGCCGTCGCAAACGAGGGTAATCTCGCTTCGCTTCGTCGACTGCTTCGCCGTCCAGATAGGCCAACCAGGTTTCGATGCGCCAAGTGGGTATGAATACGAGAACATCCTGTTCTTTCTGAGTTCTGGGGCTCGTTTCGGCTTTCGTGCACTCGCCGGCAAGTTCAGCCATGCGGCCGTTAATCCCGCGGTTGTCGCCGTCCATCATCACCATCAGAGCCCGCGAAAGACTAGGGCGAGCCCGGTGTTCGTTGAGCTCCTTGGGGAAACGGTTTCGTACAAACTCTTCCGCAGAGCCCTTCCCTGGTTTGGCGGACCGTATTCGAATCTGATCCTTTCTCCATCCCATCTCGATAAGGAAGCGGTAGACGAACGTCGATTGCTGCTTGTCTTCACACAGCAGCACTATTTGCGACTTTCTTCTACTCAGCTTCCCACCCTCGCGCGAACAGCTCGGAGAGCTCCACACCGCCCTCGGTTTCGCGGGTATCGAGTCGGCGCGCCGTTATCTCGTCCGACGTTCCGCGTTGCAGAAGAATGCCGTTCTCCCTTCCCAGGTGGTCGATCAGCTCAGGATGATGGGAGGCTATCACTACCTGTGGCAGGGTATCTCCGCAGGCGTCCTCGAGGCTCATCAGCCAAGGCTGGATTTCCCGAAGAGCAACGTAGTTCTCAGGTTCATCGATCAGCAGCGTGTAGCCCTGGCCTCGGGTCAAGTGGATCAGACCGTACAAGACCATCAGGGCGCGCTGGCCGTCGGACATCTCATCGATTCGCAAATCATACTTGACACCGGATTTGGCGCCTATCTGATCGACCATCAGGGCACGAACCTCATCGCTCACCTTCTTCAGCCACATTCTGCTGAACCCGCCCCCGATTACCTCGGTGAGCTCATTATTCAAATCGGAAATCAGCTCCGGATGTTCCGGGAGCATGTGCCGGAACCAATCGGCGAAGTTGCCGGCGTCCCGGTCCAGCAACGGACTCTCGGCTGCCGCCTCGGTCTTCATCCCCCGAGGTTGGATGTCGCAGACGAGTATGTTCCTCATATAATCCAGGAAGCGGGTAAGGCGTTGATTATGGGACACAGGGACGACGCGAGCCAGGGCCGATTCTCTCCAATCGGTAGTAAAAGTTGGTCCTTTCTTTACCTCTCTGTCGTCCGGATCGTCGTCATAGAGCTGGACTTGGTTTTGAACGCACTCGAACAACGTCGTTCCGTCCACGTCCAGCCGTTCGCGGCCGATCCGCGCCAAGCGGGTCTCCCGCTGATGTTCCACTTCGAGCAGGTAGGTGAACGTCTCCGCCGCCAGCAGCACCCGGAGCTCGAACACCTGTAGATCACGACTCTGCCAGCCGGTCAGAGTCCGGGTCGGGAACACGTCCGCATCGGTGAACCGCGCGTCGCCGGAGAGCAGGCGGCGCAGTGCGAATACGACATCGAGCACCGCGGTCTTGCCAACTCCGTTCAGCCCGAGCAAGAGGGACAACTCGTCAAGCTCCAGGTCGAAATTGACGAGGCACTTGTAATTTTCGATGCGTATCTTCTTTATCATCGAGCACCGACCTCCATCCAGTGGGGCCGACCATATCTGATCGCGCGGCCATCGGTCAAGCGCACGCTTCAGGCACGGTAGTGACGCGCGAACTGGCGGCAGGAGTACCTGTAGCGCGACAATCAGGATGAGAACCGAGCGACAATCCAGCAGAGGGCGCCTGCGTCGAGCCAGCGAGTGTCAGGTTCTTCGGATCGATCTCGATAGACAGGCGGGGCAATGGCATTCGTCCGCGGGACTCTTGTGGTGCACCAGACCGTGAAGTACGCCTCCATCTTTATCGAAGCGACCGACAATCCGGTCGAAGTAGCGCGTATCTTTGAACTCGTATCGTCTCCAGACTGCCCAGGCCAGAAGGTCTGCTATCTGAATCAGCCGGGACGCAGTGGAATCTACGAACAGGGGAACTTCAGCAAGATTGCGTAGCTGGCCCCATCTGGTTCCGTCTTCGCGGAAGCGTCGCGCCAGTTTTTGCAGCGCATCTTCATAGCTCCACTTGTCTATCACGATCAACCCACGTTGCGTGTCTCCGTCGCGATGCAACCGCGCGAGAAAAAGGTTGAAACGGTTGCACATCTCCTCAAATGCGTACTCAACAGGGTCGTTTTCGAGGGTCTCATGCTTGTCTACGGCGACGGCAAACGCCTTTTACGCTCCAATGGGCGTTGCTAAGCAATCCCAATCCGCGCTCAATGGTATCGAGGCGATCCAGCCGCGGCATATCCCTTCCACGGGGCCTTTTGCCTCCTCCTTCGTGGGGGCGTGAAAAAGCCCGCCGGACCGTTGCGGGCCGGCGGGCTTGTCTTTGGGCGATGCGGGGTAGCGTGAGCTACGCCGCCTTCGGGGTTACGGGGTGACGTTGAGCGTTACGGTCCCCTGGATATACTGATCAAAGACGCCTGCGGCGGCGGTGTCGGGTGCCCCATCTCCGTCACGGTCGATAGATCCCTGGGAACCGGTACTACCCAGATAGCTTAATGCGAGGGTCCTGAGGCTTCCTGCGGGGCCTTGTTGCGGCAAGCCGACCTCATCACTCTCTATGAGGTAGGTGATGGTGACCTTGCCTGGATTGTTAGGCGTCGCCGACAAGTTACCGCTATCGATTGTCACAGCGGCAAGCTGGCTCGGTTCCGCCGAGACGTCGGCGACCGGGACATCGAGGCCCGCCCCGCTCGCCTTTTCAGGATCCTTGTAGAAGCTGTCCAGATCACGGATCAGGATCTGCGCGGTACCGGTTGCCTTCTTGGAGTGAACCGGGGGCGGCGGCGTCGCTCCCACCTGGGGGGCGCCATCGACGTAAACCTGTATCGTGTTGGTCTGCTTCATTCCACCTGGGTCCGTAGCGGTGAGCTCGACAACGACCGGCGTGTGGGCGTCAGGATCCAGGGATGAATCCCAGGTGGACTTCAGCCCCGTGATCTTGAGACCATTTGTGGCTAAACCGTTCGCGCCTGCGGTGATCTCAGCCTGAATGTGCTCGGCGGCCTTCTTCGGGTCATTGGCGCCACCGCGGGTCATCTTGGTGATCTCTATGACGTGATCTCGAAGGTCCTCATCCTTATTGTCGCCGGTGTCCGTTCCGTCGTCATTGAATAATCCGACGGGAGTTGCCGGGGCGGCGGCAGGCCCGCTCCAGGACTTGATATCCAGGATGTGTACCACGTTCCTGGCCTTCTTCGCGGTGGCGCCGGTACCGTACGTCTCCGACTGCGTCCCCACTACGACATTTCTCTGAACGTCAGTTTCACCTCGAAAGGCAATAGGCTTCCGGTTGGCCCGGATCGCTACCAGCTTGGTAACGGTCGCCCCGTTGGCGTCGGTAGCCCTGACGGCCAGCGTGGTGCCCGTGGTGTAGGAGCCGGGGTCTACGAGGTTACCGGCAGCCCCCGTCCGCTTGCCGACGACGATCGCGTTGTCCTTGATCGACGCCGTGAACGGGCCGCCGGCCGCTGCCGTGGAGATGGCGTACGTGATCGGCGCCACGCCGCCGATGAAGAGTTCCGTGACGTCCGCGGAGGTGGCCGGCTTCGTCACGTCACCGACCGCGGGAGCGGCATCGGTGCCGCCGTTGTTGATCAAGATGGCGTAGCGCTCACTCGCGTCACCCACGACCTGGAGGGCGGCCGGTCCCGGCTGACCATCGGCACCAGCGGCACCGGCGTCACCCTTGGGTCCCTGCGTTCCTTGCGGTCCGGTTTTACCCGTGACGCCAGCCGGGCAGCCGATCAACGCCACAACGCCGAAAATCATCAAAAGGAGTGCGGCTCCCTTTGCCGCACGTGCAATTATCATGTTGTTCTCCTTCCGCTCCTTGAACGGTTTGGTTTGCGGCGCAGGGAACCCCACGCCCCTCGAGTCTGTAGCGGCGCTCACGAGGCGCCGCGCCATTCACGATTGAGCATGGACCCCATATACCTCCTGCCGGCTACCTGGGTGCCGGTTCACATATGCAAGATAGCAGATCGAGCGCTGCGGCAACAACGCTCCGTTGACCCCTCCCGCGTGCCCACGCCGCGGAACGGCGCTTCTCACCGGGTGCAACTTAGCACGCCGCTCCCGCAGGGTCAACACCTCCGCGCCGGTTTCTTGGCCCCGGCCGCCGGCGCCGGGCGCGGCAGCGCGGCACGGGGCCGGGCCGGGCGCCCGCTCGGACGGCGGGCGCCGGCGGCGGGCGGCGGATTCATCCCCTGAGAGAGCGAGCGCCGCGGCGCGGCTGACGGCGGCGGGCCGCCGGATGGTTCGCAGCCGGGGCCGCGGCCGCCGGGACGGACGGGGGCTGCGAGACCGGCGGCGCGCTGGGGCGCCGCTGCCGGTGGTGTCAGTGCTCCAAGTCCTCATCCGTTCCGATGCGTTCGTGCTCCCGCGGTCGCAGGACCGCGGCTTGGTCCTCATAGGACCGTTATCGGCACTTTACGACACGGCCTTGAGACGGTCAAGCGCGCGGTGGGGCGGGGCGCGGGGCGCGGGCGGCGCAGGGCGCGGGGCACGGGTGGGCGGCACAGGGCGCGGGGGGCGCGGGGCGGGCGCACTTCCAAGAGGCAGGAGGCGTCAGTCGGATTTGCGGCGTAGCAGGGCCTCGAGTTCGGCCAGACGCGCTTCTGCGGCTTGGCGGGCGGCGGCTTCCTGTTGGCGGGCGGCCGCCTCCTGGTGGGCGCGGGTTTCTGCGGCCTGGCGGGCGGCGGCCTCCCGGCGGCGGGCGGCGGCCTCCTGTTGGACGCGGGTCTCTGCGGCCTGGCGGGCGGCCGCTTCCCGGCGGCGGGCGGCCGCTTCCCGGCGGCGGGCGGCCGCTTCCTGCTCTGCGCGAGACTCCGCCTCCCGGCGTTGTTCGTCGGTCTCCGCCAAGTCCGGCAGCTCCTTCCCCGTCTGCGGATCGTAGAACCTCAGCCGCCGGCCTGCCACCCGCAACTCCAGTCCCAGCACTTCGCTCCGCGCCGCCAACGTCCCGTCCGCCAACTCCCGCCGCGGCAGCGGCTCGTACTCTCCTTCCACCAACTCCAACCCCTGCAGCGGCGGCCGCAGGTACTTCAGCGTCGGATCGTACTGCCAGTACTCCCCCACCCCCAGCCGGCGATACAACTCCCGCTTCCTGTCCTGATCGGCCCGCCACGTCGCCGGCGACGTGATCTCCAGCACGAAGTCCGGCGCCTTCTCCTCCTCCCACAGACGATACGACGCGCGTTCTTCTTTCCGATTGCGCGACCCGAACACCACGAACACGTCCGGCGCCACCCTCGCCCACGTCCCTTCCTCGTAGTAGATCAGCAGGTTGCCGGAGGCGAACGCCTCCGGGCGGTTGCGGAAGTAGTGCCGGAGGCAGCTAACGGCGTACGTGAGAGGTATCAGTTGCGACTCGCTTTCCGCCATCGGCTTGCCGTCCGAACTGGGGTAGTCTATCGCTGCCGCCGGCGCCGGCGGAGCGCTGATTGAACTTGCCATACGACCACGCCTCCAGACGCCGGCCAGCTTAGCACACCGCGCGCCGACGCGGCAGCCTCGCAGTCGTTCGTGTCGTTCGTTCGCCTACGGCAACAGGGCGCGGCGGGAGGCTTGGCGGCTGGGAGCTGGGAGCTGGGAGAGCTGCTTAATCAGGGCCTGCACTTCGCTCCGCGCCGCCAAAAGCACCGCTGACGCCGCGCCGTTGTAGGGGCAGAGGAGAGAATGACACCGTATGGCACCGCCCCTGCATCAGCCCCACGATCACCTGTTCCGCCTGGTGTTCGCCGACCCACGGGAGACCGCCGCCTTCCTCCGCGCGCGCCTGCCGGAGTCCCACCAGCGCGGCTTGCTCTGGTCCTCCCTGCGCCGCGCCCCAGGCTCCTTCATCGACCAGGAACTGCGCGACTCCGTCTCCGACCTGCTGTTCGAAGTGCGCACCGCCGCCGCCGCCCCGCGGCAGTGGCTCTACCTGCTGTTCGAACATCAGTCCCGCCCGGATCGCTGGATCACGCTACGCCTGCTGCGCTACTGCTGCCGCATCTGGGAGAACGACCGCCGCGCCCACCCCAAAGCGCGGTACCTGCGCCCCGTGCTGCCGCTGGTGTTCTACCAGGGCAAGCGCCACTGGACCTACGCCATCGAACTGGCCGACTCCTTCCCACCGGCGCTGCGCGGCCAGCCCTGGGTGCCCCACTTCCACCCACTGCTGCTCGACCAGACCCGGATCGCGCCGGCGGCCGTGGCCGGGGAACTGCTCGGGCAGTTGCTGCAACTCGCGATGATGCACACCTTCAAGCGGCCCCTGGAGGAAGCGCGGCAGCGGATTGCGCCGCTGCTGGAGGCGTTGCAGCGGGAGCCGGTGCGCGGCGGGGTGGATTACTACCAGGCGTTCATGTCGTATATTCTGAAGACCGGGCCGGCGGACACGCTGCAAGCGCTGGGTGAGGTGCTGCGGCGCCGGGCGCCGAAACTGAGAGGTGATCTGATGACCTGTGGCGAGATTCTGCGCCGGGAAGGCGAGTTGAAGGGCCGGCAGGAGGGCCGACAAGAAGGCCGGCTGGAAGGCCGCCAGGAAGGCCGGCTGGAGACCATCGACGGGCTCCTGCGGGCCGGGATCAAGTGGCCGGTGATCCAATCCGCCACCGGCATCGACGAGCACACCTACCGCACCCTCAAACGCGACGCCCCCAACGGCACCGAGCAGACCGCGCCGCGCTGACCTTCCGCCGTCCGGGCGCGTCTACCCGTGAGCGCGGCCCGCGCCGTCAATCAAAAGCACCGTGGACGCCGCGCCGTTGCAGGGGGCAGAGGAGAGAATGACACCACCCCTGCATCATCCCCACGATTGTCTGATCCGCTTGGTGTTCGCCGGTCCCGCGGCGACCGCCGCCCTCCACCGCCGCGGCGGCTCGAACGCGACTGCTCCCAGGGCACGGCGCCGGCCGCGCCCCGCCGGCAGCCGGGAACCGGTCTGAAGCCAATGGCGAAGCAGGACTTGGCGGCGCAGCCGCACGACAACCTGTTCCGCGCCGTGTTCGGCGAACCCGCCGAGGCGATCGGCCTGCTGCGCGCCCATCTGCCGCCGGCCGTCGCCAACGGCTTGCAGTGGTCCACCCTCTCCGCCGAGAACAGCGCCTTCGTCGCCCCCGACCTGCGCGCCACCGAGTCCGATCTGCTGTACTCCATCCGCCGCCACACCGGCGGCGCGCCGGCCTGGCTGTACGTGCTGCTGGAGCATCAGTCCACGGTCCGGCGCCGTGACCGCTGGATGCGCCTGCGGCTGCTGCAATACTGCTGCCGGATCTGGGAACGCGACCGGCGCCGCTTTCCTGCGGAGACCATGTTGCGCCCGATCGTCCCGATGGTGTTCTATCTGGGGAAGGGCCGCTGGCGTCACGCCGTCGAGTTCTCGGAGTTGTTCCCCCGTGAGGTGCGCGGGTGGCGGTGGCTGCCGCGCTTCGAGCACCTGCTGATCGACCATTCGGAGACCGCGCCGGAGGCGGTGCGGGGCACGTTGAAGGGGCGGCTGGCGCAGCTCATCATGCTGGCCTACCGCGCGACGGTGGCATGGCCGGCGTTGGCGCGGGCGTTGCCGCTGCTGGCCGAACTGGCGCGCCGCGGGGGCCGGGAGCAGGTGCGCATGTTCGTGTGGTACGTGCTGGCGACCCAAGAGGAGCCGTTGCGCGGGCGGTTTGCCGAGGAAATGCAGCGACGAGTACCGGGACCGGAAGGAGACGTGATGAACTACGTCGAGGAAATCAAGCAACAAGGCCGCCGGGAGGGCCGGCAGGAGGGCCGGCAGGAAGGCCGACTGCAAGGCCGCCAGGAAGGGCGTCAAGAGGGGCGTCAGGAGGGGCGTCAGGAGGGGCGTCAGGAAGGGCGTCAGGAGGGGCGTCAGGAGGGCCGGCTGGAAGGCCGCCAGGAGGGCCTGATGGAGGCCATCGAAGGGTTCCTGCGGGCGGGATTCGGGTGGCCGGCGATCCAGTCCGCCACCGGCATCGACGAGCTGACCTACCGCGCCCTCAAAGGCGACTCCGCCAACGGCACGGAACAGACCGAGCCCCGCCAATAGTACCGGCGCGTTTCCACCGCGAGCACGGCGCGCCGGACAAGCACCGCTTATGCCGCGCCGTTGTAGTGGTCATAGATGGCGCCGCCGCTGCTTCAGGCCAAGCCGTGCGCCCGCGAGGCGATCGTGCTGATCGACGAGATCGACCTTCACCGCTCGCGCGCGCCGGCTTGACGCGGCGCGGCGAACGGCCGCCAATGGCAGCCATGGAACGGCACACGAAATCCGGTTCGGGGGCGGCGCCGGCGCGGGCCAGGATTGCGGTGATCGGCGCCGGCATCGTCGGCAACTGCCTGGTGGCGCACTTGGCGGAGCTGGGCTGGGACGAGCTGGTGCTGATCGACAAGGGGCCGCTGCCCAACCCCGGCGGCTCCACCGGCCACGCCTCCAACTTCATCTTCCCCACCGATCACAACCGCGAAATCGCGATGCTGACGCTGGAGAGCCAGCGCCAGTATGAGGAGCTGGGGGTCAACACCACCTGCGGCGGGGTGGAGGTGGCGCGCACCGAGGCGCGCATGGAGGAGCTGCGGCGGCGCATGACCTCGGCCCGCTCCTGGGGCATCGAGGCGTACCTGCTCACCCCGCAGGAGGTGGCCGCCCGCATCCCGTTCGTGAACGCCGCCGTGATCGCGGGCGGCTTCTACATGCCGGCCGTTTCGGTGGTCGACTCGGTGCGCGCCGGCACCATCATGCGCGAACGGGCGCTGGCCAAGGGCGTGCTCACGGTGCTCGACGACACCGAGGTCACCGGGCTGGAGGTGGAGCGCGGGCCGTTTCGCCGGCCCCGCATCCGCGCCGTGGCGACCGACCGCGGCACCATCGCCGCGGAGCAGGTGGTGATCGCCTGCGGGGTGTGGAGCCCGCGCGTGGCGGCCATGGCCGGCGCCAGCATTCCGCTCACCGCGGCGGTGCACCAGATGGCCGACCTGGGGCCGATCGACCTGCTGCGCGAGACCGGCAGCGAAATCGGCTACCCGATCGTGCGCGACATGGACGTCTTCATGTACGAGCGGCAGAGCCACGCGGCGATGGAGGTCGGCTCCTACGCGCACCGCCCGATCCTGGTGCGCCCGGACGACATCCCCTCGCTCGCCGAGGCGGAGCGGTCCCCCACCGAGCTGCCGTTCACCGGCGGCGACTTCGCGCCTCAGCTCGGTCACGCGCGCGAGATCATGGGCGGGCTGCTGGCCGGCTCCGAGATCGGGTACGCGGTCAACGGCCTGCTGTCGCTCACCCCGGACGCGCAGCAGGTGCTGGGCGAGACGGCCGAGGTGGAGCGGCTGTGGTCGGCGGCCGCGGTGTGGATCAAGGAAGGCCCCGGCACCGCGCGGCTGATCGCGGAGTGGATCACCTACGGCTACCCGCGCCTGTGCGATCCGCACGGCTCGGACATCACCCGCTTCTATCCCCACGAGCGTACCGAGCGCCACGTCCGCGACCGCTGCAACGAGCACTTCAACAAGACCTACGGCATCGTCCACCCGCGCGAGCAGTGGGCATCGGCGCGCGGCATGAAGCGCGCCCCGTTCCACGACCGCACCACCGCCCTGGGCGCCGAGTACTACGACGCGCGCGGCTGGGAGCGGCCGCAGTGGTACGCGTCGAACGCCGACCTGGTGGAGCGCTACGCCATCCCCGACCGCCCGCACGAGTGGGACCGGCGCTGGTGGTCGCCGATCATCGACGGCGAGCACCTGCACCTGCGCGAGAAGGCCGGCATCGTCGACCTGAGCGCGTTTCAGATCTTCGACCTGTCCGGTCCGGGCGTGGTGCCCTACCTGGAACGGCTGGCGGTCAACAAGTGCGACCGCCCGCCCGGCAGCTCGATCTACACGCCGCTGCTGACGCCGGAGGGCGGCATCCGCGCCGACCTCACCATCCAGCGGCTGGCCGATGACCGCTTCCGCGTGGTGACCGGCGCCTTCGACGGCGCGCGCGACGCGGTGTGGTTCCGGCGCCATCTGCCGGGCGACGGCTCGGTGCAGTTCGAGGACCGCTCCTCGGCGCTGTGCACCATCGGGGTATGGGGGCCGGACGCCTGCGCGCTGCTCGCCGGCATCGCCGACACCGGCCTCTCGCAGGCGGAGTTCCCCTACGGGACGGTGCGCGCGGCGCTCATCGACGGGGTCCCGGTGACCATGCTGCGCATCTCCTACGTGGGCGAGAGCGGCTTCGAGATCACCACCGCGACCGAGTACGGCGTGCGCCTGTGGGACGCCATCCGGCAGGCGGGGCGCCCGTTCGACGCGCGCCCGGTCGGGATCGGCGTCTACGGCACCACCGCGCGCATGGAGAAGGGCTACCTGCTGATGGGCTCCGACCTGACCGCCGAATACTCGCCGGTGGAGGCCGGCCTGGCCCGCCCGCGCGTGAAGCGGGATGCGTTCATCGGCAAGCAGGCCTACCTGCGGGCGCGCGCCGCGAAGCCGGCCGCGCGGCTGCGCGCGCTGACCATGGACGACCACACCGCCGCGGCCGGGATCGAACGCTTCCCCACCGGCGGCAACGAGCCGCTCCTGACCGCGGACGGCGCGCGCATCGTCGACGCGCACGGCCGCGAGGCGCGCGTCACCTCCGCCGGCATGGGGCCGTCGGTGGGCAAGTACCTGCTGTTCGCCTACCTGCCGCCCGAGCACGCGGCGCCCGGCACGCGGCTGCAGGTGCTGTACATGAACGAGCCCTTCCCGGTGACCGCGGCCGCCGCCACGTCCCTGTTCGATCCCGAGGACACGCGGCTGAAGCGGTAGCCCATGGCGCACCCGCCGGACGGACGGACGAAATCCGGGCGCACGCGAACCGGCCTTCTGATCGCTGCCACCGCATTATTTGCCGCGGCGTGCAGCTTCGACTACGCGGCAGGCGGCGCAACGCCCGAGGAGCTCCTCGACGAGGTGCCGGAAACCGAGCTTTCCGAGGTCACCCACACGGTAGTGCGCAACGGGCGGGTGGTGGCGGAAATCCGTGCGCGCCAAGTGCAGAACTTCCCCCGCCGGGGCGTCACCGAGCTGCGCGACGTGCGCTATACCGAGTATGACCGGGCCGGCGAACCCGTCACCACCGGCAGCGCCGACTTCGCCCGGTATCATACCGCCAGCGAGGATGCCGAAGTGGCCGGGGCGGTCCGCTTGCGCTCCGAGTCGCAGGGCGTATTGCTGCACGCCGCGGCCCTGCGCTGGGACGATGAACGGCGCCGGCTCAGCTCGGACGCGGAGCAGGTCGTGGAGGTGTCGCGGGACGACGGCTCGGAGGTGCGCGGCCACGGCCTGGAGGTGGATGTCCGCAGCAAGACGATCCGGTTCGCGGCGCCCGTGACCGGCACGCTGGTGACCGGCGGCGCCGCGCCGGAGTGACCGGCCGGCAATCGCGCCCGCAGCGCGCGGCGGGACGGGGCGGGCGGGACGCGGCGTTGACGCCGGCGGGGCCGATGGAGAGGATGGAGCGGACGGCCCCGGGGCCGCCAATCGACGATGCTGACTGAGCTCTCCCTGAGCGGTTTTCTGGCCTTCGCGGCGGCCTATCCGCTGTGCTTCTGGTCCAACGCCAACGCCGCCATCGACCGCGGCTTCTACCGTTTCAACCTGGGCGTGAGTTGCTTCATCCTCAGCCTGGGTCTGTGCGCGCTGTTGTTCGCGGCGCCGGGCAGCGAACCGGCGGCGGCGCGCCTGCTGCCGTTGCGGGGCGCCGGGCTGGCCGTGCTGGCGGCGCTCTGGCTGGCGGGCCTGCTGGCCGTAACCTGGAGCCAGTGGGAGCGGCCGCGGCCGAGCCTGGCGCTGGTCACGCTGCCTTCGCTGCTGGGATTGGTGGTGACCGCGGCGGCCACGGTGGCGCGCACGCCGGCGGGCGCGGCGCCGGCCGGGGCAGTCGCGGTCACCCTGCTTGGCGGCCTGACCCTGGGCCTGGCGCTGTACACCATGGTGCTCGGCCACTGGTACCTGAACGTCACCCGGCTGCCGATCGCCATCCTGGCGCGGGCGGTGACCGTATACGGCGTACTGCTGGCGCTGCGTCTGGTCTGGAACGGCGCCGCCTTCGCCACTCAGAGCGTGCCCTACCAGGGGCTGCCGTTGCCGTTGTACGCCTTCGTCGCGACGCTGGACGGGTTTCTGCTGGCGGCGGCGGTGTTCTTCGGCACGCTGTTTCCGCTGGCGGCGATCTGGCTGGTGCAGCGCACGCTGCGCGCCAAGTCCACCCAGGCCGCTACCGGCATCCTCTACGTGGTGGTGGTGGCGGCCATCATCGGCGACTTCTCCTACCGCTTCTTCCTGCTCCGCTACGGGGTCGTGCTGTGACGCCGGCCAGCGTTCGCGGCCGCCGGCGCGAGCGGCTGCCGCCCGCGGCCCGCGCCGGGCGGAACTTCGCGGGCCGCCGCGGCGCTTCCGCCCGCGCCCGGCGCGGCGACCAACCGGGGCCGAGCGGCGCTCCCCGGCGGCGCGCGGCGCGGCGCTTGCAGCGCGGTGCTTGAAATACGGGCGCAGTGCGCCGCCTGCGGCGCGGCCTTGGCCGGCGGCCGCGGCTTGGCCGGCGGCCCGCGGCAGGACGCCCTGCAATGCCCTTCCTGCGGGCGCCGCTACCCGATCGGCGAGGCCGCGGTCCGCCTGGAGCAATGTCCGGTCTGCGACTGCAGCCGCTTCTTTCGCCAGAAGGCGTTCCCGCGGGCTATCGGCATCGGCTTGGTGGTGGTGGGCGCCCTCCTGGTGCCGTTCACCTACGGCGTCAGCCTGATGGTGCTGGCGCTGGTCGATCTGCTGATCTACCGGCGCGTGCCGCTGATGGCGGTGTGCTACCTGTGCCGCGCCGAGTTCCGCGGCGTGCCGGTGCCAGAACGCGTCCTGCCGTTCCGCCACCACATGGCGGAAGGCTTCGAAAAGCGGCGCGCGGAACGCCTCCGCCGGCACTGAGCGCCGTCCGGCGCGACGTCTGAACGCGCGCATTTGACAACCACACGCCCTCTTCTATTATCCTGAGTGAGAAATCATGAGCAAACCCGAATTCCGAAGGCTCGAACGAATCGAGGTCGATCGGCTCTTCAACGTCTACGATCATCGCATCGATCTCAAGCTGGACGACCGCGTAACGCTGCTGCACGGGCCCAACGGTAGCGGGAAGACCGTCATTCTGCGAATGATCGATGCGTTGCTCAATGCCCGTCTTTCGTACTTTGAGCGAATTCCATTTTCCCGCCTTGCCATTGGATTTCATGACGGAAGCGCGATAGCACTCCATAAGTCCCCGACAGACGGCAACGCGGCTACGTTGAAGGTGTACGAGAACGGCAAAGAAGAACATTCGGCACAGGTCCGTCTGAGAACCGAAGCAGAACGTATCGCCGCATCCATCGGCCATCTGCAGCATCATCCAACCATTCCGGATGCTTGGATAGATACCCGCGACGGAGAGCTGCTTATGTCACCGGAAGTCATCTCCCGATATGGAGATCTTTTCTCACAATCAAACGCCGAAGGGGACAGCCCCAGAACACCGATCTGGTTTCAGAGTTTCCTCAAGGCTGTGAACACTCATCTGATCGAGGAGCAAAGATTGTTCCAGTTCGGAGAAGGTCATCGAGATCGACCACCACGTCGTCGCTATTGGCAATCTGGCGCCAGCGCGTTGGTTTCCACGGTAGTCGAATATGGTCATGAATTCAGAACTCGCCTTGCTGATACCATGGCCGATTATGGGCGACAATCGCAGACACTGGATCAGTCCTTTCTCCATCGTTTGATTACTGCGAAAGAAGAGATGACTGTTGACGAACTCGTATGCCACATATCAGATATCAAAAAGAAAACGGATGAACTGAAAAATCTCGGTATTCTGGAAGAAACGCAGGCGAGTCCGATTCCCGTCGGAATGCTGGAGGACATCGATTCCCCGCAGGCGCGCGTGATGACGTTGTACGTGCATGATACGACGGCAAAACTGGCGAAGCTGGATGCCTTGAAGGACCGCTCACGCCTTCTTCTGGAAAAGATGAACTATAATTTTCGAAATAAGAAGATCCGCATGGATCGGGAGCACGGTCTTGTCGCGGTGACTGACGACAATCAACTGCTGGAGTTGGACTGCCTCTCGTCCGGCGAGCAGCACGAACTCGTCCTGTACTACGATCTTCTGTTCAATGTGCCTTCAAATACCATCGTCTTGATCGATGAACCGGAACTGTCGCTGCACGTAGCGTGGCAAAAGAAGTTTCTTCCGGATCTCCTGGAGATCGTAAAACTGTCCAACTTCGATACGTTGATTGCGACGCATTCACCGTACATCATCGGCGACAGGGCGGATCTGATGATCGGGCTCGGAGGCTCGGACTGAGTGCCGACAGGACACAAGAATCCGGGCATCATCGTAACTGAAGTCAAGATGGAACGGCAGGCGAACGACTGTTCGGTCCTGATAGTCGAGGGTTCCGACGACGCTCGATTCTGGAGGCCGCAAAAACATTCCGCTTGTACGCTGGTCGACGGCGAAGGTAAGCCGAACGTCATGGCGGCCGTTCAACGGCTTGATGGGGATGTCGGCGGGGTGCTGGGCATCGTCGATGAGGATTACGATTGCTTGATCGGGAAGAGCCTGGGATCGAGCAATCTGGTGGCCGTGGCGCCCCATGATCTTGAGTGCTTTCTGCTATGTCAGGCTCCGGTGTTCGACAAAGTGTTGGCCGAGTTCGGAACATGGACGAAGATCGACGCCTTCGAGGCACGAGAAGGTAGCGACGTACCGACCGCGCTGTTGCGTCGAGCAAGCGTTTTCGGGCAGCTCAGGTGGGCGCACGCATGCGGTCTGAATCTCTGCTCGGAGAAGATACGGATTCCGAGGTTCCTGGATGAAGGCACGTGGCAGGTGGACCGTGAGGGGCTGATTCGTGCGGCGGCGGCTGGTTTGGAGGACGAATTGGAACGCTGCATTGGCCGGCTGCCGAAGGTGCAACCGTGGCGGCAGGTACGAGGACATGACGTGTTGGAGGTTCTCCGGATCGGGCTCAGGAACGTTCTGGGTGACTTGCCATCGAGTGTCGGGGTATCGGGCATCGCGCGCGTGCTCCGCGCTGCCGGAGGATTGGAGGGTACGACGCTGCTCGACGAGATCCGACGTTGGGAAGAGACCAACCCGCCGTACCTCGTGCTCCGGCCAGCGTCCTGAAGGCGGGCGGGCTCGGCGGCCGCTGCTGCCAGTCGCCGTTGGGACAGGGCCTCCTTATCGACCGGCCCGCGGCGATGGTTGTCTTGTTGCCGCGGGTGTGTTGACAGTGGGCGGGGGGGTGACGTAGCTTCTTGCTGAGCCGGATTTCTACGTCTACCGGTTACACTGCGGCCGATTCAGTGCCCATGCGGCTTTTGTCACACCCGATTCGATACCCTTCAGGAGGCCCGCCGACCATGTTCGACAGGACCGCGTTTGCCGACCTCAGGCTTGCCGGCTTCAGGCCCGGCAGCGCTCTGAGCCGCTTTCCCTCATCCCCGCGCCGCGCGCCGCGCAGCCGGCTGCTCCTCGCCGGCCTGGGCTTGGCGCTGGCGCTGGCCGCCTGCGGCGGCGGTGACGACGGAGGCGGCGGGGATGGCAGCGCGGGCGAGCCGGCCCCCGACAGTCCGAACGCCGCGCAGCAGCCGGCAGCGCCGGCCGCCGCCGACGCCAACAACGCTTCGATCAGCGGCACGGTGACCTTCAACGGCGAGGCGCCGGAAATGGCGGTGCTGGACATGGCCGCCGATCCGGTGTGCGAGGAGCTGAGCAAGGAAAACCCCAGGCGGCGCCAGGTGCTGGTGCTCGGCGAGGGGCAGCGCATCGCCAACGTGCTGGTGCAGATCAAGGGCGGCCTGCCGGCCATGGAGCATGAAGCTCCCGGCGAGGCAGTGGAGTTCGATCAGGGCGGCTGCCAGTACAACCCGCACGTGTTCGCGCTCCGCGTCGGCCAGACCCTGAAGATCCTCAATCCTGACGGCACGCTGCACAACGTGCATGCCTTCTCCAAGGTCAACGCCGAGTTCAACGAGGCGATGCCCCAATTCCGCACCGAGCTGGAGAAGGTGTTCGACAAGGCGGAGCCGACTCCGTTCGCGATCAAGTGCGACGTGCACCCCTGGATGAACGCCTGGGCGGCGGTGTTCGATCACCCCTACTTCGCGGTCACCGGCGCTGACGGCGCCTTCACCATCGGCAACCTGCCGGCCGGCACCTACGAGTTGGAGATCTGGCATGAGCGGCTGCCGGCGCAGACCCACACGGTGACGGTGGCGGCGGGCGAGCAGGCCACGGTGGATACCGTGATGGAGGTCCCTTCGAGCTGAGCGGAGCGAGCCGAATGGGAGCCGAGCGGGAGCTGATCGACCAAGAGAGACCGGGAGAGGGGGGCTGAACAGGTGACCAGCGAGCAACGGGCGGGTGCGCAATGGGCAAGGTAGAACACCCCCCGGCGGCCCACGGCCACGGCGCCGCCGGCCACAGCGGCGCCGGCCACAGCCCGCCGGAGAGTTTCATCCGCAAGTACGTCTTCTCCGTCGATCACAAGGTCATCGGCATCCAGTACGGCATCACCGCCATGGTGTTCCTGCTGCTCGGCTTCGGGTTCATTCTGCTGATGCGCTGGCAGCTCGCGTTCCCGGAGCAGGCGCTGCCGCTGATCGGCGGGTGGTTCGGCGCCGCCCGCATGCCGGAAGGCATCATGCTGCCGGAGTTCTACAACCAGCTCGGCGCCATGCACGGCACCATCATGGTGTTCCTGGGGGTGGTGCCGCTGGCGGTGGGCGCCTTCGGCAACTATCTGGTCCCGCTGCAGGTGGGGGCGCCGGACATGGCGTTTCCGAAGCTGAACGCCGCCAGCTACTGGCTCTACTTCGCCGGCGGAGTGGTGATGCTGATCAGCTTCTTCGTGCCCGGCGGCGCCGCCAAGTCGGGCTGGACCTCCTATCCGCCGCTGGCGGTAATCGAGACCGCCGGCCAGACCTGGTGGCTGCTGGGGATGGTGCTGCTGATCAATTCCTCGCTGCTTGGTTCGGTCAACATCATCACCACCATCGTCCAACTCCGCGCGCCCGGCCTGCAGTTCATGCGCATGCCGTTCCTGGTGTGGGCGCAGTTGGTCACCAGCCTGCTGTTGCTGCTCGCGTTCCCGCCGCTGGAGGTGGCCGGCTTCATGCAGCTCCTGGACCGCGTGGCCGGCACCAGCTTCTTCATGCCCTCGGGGCTGGTGGTGAGCGGCGAAGCCTACCCCGGGAGCGGCGGCGGCAGCGCCCTGCTATGGCAGCACCTGTTCTGGTTCCTGGCCCATCCCGAGGTGTACGTGCTGATCCTGCCGGCGATGGGCATCGTCTGCGAGATCCTGGCCAACAACTCCCGCAAGCCGCTGTACGGCTACCGCGTGCTGGTCTACTCGGTGCTGTTCCTCGGCGTCATGTCGTTCCTGGTGTGGGCGCATCACATGTTCCTCACCGGCATGGGCACCGCCATCAGCACCTTCTTCCAGCTCACCACCATGATCATCTCGGTGCCGTCGATCATCATCCTCACGGTGATGATCATGTCGCTGTGGGGCGGGTCGATCCGCTTCACCACGCCGATGCTGTTCGCCCTGGCGTTCATTCCCATGTTCGGGATCGGCGGCCTCACCGGTCTGCCGCTGGGGCTGGCGGTGGCGGACATCCACCTGCACGACACCTACTACGTGATCGGCCACTTCCACTTCGTGGTGGCGCCGGGGACGCTGATGGCGCTGTTCGCCGGCGTCTACCACTGGTATCCGAAGGTCACCGGCCGGCGTCTCGACGACACCCTCGGGCGGTGGCACTTCTGGCCCACGCTGGTGTTCATGTTCGGCACCTTCACGCCGATGTTCGTGCTCGGCATGGCCGGCGTGTCGCGGCGCCTCTACGACGGCGGCGCCACCTACGCCCACGCCCAGGAGGTGCTCTGGATCAACCAGCTCATCACCTACTCCTCATGGGGGCTGGCGCTGGCGCAGGTGGTGTTCATCGTCAACTTCTGCGTCAGCCTGAAGCGCGGCGAACGGGTGGACGACAACCCGTGGCAGGGCACTACCCTGGAGTGGGCCACCAGCTCGCCGCCGCTCGGCCACGGCAACTTTCCGCAGCCGGTGGAAGTGTACCGCGGCCCCTACGAGTACAGCGTGCCGAAGGCGCGCCGCGACTTCTCGCCGCAGCACTTGAAGAGGGCGTAGAGCGACGGATGGAAATACCCTACGATCAACACGACCATCCGGTTACCGGGGTCTACAACGCCAAGCTCGGCATCTGGCTGTTCCTGGCCTCCGAAGTACTGTTCTTCGGCGCCTTCTTCTCCACCTACATCCTGCTGCGCATCGGCGCGGGCGGCCTGGCCGGGAGCTGGCCCTACGGCGCCGACTACCTCAACGTCACCCTGGCCACCATCAACACCGCGGTCCTGATCAGCTCCTCGCTTACCATGGTGATGGCCTGGGCGTCGCTCAAGCTGCGGCGCTTCGGCGCGTTCCAGGTGTACTTCGGCCTGACCATCCTGCTGGCGGTCGCGTTTCTGGTGATCAAGGGCTTCGAGTACGGCGAGGAGTTCTCCCACGGCCGTTACCCCGCCACCAGCACCTTCTTCGCCATCTACTTTGCGCTGACCGGGATCCACGGGCTGCACATCCTGTTCGGCGTCGCGGTCAACGCCTACCACCTGTTCTCGGCGCCCGCCATCTACCGCGAGAACCCGGACAAGATGGCCAACCGCATCGAAGTGGCGGGGCTCTACTGGCACTTCGTAGACCTGGTATGGATCTTCCTGTTTCCGGTGCTGTATCTCCTGTGACGGGGCGACAATCATAGATGAGCGCGGCGGGGGGCAACATGAACGCGGAGCATACGGCCGAACACGTCCACCGGGAGGTGCGCAGCTACTTCGTGGTATTCGTGTCGCTGCTGCTGCTGACGGTGGTGACGGTGGCGGTGAGCCGGCTGGACTTGCCGGTGACGGCCGGCGTGATCGTGGCCCTGATAGTGGCCAGTCTCAAGGGGACGCTGGTGGCGGGCATCTTCATGCACCTGTTCTCCGACAAGTTCCCCTTTGTGTTCAAGGTGCTGATCTTCTCCGCGGTGTTCTTCGTGGTGATGATCGCGCTGTTCGTGTTCGGCTACTTCGACACCTTCGCCAGCGAGCGGGCCGCGGGCGCGGCGCCGGCGCCGGAGGAACACCATTGATCTCCAGTGAGGTGATCCCCGGTGAGGTGATCTCCGGTGAGGCGCGCCCGGCGCGGAAGCTGGTCCGGGTGGCCGGAGCGGCCGGCGGCCGGCGGGGGCGCGGATGTCGTTGAAGGTGGTCCACGTGGTGTTCATCGCCTGCGCCTGCGCGGGGCTGGCGTTCCTGTCGGTGTGGTGCTTCGCCCATTTCGCCAACCGCGACCCGGTGCTGGCCATCGCCGGCGGTACCGGCGCCGCGCTGGCCCTGCTCGGCGTGCTGGCGCTGGAGCGGCGCGTACTGGCCGCCCTCCGGGAGGTGCGTTGAATGGGCGACCGCCGCGGCAGGGAGGCGCGCCTGACGCGCCGCGGCGCGCGCCGCCTGGCGGCGTTGCCGGCCGCGGGCGCGGCGGGGTGGCTGCTGAGCGTGCTGGCGGCGCCGCCGGCCGCGGCCTGCGCGGTCTGCTTCGGCGCCGCGGAGCCGGCGGCGATGCAGGGGCTGCAGGCCGGAATCCTGCTGCTGCTGGCGATGGTGGGCCTGGTGTTCGCCGGCATGGGCGCGTTCCTGATCGCCGCGCGCCGGCGGGCGCGGCGGCTGCACGTGCGGCGGCTGCACGGCCAGGCTACGGAGGCACCTTGAGATGATCGAGTTCGCACGCTCCCTGGGGCTGCCGCCGGCGGCCTCCGCCCACGCCGGGCAGGTCGACTCCCTGATCGGCTGGGTGCACCTGCTGATGCTGGTGCTGTTCGTGGGCTGGGGGATCTTCTTCTGCTACATCCTGGTGCGGTTCCGCCGGCGCAAGCAGCCGCGCGCCAACTATCACGGCACCCACAGCCATCTGTCGCGTTACGTCGAAGGCGCGGTGGCGGTCATCGAAGTGGCGTTGCTGTTCGGCCTGTCGGTTCCGGTGTGGGCGCGGCAGGTGGCCAATCCGGTCCCCGCGGACGAGGCGCTCACCATCCGCGTGGTGGGCCAGCAATTCGCCTGGAACATCCACTACCCGGGCGCCGACGGCGTGTTCGGCGCTACCGCCGTGGACCTGGTGGATGCCGAGGTCAACCCTCTGGGGCTGGACCGCAACGACGTGTTCGCCAAGGACGACATCACCACGATAAACCAGCTCCACGTGCCGGTGGACACCGCGGTCCGCATCGAGCTGCTGAGCTTCGACGTGGTGCACAGCTTCTTTCTCCCGGAAATGCGGGTCAAGCAGGACGCCATTCCCGGCATGACCATCCCCTTGAGCTTTACCGCTACCGAGACCGGCGAGTGGGAGATCGCCTGCGCCCAGCTCTGCGGCCTGGGCCACTACCGCATGCGCGGCTTCTTTACCGTGCACGACCGCAGCGGCTACGACGCCTGGATGGCGCAGCAGGTGGCCGAGCTGGAGGCCGCCGCCGCCCCCAAGGGCTTCTTCGACTAACTACCGAGCCGTTTGACACACGGCGCACGTCCTCCCTATGGTTTGTTAGATCAACTGCTTGACGATGTACGATGCCCGTTCCCTGTTCAAGGCGCGGCGTTGAGCCAAGGAGTCGATACGTGACCCGTTACGTACATATCACCGACGAATGCAGAACAGAGGCACAGGGCCTTGGCCTTGAATCACGACTCAGTAAGATAAAGGAGCAGATCGAAACGGCCCAAAATCTTTCGGGTTTCGACTTTCTGTCAGCCACCGTACTCAAAAAAAAGGTCGGCCGGCCCTTCCGACTCATCGCGCGACTGCATGCCATTGCCGGTGACGAACTCGTAATCTTTGCTCGTTTGCTACTGCGTCGGCGCGCCGACTATCCCCGTCAACTTGAGGTGGTCAGAGACACCACACCTTACAGTGACGACGACTTGAAACGAATATACTCCCAACTGAAGACTGCACCTGTACTGACGGAAAATCAACAGCAAGCCCGGAAGCAGAGCGATCGCGCAGAGCAGCTCCGAAGGAGCTGGAATCTCAACGATTCTGACATAGATGACTATCCAACGGTAAGAACTCCGAAAGAAGATCAAGCAGGCTACTCGATACCGGCCGAAATGGGTTATTCGTTCTGGGATTCTCCAGATCTGGATACGTTGTTGCGTTCACAGAACGTAGAGCCGTTATCAGACATTAGAGAGCTTTACGGCACGTGGCCAGGTGATGAAAGCGACGACTTTGAGGCGGAGATCGACGCTCTGCGCCATTCTGATTACGGGCACGAGGATCCATGAAACCCGATCGATTGGTCCTCGACACAAACATCGTATCGTATATTATGAAAGGCCACTCACTCGCGATGAAGTATGAAAGACACCTCCAGGGGAGACTGCAGACTGTCGCTTTCATCACTATTGGTGAGCTCTATTTCGGTGCTGAGAAGGCTCGCTGGAGCGAGGACAAACTGAAGGCTCTCGAGCGTCTATTACGTAGATTTTATGTCATTCCGTATGACGACAGAATCGCGCGCTGCTACGGCCGATTGGTCGCGGAGCGACAAGGGCACGGAAGTCCCATTTCCCCGAACGATGCATGGATTGCAGCGTGTGCCGTACGCCATGAGATGCCTCTAGTAACACATAACCCCCGGCACTTTGAGGATATTAGCGGACTTGTGATCGTCACAGAGTCGTGATTATGGCCGATCGTGGCGGTGACGACCGACTCCATCTGCTCAAACGGTGCAAGTGGAGCACCAGCCGGTCGTGCGGCTCGCCGCCCATCCGCTTTGAAGGTTGGGTAGTGGAGCGTCATCGTCGGCGCCGGTTCGGTTGCCTGCCAGGAAATTCCATGCTGCCGAGGCTGTTCGGGGCCGCGTCGGTGCGCCTGCCTGCCGGTTGCGCTTGTGGACGCAGTGGACCTATGGTATTCTTGCTGCTACTGAGAGGAAGTAAGGCGCCGCGAGCATCTGCCCGTACCAAGCGAGCCAGACTAGGCCGTGCGGCTCCGACCTACCGAAGGGGGACAGGTGGCAAGACGCTCCAAGCACAGTGCGCAGAAGCGGCGCCGGGAACTGGCGCGCGCCGAGCGGCGCGAACGCAAGCGCGAACGGAGAGCGAATCCGGTGGAGCATGACACGGAGACGCTGATCGCAGAGTACCGCGGCCTCAATCTTCCCGGGGACGTGGAAGATGAGGCCGACGAAGAGGAAGCCGAAGAGGAGACCGGCGCCGGCGCCGCGCGCTGACGGCGCCCCTCGTCCGGCGCGGCCGGCTGCGGGCTGCGGGCGCACCGTGTGGCGCGCCGCCGGTTCCGGTGGTAGCATCGGCCAAAACCATCCAGGGGAGGTACACATGCCTGGTAACAGAGGGCTTGCCTACGTCAAGCCGGGGGTCGTGGAGATTCAGACCATCGACTATCCCGAGCTCGCGCTGGGAGACCGCAAGTGCGACCATGGGGTCATTCTCAAGATCGTCTCCACCAACATCTGCGGCAGCGACCAGCACATGGTGCGCGGCCGCACCACCGCGCCCGCCGGCCTGATCCTGGGCCATGAGATCACCGGCGAGGTGATCGAAGCGGGCCATGACGTCGAGTTCATCGAGGTGGGCGACATCGTGTCGGTGCCGTTCAACATTGCCTGCGGGCGCTGCCGCAACTGCAAGGAGGGGAAGACCGGCATCTGCCTGCACGTGAATCCCGCCCGTCCCGGCGCCGCCTACGGCTACGTGGACATGGGCGGCTGGGTCGGCGGCCAGGCGGAGTACGTAATGGTGCCGTACGCCGACTTCAACCTGCTCAAGCTGCCGGAACGCGACGTCACCATGGCCAAGATCCGCGACCTGACGCTGCTCTCCGACATCTTCCCCACCGGATTCCACGGCGCCTGCAGCGCCGGCGTGGGGCCCGGTTCGATCGTCTACGTGGCCGGCGGCGGCCCGGTGGGCCTGGCCTGCGCCACCGGCTGCCAGCTCCTGGGCGCCGCGCTGGTGATCGTCGGCGACATGATCCCGGAGCGCCTGGAGCAGGCGCGCAGCTTCGGCTGCGAGACCGTGGACTTGCGCCTGGACGCCACCCTGGGCGAGCAGATCGAACAGATCGTGGGCGAGCCGGAAGTGGATCAGGCGGTGGACTGCGTCGGCTTCGAAGCGCGCGGCCACGGCAAGGACGCGGTGGTGGAGCAGCCGGCGACGGTGCTCAACTCGGTCATGGAAGTGACCCGCGCCGGCGGCGGCATCGGCATTCCGGGACTCTACGTGACCGGCGATCCCGGCGGCGTCGACGCCAACGCCAAGATCGGCAACCTCGGAATCCGCATCGGTCTCGGCTGGGCCAAGTCCCATCACTTCACCACCGGCCAGTGCCCGGTGATGCGCTACAACCGCCAGCTCATGCAGGCGATCCTGTACGACAAGGTGAGCGTGGCCGATAACGTCGGGGTGACGGTGATTTCGCTGGACGAGGGGCCGCAGGGCTACCAGGACTTCGACCGCGGCGCGGCCAAGAAGTTCGTCATCGACCCCCACGGGATGCTCGCCGCGTAGGCTCTTGGGAGGACGGAAGCGGCCTGCATCCGACGCCGTTTCCGTCCTCCGGATCAGGGGATTCAGTCTACCAGGCGGCGCAGGGCGTTCAGTTGGTCGTCGGTGCCTACCGCGATCAGCACGTTCCGCGCCCGGATCGGCGTGGTCAGCAGGGTAGCTGACTCGGAGGTATTGACCCAGTCGCCGGACGCGGTCTGCATGGCCATCACGGTGGCGCCGGTGCGGTCGCTCACCTTCGCCTCCCGGATCGAGCTGCCGATCAGCGGCGATTGCGCCGGCACCAGCACCTCCTCGATCTGCAAGCCGGCGCGTTCGCGGTGCGCCACGTCGATGAAGTCCACCACCGTGGGGCGCAGCAGGGCCGAGGCCATGCTGTGACCGGCGATGCGGTAGGGTGACAGCACCTGATTGGCGCCGGCCAGCCGCAGTTTCTCGATGGAGCGCTGCTCGATCGCCTGGGCGATGATGGTCAGCTCGCGGTTGAGTTGGCGCGCGGTCAGCACCACGAACAGGTTGGCGTCGTCCGCCGGCAGCGCGGCCACCAGCCCGCGCGCGCAGTCGACGCGGGCCGCCCGCAGCACGTCATCGTTGCCCGCGTCTCCGGGCACGAACACCGCGCCTGCGAACCCGGCCATGTCGCACTCGTCCGGGGCCAGATCCACCACCACGTAGCTGGCGCGCGAGCGGCTGAACTCGGCCGCCACCTCGCGGCCGAACCGGCCGCCGCCGCAGATGATGTAGTGGTCGTCGAGCCCGCGAATCGTGCGTTGCATGCGCCTCCTCCTGAAGTCGTGCAGCAGGTGTCCCTCGGCCAGATAGGCGCCGATGGTGGTCGCCGAGTAGCCGAGGGCCGCCACCGCGAGCAGGATGACCCCCACGGCAACCACGCGCCCGGCGGGGGACAGCGGCTGCACCTCGCCGTAACCTACCGTGGACACGGTGATCACCGCCATGAAGAGACTGTCGCCGAAGGTCCACCCTTCGATCACCATGAACCCCGCGGTGCCGGCGAGGACGACGCCGGTAAGGACCGAGATTGCGAGAATGATGCGAGACTGGGCAGTCATGGACGGTCGGGCTACGGGCGGTCTATTCAGATCATCGACCCCGGCGCCGGCAAAACCGACCCCCCGGTACCGCCTTTCCGGTTTCAACCTGCGGCGGCGGGCCGCAGGTTGAAGCCGCGGCGCCGGCGCAGGAACGAGGCGCCGGAGCGCGGAGAAGCGCTTGCCGGTCGCGCGCGCGGCCGGGTAGGCTCCGGCCCATGCCCGACTTCTCCTTCCCGCTGCGCACCGTCCACCTCGACTTCCACACCGGACCGGAGGTCCCGGACGTGGCGCGGGACTTCGCCGCCGAGCGCTTCGCGCAGACCTTCAAGGATGCTCACGTGGACAGCGTCACGGTGTTCGCCACCTGCCATCACGGGCACGCCTACTATCGCACCGGCCATCCCTGCCGGCACCCCAACCTGCCCCCCGGCCTGGACCTGACCGGCTCCCAGATCGAGGCGCTGCGCCGCGCCGGCCTGCGCGCGCCCATCTACATCTCCGGCCAGGTCAACGAGTACGCCGCCAACACGCATCCCGAGTGGGTGGCCATCGATCCCGACGGCCGCCGGGTCAAGCACCTGCCGCGCGACTGGCCCGGCGACCAGGGCGCGGCGCTGCACGCAGGCTGGCAGGTGCTGGACATGTCGAGTCCCTACCAGGAGTACCTGGCGGAGCAGATCAAGGAGATCCTGGACCTCTACCGCCCGGTGGACGGCATCTTCCTCGACATGTGCTGGGATCAGCCGAGCGTGTCCAGGTGGGCGCTGGAGGGGATGGCGCGGCGCAACCTGGACCCGCGCCTGGCCGAGCACCGGGCGCGCTACGCCCGGCAGGTCGCGCTCGACTACATGCGCCGCTTCAGCGCCATGGTGGAGACCGCGGGCGCGGGCGCCGACCACTTCGGCATCTGGTTCAACTCGCGCCCCAAGACCAACCTGCAGGTGGAGAAGCAGTTCCTGCGCCGGGTGGAGATCGAGGCGCTGCCCACCGGCGGCTGGGGCTACGCCTACTTCCCCTACGTGGCGCGCTTCGTCCGCCCCTTCGGCCTGCCGACCCTGACCCACACCGGGCGCTTCTTCAAGAGCTGGGGCGACAACGCCGGCCTCAAGCCGCCGGCGGCGCTGAAGTACGAGTGTTGCCAGGCGCTGAGCCAGGGCATGACGGCCGGCATCGGCGATCTGCTGCACCCGCGCGGGGTCCCGCAGGCGGCGGTATACGACCTGATCGGCGGGGTGTACGCCCATCTCGAGGCGTGCGAACCGTTCGTTGCCGGCGGCGCCGTGCTCAGCCAGATCGCGCTGCTGGTGGACCCGGAGCTGGGCGACGATCCCGGCGCCGCCGGTCTGGGCGCTACCCGCGCGCTGCAGCAGCTCCGGCAGCAGTTCGACGTGGTGCCGCCGGACGCCCCGCTCGACCGCTACGAGCTGGTGCTGGTGCCGGAGACCACCACCGTGGACGAGACCCTGCGCGCGGCGCTGCGCGGCTACCTGGCGCAGGGCGGCGCGCTGATTCTCTCGGGCCGGGCGGGATTGACCGCCCAGGGCGAGCCGGTGTTGGAGGAGCAGGGCGTCACCGGCTGCGGCCCCAGTCCCTTTTCCCACACCTTTCTGCGCCTGGCCGCGGCCGTGGCGGACGGTAATCCGAGGTATGACCACGTGACCTACGAGTCCGGCCCGCGCATCCGGCCGACGGGCGCCGCGGAGCCGCTGGTCGGCGTGGTGGAGCCCTACTTCGAGCGTCACTTCGCGCGCTTCTCGGGCCACTCCTATACCCCGCCGGCGCACGTCTCGCCCTACTCGGCGGTGGTGCGCAACGGCCGGGTGATTACCTTCGCCCTGCCGATCCTGGGCACCTACGGGCGCCACGCCGTGCCGGCGCACCGCCGGCTGCTGGGCAACTGCATCGACCTGCTGCTGCCGGCGCCGCTGCTGCGCGCGCCGGCGGCGCCGTCGCTCCTGGAGACCAGCGTGGTGCGGGCCGGGACGCGCACCGTGGTGCACCTGCTGTGCTTCGCCCGCGAGCGGCGCTCGGAGTCGTTCGACCAGCCCCGCGGCCGCGCCCAGGGGCTGGACATCGTGGAGGATGCGGTCCCGCTGCTCGACCAGCGGCTCGCCGTCAAGCTGCCGGCCGCGCCCCGCCGGGCAGCGCTGCAACCGCACGGCGCGGCCCTGCCGGTGGAGTACCGCGCCGGCTACGCCCACGTGCGGGTGACCCTGCGCGACGGCCACGGCATGGTGGTGTTCGACGCGCAGTAGCGCCGGCGCACGGTAGGCGCCGGGCGGTCTGCCGGAGAGCGCGGCGCTGCTCGGCGGCGCAGCTCCGGGCGTTGCGGGCGGCGCTCAGCCGTCCGCCGGCCGGACGGTAACGTAGTAGGAGGCGATGGTCCGCTCCTGCCGGTCGTGAAAGGCCGCGACTAGCTGGGTGGGGCCCGCCCGGAGGGTCACCTCGAACCGCGCCGCGGCGTCGCCCGACGGGGTCTCCAGGTGATAGTCCCGGCCGCCGACCGTGAGCACCGCCCAGCCGATCGGCAGCGCCACGCCGCCGCGGTAGTGCGGCGCGTCGCGCTCCTGCACGGCGTCCCGGCGCCACTCCACGTCGTCGCCGTCGATTCCGGCGTCCAGGGCGTAGCCGACCTCCTCCGGCCAGCGCCGCAGCTCGACGCGGTAGCGGCCGGCGCGGCGCACGTCGAGCGCCCAATAGCCGCCGGCGACGTGTCCCTCCCGCACCTGGCGCTGGTTCCAGGCGCCGTTGCAGGCCTCGTTGCGCAGGTCGTGAGTGGTAAGCCGCACCGGCTCAGGGGTGCCGCCGATCACCATCGGCACGTCGCGCCCGAACTGCTCGGAGACCAGCTCCCACCACTCCTCGTAGCCGCGGCGCAGCTCCGCCACCAGCGCGGGATGGTCGGCGGCAACGTCGCACCGCTGGCCCGGATCCTGTCCCAGGTGGTACAACTCCAGCCCGTGCACCAGGCGCCACGGGCCGCGCATCACCGTGCTCAGGCGCCACTTGGCGGGGTGGGCGATGCGCTGCGTGTCGGTCACCATGGTGCGCTCGGACCAGGTGCCGTCATCCACGCCGCGCAGCAGCGGCGCCAGGCTGCGGCCGTGGAATGAACGCTCCGCCGGCGGCGCAACCCCGCACAGATCCAGAATGGTGGGCATGAAGTCGACGTAGCTGGTGAGCTGCTCCACGTCGCGGCCGCCGCCGAAGCCGCCGCCCGGGTAGCGCAGGAAGAACGGCACGCGATGCCCCCCTTCGTAGGGGGAACCCTTCTTGCCGCGCATCCCGGCGTTGAAGCTGCCGGGCCCCTCCCGCGGGAAGCCCTGCGCGTCCGGTTCCACCCCGGTGGCGGTGCCGTTGTCGGTCATGAACACCACGATCGTGTCGGCCGCCAGTCCGAGTTCGTCCAACCGCCGCAGCAACCTCCCGACGTTCTCGTCGATGTTGGTGATCATCCCGTAGAACCGCGCCCGCTCCTCGTGCGGGGTGGAGTCCGCGTAGCTCGCCGCGTAGTGGGGCTCCACGTTGAGCGGGCCGTGCGGGGCGTTGGTGGCGATATGGCAATAGAACGGCTGCGCGCGATGCTCTTCGATGAAGCGCAGGGCCTCGCCAAAGAACACGTCGGTGCAGTAGCCGGTGAACTTGCGCGGGACGCCGTTCACGTAGTAGGTGTCGTCGAAGTAGTCGTTGCCCCAGGGATCGCCGACGTTGCCGATGCCGCCCCCGTTGTGGTAGACGGCGTGCTCGAAGCCGCGCTCGTGGGGGCGGAACGGCTGGCTGTCGCCCAGGTGCCACTTGCCGAACTGCGCGGTCCGGTAGCCCGCCCCGCGCAGGGCGTCGGCCAGCGTCCACTCGTCCTCCCGCAGCAGGGAGCGGCCGCCGATGGTGTGCCACACCCCGGCGCTGTTGCAGAAATGACCGGTGAGCAGGCCGGCGCGCGTCGGGGCGCAGGTGGTGCCGACGTGGAAGTCGGTGAAGCGCGCCGCCTCGCCGTGAAACCGGTCCAGGTTGGGGGTGCGAATGACACTGTTGCCGTGGCAGCCCAGGTCGCCGTAGCCCTGGTCGTCGGTGAGGACGAAGACGAAGTTGGGTCGCGCTCTGGCCATTCTCTTGGTGCTCCTGCCCGGACCCTATCACGCGCGCGGCGCCGGCGTCGCGCAGCGCGCGCCGCGCCTGCCTGCCCGGGGAACGAATTTGACCGCGTAGCGCCGGCGGCGCTACGGTTGTCGCAACCTGGAGGGAGCATGAACACCGTACCAAACGTTGCGCCGGAGCCGGCGATGAGCCCGGACCAGCGGCGCTTCGACCGGGATCTGCGCCGGCTGTTCGGGCCGCAGGCGCGCAGCGAGGGACCGCTGGCCGCCGGCGGCGCCGGACGGCGGCTGCTCGGGGTCGATCTGCGGGCGCGGCTCGCGCCGGAGCAGGTCGCCTTGCTGCTGGACGCGCTGAGCCGGTTCCGCATCGTGTGCCTTCCGGGTCAGGACCTGGAGTCGTTTTCGCTGGCCGACTTCGAGCGCTTCGCCAATCACTGGGGCGCGCCGGTGCCGCATCCCAGCAACTTCCTGCGCGGCGGCAAGCCGGCGCAGTCCGACGGCGCCAGCGACGGCGCCATCGAGGTGATGCCGTTCCGCCAACGGCCGGCGGCGGCGGTGAACGCGGCGTTTCCCGGCCGGCTGCGGTGCCTGCCGCACGAGTCGCCCGCGGTGCTGGTGGTGGCCAACTTCCGGGGCAACGGCGCCGCGCGCCACGCCGCCGCGACTACTTCCCTGGGCGGTTCCTGGCATACCGACATCGAATACGAACCGCTGCCGATCTACGTATCGATGTTTTTCGCCCACCACCTGCCGCGGCGGCGGGACGCGCCCGGCGGCACCTGGGTGGCGCGGCCGGACCTCGCCGCGGCGCCGGCAACCCCCTACTTCGAGGGCTCCGGGGTGGAATTGATGCGGCTGCGCAAGGCGCTCCCGTTGAATGGCGAGACCGCGTTCGCGGACACCGCCGCGGCGTTCGCCGCGCTGCCGCCGGCGCGCCAAGCGCGGCTGGAACAGGTCCGGGTCCGGCGCCGGCTGAACGACGGCGACGCCGGCTGGCTGGCGCCGCTGGTGCGCACCAACCCGCGCTCCGGGATCAAGTCGCTGCACAGCCCGATCTGGGCTTCCCGGCCCGGCGTCCGGCCGCCGGTCGAGGTCGACGGCATGAGCGCCGCGGAGTCGCGCGCCTTCCTCGACGAGTTGGAAGCGCACGTACTGCAGCCGCAGTTCCGCTACGACCACCTGCACCGGCCCGGCGACGTGACGCTGTGGGACAACTACATGACGCTGCACAACACGCCGCTGCTCAAGGCGAACATCGACTCGATCAATGACGCGCGCCTGCTCTACCGCCTGAGCTGCAAGGGAGAACCGGCCCTGACCCTGCCCCGCAACGACCCGCCGGAGTGGCTGGCCGCCCACGTCACCGCCGGCTATGCCACCCCGGCAGAGATCATTACCGCCACCTGAAGCCGGAACGCTCGGCCGGCGTGCCCTTGGCCCGGTGACTTGGTTCAAGTCATATAGTACCATGGTACTATGAACACGCGCGTACCGTCCGGTCGTTTTCTGCTACGGGTTACGCCTGACCTGCACCGCAAGCTGCGCGACCAGGCCGTCCGTTCCGGCAGTTCTCTGAACGAATTCTGCCGCGCCGCATTGGAGCGGGCGATGCACGCCCCCGCCCCGGCCCCGACCTCGTCCGGCACGGCCGCCGCCGACGTGATCGTTGCAGGATTCGGGTTGCACGTGGAGGCAGTGGCGCTGTTTGGCTCGTGCGCGCGCGGCGACGCGGGTGCGTGGTCGGATGTCGATCTGCTCATCGTGGTCGACAAGAAAGTTCCGGTCACCCGTTCGCTGTATCGGATATGGGACGAGACCGTGGCCGATGATGCTGCGATTCGGGCGCTCGGTTCGTCCGTCAATCCTCACTTCGCTCACCTGCCCGGCAACCGCGCCGGAACCGCCGCCGGCGGCGGCTCACTGTGGCTCGAAGTGGCGCTGCACGGCACCATCCTGTGGCAGCGAACATGGGCCCTCGCCCGTTGGCTCGGAAGCGCGCGGGAGCGTATGGCGGAAGGCGCGATCAGGCGCCGCTACGCTCACGGCCAGCCCTACTGGACCTATCAGGACTGCGATGCACAATCCTGACTTGGCAGCCGACTATCTGCGGCGGGCCGGGAGCAGACTCAAGGCCCTGGCCGTGCTGCTGGACGAGGAGAGCTGGGCGGACGTGGTACGCGAATCGCAGGAGGTGGTGGAGCTCTGTCTCAAGGCGCTGCTGAGACACGCGCGTATCGAAGTGCCGCGGATTCATGACGTAGCGGGAGTGCTCGAAGACAACAGGGACCGCCTGCCGGCCGGCGTGCTCCCGCGCCTGGGAGAGCTCACGCGTATCTCACGGGCACTGCGCCGAGACCGCGAACTCGCATTCTACGGCAGCGAGGATCTCACGCCAAGTCAGTTCTATCGGCGCGAGGATGCGCGGCAGGCCCGGGCCGATGCGCGCTTGGTGTACGAGGCAGTTACCGCAGCGTGTTCACGCGGTGGCGCCTAGCCTAGGCCGCGCGCTTGACGGCGGGGCGGGGGCGTAACATAGTGACCGGCGACACCTTACCTTGAAAGGAGAGCAGAAATCTTGATGAGTTTGAGACTGCACCACCGATTGCTTGGAGCGCTGGCGGCGGCGCTGCTGGCTCCGGCCGCGGCGTTCGCCGGCGGCGAGGCGGATACCGGCGCCGCCGCGGGCGCCATGGAAATGGAGATGGAGCGCACCACCTTCGACCATGAGTGGAACGACCTCCGCTACTACAACCACGTCGCCGACTACACCGCGGCCACCGGCAACACTATCACCTCGTTCGGCGAGGCGCCGATGCTGGCCGAGATGGTGGCCGCCGGCGACCTGCCGCCGGTCGAGGAGCGCCTGCCCGACGACCCGTACGTGGTCGTGCCCTATCAGGAGATCGGCCAGTACGGCGGCTACGCCTTCATGGGCCGCGACGGCACCGGCCACTGGGGCGACGCTCACCTGCTGATCGGCATCGAACAGTTGAACCGCATCGCCGGCGACCTCTCGACCCAGGCGCCCAACGTCGCCACCGGCCATGAGTTGTCGGCCGACGCCCGGGTGCTCACCGTGAAGCTGCGCGAGGGCATCAAGTGGTCCACCGGCGAACCGTTCACCACCGCCGACATCCGGTTCTGGTATGAAGACATCATCCTCAACGAGGAGCTCACCCCGAATCCGGCCCGCTTCCTGCAGCCCGGCGGCGAGCTGATGAAGATGAACTTCCTCGACGACCACACCTTTCAGTTTGCGTTCGCCGTGCCCTATCCGGTGGTGGTCGAGTGGCTGCCCCATCCCAACCGCGGGGTGACGCCGATCAAGCACGCCAAGCACTACTTCAGCCAGTTTCACCCCACCTACGTGGGCGCGGAGAAGGCGGAGGCGCTGGCCAAGGAAGCGGGCTTCGAGAACTGGGTCCAACACTTCAGCGACCTGAACAACTCCTGGAGCGAGCTGCCCAAGTTCAATACCGAACGGCCCATGCTCACCGCCTACCGGCTGGCCGAGATCGGCACCGACCTGGCGCGCTGGGAGCGCAACCCCTACTACTGGAAGATCGACGTGGAGGGTAATCAGCTACCCTACATGGATGGCATCAACGTCGAGCTGCTGCAGGACCTGCAGGTGTTCGCCGGCAAGATCATCGCCGGCGAGATGACCATCTCGATCGGCTGGTACGCGCCCCTGAGCGACTACCCGCTGCTGAAGCAGAACGAGGAGGCGGGCGGCTATACCGTCGAGCTGTGGCCCAGCCTGGAGGGCTCGGCGACGCTGTTCCAGGCCAACCGCACGGTCGACGATCCGGTGCTGCTGCCAATCTTCTCCGACAGCCGCTTTTCGCACGCCCTGTCGCTGGCGCTGGACCGCGACGAGATCAACGAGGTGGTGTTCCAGGGCCTGGGCACGCCGCGGCAGCATACGCTGATCAAGGAGTCGATCTACTTCGAGCCGCGCTTCGCCGAGGCCTACGCCGAGCACGACCTGGCGCGCGCCAATCAGCTCCTCGACGAGCTGGGGCTGACCTGGGACGCCAACCGCGAGTGGCGCCTGCTGCCCGACGGCAACCGCTTCTCGGTGGTCATGGATACCGGCAGCGCGGTATTGCCGATTCACGAGCTGGCGGTGGAGCAGTGGAAGGAGATCGGCATGGAAGTGACCATGAAGAGCTTCTCCTACCAGCAGAGTCAGGAGCGCTCCACGACCAACCAGATGCAGCTCTACGGCGGCTCGGCGGGGTTCAACGCCCGCTCGGAGGCGTTCGCGGCGTCGCCGCTGTTCTTCCTCCCGCAGCGCCAGGGCTGGGAAAACCCGTGGGGCAACCAGTGGGCGCTGTGGTACGTGACCGGCGGCGAGAGCGGCATCGAACCGCCCGCCGAGGTCAAGCGCAACCTCGACCGCTGGGAACGGATGACCGCGACCCTCGACCTCGACGAGAAGATCGGCCTGGGCAAGGAGATCCTCGCCTCGCAGGCGGACAACCTGTGGGTAATCGGGACGGTCGGCGAGGTGCCGTTGCCGATGCCGCGCAGCAACAAGCTGCGCAACTTCCCGGAGCGGGGCGGCCACGACTGGTCGATCGGCTCCTGGACCGGCCCCCAGCACCCCTCCCAGTTCTACCTGGCGCAGGAATGAGAGAGCGCGCGCCAAGCCGCGCCGGCGCATGATTAACGGCCGCCCGGACCGGCAGCTCGCGGCGAGTTGCGCGGCCCGGCGGCCGTAGAGACCGCCGCATGGGGCAGCTCATTCTCCGCCGTACCCTCTACATGATCGTCTCGCTGTGGGCGATCTCGGTGGTGGCGTTCGTGGTGATCCAGCTCCCGCCGGGCGACTTCGTCGACACCATGATCCTCAGGATCGTGCAGGAAACCGGCGAGGAGCTGGAGGCGGCGGAGGTCGCCAACCTCAAGCGGCTGTACGGGCTGGACCAGCCGCTGGTGCCGCGCTACTTCTCCTGGATCGGCAAGATCGTGCTGCGCGGCGACTTCGGGCGCTCGTTCGCGTTCAACAAGCCCACCGCGGAACTGCTCGCCGAGCGGGTGCCGCTGACCATGTTCATTTCGTTCCTGACCCTGCTGGTGACCTACGTGATCGCGGTGCCGATCGGCATCTACTCCGCCACCCATCAATACTCGTGGGCCGACCACCTGTTCAGCGGGATAGGCTTCATGGGGCTAGCCACCCCCAACTTCGCGCTGGCGCTGGTGCTGATGTGGCTCGGGTTCCGCTACTTCGACGTTTCCATTGGCGGGCTGTTCTCGACCGAGTACCGGCTGGCGCCCTGGTCGTGGGCGAAGCTGTGGGACGCCGTGAAGCACCTGCCGGTACCGTTGCTGGTGATCGGGACCGCCGGCACCGCGGGGCTGATCCGGGTGATGCGCGGCACGCTGCTGGACGAGCTCGGCCGGCAGTACGTGATCACCGCGCGCGCCAAGGGGGTCGGCGAGCGGCGGCTGCTGTTCCGCTACCCGGTGCGCATCGCCATCAACCCGCTGATCAGCACCGTGGGCTGGCTGCTGCCGGCCATCGTCTCCGGCGAGGCGATCACCGCCATCGTGCTCAACCTGCCCACCACCGGGCCGATGCTGCTGCAGGCGCTGCTGTTCCAGGACACCTTCCTGGCCGGCAGCACCGTGCTGTTCCTGGGCGCGCTGACGGTGTTCGGCACCTTTCTCTCCGACCTGGCGCTGGTGTGGGTGGACCCGCGCATCCGCTTCGAGCGCGCCGCGGCATGAGCAGCGCGCAACCCGTTGCGGGCGTAGGCGGTGCCGGCGGCGCCTCGGCCCGGGAGTCCGCCGAGGAGGAACGCTACTACGTCGCGTCGCAGTGGCAGTTGATGTGGCGCAAGTTCCGCCGCCACCGCATGGCCCTGGCCGGCGGCGGGGTGCTGCTGTTCCTGTACCTGACCACCGCGGTGGCCGGCTTCCTGAGCCCGTATGAAAAAGCCACCCGCGACGCCGCGTTCCTGCTCGCCCCCCCGCAACGGGTGCGCCTGTTCCACGCCGGCCGGCTGATCGGACCGTTCGTCTACTCGCTGGATCGGACCCGCGACCCGGAGACCCTGCTGCGCATCTACACCGAGAACCGCAGCGACCCGCACCGCATCCGCTTCTTCGTGCGCACCGACCCCTACAAGTTCCTCGGCTTCATCCGCACCGACCTGCACCTGTTCGGCGTGCTGCCGCCCGCCACGCTGTATCTGTTCGGGACCGACGAGCTGGGCCGCGACCTGTTCTCGCGGGTGCTCTACGCCGGGCGGGTGTCGCTGTCCGTGGGGCTGCTCGGCGTCACCATCAGCTTCGTGCTGGGGGTGGTGATCGGCGGCATCTCCGGCTACCTGGGCGGGGCGGTGGACACCGTGATCCAGCGCGTCATCGAGTTTCTGATCAGCATTCCGACGCTGCCGTTGTGGATGGGCCTGACCGCGGCGCTGCCGCCGAAGTGGCCCGCGCTGCGGGTGTACTTCGGGATCACGATCATCCTGTCGATTCTCGGCTGGACCGGATTGGCGCGGGTGGTGCGCGGCAAGCTGCTGGAACTGCGCGGCGGCGACTTCGTGGTGGCGGCGCGGGTGAGCGGCGCCAGCGCCGGCGCGGTGATCCGCCGCCATCTGCTGCCGTCGTTCCTGAGCTACCTGATCGTGCACCTCACCCTGGCGGTGCCCAACATGATCCTCGGCGAGACCGCGCTCAGCTTCATCGGCCTGGGGCTCAAGCCGCCGGTGGTGAGCTGGGGAGTGCTGCTCACCAGCGCCCAGAACTTCCGCACCGTCGCGCTCAGCCCCTGGCTGCTGATCCCGGTGCTGTTCGTGGTGGTCACGGTGATGACCTTCATGTTCCTCGGCGACGGCCTGCGCGACGCCGCCGACCCCTACGCATCCCACTGACCGCGTACGACGTTGGTGATGCCCACCTGGGCGTTCACATCCCCCAGACCGTGACCGGCGCGCCGTCTCCCGCCGGGGGGCGGCGGAAGATCTTTTCCTCCCAGGTTCGTTCCGGCGCGCGGTCGAACACGATCAGGTGGCCCGCCTCCGCGCCGCAGCGGTCCACGTAGCCGCGGGTTTGCGCCACCCCGTCGGAAATCGTCCGCTCCAGCCCCCTGCGCAGCATCTTGCACTCCACCACGAAGCGGCGCTCGCGCCCGCCCTGCGGCCACACGATCAGCAGGTCGGTGCGCCCGCGCCCCAGCGCGTACTCCCGCTCGATCCGCCCGCCGCCGTTGACGATGCGCTGCAGGTGCGCCTGCAGCAGCAACTGCGGGCCGGCCTCGTGGTATCGCTCGAAGCGCTGCACCCAATGCTCGGAGTGCTCGCGGAAGAACGCCTGGAACGCCGCGATCAGCCCCGCCACGTCCAGGCCGCCGGCCGCGTCGACATACCACGCCATCTGTTGCGGCAGCGTCTCCTGCACCGCGTAGTTGAGATGCCGCGGCACCACCTCGGCGTAGATCGGATTGGCGATGCGCGGCGTGCCGGCGGCGTCCTGCGCCACCAGTCCCAGGTCACGCGCGTAGGCCAGGTCCTCGTCCGAGCACGCGGCTTCTAACGATCCGGTCAGAATCGGCTCCACCACCCGCCGCACGCGCTCCTCGCGCAGCTTGTGACCCAGATCGTCGATATGGGTGTCGCGGCGCTGAATCAGCCGCTCCTGCGCCTCCAGGACCGCGGCCGCGGTGATGGGACGCGAGCGGTCGCACCCCGGCGGATGGCGGAAGCAGGCGTCGTAGCAGAGCGCGTTCACCAGCCACGGCTGGCCGGCGGTGCGCGCCCCGATCAACGCCTGCGCCTCCTCCGAGAACCCCTGCCCGGTCGCCGCGGTGTGCTGCGCCAGCAGCGCCGCTACCTCCTGCTCCGAGAAATCTCCCAGGCGCAACGACTCGGACTTGATGTTGAAGGCGCTGCCGCCGAGCACCAAGCGGTCCTCGGCGATCGAGTGGATGCGGTAGTCGCGCACGTCGCGCACCCCGCAGAGGATGATGCTGTGCGGGAAGGCGGCCGGACGCTGGTCGTAGCCGCTGCGCAGTTGCCGCAGCACCGACAGCAGGGTGTCGCCGACCAGCGCGTCGATCTCGTCGATCAGCAGCACCAGCGGCCGGCGGTCGGCCGCGGCCCAGCGACTCAGCATCAAGCTCAGTGCGCCGCCCGGTCCGGCGCTGTTCATGGCGTTGCGGCAGACCCGCTCCAGCGTGTCGTCGCCCAGCGTCAGGCTTGCCCGGAGGGCGAACTGGGACAGGACGGTGCGCATGCCTTCCGCCACGTTCCCGCGCATCGCCTGGCCCGCTTCCACGTTGGCGTACACGCAGCGGTACTCGCCCTGCGCGCCGCTGTTCAGCAGGTCCCGCAGCGCCAGCAGCGCCGAGGTCTTGCCGGTCTGGCGCGGCGCGTGCAGCACGAAGTACTTCTTGTCCCGGATCAAGCCGAGCACCGTGTCGAGCTCGATCCGTTCCAGCGGCGGGATGCAGTAGTGGTCCGCGGCCACCACCGGCCCTGCGGTATTGAACGTTCGCACGGTCGCTCTCGTCAGTGAGGCGTGCTCCACTCACGCATCCATGCGGCGATGTCACGTCGGCCGTGCAGCACGCGCCACACGTCGATGTGGTCGCCGCGGTCGCGGTAGAAGACCAAGTAGGGGTAACGCTTCAGGGGCCAAGTATGCAGTCCCGGCATGTCCAGCTCCCACGGTCAACCGTGAGAACGTGAGCGCACACGGCCTCTCAGGTCATCGAAATAGGCCGCATCAACCGGTTGCGACGCGGTTGACTCGGCTCCCTCCTGCAACAGCCTGCGCAGGTGTTGCCGATCCTGGTCCTGGCGGATCAGGGCACGGACGTACTCGCTACAGGTTTCGTATCCGCGCCCGGTGACCTGCTGGTCTACGAATGACTTGAGCGAGGCAGGCAGCGACACATTCATAGTGGTGTTCACGACACAAAGCGTATGACGACGACGACGAATCGGCAAGACACGGGCCCCGCCGTTCTGAAGTTCGGCCCCCCGCGCGCTGTCCGGCGCGCCGGCTAGCCCGCTTTGTAGGGGTCGGCCGCGTCGCGCAGCCCGTCGCCGAGGAAGTTGAACATCAGCACCGCGGCCACCACGAACAGCGCCGGCAGCATCAGCCACGGATAGAGAATGACGGTCTGCACGTTCTGGGCGTCCTGCAGCAGGGTGCCCCAGCTCACCGCCGGCGGGCGGATGCCGAGGCCGAGGAAGCTGAGCGCCGTCTCGCCCAGGATCATGCCCGGAATGGCCAGGGTAAGGTGCACGATGAGGTAGCTCAGGAACGACGGCAGCAGATGCAGGCCGATGATGCGGCCTTCGCGCGAGCCGGCGACGCGCGCGGCCATGACGAAGTCGGCCTCGCGCAGCTCCAGCAGCTTGCCGCGCACCACCCGCGCCAGCCCGGTCCAGCCGACGATCGACAGGATGATGGTAATGCCGAAGTAGATCTTCACCGACTCCCAGCCCGGCGGGAGCGCCGCGGCCAGCGCCATCCACACCGGGATGGTGGGCAGGGCGATGAGGAACTCGATGAGGCGCTGGATCGCGATGTCGGCGGTGCCGCCGTAGTAGCCGGAGATGCCGCCGAGGATCACGCCGAGCACGAAGCTCAGGAACACGCCCACCAGCCCCACCGACAGGGACACCCGCGCGGCGTACAGGTTGCGGGTGAACATGTCGCGCCCGAAGGAGTCGGAGCCGAGCAGAAGGATGGTGGTGCCCTCGGCCCCGAACAGGTGCAGGTCGGTCTCGAACAGGCCCCAGAAGCGGTACGCCTCGCCGCGCACGAACAGCCGGATCGGATGGATCAGTTCGCGGTTCGGGGTGTAGATGCGCTGCGTCGTGAGCAGGTCGACCGCGCGGTCGTAGCCGTAGATGAAGGGAGCGCGCAACGCGCCGTCATGCATGAAGCGAACCCGATGGGGCGGGGCGTAGACCAGCTCGCGGTTGCGCGCCGCCGGCACGGTCGGCGCCACGAACTCCGCGAGCAGGGCGGTCACGTAGAACACCACCAGCACCGCCCCGCCCGCGGCGGCGAGCCGGTGGCGCCGGAACTTGCGCCACATCAACTGCCATTGGGTAGCGAGGTAGTACTGCTCCGCGAGAGCGCTCTCGCGCTCGGGGCCGGCCGGCGCCGGTACCGGTGGGCTCACCGCTCCACGGCCTCGAAGCGAATGCGCGGGTCCGCCATCACCAACAGGAGGTCGGAGATGAGGGTTCCCACCACGGTGAGCAGGCTCAACGCCATGATGGTGCTGCCGGCCAGGAACATGTCCTGCTGCTCCAGCGAGCGGAACACCAGCGGGCCGATGGTCGGCAATCCGAGCACGATTGCCACGATGGTCTCGCCCGAGACGATGGCCGGCAGCACCCAGCCGACGGTGCTGATGATCGGGTTGACCGCCACCCGCACCGGATACCTGAACAGCAGCCGCCGCTCCGCCACGCCCTTGGCGCGCGCGGTGATCACGTACTGCCGGGCCAGCTCGTCCAGCAGCGAGCTGCGCAGCACGCGGATCAGCCCGGCGGTGCCGGCCGTGCCGATGACGATGATCGGCACCGGCAGGTGGGCGAGCAGGTCCAGAAACTTGGCCCAACTCCACGGCTGATCGACGAACTGGATCGAGAACAGGCCGCCGACGTTCCAGCCGAACCACTGGAAGAACAGCAGCATCAGGACCAGCGCCAGCAGGAAGTTGGGCGTGGCGAGACCGATGAATCCGAGCACGGTGAACGTGTAGTCGGTCAGGGAATACTGGTGGGTAGCGGAGTAGATGCCGATCGGGATCGATGCCGCGTAGACGAAGACCAGGGACAGGAGCGAGATCAGCACCGTCATCGGCAGCCGCTCGGCGAGCAGGTCGCGCACCGGGCGTTCGAACGAAAACGACTGGCCGAAGTCGCCGCGCAGCAGCTTGCCCATCCACTTCAGGTACTGCGCGTACAGCGGCTGATCGAGCCCGTATTGCCGTCTCAGGGCCTCGACGAGCGCCTCGTCGACGACGCCGCTGCGCGACTGCAGCCGCGCGACGTAGTCGGTGATGTAGTCGCCGGGAGGGAGCTGGATGATGACGAACGCGCAGATCGAAATCAGCGCCATTACCACCAGCATGTACAGCACGCGGCGGAGGATGTAGTGCGCCACGGTGTCGCAAGCCCCCGCGCCGGCCGCCGCGGCAAGCGGGCGGCCGGCGCGGGGTCAGCAAAGGCCGGTCAGTTCTCGAGGTACCACTGGGACGACGCGGCCGGCGCAAACTGCAGGTGAGGCAGATTCTGCAGATCGATGTTGCGCAGGGTCGCGCGCGCGAAGCGCACGTCCGGCGGCGGCGCCATGACGCCGATGTACCACAGGTTGTCGGCGAGCAACCGGATCGCCCGCTTGCCGAGGGCCACCTGCTCGGCGGGGTCGTTGGTGTTCGGGATCCGGTTCCACAGCTCGAAGTACTCGCGCACCGCGGGCGGCGGTTCCTCGCCTTCCGCGCCCGCCGTCTGGCGCCACTTCTGCCATTCACGGCCCCAGAACTGGCCGCCGGCCCACCACTGAATGCTGCCCACCGTGCGCCCGTAGTCGCTCTCGTCGAGCTGCCAGATGTTCACCATGGTCTCGTTGGCGCTGTACTTCTCCCACTGGTTGCCGCTGACGTCCACCGTGGTCTTCACGCCGGCCTCGGTCCAGTATTCGGAGATCAACTCGGCCGCCGGCGCATGGGTGGATACCCACGGCGCGATCTGCAGGATCAGCTCCAGCGGCTGGCCGTCGGGGCGGATGCGCACGCCGTCGACGCCCGGGCGCAGGCCGATCTCGTCCAGCAGCGCGGCGGCGCGCTCCGGGTCGTACACCGCGAACTCGGTGGCGGTCTCCTCGTCGTACCAGGGGGAGCTGGACTGCACGGTCGCCAGGCTCGGCTTGCCCAGGCCGCCGAACACCAGCTCGTTGATCTCGTCGCGATCGATGGCCAGTGACAGCGCCTGCTTGAAGCGCACGTCGGCGTAGAGCTCGCGGATCACCGGATCGGGATAGGTGTTGTTGAAGAACAGGCCGACGTCGAGGGCGGCCCAACTCGTGAGGGTAGGCGCCACCGACACGCGCAGGTTGTTCTGTTCCGCGCGCGACAGCAGCAACGGCAGCCGGTCGATGCTGACGCCGCCGCCCCAGATGCCGGCGCCGTAGTCGGACTGGCCGCTGATCACCTTGGCCGCGACCAGCTCCGGGTTGCCGGCCAGCGCCGAGCGCAACTCGTCGATGTAGGGCAACTGGTTGCCGGCGGTATCGATCTTGTAGTAGTAGGGATTGCGCTTCTGCACCACGTAATCGATCTCCACCGTCTCCGGGATCCAGGCGCTCAGCAACGGCACGCCTTCCGCGGCGCTGTCATCGTTGTATTGCGCCTTCGCCCGCAGGTGCTGGAACCAGGTGTCGAAGCCCGCCTCCTTGGCCAGGTCCGCGGCGTTGTCGTTGTACTTGGGATGGAACTGCTTGAGGTACTCGCTCTGGGCGTAGGGGCTGCGCATGGTGATGCCGGTGGCGCCGCCGGAGAGGTTGTAGATCAACCCGCGCCACGGACCGGCGAAGTCGAACTGCACCGTGGTCTCGTCCACCGCGCGCATCTTCATCAGCTCGTCGTTCACGTACCAGCGGCGGGAGATGAGCGGCGTGTACTCCTCGTTCAGGGTGAGGTCCTCGTACCAGAACATGAAGTCCGCCGAGGTAAAGGGGGAGCCATCCGACCACTTGTGCCCCTCGCGCAGGAAGAGGGTCAAGGTGGTGCCGTCGGGGCTGTACTCCCAACCGCGGGCGATGTTGGGGATGACCTGCTTGTCCACCTCGGGGCGCTGGCGCCCGAGCATCGTTTCCAGGTGCATGTAGGATCCGGCGCCCCAGAAATAGTCGTAGAACTTGATGAGATTGAGGGTGCCGCCGTAGCTGCCGATGTTCTCGAACGGCTGAATGACGAACGGTTCGGCCGGCAGCCGGTCCTCCACCGGCGGCAGCGACCCGTCGGCCACCATTGCCGCCAGCATGGGCGCTTCGTCGAACGAGGAGATCGCGTTGCCGGTAGCTGCCTCGTAGTCCGAAAGGGTGGCCCAGAAGGTCCCTTCCGACAGCGGCGACATCCCCCCGCCGCCTCCGGCGGCGGCAGGAGCGGCGCCCATGCCCGCCTCCTCCTGACCGGCGGCGAAGGCGCCGGCGGCGAGTACCACGCCGGCGGCGGCCGCGGCCAGCCTTCGTCCAATAATCATCGGAATCATCACTGTTTCTGCCTCCGCGGCTACCCTACCGCACCCGCGGCGCGGGTATCAAGCCGCGGCGCGCCCGGAGCGCCGGGAGCGCCCGGAGGCAAGACCGCCACGGAAATTCCTGATAACCCGTATCCGCGGCGCGAAGGCTTGAACCTGGCCGGCGGACCTGCTACGATGTGATGACCTAGTGAGCAGCACGCAGTCTTGCGGGGAGCGAGGTCGCGTGAGCTGCCGAGGAGAGGAACATGGGCGAAAAGACGATGACCGTCAGTGCTCTGCGCCAGCACCTGATCGACAAGGCGACCGCGGACAGCGAGTTTCGCAACCAGCTGGTAGCGGAACCCAAGGCCGCGATCGAGGCGGAAACCGGCCTCACCGTGCCCTCCGAGTTCAACGTCGAGGTGCACCAGGACACGGCGACTACCAGTCACCTGGTCCTGCCGCCCTCCGCCGAGCTCGGGGAAGCCGATCTGGCGCAGGCCGCCGGCGGCATCGACTGGTCCGTACCGGGCGGTGGCGGTGGAGGTATGGGAGATATCTCGCTTGATTGGTGACGCCTCATCCATGCCGAACAGGGGAGTGAAGCGGCCGGCCAGGGTAGGGCGGCCCTGTTGTTGAGATTACCGAGGAGAGGAACATGGGAGAAAAGACGATGACCGTCAGTGCTCTGCGCCAGCACCTGATCGACAAGGCGACCGCGGACAGCGAGTTTCGCAACCAACTGGTAGCGGAACCCAAGGCCGCGATCGAGGCGGAAACCGGCCTCACCGTGCCCTCCGAGTTCAACGTCGAGGTGCACCAGGACACGGCGACTACCAGTCACTTGGTCCTGCCGCCCTCCGCCGAGCTCGGAGAAGCCGATCTGGCGCAGGCCGCCGGCGCCGGCATAAACTGGTCCGCACTGACGCGGCCCTGATTGAGGTTGCGCAACCGGCAGTCCGGCGGCGACTACCCGTTGCGGGTGGCGGTGATGAACATGGTGGACGCCTGCCACTCCAGCGCCGACCCGAGCCGGCGCTCCAACTGCCGGCGCAGGGCGCCGACCGCGTCGTCCGGCACCTCGGCGCGCCGCAGCAGCGCGGCGTACGAGTCGCCGGACGACGCGCCGGAGGAGGCGGCGGCGGCCGGGAACCAGCGCTCCACCAGGGTGCGGGTGACGGCCAGCCGCGCGGGCTGCGTTACCACCTCCGCGGCGGGCGCAGCGAACTGCGGCGCCAGCGCGGCGCTGACCGCGGCCTCGGTCAGCGGGGTGCGCGAGCGGTAGTGCTCCTCCTCCGCGGCGATGACCGCGGCGCGGGCGGCGGCGTCCAGCACGCCGAGGTCGAACGCCTCGTGCAGCCGCGGCGCCCGTTCCGGCAGCGTTTCGGCCAGCGCCAGCCGCCCGCCGGCCGCCAGCCGCGCGCCCGCCGCGGCCACCAGCGCCGCGCCGCCCGCGCGCCACACGTTGCGGCCGACCACGGCGTCGAAGCGGATCTCGGGCGGCACCTCGGCCGGCGCGCCTGCCAGGGCGGGCCGCAGGCTCTCGGGCAGCGCCTCCAGTTGCGCCTGCACGCCGGCGGCCGCGGGCGGGGCGAGCGCCCACACGCCGCCCTCCGCGCACCGGCGCAGCAGTTCGAACGTGAGCAGGCCGCTGCCGAGCGCCAGGTCGAGGACCACGCTGTGGCGCTGCAACTGCGCCGCGGCCATGATCCGGTCGCGGTCGCCGGCAAGCCGTCCGGCGGCGCCGGAGAGGGAACGTTCGAGCCAACGGTCGAGATCCCGCTGCAGCCCGCGGCCGGCGTTGGTCAGAATCTCGCCGCCATCTCCCTCGGCCGCGCTCTCCCAGGCGGCCGCCAGGTTGGCCTCCCGGCGGCGCGCCACCGGCACGCGCAGGGCGGCCTCGCGACCCGCCTCGCCCGGCTGATAGAACACCCGCCCCTGCAGTTCGCGGGGCAGATACTGCTGCGCCACCCAGTGGTCGCCGTAGGCGTGGGGGTAGCGGTAGCCGGCGCCATGGCCGAAGCCCTCGGCGTCGCGGTTGGCGTCGCGCAGCGGCGACGGCACCGCCGCCTCGCGCTCGGCGGCGACCGCGTTCAGGGCGTCGAAGAACCCCAGCGCGCTGTTGCTCTTGGGCGCCGTGGCGAGATAGAGCGCCGCTTCGGCGAGGTGGAAGCGGCCTTCCGGCAGGCCGACGTAGTCGAACGCGGCGGCGCAGGCGGTGACCACCCCGACCGCGGCCGGATCGGCCATCCCCACGTCCTCCGCCGCCAGCACCAGCATGCGCCGCAACAGGTAGCGCGGCTCCTCGCCGGCGTACACCATGCGCGCCAGCCAGTAGAGGGCGGCGTCCGGGTCGGAGCCGCGCACGCTCTTGATGAAGGCGCTGATGGTGTCGTAGTGGGCGTCGCCCTCCTTGTCGTACAGCACGGCGCGGCGCTGGATCGACTCCTCCGCCACCGCCCGGTCCACCCGCACCACTTGGTCCGCGCCCGGCGGGGTGGTGGTGACCGCCAGCTCCAGGGCGTTCAACAGGCTGCGGGCATCGCCGTTGGCGACGTTCAGCAGATGCTCCATGGCATCGTCCGCTACCTCGGCCCGGAACCGGCCCAGCCCGCGCTCGGCGTCGGCCAGCGCGGCCTGCGCCACGCGCGCCAGATCGCCGCGCGTCAGCGCCTGCAGTTGAAAGATGCGGCTGCGGCTCACCAGCGGCTTGATCACCTCGAAGTAGGGATTCTCGGTGGTGGCCCCGATGAGGATGATGGTGCCGTTCTCCACCGACGGCAGCAGCGCGTCCTGCTGCGCCTTGTTCCAGCGGTGCACCTCGTCCACGAACAGGATGGTGCGCCGGCCGTGCAGGTCGCGCGCCTCGCGCGCCGCTTGAATCGCCTCGCGGAGCTGCTTCACTCCCGCCAGAACGGCGTTCAACGCCGTAAAGCGCGCCCGGGTAGCGCCCGCGATCACCTGCGCCAGCGTGGTCTTGCCGGTTCCCGGCGGGCCGTAGAAGATCAGCGAGGAGAGCTGATCTGCCTGAATGGCGCGGCGCAGCAGGCGGCCCGGGCCGACGATGTGGCCCTGCCCGACGAACTCGTCCAGCGTGCGCGGGCGCATGCGGGCCGCCAGCGGCGCGCCGCCCTCCTGCTCGGCGGCGCCGCGGGCCTGAAACAGATCGTGGTGATGGGAGTCGGGCATCGAACGGTACCAGCCTGAAGGTGCCCTGACTGTGCCGGCAATCGCCGCGGGCGCACAACAACCCTGCCGAGCGCGCCGGGCGGCGCGGCGCGTTGCGGAACCGCCGGGCGCGCGGCTACCATGGCGGGCGTGGCATTGCAACAGAAGATCGCAGTCCAGAGCTTTTGCTTTCGCGGATTTCGCAGCAACGAAGAGGTAGCCGCCAGGGTCAAGGCGATCGGCCTCAGAGCCCTGGAGCCGTGCGGCATCCACGTCGACTTCGCCGCGGACGCGGCGCAGGACGCGGCGCTCGCCGCCTACCGCGGCGCCGGCGTGGAGCTGGTGAGCTGCGGCGTCAACGCCATTGCCGGCGACGGCAGCGCCGCGGAAGGGGCGTTCCGCTTCGCCCGGAAAGCCGGCTTCTCCCTGCTCAGCGCGGACGTCACGCCGCCGGCCGCCTGGGACACCTTCGCCGCCGCCGAGCGGCTGGCCGAGCAGTACGACGTCAACGTCGCGCTGCACAACCACGGCGGCGCCCACTGGCTCGGCAACGCGCAGATGCTGGAGGAGGTGTTCCGCCGCACCGGCCCGCGCATCGGGCTGATGCTGGACACGGCGTGGGCGATCGATGCGCGCGAGGATCCGGTCAAGCTGGCGCGCCGCTTCGGCGACCGGCTGCTGGGCGTCCACCTCAAGGACTTCGTCTACACTCGCGAGCGCGAGCCGGTGGACGTGGTGATCGGCACCGGCATCCTCGATCTTCCCGGACTGGTCGCCGCGCTCCGCGAGGTGGGCTTCACCGGCGCCGCGATCATCGAGTACGAGGGCGACGTGGCCAACCCCGTCCCGGCCCTCACGGAGTGCGTGCAGGCAGTCGAGCAGGCCTGGCGCGGGTAGGCGCGGCTCGCGGCGTTTCCGCCGCCTACTCCACTTCCAGCGCGTGCGGGTCCAGTTGGTACCAGGCCACCTCGCCGGCCTGCAGCCGCCCGCGAATACGTTCGTCGTATCTCAGACCGGCCACCACCGCCCGGGCGGGCCGGCCCGTGACCCGCGTCAGCAGCGCCGCATTGCGAATCGCCCGGGTGGTGTCGCGCCCGTTTGCGGTGAACGAGATTTCAGCCGCCAGGTAGCACGTTTCCCCGGTACCGGCGCGGCATTCCGCTATCAGGTCCGCGCGCCGGAAGCTGCGCAACTCGTTCGTCGCAATGCCGGCTGCGGCGTCGGACCGGGCCAGTTCCGCGAGCTGCATACCATCGACCAGGCGGATGAACGTCAGGCCGTTCTCCTCCGCGATCAGGTCGGCCTCCCGCAGCGCCGCCTGGCGAGCGTGCGCGGCCTTGATCGGGGCGATGTCTATCAGGAGCTGTTCGAATCGCCGGTCAACCGCTTCGAACCGGCGGTCAACCGCTTCGAACCGGCGGTCAACCGCTTCGAACCGGCGCTCGGTAGCCGCGGCGAAGGCGGCGAGTTTCTGCGGCAACTCGAGCAGCTCGCGCGTCAGCAGCCGGGCGCGCAACGCTTCCAGCCACACCGGGTTGGCGTCCAGCACGCGGATGAGGTCTTCGACCGTATCGATCGTGTTCGCCGCCATCGCCCTATGCTGCGCGCTCCGAACGCTTCGGGTCAACCAGCATGATCTGTCAGTCAGGTCAGTCCAGTTCGCCGTGCGGCAGGCCCAGGGGCAACGCCGCGGGGCGTTCGCAGGTAGTGCCCAGCTCCACCCGGCGGCCGCCGGCGGCGGCTTCGTGAATCGCATGCATGATGTCCAGCACGTGCAGCGCCAGCGCGCCGCCGGCGCGCGGCGGGCGCCCGCGGCGCAGCGCAAAGGCCATGTCCGCCACGCCGATCCCGCGGCTGGCCGCGGTGTAGCCGTGGCTCAGCGGCACCTGTTCCCACTGCTCCCGGCTGCGGCCCAGGGCTACCGGTCCCCCCGGCCCGTTCGGATCGGGCACCGCCAGCGTTCCCTCGCTGCCGTAGATCTCCAGGCGCGGCAGGCGGTGCGCCTGCACGTCGAAGCTGGTAATGATCGCGGCCTGGGCGCCGCCGGCAAATTGCAGCAGGCCCTGCACGTGGGTCGGCACCTCGACCGTGATGCGCTCGCCGCGGCGCGGTTCGCTGGTGATGAGGCGCTCGGGGCGGGTGACGCAGGTGAGCCCGGTGACGCTGCGCACCGGCCCCAGGAGCTGCACCAGACAAGTCAGGTAGTAGGGGCCCATGTCGAACATCGGTCCGCCGCCGGGCTGATAGTAGAACGCCGGGTCGGGGTGCCAGCTCTCGTGCCCCGGACCGGCCATGCAGGCAACCGCGTGCCGCGGGGTACCGATCCAGCCGTCGTCGAGCAGCTTGCGGCAGGTCTGATGGCCGCCCCCCAGGAAGGTGTCCGGGGCGCAGCCCAGCAGCACCCCCGCGGCGGCCGCGGCGCGCACCAGGTCGGCGCCCGCGGCGCGCTCCACCGCCAGCGGCTTCTCGCTCCACACGTGCTTGCCGGCGGCGATCGCCGCGCGCGACACCGCGTGGTGGGCGGCCGGAATGGTGAGGTTGATCACCAACTCCACGGCCGGGTCGGCCAGCAGCTCGTCGGGCGTCAACGCGCGCGCGATGCCGAACTGCGCGGCCTGCGCCCGGGCGCGGTCCGGCAGCAGGTCGGCGCACGCGACCACCTCCAGAATCGGAAACTCCCGGCAGCCCTTGAAGTAGGCGCCGCTGATCTTGCCGCAACCGATCACCCCGACCCGCAACCGCTCCATGGCCGCACTATACCGGTCCCGGCGGCGCGCTGCCCACCGGCGCCCGCGGCGCCGGCGGCCCGCCCGGCCTAGCCCGCTCCGGCCGGCCGCGCGGCGCCGCGTTGCCGCAGCCACTCCACGGTGACCATGAACAGCAGCGCGAACCCGAACAGGAACGTGGCCACGGCCAGAATCGCCGGGCTGATCTCTTCGCGGATGCCGGACCACATCTGGCGCGGGATGGTGCGCTGCTCCAGGCCGCCGATGAACAGCACCGTGACCACCTCGTCGAACGAGGTGGCGAACGCGAACAGCGCCCCCGACACCACCCCCGGCGCAATGAGCGGCAGTTGGATGCGGCGGAACGCGGTGAGCGGTCCGGCGCCGAGACTGGCCGCGGCGCGCAGCAGGTTGCGGTCGAAGCCCGCCAGGGTGGCGGTGACGGTGATCACCACGAACGGCGAGCCAAGCGCGGTGTGGGCCAGGATCAGCCCGAGGTGGCTCTGCGCCAGCCCCACGTCGGAGTAGAAGAAGAACATCCCCACCGCCGAGATGATCAGCGGCGTAACCAGCGGCGAGATCAGCAGCCCGGTAACCAAGGTCCGGCCCGGCATGGCGGGGTGCGCCAGCCCGAGCGCGGCCAGAGTCCCGAGCAGGGTGGTGAGCAGCGTCGCGGAGACGCCGATGGTAATGCTGTTCACCAGCGCCAGCCGCCACTCGGCGTCGCCGGCCACCGCCTGATACCAGCGCAGCGAGTAGGCCTCGGGAGCCAGCCGCAGCATCCCCTCGGTGAAGGTGAAGTAGGGTTGGGCGTTGAAGCTGAGCGGCACCACTACCAGGACCGGCGCGATCAGGAACAGCAGCACCGCGGCGCAGAACGCCAGGAACAAGACTCGGCCGGCGCGTTCGCCGGTTCCTTGGGGCGGCATCGGTCAGCCCAGGCGCAGCCGGTTGATGCCGACCACGCGGTCATACACGACGTACAGCAGCAACACGCACAGCAGCAGAATGGCGCCCAACGCCGCGGCCAATCCCCAATTGAGGGACTCCTGCATGTGGTAGGCGATCAGATTGGAGATCAGTTGCCCGCTGCGCCCGCCGACCAGCGCCGGGGTGATGTAGTAGCCGAGCGCCATGATGAACACCAGGAGCGCCCCGGCGCCGACCCCGGGGAGCGATTGCGGCCAGTAGACGCGCCAAAACGCCTGCACCGGCCCGGCGCCGAGCGACGCCGCGGCGCGCAGATACCACGGATTGATGGTGCGCATCACCGAAAAGAGCGACAGCACCATGAACGGCAGCAGCACGTGGGTCATGGCGATCAGCGTGCCGGTCATGTTGTAGACCAGTTCCAGCCGCCGGTCGTCGCCGACCAGCCCCAGCCCCACCAGCAGGTCGTTGATCACCCCCTGGGTCTGCAGCAGCACGATCCACGCCGTCGTGCGCACCAGCAGCGAGGTCCAGAACGGCAGCAGCACGGCCACCAGCAGCAGCGCGGCGCGGCGCGGCGGCGCGTGGGCGATCAGGTAGGCCAGCGGATAGCCCAACAGCAGGCACAGCGCGGTGACGGCGACGCTGACCTGCAGGGTGCGCCAAAAGAGCTGCAGATAGATGCGCCGCTCCTCCGGCTGGCGGACCACGCTGCCATCCGCGGCGCGGTCGCGGTCGACCGCGTTCAAGTAGTGGCGCAGCGTCCAGCGCTGGCCGGCGCGCTGCAGCGCCCGCCAAGTGGCGGCCTCGCCCCAGGCGGCGTCGGCCGCCACCATCGCCGCCTGCCAGGAATCGGCTTCCGCCCCGCGCAGCCGGCGCACGCTGCGGGTGAAGACGCTGCGCAGCCCCGCCTGCACGCGGTTCACGCGCGTCGCCACCTGGCCCAGCGTGCGCTGCTCGCGCGCGGCAACCAGCTCCCGCGCAGCGGCGGCGAACGCCGCCTCCGGCGGGGCGCCGGTTCCGTCCCAGCCGCGCAGCAGCGCCAGGGTGTCCGGCAGCGCGTCGCCGACCACCGGGTCGTAGACGCTGCGCACCAGCATGGTGGCCAGCGGCGCCAGGAACGTTACCGCGATGAAGGCCGCCAGCGGCGCCACCAGCGCGGCCGCCCGCAGCCGGGCGCCGGTCACCGCGCCAGCCACGCTCCGAAGCGCTCGCTCACCTCGTCGCCGTAATCCGCCCACCAGGTCCAGTCGGTAAACACCGACCGCTCCACGCGGGCCGGAGAGACCGGCAGGTGCGGCGCCATCTCGACCCCGGTCTCGAGGTGAGTGCTCACCAGGCGCTGCGCCGAACGCCGCGCCGGGCTGTAGGAGATGTAGCGGCTCATCCCGGCCATCGATTCCGGGCGCGCCGCAAACGCGATGAAGTCGAACGCCGCGTCCAGATTCGGCGCCCCGGCGACGATCGCGAGCTGGGAATGATCCAGGATCTGACCATCCCAGACGATCCGGAACGGCTGCTGCTCCACCACCTGGGCGTCGAAGATGCGGCCGTTGTAGGCGGTAGTCATGACCACCTCGCCGTCGGCCAGCATCTGCGGCGGCTGGGCGCCGGCCTCCCACCACACGACGTGCTCCTTGATCGTATCCAGCTTGCGAAACGCGCGCTCCACGCCGCCGGGAGCGCTCAGGGTCTCATACACCTCGTCTACCGGTACCCCGTCGGCTACCAGCGCGAACTCCAGGTTGCCGTACGGCGAACGCCGCAGGCCGCGCCGGCCCGGAAACCGGTCCAGGTCGAAGAAGTCGGCCATGGTGGCGGGCGCCTCACCCGCGAAGCGATCGGTCCGATAGGCGTAGATGGTGCTGTATACTATCAACCCGACGCCGCACTCGGACAGCATCCCGGGCAGGAAGTCCTGCGCCGCCCGGGCGCTGTCCTCAGCCGGGAACGCCGCCGCCGGCGGGATCACCTCCAGCAGCCCTTCGTCGCAGCCGCGCACCGCGTCGGACGACTCCAGGTCCACCACGTCCCAATGCACGTTGCCGGTTTCGACCTGCGCGCGAATCTCGGCCAGGCCGCCGTTGAAGTCGTCCATGCTTGCGGCGACCCCGCTGGCGGCCGCGAACGGCTCCAGCAGCGCCAGCCGGGTGGCGCGGCCGTACGCGCCGCCCCAGGACACCATGGTGAGCTTTTCTTCCGCACCCGCGGAGAACCCGGCCAGCGCGCCGATCAGCAGCGCCAGCGTCAGCAACCGTTTGGTCATCGTGTTACGCCCCTTTCTTCTTCAGTGATCTTCCTCAAGGTCCAATGCGCGGCAATCGGCCGCCGCCCATCCAATTTCGATTTCGTCGCCCTCGAGCATCGCGCCGTGCCCGACGAGGTTCGGAATCCGCAGCAGGTAGCGGGTGCGGCCGTCCACCACCGCGTGGATCAACAGGTGGTCGCCCAGGAACGTCATCAGCTCGACGCGCGCGGGGACCTGATTGCGATAGACGCGGGCGCCGGCCGCCACCCCGACCCGTTCCGGGCGCACCGCCACCGTGACCTCGTCGCCCGGAACGCAGGCCGCCACCCGCAGCGCCACCACCGGGCGCCCGCCCACGTCGACCCGGCAGTAGTCGCCGTCCACCGCCGCCACCCGCCCGCGCAACAGGTTGTTGCCGCCGATGAAGCGCGCCACGAACGCCCGCTCCGGCTCCTCGTAGAGGGTCTCCGGCGGCGCCACCTGCTGCACGCGCCCGCGGTGGAACACGGCGATGCGGTCCGACATCACCATCGCTTCCTGCTGGTCGTGGGTAACGTAGACGATGGTGACGCCGAGGCGGCGGTGGATGCGGCGGATCTCGTACTGCATCTCCTCGCGCAGGTTGCGGTCGAGCGCGCCGAGCGGCTCGTCCATCAGCACCAGGCTCGGCTCGAACACCAGCGCGCGGGCAATGGCCACGCGCTGCTGCTGGCCGCCCGACAGCTCCGCGGGGCGGCGCTGCTCGAACCCCTCCAGCCGCACCAACTGCAGCGCCCGGCGCACGCGCTCGCGGCGCTGCGCGGGCGCGATCCGGCGCACTTCCAGCGGAAAGGCCAGGTTCCGTTCCACCGTCAGATGCGGGAACAGCGCGTAGTTCTGGAACACCATACCGATGTTGCGCTGCCGCGGCGGCAGATCGTGCACCGAGCGCCCGGCGATGCGGATGCTGCCGGCGGACGGCATCTCGAACCCCGCCAGCATCATCAGGCAGGTGGTCTTGCCGGAGCCGGACGGCCCCAGCAGGGTCAGGAACTCCCCTTCGCGCACGCTCAGGTTCAGCTCCCGCACCACCGGCGTATGGCCGTCGTAACTCTTGTCGACCGCCTCGAACTCGACGTAGGGAGCAGCGCCGCGCGCCGGGGCTACCGCAGGCGCCAACGGGTCCCCGCGCAGAATGCTGCCATACTCTCCGCCATCACGCGCCTCCAAGATAATATCCGCTTACTACGACAAGTAACAGACAGAGTTAATTCATCCGGCAATTCCGTGGAAGGCGCCGGCCTTGGATTCAGCTTTGGTCAGCCGGCGGTTCCTGCCAGGGGGCGGTCAGGCCGAGCCGCGCCAGCTTCTCCTCGGCTTCGCCGCGCTCGCGGTTGCGGCGCAGTCCGGGGCGGCGCGCGGCGCCGGACTGCGCGGCCGCGCGCGGGCGCAGCCAACCCGCCTGTTCGGCCAGGCGCAGCGCGTCCCGGCGCCGTCCCTGATTCAGGCAGGCCACGAGCTCGCGCTCGATGCGCGTCAAGAGCAGCGCGCCGGCGCGGTAGTCGAGGTACGCCTCCCAGGTAACCGGCACCCAGCGGCTCACGATCTGCTCCCCGATCACTTCCGCATAGGAGCGGATCTCGGCCTGCGCGTGGGAGTCGGCGCGCAGACCCAGGAAGTGGAGCAGGTTGTGCAGGTCGATCTTCCAGTAGGCCTCGGTGTAGGTGGACAGCGGCAGCTCCTTGCGCGCCTGTTCGCGCGCCACGCCGGCGTTCAGACGCTCCTGATACAGCTCCCGCGCGCGCTGCTGAAACTCCTGCTCGGCGGCGGAAAGGCGCGCGCCAACCTCGGGCTCGATGCTCCCCGCCGAGCCCTGGCGGTTGGCGTCCGACTGCCGCCGCCACTGTCCGGGGCGGGTGCGGCTGGCTGCATCGATCGCCTCCGAGTAGCGGGTGGAGTATTCGTTCACGTTGGCGGTGCGGTGCCGGATCCATTGCCGCCAGCAGTCCATCGGCGCGCGCACGTGCAGCTTGATCTCGCACATCTCGAACGGGGTGGTATGGCGGTGGCGCATCAGGTAGCGGATCAGGGTGCGGTCGTCGCTGACCTGCCTGGTGCCGGCGCCGTAGGAGACTCGCGCCGCCTGGACGATGGCGGCGTCGCTGCCCATGTAGTCCACCACCCGCACGCAGCCGTCATCCAGTACCGGCCAGCGCCGGCCCAGAATCGCGTCCAGGCGCGGCGCCCGCGGGCGCCGGAGGTCAGCCGCGGCAGTTTCGCTGTCGCCGGCCACGTTCACCCCGACCCACGTTCACCCCGACCACCCGGTGCGCGTATCATTCATCCGGCCGCGTACAGCTCCTCGCCGCGCTGCAGGCGGCGCGCGATCATCGCGGTCTGGTAGCCGGCGCGCCGCGTCGGGCAGTGGGCGGCGAGGTTGCGCACCACCCCGGTCATGATCTGCTCCGCGCCGGCGTCGTTGCCGCGCGCGGCGACCTGCGTGACCGCCGCCTCCAACACCTGCAGGGTATGAAAGTCGAGGTCCTCGCGCAGCGTGGCAAAGGCCAGCGTGTCCACCAGGCGCCCGAAGTGAGCGCGCCAATCGCCGGCCGGGGCGCGCAGGTACCCACTGACCAGCTCCGCGGCGCGCTCCACTTCGGCGCGGTTGTCGAGCAGGCGCAGCAGCTCGTCGAGCAGCGCGCCGCCGCCGCCCGCCGGCACCGCCCGCACCGCGTCCCGTTCGGCCGGCAGCCGGGCCGGCGGCACGTTGAGGTAGCGGTCCATGTAGACCGCGATTGCCGCCTGGAACAACGCCCGCACCACCGCCGGCGCGGTGGTGCGCAGCAAGGCCTGCTGCACCGCGTTGCAGAAGATGAAGGTGTGCTGCGGATTGAACCAGTCGCTGACTTCGTTGGAAGTGGCGAAGCGCGCCAGCCGCAAGCCGGCGGCGCGGGTGACCGCGGCCCCCACCGCGGCCGGCGCCGCGCCGTCCCGCAGGGCCGTCTCCAGCGCGGCGATCACCGCCGCCGGATCGCCGGCCAGCACCTGCTCCACCAGGGCGTCTTCAGCCGCCGCGGGCAGCAGCGCGGGGCCGCCGCCCGCTACCGCCGGCAGCCGGCTCTCGGCGGCGCGCACCGCGGCCACGATCGCCACCGGGTGATGCCACGGCGTGGACTCCTCCGCGCCGCGCGCCGCGGCCAGGCTCGGGGCCACCAGCGCCAACAGGTCCGGGGGGCCGGCTCCGGCCAGCACCTCACCCAGCTCCAGCGCCTTGTTGCAGGCGTCGAACAGGTGGCCGGTGTTGGCATAGAGACGCTCCGCGGCGGCGCCGTACAGCAGCTCGGCCAGCTCCGCCGGCGGCAGCCGGTTGGCCACGCCGGTAAGCAGGGTGCGCTCGACCGCGTCGCGGTGGCGGGTACGCACCCACTGCCGCAGCCAGCCCTGCAGCGCGCTGCCGGAGGCCGGGCCGGCCAACGGATCGCGCGGCCGCCGCGCGGGGCCGGCGTTGGCCTCCGCGGCGAGCTGGCGCACGGCGTAGCTCAGCCCCAGGTAGAGGTGGTCGCGGCTCAGGCAGGGCGCCAGGCGGGCGACGCAGGTCAGACGCACCATGCCCTCGCCGAAGCCGGTGACGTTGGCCGCCGCGTAGTCGACCACGCCGGCCACGATCGCGGCCAACTCCTCGCCGCCGGCCAGCAGACTGCTCAGGCTCTTGGCCTGCACCAGGCCCACGCCCTGCTCCATGCCGCGCCGCAGGCGCCGCCGGTGCCAGGCGGCGTCACGCGTCCGGCGCGGCCGCGGCGCCACCCACACGCTGTCGCCGCGCACCTCGGTAGCGTAGGTAATGGCATCGTCGGCCCACAGATCGAAGGTGCAGCCGCTGCCAAGCTCGAAGCGCGCCTCGTGCCAGTGGCAGGTCAGGATGCCGTCCCGCACGCTGCCCCGATCGAGGGGAAAGCCCAGGTGCGGGCAGCGGTTGTCCAGCGCGTAGACGCGCTCATCGGCGGCGAACACCGCCACCGCCCGCGCCCCGGCCCGAGTCACGATCACGCCCTGCCGCCGCAGCTCGGCCAGCGTGGCCACGCGTACCATACCGTCGCCGTTACCCATCGTCGCGCCCTCCGTCAGTGATGGAACAGGCGCAGCCCGGTCATCACCATCACCAGCCCATGCTCGTCGCAGGCCCGCACCACCTCGGCGTCGCGCACCGACCCGCCCGGCTGCACCACGTAGCGTACGCCGCTGCGCCGGGCGACGTCGATACTGTCCCGATGCGGGAAGAAGCCGTCCGACGCCAGCACCGCGCCGTCCATGCCGGCCAGCCACTCGCGCCGCGCGGCCGGGCTCAGCGGCGCCGGCATGCGCTCCACCTGGGCGCGCAGCCAGGCGTCGTCGGCCGCCCGCACCCCGCCAACGTACTGCATCGTCCAGGTGTCGCGGTCATGCCGCCGCACCCCGGGACGGAACCGCACCTCGCGCAGCGCCGGGTGAAAGCGCAGGTACCAGGCGCCGGCCTTCTCCACCGCCAACTGGGTGCAGTGAATGCGCGACTGCTGGCCGGCGCCGATGCCGATGGTCTGGCCGCGGTACACGATGCACACCGAATTGGACTGCGTGTACTTGAGGGTGATCAGCGCCAGCAGGATGTCGGGCACGACGTGCGCCGGGAGGTCACGCGCCGCGGTGGGTATCGCGGCCAGCAGCTCCTCGTCGATCGGCGCGTCGTTGCGCTGTTGCTCCAGGGTCACCCCGAACACCTCGCGCCGCTCGCGGCGCGGGGGCCGGTAGCGCGGATCGATTGCCAGCACCCGGTAGGAGCCGCCGCGCTTGGCGCGCAGCAGCGGCAACGCCGCGGCGGCGTATCCGGGAGCGATGATGCCGTCGGACGTCTCCCGTTTCAGCAGCGCTGCCGCAGCCTGGTCCACCTCGTCGCTGAGCGCCGCCCAATCGCCGTAGGAGCTCATGCGGTCGGCGCCGCGCGCGCGGGCGTAGGCCGCGGCGGGGGCGGACAGTTCCTCCGCCCCCACTCCCAACACCGGTCGTTCCGCAGCCGCCAACGGGCGCCCGAGCGCCACGCCGGCGGGACTCACGTGCTTGAACGAAGCCGCCGCCGGAAGGCCGGTGGCGGCGCGCACTTCGCGCACGAGCTGCCACGAGTTGAGGGCGTCCAGGAAATTGACGTAGCTCGGGGTCCCGCCTAGCACCCGGAACGGCAGCGGCCCCTCGGCCAGCACCCGCGCCGGCCGCTGGTGCGGATTGGCGCCGTAGCGCAGGGCCAGCTCAGCCACCGGCAGGCTCCCGCGCCGCGCCGGAAATCTCCGCCTCGGCGCGCCGCAACTCCGCCACCTGGTGGCGGAACGAGGCCGACTGCAGCACCGGGACGCGCCGCAATGCCGCCAGGGAGCCGGCCCCGCACAGGGTCATGGCGGTCCGCAGCTCATGCCCGAGGCGGTCGATCAAGGCCAGGGCGCCATCGCTGCCCGCGGCCATCACGGCGCGGATGAAGGGCAGCGCCATGGCGCCGCAGGCCGCGCCCATGGCCACCGCCTTGGCCAGGTGCACGCCGTGGCGCAGGCCGCCGGAGGCGATCACCCGGCCGCCGACGTCGCCGAGCAGCGCCAACACCACCGCAGTGGGCAGGCCCCAATCGGCGAACGCGGCGGCGCTCGCCGGACCGTCGCCGGTCAGCCGCCGGCCTTCCACCTGCACCCAGTTGGTGCCCCCGGCGCCGGCCAGGTCGACGTAGCGCACGCCGCTGCCGAGCAGCCGCCGCACCAGCCCCGGACGAATGCCGAATCCGGTCTCCTTGACGAGTACCGGGTGGCCGCACTCCGCTACCGCGCGCTCGATGGCGCCAAACAGGCCGCGGAAGTCGCGGTCACCGGCAGGTTGAAACAGCTCCTGGCCGGCGTTGAGATGCACTACCAGGGCCTGCGCCTCCAGCCGTTCCAGGAGCCGGCGCAGGGTGCGCCCGTCCAGCTCGCGGAGCTGCACTGCGCCGAGGTTGGCCAACACCGGTACGTCGGGCGCCAGCGGCTTGACGTGGAAGTCGGCGAACGCGGCGGGGTCCTGCAGCAGCGGGCGGATCGACCCCAACCCGACGGCGATGCCGGCCCGTTGCGCCGCCGCCGCCAGCGCCCGGTTGGCGGAGCGCCCGCGCCCCGAACCGCCGGTCATGCAGGAGATCATCAGCGGCAGCCGCAGCGTGGCGCCCAGAAAGGGCTGGGCCGTGTCCAGGCCGGCGCTGTCCACCTCCGGCAGCGCCTGATGCAGCAACTGCACCTGATCCAGGCTGGAGCCGCGCAGCGCCGGGTCGGCGTAGCGCTGCTCGTCGAGACAGATGTCGAGATGGTCTTCCTTGCGGCGGCTGATCTCGGTGGCAGCCATGCCCGGCTCCGTCATCGGGGTTGCCCCGGCTCCGCAAATCCGTACACACGGTAGCCGTCGGCGCGAATCGCCTGCAGGAAGAAGCTGCGCTCCGGGACCTCCGCCCGCGCGGCGCTCCACCCGGCGCCGCGGCGGTCGGCGAGCCAGGCGTCGTAGTCCGCCAGCGATGCTCCCGCGCCGCAGTTCATCGCCTGCTCCAGGGACCAGCCGCGTATCACGGCCGGCGCCGGGCCGCGCACCCGCCCGGAAACCGCCAGCGCGGTGTTGCCGGACCCGTAGGCCACCAGCATGACCCGTTTGCCCGCCGGCGCGGACTGCAGCTCCCGGCGGCGCGCCGCCAGCGACGCCGCCAGGCTCAGGAACATCGAGCCCGAGTATACGTTGCCCGCAACCGCGGCCGGCGCCGTACCGGCGCTGAACCGGCGCCGGGCCAGGAACTCGGCTGCGGCGGCCGCGCCGGTACCGAGATGGCGCCGCACCAGATCGGCCATGGTTTCTTCCGGCAGCGAGCGGAACGGCACGTGCAACGCGAACAGGTCGGTCTCCTCCAGCAGCGCGGCCAGGCTGCAGCCGCGGCGGGCGCACAGATCGAGCAGCGCCTCTTCGACCGCGCGCCGGTAGCAGGCGATGGAATACCGTCCCTTCACCCGCGCGGTGACCGAGCCGAGCGGGCGAAAGAAGTCGTCCACGTCGTGCGAGGAGTGGCCGATCGCTGCGAAGTCGAGTTCGAGCAGCCGCGGGGCGGGTTCCACCAGCAGCGCCACCGCGGCGGCGCCCTGGGTAAGCTCGGCGCCGCTTCCCGGGGGGTAGCGCGCCTCGTCGGTGCAGATGATCAGGCCGCGCTCGCCGCGCTCGCCGCCGGCGCGCAACAGGGCGCCCACGCTGACCAGGCCGATCGCTCCGCCGGCGCAGGCGTGCTGGACGTCGAACGTGGAAACAGCGTGCGGAATGGCGCATCCGGCGCGCTGCAGCATGCCCTGCACGTGGGCGGCAATCGGCTTGGATTGATCGACACCGGTCTCGGTACCCACCACCAGGTAGCGCAACGAGGCGACCTGCGCGGGAGTCAGCCGCGCCACGAGCTGCAAGGCGGCCTGCGCGGCCATGGTCGCGGCGTCCTCCCAGCGGTGGGGAAAGCGGAGCGACACCTGGCCGGTGCGCTTCCTGGAGCGCTCCAGCGCCTGCGCCCGTTGCGGGTCACGCCGCCGGTGGCGGGCAATGATCGTTTCCAGCCGGATCAGTGGGCGGGGGATGTGGGCGGCGATGTCGCCGATCCCGAGTGCCGTCTCCATCAGCGACGCGCTCCTACCCTACTCCCGGAGCCGGCTTCCTGTCCAGAGAGCCTTGCCGGCTACGCGACGCCCTCGCGCTGCGTTTCCGACGGCTGGTTGCGCACGCTCGGAACCAGCCCTTCGATGACCCCCTCGACCTTCGACACCCGCTCGGTGACCTTCATGAAGCCGTTCGCCATCTCGCCCCTGAGCCCGCTGACCGCGCCTTCGAGCTTGTCGTCGCGCTCCTTCATGTCGTCCCGGAGCCCATGGATCGCGCCTTCGAGCCGGCGTTCGCTCGCCTGCATCTCCGTGCGCAGCCCGGCGTCACTCTCCTTCATCTCTGCCCGGAGCCCGCCGATCGCGCCTTCAAGCCGCCCCTCGCTCGCCTGCATCTCCGTGCGTAGCCCGGCATCACTCTCCTTCATCGCCGTGCACAGCCGGGCATCACGCTCCTGCATCTCCGTGCGCAGCCCGGCATCACCCTCCTTCATCTCTGCCCGGAGCCCGCCGATCGCACCTTCAAGCCGCCCCTCGCTCGCCTGCATCTCCGTGCGCAGCCCGGCGGCACTCTCCTTCATCGCCGTGCACAGCCGGGCATCACGCTCCTGCATCTCCGTGCGCAGCTCGGCGTCACTCTCCTTCATCTCTGCCCGGAGCCCGCCGATCGCACTTTCAAGCCGGCCTTCGCTCGCTTGCATCGCCGTGCACAGCCGGGCGTCACCCTCCTTCATCTCTGCCCGGAGCCCGCCGATCGCACTTTCAAGCCGGCCTTCGCTCGCTTGCATCGCCGTGCACAGCCGGGCGTCACCCTCCTGCATCGCCGTGCACAGCCGGGCGGCACGCTCCTTCATCTCCGTGCGCAGCCGGACGTCACGCTCCTTCATCTCCGTGCGCAGCCCGGCGGCACTCTCCCGCATCTCCGCCCTGAGCCCGCCGGCGGTCTCCTTCATCCATGCCTTGAACTCCCCAATCGTGCCTTCAAGGCGGCTCTCACTCTTGTCGACGCCGCGGCGGATCCAGCGCGTCGAACCGAACATGGCCGCGCCAAGGGTGATCGTCGCCCCGATGATCGCTATCAATTCCTGATCCATCTGCACCTCCCGAGCGCCGTCCGATACCCCAAGGCCCTTCGCTACGCCCTTAACCACCATAACGGCTCGCGCCACGCTACCGCTTCAATTGCGGGCGCGCGATCTTACCACACATCCGCGGCCCGTCAGGTATGCTGGAGACATACTCATGGACAGCTTGCGCACCGCCAACATCTTCCTGCTGATCCTTGCCCTGCTCGCGCTTGGCGCCATCCTCAAGTTCGCCCAGAACGTGTTCGTCCCGCTGCTGATTGCCTTCCTCCTTACCTACGTGATGGATCCGCTGATGCTGGCCCTGCGGCGGGTACTGCCGGTGTGGTTGGCCAGCGCGGTCACGGCGCTGGTGTTTCTCGGCGTGCTCACCGGCTTCGGGATCCTGGCGTGGGTCAACGTCGCCGCGTTCGGGCGCGGCCTGCCGCTCTACCAGGATGATCTGCTGCAGCTCGTCGGCGACATCGAGGCCTGGCTGCAGGCTACGGTCGGCGCGCCGCTGGGAATCCGGCTCGACCTCACCTCGCTGGCGCAGCGGGGCGCCGAGTCGATTCCCGGGTTCGTGTTGTCCACCGCCCGCTCCACCGTGACGGTGGTGCTGCAATTCGTCATGGCGTACCTGTTCGCGGTGCTGTTCCTGGCCGGAAAGCACTACTTTCCGCGCAAGCTGATGCGCGCCTTTCCACGCAGCAGACGGGGCCAACAGAACAAGGCGCTGAAGATTCTGGCCCAAATCGATACCAGCCTGCGCCGCTTCATCACGGTAAAGACCCTGATCAGTCTCGCCGTCGGCGGCGGCACCGGCATCGTGGCGGCGCTGTTCGGAGTGGCGTTTCCGGTGGTGTGGGGGCTGCTCACGTTCCTGCTGAACTTCATCCCCACCTTCGGCTCCACCACCGCCGTGGTCGCCCTCAGCGTGTTCGCACTGGTTCAGTTCGGCGCCTGGGGGCCGGCCCTTGGCGTGTTCCTGTGCATCATCGCGCTGCAGATCGTCACCGGGTCCGTCGCCGAGCCGGCGCTGACGGTCGATTACCTGAACCTGTCGCTGGTGGTGGTGTTCGTGTCGCTCCTGTTCTGGGGCTGGTTGTGGGGCGCCGCCGGGGTCCTGCTCGCCGTGCCGATGACCGCCGGCATCAAGGTAATCCTGCAGAACATTCCCTTCACGGCGCGCCTGGCGACCCTGCTGGAAGGCCCCGCGCGCGTTGCCCGGCGGCGCTAGAGCCAAGCCTGAGGAGGCGCGCGCAGATGCGCCGCAAGGTGCCGGAATCGCCGAAGCCGCCGGCTTTGGTTACCACCACCGTGCCCGCCCACGGACCGCCCGCCACCCGCCCCCACGGCACGTAGGGCTCGGCTTCGCCGCCCAGCGCCACGACGCCGATGCCGAGCCGCCGCAAGCAGGCGTAGGCGGTGTCTCCGCCCACCAGCAGCAGCGCCCGCGGGCGCGCCGCGCTCGCCTCCAGGGCGTCGCCGGCAAGATCGGCCAGCGCCGCGGAAACCGCGCCCGCGCCGCCCGCCGCGGCCGCCGGCGGCGCCGCCCACAGGAACAGCGCGGCGCGGGCGCCCAGGGCGCCCGCGGCCAGGGCCAGCGCCGCGGCGCGGTGCGCGGCGCCGCTCCGGCCGCTGCCGGTGACCTGCCAGTACCGGTCCGGGACGGGCCGCGCGCCCCCGGGCTCCAGGCACAACGCCAAGTGTCCGCGCGCCGCGGCCAGGGCGGCGCGCAGTTGCGCGTGGGCGAGCGCGCGGCGCGATCCCGCGACCAGCAGCAGCGGCCGCGCCGCGGGCAACTCCCGGCGCCTGTCGGCCTCCGGTCGGACCGGCGACCGTTCGCTTCCGGCCGGCGGCGCCGGCGCGGCGAGGGCGCGCAGCAGTCCGGCGGAGCCGGCCCACAGCAGGCGGCGGCCGGCGCGCGGCGCGCGGGCGCCGGCGGCCGCGAGTCGCCGCAGGTGGTCGTCGCCGGCCGCATCGGCCACCACCAGGTCCGGCGCGGCGCGCAACGCGGCTTCCAGTTCGCGCGCTTCGGCCGGAGCCGCCAGCCGCACGGCGCGGCACGCCGGCCACTGGCGGCGCACGATGTCCACTACGGCCGAGCCGCAGTCGCGGCTCGGCCCGGCGGCGACCTCGTCCCGATAGGGCGTGTCCCGCAGCGGCCGGCCCCGCACCCGCAGCTCGCCGGCGACCACCGTGCGCCCCTGCGCCGGCAGGGCCGGCGCGCAGACGATGGTACAGGGCGCCAGCGCCGCATGGATGGCGGCCAGCTCGGCCCCCACGTTGCCGCGCAGCGTGGAATCGAGCTTCTTGAACCACACCGTCCGCCCCGCCCGCCGCAGCCGGGCGCAGGCGGTCCGCACCCGGCGGGCGGCAGCGGCCGCGCCGCCGCCCCGCGACTGGGTGTTGAGCACTACGGCGCCCGCGCCGGCGGGCGGCGGCGCGGCGCCGGCGCCGGGGCTTACCTCCACCGTGACCGCGCCGGCGGCAAGCAACTGCACGCCGCCGTCCATGGCGCCGGTCAGATCGTCGGCAACGACGGCCCTGCGCGCGGCGCGGCTTTCCTCCACGCCCGCCACCTTACCACCTCGCGGCCGCGGCGGCCGGCGGGCCAGCGGCGGTTCGCGGGCGGGCGGCCGGAAGCCGCGCGCGGAACCCAGGTTTGGACGCGGCCGACGCGCCCTGACGCGGCCCCGGTGGGCCGGGCCACGCGGCGCCCAATCGCGGTATACTGGCGGCACGCAATCTCAACCTTTCGATTCGCAAGGAGTTCAACATGGCATTTACCCTGGAGCTGGGCATGACCGCCCCCGACTTCGACCTGCCGGGAGTCGACGGCAAGAGCTACTCGCTGGCCAGCTTCGCCGGCGCCCGCGCGCTCACCGTAGTGTTCGCCTGCAACCACTGCCCGCACGTCATCGGCACCGAGGAGCGCATGCAGCAGTTCTACGCCGACTTCCGCGACCAGGGCATGGCGATGGTGTCGATCAACTCCAACGAGACCGACAGCCATCCCACCGACTCGTTCGAGCACATGAGGCAGCGCGCCGGGGAAAAGGGGTTCGAGTTCCCCTACGTGCGCGACGAGAGTCAGGCCGTAGCGCTCGCCTACGGCGCGCTGCGCACCCCGCACTTCTACCTGTTCGACGGCGACCGCAAGCTGCGCTACACCGGGCGGATGGATGACAACACGCTGGACGCCGCGCGCGCGACCACCCGCGAACTGCGCGCCGCGGTGGAGGCGCTGCTGGCGGGCAAGGAGGTGCCGACCCCGCTGACCAATCCGATCGGCTGCAACGTCAAGTGGAAGAACCGCGACAACCACTGGATGCCGCCGGAGGCGTGCGACCTGGTGTGAGCGGGGAGCTGCTGGACTTGGTCGACGCCGCCAACCGGGTGATCGGCACGGTCCCGCGGGCGCAGGCGCACGGCAACCCGGCCCTGCGCCACCGCGCCGTACACGTCATGGTGTACGACCACCGGGGCGCGCTGCTGCTGCAGAAGCGCGCCGCCGGCAAGGATATCGCGCCGGGGAAGTGGGACACTTCGGTGGGCGGCCACTTGGCGGTGGGCGAGAGCTACCCGGCCGCGGCGGTGCGCGAGACGCGCGAAGAGCTGGGCCTCGTCATTACCCCTGACGACCTCGAACCGCAGCACGAGTACGTCACCCGCTCGGCCGTCGAGACCGAGCACGTGCGCACCTTCCGGATGCGCAGCGAAGGACCGTTCGCCGCGCCGCCCGAGGAGATCGAAGAGCTGCGGTTCTGGACGCCGGAGGAGCTGCGCGCGGCGCTCGGCAGCGGTGCGCTCACCCCGGTGCTGGAACACGAACTGGCGCTGGCCGGCATTGCCGCGGCCGCCGGCGGCGCGCCCTCCGCTACCCTGCCGGACGCCTACCTGGACCCCCATGCCGGAACGCGGATGCCGCCCGCGCCGCCGCCGCGCGCCGCCATGGACCGCGCCACGCGGGAGTTGCACGACGCCATCGACGCCGCCATGCGCCGCCACCGCCGGCCCTACCTGCATCCGGCCGGCGAGACCCTGCAGCTCGACCTGTTCGGCAGCGCGCCGCTGGTGCGCTGGCAGGAACGCAAGGCCGCGGCGGTACTGCTCTCCGGCGAAGCCTGGTCGGAGCTGCCGCAGATCTACGGGCGCTACGGCACCGAGAACGGGCGCCGCCTGATCGCCGCGGTGCGCCGCCTGGAGCGGGCCGCGGGAGCGCTGCTCACCGACGGCGGCATGCAGGCCTGCGCCCTGGCGTTCGACGTGCTGTTCGCCCCGGGCAGCCACGCGGTCGTCACCCGCAGCGTGTACAACAAGACCAAGGCCTACCTGAACCGGCTGGCGGACCGCCAGGGCGGGGAGGTTACGCTGGTGGACGACGGCGACCCGCAGGCGCTGGAGCGCGCCGTGCGCCCGGCCACCTCGCTGGTGTTCACCGAGACCTACAGCAACCCGCTGACGCGCGCGCTGGACCCCACCCGGCTGGCGGCCCTGACCGCGCGCGCCCGGGCCGCCGGCGCGGGGCGCCTGCGGGTGGTGGTGGACAATACCATTGCCACCCCGTGGGGGCTGCGGGAACCGCTGCTGGCGGCGCCGGGCGTCGATCTGGTAGTGGCCAGCGGCACCAAGGCGCTGGCCGGCGAAGACCGCGACATGTGGGGCTATCTGGCGAGCAACCGGCTCGACCTGCTCAACGAGGCGATGGACCTGCAGGCGATGCGCGGCGGCATTCTCGACTGGCGCCGGGCCGGCGCGGTCCTGGCCGGACTGGAGGCGGCGCAGTCGCGGTTCGCCCGGCGCTGCGCGACCGCCGCCGCGGCGGCGCGCTTCCTGGCCGCCCACCCGCGGGTGGAACAGGTATTCCACCCCTCCCTCCCCGGCCATCCGGACGCGGCCGTCATCGCCGCCCATTACCGGCTGCCCGGGTCGATGGTCAGCTTTCGGCTGCGGGACGCCGGCGAGGACGCTACCCGCCACCTGTGCGACGTGCTGGCGATGACCGGCGTACCGCGCTACGCGTTGAGCTTCGACGGGCTGGCCACCAAGCTCAACCACCACCGTTCGGTATCGGAGTACTTTGCCAGTGAGGAGGAGGTGCGGCGCATCGGCGTCGACCGGCTGATCCGGCTCGGCGTGGGAGTGGAAGCGGCGGACGACCTGATCGCGTGTCTCAACTGGGCGCTGTGGCGCGCCCCGGAGCTCGCGCCGGAGGAGGTAAGCGCGTGGCAGCGGCGGCGGCGCGCCGACCTGGGCTTGCCCGACGAGCCGGCGTAGCGCGCCGGGCGCGCGCGGGCGCCCGCGCGGCCAGGCGGCATGGCCGGTAGCGGCGCCGCGGCGGCGGCCGGGCCGTTCGTGGTGGTCGGCATCGGCGAGCTGCTGTGGGACCGGTTCCCGGATGGGCGGCGGGAGCTGGGCGGCGCGGTCGCCAACCTCGTCTACCACGCCACCCGGCTCGGTGACCGCGGGGTGTTGGCCAGCCGCGTCGGGGCCGACCCGGCCGGCGATGACCTGGCGGCGCGGCTGGGCGAGTTGGGAGTGGACTGCAGCTATTTGCAGCGCGACCCGGCGCATCCCACCGGGAGCGTCGACGTGGAGTTGGCCGGCGGCCATCCGAGCTACACCATCCACGAGCAGGCGGCGTTCGACTTTCCGGTCCTGGACCGGCGCTGGCAGGAGCTGGCGGCGCGCACCGACGCGGTCACCTTCGGCACCCTGGCGCAACGGACCCCGGCCGCGGCCGCGGTCATCAGGCGGTTCGTGGCGGCCTGCCCGCCCGGCTGCGTGCGCCTGCTGGACGTCAACCTGCGCCAGCGCTTCTGGTCCGCCGAGCTGCTGCAGCGTTCCCTGCGCGCCGCCACCGCGGTGAAGCTCAACGACGAGGAATTGCCCGCGGTGGCGGCCGCGGCCGGGGCCGCGGCCGCGGGCGGCAGCGCGGACGCCATCCTGCGCCGGCTGGTGGAGCGCTACCGCCTGCGCCTGGCGTGTCTGACGCGCGGCGCGCGCGGCAGCCTGCTGGTCGCCGACGCGGCCGGGAGCGGCGCCGAGCACCGCGGCACCCGGGTGGCGGTGGCCGACACGGTCGGCGCCGGCGACGCCTTCGCCGCGGCGGTGCTGTACCACCTGCTGCGCGGCAGCAGCCTGGCGCGGATGGCGGCGGCGGCCAACGACTACGCGGCGTTCGTGGCCACCCGGCGCGGCGGCACCCCGCCGCTGCCGGCGCCGGTGCTGCGCCGCGCGCGCCGCGCCGGGGCCTGCGCGGACGCGTGACGGCCGCGCTGATCGATACTCACTGCCACCTGGATGACGCGCGCTTTGCCGCCGACCGCGACACGGTGATCGAGCGCGCCGCGGCCGCGGGAGTCACCCGGGCGGTGATCCCGGCGACCGGGGTGGCCGGGGCGCGCGCCGCCCTGCGGCTGGCCGAGCGCCACCCCGGGCTGCGGGTGGCCGTCGGCGTGCACCCGCTGCGGTGCGCGGCGCACGACTCGGCGGCCGCCGCCATCGAGCAGCTCCGCGAACTGGCGCAGGAGCCGGCGGTGGTCGCCATCGGCGAGACCGGTCTCGACTTTCGGCGCGGGCCGCCGGCGGAGCTGCAGACGCGCTGGCTCGACGCGCAGCTCGACTTGGCCGCCGGCGCCGGGCTGCCGGTCATTCTGCACAACCGCGACGCAACCGGGGCGCTGCTGGCCCGGCTGCGGGCCTGGGGCCAACGCGCCGCGCTGCCGCAACCGCCGGGCGTGCTGCACGCGTTCAGCGGCGGCCGCGACGCCGCCGATTGGGCCGTGGCCGCCGGCTTCTACCTCGGGATCGGCGGCCTGCTCACCTTTCGCAACGCCGGCGACCTGCGCGCGGTCGCCGCGGCGCTGCCGGACGATCGCCTGGTGCTGGAAACGGACGCTCCCTACCTGGCTCCCGAGCCGCTGCGGGGGCGCCGCAACGAGCCCGCGTTCGTGCGGCACGTGGCCGCGCGGCTGGCGCTGCTGCGCGGCGCCGGCGAGGAGCGGATCGCGCTGCAGACCACCGCCAACGCGCTGCGCCTGTTCCCGCGCCTCGGACCACGCGGTTGACCGCCGCCCGAGGCAGCGCCTATCCTTGCGGGAGCATGAAGGGAAGGTCGCTCCGCTTCCTGTGCGTGCTGAGCCTGCTGGCGGCGCTGTCCGGCTGCGAGCTGAACCGCCTCGCCACGGTAACGGTAGCCAGGATGATCAGCGGAGGCGGCTCCGACACCGTCATGGCCGGCGACGCCGACGCGCGGCTGGTAGGCGAGGCGATGCCCTTTACCCTCAAGCTGCACGAACTGCTGGTCGCCGAATTGCCGGACGACCCGCCGCTGCTGCTGGCCACCGGGCGCGCCTTCACGGTCTACGCCGCCCTCTTCGTGCAGCGCCCGGCGGAGCGCCTGCCGGACCGCCAGATCGAGTTGCGGGCGGCCGAACTGGCGCGCGCCAAGGCGCTCTATCTGCGCGCCCGCGAGTACCTGCTGACCGGCCTCGACGTGCGCCATCCGGGGTTTCGCGCACGGCTGGCGGAAGGCGACGCCGCGGCCGCCGCGGCGCTGGCCGACCCTTCGAGCATCGACTACTTCTACTGGCTGGGCGCCGCCTGGCTGGCTGCCGCCTCCACCGACCCGCTGGACATCACGCTGGGAGCCGACGTCCTGCGGGCCGGGGCGCTGCTGGAACAGGTCGAAGCGTGGGACTCGGAGTACGACGGCGGCGCGGTGCACGACGTTCTCATCGCCTACTACGGCGGTCTCCCCGAAGCACTGGGCGGCGGCGCGCCGCGCGCGCGGCGCCACTTCGAGCTGGCGGTGGCCGCCTCGGACGGCGCCAAGGCGCGGCCCTACGTAGCCATGGCGGGCGTCGCGATCAGCACCCAGGACGCCGCGGAGTTCCGCGAGCTCCTGGGGCAAGCCCTCGCCGTGCCCATGGACGTCGTCGAATACCGGCTCCAGAACTCGCTGGACCGGGAACACGCCGTCTGGCTGTTGGCCCACATGGAGGATTTCTTTCTTGACCCGTAATCTGATCGTTCCCCTGCGGCTGGCCGCGCTGGCCGCGCTGCTGGCACTGCTGTCCGCCGCCGCGCTGCCCGCGCTGACCATCAAGCTGGGCACGGTGGCGCCCGCCAACTCCCCCTGGGACCTGGTGCTGCGCCGCCTGGCCGCGGACTGGTCGCGGATTTCCGACGGCGCGGTGGAGTTGAAGATCTTCCCCGGCGGCATCGCCGGCGACGAACCCGACATGATTCGCAAGATGCGCATCGGCCAGCTTCACGCCGCCACCCTGACCGCCGGCAGCTTGAACGACATCTATCCCGGCATGCTGGCGCTGGCGTCGCCGATGCTGATCCGCAACGACGCGGAGATGCTTGCGGTGCTCGGCGAGCTGGCGCCGTTCTTCGAACAACAACTGGAAGAACGCGGCTTCGTGGCCTTGATGTGGTCGCCGATCGGCTGGGTCAAGTTCTTCGCCCGCCAGCCGTTGCGCACGCTCGACGACCTCCGCCGGCAGACGCTGTGGATCGGCGACGCCGGGGCTGCCGAAATCCGCGCTTGGCAGCAAGCCGGCTTCGACGTGGTGGCGTTGCCGTTGACCGAGGTCACCACGGCGCTGCAGAGCGGCATGATCGACGCCTACCTGTCGAGCCCGCTGGCGGCGGCGGCGTTTCAGTGGTTCGGCCTTGCCCCGCACATGAACGACCTGCGGCTGGCGCCGCTGTACGGCGCGCTGGTGATCAGCAAGCGCGTCTGGGAGCGGATTCCCGAGCGCATCCGGCCCCGGTTGCGCGCCGTGGCGCAGGCCGCGGGCGAGCGGTTGAGCGCCAGCGCGCACGAGCAGGACGACCTGGCGGTGCACGTGATGCGCGCCCACGGCCTGCAGGTCTACGAGGCGACCGCGGCGCTGGAGCAGGAATGGCAGGACACCGTCCGCCGCGAGTTCCAGGGCCTGATCGGGGCGGTGATCGATCCGGCCGCCTACCAACTGGTGACCGAGACGGTCGCCGCCTACCGCGCCCGCGCCGCCACCGCTGATTGACGCCGCCACCATCCGCCGGACCACCGCCCGCGGCGGCTGAGCCGGGCGCCGCGGGCGGCCCACCCGCCGGCGGGCCGCTGGCGCGGGTGGAGGACGCGGCCGTGCTGGCGGCGCTGGTGCTGCTCGCCCTGGTGCCGGCGGCCAACGTGGTGATGCGGCTGCTGTTCGGCGGCGGCCTGGCGGTCACCACCGAATACGTGCGCCACCTCACGCTCTGGGTGGCGCTGCTGGCCGGCATCATCACCACCCGCCAGGGCGCCCATCTGGCGCTCAGCAGCGGCCTCCACAAGCTGCCGGGGCCGTGGGGCGGGCGCATGCGCGCCGCGGCCAGCGCCATTTCGGTGGCGGTGACCACGGCGCTGGCCGCCAGCGCGCTGTCGCTGCTGCTGCTGGCGTTCGATCCCCGGCAGCGGGTGGGAGCGGTCCCGATCCAGGCCGCGGTCGCCATCCTGCCGGCGGGGTTCGCCGCCATTGCCGCGCGCTTCGCGGCGGCCGCGTTCCGGCAGCGCTGCGGCCGCCTGGCGGTACTGGCAGCCATCCCCGCCGGCCTGCTGCTCGGCAGCGAACCGCTGGTCAACAGCCTGCAGGCGGTGGCCCCGGCCTACTTTCCCAGCTACGACCTGGTGCAGGCGGTCGCGGCCGCGGCCACCGCGCTGCGCCTGCCGCTGCTGCTGGCGCTGGTGGCGGCGGCCTTCATCGGCGTCCCCATCTTCGTCCTGCTGAGCGGCGTTACCCTGCTGCAGTTCCTGGCCACCGGCGGCGCGCTCGAAGTGGTGGCGAACGAAGCCTACGCCATGCTGTCACAACCGCTGGTGCCGGCGTTGCCGCTGTTCACCCTGGCCGGCTTCGTACTCTCCGAGAGCCAGGCCGGCGCGCGGTTGATCCGGGTGTTCCACACCTGGTTCGGCTGGTTCCGGGGCGGTCTCGGCGTGATGGCGGTGGTGCTGTGCGCCTTCTTCACCACCTTCACCGGGGCCTCGGGGGTGACCATCCTCGCGCTCGGCGGCCTGCTGCTCTACATGCTCGTCAAGAACGGCTACCGCGACGACTTCGCGGTCGGGCTGCTGACCGCCTCCGGCAGCATCGGGCTGCTGTTTCCTCCGGCGCTGCCAATCATCATGTACGGCGTGATCGCCCAGATCGACATTCGCCAACTGTTCGTGGGCGGGTTCCTGCCGGGGCTGGTGATGGTGGTGGCGCTGGCCGGCTACGCGCTGCTGCACGGCGCGCGGCGCCGCCGCGACGGGGGTGGAGGCGCGGCGCCGCGCCCGGCGCGGGAGCCGTTCAGCCTGCGCCAAGCGCTGCTGGCGGCGCGCGGCGCGGCCTGGGAGCTGGCGCTGCCGGTGGTCGTGGTGCTGCTCTACTTCGGCGGCGTCACCACCCTGGTGGAAACCGCGGCGGCCGCGGCCCTCTACGTGCTGCTGGTGGAGGTGGTGGTGCACCGCGACCTCCCGTGGCGCGCGCTGCCGCGGGTGCTGGCCCGGTGCACGCCGATCATCGGCGGCGTGCTGGTGATCCTGGCGGTGGCCCGGGGCCTGTCCTACTACCTGGTGGATGCGGAGGTGCCCGCCCGGCTGGTGCAATGGGTAAGCGCCGGCATCAGTTCGCGGCTGCTGTTTCTGATCCTCCTCAACCTCACCCTGCTGGCCGCGGGGGCGCTGATGGACATCTTCTCCGCCATCGTGGTGCTCGGCCCGCTGTTGATCCCGCTCGGCATCGCCTACGGCGTGCACCCGGTGCACCTCGGCATCATCTTTCTGGCCAATCTCGAGCTCGGCTACCTCACCCCGCCGGTGGGCATCAACCTGTTCCTGGCCTCCTACCGCTTCGAGCGCGATCTGATACGCATCTACCGCACCGTAGTGCCGTTCCTGATCGTGCTCCTCGCAGTGGTGCTGGTGATCACCTACGTGCCCGCGCTGACTACCGGGCTGCTCTCGGTAGTCCGGTTCTGACCGACCGGTTCTGACCGACCGGTCCTGACCGTGACGGCCGGCCGCCGTTCGCGCTATTCTGGCAACGGACCCGCGATGGCGAAGGACTCTTATCTGGAGCGCTACTGGAAACGCTGGCACTGGGCGACCTGGCTGCTCTCGGCCACCGTACTGGCCTCGCTCGGGATCGGCGCCGGCATCGGCTGGCAGGGCAAGAGCGCCGCGGTGCGCATTCAGGACGTCGTCATCGCCGTAGTCTCCGGCGCCGTCACCTTCCTGTTCCTGCGCTGGTGCGCCGGCGCCGTGCGCCGCTTCAGCGACCGCTACCTGATGCCCCCCGCCAAGGCCGCGGCGCTGGTCGACGAGGCGCTGGCGAAGGGGCTGCTGTCGAGCGCGTACCGGCGCTCCCCCGCGCGCGACCGGCGCGTAGCCAAGACCATTCGCTACGACCGCAAGATCGGCTTCACCGAGGCCGAGATCGAAAAGGATCTCGAAGAATTCATCTCCTGACCACCGCCGCGGGCCGCGCCAGCCGCGCCATTGATTCGCCGCGCCGCCTGGGGTAGGGTGGCGGAGCGGAGGTTGACGGGTCGTGGCCGACACGCGCGAGCAGATTCCCCACCTGCTCCAGCTTCTTGATGATGACACTGCCGGGGTCCGGCGGCGGGTGATGCACGCGCTCGAGGAGCTGGGGCCGGAGCTGGAGCGGCTGGCGCAACCTCACTTGGCGGAACTCAATGCGGAACAGCACGGGGCATTGCGGCGCGTGCTGGCGCGCCAGCGCAAGAACTGGCTGCGCCGGCAGTGGCCGCGGTGGGGCACCGCGGGCGGGCGCACGGCGCAGATCGAGACCGCCATGAGCCTCATCGCCCGGTTCCAGTTGGGGGTCGATTTTCCCTTCTCGCTGAGTGAACTGCTCGATGGTCTGGCAGCCGAGGCCGGGGCTGCGCGGCGCCGCCGCAGCGCGTTCGGGTTGGCCAAGTTCCTGTTCGAGGACTACGGGCTGCGCGGCAACCGCGACGACTTCTTCAACCCCCTCAACAGCAACCTGATCTCGGTACTCCTCTCCAAGCGCGGCATCCCCATCAGCCTGACCGCCATCTACATGCTGGTGGGTCACCGCCTCGGTCTGGACATCGAAGGGTGCAACCTGCCGCGCAACTTCCTGGCGCGCGCCATCCATGACGGCCGCATCGTCCTGATCGATTGTTTCGACCGCGGGCGGGTGGTGGAAGCGGAGAAGCTGATCGGGCGCACTTCGTTCAGCCAGCGCCAACTGCAGATGCTGCGCGGCGGCGCCAGCGCGGTGCGCACCGTGCAGCGCATGCTGCGCAACCTGAATCACGCCTATCGCCGCGCCGGCGAGCATGACCTCAGCGCCTTCATGATCGAGCTGCTCGGCAGCACCGCCCGGCGCGAGGCCGGCTAGCCGCTTGGACGCCGGCGGCCCGCCCGCCGGGAGCGCGCCGGCGGCGGCCAGCGTCGAAGGGGTGGTGGCGCGGGTCGTATACTCCCAGGAGCAGAGCGGCTACGCGGTGGTGGCGCTGCAGGAACAGCCGGAGAGCGCCGAGGTGATCGCCGTCGGCAGTCTGCTGGGGATGCAGCCCGGGGAGACGGTGCGCCTTACGGGCGGCTGGAGCGAGCACCCCAAGTATGGGCGCCGCTTCCAGGTGGAGTCGTACGCCACCATCACGCCGCGCACGGTAGCCGGTCTGGAGCAGTACCTCGGTTCGGGGTGGGTGCCGGGGATCGGCCCGGGGTTCGCCCGCCGCATCGTCTCCCACTTCGGCCTCGACACCCTCGAGGTCCTCGACCACGCCAGCCGCCGCCTGCGCGAGGTTCCGGGCATCGGCGCCACGCGCGCCGCGCGGGTGGCGCGCGCCTGGCACGGGCAGCGGGAGCTGCGCAGCATCATGCTGTTCCTGCAATCCCACGGTATTTCGGCCGCTCACGCGCGCCGCATCCACCGTGAGTTCGGGGACCGGGCGCGGGCGGTGCTGCAGGAGGACCCGTACCGCGTGGCGGCGCACGTTCCCGGCATGGGATTTCGCACCGCCGACCGCATCGCCGCCAAGCTCGGCATTGCGGACGATTCCCCGCAGCGGGCCCAGGCCGCGGCGCTGCATGAGCTCAGCGCGGCGGCCGGCGAGGGCGACGTGTATCTGCCGGAGCCCGCCCTGCAGCGGCGCACCGCCGACCTGCTCCGGATCAGCGATCTGCGGCCGGCGCAGGCGGCCGTCACCGCGCTGTGCGAGGATGGCCGGGTGATCGGCGAGCAGCTCCCGGGGGCGGAGGGCGGCAGCGTCGCCGCGCGCTATCTGCCGCCGCTGTTCGCCGCCGAACAGCGGGCCGGCGAACAGCTTGCCGCCCTGCTGCGCGGCGCCGGCGGCGCCGCGCCCGCGGCCGCCCTGACCGCGGCCGGCGGCGGCATCGTGCTGGCCGCGGCGCAGCGCGCCGCGGCCGAGGCGGTGCTGCGCAGCAAGGTTGCGGTGCTCACCGGCGGCCCCGGCACCGGCAAGACCACCCTGGTACGCTGGGTCGCGGCCAGCTTCACCCGCGCCGGCGCCCGCGTGGCGCTGGCGGCTCCCACCGGACGCGCCGCCAAGCGGCTGGAAGAATCCACCGGCATGCCCGCCGGCACCATCCACCGGCTGCTGGAGTTCAGTCCCCGCCAGGGCGCCTTTACCCGCAACCGGTCGTTTCCGGTGGCGGCCGATCTGCTGGTGGTGGACGAGGCCTCGATGGTGGACATTCGCCTGCTGGCGGCGCTGCTGGAGGCCACGCCGGCCGGCTGCCGGGTATTGTTCGTGGGCGACGCCGACCAGCTCCCGTCGGTGGGGCCGGGCGCCGTGCTGGCGGAGCTGGCGGCCGTCCCCGGCCTGCCCACCGTCCGGCTGACCGAGGTATTCCGGCAGTCCGCGGCGAGCCACATCGTGCTGGCCGCCCACGCCATCAACCGCGGCGCGTTCGATCCCCGGCGGCTGCCCGACGCCGGCGACTTCTACTTCATCCCGCGCGGCGAGCCGGAACCGATCGCGCAGACCGTCGAAGCGCTGGTGACCAGGCACATCCCGCGCCGCTTCGGCCTCGATCCGCGGCGCGACGTCCAGGTGCTGTCGCCGATGAACCGCGGCCCCCTGGGCACCGTGCAGCTCAACGCCCGCCTGCGGGAGCGCCTCAACCCGGCCCCGCCCGGCGCCGCCGGCGGCGCCGCGCTGCGGCCCGGCGACCGGGTCCTGCAGACCCGCAACAACTATCAGTTGGAGGTGTTCAACGGCGACATTGGCCACGTCACCGCGGTGGACGGCGACGCCGGCACCGTGCAGGTCGACTTCGGCAGCCGCAGCGCGCTCTACGCCGGCGCCGACCGCGACGACCTGGTGCCGGCCTACGCGATCTCCATTCACCGCGCGCAGGGCAGCGAGTTTCCGGCGGTGGTGATACCGGTGCACACCCAGCACTACGTGATGCTGCGGCGCAACCTGCTCTACACCGCGGTCACGCGCGGCAAGCGCCTGGTGGTGCTGGTGGGCAGCGAGGCGGCCGTTGCCCTGGCGGCGCGGCGCGGCGCCGAGCGGCCGCGCTTCTCGGCGCTGGCGCTGCGCGCCGCGCGCGCCGCCGGCGAAGCGGCCGCGCCCCGCGCCTGAAAGAAGCGTTGGCCGCGGCCGGCACCTCCCTGCGCGGCTGGTCGCGGCTCGGTCTGGGCACCTGGGCCATGGGCGGCGCCGGTTGGCGCTACGCCTGGGGGCGGCAGGACGACGCGCTCTCCGCGGCCACCATCGTGCGCGCGGTGGAGCTGGGCATCAACTGGATCGACACCGCTCCGGTGTACGGCGTGGGGCACGCCGAGGCGCTGGTGGGGCGCACGCTGGGCGCCCACGGCCTGCGCCGGCAGGTGCGGCTGGCCAGCAAGTGCGGCTTTCTGTGGCGCGCCGGCAGCCGGCGCCCCTATCCCCGCCTGACCGGCGCCAGCGTGGTGCGCGAGGCCGAAGCCAGCCTGCGGCGGTTGGGTACCGACTACCTCGACCTCTACCAGATCCACTGGCCCGGCCCGGACTGCGACCTCGACGCGGCCTGGGAGTCGATCGGGCGCCTGCAGGAGCAGGGCAAGGTACGCGCCGGCGGGGTCTGCAACCTGCAGCGCGAGAAGTTGGCGCGCCTGCACCGGGCGCGCCCGGTGGGCGCGCTGCAACTGCCCTACCATCTGCTGCAGCGCAGCGCGGAACAGGAGCTGCTGCCGTTCTGCGCCGCGCACGGCGTGGCCGCCCTGGCCTACAGCCCGCTGGCCTCCGGCATCCTCAGCGAGAGCTTCGACGCCCGCCGCCGGCGGCGCATGCCGGGCGACGACTGGCGCACCCGCGCCGCGGCCTTCAACCCGCCGCAGCTCGACGCGCACCTGCGGGCGGCGGCCGCGCTGCGCGACTATGCCGCCGCCCGCGGCGGCGCCGCCGAACGGTACGCCATCGCCTGGGCGGCCGGCCACCCGGCGGTACGCGGCGTGATCGTCGGGGCGCGCACCCCGCAGCAGATCAGCCGCGCCGCGGCCGGCGGCGTGCTGCCGCTCACCCCCGCGGCGCGCCGGCGGCTCGGCGCACTGCTCACCGGCGCGGCGCCGGCCGCCGCGGACCGCTGACCGCGTCCGATCTGACCCGGCCGGACTGACCTACCTCAACTGACCTGACTCGCGGCGCGCTCCGCCGGCAGCCGGCTGCGGATGGTCTCCACGATGCGCTCGCCGTGATAGCGCCCGTGCTCGATGAACACGCTGCCGGCCACGGTGCCGGCCAGCAGCGCCCCGCACACGAACAGGCCGGGAACCGGAGTCTCGAAGGTGGCCGGATCGTGCTCCGGTACCGCGCTGCGCGGGTCGGCGGCGACCCCGAGCCGGCGCAGCAGGGAGTCGGTGGGGCGGTAGCCGACCTGGAACAACACCGCGTCGTTGGCCAGCCGTTCGCGCCCGCCGGGGCCGCGCAGCACGATGGCGGCGGGCTCCACGCGCTCGACGGTGGTACTGAAGCGGGCGGCGACGCTGCCGTCCGCGATGCGGTTCTCGATCTCCGGGCGCACCCAGTACTTGACCGCCGGGCGCAACGCCGGGGCGCGATGAATCAGCGTCACCCGGGCGCCGGCGGCGAGCAGCTCCAGCGCGGTCTCGACGGCGGAGTTGCCGCCGCCCACCACGGCCACCTCGCGCCCGTAGTAGGGGTGGCCGTCGGCAAAGTAATGGGAGCACTTGGGCAACTCCTCGCCGGGGATGCCGAGGCGGCGCGGGGTATCGAAGAAGCCGGTGGCCACCACCAGGGCGGCGCAGCGCTCCTCATGCCGGGCGCCGCGACGCTCCACGGTCACGGCGAAGCCGGCGCCGTCGCGGCGCGCGCCCGGCACCGCGCAGCCGGTGCGTATCGGCAGCGCGAAGTGGTCGGCCACGGCGCGGTAGTAGGCGACCGCCTGGCGGCGGCTCGGCTTGCGGTCGGGACAGGCGAACGGCAGGCCGCCGATGGCCAGCTTCTGCGGGGTGGAGAAGAAGGTCATGTCGGTTGGGAAGCGGTAGATGGTGTTGACCACGGTGCCCTTCTCGAAGACAACATGATCCAGCCCGGCGCGGGCGGCGGCGATGGAGCAGGCCAGTCCGGCGGGGCCGGCGCCAACGATGATCAACTCGCGAGATTCCATTGCTACCTGACAGGGGAGCGGCGGCGGGCGCAGCATACCAGCGCCCCGCCGGCGCCGGCAACACGAGCCCGCCGCCGCCGCTGAGCGCGGCCGCGGTGGAGCGGTTTCGCGCCCGGGTCTACGCGCACTACCGGCGCCACTCCCGGGCGCTGGCGTGGCGCGCGACCCGCGATCCGTTCGCCATTCTGGTTTCCGAGGTGATGTTGCAGCAAACCCAGGTGGCGCGCGTGGCGCGCTACTACCCGCGCTTTCTGGCGCGCTTCCCGGACGCGGCCACGCTGGCGCGGGCGCCGCTCGGCGCGGTGCTGGAGCAGTGGAGCGGACTCGGCTACAACCGCCGCGCCCTGGCGCTGCAGCGCGCCGCGCAGAGCGTCATGCGCGATCATGCCGGCGCCCTGCCCGCGGACCGCGGCGCGCTGCAGCGGCTGCCCGGAATCGGCCCGGCCACCGCCGGCGCCCTGCTGGCGTTCGCCTTCGACCGCCCGGCGGTGTTCATCGAGACCAACATCCGGCGCGTCTATCTGGACCAGTTCTTCCCGACTGCGGCCGAGGTCCCGGACCGCGCCCTGCTGCCCCTGGTGGCGCGCACCCTCGACCGGCGCCGGCCGCGCCGCTGGTACTACGCGCTGATGGATTACGGCGCCGCGCTGGGCCGGCGCGGCGCCAATCCCAACCGGCGCAGCGCCCACTACACGCGCCAGAGTCCCTTCACCGGTTCTACCCGCCAGCTTCGCGGGCTGGTCATTCGGCTGCTCACCGAACGGCGCTGCCTCAGCTACCGCGAACTGCGCGACCGCTGCGCGGAGGCCGGCGCGGCGGACGGCGCAACGCCGGCCGCCGGCGACCGTCTGGCGGGCGTCGTCGGCGCCCTGGTGGCGGAGCAGTTCCTGGAACGCCGCGGCCCGCTGCTGCGCATCGCCGGCGCCCCCGAGGCGCCCGCCTGAGCCACGCCTCCGGCGTCCGCGCCCCGGCGCCGACCGCGCCGAAACTGCGGCGGCCGCCGGGTTGCCTGCCGGTGATACAAATGATACTGTTGTATTCTGCGCGCATGGCGCCGGCCGGTTCCGGCCCGGCGCCGCGGGCGGAAGGAATCCGGGGAGGGTTGCCCAATGGCGGGCAGGCGCTCGTTCGGCGCTATCAACCTCAGACAGGTGCCGTTGAGTCTGCGCGAGCAGTTCCGCGCCTTGTGCGCGCTGCGCGGCACTACCATGACGCGCCGCCTCATCGAGCTGATCGAGGCGGACGTGGAGCGCGCCCGCGCCAATGGCGAGTACCTGCCGGCGATCACGCGGACATTGGACGAGGAAGTGCGGACTTCCGGCCAGGGCGAACTCTGGCCTGACTGACGATTTGGGGGGCATATGAGCCTGATGGTCATCAAGCGGACCGGCGAAGTGGTCGACTTCGACCGCGAGCGCATTCGCGTAGCGATTTCGAAGGCGATCCGCGCCACCGCGCCGCGCGACCAGTGGGCCGCGCTCGAGAACGGCACCCTGAGCACGGTGGTGGCGGACGTGATCGGCGAGATCGACAGCCGCTTCATCGAGCTCTACCCCAACGTCGAGAACATCCAGGACATCGTCGAGAAGCACCTGGTCAAGAACGGCCTGTACGAGATAGCGAAGGCGTACATCCTGTACCGCGCCGAGCGCCAGCAGGCGCGCGAGCAGCGCAAGGAGCGGGTTGCGCGCCAGTCCCTGCTCGGGCGGCTCACCGTCGAGACGCGCGCCGGGCGCAAGGTGCTGTTCGACATCGCCAAGCTCACCCGCAGCATCCAGCGCGCCGCGGCGGGCGAGCGCGGCGCCGGCGGCCGCAGTCTGAGCGCGGCGGTGGCGGTGGACGAGGTGGCGCGCGAGACGATCCGCAACATCTACGACGGCATCTCGACGACCGAAATCGAGAAGGCGCTGCTGTTGGCCTGCGCCTCGTTCATCGAGCGCGACCCGGCGTACAGCCAGCTTGCCGCGCGCCTGTTCCTGCAGCGCATCTACAAGGAGGTGATGGGCGCCCCCCTGCACCGGGACCGCCTCGACGCCGACTACCGCCAGGCGTTCCGCGACGGCCTGCGGCGCGGCGTGGAGGGCGGCGCCTTCGATCCCCGCCTGCTGGAGTTCGACCTGGACCGGCTGGCCGCCGCGCTGCGCCCGGAGCGGGACGACCTGCTGCTCTACATGGGCGTGCAGACGCTCCACGAACGCTACTTCACCCGCGTCGACGGCGCGGTGGTGGAAGCGCCGCAGGCGTTCTGGATGCGCGTGGCCATGGGGGTGGCGCTGGCCGAGGAGCAGCGCGACGCGCAGGCGATCCGCTTCTACGAGCTGATCTCCAGCCTGCGCTTCGTGCCCTCCACCCCGACCCTGTTTCACGCCGGCACCCGCCGCCCGCAACTCAGCTCCTGCTACCTGACCACCATCGACGACGACCTCACCAGCATCTTCAAGGCGTTGAGCGACAACGCCCAGCTCTCCAAGTGGTCGGGCGGCCTCGGCAACGACTGGAGCAACATCCGCGCCACCGGGGCGACCATCCACAGCACCGGCGTGGAGAGCCAGGGCGTGGTGCCGTTCCTGAAGATCGCCAGCGACGTCACCCTGGCCATCAACCGCAGCGGCAAGCGCCGCGGCGCCACCTGCGCCTACCTGGAGTCGTGGCACCTGGACATCGAAGACTTCCTCGACCTGCGCCGCAACACCGGCGACGAGCGGCGCCGCACCCACGACATGAACACCGCCAACTGGATTCCGGATCTGTTCATGAAGCGGGTGCTGGCGGGGCAGGACTGGACGCTGTTCTCGCCGGATGAGACGCCCGATCTGCACCGCCTCTACGGGCGCCGCTTCGAGGAGCGCTACTGCCACTACGAGGCGCTGGCCGGGGCCGGCAAGCTGAAGCGGCACCGCACCCTGCCGGCGGCCAAGCTGTGGCGCAAGATGCTCAGCATGCTGTTCGAGACCGGGCATCCCTGGATCACCTTCAAGGACCCGTGCAACATTCGCAGTCCGCAGGATCACGCCGGCGTGGTGCACAGCTCCAATCTGTGCACCGAGATCACGCTCAACACCTCGGCCGAGGAGACCGCGGTGTGCAACCTGGGCTCGATCAACCTGGAGAAGCACGTCGGCGCCGCGGGCATCGACCGCGAGCTGCTGGCCGACACGGTCGGCGCGGCGATGCGCATGCTGGACAACGTGGTGGACATCAACTTCTACCCGACGGAGGAAGCGAAGCGCTCCAACCTGCGCCATCGCCCGGTGGGGTTGGGGATCATGGGACTGCAGGACGCCCTGTTCAAGCTCGACCTGGCGTTCGAGGACCCGGCGGCCCTCACCACCGTCGACCGCGTCATGGAACTGATCTCCTATCACGCGATTCTGGCGTCGTCGCAGCTTGCCGCCGAGCGCGGGGCCTACGCCAGCTACGCCGGCTCCAAGTGGGAGCGCGGCCTGCTGCCGCACGACACCTTGAAGCTGCTGGAGGAGGAGCGCGGCATGGCGCTGGAAGTGGAGCAGGGCGGGGCGCTCGACTGGGAGCCGGTGCGCGCCCACGTCGCCCGCCACGGCATGCGCAACTCCAACACCATGGCCATCGCCCCGACGGCGACCATCTCCAATATCGCCGGGTGCTTTCCGAGCTTCGAGCCGCCCTACAAGAACATCTACGTGAAGAGCAACATCAGCGGCGAGTTTACGGTGATCAACCCCTATCTGGTGGCCGACCTGCGGGCCGCCGGGCTATGGAGCCGGGAGCTGGCCGACGAGTTGAAGTATCACGACGGCAGCCTGCAGCGGATGGCGCTGCTGCCCGGGCACCTGCGGCGCAAGTACAAGGTGGCGTTCGAGATCGACCCGTTCCAGTACCTCCGGCTGGCGGCCGCGCGCGGCAAGTGGCTGGACCAGAGCCAGTCCCTCAACGTGTTCATGCAGGGCACCTCGGGCCGCCTGCTGAGCGACATCTACCAGGCTGCCTGGAAGCTCGGTCTGAAGACCACCTACTACCTGCGCACCATGGCCGCGTCGCAGGTGGAGAAGGCCACCCTGGGGGCGGCCTACGGCCTGACCCAACGGCGCGCCGCGGCCGGCAACGGCACGGCCAGCAACGGCGCGCACGCGCCCGCACCCGCCGCCACGCCCGCGCCGGCGGCCGGCGCGCCCGCCGCGCCCGCTGCCGCGGCGGCGCCGGCAGCGGTCACCGCCGCGGCCGTTGCCGTCAGCGCGGCCCCGGCGGAGTGCGCGGACGCCGAGGCGTGCGAGGTCTGCCAGTAAACCCGAATGGCCATCCTCAGCGCGACCGCTACCGACCCCAACAAGATCCTGCCGCTGAGCTACCCGTGGGCGCGCGAGTACTACAAGAACGGCGTCGCCAACAACTGGGTGCCGGAAGAGGTCTCCATGCAGAAGGACGTCGAGCAGTGGAAGGCCGACGACGTGCTCAGCGCGACCGAACGCCGCCTGATCCTGCGCAACCTGGGGTTCTTCTCCACCGCCGAATCGCTGACCGCGAACAACATCGTGCTGGCGGTGTACCGCCACGTGACCAACCCGGAGTGCCGCCAGTATCTGCTGCGCCAGGCGTTCGAGGAAGCGATCCACACCGACACCTTCATCTACTGCTGCGACTCCCTGGGCCTCGACCCGGAGGAGATCTACACCATGTATCACACCATCCCCAGCATCCGCGAGAAGGATGGCTTCGTGATAGATCTCACCCACTCGATCTTCGATCCGGCGTTCACCACCGCCGGCACCGACGACGTGCAGCGCTTTCTGCGCGACCTGATCGGCTACTACCTGATCATGGAGGGCATCTTCTTCTACGCCGGGTTCGCGATGATGCTGGCCCTCAAGCGGCAGGGCAAGATGGTCGGCATCGGCGAGCAGTTCGAGTTCATCATGCGCGACGAGAGCGTGCACCTGGCGTTCGGCTGCGACCTGATCAATACCATCAAGCAGGAATATCCGGCGGCCTGGAGCGAGGAGCTGCAGGCCGAGACCATCCGCCTGGTGCGGCGCGGGGTCGAATTCGAACAGGCCTACGCGCACGATGCCTGCCCCGAGGGGCTGCTCGGCATCAACGCCGCGCAGTTCGCGAACTACGTGGAGTACATCGCCGACCGCCGGCTGGAGCGGATCGGCCTGCCGCGCCAGTATGAAACACCCAACCCGTTCCCGTGGATGGGTCAGACCATGGACCTGAACAAGGAAAAGAACTTCTTCGAGACCAGGGTAACCGAATACCAGACTGCCGGCTCCCTGGAGTGGGACTAGCAGGAATTGACATGGATCACTCCACGACGCTAGAGCGTCCGGTCTGGTTCGTCGGGGCTACGTGGCACGACCACGAGCCGCCGGATCAGACCGAGCGTTTCCTGGCGGAAGGGGTGTGGGAAAACGGAGATACCGATCGTTACCTCGATGAGGTCAAGTCGGTCCGGCCCGGCGACCGGATCGTCATCAAGTCGACGTACACACGGAAGCAGGGGTTGCCGTTCGACAATCGTGGAGTACCGGTCTCGGCACTGAAGATCAAGGCCGTCGGCGAAGTCACGGAGAACCTGGGCGACGGCCGCCGATTGAAAGTTGCCTGGAAGCCGGTGCGTCCGCCGCGAGAGTGGTACTTCTACACCCATCACAGGACGATCTGGAAAGTTCAGCCCTCGTCGGGAGCATCGGCCGCGCTGGTCCGGTTCGCGCTCGACGGCGAGCAACAGGACGTCGAGAGCTTCCTGAAATCGCCAAACTGGATAGATAAGGGTCGGTTTAGATGGACTGAGTTCTTCTCCGAGATAGCTGACAAGCTGCTGCAATACCGGGACGACCGCGGTCCTCTGATCGCCGAGCTGCATGCGATTTCCGCTCGGCTCAGTCGCCCTTTCCCGCTCGACCAATTCGACGATGGCCCCAGTCCCCTTCAGGATATCTGTCCCTTTACGACCATTGGACTTGTCAATAGAAATATAAAGGACGCCAATCGCCGGAGCATCGCCAGCGAGTTGGCGACCTTTCTCGGAGTACAGGAACCGACTCCTGCGTTGGATTGGAAAATAGATGGAATACCGTTGGCGAATAACTGGAACGTTCGGTTCTTCGGCCACACCAGAGATCGCAAACCTGGCGATATCGACGCTTTGTGGAGATTGTTTTCTGACGCAATAGAAGTCGCCGACATGGACGATGAACGTTTTCGCGAGGCATTCGTACGGTCCTACGACGACGCACTGACCGTAAAGCAGGTCGGTGTCCCCAAGCTTACCATGGGCCTCTACTGGATTCGTCCGGGGAGCTTCCCTTCGCTGGACAAGAGCTCGTTCAAGTATATCGAGGATAGACTGGGAGAAGGTGTCCTCCCCGGAAATGCCCGGGAATACCTGGAATTGAGGGACCGGCTGCTGGGGCGATTCCGTGAACCGGACACTCCGGTCCGCTCGTTCCCGGAATTGACGTGGTCAGCGTATAACCAAAACGACTCCAAACCAATTGACAACGGGCAATCGACGCACGACGGTGATGGCCGCGATCCAGAGCCGCCACCACCGCCCGCCGAGTACACCATCGACGCTATTCTCGCCGATGGCTGCTTCCTTCCACGGGAAGCGCTCGACAAGGTGCTCCGCCGGTTGCGGACTCGTAAGAACCTGATTCTGCAGGGACCATCGGGGACGGGCAAGACTTGGTTGGCCAAGAAATTGGCGTTCGCCTTGCTCGGCCGCAAGGATGAGGGCCGAATCCGCCATCTGCAATTTCATCCCAACCTGTCATACGAGGACTTCGTGCGCGGCCATCGTCCGGTCGAGGGACTGCTGGAACTGACCAACGGGCCGCTCCTGAAGTTGACGGAGGAGGCGCGGAACGATCCCGAACACGCCTACGTCATGGTGATCGAGGAGATCAATCGCGGGAACCCGGCGCAGATCTTCGGCGAGATGCTCACCTTGTTGGAGGCCGACAAGCGGACGCCGGACGAGGCGCTGGCGCTCGCCTTTCCTCGTGATGAACGCGAGCGGGTCCACGTTCCGCCCAACGTCTATCTGATCGGCACCATGAACGTCGCCGACCGGTCGCTGGCCCTGGTCGATCTGGCGCTGCGCCGCCGGTTCGCGTTCGTCGATCTGGAGCCGGTCTTCGGCGAGTCATGGCGCCGGTGGATGCGGGATCAAGGAGGCTTCGAAGATAGCTTCCTGGGGAACGTTGCCGACCGAATGGATGCGCTGAACGAAGCAATCTCGGCGGACGCCAGTCTGGGCAGGCAGTTTCGGGTGGGCCACAGCTATCTTACGGTCGCGCCGGAGACCCGTATCGCCAGCCCGGAAGCGTGGTACCGCGAGGTGGTCGAAACGGAGATCGGGCCGCTGCTCCGCGAATACTGGTTCGACCAGCCCGACAAGGCCGATGCCCGGGAGAAGCACCTGCTCGCGGACCTCTGATGGCGGCCGACGGTACGGAGGCGGCGCTGCCCGCCGCGAGTGAGCCGGCAGTCGCCGCTGGCCGCGGCAACGTCGGCCGGATTCCGATCCGCAACCTCTGGCTGCTGATGCTGTACGCCTCCCGTCTCTACCGGGAGCTGCCGCCGGCTCGGCGGGTCGCCGTCGAGGACAACCCGGATGAGCTCCCCGACCTGGTGGCGCAGCTCCTTACCCGCGCCATCGAGCGGCGGCTGCGGCGCAACCTGAGCTTCGCATTCCAGGAAACCAGCGCGGACCTGAGGCGCGTGCGCGGCCGCATCGACCTGCTGCGCACCGAACGGCGTCACCTGCTGCGGCGGGGCCGAGTCGCCTGCCGGTACGAGGAACTGACGGTCGACACGCCGCGCAATCGGTACGTACGGGCCGCCGCGCAGCAGTTGGTCCCGGTGGTCGGCACGGCGGAGCTGGCTTCCCGGTGCCGCGCCGCGGGCGCCCGCCTGGAGGCCGCCGGCGTGAGCTCCGACCCCGCTCTGGCCAGCCCGCGCGGACGGAGCGGCGCCGCCGCCGAGTTGCGGGGACGCATGGACCCGGAGGACCGGACCATGATGGCCGCGGCCGAACTCGCCTTCAGCCTCGCGCTGCCAACCGAGACCGCCGGCGGAGCGTATCTGCGTTCGCCCGACCGCGATGAGCACTGGGCGCGGAGGCTGTTCGAAGCGGCGGTGGGCGGCTTCTACGACGTGGTGTTGCCGCCATCGGAGTGGACCACCCGGACAGGGAGGCAGATGCATTGGCAGGTGGAAGGCGGCACATCCGGACTGAGTGCGCTCCTCCCGTCGATGACGGCCGACATAGTGCTCGAATCCCGCGACCGCCGAATCATCATCGACACCAAGTTCACGTCGATCGTGGCGTCGGGCCATTACGGGAAAGAGACGTTCCACAGTGGACATCTCTACCAGATATACGCTTACGTCCGGTCGCAGGAGCGACCGGACGATCCGCGGTCGCTCGGCGCGACCGGAATGTTGCTGCACCCGTCAGTCCGGGGGAGCGTCTACGAAGCCGCGGTCATCCAGGGCCACGAAGTGCGCTTCGCCACCGTCGATCTGGCGGCCTCCAGCCGAACGATACGGGAACGGCTGCTGCAGGTGGTGACCGGAAGCCTGTTCGACCGTGAGTGACCTGACTCACCCTTCCACTACCTGAACCCGAAGCTGCTTGCCGTACAGCGTTTGGCGCGCCCAATACAGGTTCTGGTACCGATCGTAGCCGCCCTCTGCCAGTGTTGCCGTGGCGGTTGCGGTGGTGCCGCCGGACGGCATCTTTGCGATGGATGGGGCATACTCCCTCCGTGCCATCGACCGCAAGCTCCGCGGCCGCCATCTCCGCCATCCGGGAAGGACAGATTCTGAGCGGCCCGCTGTTCAGCGAGCCGATGCTGGTGGAGACGGTGCGTTCGAACGGGCCGGACACCTGGATCGCGGGCTTGGTCGGCCGGCAGTCGGAGCGGTTCCGGCGGGTCACGCTGACCGCGGCCGACCTCGCCGCGCTGACCATCGCCGACGCCGCCCGCTCCTATGACGGCGACGGCCGGCTGCTGCGCCTCGCCCTGCAGGCCTACGCGCTCGGCATCGCCTACGAGTTCGAGCCCTACTTCGGGCTGTCGATCTCACGGGTGGACCCCCTGCCGCATCAGCTCGAAGCGGTCTACGAACACCTCCTCAAGCTGCCGCGCGTGCGCTTCCTGCTGGCCGACGACGCCGGCGCCGGCAAGACGATCATGGCCGGCCTGCTGATCCGCGAGCTCAAGCTGCGCGGCCTGATCGAACGCATCCTGGTGGTCGGCCCCGCGAACCTGGCGTTCCAGTGGCAGCGCGAGCTCAACGAGAAGTTCGAGGAGCGGTTCGTCGTGCTGAAGGGCGCCGACCTGCGCGGCCAGTTCGGCGTCAACCAGTGGCTGGAGCAGCGGCAGGTCATCACCTCGCTCGACCTGGCCAAGCGCGCCGACATCCTGCCCGGACTGGCGCAGGTGCGCTGGGACCTGGTGATCGTCGACGAGGCGCACCGCATGTCGGCGCGGGACGAGACCCACAAGAGCCAGCGCTACCGGCTGGGCGAGCTGCTGCGCGACCGCGCCGATCACGTGCTGCTGCTGACCGCCACCCCGCACAAGGGCGACGCCGGCAACTTCACGCTGTTCCTGCAGCTCCTCGACCGGGACGCCTACGCCGACGTGACCTCGATCCGCCGGGCGATGGAGCAGCGGCGCGCCCCGTTCTACCTGCGCCGCACCAAGGAGGCGATGGTCTACTTCCCGGAGCGGCAGGAGAACGGCGCCTGGACTGCCCGGCCGGTATTCACCAAGCGCATCGCGCGTACCGCCGGCTTCGCCATCGACGGCGCCGAGCACGAGCTCTACCGCACGGTCACGCGCTTCGTGAAACGGCAGAGCGCCCGCGCCGCGGCGCAGGACGACGACCCGCGGGCGCGCGCCGTGGGATTCCTTATGGCGCTGTACCAGCGGCGCCTGGCGTCGAGCACCCATGCCCTGCGGCGGTCGCTCGAAAACCGGGCGCGGCGCCTGGAGGAGGGACTGAGCCGCGCCCGCGAGCTGCTGCGCGCGGCGCCGCCGCAGCTTCCCGACCAGGATGAGCTCGACGAGCTCGAAGACGCCGAGCGCGAACGGCTGGAGCGCATCCTGGAGGCGGTCACGCTGGCCGGCAACGCCGCGCAGGTGCGGGAGGAAGCGGCCGAGCTGCGCGGCCTGGCGCGGCAGGCGCAGGCGGTCGAAGCCGCGGGCAGCGAGGCGAAGCTGCGCCGGTTGCGGTCGATCATGCGGGATGAGGGGTTCTTCGACCGGCCCGGCCAGCGGCTGCTGATCTTCACCGAGTTCCGGGACACGCTCGATTACCTGCTGGAGCGGCTCACGGCGTGGGGCTTCGCCGCGGGCTGCATCCACGGCGGCATGAAGCCGGGCGCGCGCGACGAACCGGGGACGCGGCTGCACGCCGAGCAGCGGTTCCGCGACGGCGAGATCCAGGTGCTGGTCGCCACCGAGGCGGCCGGCGAAGGCATCAACCTGCAGTGCTGCCACATCCTGTTCAACTACGACATCCCGTGGAACCCGAACCGGCTGGAGCAGCGCATGGGCCGCATCCACCGCTACGGGCAGCGGCGCGACTGCCTGATCTTCAACTTCGTGGCGGCCAACACCATCGAGGGCCGCGTGCTGCGGCGGCTGCTGGACAGGCTCCGGGAGATCCGCGACGCCCTCGACGACGACGCGGTGTTCAACGTGGTGGGCGAGGTGCTGCCGTCCGCGCAGGTGGAGCGCGTGCTGCGCGACTACTACGCCGGCAAGCTGGGCGACGCCGACCTGGAGGAGCGGCTGCTGCGCGACGTGGACGAGGGGCGCTTCCGGTCGATCTGCCGGACCGCCCTGGAAGGACTGGCCGCCCGCAAGCTCAACCTGGACCTGCTGATCGAGCGCCGCGCCCGCGCGCAGGAGCGGCGGGTGGTGCCGGAGACGATCGCCCGCTTCATCGCCGAGTGCGCCGGCGGCGCGGCCCTGCCGCTGCGGCCGGTGCGCGGCATGGCGCATACCTTCGATCCCGGGCGCACGCCGGCGGCGTTGCGCCGCCACGAGCGCGACCCGGACTGGAAGCTGCCGGCGCTGGCCGCGCGCTACCCGCGGCTCACCACCGACCGCGACACCGCGGAGCGGCAGGCGCTGGAATGGGTCACCCCCGGCCATCCGCTGTTCGAGGCGCTGCGCCGGCATAGCCTGGCGCGCGGGCAGGATGCCTGCAGCCGCGGCGCCTGCTTCCACTCGCTGGCGCACGCCGCGCCGGCGCGCCTCGACTGCTACCGCGCGCGCATCGTGGACGGCCTGGGCCGCGTGATCCACGAACGGCTGTTCGCGGTGGAGCTGACCGCCGGCGGCGAGCCGCGCCTGCGCGGCCCGGACCTGCTCGGCAACCTGAGCCCGGCGCCCGCTCCCGCCGAGCTGCCGGCCGCGGCGTCCCTCCCGGAGGCGACCGGCTGGCTCCACGAGCGCGCGCTGGCGCCGTTCCTGGACGAGGTGCGCGCCGAGCGCGTGGCCGAGGTCGACCGCGTCGCCGGCCACGTCGAGCTGGCGCTGACCGAGGTGTTGCAGCGCGTCGATCACGAGATCGGCCGCGCCGCCGATGACCCGGAACACGAGGCCGCCGGCGCCGAGGGGCGCCTGGCCCAGGCCGAGGCGCGCCACGCCGAGCTGCTGGCGCGCCGCGAGCGCCGCCGCGAGGAGTCGGGGCGGCAGCGGGCGGTCACCCTGCAGGCGGTCGAACGGCTGGCCAGCGCGCTGATCCTGCCCCACCCGGAACGGGACGCCGCGGCGGTGCGCCGGCTGCGCCCCGATCCCGAGACCGAGCTGACGGCGATGCGGACCGTCATGCGGCATGAGGCCGCGGAGGGCCGGCAGGTCTACGACGTGCACGAGAAGAACCTGGGCTACGACGTGACCAGCCTGGACCTGCAATCGGGCGAGCTGCGCCTGATCGAGGTGAAGGGACTGGCCGGCGCGGCCGGCAGCATCCTGCTCACTCCGAACGAGCGCCGCGTCGCCGAGGACCGGCCCGACTGCTACTGGCTGTACGTGGTCACCGACTGCGCCACCGCCCCCACGCTGCAGGAGCCGGTCCGCGACCCCGCCCGCTTCCCGTGGCGCGAGGTGATGAAGGTCCAGCACTACTGGCTGAGCATCGACGCCCTGCAGCCGCCCATGGAAATCCGCGAACGTGGTATCATCCCCTACGGAGCGTCCCCGCCACCATGAACAGAACAACATACCCGGATCTGGCTCGCTATACGTTGAAGCCGGTGCCGACGGCCCCACTTGCGGAGATCGGTACGTTCGATCTCCGCCGCCTGCACGAGTACGCCGCATCCGTACTGGCGGACGATGCTCCGAGTGGCGACGATCCCGGCGCATGGTGGGCCGTGCTGTCGAACTGGAACATGGCCACGACCGTAATGGAGAAGCCGATCGCGACCATCGCCGGGATGCTCCTGTTCGGAACGAACCCCAAGCGTTGGCTGGCGCAATCTGGCATTCGGGCGATCTGCTACCCCGGCGAGCAGCCGGGCAAGGCGGTCCGCGCCGACGAAGATCTGCGCGGACCGATGACCCCGCTTCGCACCCAGGATGGACTGCCGCTGGAGCCGGGGTTGGTGGATCAGGCGTGGGACTTCGTACGCCGCAACACGACGCCTGCCGCGCGGCTCGACGGCCCCCGGCGGGGCGACGGTTCGGAATACCCGGAAGAGGTGATCCGCGAAGCGGTGGCGAATGCGCTCATCCACCGCGACTACAGCATCGCCGGCACCGACGTCATGCTGGTCATATACTCCAACCGCCTGGAAATCTTGAGCCCCCGTCCGGCGTCCCAACATCGTACCCCCCGAGGACATGAAGCTGGGCACCCGGTTTGCCCACAATCCGCTTCTGGTCAACGTCATGCGCGATTACGGATACGTCGATGGCCGCGGCATGGGAGTGCGCAACAAGATCATCCCCGGGATGAAGGCCCACAACGGTACCGAGCCCGACCTGATCGCCGAGGAGTACCGCTTCACGGTCCGACTCTGGAAGGACGCAACGCGTGGACGCTGAGACGATCAACGACAGCGCGGCTGTCCGGTCGGTAAACGCGGCCATGACCGCCGCCTATTGGATGATCGGCCAGCGCATCGTGGAGGCATACGGCGCCGCGCTCCTCGCCAGACTCGCGGTGGATCTGACGCAACGGTTCGGGCGCGGCTTTTCACGTCAGAACATTCAGCAGATGCGCCAATTCTATCTCTCTTTTCGGATAGATCAGATTTGCCAGACACTGTCTGGCAAATCTGCCTGCTCCCCCATGAATGAATTCTCCAGACGGTGTCTGGAGAATCTGATCCACCCCGAAGGCTCGATCTTCTATGCTCAGAAGAGTGCCGCGGTCGCCTCCTATGCGCTCAACGGCCTGCCGAACCACGTGCTGACCGCCGAGTACCAAACCACCCCACCCGAGGACGAACTCCTGGCAGCGGAAATCGCCCGCGCGCGCGACGCCATGTGCCGGCATGGCCTCCAGCCGGCCGGTGAATCCCAATGATCGGCCCGCGACCGGAGATTTGCCAGACAGCGTCTGGCAAATCCGCCCTGCCAGACGTAACGACCAACCATCATAGCATTCATAAGTTACCACTAAATGAACTTGGCACCCCCCAACCTGCTCCGGCCCATTGGTCTGCCCCTTGCACTCACCAAGAGTGTACCCTACACCAGTTGTCCCCATATATCGGTAAGCTTAAAAGTACAATAGCTAGAGACCTTATCGAAACATATACTGAGCCTGGCCAGCTAGTGGTAGACATGTTCTGTGGTTCCGGCACGGTACCCCTTGAGGCCGCCCTTCTGGGACGGAATGTGTTCGCTTCCGACGCAAGCGCATATGCCGTCACCCTCACCAAAGGGAAGCTCCATGCCCCACAAAATGCAAAAACGGCACTCTCCGAGATGAATCATCTTTTAGCACAAGCCAAATCTCTACCGTTGCCGGATCTTGCGGATGTGCCACGATGGGTTCAGAATTTCTTTCATCCTCTTACGTTGCAAGAAACTATTCGTATATCTACACTACTACGTGAACAACGAAGCTACTTTCTACTGTCTTCCATACTTGGTATTCTACATCACCAACGACCTGGCTTTCTATCGTACCCGAGCAGTCATCTTGTACCGTATCTCAGATCAAATCGATTTCCCCGCGACACATGTTCCGATCTCTATGCCTATCGGGACGTATTACCAAGATTACGTGCAAAAGTACTCCGCGCCTTCAAGCGTCCCCCCAGCACCACACTAGGCGATTACGTTAGTACTATCCGCCGTTCGACCGTAGAGAACGTAACTCTCCCCGACAACATTGATTGCGTCATCACAAGCCCGCCCTATATGAACGCGCTCGACTACGAGCGCGACAATCGCCTAAGACTTTGGTTTCTTGGCGACAACCGACGTATATCAACGGACCGCATGCTTAAGAATCTCAACGGCTTCAAGCGCGCAATCGAAGCTCTTGCAACACAGTTGGTCCAAAAAGTAAAGAAGGGAGGCCACTGCATCTTCGTCGTCGGTGACCGGACTACCCGATCCAAGGAGCGTACACCATCTCACGAACTTATTCGAATATTTTCCGTACGAGCGCCGGGGTTTCAACTTCGATCGATAACGCAAGATTTGATACCTGATATCCGACGTTCGCGCAGGCATATTTCCGGAGTCAAACACGAGAATATACTAGTCTTCCGGAATGGTTCAGCGTGAGGAAACACTTACCAGATGCAGACCACTTCCTCGGTAAGACAATGCCTCGGTTTCCTGATTACGTAATCCAGGAACTCATTGCTTCCGGAAACAACGGCCACCTGTTTCGTGCCTACAACCGTCGAACAGAAAGCAGCTTAGCCTTCAAAATCGTTCCCGCTGAGAACCTGCCGCAGGACGGCAACGATCAAGAGGCATATTTGGCCGAAGCAAAAAAGGCCAACGGGCTAGAGAATCAGGCCGTGGTCAGATACCACGACGTGTTTTCGTATACCGAGCAGACAATAGATTTTGATTTTCGAGGTGTGGTATTCGTATGCGACTACGTTAACGGTATGGATTTGAGCACCTATATGAAAAGGCACTCGTCGGCCGTCGACGTTGGCTTTGTCGAGCAATTCCTTGGAACTATGCTCGGTCTGTTGTATGAGCTCCAGCAGCGCCGATACTCACATGGCGACCTTCACGCCAGAAACATACTCGTCGCCCAGTCTGAATTCGATATAGACGCCCGCAGTATGTTCCGTGTAACGGACTTCGGTGTCCACTACTTTAGCGGCAAAGCAAGACACCAAAGCGACTACCTATTCCTTGCCGAGACACTTCGCGCCTTGCTTGATTGCGTCGACTATCGAAGCTGTGACGGCCGCGATCGTTACGTATACAACGTTCTAAGAGACGATTTTCTACGCAGGCATCTGATTGAGACCGATCCAACCGCGGATAGACTAGCTGGCGATCCACGGGCCCTCGTTAGTAAGCTCCGTTCGATTGGTAGTCTCTATCGTGAGAACACTAGAGTCAATAAAGACCATAAGCTTGTAACGCCCTTTGATTATCCCAATTGTGAGCAAATGGGAAACTCCCACTTGTTGCTAAAGAGCCTGTATTCGGACCGCCTACTCGGACTGTCAGAAATCCGAGCTCGCTTAAATCTCGTCTTGACTGGACCAAGGGGATGCGGCAAGACGACGGTGTTTCGTGCTTTGAGTCTCGAATATCTGACTTCGATTCAAGACGATCGCCCGCACGACATACGATTTGTCGGCATATATTATCGATGTGACGATCTCTATTTCGCGTTTCCACGCTATAGGCTCCCTGATAGAACCGACGGATTTGACATTCCAATGCACTATTTGGTCGCCACCTTGGTCGCAACAATGCTTGAGGACATCTTGGCCTGGGCTCAGCGGTATTTTCAAGACGAGTTTACAAATTGCCAGCGTCGGCTTGCTGCTGAGTTATGGAGTCTTTTTGAATTGACGCCGTCCAGGCATCCCGGCGGAGATACGCTATCGGCGTTGATTGGACGACTAAAGAGCCGAGAAAGGCAGAGCGCTGTGCGTATGCGCCGTACCATGCGTATAGACCGTCCGTTATTTGAGCCGAGCCACTTGATACGGGCCTGCGAGATAGTCAGACATTGCCTTTCTTTTTTGGAAGACAGACCGATCTACTTCTTTATCGACGATTACTCGGAGCCAAAAATTACCGGCGAATTACAGGCAAACCTCAATCGACTTTTGATGTATCGTAGTGCCGACGTATTCTTCAAAATATCCACCGAGAGTCCAGTGTCGTTTTCTCGGCAAGACATTGACGGTAAGAAATATGTCGAGTCCAGAGAATTCGAGCTTTTGAATCTCGGCCTACGGTATCTTACAGACGCATCCAAAAAGAGGCAGGAGTTCATAGAGGACCTATTCAGCCGTAGATTCCGTGAAGTGGAGCATTACCCCGTTCTCAATTTGCGTGACCTTCTAGGCAATGATACGGGGAGTAAGAGCGCCATTGCTCGCCGCATTATCGTGGACAACAAGTCTGGCAGGGAACGACCCTACTTTGCTGGCTGTGAGACTATCTCGGCAATGTGTAGCGGCGATATTCACTATATCATTCGCCTTGTTAGTAAGATGGTCGAAGACTACGGTGGCGAGACCGCGCTTGCGAAATCGATTAGCGCCCCTCGAATACCAGTCCGCACTCAGAACGCGTCGATACGTGCTGCTGCTGGGGAGTTTGTGGAGTCCATACGTACGTTGCCTGGGAGAGGCCCGCATTTGGCAGATATTATCACAGCTTTTGGGAACGTCGCTCATTCCTATCTTTTACACAAAAAGTCGAAGAATAGAAATTCGACTCCACCCCACCAAGCGTCACGAATCGAGCCATATGACGAGTTGCGACTGTCCGACGAGGCTAGCGAAGTTCTTCATGAATTACTGCGCTACTCAGTGTTTATTGAAGATCCACGTGGAAAGAGTAGGCGTGGTAAAGCCGTGCCCCGCTATTACCTTAGAAGGTATCTCATTCCCCACTTTCTTCTTACTTTTAGCCGACGAGATTCGATACAGTTGGAGGGTTATCAGCTTGAAAAGATGTTGCGTTTTCCAACGGAGTTTGAGAGTAGTATGAGGATTAGGTCACAGTCTGAAGACGACTCTAGTTCTAGCGACGGAAAGCAGAAGGTTTTACCTTTATGATCGGGTCGTATGGTGATTGAGCTATTAAGGTTAGACGAGCAGCTAGGAAATATCCAATGGCCCGAGCCACGGGCTATTGATTTTCCGCCAGTTCATGGTGGGGACTGCCTTATTGTGTGTGCCGGCTTTGAGGATCGGTCCGTTGAGGCATTGCGGCGGGTTTGCCACCATGGATTCCATGACTTTAAACTCATTCTTATTACCTATCGGCCGTACTATCCTGAGAATCTTGATGATGATATTCGCGAGATTTGTCAGAGGTGCGATATAGGGACTATGGATGTTGTCTATGACCGTGAAAATCCATCAGGGATCGGAAGTGAAGTTGCGAACTTGATAGGTGGATTTGATCGGGTATTTGTTGATATATCCGGCATGTCGCGGCTTCTCATCGTTCAAATTATTGTAGCGTTACTTGGTACCACTCATAGACAACCAATACCGATGGTGTTACTTTACTCCGAAGCGAGAGCCTATTCTCCTACTGAGGATCAGGTTGAGAATGACCTGCACAGTAGCTTTAGGACGGGTAGTGTTACCTCGCTAAGCTATATGTCGTCTGGTATTTTCGAAGTCGCGACTGACGCCGCGCTTTCGTCAGTTGCAATGCTAGGTGCGGAAATCAGATTGGTTGCATTTCCATCGTTCGATCCTATTCAACTCAAGAATTTGGTTGAAGAGTTGCAGCCTACCTATACTGATCTCGTTTACGGCATACGGCCTGCCTTAGTGAACAGATGGCGTAAGGAGGCTATTCAGAGGCTGAACAGGTCGATAATATCCGCTTTTGTAGGTAGTCATGGGTATTTTGAGTCAAGCACACTCGATTACACGGACACGTTGAAGGTGTTGCTTGACATATACAGGGATAGGAGCATGTTTGATAGGATTTTGGTTGCTCCTACAGGCAGCAAGATGCAAGCCGTGGCGGTCGGGATACTTCGAGCGGTGCTCTATGACGTTCAGATCGTATACCCTACACCCCGCAAGTTCACTCAGCCGGACAGGTATACTTCGGGTGTTCGCCGGTTATATTCCGTCGATCTTCCTGTTGGTGAGATCGGCCGTCTGGTTAGCGATCAATCCGTTGGTTGAGCGGCGTATTCTATCGTGATTCCCCGAGCGTGCCGGCGGCTGGCCGAGGTCGACTTTCCGATCGCCGAGGTGTCCCGGCACGCGGCGCGGGAGAAGTCGATCCGCCACGGGCATCCGTCCACGCTCCATCTCTGGTGGGCGCGGCGCCCGCTCGCCTCGTCGCGCGCCGTGCTGCTGGCCCTGCTGCTGCCCGATCCGCTCGACCCGCACTGCCCTGACGCCTTCAAGCGGCAGGCGCGCGCCATCCTGGGCGCGGTGCGGCAGCCGCCGGCGGATGACGCCGAGCTGCGCGCCGCGCTGCTGTGGTTCATCGGCGCGTTCGCCAACTGGGACCTGGCGGCCCACCCGACCTATCTGCGCGTCGGCCGCGAGCTGGTGCGGGCCGCGCATGGCGAGGAGGCGCCGTTGGTGGTCGATCCGTTCGCCGGCGGCGGTTCGATCCCGCTGGAGGCGCTGCGGCTCGGCTGCGAGGCGTTCGCCAGCGACCTGAACCCGGTGGCCTGCCTGATCCTCAAGGTGATGCTGGAGGATATCCCTCGGCACGGTCCCGGGCTGGCGGCCGAACTGCGCCGGGCCAGCGGCGAGATACGGGCCGCGGCGGCGCGGGAGTTGGCCGACATGTACCCGGCCGACCCCGACGGAGCCACGCCGATCGCCTACCTGTGGGCGCGCACGGTGCGTTGCGAGGCGCCGCAGTGCGGGGCGGAGCTGCCGCTGCTGCGCTCGTTCTGGCTGTGCCGCAAGCCGAAGCGCAAGCGGGCGCTGCGCTATCGGGTGGAGCGCCGGCCGGAGGGGCCGCCGGTGGTGCGGTTCGAGGTGTTCACGCCGGCGGCGGACGGGGAGGTGCCGGGCGGTACGGTGGCCCGGGCGCGGGCGGCGTGCCTGTGCTGCGGCGCGGTGCTGGCGCCGGAGCGGGTGCGGGCGCAGCTTGCGGCGCAGCGCGGAGGCGCCGATGCAGTGTTCGACGCGGAGGGCCGGCGGACGGGCGGCGCGCGTCTGACGGCGGTGGTGACGCTGCGGGCGGATGCGCCGGGGAGGCACTACCGGTTGGCGGAGGAAGCGGACTACACGGCAGTGCGGCGGGCGCAGGAGCGGCTGGCGGCGCTGCTGGGCGAGTGGGAGCGCGGCGGCAAGCAGGGACTGTGCCCAGTGCCGGACGAACCGCTGCCGCCGATCGGCACGCTGGGATTCCGCGTGCAGCGCTACGGCATGCTCCGCTGGGCCGACCTCTTCTCCGCTAGGCAGAAGATGGCGCTAGTCACGCTTGGGAATAGTATGCGTATCGCAGAGCGACTAAATCGACCGCTATCACTATCGATAGGCAAACTCGCGGATTTGGCAAACGCAGTCTGTCCCTGGGAACCTATAGCAGAGTGCCCTCGAAATGTAATGTCAAATGGTCGCCTGAAGCCTGCATGGGACTATGCTGAAGGTGTCGCCACGTCACAGGCAAGCGGTGGCTTCGGGACTTGTGTAGAAAATCTCGCGAGTGGAATTACGTCTGTGACAAGGATTCCCTTGGTTGGGCAGTCCGAACTCGCCGCCGCACAGCAATCACCGCTGCCCACCGAAGCAGCCGCTGTGTGGTTCACGGATCCTCCCTACTATGACGCTATCCCGTATTCTGATCTCTCCGATTTTTTCTTCACTTGGTATCGCCGCATTATTCCAGAACACATTCACCGCGATCCGTTCGATGCCAGTAACAGACTGACGCCAAAGCATTTAGAAGCGGTTCATGACGAAACAAAGACCGCCGACGGACGTATCAAGGATAGAAAGTTCTTTGAAAGCGCGATGGCGCAAGCATTCTCTGAGGGGAAGCGGGTGACACGAGAAGACGGCGTTGCATCTGTTGTCTTTGCTCACAAGACCACTGAAGGTTGGGAAGCGCTTTTGGCCGGGATTACACGCGGCGGATGGACTATTACTGGTTCTTGGCCCGTGGCGACCGAGCAGGCCCACCGCCTCAGGGCGCGCGATTCCGCCGCGCTGGCCACCAGCATTCACCTGATCTGCCGGCCGCGGCCGGCCAACGCGCCGGTCGGCGATTGGGCCGACGTGCTGAGCGCGCTGCCGGTGCGCGTCGCCGAGTGGATGGCGCGCCTGCAGGGCGAGGGCGTGCGCGGCGCCGACCTTGTGTTCGCCTGCATCGGCCCGGCGCTCGAACTCTACAGCCGCTACCGCGCGGTCGAGACCGCCGCCGGGCGCACGGTCAGCCTGCCGGAGTACCTGGAAAAGGTGTGGGAGGTGGTCGGCCGCGCCGCCCTCGAAACCGTCCTCGGCGCCGCCGAAGCCCGCGCCCGCAACGGCATGACCGGCGCGCTGGAAGAAGACGCGCGCCTCACGGCGCTGTTCCTCTGGACGCTGCAGACCACCGACGCCAGCGGCGATGGCCGCGGCGCGGGCGACGACGAGGGAGACGAGGAAGACGCGGGCGCCCAAAGCCTCAACCTGCCGTTCGACGTGGTGCGCCGCTTCGCGCAGCCGATGGGCATCGACCTGGGGCGCTGGACCGGCCGCGTCATCGCCCAGGCCAAGGGCACGGTGCGGCTGCTGCCGGTGGCCGAGCGCGCCAAGGACCTGTTGGGCGACGCCGGCGCCGGGGCCGCCGCCGACTGGATCGAGGCCGACCCGGCCGCCGGCCTGCAGCGCTCGCTGTTCCCGGAGTGGGACCGCGCGCCCCGGGCCGGCGGCCGCAAGCGCCGCCGGGCGGGCATCCTGGACGGCGACGTCGAGCTGCGGGCGGTGGCGGCCACCACGCTCGACCGCGTGCACGCCGCCATGCTGCTGCAGGCGAACGGCCACGCCAACGCGTTGCGCGCGCTGCTCAAGGCCGAGCACGAGCGCGGCCCCGACTTCCTGCGCCTGGCCAACGCCCTGTCGGCGCTCTACCCGCGCGGCGCCCGCGAGAAGCGCCTGCTCGACGCCATGCTGTTGGCCGCCCCAAGGTCAAGGTAGGATGCGCGCATGCATGAAGTGAAGTCGATCCGCGAACTGCTGGATCAGATCGGTCGCGGTGAGATTCTGCTGCCGGAGTTCCAGCGCGGCTACGTCTGGAACCGCGATCAGGTGCGCGGGCTGGTCCAGTCGCTCTATCGAAAGCATCCGACCGGCCATCTGCTGATCTGGCGCACCTACAAGCCGGCGGCGGTACGCGACGGCGAGACGGCGCGCGACGGCCACTCCCTGCTGCTGCTCGACGGACAGCAACGCCTGACCACGCTCTACGTGCTGTTCAAGGGCGAAGCGCCCCGATTCTACGAAGGAGAATCGCTGTTCTTCGATCTCTACTTCAATGCCCAGACCGAGGAGTTCCGCTTCTGGCAGAAGTCGCGCATGGAGCACAATCCGGCGTGGATCGGCGTCCACGAGTTTCTGAGCGAGGGGCTGGAGTCTCTGCTCGAACGCGGCGACCAGCTCGATGACGGCCGCCGCCGGGTCATTCTTGGCAATCTGGGCCGCCTGAGCAGGCTCAGTCAGATCGGCGGCTATACCTACACGGTCGATCAGGTCTCCGGCGACGACGTCAGCCCCGAACAGGTGGTGGAGATCTTCAATCGGGTCAACAGCGCCGGGACCTCGCTCACCTCGGCCGATCTTGCTCTGGCCCACGTGTGCAGCATCTGGCCGGAGGCGCGGGAGGAGATGCGCGCCTTCCACAAGCGGATGGCCGCCGCCGGATTCGGCATGGACTTCGGCTTCCTGGTGCGCTGCCTGGCGGGATTGGCCACCGGCTCGGTGCTGCTCGAAGGTTCGTTCACCCGGACGCCGGCTGAAGCGCTGCAGGCGGCATGGGGCCAGATGAAGCCCGCGTTCGAGCACCTGGTGAGCGTCCTGCGCCACGAAGCATTCATCGGCGAGCTCAACGACCTGCAGACGCACTACGTGCTGATTCCGGCCACCATCTATCTCGCGCGCCGCGGCGGGCACTTTCCGACCGACGCCATCAAGCGCCGCTTCATTCGCTGGCTCAATCTTGCGGGGCTCTGGGCGCGCTATTCGGGCGCCGCCTTGACCAAGCTCCAACAGGACGTCGCGCTGGTGACCGGACGCGATCTCGATCCCACCCATGAGCTTGAAGAAGCGATTCTGCGGGAGCGCGGGCGCCTCATCCTGGAAGCGCCCGATCTGGCCGAGCACGGTACCGCTTCGGCGGTCGGACGCCTGAGCCGCATCGCCGCCCGCGCCCGCGACGCCAGGGACTGGTTTACCGGCATCCGCATCTACGACAAGGCCGAAGGGCGCGAGGTCGGACCCAAACCCGAACGCCACTACATATTCGGTCGGGCGGTGCTGAAGAGCGCCGGATTCGACAGCGTGCGCGATCGCAAGATCATCAATGAGGTGGCGAACCGCGTAGTTCTGACGCAGCGAGCCAGTCTCGATGTCCGCCGTTCCTCGCCGGCCGAATACCTGCCGACTATCGAGAAATACCAGCCGGGAGCGCTGCGGGCGCAGTCGGTGCCGATGGACCAACGTCTCTGGAAGCCGGAGCATTACCGGGACTTCCTCGCCAATCGCAGGCGTCTCCTGGCGCAAGCGATGAACGAGTTCATTGCCGGTTGGGTCACCGAGGAGCCGGACGGCATCGACGAACAGACGGTCCGCCGCCTGATCGACGGGGGCGAGAGCGACAGGGTTGAGTTCAAGTCGAGTCTCCGCTGGGATCTGCGTGAGAGCAAGACCAACAAGCTGCTCGAAAAGGTGGTCATGAAGACGCTGGCCGGCTTCCTCAACACCAAAGGCGGTACCCTGCTGATCGGCGTTGACGACGGCGGCGCCGTGATCGGTCTCGCGGCGGACTATGGCACGCTCCACAAGAAGGACCGCGACGGTTTCGAGCTTCACTTGCGGCAGCTTGTCGCGCGCGACCTGGGCGAAGCGGCGTCGGTATTCCTTACCGTAACCTTCCATGAGATCGACGGTGAGGATGTCTGTCAGATCACCGTCGAGCCAAGCGACTATCCAATCTACGTGGACGACCAGAAGACGGCGGTCTTCTACTTGCGAACCGGCAACGCGACCCGCGCGCTTCCCGTCGATGAGGCGGTCAAGCACATACAGCACCGCTGGGGCAAGACCACGACATAATGCTCAACCGATTGACCGTCCGCGGCTTCAAGTCGCTGCGCGACGTCACCGTCGATCTGCCGCGGCTGGCCGTGCTGTTCGGGCCCAATGCCGTGGGCAAGAGCAATCTGCTGGACGCCGTCCAGGCCCTCTCTTGGATGGGTAACGCGCGCACTTTGTATGACGCGCTTGGCGGTCCGCTGCCGGTTCGCGGATACTCCTTCGAAGCCTTCTCCATCGGTCCCGACGGGCTGCCGGCGCTGCTGGAAAGAGGGTCTGCCAGATTCACGTTGGAGGCCGATCTCACCGCGGAGAAGGGCTGCTACCGCTATCGCATCGAGCCGGAGATGGACTTCAGATCGGGTCACCTGAGCGTTGCCGACGAATATCTGGCCCAACTGGGCGCTACCGGCCAACCCAGGGGAACGGCTGCCATCGAACGGGTAGGCGCCAACCTCCACATCCGCCGCAAGGGGAAACCGGCGCACCCGCGGCAGGAGCCGGTCGGCCAGAATCACTCCATCCTGTCCGATCAAAGCCTGAGCGGCGCCGGGTATCCCTGGCTGGAGCACACTCGGACGGAACTGCTGAACTGGCGCACCTACTACTTCGAGCCGCGGATGGGGATGCGCGCGGAACAGTCGCCGGCGGACGTGTTCGACATCGGCATTCACGGAGAGTACGTCGCCGCGTTCCTCTACAAGCTCCGCGCCGAGCGCCGCAAGCATTTCGATGCCGTCTCGCGCGCCGTGCGCTCGATCGTACCGAGCATCGAATCGCTGAGCGTCGATCTGGACCAGCGGCGCGGTACGTTGAATCTGATGATCCGCCAGGCAGGAGTCGAATACTCCTCGCGCGTCTTGTCGGAAGGTACGCTCCGAGTGCTCGCGCTGTGCACGGTCGCGTTGAATCCCTGGAGCGGTTCTCTGCTGACCCTGGAGGAGCCGGAGAACGGCGTTCATCCGCGGCGGATCGAACTGATCGCTCGGCTTCTAATCTCGCTGGCCGAACGACGCCAGATCGTCGTCACCACCCACTCCCCGTTGTTTGCCGATGCGATTCTGAAGTTGAAGCACGAGCTGTCCGATCCAAGTGACGTCGGGCTGTTCAATGTTCGCCTCGCTTCGCACGGGACCGTAATCGAGCCCTTCGACGTATCCGGTGCACTGTTCAAGGATGCGGAGATCGTCCGCGCCCTCGCCAGCCGGGCGGAAGACGGCATGTTCGAAAGCCTGGCCCTGCGCGGGTTCATAGATGAGTGACCCGTTCGTGGTGGACATCTTCGTCGAAGACCGTGCTCACGAGGAGTTCGTCAAGCCGCTGCTGACGCGGCTCGCTCGAGAAGAGAACATCGACGTATGGCCGCGCGTACGTTCCGCGACCGGCGGGCACGGACGAGCGGTCACTGAATTCAAGCTCTACCAGCGTTTCGCGGCGCAGAGCGGATCGAGCAGCACTCCCGCCGATCTGGTGGTGGTCGCCATCGACGGCAACTGCTCAACGTTCGTAGATGCACGGAAGCGCTTGCGCGACGCCGCGGAGCCATCGTTGCGTGACCGGCTCGTCGTCGCGTGTCCCGATCCACACGTGGAACGATGGTACGTTGCGGACCCTCAGTCGTTCGAGAGTATCGTGGGCCATCGCCCGGACGTTGGCACCCGGAAGTGCGCCCGTGACCATTACAAGAAGATCCTGATATCCGCGATTTCACAGGGCGGCCACCCGGTCGCCCTCGGAGGGGTGGAGTTCGCGCCGGAGCTGGTAGAATCCATGGACCTCTACCGGGCCGGCAGGAACGATTCCTCCCTCAAGGCGTTCCTCGACGACTTGCGCGCCACACTGCGGCGTCGCGCAACACGATAAGGACTGGGAACATGGCTCTGGAACCCTGGTATCGGGTCGTTACGCTGCGCAAGGAAGTGCGGGAGGGGCGGTCGTTCAGCCCGGACGAGTTTGCCATCGCGCTGGAGCAGGTGGTCGCCGGCACGGCGCCGGAGGACTACCGCGATCCGGCGCAGTTCTTCGCCCGCACCTGCTTCACGCGCGCGTTGCGGGAGCACGCCGGGATGGTGCTGCGGCGGCTGGCCGGCAGGAGCGGGAATACCGCGCCGGTCCTTACTCTCATCACCCAGTTCGGCGGCGGCAAGACGCATACCCTCACCGCGCTGTACCACCTCGCCAACACCGGGCAGGCGGCCGCGGGGTTCTCCGGGGTGGCCGGGCTGCTGCGCGCGGCCGGGTTGGCGGAGATTCCCGCGGCCCGCGCCGGCGTATTCGTGGGCAACGCCTGGGACCCCACGCCCGGGCGGGAGACGCCCTGGATCGATCTGGCGCGCCAGCTTGCCGGCGACCGGGGGGTGGCCGCGCTCGGCGCCGCGGCCCACACTGCGCCGCCGGGAACCGAGGCGCTGGCGCGCCTGTTCGCCGCCGCGCGGGCGCCGGTGCTGCTGCTGTTCGACGAGGTGCTCAACTTCGTCAACCGCCACCGCGGCCTGGCCGAGCCCTTCCACGCCTTCCTGCAGAACCTGACGGTGGCGGTCACCGGCACCGCCGGCGCGGCCGCGGTCGTGAGCCTGCCGCGCAGCCAGGTGGAGATGACCGATTGGGACCAGCAGTGGCAGGACCGGATCACCAAGGTGGTGCGGCGCGTCGCCCGCGACCTGATCGCCAACGACGAATCGGAGATCAGCGAGGTGGTGCGCCGGCGGCTGTTCGAGGACCTGGGCGGCGAGCGGGTCCGCAAGAAGGTCGCCAAGACCTATGCCGAATGGTGCTTCGAGCGGTCCGCGCGGCTGCCGCCCGAATGGCTGGCGGTCGACACCGCGGCGACCGAATCCCGGGCGCGGGAGTTTCTGCGGAGCCGGTTCGCAGCCTGCTATCCGTTCCATCCGGCGACGCTGTCGGTCTTTCAACGCAAGTGGCGGGCGCTCGCCCAGTTCCAGCAGACGCGCGGCGCGCTGGCCATGCTGGCGCAGTGGGTCTCGTGGGCCGCGCGCGAGCAGTTCCGCAAGGCGCGCACCGAGCCGCTGATCACGCTGGGATCGGCGCCGCTGGAGGTCCCGGAGTTCCGCGCCGTGCTCCTGGGCCAACTGGGCGAGAACCGGCTCGACGCGGCGATCGACGCCGACCTGGCCGGGCCGCTGGCGCATGCGCGGGCGCTCGACGCTGACTCCGCCGGGGCGCTGCGCGACATCCACCGCCGCGCCGGCGCCGCCATCCTGTTCGAGTCGTCCGGCGGGCAGGTCGACAAGGTGGCCCACCTGCCGGAGCTGCGCTTCGCGCTCGGCGAGCCCGACCTGGAAACGACCACCATCGACAACGCCGCCGGCGCCCTGGAAGGGGCCGGCTTCTTCCTGCGCAAGGTGGGCACCGACGGCTACCGCATCCACCATCAGGCGACCCTGAAGAAAGTGGTCAGCGACCGGCGCGCGTCGCTCGACGAGGAGACCGAGATCAGACCGGCGCTGCGCAAGCTGGTCGCCGACGAGTTCAAGATCGGCGCGGCGCTGCCGGTGGCGTTCTTTCCGGAGGAGAGCGCCGCGCTTGCGGATTCGCCGCGCCTGGCGCTGGTCGTGCTGGACCCCGACGAGGAGTGGACGGAGGGCGACGGCATCGTCGAGCGCACCGGCCGCTGGACCCGCGAACGGGGCGGCTCGCCGCGGCTGTACCCCGGCTCGCTGGTCTGGTGCGCGCGCAAGCCGGGCCGCGAGCTGCGCCGCGCGGTCGAGCTGTGGCTCGCCTGGCAGCGCGTGGCGCACGAGTTGGACGAGGGCGTCCTGGGCGCCGAGTATGACCGCGCGGAACGCGCCGGCGTCCGCGCCCAGGTCGCCGAAGCGCGCGCCGCGGCTCGGGAGGAGGTGTGGGCCGGCTACCGCTTCGTGGCGCTGGCCGACGGCCGGCAGCGGCGCGGCCTCAAGGTGATCGATCTCGGCGCCGGCCACGCCAGCGCCGGCGATACGCTGTGCGCCCGGGTGATCAACGTGTTGCAGGCGGAGGCGCTGCTGAACGAGTCGGTGGGCGCCGGTTACCTCGACCGCAACTGGCCGCCGGCGCTGCGGGAGGCCGGGGCGTGGCCGCTCACCGGCCTGCGCCAGAGTTTCCTCAACGGCACCCTGACGCGGCTGCTCGATACGGACGCGGTCCTGCGCCGGCAGATCGTCGCGTTCGTCGCGAACGGCGCCTTCGGCCTCGCCTCCGGCCGCCGCGAGGACGGCAGCTTCCAACGGCTCTGGTACGCGGAGCCGGTCGCCCGTGAGGAAGTGGCCTTCGAAGCCGACGTCTTCCTGCTCACCAAGGCCGCGGCCGAAACGCTCCGCCCCGGCCCCGACCGTCCGTGCCCGCCGCCGCAACCCGGGCCGGCCCCGAAACCGGACCCCGAACCCCGGCCCGATCCGCAGCCCGCGCCGCCCGGACCGCCCCCCCGGCGCCCCGCCGGCGCGGCCGACACGACCCTGCGGCTGGCCGGCACCGTGCCGCCCGAAGTCTGGAACCGGCTGGGAACCCGGCTGCTGCCGAAGCTCCGGTCCGGCAAGGAGCTGAGCGTCGGCATCGAACTGTCGGTAACCGTCGACGCGCAGTCCGCCCCGAACCTGGAAACCGAGATGCGGCAAGCCTTGCAAGACCTCGGCCTGTCCGGCAGGGTAAGGATCGAGGACTCTTGAAACACGGGAGGACCCATGGACTTTGACGTCGAAGGCCACCTCGGCGCAGTGCTGCGCTCCGCGGCGTCGCCGGAGCGTGACGGGCGGCCCGCCCGCGCGATCACTCTTGCCCGCGGCTACGCGACGACGGTCGACGACTTGTGGGACGCCGTCACCAACCGCGAGCGCATTCCACGCTGGTTTCTGCCGCTCAGCGGCAATCTCGAACCTGGCGGCCGCTATCAGTTGGAAGGCAACGCGGGCGGCGTGATTTCGGCGTGCGAACCGCGGTCACGTCTCGCGCTCACGTGGGAGTTCGGCGGGGACGTCAGTTGGTTGGAGGTGAGTTTCTCGGCCGCCGGCGCAAGCCGCGCGCGGCTTGCGCTCACGCACACCACGCACCTTTCGGAGCACTGGAACCAGTACGGGCCGGGTGCGGCCGGCGTTGGCTGGGAGATGGGCTTGTTGGGACTCGCGCTCCACCTCGCGCAGCCGGACGCGCCGAAGCCGGACGATGCCGCGTTCGCCGCTTCACGGGACGGCAAGGCGTTCATCACCGGCAGCAGCGACCGGTGGGGGCAAGCGGCGGTCGCCGCCGGCACCGATCCCGCCGCGGCGCGCGCCGCGGCCCGGCGCACGACCGCGTTCTACACTGGGGAAGGGGAGGAAGCGGAGGAGGCCCCACCAGCTTGACGTGTCTTGCGCCGGCGTAGTAGCGATTCGCCAGCAGGAGGGAGATTGATGCGCGCGATCCAGGTTACCCGCCCCGGCGGTCCCGAAGCGCTCGGCATGGCCGAGCTGCCCGCCCCCGATCCCGGCGCGGGCGAAGTCCGTATCAGAATCGAGGCGGCCGGCGTCAACTACATCGACATCTACCAGCGCACCGGCCTGTATCCCTTGGAGCTGCCGTTCACTCCCGGGATGGAGGGCGCCGGCGTAGTCGATGCCGTCGGCGAGGGCGTGACCGAAGTCTCTGCCGGCGCGCGGGTGGCCTACGCCATGAACGTCGGTTCCTACGCCGAGTACGCCGTCGTCCCGGCGGCGGCGGCGGTGGAGCTGCCGGCGGCGGTGTCCACCAGGCTGGGGGCGGCCGTGTTCCTGCAGGGCCTCACCGCCCATTACCTGGCGACCAGTACGCTGCCGCTCGAGGCCGGCAGCACGGCCCTGATCCACGCCGCCGCCGGGGGCGTGGGGCGCCTGCTGGTGCAGGTCGCCAAGCGCCGCGGCGCCACCGTGCTGGCGACCGTATCCACCGCCGCCAAAGAAGCGATGGTGCGCGCGCTGGGCGCCGACCACGTGCTCGAGTACGCCGATTTTCCCGCTGCGACCGCGCGCCTCACCGGCGGCGCCGGCGTCGACGTGGTCTACGACTCAGTGGGCCAAGCCACCTTCGACGGTTCGCTGGCCGCGCTCGGCCGCCGCGGCTGCCTGGTGAGCTACGGGCAGTCCAGCGGCCCGGTCACCGACTTCCAGCCGGCCCGGCTGGGGCAGGGTGGCTCACTCTACCTGACCCGGCCGACGCTGGGGGATTACATCGCGGACCGGGATGAACTGCTCGCCCGCTGCCGCGACCTGTTCGCCTGGATGGCGGCCGGTGAACTGGACGTACTGATCCACCGCGAGTATCCCCTCGCCGAGGCCGGCGCCGCGCACGAAGCCCTCGCCAGCCGCGCCACCACCGGCAAACTTCTGCTGATCCCCTAGCCTAGCGCGGACCGGTCAGTCAGCGGCCGGCGGCGCCGGGTCGGTTTCCAGGACTTGGCGGTATTCGGTGATCTTGGTGTGCAGCCAATCGGCCATGGCAGGCCAGTTGGCGCGCTCGCTGGTATCGCAGGCGTACGAACTGTAAGCGTACCTGCCCTGGTCTGCGATATGGTTTCTGGCCTGAAGCTGGTCGCGTAGCTCGGCCTCCCAGGGTCGGAACCGTTGGTAGACCGCTTCCGGCGACTCCCTACGGCCACCTCGCACGCACACTCCGACGCTGCGCTTCGTCAAGTACGGAGCAAGGTTCAGCTCGGCGGCTTCGACCGGGATCCAGACCGAGCTCGTCAGGTTGTCGGCCGGTACCCCGTCATCCGGATGCCGCTCCGCATAGAAGGTCCAGAACTCCCGCCGGAACTTCGTCCGCTCGCTACGCGGCCGGTCGACCGTCGCGCGCACGCGCCGGTCCCACGCGCTGGGATGCTCCAGAACCTCGAACAGCAGCGCCCGCTGGGAGTCGGCGATCTGCACTACCCGCACGCGCACCGCAAAGAACGCGAACGGCTCAACCGTGTGGTCGTTCAGCCAGCGCACGGCCGACCGGTGCGCCTCCTCGAAGCGCGGCGCGACCCAGACCACGGTCTGCGCCTGTACGCCGGCAAGGTAGGTGAGGATCTTGCCCAGATGGTCATGATCAGAGGCTGCCAACTGGTTCTCGATCAGCACGCGGCTGCCGTCCTCGGGATCTACGGCGACGATGTCCGCCGCAAATTGCTCGACTTGAACTTCGGTGCCCTCAAGCTCCAGCGGAATCCCGATCGCTTGCGAGAGCCGCTCCAGGTTCTCCGCCAGCCACGGAGTGAAGTCTCGCGCCTCATGTTCCCACACCGCACGCGGCGCCACGTCTTTCAATTCGGCTAAGAGCAACGGTCCTCCCAGGACTGTCTGCGGGTTGCTGCGGAAAGGACTTGAACCTTCACGGGCTAAACGCCCACTAGCCCCTCAAGCTAGCGTGTCTACCAATTCCACCACCGCAGCGGGTGTCCTCAACGTGTACCATCGCCGCCGCCCCTGTCAATCGCTTCAGTCAGTCAGTCAGTCGGGCGCATTTCCAAAATGTAGTAGTAGGTAGGTAAGCGTCAGGCCGCTTGGCGGCCAAGCCCAAGTCCCAGTCCCAGTGTAAGATGACGTTCTCGGCGATCTTTGATCACCGGTCTACCGGCGCCTGACCATCCTCGCCGGGGCGGTCGAATCCGGCGCCGACGTGGCGGTAGCGGTGATGGGCGGCGCACAGCAGGCGGAGATTGTTCGGCTCGGCGGCGCCGCCGCGGGCATACGGCACCACGTGATCGATCTGCAGCAGGTGTTGGGAGCCGCAGCGGCGCCCGCTGGCGCGGTCCACGTAGCGGCAGCGGCCCCGGTCGCGCCGCCAGATCTCGCGCTTGACCGCCGCCGGGATGGCGCGGCCGGTCACGCCCGTCTTCGCTGCCGAAGTTTCGGTCCGCGCCGGCGGCGCAGCCCGCGCCGCGCCCGCCGCCGCAGCCTGCCGGCCGGGGCGCCGCGTCTTCGGCGCCGAAGTTGCGTCGCCAGCCGGCTTCGCTGCCGAAGTGTCCGGGCGGTCAGCGGCTTGGTCTCCCGGCTGCGCCGGCGCCTGAGCCGATACCTTCGCCGCCGAAGTTTGCTCGGCGCCTATGGCCGGCGCGGCGCGCCGCCCGCGCGGCGGCCGGGCCGGATCGTGGCGGTCGAGCCCTTCCCGCACCAGCCGCCCCATGAGCTGCCCCATCGTCAGGTGCGGATCGACGTGGGACAGGAGGCCCTTGAGCCGCTCCAAGCCCTCCCGGCACTCATCGTCGATCACCGCCTTGAGTTCCCAGCGCCCGCCGCCCAGGGGCCGCGCCCGATCCGCCGGCGCCGCCAGCTCCGGGTCCACCTCGGCCAGCAACTGCATCACCTCCCGGCTGCTCTTGCCGGACGCCTGCTCCACCAGCTCCCGCCGCGCCTCCGAGTCCAGCACCGGCTCCGTCGCCGGCTTCCGCTCCGCCGGCCGCGGCGCCGCCGAGCCCTCCTGCGACTGAGCGGCAGCCCCGCATCCGGTCCTGCCCGGCGCGCTACGCGCCGCCCGCTCCTTCTTGCGCTCCTGCCGGTCGAACGCATGCTGCAACTGCGCGGCCGCGTTCAGCGTCATCGAGCCATTCTGCAGGCGCTCCCGCACGCCGTCGACGTCCGCGCAGAGCCGCATCGCCTTGATGCGCCGCCACGCCGCGGCGTCGCTGTAACCCAGTTCGCGCACCGCGTAATCGAACAGGCTCGAGAACCCGCGGCGCAGATACAGACGGCGCTTCTGAATCTCGCGCAGGTGGTCGATGACGACCACTTCGAGGTGGTGTTCGATGCCGGAAAGTTCCTTGGTTCGCGCCAGCAAGCGGTCGTCTGAGAGGGCGGATACGGTAGAGGTGACGGCTCCGTCGGAAGCATGATTGTACATGACATAAGTATAATCATGGAAACTATTTGAGTCAAGTTCTTCGGCCCGGAAGATGGCACCTGCGGGCGTGACTCGGCTGCGCATTTCCAAGCGGCTGGGCGTTCCGTCAGATGCTACTGCCGAGAATGTCGCCGGCGTCGGGCGGCAGGGTTTCTTCTTACGCCCTGGCGGCCTCGTCGATCTCGTAGTCGAGGAGGGGGGCGCCGGCGGTGGAAATGAGCGTAGCGCGGTACTCGTAGTGCGCCCAGTCAGTCAGAGGGCGCGCAGGTGCGTCAGTCGGACCTGCTGCGTAGTAATGCTTCGAGTTCGGCCAGCCGCGCTTCGGCCGCTTGGCGAGCGGCCGCTTCCTGCTCCACGCGAGCCTCCGCCTCTCGGCGTCCGTCTTCGGCCTCCGCCAAGTCCCGCAGCTCCTCTCCGGTCCGCGGATCGTAGAACCTCAACCGCCGGCCTGCCACCCGCAACTCCAGTCCCAGCACTTCGCTCCGTGCCGCCAACCTCCCGTCCGCCAACTCCCACCGCGGCAGCGGCTCGTACGCTCCCCTCACCAACTCCAACCCCAGCAGCGGCGGTTCCAGGTAGTTCCGCGTCGGATCGTACTGCCAGTACTCCCCCACCCCCAGCCGGCGGTACAACTCCCGCTTCTTGTCCTGATCGTCCCGCCACGTCCCCGGCGAGGCGATCTCCAGCACGAAATCGGGCGCCTTCGCCTCCTTCCACAGCAAGTACGACGAGCGGTCTTCATTGCCCGCCCCGAACACCACGAACACGTCCGGCGCCACCCTCGCCAGCGTCCCTTCCTCGTAGTAGATCAGCAGGTTGCCGGACACGTACACCTCGGGGTGGTTGCGGAAGTAGTACCCGAGGCATTCGACGGCGTACGTCAGGGGTCTCCGCTGGGTATCGCTTTCCGCCATCGGCTTGCCGTCCGAACTGGGGTAGTCTATCGCTGCCGCCGGCGCCGGCGGAGCGCTGATTGAACTTGCCATTCGACCACGCCTCCAGACGCCGGCCAGCTTAGCACGCCGCGCGCCGGCACGACAGCACTCCCCGGCGTGCCGGGCGTGCGCGTGCCGTGAGCCGGCGCTTGCCGCGGGGCGCCGCAATCCGGTACGTTCCGGCTTTATTGCGATGGACCACGCCTCCCATCTGCGCGGCCGCTCGCTGCTCACGCTGAGCGACTTCTCCGCGGCCGACATCCGCCTGCTGCTGGACCTCGCGCACCAGGCCAAGGCCGACCGCCGCGCCGGCCGCGTCGGCCAGCGGTTCCGCGGGCTGTCGCTGGCCATGCTGTACGAGAAGCCTTCCACCCGCACCCGATGCGCGTTCGACACCGCGTTCGGCGAAGAGGGCGGGCACCCGGTGTTCCTCGGCGCCGCGGAGACTCACCTCGGAGAAAAGGAATCGCTGGAGGACACCGCGCGGGTACTGGGACGGATGTTCGACGCCATCCAGTTCCGCGGCTACCACCAGCGCACCGCGGAGGTGCTCGCCGACTACTCCGGGGTGCCGGTGTACAACGGCCTGACCGACACCCGCCATCCAACCCAGGTGCTGGCCGATCTGCTGACCCTGGAGGAGCGCCATGGGAGGATCGCCGGCCTGAAGCTGGCCTACGTGGGCGACTGCCGCAACAACGTGGCGAGCTCGCTGATGATCGGCTGCGCGCGCATGGGGATGACCTTCGCCGCGGTGGGACCGCCCGAGTTGGCGCCGGAGGCGGCATTGCTGGAGCAATGCCGGGAAGACGCCGCGGCCAGCGGCGGCAGCATCGCCAGCGGCGCCGACCCGGAGATGGTGGCCGGCGCCGACGCGCTCTATACCGACGTCTGGGTGTCGATGGGCGAGGAGGCGCAGGCGGCCGAACGGCTGCGCCTGCTGGCGCCCTACCAGGTGGACGGCGCCCTGCTGCAGCGCACCGGCAACGCCTCCTGCCTGTTCATGCACGACCTGCCGGCGGTAAAGGGCAACGAGGTCACCGAGGAGGTGTTCGAGGGCCCCGCCGCGGTGGTGTGGGACCAGGCCGAGAACCGCAAGCACACCGCCAAGGCGGTGCTGCTCGCCACCCTGGCGCAGCGCGCATGAGCGGCTGCCTCGAACGAGTGGCGCCGGCGCTCCGGGACGCCGGGCTGGCCGGCTGGCTGTTCTACAACATCTACCATCGGGACCACGTCGCCGATGCCATCCTCGGGGTCCCGGCGGACGCCTTGAACACCCGTCCCTGGGCCTGCCTGGTGCGCGCCGACGGCAGCGTGGAGCGCATCGTGCACGCGATCGAGGCGCAGCTCCTTGACCACCTGCCCGGCCAGGTAACGCGCTACGCGTCGCGCGACCAGTTCCTGCGCTGCCTGCGCGCGGCGTGCCGCGACCGGCAGCCGGTGGCCCTCAACTACTCCGCCGCCATCCCCGCCCTGTCGCTGGTGGACCACGGCATCGTGCTGCTGTTGCAGCAGCTCGCGATTCCCGCGGTTTCGGCCGAGACGCTGGTGCAGCGCGTGCTCGGCGTGCTGGACGCCGCGGCGCGCGCCAGCCACGAGCGCGCCGCAACGGCGCTGCGGGCGATCGTCGACGCGACCTGGAAGCGGCTCGCGCAGGCCCTGCGCCGCGGCTCCGAGGTCACCGAAGGGGAGGTCCGCGACTGGATCAGCGGCGGCTTCCGGGCGCGCGGGCTGGTCACCGAAGAGCCTCCGCTGGTGGCGGCCGGCGCCAACAGCAGCGATCCGCACTACCAGCCGGCCGGCGCCGGAGCGGCAATCGAGCCGGATCAGCTCGTGCAGTTCGATCTGTGGGCCAAGGAGCCGGCGCCCGGGGCGGTGTACGCCGACATCTCCTGGGTCGCCTGGACCGGCGCCGCGCTGCCGGCGGAGCCGGCGGCCACCTTCGGCGCGGTGCGCGCCGCCCGCGACGGCGCGGTGGCGCTGATTCGCGAGCGCCTCGGCCAGGCGCAGCCGGTGACCGGCGCCGAGGTGGACCGGCGGGCGCGCGCCATCCTGGATCGACACGGGCTGCTGGCGCAGGTCCGGCACCGCACCGGCCACGCCATCGACGCGCGGCTGCACGGAATCGGCGTAAACCTGGACGCGGTCGAGTTTCCCGACCCGCGCCCGCTCCTGGACGGCTCCTGCTTCTCCATCGAGCCGGGTGTGTACCGGGACGGCTACGGCATGCGCAGCGAGATCAACGCCTACGTGCGCGGCAGCGAGCTGGTGGTCTCCGGCGGCGCCCCGCAACGGGCCGTGCTGCTCCCGTGAAGACTCCGCCGCCGGCTGACCTGCTCGGCGTGCTGGCCGCGTTGCGCGCCGCCGACGCGCTGGTGCTGGTGGGTCATGAAGAACCGGACGGCGACTGCATCGCCTCCCAGCTCGTGCTGGCCGAGTTCCTCGGCGGCCTTGGCAAGCGGGTAGGGGTGTACTCCGCCGGACCGTTCGAGCGGCACGAGATTCGCCGCTTCGGGGCGCGCTTTCGCCCCGTGATCGAAGCGGAGATGCTGCGCCGGAACCCCACCGCGGTGGTGCTGGACTGCGCCACGCCGGAACGTACCGGCAGCCTCGCCGGGCAACTTGCCGGCCTGCCTGCGGTGGTGATCGATCACCACGTCGCCGGGCCGCCCGGCGAGCGTTACGGCGAGGTGCGGCTGGTCGATCCCGCGGCGCCGGCCACCGCCTACCTGGTGCAGCTCATCGTGGAGGCCGCCGGCGCCGAGCTGAGCCCGGCCCAGGTCGAGCTGCTGCTGTTCGGGCTGTGCACCGATACCGGCTTCTTCCGCCACGTGGGGCCCGGCAATACGGCGCCGTTCGAGGCCGCGGCCCGCTTGGTGGCGCGCGGCGGCGACCCGCGCGCCACCTACCAGCGCATCCACGGGGGGCGCAGCTTCGCCCAGCGCCGGTTGCTCGGCGTCCTGTTGCAGCGCGCCGAGCAGCATGCCGGCGGGCGGGTGCTGTTTTCCTGGCAGTCGCTGCGCGACCGGCGGCAGCTTGGCGGTCCGCCGGCCGGCCACGACGAGCTGTACGATCTGCTGCGTACCGTCGCCGGCAGCGAGGCGCTGGCATTCGCGCGCGAGCAGCCCGACGGGCGCTACGCGGTGAGCCTGCGCTCCGGCCCGGCGCTGGACGTCGCCCGCGTGGCGCAGGAGTTCGGCGGCGGCGGCCACCGCCAAGCGGCCGGCTTCACCTGGCGCGGCAGCGTTTCCGCGCTGCGCGCCGCGCTGCTGCCGCGCCTGGAGGCCGCCGCGGCGGCCGTCCCCCCGCCGCCGGCGCCGCCCGAAGCCGCAACGTAAATCATTGTAAACGGGCCTTCCGTCTGCGGCCCGCAGCCGCCGCTACTTGGCACGCCGCTTGCTTACCAGTGTGCGGAGGTACCTGGTAGATGCAACAGCAAGAATATCATCCTGGTTGGAGCGAGCGAGTGCTTGCCTTTCAGCGCACCGGCGAGGGGCGGCGGGCACTGATGGAGGAATTGGGCACCTACGCCTATCGTTATCCGCGGCGCAAGATGCCGGGTCTGGACGAGGACGCCGGCGGCGAGTTCTATCTGTTCTGCCACGCCAAGCTGGAACAGATCGTGGTCCGCTTCCGCGATTGCGGGAAGCCGTTCGAGCGCTACCTGAACTCGGTCCTGAGTTGGCAACTGCGCAGCTTTCTCGCCAAGCGCCGGCAAGCCGAGCACGCCTGGCAAACCACGTTGCGCAGCCCGTTGTGGGACGATCCGGACGCAGCCGCGGAGACGCCCGCGACGGACGTGCGCGGCGCGGCGCCGGCCAACGTGACCCCGTTCCCCAGCCCGCCGGCGCCTCCCGCGCGGCCCGCGGCCGCCCCCAAGGGGGCCAAGAGGGCTGCGGTCGCCCGCCGGCGCATCCTGTACGGCGTATTGAAGACCGGCCACCGCCTGGACCAGCGGCAGTTGGCGGCGGCGGCGCAAGCGACCGGTTGCGAGTTGCCGCGCCTCCGGTCCCTGATCGAACACCTGCGGCGCGGCCGGGCCGGCGCCTATCAGCGCCTGGAACTGCAGCGGTCGCGCCGCAACCACGCCTTTGCCCGGCTTCAGCTCTGGTCGGGCGCCGCCCACCGCGAGACCGATGGCAAGTTCCGCGCGCAGGCGGCCGCGCGCGCGGCGCGCTATCGGCGCTCGGTCGAAGCTGCGCAGTCGGAGCTGACCCGGGTACGGGTGGCGCCCACCAATCGGGCGATCGCCGCGGTGCTCGGGATCCCCAAGGGCACCGTCGATACCGGGCTGTACTGGTTGCGGCGGCAGCGGACGGCGGACTACGCTTGGGCCGATGGAGCTGGTGCTGGCGAGCGGCAATCCGCATAAGGTGGCCGAGGTGCGGCGCATCCTGCAGGGCATCACGGTGCGCACCCCGGCGGAGTTCGGGGTGCGCTTCGCCTACGAGGAGACCGGCTCGAGCTACGACCAGAACGCGCTCGGCAAGGCGCGGCACCTGTACCGGTTGCTCGGCGTGCCCACCCTCGCCGACGACTCCGGATTGGCGGTGGACGCGCTCGCCGGCGCGCCGGGCGTACGCTCGGCGCGCTTCGCTCCGCCGGGCGCGCAGTTGGACGATGCCGGACGCTGCGCCTACCTGCTGTCGCTCCTGACGTCCGCCGCCGACCGCTCGGCGGCGTTCATCTGCTGCCTGGCGCTGATCCTCGACCCGCACCGCCTGCTGCTGGTGCAGGAAGCGGTACGCGGCGAAATCGCCGCCGCGGCGCGCGGCGCGCACGGATTCGGCTACGATCCGGTGTTCCTGCTGCCGCGCCTGGGACGCACCATGGCGGAGCTGAGCGGGGGCGAAAAGGACCTCATCTCACATCGCGGCCGGGCGTTGCGCCGCGCCCGCGCGGCGCTCGAAACCTCCTCCTGAGCAGGCGATGCCGGCGTCAGCCGCCGCCGCGCAGCAGGCTGGTGAGAAAGGAGAGCCCGACGAACGTGCCGATGGCGCTGCCGACGCTGGACAGAAGGAACACCACCAGCACGTGGGTAACGCGGTTGCGCAGGATGCCGCGCAGGCTGGTCACGTCCTGAGACAGGTTCTCGAAGTCCGCTACCCGCGGCTTGCGCAGCCAGGCCTGCACCACCCCGGCCACGATTCCAACGCCGATCGTGGGGTTCACCGAGGTGACCGGGGCGGCCACGAACGAGGAGAGCACGGTCACCGGATGGGCCAGCGCGGCCAGCGCGCCGGCCGCGGCGAAGGTGCCGTTCACCAGCACCCATTGGGTGAGCTTCTCGATGGTCACCTCGGCGCCGGCGCGCAGGAACCCATAGCCCACCAGCGCCGCGAACAGCGCCGGAATGCTCCACGGCAACAGGCGCCCCAGCCGTCCGCGCGGCGGCACCTGGTCCAGAAGCGCCAGTTCCTTCTCGTCCGGCGGCTGCCGGGCATAGGCAGTGAGCCAGCGCTCGATCCCGGCGACGTGGCCGGCGCCCACCACCGCCACGGTGCGCGCGCCGCCGGCCGCGAAGATACGAGCTGCCAGGTAGCGGTCCCGCTCGTCGATCAGCACTTCCTTGACCTGCGGGAGGTACCCGGCCAGTTCCTCCAGCATGTTCTGCAGTGCCCCGCGCTCCTTCAGCGCCTCGACCTGGGCCGGCTCCAGCTCCTCGTTCGAGAACGCTCCGCTGAGCAGCGCCGCGAGCAGCTTCAGTCGGCCCCACCATCCCGACTGCCGCCAGGCCCGGCGCAGGGTCACCTGGATCTCGCGGTCGCAGAGCGCGAACGGTATCCCCGCGGCCTCGGCGGCAGCGACCGCGGCGGCCATCTCCGCTCCGGGCTGCACCCCGAGGTCGAGGCCGAGCCGGCGCTGCAGCGAATGCAGCACGATGTTGGTAAGCAGCAGGAACCCCTTCCGTTGCTGCAGCACGCGGCGGATGTCGAGCTCCATCCAGGAGCGCGGCTGACTGATGGCGGCGTGGCGCCCGGCGTCCAGCTCGACGCAGACGCAATCCGGCCGCTGCGCGGCAATCGCCTCGCGCACCTCCCGAACACTCTGTTCCGAGACGTGCGCGGTACCCACCAGCACTACCGTCCGCTCTTCCAGGTTGACCGTCGTCAGCATCGTTCAGTGGCCCGTAAGGTACTCTTTCGAGCGACTTGCCGCTATCCCGCGGCGGTGCTATGCTGAATCAGCAATCCTGTTGTGAACAACTTGTGGATAGTTTTCCGCTTCGACGACACCGTCAAGCACCTGATCGACAGCGTACCGGCAACTACCTGCCTCGATTCATCGCGAGCCTTCGACTAAAGAAATAAATGGTTATGACATATAGACCTACGGACAGACCGCCGGATTTCCTCGTAAATGCTGATTGGCCAAGGAACTGCACCACCAGGCCAAAGACCGGGCAACCGCGCGCCCGCCGAGTTGTGGATAACTTGTTTATAGATTGCTGTCGAGCAGGTTGTTTGCAGCCTCTGGCAGCGGTAATCGGTTCTTCCCGCAAGAGGAACGTCTAAATGCCTCCCACCGATTACGAGGGTGTCTGGAACCAGGCGCTGGATCGCATTCGCGGTACCGTTTCCGACCAGGAGTATCAAACCTGGCTGCGCAGCATGGAGTACAGCGCCTCCGGCGGCGGGGTGGTCACTCTTATGGTGCCCTCCGCCTTCCATCGCGACCAGGTTGCGCAGCGGTTCCAATCGACCATCGAACGGGAGCTGTCCGAGCTGGCGGCGCAAACCCTGAAGCTGTCCTACGTAGTGGCCAACGGCGCGCCTCCCGCGGCGCCGGCGGCGGCGCAGCCCGCCTCGCAGCCGCCCGGGGCCGCGCCGCGGCCGCTGAACCCGGCGGCCTCCGCCCCCCATAGCCAACTCAACCCGCTGTACACCTTCAGCCGGATGGTGGAGGGCGACAGCAATTCGCTCGCGCTCAACGCCGCGCTGGCAATCGCCAAGAACCCCGGCCGCGCCTACAACCCGTGTCTGGTCTACGGCGGGGTGGGCCTCGGCAAGACCCATCTGCTGCAGGCGATCGGCAACGCCGTGTACTTCGAACTTCCCGACCTCAAGGTCGTGTACGTAACCGTGGAGACCTTCACCAACGAGTTCATCCAGTCGATCAAGGAGAAGACCGGCCACCGCTTCAAGAACCGGTATCGTTCGGCCGACGTGCTGTTGATCGACGACATCCAGTTCCTGCAGGGAAAGGTGGAGACGCAGCAGGAACTGTTCCACACGTTCAATGCCCTCTACGATGCCAACAAGCAGATGGTATTCAGCAGCGACCGTCCGGTATCGGAACTGATGGGCGTTCCCGACCGGCTGATCAACCGGTTCGAGCGGGGTCTGAACACCGACCTGCACCCGCCCAACTACGAGACGCGCAGCGCCATCGTCAAACGCAAGATCGAGGAACGCGGGTTCCTGCTCGACGACGTCATCATCGATCTGATCTGCCGCAACATCGTTACCAACGTGCGCGACCTGGAGAAGGCGCTGACCAAACTTGCCGCCTACCGCGAGTTGATGGGCCGCACCATCACCCTCGAAATCGCCCAGCGCGAGCTGCAGGACTTCTTTTCCAAGCCCGAACACCTCAGCATTACCATCGACTCCATCCAGCGGGAAGTGTCCGACTATTATTCGCTCACCACGGCTGATCTGAAAGGCAAGAAGCGCACCCAGGCAATCGCCTTCCCGCGTCAGGTAGCGATGTATCTGGCCCGCAGCCTTACCAATTTCTCCACTACCGAAGTAGGGATCGAGTTTGGCGGGCGCGATCACACTACCGTAATGCATGCCTGCCAGCGCGTCACTGCGCGGCTGAAGAGCGACGCCACTCTGGAAAACACGCTGCAGAAGATCACCAATTCCATCAGAGACAGAAGTGTGGCCTGACCGCCGGGAGGCGCGCCGGTATAACGTGTGGGCAGCCCGTGGGTAACCGGCGACCGGCCGGGCATCCGGCGCCGCGGCGCGCCGCAATGTGCATAACGGAGCGCCGCGCCGGCTTTGTCTGGGGAAATATAACTATCATCATGACGTATAATTACATTGGTTTTGCACAAATCCACCGGAGTAACTGCCATTGCTACCGGAAATATCAATGAGGAGGTTGGCAACATGAAGTTCGTTTGTGAGCGTGAATCGATCCTGCGTGAAATCGCGAACGCCTACGAGATAATCTCGGCGCGCAACTCATTGTCGATACTGTCCAACGTGCTGCTTATGGCGGCGGATCAGACCTTGACGATACGGGCGACCGATCTCAAGGTGAACTATGAATCGCACGTGCCGGTCGAGGTTTCCAAGCCCGGCAGCATCACGGTGTTCTGCGACAAGCTGCACGGCATCCTGCGCTCATTGCCCGACAGCGAGATCGAGTTCGAGCAGAGTGATGACATGGTGTTGCGGATCAGTCCGGTGTTCAAGAACATCCGCTTCCAGCTCAAAGGCATCTCCGCGGACAAGTACCCGCCGTTCCAGGGAGCTGACGAGGAAGGCGCCTTTCCGGTGCCCAAGAAAGATCTGATCGAAATGATCTCTCATACCCTGTTTGCGGTATCGGATGACGAAACGCGCTATTTCATGAATGGCGTCTATCTGGAGAAGCAGAGTGAGCGGATCACCATGGTGGCGACCGACGGGCGCCGCCTGGCGTACGCGGCGAAGGCAATGGACAGCAGCGTTGCGGATTTCAAGGGGGTGATCATCCCGCCCAAGGTGTTGAACATCGTGCGCCGTCAGGCGCCGCGCGAGGGCGAGTTCATGGTCTCGGTAAGCGAGCGCGAGTTCCACGTGCGGTATGACTCGCAGCAGTTGGCGTCCAATCTGATCGATGCCCAGTTTCCCAACTACCAGCGGGTGATCCCGGAGCGGCAGGAGTATCGGCTGGTGATCGATCGCGCTGCCTTCGAAGAGGGCTTGCGGCGGGTGTCGCTGCTGGTCGAGCAGAAGTCGCGGCGCATCTATCTGGAGAGTCATCCCGACAACCTGGTGATCCGCTCCAGCGAAGGGGAGATCGGCGCCGCCCGCGAGGAGATCGGCTGCCAGTACCAGGGCCCCGAGCTGGTGCTGGCGTTCAACTACGAGTATTTGCTGGACCCGTTGCGCGAGATGAGCACCGACCAGGTACTGCTGGAGTTCACCGATACCGGCAAGGCGCTGTCCCTGAAGCCGGAGCCGGAGGGAGATTATTTTCACATCGTGATGCCGATGCAGGCGAGCTGACCGCGTACCGTTGGGTCTGCTGGCGCTGCGGCTGGCCGATTTCCGCAACATCCCGGCGCTGCGGCTGGACCTCGAAGGCAGGGACGTATTCCTGGTGGGCGACAACGGCCAGGGAAAGACCAACTTCCTGGAGGCAGTGTACCTGCTGTGCTACGGCGCCTCGTTCCGCGCGCGCAACGACCGTGACCTGATCGCCAACGGCGCCGCCGCCGCGACCCTCTGGGGGCGGCTGAGCGCCGGCGGCGAGGAACGCGGAGTCGGGATTGCGCTGGGAGGCAGCGACGGCAAGCGCATCGCCATCGACGGCAAGCGCATCCGCGACCGCGCCCGGCTGATCGAGTTTGCTCCGGCCATCGCGTTCACCCACGAAGATCTGCGCTTCATCGACGGTGATCCCGAGCGGCGCCGCAATCTGGTCGATCACACCCTGGCGCTGTTCGACCCGGCGTTCATCGACGTGTTGCGCCGCTATCGGCGGGCGCTGCGCGGCCGCAACGCGCTGCTGCGCTCCGGGGACGGCTCCCACGTCGAGGTGTACGACCCGGCGCTGGCCGCGGCGGGGGTGGAGATACGGCGGCGCCGCGCGGAGCTGTGCGGCCGGTTCAGCGGCGTGTTCTCCGATCTTTGCGGCGCAATTGGCGGTATCGAGGCGGCGCGGATGGAATATCGCCCCTCCTGGCGCGGCGCCGCGGCGGAGGAGGCGCAGGAGCTGTTGCGGCGCCAGCGGGAGCGGGATCTGCAACTGCGCACCACCACCAGCGGGCCGCATCGCGACGACGTGCTGTTCACCATCGGCCGCGCCCGCTTCGCCGCCCAGGGGTCGACCGGCCAGAAGCGGCTGGCGTCGCTGGTGCTGCGCGTGGCGCAGGCGGAGTTCTTTCAGCGCACCACCGGACGGCGGCCGATCCTGTTGCTCGACGACGTGTTGCTGGAGCTCGACGCCGGCAAGCGCGAGCGCTTCCTGGGGCAGCTTCCGGCGTACGATCAGGCGTTCTTTACGTTTCTGCCGGATGAACCGCACCACCGCTACGGGAACGGCCAGACCCTGCGGCTGGCAGTGGCGGAGGGCACTTTCGAACCATGTATCGAGCCTCGGACCTGCTGACGGAGGTGCTGGCGCGGGCGGGGTTCGATCCGCAGGCGCCGCAGGCAATGATCTACCGCCTGTGGGATGAACTGCTCGGACCGGAGCTGGCCGGCAGCGCGCGGTTGCGCGACATCCGTCACGGACGGCTGGAACTGGAGGTTGACCACCCGGCGCGGCTGCAGCTCGTGCGCATGCGGCAGCGGGAGATCGTGCGGCGGGTGCGGCGGCGGTTCCCGGAGCTGGCCGTGACCCGGCTGCACGTGGTCGTGGGAGCGCGAAATGATCCGCCAAACCCGCCTCTGCGTTGACAGGAACGGGCCGAGTGCCGTATACTCGCCGGACTGAACCGCCCGGCGCCAGCCGGATTCATCTAAGGACTTCATGAAACGTACCTACCAACCAAGCCGCACGCGGCGGCGGCGGCGCTTTGGGTTCCGTGAGCGCATGCGTACCCGCAACGGGCGCCTCATTCTCAAGCGCCGCCGGCGCAAGGGACGCACCAAGCTCTCGGTATCGGATGAGAAGAAGCCTTACTAGACGGGAGCGGGTTACCGATCGCCGCCAAGTAAGGGCGCTGTACCGCGCGCCGGCGACGCCGCGGCGGGCGGGTCTGCGAGTCTACTACCGGTCCGGCGGCGCCGGCAGCAGCCGAGTGGTGGTATGCGCCGCGCGCGGGTTCGCCAGCGCGCCGGCCCGCAACCGCCAACGACGCCTGATCCGCGAAGCGTACCGCCTGCTCAAGCATCGGGTGGCGCCGGGCTACGACCTGTTGCTGCACGTGCGGCCGCGCCGCCGGGAGCTGGGATTCCACGCCGCGGGAGGAGTGCTCGTCAAGCTGTTGGGCGATGCCCGGCTGTTGCGCCGTGGCTGATGCCGCGCCGACTCCGGCGCGCGCCGCGCGCGCCGGTCTGGCCGGCCGGCTGCTGGCCGCGGCGGTGGTGCTCTACCAGCAATTCATTTCACCCCTGCTGCCGGCGAGCTGCCGCTACCATCCGACCTGTTCGCAATACGCCCGGCAAGCGATTCGCAGCCACGGCGTGAAGCGGGGATCGTGGCTCGTGCTGCGGCGCATCCTGCGCTGCCATCCATGGGGCCGCGGCGGCTGCGACCCGGTGCCCACGCCGCAGCGCAGGAACTAGGCCATGGATCGCAGGACGCTGATCGCGGTCGGCCTCTCGGTGGTCGTGATCGTCGGTAGTCTCCTCGTTCAAACCGTTCTGTTTCCCACGCCGGAGGTCGCCCCGGCTGCCGGTCGGACGCCGGCCGGCGCTGCCGCGGAGCCGACTGCGGCGCCGGCCGCCGGCGACGTGTTCGCGCCCGTAGCCAGCGACGTGACCGCGGACGGCGCCGACTCGCCGGTCGGCGCCCGCCTCATCGCCAAGGAAACCGATCTGTTTTCGCTGCTGTTCTCCACGGCCGGCGGCGATCTGACCTCCATTCGACTCAAGCAGCATCACGACGTTGACGGCACCGACGTGGAGCTGGTGCTGCGCCCTGAACTGGATCACTTCTTTACCGTCGCGTTCGGGAGCTTCCGCACCGCGCCGGTGGACGCGGTGTTCGACTACCAGGAAGTGGACGGCTATACGTGGCGCTTCTCGCGCCGCCTGCTGGCGCCTGACGGAGTGCCGTTCACGCTCACCAAGACCTACACCTTTCCGCCCAACTCGTACCTGTTCGAACTGGAGATTCAGATCGAGAACAGCGCCAACGAGCTTCCCGGCCTCGACTTCTACGGCAGCGCCTACACGCTGGGCATCGGGCCGCAGATCGGTCCGCCGTACGAATCTCTCGATGGCCGCAACGAGTTCCGCAACTTTCGCAACTATGCGGACGGCCGGGCGCGCAACCAGCGCATGCGCCGGGAGCCGGTGCTGGCGGAAACCAAGCGGGTCACGTGGAGCGCCATAGCCGGAAAGTACTTTGCCGTGATTGCGGTGCCCGACGCCACGCTGTACACCATCACCTACGACGAACGCAAGGACCCGGAGCTGAGCCAGCGGTCGGCGCTCTACTTCAGCCGGCCGATCATCTCCAGCTCCAAGAACGTCGATACGTTCCGCTTCTACGCCGGTCCTCTGAAGCGCGAGATCCTGAACCGCTACAACGACCCGGCCAACGATCCGTTCGGCATTGGCAACTACCAGTTCCAGGAAGCGGCCCGCACCAATCCGATCATTGGCTGGTTGGCCAACATCCTGCGCTTCTTCCTCGACTTCTTCTATCGGCTCATTCCCAATTACGGGGTGGCCATCATCCTGCTTACCGTGCTCATCAAGATTCTGTTCTTCCCGTTGACCCAGAAGAGCTTCGAGTCGACCAGCAAGATGTCGATGCTGAGTCCCAAGATTGAGGAGATCAAGAAGAAGTACCAGGGCAAGCCGGAGAAGCTGAATCAGGAGATGATGGCGCTGTACCGCAAGGAGGGGGTCAACCCGGTGGGCGGCTGCCTGCCGCTCCTGTTGCAGATGCCGATCTTCTTTGCGCTGTTCGAGTTGCTCAACAACGCCTTCGATCTGCGCGGGGCGCCGTTCATCGCGCCGTGGATCGGCGATCTGTCGGCGCCGGAGAGCTTTCTGCCGTTCGGGTTCACCATTCCGCTGCTGAACTGGGACGAGTTGCGGATTCTGCCGTTCGTGATGCTCGGAACGACGCTGCTGCAGTCGCGCATATCGCAGAACCCGGGCGCCACGCAGACGCAGATGAAGATGATGATGTACGCGATGCCGATCTTCTTCTTCTTCATCCTGTACAGCATGCCGTCGGGGCTGGTGATCTATTGGACCATGCAGAACGTGCTGTCCATCGCCCAGCAACTCTACATCAACGACCGCCGGCGCCGGGCCGGGCCGGACCGCGGCGGCGCGGCGGCGGGCCGCGGACCGCGCCGGAAGCCGCGTTAGCAGGAGATGAATCTTATGGCCGAACGAGAGTATGAGGGTCGCACGGAGGAGGAGGCTATCGACAAGGCGATCGCGGCGTTGGGTCTCACCGAAGACGAGATCGACGTCGAGGTCGTGGAGGAGCAGCGCCCCGGTTTTCTCAAGGGCGGCAAGGTACGTATTCGGGTCCACCTGGCCGAGGACGAAGACGCCGCGCTGCCGGAGCTGGAGCCGGAGAGCGAGTTGGAGGAGCAGGTGATCGAGTTCGTTACCGTGCTCCTGAAAAAGGCGAACCTGCCCGCCGAGGTGCGCATCGAGCAGCGCGAAGCGGGCCGGCTGACACTGGAGATCCTTACCGACGACCCGGCTATCGTGATCGGCAAGCACGGCAGTACGCTCGAGTCGCTGCAGTTGATCACCAACATACACGCCGGCCGCATCAAACCGGAAGGGGACCCGCTGCGGGTGATCCTCGATACCGAGGACTACCGCTACCGCCGCGAGCAGAGTCTGTTGCGGATGGCCAACCGGGTAGCGACCCAGGTGCGGCGCACCGGGCGGCCGCGCCTGCTGGCGCCGCTCAATCCGTTCGAACGGCGCCTGATCCACACCGCGTTGGGAGAGATGCGCGGCGTCACTACCGAGAGTGAAGGAGATGGACTCTACAAGCAGATCCGCGTTTCCTGCCGCGACGAGCGTTGACGCTTCGGCAGCGCCGCAACCTGCCTTCCGCCGCCGCCGGCTGACGGGACGCCGGCGGGTCAAAAGCGCCGCCGACGCCGGGCCGTTATATGGTTATGCCGATATTGAAGGAGGGGACTAGGAAGAATATGCGGAGCGAATACTCGGCTGATGACATTCAGGTGTTGGAGGGTCTGGAGCCGGTACGCAAACGGCCCGGAATGTACGTTGGGTCGACCGGACCGGATGGTCTGCATCAGTTGGTGTATGAGGTGGTCGACAACAGCATCGACGAGGCGATGGCCGGCTTTGCCAGCGCCATCGAGGTAACCATCGAGAAGCACACCGACTGGGTGCTGAAGAAAGGCATGCCTCTTCCGGCCGGCGCGATGGCGGCGCTGGCCCATGAGTCCGGAAGCGTGGTGACGGTGCGCGACGACGGGCGCGGCATTCCGGTCGACGAGCACTCTACGGAGAAGGTGAGCGCGCTGCAGGTGGTAATGACCACGCTGCACGCCGGCGGCAAGTTCAACAACCGCAACTACGCGGTGTCCGCCGGCCTGCACGGGGTCGGCGTTTCGGTGGTCAACGCGCTCGCCGAGTGGTGCTCGGTAGAGGTGCACAAGGAGGGCCGGATCTATCGCCAGTCCTACCGCCGCGGGGAGCCGGACGGACCGGTCGCAATCATCGGGGACACCGACCGCAGCGGCACGGTGACCTCCTTCCTGGCGGATGGCAGCATCTTCGAGACGGTCGATTACTCGTTCGAGGTGCTGACCACGCGGCTGCGCGAGCTGGCGTTTCTCAACAAGGGGATTCGCATCACGCTGAGCGACCGGCGGCAGGAGGAGCCGCGCGAGCACGTGTTCGAGTTTGCCGGCGGCGTGAAGCAGTTCATCCAGTATCTGAACAGCAACAAGCAGCCGATCCATCCGGAGCCGGTGCACTTTGAGGGCAAGCGCGAACAGGTCGGCGTCGAGATCGCGCTCGAATACAACAGCGGGTTCAAAGAGCAGGTGTTCTGCTACGCCAACAACGTCAACAACCGCGAGGGCGGCACCCATCTGAGCGGCTTTCGCGCGGCCCTGACGCGCACCCTCAACGACTTTCTCAAGCGCCACAAGCTGGACCGCAAGCTGGACGAGAGCCTGTCGGGTGACGACGCGCGCGAGGGGCTGACCGCGGTGGTGTCGGTCAAGGTGCCGGAGCCGCAGTTCGAGGGCCAGACCAAGGCCAAGCTGGGCAACACCGAGGTGCGCGGGATCGTCGAGTCGCTGACCAACGAGGAGCTCAGCGCCCACTTCGAGGAGCGCCCCGGGGTGATCAAGGCGATTCTCGAGAAGACCATCCTGGCGGCCAAGGCGCGGGTGGCGGCGCGCCGGGCGCGCGAGCTCACGCGGCGCAAGAACTTCCTCGAAAGCACCGGGCTGCCCGGCAAGCTGGCCGACTGCGCGGAGAAGGATCCGGCGCGTTGCGAGCTGTACATCGTGGAGGGCGACTCGGCGGGCGGCAGCGCCAAGCAGGGGCGTGACCGCCGGTTTCAGGCGATTCTCCCGCTGTGGGGCAAGATGCTGAACGTGGAGAAGACCCGCATCGACCGTGTGCTGGCCAACGAGAAGCTGGTGCCGATCATCACCGCCCTCGGCACCGGCGTGAGTCCTCCCTCCGCGTCCGACGCGCGCGACGACGAGTTCTCCCTGGATCGACTGCGCTACCACAAGGTGATCATCATGGCGGACGCCGACGTCGACGGTTCCCACATCCGCACCCTGCTGCTGACGTTCTTCTACCGCTACATGACCGCTCTGGTGAGAGCCGGGCACGTCTACATCGCCATGCCGCCACTCTACAAGCTCACCTCCGGCAGCCGCGTGGAGTACGCCTACAGCGATCCCGAGATGGAGCAGGTGCTGCAGCGCCTCAAGCAGGGCCGCAATCACGCCAGCGTGCAGCGCTACAAGGGGTTGGGCGAGATGAACCCGGAGCAGCTCTGGGAGACCACCATGGATCCCAGCACCCGCAACATCCAGCGCGTGGAGGTGGCCGAAGACGGGCAGAGCATGGAGGCCGAGCAGGAGGACGACATATTCGTCAAGCTGATGGGGGAAGCGGTCGAGCCGCGGCGCCGGTTCATCGAGGACAACGCGCTGGCGGCCACGCTGGACGTCTGAGGCGGCGCCACAGTTGACAGGAGCGATGCATGGCTGAGCTCACCGGCAAGGTGATCCCGGTGAAGATCGAACAGGAGGTGCGCGAGTCCTACCTGACCTACGCGATGTCGGTGATCGTGAGCCGCGCGCTGCCCGACGCCCGCGACGGCCTCAAGCCGGTGCACCGGCGCCTGCTGTACGCCATGGACGACATGGGCATGCAGCCGAACCGCCCCTACCGCAAGACCGCGCGCCTGGTGGGAGACGTCCTCGGCAAGTACCATCCCCATGGCGATCAGGCGTTGTACGACGCCCTGGTGCGGCTGGCGCAGGATTTTTCGATGCGCTACCCGGTGGTGGACGGGCAGGGCAACTTCGGCTCGGTGGACGGCGACCCGCCGGCGGCAATGCGCTACACCGAGGCGCGCCTGGCGCCGGTGTCCGAGGCGATGCTGCGCGACATCGGCAAGGAGACGGTCGACTTCGTCCCCAACTACGACGACTCGCTTACCGAGCCGGCGGTGCTGCCGGCGGCGTTTCCCTACCTGCTGGCCAACGGCGCCAGCGGCATCGCGGTGGGGATGGCGACCAACATACCGCCCCACAACCTGGTGGAGGTGGCGCGCGCGACGCTGGCGCTGATCGCCGACCGCCGGCTCACCGACCACGACCTGATGAAGCACGTGATGGGGCCCGATTTTCCCACCGGCGGCATCATCTTCGGGCGCAAGGGGATCGTGGACGCCTGCACCACCGGCAAGGGCAAGATCGTGGTGCGCGCGCGGGTAGTGATCGAGACCCTGAGCGGCGGGCGCGACGCGGTAATCGTCAACGAACTTCCCTATCAGGTGAACAAGGCCAATCTGATCGTGCGCATCGCCGACCTGGTCAAGGATCGGCGGCTGGAGGGAATCGCGGATCTGCGCGACGAGTCGGACCGGCGCGGCATGCGCATCGTGATCGAGATCAAGCGCCGCTTCGACCCCAAGATCGTCCTCAACCGATTGTTCAGTCTGACGCAGCTTCAGGACGCGTTCCACGTCAACGCGCTGGCGCTGGTGGGCGGCAAGCCGCAGGTGCTGACGCTGCGCGACATGTTGTGGCAGTTCATCGAGCACCGCAGAACGGTGGTGACCCGCCGCGCCCGCTTCGACCTGAAGAAGGCGGAGCAGCGCGCCCACATCCTGGAGGGGCTGAAGATTGCCCTGGACAACATCGACGAGGTAGTGCGCATCATCCGCGGCAGCCGCACGGTGGAGCTCGCGAGAACCGGCCTGCGGCGGCGCTTCGAGCTGTCGCTGGCGCAGGCGCAGGCGATTCTCGACATGCGCCTGCAGCGCCTCACCAGCCTGGAGACGCGCAAGGTGGAGGAGGAGTTGGCCCAGGTACGCAGGCTGATTGCCGAGCTGCGCGAGCTGCTGGCCAGCGAGCAGAAGATCCTGGAGGTGGTGAAGAAGGAGACCCAGGAGATAGCCAAGCGCTACGGCGACGACCGCCGCACCGAGATCGTCGACACCGAGGTTGGAGACTTCAACTACGAGGATCTGATCGAGGAAGAGGACATGGTGGTGGTGATCTCCAACCGCGGCATCATCAAGCGCATTCCCGTCTCCAGCTACCGGCGCCAGGTGCGCGGCGGCAAGGGCGCCGGCAGCCGCCTGCGCGGCACCGACTTCATCTCTCAGATCTTCGTCGGCTCCACCCACGACTACGTGCTGTTCATCACCAGCGCCGGCCGCGCCTATTGGCTGAAGGTGCACGAGCTGCCGGAGCGTACCCGCCAGACCGCGGGCCAGGACATCCGGTCGCTGCTGCAGATGGAAGATGCCGAAGAGGTTACCGCGGTGGTGTCGCTGAGCAAGTTCTCGCGCGAGGAGTACCTGTTCATGGCGACCGCGCGCGGGGTGGTGAAGAAGGTTCGCACCAGCGACTTCAGCAATGCCAAGCGGCGCGGCGTGGTGGCCGTCAATCTCGACGCCGACCAGGGCAGCGGCGCCGCCGCGGATCATCTGGTAACCGCCATGCTGACCGACGGCAAGCGCGACGTGGTGTTGATCGCAGCTTCCGGGCGGGCGCTGCGGTTTGCGGAATCGATGGTGCGGCCGATGGGCCGGGTCTCGCGCGGCGTGCGCGGCATGCGCCTGCAGCCGGACGACCACGTGGTGGGCGCCGCCAGCAACGAGCCGGGGCGGCGGGTCTTCATCGTCAGCCAGCTCGGCTACGGCAAGTGCATGGAGTTCAACGAACTTACGCCGCACGGGCGCGGCACCGCCGGGCAGTACTGCTACCGCAATACCGAGAAGAACGGTCCGGTGGTGGACATGACCGGCACCTACGAGGACGACGATCTGGTGTGCATCACGACGCAGGGGCAGGTGGTCAAGCTGGCGCAGCAGGACGTGCGCGTGACCGGGCGCGGGGCGACGCTGGGGGTGCGGATCGTGCGCCTCGCCGAGGGCGACAGCGTGGTGGGCGTGGCGCGCGTAGCGAAGGAGGAAGGCTGACCCCCCGGGTCGTTTCACGCGAAACACGACGGTGAAACAAGAACCCTCGGCCACCGATGAGGGGATCTTCATCGGGGTGCTGATCGGCGAAGGCCACTTCGGGGGCGACGGCAAGCAACCACACGTGACCCTGCGGATGCACGTCGATCACGAATCGTTGTTTCGCTGGATCGTCGCCCGGTTCGGTGGCCGCCTCTACGGCCCCTATCACCACGGTGGCCGCCATTACTTCCAGTGGATGGCGCGCGGCGCCTATCTGCGCGAGACGCTGGTCCCGTTGTTGGACCGCCATCTCGTTCCCGAGTTGGACCGGAGGAGCTACCGGCGCTACGCCGCCATGAAGGCCCGCTACGGAATCGCGTCTTCGCGAAACAAATGATTTGCTCTTGGTAGAGCATCATCGCTATGGTAGGGGCGGCCTTGGATGAGGGCGACGCGACGGATCGTATTTGCCAATCAGAAGGGCGGCGTGGGCAAGACCACCACCGCCGTGAATCTCGGCGCCGCCATGGCCGCGACCGGCAAGCGGGTGCTGCTGGTGGACTTCGACCCGCAGGCGAACTCGTCGACCAGCCTGGGCTGCGACGGCGATGAGGGCGGCATCTACGAGCTGATGACCGGCGTGCTCCGCGCGGACGAGGTGATTCAGCACACCGCAGTCGCCAGCCTGGACGTCGTTCCCTCCAGTATCAACCTGGCCGGCGCCGCGGTCGAGCTGGTGACCCAGGAGCGGCGCGACTTCTACCTCAGCGACGCCCTGCGCCCTCTGGAGGCGGAGTATGACTTCGTCTTCGTCGATTGCCCGCCGTCGCTGGGAATCCTCACGATGAACGGCCTCGCGGCCGCCTCTCACGTGATCATTCCTTTGCAGTGCGAGTACTTTGCCCTGGAGGGCCTGAGCGAACTCCTGAAGACCATCAGGCGGGTGCAGGCGACGCTGAATCCCGATCTCAAGGTAGGCGGCATCCTGTTCACGATGTTCGACGCGCGCACCCGCCTGTCGCAGGAGGTGGTACGGGAGGTGACCTCGTTCTTTCGCCACCAGGTGTTCCGCACCATCATCCCGCGCAACGTGCGCCTGGGTGAGGCCCCCTCCTATTCGCAACCGATCCAGCTCTACGACCCCAAGTGCATCGGGGCGCGGAGCTACGACGCGCTCGCCCGCGAGGTGTCCCAACATGTCTGAACGCACCGCCGCGGGCAGCCCCCCGCCCCCCGCGCCGCGCGCCCCGCGCAAGCGCGGCCTCGGCCGCGGTCTGGACGCCCTCATGGGAGAACGCCCCGACTACTCGTTGGCCCCCGCCGAACTGCCGCTCGCTGATATCGACGTCAGCGGCGAGCAGCCGCGCCGGCGGTTCGTCGACGAGACCCTCGACGAGCTGGCGCAATCGATCACCAGCCACGGCATCCTGCAGCCCATTCTGGTGGAACCGGTGGGCGGCCGCTATCGCATCATCGCCGGCGAGCGCCGCTTTCGCGCCGCCCAGCGCGCCGGCCTGCAGCGCATCCCCGCGGTGGTGCGCGCCTCCAGCGATGACGAACGCTTGACCCTGGCGCTGATCGAAAATATCCAGCGCGAAGATCTGACCCCGATGGAGGAAGCGCAAGCCTACCGCCGACTCCTCGACGTCAGCGGCGTGAGCCAGGAGGAGCTGGCGGTGCGCGTGGGCAAGCACCGCTCCACCATCGCCAACAGCGTGCGCCTGCTCGGGCTTCCGGTCGAAGTGCAGAACGCCCTGGCCGACGGCACCATTACCGCCGGCCACGCCCGCGCGCTGCTGATGATTCCCGACCCCGACGAACGCCAGCGGCTGTTCAAGCGCATTGCCCAGTACTCGGTGCGGGAGGCGGAGGCGTATGCCGCCCGGGTCCGCGACCGGGAGGAGCGGGGCGGCGCCGGCCGCGCCAACCGCCAAGCGCAGACCCCGGCGGATCCCCACCTGCGCGACCTGCAGCAGCGGCTCATCGACAGCTTTGGCACCAAGGTGGCGGTGACCGGCACCGCGCAACGCGGCAAGATCGAGATTTCCTTCTTCAACCCCGACGATCTGGAGCGCCTCGGGGACCGCCTGCTCGGCGGCGCCTAGCCTGGCGCTTGAAGGCCACGGCAATGCGGCCCAACGTCGTCTACGTCCTGGCCGATGACCTGGGCTACGGCGACGTGTCCTGCCTCAATCCGCACGGCAAGATCGCCACCCCGCAGTTCGACCGGCTGGCGCGTGAGGGAATTACTTGCCGCGATGCCCATTCCAGCTCCGCGGTGTGCTCCCCGTCACGCTACGGCGTGCTCACCGGCCGTTACAACTGGCGCTCCACCCTGCAGCGCGGTATCGTGCGCCCGTACGGGCCGCCATTGATCGACGCCGGGCGGCTCACGGTCGGCAAGCTGCTGCAGCGGCACGGCTACCATTGCGGCGCCATTGGCAAGTGGCATCTCGGCATGGGCTGGCAATTCAGCCCGGACGACGACTTCCTGCCGCCCACCGGCGCGCCGGAGGCCGACGACCGCCGGCGGGCGGCGTGGCGCGCCGCGTTCTCCCGGCCCATCGCCGACGGACCCGTTACGCGCGGCTTCGACTACTACTTCGGCGTCGACGTTCCCAACTGGCCGCCCTACTGCTTCATCGAGAACGACGCCACCGTCGGCGCCCCCTCCGAGTTCCTGCAGCCGCAGTTGCTCGGCGACAACCTGGCCAGCCTGCCGGGCCCGGCCATGCCCTACTGGAACTTCGAGCAGCTCCTGCCGGCCTTCGCCCGCGCCGCCGACCGCTACCTCGCCCGCCGCGCCGCGGAGGGCGCGCCGTTCTTCCTCTACCTGCCGCTGACCTCGCCGCATACCCCGCTGGCGGTAAACAAGCGCTGGATCGGCAGCAGCGGCCTGAACAACCTCTACGCCGATCTGGTGATCGAAACCGACGCCCTCTTCGGCCAGCTCCTCGACTCGCTGGAGCGTCACGGCCTGGCCGGCGACACGCTGGTGATCCTTACCAGCGACAACGGCTGCGCGCCCTACGTGGGCGTGCCGCAGATGGAGGCGCAGGGGCATTATCCGAGCGCCGGGTTCCGCGGCTACAAGTCCGATGCCTGGGACGGCGGTCACCGGGTGCCCTTCATTGCCCGCTGGCCGGGGGTGATCGAGCCGGGCAGCCACTCGGAGCACCTGGTGTGCCTCACCGATCTGCTGGCCACCTGCGCCGACCTGCTGGACGAACCGCTGCCCGCCGCGGCCGGCGAGGACAGCTTCAGCATGCTCCCCCTGCTGCGCGGCGGCGCGCCGATTCGCGACCACGTGGTGCATCACTCCATTGCCGGCAAGTTCGCCATTCGCGACCGGCGCTGGAAGCTGGTGCTGTGCCCGGGGTCAGGCGGCTGGACGCTGGCCGACGCCGGCGCGGCCCGCGCCGGGCTGCCGCTGGTCCAGCTCTACGACATGCAGCGCGACCCGGCGGAGCGCCGCAACCTGCAGGCCGAGCATCCGGCCGTGGTCAAGGAGCTGGTGGCGCGGCTGAAGCGGCTGGTGGCCGCCGGGCGAAGCACCCCCGGACCGGAGCGGAGCAATGACGCGGCGGTGGATATCTGGAAGGCCGATACCCTCCCCGGCGTCGATCCGGCGGTGTTCGACGACTACTGAAGCGCGGAGCGCGGCGGCGGTTCAGCGCGAAGCCGGTCCTCAGTAGGGATCGGCCGCGTCGCGCATGCCGTCGCCGATGAAGTTGAACGCCAGTACCGTGACGATCACGAACAGCGCCGGAATCATCAGCCACAGGTTCAGATACACCGTCTTGACGTTCTGCGCGGCGCTCAGCAGCACGCCCCAGCTCACCACCGGGGGGCGCAGACCGAGACCGAGGAACGACAGCGAGGTTTCGGCCAGGATCATGCTCGGCACGGCCAGGGTCAGGTGCACGATCAGGTAGCTCAGGAACGCCGGCAGCAGGTGGCGTATGAGGATCTGTCCGCTCTTGGCGCCCGCCACCGTGGCCGCGATGACCATGTCCGACTCGCGCAGCGCGATGATGTAGCCGCGCACCACCCGCGCCAGGCCGGTCCAGCCGATGATCGACAGGATCACGATGATCATGAAGTAGACCCGCAGCGCCGGCCAGCTCTGCGGGATCGCGGCGGCCAGCCCCATCCACAGCGGGATCTGCGGAATCGAGCTCAGAAACTCGATCATGCGCTGGATCAGCATGTCGGCGGTGCCGCCGAAGTAGCCGGAGATGCCGCCCAGAATGCAGCCCAGTACGAAGCTGATCACTACCCCGACGAAGCCGATGGAGAGCGAGATGCGCGCCGCGTAGAACACCCGGGAGAACAGATCGCGGCCCAGCCGGTCGGTGCCGAACAGGTAGAACGCGCCCTCCTCCTCGATGCCGAACAGATGCAGCCGGCCGGGGAAGAGGCCCCACAGGCGGTACTCGTCGCCGGTCACCAGGAGGCGGATCGGATAGCGCGCCGCGCGGTCTTCGCGGCACTCCAGCGCGAAGGTCTGCGGGTTGCGCTCGGTGGTCAGGCGGTACACGAACGGGCGCAGATGGAAGCGGCCCGCGGCGTCGACGAAGTGGATCCGCTGCGGCGGACAGAGGATGTAGTCGGAGTCGCGGGAGTAGATGTCGTGGGTGGCGAAGAACTCGCAGAACAGGGTGCCGGTCACGATGAAGAAGCCGACGATCGCGGTTCCCGCCAGGGCCAGCCGGTGCGACTTGAACTTGCGCCACATCAGCCGCCATTGCGACGCGAGGTAGTAGGACTCCCGCTCGTACCTGGCGGCGGCCCGGCGCCGCGTCATGGGAGCCGGGCGGGCGCCGGCCGCAACCGGCGCCCGCCGCCGGCGCGGCGGCAGGTCAGTTCTTCCAGAACCACTGTTCGGCGGCGTCGCCCACCACCACCGAGTAATAGCCGCGTTCCTCGGCGACGCCGACGTTGCCCAGGTTGACGTCGTAGATGAACGGGCCGGGGGCCTCGGCCACCACGCCGATCACCCACAGGTTCTCCGCCTGGTTCTCCCACATTTCGGTGAGCACTTCCCGGCGCTCGTCGGCGTCGCCGGTGGAGTAGAGCCGGTCGCGCAGCTCGTACAACCGCATCGCCTCCGCCGGCGGCTCCATCCCCGACTCGCCGCCGGAAGCGTACCACTTGTGCCACTCCCGCCCCGCCACGTTGAACTTCATCGGTCCGAAGGTGAAGTTCATGGTCGGGTTCCACCAGTTGGAGAAGCGCGCTTCGCTGTCCGACGCCCACCACAGTCTGCCGTCCACCTGCTTGACCTGGGTGTCGATGCCGAGCGGTCCCATGAACTCGGCGAACAGCTCGGCGCCCGGCGTGGCCGTCGGCGTGACCTCGTAGTACATGAACGGAATGCTCAGCCGCCGGCCGTCGGGCAGGGTGCGGTATTCGCGCCTGGCGTCCCACTCCAGCCCCATCTCGTCCAGCAGCGCGTTGGCGGCGTCGACGTCGTATTCGACGTAGGCGGTATCCATGTGCGGCTGCCAGAAGTCGACGCCGCGCGGCGGCGCGACCTGCGCAATGCGCCCGAAGTCGAGAAAGATCGACTTGCGGATCTCGTTCCGGTCGAGCGCCAGCGAAATCGCCTGGCGGAACCGCTTGTCCTGCGTCACCGCGGCATACACCGGGTCCGCCGGGGTGAGATTGGGGAAGTACACCAGCACCTGTTGCTGCCACGCCGGCAGCAGCATGGTGCGGTAGCCGGCCCGTTCCTCGTTGGCCTTGAACAACGGCATGTCGCCGAGACGCACGAACTGAAACTGGACGTCGGTCTCGCCCGCTACCACCTTGGCGTTCATCACCTCCAGATTGTTCACGAACACGCGGTGGGCGCGGTCGATGTAGGGGAGCTGCTGGCCGAGCGGGTCGATCTTGAAGAAGTAGGGGTTGCGCTCCAGGATGAACTCGCCGGGATTGGGCTCCTCGATCACGTGCCACGGGTGCAGCGACGGCGCCTCGATCGCGTTCGGATAGCGCGTGGGAATGTGGTTCGCCGCGTCGCTGCCGGCCACCGCCACCGAGGTGTAGAACTTGCCCCATTCCGCGGTGTCATAGCCCTGCTCCTTCATCACGGGAAGGAGGTCGGCCATGGCGGTGTAGTCCTTGTGGAACTGCCTCATGTAGTGCCCGGGGCGCATGAACCAGCCGGCGGGCTGCTGGGTCACCTGGCCGAGGAACAGGCCGTAGGGCTTGGCGAAGGTGAGCGAGAAGGAATAGTCGTCGATGATCTCCACCTCGACCGGGGTCCCGCCCCAGTTGGCCCAGCGCGGCAGTTGCGGCGTGATCTCCTCGTTGAAGTACACGTCGTCGAACGCGTAGCGCACGTCGGCGGTGGTCACCGGCGCGCCGTCCGACCACCGCAGCCCCTCCCGAATCCGAAACGTGAACTGCGTGGCGGCGGCGTTCTGCTCCCAGGTCTCGATGATGGAGGGCTGGATCGTCGCGCCGAGGTAATCGTAGCGGTGGTTGGACGCCGAGGGCGCGATCTCCAGCAGCTTCACCGCGTTCAGATGGCGCAGATAGGTGTCGTGGTCGATGGTGTACTCGGTCCAGGTCAGGGTGCCGCCGTAGCGGCCATGCTCCATCCAGGTCTCCATGACCAGAGGATTCGCCGGCAGCCGCTCCTCCACCGGAGGCAGCCCCCGGCCGGCCAGGTAGGGCGAGTCGGAGAAGGTGATGTCGGCGCCGGTTCGCCGCAGGTACTCGTCCAGGTTGTATTGGCCCGGCGCCAGCCCCTCCGCCCCGGTGGTTGGCGCGGCGGCGGCCGCGGCGCCGGCTTCCGGTGCGGCCGTCTCTCCGTTGCCGCCGGCGGCCGCCAACGCCGGCGCCAGCAGCGCGCACGCCGCCGCCAAGAGCAGAAATCTCGTCATGGGTGGGTTCCTCCGCGCGCGATCTTACCCCGCCCCGGGGCGGGCGGCAACTGCGCCGGGCGCTCAGGGCTTGGTCTGTTCGAAGCGGATGCGCGGGTCGAGGGCGGCGAGCAGCATGTCGGAGATGAACATGCCGACGATGGTGAGGAAGCAGAGGAACATCACGATGGTGCCGGCCAGGTACATGTCCTCGGTCATCAGGGCGCGGAACAGCAGCGGCCCCACGGTGGGCAGGCTCAGCACCAGGGCGGTGATGGTGCTGCCGGAGACGATCGCCGGCAGCACCCATCCCACCGTGCTGACGATCGGGTTGAGGGCCAGCCGCACCGGATAGCGGAACAGCAGCCGCCGTTCCGACAATCCCTTGGTGCGCGCCGTAATCACGTACTGCTTGCGCAGCTCGTCCAGCAGCATGCCGCGCATCACCCGGATCACGCCCGCGGTGCCGGCGGTGCCGAGCACGATCACCGGCACCGGCAGATGCTTGATCAGGTCCCACACCTTGCCCAGCGACCAGGGGGCGGTGGAGTATTGCGGCGAGAACAGCCCGCCGATGGTGATGCCGAAGACGTTGTTGAACACGATCATCAGCACCAGGGCGAGCAGGAAGTTGGGGGTGGCGAGCCCCACGAAGCCCACCACCGTCGCCGAGTAGTCGAACAGCGAGTACTGGTGGGTGGCCGAGTAGATCCCCACCGCGACGGCCACTACGTAGGTGAACAGGGTGGCGCAGAAGCTGATCACGATGGTGAGCATGAGGCGCTCGCCCACCAGGCTGATCACCGACTTGTGCCACTGCACCGAACGCCCGAAGTCGCCCCGGAACATGCCCCCGACCCACTTCAGGTAGCGGACGTGCTGCGGCTGGTCGAGGCCGTACTGGCGGCGCAGCGACTCGATCTCCGATTCGTCGAGCGGCTGGCCGCTCGCCTCGAGCTGCCTGACGTACATGGTCAGATAATCGCCCGGCGGCAGTTGGATGATGATGAACGCCACCAGCGACATGACCGCGATCATCAGCAGCAGGTAGAGGAAACGGCGAATTACGTAGTCCAGCATCTCGATGCGTTGCGTCGAATCGGTCGGTCGAGGGGCTCTTCCGGGGCTCCCCCCCCCCCCCATAGCGTGATACCTTTTGGTACTGCAGTTGCTCCGCTGTTGCAAGACCTAGTGCGGATCGAGCGGATCGAGCGCGAATAATAGTACATGCCGGGAGGGGAATGGTCATGGGTAGCAGGTTGTTGTTGAAGGAGTTGAAGGTTCTGGCGCTGGCGGCGGCCGCCGGCGTCACCATGCTGGCGTGCGAGCCGCTCACGCGGCCGCCCGCAACGACGCCGGCGCCGTCCGCTCCCTCCTCCGGGGGAGAGGAGCCGAGCGCGCCGGCGCCAACGCCGCAGCCCCGGGAGACCAGGAAGAGCTGGACGCTGAGCGCGGCTCACTTTGGCGACGACGGCGTGACCATCTGGCTCGAAACGACCAACCGTTCCGAACCGTTCGCGTGGGACGGGATCACGGCCGACAACCTGGACCAGGTGCGCGTTTCGATTGGCGGACACGCTCTGCCGCTCACCAACACGGCCCATCAGCCGGTCTTCGAATCCGACCTCAGCGGCGCGGAGTGGGAGTTGAAAGCGGAAGTCCGCGCCGGAGCGGTGGTGCTGGTGATCACGGCCGAGGATCAGCTCATCCCGAGGGGCGTCGCTTCCGTCACGATGACCAGCCTGGGGAGCGGCTGGGCGCACAACTCCATTCCGACGGTCACGTTTTCGCCGCCGCCGGCCGGCTCCGGCGGCACCACGGCGACCGGCACCGCGGTGGGGCCGGGCGGATACAGGGTTGTGACCATCACCTCCGCGGGAGCGGGCTACGAAACCGAGACCCCGACCGCTACGTTTCAGCCACCGCAGACCGCCGGCGGCACCCGGGCAGCCGGAGTAGTGCACAAGGACAGCAGCGGCGACCGGATCAGTCACGTGGAGATCACGGAACCGGGGACCGGCTACACCTCTGCTCTGCAGGTTACCATTTCGACGCCGCCGAGCGGCGCCGGCCACGCCCAGGCGATCACTTCCTCGGCGCTGGAAACCGGCGTCAGGTCAGTGACGATCACGAATCGGGGGAGCGGCTACGAGTCTCCCCCCACCGTGTCGTTCACGGGCGGCAGCGGCAGCGGCGCGGTCGGCGAGGCGGTGCTCGAACCGCAGCTCGGCAACTCCCGGACCGAAAACCTGTATTGGGCGCGCCAGACCCTGTACGACAAGCAGCTTCAGGTTCGGCTGGCGGGTGAGGCGGCCGCCGCCGATCCGCCGGCCGCCGATGAATGATTGACAACCGGGCCGCGGCCGTCATATTCTGTAGCTCTGGCAGTGCACGGTGCGCACGGTGCACAGTGCACGCCTCGGAGAGGTGTCCGAGTGGTCGAAGGAGGCGGTCTTGAAAACCGTTGAGTCGTTCGGCTCCGGGGGTTCGAATCCCTCCCTCTCCGCGTCGAGAGCACGCCGCCGCGGCTGCGGCGCGCATGGCCGGGAGAGGTGCGAGAGTGGTCGAATCGGGCTCCCTGCTAAGGAGTTGTATTCGCAAGGGTACCGTGGGTTCGAATCCCACCCTCTCCGAAGGCGCGGCGGGCGGCGCCGCGCCGATTCGTGCCCATAGCTCAGTCCGGATAGAGCGTTAGATTGCGGATCTAGAGGTCAGAGGTTCGAGTCCTCTTGGGCACGCAGACACACAAGCGTCGTTTGCCGGAGCGGGCGCGTAAGCGGCCCGCGCCGGTGCGCCGGCGCGCGGAGAGATGCGAGAGCGGTCGAATCGGGCGGACTCGAAATCCGTTGAGCCGCGTATGCTGGCTCCGTGGGTTCGAATCCCACTCTCTCCGCCTTCAGGGTGGCAGCGCGGCAAAACCGCAGGCGTGCTACCCTCTGTGTGCTCGGGAGAGATGACCGAGCGGCCGAAGGTGCACGCTTGGAAAGCGTGTGTGCTCATACCGGGTACCGTGGGTTCGAATCCCACTCTCTCCGCAAGCCCGTCCGGTTCGTCTCCGATCCTGCGCTATGCCCGCCGCCTAACCCCGTCAGGACCGGAAGGTAGCAGCGGTAAGCGACACGGGTAGGAGCCGTAGTCCGTCGGAGATGGCCGGACGGGCCGTTTTCAAAGAGGAGGAGGCGAGGTGGCCTACGAAGTGACTGCGACGCGCAAGCGGCCGCGCACCTTCGATCAGATCGTGGGCCAGGAGTTCGTCGTGGCGACGCTGCGCGGTGCCATCGAGCGCGGCCGGATCGCCCATGCCTTCCTGTTCTCGGGACCGCGCGGCGTCGGCAAGACGTCCGCCGCCAGAGTCCTGGCCCGAGCCCTTGACTGCGCCACCGGACCGACTCCCGAACCGTGTGACAATTGCAATCAATGTAAAGAGATAGCAGCCGGGTCTTCGCTCGACGTCATCGAGATCGACGGCGCCTCCAATACCAGCGTCGACGACGTGCGGGCGATCAAGGACGAAGTGCTGTTCCCGCCGGCCGCGGCGCGCTACAAGGTGTACATCATCGACGAGGTGCACATGCTCTCCAACAGCGCGTTCAATGCCCTGTTGAAGACCATCGAGGAGCCGCCCCCCTACGTCGTCTTCATCTTCGCCACCACCGAGATTCACAAGGTGCCGGCCACCATTCGCTCCCGCTGCCAGCAGTTTACGTTTCGCCTGTTCTCGACCGACGAGATTCGCGCCCGGCTCGCCGAAGTGGCGGCGGAACAGGGGGTCGAAAGCGACGAGGAGGCGCTGATCTGGATCGCCAAGGAGGCGGAAGGGTCGCTGCGCGACGCCTACACCACCTTCGATCAGATCGCCTCGTTCACCGGCGACGGCCGCATCAGCCTCGACGCCATCCGCGACACCGTCGGCGCGCTGAGTCTGGACGAGCTCAATCAGGTGGGGGAGTTGATCGGCAGCGATGCCGGCGGCGCCATGCTCGCCCTGGCCGATACCATCCTGGAACGCGGCGTCTCGGTGGAGCGGTTCGTCATCGCGTTGGCCGACTATCTGCGCTCGCTGCTGCTGCTGCTGCACGGGGTCGAGCGGCCCGGCATTCTCGGTTACGCGCCGGACAGCTTCAGCGCGCAGGCGCGCGCCCGCCTGCAGGTGAGCGAGCTGGAGCTGGCCGGCGAGATGCTGTTGGAGTTGCACCGCAACCTGAAGCTGTCGGTCAACCCGCGCTTCGAGCTGGAGTTGCTGCTGAGCCGGCTGGCTCGGGCGCAAGGTCTGGTGACGCCCGCCGAGCTGCTGGCCGAGGTCAGCGCCATCAAGGGCCAGTTCGAGGCCGAGCCGGGCGCGGCGGAGGCGCCCGCGGCCGTAGCGAGCGCTCGGCCGGAGGCGCCCGCGGCCGCCGCGCCCGCCGCCGCGGCGGAGGAGGCGGCTCCCAGAGCCCCGCGCCGGCCGGCGCGGGGGCCGCGCGCCGCGGCGGCGGAGCAGGCGCCCGCCGGGCGCGCGGCGCCGGAACCGGACGGCCAGTCCGCCGCGCCGCCGGCCGCAACCGGCCTGCTGGCCGAGATCGGGGCCCGCATCCGCGAGCAGAACCTGCTGGCGCTCGCGGCCTCGCTGGAACGCGCCCGGGAGGCCGCGGTGGCCGGCGATCAGGTGACGGTTACCTTCGCCGCAGGTGAACGCTACTCCGGCGCGCGCGTCAGCGGCGAGGCGCGCGCGGTGGCGGCCGCGGCCAGCGCCGCGGTAGGCCGCGAGGTCAACGTCAACGTGGCTTATCGCGACGCCCGGGAGGAGCAGCCGCAGGCCGGCGCCGCCGCGGCCGCGGGCAGCGACGTGGCGCGCGTGGTCAAGATCTTCCGCGGCGAGGTAATCAAGGAGCAGTCATATGGCACATAACCCGCTGGAGTTCCTCAAGGTCATTCAGGGCCTGCAGCGCAACATGGGCAACATGGAAGAGAAGCTGCGCGCCGTGCGGGTGGCCGGCAGCGCCGGCGGCGACATGGTCGAAGTGGTGCTGAACGGGCAACTGGAGGTGCTGCAGGTGAAGCTGGCGCCCGACGCCGTCGACCCGGCGGAACGGGAGGTGCTCGAAGATCTGATTCGGGCCGCGTTCACCGACGCCACCGCCAAGGTCAAGGAGCACCTGCGCGGGGAGTTCAGTTCCGCCATGGGCATGCCGTTGCCGCCGGGGCTGTTCGGGGGGCCCTCGTAAGCCGCGCGCGGCCGGCGTGAACAGTCTCGAGCGACTCATCTCCGCCTTGGCCAAGCTGCCGGGACTGGGGCGCAAGAGCGCCGCCCGGCTGGCCTATCACCTGCTGCGCGCCGACCCTTCCTTCGTGCGCGCGCTGGCGGCCGATCTGGTCGCGCTGCGGGAACGGATCCGGCCGTGCCGCATCTGCGGCGCCTACACCGAAGCCGACCACTGCCGCATTTGCACCGATCCGACGCGTGAGCCGGGCAACGTGTGCGTGGTGGAGCAGCCGCAGGACGTCGAGACGATCGAAGCCACCGGCGAGTTTCGCGGCCGCTATCACGTGTTGATGGGGGTGCTGTCGCCGCTCGACGGGATCGGACCGGAAGACCTGCGCATCGATCGACTCCTGCAGCGGGTGCGGGAGGAGGGCGTGCGCGAGGTGATCGTGGCGACCAATCCGACCGTGGAGGGGGAGGCCACCGCGCTGCTGCTGGCCAAGCAACTGCGGTCGCTCGGCGTGGTGACGTCGCAGCTCGCCCACGGCCTGCCGGTGGGCAGCGATCTGGAGTATTCCGATCGGCTGACGGTAAGCCGCGCGCTGCGCGGGCGGGTGCGCCTCGACTGAAGGGACCGAAGGCCCCGCGGCGCGCCGCAAAGGTGACTCTGCGGCCCGGGAGTCAGGCTAGATCTTGTCGATCAGGATGGAACACTTGCCGGACGGGATCGGCAGCGTCTTGCGGCGCTCTTCGCGTAGCAGTTTGATGGTCAGGTAGTAGAGCTTCTCCGACTCCAGCCGCACTTCCCAGCCGCGCGAGGTCTTGGCGCTGAGAATCGAGATCAGGTTGCGTTTGAGCAGCAGGTTCTCGATGCCCATGATCTCCATCGCCGGGATGCGCCAGTCCACCGTCTTGCGCGGCAGCGAGATGAACAGCCCCACCACGTTCTCGATCATCAAGGTCACCGTGCTGAGCGCGTTGTAGGCCATGAGGAGCTGGCGCGGAAAGCCGCGCTTGCCGTGCCACCTGGCGGCGCCCTCCTGCTGCGGCGCGTAGGCCTCGTACAGGGAGCCGGGGGTCCGCTCCTCGGTGTGCAGGCCATCGAGCACGCAGTAGAGGTGGCGCAGGGCGAACTCGCGCGCCGCGTCCCACTTTTCATACTGTTCCAGCCCCTTGATCACCATGTAGGTGAAGGGCGGCACGACCGATCCCTTGTAGCCCCCGCCATCCCGGGAGTATGCCTCGTGGGCGGCGGACAGGGTCGGGAACGGGTGCTCGACGCCAAATTCGTCGTCGTCGCTCAGGTAGGCGATCAGGCGCTCGCTCTTGTCTTCGTTCGGAATCCGCGCCAGCAGGGTCCAGAACGCGCCGATGGTGCGCACCGCGAGACGCCGCCCGTGACGATCCAGATCGTAGTAGAAATTGGTCCCGTCGTCCCACATCATCTGGCTGATGCGGGTCTTCAGGCCGAAGTACGCGCGCTTGTACTTGAAGCCGGTGTCCTTGTCGTTGAGCACGTCGCCGATCCTCGAAAGGTAGAGGGCGTTCAGCGCCTGCTGGGCATTGAAGTCCACCGGGTAGTAGCAGCCGTCACGCGGACTGTTGCCCATCATGGTGGCGGCCGCCGGTACCGAGTAGAGCCCGTTCTCCTTGCGATGGGTGGCTTCCAGCCACTCGTAGTGGCGCTCCAGCACCGGCAGGATCTCGCGCAGCCGCTTCTTGTTGCCGAGCTTGTGGTACAGGTTGAACTCGGCCCAGGCGAACAGCGGCGGCGCCGCGCCGGTGGGGTTGGAGCGGGGCAGCACCGGCGTGCCGTCTTCGACCAGATACTCGCCGCGGATGGCGCCATCTTCCTCCTGCTTCCGGTAGAAGGTGTCCAGTTGCGCCGTTACCGGATAGACGCGGTTGCTGTAGACCAGGAAGAAGGTCGAGAAGCAGGATTCGAACTGGTTGATGCGGTCGGCCGCGGGGTGGCGGAAGTAGCGCGCGGTGAACCCGTTGGCGTCGGTCCCCTTGTGCCACTGGTCGCGAATCCAGGACCAGGAGCGCTGGTACAGGTCTACCAGGTCCTGGTCGTAGAAGTTGATCTCCGGGAAGTCGGACTTGCCGGCCCGTTGCCGTATCGCGTCACCCATGCTGCGGGCACCGTGACGAGGCTGCTGGCAGCCGCTGGCCGGTGCGATCCTGCCAGACTATACGAGTGCCGCTCCGCCTGGGTCAAATCGGCGGGAGCTTGACAGGGCGCCGCCCGAATACCCATGCTGTTGCGGTTCCGATGCAACGACCGGCCACGCCCGCCGGGACCGGCGGGTCTACTCTCAGCGAAGCGGAGCTCGACGCCACCGCCGCCATGGCGCGGCTGCGGCTGAGCGACGCGGAACGCGAGCGCCTCCGCAGCGAGGTGCAGCGGATCCTCTCCTACTTCGACGTCATGGCGGCGCTCGACCTCGACGGCGTCGAACCGACCACGCATGCGTTGCAACCGCGCAACCGGCTGCGCCCGGATCAGGTGGTCGCGGCGGACCGGCGCTGGCCCGGCGCGACGCCGGAGAGCCTGCTCGCCGCGGCGCCGGAGTGCGAGGACGACCACTTCAGCGTGCCCAACGTACTGTAACGTGCCTGCTGATCGAGATGCCTGCGCTGCGCCGCGGGATTCCGCCGCGCCGCCGGTCGCGGCGTGGCGCAAGCTGCTGGCCACCGCGGCCGGCGCCCGGCGCTGGCGGGACGCGGTGACCAGGGCGAACGCCAGGTTGAACGCCTTCACCGAAGTGGATGCCGGGCGCGGCGGAAGCGGCGCGGGCGCGCCGGGCGCGCCGGAAGCGGGTCCATTGGCCGGGGTGCCGTTTGCGGTGAAGGACAACATCGCGGTGCGCGGCTTTGCCCTCTCCTGCGGCTCGGCGTTGCTGCGCCCGCTGGCCGCGCCCTACACCGCCACCGCGGTGGCCCGCCTGCAGGCGGCCGGGGCGCGCGTGGTCGGCAAGACCAACCTGGACGAATTCGGAATGGGTTCGTCCAGCGAGAACTCCTGCTTCGGCGCGGTCCGCAACCCCTGGAACGAGGCGCTGGTCGCCGGCGGCTCCAGCGGCGGCTCCGCGGCCGCGGTGGCCGCCGGGATGGTGCCGTTCGCCCTCGGCTCCGACACCGGCGGCTCGGTGCGCCAGCCGGCCTCGTTCTGCGGCGTCTACGGCCTGAAGCCCACCTACGGCGCGGTGTCCCGCTTCGGGCTGGTAGCGTATGCTTCCTCGCTGGACGTGATCGGCATCGCCGCCGGCGACGCCGCCACCGCGCGCGCCGCATTCGAGATCATGCGCGGCGTCGATCCGCTCGATCAGTCCTCGGTGGAGTACCCCGAGCCGCCGCGGACGCCGGCGCCGGAGGCGCTGGCGGTGGGCATTCCGGAGGGCGTACTGGAGGGGGTGGATCCGGCGGTGCGGGCTGCCGTGCGCGCCACCCGCGAGCGCCTGGAGGGAGTCGGCATCCGCTGCCGGCCGGTAGCCCTGGAGCACCTGGAGCACGTGGTGCCCGCCTACTACGTGATCGCCACCGCGGAGGCGAGCGCCAATCTGGCGCGCTACGACGGCGTGCGCTACGGCGCCCGCGCCGCCGGCGAGGAGGCGCCGGATGCCGAGGAGCTCACCGTGGCCGCGCGCAGCGCCGGCTTCGGCGCGGAGGTCAAGCTGCGCATCCTGCTGGGGACCTACGTGCTGCGCTCCGGGTTCCAGGAGCAATACTACCAGCGCGCCCAACGGGTGCGGACGCTGATCCGGCGCGCCTGCGCGGCCGCCTTCGGGGAGGTCGATCTGCTGCTGTTGCCCACCTTCCCGGTACCTCCGTTTGCCATCGGCGAACTCGTGGTTACCGGCGGCCGCGATGGTGTCCGTATCGCCTTTGGACTGGACGCGTTTCAGCAGAAACAGGGGGATCTGTTTACCTGCATCGCCAACCTGACCGGCCTGCCGGCCCTGGCGCTGCCGAGCGCCGTGCACGCCGGCCTGCCGGTCGGGGCGCAGTTCATGGCCCCCCACTTCCGCGAGGACCTGCTGTTCCGGGTTGCCGCGCCGCTGGCGGAGCAGTTTCCGGCGCCGCGCCCGCCCGGCTGGCTCGACCCCGCCGCCCTGGCCGAGGCCGCAGGATGACCGGCGGCGCCTTCCAGGCCCACATCGGGCTCGAAATCCACGTCCAACTGATCACCGCCTCGAAGGTGTTCTGCCAGTGCCGCAACGCGTTCGGCGACCGGCCCAACGAGAACGTGTGTCCGGTGTGCCTCGGCTACCCCGGCACCATGCCGGCGCTGAACCGCGAGGCGGTGCTCGGAGCCTACCTGCTGGCGCGCGCCCTGGGCTGCGAGCTGAGCCCGCGCACCGTGTTCGAGCGCAAGAACTACTTCTATCCCGATCTGCCGAAGAACTACCAGATCTCCCAGTACGGGGCGCCGGTGGGCCGGGCGGGCGGATTTGCGGCCGAGATCGATGGCCGCTGCCGGACGGTAGGGATCCGCGAGGTGCATCTGGAAGAGGACGCCGGCAAGATGATCCACGCCGGCGACGTGTCGCTGCTCGACTACAACCGCACCGGCACCCCGCTGGTGGAGGTGGTCACGCAGCCCGATCTTTCGGCCGCGGCCGCCGCCGAGCAGTTTCTGGAGCAGTTTCGCCGCTTGGTGCGCTACCTCGGGGTATGCGACGGCAACATGGAGCAAGGCTCGCTCCGCTGCGACGCCAACGTGTCGGTGAATCGCCCCGGCGCCGGACTGGGCAACAAGGTGGAGATCAAGAATCTCAACTCTTTCAAGTTCGTGCGCAACGCCCTGGCGTTCGAGCTCAAGCGCCAGAGCGCGGCGCTGGCGCGCGGCGACCGGGTGGCGGTGGAGACGCGGCTGTGGAACGAGAACCGCGACTGCACCGAGCCGATGCGGGTCAAGGAGAGCGAGGACGATTACCGCTACTTCCCGGAGCCGGATCTGCCTCCGTTCCGTCCTGACGAAGCCTTCCTGGCGGCGGTGGAGAAACGTCTGGTGGAGCTTCCGCTGGCGCGCCGCGACCGCCTGCAACGCCAGCATGAACTGCCGCCGCAGCAGGCCGCGTTCCTCACCGCGGAGCCGGACACGGCCCGGTTCTTCGAACAGACGGTGGCCGCGGGCGGCGCTCCGGCGCTGGCCGCGCGCTGGCTGGGCGCCGACATCCGCAAGCATCTCAACCGCCGGCGCGAGACCCTGGCCGCCAGTCACCTGACCCCGGCGCGGCTGGCGGCGCTGCTGGAGCTGTTGGCGTCCGGCGCGGTGAGCGGCAAGATCGCCAAGCAGGTGCTGGCGGCGGTGATCGAGCAGAACCGCGACCCGCAGGCGATCGTGGCCGAGGAGGGCCTGCACCGGATCACCGCGGCCGCCGAGCTGCAGTCGATTCTGGACCGGGTGCTGGCCGAGCACCCGCGCGTCGGCGGGCAGATCGAGGCGGGAGACCGCAAGCCGGTCGGGTTCCTGGTGGGTCAGGTGATGCGCCACACCGCCGGCCGCGCCGATCCCGAGCGGCTGCATGCCCTGATCGACGCGTTGTACGCGCGCCCGGCGGCGCCGGAGGCGGAAGGATGAGCGCCGGCGCCGGCGCACCCGCCGCGGCGGGCGGCGGCCGCGTCCTGGCCGCGGCGTTGGCGCGCCACGCCGGCGCCGGCGTGCTGCTGCGCGGCTGGGTGCACCGCCGGCGCGACCTCGGCGGGGTGTGCTTCCTGCTGCTGCGCGACCGTTCGGGGCTGTGTCAGGCGGTGTTCCGCCGGGCGCCCACCGATGCGGCCGGCAATCCGATCACCCTGGAGTCGGTGGTCGAGGTGCGCGGCGTGGTGGCCGCCAACGACAAGGCGCCGGGCGGCTACGAAGTGCAGGCCGAAGCGCTGGCGGTGATCTCCGCCGCGGCCGCGGAACTGCCGCTGGCGGTGAACCGGGACCCGGGCCAACTCAGCCTGGACGCCCTGTTGGAGCACCGCATGGTGAGCCTGCGCAACCCGAAGACGCTGTCGATCTTCCGCCTGCAGGCCGAGATCGTGCGGCTGTTCGCCGACCATCTGCGCGCCGAGGAGTTCACCGAGATAAAGTCGTCCAAGCTGATCGGCAGCGGCACCGAGGGCGGCACCGGCCTGTTCGCGGTGGAATACTTCGACCGTACCGTGTACCTGGCGCAGTCGCCGCAGCTCTACAAGCAGGCGCTGGTGGCGGCGGGGCTGGAACGGGTATTCGAGATCGGCATGGCGTACCGCGCCGAGAAGCACGACACTCCGCGCCACGTCAACGAGTACGTCTCGCTGGACGTGGAACTGGCGTTCATCGACAGCGAACATGATCTGATGGACCTGGAGCAGCGGCTGCTCGGCGCCATCTTCGGCGGCCTGCGGCGCTCCTCGGCCGAGATTCTGGCGCGCTGGGCCGCGCAGGTGCCGGACGCCGCCGCGGTGGCCGCGATTCCGCGTCTCAGCCACGATCACGCGTGCGAGGTAGCGGGCGCAGCCGGCGGCCGCCGGCTGCGCGAGATCAGCCCGGAAGGGGAGCGGGCGCTGTGCGACTGGGCGGCGGCGGAACACGGCGTCGAGGCGGTGTTCGTGTACGGCTACCCGCGGCGCAAGCGGCCCTTCTATACCTACCCCAGCGCGGGTAACCGGACCATGTCGTTCGACCTGCTGTTCCGCGGCCAGGAGATCACTTCCGGCGGGCGCCGCATCAACGATTACGCCGCGCTGGTCGAGAACCTGCGCCGCTTCGGCCTGGACCCGGCCGCGATGTCCGACTACCTGTCGGTATTCCGCTACGGCTGCCCCCCGCACGGCGGCTTCGCCATCGGCCTGGAGCGCCTCACCCAGACCATTCTCGGTCTGGCCAGCGTCAAGCAGGCCACCCTGTTCCCGCGCGACCGCAAGCGCGTCCGGCCCTGACCGCGGCTCGTCTCGGCCTGCTGCGCGGCGCCTACGGCGCGCGCCGGCACTGCGCCAGGTAGTCGCGCACCGCGCGCGGGTGCGGCAGCAGGCGGGCGGCGCCGGCGGCGAGCAGCGCGCGGGCGCTGCGGTAGCCCCAGGTCACGCCGAGCGGCCGCGCGCCGCTGCGGCGCGCGGCCAGCATGTCGGTTTCGCCGTCGCCCACCAGCAGCAGTTGCCGCGGGGGCAGGCGCAGCAGGCGCGCCGCGGCCAACACGCCGGCCGGGTCGGGCTTCGCCGCGCGCGGCGGCTGCAGGCCCAGCACCGCCCGGAACGGCACCCCCGGAAAGACGCCGCCTACCACGCGCCGGGTATCCTCGTGCAGCTTGTTGGAGAGCACCGCCAGCGGCACGCGGCGCCGCATCAGCTCCGCCAGCAGCCAGCGGATGCCCGGGTAGGGGCGGGTGGTGCGCAGCGCGTGCGCGCAGTAGTGGACGCGCATCAGGGCGTGCGCGGCCGCTACCCGGCGCGGGCCGCGGCCACCGGGCGGCAGGGCGCCGGCGATCATCTCCTCGATGCCGCCGCCGACGAGCGGGCGGTAGAAGGCCACCGGATGGGCGGCATGGCCCAGCTCTCTCAGGGTGTCGTTCATGGCCGCGGCCAAGTCGGGCAGTGAATCGACCAGCGTACCGTCCAGATCGAAGATCACCGCCGCTGCCGGCGGCGAGCGGAGCGCGCGCAAGAGGTAGCCATCTTATGCGCCGGGCCGGCCCCGCGTCACGGGGCGAAGCCGGGGGCCGCCGGCGTGGTCAGCACGGCGCCGTTGCCATCCACCTGCAGCGCCAGCGCCTGGCCGTCGTCGCCGAGCAGCAGGTGGTAGCCGTCGGGCGCGAGCGCGGCCAGCGGGGTGCTTCCGTCGCTCAGCAGGGGCGGCGCAAAGGGGTTCCACCATACCCAGCGCCCGGCCGGAAGCTCGAGGCCGATGCTGCGCATCGGCAGCGGGCGTAGCGCCGCGAGGCTCATCGCGTCCGCTTCCAGCGCCGCAAGGATGGCGCCCCGGTCCAGCGACCACGGGTCGCCCGCCGCGCGCGCGGCAATCTCCCGATCCAGGCGCTCCAGGTTGAGCAGCCACGGATTGGTGCCGCCGCGCCACAGGTCGCGCACCAGGCTGGCCAGCAGGCCGCGCTCCCAGGTGACCTCGATCGCTTCCGAGTGCGCGTCGCCGACCGCCACCACGGCCCCCGCCGGGCGCAGCAATCTGGCCGCCGCCGGGTCCGCGGCCGGCCCGGCGGAGCCGGCGCCCGGCGCCGGTCCGACGATCAGCGGTTGGGCAATGATTGCCGTTGCCGCGTAACGCCCTGCCGGCAGCGCCACCCGGGCGCCGGGCCGCGCCGCGGCGGGCAGCCGCTGCTCGCGGCCATCGCGGCCATCCACCACCGTGAGCTGCAGCGCCACCTCGAAGTGGCGCCACGCCGGCGGTACCTGCGGGAGCTGCACCAGCCGTTGCTCCTGCCAGGGATTGCACCCGGCCAGCGCCGCGGCGCCGCCGGCCAGCAGGGCCGTAACCATGGCCCGCGCGGCGGGCCGAACTCGTAGATTGCGCATCATACTGCCAACAACGACCCGTTTGTCGGCGGCGCTTTTTCGAGTGAGACGCCGGCGTGTCCGTTCCCGGCAGTGCGGGCGCCGTGCGTCCGCCACCAGGGGGAGGGGGCTGGGGAGGGGTGCGGGCGGTTGCGGAAGCGGTAGATCAGGCGGCGCGGTGCGGCCCGGAGCGGTATCTGCCGAGCAGGCGGTAGCTGGCCGCGGCGGCGCGCACCTGCTCCATGGCGCGCTCGAACTGGCCGCGCTCGGCGGGCAGATCCAGATCGACGTAGAACATGTACTCCCAGGGGCGGCCGGGAATCGGCCGCGACTCCAGCTTCTTCATGTTCAGATGGTGGTCGGCCAGCACCTGCAGCACCCGGAACAGGCTGCCCGGCTCGTCGCGGGTGGAGAACACGATCGAGGCGCGCGTAGGATCGGGCGCCGCGGCGTGGTCGTCGCGCGCCAGGATCACGAAGCGGGTGTAGTTCCGGCTGTTGGTTTCGATTCCTTCCGCCAGTATCGTCATGCCGTGCTCGCGCGCGGCCGACGCCCCGGCCAGCGCGGCCTGGGCCGCGTCGCCGGCGCGCGCCACCTCGGCCACGGCGCCGGCGGTGTCGTAGAACGCCACCTCCTCCCACTCGGGAAAGCCGGCCAGGAACTGAGCGCACTGGGCGAGCCCCTGCGGGTGCGAGTACACCCGGCGGATGCGGGCGGTGGCGGCGCCCGGCACGCCAATCAGGCACCACACGATGCGGGTCGTAATCTCGCCTACGATGCGGATGTCGGGAAACTGCAGCAACAGGTCGTAGTTCTGGTGGATCGAACCGGTGAGCGAGTTCTCGATCGGCAGCAGCCCGTAATCCACCGAACCGTCCAGTACCTTGCGGAACACGTCCCTGAACTCCCGGCCCGGCACCGGCTGCGGGTGGGAGAAGTAGCGGTAGATGGCGTTCTCGCTGTGGGCGCCGCGTTCGCCCTGAAATGCCACCGTCACCGCCGCGGCATGGTCCGCCGCCGCCGCCCGGCGCCGGCGTGCGGCGCGCGGCAGCCGCAGCACTTCCTTGCGCAGCACCGGCGCCAGCCGCTCCACGTCGCGCATCAGCTTCTCGAACTGGGCGGGATACAGCGACTGGGGGCCGTCCGAAAGCGCCGCTTCGGGATCGGGGTGCACTTCCACCAGAATCCCGTCGGCGCCGGCCGCCACCGCGGCGAGGGCCATCGGCCCGACCTTGTCGCGCATGCCGGTACCGTGGCTGGGATCGACGAAGATCGGCAGGTGACAGAGCTTCTTGACCACCGGGATGGCGGACAGATCGAGAGTGTTGCGGGTATAGGTCTCGAAGGTGCGAATGCCGCGCTCGCACAGAATCACCGCGTCGGTGCCGTGCGCCAGCAGGTATTCGGCGGACATCAGGAGGTCTTCGATGGTGGCCGCCAGACCGCGCTTGAGCAGCACCGGCTTGCCGATCTCTCCGACCCGCTTGAGGAGCTCGAAGTTCTGCATGTTGCGCGCGCCCACCTGGAGCACGTCCAGGCACTCGGCCGCGGCCGCCAGATGCTCGGTCGCTACCACCTCCGAAACGACCGGCAACCCGTAACGCTCGCCGGCCTGCTTCAGCAGCTCGATCCCCGGCTGGCCCAGACCCTGAAACGAGTAGGGAGACGTGCGCGGCTTGAAGGCCCCGCCGCGCAGCCCCACCGCCCCCGACTCCTTGAGCATGGCCGCCACTTCGAATATCTGGTCGCGCGATTCCACCGCGCAGGGGCCGGCGATTACCGCCAGGCGGCCACTTCCCACCTTGACCGGTCCGACCGGGATCACGGTCTCCTCGCGCTTGAACTCACGCGAGGCGAGCTTGTAGGGCTGGCTGAGAGGAACGACCTGGGAAACTCCGGGCAGCAGCTCCACCTCGCGCTGATCGAGCGGGTCGCCGCCCACCGCTCCGAGGAGCGTCTCGCCGTCCTGGCGCAACTCGCGGATCTGGTAGCGATGCGCCGCGAGATGTTCGCGCACCGAGCGCTTCTGGCTTTCGGTGACGCCGCGGTCGAGGACGACAACCATGGCTGACCCTAGGGATTGCGGATTTAGCGTGTCAAGATGCCCGCCGGACGTTACACTGCACCGGTGCGCAAGTTGATTGTCCAGTACGTAAAGGACCTGACCGCGGGCCGGCTGGCGTCCGGGTTCGAGCATGCCTACCGGGTCTACCACCTGGCGCGGGAGATCGGCGCGGATGAGCAGTACGACGACGACGTCCTGCATGCCGCCTGCTTTCTGCATAACATCGAGATCCCGGCGCGGCGGCTGGCCGAGGCGGCGGAAAAGGCGGAGCTGATCCTGGCGGAAACCGGCTTCCCGCCGGAGCGTACCCAGTTAGTGATCCAGGCGATTCGCCAGCACCGCCCGGGCAGCCGGCCCGCTACGGTGGAAGGCCAACTGCTGTACGACGCCAACCTGCTCGACACCATGGGGGCGATCGGGTTCGCGCGGCTCGCGATCGGCGCCTTCTTCTGGCATCACTACAAGACCATGCAGGAGGTGCTGGAGCTGATCCGGGAGCGGCTCAGCTACGCCGACACCTTCCACTTCGCCCGCGCCCGCGCCATGGCCGAACCGAAGATCGTGTTCATGCGCGAGGCCGCGGCGCAACTGGCGGCCGAGCTCGACCTGTGACGGGTGATGGCCGCCGCCGGCGGCGCTCGGCTCAGCCGCCGGGCGAGTCGTCGAAGCCCAGGCAGCGCTGCTTCATGCTGACGTAGCCGCGCGCGCCGACCACCAGGTGATCCTGCAGCTCGATGTCCATGGCGGCGGCGCTCGCCACCAGTCGGCGCGTAATGCGGATGTCTTCCGGGCTGGGAGTGGGGTCTCCCGACGGATGGTTGTGCGCCATGATGAAGTTGGGGCAGTTTTCCTTGATCGCCGGCCGCAGCACTTCCGCCACCCGTACCGAGGCGGTGTTCACCGTTCCCAGGTACACGTCGCAGACCCGCAGTACCTCCTGCTTGGTGGAGAGCAGCACGACGCACAGCTTCTCCTGCGGCAGGTGCGCCAGTTCCGCGCCGATCAGGTGGTAGATGTCATCGGGCGAACGGATCACCGCGCGTTCCTCGGGCACCAGGCTGACCGCCCGCCGCCCCAGTTCCAGCGCGGCGAGAAGCTGCGCGGCCTTTGCCTTGCTGATCCCCTTGAGGGCGCACAGCTCGGCCGCCGACGCCTGCAGCAGGCCGTGCAGCCCGGAGCTGGCGGCCAGCAGCCGGGACGCGAGGGTGAGCACGTTCTCGCCGCGCATTCCGGTGCGCAGCAGAATCGCGATCAGCTCGGAATTGGTGAGCGCGCCGGCGCCGAGGGCCAGCAGACGCTCCCGCGGCCGTTCCGCGTTCGGCAGGTCGCGGATGGTGGTCGTGCAGGGCGGCGGCGTTCCCGGCGGCGCCGCGGTCTCGCTCATCGAACCGCCGCCCGCGCGCGCCGGGCCCGCGGCGCGGGCCGGGTGGAAACGGAGTCATGCATTTGTTCGTTACCAACGGCGTCTCGTCCGCCGTGCTTTTGCATGTTGCTTCCGTCCATCCGGCCCCGGTATAACCCTGCGCCATGCGTGGCATTGGCTCCTCGGATCAGCCTGCCGCCGCCGACGTTGCGCGCATCAACGCCTTGGCGGGCGCGCCGGCGGTCCGATTCCGGCGCGCGGTTGGCGGATACTCCCCGGCGGAGCGCTGGAGCGTGACGCTGGCGGACGGGCGCCGGGTGTTCGCCAAGATCGGCGGCGACCCGTTGACCGCCGGCTGGCTGCGGACGGAACGGAAGGTATACGCCGCCCTGGGGCGGCGTGACTTCATGCCGGCCGCGCGCGGCTGGGACGATGGCGCCCGACCGCTGTTGCTGCTGGAGGACTTGAGTGATTGCCGCTGGCCGCCGCCCTGGGACGCCGCCGGCATCGATCAGGTGCTCGCGGCGCTGGCCCGGCTCCGCGCCGCCGACCCGGGTGGGGCGCTGCCGCCGCTGAGCGCCACAAATCCCGAACTGGCCGGAAGCTGGCGGAGGGCGGCGGCGGCGCCGGCGGAGTTTCTGGCCCTGGGCTTGGCTTCGAAGCGCTGGCTGCGCGGCAGCGCCGGCGCGCTCATTGCCGCCGCGGAGGGCGCGCAGCTCGACGGGCCGTATCCCACCCACATGGACGTACGCAGCGACAACCTCTGCTTCCGCGGCGGGCAGGCGCTGCTGGTGGACTGGAACCACGCCGTGCTCGCCGCACCCGACGTCGATATCGCCTGCTGGTTGCCGAGCCTGCACGCCGAAGGCGGCCCGGCGCCGGAGGAGATCCTGCCGCACGGCGGGCCGTTGGCGGCCGTAATCAGCGGTTACTTCGCCGAACACGCCGGCAAGCCCCCAATCCCCACCGCGCCGCGGGTGCGCAAAGTGCAAGCCCAACAGCTTCGCACCGCCCTGCCATGGGCAGCGCGCGCCCTCGGACTCCCCACGCCCGACGGCCCCAATTGGTAGACACGAGAACCAGCCTGGGGTATCTTGATTCATCATCGTAGTTTGGAGGACGCCATGAGCCAGCGAGAAATCGAGCGGGTATTCGAGTTACTCAAGCTCCCCGTTGCTCCGGGACCGGTAGCACCGAACATGATACCGGTTGATGCCCCGGCCACAGACCGTCGCCGGATTGTTTTCTTCTCTGCAGAGTCCACCTCAAAGGCGAACGGCGGGGGCCATGCCAAACTGGAACGAGATCCTCAACGAGATCAAAGCTACCGATAACGCCCACGACGTCGTCCGCCGGCGTTACTTGAGTGCCCTACACAGACGTACTGGGCGCAACGCAATCGTTTACTATTCCGGATGGCTGCAAAAGCCGAACTTGCCCGGGGTGGGGATCAACGACGCCGACAAGAACGGGTTCATGTCGGTAATCTACCAGCTTGACCGACGTAAAGGTCTGGATCTAGTGCTCCACACCCCGGGTGGCGATACGGCGGCGACGGAGTCATTGGTCGACTATCTTCATTCGATGTTCACCGATATCCGTGCCATCGTCCCTCAGCTTGCAATGTCAGCCGGCACGATGGTCGCATGTGCCTGCAGAAAGATCATCATGGGCAAGCACTCAAGTTTGGGCCCGATAGATCCTCAGATCTATGGCATACCCGCGCATGGTATTCTTGAAGAGTTTTGTCGAGCCAAGAAGGAAATACAGAAGGATCACTCCACCACGCCATTGTGGCAACTGATTATTGCCAAGTACAACCCTACGTTGATCGGTGAATGCGAGAAGGCCATTGCGTGGTGCAAAGAGATGACACGGGATTGGCTCTTGAGGGGCATGTTCAACGGCGCAAAGGATGAGTGCTCAACAGTCTGCAAGATAGTCGAAGAACTTGCAGATCATTCGGTTACGAAAACACATTCTCGTCATTTATCTGCCGAGTATTGCAGAAAGATAGGGTTAAAAGTAGATATGCTAGAAGATGACCCCAAGCTGCAGCAAGCAGTGCTTTCTCTTCACCATTCCTGCATTCATACACTTGGCTCTACCCCAGCATTCAAACTGATCGAGAACCATAAAGGCATCGCCTTTATACAAATGGCCCAGGACGTGATTGATCAATAGCGTTCGGTGGCGGGAGATCGTCAGCTGGTTCGGCGGCGATACCCGCCTAACCTGGCACTCGCAACCTTCTTAATTGTCAAAGTATGTCACTACGTCGCCGTTCAGAACGGTCGTATCACCCTCCACGATCTTCACATCTTTCCAGTATATTGTAACGACTACCGAACTCCACTCCCCCAAGCTCTTCCAGGCCTTCATCCAGTCCAGTACTATCTGTTTCCCCATGAGTTTGTCGGCCAGAAATCCGTCGGCAACGTCCTTTCCGACACGGATGTCCAGCAACGGACCGCCGGCGCCCAGTCCCTCAATCATGAATCCGGCCTCTATAGCAGGCACCAGCATCAAGCAGAACGCCTGAGCTGCTACCATGCTGTCCGTGTCCTTGGCGATAATCACTTGGCAGTATTCATCATCCTCTACAACTTGTGTTTCCTCTGTTGCTGAATCATCCGAATTCGTCTGGGTCTGCCTCATCATTGGCAAAACGAAAATCACGATAATCAACATGAAGAATGATCCGGTTACCATCAAGAGTACCTTGGCAAACTTGCCTACCGGCCCATCCCACCTATTCCATCCCGCAGACTTCATGGCTGCCCCCTAACACATGAGCGTACAGCTTACAGTATCCCCTCGTATAGGACAGGATCATCTCCGATCATCTCCAATCCCAAACCTGCCTGCCGCACACCTTAGCTTAGCAAGCTGCCGCGGTACGGCTAGCGTTCGGTGCGGGAGCGTCAGCCGGTCCGGCGGCCGATGGCATCGGTGGCGGCCGGCGGGTCGTGGCGGAGCAACCGGCCGCCGGCGTCGTCCAGGATGCGCGCGCGGGCCTCGCGCACGCGGTCGGGCAACTTGGCGGCGACGTTGACCTGGCACTCCGGGTCCGCTTCGAGATCGAACAGCCGCGGCGCGGTGAACTCCAGGCTGCTGAAGAACCAGGTGCGCCGGTCGCGGTACCAGACGAAGTTGCCGTAGCGGCAGGTCAGGTAGTCGTAACCCGGGTAGGCGGCGCCCGCGGCAGCGCTGAGACTGGTCCCGTCCAGCGGCAATCCTTCCAGTCCGGCCGCGTCGGCTACCGTCGCGGGAATGTCGATCGTGGAGGCCAGCCGCCCGCACTCGGTGCCGGCGCCGCGTCCGGCGGGCAGGCGCAGCAGCAGCGGGACGTGCATGGTGCCGGGATACATCCAGCCGGCGGGCTTGCCGACGATCCGTTCCGGGTTGTCGGCGAAGTTGGTGCCGTGGTCGCTGAAGAACAGCACCAGCGTCCGGTCGCTCATTCCCAGCCGCTCGATGGTGTCCAGCAGCAGGCCGCACCAATGATCCACCATGGTGACGAGGCCGGCGTAGTTGGCGCGCACGCTCGGCAGTTGGGGCTCCAGTTCCGGTACCTGCGCCAGCGGCCCGTAGGGCAGGGAGAGCCAGACCGGCTCGCGTTCGGCGCGGCTGCCGTACCGGTCGTAGTAGTGCAGCGGCGCCTCCCATGTTTCGTGCGGGGTGAAGCTGTCGACGTACAGGTAGAGCGGTTGGCCGCCGCCTGCGTTCTGCTCCAGGAATTGCTGCGCCCAGCGGAACGTGCGCGCGGTGGGCCACTGCTCCTCCGGCGCCTGCGGGCGCACGTTGACGAGGTGGCGGCGCGCGGTCCGCGCCCGGTAGCGCGGCAGCAGCGCGGGGTCGGCCGCGGCCTCGGCGCCGAACCGATCTTCGGCCTGGCCGCGTACGAACTGCCACTGGTGGAAGCCGCGGGTGAAGTTCATCCCCGGCACGAAGTAGTGCGGGACGTCGGAGACGAAGCCGGTGTGATAGCCGGCCGCGGCGAGGGCCTCGGCGACGGTCGGCTCCGCGGCCGCCAGGGGCTGCCAGCCGGGCAGGTAGACGTTGTCCCAGGGCACCGGCCGGTAGTCGGCGAACGGGTACACGCGCCGCCCTCCGTGCACGGTGCGCCGCGTCGGAATGGTCGGCAGCGCCTCCGGGTAGGCGCGGGTAAAGCGGATCGACTGCGCCGCCAGCCGGTCGAGATTCGGGGTGTGCATGGCGGAGTTGCCGTAGCAGCCGAGGTAGGCCGGGCGCAGCGTGTCCGCGGCGATCACTACGATATGCGGGCGCTTCAGTTCGCTCATGGGCACAGCATTGCCGCCGCGGCGCGGGACGGCAACCCGGTCGGCCCGAAGGCCAAGAATGGGCGAAGCGCTGCCTCTACGGCTGAAGGCGGCCGGCCGCCGCGGCAACGGTGGCTGGTTGGCTTGGTTGCGGGCGCATTTTCCGCTTGCAGGTAGCGGTCCTCACGACCTGTTACGGGCAGAACGGAGTCTGCTCAGGTACTTTTTGGTGCGCCTGGGCCGCGTCGTTCCGGTAGCGTACCCGGCGCGTTCGGAGTATGGTGGGCGGCGGAGGATCACGGATGGCTTACGCGGCAGGCGCGGCAGGCACGGCTCTCGCTCCGGTTGCTCCGGTCGAGATCGAGTACCCCAGTTCGGACGGTGAGCCTTTGGCGGAAAGCTATTTTCAACTCATTCCCCTGGTCTATGCCTTCGACGCGCTGCGGCGCCGCTACGCCCACCGCGACGACGTGTTCGTGGTGGCCGACATGCTGATCTACTACAACGAGGGAACCATGGATTCGGTGGCGCCGGACGTGTTCGTGGTGCTCGGGGCGGAGAATCGGCCGCTGTACGATCCGGTGACGCGGAGCTATCTGCTGTCGTCGGACGAAGAACAACAGGGGCGGCAGCGGGCGGAGCAGCGGTGGCAGATGGAAGCCGCCGCCCGCCGCCAGGCGGAAGCCCGGCTCCATGACGAAGCCGCCGCCCACCGCCAGACGGAAGCCGCCCGCCGCCAGGCGGAAGCCCGGCTCCATGACGAAGCGGCCGCCCGCCGCCAGGCGGAAGCGCGCATCGCCGCGCTTGAGGCGATGCTCCGCGAGCGGGGTGAGAACGACACGCCAAGCAGATAGCCGCCGGCGCCCGCCGGCTGGGGTCCCGGCCGGCAGTCACCAACACACTTTGGAAGTGCGCCCAATGCGCCCTTTGGTTGGTTGCGCGCGGCTCGACAGCCGCCGGGCGGTGACGTACCATGCCGCCGGCGAGAAGCGCCTCCCATCATGACCTCAGTCGAACAGCTCCACCCGCTTGAAGTGCGCGTCCTGCGCGCCGCCGTCGCGCTGTCAGCCGTCGCGCCGTTTACCGCGGCCGACCTGATGGCCGCAGATGCAAAGCTCCTTAAGGAAGGAGATGCAAAGGTTGCCGGGTTGAACCTGGGCCAGTGCAATCAGGCGTTCAGTTGGTTGCTGGACAAGGGCCTGATCGCGGAGCAGTCGCGCGCGCAGGAGCTGCGCTATGAGTTGACCGCTCTCGGCGACCGGTACCGGCGCGAAGGGCTGCCGGAAGAGCGGATCATCGCCCTGGTACGGGCCGAGGGGCCGCTGCCAATGCCGCAGCTCGCGGTCCGGTTGGGGCTGGAGCCGCGCGAGGTGGGCTCCGCCTACGGCGCGCTGGCGCGCGCCGGGGTGTTGGCGATGGATGCCGCGCGCCACGTCAGCGTCGCGGGCGGCAACGCCAACGACTCGCGGGTAGCGGCGCTGCGCGGGCTGCTGGACCGGCTGTCCGGCGGCCGCCCGGTTGCGGCGGCGGAGCTGAGCGCCGCGCAGCGGGAGCAGGCGGCGGCCGTCAGCCGCAAGCGCGGCACCGCCAAGGGGCTGGTGCGCGCCCTCGAGACGGAGACCGTCAGCTACCGGCTGACCCCGGCCGGGCTCAGGCAGGCCGCGGGGGCCGCCGGCCTGAGCGGCGAGGAGATCGATCGCCGGGCCAGCGCGATGCTGGCCGACGGTTCGCTGGGGCTCCAGGAAGATCAGATATTCGACCTTGGGGACCTCAAGCTGACCGGCGCGATGGCGGCCGACGTCCAGGCAAATCAACTGACCAGCGCGATGCTGGCCGACGGTTCGTGGCGGCAGGTGAGCTTTCGCCGCTACAACGTAAACTCGCCCCCGGGGCGGGTGCTGGTGGGACGCCGCAACCCCTACGCCGCCTACCTGGACCGGGTGCGCGATCAACTCACCGGGCTCGGCTTCGAGGAGTTCGACGGGCCGCTGGTGGAGACCAACTTCTGGTGCTGCGACGCGCTGTTCATGCCGCAGTTCCACGCCGCCCGCGACGAACACGACGTCTACTTCATCAAGCAGCCGCAGTACGCCAGCCAGCTGCCGGAGCCCTACCTGGAGCGCGTGGCCGCCGCCCATGCCGACGGCTGGCATACCGGCAGCCGCGGCTGGGGCTACCAGTTCGACCGCGACTTCGCCCGCCGCACCATTCTGCGCAGTCATGGCACCGTAGTCTCCGCCCGGACGCTTACCCGCGCCCGCGTTCCCGGCAAGTACTTCGGCATCATGCGCTGCTTCCGGCCCGACGAAGTCGACGCCTCGCACCTGGCCGACTTCTATCAGACCGAGGGCATCGTCCTCGGCGAACAGGTCAACCTGAAGACGCTGCTGGGGCTGCTCAAGCTGTTCGCCGAGGAGGTGGCGGGCGTGGCCAGCGCGGACGTGCGCTACGAGCCGGCCTACTTTCCGTTCACCGAACCGTCAGTGGAGGTGTTCGTGCGCCATCCCACGGTGGGCTGGACCGAGCTGGGCGGCTCCGGCATCTTCCGGCCCGAAGTGACCCGCCCGCTGGGGATCGACGTGCCGGTGCTGGCCTGGGGCCTGGGCATCGACCGCATGGCGATGATTTCGTTGGGGATCGACGACATCCGCGATCTGTTCTCGCCCGACCTGGATCAGATCCGGCGCCGCGTGGCGCATTGAAGCGCACCTGAAAGAAGAAGATGCCTACCATCGACGTCCGTGATGAGCTGCTCGCCGGCCTGCTGGGGGAGATTCCGCCGCCCGACGAGCTGGAGCGCCTGCTCTCCACCGCCAAGGCGGAGGTGGAGGGTTACGATGCCGCTACCGGCGTGCGCCGGGTCGAACTGAAGGACACCAGCCGGCCCGACCTGTGGTCGACGCCCGGACTGGCGCGCCACCTGCGCTGCTATCGCGGCGCGGCGCTGCCCGACTACCCCTTCATGGCGCGCGCCGCGGCGCCGCCCGACACCGGCGAACGCGAGGTGCAGGTCGACCCGGCCCTCGAACGGATCCGGCCGGCCATCGCCGCGTTCGGCGCCGCCGGCCCGCCGCTGAGCGAGCCGTTGCTGCTGGAGCTGGTCCAGTCGCAGGAGAAGCTGTGCGACAGCTACGGCCAGCGCCGCCGCGCCATCGCCATGGGCATCTACCGCGGCGCCGACCTCGCCTGGCCGGTGCGCTACCGCGCGGCGCCGCCGGACACCCGGTTCGTGCCCCTTGGCAGCGACCGCGAGCTGTCGCTGGCCGAGATCCTCGACCAGCATCCCAAGGGCCGCGAGTACGGCCACCTCGTGCGCGGCCTGCCGGCGTTTCCCTACCTGGAGGACGCCGCCGGCCGCGCCTTGTCGTTCCCGCCGATCATCAACAGCGCCGACCTCGGCAACGTGGCCGTGGGCGACCGCCGGTTCATGGTGGAACTCACCGGCCACCATCTCGAAACCCTGCTGCTGGCCTGCGCCATCGCCGCCTGCGACTTGGCCGACGCCGGCTACGCCATCCAGCCGGTGCGCATCCGCTACCCCTACCCCACCAGTCACGGCCGCGACCTGGTGACGCCGTGCTACTTCCAGCGCGATACGCGGCTGGAGTTGGCCGCCGCCGAGCGCCTGCTGGGCGAGACCGTCACTCCTGCCGAGGGGCAGCGCCTGGTGGAGCGGATGGGCAGCCGCGCGCGCATCGACGGCGCCGCCCTGGTGGTAACGCCGCCGCCCTACCGCAACGACTTCCTGCACGCGGTGGACGTGGTCGAGGAGATCGCCATCGGGCGCGGCCTCGACACCTTCGAACCGGAGTTGCCGGAGGAGTTCACCGCCGGCCGGCTGACGCCGGAAACCCAATTCGCGCGCGCGGTGCGCGAACTGTTGGTGGGGCTCGGCTATCAGGAGATGATCTTCAACTATCTGGGCGCGCGGCGCGACTACACCGAGCGCATGAACGCGCCGGAGCGGCCGCTGGTGGAGGTGGCCAATCCGATGACCGAAAGTTACGCCGTGGTGCGCGACTCGATCATCCCCAACCTGCTGGCCGCCGAGATGAGTTCCCAGAACGCCGCCTATCCCCATCGGATGTTCGAGGTGGGCAAGGTGGCGCTGCGCGCCGCCGATGAGCCGACCGGCTCGCGCACCGTCGACGCCTGCGCGCTGCTGGTGGCGGACCGCGCCGCCGGCTTCAACGACGCCGGCGCCCACCTCGCCGCGCTGCTGTTCTACCTCGGCGCCGAGCACCGGCTGGCGGAGCTGGACGACCCGCGCTTCATCCCCGGCCGCGCCGCCCGGGTCGAGGCGGCCGCGCCGGCGGCAGCGGGTGGAGCGCGCACCTGGCTCCCGATCGGCGTAGTCGGCGAGCTGCACCCCGCGGTACTGGAACAGTGGTCGATCGGCATGCCCTGCGCTGCCGCCGAGCTCCATCTGGACGACTTGCGAACAGCGCTGCCGCGTTGATGACCGGTATCCGTGCCTGACCTCGTCGTCGCGGCGCGGCCCGGACGCACGATCGGCGAGCTGCGGGAACGCTCGCTGCACGCCGCGCTCAAGCGCTGGTACGCGCGTCCGCAGGACCGTGCCGAAGTGGCGCTCGGAGGATACGTCATCGACCTGGTGCGGCGCGGTACGCTGATCGAGATTCAGACCGGCGGCTTCGCCAAGCTGCGGCGCAAGTTGACCCGGCTGCTGAGTGATCACCCGGTGCGCCTGGTGTTTCCCATCGCGCGGCGCAAGTGGATCGTTACCGCCAACCCGGAGGGCCGCGTGCTGCGCCGCCGGGCGTCGCCGAAGCGCGGCGGGTACCACGATCTGTTCGCGGAATTGATACGGATTCCGCACCTGATCCGCGATCCCAACTTCACCCTGGAGGTGCTGCTGGTCGAGGTGGAGGAACTGCGTTGCGCCGACGGGCGCGGCAGTTGGAGACGCCGCGGCGTGAGCATCCTCGACACCCGGCTGCAGGCGGTGTGCGACCGGCGCCGCTTCCGCACGCCGACTGACTGCGCGCGGCTGTTGCCCTCGCACCTGGAAGAACCGTTCACCAATCGCTCTCTGGCCGCGGCCGGCGCCATGCCGGCTCCGCTGGCCGGCATGATGACCTACACGCTGAGGCGCATGGGCGCGCTTGAGGTCGTCGGACGGAACCAACGCGCATATCTGTTCGCCCGCACCTGACGTACCTGACAGGAACCATGGCTGCTTGCGATGAAACGAGCAGGTATTCTTCGCCGTTCAGGTGAGAGTAGCGGGCGTCGATCCGAATCGGTGGCCGCCGTTGGGAACGGTGGGGTCGTAGATCGGCTTGCCCATCGGTCTGGTGCGGAGGGTTCCCGCGTACCATTCCCGCACGCGGCGTCGGGCGATCTCCACGTATTCCGGTACGACGTCGCAGCCGCAGGCGGCGCGGCCGTGCATCAGGGCGGCGATGATCGACGACCCCACCCCCATGTACGGGTCGAGTACGGCGTCTCCCTCGTTCGTCATGGACAGCACCAGCCGCTCCACCAGCTCTACGGGAAACTGGCACGGGTGGATCGTCTTCTCCGGGTGATTGCTCTTCACGTTCGGGAACTCCCACACGTCGCTGGGATTCTTGCCCTTCGGATTGCCGGACAGCTTGCCGGCGTTGGGTCCCTTGAAGTAGCGCTTGCCGGGGTACTTGGAAGGGACGCGGATGGAATCGAGATTCCAGGTGTAATCGTCGCTTCCGGTCCACCAGTTGATCGTTTCGTAGCGACCGGACAGCCGCCGGCTGCAGTGCAGACCATGGCCGAAGTGCCAGATGATGCGGTTGCGCAGGCGCAGGCCGCGGCGCCGGAACAGCGGGTAGAGGACGGCGTCGAGCGGAACGATCTCGCCGTCGTGCACGTAGTTGCCCACCTGCCAGCAGATCGACCCCTGCGGATGGAGAAGCCGCGCGCACTCGTCGATCACCCGTTCCTGAGTTTCGAGCCAGGCGTCGAGCGGGGTCCTGGACTCGTATTCCTTGCCCAGGTTGTACGGCGGCGAGGTGACGATCAGCTTGAAGCGCGCGCCGGGCAGCCCGCGCATGAAGTCCAGGTTGTCGCTGCAGGCGAGCAGCGGCCGATCCTCCGGCCGCGGCCGTTCCCGCGGCCACAACACGCCCTGTGTCAGCGGTGACCGTTCCACGCGCACCGAGTATACTTTGGCACCGGCGCGCCCGTCTTCATCGTCGCGCCGGCCGCGAAGTAAACGGCGGAGGAGCGAGAGAGATGCGGAACGACACCCGGACCCCGAGCGAGCGGTTCGCCGAGGACGGCTACTTGGTGGCGCGCGGCGCGCTGCCGGACTCCCTGCTTGAGCCGATCCGTGATCTCATCACCCGCAACGTGGACGCCCACGCGCGCGGGCTGCAGCGTTCCGGCGCCATCGAATCGGTGCACGCCGACGCTCCCTTCGGGCGGCGGCTGGCACTGCTCTACCGCGACACCGAGTCGCGCATGCGTTCCTGGAACACGTTCCTGTTCTCCCCCGAGCTGTACGCGCTGGTGCGCCACGAGGCGATTCTGGACACGCTGCAGCCGCTGCTGGGCGAGGAAATCTCGTTCAACGGTGACTACCACCTGCGGCCCAAGTTGCCCGGCAGCACCTACACCGCGTTCCCGCTGCACCAGGACAGCCAGTACTACGGCCCGGCGACCGGCCATATCCTGGTAATCTCGGTATGGATTCCGCTGGTCGACGTGGATGAGCGCAATGGCTGCCTGTGGCTCATTCCCGGCAGCCACAAATGGGGCCTGCTGCCGGGGGCGCGGCGCGCCGACCAGAACATGGTGAGCTTCGATGACGTCGAGCGCCGCGGCGCGCCGGTCCCCGAGCCGATGCGGTGCGGCGACTTCCTGGCCTTCCACAACCTCACCTTCCACGGCAGCAGGGTGAACCGCAGCGACGGCGTGCGCTGGAGCGTGGACGTCCGCTTCCAGGAGACGCCGGGCTACCGCGAGCTGAACGCGCGGGAGCGCGCCGGCTACGACGCTCTGCAGGCGGCGCTGGACCGCAGCGCCAGGCCGCCGCTGGTGGTGCGCAGCCGGCGCCCGCGGACCCTCGGCGATTATCCCTCCTGGGAAGGCGCCCGCCGGCGCCTGCAGCAGGAGGCCGCCCGCCGCCGCGCCCGCCAATGAAGACGGCTGAGCACGGCCCGCGTGCGATAGAGGAGAATTTTCCGTTCGAACGAATAAGCGAGATCGCGGAAGTCGAGAGCTGGAGGAAGGAGATATATCGGCCCATCTACCACGTCCACAAGTGGTGGGCGCAGCGCCTGGGGTCCGTGTTTCGCGCAGCGATAATCGCCGCTTCCGCGCCCCGAGGCAGCTCGGTCATGGAGCTGTTCTACGAGCCGTTGCGCCTGCCGGGAATCGTAGTATTCGATCCATTCATGGGGAGCGGCACTACCATCGGGGAGGCGCAGAAGCTCGGCTGCACCGCCATCGGCCGCGACATCAATCCGGTCGCTTACCGAGCAGTCAGGGTTGCACTAGGTCCGCTCGACCGAGCCGAGGTCCATACTCTTTTCGGGCGCCTGGCGGCAAGTGTGGGACGCGAGATTCAACACCTGTATCAGTCCACTGACAGCGACGGGCAGCCGTGCCAGGTCCTCTACTACTTTTGGGTGAAGTTCCTCTCGTGTCCCGCCTGCGAAAGCCGCGTCGACCTCTTCCCCAAGTATATCTTCGCTTCCCACGCGGACCGGATTCGTCATCCGGTGTCGAAAGCCGTCTGTCCTCATTGCGGGCGAATATCGTCATGTCGCTACGACGCCGGAACCGTTTCGTGCCCATGTGGCCGAAGATTCGATCCCCGGACCGGACCCGCCCGCCGAACCACAGCCGTCTGTCAGACCTGCGCGCACGAGTTCCCGATCGCCAAGACTGCTGTCTCGCGCGGCCGACCTCCCGGTCATCGTATGTATGCAAAGCTGGTTCTTCGAGCCGACGGTTCCAAAGAATATCTTGCCATCACCGGCGATGATCTACGCACCTATGACAACGCCCGGCAACGTCTTCGGACTATGAATCGCCCGATTCCCTGCATGCCGATAGAGACCGGGTACAACACTAGGCAGATCCTCAACTACGGGTACCGATTCTGGCATCAGTTGTTCAACGAGCGCCAACTTCTGGCGCTCACCATGCTTGCCACTGAGCTTCGAGCCTTGCCTGCCGGGGAAGCGCGCGATGCGCTGTTTCTGCTCTTTTCCGGAGCTCTTGAGTTCAACAATATGTTCGCGTCCTACAAGGGGGAAGGCACCGGCGCCGTGCGTCACATGTTCTCTCACCATATACTGAAGCCGGAGCGCACGCCAATTGAAGCTAACCTGTGGGGCACGCCAAAGAGTTCCGGCGCGTTTTCTACGCTCTACAAGAGTCGACTCCTGAGGGCGTTGGACTACCGGGACGCTCCATTCGAGATCTCCGTCGAGCGCCATCGTGCCGGCAATTCGGGGCGCAAGGTATTCGGCGTGAGCCCGCCCATGGGGGCGCCGACGCTGGCCGGCTACCCGAGGGATGGGCTGGCGCCCGGAACGACGTATCTCTCTTGCGGGGACTCTGCGAGCACCGATTTGCCTGACAAGAGCGTGCATCTCGTAATCACCGATCCGCCGTTCTTCGATAACGTCCACTACTCCGAATTGGCTGACTTCTTCCATGCATGGCAAGAACTCTATTTTTCTGCCCGGTGCGATTCGGGTGGCACGACGAGACGCCCTGAGGAGGTGCAGGACACCGACGCCTGCCGGTTTTCGCAGAAATTGAGAGCAGTCTTTCAGGAATGCAACCGAGTACTGCGTGATCAGGGGCTCCTCGTCTTCAGCTACCACCATTCCCGGAACAGCGGTTGGAAGGCGGTCGCCGAGGCAGTCTTGGGCGCGGGCTTCTCAATGGTTCAGTCACAACCCGTGAAGTCTGAGATGTCAGGTGCCAGCCCAAAGCGTCAGGCTAAGCACCCTATCGACCTGGACATGCTGATCATCTGCCGCAAGCGCGCCGCCGATCGGCGCAAGCGCCGCGCCGGCGTGGACGCGCTTGAGGCGGCGCAGGAAGTTTGCAGCCATAGAGTTGAGAGATTCAGAGCCGGGGGGCGCGAGTTGTCGTTGAACGACGTGCGGGTCATCTTTCGGAGCCAACTTCTGGTTGAGTTGAGCGCGGGGAGAGAAGCCGGCGAGGTAGGGCGCAGCCTCGATCTGCTGCTCCCGGAGACCGATGGGCTCACCGACGAGATATGGCGCTTCCAGCGGATCCAAGCGCCGCCAAGTCATATCGTCCCGCCGGTCACGCAGCTTTCGCTGTTCGAAACGTCGTCTACAGCGTAAACGGAAGCGTGAAGCGGCCGCGCGGCCGGGTTCGCGTATCACGCAGCGGGGTTGGGAACGGGTCTACCAATTCGCGCATTGGATCGTTGCCGTCCCGGCGATGACGGTAACAGTAATACGTGTGAGAGGCACCTTCGGATACCGGGCGCTCGGATACACGTAACGCCCTCGAGGTGGGCGAGGACATTGACCGCCAGGAACTCATCGAGGGGATCGTCCTGCGTGTTCCGCTTGTCGCGTAACTGGAAGGGTATGGGACGTCCACCGGAGTCGAAGAACCGCTGTCGAAGCCTGAGAAACGCTACTGTGGGAAGATCAGCCAACAGATCGCGACTTTCCGGCGTCATGCGACTTCGTGGATTTCGCGGGCGATGGGGAACCGGCGGCCGGTGCCGAAGGCGCGCGGGGAGACCTTGAGTATGGTGGGCGCCTGGCGGCGTTTGTACTCGGCCTGTCCCACGCGGCGCAGCACGTCGACTACGGTGGCGTCGTCGAAGCCGCGCGCGACGATTTCGCTGCGGGTGAGGTTGTCGATTACGTAGAGCTGCAAGATCCGGTCGAGCACCGCGTAGTCGGGCAGCGAGTCCTGGTCAGTCTGGCCGGGGCGCAGTTCCGCGGAGGGCGGTTTGTTCAGCGTGGCCGCGGGGATGATCTCGCCGGCGTGGTTGATGGCGCGGGAGAGGGCGTACACCTCGGTCTTGAGCAGGTCGCCGACCGGCGCCAGGCCGCCGCACAGATCGCCGTACAGGGTGGAGTAGCCGGTGGCCAGTTCCGACTTGTTGCCGGTGGCGAGCAGAATGGAGCCGGTCTTGTTGGAGAACGCCATCATCAGCATGCCGCGGATGCGCGCCTGCAGGTTCTCTTCGGTGAGGTCGGGCGGGGCGCCGGCGAACACCGGGGCCAGCGCGCGCTCGTAGCCGGCGAACAGTTCCTCGATGGCGATGGTGCGCAGCGCCACTCCGAGCCGGTCGCAGAGCAGCGCCGCGTCCGACTTGCTGCCCGGCGACGAGTACCGCGACGGCAGCGAAAACGCGGCGACCCGCTCGGGGCCGAGGGCGCGCGCCGCGAGCGCGGCGACCAGCGCCGAATCGATGCCGCCCGACACCGCCACGTGCACGCGCTGGTGACGGGTCTTGCGCAGGTAGTCGGCAATCCCCATCCCCAGCGCGCGCTCCAGCTCGGCCCAGCCATCGGCGGGAGGCGCCGCCGGCCCGCCCGGCGCGGCGCTGTCCCACACCGCCAGTTGCTCCCGGTAGCCGGCGCACTGCAGCACCAGGTCGCCGCCGGCGCCGGTGACGAACGACTGCCCGTCGAACAGCAGGCCGTCGTTGCCGCCGACCATGTTGACGTACACCACCGGCACCCCGGCGGCGGCGCCGATGCGCTGCAGCAGCCGGCGGCGCACGGCCGGCTTGCCGCGGTGGTAGGGCGAGGCGGAGGGCGCCAGCAGCAGGGTGGCGCCGGCGTCGAGGCAGTCGCGCACCGGATCGACCGCGTAGCGCGCGCCGGGGTCGGGCTCGGTCTCCCACCAGAGATCTTCGCAAATGGCAAGACCGAGGCGTTCGCCCCCGAATTCCACCGTGCGCCGCTCCGCCGCGGGCTCGAAGTAGCGCGCTTCGTCGAACACGTCGTAGGTGGGCAGCAGGGTCTTGGCCTGGGTGTGCAGCAGGCGCCCGCCGGCGAGCAGGCCGGCGGCGTTGAGCAGGCGCTTGCCGGTGCCGCGGGGGTTGCGGTCGACGTAGCCGATTACCGCCCCCAGTTCGGCCGGCATGGCGCGCTGGATGCGGCGCAGGGCCTTGAGGTTCTCCGCCACGAAGGAACCGTGGTCGAGCAGGTCCATCGGCGGGTAGCCGCACAGGCACAGCTCCGGGAACACCACCAGCTCGGCGCGCTGCGCGCGCGCCTCCGCCAGCCGCGCCAGGATCAGGGCGCTGTTGCCGGCGAAGTCGCCGACGGTGGGATTGATCTGGGCGAGGGCGATGCGCACTTTGCCCCAGAGACGACTCGAACGTCCGACCTGCGGTTTAGGAAACCGATGCTCTATCCGACTGAGCTACTGGGGCCCGTTACCGCACTGCATAGCAGGATTGGGGCCGCTGCTCAAGGCGCCCTGTGGTGTGGTTGGTGTGGTGGATGGGATGGTCAGCTTGGGGGAGCGTGTGCTATCGTTGCCGCGACCCGGCGCGGGGCCCAACCGCCGGCAGGAGGGAATCTTGGGTAGAGTGTCGCTGTTATCGCTGTTGATGGCCGCCGGTATCGGCGCGCTGATGGCTTGCACGCAGGCGGCGCGCCCGCCCGCCGCGCCCGCCAACCCGGCGCAAGGGGGGGGCCAAGCGAGCCGACACCAACCCCGCAGCCGGCCCAGCCGGCCGAGAAGAGCTGGACGATCAGCGCGGCTCACTTTGGTGACGGCGCGGACCTGCTGAGCGCAACGTCCAACCGTTCCGCGCCGTATGCCTGGGAACGGATCACCGGCGGCGAGGGCGAGAAGGTGGAGGTGTCGATCGGCGGGCACCCGGCGCCGTTCACGACCACGAGCGCCAAGCCGGTCTTCGCGTCCGACCTCACCGGCGCGGAGTGGACGGTTGACTATGAGGTCCAGGCAGGCGCAGTGGTACTGGTGCTCACCGCCCCGGATCAGTCGGGCTCCGACACAGTTGCGCCGGACGCCGTCGGCACGGTCGAGGCGGTCACGATAGGGAACCCGGGGAGCGGCTATGCGTCCGTTCCCAGCGTGACGTTCCAGGCGGCGCCGTCCGGCGGCACTACAGCCACCGGCACCGCGGTGGCCTCCGTCGACGCCGTGACGGTCGGGACCGCAGGAAGCGGCTACGCGTCGGTTCCCAGCGTGACGTTCAGCGCGGCGCCGACCGGCGGGACCACGGCAACCGGCACCGCGGCGGGCGCCGTCGATGCCGTGACGGTCGGGACCGCAGGAAGCGGCTATGCGTCGGCTCCGACCGTGACGTTCAGCGCGCCGCCGACCGGCGGGACCACGGCGACCGGCACCGCGGCGGGCGCCGTCGATGCCGTGACGGTCGGGACCGGAGGAAGCGGCTATACGTCCGTTCCCACCGTGACGTTCAGCGCGCCGCCGACCGGCGGCACCACGGCGACCGGCACCGCGGTGGGGCCCGGCCGCGTCACGGCAGTGGTGATGGCGAACCGGGGGGGCGGCTACACGTCCGCTCCAACCGTGACGTTCGCAGCAGCGCCGACCGGCGGCACCACGGCGACCGGCACCGCAACGCTGCGATCAGAAGTAGGGACGTTGACTCTCACGGCCGGGGGGAGCTTCTACTCGTCTGCTCCAAGTGTGACGTTCAGCGCGCCGCCGGCCGGTGGCACCCGGGCGACCGCAACGGCGGGGATAAGCGGAAATACTGTGACTTCCCTGGGCATAACGAACCGGGGAAGCGGCTACACCACTGCCCCAACCGTGTCGTTTTCGGGAGGAGGGGGCTCCGGCGCGACCGCCACCGCGACGTTGCGGACCACCAGAGTAGAGGGAGTGACGCTCACGAACGCGGGGGCCGGCTACACCACTGCCCCAACCGTGACGTTCAGCGCGCCGCCGACCGGCGGCACGGCCACCGGGAGCACAACGATACAAACCGGCGTAACGTCGGTGACGTTCACCAACCGTGGGAGCGGCTACACGTCTGCCCCAACCGTGACCTTTTCGGCAGCGCCGGGGGCCGGCACCACGGCCGCCGGCACCGCGGCGTTGCGTAACGTCGGTGATTGTCACGGACCGTGGGAGCGGCTACACCACTGCCCCAACCGTGACCCTTTCGGCAGCGCCGGGGGCCGGCACCACGGCCGCCGGCACCGCGGCGTTGCGCGTAGCGTCGGTGACGGTCACGGACCGTGGGAGCGGTTACACCACTGCCCCAACCGTCACCTTTGGAGCAGCGCCGGGGGCCGGTACCACGGCCGCCGGCACCGCGGCGCTACGCGTAGCGTCGGTGACGGTCACGGACCGCGGGAGCGGTTACACCACTACCCCAACCGTGACCTTTGGTGCGGCGCCGGGCGGCGGCACCACCGCGACCGCCACGGCAAGGCTGGCAGGGAGCGAGGGCGAGGGCGGCTACGATCAGTACCAGAACCTGTATTGGGCGCGCCAAACGCTGGAGGGCAAGCGGCTTCTGGTGCAGATTCGGGCGCAGACAGCGGATTAGGCGCGCTTTCCGTAACGGGCAAGGCTGACACGGCGTCCCGGCCTGCCTTCACCGCCAACGGCCGAGATACGAAGCGCGCGCTCCGGAACGCGGATTTCCTGACCCGATTCACGGGCCGAAACGCCTACGCCGTCGTGTCAGGCCTGCGGCGAGATGACCGCATCGGCGACAGCATCGATGCCGGAGCCGTGTTCTGGCATCAGCTCGAATAGACACACCGTCACGAACCGCGGAAGCGGCTGCCAGTCTGCCCAACCGCGGCGTTGCGGTTCCGGTCAACGGCTGTCAGGGCGGCGCAGCCCCTCCGGAAAGCCCCGCTCCCGCAGGCGTTGTTGCACCTGCAGTGCGGCGTTGGCGTCGAGACCCGGAATCACTACCCGGGTAAAGTCTCCGCCTTGGCGGAGTTCCGCGGCGAAACCGGCGCGCCGCAACCGGTCCAGCAGGGCGCGGGCATTGTCGTGCTCGCGGAACGAGGCCACCTGGATCAGGTAGACCGCCGGCGGGTCGCCGGGACGGATCACCTCGATGCGTACTTGCGCCGTGCCGGTGCGCACAATGTCCAGATCGCGGGCGGCAGCCAGCGACAGATCGATGATGCGCTCCCCCACGAACGGGCCGCGGTCGTTGATGCGCACCTCGGTGGCTGCGCCGGTGGCAAGGTGGGTGACCCGGACCACCGTGTTGAACGGCAGCGTCTTGTGCGCCGCGGTATGCGCGTACATGTCGTAGGTTTCGCCGTTGGAGGTGGTGCGGCCGTGAAAGTCGGACCCGTACCAGGAGGCGGTTCCGACTTGCGGCTGCCACCGGCCGGCGGCGACGGCCTCGGCGGCCGCCGCCTGGTCGGCCGGCGAAATCGCCACCCGCGTGGCGCAGCCCACCGCTCCGGCACAGATCACGACGGCCAGTACCAACGTTTTTAGCAGCGTCTTTCCCAAGGGCACGTCCCTATGATAGCCGTCCTATGCCCAATGAGGGTACCGCTGAGGATGGCGCGGATGGCGCGGCGCGATTGCCGGCGCTGCGGCGCGGTTCTATACTCGGCGGCGAGATGACGCAGGCCGCAGCCGCCGCAGCGCCGCCACCTTCGGGCGCGCCCGCCATGCACGCCGGTCACTGGGCTGACGCCGCCGCCGAGCGCATCATCCGCCAGCGCGGCGACCGCGAGTGTTACGTGGTGGCGTCCGGAGTGGCGCCCTCCGGAACGGTTCACTTCGGCCATTTGCGCGAGGTGATGTCCGCCGAGTTGGTGGCGCGCGCGCTGCGCGACCGCGGCCGGCGGGTGCGGTTCATCTACTCGTGGGACGACTACGACGTGTTCCGCAAGGTGCCCGCCAACCTGCCGCGGCAGGAGGAGCTTGCCGGCCACCTGCGCAAGCCGGTAGTGGCGGTGCCGGATCCCTACGGCGCCGCCCCCAACTACGCGGCCGGGTTCGAGCGGAGCCTGGAGCAGGTGCTGCCGCGGCTGGGGATTCGGCCCGAGTACCGGTACCAGGCCCAGCGCTACCGGGCGGCGCGCTACGCCGCCGGCATCCGCACCGCCCTGGCGCGCCGCGGCGCGATCCGCGCCATCCTCGACCGGCACCGCGACTCGCCGCTGCCGGAGGACTACTGGCCGATCACGATCTATTCGGAGCTGGACGGTACCGACGACACCACGGTGCTGGATTGGGACGGCGCCGACACCGTGACCTACCGCGACGTGGATGGAAGCGAGAAGCAAGTGGAGCTGACGCGCTCCGGCGCCGTCAAGCTGCTGTGGCGCGTCGACTGGCCGATGCGCTGGGCGCACGAAGGGGTGGACTTCGAGCCGGCCGGCAAGGATCACCTCACCGCCGGCGGTTCCTTCGACACCGGCGCCCCGATCGCCCGTGAGGTGTACGGCTGCGAACCGCCGGTCACTTTCCTGTACGGCGACGTGGGCATCAAGGGGGGCGCCGGACGGATCGCTTCCTCCGCCGGCAACGCCGTCACCATCGAGCAGGTGCTCACCGTCTATCAGCCGGAGGTGGTGCGGTTTCTCTACGCCGCTACCCGTCCCCAGGCGGAGTTCGTGGTCTCCTTCGATCTCGACGTCCTGAAGATCTACGAAGACTACGACCGCGCCGAACGGGTGTACTTCGGCGCCGAGCGGATGGGAGCCAAACGCCGCGACCGCGTGCGCCGCGCCTACGAGCTGGCGCAGATCGAGGACGTGCCGGACCGGATGGCGCCGCAGGTGCCGTTCCGCCACCTGTGCAACCTGATCCAGCTCCGCGACGGCGACGACGCCGCCGCGGCGGCCGCGCTGGTGCGGGAGCTGGGGCTGGCGGCGCCCGCCGCCGCGGACGCGCGCCGCCGCCTCGAGGCGCGGGCCGAGGCCGCCGCCGCCTGGCTGGCCGGCTACGCCCCGCCGGCCATGCGCTTTCGCCTGCGGCGTCCCGGCGATCCGCCTCCGTCCCTGCCGCCGGCGGCGGCCGCGGCGCTTGGCCGGCTGTACCATGAGCTCGACCGGCTGGAGTGCCACGACGGCGCTTCCCTCGCCGACCGCATCTATGCGATCGCCAAGGAGGAAGAGGTGCCGCCCCAGGAGCTGTTCAAGGCGGCCTATCGGGCGCTGCTCGGCGCCGATCGGGGGCCTCGCCTGGCCGACTTCATCCTGCTCAGCGGACGCGACCGGCTCGCGCCGCTGCTGGCGCCGTACGCCGCGGCAGCGCCGTGAGCGGCCCGCCGGGCGCGGCGCAGGCCAAGGCCGCGGCGGGCCGCGCCGCCGCGGCGCTGGTGGAGTCGGGGATGAGGATCGGGCTCGGTACCGGCTCCACCGCGGTGCACGCGGTGCGCGCCATCGCCGAGCGGGTGCGCAATGGGACGTTGCGCGACCTCGCCCTGGTGCCCACCAGTACGCAGACCCAGACCGAGTGCTGGGAGCTGGGGTTGAACCTGGTGACCCTCAACGACCCGGTGGTAGCCGGCGCCCTCGATCTGACCATCGACGGCGCCGATGAGGTAGACCCGGCCTGGGACCTGATCAAGGGCGGCGGCGGCGCCCTGCTCAGCGAGAAGGTGGCGGCCGCGGCCAGCCGCCGCTACGTGATCGTGGTGGATGAATCGAAGCTGGTGCCGCGCCTCGCCAGCCGCTGCCCGGTGCCGGTGGAAGTGGTGCCGGCGGCGCTCGCGCCGGTGCGCGCTACGCTGCGGCAGCGCGGCTTCCGCAGCGCGGTGCGGATCGCGGTGCGCAAGCAGGGACCGGTGATCACCGATCACGGCAACCTGCTGGTCGATGCCTGGCCGCCGGCTCCCTTCGACGCCGCGCGCGGCGAAGCGGAGCTCGCGGCCATCCCCGGGGTGGTGGAGAACGGCCTCTTTACCGGCTGCGTCACCGACCTACTGGTGGGCGCCGCCGGCGGTGTTCGTCACCGGCGGCGCGGCCCGTGACGGCGGCGCCCGCGGCGGCGCGCCCGCGGCGCGAGCGCATCGCGGTGCTGCTCTCGGGCGGGGTCGACAGCGCGCTGGCGCTGGCCCTGCTGCGCGAGTCCGGCCATCGGCTCACCGCGTTCTACCTGAAGATCTGGCTGGAGGAGGAGCTGGCGTTCCTCGGCGACTGCCCGTGGGAGGAGGACCTGCGCTACGCCCGCGCGGTGTGCCGCGAGTTGCGGGTGCCGCTGCAGGTGGTTCCCTTGCAGACCGAATACCAGCAGGCGGTGGTGGAGTACGTGTTGCGCGCCTTGCGCGCCGGACGCACGCCGAGTCCCGACGTGCTGTGCAACCGGACGATCAAGTTCGGCGCGTTCGTGGACCGCATCGGCGCCGACTACGACGCCGTGGCCAGCGGGCACTACGCGCGCCTCGCGCCGGCGCCGGACGGGCATTGCCGACTGCTGCGCGGGGTGGACCCGGTCAAGGACCAGAGCTACTTCCTGGCCTATCTTCGGCGCGGCCAGCTCCGCCGGCTGCGCTTCCCGCTCGGCGGGCTGCGCAAGCAGCAGGTGCGCGCGCTGGCGCGGGAGCGGGGTCTGGCGCCGAGCGACCGCCGGGACAGTCAGGGCATCTGCTTCCTCGGCAAGCTGAGCTATCCCGCCTTCGTGCGCGCTCACCTGGGCGAGGCGCCCGGGCCGATCCGCGAACTGACCGGCGGCGCGCTGCTCGGCTCGCACCGCGGCCACTGGTTCCACACCATCGGCCAACGCCAGGGGCTGGGGCTGGCCGACGGCCCGTGGTACGTGGCGGCCAAGGAGGTTTCCTCCAATACGGTATACGTGGCGCGCGATCCCGCCGCCGCGGCGCCGCGTTCGGTACTGCTTGCCGACTGCAACTGGCTGGAGCCGCCGGCGCCGGACGCGCTGCCGGCGCAGCCCCTGCTGGCGCGGGTGCGCCACGGCGACCAGCCGCGGCCGTGCCGGCTCGCGGTCCTGTCCGCGGCGAACGGCAATGGCGCCGCGCTGCAACTGACGTTCGATCAGCCGCCGGCCGGCATCGCCGGCGGTCAATTCGCCGTCCTGTACGGCGGCGCGGACGGGGCGCTGTGCTACGGCGCCGGAGTAATGCTGCAGCATTCGCGCGGTGCGTGATGACCTGCCGCGGCTCGCGATTCCGAACCAGACGGTGCGGCGGCTGCTGTACCGGTTGACGGAGCGGCTCTGAGGGGCGTAGATTAGGCCCCAGGTAATCTTGACCAAACAGATCAGGTTACCTGACAAAGGGGGCATTGTTGCACGTGTGGGCGCTCTCCGCGAAAGCACGCTACGGCCTGCAGGCCGCTTATGACTTGGCGCTCCACGCCGGCCGCGGACCGCGCCAGATCCGCGAGGTGGCGGCCGGTCAGGGCATTCCCCAGCAGTTCCTGGAGCAGGTGCTGGCGCAGCTCAAACGCGCGCTGCTGGTGCGCAGCTACCGCGGCAGCCGCGGCGGCTACGCGCTGGCCCGCGATCCGGCGCAGATCTCGGTGCTGGAGGTTCTCACCTGCCTCGACGGTCCGGTGGAGCTGAGCGCCGGACCGTGGAGCGACGAGGTGCTGGCGGCGCCGTTGCAGCGCGCCGCCGAGGGCGCCAGCCGCGCGCTGCAGGTTTCGCTGGCCGATCTGGTGTGGGACAAGCACCGCTCCCGGCCTCAGCTCACCTATCAGATATGAGGTGCCCGCGATGAACGTTCGCGCAGACCGGAATGCGCCGTCGGCCGCGCTGCAGGAGCTCGCGGCGCACGCCGCGCGCGGTCCCGAGGCGTTGCTGCGCGCCCTGGTGGAGCGTTACGGCCGGGCGTTGAAGCTGGCCTCGTCGCTGGGCGCCGAGGATCAGGCGCTCACCCACATGCTGCTGCGGATCGACCCGCAGGCGCGCATCTTCGTGCTCGACACCGGCCGTCTGCATCAGGAGACCTACGACGTGATGGCGCGCACCATGAGCCGCTACGGCATGCGCTACGAGGTGCTGGCGCCGGCCGCGGGCGCGCTGCAGGAAATGGTCAGCGGCGCGGGGCCCAATCTGTTCTACGCCAGTGTCGAGGGGCGCAAGCGCTGCTGCGCGGTGCGCAAGGTGGAGCCGCTGGGCCGGGCGCTCGCCGACGCCGCGGCCTGGGTCACCGGTCTGCGCCGCGCGCAGAGCCCGGAGCGCGCGGCCACGCCCCCGCTCGAATGGGACGCCGCCCACCGGGCGGTAAAGGCCAACCCGCTGGCGGAGTGGAGCGAGGCGCAGGTTTGGGACTACCTGCGCGCCCATGAGGTGCCCTACAACGTGCTGCACGACCGCGGCTTCATCAGCATCGGTTGCGCGCCGTGCACCCGCGCGGTGGCGCCCGGCGAACCGGCGCGCGCCGGCCGCTGGTGGTGGGAACAGGGCTTGGCCAAGGAGTGCGGGCTGCATCCCGTCAGGGAGCGCTCCGCCGGCGGAGCGGACGAACGATGACCGCGCTGCAGCGCCTGGAGGCGCAGAGCGTCTACGTCCTGCGGGAGGCATACCGCGAGTTCCCGCGCTTGTGCATGCTGTGGTCGATCGGCAAGGACAGCACCGTGCTGCTGTGGCTCACCCGCAAGGCGTTCTTCGGCGAGGTGCCGTTCCCGCTGGTCCACATCGATACCTCGTTCAAGATCCCGGAGATGATTGCCTACCGTGATCGGCTGGTGCGGGATTGGCGGCTGAATCTGATCTACGGCGAGAACCGGGCCGCCCTCGACGCCCGGCGGACCTTCCCCGCGGGAGCGTTGTCGCGCATTGCCTGCTGCAAGGCGCTGAAGACCGACGCCCTGGTCAACACCCTGTCCGGCGCCTGGCCCCGCTATCGCTACGATCACGAGCGGCAGAGCTACGTTCAGGATCCGAACACCGACCCCTACACCGGCGTCATCGTCGGCGCCCGCGCCGATGAGGAAGGGAGCCGTTCGAAGGAGCGCTACTTCTCGCCGCGCGACCAGCACAGCGACTGGGACATCGGCGATCAGCCGCCGGAGCTGTGGAACCAGTTCAAGACCGACTTCGCGCCCGGTACTCACGTGCGCGTGCATCCGCTGCTCGATTGGACCGAACTCAATATCTGGGAGTACATCGCCGCCGAGGAGATTCCGGTGGTGCCGCTCTACTTCGACCACGGCGAGGGTACCCGCTACCGTTCGCTGGGCTGCTATCCCTGCACCACGCCGGTCGCCTCCACCGCCGCCTCCGTCGCCGAGATCGTGGACGAGTTGCGCACCGGACAGTTCTCCCACGTCGCCGAACGCGCCGGCCGCGAGCAGGACAAGGAGGGTGACGGCACCCTGGAGACCCTGCGGCGCGAGGGCTACATGTAGTGGCCGCGGCAACCGCCGCCGCCGCGGCAACGCCGGCAGCCGCCGCGGCGCAGCCGGAGCCGGCGGTGATGAACGTGGTGGTGATCGGCCACGTCGACCACGGCAAGAGCACGGTGGTGGGACGCCTGCTGCACGATACCGGCGTGCTGCCGCGCGGCAAGATCGATCAGGTGCGCCGCAACTGCGAACGTAGCGGCAAGCCGTTCGAGTACGCGTTCCTGATCGACGCCCTCCGGGACGAGCAGGCGCAGGGCATCACCATCGACGCCGCGCGCGTCTTCTTCCGCTCCGCCAAGCGGCGCTACATCATCATCGACGCGCCGGGACACATCGAGTTCCTCAAGAACATGATCTCCGGCGCCGCCCGCGCCGAAGCGGCGATCCTGGTGATCGACGCGCACGAGGGAGTGCGCGAGAACTCCCGGCGGCACGGTTACCTGGCGGCCATGCTCGGCATCCGCCAGCTCGTGGTGGCGGTCAACAAGATGGACCTGGTGGATTACGACCAGGCCGTGTTCGCGGCGATCCATGAGGAATACGCGGCGTTCCTGAATGAGATCGAGGTGCAACCGCGCGCCTTCATTCCGGTGAGCGGGCGCCGCGGCGACAATCTGGCGGCGCCGTCGGCGCGCACGCCGTGGTTCGCCGGCGCGCCGCTGGTGCGACAGATGGACGCCTTCGCCAGCGCCGGCGCCTCGACCGCGCAGGCGCTGCGGCTGCCGGTGCAGGACGTATACAAGTTCCCGGTGCGCGGCAACGACGCCCGGATCATCGCCGGCACCGTGGCCAGCGGCAGCGTGCGCGTGGGCGACGCGGTGGAGTTTCTGCCCTCCCGCAAACGTTCCCGCGTGCGCAGCATCGAAGGGTTCAACATGGCGCCGCCGCGCGCGGCGAGCGCCGGCAGCGCCACCGGCATCACCCTCAGCGAGGAACTCTACGTCCGTCCCGGCGAGGTGATGTACCGCGTCGGCGAACCCGCGCCGCGGGTGGGAACCACGTTCCGCGGCAACCTCTTCTGGCTCGGCCGCAACCCGTTGGTGCGCGGCAGGCGCTACCGTCTGAAGCTGGCCACGACGCGCGTGACGGCGCACGTCAAGGAGATCGTGCGGGTGCTGGACGCCGCCAGCCTGGAGAGCCGCGGCAGCGAGCGCGAACGGCCCGCGCACGTCGGCCGCCACGACGTCGCCGAATGCGTGTTGGAGACTCACAAGCCGATCGCCTTCGACCTGGGCCTGGGCGCCGATCTGGCAGTCACCGGCCGTTTCGTATTGGTGGATGAGTACGAGATCGCCGGCGGCGGCATCATCACCGAGTATCTGTCCGGCCTCAGGGACGCCCTGAGCGAGCACGTCAAGCAGCGCGACTACGCGTGGGTGCGCGGCTCCATTACCCAGCAGGAACGGATCGAGCGCTACGGCCAGCGCCCCCGGCTGGTGGTGCTCACCGGCCCGCAGCAGCGGCCGCTGCAGGAAGTGGCGCGCGGCCTGGAGGGGGATCTGTTCCACGCCGGCCGCAGCGCCTACTACCTGGGATTGTCCAATCTCGCGCGCGGCCTGGATGCGGACATGAACGCGGCGCCGGAGGGCGCGGCTGCGGTAGCGGGCGAGGATCGCGGGGAGCAGGTGAGGCGCCTCGGCGAGGTGGCCCACATTCTGTGCGACGCCGGCCAGATCGTGATCACCACGGTGGTCGATCTCGATTCCTACGAAGCGGAGACCCTGCGCATCCTGGGCCGGCCGCATGACCTGCTGGTGATTCGCGTCGGCGCCGACCGCCACGGCGTGAACGCCGACCTCGCGCTCCCCCCCGCCACCCCGGCGGCGCAGGCGGTGGCCGCGGTGCGCCGCCTGCTGCGCGAGCGTGAGGTGCTGCTCGAGTACTACCTGTGATGGCCGCGGCGCCGGCGCGGGGCGGCTGATGGCGGCATTCGTGAGTCTCATCGGGGCCGGTCCGGGCGACCCCGAACTGATTACCGTGCGCGGGCAGCGCGCCCTGGCCGCGGCCGAGGTGATCATCCACGACGATCTGGTGGATCGGCGCCTGCTGATTCCCTTCTCCGACCGGCCGGTGTACGGGCTCGGCGACCGCCGGGCGCCGGCCGCCGAGCGCCGGCAGCGCCTCCACCGGCTGCTGGCGGAACAGGCGGCCGCCGGGCGCCGGGTAGCGCACCTCAAGGGCGGCGATCCGCTGCTGTTCGCGCGCGCGGTCGAGGAAATCCGGTTCCTGCGCGCCGCCGGCATTCCCTACGAAGTGGTTCCCGGGATTACCGCGGCGCTGGCCGCCGCCGCCTACGCCGAGCTGCCGCTGACGCGGCGCCGGCGGGCGTCGTCGGTGGCGTTCTGCACCGGCCATAGCGAGCAGCCGGTCGTGCCCGGCGCCGACACCCTGGTGTATTACATGGCCGCGGCGCGGCTGGCCGCGGTGGCGCAGCGGCTGCTGCGGCTCGGGTGGAGCCCGGCGGCGCCGGTCACCCTGGTGCGCAACGCCAGCCGGCCGGAGCAGGCCGCGATCAGCATGAGCCTGGGCGGCGCGGCGCGCGGCTCTCCGCTGGCGCCGCCGCTGGTGGCAGTGATCGGGCCGGGCGGCGCCCCCATTTCTCCCGCCGGCGAACCGCCGGCCGCGGCGGACGCGCCACCTCCTGCGCGCGCGGCCGATTCCTGGTTCAGCCGCGCGCGCAAGGTGTTGGTCACCGGTACCGACGCGGAGCCCTACCGCGGCCTCGGAGAACTGGTGCATACGCCCCTGATACGGATCGCGGAGCCGGCCGATCGGGCGCCGCTGGACGCGGCTCTGGAGCGGCTCGCGGACCACTCGATCATCGCTCTGACCAGTCGCTATGCGGTGACGGCGCTGGTGGAGGGGCTGCTGGCAAGCGGCGGCGACGCGCGGCGTCTGGCGCACGCCCGGCTGGCGGTGGTGGGCGCGGCCACCGCGGCCGCGTTGCGCGCGCGCGGGCTGGCGGCCGACGTGGTCGCGCGGCCGGAAACCGGCGCCGGCCTGCTGGCCGCGCTACGCGCGGGCGGGCCGCTGGCGGGCGAGCGCGTCCTGCTGCCGCGTTCGCAGCTTGCCGACGCCGCGCTGCCGGAGGGCCTGCGCGCCGCCGGCGCCGCGGTGACCGCGGTCACCGCCTACCGCACTGCGGCGGTGGAAGCCCCGCTGCAGGTGGACCTGAGCGCCTGCGACGCGGTGCTGTTTACCGCTCCCTCAACGGTGCGGGCGTTTCGCCGGCTCTACGGTACCGCCTTGCCGCGCAAGCTGCTGCTGTGGTGCCGCGGGCCGCGCACCGAGGCGGCGGCGCGCGCCGCGTTCGGGCGCGCTGCGCCGCTGCCGGCAACGGCAACCGGCGCGCGCCCACCGCTGCCGGGCGGGCCGGCCACCCGGTAGGGCGGTCAGCCGCGGCCGCGCAGGCCGTGCAGCAGGTCGTCGTCGCGGCGCCACTTCTTGCGCACCTTGACCCGCAGGTTGACCGCCACCCGGCGGCCGAAGATGGCGCCCAGCTCGGTCTCGGCGCCGCGCCGAATCGCGGCGATGCCGGCGCCGCCGCGGCCTACCACGATGCCCACCTGGCTGGGGCGCTCCACGCAGATGGCGGCGCGCACCCACAGGCCGGCGGGGCGCGGTTCCAGGTCCAGCACCTCGACGAACAGCGCGTGCGGGACCTCGGCGAAGGTGCGCGCGAAGACCTGTTCGCGCACCACTTCGGCGACCCGGAAGTCGGGGCTCTGATCGGTATAGGTGTCCGCCGGGTAGTGCAGCTCGCCGCGCGGGCTCAGGGCCAGCAAGCGCGCCACCAGCGCCTCGACACCCGCTCCGGTCAGCGCCGACACCGGAAGCGGCGCGTCGATACCGGCCTGGCGGATGGTTCGCGCCAAGGCGCCGGCGTCGCCGCCGCCGCCCCCGGCGCCGGGGGCATCCAGATCCACCTTGTTGCGTACCGCCACGCGCGGACCCGAGAAGCCGCGCGCCGCAGCCAGCACGGCCTGATCCTCGGGGCCGAACCGGCGGCCGGCGTCGAACACCAGCAGCAGCACGTCCACCTCGCCGGCAACCGACAGCGCCACCTCGCGCAGCACGCGGTTCAGCTTGCGGTCGCTGAGGTGCAGCCCCGGCGTGTCCAGGAAGATGAGCTGGCCCTGCTCCCGGGTGACGATGCCGCGCACGCGGCTGCGGGTGGTCTGCGGCACCGGCGAGACGATCGATACCTTGTGCCCGCAGATGCGGTTGATGAGGGACGACTTGCCGGTCGACGGGCGCCCGATGACGCCGATGCTGCCGACCTGGAGCAGCGCCGCCGGGCGCCGGTCACTCATCGGTCCGCTGCCTGCGGTCCCGCGCCCGGCGCCGGTCGACCCGTTCGGCGCGGTTGCGCAGCGTGAGCCGGCGGCGCAAGCCGCGTTCCACGAGGGTCAACGTGTCCTCGATCAGGTCGTTGTTGGCTTCGCGGTCGAAGTCCACCAGCAACGAGGTGTAGAGCGCGATCAGCATGCGGCGCGCGTTGCGGAAGCGGGCGATGCGGAACGCCCGCCGCCGGACGCCGGCGCGGAGGATGTCGTCGATCATGTCGCCGACGTGCCCGAGCACCCATTCGCTGCGCTGCACCGGTCCCACGCCGGGGCATGCGAAGCGCCGGTCGCCGGTCAGCATGCCGCGCAGGATGGGGCTGCGCCGGAGGCCGAGGGTAATGAACCGATACAGCGCCTTGAGCTGGTTCATGGGCGACTCGAAGCGGCTGACGACGCGCCGCGCCTCGCTGACGGCGCGCCGCTCGATCAGTTCGAGAATGTGGGAGTAGAACGCCTCCTTGCTCGGGAAGTAGTTGTAGAAGCTCCCGGTAGCGAGCCCGGTGGCGTGGGCGATCTGTTCCACGCTGACTTCGCGGTAGCCGTGCTCCGCGAACAGCCGCTCGCCGGTGGCGAGCAGCGCTGCCCGGCGGCGCGCCCGCGCCGAGGACTGCTCGCTGCTCGAACGAATGAATAGCTGATTCATATATTCATCTACCGGAAAGAAGCGGCCTGACGATTCTGCAACCCGTAGCCGGTTTGCTTGGGACACGGTACCATCTTTCGCGGTCGCACGGAACACCTTTCGCCGCGGCAGGCGTACACTGCGCGCCGTTACCGAATGCCGCGCCGCAGCCGCGGGGCCGGTCGGGCTCCCGTGACGGGTTGCAGGCTGGGGGGAGATCGCATGACGGACCTGTTCGAGAAATGTCAGGGCGACGGCGGCTACTTCGGCCGCTACCGCGCCGCCGGCGACAAGTACGTGGTGCAGCCGATTCTGGATTCCCTGCCGGGGCCGCACATGGAGTCGGGTGGCCGGCGCGTGATCATGTGGGGAATCAACAGCTACCTCGGCCTGACCGGCAACCGGCGGATCAAGGCCGCGGCGTTGGCTTCGGTGCAGCGCAACTCCACCTCGGCGCCCATGGGTTCCCGCCTCCTTACCGGCAACACCTCCCGGCACGAGGCGTTGGAGCGGCGCCTGGCGGACTACTGCGGCAAGCCGGCCGCGGTGCTGTTCAACTACGGATACCTCGGCGTGATGGGGACGATCTCCGCCCTGATCGGTCCCGCGGACGAGGTGATCATCGACAAGCTGTCCCACGCATCGATGCTCGACGGCGCCATCCTGGCAATGGCCGGGCGCCGCTTCCGCCCCTTCCGCCACAACGACATGGACAGCCTCGAGCAGCAGCTCCGGGCGGCGCGCAAACGCAGCCGCGGCGGCATTCTGATCGTGGCCGAAGGGGTCTACGGGATGCGCGGCGATCTGGCCAATCTGCCGGCAATCACCGCCCTCGCGCGCGAGTACGAAGCGCGCATCTTCATCGACGACGCCCACGGGTTCGGGGTCATGGGCGCCACCGGGCGCGGCACCGCCGAACACTTCGGGGTGCAGGAGGAGATCGACCTCTACTTCGGTACGTTCGCCAAGGCGTTCGCGGCGATCGGCGGCGTCACCGCCGGCATGCCCGAGGTGATCGAATACCTCCGCTTCAACGCCCGCACCCACGTGTTCGCCAAAGCCCTGCCGATGGTCTACGTCGACGTGCTGGACGCTACCCTGAACGAGATTCTCGCTCACCCGGAGTACCGCGAACGGATGTGGCGCAACGCGCGCGCGCTGCAGCGCGGCCTGGTGGATCTCGGGTACAGCATCGGCGACACCCGGTCACCGATCACGCCGGTGTACATTCCGTCGGGGCAGGAAACCGCGCGCGCCATCATGGTCATGCTGCGCGAGGAATACGGCGTGTTTCTGTCCGGCGTCACCTATCCCGTGGTGCCGCGCGGGATCAACCTGTTCCGCATGATCCCCACGGCGCTGCACAGCGACGAGGACGTTGCGATTACCCTCACCGCGTTCGCCGAGATCCGCGAGCGCCTCGCGCTCGACCTCGCCAGCCTCGAGCATCTCGCCACGGCCTGATCCGGGTGGCCGGCACTCGAGGCGGCGGCCGGCGCCGGAGCCGGGCCGCCTTCCGCCGCCTGCTGGCGGCGTGGTTCGCCGCCGGGATGGCCGGCGCCGCGGCGACCGCCGTGACCGGCTGCGGGGAGCGCGCTCGGCAGCACGAATTCGCGGCCATGTCCACCATCGTGCGCGCTACCGTGTACCACCGCCGCAACCCGGATTGGAGCGCCGTGGAGCGCGCCGCGCGCGACTTCGCCGCGCGCTACGATCACCGCGACCCGGCGAGTCCGGTAGCCCGGCTCAACCGCACCGGCGCGGCGCAGCTCGATCCGCTGGCGGCGAACACCCTGCGCGCCGCGCTGCGCCTGGCCGAGGCCACCGGCGGCGCCTTCGATCCGACGCTGCTGCCGGTCACCCGATTGTGGGACTTCGATCACGGCGGCGCGGTGCCCGCCCCGGCCGCCCTCGCCGCCGCCCTGGAGCGCGTCGATTACCGCCGGCTGCAGGTGGACGCCGCGGGCCGCGCCACGCTGCAGGACGCGGAACTGGACCTCGGCGCCATCGGCAAGGGGGCGGTGGTGGATCACCTGGCCGACTGGCTGGCCGAGCGCGGCTATGAACGGTTTCTGCTGGAGGCGGGCGGCGACGTGCTGGCGGCGGGGCTCAAGCCCGGCGGCGCGCCGTGGCGCATCTGGGTGCGGCACCCGCGGCACCCCGACCTGCCGCTCGCCATCGCCCTCATCGGCGCCGCCGGCGGGCGGGTCGCGCTCGCCACTTCCGGCGACTACGAGCGGTACTTCGAACGCGCCGGCGTGCGCTACCATCACCTCCTCAACCCGGCCACGGGCCGCCCCGACAGCGACGCCGTGTCGGTGACGGTGGTTGCCGGCAGCGCGATTGAAGCAGACGCGCTCGCGACCGCGTTATTCATCATGGGAAGCGCCGGCGGGGAGCTGTTGGCGAGCTACCCCGGCGTCGAGGGGGTGGTGGTGTACGGCGCCGGTGAGGAGCTGGCGGCCCTGACGAGTAATGCCTTCCCGGCGTTGCAGGGCCGGATCAACGTCAACTGAAGGCCCCGCCGGCGCGGCTCAATTGGCAGAGCCGGGACACGGCGAGTATATTCCGGCGCGACGGTGAGCGGCGCTCGCAGCCGTGGCGCCACGACATTTGGAGGCGAAATGCGACCAGACTGGGACGCCGACGAGCAGGAAGAGGAACAGGACGAGGGCCGGGAACGGGACGACGCCCGGGAACGAGGGGACGAATCCCCCCTGTTGCGCCAGTTCCTCAAGACACGAACGGTCCTTCTGACCGGTGAGATCAACAAGAACCTGGCCGAGCGGGTGGTGCGCCAGGTGCTGCTGTTGGAGCAGGAGAGCGACCAGCCGATCAAGGTGTTCATCGACAGCCCCGGAGGGGATGCCGATGCCGGGTTCGCGATCCTCGACATGATGCGCTTCGTGCGGCCGCCCATCAACATGATCGGCATGGGCCTGGTGGCGAGCGCGGGCGCCATCGTGCTGCTGGCGGCGCCCCGGGAGCGCCGCTTTGCCCTGCCCAATTCCCGCTATCTCATTCACCAGCCGATGGCCGGCTTCCGCGGCGTCGGCACCGAGATCGAGATTCACGCGCGCGAGATCGATCTGATGCGCCGCAAGATGAACGATCTGATCTCGCAGGAGACCGGCAAGCCGATTGGCGAGGTGGAACAGGACACCGACCGCGACTACTGGATGGGCGCCGAAGAGGCCCTGGCGTACGGGCTGGTGGGCACCATCATCCACTCGCAAGATGACCTGTAACGCGCAGCCGGCGCCCGCGCTGGTCCGCGGGCCGGGGTTCGGCGCTGCGGGCCGCCGGCGTCCGGGGCAACCGCCGGCGGCGGCGGGCGCGCGCCGTGCGGCCGCGGTGCTGGGCATGGCGCTCCTGCTCGCCGCCTGCGGCAACTCGGGGCGCGTCGTCACCGTGGTCAGCTACAACGTCCAGAACCTGTTCGATGCCACCGACGACGGCGGCGAGTACCGCGACTATACCACTGCCAGCGGCTGGAACGAGGCGCTGTACACCGCCAAGCTGCGCGCCATCGCGAGCGCATTGCGCGCCGCGGCGCCGGGCGGGGCCGATCTGGTGGCGCTGCAGGAGGTGGAGCACTACGGCGCGGCGCGCCGGCTGGTGTCGCTGGAGCTGGCCCACCTGGGGTACCGGCACATCGTATGGCTGCCGGATCCGCAGGCCGCCAACGGCCCGGTGGTGCTGTCCAAGCTGCCGGTGCGGCGAGTGGGCGCGCTGTGGGGCGAGGGCACGCCCGAACTGCCGCTGCGGCCCATCCTGGAGGTGGAAGTGGCCCTCGGCGAGGCGGCCGACGCGCCGTCGGTGTTCCTGTTCAACAACCATTGGAAGTCGAAGCGCGGCGGCAGCGCCGAGACCGAGCGCTACCGGCGGCAGGCGGCGGAGGTGCTGGCCGCCCGCCTGCGCGAAATCTACGCCGCCGACCCGGCCGCCGACGTGATCGTGGCCGGCGACCTGAACGTGTCGGTGGATGAATTCGAGCGCCGGCAGCGGCGCTACGTGACGGCATTGATGCCGGTTGGGGAGGCCGGCGGCGCCGGCGCGCTGCCGGTAACCGACGCCGTCCCGGCCGCGGACGCCTCTCCGGTGCTGTTCAGCCCGTGGTTCGCCTGGCGCGACGCCGGCCGGGCGCCGGCGGGCAGCTATCTCTATCAGGATAGCTGGGAGACCATCGACCACCTGCTGTTGGGCGCCGGGCTGTTCGACGCCGCCGGCGTGAGCTTTGCCGGCGGCGACCGGTTCGCGGTGATCGGCGACCACCTGCTTGACGCGGCAGGCAGCCCGCGGCGCTTCTACCGCGGTCCCCCGCCCGGCGGTTACTCCGATCACCTGCCGTTGCGGCTGGAGTTGGATCTCGCCGCAACCGAGTGAGCCCCGCCGGCCAGTCGTTCCAGGGCGACGGCCAGGTTGCGCAGTCCGGTGCGGGCGGCGGCGTGGCCGCGGCCAAGCTGCAGGAGCTGGCCCTCCACCCGTTGGCCGGCGTCCAGCAGCGCCGTGACTTCGTCGCGCGCCCGCTGCAGGGTGTCGGCCAACTCCAGACCGGCCGCGGCCAGGCGCACCCCGCGCAGGGCGTGGCCGACGGTGTGCAGGTACAGGTACAGGGCGGAGGGGCCGACCGGCACGACGCGCCGTTGCAGCGCTGCTCCGAGCAGATCGTCGGGACCGCCAAAGCAGCGCAGGTAGAGGGCGTCGCTCGGAACGTAGAGCAGCGCGAAGTTGTAGGTGCCGGCGTCCGGCAGGACGTACTTGTCCCCCACGGCCGCGGCGTGGCGGAGGATGGCGCGCTCGGCGCTCTTCGTCAGCGGCGCCTCGGGCGCCAGCTTCTCCACCGCCTCGAACGGAAACTTGGCGTCGACCGCCACGGTACGCTGGCCCAGTTTGACCATGGCATCGACCCGCGCGCCGCCCGGCAGGGTGACCTGAGTGGCGAAGCTGGCCCGCGGCAACCAGGTGGCCAGCAGCTCCTCGAGCAGCCGTTCACCGTACGCGCCGCGCTGGCTTGGCACCGTCAGCGCCTGTTCGAAACGCATCAGACGCCGCGACAGCTCGTCCAACTGCTCCATCCGCCGTCGCGCCGCCCCGCCGCCCGCCCTTCCCCCGCCGCGCAACGCCGCCGCGATTATCAGGGTAACGACCACGCCGGCAGCCGCGCCGGCGGCAAGCTCCGGGCTTATCATCGATCCTGCTATCAGGTTCGGCGCCGCGGCGGGAAAGCTGTAGCGGCGACTGCGCTTCAAGCGCTGCTCAGCGCAGGAATCGAGTGAGCTTCGGATACTCCAGACACGCCTCCTTCAAGGATTGCGGCGCGAAGTCGGGAAGACGTTGCCGTTCGTGACAGATCCGATGCAACTCGTCGGCGAGAGGATGGCAGTCACTCGCCCGATTGAGCTTCCGATACGTTACTGTCTCATCGACCGGTGTCTGGTGTTTGAGGAAGTGAAACCAAGTCTCGATATTTCGTTTCGGTATGACGATGATCACCGGGTCTGTTGATATCGGCGTAACTTGGCGACGGCGGCATTCCTGATTCAATTGCCTTCTCCCTGAGGGACGTCGTATTGGTATCCGCATCAATGACCACGAGCAGGACCGTCTTCTGTCTGCGGCGAATCGCTCTCAGTTGATCAGGGTAACTCGTGCGAACCCACTGCTCGCCGGACTGCTTGCCACCCGGGATTGGCACGGTGAGAACGTCGCGGCCACGAAAATTGCGATGGAGGAGGAAGCGGCTGACGAAACTCTCGGTCTGCAGATCTTCGCAGAGCAGTATGATGCTCGCGCTCATCCCTCCCATCCACGAACGACCGTATCGGAAAGCCTTAATCCGTCGGTCGCCTCCGGTTCTTCGCCTATCCGCACCGGTCCGTCGCCGTTCCGAAAGAACCAGCGTCCGTGGGCTCCTGCCAGGTAGTCTATGGTGACCGGATGATGGGAGACGACGGTGACCTGCTCCAGCGACTCGCCGCAGCGGGCGGCCGCCTCCGCCAGCCACGGCTGAATCTCGCGCAACGCGAGGTAGTTGTCGGGTTCGTCGACGAACAGCGATACGCGGCGGTCATCGGTAAGCACGAGCAGGCTGTACAATGCGATCAACGCGCTCTGGCCGTCGGAAAGCTGGTCTAATCCGTAATCGACCGTCTTGTTGGACGCTCTGCGAAAGACAGCCTTGAGAGCGCGTGAACTCTCGCCGGACTCTTTGAGCCTGATCGAGTCGAAACCAGGAAGCGCTGCGCGGAGTTCATCGAACAGTTTTCCGACCGACCCCATGTTCTCTTGAGAGTAGTGACGATACCAGCCGACGAAATTCTCCATCATGAGGTCGAGGAATTCATCTTCCGTCCTGGTTTCCGATTGGAACAACGGGGGACAGATACCGACGATGATGTAGTTTACCAATTCCTTCTTGAATTGCGTGAGCTTCCGGTTGCCGGGCCGATCGTGCAGCATGCCGATGCCGGATAACGTCCAATCAAACGGAAAACCAGGCCTCTCGGTATAGTCGTCGCGGTAGAGTTGCGCATGGCCGTCATCGAACTCGAAGATCGGTCTGCCGTCATGATCGAGAGTCTCTTTGCTGATCCGCACTCGGCGCCTGTCCGGATCGTGCTCCACCGTCAAGCCATAACGGTAGGTGTGTTGATCCACATCGGCATCGATCTCGAAACGTTGTTCATTGCGGTTCTCGCCCCAAGTAAGATCTCGCGCCGAAAATATCTCGTCGATTCTCCGGCCGCGAGCGACCAATTCCTGTATCTTCCGCAGCACCTCCAGTACCGACGTCTTGCCGGTACCGTTGCTGCCGAGAAGCACGTTCGTTTCCTCGAGCTTGAGATCGAAATTGATCAGACACCGAAAGTTGTCCGCGTAGAATCTCGTGAGCATGAGTCGTCTGCGAGGCTGGTTCGATTGTCTCGGCATCCGCCGTGCGGTGTCAAGCGGCGGACGCGGGTGGGTGGGCAGGAGCCGCGGAGTTGTCTTTGGCGGGCGTCCCGTACTATAAGGTGACCGGTGGCGGCAGCGGGCGAGGTCTACGGTACGGCGGAGGCATATCGAGCGGCGCTGGAGGAGCGCGCCCTGGTTCCGCAGGGGTTTCGCTTCGCGGTCGCCGCGGCGCAGTTCACCCCGGTGGAGCTGGGCGCGGACGCCCGCCCGCTGCCGATCAATCTGGCGGCGATCGTTGCTCCTGCCGCGAGCCGCGCCTGGGCCGCGGCGCTGACCCGCAACCGCGTTACCGGCGCGCCGGTGGAGATCGTACGCCGGCATCGCGGGCGCCCGGTGCGCGGCATTCTGATCAACAACAAGGTGGCCAACGTCTGCGCCCCCGAGGGGGAGACCGCGGCGCGCGCCCTGCTCGACCGGGCCGGCGCCGGCCTCGGGATACCGGGCGCGGAGCTCCTGCCGGCTTCTACCGGCGTAATCGGCTGGCAGCTCCCGGTGGCCGCTCTGGGAGCTGCCACGCCCGCATTGGCAGCCAGCCTCGGCGCGGCAACTCCCCTGGCGGTGGCGCAGGCAATCATGACCACCGACGCCTACCCCAAGCTGCGCAGCGCCCGGACCTCGTCCGGGTACCGCGTGCTCGGCATCGCCAAGGGCGCCGGGATGATCGAACCCAATCTCGCCACCATGCTGGCGTTCATCCTCACCGATGCTCCGGCCTCCGCCGATGAGCTGCAGCAGGAGCTGCAGCGAGCGGCGCGCCGCTCCTTCAACCGCATTACCGTGGACGGCGACCAGAGCACCAGCGACATGGTAGTGCTGCTCAGTTGCCGCGAGCGGCCGCCGGACGGCAGTGCGGCGCCCGGGCTGCGCGCCGCACTGCAGCAGGTGTGCACCGAGCTGGCCGGCGACGTCGTCCGCAACGGAGAGGGTACTCGCCACGTGATCGAGGTGGCGGTAACCTCCCGCCTGCCGCCGCGGGACGCGGCGGCGCTGGCCAAGGCGGTGGGCAACTCACCGCTGGTGAAGACCGCGGTATACGGCAACGACCCCAACGTCGGGCGCATCGCCAGCGCGGCCGGCGACTACCTCGGCAGCCGCCCGGACCTGCGCCATCTCGCGGCGCGCAACCTCACCATCACCCTGGGCGACCGGCAGGTGTTCGCTGCCGGCGCATTCACCATCGACCCGGTGTTGGAGCGTGATCTGAGCGCGTACCTGCAGGCTTGCCAGTGCGATTCAGGCGGCGGGTTTCCGCCGCATGACCGGGTGGTGCGGATCGGGATCGGGATCGACGGCGGCGGGTATCCGGCGCAGGAGCCACATACCGTACGCGCGCTGGCTGCGGATCTGGGCTACGAATACGTGCGCGAGAACGCCGACTACCGGAGTTGACCGCTCAGTCGGCTCGCTCCGGCGCGACCCCGCACCGTTAGCCGCGCGGCTGCCGGCGGGCGCCGGGGCGGGTTCAGCGCCTAGCGTTCGCGGTAGATGATACGGCCACGATTCAAATCGTACGGTGACAGGGCAACCCGCACGCGGTCGCCGGGAACGATGCGAATGTAATGCCGCCGCATCTTCCCCGACAGGTGGGCCAACACCCGGTGACCGTTGAGCAACTCGACGCGGAACATGGTGTTTGGTAACGATTCTCGAACCGTCCCTTCGATCTCGATCGCCTCTTCTTTCGCCAAGAACAATCCTTGCAGTGGGAGATAGTGCCTAGTACATGCACCGGCGCGGCGCTTTTGTCAACCGAACCTCCGCTCCGGCGCCGAGCGGCGCGTTTCCGGGCTGGCCGGCCCCGGCGCCGCCGGCTCGCCCGTTCGCCGGTGAGAGCTTGACAAGAAGCGGCATTTCACCCATACAGGCGCATCCCGCGGGCGCGCTGATTTCAAGGCGCGCGCGGGGCGGATTGGTCGTCTGGAGTCGATGCAGCGTGAATAAGCAGTTGACCGAGTTGATGCAGCAGCGATTGGTCACCCTGAAACGGGAGATCCTCGCCCACCTCGCGCAGGAAGACGCGGAGTTCCGCGAGCTGTGGGAAGATATGGATCCCAAGGATCTGGTGGACGTGGCTGCCGAGGATGTCGACCGCAAGACCCTCGAAGCGCTGGGCGCTCAGGAGATGCGGCGGCTGAACCTGATCGAGTCGGCGCTGGCACGGATCCCCAACGGTCACTATGGGGTGTGCATGAAGTGCGGCGCGCGCATTCCCAACGAACGGCTCGAGGCGATTCCCTATGCGCTGTTGTGCATTGGCTGCCAGTCGTCGGAGGAGCGCCGCAACCGTTAGATCGCGGCAGTCGCGCGGCGGCAGGCTACTCGCGGCGGCGGGCCGCGGCGTAGTGGATGCTCTTGCCGAGGGCGGCAAGGCGGGGACCGTAGCGCGACAGCTCCGCATGGGCCGGTATCCGCGCCGGATCGCGGTCCAGCTCCAGCTCGGGTTGCAACAGGATCAGTACCACGGCCTGCAGATAGTAGTCGAAGAAGTCGGTCACCAGGTAGAGACAGCCGCCCGGCCGCAACAGCCGCGCCAGATCGTCAACCACGCCTTTGCGCAGCAACCGCCGCCGCCGATGGCGCCGCTTCGGCCAGGGGTCGGGGAAGTAGACGTGCACCGCGGCGAGCGACCCCGGCGCCAGCCGGGCGAGCACTTCCTCGGCGCGCGCCCGGACGATGACGCCGTTGTCGGCGCCCGCCCGGTCGAGTTTGCGCGCCGCCTTGCGGCAGCGCTCCAGCTTGATCTCGGTGCCGATGACCAGGGTGTCGCGGTGCGCGGCGCCGTAGGCGGCCAGGAAGGTGCCGCCGCCGCTGCCCACTTCCAACTCCACCCGCGGCGCCAGCGCCAGCAGGGGCAGCAGGCGCGGCAGATCGGCGCCGGACCACACCTGCGCGGCGGCGGCGCGGCCCGGCCTCCAGGCCGCGGCGCTGCGCCCGGTACCGGAGTCGCGGCAGGTCATCTTTAGAATCGCCTCCGGCGCGCCAGCCAAGGGTGCTGACCGGTGAGTCAGCTCCTGCTGCGGGCGAAGTCCACGGTGATCCGGCGGCCCTTGAAGCTGGTTCCCGAGAGTGCGGCGATCGCCTCCTCGGCCACCGCCTCCGGTACCTCGATGAACGAGTAGCTGTCGAGGATCTTGATGGCGCCGAACTGCGAACGCTCGACCGGCACCGAAGAACTGATCAGGGAGGTCAGGTCATCAGGCCGTACGCGGCGGTTTCGGCCCACGCTCACGAACAGGCGGCGCAATCCGCCGGCCGCCGGTTCGACTTCCCGCCGGCGCCGGCGCGCGGGTTCGGCGCGGCGTTCCTGAGCTTGCCGCGGCGGAGGCTCGACGTTCGCGGCGCCGACGAGGGTCTTGATCATGTGCGCGACCAGGTAGCCGCGCAGGTTGAACGGCACGTGTTTCTTGAACAGTGCGCGATACTCCTTCAGTTCGACGGGGTCCTCATCCTCGCGTACCGTGCGCACCATGCGCTCCAGGGCGGCGCCGATGTCCTCAGACGGTATTTCAGTGGCTTTCAACATAGCTCGCGGGCCGGAGTATAGCACGCTGCGGAGGTTACCGGTATGCTTGGGCCTTGACCGCGGGAGGCAGCATGAAAGTCCACTACGAAGATGACATCGACCGCCAATGGATCGCCGGCAAGAAGGTTGCGGTGATTGGTTACGGCAGCCAGGGGTTCGCGCACGCCAACAATCTGCGTGACTCGGGCGTGGAGGTTGCCGTCGGGCTGCGCCCCGACAGCGCCAGCGCCGCCAAGGTGCGGGAAACCGGGATTCCGGTGCTGGAGACCGCCGCCGCGGCGGCCTGGGCCGACGCGGTCATGGTGCTGGTGCCGGACCATCTCCAGGCCGAGATCTACCAGCGCGACCTCAAGCCGGGGCTGGCGCCCGGCAACAGCCTGATGTTCGCCCACGGCTTCAACATCCACTTCGGATTGATCGAGCCGGAGGCCGGCGTCGACGTCACCATGGTCGCTCCCAAGGGTCCCGGCCACACCGTGCGCCGCCAGTACGAACTGGGATACGGCGTGCCATGTCTGGTGGCGGTCGCCAACGACGCGTCCGGCCAGGGCAAGAACCTCGCCCTCGCCTACGCCGCGGCCATCGGCGGAGCGCGCGCCGGGGTCATCGAGACCAACTTCCGCGAGGAGACCGAGACCGATCTGTTCGGTGAGCAGGCGGTGCTGTGCGGCGGCCTGACCCACCTGATGCAGGCCGGTTACGAGACGCTGGTGGAGGCCGGCTATGCGCCGGAGATGGCCTACTTCGAGACCATCCACGAGGTGAAGCTGATCGTCGACCTGATCTACGAGGGCGGCATGTCGCTGATGCGCTACTCCGTTTCGGACACCGCCGAGTTCGGCGACTACGTGTCCGGCGCCCGCCTCATCGACGAACGGATCAAGCGCGAGATGAAGAAGATCCTGGCCGAGATCCAGGAGGGCAGCTTCGCGCGCCGCTGGATGGACGAAAATCGCGGCGGGCGCGGCGGATTCCTCAAGATGCGGGCCAAGCACGCCGGCCATCAGCTCGAGGATGTCGGCGCCAGGCTGCGCGCCATGATGCCTTGGATCGCCAAGGAGCGGCTGGTCGACAAGACCAGGAACTGATTCACCCCCCGGCTTTAGAAGCGGTAGACGCGCGGGACGCGGGCCGCCACTCGGCTGGTGATCTCGTAGGGTATCGTGTCCGCCAGCGCCGCCAGCTCGCCGGCGTCGGGGCCGGCGCGGTCAGGGCCGAACAGCACCGCCTCGTCGTAGCGCGCGACCGCCGGGCGCGGTCCCAGATCGACCAGGCACTGGTCCATGCAGATCCGCCCCACGACCGGGTAGCGGCGCCCGCGGATCAACACCTCGGCGCGGCCGGAGAGGGCCCGCGGATAGCCGTCGGCGTAGCCCACCGGCAGGGTGCCGATCACCGTGGCGGCGGGCGTGCGGTAGGTCCAACCGTATGACAGGCCGGTGCCGGCGGGCACGCGTTTGAGGTACACGACGCGGGTGGCAAGCTCCATTACCGGGCGCACGGCAGCGGTGCGCGGCCAGTGCTCGCCGGGGCGGTAGCCGTAGGCGATGATCCCGGGCCGCACCAGGTCGAGGCGCGCCGCCGGGAGGCCGCCGACGGCCCCCGAGTTGGCGGCGTGGCGCACCAGCAGATGGTGGTCCGGGATCGCCGCGACGGCGCGCTCGAAGGCGCCGAGTTGCGCCCGGGTACGTTCCTGGTCGGCCTGATCGGCGTGCGCGAAGTGGGTGCAGACGCCGGCCAGGCGCAGCGCGGGGAGGCGGCGCAACTCCTGCGCCAGTTCCGGCGCCGCCTCCGGGGTACACCCGATGCGCCCCATGCCGGTGTCGATCTTCAGATGCACCGTCACGGTGCGCCGCGCCGCGGCCGCGGCGCGCGCCAGGTCGCGCCCCAGGGCAGCGTCCGCGCACAGGGCGGTCAGCCCCGCGCGGGCGATGGCGCCCGCTTCCTCCGGCAGCGGCAGGCTGAACAGCAGGATCGGAGCGGTGATGCCGGCGGCGCGCAGCTCCACCCCCTCCGCCACGGTGGCCACGCCGAAGGCGCTCACGCCGGCCGTGAGGGCGGCGCGCGCCACCGGGACCGCGCCGTGACCGTAGGCCGCGGCCTTGACCGCCAGACAGACGCGCACGGGGCGCCGGGCGCCAGGGACGCGCGCGGCGCCTGCCGCCGGCGCGGTCAGGCAGCGCTGCACGGCGCGCAGGTTGGCGCACAGTTGCGCCAGATCGATGGTGGCGCGGGTCGCCCGCACGCCGCGCCCTACTTCGCGCCGCGGCGGGGCGGGTCGCCGCCGGCACCCAGCGCCGCCGGCAGTTGGGTCAGCTCGGTGAGGATCAGCTCCGGGCGCAGCGCGGCGCAGGCCGGATCGTCCTGCCGCCGCCGCAGCGAGCGCGCGTCGCCGGCGAACAGGGCGCCGCGCACCCCCGCCCGGCGAGCGCCCAGGATGTCGTTGCGCATGTCGTTGCCGACCATCAGGAGCTGATCGGGGCGCAATCGGTAATGCCGCGCCATACGCTCGGCCGCGAGGTCGAACAGGCGCTTGGAGGGCTTCGCTTCGCCCTCCACGAATGACCACACCGCCAGCCGCGGGTCGAAGGTGACCTGCGGCAGCAGCGCGGCCAGCACCGGCGGCGTGAAGAACTGGGCATTGGAGACGATGCCGACCGGTCCGCGCGCCTGCAGCGCGGCTACTACCGCGGCGGCGCCGGGCATCGGCCACACCGGGTTGCTGCGGCACTCGTAGCTGACCGCGGCGCGGTCCGCGGCGCCGGCGGCCGGCAGCAGGCGGCGCCAGATGGCCCGCAGGTCCACCTCGGGCCAGCGCACGCCGCGGGCGTTGGCGGCCCGGTGCGCGGCGCCAATGGCGGTTTGCAGGTCGCGCACCAGCGCCTCCGGTTGCGGCGCCGCGGCGGCGCCGGTCAAGCCGGCGTCGCCCAGCGCGGCGCGCATCGCGGCGTGGTCGGCAGCGGCCGTGCCGCCGCCGATCTCGCCCGCCGCGGAGATGAGCAGCGTACCGTAGATGTCGAACAGGACGCCGCGGATGCCGGCGAGGGGACCCAGGCGCGCTGCGCCGCCCGCCGCGGGCGGCACCGGTTGCGGGGTCAACGGCTGCGCCAGACGGCGGATGAGATCGACCAGGCCGGCGTCGGCGGCGGGCGGCGATGAGGAGGCCATGCAGGAGCCGATGGTAGCACACGCGGCGCGGGCAGGCCGGCGGGGCAGGCGGGCAGGCGTTGCCGCACCGGCATATAATCGCCGGTGCAGTGAGCCGGACTACCCTGCACCAGGGCCTTGTCGTGCACGCGGATGGACGCTTCGTCGCCGACCTGGAGATTGACGGCGGCGCGGTGCGCGCCCTGCGGCGGCCGCGCCCTGTGGCCGCGGCGGCCGCGGGAGGGCGCGATCTCACCGGCAAGATCGTGTTCCCCGGGCCGATAATGCTGCGCCGCCCGGGGGCTGCGGGTCACGCGCCGCCGGCTACCACTATCGGCGCAGTGCTGCCCGCCGGCGTGGACGGCGCGGCGGCGCGCGGAGCCGCGCCGCCCGGCGTAGACGCGGTGCCGGTGCCGCTGTTGACTGCCCTGGAGCGGGAGCTCGATGCGCTGCCCGAGGCCGTATTCGGTAACGGGTGCGCGGCGTTCGCGGCCGACGACAGCGCCTTCGCCGGCGCGCGGCCCGGCCATCAGGCCGAGGTGCTGGTGCGGGTGCTCGGTCACTGCGGGGCAACCTTGATCCTGTTCAGCGACCGGGCGCGCACCATGGAGACGGGAGTCGGTGGCCGGCCGCGGCCGCGGGACGGCTGTCGGGTGTTGCTGGCTCCGGCCGGCGCGAGCGGCATGCGGCGGGCGGTGGCCGCCGCGCGCCGCAGCGGGGGGCCGGGCGGCGGCGTTGCGGTGGCGGTCCCGGGCGAGCTGCTGCTGGGCGCGGGGGAGGCGGCCGCCGCCTGGTGGCGGGAGGTGCGCGCCGGCGTCGTCGCCGCGGTGAGTGTCGGACCCGGTGCCGGAACGCAGCTCACCGCGCGCCTGTGGTGGGCCGGAGTCGCCGCCGGCCGGGTGACTCTGGAGGAGCTGGCGGGCTTGCTCTGCGGGCAGCCGGCGCGGCTGCTCGGACTGCCCGGCAAGGGCCGCCTCTATCCGGGCTGCGATGCCGACCTGATGGTGCTCGACCCCGAAGCCGAGCTGGACGGCGCCGGCCGTGAGGGCGCTCCCGCCGGCCCGGCCGCAGCGCGCGGCGCCGTCACTCTGGTGCTGCGCGGCGGCGCGGACGCCGGCGCCCGGCCGGGCCGTTGGATCGCCGCCGCGCCCGCGCGGGAACCGCTGTGACCCTATTGCTCCCGGCCCATGCGGCGCTTGAGGTCCTCCAGTTCCGCGGCGGCGCGTCGTTCGGCGGACAGGCGGTCGAGCTCGGCCCGCAGGCCGGCATCCTCCCCGACCAGCTCCCGGAGTTGCGCCAGGAGCTGGTCGGTATCGACGGTCGGGGCGGCGCTGGCGCGGAGCTGGCGCAGATGGCGCTGCAGCACGTCGACCTGCGCGCTGAGCTCCGCCTCCTCGGCGGCCACCCGGCCGAAGTCGCTCTGCACCCGGCTCAGCTCGGCGCGCGCCGCGTCCCGCAGCCGGTCGTCGCCGGCCGCCGCCGCGCGCGCCACCCGCGCCTCCCAGGTGCGGCGCTCGCCGTCGAGTTGTTGGCGCCGCTTGACAGTGAGCCGATAGGTGGTCAGGAACCCGTGAACGTATTCCCGCGCCGCCGCCGGGTCGAGGCCGCTGAGGTCGGTGTCATCCATCGCAGCGCCATGATAGGAATGGTCCGGCGCTTTGGATAGCGCACCGACCGCGGCGTACGAGCTGCTGCGCCGCGGGTTGCGCTGCCTGGGGCTGGATCGGGACGGCGCGTTGGAAGCGGCACTGGCCCGGTTCGTCGATCTGATCGACGCCGCCAACCCGGTCTACCGACTGGTCCGCGCGGACCGCCGGCGGCTGGTAACCCACCATCTGCTGGACAGCCTGGCCGCGGTTCCGGCGTTGCGGCAGGTAGACCCGCGCGCCACGCTGCTGGACGTGGGCAGCGGCGCCGGCCTGCCCGGCGTGCCGCTGGCCCTGGCGCTGCCCGAATCCCGGGTCACCCTGGTGGAGCGCAGCGCGCGGCGGGCGGCGTTTCTCCACCACGTACGGCGCGAGCTGGCGCTGCCGGAGCTGACCATCGTCGGCCAGCCGCTGGCGGAGGCCCGGCTGGCGCCGTTCGACGTGGTGACCTGGCGGGCCGTGGCGCCGCTGGCGCGGTTGCTGCCGGAGCTGCGCCCGGTGCTGCACCGCGGCTCCACGGTAGCCCTGTACCAGGGCACCGCGGCCACCGTCCAACGGGAGCTGGCGGCCGGCCGCGAGCTCGCCGGCGCGGAGCTGCAGGCGCAGGTGGTGCCCCTCGCGGTGCCCTTTCTGAAGGCGCAGCGCCACCTGATCCTGCTCCGGACGGCGGCCGGCAGCGCCTGCGGAGCGCGGCGGTGACCCTGAACCTCTGGCAATCGGCGCTGCTCGGCGCGCTGCAGGGGGCCACCGAGTTCCTGCCGGTCTCCAGCTCCGGCCACCTCGTATTGCTGCGCGAGATACTGGGCGTGGGCGACGTGCCGCTGCTGTTCGACGTCCTGCTGCACCTGTCGACGCTGGCCGCGGTGGGGGTAGTGTTCCGGCGCCGGCTGGCGGGCCTGTTCGGCGCCGCCGCGGACCTGTTGCGGCCGCCGCCGCGGCGCCGCGCCGAACATGGCGCCGATCGGCGGCTCCTGCTGTTGCTGGCGCTTGCCAGTCTGGCGACCGGCGGCGTGGGGATGGCGCTGCAACGGCTGGGACTGCCGCGGGAACCGCGCGCCGCGGCCCTCATGTTGCTGGTCACCGCGGCGGCCCTGATCGCCGCCCGGCTGCTGCGCGGCGCAGCGCTGCCGCGGCCGGCCTGGCAGCCGCGCTGGCACTGGGCGCTGCTGGTGGGAATCGTGCAGGGGGTGGCGGTGGTGCCGGGCATCTCGCGGTCCGGCGCGACGATCGCCGCGGGGGTGCTGGCCGGCGCGGACCGCGAGCGGGCAGCCGAGTTTTCGTTCCTGGCCGCGGTGCCGGCAATCCTCGGCGCGCTGGCGGTGTCATTGCCGGAGGCGTCCGCCCTTGGCGGCGCGGTCGGCGCGCCGGCCATCGCCGGCGGACTGCTCGCCTCGTTCGCGGTCGGCTGGCTGGCGCTCACCCTCCTGTTGCGCATCGTACGGCGCGGCCGGCTGCATTTGTTCGCCCTGTACCTGATCCCCGCGGGCCTCCTCGGACTGTTCGTCCTGCGGCCTGTCTGAGATACGGCCCTCCACCGGGGCAGGCCGGCGGCGCTGCGCCCCTGGGGCTGCCCTGCCGATACTCTGGTATATGGTTATCAGCCCGAGCCGCGCAGCCGGATGAGGATACCATGGGAGCCGCACCGCCGGGGCTTTCCGGGCAGCGGTCCGCAGCAGTGGTGCGCCGTCGCGCTGACGGCGGTCGGCACGTTGGCCCTCGCCTCGCTGATCCCGTTCGTGGCGGCCGGCCGCCCCGCCGGCGCCGCGTTCCCGCTGAACGTGCTGTACGCGCCGGCGTGGTTCCTGTTCGACTCCTTTCTCTGGTTCGCGCTCCTGATTCCCGCGCTCTGCTACGCCTACGTGTTCGCGCTGTTCAGCAACCGGGTGACCCGCGAAGTGATGGCCGCCCTGGCGGCGGCGGGGCTGGTATTGCCGGTGTTGAGTACCTTGGCCCACGTCATTGCCGGCACCGACCGGGCATTGGCCGCGGTGATGCTGGTGGCGGCCTTCGGCCGGGTGCCGGCGGCCACCCTCCTGATCCTGATCCTGGTGCTCGAAGGCGTCGCCGGCTTCGCGCTGGCGCAGCGCTGGCGCCGCGGCGCGCGCGCCGCGGCTCCGATCCGGGCGCTGGTCCCGCCGGCGCCGCCCGCGCAGCCGATTGACGGCAGCAACGGCGCGCTGCCGGCAGTAACGGCGAACGGCAGCGCTCCCCCGGTCGCCGCCGCGTTCGGCATGGCGGCGCCGGAAAGCGCCCTCGATCAGCCTGGCGCCCCGGTTCTTCCGCCGGCGCCGCCCGCGCGGCCGATTGACGGCAGCAACGGCGCGCTGCCTGCGGTAGCGGCGAACGGCAGCGCCGGCCCCTCGTTCGCGGCCGCGGTCGAAGATGACGACCCGCTGGCCGCGGTCGAGGATGGCGCTGCCGCCGCGCCTGACATCCCGGTGCCGGAGAGCGCCTTCGAGTTGCCCGCGCCGGAGAGCTCGGCCGCCGGCCCCGACCCGCTGGCGGAGCTGAGGCTGCCCCCCGGCACGACTGCTGCCGGCTTGCCGGACGACGCGCCGGCCCGCGCCGAGACAGCGCCGGTCAGCGCCGAGCCGGCGCCGGCCGCCGCCGCGGCCGGCCCGGAGGCCCCGCAGCCCGCAGCTCCGCCGCCTCCCGTATCCGCCGCCGCCAGGCAACCGCCGCGCCGCGGCTACCAGGTACCGCTGGAGGTTCTCAATCCCTATGAACCGGAAGCGGCGTGGCAAGTGGACAGCGACACCCGCGAAGCGGCCGCCACCCTGATGGCCACCCTGGCGGAGTTCAAGATCGACGCCGAAGTCACCGGCATTCGGCGTGGTCCGGTGATCACCATGTTCGAGTTGCTGCCGGCGCCGGGGGTGAAGATTTCCCGCATCGTCAATCTGGCGGACAACATCGCGCTACGGCTGGCGGCCTCCCGGGTGCGGATCGTGGCGCCGATACCGGGCAAGCATGCGGTGGGCATCGAAGTGCCGAACCGGCGGCGCGCGGTGGTTTCGTTCCGCGAGATGGTAAGCCAGCCGCAGTTCACGCCCGACCCCCAGGGGCTGCCGGCCGGCGTGCCGATCGTGCTCGGCAAGGACATCACCGGCGAGGCCCAGGTGATCGATCTCACCGCCACGCCTCATCTGCTGATTGCCGGCGCAACCGGCGCCGGCAAGTCGGTGCTGGTCAATGCCCTGATCTGCTCGGTGCTCTACTCGCGCACCCCGGAGCAGGTGCGCCTGCTGCTGATCGACCCCAAGATCGTCGAGCTCAAGTTGTACAACGACGTGCCGCACCTGCTGACGCCGGTCATCACCGATCCCAAACGCGCGTTCCAGGCCCTGCAGTACTGCCTCTACGAGATGGAGCGCCGCTACGCCCTGCTGGACAATCTCGGCGTGCGCGACATCAACTCCTACAACCGCAAGCTGGCGGCGCGCGCCGAGCGGGTAACGGCCGGGCCGTTGCCCTACCTGATCATCGTCATCGACGAGTTCGCCGACCTGATGGCAACCACCGGCAAAGAGTTGGAAGCTACCCTGGCGCGGCTGGCGGCGATGGCGCGCGCCGTGGGCATCCACATCGTGCTCGCCACCCAGCGCCCCTCCATCGACGTGATAACCGGTCTGATCAAGGCCAACATACCCTCCCGCATCGCCTTCATGGTGGCCAGCAAGTTCGACTCCCGCATCATCATCGACGCCGTGGGCGCGGAGAAGCTGCTCGGCCGCGGCGACATGCTGTTCGTGCCGGCCTGGGATGCGAACCCGCTGCGCATCCAGGGAGCGCTGCTCACCGAAGACGAGGTGGAACTGGTCACCGAGAAGGTGCGCGAGCTGGGCGAACCGGACTACCTCGACGAGGACATGCTGTTCGACGACGAGGAGTCGGAGTTACGGCTGGAACCGGGCGGCAACGATCCGCTGATGGATCAGGCGCTGGAAGTGGTAGCGGGGGCCGGCAAGGCATCCGCCTCCTACCTGCAGCGCAAGCTCAAGATCGGGTACAACCGGGCCGCGCGTCTGGTCGAAGAGATGGAGCAGCGCGGCATCGTCGGTCCGGCCAACGGCAGCAAACCGCGCGAGATTCTGCACCTTCCGAGCCGCGACTAGTAGCGCGCCGCGGTCATGCCACCGGCTTCATGGCGCCGACCGCGGCGGCGATGGCGGAGGCCGCCATCGCCGTGGCGGTGACTTCGGTGTTGATGACCAGGTGGTAGAGAGCGGTGTCGTTCCAACTGACGTGATAATTGCGCTGCACGAAGGCGGCCCGGCGCCGGTCGCTGAGACGTACCTGCTGCAGGGCGTCGCGAAAGCTCGTCCCTTCTTCGCCGGCCAGGCGCTCGGCGCGCGCCTCCTCGGAGGCCACGATGCGCACTCGTAGCGTATTGGGATCGTCGCGCAGCACGATCATGCCGCCGCGCCCGACGATGATCACCTTGCCCCGGTCGCGCAGGCGCTGAATGGTCTGCTGAATCAACCGATGATACTGCCGCCGGTCGAGGTAGTGCAGTTCCTCGCTGGTGTCGGCGTCCACCGGCGGCACGAAGATCCCGCCGGGACCGTGGTAGGAGAGATCCACCAACGACGATGAGGGCACGCTGGCCGCGCTCTCCATGGTGAACCAGCGACTCAGGAACCCGCGCACGCCCGGCTCCTCCACTTCGTCGATCTCGGCCACTTCCTCTTCGTCGACGCGCGCCTGATCGGCGACCTCGGTAATCAGCGCCTTGTCCACGACCTCATAGCCGAGCAGCTCCGCCGCGCGCTCGCCGATCGCCCGGGCGCCGCTGCCGAGTTGCCGGGAAATGGTTACCACTGCCATGAAACCTCCTGCGCGACCGCGGGCGCGCAAACGCTGCCTGGGCCCACAAGGACTTGAACCTTGGACACGCGGATTATGAGTCCGCTGCTCTAACCGACTGAGCTATGGGCCCGCTGAAGCCGGTATGCTACCCGGACAATATACTTGGTTGCTACCGGCAAAACGCAAGCAGCATCCGCAAAACGCAACCCGCAACCCCGCTACGCCGCGGGTCAGCCATCCGGCGCCGGCGCCGGCGTAGCCGCATGGCGGCGCATCGCGCGCAGCCGTTCCGCCAGGGTCGGGTGAGAGTAGTGATAGGCGCTGTACCAGGGATGCGGGTTGGGGTTGCTCAAGTTGTCGCGGCTGAGGGTTATCAGCGCTTCGGCCAGCGCCTCGGCGCCGCCGACCGCGGCCACCGCGTAGCGGTCGGCCTCATATTCGTGACGCCGGATCCACGCGCTCGCCAGCGGCTGCACCACCAGCGCGGCCGGCCCGGTCAGCAGCGACAGGATGACGAGCGCGGCGTGGGAGCCGGGCTGGCCGGTCCCGGCCAGGTGGAACCCGAATGCCGCGAACAGCGCCGGCTGGTGCAGGAGCACGCTCATCAGCCACAGCCCGGCCAGGGTGAGCAGCAGACTCAGGGCGAGGTGCTTGGTCACGTGGCGGCGCTTTTCGTGGCCGATCTCGTGGGCCAGGACTGCTTCCACCTGGGGCTCGTCCAGGGCGGAGAGCAGCGTGTCGAACAACACGATGCGCTTGGCGCGGCCGAACCCGGCGAAGTAGGCGTTGCTGTGGCGCGAACGGCGGCTGCCGTCCATGACCAGTATCGAACGCACGCGGAACCGCAGCCGCGCGGCGAGCTCCACCAGCCGCCGCTGCAGGGAGCCGCCGGCGAGCGGTTGGAACTTGTTGAACAGCGGCGCGATGAGCGGCTGGTACAGGTAGGTCACCAGGAGCTGGTAGCCGGCGATGAAGCAGAACGCGTAGAGCCACCAGCGGGTTCCGGTCTCGGCCATGAACCAGAACAGGCCCAGCAGCAGCGGAATCCCCAGGACGGCCGTCAAGGCGGCGCTCTTCACCTGATCCAGGGCGAAGGTGCGCCAAGTCATGTTGTTGAAGCCGAAGCGCGCTTCGATCACGAATTGTCCGTACAGGCGCAGCCCCAGGGTGAGCAGGTTGCTCGCCCACACCAGCACCAGGACGAACAGGGTGCCGGCGAGCAGCGGCGAAGCGATTCCGCGCGCCTGCAGCCAGTGCGCCAGCCACTGATCCAGCGCCCCGAGAACCCCGCCGGCGACCACCGCCAGGACCAGCGCGGCGCGCAGCCCGCGGCTGACCAGGTCGAGTCGGCTGCGCGCCGCCAAGTAGGCGCGCGAGCGGGTCATGGTGGCCTGCTCCAGCACGCCGCGCAGCTCCGCCGGCGGCTGCGGGTTGCGGGCGGCGTGGCGCAGGTTCAGCAGGGTGAGAAGCGCCTCCCAGGCTTGGTGCGCCACGTACCAGACGATCCAGACGGCGAGAATGGCGGCGGCGCTCATCATTCCCGCAGTGTAGGTGGCCGCGGCGCCCGCGGCTACCGGCCGCGGAGCGGGAAGTGCGGGAATGTGCAGATGCGCGGTACGGCCGTTGATTTTACGGGAAAATCAGCGGCCGTACCGTTGATTTCCAGGGATGCGGGTCCGTACACTCCGGGGACGGTGTACGCCCGAGCGTTGGATGTCAGGGAGCTCGCCGCCCGCAAGTCGCTGTTTCTGTTCGGTCCCCGCAGCACCGGCAAGACCACGCTGCTGCGCGCGCAGTTCGACCCGCGCGCGATCCTGGATCTCCTGCGCAGCAGCGTATACCTGCCGCTCGCCGAGCATCCCTCGCGCCTGCGCGAGGTAGTGGCCGAAGGCCGCGTCGATGCCGCGGCCGGCGCGCCGGTCGTCGTCATCGACGAGATCCAGAAGCTGCCCCGGCTGCTCGACGAGGTGCATGACCTGATCGAGACGAAGGGGATCCACTTCGTGCTGAGCGGTTCCAGCGGCCGCAAGCTCACGCGCGGCGGCGTGAACCTGCTGGGCGGCCGCGCGTGGCAGGCCAACCTGTTCCCGCTGACGAGCGCGGAGGTGCCGGAGCTGGACCTGGGCCGCTACCTCCTGCACGGCGGGCTGCCGCAGGTCTATGGCGCCGCGTACCCGGAGGAGGAGCTCGACGCGTACGTCAACACCTACTTGGCCGAAGAGATCCGCGGCGAGGCGCTGGTCCGGAACTTCGTTCACTTCTCCCGGTTTCTGAACGTCGCCGCGGTTTCCAACGGCCAGCAGCTCAACTTCGCGAACGTGGCGCGCGACACCGGGGTACCCGCCACCTCGGTGCGGTCCTACTTCGACATCCTCGCGGACACCTTCATCGGGTTCCTGCTGCAACCCTGGCGCGGCTCCCGCCGGCGCAAGGCCGCGGCGACCGCCAAGTTCTACTTCTTCGACGTGGGCGTGGCCAACTTCCTGCGCGGCATCCGCGCGCTGAACCGGAACAGCAGCGAATACGGCGTCGCGTTCGAGCACTTCATCGCCATGGAGCTGCGCAGCTATCTCTCCTACCGGCGCGTACGGAGCGAGCTCACCTACTGGCGCACGCAGAGCGGACTCGAGGTGGACTTCCTGGTCGGCTCGGCAGCGGCCGTCGAGGTAAAGGCGTCGAGCCGGGTGTCCGACCGCGACCTGCGCGGTCTGCGCGCCCTGGCCGAAGAACGCCCCGGCGCGGCGTCGTTTCTGGTTTCCTTCGACGAGTTGGACCGGCGTACCGGCGACGGCATCCGCCTCCTGCATTGGCGCACGTTCCTGGGCGAACTCTGGAGCGGCGCCTTTTCCTGGTAGCGGCGCCCGCCGGGGCGCCGGTTACTCGGTGAGGTTGGCGGCGGTGATGGCGAAGTGGCTCCACTGCCGCTCCAGCGCCCCGCCGGTGATCTTCAGGAGCTGCGGCGACTGGTGGCGCACCTCGTAGGCGGCGGCAATCCAGTTGGACAACCGCCGCTGTTCGATCACGTTGACCCAGTACAGCGGCCGGTCGAAGGCGTACGCGCGCACCACTTCCGCCGCCGCGGCGGAGATCGGACACGCGGTGGAGTGCTTGTAGACGTAGCAGTCCGGAGCCAGCTTCCGGGTCCGCAGGGGAATGATGTTCGCCATGGCGCGCACCATTATGCGCGGCGCGGCCGGCGCTGTCAGCAGGTGTCAGCCGCTGCCGTACTCGCCCGGCGTGATGGTGAGTTCCAGCTTCCGGGCGCGGCGCAGGACGGTCATCGGCGTGGCGCGGCCGACCGCGCGTTCGTCCAACAGCTTGTCGAGCTGATCGATCGCGCCGGTCGGCGCGCCGGCGAAGGCCACGATCACGTCGCCGCGCTGCACTCCGGCGCGGCCCGCGGGGCCGCGCCCCTCCACCGACTCGACCATCACCCCCGCGTCCACCGGCAGTTGGAGCTGGCGTACTACGCGGCGCGCGATCGACACGGTGTGACCGCCAATGCCGATGTAGCTGCGCCGCACCCGGCCCTCGCGCAGCAGATGACCGGTGACGTACTTGGCGGTGTTGATGGCGGTGGCGAAGCAGATCCCCTGCGCCGGCACGATGGCCGCGGTATTCACCCCCACCACCTCGCCGCAGGAGGTCACCAGCGGTCCGCCGGAGTTGCCGGGGTTGAGCGGGGCGTCGGTCTGGATCACGTCGTTGATCTGGCGCCCGGCGTCCGACTGCAGGGTGCGCCCCAGGGCGCTGACCACGCCGGCGGTCACCGTGTACTGGAACCCGTAGGGGTTGCCGATCGCCACCACCAGTTGCCCTACCCGGATGGTCGAGGAATCGCCAAGCGGCGCGGCCGCCAGGTCGTCGCCCCAGATGCGCAGCACCGCCAGATCGGTGTCCGGGTCGGCGCCCACCACCTGCGCGCCGAACTGGCGGCCATCGGCCAGGGTTGCCGTGAGCTGCTCCGCGTTCGCCACCACGTGGCTGTTGGTAAGGATGAAGCCGTCGGGCGTGAAGATGAACCCGGAGGCGGCTCCCTGCGCGGTTTCCAGGTTCACCACCGCCGGCGCGACGGCGTCCACCGCCTCGATCACGGCCCGGGAGTAGGGGTCCAGGCGTGCGTCCCCCGCGCCGCTGCCGGGCAGGCGGGCCGCTCCCCCGGCCCGCGCCGCGAGCCCGGCTCCGAGGGCATTGAGAAACGGTTCCGGGGACACTCTGCGGCGCGCTCCTTCAGGAGCCGCCGGCGCCCTGCAGCGCGGCGCAGATTCGCTCCACGTCGTAGACGGCGCCGCGCCAGGTGCCGCCGCTGGCCGCCTGCAGGGCCGCCCATAGCCGGGTGTCCGCCGGCAGCTCCGGGTTGGGGGCCAGCTCCGGGTGCGGCGCCCGGCGCCGCAACAACGCCGCCGCGGCCTCCTCGCTGAGCGGACCGTGCGCGGTGCCCACCAGGGCGGCGCGCCCCTCCAGCCGGTTGCGGTCGATGCGGATCTCGATCAGGTCGCCGTCGCGCAGCTTGCCGATGGGCCCGCCGGCGAGCGCCTCCGGCCCGACGTGGCCGATGCAGGCGCCGGTGGACACGCCGGAGAAGCGCGCGTCGGTGAGCACCGACACCGTCTTGCCCCAGGGCAGGTACTTGAGCGCGGAGGTAATTTGATAGATCTCCTCCATGCCGGTGCCGGCCGGGCCAATGCCCATCACCACCACGACGTCGCCCGCCCGGACCGGCCGCGTCCCGGCGGCGCCCTTGATGGCGGCGATGGCCGCGGCCTCGCTGGTGAACACCCGCGCCGCGCCGCGATGGCAGTAGACGCCGGCGGCGTCCACCACGCCGGGATCGATGGCGGTGGCCTTGATCACCGACCCTTCGGGCGCGAGGTTGCCGACCGGGAACACCACCGTGCTGGTGAGGCCGCGCGCCCGGGCGGCGTCGGGATCCATGATTACCTGATCGGGCGGCGCCCCGCCGGCCGCGCACGCGGCCCGCGCCTGGGCGCGGCGCGGGCTCTGCTCCCAGGCGTCCAGCACCTGGTCCACGGTGAGCCCGCTGACGGTGCGCGCCGCGGTATGCAGCAGCCCGGCGCGCCGCAGGTGCAGCATTACCTCGGGCACCGCGCCGGCCGCGAACACCTGGCTGGTGGGGTGGCCGACCGGGCCGTTGGGGAGCGCGTCCACCAGCCGCGGCGTGCTGCGGTTCACTCGCGCCCAGTCCTCGACGGTGGGGACTCGCAAACCCGCGGCATGGGCCGCGGCCGGCAGGTGCAGCAGCAGGTTGGTGGAGCCGCCGAAGGCGGCGTGCACCACCATGGCGTTGTCCACGGCGTGCGCGGTGAGCAGGTCGCGCGTGCGCGCTCCGGCCACCGCCAGGCTCACCAGGGCCGCCGCGGAGCGCCGCGCCATGTCCAGCCATACCGGCTCGCCCGACGGTGCCAGCGCCGCGTGCGGCAGGGTCAGGCCGAGGGCTTCGGCGACCACCTGCGCGGTGGCCGCGGTGCCCAGGAACTGGCAGCCGCCGCCGGCGCTGCCGCACGCCCGGCAACCCATGGTCTGGGCGTGTTGCAGAGTGATCAGGCCGTGCGCGAAGCGGGCGCCGATGGTCTGCACCAGACCGGTATCCTCGGAGTCGGGCGCCGGCAGGGTCACGCCGCCGGGGACGATCACTCCCGGCTCGGCGCCCAGGCCGGCCACCGCCAGCAGCATGGCCGGCAGCCCCTTGTCGCAGGTGGCCACGCCCAGCACCCCGCTGCGCGTCGGCAGGGAGCGCGCCAGCCGGCGCAGCACGATGGCGGCGTCGTTGCGGTAGGGAAGGCTGTCCAGCATGCCCGGCGTGCCCTGCGAGCGGCCGTCGCAGGGATCGGTGCAGAAGGCGGCGAACGGGATGCAGCCGGCGGCGCGCAGGGTGTCGGCCGCGGCCTGCACCAGCAATCCTACCTCCCAGTGGCCGGTGTGCAGGCCGAGGGCGACCGGCTTCCCATCCGGCGCCCGCACCCCGCCCTGCGTGCTGAGGATCATGAACGCGGGGCGGGTGGTCTCTTCGGGGCGCCAGCCCATGGCTACGTTGTGGGTGAGCCCGAACAGGTTGCCGCTCGGTTCCTCGCGCAGCATCTCGGCGGTGAGCGGCAGGACGCCGGCCGGCGCCTCGCCCATGGTGCGCAGCGCCGCGCCGGCCTCCGCCGCGCCGCCGTCCGCGGCGCGGGAATCGGCGCCCAGGCCGTGGAAGCCGAGGATCTCATCGCTGCCGGCGACGCGCAGCGGCGGCTCGCGGTTGGGGCCGCGCGAATCGCGGGCGCGCGGGGGCTGCTCGGTCGTGCTCACGGAGTGGTCAGGCGACCCGGTTGGTCAGCGTGCCGATCGGCGCAATGGTGATCGCCACCGTGTCGCCGGAAGCCAGCGTGAAGCCGTCCGGCGGTACGATTCCGGTGCCGGTCATGAGATAGCAGCCATGCGGGAAGCTGTTGTCGCGGTACAGGTAGCCGAGCAGTTCCTGCGGCGAGCGCTTCAGTTCGGCCAGGGTAGTGCTGCCGGCGAACACCGTCTCCCCGCCGCGCTCGATCGCCAGACTGATGGCGGTGGCGGCGGGCAGCGGCGCGGCGCCGACCAGCAGCGCCGGCCCCAGGGCGCAGCTTGCGTCGTACACCTTGGCCTGCGGCAGGTAGAGCGGGTTCTCGCCCTCGATGTCGCGGGAGCTCACGTCGTTGCCGATGGTGCAGCCGATCAGCTCACCGCCGGCATCGGCCAGCAGCACCAGTTCCGGTTCCGGGACGTTCCAGGCGGCGTCCGAGCGCAGCGCGATCTCCTGTCCGCTGCCCACCGCGGTGCGCGCGCTGCCCTTGAAGAACAGTTCCGGCCGCGCGGCGGTGTACACCCGATCGTAGAAGCTGCCGCCGCCGGCCTGCTCCGACTCGGCCATGCGCGCGTCGCGGCTGCGGTAATAGGTCACGCCGGCGGCCCACACCTCCTGCGCCACCAGCGGCACCAGGGCCTCATGCGGCTCGAATGCGGCATGCGCGGTGCCTTGCGCCACCAGCCGGTCGATCCGTTCGGGCAGGCCGGGCGGACCGACCAGGCTGTCCCAACTCTCGGCCAGCAGTACGAAGTCGTTTCCGGTGGCGGCAATTACGCCGCGCCGCGTGCGGTACAACAGCATTGGCGCCTCCCAGGTCCCGGCACTGTACCAACCCCCCCGAACCGCCGTCAACGAACCGTCCTTCCTCGGTCGAGACGGACGCCGGCGGCGGGAATGCCGTATCATAGGGGGCGGCGTGAATCGACTGCTCCCCATAGCGGCGGCCGCTGTGGTATTGGCTGCCGGCGGCGGCGCCTTTCTGGCGGTGCGCGCGCCGTCCGCCGAACAGGTGGCGACCCGGCTGCTGCGCGCGCGCTACGTCAACGATGCGGCGGCGGTGTATGACTTGGCGTCCGCCGCCGATCGCCGCTGGCGCACGCGTGAGCAGCATCTGGCCAGCCACCCGCAATTGCCCGCCGAGTTCCGGGAACTGATCGGCGAGCTGGCCCGGTTCATCGAGATCCGCAGCGTCGACAGCGACCTGCAAGGCAGCAGCGGCGTCGTTACCGTGCATGGCGCCGCGCCGAACGCGAATCATCCCGAGCTCCGCGGCCTGCTGCACGGCGCCGGCGATGCCGCCGCCGCCACGCTGCGCGCGCGCCGCGCCGAGCTGCGCCGCCGCGGCCGCGCCGGCGCGCTGCCGGTGATCGAGTTCAGCGAACCGGTGGAGCTGGTGCGCGAGCAGGAGCGCTGGAAGGTGTTCCTGGATTGGGCCGTCGGCTACGTGATTCAGTTCCGCGCCGAAGTGCGCGAGGAGCTGCCCTTCGCGTTCTCGGTGGAGCCGGATCACGTCACCCTGAAACCGGGCGAGACCGGGTCCGCCGTATTCCACGTCCGCAACCTCTCCGCGGACACGATCACGGCCAAGGCCGGCCACCTGCTGGAGCCCCCCGCGGCGTACCTGCATGCCGAGTTGCTGCAGTGCTTCTGCTTCTTCGAGGACACCTTCGCGCCGGGGGAGGAGCGGCAACTGCCGGTAGTGCTGCGCCTCGGCTGGGACGTCCCGCCCGACCTGGGAGCCATTACCATGCTCTACGAGTACTATCCGCTGGAACGATTCCGGGACCGGCGCCCGGCCGCGGCCGGCGGCGGATAGCGGCGGCGCCGGCCGGGCCTCAAGGTCAGGCGCGCTGGCCGCGGTAGAGGGTCTCGGGGGTGTTCTCGATCCGCGACCACCAGAAGGCGACGTCGAAGTCGGGGTCGCCGGTCAGGTAGCGCCACAGCCGGATGCGGTTCATCACCTCGATGCGGTGCCGCTGGCCGTGCCACGGGATCGACTCGCTGAGGATCTGCGCGACGTCGTTCCGGGTCCGGGTATCTTCCAGGTCGCTGGTATTCCACAGCCGCTGCTGGCGCACCGTGGGGTTGAGGCGCAGCTTGAACATGTAGCGGTCGCGGTCGGTGTGATTGCTGCGCGCCGCGTGCCACACGTTGGTATGCCAGAAGAACATGGCGCCGGCGCCGCACACCGCCTGCACCTGGCCGAGCACGTCCTGGTAGCGGCGGGTGGTCGACTCGTACACCCGCCGGAACTGGCTGCCGGGCAGGAACAGCGTGCCTCCCGCGGCCGCCGGGGTGTCGGCGGGAAAGAAGGAGATCTGCAGGTCGAAGTGCAGGCGGCGCACGTCGTACTCCGCGTCCTGGTGCAGGTTGGCGCCCATCCGGGTGTGCGCCGGGGTCAGGTGCGCGGCATGATGGTCGTAGCGCGGGTCGGGCCCCACCAGGCTGGTGATGATCGCCGCCACGCGCGGCAGCCGGAACACTTGCCCCAGCGCCGACTCGGGCGCAGTCCAGAGCTCGCGGAACGGCGCCCCGGCCTGGGCCCGGGCGCGGTGGTCGCCGGCTTCGATCTCGGCCAACGCCGCGGCGCACAAGTCGCGCGGCGCCAGGTCGTCGAAGCGCAGAAACCCGTCGCGGACGAAGCGCGCCATCTCGCGGCTGGTCAGCCGCAGGTCGCCGGAGGCGTGGTCAGCGGGATCATTGGTCATCGATCGACTCCAGTTTCTCGAGCACGAATTCGAATTCCAGGTAGGAAAGATCGTACTCCTGGCCGGGACTCGGCGGCCGCAGATCAGGGTACTTGATCACCCGCCAGCCGTCGCGCATCGCAGCGAGGACGCTGGCGTAGGGAGGCACGGCGTCGCCGGCGGCTTCGTAGGTCCGGTCGCTGGCCCCGTCGTAGAGCGACCAGGCGATCACCTCGGTATCGGGACTGGAGTTGGCCGTGTACAGCACCAGCAGCTTCTGCCGGAGCGTGCCGCGCGCCGGTGGGCTCGCCGTCATGCCGTCAGTCTGCACCGCCGGAGCAGGTTTGACAAGAACCGCTCGCGAAACGAATAGTAGGTAAATGAGACGACACCGGCGGCAGATTTCGTTGAACGGGAGGTGGAAGTTCAAGACCGATCCCGACGGCATGGGCGACGTTTCCCCCGACGTGGTGCGGAATACCATTGGCGCCACGCAGCAGGAGTGCAAGTTCTTCGCCCCGGAATTCGACGACCGGCACTGGGGCGAGATTACCGTTCCGGCGTGCTGGCAGGCGGAGGGACACCGCTACAACGGCGTGGCCTGGTACCGGACCCGGTTCGACTACCGCGCCGGCCGCTCGGCGGTAGTGCGGCTCCACTTCCAGGGCGTGGACTACTTTGCCGACGCCTGGATCAACGGCTACTACCTCGGCTCCCACGAAGGGTTCTTCAATCACTTCACGTTTGACGCGTCGCGTTGGATCCGCGCCGGCGAGAATCTGCTGGTAGTGCGCGTGGAGTCTCCCCGGGACGCCAACGTGAAGGTCGGCCCCGTCGAGAAGAACGTGGTCAAGGGCGCGCTGCAGGACTGGGACTGCAACAACCTCGACGTCAATCCCGGCGGCATATTCGCCGACGTGCGCCTGCTGGAGAGCCGGGAGATAGCCATCGACCGGCTCAAGGCCACCCCCTACGTCGACGTGCCGGCGGGCCGCGCGCGGGTGCATTGCAAGGTGAGGCTGGTGAACCCCGACCGCGAGCCGAAGCGGGTGGCGTTGCGCGCCGGCGTTGCGCCGGACAACTTCACCGGGCCGGAAAGCGGCGCCGCGGCGGGGAGCGTCGACCTCGTTCCGGGTGTCTCCGAGCACGAGCTATGGGTAGAGGTGGCCGAACCGCGCTGGTGGTGGCCCTGGGACCTGGGCGCGCAGCACCTCTATCAGGTGCGCGTCACCGCCAGCGCGGGCGGCCAGGTGCTGGACGAGGTGAGCGACCGGATCGGCCTGCGCCACCTGCGGCAGGTGCCGGGCACCTGGGAATGTTACCTCAACGGCAAGCGCCTCTTCTGCCGCGGGCCCAACTACCTCTCCGAGCAACTGCAGTCCAACATGACGCGCGCCAAGTACGAAGCCGACGTGCGCCTCATGCGCGAGGCCAACATGAACATGGTGCGGGTGTACTGCGTGGTGGAGAAGGAGGAGTTCTATGACGTCTGTGACGAGCTCGGCCTGCTGGTGCTGCAGGATTTTCCGGCGCAGGGGCCGTTGAGCGACTCTGGCGCCATGGTCCGGCGGGCGGTGCCGCAGGCGCGCGACATGGTCAACCAGCTCTATCATCACCCGTCGATCGTTACCTGGGCGCTGGGCGAGCAGCCGAGCCTGGAGAACTTCGAGAAGTTGTGCCTGGCGCTGGTGACCGCGGCCGGTGAAGAGGACTCGACGAGGTTCCTGCAGCAGGGCGCCTGCGTGTGGGAGTGGGAGACCGCCACGACCAAGTACGACTGGCCGATCGACTACCACCTGTTGTGCGGCTGGTTCCCGCCCGACATGAACTATCTGATCAAGCCGTTCCGCACCCTGCCCGATTCCGAGGGGCCGGCGGGCGGTTCGGTGGCCGACCTGCGCATCAAGAAGCGGCGCCTGCTGGAGTTCATCGGCGAGTTCGGCCCCCCGGAGTCGCTGCCGAACCTGGGGTCGCTGCGCAAGTTCCTGTCTGAGGAAGAGCTATGGCCGCTCGACTGGAAGGCGTTGGAACGCCGCTGTCTGCACGGCGAGATCCTGCGGCGCTGGATCCCCGAGCCGCGCAGCCTGCAGCAGTTGATCGACGACAGCCAGGACTATCAGGCGTTCCTGTACAAGTACCACGTCGAATTCTACCGCCGGCGCAAGTTCGATCCCTGCAACGGCTGCCTGTTCTTCCACTTCAAGGATTGTTGGCCGGCGATCACCGCGTCGGTGGTGGACTACTACGGCGTGAAGAAGAAGGCGTACTACACCCTCAAGCAGGCGTTCAGCCCGCTGCACGTGATGATGGAATGGCCCGACCTGGAGGGCGAGACGCCGGGCGCGGCGTTGCGCAAGCCGCTGCACGTGGTGAACGACTTTCCCCGTCCGTACGGCGCGCTCGCCGTGCACTGGCAGGTCACCGACGACGCCGGCCGCGCGCTGGCCGGCGACCGCATCGCCTGCGGCATCGCCGAGAACGGCATCGCCGAAGTGGGAGCGGTGGCATGGCAGATCCCGGAACGCGCCGCCGAGCGGTACACGATCCGGCTGCGCCTCGAGGCCGCGGATCAGCCGGTGTCCGCCAACGAATACCTCGTGACCGTGCGCCCCGGCGCCTGATCCGTAGGCTCGCTCCACTGGAACGACCGCCCGAAATCACTGTGCAGCATGTTCCACTGCAGGGTGAACGGCAACAACACACTCGGCGATCATGTCTCCAATCAACTCCGCGTCTGCGGAATCACCTGCAGGCAAACCTATGACCTCACTGTGTGAAGGATCCGCGGCATAGGCATCCTCGGCAGGCAAAGGACTGTGAACAAATCCGAGGGCGCAATCAACGTGCCGCCGAGTCTCGCCCACATTCAGCTCCGCGAGTCGGCCACTCGGTCTCATGCTAAGTCGAATCAGCCCCCTGATTTGATGTATCTGCTCTGGCTTAGTAAGATTCTTGAAGTACTCGATCCAATTCACTGACAAACCGGATTCACCTGGCCGCAGTTGAAAGGCGGAACAGTTAAGGTTGCCGTCCTCGAGAATGTCGCGGGACTTCACGTATCGAACAACGTGATCAGTGTCCGGAAGGTCTTTGCCAGTCATCGGTTCATCGATGCGATGACGTCAAATGCCACAATCTGCCTTTTGATCCCTCCGAAATCATCGATACCGGCCACGCGTGACACTCTTCTGCTATATAAGCGACGCTTGAAAATCACGTATTGGACCTCGCCATGTCCGAGGAAGTGGAGACCGATATGACTCGAATCACTTCCCTTCCAGACGGCGCGAATATCACCATTTTCCATTAGCGCAAGCATAGCTTTTGGCAGGTCGTATGCTGACCTCATGAAGTCCCAGAAATCCCGCTCGGAGTGTGCGTTGATCGTAAGATCGTCAAGTTCAGCATCGGCTCTTAGTGCATCGATCCGACACTCGTAAGCTCGACGGTTACGCCAAGCCATCCGGTTTCTATTTATAACTTCCGCGATGAATTGCCGGTGAGGCTCTGTCCGTTTCCCAAGTTCCTCCGTCACACGATCGGAGAAAATCTGTGAAAGCGACGATGAGCGCCAGTAGCTTCGGCGGACGCTAGCCTCTAACGGTGAAGTGTGTATGTCCGCAGAGGCGTATCCTTCTGCTGTGGGACGAGTCAAGCACCATGTAACGGGATCAAAATATACATAAGTATCTGGAGCACGACCCATTGAAAAACTCTCGATCTGAATAGACTTTCGATCGGAGGCTTGGTCGATAGACCAACCGATAGGCCTGTGTTGCGGTGCAATGATCTCGGCCGTCGCAGTCGTCATTCTTCCTCCAGTTCTCGACGTCCCCAATGATCATATTGGACTTGTTCTTGCGTTATTTTCACGAAACACTTGAACACGCTGCTGTGTGCGCGTTCAAACCAACGATATGCTTCGGATTTATGAACCCCGCCGAGCCTGGCGCTCGCTTTGATCTCAAAAACAAGCACCGGTTCGTTGGGTGGTCGTGACGCCACCCCGCTACGAACGGCTATGCCAAGATGTAGGTCAGAATCGATGCTGTAGGTATAGAAGCAATTGAAGTCTGAACAGAAAACACCCTCTATACCAGGATAGACAGCGGCGAACGACGGAATCACCTTGGCGGTGTCTCGCGGTCCGGTCCAGTAGTCACACTGCTCTATTGTGTTTACATATGTCAATTCGCATAGATCTATAGGGACATCAGGTGTGCCGATGTCCTTCGCAAGAAAGGATTCAAATTCACTATAGAGCCTGTCGAATGTGGGCTTTATAGATTTGTTGAAATGCGGATATCTATTGTCACCGCGACGACGCCAATTGAAAATGAAAGCACTCTTTTGGATCTGTAAAAGGCTGATATCATCGTCAGATATGAACCAATAACGAGGCATAGGAAATGGCTCGTCAGGACCGATGTCAGCTCCTATTCCTACCGGCAATTGCTGGTGAGCGACAGGAAAGAGATTCCTTATACGTTGCCAGAAAAGACCGACATGCTGGCTCCTTAAGTCAACTATAGGTTGCCTAAAGTAGGTAGCTGTTACAACTTCACTTACTGGTGGATTGTTGAAAACTATCATCTCCGTCAGTGATCTAACTGTTTAGCCGATGTCCAGTTTTCCGGGCTGTCGGCCGTTCGCCGTTAGGTGCTGACTCCTCCACCGGGGCGCGCACGCCGCCGGGTCCGCTGGCAGCCGCTCCTCCACCAGCGGCAGATCCCCCGCTGCCACCCTGGCCACCAGCACCGGCGACTCCTGATACTCCCGCCTATCGTGGCGGCGGGCGCCGCGCGCGAACCAGCCTTGGAGCCTCTTGGTCTGGCCGGCGACGAACGGCCATCCCGCGAGCAGGCTGATGGTACGAGCGGTGTCGATGTAACGAATCATCGAAGGTCTCCTCAGGGTGGCTGCTGGCTAATGGTACCGGGCGCTTTCGTTCGCGTCCAGGGCGAACGAAAGGACCGGGGCGGGACGAAGCGTGTGGCAGTGCCCGGCAAAGCTGACTCACGGCGCGGCGCGGGCCGCGGCGTCGTCGGCGATCCAGCGCTTCCAGTTCTCCTCGTCCGGCTCCAGGAAGCCGCAATTGGCGCGCTGGACGAATTGATCGTCGACCCCCAGCAGGCGCAGCAGGCGCCGGTCGTTGCGCGCCCGCGCTCCGGCGATCACTGCCTGCGACACCGGTCCCCGGTAGTTCGCGCGGTGCTTCAGCCACGAATGGTTGAGCGTCAGGAAGAACAGGTAGCGGTAGTCCCGGGAGCGGTTGGCGGTCCCGGAATGGAGCATGCTGCAGTGGAACACGGCGGCGTCACCGGCCTGCGGATAGACGATCACCTCCTCGGGATGCGGCCGCCGCGCCTCCGCTCGGGTCATGCGCATGGCGCGCATGTGCGAGCCCGGAATGATCCGCAACGGCCCGGATTCGTCGGTCAGATCCTGCAGGTAGGTCAAGGCGTTGAACAGCAGCGGGCGGTGATAGACGCCCTCCTCGGGGAAGAACGCGAACATGTCGCGATGGAACCCCAACACGTCGCCGTCGGCCGCGCTCTGCGGCGCGGTACGCCGGTAGGTGATCGACTCGAGCTGGACGTGGGGGCCGACCACCAGCTCGGCGAAATCGAGCAGCCGGACGTTGGACAACGCCGGCAGCACCAGCTCCGGCTTGTGTTCCAGCACGTCCACCACGACCGAAGGGCGGCTGCCGTCGGCGCCGGGGATGCGGCCGGCGAGCTCGTCGAACGCCGCCCGCAACTCCTCTACCCACGCCGTGTCGAACAGCCCCCGGAACAGCGTGAACCCGTCGCGCTTGAACTCGGCCAAGTGATCGTCGAGTGACTTCATGGGGTGACCATATCCGATGCGCGCGGGGCGCGGGGCGGCGCCGCGCCGCGCCGCGCGATGGCCGCCGGGCGCTGTTGGGCGGCGCGCAGGCGCGCGAGGTCGAACTTGCCGGAACGGTCGAACTTGTAGATGCCGTTCTGCTCCTGGTAGATGTCGGTGAGCTGGGTGTAGCAGTAGCCGAACATGTCCGGATTGTCGAGCAACACCGCGCACAGCCGCTCGAACCGGAGGTAGAACTCCTCGATGGTCTGCGGGCGCTCGCCGTAGCCCCACGACTCTTCGCCGGCGGCCAGATCCGGGTTCCACCAGATGCCGCCGAACTCGCTGACGAAGTAGGGCTGCCCGCGGTAGGCGATCGACCACTGCAGCGCGCCGGCCAGCCGCGCCGCGGTCCGCGCCGGCATGCCCCAGGCGGCGGCGCTGTTCCGGTGGGGCGCGCCGTGCGCCAGCCCGGCTTGGTTCCGCGCCAACTGGTCCGGGTCCTGGGAATAGTCGTGGCTGTCGTAGACGTCGGCCTCCGGGACGCGGTGCGCGTAGCCGGAGGCGTCCAGCACCGGCCGGCTGGTGTCGATCGCCTTGGCGGCGAGGAACATGCCGCGGGTCACGTCGTCCAGTACCGTGAGACGGTCGCCGAGCGCCTGCCAGGTCTCATTGAGCGGGCACCAGCCGACGATGCACGGATGCGAATAGTCCCGCTCCAGCACCTCCAGCCACTGGGTAACGTAGTCCGCGCCCGGCTGCTGATGCTCGCCGTCGAGCGGCCCTTCGCCGCGGCAGCCCCAGTCGCCGAACTCACCCCACACCAGGTAGCCGAGCCGGTCGGCATGGTAGAGGAAGCGCTCCTCGAACACCTTCTGGTGCAGGCGCGCGCCGTTGAAGCCGGCCGCCATGCTCAATTCGATGTCGCGGCGCAGCGCCGCGTCCGACGGCGCCGTCATGATGCCGTCCGGATAGTAGCCCTGATCCAGCACCAGACGTTGAAACACCACTTCACCGTTGAGCTTGATCGCCTTGCCGTCAATGCTCACGGCGCGCAGGGCGCTGTACGAGGCCGCGGCGTCGACCAGGTTGCCGTCACCATCGAGCAGGGCGATGGCCACGTCGTAGAGATGCGGCGTGCCGGGCGCCCACAACCGGCGCCGCGCGGCCGGGACCGGCAGGTCCAGACGCGGCGCCAGGTCCAGGTCGGCGGCGCACTCGGCGGTGACGACTTCGCCCTGCGCGTCGCTCAGCGTGGCGCGCAGGCGCAGGCCCGGCGCGTTGCCGGTGATCGGCTGCTCCAGGCGGATGACGCCGTTGGCCAAGTCCGCCGTCAACCGCGGCCGGCGTAGCGCGAGGTCCGGCACCGGCTCCATCCATACCGTCTGCCAGATGCCGGTGGTGCGCGCGTAGATGGCGCCGCTCGGGGCGTAATCCCGCGCCTGCTTGCCGCGCGGCTGCGGCCGCTCGCGGGTGTCGCGGGCGCGCACCGTGATCACCGCCTCGTCCCCGGCCGCGGCCACGCCGCTCAGGTCGCAACTGAAAGGCGAGAACCCGCCCCGGTGGCGCCCGGCCTCGACGCCGTTGACCCACACGGTGGCGTCGTGGTCCACCGCCTGGAAGTGCAGCAGCGCGCGCCGGCCCGCCCAGGCGGGCGGAATGGTCACGCGGCGCCGGTACCAGACCGCGTTGAGAAAGTCGTGGTTTTCGATGCCCGACAGCCGCGACTCGGGACAGAACGGCACCGTGATGACGGCGTTCAGATCGCGCTCCGGCAGCCCGCGCTCCAGGCCGCTGTCTCCCTGGTCGATCTCGAACTGCCAGGAACCGTTGAGGCAGAGCCAATCCTCGCGGGCGAACTGCGGGCGCGGGTATTCGTTGCGGGGCGGTTGCAAAGACAATTCTCCTCTGGCGCGCCGCGCGTCAGTCGAGGCCGACGACGGCTTTGATGACGCCGCTCTCCGGGCGGGTGTAGGTGGGGAAGTCGGCGATCAGGTCGCCGAACGCGCTCCGGTGGGTGATCCACGGGGCGGTGTCGATGCGGCCCTCCTCGATCAGCGAGATGATGCGCCGGAAGTTGTCCGGCAGCGAGTTGCGGGTGGCGCGCAGGGTCAGCTCGGGCCGGTGCAGCGCCATGTGCGGAAACGTCAGCTCGCGCGCGGTGAGGCCCACGAACACCAGGCAGCCGGTCGGCGCCACGTAGTTGACGGCCTGCGACATCGATACGTTGGAGCCGGTGGCGTCGAACACCACGTTGGGCAGGTCGCCGCCGGTCAGGCCGCGCAGTTTCCCGGCGACGTCGCCGTGCGCCGTCACGGTGTGGTCGCAGCGCATCACCTCGCGCGCGAAGCGCAGCCGCTCCTCGTTGAGGTCCATGAAGATGGTGACCGCCCCGGTCAGGCGCGCGAACTCGAAGGTCGCCAGGCCGATGGGACCGGCGCCGATGATCAATACCGCGTCGGCCGCGGTGGGGGCGCCGCGGTCCACGGCGTGGGCGCCGATGCCCAGGGTCTCCACCAGCGCCAGTTGTTCGCAGTCGAGGCGCTTCGAAACGTGCAGCTTGCGCGCCGGAATCAGAAACTGCGGGCGCATGCCGCCGTCGGTATGCACGCCCAGCACCTCCAGGGTGGCGCAGCAGTTGGGAGCGCCGCGCCGGCACGCGATGCACCGGTCCACGCAGTTCAGGTAGGGCTCCACCGCGCAGCGGTCGCCGGTCGCCACGTTGCTCACCCCGCCGCCGACCGCCAGCACTTCCACGCCCAGCTCGTGGCCGAGGATGCGCGGGTAGGACATCAGCGGCATCTTGCCGAAGTAGCCGCTGACGTCGGTGCCGCAGATGCCGACGTGGCGCACCCGCACCAGCGCTTCGCCCGCGGCCGGCGCCGCCGGCGGGTCGATCTCGATCATCTCGAACCGCTCGGGTTCGCGCAGACTGATCGCCTTCATCGGTTCAATCCCTCCAGGTAGGCTCGGTAGCTGTGGATGGTCTGGTATGCCGCGGCCTCCGGGTCGGGGTAGGGAAGCGCCTCGGCGGAGGCCCAGCCGCGGTAGCCGGCCGCGCGCAGCGCCGCGGCGATGGGGCCGTAGGCGAGGTGCCCGCACCCCGCCGGGCGCCGATTGCTGTCCACGAAGTGCAGGTGGCCGAGCCGCGCCGCGGCCGCGCCCAAGGCCGCGCCGAGGTCGCCTTCTTCGATGTTCATGTGGAACAGGTCGGCCAGCAGCGCGAGGCGCTCGCTGCCGACCCGGGCCAGCAGCTCGCTGCCCTGCCGCAGGGTGTTGCACAGGTCGGTCTCGTAGCGGTTGAGGGGCTCCAGCAGCACCCGTCCGCCGGCCGCGGCGGCGTGCTCGGCGAGCTGCGCCAGACTGTCGGCGAGGCGCGCCAACGCTTCGCCGCGCGGCTCCCCGGGGGCGGCGCGGCCCTGCATCGAGCCGACGATGGCCGGCGCGTCGAACGGCGCCGCCAGCTCGATGATGGCGCGTACGAAGGCGACGGCGCGTTGCCGCTGCGCCGCGTCGCGGTGCGCCAACGACAGGCCGTGCACCACCCCGCCCGCGCCGGTGCCCACGGCCGCCAGCGCCAGCCCGTTGGCGGCCAGGGCCGCGCGCACTTCCGCGGCCGGCACGGCCGCCGCGGCGGACGGAAACAGCTCGATGCCGTGGAAGCCGATCCGCGCCGCGGCGGCGCAGGCGGGCGCAATCTCGTCCCAAAACACGAACGGCCCGCCGCGCACCTCCGGCACCAGGCTCAGGGTCACGGCGGCGCGTACCCGCGCCCCTTGGTCCAGGTCAGGTTTCTTCACCTCAGTCCTCACGTCGTCGTTTTAGCGGGTCGCCAGGGCGTCCAGAAACGCCGCCACCTCGCGCGTCACCACCTCCAGGTAGCGCGCGCCGGCGGCGCGGTCGGCCGCGGCCGGGTGGTCGGTGAAGCCGCCGCCCGCTTCCCAGCCGCCGGCCGCCCGGACTCGCGCGCCGGCGCCGCCGCCTACCCCCCGAAAGCGGCCCCCGGCGGTATCGCCGCCGGCGCCAAGTTGCGCCAGCGCGGTCTCGTCCACCAGCTCGGGGCGCACTGCCAACATCAGCGCAGTTTCGAAGCGGCCCGCGTGGCCGGGTATCAGCGCACTCGGCAGGTCAGTTTCCGCCACCAGCGCGGGGCGCGCAATATCCCAGTAGGCGGCCGCGCCGATCGTGACCTCGCGTTCGCCGCGGTGCACCAGGTCGCGGGCGGCGATCTCGTTGCCGGGGTCGTTGCCGCCGTGGCCGTTGATCACCGCCAGGCGCCGGAACCCGGAGCGCCAGAGGGAGTCGCACAACTCGCCCACCGCGGCCGCATAGCTGGCGCTGGACAGGGTAATCACCCCGGGAAACGGGAAGTGGTGCGCCGAGTCGCCGTAGCGCAGGGTGGGCGCCACCACGATCTCGCTTGCCGCCCGTTGCGCGGCGCCGGTCACCACCGCTTCGCACAGGAAGGTATCCGTCCCGACCGGCAGATGCGGGCCGTGCTGCTCGATCGACGCCGTGGGCAGCACCGCCAGGCGATGGGGCGCCAGTTCGCCGACCCGCTCGCGGGTAAGGTCAGCCAGCCGCAGGATCACGCCCCTATCCTATGAGGTTGCCCCACTCCCGGCAACCGAAAGCGGCGCCGCGTCAGTTCGGCGGGGTGTCGGCCAGCAGGCGCTGCAGGTAGCGGAAGTCGATGCGGGTCATGGCCACCACGTCCTCGACCGGCTCGTCATATTCGCTGTGCAGGCTCATGGTGCCGGCGAAGCCGATGCGGCGCAGGGTGGTCAGGGCGGCCGGGTAGTCCACGAAGCCGCGGCCCAGCGGCACCGTGAAGACGCGGGCGGGCGCGCCGCGCCCCCACCAGCCGCCGGCCTCCGGCAGCGCCGCGCGCAGCAGATCCTTGCAGGCCACGCAGGCCAGGTAGCCGCGCACCATCTCCAGCGCCATGGCGACCGGCTCCCCGCATACCGCCAGGTGGCCGGGGTCGGCGAACACGCCCACGTGAGCCGGGTCGAAGCCTTGCACCAGGTGCATCATCTGCGAGGAGTTCATCCCCAGCGAGGTGCCGGAGTGGTTGTGGACCACCGTCTTGACGCCGTAACGCCGCGACCACTCCTGAAAGGTGGCCAACCACTCGCGGATTTCCGCGATCTGGTCCCAGAAGCGCCGCTCGGGATCCCAGCGCCAGTAGCCGAGCTTCAGATGCGCGACGCCGGCGGCGCCGCAGGCGGCGTAGAACTCCTCGGCGCGGGGACTGGCCGGGGAGGTCAGGGAGGTCGGAGCGGTGACCAGCGGAAGCTCCAGGCCGGCGGCGCGGAACCGCTGCGCTGCGCGCGGCAGCTCGGCGGCCATGTTATCGGGGTTGACCGGGTAGCCGGGCCGCACCGCCAAGTCCGCGCCGGCGACGCCGACCTCCTTGAGGGCGCCAATCAACTCCTCCAGGGAGAGGCCGGCGAGGTGCTTGGTGAACATCACGAACTGCATGGTCCCGGCAGCCTACGGCTGGCGCCGGCGGCTGGCAACCGGGCGGCTATCAAGCAGCGCCGCGGCGCTGTCCGCGGCGCGCGTTATGAGTACACTTGCAGTACGCCGCCATGAGCAGCCGTTCCGCGACCACGCCCACCACGGCCTCGCCCGCCGCGCCGCCCGGCGCCCTGGACGGGCCGCGCAAGGCGGCGCGCCCCGGTGCCGCGGTCAGCATCCGCCACGTCCTGACCACCGTCGTCTGGCCGCGGCGCTGGTTGCTGCTCCTCGGATTGTTCCTGATCGGCGTCAACCGCCTGGCCGGGCTGGTGTTGCCGGGAGCCTCCAAGTACCTGATCGACGACGTGATCGGCAACCGGAATACGGCCCTGCTCACGGTGCTGCTGCTTGCCGTGGCGGGCGCGGTGCTGGCCCAGGCGGGCAGCTCGTTTCTGCTCACCCGGCTGTTGAGCGTGCAGGGACAACGCCTCATCGCGGTGCTGCGGGCGCGGATTCAGCGCCACGTGCAGCGCCTGCCGGTGGCGTTCTTCGATAACAACCAGACCGGCGCGCTGGTGTCGCGGGTGATGACCGACGTGGAAGGGGTCCGCAACCTGGTGGGCACCGGGCTGGTGCATCTGGCCGGCGGGGCAATCACCGCGGTGGTGGCGGTGATTCTGCTGCTTCGCATCAGCGTGCCGATGACCCTCTATACCGTGATTCCGCTGGCGGTGTTCGGCCTGCTGACGGGCCGGACGTTCGCTCTGGTGCGCCCGATCCACCGCCGGCGCTGGGCCATCACCGCCGAGGTCACCGGCCGCCTCACCGAGTCCCTGGCCGGCATTCGGGTCGTCAAGGGGTTTCGCGCCGAAGCGCACGAGGAGCGCGCGTTTGCCCGCGGGGTGGAACGCATCTTCGCCACGGTGCGCAGCTCGCTTACGGCCACCAGTCTGGTAACCAGCGCCGGCGCCCTGATCATGGGCCTGGGCGCCGTGCTGATCATGGGCGTGGGCGGCTCGCTGATTCTGCGCGGCGCGATGACCGTCGGCGACTTCGTGGCGTTCAGCCTCTACCTGGGATTCATGACTGCGCCGATCGTCCAGATGGGCCGCATCGGTACCGAGCTCACCGAGGCGTTCGCCGGGCTGGACCGGATGCAGGAGGTATTGGCTCAGCAGCCGGAGGGTGAGGAGCCGGGCCGCACCGTGGCGCTGGAGAGCGTGCGCGGCGACATTCGCTTCGACCGGGTCTCGTTCGGCTACCACCCCGGCGCGCCGGTGCTGCACGAGGTGAGTCTGGAAGCGCCGGCGGGGACCATGATCGCGCTGGTGGGCACCTCCGGGTCCGGCAAGACCACCATCGCCGGGCTGGCGGCCTCGTTTCTGGTGCCCGACTCCGGCGTCGTGAGCATCGACGGCCACGACCTGACCACCGTAGTCCTGGACAGTTATCGCCGCCGCCTCGGCGTGGTGCTGCAGGACGAGTTCCTGTTTGCCGGCACCATCCGCGAGAACCTGCTGTTCGCCCGCCCGGACGCGGACGAGGCAGCGCTGCGCGCGGCGGTGCGGGCCGCGCACGTGGACGAGTTCAGCGACCGCTTCGAGGCCGGGCTGGATACCGTGATCGGCGAGCGCGGGGTCAAGCTCTCCGGCGGCCAGCGGCAACGGGTGGCGCTGGCGCGCGCCATCCTGGCGGATCCACGGGTGCTGATCCTGGACGAGGCCACCTCCAGCCTGGACAACGAGAGCGAGGCGTTCATCCAGCACAGTCTGGCCGAGCTCATGGCCGGCCGCACCACGCTGGTGATCGCCCACCGTCTGAGCACCATCCGCCGCGCGGACCAGATCTTGGTGGTGGAAGAGGGCCGCATCGTGGAGCGCGGGCGCCATGACGAGTTGATCGCCGCCGGCGGCCGCTACCAGCAACTGTACGAGTATCAGGCGCGCATTTAGCTAGCTAGCGCGCCCCCGGATGGCTCCAGGCGGGCGCCTCGTCCGGCGTCGGGGAGTTGGCGAAGGTGCCGCGCGCCAGCACCGCCGCCCGCCCGCCGCAGGCCGCCACCCGCGCCGCCTGATCCGCCTTGGCGCGGCGGTCCACCGCCTCCGGGTCGAGCAGCTCGCGCAGCTCCCGTTCGAAGCGGCGCAGCAGGGCCGGAGCGCGCGCGTCCCCGGCCGCCGCCAGGTCGCGCCGTTCCTCCGGGTCGGCCTGCAGATCGAACAACTGCGGCGGCCCGTCCACGTAGTGGAGGTACTTGTAGCGGGCGTCGCGCAGCAGGTAGGAGGCCGCGCTGCTGCCCAGCGCGTGGTACTCGCTGAACACGGTGCGCGCCGCCGGCGGCGCCGCGGCGAGTTGCCACAGGTCGGTTCCCGGCAACCCGGGCGCGGGGCTGCCCCCCGCCGCGGCCACCACCGTCGGGTAGCAGTCCACCAGACTGGCCGGAGTGCTCACGGCGCGCCCGGCCGGCACATCGGGGCCGGCCAGGATCAGCGGCACCGCGGCCGACTCGTCGTAGAGCGTGAACTTGCCGGTCAGGCCGCGCGCGCCCAGCGACTCGCCGTGGTCCGAGGTGTAGATGACGCGGGTGGAGGCGGCCAGCTCCAGCTCGGCCAGCGCCGCCAGCACGCGGCCGATCTGCGCGTCCAGATGGCTGCAGGCGGCATAGTAGGCGGCGCTGAGGTTGCGCAGCTGCTCCTCGGTGAACGGCTCCTCCTCGTTGAAGAAGCGCCGGAAGGCGGCGATGGCGGGATGCCGCGGCCACTGTTCCGGCTGCCACTGCGGCATCGGCGGCGGTCCCAGTTGGCGGTAGCGCCGGTACCAGGACTCCGGTCCGACGTAGGGCGGATGGGGGCACACGAACGACACGAACAGCACCCACGGCTCGGCGGCCGCGGCGTGCCGGCGCAGCCAGTCCACGGCGTTGGCGGCGTTGCGCTCGTCGTAGGCCAGGTAGGAAGAGTGGCCGGGGCCCGCCCCCAGCACGCCGGCGCGGGCGTTGCGCGGCGGCGGATCGTCGCGCACGCAGCCGAGCACGTCGCCCAGCCCCTCCACCACGTGCAGCGGTTCGATTTCGGCGCCGAAGCCGTTGTCGTCCGCGGCGCTGCGGAAGTGCAGCTTGCCGATGGCGTCGACGGTGACCCCTTCGGCGCGCAGGTGATGCCCCCAACCGGGAATGCTGCCGTCGTAGGGGAGGCCGTTGTCCCAGCAGCCGATCTCGTGGACGTAGCGCCCGGTGGCCAAGGAAGCGCGCGCCGGCACGCAGATCGGACAGTTGGTGTAGGCGCCGGTGAAGCGGGTGCCGCGCCGGGCCAGGGCGTCCAGGTGCGGGGTGATGCCGGGGCCGCCGTAGCAGCCGAGACCGGCGCGGGTGTGTTGGTCGGAAAGCAGGAACAGCAGGTTGGTCGGTCGCACGCCGCCCAGCCTACCACGCCCCCGCGCGGCGCGGGCACCGGCCGGCCTACAGGTCGAACGCGGCCAGTTGCTCCACGCTGCATTCATCGAGGGCGGCTTCGATGATGCTGCGCCCCAACGGTTCCAGGTCCGACTCCTTCAGATAGGGCCGCAGGGTGGCGGCGAAGAAGGCGCGCAGTTCGGCGTCGCCGGCGTCGTAACCCGTTTCGCCCACCTCCGGCTGCAGCTCCACCTGCAACAGCTCCTGCGGGATCAAGGCGCCTTCGATCTGCATCGAGCGCAGCGCGTAACCTAGCAGCGGGCAGCGGGCCGGGGTGAGCTGGTCCGGGCGAAAGCGCGCCCCGCTGCGCCGCGCCAGGTACTCGCGCGCGATCCACTGCGGCATGAACCCGACCTGCCACGCCCCGACGTGCTGATTGGGACTCAGGGTAAAGCGCGTCGCCGGCGTGTTGCGGATCTGGCGCAGCAGGAGGTTGGCCTGCACCACGCGCCGGCCGGTGGCGAACGGCCAGTAGGAGCCGACCCCTTCGCTGGTCAGACCGCTGTCGACCGTGATGCTGGGGTTGGAGTAACCGCGCGGCGCTACCAGCCGCCAGAGCCAGGCGAGCGCCGGCGGCAGCACGTGCAGCAGGCCCGGGATGCCGTAGCTGGGATCGCCGGCGGTACAGGGCGGCGTGCGGATGCCGAAGCCGCGCACGTCCACCGTCGCCGGGTCGTCCACGATCCCGGCCACCAGGCGCCGCGGCACGATGACCCGCGGATTGGGACACGGCACCCCGGGCGCATCTTCGACGTGCTCCCAGATCAGGCAGGTGGCGCCGGGGGTGGCCGCCATGTTCATGAACAGCAGCGGCTCCGGGGGATGGATCGACAGGCGCTCGTAGGAGGGGTCGATGCCGTAGCGGTCGATGTGATTGACGCGCAGGAACCACGCCTCTTCGGCGTCCATCACCGCCAGATGGCCGCTGTCGTTGCGCAGGTCCGGGTGGCACAGCGCCATGTCGTCGGTCACCGGGCGCAAGGCGCAGGTCTGCCCCATGGCGATGTAGCGGCGTTCGCCGGTCACGGTGTTGCGGCCCAGCAGCAGGCGCCCGTCGGCTTCGCGGTGGACGTGCTCCAACATCTCGCTCTTGCCGCCGCCGCTGGCGCCTTCGTGCATGATGGTGACGATGTTGTCGTAGGGGGTGACTACCTCGACCGTCGAGCCGTGGGCGGTAATCCAGCCTTCGCTCTCGCCGATGGTGAGCAGCACGCCGTATACCCCCTTCTTGGCGCTCGGCCCCGGATACAGGTTGAGAGAGTGGATTTCGTGGCGGTCCGCCATGCGGTTGTGGACCACCACCTGGCGGCCGGCGCAGTGGGTGTGGCGGAACGGCGGCGCCAGGAAGATGATGGCGCGCGGCGTGAAGCCGTCGGCAATGTCGATGCCGGGCAGCATCCCCTGCAGGTCGGCCAGGGCGGCGGCGAAGAAGGCGGCGTTGCGCGGAGCGATCAACAGCGAGTCGTAGCCGAACTCGCGCCCGCCGGACACGAACGGCAGCGCGATCAGTTCCTGCGCGCCGAGCCAACGCAGGATCTCGGTGCGCACCGGCGCGAAGGGGGTGTCGAAGCGGTCGATGAAGCGCGGCTTTTCGGACGGTCCTTCGTCGGCTACCACCATGCAGTCGGGGTCGCGCCGCCGCATGTAGGGCTCGGTGTAGTTCACCGCCACGCCGTTGCGGCAGCGGGTGACCACCGCCTCCACGATCCGGCCGCGGCCCGGTACCTCGTAGGCTACTTCGAATTGGGTCTGCCCGCCGGTCTCCCCGAGGGACAGCTTCAGGAGCTGATTGCGGCTGCGCGGCACCAGCACTTCGGGAGAGGCCTCGAGCGTTGCCACGATGTCGGGCGGCAGCCGCAGGCGCCACCAGGCGGTCGACTCTCGGGCGGCGCCCGGCGGCCGCGCCGGCGGTAGGGAAGTAGCCATGGATAGGCCGCCAATGTAGTCACTGCCGCACTCCCGAAGCAACGCGGATTGACGCGCGCGGCGGATTCTGCTATCAATGCAGCGCCTTATGAAAGTGAGCAACGGGCTGTGGAAGGGGCGCCTCGGCGACCGTATTCCGCGCGATCTCGGGGCCGAGATCGACGTGTTCGAGAACGAGATCGCGCTCAAGCGGCAGGACCGGATCGAAGATCGCGTATTCGCCGAGACGCGCCTGCGGCGCGGCGTGTACGGCCAGCGCTACGACAACGGTCACCGCCACGACGGGCTGAAGAAGCAGGAGCTGGCATATCCCGCCGGGGAGCTGACCAAGGGGCCGGATACGGCGTGGGACGCGCCCGGCATGCAGCGCATCAAGATTCCGTGGGGCGGCCTGAACGCCGCCCAGCTCGAGGTGCTGGCGGACTTGGCGGAGGAGTACTCCGACGGTATCAGCCACATCACCACGCGGCAGGACGTGCAGCTCCACTTCGTCCACATGGAGGACACGCCCGACCTGATGCGGCGGCTGGCCGCAGCCGGCATCACCACCCGCGAGGCGTGCGGCAACTCGGTGCGCAACGTGACCACCTGCCCGGTGGCCGGGGTGTGCCATACCCAGGCGTTCGACGTCACCCCCTACGCGCGGGCGCTGGCTTGGTTCCTGCTTGGCCACCCCGACGTGCAGGACTTCGGGCGCAAGTTCAAGGTGGCGTTTTCCGGCTGCCGCCACGAGGCGTGCGGGCTGGTGCGGATGCACGACCTGGGGGCGGTGGCGGTGACCCGCGAGGAGGGCGGCGAGACCCGCCGCGGGTTCGAGGTGTACGTCGGCGGCGGCCTCGGCTCGGTGCCGCACCAAGCCAAGCTGTTCGCGGAGTTCCTGGCGCCGGAGGAGCTGCTGCCGCTGGCGCAGGCGATCTCCCGGGTGTACGCGCGCCTCGGCGAGAAGCGCAACCGCGCCGCGGCGCGCATCAAGTTCCTGGTAGCCAAACTCGGCCTGGAGGAGTTCCAACGGCTGGTATGGGAGGAGCGCGCCAAGCTCGACCACGACCCGCGCTGGACCGCCTACCTGGAGGAGGCGGAGGCGTTCGCGGAGCAGCCGCTGCGGGAGCCAGGCGACCTGGATCTGGCGGCCGCGGCGGCCGGTGGCGGCGACTGGGCCGAGTGGCTGCGCACCAACGTCTACCCGCAGCGCCAGCCCGGTTACGCTACGGTGACCATCGCGCTGCCGCTCGGCGACATCACCTCCCCGCAAATGCGGGCGGTGGCCGACGCGGCGCGCAAGTACGTCAAGGAGACGGTGCGCACCACGGTGGAGCAGAACCTGGTGCTGCGCTGGGTGAGCACCGCCGACCTGTTCTGCCTGTACCACGACCTCGAGGCGGCGCGGCTGGCGGCGCCGGGGGCCGGCACCATCGTCGACCTCACCGCCTGCCCCGGCACCGACACCTGCAAGCTGGGCATCGCCTCCTCGCGCGGCCTCGCCGGCGAGCTGCGCGAGCGGCTGCTGGCCCGGAGCAGCGAGCTGGATCAGGTGATCCGCGGGCTGCGCATCAAGGTGAGCGGTTGCTTCAACTCCTGCGGCCAGCATCACGTGGCCGACCTGGGCTTCTACGGCGTCAGCCGCAAGCGCAACAAGATCACCGTGCCCCACTTTCAGGTGGTGCTGGGCGGCCAGTGGCAGGAGAACGCCGGCTCCTACGGCCTGGCGATGGGCGCGGTGCCTTCGCGGCAGATCCCGGAGGCGGTGGAGCGCATCACCGGCAGCTACCTGCGCGACCGGGCGGGCGGCGAGAGCTTCCAGGACTACGTCCGGCGCATCGGCAAGGCGGCCTGCAAGCAGCTTCTGGAGGACCTCACGGTGGTGCCCACCTATGACGAGGACAGCACCTTCTACAGCGATTGGGGCGACCCGCGGGTATTCACTACCGGCGACATGGGCGTGGGCGAGTGCGCCGGCGAGGTGGTGGCGCCGATCGACTTCCAGCTCACCGCGGCCGAGCGCGAGGCGTTCGAGGCGCAGCTCCATCTGGAGAGCGGCCGCACCGGCAAGGCGGTGAGCACCGCGTACGGCTCGATGGTGCACGCCGCGTACGCGCTGCTGCGCTACCACGGCGCCGCGCCGGCCGGCAACGATCAGGTGGTGGCCGCGTTCCGGCGCGAGTTCTACGACACCGAGCTGTTCTTCGACCCCTACGCGCGCGGCAAGTTCGCCGCCTACCTGTTCAAGGCGCAGGGGCGGGCGGCGGCCGACTACACCGCGGAGACCGCGCATCAGCTCATCGAAGAGGCCTCCCTGTTCATCGAGGCCGCCCACGCCTGCTACGCGCGGCTGGCCGAGCGGCAGGCGGCGACGGCCTAGGCCCGGCGCCGATGGAGCAGTACGCATGAGCGAGCGTTGGCTGCAGCACGTCAACGTCAAGTTCCCGGCTGTCGAGGCGAGCGCCGGGGCGGTGGATCTGGCGCAGGCAATCCCGGTGTTCCACCGCTGGATCCAGCAGCAGGCGCTGCCCGGGCTGCTGATCGACGTCGCCGACTACCGCCACGTGCCGGAGGGGCCGGGTGTGGTGCTGGTGGCGCACGAGGCGATCTACGGCCTGGACCAGGGCGGGGGCCGCCTGGGGCTGCTGTACAACCGCCGCACGCGGCTGGACGCGGCGCCCGGCGAAGCGCTCGCGCAGGCGTTTCGGGCGGCCTTGACCGCGTGCCGCAAGCTGGAGCAGGAGGCGGAGTTCGCCGGCGCCGTGAGCTTCGCGGGCGGCGCCTGCGAAGTGGTGGTCAACGACCGCGCCCTGGCGCCCAACGATGACGCCGGCGCGGCCCGCCTGCGCGCCGTGCTGGAGCCGCTGCTGGACCGCTTGTGGGGCGCCGGCCGCTACGCCGTGACCCCGCTCGGCGAAGCCCGCGACCGCCTGGGACTGAGCGCCCGCAGCAGCGCCGCGCACACTGCCGCCGACCTTCTGCAACGCCTTTTACCATAGGCAATTACCGACTGCCCGCGGAAATGTGTTTGACCGCGGCGGCCGGACGCGGTAGCATTGCGGGCTAGCGCCGTTGGAAGCGGCGCGTATCGGACATCGAGGAGGACGGAATCGTGACCAAGATAGTCAAGAAAGGGGCCGCCTTGTTGGCGGCGGCGCTGGCCGGGGTGACGGTAAACCTGCACGCGCAGCAGATGCCGCCGCCGGTCACCAACCAGCTTGCCGACGGCGTATACTACTGGTTCGCGCTGGGCTACGGCAGCCTGGTCGTCGTTTCGGGAGAGGAGGTGCTGGTGACCGAGCCGGCAAACAACCTGCGGGGGCCGATGCTGCAGGACTTCGTCGGCACGCTCACCGACAGTCCGATCTCGCACGTCGTGCTGACGCACGAGCATTTCGATCACGCCGGCGGGACCAGTCTGTTCCCGGACGCGACGGTGCATTGTCACGTCAACTGCCGGCCGGTATTCGCGCTGGCGGAGGCGCCGTTCAATGACGTGCCGCAATCGTTCGAGAGCTTCATCAACTACAAGCGGATCATGGTCGGCGATACGCCGGTGGAACTGCACTACCTCGGCCCCGGCGACGGCGATGCGACCACCGTGGTGTACCTGCCGCGGCAGAAGGTGGTATTGACCGCCGACCTGTACGAGGACCAGGCGCTCACCGGCTCCGACTGGGTTGATGACAAGAACTTCACCGGAACCCGCAGGATTCTGAATACCATCGGCGAATGGGATTTGGAACACGCCCTGACCACCCACTCGGTGTCGACCGACCCGCAGGTGCTGCGTGACAATGCCCAGTACTACAACGATCTCTACGACGTAGTGATGGGGCAGATGACGAAGGCGCAGGAAGAGGGCGGGCCGTTCGCCGTGTTCGGGCTGATCGCTACGCTGCCGGGGTCCATCAAGCTCGAGCAATACAGCGGTTGGCAGAACTACGACTCCCTGTCGAGCCACGCGCGGCGGATGATGTTCTCCATCTTCCACGCCGACTAGCCGGCGCTCGGCTGATCTTCCCTCCTGCCGGCGGACCCGTCCGCCGGCAGGAGCGGCAACGACCCGCGCCCGGCTTATACATCCAAGTTGATGTGTAAAGCCCAATATCAGCCCCTACACGTCAATTTGGATAAGTTCCAGGATCTGTTGCGCGAGCTCTTTCAGTTCGACTGCGCCGACCTGGATTTCGGCATCTACCGGATCATGAACCACCGGCGCGGCGTGATCGAGGCATTCATCGCCGAGGACCTGCCGCGCACCATCGCGGAGGAGCTGCAACGCGGTCCGCTCGCCGGCCAGGCGCAGGCGCCCGAGGCGGCCATCTACAACCATCTGCACGCGTTCTTCAGCCGCTACTATCAGGACGGCGACTTCATCTCGAAGCGGCGCTACTCCAGGCGGCAGCGCTACGCCATTCCCTACAACGGCGAAGAGGTCTATCTCTACTGGGCGAACGACGACCAGTACTACGTCAAGTCGGACGAGCACTTTCGCGACTACGCCTTCGCGCGGCAGGGCGTCACCGTGCGCTTCACGGTGCGGGCCGCGAACGTGGAACGGAACGACGTCAAGGGCGACAAACGGTTCTTCCTGCCGCAGGTCGAGGAGATCACCTGCGACGCGGAAGCCGGGCTCGTGCTGATCCCGTTCGAATACCGGCCCCTGACCGGCCGGGAGGAGACCTTCTACGGCCGCAGGAACCGGCAGGAGGCGATCATCCGCTCCGCCCTGGCCGAGATTCCCCGGCGGTTGGGTGGCGCCGGCGCGGCGCTGGCAGCGCTGACGGCGGAGCGCCACCGCAACGGCGACGGGCGGCCGGTCGACTTCCTGGAATACCACCTCCGCCGCTACACGCGGCGCAACGCCTCCGACTTCTTCATCCACAAGAACCTGCGGGGGTTCCTCACCCAGGAGCTCGATTTCTATCTGAAGAACGAGGTGCTCGATCTGGACGAGCTGGCGGCCGCCGGGGAGAGCCGGGCCGAAGACTGGTTCCAGGTCATGCGGGCGATCAAGGCGGTCGGGGGGCGGATCATCGAGTTCCTGGATCAGATCGAGAGCTTCCGGAAGATGCTGTGGGAGAAGCGCAAGTTCATCACCGAGACCTGGTACTGCATCACGGTCGGCAACATCGACAGGAGCTTCTATCCCGACATCGCCGCCTGCGACCCGCAGTGGGCGGAATGGAAGGAGCTGTTCCGCATCGACGACCGCACGGCCCGGCGCCTGACCTTCCTGGAAACCCATCCGGCGCTGGTACTCGACACCCGGCATTTCGCGCCCGACTTCGTCGACCGCCTGATCGGCAGTATCGACGATCTGGACGACGTGCTGGACGGTCTGCTGATGCATGGCGACAACACCCAGGCACTGAGCTTGCTGCACGCCGCATACCGGAGAACGATAAGCTGCATACACGTCGATCCTCCCTACAATACGCAGACGAGCGGTTTTCTGTACAAGAACGCATACCGGCATTCGAGCTGGCTGACGATGATGGAGCAGCACCTGCGCCGCGCCGCGGCGCTCCTGAACGACCGCGGTTCGTTGGTCTGCCACATCGACGAGAACGAGTACGAACGGCTCCACCTGCTGTTCGAGCGACTGGGCATCCCCAACGCCGGCACGATCGTCTGGGACAAGAGGAATCCGATGACCGGGGGCGGCGGGATTGCGATTCAGCACGAGTACGTCATATGGAGAACGAAGTCGGACCGCGCGCTCAACCTGCGGACGAGTCACGCGCAGTCGATTCTGGACCGGGCGAAGGAGTTGGTGCGCAAGTATCCCGCTTCCCTGCAGCAGGCAAGAGCGCAATTCGCCGACTGGATACGCCGGAACGATGCCCTGAGCGGCGGCGAGAAGGCGTATCGCTATCTCGACGACGAGGGCAGGGTATACACGAGCGTGAGTCTGCGGGCGCCGGAACCGAGAACGGATCCCAAGTTCTTCGAGCCCTTGATACACCCGGCGACCGGCCGGCCGTGCCCGGTTCCGCCCAACGGCTTCTCGAGAACGCCGGCTACGCTGCGCGAGATGATGGCGCAGGGAGAAATACTGTTCGGAGCGGACGAGAGTACGCAGCCACGCCAGAAACGGTTGCTGCGCGAATCATCGAGCCGTCAGCTTCCCTCCGTGCTTCAGGATGCGAGGAGGGGCAAATCGGAGCTCGATTCGCTCGGGTTGAACGACTTCCCCTACGCGCACCCGGTGTCATTCTACGCCGACCTGATCGGCGCCGCCGCGGACGGAACCGACGGCCTGGTGTTGGATTACTTCGCCGGCTCGGGCACGACCGGCCACGCGGTCATGCGCCTGAACCGGGACGACGGCGCGCGGCGCAGGTTCGTCCTGGTCGAAGTCGGCGGCCAGTTCGATGCCATTCTCCTGCCGCGAATGAAGAAGGTCACGTTCACGCCGGAGTGGAAGGACGGGAAGCCGGCGCGGACGGCGACCCGGGACGAAGCTGAACGCGGCCCGCGCATCGTCAAGTACCATCGCCTGGAGAGCTACGAGGAGGCGCTGAACAACATCGCGTTCGACGATGCGGCAGGCCAGCGGGCGCTGCAGTTCGACGACTACGTGCTCAAGTACCTGCTCAAGTGGGAGACGCGCGCGAGCGCGACCCTGCTGAACGTGGAGAAGCTGAATCGGCCGTTCGATTACCGGCTGGGCGTCGATGCCGGCGCGGATCTGCCGGAGACCTTCAACTACCTGCTGGGACTGCGCGTGCGGACGCGCCGCGTGTACCACGACGACGGGCGCCGCTATCTGGTCTATCGCGGCAGCGTCGAAGACCGGACCGCGGTGGTCATCTGGCGCGAGACGGAGGGCTGGCGGAAGGAGGAGCTGATCCGGGACAGGGAGTTCGTGACCGAACGGGACCTGACCGCCGGGGCGGACGCGGTCTTCGTCAACGGCGATTCCTTCATCCCGGACGCGAAGGCGCTGGAGCCGGTGTTCAAGGCGCGGATGTTCGCGCCGTTGGAGGGGTGACGATCCGGGCGACGTAGCCGCGGGGATCGGCTTCGCGGAACAGGATGTGCCGGTCTCCGAAACGCTCCCGGTCCCAGGTGCCGTCATCATATCTGGTGCGCACCTCTTCGTAGGGGGTCGCGGAGACGATGAAGGAGTCGAGGGTCACGTTCTTCAGCGTGGTGCGTGACGCCATCGCCGCGGCCAGTCCCGGCAGGGATTCGTGCAGCCGCGCCTTGTCGTCATGCCGGTACGCCTCGGCGTGCAGCAGGCCGTGCGGTTCGACGAAGACGATGCGCTGCGCGGAGCCGGCCTTGATCCACAGGATGAAGTCGGGATAGAAGCCGCGCCGCTCGAAGAATCCGATCCCCTTCCCCTTGCTCAGGTTGCGCAGGAGATAGATTTCCTTGCCGGCGAGCGATCCGTCGCGCTCCGCCAAACAGTACTGCCGCAGATCCTCGACGAACCGACGTTCCGCCTCGTTGAGGCCCGGCGGGTCGCTCCGTACCTTGGCGCCGCGCTCCACCAGCAGCGGCTGGTACAGGTGGCGGTCGAAGTGAACGGCCGGCAACTCCTGCGTCTCCTGCCGGTAGATGCGGTCCGCTTCGGCGATGAGCTTCTGAATCGCGTCGATCAGCTCGACTTCGCTGCGGGCGATCCGGACGGTGTAGTCCCGGAAGTTCGCATGCTCCTCGTCGAGCTCCGCGTACACCATGTGCTGCGCCTCCCAGCGCTCCCGGCGGACGCGATAGAACCGGTCCAGGTAGTGCCGCAGGATGGAGAGCACCGCCTCGTGGAGCGGTTCGGCGCCGGCGAAGGAAGTCGGCGCGACAATTGACTCGTCGGCGGTCAGGCGGTAGAGCCGGCCGGGGTGGGACGTCTCCATGATCGTCCGGGCCGTTTCCGGCCGAATGACGAGGTTGGCGTAGCCCCTGCGTTCCCGGTATTCGAGGAGCTCCAGGTAGACCCGCTGCCAATCGACGAGCTCGAGACTTTCGTCCGGTATTTCCACCTCCCGGCCGCCGCGCATCGCAACCGCGGTGAGGCCGCCGGCGCCGCTTTCGAGGGACTGCGCCTTGAGCGACAGGTCCACGCGCACCCGGAGGTCCCGCTCCGGCTCCAGCAGGAGATACGCCTCGGCGGCGAAGTTCCGCTCCTCCGGCACCCGAGGTACGACCAGGCCCCGGCGCAGGAAGTCCCGGTTCGTCCTGATGCCGAGCGGCAACTCGACGTCACCTTCGGTCTCGATCCCTTCCCGTTCCAGGTACGCGCGGAACTGCGTCATGTAGTTGGCGCGCACGGCGAACACGTTGAGCGTCTCCAGCAGGCCGAGATGGGCCGGATGCCGGCCGGCCAGCGCCGCGCTTCGCTTCAGGCTGCGTCCCCTGCCCCGCAGGCGCACGCCGCGCCCGAAGAGCTGGATGATCTCCGATCCCTCCTTGCGGCCGATGTTGAGCAGTCCCATGCTCGCCACCCGCCACGAGTTCCAGCCCTCCATGAATTTCTTCGCCCCGATCAGCACGTCGATGGTGGTGGCCGGACGGCCGATGGCGTCGAACAGCGAGCCGCTGACCACGTCCTCTTCCAACGTCATTCCGCAGTCGTCGGCCGCGGCGAGTTTCCTGAAGGCGGCGGCGTCGCCGACGTAGATCAGTCCGAAGTAGTGTTCGGCGCCGCTCGCCTTCAGTCCGATCTCACCGGCGCTGCCGCGGATGGCGCACAGGTGCAGGCCGCCTCCCGCCGGCGCGTGCAGCACCGTAGCGAGCAGGTCCCGGTACACGGCCGCGGCCGACAGGGATTCTTCGCGCAGATACTTGAATCGATCGCCGAACGCGTCCCGTCCGTCCGGCGCGGTCAGACCGCTCCGGCCGGCGAGCAGCTCCTCGATGGCCCCGACCACCCAGCCCCGCCGGTTCTCCAATACGCGGTGCAGGAATCGGACTACCGTGAGCACGTCGCTGCGCTTCCGGCCGAACTCGGTGTAGACCGCGTTCACGGTGCTGCCGACGAACACCCACAGCGGGCGTTCCAGGTGGTACGGGCGCAGCGCCGCCGCCTGCCGCGCAAACAGCCGCCGCTGCTCGTAGAAAGAGAGCAGGTTGCCGAGCAGCAGCAGGTCGGTTCTATCCTCCGCCGCTTCCTCCTGCAGGTTGAGCACGTGGAAGTCCTTGCCGTATCCGTCGCCGTGGAAGTAGCGGTACGAGTAGTCGAAGATGATCGACTTGCCATACTCGGCGGTGAGCTGGTCGTTGCGCGCCGCGCTCAGCGCCTGCCCGAAGGTGGCGCTGTACTCGAACGTGAAGCCGGTCTCGCCCAGCGCGTCGCGGAAGCTGCGCCACGCGGCGCCGCCGGAGCCCTTGTGCCCCTCGTCCACGAAGATCAGGTTGTTGCCCTCGAAGGCCTCCACCGGCACGCTCACGCCGCCGCCGCGCTTCTCCTGCACCAGCTTGGTGATCTCGATGACCCGGACCTCATCCTCCCCGGCCGTCATGAGACCGCTCTCGTCCGGGTCGAAGCTCCGGCACCGGATGTCCGAGGCGGCCAGCTCCGCCAGATGCTGCTCGCTCAAGCCCTCGTTCGGCGTGATCAGCAGGACGTTGTCGAGCGGCCGGCGGTGGTAGTGCAGGAACTGGCGGTAGTTGACGTGCATGATGAGCGTCTTGCCGCTGCCGGTCGCCATCCAGAACGCCAGCTTCTTCAGGTCCGATTGCGTGAAGTCGGCGTCGCGCGGGGCGGGGTCGGCGAACGGCCGGGTAGCGTTCCGGTCCGCCGCGAACCGGTTCAGCGAGCGGATCAGCTCACCCCGGCCATGGAAGTATCGATCCAGGAACAGCTCGGTATGGAGGAGCGCGGCGTGCTGAAAGTAGCGCAGCGTGATCGGCTCGGAGCGGCGGGCGTTCATGGCGTCAAGGTGCGCGCGGACGTTGTCGTCGTATCGGGCCAGATCGGCCGCCGGCACCTGCAGCTCGCCGCGCGCCGTCAGCCGGTGGTAGAGATGGCTGCGTCCGGCCGCGTCGAACCCTTCCGGGGCCTCCTTCAGATCGCGCAGCAGGTCACGGTTGCTCCGGTAGCCGAGCAGCCCGTTCAGCCAGGACAGCAGCACCAGCCGCTGTTCCAGCCTCACGTGCGGCGCCGCGCCGGACTCGCGGGCGGCGCCGCTGACGCCCCTTCGCCGGGGCACCGTCAGTTTCCCAACGGCGCGAACATCCGCGCCTTGAACACCGGCTCCAGGGCCTTCGCGTTCGGGATGAAGGAATCGCCGTTGACGAACACCGCGTCCGCTCCGGCGGTCAGGTCCCGTTCGGTCACGAACTCCTTGTCCCGAATCAGCTCTTCCTTCCGCCAGCCCTCCGTCTCCCGCCAGATGACCACCGTCGTCCGGTCTTCGACGCTGCCGCGATAGACCAGATAGCGGCGCCCTTCGTCGTGGTGCACGCGGCGCGTTTGCACGCGCAGGCCCAGCAGGTAGTTGAAGGTCTCCGGCAGGTCCGCTACCCGTTCGTGACGCCGGCCGTCGGCATGGACGTCCAGCCGGTAATCGAACGGCCGATTCAGCTTCTCCACGTTCAGCAGGGTCGCGCTGGTGCGCGTCTCCCACCTGAGCAGGTACTTGAGCAGGTAATCGTCGAACCGCAGCGCCTGCTGACCGGCCGCATCGTCGAAAGCGATGTTGTTCAGCGCGTCCTCGTAGCTCTCCAGGCGATGGTACTTGACGATGCGCGGGCCGCGTTCAGCCTCGTCCCGGGTCGCCATCCGCACCGGCTTCCCATCTTTCCACTCCGGGGTGAACGTCACTTTCTTGATGCGCGGCATCAATACCGTATCGAAATGGCGGCCCATCTCGACCAGGATGAACTTGCGATCTCCGCCATCCTCACGGTTCAGATTGATTACCGCGTGCCCGGTCGTACCCGATCCGGCGAAGAAATCGACACAACAGGAGTCGTCTTCGATACCTGCTCCGAAGATGGCGTCGCCGACGGTGTGAACCGACTTCGGGTAGGAAAAAGAGTTGTTGGCTCCGATAATGTCGCCAAGCAGATTGGCGCCGAAGGTGCCGGCATTATATCGTGAATCGACCCAGTTGCTGAACAATGCGGCGCTGCGATCCTGCACTTCGATGCGGTGGTAGATGGTCATGCCGTTGCTACACTGCAGCTTGCCGCTTCTGATCAGCGGCAGGCACGACTCATACGAGCGGCGCCAGACCCGCTCCTCACCCTGAGTTCCCAATGGATAGACTCGGACATATCCTTCTTCGGTATTGCCGCGCGGGTACTCGTTACTATTCCTTGCCGGAGGAGGCTCCGCGCCGACGACGGCCCTGGTCTCCGGGTCGACCAGTAAGGAGTAGAAGCTGTTCGGCCGCGCGTAGCGGAAATTGCTCGCAGCGGTCCCGCTGCGCTTGAATGGTCGAAGTTCATCGCCGTCTTTCGCGATACGTCCCACCAAGGTCCGACCTGAAGCCTTGCTTACGCAACTGATCATGTACTCATGGGTGTTCGCCAACAGCGTCGCCTTGCCGCCCTGGGGGTGGTGATTGACGATGATCATCTCGCGACGGAAGAACGGATAGTGCTTGTCGATCAGTCCACAGAGATCGACCATCTCAAAATCGTCAATCGCGATGAATAGAACGGGATCCTCGTTGAGTAATCCCATCATGAGAGAGAGTCGGTTTTCCATCATCGTCAACCAGGAAGAAAGAAGATACTCGTTCTTGTAGAGAATCTCCGAGTCACCGGTATTGTATGGCGGATCCAAGTATACGCATTCGACCCTGTTGCGGTAGGATTCGCGCAACAGGCCGAGCGCCTGAAAGTTCTCGCTGTGAATCAACAGACCATCGGTTCGATCGTCGACGTGATCCACGTCGTTGAGCAACCGATCCACGAAGCCGGAATCGAAGTGCCGGGTATCGAGTACCAGCGTCGGATGGGTTTCCAGGAAGGACACGCGCCGGTCAGTGCGGTCGCCATTGCAGTTGAACAGATTCACCGCATCCTCGTCGATTTGGAACAGTCCCTTCCATTCCGCCCACTGCGGGTCGCAGGCGGCGATGTCGGGATAGAAGCTCCTGTCGATGGTGCCGATGGTGATGCAGTACTGGGTCTCGGTGATGAACTTGCGCTTCTCCCACAGCATCTTCTGGAAGCTCTCGATCTGATCCAGAAACTCGATGATGCGCCCGCCCACCGCCTTGATCGTCCGCATGAGCTGGAACCAACCTTCGGCCACGTCGTCGCCGACGGCGGTGATTTCATCCAGGTCGAGCACCTCGTTCTTCAGATAGAAATCGAGCTCCTGTGTGAGGAACCCCCGCAGGTTCTTGTGAACGAAGAAGTCGGAGGAATTGCGCCGCGTGTAGCGGCGGAGGTGGTACTCGAGGAAATCAACCGGCCGGCCTTCGCCGTTGCGGTGGCGCTCGGCCGTCAGCGCCGCTACCGCCGCGTCGGCGCCGCGCAACCGTCGGGGAATCTCGGTCAGGGCGGAGCGGATGATCGCTTCTTGCTGGTTCCTGCGGCCGTAGACGGTCTCCTCCCGGCCGGTCAGGGGCCGGTATTCGAACGGGATCAGCACACGGCCGGCTTCCGCATCGCAGGTGATCTCTGCGACCTGCGGCAGGAAGAACCGCTTGTCGCCCTTGACGTCGTTCTGTTCCACGTTCGCGTTCCGTACCGTGAAGTGCACGCTGACGCCCTGCCGCGTGAAGGTGTAGTTGCGGAAATGCTCGTCGGATTTTACGTAGTACTGGTCCTTGTTCGCCCAGTGCAGATAGACCTCTTCGCCGTTGTAGGGAATGGCGTAGCGCTGGCTTCCGGAGTAGCGCCGCTTCGAGATGAAGTCACCGTCCTGATAGTAGCGGCTGAAGAACGCATACAGATGGTTGTAGATGGCTGCCTCGAGCGTGTCCCGGCTGAGGCCGCCGGTCCGCTTCGCCCGAAGGTATTTCCTGCCCAAAGGGGTGTCTCGATACGTCACCGCCAAGTTGCCGTCTGCGTCGAGCGCATTCCCGCCCAGGACATCCCGGATCTGCCGGGCAAGCTCCTGCAGGCGCTCGACGGCCTGCGCCTGATCGGCCAGCGGGCCGCGCTGCAGCTCGTCCGCGACAGTGCGCGGCAGGTCTTCGGCGATGAAATTCTCGATCACGCCGCGCTTGTGGTTCATGATCCGGTAGATGCCGAAATCCAGGTCAGCGCAATCGAACTGAAAGAGCTCCCGCAACAGATGCTGAAACTTCTCGCTGGCGTCCATCGGATTCAGAAGTCCAGGCGCCAGATGCTGGTCGCCTGGCGCGCCATCCAGCGCTGCCGGGAGGCGATCTTGTCGACGGTCCAGGCATCGTAATCTCCCGCGATCTTGCGCGTAACGGCGAATCGGCTGTCGCCGTAGGTGGGGCGCTTTGCGGCGAAGTCGGCGTTTCCCGCGGCGCGGTTGTCGGCCGCGGCCAGCAGCGTGAGGTTGCCGAGCCGGTAGGTGAACGATTCGCGCTGCCGGTCGTCGAACTGCTCCCAGGCTTCGCCGGGCCACTCCGGCAGCACGTGCTCCAGGTCGTACTGCGCGCTCTCGAAGTCGAAGTCCTCTCCTGATACGTGGCGTTCCAGCCGGAACAGCAGATACCGCGCCACCTTGCGGTTGCGGCTGCTGGTGGTGCGCAGCTCCTTGTCGGCGAAGGCCGCCCGGAACTCGCCGTCGTCAGGGTAGACGCTGCGCAGTTCCCTGATCGTGTCCGCCGCTCCGCCGAGGTGGTGATTCAATCCCCGCTGCGGCAGGCGTTCGAGCGGCACCAGGTAGTCCTGGTAGAAGCGGTCGTCGTTGCGGTTGAGCGTCAGCTTGGAGCGCGGCACCAGGCTCACCGGGTCGAGGTAACCCAGGTAGTTGGCGCGCAGCTGCGCGGCGCGCCGCAGTTCCGGGTCGTCGGCGGTGTCCGGAGCGGCCAGTTCGGTGAGGTGCGCCACCGCGGCCAGCATCAGCAGGCTGAGCGTGGTCATGCGCTGCTGTCCGTCGATGATCGCGAACGTCCGGTTGTCGGTCGATTGCAGTACCAAGTACCCCAGGTAGTGGGCCGGCTCCGCGAGGTCGTTCCACAGGTCGTCCCACTCGTCGGGTCCCCAGGAGTAGTCGCGCTGAAACGGCGGCACGCGATAGCTCAGCCCGTTGCCCATCAACTGGCGAAAGGTGGTGTTGGTCGTGTTGAAGGTCATGGACGCCTGCCGGGCGCTCAGCGCAGGTCCATGCGCTCCAGGATCATCTCCAGCGCGGTGCCGTCGAACAGCGCCGCGCAGTGGTTGGAGTTGACGGTGGCGTGCCAGCGCTTGTCATGTCCGGCCGCCGACCGGATGTCTTCGAACACGCGCATCGTGTCTCCCAACGCCCAGTTCTCGTCCCCGTCGCCGCCGCGCACGTCCATGGCGAAGTCCACCGGATGGTCGAGGTCCCAGTCGCCGCCGCTGAAGGCGAAGCTGCTCCGGTCGAAGGGGGCGTAGGGGATGAAGTCTTCGCCGTCGCCCGGAATGGCGCAGGCCGGCGTGGCGTGCACGTGATTGACCACCTGCCGGTACAACCGGAACGGCGGTATCGGACGGGGCACGTCGCAGCGGCTGCCCGGCCCGAGTTGGCTGCAGTCGGCGTCGGTGCTGCAGGTGACGCCGGCGTCCACGTCGCACCGGCCCTCGGAGTAGGTGCGCAGGCCGCAGCCGGCGTTGATGTCCCACAGGGCGGGGCCGCCGCTGAACAGTTGGTAGTCCACCACCTCGTCCACGTCGTGCCAGTAGACGGCGCCGAACGTGGCCACCGTGCCCATGCTGCAGCCGACGGTGCCGAACTCGCCGGGCCCGGCCAGGTGCTCGTGCACCCAGGCGATGACGCTGGCGACGCGCTTGTTGGCCGCCGGCATCCCCGACGCTGCCGCCGAGGTGCGGGTGAACCAGCCCCAGACCCGCTCGAAGCCCGGCTCCCAGCGCACCATGACGGTGCCGGCGTCCGAATTCCGCTCGATCGCTTCGGCCAGGGGCTGCAGGTAGTTGGTGCCGCCCATGCCGCCGTGCAGCAGCAGCGTCCGGTCGCCGCGCTGGCTGGTGGTGTAGGCCACGTGGCCGCCCATGCCGTCGACCACGAACGCCAGCGCCCGGCGCACGGTGCCGCGCTTGGCGCGCGCCTCTACGTGGCACTGGCGCCAGTCGTCACACGGTTCCCGGCATTGCCACGTCATGTAGTAGTCGCCATGGCGGTCCTTTGAGGACTTGGTGACGTCGAACGCGGAGTCGGGGTGATGCGGATTGGGCACCCGGCAGATCTCGACCGCGGCCGCGAGCTCGGCGATGTGGTTGGGCGCGCCGGCAGGGGCCGCGGGGTCCGGCGCAGCCGGCGCAGGGGCCGCGGGGTCCGGCGCAGCCGGCGCAGGGTCCGCGGGGTCCGGCGCAGCCGGCGCAGGGTCCTGCGCCGGCATGGATGCGGTGCACCCCAGCAACAGCAGGCACGCGGCCGCCAGGAAGATGGCAAGCCGCGGCGGCGCGGCTGCACGCAGAGGTTCGGTGTGACTCATGGCTGCTGCCAATCATACCGCATTGCCGAATCCCCGGCGCCGGCGAGAGGCCGCTACCCTTTGACCGATCCGGCCATCATCCCGCGCACGAAGTAGCGCTGCAGCGAGAAGAAGATGATCAGCGGCATCACCATGGTCACGAATGCGCCGGAAGTCAGCACGTGCCAATCCTGCCCGCGGGAGCCGACCAGTTCGGCGAGCCGGGTGGTGACCAGCGCCCGTTCCGCCTTGGTTCCCAGGAACACCAGCGCCACCAGCAGATCGTTCCACACCCAGAGGAACTGAAAGATCGCGAACGACGCCACCACCGGGGTGGCGAGCGGCAGCACGAGCCGCGTGAAGATCACCCAGGGGGTCGCGCCGTCGGTATGCGCCGACTCGATGATCTCCCCCGAGATGGAGGTGGCGATGTATCCGTACAGCAGGTAGGTGGCAAGCGGCAGGCCGAATCCGGTATGCGCGAGCCAGATACCGAGAAAGGTGCCGTTCAGCCGCAGGCCGGTGTAGAGCCGCAGCACCGGGATCAGCGCCATCTGCAGCGGGACGATCAACAGGCTGACGATGACGATGAAGATCAGGTGACGCCCCGGAAAGTCGATCCAGGCGAGCGCGTAGGCAGCGAACGCGGCGATCGTGATCGGGATCACCGTGGAAGGGAGCGTCACCAGCAGGCTGTTCAGGAAGGCGTTGCCCATGTTGTCGGCCAGGATCACCCGCTCGTAATTGCGCAGGGTCCACTGTCCGGACGCGAACGGTTCCACCAGCGCCGTCCACCAGCCGGTGCTCGCGACCGCCTCCGCAACGCGGAACGAGCTCACCAGCAGCCCGAGCGTGGGCGCGGTCCAGATGATCACCAGCCCACCCAGGAATACCCGGATGATCAGCCGCGCCGGCGTCATGCCGATTCCCTGCGCATGCGCCGTACGGTGCGGAACATGAAGGGGATGACGATGATGAACAGCAACACCGCCAGCGCGCTGCCACGCCCGAAGTCGAAGAAGCGAAATGCCTCGGCGTACATGCGCGACGCCACCACGTCGGTGTCGAAGTTGCCGCTGGTCATGACGAACACCACGTCGAAGATCTTCAGCACCAGGAACAGGATGGTGGTGGACACGGTGAGCACCGTCCCCCTGATCTGCGGGATGGTGATGCGGAAGAAGACCCGGATCTCGCCCGCGCCGTCGATGCTGGCGGCCTCCAGCAGCTCCCGCGGCACGCCCTTGACCGCGGCCGACAGGATCACCATGGCGAATCCGGTCTGCAGCCAGATCATGATGAAGATCAGGAACAGGTTGTTCATCCACGGGACGCCGAGCGCATTCCAGGGAATTTGGGTGAGCCACGCCTGCGGCTCGCCGCCGAGGGCGGTGACGATGGCGTTCAGCAGGCCGACCTGTTCGTAGCCGGCCGGCTGGAAGTAGTAGACGAAGCGCCAGATCACGCTGGCGCCGACGAACGATATCGCCATCGGCAGGAAGATCAGCGCCTTGATGATCCGCTCCACCACCCGGCCGAGGCGGTCGATCAGAACCGCGATCAGCAGTCCCAGCACCACCGAGAAGAACGGCACCAGCAGGACCCAGAACAGGGTGTTGCGGAGCACCAGCAGCATCTCCGGGTCGGTGAAGATGAAGGCGTAATTCGCCAACCCCACGAACAGGCGCGAGGTGCGGTCGAAGAAGCTGATCCAGATCGTGCGCACCGCCGGGAAGACGATGTAGATACCGGCGATGAGAATCGCGGGGCCCACGAACAGCCAGGGGCGGGCCGCGTCCCGCAGGCGCCGCGGCAGGGCGTCCACCACGCCGTTGCCGGCGTAGAACATCCCCCAGACCCCGCCGATGCCGATGATCAGGGCCACCGCGGCGATCAGCGCGGTCGGAGCCCGGCTGTCCCGCATGAACAGGAAGGCCAGGAGAATGAGCGCCGATACGCCGCCGAACAGCGCGGCGGCGCGCAGCAGCGGCAGGATCGGAACCGGCGAGGCCCGTGCTCGCTCAGCCATCGCGCTCAGCCATCATGGGAAGGCGCCCCGGACGCCGGCCGTCAGGCGTTCACCGCAACGGGCGGCGTCCGAGGCGCGGGTTGCAACTCCTCCGTCAGCGCGGGAATGAGGCGTCGATCTTGCCGAGTACCGACCCCAGCTCTTCGCCGCTGACGTAGTCGACCATGCCGGTCCAGAAGGTGCCGGCGCCCACCACCCCCGGCATCAGGTCCGAGCCGTCGAAGCGGAAGGTGTCGGCGTTCTGGATGATCTCCGCCGCCTTCTGGTCGACGTAGGAACCGTGCCACTCGATTTTGGCATCTTTGTGCGGCGCCACGAAGCCGCCGAATCCGGCCCACACGCGGGTGGACTCGCCGGAGGCCAGCCAGCGCATCACCGCCAGGGTCGCCGGATCGTCGTTGAAGGCGCTGAAGATGTCGCCGGCGCCGAGCGCCGCGCGGCCTTCCTCGGCATCGATCGGCGGCAGGTAGAAGACGTCGATCACCTCGCCGATCCGCTCCTGGGCGCTCTCCGGCAGGAAGCCGGCGATGAAGGTGGCTTGGCGGTGCATCAGGGCGCGCGGCGGATCCTGCACCAGCGGCGTCGCCGCGTCGCCGAACGGCACGGTCAGAATCGCGCTGCGGCCGCCCAGGACGAAGTCGTCGCGGAACCAGATGCCGCTCATGATCTCGATCGCGCGGCGCACTTCCGGTGAATCGAACGGCAACTCGCCGCGCGTCCAGGCGTCGTACTGCTCCGGCGTCGCCGTGCGCAGCAGGATGTCCTCGATCCAGTCGGTGGCCACCCAGCCGGTCGCCCCGGAGCTCTCGATGCCGATCGACCAGGGAACGTAGCCGTCGCTGACCATCCGCTCGGAGAGCGCGATCAGCTCGTCCCAGGTCTCGGGGACGGCGTAGCCGTTGGCCTCGAACACCGGTTTCGCGTACCAGACCAGGCTCTTCAACGAGGCCCGGTACCAGACCCCGGCGATCACGTCGTCGACGCGCGACAGGTCGATCCAGGCGTCGGAGTACTGCCGCTGCAGGTCCTCCATGCTGAACGACTCCGACAGGTCGGTGATGTACCCGCGCCGCACCAGGTCGGCCATCAAGCCGGGCTGCGGGAAGGCCGCGATGTCGGGCGGATCGCCGCCCTCGGCGCGGATCACCACCAGCGATTCGAAGTCGCCGGAGCCTTCGTAGACGATGTCGATGCCGGTCTGTTCCTCGAACGGCGCCATGCTCGCGTCGAACCGTTCCGCGTCCACGTCGACGAAGGCGCCGAAGACGTTGACCGCGGCCCCCGACAGGTCCTGACCATCGGTCCAGGGGTTGTCCGCGGCGGCGGAAGCGGTCGCCGCTTCCTCCTCACCGGTGGCGAACAGCGGCGCGGCGGCGAACCAGCAGAGTGCCGCCAGGGCGAGCAGTATGCGTGCTCGATTCATGCGCATTTCCTCCGTTTCTTTTTCAAAAGTAGCGCTGCCGACAGAAGGTAGCGACACCGTGCGACCGCTGTCAAACCGACTCCGGCGGGCGGCGCCGGGCGGACGGCAGCGGTTCAGCCCGGCGGCTGCGGGCGGCGCCGGCTGCGCGGGCGGGCCGGCCACGTGAAGCACGCCGCCGCGGTGGCGACGAGGAACCGGAACTGCGCCAGCGCGCCGGTGCGCGGCCGCGCCAGCGCCTCCCGCAGCACGGCGCTCAGGTCGGTCCCCTCGACCGCCACCGGCGTCGCCGCCAGGGCGCGTTCCGCCGCCTCCGGGAACGCGCCGGGAGCGTCGACCAGCCGCGCCAGGGCCGTGACTTCGGCGTGCCCCGCCGGTGCGGCCGCGGCGCGCGGCTGCAGCTCCTGCCGTTCCTCCAGGAAGTCGGAAAGCAGCGCCAGCCCGTGCCGCGGCTCGGCCAGGAACTCCTGATAGAGCGGATAGAAGGTATCGGCGATGCGCAGGATGCCGGCCGCGGCCAGGATGATCTCGTCCCGCGCGAAGGGCGTGGGGTTGCGTTCCAGCGGCCCCAGCAGGATGGCCAGCGAGGCGGGCCGCCCGAACAGTTCCAGCGCCGCCGCGCCGTGGATCAGCAGGCGCGGGTTGCCGGTCTCCTGATACATCCGTTCGACGGTCGCCAGGCTGGCCTCGTCTCCCAGGCGCGCCAGCGCCACCATGCACTTGCCGGCCAGGAACACGTCGTCCGACTCCAGGCCGCGGCGCAGCGCCGGCACCGCCTCGCGCATCTCCCGGCGCCCGATCAGCTCGGCCGCCTGGTAGGCGGTGGTGAACGGCTGCTCCTCGACCTCGGCGATCAGCGCCGCCCGCGCCGCGTCGTTCAACGGCACCTCCGACAGCGCGTCGAGCGCCTCCGAGCGCACCGTGAAGCGCGGCGAACGCAGCCCCCGCAGCAGGTCCGGCGCCGCCAGGTCGGAGCGCACCTCGCCGAGGCGCTGGATCAGGTACTCGGCGGCTGCCGGGGTGCGGCTGGCCTTGAGCCGGTGGAGCAGCGCCAGCGCCCGCAGTTGCCGGGGCGACACGAAGATGCCCAGCACGTTGGGAAACGAGACGGCGCCCAACCGGTCCAGCCGCATGGTGAGCAGCAGGATGACGGTATAGGCCACCACCATGGCGCCGTAGTAGATGCGGTACGCGTCGGCCGTTTCCAGAGCCGGCAGCGAGGCCAGGCGGCCCAGCGCCGCGCCGCCGGCGAGCGACCCCAGCATGGCGCCGAGGCCGATCACCACCAGGTCGAAGATGCCCAGGTTCAGGCGTTCCTCCGCCCGGATCAGGCTCAGGTAGTAGACGCTGTGCGTGTTTTCGGTGCCGAACGCCGCGAACGTGGCGAAGAAGAAGATGGCGCCCAGATAGATCCAGGCCGCGCCCGGGCCGGCCAGCGGCGGCGCCGCCACTACCAGCAGCATGGTGACCGTCACCACGATGTTGAACAGCGGCAGCAGCGGCGAGGCGCCTACCCGGTCGATGACGAAGCTGCTCACCAGCGCCATGACGATGGCGCCGACCGAGCCCACCGCGGCGAGCAGGATGGCGGTGTTGTCGCCCAGCCCGTGAACCCGCTTCACGTAGACCAGCAGGAACGGCAGCGCCATGGCGGTCACGAAGCTGTTGAGCGCCAGCACCACGAGGAAGCGCGGGAAGCCGCGGCGGCGGAACGCGTCGCGCAGCGCCGGCCCGAAGCTGCCGCGGGGGGCCAGCGCCGCCGGCTCCGGCAGGCGAAACAACTCGCGGGCGGCCAGCAGGCCGGTGACGACGCCGAGGCTCAGTACCAGCGTGAACAGGAACAGCGGCGACCGCTGCTGCAGCAGGAGACCCATGGCCAGCCCGGCGGCGATCGCTCCCAGGTGGGAGACGAGCTGGACGCGCGCCAGAAACGAACCGCGTTCGGCGGGCGCGGTGATGGCGCCGACGACGGCGTTGAAGCTGGTCATGGCGATGCCGCGCGCCAGGTTGAAGCCGACCACGCTGACGACGATCAGCCAGATGCCGATCTCGGGCCGGCCGCGGGCCGCGGCCAGCGGCGCGAACAGGAGCGGCACCATCAGGAGCTGGCGCAGGATCCAGAACACCGCCATGGTGCGCACCGTCCCCATGCGCCGCACGACCGCCCGGCCGAGCAGCGGCAGCAGGTACGCCAGGGGCATGAAGGAGTAGAGCACGCCGATCAGCGGTTCGCCGGCGTCCAGCCGGAGCGCGTACAGCGCAATGACGTTGCCGGTGAGCAACTGGAAGGAGATCATGTTGAGGAACGCGAACAGCGTGAAGCTGCGCTGCGCCGCGCGGAGCCGCCGCGGGGTCAGCCCCCCTTCTTCGCCAGCAGTCCTCGTCGCCATCAGTCCCGACCTCCGGCGGCGGCAAGTTACGAACCGCCCTGCGCCGGCGGCAACCGGCCGCGGCGCGGAATTGCGGCGTTCGTTCCGGCTAGCGGATCAGCGCTATTTCGACCCCGAGATCGAGCGCCGCCCACGATCGATCGGCGGTAATCACTCTGGCCCGCTCGCGCCGCGCCAGCGCCATGCACGCCCGGTCGCCGAGCGACAGGCCGAGTTCGCGGGTCGCCGCCCGCAGCAGGCCGGCGTCGATTGCCAGCGCCGCGTCGAATGGCCGGATCGTCAGGCCGAACGCCAGGAGGACCGCCCGCGCGGCGGCGGCGCCGGTGCCCGAATCCACCAACCGGGAGACCACCTCGGCGGCGTTTACCGCCGAGATCATGGCGCCGTTCAGGGCCCGCGCCGCGGCCTCGGACCCGCGCTCCCGGAAGACGACGGCAAGCAGCGCGGAGCTGTCGAACACGGTGCTCACTCTTCGCCCCAGAGCGCGCGCCGTTCCGCCAGGAACCGGTCCACGACTCCTTCCCCGGCGGCTCCTTCTCCGGCGGCGCCGTACTTGCGCATTCTGGCCTGCACCTGCTCCACGGCGACCGCCGGCGACACCAGCCGCAGCTCACCCGCCTCGAGGCGCGCGATCACGCGGTCTCCCGGCTGCAGGCGCATCGCGGCGCGCAGCTCACGGGGGATCACGCAGCGCCCGTCGGCGGTGACCGCGAGCTGCCGCGGCTCGAGGCTGCGGGGCGGCGCGTGCCCGGCGGACGACTCCTCCCGCGCCTTGTTCCAGGATTGATACGCGGCGCCGGCGGTGGCGCCGCGCCCGCCCTCGCCCTCGTAGCGCTCCCGCACTTCGCGCCGGGTGGCGCGCCGGCCCTGCTCTTGGGTTATCTGATCGGCAAGGTCCCATACCCGCCGGAAACAGGTGCCGGCGCGGGGACGGCCATGCCGCTCCGGCGCCGCCGCAGGGGTCTCGGCGAATCGCGCCCCGGCCTTCCGGGCGTGGGCGTAGACCACGGTGCGCAGGTAGCTGGGCTTGCTTTCGGGATATTGCTCCTGCAGCTTCTTGACGGCGCCGGCCGGAGTGACGCTGCGCGCGGCGGTCAACTCCACGACGAACCGGACCTTGGCCGCCAGCCCGTCCTTTCTCTTCATTGCCATGAGCGTCCTCCTCTCATCGGTGATGATAAATAGAAATATAGCATATCGGGTCGTAGTATTACAACATGTTTATGCTAACCCGGGATTGACGCCGGCGCGCCGGTTGCCGTAGATTGGGCGCTTGCGCATGAGTACTCCGTCCGAGGCAGAGGGCCGCGCGCCGGTCGAGGGCGGCCCTCCGCTGATCGACGTGGCCGGTCTCAGCAAGCGCTTTCGGGTGTCCGCCGGCGCCGGCCGCGGGCGTGGCGGGTGGCTGGCGCGGCGCAAGCTGGTGACGGCGCTGGACGGCGTGTCGTTCCGCATTGCCGCGGGGGAGCTGGTGGGCTACATCGGCCCCAACGGCGCCGGCAAGAGCACGACCGTGAAGATCCTGTCCGGCATTCTGGTGCCCGACGCCGGTCGCTGCGAGGTGGCCGGGCGCGTGCCGTGGCGCGAACGCGCCGCCCACGTGGCGACGATCGGCGTGGTGTTCGGCCAGCGCAGCCAGCTCTGGTGGGACCTGCCGGTGGTGGAATCGTTCGATCTGCTGCGCGACATCTATCGGTTGGAGCCCGCCGCCTACCGCGCAACCCGCGATGAGCTGGTGGATCTGCTGGCCATCGCCCCGTTGCTGGCGGTGCCGGTGCGCCAGCTCAGCCTGGGGCAGCGGATGCGGTGCGAGCTGGCGGCAGCGCTGCTGCACCGCCCGCGGCTGCTGTTCCTGGACGAGCCTACCATAGGCTTGGACGCGGTGGCCAAGCTGGCGGTGCGCGACATCATCCGCCGGCTCCACCGGCAGGGCGTCACCACCATCCTCACGACCCACGATCTGGACGACGTGGAGGCGCTCTGTCCGCGGGTGCTGGTGATCGGCGCCGGCTCGATCCTGTTCGACGGGTCGGTGGCCGAGCTGCGCGCCGGCGTCGACCGCGAGCGCATCCTCACGGTGGATCTGGAGCACGAAGTGCGTGACTTCAGCGCCGCCTCGGCCACGGTGGTGTCCGCCGCCGGGCGGCGGGTGGTGCTGCGCTACGACCCCGCGCGCATCGCTGCGCCGCGCCTCATCGAGCAGGTGGCGCGCGCCAACGAGGTGCGCGACCTGTACCTCGAACCGCAGCCGATCGACGAGCTGGTGGCGCGGCTGTACCGCGACCTGGAGCTGGAGGAGCGGTGACGATGACCCGTCGCCTGGCCCCCTACCGGGGGGTGCTGCGGGCGCGCTGGCGCGAGACGCTGCAGTACCGGGCGGCGGCGGTCGCCGGCTTCGGCACCCAGCTCTACTGGGGACTGCTGCGGCTGATGGTGCTGGCCGCGTTCTACCAGTCCGGACCCGCCGGCGCCGCCCACTTCGACTTCGCCCACGTGGTGCCCTACGTCTGGCTGGGGCAGGCGCTGCTGGGGCTGTTTCCATTTCGCCTCGACCAGGAGCTGGCCGACAGCGTGCGCACCGGCGCGGTGGCCGGGGAGCTGCTGCGGCCCATCGATCTGTATTCCTACTGGTTCTGGCGCATGGTGGCGTGGCGGCTGGCGCTGACCGCGCCGCGCTGTGTGCTGATGCTGGTGGTGGCCGTGGTGGTGCTGCCTCTGGTGGGGTTGCCGGAGTGGGCGCTTGGCGCGCCGGCGGGCGCGCCGGCGGCGCTGCTCTACCTGTTCGCCACCGCGCTGGCGCTGCTGCTGGGCGTCGCGGTCACCGCGCTGCTGGTGAGCCTGATGTTCTGGACCGTCTCCTCGGAGGGCGCGCGCTACGTGCTGCCGGCCATCGTCTGGTTCGGCGGCGGTCTGGTGGTGCCGCTGCCGCTGCTGCCGGACGGCCTGGCCGCGGTGCTCGGCTACCTCCCCTTCGCCGGCCTGATGGACATTCCGTTTCGCATCTACACCGGGCACCTGGCGGGCGCCGCGGCGCTGCTGCGGTTGGGCCTGCAACTGGGCTGGCTGGCGGCGCTGGTGCTGCTCGGGCGCTGGCTGTTGGCGCGCGGCCTGCGCCGGGTGGTGATCCTTGGCGGGTAGCGCTCGGCTGCCTGCCGGCTGGGCGGCGCTGGGCGATGCCGGCCGGCTCTACCGGCGCTACGTCGCCGCCCAGGTCCGCGCGCAGTTGCAGTACCCGGCGGCGTTCGCCCTGCAGGTGACCGGAACCCTGCTGATCACCGCGGTGGAGTTCGTGGGCGTGTGGGCGCTGCTGCGCCGGTTCGGCAACGTACGCGGCTGGGAGTTGCCGGAGGTCGCCATCCTCTACGGGCTGGTCATGCTCGGCTTCTCGACCGCGGAGATGGTCGGCCGCGGCTTCGACATGTTCCATCGCCAAGTGCGCGGCGGCCAGTTCGACCGCCTGCTGCTGCGCCCGCGCAACACCGTGCTGCAGGTGGCGGGCGCCGAGTTCGCCTTCGCGCGCCTGGGACGCTGGCTGCAGGCGGCGGCGATCCTGACCTGGGGCCTGGCCGCGGCGGCGATCCCGTGGACGCCGGCGCGGGCGCTGCTGCTGGTGGAAACCGCAGCCGCGGTCACCGTGCTGTTCCTGGGCGTGTTCGTCGCCACCGCGGCGATCACCTTCTGGACCATCCAGTCGCTGGAGGTGTTCGCCATCGTCACCAACGGCGCGGTCGATGCCGGCAGCTACCCCGCTACCGTCTACCGCGGCTTCCTGCGCCGCTTCCTGTTCTACGTGGTGCCGGTCGGCACCGTCACCTACTTCCCGGTAGCAGCGCTCCTCGGCCGCCCCGACCCGCTCGGCACGCCGCACTGGTTCGGCTGGGCCGCCCCCGCGGCCGCGCCCCTGTTCCTGGCCGCCGCCCTGCTGCTCTGGCACGTCGGCGTCCGCCACTACAGCTCCACCGGCAGTTGACCTGCAGATGGTCAGGTCAGGTTCTCAGCCCAGCCCTTGACTACCGTTCGGTCGTGGGGCATATTGATGAGAGTCCAGCGTCTCCCGGCAATATACCTAGGTTGGAGCGTGGGCCCAATAGAGGGTCCCCTGCGGGGACCCTCCTTACGTTAACGAGGTATACTTTGCGCGTTGCTGTCTTTGTCGACGCTGGATATTTGTATGCGGCCGGCTCGTCCGCCTGTTTCGGCGAGACACTACCTCGAGATAACGTATCACTCGACGTTTCGGCTGTGATCGACAAACTGAAAGAGGCGGCCAACGCGTTGAGCGACGGCGCGAAGCTGTTGCGCATCTATTGGTACGATGGCGCCTTAGTGAGGCAGCTATCAAATGAGCATAGACGCATCGCGGATGCTGATGATGTAAAGCTGCGCCTCGGGGTCGTCACTCCCCATGGTAAGCAGAAAGGTGTGGACTCCCTGGTTGTCACGGATCTGATCGACTTGGCCCGCAATCGCGCCGTTTCGGACGCCGTCCTGCTGTCTGGAGACGAAGATACAAGAATTGGCGTACAGATTGCCCAGAGTTTTGGCGTCCGCGTACATTTGGTTGGGATTGCAACGAGCAGCAAGAACCAATCAGCGGCTCTCAAGCAGGAGTCAGATACTACTGTGGAGTGGCATAAAGCGGACGTCGAGACATTTATGGCTCAAAGGGGCGAATTCAACGCTGGCGACAGTATGGCCTCGGATGTCGAATCTGTCCATGCGGAAGTCCGGGACAAGCTTGCGGAATGTGTGGTCAAGTTCGTTGAAGATCATTTGGAGGAACTGGCCGAGATCCAACAGAACTCTCCAATTCCACCGCAGTTGGACGGTAAGTTGCTTATGACTTGCGGGTCCCGGTTGAATCGCTGGCTGGATGAGCCGGAGAAGCACTACATCCGTCGCGAGATCAAGAAGCGGGCGCTGCATGTCCGGGACCATGTATAAGCACGAAGCAATGAACGAACTGAAGCGAAACGTCGAGGCATACCAAGCAATACAAAGAAGAACTCGAACGTACGAATAGCGGTCGTTTCGCCTTGCTTCACGCGGGAAGCCTCGTGAATGTATACAATGACCGGTGGGATGCTCATCTCGTTGGCCACGAACGTTTCGGCGAGGGGCGCTTTTCCATCAAGAAAATTGGTGAACCGCCGGCCACTCTCGGTGCCGCGACCTTGTACACCCTACCGGTTTTGATCGAGTAGCGAGTTGCCCCCGGCAGGTTACCTGTGGGGTAAAGATTGCCGATGCGACGCTCCGCCTCCTCCCGCATCCAGCGCCCGTGGGGTGGCCGTGGCGGATCGACTTCTCGCGCGCGGCGGCGGCGTTGATGGCGTCCAGCGGCAGCGCCACCTCGATCAGCTTCTTCACTGGCCCACCAGCGGGGCGCCGCGCAGGAAGTCGGCCAATGACCGGTGGCTGACCCCGGCGAAGTCCGCGGGTTGATAGGGGTCGAGGGTCAGCAGCACGCGCGGGTAGGCGTCGGCCACTGCCGCGAAGGCGCTCAGTTCGCGCTCGATGGTAGCGCGCGAGTCCAGCAGATAGGCCACTTGAACGTAGCACCGCCCGGCGCCGCTCTCAGCCACGAAGTCCACCTCTCGCGATCCGGCCACGCCCACCGTCACCCGGTAACCGCGGCGCTTGAGCTCCAGATAGACCAGGTTCTCCAGCACGCCGCCGACGTCGCTCTCCCGGTAGCCGGCGATGCCGTTGCGCAGCCCCACGTCGCCCAGGTAGTACTTGTGGTTCACCTGCAGCAGCTTCCTGCCGCGCAGCTCCTGGCGTTGCACGGCGTTGAGCAGGAAGGCGTCGCCGAGATGGGCGAGGTAGTTCAGCACCGTGTCGACCGCGGCCGAGCGCCGCTGGCTCTTCATGAAGTCGGCGATGCGCTTCGCCGACACCAGACTGCCGACGCTGTCCACGGCAAACCGCGCAATCGCCTCGAACAGCGCAACGTCGCGGATCCGATGGCGGCGGATGACGTCGCGGATGAAGATGGTGTTGACGATGTCGGTGAGCATCTGCTCGACGACCAGATCGCTCAGGTCGGTGTGGAGCAGTCCCGGCAGTCCTCCGAGGCGCAGGTACCGGCGAAGCAGCGCCGCTTCGTCCGTCGGCGCCGCGTCCACCGGCGCCGCGCCCGCCCCCGGGCGTTGCCGGTACAACTCCTCGAACTCCGCCAGGGTGAGCGGGAACACCTGCAGCGTCACGTACCGCCCGGCGATGTGGGTGGCGAGCTCCGCCGAGAGCAGCCGCGCATTGGAGCCTGAGATCACCACCTGGGTGCGCTCCTGGCTGTTCAGGGCCGCCGCCGCACGCTCCCAGCCGGGAACCTGCTGCACCTCGTCGACGATCACTACCCGCGGCCGGTCCGGCCGGGTGGCATCTTCCACCAGGTCGGTCAGGTCCCGCGCCGAGCGCACCTGATCGAACTCGAGCGACTCCAGGTCCACGTAGACGACCTGCCGCTCGCCGCGGAGCGAGGCGGCAAACTGGCGCAGCAGCACGCTCTTGCCAACCCGGCGCAGCCCCACCACCGCGGTGATCACGGGCGCGTCGAGGAATTGACGGAGCCGGGCGAGATAGTGCGCGCGGGCTATTTCCAAAGCATTTCGAGTATACCAGGAACAAATCCACAAACGGTACGCTATTTCAGTTGTATCCTGTGGCGCGGGATGCGCTCACTCGCGCCAGATCAGCAGCACGCCGAGCGCCTCCTGCGGCGAGTGCCACAGGAAGTCGAACGCTTCCTTGGCCCTGGTGTAGGGAAAGCGATGGGTAATCATGGGCTGCGCCCGGATCTCCCCGCGCTCGATCATGGCGGCGGCGCGCAGCGCGATCCGTGACAGCGGTTCCTCCACCAGGATGCCGGCCACCAGGCGCCGGTGCATGATCTTCTGCGTGCGCAGCGGCAGGGGGCGTTGCTGATAGGCGGCGATGAGCTGAATGGTGCCCCGCAGGCGCACCATCTCCTGCGCCTGCTCGAACGAGCGCACGCCGTCGTAGCCGCCCACGCAGTCGATCACCAGGTCCGCGCCCATCCCGCCGGTGAGCCGCCGCACCGCGGCCACCGGCTCTTCCTGCGCCGGGTCGATCACCAGCTCCGCGCCCAGCTCGCGCGCCATCCTCCGGCGCAGCGGCAGCGGGTCGACGGCCACGATGCGCGCCGGCTGGTAGCCGCGCAGGATCTGCAGCATCAGGCTGCCCACCACGCCCTGGCCGAGGATCACGATGGTGTCGCCGCGCCGGGCGCCCGACGACGCCGCCCAGGCCACCGCCTCCATGGCCAGCCGCAGCAGCGTTCCCTGCTCGCAACTCACTCCGTCCGGCAGCGGCACCAGCCGGCCGTCGGTCGAGTCGACCTCGCCGACCGCGTATTGGGCATGCGGCGCGGTCACGAATACGCGCTGCCCGACCCGGTACTCGGTGACCGCGGCGCCGACCCGCTCCACCCTGCCGGCCAATGAGTAGCCCATGATGCGCGCCGGCACCGCCTCTTCCTCGACGTAGCGCCGGAACAGCTCCGACCCGCGGCTGATCAGCGTCGCCTCGGCGCGCACCAGCACCTGCCGGGCGGTGATTTCGGGGAGCGGGGCATCCTGCAGCCGGATGTTGCCGAATCCCTTCGGCTTGACGATGCGGATCACCCGCCGACCGTACCATAGAGTTCGCAACCGCCGCGCCGCCGCCGGCCCGCGGGAGCGCCCTTCAGGTGTCGGCGCGGCAGACGGCCAGGTATTCGACCACCGGCCGGCGCACCGACCGGCCTGCTCCGTTGCCGAACACCGCGTACTCGCTGCCGGTCATGGTAGTGGCGCCGCGCGCCGCCAGCGCCGCCCTGAGGTCGTCCAGCGGAATGATCCCTTCGTTGCTGTAGCTGACGGCGATCAGGCGGGCTCTGATCCGCCCGAGCAGCTGCTCGAAGGCCGCCAGCGCGGTGCCGCGCCGCGAATACGCGCTCTTCAGCGACTCGCGTTCGAATTTCATCGTCTTGCCGCTGAGCGCCGGTTTCTTCCAGGAGGCGATGTTCTCGAGCACGTGGTAGCAATCGACGTACTGGCGTTCGGTGTAGGGCGGATCCAGGTAGACCACGTCCGCCGCGTGGTCTCCGGCGACCGCGTTCAGGTCCGCGCGCAGCACGGTCGCGCCCTCCATGAAGCGCAGCGCCGGCATGCGCAGGCGCAGGCGCCGGTATACGTTCGAGTCGACCAGATGGCGGCCGTTCCGGTCGTAGCTCGCGGCCCCCAGGTTCTTCAGGTAGGCGTCGTACTGGCCGACGGTATTGGCGGCCTTGTCGGCGGCAAACAGCAGGCTGGTGATCAGCACGTGGCGCTCCTGCTCGCTGCAGTCGCCGGCCTGCCGCCGCAGTTCGATCTGGTCGCGGACGGCGTCGATGAGCCCGGCGTTTTCGGGCGTGAAGTAGCGGCCCGCGTAGTGCGCCGCGGCGTAGCCGTCCGCCGGCGGCAGGCGATTCAGGTCGCGTAGCGCGCCGGCGAGGTAGTCGATCCGCACGTTGGCTTCATGAGACGCGAAGAACGCGCGGTTGATCGAATAGTTGCTCGCCAGGTTGTCGACCAGCGTGAGGCGCCCGGTATGCGCCCGCATCCGCTCGGCTACCACGCCGGTGCCGGCGAACCCGTCGAGGAACGACTCGATGCGGCCGGCGGCGCGCCTGATCTCGCGCTCGATGAAGTCGAGCAGCCGCACCTTCGAGCCGAGGTACTTTCGGTTCCGCAGCGCTACCGCGCCATGCTCCTCCAGCGCCCGCCGCAGGCGCGCGCCGCAGCCGGTGAACGATCCCGGCCGAGTCGCTTCATTCATCTTGGCGCACTTAAGCGCACCCTACCATTACCAGCGCCGCGCCGGCGCGGCTATACTTGCTTCTCATGATGACCGGCGCCGGGATCAAGGCCCTGTTGTTCGACGTGTTCGGGACCGTGGTGGACTGGCGCAGTTCGGTGATCCGCGAGGCCGCGGCGTTCGGCAAGGCCGCCGGCGTCGCCGCGGACTGGGCGGCGTTGGCCGACGCCTGGCGCGGCAAGTACCGCCCGTTCATGGACAAGGTGCGCCGCGGGGAGTTGCCGTGGACCAACCTGGACGCGCTGCATCGGCTGGCGCTGGAGGAAGTGCTGGAGGAGTTCGGAATCGCCGGCGCCGGCGAGGCCGCCAAGGCCGACCTGAATCTGGCCTGGCATCGGCTGGAGGCGTGGCCCGACGCGCCCGCGGGACTGGCCCGGCTCAAGGCGCGCTACGTCATAGCGGCGCTGTCCAACGGCAACGTGGCGCTGATGACCAACCTGGCGCGCTACGCCGGCCTGCCCTGGGATTGCATCCTGGGCGCGGAGCTGGCCCGCGCCTACAAGCCGGAGCCGCGGGTCTACCTGACCGCCGTGGAGCTGCTGGGACTGCGCCCGGAGCAGGTGATGATGGTGGCCGCCCATCCCGGCGATCTGCTGGCCGCCGCGGCCCTGGACCTGAAGACCGCGCTGGTGTCGCGTCCCCTGGAACACGGTCCGGCGGCCCCGCCCGCGCGGATTACGAGCGCTTCGTTCGACCTGGTGGCGGGCGACTTCCGCGACCTGGCGGCGCAGCTCGGCGGCTGACGGCAGGTGACCGCCGCCGAGGCCGCGCAGCGCCTTGCCGCCCCGCGGCGGATGCTTGCGACCTGCGCCAGAGGCGCCGCGCCCCAGGAGATCGGCGGCGGATTCGTGGTGATCGACCCCTGGTCCGTCACGCCCTATCCCTCGACCAATCCCAACCGCGCGGAGTTCCTCGGCGTCGTCAGGCGGGTCAGCCGGCGCGACCTGGAAGCCGTGGTCGAGCGATTTGCCGCGGCGCGGGTGGGGCGTTGGTTCTTCCGGTTGAGCCCGTGCGACCAGTCCGGCGAGCTGCGCGGCTGGCTGCGCGAACTGGGGCTGCGCCCGTTCGACGGCGCGCGCTACCTCACCCTGGCGCGGCCCGCCGCCGAGCTGCCGCCGCATCGCACCGAGTTACGGGTTCGCGCCGTGCCGGCGGCGGAGCTGAGCGCTCATTGGCGATTCCTGCTGGAGCTGTACGGCGAATACGCCAGCCTCTACCTTGCCACCGGCGGGCGCCGCGACTGCACCCCCTTCTTTGCCTTCGACGGCGACCGGCCGGTGGCCGCGGGCGGGCTCTGCGTCACCGGGTCAGCCGGCTACCTGTTCCTCGGCGCCACCCGCGAAGCGGACCGCGGCCGCGGCGCCCAGAATGCGTTGATCGCGCGGCGGGTGACCGAGGCGCGGCGCCAGGGGTGCCGGATCGCGCTGGTGGAAACGATGGACTTCCTGCCGATTTCGCTGGCGAACCTGGTCCGCAAAGGGTTCCGGGAGAGCTACGCCACCGAGATCTTCGTCAGCCCGGACCCACCCGACTGACCCTTGGCCGAACGTGCGCCGTGCAATACGCTTGCCGCGCTCCGCCCCTCCATCTATGGTACCTATGACCGATGATTGAGATCGCGCGCTACGAGATTGCGGACCTGCCCTGTATCGTAATGCGCGACCTGCGCCTCGACGCGGCTCCGGTAGTGGTCCACTATCATGGCTGGCGGGGAAGCAAGGGGAGCATCGACAACCCCGATGGGTCGCTGGTGCAACTGGCGTCGGCCGGCTTTCTCATCGTGGCGCCCGATTGTTACGAACACGGCGAGCGCGCTACGGACGCCTGGTTCCGCGCCGGCTTCAACGGCTGGGCCTTCGTGTGCCAGGCCATGGACCGGACCCGCCGGGAAGCCGCGGCGTTGCTGGACGCGGTCATGGCCTTGCCGGGCAGCTCCGCGCGGCAGCCGCAGGTAACCGGAACCTCGATGGGAGGACTGATCGCGCAAATGGTATTCGCCGAGAACAAGGCTTACTGCGCGCTGGTCTCGGTTGTCGGACGCTCCAGCTTCTTCCAGGCCGATGCCTGGTGCCGGCAGGCCCAACACGGCACCTGGTGCGACGCTTGGTGCGCCGAACACGCGACGCAATCGCACCCGGACCGGTTTACCGGTCGGCCGCTGCTGTTCATCGACGGCGGTCTAGACACCGACTGTCCGGCGGCCACCAACGCGGAGACGGTGCGGCTGATCAACGCCGCCGGCGGCCGCGCCGAGCAGTTCGTGGATCAGGAAGCCGGGCACGCCTTTTCTCCCGCCATGCGGCGGAAGTTCGTCGACTGGGTGCGCAACCGCGGCCAACCGGTCGGGTAACCGGTGCGGTCGCCGGCGACCCGATCCGGTAACGGCACCGCGCGCCGCCGGCGCCAAGAGGAGATTCCAGGAATGAGCGATTTCTCGCAGGAGCGAATTACCCGGATCGAGAAGATCGTGGTGCGCAGCCCGCGCCCGCGCGACATCGGCTGCAACGCCCGCATTGGCGCGCATGGCACCGTGGTGCACGATTCGGTGGTGCGCGTGCATGCCTCCGGCGGCGCGGTCGGCGTGGGCTGGTCGCGCCTGGAGCGGGCGCGCGCCGAGTCGCTGGCAGGGCGCCGGCTCGGCGAGCTGTTCCGCCTGCCGGAGGGCGCCCTGGAGCCGGGCGCGGCGCTCGACCTGCCGTTGTGGGACCTCGCCGCCAGATGGCACGGGGTGCCGCTGTATCGGCTGCTCGGCGCGCGCGGCGACCGCTCCGTGGAGCTCTACGACGGCTCGATCTACATCGACGACCTGGGGGCCGGCGACGCGCAAGCGCAGGACATCTTTCGGGAAGAGGTGCGCACCGGCCAGCGCTACGGCTACCGCAACTTCAAGATCAAGATCGGGCGCGGCGCCCGCTGGATGCCCACCGCCGCCGGCCTGGAGCGCGACGTGCTGGTGATCCATACCGTGCGCGAGGCGGCCGGGCCGGAGGCCAAGATCATGGTGGACGCCAACAACGGCGGCACCCTCAACAGCACCAAGGACACCCTCACCGCGTGCGCCGGCGCCGGCATCTACTGGTTCGAGGAACCGTTCGCCGAGGATCCGACGCTCAACGCCGACTTGCGCCGGTTCATCCGCGAGCGCGGCCATTCGACGCTGGTGGCGGACGGCGAGTCGGGCCCCCCGCCGCCCACCTTCTTCGCCATGGTGGAGGCCGGGGACATCGACGTGGTGCAGCATGACTTCCGCGCCCGGGGCCTGAGCTGGTGGAAGGCGACCGCGGCGCGCATCGAGCCGTGGGGCGCGCGTTGCGCCCCGCACTGCTGGGGCTCGATCATCGAGCGCTACGCGCACGCCCACTTCGCCGCCTCGGTTCCCAACTTCGCCCTGCTGGAGGCGGCGCCGGCCGACACCGAGGGCGTGGTGCTGGACGGCTGGGAGTTGCGCGCCGGCAAGCTGCTGGTGCCGGACACGCCCGGCACCGGCTTCGATCTGGAGCCGGAGCTGATCGAGCGCGGCGTGCGCGCCGCCGACGGCTATCGAGTGGAGGTCTCCTGAGTGAAGATTCTGGTTACCGGTTCCAACGGGCGCATCGGCGCCAACCTGGTGCGCCGGCTGCTGCGCCAGGGCCACGCGGTGCGCGGCTTCGTGTTTCCCGGCGACGCCAGCCGGGCGCGCAAGCTGGACGGTCTGGCCAACGTCGAGCTGGTCACCGGCGATCTGCGCGACTACGCCGCGGTGGAGCGGGCGGTGCGGGGCGTCGACGCGGTGTACCACGTCGCGGCCGCGTTCGCTTCGCCGCACGACAACATCGAGTACCTGCAGATCAACGGGCTCGGCACCCTGCACCTGTTGGAGGCGATCCGCGCCCACGCGCCCGACCTGCGGCGCCTGGTGTACGCCTGCACCGAGGCGGTGTACTGGCGCACGGAAGATGACGGGCGCCTGTTCGAGCGCCCGATCCGCGAGCACGAAGTGAGCCACAGCAAGCTGATGCCCTACTACCTGACCAAGTGGATCGGCGAGGAACTGTGCATGAACTACCACTGCCAGTACGGAGTGCCGAGCGTCACCTGCCGCTTTGCCACGGTGCTGGAGCCGAGCGAGCTGCTCGACGACGAGGGGATTCCGCGGCACTGGAGCGTGGCCGAAGCGCGCGGGCGGCTGCAGGCGCTGTCCGCGCCGCCGCCGGCCGCGCGGGAGGCGCTGCGCCAGCTCGACGCGGCCTGGCAGGAGGGCAAGCGCCTGCTGCTCAGCCGCTGCCCCGACGGGCGCACCTACAAGCAGGAGTGGGCCGACGTGCGCGACGTAGCCAAGGGCCTGGCGCTGGCGCTGGACGCCGAGGGCGCGGTGGGCGAGTCGTTCACCCTGGGCGGCTTGCTCACCGTGTGGGAGGAGCTGGTTCCGGCCCTGGCCGAGCGCCTCGGCGCCGGCTATGCCGACGTGCGCATGCCCTCTCCCAACTACTTCGAGTTCGACCATACCAAGGTGCGCGAGCTGCTCGGCTACACCCCGGATCACGACTTCCGGAGCACGCTGGACGCGGCGCTGGCCATCCGCGCCGGACGCGAGACCGACGTGGTCCCCACGGGGGTGCGCTACGGCGGCCTTTGACAGCCGGCCGGGGGCGGCTCTACCATGCAAAGCCAGATTGCAGCGTTGCGCATGAGCAGCAACAAGAAGGAGTGATCGTGATGAGAAAATCGCTGGCTATGGGCTTGGCATTTTCGCTGATCGCCGCGGCGTTCGCGGTGGCCGGCGGCACCGAGGAGGGATCGACCTCCGCGGCCGCCGAGACCGAGATGATGAGCGTTGGAGGGGGGGGGTATAACGAGGCGCCGATGCTCGCCGCGCTGGTCGCCGCCGGCGAGTTGCCGCCGGTGGACGAACGGCTGCCGGACGACCCCAAGGTGAAGGATGTGGTCGAGGAGATCGGCCAGTACGGCGGCACCATCAACGCCTTCGCCATCAACATGGATTCCTGGAACGACATGGGCGAGGTGATCGGCGGCAGTTCGTTCCTGCTCGACATCACCGCGGACAACGAGATCGTGCCCGATCTCGCCATGGGCTACGAGCTGGCCGCCGACGGCAAGAGCATGACGCTGCAGCTCAGGCCGGGCGCGAAGTGGTCGGACGGCCATCCCTTCACCGCCGACGACATCCTCTTCATGTTCGAGGACATGCACTGGAACGACGAGGTCAGCACCTGGAACCTGTACGGACGGGTGAACCGCATCCGCAAGATCGACGATTACACCGTGCAGTTCGAGATGGACAATCCCTATCCGGTGCTGCCGGTGGTGATGGTCACCTGGCCGGGTGGCGAGATCGCCTCCTACGCGCCCAAGCACTACCTGAAGAAGTGGCACATCAAGTACAACGACGACGCCGGACAGCTCGCCAAGGAGGAAGGCTTCGACTCCTGGTGGGAGGCGTTCAACAGCCACCAGATCTTCTATCCCACCACCGACACCGATCAGCCGACCACGATGCCGTGGAAGTTCGAGAATCAGACGGCGACGGTGAAGTACTTCCAGCGCAACCCCTACTTCTATCAGGTGGACCCGGCGGGCAACCAGCTGCCCTACGTCGACGACGTGGTGGTGACCGCGGTCAACAAGGAGGTGTACCAGGCGAAGATCATGTCCGGCGAGTCGGACATCGCCGTGGCCTTGACCAGCATGGAGAACTACTCGCTGTACAAGGAGAACGAGCAGTCCGGCGGGTACCGGGTGATCGCAGTGCCGGGGGTCAACGCCTCCGAGGCGGCGTTCAGCATCAACCAGAACTACCCCGATCCGGCGCTGAGCGAGATCTTCAACGACGTGCGCTTCCGGCGCGCCCTGTCCGCGGCCATCGACCGCGAGGAGATCAACGAGACCGTCTACTTCGGCCTCGGCACCCCGCGGCAGGCGACCACGCTGCCCAACGCCAGCTTCTACAAGCCGGAGTGGGGCGAAGCGCACCCGTTCCTGGCGTACGACCCCGACACGGCGAGCGAGCTGCTCGACGCCATCGGTCTGACGGCGCGCGATGCGGACGGCTTCCGGCTCGGCCCCGACGGCGAGACGCTGGTGCTGCTGCTGGAGTACCCGGAGTCGTTCCCCGACCCCACCATGTTCGAGCTGATGAAGGAGTACTGGGAGGACGTGGGCCTCAAGATCCTGATCAAGGGCGAGCTGGCATGGGCGCTGTTCGGCGAGCGCACCCGGGCGCTCGACCACATGCTGATGGTGCACCCCTACCAGACGGTGGGCGAGATCGCGTTCCTGGTCGAGCCGTTCCGGCCGCGCGTGCACGGCGTCAAGGAAGCGCCCGCCTGGGCGACCTGGATGAACGCCGACCGCGACGTGAACTACCGGGGCACCAAGACGATGGCCGACTTCGAGGATGGCATGTTCCCGGGCGAGGAACCGCCGGAGCACGTCAAGGAGCAGTACTACCGGGTGGAGGAGGCGACCTCGTTCCCGTTGGGTTCGGAGGAGTACAAGGTGCTGATGCAGGAGATCTACGACTACAACGCCGAGTATCTCTATCACCTGGGCACCATCGGCTTGGCCCCCAAGCTGCATATCGTGGACAACGACCTGCGCAACATTCCCGACCGCTTCGGCGCCGACGCCGAGCACGGCCTGGAGCTGTACTACGAGGCGCAGCAGTTCTTCTGGAAGAAGTAACGGGGACGCCGCAACATCTGGATGAGCGGACGGGGGGTGACCGCAGCGCCCCCCGCTGCCGCTCGCTTCGCGCCCCGCCGGCGCCGCCGGCGGCCGGGCGCCTGACCCGCCCCCTCCGCTAGCGCGGCCCCGGTCGTGCTGTCCTACCTCGGGCGCCGCCTGGCGGTCATGGTCGTGGTGATGATCGCCGTGTCGGTGGTCGCGTTCATCATCATTCAGCTCCCGCCGGGCGACTATCTGACCACCATGCTGGAGAACCTCAGAGCGCGCGGCATCAATGTCGACGAGGAACGGATCCGGTCCCTGGAGCGGCAGTACGGGCTCGACCTGCCGCCGCACCTGCAATACCTCAAGTGGGTGTGGAACATGCTGCAAGGCGACCTGGGCCGCTCGTTCGAGATGAATCAGCCGGTCAGCGCGCTGCTCGCCGAGCGGCTGCCGCTCACCGTCGCCATCTCGATGGTCACGCTGGTGTTCGTGTACGTGGTGTCGATCCCGATCGGCATCTATTCCGCCACCCACCAGTATTCGCTCGGCGACTACGCCTTTACGGTGGTCGGATTCGCCGGCCTGGCGACGCCCAACTTTCTCCTCGCGCTGATCCTGATGCTGATCCTGTCGCGGTTCTTCGGCATCAGTCCGGGCGGCCTGTTCTCGCTGGAGTACCAGTTGGCGCCGTGGAGCGTGGCCAAGGTATGGGACATGCTCAAGCATCTGCCGGTGCCGATCGTGGTGATCGGCACCGCGGGGACGGCCGGGCTGATCCGCGTCATGCGCGGCGGCCTGCTCGACGAACTGAGCAAGCAGTACGTCATTACCGCCCGCGCCAAGGGCGTCGCCGAGCCCACGCTGCTGTTCAAGTATCCGGTCAGAATCGCGGTCAATCCGATCATCAGCACCATCGGCTGGATCCTGCCGGGCATCGTGTCCGGCGAGACGATTACCGCCATCGTGCTGAGCCTGCCCACCACCGGGCCGCTGCTGTTCCGCGCGCTCATCTCGCAGGACACCTATCTGGCCGGCAGCACGGTGATGTTTCTCACCTTCCTGACCGTGATCGGCACGCTGCTGTCCGACCTCATGCTGGTGTGGATCGACCCGCGCATCCGCTATGAGAGCAAAGCGGCCTGACGATGCGCGCCCGCGAGCAGGAAATCGATCTCAAGGAACGCGAGTACATCGCGTCGCAGTGGCAGCTCATGTGGCGCAAGCTCAAGCGCCACAAGCTGGCCCTGTTCGGCGGCGGCTTCCTGCTGGTGTTCTACCTGGGCGCGCTGTTCTGCGAGTTCGTCGCGCCGTACGACACCGCGACGCGCCATCCCGACTACACGTTCGCCCGCCCGCAGTTGCTTCGCTTCCTGGATGCCGGCGGCAGGTTTCACTTCCGCCCGTTCGTCTACGGGTTGAAGCCGGAACGCGATCCGGTCACGCTGCGCTGGCGCTATCAGGACGACGAGACGGTTCTCCATCCGCTCCGGTTCTTCGTGCGCGGCGTCGAGTACAAGCTGTGGAACACGTTCCCCTCCGACCTCCATCTGTTCGGCGTCGAGGGCGGCGTCCTGTTCCTGTTCGGCACCGACAAGCTGGGCCGGGACGTGTTCTCGCGGGTAGTGTACGCGGCCCGCATTTCGCTCACCATCGGTCTGGTGGGGGTGGCGATCAGCTTCGTCCTCGGCTGCATTCTGGGCGGCATCTCCGGTTACTACGGCGGCACGGCCGACGCGCTGATCCAGCGCCTCGTCGAGTTTCTCATTGCCATCCCGACGATCCCGTTGTGGATGGCGCTGAGCGCGGCGCTGCCGCCATTGTGGCCGCCCATTCGCGTCTACTTCGGCATCACGATCATCCTCTCGATCGTCGGCTGGACCGGGCTGGCGCGCGTGGTGCGCGGCCGGCTGCTGGAGCTGCGCGAGGAGGAGTTCGTCATGGCGGCCAAGATCAGCGGCACCGGCGAGGCGCACATCATCGGCCGCCACCTGCTGCCCTCCTTCATGAGCTACCTGATCGTGAGCCTGACCCTGTCGATTCCCGGCATGATCCTGGCGGAAACCTCGCTGAGCTTTCTGGGCCTGGGGATCCGGCCTCCGGCGGTAAGTTGGGGGTCACTGCTGAAGGAAGCCCAGAACGTGCGCACCGTGGTGCAGAACCCGTGGCTGCTGATGCCCGGCCTGTTCGTGGTGGTGGTAGTGCTGGCCTTCAACTTCCTCGGCGACGGGCTGCGCGACGCCGCCGACCCGTACAAGCAATAGCGCGACCTTGGCTTAGCTTAGCTTAGCTTAGCCGCCCGGCCAGTTCCTGGGCGTAGAGGATGCCGGCAAGTTTCCGTGACCGTGCGTTGAAGCGCCACGGACGTCCGGCCCGTTGTATGGGACATGGCCATCCATCAGCCCCACGACCGTCTGTTCAAGCGCGTGTTCGGCGCCCCGGCAGAAGCCGCGTCATTCCTGCAAGCCCGGCTGCCCGCGTCGCTCAGCCACTCCCTGCACTGGCCCACGCTCAAGCGGCTCCCTGCTTCCTTCGTTGCCCCGGACCTCCGCGGCACCGCTTCCGACCTGCTGTTCGAGATCGGTTACGCCGCACCCGGCGCCGCGCAGGCTCCGCTCTGGCTCTACCTGCTGTTCGAGCATCAGTCCACCCCGGACTACTGGCTGCGCCTGCGCCTCCTCGGCTACTGCTGCGGCATCTGGGAGCACGACCGCCAAGTCCACAAGGATGCCGGCTACCTGCGCCCGATCCTGCCGCTGGTGTTCTACCAGGGTCCCACCGGCTGGCAGCATTCCCCGCAGTTCGCTGACCTGTTTCCGGCCGCAACGCGGGACTGGCCGTGGCTGCCCCGGTTCGAGCACCTGCTGTTCGACCAGACTCAGATGTCGCCGGCGCAGGCGGCCGGCAGCGTCCGGGCGCGGTTGCTGCAACTGACGATGATGCACGCCTTCAACCGCGCCGTGCGGGAGGCGCGGGCGCGGATGCGGCCGCTGTTCGACGACTTGGAGCGGGAAGGGAGCGGCGGGCAGGACGACATGAAGATGTTCATGCACTATATCGCGGAGACGGGACCTGAAGACACGTCCGAGGCGATGGGCGATATACTGAGCCACACGGCGGCAGGAGGAGAGTTGATGACGAGCGGCGAGCGGCTGCGCCAGGAAGGGCGCGACCAGATGCGTGACGAGATGCGAGCGGTTGCCGAACAGCGACATCGCGAAGGCCGGAGCGAAGGCCAACGCGAAGGCCGTCTGGAGACGATCGACGGTTTCCTGCGGGCCGGCGTCGACTGGTCGATGATCGAGCGGGCGACCGGGATCGACGAGCAGGAGTATCAGAAGCTCAAGAGCCAACCCAACGGCGCGGCCGCGGCAGGCGGCGACGGGACCTGACGACACGCCCGAGGATCTCGGTCACCCCGCAGTTCTCCAGCGGTCGGTATGGCTGAGCGGCACGCCGGCGCGCAGGACCGGATCTTCCGTACCGAGGTCGTCCCCGGCACGGCCGGCAGCGGACGCCTGTTCGACGAACAGCCGATGACGCCCGAACCGGTCGAGTGCCTGGGAATGACGTTCGCGTCCGACGCCGCGCGGCGCGCGTACTTCATGGAGCGCCTGCGGGAACTGCTGCCGGAGCTGCGCAAGCGGCCCGACTTTCCCGCCGGCGAGGACGACGCCATCCTGCGGCTCCGGTGTTGCGGCGGCAGGGGCGGCATGCGACACTCGGCGGCGGTGTTGCGGCACGGACAGGCGGTACCCGAGGCGGCGCCGCGGCGGCCCGCGCCCGCGGGCCGCCCGCGGGCCTGCGGCCCGCGGGCGGCCAACCTGCTCAAGTACAAGGAACGCTACCTGCTGCTGATCCCGGCGCTGGCGCTGTTCCTGGTGTTCCGCTACGTGCCGATGGCGGGCATCGTGCTGGCCTGGAAGCAGTTCACCGTGACCGGCGGCCTGTTCGGCAGCCCGTGGGCCGGCTGGAAGTTCTTCGAGCGCCTGTTCCAGTCGCCCGACTTCTTCCGCGTGCTGCGCAACACCCTGTTCATCAACGGCGTGCTGCGCATGGGCATCGCCTTCTTCATGCCCATCGTCTTCGCCCTGCTGCTCAACGAGGTAGCCAACCTGCGCTTCAAGCGCGTGGTGCAGACCGTCAGCTACCTGCCGCACTTCCTCTCCTGGGTGGTGGTGGCCAGCCTGATCCGTCCGCTGGCGGCCAGCACCGGCCCGCTCAACCTGCTGGCCGCGGCAGCCGGGCTGGAGACGCCGATCCTGTTCCTGCAGCGGCCCGGCACCTTCCTGGCCATCGTGCTGGTCAGCGACGTCTGGAAGGGGGTGGGCTGGGGGTCGATCATCTACCTGGCCGCCATCAGCGGCATCGATCCGGCGCTGTACGAGTCGGCGCAGATCGACGGCGCCGGCCGCCTCCAGCAGATGCGCTTCATCACCCTGCCCGCGATCACCTTCGTGATCGTGATCATGTTCCTGCTGCAACTCGGCAACATCCTGGAGCTGGGGTTCGACCAGATCTTCAACCTCTACCATCCCCTGGTGTACGATGTCGGCGACATCATCGGCACCTACGTGTACCGCGTCGGACTGCAGGACTTCCGCTACAGCTTCGCCACCGCGGTCGGCCTGTTCCAGAACGTGATCGGGCTGGCCGCCCTGGTGGGCGCCAACTGGTTCATCAAGCGCCTCGGCCAGGCCGGCGCCTACACGCTGACGTGAGCATCCCGGCGCGCGCGCTGCCCGGGCGGCCGATGAGCTTCGAGGCCGCCGCCCTGCGCCTGTTCACCGGCGCGGCGATGATCCTGTTCACTGCCTCGATCCTCTACCCCTTCTGGTATCTGCTGGTGGACTCGTTCAATACGCCGCCTGCCTCGGTGCAGGATCGGATCAAGCTGTGGCCGCGCGAATTCACCCTGGACAACTACGCCAAGGTATTCGCCGGCGCGGCGCTCGGCACCGCCTACTTCAACTCCATCTTCAAGAGCACGCTCGGTACCGCACTGATCCTGCTGGTCAGCTTCACCGCGGCGTTCGGGCTCGCCGACCGCACCCTGCCCGGCATCAGGACGCTCACCTTCCTCATGGTGTTCACGATGTTCTTCTCCGGCGGGCTGATCCCTACCTTCCTGTGGTACAAGCAGCTCGGCCTGCTCGATACGCGCCTGGCGTGGCTGCTGCACCTGGCCGCCAACGCCTACTACGTCATCATCATGCGCAACTTCTTCCGCGAGATCCCCGCGGAGATGACCGAGAGCGCTACCATCGACGGCGCCAGCCTGCTGCAGGTGCTGTTCCGCATCATCGTGCCGCTGTCCGCGCCGGTAGTGGCGACCGTGGCGCTGTGGGCCGCGGTGGCGCACTGGAACGACTGGTTCTTTCCGCTGATCTTCACGCCGGAGAAGCGGCTCACGGTGCTCCAGGTCCTGCTGCGGCGCGTGCTGCTGGAGAATCAGGTCACGACGCAGATGGAGATTCTGCCGGAGGATGAGATATGGATGATCACGCCCGAGCCGCTGAAGGCGGCGCTGTTGTTCGTGTCGATGGGCCCGATCGTGGCGGTGTACCCGTTCCTGCAGCGCTACTTCGTCAAGGGCATCATGCTCGGCTCGGTGAAGGGCTGACGATGGGTAACGCCGCGCGCCGTGCCGCGCTGGTGCTGGCGCTGCTGCTGACGGCCGGCCGGGGCGCCGCCGCTCCCGGCGGCGGGCCGCAGGTGCTGTGGGTGCACGGCTACGGCGGGGCGGAGAGCGAGGAGCATCCGCACGCCGCAGTGCAGACCGCCGACGGCGGCTACGTGATCGTCGGCGAGTCCTCCGATGAGGCGCGCGCCCGCATCTTCGTGGTGCGCACCGACGAGCGCGGCGCCCTCCGGTTCGCGCGCTCCTACGGAGCGGGGCGCTTCAACCTGGGCAACTTCGTGCTGCAGGAAGCGGGCGGCGGCATTCTGGTCGCCGGCTCCTGGGACGCCGGAACCGGCGCCGTGCGGGAGGAGCGCGTGCTGCTGCGCCTCGCCCCCGACGGCGAGGTCATGGCGCGGCGCACCTACCCCGCCGCGGGGCGCGGCGCCATCGAGGGCATCACGCTGAACCCTGACGGCACCATCGTCGCGGTCGGCTACCGCGGCGCCGCGCAGGATGAGCTGGCCACGTTCCTGGTCGACACCGGGCGCGGGTTCATCATGAAGCTGGACGCCGACTTGAACGTGATCTGGGAGCGCGCCGCCGCCGCCCGGTTCTTCCAGCCGTTCCGGGTGCTGCCGCGCAGCGACGCGCCCGGCTACGCCGTGTTCGGCGCCTGCCGCGGGCGCGCCGGGCAGACGGCGTTCTGCCTCGGCTTCAGCGACGAGCACGGCAACATGGCCGCGCCGATTTCCTACGGCGCCGGCACTTCGCACCCCTTCGACTTCGACGCCGCGCCGGACGGCGGCTTCATCCTCGCCGGGCATCTGGCGGCCTGCCCCGGCGGCTGCTGGGACGGCTGGCTGGTGCGCGTCGACGCCGCGGGCCGTGAACTCTGGAACGTGTCGTTCGGCGAGCCGAACGGCGGCGCGCCGGAGCGGATGTTCGAGGAGTGCTACGGCGTGCGGTCGGTGCCGGGCGGCGGCTTCATCACCGCCTGCGGCAGCGGGGTCGAGCCGGGCAACGAGGCGCGGCCCGGCGACCCGCTCAACACCTGGCGGGCCTACGTGGTGCGGGTGACCGAGGCCGGGGCGGTGCAATGGCAGGCGAGCTACGGGTCACCGCACGCCAACAACGCCGCCGAGTTCGTGCTGCCGGCGCGCGGCGGCGGCTTCGCGGTGTTCGCCGACTCCGACGAGCACGGCCCCGGCTGGGGCAACTTCGCCCTCTACCGGCTAGCCGCCGACCCGCCGAAGTCCCCTTAAAGCAGCCGCGGTCCGTCCGGCATTGCACATCACTGCCCGGCTCGCCTCTTGTTACGCCGGCTGCGATACCGCTTGCGCCTTGAGGATGTTGCGGACCAGCCGGTAGACGGTCGTGCGCCACGGCTCCCGCGGCCAGTCTCTACACGGCGGGGAATCTCTCCCCTGCGCGCGCTCAATGGCACTGTCGATCTTGTCTCGGGTGAACTTTCGGCGATCGACACCTTTGTCATAGTCTGGGAGATGCCGGCGCAGTCGGCGAGAACATTCTCGTGATGACGAAATTCCGGCGCCGTCTTCGAAGTGCAGCAGCAGCCAGTACTCGAATTTGGGATTGCTGAGGGCAAGATTGCGGTTGTCCGCTCCCTGGGACCACCGTTGAAGCTCGGCCAACTGCCTGTCGGTCCATTGGTCCTTGTCCACAACTATCCACGCCTCGTCAGGCTTCGTGATTTCGTCACGTTCCAGGTATCGCTGCATGCGCTGCAATACTTGCGCCGGGGCGCTCCCCTGGTTGCCTTTCAGACAGGTCACGTGAATTACCGAGTGATCGTTGAATAGGGCGAAGTAACTCGGTTCGGTCTTGATTCCCTCAGCGGCTATGACAAATATCTTGCGGTAGCGGCGCTGGCCGGTCGGTCTCACGAAACGGCGTCTATTCCGCGCCAACGTGAACCGACTCCGTCGGGTTGATACGGGGAATACCGCCCAGCCGGCCTTGCAGATAGCTCTTGCGTATATCTTTGTCGTAGCGGACATCGCGGTATTCGCTGAACGACAGCAGGCTCGAAGCGCCGGAAGTGTCCCGCTCCGTTACCCACATTTCGTCGCGGCGCAACCAGCGTTGGTCCATCAGCAGCACGTCATGGGTCGTGAACAGCAGTTGTGCTCGGATTCTGGGGGTACAGGCCGCCAGATAGTGTTCAAGCAGCCTTCGAGTGAGCAAGGTATGCAGGCTGCGGTCCATCTCGTCGATGACGTAGACCCGCTCTGAATGACCGGACGAAAGATCGATAAACGCGGGCAGGAGATCGATGAACCGCTGTGATCCGTCCGACTCCTGCGCTACTTCGAAGTGGGTTTCCGTGCCATCGGTCATCCGGTGCACGGTCACGCATTTGCTGGCTACGAGGTCACCGTTCTCGCGAGTCATCTTCAGGTACTGATTGGATGGACCTGCCAAATGTACGCTTTTCCCTTCGCTAATCTCATCCTGTAATCTTTTATTGACCGGCGCCGGAAGTTTGAGGTATTCAGCCGGTAGCCGCTCGCTGTCCATCCGGGAAATCCCGGTATCGAAGTTGAGCAACATCTCGTTCATCTTGTCGGCGACGCTGCTATTTTCATAGAACGACGGCAGTCCGTACCGAGTTTCGGGAGTAATTATCTGCAAGTTGTCATTGAACCAATTGTAGATGTCCTTGAAGTTCTCTACGTTCTGTGATACTGAGTTGGTCAAAAAGAGCTGATTGTCGCGGGTACCGCGCCGGAGGTACTCGAGAAACAGATTCTCTCTCAAGGTTCTATCGAAAATGTAGTCCCCGTGCCGGCGGGCGTAGAGTGTTCGCTCGCTGGTGCTGCCGACTCTCACCAACCGTTCCTCGATCACCTTCTCTCCGGTTACCGAGAAGCTGAGCGCGTAGACGCACCCCGCTATCAGAATCTCGAATTCGAAGCGCGATGGCTGTTGCGCGCAGTCATTGTCCAGCAGAAAGGGAATTACCGGGATGCGGCCGCCCGGCGCCGAACCTTCGACGATCCGGGTCTTGGCGAAGGACAGCGCCTTGACGAGATTGGTCTTGCCCGACGCGTTGCCACCGTAGAGCGCCATGATGGGCAGCACCCTCATCTGGTACCGGCCAAGACGCGCCACCCGCCGGCCGTGCTGGCGCTCGCGGCTCGCGACCATCGACAGGGTAACCCGGTCCCGGAAGGACATCCAGTTCGTGACCGAAAAACTGATTAGCATCAGACTACCTCAACGCGAAGCGTGAATTCATCACGTTTCGCAGGTATCATTGCCGACCATAAGGTCCGTTCGTCAATCTTATACGCGAAAAAATCTCGTAGCGCCGGTTAGCGTAGTAGTCAGGCCGACCCGCCGCGGGCGGATCCTTGACAGCCGGGGGGGGGGGGGGGGGGGGGACAATTCGGCGGATGATACTGTCGCAAGGAGCAACCATGATGAGAATCCGCACTGCGCTGCTGACCGCCGTGCTGGCGGCGGTCACCGCCGGCCACCTGTTCGCCGCCGCCGAGGGGGAGGAGGCAACGACCGGCGACGGCCGGCTGGTCATCACCATGATTCCGTGGACCACGCGCGGCACCACCCTGGCGCCGGACAGCGCCGTGGAACGACACCTGGAGGAGCGGTTCAACGTCGACCTGCGGCCCTGGTACGACATCGACTCGTACGACGCCGAATCGAGACAGGTGCGCCTGGCGACCGGGGACATTCCCGATTATCTCGGCGGGTTCAATCCGGCCTACGTCGATCTGGGCATCGTGCGCGAGCTGCCGCAGGAGCTGATCCGCGCCCACATGCCGGGGTACATGCGCTGGGCCGACCACTATCTCGGCGAGGAGGTGTGGCGGCGCACCATGGTGGACGGCGTCAACTACGCGGTGCCGACGGCGTTGTCGATGGCGTCGACCGGGCAGGTGATCGGCTTCCGCGGCGACTGGATGCGGAATCTGGGCTACGAGCTGGAGCCGGTGCCGGGCACCGACTTCTACGCCGGCCCCGACAGCCTCGAAGCGATCGAGCGCCTGCTGCTGGCGTTCCGCAATGAGGACCCGGACGGCAACGGGCGCAAGGACTCCTACGGCTATGCGGTGTGGAAGAACAACGACGCCTTTCAGAGGACGATCCTGCCGAGCGTGTTCGGCGCGTTCGGCGTGCAGTTGAACGTGTGGGAGGTGCGCGGCGGCAACGGCTACTACTCGATGGTCGATCCCAACTACCGGGACGCGCTGAAGTACGTCAACACGTGGTGGGAGAAGGAGATCATCCACCCCAACATGCCCACCATGGTGCGCCAGGACGTGTTGCAGGCGATGGCCAACGACGAGTTCGGCGCCTGGTCGGAGCTGGACGCCTGGATGTCGAACACCGGCGCCGGACCCTGGGGCGCCTACCGCGAGGTCAACCCGGACGGCCCGATCGCCTACTCGGTCACCCCGGCCGGACCTGACGGCCGGCGCGGCACTTGGTACCGCGACCCCAACTGGGGGCCCTGGTGCGTGGGGGTGAACGCCAGCGATGAGGTGGCGGTGACGCTGCTGCAGATGGCCGAGGCGATCTACACCGACTTCGACGAGTACGCCTTCGGCCACCACGGCGGCGCCCGGGGCGAGGCCTGGGAGATCGACGACCGCGGCTACGCGATCGGCAACCTGATGGAGCCGTCGGAGCTGGCGCAGCGCGGCGCGCGCATGTTCAGCGGGCACGTCGCCCACATCGTGCCGCCGATCGACAAGGTGTACATCGCGCCGGGTCGCCACGCGCTGCAGAAGTACATCGAGGACAACCAGGTGGGGTTCCCGGGCTACGGGTTCCGCCCGACCTGGAACGAAGACGAACGCGCGCTGCTCGCCAACATCGGCACCGTCGAGCAGGAGTTCGCCTGGAAGGCGCTCACCGGCCAGGTGGACGTCGACCAGGCCTGGGACGGCTACGTGCGCGCCATGATGGACGCCGGCCTCGACCGCCTGCTGATGACCGTAGCCGACCAGGGCCGGTAGGACGCAACGAGAGGCGATGCGCGTCGTTCCGGAGTCGAGCAAGTTCGTCATCGCCGACCACAACGGGCGCGATCCGGCGCCCGGACCGTGCCCGAACCCGCGCGGCTGGTATCACTCGGTGGCCGGCATCCGCGACACGCCGGAGGGGCTGGTGGCGACCTACCGCCTGTCCGACTCGCATACCGCGCTGTTCACCCACGTCATGACCGCCCGCTCCGCGGACGGGGGCCGCGCCTGGGAGGGGCACCGCTCCATCGCCCATCGCAACGTGTGGGAACATCAGGCGTGCTGGGTGGCGCCGCAGCTCAGCCGGCTGCGCGACGGCCGCCTGGTGGTGCTGGTGGACGAGGGCCGGCGCGGCAGCGGTCAGGACTGGCCGCTGTTGACCCGCTGGCAGCAGCGGCCGGCGCGCGGCATGGCCAACTACCTGTTGTGGAGCGGCGACCACGGGCGCACCTGGAGCGAGCCGCAACCGGTGGACGCGGTGGGCGGCGAGCCGGGCTACCTGATCGAGCTTGCCGACGGGACCCTGCTGTATACGCGCACCGAGTCGGCCTCCTGCCCGGCGCTCGACGATCCGCCGGCGCCGTGGGGCACCGTCTACTACCGCAACGTTGCGGTCGGCTCGACCGACGGCGGCAAGACTTGGCAGCCGTTTGGGACGGTCACCGACGCGCCCTACCACGGCGACTGCGAAGTGGGCATGGCGGAGCTGGAACCGGGCCGCCTGCTGGCCATGACCCGGATCGGCTTCGGCGGCGGCAAGTTCGGCCAGCCGAGCCGGCTGCTGCGCAGCTACGATTCCGGCCGCACCTGGAGCGAGCCCACGCTCACGCCGGTGTACGGCCAGCGCACCATGCTGCACCGGCTGCAGTCCGGCAAGCTGCTGGTGACCTACCGCAACCGCTGGGGCACGCCCGGCAGCCGCGCGTTCCTGTTCCACCCCGACGAGGAGCTGGGCTTCGAGCCGGCCTCCTTCATCTGGGAAGAACACCGCTGCCGGCGCGCGGGAGGCGAGATGCTCACCGCCACCGGCGCCGGGCGCGCCGCCGAGGTGGAGTTTTCGCTCTACCCCGCCCTGACCGGCGCCGCCGAGGTCGACCTGGAACTGAAGCTGCGCCGCGCTCCCGGCCCCGGCAACGTGCTGCTCGGCGCCGGGTTCGGCGTGAGCATCGGCGCCGGCCGGCTGCAGTTCGCCCGGCCTGCGGACGAGGGTTTCGAGGCCGGCGCCGGCGAGGCCGGCGGGCAGGGCCGGCCCGGGTTCGTCTGCCTCGATACCGCGCAGTGGCACACCTACCGCCTGGAGCGGCGCCCCGGCGGCTGCCGGGTAGTGGTGGACGGCCGGCAGATGCTGGCCAGCGCCGACGCACGGCTGCGGCAGCGGGAGGTGCGCTTCGGCGCCGCCGGCGAGGTGGAGACGCGCTGGCGCTCCGGCCGCGGCCGGGTCTACAACCCCGGCGATTACTCGATCGACTGGCGCTGGCGCGCCGCGGAGGGCTTCCCCGACCAGTTTCAGCGCGACCGGACGGTGGTGCTGGACTACACTTCCGACTCCGGCTACAGCGCCTGGACCCAGCTCGCCGACGGCACCATCGTGATCGCCGACTACACCAGCGATCACTTCGAGAACATCAACGCCGGCGGCCCGCAGCCGATCCTGAAGGCATATCGGGTGCGCGAAGAGGAGCTTGCGTGAACGAGTATCGGCTCGGGTGGGAGGACGCGAACCGGGTGGCGCTGCGGCGGCGCGCCGACCCTCGGCTGAGCAAGTTCAACCCGTTGCCGCGGCTGCTGTGCTTCGACGACTTCGACGACGGCATCAACGGCTGGACGCAACTGATCGGCAACTACGACGACGATCTCGGGCAGGTCAAGCCGCTGGTGCGCGACCTGCGCCCGGCGCAGATCTCCACCTGCACCTTCTTCGACGTCGGCTCCCACGGCAGCATGGACGGCGTCTACGCCCTCAAGCTGGCCACCCGGCCGCGCGCCGGCGCCTCCTGCTATCTGATCAAGCGGCTCACCTACGCGGCGCGCGCCGAGGTGCAGGTGGAGTGCTACTTCACTTACAAGGCGGAGGCCAACTTCGATCCGGCGCTGAAGGGGCCGCAGCAGTTCGACGGCAACTACCATCCAAGCGAGTCGATGTTCGGCGACTTCACGCTCGGCAACGACGTCTGCGACGGCGCGGACGGCAAGCGCTATCTGTGCGCGCTACGCTACCAGAACACCGACTTCGACGGCCGCTTCGTGCGCCGGTGGCGCTACAAGACCTCGCTGCACGCGACCACCAGGATGCAGGTGGCCGGCGCGCCGGTGCCGGAGGACATACACACGCTGCGGCGGGATGACTGGGAAGACGTGCCCGGCGGCGGCTTCGCGCTGTGCAGCAACGAGATCCCGACCAAGATCAACTGGCATTACCTCAGGTGGCGGTTCGACCTGCAGGCGCGGCGCAACGTCGAGCTGCAAGTCAACGACCGGGTGCTGGACCTGCGGCAGATTCCGGTGCCGGTCTACCCGGAGCCCTACGTTGGCCTCGACCGGCTGCTGAACGTCTACTTTGACGTGCGCACCCACCTGCCGGTGCGCAACTTCCTGTTTCTCGACTCGGTGCTGATCTCGGCGGACTGGTAGCATGCTGCGCCGTTCCCACACCGCAACCCTGGAACTGAACGAAACCTACACCGGCAGTTTCGACACCGAACCCTACGAATGCGGGTGGGCGAGCGAGGCCGCGTGGTTCGTGCGCGTCATCGAGCTGGCGGAGGGCACGGCGCTGATTGCCGTGCCGCAGTGGTCGCCCGACGGCCTGCACTGGTGCGACCTGGAGGGCGCGGCCCCGCTGCAGTTGACGGCGCCCTGCCTGCGCGGCCGCGCGCTGCGCGACTTCGGCGGCTGGCTGCGGCTGCGCTGCCGCTTGGCCGGCGACCGCCCGCGGGTCCGGCTGATGGTGCACCTCGCGCTGAAGGAGTAGCCGCCCGCTGCGCCGGCGGCCGTGCCTGCGGTCGCCGCCGCGGTCGTCCGTCCCAAGGTTCGCCGCGGCGTGGGCGGCGCGTTTTGACAGCCGGCACTCCTGCCTCTACAGTCATATTTCGAACCTGGATGCTGCGCCTGAGCAGCGAAGGAGTAATATCGTGAGAAAATCGCTTGCGCTTCGCTATCTGTCGTCGTACGCGCGCCGGTGGCGGCCGGCGCTGGCGGTGCTGTCCGGCCTCGCGCTTGCCGCGGGCGCGGCGTGGGCGGCGCCTACCGGCGAAGACGACAGCGCCGCGGCCATGGATACCATGGAGCGGGAGATGGTGACCGACCCGACCACCGGCATGGAGGTCCCGGCGCCGCAGTACGGCGGCACCTTGACCGCGGCCAACGACCGCGAAATCGCCAACACCGACCAGTCGATCGGCGGACTGTCCGCCGGCTTTGCCAACTCGGGCGTCGTCGAAAAGCTGGGCATCGGCAACTGGGGCATCGACCGCAGCGTCAACGCGCTGGCCACCGAGTATCTCGACATCAGCCACTACGCCGGCGCGCTGGCGCAGAGCTGGGAGGTGCCGAACCCCAACACGTTCATCTTCACCGTCCGCGAAAACGCCCGCTGGCATGACAAGGCGCCGATGAACGGGCGCCCGCTGACCGCCGAGGACATCGTGTTCAACTTCCAGCGGTTGAGCGGCACCGGCCCGTTCGAGCAGCCGCCGCCCAACTCGAGCCGGTTCCCGCAGCTCGACTTCACGGTCCTGGAAGCGCGCGGCAATCAGGTCTACGTCGAGATCGATACCCCGCCGCTGGATGCGTTGAAGGTGCTCATCGACGACAACTTCGGCTTCATCCTGCCGCCGGAGGTGATCCGGGAGAAAGGCGACGTGACCGACTGGCGGACGTTGGTCGGCACCGGGCCGTTCATGCTGGTGGACTGGGTGGAGGCGGAGTCGCTCACCTTCCACAAGAACCCCGACTACTGGGGGCGCGACGAGAAGTATCCCGACAATCAGCTCCCCTACGTCGACGAACTCAAGGTTCTGATCATGCCGGAGACGGCCACCTACATTGCGGCGTTGCGCGCCGGCCGGGTCGACTACATCGGGCACAACATGTCCACCTCGCTGGACACCATCGACGAGGCCGACAGCCTGTTGCGCACCAATCCGGAGCTGCGGGCGAATTCGTACTACTTCCGTTCCAATCAGGTCTTTGCCATGTACGTGCAGGACAAGCCGTTCGATGACGTCCGCGTGCGCCGCGCCATGCAGATGGCCCTGGACAACGAAACCATTGCCGCCACCGTGTACAAGGGACAGGCGGAAACCACCCCGCAGGGAGTGATCGGGCGGGCGTTGACCGGGTTCGTGGTGCCGTACGAAGAGTGGCCGCAAGACCTGCGGCAGGCCTACGGCTACGACCCCGCCGCGGCGGAGGCATTGCTGGACGAGGCCGGCTACCCGCGCGGCGCCGACGGCGTCCGGTTCAAGGTTCCGCTGCAGTGGTCCAACGCGTCGCCGCTGGGCGACTACCAGCAGATTGCCATCGAGTACTGGAAGGCGATCGGGGTCGAGGTCGAGGTCGATGCGGTGGACGGCGCCGAGTTCGTCAGCCGGCTCGACAACGGCCAGCTCTTCGGCTTGTCGCCGGCCATCGCCGGCACGCCCTACTTCCCGCTCGACTCGCTGCAGTGGCAGGAGCCGGGAGCCAAGTGGAACCGCGGCCAGTTCAACGATCCGACGTACAACGATCTGGTCAAGCGGGCGCGGGAGGCGGGCACGCTCGATGACCTCAAGGCCGCGGCGAAGGAGGCCGACTACTACCTGATCCGGCAGCACTGGTACACCTGGGGGCCGATCTCGCCGGCGTTCAACTTCAGCCAGCCGTGGGTCCGGGGCTTCAACGGCGACTTCTACATGGGGGTGTGGCAGAAGAATCAGGTCTTCGCCCGCCTCTGGATCGACCAGGCCATGAAGGCGGAGATGGGATTCTGAAGCGCGCCGCTCAGACTGCAGACGGCGGCCTGATCCGGCGGGAGGTCACCCGGCGGCTTGCGGCCGGGTGACCTCCCGCGGGGCCGGCGGCGGCTTGGGCTTGCGGTCTGCGGGTTGCTGCTGGCCGGCGGCGGCAGCCTTGGCGCCGAGGCGGCGGAGGCCGCGCCGGTCCCCGCCGCCGCCCGCGTACTGCGCCAGCTCGACGCCGGCGCCTGTTCCGGACGCTTCGTGCGCCGTCTGCTCCCCCACACCACCACCGGCAACTGGCCGCCCAAGCCGTTCGACAGCAACGGCGCCGGGGTGGCGCTGGCCGACCTTGACGGCGACGGCCGGATCGACATCGCGCTGGCCGGGCTGCGCGCGCCGGTGACCGTGCTCTGGAACCGCGGCCGGGACCTTGAGTTCGCGCCGTTGGCGCTGGCCGAGGAGCAGACCCGCGCGATCAACGCGGTGGACGTGGACGGCGACGGCCACCTGGACCTGGCGGTGACCCGCCGCGACGGGCAGCCGCGGTGGCTGCGCGGGAGCGGCGCGGCCCGGACCTTCACCCGGGTAGAGGATGGCCGCTTCACCGCCCGCTTTCCGATTCACGCCATGGCCTGGGCGGACCTGGACGGCGACGGCGACCTGGACCTGGTGGGCGCCACCTACGACGAGGAGCTGGATGAGATCGAGCGCCGCGAGCTGTTCCTGAGCCGCGCCGCCGGCGCCGACCCGAACACCAGGACCCGGCTGCGCGGCGTGTTCTACTACGCCAATCTCGGGGCCGGCGGAGAGCGCAGCCGGTTTCCGTTTTCCACCCTCTACTTCGAGCACGTGCGCATGGCTGGCAGGGCGATGGCGTTGGCCATAGCCCTGCCCGACCTTGACGGCGACGGGCGCCGCGACATCGTGATCGGCAACGACTACGAGGTGCCGGACTACGTCTACCTCAACACGCCGCGCCGCTGGGTGGCGGCCGCGCCGTTCCGCCAGACCACCTACAACACGATGGCGTTCGCGGAGGGAGACATCGACAACGACGGCCGCTTCGAACTGTTCGCGGCCGACATGAAGCCGTACCGGTCAGGACCTGACGTCGACGCCGCCTGGGCGCCGGTGCTGCCGCCGGACGCCGCCGCCGCCGACCGCGGCCAGATCTACGCCAACACCCTGCAGGTGCGGGGCGCGGGAGGAGCATTCGAGAACCACGCCGCGCGCGCCGGCGTCGAGGCCACCGGATGGAGCTGGTCGGCGCAGTTCGGCGACCTCGACAACGACGGCGACCTTGACCTCTACACCGTGAACGGCATGATCGGAGAGGCGTTCGGCCACCTGCCGGGCGCGGAACTGGTGGAGGAGAATCAGGCGCTACGCAATGACGGCGCCGGCAACTTTACGCCCGCGCCGGAGTGGGAGCTGGGCGCCACCGAGAGCGGGCGCGGCATGGCGCTGGCGGATCTGGATCTGGACGGCGACCTGGACGTGGTGGTCAACAACTTCCGGGCGCCGGCGGCGCTGTTCGAGAATCAGGTGTGCGGCGGCGCCAGCTTGCAGGTGGACCTCGACTGGGCCGGGTCGGCCAACCGCTTCGCGGTCGGGGCGCGGCTCCGGCTCACCACCGACCGGGCGGCCTACTGGCGCGCCGTGCGGGTCAGCAGCGGCTACCTGTCGAGCGATCCGCCGCGCGCCCACTTCGGCTTTCCCGCGGCCGAACGGCCGCTGGAGCTGGCGGTGACGTGGCCGGACGGAGCCGTGAGCCGGGTGGCCGGCCTGCGCGCCGGCACCCTGATCGTGGTGCGCCGCCCGGCAGCGCCAAGCTAACCCGCCTTCCCGGCGCGCGTCTCCGCGCGCTGCAGGGCGCGAGTGACGTCGCGGGCGGCGCGCGCGCCGTAGCTGCCGGCGCCGCTGGCCGCCCCGCCGGCGCCGCGCAGCCGCGGATCGAGCAGATCGCGCAGCGCGTCGCCGAGCATGTTGAGGCAGTAGACGACGACGGTCAGCGCCAACCCCGGCAGCATCGCCAAGCGCGGCGACACCTCCATGTACTTGCGCCCCTCGTGACTCAACATGGCGCCCCAGCTCGGTACGTCCGGGGGCAGGCCGAAGCCGAGGAAGCTGAGCGATGCCTCCGAGATGATGACGCCGCCGACGGTAATGGAGAAGATCACGATGATGGGCGCGGTGATGTTGGGCCACACGTGGCGCAGCAGGGTACGCGCCTGCGAGCTGCCGATGGCCCGCGCCGCCTCGAAGTAGGGGTGGCCCTTGATGGCGATGACGGCGCTGCGCACTACCCGCGAGTTGCCGATGCCGGCCGAGACGCCGAGGACCAGGATGATCTGCGGGACGCCGCGGCCCAGGATCGACAGCACGGTCAGCAGCAGCAGGAGCGAGGGGAACGACAGCCAAGCGTCGACCAAGCGCTGGATCGCAAGGTCCAGCTTGCCGCCCACGAAGCCGCTGACGCCGCCGACCAGCAGCGATACCACCAGACTGAGCGCGGTGGCCGAGATGCCCACGCCGAGCGACAGACGGGCGCCGTACATGAGCCGGCTGAGCAGGTCGCGGCCGAGCTGGTCGGTACCGAACAGGTAGGTGGAAGTCGAGCCCGACAACCGGTCGATCAGGTGGATCTCGCTGAACGGAAACGGCGCCAGCCGGCCCGCGAACGCGGCGGTGAAGCACAGCAGGAGCACCACCACGCCGCACCACGCGCCCAGCGGGCGCTCGCGAAACAGGCGCCGGAGCAGGTCGCGCGTGAAGCTGCGCCTGCCGTTGCCGTACTGAGGCCGCGCTGCCGCCAAATCCCGGCTCCCCGGCTACCGGTGCTGCACCCGCGGATCGAGCACCGAGTAGAGCACGTCCACCATCAGATTGAGCCCCATCACCACCGTGGAGAAGATCAGGTTGACCCCGGACACGACCGGATAATCACGGTCGATCAGGGCGTTGACCGCCAGCCGCCCCAGTCCGGGCAGCGCGAACAGATTCTCGATGATCACCGCGCCGCTGATCAGGATCGGGAGTTGCAGACCGATCAGCGTGAGCACGGGAATGAGGGCGTTGCGGATCACGTGGCGCAGGATGATGGTGCGCTCGCGCAACCCCTTCGACCAGGCGGTGCGGATGTAGTCCTGGCGCAGCACCTCCAGCATCATGGTACGGGTCATGCGCATGGTCGACGCGGACATGGCGGTCCCTAGAATCAGGCCGGGGATGACGAACACCCAGATGTTCCGCAACGGATGCTCGAGGAACGGCACCATGGTGGTCGGCGGCGCCCACGCCCACCAGATCGCCGGGTAGATCAGGACGATGGTCGCCAGCCAGAAGTTGGGGGTGGCCAGCCCCAGGACCGCCACCGAGCGGCCGAGGTAATCGCCGATGCTGTCCTGCCGCACCGCCGAGTAGATGCCAACCGGCAGCGCAATCAGCAGCGCGATGATGATCGACACCAAGCCCAGCTCCAACGTCACCTGCAGCCGGCCGGCGATCCGCTCCTCCACCGTGAACGCGCCGATGAACGAATCGCCCAAGGTGCCTTGCAGCGCGATGCCGCCGATCCAGTCCACGTACTGCACGTAGATCGGCCGGTCCAGGCCGAGCATGCGTTCCACCTGCTCGCGGTCGATGTCCTGCACGTCGAACTCCAGCCGCGCCATGACGGCGTCCACCACGTTGCCGGGAATCAACCGCACCGACAGGAACACCAGCATGGTGAGGATGATGAAGGTCGGAATGAGCAGCAGGACGCGCCGGATTATGTAAGCATGCACCGCGGTACTGCACCTTAGTTGCCGCAATCCGGGTTGGCAAGCAAACGCCCTCCTACATACCCCACACGGTGATCGGCGGGCCGGCGGCGGCGGATGCGGGTGCTGTGCGGCGGAACAGGTTCTGCTCCCACGGCTTGTCCGCGCTGCGGTCGAAGATCACCAGGTGCCCCTCGCCGGCGCCGCAGCGGTCCAGGTAGGCGCGGGTCTGGGCGAGCCCTTCGCGGATGGTCCGCTCCAGGCTGCGGTGCAGCAGCTTGCACTCGATCACCATCCGGCGGGTGCGCCCGGGCGGCGCTGCGGCCGGCCAGACGATCAGCAGGTCGGTGCGCATCCGGCCCAGGCCGTACTCGCGTTCGATGCGCCCGCCGCTGTTGACGATGCGCTGCAGGAACGCCTGCAACAGCAACTGCGGGCCGGCTTCGCGGTACTGAAACCGCTCGATCCAGTGCTCGGAGTGTTCGCGAAAGAACTCCCGGAACGCGGCCAGCAGCTCGCTGAGCCGCAGGTTGCCGGCGGCGTCCACGTACCACGCCGGGTCGTGCGTGAAGGCCGCCTGAGTGGTCCAGGTCAGGTCGCGCGGGATCACCTCGCGGTAGATCGGGTTGGCGATGCGGACCGGATCGTCACGGGCCGCGAGGCCCAGGTCGCGTACGTACTGCAGGTCGTCCGGGCGCATCTCGGTGGTCGCCTGTCCGCTCAGCAGCGGGGCGATCACCCGGTGCACGCGCTCTTCCTGCAGCTTGTCGGCAAGCTGGTCCAGGTGGGTGTCGCGGCGCAGGATGAGCTGCTCGCGGGCGGCGTGGATGGCGTCCGCGGTGAGCGGGCGGCTGCGGTCGCGGCCGGCCGCGTCGCGGTCGCACGCCTCGTGGGCCAGGGCGTTCACCAGCCACGGCTGGCCGGCGGTCAGCTCCCACACCGTCTCCAGGGCGGTGTCGGTCCACGGCTGGCCGGCTTCCGCAGTGTACTGGGCGAGCAAGGCGCGCACCTCGGTTGCTGAAAAATCCCCCAACCGCAGCGACTCGGCCTTGACGTTGAAGGCGCTGCCGCCGGTGATCACGGCGTTTTCGCTGCTCGAACGGATGCGGTAGTCGCGCACGTCGCGCACCCCGCACAGGATCACGCTCTGCGGAAAGTGCCGCGGGCGCCGCGCGTAGCCGGTGTGCAGTTGGCGCAGCGCCGCGATCAGGGTGTCGCCGACCAGCGCGTCGATCTCGTCGATCAGCAGCACCAGCGGTTTGCGGTCGGCCGCCGCCCAGCGGCTCAGCACTTCGCGCAGGCAGTTGTGCGGCCCGGCGCGTTCCAGCGTCTCCGGCCAGATCTGCGCCGGGAACGGGTCGTCCAGGACGATGCGCGCCTCGCCGGCCAGTTCGTTGAGGATGGCGCGCATGGCGGCGCCGACGTCTTCGCGCGCGGACTGGCCGCTCTCGACGTTGACGTAGAGGCAGCGGTAGGCGCCGCCGACGTTCAGTTCGTCGGTGAGCGCCAGCAGGGCGGAGGTCTTGCCGGTCTGGCGCGGCGCGTGCAGCACGAAGTAGCGCTGCTGCCGGATCAGGGTGCGCACCTCGTCCTCGTCCAGCCGGCTCAACGGCGGGATGCAGTAGTGGGCGTCCGGTTGCATCGGCCCGGCGGTGTTGAAGAAACGCATTTCCGTTACCGCGTGGGCGCGGCAGGCGCCCGCCGCGCCCCGTCGCGCCGTTTCAGCGCCCGGCGAGTTGCGCGGCCGCCAGCCGCGGCAGCCGCCCCATCCGTTGCGCCACCTTGGTCAGGGAGGCTTCGTAGAGGCCGGCCACGGTGGTGCGCAGCTCGTCGTTGAAGGGCGCCAGCCAGCGCTGCTCCGGGGGGCGGCCGTACAATACGCCCAACAGGGAACCGGCGGTGGCGCCGTAGCTGTCGGTGTCGTTGCCCTGGCTCACCTGCAGGCAGATGCCCTCTTCCACCCCGTCGGCGAAGCGCAGCGTGTTGATGAGGGTGCCGGTCTCCTGATAGACCTGACAGTGGCCGTAACACCCGTAGCGGTCGTGGATGCGGCGGTAGCCGTCGTGCCAGTCCGCGGCCTGCGCGACCTGGTCGAGGCAGTCGCTGACCCGCTCATGGAAGCGGCTGCGCCGCGGCACGCAGCGCAGCGCCATGCGGCACAGCTCCAGCGGATCGTCGATGACGTAGGCCCCGGCGATGGCCGCGGCCGTGAACATGGCGGCGTAGACGCCGGTGGCGCGGTGAGTCCAGCCGGCGTCACGCCAGGCGAGCGCCGCGGCCAGCCGCGGGCGCCCGGCGCAGGCGTACCCGTAGGCGTCGGCGCGGATCTGCGCGCCGCACAGTTCGTCGCCCGGGTTCCAGCTCGCCACCAGCTTCGCCAGTACCGGCTCCGGGTCATCCCCGATCCCCGCCAGCCCGCGGCCGCGGCGCAGCCGGGCGGCGATTCCCGCCGCCGAAGTGCGCGTCAGCAGCATCCGTTCCGGGCCGAACGTGTAGCCGAGCGGCAGGTTGGCCAGCCACATCCGCATCACGTCCGCGCGGCTGAAGCCGATGCCGTACTGCTCCAGGATCAGCATCCCCAGCACGGTGTAGTTGATGTCGTCGTCGCGGGCGACGAAGCGGATGCGGCCGCGCGCCGCCTCCCGCCAGCTCCGGTGGCGGTCGCCCAGGGCGTCGAGCAGCCCCTCGCTCAGATAGTCCTGCAGCGGCCACTCGCCGGCGGCCTCGGCGGCGCGCCGCAGCGCCGCCATGGTGGTGCGCACCTCCACCGGCTTGCCCAACACGCAACCGCACACCGACCCCAGGAATCCGGCTTGCGCGCGCTCGCCGGCCGCCTCCGGGTCGACCTGCTGCAGCGGATCTTCCGGCAGCTCAGGACACTCGGCCCAGATCGCCTCCAGGTCCTCCGGCTCCACGTAGGGCCAGTCCGCGCGGCGCGGCGCCGCGTCCAGCTCCCGGTGCAGGGCGGCCAGCTCGTCGTAGCTGAAGGTCACTGCCTGCACCCGTTCGCGCAGTCCGGTTACGTCGTAGCCGCGCGCGGCGCGGTCGTCGATGACGTGCAGCAGTACCACTTTCAGATCGTCGATGTGCGGCAGCATGGCGCTGGTTCCTCCTCAAACGGCCTTATGGTGCGTAATGCGGCGTGCCGGCCGCGCGCCGCGGGTCCTGAGTATGGCACGACTGCGGCCCCGCGCGCCCCCGCCCCGGACCGCCGGCGCCCGGACCGCGCCGGCGAGCAGTCAGCAGGTGACCGACTTGCCTTCGGCGCCGAAGACGGCCATGCGCTGTTCCTTGCCGATGCGCGCCGCGCCCGCGGGCGCGTAATGGAACTGCAGGGCGCGGCGGCGCCGGGCGGCGGTGTTGGTGGGCGTGCCGTGGTGCAGCAGGCTGGAGAACAGCAGGCAGCCGCCCGGCTCCAGCGGCACCGCCAGGGCGCCGCGGTTGTCCACGTGACGGTCGCAGATCTGCCAGTCGCGGCGCTGGAAGTGGACCACCGGGCCGCGGCGGTGGGAGCCGGGGATGATGGTCATGCAGCCGTTGTCGGTGGTGGCGCGGTCGAGGGCGATCCACACCCCCACCACCGGCGTATCCAGCGGCAGGTCGAAGTAGGCGTGATCCTGATGCCACGGCTTCTCGCGCCCGATGCGGGGCGGCTTGAGCAGGGCCATGTCCTGAAACAGCGCCGGCGCCGCGCCGATGAGGCGGCTGACGACGGCCAGCAACTCGGGATGCTCGGACAGCGCCTTCAAGCGCGGCGCGAACTCGAGGAAGTTGAAGAACTTGCGGACGTAGTCCTGGCGCAGCTCCGGCGCCAGCGCCGCCAGCTTCCCCTGCGGCGCCGAGTGCTCGAACTGCACGCCGCTGAACGCCGGCTGCGGGCGGGCGAGCAGCTCCAGCATCTCGTCCAGGGCGCGCGCCGTTTCCTGCCCGGTAAAGGCGCGGTGAATCACCAAGTAGCCATGGCGCCGAAAGTGAGCCACGGCGCCCGCGCTCGCGGCAGCGAACCCGGTCACCCCGTCCGCCACGCCGGCGAAGCGGTACAGACCCTCGGGATAGGCCGCGGCAGCCCCGTCAATCCACAACCCGTCCGGCGCCGGCTTCGTCATTCGTTACCCACAGGTCGTTGGAGATCATCGGTTAAACACTCTACAAGCGAAATGGCGGCAAGTACGACGGCCGTCGCGAAACCGATGGTGACCTTTGTCTCGGGGAAGCCGTCTCGGTGTTGGCCGAAATCGCCAACCGAAAGCAAGTAATCCAGCAGCAAAAAAGTCGTCTTAGTGATGTACCTGACTTGACGCGACGTACGTCGCGTTCCTGTCGCGAACCGCAGGATGCTGAGCTGCGCGCCGTACTCGCGCGGCAGCTTATCCTGGTCGGGAAAATTCACACCTGCGTTACGCGCCTCGTTACGCCACCTTGAAGGTACCGTTCTGTCAGGTGGAAGTTCAGCGTCCCAGACAAGCCTCAGCGCCCGGTTGGCGATACTTCTGACCCAAACAAGCGCGCCTCCCGGCCATGGCGCGAGGGCGTGAATGGCGTTTCTGACACATTCGCAGAGTTCATCATCCGCTCCAATCGGTACCTGCGCAAGCCGGAGATCCAGCAGAGATCGAATGTGAGTCTCGAAGCCGACAGCCGTTCCCAGAAGACGGGTCAGGTCGGCGATGGCCGGAGCCTGCGCTTGAGCATAGCGCTCCATGAGACGGCAAGAACTTCGTAGACGGTTACCCGACACGCGGCCGAACCCTCGTTCTTCCACAGATCGGCGTCGCCACTCAGGCAGATCGGTCAAGGGTATGTCACGGTCGCACAGTATGCTCAGGTCAGCCTTTATCTTATCATCGCAATCATCCCAGAGTGCGCCCAGAAGATGGCGCCGCTCGATCAACTGAGACTTCGCGGCCTGGTCAATCTCCAGCTTGGAAAGCCGACTACCCCGGTGGTCCTCCCACAGCGTCTGCAGCAAAGCACAGACTAGTAGCGGAGCACCTCCCGTCCAGTTGATGATTTCCTTGCGTGCCGAAGTATCGAATTCGCAGCCTTCGTTGAATAACGGCAGCAAAAAGGCCGCCATGTCATCGTCATCAAGAGCGGCTACTCGGAGTGGTGTATCATAGAATATTTCCCAGAAATCGGAGGTCTTGGAATCCTCATTCTTGCACAGTTCCCGCAACGGGAGGCGACTTCCCGCGACTAATCGAAGACTGACACTTTGCGCCAACGTACGGAGCTGGTCCCAGAGATTGCGTGTCAAATCACTACCGGCAAGTGCGTAGTCGAAACCGTCGAGCACGACAAGTAGCCGCTGGCCTTTTCTTTCAAGATCTTCGAACACAAGCCCCAAAATTTCGTGTATGGCTTCATCTTCGAGATCTATCAGCTCCGCAATCTGTGGATAGAACTCCTGCAACTGAGTCTTGATTTCATCTGCCAATCGTCGCATGAAATCCTTGTCCGAAGTAGGTATACCGTGCCGCAGATCGATGTGCACGGTCGTCAGATAGCCGCTTGGCTTCGCGCGATAGGAGGTGGCCACGTGCCTCAACAGGACGGATTTCCCGAAATGCGCGGGTCCCACAACCGACACGTGATCCGGTTCCGACTTCTGCAAATGCTTATCGATTACTCGCATGAGGTGCCGTCGTCCCAGCATGAGCGGGATTGAAGGTCCCATGACTCGATATGGATTGGTTTTATTCACTTGGACCATTTCCCCGTAAGACTCGTGTCAGCAAGTCGTGGAAGCCGACGTTCGCTTCCATCCACATAGCCATCAAAGGTACGGACAATCGATACGTGCCTCCGTTGGAAGATTCGTCAAAGTCGAGCATCTCCAGTTCGCGGAGCTCGGTAATGTCGTCGGTAAGATCGTCGTCCCCAAAATTTGATATTCCATTCTCGTGAAATTTGGTCTTGAGTTGGTGTAAGCTTACGGCGTAGGTTCCATTCGTCATCGATGCACATAACGAGAGGATGAGCCGGCGCCGTTCGGTCCCGGCGTAGCCCCATAACGTGTGGAAGTGTTCGTTGTCCTGCACCATCTCCACTGCCGCATGTTCGACCATGTCGAGGGTGATCGCTCGGGTTCCTCCGGTCGCCGCTTGGTCAAACACCCGGCTGCAGAGCGACTGGACGAGAAATGGGTGACACGCGCATAGCTCTACTAAGCGGTCACGGGCTCGTGGGTCATACTTGAGCTTCCCGACTACCGGATCAGTGACAAGTCGTTGGGCTTCCACTCGTGGTAGTGCGCTGACACCAATCCGATAACCGAAACCGAATAGCGCCGACCAGTATTCTTCACGCAGCCTCTTCAGACGGCGGGACCCGGTTAGGATTGCACCAAGACCTGGCTGGTGTTGCAAGAGGTGGCGGATGTTTTCGGGAACCTGTTGGCTCGTGATCCCACTGTCAATACCCTCCTGTAGCTTGTCGAATTCGTCGAGCATCAGCAAGAGTCGGCGTGGTTTAGCTTGCTCTATCGCAGTCGAAAGATAAAGCTCCAACGTTTCGAAGGGATGACCTCCTGCAATAGCGCGGCTGACCGCGGAGCGGAAGGCCAACTTGAACGGTTGACCGGAGCGACGCTGCGGTAGGTCGGGCATCCAGGTTTCAATGCCGATTTCAGCGAGGGTCCAACCGATTCGTAATACCAGCAATCTGAATACGTCGCGAGTGGCGATGCTATCGACATTCTGAAGCGAACAGTATACTGGCACCCAACCGGGAAGTACGTCCTTCTTGCTTAACTGCCGGAGGATCGACGTCTTACCAGTACGCCGGTTCCCTTCAAGAAGGACTACATTGGCGTGGTCACTGCTTCCAAGCTGTCGCTTGATATTGTCCATGATTGAGGCGCGGCCAAAGAACATCCTCTCCTGATCAATCGGATTTCCGACGATGTAAGGGCTCGGGCCGAGGTTGTCGTGAACGGCAGGTGAAGGAGATTCGTCGAACGAATCACGGGATTCGTCCGTCTGGGGATTCCAATAGACCATGTTCCAGTCGTCACCGACAGCGTCGATCCGCTCCGCAGGAATGGAAGCAATAAACCCGTTACCCTGATAGGTGTACACTAAATGCAATCGATCATCCATCTGCATCAATTGACGGCCGGTGATCGTGATGTCTCTTGCTACGTCCTTGGAATCCCTGTAGGCTACGACGCTACCTACCTCAAACACGTGCAGCCAGCCTTCCGGTACCGCCTCATCTGTGGTTCCGAGATCGGCCAGTTCTGAATCTGCTATCTTCTTGAGTCGATCGAACCAATTTCTCATACGTCGGACCATGTCCGGCGAAAGAAGATGCTCGTTAGGCGCTGTCATTTCGGTCGACCGGGCGAGAAGATACAACAAATGTTCGAACTTGGCATACACTAACTCGGTCAACCGCAAGCTTCCATGAGTGGAGTCGAAGATTACGATCGCGTCGGTCAGCGAATGACGTCGTCCTTGCCGTATCTCTGAAACGTCCGTCGCAACACAGGCTGCGTCATCGGGTGATATGCTGTACTCGCGCTGAAGGAGGCCCAAAAGCGCGTCTGCAACCGAGCTCTTGACTTCCTTCTTAAACCACGATTCGTTCACCCGTAGTACAACACCAGTAGTACGAAAATCACGGGTCTTTGGAGTCATCCCGTGCTTACTTTGGCGGAGATCCTTATAAAGGAACCATTTGTTACCCTCCTTATATCCTTCGACTCGCTCCGTGATCTGTAAGTTACACTCAGAAAGAAATCCCTTGTCGCTCGATAGAAGGTGACCGTCAACAATACTGTCACGATTCAAGCTGAAGTTAACAAAGGTCCGTAAGTAAGGCTCTGGAACCCGAAAAGGTGAAGTCTTAGTCACGCGAATCGTACGCTCAAACGCGGTATTTCTCCATTCCTGGACACGCCATCCATGAGCCTTACTCAGAAAAATCGCCCCCGGAAAAGCCTCTCGGACGGCTTGTCGTATCGAAAGCTGCTCAATACGGACAATGCTGCCCGCAGGTCCACCCCTCCCCAATGTGAAAGTTTCTTCGGCTATGTTCCGCAACGGATAGTTGAAATGTGGTTGATCACCGCCGATATTGAACATCTGATCGTACACCCGAGGCCGAGCCGCAGGACTTCTGGCATACGCGAAATCGAACTTCTCACTGAAACCATCTGGCCATGACACTCGGGCGGGGACCTTCTTACGACCACCGATACCGAGCATCTCCATCTCTTCTGCAAGACATCGCGCGTGCGCGTACTGCATGAACCGATTATGCAAATACAGGTACGAAGGCTCAACTGATTCTTGATAGTAGTCCATCAAGGTCATGCCAAAACGATTGAACGCGTAGGTCGGGGCGATTATGCCAAATACACCTGGTCCTACACGCCCGACGCGTCCTAGACGTTGACGAAACGACTTACGTGAACGCGGTACTCCGACGTTCAGTCCTACTGAAAAATGACGGATATCAATTCCAAGTTCTAGTGCGGGTGTAGAGACAACTCCCCTAAGGGAACCTTGCCGAAGCGCGTTTTCGATAGCGGTACGGTCATCCCGTTCAAAACCACTTCTGTATGGCAGTATTTGTTTAGGAAGATCTGCTTGCACGGCGACACGTTCGGCGCCCTGGCGCGAGTCAATAAACATAATACAACTTCCGGAGTCCGACTCAGTTACCAATCTCCTCAATATAGTACCGTACTCGCTGTATGGCTCTGTCGCTTGAATATGGACGATAGCTTGTTCCTTACGTGGTGACCCGTCATCGGAATCGTCGACCGTAACGTACTGTACTCCGGTGAGGTTATGAAGATGTTTTTCAGGGTCTCGTATTGTAGCACTGGCGGCAATAACTTGCAAAGAGGAACGTCTTTTCTTAAAATGGTGTAGAATACGATACCGAATCGCACATAGACGTCGAAATAGATATGCAAAATTACTGCCGAACACACCCTCTAGAACATGTGATTCGTCGATAACAATCAACGCAAGTTTGGAAATGAAGTCTTGATGGTCAGGATTTGATATTTCCTGCATTAACCATGCATGGCAGACGTCTGGAGTCATTAGTATCACTCGCGCATTACGTAGCTTTGGTGTCCGTTCTTTACGAGGTACTGTGCCGTCTATTTTGTCGACTAACGAGCGGTCTAATCCTGCCATTTCGATAGCTGTACACCATGAAATGAATTGGTCATTTGTGAGCGCCTTGAGTGGGTAGAAGACGAGCACCACGGCATCATCGTCGGTATCCAGGATACGTAGCGCTACAGATTGAAAGATTAGCGATTTCCCGGATGCGGTTCCAGTTGAAATTATCACATTTTTTCCGTGAGCTGCGGCTCTCATTGCGTTGGCTTGGTGTAACCACAGGGTTCCTTTGATATTCTGGTCATTTGTCAGCCATCGACCTGGAGCCCCAGAGCGGAATTGCTGGGGTATCGTAGCGAGTCGTTGAGGGCGCTCTGGCAGGTCTATTCGATCGACACAGGTCAAATCGTTGGCGACTATCATTCGACTAAAAACTTCTTGCATATTGGCCAAGAGTGTCCTCCGTTGCTTGAGATATGAGGGCGGACGATTGGTATGATAGGGTATCTCTTGGTTGAGGTGTTGTCAATAGGCCCGCGTGGGTGGGCGGGCGCACTTCCAAAACGTAGGTAGCGTCAGGCGGCCTGTGGCTGGCCTCCTGCGGCACCGAGGCGGACAGCAGGTTCGCGTAGTCCCTTTTAGAACCGCCCGCTCTTCACCGGAGGTGCAGATCTGCGGCATCCCCCGCGCCCCTCCCAACGACCAGATCATCCCCCGCCACCATGTTCTTGCACGTGCTCTCCACCGTGCCACTGCCGATCGGCAGCCCCTCCCGCCGGTACCGCCGGTAGGTTATGCGCGGCCATGGTCACTCCGCAGCAGTTGGGGGTGATGCAAGCGAAGTGGGGTGCTGCTGGTGACGATCCCGTTGGCGATCGCTGCCCGGTGCCCGGTGCCGCTACCGTATGGCCGACGGGACGGTCGAATGAGTGAGTTCCCGTCCGTCGGGACCATGCCCGAGGCAGCGGGCAGGGGGCTTGGCCGTCGTGCGCCGGTAGGTCATGCTGCGGCCATGCTTACTTCGCAGCAGTTCGAGGCCCTCAGGAAGATCGACACGCCCACCATCTGCAACGCCATCGAGCCGTTCCGGGTGCGGCGCGATTCGGAAGGATTCATGGGCTGGGAGATCCGCTGTCAGTTCCCGGAGTTGGGGGTGATGCTCGGCTACGCCGTGACCGCCACCGTGGACTCCATGACGCCGTCGCGGCAGCAGAGCCGGGTGCCGATGATGCGCCTGTGGGAGGCGGTTGCCGCGGCCTCCAAGCCGGTGGTGCTGGTGTTCAAGGACATCTCGCCGCGCAACTCCCACTCCTGCCACTGCGGCGACGTGATGGCGAACACCGCCCACGCCCTCGGCGCCATCGGGCTGGTCACCGACGGCGGCGTCCGCGACCTGGAAGGGGTCGCCCCTTTGGGGTTCCAGTACTTCGCGCCGGGGATGACGCCGGCGCACGGCCGCCACCAAGTGGTCGACGTGAACCTGCCGGTGGTGGTCAGCGAAGTGGAGGTACTGCCCGGCGACCTGATTCACGGCGACCGCAACGGCGTGGTGAAGATCCCGTTGGAGATCGCCGCCCGGGTGCCGCAGGCAGCCGCGGAGATCGCCGCCCGCGAGCAGGAGATGATCGACTTCGTACGCGGCGGCGAGTTCTCGCTGGAGGGCCTGCGCCGCCGCTTCGACATGGCCGACGGGGCGGTTGAATAAGCCCTAAGAGTTCTACCCGCAGGCAAGCGACGGTCCGTGGATGCAGCCGGTAACCAAGCCGAGCGCCCGGGCCGGACGTGCCGTTTGGTCGGCTTGGCCGGCTGAAAGGACAACGCGGCCCGGAAGGATCGGCTATTATGGACGTTGTAGTCGGTACCGTTGACGGTCTTCTTTACACCACCTACGGCGCCGCCGTAAGTGATCGTTACGGGTCGGGTGCGGCGCCGGCGTGATCGCCCAGTGGCGAAGTACCACCGTGCCGGCTGCAAGGAAACCACGGGTGCCGGCAAAGGATCGTCCAGGGGTAGTGCACGATCCGAATACGAATCTTGAAGTCGTTGAAAAGGATAAGGGCGCGGCTCATTTCGGCTCCTGTCAGGTGAGCTGTTGCTATGAGCCGCACGTATCCCGCCGATACTTGGTAGGTCAACGTCAATGAAGCAGCACGTTTTGGCTCGGTATGAGGAACAAAGCCGTTGATCGTGTAAGGGAAGGGTTCCCAAGTCCCTTCCGATGCTGAACGCTGCAATTGTGCCGTTATCACACCGTCCCTCACGTCGGCAGCCGTAACGTCGATCTTGTAGTCGACGATCGCTGCCGCCGTCGGTGTGGTTCCTACGACCGTGAAGTCGTCGGAGCGCAGCGTAAACAAGTAGTCTCTCGGTACAGACGTCGTTGTTGAACCATCAAGCGCCGGTGCTTCATCCGGTAGGTCATCTATGTCGTAATTGCCTAATGCTGATAACATTCGGTCGCAGGCGCCGGTTACGTCGATGATGCATACCGGTATGTCGTTGAGATACTTCAACATGTAATACCGGGTACCGATGGTTCGATGTACTCGTATCACTCGGTAGGTCGGCGTTCCTTCGTGCGTGCTGCCGACACGATTCAATTGCTTCTGGTTCTGTTGTGCTTCCGGTAAGCATTCAACGTTTGATCGGGTTCCTGCCCAGTATAGAACCTGGTCTTTGATTGCTCCTTGGATTGCTCCTCCGGTTGCCGTGCTGTGAATCGCCACGTTTGGCACACAATTGTTACTCTGCGCCGGCGGAGTTGTTGTCGGCGTGGTTGGCTTCGTGGGTGCCGACGCGCTCCGCCTTACCGGTTCTTCGCAGGCCAATAGCACGGTGATGGCCACGCAACTGAGTAGGGCGGAGGCGATTGTTCGTCGCAGGGCGCGCGCTTTATCTGTGATCATCGAAGTTACTCTTGCCGACTCCCGCATAGGTGCCGGGCCGTCTTGATAGCACCACCACAGACCAAAGGCAGGGTTGTTCCCGCGTATTCACCGGCGCCCGAAGTAGCTAGTTCCGGGTGGTATGCGGTTGTTGTATTCCGCGGGCAGCCCGACATAGGGCGGTCCGAGGGTGCTATCGTTGTCATGGTAGACGTTCGGCCGGGCGGCCGTCAAGGTAGGACACCCGGCTGATCCCGGCTGACCGGGCTGCCGGCGCGGACCGTTATCAGCGGTGTGCGCGGTGATCTGCGCGACGCCGAGGATGGGCGCGATTGGGTTGCTCCCGTGCCAGTGCCGGCGGATCAATCTTCGTGTTCGAGGGAGTCGTAGAATCTGATGATGTCCCCGCGGTGCTCCGATTCGTTGAACCGCATCCCGGCGCGCGGATGCTGGTTGAGCACCCCGGTGATCATGTAGGGGTAGTCGAAACCCCACTTCAGGTCCTGCCGCAGCGGTTCGATGGCGTGCTGGATGCAGTGCAGCACCGGGCGCAGCCGGAACTTGGGGTTGTGCAGAAAGCTGAGCAGCAGCTCCATCGGACAGTTGCCCGCGCCGCGGCCCAGCCCGGCCATGCTGGCGTCCAACCGGTTGGCGCCCCGGATGGTGGCCTGGATGGTGTTGGCGAAGGCAAGCTGCCGGTTGTTGTGGGCATGCATGCCCACCTCCTTGCCGGCCGCGGCCGCGTAGCTCAGGAACTTGTCCATGTAGTCGTCGATCTGCTCGCTGTAGAGCGCGCCGAAGCTGTCGACGATGCAGATGACCTCCACCTCGGAGCGGGCCGCCAGGTACAGCGCCTCGTTCAACTCGCGCTCGGGCACCGTGGAGAGGGCCATCAGATTGAGAGACGTCTCGTAGCCCTTGTCGTGGGCGTCCTTGATCATGTCCAGGGCCAGGGGGATCTGGTGGATGTAGGCGGCGACGCGGATCAGGTCCAGCACACTCTCCGCTCGGGGCAGGATGTCCTCGCGGTAGTCGCTCTTTTCGGCGTCGGCCATGGCGGACAGCTTCAACGGCGTGTCGTTGTCGCCCACGATGCGGCGAAGGTCCTCCTCACGGCAGTGCTTCCACGGCCCGTGCGGGCCTGGCGGAAACTGCGCGCGGGAGTTGAGGTAGCCGATCTCCATGTAGTCGACGCCGCCGGCGACGCACGCCTGGTACACGGCGCGCACGGTCTCGTCGGCGAATTGGTGATCGTTCATCAGGCCGCCGTCCCGGATGGTACAGTCCAGCACCTTGATCTCCGGGCGGTAGGACACCCACTGGCCCGCAGGCGTGGGCTGCGGCTCTTGCTTGCTCATGGCATTTCTCCCGCGGTAATGGCCGCGTAGTATCGCGTACCATGCGCCCGCGAATCAAGGGACGCCGGCGCTGAGCCAGACGCCAGTTGACAGAGCCGCGCGAGGGCGACAGTATCCGCGGCGAAGGAACAACCCCGCTCGTGTTGACTCGGCTGCAAGTTTCCGGTTTCAAGAATCTGGTCGACGTTGATCTGCGCCTTGGTTCGTTTACCTGCGTAGTCGGGCCGAATGGGGCCGGGAAGTCGAATCTGTTCGACGCGATTCGGTTTCTGAGCGCACTGGCCAATCGCACGCTCATGGAGGCCGCCATCTCGGTGCGCGACCAGCACGGCCGCACGACGCAAGTGAGGGACCTCTTTCATCATACCGGTTCTCACTATGCCGATCGTATTGCCTTCGAGGCGGAGATGGTCGTGCCGGGGAAGGCGGTCGATGACCTGGGGCAGGAGGCCAGGGCGAGCATCACCTTCTTGCGCTACTCCCTTGAGCTCGCGTACCGGGAATCGAATGATCACCTGGAGCGAGGTGCGCTTGAGATCGTCAAAGAGGAGTTGGTCCACGTCGCGCAGCGGGACGCGCCCCGACATCTTCTGTTTCCCCATAGCGCAAAAGATTGGCGTAAGTCCGTAGTGACGGGACGGCGAACTGCGCAATACTTTATTTCAACAGAAGGAGAAGGTGAAGGCAGAGTCATAAAGCTGCATCAGGATGGCGGCAGCAGCGGACGTCCGTTGCGGCGGCCGGCCGCCAATCTGCCGCGCACCGTATTGTCGGTAGCCAATGCAGCCGAGAGCCCCACGGTATTGGTTGCGCGCCGGGAGATGGAGTCATGGCGGTTGGTGCAACTGGAACCGTCAGCCATGCGGCAGCCGGACGCGTTTGTTTCTCCTACCCATCTGGGAGCCGACGGGCGTCATCTGGCCGCGACGCTCTACCACTTGGCGCGCAATTCCGGACCGCAGCGGCGCGGCGGCAACCGTATGGCCTCCGTCACGGGAGTGCGAACGGAGCAAGCCTATAGTCAGATTACCAACCGTTTACGTGAATTGATCGACGACGTACATGACATCTCCGTCGATCTCGACGAAAAGCGAGAGCTCATGACGCTCTACGTAAAGGACAGAGACGGTACGCCGCATCCTGCCCGAGCACTATCCGACGGCACGCTGCGGTTCCTCGCACTGTCCATAATGGAAAGCGATCCGACCATGCAAGGGGTTCTCTGCCTGGAAGAACCTGAGAATGGAATTCATCCTGCACGAATCCCCGCGGTTCTGGATCTGTTGTCTGACATAGCGGTCGACACTCAGGAGTCCGTTGGCGACGACAACCCGCTCCGTCAGGTGATCGTCAACACCCATTCGCCGGCGGTGTTTCAGCAGGTCGCCGACGAAAGCGTCTTGTTCGTCAAGGAAACCGAAGATATGGACAAGACAGGACGCCGCTTCAAACGAGCCCGGTTTCTGTGTCTGTCGGAGACGTGGCGAGCAACAGAGAGCGAACACGCAGCGCGCGGCGATCTCCTGGCATACCTGAATCCGGTTGTGCCAGCGGCTCAGGCTGTCCCGGTGGTAAAGAAACGAGTCGCTGACAGGGACGACATGCTGATGGCGCGAAGGGAGGAGCTATGGGGTCTGAGCGAGGTGGTTTGACGCCGGAACAGCGGGCGCAGTACCGGGACGACGGCTACGTCGTACTGCGGCGAGTGTTCTCGGTGGACGAGTGCCGGAGATTCGTCGAACACGTGGATGATCTGCGCCGCGGACGAAAGCGGATCAGCGGATTTTCTCAGCAGGAAGATTACGGGAGCCGCACCTTCAATCAGCATCGGTATGATCCGCACGCGCTGCAGTTCCTGGTCGATCCGCGTCTGCGTCAGCCGCTTGCGGATTGCTTCGGCGACGAACCGGAGGCGATTCAGACGATGCACTTCTTCGAGGGTTCCGAGCATCCGTTCCACCAGGACCAGTACTACCTGCCCGATTGCATGTCGGCGTGGATCGCCATGGTCGACGTCGACGCGAGCAATGGCCCGCTGGTGGTCCAGCCCGGTTCCCACCGGGGCCGGCTCGTCACCAAGCAGGACGCGCGGCATACGCTGCGGGCGGGAGAGACCTACCGGCAGCAACAGCGCGAACGCTACTTCCCCCTGGTACGGGAGGTCTTTCGGCAGAACGGGAAGGACGAGGCGCAGGTGCTGGTGGATCGGGGAGACGTGGTGCTGTTCCACGGCCGGCTGATCCACGGCGGCGCCGCGGTGCTGCGCCCCGGGACGCCCCGCCACGCGCTGGCGTGCCACTACATCCCCCGCGGCTCCGAGAACTGGGACCGCGATTGGCCGCGCATCTCGTTCGACGGAACGCGGCGGGTTCACTACCGCGATCGGAGTCGGGCGGCTGCCGGCGCCGCGTAACCGGTAATCGGCACCCCGCGCGGCGGTTGCGCAGCGGTGGGCGGGCGGGCGCGATTTCCGTATGCTGATCCGGTCATGAGTACCCATCTGTTGTCGGACGCCGCGGTCCGCCGGTTCATCGTCGACGGCTACGTGCAGGTGCAGGCCGAGCTGCCGGAAGCGGTGCACCGCGCCATCTTCGAAAAGACTGACGCCATCTTCTCCAAGATCAGAAGCCCGGAGGTGGAATGGGCGTACAATCCGCTGAACAACGTGCTGCCGGTGGTGCCGGAGCTGCAGCGGATCATGGACGCGCCGCAGGTGCGCGGCGCCCTGACCAGCCTGCTGGGCCGCAATTACGTGATGCTGCCGCACCGCCACTGCCATCCCAACTTCGCCAGGCCGGCCGCCGCCGGCGCGAACGGGCGCCGGCTGATCATGGGGATTCACAAGGATGGGCACGCCGGCGGCCAGAAGCCGCGCCACCGGGTGCCGCGCTGGGCGATCCTGTTCTACTACCCGCAGGAGTGTCCCGACGAGCAGGGGCCCACGGTGATCGTGCCGCGCTCCCACTATCAGCACAATCTCGCGCGGCGCGGCGACCCCGACCCGCTGCTGACCCTGACGCCGCACGACAGCGGTACCTATGGACTCCCCGAGCACTACATCCACCGCACCATGGTGCCGCTGACCGGCGGTCTCGGCGCGGTCTCGATCATGCACTTCGACGTCGGCCACTCGGTGATCGAAAATCTCGCGCAACAGCACCGCTACGGGCAGAAGTTCGTGTTCATGCGCACCGAGGAGCCGGCGGCGCCGACCTGGGACAATCGGACGGCGGATTGGGAGCAGCCCGACGTGCGGGCGATTCCCGACCATGAGATTCTCTGGACCTACGTCTGGAACTGGATGCGCGGCGCCGCCGACCGCTTTCAGCGCGGCCCCGGCGAGCGGGGGCAGCGCCTCACCGCCGGCGCGCTGATCGACCGGCTGCAGGCACCGGTAGCGGAGCACCGGTTGCAGGCGGCCAACGAGCTGGGCTTCCTGCGCGGCGCCGGCGGAGACGTCGAGGCGGTGGTCGCGGCGCTGGTGCGCGCGTTGCGCGATGACTACGAACCGGTGCGGCTCAACGCCGCCTATGCGCTCGGCGCGGCGGGAGCCCCTGCACAGGCGCCGCTCCTGGAGCTGTTGGCCGCGGACGCGGCGTTCTACGAGTTCGATCCGGTGACCCACGTCTCCATCGCCGCCCACGCCCTGGGCGCCATGGGAGCGGCGGCGGTCGCGCCGTTGGCGGAGCGCCTCACGGCCGCCGGCGAGCACACCCGCGCCTGGGCCGCCTACGCCCTCGGCGAGATCGGCCGCCCGGCGGCGGTCGCGCTGCCGCGCCTGCTGGCCGCGGCCGGCGACCCGGCGCCCAACGTGCGCCGGCACGCCTTGTCGGCCATCGGCATCATCGCCGCGCCCGCGGACGGGATCGAAGAGGCGCTGCTGGAGCGCCTGCAGCGTGAGCCGGAGAGCGAACTGCGCCAGTACGTGCTGCAGGCGCTGTTCCGCATCGGCCCCACCGGCGGCGCGGGTATCGCGGCGCTGGCCGCGGCGCTGGACGATGCCGACGGCTACGTCGGAGCCTACGCCGCCGAACAGCTCTTCCGCACCGGCACGCCGGACGCGTACGCGGCCCTGGTGCCCTACCTGCGCGGCCAGCGCTGGTTTCCGCATGCGCCGATCAGCGAGCAGCAGCACCTGAAGCGCCTCGAACGGCGCCGCGCGGACCGCCTCGGCAAGCGCCGGCGGGCGCCGGAGCTGGCAGTCACCGTCGGCGGCGGCTGACCGCCCTTGCCCTGGCCCGCGGCCTCACACGGTGCGGTCACGGTATACTTCCTTAGGGACCTTGCGAAGGAAGCGTTGCGCGTGCCGCGACAGTGGGAGACATCGCACGCTCAGAGAGGAGACTGATGGACACCCGTCGTCGATACAGGAATCCGCCGATTGAGGAAGCGCTATGCGAATTTCATTTTGATCCAAGCGAAGAGTGGGACCTTACCATTCCAGGCAAGCTCCACAGTAAACTGGGTGACGAATATTCAGGTAAGCCGCGGCAGCAGAACGTGGTACGGGTCGGGCTAGCAGTGCGGAATGGACAACCTTCCGCGTTACAACATGGCGAAAGACTGGTAAGAGTCCAGTTAATAACGGATGACGGCAAGAGAATTGTTGGCGTCGGTCCCGATGTGGTTAGCGTACATATGCTTCGGCCCTATCATCGTACTGCCGACCGGAGCGGTGGCTGGGAAGAATTTCGGAGTCGAATCCAGCAGACTCTCGATGCATACTGGATGGTAGCCAAGCCGAATGGTGTCAAGAGAATTGGAGTTCGGTACCTCAACCGGATCGGCATTCCGCAAGGGCCGGCAAATATCGGAGAATATCTGAGGTGCGCGTTGCCGGTTGTCCCGGAATTACCGCCGCGGATGAGTGAGTATGTAAGTCGTACGGAGCTTTCCTATGAAGACGGCGTGCGCCTCATTCTATCGCAAGCAAGAATTTCGAGTTCAACGGATGACGCCCAGATAGTTCTCGATCTCGATGTTATTTGGGAAACGGAAGCTGCTGTAGGAAAGGATATAGCTATGGAAAAGGCACAAGATCTACGTGATCGAGAGCGGTCTGCGTTCGAGGCCGTCATCACGGACAAGTCCAGAGAGCTTTTCGATGCAGACTGAGCAGACGACGCTGATTCGAGAGTATGGTCTTCCGATAGTCGATTATCGTCGAATCGGAGACTCTGCACAATCCACTTACCAACAGGTCTGGATTGAAGAAGAGGGTTTACTTGTAGTACCGAAGGAAGAGGTATTTATACTTGCGAGAAGTTCTCTTGCTGTATCGAACCAAGCGGTACTTATACCGCCACTAATCGTGTCAGCCAAGCCCCCGCTGGTCGTCGCTGCGGCTACGCATATGGTAGCCAAGAGTGCGATGAGGGACCACACACGAGAACCGCAACGCGTTTCTACTGAGTGGACTGACGAGGCAATAGCACGCCTCGAGCGTACCCTGTACGCTGCGTTCGATTCCGAAGTACTTGAAGACGGTATGGCCCATCCAGCCGACGATGTCCTGGAGAATGCGTTGAGCCTCGGGGATGATCAGCCGCTTCTTGCGTGGTTGAGTGAGGTTTCTTTGGACGCCGGACGGCCGTCTTTCGCGGCCTCGCTACTGCGCTGTTTGGGGCGTCGAACTGATCCTGGAACAGCCGTATGGCGGGCTGATCTCGTGTGCAAAGCGTTGGTTGTGAAAAACGTTCAGATCAGAGACGCGGCGGTACAAGCCGCTGAACACTGGGCAGATTCGGACTTGATTTCGGTTCTTGAGGGCCACGACGAGTCAGAACAGTGGCTTGCACAGTATATTGATATGGTCGTCAACGATCTCAAGACATCGTAGCTAGATGTTCCTTGCTCGCAAGATCACACGGTCGAAATGGGAAGATCGGCAAGATATAGGAGATGACGAAATTTCAGCCGACGCTGTTACTGCAGACCTGCGTACACATGGGAAAACGCTGTCATTCTGGAGATGCGGTGACGGTAAGAAGCACGAGGTCGAAGACGTCGTGCTGGCGATGGCATCGGCTGGACAACGTTTGGACAAGATCGAGGTAGTGTGGGTTGCAGACAAGGTACTACGGGATGCCGCCGATCAGCGGCTGAAGTCCACGAACGGAAGGACACCGGTCGCCGATTTGGTTAATCAGCATGTCGATCTACACGGTCTCGACTATGAACGGCTAGGCGCGACCGCCAAGTGTATCGTCGCAGCACTAGCGAAGGATCAGTACCGAGTGTTATCGAAGAAGAAGGTCAAGAACATTTTGATCAAGGCCATAGAAATGAAGCGGCTGAAACCTGAGGGCCTCCAGTATCCACTCTGAGTAAGAGATTACGACGCGGCCGGCAGGACTATAGCGATGCAGGGCGGTGAACGAATCGGGCAGCGGGTTTCCAACTTGTTCGGGAGCACGTTGCGGCATGCGCCCCCCGAGGCGGAGGGGGAATCGCATGCCCTGCTGCTGCGCGCCGGCTACGTGCGCCCGGTGGCGCCCGGCATTGTTTCCCTGTTGCCGCTCGGCTGGCGGGCGCTGCGCAAGCTCGAGCAGATCGTGCGCGAGGAGCTGGAGCGGATCGGCGGCCAGGAGCTGTCTCTGCCGCTGGTCCAGCCGGCGGAGCTGTGGCAGGCCGCGGGCCGCCGGCCTGAACTCGACGCCGGTCCGGCGCGTTTTCGCGACCGCCGCGAGCGCGACCTGGTGCTGGCGACGGCTCACGAGGCGGCGCTGGCGTTCCACGCCGCCGCGGAAATCTCCTCCTACCGGCAACTCCCCGCGCTGGTGTTCCAGGTGCGGACCAGCTTCCGGGACGAGCTGCGCCCGCGCGGCGGCCTGCTTCGGCTGCGCGAGTTCCGCCGGCAGGACTCCTACTCCCTGGACCGCGATCAGGCGGGGCTGGAGCGCCAGTACCTCGCTCACTACGAGGCGTTCCAGCGCATCGGGCGGCGCGTCGGAGTGCCGTTGACGGCGGCGCGCAGCGACCGCGGCCCGATCGGCGGCGCCGCGGCCCATCAGTTCATGTACCTGACCGCCGGCGGCGAGGACGGTATCGCGCGGTGCGCGCAGTGCGGCTACGCCGCCCGGCGCGAGGCCGCCCGCTTCGCGCTGGAGCCGGCGGCTGGAGAGCCCGCGGCGCTGGAGGAGGTGCCCACGCCGGGCGCCGCCACCATCGACGAGTTGGCGGCGTTCCTGGGAATCGCCCCGCAGCAAGCGGCGAAGATGGTGTTCTACGCCCCGGCAGACGCCGCCGCGGCGGGCGCTGGGGACGGTGCCGGGGAGGGGGCCGGTGCGGGCGCGGCGAACGTCACCGTGGTAGCCGCGGTCGTGCGCGGCGACCTGGAGGCGAATCCGGTCGAGGTGCAGGAACTGGCCGGAGTGGGGGAGCTGCGGCCGGCGCACGCGGATGAGATCGCCGCTGCCGGCATGGTGCCGGGCTTCGCCTCGCCGGTAGGCGTCGAACCGGGGAAGGCGGTCTTCGTGGTCGATCGCTGGGTGGCGGAGAGCGCCAACCTGGTGATGGGCGCCAACCGGGCCGGCTACCACCTGCGCAACGTGTGCTGCGGGCGAGACTACCAGCCGACGGTAGTGGGCTTGGTTGCCGCCGCCTTCGACGGCGCGCCGTGCGCTTCCTGCGGCGCCCCGTTGCGCCTCGCCCGCGGGGTCGCGGTGGGCGCCCTGCGCCAACTCGGCACCCGTTACTCGGAGGCCCAGGAGGCGCGCTTCACCGACGCGGCGGGCGCCGCCCACCCCATCGTGATGGGGTCGTACGGCATCGGCTTGGAGCGGCTGCTGGCGTGCGTGGCCGAGGAGCATCACGACGCGCGCGGTCTGGCGCTGCCGGTGTCGGTCGCCCCGTATCAGGTTTCCCTGGTCGCGCTGGCCCGCAAGCCGGAGACCTGGCAGGCCGCCGAGCGCCTGTTCGCGGAGTTGACGGCCGCCGGCATCGAGGTGCTCTACGACGACCGCCGCGGGCTGAGCGCCGGGGTCAAGCTGACCGACGCCGATCTGCGCGGCCTGCCGTTGCGGGTGGTAGTGGGCGAACGCTCGCTGGCGGCGGGCGGCGCGGAACTGTCGCGGCGCGGCGCGGCGGAACGCCGAGTCGTCCCGACGGACCAACTCGGCGCCGCGTTGCTGGAAGAAATCGCCGCGCTGCGCGCCCCCCACGCCGGCGGCCCGTAGCCGCGGGCGTGGCGCCGCAGCGCCGCCGCGGCGTGCTATCATGTGGCGTTATGGAAGATGAGTACCTGGCGGCAGGAAGCCGGCGCGCGGCCGAGTTGGGGAACCGCGGACCGCTGGAGTTCGAAGCCGACGGCAGGCTGCGGCAGCGGATTACCGCGGCGTACTGGCGCACCGGGTTCTATCTCTTCGAAGGGGTGCTCGGCGCGGACGAGGTCGCCGCTCTGGCGGCCGACTTCGAACGGTTGCTGGAACGCGCGCCGACTTCGAGCGCCGCGGCCACCGACGCGGCGGGACGCCCGGCCCTCGGTTCCGGCCCGCCGGGGATGGCCCGCTTCAAGTTCGGCCGCCCGCTGAGCGATCCGTTCGGCGGCACCGGCGCGGCGCGCGGCCGGTACCAGGCGCGGATGACCGAGTACGCCGCTCCGGCCGGCGCCCCCGCCGAGGTGCTGGTCAACGTCGTCGGCCCCCTGCAGTTCATGGACAGCTTCCTGTGTCTGTACGGCCATCCGCGGCTTCTGGCCGTCGCCGCGCAGATCAACGGCCCCGACTTCGTTCCCTTCCGCGAGGCGCTGTGGATCAAGGAGGCCGGGTTGGGGCCGTCGACCGCGTGGCATCAGGACGGCACCACCCACTGGGACAACCCGGAGCTGGACGCCGGCACCCACGGCTTCAACTTCATGGCCCAGCTCTATCCCACCACGCCGGAGAACGGGTTGTGGCTGATTCCCGGTTCGCACCGCGAGGGCAAGATCGACATCAAGGCGCGCGTCGCCGCCAACCGCGGCTCCGACCGGCTGCCCGGCGCCGTGCCGCTGGTGTGCGCTCCCGGCGACGTAGCGATCGTCAACCGCCAGCTCCTGCACGGCGCCTTCGCCAACCGTTCCGACCGCCGCCGCGTGACGCTGACGTTCGGCTTTCACCGCCGCGCCAGTATCGCCGGCGTGCGCGGCGAGGCGCCGGAGCCGTACGACGACGAGCGCATCCACCGCCGGGCGCGGGTCATCGCGCTCGCCATCGACGCCCGCCGGCAGCGCTATCCCGCCGAACCGCGGTTCCTCTATCAGCCGCTCGCCGGCGAAGTCGAGGCCAACCGCTGCAACGCCGCCACCCGCGCGGCAGTGTTGGCCGATTACGATCGCTACGACCTGGGCATCTGACCGCCGCCGGCCGGCCCATTCCGGGCAGCCTGCCGATCCTGCCGCGCCGCTGCTTGCCGGGCTGCCTCCGATCCTGCCGGCCGGGCCGATCCGGGCGCTGCTGCTCGGCTCGTTTCCGAGCGTCGCCTCCCTCGAGGCGGGCCAGTACTACGGCAACCCGCACAACTGGTTCTGGCGCGTACTGGCCCACTGCGGCGTCATCGCCGACCACGCCGCGCCCTACGCCGAACGGATCGCGGCGCTGCGCCGCCGCGGGTTGGCGGTCTGGGACCTCTATGCCCGGGTACGCCGGCCCGGCTCCGGCGACGACCGCATCACGGATGCCGAGCCCAACCCGATCGGAACGCTGCTGGCGGAACGCGGTCCGTTCCCGATCCTGCTCAACGGACGCCGCGCCCGCGAGTGGCGGCGGCACTTTGCAGAGCTGGACGCCGGCGCGGTGGCGCTGCCGTCGACCAGCCCGCGGCCGCGGCACTGGAACACCCCGGAGTCACGCGCGCAGGCACTTGCCGAGTGGTGCGCCGCCCTGCGCGCCGCCGGCATCGCGCGCCGCTGAAAGCCGGTCACGGCCGAAACGGATTGGTGCCCCAAACGTCCAGGTCGCGCACCAGCGTGCGGCCGGGCAGACGTGCGAGGTGCACGATGGTGGCGGCGATGTCCGCGGCGTGCAGGTGGACGCCCGGTCCGTGCGGCGGGCTCGTGTCCTCACCGGTATCGGTCCGGCTCGGATTGATCACCATCACCCGGATGTTGGAGCGGCGCACGTCATACAGCAGCGACTGAGCGAAGCCCTGCAGACCGAACTTGCTGGCCGCGTACGCCGCGGCCCCGGGCGAACCCTTCTTTCCGCTCATCGAGCTGATGATGAAGATGTCGCCCCGCTCCTTGCGCAGCATCCCCGGCAGGAAGCAGCGCGTCGTATAGAACACGCCGGTCAGGTTGGTGGCAATCACCCGCTGCCACTCCTGCAATGCCATCCGCGGGACCGGACCGCCGCCCCCGCCGCCGGCGTTGTTCACCAGGATGTCCGGCGCCCCCCACCGCTCCTGCACCGCTTCGGCGAGCGCTTCGATGGCGCTCGGGTCCGACTGATCGCACACCAGCGGCAGACACGTTCCGGCGATGGTCGCCGCCGCCGGCTCCAGGCGAGCGCGCGAACGACCGGTCACCACCACCCGCGCCCCCGCCGCGGCCAGCGCGCGGGCGACGTGCAGGCCGATGCCCCGGCTGGCGCCGGTCACCAGCGCAATCTTCCCCGTCAGATCATACATCGCGCATCCCCCTGCTCCCCCCGTTATAGCCCGCTTGGCCGGCCGGCGTCTCCGCCGCGCGCGGCGGGCTTCTACGAAGCGGCGGCGGAAACCAGCTCCCGAGCGGAGCGAGCGGGCCGCGGCGCCGAGCCGGCGCGGAACTGTTGCACCACCGCCTGCGCGGCGGCGAGATCGGCGGTCTCCATCAGCGCGACGCGCAACGACTTCGTGCCGGGAAATCCGCTCAGGTAGGCCTTGAAGTGGCGCCGCATCTCGACGAACGGGCGTACCTCGCCTAGCAGCCGGTCGAACAACCCGGCGTGCTCCAGCATCACCTCCAGTACCGCGTCGAGGCCGAGTTGCTGCTTGGTCACGGTCGGGTGGAACAGCCACGGATTGCCGAAGATGGCGCGCCCCAACATCACCCCGTCGGCGCCGGTCGCAGCGGCCAGTTCGCGGGCATGGACGGGGTCGCGCGCGTCGCCGTTGCCGATGATCGGGACGCCGCTGCCGCGCGCCTGGCGGACGGCGCGCCCTACCGCGTCCCAGTGGGCGGCGGTGTTCGACAGCTCGCGCACGGTGCGCGCGTGCAGGGTGATGGCCGCGGGGCGCAACTCCAGCAGTACCCCAAGCCACTGGTCGAGGATGTCGCGCTCGATGCCGAGCCGGGTCTTGATCGACACCGGCAGACCGCCCGCGCCGTCGCGCGCGGCAGCGTAGATCTCGCGCATGCGGCCGGGGTCGGCGATCAGCGCGGCGCCGGCGCCCTGCCTCAGCACGCGCCGGTCCGGGCAGCCGGTGTTTATGTCGATGCCGTCGAAGCCGAGGCGGCGCGCGAGCTGGGCGCATTGGTAGAAGGTCTCCGGCCGCGGGCCGAAGAACTGCACCACCAGCGGGCGCTCGCTGGGATGGAAGGCGAGCTCCGCCAGCAGCCGCTCGCGCCCGCGCGAACACAGCCCTTCGCAGGAGGTGAACTCGGTCATCATCAGGTCGGGCCGGCCGCAGCGCGCGATGATCTGCCGGAACGCGGTGTCGGTGACGTTGGCCATCGGCGCCAGCAGCAGCATCGGGCGCGGCAGGGTGTCCCAGAACGAATTGACTTGCACGGCCCCTCACCCTACGTTTGTTGGCGTCCTCCGGTCCAGACCCGGAGGGATTTCAAGGGACTTGCAGGCGGTTCGTCATCGCACCGGAAACGACAACCTCAACCGTAGCGCCTCCGCCCGCGGCGCCGGCCCCGCCGGCCGCCGCGGCGTATCAGCGCAAACCCGCCTGGCTGCGCACCCGCCCGCGGGCCAGCGCCGCCTTCGGGGAAGTACGCCGCCTGCTGCGCGCCAACCGGCTCGCAACCGTGTGCGAGGAAGCGCGCTGTCCGAACATCCACGAGTGCTGGGGCGCGCACCGCACCGCCACCTTCATGATCCTGGGCAGCGTGTGCACCCGGCGCTGCCGCTTCTGCTCCGTGGCCACCGGCCTGCCGACCGAACTGGACTTGGCCGAACCGGAGCGGGTAGCCGCGGCCGTCGCCGCGATGGAGCTGCGCCACGTGGTCGTTACCATGGTCGCGCGCGACGATCTGCGGGACGGCGGCGCCGAGGTATGCGCCGCCACGGTAGCGGCGGTGCGCGCGGTCTCGCGCTGCAGCGTGGAGCTGCTCACCTCCGATCTGGGCGGCGACCGGGAAGCGATTGCCACCGTGGCCGCGGCGGCGCCCGAAGTACTGTCCCACAACGTCGAGACGGTGCCGCGGCTGACCCGACTGGTGCGCTCCCACTCCACCTACGAGCGCTCGCTGGGCTTCCTGGAGACGGCGCGCGGCCTGGCCCCGGACCTGCTGATCAAGTCCAGCCTGATGGTGGGCCTCGGCGAGACCACCGAGGAGGTGCTGGCTACGCTGCGCGACCTGCGCGCCGCCGGCGTGCAGATCGTCAACCTCGGCCAGTACCTGCAGCCCACCGCGCAGCAGCAGACCGTGGTGCGCTACTGGCATCCCGACGAGTTCGCGGCGCTGCGGGCCGCGGCGCGCGCTATGGGCTTCATGCACTGCGAGGCCGGCCCCTTGGTGCGCTCCTCCTACCACGCCGGCGCCCAGTTCTCGGAGCTGGCGGCCCGGTAGGCGAATGGACGCCGACGCCACTATCGCCGCCGCGATTGCCGCGCGGGCCGCGGCCTACGCCCCCTATTCGGGATTCCACGTCGGCGCCGCGGTGCAGGCGGAGAGCGGGGCCGTCTACCAGGGCTGCAACGTCGAGAACGCCGCCTACCCGGAGGGCATCTGCGCCGAGGCCGCGGCGATCGCGGCGCTGGTCATGGCCGGCGAGCGCCGCATCACCGCGCTCGCGGTTGCCGGCGGCGGCGGCCAACTGTGCACCCCCTGCGGCGGCTGCCGCCAGAAGATCCGCGAGTTCGCCGCCGACACGGTCCCGATCCTGGTGTGCGGCCCGGACGGCCTGCGCCGGCGCTTCACCCTGGCCGACCTGCTGCCCGCCTCGTTCGGCCCGGACAACTTGGCGTGACCGCGCTGCGGTAGCGGCTGACTGGCGCCATGGACGTGGTTCTGGGATTGTTGCCGGCGGCGATGATCGGACTGATGGGGCTGGTGTGGTTCATGCTGCTGCCGCGCGGAACCAGCCCCTGGCGCATCACCCATGAGATCATCAGCTCAAAGGAACTGTCCGACGAAGACGCCGTGCGTTGGTTGCTGCGCTACTACCGGACGCTGGACTATCCCGGCCGCGGCTCGCTCCTGGGAATGCTGGAGGACGACGCGGTCGAGTATCTTACCAAGCACCGGCCGCGGACCATCCCCGGCGCGCCCCAATGGGACCGCGACCGCGAGGCCGCCGTGATGCGGCGCCGCATCCGCCGCGCTCGGCAGATCGACCTGCTGCATACGCTGCTCACCGCCGGCGCCGAAACCCGCGCCGCCCGGCGCCGCTGGCTGCGCTCGCCCGACCAGGCAGCCGCATGGCATGAGGTCGAAACCTGCCTCGACGCCCCCGAGCCGCCGCCCAAGCCCGCCTGGCTCACGGAGATCTTCGAGTTTGCGGTAGCCGCCCGCCGCGAGGCCCGCAGATAACGAGCAGAGCGCTATGCCGTCGAGATGCCGCTTGCCGGGTGGAACTGTACGAGGAACAAGCGATGACGCTGTGGAGCTATCGCACCCGCGGGTGGGCGCGCAAGGACGTGGGCGCGGTGTTCGACGCCCCGGCCACCGGACCCTGAAAGCGGCCGGCCACGGTCAGACCAGATGCAGCCGCAGGTGGTCCGCCACCTCCGGCCGGGCGGCGGCGAGATCGTGCTCCTCCAGCGGGTCGGCGCTGCGGTCGAACAGAAGCGGCCGGTGGGCCGGATCGAGCACCAGTTTGTAGCGTTCGTCGGTGGCCATGCGCCACCCGGCCAGGCCGGCTACGGCTACCGGCCGATGGCGGCGGCGGCGCCCCTCCAGCAGCGGGCGCAGCGACACCGCGTCCATGGCCGGCAACGGCGCCGCCGCGGCGTAGTCCAGAAAAGTGGCGGCCAGGTCATGCAGACTCACCAGCGCGTTCGACACCGCGCCCTGCGCGCAGCCGGGCCCGGCGGCCAGCAGCGGTACCCGTACCGCCGCCTCCCGCCAGGTGCTCTTGCCCCAGCGGCCGTGGTCGCCGAGCATCTCGCCGTGGTCCGAGGCGTACACCACGATGGTGTTCCGCAGCTCGCCGCGCGCGGCCACCGCGTCCAGCAGCCGCCCGCACCAAGCGTCGATGTTCTCGATCATCGCGGCGTAGTTCTGCCGGGCGCGCAGCAGCGCGGCGCGGTCGGGGTGCTCGTTGGCGTGCGGCAGCGGGAACTGGACCCGTTCCCAGCGGGCGCGCATCGAAGCCGTGACGTCGAACGGATCGTGCGGGCCGAGGAAGTTCACCTGCAGGAACCAGGGCGCGGCGCGCGGCAGCTCCCGCAGCACCCGCAGGGCGTTGCCGGCCACCCAGTTGTCGCCGTAGGCGTCGTCCGGGAGCGCGGTGACGTAGCCTCCCAGGTGCTCGCGGCGGGCGGCGTGTTCCTGCACGTAGCGCTGCGCGAGGTCGCGCTCGTGGAGCATCTTCAGGTAGGGGCCGCGCGGCGCGCCCGCGGCGCGGTAGGAACGGCTGCCATCCAGCTTGCCCTCGCTGTCGATGCCGTCGGTGAACCCCCATTCGGCCAGCAACCGCGAGCCGTCCAGCTCCCACCAGAGCTTGGCCGGGTCGCTGATGTCCTTGTGCAGGTCGAACTTGCCGACCCCGGCGACGCGGTAGCCGGCGGCGCGCAACGCTTGGTAGAAGGTCGGCTGCCGCAGCGGGTAGTCGTGGCCGTTGCCGGGTACGCCGCAGTGGGCGTAGTGGCGCCCGGCCGCGAGACTGGCGCGCGACGGGGCGCACAGCGGCGCGGTGCAGTAGGCGCGCGTAAAGGAAACGCCCCGCTCCGCCAGCCGCGCCAGCGTCGGCGTGCGCAGCGGCAGGCCGCCGCCGGCCAGCCAGTCGGCGCGGTGCTGATCGGGAAGCAGCAGCAACAGGTTGGGCCGCTCAGGCCGATCAGGCATGGCCGATTTCAGGGTATGCTGCCGGCGGCATGGCGGAGCGCGACCGCAGGACTGCCCATCCGGTCGTCAATCTCGTGGTGTGGCTGCTGGCCATGGCGATCATGGCGGCGGTGGCGGTGGCCGGCGGCGGGCGCTTGGCGCGGGTGGTGGGCGCCCTCCTCAGCGCGCCCACCCCGCTCGCGGGCCGGGTGGCGGTGGCGCTCGGGCTGGGCTTCATGGCGTTGCTGCTGCTCCTGTTCTTCATCTGGTTGCTGGCGGCCCTGGTGCGCGGCGCCGCGGCTCACCTGGCGCGCCGGCGCTGAGCCGGGCCGGCCCGGCGTCGAGCCGGCGCCGGATCGCCTGCCAGCGGGCGCGGTGGCTGGCGTGGGTCAGCTCCGGCTCGAAGCCGAGTTTCAGATAGGTCTTGATGGCCGGCAGCCGCCAGTCGTCGGTGTAGAGCATGGTGGCCGGCCAGCCGCGGCGGCGCGCGTACCACAGCACCGCGCGGCATACCTGCAATCCCAGGCCGCGTCCCTGATGGCTCGGCGCCACCGCCACCCAGCCCAGCTCGGAGCGTGACTCGGCCGGCGTCGGCGGTATGGTGCAGGCGGTGGCGACCGCGCGGCCGGCGGCCAGGATCAGATAGGTGCCGGCCGCCAGCACCGGGCGTTCGCCCGCCAGGGCCGCCTCGGCGCGGCGGTCGTCCCAGGCGCCGAGATGGCCGGTGGCGTTGAGCACCGCGATCCACTCCTCCGCGCCGCGCTGCGCCAGCGTCGCCAATGCGCAGGCCGGCGCCAGCCGCACCGGCGCCAACCCGGCAAAGGCGCCAAACCGCATCTTGAGCTGCGGCTGCCCGGCGCCCGGCTCAGAACTCATTGCGCACCCGTGCCGGCCGCCCGCGGCGCAGCGACTCCCAGCACGCCAGGCCGGTGGCTACCACCCGCGCGCCTTCGCGCGCCCCGACCCAGGGTGAGCGGCCGTGCAGAATGCAGTCCGCCAAGTGCTCCATCAGCACCAGCATCTCCTGGTGATGGCCCAATGGGAGGGTGCCGGAGAAGGTCACCTCGGAGGAGCGCGCCGGCAGGTAGCCGGCGCCGTCAATCCGCTTGCGGGCATTGCGCAGGGTGCCGCGGGTGCCGTATACGGTGAGCTCGTTCATCGCTGCGGCGGGCGGTTCCACCACCCCCAGGAACGCGGCGATGCGGCCGATCTTGCCGCTGGCAAAGCGCACGTTGACCACGAAGTTGTCCTCCTGCGGGTAGTCGGGCGCCAGGCCGCTGCGCAGTCCGTAGCAGTGCACCTCGTCGATGTCGCCCATGAACCAGCGCAGCAGGTCGATCGGGTGGCAAGCGCCGCCGAGGAGCAGGTCCTGAGGCATCTCCACCCGCCACGGCGAGTAGTCGTACACCGGGCGCAGGTCGTGGACGTAGTGCGACTCGGCCAGGAACAACTCGCCGATCTCGCCGGCGTCGCAGGCGCGCTTGGCCTCCAGGAAGTCGAGCCGCCCGCGCAGCGACTGGCTCACCAGCAGCACCCGCCCGCTGCGCGCGACCGCCGCCACCACCTGTTCCGCCTCGGCCATGGTGTAGACCATCGACTTGGTCACCATGACGTGCTTGCCGGCGTCGAGCGCGGCCAGGATCTGGGCGCCGTGCAGCGGGCCGGGAGTGTAGATGCCGATCACGTCCAGCTCCGGGCGCGCCACCAGCTCGGCAAAGTCGCTGGTGACCACCGGAACCGCGTAGCGCTCGGCCGCGGCCTGCGCCCGCGCGCCGTCGCTGTCGCACACCGCCGTCACCCGCAGCGGCAGGTGCCGGCCGGCCGGCGTGTTGGCCTGCAGCAGCGTGGCGCCGTGGCCGAGCCCCGCAACCCCCAATTTCAACAGCATGACTCCCGCGCCTCCTCGCTAGCGCTCTCAATAGCGGATTTCGCCGCTCGCGCCGCCGGCGGCTGTTATCACGTCGCCCTGCAGGGCGGCGGAGCGCGGCGAGGCGAGGAAGCACACCAGGCAGGCGACGTCGTGCGCCGTGACCATGCGCCCGATCGCCGTGTCGGCGGCCAGCTCCTGTTCGATTGCCGCGGCCGGCCGGCGCTCCGCCGCGGCGCGCCGCGCGACCAGCTCCGGGGTGAGCTCGGTGCGCGTGGCCCCGGGATGGACGCAGGTCACGTTGATGCCGTGCGCGCCCAGCTCGGCGGCGAGATTCCTGGTGAGCGCCACCACCCCGGCGTTGCGGATGCTGCCGATTATGGAGCCTGCGCGCCGCGCCGCCAGCCCGGCAACGTTGATGATGCGGCCCCAGCCGCGCCGGCGCATGAGCGGGGCGGCCTCCCGCGCACAGCGCAGGTAGCCCATCACCTTCACGTCCAGCGCCTGCTCGAACTGATCGCCGGTGAGATCGGCGAGCCGCGGGTTGGGGGCCAGCCACGCCACCGGCGCCGCGCAGTTGACCAGAATGTCGACGCCGCCCAGCTCCGCGGCCGCGCGTTGCATCAAGGCGCGTACCGAGGCGTCGTCGGTCGTGTCCGCCGGCACCGCGACCACCCGCCGGCGCGCGCCGCCGCCCAGTTGCTCGGCCGCGGCCTGCAGCGGCCCGCGCCGGCGCGCCGCGATGACTACCGCCACCCCGGCCGCAGCCAGCTCCGCGGCCACCGCGCGACCGATGCCGCGGCTGCCTCCGGTCACCACCGCGGTGCGTCCCTGCAGTTCCAAGTCCATCCGGTCTCCTCCTCATGCCGGCCGCGCGCGCCGGCAGCGGCCCGCCGGCAGGGTAGCAGCCCCGCCGCGCTGGCCGCCACCCGGCGCAGGACGCCCGCGCGGCGCCGTTTGCCTTGTCTGCCCGTTGCGCGCCATGCTGTTCCTGCGAAACTGCCATGACGATGAATCAGTGTCTCCGGGAGCTGGGGGCAGCGCCCGAGTTGCTCAGTGACCGCCAGCGCCGCGAGTTGCGGCACAAAGGATACACCCTGCTGCGCGGGGTGATCGATCAGGCGTGGCTGGCGGCGTTGCGCGCCCGCTTCGAGGAGCTGGTGGCGGAGGAGGGGGCCAAGGCAGGCCTGGAGGTGCATCAGGAGGCGGGCGCGCGGCGGCTGGCCGATCTGGTGAACAAGGGCAGCGTGTTCGACGGCGTGTGGTCGCATCCGCGGCTGCTGGCCGCGGTCCATGAGGTAATCGGCGCCCCGTTCCACCTCGGTTCGCTGAACGCGCGCGACGCCCTGCCCGGCGAAGGGCTGCAGGCCCTGCATCAGGACGGGCGGCGCGACGCGGCCCCGCCGCGCTACGGCTGCAACTCGGTGTGGATGCTCGACGACTTCAGCGCGGAGAACGGCTGCACCCGCGTAGTGCCCGGCTCCTGGCGGCGCCCGCCGCCGGCGGAGGCGCTGGACGACCCCGCGGCGCCGCACCCGCAGCAGGAACTGCTGGTCGGCCCCGCCGGCAGCGTCGCCGTGTTCAACTCCTACACTTGGCACGGCGGTACCTTGAACCGGACCCGGGCCGCGCAACGCCGGGCGCTGCACTGCTACTTTAACCCGCGCGGCCAGGCGCAGCAGACCGACCAGCGCGCCTTTCTGCGCCCGCCGACCGCGGCCCGGCTGTCGCCGGCGCAGCGCTACCTGCTCGACGTGGACGGGGGCACGCGATGAGCGATCGGCGGCGCGCGCACCTCGTTCGCCTGGCCGACCTGCCCGGCGTGGCCTGTCCCTGCGGCACTACCGAAAGCCGATGCCGCGCGGCCGGTCCGGCGGCGGCTCCTGCCGCTCCGGCCACAGCGGCACGTAGCTCTCCACGCAATGCGCCACGTCGTCCAGGCGCAAGCGTACCACGGCCCAGGACAACTGCGGGTGCAGAGTAGCGGGCTGCGCCAGGGAAGCAGCGTCGGTAAGGGTCTGGACCTTTTCGCGCAGGTTATCCATGTCGTCGTCGGACAGCGCGCGAAAGTCCCAGATGCGCATCAGGGCGGCGCCGGTACGTTTGTCGTGGTGGGCCATCGAGTGCAGCGCGTAGCGGCTGCCGTCGGCGAGCACCACCTCCACGCAATTCGGTGGTACCACGCCGTCGATGCCCACCAACCAGGTGATCAGCGGGTCGTCGTTCGAACTGGATGCTGCGGCGTTCACGTGGCCCCATGGTAGCGGGGCAGGCGCCGCCGGTCACGCGGCGCCAAGAGCCTGGCGGTGGAGGGCGCGCAGGGCGGCGACGGTGTCGGCCGCCGCCGCCGGCTTGTCCGCGCGGTAGCCCCGGACGCGCGCGAAGCGCAGCGCCATCCCGCATGCGTAGCGGGAGCTGGTCTGGATGCCGTCGCAGGCGATTTCCACCACCTGCTCCGGGCGCACGTATACCACCGGCCCCCGGCGGTGGGTCTCCAGGCCCAGGAACCGTTGCGTCTGCCAGCGCAGCAGCTCGTCGCTCAGGCCCTTGAAGGTCTTGCCGACCGGCGCGAACCCGCCGCGTTCGGCGTCGCGCGCCGCCAGGTGCAGGTTGCTCAGGTGCCCGCGGCGGCGGCCCGAGCCCCATTCCACCGCCACCACCACCAGATCGAAGGTATGGGCCGGCTTGACCTTGAGCCAACCCGCGCCCCGCCGCCCCGCGGCGTAGGGGCTGGCGAGAGACTTGAGCATCACTCCCTCGTGGCCGGCGGCCCGGGCCTGCGCGGCTTGGCGCTCGGCCTGCTCGGGATCGGAGGTGGCCAGCCGAGGCACGCGCAGCGCCGCGGGACAGGCCGCATCCAGCGCTTCCAGCCGCTCGCTCAGGGGACGGTCCGGCAGGTCGGCCCCGTCCAGATGCAGGCAATCGAAGAAGAAGGCGCTGAGGGGCAGAGCCGCGGCGCCGCGCGCCGGCGCCTGCCGGCGGCCGAAGCGGCTCATGGTGACCTGGAACGGATGCGGTTGGCCGTCGCGGCGCAACGCGATCACCTCGCCGTCCAGAATCATGCGGTCCAGCGGCAGCCGCGCCGCCGCGGCCGCGATTTCCGGCAGGTTGGCGGACAGCTCGCGCAGATTGCGCGTGTAGATCTCGACCCGCGAGCCGGCGCGGTGGACCTGGACCCGCGCGCCGTCATACTTGGTCTCCACCGAGGCCGGGCCGGTGCGCCGCAGCGCGCCGGCGACGTCGGGCGCGGTCTGGGCCAGCATCGGCAGCAACGGGCGGAACAGCGTGAGCCGGAACCGGGCGAGCGCAGCCTCGCCGCCGCCAAGCAGCGCGCTGCCCACCGCCGGCAGTGAGCCGCCGACCAACAGCGCCCGCCGGACCGCCGCGGCGGCGACCCCGGCGGCCGCGGCGAGGGCCTCCACCATGACGCCTTCCAGGGCGCCCTGGCGCAGCTCCTGCAGCACCAGCCGGCGCAGGAAGCGCTGCTCCTCGGCGGTAGCCCGGGCCATGAGGCGCCCGAGCAACTCCGCCCGCCGTTGCCGCGCCCCCGGCCCGCGCGCCGCGGCCACCGCGTCCAGCAGGCCGCCCACCTCCCGCAGCTCGAGCGAGGCCGCGCCCGCGGCCGGCGCCGCGGGTTGCGCCAGGGCGGCGTAGCCCACCCCCAGCCGGCCTTGCGGAAGCTCACCCGCCAGCCAAGCGACGGCGGCGGTGCGCTCGCCCTCCTCCAGCCGCCGCAGGCAGGCGGCCAGGGCGGCTACCTTGGCGCTGCGCGAGCGGGTCTGCGCGACCTCCTGCGAAGTCGCCGCCAGTTCCGCCAACCGCATCGTCTTGGCTTAGCCGGAGCCGCTCCGTGCCGGCGCGGCTCCGGCCGCGGCCCGCGCCGGCTCCTGCCGCACCGGGTCGCCGGCGGCCAGCTCGCCGCCGCGCAGCACGCGGCAGGTCACCCCGCCGCGCCCGCCCACCGCCAGCGCGGCGCGCAACCCCGGGCAGGCCTCTTCCATCCGGTCGCAGGGCGCGGTCTCGCCGGTCACTTCCAGTTCTACCGCGCCGACGCGCAGTACGCCCCCCGCGGCGCTGGCCGCGGCGGCCTGGTTGGCGGCCGCCAGCTCGATGCCGGTCACCAGGAGGTTGGCGCGGCGCGTGGTCCACGGCAGCTCCGGGCGGCCCGCCTGGGCGCACGCCGCCTGCCAATCCTCCAGGCTCAACACCGTCACTTGGCGCCGTCCCGGGCGCCCGCGGAAGTCGTCCGCCACGCCGCCGCGGCCGGTAACGGCGGCGCGCGGCAACTCCAGCATGGCGCCGCGCGAGCGGTGTCGAGTAGCGATTGCCAGCAGGCGCCCCGGTTGGCTGGTCATGCCGGCAACCTATCACGCCGCAGGCCCCGCCCGCTACCGACCGGTTCGTTGCGGCGGACGGCCGGCAAGCGGGCGGTTGCCGGGCACTCCCGCAACCCATAGACTGGCGGCGCGGTGAATCGGCTGGAGGTCAACGCCACCATCAACCTGCTGCGCGCGCGCGGCCTGCTGCCGCGCGATTACGCGGCGCCGGTGGAGGTCGACGACCTGATCGCCCACGTCTACGATGCGTGCGCCCGCAACGGAGTCGGCGCCGGCGCCTTGCGGCGCGAGGTCGAGGCCCTGCTGCGCGAACGAGCGCCCGGCCCGCGGCCGTGACCTACTGGTTGCCGGGCGCCGGTTCCGGCATGAAGCCGGACTGCAGGAAGCCGCCGTCGATCGGAATGGCCGCGCCGTTGACGTAGTTGCCGCCGCGCCCGCAGAGAAACGCCACCAGTTCCGCGATTTCTTCCGGCCGCACCTCGCGCGGGATCGGCATGCGCTTGCGCCGCGCCGCCTGCAGCGCCGGGTCGCGGGCATAGACCAGCTTCGTCATCGGCGTGTCCGCCACGCCGGGGCATACGGCATTGACGTTGATGCCGTAGCGCGCCCACTCCACGGCCAGCATTCCGGCGAGACTGTTGAGGGCGGCCTTGGAGGGACTGTAGGCGCCGCGTTCCGGGATCGGCGCCCACGCGCCGACCGACGAGATATAGACGATGCGCCCGCCCCGGCCGCCGGCGACCAGCCGCCGGCCCACCGCCTGGCTGAACAGAAAGGCGCCGGTCAGGTGGCTGTCGAGGGCGGCGCGCCACTGTTCGGCGCTCAATTCCAGGGAGGGCGCCTTGACGTTGTTGCCCGCGCAGTACACCAGGAAGTCGATCCGCGCCAACCCCGCAACCGCGGCCGCCACCGCCGCGGGGTCGCTGACGTCGACCGCCAGGGCGGCATGCGCCGCGGCCCCCGGCAAGGCCGCGGCCACCCCCTGCGCCCGCTCCGGGTCCAGGTCGGCAACCGTGACCTGCGCGCCCCGCTGCGCCAGCGCCCGGCACACGGCGCGGCCGATGCCGCCGCCGCCGCCGGGCACCAGCGCCGCCCGATTCTCGAATTCGGCGCCGGCCAACTCGCCGCCCTGTTCCGTCAGCTTCCGCGGGAGAGATGGCGCTGCAGAAACTCCAGCGTCAGGCTCCAGGAATCGCTGGCGGCCTCGGTGTGGTAGCGCGTCGGGTTGGTGAAGTCCATGTAGCCGTGACCGGCGCCGGCATAGCGGTGAAACTGGTGCTCCACGCCGTGGCGCGTCAGTTCGGCGGCGATCGCGTCGCGGTCCTCGGGCGAGGGATTGGCGTCGCGGCCGCCGAAGAACCCCAGCACCGGACAACTGATCTCGCCGAGGCGCTCGAAGGGGGAGGCTCCCTTCCCCCACGGCTCGCGGGTGTTGCCGCCGTAGAACGCCACCGCCGCCTGCAGCCGATCGCTGGCCGCGGCCAACAGGTAGGCCGCGCGGCCCCCCATGCAGAAGCCGACCACCCCGAGCGGCCGCGCGCCGCCGCTCCCGGCCGCGCCGAGCCAGTCGAGCGCCGCGTCACTGTCGGCGATGATCTCCGCGTCGCGGAGCTGCCCCATCCGTTCCAGCGGCTCCTCCGGCGGCGGGTCCTGGCGGTGGTACAGCTCCGGGGCGGCGGCCACGTATCCGGCCGCCGCCAGACGCCGCGCCATCCCCTGTACGAACTGATCCACGCCGCCCGCGTGCTGGATCACCAGTACCCCCGGCGCCCGCTCCGCCGCGGCCGCCGCCGCGGGGCGCGCCACGAACGTGCGCATCGCGGCGCCGCCGACCTTCAGAGTTTCCCACTCGCCGCTGTGCGGATTCATATGCGCAGCATACCCCAACCGACTCATTCAAGAAAACTCTTGCACCGTGCGCCTGGCTCCTAACATACTTGGTCTCGTTCACCCAAACATGATCGGCATCGGACTCGATTTCGGCACCACCAACACCACGGTTGCAGTGGCCGATGGCGACCAGATCACGTACCTCAAACTTGATCCGCTCGCTGAGCCTGCCACCGTGATGCCGACAGCTCTCTATATTCGGCGCTCCATGGAGCACACCGTCGGCAGCGCCGCCATCGCCGGCTACCTGGGCGACAACGTCGGCCGGGTAGTGCGCCTGCGCAAGATAGATCTGGGCACCATCGCCATGACGGTAAACGCCACCGACGGCGGCAGCGCGCCGGGCCACGCCGAGGGCGACGCGGTCGAGGTCGCGGTGCGCGTGCGCGGCGACGACGACGCGGAACTTCCCGGACGGCTGTTTCGCGGGCTCAAGAGCTACCTCGGAATCCGCGCCCAGGAACGATTCAAGGTGTTCCATCGCCAGTTCCGCACCGTAGCGCTGGTTACCCTGATCCTTACCGAGCTGCGCAAGCGCATTGCCGCCGCGGGCCGCGACGTCAGCCGCACGCTGCACCTCGGCCGCCCGGTCCGCTTCGTCGGCGACGACGACGCCAACACCATCGCCATGGCGCGTCTGACCGAGGCCTGCCGCCATGCCGGCTTCACCAACTTCTCGTTCTACCCGGAGCCGGTGGCGGCGAGCCTCAGCTACCTGCACGCCCGCGGCCAGGCCGCCCCGGCGGCGGCAGCGCCGGCGCGCCGCGGGCTGCTTGCCGCGGCGCGCGCGGCGCAGCAGGCCGGCGCGCAGGTCCTGCTTACCTTCGACTTCGGCGGCGGCACCCTGGATCTGTGCCTGCTGGAGTGCCGCGGCGCGCAGTTCCACGTGCTGGGCACCGAGGGGCTGCCGCTGGGCGGCAACCATATCGATCAGCTCATCATCAAACGGCTGGTGTTCCCGGAGCTGGGCGAGGGAAGCCCGATCAAGAGCGCCCAACATCTGCGCCAGCCGGACACCGTGTTTCCGTTCTATCGCTACGCCGACTACCTGCTGAACTGGCAGATGGCCTACATGATGAACCAACCCGACCTGATGGAAACGTTGTTCGCCGCGCTGCGTTCCGGCGCCGACCAGCAGCGCAAGCTGGGCCGACTGTGGCGGTTGATCCGCGGCAACTACGCGTATGCTCTGCTGAACGCCACCGAACGGGCCAAGGCGCGCCTGTCGCAGGCCGACCGGGCGGCGATCTGTTTGCCGGAGATCGATCTGGAAGTGACGCTGGACCGCGCCAGGTTGGAGGAGATCCTGCAGCCGGTAGTGGCGGAGATCGACGCGGTAGTGGCGGCGTTGCTGCACCGGACCGGCGTCGCGGCCGAGCAGGTCGATCGGGTGGTGTGCACCGGCGGCTCGTCGCAACTCCTGCCGGTGCAGGCGCGGCTGGAGGAATTGTTTCCGGGACGCATCGTGCGCTTCGACTTCTATCGCAGCATCGCCGGCGGGCTCGCCCTGGCCAACGCCCGCGGCTACCAGCACTGCCTCCCGTGACCTGCGGGTGACCGTCACCGCGATCCGCACTCCGCTGATCCGGCCCGGCAGCGACCTGGCGCAGGAGCTGGCCGCCAGCCTGCCGCTGCCGTTGCCCGACCGTTGCGTGGTGGTGGTGGCTTCCAAGGTGGTCAGCATCGCCGAGGGCCGGCTGACCGGGCGCGCCGGCGACCGCCGGCAACTGCACGAGCTGGTGCGCGCCGAAGCGGAGTGGTACCTCGAGCCGCACGCCTCGCGTTACGACATCATGCTTACGATCAAGGGCAACTGGATGTTCGTCAACGCCGGTATCGATCAGTCCAACGGCGCCGGCCGGCTGGCGTTGTGGCCGCGCGACCCGCAGCGGAGCGCCAACCACCTGTGGCGGCGGCTGCGGGAGCGCACCGCGGGCCGCGCGCGGCTCGGCGTGGTAATCGCCGACAGCGGCGGTATTCCGCTGAACTGGGGCGTGGTAGGCCGCGGCATCGCCCATTGCGGCTTTCTGGCGCTACGCGACTACGTCGGCGCGCCCGATCTGTATGGCCGGCGCCTGACCATGGAAAAGACCAACCTGGTGCAGTCACTGGCCGCGGCCGCGGTCCTGGAGATGGGGGAAGGAGCCGAACAGACGCCGGCGGCGCTGGTGGAAGATGCCGGGCGCCTCGAATTCCAGGCGCGCGAGCCGAGCGCCGCCGAGCTGCAGGCGCTGCGCATCAGCCTGGAAGATGACGCCTACGCCCCGGTGCTGCGCCGCGCCCCCTGGAAACGCGGCGGCGCCGCTCCCTGACGACCCTGCGACGTCTACTCAGCTTCCCAGCCTCGCGCGAATAGCTTCTTTATCACCGGTCGAACGCATCCTCGTTGGCGGTTTATCTGCTTGGCGTGTCGCTCTCGCCCCGCTCGCGGAGCAGCGCCTCAAGCGCGGCGATGCGCGCTTCCGCTTGGCTCTGGGCGGCCTCCGCCTGGCGGCGGGCGGCGGCTTCGTCGTGGAGCCGCGCTTCCGTCTGGCGCTGAGCGGCTTCCGCTTTGCGACGGGCGGCGGCTTCCCGCAGCCGCCCCTGTTGTTCTTCGTCCGACGACAGCAGATAGCTCCCTGTCGCCGGATCGTAGAACCGCAGCCTCTCCTCTTCCTGACGCACTTCCAGCCCCAGCACCTCGCTCTCCAGCCGCAGCGTCCCGTCCGCCAACTCCTCCGCCGGCAGCCGCTGGTACCTTCCCCCGATCAGCTCCAGCCCCTGCAACGGCGGTTTCAGATAGTCCCCCGTCGGGTCGTATTGCCAGTACTCCCGCACTCCCAACCGCCGGTACGTCTCTCGCTTCGGCCCCAGGTCCTTGTCCTGGGTGCTCGCCGAGGTGACCTCCAGCACGAAGTCCGGCCCCTTCGGTTCCTGCCACAACAGGTAGGAGTGGCGCGGTCGATTCTCCGCGCCGAACACCACGAACACGTCCGGCGCAACCGACTTCTTGGTTCTCCTCTGGTAGTAGATCAGCAGGTCGGCCGCTACGAACACGTCGTCGCGGTGGGCGTAGTGGCGCCGCAGCGCGTCGAAGGCGTAGACCAGAGGGATGAGTTGAAAATAGCTTTCCGCCAAAGGCTTACCGTCCGAACTGGGGTAGTCGATCTCGACCGGAGCAACCGGAGCGAGTGCCGTGCCTGGCGCACCTGCCGCGTAAGCCATCGGTGATCCTCCACGCCAACCATACTCCGGGCGCGGCAAGTCCGCTACCGCCGCCCTGCCGGGCTGTGCCGGGCTGTCGGGAGCACCAACCAACGTGTCGGCAAGCTGCCCGCAGGGCCGGCTCCGACGCCGCGTGCGGCGGTCTTCTTCGTGGAGGAACCGGTCTCCGGCGAGCAGGGTCAGGCGGCGTCCTCCTGCCATAGCCGGAGCTGCTTCGGTTCGTCGATCCGGTCGCCGTACGCCAGGCGCGCCAGATGGTAGAGCGCCTCGAAGTCGCTGCCCGCGGCCGCCGCCTCTCCCGGCAGGTCGATCCCGGTCCACCTCTTGCTGACCGGCAGCACTTCCAGCACCGCTTCCAGCGCGGTCAGGAACGCCCCCTCGCGCGTCCCCAGCTTCTCGTCGAGCAGCTTGCGGGCATCGTCGAGCGAGCGGGTGCGCGCCAGGTTGGCGGCGTGGTGCACGGCGTCGATCATGCCGCGCGCCCCGTCGGGCGGCCCCAGCGCTCCGCCGGCGGCGCGCCGCGTCGAGTCCCACAGCCGCAGGTCGCTGCCGCGCTTCTCCGCCAGCCGGCCCACCACCTCCCGCTCCAGGTCGACGCCCACCGCGCGCGCCAGCCGCAGCGCCTCGTCGTAGGCGAACACCGGCGCCTCGAAGGCGTCCCACGCCAGCACGAAGAAGGCGGTGGCAGGGTCCAGGTCGGCGTCCGCCCGCCGCTGCGTCAACTGCTCCAGCCGCCAGCGCTTCACCTCCCGCCGGGCGGTGTCCAGCACGTCTTCCGGGCTCACCGCGTAGGGGTCCCGCTCCGCCTCCAACTCCGGCTGCCGTCGGCCCCGCCGCCGTTCCTGCGGCGCCGGGCGCGGCGTGCCGCGCGCCAGCGGCCAGTGGCGCGAGAATTCTTCCAGGGCAGGACCGAAGCAGGCCAGGTAGAGATCGACCCCGCGGATGCCGGCCGCCTGATACTCCGCCACCCGGGCGCGCACCGCGCCCGCTACCCGAGGCTCGATGTCTTCCCAGTAGTACGGGGTCTCGTCCGCTTCGCGCGCCGCGGTGCGCGGGCGGCAGGCCAGGAAGATGGTGCTGTTGGCAGCCGCCTTGTTGCGCACGTGCAGGCTGCCCTCCGCCTCGGTGTTGATCGGCCATGACGCGGTGATCGCGAAGCCGGCCTCCATCAGCCCGGTGGTCAGCGCGTCCCAGGCGCCGGCCGCCTTGTGGGTGAACATCAGCGTCATCACCCCGTCGGATTTCAGCACGCGGCGCATCTCGGCGAAGATGCTCGCCATCCGCTCCTGGTAGTCGCGCCCGGCGAGCGCCTGCGCGCCCGGCTGGCCGCGGAACCGGGCGGGATTGGCGACCGCCTCGTTCTCCTTGTCGGTGAGGCGGCGGCGGAACAGCGCGGGAAAGACGTGGCCGGCGGTGCGCTTGAGCCAGACGTAGAAGAAGTCGGACAGCTCGGCGTACATCACGTTGTCGTAGTAGGGCGGGTCCATGACCACGGCGTCGACGCTGCCGTCGGGGATATGGTCGAGGTTGTCGCCCGGCTTGCAGGTGATGGTGACGGCGGGCCGCGCGCCCGACTCAGGGAACAGATCTCCTAGAGCACCGGAGCCGCCGGCGCCGGGACGCACCAGGGCGACCAGTTCCCGGATGCACTTGGCGGTCTGGCGGATGGCCCAGTCGTAGCCCAGGCCGGTGATCAGCGGCGCCATCTCGGCGTAGGACCACTTGAAGGAGAAGTCGTGCCGGTCGAAGGTATTGACCATTACTTCGCGCCCTACGTGCCAGCGAGTCATGCGGGAGTTGTAGTCACGGGTCTTGTCGAGCGAGAGGGCCAGGAAGCCGTAGGCGGCCTGGCGCAGCGGGGTCAGCGCGCCGGCGGCGCGGTCGGCTTCCAGCAACTCGCGGAACACCTCTACGCCGGTGCCGTGGCACAGGAGCTGCCGCGGGGAGAACAGGTCCCGCCAGCGCGGCATGCCGTACTGGATCGGGCGATCGTCGTTGCTCTCCTCCGAGAACCGCTCGCTTGGCACCAGGTCGAACGCCTCCCACTCCGGCAGCTTCTCCGCCAGCCGCGCCGCTATCTCGGCGGCGTTGTCGTCTTCCGGGCGCGGCGCGCGGTAGCGGCGCACCCACTTCTCGCGCCGGCGGCCGGTCTTGGTATACGTGTTCACCCGTTCCTTGTAGACCACCGCGAACAGTTGCTCGCCCATCGCTCCGGCCTGCGCCTGCGCCTTGATCTCGTCGCCCGAGATCACCCGCCCGCAATCCGGCCACGGGCAGCTGCCCGCCCCGCGTGCCACCGTCCCCGCCGCCTGCTCCCGCGCCGAATGCACCACCTCGAACCGGCACACCCGCCCCGGCGCTCCCGGCGCCTCACCCGGCGCACTCGGATTACTTGAATCACCGCCGGGCTGCGGTTCCAGCCGCACCCCCGTCCCGTCCGGCGCCAACCGCCAGTTCGGCGCCAGCGGCACCCGCCCCCCGCAATACGGACAACTCACCGTCCGCGCCCACAGAAAGTTGGTGGCTATGGCATTGACGACATCATCCGGTCTTGGCCTGGTTCCTTCCTCCTTGGGGAAGTACGGGGCAAGGCGATCTTCTCTCGCCGCAATGAACCGCTTCGACAGGTCATCGAACTCGCGGTGGAGATCCGAGCCGAATGAGGAAGGCCACTTCACCGAAGCATCCATTATCAGCGCCGACACCGGATTGAGATCGTTGGCGATAGCCGCCGCTCCGAGCCGTATCGTCTCGAAGGGGATGCTGCCGCCTCCTGCCGCAGGATCGAGGATGTTGCACTCACTCAGCGGCGTCTCGAGAGCGGTACGCAACCACTCCTGATCCGTTTGCCCCGGCGCGTAACCAAACGCGCGCGGATAGCTGTAAGCCTGCCCCTTGAATCGGTTCCCCGATCTCTTGGCGGCGTCGATCCGGCGGCGCGTGGCCACCGGGTCGCCGTGGATGCCGAGCACATGCAGAAACCTATCCCGGTCCGCGTCCGCCGGCAGCAGCGACGCCAGCACCGCCGCCCGCGACGCCACCAACGGCCGCCGCGCCCACCACACGTGCAACCGGTTCGGCGCCGGGAACGGGGTCATCGGCGTCCGCTCGCGGATACTCTCGATCCCAAGCGCCGCGATCGGCAGCCACCGCTCGATCAACCGCGTATCCTGCGCGCGGCCTTCCCGCAGCCACTGCGCCGGCCACTCCTTCGCCCGCTCTTCAAGCGACATCCGCTCCTCCTTACGTCGAGAGGCGCCGGCGCAGCCGGTCGGCCAGCGACTCGCCGGCCGCCAGCTCCAGGTCGGCGGCGGGGAGGTAGCGCTGCAACTCGCCCCGCAGCGGCCGGAAGTTCTCGAACTCCGGGGAGATGGTGACCAGGCGGTCGTCGCGTTCCACGTACACGTAGAGCAGCTCGCCGCCGTCCGCGGCGCGGGCGTGCCCGGCGCAGGTAACCTGCTCCCACGGGTAGTGATGGGTCTCCTCGCCGTACTCGCAAATCGTCACCCCGCCGGCGTCGGCGGCGACGTAACTGGCGAGCTGCTTGCTGACGAAGCGCACGATGCGGTAGCCGAAGTAACCGGTCAGCAGCAGCGCCAAGCCCCCCGCTACGATCTGCACCAGCGCCGCCAGCAGTACCGCTCCCGCCACCAGCCCCGCCGCCGCGGCGACGGGGATCAGCACGCGCGGATTGGAGCGCAACGTGATCCGTGCCCGCACCCGGCGCACCATAGGGGCCGGGCCGGAATCCGTCAATTCGTGCCCTTGCCGCTACTTTGCCGCTACTTCGTTGGTTTGACGCCAACCACGCGCCGGCACTACCTTAGATGCGAACCCCACACCCCTGCTGCCATGCTCCTGTTCCGGCGCCTCCCGCGCTGCGCGCAGTGCCACGGGAGGGCGGACAGCGTGGGCGAACTTCACTGCGAGGCACCAATGAAGCGAGTTCGTACGCTCGCCGGAGCGGCGGGTCTGCTCCTGTTCCCGGCGTTACCGGCCCTGGCCCAAGGCGATGCGGCATCCGGCGGCCGCGATCTGATGTGGGTGACCTGGATCGGTTCGGTGGCGGCGCTGCTGTTCGCCCTGATCCTGGCCCTGTCGGTGCTGCGCAAGAGTCCCGGCAGCGCCACGATGCAGGAGCTCAGCCGCGCGGTGCTGGAGGGCGCCACCGCCTACCTGAAGCAACAGTACAAGGTGGTGGGCCTGTTCTTCCTGCTGTTGTTCGTGGTGCTGGCGATCATCGCCTACGGCCTGCGGCTGCTGTCGCCGTTCGTACCCTTCGCGTTCATTACCGGCGGGTTCTTTTCCGCTCTCGCGGGCTACATCGGCATGTCGATTGCGACCCGCGCCAATTCCCGCACCGCCCACGGCGCCAGCATCTCCTTGAACGCCGGCCTGCGGGTGGCGTTCTCGTCGGGCACCGTGATGGGCATGACCGTGGTCGGGCTCGGCCTGCTGGACATCTCGATCTGGTGGTTCCTGCTGCGCTTCGCGTTCGACGTCCCGGTGGTGGATATCCCGCCGATCATGATCACCTTCGGCATGGGAGCGTCGCTGCAAGCGCTGTTCGCGCGCCTCGGCGGCGGCATCTTTACCAAGGCCGCGGACGTCGGCGCCGACCTGGTGGGCAAGGTGGAGGCCAACATCCCGGAGGATGACGCCCGCAACCCGGCCACCATCGCCGACAACGTGGGCGACAACGTAGGCGACGTCGCCGGCATGGGCGCCGACCTCTACGAGTCCTACGTCGGGTCGATCATCGCCACCATGGCGCTCGGCGCCATCGCCTCGCTCAACCTGCCGGAGATTTCCGCCCTGCAGATGATCCAGGTGCCGGTGTCGGTGGCCACCATCGGCGTGCTGTGCTCGATCATCGGCACCGCGGTGGTGCGCACCAAGGAAGATGCGTCCCAGCACGTGCTGCTGCGCGCGCTGCGCAACGGCACCCTGCTCGCCACGGTGCTGATCGCGGTGCTGTCGCTGGTGCTGGTGCTGCTCACCACCGGCCCCGGCTTCGTCGGCCTGTGGGGGGCGATGATCGTCGGCCTGGTGGCGGGCAACGTCATCGGCTTCTTTACCGAGTACTTCACCTCGGACAACTACGCGCCGACCAAGGCGCTGGCGGCCGAGGCGCAGACCGGGCCCGCCACCCTGATCATCCAGGGCCACGCCCTGGGCATGCTGTCCACCCTGATTCCGGTGGTCACGGTGGTGATCGCCACGCTGCTGGCGTTCTTCTTCTCCGGCGGCGCCCGCTTCCCCGGCATCGGCCTGTACGGCATCGGCCTGGCGGCGGTGGGAATGCTCAGCACGCTCGGCATCACCCTGGCCACCGACGCCTACGGACCGGTGGCCGACAACGCCGGCGGCATCGCCGAGATGGCGGAGATGGACCCGCAGGTACGGGAGCGCACCGACGCCCTCGATTCCCTCGGCAACACCACCGCCGCCACCGGCAAGGGGTTTGCCATCGGCTCGGCGGCGCTCACCGCCCTGGCGCTGCTGGCCGAGTACCGCAACAAGATCGTCGAGGCGCTGGATACCGTGGCGGTGTCGCAGTTCTTCGAACGCTTCTACGCCGACATCATCACCATCACGCGCGATGCGGCCGGCACGGTGCACGCCGAGATGAGCATCAACCTGATGGACCCCAAGATCCTGATGGGACTGTTCATCGGCGCCGTGCTGCCGTTCGTGTTCGCCTCGCTGTCGATGAAGGCGGTGGGCCGCGCCGCCGGCGACATGGTCAAGGAGGTGCGGCGTCAGTTCCAGGCCAATCCCGGCATCCTGGAGGGGTCGGTGCGGCCCGACTACGCCTCCTGCGTGGCGATTTCCACCAGGGGGGCGCAGCGGGAGATGATGCTGCCGTCGCTGCTGGCGGTCATCGCCCCGATCCTGGTGGGGATCGTGTTCGGGCCGTTCACGGTGATCGCGCTGCTGGCCGGGGCGCTGGCCACCGGCTTCGTGCTGGCGATCATGATGGCCAACGCCGGCGGCGCCTGGGACAACGCCAAGAAATACGTCGAAGCCGGCAACTACGGCGGCAAGGGCTCGGAAGCGCACAAGGCGGGAGTAATCGGCGATACCGTCGGCGATCCCTACAAGGACACCTCCGGCCCATCGATCAACATCCTGCTCAAGCTGATGTCGATGGTGTCGATCGTATTCGTGACCAGCTTCCTGGCGCTCAACAATCTGCTGGTGTCGCTGTTCGTGTAACGCCGTCGGCGGCGGCCAGCAGGTAGCCTTCGCCGCGCACCGCGCTGATGGTCAGGCCGCGGCCGCCGGCGCGGCGGCACTTGCGGCGCAGCGCGGCCACGTGCACGTCCACCACCCGGCTGGGCGGGTCGGGCTGCCTGCCCCACAGCCGGTAGAACAGGGCTTCGCGGCTGGTGACCCGGCCGGCGTTGTCCAGCAGCATCCCCAGCAGCCGCGTCTCGGCTACCGACAGCGCCACCGCGCCGGCCGGCCCCTGCAGGGTGGTGCCGTCGAGCCGCAGGCCGCCGCCGAAGCGCCGCGCCGCCGGGCGCCCCTCCAGCCAGCGGCTGACCCGCAGCTCCAGCTCGGTCAACGTCCACGGGTCGCGCAGGTAATCGACGCAGCCGCGCAGCAGCGCGCCGGCCAGCCCCTGCTCCGGGCCGTAGGCCAGCACCGGCAGCGCCAGGCGCCCGTCGGGCGCCAGTATCGTGTTGGTGGCCGCCGCCGGCAGGATGAACAGGGCGACGTCGAGGTGCGGGTCGAACTCTCGGGCCAGCAGCAGCCGGAAGCCGCCGCGGCCGCGCCGCGCGCCGCTCCGGACGCGGCGCAGGCGCGCGTCGAGCAGCGGATCCTGCGACACGAACAGCACCCTTGCGAGGTCCGCCGAATCGGTCATCGCCGCGCGGCCCGGCGCCGGCCCCGCGCCTGCGGGCGCCGCCGGGCTCCTACGAGCGGGAGTCTCCCGGGGAGCTCTTGTCCTCGATCTGCTTCATCTTCGACTTCAGGTCTTCGAGCAGCTGGTCCGCGCTGCCGCCTTCCAGCTCCTTGAACTGGCGCTCCAGGTCGGCGCCCCCGGCGTCCAGCTTGGCCAGGTCGTCGGTCGCCTCCGCTTCCGCCTCGGCCTGCTCCACCTTGGCGGCCATGCGGTCGAAGGCGTCGAAGGCGGAGGTGTTGCGGGCCGCGCCGATGGTGGCCTGAATACGTTGCTGCGCCTCCGCCCGCTTGGCGCGCGCGAGGAGCAGGTTCTTCTTGCGGCTGGCTTCGTCGATCTTCTGCTGGAGATGGCGCAACGAGTCCTTGAGCTGCTCCACCGAGGTGTGCTGGGCGTCGTACTGCTTCTGGTAGTCGGCCGCGTAGTCGGCGTGTTCCTGCTTGCGGACCAGCGCCTGCTTGGCCAGATCGTCCTTGCCGGCGCGCACCGCATCCATCGCCCGCTGCTCCCACAGGTCGGCGCTGCGGCGCTGCTCCAGAAGCTGGCGCTGCAGCCGCTTCTCGTCGGCGATGGCCGACGCCACGCTCTTCTTGGAGTCGATGAGCTGCTCGTTCATCTCCACGATCAACTGGTTGAGCATCTTCTCCGGATTCTCCGCCTTGCTGATCATGTCGTTGATGTTGGAGCGCACTACGCGCTGGAAGCGCTTGAACAATCCCATCCGGTGGCCTCCTCTCTCTCCTAGCGGTACCCGGCCAGCATCTGGTAGTGCTGGGCCAGGGCGAGTCCGATCGCGTCCAGGGTCGCCTGGAATTCCTCGAGGTCGAGCGTCTCTCCGACCAGGGTGTTGAGCAGGATCACGTCGTCGCCCTCCAGCGCGTAGGCGCCGTGAATCATGTCCGACTGATTCAGCCGCAACAGTTGCTCGAAGAACCGTTCCCGTTCCGTGGCGGGAATGGCCATCACCTTGACCCGGATGATGACCACCGGGTGCGCGAGGATCACGAGGACGTTCTCGAGGCCCTTTTCGTCGTCGTTGATCACCCAGGTCTGGTCGCCCACTTCTTCGTAGGTAAGCGACAGGGAGAGCAGAAAGCTTTCGATCTTTGCAGGGTCTGCCATTTCGTCAATCCGCTCCTATTATACTACCGGCGCGCCGCCGTGTGGGCGCCGTCGAGGACGATGTCGCCGGCTTCGATCGGCCCGCCCCCCGGAGCGCCGCTCCGCCGCCGCGCCAGCAGCCGCGCCCGTTCCAGCACGTTGCGCAGTTCGCGCACGTTGCCGGGCCAGGAATGGGCGGCCAGCCGTCCCAGGGCCGCATCGGTCAACGCCGTGTCCGCGGCGGCCGCCATCTGCCGCAACAACGCGTGCGCCAGCAACGGTATGTCGTCGCCCCGCTCGCGCAGCGGCGGCACGTGGATGAGCAGCACCGCCAGCCGGTACCAGAGATCCGCCCGCATGCGGCCGGCCGCCACCCGCGCCTCGATGTCGTGGTTGGTGGCGCTGACCACGCGCACGTTGACCGCTGCCGGATGGCGGCCGCCGACCCGCGTGATCTCGCGGTTCTCCAACGCCCGCAGCAACTTGACTTGCGTGTCCAGGGGCATGTCCGCAACTTCGTCGAGGAACAGGGTGCCGCCGTCGGCGCGCTCGAAGCAGCCGGCCCGCGACACGGCGCCGGTGAATGCCCCTTCCTCCGAGCCGAACAGCTCGCTTTCCACCAGGGTGTCGGGAATCGCGCCGCAGTTGACCGCCACGAACGGCGCCGCGGCGCGATGGGAGAGGCGATGGATGCCGCGCGCCACCAGCTCCTTGCCGGTGCCGCTCTCGCCGGTCACCATGACCGAAGCGTCCGAATCGGCGTAAGTTTCCATCAGTTCACGCACCTGCTGCAGACCGGGCGTTTCGCCCACCAGACCGTCCGCGTCCGGTTCCTGGCTGCCGCCGTTGCGCCGCGCCGTGCCGTTGACCAGCGCCGTGTTCAGCGTGGCGAGCAGGGTGCGCAACTCGTACGGCTTCACCAGGTAGTCGCTGGCGCCGGCGCGGATCGCCTGCACCGCCACCCGCACGTCGGAGACCCCGGTGAGCATCACCACCGGCGGTCCCAGCGGCGCGGCGCTGAGGTGGCCCAGCAACTCCAGGCCGCTGCCGTCCGGCAGCATCAGATCGAGCAGCACGAGGTCCACTTCGCCGCCGTCGGCCAGGCGCCTGCCCTCCGCCAGGGTACGGGCGGACAGCATCTCGTACTCCGGCGGCAGCACCAGTTCCAGGGTGTCGTGCGCGCGCGGGTCGTCGTCCACGAACAGCAGGCGAATCACGATTCGCCACCTTATCCGGTTACTGCGGGGCGGGCAAATGCGGCTGCCGTCCGGCCGCGCCGGCGGTCCGGCGGGGGGCCGCGCAGGGCTGCGCCGGCGGCGGCGCGGGCGGCCGACAGGCGGCTGCGGCCGCGGCCAGCAACTGACCGGTCGCCGCCAGCGCCGCCACCGCGGCGGTGTCCACGCGCAGCACCGCCGCCGGCAGGCCGGCGCAGCGAAAGCCGCAGGCGCGAAACAACTCCTGCTCGGCCGCCGAGAAGCCGCCTTCGGGCCCCACGGCGCAGCGCACCTCCAGGCCGGGCGCCGCGCCCCGGCCCCCATCAGCAACCTCATGCAGCGGCGCCGCGCCGGGGTGGAACAGCAACTCCAGCGCGGCCGGCGGGCGCTGCCGCAGGTACTGCGCCAGCGCCTGCGGCTCACCGATCAGCGGCGCCGGCGCGCCGCTCTGCTGCGCGGCCTGGCGGGCGATGCGCTGCCAGCGCGCCCGCATGCGCGCCAGCGCCGCGGGCGCGGGCCGTCCCTGGGTGCGCGCCGCGACTACCGGCACGATGGCGGCCGCTCCCAACTCGGTAGCCTGGCGGACGATCCGGTCCATCAGCGCGCCCCGGGGCAGCGCCTGGATCAACGCCAGCCGGCAGCCGGCGGGCGGTCCGCCGCCGGGCGCCGCCGCGGGGCCGCCGATGGTGAGGCGCAGGGAGCGCTCCGCCACCTGCGTCACGGTGGCCCGGTAGCGCGCGCCGGCCGCGTCCACCACGATGAGCGCGGCGCCGGCGGCCAGCCGCCGCACCCGTACCAGGTGGTGAAAGTCGGCGCCGGCCACCTCCACCTCGGCGCCGGGGCGCGCCGCCGGCAGCAGGAACTGACGCATCCCTCAACCCGGCGCGCGCGGGGCGCGGCAGCCGGCGCGGAGATTCAGGAGGCGGCCGCGGCGGGTTCGCGCCGTTGCTGCGCGGCGCGGGCCGGTACCAGTCCCTGCTGCAGGAGGCGGACCGCCTCCTGCAGCACCAGGTCGTAGCGCAGATCGTATACCGGAGGCGCCGGCATGGCGCGGCGCACTTCATCGTGGATCAGGCGCCGCAGCAGGTCGGCGTCCAGTTCTACCCCCGAGCGCTGCAGCTCGGCGACGAAGGTCTCGCTCTGCGCGGCGCTCGGCTGCGGGGTTTCGCGCACGAAGGCGCGCAGCCGGCCACTCTCGAACAGCTCCTCCAGCTCCGCCTTCTCCTCCTCCGAGCGCTCCGGTTCGGCCAGCTCCTGATGCGGGGTCACGCCGACCGAGTCGATGCTGGCGCCGCTGGGCGTAAGATAGCGCGCCGTGGTCACCTTCACGGCGCGCTCGTCGAAGTGGCGTACCTGCTGCACCGAGCCCTTGCCGTAGGTCTGCTCGCCGAGCAGCCAGGCGCGGTCGTTCTCGCCGAGCGCGGCCGCCAGGATCTCGGACGCCGAGGCCGAGCCGCGGTCGATCAGCACCACCAGCGGCAGCCCGGCGTCCACCACCGTGGTGTGCTGCGCGGCGGTGTGGACCTGATTCTCGGCCTCCACCCGCGAGCGGGTCGCGACGATCACCCCCGAGGAGAGGAAGTAGTCGGCCACCTGCACCACCGCGGAGAGCAGCCCGCCCGGATTGCTGCGCAGATCGACGATCAGTCCGGCGGCGCCCTGCAACTCCCGCAGCGCCTGCGCCACCCGTTCCGGGGTGAGGCGGGTGAACTGGCTGATGCGCAGGTAGCCGATGGCGTCGTCGATGAACGCGTGCCGCACGGTGACCACTTCGATCATGGCCCGTTCGATGGCGACTTCGAAGGTAACGGTGCCGTGGCGCCGAAACGTGACGTTCACGGTGGTGCCCGGCGTCCCGCGCAGGCGGGTGATGATGTCGCTGACCTCGAACTCCAGCGCCGATTCGCCGTCGACCGCCACGATCAGGTCCCCGGCCCGGACCCCCGCCCGATAGGCGGGCTGGCCCTCGATCGGCGAGATCACCTCCACGCCGCCGTCGCTGTGCGCCGCCACGTACATCCCTACGCCGCCGAACTCGCCCCGCGTCAGATCGGTAATCTCCACCACTTCGTCCGGCCGGATATAGGCGGAGTAGGGGTCGTCGAGCGCCTCGAACATGCCGTCCAGGGCGCCTTCGATGAGCAGCTCGGGATCGACGCTGGTTTCGTCGACGTAGTTGTCGCGGATGAATTCGAACACCTCCGCGAACATCCCGACGAATTGGCGAGCCTGCTCATCCTCCTCCTGCGCCATGGCGTGCGGCGCCACGGTCATGAGCAGCAGGAGGGGCGAGAGCACGGCGGTCCGCGCGCGCCGGGTCCAGGGTCTGCCCGCCAGCCGGCGCAGCGGTAGAAGCGTCATGGTCGCTTGCATCTCGGTGCCGTGAAAGAAGTATAGTGCCTGCGGCGGGGCATTGGCACGAATGATCGGTTACGCGGAGTTTCCCACCTGGTTGCGGCCGGAGATAATTCCCGGGTTGCCCATTCGATGGTATGGGCTGATGTACCTGGTGGCGTTTGCCGTCACCTACTACCTGTTCGTGCAGCTCGCAGTGAAGCGCGGCGAGCTGCAGACCGATCGGGACACGGTGCTCAGCCTGTTCTTCTGGGGAATCGTCGGCGTGCTGCTCGGCGGGCGCCTGTTCTCGGTCCTGATCTACGACCCGACCGGGTTCTACCTGCGCAACCCGCTGCAGATCGTGTTTCCGTTTCAACGGGTGGACGGGGCACTGCGCTTCACCGGGCTGCAGGGCATGTCCTATCACGGGGGGCTGGCGGGGGCGATCCTCGCGGTGTTGATCTACTGCCGCGTAAAGCGCTTGCCAACGTTGCACGTGGCCGACCTGATCGCCGCCTGCGCGCCCCTCGGCTACACCTTCGGGCGGCTGGGCAACTTCATCAACGGCGAGCTCTACGGGCGTATTACCAGCTCCCCGATCGGGATCATATTCCCGACGGCGCCGGAATACCCGACCAGCGAGCAGTGGGTGCGCGAGGTGGCGGCGGAGGCCGGCCTGCCGCTCGCCGAAGGCGCGGCGCTGGTCAACCTGCCGCGCTACCCGTCCCAGCTCTTCGAGGCGTTCTTCGAGGGGGTGTTCCTGTGGGCGCTGCTGTGGTTCGTGTTGCGCAAGAGGCGGCCGTTCCCCGGCTTCCTGCTGATCATGTACGTGATCGGCTACGGGGTGGTGCGGTTCGCCGTCGAGTATCTGCGCGAGCCGGACGAAGGGTTGGGATTTCCGCTCTCCTTCGCCGCCACCGCCAACCCGGCGCAGTTCAGCATGTGGAACTTCACCACCGGCCAACTGTTGAGCGCGGCGATGATCGTCGGCGGGGTGGCGATGCTGATGATCCTCGCCAGCCATCCGCCGGGGGGGCAGCGGCGGCTGGGCAACCAGCGCCTGGGCGGCACTGCGGGGCGCGGCAACGCGCGCCGCGCCATGCTGCGCCGGATGCGCAAGAAGCTGCGCTGACCCGCCTGCGCTGGGCGATACTGGGATCGAACCAGTGGCTTCTACCGTGTGAAGGTAGCACTCTACCGCTGAGTTAATCGCCCTCCGGGGCCGCCGGCGGCCCCGCGGATGAAACCTATCCGCCGCGCAGCCCGCCTGTCAATACGTCAGCCAGCCTTCCTTCTCTTCTCGGTGGGTATTGACCGGGCGCGCCGGCGGTTGGCACCATTGGATACAGTGCGCCTGGATCGCATCGTCTTCGCCGCAACTCAGCTTGGCCGCGCGGCGCGCGGCGCCGCGCGCCCGGAGACGCGCAGCGCGACGCAGATCGAGCTGTTCCGCAAGGCGATCCACGTGGCGATTGCGGCGGTCCCCGCCATTGCGGCGGTCGACGTGTCGTTGGCGGCCGGGTTGCTCGGCGTGGGCATCGTGATCTACGTCGCCGCGGAGCAGGCGCGGCTGCTGGGGATCCACGTGGCCGTGATCTCTGACGTTACCATGCTCGCGTTGCGCGAGCGCGACGGCCGCGGGTTCGTGCTCGGTCCGGTGACCCTCGGCCTGGGCGCCATGCTGGCCCTGCTGCTGTACCCGGAACCGGCCGCCTCCCTGGCCATCTACGCGCTCGCCTTCGGCGACAGCGCCGCGGGGGTGGTGGGCACCGCGCTGGGGCGCATCAAGATCCCCGGCACCGGGGGCAAGAGCGTGGCCGGCAGCATGGCCTGCTGCGTCGTGGTGCTTGCGATCAGCCTGCGCCTCACCGGCGACCTGGCCGCGTCCCTGATCCTGGCCGTGGCCGCGGCGCTGCTGGAGGCGGCGCCGACCCGCGACTACGACAACCTGGTGTTGCCGGTGGGAGCCGGCGTCGTGGCCCACTACCTGCTGTAGCCGCGGCCCACGCCGCCCACGCCTCCGTTCGCGTTGACAGGGGCGGGCGCCCGGCGGCAAGGTCACGCCATGGCAGAGCTCCGCAACGTCGGCATCATCACCAGCGGCGGTGATGCGGGCGGATTGAACGGCGTCATCCGCGGCATGGCCGGAATGTGCGAGCACCTGGGAATCGGCGCGTACGTCATTCCGAACGGCTACGCCGGCCTCTACAACCTGGTCGATCTGGCGCGCCTGGTGCGGCTGGACCGGGAGCGGGCCGACCGCATTGATTCCACCCGCGCCGGCTCCGAGGCCGGCCATTCCCGGGTCAAGATTTCGAAGATCGACGATCCCGGCAAGTACGAACGCATCAAGCGCGGCCTGGAGCGCCACGCGCTCGACGCGCTGGTGATCTCCGGCGGCGACGATACCGGCAGCGTGGTGGTGGACCTGGTGGCGCAGGGGATTCGCTGCGTGCACGCGCCGAAGACCATGGACCTCGACCTGCAAACCTACTCGGTGGGCGGCGATTCGGCGGTCAACCGGATCGCGCGCCTGGTGCAGGACGCCAAGACCACCGGCGCCACCCACAATCGCATCATGATCACCGAGGTGTTCGGCCGCTACGCCGGCCACACCGCGCTGCGCGGCGGGGTGGCGGCGGATGCCGACTGCATCCTGCTGCCGGAGGTGCCGGCCGATCTGGAGGTGGTCTACCGCCATGCCAAGGAGCGCCTGTTCCGGCGCGTGCGCGGCAGCGACGTGTACGCCGGCACCTACACCATCGTGGTGGCCGAGGGGCTGCGCGACGCCGGCGGGGCGGTGATGACCGACGCCGGCGCGGGGGTGGACGCCTTCGGCCACGGCAAGCTGGCCGGGGCCGGCAGGTACGTGCGTGCCGGGCTGGAGCAGCGCATCGCGGCCGACCCCGATACCGGCGCCTACATGCGCGCCACCGGCCAGTTCGTGGCCGGCATCTACGAGACTCCCGAGGTGCGCGAGTTGACCCCCAGCCACCTGGTGCGCTCCGGCGGCTCGACCGCCTACGACGTGAACTTCGGCAAGCAGATCGGCGCCGGCGCAGTCGCCCTACTGGCGGCCGGCATCTCGGGGGTGACGGCCGCCGGCGGCGACCGCGGCGAAGTGCGCTATCTGGCGACCGCGGCCGCCATCGAGCAGTGTCACGTCGCGCCGGAGACGGTGGCGTTCTACGAGGCGCTCGGCGTGTGCTTCGGGCGCGACCCGGAAGCCGTGTCATTGCGCCCGCGCCAACTCGATGCCGTCGAGCAGCGCTACCTGTAACGCTCGCCGGCGGCGCCGCGCGCGCCGCTCAGGGCCCGCTGCCGGCGCCCCGGTGCAGGCCGTAGGCGCGCAGCGTGAGCGCTTCGGCGAGCCGGTCCGGCAGCAGGCGCCGCAGGAAGCGCAGCCCCGCGGCGCCGCGCCCGCATGCCACGATCGGCGGCGGGCGGCGCGCGCCCAGCACCCGCACCACCCGCCGCGCCACCACCTCCGGCGCCGGCGCGGCCGCCATCTTGCGCGCCCGGGCCGCCTCCACCCGGGCGTAGCCGGCGCGGTACGCCTCGGCTGCGGCGGCGCCGCGCAGCGGCGCGCTGCCGGTGGCGACGTCGCCCGGCTCCAGCAGGACCACCGCCACGCCCTGCCGGGTCAGCTCGCCGCGCAACGCCAGGCTGTAGGCGCGCAGCGCTCCCTTGGAGGCGGCGTACAGCGCGTGGTAGGGCACCGGGTACTCGGCGATCAGGGAGCCGACGTTGAGCAGATAGGCGGGCGCCGCGCGCGCGGCATGGGCGCGCAGCAACGGCAGCAGGCGCTGGGTGAGCTGCACCGCCCCCCACAGGTTGACCTCGAACACCTGCCGCGCGCGCGCTGCCGGAAACTGTTCCGCGGGGCCGAGCGCGCCCACCCCGGCGTTGTTGATGGCCGCCAGCAGGGAGCCGGAGGCCAGCTCCGCGGTGGCCGCGGCGAACCGCTCGATGGAGCCGCCGTCGGTCAGGTCGAGGGGCAGGTAGCGCACCCCGCCCGGCGCCGCCCCGCGGCGCCCCGCGGCGGCGCCGGCGGGCGGCTGGCGGACGCCCGCCACCACCGTGTAGCCGGCGGCGCGCAACGCGCGCGCAGTGGCGGCGCCGATGCCGCGCCCGGCGCCGGTGAGCGCCACGAACCGTTGCCGTTGACCGTTGCCGCCGATCGCCACCGCGCGCCGCCCCCGAGGCCAGTGTATCGGCCCGCGGCCAGCGCCGCATGACGCCGGCCGCGGCGCCCCCCGCCGGGCGCGGGGAGGGCGCCGGCTCGCGCGCGGACCGTAGCGCGCTGCGGGAACCCGCCGTGTTGCGGGACCGGGCCGCGCGCATCCGCGCCGCCCTCCGCAAGGAGTATCCGCACACCCCCTGCCCGCTGCGCCATCGCAACGCCTACGAGCTGCTGGTAGCCACCATCCTCTCGGCGCAGTGCACCGACGAGCGGGTAAACGCGGTCACGCCCGCGCTGTTTCGCCGCTACCCGGAGCCGGCCGCGCTTGCCGCCGCGGACCCGGCGGAGCTGCAGCAACTGATCCGCTCCACCGGCTTCTTCCGCAACAAGGCGCGCAACCTGATTGCCTGCGCGCGCGCCATCGGCCTCCGCCACCGCGGCCGGGTGCCCGACTCGCTCGCCGCCCTGGCGGCGCTGCCGGGGGTCGGGCGCAAGACCGCCAACGTGATGCTGGCGCACTGGTTCGGGGGGCCGGCGGTGGTGGTGGATACCCACTTCCGGCGCGTCGCCGGGCGCCTCGGGCTGACCGCGGCCACCGCACCCGACCGGATCGAGGCGGAGATCCGCAGCTTCGTGCCGCGGCGCCACCAGACCGAGCTGTCGGCGGTGGTCAACTACCATGGCCGCCGCTGCTGCAGCGCGCGCCGGCCGCAGTGCGGGCGCTGCGTGGTAGCGGCGCTGTGCCCCTCCTGCGCGGCGCCGGCCTCTTGCTAAGGCGGCGGTTCAGCCCGCACACTGCCGCCATCGCAATGCAACACGCTACTCACGGTCCCGCCGGCGACCCGCTCGCCGCCCTGCAGGTGCGCAACGACCGGCGCATCCTGTTGTTGGTGATGGATGGCTTGGGCGGTCTGCCGCGCGCCCCCGGCGGACCCACCGAGCTGGAGGCGGCGCGTACGCCGAACCTCGACGCCCTGGCGAGCGCCGCGGAGTGCGGCCTGCAGCTCCCGGTCGACTACGGCATCGCCCCCGGTTCGGCGCCCGGGCACCTGGCCCTGTTCGGCTACGATCCGCTGCGCTACCCGATCGGGCGCGGCATCGTCGCCGCGCTCGGCATCGGCTTTCCGGTGCGCGGCGGCGACCTCGCGGTGCGCTTGAACTTCGCTACCCGCGACGCCGCCGGCGCGGTGACCGACCGGCGCGCCGGGCGCATCGCTACCGCGCGCTGCGCCGAGCTGGCGGCGCGGCTGGACGCCATCGAGCTGCCCGGCGTGGAGCTGGCGGTACGGCCGGTGCGCGACTACCGCGCCGTGGTGGTGTTGCGCGGCGCCGGCCTCAGCGCCGCAGTGGCCGACACCGACCCGCAGGTCACCGGCGTACCGGCGCGGGAGCCGCGCGCGACCGCTCCCGGCGGGGAGCGCACCGCGGCGCTGATCGCGGCCTTCGCGGCGCGCGCCCGCGAGCTGCTGGCGGACGCGGCGCCGGCCAACGAGGTGCTGCTGCGCGGCTTCGCGCAACTGCCTGAGATACCGGGTCTGGGGGAGCGCTTCGGCCTGCGCCCGGTGGCCCTGGCGGTGTACCCCGACTACAAGGGAGTGAGCCGCCTCGTAGGGATGGCGGTGATCGACGGCCTCGCCGATCTGCCGGCGCAGGCGCGCGCGCTGGCCGCGGCCTGGCCGGACCACGACTACTTCTTCGTCCATCACAAGTACACCGACTCCACCGGCGAGGATGGCGACTTCGACGCCAAGGTGGCGGAAATCGAGCGGGTGGACGCGTTCCTGCCGGAGCTGCTCGCGCCGGGACCCGACGTGGTCATCGTCACCGGCGACCACTCCACGCCCAGCGCCGCGCGGGCGCACACCGCCCACCCGGTGCCGTTCCTGATCCACGCCGCGGGCGCGCGCCCCGACGCGGTGCGCGCGTTCGGCGAACGCGCCTGCGCCGGCGGCTCCTGGGGCGTGGTTCCGGGACGGGCGCTGCTGCCGATCGCCCTGGGCCACGCCGGCAAGGTGGCGCGCTACGGCGCCTGAGCCGGCCGGCGCGGAGGGCGCCGGCCGGCTCGAGAACGATGACCTGCTGGCCGCCTGGGAGTCGTCCCGGCAGCCGCAGTTGCGGGTCTACGAGCCGCGCCGGCGGGTAGTGGTGTTGGGCGCGGCCGGCGCCGCCGCGGCCGAGGTGGATGAGGCCGCGGCGCGCGCCGCGGGGGTGCCGATCCGGCGCCGCCGCGGCGGCGGCGGCACCGTGCTGCTCACCCCCGGCCAGGTAGTGGTGGCGCTGGTGACCGAGGTGGACCATCCCTACCGCAACCGCGCCTATGCGCGCGCCATCAACGAGTGGTTCATTGCCGCCCTGCGCCGCTGCGGCGTGCAGGGGGTGGAGCAGCGCGGCATCTCGGACCTGGCGATCGGCGACCGCAAGATTGCCGGCAGCAGCGTGTTCCGCCGCCGCCGGGCGCTGTTCTACCAGGCGAGCCTGCTGGTGAACAACGATCCCGCCGAGTTCGAGCGCTTCCTGCCCTTTCCGCCGCGCGCGCCCGACTACCGGCGCGGGCGCGGTCACCGCGAGTTCTGCACCACGCTGGCCGCGGCCGGCTATCCGCTGGCCGCGGCGCAGGTTCGCGCTGTGCTGCAGGCGGAGGCGGCGCGGCGCCTGCCGGAGTTGCGCTGATGCGGCTGCGCTCCCTGCTGCGCGCGGCCGCGGCGGCGGCGCTGGCCGCCGCGGCCGCCGCCTGCGGGCTGGCCGGCGCGGACGAGGTGCCGTTCACCACTGCGGCGGGGGAGCCGGTCGCGCTGCGCGCCGTGCGCCGCTCCGGCGCCGAGGCCGCGGCCGCGCGCGCCGCGCAGGTGGCCGGCGCCGCGATCGCGCCGCAGCACGGCATCCTGGCCACGGCGCGCTTCGAGCTGGCCGCGCCGGTGCCGCTGCGCCCGGGCGAAGCGCTGGCGCTGGACCTGACCAGCGAGCTGGAGACCTTCACCGTCGAGCTGTACGACGCCGCCGACCGCGTGGCGCGCAGCGAGCAGGTACGGATCGGCGGGCGCGGCCAACTGCGCTATCGGCTGGCCATCGAGCAGCCGCTGGAGCTGGGGGGCCTGCAACTGCGCGCGCCGGCGGCCGCGGCCGGCGGGCGCCTGGAGTTGCGCGCGGCCGCGGTGACGCGGCGCGGCGGGCCGCTGCTGGCGCGGGACGGGACGCTGCTCGCCGGCAGCGGCTTCGCCGCGCGCGCCGGCGCCCGCTTCGACGGCGCCGCGTTGTGGCCGGTGGACCTGGAGCTGGCCCCCTGGCACTACCCGGAGCAGGGCGCCGGGGACGGCGGCCCCGGCGCCCTGCAGTGGCTGCTGGTCATCGGTCTGCGGAACGCCGCCGCCGCCGACTACCGCGAGCTGCGCGTGGTCCTGGAAGCGGGCGCCGCGCGCCGCGCCTGGCTGGTCACCCTGCGCCCGGGCCGCCAGTTGATCCATCTGCACGGCGGCGAGATCGGCTTTCGGCCGCAGCGCCTGCGGTTGCAGCAGGTGGAGGAGGGGGGGCCGCACACCGGTCTGGCAACCGCCGCGGTGGAGGCGCTGCCGGCCGCGCAGCCGGGCGCGGACCTGGTGGCGTTGCCGGCCGATCTCAGCACCACCTTGCGCCTGCCCCCGGCGCGGTGGCGGCGCCCGGAGTTCGAGCTCTATGCCTGGAACGGCGCGCGCCAAAACCGGGACGCCCCGCTGCTGGTGTTCGATACCGCGGATTACGCCACCCAGGCGCGTTTCTTCCGCCGGCTCGCGTTCTACGTCGAAAAGCGCGGCTACCGCGGGCGGCTGCTCAGCGACCGCGAGCTGGGCGGACTGCGCGGCTACAACGCCCACGACTACGCCGCTCCCGACCTGGCGCGGTTCTTCACCGCGGCGCAGGCGGCCGGCCTGACCCTGACCGGCGAGGAGCTGCTGCTGCGCGCGGTGGCGGTGACCCACGGCATCATCGAGCCCGACCCGGCGGCCGCCGGCTGGCGCGCCGGCGCCGGCGCCGTGCTGTCGATATCGCAAGGCTCCGGGCGCGAGCTGCGCCGCCTGCTGCTGCGCCACGAAGCGCTGCACGGACTCTACTTCATCCACCTCCCCTATCAGGAAGCGGCCCGCGCGCTGTGGCAGGAGCTGACCCCCGGCGAGCGGCAGTACTGGCATCTGCTGCTGGACGCGGTCGGCTACGATACCGACTACGAATGGCTGGTGGTCAATGAATTCCAGGCCTACCTGCTGCAGCAGGAGGCTGCCGCCGTGGCCAATCTGCTGGCCCTGTGGGCGGGGCGCCTGCGCGCGCGCCATCCGCAGCACGCGCGCCTCGTGGCCGCGGTGGCGGCCGACGGCGCGCGCTGGCGCGCCCTGCACCGGCGTCTGGCCGCGGCGCTGGCCGCCACTACCGGGATGCGCAGCAACGCGCTCACGCTGCTCCGCGCAGCCGACTGAACAGCGTGGCGCCGACCACCCCGGCCGCGGCGCCCAGCAGATCGGCGGCCACGTCGTCCAGTTCCGGTACCCGCCCGGTAAAGCGTTGCAGCGCTTCCAGGCCGGCGCCGTAGCAGGCGCCGATCAGCAGCGCGCCGCCGGCGCGCCACCAGCCGCCCGGCAGCGGGCGGCCGGCCGCGTCGCGGGCCGCAACTCCCAGGCTCAGCGCGAGCAGCGCGCCCAACACCAGATAGGCAAGGAAGTGAGCGGCGCGGTCGGCGCCCCCCGCCGCCCAGGCCGGCACCGACGGGTAGAGTGACGCCGCCAGCACCAGCAGCGCGTACGGCACCAGCGCCGCGCGCACCAGCCGGCGCCGCCGCGCGTCAGCGTGCGGCGCCGGCAAGGCTCACCGCGGCCGCCGCAGTGGCGGCGCCGTCAGCTTCCGCGCCCGCGCCGCCCTCCGTCACCGGCACCATCCAGCCATGGCGATCCTCCAGGGCGCCGTACTGCACCCCCTTCAGGGTGCGCAGGAAGCGGCGGCTCACCGGCCCCATGCGGCCGTCGCCGAATACCTTCTCGGTGCCTTCGTGGCGCAGTGAACTGAAGTAGGTCACCCCGGCCGCGGTGCCGGTGCCGAACGCTTCGACCGCGTCATCGAGCACCTCATCGATCGGCACCGGGCGTTCCTCGACCGCCATTCCCTCTTCCTGCGCCACCTCGATGATGGTGCGGCGGGTGATGCCGGGCAACACCGTATCGCCGAGCGCCGGCGTCACCAGGCGGCCGCCGCCGAGTACGAAGAACAGGTTGCAGGAGGAGCCTTCCTCGACGTAGCGGTGGTGTGCGGCGTCCAGGAACACGCACTCGATGAACCCGGCCGCCTCCGCCTCGCGCTTGGCCAGCGCGCTGACCACGTAGTTGGCGCTGCACTTGATCCAGCCGGTGCCGCCGGGCGTGGCGCGCACCCGGCTGGTGGTGACCGCGCTCGAGGCCGCGTCGTCGGCGAAGTAGGAGCCGACGCGGGTGGTGACCACGATGAACCAGGGCGTGCGGCTCAGGTTCACGCCGATGCCGCCCTCGGCCAGGGAGAAGGGCCGCACGTACACCGAGTGGCCGGCGGCGAAGTCGTCCCGCTCCCAGGCCGGATCGTAGGCCGGCGCAAAGCCGATGGCCTGGTTGCGCGCCACCACCCCGCGCGCGGCCGCCACGAACTGATCCGCCGGCACGCCCGGCATGTACAGCCCCTCCATGGAGCGCTGCATGCGCACCCCGTTCTCGCGCGGGCGAAACAGCTTGAGCGAGCCGTCCGGCTGCGGGAACGCCTTGAGGCCCTCGAAGCAGGCCATCGCGTATTGGGTGGTGTAGTTGACCAGCGGCAGGCCGGGGAACTCGTTGCGCTCGCGGTAGAGCCGCTCGCGTTCCGCCTCCGGCAGCGCCTCCTCCTCGGCGGGGGTCAGATGGCGCTTCTCGACGTACTGCCGCTCCCACGCCTCGCCGTCGAACTTGCTGACGTAGACCCAAGGATAGATCGAAAGACTGAATTCGGCCGCCATTAGGGGGGCGATGGTAGCGGCCCCCTTCGCCTCCGGTCAACAACGGCGCCAAGGCACACCAAGGCACACAAGGCCAAGGGACCCAGGGACGGCGACCGGATGGTAGCGCGGGGCGGGCAGCGGGAAGCTAACGCGGCGCGGCCGGCTCCGTGCCGTTGGCGGCGTCGTGTTTGAGGGTGCGGTAGGTGCGCTCGTCGATGCCGGTGGCGGATTCGATGACCGGCCACCCGATGCCCGCTCGCAGGAACCCTTCGATAGTTTCCAACCGGCCTTCCTGGCGGCCCTGCTGGCGGCCCTGCTGACGGCCTTCTTGCAGGAACTCAGCTTCCCAGCGATCGATCTTCTCCAAGAACACTGCGCGTGCCTCCTCGTGGTCGCGAATCGACGGCAACTTGACGCCCCACTTCCGGGTCATGGCGCCGAGCCACAGGTCGAAACTCTTCGTCAGTTCCGGCTCGTCCTCTGCGGCGAGCCACTGTCCCAACTCCCGCACCCGCTCCGCCAGCTCCCCGGCGCGCCGGCTGCGCTCCACGTCCGCCATCCAGGTTATATCAGGTTCGGGCGCGGCGGGCGCGCGATCCCGCGGCCGACCCCGACGGCCGGTCCGGTCGGGACGCACTTCCAATTTGTTGGTACCGATCCCGCCCTCGAAGCCGCTGAAAGGACCGCGCCGGAGTCCGCGACGAAGTGCTCGCCCGCGTGCTCGCCCTCAACGCCGCCCGCGCCGGCGCCGCAGCCGGCCCGTCGGTACCCGGCAGATCGCGCCCTGTCGACGCCGGCGACATTCTCGGCAGCAGCATCTGAAGTAACGTCCAGCCGCTTGGAAATGCGCCGCCGAGTCACGCCCGCAGGTGGCATCTTCCGGGCCGAATAACTTGACTCAAGTAGTTCCCATGATTATACTTATGTCATGAACGATCAGGCTTCCGACGAGGCCGTCACCACTACCGTTTCCGCCCTCTCAGACGACCGCCTGCTGGAGCGGACCAAGGAACTGTCCGGCATCGAACACCATCTCGAAGTGGTCGTCATCGACCACCTGCGCGAGATTCAGAAGCGGCGCCTGTATCTGCGCCGCGGGTTCTCCAGCCTGTTCGACTACGCGGTGCGCGAACTGGGTTACAGCGACGCCGCAGCGTGGCGGCGCATCAAGGCGATGCGGCTCTGCGCGGACGTCGAGGGCGTGCGCGAACGCCTGCAGAATGGCACGATGACGCTGAACGCGGCCGCGCAGTTGCAGCATGCCTTCGACCGTCAGGAGCGCAAGAAGGAACGGGCGGCGCGTAGCGCGCCGGGCGGTGTCGGGTGCGGGGCTGCCGCCCAGTCGCAGAACGGCTCGGCGCCGCCGCGGCCGGCGGAGCGGAAGCCGGCGCCGGCGCCGGTGCTGGACCCGGAGGCGCGGCGGGAGCTGGTGGAGCAGGCGTCCGGCAAGAGCAGCCGGCAGGTGATGCAGTTGCTGGCCGAGGTGGACCCGGAGCTGGCGGCGCCGGCGGATCGGGTGCGGCCGCTGGGCGGCGGGCGCTGGGAGCTCAAGGCGGTGATCGACGATGAGTGCCGGCGCGGCTTGGAGCGGCTCAAGGGCCTCCTGTCCCACGTCGATCCGCACCTGACGATGGGGCAGCTCATGGGGCGGCTGGTGCGGGAAGGGCTCGACCGTCACGACCCGGCCCGGCCGCCGCGCGGGCGGCGCGCCGCGCCGGCCAAAGGCGCCGAGCAGACTTCGGCGGCGAAGACGCAGGCAGCCTCGGCTCGCGGCGCTGCCCCGGCAGCGAAGCAGGAGGCCAGCGCGGACCGCGCCGCTCCTTCGGCGGCGAAGGTATCGGCTCAGGCGCCGGCGCAGCCGGGAGACGCAGCCGCTGACCGCTCGGACACTTCGGCAGCGAAGCCGGCGGGCGACGCAGCTTCGGCGCCGAAGACGCGGCGCCTCGGCCGGCCGGCTGCGGTGGCGTGCGTGGCGCGGGCTGCGCCGCCGGCGCGGACCGAGACTTCGGCAGCGAAGGCCGGCGGCGCGACCGGCCGCGCCATCCCGGCGGCGGTCAAGCGCGAGGTCTGGCGGCGCGACGGGGGCCGCTGCCGCTACGTGGACCGCACCAGCGGGCGCCGCTGCGGCTCCCAACACCTGCTGCAGATCGATCACGTCGTGCCGTATGCCTGCGGCGGCGCCGCCGAGCCGAACAATCTCCGGCTGCTGTGCGCCGCCCATCACCGCTACCGCCACGCCGGCGCCGGATTCGGGCGCCCCGGCGAGGATGGTCAGGCGCCGGTAGACCGGTGATCAAGATCTCCGAGAAACGTCATCTACACTGGGACTGGGACTTGGGCTTGGCCGCCAAGCCGCCGACGAGGGCCGTATCATTGCGGCGCAGGAGCACCGGGTCATCGCTACCGACATCATTCTGCGCGGGCGGCGGCGGGAACGCGCGCCGGTCTGGGGCGCGGTCGAGGTTGCCAGCACGGGGGCGGCCGCGCTCGCGGTAGACGTGCCCAGACAGCAGGAAGTTAACGCGGCGGCGCGGCCGGCTCCATGCCGTTGGCGGAGTCGTGTTTGAGGGTGCGGTAGGTGTGCTCGTCGATGCCGGTGGCGGATTCGATCACCGGCCACCCGATGCCCGCTCGCAGGAACCCTTCGATAGTTTCCAACCGGCCTTCCTGGCGGCCCTCCTGGCGGCCTTCCAACCGGCCCTCCTGGCGGCCTTGCTGACGTCCCTCTTGCAGGAACTCAGCTTCCCAGCGATCGATCTTCTCCAAGAACACTGCGCGTGCCTCCTCGTGGTCGCGAATCGACGGCAACTTGACGCCCCACTTCCGGGTCATGGCGCCGAGCCACAGGTCGAAACTCTTCGTCAGTTCCGGCTCGTCCTCTGCGGCGAGCCACTGTCCCAACTCCCGCACCCGCTCCGCCAGCTCGCCGGCGCGCCGGCTGCGCTCCACGTCCGCCATCCAGGTTATCAGGTTGGGGCGCGGCAGGTCATCCGCTGCCAGCGCCACCAGATCAACCACGTCATAGCTCAGCGCGAGCTGCGCCGGACCGTCGTGTTCCCACCTCGGCACCAGCTCCGCCAGCGACTGCGGGGCGTTCCAGCGGGCGCTGCCGTTGTACAGCACGACGTGCAGCACCAGGTCGGCAGTGTCGCCCTTGCGCCACTGGTGGTCGCGGTACTTCCGCTGGTAGTGCAGGCTGCTGTAGTTGAGGAACCGCAGCGGCATCGAGTGGTCCACCGATGACTGGTGCTCGATCACTACCTGCACGGTCTGCGCGCGATCGCCTGCGGCGCGCCGGTCGATGGACCAGACGACGTCGCTGAAGCGCCGGCGCAGGTCATCGGTGATTTGCTCGGTCGGGCCGTCGCGCAGGGAGTCGAAGTCGAGCGAGTCAGCCCAACCGGGCGGGCGCAGCGGGGCGATGAAGCCGAGCAGCAGGTCCTTGATGATGCGCCGGTGGTTGAGCAGGCGCTTGTACGAAGGGTCGTTCATGGGGTCTCCGTCGATGGCGGCGCGTGCCGGACGTGGCCGCGGAACAGGTGGCCGTGCGCCGGAGCAGCGGCGGCGCCATCGATGACCTACAACGGCGCGGCGTCGGCAGCGCTTTACATGGCGGCGCGGGGAGTCGAAGATGAGCGCGTCAGCCCAATCGGGCACCAGGGGGCGCCGTCGGCGGTGGCCGCGAGCGAGCGCGGCCGCTTGCCGGACGCCGTACCTGCTGCCGCAGCGTAGCTGCTCAGCTAACGCGCTCGTCGATGGGATTGGTGCAGGGCGCGCAGGGGTGGTGTGTTGGCGCAGGGTCGCAGGGGTGGTGTGGGGCGCGGGCAAGTTGCGGTAACGGGGGGGCGCTCCGGGGCCGATGATGTAAGGGGAAAGCCAGGTTGCCCGGCAGGGGCGGCGGCGGCTTGACAGGCAGAGGGGAATCGGCCATGGTCGCCCCCGGTACCGGCGCGGGGCCGGCATGCACGGGGCACGCAGGGTTGGCGCAAGCCGGCCCGGCGGCGCACTGGACAAGCTCTCCGGCTGATGCTACCGTGGGCGTTCTTGGGTGAGGTGACCCTCAGCCGTCTCGGCGCCGGCAGCAGTGCGCTGCGGCGCGCGCCGCGGGCTAAGGTCCTGCGCGCCGCCGGCGCCCGGGGAAGGCGATCTGGCGGTATCCCGCAGGGCTCGGGTGCGCGTTGCGGAGCGCGTGGGCATCGAGTAAGGTACCGGGGCGCCGGTCCGTGGCCGCCAGCAGTGGCGGCGCGCCGCCGCCAGCCAACAGTGTTGACAACATTCGATTGCGTGTACATTGTTGCGCCATCGGATAGCGGGGGCAGGGTTCTGCCGGGCCGTTGGCCCGACTAAAGGCCCCGTACACAGGCCCCGGCAATAAGTGAAGGAGGAAGTGATGAAGAAGCTATCACTTCTGCTAGTGGTGCTACTTGCCGCGGGCTCGGCCGGCCTGTATGGGCAAATGGCAATCGGAACGAACTTCAGTCTCTCCGGCGACGCGAAGACCACCGCTGGGTACGACATCGACGACTCGCACTTCGGCTTCAAGAACGACGCCAGCGCCGACATCAAGATCGAGCTGGTCGCCGAGCAGAGCACCAGCAACATGATGGGCGACGACATGATGGAGCCGGGCTGGGTCGGTTCGATCGAGTTGAAGGATTTCAAGATCATCATCGACAGCGACGACGAGGACTCCGAGCTGCGCTACGACGCGGACCAGTGCCAAGACGATTTGGATAACGACGGCGTCAAGGAGAATCAGCTAGCGATCAACAAGTGCGAAAAGACGACGACGTCGCGTTCCCATTTGATCGTCGAGGCGCCCGATGTCACCGCCAAGCTGAAGAACGGGCCGCTGTTCCTGCAGATTCACAGCGCGCCGGACAACGAGGCGGACCTGGTCGCTCACATCGAGGACGACGAGGTATCCGAGGGTGATCCGATGGGCGACCGCACCGCCGAGAGCGATGACGACGGCAAGGACGTCGGCCTCGACCTGGGCGGCGCCGGGATCGCGCTTGGCTACGACTCCGGCGACCTGAAGGTCGCGCTGGGGATTACCTCGAGCTTGGGGTGGGACGACGCCAAGAAGCCCAACGAGGGAAGCTTCGTCGTCAGCGCCGACATGGGCGTCTCCCTGGGTCCGGCCGGCCTCAAGCTGCAGGTGGTACAGGGCCTCAAGGGCGAAAAGGACACGACCGCGAATGCGGACGACACCGGCTTTGCGGCCGAGCTGTCCACCAGCTTCGGCGAGGGCCGCGCCATCACGTTGCGCGGCGGCGCCGACGTCGTAATGACCGGTGATGCCGATAACATCGAGACCACCGACGTAAACGAATCGATGGACTTCGAGTTCGGCGCCGGCGCCGACGTGACGCTGGTCGCGATGGACGACAACAAGACCACCCTCGGCGCGGACTACATCTACTCTACCAAGAGGGACGTCGCCAGCGACGTCATGGTGAAGCTGGATGACAGCGGCGGCCTGGTGGACCGGCTCGGCATGGGCCTTACCTGGGGGCTGTTCGACATCAACGGCGGTAACGAAGGTACCGAGGCCCTCAATCACCGAAACAACGTCATGGACATGTTCCTCGAGGGCAAGTTGAGCTACAAGCTCGACGCCATGGGCGGAGCGCTGACTCCGCAGGCGACGGTGACGCTCAACCAGCTCGACGATGACGCTGCCGACGTGGGGCTGAAGATCGCCGCGGTTCTGACCGAGGCGGTTCCGGCCACCGAGTTCGGCCTGCAGTGGGAGAGCACCCAGTTGACCGACGGGGAAGGGGCGAGCAAGAAGGCCAAGCAGGGCGAAGTCACCGCCTGGGCCAAGATCACCTACTCCTAGGCGGCGCGCAGGGTTCTCAATACACCCCTCGCTACCACGGCGGCGCACCCCTTGCGGGTGCGCCGCTTTTTTTTGAGCTCATCTTGAAGCGCGCCGCACGGGGCGCAGTTGATAGCAGGTGACGGCGGGCCGCGGCCGCGGCGCCGCCGATCTTACCTGGAGGGATACCGTGAATAACCTCAACTCCGTGCTGATGGAAGGGAACCTGTGCCGGGACCCCGAACTGCGCTACACCCCGAAGGGCACCCCGGTGTGCACGCTGGTGGTGGCCTCGAACCGCTCCTACAAGATAGAGGGCGAACGCCATGACGAGGTCTCGTTCATCGAGACCACGGCCTGGGGCAAGCTGGCGGCGGTGTGCGCCGAGCACCTGACGAAGGGGCGCGGCGTGCGCGTGGTCGGCCGGCTCAAGCAGGATCGCTGGGAGGATGCGGAGGGCAATTCCCGCGCCAAGGTGCTGATCGTGGCCGAGCACGTCGAGTTCCAGCCGCGCCGCCGCGCTGCCGGCAACGGCCACGGCAACGGCCACGGCCACGATGAGGCCGCCGCGCCCGCGCCGCAGGAGGCGGCATCGTAGCGCCGGGCGGCCGCCGAGGCCGCCGCGCGGGCGGTTGACCCGTTGCCGCGGCCTTCCGTATCATGGCGGCCATGACGTTGGCCGTAGCGAGCCACCTCCGGTGGTGGCCCTCGGAGTAACCGGGAGCCGCCACGCCAAACGGGCGCCATGCGCCCTGTGAAAGCCGCGGGTTCCGGTTGCCGGGAGCGACCGGGGCCGGCGGCTCTTTGTTTGCCGAACCGCCTGCAAGCCCGCTCCCCCGGTGACCCGGCCCCGGCGCCCATTCGACGACGAGGAGCACCATGAATACGACAACTGCCGGCGCCGCGGCCGGGCGGCCCCAACCGGACACGGTCCTGCGCACCATTCCGGGGGAGCGCTTCACGCCCTACACGCTGGCGCGCAAGCTCGACGCCAGCGTGCTGCTGGAATCGGCCTCCTTTCACCGCGGCCGGGAGCGCTACAGCATCCTGCTGCTGCAGCCGGCGTTTACCGTCCGGGAACGCCGCGGCGAGATGATCATGACCCGCGACGGCAGCCGCCTGCGGCTGCGCAGCAGCGGGCGCGACGTGCTCGACGTGCTGCGCTACTTCGCCGATCAACACGCCGGGGCGCAGCATCCGTTTCCGTTTCCGGCGGGCGGCATCGGCTACCTTTCCTATGAGTACGCGACCCGCTTCGACACCGTGCGCCTGGAGCGCAAGAGCGACTCGCTGGAGTTGCCGGACGCCTGGTTCGTGTTCGGCCACGTGTTCGTGGTGTTCGATCACTACACCGACTCCCTCATTCTGCTGGGGGTCAACTACCACGAGCACCGCATCGACCTGGAGCGCGCCCTCGACGACACCGAACGGCGCATCAACGACCTGGACTTCAACTTCATGACCGCGGCGCCGGCGCAGCCGGCGGCGCAGGTGACCGGCAGCGGCGACGAGGAATGGTACCTGGACGGCGTCGAGTTCCTGCGCGGCGAGATCATCAAGGGCAACCTGTTCCAGGCGGTGCTGTCGCGCCGCCTGGTGATCGATACCCCGCTGCCGGCGCTGGAAGCGTACCGCAACTTGCGCTCGACCAATCCCTCGCCCTACATGTTCTACCTGGACTACGGCGAGTTCCAGCTCTTCGGCGCGTCGCCGGAGGTGCACGTCAAGGTCTCCGGCGGGCGCGCGCTCATGCGCCCGATTGCCGGCACCCGGCGCCGCGGCGCCGACCGGCGCGAGGACGAGGCGCTGCAGGCGGACCTGCTGTCCGACGAGAAGGAGCTGGCCGAGCACCTGATGCTGGTGGACCTGGCGCGCAACGACCTGGGCCGGGTGTCGCGCCCGGGCAGCGTGGCGGTGACCGAGCGCAACGTCATCGAGCACTACTCGCACGTGATGCACATCGTGTCGCAGGTGGAAAGCGACCTGCAGCCGGGGATGAACGGCGCCCACGCGGTGCGCGCCACCTTCCCCGCTGGCACCGTGACGGGGGCGCCGAAGATCCAGGCGATGGAGACCCTGGATGCCCTGGAGAGCGAAACGCGCGGCTTCTACGCCGGGATCGTCGGCTACGTGGAGCCGGGCGGGTCGCTCGATTCCTGCATCGCGATCCGCTCGGCGGTCAAGCGGGGCAACCGGCTGGTGCTGCACGCCGGCGCCGGCATCGTCTACGACTCGGTGCCGCGGCGCGAGTATGAAGAGACGCAGAACAAGCTGCGCGCCCTGACCGCGGCCGTGGGCGTGAAGCTGTAGCGGTACGGCAGGAGGCCGCGGTTCATGTACGTCATCATCGACAACTACGATTCGTTTACCTACAACCTGTTCCAGTACCTGTCGGAGCTCACCGACGCCCCGGTGCGGGTGTTCCGCAACGACCGCGTCACGCTGGACCGGCTGGAGCAGTTGCAGCCGCAGGGGATCGTGATTTCGCCGGGGCCGGGGCGCCCGGAGGATGCCGGCATCTCGCTGCAGGTGGTGCGTCACTTCGCCGGCCGCGTGCCGCTGCTGGGGGTGTGCCTGGGCCAGCAGGTGATCGGACAGGCGTTCGGCGCCGGCATCGTCGGCGCGGGCCGCATCGTGCACGGCAAGACCGATCGGATCAGCCTCGACGGGCGCGGCCTGTTCCGCGGCATTCCCTCCCCCGCGGAGTTCACCCGCTACCACTCGCTGGCGGTGCAGCGCGACACCCTGCCGGCGGAGTTCGAGGTCACCGCCGCGGCGCCGGACGGCGAGGTGATGGGCATCCGCCATCGCACCTGGATCGTGGAAGGGGTGCAGTTCCATCCCGAGTCGATCGCCTCCGAGGCGGGGCGGCGCGTCCTGGCCAACTTCCTCGACTACCGGCGCGAGCCGTTCGCCTTCCGCCCGCTCCTGGAACAGGTCATGAACGGCGCCGCGCTGAGCGTGGAGTCCGCGGCCGAGCTGATGGACGAAGTGACCGAAGGACGGCTGCCGGCCAGCCAGCTCGCCGCCATGCTGGTGGCGCTCAGCATGAAGGGCCACGCGGCGCAGGAGATCGCCGGCTGCGCCTCGGTGCTGGCGCGCAAGAAGCAGCGCCTGGAGCGGGCCGGCGGCTTCGTGGTGGACACCTGCGGCACCGGCGGCGACGGCCTGGCGACCTTCAACATCTCGTCGCTGGCGGCGCTGGTGGCGGCGAGCTGCGGGGTGCCGGTGGCCAAGCACGGCAACCGCGGGGTCAGCTCCCCTACCGGCAGCGCCGACTTCTTCGCCGCCCTCGGCGTGGACCCGGGGTTGACGCCGCCGCAGGCCGCGGCGGTGCTGGCGCGGACCGGGTTCGCCTTCCTGTTCGCGCCCGCCTACCACGGCGCCATGCGCCACGCCGCCGCGGTGCGCGCCGAGCTGGGCATCAAGACGGTGCTGAATCTGGTCGGGCCGCTGGTCAACCCGGCGGGGGCGGAGTTCCAGCTCATCGGGGTGTACGACCGGGCGCTGTGCGAGCCGCTGGCGCGCGCGGCGCGCATGCTCGGCGTGCGGCGCGTGCTGGTGGTGCACGGCGCCGACGGCCAGGACGAGATTTCGGTGACCGGCATTACCCACGTGGTGGAGATCGGGGAAGATGACCAGTGTCACGAATACCTGTTCGACCCCGCGGCGTGCGGTATTTCCGTCGCCGCGCTGGAGGAGCTGAAGGGCGCCGGCGCGGCCGGCAACGCGGCGCTGGCGCGCGAGCTGCTGGCCGGCGGCGGGCGCCCGGCGTTGCGCGACGCGGTAGCGCTGAACGCCGGCGCGGCGCTCTACGTGTGCGGCGCCGCGCCCCACATCGCGGAAGGGTATCGGCGCGCCCGCGAGGCGCTGGCCGGCGGCGCCGCCGCGGCCAAGCTGGAGCAGGTGCTGGCCGCCATCCGCGCCGTGCTCGATGAGCCGCCGCCGGCGCCGGCCGCGAGGGGCGCGCCGGGAGCGGAGGGGGCGCCGGCCGCGGCCGCGCCCGGCCGTCCCGCCGGCGCCGGCGGATGAGGGGGCGCTGACCCGATGGCCTACCTGGAGGAGATCGTGGCCGGCCGCCGGCGCCGGGTAGCGGCGGAAGGCGCGGCGTTGGGCGAGCCGCTGCCGGCGCGGCGGGAGCAGCCGCTGGTGCCGTTGCTCGCGCCGGGAGCGGCGCCCGGGGCGCTGCTGGTATGCGAGATCAAGCGCCGCTCGCCGTCGCGCGGGGCGATCGCCCCCGGGCTGGATGCGGTGAGCCAGGCGCGCCGCTATGCCGCCGCGGGGGTGCGCGCCGTCTCGGTGCTCACCGAGCCGGACCACTTCGGCGGCGCGCTGGCCGACCTGAGCGCGGTCAAGGCGGCCTGCCCGCAGCTCAGCGTGCTGCGCAAGGACTTCCTGCTGGATGAACGCGACCTGGAGGTCTCCCTGCGCGCCGGCGCCGATGCCGTGCTGCTGCTCGCCGCCTGCCTTTCCGCGCCGGAGCTGGACGCGCTGCACCGGCGCGCCCTCGCCCTGGGCATGACCCCGCTGGTGGAGGTGCACGACGCCGCGGACCTGGCCAAGGCGCGCGCGGTGCGCCCGCGGTTGACCGGCATCAACAGCCGCGACCTGACCACCTTCGCGGTGGACTCGACGCTGCCGGCGCGGTTGCGCCCGGCGGTGGACTGGCCCACCACCCTGCTGTACGAATCGGGCATCGAATGCGCCGAAGACGCCGCGTTCGCGCGCGCGGCCGGCTTCGACGGCGTGCTGGTGGGGGAGGCGGTGATGCGGCGCCCGCAGTTGGCGGCGGAGCTGCGCCAGGCGCTGGGCGCGGCGCCGCCAGCCGGCGGGCGGCGCCCGTTCTGGGAACGGGTGTTCGCGGCCCGCAGCGCGCGCCGCGGGCGCCCGCTGGTAAAGGTGTGCGGCATTACCAACCGCACCGACGCCGAGACCGCGGTGGAGCTGGGCGCCGACCTGCTGGGGTTCATCCTGGCGCCGTCGCCGCGCCGCGCCGCGCCGGAGCTGCTGGCCGAACTGGCCGATCTGGCGGTAACCAAGGTCGGGGTGGTGGTGAACGATACCGGCGAGGCGCGGCCGCTGCTGCGCGCCGGGCTGCTCGACGCGGTGCAGTTGCATGGCGACGAGCAGCCGGAGGAGTGCTACCAACTGGCATTTCCCTACTACAAGGCGCTGCGCGTCGGCGCGCCCGCGGACCTCGCGCCGGAGCGCCGCTACCGCTGCCCGCGGGTGTTGCTGGACGCCTTCGCCCCCGCGCTGCGCGGCGGCAGCGGGCGCCGCGTCGATGGCGCCGTGCTGGCGCGCCGCGCCGCGGCCGAGCCGCCGCCGCGCCCGTTGTGGCTGGCCGGGGGCATTGGTCCCGACAACGTGGCCGCGGTGGTCGGCGCGCATCGGCCGGAGCTGATCGACGCTTCCAGCGGCCTGGAGGCGGCCCCGGGACGCAAGGACGCGGGCAAGCTGCGCGCCTTCTTCCGCCGGCTGCCGGCGGCAGCCGGCACGGCACGGAGCACTGCAGGATGAGCTATCAGGACTACTTCGGCCAGTTCGGCGGGCGCTACGCCGCCGAGGTGCTGCGCACGCCGCTCGACGAACTGGCCGCCGCCTACCGCGCCGCCATCGTCGACCCGGGGTTCCTCGCCGAGCTGGATCACGTCGCCCGCACCTACACCGGGCGCCCGACCCCGCTGCTGCATGCCGCCAACCTCAGCGCCGAGTGCGGCGGCGCCCAGCTCCACGTCAAGCTGGAGGGGTTGGCCAATACCGGCGCCCACAAGATCAACCACGTGGTGGGCCAGTGCCTGCTGGCCAGGCGCATGGGCAAGCGCCGCATCATCGCCGAGACCGGCGCCGGCCAGCACGGGCTGGCGACCGCCGCCATCAGCGCCAAGCTCGGTCTGCCGTGCCGCGTCTACATGGGCGAGGTGGACATGCGCCGGCAGAAGCCCAACGTATTCTGGATGGAGCTGTTCGGCGCCGAGGTGGCGCAGGTGGACAGCGGCTCGCGCACCCTCAAGGACGCGGTCAACGAGGCGCTGCGCGACTGGGCCGGTTCGTTCGCCGACACCTGCTACGTGATCGGGTCGGCGCTCGGCCCCTCCCCCTACCCCGCCATGGTGCGCGAGTTTCAGGCGGTGATCGGCCGCGAGGTGGTGAGCCAGTGCGCCGCGGCCGGCATCGAACCCGCGGCGCTGATCGCCTGCGTCGGCGGCGGCTCCAACTCGCTGGGCCTGTTCGCCCCCCACCTGGAGGCGGACGCGCCGGAGCTGATCGGCGTGGAAGCGGGCGGCCGCAGCCTGCGTCCGGGCGACCATGCCTCCCGCATGGGCGGGCGCGGGCGCCCGGCCATCGCCCACGGCTACAAGTCGCTGTTCCTGACCACCGGCGACGGCCAGATCGCGCCGACCCACTCGGTATCGGCCGGGCTCGACTATCCCGGGGTGGGCCCGCAGCTCGCCGAGCTGGGGCGCCGCGGGCGGGTGCGGTTCACCACCGCCTCCGACGCCGAGGCGCTGGCCGCGGTACGGCAGTTCGCCCGCCGCGAAGGCATCGTGCTGGCGCTGGAGTCGGCCCACGCCGGCGCCGCGGCGCTGCAGGAGGCGCGCCGCCGGCCGCCCGGAGAGCACCTGGTGGTCAACATGTCGGGGCGCGGCGACAAGGACCTGTTCATTCTGGCGCGGGAGCTGGACCGCGACCGCTGGCGCGAGTTCCTGCAGCGCGAGGCGGCGTCCCTGGCCGGCCCGCCGGAGGAGCAGGCATGAGCGCGCCGCGCGTCATGGCTCACCTGGTGGCTTCGTTCCCCGACTGGCAGGCGTCCCTGGAAGCGGGCCGGGGGCTGGTGGAGGGCGGCGCGGCGTTCCTGGAGGTGCAGTTCCCGTTCAGCGATCCCACCGCCGACGGGCCGCACATCCAGGCGGCGTGCGACGCCGCGCTGCAGGCCGGCTTCACGCTCCGGCGCGGGTTCGAGCTGGTCGCCGCCCTGCGCGCCGGCAGCGAGGTCCCGATCGCGGTGATGAGCTACGCCAACCTGATCTTCCAGAACGGCGTGGCCGACTTCGTGCGCTCCTGCCGGGAAGCCGGCGCCAACGCGATCATCGCGCCCGACCTGCCGCCCGACTACGACGAGGGGCTGTACGCGGCCGGCGCCGACGCCGGCATCGCCGTGATTCCCGTGGTGGTGCCCACCACGACGCCGGAGCGGCTGCGCATGGTGGTAGGCCGCGCGCGCAACAGCGACTGGGTGTACGCGGCGCTGCGCAAGGGCATCACCGGCAGCTACACCGCAATCGGGGCGGACAATCTCGCCTTCCTGGGCGCCATTCGCGCGCTCGGCGGCCAACCGCTGGCCGGCTTCGGCATTCGCGACCGCGCCCAGGTGGAGGCGCTGGGCCCGCACGTGGCCTACGTGGTGGTCGGCACCTGGTTCGTGCAACTGCTGCGCCGCAATCCGAACGCCGCGCCGCGCCGCCTGATGGCCGAGGCCGCGGCGGCCCTGCTGGCTTCCTGAACACTTCCTAGCAGCGCGCTCCAATCAGTATATTGGCGCCGGTGCATCCCGCTACTACTTCCCCAAGGAGAGCCGCAAATGTCAGCCGAAGTGACAATCACGCAAGACAACTTCACCGCCGAGGTAATCCAGTCGGAGACCCCCGTAGTGGTCGACTTCTGGGCCGAATGGTGCATGCCGTGCAAGATGATCGCCCCGGTCCTGGAGCAGATCTCGCAGGACTACGCCGGCAAGTTGAAGGTCGCCAAGGTCAACGTCGACGATAACGGCGCGATTGCGCAGCAGTACAACATCGTCAGCATCCCCACCCTGCTGCTGTTCAAGGACGGCGACGTGGTCGGCCAGCAGGTGGGCGCCGTGCCGCGCGAGACCATCGAGGGGATGTTCAAGGCCCACGTGTAGCAGGCGTAGCAGGCCCGCAGCGGACGGGCGCCGGCCGCACCGCCGGCGCCGCTGCCGCGGCGCCGGCGCGCGCGCTACCCGCCGTGCACCTCCTCGCTGTTGGGCGCGCCGAAGCTCGACCCGCGGGTTGGCACCGTGTGCCAGTCGGCGGCGCTGTCGGTATCGGTGGCGTTGCCGTCGCGGTTCAGCGAGCGGGTGGAGGTAGTGGCCGCTGAACTGATCGCGTCTTCCGGCGCGATTCGCTCCCCGGAGAACTTCCAGCCTCCCAGCTCCGCCAGGCGGTCGGCGCGCAGCATGGTCGCCTTGCTGCCGAACCCGCGGTAGCGGCTGTCCGAGTCCGAGGTTCGATTGCTGTAGAGCACGCCGTCGAGCAACGCGCCGTCCGGCGCGGCGTGCACGGTGAGCACCCCGTTCCTCCCGGAGAGGCCGGTGCCCTCCTCCATCCAGAAGTCCCACACCCCGGCCAGTGCCAACTCGTGGTCCGACTGGTCGGGGCCGGTGTCCTCGTCCTCGCCGAGCCCGTTGGCGGTGGCGTGAATGACGAGGTAATCGCCGGCGGCCACTTCCACCCCGGGCAGCACCACGCGGTCGCGATAGTTGTCGTTGGCGCCGTCATACACGGCCACCCCGCCAAGATTGCCGCCGCGGGTAACGTAGAGTTCGATGGCGTCCGGCCGCTTCTTGGAACCCTGGGTGGTGAATTCGTTGATCACCAGCTCCGGCGGGCGCGGGTTGTAGCCCCAGAGCTGCGCCACGAAGGTGGTGCTGTTGCCGCGCTGGTCGCTGGCCTTGGCGCGCAGGGTGTAGCGCTTGCCGGCCACCAGCGGCGCGGCCAGGGTGAGCTCCACCTCCTTGCCGCCGCGGATTCCGGTCACCGCCGGTCCGGGGTCGATCGACACCGAATCCTGCGCCATGGTGACCGGTTCGTCGAAGCGCGCGATGAGGCTGGTGGCGGAGGTAACCGTGATCCCATTGAACACCGGCGGCAGGAGATCGACATCCTCCACCAGCGCGTGGCCGATAGGCTCGCAGCCCAGGCAGCCCCAGGCGGCGATGGCCATGGCGACGAGGCGCCCGTTGCGGGCGGTCCGATATGATTGAGGTCGCATGCCTTCATTCAACGGCGCCTCGTCGCCGCCGCTTTTGCGCGCGCTCAGGTCCGGGCGGCCAGGCTAGGGGAGCTGCGCTTCGGGGGCCGCCTCCGCGCCCGCGTCGGCGGCGGCCGGGTCGAGCTCGCGAATGACGCGCTGCGCCAGGATGCGGGGGCCGGGCGGGTAATCGGCTGCGGCCGGCAGTTCGTAGCGGCGCACCAGTTGGCGCAGCAGGCGCAGCGCGGTCTCGTCGTCGTCCATCTTGTGGTAGAGGAACGCGGTTTCGTACTCGGCCCAGAGCAGGCGCGCGGTCTGCTCCGCCGACGGATCGTCGGCGTACCGCTGGCGGAACGCGGCGTACCAGCGCAGGGCGAGCTGGTACGCCTGCCGCGCCGTCGCTTCCTGGGCCCGCTGGAAGTACTCCGCGGGGGTAAGGTCCGCGGCCACCTCGGGCACTTCGGTGACGCAGCTCGCCAGCAGCGCGGCGCCGAGCAGGAGCGCCGCGGCGCGCGCCGGCGCCGGAACCATGCGCACTCTCATCCCAAATCTCCTCTCCTCGGTTACCTCAGGTAGGGCCGCAACGGCTCGGTGACCATATAGTACCGGTTCGAAGCGTTCCACAGGGTGAAGCCGGCCGCGCCGGCGGTGCGGGTGCCCTCGAGCTGGAGCGTCAGGTAGCGGCCGTACTCCTCCTCGTCCATGTTCAGCTCGCCGCCGATGAGGAAGGCTTGCACGTAGGGGCGGATGAAGCTCCGCCCGCGCGCCAGGCGGCGCGCCCGGCGCACCCCCCGCTCGTAGATGACGTAGGCGCGATCCAGGTAGCTGCGGTCGCTCAGGAAGTGGTCCGGAAAGTGGGAGGGGTAGTACATCGGGCTGATTACGTCCACGTACTCGGAGAGCACGTCGATGTTCTGACCGATCCAGTTGCCGCTCCGGTACCAGGAATTGAACCCGAACAGGTCGGTGCTGATCGGCACCCGGACCTGTTCCCGGGCCAGCGCCAGGAACGACTCGATCGCGTCGATCCGGGTCATCCCGGGCCGGCGGTGGCGGTAGCCGGCGCGCTCCACCGGGCCGTCCGATGGGAAGCGAATGTAGTCGAACTGAATCTCGTCCACGCCGCGCGCGGCCAGCTCCGCGGCCACCGCGACGTTGTACTCCCAGGCCTCGGCGGCGAACGGGTCCACCCAGAACTCACGCTGTTCGAAGCGCGCCGTCCCGGCGCCCGTCTCCCCGGCGTCCGCCTCCGAAGCGTCCGCCGCCTCCCCGGCGCCGGCTTCCGCGCTGCCGGCATCCCCGCCGCCGGCGACGGGGATGAGATTGCGCCAGGGAGCGTCCTGCTCCCGGTCCCATATCGCCAGGCGATGATCCTGCCAGCGGTAGAGGAACGAATCCTTGAACACCACCAGCCGGGCGATCACGTAGATGCCGGCGGCGTGCGCCTGCGCGACCAGTTCGTCCAGCTCGATCGAGGCGCGGACGGCGCCCATCTCATGCGCCAGCGGTACGGCCGAATCGTAGGTGAGATAGCCGCTGTCGTCCTTCAGGTCGACCACGAACGAGTTGAGGCCGTGGTGCCGGAGAAACTCCAGGAATTCCGGCAGCCGCGCCGCGGCGCTGCCGGCGCTCAGGTAGATGCCGTTGCGCTGCGCCGCCCGCGCCCGCGGGTGGAGCTCCGCGGCGGCGCGCGCCGGTTCCGGTTCCGGCAGCGGCCGGACGGCGGCCGGAGGCGGCGCCATCGGTATGCCCGCCGCCCGCGCCGCGCCCGGCGGCGCGCTCTGCCGCGGCCGCGGGCTCGCCGACGCGGGCGTGGCGCGCGCCACCGGAACCCAGGCACCGGCCTCGGTGAGCCGCCAGCGGGACCGGCCGGCGTCGGCCTCCAGGGCCCACGCCGCGCCGCGCCGCACGAAGCTCAGGTGGGTGGTGGCCGCGGCCGGCACCGGGTAGCGCTGCCAGCCGCCGGCGCCCGCCCCTTCGGTGGGGGCGCGCCGATCAGGATGGTAGTACACGCCGCCGTCGAAGCCGGCCAGCATCGCGACCGCGTCCGCGGCGCCGGGGTCGTAGCTGAGCGCCGCGGCCTCTTCGAGGTAGCGCGTGTCCTGGATCAGAGCCCGGCTCGCCGCCGGGAGGTAGTGCCAGGTCGCGCCCCGGTCGGTGGTTTCGTAGAGACCGTTGAACGAGGTGCCGAGCAGCAGGGCGTCGGGCTGATGCGGCGACGGCGCCACGCTGGTGAAGTAGGCGACGCCGCGCACCGGTTCCCTGACCGGTATCGCCTGCCATGACGCGCCGCCGTCCTCGCTCAGGTGCAGGCTGCGCGCGGTGGTGGCCGCCACCCGCAACGGATCGCTCGGATCGACGCCGAGGGAGGTGATGTAGCGGTACTCCGGCGGCTGCGGGAACGGGTGCACTACCCGGTGCGGGAGGCCGGCGCTGCGCGGCTGCCAGGTGCGCCCTCCGTCCAGGGACAGGAACACCCCGGCGCGGCGGCTGCGGGCGTAGCGGTATTCGCCGGCCGCCACCACCTGCTCGAAGCCGGCCGCAATCTCGCTCGCCGCGTCGCGCGCCGGCAGCGGCGCGGCCGCGCCGCACGCCAGGAGCAGCGCCCACCATCGCCACTGCCACCGCCAGCGGCGGCGGGCTGCGGGCGGCCGGCTGCGGGCGCGCCGCGCGCGGCCCTCCCGCCCGGCGGCGGGCTTTACTGTAGAGGCGGCCCCGGTGCGCCGGTGCGGGCCGCTGACGCCGTAGATTGACAATATCGAGTCCTCGCGGGAAACGGGTTGGAGCGTGATCGCCGGGCCGGTGCGGCGCGGCCGCCCTAACCGGCCCGCGCGCCGGCGGCGGCCGGCTGCGCGCGCAAGTGGGCGATGATGCGGTCGGCGAACGCGCTGGTGGTAACCTGGGTCGCGCCCTCCATGAGCCGGGCAAAGTCGTAGGTAACGCAGCGCTCGCCGATGGTGCGCGTCAGGGCCCGGTCGATCAGCCGCGCCGCCTCGGTCCAGCCGAGGTACTCGAACAGCATCACCCCGGACAGGATCACCGACGACGGGTTGATCACGTTCTTGCCGGCGTACTTGGGCGCGGTGCCGTGGGTCGCCTCGAAGATGGCGTGGCCGCTCCGATAGTTGACGTTGGCGCCGGGAGCGATGCCGATGCCGCCCACCTGCGCGGCCAGCGCGTCGGAGATGTAATCGCCGTTCAGGTTCATCGTGGCCACCACGTCGAACTCCGCCGGCCGGGTCAGCACCTGCTGCAGGAAGATGTCGGCGATGGTGTCCTTGATCACGATCTTCCCCGGCGGGACCTCGCCGTCCACCGCCTCCCAGGCTACCGTCTGCTCCGGGTAATGCTCGGCCGCCGTCTGGTAGCCCCATTCGCGGAAGGCGCCCTCGGTGAACTTCTGGATGTTGCCCTTGTGGACCAGGGTCACGCTGCGGCGGCCGTTGGCGATGGCGTACTCGACTGCCGCCCGTACCAGGCGCTCGGTGCCGGTCCGACTGATCGGCTTGATGCCGATGCCGGAATCGGCGCGCAGCGACCAGCCCAGTTCCTCGCGCAGGAAATCCAGCAGCTTGCGCGCCTCGGCGCTGCCGGCCGCGGCCTCGAAGCCGGCGTAGACGTCTTCGGTGTTCTCCCGGAACACCACCATGTCGACCCGCTCCGGCGCCCGCACCGGCGACGGGACCCCGGGGTAGTACTTTACCGGGCGCAGGCATACGTACAGATCGAGGCGCTGGCGCAGGGCCACGTTGAGACTGCGGATGCCGCCGCCTACCGGCGTGGTGAGCGGCCCCTTGATGCCCACCAGATGGTCGCGGAACGCCGTTTCGGTGGCCTCCGGCAGCCAGCTCCCGGTGCGGTCGAACGCCTTTTGGCCGGCCAGCACCTCCATCCACTCCACGCTGCGCCGGGCGCCGTAGGCCTGCGCTACCGCGGCGTCGAACACGCGCACCGCCGCGGCCCAGATATCGGGCCCGGTGCCGTCTCCTTCGATGAAGGGGATGAGGGGTCGGTCGGGGACCTGCAGCCCCGCGCCGGTCATGGTAATGGATTGGCCCACGCGCGTCCTCCCGTTGGCGCCCGCCGTCCGGCGCGCCACGCTGGCCCGGAGTGTAGCCGCCCGTCCGCCGCTGCTCAACCGCCCGAACCGCCCGCGCGAATCGGATCGGCGCAGGTCGGCCGGCGCGGCCTGCCGCGGCCTGCAGTTGACCGCCGGCACGGTCGCTGCTCCATGTGCTACGATGCCGGCCGAGGTGCTGAAGAAGTTCCAGGTTCCCAACGAGATCGCGGTCCGGGTCGCGGCCGAGGACGTGCGCTGGACCACCGAGCGGCTGCTGCAGGCGGCCGGCATGCCGGAGGCTGACGCCCGCCAGACGGCCGACGTGCTGCTGTACGCCGACCTGCGCGGCATCGACACCCACGGCGTCAGCAACATGCTCCGTTCCTACCTCCAGGGGCTCGACGGCGGCGCCATCAATCCCGCGCCGAGCTGGCGCTTGGCGCGCGATCACAAGGCGACCTGCGTGATCGACGGCGACGGCGGCCACGGCATGGTGGTCTCGCCGGCGGCGATGAACGAGGCGATCAGACGCGCCGCCGAGTTCGGCATCGGCTCGGTTTCGGTCATGAACTGCCGCCATCTCGGCCCCTGTTCCTACTACGCCCAGATGGCGCTGCCGCACCGCATGCTGGGGCAGGCCACCACCACCGGCGGGGTGGCGATGGTGCCGACCTACGGCACCAGGCCGCTGCTCGGGCTCAACGCGATGGCGTTCGCGGCGCCGGCGCAGCGCAATCCGCCCTTCGTGTACGATGCCTCTCCGAGCGTGGTGGCCGGCAACAAGCTCACCCTGGCGAAGCGGCTGGGGCAGACGGTGCTGCCCGGGTGGATCACCGACCAGCACGGCAATCCGATCATGGACGAAGCGCCGATACCGGAGAAGTACCTGATGTTGCCCCTCGGCTCGACGCGCGAGGGCGGCTCGCAGAAGGGCTACGCGCTGTCGGTGATCGGCGAGATCATCACCAGCGTGCTGTGCGCCTCCGGCGCGGGTCCCCGGCGGCGGGCCGGCTCGGTGCATCACTTCCTGGCGTACGACATTGCCTGCTTCTCGGAGCCGCAGGAGTTCATGGCCGATCTGGATCAGTACCTCACCGATCTGCTGGAGTGTCCCGCCGTTCCCGGCGCCGGTCCGGTGCTCTACTCCGGCTATCCCGAAGCCCGCACCGAGGCCGACCGGCGCGCCCATGGCATTCCCTACCATCCGGAGGTGATCGACTGGTTCAGAACCGCCGCCGCCAAGTACGGCGTGGCCTGGCGGCTGGACTGAACCGCCCGGGCCGCGGCCGGCCGTGGCCGGCGGCCACGGCGGCCACCCGCTCGGCTTGACGAGGCGATACCCGCTGGCGAAGATTCGGCCCATGCGACGACTAATTCTACGCAGCGCTCTGGCGGTGGCGCTGCTGGGGGCCGGCCCGGCCTTCGCCGAGACCCACGAGCGCGACACCTTGATCGGCGTCGACGCCGCCGCCCCGCTGTTCGGGGTCTACAGCGCGTCGTTCCAGCAGTTGGTGCGGAACGATCTGGGCATCTTCGTGCGCCCCGTGTTCTACTCCCCCGCCTGGAGCCTGATATGGCGGGACGAGCGCGCGCTGGTGCCGGACACGTGGACCTACTGGGAACTCTACGCCGACCTTGGCGCCAACTATTACCCGCAGAACGACGCTCCCCGGGGATTCTTCGCCGGCCTGGGACTGGCTCCCGGCTACCTGTTCCTCCAAGACCACGACAAGACCGAGGCGCCCGGGTTCCGGCTCGCGGTCGTCACCCAGATCGGCTACCAGTTCGTGTGGGGGCCGGTCGCGGTGACGCCGCGCGGCAGCATGGTGTACCGCATGCCGTTCGCCGACCTCGAACCGCTTGACGACGACGCTCAAGGGAGCGTGCTGGAGAACGGCATACGTCCGGTCGTAAGCGGGTTCCAGCTCGGTTTCGGTCTCGATCTGGCGATTGCGTTCTAGCGCGCGCCCGGGGCTCCCGGCGCGCCGGGCCGCGCCGCGCGCCGCGGCATGAGGCAGGGGCGGCGGCCGGGCGCCGCGGCGGGCGGGCTGCTGGCGGTCGCCGCGCTGCTGTTCGGCTGCAGCGCCGACCATCCCGAGTATCGGGTCGGGAATCGCGAGTACGACCGCCAGCTCGTCGAGCTGCTGGCGTTGCTGGACAGGGAGACCGGCGGCGCGGAACAGCGGTTCGTGATCGTGCAGGAGATCTCCAAGGTGCTGCGCGCCGCCGGCGCGCCGCGGCGCGCGCTGCTGTTCCTTACCACCTACGTGGAGCAGCACCCGGCGGATGTCTACAACGCCGTCTACCTGATGGCGGCGGCGGAGGGGTATCGGGAGCTGGAGGCGGCGCCGCAGGCGGTTCACTACTACGAGCGCGCGCTCGACTATCCCGACGCGCTCGTCGCGGGGCGCTCGATCCACTTGGCGTCCCTCAGCGAGTTGATCGCCCTGGAACGCGATCCGCGCCGGCTGGCGGAGCTGTACGAGGAGCTGATCGACCGGTTTCGCGGCGCCATCGATCCGGGGCGCAGCCACTTCTACCTGGCCCGCGCCTACGAGGCGCTCGGCGAGTGGGAGCAGGCGGTGGGCGCCTACCGGGTATACCTGCAGCACGCGACGGCCATCCCCGGGTTCCCCAACGTGCACCGCGAGATCCTCGACAAGGTCAACTTCCACTTCTCCGACAAGAGTTGGGTGATGGAGGACCTCGACTCCCTGGTAGGGGAGATCAAGCGCGCCATCGGCGCCCGCGACCTGCGCGCGCTGAACCGGTTGCGCTCCAAGTCCGGCTTCTTCACTATGTCGTGGGAGCAGCAGGTGGCCGACGAGAGCGCGGCGCAGGTCTTCGATCTGGCCGCGTTCGCCCTGGCGCGGGTTCGGTTCGACGCCGAGTTGGACCCGGACTCCAACGCCAACGAGGCGTTTCTCCGCACCACCGGTTGGTCGCACCGGGTCCGGACCTGGTACCTCTACTTTCGGCGTATCGATTTCAAGGCCGATCCCGAAATAGATGGCCGCTGGGAGTGGGCCGGCATATTCTTGGGCGAGAAATTATGACTGCGCATACCTCATATTGCCGTGGGCCGCGCCGGCGGGGCGCCGGCCGGGCGTGCGCCGCCGCGGTGGCGGCGTTGCTGGTCGGCGGGGCGCTGCCGGGCGCCGCCCAGCACCTGCTGGACCTGGTACCGGTGTCCCTCGAAGTCCCCGACCAGCAGCGCGTGCGGCACTATGCCGCCGTCTACTCCAGCGCCGGGTGGCGGCCGTGGATGCAGCGCATCCTGGGGCGGGCCGCCCTCTACGCAGATCACGTGCTGGAGCAGCTGGAGGAGCGGGGGCTGCCGGCGGAGCTGGTGTTCCTGCCGGCGATCGAATCGTCCTACGTAGGCGTGGCCAGGTCGCCGGCGGGGGCGGTCGGCCTGTGGCAGCTCATGACCGGCACCGCCCGGCTGCACGGCCTGGTGGTGGATGAGCTGATCGACGAGCGGCGCGACTTCTGGAAGGCAACCGAGGTGGCGTTGCGCATCCTGGAGGTCAACTACCGCGAGCTGGGCAGTTGGGAGCTGGCGTTGGCGGCGTACAACGCCGGGTTGGGCCGCGTGCGCCGTGACGTGCAGCGGGCGGGCACGCGCGACTTCTGGGAGCTGCGTCGCCGCGGAGTGCTGCCGCGCGAGACCAGCGACTTCGTGCCCCGCTTCTTCGGCTTGGTGCTGGCGATGCGCACCTACCCTGCCGGCGACACGCCGGCGCTGGATCAGCTCCAGCGCTGGCAGCGGATCACGGTGCCGCCGGGGGTGGAGCTGCGCCAGCTCGGCAAGCTCAGCGGCATCTCCGGCGATCTCCTGGAGCAGGCCAACGCGGAACTGATGTACGGTCTGACTCCCACGGTCCGCGGCAGCAAGTCGTACCTGCTGAAGGTGCCGGCGGACGCCTACCTCCGCCTGCTCGCGGTGCTGGAGGACCCCGCCGGCGAGCTGGTGCGGTTGCACCGGCACATCATCCGCAGCGGCGATACCATGTCCGAGCTGGCCGAGGCGTTCAACGTGAGCGTGGCCCTCATTCGCCACTACAACGCCGGGGTGCATCCACGCCGCATGCGGGTCGGCGCCGGGCTCCGCATTCCGCTGGTGCGCGGCGTCGATCCCGGCGCGGTGCGGTTTCCGGCGCCGGCGCCGCGCGACAGCCGCCCGTTCGAAGCCGACTACCGCGTTGCGCGCGGCGACTCGCTGTGGAGAATCGCGCGGTCGCACGGCACCACCGTCGAGGCGCTCGCTTCCGCCAATGGACTGCGCCCGACCAGCGTGCTGCATCCCGGGCAGGTCCTGCAGGTGCCGCGCCGCGGTGAGCCTCCCGGCGCCGCCGCGCGCGCGTGATGGGGCCGCACTTCGGCGCGGCGGCCTGGCTTGGCGGGAGGAGCGCCGCCGCAGCCGCCGGCGGCGCGCTCCTGGCGTTGCTGGCGGCGTCCTGCGGGCCGGCGCCGCTGGGCCACGGCGTCGTGCTGTGGAGCGATGGCGGCGCGCTGCCCGCGGGCGCCGTCATCCTGGTGCTGGAAGAGTCCTCCATCGAGAATCGCTATATGGTCCGGCCCGGCGCCGCGGAGCGCGGCGCGGAACCGGTGCCGGTGGCGCGCTGGCGGGTGCGCGTGTTCCCGGAACCGGAGCAGGCGGCCGCATTCGCCGCGCGCTACGCTCCGTTCGCCGCCAGCTACGGTTACGCCGCGCGCAACGGCCTGCCGGTGCGCAGCGCGGCCTCCGCCACCGCCGACATCGTCTACAAGCTGCGCGCCGGCGAGGTGGCCAAGGTGCTGGAGCGCTCCGCGCAGCCGGAGCAGGTCGGCGTGTACGAGAACTACTGGTATGAGGTGCTCGCCGCGGATGGCACCACCGGCTATACCTTTGGCGAGTTTCTGCCGGTGTTCGAGTCGCGCGGCGATCCGCATGCCGAGGCGGCCCGCCTGCTGGCCGAGGACGCTACCCTGGAGCATCTGCTGGCGACCGTGTGGCGGCCCGACGAGTTCCGCGCGATGGTGGTTACCGGGCGCTATGACCTGAACCGGTTTCGGGCCGAGTACGGCCTGTTTCCCGACCCCGCGGCGCAGGTGTTCCGGCTGGTCACGGCGGCGGGAACGCGCGAGTTCGCCTACGAGAGCATCGAGCGGGTCGGCGACGGGCGCTACGTGCTGCTGCTGGAGGACACGGTCAGTCGGTTGCGGCTCACCTTGCAGAGCGCCACCCGGCTGGCCGTTACCTACGCCGAAGGCGCGCGCACGGTCACGCGGATCTTCACCGCCCTGAGCAGCGACGTGACCGAGCTGATCGCCGCGGAACTGGCGCGCCGCGACCAACGCTACGCCAGGCTGCTGGCGCGCGGCGCGGTGTGGCGCAGCACCGGCTACGGCACCATCGAGCTGGACCCGGAACGCGGCTACCGCTGGCGTGGCTTCCAGGCGCTGGTTCCCGGATTGGTGCCGGCGGGGCTGCCGGGCAGCGGATGGATCGACTTTCGCTACGCGCCGGGCGAGGAACTGGCCGGCCGCTACGATGCGGTGATCACCTTTCTGTTCGCCCCGCCCGGCGCCGCCGGCCCGCCGCCCGAAGCTGCCGGCCCGCCGCCCGCGGCTCCGCCCGCCAATGGCCCCGGCGCCGGCGCTGACTCCGGCGCGCCGCCTGCCGCTGCCGATCCGCCGCCTGCGGAAGCCGCCCCGCCCGGCGCCGCCGACTCGCCGCCTGAGGCTGCCGACCCACCGCCCGCGGAAGCTCCGCCCGCCGATGGTCCGGGGGCCGCGGACTCCGGCGCGCCTGCCGATCCGTCGCCTGCGGAAGCCGCCCCGCCCGGCGCCGCCGACTCGCCGCCTGAGGCTGCCGACCCGCCGCCCGCGGCCGCTCCGCTCGCCAGTGGCCCAGGCGTCGGCGCTGACTCCGGCGAAGCGGCAGGTCGGGCTGAGCCGGCGGCCGCCGCGGCGCGTCCGGCGCCGGCGTTCGAACCGGCGGCGGAGCTCACCGTGCTGGCCGAGTATGACGCCAACGGCATCCGCCTGACCCCGGCCCAGCCGGACCCGGTTACCCTGCTGGTCACCGAAGTCAGCCCGACCCCGGTGGTGATGTACTTCTCCGCTGCCGACTGATGGGGCGCACTTCCAGCCCGCGCCGGCGTCGCAGCCGGCCCCTCGGTACCCCCTGTCGACGCCGGCGACGTTCTCGGCAGCAGCATCTGACGGAATGTCCAGCCGCTTGGAAATGCGCCGCCTAGTCACGCCCGCAGGTGGCATCTTACGGGCCGAATACCTTGACTCAAATAGTTTCCATGGTTATATTTATGTCATGAACAATCAGGGTTCCGACGGGGCCATCACCACTACCGTTTCCGCCCTCTCAGACGACCTCCTGCTGGAGCGGACCAAGGAACTTTCCGGCATCGAACACCATCTCGAAGTGGTCGTGATCGACCACCTGCGCGAGATTCATAGGCGCCGCCTGTATCTGCGCCGCGGGTTCTCGAGCCTGTTCGATTACGCGGTGCGCGAACTGGGCTACAGCGACGCCGCAGCGTGGCGGCGCATCAAGGCGATGCGGCTCTGCGCGGAGGTCGACGGCGTGCGCGAGCGCCTGCAGAATGGCATGATGACGCTGAACGCGGCGGCGCAGTTGCAGCATGCCTTCGACCGGCAGGAGCGCAGGAAGGAGCGGGCGGCGCGTAGCACGCCGGGCGGGGCCGGGTTCGGGGCTGCCGCTCAGTCGCAGAACGGCTCGGGGCCGCCGCGGCCGGCGGAGCGGAAGCCGGCGCCGGTGCCGGTGCTGGACTCGGAGGCGCGGCGGGAGCTGGTGGAGCAGGCGTCCGGCAAGAGCAGCCGGGAGGTGATGCAGTTGCTGGCCGAGGTGGACCCCGAGCTGGCGGCGCCGGCGGCTCGGGTGCGGCCCCTGGGCGGCGGGCGCTGGGAGATCAAGGCGGTGATCGACGATGAGTGCCGGCGCGGCTTGGAGCGGCTCCAGGGCCTCCTGTCCCACGTAGACCCGCACCTGACGATGGGGCAGCTCATGGGGCGGCTGGTGCGGGAAGGGCTCGACCGCCACGACCCGGCCCGGCCGCCGCGCGGGCGGCGCACCGCGCCGGCCAAAGGCGCCGAGCAAACTTCGGCGCCGAAGACGCAGGCGGCCTCGGCAGCGAAGCAGGAGGCCGGCGCGGACCGCGCCGCTCCTTCGGCGGCGAAGGTATCGGCTCAGACGCCGGCGCAGCCGGGAGACGAAGCCGCTGACCGCCCGGTCACTTCGGCAGCGAAGCCGGCGGGCGACACCACTTCGGCGGCGAAGACGCGGCGTCTCGGCCGGCAGGCTGCGGCGTGCGCGCAGCCGGCTGCGCCGCCGCGGACCCGGACTTCGGCAGCGAAGAAGGGCGTGACCGGCCGCGCCATCCCGGCGGTCAAGCGCGAGGTGTGGCGGCGCGACCGGGGCCGCTGCCGCTACGTGGACCGCGCCAGCGGGCGCCGTTGCGGCTCGCAACACCTGCTGCAGATCGATCACGTCGTGCCGTATGCCTGCGGCGGCGGCGCCGAGCCGAACAATCTCCGGCTGCTGTGCGCCGCGCATCACCGCTATCGCCACGCCGGCGCCGGATTCGGGCGCCCCGACGAGGATGGCCAGCGCCGGTAGACCGGTGATTCAACGTCTCGCGGCGATCTCATTTCCTACACTGGGACTGGGGATTGGAGGACTGGGGATTGGCCGGGGACCGGGGACAGGGACGGGCCGCCAAGCGGCCTGACGAAATGCGCGCCCGACTGATGCTACACTTGCGGCGCAACGCACATGGTAACAGTCACCGATCTCTCCGTGGCGTACGGCGCGCAGGTGGTGCTGGACGGCGTCAGTCTGACGATCGACCGGGGAGCCCGCATTGCCCTGTGCGGGGCCAACGGCAGCGGCAAGTCCACCCTGATGCGCATCATCGCCGGGCACGGCAGCGCCGACCGGGGGCGCGTCATCGCGCGGCGCGGCGTCAGCATCGCCTACCTGGCGCAGTCCGGAGTGGAGCACTCCGGACGCACCCTGCACGAGGAGTTGACGCTCGCGTTCGCCGCCGAGCTGGCCGCCGAGCGCGAGCTGCGGCAGGTCGAGGAGGAGATGGCCGCGGCCGGCGACGGCGCCCGGCTCGACCGCCTGCTGGAGCGCTACGCGCAGCTCACCGAGCGGGTGAGCGCGGACGGCGCCGCCGAGCGCGCCGCGCGCCTCGACCGCGTCAGCCGCGGCCTGGGATTCCGGCCGCGCGACGCCGACCAGGAGACCTCCGCCTTCTCCTCCGGCTGGCAGATGCGCATCGCCCTGGCCAAGCTGCTGCTGCGGAACTCCGATCTGCTGCTTCTCGACGAGCCGTCCAACTATCTCGACCTGGAAGCGCGCCAGTGGCTGGAGGGCTACCTGCGCACCTGGCCCGGCGGGTTCCTGCTGGTGGCGCACGACCGCACGTTGCTGGACCGCACCTGCGACCGGGTGGCGGAAATCTACCGCGGCCGGCTGCGCACCTGGCCCGGCCTGTTCTCGGAATACCTGCAGCGGCGCGCCGCGGAGCTGGAGCAGATGGCCGCCGCCTACGAACGCCAGCAGGAGGAAATCGCGCGCATGGAGGCGTTCGTGCGCAAGTTCCGCGCCAACGCCTCCAAGGCGCGCCTGGTGCAGAGCCGCCTCAAGCAGCTCGAGCGCCTGCCGCGGCTGGAACCGCCGCCGGTGCAGTCGCACCTCAGCTTCAGCTTCCCGCCGGCGCCGCCGGGCGGCCGGCGGGCGCTCGGGGCGGCGGGACTGAGCCTCTCCTACGGCTCCCGGCAGGTGATCCGCGATCTGGATCTGGAGCTGGACCGGGGCGACCGCCTGGCGTTGTTGGGCGACAACGGCGCCGGCAAGTCGACTCTGCTGCGCGCCCTGGCCGGAGCCGCGCCGCTCGCCGCCGGCCAGGTGGTGCTGGGCACCGGGGTCACGGTCGGGTACTACGCCCAGGACCGCGCCGAACAACTGACCGGCAGCCACTGCGTGCTGGAAGACGTGGAAGCGGTGGCGCCGGGCGAGATGATGCCGCGCTTGCGCAACCTGCTCGGCGCGTTCCTGTTCAGCGGCGACGACGTGTTCAAGCCGTTGCGGGTGCTCAGCGGCGGCGAGCGCAGCCGGGTGGCGCTGGTCCGGTTGCTGTTGCAGCCGGCCAACCTGCTGTTGCTCGACGAGCCTACCAGCCACCTCGACCTGAGCGCCATCGGCATCCTCACGCAGGCCCTGCGGCGCTACGCCGGCACCCTGGTATTCGCCTCGCACGACGAGTACTTCATCGCTCAGCTTGCCACCAAGGTGCTGGAGGTGACCCGCGACGAGGTGCGCTTCTATCACGGCGGATGGGACTATTTTCAGTGGAAGCGAAGCGCGGGCGCGGCCGCGCCGACGCCGCCGGCGCTCACGCCGCCGCCGGGCGGGCGTGATGCGGCGGCCGGGCGGGCGCCGCGGCGGCCGCGGTCCGGCGCCCGGCGCGCTGCGGGGCGCCTGCGCGGGGAGCGCGCGCCGGAGGCGTTGCGCCGCCGCCAGCAGGCGCTGCTCGACGAGCTGGACCGGTTGCAGCAAACCGAGCGCCGGTTGCAAGATCAGCTCGGCGATCCGGCGGTCTACCCCGACGGCGCGCGGGTCCGCGACCTGAAGCGCAAGCTGCAGGCCAACGGCCGCGCGCAGCAGGCCGCCGCGGCGGCATGGGAGGAGGTGGAACGGATCCTGGAGGGGGCCGGCGCCACGACCGTATGAATCCGTTCAAGGCGTATGACATTCGCGGCATCTACGGCGCCGAGATCGACGCTGTCCTGGCGTTCCGGGTGGGGCGCGCCTTTGCCCGTTTCAGCGGCGCCGCGGAGATGCTCGGCGGCGCCGACGCGCGCACCCACTCGGCGGAGCTGCTGCGCGCCTTCGGCGCCGGCGCCGCCAGCGCCGGGAGCGCGCTGCGCGACGCCGGCTGCATCAGCACCCCGGCGCTGCATTACCTGCAGTTGCAGCGCGGCTACGGCGCCGGCGTGATGGCCACCGCGTCCCACAATCCGCCGCAGTACCACGGCTTCAAGCTGTACGACGGCAACGGCGGCTCGGTGAGCTACGCCAAGGGGTTGCGCGCCATCGAAGCGGCGGTGGCCGGCGACGCCGGCGTCCCGCCCGCGGTCCCGGCGCCGTTGCCGGCGCTGCCGGCCGCGGCGTTAGAGTCCTACGTGGCGTTCGCCACCGCCCACGTGCGTCCCGAGGCGCGCGGTATGAAGGTGGTGCTGGACGCTTCCAACGGCTCGGCCGGGGGGCTGCTGGCCGCTGCCGCGGAACGCCTGGGCCTGGACGCCGTGCTGCTCAACGGCGCCCCCGACGGATCGTTCCCCGCCCACCCGCCCAACCCGCTGGAGGCCGCCAGCCAGCGCCAGGCGGCGGCCGCGGTGCCGCGCGCCGGGGCGGCGCTGGGCGCGGTGCTGGACGGCGACGGCGACCGCATCCTGTTCTTCGACGAGACCGGACGCGCGCTGGAGAGCTACTTCGCCGGCGCCCTGATCGCCGGCGCCGTGCTGGAGCAGCATCCGGGCGCGGCCATCGTCTACGACCTGATCTCCTCCCGGGTGTTGCCGGAGGAGATCGCCGCGGCCGGCGGCATCCCGGTGAAGGCCCGGGTAGGGTACAGCCACCTCCATGACGCGATGGTGCGCTCCGGCGCGTGGTACGGCAACGAAACCTCGGGCCACCTCTACTTCCGGGTCAGCGACTCCTTCTACACCGAGTCCGCCATCTACGGGCTCGGCATGCTGCTCAACCTGATGCTGCGGCGCGGGCGCCCGCTGTCGGAGCTGGCGGCGCCGCTGCGCGCCCGCTACGCGCAGCAGGAGGAGGTGAACATCCGCCTCGACGGGCGCGACCCGAACGCGGCGCTGCAGCGGGTGCGGGCCGCCTGCGCCGACGGCCGCCGGGAGGAGCTGGACGGGGTCAGCGTGAGCTACGACCGGTTCTGGTTCAATCTGCGCCCGAGCAACACCGAGCCGCTGCTGCGGCTGCGGCTGGAGGCGGTCGATGAGCAGGCGCTGGCGGAGGCCAACGCCCGCATCATGGAACTGCTTGGAGGAGCACAGCTATGAAGATCCGCTACAACGCGCCGTCCGTACTTTCCTTCGCCCTGGTCAGCGTCGCGGTGCTGGCCGCGGATCTGCTGGCCGGCGGCCAGGTGTCGCGGCTCTACTTCGCGGTGCCGCCGACGTTCGACGGCCAGTCGCCGCTGAGCTACTTCCGCGTGATCTCCCACGTCGCCGGTCACCAGGACTGGACCCATCTGGTTGCCAATTTCTCGCTCATCCTGTTGATCGGGCCGATACTGGAAGAGAAGTACCATTCCGGCCCGCTGCTGGCCATGATGCTGGTCACCGCGCTGGTTACCGGAGTGATCAATGTCCTGTTCCTCGATACCGGCCTCATGGGGGCGAGCGGCGTGGTGTTCATGATGATCCTGCTCAGTTCCTTCACCAACATCGCCAGCGGCGAGATACCGCTCACCTTCATCCTGGTGGTGGTGGTGTACCTGGTGCGCGAGGTGCTGGGCGCGTTCGCGGACGACACCGTTTCCCAGTTCGCGCACATCGCCGGCGGGGTCTGCGGCAGCCTGTTCGGCTTCCTGTTCCATCGCCAGCCCCGGAGCAGTCCGGCGCCGCGTAAGTCATGATGGAGCACGACCCGGCAACCTCCCTGGAACGCAACCTGCGCAGCGCCGCCGCCCGCTACCGGGAACTGGAGCTGGCCATCTCCGATCCGGCCTTGTTCAAGGATCAGCGCCGGACCCGCGAGCTGCTGCAGGAGCACGCCGCGCTGAGCCCGATCGCGGCCGGTCACCGGCGGCTGCAGGAACTGGATCGGGAAATCGCCGAGACCGGCCAGCTCGTGGCGGACGCCACCGAAGAAGAAGAACTGGTGGAACTGGCGCGCGAGGAGCTGACCGGCCTGCGGCAGGCGCGCGGCGAGCTGGTGGAGGAGTTGCGGGTGCTGCTGATTCCGAAGGACCCGCGCGACCGCAAGAACGTGATCATGGAGATTCGCGCCGGCACCGGCGGCGACGAGGCCACCCTGTTTGCCGCCGACCTGTACCGCATGTACAGCAAGTACGCCGATCTGCACGGCTGGAAGCTGGAGCTCCTCTCCAGTCACGGTACCGAGGTGGGCGGCTTCAAGGAGCTGATCTACTCCATCAGCGGCACCGACGTGTTCGCCCATCTGCGCTACGAGAGCGGCGGACACCGGGTGCAGCGGGTACCGGTGACGGAATCGGGCGGCCGCATCCACACCTCCGCGGTCACCGTGGCGGTGCTGCCGGAAGCGGCCGAGACCGACGTCGCGCTCAAGCCGGAGGAGCTGCGGATCGACGTGTTCCGTTCCTCCGGGCCCGGCGGCCAGAGCGTCAACACCACCGACTCCGCGGTGCGCGTCACCCACGTGCCGAGCGGAGTGGTGGTGACCTGTCAGGACGAGAAGTCGCAGCACAAGAACAAGGCCAAGGCGCTGCGCGTGTTGCGCGCCCGCCTGCTGGAAGCGGAGGAGGCGAGGGCGGAACGGGAGCGCGCCGAGTTCCGCCGCAGTCAGATCGGCTCCGGCGACCGCTCGGAGCGCATCCGCACCTACAACTTCCCCCAGAACCGGGTTACCGATCACCGGGTGAACCTGACGTTGTACCGGCTGGAGGAGGTGCTGCTCGGCAACCTGACGCCGGTGATCGACGCGCTGCAGGCCAGTGCGCGCAACGCCTACCTGCAGTCGGAGGCCTCCTGATGGCCGCGGCCGCAGTGGCGGCGCCGGCGGCGCTGCCGCGGGCGCGCGGCGCCGCGCCGGTCACGGTCGGCGCCGCGGTGGGCGCGGCCGCCGCCCGGCTGCGCGCGCGCGGCGCGGACACCCCCTACCTGGACGCCGCGGTGTTGCTGGCGCACCTGCTGGCGGTCTCCAAGGAGCGGCTGTTCGCGGCCTATCCGGAGCCGTTGCCGGAGCTCACCAGGGCGCGCTTCGAGCAGGTCCTGGAGCGGCGCGCGGCCGGCGAACCGGTAGCCTACCTGCGCGGCTGCAAGGAGTTCTACGGGCGCCCCTTCCGCGTGGACCGGCGCGTGCTGATCCCGCGCCCGGAGACCGAGCTGCTGGTGCAGGCGGCGCTGCGCCGGGGTGACGCCGGCGCCGCGGCCGGCGGGGTCCCGGCGCTGCACGAGGTCGGCACCGGCAGCGGCGCGGTGGCCGTGACCCTGCAGCTCGAGCGCCCGGCGTGGCGGGTGAGCGCCTCGGATCTGTCGCCGGCGGCGGTGGCCGCGGCGCGGGGCAACCGCGACCGCCTGGGCGCGGGGCGGTTGCGGCTGCGGGTGTGCGACCTGCTGCCGCCGGCGCCGGCGCGCTGGGACCTGATCGTAGCCAACCTGCCCTACCTGACCAGCGCGGAGGTTGCGCGGCTGCGCCGGCGGGGTTGGCCGGAGCCGGCGCTGGCGCTGGACGGCGGCGCCGACGGGCTGGGGCCGAGCCGCCGCCTGCTCGACTGCGCGCGGCGGCGCCTGCGGCCGGGGGGCGCATTGCTGCTGGAGACCGGCGCCGGCGGCGCCGCGGCGCTGGCGCCCGCACTGGAGCGGCGCGGCTTCGCGCCCGTCGAGCTGTGGCGCGACCTGGCGGGATTGCCGCGGGTGTTGATCGCCCACCGGGGAACGCGGTGAGCGGGGGGCCTCCGCCCGCCGCGCCGCCGCCCGCCGCGGCCGCGCCCGGCGGCGCGCCCCCGGCGGCGGTGGCGACCCGCGACCGCGGCCCGCATGCCGGCTACCCGCGGGTGACGCAGGCCTCGCGGCGGCTGGTCAACCGCTTCTGCGAGCGCCTCGAGGCCGCGGCGGAGGAATACGACGAAGCCGCGCAGGGCAGGATCATCGCCGCGGCGCGCTGGGCCAACGCGCGCCACTCGGGGCAGTTCCGGGCCAGCGGCGACCCGTTCATCATTCACCCGCTGGAAGTAGCCGCCATTCTGGTGGAAACCCGCCTCGACGCGGACACGGTGATGGCCGCGCTGCTCCATGACGTGGTGGAAGACACCGGCTCGACCCTCGAAGAGATCACCGCCGCGTTCGGCGCCGAGGTGGCCGGTCTGGTCCAGGGGGTCACCAAGATCTCCATCATCAAGGGGCAGAGCCACTGGGCGCGGGCGGCGGAGTCGATCCGCAAGATGTTGTTCGCGATGGTGCGCGACGTGCGCGTAATCCTCATCAAGCTGGCCGACAAGCTGCACAACATGCGCACGCTGGAGTTCCACAACCCCGACAACCGCACCCGTATCGCGCGCGAGTGCATGGACATCTACTGTCCGTTGGCAGGGCGGCTCGGCCTCTACCGGATCCGCACCGAATTGGAAGACTTGGCGATGAAGCACCTCTACCCGCGCGCCTACGAGCAACTCAAGGAGTTCGTGGCGGCGACGCGGGCGGAGCGCGACGTCTACCTGCGGCGCGTTACCGAACAGCTCACCGCCGCGGCGCGCGACGCGGGCGTCCAATTGCGGGTGGAGAGCCGCGCCAAGCACTTCTACTCGATCTTCCAGAAGATGAAGGGCCGCGGCCACTCCGCGGACGAAATCCACGATCTGCTGGGGGTGCGGATCATCTGCGCTTCCGCCGGCGAATGCTACGAGATTCTCGGCCTGGTGCACCAGCTTTGGCTGCCGATCGAGGGGCGGTTCAAGGACTACATCGCGATGCCCAAGTCCAACCGCTACCAGAGCCTGCACACCACGGTGATGGGCCCCGGGGGAACCACCATCGAATTTCAGATCCGCAGCGCTCAGATGCACGAGACCGCGGAGAACGGCATCGCCGCCCACTGGCTGTACAAGTCACCGCGCAACGGCGACGCCGCGGCGCTCGCCGGCAAGCTGTCGATCATCAACAAGCTGCGCGACTGGCAGGGGGCGCAGGCGGCTTCCACCGAGTTCCTGGATGAGATCAAGCGCGAGCTGCTGCGCGATTCGATCTACGTGTTCACGCCGGAGGGAGACATCATCGAGCTGCCGCGCGGGTCCACTCCCATCGACTTCGCCTATCACATTCACACCGAGGTGGGAAACCACTGTCAGGCGGCGAAGGCCAACGGCAGCATCGTGCCGCTGAGCGGGGAACTGAAGAACACGCAGGTGATTCAGATCATCACCAGCCCCCGCGCCCGGCCGCACGTCGGCTGGCTGCGCTCGGTCAAGACCGCCCGCGCCCGCTCCAAGATCCGCCACTGGTTGATCCAGGAGAACCCCGACCTGATCATCCAGCGCAACATCGTGGCGCAGCCGGCGCGCCCGGCCCGGACCTCGGACCCGGCGCCCCGCCGCCGCCGGGCGCCCGGCGCCGGCGCCCGGCCCGACGAACCGGCTTCCGGCGACGACGCGTCCTGGCGGGTGGGGCTGCGCGACGGCAACGACGCCGGCCTGCTGATCCGGCTGGCGCGCTGCTGCCAGCCCACCCCGGCCGACGAGATCGTCGGCTACGTGTCACGCGGCCAAGGCATCACCGTGCACCGCGCCGCCTGCGCCAACGTGCTCAACATTCGCGACTTCGACGAGCGCGGCGTGGAGGTGGCGTGGGAAATGCCGGCGCCGCGGCTGAGCTACAGCTTCACCGTCACCGCCGCGCCCGACGCGCGCCTCTACTCGGAGATCGAGCGCATCATCCACAACGACGGCGGCACGCTGGTGTCCGGCTATCTGGACCCGGACAGCCAGGCCCACCTCACCGGCCGCTTCACCGTGGCGGTGAAGAGCCGACGTGACTACGGCCGCGTGATCAAGCACCTGAAGAGCCTGCCGGCGGTGCAGTCCCTGCACCGCGAGCCCGCCCCGTAGACTGGCAGCCCGCGACTTCACACACCACCAGACGAATCGCGGTAAGGTGACCGGCATGGAGCCCGCCAACCTGCTGATAAGCCTTGCGCCGGCCGTGGTAGCGCTTGGTGCGCTGGCGTGGGCAATCCTGCGGGATGGCCGCGCGGATGTACGGCAGAGCTTGGCGCGCATCGAGAACGACGTGAAGGGCATCGAGAACGACGTGAAGGACCTGGGCGGAGAGGTGCGCAAGCTGACCGACCGAGTGGGTGCCATTGAGACCCGCTTGGCCGTGGTGGAAACCAGGGTAGGCGCCGTTGAGACGCGCTTGGCCGTGATGGGAACCCGTGTCGAGGACCTGCGCCGCCCGTGGCCGTCCCCCGCGCTTGTGCCGGAACCGCCGGCAGAACGACCGTAACCCTGCCGGAGTCAAGGCGTAACGTCAGCGTAGCCAGCGGTGTTCCAGGTACCACTGCGCGGTGCGCCGGATGCCGTCGCGGGTGGTGACGCGCGGCCGGTAGCCGAGTTGGCGCTGAATGCGGCTTGCGGCGAACACCCAGGACGGTTGCGCGATCTCGCGCAGCTTGTCGCGGCTCAGCAGCAGGTCGCGGCGCAGCAGGCGGCCGGCGGCGGCCAGCGGCAGCCCGGCCACGGCCAGGGCGGCCAGCGGCACCGGCAGCCGCAGGGTGGGGCGCCCGTAGGCGGCGGCGATCCAGCGCGCCACCGTGCTCATGGTCACCACGCCGCGGTCGGCCACGTGGTAGACGCGGTGCCCGGCGCGCGGCGGCCGCTCCAGCAGCAGCAGCAGCGCGTCCACCAGGTTGCCGACGTACACCATGCTGAGGCGGCCCGCAGGCACCAGTTCGGGGCGCAGGCCGGATCGTACCAGGCGAAAGTAGGCGAATATGTCGCGGTCTCCGGGGCCGTACACCGCGGGCGGGCGCAGTACGGTGATCGGCAACCGGGGATGGCGCTGCCGCACGCGCTCGGCGGCCAGCTTGCTGCGCCCGTAGGCGGTGACCGGAGCCGGCGGATCCTGCTCGCGGCGCGGCCGGCGCCCGCAGGAGGGACCCACCGCGGCCTGACTGCTGACCATGATGAGCTGGCCCACCGCCGGGCGCGCCCGCGCCAGCGCCGCGCACAGCGCCGCGCTGCCGTCACGGTTGACGCGCTGCAACTCCCGCGCGCTCCACGACCGGGTCAACCCGGCGAGGTGCACCACGGCGTCGCTGCCGCGCACCAGCCGCTCCAGGGCGCCGGCGGCGGTCAGATCGGCCGCGACCACCGGTTCCACCGCCGCCGGCAGATGCGCGCGGTCGCTGCCCGGGCGCAACAGGCAGCGCACCCGGTCGCCGCGCGCGGCGAGCGCGGCCAGCAGATGGGCGCCGATGAACCCGCTGCCGCCGGTCACCGCTACCCGCACCGGTGAGCTGCGCCATCCCTGGCATGGTTCGCGGTCGCCATCCTCATGCTCGGAGTTACGATACGGGAAAGCGCATCTTCATGGTATGCTGCGCTACCGCTTATGGCAGTCGCCGCCGCCCGCAAGACCTCCCAGGAAGCGATACGGGTGGCGGCGGTGCGGAGCGCGGCCGAGCGGCGGCGCTTCATGCGGTTCCCGTGGTCGGTCTACCGCGGCAACTCGGCGTGGGTGCCGCCGCTGCTCTCGGACTTCAGGAAGAAACTCGATACCGCGCGCAACCCGTTCTACCGACATGCCGAGATCCAGCCCTTCCTGGCCTACCGCGGCGGCGAGGTCGCGGGCACCGCGGCCGCCATCATCGATCATGAGTACAACAAGTTCCACGAGGAACGCACCGGCTTCTTCGGCTTCTTCGAGGCCGAGGACCTGACGGCGGTAGCGCGCGCCCTGCTGGACGCCGCCGGCCGCTGGCTGAAGGCGCGCGGCATGACCTGCCTGCGCGGGCCGGTCAACCCCTCCACCGCGGAGTCGCTCGGCATCCTGCTCGATGCGTACGACCTCCCGCCCGCCATCCTCATGGCCTACAATCCCTCCTACTACCCGCGTCTGCTGCAGGCCGCCGGGCTGGTCAAGGCCAAGGACCTGGTGGCGCTCTACATGGACTCGCGCGAGACGCCGGTGCCGCCGCGCGCCGCGCGGCTGGCGGAGTTGGTGCGCCGCCGCCACAACGTCACCATTCGCAGCGCGAACCTGCGCCAACTCGACCGCGAAATGGCGCTGGTCAAGCAGATCTACAACGACGCCTGGACCAGGAACTGGGGATTCGTGCCGTGGAGCGACGCCGAGATCGACTACAGCGTGGCCGACCTGAAGATGGTGATCGACCCCGACCTGGCGCTGCTGGCGTTCGTGGACGGTGAGCCGGCGGGCTTCTCGCTGGCGCTGCCCGACTTCCACCAGGTGCTGCGGCGCCTCAACGGGCGGCTGCTTCCCACCGGCGTGCTCAAGGTGCTGTGGTACCGCCGCAAGATCGACCTGCTGCGGGTGGCGCTGGCCGGGGTGCGCCACAAGTTCCGCAACCTTGGCCTGGACGCGGTGTTCTACTACGAGACCTACACCCGCGGCGTGGCCAAGGGATACCGGCGCGGCGAGTTTTCGTGGGTGCTGGAGGACAACTACGCCATGCGCAACACGCTGGAGAAGCTGGGCGCGCGGGTCTACAAACGCTACCGCATCTACGAGCGCCCACTGTAACGCAGGACGTAACGGGTAGCGCGCCGCGCCCGAATCAGCTTGCCGCCGGCGGCGGCGTGGGTTCGCTGCCGCGCACCGCCAGCTCGGCGCCGCCGGCGGCGAGATCCACCGTCAGCTCGCCGCTCAGGCGCGCGCCGGCCAGCAGCAGGTCGGTGATGCGGTCGGCCACCTCGCGCTGGAACAGGCGCGCCAGCGGGCGCGCGCCGTAGCGCGGGTCGTAGCCGCGGGAGCAGAGCCAGTCGTGGGCGGCCGCGCTGAGCCGCACCGCGGCGCGCCCGCCGGGGCCGCCCCGGGCGCGCAACTTGGCGTTGAGGCGCTGCAGGTGGGCGGTCACGATGCGGCGCATGCTGGCCGGCTGCAACGGCTGGAAGGTGACGATGGCGTCCAGCCGATTGATGAACTCGGGCCGGAACAGGCGCTTGACCGCGGCTTCGGCGGCGGAGACCGGCACCGGCGGCGCGCCGTGCTCGAAGCCGATGTGGGCGGCGCTCATCTCCGCGCCGCCGGCGTTGGAGGTCATCGCCAGCACGGTGTGGTGGAAGTCGGCGCGGCGCCCGTTGCCGTCGGTGAGCGAGGCGTGATCCATGATCTGCAGCAGCAGGTCGAATACGTCGGGATGGGCCTTCTCGATCTCGTCCAGCAGCACCACGGCATGGGGAGCCTTGAGCACGGCGTCGGTCAGGTAGCCGCCCTCCTCGTAGCCGACGTAGCCGGGCGGCGCGCCGATCAGCCGTGACACGGTGTGCTTCTCCTGGTACTCGCTCATGTCGATGCGGATCAACTCCACGCCGAGCAGCGCGGCAAGCTGGCGGGTGAGCTCGGTCTTGCCGACCCCGGTGGGGCCGGTCAGCAGGAACGACCCGATCGGCTGATTCACTTCGCCGAGACCGGCGCGGTTGCGCTTGATGGCGCGCGTGATGCGGTCGATCGCCTCGTCCTGCCCGAAGATGCGCTCGCGCAGCTTGCCGGGCAGGTCGCGCAACGCCTGGCGCCCGCGGCCGGAGACTGCCGCCACCGGGCGCCCGGTCATGCCGGCGACCACCGCCGCTATCTCGCTGCTGCTGATCACGCGGCGCCGCGCGGCGCCGGGCCGGGCGCCGGCCGCGGCGGGCGCTGCTTCCGCCTCCGCGCTGGCGGTTGCTACGCCGGAACCGCGCAGTTTCCAGCGGGAACCGGCCTCGTCGATCACGTCGATCGCCTTGTCCGGCAGGCGCCGGTCATGGACGTGAACCGCGGCCAGTTCGGCGGCGCTGCGCAGCGCGCGCTCGCTGTAACGCACGCCGTGGAAGGTCTCGTAGCGCTCGCGCAGGCCGCGCAGGATCAGCACCGTGTCGTCCACCGACGGTTCCGCCACCACGATCTTCTGAAAGCGCCGCGACAGCGCGTGATCCTTCTCGAAGTGGCGGCGGTACTCCTCGTAGGTGGTGGCGCCGATGCAGCGCAGCTCGCCGCTGCCGAGCACCGGCTTGAGGAGGTTGGAGGCGTCCAGGGCGCCGCCCGAGGTGGCGCCGGCGCCGACCACGGTGTGGATCTCGTCGATGAACAGGATCGCGCCGCGCTGCGCCTTCACCGCGCCGAGCACCCCTTTGACGCGCTCCTCGAAGTCGCCGCGGAATCGGGTGCCGGCCAGCAGCGCGCCCAGATCGAGGGCGATGATGCGGGCGCCGCGGAACGGCGCCGGCACCTCGCCGCCGGCGATGCGCTGCGCCAAGCCTTCGACGACGGCGGTCTTGCCGACTCCGGCATCCCCCACCAGCACCGGATTGTTCTTCTGCCGGCGTCCCAGAATCTGCAGCGCGCGGGCGACTTCGCCGGCGCGGCCGATAAGCGGGTCGACGCCTCCGCCGGCGGCGCGCGCCGTCAGGTCGGTGGTGAACCGTTCCAGGAGCTGGCGCGGATTGCCGCCGCGCGCGGCGCCGCGCGGCTTCGCTGCCGTGCGCTCCGCGGCCGCGGAAGCGAGCTCGCCGTGAGAGATCACCTGCAGCACGTCGCCGCGGGAAATGCCCTGTTCCTGGAGGAACCAGGCGGCGTGCGAGTCGGCCTCCAGCAGCAGCGCGGCGAGCAGGTCGCCGGCCTGCGCCGGTTCCCGCTCCGCGCTGCGTACCTGATGAACCACCCGCTGCAGCAGCCGCCGTACCGTGCGCGTAATGTCCAGTTCGTAGGGGCCCGCGCCGGGCACCGTCTGCATGTGGTCGTGGAAGAAGGTCTCCAGGCGGGTGCGCAGCTCGTGGGTCTCGCCCCCGCAGGCACTGATGATCGCCGCCCCGTCGTCGTTGTGCAGCAACGCGTACAGCAGGTGCTCCACGGTCACGAACTCGTGGCGCCGCATCTCCGCCTCCCGAAACGCCGCCGCCAGCGACAGCTCTACGTCACGGCTCAACATCGTCGAATCATTCCTCTTGCAGCGAACAGCGCAGCGGAAACTCGCGCCGCCGCGCCAGCCGATGCACCTGCTCGATCTTCATTTCCGCCACCTCGCGGGTATAGACGCCGCAGCGGCCCGCGCCGCGGCGATGAATCGCGAGCATGATCTGCGTAGCCTCGGAGGGCGACTTGTAGAACACGCTCTCGAGCACGCTCACCACGAAGTCCATGGTGGTGTAGTGGTCGTTGTGCATGATCACCTGAAACAACGGCGGCTCGCGCGCCTCCGTTCCGGCGTCCGGGGCGTCGATTGCCTCGGGCCAGGGCGCCTCCTGCGCCGCGCCGCTCACGGGCCGCCCTCCGCGCCGCGCTCGGCGCCGTCCTCGGCGAACAGCGGGAGTTGCGCGGCGTCGGCGCGCGGGCGCCGGAACAGGTCGGTGCGCAGCGCCGGGAGCTCGGGGGCGATGCCGTGGCGGCGGCAGGCGCCGGCGAAGAGCTGCTCGATCAACTTCGCAAACGGCCCGCGCCCGCGCATGCGGTGGCCGAAGGCGGCCTCGTTCAAGGCGCCGCCGCGCAGGTCGCGGACCCGCTGCAGCACCTTGCGCGCGTGGTTGGGGCGGTGTTCCTCGAGCCAGGCGCTGAACAGCGGCGCCACCGCCAGCGGCAGCCGCAGGGTGACGTAGCCGGCGCCGGTGGCGCCGGCGCGGCGCGCGGCGGCGATGATGGCCGGTATCTCGTGGTCGGTGAGTCCGGGAATGACCGGCGCCACCAGCACCACCACCGGTATGCCGGCGGCGGCGAGCCGCGCAATCGCCTCCAGGCGCCGTTGCGGCTGGCTGGTGCGCGGCTCCAGCGCGCGGCTCAAGGCGCTGTCGATGGTGGGCAGCGACATGCACACCGCGGCCAGCCGCTGCCGCGCCAGCTCCCCCAACAGGTCGACGTCGCGCGTCACCAAGTAGTTCTTGGTAATCACATGCACCGGATTGCGCGCCTCGCACAGCACCTCCAGGCAGCCGCGCGTCACCCGCAGGCGGCGCTCGATCGGCTGGTAGGGGTCGGTGACGCCGCTCAGGCCGAGCGCCTGCGGGCGCCATCCGGGCCGCGCCAGCTCGCGGCGTAGCAGTTCCGGGGCGTGTTCCTTGACCAGGATCCTGGTCTCGAAGTCGAGGCCGGCGGACATGCCCAGGTACTCGTGAGTGGGCCGGGCGAAGCAGTAGGCGCAGCCGTGCTCGCAGCCCCGGTAGGGGTTGATGGAGGCGGCGAAGCCCACGTCCGGGCTGTCGTTACCGGTGATGATGCTGCGCGAGCGGTCGCGCAGCAGCTCGGTGCGCGGGCGCTCGGGGGCCTCGCCGGCGTCGGCCTGCGCCTGCAGGGCCTCGGGGTCGGGCAGGTGGTCGATGCCGTCGAAGCGGTTGCCGGGGTTGGCCACCGCGCCGCGCCCGCGCACCACGCGCCGGCTGGCGCCGGGGACGCGCGGTTGCGCCGCCACCGCCCGCGCTCCGCTCAGGCGCGGGCGGCGAACTCGGCCGCCCGCACGGCGAACTCGCCGGCGGCGAGGGAATCGTCTTCCACCAGCTCGAAGCTCGCGGCGCGCACCGCGCTGATCACGTCGCCGGTTACCGCCTCGGCGACCCGCACCGTGCTCGGATGGGCGGCGAGGCGGATGGAGTCGACCGCCCGCGCCACCGATACCGAGGCCTGGGTCTTGTGCCGGTGAATGGCCGCCAGGCAGGCCTTGGCGGCGGCGAAGCTGGCGTCGTTGTCGGGCGCTCTGAGGGGCGCGAACTCGGCCGCCGCCGGCCACGCGGCGCGGTGCACCGAACAGGCGGCCGGCAGGTCGCCGCCGGCGCCGCCGCCGTCCCCCTCGGCCAGCTCAGCCGCCGCGCGCGGCGCGTAGTCCCACGACCACACCTCCTCGGTGACGTAGGGCAGCACCGGCGCGAACAGGCGCACCAGCGCGCGCAGCGCGAAGTCGAGGGCGGCCACGGCCGAAGCGCGCGCGGCGCGGCTCGCGCCGCCGCTGCCCTTGGCGCGATTCTTGGCCAGCTCGATGTAGGAATCGGTAAAGTTGCCCCAGAAGAACTCTTCGGTATGCGCCAGCGCCGCGGCGTAGTCGAAGTCGTCGAACGCGGCGGTAGCCCGTTCCACCAGGGCGCGGAGCTGCTGCAGAAAGCCGCGGTCCAACTCGTCGGTCACCGCTTCCACGCCGGGCCTCCCGCCCGGCTCGGCGTGCGCCGCGGCCACGATGCCGGTCACGAACTTGCCGGCGTTGTACAGCTTGGTCACCAGCCGGCGCCCGACCTTGAACACCGACTCGTCGTAGGCGGTGTCCACCCCCAGCCGCGCGCTGGCCGCCCAGTAGCGCGCGGCGTCGGCGTGGTGGGTGTCGATGATCTGCTGCGGGGTGACCGTGTTGCCGCGGCTCTTGGACATCTTCTTGCGTTCCGGATCGAGGATCCAGCCGGAGATCAAGGCATGCCGCCACGGGATGGCGTCGAAGTGAAGGTGCGCCTTGACGATGGTGTAGAACGCCCAGGTGCGGATGATGTCGTGCCCCTGCGGCCGGATATCCATCGGCGACAGCCGCTCGTGGCGTTCGCGATCGAGGATCCAGCCGCTGCCGATCTGGGGTGTCAGGGAGCTGGTGAACCAGGTATCGAACACGTCGGCTTCGGCGGTGAACCCGCCCGGCCGGTCGCGTTGATCGGGCGCGTAGCCGGGCGGCGCGTCGCTCAGCGGGTCCACCGGCAGCGACTCCGGCGCGGCCAGCAGCGGCTGCTCGTAGTTGGGGGTTCCGGCCTGGTCGAGCGGGTACCACACCGGAAACGGCACGCCGAAGTAGCGCTGGCGGCTGATGCACCAGTCGAACTGCAGGTTCTCGGTCCAGTTGACGTAGCGGCTCAGCATGTAGCCGGGGTGCCACTGGATTTCCCGCCCGCGTTCGATCAGCTCCCGGCGCTTGTCGGTGAGGCGCACGAACCACTGGCGGGTGGTGATGAACTCCAGCGGGCGGTCGCCCTGCTCGTAGTAGCGGACGGTGTGCTCGATGGGCCGCGGGTCGCCGCGCAGGGGCGGCTGCGCGCCGCCCGCGGCGGCCTCGGGGCGGCGGAGCCGGGCCACGGTGGCGGCCCGCGCCTGGCGCAGGTTCTTGCCGGCCAACTCGGCGTAGCAGCGGTTGGCCGCGGCCGGGTCGGCGCTGTCCCACACGCCGCGCCCGAAGGTGACCGGCTGCAGGCGCCCGTCGCGGCCGAGGATCTGGCGCAGCGGAAGGCGCTGCTCCTGCCACCAGTGGACGTCGGTCGTGTCGCCGAAGGTGCACACCATCAGGATGCCGGTGCCCTTGTCGGGGTCGGCCAGCTCGGTGGCGAAGATCGGCACCCGGGCGCGGAACAGGGGCGTGACGGCGCGCTTGCCGAACAGGTCGCGGTAGCGGGCGTCCGCGGGATGAGCGGCCACGCCCACGCAGGCGGCGAGCAGCTCCGGACGAGTGGTGGAGATTACCAGTTCCCGCGCGCTCCCCTCCACGGCGAAGGCGATGTCGTGGTAGTGGCCGGGGGTGGGGCGGTCCTGCACCTCGGCCTGGGCGACGGCGGTGCGGAAGTCCACGTCCCACATGGTGGGCGCCTCGGCGGTGTACAGGTGGCCCTTGCGGTAGAGGTCCAGGAAGCTGTACTGCGCCAGGTGGCGGCTCGCGTCGCCGATGGTGGCGTACTCCTCGTTCCAGTCCACCGACAGGCCGATGGTCTGCCACACGCGCTGGAACGCCCGCTCATCTTCGCGCGTCACCAGGGCGCACAGCTCGATGAAGTTGCGCCGCGACACGGCGCGCGGCGGCGACTTGAACGCCTTGCCGGTCGCCATTGGCAGCTCCAGGCCCGGCTCGTAGGGGCGGCTCGGATCGCAGCGCACGTGAAAGTAGTTCTGGACCCGCCGCTCGGTGGGCAGCCCATTGTCGTCCCACCCCATGGGGTAGAACACCCGCTTGCCCAGCATGCGCTGGTAACGGGTGACGACGTCGGCCTGGGTGTAGCTGAACACGTGGCCGACGTGCAGCGACCCGGACACCGTGGGCGGCGGCGTGTCCACCACGAACGCCTGGTCGCGGCGGTGGTTCGGATCGTAGCGGTACACGCCGGCCTGCTCCCACCAGCGGCGGAAGTGCTGCTCCCGGCTGGCGGCGTCGTAGTGCCGGGGCAGGTTGCGGGGATCGAAGGACATGGTCTGACTAATCATCCGGCGCCGTGGGCGGCGCCACGTTCAACCGTCGCGTAAAGCCCGGCGCTTGTCAATTCCCGCCCGGCCGCTACCATGCGGCGCCAATGGACGAGCCGCCCCCGTACCGGATCACGCCCGAGATCGTGTCGCTGGTGGAGCGGATCGGCGAGGGTCTCGGGCGGGCGGAGGCTGCCGGCATGGCCGGGGACCTGCGGCTGCGGCGCATCAACCGCATCCGCACGATCCAGGGTTCGTTGGCAATCGAGGGCAATACCCTGAGCCGGCGGCAGGTGGCCACCCTGCTCGACGGCAAGCCGGTAGTCGGACCGCTGCGCGAGATACAGGAGGCGCGCAACGCCATCAAGGCGTACGACGCGTACCAGGAGTGGGACCCGGCCAGCCAAGCCGATCTGTTGGCTGCCCACCACGTGCTGATGGCCGGTTTGCTGGATGCGCCGGGGCGCTATCGCCGCGGCGGGGTGATGGTGGCGGGACCGGAAGGAGTGCACCACGTCGGGCCGCCGGCGGCGCGCGTACCGCAGTTGATGGCCAACCTGCTGCAGTGGTTGGGCGCCGCCGGCGAACATCCGCTGATCGCCAGCTCGGTGTTCCACTACGAATTCGAGTTCATCCATCCGTTCGACGACGGCAACGGGCGCCTGGGCCGGCTGTGGCAGACGCTCATTCTGACCCGCTGGCGGGAGCTGTTCGCTCACCTGCCCGTAGAGAGCATGGTGCACGCGCGGCAGAGCGCCTACTACGCCGCCATCCGGCAAAGTTCGGCGGCGGGCGAGAGCACGGCGTTCATCGCGTTCATGCTGGAGATGATCCGCATGGCGGTGACCGAGCAGATCGAAGCGTAGCAGTCAGCGCGGCAGGAGGCGCAGGGCGGCGCTCACTTCCTCCAGCAGGCGGTCGAGGTGGCGCTCCTCCATCGGCAGCGACACGTTCCCGCCGCGCCGGGTCACGACGCCGCGGTTCATCAACCGGAAGTAGAGCCAGCGCTGGCGGGCGGCGTCATCCTGCGCCGCCTCGCGATAGTTGCGCGGCGGCTGCGGCAGGAAGTAGAACTGGAACAGGGAGCCGGCGGTGACCACGCTGGCAGGCACTCCGGCGGCGTCGAACGCCCGCTGCAGCCCGGCGCCGAGGCGGCCGGTGCGCTCGTCGAGGGAGCGGTACGCGGCCTGTGTCATGACGCGCAGCGTCGCCAGGCCGGCTGCCATGACGATCGGATTGCCGTTGTAGGTGCCGGATTGGGGAATCGCCGGCGCCCCGTCGGTGGGGTCGTACAGCGCCATGATGTCGGCCCGGCCGCCAAACGCTCCGCCGGGGGTGCCGCCGGCCACCACCTTCGCCAGACAGGTCAGATCGGGCCGCACCCCGAACCGGCCCTGGGCGCCGCCCGCTCCGGCGCGGAAGCTCACCACCTCGTCGAAGATCAGCACGATGCCCAGCTCGCCGGTGAGGCGGCGCAGGGTCTCCAGGAAGCCGGGCGCCGGCAGGGTGAGCCCGGCCGCGGTGGACAGCGGATCGACGATCACCGCGGCCAGCCGCTCGGCGTGCTCGCGCAGCAGCGCGGCGCACGCGGCGGCGTCGTTGAACGGCAGTACCAGTACCTGCTCGGCGGTGCCGGGAGCGAGTCCGGCGGACGCCGGGATTGGCCGCGGCCGGGTCGCCGGACCGAGGGCGGGACCCGGCGGCGGCAGGTAGCTGATCAGCGCCGGGTCGTCGATGCCGTGGTAGGCGCCTTCGAACTTGGCGATCATGGGCCGCCCGGTAAAGGCGCGGGCGGCGCGCAGGGCGCCCAGCACCGCTTCGGTGCCGGAGCTGCAGAACCGCAGCCGCTCCAGCGACGGGATGCGCTCGGCGAGCAGCTCGGCCAGCTCCACCTCCGGGGGACCGGGCGCGAAGTAGGCGGTGCCGCGCCCGGCCTGCTGCGCGATGGCCGCCACTACCGCGGGGTGGGCGTGGCCCAGGATCAGGGCGCTGGCGTTGTTGACGAAGTCCAGGCGGCGGTTGCCGTCCACGTCGACCAGCTCCACCCCCGCGGCGCGGTCGACGTAGAGCGGAAACGGATCCACGAACACGCCGGTTCTGGTGTTGCCCCCGGGCAGCACCGCCTGCGCGCGCCGGAACAGTGCGCAGGAAGCCGCGTTGCGGGCGCGGTACTCGGCAACGAGCGAGTCGATGGTTACTCCGGTAGCGGCGGCGGCAACGGGCATGGACACCTCCCCTTGGGCTGGTCTCGGTTCGCCGAGCATGGCATGCCGCGTCCGCGGTAGTCGAGGACCGTGCACGAACGGGCCTTTCGTGGCATGATCGGGTCCATGATTGACCCGGCACAGTGGTACAACGACCTCTCCGCGGTCGGCGGCGGACCGGCGGCGGCGGCCGCTCTGGAGGAACGGCGCGCGGAGCTGCGGCGGAAACTCGACGGCCGCCTGTTCGAGCGTCCGGCAACGGCTTGGTACCGGCGCGCCTGCGTGGAAGCGTTCCTGTTCATGTACGACACCCGCTTCTACGACCGCGCGGCGCGCCGCTACCGCATCGACGAGATCCTGGATGACGGCGAGCGCGAGTTTGGCGGCTACGACTTCGTGCTGCTGTGGCAGTCCTATCCGCGGCTGGGGATCGACGGGCGCAACCAGTTCGACCTGTACCGCGACATGCCGGGCGGCCTGCCGGCGCTGCGCGAGCTGGTACGGCGCGCCCAGGCCCGCGGGGTACGCGTGTTCGTCAACTACAACCCGTGGGACATCGGTACCCGGCGCGAACCGCGGGGCTGCTCCGACGGCGCGGCGCTGGCCGGGATCGTGGCGGCGATCGGCGCCGACGGCGTGTTCCTGGACACCATGACCATGGATCAGCCCGGCTTTCGCGCGGCGCTGGAAGACGCCAATCCGGAGATCGTGCTCGACCCGGAGGTGGTGCCGCCGCTCAGCGCCATGCAGTCGGTGACCGGCAGTTGGCTGCAACGGCCCGCGCCGGCGCCGCCGGGGCTGCTGACCATCCGCTGGCTGGAGCCGCGCTTCTCGTTCCGCGCCATCGACCGCACCGCGCTCGACCATCAGGAGATCGTGCAGACGGCGTTCTTCCACGGCTGCGGGCAGGTGGTGTGGGAAAACATCTTCGGCTGGTGGAATCCGTGGCCGGCCGCGGACCGCGCCCTGCTGCGGCGTTGCGTGTGGCTGCTGCGCGCCTACGCCGCGGCGTTCCAGGACCCGCACTGGCAGCCGTGCGTAGCGACCCTGGCGGACGGGGTGTACGCGCACCGCTGGCAGGACGGGCAGCGGGTGGTGCATACACTGTTGAATACCTCGGCGGAGGCCAGCGCCGGGCCGGTGCTGGAAGTGGCCGCGCGCGATTCGTCGGGTGCGCCGCTGCGCCATTACGACGTCTGGAACAGGCGCGAGTTGCGGCCGGTGGAGCATGCCGGCGGCGCGGCGCTGGCGCCCGCGCTGGCGCCGGGCGGCGCCGGCTGCGTGGTATCGGCGCCGGAGGGGGTGGCCGTACCCTTCCCGCCGGCCGCGGCGGCGGGACCGAACGGGGACGCGGGCTACCGCCGCCGGGTCAACGTGGCCGACCTGCGGCCGGCGCCGGCCGCGCCGGCGCCGCCGGTTGCGGGCGGCGCAGCGCCGCCGGAGATGTGCCGGGTGGAGGGCGGCCCCTACGTCATGCTGGTGCGCCACGACGTCGCCGCGGTCATGGAAGGAGCGTGCTACGGGAGCCAGGATCATCACCGCGATCTCTCCCATCCGCCGCAGGCATTCGAGCTGCGGCCCTACTGGATCGACCGCACCGAGGTGACCAACGCCCGGTTCAAGGCGTTCCTGGACGCGAGCGGCTATCGGCCAGCGGAGTTGCGCAACTTCCTGCGCCACTGGCCGCGCGGGGAGGCGCCGGCTGACGAGCCGCGGCGCTGGCGGATACCGGCCGGCAAGGAGCGCCATCCGGTGGTGTGGGTGGACCTGGAGGACGCCCGCGCCTACGCCCGCTGGGCCGGCAAGCGGCTGCCGCGGGAAGAGGAGTGGCAGCGCGCCGCCGGCCGCGACCGCTGGCCGTGGGGCGATTCGTTCGCCGCCGACCGCTGCAACGGGAACTCCGGCGGCACCACCCCGGTGGACCGGTTCCCCGCCGGCGCCAGCCCGTGCGGCTGCCTCGACCTGTGCGGCAACGTGTGGGAGTGGACCGAAAGCGAGCGGGACGACGGGCACACGCGGTTTGCCATCGTGCGCGGCGGCAGCTATCTGCCGGTGCAGGGCAGCAAGTGGTACCTGGCCAGCGGCGCGCAGGCCAACGACTGCCACGAAAAGGTGTTGCTGCTGTATCCCGGCATCGACCGCTGCGCCACCATCGGCTTCCGCTGCGTGAAAGATGAAGCCTGACGCGGCCGCCCGCGGGCCGGCGCCGGTAGTGGTGATCGGCAGCTACCTGGCGGCGCTGGTGATCGAGGTGGAGCGCTTTCCGGCAGTCGGGGAGACGGTCCACGGGCGCGGCTACTTCGAGACCCACGGCGGCAAGGGTTCCAACATGGCGGTGCAGGCGGCTCGGCTGGGGGCGAGCGTCAGCTACGTCGGCCGGGTGGGCGGCGATGCCCGCGGGTGGGCGTTCCGCGACCTGCTGGCGGCCGAGGGAGTGGGCGCGAGCCACCTGCAGTTTCAGGCGGACAGCCCCACCGGCGTCGGCTTCATCCTGCTCGGCGGCGCCGGGCAGAACATGATCGCCATCGACCCCGGCGCGAACGCTCACTTCGCGGCCGCGGACGTCGACCGCGCGCGTGACCTGCTGCGCCCGCCGGCGACGGTGCTGACTCAGCTCGAGATTCCGCTGCCGACCGCCCTGCGCGGCATGCAGGCGGGGCGCGCCGCCGGCTGCGCCACCATCCTCAACCCCGCGCCGGCCCGGGATCTGACCGCGCAGGACCTGTCCGGCGTGGCGGTCATCACCCCCAACGAGACCGAGGCTCGCGTCTGCCTGGGGCTCGCCGCCGACGCCCGCGCCGACGAGGAGGAACTGGGCCGCCGGTTGCTGGCCCGGGGCTGCGGCGCGGCGCTGCTCACCCTTGGCGAGCGCGGCTGCTTGTGCGTCACCGCCGCGGGCAGCGAGCACGTGCCCGGCTTCCCGATCCCGCGGGTGGTGGACACCACCGGCGCCGGCGACGCGTTCAACGCCGGCCTGGCCGTGGCGCTGGCGGAAGGCCGCCCGCTGGCCGAGGCGGCCCGCTTCGCCAACGCCGCCGCCGCCCTCTGCTGCACCGGACTCGCCACCCTGCCCTCCTACCACACCCGCCGCCAAGTCGACGCCTTCCTGACGGAGAATCCTCGTTGATCTACCAACTGCGCAGCGTGCGTAGCAATCGCGCGGGATTCGAATGCCTCGGCCAACTTGCGAAAGCGACCAGGCATCTCTATGCCGACAAACTCGAACTGGACATGTCGCGAGTGAGCTCGTTCGACGCCAACATGGCCGCTCCTCTTGGCGTGGTTCTTGCTCGCGTAACCGACAAGTTCAACTCTGTCAAGATTGTATCTGTACCTGCAGACGTAGAACAGATACTAAGGGAAAACCAGTTTCTCACTCACTTTCGGTATGAACCAATCGATGATGTACAGAGTACTACCATTCCCCATTGCCGTTTTCGACTTTCTGACAGGCGAGCTTTGGAAGAATATGTTCACCGTCTGTTTGCAAGGGAAGCGTTTCCCAGCTTGTCTGATATGGCGAGAAGGATGTTCAAGAAGAATCTATTCGAAGTATATCATAATGCAGTCACCCATTCTGAGTCATTAATCGGCATTTTTGTCTGCGGACAGACCCTTTCTCGAGATCGTCTGGATTTCACCATCGCCGATGGCGGCATCGGTATCCGTGATGCGGTTCGTCGCTATTTCAAGATTCTGTGGACTGATGAGAACCGTGAGCTAGTCAATAGGATCAGCTCCGTTGCCGCACTGAAATGGGCGGTAAGGAAAAGCCATACTACGAAGCGTGGTAATCATCCCGGGGGTCTCGGTCTTGAATTCATTCGCCAGTTCGCTACCAAGAATCAGGGAAAGATTCGGATCGTATCTCGATTTGCGTTTCATGAATATGACGGTGGCAACGAGGTTTTTCTGAGAATGACGTCGGACTTCCCCGGGACTGCAGTAACCGTTGAGGTCAACACCGCTGATACAAATATTTACCTTCTGCGGAAGGAAATTTCTTCTTCGGAGGAGCCATGATTCAACCTATTACCGTTCGAGTGTTCGACATTGTCGGCGGTTCGCTTTGTGTTTCGACCGACGACGGGCAGCGTTTACATGACAAGATTGCGCCGCTCTTGCAGGCAGGTACGCCAGTAGTTCTTTCTTTCGATCGGGTAGAGACGATAATCTCCGCATTTCTCAACGCAGCTGTCGGCCAGCTATACGGTGAATTACCAGACGAACATGTCGACGACCTGCTTACTGCGACCCACTTGCTCGCCGACGATGCAGAGATTTGGCAGCATGTAATCGACAATGCGAAAGTCTACTTCAAAAATCCCAAAGAGTTCGATAGGGCGTGGCGTGAAGAATTGGGAAATGATGAAGAAGATGATGACGAATAAGGCTTACCATCTGTCCAACTATTCGTTCCGTAAAGGAGAGTCGTTACTGTTCGACGCCAATGTTTGGCTCTACTTGTTTCCTACACCGATCGGAGTAGTCTATCGACACGCGGCGACGTACAGCCGAGGACTGAAGTCGATGCGGTACGCGGGAGTGGAGCTGATTGTCGACGTGTTGGTGCTCAGCGAGTATCTGAACCGCTATTGTCGTATCGTGTGGAACGCCCTCCATAGGGGGAGATACCCTGACTTCAAGGACTTCCGCAAGTCATCGGACTTCGTTGTGCCAGGTAGAAAGGCGGCGTCGGCCGCGCGAAAGATACTGAAGTTGAGCCGGCGCGTAGATCATCCCTTTGCACAGACGAACATAGCGCAGGTATTGGCAGGCTTTGAGGCCGGGGCGAGCGACTTGAACGATGGTCTGTTAGCTGATACGTGCCGTCGCAATGGATGGAAGCTGGTGACGAATGACGCCGACTTCACTACCGGAGGGATCGAGGTGCTCACTACGAATCCGATGTTGTTGAGGGCGTGCCCATGATGAAGCTGGGGTTTTCTACGTTGGGGTGTCCCGACTGGCCTTATCCGACGATCGTGGAGAGGGCGCGGGAGTATGGCTTCGACGGGTTCGAGATCCGGGGGGTGATGGGGGAGATGGATCTCCTCAAGGTGCCGGAGCTGCGGCCCGCGCGGCGCGCGGAGACGTTGCGCAGGGCGGCGGACGCCGGCCTGGAGATCATGATGCTGATGACCGGCTGCCAGTTTTCGTCGGCCGACGCCGCGGCGCGGCGGGCCAACGTCGACGAGGCGAAGGCGAACATGGACTTGGCGCGGGCCATGGGGATCGACAAGATCCGCCTGTACGGCGGGCGCATCGCGCCGCAGGTGGAGCGCGCGGCCGCCCATGGCCGGATCGTCGAGAGCCTGCGCGCCGTGGCCGAGTACGGCGCCTCGGTGGGCGTGGCGGCCGCGATCGAGACTCACGACGACTTCGTGGACACCGTGCTGGTGAAGGAGATCGTGGCGCGGGTGGCTCATCCGTTCCTCAAGGTGCTGTGGGACCTGCATCACCCGTGGCGCCAATACGGCCAGACCCCGCGGCAGTGCTGGGACAACGTCGGCCCGCAGGTGGTGGACGTCCACTTCAAGGACTCGTACCTCACCGACGCCCAGCCGGAGGGCTACCGCTACTGTCTGCTGGGCGACGGAGACGTGCCGGTGGTCGACGCGCTGGGGGTGCTGCGCGCCGAGAGCTACGGCGGCTACCTGACGCTGGAGTGGGAGAAGGCGTGGAAGGATTATCTGCCCGACCCGGCGGTGGGGTTTCCGCAGTACGTGCGGCAGATGCGCCACTACCTGGCGCAGCTCGGCTGAGCGGCGCGCCATGCGGCTCGGCATCGTCGGCCTGCTGCCCGGAGACCCGCGCGCCGTACGCGGCGAGCACCTGCAGCGGGCGCGCGCGCTGGGCGTGTCGGCGGCCTGCTTCCACGCGCCCGCCGAGGTTCTGTTCGCGGTGACCGCCGTGCAGCTCCGCGACTGCCGGCGGCGCTATGCCGACGCCGGCCTGGAGCTGGCCCAGCTCGGCATCGGCTACGGCGAGTGCCTGTTCGATCCCGACCCCGCGGTGCGCGCGGCGATTCAACGCGCCATCGCGCGCGGCCTGGAGGTGGGGCGCGCGCTGGACGCGGGCGTGGCGCTGATCCGCACCGGCAGCCTGAGCCCTGCCGGCTCCTACGGTCCGTCGCCGCGCAACCACGAACCGGGCCGCCTGGAACTGCTCATCGACGAGCTGCGCGCCGTGGCCGCGGCCGCGGAGGCGGCGGGGCTCACCGTGGTGGTGGAGACCCACAATCTGACCATCCTCGGCACCCCGGAAGTCAACCGCCGGGTGATCGACGCGGTCGGCTCACCGCGGCTTCGGGTGGTGCTGGACTACGTCAACCACTTCCAGTCGCTGGAACAGGCATATTCCAGCCGCGCCCGGATCGATCACATCTTCGATCTGATGGGGCCGGTCGCCGCCATCGCCCACCTCAAGGACCTGCTCCCGGCGGACGGGTTCGTGGTGCATCTCGACGAGGCGGCCCCCGGCGAAGGCTGCCTGGACCTGGCGGCCGCCATGCGGCGCTGGCAGGCGCTACGGCCGGACGGCTACATGCTGGTGGAGCATCTCCCGGATGAGCGCATCCCCGCCGCCGTCGCCTCGACGCGGCGCATCGCCGCCGCGGCCGGCGTGCCGGTCGATTAGGCGCGGGGGCGGTCATGCGCATCACCGCGGTAAAGCCGATCCTCAGCGACCAATATCTGTTGGTGCGGGTCACCACCGACGCCGGCCTGACCGGGAACGGCGAAGCCGGCCTGTGGGCCAGTCACGAGGTGGTGGCGCGGGCCATCGAGTCGCTCGCCGAGTACTTCGTGGGCAAGGATCCGGCGCTGATCGAGCATCACCACCAGGCGGTCTCGCGCGCCGGCCACTTCATGGGCTCGGTGGCGAGCGCCGCGCTGAGCGCCATCGACGTGGCGCTGTGGGACATCGCCGGCAAGGTGGCCGGGCTGCCGGTGCACCGCCTCCTGGGCGGCCGCTGCCGGGACCGCATCAAGGTGTTCGAGAACGTGACCGGCGCCAGCGCGGAGGAGCGGGCCGACCATGCGCGGGAGCTGGTGGAGCAGGGCTTCGTCTCGCTCCGCACCCAACCCTTCTTCGCCGGTTGGGAGGCGGCGGAAAGCTCCACCGCGGTGCTCGCCGCCGCGGTGGAGATCGTGGCCGCGATTCGCGAGGCGGTGGGGGAGCGGGCCGATCTGGGCGTGGAGATTCACCGCAACCTGACGCCGGACGAGGCGATCACGCTGGCCCGCGAGCTGGCGCCGCTGCGCCTGACCTACTACGAAGATCCGCTGCCGCCGCAGAGCGAGGAGGCGTTGGAATACGTCGCCCGCCGCATCGACCTGCCGCTGGCCGCCGGCGAGCGCAGCTACAGCCTGCATCGGTTCGCCGAGCTGATCGGACGCCGCATCGTGGCCTTCGTGCGCGCCGATCTGTCGCTGGCCGGGGGCATTACCCAGGCCAAGAAGATCGCGGCGCTGGCGGAGGCGCACTTCGTGCGCTACTTCCCGCACCTGATGGGCAGCCCGGTCAACACCATGGCGTTCGCGCAGCTCGACGCCGCCATCCCCAACTACTTCGCGCAGGAGGCCAACCTGCCGCCCGGGCCGGCGCTGGAGCTGGTGGATGAGGCGCCGCGGGTGGTGGCCGGCTACCTGCAGCTTCCGCAGCGCCCCGGAATCGGCATCGAGATCGACGAGGCCGCCGCGGCGCGGCTGCCGTTCCGGCCGCGCCGGCCCGCCGCCGCGTACTACGCCGACGGGTCAGTGCGCCACTGACCGCTTGGCAGGCGCAACGCCCGGCCAGCGGTTGCCCGCCGACGCTATCGCCGGCGCTGCGCCTGCAGCGCGATGCGGGGTCAGCGTGCGGCGACCGGCTCCGGTTCCCGCGGCGCGGGCGCCGCGGCGCCATTGCCGGCGGGGACGCGCCGCTTGGCCTGCGCCTCCCGCACCGCCGCGAGCACCTTCGGAGGTGACATCGGCACGTGGTACAGGCGCACGCCGGCGGCGTCGTAGATGGCGTTGGCAATCGCCGCCAGCGGCTGCACGATGGCGTTTTCGCCCACGCCGCGCACGCCGTAGGGGTGGCGCGGGTTGGGTACTTCGACGATCACCGTGTCGATCATCGGCAGATCCAGCGCCACCGGCATGCGGTAGTCCAGGAAGCCGGCGTTCTCCATCACCCCGTCCTCGTCGAACAGGTACTCCTCGTTGAGCGCCCAGCCGATGCCCTGCACCGCGCCGCCCTGCATCTGGCCCTCCACGTAGCTCTTGTGGATCGCCCGTCCGGCGTCCTGCACCACGGTGTAGCGGACCACGTCCACCTTGCCGGTCTCGGGGTCCACCTCCACGTCGCAGATGTGGGTGCCGAGCGCGGGCGCGGCGCCCTTGGCGTTGACCGCCGCGTCCGCGGCCAGCGGTCCGCCGGTCTGCGACGCCCGGGAAGCCAGCTCCTTGAGCGTGAGCGGCGCCTCGGTGCCGTTGACCCCCGCCTTGAGATGGGCGGCGCCGTCGCGCCACTCGACGTCGGCCGGCTGCGCGTCCCAGATCTCCGCGGCGCGGCGGCAGGCGTCGGCGATCAGCTTGCCGGCGGCTTCGTGCACCGCTACCGCGGCCGCGTAGGCGGTGCTGCTGCCGCCGGTGACGCCGTTCAAGCCGACGGCGTCGGTGTCGCCGATCGAGGGCCGCACGTCGTCCACGTCGATGCCCAGCTCCTCGGCCAGTACCATGGCGTGGCCGGCGCGCGAGCCGCCGATGTCAGGCCGCCCGGTCACCAGCGTCACCTTGCCGTCCGGCAGGACGGAGATATGGGCGGTGGCGTCGCCGCCGCCGTTCATCCAGAAGCCGGAGGCCACGCCGCGGCCCTGGTTGGGTCCCAGCGGCGTCCGGTAGTGGGGATGATCCAGCGCCGCCTGCACCGTCTCCACCATGCCGATCTCCGGGAACACCGGACCGTAGGGCGCCTTGGTGCCCTTGCGGGCCGCGTTCTTGAGGCGGAACTGCAGAGGATCCATCTTGATCTCCTCGCAGATCTCGTCGATCACGCACTCGCTGGCGTGGGCGGCGTTGGGCGCGCCGGGCGCGCGGTAGGCGTGCGACTTGGGCTTGTTGACCAGCACGTCGTAGCCGACGATGCGGAAGTTGGCCACCTCGTAGGGGGCGATCAGCGCCATCATGGCGGCCCCCACCGCGGAGCCGGGGAAGCCGCCCGCCTCGAACCACAGCTCGCAGTCCACCGCGGTGATGCGCCCGTCGCGGGTGGCGCCCATCCGGATGCGGGTGTGGCTGCCGGGCGCCGGGCCGGTGCCGCGGAACACCTCGTCGCGCGACATCACCATCTTCACCGGATGCCCGGTACGCTGCGCCATCAGAATCGCGAGCGGCTCCAGGTAGACCGTGGTCTTGCCGCCGAAGCCGCCGCCGATCTCGGCCGGAATCGCCCGGATCAGGGAGGGTTCGATCGCCAGCACCTGGGCGGCGCTGTCGCGGATCGAGAAGTGACCCTGGCTGGATACCCACAGGGTGATCTCGCCGCTCTCGGTGGCGCGCGCCATGCAGGCGTGGGTCTCGATATAGCCCTGATGGACGGTGGCGCTGTCGAATTCGCGCTCGAAGACCACCTCCGCGGCGGCGAAGCCCCGGTCCAGGTCGCCGCCCTCGAAGACGTTGCGCGAGGCGACGTTGGACGGGGCGGCGCCGGCCTCGCCGTTGGTGCGCAGCGACTCGTCGATCAACGGCGCGTCCGCGGCGCTCGCCTCCATCACGTCCAGCACCACCGGCAGCGGCTCGTACTCCACCTCGATCAACTTGAGGGCCGCGTCGGCAATTGCCGGGCTGACGGCTGCGACCGCCGCCACGGTATGGCCGTGGTAGCGCACCTTGCCGCGGGCGATCACGTTGTGCGCCGTATCCTTGATGCTGGCCGGCGCCTCGCTGTCGATCTGGCCTTCGGCGCTGACTTCGGGAAAGTCGGCCGCGGTGATTACGTCCTTGACCCCGTCGAGGGCGCGCGCCGCGCGGGTGTCGATCGACTTGATCCGGGCGTGGGCGCAGGTGCTGCGCAGCGCCTTGCCGTACAGCATGCCCGGCAGGGAGAAGTCGGCGCCGTACTGGGCGCGGCCGGTCACCTTGTCGACGCCGTCGTGCCGGATCGGACGTTTGCCGATCCAGCGGTAGTCCGGCTTGGCGGTCATGGTATCGCTCATTCTGGTTGCTCCTTGAGTGCCCACAGTGTAGGCCATTCCGGGCGTTGCGGCAATCTGCCGGCAGGCCGGGTCAAGCCGGGTCCGGCCGGTCAGGCCGGGGCGCGAACTGGTGAAGCGGGAGGATCGGGGATCGTTTCAGGGCCGCGCTGCGTCCGGGGGAGGAATGGGACTCTCGGCGGGGCGGTGCCGGTACGGCAGCACGGACATGCCGGTATATGCCTTCGCCGCGATTGGCGCGCCTCGTTCGACCACGACCTTGAAGTAGCTGATGCCCTGGCGGACGATGTACAACTTGCCGTCCCCAAGCATCCGTTCGACGCCCGGCCAGCACCGCAGCCCGGCCGCTTTTTCGGGCATGCACCAGCCTTGCTCCGCGACCCGGTCGATGAAGGGATGCCACCCTCTGGCATCGGCGTCGAACCACCTCACCGGCCGGTACAGCTCCAGGCCGAGGCGCGGCCCGATCCCCTGCGCGGTGACTTCCAGGCCGACGGCGACGTAGGTGATCAGGTCGTCCATGGCGGCGAGCACGGCCGCCGCCGCGGCGGTCGATCCGGGCCACTCCAACCGTTGCAGCAGGGCGGGGACTTCCTGTGGCGCGACGTCCCAGAGGAGAATGCGGAACCCCTTCGGGGAGCGCGCCGGGTGGGCTCCCGCCTGGAACACGTACGCCGCCTCCGGCAGCGCCGCGACGATGCGCTCGACCGTGGGCACCATCTCCCGGTGGCTGTTCCAGCCGGCGGTAACGGCGAGCGCTTCGAGCAGGGCGGCAGCGTCTCCGTGCTCGGGGACGCCGCCCCGGGAGCCGGGGGCGGATTTGCTCGGCGAAAAGAAGACGCCCGGCGGCGGCACCGGCCGGTGCGGCGCCAGTCCCGTCATATCGTACTCCAGCATCATGGCGCGCACTCCTCGGGCAAGGTAGGAGTTGGGATCCGCCGCCTGCCGCTCAAGTCCGCTTGCGAGCGCCGCCGCCGCCGACCCGGGCGCGGCGCGCTTCCCCGCGCTGACGTAGTGCCGCGCCACCTCCGATCCCGGAATCGCGAGCACCACCAAGTCAGCGTCCGCGTTCGGCTCCGCGAGATGGAACTCGAAGCCGAAGTGGGTGTCGGCAATGGCGCGCGGCAGCGGCTTCGCCGCGCGGATGATTCGCTCCCAGCCCGCGGCGTCGAGCAGCGCGGGCGGGAACAGGGAACGGCAGCGCTCGAGGATCGACGCAAAGGAGGCGCGCGCGGCGCCGGTCGAGCGGTCGTCTCCGGTGCTCATGCGCTCCCGCTCAATTCAGGAGACCGGCAGGTCGGCAGAACCGCAGCTACCAGCCCACGTTGTCCCAGGAAAAGCCGCCGGCGACCTGCACCAGATCAGCTTCCCCGAGCTCGGCGGAGGGCGGCAGGATCAGGTGACTGGTCGTCGCCGTCTCCTCGTGCACCTCGATGTTGAATTCGGCGGGCACGGTCATGCCGATCTCGGCCTCGATCGCGGCCTTGGGGTCCGCTATCAATTGGCTGCGGAACTCGTTGTCCTCGGTCGCCTTGTCGATCAGTTGCTGGCGCAGAGCACTGACGGTCATCGTCTTCTCGCCCATGATCCTCTCCTTCGGCAGCTCGCGCAGCATCGCTCATGGCACGATCCGCGGCGCGCTGCTCAACTATGCCAGATGCTATGATACTGCCGGCCACTGGTCAAGCCCTGGCGCCGCGGGGATTGAGTTATCAGGTATTTCCGTGGGCAGCGCGGGCGGCCGGAACGCCGCCCCCTCACCAGGAGATGAGCCGCCGCCGGCGTTCCCGGAACACCGTCTCGCCGGCGAAGCCGATGGCCTGCAGCCGCGCTGCCATGGCGCCGAACCCGTGCCCGACCTCGCGGCTGCGGTGGGCGTCGCTGCCGATGCTCACCTCGCGCCCGCCCAGTTCGCGGTAGCGCCGCAGGAGCGGCCAGTCGGGGTAGGCCGCGGCTTCCGGGCGCCGCAGTCCGGCGGTGTTGATCTCGGGCACCACGCCGGCGGCGATGATCGCTTCCAGGATCGGGTCCAGCAGCGCCGGCTCCACCGCCCCCAACGGCGCGCCCCAGTAGCTGAGCAGGTAGCGCTTGACGTAATCGAGGTGGCTGAGGATGTCGAACGGGCAGTGCCCGGCGGCGGCCAGCTCGCGGCACAGCTCGGCCGCCTCGCGCAGCGTCGCCAGGTAGTCGCGGCGCATGGCGGCGGCGTCGAGCCGTTGCCAGCGCCGGCGCAGGTGCAGGGGGCGGCCGCCGCACCAGTGAACGCTGAGCAGGACCGCGTCGAAGCGGTGCCGGTCGAGGTAGTCCAGGGTCTCCTCGACCAGCGCCGGCTGGTAGTCCACCTCGATGCCGAAGCCGATGGCGAGCGGCGGCGAGTAGCGCCGCCGCAGCGCCGCCACGGTGGCGGCGATGGCGTCGTAGTCCCATTGGCACTGGTCGCGTTCGCTCGGATGCATGTCGTAGTGCTCGGTGAACGTGAGGCCCGCCAGACCGGCGGCGATGGCCTGTTCGCAGTTGGCCGCCGGATCCGCCTTGGAGTCGACCGAATGGCGCGAGTGCAGGTGTTGATCGTGAAGCTTCACCATTTCCAATACTGCGGTATATTACCCCGACCGCGCAGCCGGCGCCGGAGCGGGCCGCGCGCGGGCGGCAGCATATGACCGAAGTGGAGCACTACAGCCTGGTCTGCGACATCAACGAGCTCAGCGCGCTGTTTCACGAAGCGCTCGACCTGAGCACGTTCCTGCAGCGTACCGCCAGGATGGTGGCGCTGCACGTGGACGCCGAGGTGTGCTCGATCTATCTCTACGATCCCGCCGACCGGGAGCTCACCTTGAGCGCCACCCACGGGCTCAACCGCGAGCTGGTGGGCAAGGTGCGCCTGAAGCTGGGCGAAGGACTCACCGGGGTGGCGCTCAAGCAGCTTCGCTACATCGTGGAGCCGGTAGCCAGCGCCAACCCGTTCTACCGCCACGTGCCGCACCTCCGGGAAGAGGAGTTCGAATGCTTCCTGGCGGTTCCGCTGCTGCGCGGCATTACCCGGATCGGGGTGCTGGTGGTGCAGCGCCGGAAGAACCGCAAGTTCACGCGCACCGACGTGCAGGGCCTGCGCGCCGTCGGCGCCCAGCTCACCGGCGCGATCGAGAACGCGCGTCTGTTGCTGGGGTCGGCGCCCGGTCCCGGCGACGGCGACGACGCGCCGTTGGACACGGCCGCCACCTTCGAAGGCCAGGTGGCGTCCGGCGGGCTGGCGCGCGGCCCCAGTCTGAGGCTGGACCGGGAATCGCAGTACGACTCGCTGGCCAAGGCCGAGTATCGCCCCAATCTGACGCGGGACGACTTCCGCACCGCGATCGGCGCCACCGAGGAGCAGTTGGAGGAGATGCAGGCGCAGGTCGGCGAACGGCTGTCCGACGTCGCCTCCCTCATCTTCTCCTCCCATCTGCTGATCCTCAAGGACCCCGGGTTCACGGAAGCGGTCGAACGGCTCATCGAGGAGGGGGTGGCGGTACCGCAGGCGGTGCTGCGCATCGCCAACCAGTACGTGCACCGCTTCCAGTCCAGCAACGTGGGCTTCGTGCGCGAGAAGGCCAACGACGTGAAGGACCTGGTCACGCGCCTGCTGCACAACGTCAGCGACGCCCAGGCCGAGGCGGCCGAGTGGCGCGGGCGGATCGTCATTGCGCGCGAGGTGTTCCCGTCGCAGCTCCTGCGGCTGTCGTCGCAGCAGGCGGCCGGAGTGGTGCTGGTTACCGGCGGCGTGACCTCCCACGTCGCGATCCTGGCGCGCTCCCTGATGGTGCCGCTGGTGATCGTCGACGACCCGCGCCTGCTGGCGCTGGCGCCGGGCACCGACATCCTGCTCGACGCCGACCATGGCCGGGTGTACGTGCGGCCGAACGAGGCGGTGGCGGCCCACTTCGGCCCCCGTATCGCGGTGCAGCAGGCGCCCGCGCCGTGCGGCGCGATCGAGCCGCAGACCGCGACCTCGGACGGCGTGGTGGTGCGCCTCATGGCCAACGTCAATCTGATGAGCGACGCCGACCTGGCGCGCCAGCTCGGCGCCGAGGGGATCGGGCTGTACCGCACCGAGTTCCCGTTCATGGTGCGGCGCGAATTGCCCTCGGAGGAAGAGCAGTACGCCTTGTACCGGGAGCTGGTGGCGCGCTTCCCGCATGGCGACATCCTGTTCCGCACGCTCGACATCGGCGGCGACAAGGTGCTCTCCTACTTCCCCGAGATGCGCGAGCAGAATCCGTTTCTGGGGGTGCGTTCCATTCGCTTCAGCCTGCGCAACCGCGACATCTTCACGCAGCAACTGCGCGCCATGCTGCGCGCCAGCGGGGGCCGCAAGCTGCACGTGATGTTTCCGCTGGTGTCTTCCATCGAGGAGCTGCGCGCCGGGCGCGCCGCGGTGGAGCAGTGCGCCGCCGAGCTGCGCGCGGAGGATCATCTGATCAGCGCCGAGGTGGCGGTCGGGGCGATGGTGGAGGTGCCGTCGGTGGTGCCGCTGATCGACGACTTCGCGGAGGAGGCGGATTTCCTCTCGATCGGCACCAACGACCTGATCCAGTACCTGTTGGCGGTGGATCGCACCAACGAGAAGGTGGCGCACCTCTACCTGCCGCATCACCCGGCCGTGCTGCGGACGCTGCGCGCGGTGGTCGCGGCGTGCGCCCGCCGCGGGACGGCGCTGTCGGTCTGCGGCGACATGGCGCATCAGGCCCAGTACCTGCCGTTTCTGGTCGGCATCGGGGTGCGCAGCCTGAGCGTGGAGCCGGTCTACCTGCCGCCGGTGCAGGCGGCCATTGCCGCGCTCGAGCTGCCGGCCGCGCAGGCGCTGGCCGCCTCCATGCTGGCCGCCACCACGGTGCAAGAGGTGGAAGCGCTGCTGCCGGCGGTGGAGCCGGAGACCGAGAACCTGGTGTGGGTGTAGTCCGGGTGTAGCCCCGCGGCTAGCCGCTGACCACGTTGCGCGGCGCGCCGGCGATGAAGGCGCGGATGTTGGCGGCCGTCTCGTCGATCAGCTTCTGGCGCGCCTCGCGGGTGGACCAGGCGCTGTGCGGGGTAATGATGACGTTTGGCGCGGCCAGCAGCGGGTTGCCGGCCGCCGGCGGCTCCTCGCTGAGCACGTCGAAGCCGGCGCCGGCCAGGCGCCCGGCGGTGAGCGCCGCGGCCAGCGCGGCTTCGTCGACGATCCCGCCGCGGGCGGTGTTGATCAGGCAGGCGGTGGGTTTCATCCGCGCCAGCGCCGCGGCGTCGATCAGGTTGCGGGTGCGATCGGTCAGCGGACTGTGGATGGTCACGAAGTCGGACTCGGCCAGCAACCGGTCGAGCGGCGTGTTGGCGTAGGGGCTGCCGTGGATCGGGAAGGCGTCGTGCGCGAGGATGCGCATGCCGAAGCCCTCGGCGATGCGCGCCACGCCGCGCCCGATCACCCCGAAGCCGACGATGCCGATGGCGCGCCCCTTCAGTTCGAAGGTGGGGTAGCGCAGCAGCGTGAACGAGGAGCTGCGCTGCCAGTCGCCGCGGGCGACGTCGGCGGCGTAGCGGTGGGCCTGGGTGGCCAGGTTGAGGATCAGCGCGAAGGCGTGCTGGGGCACCGTGTCGCCGGCGTAGCCGGCCACGTTGCACACCGTGACGCCGGCGCCGCGGGCGGCTTCCAGATCGACGTTGTTGTAGCCGGTGGCGCTCACCGCCACCAGCCGCAGGGCGTCCAGCGCCGCGAACACCGGCGCGGTGAGCAGCGCCTTGTTGACCACGATCACCTCGGCGGCGGCGCCGTGCTCGATGATCTCCGCCACCGAGCCGTTGGGCAGGCTGCGGTACTCCCCCAACGCCTGCAGTCCGGAAAAGTCGATGTCCCCGTCCAGGCTGATGTCAGTATCATCCGCAAACAGAATCCGCATCGTCTTCAATCGGCCCTCACGGTTGACCGACTTCGACCGGCGGACTAAGTCTGACTGGACGGGATGAGGATGCCAGCAGTATTTGTTTCAGCTTTCGTTCCTCCCGAACTCTCGGCCAACCAACGATGTTTGCATGTCGTTCCGGATCGTCATCACGATTCACTTTCAGCCCGACCTCATATACCGTTTTCTCGTCGATTTCACCCCACCCATAGAGTCGTTTGCTAGTGGGATGTTGGGTCGCCACGTTTATACCAATAGCTTTGATTTCTTCACCGATAAGATCGTCTATGAAAAAGACAGAGAGCTCAAGCCGTCTGTTAGGTTCAAACAGCTTGGGTTTCACAACTGAGTCTGTAATGCGACCACTTTCTAATGCAAATCGAGCGAGCAATTCCTTTTGTACCGTTCACTTATTTCGAGCAATCGCGCAGTCGTTCAAAGCAGCAATGCATGGTTTTTGGGAGCTTTCCGGTCCACAAATCATGTCCGCTCAATCGCGCTCCGCAAAACAATCCGGCAAATGCGATCTCTTTACCGCCCGGGCCAACGCTTACGGTAAGCATCAAGTCTTGCCTTTTTACCCAGTCGAAATCCACCTCACCATGCGGAGTTGCGGAAACATCAGGTCTTCCGGCATAATTCGGCAGCTCGTCAACCACCATCTCGGCAGTGCGAACCGTATCCTCGTCAAGTGCTGTCGCGCCTTCTCCGTCCCAGTTCTCGACTCCCGCCTCCTCAAGTAGATCGCTAATCTCTTTCTTAAGAGATACTTGCACTTCGCCAGGCAGGGTATCATCATCAGCGCCTATGCCGCTCATCTGACGCAGTACGATAGCGTGGTCTTCTTGTCGTTTCGTGATCTTCATACCCAAGGCTCACAGGTATATTCATATATCTTATCGGATGGCGGCGTGGTTGTCCACATACGCTCAGTCAGTCAGTCACTTGGCCTCGGGAGTTGATTCGGTTGGTTGAAAGAGGATTTCGCGGCCGGTGGCGGCGGAGGCGTAGACGGCGTCCAGGATGCGCTGCACGACCAGCGCCTGCTCCAGGGTGACGCATGGTTCCTCGCGGCCTAGGATCACGTTCACGAAGTGGTGGAAGCGGCTGGCGTGCGGGTAGGCGAGGTCGCCGGCGGCGGGTGATTCGATGATGTGGTAGCCGTCGGCCTGCGCCCGGTAGAGCCGTTCGCCGTAGGTGTCGATGGCGCCGTCGGTGCCGTACAGCTCGACGTTCATGGCGTTGCGCCGCTCGGCGTGCATGGCCCAGACCGCGTCCAGCGTCACGCTGGCGCCGCGCTTCAGCTTGATGAGGGCGGTGGCGAAGTCGTCCACGTCGAACGGCGCGCCGGAGCGTTCCGAGAGGCCCCAGCCGCCTTCGCCCAGACCGCGCGGTCCGAACTCGGCGTAGGTGGCGCCGGACACCGAGTGGACGTCGAAGTCGTCGAGCACGTAGAGAGCGTCATCCAGCATGTGCACGCCGATGTCGAGCAGGCCGCCGCCGCCGGAACGCTCCTTGCGGGTGAACCAGCTTCCGAGGCCGGGGATGCCCTCCCGTCGGCGCCAGTACGCCTTGCAGTGATAGGGCCGGCCGATGCGGCCCTGGTCCACCAGTTGCCGGGCGCGCTGCACCGGCGGGGCGAAGCGCTGGTTCATGCCCAGCATGAAGTGGCGGTCGGACTGGCGCGCGGCCGCGGCCAGCGGTGCGGCGTCGGCCGCGCTGAGCGCCAGCGGCTTTTCCTGCAGCACGTGCTTGCCGGCCTGCAGCGCCATGGTGCTGACGGGCGCGTGCAGGTAGTTGGGCACGGCCACGTAGACGGCGTCCACCGCATCCAGCGCCACGAGCTGCTGCGCGTTCTCCAGCACCGCCTCGACCCCGAAGCGGGCGGCGAACGCGGTCACCCGTTCCCGGCTGGGGTCGGCGACGGCGATCAGCTCGGCGTCGGGATGCGCCGCCAGATCCGTAGCGCCGCCGGCGGCGATGCCGCCGGTGCCGATAATGCCAAAGCGAACCATGAGCTACGATAGCCTCCCGGCCTGCCTCTGGCTACCCGCCGGCTACCGGTGGTGGCGCCGGGTAGGGAGGCCACGCCGCGCGCCGTCCCGAAGTGCCTTGAGATTTCGGGCCTGCGGTGCGGCTATACTCTCCCTCATGGACTCGCCGACGTTCCCGGCCGGTCGTTCCGCGCCTGACGCGCACGCCGCCAAGCCCGCCGCGGCGCGGCCGGCGGCGGACTTGGTGACGGGTCCCGCCCGGTCTCCGCGGCACCGGCCCGCGCGGCCGCTGGCCGGCGCGCCGCCGGCCGCCCCGGCCCGGGCCGCGCCGGGCGCCGCGGCGCCTGCCGCGCCGGCGCCCGGCTTCGACATCGAATCTCTGGTCACCGAGGATGATACGCCGGTGGACAACATGCCCTCCGAGAAGCAGCAACGCCTGCTCACCGAGCCGCTGTACACTTCCTGGGCCGGCCCGGGCGGCGGGCGCCCGTTTCTGACCGCTGCCAACGTGGGCGTGTTCCCCGAACCGCGCAATCCGGCGATCGTGCCGGACGTGTTCCTGAGTCTGGACGTGCAGGTGAACCCGAACTGGTGGGACAAGAGGCACCGCTCCTACTTCGTGTGGGAGTTCGGCAAGGTGCCGGACCTGGTGGTGGAGATCGTGTCGAACCAGAAGGGGGGCGAGATCGGCGGGAAGCGGTTGCGCTACGCCGAGATGGGGGTGGGCTACTACGTAATCCAGGACCTGTTGCATCGGGTGATGAGCGATGACCTGCGCGTCTACCGGTTGAGCGGCGGGGGATACGAGCGCCAGGATCGGCCCTGGTTCCCGGAGCTGGGGCTGGGAATGACGCTGTGGGAAGGGGAGTTCGAGGGCGTGCGGAGCCGGTGGCTGCGCTGGACGGACGCGCGCGGCGAGTTGATCCCCACCGGCAAGGAAGCGGCCGAGCAGGAACGCGGGCGCGCCGAGCAGGAACGGCGCCGCGCTGACCAGGAACGCGGCCGCGCCGAGCAGGAACGGCGCCGCGCTGACCGGCTGGAGGCGATGCTGCGCCGGGCCGGCATCGACCCGGAGCAGGCGTGAGCGCGCGCCGCGCGCGCCGGCGCGGCGTTTCGGAAGTGGGCCGGACTCGTGCTACAATCCGGTCCGATTGGACGCCGGCACCCGGCACTCGGCACCGGACTCGGGACAGGGTTCGGCGCGTTACACGGTGTCGATCGGCGCAGGAGAGAATCTTGATGAGTAGTAGGACGACGATGATGGTAGCGCTCGCGGCGGCCGCCGGCATCGCCATGCTGGTGGCGTGCACGCAGACGGCGCGGCCCGGTACTACGCCGGGAACGACGACGCCGGCAATGCCGGGGTCGGGCGGCGGCGGGACCGGCGGCGATGAGCCGACGACGCCGACGCCGCAGGAGACGATGAAGAGCTGGCCGATCAGCGTGGCTCACTTTGGCGACGAGGCGGACGTGTTTATCCAGACCACCAACCGTTCCGCGCCGTACGCCTGGGACCGGATCGCCGCCGGCAAGGTGCGCGTATCGATCGACGGGCAGGACCTGCCGCTCGAGAACGTCAGTTACCGGCCGGTCTTCGCGGACGATCTCTCCGGCGCGGAGTGGAAGGTCGAAGCGGAAGTCCGGGAGGGCGAGGTGGTGCTGGTGCTCACGGCCCCGGACCAGTCGGACGAGGGCGGATTCGTCAGCCGGGTCACGGTCACGAGCCGGGGGAGCGGCTACACGAGCGCTCCGACCGTCAGCTTTTCGGCGCCGCCGTCCGGCGGCGTCAGGGCCACCGCCACCGCGGCGGCGTCCATGGGCGTCGGGTCCGTGACGGTCACGTACGACGGAGCTCAAACCTACGCGTCACGCGTCGCTCCGACCGTCAGCTTTTCGGCGCCGCCGTCCGGCGGCGCCATGCCCACCGCCACCGCAGCGTTGAAGAGCGAAGTCTATGACGTGGATATCACGAACCCGGGGAGCGGCTACACGTCGGCCCCGACCGTTGCCTTTGGGGGGCCGGGCACCGGGGCGGTCGCCACCGCGTTCCTGCAAACCGGCGTCGCGTCCGTGACGATGACGAACAATGGGAGCGGCTACAACAGCTCCCCCACCGTTACCTTCGGGAACCCGGCCAGCGGTACCAACGTGGCGACCGGTACCGCGGTGCTCAGCCTGACGGGTACCGTCACGGGCGTGACGATGACGAACGCGGGGAGCGGCTACACGTCGGCCCCGACCGTATCCTTTAGCGGCGGCGGTCCCTCCACGGCCGCCACCGCCACCGCGACGCTGCAGAGCGGCATATCTTCCGTGGCAGTGACGGGCAATGGGAGCGGCTACACGACGGTGCCGACCGTCAGCTTTACGGGCGGCGGCGGCAGCGGGGCGACGGCCACCGCGGTGCTGTCCGGCGCCGTCGATTCGGTGACGGTCACGGACCCGGGGTACGGCTACACGACCGCCCCGACCGTTATCTTCTCACAAGAGTTCGGTCAAGCGGCATCCGCCACCTCCGCATTGATAGCCGTGCTCGGCGAGGTGACGATCACGAACCGGGGGAGCGGCTACCCGATGCGCCCCACCATCACCATTACCGGCGGCAGCGGCACCGGAGCAACCGCCATCGCGGAGTGGACGGAGCCCGGCAACGATCAGTTCCAGAACCTCTACTGGGCGCGCCGGACGCTGGAAGGCAGGACGCTGCAGGTGCGGATCGCGGACGAGGAGTAAGCGTGATGCCGGCAGCCGAGCCGCGGCCGGCGGGTCAGGTTGGGCCGTTAGCGGTCCGTCGATGCTCGGGTTGCTGAAGCTGGACAACCCCATTCAGCACTATGCATGGGGGTCGAAGACGGCGCTGGCGCGGCTGCAGGAGCGCCCGCCGGCGGAGCAGCCGGAGGCCGAGCTGTGGCTCGGAGCGCATCCGCAGGCGCCGTCGGCGGTGACGGTGGGAGGCCGCCGGGTGAGCCTGGAGCGGCTGGTGGCGGAGCGGCCGGCGGAGGCGCTGGGGCCGGCGGCGCCGCGCTTCGGGGGAGTGCTGCCGTTCCTGCTCAAGGTGCTGGCGGTGGCGCAGCCGCTGTCGATTCAGGCGCATCCGACGCGGCGGCAGGCGGCCGCGGGCTTTGCCCGCGAGCAGGCGGCGGGGATCGCGGTGGATGCGCCGCAGCGCAGCTACCGCGACCGCAACCACAAGCCGGAGGTGGTGGTGGCCCTGGAGCCCTACGAGCTGCTCTCCGGGTTTCGTCCCTACGCCGCGCTCGCGCGCCGGTTGCAGGTCATCGACGCGCCGCCGCTGCGCCCGGCGGTCGCCGCGCTGCAGGCGCGTCCGGGGCCGGACGCGTTGCGCGCGCTGGTGGCGGCGGCGTTGCGCCTGGACGCGGGGCAGCGCGCCGAGTTGGTGGCGCGCGCGGTCCGCAGCGCCGCCGGCCGGCCGCCGCCGGCTGCTCCCGGAGAGCCCGGCCCGGCTGAGGCCGAGTGGGTCCGGCGGCTGGCGGCGCAATACCCGGAAGACCCCGGGGCGCTCAGTCCCTGGCTGTTGAATCTGGTGCGGATGGAGCCCGGCGAGGGGGCCTACACCGGCGCCGGGACGCTGCACGCCACGCTGCGCGGCACCGGCGTCGAGCTGCAGGCGAACTCCGACAACGTGCTGCGCGGCGGGCTCACCGCCAAGCACGTCGACGCCGCGGAGCTCCTGCAGGCGGCGAAGTTCGCGCCCGAGCCGCCGGCGCTGCTGCGCCCGCGCCCGGCCGCCAACGGCGAGCGCCACTACCCGACCCCCGCCGCCGAGTTCGCGCTCTCGTCGGTGGCGCTGGACGAACTGCCGTCCCGGTCGGAATTCGCGGCCACCCCCGCCGGCCCCGAGATCGTGCTGCTGGTGCTCGGCTACGGCATCCTGCGCGACGCCTCAGGCCGCGAGCTGCACTGCCGCCCCGGCGAGTCGGTCTTCGTACCGGCCGGCGCGGGCAGCTACCGCGCGCGCGGCACGGCGCTGCTGTTTCGCGCCCGCGTTCCCTGAAACGCCCGGGGGGCCGCGCCGCACGCGCCGAAGGGAGGGAGGCCGGTGGCTTGACCGGAGCCGCACTCGCCCTATAGGTTCAATCGGACGTGGGACCATACGCGGCGGTTGAGCAGGCTGGACAGTTGAACCCGGAATCGCTGGTGGCGCGCATCATTGCCGAGCTGCAGGCTAACCCCGAGGCGCAACGGATGTTGCTGCGCGCCCTGCTCACCAACGAGTTTCTCGGCATGCCGGCGCGGCTGGACCGCATCGAGAAAGACATTGCCGAGCTCAAGATCGACGTGGCGGGCCTCAAGAAGGACGTGGCAGAGCTCAAGACCGACGTAGCGGGCCTCACGAAGGACGTGGCGGGCCTCAAGACCGACGTCGGATACCTGAAGGGGTCGGACCTGGAGATGAAAGTGCACCGCAGGATTCAGCCGCTGCTGAGTCAGCTCCTGGAGTTGCGGCGCGTCCGCATCATCCAGAGCGCCGTGCACCAGTGTCCTGAGGACTTTGCCGATCTGGTCGCCGCGGCCGCCGACGAGGGCCGTATCAGCGAGGCGCAAGAGCACCGGATCATCGCTACCGACATCATTCTGCGCGGGCGGCGGCGGCGGGAACGCACGCCGGTCAGGGTCGCGGTCGAGGTAGCCAATCGGATCGATGCCGACGACATCGTCCGCAGCCGCAACAGCGCGGATACGCTTGCGGCCGTGTTCGGCGAGGAGGCCGTGCCCTTGGTCGCCGGGTATCGGCTCGATGCCGCCGACCGGGAACGCGCCGCTGCCGCCGGGGTACGCTACCTGGAAGTTCCCGAACGGCTCTAGCACGCTAACGCGGTACGCCAGCCGGCGGTGGCGCGCACGAGGACCATCCACTGGGCCGAAGGGGAGGAGGGGACTGGAGGCTTGATCGGAGCCGCGCCCGCCGTGTAGGTTCGATCGGGACGTGGGATCACCCGTGGCGGTTGAACAGGCTGAACAGTTGAACCCGGAATCACAGTTGAACCCGGAGTCGCTGGTGGCGCGCATCATCGCCGAGCTGCAGGCCAACCCCGAGGCGCAACGAATGTTGCTGCGCGCCCTGCTCACCAACGAGTTTCTCGGCATGCCGGCGCGGCTGGACCGCATCGAGAAAGATATTGCCGAGCTCAAGAAGGACGTAGCGGGCCTCAAGACCGACGTGGCGGGCCTCAAGAACGACGTCGGATACCTGAAGGGGTCGGACCTGGAGATGAAGGTGCACCGCAGGATTCAGCCGCTGCTGAGTCAGCTCCTGGAGTTGCGGCGCGTCCGCATCATCCAGAGCGCCGTGCACCAGTGCCCTGAAGATTTTGCCGATCGGGTCGCCGCGGCCGCCGACGAGGGTCGTATCAGCGAGGCGCAAGAGCACCGGATCATCGCTACCGACATCATTCTGCGCGGGCGGCGGCGGCGGGAACGCGCGCCGGTCTGGGTCGCGGTCGAGGTTGCCAATCGGCTCGATGCCGACGACGTCGTCCGCAGCCGCAACAGCGCGGAAACGCTTGCCGCGGTGTTCGGCGAGGAGGCCGTGGCCTTGGTCGCCGGTTATCGGCTCGATGCCGCCGACCGGGAACGCGCCGCTGCCGCCGGGGTACGCTACCTGGAAGTTCCCGAACGTCTCTAACCTGACCTGACCGCTGACGCGGTACGCCAGCCGGCGGGGCGCGCACGAGGACTCCACTGGGCCGCCTGACGCGTTCAGGAAGTGCGCCCTCAGAATCCGTCAGATCACCGCCGACTATGCGCGGGCACGATCCTTGTGGTAGCTTGGCCGGCATGAGCGCTGCGGACGCCACGCCCACCCGGAGACCGGCGGTCGCTGCCCGGAACCTGATCGACTGGCAAGCCGCCGTTCAGTTCGTGGTAATCGTGCTGACCATCCTGGTAGCCGTGCTCGTACTGAGCGCTGACATACGGGATGTGCGCGCCGATGTTCGCGCGTTGCGCGCCGAGGTCAAGACCGATGTTGCCGCGTTGCGCACTGAGGTCAAGACCGATGTTGCCGCGTTGCGTGCCGAGATCAGCGCCGACGTGGAGTCCCTGCGCGCCGACGTTCACGCCATCGACACCCGCTTGGTGCGCATCGAGACCAGGCTCGAGATCGGCCCGCCGCCGCCGGTCCCGGAACCGCCCGCAGCGAGCCGGTAGCCCCCGTTACCCTTCGTTGGCGCGGAAGGGGGCGAACGCGGCCGCCAGTTGCGCCATGCCATTGGCCACCAGCCCGCCGTCGGAGCCCAGGGCGATGAAAGTAAAGCCGCGCTCCACCGTGGCTGCCACCTGCTCGGCGCGCTGCAGCAGAATGCCCGCCGCCTTGCCGGCCCCCTTGGCGCCGGCCACCACCTGATCCAGCGCCGCCAGGAACTCCGGATGGTCGAAGCGGCCCCGGATCCCCAGCCCGATCGAAAGGTCGAACGGACCGACGAACAGCACGTCGACCCCCTCCACGGCGGCGATGGCGGCGGCGTTCGCTACCGCCTGGCGGGTTTCGATCTGGACCACCGTGAGCAGGCTGTCGTTGGCGGCCGCGAAGTACTCGCCGGCGCGCAGGCCGTAGTCGGTAGCGCGGTTGAGCACCGACGCCCCGCGCACCCCGCCGGGCGCGTAGCGCATGGCCGCCGCGGCGGCCGCGGCCTCGGCCGCCGTGTTGACCCACGGCACCATCACCCCCGCGGCGCCGGGATCGAGCACCCGCTTGAAGCGCCACGGTTCGTTCCAGGCGATGCGCACGATGGCCGGCGTGGCGGCCGCGGCGGCCGCCTGGAGCTGATGCACCAGCTCGCTCTGATCGCCGGCGCCGTGCTCCAGGTCCAGGAGCAGCCAGTCGAAGCCGGCGTGCCCCGCCATCTCGGTGGTGACGTGAGAGCCGATGTTGCAGAACGTGCCGGCCAGCAACTCGCCGGCCAGCACCCGTTCGCGCAGATACTGCATGCCGTAGTTTATCCCCGATCGGGCCGCCGTGCGCTACCGGCCCCGGCAGCGTGCCGAGCGCCGCAGCCGCCGCAGCGCCGGCGTCTTGCCGTCAAGCCGTCAAAACCCGCATGATTGCAGCGGTATGGGCAAGGCAACGTTGTACCTGCAGGACGATGTCCACCACGCGCTCCGCCTGAAGGCGGCCGAGACCCACGAGTCGATGTCTCAACTCGTCAACGATGCGCTCCGGGTGGCGCTGACCGAAGATCTCGAGGATATCAGAGACTGGCGCCAGCGCCGGAACGAGAAATCGGTGGGATACGACGAGTTTATGGAACTGCTGCGCACCGATGGAACGATATGAAGTACGCTTCCAACCCTCCGTGCGCAAAGATTTGCGTGGCATTCCAAAGCACGAAGTAGATCGGATTCTGCGGCGGATCGAGCATCTGGCTGAGAGTCCTCGACCGCGAGACAGCAGGAGCTGACCGGCGGAGAGCTGTACCGTATCCGCTCAGGTTCATACCGAATCCTTTATCAGATTGAAGACCTTCAGTTGGTGGTGATCGTGGTCAAGGTTGGCCACCGCAAAGCCGTGTACCGGTGAATCGGCAGCTTTGCTAGTCCGTTGCGGCGGGGTTCTGCAGGGCGTGGAACCAGTCCCAGGCTACGCGCGGCGCGCGGCCGTCGACGTTGACCGCCCCGCGCCCGGCGCGCGCGTCGCCGCGCTCGAAGATGCGGGTGTCGAGGCTCAGGCGGGTGCGTCCGGTCCGGTTGGGCCGGCTGGCATGGAGCTGCGCCCCGGAGAAGCACAGCAGATCGCCGGGCTCGATGACCACCGCCAGCGCCGGGTGGGCGTCGAGCGGGGCCTGGCACTCGGGCAGCAGGGGATATGACTTCGGCGCCGCGCGCAGCCGTTCCAGATCCCAGGAGGCGCTGGTATTGGGCACCGCGCGGTCGAACAGCGTGGGCCAGATCACCAGCGTGGCGCCGGCGTCGATCGGGAACACCGGGCCCCACAGGTTGATCTGCGCCATGACGTTGGAGCCCCAGGTGTCGCGGTGCGCGGGCAGGTCGCGCACCCGCCGGCCGCGGTGCGCGGCGCTGCTCGGCTGCAGGCGCAGGATCAGGCGGTCGGCGCTGGTGGCGGCAGGGTCGAGCCCCAACTCCGCGATTACCGCCCGCAGCGCGGCGCGCACCTCCCCGTCGCGCATGAAGGAGCGGCGCAGCGCCGCGGCGAGGGCCAGAAACTCCGCCGGCGCGAACGCCTGCTCGGCGCGCGGCGGCGCGGCGGGCGCAAACGCCGCGCCGGCCATCTCCCGCGCCCGCGCGGCCAGGGCGGTCATCGCCGCCATTCGCCGGAACACCAGCAGCTCCCCGCGGTAGAGGCGCCCGCGGTCGAGCGGCGGCGCCGCGTCGATCAGCGCGGCAGGCACCTCGCGGACCTCGGAGGCCAAGCCAGGCTAGAGCGCGGCGTCCTCGCCGCGCGCGTGGGCCAGCTCGCGCGCGCTCGGATTGACCGACGGCCGGAACGGGACTTCGCATACCTGCGCCTGCTCCGGCTTGCCCGGCTCGCTGGCGTACTCGTCGGGCAGCCATACCGTGAGCGGCGTGCCGACCGCCGCCCGCGCCACCGGCACGTAGCCGAGGGCGATGTTGCAGCCCAGCTCCGGGGCGTGCCACGGCGAGGTCAGGTAGCCGATCGGATCGCCGCCGCCGGCGTCCGACACCAGCCAGAAGTCGGGCGCGTAGTCGTCGATCGGCTTGCCGCCCAGGGTCATGCCCACCAGCATCATCTTGAACGGCGGGCGCCCGGCGTCGACCTGTTCGCGGATGCGCTCCAGGGCCGCCTTGCCGATGTAGTCGGCCCGCTTCTTGCGCGGCACCTGATAGGCCAGGTTGCACTGGAACGGCACGGTCTCGTGATCGATGTCCTGGCCCCAGGACAGGATGCCGGCCTGGATGCGGCGCTGGTGCCCGGGCGCGATCACCTGGAGATGGTGCGCCTTGCCCGCCTCCAGCACCGCGTACCACATCTTCTCGGCGTGCAGGGTGGCGTCGCGCAGATAGATCTCGTAGCCCTTTTCGCCCGAGAAGCCGGACTGCGAAATCACCACCGGGCACCCGGCGATGCGCGCCTCCATGAGACCGTAGTAGGGGATGTCGCGGATCCCGTCTCCTACCAGGTCGGCCATCAGGGCGAGCGACTTCGGCCCCTGGAGCTGCACCGGACAGGCGTCGATCTCGTCGATCCGCACCTCCATGCGCAGCCCCACGTTCACCCCCTGCAGCCAGTACAGCAGGTCGGAGTCGGCCAGCGAGAACCAGAACTCGTCGGCCGAGAGGCGCAGCAGCACCGGGTCGTTGAGGATGCCGCCCCGTTCGTTGCAGAGGATCACGTACTTGGCGTGCAGCGGCTTGATGCGGGCCGCGTTGCGCGTGATGACGTAGTCCACGAACCGCTCCGCGTCCGGCCCCAGGACCCGGATCTGGCGTTCCACAGCCACGTTCCACAGCGTGACGTGCGTGGTCAGCGCTGCATGCTCCGCCGCGGCGCCGCCCTCCTCCGGGCGCACGTAGCCGCGCGGATGGTAGACGCGGTTGTACACCGTGGCGCGCCAGCAGCCCGCCTCGTGGGACAGATGCCAGTAGGGCGACTTGCGCACGCGGTTGGAGATCAGCAGCTCGGTGGGCGTGCGGCCGCTCTGGCGCAGGTTGATCGGGACGATGCGGTCGGACTGATCGACGCTCTGCGGATGACCCTGCATGACTTACCCCCTCGGCGCCAGGCTGAACGGCTCGCGCGCGAACACCCGGCGCACCATCGGCTCGAAGAACTCCAGCGGTAGCGACTCGTAGTCGGGGTCGAACGAGCACTGGTCCCAGCGGTGGCAGAAGTCCACCGCGTCCTGGTACCAGGGGTGACCGCGGTACTTGTCGCGCGCGTTGCGGTCGCGCCCCGAGTGGTGCGCGTAGTAGTAGAGTTGGAACAGGCCGTGATGGCGCACGATCCACCAGGTGCGCTCGGTCACGTAGGGGCGCAGCACCAGCGCCGACAGTTCGCCGTGGCAGTGCGGGGCCAGCAGGTCGTCGATGTCGTGCAGCAGCGCCGCCACCACCATCTCTTCATCGGCTCCGTCGCGCCAGGCGCGGGTCGCGGTTTGCAGCGAGTGTTCCAGCCGGTCCACCTGGTAGCCGGCCAGCGAGCCGGCCAGCGCGCGCAGTTGGGCCAGCACCCGGTCGGCCAGGTCGGCGGCGAATTCCTCCTCGAACCGCGCCAGCAGTTCGTAGTCCTCACGGGTGCCCTCGGCCATGGTGGTGAAGCTCACCGCGGGGGCACTCCGCGCTCCGGTAGTCGGCATGCCTGTCCCTCCGTAAGCATGGCATTTACACCGGATTGACACACTGGTCAATACGGGTCAGGCGATGATCTCGCCGCCCCAGAGGCGGCTCAGGAAGCTCTTCCACGGCACGATGCCGATGCCGCCGACGGCGCGCTCGGCAGGTTCGGTGCTCACCACCAGCGCGGCCCGCGGCCGATGCTCCTCCACGAAGGCGCGCAACGGACGCAGCTCCCGGTCGCGGACGTGCGCCGAACCCTTCACCTCGACCGCCACCTCGCCGGCGCCCAGGATGAAGTCCACCTCCAGCCCGGAACCGGTGCGCCAATAGTGGATGTCGTAGTGCAGCTCGCGGTACGCGGCGTGCGCCGCCAGCTCCATCAGGATGAAGTGCTCCAGTGCGTGTCCGAACTGCTCGCCGCGCGGCTCGGCGATGCGGCGCTTGACCAGGGCGCCGGCGACGCCGACGTCGAACAGATAGAACTTCGGGGTGCGCGACAGCACGCGCCGGTCCTGGCGCTTGCGGTACGGCAGCACCATCCTCCCCAGGAGCGTGTCGCAGAGGATCTGGTAGTACTCGCGGACCGTCTTGGCGTCGACCCCGCAGTCGCGCGCGATGTTCGCGTAGTTGGTGAGCTGGCCGTGCGAGTAGCCGACCGCCTCGAAGAAGCGCGCGAAGGCGCCCACGTTGCGCGTCAAGCCTTCGGCGAAGACCTCCTCCGCCAGGTAGTCGCGCAGGTACGCGGCGAGCGACTTGCGGTAGCCGCCGGCCAGGTAGTGGGAGGGGATCATGCCGCGGTTCAACACCCGCAGCAGGTCCACGCCATCCAGCTCCGCGGTGACGAACGGGAACATCTCGTAGCGCCAGGCGCGGCCGCCGAGCAGGTTGGCCCGGCCGCGCTTCAGCTTGCGCGCGCTCGAACCGCACAGGATGAACCGCAGCCCGCGCTCCTCGATGAGCCGGTGGACCTCATCCAGGAGCTGCGGCGCCTTCTGCACCTCGTCGATGATCACCGGCTTGGCCAGCAGATGCGCGGGCCGGGCCAGCAGCCGCTCGCGCAGCAGCGCCGGTCGCCGGAGCAGATCGATGAGCAGATCGGAGTCGAGCAGATCGAAGCTCAGGCTGTCAGGGAACCGCCGGCGCAGGTAGGTCGACTTGCCGGTCTTGCGGGCGCCCCACAGGAATGCCGACTGGCGCGGCGGCAGGTCGATGTCGAGCACTCGGTCGGTAGCCGGCATAACGGGAGCTAACTCCTGATTTGCAAGGCTAACCCGGATCAAGGTCCCGAAACTACGGCATCCGGCGGCAGGCGATTCGGCCCGGCGCGCCGCGGGTGGCCCGCCCCCTCCGCGGCGATTGCCTGAGCCAGGAACGGGCGCAGGCGCTCCAGACCGTAGAGTGGCACCGACACGACGTCGCCGTCGCGGCGGAAGCGGTCCCCATAGACGCGCACCGCCAGCGGCGGCCGATACTGCTCCGCGAACACGGCCAGGCTCCGCAGCCGCCCGGTCTTGCCCGCCTTGACCTCCACCGGCACCACCCGGCCGCGCGCCGCCACCAGATAGTCGACCTCGGCGCTGCTGTTCCGCTGCCTCCGGTGCCAGTAGAACAGCTCCGGCCGCTCGTACGGACTGCGGTGGGCCAGCAGCTCCTGGCCGGCGAACTGCTCGGCAACCGCTCCGCCGTCGATCCGCATCGGGTCGCCGTCCAGGAGCTGCTCGGTGGCGCCGCTCAGATTCTGCATCAGACCGACGTCGAGCATGACCAGCTTGTAGTGGCGGTCGTCCGCCTCCGCTCCCAACGGCAGGCCGGCGCCCGAGGCGGAGCGCACCCGGTGCACCAGTCCGGCCCGCTCCAACAGTTCCACCGCCGCGCGCAACTCGCGCGCCCGGCTGTCCGGGTCGACCTTGGAGTACACGAACTTGCTCCCGACCAGCCGCGCGGCGTGCAGGAACACCCGATCCAGGTGCGGATGGCGGGAGACTCGCGCATACTTGCCGAAGTCGTCGCGAAACGTCTGGGTGATGGCGGTCTGAACCCGCGCCGCCCGCATCACGCTGCCGGTCCTGCGGTACTCGGCCACCACGGCCGGCATGCCGCCAAGCAGCAGGTAGGTTCGCAGCACGGCCAGCAGGTGGTCGTGCACCGCGGCGCTCGCGCCGGCCATCCTCCTCGAAGCATGCAGCGCGGGTTCCTCTTCGGACGCCGTCAGGAACTCCGCGAACGACAGCGGGTGCATGAACAGCGGCTGGACCCGCCCGACCGGCATCCGCAGCCGCTCCGCCTCCAGGGCGAACTCCAGCAACGATCCGGCTCCGATCACGTGCAGATCGGGCAGCTGCTCGTAGAAGTAGCGCAGCGCCATGATGGCGGCCGGGCACTCCTGAATTTCGTCGAGGAAGAGCAGGGTGCGGCCCGGCTCGACCGGCTTTCCCCGCAGCACGCCCACCTGGTCCAGGATCGCCCGCGGCTGCAGCGTGTCGAAGCAACGCCGGTAGCGCGGCTCCTGCTCCAGATTGAGTTCCGCGAAGTCGGAGAATCTCCGTTCGGCAAGCGTCGTAACCGCGTACGTCTTGCCGACCTGCCGGGCGCCGCGAATCAGCAGGGGACGGCGGCCATCCTCCTGCGCCCAGGTGTCCAGAACGCCGTCCGCCAGTCGCCGCACAAGTAGCCTCCCAGGTCGCGATGCCCTTCACCATACCGGGCCTGATGGCTGAAATCAAGGGCTATTTTAGCCAATGAGTGGCTGAAATACAGGGCTATTTTGGCCGCGCGCGCATCACCGGTGAGGCGGCAGCTCTCCGGCGGCCTGCACGTATTCCAGGCTCTGGTGGCGGAAGTAGGTGTTGTACAGCTCCGCGTAGTGGCCGCCCGCCTGCAGCAGGCCGTCATGGGAGCCCTGTTCGATGATGCGCCCGGCGCGCAGCACCACGATGCGGTCGGCCTGCCGGACGGTGGACAGCCGGTGCGCGATGACGATCGCGGTACGGGCGCGCAGCAGCTCGTCCAGGCCCTCCTGAATCAGCGCTTCGGTGAGCGGATCGACGCTCGCGGTGGCCTCGTCGAGCATGATCACCGCGGGGTCCTGCAACAGCACCCGCGCCAGCGCGATGAGCTGGCGCTGGCCCAGCGACAGGTTGCGGCCGCGCTCGGCCACCTCGGTGGTCAGGCCGTCCGGCAGGGTTGCGATCCAGTCGCCGGCGCCGACCCGCCGCGCGGCCGCCGCCACCTCGGCGTCGCCGGCGTCGCTGCGCCCGTAGCGGATGTTGTCCATGACGGTGCCGTTGAACAGGAACGGCGTCTGGGTGACGAAGCCGAGGCGGGAGCGGAAACCGGCCAGGTCGAGGGTGCGCACGTCGCGCCCATCGATCAGGATGCGACCGCCCTGATACTCGTAGAACCGCGCCACCAGCTTGGTGATGCTCGACTTGCCGGAGCCGGTGTGGCCCACCAGCGCCAGGGTCTCACCGGGGTGGACGGTGAGCGAGAAGTCGTCGAACACCCGCTCCCCTTCCTTGTAGTGGAAGGTGACGTTGCGCAGCTCGATGGCGCCGGTCAGCGCCGCCACCGGCTGCGCCGCGGTCTGCGTCACCTGCGGCTCGGCGTCGATCAGCGCGAACACCCGTTCCCCGGCCGCCAGGCCGAGTTGAAACTGGCTCCAGAACGAGGCGATGGAGGTGAGTGGGAACCACAGCAGCCCGACCCCCTGCAGGAACAGGTACCAGCCGCCGATGGTCAGCCCGCCGCTCGCCGCGCGCAGGCCGCCGCTGTAGGCCAGGATCGCGGTGCCCAGCCCGGCCAGCGTGAACAGCACCGGGAAGATGCTCGAGAACACCACGCCGGAACGCCAGCTCAGGCGGAACGAGCGCCGGTTGACGGTGGTGAACTGCTCGTACAGGACCTGTTCCTTGCGGAACGACTTGGCGATGTTGATGCCGCTCACCGTCTCGTGCACGTGGGCGCTGACCTCGGCCACCGCGCGCCGCGCCTGGGTGACCACGTCGCGCGCCAGGCGCCGGAAGCCGAGCGCCGCGCCGATCACCACCGGTACCAGCGCCAGCGTGATCAGCGTCAGCACCGGATCGACGGTGAACAGGTAGCCGAAGACCAGCAGCACCATGGTGACCTGGCTCGCCACTTCCATGGTGAGCGCCACCACCTCGGAGAACGCCTGGGTGTCGGCGGCCACCCGGCTCACGATGCTGCCGGTGGGATACCGGTCGTAGAACGACAGATCGTGGCGCATCAGCGCGTCGAAGGCGGCGGCGCGCATGCGCAGCACGACGTTGCCGATGGCGCGGGCGCCGAGCAGGCGGCGCACCGCGTTCAGCCCCCAGCTTCCCGCGTTCAACAGCGCGACGGCGACCACGATGGCGGCGATGGTGCCGGGGGCGGCGCCGGGGCCCGCTACCAGATCGATGGCGCGCGACATCACCACCGGCAGCGCCGTGGTGAGCACCGCGGCGGCGGCTACCGCCAGCGACACGATCAGCATGCGCCGGCCCTCGGCCCGGAAGTAGGAGAGGATGCGCCGCACCAGCTCGCGGTCGCCGTAGGTGCGGTCGTAATCCTCGGCGCCGATGCCGTCCATGATGAAGCCCACTAGCGCTGCTCCCCGGCGGGCGCGGCGGCCGCGGCGCCGTTGCTGGCCGCGGCTCGGAGCGGAGCGCGCAGCGGCGGCAGGGCGAGGTCGTAGTGGCTGAAGATGCGCCGGTAGACCGTCGATGAGGCCAGCAGCTCGTCGTGGCTGCCGGCCGCCGCCAGCCGCCCGCCGGCCAGTACCAGGATGCGGTCGGCCCAGCGGATCTGCGACAGGCGGTGGGTAATGATCAGCGTGGTGCGGCCCTGCTGCACGGTGCGCAGGGCGCGCTGGATCTCATCCTCGGTGGCGCTGTCGATGGCGCTGGTGGAGTCGTCGAGGATCAGGATGCGCGGGTCCTTGAGGAAGGCGCGCGCCAGGGCCAGCCGCTGGCGCTGGCCGCCGGAGAGGGTTACGCCGCGTTCGCCGATGGCGGTGTCGTAGCCGTCCCGGAACGCGTCGATGAAGTCGTGGGCGGCGGCGGCGCGGGCCGCGGCCTCGATCTCCGCGCGGCTGGCGCCGGGCCGGGCGAAGGCGATGTTCTCGGCCACGGTGCGGGAGAACAGGAACACGTCCTGTTCGATGTTCGCCACTTGCGAGCGCAGGCTGGTCAGGTTCCACTCCCGCAGGTCGACGCCGTCGATGGTAATGCGCCCGGCGCCGGGATCGTAGGTGCGGTTCACCAACTGGGTGAGCGTGGTCTTGCCGGAGCCGGTCTGGCCGACGATGGCGACCGTCTCGCCGGCGGCGATGCGCACCTCCAGGTCGGCCAGCACCCGCTGGTTGGGGCGATAGCCGAAGCTGACCCCTTCGAAGGCAATGGCGCCGCGCACCGCGGCCCGGTGCCCGCCGGCGTTCTGGTCCAGCTCGGTGGCGGCGGCGAGGACGTGCAGAATCCGGCGCGCCCCGGCGATTCCGTTCTGCACCATGGAGAAGGTGAACGCCGACATGAAGGTCGGAATGCGCAGCAGGTTCATCAGCCCGACCAGCGCGATCAGTTGGCTCAGCTCCAGGCGGCCGGCGCGCAGCAGCGCGATGCCGTGCAGCAGCGCCAGGGCAATCGCCGCTCCGTACAGCAGCATCGGCAGGTACAGCGCCTCGATCCTGCCCTGGCGCACGAACAGATCGCGGAAGATGCCGGCCGCGGCGTGGAACCGCTTGCGTTCCCAGGTCTCGCGCACCGCGGCCTTGACCACCTCGATGCCGGAAACCGCCTCTTCGGCGGTGGCCGTCACGCGGCCGTACTGGATGCGCTGATCCATCAGCACCGGCCCGAGGCGGCGTACGTAGGCGCGCACCGTCACCGCGAACGACGCCGCGTACAGCGCCGGCACCAGCAGCAGCCGGGGATCGAGCAGGCTGATGTACACCAGCGGCGCCGCGAACCCCAGCACCATGTCGGAGGTGAACAGCAGGCCGGGGTGGATCATCTGATTGAGATGGCGGGTGTCGTCGGTGGCCCGCGCCACCAGGTCGCCGACCCGCTGGCGGTTGTGGAAGGTCTGGCTCTTGCCCAGCAGATTGCGGTACAGCTCGTCGCGGGCGTCGCGTTCCAGCCGGTGCCCCAGGGTAACCGCGCACAGGCTGTTGGCCAGCGCGAAGAGCGAATCGCCCATCAGCACCGCCAGCACCAGCAGCGCCGCGGTGAGCAGGGCGGCGGCGCCCTGCCCGTCGAGCACCACCTGCGCCACCCGTCCCACCATTACCGGCCCCAGCCCGAACAGCGCCCAGCCGACGATCGAGAACAGCGCCGCGCCGCCCAGCAGCAGGGGATGGCGCCGGAGATGAGACGCCAGCCATCGCCACGGGGAGCGGGTATCGTACGGGCGGCCGGCGGGCGCCGCGCCGGCGGCGGTGAACTCCGAGATCACCCGCGCACCCTACGCGGCCGGCGCCGGGGCGGCAAGCCGGCCGCTCTGTCTGTCTGTCTGCGGCCCGCGCGGCCCCGGCGGCCACCCGCCGCGGGCGGGCGTCCCAACGTTCAGTTCGGTTCGAGCGGAACGATGCGGAACGTGCCTTCGGCGCGCCCGGAGGCGGAGATCGTGAGAAACGCAACGGTGTCCGACAGCTCGAAGGTGCAGCGGTGGGTTCCGCGGTCGCGGCTGCGGAAGGTCAACCGGCAGGTGGTGCGCTCCAGTTCGTTCCCGGCGCGGGGGATCGTCATGGTGAGGGTAGCGGTCTGGTAGGACTCCCGGTCGTAGTCCCACCGCGTCGCCGGGTTGAGGTTGCGGTCGAGCACTTGGCCGCGGCTGTTGAAGTGATACTTGAGGAGGTCCGGAATGCTCAACGCGCCTCTCGACTTCACGTCGTTGGTGAGGATCAGCGTTCGTTCTCGCAGTTGGGTTGGAGCATAGTCCACCTGCAGGACGGTTACCCTGCAGCCGGCCAACAGGAGCGCGAGCGTCACCGCCGCCATGAGCGCGGGGCGCGCAAATCGAGTCGTCATTATGGTCCCCATGCTGATCCTCCGTCCGGCAGTATAACCCGCGCCCCGCGCGCGGGGCGCGCGCGGGGCGCGGGCGCTTGCGCGCTTTGCCGGCGGGCGCGCCGCGGCGTAGACTGGACGCCATGGCAGCAACCGGTCATCGGGTCGCCGTGCTCGGCGCCAGCCGCAAGCCGCAGCGTTACGCCAACCGCGCGTTGCGCGCCCTCCGGCAGCGCGGCTACGAGGTGGTGCCGGTCACCCCGGCGCACGCCGAGGTGGAGGGGCTGCCGGCGGCGGCGAACCTGGCCGAGGTGGGAGGCCGGGTGGACACGCTCACCCTCTACGTCGGACCGCGCCACGTCGGGCCGCTCATCGACGCCATCGTCGCCTCCCGCCCGCGGCGCGTGATTCTCAACCCCGGCACCGAGTCGGCGGAGCTGGAGCGCGCCCTGGACCGGCACGGCATTCCCTGGCTCGAAGCCTGCACCCTGGTGCTGCTCGCCACCGGGCAGTTCGAGACCGCCCTCGCCCCGGCGGAGTGACGGCGGCGGCGGAGTGAGGGCGGCGGAGTGAGCGCGGGGCCGCGGAGCGAGGCCGGGGCGCGGCGCGAGGGCGGCGGAGTGAGCGGCAGCGTCTTTTCCAGCCGCAAGCGGGAGGCGCGCGGCGAGCGCGCCATGGTGGCCACCAAGCACCGGCTGGCCAGCGCCGCGGCGCTGGAACTGCTGCGCGCCGGCGGCAACGTGATCGACGCCGCGGTGGCCGCGGCGTTCGCCGTCGGGGTGGTGGAGCCGGCCGCGAGCGGCCTCGGCGGCGGCGGCTATCTGGTTTACCAGTTGGGGGAGCGGGGCGGCGTGTTCGGCTTCCCGATGCGCGCGCCGCTGGCGGCTACCCCGGACCTGTACCGGCTGACCGGCGCGCCGGCGGTGGGCGCGTTCGGCTGGCCGGGAGTGGAGGATGACGCCAACCTGGAAGGCGCCCGCTCCATCGCCGTGCCGGGCGCGGCAGCGGGTCTCACCGCGGCCCACCGCGCCCTGGGACGGCTGCCCCTGGAGGAGGTGGTCGCCCCGGCGGTGGAACTGGCGCGCGGCGGGTTCGCGCCCGAGTTCTACGACCTGATGGCGTTCGCCGGCCAGCTCGGCAAGCTGACCCGCTACCCGGAGCTGCGGCGCGTGTTCCTGCCCGCCGGGGAGCTGCCGGCGGGGGTACTGATTCCCGGTCCCGGCTACCGCCGCGGGGAGTCGGTGCGGGCCGAGCCGGCCAAGCTCCGCCAGCCCGACCTGGCCGACACCCTGGAGGCGATCGGCGCCGCGGGCGCGGACGGCTTCTACCGCGGCGCGGTCGCCAAGCGGCTGGTGGAGGCGGTGCGGGGCGCCGACGGCTTGCTGAGCCACGCCGACCTGGAGGGCTACCGGCCGTTCCACTGGCACGCCGGCTCCGCGGACGGCGCGCCGCTGGAGGCGCGCTACCGCAACCTGCGGGTGCGCGCGGCGCCGTTCGCCAGCGGCGGCATCACCAGCGCCATGACGCTGCAACTGCTGGACCGCACCGACCTGGCGGCCTGCGGCCACGACAGCGCGGAGGCTCTGCACCGCTACGTCTGCGCGGCGCGGCTGGCCTGGGCCGACCGGTTCGCCTTCCTGGCCGACCCGGAGAGCGCCGCGGCGCCGTGGCGCGGCCTGACCTCCCCGGCCTACGCCGCGCGCCGCTGGGACACCGTGGGCGGCAAGGCCCCGCGCCGCTTCAAGCCGGGCGATCCGTGGCGCGAGGAGGGCCGGCGCGCGCCGCGCCGCCCTCCGGGAAGCGCGCCCGCCTACCAGGACGGCACCACCCACCTGTGCGTGCTGGACGCCGCCGGCAACGCCGTCTCGCTGACCAACACGCTGATGGCGGGGTTCGGCTCCGGCGTGCTCGCGCCCGGCACCGGCGTGATCCTCAACAACGGCATGATGTGGTTCGATCCGGTGCCGGGGCACGTCAACTCGATCGCGCCGCGCAAGCTGCCGCTGAACAACATGTCGCCGTTGCTGGTGCTCGACGAGCGCGGCGCGCGCCTGGCGGTGGGGGCCTCCGGCGGGCGCCGCATCACCAACTGCGTCACCAGCCTGGTGGTTAAGATGATCGACTTCGGGCTCGGCCCGCAGCAGGCGATCGACGCGCCGCGGCTGGACTGCAGCACGCCGCTGACCGCGCTGGATGGGCGCATTGCGGAGGAAGTGATCGACGAGCTGCGCGCGCGCCGGCACTACGTGGCGGCGATCGATCCGCGCTATGCCACCGAGGGCCTGAGTCCGTTCGCCAGTCCGGTGGCCGTTACGCGCGCTGGCGCCGTCCTGCGCGGCGGCGCCGACACCTTCCACAGCGCGCACGCCGCCGGGCTGTAAACCGACGGAGGAGCAGATGGAGCTGTTGATTACAGGACCGGAGGACGCGCGTCACACCCTGGCTCTGGCGCACGGCGCGGGGCAGCCGATGGACGCGCCGGCCATGGATCTGCTGGCCGCCGGGCTGGCGCAGGCGGGCCTGCGCGTGGTGCGCTTCGAGTTCCCGTACATGGAGCGCCGCCGGGCAAGCGGGCGCGGCGGGGGCCCCGACCGCCAGCCGGTGCTGGAGGAAACCTGGCGCGCGGTGATCACCCAAGTGGCGGCCGGCATGGCCGGCGGCGCGGGCAGCCTGGCGATCGGCGGGCGCTCGATGGGCGGGCGCATCGCCAGCCTGGTAGCGGACGAATGCGGGGTGGGCGCCCTGGTGTGCTTCGCTTACCCATTTCATCCGGCGGGCCGCCCCGACAAGCTGCGCACCGCCCACTTGGCCGAGTTGCGTACCCCCACCCTGATCCTGCAGGGCGAGCGCGACCCCTTCGGCAGCCGCGCCGAAGTGGCCGGCTACCGCCTCTCACCCTCGCTGACGCTGCACTGGATCGCCGACGGCGACCACGGCTTCAAGCCGCGGAAGATGTCCGGCCGCACCCTGGAGCAGAACACCGCCGAGGCGGCCGCCCAGACCGCCGCCTTCCTCAGTCGGTGGCGCGGCGGGCCCAGCGGCGCAGGAGCGCGTGGTTCTGTTCGATGAGGCGCCGCTGGTCGGGCCACAGCATGGCCGGCAGCGCGCCGGGGCGGTACCACTGCGCCGGGCGCGGGTGGGCCGCCCGATCCTGCGGCGTGGCCGTGCGCTCGGTGGTGAGGTAGGCGAAGAGGTGGGTGACCGTCCAGTGGGCGCGGTCGAAGGTCAGCCGCTCCAACACCCCCAGCTTGCCCAGCAGCGTGAGGCGGGTGAACCCGGTCTCCTCGGCGATCTCGCGCCGCGCGGCGGCCTCCAGCTCCTCGCCGGGCTCCACTCCGCCCTTGGGGATGATGCAGCTCGGCCAATTGCCCTCGCGCGCCAGCGCGACCAGCAGGCGCTCGTCCTGCAGACAGCACACCAGGCCGCCGGCGGTGAGCCGTTGCGGCGTGCCCGGCGGGCGCCGGTACCAACTGGCGTCGATGATTTCCGTGTCCGCGGTGTCCACGGCGGACAGCATAGCGCCGCCCGCCGCGCCGCGCTACCGTTGCCCGGCGCCGGCCAGCGCGGCGCGGTCCGCCGCGGCGGACCGCGCGGCCGGGTTTCGGCGCCGGTGTATTCACTCAGGCCCGCGATTGTGGTACATCATAGGCGTAGCGCGGCCGCTGCCGCGGCAGCGCAGATTAATACTCAATGATCCAGATCAACAATCTCACCAAGGACTACGGTGTTACCCGCGCCCTGGACGGGGTGAGCTTCGCGGTCGACCGCGGCGAGATCCTCGGCCTGCTGGGGCCCAACGGGGCCGGCAAGACCACCACCATGCGGATCGTCACCGGTTACCTGATGCCCACCGCCGGCTCGGTGCGGGTGCAGGACATGGACGTGGCGGAGAACCCGCTGGCGGTGAAGCGCATGATCGGCTACCTGCCGGAGTTCGCCCCGCTCTACGCCGACATGGTGGTCCACGACTACCTGCAGTACGTCGGCGCGGTGCGCCGACTCGACCCGCGCCGGCGCAGCGCGCGCATCCGCGCCATGACCGAGCTGTGCGGCCTCGAAGACGTGATTCACCGCCCGTTTCGCGAGTTGTCGCGCGGCTACAAGCAGCGCGTCGGGTTGGCGCACGCCATGCTCAGCGATCCCGAGGTCCTGATCCTGGACGAGCCAACCTCCGGCCTCGACCCCAACCAGATCGTCGAGATCCGCTCCATCATCAAGGAGGCCGGGCGCGCCAAGACGGTGATCTTTTCCACCCACATCCTGAGCGAGGCGGAGAGCACCTGCGACCGCATCGTGATCATCAACCGCGGCCGGGTGGTGGCCGACGGCACCGCCGACCTGGTGAAGGCGCGCGCCGTCTCCGGCATGGTGGTGCGGCTGGCGCTGCTGGACGCGCCGCTGGATGAGGTGCAGCGCCGCCTGCGGGAGGTGCCGGGCGTCGAACGGGTCCAGCGGGTGCTGAACGCGCCGCTGCCCGCGGCCGGCGCCCTGGTGGTGGACGTCACCTGCATCCGCCCGAACCTGCGCGAGCTGTACGCCGCCATCAAGCGCCGCGACTGGGTGGTGGCGGGCATGAACTCGGAGGGCCACTCCCTGGAAGACACCTTCCGCGAGCTCACCGGCGCCGCCGGCCGCGACCCCGGCGGCCGCGACCCCGCCGGGCACGAACCGGGCGCCGGGGAGGCCGCCTCATGAGCGCGGCCTTCTTTCGGGTGGTGACGCGCGAGCTGCGGGCCGCGTTCGGCTCGCCGGTGGCGTACATCGTCATCGTCATCTTTCTCACCGTGACCGGCTGGTTCTTCTTCACCCCCTTCTTCCTCAACGGCCGCGCCGACCTGCGCGAGTTCTTTCTCCTGCTGCCGATGACCTTGGCGCTGGTGGTGCCGGCAGTGACCATGCGCGTGTTCGCCGAGGAGTTCAGCAGCGGCTCCTACGAGGTGCTCACCACCCTGCCGATGACCCGGTTCGACGTGCTGTTGGGCAAGTTCGCCGGCAGCCTGCTGTTCATCCTGCTGATGCTGGTGCCTACGCTGGCGTATCCGCTCATCGTCGCCGCCCTGGGCGACCTGGACGCCGGCCCGGTGGCGGGCGGCTACCTGGGCGCGGTGTTGCTGGCGGCCCTGTACTGCGCGGTCGGCCTGTTCGCCTCGGCGTTGACCAAGAACCAGATCGTGGCGTTCATCATCGGCCTGACGCTGTGCGCCTTTCTGGTGCTGATCGACAAGGTGCTGTTCTTCATGCCCGCCGCCCTCACCGGCGTGCTGCAGTACCTGGGCGCCGACTACCATTTCCGCAACATCGCCAAGGGAGTGCTCGACTCGCGCGACGTGGTGTACTTCCTGAGTGCCGCCGGCGTCAGTCTGTACGCCACCAACCTGGTGGTGGAGCGCCGCATATGAGGGGCCTCCCGAACCGCCCGTTGCGCACCGGCCTGCGGGTGCTGGAGATCGCGCTGTTTCTCGGCGCCGTGGTGATGATCAACGTCTCCTCCGCGTCGGGCCTGTTCCGGCGCTTCGACCTGACCGAGGGCGGCCTTCACGCCCTGTCGCCGCCGAGCATCGACGCGGTTTCCGCGCTGCGCGAACCGCTTACGATCCGCGCCTTCTTCACCCCCAACCTGCCGGCGCCCTACAACACGGTGGAGCAGGCGGTGCGCGACCTGTTGGACGAGTACGCGGTGTACGGCGGTGAGTTGTTCAACTATCAGTTCATCCCGATGGGGGCCGAGGAGGTGGGGCAGGAGGAGGCGATCGCCAACGAGGAACTGGCGCGCCAATACCTGATCTATCCGATCCAGATCGAGCAGCTCGACCGCGACGAGGTGACGCTGAGCACGGCCTACACCGGCATGGCGCTGATTCACGGCGACCTGATCGAGACCATCCCGTCGATTACCGCTACCGATCAGTTGGAGCTCACCATCACCGAGGCGATCACCAAGCTCACCGAGCGCATCAGCCGCCTGCTGGCCCTGGAGGAGGACATCGAGGTGCGGCTCTACTTCTCGTCGGCGCTGGCCATGCTGGCGCCGGGGGTGGATCAGGTCCCGGCGGAGATCGAAGGGTTGGTCAAGGAGCTCAACGCCGGCTACTTCGACCGCCTGCAGTTCGAGCACGTCGATGCCGACGCCGAGTCGGTGCCGCTGGAGGAGGCGACCCGGCTGCGCTTGGCGCCGCTGCAGCTCCAGGCGCCCGACGGCAGCGACGAGCTGGCCTACGCCGGCTTGTCGGTCACCTCCGCCGGCACCACCATCACCATGAACCTGCTGCAGGGCAGCATCGTGGGCTACCAGATCGCCGATTCGGAGACCATTCGCCGCTCCCTGGACGACACCCTCAAGAACCTGCTCGGCACCCAGGAGGAGATGGGCTACCTGGCCGACTTCGAGACGCCGCCCTACCGCGGGCGCGCCAACCCCAACACCCCGACCGAGGTGGTGGAGGCGGAGCTCGCCAACCTGTTCCAACTGGTATCGCCGGAGTACACCTACCGCGGCCTGCTGCTGGAGGAGCGGGAGGTGCCGGAGGGTCTGCGCAGCATGCTGGTGGTGGGGCCGCAGGAGCCGCTCAACGAATGGGCGCTGTTTCAGATCGACCAGTTCCTGCTGCGCGGCGGGTCGCTGATGCTGTTCCTGGACTCGCACGACATCTTCGTGAACCAGGGCGGCGCGTTCGGCGGCGGGGGCGCGTTCTACCTGCCGCGCGAGACCGGTCTGGAGGCGATGCTGGAGCACTACGGAATCGGTCTCAAGCAGTCCTACGTGCTCGACGAGCAATCCTTCGTGCAGCGCCAGCCGTCGCCGCGCGGCGGCTGGGTGGAGAGCGAGATCTACTTCGCGCCGTTGTTGAAGGAAGCGCAGATCGATCAGGAAGTGCCGTTCCTCACCAATCTGGAGGAGTTGGTCATGCTCAACGTCTCGCCGCTGGAGGTGGTGAGCGGCCGGCAGGAAGGAGTTGCCTACACCGAGGCGCTGCGCACCTCGCCCACCGCCTGGGAGATGGCGGAGCGGATCGACCTGATGGGGGCGACGCCGCCGGGCGCGGATGAGCGCGCCGCGTTTCCGCTGGCGGTCCTGGCCGAAGGCACCTTTACCAGCTACTTCGCGGACCGCGAGATTCCGCAGAAGCCGCGCGCCGAGCCGGACGAGGAAGATACGGCACCGGTGATCTCGGCGGACGAACTGCAGGCCGAGCAGAGCTTTACCCCGGAGGGGGAGGGGACGCTGTTCGTGGTGGGAACTTCCGCCATCCTGGGCAGCGGCTTCATCGACGTCCAGGGGCGCAACTCCAACGCCCTGTTCGTGCTCAACCTGATCGACGCCATGAACGGCCGTGAAGACCGCGCGTTGATGCGTACCAAGGGACGGCGCCTGCGCCCGCTGCGGGTCCTGGAGCCGCCGGCGCGCACCGCCATCAAGACTTTCGCCGTGGCCGGCCTGCCGGCGCTGGTGGTGGTGGCCGGCGTCCTGGTATGGGCGCTGGGCGAAGTGCGCCGCCGCCGCATTCGCATGCTGTACGCCGCCGGCGCGGGCGCGGGTGTGCAGGCTGACGCCGGCGGCGGGGCGCCGGGGGTCGGGGGCGCCGCCCGGCGCGGACCTGCCAAGGGCGGAGCCGGCAAGAGCGGCGGCGGCAAGAGCGGCGGCGCGGGCGGCGGGGAGGCGTCGTGATGACGCTGGAACGCGTGCTGACGCGCTACGCCCTGCCGGCGCTCATCATCGTGGGAATGGTGCTCTACCTGGGACTGCGCAACCGCGACCGGCTGCTCTACGACCTGCCGCAGCTGCCTGAGCTGGCGGTGGCGGAGGTGGACCGCGTCGAGGTGACCAAGGGTGAGCGCACCATGGCGGTACGGCGCGAGGGCGATGCCTGGGTGCTGGAACCGGAGGATTTCCCCGCGGCCGCGCCGCAGGTGGACACCATGCTGCGGATGCTGGCTGACATCCGGGTAACCGACCTGGTGTCGGAGTACGCCGCCTACAGCCGCTTCGAGCTGGATCCCGACTCCGCGTTGCGGGTCACCGCCTACGGCGGCGGCGAGGTGCTGCGCACGGTCGAAATCGGCAAGGAGGCGCGTACCTACCAGCACACCTACGTCAAGCTGGAAGGCGACCGCCGCGTGTATCAGGCGGCCGGCGACCTGGGCAACTACTTCCCGGTGACGAGCGACGTGCTGCGCGACAAGCTGGTGTTGACCGTGGACGCGGCGACGGTGGGCGAGATCGTGGCGCGCAGCCCCGGCGAGGAGCTGATGCTGCGCAAGCGCCCCTCCCTGGAGGAGGACGCGGCCGCCGAGTGGGTGACCGCCGACGGCGCGGCGTGGGACACGGCCAAGGTCGAAGAGTCACTGCAGCGCCTCGCCAACCTCAGCACCTTCCGCTTCGCCGAGGCCGCGCCGCAGCCGGGCAGCGAGGCGCTGGAGCTGACCTTGAACACCGAGGCCGGCGCCGCCCATACGCTGCGGGTGTTCGCCCGTGACGGCAACAGCTACCCGGCCACCTCCTCCGGCTCCGACTACCCGTTCCTGCTGTTCGTGTGGATGGTAAACGACTTCCTGGAGGCATTCACCACCGCCGGCCCACCGGAGGAGTAGGACTGGCAGGGCGGGCGGGCGGCGGGGTAGCGTAGGGCCATGAGACTGGAACACGTTGCCCTCAACGTTCCTGATGTCCGCGCCATGGCCGCGTGGTACGTAGAGCATCTGGGGATGCAGGTCACGAGCGCCGGCGACTCTCCGCCGTACGCTACCTTCGTCGCCGACTCGGCCGGGCGCAGCATGCTGGAACTGTATACCTGGGAGGACCCGGCGCCGCCGCAGTGGAGCGCGCGCGACCGCTATCAGGTGCACTTGGCGTTCCTCACCGACGACCTGGAGGCGGACCGCGACCGGCTGGTGGCGGCCGGCGCCGCGGTGGACGGTGATCCGGTCCACAACCCGGCGGGCGACGTCCTGCTGTTCCTGCGCGATCCGTGGGGCGTGGCGTTCCAGATCGTGCTTCGGGCGGCGCCCCTGCTGCCGGATTGACGGCCGGCCGCGGCCGTTACGTTACGGCTCGGACCGGCCTTGCGGCGGCGCGCAGGCCTCGGTGCGGCCGACGAGTGCGCGCAGCCGGGTCAGTTCCTCGGCCCACAGATCGGGGTCCACGGTCTCGGTGATCAGCGGCAGGTCGTCGAAGCGGGGATCGTTCATCAGCAGGCGGAACGGCTCCCAACCCATGGTGCCGCGGCCGAGGCTGGCGTGGCGGTCCACCCGGCTGCCGAGCCCGGTCTTGGAGTCGTTGAGATGCGCGCCGGCCAGGTAGCGCAGGCCCACCACCTGCTCGAACTCCCGCATGGTACGCTCGTACGCCGCGGCGGTGGTGAGATCGTAGCCGGCGGCGTGCAGGTGGCAGGTGTCCAGGCACACGCCGATGCGCGACTTGTCTTCGATGCGGTCGATCAGGCCGGCGAGCTGCGCGAAGGTGCGGCCCAGGTGGCTGCCCTGGCCGGCGGTGCATTCGTAGACCGGGGTCACCTCGGGAATCTCGGCGATGGCCCGATTGAGAAACGCGGTGATCTGGTCCATGCACGCCGCGTCGTCCATCTTGCCGAGGTGACTGCCGGGGTGAAAGTTCAGGCAGCGTAGTCCGAGCCGGCGGCAGCGTTCGAACTCGTCCAGGAAGGCCGCCTGCGACTTGCGGACCACCGCCGCGTCGGGCGCGCCCAGGTTGATCAGATACCCGGCGTGCGGCAGTACCCGCTGCAGCGGGATGCCGACCGCCGCGCATTGTTCGCGGAAGGCGCGGGCCTCCTCCTCGGTGAGGGGCTTGGCCTCCCAGCGCCGCTGGTTGCGGGTGAAGATGGCGAACGCCGTGGCGCCGAGGGCCTGCGCCCGTTGCGGCGCGGTGCGCACGCCTCCGGCGGTGGATAAGTGAGCGCCGAGATATTTCATGTGCGAGGCGACCTGAAGGTCTGGCGGCAGGGTAGGGCGCGGCCGGCTGCGGCGCAAGGGAGGCAGGGCATGATCCTGGTATGCGGCCAGAATTGCGCGTGGCAGCTCATCTACCGGTTCGAGCGCGTCACCGCGGGAGCGGTGAATCGGGTGCGGGAGGTGCGGCGGGCGGCCGCCGGCAAGGGGATCAACGTGGCGCGCGCTCACCGCCCTGGGACTGCCGGCGACGCTGCTGGCGTATCTCGGCGGCGCCAACGGCCGCCGCATGCGCGCCGCCCTGCGGGATGAGGGAATCGCCGCGCGGGTGGTGGAGACGGCGGCCGACACCCGCACCTGCGTCACCCTGCTGGAGGGGCCCGCCGGGGCGGCGCGGCAGGTGACCGAACTGGTGGAACCGGCCGCGGCGGCGGACGGCGCCGCGCAGGAGCGCTTCGCGGAAGCGTACGACGAGTTGCTGGAGAGCGCTGCGGCCGTAGTGATTTCCGGCACCGCGATCGGCGGCGCGCGGCGCGAGGTGTACGCCGAGATGGTGCGGCGGGCGCGGCGGCGCGGGCTGGTGACGCTGCTGGACGCCTACCGCGGCCACGGCCGCGCCGCCCTGGCAGCCGCGCCGGCGATACTCAAGGTCAACCGCGCGGAGCTGGCCGAGCTGGCGGGAACGCCGCTGCCCACCGCGGCGGCGCGCGCCGCCGCCTGCCGCCGGCTGCGCGACCGCCATGGGGTGCAGTGGGTGATCGTCACCGCCGGGGCCGAGGGCCTGGGGGCATACGACGGCGCGCGGTTGGTGCGCGCCGCGGCGCCGGCCGTGCCGGTGGTCAATTCCACCGGCAGCGGCGATGCCGCGGCAGCCGGGGTGCTGGCCGCGATGGTCACCGCCGCGGGCGGCGCGGTCGCGGCGCCGCTGCGCCTGGAGCACACCGACGTGGCGTTTGCCGCGCGCTTCGCCGCGGCCTGCGGCAGCGCCAACTGCCGGTCGGTGGTGCCGGGCCTGGTGACTCGCGACCTCGTTCGGCAGCTCGCCGCGCAGGTCACCATCACCGAGAGCCGGCCGTAGCCGGTTAGCTGGCGACATGGAGGACCACCAGACGCCGAAGAAGCTGGTGTTCGACCTGGACGGCTTCCGGGAAGCATACCAGAAGTGCTGATCGACGACGACCGGGAGGGGCTCGTCCCCCTCCCTTCGAGCCAGCGCCTGGTGGCGTGACGGGCGGTTCGATTCCGCCCGCTGGTCAAGCCGCAACTGGCGGTGAAGGAGACCAGTAAGTGGGAGAGAAGGTAGTTTCGTACAAGGGACTCAACGAGTTTGGAAAATGCGTACGGAGGTGTACTATTATTCCATGTATCAATCATCCTGCTATGAGCATAGTAGTGTCTGAAGAAGCCGGCGCGGCTCATTTTGTTGAGGATGGGGAATTGAAGGTGTGGAGTCCGGCTGCTGTTGAGCTTTACCCTGAAGGTATTGCTGACGTGACTGCTCGTAGGATGGCAGGAATAGGGTCCTTGAGACTCGTCAAGGAACCAACTGATCGACTCCTCGCCTTCGGGCGGGATTTTACGGCATAGCCCGGTGCCTTCGAGGTGGCCCGATTCCGCCTGTAGCTTCTGAACACCTCTCATCTCTCCGCATGGATTTCACCCGGCCCGCGCGTATGACCGGTATCGGCACTAGACTAGAGAAGCGGAGAGCGGTGACCCAAAGGCAGCGAGAGGTTGACTAGAAACGGCAAGAGGTCCGTCGCCGGCGACAAGAAGCGGAAGAACAGAAGCACTCGAACCGAAGGATTGTGGAGGACATACTCGAACACGTCTCAGATGGAGTTTGCCAACTGTCCGTTGCCCAGCCCTTCCGTTCAGATTCTGAAGTCCGACAGTCTGGTGTGGGCGTGCGAAGCCATGTACGGAAAGACCGAACGCGAGTACCGCGCCAGTTCGCGGGAGTCAGCCTTCGCGTGATGAAGGGAGTGTCGTACCGGTAGGAGTCTCAAGGGAAGGACAGTAGATACTCCTGTCCGGTTCAGCGACCGGGCGTGTTGGCTGTTATCACCAAGCATGTTTACTTCGCCTCGAATGATGTCAGGAGCGGAAGCACATTCCGGGTACGCTTCAACAAGATCGTGAGTCTTCAGCACCGGCAGATGGATGGAGGGGTTGGAGCGATCTACTTCCGCAGGGATACCGCCTCCGCCAAGCCCGAAGCGTTCGCCGTGGAGTGGCCCGACACGGTTCATGGCATCATGGTCGAAGTGTCGAATCGCCTGGAGAAGGAGAGGAGTGGACGGTTCCGCAGGATGACGAACCGGGAGATGCGTACACCCTCTCGCCAGTCTGGGGGAATAGCCGCCGTCTGAGCCCCCCCCCCCCCATAAGCGCTAACTTGTTGACTCTACTTCCTGAATAGCGTATCGTGCGCTACGCGACTGGGAGGAGGGCAAGCGGGTGAAGGAGGACTGGGAACTGCTGGTGTCGTTCCTGCCGAGTGATTGGCGGGAGTTGGCGGACGACACCGGGGCGCTGAAGGGGCTGCGCAAGGACAAATCGGTTGACAATCTGCTGCGTACCCTGTTGATCCATCTTGGCTGCGGGCACTCCTTGCGGGAAACCGTGGTGCGAGCGCGGCAGGCCGAACTCGCCGATCTATCCGATGTGGCGCTGCTCAAGCGCCTGAGGAAGTCAAAGGAGTGGTTGTACGCGTTGTGTGTCAGACTGTTTCAGGAACACGGCATCGCGGTGGCCACCGGCGGCGGCTTTCAAGTCAGGGCCTTTGATGCGACTACCGTCAAGGAACCCGGCAAGACCGGCACGCTGTGGCGCATCCACTATAGTGTGTGCCTGCCGTCGCTGGCGTGCGACTTTTTCAAGCTCACGCCCACCGAGGGGCCGGGCACTGGCGAATCGTTGGCCCAGTTCCCGGTCCGCGCCGGGGACCATGTCCTGGCCGATCGCGGCTATTCGACGGCGCGCGGCATCGGCTATGTGGCGGATGCCGGCGGTCAACTCATCGTGCGCATCAATACCGGAGCCCTGCGGCTGCAAACCGGCCAGGGCGAGCCGTTTGATTTGCTGGCCGCAGTCACCTCGGTGCAGCGTGCCGGCGCGGCCAAGTCATGGACCACCCAAGTCATGGTCGGCGCTGCGGAGCGCGTGGGGGGACGGGTCTGCGCGCTCCGCAAATCCGCCGCCGCAATCAAGCTGGCGCACCGCAAGGTGCTCCAGGATGCAGCCCGCAAGAGCAAGCAGGCGCAGCCGGACACCCTGACCTTCGCCGAGTACGTAATCGTGTTCACTACCTTTCCCGCCGCCACGTTCAGTGCCGCCCAGATTCTGGAGTGGTATCGCATTCGCTGGCAGGTGGAGTTGGTGTTCAAGCGGTTCAAATCGCTAGCCCAGTTGGGCCATCTGCCGAAATACGACGATGACAGCGCGAAGGCATGGCTGTATGGCAAACTGCTGGTCGCGCTCCTGGTCGATAAGCTGATCCGCCATGCCAGCGCTATTTCCCCCTGGGGATACGAGTTGGCGCCAAAAGCGACCACGCAGCGCGTGGCGTGAATTCAAGTTCGTGCTTAACCAGCTCACCCGCACCATCGAACCTGCGTTGCCGCTGGCCCACTTGGTCGACGACTGGCCCGCCATCTCGCGGGCGTTGGCCGAGCCGCCTCGGCGGCGTCTGCCTCAGCTTTGGGAGTAACTTCGAGTGACCTACAATAAGTTAGCGCTTATGGCCTCCCCCTTCGCCGCCTTCGGACGGGACTCTGAAGCGCATGGTTTGCCGCGCCGGGGTTCGATCCCCCGGGCTTCGATACCGGGTCACTTCCTGGAAAGGAGGGCGTGTGAAGCGTCTGATCGTATTGGTTGTGGCAGTGGCAATGATCGCTGCAGGTATGGTGTGGTCGCAGGAAGAGATCGTCCGAGGGTATGAGTGTCACGAAGACATCAAGTTCCCTGGATTCACCTATGGGACATGGGAGACATGGTCTCTCCTTGGCGAGCATATTCTGCTTGAGGTGTCAGAAGACGGTCTGGTTGCCTGGAGTAGGGAGGGGGACCTCTTCGTGATAGGTCATGGAGATGAATGCCAAGGCCGCTACGACGAGAGGGTGGTAACCTTCCAAGAAGACGACACCTTCCGGATCACATGGGCCGCAGATGTCGACGAGAATGGCGAAATTTACCATGAGCCAAACAACTGCGGGCATCATAGATGCACTCTTTCATTCGTGAGGTGGGCGGAATTGACGTTGGAAGTATATGAGAGCTTCGAGATAAACAAGACATCTCGCCGGTTCTCGAAAGTCACATACGATCTCGATGGATGGATGGATCGTAACGGAAGGTAACCAAGGGAAGTGATCGACCGACCCCGCCCCTTCGGGGGCGGTCAATCGGGGTATAGCCCAGCGGTATGGCGCCAGCTTTGGGAGCTGGAGATCGGGGTTCGACTCCCCCTATCCTGACTACCAGATTGGCCATCAGGTGATTAATAATGGCCACAGGAGGAGACCTGAAGTGAACGTAAAGGTGCTGAGGAGACACATCGAAGCGGGAAGTCCACGGACCCCAGGTCAGGGACCAATCGAGCTGGCGTTGAAGGACGCAGGGGTATTTAACCCGAAGATCGAAAGAGTGAACGGTAAGGAGATAGCTGCAAGATCCGGTGACGATGCGTACAACTCTGATGTCGTTTGGATCATATCTTGGGACAGACCAGACGGCAAGTCCAGAGGTCTCGTTTTGGTGAATGGTACAGTGGTGGATTTCATGCTTCAGTTTGACGCCGGAGAGAGCGTAGATGAGGAGGAATTTGACTTCTCAAGGAATCATAGCTTCTTCTCTGCTACCAAACCGGACACCATCAACGTTGGACCAACGTCTGATACGAGAGGTTCGTATGAACCGAAGGCAATACTAGCTGACAAGCGAGACTGGGAGAACACCCCAGAACGTTGGAATGAAGATTGGAGCGAGTCGAGTTGGCTAACGACGGCGACGGCCGCTAAGGCGGTCACGGGATGCTGGGGCTGAAAGCGGGGTTCGATTCCTGCACACCGGAGTAGAGCACAAGGCCACTTTGATATGGGAATGGGATCAAGGGTGATTTCAGCCTCCTCTTGGAGCACGGCGGGTTCGATTCCCCGCGAGAGGCATACCGGGACCACTTCCCGGAGGAGGAGATGGTGAAAGAAGATCATCGTCAATGGGGCTGCTGCTTATCGCGGCGGTCGTCGTAGAGGATGAGGCGGAAACGGAGGCGTCCCTGATCGGTAAGTACGTCGAGGACAACTCGTTCATGCAGGACGAGCTGACCGTGCGGCGTGGACAGATCACCCTCGAACAGGGTGTAGGGGAGCAGCCACCTACTGGCTAGATGAGGCAATCCAGGTGGGCCAGCCACGTTTCTGTTACCCGACTCGACCGGTAGCGGAGAAAGCTACTTGCCGCAGTTGCCGCGCCGCCGCCCCCGGCGGCCTGCTATCATGCTGCGTCATGGGCGACCCGAGCCGGCGGCTGGAAGATGTTCTCAGGCGGATCGACTCGGCCAACCGCGCGGACCCCAACACCGAGACGGCCGCGGGCGTCGAACACCCCAGGGAGCTACTCTACGCGCAGCGCATGAGCGCCTGGCTGGAGCGGCTGCGACCGGACGCCTCGGAGACCCTGCGCATCGCGGTTCGCGCGCAGCACCTGGAACGCTGGACGATGCCGCGCGACCGGTTCCCGGCCGGGCGCCGCGGGTACCTGCGCTGGCGCACCGCGGCCGCCGGCCACCACGCCCGGCGGGCCGCGCAACTGATGCGGGAAGCGGGCTACGATCCCGCGGCGGCGGCGGTCGTGGCAGCCCTGCTGCGCAAGGAAGGGTTGGCCGCGGCCGGCGCGGACAGCGACGTGCAGGCACTGGAGGATGTCGCCTGCCTGGTGTTCCTGGACAGCTACCTGAGCGAGTTCGCCGCCAAGCACCCGGCGGAGAAGGTGACCTCCATCCTCACCAGGACATGGCGCAAGATGTCTCCCGCCGCGCGCCGCGCGGCGCTGAACCTGAGCGCCGCCGCCGATAGACTCGGCGCCTTGTCCTTCAAGAACGCCGGCTGAGGTCGACCGGCCGCGCCGCGCGCGGCTCCGCCAGCGGCCGGCCGGGCGCCGGCGGCTCCAGGAACGTCACGCTCTGGTAGTAGTCGTCCAGCGCGACGAAGATGCCGTTCTGCTCCGCCCAGCGGCGCATGCCGCGGTTGCAACTATGCCGCCACGACAGAACCTCGACGCGCCACCCGCGCCGGCGCATGCGTTCGAGGTCGGCGTGAAAGCCCACGCCGTCATCGAACCCGCTGCCGTCACCGGTGAGCATCACCGCTATGCCGGGATTGCCGTTGTAGTCGAAGGCGTCGCGCAACATCGCCGTCTGCAGCGCCTGATCGACTCCTTGTTCCCGGTGGTGCATCTCGCCGCGTTCGAGGAGTTGCACGGTCACCCCTTCGTTTTCCATTCGATTCCAGACGTGTCTCAACTCGGGGGGAATGGAGCCGACGGCGATGGCATGCTCGATCGGACGGTCCGCGCATGCCAACTTCAACAGATTCTGAAAATGGATGCGCATCCGGTAGCGGGCCGACTCGCCTTCGCGATCGATCGCTACCTGTTGCGCGCTGATGAAGATGTTCGAGTTGTCCCAGTAGATGAAGACCCGTTCCATGATGGGCCCCAACGGTGGATTCGATGGCGGGGGCTGTCAATCGGTCGCCGCGCCGGTCCCCTCCGGGGTTCGTTTGCTCGCCGGCGCCGATCGGTGGTAGGTTACGGCGGCCGTGCGCGGACGCAACCTCACCACCGGATCGATCCCCGCCCTGAGCTGGTCGCTGGCCTGGCCGGTGATGCTCTCCATCTTCTTCCAGACCCTCTATCAGCTCGTGGACGCGTTCTGGGTGAGCCGGGTTTCCGCCAGCGCCATCGCCGCGGTGACGGTATCGCAGATCACCCTGTTCGTGATGGTCTCCCTGACCATCGGCATCACCGTTGGCTCCGGCGTGGTAATGGCCATGAGCATCGGCCGCCGCGACCTCCACGAGGCCGAACGGGTGCTCGGCCAGTCGTTCGTGCTGAATCTTATCGCCGCCGCGGTCTTCACCACGCTGTGCCTCCTCCTGCGCCGGCAACTGCTGACCCTTACCGGCGCCACCGGCGACATCCTGCCCCTGGCGGTGGACTACTTCACCATCGTCGCCGGCGGTTCGGTGCTCATGTTCGTGTTCTTCGCCGTGATCTTCGGCTTCAACTCGCAGGGCGACAACACCACGGTGACTTGGCTGTTCGCCATCTCCACCACCATCAACGCGGCCCTCGATCCCCTGTTGATCTTCGGCGGCCTCGGCATTCCGGCGTTCGGCGTGCGCGGCGCCGCCTTCGCGACCCTCATCTCGCAGCTCCTGCTGGTAACCGCCGGCATCACGCTGCTCCACCAGCGCGACATGCTGGTGAAGTTCCGCTTTCGGAACCTCGTGTTTCGCCTCCGCTCGGTGCGCCGGGTGCTGGCCATCGGCTTCCCGGCGGCGCTGACCAACCTGCTCAACCCGGCCGCGCTGGCGGTGCTCAACGCCCTGGTGGCGGCGGCGTTCCTGGAAGCGGGAGTGGTGGGGCTGTCGATCGGCCTGCGCATCGAGTTCTTCTCGTTCCTGCCGGCGATCGGCTTCGCGGTCGCCGCGCTCGCGCTGATCGGCCAGAATCTTGGCGGCCGCCGCCCGGACCGCGCCCGCGCGGCGTACCGGACCGGAATGCTGTTCGGCTTCGTCATCGGCTCGCTGGTGGGCGCCGGCGCGTTGGCGTTGCGCGGCGTGATCGTGGAGGCGTTCGCGGCCGATTTCGCGGTTGCCGGCTACGCCCGCTCCTACCTGGCGACGGTACCGCTCACCTACGGCGTGGTGGCGGCGCTGTTCGTGGTGGTCAGCTCGTTCCAGGCGCTGGGCAAGTCGTGGCGCGGCTTTGCCGTCTCCGCCATCCGGGTAGCCATTCTGGTGGGCGGCGCGCTGCTGGTTACCCGCGGCGGCGGAGCCGACTCCGCGGCCGGCGTGTGGTGGGCGGTCGTGGCCGCCAACCTGGTCGCCTTCGGGATCGGCTTCCTGCTGTTGCAGCGCACCTTTGCCGGCTTGGCCGCGGCTCCGCCGGCCCCGGCGGGCGGACGAGGACCCGGCAAGCCGCCGGAACCTGCCGCCGCCCCGGTCGGTCCTGCCGGCCACGACGGCGCCGGCAAACCTGAGGTCAGCGTCGCATGATCATTCGCCGCTACGATCACCAGCGCGACCGCGCCGCCCTGATTCGCGTCCATCGCGAAGTGGGCTGGCTCGGCAAGGAGGAGGAGAAGGAGCAGAGCTTCGACACCTTCGTCAGCGGCAGCCGCGGCTTCGTGGCCGAGCTCGCCGGCGCCGCCGAGTGCGGGGTCCTGATCAGCGACGGCGACCTGCGCTACCAGGAGCGGGAGTTGCCGTTTGCCGGGGTAGCCGCAGTCACCACCAGCCGCGTAGCGCGGCGCCAGGGGCTGGCCGGGCGCACTACCGCCACCGCGGTAGCCGACGCCGCGCTGCGCGGCGCCGCGGTGGCCGGCCTGAGCATGTTCGACCAGGGGTTCTACAACCTGCTCGGCTTCGGGACCATGGGCTATGACCATTCGGTGACCTTCGACCCGGCCACCCTGCGCGTCCCGCAGCGGGCGCGCCCGCCGGAGCGCATCACCGCGGAAGACGCGGAAGAGGCGCATGCCTGCCGCCTGCGGCGCCTGCGCCCGCACGGCGGCGTCAATCTGCACCATCCCGCCGTCACCCGGGGCGCGATGAGCGAAGCGGACAACGGCTTCGGGCTCGGCTACCGCGACGGCGAACGCATTACCCATTACTTCTGGGCCGAGGCCAAGGGGGAGAGCGGCCCCTACTCGGTATGGTGGCTGGCTTACGAGAGCAGCGGCCAGTTGCTGGAACTGTTGAGCCTGCTGCACAACCTGGCCGACCAGGTGCAGCACGTGTGGCTGCAGGAACCGCCGCAGATCCAGTTCCAGGACCTGCTGCAGTGGCCGTTCCGCAACCGCCACCACACCCACCGCGCGGCGCACGAGCACCGCATGTGGAGCGATGCCAGCTATCAGGTACGGATTCTGGACCTGCCGGCCTGCATCGCGGCGTTGCAGGCGCGCTCCGAGCTGGCGTTCAACCTGGAGTTGCGCGATCCGATAGCCCGGTTCCTGCCGCAGGACGGCTGGCGCGGCATCGCCGGCGCGTATCGCGTACGGCTGGGGGCCGTGTCCCGCGCGGAGCCGGGCAGCGACCCCGACCTGCCGACCCTGCGGGCCGGCGTGGGGGCCTTTTCGCGGGTGTGGCTCGGCGCGCGGCCGGCGGTCTCGGTGGCGATTACCGACGACCTCAGCGGCCCCGCGGACCTGCTGGCGGAGCTGGACGCCGCCCTGGCGCTGCCCGAACCGCACTTCGACTGGGGATTCTGAAGGAGCCTGCAGGCGCCATGGCTGCCGGCAAGCCGCTGATCGCGGTACTCAACGACAACCCGCGGGTGCTGCTGGCGGATGAGTTCGCGCGCTACGAGGATCGGCTGCGGTTCCGCCGGCCGGCGCCGCGCCCGGAGCCGGGAACGGCGTGGACGCCGCGGCCGCGCGGGAGCTGTTGGCCGGGGCGGACGGGTGCGTCACCTGCTGGGGCTCGCCGCCGCTGACCGCCGAGCTGCTGGACGCGGCGCCCGGCCTGCGCATCATCGCCCACGCCGCCGGGACGGTGCGCCCCTATCTCTCGGCCGCGGTCTGGGAGCGCGCCATCCCGGTGGTCAACGCCGCCGGCGCCATAGCCGAAGAGGTGGCGCAGTACACCGCCGCGCTGATCGTGATCGGGCGCCGCTCGCTGATGGAGACGGCCCCGCAGACCGCGCGCGGGAGGTGGCGGCAGATCGAGCTGCACCGCCCCGCGTCCGATGTGCGCGGCATCACCGTCGGCGTCATCGGCGCCGGCGAGGTAGGCCGCCGGGTGCTGGCCTTGCTGCGCCATTATCAGGTGCGCCTGCTGCTGGCGGATCCGTTCGTGGACGCCGCGCGCGCCGCCGCGCTGGGCGCCGAGAAGCGGGAGCTGGACGAGCTGTTCGCCGAATCGGACGTGGTGAGCGTGCACGCCCCCAACAACGACCAGACCCGCCACCTGGTGAACGCCGCGCGGCTGGCGCTGCTGCGCGACGGCGCGATCTTCATCAACACCTCGCGCGGACCGCTGGTCGATCAGGAGGCGCTGGTCGCCGAGCTGCATCGGCGCCGCATCTGGGCGTTTCTCGACGTGACCGACCCGGAACCGCCGCCGCCCGACTCGCCGCTGATCGGCTGCCCGCACCTGACCCTGTCGCCGCACGTGGCGGGGGCGGTCAGCGGTTCGGTGCGCTATCAGTTGCGCTGGGTGCTCGACGACGCCGCGCGCCTGTTCGCCGGCGAGCCGCTGCGGCATCGCCAGACCCGCGCCATGGTGGAGCTGAGCAGCTTCCGCTGACTGTCCGCACGCCGGGCGCGCCGGGCGCGCCTTGACCCGGCAACCGAGCGGGCGATAGGTTCGCCTCACCATGGCCAGCGAAACCCGCGCCGAGCGGGTGTTTTCCCCCGTATCGCCGCGCGTCGACTTCGTCGCCCTGGAGCATGAGCAGCTCCGCTGGTGGCAGGCCGCCGGCATCGTCGATCGCTACCTGCGACGCAACGCCGCGGCCGAGCGGCGCTACTCCTTCATCGACGGTCCGATCACCGCCAACAACCCGATGGGGGTGCACCACGCCTGGGGCCGCGCCTACAAGGACCTGTTCCTGCGCTGGCGCACCATGCAGGGCTACCGCCAGCGCTACCAGAACGGGTTCGACGGCCAGGGGCTGTGGGTCGAAGTGGAGGTGGAGAAGGAGAAGGGCTTTACCTCCAAGCGCGACATCGAGGCCTACGGCATCGCCCGCTTCGTCGAGGAGTGCAAGCAGCGGGTGCGCAAGTACGCCGCGGTTCAGACCGAACAATCGCAGCGCCTCGGCTACTGGATGGACTGGGACCACTCCTACCACACCATGTCGGATGAGAATAACTACACCATCTGGCATTTCCTGCAGCGCTGCCACGAGAACGGCTGGCTCTACCGCGGCACCGACTCGATGCCCTGGTGCGCGCGCTGCGGCACCGGCCTGTCGCAGCACGAAATCGTCACCGAGGGTTACCAGGAGGTCACCCATACCGCGGTGTACGTGCGCCTGCCGCTGGCCGACGCGGAAGGCGAGTCGCTGTTGATCTGGACCACCACCCCGTGGACCCTCACCGCCAACGTCGCGGCCGCGGTGCATCCCGAACACCGCTACGTGCGCGTGCGGGCAGGCGGCGAGGTGCTCTACCTGGGCAAGGAACGGCTGCCGGTACTGTCCGGCGCCGGCTCCGGCGTCAAGGTGGAGGTACTGGAAGAACTGCCCGGCAGCGCGCTGGTGGGGCGTCCCTACCGCGGGCCGTTCGACGACCTGGAGGCGCAGCGCGGGGTGGAGCACCGCGTCATCCCCTGGAAGGAGGTGGGCGAGACCGAGGGCACCGCCATCGTCCACATCGCCCCGGGCGCGGGGCCGGAGGACTTCGCGCTGGGCAAGGAGCACGGGCTGGCGGTGGTGGCGCCGCTGGATGAGAACGGCCACTACGTTGCCGGCTTCGGCTGGCTGAGCGGCAGCAGCGTGTTCGAGGTGCGCGACCGCATCTTCGCCGACCTGCAGGAGAAGGGGCTGCTGTACCGCACCGAGGAGCACCGTCACCGCTATCCCTTCTGCTGGCGCTGCAACAGCGAGCTGGTGTTCCGGGTGGTGGACGAGTGGTTCATCTCCATGGACGAGCTGCGCCACACGATGATGGAGATCACCCGCAAGGTGCGCTGGGTGCCGGCGTTCGGGCTGGAGCGCGAGCTGGACTGGCTGCGCAACATGCACGACTGGATGATCTCCAAGAAGCGCTACTGGGGCCTGGCGCTGCCGATCTGGACCTGCGGCGCCTGCGACCGCTTCGAGGTGATCGGCAGCGAACACGAGTTGCAGGCGCGCGCCGTGGAGGGCTGGCCGGAATTCGCCGGCCACTCGCCGCACCGGCCATGGATCGACGCCGTCAAGATCGCCTGTTCCTCCTGCGGCGCGCCGATTTCCCGCATCCGCGACGTGGGCAATCCGTGGTTGGACGCCGGCATCGTGCCGTTCTCGACCATCGGCTACCGCAGCGATCGGGAGCACTGGCGCGAGTGGTTCCCGGCGGACTGGATCTCGGAGTCGTTTCCCGGCCAGTTCCGCAACTGGTTCTACTCCCTGCTGGCCATGAGCGCCACGCTGGAGCGTACCGAGCCGTTCAAGGCGTGCTTCACCTACGCGCTGCTGCGCGACGAGCGCGGCGAAGAAATGCACAAGAGCAAGGGCAATGCCATCTGGTTCGACGAGGCGGCGGACAAGATGGGGGTGGACGTGATGCGCTGGATGTACCTGCGCCACACGCCGGCCAACAACCTGAACTTCGGCTACGCGCCCGGCGACGAGGTGCGGCGCCGGTTCCACATCCCGATCTGGAACGTCTATTCCTTCTTCGTCAACTACGCCAACATCGACGGCTGGCGGCCGGCGGCCGCGGCCGGCGACGAGGCGGCGGCCCCGGCGTTCACCGAACTGGACCGCTGGCTCCGGTCGGAGCTGCAGCGGCTGGTGCGGGCGGTGACCGCGGCGCTGGAGTCGTGGCGGCCGGAGAGCGCCGCGGCGGTGCTGGAACGGTTCGTGGACGCCCTCTCCAACTGGTACGTGCGTCGCAACCGGCGCCGCTTCTGGCGCAGCGCCGGCGCCGGGCTGGACGCCGACAAGCAGGCCGCCTACCAGACCCTGTATCAGTGCCTGACCACCCTGGCCAAGCTGCTCGCCCCCTTCAATCCGTTCATCTCCGAAGCGCTCTACCGCAACCTGGTCGCGGAACGGGTGCCCGGCGCCCCGCCGAGCGTGCATCTGTGCGACTGGCCGGCCGCGGACGAGGCGCTGATCGACGAGGAGCTGTCGGCCGCCACCGCCCTCGCCATGCGCCTGGCGCGCCTCGGCCGTTCCGCCCGCGCCGCCGCCAACCTGCGCGTGCGCCAGCCGCTGGCCGAACTGGTAGTGGACCTGGCGGACGACCGGGAGCAGGCGGCCCTTGCCGTGATCGAGACCCAGCTCCGGGACGAGCTGAACGTCAAGCGGGTGCGCCTGGCGGACGAGGTGGGCGGCCTGCTGGCTGCCACGGTTAAGCCGAACTACAAGGCGCTGGGACCCCGCTTCGGCCGCCGCATGAAGCAGGTCGCCGCGGCGGTCGCCGCCGCGGACCCGGCGGCGCTGGCCGCCCAGGCGGCTGCCGGCGGCGCCGTCAGCGCCGGCGAATTCGAGCTGCAGGCGGATGATCTGGTGGTGGAAACCGTGCCGCGCGAGGCGTATGCCATCGCCGCGGAGCCCGGCTGCCAGGTCGGCGTGCTGAAGGAGCTGACCCCCGAGCTGCGCGCCGAGGGCATGGTGCGCGAGGCGGTGCACATGATCAACAACCTGCGCCGCGAGTCCGGCTTCGACATCGCCGACCGCATCACCCTCTACCTCATCGCCGACGGCCCGGTGCAAGCCGCGCTTCGGACCCACGAGGACCTGCTCGCCGCCGAAGTGCTGGCCACCGGCGTTCACTACGATGGCCTCCCACCCGACGTGCCCACCGCCGAGCGCACCATCGACGGCCGCCAAGTCACGTTCGGAGTACGGCGCTCCTGAATCAGCCAAACTGCGCGTTGTCGATCTGTGTTCGGCACTGCGCGCGGTTGCATACGTATCTCCATGTCGCCATGATACGTATATGAGTCGAGTGAAACTGACTTTGAGTGCTGAGGAAGAGCTGGTCGCTTTGGCGAAGCGGCTGGCGAAGTCCCGCCGGATGACGGTCTCGGCGCTGTTTGCGCAGGTGATACGCGCGCTCGATCGGGTACGGACGGCCGATCCAACCGATCTTGGACCGATAACCAAGCAGGCGAGCGGGCTGGTGCCGCAGCACTCGCATCGATCCGACCGGGAGCTGATCGAAGAGGCGCTGGAGGAGAAGTACCTGCACCGCCCCGCTCACGGAGCGTAGCCATTCTCCGGCTCTTCCTGGATACGAATGTTCTGCTCGACGTGCTGTTGCAGCGGGAGCCGTTCTACCGATCGTCGGCTCGGGTATGGACACTGGTGGAGACCGGCGCTCACCACGGTTTCGTGTCTGCCATCAGCTTCAACAACGTGTTCTACATTGCACGCAGGCACGGTGGCGCCGATCCGGCCTATCGATCACTGCAGATGATCCGATCGGTATTTCGCCCCGTCGAGGTGGATACTCGGCTCCTTGATGAGGCGTTGGCCGCGAACGGCGCCGACTTCGAGGACGCCGTTCAACTCTGCTGCGCACGTCGATGCGGCGCCGATTACCTCGTCACGCGCGACCATGACGGCTTTCGGGCAGCGCCGGTGTCTATCGTGACGGCAGACGAATTGCTGACCGTCCTGGCACTTGACGGTCCGCCATCGTCCGCGCATCGGCTGGACGGAGGCGGCTGACGTGGTGCCTCATCTAAGAATCCACTCGAAGCGGGCGCGGGCGGCGTAGTAGACTCCGGGGGGCGTGGGGAGCATCACTCCGGAGGTTCTTGCGGAGCGTGTGCGGCGGCTGCCGGTGGGGAAGCGCGTCGGCGGAGCCGTGTATCTTCATCGCGATGCCCTTGAGCGGCACGATGCGGACTTGTTGGCCGCGGTGCGCTCGTGGGCGGTCGCGGCCGGGGCTGCGTTCCCGTGGAACGTCTGCAAACTTTCGCCGCACCGGAAGCAGGTCTCTCTGCTCCACTACCCGAAGTTCCTCGACGACGAGCATCCGGCGCTGGCGGTCGCGGCAAGTATCGACCTCGAGGAGGGTACGGCACGCATACGACGGTACCCACCGAACGGCAACCGCCCGATCCTGCATCGCAAGGAGCTGCTGATAGATGCATCGGACCCGGACCACCGGCGCTTCGCGGCGCTCACCGGTCAGGAGGAGCGGGCCGGGCTGTTCTCGGAACCGAACACCATCGGGCACGAACGTGGGTGGTCGAGGCAGCTCGAACGGCGCGGCTTGACGATCCGGGACCACAAGTTGTTGCGCACGGGTGGGTAGCTCGGTGGAAGTACGGCGTGACCGGACCGCGATAGCGCGATCGGACCTGTCCCGGCCCGTGCAACTGCTCATCGGCAACGGCGTCCTCACGCCGGAACACACCTTCTTCGACTACGGCTGCGGCCTCGGCGACGACGTGCGCTTCCTGCGGTCGCTCGGCTACGACGCGCACGGCTGGGACCCGGCGCACCGGCCGGACGAAGCGCGGCGCGGCGCGGCAGTGGTCAACCTGGGGTACGTGCTCAACGTCATCGAGCGGCCGGCCGAACGGGCCGACGCCCTGCGGCGGGCGTTCGATCTCGCCGGTGGATGCCTGTGCGTCGCCGTCCTGGTCGGCTCCGCGACCTATTCCGGGGAAGCGCAACCCTATGGGGACGGATTACTTACGTCGCGTCAGACCTTTCAGAAGTACTACCACCAGGAAGAGGCGGGACGGTACCTTGAAGAGGTCCTCGGCGTCGCGCCGATCCCGCTTGAAGCGGGCGTCTTTCTGATCTTCAGACAGAGCGCCGATGCCCATGCCTTCCTGCTCAATCGCATTCAGCGTTCCGTGCCGCTCGTCCGCGGCATCCCTCGGGAGCGCAAGCGCGTGCTGCGAACCGCACTCATGTCGGCCTTTCAGACGGAGCACGCGGAGGAGTGGTCGGCGTACGTCGACTTCGCGGCGGCCCGAGCTCGTCCACCCGCGGCCGGCGAAACCGCCGCGCTGCCGGTCGCCGCAGAGTATGGTCTTGCACCTGCCGATCTGTGGGAGGCAGCTTCCGGCGCGCTGGCGCAGGATCAGCTCGCGGAGCAACGGCGCCGCCATACCAATCAGTTCCTGACGTTCATGGCGATCTGCCGGTTCCGCGGGGTGCCGCGGCTGCGCGACCTGCCGGCCACGTCCCGCTACGACATTCGCTACTACTTCCGCAGTTACAGCCACCTCAAGCAATTGAGCGACGAGCACCTGTTCGCGGCGGGCGATGCGGAGCGGGTGGCGCGGCTATGCGAGGACGCTCCGGTCGGGGTGAATACGGCCGACGGCTACTTCGTCGCCCGGCGCGATCTGACGTCCCTTGACCCCACGTTGCAGATCTACGCGCGCCTTGGCGAGTTGTTCTCAGGCGACCTCGACCGCGCGGACGTGATCAAGATCCACAAGACATCGCCGCGCCTCTCCCTGTTCTCGCTCAGCGACGTGCGGGAGGCGCGGCCGCGCCTGAGGTCGCGGGTGAAGATCGACCTGCAGAGTCAGCAGGTGCGATTCTTCGACCACTCGACGAACGCGGAGCCGGAACTGCTCATCGGGAAGCAGATTCTCGGCTTCGATGAAGGCAGCACGGACGAACGGGCCGTTGTATTGGGCAGGAGGGTCCTGATGCATAACGAACCGTTTGGCCTGATCGTGCGCGAGCGCAACCTGCGGCCGCGAGCGTGGGCGGCGTCTACTGGAAGGCCGGCGTAGTGACTTCCAGAAACCGATGTGGTACGGTCTATACCGTCTTGGTTGGCCGGGCGATGAAACGATGATCTACCTCGACAACAACGCTACCACGTTCTTGAGCCCCGCCGTGCGAGCCCGCGTCGAATCGCTGATCGCCGGTCCGGTTGGCAACCCGTCAAGCCCGCACCGCCTCGGTCATGAGGCGCGCGCCCTGCTTGAGAAGGCGCGCGATCAGGTGGCCGCGGCACTCGGGGCGCGATCCGAATGCGTCTTGTTCGTGGCGAGCGGGTCGGAGGCGAACGCCATGGCCGTCGCCGCGGCGCAGACCCGCGGGGAGCGCGACGAGATCATCGTCAGCGCGGTCGAACACTCATCCGTGACGGCAAACGCCGCGCTGCTCAGCCGGCGCGGCTACGTGGTGCATGAAGCGCCGGTAGCGAAATCCGGCCGCATCGACCTTGATCGATTGGCCGATATGGTCAACGCGCACACCGCGCTCGTGTCCGTGCAGTCCGTGAACAACGAAACCGGCGTCGTCCAACCGGTGGAGGCGGTAGCGGAGATCAGTCATCAAGCCGGCGCCCTGTACCACTGCGACGCCGCGCAGGCGCTCGGCAAGCTCCCGGTCGACGTCGGCCGGCAGCATGGCCCGGATCTGTTGAGCGTGACCGCGCACAAGATACACGGCCCGACCGGCTGCGGCGCCCTGTACGCCCGCGACCCGTCGGTGCTGCAGCCGCTCGTCGGCGGGGGGGATCAGGAACAGGGTCTGCGCGGCGGCACCGAAAATCTGATCGGCGCCGTCGGATTCGGCACCGCCGCGGCGGACCGAGTGCGGGACCTGACCGGCGTCACCGCCTTGCTGACGGCATGCCGCGACACCTTCGAGCAGGCGGTCCTTGCCGCCGAACCGGGGGTGACGGTCAACGGTGACCGTCATCACCGAGTGGGGAATACCTCGAATCTGCGCTTTCCCGACATCGACGGCACGATGCTCATCGCCGCCCTGGACGACCGCGAGCTCTACTGCTCGCAGAGCTCCGCGTGTACGACCGCGCGGCCCACGCCGTCGCACGTGCTTACCGCGATGGGCCTCTCGGAGACGGAGGCATACGCTTCGCTCCGATTCTCGTTCGGTGTTCTCAACACGCCGGAAGAAGCCGAACGCGGAGCGCGTTGCGTCATCGACGCCTACCGGGACTTGGTGTCTCGTCTGCACCGTATTGGAGCGGCGTAGCATGCGGTTTGGCGGACATCAGACCTTCTTCATCCGCGAGGGCTGGCTGGCAAAGGGGCTCGCGCTGCTCCGGGAGGATCCGAGCAAGTTCGACAACCCCTACGTCGCGGACATTCTCGGAGTGGGCCGAAACATGGCGAAGTCCATCGAGCACTGGCTGCTGGCCACCGGCTTGGCAGAAAAGATCGAGCGCCGAGGCCGCGGCCGTCGCGACGGGCAACCCCGTTTGGCGGTCTCTGAGCTTGGCGAGGTGGTCGCGCGCCACGATCCATGGTTTCTCGATCCCGGCACGTGGTGGTTCCTGCATATCAAATTGGTGCGCACCCCGGCTCACGCGGCAACGTGGCACTGGTTCTTCAACCACTATGCATCAAGCCGATTCGAACGAGCCACGGTAGTGGCCCAGCTCGAACAGCATGATCGCGTGAGCTCGCGGCGCTCGGCCACGCGTAAGACGTTGGAGCGCGACGTGAGCTGCTTCCTGGGAAGCTATGCGGTCGAAGTGCCCTACCGGCGTAAGGACCCGGAGGAGGAAATCGACTGTCCGTTTCAGGAGCTGAGGATCATCCGTCACTTCCGCGCATCCGGCTACTACGAACTGAACCGTCGTCGCAAGTCCATACCTTCGCAGGTATTGTTGTACGCCTTGCAGACTCCGGACCTGATGATGGGTGAGAGCGCCGGCACCGTCGACGTGACGCTGCACGACCTGCAGCGGATGGAGAGTGGCCCGGCACAGGTACTGGCGCTGTCGTCCGACGCGCTCTTTGAACATCTGGTGGACTTGGAAGCGAACGGCGCCGACGCGCCACTTGCCATGAGCGGCCTTGCCGGCGACCGACAGCTTCGCTTCGACCGTACGCCGGCCCCGAGGCTGCTGGCGCGGCACTTCGACGTCGTTGCCAGGGAGTTGGTGCATGCCTGAGATGAGCACCAGGAGTTTGACCAAGATACGGAAGAACGGCACCGCTGTTCCCGCCGCGGATGAATCCATGCTGGAAACGGCGATGCGCCTGCGCTCCATCAACATTACGCTCGACGGCGCCGCACCGCAGCGTATCGCTCACTTTCATCCCACGGCGAAGAGCGCCCGGCTGTTGCGGTCGTGGCTGCTGCAGCCTGATGGGTCTTCAAGCTACTTCGTAGTAGCGCCGTACGGAACCGGCAAGTCTCTCACCGCGGCGTTCTTCATTCAGGTCGTCGAGAATCTGCGCCCGGCGGACGTGGTGTTGGAGCGGGTCACCGAACGGTTCGCCGGAGTCGACGGCGAACTTGCAAACGAACTGAGGTCGCGTATCGGCAGCGAGCAGATGCCCCTGTTCGGTAGACATGGTGCCACCGTCGCCCTATCCGGCTTCCAGCGACATCTCCCGACCGCCATCAAGGAGTCTCTCATCACGTCGCTTCGGCGGACGGGCAACAGGAACGCGGCGGCACTGGTGTCTCGCCGGCGCGCTGATTCGATGGACGACGTCATCGCGTTGCTCAGTGCGGTACGCGATCGCTACTGCCCGGAGCCGATTGACCGCTTGGCGATCGTCTGGGATGAATTCGGCCGCCATCTCGAGGAGCTAATCCTCCGCGGAACGGCGGCGGACTTGTCCGACGTACAGACGCTCGCGGAATTCTGCGCGCGCACCAAGCGGGCGGCGACGACCTTTGCGCTACTGCTCCATCAGGGACTGGTACGCTACGCCGCCAACACCTCGGTGACGGTACAGCGGGAGTGGAAGAAGATCGAGGGACGGTTCGAGACGGTCCAGTTCGTCGACGACAGCAAGGAGCTGTACCAGTTGGTCAGCCGAATCGTGCGCCAAATCAGGTCCTCGAACGCTCCCTCGTCGGACTTGGTGGACCGCAGCGTACGGAGATGCCGTGAAGTGGGCCTTTTCAGCGATTTCTCGAAACAAGAGATGGAGCGGACGTTGGCCGACTCCTATCCGCTGGAGCCACTGACCCTGTATCTGCTGCCGCGAGTCTCCGCCCGAGTGGCCCAGAACGAACGGACCCTGTTCACCTACCTCAACTCGCTTGATGCGGCCGCTCCCGTTTCGCCGGACAGCCTGTACGACTACTTCTCCGACGCGATGCGCGCGGACACCCTGCCGGGCGGCAGCTATCACACGTGGCTGGAGACCGAGGCGGCACTGCACAATGTAGGCGGCATCGACGAGAAGGCACTCAAGTGCGCCTGCCTGCTCGGACTTGGCTTGATCGGGGAGCGTTCGCGCGTCAGCCGGCGGCTGCTTGAGTACGCAGTGTCCGGGTACCGGAAGGACGGGACGGCGAGCAACAGCGTGATACGCTTGATCGACGCCAAGCTGCTGCTCTATCGACGCAACGCAGACAGCGTATCCGTCTGGCACGGTACCGATCTTGATCTTCGCGGGCGGCTCGATCAGGAGAAGGATCGGTTGCGGCCACGATTCGATCACGTCTCGTTTCTGACCTCAGAAGCGCCTCTGGCACCGTGGAAGCCGATTGACTACAACGTCAAGTACGGTATCGAACGATCCTTCGATACTTGCTATGTCGCCGCCGGGGCCGTCATTACTGCGGCTAGCGTGGCGGAAGCGCTCCCGCCGTCAGCGCCAGACGGCACGCTGTACGTGGTCATTCCCGATTCGTACGACGAGACGGAGGAAGTTCGAAAGCGCCTCGTTGCGGAGACGCCGGAGACCGGCGTAATCGTCGCGCTGCCACGGTATGTCGCTCCGATCGCCGAGAACGCGCTTGAAGTGCGCGCGCTGCAACTGTTGCGGCAGGACACCGGCCTGCTAGCCGAGGACCCGCTCGTCGAGTCGGAGCTTGCGCAGATGATCGACGACTCGCAGGGGTATCTCAGCCAACAAGTCGCCCGGATGTCTCAGCCTTCCGCCGAAGGACCGGAGTATCTATGGGGTAATCGGTTCCATGAGATCGCGTCGGCCAAGGAGTTGCGGCAGCTACTCTCGACGATCATGCGGACACTATACCCGCGTACGCCGCGCATCAAGAATGAGATGATCGTGCGGCGTCGGCCTCGCCCGGTTGTCGTCAACGCGCGCAAGAAGCTGGTTCTGGGTATTCTCGAGAGTTCGGGTACTGAGAACCTGGGGTTGGAAGGGTATCGGCCCGACATGTCGATGTTCCGGACGGTGCTGCTCATGACCGGTCTGTATCGAACCGACGGTGGACGGGAAGACGGCGGCTCGGTATGGCGTTATGCCGCGCCCGAGGAGTTGGCGGATCCTGGGTTGCGTGATGTCTGGAAGCACCTGCGGGACTTCCTGACCGTCCCTGGGGGACGCCCCAAGCCATTGGGGGATCTGACTTCTCTGCTCAGCGCAGCTCCGTACGGTGTACGGGAAGGGATTGTCCCGATTCTGCTTGCGGCGGCGTTGCGGGCGTTTCCCGGTCCGATCAGCATCACCCGGATCAATGGGGAATACGTCAATGACCTGCTTCCCTCGACTATCGAAGCGATGGCCGCCCACCCGGCCGAGTACCAGGTGCTGGTCCCTGAACTGACCTTTGATCAGAAGGCATTCCTTGACCGGGTTGCCGCGCTGTTCGGTTTCACGGAAGATGGCGCGGTGGAGGCTGACCCGGTGCGACGCTGCCATGATGCACTGATGCGGTGGCGCAGCACCCTCCCGCACAGCGCGCTTACGTCGCGGTATCTTTCGCCCCGAGGGCGGGCGTTCGGCCGACTCATGTCCGCCACGGCTATCGATCCGTATCGGTTGCTGTTCAATGCTTTGCCCGACGCACTTGATCCGAACGGGTCGAGCATTGATGATCTGCTGCACGCGCTGAGCGACTGCAAGACAGAGATGGAGGGCGTCGTGCACTGGAACTACGAAGCAGCCGAACGCGCCATCCGCTCGGCATTTCTAGCGCAGAACAGGCAGGCCGCAACGCTTCGTCAGGTCGTGGGCGCATGGGCCGAGTTCTTTCCGGGCAGCGTGGCGAAGGAGGTCAAGGATGGCATTGCACGCGCCTTGATAACGCGGACGGGCATGAGCTACGATACCGATCGGGCAATGGCCGACGCCCTGGCCGCGTTGCTCGTCGGTAAGCGCATCGATCGGTGGGAGGATAGTTCCATCGTGGTGTTTGAGCGAGAGCTCGGCGCCGTGATACGCCGAGTGGAGGATGCCGTGCTCAGCCTTTCGACGACTGCCGACGGCGTTCGCAGCCAGGCCGTCGTGGACATCGCCACCTCCAGGCTGCAGGCGTCGTTGCGCGCAATCGCCACCGTTGCCGGCCCGGACCGGACGCGCACCATTGTCGAGGATGCACTAGAGCACATCACCGAGGAGGTCAGCTCCGATGGCTAACCTGCACGAAGCGCTTGAAGCGCTTGCTGATCCATCTATCCGCCACGTCGTCCCGGTGTCCGGCGGCAAGGACTCGGCCGCGTTGGCGATCTACCTGACGCAGACCTACCCGCAGCTACCGAGCGAATACGTATTCTGCGACACTGACGCGGAGCTGCCCGAGACCTACGACTACCTGGACAGGCTGGAAGCGCTGCTCGGCAAGCCGATTCATCGGATCAACGCGCTCGACTACATGAACGTCACTCGCAAGCCGACGCGAAAGGCGTTTGACTTCGTGCTTAACGAGATGTACTCTGGCTTCCTGCCGAGCCCGCAGGCTCGCTGGTGCACGCGCAAGTTGAAGATCGAACCATTCGAGCGCTACGTCGGTTCCGACACCGCCTTCAGCTACATCGGCATCCGGGCCGACGAAGACCGGCAGGGTTACACCCCTAAGAAGCCACCAGTGTTCTCCGACCGTCCCAACATTGTTCCTGTGTACCCATTCAAGGACGATGGCATCGACCTTGGGACAGTCAAGGAAATCCTGGAAACGTCCGGCATCGGCCTGCCCGACTACTACCGCTGGCGTTCCCGCTCCGGTTGCTACTTCTGCTTCTACCAGCAGATCGGCGAGTGGCAGCGCCTGCGCCACGAGCACCCAACTCTATTCACGAGTGCGAAGTCGTATGAGCGCCCCAACGGGACCAAGCGTTATACATGGGTGCAAGGACGCTCATTGGACGACGTCGAGACCCTGCTGGAAGAATTCCCTCTCCAGTCTATCGAAGCGGCAGAGGGTTGCGCCATATGTCATCTTTAACAGACAGAGGTCGAAAGGGTCCCACACCTTTAATATCCAGCGTCCACAGAACCAATAGTTTACATGCGACACCGATGGTTCACGTCCAACAAGATAGCGGTATACGCCAAGCATCTGAGCGCCCAACCATCCGCTACCTGCTTGAGCGAACCTCACTTGGCCTAACAATTCGGTTATCGTCCGCCACATCTACCACGTCTGCGCCCGCTGAATCAATAGCCTTTTCGGATGATACGTTCGAGTGTCTTGTATCTGATATACTGGACCTTATCGAGTATATTGAGGGCAGCCGACCAGATCTCGTACAACGCATTGACACCGGAGAATCAGTGACATTGCTATCTCCACAAACAGATCCACCCGTTATCCGAGTCACCCGGCGGGCAGAGCGCCGTCGATACTTCAACCTCGGTGAGCTATGGCGTTGGCGATTCATGAAGCGTCCCGACAATATTCCGTTCAAAAGACACCAAGGATATGGCGTTAAGTGGCTTAGCGGCCGGTCAGCGGCTATACTCGCTGATGACATGGGGCTAGGAAAAACATTGCAGGCGATTGCCGCATTGGAAGAAATGAAGAGGTCTGGAAAGATCAACAGCGCTCTCGTCCTTTGCCCAAAGTCACTGCTTGGTGTCTGGGAAGCGGAGATCAAATTATGGGCACCACAGTTGTGTGCGGTGGTGTTATACTCTAGCGTGGAGCCTAAAGCGTGGAGTCTGATAAAGGCGCAGTGCCACGTAGCAATTACGAATTACGAGGCTATTCGCGGAAACCGAATTGATCCTCGGTCTTTCGATCTTGTAATTTTCGATGAAATACACAAGCTCAAGAATCCATATTCGCTAAACTATTCTTCATCACTTCAGTTGTATCCTCGATTTGCATGGGGTCTGTCTGGCACGCCTTTGGAGAACCATGCAGGCGACTTGACCGCTATCCTTCACTTACTCGATCGAAAAAGAGTGTCACTACGCGACCGTTATCTGTCTCCGGCATCGCTTAGGACACTTGCGGCAGGCTATGTTTTGCGGCGGCCGCGGACGGTGATTTCGGAGGAACTTCCGACTGTCCTAGAACGAACAGAGATGATTCCATTATCGGTCGAACAGAGGCGTGAATATGATAGAGTACGCGCAAATAGTGGATCGATCACGACCGTCGATTTATGGATCAGTTTATTCAACAAGCTACGCAGCATATGCGACTTCGATCCGGTGACCAAGAAAAGCTCAAAAGTAGACCGAGCAGTAGTAATCACTGAAGCAATACGAGAACTCGGAGAGAAAGTTGTAGTATTCTCGTGGAGACTAGAGCCTCTGCGTATAGTCCGTCGGAAAGTCACCAATCGGTATGGGAATAGCTCGGTTGCCATGATTACTGGCCAGACTGATTCCGCGGCAAGATCGAGTATCGTGAAGGCGTTCCAATCATCGTCAGATCCGTTTGTACTGCTGTGTTCTATCCGAGCAACCGCCGAGGGGCTTACGCTCACTGCAGCAAACCATGTTGTATTCTTGAACGAATGGTGGAACCCTGCTGTCAACGCCCAAGCTCGAGATCGAGTTAACCGTATTGGTCAGAAGCGGGCGGTCTATGTCTATCGCTTGAGGTCTCAAGGAACAGTCGAGTCAAAGATCGATGACCTCCTTGCGTCAAAGTCGGAGCTATTTCGTAAGATCGTTGCGTCGCTTACCGATGGAGCACGGGTTCTCGACAGCCTGTGACGCGTGATTTCCTGACGATTGTTGAATGAGATATATTGGGTTGGTGGATGGGAGATACGATGAGGTGTATGAGGCAGACGGCACACTGGCTGAGCGTCCGGTCGGCTGGGGGTTCGTGGTCGTTGCTCACGGTGTCGCCGTGCTAAGCTACGGCTGGCAGTATGACGCTGAGCTATGGGCGCAGGTTCCGGCTGATCTGCGCGACAGTAACGCTTGGAATTCGGTCGGATTTGTGGAGAACGAAGCTGTGCTTGTGCCCGCCAGACAGTCCGGGCTATACTTCGTTTGCACATCGCCGGTAGGTCGCAGGAGGCTGTCAGAATACCGCGACAATGATCTGTTTTCGATTCTGTTGACGCCGATCTATATCGGTAAAACCGGCAATCTGAGGCGGCGTTTTCTGGAGCATTGCAGGAGCCCATCAGTGAAATTAGAGGCAGCTCGGCGTTGTTTTGGTGCATCTATGCAGTTCTGGTATCACCGTCGCGGGGCCGAACGGCTTGGTGCCGATGAGGCAATCTTGATTCGCTGCTTCGGGCCGATCGCCAACGACCAGCCTGGATCGATCTCTGGCGCGATAGGTGATCCGGTGGCCATAGGCGTACACGACCGTTAGGCAATAAATAGATATAGGAGGATCAGATGAATTTGTACCCGGCTCTGAAGGCAAGTATGGGAAGCTGGACATACTACGTTGTCAAGATGACGATGAGGGAGATCGTAAATGAAGTAGGCTTCGCGTCGGAGATCTATAGCAACAAGACGTTGGACGACGCTATCCAACGGTCCCTGAATGAAAGTCGCGTAAAGAACGAGATCGTCCAATATTTGGGAAGACGGGATGATCGGTTCTTTTCGTCGATCGTTGTCGCTGCGCTCGGCGGTAATCCGGAATTTATTCCTGTAGATATAGCCCATGATCCGCGATTTGAGTTATTCAGACCTGCAAACTTGGTCAACTCGTTTGGCGTCCTTACGTTTATTGGGGGACAACGATATTTCGCACTAGACGGGCAGCATCGACTGAAGGCCATTAAGACGCTGATCGAGCAGGGCGAAGCGGATGTGCCGGAAATTCCGGAGGGCTTTATAGACGAAGAGGTGTCGGTGATAATGATCGTCCGAGAAGAGACTGACGAAGCGGAGTTTATGAAGAGCTACCGTCGTATTTTCTCTAGTCTCAACCGATACGCAAAGCCGACGGATGCAGATACGAACATTATTATGGATGAAGACGACGCTGTCGCTATTCTAACTCGACGTCTGATTATCGAGCACGACTTCTTTGTTTGGAGGGGTACGCCGACTACTTCACCTAAATTGAAGACGAAGGGTAAGAACCTGCGTTCTGGTGACAGCTATTTCACCACGCTTCAGACACTGTACGCCATGAATGAGACGCTGTTACATACCCCGGAGCGTGGTCGTCTTTGGAGGCGCAGGGGGGATTACCGACAATTCAGACCGGCTGAAGAGGAGCTCGACGGGATGTTCAGTGAGCTGATGGTTTACTGGAGCGCTATCTTGTCGGAGATTGATGTGCTAAATTCCGAGCCTGCGAAGATGCGTGAGCACGACGCAGAATTAGATCATCCGGATGGCCATACGGATCATCTTCTGTTTTGGCCGATAGGGCAGGAATTATTTGCCTCCGTAGCGAGAATCATGATGAACCGGCGTCTTCCTGATCCAAGTTCACCAACTGAGCAAGACGTACGCGCCTGTATCAGGGTGCTTGCGGAGGTGGAATGGGACCTGCGGATGCCTCCTTGGATAGGACTCCTGTTGGTCGAAGATTCTGAACTAGCTAGGGGGCGCAGGCGGAGAATGCGTAGCGAGGATCGGAAACGCGCATTGGAAGTAGCCCAGAGGATCCTTTTGTTCCAGGTAGGGATAGATGACTACGCGAACCTTGAGGAGTTGAAAGTCGAGTGGCAGGCAATGTTGATACCGCTGCCCGGACCCGAGGAAGTGGAAGAAAGGTGGAGGGTAATTTCTCGTCAGATTGGATGATTCTCACGATATAGCTGCAGAAGCGGTTGGGTTGGGTCCTTCGCGGCGGCTACAGCGTGGGGATGGAGGCACCGAAGGTCGTTTATCGACGTCAGGCCGCAATTATGTAGTGCCTTTATGCCGCCGAGTGTGAGGCTTGATGGTTCGTATTGATACAACGCATGTATCGGAACGAACCGCGTTTCAAGATTGAACGTAGGAAACCAAGGATAGTAGACCTTTTGTCCTCCTATATCTTGTGCAAGCCTGGACAAGGCTAAGCGTAGTGAGTTGATCCTACGTGGCTGCCACCTGCGAAGAAGCTGAACGACAGCGAGCGGCATCCAATGACACCATACGTCATCATCAGAACTGTAGATACGCTGCCGCTGCATTTGAGGTGTCGGCACTATCCACTTGATCCTGTTTGAAGATGGGCGTCCGTAGCGGCTCGATCTGCGAAGTGTTTTGAGAAATTTGATGTATGCGGTATAGACTTTCCTATAGTCGGATCTTCTGATGATCGTCGATAGGCGGTCATTTCTTTCATTGAAGACGAGGTAATGGGATAGATCAATTAGCGAAACTTGATGTAATTTAAGCAAGCGGTCGGCGACGAATCGTGGGAGGTCGAAGCCACAGATTGCTCCGCAACTTAGAGTCTTTTGTATCTTTCGTCTGTAAACCGTCCAATAGTCGCGGTCTGATCTTGATTTGAAAGAACATCTGCGCACAAGATGCTGGTTTAGAATTGATAGATCAAGAGAGTCGATGGGTTCTCTCAGGAGATCAATGGCGAAGTCAAGGGCGGGTTCGGAGAGCTGGCTGAGATCGATGATGTCTTCCGCCTCGGAAGTATCCCCGTAAATTGCCTCCCATTCGGCTTCGTCTAAAGCCGCAACTGACATACGGGGAGCTAGTATCTTTGTGGACGGAACTTGGTTGATGGGGTCCGCCAAAGCTTCTTTCAAGGTCCGGTACAGCTTGAGCACCTTGGAGTACTTGGCTCCGTAGAGTGCTAAGGAACCCTTATCCTTCTTTGGATGAGGATGTACGAATACCTTCTCGTCATCCTTGCCTACGATGGTAAGCACGACGACGTTAAGCGTCGATGACAGACGGATCCTGGCAACGGCACCGATAGGTACAGTGTCGAAATTGTACGCAGCGATCGAAAGGGCGTCCCCATACAGGGAGGTCCACTTTTCCTCGTCCAAAGACGCCAACCGCGCAGACGGCTCGAACACCGTAGTATCCGCGCGCCGGTTGATCTTATCCCCACGGGCTGCGTCGATGGTCTTGTAAACCCGCGCAACCTTGCTGTAGGGAACCTCATGGGGCGCCCTGTTGGTCTGATCCTTCGGATTCGGCGTGACATAGACCACCTTCGAATACGGGGAAAGGACCGCAACCACAGCCTTGGCCTTCTTCGTGACGTTGATGCGGACGAACGCTCCAGCGGGGACATTATCCTCGTTGAACATCGCCGCCTACTCCTCGGTCACAACATCCGAATAGGCGTCGAAGACCAGCATCGATCCGGCCCGGTACAGCAACATAAGCTGCACGCCACCGGTGGAGCCGTCCGGGCTGAAGGTCCCGACGACCCCAGGACGGATCCGCTGTGCCTTGTAGGCGCGCACAGCGGTGAGCAGCTTGTCTGCCTTTGTTTCGGCAGACTCTTGCTCTTCGTCCTGCTGCCGCTCAGCCAGGATATCCTGGAGCTGAGCGACCGACAGCTTCGATGCATCGATCGTGTCCGAAAGGACACTTTCCCCGGCCCCGAAGAAGCTTCCTTGGCAGCTTCCGCCGCCGTCGTAGAAGTTTCCTTGGCCACCGCTTGCGCCGGCCCCGGAGTAGTCGTCCTGCTACGCGGAGTAGCATTCCTCTTTGTTGCCATTCAATCCTCCTCGAAGTTAGCAACAGCAAACAATCAATCGAACGCACAAACCCTTAATAGGCACGTTCGATCCATTTAGTACGGCACCGTAAACGGCGCCTATAGTCTGCCGTCGTTGCCAGAGCATTCTCCTCAGGAGAGAGCGCTCCCGACGCAGCAGGTACCAGAAAAGGTACTACCTCCTGGACCGTATGTTCAACATACCAACCTCCGCCATTGCTCAGCCATTCGCGATCCGTGTATCGGACACTTCGTAAACATACACTGTAGCTGAGCGGCGTTCAACTTGTGCCGGGCTGAGGACGTGTCTTGGGTTAGTTAAACTGAAGGGACAGGTCCTTCCGACGCATCTTCTTTCTATCTTCGTCGATGGCGCCTTGATCGTAGTCTGTTCCATGCGGCGCGCGTCACGTCCCGGTCGGAGAATCCGCATCCGTCCTTGAGGAGCGCGCGGTCGCCGTGATCCAGCACGCCTTCGAGGTCGCCGGCCCGTAGGCGCTGGTCGACGTACTCGACGTCGATGCCTGCCGAGAACCGATACGGGATCAACAGTCGTTCCGCTTCCCGCGGCTCCAGTTCCAGCACGCCGCCGCCGTAACTCCGCCCGCACACTTCGGCCCAGGCGAAGGTAAGCGAGTTCACCATCGACGCGCAGAGCATATCTACGTCTACCCCCGCGGCGACCCGCACGCGGTGGATCGTAACGCTGCAGGTCGTCCGCGGTAAACCGAATCGACTTGAGGGCGGCGGTCCGGCCGACCACGTCGACCGCGCGGCCATCCAGCCCCAGCCGCTGCGCCGTGCCTTCGGTAACGACGAAGAAGCTGTTGCGCCCGGTCACGATGCCGACGTCCACGCCCGCCAAATCGCCCATGCGGTCAAGCGCCCCGCTTTCTGCGGCGTCGCTGAGGGCGCGGAACTCGTCGTCTTCGAGGAAGAGCGACGTCCACTTCATGTCGGCATGCGTGTGCCGCTCCGGCACGTGCGAAACGAGGTCGGCCGTTCGCGCCATCGACAACAGCGCTTTGCCGTTGGCGACTTGCCGAGTGTACAGTCTGCCGTACGTCTGAGGATTCCGGTTGCGGCCCTCGCCGAGCAGCAGCAGCACCTCCTGCTGGATGTCCGGGAACACCAGCCGGTCGAAGGCGATGACGAATACGGCGTCGAACAGCCGGGGCAGCCGGTCGCGCAGCTCGGCGGCGTATTGCACGGGCACGATTTCCACGGCGGTAATCGAGCCGTCGTCGCCGAGCAGCGGCGCGGCCGCGGACACGAAGCTGCCGTCGCCGCAGCTCGGCTCCAGCACCCGGTCCGAGCGATTTCGTATCGCCCATCGGCACAGATAATCGGCGAGGGCAGCAGGCGTGTAGTACCCACCTCGCACTTTGGTAGCCGTCGGAACCGTCTTGTTGGTCCCGAACTCCACGAACGAGGCGGTCGGCAATTCGGCCTCGGGAGCGGTCAGGAGTGGCGGGGGAACCTGGTGAAGTCGGGGGGGCGCTTTTCGACGAAGGAGTCGCGTCCCTCCTGGGCCTCCGGGGTCTGGTAGAACAGCATGGTGGCCGATCCGGCCAGTTCCTGCAGGCCGGCCTGGCCGTCGCAGTCGGCATTCATGGCGGCCTTGAGGCAGCGCAGGGCAGTGGGGGAGTGCGCCAGCATCTCGCGGCACCAGCGCACCGTCTCGCGTTCCAGCTTGGCGAGCGGCACCACGGCGTTCACCAGACCCATCTCCAGCGCCTGCCGGGCATCGTACTGGCGGCACAGGAACCAGATTTCGCGCGCCTTCTTCTGGCCCACGATGCGCGCCAGGTAGCTGGAGCCGTAGCCGCCGTCGAACGAGCCCACCTTGGGGCCGGTCTGGCCGAAGATGGCGTTGTCGGCGGCGATGGTCAGGTCGCACATGACGTGCAGCACGTGGCCGCCGCCCACGGCGTAGCCGGCCACCATTGCCACGATCGGCTTCGGACAGGTGCGAATCTGGCGCTGAAACTCCAGGACGTTGAGGCGGTCGTCGCCGCCCTGGTCGCGGTAGCCGGCGTCGCCGCGGATCTTCTGGTCGCCCCCGGAGCAGAACGCGAGCTCGCCCTGCCCGGTGAGGATCACGACCCCGATCGCCGGGTCGCGGCGGGCGTCTTCCAGGGCTGCCATCATCTCCTCCACGGTGAGCGGCGTGAAGGCGTTGCGCCGCGCCGGGCGGTTGATGGTGATCTTGGCGATGCCCTCCGCCTTGGCATACAGAATGTCCTGATATTCGCCGCATGCGGTCCAGTTGATGAGGTCGCTCATGGCTGCTCCTTTCGGGGATGAGGTTGGTGCGCGCAATGTGCCGCCCCGGAAGCGCCGGCGGCAAACGCGGCGGGCGCGGGCAGTTCCGCCGCGAATCGACGGATCATGCCGGCGACCGCCTCCGGCTGTTCCAGGTGGACGGCATGCGCCGCCCCGGGACAGAGCGCGGCCTGCCACCGGGCGCCCGCCGCCGCGACGCGCTCCGCCAGGCCGCGGTACTTGGCGTCGCCGGCGCCGGCGATGAACAGCGCCGGGCACCGCAGCTCCGGCAGAGCATCCCAGAGCACGGGCTGGCGGGCGACCGAAAGCCCGCGCAGCGCCGCGGCGAGCAGGCCCGGGTCCTGCCGCAGCCGGCGCCGCAGCAGGCCGCCGAAGCGCCGTTGGCGGCTCAGGCTGCCGAACAGCGGCAAGTCGTACCAGCGCCGCAGCCACGCGGCAAAGGCGTGCTCGCCGCGGGCGCCGGCCAGCTCCTGCGCCAGCGCCTCGTCGCGCGCGCCGCGGGCGGCGCGCGCCGCGGGGTCGCGCAGGCCGGGGTCGGCGCCGAGCACCACCAGCCCGCCGGCCGCCTCGGGAAAGCGCAGCGCGGTGTACAGCGCCAGCCGCCCGCCCATGGAGTAGCCCACCACCACCGGCGGGACCGGCAGGGCGGCGCACGCCGCCCGCAGGCGGGCAGCCGCCGCCGGGAACCAGTCGCCGGCGGGGCCGGCCACCGGCGGCGCCGCGCCGTGTCCGGGAAGCTCGAAGCAGTCACTGGAAAAGTACGGAGTCAACAGCGCGCGCAGCTCGTTCCAGTCCGCCGCTTCTCCGAGGAAGCCGTGCACGAACAGGAGCCGCGGGCGGTGCCCGACGGGCGGTGGCATCCGGTGTTGCCGCTAGGGGCCGCCGGCGGCGGCGCTGCTGGCGTGCAGCAGCCGTTCCGGCTCGGCGACGTGGATTTCCAGCAGCTCGCCGCGTAGCGGATAGCAGATCAGGGTGGCGGCGCACGTCTTGTCCAGAGCGCGTTCCAGGGCGAGCCGATAGGCCGCGAGCTGCGGCGCGTAGCGCACCCCATGGGCGCGCAGGGCGCTCTCGTCGGCGTTGCCGGTGAAGGTCTTGTAGTCGATCAGGACGAAGCTCTTTTCCTGTTCCACTACCAGGTCGGCGAGACCCTCCAGGCGCAGGCCGTCCAGTTGCAGGCTCACCGGCCACTCGCGGCGGAGCGCGGCGCCCGGCCAGTGGCGCGCTACGTGGGCCTCCAGGGCTTCCTTGCAGCGCACCGCCTGCTCCGGGGCGACGGCGCCCGCGGGCAGCGGGGACAACACTCGCTGCGCCACGCGGAGGCGTTGTTCCGCCGACAGCGCGGCCGCGTCGACCGCCAGCAGGCGGTGCAGCGCGGCGCCGGTCGCGGCGGGGTCGCCGCCGGCGGCCAGCTCCAGCGGCGGCGCGAAGCGGGTGACGGCGCCGGCGCTGACCCCATCGGCGCCGGCCGGCAGTTGCAGGTGCGACGGCAGCGCCCGCGCCGGGACCAGCGGCGGCCGCGCCCGGTATTCGAACCAGTCGTTCGCGGCCGGCGCCGGGCGTGCCGGGCGCGCCGGCCGCACCTCCCGCACCCGCCAGCCGGGCGGCGCCTGCGCCGGCTCCTGCGGCACCTCGCACAGCGGCGCGCCGTCCACTTCCAGCCCGCGCAGGCCGCCGCGCGCCTTGCCGCGGGCGGCGATCACCAGCCGGTCGCGCGCCCGGGTCATGATCACGTAGAGCAGGCGGGCGCGCTCCCGCGCGTCGCCGGCCTCCGCCTCACGGAAGCGCGCGGTATCGACGAATGCCTTCCGGTAACCGCAGTTGCGCGTCGCCTCATGGTACGGGAAGGGTACGAAGCGCAACGCCCGGCCGCGCAGCGGGTCGGTGACGTCGCCGGCGCCGCGGTCCTGCCCCTCGGTGAAGGCGGAGATGCCGAAGAAGCGCGTCTGCGGTTCGTCGCCGAATCCGTAGAGCACCACCATCGGCCATTCCAGCCCCTTGGCGCCGTGCCAGGTGGTAATGCGCACTGCGTCGCTGGCCGCGGCGTGGCGTTGGTCGTCGCCCGACTGGGCGAGCGCGCGCAGCCAGGAGAGCAGCCCGCCGTGGGTCACTCCCTGGCCGCGCTGCGCCGCGATCTCCTCATACTCGCGGACCAGGGCCAGGAACTGATCCACGTCGGCCGCGGCGCGGGCCGGCGCGGCGCTGCCCTGCACCAGCCGCCAGACGTCCGCCACGTCGGCCGCGCGCCGCGCCAGCTCCGCCGGCGCCAGCAGGGCGGAGCCGGCCGCCGCCGCGGCGAGCGCGGCCACCACCGGGTGGCGGGCGCCGTCCCGCGTCTCCGCTTCGCGGACCCGCGCCGCCAGCCAGTCGCCCGCCTGCCGTTGCTGCCGGGCGGCGTCGGTGACCGCGCTCCACACGTCGTGGAACCAAGTCACCTGCGCCGCGGCCAGGCGGTCGTAGGGATCGAGCAGCAGCGTCAGGGCCGCCAGCAGCAGCTCGCACACCGGCTGGCGCAGCAGCCCGGCCGTGCTCATCTCGTACGGTACCCCCGCCGCGGCGAGCGCCTGCGCCAGACCGGCGCACTCGGCATTGGTGCGCGCGGCGATGGCGAGGTCCGCGGCGCGCAGCGGGCGCTGGCCGCCGTCCGCGCCGTGCACGGGGTAGTACTCGGGGTGCGCCAGGCACTGCTCCACGGCCGCGGCGATGGCGGCGTAATCCTGCTCCTGATTGTCCGCCCGGCACACCCAGCTCTCCAGGCTCCCGGCGGGAAGGCGCCCCTCCCGCTGCGCGCGCAGGGCAACCGCCTGCGGATCCAGGCCCTGCCGGGCGAACACCGGCTGAAACGCGGCGTTGACCCAATCCACCAACTGCGGCAGCGAACGCCACGACCGGTCGAGCCGTTCCGGCCCCGCGTCGAGTCCACCGGTGAACCGCTCCACTACCCCGAGCATCAACTGCGGGTCGGTACCGCGGAACCCGAAGATCGCCTGCTTGGGATCCCCCACCCACACCGAGCGCGGCGCGCAGCGCGCCAGCAGCAGGAACAGGTGGAGCTGCAGCGGGCTGGTATCCTGAAACTCGTCCACCAGCACCAGATCCAGCTCGCCGGCCAACGCGGCCCGCACCTCCTCCTGCTCCAGCAGGCGCGCCGCCAGCGCCTCCTGGTCGGCATAGTCGATCACGCCCGCCTGCGCCTTGATCCACTCGTACCGCTCGCAGGCGCGGGCCGCCAGCGCGAAGATGGCGCGCACGTAGGCGCCGAGCTGGCGGCGGAACTGGGGCCATTGGTGGTGCCCGGCGGCGTACTCGGCCAGCGGCTGGTAGAGGGCGTGCGCTCCGGTGCGCTTCGCCGCCGCGGCGCGCGCAAGCTGCTGGAAGCGCTGCCAGTAGACCGGCACTTCGCGCTCGGCCAGGGCCAGGTAGGAGCGCACCGTGCTCAGCGCCTCACGGGTGTTCTTGTGGGTGTCGGCGCCGCTTTCCAGCAGCGCTCCGAGCTGCGGCTCCACCTCGCGCGCGAGCCGCAGACACTCCGCGGCGCTGCCGCTCTCCGCGGGCAGCGCGGCGAGTATTTCCCGCACGCTGGCCTCGGCGTAGCCGGCAAACTGTTCCGGCGCCAGGGCGTTGCTGCGCGCCTGACCGATCAGCTCGCGCACGTCGTCCCGCCAGTCGAGGCGGTACAGGCACTGCGCCATGAGCTGCAGCTCCTCGTTCTCCTCCGGCTTGAGCACCGTGGAGAGCGCCTCGTTGAGGAGCCGGCGCTGCTCGCTCTCGGGGATCACGTTGTGGCGCACCGCCAGCCCCGCGCTCAGCGCATATTGCTCCAGCAGCCGGCCGCACACGCTGTGCACCGTACCGATGCGCGCCTGCCCGACGCGCAGCGCCTCGCGGGTGCGCCCGGCGCCGATCAACCGGCTGGTCACCCGGCTGGTCAGCTCCGCGGCCGCGCGGCGGGTAAAAGTGGTGAGCAGGATCGCTTCCGGGCGCACCTCGCCGCTCGCCACGGCGCGGCTGATCTCCTCGGCCAGGCGATAGGTCTTGCCGGTCCCGGCGCCGGCCTCGATCACCGTGACGGGCAGGTGATCCCGGCGCCCCGCGGCGGCGGGCGTCACGAGGCGGAGGCCGCGGCCACGGGCGCGGGTGAGCGGCCGCTGTGGCCGGCGGCGTCGACCCGGCAGAACAGGCCGTAGTCGCAGAAGCGGCACGGGGCCGGCAACGGCGTCCCGGTCAAGCCCGCGCGCCACTCCTCTTCCGGCGTGCCCACGGCCACCGCGCCGGCGCTCACGGCCGCGCGCCGCGCCTGCCCGTGCGGCCACAGCTCCGCCCACAGCTCGCCTTCCGCGGGCCCCGGCACCACGATGGCGCCGGGCAGCAGGCCGCGGTGGACGGTGAACAGTTCGCCGGTGGTAATGACGAAGTAGGCGGTAGGCGGCGGTTCCGGCTGCGCCTCGGCCGCCCCGGTGATGATGGCGTAGTGAGCGAGCTGCACGGCGCGGCGCTGCTCCAGCAGGCGCCGGTAGTGGCGCCGCCCCGACCACTTCAGGTCGATGATCACCAGCCCGCCGCCGGCGCCGCCGCGGCGCACCACCAGATCGACGCGGCCGCGCAACGACGGTTCCGCCTCCTCTGCCTCCGCCTCCTCCGGCGGCGCGGTCTCAAAGTCGCGTTCGACCGCAACCACCTCGCAGCCGCCCTGCTGCAGCGCCGCGCGCAGGATCTTGGCGGCGCGCGTGGTCACCGCTTCCACCTCGGCCCGCTCGCGGTCCATGCCCGGCATCCGCAGCAGGGTGGCCACGTTGGCGAAGGTGTGGGCGAAGCGCTCGCGCAGGTCGGTCTCCACGACCCGCTCCGCGGTCGCGGCCGGGTACGCCGCCAGGTGCTCGGCCAGCACGTCGTGCGCCACGATCCCCAGCAGGCGGTTGCCGGCGGTCAGTCCCAGCTCCCGCCGCGGCCGCAGCCCGGCGCGGTACTCCAGCACGTAGCGCAGCGGACAACCGAGCAGGGTAGCCAGCGAGGTGGCTGACTCGGTGGGATGCGGCGCCTGGCCGGCCAGTTCCGGCACCTGCCAGCGCGGCGTGAACGCCGGCGCCGCCAGCGGCAACCGCGGCCGCAGCAGGCGCCCGCCATCCGCCCGGCGCCGCCGGCCCGCGGCCGCCGCGGCGTCGGCGGCGCGCGCCGGCCAGGTGAGCGCCGCGCCCGGTTCGGCCGCGCCGCCGGCAAACGGCTGCTGCAGGATGAACCACAGCGGATGCGGCGCGTCGACCTGCTCGCCGTGACTGGCGGCGTACACCAGGACCAGACTGCGGCGCGCCAGCCCGGCCAGCCGCCGCCACTGCTGTTCCTTGCGTTCGATCGCCAGCAGCGGCTCCTGCAGCCGCACGCCGAGCCGTTCCAGGGCCGCGCGCTCGCGCGGCGCGAAGAACGCCGGCGGCGCCGCGCCGACGGTAGACTCCGCGGCGTGCCACCACAGCACGTGGTCTACCGGGCTCAGCAACGTGCCGGGGGCGGTGGCCGCGCGCGGGCCGCCGCGGCACGGCTGACCGTTGCGCCGGCGCGGCGCGGCGTGTTCCACCTCGCTCACCAGGCGCTCCAACTCGGGCCGGCTCATCCGCTCGCGCGGCTGGGCGGCAACCGCCGCGGCCACCGCGTCGGCCAGCGCGGCGCTCTCCCGCATCACCAGCGCCGCGTGCGGCTCTCGTGCGGCCGCATCCGCCGCATCCGCCGCCGCATGCCGCCGCGCCCACGCCGCCGCCTCCCGGGCGTGCGCGGCGATCGTCGCCGCCGGCAGCCGCTGGCCGCCGGCCGGCGCCGGCAGCCAGCGTTCCAGGCGGCGCCGTACGGTGGCGCGGCGCCCGCCGTCCGCAGTCGCCAGGTAGCGCTCGATCACCGCCTGCCAGCGCGGCCCCCAGACGCCCGGCATCCGGTCCAGCTCGCGCAGCAGCTCGCGGCGCAGCGGGCCGGGCAGCGGGTGGCGGGGCAGCAGCAGGTAGCGCTGCATGGTGCGCGGATCGACCGGATCCCAGAGCAGTTGCAGCAGCAGGGGCAGCAGGCCGCCGGCATCGCCGCCGCGTATCGGCTGCGGGTGGCCGGCAGGCGGGATGCCGGCGCGCAGCAACGCCGCGTCGAGCAGCTCGCCGTGTTCCTCCGCCACCACGCAGATGCCCTGCCCGGCCTGCTCCGCGCCGGCGCGCGGGCCCAGCCAGGAGGCGATCAGCGCCGCCGCCGCGTCGGCGCCCTCCACCAGGCTGTCGGCGCGCACCAGCGCCAAGCTGCCATCCGCCCGCGGCGGCTCCCCGCCGGCCGCATTCGCCGCCGCGCTGCCGGCGGCTCCGGCTTCGACTCGCCGGCGGCGCCGGCCGCGGGCCGCCGGCGCCGGGTCGAGCGCGGCCTGAGCGCGCGCCAGGTCCGAAAGCGCCCGTTTCGCGGAGCGGCGCCGGGCGCGCGGCGGCAGGTAGGAGCCGATCCTGGTACCGCGAAACTCCAGTACGAACTGCAACTCCTGCAGCAGCGCCGGCCAGAACCTGCGCTCTTCGACGAGCTGCAACTCGGCGATCGGCGGGCGGATCGGGCTGCGCGCCAGCTCTTCGATCAGCGCCCGCAGGCGGTCCGGCAGTCCCGGCGCCACCCCGTGGGCCGCGGCCAGCGCCTCGATCCGCGCCAGCTCGGCGAGCCGCCCGCCGCGCCCGGCCAGGGCGGACCAGGAGAACTTCGACGGCGCCGCCATGAGCAACTCGTCGCGCGCCGCCAGCACGGCCCGCGCCACCCCGAGGGGGTCGCGCTGCCACGACCGCGAGTAGAAGCGGGCGCCGTCGTTGCCTTGCTCCAGCGCCTGCTGATAGCCGAGCATGCGTTGCAGCGGCGTGGCGCTCGCAGCCGGAATGCCGTACCCCTGCTCCAGCATCTCCACCAGCCGTTGGGGGCCGGCGGCAACCACCCCCGCCTCGGCGCCGGCGGGCGGCAGGTCGCGCTGCGCCGTGCCGTCGAGTTCATAGCCAAGGATGAGCGTCACGTCTAGAATCTCCGCCAGCAGAGTGGGACCAAGCCTTGCCTGCTGTCCAGCCACCGGCAACGGGCAGGCGCGCGGTACCCGCCAACGGGAGGGAGCCACATGATCAGGTCAGGCATTGCCGGCAGCGGCTTCGCCGCCGAGTTCCACGTCGCCGGGCTGAGCGCCTGCCGCCACCTGGAGGTGCGGCCGGCGGCGGTCTTTTCGCCGAACGCGGCGCGCCGGGCCGCGTTCGCCGCGCGCCATCGGTTGGCTGACGCCGCGAGTTTGCCGGAACTGCTGGAACAGGTGGACGTGGTGCACGTGTGCGCCCCGCCCGCCGCGCACGAGGAAATTACCTGCGCGGCGCTGGCCGCCGGCGTCCACGTCATACTGGAAAAGCCGTTCACCGGTTGCTTCGCCGCCGCCGACACGCCGCGCGCCGAGATGGAGGCCGCGGCGGTGGCCAGCGCGCGGCGCATGCTCGCCGCCGAGCGGGCCGGCAGCGCCACCCTGGGGTACGCCGAGAACTGGGTGTTCGCGCCCGCGGTGCAGAAGGAGGCGGAGATCGTACGCAAGAGCAAGGCGCAATTGCTGCGCATGCTGGGGGAGGAATCGCACTCCGGTTCGCACTCGCCGCTGTACGGCCGGTGGCGCCACTCCGGCGGCGGCTCCCTGATGGGCAAGGCATGCCATCCGTTGACCGCCATGCTGTTCCTCAAGGAGGAGGAGGGCCGCGCCCATGACGGCCGGCCGATTCGTCCGGCCACGGTGAGCGCCCGGGTCCATTCCCTCACGCGCCTGCCCGGCTACCGCGACGCCGGTTTCCTGCGCGCCGACTACGAGGAGATCGAGGATTGCGGCGCGCTGCACGTGACCTTCGGCGACGGCACCGTCGCCGACGTGTTTGCCTCCGAGGTGGTGCTCGGCGGCGTTTCCAACTGGCTGGAAGTGTTCGCCAACAACCACCGCACGCGCTGCAATCTCAACCCGGTCGATGCGCTGCAGACCTACAATCCGCGCGAGGAGCAGTTCGACGACATCTACGTGGTGGAGAAGATCGGCACCAAGCAGGGCTGGTCGCAGCCGGCGCCGGACGAGGGCTGGATGCACGGCTACCCGCAGGAACTGGCCCACTTCTATGACTGCTTCGCGCGCGGCGCGGCGCCGCAATGCGGGGCGGAGCTGGGCTTCGTCACCACCGCGGTGTTGTACGCCGCCTACCGCTCCGCCGCCCAGGGCGGGCGCGAAGTTCCGGTCGCCGAGTTGCCGGGCGCGCCGTGAGCGGGCAGCTCGGGTTCATCCTCAACGTTGCCCACGCCGCCGAGCCCGGCAGCGGCCGCGCGGTCGTGCGGCTCTACGGGAAGCTGCGCGACGGCCGCCCCTTCGTGGTCCGCGACCGCCGCCCGCAACCCTATTTCTACGTCGAGAGCAGCGCCCGCGAGCAGGCGCTGAGCCTGGGCGCCGCGGAGCTGGAAGCGGTCGAGCGCCGCACGCTGCAGGGCCAACCGGTGCTGCGGGTGCGGTTGCCGCGGCCGGCCGAGGCCGCGGCGCTGCGCGCGCGCCTGCACCGCGCCGGGGTGCGCACCTTCGAGGCCGACGTGCGCTTCGCCTACCGCTACCTGATCGACCGCGGCATCCGCAGCGCGCTGCTGATCGAAGGGGAGCCGCGCCCCCTGCCGGGGTGGGAGGGCGCGCCCTCCGCCACCGTGCTGTTCGACGAGCCGGCGCTGCGCCCGGCGCAGTGGACGCCGGCGCTCACCACGCTGTCGCTGGACATCGAGACCGGCCCCGACGAGCGGCTGCTGTCGGTGGCGTTGTGGGGCTGCGGGGCGCGGGAAGTGCTGCTGTGGTGCCCCGACGAGCGGGCGCGCGCGGCCTGCCCCGCGGCGGCCACGCCGTGCGCCAGCGAAGCGGAGTTGCTGGCCGCCCTGGGGCGGCGCATCCGCGCCCTGGATCCCGACGTGGTGACCGGCTGGAACATCATCGACTTCGACGTGCCGGTGTTGATCCGCCGCGCGGCGGCGGCCGGCGCGGCGCTGGAGTGGGGCCGCGCGCCCGGCGCGTTGCGCCAGCGCGAGCGCGGCGGCGGGCGCCGGTTCTCCGATTCCATCTTCATTCCCGGGCGGGTCGTGCTGGATGGCATTCGCCTGCTGCGCGCGGTGTCGGTGCGGCTGGAGCGTTACAGCCTGGAGGCCGCGGCGCAGGAGATTCTCGGCGAGGGCAAGACCCTGGGCGGCGGCGGGCCGGGCCATGCGGACCGGATCATGCGTACCTTCACCCATGATCCGGCGCGCTTCGTGGAGTACAATCTGACCGACGCGCGCCTGGCGCTCGACATCCTGGAGAAGCTGGAGCTGGTGCCCTTCACCGTGGAGCGCAGCGCGCTCACCGGGATGCCGCCGGACCGGGTGGGCTCCTCCATCGCCGCGTTCGACTTCCTCTACCTGTCCCGCCTGCGGGAGCGCCGGGTGGTGGCGCCGACGGTGGGCGCGGAGCTGGACGCGGCCGCCGCGCAGGAGCACACCCAGGGCGGCCACGTCCTGCGGCCGCGCCCCGGACTGCACGATCAGGTGCTGCTGTTCGACTTCAAGAGCCTCTATCCGAGCATCATCCGCACCTTCCAGATCGACCCCCTCGGGCTGATTCGGGACGGCAGCGGCTCCGCGGAAGGCCCCGAGGATGCGATCGAGGCCCCCAACGGCGCGCGCTTCCGGCGCCGCCGCGGCATCCTCAGCGCCATGCTGGACGACCTGTTCGCCAGCCGCGAGCAGGCCCGGCAAGCCGGCAACGCGGTCGCCAGCCATGCCATCAAGATCTTGATGAACTCCTTCTACGGCGTGCTCGGGACCTCGGCCTGCCGGTTCCACGACCCGCGCCTGGCGAATGCCATCACCGGCTTCGGCAAGCACTTCCTGCTGTGGGCCCGGACCTGGATGGAACGGCGCGGGCTGCAGGTGCTGTACGGCGATACCGACAGCGTGTTCGTGGCCGGCGCCGCGCCGCGCGAGGGCGCGCGGCTGGCCGCGGCGTTGAACGCCGACCTGGCGGCCTACGTCGCCGCCGCCTGGCGGGTGCCGAGCTACCTGGAGATGGAGTTCGAAATGGCGTTCGAGCGCCTGTTCCTGCCGCTGGTGCGCGGCGGCGGGCGCGGCGCCACCAAGCGCTACGCCGGTCTGGCGCAGGGCAAGCTGCACTTCACCGGCATGGAGGTGGTGCGGCGCGACTGGACCGCCCTGGCCCACGAGGTGCAGCGCGAGCTGTACCGGCGGCTGTTCGCCGGCGAGCCGGTGGAAGCGTACCTGCGGTCAGTGATCGACGCGGTAGCCGCCGGCCGCCGCGATGCCGATCTGGTGTACCACAAGACGCTGCGCAAGGATGCGCGCGCCTACCGGGCGCTGCCGCCCCACGTCGTGGCCGCCCGCAAGCGCCGCGCCGCGGAGGACCCGCCGGCCGCCGGCGACACGTCCGCCGGCCCCGCCGCAGGCGGCTCGCAACGGGAGGTGATCGACTACGTGATGACCGTCGAGGGGCCGGAACCGGCCGACCGCCGCACCCAGCCGCTCGACTACGAGCACTACATCGAACGCCAGCTCCGCCCGGTGGCGGAGCCGGTGCTGGCCGCCCTGCGCCGCGACTTCGGGGAGGTGCGCCGCAACGAGCGCCAGCTCGAGTTGTTCACCGCCTGAACCACTTGCAAGATCACGCCAGCAGCGGTCCCGGCTGGCGGTTTATCTCCATTGCCGCCGCGCTGCCGGCGTAGCGGGGAATGACCGGCGCGATCTTGGCGAGGGCCTCCGGCGGCCAGCCGTCGTGGCGGCGGTGCATGTCGTCGTGGAACCAGCGCTGGGTCGGTTCCTGCAGATCGCTGAACAGCGGATAGAACCAGATGGTGATCACCGTCCGCTGCCGGTCGGACCGGTTGGCGTGGGCGGCGTGCAGCAGCCGCGCGTCGCCGACCACCAGGTCGCCGGCGGTCACCGGCACGTCGGCGGCGCCGGCGTAGTCGCGAAAGCGCGGGTCGTCGGGGTCGTCGATGCTGTTGACGTCCCTGGTATGCGCCTCGCCGACGTCGTGCAGCGGATGGCGCCGGCGGTGGCTGCCGGGCAGCACCCGCAGGCAGCCGTTGAACGGGTTGGTATCCTCCAGGTAGTACATCAGAAAGATCATCGGCGCGATGGCGCTGTAGGCGCGCGGGTCCTGCCACATCATGCAGTCCTGGTGCCAATACAGCCGCGGCCCGCCGGGAAACTTGCTGATGATCACCGCCTTCCAGAACACGACGTCGGTCAGGCCCATCCGCTCCAACTCATGCAGCGCCTGCGGGTTGCCGACCAGATCGGCCAGCTCCGGGTAGGGACCGGAGTCGATCAGGGTGCCCGGCGAACGGGCGCGGGCCAGGCTTTCGGCGTCCTGCGCCGCCACGGCGCGTTGCGCGCACCGCCGCGTGAGCTCCAGCACCGCGCCGTCGACCACCTGCGGAATCACGCAGAACCCGTCCCGCTGCAACTGCTCCAGCCGCGCCGCCGGCAGCCCCGGCTCGGGCCGCACCGCAACGCCATTCGGAGTGGTTGATTGTCCCATGGCACACCTCCTCGGCGAGGCCATTCTATCAGCATCGGCGGCCGCGCCAACATGCTGCGCGCTCACGACCAAACGGTACCAGACGCCACCGGACTTGACATTTGGTGGCACCATATGTCATTCCGGTTTGCATATGGTACGCCGCAGCTATTGAGTACGCTATCCGGACGGGCTGAATTATGTCGTTACTTCCGACACCGAGCGTTCCTACGTACGCGACTTCCCGGGCGGTACCATTCGGTTCGTGAGCCTCCCCGAACTCGCCCGGCGCCTCGCCGCCGGATGAACGACGCCGCCATCCTGACCTCCTCGGTAAGGGTCTGCGAGACCGGTGCGCGCCGAAGTGCGCGGCCGCACCCTGCGGCGCGCGCGGCCGCGGCGGTGTTGCTGGCCGCCGCGGCTCCTCTTGCGGCCCAACCGCATTCGATCGCGCGGCAATGGAACGAGCTGCTCCTGGAGGCGATCCGCAAGGACTACGCCTTTCCTACGGTCCACGCGCGCAATCTCCATCACGTGTCGGTGGCAATGTGGGATGCGTGGGCGGTGTTCGACGAGCATGCCCGGCCGGTGCTGGCGCGCGAGCGCGCCGCGTCCGGCGACGTGGCCGCGGCGCGCCGCGCAGCGATCAGCCACGCCGCGTATCGGGTGCTGCGCGCGCGCTACCGGACCTCACCCGGCGCCGCTTCGACGCTGCCAAGGTTCGACGAGCTGTTCGCCGCGCTCGGCTACGACCGCGGCGACGTGCGGCTGGCCGGAACCGACCCGGCGGCGGTGGGCAACCGGATCGCCAAGCTGGTCCTTGACCACGGGTACCGGGACGGCGCGGACGAATTCGGCGGCTACGCCTTCGAGCGCGGCTACCGGCCGGTCAATCCACCGCTGGTGGTCCTGGAGCCGGGCACCAGCCTGGTGGTCGACCCCAACCGCTGGCAGCCGCTCTCCTTGCGCCGGCGCCTCGACCAGGCGGGCAACGTGCAGCCGGGGCCGGTGCAACGATTCCTCGGTTCGCACTGGGGGCAGGTCACGCCGTTCGCGCTGGCCGCCGCCGACCTCGACGCTCCCGGGGTGTATCACGACCCGGGGCCGCCGCCCTACCTGGGCGGCGCGCGCAGCGCCGAGTATCAGGAGACGTTCCTCGAGGTGATCCGGTACGGCGCCACCCTCACCCCCGACGACGGCGTACTGATCGACATCTCGCCCGGGGCGCGCGGCAACAACAGCCTCGGCGCCAACGACGGAACCGGCCATCCGCGCAACCCGGTGACCGGTCAGCCGTATGCCCCGAACGTGGTCAGGCGCGGCGACTGGTCGCGCGTCATCGCCGAGTTCTGGGCCGACGGCCCCGACTCGGAGTTGCCGCCGGGCCACTGGAACACGCTGGCCAACTACGTCACCGATCACCCGCTGCTGGAGCGGCGCCTCGGCGGCTCGGGGCCGCGGCTCGACCCGCTCGAATGGGACGTCAAGCTCTATCTGGCACTGAACGGCGCCCTGCACGACGCCGCGATCGCTGCCTGGGGCATCAAGGGACACTACGATTACGTGCGCCCGATCACCGCCATCCGGCTGCTGGCGGAGCTCGGCCAGTCCTCCGATCCGGGGCTGCCCGCATACCACCAATACGGTATGCCACTGGAACCGGGGCTGGCGGAATTGATCACCGCCGCCAGCGCCGCGCCCGGCGAGCGGCATGCGCACTTGGCGGAGTTCGTCGGCCAGATCGCGGTGTTGGGGTGGCGCGGCAGGCCGGCGCAACCCGATTCGTACGGAGGCGTCGGCTGGGTGCGGGGAGTCGAGTGGCTCCCCTACCAGCGCGACACCTTCGTGACCCCGCCGTTCGCCGGCTACGTGTCGGGCCACAGCACGTTCAGCCGCGCGGCCGCGGAGGTGCTGGCCAACGTTACCGGCAGCGAGGTCTTCCCCGGCGGCGTGGGCGAATTCGTTGCCCCCGCTCACGATTTCCTCGCCTTCGAGTCCGGCCCCAGCGCCACGCTGGCGCTGCAGTGGGCGACCTACTACGACGCCGCCGACGAGGCCGCGCTCTCCCGTCTGTACGGCGGCATCCATCCGCGCGTGGACGACCTGCCGGGCCGCCGGCTCGGCGCCCGGATCGGCAAGGCGGCATTTGCGCGGGCGCTCACCTACTTCGGCCGGCCATGAGGCGGAGGGTGACGCTGGCCGCAGTCGCGGTGGTGCCGATTACGCTGGCGGCGGTGGTGTGGGCGGTGAGCCACCCGGTCGATACCACGCTGGAGTTCAGGGTGGTGGACGCGGTGAGCGGCGGCTGGGTGTACGGCGCCGCGATCCGCCTGCAGGACCGGTTCATGCTGGCCCACTTTCAGTCCGATCACGGAGCGGTGCCGCAGCGGTTCACCCGCCTCAAGCCCGGACCGGCCACGATCGAAGTCAGCGCCCCCCACTACCTGCCGCAATCGGTCGCCGTTACCCTGCGCCGCGGCGCCAACGTGCTCGCAGCGCCGATCGAGATGGTCGGGTACGAGATTCCCGACCTCGCCCGCTGGGTATTGTTCGAGCAGCAGGTGGACGGCGGCATCGTGTCCGAGTTGCGCCCGGTGAGCCGCGCCGGCTCCGCGGTGCTCGATCATCCGCGGCTGGACATTCGCGTGTTGGCCCGGATCACGGTGCAGACCTTCGGCGGAAACCCCACCCGGGAGCGGACCGAGGAGGGCGCCGAGCGCGGCCAGGAACTGTTCGCGGGGTTAGCCGAAGTGGAGTGGGACGCTGCGCCGGAAACCTCGTTTCGCTACCGAGCCACCATTCCCGGCGCCCGGATCAGGCCTAACGCCGACCCCTGGTGGGTAGTCGACTATCTGGTCGTGGTGCCCGATCCGCGCCGTATCACCGCCGCGGAAGTGGATGAGGCGCTGCGCGCCGTGCTGTCGCTGGCGCCGTCCGAGGTGGAGGCGGTCCTCGCTCCCTACCGCGCCGCAGGACGGCTCATCCCCTACCCGTTCACCGCCTGGAACGTGCCCGGAATCAGCACATGAGCGACCGAATGCGCCTGAGCCTTGGCCCGGCGTTCTTCTCCCTGACGCTCGGGGTACGAGGAGTACGCGGGTGACGGCGGCGCGGATCCGGCAGGCGGCGCTGGCGGCGCTGATGCTGGCCGAGGCAGGCGGGCTGGCATGGGGCCAGGCGCCGCCGCGGGAGGAGCAGTTCGTCTACACTGCCACCGCGTTCACCGGCAAGCATTACACGCCGACCTTCGCCGGCGAGGAGTCGGACGCGATCTACCTGATCGCGGATGTCGACAACTTTCTGACCGCGCGTTACACCTTCGTCTACTTCTGGCCCATCACCCGGCAGTGGCTCACCGACCAGCGCGGCCTGAACGTCCCGGTGCCCGGTTCGCTGCAGGTAACCGGCCCCGGCCGCGAGCCGCTGACCGTGCGCATGATCGACTACACCTACTACAACGTGCGCGGCGAGTATGAGCTGAACTGGCGCGTAGCCACCGGCGATGACGCGCACCGGATCTACCGGGAACACTTGGCCGAGCAACGCGCGTATCGGGATGCTGCGTTTGCCTTTCAAGGCGCCCAGGCGGCGTACCAGGAACGGCTCAGCGAGCTGATGATGCAGGGCCGCGAGCTGCGCCACCGGGGTGCGGATACCGGCGAACTGGAGGCGCTGGTGCGCGCGTTGGAAGAGCCGCAGCCGCCGCAGCGTCCGGCCACCTACGTGGTCCCGCCGGCCGCGGTGCGCCCGGCGATCATCCTCAACCTTTCGCCCGGCCGCTACCGCATCCGCCTGCTGACCGAGGATGGCCTGACGGTCGAAGGCTCCGAGCGCACCGTTATCGCGTTCGCGCCCCGGCGCGCGGCCGCGGTCGGATTGGAGGTGATTCCCGGAGACAAGTGGACCCGGCCGGTGGAATCGAACGCGCCGTCGGCCGTGCTATACGTCGATGGGTCCGCCGACCTCTACCTGCGGCCGTTCTTCCAGATCGAGTACAACGACCACCGCTACGCGCGGATGTTGCGCAACGACGCCAAGGGCAACCGTGCGCTGATGCGCTGGGTCCGTACCCAGCAGATACCGCGCGCCCGGATCGACCTGACGCGCCGGGACGGGAGCGGCGCGGCGCGGGCGCCGGAGACCCGGCTGGAGGAGCCGTTCTTCGTCGCGCAAACCGCGGGCGCGGCGCGCGGCTACCGGATCGTGCCGTTCGATCCGGCGGGCGACCACGCCAATCGGCAGCCGTCGCTGCGCGCGGTACACGTGCCGCTGGCGCCGAGCGACCGCGTGGTGCAGGTGCAGGTGCGCGACGCCCGGAACGCGGCCCTGCCCACCGGCGCGCGGCAGATCAGGGTGGTCGATCCGGCGCGGACCGGGCCGATCTCGCTGGCCCTGCCGGCGCTGCCGCTGCTGCTGATGGCGGTCGTCCTGGGCCGGCGCGCGCGCCGGTACCGCCAGGCGGCGTGACCCGGCACGCTGGCCGGCGCGCGCCGGCTGCGCCGGGCAACCTGCTGGCTCGCGCCCTCATCGGCATCGGCGCCGCGGGGCTGATCGGCGGCTGCGGCGCGGAGCAGTCCGCCGGCCCGGTGCGCGACCCGGGAGCGGTAACGCCGTTCACCAACGTTGCCGCCGCCGCCATGGCGAACGGCTACCAGCTCTGGAACGACCGCCCGGGGGTGGTGGTATTCGACTACGACCGCGACGGGGACCTCGATCTGTACCTCACCGCGGCCGCCGGGCATGCGAACTGGTTGTACCGCAACGACGGCAACGCGGTGTTCACCGACGTCGCGCAGCAGGCCGGGGTCGCCCTGGAGCAGAGCCACAGCACCGGCGCAGTGGCCTGTGACCTCGACAACGACGGCTTCCAGGACCTGTACGTGGGCGCCTGGGGCGATCCCGCGGACGGCCTCGGCTTTCGTTCCCCGCAGACCGGCCACCGCGACTCGTTGCTGCGCAATCGCGGCGACGGCACCTTCGAGGAGATAACCGCCGGCGCCTTCGGCGGCCAGGTCAACGTGCGCTCCGCGGCCGGCGTCGCCTGCGCCGACGTCAACGGCGACGGCTGGCTCGACCTGTACGTGGGCAACTTGCTGGACGAGGACTTCCGCTACTTCGACGACCTCAACCAGCCCGGTCACTACAACCTTCTGTTCATGAACAACGGCGACCTGACCTTTACCGAGATCGCCCGCCAAGTGGGCGTGCACGGGCCGCAGATCGAGATGCGCCACCCCGACGATTCACCGGTACTGCATACCGACCCGGACACCGGCGCCGTGTACCAGGGATACGATCCGCAGCTTACCGACGAGCTCGGCAACCGCGTCGGCGAGCCCACCGGCCAGACCCACGCGGTGCTGTTCTTCGACTACGACGACGACCGCGATCCCGACCTGTGGGTGGCCAACGACGGCGACCGGCTGCACCTCTACCGCAACGACTCGGCGGGCGGGACCGTCGCGTTCACCCCGGTCGCGCGCGAGATGGGGATCGACAAGGTTGGCGCCTGGATGGCGTTTGCGGTGGGCGACTACGACGGCGACGCCGACCTCGACCTGTTCGCCGCCAACGTCGGCTTCCACTCGCTGCTGCGGGAGCCGCTGGCCGTGCCGCGCGCTACCTGCGACTACTTCGCGCGCTTCACCTCCGGCACCTGCTCCCACTTCCTTCTGGCCAACGTCGCCCCCGGAAGGTTCAGCGACGTCGCCGCAGCTACCCACGTTGCGCCGAGCCCGCTGTTTCCGCCGCTGGCGCTGGAACCATCCGTCATTCACCCGGCGCACCAGATTCCACAGGGACTCGCCGCCTACGACTTCGCGTTCGGGGCGACCTTCTTCGATTACGACAACGACGGCGATCAGGATCTGTACTGGACCGGCTCCACCCGCGGTCGCGGTGAGAGTCCCTGGGGCGCCATCTACCCCGCCGCCGGACGCATGCTGCGCGGCGACGGGCGCGGTTCGTTCGCCGACGTTACGGTGCGCGCCCGATTGCTGAACATCGTGGACGTCGACTACGCCGGCCTGGACGCGTCCGGGCCGCGCAACCCGACCGACCTCAAACTGCGCCGCATCGATCGCATGAACCACGAAAACGGCAAGGGGCTGGCGCACGGCGACCTGAACGGCGACGGCTACGTCGATCTGATAGCCACCAACAGCAGCGGCGAGCGGTACGTGGGTGAACCCAACGCCATCACCGGGCGCCGTTCCACGGCGCCCGCTCCCGGCCCGGTCTTCACGTGGTTGAACGGCGGCGGCGGCAATCACTGGCTCACCCTCCGCCTGCGGGGGCGCATGGCGATCGACGGGACCGGCAGCAACGCGGACGCCATTGGCGCCCGGGTCTACCTCACCACCGGCGGCGCGCCGGCCACGGTTCAGGTGCAGGAGGTGCGCGCGGGCTCCAGCTATCTGTCGATGGACAGCATCGACCTGGAGTTCGGGCTCGGCCGCGCCGCGCAGGTCGAGACGCTCGAGATCCACTGGCCGAGCGGGGTCACGCAAACCCTCCGCGACCTGCCCGCTGACCAGATTCTGGCGGTCACCGAACCGGAGTCCTGAAAGCTCCGTTCGGCCGCCGGAGTGTCAGCCCTTCACTCCGCCCTGGGTCAGGCCCTGGATGAAGCGGCGCTGCAGCAGGAGGAAGGTCACCACGATCGGGAAGATCATCATCACCGCTCCCGCGCTGGTCAGCCCCCAGTCGCGGCCGTAGGCGGTGGCGAACCGGAAGTAGCTGGTGACTACCGTAAACAGGTCGCCGCGGATCAGAAAGATGCGCACGATCATGAACTCGCTCCACACGAACAGCGCGTTGACCAGCCCCACCGTCAGGAACACCGGCCACGCCATGGGCACCATGACGCGGTACAGAATCTGCATCTCGTTCGCGCCGTCGAGCCGGGCGGCGTCGCGAAAATCGTCCGGGATCTGCAGGAAGTAGGAGCGCATCAGGAAGATCGAGAACGGCGAGTTGAGCGCCAGATAGATCAGGATCACCCCGACGTGGGTGTTGACCAGCCCGATGACGCGGAAGATCCAGAACAGCGGTACCAGAGAGAGATGTATCGGCAGGCTCTGCATCACCAGCAGATAGAGCAACAGCACGTTGGTTGCCGCGGCCGGCAAGTGCAGCTTGGCCATGCTGTAGGCCGCCATCCCCCCGAACAGCAGGATTCCGGCCACCGTACCGGCGACCAGAATGAGGCTGTTGCGAACCGTGGTCCCGAATTCGCCATACTCCCAGGCGCGCGGATAGTTCTCGAAGTGCAGCTCGGCGGACGGCGGTCCGAGCGGATTGCGGCCGATCTCGGCCTGCGTCTTGAGCGAGTTGAACACGACGTTGACGATCGGCCCCAAGGCGAACGCCACGAACAGGAACAGGATGAGATAGTTCAGCACGCGGCCGCGGCGCAGGCGGCCCCCCGCGGCGGTCATCAGATGTCCCATCCCCGGCGCCGCAGGAACACGAACATCACGATGAAGAGCGAGGAGATCAGGGTCATCGCGATCCCGATCGCGGCGGCGTAGCCGGCTTCGAAGTTGAGGAAGGCGTGGGTGAACAGGAGCGTTCCCAGCACCTCGGAGGAGTTGCCCGGCCCGCCGCCGGTCAACAGGAAGACGTAGTCGAACACCAGAAAGGTCCAGATACAGACCATCAGCGCCAGGAACATCAACGTCGGGCGGATCCCCGGCAAGGTGATGTGAAAGAACTCCTGCCAGGCGGTTGCCCCGTCGACCCGCGCCGATTCGTACTGCTCGCGATCGATGTTCTGCATCGCGGTGAGCAGCAGGATCATCAGGAACACCCACCAGCGCCAGTTGTCGATGAAGAACACCGCGAACAGCGAGGTCTGCGGCACCGCCAGGAAGGCGCGGTCGAGGCCGGCGATGCCGAACACTCGCCCGAACAGCGCCACGATGCCGAGGTCCGGGTGCAGCAGGTCTCTCCAGGTGGAGGCCACCACCACGCTCGGCAGCACGAACGGAATGAACAGCAGCGTGCGGATGGTCATGCCGCCCCGCTTCAGCGGCACCAGCAGGGCCGCTACCAGCAGCGCCATGGTGAAGGAGATGCTCGTGTACGCCAGCCACAACCAGTTGTGGCTGAACGCCGCCAGGAAGTCGGGGTCTTCCTGAAACAGGTGACGAAAGTTGTCGAGGCCGATGAACTCCGCCCCACCGATTCCGGTCCAATCGGTAAGCGAATAGTAGGCGGCCGCCGCCGACGGCGCGATCCTGATAGCGAAGTGGACGATCAGGATCGGCAACAGGAACAGCCACGGCGTGAGCTTGGCGGCCCGCAGACGGTGACCGCGCAACAGGGTCATGCCCGCAGCCGGGCTATCGGGCCTCTAGGGAGCGCCGTGCCGTGCGGGAGCGCGCTACCGCGGGGGTATGGGCGGCACGGCGCCTTCGGCCAACTCCGCGGCGTGCAGCTCCTGCCAGTCTGCCATGTACTGCGCGGCGGTAATGTCGCCCGCCCACAGCTTCTCCACCCCGCGGTTCTGGTAGGTATTGGTCTTGGGGCCGGAGAAGGTCCACATGGTATAGCCGTAGTTGCCGTTGGCGAACGCTTCGTGCATCAGGCCCAGAATCCCGGCTACCCGTTCATCGGCGCCCTCCATGTGTTCGGGTTCCACCTTGACCGGAGCCGGCTGCTTGCCGACGTCCCCGGCGAACAACTGCCCCTGCGTCTCCGACGAGAACAACCAGTCGAGGAACAACGCCGCCGCGTCCGCGTGCCGGGTAGCGGCGGCTACCGCGTAACCCTCGCCAATGCCGACGTTGAAGATCGCGTCGCCGGTTCTGGTGGGGGTGGGGACCCAATCCCACTCGTTGTCGTTGCCGTGTTCGGGTCCGAAGTAATCGACCGCGCTGCTCGGGAACCAAGTGCCTTCGATGAGCATCGCGGAGTCGCCGTTGGCGAAGTTCCCCCACCGTTCGGAGAAGGTCCCCGCGTAGTAGCGGTCGAGGCTGCCGGAGAACCAACCGTTTTGCTGGAAGCTGGCGAGAATCTCCATTGATTCGACGAAGTCGGGATCGGTCCAACTGCGCTCGCCGGTCAGCGCCTCGTAGGTCTTCTCGGGACCGGCCCAGCCATTGATGAACTCGCCGATGAACCATTCGTGCGTATTGTGCCAGTCGGCGCTGTTGTGACCGAACGGAATCACCCCCGCGGCTTCGACCTGCTCCGCCAGCGCGATCAAGTCGTCCATCGTGTCGGGCGGCGTCCAGCCGTGCCGTTCGAATACCTGGGGGCTGTAGTAGAGCACCAGGGTCTCGATCTCGTCCGGCAACGTATAGACGTTGCCTTCCACGCCCCACAGCGGCAGCGCCCAGGAGGCGAACCGCTCGTCCCACCCGTACTGCTCCGCGTAGTCATTCATCTCGTACAGCAGCCCGGCCTTGGCCAGCTCCATCGCGTGACCGCCGTACATCACCGTGATGTCGGGGCCGCCGCCGCCGGCGATGGCGGTCTTTGCGGTGTCGTACGTTTCGGGAATGAACTCCAGGTTGATCGTTACGTGGGGGTGCGCCTCTTGAAAGGCGCCCTTCACGTCCGCCTCCCAGGCAACTCGACGCTCAGGAGTGATTGTGGCGTGCGTCCAGACCACGAGCTCCGCCGCTTCGTCCGAGCTCGCGGCTTCCTGCGCAGCCGACGCAAGCAGCGTCCCGCTGACCGTCAGAGAGAACAGCATCGCCATGACAGAGGTCTTCATTGTCACACTTCCTCCTGAGCCGTCGAGACTATCGAGACTCAACGGCATGATCTCACAAGACGAGGAGGTAGTCAAGCGCGATTCGGACGTCTTGACATCCCATCACGTGGAATAGAATATACCGGAAGATAACGGAATATGAGCGAAACGAAGCTGGTTTCAGACATCCTGACCCTGTCTGAGGCGGCTGCGCTGATTCGGGTGAGCGAGAGGACGCTCGGCGAGCTGGCCCGAATGCGGCGCGTCCCGTCGCGGAAGGTGGGCCGGGAGTGGCGTTTCCTGCGGCCGGCGTTGGAAGCGTGGCTGGCCGGAGAGGCCGGCAGCATCGCCAAACGCAATGTTGCCGTCACGGAGAGCGGCGGCTCCGGCCCCAGGCAATACGAATTGTTGTTACCCGCGGCCGGACTCGGCGATACCGCGTTCGCCGAAAACCATGACCGCGCGCTGCACCGCTGGGTGCCGTGGATTGCCGGCTTTTCCGGTTCGTTCGTTGCCGGCGTGCTCGACTCGGTGCGCAGTCCGCGCCGGCGCCTCCAGGTTCTGGATCCATTCGCCGGCGTCGGCACCACGCTGATCGAAGCGCTCAAGGAGGGCGACGACGCGATTGGCTACGAGATCAATCCTTACGCCGCCATGGCGTGCAGGGTGAAGATCAATGCTGCCCACTACGATGCTTCCATGGTCGAAGAGGTGATTGCCGCACTCGAAGAATACGACGAGGACGAGTCGTGGCTCAACGGCGTACAGTCAAGCATACCGGCCGGCTTCCGTAGCAGGATACCATTCTTCAGTCCTGCGGTGGAGCGCCAGGTATTGGCTTGTATGGACTTCATTTCCCAGCAACGGAGCGATTGGGTAAGGGACCTGCTGCAGGTCGCTTTCGGTTCCGTAATGGTGAGCTTCTCGAACTATACCTACGAACCGAGTCTCGGCACTCGCGCCGGCGCCGGCAAACCGGCGGTCGAGAACGCCGACGTGTTCGGTGTCGTACGCCGCAAGTTGCGCGACATGCACGAAGATATCGTAACGTTTCAGACCCGGATGGCGAAGTACGACAAGCTCCCGCGGGCTGCTGTCCATCCCTTATCTTACCTGGACCATTCCGACCGCACCGAACCAGGCAGCGTGGACGCACTCATCACCTCCCCGCCCTATCTCAACAACTATCACTACGTGCGGAACACGCGGCCGCATCTATTCTGGCTGGGCATGGTGCGGCACGCGGCCGAGTTGAAGCAGATAGAGCAGCACAGCTTCGGCCAGTTCTGGCAGACCGTTCGCTCCGGTCCCGCGATGTCTCTACGGGCTGATCTTCCCCACTTGGCCCGTCAATTGGAGGAACTAAGGAGCCGGAATACCGATAAGGGAGTCTACGGCGGTCCGGGCTGGGCGAACTACGCCGCGGCGTACTTCAACGACTGCCAGAAATTCTGCGCCGCCACGCTGCCGCTCATGCGTTCCGGGGGAACGGTCGTGGTCGTGATCGGGAACAATATCCTGCAAGGGATCGAGTTTCAGACCGACCGGCTGTTCGCCGAAATTGCCGAACGAGAGGGTTTCAGGATCGTCGATCTGCACGAGGTGCGCAAGAAGCGCATCGGAACCAGCATCGTCAACTCCGCGGTGCGTTCTGGCAGCGTGAGCCGGCAAATACGGCTCTACGAAACGGCCGTCGAACTCCGCGTGCCGTGACCGGCGGGCGGCGAGCCGCCTACCCGTCGAGCGTGACGGTGCGTTGGCTGCGGGCGGCCTCCTGGGCGGCTTCCATCACGCGCAGCGTGAGGATCGCGTCGCGGGCGTCGAGCAGGGGCATGCGCCCGTCCAGCACGCAGTCGTGAAAGTGATCGAGGGCGGGGGTGAACGCGCGCACGCCGTTGTGCAGCGTGACCCGTTCGGTGGCGGCCGGCGTGGTCAGGGTGTAGGCGCTCTCCTCGTAGGGGTGGGTCGGCTGCTCGACGTGCAGGGAACCGCGGCTGCCGATCAGGTGCGCGCCGGGCGTGGCCGCCCCGTCGAAGCCGCCGTACAGCGTCGCCGCGGCGCCGCCGGGGAACGCCAGCAGCAGCGCGAGGCGGAGGTCGACGCCGTGCTGCGGATCGACGTGCCAGGCGGCGCTGACCTGGGTAGGCTCGCCGGCGGCCGCCCAGCGCGCCACGGTGATCAGGTAGCAGCCCACGTCCATCAGGACGCCGCCTCCCAGCTCCGGTTGCCGGCGGATGTTCTCCCCGGCCGGCAGGTTGAAGCTCATGCGCATGTGCAGGTGGCGCAGGTCGCCGATGGCCCCGCCGTCCAGCAGCCGGCGCAGGCGCAGCGTCTGCGGGTGGTAGCGGAACACCATCGCTTCCCACAGCAGCACGCCGCGGCGGCGGGCGGCGTCCACCATGCGCTGCGCCCCGGCCGCCGTGGTGGCCAGCGGCTTTTCGCAGAAGACGTGCTTGCCGCACTCGACTGCGCGCAACGTCCACTCCTCGTGCATCGTGTTGGGCAGCGGCAGATACACCGCATCCACGCGGTCGCTGGTGAGCAGGGCGTCGTAGCTGGCGAACACTTCGGGAACGCCCAGCTCGGCCGCGAACGCCGCGGTCCGGCCGGCGTCGCGCCCGGCCACCGCCGCCAGCTCCCCGCGCCGGGCGGCGCGCAGCGCCGGAATGAACACGTTGCGCCCGATCTGGGCGGTACTAATGATGCCCCAGCGAACCTTCTCTTGCATGTTACTCTCCCGTCACGCGGTTTCGGCGAGGGCGGCGATGACGCGGCGGCGCAGGAGGTACTCCAGCGCGGCGCCGCCGGGTTGCGGTGCGCCCGGAGTCTCCAGGCAGGCCAGCGATGCCTTCGACAGCCAGATCGGCGCCGCGTGCGGGCCGCCGATCAGCACCCCCAGCAGGGCCCCGAGCGTCGGCTGGTGGCCGACCAGCATCACCGACGGCTGATCGGCGGGAATCGCCTCGAGCACCTCGCCCGGGTAGGCGCCGGAGGCAAGCCGGTCGAGCGTCCGCAGCGGCGGGCGGCGCTGCTTTCCGGCCAGCGCCTCTACGGCGAGCTCCGCGGTCTCCCGCGCGCGCGGCAGCGGGCTGGTGAGGACCAGCGCCGGGGCGTCGCCGAGCACGCGCAACGCGGCGCCGGCGCGCGCCGACTGGCGCCGACCCTGGGCGGTGAGCTTCCGCCCGGCGTCGGCCTGCCCCGCGGCGGCCGGCTCGGCCTCGCCGTGGCGCAGGAGGTAGATGCGCATGGAGCTCAGTTCGAGCCGGGCCAGGGCGGCCAGTTCGCGAACGGCGCGGCCTTTCGGCCGGAGTAGGCTATGGCAATCAGCCCCCGCGCTTCGTCGCCGATGCCGATCAGGACGCCGCTCGCCCGCCCGCCGGCGCTGATGGCGATGATGCCGCCCGCGTCGTCCCCGGCGATGGCAATGATCCCGCGCGCCGACCCGGCGCCGATCGCGATGATGCCGATCGCGTTGAACAGACCGACGGCGACGAAGCCGATCGCCGCCAGCGGACTCAACGCGATGCTGCCGAACGCCACCGCGTAGGCGAGCGCGGCCCCCCGCTCCGTATCGACCCAGTTCATGTCGACGACGCCCACCACGCCGAGCAGCGTAAAGATTACGGTCGCGAGCACCGTGAGCGCCGTAATCACCCCGGCCAATCCCTGAAAACCCTTGCCGGACCCCGGCGTTGCATGTGGCATGTAATTCACACCTCCCGCGCGCCAGTCTGCGCCGCCGCCCGCCGCGGGTCAACCACGCGCCGCGCCGAGCGCGCCGAGCGCGCCGAGCCGCCGCCAAGCCGATTCGACGCTGCCGCCGCGCGGGCGGCTGGCGGCTACCGGCGCCAGAAGGTAGGGGTGAGCAGCACCAGCACGCTGTAGACCTCCAGGCGCCCGATGAGCATGGTGAAGCTGAGCCACCACTTCACCGCGTCAGGATAGAACGCGTAGCTGCGGGTGGGGCCGATGGCCCCGAAGCCGGGGCCGACGTTGCCCACCATGGCCAAGCCGGTGGCAATGGCGGTGACCAGGTCCTGGCCGGCGGCGGAGGCGATGAGCGCGGTCACCATCACCAGGGTGACGTAGAGGAAGAAGAACACCGCTACCGGATACAGGATGTCCTTCTTCACCGGACGGTCGCCGATCTTGAGCATGAAGATGCCCTGCGGGTGGACCAGGTACTTGAGTTCGTTGAGGCCCTGCTTGAACAGGGTTACCAGACGAATCACCTTGACCCCGCCGGCGGTGGAGCCGGCGCACCCGCCCACCAGCATCAGGGTCACCAGCACCCCCTTGGCGAGCGCCGGCCAGGCGTCGAAGTCGGCGGTGGCAAACCCCGTGGTGGTGAGGATCGAGGCCACCTGGAAGCTGGCGTAGCGCAATCCTTCGCCGACCGATCCGTACACCGGGGTGACCGCCAGCGTCACCAGCGCCACCGCGGTCAGGAACACCGCCGCGAATACCCGCAGCTCCAGGTTGCTGAGCAGGTGCCCGGGCCGCCCGCGGATCACCTGGAAGTAGAGGGAGAAGTTCACCGCCGCCAGGAGCATGAACACCGTCACCACGAGGTCCACGAATGCCGAATCGAAGGCGCCGACGCTCGCGTTGCGCGGCGAGAAACCGGCGGTTCCGACGGCGCCGAAGGTGTGGGTCAGCGCGTCGAACCAGTCGAGGCCCGCCAGCAGCAGCAACCCGAACAAGGCCGCGGTCAGCGCAAGGTAGATCAGCCACAGGATCTTGGCGGTTTCGGTGAGCCGCGGGGTGAGCTTGTCCAGGGTCGGCCCCGGCGCTTCCGAGCGCATCAGCTTGAGCCCGCCGATGCCGAGGCGCGGCAGCACCGCCACGGTGAGCACCACGATGCCCATGCCGCCTATCCAGTGGGTCAGGGAACGCCAGAACAGGATCGAACGGGGCAGCGCTTCGATGTCGCGCAGGATCGAGGCGCCGGTGGTGGTGAACCCCGACATGGTCTCGAAGAAGGCGTCGGTGTAGCTGGGGATGCTGCCGGTGAGGACGAACGGCAGCGCGCCGAAGGCGGACACCACCAGCCAGCTCGCAACCACCACCAGAAATCCGTCGCGGGTGAGCAGGGCGCCGTCGCGGTAGCGGCGGAACCGCAGGAATCCGCTCAGGCCGCAGCCCAGCGCCACGCTCACGGCGACGGCGAAGCCGCGCGCCGCATGCACTTCTCCATACCCCAGGGCCACGGCGACCCCAGCCAGCATGAACAGGCCCACCATCAGCAGCAGGGCCGAAATGGTGTAGATGATGACCCCGGCCCGGCCCGGCCGGTCGCTCGCCGGCGCGGGCGCGCGATGGGGCGGGCGGCCGACCCGCCGGCCGGGCTGCGGCGCGCGCACCCGCTTCAGGTGTTGAACATCTCCTCCACGCGCGCGATCGACTCGGTCTTGGCCACCATGGTGAGCTTGTCGCCGTCGTGAAGGACGAAGTTGCCGCGCGGCACGAAGTGGGAGCCGTTGCGGGTCACCGCTACCACCAGCGAGTTGTCCGGCATCCTGAGGTCGCGGATCTCGCGCCCGACGAACCCGCGCGAACCATCCAGCTTCGACTCGATTACCTCGGCCAGCCCGCCGAAGATGCTGTGCACGCTCTTCACCCGCCCGCGCCGGATGAACTTGAGGATGCTGTTCACCACGCTGTACTTGGGGCTGATGATGACGTCCGCGCCAAGCCGCGACGCCACCTTGAGGTAGTTGAACTTGTTCACCAGGGCAATGGAGCGCTTGATGCCCAGGGTCTTGGCATAGATCGCCACCAGGATGTTGAGCTCCGGGTTGTTGGTGGTGGTGATGATCAGGTCGTAGCCGGCCAGCGTCTCCTCCTCGAAGAACCCTTCCTCGGACACGTCGCTGTTGATCACCACCGCATCGGGAAACCGCTCGGCCAGACGTTTGCAGTTGTCGTAGTTGCTGTCCACGATCTTGAGGGTCTTCTGGGTCCGCCGCAGGTAGTCGAGCAGGCGCCGCGCCTGGCGTCCGTTGGGCTTGGCGACCAGCGCCTCGGCCACGAAGCTCCCGACCCGGCCGCCTCCCACCAGAATCACGTTCTTGAGCGTCACCCGCGGCCGCCCGGCGATCACGAACACCTCGTCCAGCGTGTGCTCGGCGGCTACCAGATACAGCTCGTCGCCGGCTTCCACCCGCGCATCGCCGCTCGGCACGAAGAACTCCGCGCCGCGGGAGATGCCGGCCACCATGAACTCGGCGTCCAGCGCCTGCTTGATGCCGGCGATGCTCTGGCGCGCGAACAGGGTGCGGTCGTCCACCAGAAAGTTGCGCATCTGCAGGTCGGTATTCTCGAAGGTCATCACGTCGCTGGTGGCGCCCTGCTCCACCGACTTGGCGATTGCCCGCGCCGCTTCGATCTCGGGATTGACGAAGTAGTCCACCTCCAGGAAGGAGTGCTCGGGCAGGTGCGAGTTGGCGTACTCCGGGTTGCGCACCCGCGCGATCTTGCACGGTACCCGGAATTCGCTCGCCACCAAGCCGCAGGCCACGATGTTGAACTCGTCGCTGTCGGTGACGCTGATGAAGAAGTCGGCGTTGTGGATGCCCGCCTCGCGCAGCGCCGGCAGGCGGTTGCCGGAGTCGTTGATCACCATGCAATCGAGGTGGTTCACGGCATACTTGGCGGTCTCGGGATTGCGCTCGATGAGGACCACGTCCTTGTTGTCGGCCACCAGGTGACGCGCCACCTGGAAGCCGGTGGTGCCGGCGCCGGCGATGACCACCTTCTCAGGCATCGGCGTCAATATGGCCTTTGCGCGGGCGGCTGGCAACAAGATGCCTGCCCGCGCGCACGCCCCAACCGCGCGCTATCCCGCCGCGCGCCGCCCGCGCGCGGCGGGATAGCCGCTGGCATATTTTGTCGCTCCATGCTGCAATCATGCGCCATGAAGATCACCTTCGTCGGCGCCGGCTCGACCGTGTTCGTCAAGAACATCATCGGCGACTGCCTGCTGACCGAGCCGTTGCGCGCCGCCACCGTCGCCCTGTACGACATCGACGCCCAGCGCCTGCGCGAGTCGCAGGCGATGCTTACTACCCTGAACCGCAACCTCAACGCCGGCCGCGCCCGGATCGAGACCCACCTGGGCACCGGCGCGCGGCGGGAGGCGCTGCGCGGCGCCGACTTCGTGGTCAACGCCATTCAGGTGGGCGGTTACGAGCCGAGCACGGTGATCGACTTCGAGGTGCCCAAGCGCTACGGCCTGCGCCAGACCATCGGCGACACGCTGGGGATCGGCGGCATCTTCCGCGCGCTGCGCACCATTCCGGTGATGCTCGACTTGGCGCGGGACATGGAGCAGGCGGCGCCGGAGGCGTGGCTGCTGAACTACACCAACCCGATGGCGATGGTGACCGGCGCGGTGCTGCGCCGGCGCGCGGTGCGGGCGGTCGGCCTGTGCCACTCGGTGCAGGCCTGCGTGCCGCGCCTGCTGCAGAAACTGCAGATGGAGCACGATCCGGCGGCCACCAAGTGGCGCATTGCCGGCATCAACCACCAGGCGTGGCTGCTGGAGCTGCGCGCCGCCGGAGAGGATCTCTACCCCGAGGTGAAGCGCCGCGCCGCCGAGCTGAACCGCGCCGCGCGCGCCGGCGGCGCGCGCCACGGCGACATGGTGCGGTTCGAGATGATGCGCCACTTCGGCTACTACCTCACCGAATCCTCGGAACACAGCGCCGAGTACTTCCCCTACTGGATCAAGCGCACCCATCCCGAGTTGATCGAAGAGTTCAACATCCCCCTGGACGAGTACCCGCGGCGCTGCCTGCGGCAGCTCGAACGCTGGCGTACGCAGAGCGCCACCATGGTCGACAATCCCGACCTGGGCCACGAGCGCTCGGTGGAGTACGGCTCGCGCATCATGGAGGCGATCGTCACCGACACCCCCTACCGCATCCACGGCAACCTGCTGAATGCCGGCTTCATTGGCAACCTGCCGCGCGCGGCCTGCGTCGAGGTGCCCTCGCTGGTGGATCGCAACGGGGTGCAGGGCTGCGTCGTGGGCGACCTGCCGGAGCCGTGCGCGGCGCTCAACCGCACCAACGTCAACGTCCAACTGCTCACCGTGGAAGCGGCCCTGACCCGGCGCCGCGACCACGTCTACCAGGCCGCGATGCTCGACCCGCACACCGCCAGCGAGCTGAGCCTGGACCAGATCGTGAGCCTGTGCGACGATCTGATCGAGGCCCACGGCGACCTGTTGCCGGCCTACCGCGGTGGCGGCTGACCGGCGCCGCCGCGGCCGGGGCCGCGCGGCCAGAGCCGCCGGGCAGCGCAACCGCCTCGCGGCCGGCCCGCGCGTCGTGGAGCCGGGATGAGGGGCTGAAGTGGCAGGATACTTGCTGGGCTACGACGTCGGCAGCTCCGCGGTCAAGGCGGCGCTGGTGGCGATCGACAGCGGGCGGCAGGTGGCGGCGGCCACCTCGCCGGCGACCGAGCTGGCGATGGCGGCGCCGCGGCCCGGCTGGGCGGAGCAGGATCCGGCCACCTGGTGGCAGCACCTGGCCGCGGCCACCGGCATGCTGCGCGCGGCGGGCGCCGGCCGCTCCCTGGCGGCGGTGGAGGCGATCGGCGTTTCCTATCAGATGCACGGCCTGGTGCTGACTGACGCCGCCGGCGCGGTGCTGCGGCCCGCCATCATCTGGTGCGACAGCCGGGCGGTGGCCATCGGCGACCGCGCATTGCAGGAGCTGGGCCGCGAGCAGACGCTGGGGCGCCTGCTCAACTCGCCGGGCAACTTCACCGCCTCGAAGATGCGCTGGGTGATCGAGCAGGAGCCGCGCGTTGCCGCCGCGGCGGCGCATCTGCTGTTGCCGGGCGACTACCTCGCCTGGCGGCTCACCGGCGAATGGGCGACTACTCCGGCGGGGTTGTCGGAGGGGATGCTGTGGGATTTCTCGCACGGCCGGCGCGCCGACTTCCTGCTGGACCATTACGCCATCGACCCGGCGCTGGTGCCGGAAGTGGTGCCCACGTTCGCGCCGCAGGGCGAACTTACCGCCGCGGCGGCCGCCGAGCTGGGGCTGCGGCGCGGCATCCCGCTCACCTACCGCGCCGGCGATCAGCCCAACAACGCCCTGGCGCTGGGCGTGTTGGAGCCGGGTACCGTAGCGGCCACCGCCGGTACTTCCGGGGTGGTGTATGGGGTGGCCGACCGCGCGGACTACGATCCGCAGTCGCGGGTCAACACCTTCGTGCACGTCAACCATGCCGCGGACCGCCCGCGCTACGGGGTGCTGCTGTGCCTGAACGGGACCGGTATTCTGAATAGCTGGCTGCGGCGCATCTGCGCGGAGGGAGCGGACTACGCGGCGCTGAACGCCGCCGCGGCCGCCACTCCGGTTGGTGCCGCGGGACTGGTGGTCCTGCCGTTCGGCAACGGCGCCGAACGCATGCTCGGCAACCGCGACCTGGGGGCGTCGGTGCATGGGCTGGGCTTCAATACCCATCAGCGCGGCCACCTGTTGCGCGCCGGCCAGGAGGGCATCGCCTTCGGGCTGGCCTACGGGCTGGAGGTGATGCGCGGGGTTGGCGTTACCGCGGCTGCGGTGCGCGCCGGCCACGCCAACCTGTTCCTCAGCCCGCTGTTCCGCGAGGCGTTCGCCACCACCACCGGCGCCGTCGTCGAGCTGTACGACGCCGACGGCGCCCAGGGCGCGGCGCGCGGCGCCGGCATTGGCGCCGGCATCTACGACCGGGAGGCCGCGTTCGAGGGTCTGCAGCGGGTGCTCACGGTAGCGCCCGACGCCGCCCGGCGCGCGGCCTACGCCGCCGCCTACCACCGTTGGCGCGGCCACCTGGAAGCCGCCCTGCACCGCCCCGCTCAGTGAACGTCCGGCGCCGGAGCGGAACGTGCGGAAGGTCAGGGACGCCATCCGATTGGTGGAGAGAGACGGCTGGCGGCAGGTGCGGACGCGCGGCAGCCACCGGCAATACCATCACGCAGAGAAAGCCGGAACCGTGACCATTCCCGGGAAACCGGGAGACGATCTGTCTCCGGCCATGTGGCTGAGCGTGCTGAGGCAAGCAGGACTCAGAGAGAGGGATGAATGAAGCTGAAGTATGCCGTGGTATATGAACGGACGCCTAACAATTATGGAGCCTATGTTCCAGATCTGCCGGGCTGCATCAGCACCGGCGTCAGTTGGCGCGAGATTCGGGACAACATACGCGCAGCAATCGGGTTCCACCTCGAAGGCTTGATGGACAACGGCGACCCGGTACCCGAGCCCCGACGGTCAATAGGGGAAGCGATGACGTATCACAGTGAAGTCCTGAATGAACACGGCCACGCGGGCCCGGAACTGGAAACCACGGTGTCGATGGTTGAAGTAGAAGTAGCGGTCGCACTGGCTCCGGCAGTAGGGATCCGCTGATTCCGGTACGCACGATACCAGGCGAGCGGCGCGGCGTTGGATCAGGCGCGCGTAACCTGCTGAAAGAGGCATGATCGCGACCTATATCAACGCCGTTACGGTGGTGGTGGGCGCCGCCGCCGGCTTGTTGTTGCGGCGCTTCATCACGGAGCGGTTCCGCGGCGTCGTCACCAGCGGCATCGGCGTGGTCACGCTGGTACTGGGGTTTCGCCTCAGCTTCGAGTCACAGCAGATCGTGTACCTGGCGCTGGCGATTACCATCGGCGGGCTGCTGGGAGAGTGGTGGCAGATCGAAGCCGGCATCACGCGACTTGGCGAGGGCCTGCATCGGTTGCTGCCGGCCGGCCGGCGCGCGGCCGGCCGTGGCCGGGGCGTCGAGGGACGGCGGGGGTTCGCGGCGGCATTCCTGAACTCGTCGGTGTTGTTCTGCGTCGGCGCCATGACGCTGGTGGGCTCGTTCCAGGCCGGCGCGGAAGGCGACTATGAGCTGCTGCTCACCAAGTCGGTGCTGGACGGCTTCATGGCGGTGCTGCTGGCGGCCGCCATGGGCGTCGGGGTGGCGTTCGCCAGCCTGGTGATCCTGCTCTATCAAGGCGGCCTCACGCTGCTCGCCGGCACCCTCCGGCCACTGGTAACGGAACCGCTGCTGGCGGAGCTGAGCGCCGCGGGCGGCGTCCTGATCGCCATGATCGGGATCAACCTGCTGGACCTGCGCCGGCTCAAGACCGCCAACTTCCTGCCCGCCTTCCCGGTAATGATCGCGCTGATGGCCCTGCACCCGCTACAGCACCTGTAGAAGCCCGGCCAGCGCGCGCTGTCAGCGGGCGACGTCGATCACCACCTTGAGGGCCTGCCGTTCCCCCTTCGCCAGCGCGGTCATCATCGCCGGCACCTCGTCCAGGGTACAGCGCGCCTCGATGAAGCCGGCCAGTTCACCCTGCAATTGGCCGAGCAGCGCTACCGCGTCGGTGAACGCGCGCCGGTCGAAGGCGTAGGTTCCCACCAGGGTCCACTCGTTGCTGACCAGGTCTTGCAGCGGCAGGGGCGCCTCCTTGGCCAGGTTGCCGATTACCAGCACCGTGCCGCCCTCGGCCACCAGACGCACCGCGCCGGCAAAGGAGCCGCGGCTGCCGACCGCGTCGATCACCACGTCGGGGGCATCGCCAAGCGCGGCCGTGACTGCGGCGCGGGCGGCGGCCGGCGCCTCCCCGGCGGCGATCGGCACCGGTATGGCGCCGAGCTCCCCCGCGCGCTGCGCCTTGGCGGCGATGGTGTCGAGGGAGGCGACCTGCTCCGCCCCCCGCGCCCGCGCCACCAGCACCCCCGCCATGCCAATGGTGCCGGCGCCGAGAATGGCCACCCGCCGCGGCGCCACGTTGCGCTCCTCCAGCCGGTGCCAGCCGTGCAGCACCACGCCCAACGGCTCCGCCAGCAGGCCGACCTCGCTCGGCACCCCCTCCGCCAGCGGGATCAGGTTGGCGGTCGGAACGGCCAGGTATTCGGCCATCGCGCCGCGCCGGCCCAGGTTCACCCCCACCACCTGCTTGTTGAGGAACGAGGGGTCGCCCTCCTCCGGGCTCGGCGCGTGGTCGGCAATGATGTTGTACAACGCCACCCGGGTGCCGGCCGGCGGCGCGTCGGCGCCGGGACCGAGGCGCGCCACCGTGCCGCTCACTTCATGGCCCATCACCATGCCGGGGGTGCGGCGCCCGCTCTCGCCGGTGAACCCGTGCACGTCGCTGCCGCAGATGCCGACCGTGTCCACCCGCAGCAGCGCTTCCCCGGCCGCCGGCTCCGGCGCCGGCAGATCGACCACTTCCATGTCCCAAGGCCCGTTGTAGACGACAGCTTTCATCGCCGCTCAGCATAGCACAGGCGCATCGCCCGGGCGCCGCCGCGCCGCGCTTGGCGAGCGCGCCGCGGCAGCGTAGCCTGCCGGCAGTAGGAAGCGCTGCGGAACCATGCCTGAACTGCCGTCGATAACCGTATACGTGGAGCATCTGCGGCGCCGCACCGTGGGCCGCGCGCTGCTGCGCGTGCGCATCGCCAGCCCGTTCGTACTGCGTTCCTACGCGCCCCCGATCAGCGCTGCCGCAGGCAAGCAGGTGCAAGCCGTGGAGCGCCTTGGCAAGCGCATCGTGTTCACGCTGAGCGATGAGTTGTTCCTGGTGATCCACCTGATGGTCGCCGGGCGCCTGCGCTGGCAGGAGGGCGCCGCGCCGGCCAGGATGCCGCGTAAGACCGGGTTGGCGGGCTTCGAGTTCGATAGCGGCACCCTGGTCCTTACCGAAGCGGGCAGCAAGCGGCGCGCGTCGCTGCACCTGGTGGCGGGGGCCGATGGGATGGCCGAACACGAGCGCGGCGGTCTGGAGATATTGGAAGCTGACGCCGCGGCGTTCCGCGAGGCGCTGCTGCGGGAGAATCACACCTTGAAGCGCGCGCTGGCCGACCCGCGTCTGTTCTCGGGGGTGGGCAACGCCTTTTCGGATGAGATTTTGCATCGGGCGGGGCTGTCGCCGCTGCAGCTCACTCAGCGCATGACCGGCGCGCAGATCGACGCGCTGCGCCGCGCGTGCGTGGCCGTGCTGAGCGAGTGGGTGGAGCTGCTGCGCGCCGAGAGCGGGGAGGCATTCCCGAAGAAGGTGACCGCGTTCCATCCGCGCATGGCGGTGCACGGCAAGTACGGGCAGCCGTGCCCGGTATGCGCCACTCCGGTGCAGCGCATCGTCTACGCCGACAACGAGAGCAACTACTGCCCGCGCTGCCAGACCGGCGGCAAGCTGCTCGCCGACCGTTCCCTGTCCCGCCTGCTCAAGTCCGACTGGCCGCGCAGCGTCGACGAGCTGGAAGACCTCCGCAAACCGCGCTCCTGAAAGTAGCCTCGCCGGCTCAACCAAAGAGCCGCCGCAGCCACTCCACGAACCGAACCGCCTCCGGCGCGGCAACGTTCAGATCTCCGGCCCCGATCGCCGCTCCCATCTTCCGCGGCTCCTCCCGAGTGGCAAGCCAGGAGTGAACCCTGGCTCTGAGAGTCTTGCCCGGCTTGAACTTGCGAGCGTCGTTCGGTATGCCGTTGACGTACTTCTCCGACAACGGCCACACGGTATCGTTCGTTGGGATCATCCTGGCAACGAAGTCTTCCAGTTCGCCCGACTCCTGATTATTCGGCATCAACCAGATGCCGACACGCGGTGCGCTGTCGATGATCGTGCCTGCCGGATCGGGCTTGTCGGGCGTTGCTACGTTAGCTCGTTGCAATCGATCAGCGACTGCTCGCCAGCGATCCTGCGGGCGGTCATTAGCGTCTACCAATATGCCTAGTACTTCTCGTCCGGGAGCCCGGACCTCCAGCCTGATCGTATCGAGGAGAGGCCTTATGCTCCGTTTGTCAATTATCTGAAAGAGAGGTATCGATCCGATACGTTGACAGAAATGTCTGACAACGTGTTCGTCGTCGGTGCCCTCGACTAGCAATACGCGAGATGATGCGTCAGTATTGAGCAACTCACCTCACCTCGATGCCATGCTCTGCCGCAATCCTGAGGTCTTCTTCTGAATACTCGATAGCCCGCAGTTCTCCGTTGTCTCGTTCGAGACGGACCAGAACACCTTCGCCGTGTTCGAAGTCCGTAGCAGCTTGGGCAAAGCCTCTCACACAATCCCAACTATGTGTCGTGGCCAGCACTTGTACGTCATTCTCGTGTGCCGCACGAAGGATCATGGTCCAGAGGGCTCGCTGAACAGTGTGGTGGATGCCATTCTCGGCCTCGTCGATAAGCAGAAATCCTCCGCGGCTGTTAGCCAACGCCAACGCAACGCCAAACAGCCGTACCGCACCATCTCCCAGACTCTTTAATGGGACTGGATGATCTTGGCTCTTCAGTCTGACAATCGCGCGACGGGCTCCTCTCACAGACCTCGATTCTCCTACTATCGCGACACCTACTACATCTGTTCCTATAACCAAATCAAGAGCGTTCCGTACGCGGTTCTCATCATCAGTCAGTGCGACACTGTCCCAGAGATGTGACATTTGGCCCTCGTTTAACCTACCCGGTCCCAGATATTCACAGGTCATTGATGGTGGCATTTTATCTTCTTTATTCCGAAATATAGGCTTGATAGTCACTGTAGGGTCAGCGTGATGTAGAGATGTGTCGGCCGCGTGTATCTCGAGGTGATATTCTGCGTCGTTAGGGCCGATGATGATTTCTCCTTGCACCTTCGAATACCGACCATGGAACAAAGACATCCAGTCGAGGTCAACTGAGATGTCCCCGTCTTGATCGGTTGATTCGGTGAGCTCTTGCCGGTCCCGCAAGAGGTCGCGCAGGACGGAGTAGCGGCCCCGAGATGCATAGACGCGAACGGCGTCCAACACGGTCGTCTTTCCGACGCTGTTCTTTCCAGCAAGCAACGTCACTCTGCCCAGCCGTGGAATCAAGAGCTCGTTGATACCGCGGAACCCACTTATCGCTAGCTGCGGAAGGTGCAGGCTTTTTTCGCTTGGCATGTGCTTAGTCCCTCGAAACGATCTGGGATCGATTGCAGCATAACACCATAGGGACGGCGGTTTGCAAGCGGCAGTCTGTGCGCGCTGCGGGTTCAGGCGCCGGAGGTGATGGCATTGAGTACCTGCTTGGCGAGGGTGCAGACCATGGTGTAGGCGGGGTCGAACATGTTGCCGAGCTGGTAGCCGGCGGCCTGGCCGAGGACGACGTGGGCCAAGTGGCGGTCGAGGCCGTAGTCCTCCGCCAGCCAGCGCAGCATTTCGGTGGTGGCGTGCTGCACGCACTGGTCGAGGGGACGGGCGTTGCCCAGGGCGGCGATGAAGGCCGGCGACTGCGCCCTCGGCCAGCCGATGGCGCGGCCCTTGAGCAACTCGACGCGGAACACCACGTCGGCGGAGATCTCGATGCCGGTGCCGACGATTTCGCCGTCGCCCTGGACGGCATGCACGTCCCCGAGGGAGAACAGGGCGCCGGGCTCGAACACCGGAAACAGGGCGGTGACGCCGGCGCGGAAGCCGTTCCAATCCATGTTGCCGCCGTGGCGGTCGGAGGTGGCGGCGGAGATCGCCTGCTGACGCTCCGGGGCCACGCCGAAGCAGCCGATCATCGGCGCCAGCGGCAGCCGCCAGCGTTCCAGGCCGGGCACCTCCAAGGGAGCGGCGCAGCCGGCGCCGGCGTCTACGGCCCACTCGATGCGCTCCGGCAGGTCAGCGGGCAGGGTGGGCGAGCCGGGATCGAGCACGTTGGGCGCTACCCAGCTCTTGGTGTAGCCGCGGGCGCGGTTGGGGCGAATCGACTCCAGGTGGACCGCCAGGGTGTCGCCCGGCGCGGCGCCGGCTACCCGGAACGGCCCGGTCTGAGGATTGCCGGCGGGGGTGACCTCGTCTCCCGCCGCGTCGCAGCCGTAGGCATCTACGGTGGTGGTGGCAACTCGATCGCCCGATTCGATGGTAAGTACCGGGTCATGCGGACCGAGCGTGGTGTGATACGTGGTGGGAACGAACTGATGATCGGCCATCGGCGGGCGCCTCCATCGCGGCCGGCGCACGTGGCGCGGCAACTGGTGACCCAGGATACCGCCGTTGCGCGCCATTGACAGGAAGCGGCGCGGCCGGCTCACTTGTTGCCGATGAGTGACCTGCAGAACGGCGCCGGCGAGGAGCAGCTCGCCGGCACCGTCAAGCTGTACCGGCGCCACGTGGTGGTGCTCACCGCCCAGGCCGACTGGCCGTCGCATCTCGACCAGGCGGATGGCCTGCCCGGCGCGTTGCTGGCCGCGGTTGCGGACCATGCTGACCGCCTCGGTGACGTCAAGGTCACCGCCGCTACCGGCAACACGGCCGCGCGCGGCCACGACGTGCTGGTGTTCCCCGACATGGTGCGCTATTGCGCCGTGGGCGCCGACCGCCCGGAGACGGACCTTGCCGCGCTGGTGGAGGACCATCTGCTGGGCGGCAGGACTTCGACTCGCCTCATCAGCGAGCCGCTCACCGGCCACCATCTGTTCGTATGCGTGCATGCCGCGCGCGACCAGCGTTGCGGCGACCAGGGGCCGGAGCTGGCCGCCGCGGTCGAGCGGGAGCTCGCGGAACGCGGCCTCCACCAAGTGACCGTGCGCCGCTCCAGCCACGTGGGCGGCCACCGCTTCGCCGGATGCCTTATCGCCTACCCGGCCGGCGACTGGTACGGCCTGCTCAGCAGCGAGTTGGCCCCGCGGCTCGTGGACCAGTGCGTGGCGCGCAACCGAATACTTGCCGGGCATTGGCGCGGCCGCCTCGGCCAGGAACCGGCCGCCCAGCTCCAAACCGCCGCCGAACTCAGGTAGCTAGCTATCCACGCGCCGGGGTAGGGGTATCCGCTGCCGCCCTGCTCGTCCGGGGCGGCGTCTCGCGGGTTCGTGAGAGCGCCTGCCGGAGTTGCGCGACTTGCGCCTTGGCCGCGGCCAACGATTGCTTGTCACCCAAGCGCTCATAGACGGGGATCTCCTCATCGGTGCGTATGCGCAGCGCCTCATCCAGATCGCCGCGCGCCTGCAGGATGTCAGCGATCTGACCCTTGGTGATGGCCAGCGATCGCGCGTCACCGAGCCGCTCGTAGACGGGGATCTCCTCATCGGTGCGTATGCGTAGCGCTTCGCCCAGGTTACCACGCATATGCAGGATGTCGGCGATCTGGCCCTTGGTAATGGCCAGCAAGTGCAAATCTTCCAGACGTTCGTAAACAGGAATCTCTTCATCGGTGCGTATGCGCAACGCCTCGTCTAGATCGCCGCGGGCTTGTCGGATATCGGCGATCTTGCCCTTGGCGATAGCCAGCGATCGTACGTCTCCCAGACGTTCGTAGACGGGCAGTTGTTCCTCGGTGCGTATGCGGAGCGCCTCGTCCAGATTGCCGCGCGCCTGGAGGATGTTGGCGATCCGGCCCTTGGTGATGGCCACGGAGCGCGCGTCCCCTAGGCGTTCGAACACCGGCAGTTGTTCTTCGGTATAGATGCGCAGCGCCTCGTCGAGATCGCCGCGGGTTTGCCGGATATCGGCGATCTTGCCCTTGGCGATAGCCAGCGACCGTACGTCTCCCAGACGTTCGTAGACGGGCAGTTGTTCCTCGGTGCGTATGCGGAGCGCCTCGTCCAGATTGCCGCGCGCCTGGAGGATGTTGGCGATCCGGCCCTTGATGACGGCCACGGAGCGCGCGTCCCCTAGGCGTTCGAACACCGGCAGTTGTTCTTCGGTATAGATGCGCAGCGCCTCGTCCAGATCGCCGCGTGGCTCCAGGATGTCGGCGATCCGGCCCTTGGTAATGGCTACGGAGCGTGCGTCCCCCAGGTGTTTGAATGCCGGCAGTTGTTCCTCGGTGCGTATGCGGAGAGCCTCGTCCAGTTCGCCGCGCATTTGCAGGATGTCGGCGATCTCACCCTTGGTGATAGCCAGCGATCGGGTGTCACCCAGACGTTCGTAAACGGGGAGTTCCTCTTGGGTACGTATGCGCAATGCCTCGCCCAGTTCGCCGCGGGTTTGCAGGATGTCCGCGATCTTGCCCCTGGTGATAGCTAGCGACCGTACGTCTCCCAGACGTTCGTAGACCGGTAGTTGTTCGTCGGTGCGGATGCGCAGTGCCTCGTCCAATTCGCCTCGGGTTTCCAGGAGGTCGGCTATCCGCCCCCGAGCGGTGGCCCGACGCCGGCGGTCGTCCATGCTTGACAGCTCCGTAAGGGCACGCGAGTAGGAGCGCTCCGCCTCGTCCGGTTGGCCGATGGATCGCTGCAAGTCGCCGAGCTCAAGCAGCAAGTCGACGTCCACTGGCCGTAATGGCGAGCGTGACTCGAAAAATAGCTGCAATTCATCCAGACGTTCGCGGCGTTTGGATTCATTCGCCGTAAGAAGATTCATCCTCGTTGGCAGGGGATCGACACTATCGGCAGACGCAGGCAGCAAGAAATCAAACACCCCGGAACGCCAAGCCCAGAGATCTGCGGCGCCGGTCGCTACCGCGGTCACGTCGCGGTTCCGAATCCACACTAGCAACGGACGCCGGCAGCGCGCGGCCAACGCTTCCCGGCGATAGTTCAACCGCTGCAACAGGTTATTCAGACCTTCCGGCCACCGTTCCAGGCCGCTGACCTGTACCGGACCGTCGTGCGCCGGGTCGCTCAGGCGTTCGAACAGGTCTTCGGTGCCGATCCGAATATCACGATCTATGGTCACGCGCAGCCGCGCCCCCAGCAGGTCGGCCAGAAAGGCAGCCACGATGTCGCGATAGGTGCTGTCGGAATAGGTCAGGAAGCAGAGGGTAAACGATCGCCTGTTTGCTATCGTCCGGCGCAGCTGCAGCAGTGTTCCGGAGTGCTCCGAACGGAGCGGCCATGCGGTACCGGCTTCACTCATCGGTGACGGCTCTACGCGCGGCCTCGTATGCCGGCAGCGTCCGGATGACGGGATGGCTGCGCCAGTAGAAGTCGTTGTACTCCAACAGTGCCAGGTTGTAGAGCAACCCGCGAACGCGCTCGGAGCTTGGCGGGGTTTGAGGGGTGGCGTCGATCCTTGCCAGAAGTTGATAGTCGTCCGCCGTCAGGATGCGCCGGTATTCAGTCGCCAGCTTGCGCACCGCTTGACGAGCCGAGGTATCATCGAAACGGTCGTGCTCGGCGTGTGAGTGAGCTTTCAGCAAGAGTTGCAGCAGATCACGCGGATGACCTCCGCTATGCTCGATCAGAAGGTCGGCGACGCCGCTATCGAATAGTTCGGGAGCCGCGCGCCGATGCAGCATCTCCCGCATCGCCGTATACCCTTCAGCATGCCGAGATCCGTCGTCGTTTGCAACTTTGATCATCGGCAATCGGAAGATTTCTTTGAAGTTCTGCCTGATGTTATTGCCCTCGTAAGCCAGGTGGACCGGTGCGCAATACACGAACACGCCATGCACCTGCTGCAGTTGATGCACGTCCGCGACGAAGAACGCTTGCGCGTCATCGCCGCCGAGACGATCGGTGCCGTCGATCACGAACAATATCCGGCGGCCGATTTTGGCTTCGGCGGCGCTGATGATTTGATTGAATCCCTCCGAGAAGTCGCTGAAGTTGTTACGCAGCGTACGTCTCAGTTCAGCCTTGTACGTCGTGTTGGTCTTGAACGCAGTGCTGATATGCGCGAATACCTTGGCCAGAAAAGGGAGTCCTACCGTGGCACTGATGCCTGCCTTCGCATCCAGCGCGAACGCTCTGGTATGTTCTGTTCTTTCGACGCGCTCCGTAAACCAGTCCTGGAGCTTGCGCAGGTATACCTGTTCAACAGGAACACTATCGCGATCGAGTCGTGCCATGAGCTTGCCGGCAAGGTGAAGCAGGACGTCCTGGTACCGCAGGTTGTTGACGTCGAGTTCTTGCGCGGTGTCGGCGAACACCACGTAGTAGAGCGTTTCGTCGTGGAGCTCACGGGCAATGCGCCGCAGCTCGGTGCTCTTGCCGCTGCCGCGATGGCCGCAGAACAGGTAGTAGCCGTCGTCGGGCGCCGTCAGTTCCCGCCTGGAACGGTCCACTCCCAGCGTTCGACACAGTTCATTCAGGCTGTACTCACCGCGTGCCGGTTCGGTATCCACCCAGCGCGGGTCCCGGTCGCCGTCCAGCGGCTCATTGACGTGCATGGTCCGGTTGACCTCCCAGATGTCGCGCGGAGGCTCAAATGGCTGTGCCATGAGCACTACGATGCCGGACCGGCGACCGCGGCGCAAGCTGGTCTCGGTGCGCTGCGAGTGTGGGTGTCCGCCGGTGCGGGCTTGCCGGCTACGGTTCAGGGGGGTAGGTGACGCTGATCAGGGTGCCGGCGGCGGGGTTCGGGATGGCGGACAGGGTGCCGTCGGGCCAGCGGATCTGCAGGCGGCGCAGGGCGGCGCCGCGCGGGATGCCGAAGTGCAGGCGGCTGGGGTCGCCGGACAGGTAACCGCTCTGGGAGCGCACTTCCCGCAGCAGGCGCAACGGCGCGCCGCCGTGTTCGCCGGTCAACGTCACCTGCGCGCCGATGGCGTGGGTGTTGCGGGTGCCGGGCTGGCGCAGGTCGACCAGCAGGTTGGATCCGCCGCAGATACGGTTCTCGAATACCTGCGACGGCCGGCGCATGTTGCTGACCACCACGTCCAGGTCTCCGTCGCCGTCCAGGTCGGCCATGCTCATGCCGCGGCCGCTGCGTTCGCTGCCCAGCCCCCACTGCGGCGCCGGCTCGAAGGTGCCGTCGCCGCGGTTGCGCAGGGCTTGGTTCTCCTCCACCAGCTCGTCGCCCGGCAGGTGGCCGAACACCAGCGAGTCGATCATCCCGTTGACCGCGTACAGGTCGAGAAACCCGTCGCTGTCGAGGTCGCCGAACTTGGCCGACCAGGTCCAGCCGGTGGCGTCCACGCCGCGCGCGGGGGCGTCGTTGTCGTAGGCGGCGGCCCCGGCCGCGCCGCCGGGGATGAGCAGCACGTTCTCGTTGGTCTGCACGTCGTCCGGCGGCGGCAGGATGGTGATGCGTTCCCAGGCGTAGCTCACCGCCGGGTCGCGCCGGTACGGCTTCATGTCGGCCGCGAACAGCTCCGGGCGGCCGTCGTTGTCGACGTCGCCGGCGTCGTAGCTCATGGTGTTGGTGGCGGTGGCCCGGAACAGCGGCGCCGCCCGCCAGCCGTGTTCGGCCGCGGGGTCGCGCAGGAAGACCTGGTCAGGATGGTCGTAGTCGTTGCCTACCACGATGTCGAGCAGCGCGTCGCCGTCCAGGTCGGTGAGCAGCACCGCCAGCGCCTCGGCGGTCGGCGCCAGCACGGTCAGGGCCAGGCGCTCTCCCCGGTTCTCGTAGTAGGCCACGCCGCCGCCGATGGCAAAGCCCGCGCTCACCGCCGGCAGCTCGCTGTTGTAGCTGCCGGTGACCAGATCGAGGTCGCCGTCGCCGTCCAGGTCGGCCCAGCCCATGGCGTTGGCTACGTAGCCGGCGCCCAGCCGCGCCACGCGCTGGAACCGGTCGCGGGCCGCGGCGCCGGCGGCGGCCGCGGCGCCCTGGTTGAGCCACAGCGAGGGCGGCGCCGCGGGATGGGTGAAGGCCAGGTCGAGCCAGCCGTCGCCGTCGAAGTCGATGGCGTTCACGCCGCGCGCGGCGCCGGTGGCCAGCGGCTCGGCGCGGAAGCGCAGCGCGCCGTCGTTCCAGTACACCGTGCCGGGCCGGGCGAGGTTGGCGAGCACCAGATCGAGGTCGCCGTCGTCGTCCAGGTCGCCGGCGGCGAGGCCGGAGCCGATGGTATCGAAGTTGGTGATGCGCCCGCCCAGCCATTGGATGCGGTGGTCGAGGTCGCGGGCGGCAAAGCCGCCGCTGCACGCCGCCGGCGCGGCGAGGGGAGTGACCGTGTAGGGCGGCGGGGCCGTGAGGTCCGCGCCGGGCGGGAGCGAGGCGCAGGCCGCCAGCAGCAGCGCCAGCCCCAGCGCTGCCGCGCGGGCGGCGGCGCTCACCGGCGGGTCACTTCCAGCCGCGCCGCGGCCGGCTCGTTCACCACCGAGCGCGCGCCGTCCGGCCAGGTAATCTCCAGCCGGGCCGGGGCGTCGCCGGCCGGAACGGCGAAGTGCAGGCGGCTGGGGTCGCCCGACAGATAGCCGCTCTGCGCGCGCACCACGCGGCTCTGCCGCACCCCGGCCGCGGTCACCAGCACGGCGCGCGCGCCGACGGCGTGGGTGTTGGGGGTGCCGGGCTGGCGCAGGTCGACCAGCAGGCCGCCGCCCCCGCCGCACAGCCGGTTCTCGAACACTTGCGACGGCGCGCGCAGGTTGCTCACCACGATGTCCAGGTCGCCGTCCCCGTCCAGGTCGGCCATGCTCATGCCGCGCCCGCTGCGGGTGCTGCCCAGACCCCACTGCGGTACCGCAGTGAAGCCGCCGCGGCCGTCGCCGCGCAGGGCCTGGTTCTCCTCCACCAGCTCATCGCCCGGCAGGTGGCCGAACACCTCGACCGTGATCACCCCGTTGACGACGTACAGGTCCAGGTTCCCGTCCTGGTCCAGGTCGCCGAACTTGGCCGACCAGCTCCAGCCGGTCGCATCCACCCCCGCCTCCGGCGCGCGGTCGCGGTAGCTGCCGTCGCCGCCCGCCGCCAGCAGCACGTTGGCGTCGGTCTGCACCGCATCGGGCGGCGCCCCGCCGGCGAGGCCGCCCCAGGCCGCGCGGGTCTCGGCGTCGTCCCGGTACGGCTTCATGTCCGCGGCGAACAATTCCGGGCGGCCGTCGTTGTCGACGTCGCCGGCGGCGTAGCTCATGGTGTTGGTGGGAGTGGCGGCCAGCGGCGTGATCTCGGCCCAGCCCGGCGGAGGAGCGGCGGCGCTGCGGGTGAAGACGTAGTCCGGCCGCGCGTAGTCGTTGCCGATGATGATCTCCCGGCTGCCGTCGCCGTCCAGGTCGGTCACCAGCACGGCCAGCGCGTCGGCGCCGGAGGTGAGCAGCGCGGGCAGCAGGCCGGCGCCGCGGTTCTCGTAGTAGGCCACTCCTCCGCCGGGGATGAAGCCGCCGAACTCCTTGGCCAGCAGGTAGTCGTAGGTGGCGGTAACGATGTCCAGATCGCCGTCGGCGTCCAGATCGGCCCAATCCATTACGTGGGCGAAGTAGCCGGCCGCGAAGTCGGGATCGCGCACGAAGGTGCGGCCGCCGCCGCCGGCGCGCGGCTCGTTGCGCCACAAGGTGGGCGGCCGGCTGGTGTGGGTGAGGGCCAGGTCGAGCCAGCCGTCGGCGTTGGCGTCGACCGCCAGGACGGCGCTGGTGGGCTTGCTGGAGGCGGCGTCGGTCAGGTCGCGGCGGCGAAAGCGCAGCGCTCCGCCGGGCGCGGTCTCGTTCCACAACAGCGCCGTGGGGCCGTCCAGGTTGGCCAGCGCCAGATCGACGTCGCCGTCGTTGTCCAGGTCGCCGGCGGCCAGTCCGGCGCCCAGCGAGTCGTAGTTGAACACCCGCGGCGAGGCGACCTCGATCTCGTGCGGCAGGTCCAGGGCGGCGAAGCCGCCGCCGCACTGCCCGGCCGCCAGCGGGAACGCGGCGACCGTTACCGGGGCGCCGCCGCCGGGCGCCGGGTCCCGCGCCAGGGAAGCGCAGGCCGCGGCGCCGAACAGCGCCGCAACGCCGAACAGCGCCGCGCGCGCCAATCCCGGCGCCGCGCGGGCGGCGCCGGCGAGACCCGCGAAACGAATGGTTGACCGCATCTCTGAACCATCGGTATCGTAGCCTGTCACGCTTACCCGATAACAGGGGGAAACCAGCCGAGGAGGAGGTGCAGTGATGCATACCGTAGTGAAGCGATTGCTGGCGTTTGGTTTGGCGCTAGGGGGGGGGCCGGCCCTGGTGCTGGCCGGCGGCGAAGCCGACGAGCAGGGCGGCAGCGCCGCGACCGCCATGACCGCGGCCAGCGGCCAGTTCAGCGAGGCGCCGATGCTGGCGGCCATGGTGGCGGCCGGCGAGCTGCCGCCGCTGGAGGAGCGCATCGCCGTCGAACCGGTGGTGCAGGAGATGCTCGCCGACGGCGTCGGCAAGTATGGCGGCACCTTGCGGGTGTCGGATGCCACCGGCGCCATGAATCGGCGCGGGCATGAGATGACCAACCAGGAAGTGGACATCTACCTGCTGAAGATGCACCAGGAGACGCGCGAAATCCTGCCCAACATCGCCAAGGGATACGACGTGTCGGCGGACGGCCTGACCGTCACCCTGGAGTTGCGGCCGGGCACCAGGTGGTCCAACGGCGACCCGTTCGTGGTGGACGACATCAAGTTCGTGATGGAGGACCTGAAGTGGGACGACCGCGTCGATCCCGGCTGGCGCCCCAACGAGACGCCGCCCACCGCCACGCGGATCTCCAAGATCGACGACTACACGATGCAGTTCCACCTTTCCGCCGAGGACCACGTCATCATCCCCGGCTGGACCACCTGGAAGGGCGGCAACTACGTGCAGTACGCGCCGAGTTCGTTCCTCAAGCGGTGGCACATCCGCTACAACAAGGACGCCCAGAAGCTGGCCGAAGAAGAAGGCTTCGAAACCTGGGGGGAAGCGTTGATCGCGCACTGGGACATCACGGTGGGCGTGGGTCTGCTGGAGACGCCGACCATGTTCCCGTGGGCGCCCAAGGAGATCAGCGCGCAGGCCGAAGTGTGGGAGCGCAACCCCTACTTCTGGAAGGTCGATCCGGCCGGGCAGCAGCTTCCCTACATCGACCGCGTGCTGTCCACGCCCAACGCTGACGTGGAGGTGTTCAACCTCAAGGCAATCGCCGGCGAGGTGGACTGGGCCATCGCGCAGACCAACTTCGCGTCATTGCCCGACTACAAGGAGAACGAGGAGCGCGGCAACTACAAGATCACCCTGATTCCGGGCATCGACGTGGGGCGCGCCTTCGGCTTCAACCCCACCTACAAGGACGAGAAGTACCGCGACCTGTTCCGGGACGTGCGCTTCCGGCGCGCCATGTCGGTGGCGCTGGACCGCGACGAGTTGAACGAAGTGTACTTCCTCGGCCTGGGCCGCCCGACCGCGGCCACGATCCATTCCGGGGCGCGCTTCTACAAGCCGGAGTGGCAGACCCTGTGGGCGACCTACGATCCCGAGCTGGCGGGCCGGCTGCTCGACGAGATCGGGCTCGACGGGCGCGACCGCGACGGCTTTCGCACCTTCCCGGACGGCTCCAACCTGACCATCCAGGTCGCCGCCCGCACCGGCGGTTCGGTGGACATCAGCAAGCTGTTCGAGATCGAGATCGCGCAATGGGCGGAGGTCGATCTGCGCGTGGTGCCGCGCCTGGTGGACAACGCCGCCTGGGGCGAGAATCGGGATCAGGACGAGTTCATGCTGCAGCCGGGAATCATCGACGCCATTACCGAGTTCTGGAACTGGATCAACGACGGCGCCGGTTCCGGCGGCGTCGGCCTGCACGGCGACTTCAACATGGCCGGCAGCTACGACATCTGGGAGACGGCGCGCGTGGCGGTGGAGCGCGGCGAGCGCCGGCTGGAGGATTACGGCGGCGAATTGCCCGGCACCGAGCCGCCGGAGGAGTGGCAGCGCTACTTCGAGTGGCAGCGCCAGTTCCGCCTCTCCGAGTTCGGTTCCCAAGAGTGGTTCGAGCTGGCCCAGCGCATGTACGACTGGACCGGTGACAACGTGTTTGCCATCGGTACCGTCGGCGAGGCGCCGGCGGTGCTGCTCACCAGCAACGACCTGCGCAACGTCCCGACCGAGTTTCCGGTCTCCAACACCGACTGGAAGGGCAACCTGATGTACTGGGCCGACCAGCTCTGGTTCGACCGCGAGTAGATCTCCTTCCCGCAGATCCCACCGCTATTCGAGAGGGCCGGCCCACCGCGGCCGGCCCTCCTCTGTTCGGAGCAATGACATGAAGCGAATCACCGCTGGAGACCCCGAGGAGAGCGTCGCCTGGGAATCGACGCGGAACCTGCTGATCGAAGGCGACAACCTGGAAGCGCTCAAGCTCCTCCATACCGCCGACGAACTGCTCGCGTAGCGCGCAGCTTGACGGGCCGCCCGGGCCGTCGCATGCTCAAGGGTACGTGGGCGCACCGAATGCGCCCACGCGGGGAGGAATCGGAATGAAATGCAGATTCGTTTCACTCGGCGGGGTGGTCGCGCTCGCCGCCATAGCGGTGTTGGCCGGCTGCGGCGGCGCAGCAGGAACGACGACGACGAAAGATTACGTGACGCCGCTGGTGGGCACCTGGATGTCGGGTGAGATAGCCGGGACGGTCTCTATTCCGGCGGCTGGAGAGACTCCGGCGCAGGAGATTCCGGTGACGAGGACCGTCACGGCAACTATCGCGAAGGGCACCGGCTCGAACAAGGATACCGTTTCGCTCAAGGTAACCACCACCGCGCCGGAATCAGCGCCGGCGCAGCCGCCGATCGACGTGACCGGGAGCATCAAGGTGAGCGAAGCGGAGATCGCCGTTACCATCGCCAGTATAGTCCCGGAAGACACCGTTCCTGAAGCCCTCAGACCGACGCTGTTGGCGGCTCCTCAGACCCTGAAGTACGAACTGATGGATAACGAACTCAAGGTCAGCGGCTTCGCCCTCATGGCCATTATGGCAACGAAGACGGCCGCAGAGCAGCTCACGCTTATGAAGCAGGAGGCGGCGAGTTAGCGGCGTCAGTAGCGTAGCGTGGTGCGGAAGAACAGGTTGTCTTTGGCGTCGTCCCGGCGCAGCAGTCCCGTCCTGGCGCTGTCGGGGCCGTCGAGCATCAGCCACAGGTTGGCGCCGCCGGCCACCGACCAGGCGTCGCTGATCGCGTAGCTCAGCCGCGGCGCCAGATGCAGCGCCTGCTCGGTGACGCCCCACACCGCGGTCGCTTCGGCGCTGAGTCGTTCGCGCAGGAAGCTGGTCTGCAGGCGGCTCAACAGGTACCAGGTCGACGGTTCGTGCTGGAGGTGCAGGCGGCGGTCGGCCTCGATGCCGATGAAGTTGGTGAGGAATTCGCCGTAGGGCGACTGCCAGGCGCTCCGGTCGTAGAGCACCAGGCGGTGGACTGCGCCGGCGGTGGCGGTGAACGGTTGCGGCCCGAGCGCGAACAGCCGGTCGACCTGCAGCGCGGAGCGGATCTCCGGGTTCTTGAGGTCGATGCGGGTTCCGTAGAGGTTCTGTTCGAGGAACTTGGCGCCGGCGTCGGCCGAGATCACCCAGCCGCCGAGGGCCAGGCTGGCGCCGAGGCCGACGTTGTGGGCGCGGTGGTATGCGGGGACCACCACGCCCTCGATCTCGTGCCGCGCTCCGATCCGCTCCTGCAGCCGGCTCAGATCGAGGTCGGGCATCTGGTCGCGGAACCAGGAGTAGCTCACCTGCAGGTCGAGCAGGAAGGTGGACCAGGAGACCGCGCCGTGGAGCGAGTGCGCGAACTCCGCGAACGGCGCCACCTCCGGGTAGCGCAACGCGGCGTCCACGTCGAGCGCGCCCAGCCGGAAGTCGAGGTCCAGCTCCTCGAAGGGCAGCGCGTTGGGCGCGAGAAACGGTACGTAGACCAGCTCCACGCTCAGGTCATCGCTCGGATAGGCGGTGACGCGCAGCAGCGGGTCGGCGCGCGGGCCGTGCAACGGGTCGGTCAGCGCCAGCAGGTCGCCGTTGAAGTGGTTGACCACGTCCAGCGGGCTGGCGAAGTCCACCTTGCCCCAGGGCACGAACTTCTTGCCGAGGTCGACGTCGAACGCGCCCAGCCGCAACGCGAGGTACGCTTGGCGGATCAGATCGTCGGCGTCGCCCAGGGTCAACTCGTCGGGCGAGAGGGCGGCGCCGTCGGGGCCGACCCGGAGGTGCCCGATCAGCTCCAGGAACGCCGTCCACGAGCCGTCGCCGGCGCCGGCCCGGAGCTGGTTCAACGCGGTGAGCCGCGACCGGTCGTCGGCGGAGGATCGATCCTCCGCTACCAGCCAGAAGTGCTCGAGCCGCACCAGGCCGCTCACGCCTACCTCCAGCTCATCGGCTGCCGCCGGCACCGCCGCCAGCGCAGCCAGCGCCGCCGGGACCAGCAGCGCGGCCGAACGCCGGGCGCGCCTGACGGGCCGTCTCATCCCGCGCCTACCGCTGCCGCAGGTAGCGCCGGGTAAACAACCGGTCCGGGATGCCGGCAGAGAACGACAGCTCCTCGAATACGATCTCGGACACGTGGCCGGTCTGATGATTGACCATGCGTACCCGCGACGGGAAGGCATGGCCGCCCGCGGCGTGCGTCTCCTCCACGACAAGCTCCTTCAACAGATCGCCGGCCAAGTCGTAGAACCGCACCCGTTGGCGCTGGAAGTCGTCCTTGCGAATGACGTGCTCCTCGCGCGCGTAGCCGAACGCGCGCTGCAGCTCCGGGGTGCGCCCGCGCAGCTCGATCAGGTAGTGGGCGGCGTCTTCCGCCGGCAGCAGCGCGTGCGCGTAGTCGGCCGGGTCGCGGCTCACCAGATCGCGAAAGGTGAAGTCGCTGCCGAGGAAATAGCCGCCCCCGGCGGCGTCCAGGTCGACGCGTTTGATCCGCTCCAGCGCGGGCAGGTAGATCCACATGCTGTCGGCGCCCTGTTCGAGGTTGGAGTGGACCAGCAGCGCCGTGCCGCGCACGTTGGGCGGAAAGGTAAACACGAACAGCCGGTCTTCGCGCTCGGCGCCGCGCCGCTTCTGGTAGGCGTCCGCGCGGATCACGCGCTGCGCGCCGTCCGGCGAGGTGATGGTCAGGGTGAGGGACCCGCTCAGATTGGCGGGCGCGCCGCGCGCGTCGGCGCGGGCCGCGATCGTCGCCGCGTCCTGGGCGGCGGCGGTCGACGGCGCCGCCCAGGCCAGGGCGGCGAGCAGCATCGGAACCACGGTTACGAGTCGCATGCCACCTCCGTCCGGGCGAGGTGCCATCCGGCGAGCAACAGGCTCAACAGCAGGGCGCCCAGGATTGCGGCTGCAATCATCATACCGAAGTGCACGGCCCCGGAGAACGAGGAGACCGCCAGCGCCAGGAACGCCGCCAGCGAGGTGAGAAAGCTCATGCACGTGGGCACCCCGCAGCCGCGCACGATGGCGGAGGCCTGCCCGATTCTGGCTGCCGCCGCGCCGTGCCGCCGCCGGCCGTCGCCGCCCGCGGCATGGCGCAGCGCGTTGAGCACGTGGATGGTGTAGTCCACGGCAAGCCCCAGGGTGACGGCGAGCGCAATCACCGTGTAGTCGTCGATGCGCACCCCGAAGGCGGGCGCCAGACCGCTGACGGCAACCAGCACGGCGCCCGCCGGGACCAGACTGAGCAGCGCCAGCCGCAGGTTGCGGAACACCGCCAGCACGGCCCCGAAGATCAACACGCCGCTGGCTGCGGCCGCGCGCAGCCAGTTGCGGCGCAGCCGTTCGCCGTGCGCCAGCAGCTCGCGGGCCGGGCCGCTGAGGCTGATGCGCCACTCCTCCGGCAACCGCGCGCGGATGCGCTGCACCGCTTGCCGCAGGGCGCCGAGGGTGGCGAAGTCGTGGTAGCGCAGGATGCCGTGCAACCGCACCGCGGCCAGGCGGTGGTCGGCCAGCGCCGCATATTCGGCGGCGTCGGCGGAGGCGCTGTAGAACAGCAGATATTGCGCGATTGCGCGCGCGAACCGCTCGGGATCGTCGCTCGCGGGCAGCTCCCCGGCGCCCGCCGCGGTGTTGAAGTAGCGGTGGATGCGCTGCACCACCGACAGCAGCGAATGCTGGTGGCCCACCGCCGGCACCTCGGCCAGCATTCGTTGCGCGGTCGCAAGGTGACCCAGCGCCGCCGGCTGCAGGAAGGCGTCCGCGCGGCCGGCGTCGATCTCGACGGCGAACGGCACCGTCCCGGCGAACTCCCGGTTGAAGATGCGTTCCGCCTGCACGATCGTCGAGGCCGGCGGAAGCTGGTGCAGCGGATAGGGCTCCGGCGCCAGCCGCCCGAGCTGCGGCACGGCCGCGGCGACCGGCAGCAGCAGCAGCGCGGTTGCCGGCAGGCGGTGGCGCGCGAGCAGCAGCAGAACCCCGACCAGCAGGCGGTGGAGGCGGCGCGCGACCGCGCCGGCCGCGCCGCGGCGCCGCGCGCCGCGCAGGCGGCCGGCGGCCGGCATCCACCACAGCGCCAGCGCCAGCGCGGCCAGCGCCCCGGCGCTGACCGTCACCGCCACGAACTGGTGGACGTTGCTCCCCACCCCGCCCAGCGCCAGGAAGCCGATCACCGTGGTGGCCGCGGTCAGCGCCAGCGGCAGGCGCAGGTAGGCGCGCGCCGCGCGCGCCGACCGGTCGCCGCGCCAGCCCAGGTGGTAACCCATGTGGATCGCGTAGTCGCTGAACAGGCCGCCGGCGAACACCGGCGCCAGGATCAGGAGCGGCGAGCCGGCGCCGGCCAGCAGCAGGAACAGGGCGTTGCCGGCCGCCGCGGCGCTGGCCGTAGCCGCCAGGGCGACCAGCGCGCTGCGCGGCCCGCCGAAGGTGAGCAGGAAGATCGCCGCGGTGGCGGCGCCGACCAGCGGCAGCAGGGCGCGCAGGTCGCGCACCATCAGGCGGCCGATCGACTCCGCGAGGGGGCGCGCGCCGGTAAAGTGCAGGACCGCGCCATACTCATCAGCCAAGGCGCGCTGCAGGCGCTCCAACTGCTCCACCAGCACCGCCGGCGCCAGCCGCGACCCCAGCTCCAGGTAGAAGGCGGCGCTTCTGAAGTCGGCGCTCCAGTAGGGATGGATCTCCGGGAACCGGTCGTAGGAGCGGCGCAGCGCCGCCGCGGCGCGCGCGTCATACGCCTCCGGCAGCGTTGGCGGCACGAACGGGCGCACCACGATGTCGAACTCGGTCGCCCGCACCACGGTGGCGCGCAACGGCGACGAATAGCCGCGCAGCCCCTCCATGGCGCGGAAGTAGGCGTCCACCTCGGCGACGAGCGGCAGGTTCGCCGCATCCAGCCCATCGCCGCCGCGAGCGCCGAACTGCAGCGCGACGGCGACCACGTCGTCCGCCTGCGACGGCAGCGCGGTCGGCTGCGGGGGGCCGCCGCCGGGCGCCGCCGCGGCCCCCCGCCAGAGGGCGGCCAGCAACGCCAGCGCCGCGGCCGCGGGAACCGCCGCCAGCAGCACCCGGCGCGCCAGCGGCGGAGCCGCGGCGGTCAGGCCGGCCAGAGCTGGGCGCCGCCGTCGACCCGGAGGATCTGCCCGGTGACGTAGGAGGCGCCGCCGGTGACCAGGAACTCCACGGCGCGGGCCACCTCGAGCGGCCGGCCGTAGCGGGTCAGGGTGCCGCCCTCCACCTTGCGGGACTCGTCCGCCACCCGGCTGGCCAGGAACCGCGGGGTAACGATCTCGCCGGGGGCGACGGCGTTCACGCGCACGTCGTAGGGCCGAAGCTGCGCCGCCAGGCAGCGCGTGTACTGGTGGACCGCGGCCTTGGCCATGCCGTAGATCACCTCTCCGGGGTGCCCGTGGAGGCCGGCGATGCTGCCGACGTTCACGATCCAACCGGATTTGCGCCGCATCATCTCCGGCGCCACCTCCCGGCACGGCAGCAGGCAGGTCATGACGTTGCGGTCGAGCACCGTGCGGATGTCGGCCAGCGACACCCCGACGGCGTCGTTCGCCGCCGGCTTGCCGGCGTTCGGCCCGGTGGTGCCCTGGGAGCCGATGTCGCCGCCGGCGTTGTTGACGAGAATGTCGATCGGCCCGAACCGGGCGCGGATGCGGCGGCACAGCTCCTTGACGGTCGGCTCGTCGGTCAGGTCGCCGTGCACCGCGAACACCTCGCCCCCGGTCTGCTCCGCCAGCTCGGCGGCCACCGCCTGCAGGGAGTCGGCCTCGCCGAAGGCGCGGGTCGAGGTGGGCGTGGTGCCGTGCACGGCGACCCGCGCGCCCAGGCCGGCCAAGTGGCCGGCGACCACCCGCCCGATCCCGCGCGATGAGCCGGTCACCCAGGCGACCCTGCCCTCCAGCACCCCGTCCCGCTCACCCATTAGTAGAGACTCACCGTTCTCCGCGGCCATCCGCAATGATCTGCGATGCAGGCAGCCCGCCGATGAGCGTCGGATAGACCGACTGCAGACGCCGCTCCGCGTCACTCCAATCACACGCGTGCGGCGTGGCCGGGCGCGGCACGGTGGAGCGCACGCTGAGCGGCTTCTTGTTGGACGACATGCCTGACAAGGTATAGGCTGGGATGCTGCGCTCGTCAAACGCGCGCTGGCGGACCGCTGCCTTGGCCATACCGTAGACCGGGTGACCTCTGGCCAGCGTCGACAAGGCCGCCTCCCCGGGTGCCCGTGGAGGCCGGCGATGCTGCCGAACGTTCACGATCCAACCGGGAAGGTGCGCCGCATCATCTCCGGCGCCACCACGCGGCACGGCGCCACCACGCGGCACGGCGGCAGTGACCGTGCGAATGTCGGCCCGCGACACCCCGATGGCGTCTCATCATTCGGGTCGGTTGACAAAAGCGCCGAAAGCGATACGCTTCCGTCATGGCCGGTCGTTGGCCGCCTGGGGCCGGTTGGAGTAGCTGATAGTGCCGACCATATTCGACACGCTCACCCTCGGGGCGACTTTCGTTCTTTCGGTAGCGAGTTGTGTGACGGCAATTGCCGCCTGGCGCTCGGCGCTCAACGTTAGAAAATCGCTTGATCTTCAGGAGCGGAGGGACGAAGAGCAGAAACGCAGAGACGAAGAGCAGAAGCAGCAGGAAATGATGAATTATCAGGTATACAAGACAGTATCGCAGGCTTTGGAGGAGATGTTAGGGTGACCGATGTCGAAAAAGTGAGATTGATTGGTACCAACGATGGACATGAGATCGCACTACGCCTTAGCGAGGTGATCTGGGATATTCACCGAGAAGACGAAATGGCTGCCACCTTGGAGTCTCTGATCAAACCGGTATTTGGGGACTCTGTGGAACAGTATCGGGACCTGCTGTCGCAGGAACCGCTGAAGGAAGAGTACCAGAAAAGCGTGACGGCCGCCCTGACGAAACTCATTGACGTGATAATCACCGCCGGTTCCCGCAGGGGCGCCGCGGTGAGATCACGCCGGACTCACCCGGTATAGGCATCTCGGGCGAACGGTGATTCAGTACCTGGTGCGCCGCGTCGGCTACATGCTGATCACCTTGCTGGGGATTTCGATCCTCGCCTTCGTCGTGATCCAGTTGCCGCCGGGCGACTACCTAGACATCTACATCCAGCAGCTCCGCGACCGCGGCATCGAGACCGACCGCGAAGAGCTGGCGGGCCTGGAAAACCGCTACGGGCTCAATCAACCGGTGCTGGTGCAGTACTTCAAGTGGATGGGGAACCTGATCACCCTCGATCTGGGGCAGTCGTTCGCCACCCGCCAGAAGGTGACCGACATGCTCGCCGAACGGGTGCCGCTGACCGCGCTTATCACCCTGCTGACCACCCTGTTCACGTTCGCCATGGCGATCCCGATCGGCATCTACTCGGCGACCCACCAGTACTCCCTGACCGACTACTCGGTCACCACCGTCGGGTTCATCGGGCTGGCGACGCCCAACTTCCTGCTTGCCCTGATCCTGATGTTCCTGTTCAGCCGCTGGTTCGGCGTGACCATCGGCGGGTTGTTCTCGCCGGAGATGGTGACCGCGCCGTTCAGCCTGGCGAAGCTGTGGGACCTGATCACCCACCTGCCGGTGCCGATCGTGGTGGTGGGAACCGCCGGCACCGCGGCGCTGGTCCGCATCATGCGCGCCACCATGCTGGATGAGCTGCGCAAGCAGTACGTGATCACCGCGCGCTCCAAGGGGGTGGTGGAGCGGCGCCTGCTGTTCAAGTATCCGGTGCGCATCGCCGTCAACCCGCTGGTGAGCACCATCGGCTGGCTGCTCCCGGATATCATCTCCGGGGCCACGGTAACCGCCATCGTGCTGAGCCTGCCCACCACCGGACCGTTGCTGCTCACCGCGCTCCTGCAGCAGGACATGTACCTGGCCGGCAGCATCATCGTGGTGCTCAGCCTGCTGACCGTGATCGGCACGTTGATCTCGGACCTCCTGCTGGTGCTGGTCGACCCGCGCATCCGCATGGAGCGGAGTTCCGCGGCGTGAGCAGCCAGCTCCTCGCGCCGCCGGCTGCCGGCGCCGCCGCGGCCGACGACCTTCAGGAGCAGTACTTCATCGCCTCCCAGTGGCAACTGGTGTGGCGCAAGTTCCGCCGCCACCACCTTGCGGTGCTCGGCATGACCATCCTCGGAGTGTTCTACTTCATTGCCATCTTCGCCGAGTTCTTCGCCCCGTACGACAAGCTCGACCGCAACACCGCGCTGCGCTTCGCCCCCCCGCAACGGATTCGCCTCTTCGAGGATGGACGGCTGACTGCGCCCTACGTCTACGGGTACCGCAGCGAACGCAACCCGGAGACGTTTCGCGAGGAGTTCACCGTCGACCCGAGCCAACGGTTTCGCCTCGGCCTGTTCGTCCGCGCCGGGGAGTACCGCCTGTGGGGGCTGTTCAAGAGCGACCTGCACTTCTTCGGCACCCGCGCCGAAGACGGCTACGTGTACCTGCTGGGTACCGAGCGGCTGGGGCGCGACGTCCTCTCGCGGATCATCGTCGCCTCGCGCATCTCGCTCAGCGTCGGTCTGGTCGGGGTGTTCCTGGCCTTCATTCTCGGCTGCCTGCTGGGCGGCCTCTCGGGGTACTTCGGCGGCTGGGTGGACAACGGCATCCAGCGGCTGGTGGAGATCCTGATCTCCATTCCCACCATTCCGCTGTGGCTGGCGCTGAGCGCGGCCCTGCCGCCGACCTGGTCGATCATCGGCGTCTACTTCGGCATTACCGTGATCCTGTCGCTGGTCGGGTGGACCGGCTTGGCGCGGGTGGTGCGCGGCAAGCTGCTGGAGCTGCGCGAAGCCGACTTCGTCACCGCCGCGCGCATCGCCGGCAAGAAGGAGCTGCCGATCATTCGCGAGCATCTGCTGCCCTCCTTCACCAGCTATCTTGTGGTGGACATCTCGTTGCGCATCCCCGGCATGATCCTGGGGGAGACGGCGTTGAGCTTCCTCGGCTTCGGCATCCGCCCGCCGGCGGTGAGCCTCGGCACGGCGCTGATCGACGCCCAGAACGTCGCCACCCTGACCACCCATCCGTGGATGCTGCTGCCGGCGCTGTGCGTGATCGTGATCGTGCTCTGCTTCAACTTCGTGGGCGACGGCCTGCGCGACTCCGCCGACCCCTATCACAGTCTCTGACCGGGCCGGAAAGCTCGATCACCGGCTGCGCCGCGCCTCCAGGTCGATGCGCAGCACCACGTGGTTGAAGGTGTCCGCGGCGTACAGGGCGCCCGCCGCCCACGCCAGGGGGCCGATCACCGCGCGCGTGCCGGCCCGAACGTAGCCCACCTCGATGAGGTCCACGATGGCGCCGTGCGGGCCGATCACCTGCACCCGGTAGTTGGAGCGGTCGGCCACGTACACGCGGTCGCGGTCGTCCACCACCAGGCCGGAGGGGAAGATGAAGTCGCCGGCGGTACGCCCGCGGCGGCCCCACTCGGCCACGAACGCCCCGCCGGCGGTGAACTTCTGCACCCGGTGATTGTGAGCGTCGGCCGCGTACACGTTGCCCTGCGAATCGACCGCCAGTGCCCTGATCTCGCGGAACTCCCCGGGATGGCGGCCCTCCCGGCCCCAGGCGTTGAGGAACTCGCCAGCGCCGCTCAAGTGCTGGATGCGATGGTTGCCGGTGTCGGCCACGAAGATGCTGCCGTCCGGCGCCGCGGCCACCGCGCGCGGCTGGGCGAACTCGCCCGGGCCGCCGCCGTTGCCGCCCCAGGCCGCCAGCAGCCGGCCGTCGGCGGTGAACTTCTGGACCCGGTGATTGGTGAACTCCACCGTATAGATCGCCCCGTCGGCCCCGACCGCCAGTCCGCTCAGCCCCAGGAACTGCCCCGGCGCCGAACCCCAGGCGCCGAACGCCGCCACGAACTCCCCCTCCGGCGTGAGCTTCTGCACGCGGTGGTTGTCGGTGTCGGCCACGTAGAGATAGCCGGCGGCGTCGACCGCCAGGTGCGCGGGGCGGAAGAACTGGCCCGGCTCGAAGCCGCGCCGGCCGATCAGCGAGATCCACTCCTCGTTCAGCGCGCAGGAGGCAACCACAGCGCCGGCGGCGAGCAGCAGGAGGGCGAGGAGGGGAGCTGGCGAAAAGGTGCGGGCGGCGCCGGCCACGCGGCAATGATCGTCACGGGCCGCTGAGCGGGGCAACCGGCGGCGGCGGGCGGGGCGGGCGGCTCGCCGGGTTGAGCAACGGCGCGCCGGCATGCGACCGTGGAGCGATGAAGGCACGGAGCATCGAGTACCAGCCGGGCGGGGGCGTGCGGCTGGTGGAGGTGGCGGTCGCCGACCCCGGACCGGGCGAGGTGCAGGTGCGCGCGGTCGCCTGCGGCATCTGCGCGTGGGACCTGTTCACCTACCGCCGCGGCAGCGACGCGGCCAGCGCGGCGCCCGCCGGACACGAGGGCGTGGGCCGCGTCATCAAGGTCGGCCGCGGCGTCACCGGGGTGGCGGAGGGCGACGCCGTGGTGGCGCGCGGCTTCGCCACCGTGCACAACGTCGCCGCGCAGCGCGCCCACCGGATTCCCCCCGACAGCGCCATTCCCCTGCAGCGCTGGATCGTGGAACCGGTGAGCTGCGTGGTGACCGGCCTCGACCACACGCCGGTCAAGGCCGGCGACCGCATCGCCGTGGTCGGCTGCGGATTCATGGGACTGATGCTGATACAGGGACTGGCGCGCTCCTGCGCCGGCCATCTGGCCGCGGTCGACGTGAACCGCGACCGGCTGGAGTTGGCGCGCCGCTTCGGCGTGGACGCGGCGCATCACCCGCAGGACGCCGCGCTGGCGGCGGAGGAGCCGTTCGACTGCGTGGTGGACGCCAGCGGCGCCCAGGCCGGCCTCGACCTGGCCGCGGAGCTGCTCGCCCGCGGCGGGCGCCTCAACCTGTTCGGCTGGAACCACGGCCGGCCCACGTTCCCCGGCGACCGTTGGCACCTCGGCGGCTTCACGGTGGTGAACTCGGCGCCCGGCTCCCAGATCCGCGATCCCTTCCCGCCGGCCATCCGCCTGCTCGCCAAGGGCATCATCGACCTGCAGCCCCTGATCACCCACACCGTCCCGCTGGAAGACTATCCCGACCTCCTGGCGCAGGTGGCCTCCGGCGACCCGACCTACATCAAAGGAGTCGTCACCCTCGACTGAGCTGCCCGGTGGCTGCGCTATACACTGTTTCACTATTGGTGCATAATATGTAGCAAGGAAGAGGAGTGTGTGCTATGCGAGGAAGTTGGTACGCGGCCGCGCCGGCGGCCGCTGACGGGCGGTTGCAGGGCCGGCGTTCCAAGTATCACCACCGCAGTCCGCATGCCCGGATGAGAGCGCCGGCGCTGGGGCAGAGCCGCTGGACCGGCGGCTTCTGGGCTGATCGGTTCGAACTCTGCCACCACACGGTTCTTCCGAGCATGCGGCGAGCGCTCGAGGATCCTGCCAACAAGGCGCGGCTGGCCTATTTCCGGATTGCGGCCGGACTGGAGGAGGGCACGCACGCCGGTCGCCACTGGAGCGACGGCGACTGCTACAAGTGGCTGGAGGCGATGGCCCACGTGTACGGCGTAACCCGCGACCGCGCCTTGGACCGGCAGATGGACGAGGTGATCGACTGGATTGGCGCGGCGCAAGAGCCGGATGGCTACCTCAACACGCAGATCACCTTGAATCCGCACAAGCAGCGCTGGCAGGACGTCCACGACCATGAGCTGTACAACGCCGGCCACTGCTGTTCCGCGGCCGCGGTGCACTACGAGGCGACCGGCAAGCGCAACCTGCTGGCGGTCGCGGTCAAGCTGGCCGACTACCTGTGCGGAGTATTCCTGCCGACGCCGGCCGAGCTGGCCAACTTCGGGTTCAATCCATCGCAGATCGTCGGCCTCGTGGACCTGTATCGGGTGACCGGCGAGCGGCGTTACCTGGACCTCGCCGGGGTGTTCGTGAGCAACCGCGGCTCCGCGCCCGATCCGGGGGTGACCGGCGACCAGAACCAGGATCGGGTGCCGCTCCGGGACGAGACCGCCGCGGTCGGGCATGCGGTGACCGCGACCTATCTGTGGGCGGGCGCCGCGGACGTGTACTCGGAGACGGGAGAAACGGCGCTGCGGCAGGCGCTGGAGCGCATCTGGCGCGACGTGGCCGCCACCAAGCTGTATCTGACCGGCGCGGTTGGCGCGCATCACTTCAGCGCTTCGATCCGGCGCGATCCGGTGCACGAGGCATTCGGACTGCCGCACGACTTGCCCAACGCGACCGCCTACACCGAGACCTGCGCCAACATCGGTCAGGCGATGTGGGCGCGGCGCATGGCGGCGCTGACCGGCGAGGCCGGGTACGCGGACGTGCTGGAGCAGGTGCTCTACAACAGCGGGCTGTCGGGGATGAGCGCCGACGGCACCAGGTTCTGCTACACCAACCCGTTGCGCTGGCACGGCGCGGACCACCGGCAGCTCAGCAACGATACGCCCGAGCGCTGGTTCACCCATCGCTGCTACTGCTGCCCGCCGCAGGTGGCGCGCACCATCGCCAAGGTGCACCGCTGGGCGTACGGGCTGGCGGAGGACGCCGTGTGGGTGCATCTCTACGGCGGCAGCCGCCTGGAGACGGAGGTGGCCGGCGGCAGGCTGGCCCTCACCCAGGACACCGCCTACCCGTGGGACGGACGGATCGTCGTTACCGTGCAGGAGCCGCCGCCGCAACCGTTCACTCTGCACCTGCGGGTCCCGGGCTGGGCGCACGGCGCCGAGCTGAGCGTGGCCGGAGCCGCGCCGGCCGCGGCGGCGGCCGGCAGCTACGTTGCCGTCCGGCGGCAGTGGCGGGCCGGCGACCGGGTGACGCTTACGCTCCCGTTGCGCGCCGAGCTGGTGACCGCCAACCCGCGGCTGGAGCAGGACCGCAATCAGGCCGCGGTGGTGCGCGGGCCGGTAGTGTACTGCCTGGAGGCCGCGGACTTGAGCGAGGGGACGCCGCTCGACGAGATTCACCTGCCGCGCGACTTTGCGCCGCAAGCGCGCTATGAACGGGAGCTTCTGGGCGGGGTGGCGGTGCTGGAAGGGACGGCAGTCCGCGCCGCCGGCCGGCCCTGGGAGCACGAGCTCTACCGCCGGGGCGAACGCCGGGAACAGGCGCCGGTCCCCATCCGCCTGATCCCCTACTTCGCATGGCACAATCGGGGGAACTGCGCCATGACGGTCTGGCTGCCGCTGGCGCCATGAACGGGCGCGCGCGGCGTCAAGGGGGCGCCGGCAGGGCAGGCCGATTGACTTGACATGCCGGCGGCCCGGTCGTATAATTGCTCGCTATACACTGTTTCCCGATTGGGGTATAGTGTATATCAATTCTGTCCCCTGGGTGTCGAGGGCCGGGTGTCATCCTGCTCGTCTCCGGCAAAGGAGTGTGCTATGCGACGAAGTTGGTACGCGGCCGCGGCCGCGTTGGCGTTTACGGCCGGCCTCGCCTTCGGGGGCGCGGACGAAGAACAACCGGCAGCCGCCGAAGCCGCGGGCGCCGCGATGGCGACCGGCGGCGAGATCATCAACTACGCCACGCTGGCCGATTACGAGCGTGAAACCGGCAACACGATTGCGAGTTTCAACGAGGCGCCGGTGCTGGCCGCGCTGGTGGCGGCCGGCGACCTGCCACCGGTCGGCGAACGGCTCCCCGACGAGCCGATGGTGGTGAGTCCCAAGGATGCCATTGGTTCCTACGGCGGTTCGATTCGCGCGCCGGCGTTGAGCCCCACTACCGCGGGACTCGACATCCACCGTGCCCGGCAGCAGAATCTGTTCGCCTACGAGTCCGACTTCACCACCGTGGTGGCTGCGATTGCAACCGGCTGGGATCTGAACGACGACCTGTCGGCGATCACGGTCTCGTTGCGCAAGGGGCTGAAGTGGTCCGACGGCGCGCCGGTCACCACCGCGGACGTGGAGTTCGCCTACCGCGACGTCCTGCTGAACAAGGAGCTGACCCCGGTAACGCCCGGCAACCTCAGCCCCGGCGGGGAGTTCATGGACCTGGAGGTGATCGACGACCATACCTTCCGGCTCTCGTTCGCGGTGCCCTTTCCGCCGATTCTGCCGATCCTGACGCTGACCCACGAGCCGATCCTGCTGCACCCGAGGCACTATCTGGAGCAGTTCCACGTCAACTACAACGACGCGGCGGAGGCCGAGGCGCAGGCGGCCGGCTTCGACAACTGGTACAGCCGCTTCGCGGCGCAGCGCATCGCGCGCGACGCGAGCGAGAACCTGGACCGCCCGGCGCTCGATACCTGGGTGCTGGACCGGGTCGACTCGGCCGGCAGCAAGTACTACACGCGCAATCCCTACTTCTACAAGGTGGACACCGCCGGCAATCAGTTGCCGTATGTCGACGAACAGGTGCGCGTGCTGGTGGAGAACCGGGAGGTGCGCACGCTGAAGCTGGTCAGCGGCGAGTTCGACTACGTGGGGTGGGACCTGCCGCTCAAGGAGTACACCCTGTACAAGGAGAACGAACAGGCGCAGGGCTACCGCGTGATGGTGTGGCCGCAGGCGGTCAACGGACGTACCACCTACGACTTCAACTTCGGCTACAAGGATGAGGTGCTGCGCGCCATCTTCGAGGACCTCCGCTTCCGGCAGGCGATGTCGCTGGCGATCGACCGCGAGGAAATCATCAAGGTGCTGGCGTTCGACCGCGCCGAGCCGATGCAGGCGGCGGCGCTGCCCAATACCTCCTTCTACGTGGATTGGACCGGCGACTACTTCGCCGAGTACGACCCGGACCGCGCCAACGAGCTGTTGGACGAGATGGGCCTGGAGTGGAACGCGGACCGCAGCGTCCGCCTGCGCCCCGACGGCCAGCCGCTGCAGGTGACGGTCGAAACCGTGCATCAGGTGTTCGTCGACTACTCCGAACTGGTCAAGGAGTACTGGGAGGCGGTCGGCGTGCAGGTCGCGGTCAAGAAGCTGGAGAGCAACCTGGGCGTGGCGCGGCGCGAAGCCGGCGAAATCCAGGTCGGCGTCTACTACCTCGGCGAGTCGATGGAAGCGCTGATGTTCCAGAACCCCGGCGCCTTCAAGATCCTGGCGAAGTGGGGCTCGCGCAAGAGTGGCCGCGACTGGGAGCGATGGATCGTTACCGGCGGCGCCGAGGGCGTCCAGCCGCCCGACGACGTGATTCAGCTCTACGACGTGGCGAGCCGCTGGCAGCAGACCGAGCCCGGCTCCGACGAGTACCTGCAGCTCGGCGCGGAGATGCTGGAGATCCACGCCCGCAGCCTGCGTTCGATCGGGATCATCGGCATGCCGCCGATTCCGATCGTGTTCAACCGGGAGCTGGCCAACACCCCCACCGAGGGCATGTGGCAGGGCGGGCCGTTCATGTTCATGCCGTACCAGGCCGAGCAATGGTACTGGCCCGGCTGAGCCTTGGCTGAGCTTCGGCTGAAGAGGGCGTAGCGTCTTCTTCAGGGAGCCGGGCCGGCCCGCCCGTCCCGGCTCCCGTCCGCGCAGCGTAGGAGGGCACCGTCGTGATCGACTATCTGCTCAGACGGTTCGTCTTCATGGTGATCACCGTAGCGCTGGTTTCGGTGGTCGCGTTCGTGCTGATCCAGCTCCCGCCGGGGGACTATCTCTCCACCTACATCGCGCAACTGGAGGAGGCCAATACCGAGGTGACCGAGTCGGAACTGGCCTCCATGCGGCAGCAGTACGGCCTCGACCAGCCGCTGTTCGTGCAGTACTTCAAGTGGATTACCGGCATCGTGACGCGCGGCGACTTCGGGCAGTCGTTCCAGTGGAACAAGCCGGTTCGGGATCTGATCGGCGAACGGTTCGCGCTCACCGCCATCGTAGCCATCTCCTCGCTGCTGTTCACCTTCGTGGTCGGCGTCCCGATCGGCATCTACTCGGCGCTGCACAAGTACACCGCGGGCGACTTCTCCTTTACGGTGCTCGGCTACGTCGGACTTGCGACCCCCAACTTCATGCTCGCGCTGGTCCTGATGTGGATCGGGTTCAAGTACTTCGGCCAGAGCGTAGGCGGGTTGTTCTCGCCCGACTACCAGGCGGCGGCCTGGAGCCTGGGCAAGTTCGTGAACCTGCTCACCCACCTGTGGGTGCCGATGGTGGTGCTGGGCACCGCCGGGACCGCGGGGCTGATTCGCGTGACCCGCGCCATGCTGCTGGACGAACTGGAGAAGCAGTACGTGATCACCGCGCGCGCCAAGGGCATCCACGAACGCCGGCTGATCTTCAAGTATCCGGTGCGCATCGCGCTCAACCCGGTGGCGAGCACCATCGGGTGGAGCCTGACCGAGATCATCTCCGGCGCGCCGATCGTCGCGGTGGTGCTCAGCCTGCCGACCACCGGGCCGGTGTTGCTGCGGTCGCTGCTGAGTCAGGACATGTACCTGGCCGGCGCGTTCTTCCTGCTGCTCTCGGTGCTCACCGTGGTGGGTACCTTCATCTCCGACGTGCTGCTGGCGCTGCTCGACCCGCGCATCCGGATGGCGGGGTAGGCGGCGGCGATGCGCGGGCCGCGGCGATGAGCGAAGCCACCGCGCCGGCACCGGTCGCGGCCGCGGCCGGCGCGCCGCCGGATGCGGCGGAACGACGCTACGTCGCCTCGCAGTGGCAACTGGCATGGTGGAAGCTGCGCAAGCACCGCATCGCGCTGCTCGGCATTGCCGTGCTGGCGGTGTTCTACGCCGGCGGGCTGTTCTGCGAGTTCCTCAGCCCCTATACCCCGCTGGAGCGCAACTCCGACGCGCTGTTCGCGCCGCTGCAGCGCATCCGCATCGTTCACCAGGGTCGCCTGCAGCGGCCCTTCGTGTACGGCCTGGAGCGGGAGATCGATCCGGTCACGTGGCGCAACGTATACACGCCCGACCGCGCGCAGGTGCTTCCGGTGCGCCTGCTCGTGGAGGGCTCCGAGTACCGGATGTGGGGACTGTTCCGTTCTCGCCGGCACCTGTTTGGCGTGACCGAAGGCACCATCTACCTGTTCGGCACCGACCGCCTCGGGCGCGACATGTTCTCGCGCGTCCTCTACGGCGCCCGGGTGTCGCTGTCGATCGGCCTGATCGGCGTGTTGCTGAGCTTTCTGCTGGGGTTGAGCATCGGCGGCGTGTCGGGCTATTTCGGCGGCTCGATCGATACGTTCGTGCAGCGGCTGATCGAGTTTCTGCGTTCGATCCCCACCATTCCGCTGTGGATGGCGCTGGCCGCGGCGCTGCCGCCGCACTGGCCGGTGATCAAGGTGTATCTGGGAATTACCGTGATCCTGTCGCTGATCGGCTGGACCGGACTCGCGCGCGTGGTGCGCGGCAAGCTGCTGGCGCTGCGCCAGGAGGACTTCGTGACGGCCGCCAAGGTAGCCGGCGCGAGCGACGGCAGCGTCATCGTGCGCCACCTGCTGCCCTCGTTTCTGAGCTACGTGATCGTGTCGCTGACGCTGGCGGTGCCGCACATGATCCTGGCCGAAACCGCGTTGAGCTACCTGGGCCTGGGACTGCGGCCGCCGGTGGTGAGCTGGGGAGTGCTGCTGAGCGAAGCCCAGAACGTGCAGACCGTGGCGCTGTCGCCGTGGCTGTTGATACCGGGGCTGTTCGTCATCTTCACGGTGCTGGCCTTCAATTTCGTCGGCGACGGCATGCGCGACGCCGCCGACCCCTATGCGCAGTAGGTTCGGGGTGCCGCGCCTGCCGCCGCGATCAGGCCGCGGTGCCGGTATCGGTGAGCCGCCGGCTGATGCGCAGCGCCGCGGCCACGATGTGTTCGGCCTGCGCTTCGAGGTCCGCTTCGCGGTAGCGAAAGGTGGGAAACTGAACCACCAGCGATCCCTGAATGGCAGTATCGATCAACACCGGAGCCGCCACCGCCATCACTTCCGGTTCGTACTCGCCGCGGTTGATCGCGTACCCGCGGCGGCGCACCGTTTCCAGTTCGCGGCGTATCGCGGCAACCTCGGTGATGGTCTTGGGCGTGAATCGATCGCGCGGTACGCCGCCCAGGTATACGCGCAGTTGAGTATCCGGCAGGAACGCCAGAATCGCCTTTCCCGCGGCCGTGACGTGGGGAATGAAAGAACGATCGTCATTGTTGAGAATCTGGATGTTGCGGCTGGACTGGAGCGTGGCGATGAATTGCAGGAAGCTGTTGTTCAACACCGCCAACAGTACGTTTTCGTCGTAACGATCGTGCAACTCCTGCATCGCTTCCTGCGCGCTGATCGTGAGGCGCGTGTACGGGGTATCGATCGCCGCCGCCATGTGGTTGATCTTCTCGGACGGGTAGTACTTGCCGTTCGCCGGGTTTCTGATGATGTAGCCGGTATCCACCAGCGAGTTCAGGAACAGGGTAAGATTGGAGGTCGGCATGTCGAAGACGCGCGCAATCTCGGACACCTTGATGCCGTTCGCCGCCCCTACTATGGTCTCGAGAATGCGTAACCCCTTGACCACCGAGCCGATCCTGCGCCGCTTCGGTCTGGTGTCTGCAAGCGGGGCCACGGCAAGCAGCATAATTCGACACCGGCGCCGTGACAAGACCTGACCGGTGCGTGCAAGGAGGAACCGTGTCAGATAGACAGCATCGGCTCAGCGCCGAAGAACGGGCTGCCTGGGAGCGGGACGGGTTCGTCATCCGTACCGGCGTATTCGCCGCCGAGGAGAACCGCAGGCTGAACACCATCGCCGAGCAGATCGTCGCCGGAACGCGGCCCTTCCCGCCGGCGCACGTCGACCGGAACGCGCTGGTTCGGGACGGCGCCGAGCAGCGTTCCGGGATCCACGCCATGCACAAGCTGCACTTTCCGAGTTGCTACGTCTCGGAATTCCTGCAGCGGGTGCGCGATCCGCGGCTGATCGACCCGGTCGTCGATCTGCTTGGCCCCGATATTCTGGGCATCAACAACCTCTACATCTGGAAGGCGCCGCGGATCGGGCTCGGCTTTCCGTGGCACCAGGACATGTTCTACTTCCGCAGCCGCTTCGCGACTGAAACCACGGTGGGAACCTGGACCGCGTTCGACGCCGCCGACCGCGGGAACGGCTGCCTGTACGTAATCCCCGGCAGCCACCGGCGCCCGATTGTCGAGCACGACGCGCTGGAGGGTTCGCAGCAGAGCGAGTTCAAGCTCGCCCGCAACACCCGCGACGAAGAGGGCGTGGCGCTCGAAGCGGAGCCCGGCTCGGTGATCTGGTTCCACAGCCATCTGCTGCACAAGAGCACCGACAACCACAGCGGTCGCTTCCGGCGCAGTTACGTGTCCCACTACCTCAGCGCCCGCGCGGCGTGGGCGGAGGGTGCGGTTGCCGGCCGGGGTGCGCGAATGCCGATCATGTGGGTCCGAGGGGAGACGTTTCCCGGCAAGGTGACGCAGGTGCAGCGTGAGGTGCTGCCCGTCTGAACCTGCGCCAAGCGGTCCGGAGGCGGGCTACGGCAGCGCCAGCTCGCGGCAGAAGGTCGGGAACGGCAGCACGCGCACGTCGCTGTCGGCGTCGCCGAAGTCCGCGTCGCCCAGGTGCACCTGATAGAAGCGGGGAATGGCGGTGCGGCGCCGCACGTAACGGCAGGCAAGGGAAACGTTGCGCGCGCCGCTCTTGCACTCGACGGCGAACTCCGGGCGGCCGTCGCGCAGCACGACGAAGTCGATCTCGCGCCCGTCGGTGTCGCGGAGGAAGCGCAGCTCCATCGCGTACCCTTCGGTGTCTTCGATGAAGTGGCAGTACTTGAGCAGGTGGCCGGCCACCAGGTTCTCGAAGCGGGCGCCGGGATCGTCCACGCGCGACCAGTCCCAGAAATAGAGCTTCCGTTCCTTGCGCACGGCCCTGATCGAGGCTGACCCGAACGGAGGCACCCGGTAGCAGAGGTAGAGCCGCTCGAACGCCGCGATCCAGCGCTCGACGCTGTCATGCGACGCCTGCAGGAGCTTGCGCAGGCGGTTGACCGACAGCGGCGACCCCACGCAGGAGGGCAGGTGGGCCAACAGCAGATCGAGCCGCGACACGTCGCGGACCTGCTCCAGATCGCGCAGGTCCTCGTGCACGACGCGGGCGGAGTGCTCGCGCAGCCAGCGGCGGTGAAAGCGCTCCTCGCCGCGCAGGAACGGTTCCGGAAACCCGCCGAACCGCAGCAGATGGTCCACCGATCGAGTCTCGGTGAGGTGGCCGCCTTCCGGCAGGGTGAACGGATGGAGGCGGTAGTAGTGATAGCGCCCCTGCAGGGAATCGCCGCCCTTGCGGTAGTAGTCCAGCCGGGCCGAGCCGGTCACCAGGAACGAGATCGATGACCGGTGCGTGTCGTAGAGGCCCTTGATCAGGCCGCGCCATCCCGCGTACTTGTGAAGCTCGTCGAAGATGACGCGCGGCTGCCCCGGCGGAAGGCGCGTGGCCAGGATCGCCTCCCGGTCGGCGAGATGGTCCCAGTTCAGGCAGGCCGGCGATGACTCGTTGCTCCCGGCCCCGAGCAGCGACAGCGCGAACGTGGTCTTGCCGACCTGACGCGGCCCGCCGACGAACACCATCCGCTCGGCGAGGTCGGCGGTGACGGCGGGGGTGAGGTAGCGCGGCGCTGACATGAGTGTTTTCTGGTGCGTCCAAATATACTCATGAGTACTTTCCGGTCAACCCGAAAACACTCATTGATCGAAGATGCCCCAACCGCGCGCGGCTGACGTGGTACGATTGAGCCGATGACCAAGCGCCGGCTGCCGATCGGCATCCAGACCTTCCGCGAGCTGCGGGAGGAGAACTGCTACTACGTGGACAAGACCACCTTCATCGAACGGCTGCTCCACGAAGGGAAGCATTACTTCCTGTCGCGCCCGCGGCGGTTCGGCAAGAGCCTGTTCCTGGACACGCTGAAGGAGCTGTTCGAAGGCAACGAGCCGCTGTTCGCCGGGCTCCACGTCCACGCCGCCTGGAACTGGTCGGAACGACATCCGGTGGTGCGGTTGAGCTTTGCCGGCGGCCACTTCAAGGAGCCGGGCCAGCTGCACGCCAACCTGGCCACGCAGTTGGACGGCCTGGAGCAGGCGGCCGGCGTGCGCCCCCGCTACGACACCGCGCCGGAGCGGTTCGGCTATCTCATCAGGTCGCTGCACGAACGCAGCGGGCAACGGGTCGCGGTGTTGGTGGACGAGTACGACAAGCCGATCCTGGAAGCGCTGGACACGCCGCCAGTGGCGCGCGCCAACCGCGACTATCTGCGCGGCGTGTACGGCGTGATCAAGGACTGCGACGCGCACCTGCGGTTCACGTTCCTGACCGGGGTGAGCAAGTTCTCCAAGGTGAGCCTGTTCTCCGATCTCAACAACCTCACCGACATCACGCTGGACCCAGCCTTCTCCTCGATCTGCGGCTATACCGAGGGTGACCTGGACACCGTGTTCGCCCCGGAGCTCGACGGACTGGACCGGGAACGGGTGCGCGACTGGTACAACGGCTATCGCTGGCTGGGCGAGGAATCGGTCTACAACCCCTTCGACGTGCTGCTGCTGCTGCGCCGCCGCAAGTTCGCCGCCCACTGGTTCGAGACCGGCACGCCGGCGTTCCTGGTCGACACGCTGTTCGAGCGGCGGGTGTCGTCGGTCTCGCTGCAGGAGATGGTCGGCACCGACGACCTGCTGTCGGCGTTCGACGTGGAGCACATCGGCACCGAGGCGCTGCTGTTCCAGACCGGCTACCTGACGATCACGGGGGAGGAAGAGCTGGGCGGGTTGCCGCTGTATCGGCTGGGCTATCCGAACCGGGAAGTGCGGCAGAGCCTGAACCGGGTGCTGCTGCGCCGGCTGGTGCAGGACACCAGACGGCAGACCGCGAACAGCATCCGTCTGGCGCGCCTGCTGGAAGCGCACGACTGCGCCGGCCTGCAGGAGTTGTTCCACGCCTTCTTCGCCGGCATCCCGTATGAGTGGCACACCAACAACGACATCGCGCGCTACGAGGGGTACTACGCGAGCGTGTTCTATTCCTACTTCGCGGCGCTGGGGTACGACATCGTGGTGGAGGAGTCGAGCGCGGTCGGGCGGCTGGACATGGCGGTGCGGACCGGAGGGCACGTGTATCTGTTCGAGTTCAAGGTGGTGGAGACGGCGCCGCCGGGGGGAGCGCTGGCGCAGTTGCGGGAGCGCGGCTACGCGGCCAAGTACCGCGGTCGGGGGGAGCCGATCCACCTGATCGGGGTGGAGTTCAGCCGCAAGACGCGCAACGTGACGGCCTTCGAGGTGGCCGCCGGCTGATGGCTGCCGAAGGGAACGACGAGCGGGAAGTCGAGCTGCGCATGGCGCTGCTCCGCGAGTGGTACGGCGAACGGTTCGCGGAGCCGGACCAGGAGCTGGAGGTTCGCGCGCGGGTAGCCGCGGAGTTGGCCCGGGTCTCCAGGGCGCTCCGGGTGGCCGCCGTGGAGCCGAACCAGGAGCCGTTTCCGCCGTTCACGCCCTACCGGGGCGACGACCGGTGACGGAGCGCGACGCGGTATTCCTGCCGTTGCGCGAGTTGGCCGAGCGCGTGCGGGCGCGGCAGGTCTCCCCGGCCGCGCTGACCCGCCTCTTCCTCGACCGGCTGGAAAGGCTTGGGCCGCGCTACCACGCGGTGGTGACCCTGACCGCGGAGCTGGCGGAGTCGCAGGCGCGGCAGGCCGAGCGCGAGATCGCCGCCGGCCGCTACCGCGGGCCGCTGCACGGCATCCCCTACGGCCTCAAGGACCTCTTTGCCACCGCATGCTACCCGACGACCTGGGGCGCAGGGCCACTACGGGAGCAGGCGTTCGATTACGACGCCACGATCGTCCGCAAGCTGCAAGCGGGCGGCGCCGTGCTGGCCGCGAAACTGGCGTTGGTGGAGTTGGCCGGCGGGGCGCGCTACGGCCGCGCGGACGCTTCGTTCACCGGTCCCGGTCTCAACCCTTGGGACCGCGGCGTCTGGAGCGGCGGTTCGTCGACCGGTTCGGGAGCGGCGGTCGCCGCGGGTCTGGTGCCGTTCGCGATCGGCACCGAGACCTGGGGTTCGATCCTGGTGCCGGCGTGCTGCTGCGGCGTGTCCGGGCTGCGTCCGACCTTCGGCCGGGTGAGCCGCCACGGCGGTATGCCCCTCACCTTCGGGATGGACAAGCCAGGACCGATATGCCTGACCGCCGCCGACTGCGGCCTCGTGCTAGAGGCAATCGCCGGCCATGACCGGCGCGACGAGGCGACCACCACACGGCCATACCGGTATCTCCCGTACCGTCCCGAGCGCGGGCGCTTCCGGCTGGCGGTCCCCAAGGGAGTGCCGGACGGCTCCGAACCTGGCGTACGCGACCGCTTTCGGGAGGCGCTGGCGGCGCTGGCCGAGGTGGCCGAGGTCGAGGAGGTCGAGCTTCCCGACCTGCCCTACGCCGCGGTGTCCAGCGCGATCTTCCTGGCCGAATCGGCCAGCGTCATGGAGGAGATCATCGAGAGCGGCATCACCACGCAGCTCACGGCACCGGAGGGGCGCCGGGGCGTCTATCCCCGTACCGCGATGCTGGCCACCGACTATCTCCGTGCCTTGCGCCTGCGGCGCACGATCGCGGTGGCGATCGACCGGCTGCTGGAGCGGTACGACGCGCTGGTGTCGCCCACGCAGCCGAAAGCTGCGCCGCCGGCGGATCGGCCGTGGGTCGAGGAACCGAGGGAGTGGGCCGCCGACCCGTTGGGGGCGTTCGGGAGCTGCGTTGGACTGCCGGCGATCTCCGTGCCGATGGGATTCACCGAAGCAGGCTTGCCGGCCGGCCTGCAGATCCTGGGCCGAGCCTATGACGAGAACGTGGTGCTGGCAGTCGCCGCCGCCTACCAGGAGCTGACCGACTGGCACACGCGGCATCCGCCGGACGTGCTCGGAACCGAATCCACGTCTTCGATCTGACGCAGTCGATTCTTGCCGCCCGTACAAACTCCTCGTCTCTCTCGATGCCGATAAAACGGCGCCCGAGACGCTTGCATACCGCCGGGCAGGTGCCTACTCCGGCAAACGGATCAAGCACCAGATCGCCCTCGCATGAGCTGGCGTTTACCAACCGCTCGATGAGCTGCTCCGGCTTCTGAATCGTATTTCATACCGTTCCCGCCTCCACCGCACGGTGCGCCGCATCCCGCACCATCTTCTCCGCGCAGCGCGGAATCACGCCCCGCGCTCCCATCCGGTCGCCGTCCGGGGCCAACTGTGCGACGACGGTCGGGACCAGGCCCTCAGGTGCGCCACCCGCTGTCCCATTCCCCTCCGCCGGAGGCAGCCGCTACGTTCTCATCTTGATTGTCGCTCGCCACTCCGGCCCCCGCGTCGGCGCGGCTCCGACCAGCCTCTGTAGCATGGGATTTTCCTGGAGCCGCCCGCGCGCGCCGTTGACATCGGTCCGGCCGGGTGAGTATCTAGACGGTTACACGCGATGCCTGCCGGCGCAGTGGCACAGGAAGCGGAACGGCTGTTCTCCAATCTGCTGCACGTGGAGTGTCAGCCCGGCGCCCAATGGACTCTGGAGCGCTGCTACGAGGTCGCCCCCCTCACGGCCGAGATCAACCGGCTCAAGGCGCGGAAGAACGCCATCATCCTGGCCCACTCCTACGTCAATCCCGAAATCGTGTACGGCGTGGCCGACTTCAAGAGCGACTCCTACGCGCTCAGCCTGGAAGCGCGCGACTCCGCCGCCGAGGTGATCGTATTCGCCGGCGTGGTGTTCATGGCCGAGACCGCCAAGATCCTCTGTCCCGACGCCCTGGTGGTGGTGCCCGACGTCGCCTCCGGCTGCTCGCTGGCAGATTCCCTCACCGGCGCCGAGCTGCTGGCGCTCAAGGCGCGCTACCCGGAAGCGGCCGTGGTGTGCTACATCAACAGCTCCGCCGAGGTGAAGGCGGCGAGCGACGTGTGCGTCACCTCCGGCAACGTCTACTCCATCATCGAACGGCTGCCGCAGCGCGAGATCCTGTTCGTTCCCGACCGCCTGATGGCCGCCAACATCCGCCGCGAGATGGCCGCGCGCGGCAGCGACAAGGTGATCCACGGCTCGGACGGCACCTGCCTGGTGCACGATCAGTTCACGGCCGAGGCGATCGCCGCGGCGCGCGCCCGCTACCCCGGCGTCAAGGTGGTGAGCCACCCGGAGTGCCCCACCGACGTCACCGCGGCCAGCGACTTCGTGGGCAGTACCGGCAAGATGATGGAGTACGTGCGCGCCACCGACGCGGCGTACTTCATGCTGCTCACCGAGTGCGGGCTGGTGAGCCGCGTGGAGGTGGAGAACCCCGGCAAGCAGTTCATCGGTTCCTGCCGGCTGTGTCCCTACATGAAGCTCAACAGCCTCAAGAAGATCCGCGACGTGCTGGTCGATCCGCAGCCGCACCAGATCATCGAGCTCGACGAGACGGTGCGGGCGGCGGCGCTGCGCTCCCTCGAGCGCATGTTCGAGCTCACTCCCTGAAGCGGAGCGGGCGCCGGTGATTCCGTTCTCCGCGCGGCGGGTCATCGAAGCCGCCCTGGAGGAGGACCTGGGGCTGGGTGACGCGACCGGCTCCGCGGTGGTGCCGGCCGACGCCGAGTGCCGGGCCGCGGTGGTGGCGCGCGAGCCGCTGGTGGTCAGCGGCGGCGAGATTGCGGCCCACGTGTTCCGGCGCCTCGATCCCGACCTGCACGTGGAGCTGGCGCTGGCCGACGGCGCGGCCGCGGCCGCCGGGCAGCGGCTGCTGTACGTGGCCGGCCGCGCGCGCGCGATCCTGGCCGCCGAACGCACTGCCCTCAACCTGCTGCAACATCTGTCCGGCATCGCCACCGCGGCCCGCGCCTGCGTGGAGCGGCTGCGCGGTACCTCGGCGGTGGTGTGCGAGACGCGCAAGACCACCCCCGGGCTGCGCGAACTGGAAAAGTACGCGGTGCGCTGCGGCGGCGGGCGCAACCACCGCGCCTCGCTGGCCGACTGCGTGATGATCAAGGACAACCACGTCGCCGTGGCCGGCGGCATCACCGCCGCGCTGCGCCGGGCGCGGGCGCAGGCGTCCCACGTCGCCCGCATCGAGGTGGAGACCGATACCCTGGCGCAGGTGCGGGAGGCGGCGGCGGCCGGCGCCGACGTCATTCTGCTCGACAACATGTCTCCCGCGGCGGTGCGCGAAGCGGTGGCGGTGGTGGCCGGCCGCGCGCTCATCGAAGTGTCGGGCGGCGTTACCCCGGAGTCGCTGGCCGACTACGCCGCGGCCGGCGCCCAGGTGATCTCCACCAGCGCCATCACCGGCGCGGCGCGCCGGCCCGATCTGGGGCTCGACCTCCTGGGGCGGCGATGACCACTACGCGCACCGACTGCCTGGTGATCGGCGCCGGCGCCGCCGGCGCGGTCTACGCGCTGCAGGCGGCGCGCGCCGGCCTCCAGGTCACTCTGATCACCGGCGCCGGCGAGCTGCAGGCCAGCAATAGCAGGTGGGCCCAGGGCGGCATCATCTTCGACGAGGTGGACGGCGCCCTGCTGCGCGCCGACATCGACGCCGCCAGCGCCCACACCGCCAACCCGGCGGCGGTGGACGCGCTGGTCGCCGCCGGCCCGCGCGTGGTGCGCGAGCTGCTGATCGACGACCTGCAGGTCGCCTTCGACCGCGGCGCCGACGGCGCGCTCAGCTTTACCCGCGAGGCCTCCCATTCCCGCCACCGCATCATCTACGCCAAGGACCATACCGGGCGCGCCATCCTCGGCGCCCTCCACCGGCGTCTGAGACAGCTTGCCGCGGCCGGCCCGTTGCCCGGCGGCGGCAGCCTGACGCTCGCCACCGGCGCCTTCGCGGTGGATCTGCTCACCCTGTCGCACAGCTCGGTGGACTTCCTGGACCGCTACCGCCCGCTGAGCTGCATCGGCGCCTACGTGCTGGAGGTGGCGCAGGGACAGGTACGCGCCATCGTCGCCAGGAAGACGGTGCTGGCCACCGGCGGGCTGGGGCAGCTCTACCTGCACAGCACCAACGACCGCGGCGCGTTTGGCCACGGCATCGCGATGGCCTACCGGGTGGGCGCGCGGGTGATCGACCTGGAGTACGTACAGTTCCATCCCACCGTGTTCCACCATCCGGGGCAGCGCCCGTTTCTGGTGTCGGAAGCGGTGCGCGGCGAAGGCGGCGTGTTGGTCAACCACCAGGGCGCGGCGTTCATGGAGCGGTACCATCCCCTGGGATCGCTGGCGCCGCGCGACGTGATCGCGCGCTCCATCCACACCGAGCTGCTCAAGAGCGCGAGCGACTCGGTCTACATCGATCTGTCCCGGGTCGATCCCGACTACGCGCGCCGCCGCTTTCCCACCATCGACGCGCACCTGACGGCCGCCGGGGTGGACATGACGCGCCAGCCGATCCCGGTGGTGCCGGCGGCCCACTACGCCTGCGGCGGCATCCACACCGACATGGCGGGCAACACCAACATCGCCCATCTCAGCGCCATCGGCGAGACCGCGTGCACCGGGCTTCACGGCGCCAACCGACTGGCCAGCACCTCGCTGCTGGAGTGCGTGGTGATGGGCGTCCAGGCGGCGCGCCAGCATGCCGCGGAGATCGCCGGCGGCAGCTTCCACCTGCCGGCCGTGCGGCCGTGGGTGATGCCCGAGGCCGAACCCGACGACGAGCTGATCACCCAGGACCTGAGCCTGATCCGCAACACCATGTGGAACTACGTCGGGTTGGTGCGCACCTCCAAGCGACTGGACCGCGCCACCCACCTGCTGCGCGAGCTGAAGACCGAGATCGACAGCTTCTACGCCGACAACCGGCTCACCCCGCGGCTGCTCACGTTGCGCAACGCCGTCCAGACCGCGCTGCTGGTGACCTACGCCGCGCTGCGCAACCCGCGCAGTCTGGGCAGCCACTACCGCGACGATTCCCTTGACCGCAGGTAGCGGCCGGGGGGCGTAGCGGGGTTACGGCGCGGGCGACCTCGACCGGTCCTTCCACAGGGTCACCTTGAAGTAATCGTCGGTCGCCTCGAACTCCGGCTCGGTGCCGTTGTGAGCGCGGGTGAGGGGGATCACCTTGCGGCGGATTCCCATGCCGCGATGCTCCATGAAGTCATAGTCGCGCAGGATGTTCACGATGTTGGAGTTCCGCGGGACGCGCAATCCCTCCTTGGCCTTCTCCACGGTTACGCCGTTGGGCAGGGAGCCCGGGCTGTTCACTTCGAGGCGGTCGGCGAAGATGGTGATCTGCACGTCGGTGGGACGCGTCCAGTCGCGGTGCGCGAAGGCGTTCACCAGCAGCTCGCGGATCACCTCCGTGGGATAGTCCCAGTGCCGGTGCCGCCGCATCCCCTCCAGCCGCTCCCGGCTGAGGTGCGGCTGCAGGTAGCTGAGCACCCGGTTGGGCAGGGACTGCTCGACGAACTTTCGTTCGCGGCGTTCCTGCAAGCCGACGAAGGGAAGGTCCAGCACTTCGTCCAGATTGGCGTCGTAGTCGAGGTCGGTGCCGGGAAACACCAGCAGCCGTATCCCGGCCTGCGGCATGCGGCGCCGGGGCTCCCGCGCGAACAGCACGCACGCGGCATAGGAGCAGCAGCGCGCCTCGGGCCGCCATTCGTCGGCAATCAGCAGCTCGCGATTGAGCAGGGTGCGTTGCCAGTCGTCCACCCGCTCCTCGCCCAGGATGTTCAGGAAGTAGTCCTCCAGGCGGCGCAGGTCCAGATCGGCGAGGGAGCTGCCGCGGACCGGCATCTTCTCTACCGACACCAGGCCGCCGGACTGAAACAGACGCGCCATCTGCTCGCGGCCGGCGCGTTGCGTGGCATCGCCGAGCCGTACGTAATAGTCGATCCGATCCTGCTGGCGCACGCCGTACGGCTTGGCCGCGCCCGCGGGGACGGTGACGATGGCGATCGGCTTGCCGTCCACGATGAACTCCTCGTAGTCGGGAATGAGCTGCGGGTCGACGTGGCGCCCGATTACGGTGTCCATCAGCCAGGCCTGGAGGTTGTCGCGGGTGACGCCGGATACCGTGCCGTCGTCATCCACTCCGAGCACGATCAGGCCGCCGTTCATGTTGGCGAAGGCGACTATCTCCCGCGCCAGCCGCGGCGGGCGCAGGCCGCGGTCGTCGCGCTTGAACTCGGTCTTGGCGTTCTCGCCGCGGGCGATGATGGCGCGCGGGTCCAGAGGCACCGTGGCGGTCCGCTTCAGGCCAGGGCCATGAGCACGCCGGCGGCGACTGCGGAACCGATCACGCCGGCGTAGTTGGGGCCGATGGCGTTCATCAGCAGGAAGTTGTTGGGGTTCTCGCGCTGGCCCATGCGCTGCACCACGCGCGCCGCCATCGGCACCGCCGACACGCCCGCGGCGCCGATCATCGGATTCACCTTGCCGCCGGACAGCAGGTAGAGCAGCTTGCCGAGCAGTACGCCGGAGGCGGTGCCGACGGCGAACGCCGCCAGGCCCAGAGCGATGATCAGCAGCGTGTCGGTGGTCAGGAACTCGGCCGCGGTGAGCTTGGACCCTACCGCCAGGCCGAGGAAGATGGTGATCAGGTTGGTCAGCTCGTTCTGCGCCGCCTTCGACAGCCGCTCCACCACGCCGGCCTCGCGCAGCAGGTTGCCGAACATCAGCATGCCGATGAGCGGCGTGGCCGGCGGTACCAGCAGCGCCGCGCTCAGGGTGATCGCGATCGGGAACAGGATGCGGATGGAACGCGGCACCGGCGGCACCTCCGACATCACCACCGCCCGCTCCCGCTTGGTGGTGAGCAGGCGGATGATGGGCGGCTGGATGATCGGTACCAGCGCCATGTAGGAGTAGGCGGCCACCGCCACCGCCCCCAGCAGATGATCGGCGAGGCGCGAAGTGACGTAGATGGCGGTCGGTCCGTCAGCGCCGCCGATGATGGCGATGGAGGCGGCCTCGGCGAAGGTGAAGTCGAATGCCTGCGCCGCGAGCAGGGTGCCGAAGATGCCGAACTGGGCGGCGGCCCCCAACAGGAACGTCTGCGGCTTGGCCAGCAGCGGGCTGAAGTCGGTCATCGCCCCCAGACCGAGGAAGATCAGCGGCGGGAACACCCCGGTGGAGAGACCGAAGAACACGTAGTCGAGCAGGCCGGGCACCGTCTCGCCCATGAGTTGGTCGAGCAGCGTTGCCTTGCCGTGGAACATTTCGGTGAGCGGCAGATTGACCAGGATCGCCGCGAAGCCGATCGGCAGCAGCAGCAGCGGCTCGTACTCCTTGGCGATGGCCAGGTAGATCAGCAGACCGCCCACGCCCAGCATCACCAGGGGGCGCCACCAGTCCGGGCCGAGCTGGATCAGACCGGCGACGCCGCTGTTGGCAAAGAACTTCCCGATCAGCTCCATGGCGGTCAGCCGGCGGCGACGCGCGCCAGGAGCTGCGCCTCGACCACGCTGTCCCCCGCCTGCACGGCAATCTCGGTGATCGAACCGGCTACCGCCACCGGTACCTCCAGGTCCATCTTCATCGCTTCCATGATGAACAGCACCTGGCCTTCCACCACCGCGGCCCCCACTTGCGTGCGAACCTCGCGGATGGTCCCGGTCATCGGCGCTACCACGTCGCCGGGACCGGCGACGCCGGCCGGCGTAGGCGCGGGTGCCGCCGGCGCCGGGGGGGCAACGGGCGCGGGCGCGGGAGCGGGCGGGCCGGCCGGCTGCCCGGCGCCGCCGGCGCTGCCGGTCAAGGTGACCTCGTAGCGCTGGCCTTCGCTTTCGATGGTCAGCGTGTCGCCGCGGCGCTCCACCGCAACGGTGTAGGCGCGGCCCTCGTACTCGAACGAAACCTGCTGCTTCACGGGCGCCTCTGCGACGGCTCCCACGGCGCCGCGATCACCTCGTCGAAGCGGCCCTGGTGAGACAGGTACGCGGCCACCGCGGCCGCCACCCAGCGCGCGTCATGGCGCGCCGCCGCGGGCTCGGGCGCGGCGCCGGGCGCGCCCGGCGCGGGGGCGGCGGCGCGGCGCTGCAGGCGGCGCAGCCCCAGCATCCCCACGCTCAACAGGGCGAGGAAGGAAAACACCACCCCCATGCCGAGGATGGTCACGATGCCGGCGAAGGCGAGCGGCTGCTGATCCATTCCGGGCCGCCTCAGAGGGGGATGTTGCCGTGCTTCTTCGGCGGCCGCGATTCGCGTTTGCGCGCGTACATCTCCACCGACCGCACCAGCTCGGCGCGCGCCGCGGCGGGATCGATGACGTCGTCCACGAACCCGTAGCCGGCGGCGATGTAAGGGGTCATGACGCTCTCGTGAAACTCCGCGATTTTCTGCTTGCGCATCGCGGCCGGATCCTCGGCCGCCTTGATGTCGCGCGCGAAGATGACGTTGGCGGCGCCCTCGGCGCCCATTACCGCAACTTCCGCGCCCGGCAGGGCCAGCACGCGGTCATAGCCCAGCGACTTGGAGGCCATGGCGATGAACGCCCCCCCGTACGCCTTGCGTAGAATCAGCGCCACCTTCGGCACCGTCGCCTCGGCGATGGCGTAGAGAATCTTCGCGCCGTGGCGGATGATGCCGCCGTGTTCCTGGGCCACGCCCGGCAGGAACCCGGGGACATCCACCAGGGCGATGATGGGAACGTTGAAGGCGTCGCAGAACCGCAGGAAGCGGGCCGCCTTGTCGGACGAGTTGATGTCCAGCGAGGCGGCGTACACGTTGGGCTGATTGGCGAACATGCCGACGGTGCGGCCGGCCAGGCGCGCGAACCCGACCACCACGTTGGCGGCGTACTCGGCGTGGACCTCCAGGAAGCTGCCGCGGTCGACCAGCGCCGTGATCACCTGCTTCACGTCGTAACCGCGCCGCGGGTCGGCCGGCACCAGTTGCAGCAGCTCCGGCGTGGCGCGGTCGACGTCGTCGCCGCCGGGCCGCAACGGCGGGTCTTCGCCGTTGTGGGCCGGCAGATAGGCCAGCAGGTTGCGCACCCCCTGCAGGCAATCCTGCTCGGACGCGAACCGGAAGTGAGCCACTCCGCTGCGGCTGCAGTGCGCTGCCGACCCGCCGAGGTCCTCCGAGCTGATCTTCTCGCCGGTCACCGTGGCGATTACCTGCGGCCCGGTGATGAACATGTTGCTCACCCCGTCCACCATGAAGATGAAGTCGGTGATCGCCGGCGAGTAGACGGCGCCGCCGGCGCAGGGACCCAGAATGATCGAGAGTTGCGGGATTACGCCGGAGGCGGCCGTGTTGGCGCGGAAGATGCGGGCGTATCCGTTGAGCGACAGCACCCCTTCCTGAATCCGGGCGCCGCCGGAATCGTTGACCTGAATGAACGGCACGCGGTTGGTGAGGGCGTCGCGCTGCGCGGCGACGATGCGCTCGGCGTGCATCTCGCCCAGGGAACCGCCGTTGACCGTGAAGTCCTGCGCGGCGACGAATACCTGGCGCCCGTCCACCAGCCCGCTGCCGCTGACCACGCCGTCGCCCAGACTCCGGCGCCGCTCCAGTCCGAAGTCGGCGGCGCGCAACGTAACGTAGGGCTGCTGCTCGATGAACGAGCGCTCGTCGAGCAACAGGTCGAGACGTTCGCGCGCGGTGAGCTTGCCCTTCCGGTGCTGCGCTTCCACCCGCGCCGCACCGCCGCCCTGCAGCATCTGCGCCCGCGTGCGGCGCCGCCGGGCAAGGACGTCCGGCATCGCGCCGTCACTCATGAGGCTGTTCCACCGGGCCGGCGACAGGGCCGCTCATTTCCATGCAACTTGATCTACTGCAATAACGTAGGTGACTAGGCAGCATCTCGGAGACGGGCCGATTGTAGCGCCGCCGCGCGCCCGGTGTCAAACAGTCGCAGCGTTCGGCCCGGCCGCGCGCCGCGCGGCCGGGGCACTACGAGGCGCCCGCGCCACGGCCCCCGCGAAGGTACCCGCGCCAGCCCGGCCGCGACCAGAGCGGCGCAGGCCTCCTGCACCTCGTCGTGGTCCCAGTCGGCGAGCAGCCCGAAGCCGGGCGCGCCGCGCAGTCCGTCGCGTTCGATCACCGGCGATGGCCCGCCGCGCAGGACGTGGCGCCACTGCCGCAGGGTGAAGCGCCGCGACCCGCGCCGCAGCGCGCGCAGCAGCCGCTGCTCTACCGGCAGCAGCGGCGCCGCGCTGCGGTCGCACACGTCGCAGCCGCTGCACTCCACCTCTTCGCGGTCGAAGCAGCGCAGCAGTTGGGCGCGCCGGCAGGTGGCGGCGTCGGCGGCGTAACGTTCGAGCGCCAGCCGCCGCGCCGCGGCCGCCGGCTCCGCACCGGGAGCCGCGCCCGCGCCGGCGAGCGCACCGGCCGGTCGATAGGCGAGCAGAATCGCCTGCGACGGCTGGCCGTCGCGCCCGGCGCGCCCGGTCTCCTGCAGATACGCTTCCACCGACTCCGGCAGTTCCAGGTGCACTACGCTGCGGATGTTGGGCTTGTCCACTCCCATGCCGTACGCCGAGGTGGCCACCAGGACGCCATCCTCGCTGGTCAGGAACCACTGTTCCAGGCGCTTGCGTTCGCCCGCGTTCAGGCCGGCGTGGTAGAAGCGGCAGCCGACTTCGGGCAGCCGGCGCCGGAGCTGCCAGCAGATCGCCTCCGCGCCGCGCCGGCTGCGGGCGAACACGATCAACGGCCGCGGACAGGTGGCCGCCAACTTGGTCAGACGGCGCAGCGGCGCCGCGGTGGGCGCCACGGCGTAGCGGATGTTGGGGCGGTCGGGGTTGCCGGCCACCAGGTGCGCGCCGCCGTCGGGAAACAGCACCTCGCGCATCCGGCGCAGCACCGGCGGCGTGGCGGTGGCGGTAAAGGCGGTGAGCACGCGCGGCTGCAGGGCCTCTACCAGCTCCCCCAGGCGCAGATAGGTGGGGCGAAACGTGTCGCCCCACTGGCTGATGCAGTGCGCCTCGTCTACCACCAGGTGCTCGATGGTGCCGGCGGCCTGCAACCGGGCCAGCAGCCGCTCGCTGAGCGCCGCCTCCGGGGTGGTCAGCACCAGGCGCGCGCGGCGCGCCGCGATCCGCTCCAGCGCCCGGTCGCGTTCGGCGCGGCTCTGTCCGCCGCGCAGCACCGCCACCTCCAGCCCGGCCGCGGTCATGCGCCGGCGCAGGTCATCCAGCAGCGCCAGCAGGGGCAGTATCACCAGGGTCACTCCCTGCAGCACCACGGCCGGAAACATGAAGCATACCGACTTGCCGGAGCCGGTGGGCAGCACCACGATCTGGTTGCGGCCCTCCAGCAGGTTGGAGACTACCAGGCGCTGGTAGGGAAACAGATAGGGGATTCCGAGGTGGCGCGCGGCCAGCTCGTTGAGGGGATCGGGCGCGGTCGCGCCGGGGTCCGGTTCGCTTTGCACACTGCAGTCAACGGGGTTTGCGCGCCGGCGCTTCAAAAGGAGCAGTTGCGAAGTTAGCGCAATCTGCCACCATTGGGCGGCATGCCGGAGCAGACTTCCGCGCCATGAAGCCCGCGCCGGCAGCGCGGTTGCCGCTGGCCGATCCGCCCGCCCCGGAGGGGATACCCGCCGAGCGGGTGCTGGCAGTGATCGGCCCTACCCTTACCCGGGCGCGGCGCCGGCGCATCGACCAGGTGGTGGCGGCCCGCACCTGCGCCGTCGCGCCGCTGCTGGAGGGCCTCAGCGACCCGGGTAACGTCGCCGCCGTGCTGCGCAGCGCGGAGGGCCTGGGGTTTGCCGCGGTGCACGTCGTCCCCGCGCGCGGCGCGCCGCGCGAGCGCGCTCCCAACCGCGTGACCCAGGGCGCCGAGAAATGGCTGCTGACCCGCTACTGGGACGACAGCGCCGCCGGCGTAGCGGGTCTGCGCGCGGCCGGCTACCGCGTGGCAGCCGCGGTGCCCGGCGGGCGCAGCATCCCCCTGGCGCGCCTCGATCTGAGCACGCCGGTAGCCGTCGCCTTCGGCAACGAGCGCTGCGGCGTCAGCGAGTTCCTGGCCGCGGCGGCGGATGAGTTGATCAGCATTCCCATGCACGGCTTCAGCCGCAGCTTCAACGTCAGCGTCGCCGCGGCCGTGGTGTTGGCGCAGATTCGCGACCGCCTGCCGCGCGAAGCGCTTCGCTGGCAACTCAGTGCGCGCGAGCGCCGGCTCCTGACCGCTCACTACTACTTGGCGGCGCAACCGCGCGCCGCGCGCCTGCTGCTCCACGCCGCCGGCGCGCCCGCCGAACCGCGCTCCGAGGTTTGACAGCGCGCGGCGCCTTCTCCTACAGTTGCCGCGGCCCCAAGGTATATTGAGCAGCGCGATGATCATCGAACCCAGGATCCGCGGCTTCATTTGCATGACCGCTCACCCCGGCGGCTGCGCCGCCCACGTGGCGGAACAGATCGAATACGTGCGCAGCCGTCCCGCGGTCGCCGGTCCCCGGCGAGCGCTGGTCATTGGCGCCTCCACCGGCTACGGCTTGGCGTCCCGCATTACCGCGGCTTTCGCCTGCGAGGCCGACACCGTAGGGGTGTTCTTCGAGCGCCTGGCCAGCCGGCGCCGCACCGCCTCCGCGGGCTGGTACAACAGCGCCGCATTCGAACGCCAGGCGGCCGCCGCCGGGCGCGGCGCCTGGAGCATCAACGGCGATGCCTTCTCCAACGAGGTCCGCGAGCAAACCATGAGCCTGGTGGCGGAGCGCCTGGGGCAGGTGGACCTGGTGATCTACAGCGTGGCGGCGCCGCGCCGCATCGACCCGGACACCGGCGCGGTCTACCACAGCGTGCTCAAGCCGATCGGCGCCCCGTATACCGGCACCACCATCGACCCGGCCAGCGGCGAAGTCTCGCCGGTGACCATCGAACCCGCGGACGAGGCCGAGATCGCCGCCACCGCGGCGGTCATGGGAGGCGACGACTGGCGGCGTTGGCTCGACGCGCTGCGCAGCGCCGGGCTGCTGGCCCCGCGCTGCCTCAACGTGGCCTACACCTACGTCGGACCTTCCTTTACCCACGCCATCTATCGCGCCGGCACGATCGGCCGCGCCAAGGAGCACCTGGAGCGTACCGCCCGCTCCCTCGACAAGGCGCTGCCGGCGCGTTCGCTGATCTCGGTCAACAAGGCCCTGGTCACCCAGTCCAGCGCCGCCATCCCGGTGATCCCTCTCTACCTGATGCTGTTGTTTCGCATCATGAAGCAGCGCGGCACCCACGAGGATGCGATCCGACAGAGTTACCGCCTGTTCGCCGACCGGCTCTACTGCGGCGGCGAGATTCCCACCGACCAGCAAGGTCTGGTACGCCTTGACGACTGGGAGATGGAACCCGCCGTGCAGCGCGAGGTGCAGGCGCGCTTCGAGCGGTTTGCGGGCGGCGGCGCCACTCAGGCGGTCGCGGAACTGGCCGACCTGGAGGGGTACCGCGCCAGCTTCCTGCGTCTGTTCGGATTCGGCCTTGCGGGAGTGGACTACGCCGCGGAGGTCGATCCCGAGGTCGCCATCCCGTCGCTGGCCGCCGCCGGCGGCGGCTGACGCTCAGCCGGCCAGGGCGCCCTTGGCGGCGGCGGCGATGCCCGCCGCGTCCAGCCCCTGCTCGGCCAGCAGCTCGGCGCCGGTGCCGGAGTGCGGCGCGCGGGTCACCGCCAGCACCTGCACCGGGGTGCCGCTGCCGGCCACCGCGGCGGCCAGCGCCTCGCCCAGGCCGCCCTCGGGGTAGTGGTCTTCGGCCGTGACGATCGCCTCGGTCTCCTGCGCCGCCCGGCGCAAGGTGGCGGCATCCAGCGGTTTGATCGAGTAGCAGTCGATGACCCGCGCGGCGATACCGGCGGCGGCCAGCAGCTCGGCCGCGGCCAGCGCTTCGTGCAACGTCACCCCGGCCGCTGCCAGGGTCACGCGGTCGGCGGCCGACTGCCGCAGCACCTTGCTGCCGCCGAGCGTGAACTCCTCGTCGTTGGAGTAGATCACCGCGCTGTCGGGCCGCGCGGTGCGGACGTACGAAATACCGTCGTAGTTGGCGCTCAGGCAGGTCAGTTTCTCCGCCGCCACGCCGTCGGCGGGGCAGAGCACCACGCTGCCGAGGACGGCGCGCAGCATGGCGACGTCTTCCAGGCCCATCTGCGAGGGGCCGTCCTCGCCGATCGACACGCCGGTGTGGGAGCCGGCCAGCTTGAGATCGGCCCGGGAATGGGCGGCCATGCGGATGTGATCGTAGGCGCGCGACAGGAACGCCGCGAAGGTGGCCGCGAAGGCGCGTTTGCCGCGCGCCTGCAGGCCGGTGGCGATGCCGAGCATGTTCTGCTCGGCGATGTAGCACTCCACGCTGCGCTCGGGAAACGCGGCGAAGAACGCGTCGGTGAAGGTGGAGTTCTTGACGTCGGCGTCGAGCACGAACATGGTCGGATCCTGGGCGCCGAGCTTGGCGAGCGCGGCGCCGTAGGCCTTGCGGGTCGCGATCTTCTCTCCTTTGGCGTAGCTGGTGGTCAAGCAGAGGGGCGCGCCGGCCGGCGTGGCAGGCGGCGCCGCGGCGGCGTGGCCGGAGGCGCCGGCCGGGGCCGCGGCCGGTGAGTGGCCGGCGGCGTCCGCCCGCGCCTGCACTTCGGCCAGCGCGGCGGCAAGCTGCGCCGCGGGGACCGCTTTGCCGTGCATTGCCTCGTTGTCTTCGAGAAAGCTCACGCCCTTGCCCTTGACGGTGCGCGCTATGATGAAGCTGGGACCCGCCGCGGCGTGCGCCGCGGTGAATGCCGCTTGCAGCGCGGCGACGTCGTGGCCGTCGCACTGGTGAACGTTCCAGCCGAACGCGGCGGCCTTGGCGGCGTAGCCGGCGCCGTCCCATTCGAACAGCGTGGGGTCGCTCTGCCCCAGGCGATTCATGTCGAGCACGGCGCAGAGGTTGCTCAGCCGCAGATGGGGCGCCAGATTCATCGCCTCCCACACCGAGCCCTCCGCCATCTCGCCGTCGCCCAGGAGCACGTACACCCGCCGGTCGCTGCCATCGTGATCGATGGCCAGGGCCATGCCGATAGCGGCGGCGAGCCCCTGCCCCAGCGACCCGGTAGCCACCCGCACGCCGGGCGCCCGGCCGGGAATCGGGTGTCCCTCCAGGCGGCTGTCGAAGGTGCGCAACCGCTCCAGCTCGGCTACCGGAATGGTTCCGGCCTCGGCGTAGGCGGCGTACAGCAGCGGCGCCCCGTGGCCCTTGGAGAGCACGAACTCATCGTTGTCCAGCGCCTCGGGGCGGCGCGGGTCGTGGCGCATCCGGTCGAAGAACAGCACGCTCATGATCTCGGCGGCGGAGAGGCAGGTAGTGGGATGGCCCGAGGCGGCCGCGGTGGTCATGTTCAGGGAGTGGATGCGGAGCATCTCGGCTCGATATTGCAGGGCAGCGGTGCTGGCGCTCATGGCGGCTCCTTTGAGTCGGCAGGTAATGGTAAACGGGTGACCCGGTGCGCAATGACGGTACGCAAAGCGGAAGCGGGCGCCCACGGCACAGTATCCGGGCGGTCCGCCCGTGGCAACGGGGAGGGCGTCCGCCGCTACAATGGCAACGGGCCGGCGGAGATTCGCAGCAGCGGGCGCCCCTCCCAGGGAATCGCAATTGCCGTCAGCAACGCCGCCGCGGCGGCGAACAGCAGCCAGCGCAGCAGCCTGCCGCGGTCGTCGGCGCTGCGGCGCGCGCGTACCCAACCGACGTGCAGCGCCGCGGTCGCCAGCAGCATGAGCAGCGGATGCTCCACGGTAATCACGCGGAGCTGCCGGTCAGCGAGCGTCTCCCCGAAATTGGCCAACGCGAACTGGGTGATCGGACTCAGGAAGTAGAGCACCAGTCCGAGCAGGAACTGCAGGTCCCAGACCCGGATCAGCCAGCGGCCAAGACCCTCGTCGGCACCGCCCCAGGCGCGGCCGCGGAGCAGTCCCGCGGCGCTGCGCAACAGTACGAGCAGCACCATCAGCAGCACGGGGTAGCGCAGCCAGGAGTGGGCGGCGAGCAGGAAGCTGTACATCTTGCCGCCGATTATACCGCCGCCGTCTCCCCGCGGCCGCACGGCGCGTCCACCACCAGGACCCGCACCCCGGGACCCTCCAAGGCGGCCGGCAGGGCCTCCGGCAATGCGCTCAGCGGCACCCGCGCGGCATGGCTGGCGCCGCAGGCGCGCGCCACTGCCAGCAGGTCGAGACGCGGCGCGGGGGTTCCCAGGGCCGAGCGCCCGCTGCCGGGATGGGGCTGGCGCCCGGTGGTCACCGCGCCGGCGTTGTCGGCCACGATAGCCGCCAGGTCGGCGCCATGGGCGTAGGCGTTGCACAGCGCGGGCAGCGCGGCGTGGAAGAACGCCGAGTCGCCGAACAGCGCCACCGCGTCCTGGCCGGCGCGCAGCAACCCGTCGGCTACCGCCACCGCCGATCCGAGCGCGTACTTGGCGTCCAGGCGCGGCGCTTCGGCGACCAGACAGCCGGGGTCGGCCACCAGCCAGGCATCGCGGCCGGCGGCCCGCAGCCATTCCCGCACCGCGTCGAGGAGGCGGGCGAACGGGCAGCCGGCGCAGTGATCGCGCCGCGGCGGGCGCTCCGCCGGTTCGCCGGCCGCGGAGTACCGGCCGTTCAGCGGCAGCTCCGGGGCGAAGCCGGCTAGCGCGTCCGCGATCTGCCAGCGGTACAGCTCGCCGCAGCGCGCCACCTCCCCGGTCAGCTTGCCGCGCACGCGGGTGGTCAGGCGCCGGGCGTGGGCCAACGCGGCGATGCGCTGCTCCAGGTAGGGTTCGTTCTCTTCCAGCACCAGCACCTCGTCGTGGGCCGCCAGGAAGGCGCGCAGCGGCGCGGCCGGCAGCGGGAAGATGGCCCCCAACTCCAGCCGCCCCACGGCGGCGCGCCCCACGGCGGCGGCCGGCGGCGTGCCGGCGGCGGCAGCGCCGATCACGTCGGCCAGCTTGCGCGAGCAGAAGCCGGCGCTGATGATGCCGCGGGCGGGCCGCGCCTCATCCGTGTCCACCCGAGCGGCGGCGGCGCGGTTGAAGGCCGCGCCGGCGACCCACTCCTCAGCGCGCTGCAGGGTGCGGTGCAGCGCGCGATGTTTCGCCACCGCATTGCCGGGGTAGGGCACGTAGCGGAGCGTTGCGCGCGCCGCCCGGCCGCGGCGTACCTGCCAGGAGAAGCCATCGCCGCCGCCGGCGGCCTCCCGGCAGGCGTCGAAGCTGCGGGTGACGCGCACCACCACCGGCAAGCCGAAGCGCTCCGAAGCGGTAAACGCCTCCGCTACCATCCGCAGCCCGGCGCCCGGCGCCGCCGGCTCCAGCATCGGCAACTCGAACAGATCGGCCAGCGCCCGCGAATCCTGATCGTTCTGCGACCCGTAGGCGCCGGGATCGTCGCCGGCGATGATCACCATCCCGCTGCTGAGGGGCGTCAGGTTCAACGCCATCAGAGGATCGATCATCACGTTCAGGCCGACGCTCTTGGTGCACACCAGGGAGCGCCGTCCGCCGAGGCAGGCGCCGATCGCTACCTCCAGCGCCACCCGCTCGTTGGCGGACCACTCCAGATGGCAGCCGGCGCCCTCCCCGGCGCGCAGCAACTCGACCAGCGTGGCTACGGTCGCCGAGCTGGGCGAGCCGGGATAGGCGGTGACGCAACCGACGCCGGCGCGCGTCGCGCCGTAGGCCAGCGCCTGGCCGCCGGTAATGGTCTGCGGAACTTGCATGCGGGTCTCCTCCACGGTGGCCGGTGCGCCAACCCGGCGGCACTATACCGGGCTCACGCCCCGGCGGCAGTCCGGGGCAGCGAGCCGCCGCCCGCGCCCGCCGCCCGCGCCCGCCGCGCGCGCGGCGGGCGCGCGGCGCTTGGCGTACCGTGGCGCTAGCGGCTAAGCTGCGCGCCGTGCAGACGCCGGAGCCGGTCAACTGGGGCATTCTGGGACCTGGGCGCATCGCCCATCGCTTTGCCGCAGGACTGCGCGACGCCGCCGGCGCGCGGCTGGCGGCGGTGGGGTCGCGCGATGCCGACCGCGCCGCGGCGTTCGCCGCCCGCTACGGCGCGCCGCGGGCGCATGGCAGCTACGCCGAGCTGGCCGCGGACCCGGCCGTAGACGCCGTCTACGTGGCGACTCCGCATCCCCAGCATGCGCCGGCCTGCCGCCTCTGCCTGGAAGCCGGCAAGCCGGTGCTGTGCGAGAAGCCGCTGGCGGTCAACGCCGCTGAAGCCCGCGCCGTCGCCGCCTGCGCCCGCGACCGCGGGGTGCTGCTGATGGAGGGCATGTGGACCCGCTTCCTCCCGGCCACCGCCGCCCTCCGCCGCCTGCTGCAGGCCGGCGAGATCGGCGCGCCCGCGCTGCTGCAGTGCGACTTCGGCTTCGCCGCGCAGGTCGATCCCGCCAGCCGGTTGTTCGCCCCGGAGCTGGCGGGCGGCGCGCTGCTCGACATCGGCGTGTACTGCGTGGCCATGGCCTCCATGGTGCTGGGAACTCCCGACACCGTGACCGCCAGCGCCCACCTCGGCGCGACCGGCGTCGACGAGCGCGCCGTGGTGGCCCTCGGCTACCGCAACGGCGCCGTTGCCGCGCTGGTGTGCGGCATCACGGTGCGCTCCCCGCAGGCCGCCGCCATCGCCGGCAGCGAGGGCTACGTTACCGTCGCCGCGCCGTTCTGGTGCAGCGAGCTGCTCGCCGTCCACCGCGCCGGCGCGGAGCCGGAGGAGCGCCGCTTTCCGCTGCGCGGCAATGGCTTCAACTACGAGGCCGAGCACTTCATGGAACTGCTGCGCGCCGGCGCCGGCGAGTCGCCGCTGCTGCCCCTGGCGGAGTCGATCGCCATCAGCGAGACGCTCGACGCCGCCCGGCGCCGCATCGGCCTGCGCTACCCCTTCGAGCGCCCGGCAGGAGGAATCGCATGATCTATCAGCGCATCGACGGGCTGGACAAGCCCCTTGCCCGGATCATCCAGGGCACCGTCATGCTCAGCCGGGAACGCCTGGAGGAGGACTTCGCCCTGCTCGACGCGGTGTTCGAGCAGGGCGGCACGACGTTCGATACCGCTCACGGCTATGGCCGCGGCGATGCCGACCGCGTGCTCGGCTTGTGGATGGAGGCGCGCGGCAACCGCGACCAGGTGGTGATCGTGGGCAAGGGCTGCCACCACAACGAAGACCGCCGCCGGGTGACCCCCTACGACCTGGAGTCGGATCTGATGGACTCGCTGGCGCGGCTGCGTACCGACTACGTGGACCTGTACCTGCTGCACCGCGATGATCCCGAGCTGCCGGTGGCGCCGATCATCGACGCCTTGGCGCGCCACCAGGCGGCCGGCCGCATCCACGCCTGCGGCGGCTCCAACTGGTCGCCGGCGCGCATCCGCGCGGCGAACGAGTACGCCGCGCAGCACGGCTTGCCGCCGCTGCGCGCCAGCAGCCCCAACTTCAGCCTGGCGGTGCAGCGGCGCGCGCCATGGCCCGAATGTCTTTCCATCAGCGGCCCGGACGGCGCCGCGGACCGCGCCTGGTACCGGCGCGCGGAGATGCCGCTGCTGGTGTGGTCGAGCCTGGCCGGAGGCTTCTTCTCGGGGCTGTTGCGGCGTGACAACCTGGAAGCCGCGCCTGAAGGTCTCCTCAAGCTGAGCGCGGAGACCTACGGCACCGAGGAGAACTTCCGGCGCTACGACGCCGCCCGGGAGATCGCCGGCGCGCGCGGCGTGAGCGTGCCGCAGGTGGCGCTGGCGTACCTGTTCGGCAGCGGTCTGAACGTCTTCCCCCTGGTAGGGGCATGTACCGCGCAGGAGTTCGCCGACTGCGCCCGCGCCGCCGAGCTGGAGCTGACCGCGCACGAGCTGGCCGCACTGGAACGGGCTGCCGACTGATGGTACGGTGCGCGTTGGACCCGCCGCCGGCGCCGTCCCTCGGGGACTGCGCCGCGCGGACGGATGGCCAAATGGCAATGGAGGGGACTGAATGAGTGACACCAAGGTCGAGCAGCTTGTCGGCAACGGCCAGGCGCCGGCCCCCGGAATGCCGTTGCCGGCTGCCGGCGCCAATGGCCGCGCGGCGCCGGCGCCGGCGCCGGTGCAGGCCATGCCGGACGACGAGCTTGGCGAGTGGATCGACTCCCTGGAGTACGTGATCCGCAGCGGCGGCGCGGAGCGCGCCCGCTTTCTGCTGACCGAGTTGCGGCGCTACGCCCACCAGCGCGGCGCGGAGCTGCCCTTCACCGCCAATACCCCATACGTGAATACCATTCCCCGTTCCCACCAGCCGGTGCTGCCCGGGCGCCGCGAGATCGAGCGCCGCATCAAGTCGATCATCCGCTGGAACGCCATGGCGATGGTGGTGCGCGCCAACCGGACCTCCGACAACATCGGCGGCCACATCTCCTCGTTCGCGTCCGGCGCCACCTTGATCGAGGTGGCCCAGAACCACTTCCTGCGCGGCCCGGCCGCCCCCGGCGGCGGGGACATCGTCTACTTCCAGGGCCACTCCGCGCCCGGCATGTACGCCCGCGCCTACCTGGAGGGGCGGCTCACCGAGCGGCAGCTCGGCAACTTTCGCCGCGAGCTGCAGCCGGGCGGCGGACTCTCCTCCTATCCGCACCCCTGGCTGATGCCCGACTTCTGGTTCTCGCCGTCGGTATCGATGGGGCTGACGCCGATCATGTCGATCTACCAGGCGCGCTTCAACCGCTACCTGCGCGACCGCGGGCTGCACGACACCTCGGCGCAGAAGGTGTGGGCGTTCCTCGGCGACGGCGAGATGGACGAGCCGGAGTCGCTCGGCTCGATCACCTTGGCCGCGCGCGAGAAGCTGGACAACCTGATCTGGGTGATCAACTGCAACCTGCAGCGTCTGGACGGCCCGGTGCGCGGCAACGGCAAGATCATCCAGGAGCTGGAGGCGGCGTTCCGCGGCGCCGGCTGGAACGTGATCAAGGTGATCTGGGGCGGCGATTGGGATCCGCTGCTGGAGAAGGACGCCGACGGCGTGCTGGTGCGGCGCATGAACGAGACGGTCGACGGCCAGTTCCAGAAGTACACCGTGGCCAGCGGCGACTACATCCGCAACGATTTCTTCGGTACCGACCCGCGCCTGCTGGAGATGGTCGAGCACTACTCCGACGAGCAGCTCCAGAAGCTGCGGCGCGGCGGTCACGACCCCGAGAAGGTGTACGCCGCCTACCACGCCGCGGTACGTCACCGCGGGGCGCCCACCGTGGTATTGGCGCAGACCATCAAGGGATACGGCCTGGGCGAGAGCGGCGAGGGCAAGAACATCACCCATCAGCAGAAGAAGCTCAACGAAGACGAGCTGGCCACCTTTCGCACCCGCTTCGGGATCCCGATCTCCGACGATCAGGTCGCCAAGGCGCCTTTCTACCGCCCGCCGGAGGAGAGCGAGGAACTGCGCTACCTGTATGACCGGCGCCGGGAGCTGGGCGGCTGCCTGCCGGTCCGCTCCCCGCAGGCGCCGCCGCTGCCGGCCCCTCCCGAAGAAGTATTCCGCGAGTTCTACGCCGGCACCGGCGAGCGCCCGGTGTCCACCACCATGGTGTTCGTGCGCATTCTGTCGAAGCTGCTGCGCGACAAGGAAATCGGCAAGCTGCTGGTGCCCATCGTGCCGGACGAGGCGCGCACCTTCGGCATGGAGGCGCTGTTTCGCCAGGTGGGCATCTACAGCAGCCTCGGCCAGTTGTACGAACCGGTCGACAAGGAGAACCTGCTCTACTACCGCGAGGCCACCGACGGCCAGGTGCTGGAGGAAGGCATTACCGAGGCCGGATCGTTCTCCAGCTTCATTGCCGCCGGCACCGCCCACGCCACCCACGGCATCAATACGATCCCGTTCTACATCTTCTACTCGATGTTCGGATTCCAGCGCGTGGGCGACCTGATCTGGGCGGCGGGCGACATGCGCGCCAAGGGCTTCTTCCTGGGCGGAACCGCCGGGCGCACGACCCTCAACGGAGAGGGGCTGCAGCATCAGGACGGGCACAGTCACGTGGCCGCGCTGAGCATTCCCAACCTGAAGGCCTACGACCCGGCATACGCCTACGAGCTGGCGGTGATCATCCGCGACGGCCTCGAGCGCATGTACGACAAGCAGGAAGATCTCTTCTATTACCTCACCGTAATGAACGAGAACTATCCGATGCCGGCCATGCCTGAAGGCGCCCGGGAGGGGATCCTGCGCGGTATCTACCGCCTGTCGCGGGCGCCGGCGGCCAAGGGCAGGCCGCGCGCCCACCTGCTCGGCAGCGGCACCATTCTCAACGAGGCGCGCGCCGCGCAGGAACTGTTGCGCGGCTACGGGGTGGCGGCCGACGTGTGGAGCGTGACCAGCTACAAGGAGCTGTATAACGACATCAACGCGGTGGAACGCTGGAACGCGCTGCATCCGGGAGCGCGCCGGCAGAGCTACCTGCAGCAGGCGTTCGCCGGCGAGCAGGGCGTGTGCGTGGCCGCCTCCGACTACCTGAAGGTGCTGCCGCGCGCCTTGGCCAGCCATCTGCCGGGACCGCTGGTGGCGCTGGGCACGGACGGCTTCGGGCGCAGCGAGACCCGCGCCGCGCTGCGCGACTACTTCCAGGTGGACGCCCGCCACATCACGGCGACGGCGCTCGGCGCCCTGGCCGAGGCGGGCGAGGTGGCGCCGGCGACGGCGCAACGGGCGCTGGCCGACCTGGAGGTGGACTCCGAGGCGCCCGACACCCTTACCCGCTAGCGGGCTGCGGCCGCGCCTACCGGCCGCGCGCCATTCCACCAAGCCGCTGCGCGGCTCACACTACCCTAACAGTCCTCTAGCAGAACCCTAAAGCCGCGCCGCTACCTTGCGGCCACACCATTTCGTTCGATAAGGAGAAACTCCCTTGTCTCATTCACGTACGTCAGCGCGCCGGGCACGCGGCTTGCTGGTCCCGGCGCTGCTGCTCTGCGGCGCCCTGGCGAGCGCCGGGGGCGGCGGCGAAGAGGAGGCCAGCTGGGCCTTCATTACCGAAGAGTCGGACGATCCCATGCTGCCGGGAATCAACCCTCTGGAAGTAACGGGCAACATCGTTACCGCGGGCAGCTCTACCGTGTTCCCCCTGTCGGAGCGCATGGTCGAGCGGTTCAAGGACGAAGGCTTCCCGGACAACGTCACCGTAGACAGCATCGGCAGCGGCGCCGGCTTCGAGCGCTTCTGCACCGCGGGCGAGACCGACGTCGCCAATGCCAGCCGTCCGATCAGGGCGCAGGAAGTGGAATCCTGCAACGCCATCGGCCGCCAGCCGATCGAGATGCGGGTCGGCACCGACGCGCTGGCGGTCGTGGTCAGCAAGGAGAACACCTTCGCGGACGACGTCGACCTGGCGCAGCTTGCCGCGCTGTTCAGCACTGCCGCGAGCTGGAGGGACATCGATTCGAGGTGGCCCGATGAGCCGATTCAACGCTTCATTCCCGGCACCGACAGCGGCACCTTCGACTACTTCGTGGAAGCGGTGTTCGACCACGAGATGGAGCCGATTCTGAGCGCCGCCAACCTGCAGATGAGCGAAGATGACAACATCCTCGTGCAGGGCGTGCTCGGCGGGCCCTATTCGGTCGGCTTCTTCGGCTACGCGTATTACTCCGAGAACGCCGACAAGCTGCGGGTGCTCAACATCGACGGCGTCGAGGCGAGCAAGGAGAGCGTGGACGACGCGTCCTATCCGCTGGCGCGGCCGCTGTTCATCTACACCACGGCCGACATCATGCTGGAGAAGCCGCAGGCGGCGGCCTTCGTCGCCTTCTATCTGACGTACGTCAACGAAGAAGTGGTCGACGTCGGCTACTTTCCGGCCAACCGGGAGGCGCTCGACGCCGCCAGGCAAGCCTGGCTGGACGCCGTCTCGAGCGCGGTTTCCAACTGACTTGAACGAGATTCCGCCGCACGGCGCTCCCGGTGAGCGCCCGCGGCGGGACGAGCTGGCCGCCTTCGCCGCCGAAATCCGCTCCTCCCTCACCTGAACGGTTCGGGCTGCGTCACGTTTGGCTTTGGAGTTCCCGCGGCGGCGCTCGGAACACCTGCTTGCCGTGCCACGCTACGTGCGCCGGGTCAGGTTCACCGGCCCGTACCTGGGGAGGGCGCAGCACGCGGCCGTGGTAGTCCAGAAGCCAGCGCACCGCCGCACTCGTACCGTGCACGTACTGCGATACCACCACGCGGTAGCCGGCGGCGTTGGCGCTCCTCTCCAAGCCGATCGCGCCCCGATCGAAGGCGCCGTGGTGGAAGGTGCACAGCGCCAGTCCGTTCGTCACTCGATCGGGGCCGCCGTGAGAATGCCACCGGATATGCGCCGCTTCGAGCCCTAGCAGATCGTCCTCGAGGCGGAGATCGAAATCGCAGATGGCGCAACGGCGCTCGTACGCGGTCAATACCGCGATGCGAAAGTGGGGGTCGCGATCGGTGCGCACGAGTTCGTGTTCAACACCGGCGGCATCCCACAACCCGACGGCTTCCAGGAGATGCTTATGCATCGAGACGGGAAAATGCCCATGCAAGATACGGCGCGCGGTTCGCTGGGCGCCTTGGGGATCGGCCGCCAGCAATCGGTACAACGGCTCCGGCAGGCCGCCGGTAATGCCATGCGCGATCAGCTCCGATCGGTACAAGTCGCCGCTCCTGGTGCGGCGCAGCGAAGCGGCGCCGGGAATCTCCCACAGGCCGTCCTTGACCAGCCGGCCGAAGGGAAATTCCGGGTGATGCGCTTGACGCGGCGGTCCGAAGTGCCGCAACAGGCCGGTCAGGGTCTTCTCCAGTTCGCTGAACGGAGCAAGACGGGACTCGCCGCGCACCGCCCTTCCCATTGCCAGCAGTAGCAGCAATGGCTTGTGGGGCGCGCGTTGGCCGCCGCGTTTCCAGACCTTGAGTCCGGTCAGCGTAGTATGCAACGCCTCCAGCGTCATTACGCGCGTATGACTATCAGACCGCATCGAGCGGATGATGACAACCGTTCGGCCGCAGCGCAGGGACGCGCTGAATGCGGGTCAAGTTCGGGAGCGGCTGGCGACAATCAAGATGAGAATGCAGCGACAATCAAGGTGAGAATGCGCGAGTAGGCCGGCCGCCTCCGACAGAGGAGGATCGGAGGGGCCCGCGGCGGCGCTCCGAGTGGGGCTTCGCGGTCGGTGATCGTGGCCGGCCCGGCGTTGATAGGGTGCTCCGAGATTTCACCCGTAAGGAGCACCCATGCCGGGCCGACATCTGACCGATTGCCAAGTGAGGCGCTACGTGAAACTGCGCACCAAGAACCAGCCGTCGGTGGCTGCGGCCGCCGCCAAGGCGGGGTTCAGCACCGCCACCGGCTACCGTCTCGAATCCGATCCGCGGCTGCCGTCCCAGAAACGGACGGCCCGCAGTCGCCGGCGGCCCGACCCGCTGGCCGGCATCTTCGAAGAAGATGTCATCCCCCTGCTGCAGCAGGCGCCGGACCTGCGCGCGGTGACCGTCTTGGAGTGGTCGTCGCCGGCGCGCCGCTGGTGGCGGTGGTGCAGGCGCCGTTGCGGATGCTCGGCGGCCCCGCACCAACAGACTGCCGTCGCATTCCGGCAACCTGACACCGGCGCCGGTCGCTTCCAGCGCCATCGGCGCGAGGCGCCGTGCGTCGGCGTACTTATATTGATTATAACAAGTTAACGGCAATGCTCCGTATCCTCGCGCCCGTTGCCGCCGGCGGTTGGCGGAGCGAGCGGGGAAGGGGTAGATCAACGATAGCGGATGCCCTTAAGCTGCCATCACGGCTACGTTAGCCGGCAGAGAATGAAGTCACGGTTCGGATTCGGAAGAAACTGGAAGAAGTACTTGTCCACCCTGTCCGATGCGGACATCGAGATTGCCAGGGAATCATTGCTTACCATGATCTCCGGCGCCGATGGCACCGTCACTGCCAAGACCATCGAAGGCAAGCGCTTTCTTGACGTCGGCTGCGGCAGTGGCCTCTTTTCATTGTGCGCTCGCTCAGCCGGTTGCAAAGTGGTCTCCTTCGACTACGACCCGGACTCGGTTTCATGCGCCAAGGAGCTCAAGGCCCGGTATTACCCGGACGATTCTGACTGGACCGTTCTACAGGGCTCGGTGCTGGACAAGGAGTTTTTGACATCGTTGAACACCTACGACATTGTATACGCATGGGGTGTTTTACATCATACCGGCGATATGTGGACTGCAATGGACAACGTAACGAGCTTGACGAAGAACGGAGGGACCTTGTGTCTCGCGATCTACAATGACTGCGGATTGAGATCGCAGGTATGGCACGGCGTAAAGAGGTTTTACAATTTCAACGTTGCCACGAAAGTTGTCACATCCATGGTATACGTGCCATATCGTATTGGTAGAATGGCAATTTCGTCCATTCGGCGACGGACCAACTTGTTCGCCGCGTACAAGCGAGAACGAGGGATGCATGTAGTGACCGACTTACTGGATTGGATCGGCGGCTATCCGTATGAGTATGCCAAGTGGAAAGAAGTCGTCGATTTCTTTAGCGAAAGAAGATTCATCGCATCGACTGTAACACCTAGCGATGGAACCGGAAATCATCAATTCGTTTTTGTACGCAGCGATAGCGTCCAGACGTCACTTTAGATGCCATACTGCTTACCAAGTCACGCCCTTATGCCTTGCTGAAGTGTCGGCCATCTCATCCGCCACGCCTAATGTCGCGCAAGTATACGCCGCAGCCAAGCGGGAAAGCGGCCAGACACAGCAACTTCGCCCGTTGATTTTCCAGCGAAGCCACAATCTCGGCGGGGTTCTTACGGACATGCAGCGAAAAGCGAACGTAGTTGGCGGCCGATTTCAGAAAAGCAATCGGCGCGTATCGAAGATAATCGACATGCTCGTTCAACTTTATTCGATTGCCGAGCATGTACGAGTATGCATTCCTTCCAACTTCGGCCACAGCGGTTATGCTGTCTGACTCCGTATGATAGATACGCAAGCTATCGTTTACGAAACGGGTTTTATACTTGCGGGCTATACGATTCCACACTATCGATTCGGGGACGTGGGACAGCTTCCGATCAGGGACGGGGAACGGATAGTCCCGCATGACTTCCGTACGTTGAAATCCCCATTTCTCTCCGCGGACCTTGAATCGGTATTGCATTTCGAGCGAATCGGAATCGGTAATGAGATACGGAAAGTGGTCACCGACAATACGCCCCCCCCTCGTCCATGCACAAGACGGTAACCGCGGAAACCTTGGTTTTTCCCGGTCGGGTATCGCGTCCCAATAGTGCTTGAGCCTCTCCAACGCATGCGGTATGCAGGCGTCGTCCGAGTCGAGCGTGAGAAAGAATCTGCCTCGGGCGCGTGGCACGGCGTAATTGTACGCAACGTGCTTACCCTGATTCTTCTGATGGCAATAGCGTATCGAAAAATCGGCCTCGTCGCGCCATGCTTCTATCAGAGCGCTGGTCCCGTCGGTTGATCCGTCATCGACTACCAACCACTCGAAGTCGCGAAACGTCTGTGCCATCAGACTGTCGTAGACGCGGTGCAACAGATGAGCCCGATTGTAGGTGGCGGTGAATACCGTAAATTCCATTGGGTGTGCGAAGCTATCAACGGGCGCGAGCGTCCGCCTATGCCCGTGATGCGATCCTAGCGTGTCACTGGCACGCCGTTCAAGCCCTACAGATCCTTCCTACCTCCGTTGAGCGGCGCCGTGGCTGGGCTCACTTGCTTCGGCCGCGCGGTTGGCGGGCCGCGCCGTGGGCAGGTTCGCCTATTCGCTTGGGTGCCATCGGGCACCGGGAGCGTGTCACATGCACATGCATGCTGCTTCCACCCAAATCATCGCCTAGCGACTTGAATCCGCCGGCGGCGGGTTCATGCGCCCCGCCACGTGCAGCTCTGGCACAACTTCGTGACGGTCGCCAGGTTGATGTGGCAGGTGGCGACTCGTATCCGTCACAGCGACGTCGTGATCATGCATATCTCGGCAAAGAGTGCGTGGTGGCTGGGATCGGGGTTGTGGCTGATATGCGCGGCGTTCCGCCGGCCGGTCGTATTGAAGTTCATCGGCGGTGACTTCGCGAAGATATACGACGGGTATTCCGTGGCCAAGCGGCGGTGGGCGAACGCGACGTACATGCGATGCGCACTGATTCTCGTGCAGTCCAAGGCCATCAAGAAGCGATTTCAGAATCGGCAAGCCGTCCGCTGGTTTCCGAATACCCGAGACACCCGGGGATCAGGCACGGCCCCGAGAAGCGCCGCGCGGCGCCTTATCTTCGTTTCTCAGTTGCGGATGGAGAAGGGGCTTCGTGAGGCGGTCGAAGCCTGCCGGGACCTTCCGAGTGATTGCTGTCTGAACGTATACGGGCCGACGATGGCGAACACCGATCTCAGCGTATTCGACGAGCAGGACAAGGCGGTGTATCGCGGAGTCCTGCGCCGCGGCGAGGTGGCGGACGCTCTGGAGCGCCACGACCTCCTGGTCTTGCCGACATACTGGGACGTCGAGGGGTATCCCGGCATCGTGCTGGAGGCGCTGCAGTGCGGGCGACCGGTCATATCGACATACTGGGGCAGCGTGCCGGAGGTCGTCGAGGACGGCAAGAGCGGCCTGCTGGTAGAGCCGCGATCGACGGCCGCGGTTCGGGACGCGATACGGCGCGTGATCGGCGACCCGCAGCTCTACCGCGCGCTGTGTACCGGAGCGCGGCAACGCGGCGAGTTCTTCCGAAGCGCAACCTGGTACGACGAACTCGCCACCGAACTAACCCAGATCACAACCCGCTAACTCGCAACGCCGCCGCGGTTCGAAACCGGCCTGCCTAGTACGGATCGACGCCGATGCGGTGGCCGCCCATCAGACCAGGCTCGAATTGTCTTCACAAACCAGCCTCTCAGCACGTCGCTCGGCAGCGCCAAACGTCTTCCGCCAACTACGCGCGTCCGGATGGCAGGAGGCTAGCGGGGCGCGGCCTGCTCCGCGCCGTTGGGCGTTCCTGATTGAGGCGGCCGGTCCGACGAGGTAGATCCGTTGTGTGAGACCGCGCCGCGCCGGCGCCCGGCTGACTGAGCATCCTTGATCTGCGGCGCGCCGGCCGCCGGCGGCTGCAGCGCGCGCGTTATAGCGGCGCGCGCTTGGCACGTTGTTGTCCAGGGAGGCATTTTGGTATGATCGCGAAGGGGCTGTACGTGGAGGACGAATAGTGGACGTCGCCAATCACTTGCTGAGCGCAGTGGGCGACCGGAGATTCGGAACGGTTCTGGCTGATCCGCCGTGGCAATTTCAAAATCGAACGGGTAAGGTCGCTCCCGAGCATCGGCGGTTGTCGCGCTACTCTACCATGTCGTTCGAGAGTATCGGGAGGCTGCCCGTAGCGGACATCGTGACGGATTGCGCTCACCTGTATCTGTGGGTCCCGAATGCGCTGCTGCCGTACGGATTGGACACCATGAAACGGTGGGGGTTTACCTATAAGACCAACCTGGTATGGTACAAGGTGCGCAAGGACGGCGGTCCCGATCGACGCGGAGTAGGATTCTATTTTCGCAACGTAACGGAACTCATCCTGTTCGGAATCCGCGGCCGGAACTGCCGGACACTGGCACCGGGAAGGAGCCAGGAAAACATGATCATTTCTCAAAAGAGAGAGCACAGCAAGAAGCCTGATGAGCAGTTTGACCTCATCGAGTCGTGTAGTCCCGGGCCGTTCATCGAGCTGTTTGCGCGGGGTACCAGACCCGGATGGTTTGCATGGGGCGACCAGGCGCGCAACTACGCGCCGGACTGGGACACCTACGCGAATCATTCGCAATCTTCACGTCATCAGCCCGAACTGTTCGCGGATACCCCCATCTCCTGACCGTGGATGCCAGAGGTGCGGATGGCGTGGTGACGCGGATACGCCAGCCGGGCCGGCGGACGCCCGGCCCGGACGCCGCGCTTGCCTGCTCTTGCCTGCTGACAGACGTTGCGGATCGGTGGTATCTTCCGGGCCGACCAAGCCCGCGGCGCGCGCTCCTTGCGGAGGCCGTGCCGTGCCGCGGGCGGAGGATCGATGGCTATCGACGTCAAACTCCCGGAACTTGGTGAAAACATAGCAGCCGGCGACGTAGCCGCCGTGCTGGTGAGCCCCGGCGACCAGGTAGCGAAGGACGCGCCGCTGCTGGAGTTGGAGACCGACAAGGCGGTGGTGGAGGTGCCGGCCCCGGAAGCGGGGGTGGTGACCGCCATTCACGTCGAGGCGGGCGACACCATCAACGTGGGCGATACCATTGCCAGCCTGGACCCTGCCAGTCAGGACCCTGCCAGTCAGGAGAACGGCGCCGGCCCGGAGGCTGGCGGCTCCGGCAAACCGGCTGCGCCGCCCGCTCCCGTCGCCGAGTCGGCGGCACCGCCCGCGCCCTCACCGGGCCGCGACGCCGGCGCGACCTTCCAACCGGTTCAACCTGCCGCGCGCCCGGCGCCCCCCGCACCGGCGGCTGCCGGCGAACCCGCCGGCGCGCGTCCGGTTCCCGCTACTCCCGCCGTGCGCCGCCTGGCGCGGGAGATCGGCGTCGACATCGATGAGGTCTCCGGCACCGGCCCGGGCGGCCGCATTCTCCTTGACGACGTCAAGGCCACCGCCAAGCGGTTGCTGCAGGCGCCGGCCGGCGCCCCGCCCGCCGGCGCCCTGCCCGCCGCGCCGCCGCTGCCCGACTTCGCCCAGTGGGGGCCGATCGAGCGGACCGCGCTGAACGCGGTGCGCCGGGCCTCTGCCGCGCACCTCACCGCGGTGTGGCAGACGGTGCCGGCGGTCACCCAGCAGGACAAGGCGGACGTTACCGAGCTGGAGCGGCTGCGCAAGCACTACGGCGCGCGCGCCGAGGCGGCGGGAGGCAAGCTCACGGTCACCGCCATTCTGGTCAAGGTGGTCGCCGCCGCGCTGAAGGTGTTTCCGCAATTCAACGCCAGCATCGACCTGCCGCGCGCCGAGGTGGTGTACAAGCGCTACTACCACGTCGGCATCGCCGTAGACACCGAGCGCGGCCTCCTCGTGCCCGTGATCCGCGACGCCGACCAGCTGAACATCATCGCCATCGCCCGCGCCCTGGGCGAACTCTCCGCCCGCGCCCGCGCGCGCAAGCTCACGCTCGCCGAGATGCAGGGCGGAACTTTCACCATCTCCAACCTGGGCGGCATCGGAGGCTCCCACTTCACGCCCATCATCAACGCGCCGGAGGCGGCGATTCTTGGCGTATCGCGCGCCTCCTGGGAGCCGGTGTGGCAGGACGGCGCGTTCGTACCGCGCCTGCGCCTGCCGCTCTCGCTCACCTACGACCACCGGCTGATCGACGGCGCCGACGGCATCCGCTTCCTGCGCTGGGTAGTGGAAGCGCTGGAGCAGCCGCTGCTGCTGGCGCTGGAGGGCTGAAAGCCGATGGCGGAGCGCTCTCATCTGGCGGTGGTCGGCGCCGGCCCCGGCGGCTATGCCGCGGCGTTCATGGCCGCCGACCAGGGTATGCGGGTCACCCTGATCGATGCCGCGCCCAACCCCGGCGGGGTGTGCCTGTACCGCGGCTGCATCCCCTCGAAGGCCCTGCTGCACGTCGCCAAGCTGGTGCGCGAGGCCCAGGCGGCCAGCGCCTGGGGCGTGCAGTTCGGCCCGCCGCAAATCGATCTGGCCCGGCTGCGGGCCTGGAAAGACAGCGTCGTGGGCAAGATGACCGGAGGATTGGGCACCTTGAGCGCGCAGCGCAAGGTGAACTACCTGCAAGGCCGGGCGCGCTTCAGCGGGCCGGGAACGCTGCTGGTCACCGGCAGCGCCGGGCGCCAGAGCGTGACCTTCGACCGCGCCGTCATAGCCACGGGATCGCGGCCCGCGCGCATCCCGTCGCTGTGGCTGGACAGCGAGCGGATGATGGACTCCACCGCGGCGCTGGAGTTGCCCGACCTGCCGGCGTCGCTGCTGGTGATCGGCGGCGGCTACATCGGCCTGGAGCTGGGCTCGGTCTACGCTGCGTTGGGCTGCCGGGTCACGGTGGTGGAGATGCTCGCCGGGCTGCTGCCGGGCGCGGACCGCGACCTGGCCGGCGTGCTGGCGCGGGAACTCGCCGGCCGCTTCGCCAAGGTGTACGTCGACACCCGGGTGGAGTCTCTGGAGGAAACCGCCGGCGGCATCACTGCTGCCCTGGCGACGCCGGACGGCGCCGTCAGCGAGACCTTCGACAAGGTGCTGATGAGCGTCGGGCGCACGCCCAACACCGGGGACCTGGGCCTGGAGCAGCTCGGCATCGCGGTCGATCAGCGCGGCTTCATTCCGGTCGACGAGAAGCGCGAGACCTCCTGCGCGGGCGTGTTCGCCATCGGCGACGTGGCCGGGGAGCCGGGACTGGCGCACAAGGCCACCCACGAAGGGCGCACCGCGGCGGAGGCGGCGGCCGGGCTGAAAGTGGCCTTCGAGCCGCAGGCCATTCCGGCGGTGGTGTTCACCGACCCGGAAGTGGCGTGGTGCGGCCTGACCGAAAACGCCGCCCGCGAGCAGGGCCGCGACGTGAGCGTGCTGCGCTTCCCGTGGGCCGCCTCCGGCCGCGCCGCCACCATGGGCCGGCCCGCCGGCCTGACCAAGCTGCTGGTCGATCCCGGCAGCGAGCGGGTGCTGGGCATGGGCGTGGTGGGCGCCGGCGCCGGTGAGTTGATCGCCGAGGGGGTGCTGGCGGTGGAGATGGCCGCGCTCGCCACCGACCTGCGGCTATCGATTCATCCTCATCCCACGCTCAGCGAGACGGTGATGGAAGCCGCGGACCTGTTCTTCGGCCAGAGCACCCACCTGTACCGCCCGCGCCCGTAGAGGCGGCCGGTGACCGCCGGGCGCCGCAGGTCGAGCCCGAGCGGCGCCGGTGATGCGCGGGCCGCCGCCCGCGGCCTCGATACGCGCCGCGCCGGCGCCGCGTCTTACGACGCGTAGCGCGCGGCCATCTGCTCCAGCGTCACGATCGGTACCCGGCCGGCATTGCCGGCTTGGCCGAAGGCGGTCATGCGCGCCGCGCACACCTCCTGCATCGCGGCGCGGGCTGCCTTGAGATAGTCGCGCGGATCGAAACCGGCGGCGTCCTCGTGCAGCACCTTGCGGACGGCGCCGGTCATCGCCAACCGGTTGTCGGTGTCCACGTTTATCTTGCGCACGCCGTGGCGGATGCCGCGTTGGATCTCCGCTACCGGTACCCCCCAGGTCTGACGGATGGCGCCGCCGTAGGCGTTGAACAGGTCCTGCAGCTCCTGCGGCACCGACGAGGAGCCGTGCATCACCAGATGGGTGTTGGGCAGGCGCCGGTGGATCTCTTCGATGCGGGCCATGGCCAGCACCTCGCCGTCGGGCTGATGCGAGAACTTGTAGGCGCCGTGGCTGGTGCCGATCGCCACCGCCAGGGCGTCCACCCCGGTGTCGGCCACGAACCGCTCCGCTTCGTCCGGGTCGGTCAACAGTTGCTCGCGAGTCAGGGCGCCGGCCGCGCCGTGGCCATCCTCCTGCTCGCCGGTGCCGGTCTCCAGCGACCCGAGCACGCCGATCTCCCCTTCCACGGTGACCCCGCGGGCATGGGCCATCTCCGCCACCGCGCGGGTGACGCGCACGTTGTAGTCGTAGTCGGTGGTGGTCTTGGCGTCCTCGGCCAGCGAGCCATCCATCATCACCGAGGTGAACCCCTGGTCGATGGCCCCGCGGCAGGTGGCCGGGCTGTTGCCGTGATCCTGGTGCATGGCGATCGGAATCTGCGGATACAACTCCACCGCCGCCAGGATCAGGTGCCGCAGGTACGCTTCCTGGGCATAGCTGCGCGCGCCGCGCGAGGCCTGGATGATGACCGGCGACTCGGTAGTAGCGGCCGCGGCCATGATCGCCTGAATCTGTTCCATGTTGTTGACGTTGAAGGCCGCCAGTCCGTAGTCGTTTTCGGCGGCATGATCGAGGAGGACACGCATTGGTACCAGTGGCATGGCGCGCCGATTGTAGCCGGTACGGGCGCTCCGGCAACAGCCCGGCGCCGCCTCTCGCCTTTTGCGCGGTCGGGGCGCCGGCGGCCGCGGGCGGGCAGGCGGGCGGGGCGCGGGGTTTGACGCCGGGGCGCCCTTCGCCGTAAGGTCGGGGACGGCGCCATGGAAGACTACTTCGCCGGCATCGATCCGATCCGCTACGCGGGACCCGATTCCCGCGACCCCCTCAGCTATCGTTACTACGAGCCCGAACGGGTGGTCGCGGGCAAGACCATGGCGGAGCACTTCCGCTTCTCGGTGGCCTACTGGCACACCTTCCGCGGTACCGGGATGGACCCCTTCGGACTGCCCACCGTGGCGCGCCCCTGGGACGACGGCAGCGACTCGCTGGACAACGCCCTGCGCCGCATGCGGGCGGCGTTCGCCTTCATCCGCAAGCTGGGGCTCGGCTTCTACTGCTTCCACGATCGCGACGTCGCTCCCGAAGGGGCATCGCTGGCCGAGACCAACCGCAACCTCGACCGGGTGGTGGAGCTGGCCGAGAAGCTGCAGGCCGACACCGGCATCCGCCTGCTGTGGGGCACCGCCAACCTGTTCTCCCACCCGCGCTACATGAACGGAGCGGCGACCAACCCGGACGCTCACGTGTTTGCCTACGCCGCGGCGCAGGTGAAGAAGGCGTTGGAGGTGACCCACCGGCTGGGGGGCGCCAACTACGTGTTCTGGGGCGGCCGCGAGGGCTACGCCACGCTGGCCAACACCGACATGAAGCGGGAACAGGACCATCTGGCGCGCTTTCTGCAGATGGCGGCCGACTACCGGCGGGAACTGGGATTCACCGGCACCCTGCTGATCGAACCGAAGCCGAAGGAGCCGACCACCCATCAGTACGACTTCGACGCCGCGGCCGTGCTCAGCTTCCTGCGCGGCTACGGCCTCGATCAGTTCAAGCTCAACCTCGAATGCAACCACGCTACCCTGGCCGGCCATACCTTCGCCCACGAGTTGCAGACCGCAGCCGATGCCGGCCTGCTCGGGTCGATCGACGCCAACACCGGCGACCTGCTGATCGGCTGGGACACCGATCAGTTCAATCTGGACCTGGCCACCACCAGCGCGGTGATGCTGATCGTGCTGCGGCAGGGCGGCATCGCCCCCGGCGGGTTCAACTTCGACGCCAAGCTGCGGCGCGAGTCCACCGACCTGCGCGACATGTTCGCCGCCCACGTGGGCAGCATCGACGCGTTCGCGCGCGGCCTGCTGATCGCCGAGCGCATCATTGCCGACGGCACGCTGGATGCGTGGCGGCAGGCGCGCTACGCCAGCTTCGACGCCGGCATCGGCGCCCGGGTGGAACGCGGCGCGGTCGGCTTCGGCGAGCTCGAACGGTGGGTGCTGGAAGCCGGCGAGCCGCACCCCGCCTCCGGGCGTCAGGAACAGTTCGAGAACCTGATCGCCAGCTACCGGTAGCGGCGCGGCCGGCTACGCTGCCTATGAAGCAAGATCTTACGGCAGCTCAGATCCTCGAGTTGCTGCATCACCGGCGCAGCGACCGCTACGTGGTCAACACCGCCAACACGGTGGAGGTGGTCCTGTTCGGCAACTGCTTCAGCAGCGTCGAAGTGGATGGTCTCGAGCTGGTGCATGAACGCGCCCGCGACGGCCATCAGTTGATCTTCATTCCCAACCATCAGAGCGAGTACGACTGGATGCTGCTGCAAACCTATCTCGCGCAGCGCTACATCCGCACCGCCATCCAGGCGGGCGAAAACCTGTACGTCGGTCCGGTGGACACCTTCCTGCGCAAGTGCGGCGCGTTCATGATGATTCGCGACCGGCGCGCGTTCTACGCCAGGCACTGGCTGGCCAACCTGGTGCTGAAGCTGCTCGGCGCCCGGCCCTTCGTGCTCACCAAGCAGCAGTACAACAAGTTGTATCTCGATCAGATCAAGATGGTGCTGAGCGAGGGGCTGCATCTGATGATCTTTCCCGGCTACGAGTCGGACCGCGCCACCGGCGAGGTGAAGTACGGGCGTTCCTACTCGGGCGAGTTCTCCGAGCTTTCGGCCTACGTGTTCCTGGTACTGCGCACCGCCGTGCGCCAGTTGCGGATAGAGGACGCGTTGTACGTGCCGGTCAACATCTCCTACGAACGGATCCCGGAAGACATCGTATTCCGCGAGTATCAGGCGCGTTCGCGCAAGGGCAAGATCGCCAAGTACGTCTACGACCACTACTACGCATTCATGAAGATGCCCTTTGCCCGCCGCATCCGCGATCAGCGCTCGCGGGTGCTGATTCGCTTCGGGGAAGGGGTCCCGGTGAACCACTCCCTGCGCGCGCGCGAGACCGCGGCGCTGGTGCGGCAACGGATGGGCGAGCTGATGCGGGTGTACGAGAGTACGCTGGTGTTCGCGTCGCTGGACGATCGCTTCCGCATGAGCCGTGCGGAGTTGGAGGAGCGGGTGAGCGCCAACCTGGAGCGGATCGAGACCTGCGGGCTGGACACTTCGCCGCTGTACACCGCCGGCCGGCAACGTCTGTCACTGGAGGAGATGCTGGCCCGCACGGTGAAGATCTACAACTTTCCGGACGTGCCGATCATTCCCTCCAAGTCCTACATGACGCTGGAGTACGACGACCGGGAAATCTTCGTTCACCACCCGCATCTTGCCTCCTACTACGGCAACAAGCTCAAGCACCTCCTGCAGGCCAGCGCCGCATGACGCGGATTCCTGACACGCTGCTGGCCCTGAGCGACCGTTCCGATCCCGGCGAGGAGTACTCGATTCAGCCGACCGGCTATCGGCCCGGCCAGACCCGGTTCATCATCATTACCGGGAGCGTCATCAGCGGACTCGGCAAGGGCGTGTTCTCCGCCGGTCTGGCGGTGCTCCTGGAGGAGCGCGGTTACCGTACCAACCTGATCAAGATGGATGGTTACTTCAACGAGGATGCCGGCACCCTGAGCCCGTTCCGCCATGGCGAGGTGTTCGTGCTGGATGACGGCACCGAGTGCGACCTGGACATAGGCACCTACGAACGGTTCGTGGACAAGAACCTGTCGGAGCACAATATCTTTACCAACGGGCGCCTGGCGCGGCGCATCAACGAGCTGGAGCGCAGCGGGCAGTTCTCCGGCTCCGACGTGCAGTTCTACCCTCACGTAACCGGGGAAGTGATTCGCTTCGTGCGCGAGTCGTCGCTGGCCTGCGAGGCTGACATCACCCTGGTGGAAATCGGCGGCACCGTCGGCGACGAGGAGAACCGGCCCTACATCTCGGCGATGAGCGAGCTCGCCTACCAGGAAGGCGAACGCAAGGTGTTCTTCATCAATCTGGCGTGGATCATCGAGGCTTCCCATCTGAACGAGCAGAAGAGCAAGGCGGCCCAGCACGGCACCCAGATGTTGATGCAGATGGGCATCAAGCCGCACGTGCTGGTGTGCCGCTGCGAGAATCCGGTGGCTGACGGCGTGCTGCGCAAGCTGGCGCAGCGCCTGCGCCTGCCGGAGCGCAGCGTGATCGATCTGCACAACCAGAAGTCGGTCTATCAGGTTCCCCGCCATCTGGCGGCGCAGCACGTCGACGAGCTGGCGGTGGACTACCTCAAGCTGCCGCGGCGGGCGCCGCGGCAGCGCCGAGAGCAGTTCGACTTCGAGAGCTACCTGCGCCGGCTCCGCAGCGCCAGCGAGCGCGTGGTGGTGGGACTGGCCGGCAAGTACCTGGGACCGCGCGATACCTACGCCAGCATTCGCAGCGCTCTGGAGCACGCCGGCTGCGCCTGCGGGGCGGCGGTCGAGGTGGTGGACGTGTCCTCGGATGCGGTGCAGGAGGCGGGCGGGCGCGCCGAGCAACTGGCCGCCGCGGCCAGTCACCTCGAAGGGCTGGATGGCCTGATCGTCCCCGGCGGCTTCGGGCGGCGCGGCTGGGAGGGCAAGATCGCCTGCATCACCCATGCCCGCACCAGCCGGCTGCCGCTGCTGGGTATCTGCTACGGCTTTCAGGCGGCCATGGTGGAGTACGCCCGCGAATGCTGCGACCTGCCGGCCGCCAATACTACCGAGAACGCCGTCGACACCCCTCATCCGGTGGTGTGTCTGCTGCCGGAACAGTACGAGATCGAAGGCATTGGCGGCTCCATGCGCCTCGGGCGCCGCGTCGTGGCCCTGCAGGCGGGATCGCGAGTGGCGGAGCTGTACGCGGCGCAGCAAGCGGGCGAACGCTTCCGCCACCGTTACGAGTTGAATCCGCTGTACCGCGAAGTGTTCGAGAACGGCGGGATGGTGTTTTCCGGCTGGGCCCCCGAGCAGCCGATCATGCAGGTCGCCGAGCTGCCGGACCATCCCTTCTTCATCGGCGTGCAGTACCACCCCGAGTTCACCAGCCGCCCCGGCAGGCCCAACCCGTTGTTCCGCGGCTTCGTAGCCGCCTGCATCGCCCACCGGGGCGCAGCGCGCGCCGGCGCGCCCGCCGCTGACGCTGCGCCGGCGGCCGCGGCGGCAAACGGCGCGGCGCTGAGGAGTATGCGATGCCGGTAACGGCCGTGGTCGGCGCCAACTGGGGTGACGAGGGCAAGGGCAAGCTGTGCGACTACCTGGCGGAATCTTCCGACCTGGTGATCCGCTATCAGGGCGGCCGCAACGCCGGCCACACCGTGATCAACCGGTACGGCAAGTTCGCCCTGCACCTGGTCCCGTGCGGGGTGTTCCACGCCCACACCACCAACCTGCTGGGTCCCGGCGTGGGCGTCGACGTGGCGGCGCTGCAGCAGGAGCTCGCCGGGCTGCGCGCCCGCGGGGCTCCCAATCCGCGCGTGCTGATTGCCGAGCGCGCCCAGGTGGTGCTGCCGTACCACGTGCAGTTGGACCGCCTCGAGGAAGCGCGCCGCGGCGCGGCGAAGTTCGGCTCCACCCAGTCCGGCATGGCGCCGTTCTACGCCGACAAGTACCTCAAGGTGGGGATCCAGGTGGGCGAGCTGTTCCAGGCCGACCACCTGCGCCGGCGCCTGCGGCAACTCCTGCCGCGTACCAACGTCCTGCTGGAACACCTCTACGGCTGCGCCCCGCTGCGCCTGGAACCGCTGGTCGAAGAACTGCTGGCCGGCGGCGCGCAGGTGCGCGAGCTGGTGGTCGACTCCACCGCGCTGCTGCAGGCGGCGCTGCGGGAAGGCAAACGCATTCTGCTCGAAGGCCAGCTCGGAGCGTTGCGCGACCCCGACCACGGCATCTACCCCTACACCACCTCGTCGTCGCCGCTGGCCGGCTTCGCCGCGGTCGGCGCCGGCCTGCCGGCGCGCGCCATCGAGCGGGTGGTGGCCACCGTCAAGGCGTACTCGTCGTGTGTCGGCGCCGGCCCCTTCGTCACCGACCTGACCGGCCCCTGCGGCGACGAGCTGCGCGAACGCGGCGGCGATGCCGGCGAGTACGGCGCCACCACCGGGCGCCCGCGGCGGGTCGGCTGGTTCGACGCCGTGGCCACCCGCTACGGCTGCCTGGTGCAGGGCGCCAGCGAGCTGGCGGTCACCCTGCTGGACGTGCTCGGCTACCTGGACCGCATTCCGGTGTGCGTTGCCTACGAGGTGGACGGCGCCCGGCGGCAGGACTTTCCGGCCACCGCGGTGCTGGAGCGGGCGCGTCCGGTGTACGAAACCCTGCCGGGCTGGAAGTGCGACGTCAGCGCGGCGCGCCGGTTCGACGATCTGCCGCCCGCGGCCCGTTCCTACGTGCGCGCGATCGAGACCGCGGCCGGCATACCGGTGCGCTGGATCTCGGTCGGTCCCCGCCGCGAGCAGCTCATCCACGTCACCTGACGAGAGCGCGCCGGCACCGGGACACCGGAACGTGACCCCTACCGCGGCTCTCGCGCGTCCGGCGGCTGCTTCCACAGCCGGACCATGAAGCGATCGTCCTGCTCAATCAGATCCGGGTCGGTGCCGTTGTGTTCGCGCATGCCGCGTACGATCTGGCGCGGTACCCCCAGGCCGGTAGCCTCGACGTAGCGGTAGTCGCGCAACACCTCCTTCACCAGTTCGTTACGCGTGGCGCGGTAGCCGGCGCGCATCTTCGCGACCGTGACCGTGTTGGGCAGCCGGCCGGGGGAGATGATCTCCATGCGGTCGGCGTAGATCGAAAGCTCGACGTCGCTTACCGTTATCGTGTAGTCGCGATGGACGACGGCGTTCACTACTGCCTCGCGTACCGCTTCCAGCGGATACTCCCAGTGTTCCTGCCGGCGCCCGCCGCGGTCGATCCATGCTTCCAAGGCGATGTTGCGGCGCACGAAGTCGAGCGTTCGCTCGATGACGCCCGCCTCGCTGGACGCGGTGCTGTCGGAGAAGCTGCGCGGCAGCCTGGGATAGCGCGTCCCGTCCGCCGGCGTGCGCTGGAATCCCAGCGACACCACCGGCCCGCGCACCGTCGCCCGCTCCTTGGCGTGGTAGTCCTTTTCGGTTCCCGCGTAAGCGCCCGCGCTAACCCCCGCATGCGGCAGATAGCGGTTGGGATGGGCGCCGAACAAGAGCAGTCCCGCCGCGCTCGCCAGCGCCCGGCCGCGGCTCTCGATCATGAGCTCCGTGTTCACCAGCAGCCGGGTCCATGAGCTCGCGTCTTCCACTGCCGGATGGTCCTGCTGGCGCAGGTCGCGGAAGTAGTTGAGCAGGCGGCGAAGGTCGAGATCGGCGAACGAGGTCCCCGGCACCGGCTTGCGGTCATACTGCAGCCGCCCCGACTGCTGGTAGAGGCGCACCTCCTCTTCGTCGGTGGCGTCGCGCGTGGTTGTCCCGGCGCGCATCTGCGTGATCCAGGCGGAACCTCGTTTCGCCTTGTAGGGTTTGTCCGGCGCGTCCGCGGGGAGCGATACGACGCCTACGACTACCCCGGCGCGCCATTCCACCGTTTCCCAGTAGGGAATCGTTGCCGGGCGCACGTGGCTGCGGGCGACCTCCATGATCCACTCCTCGACCCGGCGCCGGTCACGGGCGAGGCCGGCGATCGTGCCGTCGTCCTCCACTCCAAGGAGAATGTGGCCGCCCTCCAGGTTGAGCAGCGCAGCGATCTCTCGGGCGATTCGTTCCGGCCGCAGATCGTCCCGTTTGAACTCCACTCCGGAGTTCTCCCCTGAGCGGATCAGAGCCGCCAAGTCGTGCCGATTCATGAGATGCCGGCGAACGGCAGTTCGGGGTGAGATTCTTCCTGCGTCGGAAGCGGTGCCGGTTCGTGCTCGGCGGAGAAGGAGGTGCCGGTTGCCGACACCGGCTCGCAGGGCGCGATCAGTTGCAGGGCGGTCTCCTGGCCCGTTACCACCGGGAAGCCGTAGTGGCGGTTGAGGTGCCGGCACGGTCGTCCGGCCTGCTCTCGGGACCGCACGAAGTCAAGATGCGCCGCCAGCCGGCGTTGCGCGTTCTCGCGGCCGAACGGGACGGCCGCGGCGACGGAGTTGCGGATCGATTGTTCGAGGCCGCGCTCGATCTCGAAACCGATGCTGGAGCGGCCGCTTGCCAGCGCGGCGGCGGTAGTGGTGCCGGTTCCCAGAAACGGATCCAGGATCGTGTCGCCGATTACCGAGTGCATCTGAATCAGCCGATACGGCAGCTCGAATGGAAAGGCGGCGCTCCGCGCGCGCACTGGCCGGTTATCGAACGGCAGGTCGCCCAGGAGCTGGCTGGTCCCCGCCAAGTCGATCCAGACGTCCGAAAACCAGGTATTGCGTTCTTCCCAAAAAAAGGCGCTCCGCCGCCGGCGCTCCTTCTCGGCCGCCGTTGCGAACGTCCGGGGGGCGCCGTTGCGCGCGATCAGGATGTACTCATGCTCGTAGGTGACGTAGGCGCCCGCCGGGAGCATGCCGGAGCCGAGGAACTTGTTTGGAGCGTTGGTCGGCTTGCGCCACAGGATGTCGGGCAAGATCGAAAAGTTCAGCTTTGCCAGCGCTTGCAGAATGCGGCTGTGGTTGGAGAACAGCCGGAACTCGCCGCCGATCGTGCGCGCGGCGTCGCCGACGTTGATGCACGCCAGCCCGCCCGGGCGGAGCGCCCGCCGGCATTCGCTCCACACCGCGTCCAGGCGGGAGTGCATCAGCTCGAAGGCGCGCGCGCCGTCTTCATCGGCCAGCGCCGCCGCGATACGCGGGTCCGCGGCGGCGAACTGTTCATCCCACAGCTCGATCATCGGGTAGGGCGGCGAGGTCACCACCAGGTCGACCGCGCCGCCGCCGACCGCGGACATGCGCCGCGAGTCCGCAAAGAGGATCTCGTGCCGGGTGGGGTCCACGGAGAGGATAGGCGCTTAGATGCCGGCGATGACGTCTATCTCGACCCGGAACTGCTTCGCCAACCCGGCCTGCACCGTACTGCGCGCGGGCCGCGGCTCGGGAAAGTATTCCTCGTAGATGGCGTTCATCTCCGCGAAGCGCGCCATGTCGGTCAGGTAGACGGTTACCTTCAGCACCTTGTCCATGGAGGAGCCCCCGGCCTCTACCAGGGTCTTGACGTTGTCGAGGACGCGGCGCACTTCGGCGCCGAAGTCGCCGGCGACCGGCTCGCCGGTAGCGGGGTCGACTCCCACTTGGCCCGATACGAACACCAGGTCTCCCCAGCGCAGCGCGGGGGTGTAGGGGCCGCCCGGAGGGGCGCCCTGGGCGGAAGTAATCGGCGTCTTGTACATGTTCTACTCCTGTTGCACCATGCTCGATGTCGATTCGGGGACGCCGCGCGACGGCGTTCCGGTCGGGTAACCAGCATGCCGCACACCGCCGATCAACGCCAGCCGCCCCAGGCCATCATCCCGTTGCGCGGACCGGTCGACGCCGCGGTGCAGGTTCCCGGCTCCAAGAGCCTGACCAACCGCGCCATGTGCTTGGCCGCGCTGGCCGCCGGCACCTCCACCCTGCGCAACGCCCTGTTCAGCGACGACACGCGCTACTTCGGCGCCGCGCTGCAGGCCCTGGGCATCGAGGTCCGGCAGGACCCCGCCGCCGCCGAGATCAGCGTGGAGGGCCGCGGCGGCGCGCTGCCGGCGCCGCGCGCCGACCTGTTCGTCGGCAACGCGGGGACCGCGGCGCGCTTCCTCACGGCGGTGCTCGCGCTTGGAACCGGCTGCTACACGGTGGACGGCGCGCCCCGCATGCGCGAGCGGCCGATGGACGAGTTGCTCGCCGCCCTGGCCGCGCAGGGCGCGCGCATCAGCGCGGCCGCGCAGCCGGTGCGCATGCCGTTCACCATCTGTGGCCGCGGCCTGGCAGGCGGCGCGCTGCAGGTCTCCGGCGGGCGCAGCAGCCAACCGATCTCCGCGCTGCTGATGGCCGCCCCGCTGGCCCGGGCGGCGACCACGCTGGAAGTCGAGGGCAACCTGGTCTCGGAGCCGTTCGTGGCGATGACGGTACGCCTCATGCGCCGGTTCGGGGCGGCTGTCACCGAGCAGGGGCGGCGCTTCTCGATCCCCGCCGGACAGCGCTATCAGGCGCAGGACCTGAGCATCGAGCCGGACGCCACCAGCGCTTCCTATTTCTTCGCCGCCGCGGCCGTGACCGGCGGGCGCGTGCGCGTGCCCGGCCTGCGGCGCGATTCGCTGCAGGGCGACCTGGCATTCCTGGAGGTGCTCCGGCGGATGGGCTGCCGCGTCGAGTGGGACCCCGCCGGAGTCACCGTGCAGGGTCCGCGCGCGCTGGCCGGCATCGACGCCGACCTCACGGCCATCAGCGACACCGCGCCCACCTTGGCGGCCATCGCGCCGTTCGCCGCCGCTCCGGTAACCATCCGCGGCATCGGCCATACGCGGCTGCAGGAAACCGATCGCGTCCATGCCCTGGCGACCGAGCTGCGCCGCCTGGGGGTGCCGGTAGAAGAGGGCCGCGGCATGCTGCGCATCGAACCCGCGCCCCCGCGCGGCGCCGCGGTCGAGACCTACGACGACCACCGCATCGCCATGGCGTTCGCCGTCACCGGCCTGCGCACCAGCGGCCTCACCATCACCGATCCCGGCTGCACCGCCAAGACCTTCCCCGACTTCTTCACCCGCTTCACCCAACTCCAACAGAGATGAATCGTTCCAGGTCAAAGGTACTGATAACCGGGGTGACCGGGTTTGTGGGAAGCCATCTTGCCGAATATCTGGTGGAACGGAATTGTGAAGTATTCGGGGTGACGAGGTGGCGCAGCAACAGGGAGAATCTGAGGAGAATCATCGACAGGGTAACGCTGCTGACCGGTGACCTGACTGATTTTCGGGCAATATATGAGGTGCTCGATCAAGTACGACCGGATGTCATCTATCACTTGGCCGCCCAATCATATGTTCCCGTCAGCTATTCGATGCCGACTGCCACAGTAGACACGAACGTGAATGGAACGATCAATCTACTGGAAGCGGTAAGGTCTACCAATAGTGGCGCAATGGTGGTCGGGATTACCTCCAGTGAAGTTTACGGAGACACCGATCAAGTTCCAATAACCGAGAACAGCCAATTCAGACCATCTTCGCCTTACGGCGTATCCAAGGTCGGCCAGGACATGGCGCTCCTGCAATACTTCATCTCCTATGGAACGAGGACCATCAGAATCAGAAACTTCACTACTACCGGACCGGGCCGAGGAGACGTGTTCTTTGAATCTTCGTTCGCCAAGCAGCTAGCTGCGATGAAGGTCTTCGGTTCTTCGAAGGAAGTGCAGGTAGGCAATCTGGACTCGGTCAGGGTGTTGGCGCACGTCAAGGACATGGTCAGGGCATATCACCTGGCGGAACGGCGCTGCGCAGCCGGCGAAGCCTATAACGTCGGAGGAAGCATTCCCATCAGCGTGGGCGAGGTGTTGCAGAGATTGATAAGGATATCGAATATCAAGAACGTAAAGGTAACGGTGAAGGAGAGTCTGCTGCGGCCGGCTGACGTAACCAACCAGATTCCGTCCGTAGAGAAGTTCAAGAAGGTTACGAATTGGGAGCCAAGAATAGATTATGATGCAATCTTGACCGATCTCTATACCTATTGGATAGTCGAATTGCAAAAGAATCCCTGGAAGCTGAAGACGATTGCGTAGGCGTGACTGACGGGTGGATCAGGGCCAGGGCGCCGTTGCGGATCAGCTTTGCGGGCGGCGGCACCGACCTGGCCGACTGGTACGAGCGGTACGGCGGCGCCGTGCTCTCGTCCACCATCGACCGCAGCGCGTACGTCACCTTGCATCCGCGCAGCGATTCGCGGGTCAGTATTCGGTCGCTGGACCTGGGCTGGGCGGTCGACTACCGGTTGCACGAAGAACCGGTGTACGACGGGGTGCTGGACCTGGCGAAGGCCGCCGCGGCGCAATTCGAGGTCGGCCGGGGCTTCGACCTCGATATTCGCTCGGACGCCCCGGCCGGGGGCGGCCTCGGCGGGTCCTCGGCGGTGACGGCCGCGCTCATCGGCGCCCTGGCGGCGTACACCGACACCCGGCTGACCCGCACCGAGATGGCGGAACTGAACTACCGGATCGAGCGCATCGAGCTCAAGATCGCGGGCGGCAAGCAGGACCAGTATGCCACCACGTTCGGCGGCTTCAACCACATCACGTTCGGCGCCGGCGGCGTGGCGGTGGTGCCGCTGGACCTGGACAGCGACCTGCTGCGGGACCTGGAGGCGCACCTGCTGCTCTGCTACGTCGGCCAGGTACGCACCGACCTGGGACTGATCGACCGGCAGCTCGAGTTCCTGAAGCGCGGCCGCACGGAGACCGTGGACGGCATGCACTGCATTCAAGCGGACGTCGAACGGATGAAGGAAGCGTTGTTGGACAAGGACCTGGACCGCTTCGGGAGAGGTCTGCACGAGGGGTTCGCGCACAAGAAGATGATGAACCCGGAGGTGACCCGGGGCACCGCCGCGGACAAGCTGTACGAGATCGCGCTCCGGCACGGCGCCCTGGGCGGGAAGCTGTCGGGCGCCGGCGGCGGCGGCTACCTCGTCCTGTACGTTCCCACTTCCAAGCAACATCGGGTGCGTCATGCGCTGCAGGCGGCCGGCGGAGTGTTCGTCGAATGCAGCTTCAGCGACCGCGGCCTGCAGGTGTGGAGGAGCCGTCATCCGTGACGCTCTCGCCCGGCGCCGGCGGCGGCGCGGCACTGCCCGGCGTCGAAGCGGTGCTGCTGGCGGGCGGCGCCGGCACGCGGCTGCGGTCCGTTTCCGGCGACCTGCCGAAGGCGCTTTGCGAAGTCGCCGGGCAGCCGTTCGCGGCTCACCTCCTGCGTCAGATCCGCGCTGCCGGGGTTGCGCGCTGCGTACTGTGCACCGGCTACGGGGGTGACCAACTGGAAGCGGTCCTGGGACGATCGTGCGGCGGTTCGCTGCGGCTGGAATACTCGCGGGAGCCGGTTCCCTTGGGCACCGCCGGGGCCCTGCGCCATGCGTTCCGGCGTCTGGCCGCCCCTCGATTGCTGATCATGAACGCCGACAGCTACGTCAGGACCCCGCTGGCCAAGTTTGTCGACTGGCAGCGCGACCACTCCTTCCCGGCGGCGCTGGTCGCGGCGCGGGTGCGCTCCGCGTCTTCGTTCGGGCGGCTGCGGATCGACCCGGCCACGCAACTCGTGAGGTCCTTCGGCGAAAAGCAGCCGGCCGCCGGCCCGGCCTGGGTCAGCGCGGGAGTCTATCTGCTGCCCCGCTCCTTGCTGTTGGAGGTTCCCGAGGGGCGCTTCGTCTCCCTGGAGCGCGAAATATTCCCTGCCTGGGCCGCGCAGGGGCGCCTCGGCGCCTACCGCGCAGACACCGACTTCGTGGACATCGGAACCCCCGGCCGGCTTGTCCGGGCGCGGAAACTGATGGCCGGGTGGGTGCAAGGCTGCGGCCCGGCGCTTGATCGACCATCGGCAAGAGAGGCAGAATGAGCCGCGCCGCTCCTCGCGCAGGCCGGGCGCGAGTTCGACCTTCGCAGGCGGCAACGGGAGCTGTCATGGACGACCACGACGACCGGTCTCGGCTGGCGGCGCACTTCGACGCCGGGATCGAGTTGCGGCGCCGCTTGATGGATGCCTGCGGTAACGAAGTGCTGGCGGCGGTACGGGCGGTTCGGCGAACCCTGCAGCACGGCGGCAAGCTGCTGATCTGCGGGAACGGCGGCAGCGCCGCCGCCAGTCAGCACCTCGCCGCGGAGTTCGTAGGCGCGTTGGATCCGTCGGTAGCGCGCCGCGGCCTGCCGGCCGTGGCCCTGACGACCGACACCTCGATCGTGACCGCGGTCGGCAATGACTTCGGGCTGGGGGCCGTGTTCGAACGTCAAGTGGAAGCTCTGGGCAGCGCCGGCGACGTTCTGTTGGCGATCAGCACCAGCGGCGCGTCGGAGAACGTGGTGCGCGCGGCGCGGCGGGCGCAGGCCGCGCGCATGACGGTGGTGGGATTGACCGGCGCGGGCGGGGACGGCCTGGCGGCGTGCTGCGACCTCTGCATCCGCGTGCCCAGCAGCCAGACGCAGCAGGTGCAGGAAGCTCACCTCGCCATCGGGCACGTGGTGTGCGCGCTGGTCGAACGGGCGTTTCGATGACGGAGGGCAGCGGCGCCGCGGATTTCTGGCGCGGCCGGCAGGTCGTGGTGACCGGTGGCAGCGGATTGCTGGGGACTCACGTCGCCGGCTGCCTGCAGGCCCTGGACTGCGCCGGCGTCTACCTGGTGCGCAGCCGCGACTACGACCTTACGCGGCAGGACGCCGCCGAACAGCTCTTCCGCGACCGGCCGGCCGGCGTGGTCTTTCATCTTGCCGGCTACGTGGGCGGCATCGGCGCCAACCAGGCGGCCCCGGCCGACTTCTTCTACCGCAATCTGATGATGGGCACCAACGTGCTCCACGAGGCATGGAAGGCCGGCGCAACCAAGGTGGTGGCCGCCGGCACCGGTTGCGGATACCCGGAGCACGCACCTCTGCCGATCCGGGAAGAGGACTTCTGGAACGGGTTTCCGCAAGACGAAAGCGCGCCCTACTCACTGGCGAAGCGCATGCTGCACGTGCAGTCGCTCGCCTACTGGCGCCAGTACCGGTTCCCGATCGTGGTGGCGCTGCCGGGCAACATCTACGGCCCGCACGACAACTTCGACCTGGAGGCGGCGCACGTGGTGCCCGCTCTGGTGCGCAAGTTCGTGGCGGCGGCGGACGATGCCCTGCCGTCGGTGACCGTCTGGGGCAACGGCGCGCCGCAGCGCGACTTCGTGTTCGCCGGCGACGTGGCGCAGGGCATGATTCGCGCCGCCGAGCGGTACGACCGGCCTGCGCTGCTGAACCTTTCCTCCGGCGCCGAAACCAGCATTCGCGAAGTGGTGGAGCTGCTGCGGGAGATTACCGGCTACCGCGGCGCGATCGTGTGGGACCGCAGTCGGCCCGCCGGCCAGGCCCGGCGCAGGTTCGACATTTCCCGGGCGCGCAAGGAGCTCGGATTTTCGCCTCGGACCTCGTTGCGGGCCGGCTTGGCACAGACGGTGCAGTGGTACCGGCGCCACCGCGCGACCGCCCGCAACGAAGTGCCGGGGAACCGCCGCCCATGAGCGCGGCGGCCGCGGCGCCGCTGACTCTTGCCTCGTACTACAGCGAACGGGCGCAGCGAAAGCCGAGGTTGGCGGTGGAGCTGTCGGGCGAATTGCTGGTGCGGGCGGCGACGCGGTAGCGATTGCAGTAGGAGCGGTGGCAGAGAAAGGAACCGCCGCGCATGACGCGGCCGCTGCCGCGCGGGGGGCCGCCGGGGTCGGTGCGTGACGCGGTGAGGTGGTAATCGGGGCTGAACCAGTCCGCGCACCACTCCCACACATTGCCCGCCACGTTGTGCAGTCCGTAGCCGTTGGCCGGAAACGCGCGCACCGGACAGGTGCCGGCGTAGCCGTCGACCGCCAGATCGCGCTCCGGGAACTTGCCTTGCCAGATGTTGCAGTGATGCTTGCCGCCGGGGGTCAGCGCGTCGCCCCAGGCGTAGGTGCGCTGCTCCAGGCCGCCGCGCGCGGCATACTCCCACTCCGCTTCGCTCGGCAACCGCTTGCCGGCCCAGGCGCAGTAGGCGCGGGCGTCGGCATGCGAGACGTGGGTCACCGGATGGCCGCCGCGCTTGCGGACGTTGGAGCCCGGCCCCTCGGGCCGCTTCCAGCAGGCGCGGTCCACCGCGTACCACCACGCCAGTCCCGGCACGGTACGCACCAGCCGCTTCTTGAATGCGCTCTTGGGAACGTGGTTCCTGAACACGAACGACCAGCCGAAGTGCTCGGCTTCGGTAACGTAGCCGGCCTCTTCCACGAAGGCGGCGAACTCGTCGTTGCTCACCGCGCACAGATCGATGGCGAAGCCGCTCAGCGACACCTCGCGGACCGGGCCTTCGCCGTCCGCCGGAAAGCCGTCGTCATCGGCGGTGCCCATGAGGAAGGCTGCGGCGGCCAGCTCGCGCATCGGCCGGCCATCGTCATGCGCGCCGCCGACCGCGGCATGCGGGCCGCGGTTGGCGGCCCCTGCCGTTTCGCCACCGGTTGCGCGCCGGTTGCGCGCCGCATCCGGCGCGCAACATCCCTGTGCCATGCTCATTCCTCTACCCGCGGCGGCGCTGAAACTCCGTCATGAACGCGGCCAGCTCGCGGCAGCTTTCGAGGGTCACCGCGTTGTACAGCGAAGCGCGCACCCCGCCTATCGAACGATGCCCGCGCAGCTCGATGCAGCCGGCCGCGGCCGCCTCCTCCAGGAAGCGCCGCTCCAGCCCCTCATCCGCCAGCCGCCAGGTAACGTTCATGCGCGACCGGCTGTCCGGGCGGGCGTGGCCTCGATAGAAGCCGCCGCTACCGTCCAGTACCTGGTACAGGGTCTCGGCCTTGGCGCGGTTGCGGCGCGCCATCGCTTCCAGGCCGCCGATCGCGCCGCGAATCCAGCGGGTAACCAGCAGCGTCACGTAGATCGAGAATACCGGCGGCGTGTTCAGCAGCGAATCCTGCGCCGCCAGCTCCCGATAGTCGAGCATGGGGTGCAGCCTCTTGGCGCCGCGCTCCAGCAGGCCGCGGCGGACGATCACCACGGTAAGTCCGGCCGGCCCCAGGTTCTTCTGCGCGCTGGCGTAGACCATGCTGCAGCGCTCCATCGGCAGCGGCCGGGAGAGCAGGTCGGAGGAGGCGTCGCAGATCGCGGGCACGGGCCCGAACTGGGGCAACTCCCGGAGCTGCGTGCCCTGGATGGTCTCGTTGGTCGTGTAGTGCACGTAGGCGGCGCGGGAGCGGCGGGCGCCGTCCAACACCAGCTCCGCGCTGCCGGGCATCCGCCGGTAGTCGTCGCCGGCGCCGTCCCAGAGCGCCGCGCAGCATCCTTCCAGCTCCGCTTCGCGGCAGGCCGCGCGGCTCCAATGCCCGCTCACCACGTACTCCGCGCAGCCCCCGCTGCCGGCAAGGAAGTTCATCGGGATCATCGCAAACTGCTGTTGCGCGCCGCCCTGGAGCAACAGCACCTCGTAGTCGTCGCCGATTCCCAACAAGGCCCGCAGGTTGTCCCTGGTCTCCGCCAGTATCTCGGCGAACCGCTCCGAGCGGTGGCTGATCTCGATGATGGAAGCGCCGGCGCCGGGCAGCTCCAGCAGTGCCGCGCGCGCTTCCTCCAGTACCGGTACCGGCAGCGCCCCGGGACCGGCGGAAAAGTTTCGCAGCCGGCTCATGCTGGCCGGCGCCTCATGATCGGCACTCGCAGGGATGGATCACCGTGACTCCTGCCGCCGAATCTACCGGCGGCGCGGCGGAAGCGCAACCGTTCCGTACCTGCCCACCCTGCCCAACTCTGCCCGCCGCCCCCTTGAGAGGGGCAGGCGCAACGGCGACAATGACTAGCGCCATGACTGCCGCCGCTTCCGTCGCCGCGACCCGTGACGTGCTCAGCTATCTCGGGCACTACCGCGGGCGGCTGTTCGTCCTGCGGATCGAGGACGACCTGCTTGGCGCGCCGCTGTTCCCGATGCTGATCAAGGACATCGTGCTGCTGCAGCGCATGGGAATCCACATCGTGCTGGTGCCCGGCGCCCGCCGCGCCATCGACGCGGCGCTGGGCCGCGCCGCCGGGCCGCGCCGCCGGCCGCCGCCGGCGCCGGCCGGCATCGGCGAGCGCCGCATCACCGCGGAAGCCGACATGGCCGCGGTGATGCGCGGCGCGGCCGGCGTGGTCAACGAGCTGTTGGCGCTGCTTACCGAAAGCGGCGCCCGCGCCGTGGTCGGCAACTGGGTGCGGGCGCGGACCGCGGGAGTCGTGGAGGGCGTGGACTATCAACGTACCGGGCGGGTGGAGCGCGTCGACGCGGGATTGCTGCGCGCGCTGCTGGAGACCGGCGCCATCCCGATCATCTCCAACATCGGCTGGAACGCGGTCGGCAAGGCGTACAACATTTCCAGTCTGGAGTTGGTGGTGGCGGTGGCGCGGGAGTTGCGCGCCGCCAAGGTGTTCCTGGTAGGGGCCGCGGCGGGGGTCGCCGCGGTGCCGTGCGCGGGAGTCGAGCTGGCGACGCGGCCCGACGGGTACTATTCCAGCGTCGACTACCGCGCCGCGGAGCGCCTGCTGGAGCGCTGCGGCGCGCAGCTCGAGGCCGATGCCGGCGCGCTGGTCGCCGCCGCGGTCGGCGCCTGCGCCGGGGGCGTGGACCGCGTGCACGTCGTGGACGGGCGCCGCGACGGCATCCTGATCGACGAGATATTTTCCGCCGATGGGGTCGGCACCATGTTCTACGCCGACCAGTACATCGACATCGCGGCGGCGCGGGCGGCCGACGTGCCGGAAATCATGCGCCTGCTGCAGCCGCAGATCGACGCCGGGCTGCTGCGGGCGAGGAGTGCGGCCGACGTCGCCGAGCGGCTCGACGACTACTTCGTGTACCGCGTGGACGACACGATCCAGGGCTGCGCCGCGCTGCGCCGGCTCGATGACCACAGCGCCGAGATCGAAAGCCTGGTGGTGAGCGAGGGCTACCGCGGCAGCGGCACCGGCGTGCGGCTGGTGACCTGCCTGATGCAGGAGGCGCGGGCGCGCGGCGCGCAGCGGGTCGTAGCGCTGACCACCCAGTCGGCGGACTTCTTCATGCAGCAGGGGTTTGCCGAGGTCTCCCCCGACACCCTGCCGGCCAATCGCCGCGGCGGCTACGACCGCAGCCGCAACTCCCGCGTCCTGGCAGCCTCGCTGTAGCAGCGCCGCGGCACGCGCGGCGGCCTGCCGGCCTAGTAGGTGGATTCGGGGACGGAGTCGTCGATTTCGACTACCCGGCGGCCGGCGAGGATGTCCGCCCGGATCGCTTCGACCAGCGCCTTGGCGGCGGCCGGGATGCGCTCCTCGAACTCGTAGTAGGGGGCCAGGCGGGCGCCGCCCTTCGCCATCATGGTCCATTCCCGGTAGTCGGCGGCTTCGAAGCGGCCCTCTCTGACCGCCTGAATGGCGTGGCCGACGGCGGGATTCATGTCCCACAGCGCCGAGGTGACGACGACGCCGTGGCCGTTCTCCTCCCGGTTCATGTCGGTGACGCTGCCGAAGGCGATGATGCCGCTTTCGCGGGCGGCGTCCACCACCCCGGCGCGCTCCGCGTAGAGCACGTCGACGCCGGCCGCTACCTGCGCCAGCGCCGCCGCCCGGGCCTGCGGCGGGTCATACCAGGAGTCGATGAACGCCACCTTGAACTCGACCGCCGGATTGACCGAGCGCGCGCCGGCCATGAAGGCGTGGAACAGGCGGTTCACCTCGCCGATCGGGTAGCCGCCGACCATGCCGATCCGGCCGGTCGCGGTCATCGATCCGGCCAGGAGGCCCATCAGGTAGCAGGCTTCGTGGAGGTAGTTGTCGAACACCGCGAAGTTGGCGCCGTGCGGCGGCCGGGAGTCGCCCATCAGGAAGGCGACGCCGGGATGGTCGTCGGCCACCTGCCGGGCTGCGGCGCCGATGCCGAACGCCTCGCCGACGATCAGCGCGGCGCCGCTCGCGGCATACTCGCGCAGCGCGCGGACGTAATCGCCGCCGCCCGCCGCCACCTGCTCGGAGAAGAGGTACTCGATCTCGCCCCGGCGCTGCGCCGCGCTCAGCGCCTCGTGCAGGCGGCGGACCCACTTCTGCGTGACCGGCTGCGTGTAGACTGCCGCCGCCTTGAGCGGGCCGGCGGCAACGGTGTCGGCAGCCGCCGGCCCGGCGCCGAACAGGAGCGCCGCCACCGCGGCCGCCAGCATGACGCCGAGGGGCTGCGCCGCGGCTTTCATCTTCATCGTGCGCATCGGCGCAAGCCTACCCGGAAAGCCGCCTGCGCGCCTGCCGGCGCCGCTGCGGGCGTGTTGGCCCCGGAGCGAGCTTCGGGTTATGCTGGGCCCCTGTTTCATGGCCAGTGATCAACCCCTCATCGTGCAGGGCGTGGATACCCTCCTGCTGGAGGTAGCCAGTCCCCGTTTCGAGGCCGCGCGGTCACAACTCCTGGCGTTCGCGGAGTTGATCAAGGCGCCCGAGCACGTGCACACCTACCGCATTACCGCCCTGTCGATCTGGAACGCGCGCTCCGCCGGGGTCACGGTGGAGCAGATCATCGCCACGCTGCGCGAATTCAGCCGCTACCCGGTGCCGGACGCCACGCTCGTCGAAATCCGCTCGCACGCCGCCCGCTTCGGCAAGCTGCGCCTGCTGGCCGGAGACGACGGCCTGACGCTCGAATCGAGCGACGACGAAGCGCTGGAGATCGTGCGCCGCCGCCGCGACGTATCCCGATGGCTCGGTGACCGCGTCGACCGGCGCTCGTTCCAGGTCGACGCCGAGAAACGCGGCCTGCTCAAGCTGGCGCTGGTGCGCGCCGGGTTTCCGCCCAACGACGAAGCCGGCTACGCGCGCGGCAAGCCGCTCAGCTTCGCGTTGCGCGCCGCCACCCTGAGCGGGCAGCCATTCGGGTTGCGCGGCTACCAGGCGGAGGCGGCGCGCGCCTTCGCTGCCGCCCGCCACAGCGCCGGCGGCAGCGGCGTGATCGTGCTGCCGTGCGGCGCCGGCAAGACGGTGGTCGGCCTGGCCTGCGCGCAGGCCCTGCAGCGCACTACCCTGGTCCTTTGCACCAGCGTCACCGCCGCCCGGCAGTGGATCGCCGAGGCGCTCGACAAGACCACCCTGGAGGCGGAGCAGGTGGGCATCTACGCCGGTCCCGGCCGCGCCCTGCGGCCGTTTACGGTGGCCACCTACCAGATGCTCACCCACCGCCGCCGGGCCGGCGACCCGATGACCAATCTGGAAGTGTTCGACCGCGGCAACTGGGGCCTGATCATCTACGACGAAGTGCACCTGCTGCCGGCGCCGGTATTCCAGGTTACCGCCGCCCTGCAGGCGCGCCGGCGGTTGGGGCTGACCGCAACCCTGGTGCGGGAAGATGGCCGCGAGGATGACGTGTTCGCCCTGATCGGTCCCAAGAAGGCCGACGTTCCCTGGCGCGAGCTGGAGCAGCAGGGGTGGGTCGCCACCGCGCGCTGCACCGAGGTGCGCGTGTCGCTGCCGCCGCCGCGGCGCCTGAGCTACGCTGCGGCGGGAGCGCGCCGGCAGTTCCGCATGGCGGCCGAGAATCCGGCCAAGACCGCCCTGGTGCGCGCCCTGCTGGAGCGGCACCGCGCCGACCGCATCCTGGTGATGGCGATGTACGTCGAGCAGATCACGGAGCTGGCCGCCGCCGTTGCCATCCCGGTGCTCACCGGCAGCTCCTCCCAGAAACGGCGCGACAAGCTGTTCGCCGCGTTCCGCGACGGCGAGCTCCGCTGCCTGGCGGTAAGCAAGATCGGCAGCCTGGCGCTCGACCTGCCGGAGGCCAACGTCGCGATCCAGATCTCCGGGACCTTCGGTTCCCGCCAGGAGGAGGCGCAACGCCTGGGGCGCATCCTGCGTCCCAAGCGGGACGGGAGTCAGGCGCACTTCTATTCGCTGGTCAGCGCCGCCACGGTCGAGCAGGAATACGCCATGCACCGCCAGCGCTTCCTCTGCGAGCAAGGCTACGAATATGCCATCGTCGACGCCGAAGACGCCGCCGGCGACGACGCCGCCGCGGCGCCGGCCATGCACCGGGCAGCGGATGATGCCGCCGCGGCGGCTGTGGATATAGCCGGCGGCGAACGCCGGCTGCAGCTGGTGCCCGCGGGCACGCCCGGTGGGCCGCGGTGAAGCTGGCCGACGTCAAGTGGGAGCGGCTCCTGGAACTGCTGCCGCAATGGGACAAGTTGAAACCCGACCAACGCCTGCTCTGGCTGGAAATGCAGCCGGAGGAACGCTACAGGCTGCCCCGCGCCGGCTACGTCCGCGTACTGATCGACGAAGAATGGTTCACGCCGGCCGGCGGCAAGTCCTACGCCGTGCCGGGCGCGCGGCGCTACTTCCATGGTGTCTTGAACGCGCTGTCGCGCGTGGCGGTACTCGACCACTACGGGCACGCCGACCCGCAACGCCTGATCGACTACCTGACCGCGCACTTCTCAGCGCGCGATTGCGCGGCGCTGAGCCGCTCCGGGGCCGAAACGACTACCAGCCGCGCCGAACTGGCCGAGGAGATGGGCGGGGCGGAGTGGTTGGCCGACTTTCTGGGGCAGGAGGATTCCGGCGTCGAGCCTCAAGGGCCGGGGCCGCAACGATGGCGCCTGGCGCCGCCGGCGGCGGTCGGCCTTGCGCGCCAACTGATCGTAGCGGTGCTCCAGCACGGCGCCCCGATTTCCATCGCCGACCTGCTCACCGCGTTCCGCGGTAAGCCCGAGGAGGACCTCCTGGCACCGGCGTTGGCATTCGCCTGCCGGGAGGCGCTGGCGTTGGTCGGCCTCGACAACGGGGGCCGGCTCTTCTTCGGCGTGTGGCGCTCGCCGCGCGCGGCGCAGCTTGCCGCCACTCCCGCGGAATCGGCGCCTGAATTCGACCGCAACGAAGCGCAGTTCTGCCGGCCCCTGTTGATCGATGACATGGCGCTGCTGCTGGTCGAGGCAACCGCGGCCCCGCCGCGCCTCAGGGCCGATCACTCCACGCTGTTCGCGCGCTCCCGCAACACGATCGCCCGCGCGCTCACGGCGCTGCCGGCCTGGCTCGACACCCTCGACACTCTCGGCGCCCCGCTGCCGCGCGGTGCGCGGGCCGACCTTGCCGCGGAATCAGCGCACCAGCTTGGGTTGGCGGCGGTCAGGGGTGACAGCGGCAAAGACCTCCGCCTGGAGGTGACCGAGCGCGGGCGGCGCTGGCTGGGCCTCGCCGCCGGCGCCCGACTCAAACTGGTGCTCGACGCGTTGCGCGCCGCCGCGGATGACAAGGTCCCGTTGTTGGACGACGGCTATTACGACGATGACGACTATGAGGAGGATGGCGAGTACCTGCTGTCCGACGCCGAAGGCGACGACGAAGGCGACGCCGTGGAAGACGACGAAGACGCGGATGAGCCCGCCGGCGACGACGGCCCGTTGATCCTCGCCGAACGCCTCGATTATCTGCCGTACGATCCCGGCGCGGATGATCGGTGGTATCACCCGATCGAGTGCCGCGCGGCGGTGACTGCCGCCTTTCGCTCGACTGCGGGCGCCGCGGCGGTGAATCTGAACGATTTCCTGGACCGGTGGCGGAGCCGGAACAATCCGTTGACCGAGGACGAAGTCTTCCTGCCCCTCGAAGACATGGATGACCTCGACGAACAGTGGAAGGGAACATTGGCCGCCTTCTTCTTCCGGCGTCTGGTGGCACTGGGAGGAGTGACGCTGGGGCGGCTCGTCAGCGGCCGAGTGGGCTTCCGTCTTACGCAGGCCGGCCGCTATCTGCTGAAGGATACGGATCAGTTCGAGTTCGACGCGGCCAAGGACACCGGCGAGATCCTGGTGCAGCCCAACTTCGAAATCGTGTTTCTGGCGCCGTCGGTGGAGGTCCAGCTCCAGGCCCGCGCCTATGCGGAGCCGACCGCGGCGTTGGAGGGACCCGATTCGGTGGGCACGTTGTTCGTCCTGCGCCGCGAGTCGGTGCAACGCGCCGTCAGGGCAGGCCGGGATGGGGATGGCATCGTCGCCTCGCTGCGCCGGTTGTCGAAGCATCCGCTGCCGGACAACGTGCAACGGCAAGTCGCCGCGTGGGCCGCCGAGGTGCGTTGGATCGACGTGCGCCCGGCGGTGGTGGTGGACTGCGGCGACGCCGAGACCGCAGCGCGGGTATTGGCGGCAGTGGGCAAGAATGGCCGGCAACTCTCCGCCACCGCGGTGGAGCTGCCCGCCGGGAAGAAACTCACCGCGGCGATACGCAAGAAGCTGGGCGCCGCCGGTATCTTCGTACGGTCATGAATCCGCGTCACCCGTTGGTCACGATTTGGCGCAACGATTCGACCACCGCATCGGGGCGGCCGACGTCCACGGTCGCGACGTCGAGCCGGCGGCCGGTGCCGCGGATCGACCAGTTGCGGAGAATCCCGGGCGGGCGGTCCACGCCCTCATGCCACGGATAGATCAGAACCACTCGTTGGGCGCGATAGGCGTCGCCGTAGACCGCCATCTGGTAGATGTCGGATGAGGCGATACCCAGCTTGTCGTCGCCGAACGTGAGCCGCTTCCACTTCGTATCGAGAATGACCCAGCCGTCCGGCGTCTCCACGGCGATGTCGGGCCGCAGGGCGAACAGCGGGCGCGCGGCGTCGACCGCATGATGCCTCCAGTGTTGGAGATGGACGGGCCGGGAAGAGGCGGCGCGAACGCTGCGGCCCACGAACTCCTCGAACAGCTCGTTCATGGGGAACAGCAGTGCGAAGCCCTGCGCGGCTCCGGTGGTCGTATCTTGCCACTCCCGGGCGAGAAACCGGCAGGCCTGACGATATATGTCGTGAAACGCCGTGTTGGTGCGGTCCAGACGCACCTGCTCGCGCAACGGGTCCGCAGTATCGCCCACGAACTCCAGGCGGGCGGCAAGCTCGGCGAGCCGCCGGCTGGTATCGGCCGAGCGCGTCAGACCGGCGAGCCTCGACACCGCGGCCTTCAGCACGCGGTTCAGCGGCGTGTCCTCGGACCACTCCTCGAAGCGGCAGGCGATCTGATCGGGACGGCCAACGAAACGGGTTACCTGCCGCGTCACGTTCAGACGACCGCGCAGTTGCTTCAGGTCCTCCTGATGCTCGCGATAGCGGCGCGGCAACCCGCGGCGGACGATCGTGAGCAGTCGCGCGATGAACAGCCGGATGAGTATCTCGAGGAGATCGCACCGCTGAGTGTCCATCGACGCAAGCTCACCGTCGGTCACGCGCAAGCCCCAGGCGACCGCGAGCATGCGCACCAGCGCCGCCCGCACGGCGCCGTTCTCATGATCGATCTTGGGCAGGATCTCGAGGGTCGGCCCGCCGGGCACGGCCAGAACGCCTACTACCTGACCCGCCTTGATGCCGGTGCTAGTACGGGTCAGGACCTCCGCCGGCGGCGCCAACCGCCGGCGTGCGCGCTCGGCAAGCGCGTGCAGTCGGCGGGCATCTCGCTCCGAAAGGCCGTTACCGCCGACCGGCAGATGCTGCCATTCCCGACACGTGAAAGAGTCGGCAGTCCGGCTATTCGGCATCGTCCGCCGGTCGTCCCCCGACCAAACGGTCATAGGCGCCGTCCGCGAACTCGTGGGGCACGACCCCCCAGCGCCGCCGTTCCTCCTCATAGCCGTCATCAGCGAGGTTCGGCGGCGGCTTCAGCCGCTCCCCCCGTACGAAGTCATCGCCGCCGCCAAGTACGGCGCGGACCTTTCCCCAATCCTCGTAGAAGTACTCGGCCAGCAGCGGAATGATCTTGCGGCGCATCACCTCGTCCACGTCCGCTTTGGTGCGGGCGGCCATGAACCAGGCGTGGCCGATCAGGTGATCGCGGTCGAGCAGCCATTCCAGTCGGTCGTTCATGGCTTGGAGCACCGCCGGGAGGGCGACGCCCGTAGCCTCGGCCGCCGCCTCCAGCAGAGCCGGAGCGGGCGCCAGCTCCACGAACTGGAACCGCCGCCGCAGCGCCGTGTCGAGCAGCGCGATCGAACGGTCGGCGGTGTTCATGGTGCCGAGCAAGTGCAGGTTCGCGGGCAGCGTGAAGCGCTCGCCGGAGTGCGGCAGCGTCACGGCGACCTCGTTCTCCGCATTCTGCCGCTTGTCTTCCTCCAGCAGCGTGATCAGCTCGCCCATCACCTTGGACACGTTGGCGCGGTTGATCTCGTCGATCACCAGCACGTGCGCCTCGCCCTCGTTCTCCCGGGCGCGCCGGGCAATGCGCTTGAGCACTCCGTCGGTCGCGACAAGACGAATCCCGGCGTCGCTTCCGGTCTCCGGCCGCAGCCCTTCGACGAGCTCCTCGTAGCCGTAGGACTGGTGGAAGGTAATGAACTCTATTCTCCCCGCTTCGACCAGCTCCCGATAGCGACTGCGTATCTCGCTGGGCTTCGCCTCACCATCGCAGATCTCGACGCACCGCTGAGCGGTCTCGTAGGTCTTTCCGGTTCCCGGCGGCCCATACAGAATGACATTCAGAGCCTTTTCGGGTTTAGTGTCGTCGTCTTGAGGTTCTTCCTTTTCGGATCGCGGCCACTCTTCCGCGAGCGGTGGATGGTAGAAATCCAGTTCCTTGGTTCCCCGTTCCTTCTCAAGATGTTCGCGTATCTCGTAAATCACTTCGTCATCGGTTTTCACTTTGTCTTCGGGTTTTCCGAACGCAGCGATGATATTACGCTTATCTGTTGAAGATTGGACCCGCTCAACGTAGTCCGGAAACAGCAGGTAGGGAATAGCATGGCGCATCGGCATCTTCGTCGGCGCCTTCGGATTGAATTCGACCGTCGTATTCAGCCAGCGGATGAATCCCCAGGGCGGTTCCAAGTCAACCCCGGGCGGTTCCGTCTTCCACAAGCGAACCATCCGCAAGAGATAGGGAAATGGAATGTAGAGCCACCAGTGTCGAGGATGAACGACCGCGACACCCCTCAGCACCCGATCATCATCGATCAGATGCTTCCGGCTCTGGGCAATCGGGTTGGCTTGAGCCATCTCCCACAGCTCGTTAAAGCGGCCGCGCTTCCATTTCGGCTCCCTCGTATCGGGATACAACGACGTGAACCAGAATGCCTCCGCGGCCAGATGGATCAACTCCGGGCGGACATCCGTCAGTTTCTCTTTGAGTTGCTCCCATATACGGATCTCCCACTCGTTGTCCTTTATATCCCCCATTTTTCGGTCCATCGCCTTCACCAGTTGCTCGAGCTCCTCGACGTTTGCCGGCGTCCATAGCGATTCGTCCGTAAACACCGATCCATCTTTCAAGAAACACCGATCCTTCCAGACTACGACTGCATCGAGAACGTAGCCGATATGAGCGTATTCAGGTCCGGGACCGATCCAACGCGCCATTTCTTATCCTCCTTCGGTATTGCCGGTGTATGTGAGGTGGCCTTCGTTACCTCAACCGATTGGCTTTCAGCTCTCGACGCGGAATCTCCGCCGCCAATTCCGTTACCTTTGCGGCCAGTTCGTCATAGGTAACTGCCGCCGCCAGTTTCTTGACCGTACTGATACTTCTTTTCTGCGTCTTTGTCCTTTGCGGCTTCGGCGGCAGCTTGCTCTCCCGTACCACGTAAAATTCCCACTGTTCGGCCCAACGGTGGTCAGCAATGTCGGGAGCCTTTTCCGGGTGCCAGGCAAAGACGTAGATGTCGGCAAAGCGGACAGGTGGATCAAACCTCTTCCAAAATCCGGCATCGGTGTAGTACCCTCCACGAGGAGTGATGTAGAAGCTGGAGCGGGAAGGCTTTCCGGCAGACGCCGCAGCGTGCCAGGGCTGCCGGGCCGCCGACTGCTTGACTTCCAAGCGGATGCCATCGTCCCTTTCCAGGTCCCAACCGCCCCACTCGCCAATAGGCTTCCACTTTTCTCCCAAAGCGGAAAGGATCAGTGCCTCGACGTAATCTCCCCGATAGACGTTGTTTATCAACGGTCCGCCATAGAACCGTTTCATCAGTTGGTCAACGACCTGATGGTGCAAGGTTCCGACCCGCGCCATTCTCTTATCCTCCTTGTATCATCTTAACGATCATCGACCATATGATAACCAGCGGTGGAGATGCTGTCAAGGGCCGCCTGCAGCAGCTCGGCAATGCCTACCTGACCCACGAGGCCGAGTTGTGGGCGCGGGCGTATGCGCAGTACATTGCGTGGCGGAGCGGGTCATCGGTCCTCAAGGCGCAGCTCGACAAGATACTCACCCATGCACAGCCGACCACGCGGATCAGGCAGTGGCCGTATGACGAGTTCTTGCCGATAGCGAAGGAGATCGATAAGCTCCTGATGAGTCGCAGATGGGCAAGCAGAAAGAAGAAGCCGAAGAAACCCAAGCCGTAGACAGCGATTACTCCGGGCGCCCGCTCGGAGGGATCACGATCGAGGAGCTCCGGGCGGATGCCGCGCGGGGGATGCGTCACGAGGACACCCTCGTCCGCGTCGACGCTGACGGCAACGCCTGGGACGCGTACACCGGCGAGAAGCTGCTGCCGCCGCGCAAGCCATGACCGCCGTCGAAGATCTTGTTCACAACAATACCGACTCAACTAGTTGAACGATACGAACCACGCCAACGTATGCAAAATACGCGACTGTTTCGTATATCTTCCACGAAACGAAGACTAATGCCTGTGCAAATATCACCGATGTCTCCTCTCCCCTATTCGGCTGCCTTCCGGCCTATCTCGCCGGTCTGCTTGGTTCATCGTGCGCGGTGAGCGCGGCGTGGTCGATCGGCGTTGCCGCCGAGCTGCCGGGCATCGCCGCCGGCGAGCTGGACGTCACCTCATGCGGGAGCCGCCGGATGCCTGCCACCGATGATATGATCCGGGACGTCATGTCGCCGTCGCCAACTGGGAAGAACGTGATCGTCGTGCTCATTACGTGTTGTCTCCGTCTCTGAGATTGTCATTTCTTCTGAATCTGTGTATATGATAACTGTCGAAGGGGATGCTGTCAAGGGAGACGCGCCTGAAATTGGGGTCGCGGCCAACGTCGCCCGGCTGCGGCTGGACCGTGAGCTCACGCAGGCGGAGCTCGCCCGCGAGGCCGGGCTGTCGCGGGTGTCCGTGGGCAAGATCGAGCGCGGGGAGGTGGTGCCGCAGGCGCGGACGCTGGCCGCGCTGGCCAAGGTGCTCGGCGTGTCCGTCGGCGAGCTGGTGACTCCGGTGCGGCGCCTGGAGAGCGTGCGGTTTCGCGCGGGGACGCGCGTCCACGCCCGTGAGCAGATCCTGGCCCGGGTTGCGACCTGGCTCGACGCCTACTGCGCGCTGGAGGCTGATCTCGGCGTCACTCCTCAACCGTTCGCGGTCAAGAAACCTCCCGGCCCGGCCCATGACGCCGTTACTGTCGCACAGGCCGCGCGCAAGAAGTTCGGACTCGGAACACGCGAGCCGGTGCAGGACATCTGCGGCCTGCTGGAGAGGCACGGCGTCAAGGTGCTGCTGCTGGACACCCGGCGCGACTCGTTCTTCGGGCTGAGCGTCGGCACCGGGGCCGGCGGCCCGGCCGTGGTGGTGAATACCTGGGAACGGATCTCCGTGGAGCGCTGGATCTTCACGGCCGCCCACGAGTTGGGTCACCTGTTGCTGCACCCCGACGATTACCGGCGCGACGCCACCGACCTCCATCCGACGGCGGAACGAGAAGCGGACTCCTTCGCGAGTCGGTTCCTGATGCCGGAGGAGGCGTTCGCGGCGGCGTGGGACCAGACCGAGGGACATTCGCTGTTGGAGCGCGTGCTGAAGGTCAAGCGGATGTTCCGCGTGAGTTACCAGACGGTGCTCTACCGGCTGGTCGAATCCGGGCGAGGAACGAGCGATGTCTGGGGAGCGTTCCATGCCCAACATCGCCGGTACTCCGGGAGCACGTTGCGCACGGTCGAAGAGCCGCACGCTCTGGGACAGAGCGAGTTCGCTTGGCATTGGGGCCGCTCGGGGGAGCCGGACCGCCTTTCCCGGCATGATTTTATGGAAGATCGTCTGTCGCGCCTCGTGCGCCAGGCGCTGCGGGAAGGGCGTATCTCCATCGGGCGCGGCGCCGAAATCCTGAACCTCAGCCAGGAGCAGATGCGGGAGCGCATTCGTGAGTGGGCTACCTGAACCGATCCGCGCCCCCCGTTCTCCTGGTCGACGCGGACGTTTTCATCGATTACCGCGACTCCGATCTTGAGGTGCTCAAGCTCATAGGCCAACACGTCGGCCGCGTGGCCGTGCTCGCGCCGGTGTTGGACGCGGTGCACGGGGTGACGCGAGCCGATTGTACGCGCTTGGCGGTCTCCGTCGTCGAGGTTGCCACCAGCCGCCTGCTCAGGGCAGGCAGCGTCGATATGGATGTGTCCTTGTCCTTCAATGACCGTCTCTGCTTCGTGACGTGCCGCGAGGAAGGGTGGACCTGCGTTACCAATGACCCGGCACTCCGCCGGCTGTGCGAGCGCCGCGCGGTCCGGGCCCGCTTCGGGCTTCGTCTTCTGGTGGACGTCGTTGCCGCCGGAGCGGTCACTCCGCAGCGAGCCACGGCTATCGCCCACAAGATGCAGGAATCGAACCCATTGCACGTCAACGAACGGGTAATCGCCCGCTTCAAGAACGAGCTCGGTCGACTCGGAGCAGGCAGCACCTGACGAACAGGGCTGCGGCGACGAACGCTCCTTCAGCGCCCCCAATGTTCCGCGTCCGCAGCGACGCCCCGGCGACTAGCCGGTCACGCCGCGCGGCGTTCGAGGCGTTGGACGGCTGCGGCGCGCAGGGTGCGGGCTTGGTCCGCCAATTGATCGATCCTGGCGAGCAGGGCCGCCGGCGTCCCGGACAGGTCGAGGGCTTCGACCTCCAGCAGCTTCCCCGAGTGACGGACCCGATGTGACGCCGGATCGTCTTCGCCCTGCGCATAGATCAGCAGCCCGCCCGGCAGATCGAGCGCGGTGACGTAGGCCAGGAGCTGGTACAGGTCGGCGTTGGGCACGTGCGCGTCCCTGATCCTCTTGTACTTGACGTCGCCGGCGAACGTGCAGCGCGCGCCGTCCCACCACGTCAGGTCGGGCCGGAGCCCTACCTTTCCGGCTTCGTCCAGCGTTACCCGCCGGAGCTGGTCATCGGAGCGGAACACGCGCTCCGAAACATGCAGCGCGTCCCGGAGCGCGCGCGTGACGAATTCCTGGAAGATCACGTTCATGTCCATCAGAAAGCCCGCCGCGTGGACGCCGCCGCGGCCGGCATCGAAGGACCGCTGCCGCAGGATGAGTTGGGACAGTTTCACGACTTGGCGGTAGTGGCGGTTCAACCGGTCGAACGCGACCGCCGGCACGGCGTTCGCGGGGTACTCGACCAGCGACACGGCATCGAGCCGCGCGCCGATCCACGCCAGGCCGGCGCGCGACCGGGGCGCGCGGGTGCGCATCCGCGCGAGCCGTGCGGCGGCCGCCTTCACCAGCCGGTTCGCCGTAACGTCGTCCGTGAACTCGTCGTATTGGACTTCCAGCGGCACGGGGAGGCCGAACCGGCGCCGGAGCTGCTCCTCGACGCGGATGCGGCCGCGAACGGTATGCAGCGCTTCCTGCTCGGTCCGATACCCGTGCAGCAGTCCGGCGGCGAACGCCTGCCGCGCGGCCGCCTCGAGCTGCAGCGCCAACAGCTCCACGACGTCCTGCACGTCCCTGAAGTCGAAGCGGTCCCGCAGCTCGATCCTGTCGGCGGCGTAGGACGCCAGAAAGAGCACGCGCGAGATGGACAGCTTGGGACGGATCGATACCGACAGGCCGCCGATTTCGAGCGCGCCGATGGTGGAGCCCGGCGTCAGGAAGTACCGGTCCTCCGCGCCGGGCGCAGGCTCGATGGTGATCGACCCGCGGAGCGCCTCGGCCAACCGGTCACGCTCGTCGATCGCGAGCGCAACCGGCTCGCTACGCTCGTATTCTCGCAGGTCAATCTGTCTCATCTTCCGGGCCGTCGTCCGCGGGCGGCGCGCCGCCGTCCCGGTTCGCGCCTTCGCCCAGCTCCTTCCGAAGTGCGTCCAGATCGAATTCGCGCAACCGATCGTGCTCCCCGTACAGGTGCTCCTCGACGTAGGGCAGCACGTTGTGCTCCCAGATCAGACGGACCATCTCGTCGTCGAGGTCCCGCTTCATGAAGTAGCTCGGCCCGATCGCCGCCTGCCGGTCGCTCAACTTCTCATTCGCGCGGTCGACGGCGGCGGCCAGCCAGGCCCACTCGGCGGCATGCTTCGCCAGCCAGCGGTCGAGCAGGCCGGCGACCGGCGGCTTGTCGGGGTGAAACTCCACGAAGTGGAATCGGCGGCGCAGCGCCAGGTCTACCAGTGCGATGGAGCGGTCGGCGGTATTCATCGTGCCGATCAAGTACAGGTTGTCGGGCAGGGAGAAGGGCTTGGCGGAGTACTGAAGGCTCATCTCCTCGTTGCGGTATTCGAGCAGGAAGTAGAGCTCGCCGAACACCTTGGAGAGGTTGCCGCGGTTGATCTCGTCGATGACCAGGAAGTGCCTCTCGTCCGGCTCCGCCCGCGCCTGTTCGGCCGCGGCGAGCAGCGGTCCGCCGGTGAGTTCGAAGCCCGGCTGCCCGTCCCGCAAACACGGGCGGAAGCCCTGCACGAAGTCCTCGTAGGCATAGGACGGATGGAACTGCACCAGCCGGACGCGTTCCGCCGACCCCGCCAGACACTCCGCCAACTTCCGCGCGACATAGGTCTTTCCCGTTCCCGGCGGCCCCTGGAACACGACCTGCCGCTTGTCGGCCAGCAGCTTCTCGATACGACCAAGAAAGGCACGCTCGATGAGCAACTCATCGGCGAGACCCTGCAACCGGACCTTCGGTAGCGGATCGAAGTCAGGATCGGTCTCGTCGACCTCCGGCACTATTCGGACACTGCGCAGGTTCTTGGGATCGTTCTTACGGAGCATGTAGACTACCGACTGTGCTTCCAGGAGGTTGCGTGGCCAATCGAGTCTACGCGCCCGAGCTTCCTCGACGAACTTGTCGAGGAACTCCAACGCGTACTTATACAGAATCGCCTCGTCCGCCTTGGGTGGTGGCTGTGGGTGGCCCGTAATCTTGTATGCCTTTTGGAACATGTCCACGCCGAACGGAGGGTAATGTTCAGCCGATATCCTCATAAGCAGGGCGGCGATCAGTCCCATACGCCCTCCCGGGCCGCGGAGATTCTTGTCGACGCTCGGCAACTGATTGGCGAATATGCGAATCCGTGTGAACACCTCATCCCTCGGCGGTAACCTTTCAGGCAATCCATTGTACGAGGCCCAAAGCTCCCTCAGCACCGCCGCTACTCGTTCCGGCTCTTCGTCATACCATTTGGCCAGAGCTGCCATTCTCTGACCGCCGCAAAATTCCAAGTTTTGCCGGTCATCTTTAGCTGCGTTTTTGATCCAGTTTTCGTTGCTGGACAGCACCTCGTTGGTCACTAATCGCAAGTACCGTTCAGTGGCACGCTTATACTCCAGCAACGGCTCGACCTCATCCCATTTGCGGGTCTTTACGAGTTCGAAGTAAGCATCCCATCCTGCAGCTTCGGACATACTACCCTCCTTCATGCGAGGTGAGCGTGGAGTGGTCGATCGGCTGCGTCCCGGGGACGCAACTATACGGCTCGGGACGGCCGTAGGTTCCGTCTGGCTGATCGTCATCCAATAGTGGATCGGGCCACGTCTCGCAGTTGCCTATCCGTGCAGACCGGCGGCAGACGCTGTCGCCCACGCTGGGCTCGGCCAACCGGTCACGCTCGTCGATCGCGAGCGCAACCGGTTCGCTGCTTTCGTATTCCCGCAGGTCAATCTGTCTCATCGATAGGTCCGTCGTCGTCCGCGGGCGGGGCGCCGCCGTCCCGGTTCGCGCCGTCGCCCAGCTCCTTCCGAAGTGCGTCCAGATCGAATTCGCGCAGCCGCTCGTGCTCCCCGTACAGGTGCTCCTCGACGTAGGGCAGCACGTTGTGCTCCCAGATCAGACGGACCATCTCGTCGTCGAGGTCCCGCTTCATGAAATAGCTCGGCCCGATCGCCGCCTGCCGGTCGCTCAGCTTGCCATTCGCGTGGTCGACGACGGCCGCCAGCCAGGACCACTCGGCGGCGTGCTGCTTCAGCCAGCGGTCGAGCAGGCCGGCGACCGGGGGCTTGTCGGGGTGAAACTCCACGAAGTGGAATCGGCGGCGCAGCGCCAGGTCTACCAGTGCGATGGAGCGGTCGGCGGTATTCATCGTGCCGATCAAGTACAGGTTGTCGGGCAAGGAGAAGGGCTTGGCGGAGTACTGAAGGCTCATCTCCTCGTTGCGGTATTCGAGCAGGAAGTAGAGCTCGCCGAACACCTTGGAGAGGTTGCCGCGGTTGATCTCGTCGATGACCAGGAAGTGCCTCTCGTCCGGCTCCGCCCGCGCCTGTTCGGCCGCGGCGAGCAGCGGTCCGCCGGTGAGTTCGAAGCCCGGCTGCCCGTCCCGCAAACACGGGCGGAAGCCCTGCACGAAGTCCTCGTAGGCATAGGACGGATGGAACTGCACCAGCCGGACGCGTTGCGCCGACCCCGCCAGGCACTCCGCCAACTTCCGCGCGACGTAGGTCTTCCCCGTACCCGGCGGCCCCTGGAACACGACCTGTCGCTTGTCGGCCAACAGCTTCTTGACACGAACAGGAAAGGCACGCTCGATGAGCAACTCGTCGGCGAGCCGCTGCAACCCGGCCTTCGGTGGCGGATCGAGGTCCGGGTAGAGTTTGTCACGGAATAGTATGCGGACTACCGAGCGTGCTTCGAGGAGGTTGCGAGGCCGTTCGAGTCCACGCGCCCGAGCTTCCTCGACGAACTTGTCGAGAAACTTCAACGCGTGCTCATACCGAGTCGCCTCGTCCGCATCCTTGGACGTGTCGGGGTGGTCCGTAAACTTGTATGCCTTTTCAAACATTTCCACCCCGAACCGAGGGTAACGCTCCGCCGAAATCCCTACGAGCAGGGCGGAGATCAGCGCCATGCGCCCTTCCCGGGTGGAGAGATACTTGACAACCGGCAATTGCTCGGCGAATGTGCGAATCCGTGTGAATACCTCTTCTCTCGGCGGCAACCTGTCAGACAATCCAGCCCAAAGACGTCTCAGAGCTTCCTCCATTTGTTCCGGAGCGTCGTGATGCCATTTAGACAGAGCATTCACCCTCTTCCTGTTGTTAAGTTTAGTTAAATGTTTCCCGAAGGTAGCTAAGTCGCTAGGCAGCTCCCCGCTGTTTACTACTGATCGCAAATACCGTTCACTGGCGCGCTTACGCTCCATCTCCGACTCGACATCGTCCCAGTTGAGGGTCAGTACGAGTTCGAAGTAAGCATCCCATCCTGCAGCTTTGGACACAACTATCCTCCTTCATGCGCGGTGAGCGTGGAGTGGTCGATCGGCTGCGTCCCGGGGACGCAACTATACGGCTCGGGGCGGCGGCAGGTTCCGTCTGGATTGATCGTCCTCGTCCCCCAAGAGTGGCTTATCGGGGCCACGTCTTCGCAGTTGCCTATCCGTGCGGTCCGGCGGCAGACGCCGTCGACCACGCGGGGTTCGGGCCGTCGCCGCTTTCCCATGGTACCGTCGGCGGAGATCCGGTCTATGGCGAACATCCCATCTGGAGGTGCCGGTCCAACTCATCGTCCCACCGCTTGCCGTAGACCTGTTCCGCCTCGGCGATCCGGTAGGACAGGGTCATCTCCACGACGTGCCCGGCTATCAGGACCCGATTGTCGCCCGTCGCGGAGGGACGAGCTCCGTTACCGAAGCGGGGTCGGCGGTGGAGGACAGGATCGATATCCGCAAGGCCAATTCCTCGACGGCAGTCATGCCTCAACGCTTCCGTTGGATGTGTCGGCTTCCACCCAGTGGCCATCCACCAATTTGACGGGTCGGTCGAGGTCCAGTTCGCCGTTGTCACTCACGGCGTACCAGCTACCGTCATCCCCCTGCCGAACGCGGAACGCCGGCTTCTTGCCCGGCTCCCATTCGATGGGCTGGCTGAAGTCCGGCCGCTGGCGGTTGCTGTCGCTATCGTCCACGACATACCACTTGCCGGAAAATCTGGCTCCCAGGACGCCATCTGGAAACTCTATCACGTCGTCAGCGACAAAGAATCTACGCCCCCACGGGTCTGCGTCCCATGCCGCGGCAATCTCGTCGGCGGTGGGTCGGCCGGAGAGCGGCTTCGCCGAGTAGTCGCTATCTAGGCGTCTTTCTTCGTGCTTGCCCATTGCCTGGCCTCCATCAGCCGGTCGATTGCGGCCGCGATCGGGGCGAACTCGTCATACGGCCAGTGTAGCACACGGTCGTCCGGATAGCGTGGAACTGTCGTGGCGATAAATAGACATTGATGTCATGTTATTGCCATGAGATTCGAGGTACTGCTGGCCAGAGTGGCCCCCCATGGGCTGTTTCGTACGGGACAGATCCTTGCGGGACAACGCTCCCCGGAGAACCTGAGGCGGCAGTTGGATCGCTGGGTCAAGGCCGGACGGGTCGCGCAGCTCCGGCGCGGGGTGTATCTCGTCGCGGCGCCATACGCCGCCGCGCCGGCCCATCCGTTCGCCATCGCCGGGGCGCTCGACCGAGCATCCTATGTGAGCTTGCACTCGGCACTGGCCCATTACGGCATGATTCCCGAGTACGTTCCCGTGACCACCAGCGTCACCACCCGCCGGGCGCAGCAGCTCGATACGCCGCGCGGACGGTTTCTGTTTCGCCACCTGCTCCCGCGGCGGATGTTCGGTTTCGTCGAGATCGAGGTCGCGCACGGCCAGCGCGTGATGCTCGCCCGCGCCGAGAAGGCGCTGGTCGACCTGCTGTATCTGACCCCGCACAGCGATCGGCTTCCCTACCTGCGGGAGCTTCGTCTCACGCCCGCCGACTCACTTGACGCGGAGCGGCTGCGCGCCGCGGTGCTGAGAACCGGTTCGCGCAAGGTCGCGCGCGCCGTTCGCCTGCTGCTCAACCTCTGGCGCGACGAGGAGGGATGGTCATGAAAGCGGCGCTGCTGGAGCTGCTCGCCGGCGAGCCGCACGGCGTCCAGGCGCGCAATACCGCGCGGGAGTACCTGCAGGCCCGCATCCTGCTTGCGCTGCAGGACCACGGGGCATTTTCCGACTGGGCGTTCCTTGGCGGCACGGCGCTGCGGTTCCGGTACCGGCTTCCGCGTTACTCCGAGGCTCTCGATTTCTCGCTGGACGCCGACGGCTAGCGCGGTGTGACGTCGGTGGTGGTGTCGCCGGCGGCCAAGGCGTTCATGTAGGCGAGGATGAGGTCGCGGGTGCGGTAGCGGCCGCACGCGGTCTCATCCTGGCGGCGGACGATGGGGAAGGTGTCGAGGACGTAGGCGGCGTCCTCGCGGGACAGGCCGTAGAGGTGGAAGTAGAGGGCGTCGAGGCGAGCGCTCAGGTGGCGGCGCGCTGCGGGGTCCCAGGGGAACGGCGCGCCGCCGCAGCCCAGGTCGCGGGCGAAGGGCGTCAGGTCGTGGGCGGTATAGGTGAGGCGCAGGACGTGGTCGCGCACCAGATCGCGCGCGGTCGCGGCGCCGAAGCGCCGGTCATAATCGCCGGGCGCGATGACCGGCAGTTGCTCGACGATGAACAGATTGAGGGTCTGGCCGTGCACCTTCTGTCGGGCGACGAAATCGAACGCCATCGCATTCAGATTGGCGACCAGCAATGGGGCGGATGCTTTGTAGGCGTCCGTCATCTCGACAGCGGCGCCCGCCATCGGCAGGAATATCGGGGTCTTGTTGCCGAACGCCGCCTGCGGGAAGACCGAGCCGATCACGGTGCGGTGGTTGGTGGGAGCGGTTATCTCCTTGAATCCGACGACCCACTCCAACGGCCAGTCCCACCGGCATGCATCGGCAGGTACCCAGAACTGCGGGTCCGGCAGCCAGTGCGGATCGGCGTGCTGGTCCGGCGTGGCCTCGCGGGGTTGGGCCGGCCGGTTCAGGTTGTCGGGGTTGACGATCACGCTGGCGGCGCGGTGGTCGAACGCCTGCACCATCTTTCCCTCGTACAGCGGCAGGCAGAGCTCGGCTCCCCGCTTCCACCGGTTGCCGGCGATCCGGTAGAACCCGTCGGCGTCGAGCTGGGCGGCGGTGCGGAACAGACCGGAGTCGTTGGTCATGTGAAACATCGTGTGGTAGCGGACCGGCCAAGCGCGGCGTTCCTCCGCGCCGGAGCGGTCGACCAGCACCGGATGGCGTTGGTAGATACCGCGGGTGAGGTCGGCGTCGCGGCGGGTGCGGAACACCGGCGCGGTGCCGGTGTTGGGATTGACGCGGGCAAAGTCGTCCGGCGCCAGCGGGAAGCAGCGCTGCGGATCGTCGACCGAGCGGGTGTCGTGCAGGAAGAAGGCGCACCGGGTCTGCGTGAAGCGCCGTCCTTCGCCCCCGAAGATCAGCGCGCAGAACTTGAACCGCGAGTTGACGTCTGGAAAGAACGGCGGTAGCCCGGTGCCCGGGCGCCGGTTCTCGAAATCGAACAGGCCGCCGATTCGTCCCGCGGTAGAGAGCCCTTTGAAAAACGGGGCGGCGGTCTTGTCGGCGTAGATGCCGGATGGGGTGAGCAGTCCCACCAGCCCGCCCGGTTTGACCAGGCTCATGGCGCGCTCCACGAACAGCGAGTAGAGATTGACGTCGCCGCCGCCGAGCAGCGGGAAGCTGCCGGCCGCGCGCACCATGCGGGCGAGCTGGTCGGCCCGTTCCTTGGCCGCATCGAAGGCCGCGGCCAGCGGTGCGCCCCGCTCCCGCAGCCGGCGGATCGCCGCCCGCCGCGCGGCCGCGGTCGGGGCGCGCGCGATCTTCGGCGCGCGGGTGGCGAACCACTCGACCTCCTGCAGCTTGATGCGGTCCCACGGCGGGTTGCCGATCACGGCGTCGAAGCCGCCCTCCGGTCGCTCGTTCTGCCACTCCCGCCACACGCCGGGGAATGCCGCCTCCCAGTGCAGAAACCGCTCGCGCCGGGCATGGGCTCCGGCTGCCCGTAGCGTCCCCGCCGCGCCGTCCAGTGCGCCGCCGGCTGCGCCGTCCGCCGGCGCGCCGTCACGCACCGCCTCCGCCCCGCGCGCCAGAATCCGGTAGGCGTCGGTCGGCCGCTGGTTCAACGTCTGCTCCAGCGGCAGCTCCAATGCCCGGCGCGCCGCAGCCTTCATGCCGGCCGTGATCCACCGCAGCCCGCACAGACGGTCGAGCAGCCCGCGCAGGTCGGCGGTGGTCTCCTCCACCCCCTCGAACACCGCCGCCGACTCGTGCGCCTCCGCGGCGTCGGCATCGGACATCTCCTCGATCCGCCCCATCCCTTCGGCCGCCACCTCCGCGCCGGCCATCGCCGCCCCGGCGAACAACCCGCCGAGCCGGTCCAGCTCGCGCAGCGCCTCCCGCACGCGCAGGCCAAGCAGCGAGTCGCCGCACCGCAGATGGTGGTCGAGGAACGACAGCGGCGCCCCCACCGTGAAGCTGTGCAGCCACAACGAAACCTTCGCCAGTTCCACCGTCAGCGGGTTCTTGTCCACCCCGTAGATGCAGCGCTTCAGCACCAGCCGCCGGATGATCGCCTGGTCGGTCAGGTGCGCCGCGTCGATGACCCAGGCGCCGGCCCGCGCCCGGCGCAGAATCCCCTGCCGAATCTCCGCGATCCGGCCCACCAGAGGTGACTCGTAGGCGCCGTCCAGCCACTCCGCCATACCCGGCGCGCGCTCGATCAGCTCGGCGATGCAGTCGGCCAGGAAGTCGACCGCGGTCACCAGGAAGTGGCCGCTGCCCATGGCCGGGTCCAGCACCTTGAGGCGCAGCACCGCGACCGCCGGATCGAGCCGCGCCAAAGCCTCCTGCCGCGCGGCCAGCGGTCGGCGGTCGGCGGCCAGCTCCTGCGCGCGCGTCACGAACGCCCGCAGCCGCTCCTCGGCCAGCGGCTTCAGGGTCTGATCCACGAGCAGATCGACCAACTCCTGCGGGGTATAGAAGCTGCCGCTGTCCTTGCGGGCGTAGGGTTCGAGGCGAATCTCCACCCCGCCGCCGGCGGCGCGCACCGGTTCCCGTTCCAGCAGGCGTTCGTAGATCGAACCGAGTTGCTGCACCGACATGTCGCGGTAGTTGACGAAGCGCCGCGCGCCGTCGGTTCCCGGGCCGGCGCGCGCCTGGCCGACCGCGGTATGGCTGAGATCGTAGATCACCTCGGCGGTCACCGTGTCCGGCACCCGGATGCGCTCCAGCAGCGGCGCCGCCTCGGGCGCGAACAGGCCGCCGTCGTAGGGCGGCAGGCCGATCGACGCATCGCCCCGGTCGATCTGCCGGAACAGCTCGGTCAGGTGGTGGTAGTAGTTGCCGGCGGTCGCGGAGAAGGTATCCCCTGCGGCCATCCGGCGGGACACCTCGTCGCGCACCCGCCGGCGCAGGCCGTAGTCATCGTAGCGCGCGTCGTTGACCGGCAGCAGCCCGCGGTCCTCGGCGTAGAGCAGGAACAGCAGCCGGTACAGGAAGATCAGCGCGGCGGAGCGGACTTCCGACAGGCCGGCGCCCTCCCCGGCCGCGGCGGCGATCGCCGCCACCAGGCGCGGGAACACGCGCTCGAAGACGACCGCCGACAGGTCCTGCGCGACCGCCTCCTCGTAGCGCTTGCCCTCGACGATGGCGGCTTCGAGGAAGGCGGCGGTCGCCGTCCCTTGCAGCGTAAAGGAAGCGCGCCCGAACAACAGCCGGAAGATGCGCAGGCCATCTTCGGCGCCGGGCTGCAGCACCTCCGCCAGATCGGCTTCGAAGAACCCGGCGGCGCGCGGGCGGGCGCGGGCGTCGTACAGGCGCCACACGCCGCCGTTGGTCAGGATGCCCCACCGCAGGCGGTGTTCGGAAGCGAGCTCGGCGGTCGCCAGGTAGCGCAGCATCTGCCCGTGCGGCGTGCCGCCGCGGCGGTCGCGGTGGTCGAGCGGGAGTCCGAAGCGCTTGCTCTCCTGCACCACCAGGGCGTCCTGAAAGCGCGCGCCGGAGTCGGGGCGCGCCGCGGCCCGCGCCTTGGCGGTCGCGTCGGCGAACAGCAGGTGGTCAGGGACGTCCTCGCGGCCGGCGGCGCCCTGTTGCGGCAGGTAGTCGCTCCATCCCAACAGCGCCAGCACCGGGCGGATCAGGTCCTGCTCGGTCACCGCCTCGTTGGGCTGGTGCAGCGCCGCGAACCGCCCGTAGCAGCGGTCCAGGCGGTGCCGGAAGTCGGCGAGCTGCGCTGCCGCGGCCTCCCATTCCGACGTCGCGCGGATGCCGTCGGTCAGAAAGTACTGAGTGAACAACTGCCCTTTCATTATGGTACTATTATTGATACTGAATGGCTGGTGCTACTATGCATTATACCTACCGGGTAGCTTGGTCTCCTGAAGATGATGAGCATGTCGCGACCTGCGTCGAGTTTCCGTCGCTGAGTTGGCTGGCGGCTACTCCGCTGGATGCGCTGGCCGGGATGCAGAAACTGGTTGGGGAAGTGGTGGCGGATATGCAGGCCAACGGAGAGACCCCGCCGGAGCCGCTTGCGGACCGCAAGTACAGCGGCCGGTTCGTCGTGCGGGTGCCGCCGGAAGTCCACCGGGAGCTGGTGCTGCAGGCAGCCGAGGAGGGCGTGAGCCTCAATCGGCTGGCGAGTGCGCGGCTGGCGCGCTAGCGAAGCGCCTGCTCGGCGAAGGGGTGGGGGAGGTCGTGGGCGTGGTAGAGGGCGTCCTCGACGGCGCGGGACCACTGGTCGCCGGTAGCGGCGAGCACGCCGGCGGCGGCGGTCAAGGCGGCGGCGGTGCGGGTGTGGCCGGCCTGCCGCTCGGCGCGGGCGGCGGCGCGGAACGGCACGGCGCCGACCTCCACGTAGGGGAGTTCCTCCAGTTGGGTGAGGACGAAGTGGGAACCGAACGGGGACCGGCGCCCGACGTCGCGGATCAGTTGCGGGGCCGCGGCCAGGCCGGCGATGCGGCGCACCATCCAGTCGAAGTTGAGCGGCGCGCGCGCCTGTTCGGCCAGGTCGGCGGAGGCCGGCTCCGAAGTGTTGGTCAGGTAGTAGGGCACCGCGGGGCCGCAGATCTGGTGCCGTGAAAGGTAGTGCAGGTGGCGCGAGCGGATGCTGATGGCGGTGCCGCCGTCGACGAAGTTCACCGCCGCGTCGCGCGCCAACAGCAGCTCGCGCTCGCGGTAGGTGCGCGCGGCCGCGGCGCCGCGGCCGGCGATGAACAGGTCGGTGTAGGGCGGGTCGGCGCCAAACGCCAGCGCCGGGAAGCGGCCCGCCGGGCCGGCGCCGGCCACCGCGGTGCCGGCGGGGAGGGCGCGCAGCAACCGCTCGACGCGCGCGTCGCCGGCATCGAACCCGGCCAGCGCCACCCGCGCCGGCGCGGCCAGCCCGCGCACCCGCCGCGGCGCGCCGAGCGCCTGCGGATGAATCATCTCGCCGATCGCCGCTCCCGCTTCCTGAGCTCTGTCCGGCCCCGCCGCGGGAATGGTCATCGGCAACACGAGGTCCGGGTCGCCGGCGCCGGCGAAGTTGTTGAGGTTGCCGCCGGGGCGCACCAACTCCGCCGCCAGGTCGTAGCTCTCCTGGTTGGCGTAGAAGGTGAACACTCCGTCGAAGCCGCGCTCGGCGCGCAGCTCCGCCAGCGCCGCGCCGTCGGCGCGGTCCACCAGGTGCACGCTCACGCCGCGGTCGCGCAGGGCCGCCACCACCGGGGCGGCGCCAAGCTGGCGCAGCCGGGCGCGGCTGCCGGTAACCGCCACGCGCCGCGGCCAGTGCGGGCCGCGCGCCAGGATGGCCAGGGTGATCATCGCCATCCGCCCGGTGCCGCTGAGCAGCGCCACGTCCGCGGCCGGCGGCAGCCCCGGCGCCAGCTCGCCGTCCGCGCCGCGGGTGAACATGTGGCGTAGCGCGCCGCGGCAGCAGGCGAACGGCTCGGCATGGGCCAGCGTCGCTAGGCTGGTGGCCGAGTCCGCGCTGATGGCGTCCGGGATCGGAATGAACAGCTCGCCCAGGCCCTGTTCGGCGACCACTTCGCCGACCCGCTCCGGCAGGCCGCTGTAGCGGCGCAGGCCGGCGGCGTAGCGGAACGAGTAGCCGAGCGCCGCCAGTACGCCGGCCTCGGGATCGGGCGCGAAGGAGTCGGGATTCACCGGGGCGCTGGACAGACCGGGGGTGATCAACACCACTTGGCCGGGCCGGACGGGGGCGGTCGGCGGCGCGGCCAGCACCCGGTGCACGGTCTCGTGGCCAAGCGCCACCTGGGTGGCGTTGCCGGGAATGCGCGCGTGCTCGGTGAACTGGCGCACCGCCTTCTGGTCGGACGAGCACACCGAGTTGCCCAGCGACTCGGTGATCACGTAAGGGCCGTCGAACCAGCGCTCCGGCAGACGGTCGCGGCGCAGTTCCACCTGCCCCGGAGCGGTGATGAACACCCCGTGGTGGGGCTGCCGGGCCGCGGCGGCGCCGCCGCTCATGCCCGCGACTTCCCGCCGCTGACGTTTACCACCGTGCCGGTCACGTAGGACGCGCGCGGCGAGGCCAGGAACAGGATTACGTTGGCCACTTCGGCCAGGGTTCCGGCGCGCCCCAGCGGAATCGCCGCCGCGTAGCCGCGCGCGATCGCCTCCGGGGTGGTGCCCCGCGCCCGCGCCAGGGCCGCCATGTAGCCGGCGCCGGTCATGCCGGTGGGTTCCAGCGGGCCCGGCGCCACGCCGGTGACGCGCACCCCGCGCGGTCCCAGCTCCTTGGCCCAGGAGCGGGTCAGCGAGTAGACCGCGGCCTTGCTCGCCGCGTACACGCTCTGGCCCGCCGACCCCTCCAGCCCCGACTCCGAGGCCAGGTTGACGATCACCCCGCGGCCGGCCGCCACCATGCCGGCCGCCGCCGCCTGCGCGCACAGGATCATGCCGGTCTGGTTTACCGCCAGGGTCCGGGCCACGCTGGCCGCGTCCACCTCCGGCAGCGCTGCGGGCAGGTTGATGCCGGCGTTGTTGACCAGGATGTCCACCGGCGACGGCGCCGCGGCGAACAGGCGGCGCACGCTGTCCGGATCGGTCACGTCCACCGCCTCGAAGCGGTGCCCGGCCGCCGCGCCGCCGGCCAGCTCCGCCGCCACCCGCGCGCCGGCCTCGGCCGCGCGGTCCGCCGCCACCACCCGCGTTCCCGCCTCGGCGAACGCCAGCGCCGCGGCGCGCCCGATGCCCGACGCCGCGCCGGTCACCACCGCGGTCTTCCCTGCAAGCTGCAACCATCCATCCACAGTCGATTACCCTGATTTCAATATAGCGCTACCGGCTCAGGAGCGGGCACTGGCGTTGATGGCGATCCCCGCCGCCACCAGCAGCGCGCCCACCAGCAGACTGGGGCCGAGCGGGTCGCCGGCAATCCACCAGCTCAGAAAGGTGCCTGACAGCGGCGTGGCGAAGAACATCACCGTCAGGCGGCTGGCGCGGTAGCGGGCCAGAATCGCCGTCCAGGAGAGGAAGCAGAAGCCGGCAATCACCACGCCCACGTAGCCGATGGCCAGCATCCCGGCGAGGTCGAACGCGAACCTCTCCTCCCGCTCCAGCACCGCGCTGAGCGCGGCCGCGGCCGGCAGGCTGAGCAGCAGCATCCAGAACAGCAGCTTCTCGGCGCTGACCGCCTGCAGCATGCGTTTGGACACCGCGGTGCGCAGCCCCAGCAGCAGGGCGCTGCCCAGCACCAGCGCGCTGCCGAGCGCGGTACCTGCCGCGCCGCCCGCTGCCAGTTGCGGGGCGAAGGTCGCCACCACTCCGGCGAATCCCAGCGCCAGCCCGGCGCCGGTGCGCGGCGTCAGCCGGTCGCCGGCGATCAACAGGTGCGCGAACAACGAGGTGAACAGCGGGTAGGTGCTCATCATTACCGTGGAATGGGCGGCCAGCGTGAACCGGGTGCCGGCATGCAGGGCCACCACCTGCACCAGAAACAGCGCCGCCAGTGCCGCCAGCGGCAGGAGCTCGCCGCGCTGCAGGCGCAACGGGAGGCGGCGCGCCAGCGCCCAGCCGCCGATCACCGCCAGTCCCAGCGCCAGCCGCACTGCGGTCAGCGCGAACGGCGGCAGCGCGCGCAGGCCCACCTTGATGAATACGGAGTTGCCGCCCCACAACAGCGCCAGAAGGGTGACCAGCGCCACCACCGCCGGCGTCGGCGCCAGCACGTTGCCTGCCGGTGCGGTTCCCGGCAAACGGCCGCCGGATAGCGTGGAGGCTATCGGACCAGCCTCCGCGAAACGTCCTTCATGAAGGTTGCCCAGCCAATGTACCGTTGCACGCCATTAATCCCGTACGAGAGGGCATTTCGTACCGGCATTATGCGACCGGAGGCGGTAACGATCCCGTTCTTCCTCAGCTCCAAAGCGGACTGTTTCGACTGGTGTGAAATGTAATTTCGCAGATGGCGAAGATCATCCAGTAACCAGGGTGATGAACCCAGAACAGCCGAGATGTTATGGCAATTCGACAAACGCAGTCTATGGGCTGCAACTATGGCATCTCTTGGAAGATACCAATCAGGTTCTCTGGTTCTCCTTTTGTACAAGCTGACTAGTAGGTGTCCGGCCCTCTCGCGGGTTGGTGGCCTCGAAGGAAGATTCGACGTTACTGGACCACTTCGATCTGCGTAACGACCGGTAGCACAATCGAGAATGAACATCCGAACGAACTGTTCCCACTCAATTTGAAGCTGAACGATTGCTTTCTCTACCGCATAGATGTCAGTCCGGCACAGAGCGCATAGTTGGCTCGTCCAATTATTTCCACCTGTAGGGCGACATTCCTATGTAATCTCCAAACATGTCTAAGAAGGTGCATTTGCCCCGATTGCATTCACCAGTGTTTGTAACCTGTGTTTGCGAGACGAAAGACTATGGGTACTGCTTCGCGTCGCTTTGACAAAGGTCGAATACCTGCCATTCCTTTCGTCGTCGCCGTCGAACGCCTGCGCAATCTGAGCGAGCTCTTCATAAGCTCGCTGCCAGTCGACCCCGGTACCAGCAGGGGGTTTCAAGTTCTCAGCCGCGCCGCTACCTGGTAGCCAACCTCTGAGGAACGCGATTGCTGCAAACAGAGTCAAGAAGTTCGGAGCGTCGAAGAACGTCGTACCGGCGTAGTCGTCCTTCAAATTCCTGAGCATGTCCTGTACGACGAGGTCTATTCGTTTGCGGATAGGACGGAAGAATGATTCTGACTTTAATTTTCGCTCCCTAAAGTATCCGTTGATTTTTCTTTCTCCTCCGTCGGCGTATCCTTTATCCAATGCCATGAACATTTCGGCAACGACGGAAGTGTGCTTCAATCGAACGCTTTCCCGAACTGACACGACGCCAAGATCATTCCAAAGAGTGTTCCAGTGCCGCGCCGCGTCATAGATAGCCCACTTGACCGGTTCCGAGTATTCCGCATGTCTCAACTCCGCGGGAGTCAGCTTGACGCTATACGAATTCAGACGGGCGAACACCTCCAGTACTTCTGCATCGTCCGCATTGAGCAACTGCACGACCGGAACGTTATACGATAGAAAAGTCTCCTTATCGTCGTCGTTCAGCTCGCTATATCTCTTTCCCTTGCGGACAGGAGAGTTGGCCGTCAGTTTCAGCTTTTCGGATGCGAATTCCAGGATGGCCCGCAATCGCTGTTGCCCATCGACGACCTCTCTGATCACTCCTTGCGTTGTACCATCGATTTTGGTACGGATGAAGACTTGTGGTATTGGGAAGTTATTCAGGATCGTATCAATCAAGAAGACCTTGGCACTCGGAGTCCATACGGTACCACGCTGGAAATCAGGCGCCAGGATAAGCTGATTCCTGGAATGCCAATCGATGAAATCGGAGATCGTATAGGTCTGTGGCACGCTTGACATCATATGCCTCCCATACACGTTCGCTGACCGTATCGGACGCCGTCAACGAGTTGCGATCAGGAATCTCAAGCTCGGCTACCACTATGCGCGAACGATAGCGGAGCCGCAAGGGCCGCACCCCGGACCCGGACCTAGCAGGCAGGCACCGCTAGTGCTGGCTGCGGTCCGCCAGGGCCTGCCGCGGCCGCGGATGTGCGGTATCTTGCAGTCGATGCGGCGTGCGTCCCGGCACCATACCCGCGAGGGGCAGCGGTGAAGATCGTCGCGCTGGCGACCCGCCGGCCGGTGTCGGTCGTGGTGTTCTTCGTCGCCCTGGTGATCTTCGGGCTGATCTCGTTCCGCGAACTGCCGGTCGACCTGCTGCCCGACCTGGCATTCCCCACCATCACCATCCGCACCGAGTACCCCGGCGTCGCGCCCGCCGACGTCGAGACCTTCGTCACCATCCCCATCGAGGATGCGGTGGGCATCGTGTCGGGCGTGGCGGACATCTCCAGCATCTCCCGCGCCGGCCTCTCCGACGTGATCATGGAGTTCTCCTGGGGCACCGACATGGACTTCGCCGCCATCGACGTGCGCGAACAGCTCGCGCAACTGGCGTTGCCGGACGCCGCGGAGGACCCGATCCTGCTGCGCTTCGACCCGGCGCTGGACCCGATCATGCGCATCAGCGTGGGCAGCGCGGCGCCGGGGGAGGCGGGCGCGGCCGAACAGGCCGGACTGCGGCTGCTGGCCGGACAGACGATCAAGCAACGCCTGGAGAGCATCGACGGCGTGGCTGCCGCGGTCGTCTCCGGCGGCGTGGAAGAGGAGATCCAGATCAACGTCGACCAGCGCCGCGCGGCGTTGCTCGGCATTTCGCTGGCCCAGATCGCCGCCCGGCTGCAGCGCGAGAACGTGAACCTGACCGGCGGCAGCATCGCCGACGGCGCCGCCGAATACCTCGTGCGCGTGCTGGCGCGGTTCGCCGACCTGGAGGAGATCGGGCGCATCGTGGTGGGCGAGGCCGGCGACGTCCAGGTGCGGCTGCAGGACGTGGCCGAGGTGCGCAGCGGCTACCGGGAGCAGTCCACCATCACCCGTACCAACCGCCGGCCGAGCGTGGAGATCGCCATTCACAAGGAGGCCGCCGCCAACACCGTGGCCGCGGCGCAGGCGGTGCGGGCCCGCCTCGCCGAAGTGGAGGAGGAGCTGGCCGGCGTGGTCGACGTCGAGCTGCGTGTGGCGGCGGACCAGTCGCGCTTCATCGAGCAGTCGATCCGCGACGTGATCCAGGCCGCGGTGCTGGGCGGCGGGTTGGCAATTGCGGTGCTGTACCTGTTCCTGCGCCGACTGCGCAGCACCTTGGTGGTGGGGCTGGCGATTCCCATTTCGGTGATCGCCAGCTTCTTCCTCATGTTCCTGGGCGGGGTATCGCTCAACATCATGTCGCTCGGCGGGCTGGCGCTCGGCATCGGCATGCTGGTGGACAGCTCCATCGTGGTGCTGGAAAGCATCGACCGCCATCTGCGCGCCGCCGCCGACCGCGGCGCCGCAGCCCGCGCCGGCGGCGCGGAGGTGGGCGGCGCGGTGCTCGCCGCGACCCTGACCACGCTGTGCGTGTTCATCCCCGTGGTGTTCGTGAGCGGCATCGCCGGGCAGTTGTTCGTGGATCCGGCGCTGACCGTCACCTTCTCGCTGCTGGTGAGCCTGGCGGTGGCGCTGACCCTGATTCCCATGGCCAGCGCGGCCGGCCTGCGCGCGCCGCGCGCCGCGGACGCCGCGCCCCCGCCGCCCCCGTCCGGCGAGCCGCCGCCGGCGCCGACGGCGGAGGACGCGGCCCGCGAGCTGTTGGCGGTGCGGGTGGCGGCGGCGCCGGGACGCGGCCTGCTGGCGCTCACCCGCGGCCTCGGATTGGTGCTGCGGCTGCTCCTCACGCCGCTGACGTGGCTGTTCGACCGCCTCTACCGGATGGCGAGCGGCGGCTATCCGCGGCTGCTGGGCTGGGCGCTCCGCCACCGCCTGCTGGTGGTGCTGCTCGCCGTCGTCTTGCTGGTCGGCTCGCTGAGCCTGGTGCCGCTGCTCGGCACCGAGCTGATTCCCGAAATTCGCCAGGGCGCCATCGTCGCCGACGTGGAGTTGCCGCCCGGCACCCCGGTGGCGCGCACCGACGCCGTTCTGGCGGAGCTGCAGCGCCGCGCCGCCGAGCTGCCGGCGGTGGCGCAGACCTACGCCGTGGCCGGTTCGTCGCGCACCGGCAACGAGGTGCGGGAGAACCGCGGCCAGCTCCTGATCGACCTGCGCCCGGAATACCGGGGCGGCGCCGAGGATCAGGCCCTGGCGCAACTCCGCGCGGCGCTGGCCGGCCTTGCCGGCGCCGCCGTCACCTTCAGCCGCCCGCCGCTCCTGACCTTCGACGCCGCGGTGGAGGCGCGCGTCAGCGGCGCCGCGCCCGCGCTGCTGCAGCGTGCTGCCCGAACCGCCGCCGAGCGCCTGGCGGCGGTCACCGGACTGGCCGACGTCAGCGCCCGCCTGGCCGGCACCAGCCCGGAGGTGGTGATCGACCTCAACCGCCCGCAACTGGCCGAGTTGGGCCTGGACGCGGAGACGGTCGGCGAGATCGTGGCCGCCAAGCTGCAGGGTGAGGTGCCGACCGAGCTGGAACGCGGGCGCCGGGACGTGGCGTTGCGGGTGCGCGCCCGGCCGCAAGACCGCGCCACCATCGCGGACCTGGAGGCGCTGATCGTCACCACGGCGGGCGGCGTGCCGGTGCCGTTGTCGGCGGTGGCGGCGGTCACCGTAGTGGAGGGCGCCAACGAGATCCGCCGCGTCGACCAGCGCCGCGTGGTGCTGGTGACCGGCAACCTGGACGGGCGCGATCTGGGCAGCGTCACCGGCGAGGTGCAGGCGGTGCTCGAGCAGGTGGCGGCCGAGCACGGCGTGGCCGCCGAGCTGGCCGGGCAGTGGCAGGAGATGGTCGATTCCTTCGCCAGCATGCGGCTGGCTCTCATCCTGGCGGTGGTGTTGACCTACCTGGTGATGGCGGCCCAGTTCGAGTCGCTGCTGCATCCCCTCATCATCCTGGCGGCGGTGCCGTTCGGCTTGGTGGGCGTGGTGCTGACGCTGGCCCTGTTCGCCGTGCCGGTGAGCGCCATCGCCTTGATCGGGGTGATCATGATGGCCGGCATCGTGGTCAACAACGCCATCGTGCTGGTGGACTACATCAATCGACTGCGCCGCGGCGGCCTGGAGCCGGGGGCGGCGATTCACCGCGCCGCGGTGACCCGGCTGCGCCCGATCCTGATGACCACCGCCACCACGGTGCTGGGGCTGGCGCCCCTGGCGCTGCGCCTCGGTCAGGGCTGGGAGCTGCGCCAACCGCTGGCGGTGACGGTGATCGGCGGGCTGCTGTTCTCCACCCTGATTACGCTGGTGCTGATTCCGACCCTCTATTCCCTCATTGGCGGGCACGGGGTACGCCGCGAGCCTGCCGCCGGAGCCGCTGGCGGAGCCCCCAACGGCGCCGCGCTGGAGGTGCGTTCATGACGTCGCTTGCCGAGTTTTCCGTACGCCGCCCGCTGGCCGTGATCCTGGTGATCGCCGCGGTCAGCCTGTTCGGCTTCTTCGCCATCGGCCGCCTGCCGCTGCTGTTCCTGCCCGAGATCGAGAGCCCGGCGCTGACGGTCACGGCGCCGTTTCCCAACTCCTCGCCGGAGGAGGTGGAGCGGCGCGTCGCCGGGCCGATCGAGGGCGCCGTCGGCGGCGTGGGCGGGATCGAGTCGGTCAGTTCAACCTCCTCGGCCAGCTCGGCGCGGATTCGCGCCCAGTTCGTCATCGGCACCGACATGGACTTGGCCGCGGCGGAGATCCGCGACCGCATCGACCGCATCCGCGCCGACCTGCCGGAGGGCGTGGGGCGCATTCGGGTGTCCAACTTCTCCACCTCCGACATCCCGATCCTGCAGTTCAGCGTGGCCACCGGCGGCTCCCGCGTCGAGCTGGAACGCCTCACCGAAGACCTGATCGTACCGCGCCTGCTGCGCCTCGACGGGGTAGCCGACGTGGAGGTGCGCGGCCTGCAGGCCGAACAGGTGATGATCGACCTCGATCCGCAGGCGATGGCCGCCCTCGGGGTAAGCGTCGATGAGCTGACCCGCAGCCTGCGCGCCAACAACGTGGACCTCGCCGGCGGCTATCTGATCGACGGCGGGCGGCGCTACTTCGTGCGTTCGGTGGGGGCGTTCACCGACCTCGACGAGATCGCCGCGCTGCCGCTTGCCGGCGCCGGCGGCGCCCGGGTCGGCGACGTGGGCGTGGTGCGCCGCGGCGTGGGCGACCAGGAGAGCGTGCAACGGCTCAACCTGGCGGAGGCGATCACGGTGCGCGTGTCGAAGAGCTCCGATGCCAACGTGGTGAACGTGGTACGCGCCGCGCGCGCGCAGTTGGCGGCCATCGAGGCGGCGGCCCCGGGCCTGACCACCTTCGTGTTCTTCGACCAGTCGCAGGAGATCACCACCAGCCTGAACAACCTGCGCAACTCGGGCCTGATCGGCGCCGGCCTGGCGGTGCTGGTGCTGTTCGCCTTCCTGCTGCGGGTGCGGGCGACGCTGGTGGTGGCCATCGCCATCCCGATCTCCATCATCGCCACCTTCACCGTGGTGTTCCTGATGCGGCGCGTGGGCGGGCTCAACTTCTCGCTCAACGTGATCTCGCTGAGCGGGCTGATGCTGGCGGTGGGGATGCTGGTGGACAACAGCGTGGTAGTGCTGGAGAACATCTACCGCTATCGGGAGCGCGGCCTGGCGCCGCGCGCGGCGGCGATTCGCGGCGCCGGCGCGGTGACCACCCCGGTGCTGGCGGCCACCGTCACCTCGATCATCGTGTTCGTGCCGGTCCTGTTCACTGCGGCCACTCCCTTCGGGCGCTTCATGGGCGACTTCGCCACCACCATGGTGGCCGCCATGGTCGCCTCGCTGGCGATTTCGCTGAGCCTGATCCCGGTGGTCAGCTCGCGCTTCCTGGTGGCGGCCGGCGCCACCCGCCACCGCGTGATGGACGCCCTGTCCGCGGCCTACCGCGCGGTGCTGCGCTGGACGCTGCGCCATCGCCTGATCACCGTCGCCGGTATGCTGGTGATGCTCGGCGGCGGCATCTATCTGCTCACCCAGATCGAGCGCGAGTTCACGCCGCCCACCCCGGCGCGGCGCATGTCGATCGCGGTGAGCGCCGAGAACGGCGTGACCTTCGCCGAGACCCGGGCGGTGTTCGATGCGTTCGAACGCGATCTGCTGGCGCGCACCGAGGAACTGGAAATCGACGCCGTGGCGGCGAACTTCTCTGCCCGCAGCGGCAACGTGACCGTGTACTTCCGGGACGATGCCGCGGCGCAGCGCACCACCGCCGACCTGACCAACGAGATCCGCGGACTCCTGCCCCGGCTCCCCGGCTACACCTTCTCCGTGGGACGGCGCTGGGGCCGCGGCGGCGGCGGCGCGCTGGGCGTGTCGGTGGACGTCACCGGACCCAACACCGAGGTGCTGGCGCTGTTCGCCGAGGACATCAGCGCCCGGCTGGCGGCCCTGCCGGGCGTCGACGACGTGAGCACCAACCTGGAATCGGGAGATGAGCAGCTCCAGGTACGGGTCAACCGCGACCGCGCCACCGCCGCCGATCTGACCGCCACCGAGGTGGGGCAGCTCCTGAGCGCCAACCTGAGCGACAGCGCCGCCGGCATGCTGGCCGCGGGCGGCGAAGAGCTGCCGATCCGGGTACGCGTGACCGAGACCGCGCGCGTGGACCTGAACGGCCTGGCGCAGCTCCCGGTGGAGCAGGGCGCCGGCGCGGTGCCGCTGGGAACGGTGGCCGCCTTCGAGCGCCGTCCGGGTCCGCGCTCCATCCAGCGCGACGGCGGCAGCGAGATCGTCTCGGTGACCGCCAACACCGACCTGCGCGGCATGTTCCGCCTGCGCGGCCAGATCGAGGGCCTGCTCAGCCGGCAGCAGCTCCCGCCCGGCTACAGCGCGGAGACAGGGCAGAACTTCCGCCGCTTCCAGCAATCGGAACAGGCGTCGCTGTTCGCCCTGCTGTTGGCCGCGGCGTTCATCTATCTGGTGATGGCGGCGCTGTTCGAGTCGTTCGTGCACCCGATCACCATTCTCACCTCGCTGCCGTTCTCGCTGCTCGGCGTGGCCCTGCTGTTCTACCTTACGGGGACCACGCTCAACACCAACTCCTGGCTCGGCATCATGGTCCTGGCCGGGGTGGTGGTGAATAACGGCATCATCCTGGTGGATCACGTCAACCGCCTGCGCGCGAGCGGGATGGCGCGCACCGAGGCGATCATCACCGGCGGGCGCGACCGCCTGCGGCCGATTCTCATTACCGCCTGCACCACGCTGCTGGGGTTGTTCCCGCTGGTGGCGCCGCTGATCGCGCCGGGCATGTTCGGTCCGGTGGAGGGGCGCGCGGGTACCTGGGGGCCGATCGCGCTGGCCGTGGTCGGCGGCCTGACCACCTCCACCTTCATGACCCTGGTGGTGATGCCGACCATCTACGCGCTGTTCGACGATCTGGCCGAGTTTCTCAGGCGGGTGGCGTGGGCGATGCGTCCCGCTCCCCGGCCCCTGAGCGGCGGGGAGGCGGGCTCGTGACGCGCCGGCGGCGGCGAACGACGGCACCCGGCTCGGCGCTGGCCGGGCTGGCGGTGCTGGCCGCGGCCGCGGCGCTTTCCGGCTGCGGTGTGGTGAGCAACCTGCTGGGCGGTTCCGGCGGCGCGGCGAGCGGCTCCGGCGGTGCGCCGGGCTCCGGCGGTGCGCCGGGCGGCGGCGTCGGCGGGTTCGGCGGCCAGACCGCGGCGCTCCCGGTGGTGACCGCGGAGGCGGCGCGCGAAACGGTGTCCAGCTTCCTGGTGGCCACCACCACCCTGACTGCGGAGCGCTCCATCGACGTGGTGGCGCGCGCCGGCGGCCAGGTGGTCGAGGTCCTGGTCGAGGAGGGGGACGCGGTGCGCGCGGGACAGGTGCTGGCGCGGCTGGATCAAAGCGACGCGCGCCTGGCGCTGGCCGAGGCCCAGGCGCACTACGACAACATCCGGCGGCAATACGCCCGCACTACCGAGCTGGCGCAGCATGGCGGCGTCACCGATCAGGAACTGGAGAATCAGCGCTACCAGCTCGAGCTGCGCACCATCGCCGTGGAGCGTTCCCGGCAGCAGCTCACCGACACCGAGATACGCTCGCCGCTGACCGGCATCGTCGGCGAGCGGTCGGTGGAACCGGGGGCTACGATCGGCGCGAGTACGCGAGTGTTCAACGTGCTGGATCCCGATCCGCTGCAGGCGGTATTGCACGTTCCTGACGCCGGGCGGCGCAGCATGACCGTGGGCCGGGAGGTGCGGGTGCTGGCCGCCGGTGACGTGCGCGCGGGCGGCGTCATCAGCCGCGTCAGCCCGGTGGTGGACGCGGAGTCGGGCACCGTGAAGGTCACGGTGGAGCTGGACGGCGCCGGCCCCGCCGGCGAGCTGGTGCCGGGCACGTTCGTCACCGTGCAGGTGCCCACCGAAACCCGGTCCGACGTGGTGGTGGTTCCCAAGCGGGCGGTGCTGCTGGAGCGCGACCAGAGCATCGTCTACCGGGTCGAAGAGGGCGCCGCGCTGCGCACGCCGGTGGCGGTGGGGCTGACGGCCGAGGACCTGGTAGAGATTACCAGCGGCTTGGCCGCGGGCGCGGTGGTGGTGACCGTAGGGCAGGAGTCGTTGCGCGACGGCGCCCCGGTACGCGCCGCCGGCGAACCGTTGCCGGACGCAGCGCCCTCCGGCCGCCCCGCCGCGGCTGCCGGCGCGGGGCAGGGCCAAGCGGCCGCCGGCGGTCAGGGCGCTGGCGGCGGCGGGCGGGCCGGCGGAGGCGGTGGCGCGGGCGGCGGCTTCAGCCTGGCGCAGCTACCGGCGGAACGCCGCCAGGCGCTGGTGGAACGGCTGCTGGCCAATCCCCAGGTCAAACAGGCCTACGAAGCGCGCCTCGAGGAAGACCCGTCCCTGGAGAACGATGAGGAGAAACGTCTGCAGTTTCTGCAAGAGCAGCTCCAGGCGATCGGCGGCCCGCGGGCGCTGTTCGGCGGTGGTGGCGGTGGTGGCCCCGGAGGGGGTGGTGGCGGCGGCTTCGGCGGCTGAGCGCCGCCATCTCGACCGCCGCTGCGGTAGTCAGCGGACGATGGCTGCCAGTTCCCGTTGCAGGTCCAGCCGGAGATCGATGGCAAGTGCCAGGTAGGCGCCTCCCAGGGCGAGCGCGGCCGCGCCGGCGGCATCCTCCGCCTCGCGCAGCAGCAGGACCGCTTCCTGCAGCGCGGTATCGCTGACCGCGCCGGCGGCGTGGCGCCGCCGTGCCTGCTCCAGCCGCAGCCGTGCCCGCTCCAGCCGCAGGCGCGCCAGTTCTTCGGCCGCCAGGGCGCTGGTGAGTTCGAGGCGGGCGCGCCGGAAGGCGCCGGCTACCTCGATTCGGGTCGCCTCCAGGGTCCGGCGAGCGGCCGCCGCCTGCTCCTGCGCCTGGTCCGCGGCGACCGCATTGCGGCCGCCGTCGAACAACGCGTAGCTGCCGGTAACCGACAGGCTGAGCGAGCCGAGACGCGGCGCCGAGCGCGGCTTACGGTAGTCCAGGCTGAGCGTGAGCTCCGGCAGCACGCCGCGCTGCGCGCGCTCGGCCTGCAACTCGGCGCTGCGCAGGGCGGCCTCGGCTTCCAGGACCGCCGGCGCACCGGCCAGTGCGCTCGGCGGCATCGGCTCCGCAAGCAGCGCGTGCGCGCCGCTGCGCAGCGCCGCCAAGTCGGCCGCGGGCGCAAGTAACGGTTGCGGCGCGAGCTCCAGGTCGGCAAAGAACTGGCCGGTGTCGAGCGCGAGCGCGGCGCGCAGCTCCTTGAGGGAGTTGCGCTGCTCGGTGACGGCAATGGCCGCGTCCAGCACCTCAAGCCGGTCGGCCGCCTGCTGCGCTGCCCGCGACTCGACGCGCGTCAGGTCGCGCTCGGCCAGCGCCAGCCGCTCCTCCAGCAGCGTGACCGCCGCCGCCCGAGCGGCCAGGGTCAGGAAGGTCTGCGCGGCCTGCAACACCACTTCATTGCGGGTGCGCTGCAGGCGCAGCCCGGCCAGGCGGAGCTGGTCGCCGCGCTCGGCAACCGCCAGCGCCGCGGGCGCCAACCGCCCCTCGGACAGCAGCTCCTGGGAAACCGACACGCTGTGCACGTCGGCGAAGCCGTCGCCGTTCCGCTCCGTACCGGTCAGGTTGACCGCGGCCGTGTAACTGCCCGCCAGCTCCATTCCCCACGGCAAGGTGACCGCGGCGCCGACCGTGGCGCTGCCCTCCGCCGCGAACGTGTCAGTCTGCAGCGTCGCCAGCTCTACGCCCGCGGCCGGGGTCGCGCTGACCGATACCGAGGTGCGGCCGGCGTCGAGCTCCGCCAGCCGCAGGGCGAGCGCCGCGGACCGTACCGCCCCTTCCGCCGCGGCTACCGACCGGTGGCCGGCGAGCGCTGCGCTCACGGCGTCGCCGATGCGCAGCCCTTCCTGCGCGACCGCCGGCAGTGCCGCGGTCAGGCCAAGCAGCGCCGGCAACCACCGGCAACGTCTCACTCCACCCCCGCGACCGGCGCGGCGATGCCCGCGGCCTCCTGCAGGCGCAGCCACGCGAAGTAGGCCGACCACCGCGCCGCGCGCAGCGCGTTGACCGCCGCGGTCAGATCGGCCTGCGAGCTGGCGCGGGAGGATTGCGTGATCACGCCGGCGGCGAACTGCTCGTCGGTCCGGCGCGTCCGTTCCTGCTGCAGCGCGAGCTGCAACTCGCGCAGGGCGGCGGTTGCGTATGCCTGCTGCGCCGCCGCGTAGGCGCCGGCGGTCGTGGTCTGCAAGTCGACGGCGGTATTTTCCAGCGCCGCCCGGCTGCCGGCCGCGGTGTTGGCCGCCGCTTCCCGATCGAGCCGGGACGTTTCCTCGGCGGACAACAGGTTCAGGTTGAGCTCGTCGAGTTCCAACTGCCGGGCTGCGTGGCGATGTTCTACCCGCCGCGCGGTGGCGGCGGCGTAGCTGTCAGGAGTCTCCAAAGCGGGCAGTTCGGGCGGCTCCGAGCTGAGCGCGGCCGCTGCCAGGACCGTGGAATCCAGGCCGCTCTTGGCCGCCAGGTTCGGCAGGGTGGTGAAGCGCCGCCGGTTCCGCGCTCCGGTCAGGTTCAGCTCCGCGGTGAGCGCCGCTACCTGCGCCTGCAACTGCTCCACCGTGCCGGCCGCGCCAACCTCGACGCGGGCGTTGGTCAACTGCAAGTCGAGCCGCGCCAGGCGCAGCCGCTCTTCCAGCAGGCTCACCTCCTCGTTCGCCTGCTGCAGATCGGTATAGGCCTGCGCTATGGCCAGCCGCTCGCGGAACGTTCCCTGGCGGACATTGAGCTGCGCTCGTTCCCACTGCAGCTCCGCGGCAAGCTGGTCGAGGCGGGCATCCGAGGCTGCCGCCGCGCGGTCGAACGCGACGCGCGCGCTCTCGCGTTGCAGCGCCAGGGACGCCAGCTCCGGGTTCGCCGGTTCCGCCGCGGCCAATATCTCGTCCATGGTCAGGTTGGTGACCGGTGCTTGCTGGGCAGCGATCGCCGCCGGGAGTGTCAGCCCGCCGACGAGGGCGAATAACATGGTTCGGATAGTCATGTGTCCTCCAAGGTCCTCCAGGTAAAGTATACTTGGTGCGCGGTTGGCGCCGGCGCGCACCGCAGCCGGCGCTGGCGCCAGGTGCGGGAAACGATTACGGTAGCGGTACAGGAGGCTGGAACATGACCAGGATAGCCGGCGCCGTGCTGCTCGCGGTCGCCTTTGCCACCGGATGCGTCAGCAATGCCCGCATGTCGGCCGTTTCCGACGTGGTCTCCGATCACATGATCGCCGAGGCCACCCTCACCGCCCATTATATCGACGCCGCGCTGCAGGCCGGCATGACGCCGGAGGAAATCAACGCCGCGTTGTCCCGGATCGCGGCGCAGACGGTCATCGACGAGTTCTGGATCTCGGACGCCGACGGACGGATCGTCTTCACCAACGTGCCCGGCACGGAGTTCGCGTTCCCCACCGATCCGGGCGCCGGCACGCAGGCCGCCCCCTTTGCGGTGTTGCTGTCAGGCGATGCGGCTGTCGTCGCCCAGGATACCCAGCCCCGCGAGCTCGACGGGATGCCCTTCAAGTACGTCGGGGCGGCGGGAATCGACCAGCCGCGCATCGTGCAGGTGGGGGTTGCCGGCACGCCGGCCGGCCACTGAGGCGGGTCGATTGGCCAGGTTTGACCGCGCCGTCAAGAGTCCGGTATAGACTGTAGTTATGGTACGAGCTAATTCGCTAATCGGCGTGGCCGGAGCCCTGCTTTTGATTGCCGCGCACGCGGTCGCGGCGCCGGTGGAGGTCTCTCAATCCACGCCCGGCCTGTATACCCAGGCATTCGTCCAGCAGGCGATCGAGCGCTACGAGCGCGACGGCCGCGCCGCCACGCTGGCCTACTACAACGGCGAGGCGAGCGTGGACGGCGAGTGGTACGTGTTCATCTTCGACGAGGACGGCGTGTTGCTGGCGCACGCGACCGCCCCTCACCTGTTGGGCAACAGCCTGCACGGCCCGGACGGCACCGACGCGACCGGCTACGCCTTCGGCCCGGTGATGACCGCCGCGCCGGCGGAGGGCACGTGGGTGGACTACCTGTTCCTCAATCCCGTCACCGGCAAGCCGGGAACCAAGCATAGCTGGGTAGTGCGCCGCGGCGGGTTGATCTTCGGCTCCGGCTGGTATGAACCCGATCCCCCGCAGTCAGAGCCGGAGGCGTTCACCCAGGCCTTCGTACGGAAGGCACTTGCGTACTACGACAAGGCGGGCCGCGCGGCCACGCTGGCTTACTACAACCGCATGGCGAGCGTGGACGGCGAGTGGTACGTGTTCATTGTCGACCAGAATGGCATCCTGATCGCGCACGCGACCGCTCCTGGCCTGCTGGGCAAGAGCCTGTACGGCCCGGAAGGCATCGATTCGAGCGGCTACGCCTTCGGCGCCGAGATAGCCGCCGCGACCGAGGAGGGCGTGTGGGTGGATTACCGGTACCGCAATCCGGTCACCGGAGCGGAGGGGTCCAAGCACAGTTGGGTGATACGCCGCGACGGGTTGATCTTCGGCTCCGGTTGGTACGAACCGGAGTAAGGCCGCCGGCTACCCGCAGCGACCAATCTGGCCGGTCCGCTACCAATGGCGGAGGGCGTCCGTGAACAGGGCTCGCAGATCGGCCTCGGAGGCCGGGCGCGGCGCCAGCTTGGTGACCCGGTGCTGCGGCAGGGTGCCCGCTACCAGCGCCGGAACGTGTTCCGGGGTGAATCCTACGGCGGCCAACCCGGAGGGTACGGCGACCGCCCGCATCAGGTCGATGATGGCATCGGCGAGCGCGGCGCCCGCGCCGGAGCGGTCCACGCCCTCCACCGCGGCGCCCATCAGCCGCGCGGCGCGCAGGTGGCGCTCCGGGTTGGCGGGGGCGGTGAAGCGGAACACGGCCGGCGCGTTGAGGATGACCGACATGCCGTGCGGCAGCATCGGGTGATCGTCCGGGTAGCCGGGCGCATGGTAGCCGCCGCCCGCGGTCTGCCGGGCGGCGCCGGTCTGCCGGCCCGCGACCATGCTGGATACCGGATAGGACATGCCGTGCGGCAGGTGCACGCCGGCGTTGCCGAAGCCGTAGCCCGCGAAGGTGGCGGCCAGCAGCATGGCGGTGCGCGCCGCGCCGTCGCCCGGGTCGCGCACCGCCCGCACCAGGTGTTGCGCCACCAGCTCGATAGCGCGCTCGGCCCACAGATCGCTGATCGGATTGGCGCCCTGGTAGGCGGGCCGCAACGCCGGCTCCGCCGGCGCCTCGCGCGCCGTATAGGGCAGCGCGGTGAACGACTCGACGGCGTGGCAGAGTACGTCCAGCCCGGTGCTGGCCGCCACCGCCGGCGGCAGGGTCCGGGTGTTGTCCGGGTCGACGATGCCCAGCACCGGCCGCAGCGCGCGATGGGCGATCCCGGTCTTGGCGCCCATCGCCAGGTAATCGAATATCGTCACGCCAGTGGTTTCGCTGCCGGTGCCGGCGGTAGTGGGCACCGCCACCAGCGGCTTGAGCGGTCCCGGCACCGGCTCGCCGCGGCCAATCGGCTGATTGACGTAGGCCAGCAGCTCCGCCGGGTAGGTGGTGTAGAGATTGGCGGCCTTGGCGGTGTCGATGCTGGAACCGCCTCCCACCGCGGCGAACCCGTCGCAGCCGCTCTCCCGGGCGGCGCGGATTGCTTCCCGGAACGAGGCGTCGCTGGGCTCTACCCGCGTCTCCGCGTAGCAGACCGTGTCGATGCCGGCGCCGCGCAGCGACTCGCGCGCCACCGCCACCGGCTCCAACTGCGCCAGCACCGGGTCGGTGACCAGCAGCGCGCGGCGCACGCCCAGGGCGCGCAACTCGAAGCCCAGCTCGCGCGTGGCGCCGGCCCCGAACTTGATGCGCGCCCCTTCCATGTTGATGATCGTCTCGGTTGCCATGCTCGTGCTCAGTATCCGAACGGCGTGCTCTCGTTCCACTGTCCGAGCAGGCGGCGCAATCGCGCGGCGTCGGTCGCGGAGACCGAGGTACCCTCGGCAGCCGTCAGCTCCAGGGGATCCGTGCGCAGGTCGGCCAGCCAGGTAGCGCCGGCCGCGAGCGTCCCGTCCTTGGCGTAGCGCTTGGTGAAGTACACCAGGTGCCGATCGTACACCCCGGCTCCCTTGCGGGTCTCGAAGAACGTCCAGCGCTGGCCGCCGGCGGCGCCGTCCGTGCTGCCTGAGCTGCCGCGCAGCCAGGGCGCGCAGTCTTTGCCGTGCAGGTGCGCCGGCGCCTGCTGCCCGGCAAGGGAAAGCAGGGTCGGCGCGAGGTCGACGATTCCGGCGGTGACGCCGGTCACTACCTGTCCGGCGTCCACCACCCCGGGGTACCGGACGAGCAGCGGGATGCGGACCGACTCCGTGTTCGGGGTTCCTTTCTGAACCAGCCCGTGGCTGCCCAGATTGTCGCCGTGATCGGAGAGGAAGACGACGACCGTATCGTCCGCCAGCCCCTGCCGGTCCAGCGCTGCGAGCATCCGCCCGACCGCCGCATCCATCCAGGTGACCGCGCCGTAATACTCGGCGGTCAGCTCCCGCAGCCCATAACCCGCCGGCAGCTCCTGCGTATAGGGAAGGCCATGGGAGTAGTACCGGTAGTCCCAGCGGTATATCCGGTACCAGCGTTCCGGGTCGCTGATCGACCGATCGGGCTTGACGTTGCCTCTGAGCGGCAGGCGCTGCGGATCGTACCGCGTGCGGTACTCCTCCGGAATATCGGCCACCGGACAGTGCGGCGGGGAGATGCTGTAGTAGAGGAAGAACGGCTCGCTGCGGCGGGCGCGGTCGGCCAGGAACCGCTCGACGCGGGTTGCCTCGAAGTCCACGCTGTAGCCGGGGGCAACGAACTCGGGGCCGCCGTTCTCCGTGAATAGCTGGGCGCTGTGCGCATGGTGGACGCGCGGAATGAGCCACGAGTCGAAACCGACGTCGTGCGGCCATGAGTGAATGTGCCACTTGCCGATGACCGCGGTGTGGTAGCCGGCGGCGCGCAGGGTCTCGGCCAGCGTGGCGTCCTTCAGATGCGGGCGCCCGGTGTCGGGATACTCGGGCATCGCAAAGTCGCCGGGCTTGCCGGCGTAGGACACGTTGGCGCCGCCGCCGGTGCAGCTTCGGTTGTACTTGCCCGACATCATCACCGAGCGGGCGGCCATGCAGACCGGGGCGTTGGAAACTGCGTATTGGAACCGCGCGCCGCCGGCGGCCAGGGCATCGATGGCCGGGGTCCGGACCGCGGTGTTGCCGTAGCATCCGGTGGCCCACACCTGGAGCTGATCGCAAATCACCAGCACGATGTTGGGAGTGCGCTTCATTCGAGGGTCCGTTGAACAGTCTACCCCTTGATGCCGGACATGACCACGCCGCGCACGAAGTAGCGCTGGAACAGCAGGAAGACGACCACGACCGGAACCGCGACCACGAGCGTGGCGGCCATGAGATAGTGCTCGAACGGCCGCCCGGCCATCGTGTCCCCGCCCCCGAGCTCCGCGAGATAGCGCAAACCCAGGGCCAGCGTGTACTTTCTCTGGCTCTGAAGGTAGACCAGAGGATCGAGGAACGACCGCCAATCCCACTGAAACGACAGAATCGTCGCCGTGGCCAGGAACGCGGTGGCATTCGGCATGATTATGCGCACCAGCGTGGCGAGCGGGCCGGCGCCGTCGATCTCCGCCGCCTGGTCGAGTTCACGCGGGATCGAGCGTATGAACTGGCGACCGAGGAAGATCATGAACGGGGTGCCGCCGAGGTATGCGGGCACGATGAGCGGCAGGAACGTGTTGATCCAGCCGATCGCGTTGAACAACAGGAACTGTGGTACCAGCAATACCGCGTGCGGCACCATCATCGTGGCGAGCAGCGCGGTGAACAGCAGCTCCCGGCCGGGAAAGCGAAAGCGGGCGAAGCCGTAGGCGATCACGGTGCTGACCAGGACGCGGCCAATGCCGGCCAGCGCGGTGATCACGAGCGTGTTGTAGGCGAACCGGCCGAACGGCGCCATCTGCAGCGCCGCGGCGTAGTTCTGCCAGACCGCCGGAGAGGGGAACAGCCGCGGCGGATCCAGGTACAGTTGATTGTCCGGTTTAAGCGAGGTCGACAGCGTCCAGACCAGCGGCAGTGAGAACACCGCGGCGAGCAGGACGGCGCCAAGATAGAGTGCTGCGCGGCCGCCTGGGGGCGCCGTCCGCGGGCGGCGCCGTACGGCCCTGCGCAGCGCCGTTTCACTCGCCATAGAAGACCCATCGGTCGGAGAGCCGGAACTGAACGAGAACCAGACTCATGATGATGGCGAACAGGATCCACGCCAGCGCCGCCCCGTAACCTACCTCGAAGTACTCGAACGCGGTCCGGTACAGGTGCAACACGTAGAACAACGTCGAGTGCGCCGGCCCGCCCGCGCCGCTGCCCCCGGCCGAGGTGATGATGAACACCAGATCGAACGTCTGAAAGCTATGGATCAGACTGATGACCAGGTTGAAGAGGATCGTGGGACTGAGCATGGGAAGGGTGATGCGGACGAACGTCTGCAGCGGGTTCGCGCCATCGATCCTGGCGCACTCGTAATATGAACTGTCGATCCCCTGGAGGCCGGCGAGGAAGATCATGGCCGTCGGCCCGCCGATGCCCCACAGGCTGATGATGATGATGGTGTCCAGGGCCCAGGCGGGATCGCCGAGCCATGCCGGCCCGGTGATGCCCAGGAGGCCGAGGACGGTGTTGACCAGACCGAAGTTGGTGCGGAACAGCCAGCGGAACATATAGGCGGTGGAGACCACGGGAATGATCGCCGGTATGTAGTAGACGGCGCGCAGGACGTTGCGTCCCCTGAGCGATGCGTTGAGGATAAGCGCGCATCCCAGAGACCCGGCCAACGCCAGCGGTACGTGGATGACTACGTAGTAGGCAGTGTTGCCAAGCGACTTCCAGAACAGCGGATCGTCGGTAACGGCGCGGACGTAATTGTCCATGCCGATGAAGGTGGGCCGGGCCAGCATGGTGTACCGGGTCAGGCTGATGAACACCGAGTACACCAGCGGGCCGAGCATCAGCAAGGCGAAGCCGGCGAGAAACGGGGCGACGAACGCGTATCCGTACAGTGCCTGGCGCCGGCTTCGGGTCATGCGCTACATCTCTTCGGGGACCGGTTTGTCGAGCACCACCTGCAGCGCTTCGTGCGCGGCGCGGAGCGCCTCATCGATCGACATGGTACCGGCGAACGCCGGATCGAGATTCTGCTGGATGGTATTGCGCATTTCCCCAACCCGGTAGTTGGCGGGAATCGGCGGCGGCACGAACTCGCCGGAGAACAGAGCCTCGACATAGGGCGCCTTCCAGGAGTCGGCGGCGACGTTCAACTCGTCGAGGATCTCCGTTCGCGGCGTGAGATTGAGGTCCTCGGTCGTAACCCGGCGCTGCATGTCTTCGCCGCCGAACCACTTGAGCATCGCCCACGCGGCTTCCTTGTTGGCCGCGTCGGCAGTCATGGCAAAGCCTTCCATGTTGGCGCCGGCCGGAATCCGCCCCGCCGGCCCAATGGGTATCGGCGCAATGGCCGCCTCGTTGCCTTCCGCCATGCCGCGGGTGATGGTTCCTATCTCCCAGATGCCCATGAAGTACATGGAGCTCTGGCCGCCCAGGAACGACGCGCGCTGGTTGCCGATCATCTCATCGTCTCGCGGGGCCAGCCGCTCCTGGTTGATGAGCCGGTCGATGAAGTGGTATGCCGCCACCGAGTCGGGGTCGAGCAATGCCGACCTGGTACCCGTATCGTCGATCCAGCCGCCGCCGAACGACGCCAGCACGGCTACGACGGGAACCCACTGTTTGGGGGCAACCGTTCCGAACCGGACGATGCGACCGTCGGCTTCCTTCACCGTCAACTTGCGGGCAATATCCAGGTAGTCTTCATAGGTCCAGTCGGCCGCCGGGTAGCTCACGCCGGCGATGTCGAAGTGAGTCTTGTTGTACGCTACCGCCGCGATGCCGGGGTGCGTCCCCATCGGCATGATGTAGAGGTCGCCGTCCTTGCTGAGCCGCTCCACTACTGCGCTGCTGAACCGGGTAATGGGGAACCCGTCCCGTACGACGTAGGGCTGCAGGTTCTCGAGAAGTCCCTGCGAGGCAAAGAAGTCGAAGTTCTGGTTCAGATTGAGCTCGAATAGATCGGGCACGTTGCCGGAGGCGAACGCGAGCTGCATCTTGAACGTGTACTCCGAATGCGGGATGTTCTGCATCTCCACCTCGACGGATGGATACCTCTCCTCGAACTCGGACAGCACCGGACCGATCCAGCGGTCGAACCAGATCGGTGCCCGATAGACGACCCACAGCCTGCCGGCGGGACCGGACTCCGCCGCCTCTTCGGCGCCGGTAGCAAATGTGAATCCCGTTACGATGACGAACAGGGCCAACAATGACGCGGCACGTTTCATTGATTTCTCCTCGGGATGGTGCGCACGAGCTTACACCAAGTCTCGGAGCGGGTCAACGAAACCGCGACCGCGTAAACATGCTTGCGTAGGGAGGGGACCGCGCCGTTAGCATATTCAGGACGTATAGCGTAGGCTCCGGGCGGGAGGCAGGATGAGCGGTCAGCCACATGCGCACACCCATCATGGAGCGCCGGCAGCGCGCTTTTGCAGCCGTTGCGCGGCGCCGCTGGTACGGCGCGAGGTGGAAGGCAAGACCCTGCCGGTATGCCCGCGCTGCGGCTGGGTGGTGTACGCCGATCCCAAGGTTGCGGCCGGGACGATCATCGAAGCCGGCGGCCGGGTGTTGCTGCTGCGGCGCGGTATCGAGCCGGCGCGGGATCGCTGGACCTTCCCCGGGGGATACGTGGACCGGGGCGAGCCGGTGCCCGAAGCGGCCGCGCGCGAGGCGTATGAAGAGACCGGCGTGGTGGTAGCGGTCGGCGGCCTGCTCGGCGTCTACTGCCCGCGCGGCGAGCCGGTGGTGCTGATCGTCTACCGCGCGCGCGTGACGGCGGGCGCACCCCGGCCTGGTCCCGAGGCCCTGGAACTGCGCTGGGTCGAGCCCGCGGACATACCGTGGGAGGAACTGGCGTTTGCGAGCACCGCGGCGGCGCTGACCGACTGGCGCCGGACGCTGGCGGAGTAGCGCCGGAGTCGAGCGGCGGGGCGGTCGGCGGCGGGCGGTTTCAGGCGCCGCCGGCGCGCTGCAGCCTGGCCCAGGTGTCGCGCAGGCCCACCGAGCGGTTGAACACCGGAGCGCCGGGGCGGGAGTCGCGGTTGTCTACCACGAAGTAGCCGCGGCGCAGAAACTGGAAGATCTGCTCCGGCTGCGCCGCGGCAAGCCCCGGTTCCACCTTGCAGCCGGTCAGGATCACCTCCGAATCGGGGTTGAGGTGCTGCGCCAGCTCCTCGTGGCCGACCTCGTTCATGTTCTCGGTCGTGAACAGGTGATCGTAGAGGCGCACCTCGGCGGTGTGGGCGTGCGCCGCCGAAACCCAGTGCAGGGTGCCGCGCACCACCCGCCCGTCCGCGGTGCCGCCGCCGCGCGAGGCGGGATCGTAGCTGCAGCGCAGTTCGGTCACGCGGCCGGCGCTGTCCTTCACCACCTCGTTGCAGGTGATGTAGTAGGCGCCCTTCAGCCGCACCTCGCGGCCCGGCGCCATGCGGAAGAACTTGCGCGGCGCTTGCTCCAGGAAGTCGCTGCGCTCGATGAACAGCTCGCGGGTAAACGGCAGCCGCCGCGTTCCGGCGCCGGGGTCCTCGGGATTGTTCTCTACCTCCACCTGCTCGCTGCGCCCTTCCGGGTAGTTGGTAATCACCACCCGCACCGGGTCCAGCACCGCCATCACCCGGGTGGCGGTCCGGTTCAGCTCCTGGCGCAGGTAGTACTCCAGTTGCGCGTAGCTGATCAGCACCGTGGTCTTGGTGAGCCCGACGCTGCGAACGAAGGCGCGGATGGCGCTGGGCGTGTAGCCGCGCCGGCGCAGTCCGCGCAGGGTCAGCAGCCGCGGATCGTCCCAGCCGCGCACCGTGCCGCCGCTCACCAGCCGGCGCAGGACGCGCTTGTGCAGCACGGCGTAGGCCACGTTGAGATGGTTGAACTCGATCTGGCGCGAGTGGAACACCCCCAGCCGGTCCAGGAACCAGTCGTACAGCGGACGATTGTTCTCGAACTCCAGCGAACAGAGTGAGTGGGTGACCCCCTCGATCGAGTCGCTCTGGCCGTGCGCCCAGTCGTAGAGCGGATAGATGCACCAGGCATCGCCGGTCCGGTAGTGGCGGGCGCGGCGGATGCGGTACATCACCGGGTCGCGCAGGTTCAGGTTGGGGGAGGCCATGTCGATGCGGGCGCGCAGCACGCAGGAGCCGTCGGGGAACTCGCCGGCGCGCATGCGGCGCAGCAGGTCGAGACTCTCCGCGGGCGGGCGGTCACGGTCGGGGCTCGCGCGGCCGGGCCGGGTCGGCACCCCGCGGTACTCGCTGATCTGCTCCGCGGACAGACGGTCGACGTAGGCGTCTCCCTGCTCGACCAGTTGCTCCGCCAGCTCGTAGAGACGCTGGTAGTAGTCGGAAGCGTAATGCTCGTGATCGCCCCAGTCGAAGCCGAGCCAGCGAATATCCTCCTTGATCGCTTCGACGTATTCCAGCCGTTCCCGTTCCGGGTTGGTGTCGTCGAAGCGCAGGCTGCAGAAGCCGCCGAACTCGCGCGCGACGTCGAAGTTGAGGGTAATCGCCTTGGCGTGGCCAATGCCGATGTAGCCGTTCGGCTCCGGCGGCCAGCGCGTCTGGACGCGGTCGAAGCGGCCGTTGGCCAGGTCTTCGCGAATCGCTTTGCGGATGAAGTCGGACGCCTCGGGGGCGGCGTCCGGGGCGGGAGAGGGAGGGGCGCTGTTCACGTCGCTGCAAGGTTAGCCGTCCGCGTGCGCGTCTACAACCGGTCCCGCGCCGGCCGTCCGCGCTGACGGGCCGCCATAACCGCAGATGGCGCCGCCTTGCGGCGCGGGGGCGGCTCTGGCACGCTGGGCGCGGACATGGAGACGGTACGCGAGCCGACCCTGCTGCTGCGCGGCGGCCACGTCATCGATCCGGCCGGGCGCATCGACGGCCTGGCCGACGTGGTCGTGGCCGGCGATCGCATTGCCGGCGTCGTGCCAATCGGAGGTCTGGGAGAACGAGAGCGCCCGCCGGCGGAGGTGGACTGCACCGGCCGCTACGTGTGCCCCGGTCTGGTGGACCTGCACGGCCACTACTACGAGGGCAGCCTGTTCGGCATCGATCCGCGCGCCGCGTTGCGCGGCGGGGTCACCACCGCGGTCGACGCCGGCACCTGCGGCTGCGTCAACTTCCCGGAGTTCCGGCGTACCGCCATCGACGGGGCCGCGCTGCGCATTCTGCCGTTCATCCACCTCGGCTGTCTGGGAATCCCCACCGCGGCGCTCGGCGAGTTGCTCGACCTGCGGTACGCCCGCCCGCAGGAAACCGCGGCGGCGATCCGCGAACACCGTGACATTGCCTTGGGGGTGAAGTTCCGCGCCGGCACCATGGCCTTGGGCCACAACGTGGAAGCGGTGGAGTTGGCGCGGCGCGCCGCCGCCGCCAGCGGCTCGCGCATGATGGTGCACATCAGCGTCCGGGGCGATACGCGCGAAGTGCTGCGGCGCCTGCGCGAAGGGGACATCGTCACGCATTGCTTCACCGGCCGCGGTGACGGCATTCTCGACGCTGCCGGCGGCGCGTTGCTGCCTGAGGCCAAGGCGGCGCGCGCCCGGGGCGTGGTGTTCGACGTCGGCCACGGTTCCGGCAGCTTCCGCTGGGAGACGGCGTTGAAGGCGTTCGAGCACACCTTCTATCCCGACACCATCAGCACCGACCTGCATCGCTACAACGTCGAGCAGGTGGTGTTCGACCTGCCTACCACCATGTCCAAGTTCCTGCTGCTGGGCATGACGCTTGCCGAGGTGGTGGAGAAGGCGACCCTGGCCCCGGCGCAGGCCATCGGGCGCGCCCCGGAGTTGGGCACCCTGCTGCCTGGAGCCAGCGCCGACCTGCTGGTATTCTCGGTGCAAGAGGGTGAGTTCCGGTTTCAGGATTCCCACCTGCAGGAGCGCGTCGGCGAGCGCCGCCTGCGCCCGGAACTGGTGGTGTGCCGCGGCCGGCCGGTGCGTCCCGCGGAAGTGCCGGTGCGGCTGCGCCGCATGACCTCCTGGGACGACGAAGCCTACGCCGCGATGCGCGCCGCCACCGCTGCCGCGGGCAACTACTAAAGGAGTGGATTCACCTGCCGGGTGGATGCAACGGCAATGCAATTGAAGTCTCTCTCGCTAACCAGTTTCCGAGGCATTCAAGACCTAAATCTCGAGTTCTCGGAGCAGGTCAACGTGCTGTTGGGAGTCAACGGCGCCGGCAAGACCGCGATCCTGGACTGCGCGGCGATCATGCTGTCGCGTCTCGTTGGGAGGATCCGCTCGACCCATGGTACCGGGCGTTTCTTTACCGACAACGACATCAGCAACGGCAAGCCTGAGACTCGAAACGAGATCGACCTGGCATTCCAGGGAAGGTCCTACCAATGGAGTGTTTCGAAAACTCGAAGAGGGCGCAGACAACAAACCATAACGAGACTTGCGGAGATCAAAGATATAGTTGATCTGATCCATTCGAAGCTCGAGGAAGACGACTCTGCTAGCTTACCGATTGTGGTCTATTATCCCGTCGACAGGGCAGTAGTAGATATTCCGCTGCGGATCCGAAACGGGCATCTATTCGATCAGCTTGCAGCTTACGACCAGGCGTTGTCGGGAGATCGGAGAGACTTCCGGACGTTCTTCGAGTGGTTCAGGAACCGTGAGGATGTTGAAAACGAGCAACACAGGACGACGCCGTCTTACCATGATCTTCAGCTGCGGGCAGTAAGGCACGCAATCGAACGCTTGCTTCCCGGGTTTACCGGTCTCACGGTAAAGCGGAATCCGTTGCGCATGGTAGTCTTCAAGCAGGAAGAAGAGCTGATCGTGAACCAGCTTTCCGACGGAGAGAAGTGCGCTCTGGCGATGATCGGAGACTTGGCACGGAGAATGGCGATAGCAAATCCGGCGTCTGAAGACCCTCTCCGCGGCGAGGGCATCGTCTTGATCGATGAAATCGATCTGCACCTTCATCCCGGCTGGCAGCGCCGAGTGGTTGCGGCCCTGCAGGACACCTTTCGCAACTGCCAATTCATAGTATCGACGCATTCCCCGCAGGTAGTCAGCCACGTCAAGCCGGAGCGTATCTGGATGTTGGAGCGGACCGAGGAGACGGTCGGTGCCAGCCAGCCGATCGATTCATACGGCCAGACGACGGGACGGATTCTGGAAGACGTAATGAGCGTTCCCGAACGACCACAGGAGATCAAGAAGCAACTGAGCGACTTGTTTTGGACCATAGAAGAAGACCTGGAAGCGGCCAGGAAAATGCTTGATGATCTGCGGAGTACGATAGGTGAAGACCCCGATCTGGTGAGAGCCAGCGTTCATATTCACAGAAAGGAGATTCTCGAAAATGAAGCATATCGTCAAGAATCGTGAGCCGCAGCGGTTCTCGAATTGGAAGCGGCAAGGTGGCATAGCCAATCGACGCTGCTGGAGTCAGGTGATGGGACCAATCAAACAGGTGATTCATGATGCCCTGATGAACGAGCAAGGACATATTTGCTGCTACTGCGAGTCGCCCGTCGCAAGAGACGATAGTCATGTGGAGCACTTTCGACCTAGAAGCCAATTCCCTTCTCGTGAGCTTGACTACCAGAACCTGCATTGCTCGTGTTTGCGGCAGCTATCAAAGGGAGAACCGCGTCACTGCGGTCATGGGAAGGCTGACTGGTTCGACGCGGCGTTGTTGATTTCTCCTCTGCAACAGAACTGCGGTAGACGGTTCAAGTTCAATGGCAATGGAGAAATACGTCCTCGTAATCCCACCGACTCGGCGGCCGAGGAGACCATCAAGAGACTGGGACTTGATTTGCCGAAACTAAATAGTCTGCGTAAAGCCGTTTTGAGTACCTGGAGCATTTTATCACAGACGAAGATCAGGGCGTTGCTGGTCCGCGGAACGACTGGCTTCCCAGCGTACTTCACGACCATTGAAGACGTCCTCCTGTAGCCGCGAGTCCGGGTTGTGTCCGACGGGCAGCCGTAGACAATCGTTGCGCCGCCGCGTATGTGCTATCATGCAGGGCAGCGTGCGAGTTGCTTCCAATGACCATTACATCGGGCGTCGTTCGCCGGTGCTCTCCACGCGTGGCATGGTGGCCTCGTCGTCGCCGCAGGCGTCCCTGTTCGGCCTGCGCATGCTCGCTGCCGGCGGGACCGCCGCCGATGCGGCAGTGGCCGCGGCCGCCGGCCTGCAAGTCACCATGCCGTGCCAGACCGGGCTCGGCGGGGACTGCTTCGTGCTCTACTACGAGGCCGCGACCGGCACCGTGCACGCCCTCAACGGTTCCGGGCGCAGTCCGCGCGCGCTGAGCCTGGAGCTGCTGCGGCGCCAGGGGCTGGCCGCGGCGCTGCCCGCCGGCCACGCCCATAACGTGACCGTGCCGGGCGCCCCTGCCGCGTGGGCCGACCTGCAGGCCCGCTTCGGCGCGCTGCCCCGCGCGCAGGTGGTGGCGCCGGCCGCCGAGTTGGCCGCCGGCGGCTATCCGGTGGCCCCCATTACCGCCCGCCTGTGGCAGGCCGCCGCCGGCCAGCTCCACGCCGCGCGCGGCGGCGCCGAGTTGCTCGCGCAGGGGCGCGCCCCGCGCGCCGGCGAGGTGATGCGCATTCCGACCCTGGCCGCCTCGCTGCGCGCCTGGGGCACGGCGGGCGCGGAGCCGTTCTACACCGGGAACATAGCCGAACAGGTGGGGGCCGCGGTGCGCGCCGCGGGCGGCGTGCTGGCCATGGAAGACTTGGCGGCGCACCGCAGCGAGTGGGTGCAGCCGTTGGCGGTGGACTATCGCGGCAAGCGGGTCTGGGAGTGCCCGCCCAACGGTCAGGGATTGGCGGTACTGGTCGCCCTGCAGCTCCTCGCCCGGTTCGAGCTGCCGGCGGCCGGTGGCCCGCACCCGGACGCGGACCGCTACCATCTGTTGATCGAGTGCATGCGGCGCGGCTTTGCCGTCGCCGCGCAACACGTAGCCGACCCCGAACACGCCGCCCTGCCCCTGCAGCAGTGCCTCAGCGGCGACTACGCCGTGGCGCTGGCGCGCCACGTCGACCTGCGCCGGGCCGGCGCGCCGCCGGTCGGCGGCGACGAACCGGTGCCGGCGGCGGACACCGTCTACCTGTGCGCCGCCGACGCCGCCGGCAACGCCTGTTCCTTCATCGGCAGCAACTACATGAGCTTCGGCACCGGCATCGTGCCGCAGGGCTGCGGCTTCTCGCTGCAGAACCGCGGCGCGGGGTTCTCGTTGGACCCGCGCCACGTCAACGCCCTGGCGCCGGCCAAGCGCCCCTATCACACCATCATGCCGGGCCTCATCACCAACGCGGACGGCTCCTTGCAGGCGGCCTTCGGCGTGATGGGAGGCTTCATGCAGCCGCAGGGGCACCTGCAGGTAGTATCGGCCCTGGTGGACGATGGCGTGGACCCGCAGGCGGCCCTGGACCGGCCGCGGTTCCAGCTGGCCGCAGCCAGCGCCGCAGCGCTGCCGGCCGCTCCGGTGGCGCTGGAGGAAGGGTTGGAGCAGGTTGCCGCCGACCTCGAACGACGCGGCCACCAGGTACGGGTGGCGGCCGGGCCGGAGCGCCCCGGATTCGGCCGCGGGCAAGTGATCTGGCGCGCGCCGGGGGGCGTGCTGTGGGGCGGCAGCGACCCGCGCGCCGACGGCTGCGCGTTGGGAGTACCCGGTTAGTTCAGTTTAGGCCGAACCGCCTTCAGGGAGCCGAGCCGCGCGGCGGCGGCGCAGCTCCTTCAGCAATGATCCCAGGGCGGCCAGCGCCAGGAGCAGCGACCCGCAGAAGATGAATACCTCCAGGGCGCGCACCGGACCGATCAGGACCGCGCCGGCCGCCAGCGCCGCCCCGGCGCCGGCGGTGATCCACTCGGCCGCGCCGAGGCGGCGGATGCTCACCACGTAGACGCGCATCGCCAGGAAGCAGGCCAGCCAGACGGCCAGGCCGCCGAACATGAGACGCGCGCCGGTCAGGCCGGCACCGGCGCCGATCGGCGGCTCACTCGCCTCGGCGGGAACGACGCTACGCCGCGCCGCTTCCAGCAGGCCGGGCGCTTCGGCCTCACTCAGTTCGACTGCGCCGAACGCCGTCAGGCTCACCTCCACGGCGGCGGCCATCACCACCACCGCCAGCGTCATCGGCAGATGCAGGTAGGCGAGGATCTGCCCGCCGCCCACGCGCCGGCGCAGCTCGCCGCGGTCGAGCAGGCGGAAATAGAACCACCAGATGCCGACCGGCAGGGCGAATCCGATCATGAAGCCCAGCCGCGCCGCTTCGGCATGCACGGCGCCCACCACCACGCCGCGCACCGCCTCGCCCAGGACGATGATGGTGAACAGCCCCAGCCGTTCGGGGAGATGATGCGGGTTCGCGGGCCAGTGGCCGAGCCTGGACACCGCCAACAGAGGCGCCAGAATCTCCACTCCGATGGCGGCCAGGTAGAGCGGCCGGCGCCACTGTTCCGCCAGCCACTCCTGCGCTCCCCAGGCGACCGCCGACACCGCGAAACCGACGATCAGGAACCACGTGAAGCGGCGTGCGGCGGGTACGCGGAAGTGCGCATCCAGGTAGAGCAGCGCCAGCACCACGCGCGCCGCGAACTGGGCGCGGGTAAAGGAGGCCGCCTGTTCGTCCATACCGGACTGCACGAACACGGCGGAGCCCGCCAGCGCAAACATCAGGAGCAGCGTCAGCATCGTCTGCAGGACGCTGCCGTCGTCGAAGCGGGTGGCGTAGGTCGTGTGTCCGGCCCACACCAGGAACAGCGGCAGGTAGAGCGCGGCGACCTGCCCCAGCGTGGCCGCGTCGGGATGAGCTGCCAGGTGATGCGTGAGGCCGGCGATGTTGATGACGAAGATCAGGTCGAAGAACAGCTCGAGCCAGGTCGCCGACCGGCCTTCCACTATCCGCCCGCCGTTGCCGGCGCCGTCGCTCAGAGGTTCAGCCATTTGGGTATTCGGGGGACGCCGCTGCGCCGTAGTGACAAGGCATCACGGGCGCGCCCCCAATCGCCGGATATGTTACCAATTGACGGTGAGCGAGACCAACCAACCAAGATGGCGGCAACGAATCAGCCCCGGAAACGAAGCGTCGCTGACGCGGCGCCGTTACCGTTCAGTGATGGCACGACAAGATTACGCCGCTGGCGGAGCCGGTCAGACGGTCACGATTCGCGACCTGCCGGCGCATGAACGGCCGCGGGAGCGCCTGCGCCTCCTGGGCGCCGGTCAGCTCTCCAACCCGGAGCTGATCTCCATCCTGTTGCGCACCGGGGTAGCCGGGCAGAGCGTCATGCAGCTTGCCGCAAGCATGCTGTCCGCGTTCGGCGGCTTGAACGGCGTTGCGCGGGCCTCGTTCGCCGAGCTGTGCGCGCTGGGCGGCGTCAGCCAGGCGAAGGCATGCCAGGTGCTGGCGGCGCTGGAGCTGGGCCGGCGCGCGGTGAGCCCGGCGCCCGCCGACCGGCCGGCGATCAGGGAAGCGGAGGACGTCTATCATCTGCTCCGCGCGCAGATGGCGCACCTCGAACAGGAGCAGCTCCGCGTGCTGCTGCTCAACACCAGGCGCGAGGTGCTGCTGGTTCAGGAAATCTATCGGGGGACGGTGTCCGCGGCGTCGGTTCGCGTCGCCGAGGTGCTGCGTCCCGCCATCAGGGAGAACTGCCCCAACATCATCGCGGTCCACAATCACCCCTCCGGCGACCCCACGCCAAGCCCGGAAGATATCTCCGTCACCCGCCGCCTCCGCAAGAGCGCCGACCTGCTCGACATCGCGCTGCTGGATCACGTGGTAATCGGCGCGCGGGGCTTCGTGAGCATGAAGCAGCGCGGGCTGGGCTTCGACGGTTCGGCCAGCCCGTGACCCGCCCCCGTCGCCGTGAACCCAACCGGCACTGCTTCCTCACGCGGTGCCGTCTGTGGCAGACTGTGGGCGCTATTGCTACGGGAGGAGTGACATGGGCCTGGTACTGCTGATGTTCAGCCTGATGCTGTTGGCGGCCGCGTTGCTTCGGCTTGCCGCCGGAGCGCGCCACGAACGCGCCCAGCCCCGTGCCGGACGGAGCGGACGGACTGGTACCGGACGGGCGGTCCTGCGCGCGGTGCGTACGGTGAACGACGTGCGGGCCATGGGGCGCGGCCCCGGCGCCTACGGCAAGCGGTTGGCGCGGCGCGCCGTGTACCGCTCACTGATGAAGTGGTAAGCGACCGATACGTCGTACCTGCTCTGCAGATTCATCCATAGCTCGGGGCCGGTTCCGAAGTATCGGCCCAGGCGTAGCGCAGTGTCCGCGGAAACCGCGCGTTCGCCGCGCAGCATTGCCGTGACCCGGTTGGCGGGGACGCGGATAGCGAGCGCGAATCGGTTTGCGCTTATCTCCCTGGCCTGCAGTTCCGCCCGCAGGACGCTACCGGGATGCGTTCTCATCCGTGCTGCCACGACTAGGACCGTGTCGTCAAGTGATGCTCAATCCTGAACCGTTCGTTGAACTCCTCTGGGAAGTCTTCCCCACGGCGCCACACTTCACGTGGCCGTGGCTTGGGCTTTTCTTGTCTCGGTATGAACGGCTTGATCTTTTCCATGATTCGTTCGTAGTTTTTCTGCGCTTCCGTTCTCCTGCTGTCTGTGTGTGCATCGGACTTCGACATGTTAGCCTCCGTCAACAGGTGGTGCAGGTGAATATGACGAGCCCTGTGAGGTTTCGATTGCCTTCGCTACAAAACGCGATACGTAATCGCTTGATCGAACATTTAACTCATATACCTTGTTCCAAATTGAAGAATGCGGGTCATGTAATTCAATGTTTAGCCCGCACCCGATTGCCTCTTTATGATAGATCGGTCGACCGTGAGCCTTGGTGTGCTTTGGTAACAAAAATACCTGCATATTTTTCTTGATATCCGTCTTGCTCATGTTCGACAACATACCCGTGTGCAGCAATTCTACGGCCATATCCGTGACGAGGTCTCGTTCAGTCTCAAGATGGCTTATATTGGCCGCGTCATATCTACCCAGTTGCTGCAGGTAGGGTTCTAGATTGCCGCTTGCTCGTGCAGCTCCACGGAACAACTTGTGGTAACTGTCGATGATATGATGGACGGACACGTACTTGCCGCCAAATATCTGTTGAGGATCGACGGGGCCCAGCTCCGACGCTGGTCCCATGAGAATCTTGCTTGCGCCAAGACATACCATCGTGGCGGCGGACTTCGCCTTGGCCGGGACTATCGCCCAGTATTCGCCTATGCCGCTATAGGAACGCAGTACGTTGATCATCCGTTCTGCCGCCAAACCGGATCCTCCGGGAGAGTTGATCATCACCGCAACTCCGTTCGTGAGGTCCAACGATCGGAGCATGCCTTCAAGCATGTCAACATCCTCATCTTCGATCGCCACCGGGTAATGAAAACTCGTAAAGATGGTCACGACTGGACGGTTGAGATGCTGCTCCAGATCAAGGAAGAGCTGTTGTCGCGTAGGGTGAGCCTGCGTTCGCTCAGTCTGGACCCTTGATATGATCGGAGAGTGCAGCTGATCTGGTCTCTGAGACATGCCGTCGTCTTCTACAGGATGAGCGTGGTCCGTGCATGCCACACCTATGCAAGGGTAACCCAGTTGCGCGTCATGCTCAAGTACTGTATCCGCACAGGATCTCTTATAGGTCGCCCGGGCGACCTACCGCGCCGGAGCGGCGCCGCTCCCGGATCGAGCGGCGCCCGCTTCGCGTCCACGTCCACGGCCGCGCCCGACCAGGTAGCCGCCCACGCTCGAGGTCGAACGTCTGAGACGGTCCGCAACCGCCGTCCACGCCAGAGCCGCGCCGCGCCCGGATCAGAGCCGGATCGAGCGGCGCCACGGCCGCGCCAGGTTCACGTCTGGATCGCGCCGCGCCCGGATGACCGTGTATATTGAACGTGGCTGCCAAGTGAGCCAGGGAGCCTTACGGCGGTGGCGGCCCGGCGGGCAGAACCGCTCACTGCCGCAGCGTCTGACCATCGATGAAGCCGAATGGACCAGAAGCATCTTTCCGAGCGTGACGTCTGCGCGACGTTGATCACGCCGGCCCTGCGCCGGGCCGGGTGGGACGAGAGCGCGCAGATCCGCCGGGAGGTGAGCTTTACCAAGGGGCGCATCACGGTGCGCGGCCGGCTGGTCAGCCGCGGCCAGGGGAAGCGGGCCGACTACGTCCTCTACTACAAGCCCAACCTCCCGCTCGCCGTGATCGAGGCCAAGGACGGCGCCCACGCCGCCGGGGACGGCATGCAGCAGGCGCTCGACTACGCCGAGACCCTGAACGTCCCGTTCGTGTTCTCGTCCAACGGCGCCGGCTTCGTGTTCCACGACCGCACCGGGACCGGCGCCGCGCGCGAAACCGTATTGGACCTCGATGCCTTTCCCTCGCCTGCCCGCCTCTGGGAACGCTACCGCGCCTGGAAGGGGCTGACGCCCGAAAGCGAGGCGGTCGTCCTGCACGACTATTTCGACGACGCCGGCGGCAAGGAGCCGCGCTACTATCAGGTCAACGCGATCAACGCCGCGGTCGAGGCTATCGCCAAGGGGCGGCAGCGCATCCTGCTGGTGATGGCGACCGGGACCGGCAAGACCTACACCGCCTTTCAGATCATCTGGCGGCTGTGGAAGGCCGGGCGCAAGAAGCGCATCCTGTTCCTGGCCGACCGCAACGTGCTGGTCGATCAGACCATGGTCAACGACTTCCGGCCGTTCGGTCCGGCCATGACCAAACTGTCGTCCCGAGCCGGGACCATCGCGCGCGCCCCTGCCGGCGACCGCAGCCGCCGCATCGACACCTCCTACGAGGTCTATCTCGGACTCTATCAGGCGCTCACCGGACCGGAGGAGCGGCACAAGGTCTTTCGCGAGTTTTCGCGCGACTTCTTCGATCTGGTCGTGATCGACGAGTGCCATCGCGGCAGCGCCGCGGCCGACTCGGCATGGCGCGAGATCCTGGAACACTTCTCGTCCGCCACCCAGGTCGGCCTCACCGCCACGCCGAAGGAGACGCATTACGTCTCCAACGTCGACTACTTCGGCGCACCCGTGTACACCTACTCGCTGAAGCAGGGCATCCGGGACGGCTTCCTGGCGCCCTACAAGGTGATCAAGGTGCACGTCGACCGCGACGTCGAGGGGTACCGCCCCGAGCAGGGGCAACTCGACCGCACCGGCGCCGAGATCGAGGACCGCATCTACAACACCACCGACTTCGACCGCGTGCTGGTCCTGGACGAACGCACCAGACTGGTGGCGCGCAAGGTCACGGAGTACCTGCGGGAGAGCGGCGACCGCTTCGCCAAGACGATCGTGTTCTGCGTGGACCAGGAACACGCCGGGCGCATGCGGCAGGCGCTGGTCAACGAGAACGCCGACCTGATGGCGCGCAACCACCGCTACGTCATGCGCATCACCGGCGGCGACGCGCCGGGCCAGGCGGAGCTGGGCAACTTCATCGACCCCGAATCCCGCTATCCCGCATTGGTCACCACCTCGCGCCTGCTCTCCACCGGCGTCGACGTGCGGACCTGCCGGCTGATCGTGCTCGACCGCATCGTCGGTTCGATGACCGAATTCAAGCAGATCCTTGGGCGCGGCACCCGCATCCACGAAGAGACCGGCAAGCTCTACTTCACACTGATCGACTTCCGCGGCGCTGCGGATCACTTCGCCGATCCCGAGTTCGACGGCGAGCCGGCGCAGGTCTACGAGCCGGAGGAGGGCGGCGGCATCACCCCGCCCGACGAACAGGAAGCCGAGCCTGACGGCGCTCCGGAGGTTCCGCCGGAGCCGGGCGGCGGCGCCGCGCGCAAGGTCTACGTGGACGGGGTGAACGCGGAAGTCATCGCCGAGCGGGTCGAGTACCTGGATCAGGCCGGCCGGCTGGTGACCGAGTCACTGCGCGACTTTACCCGGAAGGCGCTGCGCAAGCGCTATGCCAGTCTCGACGACTTCCTGAAGCGCTGGCACGCGGCCGACCGCAAGCAGGCGATCGTCGAAGAGTTGGCCGCGGAGGGACTGACCGTCGCCCTGCTGGAGGAACTGGGCCGGGACCTCGATCCCTTCGACTTGATCTGCCACGTCGCCTTCGACGCCAAGCCGCTGACCAGACGGGAGCGGGCCGCGCAGGTGCGGAAGCGCGACGTGTTCGCCAAGTACGGCGCCAAGGCGCGCGCGGTGCTCGACGCGCTGCTCACCAAGTACGCGGACGACGGCGTGCTCAACCTCGACGATACGCTGATATTGCAGGTCCCGCCGCTGCCCGAGCTCGGCACCACCGTGCAGCTCGTCAAGGCGTTCGGCGGCAGGGATCGCTTCGTCGCGGCCGTTCACCACCTGCAGGACGCCCTCTATCGGGAGACCGCCTGACAGCCATGTCGGTGCGCACTCACATCAAGTCGATCCAGGACATCATGCGCCAGGACACCGGTATCGACGGCGACGCGCAGCGCATCAGCCAACTGTGCTGGATGTTCTTCCTCAAGATCATCGACGATCAGGACCAGGAGCTGGAACTGATCCGTGACGGCTACGAATCACCGATCCCCAGTCGGTACCGGTGGAGTGCCTGGGCCGCGGACCCGGAAGGGATCACCGGCGAAGCGCTGCTCGACTTCGTCAACGCGGACCTGTTTCCGTCGCTGAAGGAGCTGCCGGCAGCGGGAGCGGGCGGCGGCCGCCGCCGCGTGGTGCGCGACGTGTTCGAGGATGCCTACAACTACATGAAGTCCGGCCACCTGATGCGGCAGGTGGTCAACCGGATCAACGGCATCGACTTCAACGACCTGACCGACCGCCAGCACTTCGGCGACATCTACGAACAGTTGCTCAACGACCTGCAATCGGCGGGCAACGCCGGCGAGTACTATACGCCGCGCGCCGTCACCGCCTTCATGGTCGACCGCATCGACCCCCGGCCCGGCGAAGTGCTGTTCGATCCCGCCTGCGGCACCGGCGGCTTCCTGACCTGCGCCCTGCGCCACATGCGCGAGCGCTACGTCAAGCGGCCGGACGACGAACCGACCATGCAGGGCGCGCTGCGCGCAGTGGAGAAGAAGCAGCTTCCGCACATGCTGTGCGTCACCAACATGCTGCTGCACGGCATCGCGGAGCCCGGCTTCGTGCGCCACGACAACTCGCTGGCCCGTCCCTACGTCAGTTGGGAGCGGAGCGATCGGGTCGACGTCGTGCTCACCAATCCGCCGTTCGGCGGCAAGGAGGAGGACGGCATCGAGAGCAACTTTCCCGCCCACTTCCGCACCAAGGAGACCGCGGATCTGTTTCTGGCGCTCATCGTCCGCCTGCTGAAACCGGGCGGGCGCGCCGCGGTAGTGCTGCCGGACGGATCGCTGTTCGGCGAAGGTGTCAAGACGCGCCTCAAGGAACACCTGATGGCGGAGTGCGACCTGCACACCATCGTGCGCCTGCCCAATTCCGTGTTCCGCCCCTACGCCTCGATCGGCACCAACCTGCTGTTCTTCGAGAAGGGCGAGCCGACCCGCGACCTCTGGTTCTACGAGCACTTGGTTCCCGCCGGTCAGAAAGCCTATTCCATGACGCGGCCGATCCGCCTGGAACATCTGCAAGGCTGCATCGACTGGTGGGGCGGGCCGGAACGCCGCGGCCGCACCGAGACCGAACGCGCCTGGAAGGTGACCGCCGAGGAAGTGAAGGCGAGAGGCTACAACCTCGACGTCAAGAACCCGCATACGCGCGACGACGACCATGGCGATCCCGAGACGTTGCTGGCCGAGTTGACCGCCGCCGAGGCGGAGGCGGCGACCGTCCGCGACCGGTTGAAGGCGATGCTGGCCGGCGCGCTGACCCGATGAACGCGCACCGTCTGCTCGCCCACTTCGATGCGGTCGTGGACACGCCCGACGCCGTGCAACGCCTGCGCCGCTTCATCCTCGATCTGGCCGTGCGCGGCAAACTGGTCCCGCAGGACCCGAACGACGAACCTGCTTCCGAGCTGCTGAAACTCATCACAAAGGAAAAGAATCGGCTGGTTGAGGCGAGAGAAATCAGGAGGCAGAAACCGTTACGAGGATTATCGCGAGAGGAGATGCCATTCATCTTGCCGGTGAATTGGGCTTGGAGTCAGGTTGCCGAGATCGGCGTGCTCAGTCCGCGCAACCACGCACCGGACGACGTTCAGGCGTCTTTCGTTCCGATGTCGATGATCGCGTCCGAATATGGGGCGCCGCATCGTCACGAAATCAGGCGGTGGGCCGAAATCAGGAGCGGCTACACGCACTTCGCCGAGGGTGATGTCGGACTGGCGAAGATCACTCCCTGTTTCGAGAACGGGAAATCGACGGTCTTTCGGAACTTGGCCGGCGGGCTGGGGAGCGGTACTACGGAGTTGCACATTGTCCGGCCCCTGTTCGTCGATCCGAGGTATGTCGTACTGTTCTTAAAGTGCCCGTACTTCATCGAAGCCGGAATACCGAAGATGACCGGTACCGCGGGGCAGAAACGGGTGCCGGCCGAGTATTTCGCCAACTCTCCTTTCCCACTCCCGCCCCTCTTCGAGCAGCGCCGCATCGTCGCCAGAGTGGACGAATTGATGGCCTTGTGCGACCGGCTGGAGGAGCTCCTCGTCACTATGGAAGATACCCGCCGCCGCATGCTCGACGCGATGCTGCATGAGGCTTTGGAGCCGGACACCGGAGGCGGCGAAGATGAGTCCGCGCCGGTGGCGGTTACGGCTGGATGAATCTGTCTCCGGCCGGCGGTCGAACCCCACCCGGTGCCTCTCCTCCGCACCGGGAGGAACGACGGTCAGCTTGAGACCTTGAAGGAGAAGGCTTTGCAACCTACGAAGATCGTTGCGCACACGAAGTTTCGGATTGCACCGGTCGATCCCCGGGTGTTCGGCGGGTTCCTCGAGCATATGGGACGCGCGGTGTATCAGGGAATCTACGATCCCGACAGCGCCCACGCCGATGCCGACGGCTGCCGGGCGGACGTCCTGGCGGCGCTGCGGCGGTTGAACATGACGGCGATGCGCTATCCGGGCGGCAACTTCGTCTCCGGCTATCACTGGCAGGACGGTGTCGGCCCGCGCGCCGGGCGCCCGACGGTGCGCGAGTTGGCGTGGCAGAGCATCGAGCCGAATCGGTTCGGCACCGACGAGTACGTCCGCCTGTGCCGGAACATGGGCTGGACGCCGATGCTCACGGTCAATCTCGGCACCGGTACGCCGGAAGAAGCGCGCGACTGGGTCGAGTACTGCAACTGCCCGCCGGGCACCCGCTACGCCGACCTGCGCGCCGCGCACGGCAGCCGCGAACCGCATGCGGTGAAGCTGTGGTGCCTGGGCAACGAGATGGACGGCCCCTGGCAGCTCGGCCACGTTCCGGCCGACCAGTACGCGATCCGCGCCCGGCAGGCCGCCAAGATGATGAAGGACGCCGACTCCTCCATCGAACTGGTCGCATGCGGATCGTGCGGCGTCGGGCTGCCCACTTACATGGAGTGGGACCGGGAGGTCCTGACCCGCCTGGGCGGCTTGGCGGACTACGTCAGCCTGCATCGGTACGTCGGCAATCCGGACGGCGACACGCCGGACTATCTCGCGGTCACCGCGTCGATAGATCGCCAGATCGAGGAGATGGACGCGGCCTGCCGCTTTGCGCAGGCGCGAGCGCGCAGCCGCAAGCGCGCCTTCCTGTGCTTCGACGAGTGGAACGTGTGGTACAAGAACCGCCAAACCGACGGCGCGGGCAAGTTCGCCCCCCACTTGATCGAGGAGGTCTACAACCTGGAGGACGCGCTGGTGGTGGCCGGGTTCCTGCACAGCTTCGTGCGCCATGCCGACGTGGTGAAGATCGCCAACCTCGCGCAGATCGTGAACGTGATCGCCCCCATCCAGACGCGCGGCGACGAGCTGCTCGTCCAGAGCATCTTCTATCCGTTCGAGATGTTCTCCAAGCGCCGCGCCGGTGTTGCCCTGCAACTGGCGGTGGACGGCCCGAGTTACGCCGGCGCGAGCAACGGCCGCGTGCCGTTCGTCGATGCCAGCGCCATCCTCGACGGCAGCGCGCTGCAGCTCTTTCTCACCAACCGCAGCGTCGACACGGCCGCGGACGTGATCCTGGCTCCGGCCGACGTGTCGATCGCCGCCTGCCGCAGCGCCGAGGCGCTGACCGGGCCGGATGCCAAGGCGGCCAATTCATTCGAACGGGGCGACCTGATCAAGCCGGAGCCGTTCGAGGTCCGGGTGCGCGCCGGCCGCGCCTCCTGTCAGCTACCGCCGCTGTCGTTCGTTGCCATGACGCTGCAATGCGGCTGACGAGCGGCGATCCGGCGGCGGTTGCGGCTGGATGAACTACTTGGGGTATGATCGGGAAGATGCGTGCTCCCCATTACCACCGCCCACGAAAGAGGGTGTTGCAATCTCCACCGGAGGAGGTCGACCTCGACCGTCTGGCCGCACGCGTCACGTACGTGGGGAGCCCCGAACACAAGGACATCCCCAGTTTCGCCGGGCCGCCGCGCTTGCGAGACGATGCTTCATGTTGTCCCCGATGGATCAAGGACCCTGAAGTGGTCGGCGAATGGCTGCGCGATGCCATACGACGAGGCGCTACCGCGGCACCATGGGAAGGCGGATTTCCTCGTTATGTGTGGTACAAGCACGGAGAGACGGTCTTTGAGGGTCGGCTCGTGAATCGTGGAAACGGATCGTACAAAGGGTTCCCGCTCTGCAAGAAGGAATGGCCCGAAGGAATCGAGGAGATGTATGCCGGGACTTAGGTTCAAGACCGATTGGATCGATGCGGACGGCATCCGCGGCCCCGAGCTGGCCGCTACTCGGGCAGCGCTGGAGATTCGCGTCGACGACTCGATCGTCACCCGCGTGCTGGACACGCGCGCGCGAACCGTGCGCGATTTCGTGTACGTGCCGCTCTACCCGTTCGCCGAGTGGATGGCTGCCAACTGGTGGTTTCTCATGCACGAGATCGAAAGTCCGGCGAAGGAAGGCGATCCCGGCTTTCTTCGCAGGCACGCGATCGGCGGCGACCGCGAGGGATATGCGTTCCCGGAACTGCGGATGGTTCCGCACGGCGGGGTGACCAGTCTGGCATGGGCGCCTGATCGCTCGCCCTGGACCTCCATCGAATTCCTCGCCGGAGGAGAGGCATGGCTGGACAGTGGCGAGGTCCGCGCTGCGTGCGCCGATTTCATCGACCGGGTCATCCGGCGGCTTCTGTCTCTCGGCGTCGAAGGAACGTTGCTGCAGGAAGAGTGGGCAGCGATTCAGGCAGCCGATGCCGACGAGATCGAATTCTGCAGCACCGCGGCCCGGCTCGGTTGGGACCCCTACGACGTGGATGACCGCCAGCGCTCACTCGTAATGGAGCTTCCCGGCAAGTTGCGCGGCGCGGCGCTCGAAGAAGCGACCGCCGCCTTCAGTGCGCAGAATCTGATGCGGGAATGTGCTGCCGTTACCGACGCGCTTGGCCTTGCGAAGGCCAATGGCCTGCTTTGGGAACGTCTCGGCTCGATCGATCGGGAGATGCTCCTTGCCGAACCGGCGCGGGCTCCCACTCCGTGGGCAGCGGGCTACCGGTTGGCGCAGGAGCTGCGGCGCAACCTGGACCTGGGCGCCGCGCCGCTGCCATCCATGGCGCGAATCGCGGAAGCGATCGGCGAGGAGCCTGCGCTGCTCGCCGGCGTGACGGCCCCCGTGGACCTCGGCGAGGCGGCGTTGGTCGATGGCGTGATCACCCGGGACGATGACCGGCATCCCGCCTTCGCGTTCCGGGGATTCTCCCGCGGGGAGACCAGACGCTTCCACTTCTGCCGCGCCCTTGCGGAAGCGTTGGCGTCGCCCGGCATGGAAACGCTCCTCACCAGAGCGTACTCCGAGCGCCAGCAGCGCAACCGTGCCTTCGCCGCCGAGTTCCTGGCGCCATCTTCCAGCCTGCGACAAAGAGTGTCCCGGTCGGTGGTGGACGTCGACGACATCGACGAACTGGCCGCGGCGTTCGGTGTTTCGTCGTGGTTGATCGCCCATCAGATACGGAATCATCGCGTCGCCGAGGTCCGGGATACGGAACTGGCCGCCGTGCCGCGGATCTGAAGAGGGCTCCGCGTGACGACCCCGGAGGCCGACGATTGAAGCGGCCTGTTCGGCCGATCTCACTTCTCATTCGGCGTGACCGGCGCCGTTGTCGTCGAACTGCTGCTTGAGGCGCCGGAAGGCGGCCTCGTCGATGCCGGTAAGCCGCCTCGATGGTCGACCACGGGACATCGCGGCCCAGCAATCCCTGGGCGGCTTGCAACCGCCCCCTCAGCTCGCCTTCCTGGCGGCCTTCCTGACGGCCCTGCTCGACCATCCGTTCCACGTTGCTCATCCCTTCCCGGCGGCCTCGCTCGACCATCCGTTCCACGTAGTTCATCAGTTCTCCTCCCCGGCCCGGCACGTTGCGGCGTAGCACCTCCCCGAACGCCGGATGCCGTTCCTCCGGCTGCGCCGCCAGCACGTACTCCACGTGCAGCGCCACCGCGTCGAACCTGTCGGCGCGGTACATCCTTCCCATCAACCGCGACGCCTGCTCCAGCAACTCCTCCCACCTCTCGCGGAACGTGGCCATCATCGTGAGCTGCGCCAACCGCGCTCCCACCGACCCCTCCACCGTCTCCGGGTTCTGCCGCGTCTGGTCGATCAGCAGGTGCTCATGCGGCATGGTTAGCGCCGAGGCCGCCAACAAGCTACAGTACGGCACGTGTCCACGAAGGCTATGCGGTACTTCAATACCGCCGGTCCGGTCGAAGCGGAGATACATTATCACGTTCCGCCGCTGTCGCGGGTTGACGTGGACGAGCTGCTGCTCCTCATCCGGCAGTGGAAGTACTTCGTCCTGCACGCGCCGCGGCAGACCGGCAAGACCTCGGCGCTGCTCGCGCTGCGCGACCGGTTGAACACGGGCGGCGAGTTCCGTTGCGTGTACGTCGACGTAGAGGTCGGCCAAGCGGCTCGGGAGCACGTCCATGAAGGGATGCGCGCCATCCTCAGCGCACTGGCGCGCGCGGCGCGGCATGCCCTCGGCGACCGGTTCGTCGCCGAGGCGTGGCCGGGTATTCTCGGCGAAGTCGGCCCCAACGACGCGCTCGGCGAGGTGCTGTCCCGCTGGGCCGAGGCGGACGCGAAGCCGCTGGTGCTCATGATCGACGAGATCGATTCACTGGTCGGGGACACGCTCATCTCGGTGCTCCGGCAACTGCGCGCCGCTTACCCGGAACGCCCGCGCCGCTTTCCGCAGAGCATGATCCTCTGCGGGGTGCGCGACGTGCGCGACTACCGCATCCGTTCGACGGCGCAGAACGCGATCATCACCGGCGGCAGCGCCTTCAACATCAAGGCGGAGTCCCTGCGGCTGGGGGACTTCTCGCCGCAGGAGATCGACTCCCTGCTGGGGCAGCACACCGCGGCGACCGGCCAGGCGTTCACGGACCAGGCGCGGCGCGGCGTGTGGGAGCTGACGCAGGGGCAGCCGTGGCTGGTCAACGAGCTGGCGTACGAAGCGTGCTTCCGAAACAAGGCCGGCCGCGACCGCTCCCGGCCGGTCACGGCCGACGCCATCCAGGACGCGCGCGAGCAACTGATCCTGCGCCGGGATACACATCTGGATCAGCTCACCGACAAGCTGCAGGAGGAACGGGTGCGGCGCGTCATCGAGCCGCTGTTGAGCGGCGCCGCAGCCGCGGAGTCGATTCCTGCCGACGACTTGCAGTACGTCCGCGACCTGGGCCTGGTCGCGCGCGACCGTCCGGTGCGCATCGCCAACCCGATCTACCGGGAGGTGATCCCGCGCGACCTGACTATTACCACCCAGGAGATGTCGATCCACCACGACCCCGCCTGGTACGTCGGCGACGACGGGGAATTGCGGGTGGGCGACCTGTTGGCGGCGTTCCAGGAGTTCTTTCGGGAGCACTCCGAACATTGGGTGGAGCGGTTCCAGTACCGGGAAGCCGGCCCCCAATTGCTGCTGCAGGCGTTTCTGCAGCGCGTCGTCAACAGCGGGGGGCGCATCGAGCGCGAGTATGGCCTGGGCCGGATGCGCACCGACCTGCTGATCCTCTGGCCGACTCGGCGCCGCGCCGGTTCGATGCAGAAGGCGGTCATCGAATGCAAGGTGCTGCACCGCAGCCTTGACCTGACCCTGCGCGACGGTCTCCGGCAGACCCGCGCCTACATGGACCGCTGCGCCTCGGCGGAAGGGCATCTGGTGATCTTCGACCGCCGCGAAGGCACGCCGTGGAAGGAAAAACTGTTCCGCCGCGCGGAAACGGAAGGCGGCGCTGCGGTCACCGTGTGGGGGATGTGACCCGGATGTGACCCCTCAGCGGTACTTGGCGATGAGCCGGTCGACCCGGGGCTTGTCGAAGCCGACCACGATGGTGCCGTGGAAGTCCAGCACCGGCACCGCGGTCTGGCGCGACTTGTGCAGCATCTCGCCCGCCTTGCGCTCGTCGCGCGATACGTCGTAGTCCACGAACTTCACGCTGCGCTCGCGCAGGTAGCTCTTGAGCTGATCGCAGAACGTGCAGGTAGGGGTGGAGTAGATTCGAACCGCCATTGCACCACAATATCATACCGTGGCCGCGGACCGGGCAGGCGGTTGACGGCCGCCGGCTGCGGCCGCACGGTAGCCGGGTGGAGGAGCTTGCCGCCGCCCGCGGTCTGGAGGGGTCCTGGAGCGCGGAGATTCGCCGCCTCGAACGGGAGGAAGCCCGCCTCGCCGCGCGCGTGGCGGATGATGAGCACCGCTTCGCCGGTCTGAAGAACCTGGACGACGTGTTCGGGCTGGTCGCTACGCGCTTCTCGCTGGCGCTGCGCATCCTCGACGGACTGCGCGCCAGCGGCACGCCGGCGCCGCGCCTGTACCGCCGTGCCCGCGACTGCGCCGGCGCCGGTCTGGCGCTGCTGGAGGAACTGCTGGCGGCGGGCATATCGGTCGATCAGCACGAGCTGATCACCAGCGACGCCGGCTATCTGCGGGCGCAGGAGTTGTTTCAGCAACTGCTGCTGCGCGGCGGCGGCGCGCTGTTCGAACCGGAGGCGACTCCGGCGGCGACCTCGCGCACGCTGGCCCGCATCGTGGTGCGCGCCCTCCGCAAGCACGCCGCGCGCGACGACACCTGGGCGCCGCTGGGAGGGTTCCGTCCCGACCGGCTGCCGCGCCCGCTGCAGCGGCCGGCCCGGGCGCTGGCGGCGCTGTTGCGCGCCGGCAGTCAGGTTGCTGCTCCACCCTGCGGCATCGAGGACCCGGCGGACCAGGAACTGGTCGCGGCGAGCCGCATCAGGCTGCCGCTGTCGCAGGCGATCCGGCTGTTCGAGGAGGAGCTCCTGCCGCCCCTGCGGCGCCGGCTGGAGGAGGCGCCGGGAGACGCCCGGTTGCAGCGGGAGATCGCGCGCCTGACCGGCCACGTCGAGGAACTGCGGCGCATGCGCTTCATTCCCCGCTCCACGCCGATCGTGGTGGAGCACGGCTTCTACACCCAGTGGCTGAGCGGCTACACGGCAGACGGCGAAGCGCTGGTGAGCGTGCCGTTGCGGGTGACCTACCGCAGCGGCACCAACCTGGACCGCATGCAGGAGCTGATCAAGGACGAGATTACCCGCCGCGCCGCGGGGCGGGGCATTTGCGCCGACCTCGATGCCGCCTACTACCACCTGCGTTCCCTGGAGAGCGGCATCCGCGGCAGCAGCCGTACGCCGGGCCTGCGCCTCAACGTGAAGCGCGGGTTTCGGAGCCTGAAGCAAACGGCGCCCGCGCTGGCGCGGCTGGAGGACCGCGCCGAGTTGCGCCGGCTGCTGGCGCTGGTGACCGACTCGCCGCGCGGTCACGCGGAGCGGGAGATCGCGGCCCTGCTGGCGAGCGGCCGCGCCCAACCGCTGGCCGGGAGCGGCGGAAACGGCAGGGCTGCAGTGGCCGATACATTGACCGATGAAGTGGCCGGCGGGGTCCTGCCGGAGCGGGAGGACCGGCCGGCAGCCACGCCCTAGCCTGGCTTGGCGCGGTCCGCCGGCGCCGGCCGGCGAATCAGCTCGTCTTGCAGGAACCGGGTGATGAGGTCGGTGAGAGCCGGTACCGTAGCCGGATCCTGGATCGTTCCGGCAAGTTCATGGTGGTGCGCGCCGGGAAGCTCCAGCAGGTGCTTGCGGGTGCTGCCGACCCGTTCGTAGGCGCGCTTGATCGCAGCTACCGACACCACGCGGTCCTGTTCGGTGTAGATCACCAGTACCGGGCAGTGAATCTGCTCCAGGGGGGTGCGGAGCCCCAGGCGCACCGCCTGCATCATCGGCACCAGCGAGCGGGAGTGGTGGCGCGTGGTCCAATAGCGGTCCTCCTGCTCGTCGTTCCCCGAGAGATCGCGGTAGCGGCCCACCAGCAGGCGCGCCAGCAGGGGGCCGGCGGGGGTCAACAGCAGGCTCACGCCGCGGTTGCGCGGCCAGAAGTTGGGCGACAGCATCACCAGCGCCGCGGTTTCGGGATGCCGGGCCACCCACCAGGCGGCCAGCGGGCAGCCGGTGGACATTCCCAAGACTACTGTCCGCCGCCCGATGACGGCGCCGACGCGGCCCGCCTCCACCACGTCGCGCTGCCAGTCGGCCAAGGTTACGGCGCCGATCGCATCCGCTCCCAGGCCGCCGCCGGCCAGCCGGGTAAGAAAGATGTTGGCCTCCAGGCGCGCCGCCGCCTGCTCCGGTGCCGGCGCCAGCGACTGCCGGCAGCCGGTGTAGCCGTGGATGTACACCAGGGCCAGGTCGGTGCGCCGCGGCGCGCCGCCGCTCCACGCGACGAGCTTCTCGGTGCCTGCCGTGATGGGACGCCGGGCGGCGGCCGCGACCGCCGCTTCCGAGGCTTGCAGCCACTCCTCGACCGCGTTCGGATCACGCGGTACCCGGGGTAGGGCGCGGCCTGCTACCGCCGGCATGGCCGGCGCGATGCCCCGGACCGGGGCGTTCACCGGCCCCGGCGCCGCGCTGCGCGTGCTCTCTCAACGCGCATTGCGTGCTCCGGCCCGGCGGCGGGCGTCATCCCGGGTCGCGCATGGGCGCTGCCGCCGCGGACTGCTCCGGCGCCGCGCCCGGCCGAGACTCCGCCCGCGGCGTCTTGAGGTCGGCCGCGTTCACCCAGCCGAAGCTGCGGTAGCTGCCGCGTACGCGGACGTCGAACCAGCCGTCCACCTCGCCGGTGGCGACCAGCAGTTCGCCGGGCCGCAGATGATTGCGCACCGTCGAGCGCCGGTCGCGGGAGGCGTACAGCGCCACTCCGCCGGGCGGCGCCCGCAGGATGATCGGCACCAGCGGCGGCAGCGTCTCCCAGCGGTCGAACGGGTTGCGGCGCTGCAGGTAGGCGAGGACCCCGGCGGCCAGCCCCTGCGCCGCCGCCTCGGGGTGGGCGAGCAGGAACGCGCGGTCCTCGGCGTTGCTGACGTAGCCCAGCTCCAGGATCGCCGCCGGCGTAGTGTCGGCGATGGCGTGCCGGTAGCGGTAGCTGCTGAAGGCGTAGTAGCCGCGCATGTTGTAGGTGACGCCGTTCAGGTCCACCGGCAGCTCGGTTGCCTGCCCGTAGTGGTCGTGCAGCGCGGCCACCAGCAGGCGGGACGCGGGCGACGCGCGCCACGGCGGCGAGACCTTGTAGCCGCGCGCCGCCGCACTGCGGTTGCCGTCGGCGTGCACCGCCACGAAGGCGTCGGCGTCGAAGCCGGGGGGAATGGTCGCCGGCAACAGCTCGACCTCGACTCCCTCCGCCTCCAGCAGCACCGCCGCGGCGCGCGCTACCGCCACGTTGATTTCCACCTCGGCGACGCCGGCGGCGTAGGCTCCGGTGGAGGTGCGCAGGCGGGACAGTTCCGGCGGCAGTTCGGCCGAATCCAGATGCCCGATCTGGATCCCGACCCGCCACGGCGCCCCAGCGCCGCGCAGCATGACCGTGCTGGTCGGGCGCCAGAGCGCGGCGGCGCGCCGCAGTGCGGCCGGCAGGAGCTGAGTGGCGTGCGCAATCAGCCCGGCGCCGACGAGCAACGCCGCGGCCAGGACCGGCAGGCTGCGTCCCACGATACGCATGCTGCCGACTAATATAGCGAAAGGCGCGCCGCCGCGGCGCGCGCCATGCTATGGTGGCGCGGTGTATGCCATCGTCGTAGGAGATGGAGCGGGCGCGCCGCTGGAGTGGCGCCGGGTGGCCGACCCGCAGCCGCAGCCGCACGAGGCGCTGGTACGGATCCACGCCACCGCGGTAAACCGGGCCGACCTGCTGCAACGCCGCGGCGGCTACGACCCGCCGCCCGGAGCGCCGCCCTGGCTGGGACTGGAAATGGCCGGCGTGGTCGCGTCAGCCGGGCCGTGCGCCGCGGGCTTCGCCGCCGGAGATCGGGTCTGCTCGATTCTGCCCGGCGGCGGCTACGCCGAAGCGGTGGCCGCCGACCCGCGCTATCTGATGCCGCTGCCGGAGGCGTTGAGCTTCGTCGAGGGAGGCGGGCTGCCGGAGGTATTTCTCACCGCCTACGTCAACTTGTTCATGGAAGCGGGGCTGGCCGCCGGAGAGACGGTGCTCGTTCACGGCGGCGCCAGCGGCGTCGGCACCGCCGCCATACAACTCGCCCGCCGCGCCGGCGCCACCGTGTGCGTGACGGCGCGCTCGGCGGCCAAGCTGGCGGCCTGCCGCGAGCTCGGCGCGCAGGTAACGGCGAACCATGCCACCGAGGATTGGGCGCAGGTGATCGCCGCGGCCGCCGGCGGGGTGGACGTGATCCTGGACTGCGTGGGCGCCGACTATCTGGCGCGCAATCTGCGGCTCCTGCGCCCGCGCGGGCGGCTGGTGTGCATCGCTACCCTGGGCGGCAACGTGGCGGAACTGCGCATCGGCGACCTGATGCGCAAGCGGCAGCGGATCATCGGCTCGGTGCTGCGCTCGCGCAGCGCGGAGGAGAAGGCCGCCATCAGCGCCGGCTTCCAGCGCGACTTCGGCGCCGCGGTGGCGGCGCGCGAGCTGCTCCCGGTCATCCACACGGTCCTGCCCGTGCAGCAGGCGGAGCAGGCCCATGCCCTGGTGGCCGACTACCGCAACATCGGCAAGGTGGTGCTGAAAGTTCGCTGACCCGGCGCAGCGCCGGCACCGCGCTATGAGCGGACCGGCTGCTTGAGGTGCTGCTCCTGGCCCTGACCGGTCACCTTGTAGGTGATGCGCGGCTGCTGTCCGCGGCGCTTCAGACCGGCCACCACGAGGTTGTCGTAGGGATCGGTCGGCTTCACGAAGGTGGGCCGCATGGCGGCGTTGTGATAGCCGATGCGCACCGAGCGGCGCCAGCGGTCGGTGCGGTTCATGGCCGACCAGTGGATCGTCAGGTAGCTGAAGAACACCACGTCCCCGGCCTTGGCCGGCACCGCCAGCGACGGCGTCTTGTCGGGATGGTACTTCTCGGGCGGCAGGTAGGGGCGGGTGTGATCGCCGGTGACGTGCTCCAGCGGGCCTTCCCGGTGGCTGCCGGGAACGACTTGCAGACAGCCGCTGGCCTCCGGGGCGTCGTCCAGGTGCAGCAGACAATCGACGAAGTCGGGCCCGTCGTGGGGATAGAACGGGTAGTCCTGATGCATCGGAAACGGGGTGCCGCGCTCCGGCGGCTTGGCGTGCAGGATGGTGCCATGCCACTGCGCCGGGGAGCCGACCAGGGCGCGCACGCACTCGGTGAGCCGCCGGTGGAAGATGATCCGCCCCCAGGCCGCCGAGTAGAACTGCGGGTTGCCGATGAACACCGCGCGGGTATTCTCCTGTTCGCCCGCCGGCAGGTAGTGGTCGCGCCACGGCCCCTTCCAGCCGATGCTCTCCTCCCCCCACCACTCGTCGATGATCGCGTCCATCTCCCGCTCCAGCTCCGCCAGCTCCTCCGCCGTGAAGATGCCGGACACCCGAAGATAGCCGTCGTCCCGATACGCCGCCACCTGCTCTGCCGTCAACATGCCACCCCCAGAGTAGCCCGCTACCGCCTCCAATGTCCACGGCAGGCGCCGGATAGTTGGGACTCACTCTGTTCGGCTGCCACTACCGTCGGTCGATACGGCGGTCTTCGTACTTCCTCCGTGCTGCGTAACTCGAGGCCGGCACCGGATCTTGACAGCTCCGCGAACGAGCGCGTCGTCCGTTGCTTTGCTACTCCAAACGTATGCTTCGCCCGGACTCAGGGAAGCGAGCTTGGCGGGAGTGAGTGCGTCGAGAGCCGAGTTTGCCTTCTGGATGTGTTTCAGCCACGCCGGAGAATTGAATTTGTGCAGGATGATCTGCGTGGACAGTTCGATAAGCGAAGTGGGAACCGACGGCGGGTCCTGAGACGCTACCAGAATGCTCGTACCTTTGTGGCGCATCTCACGCACGACCTCGATCAATCCGGCAACCAGGTCGGGACTGCCGATGTACTTGTGGGCCTCGTCGAAGACGACCAGCTTGTTGAACCGGCGGCCCTGGTAGGTAGTGTCGGCAAACATCTGCAGGAGAACGACGAACAGCCCGAGTGCTTCGTCTTTATCGATAAACTCGTCTCGAAGGTCCACGATCACAAGCCGTCCCGGGCGTAGTATCTCAGTCAGTCGATAGGTGTCGTCGATATACTCCTCGGCGAATTCGAGTCGGAGTCCTGCGAGTTCCTTAAGGGATTCGGAGAGGGCCGACTCCTGGACTCCGCGGCGCAGTGCTTCCAAGGTCAACTCGCCGCGCAGCCGCTTCATGATGAGAGCGATCTGGCGTATGTACATGCTCTGGCTGCCGACGGCGCCCATGAGAAACTTCCAGTGCGACGCGTTCAGCTCCGCCGCCGCAAAGGCGATCGGCATTACTTCGATGCCCGGATGCTCCGCGCGGCGCTCCTTGACCTTCGCCGCCGGGGTAAGGATTACCAAGTCCCGCAGCGCCGTAGGTGCGGCGCCATATTGAGTACGCAACGCAGCCACCTCCGCATCTGCCGCATTGGGCAGAGCCATCGAAGTGAACTCCGGCTTGTAGTCGAGCGTCGAACTGTAGTGGAAGATGACCCCGGCCAGTGGATTGGGTAGCGCGTTGATTCCCGGAATCGGCATGCAGGCCATCTCCACGACACTGCCCAGCGAGTAGCTCTTGCCGCCCCCTTGCACTCCGAACAGGCTGATCGTATGGGTCTGGTTCAGGTCCAGCGCCACCTTGCGACCCGCCATCTTGCCGAGCAGCCCGAACTGCGGCGAAGCACTTGTCACGCCTAAAGTGAAGTCACACTCGGGTTCGCCCTCCGGAGCAGGCGTGATACCGTCGCCGGCGGTGAGTTCAGGTCCGTGCAGATCGTCAACTTGATCTTCAGCGGACGGCTGCTTCTTGGTGTTCTGCGGTCCGGGTGGCTCATCGCTGGATGGTACCGACGCGGGATCGGGAGCGCCGGGGACCGCGTTGCGTACCGGTCGGTCGGTCGGATCGGAACGGTCGGCCAACTCAGTCTCCAAGTCGGTCGTCGAGCGCAGACGGTCCCGTACCAGAAAGGCGGCGCCATCTAATCGCGGGATGGTCTGCGATCCTACCGCATCTTCGTGGACATGTTCGTGAGCATCGCTGTCACTATCGGATTCAGTCGCCGGCGACTGTGGCCTCATCGCCGTCGCGCGACACACGAGGCTGCGAATCAGATCACTGCCGACGCGGTAATAATCGATGCCCGCTTCGTGTTCCGAGGAGCTGGTTCCGGGCTGGTCGAAGTCGAATACCAGGCCGCTCCGCGAGAACTGAAGTGTGTACCCCTCCTCCAGCCGGTGAAGCAACGCTCGCGCCTCGTTTCCGGCGTCCGCATCCATCAGCCCATATCGGAGACTGCGTTCCAGATAGAACTCCAGCAACGTGACGAGCTCACGCGTCTTGAGCAGGCGGTCGGGGCGATCCGGCCTGGTTCCATGAGGATCGAAGTGCCGCTGGACAATACGCTCGCTTTGGTTGAGCTGCTCCGCGATGTGATCCTTGAGTTGTGCGTATCCTCCCAAGCTGAGGCGCCGCGCATAGCACTTGACCTCCACCAGATTGCACGAGACCGTCCGCTGCGCGAAGTCGAGGTCAAACAGGGCAAGATCGGTGCGGCGCAGCGTTATCTCATCGCCGATCGCTTCTGCCTGATCTCTCGCGGTGCGGAACAAATCTACATGTGAGTCGAGCGGTACCACTATCTGATTGCGCAACGCGCCCTGGTATTCGAGGAATAGACGCGCCAGCGCGATGCCAAGTGCTTCCGCTCGCGCCGTCGGTGCTGACACCAGCTTGAGCGCCAAGCGTCCGGAGAGCGAGCGCAATTGATTGAGGATGAGCACCGCGTGTTGTTCGCTTGCGCCGAGGCCGTACTCTTGCAGCACCGGCCGCAGAATCGCTTCAAGCTCGGCCATCGACCGGGAACTGATGATGAGACGGTGACCGTGGCCGGCCACCATAGGCGGTGTATAGTCGATCAGATAGTCGGGACGGTCTCGCTTGCCGCCATGATCGAAGAATTCGATGCCCATGTTCCGGTCGATGATGAACACCCAGTCGCTGGCGTCGTGAACTTCGCTGATGAGCGCTCGTTCCGCCGGACGCAGTTCCAAACGGATTATCGGCCGTGCCGAGAAATCGGGTGTCGATCGGGCAACGGTTGCGGTCGCCGCAGAGATCAGCGCGGATAACTCAACAAGAAGTAACGATGCTTCTTCACCCCTGTCTATCGGCGCAGGTGTACCGTGCCGGGGCTGCCGTTCCCACCCGATGCCGCTGTCATCGTCGTGAAATCTGATGGTGAAGTCTTGAACGAGCCCGTGAAGCGCAACCGTGGTCTCCGTTCGTAGTGGCGGACCTGCCGCCACTTCTTCCGGTGGGAATAGATCGAACAGCATGCTGATGTGCGAGCGAAATCGCTCAGGTTCAGCTTGAAAGTCCGCCGTTGAGCGCACGGCTACGGTGAGCTTCGGAAAGATGTGACTGCGCGCGGGGATGGCGAACTCCTGGCTGGCCGCGGCCTCACCGGTGAGCAGCGCATCGATCGATTCGCCGACACCGGGTGCGTTCGGATCGGGTACGAACAACCGCACGTCGTAGCTCAAGTCGTGAAACGTCTCCTGCCGTTGCAGGACAACCAAGGCGTCGGAGAGCACACTGGCGCGTCCCGCATTGAACACGTTGAGCACCAGTGTCCTCACGTACGGATGCTGGACCAGATAACGTTCGATGCGCGATGCCAGAATGTCGCCAGTGATCGCAGCGCCGCCAATGGACGGCTCCGGCATCCCGAGGGCGGCGCACACGTCGCCGATCAGCCCGCGTGGATCATCCGCGCCGGCAGGAGCGTAGAGTGGCCAGAACCGATGAATGTTGTCTACCGCGGTGAACACACGACCGTCGGTCACCGGCAGCATCGCCGGGAAGTTGACGGAGGATAACCCGTGCAGCAGCGCGGCTCGCGACGGCGCGAGGTGTTCACGGGGTGACTTGTCGGCCTTTCGCACCCAGTCCGCTCCAAGCTGAGCCCAGGCGAGCTGCCAGAGAGCGCGGAGCGGATGGGTGGGCGCGACCAACGCGGCTTCGCGCGGCTGGCCGCGGTAGTCGTCGATAACCAGCCGGACGGTGTCGACCGCCAGCGCCTCACGCAGGGAGCGGATCATGGTTTGCTGGTCGGCGTTCTGACGCTCCACTTTACTTGCGAGGTCCTTGAGGAGGTCAATGTAGGAAGCCGCGTACGCGAGTATCGACGCCGCATTACGCAAAACGTCGAGACCCTGAGAGACCAGATTGCTAGCGTCCTGCGTAACGCACCGGAAGTAGTTCGAGCGGGCGTCGAGGAATCCACGCGCCGCGGCCGATTCATTCCACTCTCCGATGTCGGCGGTCGGCTCATGCGGTTCTCCCCCATGGACCTGCATTCGCCAGTTAACCGGTCGCTCCGGCGTCTCCAGAATCCGCTGCTCGATGTTTTTCGGCCAGCCGGAAATCGGAATCTGGAATGCGCCTTCCTTGCCGAACTTGACCTCGATGGTTCGGCGCGCGGCAGCGAGCCGCTTGGTACTGCGCTCGGTCCAGCCGACGCTGTGCGGGGCGATCTCCGCGGATTCTCGGTTCTGCGCGAGTGCTGCGAACTGCCGATCGAGTCGGGCGTGCTCGACGCTGTCAGCCGTTGGCACGGCCCGCTGTGGTGGGTCCTCCTCCAAGTCCGCGTTTGGCAGCACGAAGAACGGTTCGCTCTCATTCGCGCCTTTTCCGGTCTGAGAGGGCGCTTCGATCGGGATCGGATCGCCGTCCGCCGTCCATGGCAGTACGCGGACAAGATGCCAGCCCTCCTCGAAGTCGACGCTGTTGAGCTTCAGCAGCGAGACCGCGGCATGAGTCTTGGCCGACTTCCAGACCTTTAGCCTGCGCGCGGCGCCAACCGGTCCCGACTCCTGTGAGATGATCTGTACCGTAAAGTGATGCAGCCCGCGAACTTGGCCTGGGTGCGGATTTACTTCGATGACGACGCCTATCTTTTTCCGCTCCCTCGGCATCAGAACCTGTTGTCCGATGAGATCGAGCAGCTGGTCGTTTTCGTGCGGTTCATCGGGAACCACGGGCAGGTCGGTCTCTACCCGCACGAACGTGATTCCCTCCGGCGCAATCTCGGAAGTGAACTCCCATTTGTCGAATGACAGGTCCCAATGTTTGCAGTCGAGGACCACGGCGCGCGTCCAGATAACCGGATCTTCTACGCCGGTATCTGCAAGGTACTCGGATAATCGCCGCTGAAGACCCCTGTTGACGAGGCCCAGATTGAGCACCCGGGTGAGTATCGAGGAATCTCCGTTCGTCAATCCCCTCACGCATTCGTAATTCTTGCGTACCCTCCCGTAGGCCGTGGTCGGATCGTTGAACAGTTTGAAGTCGGGAACCAATCCTAACTCATAGAGGGCGCCGCCGAACGCTTCGCCGTCGTTGCCGTTCTTATGCGCGCACAACAGAAATCTTACCTGAGCCGCCGTATCCCCCCAGCGCCAGCGCTGCTTATGGAGAAGCTGAAGTACGTCCCGCAGGTACCCTTGCAAAGTCGAAGGAACGCGTTCCAGCAACCGTCGCCGCAGATCCTCGTAGACGTCGCCTACCGGAAACTCCTCAAAGGTCGTACGTCCAAACGAATCTTCGGCGCTTGTCCGCAAGTTTGCCGGCAGGAATACGCATAGCGGCGGGCGTAACGATCCGTCCGGCAGCGGGTTGCGCAGTTCGACTAGCTTCGTCGAGGAAATATAGAGATCGTCATCCGTCGCGGCCGGCGTGTCTGTGAGCACGTGCACGTTGGCCGTTGGCACCTGCCTGCGAATGCCCTTGACGAGCGACACCATCAGTTCTTCGTCCAGGTCGAGCACACTCATGCAGTGCCCCGGCTCCCGGGCCTTCAACTCCGCGGCCAGACGTGGTACCAGCAGTTCCTCCAGACTGTGAACGAGGTCGGAGGCAGGGGGCGCATGAAACCGTGCGCTCATGTCAGTTCTCCGTCGGACGAAGAGATGGTATAGCGAGGGGTAATTGTCTGCGTCACGAATGCATCGGAAAGGTCGCGAAAGAATCCTACCTCCCGCAGTCTCCCCTTGAAGTCCTCCGCGTTTCTTCGTAGTGCCGTAAGATCGTTGATTCCGGGTGTGTCGAACCCATCGCCGGGCGGCAGACGGTCGACGTAGATACCGTAACGCTCGCGTAGGAAGGTGAGCAATTCATCAACCTGGAGGTCACGCGTTGTGAATCCAGAGCCTGACGTTTCCAGCACCGCGATCTGGAGCAGAACCTCCAACAGGTGGCTACTCAACGCGAAGCGCCGCGCACCACCCTTGGGCTGCTGCATGAGACCGGCGTCGCGTCGCTTGAAGACGGAATCCAGAAACTCGGTAATGTACCTTCTGTGGTATGGCCCGCGCAGCGCCATCAGCACCTCGATGAACAGATCGAGATCGCTCAATCCCATCTCAGATACTCGCCTGATCTCGGGGTCCACGTCATCACCGACCGCTCCGCCAGTGTCCTCAAGAAGGCCTGCCAAGCGCATCCTGAAATAGCTGTCGCGCTCGGCGGCATGCTGCGGCTCCAGGAACATAAGCAGATCGCCGATCCCGAAGTACCCGGCCGCCGGCACTGCCGCCTTACCTACCTTATGGCTCAGGTAGTCAGCGAATTCGTCGAGCTTGCGGAGCAGGTAGCTCGACTGCACGTACTTCGGAATGCGCCGGTAGTGGACGTCGGCGCTGTGCTCGGCAAGGCCGGCCATCGGGCTATCCGGATTGCTGCCAAGGTCGGCCAACAGATACACCCGGTAGGGGCAGCATCCGTGAGCGAGCATCTGCTCCGGCACCACCGGGCAGTTGGCGGGTGCGCAGGTCGGGTCGGCGCTCCGTCGCCGCACAAGCGCCGGGAGCAGCTTCGTCAGGCGCAGGAAGTAGAGACCGAGGTGGAACGCGAACAGTGTCTTCAGATACTCCACCAGTACCGAGCGCGGTACGTATCGTTCGTAAGCGAGCAAGCGCAGCACATCGTCGGCGAGCAGATCGACCTGCCCGACGCAGACCGGTGGAAATCGCGTGGGTTCCTGAGACTCTCTCATGTCTACGCTGACTTGGCGGTCGAAGTGCAGCAGCGCCTGCGTCTCCACGTCGACGTTAGCCGACGTATCGTATCGATCGGTGTGCGGATCCACGCCGGGGAAGAAGAAACGGGTCAGGCCGTCTCTAGCGGCTTGTCCGCGCCCGCCACGCGCGTGATAGAGCATCCAATAGAGCTGTTCCGAGGCGCCGTAATCTCGTGCGTGGCGCGCGTTGCGGAACTTATAGGTGTTTCCGTGCAGTGGACGCGGCGCGGCAAGGGCCTGATTCGGCTTGCCTCGATTCACTACGTCCATCAGATCGGTCTCTATCCAGCGCTCTACGACGTCGGGATAGTCCTCAAATCCGACGAACGCGCCCGGGTCTTTGATGTACTCGCCCGCAAAATCGCCAATCGTGAGGTCGTTTCTACGCGGCGGCCGGCGCGTACCGTAGCCGCCGAAACGCAGCCGGGGGAATAGCATGGTCAGGACCCGGTCCATGTTGAGCGGCTTGAAGTCGATGTAGGAAAGCTTCTCCAGGCGAAACTCGCGGTCACGTCGCTTCAGCGCCATCAACTCCTCTCCTCACCGAGCTTCTGGAGTTTCAGCGCGCCGCCCGGCGTCCGCTCGATCCGATAGAAATCGTGGCCGGTTGGAGTCACCAGTACCTCCTGGTAGGGTGCCGAAGACAGCACGTTCTTGAATACCGTGAGCGCGAAATAGTGGCCCTGCTGTTCCTCAAGGCTCGGGCGGTAGCCGTCTGCCAGCCGCAACAACATCTCGAAGATGTCAAGGTTCACGACCAACTCGGCCGCTGCGCCGCCGGAAGGCGCGTAGATGAGCTGCAGCGCTTGCGGAACATGCTCGACGAAGCGATTGTCCCATGACTGGGGCAGTTGCAACTCGAAACGCTCGCCCGGAAACAGCCGGTAGCTCCGTACCGTGCCTCGTTCGACCTCCCGGACGCGCAGCGCCAGCGCGTTGCCGAGGCATCCGGGATCGCTCAGGCCCTCTCCGCGGTTGATCGCCAGAAGCAGCCGGTCGCGATAGATGCCCGCGGGCGTCTGTTCCGTCACCAAGCCCCAGAACTGTTCGTATGTGCGGTATGGAAGCATCTCTTTCCAATCCTCGTCGCGCCGCTCGAAGAACTGCCGCCGGCGCAGCATCGCCACGTACGCGCGATGATCGCCCATACGGCGACTGGCGGCCGCTCCCGACAGGTCGCGCGGAAGTTCTCCGAAGCTCCGCGCTAGAAGCTGTGTATCGTAGTCGCCCCGCTCCGCGAAGGAGAAGCGGTCCGTGTCGCGGGCGTCCGGTGGCAAGTAGTCCAGGACACGATCGAGGGTCGGGTTGGTCGCCGTGCCCACGTCGATCTGTCGTAGCAGTTCCAGCAGGCGATCCGCCGAGCCTGTGCCTCCCTGCCAAGCGTTGAAGTAGAACCCGTTCAGGATTTCGTGGCGGCTGGCGTCGTGGGTAGTGGCGTACAGATCGTGTATCTGATCGCAATCGCGGGTGCCGGCAAGGGTAAACGCGAGCGCCGACCGTAGATCTCGCATCGTAATGTGCATTCGTCCGCGAAGGTGCGTAATGGCATATGCAGCGCGGAGTCGCTCTGCTACTTTTGGTCCGGCTACAGGATCCATGAACGTGCGCGCGTTATGGTGCACGTAGCAACGGTCACGAAGGTCGCAGCCAGCGCACGCCTCCCAGTATTTCTCGGCAGTGAGTCGTCGTAACAGGCGATCGAAGATAGCGTCCGGTCCGACGGCCTGGGGTGGCGACGCGACCACTGACCGCAGGTTGAGGTTGACCGCCGCCACACGCTCCTCGGGGAGACTCCCGTCCAGCCCGGCCAGCATGATCTTGCGCAGGCGCCGGTATCGTGCCTTGTGTTCGGTAAGAAAGTCCACCAGCCGACCCTCATTGATGGCGATGATCCGCGTTTCGTCCTGCGGCCAGCCGGCGCTGTCGTCGCCCTCGAACGGCTCGAAGAACGCTCGCAACACTTCATCGTTGGCGGTGCCCTCCTCATCCTGACTGCCGTCATGGTTGGTGATGAAGCGCCGTCCCGCCCAGGAGAACGTTGCCCCGTTCGACTTCTTCACCAGTGTGGCCGCCACTTCGGTGGAGCGCTCGATCTGCTGGATGAATGCGGTCTTCCCGTCGCCTGCGTTGCCGGTCACCACCACCAGCCGAAACTCACCGGCGAGCAGCGCTGTGCGAAGCTGCTCATCGAGCAGCGTGGGGACATACGTCTCGCGGCCGATGGCGTCCAGACCGCGAGTGCGGGCGTTGCTGCGCCGGCTCTGGCTGTACATCGTCAGCAGGTAGCTGACGAAGGGATTGAAATTGGGTTTAGGGGAACGCAATAGCGGCAGCTCACCGGTATCCGTTTCCGATCCGTCCTCCGACACGGCAGGTGGCGGCGCTCTGTGGGTCGTGGCGACCACCTCGAGCGCTTTCTGAAACACGGCGGCGGATGCAAACCGATCCGCACGGCGGGGAGCGATCGCATGCAGCAACACTTGCGCGAACTCGGGCGCCAGGCCGCTGGTGTAGGCCGCGGGTTCCCTGGGCAGCGTGTCCGAGACGGGTTTGTTCCCTTCCCACGGATAGCGTCCAGTGGCGCACTCGTACAGCGTCACGCCGAGAGCGAACAGATCCCAATCGGTCTTCTCTTGCGGGGACATCGCCGCGCCGATATCCAGGTCAGGGGGGACGTAACGGCGCGTACCGCCGGGGCGCGATTCGTCGTCTTCGATGTGCGCCGCGACGTTGAAGTCGATGATGCGGACGCCCTGGTCGGTCCACAGCAGGTTGGACGGCTTGATGTCGCGATGGTAGACGCCGTTGTCGTGCAGGTGCCGGATCCCGGCAAGGGTGTCCAAGCCGACGCGCTTGCTGTCGTCGGGCGAGAGCGAGCTGTTGTCGAGCAGTTCCGCCACCGGAGTCCCCGGGACATATTCGAATACGATGTAAGGCGTGTCGTGCGCCAGCTTGTCCGCCCACACCACGCGTACCATGTTTGGGTGCGGCGGAAGCTGCACCAGAATGCTGTATTCCTGCTTCAGGCGCTCGAACGTCGAGCGGCGATCCTTGACGATGATCTTCATGACACGGCTGGTGTCCGCAAACGAGTCGAACACGCGATAGACGACCGCGAACCCGCCCTTGCCCAGGTTTTCCTCAATCCGGAAGCGGTCGGCAAGGACGTCTCCGCGCTGCAACGTTGCGTAGTCCAGGTCCGGCTGCGCAGGCACGGGTATGATTGGCCGCTGGGTCTTGACGGCGCCGGTGCGCGGGTCGGGGCCGACGATGCGGTTGAACTGTGTCAGTGCGATGGCCGCGGAGGCCGGTCGATCCTCGATGTCGAAAGCGCACAGCGCCTGCAGCCAGACATCGAATTCCGGCTTCAACTCCTGTTTCAACTCGGACGGCTTCACCGGAAAGACCGCGTCTTTGTTCATCATGTCGTCGACCGACGACCATGCCGGCTCGCCCACCAGCAGTTCGTAGAAGACGAGCCCGGCGGCATAGAGATCGGAAGCCACGCTCGCCTGGGACGGATCCCTGTCGCACTCCGGCGCCTGATACATCGGATCGAGTTCATCGGCAATTTCCCCGGCGATGGTGCTGGTACGGTCCTGGCCGGCGCGCGCGTAGTCGAAGCCGCAGAGCAGCGTGCGTCCGGAAGCGCTGACGATCACGGCATCCGGCGTCAGGTTGCGATGCACTACTTGGGGCTCGCTGCGGTGCGCATGGTCGAGCGCTGCCAACGTGTCGCGAACGACTGCTATCTTTTGGTCGAACGTGAGCGCCATCGCGCTCTTCTTGATGTGCTGCCGCAGAGCGTGCCCGGCCACGTCTTCGGTGACCAGCACAAGCTGGTCCTCAGCCTCGTTCGCGAAGAAATCGCGCACGGTGAGGATATGGGCGTGACCAGGCAACGATGCTACCGCCTGGAAGGCATTCTCGATCCGGCGCCGCTCGCGCTTGCGTTCCGCTGACGGGAGATACGGATCGACCGGATACACGCGCAGGCGGGCAGTACCGCCACGTCTGGCACCAAGCAGTGTGTGTCGGGCCCGGTACTCCGTGTAGCGGTCGGTGCCCCCGAGCTTCTCCTCGACCTGCCAGCTGCCGTAGCAGGGTGGTGCGCTCCTGGGCTGCGCGCGCCCGACGATGGCTCGCCGTATCTTGCCGAAGTGATGCCGGATGTCGGCGGACCTGTTGTCCGGAATGCGCGCGGTAGACTTGAAGAACGTAGTGCACTTCTTGAGATAGGCGACCGCCGGCGCGTCGTGGCCGCCCGGATCCTGCACGTGGACGTCGGGTGCGGTCATCAACACCGCGGCATCGACATGGACGCTGCGGAGCTCCCGGTCGGTGGGATGCTGGTCGCAGATGAGCGACTTCAGCGCCTTGGCGTGGCCGCGCAGGAGCGCAAGCGGCGAGTGGTACGGCGCACGCCCCTCGGGATACCACTTGCTGCCGTAGACATCGACCAGGCCGCGCGTGCCCTTGACGTCGATTACGTGGACGCAGTGCGGACCGAGCAGTGCAAGGTCAATCTCGAAGACCGAATTCCCCTGCCTGAGCTCGAAGTTGTGAATGACGGTGAAGCTGTCCGGCAGATGGTCGCGCAGGTAGGCAACTGCCTCCCGCTCCGACTCGTTGACCGGCTGGCCGATGGCGATCACCTTCGCCATCAGGCGGCTCCCCGGTCTTCGATCCAACGTTCCAGGAGAGATCGCGCCTCACGTTCTTTGATGACCGCGTCATGGCGAGCGGTGCGCACCGCGAATGCCCGGCGACCGAGTTCCTCCATCTGCTTGTCGTGAAGTAGCGGTAGCACTACTCCGCTCACACCCGCTTCGTCAAGTGATGGAATGGACGAACCATATGCGCGGGCTTTGAGTTGTCGCCGCGCATACTCGGATGAAAGCGCCGCCAACAGAAAGCCGGCAGTTTCTTTCTTTGAACAGAACAACCTGATACCATGGTTATTAACGGTACTGCCAACGACGTCTCCTATCGGAAGAACGGGATGTCCGATGATGCCGTTGCGCTGACCATCAGCCGGTACCAGTACCGTCGTTTCGTTCAGGACCAAGCCTTCTATACCTCTTGTTCGTGAGGAAAGATAGTATGACGTATCTGGATCGGCACGCATAATTGAAGCGGTATCGAACAAGGGCAATCCAAACCGACGATCTGCAGCAGGTACTTTCTTGAACATCGGCGGTTTGAATACCCTGTCTACGATCTGCCCTACAATAATCTGTCGCTTCCGGAGCAGTCTTTTCAAGATCGACCGATGATATTCGCTGTGGAACAGGGCGTCCATCCGGCTGCCGAGTGCACTGGCTTTCGCCGACGACGTATCCGGCCGCGTCCCGTCGTATCTGCGGCCCAGAGGCGGCAGGCCGGCGGCATCCTCGATCTCCCGAATGACTGCCCGTAGCTCGGCCGATGCCCAAGTCCTCAATTCCCCCGCCTCGGTTACCAGCCGATGCACTTCTTCCTGAACCGCTGGCGGCGCAAGCGGCACTGGTAGATCGACAAGATGGTCCGGCTCGATGTGCTGAACGATTGCGCCGTACGTCGAGCCGGTAACCAGCGGGATCCCGAATCGACTGCTCAGGTAGGCATAGAGGTAACCAGGGCGAACGCTGTTCGGGTCCGGTACGACCTTCAACACATCTTGAGACGACCACATCCCTGCCATCTCTCGCCGCGTGTACGCCATACGGCCAATCGTCCCGGAGCATGAGATCAACGTCGTGCCTTCCTCAAGCTGCAAGTATGCCAACCGGGACGAAACCGCATCGGACTTGCGCAGCAGGTCGACGTTGCGGAACTCCGCGTGCAACATGCTGCTGCTCGATAAGAAGGGCACGCCGTATATCGGATCGGTGACGTAATTCCGTACAAACTGTGGTCCATTGTAGATACCGCCGGCATGCCCGCGCGTGACGGAACGGAGCTCGGCTCGCCGTACCGGCAACCGCTTCAGGAGTTCTCTCGCCTCGATCGCGCCCGACATATATGGCCCGCAATCGAGGCGGCGGCCCTTGCTTTCCAACCATGAGCTTCGGACCAGCTTCTCCTTCATGGCAGGTCACGGTCCCATCGAAACGCTTGGCCTGTCACAGTCGTTGCGATGGCCTGCCGTTCAGTTCGTCGCGGCCTCCGTCGGCAGTGGCGATGGCCCGTAGCCCCTTGTTCGTCAGCCGGTACTTCTGCGCGGGGCTGCGCGGCTTGTCGGGAACGGTCATTTCCAGTAGTCCTTCACGCTGGAGCCGACCGAGCCATCTGCGGAAGTGCCCGGTGCGGTGCGCGTAGCCGGCGGCCGTCAATAGCGCTTCACCGGGAACGGGACCGTCGATGCACGCGCGAAGCAGAGCGGCGTCCTTCCCGGATGGCGCAGCTTGGCCTGCATGGCCCTCAGCTTGGCCCTCACCATGGCCCCCGGCTTGCACCCCAGGTGAGGACTCTGCCACCGCCAACATCTGCGTGTCGCCGAAGCCGGGAACTCCCGCGTTGGCTGACGCCCGCCAAACAGTCGTGACGAATCCGTCCGTGACGGCGAACTCCGGTTCCGGCAGTCCCGCGGCAACGCAACGTCGAATCATGTCCAGCGTCCCCGTACCCATGCGTTCGATGTAATCCATCAAGTACAGCGACTCCGCAAGTAACGGGTTGCCGGGCACCGACCGATGCGCCTCACGCAGTCTCTCCAGGGTCAGCGGCGGCGGGAGTCGTCCGGGATTTCGCACTTCCAGGCGGTCCGCGAACAGCATGACCTGCACGCTGCCGTTCTCCGTGTAATCTCGGTGAGCCACGGCGTTGACGATCGCCTCGGTAACCACTTCCACCGGGATCTCATACGTTCGGGGCGCCCGAGCACTTTCCGCGCGGGTGCCGATCGACCGGTTTATCTTGCTGAGCACGAAATCAGTCGCCTGATCGACCAGATCAAACGCAGTACCCTTGTACACTTGGTACGATGGAATGGGTTTGGCGACCTCGGTTCCATGGAAATGAGCGCACCTTATCTCAGAGGAAATCAAGAATCGTTGCGGCTTCTTTCCAAATAACAACACCGCGGCATTCGTGATCCGATTGCCGCTCAGCAGATTCAGGTGCTCCAACAACTGCCGAGGCGGAGTCCCCTCCGGAAGCGGGAATTGGCGAACTTGGCGTGCCGTGCGAATGAACTGCGCCATCCGCTCGAAGTCGAGATCATCCAGCGCGGTGTTGCGGCACGGGGCCGCGTCAAACGGTCCCCAACGGATCATTTCCCTGGTTTCCAGATACTCCACCAACGCCGCATACACGCCTGCCTGCAACTCCGCGATGGTGTTGAACCGCTTCCTGATCAGTCCCGATTGGGCTTTGGCGATCAGCGATTTCATCTTCGGATGCCGTGAGCCGCCATCGGCTCCTTTCACGAAGATAAGGCGATGTGAGCCGACTCGGGTGGCATGGTCGAACTCCCGTTCGGTTGGCGATATTCCTGTGCCATATTCACTCCCATATTCGTGACCGAACAGCCCCAGATAGATGTCCGAACGCCCAACTTCTTCCAGATATAGGTGATCGGGAGTGTGATCCTTCGCCGGGGCATCTTCAAACAGAAATACATCGAAGAACCGGCGCATGAGAACGTCGTCACGGAGGTAGGCTCGTAACGTGTTCCGCTCCTCGGCAAACTCGCTCTGTACGCTGCTGACAAAGATGCGGATGGGTGTCATGCGAAAGAGATCATCCGTTCGCTGTGGATCCGTCGCGGGGTATCGTTCATACGTGTGGCTCCGGATGATCGCACCGGAACACGCGATAACGCTCGGCGATTGTAGGCAGGTCATCGTCCGGATACCGCTTCTTGCGCCGCAATAGACGGGTCACCTTGCGTCCGCGGACTGTGATGGTCTCGACGTCTTCTTCTTCGCGCGTTATCTCTTGTCCGTCCGGAGAACGCTTGTAGAGCGTCTTCCCGCGCCGGTCGAAGCCAACCTTTTCGGCGACCGCCATGAAGACCGAGTAGTCTGCTGCTCCTGCCATGGCTTCACGTTGGACAACATCCGCAGGCTTCTTCTTGAGGAACAACAGGCTGGTCAGAATGTTGACGTTGGCCTCGACGATAAAGGTCTCCACCGGCAGGTCGACGCTGGCAAGTACCCAGGAGTGCCGCAGGATCCACCAACGGATGTACTCGTCCGCAGGGTTGCCGAGAATACCGTCGGGGAGCACAATGCCCATGCGCCCACCGGGTTTGAGCCACTCGATACAACGCTCGATGAATAGTATTTCGGGCGCGACGCTACGTCGCAGGCGGCCGTTGTTACGGAAGCTCCCGTCCACCGTCTTCTCCCATTGGTATGCAAGGTCGAAGTGCCGAAGTATGCCTTCGTCGGTTATCGGGATACTTGACCCGAATGGAGGATTGGTCATCACCACGTCCATAGTCCCCATTTTCGCTTCTTTACCGGCCGGCTCCACACCTGGCAGGTGTCCTTGTGGGAATTCCAGAGAGTTCAAGTGATAGAGATGACCCTTTCCGTCGCCCGCCATCACCATGTTCATCTGGCTGGCCCGGATGAGAAACGGATCGAAGTCACACCCGAAGATCTGCCTTTGGGCGTAGCGTCGTAGCCGATGATTCAACGACACGAACTCCTCCGTCGTTTCGTTGTGAGCGCTGATCTGTTCCTGGTCGCGGAACCTCCTCATGAGGTGGTCAAGCGCCGCAACCAGGAATCCGCCCGTTCCACACGCTGGATCAAGCAGCCGTTCGTCTTCCTTGGGATCGAGTATCTCGACCACGAGCCGGATCGCACCCCGCGGAGTGAAGTACTGTCCCCGGTCGCCCCGGAGGTTCGTGCCGACGATCTCCTGATACGCGGCTCCTTTGGCGTCTACTTCCGTGCGGGAGAACTCGTACTTCGACAGCTCGGAGATCATGAAGGCGAGAGCACGATCCGATAGACTGATTTCCTCGCCTCCCGTGAATATCGTCTGGTATTCCTGCTTCACCTCACCGAAGAGTGGTACTATACGCTGCTTGATCGCCTTGCGCCCAGCCTCGTTGAACTGCTCTGTCGGACCGGCCCAGAAACGGCGGCTCTCTCGCTTTGGAGTCCGCTCATCATGCATCTTGCAGAAGATCAGGTAGAGAAACTGCCAGAACGCGGCATCTTTCGGCATGCCTTCATTGCCGTGAATGAAATTATGACAACGGCGAAACGCCGTACGCAGCATCTCCGGGTCGGCGCGGCGGGTACGCGCGCGAGACAACACCTCACGATCGCCGAGAGACTCGTCGGCAGGAGGCCAATCTCCTATCGGCTCCGCGTCGACTTGGAACTTCGTCGCCTTTTTCCGAAGAAAGAAGAACTCCAGACCATTGGTCCACAGGGCGTACTTGAGACGTTCGAACTCCTCGAAGAACGGCATGACCTCGGCGATGTCCTGCTCCGCTTGCTGGTAGTCACGCATCTTCACAACGCCGAGCTTGTTCTGCTTCGGTTCCCGGCGACAGACCACGATACGCTGGATGTTCTCCGGCGTATGGTCTTCTCCGGCGCCGAAGACGGCGATGTCCGCGCGGCGGCGCCGGCCCGCAACGACAACCGGGAAGTCCGTCGCCATGTCCTCGACGGAGATCGCGTACTCGTGGAAGAGTGCGCGGGCTATACGCTGGCGGACGGACTCCTTGGCGGTCTCCTTGACCTCCTTCGTGCCGGAGATGAAGTCGATGATGAACCCGTCGCGAACGACGCCAGCGGACGCGCGTTCCGTATCGGCCTCGGGCATAGCGGCAGCCGCAGGTCCGTCGACGCCAGCCATTCGGCCGTCTCGTTGCTCGTCTTGCGCGGAGGACACCCGCTTGCGGCTGCTGCTGGTCGCCGTCGGTGTCGTCATGACGGAGCGCCGTAGGTTGCGGACTTTGAATTCTGGCATCTCCTCATCCTGAGCCGCGGGTGGACGGTGTGGCCTTGGCGTGGCACCCAAGTGCGAGCAGACCCTACATCGTGCGTATGCCTGCCTACAACCGGCGTGCCGATCGATCGAGCGAGCAGGGTACTTGACGGTTGTCCTGATATGTTACATGTTGCGCAACAGTAAACTACGGAGGAAGCATGGGCGGGAGCTTTGGCGAGACGATTCGGGAGATGCGCACGGCGCAGGAGATGGGCCTGCGCGCGGCGGCAGAGCGGCTTGGTATCTCGCCCGCGTATCTCAGTCGTGTCGAACGGGGGAAGGAGCGTCCGCCCAAGCCGGAGCTCGTCAAGCGGATGGCAGCGCTGCTCGGCGGCGACCCTGATCTGCTGTTCCGACTCGCCGAGAGTACCGACCCGGAGCTGGCGGAGTACCTCCATCACCGGCCGAGCGTTCCTGAGTTCCTCCGGGCCGCGAAGGCGATGGCACTGACTGACGAAGACTTCAAGCTCCTTACCGAGGAAGTCAGGCGCCGCCGACCTTCGAGAACCGTCACCAACGGTTAGGGCTCGCCGGTGACCCGCGCGCGGCTCCTGCGGGCGGCCGCCGGGGCTAGTCGGCGGCGAGGATCAGGGCCAGTTCCGCCATCCGGTGGCTGAAGCCCATCTCGTTGTCGTAGAAGCTGGTGACCTTGATCAGCGAGTCGCTGCCGGCGGACACCACCAACACGTTGTCGGAGACCATCGAGGAGTAGGGCTCGCCGACGCAGTCGCGGGAGCACTCGTAGTAGTCGTTGACCGTAATCACCTGGCCCAACAGGGAGCTGGCGTTGATACGCTCGGCGTTGGCCTGCATGGCGGCCACGACCTCGGCCGGCGACGGGGTGCCCGCGATCTGGTAGACCGCCTCCACCACGCTGCCGGTGTCGGTGGGCACCCGCAACGCGGTGCCGTTGAGCTTGCCGTTGAGGTGAGGCAGCACCTTGCCGACCGCGACCGCGGCGCCGGTGCTGGCCGGGATCACGTTGTTCAGGGTGGCGCGGTTCTTGCCGCCGCCGAAGGTGTCGGCCACCTTCTGGGTGGCCGTGGCGGCGTGGGTGGTGCTCATCAGGCCCGCCTGCACCGGGAAGGTCATGTCCACCGCCTTGGTCATAGGCGCCAGACAGTTGGTGGTGCAACTCGCGTTGGACAGGATCTTGCGGTCGGCGGCGATGGTTTCGTGATTTACGCCGACCACCACCGTGTCGGTGTCGTCGGTGCACGGGGCCGACACGATGACCCGCTTGGCGCCGCCCCGGAGGTGAGCGCCGGCCTTCGCCGTGCTCAGGTAGAAGCCGGTGCACTCGAACACGATGTCCACGCCGTGGTCGCCCCAGGGAACCTTGGCCGCGTCCTGCTCGGCGTAGATGGTCAGTTCGTGGTCGCCGACGCGGATGCGGTCGCCGCCGGTCTGCGCCACCGGCGCGGGAAAGCGGCCGTAGACCGAGTCCTTGGGCAGGCTGGCGGCGATGTCGGCGGCGGGGACCAGATCGTTGCCGGCGACGATCGCGAAGCGGTCGTTCAGCTTTTCGACGATCACCCGCATCACGTTCTTGCCGATGCGGCCCATGCCGTTGAATCCAACACGTACGGTACTCATTGCAAACTCCTGCGGTGGCGGTATCGTTGACGCCGGAAAGTGGTTCGTGGCGCGCGTGGCAGGCAACGGATGGCCCGGAGCTCACGGCGCCGGCGCGGCGGCTGCGGCAAGTGTATAGCCCGCGGCGCGGCGCCCGTCAACGGCCGCGGCTGCTTGCTTGCTGCCGCGGCCGCCCCGGCCGGCGGTGTTGCCGGAGCCGGCCGGCCGGTTTAGGTTGGGCGCGCCATGCGCAGGTTCGTCTTGGCCCTCGATCAGGGCACGACCAGTTCGCGGGCGCTGCTGTTCGACGCCGCGGGCGCCGTGGCGTCGGTAGCGCAGCGGGAGTTTCGCCAGCACTTCCCGCAGGCCGGTTGGGTGGAGCATGACCCGGAGGAGATCCTGGCCAGTCAGGTCGCGGTGGCGCGCGAGGCGGTGGCCGCGGCCGGGGCCGCCGCGGCGGAGGTGGCGGCGGTGGGGATCGCCAACCAGCGCGAGACCACCGTCGTCTGGGACCGGCGCAGCGGCGCTCCGCTGCACCGCGCCATCGTGTGGCAGGATCGCCGCACCAGCGCCATGGTGGAGCGGCTCGCCGCGGCCGGACACGGCGGCCTGTTCCGGAGCCGCGCCGGACTGGTACCGGACGCCTACTTCTCCGGCACCAAGCTGGCCTGGATCCTCGACCACGTACCGGGGGCGCGGCAGCGCGCCGCGGCGGGCGAGCTGGCGTTCGGCACCATCGACAGTTGGCTGGCGTTTCGCCTCAGCGGCGGGGCGCTGCACCTGACCGACGCCACCAACGCCAGCCGCACCCTGCTATACGACATCCACCGCGGGCGCTGGGACGAAGAACTGCTCGCGGTTCTGGGCGTGCCGGCGGCGGTGCTGCCGCAGGTGCGCGACTCGTCCGCGGTCTACGGCGAGCTGACCGAACTGCTGGATGAGCCGGTACCGCTGGCCGGCATCGCCGGGGATCAGCAGGCGGCCGCGGTCGGGCAGGCCCTGTTCGCGCCGGGGCTGGCCAAGAACACCTATGGCACCGGCTGCTTTCTGCTGGCGCACACCGGCGCGGCCGCGCCGCGCTCGGCCAACCGCCTGCTCACTACGGTAGCCTCGCAACTGGCCGGCCGGCGCGAGTATGCCCTGGAAGGCAGCGTGTTCGTCGGCGGCGCGGTAGTGCAGTGGCTGCGCGACGGGCTGGGCTTGATCGCCGGCGCCGCCGAGGTGGAGGAGTTGGCCGCCTCGGTGCCCGATACCGGCGGGGTGTACCTGGTGCCGGCGTTTGCCGGCCTGGGGGCGCCCTACTGGGACCAGGAGGCGCGCGGCACGGTGACCGGCCTGACCCGCGGCTCCACGGCCGCCCACCTGGCGCGCGCGGCGCTGGAGGCGATCGCCTACCAGGTGGTGGACGTGGCGCGCGCCATGGAGCGTGACCTGGGCGCCCCGTTGCGCGAGCTGCGGGTAGACGGCGGCGCCGCGGCCAACAACCTGCTGCTGCAACTCCAGGCCGACCTGCTGGAGCTGCCGGTGGTGCGCCCGGCAAACCTGGAAACGACCGCCTGGGGCGCCGCGCTGCTGGCGGGCCTGGCGGTCGGGTTGTGGCCGGACCGGTCCGCGGCCGCGGCGCTGTGGCGCGCCGAGCGACGCTTCGAGCCGCGCATGGCCGCGGCCACGCGGGAGCGGCTGCTGGCCGGCTGGGCCGAAGCCGTGCAGCGTACCCGCTCCGCGCGGCGGGCTGCGCCTGAGCATACCCGTTGACCGCTGCCGCCGGACGTGCCGCGGGCGCATGGACGGGCCGCGCAGGGGCCGGGCGGCGGCTGCCGGGACCGGAGACCCGCCGCGCGCGCCCGGTGAACCGCGCTACGCGCCCGCGCTGCCGCCAAGGCCGCCGCGGATGACGCGCGCCGGCCACCTGCGGCGGCTGCGCGAGGAGCGCTTCGACCTGCTGGTGATCGGCGGCGGCGCGACCGGCTGCGGCTGCGCCCTGGACGCCGCGACCCGCGGCCTGCGGGTGGCTTTGGCGGAGCGCGGCGACTTCGCCGGCGGCACCAGCAGTCGCAGCACCAAGCTGGTGCATGGCGGGGTGCGCTATCTGGAACAGGCGGTCAAGCGGATCGACCGCTCCCAGTTTCGGCTGGTGCGCGAGGCGTTGCGGGAGCGCGCGGCGCTGCTGGAGCTGGCGCCGCATCTGGTGCGTGAGCTGGCGATCTTCGTGCCCCTCTACCAGTTGTACCAGCAGCCCTACTATCGAATCGGCCTCAACCTGTACGACCGGCTGGCGGGCCGCTACGCGTTGCGCCGCTCCGAGTTCGTCCCGCGCGAGCAGGCGCAGGCGCGGTTTCCCTACCTGCGCGAGCAGGTGCGCGGCTACGGGCCGCCGCGCCGCCTGCGCGGCGGGGTGATCTACTACGACGGCCAGTTCGACGACGCGCGCATGAATCTGGCATTGGCCCTGACCGCGGCGCAGCACGGCGCGGCGCTGGCCAACTACGTCGCCGTCGAAGGGTTGCTCAAGGACGCCTCGGGCCGGCTCGCGGGCGCGGTGGTGCGCGACCGCCTCAGCGGCGCCGAGTGGGAGGTGCGGGCGCGGGTGGTACTGAACGCCGCCGGGCCCTACGTCGACCGCCTGCGGCGTCTGGACGACGCCGGCGAAGCGCCGCTGTTGCGCGTCAGCGCCGGCGCCCATCTGGTGCTCGGCGCGCGCTTCCCCGCCCCCGACACCGGCTTCCTCATTCCCCGCACCGAGGATGGCCGGGTGATCTTCGTACTGCCTTGGCACGGGCAGCTCCTGGCCGGCACCACCGAGGTGGACGCGCCGTTGACCGCGGAGCCGCTGCCGTCGCGCCGCGAGGTGAGCTACCTGTTGGCGCACTTGCGCAACTACCTGAACATGCCGGTGCGGGCCGGCGACGTGACCGCGGCCTGGTCAGGGCTGCGGCCCCTGATTGCCGCCCCGCCGCGGCGGGTGGCCGGCGGCCGCCGGCAGCGCCGGGACAGCGCGGCGCTGACCCGCGACCACTACCTGACCACGAGCCGCAGCGGGCTGATAACGGTGGCCGGCGGGAAGTGGACCACCTACCGGGTGATGGCGGTGCATGCCGTGAACCGGGTCGTCGAGGTGGGCGGCTTCGGGCTGCGGCGCCCTTCGCAAACCCGGTCCACGCCGCTGCTCGGCGCGGCCGGCTACCGCCCGGACGCGCCCGGCCTGCAGCGCCGCTACGGCTTGCCGGCCGACGTCACGCGCCACCTGGACCGCGCCTTCGGCGACCGCGCCGAGCGGGTGGCGCAGCTCGCGGGCGCCGGATTCGGCGCCCGCCTGGCGCCGCGCCATCCCTGCCTCGAGGCGGAGGTGGTGTACGCGGCGCGCCACGAGGCGGCCTGCACCGTGGACGACGTGTTGGCGCGCCGCACCCGCCTGGCGTTCCTGGACTGTCGGGCGGCTTTGACGAGCGTGCCGCGCGTCGCCGACCTGCTGGCCGCGGAGCTCGGCTGGAGCGCCGCCGAACGGCAGCGCCACGCGGGCGCCGCGGCGGCGAGGCTGGAGGCCGCGCTGGCGGTCGTGGACAGCGCCGCGGAGGGCGAGCGGCAGGTCGGCTATACGGCCGCGGCCGGCAGCGCGCGCCGAATCTGATCGATATGGTAGCCGAAGCCGGTTCCCGTCAGCGACGCCAGGTCCACGTGCCCGCCGCGCCGCCGGTAGAGGCCGGGATGCACCAGCGCTTCGGGCGCGGACGCGGCCGGATAGAACTGCATGGCGTTGGTCTCCACGCCCATGATGGTGCCGGCGTGGGACGCCAGTTGCAGGTGCGGGATCTGCGCCAGCATGGGATTGGTCAGGTCCTGCACCATCACCGTCATGTCGTGGTGACGCGCCCAGCATAGACTGAGGATGGCGCCGGTCTGCGTCTTGCAGGTCTTCAGCGCTACCCCGCTCCAGCCGAGCGAACGACCGAGCCGTACCAGCGTCCAGTCGTGCGCGCTCTCATCCATGAACAGCGGTTTGCGCGCCGCTACCGATCGCACGTCGATGCGGTGCTGCTCCAGATCGTAGGGAAACGGCTGCTCGACGTACAGGATCGAGGCGTAGGTTCGTGGCTCGCAGTCCCGCAAGCGATCGAGAATTTCGTTTACGTACGCGGGGTCGGTCACCGTGCAGTTGAAGTCGGCCGCCAGCCACAGCACCTGATGGCGCGCGGCAATCGCTCCCACCGCCGCCAGCCGCCGGTAGTCCCATTCGGCGTCGTCGCCGCGCAGCTTCACCTTGAGCGCCTGCAGACCGTCGCTGCGGATCCAGTCCTCCAGCAGCACCGGGTAGCCGTCGTCCGGCTCCGCGCCGGTAAGCTCCTCCGGCGCCAGCGGATCGAGGCCACCGACGAGATGCCAGGCCATGAGCCGGCGCCGCGCCGGCTTCAGGTAGTCGCAGGGGTAGCGGCCGGCAAAGGCGGGATCGTCGAGCAGCGCCGCCAGATCGCTCCCCAGGTATTCGGGACGGTAGGTGGCGTAGGTGGGGCAGCCCAGCAGCTTGCCGTAGGCATCATGAGTGGCCAGGTCGAACGCGGAGGCGCAGACCAGGGCGGCAAGCCAGGGAACCTCCGCGCCGGGTGGCCGCATGCGGTTGGCATCCGCCAGCAGCGCCGGCAGGCGCCCGCGGATGAAGCGCTGGCCTATCTCCAGGGGATGGCCCGGCTCGGCCTGTTGCGGCCAGGCGCGGGCGATCGCTTCGGTGAGACCGCGCAGCGCCTGCAGCCGTTCGGCGTAGGGCAGCGCGCTCGGCCACACCCAGTGCACGCTGAGCGGGGTCTCGCCCCAGCCCACCGCGCGGCGCGCCCCGGCGCCGCTCAGCTCGACGCTGGCGCGCGCGCAGATCACCGAGGTGGTGACCTCGGGGCCGAACTTCAGCGGCACGCGGGTGGCGACCGGCAGGTAGTACAGGTGCGCGGCGCCTACCGCGGCGGCGCTCCGGTGGTGAGTGGCCATCGCGCCCGGAGTATAGGAGGCGGCGGTTGCGCGGACAACGGGCGGATTCCGTTGGCGCAGAAAAATGGCCCCTGGGTAAAGGAGGTGAAACCCCAGGGGCCATAGATGGCAGTCGGTGGAGCTTGGGGACGTGCTCGGATTCCCGCAAGCTGGAAGGCAAACGACGTTTGCGGAACGTCACCGACATTGACAATATCGGCAGCTGATCGCCGCCGCTTTAGCTTCTCCAGGAGATTTTTTGGGAGAGATTTGGACTGATGCCCTGGGGTAAAGAAAGGCCCCTGGGTAAAGGAGGTGAAACCCCAGGGGCCGGCGGATGGCAACAGATAGACCTGGGGTTAAGGTACCCGCAAGCGCGGGTTTTGGCTTTCCCCCTCCCAGTGTCTATAAGGTAGAACAACCTCCGCGCAGGAAGGTTACACCGGTCGGAGAGAAATCTGCCGGCTGACCCCGGATACGTTGTCGGGCGCGGCGGCGATGGGTACCGTGCACCCATGGCACGCAAGCGGATCTATCTGGCGAGTCCATACGGATTCTCGAAGCAGCAGAAGGCGTTGCTGCTGCCGCCCATCGTGGCGCGGCTGGAGGCGCTTGGCGCCGAGGTGTGGGAGCCGTTCGCGCGCAACAACTGGGATATTCCGAATCCCGGGTGGGCCTATCGCGTGGCGCAGCGCGACCTCAACGACGCGCTCACCTGTGACGCGATCTTCGCCGTGGTCAACGGTACCCCGCCGGACGAGGGGGTGATGGTGGAGTTGGGAGTGGCCATCGCGCGGCGCATTCCGACGTTCCTGTTCCGGGACGACCTGCGCCGCTGCACCGACAGCGAACGCTATCCGCTCAACCTGATGCTGTTCGCGGGGCTCCCGGAACGGGGCTGGGAGGACTACTACTACACCGACCTGGAGGAATTGGAGCGGCCCGACAAGGCCCTGGCGCGCTGGCTGACCGCCTCGGCCGCCGCCGGGACGCCGGATTGAGCGCTCCGGGCGGCGAGGCGCTGCTGGCGCTCCTGCTCGCCGGCGGCGGGCTGGTCCAGCTTGCGCCGCCGGTGGTGAGCTGGTGGCGGCGCAAGCGCTACCGCCCGGGGCCGGACCGGCGCCCGGCGCCGCCCGTCCACTTGGTGGTGCCGTGCAAGGGCGGCGGCCCGCATTTGGCGCGTCATCTGCAGGCGTTCGCCGCGCAGCGCTACCGGCCGCTGCTGATTTCCTTCGTCACGGAAAGCGCGGCCGACGCCGCCGCGCCGCTGGCGGCGGCGCTGGCCGCGCGCCATGATCACGTGCGGCACCTGGTGGCGGGGTTGGCCGGCGCCGGTTCGCAGAAGATCCACAACCTGCTGGCCGCGGTAGCCGCGGCGCCGCCGGCGGCCGAGGTATTCGCCTTCTGCGACTCCGACATCGAGCCCCACCCCGACCTGCTGCGCCGCCTGGTGGGCGCGCTGGTGGCGCACGGCGTTACCGTTACCACCGGCTACCGCTGGCTGGCGCCGGTAGCCGGCGGGCTGGCGGCGCGGGTGCACACCGTGCTGTCGGCGTACATGGCGACGTTGGCGGCCTGGCCCACCTCGCGCGTCGTGTGGGGGGGCACCTGGGCGATCCGGCGCAGCGACTGGCAGCGGCTGCAGGTCGCCGAGTACTGGCGCCGGCGCCTCTCCGACGACTTGGCCTTGCAGACCCTCCTGCAGCGCCACGGGGCGCGCCGCGAGTTCGTGCCCTGGTGCGTGTCACCGACCCGGGAGGCAATCGCCCGGCTGCCGGAACTGCTCGACTGGTTCAGCCGCCAAGTGTATTACATGCGGCTCTACACGCCGGGCTGGTGGCGCGCGGCGCTGGCCGCGCTGCTGCTGGCCGGCGCCGCGGTAGCGGCGGCGCTGGTGGTACTGGCGGCGGCGCTGACGGGCTGGGGGGCTCCGGGCGCGTGGCCGGCCGCCGCCGCCGCGGCGCTGCTCCTGGCGCTGCTCGCCGTACCGCTGCTGATCACCGCGCCGCGGCCCGGCCCGATCACCTTCGGGCGGCTGCAGTGGGTGGCGCTGGCCCCCTTGGCCGGCACGGTGGCGCTGTTGAGCGCGGTGCGTTCCGTGTTCATGCGCCGGGTGACGTGGGCCAACGTTACCTATACGTTCAACCCCGACGGCACGGTGAAGCAGGTCATGCACGGCCATGCGCCGGGCGCCATCGACTGAAGGAGTGAGCGAATGCACATGACGCGCGTCGCGTGCGGCCAGTTCCGGGCCCGCCCCGCGGACAAGGCGTACAACCTGGATCGGATGCGGTCCCAGATGGAGGAGGCCGCCAGCGCGGGATGCGCCGTGCTGGTGTTTCCGGAACTGATCGTGAGCGGCTACCTGGCCGCCGAGCGGGTGCCGGAGCAAGCCGAACCGGTGCCGGGGCCGGCGGTGGCGCGGGTGCAGCGGGATGCGGCCGCGGCCGGCATCGCGGTGGCGTTCGGCATTGCCGAGCGGGCGCCCGACGGCGCGCTCTACGACAGTCTGGTGGTGGTGGACCGGGCGGGCGCGCTGGTGGCCTCCTACCGCAAGCTGCATCTGTTCGGCGCCGAGATCTCATGGGCTACGGCCGGCGACGAGGTGCCGGTGTTCACGGTCGGGGGGGTCGCGGCCAGCGGCTGGATCTGCTTCGATACCCGCTTCCCGGAGCTGGCGCGGTGCGCCGCCGCCGGGGGGGCGGAGCTGGCGCTGGTGCCCACCGCCTGGCTGGGACCGCCCGCCGAGTGGGAGCTGGCGTTGCGGGCGCGCGCCCTGGACAACAGCATGTTCGTGGCGGGGGCGGACATCGTCAGCTTCGCCGAGGGGTTGCGCTGCCGCGGCAACAGCATGATCGTGGGGCCGCACGGCGAGGTGCTGGCGCGCGCCCGGGAGGATTCCGACTGCGTGATCCGGGCCGACCTGGACCCGGCCGCCATCGCCCGGCAGCAGCGCCGGCTGGGGTTGTTGGCCAACCGCCGCGCCGATCTGTTCGGCGCCGCCTCCGGCGCGGCGTCCGGCGCCGCGTCCGGGGCCGCCCGCCGGGTGCGCGAACCGGTCGGTCGGTGATAGGATCAGGTCCATGAGTCGCAAAATTCGCATGGGAATGGTGGGCGGCGGCCGGGACGCTTTCATCGGCGCCGTCCACCGCATGGCGGCCGCCCTCGACGGCCACGTCGAGCTGGTGTGCGGGGCGTTCAGCAGCGATCCGCAACGGTCGCGGGCCTCCGGCGCCGACCTCTACCTGCCGCCCGACCGCGTCTACGGCAGCTACCGGGAGATGATCGAAGCGGAGGCGGCCATGCCGCCGGGCGAGCGCATGGACTTCGTGTCCATCGTCACCCCCAACCACGTCCACTTTCCGGTGGCCAAGGCGGCGCTGGAGGCCGGCTTCCACGTGATGAGCGACAAGCCGATGACCTTCGATCTGGCGGAGGCCAGGCAGTTGCAGGAGCTGGTGGAGCGCACCGGGCTGCAGTTCGGCCTGACCCACAACTACACCGGCTACCCGATGGTGAAGGAGGCGCGCCACCTGGTGCGCAGCGGGGCGCTCGGCAAGGTTCGCAAGGTGGTGGTGGAGTATCCCCAGGGTTGGCTGGCCGAGTTGATCGAAGCCGACGGCCAGAAGCAGGCAAGCTGGCGCACCGATCCGGCGCGCGCCGGCGCCAGCTCCTGCATCGGCGACATCGGCACCCACGCCGAGAACCTGCTGGAGTACGTTACCGGACTGCGTGTCACCGAGCTGTGCGCCGATCTCACTACGTTCGTGGCGGGCCGCAAGCTGGAAGACGACGGCAACGTCCTGGTGCGCCTGGAGCAGGGCGCCCGCGGGGTGCTGTACGCGAGTCAGATTTCCGCCGGCGAGGAAAATCCCCTCGCCATTCGCGTCTACGGCGCGGACGCGGGGCTGGAATGGCGTCAGGAAGAGCCCAACACGCTCACCGTCAAGTGGGGGGCGAAGCATCGCGAGGTGCGCCGCACCGGCGTCGGCGAGCTGTCGGCCGCCAGCGCCGCGCACACCCGGCTGCCGCCCGGGCACCCGGAGGGGTTCGTCGAAGCGTTCGCCAATCTGTATCGCAACTACGCGCTGGCGCTGCAGGCGCGGCTGGCCGGGGAGCAGCCGGCGCCGGAACATCTCGATTTTCCGACGGTGCATGACGGAGTGCGCGGCATGGCCTTCATTGCGGCCTGCGTCGCCAGCTCCGCCAGCGCCCAAAAGTGGACCAAGCTGGAGGTATAGGCATGGCACGAGAGGTAACCTTGTTCACCGGCCAGTGGGCGGATCTGCCGCTCGCGGAACTGTGCGGGAAGGCGCAGGCCTGGGGCTTCGACGGCCTGGAGCTGGCGTGCTGGGGAGATCACTTCGAGGTCGACAAGGCGCTGGCCGATCCCGGCTACGTCGCCGCCAAGCGCGAGCTGCTCGCGCGCCACGGCTTGAAGTGCCACGTCATCAGCAATCACCTGGTCGGCCAGTGCGTGTGCGATTCGCCGATCGACGCCCGCCACCAGGGCATCGTGGGACCGGACATCTGGGGGGACGGCGATGCGGAAGGGGTGCGCCAACGGGCCGCCGAAGCGATGAAGGACACGGCCCGGGCGGCCGCGAAGTTCGGGGTCACCACCGTGGCGGGGTTCACCGGCTCCAGCATCTGGTACGCGCTGGCCGGGTTTCCGCCGGCGGTAGAGGGGATGATCGAGGCCGGCTACCAGGACTTCGCCGACCGCTGGAATCCGATTCTGGACGTGTTCGACCGGGAGGGCGTGAAGTTCGCCCTGGAGGTGCATCCCTCGGAAATCGCCTACGATTACTGGACTACCGAGCGTACCCTCCGGGCGGTCGACCGGCGCCCGGCGTTCGGGATCAACTTCGATCCCAGCCACCTGGTGTGGCAGGCGGTCGATCCGGAGCAGTTCGTGCTCGACTTCGCGGACCGTATCTACCACGCCCACGTCAAGGAATCGCAGCGCAACCACAACGGGCGCAACGGCGCCCTGGCGTCCCACCTGGAGTTCGGCAACATGCGCCGCGGCTGGGACTTCGTGTCGCCGGGGCGCGGCGAGGTGCCGTTCGAGCGGGTGTTCCGGGCGCTGAACGCAATCGGCTACCAGGGGCCGCTCTCCATCGAGTGGGAGGACAGCGGCATGGACCGCGAGCAGGGCGCCCCCGAAGCGCTCTCCTTCGTGCGCCGCACCGATCTCACCGCTTCGCAGATCGCCTTCGACGCCGCCTTCACCCAGTCGGACTAGCCTGGCGTGGCTTCGGAAATTGGGATTGGGATCGCCGGGCTGGGACGCAGCGGCTGGGAGATTCACGCGCGGCTGCTGGACGGGTTGCGCGCCCACTACCGCGTGGCCGCGGTGGCCGATCCGCTGGCGGCGCGGCGGGCGGAGGCGGAGGAGCGGTTCGGCTGCGCGGCCTACCGCGAGTTCGCCGCGCTGCTCGACGACGCGCGCGTGGAGGTGGTGGTAGTCGCGGCGCCGAGCAACCTGCACGCCGAGTACGCCGTCGCCGCGCTGCGCGCCGGCAAGCACGTGGTCTGCGAAAAGCCGATGGCTACCGACTTGGCGGCGGCCGCCAACATGGCCGCGACGGCCGCGGCCACCGGCCGGCTGCTCACCGTGTTCCAGAACTACCGCTATCACGGCGACGTGGTGAAGGTACGCGAGGTGATCGCGTCCGGGGTGTTGGGGCGCATCGTGCAGGCGCGCGTCGCCTATCATTCGTTCACTCGGCGCTGGGATTGGCAGACCCTGCAGCGCTACGGCGGCGGTTCGATGAACAACACCGGCCCGCACGTCATCGACATCGGCCTGCTCCTGTATGGAGACGGCGAGCCGCAGGTGACCTGCGTGCGCGATCGGGTGCGGACCCTCGGCGATGCCGATGATCACTTGCTGATCCTATTGCGGGGGGCGCAGCGGCCGACGGTGCAGATCGAAGTCAGCGCCGCGTGCGCGTTCCCGCAGGAGCAGTGGCTGGTGATGGGCAGCGAGGGCGGTCTGACCGGTTCCCGCACGGCGCTGCGCTGGCGCTACGTCGAGCCGGGGGCGCTGCCGGAGCGGACGCTCAGCACCGAGCCGACCCCCGACCGCAGCTACAACCGCGATCCCGCGGTGTGGGTGGAGCGCACCTGGTCGCAGGAGGAGGACGCGGCAGGCCCCGGCGACGCCGGTTTCTACCTGGACCTGCACGCTGCCGTCCGGGCCGGCCGGCCGGTGCCGGTCCCGCCGGAGCAGGTCCTGCGCCAGATGCGGGTCATGGAGGAGTGCCGCCGCCAAGCCCCGCTGTAGCGGCTGTGGTTGCAGTGGCTGTTTAGTGCATCGGTGAACACAGCGTCGGTGGGTTTCTACGCGTCGATGGCTCATGGCACGCCGGGCTTCTTTCTGAGCAAGTGCTTGACGAGGCAGACAATTGTCTGTATCATCTGTTTCATGTGGCCTGGGACGGTTCTCCGCCGGTGGTGACGCAGCGCATCCGTGACCCCGTTCACGGGCTCATCGTATTCGGTGGGAGCGGAAATCAGGACCGGGACCAGACAGATGGTATCGCGTGGTCGCTTATCAACACACCGGAGTTCCAGCGGCTGCGACGCATTCGTCAGCTGGGATTCTCCGAACTGGTGTACCCCGGCGCGACGCACAGCCGCTTCGCCCACAGTGTCGGCGTCTATCACACTGCGCGTCGTCTCGCTGACGTGATCGTCCGGCAACAGAACAACGGTAACAAGAACCATGAACGCGAACGTGTCGCACTTCTTGCCGCTCTCCTGCACGATATTGGACACGGACCGTTCAGCCATGTGTTTGAGTTCGTCGATGCAACAGGTCCGAAGAAGACACACGTGGACTGGAGCGCGGAGATCGTCCAAGGAGATACCAAGGTAAATCATATCTTGCGAAAGGTAGATGAGGAGTTGCCCGAACAGATCGGCGCACTTCTGAAGGAAGAAGAACCCGAGGATATCTACGCCACTATAGTGTCCAGCCAATTCGATGCCGACCGGCTCGACTACATTCAGCGAGATAGAATGGAGACCGGCGTTGGGTTTGGTCACTTTGATTGCGACTGGCTGTTCGACTGCCTGCAGGTCGGATCGGTCACAATTGACGATAATGATCCATATGAGGCGTCGTGTCTCTGCCTCGGTCCCAAGGGCTTATCGGTAGCGGAGGAATATCTGGAGGCGAGGTTTCGCCTTTACCGGATGGTCTACATGCACAAGACGACCCGAGCTGCTGAGAAAATGCTTGTGACGCTGTTGAAGACCGTAGCTGAAGAAGAGGACGTTGGACTTGCGAATCGAGAGCCGGTCCTGCGTTACTTGAGAGAGCCAACGATCGGGTCATATATGGATCTCGACGACGCGGCGATCTGGTCGGCGTTGCTGTGTTATAAAGATCATTCTAACCGGGATATATCGGAGCTTGCAAGACGCCTGCGGGATAGGGAGCTTTATAAATGCGTTGACGTAGGCGTCCACGATGATCCGAGAGGCAACTTGTATCTTCGTGTTCAGAGAGAATTGCGTAATTTTGATTGGCATGAAGATTTGATCTTCGACGGATCATCAATTGAGCCGTACAAGCGGTACTCTTTCGAAGACTCTTCAGCGCTCAAAAAAGTGTTAATACAGACGGATACGAATGAACCGATGGATATTGCCACAAAATCGAATATTGTCGCGGCACTCAGGGACAGGGAACGGATCCATCGGGTATATGCACCGGACTCTGACAAAGCTGATAAGGTTCTCAATATAGTGGAGGAAATGAGATGACTGCTAAGGATATCGTGGTCAATCTGATAGCGCTGTACGGTGGTAAGCTCGTGGGGCGGACCCGTTTGCAGAAGCAAGCTTATCTGCTGCATCGCTGTGGGGGGAACTTCAAGTTGAACTTTGTCTATCACCATTACGGACCATACTCGTTCGCTCTCGCCGACGGTTTGACCGATGCACTTGCCGAGGGTCAGATCGAGATTGATGAAAAGCCGGGGCGCTACGGTATTCAGTATGCAATCTTCAGCCTCACAGGAGATGGCACTGAGCATGACCGGATCGGCGGACTATCTGCTTGCAAGGCCGGCCATTTGCTTAAGGTGATGAAAGATGAGGTCTCTGACATCGTTCTGGAGATCGCGGCCACGATCCTCTATTTGCGTGATGAGGGCGGCTACAAGGATCAGGCCGTCACGGAGACCAAGATACGCAAGCCTCTCAAGGCGACGGAGCAACGCATCAGGAAGGCGCATTCCTTGCTCGGCAAGCTTGGTCTTCATGGGACATGGTGAACGGCTTGGCATTCGCGGGACGCCGGTTCGTTTGACTGCCGCGGGGGACTCGCCTATGCTACTGTCGGCCCCCACCGCGAGTTTTTCGGCGCCCGGTGGTGCGATCGGCGTAGTGCGGCTGGCAGAGGGCGGCTACGATCAGTACCAGAACCTGTATTGGGCGCGCCGCACGCTGGACGGCAAGCAGCTTCAGGTTCAGGTAGTGGAAGAGTAAGGGGGACACGGCACGGCCGGCCCCCCGGCAGCTTGACCGCCGCAGGAGGCGTCCGGGATACTCCGGGCAAGCAAACCGGCGCCGTGGAATTGCCGCGGCGCCGCGCACGACGAGGTAGATGCTACGGATGGCGGATCGAAGGATCGGATGGGTCGGGAGCGGGGTGATGGGGCGCTCCATGTGCATGCACCTGCTCAAGGCGGGCTGCGAGACCGCGGTGTATACCCGCACGCGGGAGCGGGCCGCCGATCTGGAGGCCGCCGGGGCCGTCTGGTGCGCCGATCCGGGCGCGGTGGCGGCCCGGTCCGACGTGGTGTTCGCGATCGTCGGCTACCCCAGTGACGTGGAGCAGGTATTCCTCGGTGAGAACGGTGTCGTCGCCAGCGCGGCGCCGGGGACGCTGCTGATCGACATGACCACCTCGGAACCGTCGCTGGCGAAGCGCATCGCGGCCGCAGCCGCGGCGCGCGGCTGTTCCGCTCTCGACGCGCCGGTGTCCGGCGGCGACGTCGGCGCGCGCGGCGGCACCCTGGCGATCATGGCGGGGGGCGCGGCCGCCGACTTCGAGCGCGCCAGGCCGCTGTTCGAGATCATGGGCGAGAACATCGCCCTGATGGGGCCTTCCGGCGCCGGACAGCACACCAAGATGAGCAATCAGATCCTGATCGCCTCCACCATGATCGGGGTCGTCGAGTCGCTGCTGTACGGCCAGCGGGCGGGGCTCGACCAGGACGCCATCATCGACGTGATCGGCAAGGGCGCCGCGGCCTGCTGGTCGATCAACAACCTGGGCCGCCGTATCGTGCAGGGCAACTTCGATCCCGGCTTCTTCATCAAGCACTTCGTCAAGGACATGGGCATCGCGCTGGCCGAGGCGCGGGCGATGAATCTGGCGCTGCCGGGGTTGGCGCTGGCGCATCAGTTCTACGTCGCCGCCATGGCTGACGGCCTGGAGGACCTCGGTACCCACGGCTTGTACAAGGTGCTGGCGCGCATGAACGGCGCCGCGGAGTAGGCCGGGCGCGCCCTGAGCGTGCGCGTCGAGACGAACGCCGCGCTGGCCGCCCGCACCACGTTGCGGGTGGCGGCAACGGCGCGCTACTTGGTGCGCGTCGGCGGGGCAGACCCGCACCAGGCGGCGCGGGAGTTGGCCGAGCTGCTGGCCGCCCCGCGCTTCGCCGGCCTGCCGCGGCTGGTGTTGGGAGGCGGCAGCAACGTCCTGTTTGCCGCGGACTATCCCGGCGTGGTGATCATGGCGCGCGCCGCCGGCATCGCGGCGCGGGAGGAGGCGGATTCGGTGATCCTGACCGCGGCCGCCGGCCACGACTGGCCGCGGTTGGTACGCTACGCCGTGGCGCGCGGCTGGGGCGGAGTCGAGAATCTGAGTCTGATCCCCGGCTCCGCCGGCGCCGCCCCGATCCAGAACATCGGCGCCTACGGCGCCCAACTCTCCGACGTGTTCCTCGACCTGGAGGCGGTGCCGCTGGACGGCGGCAAGCCGCGCGTCATGGACGCGGCGGCGTGCGCGTTCGGCTACCGCGACAGCGTGTTCAAACATGCGCTGCGCGACCGGATGTTGATAACCCGGCTGCGGTTGCGGCTGCGCAAGCGCCCGCGGTTGCAGTTGGAGTATGCGGGAGTGCGCGAGGAGCTTGCCCGGATGGCGGTTGCCGAACCCACCGTGGCCGACGTGAGCCGGGCGGTCGTCCGCCTGCGCCGGCGCAAGCTCCCGGACCCGGAGGCGCTGCCCAATGCCGGCTCCTTCTTCAAGAACCCGGTGCTCACTCCCGACCAGTTCGCGCGCCTGCGCGCCCGCTGTTCGGCCGTCGCGGGAGTGCCGGCCGCGGGCGGCTGGAAGGTTTCGGCGGCGCAGTTGATCGAGGCCTGCGGGTTGCGCGGGCGCCGTTTCGGGCGCGCCGGCGTGGCCGAGCGCCATGCCCTGGTGCTGGTCAACCACGGCGGCGCCACCGGCGCCGAACTGCTGGCCGCGGCGCGGGCGGTGGAGGCGGCGGTGGCAGATCGCTTCGCGGTGCGCCTGGAACGGGAGGTACGGGTAATCGGCGGCGAGGAGGGAGCCTGATGCAGCAGGAGCTACCGCGCTTGGCGCGCTTCAGCCGCCGCCTGCCAAGCGCGGCGTTGGCCGACGTGGGGGCCGCGGTGGAGCGGTCGCTGGCCGATACGTTTCGCGCCGGCGACGTTGCCGGGCGGCGCATCGCGGTTGGCCTGGGCAGCCGCGGGGTGGCCAACTACGCGCTGGCGGCGCGCCGCGTCGTGGACTGGCTGCGCCGGCGCGGCGCCGAACCGTTCATCGTGCCGGCCATGGGCAGCCACGGCGGCGCCACGGCCGCCGGGCAGCGCGCGGTGCTGGCCGGCTGGGGGATCACGCCGCAAGCGATGGGCGCGCCGGTGCGCGCCACCATGGAGGCGGTGGAGCTGGGCAGCGCCGGCGAGCCGGCGGTGCGCGTGTTCATGGATCGCAACGCCTGGCAGGCGGACGCCGTGCTGGTGGTCAACCGCGTCAAGCCGCACACCGACTTCCACGGACCGGTGGAGAGCGGCCTGATCAAGATGGCGGTGATCGGGCTTGGCAAGCGCGCCGGCGCCGAGGCCGTCCACTTTCACGGCGTGCACGGGCTGGCGCACCTGATCCGGCCCGCATTCGACGTGGTGCTGGCGTCCGGCAAGCTGCTGGGCGGCGTGGCGCTGGTGGAGGATGGCCGCGAGCAGACCGCCGCGGTGCGCGCAGCGCGCGCCGCCGACATCCCGGCGCGGGAAGCGGAGTGTCTGGCGCTGGCCCGCCGCCGCATGGCGGGGCTGCCGCTGGAGCGGATCGACCTGCTGGTCGTGGACGAGATCGGCAAGGAGATCAGCGGCACCGGCATGGACACCAACGTGATCGGACGGATCGGCATCGCCGGCGTCGCGGAACCGGAGGCCCCGCAGGTGCGCCGTATCGTGGTGCTCGGCCTGAGCGCGGCGTCGCATGGCAACGCGCTCGGCATCGGTCTGGCCGACGTCACCACCAGCCGCTGCCGGCAGCAGGTGGACCACGCGGTCACCAACGCCAACGTGCTCACCAGCACCTTCCTGGAGCGCGGCCGCATGCCGCTGGCAGCGGCGAGCGACGCCGAAGCGCTGCAGTGGGCGGTGCGCACCTGCGGCACTGCCGCGCAGGAGGCGGCGGCAGTGCGCATCCGCAACACCCTGGCCCTGGAAACCCTGCTGCTCAGCCGCGCGGCCGTGGACCGGGCGCGCGCCGGAGGCGCCGCGCTCACTCAGGAGAGCGGCTACCTGCCGGCCTGCGCCGCCAACGGAACGATCGCTCCCTGGCCGAACGCCGACTGACTACGGCGCGCGCCGCGCTGCGCTCAGGCGAGGTCGTAGCGGTCGAGGTTCATCACCTTGTTCCAGGCGGCCACGAAGTCGCGCGCGAACGCCTCCTGCCCGTCGTTGCACCCGTAGACCTCGGCGATGGCCCGGAGCTCGGAGTTGGAGCCGAAGACCAGGTCCACTTCGGTGGCGGTCCACTTGACGCCGCCGGAGGCAGCGCGGCCCTCGAACACGCCGTCGGCTGAAGACGCCTGCCACTCGGTGTTCATGTCGAGCAGGTTCACGAAGAAGTCATTGCTCAGCGCGCCGGGCCGGTCAGTGAAGACGCCGTGCTTGGACTGCCCGGTGTTCGCGTCCAGGACGCGCAGGCCGCCCACCAGCGCCGTCATCTCGGGCGCGGTCAGGGTCAGCAGGCACGCCCGCTCCACCAACTGCTCGGCCGCAGACGTTCCGTTGCCGCCCTTGAGGTAGTTGCGGAACCCGTCCGCGGTCGGTTCGAGGACGGCGAACGACTCCACGTCCGTCCACTCCTGCGCCGCGTCGGTGCGCCCGGGGGCAAACGGCACCTGCGCCTCGTGCCCGGCGGCGCGCGCCGCCTGCTCGACGCCCGCGCAGCCGGCAAGGACGATCAGGTCCGCAAGCGAGACCCGCATGCCGCCGCTCTGCGCGGCGTTGAACTCCGCCCGTATCCCCTCCAGCGCCGGCAGCACCTGCGCCAGCGCAGCCGGGTCATTCACCTCCCAGTCCTTCTGCGGCGCGAGCCGGAGGCGCGCTCCGTTCGCGCCGCCGCGCTTGTCGGTGCCGCGGAACGTGGCCGCCGCCGCCCAGGCGGTCGCGACCAACTGAGAAACGGACAAGCCGGAGGCGAGCACCTTGGCCTTGAGGTCGGCAATTTCCTGCTCGCCGATCAACTCATGGTCTACCTCGGGCACCGGGTCCTGCCACAACTGGGGCTCCGCCGGGACCAGCGGTCCGAGATACCGGCTGCGCGGCCCCATGTCGCGGTGCAGCAGCTTGAACCACGCCTTGGCGAAGGCATCTTCGAGGTCCGCCGGGTGGTCCAGGAAGCGTTGCGAGATCGGAGCGTAGATCGGGTCCTCGCGCAGCGAAAGGTCGGTGGTGAGCATCATCGGGGCGTGCTTCCGGGCCGGGTCGTGGGCGTCCGGGACGGTGGCCGCCTGGGCTGCGTTCACGGGAGCGTACTGCGACTTGCCGGCGGGGCTCTTGGTCAGCTCCCACTCGTGATGGTGCAGGTTCTCCATGAAGTTGTTGTCCCAGCGCGTGGGGTGGGTGGTCCAGGCGCCCTCCAGGCCGCTGGTGATGGTGTCGCCGGCCTTGCCGCGGCCGTAGCCGTTGCGCCAGCCGAGGCCCTGCTCCTCCACGCCGGCGCCCTCCGGTTCGGACCCGACGTGAGACTCCGGGCCGGCGCCGTGCGCCTTGCCGAAGGTGTGGCCGCCGGCGATCAGCGCGACCGTCTCCTCGTCGTTCATCGCCATGCGGGCGAAGGTGGTGCGAATGTACTTGGCGGCGGCCGCGGGGTCGGGGTTGCCGCCCGGCCCCTCCGGGTTCACGTAGATCAGCCCCATGTGGTCGGCGCCGAGCGATTCCCGGAGTTCACCGTTCTCGTCGTGGCGTTCGTCGCCGAGCCACGTGGTCTCCTCCCCCCAGTCGGTCTCGTCCGCCTCCCACACGTCAGGGCGCCCGAACGCGAACCCGAACGTCTTGAACCCCATCGACTCCAGCGCGCAGTTGCCGGCGAAGATGATCAGGTCGGCCCACGACAGGCTGCGCCCGTACTTCCGCTTGACCGGCCAGAGCAGGCGGCGCGCCTTGTCCAGGTTGCCGTTGTCGGGCCAACTGTTCAGCGGCGCGAAGCGCTGGTAGCCCGAGCCGCCGCCGCCGCGGCCGTCGGTGATGCGGTAGGTGCCGGCGGCGTGCCACGTCATGCGGATGAAGAGCGGCCCGTAGTGGCCGTAGTCGGCCGGCCACCAGGCTTGGGAGGTCGTCATCACCTGCTCGATGTCCTGCTTCAGCGCGTCGACGTCAACGCTCTTGAACGCCTCGGCATAGTTGAAGTCCCGGTCCATCGGGTCCGATTTGGAAGAGTCTTGACGGAGAGCCTTCAGGCTCAACCGGTTCGGCCACCAATCCTGGTTCGTAGTCATAGCATCTCAAACATGCCGCACCGATTCCGCATCCGTCAACTGATCGAGGCCGCCACTAGGCCACCAGGCCACCCGGCTACCCGATAGACCGCGCGGGCGCTACCCGGTAGAGTGGGCGCGGCAAGATCATGGCACAGTCATACACGCGACTCACCGAGCCACTGGTGCGCAGCGGCGGCAAGCTCCGCCCGGCGAGCTGGGAACAGGCACTGGAACGGGCGGCGCAGGGCCTGCGCGCGGCCATCGAACGCGGCCCCACCCGTTCGTTCGGGCTGTTCAGTTGCTCCAAGGCCACCAACGAGATGAACTTCCTGGCCCAGAAGTTCGCCCGGGCGGCGGTCGGCAGCAACAACATCGATAGCTGCAACCGCACCTGACACGCGCCGAGCGTCGTCGGTCTGGCGGCGGTATTTGGCGCCGGGGGCGGTACCAGTTCGTATCAGGAGATCGAGGACACCGACCTGATCATCCTGTGGGGCTCCAACGCCCGCGAGACCCATCCGATCTACTTCCACCACGTGCTCAAGGGGATCCGGCGCGGGGCGCGCATGATCGCCGTCGACCCCCGCCGCACCGGTTCCGCGCAGTGGGCGGATCTGTGGCTGGGCCTGGACGTCGGCTCCGACGTGGCGCTGGCCAACACGGTGGGCCGCGAGATCATTGCCGCCGGGCTGGAGAACCGGGCCTTCATCGAGCACGCCACCGCGGGCTTCGAGGAGTATCGGCGCTCGGTGGAGCCGTTCACCCTGGAGCGGGGCGAAGCGCTGACCGGCGTGCCGCGCGCCGCCATCCGCGAGTTGGCCCACGCCTATGCCACCGCCGACCGCGCCCAGCTCTGCTGGACCCTGGGCATCACCGAACACCACAACGCCGTGGACAACGTGTTGGCGCTGATCAACCTCGGCCTCCTGACCGGCCACGTGGGGCGCTACGGTTCGGGGCTCAATCCGTTGCGCGGGCAGAACAACGTCCAGGGCGGGGGCGACATGGGAGCGATACCGAACAAGCTGCCCGGCTTTCAGGACGTGGAGGACGCGGCGCTGCGCGCCCGGTTCGAGGCCGCCTGGGGCTGCGCGCTGCCGGCGCGCGCCGGCTGGCATCTGTCGCTCATGTTCGAAGCGATGGAGCGCGGCGAGCTCACGACGCTGTACGTCATCGGCGAAAACCCGGCGCAGTCGGAGGCCGACGCGACGCGGGCGCGGGCGCTGCTCGGCGGTCTGGACCACCTCATCGTGCAGGACATCCTGTTCACCCGCACCGCCGAGCTGGCCGACGTGGTGCTGCCGGCGGCGGCCTCCTGGGCGGAGACGGAGGGCACCGTTACCAGCAGCGAGCGGCGCGTCCAGCGGGTGCGCAAGGCGCTTGAGCCGCCGGGGCAGGCGCGCGACGACGTGGCGATACTGTGCGCCCTGGCCGCGCGCCTCGGGCACGACTGGGGCGCGCCGGCCGCGCGGCAGGTATGGGATGAGCTGCGTTCGCTGTCGCCGATGCACGCCGGCATGAGCTACGCGCGGCTGGAGGAGCTGGGCGGCATCCAGTGGCCATGCGCCGATGAGCAGGATCCCGGCAGCCAGTTCCTGCACGGGCGCCTGTGGCGGACGCCGCTGGAGGGGCCGCCGGCGCCGTTCCATCCGGTAGCGCACCAGCCGCCGGTGGATGCGCTGGATGATCAATTCCCGTTGCGCCTGACCACCGGCCGCACGCTCGATTCCTACAACACCGGGGTGCAGAGCGGCGGCTTCCGCTCGCCGCTCCGGCGCGCGGCCGCGCTCGACATCTGTCCGGCGGACGGCCGCCGCCTGGGGGTGGCCGACGGCGAACGGGTGCAGGTGAGTTCGCGCCGCGGCAGCCTCGAAGTCACCGCCCGCTACACCGGCGGGCTGCGCCCGGGGCTGGTATTCATGACCCTTCACTTTCCCGACCAGGTGGATACCAACCTGCTCACCATCGATGCCTGGGACCGCAAGTCGGGCACCGCCGAGTTCAAGGCCACCGCGGTGCGCATCGACAAGCTGGCGGCGCGCTGATGGATCTGCGCCTCGCCGCCGCGGAGCCGACCGCCGCCGAGCGCGCCGCGGTCGACGCCGTGCTGGACGGCGCGGTGCCGGCGCCGGCCGGCCCCGACCTGCAGCGCGCCGCGGCCGGCGGGCGCATCGAGGTCGGCGGCGCCCGCGCCCGGCGCGGCACGCGGCACCTGCTGCTGCCGGCGCTGCACGGGGTGCAGGATCAGGTCGGCTGGATCAGCCCGGCGGCGCTGGACTACGTCTGCGGGCGGCTGCAGGTGCCCCCCGCGGAGGCTTACGGCGTGGCTACCTTCTACGCCTTGCTGGCCACCGAGGAACGGCCGCCGCGCGTTGCCCACGTGTGCGACGACATCGTCTGCCGCGGCGCCGGCGCGGCGCAGCTCTGCCGGCGGCTGGAACAGCTTCTCGGCCCGGCCCATGACCCGGCGTCCGCAGGCCCCCGCAGCGCGGGCGCCGCCTGGATGACGAGCCCGTGCCTGGGCCTGTGCGAGCGGGCGCCGGCGGTATTTCTGCAACTGGCCGGCGACCGGCACACGACCAGCGCCCCGGCCGCCGCGGAGACGGTGGCCGGGGCGCTTGCGGCGGGCAGCGCCGGCGCCGCGCCGGCGGCGGGCGACGCCTCGGCCGCCACCCGCGCGTCCGCGCCGCAGACCGCGCGCCGCGGCGCGGACGCCGAGCTGACCCTGCTGCGGCGGGTCGGCGCGGTGAATCCCGAGAGCATCGACGACTACCGCCGCCGCGGGGGGTACGCCGCCCTGCGGCGCGCCTTCGAGCTGGGCCCGGAGGGAGTGCTGCGCGAGCTGCGCGATTCCCGGTTGCTGGGCCGCGGCGGCGCGGCCTTCCCGGCCGCCGCCAAGTGGGAAGCGGTGGCCCACGCCGCGGCGCGCCCCCACTACGTGGTGGGCAACGCCGACGAGTCGGAGCCGGGCACCTTCAAGGACCGGGTGCTCATGGAGCAGGACCCGTTCGCGGTGATCGAGGCGCTGACCATTGCCGGCTTCGCGACCGGCGCCGCCCAGGGCTATCTGTACGTGCGCGGCGAGTACCCCCTGGCCGTCGAGCGCCTGCAGCGCGCCATCGCCGCGGCGCGCGCCCGCGGGTTGCTCGGCGGCGACGTCCTGGGCGCGGGCGCGGCCTTCGACGTCGACCTGCGGCGCGGCGCCGGGGCGTATATCTGCGGCGAGGAGACCGCCCTGTTCAACTCGCTGGAGGGGTTTCGCGGCGAGCCGCGCAGCAAGCCGCCCTATCCCACCGAGGCCGGGCTGTTCGGCAAGCCCACCGTCATCAACAACGTCGAGACGCTGGCCAACCTGCTGCCGATCGTGCTGGCCGGCGGGCGCGCCTATGCCGCGCGCGGTACCGCCGAGTCCACCGGCACCAAGCTGTTCTGCCTGTCGGGCGCGGTGGCGGTGCCCGGGGTCTACGAGGTGGAGTTCGGGGTCACCCTGCGGCAGCTCCTGGAGCTGGCGGGCGGCACGGTCGGCGGCCCGCCGCGCGCCGTGCTGCTGGGCGGCGCCGCCGGCAGCTTCGTCGGTCCCGAGCACCTGGACGTGCCGCTGACCTTCGAAGGCACCCGTGCGATCGGCGCCACCCTCGGTTCGGGGGTGGTGATGCCGTTTGCGCCGGCGACCGATTTCCCCGGCGTCGTGCGCCGCATCGCGCGCTTCTTCCGCGACGAGTCGTGCGGCCAGTGCGTGCCGTGCCGGGTGGGGACGGTGCGCCAGGAGGAGTCGCTGGCGCGCCTGTGCCGGACCGGCGGCGGCCGCGAGCGGGCGCTGCTGGAGGATCTGGCGCAGGTGATGGGCGACGCGTCGATCTGCGCGTTGGGGCACACCGCGGCCGGGGCGCTGCAGTCGGCGCTGGCCCTGGGGCTCCTGGAACAGGAGGGACGGTAAATGATGACGGATGCGGCCCGCACGGTGGAATTGACGGTGGATGGTGCCGCGGTGCAGGTGCGCGAGGGGGCGACGATCCTGGATGCCTGCCGGGCGGCCGGCATCGCCACCCCAACCCTCTGCTTCGCGGCCAACCTGACGCCGGTGAACGCCTGCCGGGTATGCGTGGTGGAGCTGGAGGGGGCGCGCGCCCTGGTGCCGGCCTGCGCCCGCGCCGCGGCCGCCGGCATGCAGGTGCGCACCGACTCCGAACGGGTGCGCCGCAGCCGCCGCCTGGTGCTGGAGCTGCTCGCTTCGTCGGTGGACCTGACCCGGGCCGACGCCGCGCTAGGCCATTGGCAGGAGCGGTACGGCGCCGAACCGGAGCGCTTCGGGCCGCCGGCGCCGGCCGCCGCGGCCGGGGAACGGGAGCAGCGGCACGCCGGTCACCATGCCGACCCCGACGGGCGCGCCGCGGCTACCGTCGGCCAGCCGGTCAAGGTCCAGGACGACCTCTACGTGCGCGACTACAAGCGTTGCATCCTCTGCTACAAGTGCGTGGAAGCATGCGGCGAGGACGCCCAGAACACCTTCGCCATAGCGGTGGCCGGGCGCGGCTTCGACGCCCGCATCGCCACCGAATTCGAGCGCCCGCTGCCCGACTCGGCCTGCGTCTACTGCGGCAACTGCATCGGCGTGTGCCCCACCGGCGCGCTGATGTTCAAGAGCGAGTACGACCACCGCGAACAGGGTACCTGGGACGAGTCACGGCAGAGCGTGACGCGCACCGTCTGTCCCTATTGCGGGGTGGGCTGCAATCTGGATCTGCACGTCCAGGAGCAGGAGATCGTGAAGGTGACGTCGCCGGAGGACCACTCGGTTACCAGCGGCCACCTCTGCATCAAGGGCCGGTTCGGCTTCCAGTTCGTGCAGAACCGGCCGCCGGCGCAGGAGTAGCGCCGCGCGCCGGCTCGGCGCCGGCGATGCCGGTCACCCGTTGCGCGCCCGTATAGATGTTGAAGCGCCCGCCGCGCAGGAACCCCACCAGGGTGATGCCGAGCTCGCCGGCCAACTCGCACGCCAGACTGGACGGCGCCCCCACCGCGGCCAGAAAGCGGATCCCGGCGCAGGCGGCCTTCTGCACCAGCTCGAAGCCGGTGCGCCCGCTGAACAGCACCACCGCTTCCGGCAGCGGCAGCCGCGCCTCCAGCACCGCGCGGCCGATCAACTTGTCCAGGGCGTTGTGCCGTCCCACGTCCTCGCGCAGAAGCTGCAGCCGGCCGTCCGGCTCGAACAGCGCCGCGGCGTGCAGGCCGCCGGTCTGCGCGAAGGTGCGCTGGTGGCGCCGCAGCTCCTCCGGCAGCCGGTGCAGGACCGCCGCCGGCACCGCGGGGGCGGCAGCGCCGCGCGCGGTCTGCGCCACCGGTTTGGGCAGCGTTGCCAGTACGTCGTCGATCGATGCCTTGCCGCATACCCCGCAACTCGAATTCGCCGCCAGGAGGTTGCCGCGCGCATCCTCGCCGCGCGTGTTCGCACGGACCGGCGCACCGGTCAGCGTGACGCGCACCACGTTGCCCTCGCGCCCGCAGTAACTCACTCCCTCCAGTTCCTCCGGGCACTTGAAAAACCCTTCGCAGAACAGGAATCCCGCCGCCAGTTCGTGGTCGTGTCCCGGCGTGCGCATGGTCACGGCCACGCTGCGCTCGCCGTCCGCGGCCGCCCCGCCGGCGTGGCAGACGCGGATCTCCAGCGGCTCCTCCACCGTGAGCAGGTCGTTCCGGCGGCAGCCCGCCGCCCCCCGCACCCGCACCACGCTCACCTCCCGGGCGCGTTCCCCGGACGACGAACCTGCGCCGGGCCGGCCATCGAGCATCACTCCGCTCCTCGTCGCCGCGCGTCCATTCCCCGGATCATGGAGCGCCAAGCAGCAACCGTCAACGCGCGCCGGTCAGATTGAGCGCGCCGTCTCATGCCATGCTATAGTATCCGCGATGACAATCAGTACCCTGGTCGGCCAGCATCTCCAGGGACGAACAGCCTCCAATGATCTCCGGACTGACGTCTACAAAGATCAGCACGGCACGTCATTCGGTACCTGTGAGCATCTGCGAACTTATCGATTACGCCCTCTGGAGACTGTCGTTCCTGAGGTCTGCTGGAAAGAATCAATTGCCCAGGAGAGCCTTTGGACGTTGCACAACTCGACATCAAGTGACATGGAGTCTCCGATTGAGGCGTCCCTGGAATCTCAGTACATGATATTCGTCAGTGACTCTGAACTGTACTTCAGGATCAACATATATCGTAGTCGGCCAGACGGCCAGCTATTCGCTACCGGAGAAACGCAGGATACCTACCAGCTATACACACCGCATATGGACCGAAGCAGTGCTCCGGTCCAAGCCCGGTTGTGGGTATCGACTCCCGCCGAGAGCTTGATTCATGATTTGCGCTCGGATAGCGCTGATGAATTGATCGAAGTCTTCAAGGCAAGAGTTGAACGACAATCACTATTGCCGATCAGTCGTACTCTCATTCGTGAGGATCAATATCTCATTCGTGATCTTGTTGGTTCGGACTGTCAAACGCACGATTTCAGAATCAATGTCTATCGTGACCTTGCGAGCAACGAACACAGTGTCGCGACAGAAGAAAGAGGTACCGTCATGCTGTCACCTGAAGACTATGAAGATCATACGGAGGACGAGGGTCCCGCTGCCATTGTTTCCAGCATATGGTTACCGAATGATACGCGGAGGCCGTTGGATTAGAACGAATGCCATTTCCGCAGAAATATCGTGGTCTTATTGAGCTGTCATGTGATCAAATAGAGCAACCTACTCACGCATGGGTGAGCTATGCGGTTTGTGCAGTTGAAGAAGATTCATGTGCTTGGCAAGGGTGGATTCTTGACGGTGTCTTCAAAGATGAAGCCATATTGCCTAGTGATGATCTGAATTGTCCAAGATGTGGAAGACCACTTTATAGAGTAGGGATCGAATACAGATTGGACTTGTCTGCCGATCAAACACCTTCGTTGTCGAGGGATATAGATTATGAAACGAGTGAGGTAGAGTATGCAGAGTGCCGGCGAGAATGATGTCCGGGCCGTGCCCGCCGGCGCGGCATGAAGCACGTAGCCCGCCGCTTGCGCTATGAACCACTTTGCGGCTATCATATGAACCATGAAATCGATCACCATACATAAGCTCGACGACGATCTCGCCAACGAGCTGGCATTACATGCCCGGCGGGAGGGGATATCGATCAACCGGTTGGTAAAGCGACTGCTGCGTGCATCGCTTGGTCTAGAGAAACCTGCCGTGGTCGATAGACGGGCAGATTTCGAGGACCTGTTTGGCGGCTGGTCCGAGGAAGAATATCGACGCTTCAAACACCGGCTGGCGGATCTTGAACACGTAGCGCCCGACGAATGGTAATGATCGATATGAAGTCGATCATGCTCGATACCAACGCGTACAGTGCCTATCGTCGCGGGAACTCGGACGTGTTGGAAGCGCTTGGCAGGGCCGAGAGGGTGCTCATGTCGGTGTTCGTTCTGGGTGAGCTCCTGTACGGCTTCCGCGGAGGGAACCGACATGCCCGGAACCGGCTGGAGCTCAGTTCCTTTCTCGACAAGCCATCGGTGTTCGTGGCCGTAGCTACTGAAGAAACCTCCGAGCAGTTCGCGGTAACCAAGGAGGCCCTCCGCCAAGCCGGTACGCCGCTGCCCATGAATGACGTTTGGATCGCAGCTCATTGTATTCAGTTGGGGGCCACTATCGTCACTTTCGACGGACACTTCAACACTGTCCCCGGGCTGCGCGTCTGGCCGGAAAGCTGAGTGTAAACGGTTTGCCGCTTGATGGATGGATCCCAAATCAGGTTAGCGGGAGCGGCGGCTCGGGGGTGCGGCGAGGCTGAGGCGGACGGGCGGGCGGCCGTACCGCGCCGGCCTGCTTGCGGCGTCGCAACTCCGCCGCCTCGGCGCGCGCCTTGTAGAACGGGTCGAGCGGAAAGCAACCTGAGATCAGGCCGTTGCGGGGCGCCGTGGTGCAGTCGCTGAAGGTGCGGCAGATGCGTTTGCGCTGCAGGGCGCGGCCCTCCAGCAGGTCGGCCGGCAGCCGCGGGTAGGAGAGCGCCATGCGCCCGATGCCCACCACGTCGACGCCGCCGGCGGCCACCCCGGCGCCGGCCACGTGCGGCAGCCACTCCTGCAGGTAGCTGTAGCCGCTGCCCACCACGATCATCTCCGGAAACCGTTCCTTGATCTGCCGCACCACCTCGATCTGCCGCGCCACGCCGACCAGCGGATCTTCCGGCGGCAGGTAGCCGTCGGAGGGTGGAAACAGCGCCGGCCGCTGAATGTGGGGGGTGTAGTAGGGGCTGCCGGCGGTCACGTTGAGCAGGAAGATGCCCAGCTCCTGCAGCAGGGCGACGAAGCGCAGCGGTTCGCTCAGGTCGTACGCCGTCGGGTCGTGGCCGGCGGCGCCGAAGCCGTGCCGGTAGCGGGAGGCAACGCGGGACGGCGTTCCTACCCTGGTGTCCGGGTGCGGTTCGAACGGTATCAGATCGAAGGCGCTGAGGCGCACCCCGAGCAGCAGCTCCGGCGCTCGCCGGCGCAGCCCGGCGGCCACCTCGCGCAGAAAGCGGGTGCGGTTCTCGAAGCTGCCGCCGTAGCGTCCCGGGCGGTCCACGGCGCTGAGGAACTCGTGCCCCAGATAGCCGTGGCAGTGCTTCACGTCCACGAACGCGAAGCCGGCCTGCCACGCCAACACGCCGGCCGCGATGAAGCGTTCGATGAGATCCTCAACTTCGGCGTCGGACGCGGGCCGATGCCCGGCGGCGAGGCCGAACTTGCGGTCAAGCAGGGGATGGCGGTATAGGGTCACCGGCTCGGTGACCTGCTTGTCGTTGGGCCGGCAGAAGCGCCCGGAGTGGGTGAGCTGCAGCCCCACCAACAGGTCGCCGCTGTGCCCGAACCGTTCCTCGTGGACCGCCACCAGCTCCGCGCGCAGCGCCGCCAGCGCCGCCGCGGTGTCCTCTTCCAGCCGCAACTGGTTGGGGTTGGCGCGCCCGGCGTGGGTAACCGCGGTCGCCTCGCCGCCCCAGATCAGCTTGGCGCCGCTGCTGCCGAAGGCTCGCCACCGGCGCCGCACCAGCTCGGTCGGGGTGCCGTCCGCGGCCCCGTCCCAGCCTTCCATCGGCTGAATGCAGAAGCGGTTGCCGAGGGTACCTCCGCCGGGCAGAGGGAGGGGGGCGGCGAGAGGCGCCAGGTCAGCGCCTTCGTCGAACGGCATCTGCGCCGCGATGCCGAGGCTGCCCAGGTAGTCGCGCAGGGCGGCCGGCGTCTTGAGCGCGGCGACGCGCCGCCAGGCAGGCGCCACCCCGCTACCAGCGCACCAGGTTCCCGCCGAAGGTGAGGCCGGCGCCGAAGCCGGCGGTCATGATCAGGTCGCCGCGTTCGAGCAGTCCCTTTTCCACCAGGTCGTTCAGCGCTATGGGAATGGTGGCGGCGGAGGTGTTCGCGTATTCGGCAATGTTGACGTAGAACTTCTCGCGCGGTATGCGGCCGCGCTTGGCGGCGGCCTCGATGATGCGTTCGTTGGCTTGGTGCGGCACGATGAACTTGATGTCGTCGATGGTGAGGTGGTTGCGTTCGAGGATGGTGGTGACGGTGTTGACGATGACCTGCACCGCGAAGTTGTAGACCAGCCGCCCCTCCATCTTGATGAGCAGCTCCCGATGGCTCGTCTTGCCGGGCTTGAAGGGGCTGCGCGTCCCCCCTGCCTCGCGCGCCAGCGCCATGGCCCCCGACCCGTCGGAACGCAGGAACGAGTCGAGGATGCCGTGCCCGTTGTTGGAGTGGGAGACCACCGCGGCGCCGGCGCCGTCGCCGAACAGCACGCAGGTGTTGCGGTCCTTCCAATCCATGATGCGGGTCAGCACCTCACTGCCCACCACCAGGATGTGTTGCGCCGCGCCGGAAGCGATCAGCCCCTTGGCCGTCTCCAGGCCGTAGACGAAGCCGGTGCAGCCCACCAACAGGTCCATGGCCGCGCAATTGGCGGCGCCCAGCTTGTCCTGAATGATACAGGCGGTCGACGGGAACCCGACGTGGTCCCCGGAGGCAGTCGCGACCAACACCATCCCCAACTCGTCGGGCCCGATCCCGGCCCGCTCCAGAGCTTGCACCGCGGCGCGGTATCCCAAATCGGACGGTGCCTCTTCGGCGTCGGCAATATGACGATACTTGATGCCGGTGTGCGATTGGATCCACTCATCGGAGGTGTCGAGGAACGCCTCGAATTCGTGATTAGACATCCGCCGCTTGGGTACGTAGGCGCCCAGCGACCGAATCTCTGCTCCCATCAGCTCCCCCCGGGAACGTTAATGCTGGAATTTCTCAAACCGGTGTGACATGCAAATCAGTTGGCGCAGTGTAGGGCAAATGCGCCTGTCGGTCAACTGTCCGCCAACCGGCGCGCCGGCGGGCCCCGGCGGGGAGGCGCCGCGGTCCCCGCGTTCGCAACCTCCTACTGCCACCCCGGCCCCGGCGGCGGCCCGGCCAGCACGGTGGTGCCCTGATAGAACACCGCCGGGCAGCCGGCGGCGCGGACCCGTTGCTCCAGGCGGCGCGTCACCGCCCCCGGCCAGTCGTGGCCGCGCAGCACCGGCATGACGCGTTGCGCGGGGCAGGCCTCCAGCGCCCGGTCGAGCAGGGCGCCGGCCACCTGCTCGATCGTCGCCGCGGCGCCTTCGCCGGCCATCTCCGCCTCGCTCCGCGGCAGGTGGAGCGGTTCCAGTCCGAACAGCCGCCACACCCCGGCCAGCGCGTCCTCCTCGCTCAGATCGCCGCCGCGGCGCGTCAGCCGCGCCCACGCCGCCCCGCACTGGAACACGTGCCAGTTCAGGTAGCCGAGCAAGGGCTGCACGAAGTCTGCGCGCCGTGCCAGCTCGCCGTAGTGCTGGCCGCTGAGCGGCGCGGCATGCGGGGCGATGGCATTGGTCCCGGCGCGCAGGCGCGGACCGCCGGCCCGGCGCGCCGTGTCGAGCAGGCCGTTCACCGCGGTCTGCAGGCGCGCGCGGCGCTGCGCGAACCAGTCGGCGAACGGCGCCGCGCCGTTCGCCCCGCCGGCGCCGCGGCCGGCAAGGTAGTCGAGCGCGCCGCTCAGGTCATGCCGGGCGCTCAACTCGGCGAACTGCGGCGGCGTGATGCCGCGCAGCGCGGCGGCCACCCGCTCCCAGGCCGCCGCGGCCGGCGGCGCCGGCCAGCCGGGAGCGCTCTCGAACAGTCCGCCGACGGCTGCCGGATGGCGGAACCGCGCGTGGGTCAGGCAGATGGCGCGGGGCGCCCAGCGCCGGGCGAGCTGCTCCAGGTTGGCCGCGATGGCTTGGTCCGCGCGCCCGCCGGGCGGCCGCATCGGCCACTGCTGCTCGTGGGCGGGATAGTCCCCCAGCAGGCCGCGGCGCGCCAGCGCGCGCCACTCGGCCGGCAGCGCCATGGTTTCGGCGCCGGCGCCGAGGCCGTGCCCCCACCAGGTGCCGGCCAGCAGCCACACCTCCACGCCGAGCCGCTCGGCCGCGGCGACCGCCCGTTCCATCTCCGGCGCGGCGCGCTGCGGATCGAACCCGGCGCGCAGCAGGAAGATCCCGACCCCGGCCGCGGCCAGCTTGGCGGCGTACTCGGGATTGCGCGCCACCGCCGCCGGCTCCAGATACACGCCGCGCGTCATCGCCGCGCCCCGTTTCGCGTCACCCGTGCGCCCACCGGAAGATTGTTACCCTGCGGCCGTGGTTGACGCCAAGGGGCCGCCGTGGTACGTTCCGCGCCGCGCCCGTGCGGCGTTGGCCGCCGCCGACCAATATGAAGACCTGCTTTCTGTTTCCCGGACAAGGCGCCCAGTACCCCGGTATGGGCCGCGACCTGTGGGACGCCAGCGCCGGCGTCAAGGAGCTGTTCCGCAGCGCCTCGGAGGCCACCGGAATCGATCTGGAGGCGCTCCTGTTCCGCGGCAGCGAGGCCGAGCTGCAGGCCACCAACCGCACCCAGCTCGCGGTGACCCTGGTGAACGCGGCGGTGGCGCGGGTGCTGGCCGAGCGCGGCGTGGCGGCGCACGGCTACGCCGGGTTCAGCGTCGGCGAGTACGCGGCGCTGGCGGCCGCCGGGGTGATTGCCCATGAGGACCTGTTTCGCATCGTGCAGGCGCGCGGCGAGCTGATGGAGCAGGCCAGCCGCGGCGCCGACACCGCGGGCGGGCGGGCCGGCATGGCGGCCGTCGTTGGGCTGGCCCCGGAGGCGGTCAGCGCGGCCCTGCAAGAGGCGGGCGAGGGCGTCTACGCGGCGAACTTCTCCAGCCCGCGCCAGGTGGTGTTGGCCGGTACCGTCGAGGGACTGGCGCGCGCCGAGGCGGCGTGTGCGGCGGCCGGGGCGCGCCGCTTCGTGCGGCTGAAGGTGTCGGGACCGTTCCATTCGCCCCTCATCGAGCGCGCGCGGGAGCGGTTCGCCGAGGTGGTGGCCAACTTCGAGTTCCGCGATCCGACGGCGCCGGTGTACGCCAACGTCACCGGGGGGCTGGTGGCGAGCGGCGCCGAGGCGCGGCGCCTGTGCGTCGAGCAGATCGTATCCGGCGTGCAGTGGGTGACGGAGATACAGTCGTTGCTGGCGGCCGGCTACGGGCGCTTCCTGGAAACCGGTCCCGGTTCGGTGCTGACCGGGTTGCTGCGCGGCTTCGACACCGGCGGCGTCGAGTGCACTCCGGTGGGAACCATGGAGCAGGTCGAGGCCGCGGCGCGCGCCGGGTGAACCGAGCTGAGGTGAACTGATGGGGAGAGAGTTGCACGGCAAGATCGCGCTGGTCACCGGCGGCTCGCGCGGCATTGGCGCCGCCGTGGTGGAGACGTTGCTGCGCGCCGGCGCCACCGTCCACTACTGGTCGCGGGCCGAGGCGGCGGCCCACGCCGAGTGGCAGCAGCGCGCCGCGGCCAACGGCGCGGCGCTGCACTGGCGGCAGACCGACGTGACCGACGAGGCGGCCATCGTCGCCGGCGTCGCCGGCGTCCTGGACGCGCACGGCCGCGTCGACGTGTTGGTCAACAACGCCGGCATCACCCGCGACGGCTTGGTCATGCGCATGCGGCGCGAGGCCTGGGACGCGGTGCTGCAGGCCAACCTGACGGCCACCTTCGTCACCTCGCGCGAGGTCGCGCGGGCCATGCTGCGCGCCCGGTCGGGGGCAATCATCAACCTGTCTTCGGTCAGCGGGCTGCGCGGCAACCCCGGTCAGACCAACTACGCCGCCTCCAAGGCCGGCATCATCGGCTTTTCGAAGAGCCTGGCGCGGGAGGTGGGCGGCCGCGGCGTGCGCGTCAACGTGGTGGCGCCCGGCTACATCGACACCGACATGACCCGTTCCATGCCGGAGCAGGCGCGCCGCGCGGTGCTGGAGATGATTCCCTTGAAGCGCACCGGCCGCGCGCAGGACGTGGCGGAACTGATCTGCTTCCTGGCCGGCGAGCGGGCTTCCTACATCACCGGACAGGTCATTCAGGTCGACGGCGGCCTGGCGATCTGAAGGCGCTGGCGAGACTGGCGCGCCGGAGTTTGGTTAGAATGCGGTGCCTCTGGAGGAGACGCGGATGAGCAGGCGAGTGGTGATCACCGGCCTCGGTACGGTGAATCCGCTGGGCAAGGACACCGGCACGTTCTGGCAACGGGCGCGGGCGGGGGAGTCCGGCATTGGCCCGGTGACCAGGTTCGACGCCGGCGACTTCTCCAGCCGCGTAGCCGGCGAGATCATCGACTTCAACGATCGCCACGTGTTGGAGTCGCGCGAATCGCGCCGCATGGATCTGTTCTCCCGCTTTGCCATCGTCGCCGCGATGCAGTCGCTGGAAGACGCCGGGCTGGCTCCTGACGCGCTCGACCCGGAACGCACCGGCGTGCTGCTGGGCGTCGGCTTCGGCGGCATGGACACCCTGGAACTGGAATTCAAGCACCTGTTCGCGCGCGGGCCGAAGGGGGTGCATCCGCTCCTGGTGCCGAAGATGATCAGCAACATCGCGGCCGGCCACATCGCCATCCGCATCGGCGCGTACGGGCCCTCCTACACCGTGGTGTCGGCCTGCGCGTCGGCCACCGACGCCATCGGCGAGTCGTACCGCTGGATCAAGGACGGCGCCACCGACGTCATGCTCAGCGGCGGTACCGAGGCGCCGGTGTCGGCGTTGGCGCTGGCCGGGTTCTGCGTGCTGCAGGCAGTGAGCACCAGGTACAATGACGACCCGGCGCGCGCCAGCCGCCCCTTCGACGGCGCGCGCGACGGCTTCGTGCTCGGCGAGGGCGCCGGCATCCTGGTGCTGGAAGAGCTGGAGCACGCGCGCCGGCGGGGCGCGCCGATCTACGCCGAACTGTCGGGCTACGGCGCCACCTGCGACGCCAACCACCTCACGGCGCCCCATCCCGAGGGGCTCGGCGCCGTCAACGCCATGCGCATGGCCCTGACCACCGGCGGCCTGGCGCCGGACGAGGTGGACTACGTCAACGCCCACGGCACCTCCACCCAGCTCAACGACGCCACCGAGACCGCGGCCATCAAGCAGGTGTTCGGCAGCCATGCGTCCCGCCTCAAGGTGTCCTCCACCAAGTCGATGGTGGGCCATCTGCTCGGCGCCGCCGGGGCGGTGGAGGCGGTGGCCACCGCGCTTGCCGTGCGCGACCAGTTCTTTCCCCCCACCATCAACTACGAGCAGCCGGACCCCGCCTGCGACCTGGACTACGTCCCCAACGAGGGCCGTTCCGGGACCATCAAGGCGGCGCTTTCCAACTCGTTCGGCTTCGGCGGCCACAACGCCGTGCTCGCCTTCCGCCGCTACACCGGCGTCTGAGGGGACGTTCGCCGCTTCCGAGTCAGTTTGTCGATGTCTGGAACGAGCCGGTCGGCCGGGCGCCGGACGAGAGCGGAAAATCGGGGCCGGACATGTTTCGCGAGTGGGTACGGAAGAACAAGCGGCCGCGGGCTGGTCATTTCGAGGTGGATGCCTCGCGTCCGTTGGACGAGTGTGTGAGCGAAATCATGAGATATATTCGGAATGACTGACCTGCCAGCCGGCGGCGATCTGCCGCCGGCTGGTGGAAGCGCAGCGCCTGCGGTCCGACGCCGGTGCCCTTGCCGGCGCCTGACCGCAGGCCGCGCTACTCCGCCGCGCTACTCCGGGCCGCCAAGCGCGGTGACGATGCGCTCGACGTTGGTGCGGATGAAGTCCTGGTAGGTGGCCGCCGGGCCGTCCGGTTCGCCCAGCGAACCGGTGTAGATCGAAACCACCTCGATGCCCAGGTCCTCGGCGACTACCTCCGCCGCTCGCGGACTGACCGTGAGGCCGACGAAGATTGCCGGCACGGCGTGTTCGGAGATCGCGTCGCGCAACGCCGCCAGGTGCCGCGCCGACGGCTCTGACGCGGTGCTGAATCCCGGGATGATGGTGTCGAGAACCGAGAATTGGTACCGGTCGGCGAAGTATCCGAGCACGTCGTGGTCGGTGATCAGGATGCGTTCCGGCACCGGCACCGCGGCGACCCGTTCCCGGACCCACGCGTCCAGCTCGTGCAGCTCGGCCGCCAGCGCGGCCGCGCGCTCGGCGTAGGCGCCGGCGGACCCGGGATCCGCCTCGGACAGCGCCGCGGCGATTGCCGGCGTCCAGGCGGCGATCAGCGTCGGGTCCATCCACACGTGCGGGTCGAAGTCGCCGTGCGCATGTTCGTGATCGTGCTCCTCGCCCTCGTCGTGTTCTTCGCCGTCGTGATCGTGCTCCTCGTCTTCGTCGTGCTCGTCTTCGTCGTGCTCGTCTTCATCATGTTCGTCTTCATCATGCCCTTCGTCTTCGTCATGTTCTTCGTCTTCGTCGTGTTCTTCGCCGTCGTCGTGTTCTTCGCCGTCGTGATCGTGCTCCTCGCCCTCGTCGTGTTCGTCTTCTTCATACCCGTGTTCGTCATGCCCGCCCTCCAGACGCCGGAGCTCCAGATTGGAGGACAGATCCACCAACCGGCGCGGTTCGACGTTGGTGAGCAGGTTGCCCAGGAATTCGGCTTCGAGGCCGGCGCCGTTGATGAATACGACGGCTGCGTCCGCTACCTGGCGGGCATCGCGGGGCGTTGGCTGAAAGAGGTGCGGGTCGGAGCCGACCGGCAGCATCACGTACAGGGAGATCTGTTCTCCGCCGATCCGGGAGACGATGTCCCCGGCGATGGTGGTGGTGGCGACGACCGCCACCCGATCGCCGCGCGCCTCCGGTTCGCCTTCGGCGAATCCCAGGGCCGCTACGAGAGCGAAGGCGACGGCGCAGGCGCGCGCCGCCATGGTGGTTGCAACATTACCTGTCATGCCGCCAACTATAATGATAATGAATTATCAAGGTCAATAATGGGGATGGGTGGGCGCGCTGGGCGCGCGGCGGGTTCGCCTACTGAGATTCGCGGGGCCCGCGGGAGCCGCACTCGCCGCAGAGCCCGAACAGCGTGATTTCGTGGTCTTCGGTAACGAAGCCGCGGGGGGCAAGTCGTTCGATTCCGATAGGGCAGGCGGGTACCTCCCACAGCGAGTCGCAACTGCGGCACAGGAAGTGGTGGTGATGCGGTTTCCCCGCGCGCTCGTAGCGCCCCGTCTCGCCTGGTACCTCCACCACCCGCAGCCAGCCGCTTGCCACCAGGTCGCGGATGGCGCGGTACACGGTGGCGAGGCCGAGGCCCGGCAGCTTGGCGCGCGCCGCGGCATACAGCTCGGAGGGGCTCAACGGCCGCCCGGCGGACTCCACGGCGGCGCGAATCACGTTGCGTTGTCGGGTAACTCGTTCCATCTCCGCGCCGCGCCCAATGTGTAGCATGGCGCCGCCGCGGCGGTCCATTGAATCGAAGCCGCGGCCGGCCGGCTGGCGGTTGCTGTTGTGGCGGCGCGGTCCGATTGGGTAAGGTCGCGCCACCGTGGGAAAGGTGAGCGACACCCTGGTGCGCCTCGTGCGCGAGGCGGTGGGGCAGGAAGTTGAGGTACCGCTGTCCACGCCGCCGGACAGCGCCCTGGGGGATTACGCGGTGCCCTGCTTCCGGTTGGCCCGGCAGGTGGGCATGGCGCCGGTGCCGCTGGCGGAGCGGATTCGCGACCGCCTGCGGGAACGCGACCTGGCGGCGCACGGCATCGCCAAGGTGGAGGCCCATGGGCCCTACCTGAACGTCCACCTGGCGAAGGGTGAGCTGGCGGCGCGGGTAATCGGCGCCATCCTCGGCGCGGGCGCCGGCTATGGCGCGCGCGGCACGGGAACCGGCAAGCGCGCGCTGGTGGAGCACACCAGCATCAATCCCAATGCGCCGCCGCACCTGGGCCGCGCCCGCAACGCCTGGATCGGCGACACCCTGGTACGCCTGCTGCGCTTCGAGGGGTACGCCCCGGAGGCGCGCTTCTTCGTCAACGACGTGGGCCGCCAGATCGCGCTGCTGGTCGCCGGCGTTGGCGACCGGCAGCCCGACTTCCGGGAGTTGCTGGAGGTCTACGTCGCCGCCAACCGGCGGCTGGAGCAGGACCCCGCGCTGGAAGGGGAGGTGAACCGGCTGCTGGAGCGCCTCGAGAGCGGCGACCGGCAGACCCGCGCGGCGTTTCGGCGCGTGGTCGACATCTCGGTGCGCGGCATGCGCGAGCTGTTCGGGGATGCGGGCGTCCGCTACGACCGCTTCGATTACGAGTCCGACTACCTGACGCCGGAGCGCCACGAGCAGCTCGTGGCGCAGTTACGCGCCACCGGCAAGCTGTTCGAAGATGAGCATGGCCGGCTGGCGCTCGACCTGGAGGGCTTCGAGCTCCCGTCGCGCAACCCGGTGCTGGTGATTACGCGCGGCAACAAGACCTCCCTCTACGTGCTGCGCGACCTGGCGTACACCCTGGACAAGATGGCCGCGGCCGCCGATCTCAACCTGGTGGTGCTGGGCGAAGACCAGAAGTTGTACCACCGCCAACTGGAGGCGGCCCTCGCCCTGCTCGGCGCGTCCGCCCCCGCGGCGGTGCATTACAGCTACGTGCTGCTGGGCAAGGGCTCCATGTCGACCCGCGAGGGCAACCTGGTGCTGCTGGAGGAGTTCGTGGCCGAGGCCAAGCGCAAGGCCGGCGCCGAGTTGGCGGCGCGCGGCCACGCCGGCGATGCCGCGGCGGCCAAGGCGGTGGCCTACAGCGCGTTGAAGTATTCCTTTCTGCGGGTCGCCAACGACAAGCAGGTGACGTTCGACTGGGACGCGGCCATGGCCTTCGAGGGCGAAAGCGGCCCCTACCTGCTCTACAGCCACGCCCGGATCTGTTCCATTCTGCGCAAGTATGGCCGGCCGCTGCCCGCCGGCGCGGAGTTTGCCACCCTGCAGGCGCCCGAGGAAGCGGCGTTGATCAAGCTGCTGGCCGAATTGCCGGACCAGGTGGCGCGCGCGCTGCGGGTGCGCAGCCCGCACGTGATCGCCGGCTACACCTTTGCCGTAGCGCGCCAGTTTTCCAGCTTCTATCACGCCTGCCCGATTCTGCAGGCGCCCTCTCCCCTGCGCGAGGCGCGCCTGCTGCTCGCCGCGGCGACCCGCCAGGTGCTGGCCAACTGCCTCACCCTGCTGGGGATCGAACCCCTGCAGCGGATGTAGCTGGCAGCGGAGGTTAGATGCCGGCGCTCGGACTCGAACCGAGACGGTGTTGCCACCACCAGATTTTGAGTCTGGCATGTCTACCAATTTCATCACGCCGGCGCGGCGGGCGGCTCTGAGGATAGGGGGAGTGCGCCGGTTCCTGTCAAGGCCAAGACCCGGCCCGCGGGAGCGTGCTACGCTGCCGCGCGTCGATGCGCAGGCGGCGGGTACTGATTCCGGTGCTGGCGGGCGCCGCGGTGCTGGCGGCTGCGGCGGCAGGGTACGTGGCCGCCAACCGGCCGGACACCACCTACGAGTTCGTGGTGCGCGACGCGGTGAGCAAGAACTGGGTGTGGGATGCCACCTTCCGGCTCCAGGGCAGGGTGATCCGGTCGCACTTCCAGAGCGACCGCGGGCCGCGCCCGCAGCGCTTCACCCGGCTCGAACCGGGCGCGGCCACGCTGGAGATCAGCGCGCCCTCCTACGTCGCCCGGACCGTGGCGGTGACCTTGCGGCGCGGCGCGAACCGGCGCGCCGAACCGATCGAGCTGCTCGGCTACGAGATTCCGGACCTCGCCGAATGGGTCATCTTCGAGGAGCGGGCAGGAAATGACCTCGTGCAGGAGCTGCGTCCGGTCAGCTCGGCGGGGCCGGCGGTGGTGAATCATCCCGCCCTCGATCTGTGGCTCGGGGCGCGCATCTCGGTGCAGGTAGTCGATGGCGTGCCGGTTCGGGAGGAAACCGCGGCCGGCGCTTCCCGCGGCCGCGAGCTGTACCGGGGCCGGTTGCGCTGGCAGTGGGACGCGGCGCCGGAGACCACGTTCCGGTACCGCGCCTCCATTCCCGGCAGCGAGATCGAGGCCAACGCCCACCCCTACTGGGTAATCGACTATCTGATCGTGGTCCCCGACCCGACCGCGGCCGACTCCCGGGAGCTCGCCCGCATCATGGAACCGATCTGGGACCTGCCGCCGGCAGCGCTGGCCGCCCACCTGGCGCCGCACGAGCGGGCCGGCACCCTGACCGCCTACCGCTTCACCTCCTGGAACGTGGCGGGAACCGGCTCATGATCCGCACCGAGCGGCTGACCAAGCGCTACGGTTCGTTCACCGCGGTGGCCGGCATCGACCTGAACATCCCGGCGGGCGAGATCTACGGCTTTCTGGGGCCCAACGGCGCCGGCAAGACCACCACGATCCTGATGCTGCTGGGCGTGGTAAAGCCCACCGCCGGCGAGATCCGGTTGTTCGGCGAAACCTACGGCCCGGCCCGGCTCGACCTGCGGCGGCGCATCGGCGTGGTGCCGGAGAAGCACCCGGCCGGCATGTGGAGCTGGATGACCGCCGGCGAGTACCTGCAGTTCTTCGCCGACCTGTTTCGCGTGCCGCGCGCGGCGCGCCGCATCGACCATCTCCTGGAACGGGTCGGCTTGGCGCCGGTGAAGCACAAGCGCTTCGCCCGGTTCTCGCGCGGCATGCTGCAGAAGCTGTCGATCGTGCGCGCGCTGCTGCACGATCCCGACATCCTGTTTCTGGACGAACCGATCTCGGGACTCGACCCGTTCGGGGTCAAGCAGATCCGCGATCTGATCCTGGAGGAGCGCCGCGCGGGCCGGACCATCTTCGTGTCTTCCCACCTGCTGTCGGAGATGGAGAAGGTGTGCGAACGGGTGGCGATCATCTTTCGCGGCCGGCTGCTGGCCGAAGACCGCATGGAGAACCTCCTCGCCACGCTGGCCGAGGAGCGCGAGATTCACGTCGATCTGGAACAGGTCCCGCCCGAACTGCCGGCCAAGGTCGCGGCGCTCGACTTCGCGCGCGCAGCGGAGCGGAGCGGCCCCGGCACCCTGGTGGTCAAGGTGGCCCCCACCGGCGACAGCCGGCGAGCCCTCAGCCAGTACCTGATCGACCAGCGCCTGGTGCCGCTCAGCATCCGCGAGCGCAGCCTCAGCCTGGAGGAGGCGTTCGTGACCATCACCGGCGACAACGTCGACCGGTTGGCGGGGCTCGGCGGCGGGCGGTGAACCTGCGCCTCCACGCCACCGCGGTGATCGCCCGGCGGCGCCTGTTCGAGACCCTGCTCAGCCCCGGCTACTACGTCGCTCAGACCTGCGGCCTGGTGCTGGCTTGGCTGCTGGTCGCCGGGTTCGTCCGGGCGGTCGATTCGAGCGGGTTCGACTTCACCCTCGATCCCGCCTGGGACCTGATCGGCCGCAGCCTGGCGGGGGCGTTCGGGACCGCCTTCACGGCGAAGCTGTTTGCCGAGGGTCCGTTCCTGTTCATCCTGTACGCCGCCTTCCTGCCGGTGCTGCTCTATCTGGCGGTAAGCTCGGTGTTCCGCATCGGCCTGGAGAAGAAGGTCGGCGCCCTGGAGCTGCTCACCTACGGCCCGGCGGACGCCGCCGCCTGGTTGCTGGCGGCGCTGCTCAAGGACCTGCTGCTGACCCTGGCCGCGCTGGCGCTGCTGCTGCTGTTTCTGCTGGCCGCTGCCGGGCTCAACAATCTGCTGCTTGGTCCGGCGTTCTTCGCCAACCTGTCGATCCTGTTCTTCCTCGCCGCCGCGGTCTACGGCTACGGCATCCTGGCCGCGGCCCTGACCGACAACTCCGCCTCCGCGGTGGCCCTGTTCCTGGGCCTGATCCTGCTCTTCGGCGGGGTGACGGTCGGCTCCTTCGCCGTGGTCGGCGGGTACGCGCGCACCCTGGCGAGCGTATCCGCCTGGGCGATCAAGTGGGTCTCGCCGCTGTTCTACTGGGAGCTGGCGCTGCGCTCCGCGGAGCTGCGCAACTGGGGGAAGTACCTCGCCGGCGCCCTGCTGCTGGCGCTGCTGGCCGCGGCGCTGCTGGCGGCCGGCCACCTGCTCATGAAGCTGCGCGGGGTACGCCCGTGAGGCGGCGGCGCCGGGCCGCGGGCCTGCTGCTCCTGCTCGGCGCCGCGGGGCTGGCGGCGCAGGCGCCGCTGCGGGAGGAGCAGTTCGTCTACTCGATCGTGGCGTTCAACGGCCGCGACTACTCCGCCACCTTCGCGCGCCGCGAGGCGCGCGCCATCTACCTGCTGGCGGAGGTCGACAATTTCATCACCGCGCGCAATCGGCTGGTCTACTTCTGGCCGATCACCGGGGAGTGGATGCTCGACCGCGCGCTCGACGTGGCGTTCGAGGGCACCCTGGAGCTGAGCGGTCGCGGGAGCCCGCAGCAGTCCCTCGGCATGACTCCCTACACCTACTACAACGTGCGCGGCGAATATGAACAGAACTGGCAGGTCGCCACCGGGGCGGAGGCGGCGGCCGCGGTGCGGCACGCGCGCGGCCTGACCGCGGCCTACTACCAGGCGATCGCGGACTACCGGCGCCAGCGGCAGGTGTACGACCAGGTGCTGCAGCGCATGGCGGAGGCGGCGGCCGCGATGCGCGCGGCCGGGAAGGACGTGACCCGGCTGGCCGCGGAGCTGGAGCAGCTCGCGCCGCCGCCGGAGCCGCAGCCGCCCGGCCACTACGCGGTGCCCCCGGTGCCGGTGCAGCAGGCATTCGTGATCAACCTGCCGGCCGGGGAGTACCGTATCCGCCTGCGCACCGCGGCGGGCGACGTCATGGAGGGCTCGGAGCGCCGCATCGTGACCTTCGCGCAACGCCGCGCCGAGGCGGTCGGGCTGGAGGTGATCCCCGGCGACAAGTGGACGCGGCCGGTGGAGTCGGTCAGCCCGGCGTCGGTGCTGTACGTGGACGGCTCCGCCGACCTGTACTTCCGGCCGTTCTACCAGCAGGAGTACAACGACCTGTTCTACGAGAAGATGCGCCGCAACGACGCCAGGGGCAACCCGCGGCTGATGAAGTGGGTGCGCATTCAGCAGGTGCCCGGGGCCGCGCTCGAGGTAGCCGCCGGGGCGGCGCCGCCGCGCGCCGTGCGCGAACGCCCGTTCTTCGTCGAGCAGCTCCCGGGCGCGGCGCTGGGCTACCGGATCGTGCCGTTCGATCCCGCCGGGAGGCATGCCGGCCGGGAACCGTCGCTGCGCGCGTTCCACCTTCCCGCCGCGCCGCCGCGGGCGGTGCTGCGGGTGCGCGTGCTGGAGGGCAGCGGCCGGCCGCTGCCCTCCAGCGACCGCCAGGTGCGGGTCGTCGCGCCTTCCGCCCGCGCCCGGCTCGCATTGGCGCTGGCCGCGCTGCCGCTGCTGGCGCTGGCCGCGGTGCTGGCGCTCCGCGCCCGCCGGGTCGCCGGCTAGCTAAGCTACGCTACGCTAAGCGCCGGCGATGCGCGGCATCGGCAGCGGCTCCCGGCCCAGTTCCGCATGCAGCAGCTTGCGGATCAGGTCGTGCTTCAGCTCGCGCGCCGCGGGCACGTCCCACAGGTTGCGGACTTCGCGCGGGTCGGCGGCCAGATCGAACAGCTCGCCGTAGTCGCGGTTGTAGTAGACGGTCAGCTTGTGCCGTTGGTCGATGAAGGTGCGCAGGTGGATGGTGGTCGGCTCGTGGCGGTTCTCCACCAGCACGTGATCGCGCCGCGCCGCGCTGCGGCCATACCAGACGGCGCTCTGATCGACGCCGGTCATCGCCGCGGGAACGGGGGTGCCGGTGGCGGCCAGAAACGAGGGCGCAAAGTCGACCAGCGACTGCAGGGCGGCGCAACGCCGGCCGGCCGGCGCCCGGCCCGGCTGCGCCACGATCAGCGGTACCCGCAGCAGGTCTTCGTAGTGGAACGGCCCCTTGGCGGTGAGGCCGTGCTGGCCGAACAGGTGGCCGTGATCGGAGGTGAACACCACCAGCGTGTCGCGCGCCAGTCCCAGCGCCGCCAGCCGGTCGAGGATGCGCCCCACCTGCCGGTCCAGCAGACTGATCATCCCGTAGTAGCAGGCGACGTCCCGGGCCAGCTCCTCCCGGTCGTGGAGGTGCGAAGTAAGCCCGTGCAGCCCCTGGCCGCTCTCCCGCCAGGGCGAGAAGTCGGGCTCCTCCGACTGGGTGAGCCGGAAGTGGGGCGGGTTGGCGTCGTGCTCGCCGGCGGCAAGCGCCGGGATCGTAAGCGCGCCCGGATCGTACATCCGGTCCCACGGCTCCGGGACCAGGTACTTGGGGTGCGGGTCGAAGAAGCTCGCCCAGAGCAGGAACCGTTCGCCGCGCCGGGCGTAGCCGTCCAGCAGAGCGCAGCAGCGCTCGGCAATCCAGGTGCCGTAGTGGAACGCCTCCGGGAGCTGCCAGGTGCGCCGCTGGCGGTCGTTGGTGCCGGTGGGCGGGCGGAAGTAGTCGCGCCAGTTGCTCAACCCCTGCTGTTCCATCCACAGCGCGTAGTGCTGGCCGACGTGCGCTTCGTCGGTGTGGTTGCGGGCCAGCTCGACGTGCTCGAAGCCGTAGAACGGGCCATGGAACCGGCGCCAGAAGGCCAGGTCCTGCAGCGTCGGATACGCTTCCAGCGAGGGAAACCGGGCGCTGCCGGCCAGTGGCTGGAAGTGCGCCTTGCCCACCAGCGCCGTGCGGATGCCGGCCGCCTGCAGGTGGTCGCCGACGGTGGGCTCCGATTCGAGCAGCTTGGTGCCTAGCGCGTAGGCGCCGTGCTGGCTCGGATACTTGCCGGTGATGATCGACGCGCGGGTCGGCGTGCAGGTCGGATTGGGGCAGTAGGCGCGGGTGAACAGCGTGCCCTGCGCCGCCAGCCGGTCGAGGTTGGGGGTTCGGACTTCGGGGTTGAGGCATCCCAGGGTGTTCCAGTGCTGCTGGTCGGAGGTGATCAGAAGTACGTTGCGGGCGCTCGAAGACATGGCCCGCAGCATACCTGCAGCCGGCGGCAGTCGCGCGCGTGTCTGCGCGTGCGGTCCGCCTAGCCTGCCGGCGAAATCGCGCGCCTGCGGCGGCGACTGGCCCGTGTTGATGGATTCGGCGGACGTGACCGCTACGCGCGTTGAAGCGCCACGGACGGCCGGCCCGTTATAGGGGGCATGGCCATCCATCAGCCCCACGACCGTCTGTTCAAGCGCGTGTTCGGCGCCCCGGCGGAAGCCGCGTCATTCCTGCAAGCCCGGCTGCCCGCGCGGCTCAGCCGCGCCCTGCACTGGCCCACGCTCAAGCGGCGCCCCGACTCCTTCGTCACCCCGGATCTCCGCGGCGCCGCGTCCGACCTGCTGTTCGAGGTCCGCTACGCCGAACTTGGTGCCGCGCAGCCTCCGCTCTGGCTCTACCTGCTGTTCGAGCATCAGTCCACCCCGGACTACTGGCTGCGCCTGCGCCTGCTGGGCTACTGCTGCCGCATCTGGGATCTCGACCGCCAGGATCGGAAGGATGCCGGCTACCTGCGCCCGATCCTGCCGCTGGTCTTCTACCAGGGTCCCACCGGCTGGCGGCACTCCCGGCAGTTCGCTGACCTGTTTCCCGCCGCAACGCGGGACTGGCCGTGGCTGCCCCGGTTCGAGCACCTGTTGTTCGATCAGACTCAGATGTCGCCGGGGCAGGCGGCCGGCAGCGTCCGGGCGCGGTTGCTGCAACTGACGATGATGCACGCCTTCAGCCGCGCGGTGCGGGAGGCGCGGGCGCGGATGCGGCCGCTGCTGGACGACTTGGAGCGGGAAGGGAGCGGCGGGCGGGACGACATGAAGATGTTCATGCACTATATCGCGGAGACGGGACCTGAAGACACGCCCGAGGAGATGGGCGATATACTGAGCCACACGGCGGCAGGAGGCGAGTTGATGACGAGCGGCGAACGGCTGCGCCAGGAAGGGCGCGACCAGATGCGTGACGAGATGCGAGCGGTTGCCGAACGGCGGCACCGCGAGGGCCGGAGCGAGGGCCGCCTGGAAGGCCAGCGCGAAGGGCGGTTGGAGACGATCGACGGTCTCCTGCGGACCGGCGTCGACTGGTCGTTGATCGAGCGGGCGACCGGGATCGGCGAGCAGGAGTACCAGAAGCTCAGGAGCCGACCCAACGGCGCGGCCACGGCCGGCGGCGACGGGACCTGACGACCCTTTCCCAAGGGGATCAGTCACTCGCCGTTCGCCAGGACTGGCCGGCGTGGCTGAATCGAGACGAACGTCCGCTATCTCAGTGAGAGAGACCAGGGTTCGCTGATGCCAATCGACCGGCGGGAGCTGCTGAGCGACCTGCGGCGGCAGCTCCGGCTGCTGGAGCGGGACTTGGCCGCGCGCGCCGACAGCGTGCCGGAGATGGCCGCGACGCTGCAGGCGGAGTATCAGGCGGCGCGCGCCGCCGAGCGCACCGCCGCGACCTTCCGCGTCTGGCGCGCCGGCGAACTCACCCAGGCCGCGGTCGCGTGGCTGCTCGGCGCCGTGTTCGTGCGCTTCATCGAGGACAACGGGCTGATCGACGAGCCGCTGATCGGCGGCCCGCACCGCGCCATCGAGCAGGCCTCCGATCGCCAGCTACTCTACTTTCGCTCCCATCCCACCGCTACCGACCGCGACTACCTGCTTGACGGGTTCGCCGCCGTCGCCCGCCTGCCGGCGCTGGCCATGCTCTACGATCGCGCCCGCAACCCGGTGTGGCGCCTCGGCATCTCCGGCGACGCGGCGCGCGGCCTGCTGGAGTTCTGGCGCACCGTGAACCCGGACACCGGCGTGCTGCGCCACGACTTCACCGACCCTGAGTGGGACACCCGCTTCCTGGGCGACCTGTACCAGGACCTGTCCGACGACGCCAGGAAGCGCTACGCCCTATTGCAGACGCCGGAATTCGTCGAGGAGTTCATCCTGGAGCGCACGCTGACGCCGGCGCTGGAACAGTTCGGGCTGGCCGCAGTGCGCCTGATCGACCCGGCCTGCGGGTCCGGTCACTTCCTGCTCGGCGCGTTCCACCGCCTGCTGCGCCGGTGGCGCGCCTGCGAGTCCGAAGCGCCGAAACAGGAACTGGCGCAGCGCGCGCTGGCGGCCGTGCACGGGGTGGACGTCAACCCGTTCGCCGCGGCGATCGCGCGCTTCCGGCTGGTGGTGGCGGCGCTGCGGGCGAGCGGCATCAGGCGCCTGCAAGAGGCGCCGGCGTTCCCGCTCAACGTGGCCGCCGGCGACAGTCTGCTCCACGGGCGCCGCTTCGGCGAGCTGGACCTGGGCAGCGGCGCTGAACAGCAAATCGCTGCAGGGACCGAGTTCGCGCACGCCTTCCAGTCCGAAGACCTCGAGGCCCTGAACCGCATCCTCGGCCAGCAGTATCACGTAGTGGTCGGAAATCCGCCCTACATCACCCCGAAGGACCAAGCGGTACGTCAACTGTATCGATCGAGATACTCGACCTGCTACATGAAGTATGCGATGAGCGTTCCGTTTACCGAGCGATGTTTCGGGCTGGCGCTCCGTGTCAGCCGGACACGATCCGCCGGGTATCTTGGTATGATCACGGCAAACTCCTTCATGAAGCGAGAATTCGGCAAGAAGTTGATCGAAAGGTACCTGCCGCATCTCGACTTGACCCACGTAATCGATACCTCCGGCGCCTACATCCCTGGTCACGGTACGCCGACAGTGATTCTCTTCGGCCGCAATCGCACTCCGGCACGTAACGTCGTTCGAGCGGTGATGGGGCGCCGCGGCGAACCGAAGCCTCCCGCGCAACCCGAGAACGGAAATGTCTGGCGGTCCATCGTTACCCAGGTGGAGAGCCCCGGCAGCAACGACGAATGGATCGACGTGGCTGACGTTCCGCGAGCTATCTTTGCCAGTTACCCCTGGTCGATCACCGATACCTTGGCAAACGATCTCAAGCTGCGGTTGGACCGGAATATGGATCGTCTCGGAAGTGCCGTGACTTCGATCGGCCCTGCCAGCTTTACCGGAACCGACGATGCATTCGTAGCTTCGGAGGAGGTATTCCTGCGACTGGGCATAGACGCCAATTTGGTGCGGGACCATATACTCGGCGAGATGGTGCGCGACTGGTCATACGAGGGAAGTTCGGCTGCGTTCGTTCCCTACGATAGCGACAACGACTCTCTTGAGTACGACTTCAACAGCTCGTGGGGAAGATACCTGTGGAAATACCGCACTACGATAGGAGGAATGAAGTCGTTCGAAGGCAAGACCAAGTTAGAACGCGGCGATGATTGGTGGACTTGGTCCCGATGGATTCCAAAGCGGTATGCCGGGCCTTGTTCTATTCCTTTTGCATTCGTTGCTACTCACAATCACTTCGTGTTCGATCGAGGTGGCAGGGTGTTCAACCGTTCCGCTCCGGTCATCAAGCTGCCGGACGACGCAACCGATGCAGATCACTTGCCGCTTGTTGGCTTGCTCAACAGTTCTACGGCGTGTTTCTGGATGAAGCAAGTGTTTCACAACAAAGGAAGCACGGTAGACATTCATGGCGCCCGCCAAACGACGGACGAATATGAGAACTTTTATGAGTACACCGCTACCGGACTGAAGCGGTTTCCGCTTCCAACAGAGCGGCCAGCGGACATCGCAGAGCAAATAGACCGTCTTGCCGCGGAGCGCCAATCTCATCTGCCGGCGCAACTGACCGACCGCTTCCCCCTGACGCCGGAGGAACTGGATGCTCACTGCGACGCTGCGGCGTCTCTGCAGGCGCGCATGATTGCCCTGCAGGAGGAACTCGACTGGGAGTGCTACCGCCTCTACGGCCTCATCGACGAAGACTGCCGGTATTCCGGCGGCAACGGCACCGGCGACCGCTCCGAACCCCCGCCGCTGGCGCTCGGCGAGCGCGCCTTCGAGATCGTCATGGCGCGGCGGATGGCGGCCGGCGAACTGGAGACTAGGTGGTTCGAGCGCCACGGCTCCACCCCGATCACCGAGCTGCCGGCCCACTGGCCGGAGGACTACCGCGCCCTCGTTGCGCGGCGCATCGAGCTGATCGGTTCCGACCGCTTCGTCGGCCTGCTGGAAAAGCCGGAGTACAAGCGCCGCTGGAACACCGAACCGTGGGAGGATCAGGAACGGCGCGCCCTCCGCGCCTGGCTGCTCGACCGGCTGGAGTCCCCCGCCTACTGGCCGGAACCGCGGCTCACCACCGTCGGCGAAATCGCCGCGCGGGCGGCTGCGGATGCCGACTTCCAGCAGGCCGCCGCCCGCTTCTCCTATCGCGCCTACGGCTACCTCGACGCGCTGGTCGCCGAGCTGGTGGAGTCCGAAAGCGTGCCGGCGCTGCCGGCGCTGCGCTACAAGCCCTCCGGCCTGGCCAAGCGCGCCGACTGGGAGGCGGTCTGGGCCGCGCAGCGGCGCGAGGACGAAATCGACGCCGAAACGGCCGCCGCGACCCCTCGACTAGCCGACGAGACCGAAGATCAGCATGCCGCCCGTCTCAAGGCTGAACAGGACCGCCGCAAGCGGGACGAGCTCGGCGACCTGGCGCCGCCGCCCAAGTACCGCGCGGGCGACTTTCTGAAAGCCGGCTACTGGCGCCTGCGCGGCGCCCTCGACGTGCCCAAGGAGCGCTTCTTCAGCTTGCCGGGCGTGAGCGGCGACGACGATCCCACGCTCCTGGTCGGCCGGGCCGGGTGGGATCACTTGACCCTCTGCCAGGCGCTGGCCGCCTACTACAACGAGGCCGACGAGCGCGACGGCTGGACCGCGGCCCGGGCCGCCCCGCTGCTGGCGGCGATCCGGGAGCACGTGCCGTGGCTCAAGCAGTGGCACAACGACCTCGACGAGGAATACCAGCAGCGCCTGGGCGACGTCTACGACAGCTTCGTTCGCTCGCAACTCGCGCGGTTCCGTCTGACGCGGGCCGCGCTCACGGACAGCGGGAGGGTTTAGCGCGGCGCGGTCTGCTCCGTGCCGTTGGGGGCGTCGCGTTTGAGGGTGCGGTAGGTGTGCTCGTCGATGCCGGTGGCGGATTGGATTACCGGCCACTTGATTCCGGCCCGCAGGAACCCTTCGATGGTCTCCAGCCGGCCTTCCTGGCGGCCCTTCAACTCACCTTCCTGGCGCCCTTTCAACTCACCTTCTTGGCGTCCCTTCAACTCGCCTTCCAGCCGGCCTTCCCGGCGCAGAATCTCGCCACAGGTCATCAGATCACCTCTCAGTTCCGGTGCCAGGCGCCGCAGCAGCTCACCCAGCGCTTCCAGCGTGTCCGCCGGCCCGGTCTTCACAATGTACTCCATGAACGCTTGATAGTAATCCACCCCGCCGTGCGTCGGCTTCCGCTGCAACTCCCACAGCAGCGGCGCGATCCGCTTTCGCGCATCCCCCAGCTCCTGCTTGAAGGTGTGCATCATCGCCAGTTGCAGCAACCGCCCGAGCAGTTCCCCGGCCACCGCCGCCGGCGCCATCCGGGTCTGGTCCAGCAGCAGCGGGGAGAAGCGCGGCACCCACGGCTGGCCGCGCAGCGCCGGGGGGAAGGACTCGGCCAGTTCGATGGCGTAGTGCCAGTGGTGCTCGCCCTGGTAGAACACCAGCGGCAGCACCGGGCGCAGGTACTGCTCGTCGGGGAAGTCGCGGCGGTCGGCCTCCCAGATGCGGCAGCAGTAGCGCAGCAGGCGCAGCGTGATCCAGCGGTCGGGCTGGGACTGATGTTCGAACAGCAGGTAGAGCCACTGCCGCGGCGCCGCGGCGGCGCTGCGCACCTCGAATAGCAGATCGGTGACGGAGTCGCGCAGCTCCTGGTCGATGAACGAGCCTGGGGACCGGCGCAGGGAGGACCAGACGAAGCCGCGCTGGTGGGACTTCGGCAGGCGGGCGCGGAGGAAGGCGGCGGTCTCCTCGGGGTCGGCGAACACTAGGCGGAACAGGTGATCGTGGGGCTGATGCAGGGGCGGTGACATTCGGTGACATTCTCTCCTCCGCCCCTACAACGGCGCTGCGTCTGCGGTGCTTTTGGCGGCGCCGTGCTCGCGGTGGTGACGTGCGCCGCATGAGGCGAGCGCGGCCGAGACCGCCGGCTTCGCGGCCGCGCTGCCCGGCATGGACAAGGGTTGGGGCGCCGGCATGGAGCTGCTCGGGGAGCTGCTGGCCGAACTGCAGGCGTGAACGCGGACGGTGGGCCGGCTACCGGGGGCCGACGGTGGTGCCGGAGAATGACTCGCCGTCGATGATGCGGTGCAGGTTGGCGAGGTCACTGCCGGTGACCACCAGGGTCAGCTTCAGGGCGCCGGCGCGGGCGGTGGCGATCGGGTCGAACGGGGCGCGGAAGCCCGGCGCCCAAGTGTTTCCGGTGAGGCGCTGCAGCCCGGCCCAGGACAGGCGGTCGAACGCGCGCGCGCGGCGATCGAGGCGCGGGTCGGCGTTGCGGATGCCGCCGGCGTCGGAGAGTTTGACGAGGCGGCGGGCGCCGAGCCGTTCGGCGATCAGCACGGCGTCGTAGTCGTGGGAAAAGCCCGGCTTCCAGCCCGCCGCCACCAGCACCGGCGCGCGCAGCTCGGTGACGGTGGTGGGATCGGTCACCACCTCATCCGGCGCCAGATCGGCGAACAGTTGCTTGAGCAGCTCGGCGTTGAGCCGGGTAGCGGCGATTCCCACCCAATCGGCGGCCGCGTCGGTAGCGTGGTCGGCCAGCGCCCAATAGGCTGCCTGATAGCGCCGCGCCGGCTCCCCGCCGCCGCACACCACGACGAAGCGCCGCTCGGGGTGGGCGGCGACCTGGCTCTTCACCGCGGCGCAGAATCCCGCCAGGAATTCCAGGTTGACCTCGCCGGGGGCAATGAGCGACCCGCCAAGTGAAATGATCCACACGTTCGGCACGGCGCCCACCTTATCCGGCGCCGGTGCCCCCGGCAACCGCGGCGCTTGCCCGGATCGGGCCGGCGCGGCTCCGGCGCGGTCCCGGCCCGCCGCCGCCGGCTTGATGCTTTCGGCGTGGTTGTCTATACCAGAGGCCACATGCAACGCGTGCTGGTAGCCGAGCCAATCGCCCCGGAAGGGGTGCGGGAACTGCGCAGCTACCCCGGCCTCGAGGTGGTGGAGCGCTACGGCCTGACCCCCGATGAGCTGCGCCGCGCGGCCGCCTGCTGCGCGGCGCTGCTGGTGCGCTCCCAGACCGGCGTCACCCGCGCGGTAATCGAGTCGGCGGCGGAACTGCGGGTGATCGCCCGCGCCGGGGCGGGAGTGGACAACATCGACGTAGCGGCTGCCACCGAACGCGGGGTGCTGGTGATGAACACGCCCGGCGCCAACGCCCAGGCCGCCGCCGAGCTCACGGTCGGCCTGCTGTTCGCGCTGGCGCGCCGCATCCCCGCCGCCGCCGCGTCGGTCAAGGCGGGCCGCTGGGAACGTTCCCGGTTTCGCGGCGTCCAGCTTCTGGGCAAGTCTCTGGGCATCGTCGGCATCGGCAACGTAGGGCGGCTGGTGGCCCGTTCGGCCGCCGCGTTCGGAATGCGCGTCGCGGCCCACGATCCCTACGTGTCCCCGCAGTTGGCGGCCGAGCACGGCATCACCCTGGTACCGTTCGCCGCCCTGCTGGCGGAGTCGGACTTCATCAGCGTGCACACGCCGCTGACCGCGGCGTCGCGGGGCTTGATCGGGGCTGCGGAGATCGCCCGCATGAAGCGCGGGGTCTACCTGCTCAACTGTTCGCGCGGGGGCGTGATCGACGAAGCGGCGCTGCTCGCCGGGCTGGAGCAGGGCGCGGTAGCCGGCGCGGCGCTGGACGTGTACTCCCGCGAGCCGCCGGGCGACCTGGCGATTGCCCGCCACCCGCAGGTCATCGCCACGCCCCACGTCGGGGCGCTGTCGCATGAGGCCCAACTCAACGTGGCGCTCATGGCCGCCAACCGGATCGGACGCTATCTGACTGCCGGCGAGGTGGAATCGGCGGTCAATCCGGAAGCGGCGCGGGGCAGGACGCCGCGCCCGGCCGCCCCGCCGCGGCGATGAATGTTGTTCCGCTCCCGCCGCCGGGCTATATTGAACGCGGCCACTGCCTGAATGAGCAGCTATGAGCATTGACATTACCGACATTCTCAGCGACTGGGAGTTCGACCCTGACGACCAGTACCGCGTGGTGCAGGCGCGCGATGGCCGCGAAGTGCTGCAGGTGCGGCAGCCGCTTGGCATCGAACAGTACGAATTGGACGGGCGGCCCGATGGCGACGTCCCGTTCGGGAAGGAGAGCATACTCGATGAGGTGAACGATCGCCTGTCCGCCTACCTCCACCGCCATGGCAACGACGCCGGGTTCAAGATCGATCGCGACGACTTCGCGCTGCTGCAGAACGAGGGCGTGCTCTACTACTACCGCTACTACATCCTGTTTCAGATCGGCGACTACGAGCGTACCTCGATGGACACCGATCACAACCTCAAGATCTGCGAGATCGTCGAGCGGTACGCCCACCGTGACGACAAGAACGACATTCTCCAGTTCCGTCCCTATATCTTGCGGATGAACGCCGCGGCCCGCGCCATGGTGCTGCTTGGCGAGGGCCAGAGCCCCCAGGCCTGCGAGGTGATGGAACAGGCTATCGAAAACGTTCGCCGCCTGCCCGAAGTGGACACGCCGACGTTCCACTTCGAACGGGTGCGGTCGTTGCAGTACCTGCGCGCCGCGCTCCGCGAATTCAAGACCAGGAAGATGCGCCCGCCGGTCGACCGGTTGCGCCACGAGCTGCGCAACGCGGTCAGCAATGAGGAGTACGAGCGAGCCGCTCAACTCCGCGACCGCATCCGCGACATGACCAAGGCGGACGATGACTAGGCAGCGGACGGCGGGCGGCCTGCGGGCGCGGTTCTAGTGGGCCGGCAGCGGCGCCGCCGCTGACCGGCGCGCCGATGACCGGGAGCGGCCAGATGGCAAGCGCGCCCGCCGGGCTGCGCAAGACCGGCTGTCCTTCTGCTGCCGCCGGCGGCCGGGCGCGACTGTTGCCGGCGGCGGTGGGCGTCGCGCTGTGGCTGGCCGCGCTGCCGGGAACCGCTCAGGAGGTGGTCACCGCGGAGAGCTTCTTCGAGACGGTGTCCGCCGCCTACCGCGGCATCGTCGACTATCAGGCTGACATTCGCATCACCCAGGGCGGCGCGGTGATGGAGGGGGCGCTCTCCTACAAGCATCCCAACCTGTTGCGAATCGACTTCTCGCAGCCGGCGGGGCAGGTCCTCGTCAGCGACGGTTCGCTGTTGACGGTGTACTATCCCAGGCTGGAGGTAATCTTCGAGCAGCGCCTGCGCAATCGCGGCAACGTCGCCGGCCTGGCGAGCCGCCGGGGCCTCCACTTTCTGCAGAGCAACTATGCCATCGCCTACCTGGAGGAGCCGGCCCCGGTGCCCCTGGAGCCGGGTTCGGGCGAGCTGGTCGTCAAGCTCAAGCTCACCAGCCGCGCCACCACCGAGGGCTTCCGGCAACTCGAGATAGCCGTGTCCCCCAATCACCTGATTCGCCGGATTACCGGCGTCACCGTGGGATTCGAGGTGCATCGTCTCGATTTCCTCGACATCCGCACCAATCAGAACATCCCGGACGGGCGCTTCGACTATGAAGCGCCGCCCTCCGCCAACGTCTACCACGACTTTCTGTTCGAGTCGGAGGAGTAATGACGCCGGGCGCCGCTGCCGCCCCAGGTCGCGGAGTGGACCTGGATCAGTTGAATGACCGGCAGCGGGAAGCGGTGCTGCACGGCGGTTCGCCGCTTCTCATCCTGGCCGGCGCGGGTTCGGGCAAGACGCGCGTGATTACCACCAAGGTGGCGCACCTCATTGCCACGGAAGCGGTAGCGGCGAGCCACGTGCTCGCCGTCACGTTCACCAACAAGGCGGCCGCCGAGATGCGCTCCCGCATCCACCGGCTGGTGGCCGCCTGCGGCCGCGCCGACGCCGGGCGCCGGGTGATGGTGCGCACCTTCCACGCCTTCGGCGCCTGGCTGCTGCGCGTCTACGGCGACCGTCTGGGGTTCGATCCGCAGCGGCTGTCGATCTACGACGACGGCGATACCCGCCAGGTGCTCCGCCGGCTGGTGGCCGAGGAGGAGGAGCAGTATCTCCCCGGCGACATCCGCGACATGGCGGCCTGGATCACCACCGCCAAGAACCGCGGGCTCGGACCGGACGCCGAGCTGTCGGCGCTGCGCCGTTCGCCGTTTCCCATGGAGCGCATCTACGCCCGCTATCAGGCCCGTCTGGCGGAGCTGAACGCCGCCGACTTCGGCGATCTGATCCTGCTTCCGCTGTCCCTGCTGAAGAACCACCCGGAGGCGCGCGCGCAGGTGCGGCAGCGGTTTCGCGTGGTGCTGGTGGATGAGTTTCAGGACGCCAACCACGCCCAGTTCGAGCTCCTCCGGGAGTTGCACGAAGCGCCCAACTACCTGTGCGTGGTGGGCGACGATGACCAGTCGATCTACCGCTTTCGCGGCGCGGACGTGGACGGGTTCCTGACCTTTCCCCAGCGCTTCGCCGGCACCGAGGTGGTGCGCCTGGAGCAGAACTACCGCTCCACGGGCGCCATTCTGGATCTCGCTGCGGCCGTGGTCAGTCACAATCGCCGGCGGATGGGCAAGACGCTGTGGACGGAGCAGGATCAAGGCGACTTGCCGACCGTGACCTGTCTGGCCGACCCCGAGGAGGAAGCGCGCCACTGCGCGCAGTTGATTCGCGACCGTCCCACCGCCTCGAGCGCGATCCTGTACCGCATGAACTTCCAGTCGCGCACCTTCGAAACGTTGTTTCAGACCCTGCGCATCCCCTACCGCGTGGTGGGCACCGTGCGCTTCTACGAGCGCGAGGAGGTAAAGGACGCGCTGGCCTACCTGGGGCTGTTGTACAATCCGCGCGACGAGGTGGCGTTCCTGCGCGCCGCCGGCAAGCCGCGGCGCGGCCTCGGCGAAAAGACCGTGGCCCGGGTGGCGGCCGCGGCGGCCGCCGCCGGGGAGGACCTGATCGCGGCTGCCGGCCGCCTGGCCGGGACCGTCCGCGGCCAGGCGGGAAGCGCCCTGGCCGGCTTTGCCGAGCTGCTGGGCGATCTGCGCCGGAGCTACGCCGCGGCCAGCGTGGCGGAACTGATGCGCACCATCCTCGACCGCTCCGGCCTCTACGCGCAGGTGCTGGCGCAGGACCAGGCGGAGCGCACCGGCCGCGTCCTGAACCTGGAGGAGCTGGTCAACGCCACCGCGGCGTATGACCGCGGCCCCGCCGGAGTCGCCGCCTTTCTGCAGGACGCGCGGCTGGCCGGCGCCGGCGAAGCGGAAGCCGCCGCGCCCGCGGCGGGGACGGTCGAGCCGGTGACCCTGATCACCATCCACAACACGAAGGGACTGGAGTTCGATCAGGTGATCGTCACCGGTCTGGAGGAGGGGATCTTCCCCGCCACCGAGCCGGCCGCGCCGCGCCTTGCGGTGCCGCCGGAGGAAGAGGAGGAGGAGCGGAGGTTGTTCTACGTGGCGGTGACGCGCGCGCGGTACGTGCTGCACCTTACCTCGTGCCGGCGCCGGGCGGCGTTCGGGTTCGCCCGCGAACGGCACCCGAGCCGCTTCCTGGCGGAGATTCCGCCGGAGTGCATCCAGGTCACCGGCGACGGCGCTGACGGAGCTGACGGCGCGGGCGGCGCCGCGGGACTGCGCGAGGGGCAGGGGGTGGCGCACCTCGACTACGGCGTCGGCGTGGTTACCCGGTGCTGGACCCAGAACGGCGAGCGGCGCCTGGAGGTGCGCTTCCGCTCCGGCAAGATCGCCGCCTTCTTCGCCGCCTACGCCGACCTCGACCCGGTTGCCGCCGATGATTGAACCGGCCCTGCCGCGCGTACGCCGCGCCCGCGGCTACCGGTTGTACACCGAAGATGGGAGGCGCCTGCTCGACCTGTACCTGGACCGCGGCGCTGCGCTGCTGGGGCATCGGCCCGAGCTGCTGGGACGGGAGCTGAAGAACGTGCTCGGACGGGGGCTGCTCGCCAACCTGCCGAGCAGCTACGCGGCGCGGCTGCGGCGTACCCTGCGGCTGGCGCTGCCCGGCCACGCCTGGTTCGGCATTGCGGCGACGCCCGCCGGCGCCCGCCGGCTGCTGCGCCGGCAGCTCGGCCTGGCCCCGGGGCAGCCGCTGCCGGTGGCCGACCCGCTGCTGGAGCCGGCGTGGCACGCCGCGCCGGCGGCCTGGTGGCGGCCGCTGTGCGGCGAGCAGCCGCCCGGCGGCGAGTGGCTGAGGCACGGTCCGGCGGCATTGCTGCACCGGCTGCCGTTCGCCGCCGGCGCCGGTCCGGTGACGGTCAGCACCCGCGGCGCCGCGCCCGAGCCGGCGCCCGGCGCGCCGCCGGTCTCACCGTTGTTGCTGGCCGGCGCCGCGGCCGCGCTGCGCCGCCTGCTGCGCACGGCCGCGCAGCGCAGCGCCGTGACCTCGTGCTGGCCGCGCACCGCGCCCGGCTGGCGGCGTAGCGGGATCTACGTGCTGGCCGACTATCCGCCCCGCTGCCACGGCGCGGTGTTTGCCGCCTTCCTCGCCGCCGGGGTACTGCTCAATCCGCGCTATCCCGGACCGAGCATCCTCCCCGGGGAGGCCAGTCGCGGGGAAGCGGCGCTGCTGCGCCGGCTGTTCGCCCGCCATCCCGGAAGCTAGCGCCGCCGGCGCGGGCCGCGGTTCGTCAGTCGCGCTGGCCGAACAGGCGTACCAGGAACAGGAAGATGTTGATGAAGTCGAGGTACAGCTTGAGGGCGCCCAGAATGGAGTAGCGCACGAAGTCGTCCTCCGACATGCGGTCGCCCGCCTCCTCGTTCCAGCGCTTGATCACCTGCGTGTCGTAGGCGGTGAGCGCCACGAACACCCCCACGCCGACCAGCGACACCAGATAGTCGAACAGCGCGCTGCGCAGAAACAGGTTGACCACCAGCGCGAGGAAGATTCCCCATACCGCCATGCCGGCGTAGTGGCCGACGCCGGTCAGGTCGCGTTTGGTGACGAAGCCGTACGCGCTGGTCCCCGCGAACGTGCCGGCGGCGACCAGGAAGGCCAGCGCGATGCTCTGCTGGGTGAACAGGAGAAACAGCACCGACAGGGTAACGCCGTTCAACCCGGCGTACAGGACGAAGCTGCCGGTGGCGGCGGTCGGACTCAGCCGCGTGATGCGCGCCGCAATGAACATCACCAGCAGCACTTCGCCGATGACCAGACCGTAGAACAACACCGGAGTGCGCAGCAGCCCCTGAACCAGGGCCTCGTTGCCGGACACTCCCAGGGCGATGACCGCGGTCAGGCCGAGGCCGCCCGTCATCCACAGGTACACGTTGCGCAGGATCCGGTTTTCGCGCAGCGCGAAGATCTGACTCAGACTGTAATCTCGATTCGCCATCTACTCTCTCCTCAGCCCGGCGCCGGGCGTTCAGGCGCGCCGACTCACCAACCGGTATGGTATGAATGTGCCGCCCCCGCCGGACCGGCGTCAACCGGACCGGTCCTGCGCCGGACCGCAGCCCCGGCGGGCGCAAGGCGGGCGCAACGCGCAACCGCGCAACCCGCCCGTTGACAGGTTCGCCGTGGCGGGTATCGTAAGGGGCGAGCGGTCGAGTCGGGTGTTTGTGGAGGAGCTGTGGTAGCGCTGTTGATCGGGCTGGTTCTCATCCTGTTTGCCGTCTACTCCGTGCTGGCGGTGCCCTGGTCGCCGGGGTGGTGGGATGAGGCGCTGGAGTTCCTGAAGGGCGGCATCCCGATCCTGGCGCTGTTCATCGGCCTGATTTCGTTCTTCGTCGGCATCGCGGACCTCAAGGACAAGGTCGAAGCCAAGCGCGAAGAGGAGGAAGAGCGGCGCGAGGCGGAGCAGACCGGCGAGTCCACGCCGGTTGACAGCGGGTAGCGGCCGGCGCTACCTTTGCCCGGCCCGCATGGATCAATCGGATACTCAGTTTCTCAACCCGCGCGACCTGACGCGCAAGTGGTACGTCATCGATGCCGGCGGCCGGCCCCTGGGCCGGGTGGCGGCGCGCGTCGCCGCGGTGCTGCGCGGCAAGCACCATCCTTACTACACCCCGCACCAGGAAGTGGGTGATCACGTGATCGTGATCAATGCCCGGCGCGCGCTGCTCACCGGCCGGAAGGTCGAGCAGAAGCAGTACGTGCGCCACTCCGGCTATCCGGGCGGGCTCAAGACCGAGAGCTACCAGAAGGTGGTCGCCCGCAAGCCGAGCTTTCCCATGGAGCAGGCGGTGCGCGGGATGCTGCCCAAGGGGCGCCTGGGCCGCAAGCTGTTCGGGAACGTCAAGATCTATGCGGACGCGACCCACCCGCACGCCGCGCAGCAGCCGGAGGAACTCAGCCTATGACCGCATCGATCAACGTGGGCGCCGGCACCGGGCGCCGCAAGACCGCGGTCGCGCGCGTGTACCTGCGCGCCGGCAGCGGCAAGGTCGTGGTGAACGGCCGTCAACTCGGTGACTACTTCCCGGCCGAAGATCTTGCGCGCGAGGTGATCGAACCCCTCGACGTGACCGACAATCTGTCCGCCTACGACGTGCTGATCCGGGTCAACGGCGGCGGTCCGCATGGTCAGGCCGGCGCCTGCCGCCACGGTCTGGCCCGCGCCCTGGTGGGGCATGACGAGACCAATCGCCGGGCGCTGCGCGCCAACGGCATGCTGACCCGCGACCGGCGGATGGTGGAACGGAAGAAGTACGGTCAGCCGAAGGCGCGCCGGCGCTTTCAGTTCTCCAAGCGCTGACCGGCGGCGTCGCCGCTCGGTCAGTTCAACAGCGGGGCGATCGAATAGAAGGCGTCGCGGCCGGCGAAGTCGGCGGCGCCTTCGAGCTGGTCCTCGATGCGCATCAACTGGTTGTACTTTGCCAGCCGGTCGGAGCGCGACAGCGAGCCGGTCTTGATCTGGCCGGTCTCCAGCGCCACCACCAAGTCGGCGATGAACGGGTCCTCGGTCTCACCGCTGCGGTGTGACACCACGGCCGTGTAGCCGGCCCGCTTCGCCATCTCCACCGCCTCGAAGGTCTCCGTCAAGGTGCCGATCTGGTTGACCTTGATCAGGATGGAGTTGCCCGCGCGCTGCTCGATGCCGCGGCGCAGGCGTTTGGTATTGGTCACGAACAGGTCGTCGCCGACCAGTTGCACGCGCCGGCCGATGGCCGCGGTGAGGTCCTCCCAGCCGTCCCAGTCATCCTCGGCCATGCCGTCCTCGATGGAGATGATCGGGTAGCGCTTCACCCAATCGCTCCAGAAGGCCACCATTTGCCGCGCCGTCAGCTCGCGGCCGTCCGACTTCTTGAACACGTAGCGCTCCGCGGCCGCGTCGTAGAACTCCGAACTGGCGGGGTCGAGGGCGATCATGAAGTCGCGGCGCGGCGCGTAGCCCGCCTGGGCGATGCTCTGCAGGATCACTTCGATCGCTTCTTCGTTGGAACTCAGGTTGGGGGCGAAACCGCCTTCGTCCCCCACGCCGGTGGCGTGGCCCTTGCTCCCCAGCACCTGCTTCAGGGTGTGGAACACCTCCGCGGTCATCCGCACCGCTTCGCGGATCGAGGCGGCGCCCACCGGCATGACCATGAACTCCTGGAAGTCGACCGAGTTGTCGGCATGGGCGCCGCCGTTGATGATGTTGGCCATCGGTACCGGCAACAGCGAGGCGTGGTAGCTGCCCAGGTACTTGTAGAGGGGCAGTTCCAGCGTTGCCGCGGCGGCGCGGGCGGTAGCCAGGGACACGCCCAGAATGGCGTTGGCGCCGAGCGAAGACTTGTTCTCGGTACCGTCCAGGGCGATCATGGTGCGGTCGACGTCCACCTGATTGAGGGCGTCCAACCCGATGATCTCGGTGGCGATCCGATTGTTGACGTGCTCCACCGCCTGCAGCACGCCCTTGCCGAGAAAGCGCTTGGCATCGCCGTCGCGCAACTCCACCGCCTCGTACTCGCCCGTGGACGCGCCCGACGGCACGCCGGCCCGCCCCAACGAGCCATCCTCCAGAATCACGTCCACTTCCACTGTCGGATTGCCGCGCGAGTCGAGAATCTCGCGCGCTTCGACGAACTCGATGTCCCTCACCGTCACCTCGCGCGGACCGTAAGCAGCGCCCGGCAACCTGTCAACCACGTGCGCCGCAGCCTCCGAAGCCTGTCCGAAGCCTGCGGCTTGTCGGCGCCGCGATCGGTCCCTTACCTTCACGAGTATGCAGTTCGAGCTGTTGCCGGAGGTATACGATCAGATAATCTTCGCCATGGAGGACCAGGGTTCCTACTCGTTCGTCCATCGTACCACCGGTCAGGTGGTGACCCGGGATCGGCTCGGGCACGCCGGTGAGGAGTATGTCCCGGCGCCGCGCTGGAAGCCGGCTGACGGATTCCACCTGATGGAAGGATTCGTGACCACGGTCCCGAACCGCTACTACCGCGAGCAGTTGCGCGATGCCCTGTCCACCGGCAAGGGCGTGTTCCGCAGCTTCAAGAATGCGTTGAAGCAGAGCCGCGACCTGGAGCGCAGTTGGTATCGCTTCAAGGAGCGCGAGATGCGCCGGGTGGTGGCCGAGTGGTACAACCAGGAACGGGAAGCGGCCGGCCTGGAACGGCTGGGACCGGAGCCGGAGGAGACCGAAGACCTCACCGTGTCCGACTTCGTGGTGACCACCGCGTTGCCGCACCATCTGCCGGCTGCCGGCAACGTGGATCGCGAGGCGCTGATAGAGCTGGGACAGGTACCGGCGTCCGAACTGGAGGAGTGCGTCAAACGCCGGCTGCGGGCGCTCGACGCGCCGGAGTCGCACGTGGCGGTGGTGCGCACGCCGGGCGACGAGGTGGTGGGACTGGCCTGGGCGCGCGAGTGCCCGCCGGCGGCGCCCGGGGAAGCGGCGCGGCAGGCCGGCGAGTGGGAACTGGTGCAGCTCGCGGTACTCTCCTACTACCGCGGCATCGGTCTTGCCGGCCGGCTGCTGGCGGCGCTGACGGAGATCGCCCGGGACCACGCCGTCACCACGCTCCACGTCAGGCTGGAGGCCGCCACCATGGGCGCGCGCGAGGTGTTGGAGCGCGCCGGCTATACCATCGACGCCATGCATCTCAAGCTGCCGCTGCCCCCGCCGCGGCAAGCCTAGTCGCCCGCTTCTCCCGGTTCTCCGTAGAGCGCCTGCTCGACGGCGGGCGCGAGGGTCTCGATGGCGGCGGCGCGCTGGTCGGCGTCCCGGGCCAGCGGGTCGGCGGCGCGCCAGCGGCTCAGGGAGCGGCGCGCCGCGGCGAGCAGCCGGTGGGCGGCGCCGGCGTGGTCCCGTTGCCAGGCGCGCTGCGCGGCGCGCAGCGCGTTGTCGGTCAAGGCCGCGGCCAGCGCGCCCGGCGGCGTCGCGCCGGGGGCGCGCAGCAGCAGCGGCGGCTGGTCCGGCGCCGGCGCTGCCTCCGGCTGCGGCCGCTCGATGAAGCGGTGCAGCGCGCCGGTGGTACGGTCGAGGAGCAGGAACGCCGCCTGCTCCTCTTTCTCTTCCCGGGCGGCGACGGCGAACGCCTGCGGCAGGCGCTGGCGCGGACTCGTGTTCAGCAGGCGCAACGACCACACCGGCAGCCCGCGCCGGTCGAGCTTCCAGATGGCGCGGCGCGAACCGATCAGCACGTGGCCGGCGCCGGTGACCGCAAGCGTCTGGACGCCGGCCAGCTCCGCTTGCGGCAGCAGCGGGGTAACCGCGAATAGCTGGCGCAGCCCGGCGCCGTTGCCGGCGCCGGGGGCGAACACGCGAATTCGCCGCTCGCGGGGGTCGAACGCCCACACCGCGCCCTGGGCGTCGCCGGTGACCGCCGCGGGCGCGATGCTGCCCGGCGGCAGTTCGAGGGCCGCCGCCGCGCCGGCGCCGCCCGCCGGTTGCCGGGTGGCGAGCAATCCCGGACGGTGCCATACGGCCGTGCCGTTCGGGGTGACGGTAAGCAGCGCCGGCGGCGGCTCCCCGGCGCTGCGGTGCGCCGCCGCCGGCGCCGCTGGGAGCGGCGCGCTGCGGTCGTGGTAGGGATCGACCAGCCGCGCCGGCCCCACGGCCGGTTGCAGCACCACGCGGCCGTCGGCCAGCGGATGGAGGCCGTGCCACCGGTCCGACCCGCCGGGGTCCCGCCAGGTAAGCCACAGCATGGTGTCCGGCGTGAGCTCGAATCGGGGGCCGAGCGCCAGCGGCCCGGCGGGGGACAGCACCAGCATGCCGCCGGCGTAGGCGGCGGCGGCGAGCAGGCCGGCTGCCGCCGGGCGCTGGTCGAGCCGGCTCAGAGCGTGCGGCGCCAGCGTCGCGCTGCGCACCGGAGCGGACGCCAGCTCGGAAAGGTAGGGGAACTGCCGCGCCTGCGCCCACAGCCAGAAGGCGTCCGCGGCGGCGGTCGCGGCCAGCGCGCCGGACGAGCCGGGCGGCAGCCAGGCGTCGCGCGTTGCTACCGCGCCGCCGGGGGAGGTCAGTTCGCTGCGCAACCGCACGCCGTGGGCGCCCTCGGTCGCGGCGAGCTGCAGGCGCCACGCGGCGCCTTCGGCGCCGTCCGCGCCGGCGCCCGCCGGCCGTGCGGTCACGTACTGGCCGTACCATTCCTCCAGTAACCCGGCGGCGCGGGCGGCCAGTTGGCTGCCGGAAATGTCCGCCTGCACCGCGATCGCGTCGCCGCCGGGGCGCGCCGGCGCAGGCCCCGGCTGCGCCGCCAGCGGAACGCTCCCTATCAGTCCGCCGAGACCTAGCAGCGCAACGCCGAGACCGGTGGAACGGCTCAGCATGCGGCGGTCGCCTGACCGTAACCGGCGGCCCGGAGGGCCGCTTCCGCGGCGGCGCGTTCATTCCACGCCCGCGCTCCGCGCGGGCCGATGATGCTGGCCTCGTGCCCCTTGCCGAGCAGCGCCACCACGTCGCGCGGGCGCGCGGCCGCAACGGCGCAGGCGATAGCCGCCTCCCGCTCCACCTCCAGCACCAGGTCGGTGCCGAGGGTGCGGCCGCGGCAGCCGGCGGCTATCTGGCGCAGGATCGCCAACGGTTCCTCCCCCCGGCAATCCTCGTCGGTCAGCACCACCAGGTCGGCGTACCGGCAGGCGATGCGGCCCTGTTGCGGGCGCTTTTCGACGTCCCGTTCCCCGGCGGAGCCGAACACCGCGATCAGCCGCCCGCCGCCGCTCCGGGCCTGTTCGGCCAGGCAGGAGAGGGCGGCGCGGAATGCCTCGGGCGTGTGCGCGTAATCGATCACCACCCGGAACGGCTGGCCGCAGTCCAGCTCTTCCATGTGTCCGGGCGGCAGGCGCAAGGCGGCTATCGGCGCCGCCAGATCGGCCGCCTGCAGCCCGCAGCGGCGGGCTGCCACTGCCGCCGCTGCCAGGCAGTTGTCCAGATTGAACGCCCCGGGAGCGGTCAGGCTGCAGTCCGCCGCGGCGCCGTCCAGGTGCAGGACGAAGCGCATGCCGGCGCGCGCGCTGCCGCCGGCGCCGGCGCCGCGTATGGCAGTGGCCGTAGCGCCGCCGCGGCCCGGGTCCCGGTCGCGCCCGAAGAGGTGCACCGGCGCGGCGGTCGCGGCGCGCACCTGCGCGGCAAGCTGCGGCGGCGCCACCGCGAAGGCGCCGCGCCCGCGCAGCGCGCGGAACAAATTGAGCTTCGCGTCCAGGTAGGCGGCGGCGCTGCCGTGCAGTTCGAGGTGATCGTGGCTGAAGTTGGTGATCACCCCGGCGTCGAAGCCGACGTCCGCCAGCCGCTTGCTGCCGGCGGCGAGGCCCCACGAGGAAGCCTCCACCACCGCTGCCTCGAGCCCGGCATCGGCCATGGCGCGCAGCGCGGCGTGGGTCTCGACCGCCAGCGGCGTGGTGACGTGTTCGGGATTGGTGCCGAGCCCGGCGCCGTAATCGCAGCCGACCGTGGAGATCAGGCCGGCCGCCACCCGCAGCTCCCGCAACAGGTGGTAGATCCACCATGCCGTGGTGCTCTTGCCGTTGGTGCCGGTCACGCCCACCACGGTCAGCTCGCGCGCCGGATGGCGGTAGAAGCAGGCCGCGGCGCGCGACAGCGCCGCGGCGGCGTCGGTTACGCGCAGATAGGTAACGCCGGCGGCGTAGTGGTCCAGCGGCCGGCTGTGGACCACGGCCACGCTCCCCGCCGCGATGGCACCGGGGATGAACCGATGGCCGTCCACGTGCGCGCCGGGTTGCGCCACGAACAACGCTCCCGGCCGCACGCGCCGGCTGTCGTAGCAGATCTGCGTGACGCGGCGGTCGCTGCCGCCGCGCACCGCTTCCGGCTCCAGCGCCGCCGCCAGCCGCGCCAGGGAGAGCGGCTTCATCGGCCGGCCCGCCGGCAAAGGCCGCTCCCCCGGTAAGACCGCGGTGCCGCCGCTGTTACGGCCCGCTGCCGCTGCCGTCCTGGTTGTACAGGTACTTGAAGAATTCGGCGTCCGTGGTCAGCGTCTTGCGGAACTTCGGCATCAGCATCCGGTACGCTTCGACCGCCTTCCAGAACTCGTAGAACTCCGGGTCCCGGGTGTACGCCTCGGCGTAGATGTTGGCGGCCTGCGCGTCGGCGTCGCCCTTGATCTCCTCCGCCTGGCGGCGCGCTTCCGACAGCACCACGTTCAACTCGCGCGAGCGCCGCCCGAGCCAATCCGCCTTCTGGCCTTCGCCGTCCGAACGAAACGCCTGCGCGATCTGCTGCCGGTCGGCGATCATGCGGTTGTAGACGCTCTCGGTAAGGTCGTCCGAGTACTTGATCTGGCGGATCACCACGTCGATCAGCTCGATGCCGAACTGCGGGATCAGCTTGCGCCCCTCGGTGAGCACCTGCTCCGACAATTGGGTACGCCCCGTGAGGATCGCCGGGTAGGTGATCTGGGTGAACGTATCGACGATCACGCTGTCGTCGATCGCGCTCTCGGCGCCGGCGGTGGCGAACACGTTGCGCCGCTCGATCTGGTTGATCACGTCGGAGTTGCGCACCGCCTCGGTGAGCGGATTGCGGGAAATGATCTTGCGCACCTCGGAATCGATGATGTCGTCGAGGCGCGAGGCGGCCTGATCGATGGTGGTAACCGACTCGTAGAACTTCCCCGGATCGGAGATTTGCCAACGGGCGGTGGTGTCCACCCAGATGAACTGGTTCTCCTCGGTGGGGATGCGCTGCGCGGCGCCGTCCCACGACAGGATCTTCTGGGGGAACTTGACCACGCGGTCGATCACCGGCGTCTTCAGCTTCAAGCCCGCCTCCTGGTGCGACGCCACGATGCGCCCGAACTGCAGCAGCACCGCCTGCTCCCCTTCCTGCAGCACCCACAGCGGCCCGAGCATCAGGAACACGATGATCAGGAATATGACGACGACGCCTACGGTAACGCCTTTCTTCACTGGGTCGCTCCTTGGAACGTGGGAACCAGGTTCTTCAACGGGATGAAGTTGTCCAGGTTACGGTCGATCAGGTCGGTGCCGTCCGCGGTCACGAACACGTCCTCGAACATTTCGAAGTAGAGGCGCGAACGGGTCACTTCGGGGTTGAGCCGGTACTCCTCGTACACGGCGCGGAAGCGGGCGGTGTCGCCGTGGGCGCGGTTGATGCGCTCCTCGCGGTAGCCCTCCGCCTCCTGAATGATCTGCAGCGCCTGCCCCCGCGCGCGCGGAATCGCCTGATTGTACGCCTCCTTGCCCTCTTCGATGAAGCGGCTGCGGTCCTGAATCGCCTTGTTGACGTCTTCGAACGCGTTCTGCACCGCCCCCTTGGGGGGCACGATGTTCTGCAGCTTGAGCGCGGTGACGTTGATCCCCAGCTCGTAGGAGTTGAAGATCTCGTTCATCCGCTCCTGGCCGATGAACTCGATGTTCTCCCGTTCGGTGCCGATCACGTCCAGAATCGCGCGGTCCCCCACCAACTGGTTGATCACCGACTGCGAGATGTCGCGCAGCGTCTTCTCCTGGTCGAGCACGTTGAACAGGTAGTCGCGCGCGTCTTTGATCCGGTACTGGATCGACCACTCGACGTCGACGATGTTGAGATCGCCGGTCAGCATCACTGACTCGTCGGGAAAGTCCTGGGCCGAGAACACGGTCTGGACGCCGGCGCGCTCGGTGCGGTAGCCGAACTCCAGCTTCTTGATCTGTTCGGTCTCGACGTTGATGTTGCGGTCGATCCCGAACGGCAACTTGAAGTGCAGCCCCTCGTTAGCCTCGCGCAGGAAGCGGCCGAAGCGGAGCACCACCGCGGTTTCCCGCTGATCGACCACGAACACGCTGGAGACGATGATCGCAAACAGGACGACGACTCCGATGACCACTCCGACCGCCCGAGGGCTGAAGTTGCCCGCCATCCGCGCTTGCGTCACATCACGTTCTGCCATGAATCCCCCTGACCGCGCAACGCCGCGGGAGCCCGGAGACCAGCCGGCGCCGGCCCCGCGCGCATCGGCTGCGCAATCGGCTTGAACGTAGCGCGCGGCAGCCGCCTAGTCAAGGATCGGGAGCGGACGCACGCGGCGGACCGAGCGGCGGGTGCCGGGATGCCCCCTTGAAAAAATCAATAGCGCTATTGATTTCCTGAAGGGTGGCGGCGACATTGTGGTCATGTCGGCGATGCCGGAGGTGCGGGAGGGACTCGGTGCCTGCCCGCTGTGCGCGGATGAACTGCTGGTCCGGGAGTACCGCTGCCGCGGTTGCGGACTCATCCTGCGGGGTGCGTTCCGGCGTTGTGAGGTATGCGCCCTGCCGGCCGAGTTGCTGCACTTCGTCAACGTGTTCCTGGAAGCGGAGGGCAACTTCCGCAGCGTGGAACGGCGCCTGGGGATCTCCTATCCCACGGTGAAGGCGCGGTTGGCCAGTGTCAACGCGCGGCTGGCGGAGGCGCGGCTGCGCGCCGAGGCGGCGGCGCCCGCGCCGCCGGTGGAAGAGGCCGCGCCGGGCGCCGGTGAGGCGCCGGCCCGCAGCGCGCGCCTGGCCTTGCTGCGCGAGGTGCGCCGCGGGCGCATCGCCGTGGACGACGCCCTGCGCCAACTGTGAGGCGCGGGGCAGGGAGGAGCGTTATGACTATTGAACTACCGTTGGCCGCGGCTGCGCCGCGCCTGGAGATCAACCTGCGCCACACCGCGCTGATCGTGGAACCGAGCGGCGATGACACCGCCCGGGCGCGCTTCGTCCTTCAGGAAGGGGAGCGGCGCGAAGAGCTCGACGAGCGCCTGCGGGAGCGCTTCGTGGCGGGCACGCGGGAGGCGGACGACGGCGGCGCGCCGGTAGCCACCCTGGAGGAGCGCAAGGTGGAGGAGCCGGACAAGGTCGAGGTGCGGGTGCGGATCCCGGCGCCCACCCGGCTCCGTCTGCGCAGTCGCAACGGCGCCGTGCAGGTGCACGGTCTCACCGGTCCGCTCAACGCGCGTACCCGCAACGGAGCGCTCGAGGTGCGCCGGCATCGCGGCCCGTTGCGCCTGGCCGCCGCCAATGGAGGGATCGACCTCAGCGACTGCGTTGCCGAGCACCTGGACGTATCCGCGGCCAACGGTTCGGTCAACCTGAGCGAGGTCGCCACCCCGCGCCTGCAGATCGCTACCGCCAACGGGCGGGTACGCGTGGCCCAGGGCCGGATCGGCGGCGGTACGGTGCGTTGCGCCAACGGCCGTATCGCCCTGCAGATCGCGCCCCTGGCCCAAGGCGAGCCGGACGCCGCCGGTTCGCCGGCCGGTCCCGGCGCGCCGGAGGCCGCCGCGGATGCCGCCGCCGGCCCGCCCCGCCTGGCGGTCCATTCCGCCAACGGCCCGATTACCGTCGCCTTGCCGGAACAGGTCAGCGCCACCGTGAAGGCGCGGACCCTGGGCGTGATGCGCAACTATCTGGGCACTGCCCGCACCCGCGCCGAGCGCGGGGTGACCACGCTGCAGTTTGGCTCCGGGGCGCCGGAGCTGCTGCTGCTGATCAATAACCTGAGAGGGGGGATCGAAGTGATGAAGCACGCTGATTTCGAGACTCGCAGCCGTGACCATGAGGACGAGTTCTCGCACCACGGCCCACATGACGAGGGCGTCTGGTTCGACGTCGACTTCGGCGAGGAGTTTCCTCGGTTCATGCGCGACATGAAGGAGTTCGGCATGAAGTTCGGCCGTCTCGGCGAGGAGGTGTCGCGGGAGATGCGGCGCGCGTTCCGCTTCGGCGGTCCCGGCGCGCAGCGCCGCGAGCAGCGCGGGGAGCACGGCCGCGGCGAGCACGGCCGCGGCGGGCGCGAAGAAGACCGCAGCGCGGAGATCAAGACGGTGCTCAACCTGCTGCGGGAGGACAAGATCTCGGTGGAGGACGCGGAGAAGCTGATCGCCGCCCTGCGCCGCTGACGCGCCCGCGCCGCGCCCGCGCTGCGTCCGCGCTGCGGCCCGCCATGGTTGAGCGGCGCGCGGTCACGGTACCATGCCGCGATGGCGCAAGCGTTGCCGATCGCGCTCGATGACTTGCAGCCCGGCGACGAGTTGCTGCAGAGCGCTCTGTGGGGCCGCTTCAAGCAGCGCTTCGGCTGGCACCCGCAGGCGGTTTCCTGGCAGGCGGCGGGGAGCGGCGGGACCCTCCTCACGCTGACGCGGCCGACCCCGTTCGGCCTCCTGGCGTACGTGCCGGGGGCTCCGTCGGCGGCGCCCGCGACCGGCGACCCGGCGCGCGTGCTGGCCGAGCTGGCGCCGCGCATCGCGCTCCCGCGCGCCGGCGCCGCCGCCCGCCGCCCCGCGCTGGTGCGCTACGACCTGCCGTGGCCGGCGGCGGCGGTTCCGCTCACCGCCGCCCGCCTGTACCGGGCGCCGGTCGACGTGCAGCCGACGAGCACCGTGCTGGTAGACCTCCGGGAAGATGAGGCGCGGTTGCTGGCGCGGATGAAGCCCAAGACCCGCTACAACATCCGCTTGGCGCAACGCCGCGGGGTGACCGTCGCGGTGCTCCCGGCGGCGGCGGCGTGCGGCCGGCCCCTGGCCGACTGGTACCGTCTGTACCGCGCCACGGCCGCCCGCCACCGCATTACCACGCACAGCGAGCGCTACTTCGCCGCGCTGTTCGAGCTGGCCGCGGCCGCCGCGGCGCCGGAGCTGTTCCTGCTGTCCGCCAGCTACCGGGACGAACTGCTCGGCGGCATCGTGGTCAGTATCTGCGGCCGCATGGGCCGCTACCTGTACGGCGCCTCGGCGCCGCGCCGCCGCGAGTTGATGGCCAACTACGCGTTGCAGTGGGCCGCGCTGCGGCTGGCGCGCGAGCGCGGCTGCCGCACCTACGACCTGTACGGCATCCCGCCGGCGGCCGACCCCTCCCACCCCTGGTTCGGTCTGTACCAGTTCAAGACCGGCTTCGGCGGCGCCATCGTACACCGCCGCGGGTGCTGGGATTACGCCCTGCAACCGCTCTCCTATCGCCTCCTGCGCCAGGGCGAACTGCTGCGCCGCCGCTACTACGGGCAGGTGCGCCCGCTCCTGGTGCGCCTCCGCAACCGCGCCGCGGGCGCGCTCCGAATGAGGTAACGCGCCGCGCCGGCAGGCCGGGACCGCGGTCTGCCCAAGTCAATCGGCGGCCGCGGCGCCGCGCGTCAACTCGGCCACCGCGCGCTTGAACGCGCGCCCGCGGTCGAACTCGTGGGCGAACATTCCGAAGGAGGTGGCCGCCGGGGAGAACAGCACCGTTCCCCCGGCCGGCGTGGCCGCTACCGCGGCACGCAGCGCGGCGTCCAGGCGCGGGAAGGGGCCGTGCGCGGCCACCGCGCCGGCCGCCAGCGCGGCGCCGAGCTTGGCGGTGGCGGTGCCGGCCAGCAGCACCGCCGCGGTGACCGGCGCCAGGGCGTCCGTCAACACCCCGAAGTCGAGCTGCTTGTCGTTGCCGCCGGCGATCAGGGTTATCGGCCGCGGCAGCGCCGCCAGCGCCGCGGCGGTGGCGTGCGGCATGGTGGCAGCGGAGTCGTTCACGAAGTGTATGCCGCGCCAGTGAGCCACCGTCTCCAGACGATGCTCCAGGCCGCTGAAGCCGGCCAGCGAACGGGCGATGCGCGCCCGCTCGCCCAGCCCCACGAATGCCGCCGCGGCCAGCGCCGCGGCCGCCAGGTTGAGCAGGTTGTGGCGCCCGCGAAGCTGCCGCTCCGCCACCAGCGGCCGGCGCTCGCCGCCGCCGAGCTGCAGCCAGGCGCGGTCTCCGGCGAGCACCGCGCCGCCGCTCCCGGGCGGCAGCGTTCCCTCCGCAACGTGCCACTGCCGGGCCGCCGGCGGCTGCTCCAGCCAGCGCGCGGTACCGCTGCCGAGGATGGCGTGGTCGGCGCCGCGCTGGCCGGCGAACAGGCGCAGCTTGTCCCGCGCGTAGGCCCGCAGCGACGGGTAGCGGTCCTGGTGGTCGGGCAGGATGTTGGTCAGCACCGCCACCCGTGCCCGCAGCAGGGCCGGATCGGGCAGGTCGCCCAACTGCCATGAGGAGAGCTCCAGCACCACCGGGGTATCCGCGCCGAGGGCCGCGGCGAAGGCCAGCGGCGAGGTGGTGATGTTGCCGCCCAGGCGCGCCGCGGGATGCCACTGCCGCAGGCCGTGGTGCAGCGCCGCGGCGGTGGTGGACTTGCCCTTGCTGCCGGTCACCGCCAGCAGCGGAGTGGCCGGATGCAGGCGGAGGAACAGGGAAATGTCGGTTTCGATGGGGACTCCGGCGGTGCGCGCAGCCTCGAGGAAGGGCGAGTCGGGCGCTACCGCCGGGTTCTTGATCACCAGGTCGGCATGCGTGAAGTCCGCCGGTTCGTGGCCCCCGAGTACCACCCGCACCGAGCCGTCGAGCTGCTCCAGGGTGGACTGCAGCGCTTCGCGCGGGCGCCGGTCGGTGACCGTCACCCGCGCGCCGCGGCGCGCCAGGAACTGCGCCGCCGCCAGGCCGCCGCCGTGCAACCCCAGTCCCATCACGGTGGCGCGCATCCCGTGCAGGTCGGCTGCCGCCCCGATCCGGGCCGCGGCCGGAGCGGCGCGCTCAGCCACCGGTCGCCGGCGTCCCGGGCGCTGCGATCTCCTGAAACTGGAATATCACCCAGTCGTCGCGGTCCTGGCGCAGAAACACGCGCTCGCTGCGCGGCACCCCTTGCTGCAGCGCCCCGCGCGGCCCGCTGCCATCCTCGCCGCCCGGCCGCCACATCAGGTAGGTCACGCGAAACACCGGCTGCGGCGCTCCCTGCTCGGCCGCGATCTCCAGCTCGGAGGCGCCGTACACGCCCACCCCCGCGGGCAGCTCCGGCTTGCCGGCCGCCACCCACTCGGCGGCGTTCATGATGTTGCTGCGCCCCTCGTAACCCTGGGTCACGCGGCTCATCACGAACAGGTTGACGGCTTCGTTGATCAACCCCTGGCCGGCGCCGTCGATTACCGCGTCTTCCATGGTGACGTGATCCAGCGCTCCGATGCTGGCGTAGAACACCTCGACCACCTGCCGCGGCGAGAACCCCCTGGTGGCGCGCGGTTGGAACTGGTTGGCGATGATGGAGCCGAGGATTCCGCCCAGCGCCGCCACCGCTACCGAGACCACGACGATGGTGCGCAGATTGCGCTGCAGGAAGACGCGCCGGCGGAAGGCCAGCTCGTACTTTGCCTGCAGCTCCCGCGCCTTGGCCTGCAGCTCGGCGGCCGCGGCGGCTGTCACCGGCGCCGGCTCCGGCTCGCGAGTGACCCGCTCCAGGACCGCAGCCCATTCCTGCAAGCCCGGGCGCTGCTCGTGGCGGCCGGGGCGCAGGGCGCGGTCGATGAGCGCCGCCAGCTCGCGGTCGGTGCCGGGCGCCCGCAGCCCGGCCGGCACTACCTCGAGGCGGCGCATCTGCGTGCGCAGGTCATCCTCGCCGGCGGCGGGGAACGGGTAGGCCCCGGTGACCGCGCGGTAGCTGAGGATCGCCAGCGTTGCGCTGAGCCGTTCGGCGGCCGCCAGGTCGGGATGATTGAGCCGCCCGCTGGCGGCCAGCATGGCGGCCGGCGAGTGGGTCTCGGTAAGCTGCCTCACCACCGGCGGCGGGAAGATGAGCACGCCGCCGCCGGCCAGCAGGTACACGCCGTTGAGCTGCAGCGGCTGGTCGAAGCCGTGCTCCTGCTGCAGGAGCCGCAGCGCGCCCGCCACCCGCGCCAGCGCCGCCAGCGCCGCGCGGCCGGGCCGTTCCAGGGCCGCGGCCAGCAGCTCGCCGTCGGCGCCGGGACCCGCTACCAGCAGGCCGCCGCCGCGCCGCAGGTAGCCGCTGAAGCGCCAGTCGCTGACTTCGGCGCCGCGCACCATCCAGCCGCGCGCCTCCTGCAGCGCGCTGCGCTTGGCCAGGGAGCTCAACTTCTCGGATGCCGGGAACGCCAGCAGTTGCTCGCCGTGCTCCTCTACCGGTCGTGGGCTGAGCTCATTGAGAACGACATCCTCCATAGCCGCCGGCCTCCTCCTACGGTGTCCCGACCGCCGCCAGGAAGGCGCGTTCGTCGCCTTCGCTGAAGAAGATCAGATGCACCCGTTGCGGCGCGCGGTGGGCGTCGAGGAACTCCGTGATCGCGCCATGCGCCGCGCGCGCCGCCAGCGCGGGCGGATAGCCGAACACCCCGGTGGAGATGGCCGGGAACGCCACCTCGGCTACTTCGTGCTCCGCGGCCAGCAGCAGGCTGTTGCGGTACGCGGCGCGCAGCAGCCCGGGCTCGCCGCGGTCGCCGCCGTGCCACACCGGTCCCACGGTGTGGATCACGTAGTCCGCGGGCAGGCGCCCGCCGTCGGTGATGACGGCTGCTCCGGTCGGCAATCCCTGCGGGTAGCGGGTGCGGCGAATCGCCCGGCACTGCTCCAGGATGCGCGGGCCGCCCCGGCGGTGAATCGCGCCGTCCACTCCCCCGCCGCCCAGCAGCGAGCGGTTGGCGGCATTGACGACCGCGCACGGCGGCGTGCCGCGGAACTCGGTGACGTCGCCTCGCGCCACCACCAGGCGACCCTCCGCAAAGCTGCTCATGACGCCCTACTGTGCCACGAACGGCGCGCCGGCGCCAGCGGGAAGGTAAACGAACGTAAAGGACAGGACCGGCCGTTGGCTGCTGCCGAGGGCCTGCCGCCGCCGGATGGCACTGATCTTGCATGTTCCGGCGGCATGCTATCTATCATCAGGTTGAGCGGCCGGCCGCACGCCGGCGCCGCGCTCGCCGTGCTGCTTGCGGGCTGGCCGCCGCACGCTGCCGTTGCCGCCCCGGCGGCCGCCCCGGCCGTCACCACGCGGGCCGAGTTCAGCGGCGCCGGCGCCGTGTTGCGCACGCGCCTGCTGCAGCGCGCCGACTGGGGCCGGGGCGTCGTGGTAGTGACCGCCGGAGATGCCGCCGACCTCCCGCTGGCGGTAGAGTTGGGGTTGGCCGCGCAGGGCGCTCTGGCGGGGCCGGTGGCGGTCACCGGAGCGTGGCGGGAGTTGGCCGACCCGCTCGGCCATGACGCCGGCAGCGCGGTATTTTCCGAAGCTACCCGGCTGCGCTTGAAGAGCGGCCTCTATCCCGGCTCGCTGCGCGGCGTCCAGCTCACGCCGGTACCGGAACTGACGCTCCTCGGCTGGCGCCGGCTCGCCGCCGCCGGAGCCGGAGCCGGGGTCGGCGCCGAGCCGCCGACGTTCGGCTTGGTGGCCTCCCTGCCTCCGGACGCCGCGCTGCGGATGGAGGCCTACGCCGCGCTGCGCGCGGATGCGCCGTACCAACCGCGTTCGGGATGGAAGCTCGCTACGGCGCCGTTTCCCGGCGGCGCGCTGTCGCTGGCGGGAGCGCGGGTCGCGCTGGCCGTCGCCGGCGTGGATCTGTGGGCCAGCGCCAACCTGTCGGGCGGTCCCCGGGTGCCGCTCGGCGGGCATGCGCGGCTGGCGGCCCGCGGCGGCCTGGAGTTCGGGGAACTGCGCGCCATGGTGGCGGTCGCCGGGCGCGAGTTTCGCGGCCTGACCGGCGCCTCCAGCGCGGCGCCCCTGGCGTGGGCGCTGCAGTTCCGCGGCGCCGCCGGACCGGGCCAGTGGAAGCTCAAGTACCGCCTCGCCGCGCGCGGCGAGGAGTTGGCGCCGGTGTTGCGCCCGCCCGGCGGCGCCGACTCGGCCGCGCGCAAGCTCTCGGTTGCGGTGACGCCGGTAGTGCCTCTTGGCGTCTGGACCGTAAGCGGCACCGGCAAGCTGGAGGCGGCGGCCGGCGGAGTGGTTCGCTCGGCCGGCGCCCGGCTGTATGGCCGCCCGGGCGAGTTGGAGGTGACCTGGCGCGAGGGCGGGCGCGGCGGCAGCGTACGGGTGCGGGGCGCGGTTGCCGCGGCGCCGGTTACCGCCGAAGCCGGCGTCACCGCGGCCGGCGGCAGCGCCGCCGCGGACCTGGGCATCCGGCTGCGCACCCCCAAGTTCTCCCTGCATGCAGCGGTTCGCAAGCTGGGCAAGGCGCCGCCGGCCGGGCCGGCGGTCACGGTCACCTTTACCACTCCGCCGTGACCGGCGCCGTTCCCCGGGCGGGCCGGGCTGGCAAGCCGGCGTTGAATTGGCGCCGGGCGGCAGGGTAGGGTGTGGGACGAAAAGGCCGGTATGCCCGATTCAGTTCCTCCATTGCGGATCTTCAATACTCTGGGGCGCGAGGTGCAGGAGTTCGTGCCCCGAACCGAGGGCGCCGTGCGGCTCTATTCCTGCGGTCCGACGGTGTACGACTACGCCACCATCGGCAACTTCCGGACCTTCATCTTCGTCGACGTGCTGCGCCGTACCTTGTCGGCCCTGGGTTACGACGTCCGCCACATGATGAACATTACCGACGTCGGACACCTTGCCGGCGACGCCGACGAGGGCGAGGACAAGATGGTGGCCGGGGCGCGGCGCGAGGGCTCCACGGTGTGGGAAATCGCCGAGTTCTACACCGAGCGCTTCTTTGCCGACGCCGCTGCCCTCAACCTGCTCCGTCCCCACGTGGTGGCCAAGGCGACCGACCACGTTGACGACATGATCGCGTTGATCCGCCGGCTGGAGGAACGGGGGTTCACCTACGTGGCGGGCGGCAACGTGTTCTTCGACGTCGCCCGCTTCGCCCGCTACGGCGAGTTGGCGCTCCTCGACCGCCAGCGGCTGCGCGCCGGGGCGCGGATCAGCGTCGATCAGGCGAAGCGCAACCCCGAGGACTTCGGCCTCTGGTTCACCCGCTCGAAGTTCGACAACCAGGCGATGATCTGGGACTCGCCCTGGGGGCGCGGCTACCCGGGGTGGCACATCGAGTGCAGCGCCATGGCGATGCGCTACTTGCAGGAGCGCTTCGACATTCACTGCGGCGGCATCGATCTGATACCGGTTCATCACACCAACGAGATCGCCCAGTCGGAGGCCGCGTTGGAGATCGATCCGCAGTCCTCCGAGCGTTGGGTCAACTACTGGTGTCATGGGGAGTTCCTGATGGTGAACGGGGCCAAGATGTCCAAGTCGAAGGGCAACTGGGTGACCATCGGCCAGCTTCAGGAGCAGGGCTACGACGCGCTGGACTTTCGCTTCTTCGCGCTGGGCGCCCACTACCGGGCGCACCAGAACTTCACCATGCGCGCGCTCGCGGCCGCGCGCGCCGCCCGGTTGGGGCTGCGCGCCCGCCTCGCGGAGCTCGCGCGGCGCGCCGCCTGCGGCGACCCGCGCGCGCTGGCCCCCGCCGACCGCGGCCACCCGGCGGTGCGGGAGGCGCTGGCCCATGCGGCCAACGATCTCGCGCTGCCGCGCCTGCTGGCCGGCCTGTGGCGGTTGGCCAAGGATGACGCCGGCGATCCGCACCAGTCGTTGCGGGCGGCCGCGGCGATCGATCGCATCCTCGGACTGCGGCTGCTGGAAACCGCGCCCGCGGCGGACGCCGCGGAGGCGGCCGACCCCGCGGTCGACGCGCTGGTGCGCGAGCGGGAGGCGGCCCGCCGGCGCCGCGACTACCGGCGCGCCGACGAGATCCGCGCGCAACTGGCGCAGCGCGGCATCGAGCTGCGCGATACCCCGACCGGCACGGTGTGGCGCCGTACCGCGGCGCAGTGATCCCGCCGATATTATGGGGGACCGGGTTGTAACCTCCGGGCGCCAGGGTTGCTTTCTAGCCAGGGACGAACGTCGCAGCCGGGTGGGAACGGGATGAAGGAGAACGATTTCGATCGTATCTATCATGAGCTGTTCCCGACGGTGTTCCGCGTAGCGTTTCGGATCGCCGGAGAACGCGGCTTGGCCGAAGATCTCACCCATGAGGCGTTTCTGCGGCTGATAGGCAGGGAGTCGCCGCTGCCCGATATCGACCAGACCAGGTATTGGCTGCTGCGGGTGGTCCGCAACCTGTCGCTCAACCATGAGAAGCGCCGCGAACGGGAACGCCGCGCGGTACGCCGGCTTGAAGACGCCAGCGACACGTACGCCGCGCCGGCCGATGCCGCGCTGCTGGCGGAGGCTACCCGCGACGCCGTCCAGGAGGCATTGAACGCACTACCGCACAACATGCGCACCGCACTGGTGCTGCGCGAGTACGCCGGCATGAGCTACCGCGAAATAAGCGCGGTGCTCGGGATCAGCGAAGGCAACGTCAAGGTCCGGCTGCACCGCGCCCGCCAACAACTCGCCCGGCGGCTTGCCGCCGGAGTTCGCCATGTGCCCTGAACGAGCCCTGCTGTCCCCCTACGTCGACCACGAGGTGGATGCGCGCGGGGCGCAGCGAATCGAGGCCCACGTCGCGCAGTGCCGCGCCTGCCGCCGGCGCCTGCGCGCCTACCAGCGGGTCAGTCACGCCTTGCTGGAGAGCGGCGAGCCGGACGTCGCCGCTGCCGCCGACCGCGTATGGCGGCGCCTGGACCGTGCCCGCCAGGCCGCTTGGCGGCAGGCCTCGTTCTGGACCCGCGGGGTGCGGGTTTCGGCCCCCGCGGCGGTCGCCGCCATGGTGGGCGTCACCCTGCTGATTACCACCGTCGCTCTGTGGGCGCGCATCGGCGACTCGCGCAGCGAGTTGGCCAATCTCGCCGGCGGAGTGGACCGTGCCGCCGGCCTCGCGGAGGCGCGGCCGGCGCCGGCGGAAATCGTGATCCGGTTGCCGGCCGAGTCGCAGTTTCTGCAGCTCGGACAGCCGGCGATTCTGCGCGAGGCGGAACTGGCGGCCACAGGCGCCGGGCCGCGATGACGCTGTTTCCGCCCGCCGCGGCCGCGCGCCGGCGCCTGCCGGTGACGGCGCTGGCGGTGGTGACCTGGGTGGCGGCCGGGATCGCCGGCGCCGAATCGCAGCCTCGGAGCAGCCTCGAGGACGCCCTGCGCTCGGCGCTGGATGACCCGCTGGAAATCAAGGTCGGACTGTCGCTGACGCAGCCGGATCGACTCACTACCTGGAATACCCAGCAGTCGGAGCTCACCATCCCGGGACGTTCCGTCAACGTCGAAGTAACCGGCAGCAACCTCCGCATCCATGCCATATTCACGCCCTACCTGGACGACGCCGGCGCGCTCGAGCTGCTGGCCCAGGGTCAGGTCTGGCTCGACGATGGACCTGAGGCTCCGGCCCGGTACGTGGCCACCTATCGCAGCGTACCCCTTTCGTTGGGCGAAAAGGTGCTGTTCTTTCCTCTCGGAGTGGCGGGCGGCGTGGCCGACGAGGTCACGCTGAAGCTGGAGGTCGAGATCGTCCGCTACCAACCGGCGCCGGGCGCCAGGGTGGCGGGGCTCCCCAGGGCTGCCGGGGCCGGGCCGGAAGCGGCGGGTTCGGGGCGCTAGCCGGAGCGCGGCCCCGCGGCGCCTGATTCCGGGACCAACGGTGCGTATTCCATCCCTGTCACCACCGGCGCGGGCGCTGGTGCCCATGGTCGCGCTGTTCCTGTTGCTGGCCGTACTGCTGGTCGGTTTCCGCGCCCGGCGTCCGGTGATCGAAGGCGCCAATCCGCGCCTCGGGCGCGGCGGGTACCCGCTGATCCTGACCGGGCGCAACTTTGGCCGCGAACGCGGCGGCGGGTCGGTAGTGATTGCGGGCGTGACCCCGAGCAGCAGCGCCTATCTGGAATGGAGTGACCGCCGCATCAGCGTGCGGGTGCCCCGGGAAGTGCGCTCGGGGTTCGTCCAGGTGGTGGCCGGCGGCATTCCCAGCAATGGCATTCTGTTCGCCAATCGAGACTACCTGCCGGTGGTCCGCGCCGGGCCGGAATCTCCCTCCCCGGCGTGTATCGAAGGTCAGCCGCCGGGCGCCCCGTCTCCACCGGACGGCGACTGCGCGGAACGGTCCGCGGTCGATGGCGCACGGTGAGCGCTTGCGCCCGGGCTGCTGCTGCGGCCTGTTGCGGAAAGGCGCCGACCGGAATCGAACCGGTGTATAAAGGTTTTGCAGACCTCTCCCTTACCACTTGGGTACGGCGCCACGGTTGCCCACATGCTAGCGAATGACATAGGTTTTGTAAAGGTGCAGTACCCTCGAACGTGCCGGCTGCCCGCCAACCTCGCCTCCATGGAGTCGATCGCCCGCGTCGGCCGCAAGATGCAGCGCGCCGCGGCGGCGGCCCGCGGTGCGGCCTGAAGGAGCGGCGGTGAGCGAGTTGCTGCAATTGCTGGCCCCCGACGGCGCCGTCACCCCGGTGGCCGAGTACGCGCGCTACGAGATGAGCGGCGAGCAGCTCAAGGCGGCGTACCATTACATGGTCAACGCCCGCGCCGCGGATGAGTGGGCGTTCAGCCTCAACCGGCAGGGACGTCTCGGAACCTATCCCCCGGCCACCGGCCAGGAGGCCAACAGCGTGGGCGCCATGATGGCGTTGCGCGAGGATGACTGGCTGGTGCCGACCTACCGCGAGCTGGGCGGCCTGCTGGTACGCGGCGTGCCGCTGAAGCAGTTCTACCTCTACTGGTTGGGCAACGAACAGGGCAGCGCCTACGAACGCGAGTTGTATCACCTCACCCCGATCGTGCTGCCGATCGGGTCGCAGCTCCCCCATGCGGTCGGACTGGCGTTCGCCGAGCGCTATCAGGGCAGCGACCGCATCGCCATCGCGTTCGTCGGCGAGGGCGGCACCTCGGAAGGCGACTTCCACGAAGCCTTGAATTTCGCCGGCGTGTGGCAGGTGGGCACCATCTTCTTCGTCCAGAACAACCAGTACGCCATCTCGGTGCACCGCGACCAGCAGACCGCCAGCGCCTCCATCGCCCAGAAGGCGGCTGCCTACGGCTTCGAGGGCATCCAGGTGGACGGCAACGACGTGACCGCGGTCTACGCCGCCACCGCCGCGGCCGCCGCCAAGGCGCGCGCCGGCGGCGGCCCCACGCTGATCGAGGGGGTTACCTACCGCATCGGGCCGCACACCACCTCGGACGACCCGCACCGCTACCGCAGCGCCGACGAGGCCGCCACGTGGAAGAACCGCGACCCGGTCGTACGCTTGCAGAAGCTGTTGCAGCGCAAGGGGCTGATGGACGAAGCGCAGTTTCAGAGCGTGATCAGCGCGGCGCGGGCGCGGGCGCGCAGCGAATTCGACGCCGTGGAACAATTCGAACGCCCCTCCCTGGAGGACACCTTCCGCTACGTCTATGCCGACATGCCGGAACTGCTGCAGCGGCAACTCGCCGAGCGCCGCCGGCGCATGGAGCGCACCGGCACATGACGGAGGCCAGTCTCCTCGCAGCGATCAACAGCGCCCTGGCGGAGGCCCTGGCGGAGGATGACGCGGTAGTCGTCTACGGCGAGGACGTAGGGGTCAACGGCGGGGTATTCCAAGCCACCGCGGGGTTGCAGGAGCGGTTTGGACCGCGCCGCTGCTTCGATTCGCCGCTGGCGGAGAGCGCGCTGGTCGGGACCGCGGTGGGAATGGCGATGGCCGGGCTCAGGCCGGTGGTGGAGATCCAGTTCAGCGGGTTCGCGTGGCCGGCGTTCAACCAGATCGTGTGCCACGCCGCGCGCACCCGCAACCGCAGCCGCGGCACCCTTACCCTGCCGCTGGTGGTGCGTATGCCCTACGGCGGCAATCTCAAGGCGCTGGAGCATCACGTCGAGAGCATGGAAGCCACGTTCGCCCACGTGCCGGGTCTCAAGGTGGTCATTCCCTCCACTCCCCACGACGCGAAGGGACTGCTCCTGGGGGCGATTCGGGATCCCGATCCGGTGATCTACATGGAGCCGAAGCGCTCCTACCACTCACCGCAGCAGGAGATCCCGGCGGAGCCGTATGCCCTTCCGCTGGGCCGCGCGCGGGTGGAGCGGCGCGGCGACGCGGTGACGCTGATCGCCTACGGGGCAATGATGCGCGAGGCGCGCAGCGCCTGCGCGTACCTGACCGGGCAAGGCGTTGCCGTGGAGTTGATCGACCTGCGCACCATCTATCCGTACGATTGCGAGACGGTACTGAGTTCGGTGCGCAAGACGCGGCGCGTGGTGGTGGTGCACGAAGGCCCCCGCTCGTTCGGCGTGGCCGCGGAGTTGATCGCGCTGGTCACCGAAGAGCTGTTCATGTATCTGGACGCGCCTCCCCGGCGGGTAACCGGCAGCGATGCCGTGATTCCCCTTCCGGCGGCCGAGCACTACTACTTCGTGACCGCGGAGCACGTCGTGGACGCGGTGCGGGAGACGGTGGAGTTCTAGCGCCGGTCGTGACCGGCGGTCCGTCGACCGACCTTGGTCCGGGCCGCAGGAAGCGCGGCAGCGAGGTAGGGATTTATGAGTTACGAATTCAAGTTTCCGGATATCGGCGAGGGTCTCACCGAGGGGAAGATCCTGGAGTTCAAGGTGAGTCCCGGAGCCGAGGTGAACGCCGGCGACATCCTGGCCATAGTCGAAACCGACAAGGTGGTGGCGGAGATCGCCTCCCCCAAGAGCGGGGTGGTGGTAAGGTTCGGCTCCGAGGTGGGCGAACGGATCAGCGTCGGAGCGACGCTGGCCTACATCGAGGTGGCCGGCGGCACCGCCGCCAGCGACGGCAACGGCTTCTCCCCGGCCGCCGGGCGCGCGGCCGGCGGCTTGCTGCCCGGGTCCGATACCGCGGACGGAAGCGGCAAGAGCGCCGGCCATCACCATCAGGCGCTGGTCGGCACCCTCGACGCGGCGCCGAGCGTCCTGCCGCCGAGCGACGAGTCGTCCGGCGGCGCGCCGCCGGACGACGCCGAGCCGCCGGCCGACGAGGCGGCGGACCGCGCGCAGCGCGCGCCGGCCGCAGAGCCGCCGGACGCGGAGCCGCCGGGCACACCGGCCGCGCGCCGCCGCGCGCGTGACCTGAACGTCGACCTGCAGCAGGTGCAGCCGCGCCGCGCCGGCGGGCGCATCCTGCCCGGCGACGTGGAGCGCGCCGCCGGCGAACGCCGGGTAGTGCCGCAGGCGCGCCCCGGCAACGCCCGGCAACCGGCCGCGCAGACCGGTTCCGACTTTGCGTTTCCGCTCATCGACGACCCGCTGGTCACGCCCGCGCATCTGCCGCTTGGCCAGACGGTCGAGCTCACGATCCTGCGCAAGACCATCGCCCACACCATGGAGACCAGCCGCAAGATTCCGACCGCCACCATCTTCGACGTGGGCGTGGTCGAGGACCTGGTGGAGCTGCGCGCCAAGGTCAACGCCGGGGCCGAGGTACGGGTGAGCTTCCAGCCCTTCTTCATGAAGGCGCTGGCCACGGCGCTGCGCCGCTATCCGGTCCTCAACGCCCACTTCAATCCGGTGTCGGAGGAACTCACGGTGTTCAAGGACATCCACGTCGGCGTGGCCGTGAACACCGAGGCCGGGTTGATGATGCCGGTGATCCATAACGTCGAGAACAAGACCATCCGGCAGATCGATGCCGAGATGAAGGACGTGGTGGAACGCGCCAAGGGACGCCAGATCAGGATCGAGGACTTGCGCGGCGGCACCTTCAGCCTGACCAACTTCGGTCCCTTCGGCGGCCTGTACGCATCGCCCATGATCTATCCGCCGCAAGTGGCGATCATCGGCGCGGGCCGGATCCATCAGGCGCCGATGGTGGTGGCCGGCGCGGTGCGCCCGGCGTGGGTGCTGCCGGTGTCCCTGGCCTTCGACCACCGCGTGGTGGACGGCGTGCCGGCCGCGGAGTTCTCCTCCTACTTCCTGGAACTGCTGCGCGCGCCGCAGGAACTGTTCGTCTCCATGTAGTCCCCATGGACGGGAATCACGCCGCCCGGCGCCCGGCGGCGCCGGATCCGCGCCGCTGGCGGCGCCGCCGGCCGCCGCTGCGTTCGCCGTGGCCGGCGGCGCCGCAATACCACCTGCCGCGCACCGGCTCGACGATGGAAGACGCGCGCCGGCTGGTGCGCCATGCGCCGGTCTCCGGCGCCCTGATCACGGCCGACTACCAGACGCGCGGGCGCGGGCGCGGCGCCGGGCGGCGCTGGGTGAGTGCGCCCGGCCGCAACCTGTTGTTCAATCTGCTGCTGCATGCGGACGCGGTGGGCGCCGTGCCGCAGCGGCTGCCGCTGCTGTGCGGGCTGGCGGTGGCCGGCGCCGTGGAGGCGAGCAGCGGCGTGGCGTGCCAGGTGAAGTGGCCCAACGACGTACTGATGCGCGGTGGCAAGGTCGCCGGGTGCCTCTGCGAGCGGCTGGGTGACTGGTACAGCGCCGGGGTGGGGGTGACCTGCAACCAGCGCCGCGGCCTGCCGCCGGGCAGCGCCCGCGACCTGCCGGCGGCGTCGGTGCGGCTGCGCAGCGGCCGCCGGGTGCGGCGCTGGCCGTTGCTGGAGCTGATCCTCGGCGAGTTGCACCGCCTGCTGGACGAGCCGGGTTGGGCGGAGCTGGTGGACCGGCGGCTGTTCGCGCGCGGCCGGTGGGTGCGGTTGGACGGCGCCGGGCGCGGCCTGCCGCGCTGCGCCCGGGTGGCGCGGGTGGCGGCCAGCGGAGGGCTGGTGGTGCGCGACGCCGCGGGCGCCGAGCACACCTGCTTCGCCGGCAGCGCACGCCTGTTGGGCCGCCCACCGCCGCCGGGCGCCCCAGGCGCGGAAGGCGCGGAAGGTATTGCTTTGCCGTCCGCGAGGTAGTATGTTACCGGTGATTCCTACATCATCAATCACATCTCTCATCGTCAGGAGCTTGTTATATGGCGAAGCAGTTGCAATTCGACGAGTCCGCCCGCAAGGCGCTACTGAAGGGGGTCGAGAAGCTATCGACTGCCGTCAAGGTCACGTTGGGCCCGAAGGGCCGGAACGTCGTTTTGGATAAGAAGTTTGGTGCCCCGACCGTTACCAACGACGGCGTCACCATAGCGAAAGAGATCGAGTTGGAGGAGCCCTTCGAGAACATGGGCGCGCAGCTTCTCAAGGAAGTTGCCACCAAGACCAACGACGTAGCGGGCGACGGCACCACGACGGCGACGGTACTGGCCTATTCGATGGTGCGCGAAGGGCTGCGGTCGGTCGCGGCCGGCATCAACCCCATGGAGATCAAGCGCGGCATGAACACCGCGGTCGAGATCGCCGTGGCTGACATCCAGGACTCCTCCAAGGAGATCAAGGAGAAGGGCGAGATCGCCCAGGTTGCGGCCATCTCGGCCAACAACGACAACGACATCGGTGAGTTGATCGCCGATGCCATGGAGAAGGTGGGCAAGGACGGGGTCATCACCGTCGAAGAGTCCAAGTCGATGGACACCAATCTGGAAGTGGTCGAGGGCATGCAGTTCGACCGCGGCTTCCTGTCGCCCTACTTCGTGACCAACCGCGACACCCAGGTGGCGGTGTTCGAGAATCCCTACGTCCTGATCCACGACAAGAAGATTTCGAACATGAAGGACCTGCTGCCGGTGCTGGAGAAGATCGCCCAGGCCGGCAAGCCGCTGCTGCTGATCGCCGAGGACGTCGAGGGCGAGGCCCTGGCCACGCTCGTGGTCAACAACCTGCGCGGCACGCTCAACGTGTGCGCGGTCAAGGCGCCCGGCTTTGGCGACCGCCGCAAGGCGATGTTGGAGGATATCTCCATCCTGACCGGCGGTCAGGTGATCTCCGAGGAGCTGGGTCTCAAGCTGGAGAACACCGACGTGGCGCAGCTTGGGTCGGCCAAGCGCGTCAACGTCGACAAGGAGAACACCACCGTCATCGAGGGCGCCGGCAAGGACAAGGACATCAAGGACCGGATCGCCCAGATCAAGGTGCAGATCGACGAGACCACCTCCGATTACGACCGCGAGAAGCTGCAGGAACGGCTGGCCAAGCTGGCCGGAGGGGTGGCGGTGATCAACGTGGGCGCGGCTACCGAGGTGGAGCTCAAGGAGAAGAAGCACCGCGTCGAGGACGCCCTGTCGGCCACCCGCGCCGCCATCGAAGAGGGGATCATCCCCGGCGGCGGCGTGACCCTGGTGCAGGCGGTCAAGGCGCTGGACAAGAACGAGGTCGATTCCCTGACCGAGGCTGAGCAGGTGGGCTACAAGATCGTCAAGCGCGCCCTCGAAGAGCCGATTCGGCAGATCGCCACCAACGCCGGCCTGGACGGGTCGATCGTGGTGGATCGCGCCAAGAAGGAGGCCAGGGACTCCGGCTTCGACGCCGCCAAGATGGAGTGGACCAATCTGATGGCCGCGGGAATCATCGATCCCGCGAAGGTGACCCGGTCGGCGTTGCAGAATGCAGCCTCGATCGCCGGTCTGCTGCTCACCACCGAGGCGACCATTACCGATCTGCCGGAGAAGAAGGAACCGCCGGCGCCGGGCGGCGGCGGTGACATGGGAGGGATGCCGCCCTATTAGGGCGCTCGACCAGGCATCTCGTCTACGAGAGGGCGCGCCCCTGTCCTGCCGGAAGGGGTGGCGCCCTTTTTTCTGAAACGGTGAAGCGCGCTGACTATCTGTTCGTCATCGGGTATGATGGCGACAAGGCCGCGGTGCATGGTCAACAGCGCCGCCGCTACGGCAGGCTGACGACCCGCCAGCTACTCGACGAGGGCCTCTACAAAGCGGCGTTCTGCTCCGCCGACTATGCGGTGCAGACCAAGGCTTCCGGCGCGGCCGAGGAACTGGAGTTGGTGCGCGCCGCCATGGAGCAGGTCACTGGCCGCCCCTGCACGGTCGACGATCTCCGCAAGTTGTTTGGGGTGTTCGGTGTGCCTGCCGGTATCAAGCGCATCATCGTTGCCTGAGCGCCGGTGAGCTTGGGGCGTGACCGAGGCGCGCTCGGTTTGACCGCAAGCCCGGTGCGTGGTAGCTTCGGTGCTCCGTCGCGGGCAGTGAGCCGGCGCATGGCCGCCAAGGGGAATCGGCAAAAGGACACCTCATGAACAACACGGTAACGGACACGTTCTCGCTCTTGCAGGCCGCCTTCGGAGATGGCGCGGCAGGCGGCCAGCTCGCCACCATGCTGGTCACCTTTGGTCTGATCATCATGATCTTCTACTTTCTGGTGATCCGCCCCCAGAACCGGCGCCAGAAGGAGACCCGCCAGATGCTGTCGCAACTCAAGAAGGGCGACAAGGTGCAGACCTCCGGCGGCATTCGCGGCGTGGTGACCGCGGTAAAGGAGGAGGCGGTAACGGTGAAGGTGGACGATGCCACCAAGATCGAATTCGCCAAGGCCTCCATCACCAGCATCCTGGAGCAGCGTCAAGGGGAATCGCGCCCCGCGGCGCAGGACAAGGAGCAGTCCTGACGAGCCCCGCGGTGGGCCGGGCACCCTCTCATGACCAAACGCTTACGATTGATCCTTATTCTCGCCTTCGTCGGGGTATCGGTGTGGTTCCTCTATCCCACCGTGCGCTGGTACCTGCTGCTGACCGCCGAGCAGCGCCGTGAGGCCAACGCGTCGCGCGATCAGATCCGGGTGTTGGCGCGGCAACGCGCCGACGCCGACCTGCAGCGGCTCGTCTCGCTGGCGCGCAGCGACACTTCCGCCGCGCTTCCCGCCGAGCTCGCCTATCTGATTCCCGCGGCGCGCGAACGGTTGCAGGTGGAGCGCCGGGAGGTGCCGCGCAACTGGAACGTCGACGCCGTGGTCAAGGCGTTTCCCAGCGAGGGCGAAACCTTCGTGGCGATGGAGGACCATCATCGCAACGAGCTGCTGGCGGTGAAGGATCTGCGTTCGCGCAGCATCCAGCTCGGGCTCGATCTCAGCGGCGGCATGTACGTGGTGATCGAGCCGGACCTCGAAAGCCTCAGCGAACAGAGCGGCATTGCCCTCAACGCCCAGGAGGAGGAGGGAGCCCTGCGGCGGGCCCTGGAGGTCCTGAACAACCGCATCGACCAGTTCGGGGTAACCGAACCGCAGATCCGGCGCCGGGGCGAGAGTCAGATCGTGGTGGAGATGCCGGGCGCGCCGGACCCGGAGCGGATGCGCAGCTTCATCCTCGGCAAGGGACGGCTGAACTTCCATATCGTCGATACCGAGGGCTTGGCCCGGTTCCGCGCCTACCAGGCGGCCAACCCGGGGAGCTTCCTCGGTGCGGACGGCCAACCACGCGACGATTCGATCCTCGCTGCCGGTACCGCGCTGCGCGGCCGCTACGAGAAGGACGCCTACGGGGTGGATCAACTGCTTGGCTATACGGTGATCAGGGAGCAGGTGGGACTAGAGGGCACCTACATTCAGCAGGCGCAGGTAAGCCGCGACCCGATCACCCAGCAGCCGACGGTGATCTTCAGCCTCACCGGCGAGGGCGGCGACATCTTCTTCAAGCTGACCAGCGACAACGTCGGCAACGTCCTGGCGGTGGTGCTGGACGACAAGGTAAAGGCCGCGGCGACCATCTCCGAGCCGATTCGCAATCAGGTACGGGTCACCGGATTCACCCAGAGCGAAGCGCAGGACCTGGCGCTGGTGCTGGAGACGGGGGCGCTGCCGGTACCGCTGGAGATTCTCAGTCAGCAGGCAGTCGGCGCCTCGCTGGGTGAGGACGCCATCCGCACCGGACTGAACGCCATCGCGCTCGGCATGGCCGCGGTGCTGATATTCATGCTGGCGTACTACAAGCTGGCCGGGCTGGTTGCCGATCTGGCCCTGCTGCTCAACCTGTTCTTCCTGGTCTCGGTGCTGAGCGTGTTCAATTTTACGCTTACCCTGCCCAGTATCGCCGGCGTCATTCTGACCGTTGGCATGGCGGTGGATGCCAACGTGATCATCTTCGAGCGCATCAAGGAGGAGTACCGGCTCGGAAAGTCGGCCGCCGCGGCGGTGACGTCCGGCTTCGGCAAGGCGTTCTGGACCGTGATGGATGCCAACATCACGACGTTCATAGCCGCTATCGCTCTGTCTCAGCTCGGCAGCGGGCCGATTCAGGGATTCGCCGTGACCCTTTCGGTCGGAGTGGTGTCCTCCATGTTCACCGCGCTGGTGGTATCGCGGCTGATCTTCGACTTCTTCACCGACACCCTGCACGTGCAGCGGCTCAGCATCGACTGGCGGCGGCGCCCGCGCCTGGCCGCGGCCGGCATGGAGGCGAAGTAGATGAGCGGTGTCATCAGGTTCACCGCTCTGCGCCGGCCGATGGCGGTGCTGTCGGTCTTGCTGATCGTCGCCGGCGCCGTGGGGACCATGCTGCGCGGCGGCGTCAACCTCAGCGTGGATCTGAGCGGCGGCGTTTCCCAGCAATTCCAGATCGCGCCGGCCGCCCTGCAGCTCAGTGACGCCGGGGCTGCCCTCGAACCGGAGCTCACGCCGCCCGATCCACTGCTCGGCCGGCCCGGCTTTCTCACCATCCAGTGGCTGAGCGACAACACCGTGCAGCGCCGCGTGTTGGACTTCGAGGCATATCCCACGATCGGGGCGATCGCCGAGCAGTTGGCCGCCGTTCCCGGCGTGGAGGTGGAGCTGGCGGCGCCGGCGAACACGCCGGCGGAGCAACTCCAGCCGCCCGGCTTCCGCGGCGCCGGCCAGGCCCTCGTGCTCGGCTACCTGGACCCTGCGGCGCCGCCATCGGCGTCGATCGCCGCGGTGCGCACCGCCCTGGACTCGCTGGAGCGCTTCTCGCTGCAGGCGATCGGCGGGCCGGCCGAGCAGCGCTACATCGTCCGTTCCGATCTGCTGGACGGCGACCAGGAGGCTACCGAAGCGCGCATCGCGGCCCTGTTGGCGGACGCGTTCGGCGCCGAGCAGGTGACCATACTGCAGACCGACTTCGTCGGTCCCAGCCTTTCCCGGCTGCTGGGCGAGCAGGCGGTCTGGTTGGTGGTGGTCGCGTTCGCGCTGATCTTCGTCTACATCCTGTTTCGGTTTCGCGCCGCGTTCGCGGTTGGGGCGTTGCTGGCGCTGGTCCACGACATCGCCATCATGCTGGGGGTGCTGGGCACGCTTCAGTTGGAGATCAGCACCGCTACCATCGCCGCGGTGCTGACCATCGTCGGCTACTCGCTCAACGACACCATCGTGATCTTCGACCGTATCCGGGAAAACGAGACCCTGATGCGCGATGCCAACTTCGAGTTGGTGATCAACACCAGCATCACTCAGTCTCTGGCCCGCACGCTGATTACCTCGCTGACCACGCTGCTGGCGGTGTTGGCGATCTACATCTTCGCCACCTCCTCCATCAGGACCTTTGCGCTGAGCCTGATGATCGGCGTCGTGGTGGGTACCTATTCGTCGATGTTCGTCGCCTCGCCCACGGTGCTGATGTGGCGTCTGGTGCGCACGCGGCGCCGCGCCCGCGTCGTTGCGGCGGCGTCCGGCGCCCCGCCGGCGGATGCCGCGGCCGCGCGCGCCGAAGGCAGCGCCGTGAACCGTACCGCCGCCGCCTTGCCCACGCCGGCGCCGGCACCGGCGGTTGCGGCACCCGCGGAACCGGCGCCGGAAGCGGCGCGCGGCGGTTCCGTGGCAGTGACCCGCAACCAGCCGCGGCGCCAGACCCGGCGGCGGCGGCGCGGTTAGATTCGGTGCCTGACGCCGACCGCCTGTACCGGCTGCGCCACTCTTGCGCCCACGTGATGGCCGAGGCGGTGCTGGAGCTGTTCCCGGACGCCAAGCTCGCCATCGGCCCGCCGATCGCCGACGGATTCTATTACGACTTCGATCTGCCGCGCTCCCTCACGCCGGAGGATCTGGGGCAGATCGAGGAGCGCATGCGCCGCATCATGGAGGGCGATCATCCCTTCGTCAGGAGCGTGATCAGCCGCGCGGCGGCGCGGGAGCGGTTCGTCGAGCAGCCGTACAAGCTGGAGTTGATCGAGGCGCTGCCGCCGGATGAAGAGATCTCGCTGTTTACCCAGGCCACCTTCACCGACCTGTGCCGCGGCCCCCACGTGGACAGCACCCGGGAGCTCGATTCCGCCGCGTTCAAGCTGACCGGCAGCGCCGGCGCCTACTGGCGCGGCGACGAGCGGCGCCCGATGCTGCAGCGCATCTACGGCACGGCATGGGAGAGTCCGCAGGAGCTGGCCGCCTACCTGGAGCGTCTCGCCGAGATCGAGAAGCGCGACCACCGGCGCTTGGGCCGCGAATTGGATCTGTTCTCGATTCAGGAGCAGGTGGGGCCGGGGTTGATCTTCTGGCATCCCAAGGGCGCGCGGTTGCGCTCCATCATCGAGGACTTCTGGAAGCGCGAGCACTACGCCGGCGGCTACGAGCTGGTCAACACTCCCCACGTCGGCCGCGAGTGGCTGTGGCGAACCTCCGGCCACCTCGACTTCTACGCCGACAACATGTTTCCCGCCATGGAGCTGGACAACGGCAACTATTACCTCAAGCCGATGAACTGTCCGTTCCACATCATGATCTACAAGAGCGACCTCCGTTCCTATCGCGATCTCCCGCTGCGTTGGGCGGAACTGGGGACGGTGTACCGCTTCGAGCGTTCCGGTACGCTGCACGGCGCGTTGCGGGTGCGCGGCCTGACCCAGGACGATGCCCACATCTTCTGCACCCCCGACCAGATCGACGAGGAGATCGGCGAGGTGCTGCGGTTTTCGCTGCGCATCTGGCGGGCCTACGGCTTCGAGGATCTGGTCGCGCACCTGGCCACGCGCCCCGACAAGGCGGTAGGCGACGACGCAAGCTGGGAGCGGGCTACCGCCTCGCTCCGCCGCGCCATCGAAGCGCACCGGCTGGAGTACGAGATCGATGCCGGCGGCGGCGCGTTCTATGGGCCGAAGATCGACCTGCACGTGCGCGATCCGCTGGGCCGGCTCTGGCAAATGACCACGATTCAGTTCGACTTCAACCTGCCGGAGCGGTTCGACATGTCGTTCGTCGATCGTGATGGCAGCCAACGCCGCCCGGTCATGGTGCACCGCGCGCTGCACGGCGCGTTCGAGCGCTTCCTGGGCGTGCTCATCGAACACTACGCCGGCGCCTTCCCGCTGTGGCTGGCGCCGGTGCAGGCGGTGGTCATCCCGGTGAATCCACCGGTGAACGACTACGCGGCGGCGGTCGCCGAACAGATGCGGCAGCACGGCTTCCGGGTGGAAGCTGACTTGTCCGCCAGCCGCATGGGGGCCAAGATCCGCACCGCCCAGCGGCAGAAGGTGCCCTACATGGCAATCGTGGGCGCCAAGGAGCAGGCTGCCGGCACCGTCTCGTTGCGTGACCGCGCGGGTGCGCAGACCCCGGCATTGGAGTTCGCGGCCTGCGTCGAGCTGTTCCGGGAGCGCGTTGCGCAGCGCGCCTAGGCCGCGGCGGCCGCGCCGGTCAGCCGGCGCGGGGACCTTTCGATGATCGAGCACGTCGTCAAGCGTGACGGGCGCCTGGTGCCGTTCAACCGCGCCAAGATCGCCTTTGCCGTGTACCGCGCCGCGGTGGCGGTCGGCGGCCGGGCGCGCGCGCCGGCGGAACTGGTAACCGACGACGTAGTCGCGCTGCTGGAACGGCGCGCCGCGGCGGCCCGGGCGCGCGGCGCGCGGATCGCCGCGACCGCCGGCGCAACCTCCGGGCCGGCCGCACACTCCGCGCCGGCTGCCGCCGCGGCGGCGCCCACGGTCGAAGAGGTGCAGGACGTAGTCGAAAAGGTACTGATCGAACGCGGGCACGCGCGCACCGCCAAAGCCTACATCATCTACCGCTACGAACACGCTCTCAAGCGCGCGGGCCAACCCTCGGCGACCTACTCGCTCGACAACATTCCCTACCAGTGTCTGTGGCAGACGCTGGCCTGGGCCGCGGACCGGCGCTGCACCCGCCTTGCCGACCTGGCGGCCGCCATGGAAGCTGGCCGCTTCCCGGCGCTGATCGCCGCCGCCGAGCAGTTCTACGCCGGCCAGATCAGCGCCGCGGTCGACACGATCGTCCGGCGCGACCCGGCCCCGCGGGTGATCATCGTCGCGGGGCCTTCCGCATCCGGCAAGACCACCACCACCATCAAGCTGCGCGAGCAGTTGGAACGGTTGGGCATGCGCCTGTTCGCCCTCGGAGTGGACCACTATTTCTACGACCTGGAGTTGCACCCGCGCGACCCGCGCGGCGATTACGACTTCGAGACCCCGCAGGCGCTGAACCTGGAACTCTTGAACCGCGATCTGGCGCATATTCTGGCCGGCGAGGAGGTACGCATCCCGCGCTACGACTTCACCACCGGAACGCAGCACCCCGCGGCGCAGCCGGTGCGCATCGACTCCGACACGGTACTGCTGATCGACTCGCTGCACGGCCTCTACCCGGCGTTGACGGCCGCGGTTCCGCGCGAACTCAAGGTCGGCATCTACGTCGAGACCCTGTCCCAGGTGAAGGACGATACCGGCGCCTGGCTGCGCTGGTCGGACGTCCGCATGTTGCGCCGCATGGTCCGCGATCAGCAGTTTCGCAACTACACGGCGCGCCAGACCCTGCTGCATTGGCAATACGTGCGGCGCGCCGAGATGCGCCACATCATCCCCCGGCTGCGCCTCGCCGACGCGATCGTCAATACCTACCTGGCGTACGAACTGCCGCTCCTCAAGGGCCGCCTGGGCCCGGAGGTGCGCCGTCTGGCCGCTGAGCTGCGGGCTGACGCCTCCGGTGACAGCGACGACGCCCGCGCCCGCGTCATCCGACTGGCCGCCCTCCTCGACGGGGTAGCCGAGTGGCCCCACGAGGACGCCGTGCCGCGCGACTCCCTGCTGCGCGAGTTCATCGGCGGCAGCAGCTACCACTACGAGTAACCCCGGCCGCGACGGCCGGCCAGCGCCCGGGCGAACGGGCTTCGAGGCGCGCGGCTCTTCAGCCGCCGGCCAGGATTCCGCGCGTCAGCAGCGCCATGGAGATCTTCCGGCTGCGGCCGCCGCTCATCCGGTGATGATGGAAGCGCAGGGCGCCGCGGAACCGCTCCGGCGCTACGATCAGGTCCAACTCCACCTCGGCGCCGTCGCCCGGCAGGAACGGGCGCCGAAAGAAGACCGTGACGGCGCGAAATCGAAGCCGTCCGGCATCGCCCCCGGCGCGGTAATAGCCGAGCGCCAGGTAGTCGAGCGCCTGCTGCGGATAGACGTGCATGTTGATATGGCGGTTCGAGTCGGATCGATCCACGTGATACGCCAGCGGCAGGGTGTCGTGGATGGCTTGTTCGGCTGCCGCGGCCTGACAGCGAAACGACTCGATGGGGCGGCTGCCAAGCTCGTCCGCGCCGAGCTCGTGCTCGGCGAGAAACGCCAGCGCCGCCGGCACCGCGCTGAGCCGGCGCGCCGCCGGGGGGGCGAAGGGGCGGGTCAGCGCCAGCCAGATCTCGGCGCTTCCCAGGGCGCCGTCCGCCCGCGCGGCCCGCTGGTACAGGATGCAGTTCATCACCAGGTGGGCGCGCGTCAGCGCGCCGTCGGGAGTGCGGGCGGTCACCAACCGAAAGCGGTATTCCTGGCGTAGCGGGGTCCCCAGGGAGACCGTCCGGCCGCTGGTCTCGAGGTGCATCAGGTGCGGGATCGGCGCCACGCCGTCGCCGCGGCCCGGGTCGTAGGTCCAGTAGCGGCCGAGTACCTGCCGCAGCCCGGGGCCGATGGTGTCGGCCATGCGGATGGTGATCAACTCGCCGGCCATGTTGAGCATGTGCCACTCCACGACGCCGTCGGTTGCCGCGCGCAGCTCCTCCCGCGGCTCGGCGCCGGCCGCCCGACGCTCTTCAAATGCCAAGAATCTGTCTGGCTTCTGCCGGCGTAGCGACCTCGTGCTGGAGCTGTTCCACCAGGTTGGCGGCCAGCTCCACCATCTCGGCGTTGCTCTTCAGCAGCACCCCGCGGCGCAGGTAGAGGTTGTCCTCGAAGCCGACTCGCACGTGCCCCCCGAGGATGATTCCCATGGTGATCATGGGAAGCTGGCTGCGCCCCACCCCCAACACCGACCACGGCACCCCGGCCGGCAGCAGGTTCTTCATGAACAGCAGATTCTCGGGCGTCGCTTCGATGCCCCAGCCGGCGCCCATGCACAGTTGCACGAACGGTGGCGGCGCGAACAGTCCCTCGTCGATCAACACGCGGGCCTGGCGGACGTGGCCGGCGTCGAACACCTCGATCTCCGGCTTCACGCCGGCGCCGCGCATGCGCAGCGCCGCGGCCCGCCCCCAGTCGGGAGGGTTGAGGAACACCCGCTCGCCGAAGTTCATCGATCCGACGTCGAGGGAGCAGATCTCGGGCTGCAGCGCCACCGGCTCCAGGCGCTCGGCAATGACGTTCTTGCCGGGGATGTTCAGGCCGCTCGTCGTAAGGTTGATGAGGATGTCTGACTGTTGGCGGATGCGGTCCACCACCTCGGCAAACAGCTCGCTGCGCGACGAGGGAACTCCGCTGTCGGGCTCGCGTACGTGAACGTGCACGATGGCCGCGCCGGCCTTGCGGCTGTCGATGGCGGCGGCCGCGATCTCTCGCGGTGAGTAGGGCACGGCCGGGTTCATTGCCTTGGTGGGATGCGCTCCGACCACGGCAACCGATATGATCTTCTTCGCCATGCCTCCGCTATTGTAGGCCATGCCGCCGTCAGGCGGAAGCGCCGCGCCTCAAGGTACGCAGGAAGTAGCGCAACTTGTCGACCAGCGAAATCGCGATCAACAGCGCGGCGGCGAGCTCGACCGCCTGCAGGCCGCGGGCCAGCGGCAGGGCAGCCGCGCCGCCGGGCGGAAGCCCGGCGGCGGCGACGGCGTGGGCCAGCAGCTCCAGGGTGATCAGCACCATGGCGGCGGCGACCGAGATCTTGCCCCAGGTCGTGGGCCTTGCCACACCGATGCCGTGGCGCAGCACGAGCGCCCCGGTGGCCGCGGCGTGAAGCACCAGCCGGGCGGTGAGCAGCGCCGCCAGCCACGCCGGCAGGATGCCCTGGGCGGCGAGCAGTGCGGTCAAGGCAAGCAGCCCCAGGTAATCACTTGCGGAATCCAGGTACCCGCCGATGGGAGTCACCTGCCGCCGCCGGCGGGCCAGGGCGCCGTCGAACAGATCGGTCAGGAACACGCCCGCGGCTACCGCCACCAGCAGCGGAACGGTACCGCGCCGCGGTCCCACGGCCAGCAGCAGCGTGAGCGTGGGAATCGAGCTGAGGCGCACCAGCGTGAGGATGTTGGGCAGGGTGAGGCGCGCGCTCGCTTCGTGGCCGGCGGGGTGCAGCGGCGTAAACTGCTCGTGGCGCCAGAACAGAAAGCCGCCGACCACCGCGTGAAACAGGGTCACGCCGATCAGGAACGCGTCCCACGGAGCGCCGGCGGGAGCCAGGAGCCGAAACAGCAGCACCTGCAGCAGGGCAAGGCCCAGCAGTGCTGCGCAGAGCTGTTGGGGAAGCCCCTGCTGCGGGCGCGGCCAGGCCTCGAAGAGCGGCTTCAGGTACCAGTACAACGACCCCAACGACGCCGTTACCAACACCGCCAAGGTGCCGCTGGCGATGGATCGAATGGCGTTCGACGGCAGTCCCAGGTGCGGCGCCAGGGCCAGCAGCCCCAGCAGCGCGCTCATGCCGCCGTACTGCAGCACGGTCTTGATCTTGCCGGGGAGGCGGGCGCCGTGGTCCAGCCCCAGGCGGATGGCCGCCGGCCGGATCATCAGATACATTGCCCCCTCGCGCGCCAGAAACAGGGCGTAGAGCCAGGCCGGCGCCAGGGCGGCGCGGAGCAAGGCGCCGTATACGCAGAGAAACAGGAAGAAATCGGTGAACGCGTCGATCCAGCGCCCAAGCCGGTCCGCGCCGGGCGTGGGCGCGCGGGTGCCGGCGTGCCGCGCCAGCTTGCCGTCGAGGTAGTCGGTCAGCGCGGCCGCCAGCACGAGCAGCAGAGCGGCGCCGGCGGCGGCGGGCGGGGGCGCCGCGCCCGCCGCGCGCGCGCCGGACAGAGCCAGGAAGGCCGCCGCCCCCAGGAGGATGCGCGACAGCGACAGGACGTTGGCTGCCAGCCGCAGCAGCGACCCGCGGCGGGCTGCCGGTCGCTGCCGTATCGATGGTGGAGGTGGCGGCGAGTTGCTGAACATGCTGAGGCGCGGCGCGCAGAGTCCGGTCACGGCTGGCCGCCGGCGCGGGCCGCGGCGCCGTGCGGGCGGCCCAACGATACCCCGTACCGGCCCCGCCTGCCACCTGACGACCGCCGAAAAAAAATCGAGGAGGGCGGTTGACCGACTGAATCACGCCGCGTACATTACCGTTCCGGGAGACACGCCGGCTCGACCCTCCCCATGGGATGGCAGGCCGGCGCATCCTCCGCAAGGCGGGCGCAGGAGCCTTCTGGCATCGTGCCGCCCGCTGGTCTTTGGCAACGTGCGATCGGAGACGTCTCCGTCAGGCTTGGTCTTTTGTGTGCCTCGTCGTGGCGGTGTCTGACGGTCGCTGAGAGAAGGGAGAGCCTAAAAATGTGATCGGGTACCGGCGGCTCGGCAGGAGTGACGTGCGTCGTGACGTATGTCATTCGGCTCGGGTACGCCGGCCTTGTCAAGATTGTCAAGGATTGCTTCAGAAATGAATTGAGCGTTGCTCTTCGGAGTGACGCTTAACCATATCATGGAGAGTTTGATCCTGGCTCAGAACGAACGCTGGCGGCGTGTCTTAAGCATGCAAGTCGAACGAGAAACGTGCCTTCGGGCAGGTGGACAGTGGCGGACGGGTGAGTAACACGTAGGTGATCTACCTCGGGGTGGGGGATAGCCCATGGAAACATGGGGTAATACCGCATGAAGTCGGGCATTTGCGAATGTCCGATGAAAGGCGCAACTGTGCCGCCCGGAGATGAGCCTGCGGTCCATTAGCTTGTTGGTGGGGTAATGGCCTACCAAGGCGACGATGGATAGCCGGCCTGAGAGGGTGAACGGCCACACTGGGACTGCGACACGGCCCAGACTCCTACGGGAGGCAGCAGCTAAGAATAGTCCGCAATGGGGGAAACCCTGACGGTGCGACGCCGCGTGAACGATGAAGGCCTGACGGTTGTAAAGTTCTTTTCTCGATGAAGAATAAGGACGGGAGTGGAACGCCCGTCTGATGACGTTAATCGAGGAATAAGCCCCGGCTAATTACGTGCCAGCAGCCGCGGTAATACGTATGGGGCGAGCGTTGTTCGGAATTATTGGGCGTAAAGGGCGCGTAGGCGGTTTCGCAAGCCCGGTGTGAAAGGCTTCGGCTCAACCGAAGTTGTGCGCTGGGAACTGCGCGACTAGAGTTCTGGAGGGGAAGCTGGAATTCCTGGTGTAGGGGTGAAATCTGTAGATATCAGGAAGAACACCGGTGGCGAAGGCGAGCTTCTGGCCAGAAACTGACGCTGAGGCGCGAAAGCGTGGGGAGCGAACAGGATTAGATACCCTGGTAGTCCACGCCGTAAACGATGTGCACTAGGCGTAGGGTCCGTTCGGACTCTGTGCCGTAGCTAACGTGTTAAGTGCACCGCCTGGGGAGTATGCTCGCAAGGGTGAAACTCAAAGGAATTGACGGGGGCCCGCACAAGCGGTGGAGCATGTGGTTTAATTCGATGATACGCGAGAAACCTTACCAGGGTTTGACATGTACACGAAGAGCCAGGAAACTGGTTTGTCCTTCGGGACGTGTGCACAGGTGTTGCATGGCTGTCGTCAGCTCGTGTCGTGAGATGTTGGGTTAAGTCCCGCAACGAGCGCAACCCCTACCGTCTGTTGCCAACAGGTAAAGCTGGGAACTCGGACGGAACTGCCGGTGACAAACCGGAGGAAGGTGGGGATGACGTCAAGTCCTCATGACCCTTATGTCCTGGGCTACACACGTGCTACAATGGCCGGTACAGAGCGTTGCGAGACGGCGACGTTGAGCAAATCGCTGAAAGCTGGTCTCAGTTCGGATTGGAGTCTGAAACTCGACTCCATGAAGGTGGAATCGCTAGTAATCGCGCATCAGAATGGCGCGGTGAATCCGTTCCCGGGCCTTGTACACACCGCCCGTCACACCACCTGAGTTGGGGGTACCCGAAGTCGCTCGCCTAACCCTTGCGGAGGGCGGCGCCGAAGGTATGCCCGGTAAGGGGGGTGAAGTCGTAACAAGGTAGCCGTACCGGAAGGTGCGGCTGGATCACCTCCTTTTAACGAGACGCGCAGTGCCCTTAGGGGCGTCTGCACAACTTTGCCCGCGCGGCTTCGTGCGCGAAGCTGGCGCGGCGACCGAGTGTTACTCGGACAACCCGTTCGCGATGAGGGCTCTCTCTTCTCTTGTCTTGCCGTCTTGGCGTGGCGCTGCTGCCCGGATGTCCCCCTGGGCGAACTTCGCACGGGGGTATAGCTCAGATGGCTAGAGCGATGGCTTTGCAAGCCATAGGTCTGGGGTTCGAATCCCCATACCTCCAGGACATAGGATAGCGGCCGCGGCGGTCCGCCGCCGTGTGCTTCGACAAAGCCCCTTGTCGGCGGCGCCGTTTGCGCGCCCCTGGGCCGGGGGCGGGTCTTTGACAGCTTCGGACTTGTGACAGGCGTCACAGGTACGACAGAGAAGGGAACAGAGAAGGTTGAAGACGTCCTTTCAGGACGCGCGCTGCGCGCGTTTCCGGGACGTTGAGATACCGAGTTGTTTGATCGAGCGTCGAACAGAAGAAGTTGGAGTAATATGGTCAAGCGAAGACGAGTTTGCGGGGGATGCCTTGGAGCTATCAGGCGATGAAGGCCGTGGTAAGCTGCGAAAAGCCACGGGGAGGAGCAAACATCCTTGGATCCGTGGGTGGCCGAATGGGGTAACCCGAACGTCTTGAATGGCGTTCATCTGTTCGTGAATACATAGCGGGCAGAAGCGATACCGGGGGAACTGAACCATCTAAGTACCCCGAGGAAAAGACATCAACCGAGATTTCCGGAGTAGTGGCGAACGAAATGGAAACAGCCCAAACCCGGTGTATGCAAGGCTTACACCGTTGTACACCGGGGGTTGTAGGGCCTTGTTTGGTCGGGTGTAGGACCGGCCGCGGAGTTACCAACCGATCGTATAGGAGAATGCCACTGGGAAGGGCAACCAAAGAGGGTGAAAGTCCCGTACCCGAAATGCGATTGGCTCCGTGCAAGGTACCTGAGTACGGCGGGACACGTGAAATCTTGCCGGAATCTGGGAGGACCACCTTCCAAGGCTAAACACTAGATAGCTACCGATAGTGGACAAGTACCGTGAGGGAAAGGTGAAAAGTACCCCGAGAGGGGAGTGAAATAGAACCTGAAACCGCGAACTCACAAGCGGTCAAAGGGAGACCTTGAGTCTCCTGATGGCGTGCCTTTTGTAGAATGAGCCGGCGAGTTACGCTGCGCAGCGAGGTTAAGGCACTTGAGTGCCGGAGCCGCAGGGAAACCGAGTCTGAACAGGGCGTGCAGTTGCGTGGAGTAGACCCGAAGCCGAGCGATCTAGCCATGGCCAGGCTGAAGCGTTGGTAACACACCGTGGAAGGCCGAACGGTAGTCTGTTAAAAAAGGCACCGATGAGTTGTGGCTAGGAGTGAAAGGCTAACCAAGCTCGGAGATAGCTGGTACTCCCCGAAATAGCTTTAGGGCTAGCCTCATCTTAGTGTGACGGAGGTAGAGCACTGAATGGACTAGGGCCCTTCACCGGGTACCAAACCCAATCAAACTCCGAATGCCGTTACATGATGGATGGGAGTCAGACTACGGGCGATAAGGTCCGTGGTCGAGAGGGAAACAGCCCAGACCGTCGACTAAGGTCCCCAAGTCAGGCTGAGTGGAAAAGGAAGTGTAATTGCAAAGACAGCCAGGAGGTTGGCTTAGAAGCAGCCATTCCTTGAAAGAGTGCGTAACAGCTCACTGGTCAAGTAGTTATGCGCCGACGATGTAACGGGGCTAAGTCTGGCACCGAAGTCACGGGATTTGGCGGTACTCCGGTATCGCCAGGTCGGTAGGGGAGCGTTCTGTGTGCTGATGAAGGTGAGTCGTGAGGCTTGCTGGAGGTAGCAGAAGTGAGAATGCCGGTATGAGTAACGAAAAGACGGGTGAAAAACCCGTCCGCCGAAAACCTGAGGTTTCCTGGGTAAAGTTAATCTGCCCAGGGTTAGTCGGCCCCTAAGGCGAGGCCGAAAGGCGTAGTCGATGGGAAACTGGTTCATATTCCAGTACCTCTTTCAGGAGTTGCCGATGGGATGACGCGTGAGGCAACGTCCGGCCGGAGATTGGTTGTTCCGGTCTAAGCAGCAAGGTGATGAGGTGCAGAGGCAAATCCCTGCACCGAGCTGAGCTGTTAAGGCGAGTTGATTCCTTCGGGATGACGCGAAGCGGGCTGAGTCAAGGCGCCAAGAAATAATCCCTAAGGGGTGCCTGAGAGGGACCGTACCGTAAACCGACACAGGTGGGTGGGAAGAGAATTCCAAGGCGCTCGAGAGAACCCGCGTTAAGGAACTCGGCAAAATGCACACGTAACTTCGGGAGAAGTGTGGCCTCCGGCGGAGAATGGTGGGCTTCGGCCTGCCGCTATTTGAAGGAGGTTGCAGAGAAACGGCCCAGGCGACTGTTTATCAAAAACACAGGTCTCTGCGAATCTGTAAAGAGATGTATAGGGACTGACACCTGCCCGGTGCTGGAAGGTAAAGAGGAGGTGTTAGCACTTCGGTGCGAAGCTCCGAATCGAAGCCCCAGTAAACGGCGGCCCTAACTATAAGGGTCCTAAGGTAGCGAAATTCCTTGTCGGGTAAGTTCCGACCTGCACGAATGGTGTAACGATCTGGGCGCTGTCTCGACGCGGGACTCGGTGAAATTGAAGTATCGGTGAAGATACCGATTATCCATGGCTAGACGGAAAGACCCCGTGAACCTTTACTGTAGCCTGGCATAGGCACTTGGCCTGTGATGTGTAGGATAGGTGGGAGGCTGCGAACTCTGGTCGTTAGGCTGGAGGGAGCCGTTGGTGAAATACCACCCTTTGCAGGTTAGGTTTCTAACGCTCGCCGTGAACCGGCGAGTGGACAGTGTCAGGTGGGCGGTTTGACTGGGGCGGTCGCCTCCTAAAGAGTAACGGAGGCGCGCAAAGGTCACCTCGCGCTGGTTGGAAATCAGCGTACGAGTGCAAAGGCAAAAGGTGGCTTGACTGCGAGACCTACAAGTCGAGCAGGTGCGAAAGCAGGTCTTAGTGATCTGGTGGTTGCGTGTGGAAGCGCCATCACTAATCGGACAAAAGGTACTCCGGGGATAACAGGCTAATAGTGCCCAAGCGTCCATAGCGACGGCACTGTTTGGCACCTCGATGTCGGCTCATCGCATCCTGGGGCTGGAGCAGGTCCCAAGGGTTTGGCTGTTCGCCAATTAAAGCGGTACGTGAGCTGGGTTCAGAACGTCGTGAGACAGTTCGGTCCCTATCTGCCATGGGCGTTGGTTGCTTGAGAGGAGCTGCTTCTAGTACGAGAGGACCGAAGTGGACGAACCGCTGGTGTACCAGTTATGCCGCCAGGTGTATGCGCTGGGTAGCCATGTTCGGAAGGGATAACCGCTGAAAGCATCTAAGTGGGAAGCCCCCCTCAAGATTAGGCAACCCTGGTCCGTCAAGGGCCCTGAAGGTACCAGAGAGATGATCTGGTCGATAGGCTGGAGGTGGAAGCGCAGTAATGCGTTGAGCCGACCAGTACTAATTTACCGTGAGGCTTGACCATATTACCCCGCACTCTCGGGTCGCGATGAGAGTGCCAGTCGAAGGAGCGCAGGATGCGCTCGAATCGCCTTCTCTGTTCCCTTGGTCTGAAACACAAAACACATATGTCTGGTGACCATAGCGGAGGGGTTCCACCCGTTCCCATCCCGAACACGGAAGTTAAGCCCTCCTGCGCCGATGGTACTGCCCTGTGGTGGGGTGGGAGAGTAGGTCGTTGCCAGGCATTTTTTGTGCTCTGAAACGTCGACAACGACTGCGAGTACGTCCTATGGTGCGGCCCATGGAACCGCAGGACGCGCCGCGGCTGACCATATTGGGGGCCCCGGCGGAGCCTTCGAAGCGATTGGAGACGTTCCCGAATCGTGCTCCCGACCGGTTCTACGTGGTACGGCTGGAATCACGCGAGTTCACCTGCCTGTGTCCGAAGACGGGCCAGCCGGACTTCGCGGAGATCCTGGTGCGCTACGTGCCCGACTCACAGGTGGTCGAATCCAAGTCGTTCAAGCTGTATCTCACCTCCTACCGCAATGAAGGCGTGTTCCACGAGCACGTGATCAACCTCATCCTCGACGACCTCGTCGCCGCCTGCGCGCCGCATTGGTGCGAGGTGACCGGCCGCTTCTCGGTGCGCGGCGGGGTCGCGATCACGGTGGTGGCCGAACACACCCGTAGCGCGGCCGCACGGGACCAATGGCGCTAGCCGCCGGCACAGCGCGGCCGGCCGGTCGTTGGCTGCCGCTGGTCACCGGACTGTTCGTTACCGTGCTGGTCATTTCGAACATCATCGCGGTAAAGCTGGTGACCGTGGGCCCGCTGGTGGTGACTGCCGCCATCGTCCTGTTCCCGGTCTCCTATATCCTGGCCGACGTCCTCACCGAGGTGTACGGCTATGCGGTGGCGCGGCAGGTGATCTGGATCGGATTCCTCTGCAACCTGGTGGCGGTGTGCGCCATGACGATCGGCGGGCTGCTTCCGGCCGCCCCCTTCTGGCAGGAACAGGCGGCGTATGACGCCATTCTGGGGTTCTCGGCGCGCCTGCTCGGGGCCTCGTTCCTGGCCTACCTGGGCGGCGAGTTCCTGAACGCGTTCGTGCTGGCCAAGCTGAAGCTGCGCACCGGCGGGCGGCACCTGTGGCTGCGCACGGTGAGCTCGACGCTGGTGGGTCAGGCGCTGGACTCTCTGGTGTTCGTGGTGGTTGCGTTTGCGGGCGTGTTGCCGCCTCCTGCGCTCGCCGTCGCGGCGCTGTCGCAGTGGGCCGCCAAGTCGCTGTACGAAGCCCTGGCAACGCCGCTCACCTATCTGGTGGTCGGCTTCCTGAAACGCAGCGAAGGCGTGGACCACTATGACCGCGGCACCCGCTTCAATCCCCTGGCGTTGCGCCGGAGCTGATTACCGGGGTTGGTAGCGGGTGAGTCGGGCGCGGGTGCGGAGCAGGTGGCGGCCGGCCTCGATCGAGCTCACCTCGCCGGCGGCGAGCGCCTGCAGCAGGAGGTTGCCGAGCGCGGTGGCCTCGACCGGTCCGGCGTGCACCGTGCAGCCGCTCGCGGCGGCCGTGAGCTGACACAGCAAGCCGTTCCGGCTGCCGCCGCCGATGACGTGGATGTGCCGGTAGCGGGCGCCGGTAATCTCCGTCAGTTGCCGCACCGCGGCGGCGTAGGCCGCGGCAAGACTCTCCAGCACGCCGCGCACCACCGCGCCCGGGGTGTCGGGGACCGGCTGATCGGTTTCGCGGCACCATGCGGCGATGCGGTCCGCCATGCCGTCGCCGGTCAGTCCGGGCTTGAAGAACCGCTCGGCGGTCGGATCGATGGAGAAGGCCGCCGGTCCGGCCGCCTCCGCCATCGCGGTGAGCTCGCCGTACGTGAAGCTGCGCCCTTCGGCGGCCCACTGCCGCCGGCACTCCTGCACGATCCACAGCCCCATGATGTTCTTGAGGAAGCGGGTACCGCCGTCGGCCCCGCCCTCGTTGGTGAAGTTGTGGGCGAAGCTCAGCTCGCTGATGATCGGTCGCGGCGACTCGATGCCGAGCAGCGACCAGGTGCCGGAACTGAGGTAGACCGATTCCTCGGGCGCGGCCATTGGCGCCGCCGCTACCGCGCTGGCGGTGTCGTGGCAGGGCGGCAACACCACGCGCAACGCGCCGCCAAGCTCCGCGGCCACGCCCGGCAGCAGCCCGCCGATCTCGGTGCCGGGCATTGCCGGCTCGCTGAACAGCGAGCCGGGCAGGCCGACGATGTCCAGCACCCGCTTCGACCAGGTCCGGGAATGCGGATCGCGCAACTGGGTGGTGCTGGCATTGGTGAACTCGTTCACCAGCGCGCCGGTCAGCCAGTAGTGGAACAGATCGGGGAGGGTCAGGAAGCGCCGCGCGCAGTCCAGCAGGTCGGGTTGCCGTTGGCGCTGGGCGTAGAGCTGGTACAAGGTATTGAACGGCATGGTCTGAATGCCGGTTTCCGCGTACAGGGCGCGCCGCTCGAGCAGCCCGTCCAGCGCCTCGGGAGCGTTGTCGGTGCGCGCGTCGCGGTAGTGAAAGGGCAGCCCCAGCAAGGCCCCGGAACCATCCAGCAGCCCGTAGTCCACCCCCCAGGTGTCGATCCCGAGGCTGACCGGAGCGTGCTTCAGACCGGCCCGCACTCCGGCCTTGATCTGCTGATACAGCTCCGGCACGTTCCAATGCAGGCTGCCGCCGAGACGTACCGGCACGTTGGCGAAGCGGTGCACCACCTCGAAGCGCTCCAGGTTGCCGGCAATGACGCGGCCGCTCTCGGCCCCCAGATCCACCGCCAGGAAGTTGTGTCCCATCTCAGCCGTCCGCCCAGCGTCCGCGCCGCACGGCCGCGCGGACGCGGTCCAGAGCAGTGGTCTCCCCCAGCTCCGCCAGCCCGCGGGCGGCGTCGGGCGCCAGCGGCGGCAGCCGCCCGACCGCGGCGAAGAACCGGTTGCGCTGCTCGCGGCGTGGAAACTCGGCTTGCGCGGCCGGGCTGCAGTAGGGCAATCCGGCGCAGCGCGCCAGCGTCGTGTGGCCGACGATCACTTCGGCGCCGTGCACGATGGCGCCGCGGTAGGGCGCCAACTCGGGGCTGCGCAAGTCGTCCCAGTCGGGCAGGCCGTCGGCGTTCATCTCGGTACCGACGTTCAACGGCAGCGCCTGCCGCGTTACCTCCGCCATCAGAGTCCGCAGGTGGGCGGGATCGGTCACCAGCTCGGGGACCACGTTCACCGCCGCGGCGCCGCGCGCCTGCAACGCTTCCAGCCACGCCTCGGGATCCGCTTCGCCGGCGCTGGTGCCGTCGCGCCAAGCCGCCATCGGGATGGCGCCGGCATCCCGGACCCAGGCGAAGAAGGCGCCGATCTCGGGGAATGACGCCGGCCCGGGCTGCTGATAGGCCACTCCGCCGTGCTTGATCAGGCGCCGCCTGACCTGCTCTTCCAGGCGCCCCCGGGAGAGGGCGGCGACGGCCTCCGCCGGTTGCTGCAGCACGTTGCCCCAGAAGGCGGCCCGCGCCGCGGCGTCAGGCCGCGCCTGCCGGGCGCGGTTGAGGTAGGCGCGCACGATGTGACGCTCGGTGGGACTGCGGCGCGGGGTAAGGGCGGCCACTTCCGACTCGTAGCGCACGGCGATCTCCGGCAGATGGGAGTTGATGCGCGCCACGACCGCGGCATTGCGGCCCGCGGCGCGCCGGCGGAGCCGCTCGGCCATCGGGAAGCTGGCGCCTCCCGGCTGCGGAGTGCGAGCGAACCCTGCGCCCATCACGTAGCAGATTCCCGGTTCGCCCGGCGAGTTGGTCTCCTGCGCGGCGAACTCGGGCGCGTAGACGCGGGTTTCGAGGTGGGAGGCGCCGCGCAGGCCGAGCAAGGCCGCGGCTTCCAGAAACTCGTCGGCGGCGTCGAGCACGTCGAAGTCGCAGGTCGCGGCGGCATACAGACCCCAGGCGCGCGCCTGTACGGCGAGATGGCTGGGCGAGAAGCCGGCCGCGTTGAACGAGAAGAAGGTGTGCAGGTGCATGTTCACCGGTGCGCCGGCGCCGGGGAGTACCGGCGCCGGCGGCGCGGCGGCGTGCCGCAGCAGGGCGGCGTGGCGCGCCGCGCGGTCGAACGAGTCGAGCGGGTGGGTGGAGATCGGAGTTGCTGGCAGACTCACGTGGCCGAGTATACGGCCAGGCGCCGCGCCGGTCAGCGGCGCCGGTCAGCCGCGCCCGGCCCAGGTGCTTGCTGCCGGCGGAGCCGCCCGCTGCCCCCGCCGCCGCACAGCCGTTGCGCTTCCGGCTGCGGATGCGTATCATGCTGAAACGGCGGCGTGAAGGGGCCGCTCGTGACTGTTGGCACTTCCGCAAGCGGCGACGTTTTCCGACGGCGACTTGAAGTACATCATGGATTCGCTGGCTCCGGCAGCCGGCGAGCGCCCCACGTTGGCGCGCGCCGTACGCGCCGACCGTGAGATTCGGGAGGCGATTCTCACCGACGACCGCGTGTTTCACGCCATTACCGACACCGAGGAAGCGTTCATCCACGTTTCCAGCTACCTGTTCTTTACCGTTCTGTTGCTGCGGGCGCGCCGCGACCTGCAGCGGCAAGGCTATACCGTGGAGCGCGAGGGCGACTTCGCAACGCCGGTATTCGACAGCGGCGCGGTCTGTGACTTCCTGGGGCCGGCAGAGATTCGCGACTACCTGGTGGGAGTATTGGCTGGTTTCGTAAAGACCGAACAGCGCTCGGTCACGTGGCGCCGCCGGGACGGCAGGCTGCGCCGGATGCGCGTGAACGGCCTGGACCTGCGCAGCCTGATCCGCTACTGCCAGACCGTGCAGGAAGATCACCGGTTCCACCTCTACCGCCACATTGCCGACCTGTGCCTGTTCGCTTCCGGGATCTTCGCCGCGGACCGCATTCTGGGTTACCGCCCGGCCACCTGGGTGGAACAGGGGCGCGCCTTCTACGCCCGCGCCGCGGGCCACCGCCAAGCCGAGTACCACGACCTGAGCGCTACCCTGACGGCGTTCTCCGAGAATTTCGCACTGGCGACCAAACCGCTGAAGTTGATCGCGGAGCGCTACCTCGGCTCACTGAAAGAGAACCTGTTCGGGGTTTGACGGCCCCCATGTTGCTGCTGATACTGCTGCTCGCCGGCACGCTCGGATTTTCCTTTCTCTGTTCGATTCTGGAGGCGGTGATCCTGAGCGTGACCCCAAGTTACGTGGTCGCCGTTGCCAAGCGCCGGCCGCGCACCGGCCACCTGCTCGCCCGCTACAAGCGGGACGCGGAACGACCGCTGGCCGCCATTCTCGCCTTGAACACGATTGCCAACACCGCCGGCGCTACCGGGGTGGGGGCCCAGGCGCTGGCGCTGTTCGGCAGCGCCTCGGTCGGCCTCGTCTCCGCGCTGCTCACCCTGCTGGTGCTGTTCCTCTCCGAAATCATTCCCAAGACCATCGGCGCCACCCACTGGCGCGCGCTGGCGCCGCCGGCGACGCGCGTAACGCAGTGGCTGATCTACGTCATGTTTCCCTTCGTGTGGGCCGGCGGGATGTTGCGCCGCGTGGTGCAGCGGGGGCACCGGCCCACCCGGGTCAGCAAGGACGAGCTGCACGCCATCGCCGATCTGGGCCGGCAGGAAGGGATGGTGCAGGACAGCGAGTCGCGGGTGCTGCGCAACGTGATTCGCTTCGGTTCCCTGCGCGTGCGGGAGATCATGACGCCGCGCACGGTGGTGGTGGCGTTTGCCGAACAGACCACGGTACAGGAGGTGCTCGGCGATCGCCTGGGGCTGCGCTTCTCCCGCATTCCCATCTACGCCGACAACATCGACGCCGTTACCGGCTACGTGCTCAAGAGCGACCTGCTGCTGAGCGCCGCCGAGGGCCGCAGCGCGCGGCAGCTTGCCGAGCTGAAGCGGAGCATCGGTCTGGTGCCGGATACCCAGCCTCTGCGTGACCTGTTCACCCGCTTCCTGGATCAGCGCGAGCATATCGCGGTGCTGGTAGATCAGTACGGCGGCATGGCCGGGATCGTCACCATGGAAGATGTGGTGGAATCGCTGCTGGGCAGCGAAATCGTGGACGAGTCGGACGTCGAAATCGACATGCAGAAGCTGGCCCGCCGCCGCTGGCAACGGCGCGCGCGGGCGATGGGCATGACCGACGTCCCGGCGCCGCCGCAGGCCGACCCGCCGCGCGAACCGGGCGACGCCTGATCAACCGTACAGCGGCCCGAAATTGGCGCAGGCGCGGTAGTCGGCTCCGTAGTCGGCAAGCGGCCCGAACAGACTCCACGCCTTCGGCCGGAACACGCGCTCGGCCGCTACGTTGTGCATGCCCACCGGGATGCGCAGGATCGAAGCCAGCGTCAACAGCGCGTCTCCCACGTGGCCGCAGGTGATCACGCAGTGGTTGGCTCCCCAGTTGTCCATTACCGAGTAGGAGTCGGTGAACGGCCCGCTGCCGGTGAGGCGCGGCGCAAACCAGGTCGTGGGCCAAGTGGGATTGGTGCGCTCGATCAGTGGCCGGCCGATCTCCGGCGGCAGCGACACGGTGTGGCCCTCGGCGAGTTGCAGCGTCGGTCCCAGGCCCGCCACCTGATTGAGGCGGGAGATGGTGACCGGCATGCCGCCGGCAGTCTCGAACTCGGTGGAGTAGCCGCCGCCGCGGAAGTACTCCAGCACCGCGGGACAGAAGCGGGCGGCAGCCAGGCAGGCCTCCGCCTCGGCGGGCGAGATTTCCCAGAACGGCTTCATCGCCGGTTCGCCGCCGCGGCGCTGGCGCCCGGTCCCGTCCAGCGCCGCGGACCCGGAGTTGATCAGGTGCAACACTCCTTGCGCGGCCGGTCCCTCCGGCCGGCGGCCGGTGACCCGCTCCATTGCGGCCGGACTCCAGTAGGTGCGGACGTCGGCGAACACCTGCGCGCTGCCGGTGAGCAAGTGGCCGAACAGCATGGTGATGCCGTTCAGATAGTCGTTCTCGGTAGCCATCAGGTAGGGCTGGCGGATGCCGTTCCAGTCGAACGAGGTATTGAGCAGGGTCTCCAGCAGGTCGCCGTTGGGGAAGTGATCGGTCCATTGGCGCTGCCCCTGGAAGCCGGCCGCCAGGGCGTTGTGGCCCAGCGCTTCCTCGCCGAATCCGGCCTCGGCCAGGCGCGGGTTGCCCACCATCAGATCGCGCCCGATGAGCGCCATCTTCAGACAGTAGTCCCAGTCGGCGGCATGGCGCGCGGCCGGCAGCCGCTGCGGCGCGGGATTGGGGTCGGGACCGCGCCGGCAGTAGCCGGCGGTCCACTCCTGGGCCCGCGCCAGCTCGTCGCGGTCGTAGATTCCCTCCTCGATCCGCCGCACGAATTCGGTCATGTCAACCATCTCGTAGCGCATGCCCAGGTAGCGCTCGAGAAACCCGGGATCGACGATGGAGCCGCCGATACCCATCGAGACCCCGCCCATGGCCAGATAGGAGGTGCCCTGCATGGTACCGGCGGCCACCCCCGCGCGTACGAAGGAGAGTATCTTGGCGCGCACGTCGCCCGGGATCGCGTCGTCGTCGGCATCCTGGACCTCGCGGCCGTAGATGCCGAACGCCGGCACCCCCTTCTGGGCGTGCGCCGCCAGTACCGCGGCCAGGTACACCGCGCCCGGACGCTCGGTACCGTTGAAGCCCCACACCGCCTTCGGCAGCAACGGGTCCATGTCCATGGTCTCGGCGCCGTAGCACCAGCAGGGGGTGACCGTCAGCGAGACGCCCACCCCGGCGCGCCGGAACTGCGCCGCGCAGGCGGCCGCCTCCGCGGCGCCGCCGATGCAGGTGTCGGCCACCACGCACTCGACCGGCAACCCGCAGGCGTGGCGCAGGTTGTCGGTGATCAAGGCCGCAACCCGCCGCGCCTGCCTCAGGGTGACTTCTTCCAGGGACTCGCGCACGCCCCGGCGGCGCCCGTCGATCGCCGGGCGAATGCCGACGCGGGGCAGCGGGGTGGTCAGACGGTGGGTTGGTTCGGCGGTGTTCCAGGCGAAGGCCATGCCCGTAGTCTAACGGTGTGCCCGGAGTTGGCAAGTCGCGCGCCGCCTTTGCGGGAGGCTTTGCAGCGCAAAGTACTTGACTCCGTTTCGGCCCAGGTACTATCGTTGGCAGCGCATGTTGCAGACCCCGACGCGGACCCCCGCGCGGGCCGCGGAGGACCTGGGCGTGGGCGCGCCTGCCGTGACGCCCCGGCTCCTGGAGGCGATCCAGGGGTTGACCGGTCCGGCGGAACCGGGCCTCGACCGTCTCGTCCGGTGAACGGTACCGGAGGACTGCACGTCGGCATCATCATGGACGGCAACGGCCGCTGGGCCGCGCGCCAACGGTTGAGCCGCTACCGCGGCCATCGCGCCGGACTGCGGGCGGTGCGCTCCTGCGTGCGCGCCGCGCCCGACTTCGGCGTGCGGGTGCTCACCCTGTACGCGTTCTCGGCCAATAACTGGCACCGTCCGGCGCGCGAGGTCAGGCTGCTGATGCGGCTGTTCGAGCGCCACCTGTACGGCGAGATGGACGAGTGCGTGGCAAACGGCGTGCGGGTCCAGGTAATCGGGCGCCGCGACCGTCTTGGAGCGCCCTTGCGCCGCGCCATCGACACCGCCGAACGGACCACCCGGGATGGCCGGCGCCTGCTGCTGCGCATCGCCATCGACTACTCGGCGCGGGATGCGATCCTGGCGGCCGCGGAACGGCTCTCCGAGCTGGCCGCGGCCGGCGCGAAGGAACGGTACGCGGCCTTTGGCCGGCTGGTAGCCAGCCCGGCCGGCGAGTGTGCGGTGCAGGAGGTGGATCTGATCATCCGCACCGGCGGCGAGCAACGTCTCAGTGACTTCCTGCTCTGGGAGGCCGCCTACGCCGAGCTGTACTTCACCGAGGTGATGTGGCCCGACTTCAGCCGCGGCGAAATGCAGGCGGCGATCCAGGAGTTCCACGGCCGCGAGCGCCGCTTCGGCGCCATTCCCGCGGCGCCGGCCGCCTCCGGGAACGCGCCCGCCGGGGCGCCGCTCGCGCCGGCGGTGGGAACCCGGCGCCGGCGCGCGCCGGCCGCGGCCGGCGTGGGGGTCGCGCCGGCTCCCGCGGCCGCGGCGGCGGCGCGCGAACTGGCGGCTCCGGCCGCGCGCGCGGCGCTTCCCGCGGCCGCCGACGTGCGGCCGGTGTAGCGCCGCGCCGCGGTGCCGGCTTGACGCGGATTCTCAGGCGCCACTATGTTAGCCGCATGCCGTACGACCCTGTGCTCGTGCAACCAATGCGCGACGAGCTCACCGCGGTGGGCATCGAAGAATTGCTGACCGCCGCCGACGTAGACCGGTTCATGGCCGACGAGACCGGATCCGCCATGATCGTCATCAATTCCGTATGCGGCTGCGCGGCCGGCAGCGCGCGCCCCGGCATCAGGCTGGCGCTGCGCCACGAGGTGACTCCGGATCGCATCGCCACCGTATTTGCCGGTCAGGACCTGGACGCTACCGTCAAGGCGCGCAGCTACCTTCCCCATATTCCGCCGAGCAGCCCATCGGTCGCGCTGTTCCGTGGCGGCGAGCTGGTGTTCATGTACCCGCGCCATCAGATCGAGGGGCGCGCGCCGCAGGCGATCGCCGCGGATCTCGTGGCAGCGTTCGACGAGCACCTGTCCGCCTGAGACACTCCAGGCATGCGGCCAGGGGCGAGCTGCACGGCATCACCGTAGTGGTGGATACCGTCGGCCCGGCGCTCTACATCGGCCGCTTCTTCGAACAGCGGAGCGACGGAATCGTACTGCTCGACGTCGCGCGCCACACCGAGGGCGAGGGCGGTCCGTCGAAGGAGCAATACGTGCGCACCGCGGCTCGCTTCGGCCAGTGGAAGGAGCTTGACCGGGTGGTGGTGCCGTTGCCGGAGGTGCGTACGGTGACCCGCCTGGCCGACGCCGGCGGCTAGGCGCTGCCGGTGACCCGGTTGCTCCTCGGCGCGGCCCTCCTGGCGACGGCGGCCTGCGCGCGCGAGCCGCGCGTGCGCGAGTATGACGAAGTGGTCATCAAACCCTCGCCGGTGGAGGCGGCCTTCGACGGCAGTGGCCCCCTCGGCGGCGCGGCGCCGCTGGCGTGGCAGACGCCGCCGACGTGGCAGGAGCTGCCGGGTGACGGGATCCGGCTCGCGGCGTTCCGCCTCGAACAGGGCGGCGACCGCGAGAGCACCCTGGTCGAGACCACCGTGGTCATGCTTGGCGGCGCCGCCGGCGGCGTCGAAGCGAACGTGGCGCGCTGGCTCGAGCAGCTCGGGCTGCGGCTCGCGGGTGACGAGCTGGCGCAGTTTCTGGCCGCCGGCGAGCCGGTGGCGACCCGCGGCGGGTTGCGCCTCACCGTCTACGACTTCACCGCTCTGACCGCGCCCGACGGGGATTCGATGATGGTGGCGGTGGGGCCGGCGCTCGATCAGACCCTGTTCGTGAAGATGTCCGGGAACGGGGCCGCGGTGGCTGCGGCGCGGAGCGACTTCCTGCGCCTGGTCGGCAGCCTGGAACTCGCCGCCGCGCGTACCTCGTGATGGCCGGGTGTTAGCTGCCGCCATCAGACGCTACCCGGTGGTGCGTCTGCTGATCGACCTGCGGGTCACGGTGGTGTGTCTGCTGCTGCTGTTCCTGCTCACCCTTCTTGGCACCCTGCATCAGCTCCCCAACGGGATCTACTCCGCGCAGAAGATCTACTTCGAGTCGTTCTTCACCCTGGCGGCCGGCTTCGTACCACTGCCCGGGGCCCAACTCGTACTCTGGGTGCTGTTCGTCAATCTCCTGGCGGCAACCATCTACCGCTTTTCCTACCAGGTGAAGCGGATCGGCATTCTGATCATCCACGGCGGGCTGTTCGCCCTCTTCTTCGGCATGTTCTTTACCCAGTACTTCGCGCAAGAGTCATTCCTCTCGCTGCTGGAGGGCGAGGGCGCCAACGTCACCTCCGACTACTTCGATTGGGAGGTGGCGGTCTGGGATCCGAGCGCCGAGACCCGCCGGGTGGCGGCGGTGGACGCCGATGCGCTGGCGGCCGGGCGCACCGTGCCCATTCCGCGCTACGGCGTGGAGCTGCGCCCGCGGCGCTACTTCCGCAACGCGCGCGCCTTCAGCCGCGCCAGCAACGAGCCGGTGCGCTGGATCAACGGTTCCGGCATCGGCAGTCTGGAGGAGAGCAGGGTGTCGCCCGACCCGCAGGAGAACTTCCCCGGCCTGCTGCTGGAAGTGCGCCACGCCGGCGGCAGCGCCGAGGTCCTGCTCTACGGCAGCGACCTGGGACCGGCGCTGGTTCCCACCGCGGGCGCGCGCCGCGTGGCAGTGAGCCTGCGGCGCACGCGGCACCCGATGCCGCTGCTCCTCACCCTGCAGGACTTCCGGGCCGAGTTCCACCCCAATTCGGACACGCCGCGCAGCTTCGAAAGTGACGTCACCCTGCGCACGCCGGAACTGACCCGCAGCGCTCGGATCTCGATGAACAACCCGCTGCGGTACGCGGGCTACACGTTCTACCAGGCCTCCTACGCGATCGACGCGACCGGTCAGGAGACCTCGACGTTCGCCGTGGTTCATAACCGCAGCCGCCTGGTGCCCTACGTCGGCACCGCGGCGGTGGGAGTCGGGCTCGCCGTGCACTTCATCCAGACCCTGGTGTTGCGGCGCCGGCGGCGCGGCGCCCCTGTTGGGCCCAACGGTGCCTAGGCGCGCGGCCGCGGCGCTGGCGGCGCTGCTGATTGCCGCGGCCGGCGCGGCGCAGGAGGCAGCCGCGCCGGGGCTCGCCGGCAGCGGCGACTTCGCGCCCGGAGCGTTGCGCATTACCGACCTCGGCCCACTGCAGCGCATCGTGGTGGTGGAGGGAGGCCGGCTTATGCCGCTGGACAGCTACGCGCGCATTACCCTGCTGCGCCTGTCCGGGCGGCGCAGCTTCGCCCGCCGGCCCGCCGGCGAATGGTTGGCGCGGGTGCTGTTCACGCCCAACGAGACCCACGACGACGCGGTCTTCCTGGTAGACAATCCGGCCGTGCTGGAGGCGATGGGCCTGGAGTCGCGCGGCCGCGACCGTTACAGCGTCTCCTTCCTGCTGCCCGGCCTGGAGGAGCTGGAACGGCTGGCCGAGGAAGCCGCGGCGATCAGCGAGGACAGCCGTACCATTGTCGAGCGCGAGATCCTGCGCCTGTGGAACAACGTCGGTCTCTATGCCAATCTCCTGTCCGCGTTCGCCTTTACCTATCCGCACCGCGACTTTCAGGTAGACGAGCAGGCGGTAGCGGAGCTGCTCGGACTGCCCGGCACCGGCACCTACAGCTATCTCGACATCGCTCTGCGGCGCGCCGAGCTGCGCGCGGGAGCCACCGCGGCGGGCGCCGCCCACGCCGCCAGCGGGACCTTCAGCCGCGGCGATGGGTTGCTGCTGCGCCTCAGTCAGAGTCTCGCCGCGTGGCAGGGCAACTTCGTCGGCTTCCCGTTGCCGATCATTCCCGTTTCCGGCGCCGGCGAGGTGCGCTGGCTCACGCCCTGGCAGGTCCTCGACGGGCAGCGGACCGCGGGGCTCGGGGCGGCGCAGCTCCGGGCGCTGGAAAACGAGCTGCTGGCGTTGCGCGACCTGCAGGTGGCGTACCTGGAGGGACGCGATCTGCGCTTCGGACTGGCGGCGCGCCAGTTCACCGATTCGGTGCAACGCCGCATCGCGCCCGAGCTGGAACTCAAGGATCCCAATCTCGAAATCCTCTACAATCGCGCCAACCCCTATCTGGCGGCCCGCGTGGCCTACGGCGTCGGGCTGCTGGTGCTGGCGCTGTCGTTCGTCGGCTTCAGAACCTGGTTGTATCGGGCCAGCCTGCTGCTGCTGATGGTGGGCTTCATCCCGCACACCTTCGGCCTGGTGCTGCGCATCCTGATCACCGATCGGCCGCCGGTCACCAATCTGTTCGAGACCTTCGTGTTCGTCGGCTGGGGCGCGGTGGTGTGCGGGATCGTCATGGAGTACCTGCGCAAGCGCTACCTCGGCGTCTTCTGCGGGTTGGCCGGCGGGTTCGTGTTCTTCCTGCTGTCCGGCAAGTTCTCGGCCGAGGGCGATACCATGCCGGTGCTGCAGGCGGTGCTGGACACCAACTTCTGGCTCTCCACTCACGTCATCGTAATAACCACCGGCTACATGGCGTGCTGCGTGGCCGGGCTGATCGGCCACGTATACATGCTGCAGGCGGTGCTGCAGGGACGCCGCGGCGCCGCCCCTTCGCGGGCGGCCGCCGGGCGGCTGGCGCACACCTACCGGACGCTGTTCGGCGCGCTTGCCCTGGGGCTCACCTGTTCCTTCGCCGGCACCATGCTGGGGGGCATCTGGGCCGACCAGTCGTGGGGCCGCTTCTGGGGCTGGGACCCGAAGGAGAACGGCGCCCTGCTCATCGTGCTGTGGTGCGCGGTCCTGTTTCACGCCCGGCTGGGCAAGATGATCGGACCATTCGGGATGGCGGCCGGCGCGGCGCTGCTGATCATCGTGGTGATGGCGGCCTGGTTCGGGATCAACGCCCTGGGGGTCGGCCTGCACTCGTACGGCTTTACCGATGGGGTGTTGCTGGGCCTGGGCGCGTACAGCGCGGCCCAGATTGCGTTCGTGGCGGCCATCGGCGTCTGGTATCGCCGCCAGCGCCGGGTTGCGCTACCTTGAAGCCAGGAACGATGGCGCCGGTGCGGGGCACCATGCCCTTCCTCGAACATGCCGCGGAGCTGCGGCAACGACTGCTCATCTCCCTGCTGGCGGTGCTGCTGGCGGCCGTCGCCTGCTACCTGTTCTACGAGCCGGTGCTGGCGGTGTTGCTGCGTCCGTTGGAGTCGCTGCCGCCCGCCGCGTCCGCCGCGCCCGAGGCGGACGCCGCCTATCTGTTCATCAACACCATCTTCGAAGGCTTTCTGGTGCGCGTGAAGGTGGCGTTGATCGCCGGCGCCGTGCTGTCGCTGCCGGTGCACCTCTACCATCTGGTGCGCTTCATCTTTCCCGGCCTCACCGGGCGCGAGCGCCGCGCGGTGACGGCCACCCTGGCGGCGTCGTTCGTGCTGTTGCTGGCGGGCTTCCTGTACAGCTACTACAGCGTCATACCGCTTTCGGTGCGGTTTCTGGTCAGCGGCGGGTTCATCCCGCCGGGTGTCGGCCTGCTGCTCAACTTCCAGCGCAACGTGTTCTTCGTGTTCCAGTTCCTGCTGGTGTTCCTGCTGGTGTTCCAGATTCCGATCCTGCTCGTGGTGCTGATGATGACGGGAGCGGTTACGCGGCGGGCATTGCTGCGCGCCAGCCGCTACGCGGTGGTCCTGATCTTCGCCCTGGCCGCGGTGGTAACCCCGCCGGACGTGGTGTCGCAGGTGAGCCTGGCGGTGCCGATGGTCGGTATGTTCTTTCTGTCGATCCTGGTTGCCAAGCTGCTCGGCTTTGGGGCCGAATGATGTTCGGCCTCGGAGTGTGGGAGATCGCTTTGATCTGCGTTGCCCTGCTGGTGTTCGTGCGCCCCGAGGAGCTGCCGCGGGTGATGCGCAAGGCGGGCAGGCTGTATGGCCGCGTGACCGGGGCGTCGCGCCGCATCATGCGTCAATTCCAGTATTCCATGGAGCTGGACGACGACCCGCAGCAGGATGACCCGGGGCACAGCATCGCCGCCGGCGGCTCGGAGCAGGATGCCGCCGGCAACGGCGGGACTGGGAAACGGACGGGCGCGAACGCGCGCAAGGAGGAGTAGAGAAGATGATGTTACCTGGCGGAGCGGAGTGGATCATCATCGGAGGCGTGGTGCTGGTGCTGTTCGGCGCTTCGGCCATTCCCCGCTTCGCGCGCTCCATCGGGCGCGCGAAGAAGGAGTTCGAGCGGGGGCAGGGCGACGCCGGCCGCGAGGAGGCCGAGGGCGGGCGGAGCGCCGCCGGCAAGGCCGCCGGCGGCGATGAGGAGCCGCGCGCCGGCTGATCCTTGGGAACGGGCCGCTTGGCTTGGATCAGCCAGCTCAGCCGCCCGGCGCCGCGCCCTGATCCAGTTGCCGCCGCACCGCATCGAGGATGTGATGCGCGGCCTGCTCCTTCTCCAGCGGCGGCAGGCGCACCGTAGCCGCGTCGGGAGCGATCAGCAGCACTTCGTTGTGGTCGGAACCGAATACGGTGCCGCCCGCGCTGTCGGTGACCGGGTTGGCAACGATCAGATCGACCCCCTTCTGTTCCAGCTTGGCACGTGCGAACTGCTCCAGATTCTCGGTTTCCGCGGCAAAGGCGGCGATCACGCGCGGCCGGCGCAGGGGTTCCGCGCTGCGCCGCCGGCGCGCCGCGGCGGCGACGATGTCGTCGGTCCGCTCCAGTTCCAGCCGGCGGCGGGACCCGGCGCTGCCCTTCTTGATCTTGTGGGAAGCCCGGGCGGCCGGCCGGTAGTCGGCCACCGCGGCCGCCATCAGCAGCACCTCGTGCGACGCCAGGCGCGCGCTGACCGCGGCCTGCATCTCGGCGGCGGTCTCCACCGGCGCGACGCTGATCCCGGCGTCGTCGGGAGGCGCGGCCGCGGTGGTGATCAGCGTCACCTCGGCGCCGCGGTCACGCGCCGCGCGGGCCAGGGCGAGCCCCATCTTCCCGCTCGAGCGGTTGCTCAGCACGCGTACCGGATCGAGCGGTTCGCGCGTGCCCCCGGCCGTCGTCAGGCAGCGAATCCCGGCCAGATCGCCGCCCCGCCCCAACACCCGGCGAACGTGGCCGACCAGCGCCTCCGGTTCCACCATGCGCCCCGGGCCGCCGGCGCCGGAGGCGTGGCGCCCGCAGTCCGGACCGGCGAAGTACACGCCGTCCGCGCGCAGCAGCTCCACGTTGCGGCGGGTGGCGGGATGGCGCCACATCCCGGCCTCCATCGCCGGGGCCGCCAGTACCGGCGCGCGGGCGCCGAGGATGGTGAGCGCGAGCAGGTCGTCGGCCAGGCCGTGGGCCAACCGCGCCAGGGTGTGGGCGGTGGCCGGCGCCACCACGATCAGGTCGGCGCGCTCGGCCAACTCCACGTGCGGCAGGCCGCGGTCGGTGAACAGGTCGGCATGCACCGCGCCCGGCGTCAAGGCGGCGAAGGTCGCGGGGGTGACGAAGCGCGCCGCAGAAGCGGTAAGGATCACGTCGACGTACGCCCCGCGGCGCACCAGCGAGCTCACCAGGGTGGCCGCCTTGTAGGCGGCGATGCTGCCGGTCACGCCGACCACCACGCGCGCCCCCACCAACACGCCGCGGCGCGGCGTCGCCGCGTTCATGCGGCTGCCGCCGGCGGCTGGTTGAGCTGGTAGACGATGCGCAGGCCCTTGAGGGTGATCCACGGATCGACCTGCTGCACCGCGTCGGTCTCGGCGGCGATCACCTCGGCCAGGCCGCCGGTACCGATGACCCGCAGGTCAGGCCCCAGCTCGGCGCGGAAGCGGGCCACCATGCCCTCCACCAGCGCCACGTAGCCGAACACCAGTCCCGACTGCATGGCATGCACCGTATTGCGCCCGATTGCCGCCGGCGGCGGGCGCAGCTCGACGCGCGGCAGGCGCGCGGTGTGGCCCGCCAACGCCTGCAGCGCGATCTCCAGGCCGGGAGCGATCGCCCCGCCGACGTATTCGCCGGCCGCGTTGATCGCGTCGAAGGTAGTGCCGGTGCCGAAGTCGATGATGCACGCGGGGGCGCCGTAGTAGCGGCACGCGGCGGCGGCGTTGCAGATGCGGTCGGCGCCGACGTCGCGGGGGCTGTCGTAACGCACCTTGACCCCCGTCTTCACGCCGGCATCGACCACCAGCGGCCGGCAGCGGAACATGCGCCGCGCCAACTCCGCGAAGGAGGGGGTCAGCGGCGGCACCACGCTGGCCAGCGCCACCCCGTCGATGAGCGCCGGTTCCAGGCCTGCGCCGGCGAACATCCCGGCAATCAGGACGCCGTATTCGTCGGCGGTCGCCGCGGTGCGGGTGTGGATGCGCCAACTCGCCCGCAGCCTCACGCCGTCGAACACGCCGAGCACCACGTTGCTGTTGCCCACGTCGATCCCGAGCAGCACTTATCCGGCCACCGGTTGCGCGGCGCCCGGCCGGGCGCCTGCCGTTCCGTTACCCGCCGTCCCCGCCGCCCCCGGCGCTCGCACCGGCGGCGGCTCCTCGAGGTCATCGGGCAGCAGCAGGTTGTCGATCAGACGTACCCCGTCGACGCGGGCGGCAAGCGATACCAGCGCGCGGGCGGTGGCGGCCGTGGGCTGCAACTCCTGCAAGGTATCGGGGTCGGCCACGCTCAGGTACTCGAGCGTCACCCCGGCGGCGTCGATCGGGGCGCGCGCCTGCCGCAGCAGGAGCTCGCGGCGGCGCTCGCCGGAGCGCCAGCAGCGCCCCGCGGCCGCCAGCCCCCGGTGGAGGGCGGCCGCGCGCTGCCGGGCGGCCGGCGCGAGCATCGCATTGCGCGAGCTCAGGGCCACCCCGTCGGCGGCGCGCACCGTCGGGCAGCCGACGATGGCGACCGGCAGGCCGAGGTCGGCGGTGAGCCGGCGCACCACCGCCAGTTGCTGGGCATCCTTGCGGCCGAAGTAGGCGCGCTGCGGTTGGAACAGCACCAGCAGCTTGGTCACCACCGTGGCCACGCCGGAGAAGTGGCCGCGGCGGGCCGCGCCTTCCAGCGGTTGCGACAGCTCGCGTACCTCGACGAAGGTCTGGTATCCCGGCGGGTAGACCTCGTCGGGGGGCGGGGTCCACACCAGGTCCACGCGCAGCTCGGCGAGCAGGGCGAGATCGCGCTCGAGGTCGCGGGGATACGCCGCCAAGTCGGCGCCGTCGTCGAACTGCGCGGGATTGACGAAGATGCTCGCCGCGGTGTGCTCGCATTCCCGCGCGCTGCGCCGGACCAGCGCGGCGTGCCCGGCATGCAGGGCGCCCATGGTGGGCACCAGGCCGACGCTGCCGGACAGCTTCGCCCGGGCGGCGCGCAGCTCGGCGGCGCCGGTGACCACGCGCATCGTCAACCTCCGTTGGATGGCGCAGGGCCGTCGATTGCCGGCAGCCGCGCGCGGAACGCGGCCAGCTCGGCGCGTTCCATCAGGTAGGAGTGCGCACGGTCGGGAAATTGCCCGCGGCGCACCTCGGCGCAATAGCGGGCGAGCGCGCCGTCGATCTGCGCGCCGACGTCGGCGTATTGCTTGACGTAGCGCGGCGCGCTGCCGGTATGCATGCCGATCACTTCGTGGTAGATCAACACTTGGCCGTCGCAACCGGCGCCGGCGCCGATGCCGATGGTTGCGACCGGCACCCGCCGGGTAATCTCGGCCGCGATCTTGCGCGGCACCGCTTCCACCACCAGCGCGAAGCAGCCGGCGGCGGCAACCGCCTGGGCGTCGCGGACCAGCCGCTCCGCCGCCGCCGCCGTTCGGCCCTGCACGCGGTAACCGCCGGTCAGGTGCTCGGACTGCGGCTCCAGCCCGACGTGCCCCATTACCGGGATGCCCGCGGCCGCGATGGCGCTGATGGCCGCGGCCCGCTCCGCGCCGCCCTCCAGCTTCACCGCGGCGCAGCCTCCTTCCTTGATCAGGCGCACGGCGTTGGCGACCGCCTGCGGCGCGCCGATCTGGTAGGAACCGAACGGCAGGTCGCCGACCACCAGCGCCGCCGGTTGCGCCCGGGTGACCGCGCGGCAGTGGTGGAGCATCTCCTCCATGGTAACCGGCACCGTACCGGGGTAGCCGAGCATGAACGGACCGAGGCTGTCGCCCACCAGGATCATGTCCACCCCGGCGCGGTCCGCGAACCGCGCGCTGTAGTAGTCGTAGGCGGTGATCATCGTCAGGCGCGGTGCATCACCCGCCCGTTTGGTGACCTGTCGGATGGTGACCTTGTCGCGTTCCACGGCGGTTCCTCGGCCCATCGGTCTCTGCGTACGAACGCCCGAGGTACCGATTATCGGCAGCGGCGCGCGGTTGCCTTGACGGTCGATTGGAGGTCTGGAGGATTCACGGCTTTGGCGCCAAGTCCGCGTCGTCCCGGTTATCTCCAATCCAGGCAACGGCATACGCCTCGTCGAGCGAGCGCACGGGTCAGACCAGTAGTTCACTGCCGCCGCATCCAAATCGGAGAGCCGGCCGGTCAGTGACCATCCCAACCCTAGCCGGCACCGTAGCGCCGCGTCAACCTGGGAACGCGACCGAGGCAATGCGGCGCCTTGACCCGAATCGGGGGCTGCGGGTACGGTGAAAACCGGCAGCGAGCGATGGGGGCGCCATACTTGTACGGCAGCGACAGGGTCATTCGGGGTACGCCCGCGGCGCGGTACCCGCGGCCGCCGTGTTGCGCAACGCGCCCGCGCCGGGTCGTGGGTGTCCCGCTCACGGCCCTTTTTGTTGGCCCGGCCGGCGCCGCAGGGGGGGCTGCGTGACCGGCGCCGCAACCATCGAGGTGCTCGACACCACGCTGCGCGACGGCGAGCAGATGCAGGACGTCAGCTACACGCCGGGCGAGAAGCTCGCCATTGCCAAGGTTCTGCTGGAGGACGTGAAGGTCGATCACGTGGAGCTCACCAGCGCGCTGGTCAGCGACGGCGAGCGCGACGCGGTGCGCGAGGTGATCTCCTGGGCCGCCAAGCATGGCCGCGCGGAGGCGATCGAGGTGCTCGGCTTCACCGACGTGGGCCGCTCCGTCGACTGGATCGAGGAGCTCGGTTGCACGGTGATGAACCTGCTGGCCAAGGGCTCGCTGCGGCACGTCACCACCCAGCTCCGCAAGCAGCCCGCCGACCACTTTGCCGACATCGCCGCGACCGTTGCCTATGCCGGCAGCCGCGGCGTGCGCTGCAACATCTATCTGGAAGACTGGTCGGGCGGGATGCTCGAGTCGCCGGATTACGTATATGCCATGCTCGATGAGCTGCGCCGCCTCGGGCTGTGGCGAATCATGCTGCCCGATACCCTCGGCTTGCTGGCGCCGCGGCAGGTGCGCGCGTTCGTCGGCGATCTGGTGCGGCGCTACCCCGAGCTGAGCTTCGACTTCCACGGCCACGACGACTACGGCATGGCGACGGCGAATACCCTCGCCGCGGTGGAAGCGGGCGTTTCCTGCGTTCACTGTACGGTGAACGGCATGGGCGAGCGCGCCGGCAACACCCCCCTGGAGGAGGTGGTGGTCGGCATTCATGACTTCCTGGGCCGGCGGACGCAGATCGACGAGACCAAGCTGATTACCGCCAGCGAGCGGGTGGAGGTGTTCTCCGGCCGGCGGGTGCCTTTCAACAAGCCGATCGTCGGCCCCAACGTGTTCACCCAGACCGCCGGCATCCACGCCGACGGCGACCACAAGGGAGACCTCTACGCCAGCCGCCTGTCGCCGGAGCGGTTCGCGCGCCGCCGCCGCTATGCGCTCGGCAAGCTCAGCGGCAAGCGCAGCCTGGAGTTCAATCTCGCCGACCTGGGAATCGAGTTGGACGAGGAGCAGTCCCGCCTGGTGCTGGAGCGGATCAAGGAACTGGCCGACAGCAAGCAGACCATCACCCAGGACGACCTGCCGTTCATCATTTCGGACGTGCTGGAGACGCCGCACGACCGCACCTTCATCCTGAAGAGCTGCGTGGTGGTGTCCAGCATCGGCCTCAAGCCGATAGCTACCGTCAGGGTCGCCCACCGCAACGCCGCCGGCGCGTTCGACGAGTACGAGGCCAGCAACCAGGGCGACGGCGGCTATGACGCGTTCATGAACGCGATCCGCAGCATTGCGGGCCAGCTCGGGCTCACCCTGCCGCGGCTGGCCGATTACAACGTGTCGATTCCGCCCGGCGGCAAGTCGGACGCGCTGGTACAGTGTTCCATCACCTGGCTGCGCCCGGATCGTCCCGGCGTGTTCAACACCAAGGGCGTGCACAGCGATCAGGTGCTGGCCGCGGCCCAGGCCACCGAAAAGATGCTCAATCTGGTGGCGCCCGGAACCCTGGCGCCGGCCCATGGCTAGCGGGGAACGCGCCGGGCGCAAACTCTGGGACAAGAACGAGCCGCTGGATGCGCTCATCGAGCAGTTCACCGTGGGCGACGACTATCGGCTCGACGGCGCCCTGCTGGCCGCGGACTGCGTAGCTTCCATGGCCCACGCCACCATGTTGGCGGAGATCGAGGTGCTTTCGCCCGAGCAACTGGCGGAACTGCGGGCCGCGCTGCTGGAGGCGCTGGAACTGGCGCAGCGCGGCGGCTTAACCATCGAGCGGTCCGACGAGGATGGACACACCGCGCTGGAGCGCTACCTGACCCGGCGCACCGCGGCCGGCGCCAGGATCCACGCCGGACGGTCGCGCAACGATCAGGTGATGGCCGCCCTGCGCCTGTACGGGCGCGAGGCGCTCACCGAGCTGCAGCGGGCGGTGCTGGCGCTGGCGGAGGCGTTGTTGGCCTTCGCCGCCCGCTACCGGCGCACCGCGATGCCCGGCCGCACCCATACCCAGGTGGCGATGCCCTCCACCCTCGGGCTGTGGGCGGCGGCCTTCGCCGAGGAGCTGCTGGACGACCTGGCCCTGGTGGCCACCTGCTACCGGCTGACCAATCGCTCGCCGCTTGGTTCCGCGGCCGGTTACGGGGCGCCGCTGCCGCTGGACCGGGAGCTGGTCGCCTCCCTGCTGGGCTTCGACGGTCCGGTGCATAACGTGCTCACCGCGGCCAACAGCCGCGGCAAGCTGGAGGCGGTGACCCTCGACGCCCTCGACCAGGTGGCCATGACCGCCAGCCGTCTGGCTCAGGACCTGATCCTGTTCTCGCTGCCGGAGCTGGGCTACGTGGCCCTGCCGGTGGAGCTGTGCACCGGCAGCAGCATCATGCCCCACAAGCGCAACCCGGACGGCCTGGAGCTGGTGCGCGCCCGGGCGGCGACGGTGTCCGGCCTCGCCGGCGCGGTAAAGGGTATCGTGCGCAACCTGCCGAGCGGCTACCACCGCGACTTGCAGGAGACCAAACGACCCTACTTGACCGGCCTGGACACGGTGATCGGCCAGGTGGTGGTGATGACCCTGACGGTCGAACGGCTGCAGGTGCGCGAAGCGGCCTTGGCGCGCGCGCTCACGCCGGAGTTGTTCGCCGCCGACGCCGCCTTCGCTCTGGTCAGCCGGGGGGTGGCCTTCCGCGAAGCCTATCGCCAGGCCGCGCAGCCGGCGGCCGGCGGCGCCGCGCCGGCGGCGCCGCGCGGCGCCGCCGCGGCCGCCCAGGCGGCGTTGGCCGGGCGCACCGCGGTGGGTACGGCCGGCAACCTGGAACTGGCCGCCCGGCGGCGGCTGGCGGCGGCGGAGCGCGCGCGGGTGGAAGGCGAGGCGGCGCGGGCCGCCGCGGCAGTGACCGCGCTCATGGGCCGCCCGGTGGCGGTGTACCGCAATCCATGGCAGACCTCGGCAGCGTGAAGAACCCGCCGCGGGCGCAGCCCCGGCGCGCCTTTCTGGTCGGCCTGCAAACCGCGCCGGCCGCGCGCGGCGCGGCGCCGCCCGACGCCCGCGGCGCGCTTGCCGGCCCGGCGGCGGAGCCGGAGGCGTGGGGCGTCGAGCAGTGCCTGGACGAGTTGGCGCGGCTGGCCGACAGCGCCGGACTGCGGGTGGCGGGCCGCACCTGGCAGCGGCGGCGGCAGCCCGATCCGCAAACCTATCTGGGCGCCGGCAAGCTGGCCGAGGCGGCGGTCGCCGCGCGCGCCGCCGGGGCCGGCGTGGTGCTGTTCGACGACGAATTGACCCCGGCGCAACTGCGCAACGTGGAACGCACCCTCGGCGACGAGCTGCTGGCGATCGACCGCACGGCGTTGATCCTCGACCTCTTCGCCCGCCACGCGCGCAGCCGCGAGGGCCAGCTCCAGGTGGAGCTGGCGCAACTGGAGTACCGCCTGCCGCGGCTCACCCGGTTGTGGACCCACCTGGCGCGGCAGGCCGGGGGCCGCGCCGGCCTGGGGGTCGGGCTGCGCGGCCCCGGCGAGACCCAGATCGAGGTCGATCGGCGCCGCATCCGCCAGCGGCTGGGGGTGCTGCGCACGCGCCTGCGAGGCCTGTCTCAGCAGCGCCGCCGCGGGCGCCTGCGCCGGAGTCGGTCCGGCAGCCCGGTGCTCGCGCTGGTCGGCTATACCAACGCCGGCAAGAGCACGCTGATGAATCGGCTTACCGGCGCCGGCGTGTATGCCGCGGATCGACTCTTCGCCACGCTCGATCCCACCACCCGCCAGGTGGACCTGCGCGCCGGCCGCCGCGCCCTGCTCACCGATACCGTCGGCTTCATCCACAAGTTGCCGCATCAGCTCGTGGCCGCGTTCCGGGCCACGTTGGAGGAGGTCGCCGGGGCGGATCTGTTGCTGGTGGTGGTTGACGCCGGCGACCCCGCGCAGCGGCTCCAGCAGCAGGCGGTGGCGGAGACGCTGCAGGAGATCGGCGCCGCGGAGGTTCCCCGGCTCACCGTGCTCAACAAGGTCGACCTGGTAGCGCGCGACTCGCCGCTGCGGTTGGGGCTGGACGACGCCGTCCCGGTCAGCGCGGCGACCGGAGAAGGCGTCGACGACTTGCGGCGCGCGCTGCGGCAGCGCCTTTCGGCGGGGCACGTGCGCGTCGAGTTCGAGGTGCCTTACGCCGAGTCGCGACTGATCGGGTTGTTGCGCGCCGCCGGCCGCATCGAGCGCCAGGTAGCCGCGGCCGATGGCTTCCGCGTGAGCGCCGTGGTGCCGCCGCAGCTCGCCGCTACCGTGCGCGACGCGCTGGCCGGGCGATGAGTGAAGAAACGATCGTCCTGATCGAGGACGACCCGGCGGTGGCGAAGGGGTTGGGCTTCGCGCTGGAGCAGGAGGGATACGCCGTCAAGTGGGCGGAGGACGGGGCGGCGGGCCACCGGCTGGTGGCGGGCGAGTCGCCGCACCTGATCGTCCTCGATATCCGCCTGCCCGACACCAGCGGCTTCGCCGTGTGCCGGAAGCTGCGCCGGGAGGGGTTTCGGCAACCGATCCTGATGCTCACGGCGCGCGACGACCAGGTGGACAAGGTGCTCGGCTTCGAGGTTGGGGCCGACGACTACGTAGTCAAGCCGTATGGGTTGCCGGAGTTGCTGTCGCGCGTCCGCGCGCTGCTGCGCCGCGCCTATGGTGAGCTGTCCCGCAGCAGCGACGAGAAGTTCACGTTCGACGACGTGACCATCGATCTGGAGCTGCTGCAGGTGTACCGCGCCGACCGGATGGTGTATCTCACCCCCACCGAGTTTCGCCTGCTGCGCTATCTGACCTCCAATCCCGACCGGCCGGTAACCCGCGATCAGATTCTCGAAGCGGTGTGGGGCTACCACGCCGAGGTGGGCTACGACCGCACGGTGGACGTCCACATGCGCCACCTGCGGGAGAAGCTGGAACATGATCCTACCCATCCGCGGCGGCTCGTGACGGTGCGCGGCCACGGCTACAAGTTCGCCCAAACCCCGATGACCTGAAGGGGCGCCGGGGTATCTGGCCGCCCGGACGGCGCGCCGGTATCTTGTGAGTGACCATGGGGAGTGAAACGCTGGCCAGAGTATGGGCCCGGTCGTGGTCGTCGATCCGCGGGCGTCTGGTGTTGAGCTTCATCCTGATCGCCCTGGTCGCGATCGGCATCGTCGGCGGATTTTCGGGGGCCCTGCTCAAGCACTTCGTGGAGCGGCGCGAACGCGCCTACCTGCAGTCCAACGCTGCCACCGTTGCCCTGCGGGCGCGGTCGCTGATGGTTCCGGTGGCGCGCCCGCTCTCGCTCGGCGATCTGGTGCGGACCGCGGCGTTCATCACTGATTCCCGGATCCGGATTCTGGACCGGGAGCGGCGGGTGCTGGTGGACTCCGGGCCGCAGGACGACTCCGATCACGTATGGCTGCGGATGGTGGCGACCATCAGCGCAGGCGACACCGTGGTGCGGCACCGGGTGTGGATCCCGGTCTCTTCCGACCCGACCCAGAACGCCGCGCTGCGCCGTTCGTTGCCGGCGCTGCAGCGCATCGGCGGGGATACCCAGGCAATGGTGGTGCGCCGCCGCAGCGGGCTGTGGGGCAGCTTCATCGAGTTTCAGGACTACGAGGGGCCGTTGTTGACCGCGGCCGCGCCGGACGCCGCGGCGGCGGCCGACGACCCCATGCGCGACACTCATACCGAACCGATCGGCGATCCCGCCAATCCCGTGGGCTACGTGGAAATCGCGCGCAGTCCCGATCTGACCGGCGAGGCCCTCGATACCGTCATCGGACCGTTCATCATCGCGGCGCTTGCGGCTACCGTTCTGGCGGCGCTCCTGGGGTTGGTGTTCGGGCGCCGGCTGACCGCTCCCATCGCCGGCCTCACCTCCTCCGCGGTGCGCATGGGGTCGGGTGACCTGGCCGCGCGCGCGCCCTTCATCGGCAGCGGCGAGATCGGGGAATTGGGCCGGCAGTTCAACGCCATGGCGGGCAAGCTGGAGCTGACGGTGCGCGACCTGCGGCAGGAGCGCGACGTGCTGCGGCGCTTCGTGGCGGATGCATCGCACGAGTTGCGCACCCCGGTCACCGCCCTCAAGACGTTCAACGAGCTGTTGCTCGCCGGCGCCGAGCTCGAGGCCGCGGCCGCGGGCGGCGCGGCGCCGCCGGCAAACGGCGCCGCGCCGGAACCGCCGCCCGCGGGCGGCGTGGCGGTCAAGGTCCCGCCGTGGCGCCGGCCGGTGGCGGCCGCGGCCGCCCTGGCTGCGGGGTTCCGGACCGGCGGCCGCCGCGGCATCGACGCGCAGAAGCGCATCGAGTTCCTGGGCGAATGCCACCGTCAGATCCAGCGCATGGAGTGGATCGTGGAGAACCTGCTCAACCTGTCGCGGCTGGAGTCGGGCGCTACCTCCAGGCAGTCGCTGCGGGTGACGCTTGGCGACCTGGTGCGGGGCGCGGAGCGGCGGGCGGCGCGCGCCGCCGCCGCGGCCGGGGTACGCGTGGCGGTCGAGGTGACCGCGCCCGCCGGCGAGCGCGAGCTCGAATCGGCCGATCTCGAAATCGCCTTGGACAACGTGCTGCAGAACGCGGTTCGCTACGGCGGCGCCGGCGGCGAGGTGCGGATCAGCGCCGCCGAGGAGCGGGGCCGGGCCACGATCCGGGTGCGCGACCGGGGGCCGGGCATCGCCGCGGACGATCTGCCGCACGTCTTCAACCGCTTCTATCGCGGCAAGCAGGCGGGAGCCGCGCGCGGCAGCGGGTTGGGGCTGGCCATTGCGCGCGCGGTGGTGCTGGCCAACGGCGGCGACATTACCGCCGCCAACAACCTCGACGGCCCCGGCGCGGCCATTACGCTGCACCTGCCGTTGCGGGAGCCGGCTCGAGACGGCCGGGAGTTGCGCCCGCCCGCCGCGCGCCGCGGCGGGGTTGCCGAATCAGGGAAGCAGGGTTGAGCCCATCAGGTAGCGGTCGCACTCGCGGGCGGCGCCGCGGCCCTCCATGATCGCCCATACCACCAGGCTGGCGCCGCGGCGCACGTCGCCGGCGGCGAACACCCCCTCCACGTTGGTGGTGAACTTGCCGTAGACCGCGGCCGCGTTGGAGCGCGCGTCGCGCTCCAGGCGGAGCTGGTCGAGCACCCGGTCCTCGGGGCCGAGGAACCCCATCGACAGCAGCACCAGCCCGGCCGGCACGGCGCGCTCGCTGCCGGCCACCGGTTTGGGACCGCCGCTGTTCCACTCCACGTCCACCAGGTGCGCTTCGTTCACCGCGCCGCCGCGGCCGCCCGTGAAGTGGCGGGCGGTGACGCCGTAGAGGCGCGGATCCCGCCCGAACGCGGCCGCCGCCTCTTCCTGGCCGTAGTCGGGCAGCGAGGTGCGGCCGAACTGCGGCCACGGCAGCGCTTCCGGGAACTGCGGCACGATTTCGATCTGGGTCAGCGAGCGGCACCCCTGCCGCATGGCGGTGCCGACGCAGTCGGTACCGGTGTCGCCGCCGCCGATCACCAACACGTCCTTGCCGGCGGCGTCGATTGCGGGGCGGCCGCCGGCCGCGTCCAGCAGCCAGCGGGTATTTGCGGTGAGGTACTCCATCGCCTGGTGGATGCCGTTCAGCTCCCGGCCCGGGATCGGCAGCTCGCGCGGCTTGGTGGCGCCGCAGCACAGCACCACCGCGTCGTGCCGGGCGCGCAGCTCCGGGCCCGGCAGATCGCGCCCGACCTCGACCCCGGTGCGGAACTCCACGCCGGCGCCGCGCAGCAGGCGCACGCGCCGGTCGACCAACTGCTTTTCCAGCTTCATGTTGGGGATGCCGTACATCAGCAGGCCGCCGATGCGGTCGGCGCGTTCGTACACCGTCACCAGGTGCCCGGCCGCGTTGAGCTGTTCCGCGCACGCCAGGCCGGCGGGCCCGGAACCGACCACCGCCACCCGCTTGCCGGTGCGCGCCGCGGGCGGCGCGGCCCGCACCCAGCCCTCCTCGAAGCCGCGCTCGATGATCGCCCACTCGGTGTTCTTGATGGTGACCGCCGGCTCGATGATCGCCAGCACGCACGCCGATTCGCACGGCGCCGGACACACCTTGCCGGTGAACTCGGGAAAGTTGTTGGTCTTGTGCAGCCGGTCCAGCGCGTCCTGCCAGCGGCCGCGGTAGACCAGGTCGTTCCACTCGGGAATCAGGTTGTTGAGCGGGCAGCCCACGGTCTGGCGGGTGTCGGAGCGCCCGCCGCCGGTATGGCAGAACGGCGTGCCACAGTCCATGCAGCGCGACGCCTGCGCCCGGAGCTGTTCTTCGGGGGCATGGCCGTGAAAGTCCTGCCAGTCGCCGATGCGCTGCTCCGGCGCCCGGTCGGCCGGCAAACGGCGTGCTATTTCCTTGAATCCGGTCGGTTTGCCCATGTCTGTTCGTGTGGTTGCTTTAGTTGCCGGAGACCCGCGCCAGGTCGTGCGCGTTCTCTTCGAACGCCGCCATCACCGCATCGTCGCCGGAGAGCCCTTCGCTGCGCGCCCGCGCCAGCGCTTCCTGCATGCGCCGGTAGTCGCGCGGGTAGACCTTGACGAAGCGGGGCACCATCTCCTCCCAGTGGCCGAGCACTTGGTTGGCGCGCGGACTGCCGGTGTACACCAGGTGGCGTTCGATCATCTGCCGCACCTCGGCGATCTCGGCTTCGTCCTCAAGCGCGGCCAGGTCCGCCATGTCGGTGTTGCAGTGGCTGCGGAAGTCGCCCTCCTGATCGAATACGTAGGCCAGGCCGCCGCTCATGCCGGCGGCGAAGTTGCGCCCGGTGCGGCCGAGCACCACCACGCGCCCGCCGGTCATGTACTCGCAGCCATGATCGCCGACGCCCTCCACCACCGCGCTGGCGCCGCTGTTGCGCACGCAGAACCGCTCACCGGCGGCGCCGTTGACGTAGGCGGAACCGCCGGTTGCGCCGTAGAAGGCGACGTTGCCGATGATGACGTTGTCTTCGGGCGCGAACGTGCTGCCGGCCGGCGGCTTGACGATGATCTTGCCGCCTGACAGTCCCTTGCCGATGTAGTCGTTGGAGTCGCCAATCAGCACCAGCGTCAGCCCGGCGGGGATGAACGCGCCGAAGCTCTGCCCGGCGGAGCCGGCAAAGGTGAGCTGCACCCGATCTTCCGCCAGACCCTCCGCGCCGTAGCGGCGCGTGATCTCGCTGCCGAGCATGGTACCCACCACCCGATTGGAGTTCTTGATGCGCAAGGTCTCCCGGACGTTCAGGCCGCGCTCCAGTTGCGGCAGCGCCAGGTCGAGCAGGCTGTTGTCCAGCGCTCGATCCAGGCCGTGGTCCTGCGCCACCTGACAGTAGGTGCCGACGCCGGCGGCCACCGGCGGGCGGTGCAGCAGCGGGCTCAGGTCGATGCCGCGCGCCTTCCAATGGTCGATGGCGCGGCGCGGCTGCAGGCGGTCGGTGCGCCCGACCATCTCGTTGAAGGTGCGGAAGCCGAGCGCCGCCATCAACTCGCGCACTTCCTCGGCCACGAAGCGCATGAAGTTCACCACGTGGGCGGGATCGCCGGTGAACTTCTCGCGCAGCTCCGGGTCCTGCGTGGCGACCCCCACCGGACAGGTGTTGAGGTGGCACACGCGCATCATGATGCAGCCCATGACGATGATCGGCGCGGTGGCGAACCCGAACTCTTCGGCGCCGAGCAGCGCGGCGATCACCACGTCGCGGCCGGTCTTCAACTGCCCGTCCGCCTCGACCACGATGCGGCTGCGCAGGTCGTTCAGCAGCAAGGTCTGGTGGGTCTCGGCGATGCCCAGCTCGCAGGGCAGACCGGCGTGCTTGATGCTCGACACCGGCGACGCCCCGGTGCCGCCTTCGCTGCCGCTGACCAGCACCACGTCGGCGTGCGCCTTGGCGACGCCCGCGGCCACGGTGCCGACGCCCACCTCGGACACCAGCTTGACGTTGATGCGGGCGCCGCGGTTGGCGTTCTTCAGGTCGTGGATCAGTTCGGCGAGGTCCTCGATGGAGTAGATGTCGTGGTGCGGGGGCGGCGAGATCAGGCCCACGCCGGGGGTGGAGTGGCGCACTTCGGCGATCCAGGGATACACCTTCTGGCCGGGGAGCTGGCCGCCTTCGCCCGGCTTGGCGCCCTGCGCCATCTTGATCTGCAGCTCCTGCGCGTTGACCAGGTACTGGCTGGTTACCCCGAAGCGGGCGGAGGCAACCTGCTTGATGGCGCTGTTGCGGGAATCGCCGTTGGCGTCCCGGACGTAGCGCGCCGGGTCCTCGCCGCCCTCGCCGGTATTGCTCTTGCCGCCGATGCGGTTCATCGCAATCGCCAGGGTCTCGTGCGCCTCCTTGCTGATGGAGCCGTAGGACATGGCGCCGGTCTTGAAGCGCTTGACGATGGTGTCGGCCGGCTCCACTTCCTCCAGCGGCACCGGTTCGGCGGCCGGCGTCAGCTCCAGCAGTCCGCGCAGGGTCGCCAGCTTCTCCTGCTGGGAGTCGACCAGCGCGCTGTACTCCTTGAACGTGCGGTAGTCGCCGGCGCGGCACGCCTGCTGCAGTTTGTGGATCGTCTGCGGATTGTTGAGGTGATACTCGCCGTCGCCGCGCCACTGGTACTCGCCGCCGGCGTCCAGCGCGCCGTTCACCGCGGCGCGCGGCGCGTAGCCGCGCAGGTGGCGGGCCGCCGCCTCGCCGGCGATCTCCTCCAGACCGATCCCGGAGAGGCGCGCCGCGGTACCGGTGAAGTGGCGCTCGACCACCTCCCGGCTGAGGCCCATCGACTCGAAGATCTGGGCGCCGCGGTAGGCCTGGATGGTGGATATGCCCATCTTGGAGAGCACCTTGACGATGCCCTTGAGCAGCGCCTTGCGGTAGTTGTAGCGGGCCGCGGCGGCGCGGCCCCGCGCCGCCCCATGGTCGTTCATGCCGTTGCTGCCGGCGGGCGCGAGGGGGGCGGGGGCGCCGCCCTCGGCGGCGGCGTCCGCCGGCTCGTCGAACAGCCCTTCGGCGATGGCGGCGTCGATCACCTCGTAGGCCAGGTAGGGGCAGACCGCGCCGGCGCCGTAGCCGATCAGGGTGGCCAGGTGGTGGACCTCGCGCGGTTCGCCGGACTCCACCACCAGGCCGACCCGGCTGCGGGTCCCGGAGCGGATCAGATGATGGTGCACCGCGGCGGTGGCGAGCAACGCCGGAATCGGCGCCCGCTCGGCGTCCACCCCGCGATCGGAGAGGATCAGAATGGTGGCGCCGGCGGCGATGGCGGCGTCCGCCCGGGCGCACAGGTCATCCAGCGCCGCGCGCAGCGCCCGGCCGCGGCCGGCGGGCGCAAACAGCGCGGCCAGGGTCACCGCGCGGTGGGTGCCGGCATACCCGTCCAGGGCGCGCAGCCGCTCCAGCTCCTCGGCCGACAGCACCGGGCTCTGCAGCCGCACCTGGCGGCAGCTCTCGGGCCGCGCCTGCAGCAGATTGCCCTCCGCGCCGAGGGTGATCACCGCGGAGGTAACCAGTTCCTCGCGGATGGCGTCGATTGGCGGATTGGTGACCTGCGCGAAGAGCTGCCGGAAGTAGTGGTAGAGGAGCTTGGGAGCGTCGGAGAGGGCTGCCGGCGGCGCGTCGTTGCCCATGGAGCCGACCGGCTCGATGGCGTTGCGGGTCATCGGCTCCAGAATCATGCGCAGGTCTTCGAAGGTGTAGCCGAAGGCGCGCTGTTGCCGCTCGCGCGCGCCGGCGTCCAGCCGCGGCGGCGCCGCGCCGGCGGGAAGTTGCTCCAGGTCTACCTGATTGTCGCGCAGCCACAGCGCGTAGTCATGCTCTCCCGCGATGGCGCTCTTCAGCTCCGCGTCGTCGATGATGCGGCCCTGGCCGGTGTCCACCAGCAGCATGCGGCCGGGCCGCAAGCGGTCCTTGCGCACGATCTCCTCGGGCGGCAGGTCGAGCACCCCCACCTCGGAGGCCAACACCACCAGCCCGCTTCGGGTTACGCAGTAGCGGGAAGGCCGCAGTCCGTTGCGGTCCAGCACCGCTCCCACCTGAATGCCGTCGGTGAAGGCCACCGACGCGGGGCCGTCCCACGGCTCCATCAGCGACGAGTGGTACTCGTAGAACGCCTTCTTTTCCGCGCTCATGCTCTCGTGGTTGGTCCACGGCTCGGGGATCAGCAGCATGAACGCGTGCGCCAGCGAGCGCCCGCCGAGCACCATCAACTCCAGGGTGTTGTCGAGCTTGGCGGAATCACTGCCGGAGGGGTCGATCACCGGCAGCGTGGCGGCCAGATCATCTCCGAACAGCTCGGAACGGAGGCTCGGCTGCCGGGCGCGCATCCAGTTCTCATTGCCTCGCAACGTGTTGATTTCGCCATTGTGCATCAGGTAGCGGTAGGGGTGGGCGCGGTCCCAACTCGGGAACGTGTTGGTCGAGAAGCGGGAGTGCACCAGGGCAATGGCCGACTCCATCGCCGGATGGTTCAGCTCGGGATAGAAGCGGCGCAGCTGGTGGGTGGTCAGCATGCCTTTGTAGACCACGGTGCGGTGCGACATGCTGGCGACGTAGCACTGCGCGTCCGCCGGCAGGGTCTCCCTGACCCGGTTCTCCAGCACCTTGCGGATCACGTAGAGGCGCCGCTCGAAGGTCTGATCGTCGTCCATGCCGCGCCCGCGCCCGACGTAGAGCTGGCTGACGTGCGGCCGCACGGCGCGCGCCGCGGGACCCAGGGAGGCCGGCTCGGTCGGCACGTCGCGCCAGCCGAGCAGCGCCTGGCCATACTCCGCGATGACCTCGGCGGCGAGGCTCGTCACCAAGCGGCGCTGCGCCGCGTCGGCCGGCAGGAAGCACATGCCCACGCCGTAGGCGCCGGCCTCCGGCAGCTCGACGCCGCTCTCCCGCGCCAGGAGGCGCAGCGCGGCGTGGGGAATCTGCAGCAGCGCGCCGGCGCCGTCTCCGGTATCCGGTTCGGCGCCGCGGGCGCCGCGATGGTTGAGGTGGGCGAGCACGTCGAGGGCATCGTCGATCAGCTTGCGGGACTTGCGGCCGTACATGTCGACCACGAACCCGATGCCGCAGGACTCATGCTCATAGGCGGGATGGTACAATCCCTGCTGCGGGGGAACGGTGGAGAAGCTCATAAAGTAATGTTCTGCAGATGCCGCGGCCACTATGCGCCGCGTTCACTCGCGCTGCGCGCGCCTCCCGGCACACGCGCGACCTCAGGGTCGGCTGCGCTACCAGAGTACCTACCATACGTGAATTGCCGGAAGCTCGTCAATCGACTCGCGCGAAGAACTGGCGGCGCCGGCGCCCGCGGTCAGGCGCCGGGGCCGCCGGCGCCCCCGGCGCGGCTCCAGACGCCGGCCGCGGCCAGGTCGTTGCCGGCCCGCTCCGCCCAGCCGCGGTTGGCGGCCGGGCTGGCCGGGCTGGGGTGGAGGAGCCGGACGCAGCGCGGCGGCGGCGCGGGGCCGGGCGCCGCCGCCGCCCGCCGCGCCGCCTGATCGGCGAAGGCGCCCACCCCGATCAGCCAGCGCGGGCGCAGCAGGCCGATCACGCGCTGCAGATGGTGGTCGCACCGGGCGAGCAGCGGCGCGCGCTCGGCCGCCGGCAGCTTGTCCGGCGTGCGGTTGCGCCCCGACGCTTCGAGAAACAGCAGCGGGCAGTAGTTGACCACGAAGTGGTGCCGGAAGAAGCGCTCGGGCTGCTCGAAGCGGGCGCGAAACAGTCCCCACAGGCGGCTGCCGCTCACCTCCCGCCGCCGGCACTGAAAGCCCTCCACCGGGCGCCGCGGATGGACGTTGGCCGGGATCCGAACCTGACAGTCGATCCCCAGCCAGTCGCGCACCAGGCCCACGTCGCCGAACGGCACCCCGCTCTGCGCCATCCCGAACGGCCCCGGATTCATCCCCAGAAACAGCGCCCGGGCGCGGCTTGGCGCGTACCCTTCGACGTAGGCGCGGAATCCGCACCAAGCGTACTCCAGCGGCGCGTACACGGTGCGCACCGGAGCGGCGAAGCGCAGGTCCGCCAGGGCGGCGTTCAGGTCCCGCGCCGCCCGCAGCAGCGCCGCGGCAACCGCATTGCCGCTCACCGGCGGCGCTCCGCGGCGGCTTGCCGGCGCCGGCCATCCTCGGTAACACTGCGCGGCGACCGGCACCCGGACCATGACCACCACCAACGACGTCCTTCCCTTCCGCGCGCTGCACTACGATGCGCGGCGCATCGACGACCTCGGGCTCTGCCTGGCGCAACCCTACGACGTGATCTCGCCGGAGATGCAGGCGGGCTACTACCGGCAACATTCATACAACGTGGTACGTCTCATCCTCGGCCGCCAGTATCCCACCGACGGCGCGCGCGACAACCGCTACACCCGCGCCGCCGCCAGCCTCGACGACTGGGTGCGCCGCGGGGTCCTGCGGCGCACCAGGCGGCCCGCGTTCTGGGTCTACGAACAGCAGTTCAGCCTGCCGCAGACCGGCGCGCGCCGCGTGACCGGCTTCATCGGCCTGGTGCGGCTGCAGGACTACGCCGCCGGCGCCATCCTCCCGCACGAGCAGGTGATGCGCGGCGTGGTCGAAGACCGCCTGCAACTGATGCGCGCGAGCAACGTGCAGATGGAGTATATCTGGTCGATCTACCAGGATCGGGCCTACGCCATCGACGACCTCCTGGAGGGGGCGGAGCAGGGGGAGTTGGCGATCGATCACCGCGAGGAGCCGCAGGGGGTGCGCCATCGCCTGTGGCGGCTGACCGACGAGCGGCGCTGCGCCGCCATTTCGCGCCTGATGCGCGAGCACACCATCTTCATCGCCGACGGGCATCACCGCTACCAGACCATGCTCAGCTTCCGCGACGAAATGCGCCGCCGGCATCCCGGCGCGGGGCGCGACGCGCCGTGGGAGTTCATCCTCATGTTTCTGGTCAACAGCGAGCATCAGGGCCTGACCATTCTGCCTACCCACCGCGTCCTGCACGATCTGCGCATCGCCGCCCGGCGCCCGCTGGAAGGGCCGATCATGGAGCACTTTCGGGTCCGCAAGTACACCCACGCCGAAGCGGGCCGCGCCGCGGCGACGCGCCGCTGGCTGCGCGATCTGGCGGACGCGGAGCCGGGGGAACACAAGATCGGAGCGTACCTCCGCAACAGCGGCTGCTACTACCTGGCGACGCTGAAGGATGCCGAGGCCTACGAGCAGCTCGTCGATCTGGACTACTCGTCGCGCTGGAAGCGGTTGGACGTGAACATCCTCAACGTACTGGTGCTGGAGCAGATCCTCGGGATCACCGAGGCCGAGCTCGACGGCGGTTCCAAGGTGAGCTACACCAAGAGCATCGACGAGGCGCTGGCGGCCGTCGACCGCCGCACCGCGGACGCGGCGCTGCTGATGAATCCGACGCGGTTGGAGGACGTGCTGGAAATTGCCCGGGGCGGCGAGCGCATGCCGCGCAAGTCCACCTACTTCTATCCCAAGCCGGTTTCCGGGCTGGTGTTCTATCCGATGGATGAGATGCCCGCCGGAGGTTGACGATTCGATTGACAGCGGTGGCTTGCGCGCCATAGCTTGAACGTAAGACACACCGTGTGGAAGCGCTATCGTATCCCTCTCGGAGTGCCGCTCGTTCTCGCCGTCATGCTGTGCGGCTGCGCCGGCATGTCGGACCTCACCCGCACCGAACAGTTCCTCGGTGAGTACCACGCCGGCCAGTACGACGCGGCGGGCGCGCTGCTCGGCGGCGAGAGCGGCCTCGACTATGAGGTGGAGCAACTCCTGACCTCCCTGCACGCGGCCATGACGCTGCGCGCGGCGGGCAGATTCGACGTCTCGCAGGAGGCATTCGACCGCGCGGAATCGCAATTGCTGTGGAAGGCGGACGAAGTCGCCAGCGTCGAGGACCTGCTGGCGGCGGGGTTCACCCTGGTGGGCAACGATCTGATGGTGTCGTACCAGGGGACCATCTACGACGGCGTGCTGGTCAATACCTTCAAGGCGTTGAACGCCTTGCATACCGGCGACCTGGCCCGCGCCCGGGTGGAGCTGAACCGGGCCGACCAGCGGCAGGAGAACGCGGTGCATCAACTGGCCTCCAAGGTGGGGGCGCTGGGAGCCGGAGAGGACGACGAGCAATACCGGCAGGAGGTCGGCCGTTCGATGGACGAGGTGATGGACCCGCAGGGACCGGTCGCCGCCCGGCTGCGGGCGGTGGAGTCGTTGGGCCAATACCGCGGCCTGCGCAATCCGTTCACCGACTGGCTGCACGGCGTGTTCCGGCTGGCGACCGGCGAAGCCAACCGCGCTTCCAACCTGTTCCGCAACGCCGCGGTGCTCGACGGCCAGAGCAACCGCCACGTGCTCGCCGACCTGGTGGAGGCCGAGCGGGTGGCGGGCGGAGGGCCGCGGCCCGACGGCCGGGTATGGATCGTCCACGAAGATGGTACCGGGCCCTACCTGGAGGCGTTCCGCTTCGATCTGCCGATCTACACCGGCGATGGGGTGCTCGTGGTCTCCGCCGCGCTGCCTGAGTTTCGCCCCGGCGTGCCGGCCGCGGGCGCGCTGCAGGTCACCGCCGCGGGCCGGGAGCACCGCACCGAGCGGCTGCTGGACGTCGATCGCTATGCCGCCACCGAGTTCCAGGCCGGCTACGATTCGGTGGTGTTCAAGGCGGTGGCGGGAACCGTGATCCGCAGTCTGATCCAACTGGAGATCCAGCGCCAGGCGCGCGAGCAGGGCGGCATCGCCTCGGTGTTGAACGTAGTCGCGCCGATCGCGAGCGCGGTCGTCACCCAGGCCGACACCCGCATCTGGCGGGCGCTGCCGCAGTCGATCGGGGTCGCCAGTCTCGCCCGCCCGGACGACGGCCGCATATCGATCGGAACCGGGGCCGGCTCCGCGCGGGAGCTGGTGCTGCCGGCGGGACGCTACGTTCTGGTGGTAGTGAAGACCATTCGTTCGGACGTGCCGCCCGCCGTCCACGTCGCGGCGTTCGGCGATGGGTAGGGCGGCGCCGTTGCCGCGCGCCGCCGCGCGCAGACAGTCCCTCGTTCGAGGAGGAGGAACCTGAAATGAATCAGCACGCTCGCTCAGTCATCTCGCAGTCCACGACCCGCGCCGGCGCGGTCTCAGCGGCCGGCCGGTTGGCGCGGGTCACGTCGTTCACCGCCGCGGCCATCGCCGCGGCCGCGGTGCTGGCGGCCGGTTGCAGGACCACGCCGATCTATCTGGATACCGACCGGCCGTCTCCGCAGCCCGGCGAGACGACGACGCTGGGACTCGATTACCGCGACTTCGAGTACGCCGCGGAGCAGGCGGTGGCGTCGTTTCTCAGCAGCCCGCTGTCGCGCAAACCGGGCAGCACCGCGCCCTGGGTGATGGCGATCAGCCGCATGATCAACGATACGACGCTCAACATCGACACCGATCAGCTCGTCAAGAAGATCCGGGTCGACCTGCTCAACAGCGGCCGGGTCATCGTGACCACCGCGGTGGGTCTGGAGGGTCCCGAAGATCCTCTGAGCGCGCAGACCCGCGAACTGCAGGACTCGGAACTGTTCAATCAGGACACCGTGGCCCAGGACGGCACCATGGTGGCGCCGGAATTGAGTCTGTCCGGCAAGATCATCCAGCGCGCCAACGTGATCGACGGCAAGCAGCAGGTCGATTACTACTTCCAGCTTACCATGACCAACATTGCCACCGGACTCGCCTACTGGGAGTTCGAGCAGGTGATCGCGAAGCTGGGCGACAACCAGAGCTTTTCGTGGGAATGACGGAGCGAACGATGTATAGAACGGGACTGGGCGCGGCGCTGCTTGGCGCTGCGATGATGCTGGGTCAGATCGGCTGCGTGTCTCCGGCCTCCGCCGGGCGCGAGCCGGCGGCTGCCGAGCCGGAGGAGGCCGCGGCGGCGGAGGCAGCGGCTCCCGAACCAACCGCGGCCCCCGAACCGACCGTCGAGCAGGTAAGCGGCCTGCAGGAGAAGGTGACGGCGCTGGAAGCGGAGGCCGCGGCGCTGACCGCGCAGGTCGCCGCGGCGCAGCAAGAAGCCGTTGCCGCGCGAGCGGAAGCGGCGGCCGCGGAAGTGGCGCTGAGCGAGGCTGAGGGGGCTGCGGCGGCGGCCCGGGCCGAGGCCGCGCAGGCCCGGGCGGGAACCGAGCGGACGCAGGCCGAGGTCAGGGCTCTGCGCGCGGCCGCGCCCGCCCCCGGCATCCGGGTTTCCCCGGAACAACTCGATCCCGGCCTGCTGGATCTCTCGGCGGCGCAGGTAACGGTGGCCGGTCCCGACACCATCTACGTGTCGGCGATCAGGTATGGCGGGAAGCCCTATTCCGCGCTCCTGAAATATCGGGGCGGCACCACGGCCACGGTAGAGCGGGTCTTCGCGGCGGATGGCGCCACGATTCCCGGCTCGGTGGACCTGTCGCAGACGAGTCTCTCGCTGGTAGCGCCGAATACCCTCGAGGTGGCCAACGTCGGCGTCGGCGGGCGCGGCTATGCGGGTCAGTTGCGTCACACCGGCGGCAATGAGTTGGAGGTTGCCGGCATTCAGCGGGTAACGCTGCCGCCCAATGCGGCGCAGCGGATTGCCGGTCTGCAGGAGCAGCTCGCCGCGGCATCGGCTGAAGGCGCCCGGGCGCAGGCCGCGGCAGGAGCCGCCGAGGCGGCCGCCGGTGAGGCGCTGGCGGAGCTGGCGGCGGCGGCCGCGGCGCTGGCGGAAGCGAAGCAGACCGCGGCCGCGGCGCAGGCCGGGATGGCGGCTGCGGTGAGCGCCGCGCAGGCCGCGGCTGCCCGGGCCGAGGCAGGTATGGCGCGGGCGGCCGAGCATCAGCCGGCCGCGGTAGCCGTTGCCGCCGGTCAACTGATGCCGGACCGGTTGAGCTTCGCTACGGCGCGGGCATCGCTGGCCGGGCCGGACACGATCTACGTGTCGTCGATCAGGTATGACGGCCAGACCTATTCGGCATTGTTGAAGTACCGCGGCGGTACCAGCGCGACGGTGGAGCAGGTGTACGGGCCGCGCGGCAAGCTGATTCCCGACTCGGTGGGCCTGGGCCGGACGCGGCTGGCCTTCGTGCCGCCGGACGCGCTGAACGTCTCCTACGTCGAAGTGGAGGGTCAGGGCTACTCGGGACGGCTGCGCTACGCCGGCGGCAACCGCTTGGAGGTGGCCGGGATCCGGCGCGTGACGTTGCCGCCCACGCCGGCGCAACAGGTGGCGGCGGCGGAGGCTGAAGCCGAGGCTGCGCAAGTGGCCGCGGCGACCGCGGCGGCAGCTTGGGCGCAGCGGGTAGCGGCGGCGCAGGCCGAGACCGAGGCGGCGCAGGTTGCGGCCGAGGCTGCGGCGGTCGCCTCGGCGCAGCAGGTGGCGGCCGCGCAGGAGGAAGCCGCAGCCGCGGCGGCGGCCGCGGCGCAGGTCCGCGCCGAACTTGCGGTGCTGATGCGGGACCGCGCGGGGCGGCGCATCACGCCGACCGCGGTGGACTTCAATCTCCTGGAGCTGGACCGCGCGCAGGTGTCGGTCGCCGGGCCGGAGTCGATCTACGTCTCCGGGATCAGGTATGACGGCGGCGAGTTGGCCGCGCGGTTGCGCTACACCGGCGCCAGCCGGGGGGTGGTGGAGGAGCTGTTTGATCCCGCTTCAGGCACCCTGCCGGAGCTCGACCTGTCGGCGCCGGCCATCGACGTGCTCGGCCCCGAGACGATGGTGATCTCCAACGTCGGGGTCGGCGGCGCGGCCTACTCCTTTACCTTGCGGTTCGAGCGCGGCGGACAGATCGTGATCTCCCAGCGCGGGCAAGGCCACCGGGTCAGGAGCGCGGCCGAGCTGTTGCGCGACGAGCTGTTGAGCTCCGCCGGCGTCAGGCGCGTGGTGAGCGGCGTCGGCGAGGGGCGGGCGCTGCCCGGCGAGGGGGTCTGGATTACCTCCCCGGCCGGTGTCGTGAGCCAGGTCGAGGCCGACAGCAGCCACGCCAAGTTCGCGTTCCGCAACGTGCCGCAGCCGGCGGCGCCGACCCTGTACGGCATAACGGTGCGCGCCGCCGGCGATCGGAAGGTGGGGTACGGGTTGCACTTCCTCGCCTCGGGAACGCCGCAGTCGGGCAACACCTGGAACTTCGGCCGCTCCTACTTGGTGTGGGCAACCCGCGAACGGGACTTCTACGACACGGAAGCTACCCAGGTGCAGCTCTACCAGTCGCTGGACGGCAATCGCCTGATGTGGCTGAACAGCCGCAACCTGTTGCAGGGGCTGACGCCCGGGTTGACGCTGGAGGCGCTCTACCAACCCGCCGACTGCGCGGAGCCGATGGGCGCCATGCCGTGTTACGGCTCGATCACCGTACTGGTGGATGGAATGGAACAGTTCAAGGTCGCGGTCTCGCCCGACGTCGCGCGCGGGGAAGCCGACGCGGTCGCCCTGCGCGCCCTGGGCGGGCCGGTGGAGTTTACCGAGCTGTACGTGCATTCACGCCGTTAGCCGGGGAGCCGGCCGGGTTGGGACGCCGCGGGCGCGCCCGATCCGGCCGGGCCGGACGCGCGCGCCCGGTTTCAGACGCCGGCGGGGAGCCCGGCCAGGATCCCGTCGGCCGCGGCTCGGGTCACGACGACGCGGCGCAGTTCGCCGGCGGCGGGCTGATCGGGGGCCGGGAAGCGGACCCGCAGGTAGGACTCGCCGTACCCGGCAGCGCTGCCGCCGGTGGCTTCCTCCACCAGCACCTGCTGCTCGCGGCCGAGGAACCGTTGCGCCAGGCGGCGGCGCCCGGCGGCCGCCAGCGCGCGTATCGCCGCGCTGCGCTGCGCCTTGACCGGTTCCGGTACGGCGTCCGGCAGCCGGGCGGCGCGGGTCCCGGCGCGCGGCGAGTAGCGGAAGGTGTGGATGTGGCCGAAGTCCACGCTCTCGCATACCTCCAGGGTGCGGGCGAAGTCGGTCTCGGTCTCGCCGGGGAAGCCCACCAGCACGTCGGTGCTGAAGTGGGCGGGCGCGCCGCGCCGCGCCCAGGCGGCGCGGATGCGGGAGATCAGCTCCAGGTAGCGGTCGACGCGGTACTCGCGCCGCATGCGCAGCAGCACCCGGTCCGATCCGCTCTGCAGGCACAGGTGCAGATGCGGGCACAGCTTGTCGTGGGCGGTGAGCTCGATGAAGCATTCGTCGAGCGGCTCCGGCTCCAGGGAGGAGACGCGGATGCGGTACTCGCCCGGCAGCTCCAGCAGCTCCTGCAACAGCCGGCTGAAGCCCCAGCCGCACCAGTCGTAGCGGCCGAGGTTGACGCCGGTAAGCACCAGCTCGCGGTGGCCGGCGGCGATCAGGCGGCGCGCCTCCTGCAGGATGGCGGGGGCCGGCCGGCTGCGGGCGCGGCCGCGCACCGCCGGGATGATGCAGAAGGTGCAGAAGTTGTCGCAGCCGTCCTGAATCTTGATGCTGGCGCGGGTATGCAGCGGCTGCGGGCCGGGGCGGTAGCCAAACGGATCGGGCGGCAGCGCCGCCGGGTCGGCCACCTCGCCGGCCAGGTGGGCGGCTACCAGATCGAAGATCTGGCTCTTGCGGGCGTTGTCCACCGCGTAGTCGACGCCGGGCAGGTCGCAGGCCGCGCCGCCGTGCGCCGTGACGTAGCAGCCGGTCGCCACTACCAGCGGGCGGCGCTCACCGGCGCCGGGCCGCGGCGCCCGGATGGCGCGCTGCAGCGCGTTGCGCGACTTGCGGTCGGCTTGGCCGGTCACGGTGCAGGTATTGACGACCACCACGTCCGGCGCCGCGCCGGCGGTCACCACGCGGTAACCGGCGGCCAGGAAGCGCGCCGCCAGGGCGTCGCTTTCGGCGATGTTGAGGCGGCAGCCGAGATTGGCGAAGGCGATGGACGGCGGCATTGGGCCCCGCGCGGCGGAGCCGGCTCAGGCGCTCCGCGCGGACAGGGCCGGGGCGCCGGCCTCCTGTACGTAGTGGCTGAAGAAGTGACGCAGCCGCGCGGCCACTGCGGTGAGCTGGTCGACGTGGGGGAGAAACACCACGCGAAAGTGATCCGGCCGGCTCCAGCCGAAGGCGGTGCCATGGACCAGCAGCACCTGTTCCTGCGTCAGCAGATCCAGGATCATCCGTTCGTCGTCCTGAATACCGAAGCGCGCGGCGTCTACCTTGGGAAACAGGTAGAAGGCGCCGCGCGGCTTGACGCAACTGACTCCGGGGATGGTCTGCAATGCCTCGAACACCACGTCGCGCTGCAACCTCAGCCGCCCCCCCGGAGCGGTGAGCTGATCGATGCTCTGAACGCCGCCAAGCGAGGCCGCGACGGCGAGCTGGCCGGGTACGTTGGCGCTCAGCCGCATGGATGACAGGACGCCGAGGCCCTCCAGGTAGTCGCGCGCGGAATGCTTGGCGCCGCTGACCAGCATCCAGCCGGAACGGTAGCCGGGGATCCGATAGGTCTTCGAGAGGCCGTTGAAGGTAGCAATGAGAATGTCGTCGGCAAGCAGCGCCAGCGGGGTGTGGCGCACGCCGTCGTAGAGGATCCGGTCGTAGATCTCATCGGCGAACAGCACCAGCCGATGGGTGCGGGCCAACGCCACGATCTGCTCCAGGCAGTCGCGCGGGTACACCGCCCCGGTGGGGTTGTTGGGATTGATCACCACGATGGCGCGGGTCCGGGACGTGACCTTGGAGGCCATGTCGGCAACGTCGGGCGCCCAGTCGGATTGCTCGTCGCACAGGTAGTGCACCGCGCGCCCGCCGGACAGGTTGACCGCGGCGCTCCACAGGGGGTAGTCGGGAGCGGGGATCAACACCTCGTCGCCGGCGTTGAGCAGGCCCTGCATGGCCATGGTGATCAGCTCGCTGACGCCGTTGCCGAGAAAGATGTCGTCGAGCTGCAGGCGCGGCACGCCGAGCGCCTGGTAGCGCTGCAGCACCGCGCGGCGCGCCGCGGGCAATCCCTGGGACTCGCTGTAGCCGTTACCGCGGGCGAGATTTTCGGCCACCTCGCGGACGATCGCGGCCGGGGCTTCGAAGCCGAACGGCGCGGGATCGCCGATATTGAGCTTGGCCACCCGGACCCCGTCCGCCTCGAGGCGTTGCGCCGCGGCCAGAACCGGACCACGAATGTCGTAGCGTACGTCCCTGAGCTTGTCCGACCTCATGAGTTGCATGGCGCCAAATGATACCGCTTCGCGGGCGGCTTCGGCTACTTGGTGCGCAAGGCGCGCAAGGCGCGTTCGCGGGGCATTTGACCGGCCGGCGCCTGAGAGGCGCTCATTGGGCCCATGCTGCTAGCCGAGCCGCTGCCGCGGCGGATCCTGGCGTGGCGCCTGAAGGGCGCCGGATTGGAGCACCTCGGGACTGCCGGCGGCCCGGACGAGGTGCCGTTTCCTCCGTACGGCGAGGACGACGTGATAGGTCGCGTGGATGCCGTCGGCATCTGCTACTCCGACGCCAAGCTGGTGCGGGCCGGCGGCGCGCACGCCCGCCTGCGCGGGCGAGATCTGGCCGCGGCCCCGGTTACCCCAGGGCACGAGGTGACCCTCACGGTGGTGGGCGTCGGCGAACGCCGCCGCCGGCAGGTGCGGCTCGGGGCGCGCTACATCCTGCAGCCCGACGTGTACTACCGGGGGCGCACGCTGGCGGTCGGCTACCAGCTTCCCGGAGCGCTGGCGCAATACGTGGTGCTGGGGCGCGAGGTCCTGGACGGCGACGAGGGCTGCTACCTGGTGGCGCTGCCGGAGCAGGTCGGCGCCGTGGAAGGGGCGCTCATCGAGCCGTGGAGCTGCGTGGCGGCGGCCTACCAGATCGCCGCCCGCACCCACCTGCGCGGCGGCGGCACGCTGCGCCTGTACGGCTTTGCCGACCAGCCCGCGCTGGACCTTGCCGGGGTCCGCTTCGGCGCGGTGCCGGAACGGCTGGGAGTGGCGCCCCCGGCCGCCGACCCGAACGCCGCGCCGCCGCGGCGGATCGTGGCCGCCGGCCTGACGCGCGCCAATCGCACCGTGGTCGAGCGCTGGGCCGGCGCGTTGGGAACGGCGGTCGCCTGGCACGACGGCGCGCCGCCGCAGGGCGCCGACGACGTGATCATCGCCGGCGCGCCGCCGTCCGGCTGGATGGAGCGGTTGTTCGCGGCGCTGCCGCGGCACGCGGTGGTGAGCCTGCAGGTGGCGGCCCCTGCGGTCCGCGCCGCGGCGCTGGCGTGCGACATTGGCCGCATCCACTATCAGGGGATCCGCCTGGTGGGCCGCTGCGACGGCAAGGTGGCAGCCGCCTATGCCGGCGCCGCGCGCCGCGACCTGGCGCCTGGCGGCCGCGCCTGGTTCGTCGGCGGAGCGGGACCGATGGGCCAGATGCACGTGCTGCGCGCGCTGGCCCGGGCGCAACCGCCGGCCACCGTGGTGGTCACCGACCGAGTGCCGGAGCGGCTGCGGGCGCTGGGCGAGCGCGCCGCGGCGCTCGGACTGCCGGCCCCGGTCCTGCTGCCCGCGCCCGGCGACTCCGGCGACTCGGCGGCGGTTGACGGCGAACTGCGGCGGCTGGCTCCGCGCGGGTTCGACGACGTGGTGTTGCTGGCGCCCTCCGCCGCGGCGGCGGAGCACGCGGCTCGGTTCCTGGGCGCCGGCGGCTACCTGAACGTGTTCGCGGGGGTGGCGGAGGGCAGTAGCGTGCGCCTCCCGCTGCATTCGATCACCGCTGGCGGCGTACGGGTGGCCGGCACCACCGGTTCGCCGCTGGCGGCCACGCTGCAGACCCTGGCCTCGGTGGCGGAGGGTGCCTTGCATCCCGGCATCGTGCTGGGCGCGCTCGCCGACCTGGAGCGGGGGCGCGCCGCGGTGGAAGCAGTGGCCGCGGGGCGCATCAGCGGCAAGGTGGTGGTGCTCCCCTTCGCCCGCGGCTTCGGCTTGCGGACCCTCGAGGCGCTGGCCGCCGGGGATGCGGCCTGGCGCCGCGCTCTCGCCGGCGGGCGCTACTGGTCGCGCGCCGCGGAGCGGTTATGCGCCGCGGCGTCGGGATTCGCCGCCGGGCCGCGCGGGGCCGGGCCGCCGCCCGCCGCGGCGCAGTCGGGCGCGGGACAGGCGCCGGCCTCGTAGCGCGCCGCCGCCGCGGCGTCGATGCCGAGCGTAATGCCCGGGGGCAGGCGCCGGCCGCATTGCCGGCAGCGCAGTGGAAACGCCTTGAGGCGGGCGCGCAGCCCGAACGCGGCGCCGCCGGCCGCCGCCGCCAGCGCGAGCGCGGTCCAGTCCGGCGCGTCCAAGCGCTGCAGGAGCAGAACCGCCGCCCAGGCAGCGAGGACCAACCCGGCCAGGATCAGCGTGGCCGCCCGCGGCGCGGCCCTCGGGCGCGGCGCGGCGCCGGAGCGCGGGTGGGCGGCGGCGCGGGCCGGCCGGTCCGCCTGATCCGGTTTGGTGAGGCCGCGCTGCAGCAGGTTTACGACCAGCACGGCGATCAACAGGAACGGCAGTATCCGGGCCAGAGCGTCCAACATCGCAGGCGCCGGCTCAGCTCTGCATCAGCAGGCGCAGCATCGCGGGACCGGCGAAGAACCGGCGTACAGCCGCGGGGTCCCCGGCTGCGGCGTCCGCCGTGGACACCGCGTCCGCGGCGGGCGCCGGCAGCGGGCTCAGAGCGGCGGCCGCGCGGCCGGCGAACGCCGCGGCGCCGTACAGCTCGTCGATGCGCCGGTCGCGGGCCGGCGCCGGTTCCGGCGCGGCCCGCAGCGCCGCCAGCAGCGGCGCGTTGGCCTGTTCCAGCTCGCGCCGCACGCCGCGGTCGCCGGCGCGGCGCAGGAGGTCTACCTGCCAGCGCAGGCCGAGGAACGAGAAGTCCACGCTGTCCCGCCCCAGGATCGTCTCCAACTCGGCATGCAGCCGCTCCTCCCAGCCGGCCGCCAGCAGACCGGCGGCGCGCGCGATCCTCGGACGGTACGCCTCCAGCAGCGCGCGGCGGGCGGCGCCCGGCAGCGGGCAGCGCACCTCCTCGTACACGGTTGCGGGATAGCCGGCGAGCAGCTCGGCGAGGTCGTCGAGCACCGGCAGGCGCCGGGCCAGCAGCGGCCGCCGCCATTGCAGGGCGTTGACGAACTGAAACCCGAATCCTTCTTCCACCGACGGTGAGACGATGCGCTGCGCCGCGGCCAGCAGCCGGTCGAAGCTCAGGCCGTGCTGATCCAGTCGCTCGCCGACGCCGAACAGGCCCGGAATGGCGCCGCCGGCGAACAGTTCCGCCACCTGCCGCGAGTAGGGCTGTTCGGCGGCGGAGGAGGCGGGCAGGGTGACGATCAGTTCGGCGTCCGCCAAGCGCGCCAGCAGCCCTGCCTCCAACACGTTCTTGCGCCGCCGCACCCGCACCGGATAGAGCCACAGCGGGCGCCGGGAGGTGTAGCTGCCGATGCCGATTGCCGGCTGCGCCGCGGCGGCGCGGGCCAGCGCGGCGCGGGCGGCCCGCGCCGGCGGCGCGTCCGGTTCCGGCAGCGGCGGCGCCGGCCGCACCGGATTGGCCAACAGCGTGACGCGTCCGGCAGGCAGTCCGCCGGCGGTCAAGGCGGCCTGATCGCGGCGATTCAATACCGCGTAGCGCACGTTGCCGCCGCCGGGGTAGGGCGAAGCCGGAACTTCCTGCAGCAGGCGCCGCAGGTTGTCGGGCCGCGCGCACTCGGGAAAGTCGTGGATCTGCAGGAGCATCGGTTGGCCGGCCGCGGCGGCCGCCAGCACCGCGCCGGTGAAGCGGGTGTTCTTGGCCAGGTGGTGGTTGTGCACCCACCACACGCCGTCCCCATAGCGCTCCCGGAGCAGGGCCGCGAGTCGCTGCTGGTCGTCCGCGGTGGATGGCGCGGCGTCGTAGCCAACCGCGTCGAGGCGCTCGTGGGCGACCTGCGGCAGCCGCGCGTCGCCGGCGTCCGCCTGCGGCAGCGCGCCTTGCGCTTGCCCCGCGGTGACCACCGTGATGCGGCGCAGGTCGGGGAACAACGCGGCATGGCCCAGCATGGCGCGCAGTCCGTCCCGGATTACCGTGGTTACGCCCCCGGGCAGGAGGTGGTAGTGAAAGATGTACAGATGCCGGAGCCGGCGCACGCTGCAAGTATACGGTGTTCGGCCCGGTCGGGGGGCATGCTATGGTCAGCGGCGATGGCCGACAGCAGGGCTGAAACCGGCGCCGGCGAACTGCCGGTGGTGGCGATCACGATGGGCGACCCGGCCGGGGTGGGGCCGGAAGTGGCGGTCAAGGCGCTGCGCCACGAGGCGGTGTGGCGCGTCTGCCGGCCGCTGGTGGTGGGCGATCCGGCGGTGCTGGAGGCCGCGGCGCGGATTTGCGGCAGCGGCGCCGCGGTGGCGGCAGTGGCGGGCGCGCCGGGGGCGGCGGACGCCGCGGCATGGGACCGAGGGCGCATCAACGTGGTGGCGAGCGGCGGGCCGCCGGCGGCTGACCTGCGCCGCGGCGAGGTGTCGGCGGCGGCCGGCGCCGCCGGCTACCGCGCTATCGCCGGCGCGGTGCGGCTGGCGCAGACAGGGGCGGCCGCGGCCACCGTAACGGCGCCGATCCACAAGGAAGCGTTGAACCGCGCCGGTCATCACTTCGCCGGGCAGACCGAGATCTACGCCCATCTCACCGGCAGCCGCGACTACGCCATGCTGCTGATGGCAGGGGCATTGCGGGTGGTGCACGTGTCCACTCACGTGGCGTTGCGCGAGGCGTGCGCGCGCGTCACCCGCGAGCGGGTGGAGACCGTGATCCGGCTGGCGCACGGCGCCGGACAGATGCTCGGCTTCGCGCGGCCGCGCATCGGGGTGGCGGGACTGAACCCCCACGCCAGCGACGGCGGTCTGTTCGGCCGCGAGGAAGCGACCGCGATCCTGCCCGCGGTACGCGCGGCGCGGGAGGATGGCATTGCGGTCGAGGGGCCGCTGCCGGCCGATACGCTGTTCCCGCAGGCGAACGGCGGCTACTTCGATCTGGTGGTGGCGATGTACCACGACCAGGGCCACATTCCGGCCAAGGTCGTGGGCTTCCGGTGGGACAACGCCGCGCAGGAGTGGAGCGCCGTCGACGGGGTCAACGTCACGCTCGGCATTCCGGTGATCCGGGTGTCGGTGGACCACGGTACCGCGTTCGACGTAGCCGGCACCGGCCGCGCCTCCGAGGCCAGCATGGTGCAGGCGATCCTCTGCGCCGCCCAGATGGCCGCCCACCGCGCCCGGTAGCCGCGCCCCGGAGCTCCGGCCCGCCGCGAAGGGATGCCGGTTACCGCGGACACCGCATTCCGACTGGCGAGGTTCTTCGGTACTATACGCGACTACTACCGTGAACGCGCGAAGTCGACCTAGTGGGGAGCCGGTTCTGCTGTCGGGGGGCAACCCGCAGATTGCGAAGGGGGACGGCGATGCTCCCGTGCAGGCGTACCTCGCGGCGATGCCGGGCTGGAAGAGCGGCCTTGGGCGCCGCCTCGACGAGCTGATCGCGCGCAATGCGCCGGAAGTACGGAAGGCGGTGCGCTGGAACTCGCCCTTCTACGGCATCGACGGCCAGGGCTGGTTCGTGTCGTTCCACGTCTTTACCCGCTACGTCAAGGTGACGTTCTTCCAGGGCGCGTTGCTGCAGCCGGTTCCGCCCGGAGCGGGCAAGGACAAGGACGCGCGCTGGATCGACATCTACGAGGGCAAGCTCGACGAGGCGCAGATGGCGGCGTGGATCCGGCAGGCCGCCGCGCTGCCCGGCTGGCGCTGGGGCTCGGCCCCCTAGGCCCCTGGCGCCGCCCGCCGTCAGGGTTGGTCGACGGTGAGGCGGCACAGCAACGTGTTGTGCGTCTCGAGATCGGCGGTCCAGATCAACCGCGCCTCGTCCCGCCATTCGATCGCCTCATAGCCATCCTTCGGTCTCACTTCGGCTGCGCTGTACTCCACCGCTGACGGCCATTCGGCGTCGTCGAATCCAGGCAGGCGCCAGCCATCCGGCTCTGCCAGCGCCGCAAAACGGCATGGGCTGACGCCGGCCACCGGTTCGGCCGCGCCTTCGCAGGCGCGGTCGAGCGGCGCCTCGTGAATCACCAGGCATCGCCACGAAGCATTCGTGACGGCGACCGTCGCTCCGGTGGCGGTATCCGTAAACTGCGCGATCAGTCCGCCATCGCCCATCTGCTGGTTGCGGCGGCCGATGTATTCCAGACCGGTATCGTCCTGCTTGAAGTCCTTGGCGACGAAATTGAGTTGCAACGGGTAATCGGCGTTGAAGACTAACGCCTCGGCATTGAACGAGCGCTCCGTCGTGATCGGCGTCGAGTCCTCGATGATCAGGCGTTCGCCCAGGTAGAAGGCAAACCAGTTGTCGGCCCAGACCTCCCCCTTGATCGACGCGGCGCCCGAGGAAGCGACGACGGTTACCTCGGCGACGTCGGCGCTGTCGTTGCTGCAACCGGCCAGCAAGGCGGCCAGGATCACCAACGTCCAGGTCTTTCGCACGGCAGACATCATCATATCGTCATCGACTATCCCGTCTATTTCAGGAGGGCCTTGAACAGGGCGTCGGGCGCGTCGCCGTAGAACTGCAGATTGACGCGCGTGGCCATGTCGTCGGAGAGGTCGAACAGGCGCCGGCGCGCCGAAACGGGGAGCAGCACCGTGCCGGCGCCCTTCTCGACCGCCGCTTCGACGACGCCGACCGCATTGGCGAGCGGTTCCACCGATCCGCCCAGGTTGAGCCCGCCGACCACGATCAGGCCGCCCTTGAGGCTCTGCTCCAGCAGCGCGCCGCACAGCGCCAGCAGCGCCGGCAGCCCGAGCGCCGCGCCGGAGCGGTCGTGGTCCATGGCGCGGAGCTGCACCGAAAACTCGTGGGCGCGCGGGTCGCGGTCGCCGACCAGCTCGCGCGCGCGGGCGTACAGGTTCTGCTCGGCGTAGCGGGTACTCTCGCGGAACGCCGGCGGTACCGGGGCGTTGAGGATGCGGACGCCGCTGCCCGGGCCGACCGTCACCTCGATGCGGTAGAGCGCCGGGCCGGTCTCCGGCCCGCCGGGGCCGATGCCCCACACCTGACCCGGCGGCAGCGGATCCGGGTCGATGGCATCGTCGCTGCCCAGCTCCGGCGTGGACACGAACCGTTCGATCCCGGCCTCGCCCAGGGCGTAACTGAAGTGGGTGTTGCGGAACTCGCTCTTGAACACCCGCTTCTGCTGCTCCTTGACGCGGCGGCGCACTTCCAGGGCGATGCGCACCAGCTCCTCCAGCTCGTCGTCCGGCACCGGCATCGCCGGGTCCGGGTAGAGCAGCTTGAGCAGACCGCTCACCGTCTTGTTGACCGCAGTGAGGTCGCGCCCGCTGAGCGCGCCGCCGAAGTGCACCCGGCCCTGCAGCGCCGGGACGCGGCTGCCGGCGCGCAGCCGGCTCCAGCACTCCGCCAGGAAGTCGCTGACCAGTCCGAAGTGATCGGTGAAGTGCGCGCGCGGATCGAGCTTGGGGAAGTCCCAGCCCGGCACGTAGGCGTGAATGCGGTCCATGAACGCGGTGTCGTCGCGCAGGTCCGCGGACAGCGGGCTGAACAGGTGGCCGGCGCGTTGCTGCTGCGCGGCGTCGGCATCGAGGTTGCCGACCATCACCACGCCGCCGTCCGCGCGGATGCTCTCCTTGCCGCGCGAAAACTCGCCCGATTCCATGTACCCCTTGAGGATGTTCACGCCGTCCTTCTGATCGAAGGAGACGCCGGAAATCTCGTCGAAGCAGACCACGTCGTACTGGCAGACCAGCCCCCGCTGGCCGGTGGCGTTGTTGACGAACATCTTCGCCACCGTCGCCTTGCCCCCGGATATCAGATGGGCGTAGGGGGAGATCTGCTGGAACAGGTGGCTCTTGCCGGTGCCGCGCGGCCCCAGCTCCACCAGGTTGTAGTTGCGCTCCACGAACGGCGCCATGCGCACCAGCGCGACCAACTGCGCCCGCGCGCTGAGCGCGGCCGGCTCCAGACCGACGCTGCGCAACAGCAGGCGCCGCCATTGGCCGCTGTCGAGCTCGCGGCGGGCGCGCTGCAGGGTCTCCAGGACGTCGGCGTGCGAAAGCTGAATGGCGCGCACGGCATCGATCGCGAACGGGCGTCCGTTCTTCTCCTGCGCGATGGCCGCGTCGTAGCTCAGGGTGACCTCGGCGTAGAAGCCGTCGGTGAGCATGCGCTCGTGCCGCCGCACCAGATCGTCGTCGATGCGGGCGTCCCGGATCGCCAGCGCGGGAAGCTCGGCCAGCAGCGAGTCGGTGCGCGCGTCCAGGCGCGCCTTGACCAGGTCGATCAGCTTGATGGAGCCGCGGTCGCGCGCCCGCGCCTTGACCAGCTCCTCCTCGCCGGTGCGCACCGTGCGGTCGGCAAGCTGCCGTTCGACGATCTCCAGCCCCTCCTCGATCTCCCGCTCGTCGGTCGTGGCGCAGTAGCGGCCGAGCAGAAACTCGACGACGTAGGTGGGCACCGGATACTGGCGGCTGTACTTGCGAACCAGGTCCTTGCGTACCAGATACCCGTCGAACACCTGCGCCGCGCGCCGGTCCAGGTCATCGAGTGTGAGTCTCAATCTCCGCCCCCGACAATGGTCGATTGCCGCGCCACGACCCGGCCGCCGGCGTCCAGCACCACCACCACGGCCGAGGCGCCTTCCAGCTCGTCGTCCGCCACCAGCAGGCTCGCCGCTCCCTGCGCGTCGACCGGCCGCGCCCGGTCGATGCTCGCCGCGGCGTCGGCCACCCGCGTGCGCAGGTCGACGGCCGCGCCCGGCGGCGGCGCGGCGATGCGCACCCGGCAGCGCAGCCCTACCCAGGATAGCGCGGTAATGGCGGTGGGCGCAGGGGCGGCGCCCGCGCCGGCCGCGACCCGCAAGACCGGAATCAGGCTTTCCTGGAGGCTCACCCCGCCGTGCGCGTACTCACAGCCGGCGGTGAAGCAGGCGACGCCGGGAGGCACCGCGATCCGTTCACCGGCGTTCCAATGCCACGCCACGACCGGCGTCTCGACCGCCGAATCGCCGGCGATGGCCGCGCATCGCGCCCAGCGGGTGGCGGTGAGGTAGCGGGGCAGCTCGACCTTGGGCAGGCCGCCGGGCAGCCACAGCCAGCCGTGATCGGTCACCACCCGCACTTCCCGCCAGCCGGCGTCGAGCAGCGCTCCGGCGCGTTCGCGCAGCAGGCCGAGCTGGTCGTCGAGGCCGGCGGCGAGCCCGGCCTGCAGCGAGTGGCCCAGCCGGTCGAGCTGGCCGTGCTCGGTCCAGGCGCGGCCCGCCGGGTCGCCGGTCTCGTCCGCGGCGAGGTACCGGTAGCCGGCGGCGGTCAGGAGCTTGCGGAACCGGGCGGCGGTCAACGGGCGGCCGTCGTCCGCGCCTGCCGGCCGGAACTCCTCGCCCGGGGAGGCGCCGGCGATCTGTTCGGCAACCGGAGCGACCGCCGGCTTGGCGGTGGCGGTCACGGTCGGCAGCGCCGCCCAGCGGGTCTCCACCCGCACCGTGCGGCCGTCGGCGCGCAGGCGCGCGGCCAGCCGCTGCGCAACGTCGAACCGCAGGCCGTCGGCGAACAGGATCGCCGTACCGGGTTGGTCGCGCGCGGCGTAGCGCTCCGGCGGGTCGCGGAGGGCGCGCGGCTCCTGCTCGGCCAGCGCCTGCAGCCGCCGCGCCGCAGCTTCCAGCCACGGCAGATAGACGGCCTGCAGCGCCGCGCTCACCGCCTTTCGGTCGGCGGCGGACTTCACCGCCTCCATCGCGGCGAGCGCGGCGGCATCGACCTGCCACGCGCCGGCCGCGTAGCCGCGGGCCAGCTCGGCGGCCGACGCCCCGCCGAGCTGCTCCGCGGTGCGCGCGGCGATCAGCGCCACGTGCTCCAGCGCGTACGCCAGCGGCGCCTGCCCGAGCGCGGCCCACACCCAGCCGCGGCGTTGGCCGTGCTCCTGTTCGAGCGCGCGGAGCTCGGCGCGCGCGGCGGCGGGCGAGCGGCCGGCGCAGGCCGCAAGGCGGCGCCGCAGCGCCGCTTCGTCCGCTTCGTTCTCCTGCGGCCACGACGAGCGCTCCGCGAACAGGTCGTCGGGCCGCGCGCGGCGCAGCAGTGCCGGCACCCCGGGATACCGCGCCGGCGCCTCGGCGAACCGGTTCCAGACCGCTTGCCATGGCCCGTCGCGCCGGCCGAGCCGCTCGGCGGCGACCAGTTCGCCGTCGCCGGCGGGATCGAAGTCGAAGTCCGCGCGGCAGCGCGCGGCGAAGGCGTCCCGGCGCGCCGCCTCCCAGCCGGTCATGATCGCCTGCGGGTCGCCGAGCCAGGACAGCAGGTCCTTGATCGGATCATCCGACAACAGACCGTCGAAGTCCTGCGCGTCCAGCCGCCGGCCGCGCAGCGCCGGCAGCGGCGCGAGCGCCAACTCCGCCACGGCGCGCAGCATTGCCTGCCGCGTCGCGGCATCCCGGGCCATGTCCAGCCCCAGGCCGCCGGCCCGGGAGGTGAGGAATGCCTCCACCGTCCAGTCTCGGCCGTTCTTCTGCGTCCAGCAGGCGCCGCGGTACTGCAGTTCCACCAGCGGCTGCAGGCGCCGGGGGCAGGTCTGCGCCGCGCCGAGTTGCTGGCGGCTCACGCCGGGCAGATAGAGGATCGGGGTCGCCGCATCGGGGATGCGGGGCGCGTCCAGGGTCCGCTCGATTACGCAGCGCAGCCAGATCGACGGCCCGGTGCGCTGCTCGGCATCGTACTCGCCGAGCGCCAGCAGGTGCGGCGCGAACCGGCGCAGGTGGGGCACGACCGGTTGCCACTGCGCCGCGGGATCGGTCCACAGGACCGCGGCCGGCCGCACCACGTCATCGGGATCGAAGCGGGCGGCGCCGGCGAGCGCCGCGGCCAGCGCCTCGACGACCGTCGTTTCGACGCCCGGCGCCGCAGCGCCCGGCGTCACGTCGGCCGTCACGCGCCGCCTGCCGCGGGAGCCGGCCGCAGATCGAACGTCACCCGCACGAAGCGGTCGCGCTCGTCGTTGTGGAGCGCCGGCTCGGTCCCGTTGAAGCGCCGCATGGCGTGGCGCATCATCAACCAGCCGCGCCCGCGCCGCTCCATCAGCCGGCGCACCACCATGGCGTTCGCCATCATCTCGTTGCGGGAGCGCGGCGCGCCGCCCAGGCGCGCCTGCTGCACCGTCATGTGGTTGGGCAGCGCGCCGGGGCTGGTCACCGCGATGCGGTCGTCGAACACCTCCAGCAGGACCGGCGACCCGGTGAGGGCGTAGTCGCGGTGGATGACGGCGTTGACCAGCGCCTCGCGCAGCGCGTCCTCCGGCAGCAGCGGCAGGTCGCGGCGGTAGAGCCCCTCGTAGACTTCGCGCCGGCCCAGGCTGCGAAACCACCCCATGGCGCGCGTCACCTGATCTTCCAGGCGGCCCTTGCCCTCGCCCGCGCTCAGCACCGCGGCCGCCTGGTCAAGGCCGCCGTAGCGGACGCACTGCACGAACAGGTTCAAGGTGTGGGGATACCCCTGCGGGTCGCGCCCGAACACCATCGCGCCATACAGCGTGGGGCGCAGCGCGCCGTCCAGCTCGTCGGCGACGCTGGCGTTGCGCAGGTCGTCCGCGCGCGCCGGCTGCGGCTCGCGCTCGGTATCGAGGCCCTGCGCCCGCATGAAGGAGCGCACGGCGCCGAAGTCGATCTCCTCGACCGTCGCCGAGGGGATGATCTGACGCTCGGTGAGCACGAACCCGAAGGTGTTGAACAGCTCCTGCAGCTCGGACGGCGACGGCGCGACGGTGGCGCGGCCGCGCCGGATCCAGAAGCGGCCGTCGTACGCGAACGGTTCGTAGCCGCGCTGATGGCGGTGCACGGCGATCCAGTGCACCCAGCCGGCGCCGGTGTCGCGCCGCCCGCAGCGCGCGGTGACCGGCTTGCCGCAGGCGGTGTGCAGCAGGCCGGTCAGCCGTTCCTGCACCGATTCGGCGTCCGCGGCCACGCCGGCAACCGCGCCGCGGTCATCGACGCCGATCACGAGCAGCCCGCCGGCGCCGTTGGCGAACGCGCACAGCGTCCGGGCAACCGCGCGCAGGTCTCCGATCCCGCGCTTGAACTCGGTACGGTCGTCCTCCCCGCCGGCGATGCGCCGCTCGACCTCAGGCCATTCGATCGTCATCGATCACCCGCCGGTCACCCCACCCGTGAATACGGATATTGATCCCTGATGTAAGTATTGAAGAACTGCCCCTTCGACGGCGTCTGCATTATCTCGTTGTGCAGGTTGTCAGGAACGCCATAGTACTGGTATACGCGGCCGCTCCCGAACTCGATCTCGAGCGTCTCAGTCTGGCGGTCGTATCCTATCGACATCACCGTAGAAGACGAGACACGCTGCTTCTCCAAGATATCCCTCCTAATCTACGGCCGAGTCATCCTCGACCTGGGTTCGCTGCAAATCCAACTCCTTGGTAACCGCGATAGGGCTCTGCGATCTCCATGAAGCCACGACCCGTTGATAGCCTTCCTCGCGCCTCTGAAGTCCCCACTTCTTGCTGATCTCCGGATCCTCGCTACGAGGCCGGTGTTTCTTCGATGGAAGCGTCACGCGACAGCGCATCGGCAGCTTTGCCGCTTCGCCGGTGACGATGGCTTCTCCTGTGCGGAGAATTGGCAGAACGTCAAGAAGGCCGACAAGACCGTCCGGTAGCGTACCTCGTACACGAGCTCGGTCTTCGGGGTTTGATAGCCGCAGCGCGAAAAAAGTACCGCACTGCGACAACACCGTCTCGTCCACATCAGAGGGCCGCTGACTGACAACCATAGCGCCCACGCCGTACTTACGGCCCTCCTTCGCGATTCGTTGAATTACTTCCGAGGCGGTGCCTGCCGATCGGCTCGACATGTAGCGATGGGCTTCCTCCATCACGATCAGCAGCGGACGCTCGATCCCGCCTTCGGTCTTCTCGCGGCTCCAGAACAGCGCTTCGTAGACGATCTTGAGTATCGAGCCCACGAGGCGTTCAAGGACGCCACTCGGAACGCCCGACAGATCCAGGATGGTGATCGGTTTTTCGCCGCCGAGCCAGTCGCCGAGAAGTTCATCCAGATCTTTCCGCGGCTTACCAGTAAGGTCGGGTTCCCACGGGCCGGGACACAAAAGAAAGTCGTAGCGGCGATCAAGCAGTCGTGAACGCAACAAGTCCAGGGGGCGCACGATTCCGCGAGCCAGTGGATTCAAGAACGGCCCCGCGGATCCCATCGCATGCGGCCTGTACTTCGGTCGATCGAGCATATCTGCGTTTCCCCGATCGTAGCATGTAGACTGATCACGATCTTTTCCTTCGAAGGTCGCGATCTCAACATCGATGAGTTCGTGCCAAAGCCTCTTGAGGCTGTATGGAAGTGGCGTATCAACGGTTATCGAGGCGCGATCGACACCTGGAAACCGCTGTGCTTGGTGCGAAGCCACCTTCAGGTTAAAAATCTTGTCAGTAAAGGCAGCCGCTTGGTTGTCCTGCACTCCCCCAGTCAAGAAATCCAGCAGGTCGCCAGTATCCAGCGCCCAATAGGGTATATACAAGCGCTCTTCTTCATACTGTGGCTCGACGCTGAACACCTGCGATACGTCCGCAAGAGGCACGGAGTATTCTCCATGTATGTCGAGGACCATGACTCGTGCGCTAGGGTATTGATCATTCCCATCATTAACCGTGGTAATCGCCCGAAGCAGACTGGCTATCGTTGTAGACTTGCCGGATCCGGTGGATCCGAGGACTGCCGAGTGTCTTGTCACCAGCTCGTTAAGCGCTACCTTTGCCGAAATGCTCTCCGCACTGGAAAGTGCCCCTATCACAACATAGCCATGGCCTCGTACGTCATAGATACTTCGTAGATGCTCCTCGATTGCCAAGTGAACGGCATCCCCTATGTTGGGATACTGACTCACTCCCCGCTCGAACGTCTGGCCGACAGTCTCACCAACTAGCTCAATCTTCATCCAGCGTCCAGTGTCAGTGCCGGGATCAAACTGATCAGGCACGGCGCTAGCTCCAACTTCTGAAATGACCCCGAACAAGTCTTGATAACCCTGCGGAACTCTGACGAAGCTGCCCACTTGGCCAACCCTATAGGTCTGTCCCTTGATAATTGACAGTCCCGAAGCCACGGACGGAGCAAGATGAACGTTGAGCGCAGCGCCCGACACCGCTTCTATCGTGCCAAGATATGTGGGATCACGACTGAGCATCATGGTGCTCCCGAATAGATAGCTGATCCGAGTCGTCCGATCTCTGGTCAGATGCCGACGATGCTATCTGCGGAGCCTGGATCAATGCCAAGAATCTCGCTAGCATCGCGAAGTCGCCTAGCAAAAACGGATACTGGCCATCACTCGGTGTCGTATTCCAGAACGTCTGACGGATGTCCTCCCAGTCTGCGCTAGGAGGATGACCTAACCGCCACAGTCCCTTAACGCCGTTGACGATCGCGCCGTCTGGAGCGTAGATGCTGATATTGGGTCGAGACCGCGCAATCTGAGCAGCCGCCGACTCTCTGCTGAGTTCACCGTACTGAAAAGCATATATCGCGGTATGAGCGTTTTCTGCCAATGCTTCGTCCAATACCGCACAGATGTGCGAATCAAGAAACGAAAATCCGGTACAGATGAGAAGTGTATCCGAAATCAAAAGAAACGTACGAAGTCGCTCGAATAATGCCGAATACGGAAGTCTCCTAACTTGATCGTACTTAAGGTGGTCGGGATATATCAGTTCGGTTGCATTTCGTCGACCGGTTCTGACTACCGCATTATCTGATATCTTCCATCCCAATGAACCGTGGAGCTTCCACAGACGCGCCCAACGTGCCGGTAGTACGTCGGAAGAGACGCTAGCCGCATCAAAAAACGGTCTATAGGACCCGCTGAATCCATCGAAATAAGGAACTCTGGAACGCTCGAAGGCTTCCTCGATCAACAAGTCGTAGTTGGGTGTAAAAATTTCGACCGAGTGTTCTCTTTGCGTGCCCGATATCCAGGACACCAATTCTGTATATGGATTAGGTGAGACAGGCAATCGAGCACCTACTATCTCACCTATCTTACTACATATTCGGCGTGCCAATTCGCCGTATTCGTCGCCATTCAGACCATAAACTTCCGAATTTCCAAGGGCCTGAGAGAGTAAACGAACTTGCGTAAGTATTGTTTCGATGTTAATGGTCTTTCCTGTTTGCTTAATTTGTTTCTTGAGAGATTCAACTACTTTACGATCATCACTGTTCATTGTGTCTATTACGGCATTTGTGAGACCTTCAACATTCGGAATAAGTGGACTGTCTCTGTCGTCGCGAATCGACGTTGGCGCTCCCGCACCAATCAGGATCCCGATACGCTTGCGGCCCTGGGAAAGGATTTGACGAAAGGCCGTCATGTAGCGGTCGGGATTATGTATTGCGGGAGATGGTTGCATTGGTTGATCCTATATCGAACGGGCCGTCCGTGAGAAGTAGTACGAGATAGGATGAGCCCGGGGCGCTGATCTCTCGGCGTTCGTGAGATGGATGTCGTTTACCCGGTCGCCGGTGAACTGGTCGCCGTGCCAGAACCACGGGTAGTCTTCCTTGGGGCGCAGGTCGCGGTCGTCGTCCAGGTCGCGGTCGTCTTGCGCCCAGGGCGAGGGCTTGCCGCCGTCAGCCAGCGTGCGGGGTTCCTTGCCGCGGTCCTTGCGCCAGTGGACGTTCGGCTTGGCGCGCAAGATGCCGGCGCCCTTCTTGCCGCCGTCGAGGTCGGCGGCCATGAATGGACGGATGTTGAGCCGTACGCCGTCGTTGACGTCCGGGTGCCAGCCGGTCGGTTGTTGGGCGAGCGGCTTCCAGCGGATGAACAGGTCGAACGGCGGTTCGCCGTCGAGGATGGCAGCGAGGCGCCGTTGCAGTGCAAAGGCGACGGCAAGCCGATCCTCGGCGCCCGCGGCGCCGCGTTCCACGCCGTCTTTCTGGCGCGTGATCCAGTCGCCCAGGTAGCTGTAGGTGAGGGATTCAAGGAGCTGCCGGCCTTTACGGCCCTCGGCTGCCAGCTTGTGGTAGTTGACCAGGGCGTGAAAGCCGTCGCGGCGGCCGTCCCAGACGTGCCAGACGAACGGGCGGTGATGGAATCGCTTGCAGTGCTGCTCGAAGAAGCGGTTGCGCAACCAGTCGTCGAGGCTGGCGCTGCCGGCAGCGGCGAGCAGGCGCGGGAGGGTGGCGTCGCTCCATGCTTCGCCGAAGGCGGCGGCCAGCAGGCGCAGCAGGCGGTCGGCAGCGGGCAGTTCGCCGCGCACCGCCGGCAGGCAGACGATGCCGTCCTGGTCGGCGAAGTGGTGCAGCGTGGCGCAGCGGCGGACCCAGGCGCGCTGTTCCGGGGCCAGTTCCATGGCATCGTCCCGTTCCGCCGGCCAGCGGTAGCCGAGCAGGCGGGCGACGGCGACCTGCAGCACGCCGGCATCCTGCCGGAACGGTCCGTTGGTGGTGCGTTTGGTCGTTTCGTCCCAGATGACCGACCCGCACGGATGGCCGTGGAATATCCACTGCGTGGGATCGTCGGTGTAGGGAAGCGGAAGGCCGTTGGGATATTGTTCGGCGGCGACTTCGGTCCAGCGGTCCAGGTCGAAGGGAACGGACGTCAGCGTCCCGGCCGTAACGTTCAGCTTTTGGTCAATGGACCGTACATCGTCGTGATAGTGAGTCGACTGGACGTATGACCATACGGCCGGGATCAGGCCAGCATCTTTCGGTGCGATCGGGCATACGTTGTCGTCGAACACTTCCCCGGCGTAGAGAAACGGTTCCAACCGCCGCATCTTGTTGACTGCGACTCCGGGACGACCAAAGACACGCTGGCCGTGTATCCGACATCCTCTCTGGACGCTCAGGTCCTCGTGGTTCAATGGCACCGTGCAAATCTGCGTCCTTCCGGACCATGCATGCTCACTTGGCGAGTTGAGCCACAAGACATGATAGGACGCGATTTCGGGAAACTCCCAGAAGCAGGACAGGAATCTCGGGGCGTCACCGGTAGTACTGCCCTTGCCGTAGTCAGCGCCTTCTGCCAACTGCATTCCGCTTGCAGGAGGACGGCCAGACGTAATGACTGCCTTCGGATTTCGCAGGTATTCCTGCTGCTGATATCCTGTCATCTCCGCAGTCAATAGCTGCTTGGCCTTCTGGTTCGCGGTTGGAGCTACAGCAACGTCCAGACCGTATACTCCGCGGTCCGCTGTCTGGTTGCGGGACAATCGGAGTGGTTGATCGGCCGGACTGCCGCGGCTCAACGTAAGCAACACAGCAAACGCGCCGGCGGCTGCGGATGACTCGAATCCTCCTTCCCCCAGCCGGGCGAGCAGATGCCACGCCTCGCGCTTGAGCAGCTTCTCGCGGAGCAGTCGGTAGCTCGTGAGAAACAGCCAGTTCTGCGGCAGCACCAAGCTGGCGGTTCCTCCTTCTACGCACAGACTCAAGGCACGTTCCAGGTATACGGTGGCCAGATCGTTCTTGGCGGCCGGGTAGCGGGCTTCGCAGAAGGCGCGCAGATCTTTGTTCTGCTTGCGGCGCGTGAGGTAGGGAACGTTGGTGATCACGAGGTGGTAGCGGCCGGCCAGCAACTCGGCGGCGCGCGCGATTCCCTGCGCCGCTACCGCCCGCTCGGTCTGCTCGAAGGTGGCGCGCTCCGATGCGGCCGCGGCGGCGAACAGCGCCTGCACCGACTCGTAGTCACCCTGAAACAACTCCCGCTTCAGCGTCCGCGGGTCGATCAGCGAGCCCAGCAGCGGCGCCTGCCGAAACAGATCGTGCAGCGCGTCCAGGCTGCCGCGAAGCTGAGCCGAAAGCGCGGTATCGCCGGCGGCGGCCTGCTCCGCCAACGTGATCCACTCCTCCTTGGCCGCGTTGGGCGCGAGCCCGGAGCAGGCCACGTTCAGCGACGGCAGCGGCCGATAGCCGCCGGCGCCGGGCCAGCGCCAGGCGGCCAGCGCCAGGGCGAACGCGGCCAGCTCCACGCAGCGTCGGTCCAGTTCCAGGCCGTGCAGGTTGTCGCGCAGCACCGCATCCACGGCTGCGCGCGCGGTCAGCCCCTCGCTTGCCATGCGCATCGGCACCAGCATGCCCAAGGCGGCGACCAGGAAGTGACCCGAACCGCAGCAGGGGTCCAGAACCTTGAGGTCGCCGAGCTGCTCGGGCCAGCGGTCGAACGCGCCGGCTGCCGGGCGCCACCGCGCAGGCCCTGTTCCTTCTCCTTCGTCGTGGCGCACGAAGCGCAGATAGTCGAGCGGCACGCCGGGCAGCGCCACCGCTCGGCGCAGTTCCGATTCCGTGCCGGCGTCGGTTAGCGCGGCCTCGTTCAGGTCGGTCAGGCGGCGCGCCGCCCACCACGCCCCCAGGGAGTTGTCCAGCAGGAAGCTCACCATGTAGGGCTCGGTGAACAGTTGCGTCACTGCGGGCATCTCTTCCGCACCGATCTTGACCTCGGAGCGGTTCACCTCGGCCTTACGGCCGGACTGCCAGAACTGGTAGACCCAGCCGAGCGAGTCGGCTGCCGCGAACACCTCCGCCGGCAGGCTCTCGACCAGCCGCTCCAACGCCAGCCGGTGTTCGCGGGCGAGGCGGACCGCGAAAGCCGGGTGGTCGGGCCGGAACACTTGCGGCAGCATGCGTTGGGCGAAGCGCGCGGCCAGCGTCCACTGGTCGGCGTCCTGTTCCTCCTGCGCCAGTTCCGCGCATTCGGCCAGGGTGACCTCGATGCCCAGTTCCGGCTCGATCAGCAGGTGGTTCTCGGCCAGGAAGCGGGCGAACAGCATGCCGTGCCAGTGCTCAAAGGCGCACTCGTAGACCACGTGATCGATTGACCGTGCTCCCGCGGCGGCGCCGAGCCGGTCGCCGAGCTGCCGGGCGTGGGCGCGCAACCGCAGGCGCAGGTCGCGCTGCGCGCCGTCCATGTGAACGTAGGGCTGGGGTTCGGCAACGGCGAGCGCTTCCAGCGCCGCCCGGGCGCCGGTCTCGGCGACGTGGCGCGCTTGCATGACGGTGCGCTCCAGTTGCCGGCGCAGGTCCGCTGACAGGGTCGTCATCGCCGGCGGCTATCTGCCTGGTGTGCCGTTCTCACCCCGCTCGCGGAGCGCCTCAAGTGCGGCGATGCCCGCTTCCGCCTGGCGGCGGGCGCGTAAGCCATCCGTGATCCTCCGTCGCCCACCATACTCCGAACGCGCCGGGTACCGCTACTTTAGCCCCTTCTCAGCCCGCTCGCGGAGTATCGCCTCAAGTTCGGCGATGCGCGCTTCCGCCTGTCTCCGGGTGGCTTCCGCCTGCCAGAGGGCGTCTTCCAACTTCCGCTGCTGCTCTAGTTCTTTCGACGACAGCAGATAGCCCTGCGTCGCCGGATCGTAGAACCGCAGCCTCTCCGCCTCCTGCCGCAATTCCAGCCCCAGCACCTTGCTCTCCAGCCGCAGAGTTCCGTCCGCCAGCTCCTCCGGCGGGCCGCAGCTCGTACCTTCCCCCGATCAGTTCCAGCCCCTGCAACGGCGGGTCCAAATAGTCCCACGTCGGGTCGTGCTGGAAGTACTCCCGCACTCCCAACTGTCGGTACGTCTCTCGCTTCGGTCCCTGATCCCGGTCCCTGGTGCTTGCCGAGGTGATCTCCAGCACGAAGTCCGGCCCCTTCGGTTCCTTCCACAACTGGTACGTGTGGCGCGGGCGATTCTCCGCGCCGAGCACCACGAATACGTCCGGCGCCACCCGCGCCGCCGGGTTGCCCTCCTGGTAGTACAACAGCAGGACGGCCGCTACGAACACGTCATCACGAGCGGCATAGCGGCGCCGCAGCGCGTCGAAGGCGTAGAACAGAGGGATGAGTTGAAAGCTGCTTTCCGCCACCGGCTCACCGTCCGAACTGGGGTACTCGATCTCCACAGGTTTATTCACGACCCGATGCCTTGTTCTTCAGGGTGTCGATGAGACGCCGTGCATATGGCGATACCGCGGTGACCCTCTCCGGTTCAACTTGACCAAGAAGATGGAACGAGTGCTGGCCCTTGCTATACTTGCCTTTCGGCCTGCACGAACGTGTCGCATTCTCGATACTGTCAAGAAGCTGCTTCTTCGGAATGTTCTCGACTTCTACCCGTCGGGGAAGTGCGTTCTCGTTGAAGCCGTTGCCGAAAAACACGGCCAACGTGGCCTTGTCCGCAAGGAACCAAGCCTCCATGCACTGCACCATGAGATGAGCGTTCTCGTCCGCGGCCCCGGCCGGCAGAGTCCATTTGTCACGGCGTTTCAAGTGTTCCCATACGCCAGAACTCCCGGACACCGGCGCTTCGCTATCGACCAGCAGGATGACGAAATCGCGGTTCGTGGCACCGACCAAGACGCAAAAATCCTTGTAGGTGTTGTCCCGTGCGCCGCCCGCGATGATCTTCGGCATGCGGCCGGCCAACCCTGCCTTACGAAAGAATTCACTGAAGCCTTTTCGACACATCCTTTTCAGAGTACTCGAGTCGCCGCCGCCTTCGACACATACCGTTACACTCACCAGCGATTGCCGCCAATCGAACCCGAGGCCCAGAGCTGTCCGAGCTGGTATCGCTGCAGCCATTCGGTCAGCGCCTCCTTTCGCAGGCGCTGCAACGTCGTCTGCCCGTCTTGCTTTTCGCAGACGATCACGCTGTCCGGGACCTCGGTCAACGCATCGACGAGAACCTCCGAGTGCGTGGTGACGATCAACTGGCACCGTTCCGACGCTTGGCGCAGCAGCTCGGCCAGCCCCGGGAGTACGTCGGGATGCAATCCAAGTTCGGGCTCTTCCAGACAGATCAACGGCGCCGGCGCGGGGTCGCAGAGGATAGCCAGGAGGCAAAGATAGCGGAGCGTTCCATCGGACAATCGGGACGCCGGCACGGTAAGGTCGCCCTCCTCGAGAAAGACCTGGACGGTACCGGCCTCGACGTTCACGTGATAATCCGTCAAGCCTTCGTAGAGCTGACCGAGGGCGTTGAGAAACCGGCGCTTGACCTGAGGTTCCCGCGCCATACGGCTCAACATCAAGCCCAGGTTCATTCCGTTCTCCAACAGATAGCTGTTTGGAAGATCGGTCGGTTGCGGTTGTCGGTACGGTGTGGACCGGCCGAACGACCACTCGGTGTAGCATTGGATCTGTCCGAGCGTCTTCCCCAGGTAGGTGAGCTCGGGATAGTGATCCGGGTCCTTGCGCTGCGCCAGTATCGATTGGTCGATTTCGATATTCTCGAGGCGCAACTCGCGCTCATTCGGGTAGCGATAGTTCAGCGTGGCCCTTCCTGACCGGAATTCGTAATAGAGGTACGGTTGTGAGCGTCCCGGATACGCCCGCTCGTTTGCAACGATTTCTTCCGTCAACTCGAAGCGTTGGCCGCTCGCCGTAAACGCAAGAGCATGCCGAAGCGGCTGTCGTCCCTGCGGATTCTCGACTACCGCCTCCATTCGGGCGGAGGCCGCCGGTGGCTGTCCTCGCCAGAGCCAGTTGCCTGCTCCACCGCCGGCGCGGATCGGCGCTACGAGGTCCTTCGGCGCGGCCCGCAGGAGCCGGAAGGCCTCGATCAGATTGGACTTGCCGGAGCCGTTGGGGCCGATCAGCACGTTGAGGGGCCGCAGCTCCAGCTCCTGAGCGTCCGGGCCGAACGAGAGCAGGTTCTGCAGCTTGATCCGTTGTATGAGCATGCGCGCGTTACCCGACGGGACGGTACTCTATCAGGGCCGCGCGGCCGATGACGTCGATGATGCGGGCCAGCCGTTCGCGGCCATCGGCGTCGGTGAGCCGCAGGGTCTCGCCGAGCAGGAAGTGAACGGGCTGCGGCCGGCCCTGGTCGATCGCGATGCCGGAGGCATGGAGGAAGGTGCGGTCGAGCGGGTCACGCACCGGGTTGAGGCGCCCTGCAAGCCCGGGAATCTCGCCGGTTGCGTCCGGGAAGATGACCGCGCCGCCGTCCGGCAGCGGTTCGAGCTCGATGGTCAGCGCGCCGCGGCGCGGCTGCCAATCCCGAATCAGGTGCGCCGCGTAGCCGGCAGCGGCCGCGAACACGGTGACGGGGAGGTGTGAAAGATGCAGCTCGACCACCGCCTCGCCGGCGTCGCAGGTCGTCGCCCGTCGCCACGATTCGTTCGGCATCAGCACCAGCAGATCGACGTTCGGCACGGCGGCGCCTCGGCTGCGCACCGCGATGACGATCCTGACAGGGGTAGGGACGGTCGCCGCCGCCGGCAGCGTGAGAAACAGATCGGAGTTGTCGATCAGCCGATACTCCGGCGCCTTGCCGCTCAGCGCGCGCGTCTCGCGCAGGATCGTCGGCACGCCGTCACCGCGCCGCTCCATGAAGTAGCGCCGCTCGCCCGCCCCGCGGACGGCGCCGACCGGCAGGCGGCCGAGCGCCGACGCGAGCGCTTCGTTGCGCGTGGATTGGCGCATGGCCATCGTGTCCACCGCGAGATTATTCGCCAGCCCGCCGGGCGAGTTGATCTCGATGCGATCGGCGAACATCGACAGGCGAATCCGGCTGCCCCGGATCGAGTAGTCCCGATGCGCCACCGCGTTGACCATCGCTTCGAACAGCGCGCGTTCGCTGTATTGCGGCAGGTCGATACGGGCCGGGCTCTTGTAGGCGCCGACCCGCATGTTGCGGACAGCGAACGCGACCGCCTCGGCAATCTGCCGGCTCAACGGTCCGGTGATGGTCTGGGCGTCCAACTGACCTGAAGCGCGGTCCACGCCGCGGTAGTGCGTCGCCGTTATGGCGGCATTCGGCAGCCACTCGTCCGGCGCCTGACTGCACAGCAGCAGGCCTGCCACGGTCGCCTCCACCGCGCCGGTGACGCCGCGCGCGAGCAACCCCATCTTCTCCAGCGCAAGGGCGGGGTCGGCGGCGCCCTGCGCGCTCAGCAGCGGCTTCCACAGCGCCTCGTCCAACGTACCGAACCCCGTCTCCGGTACCGTCTGCTCGTCGAACCAGAGGAAGCGAGCCTGCGCTCGCCGTTGCGCGAGGCGCGTTCCCGACATGGCAGCACCACTTCTTCACTGAAGCAGTGCGTACATGATCAGTCATGGACTTGGCAAGCGCCACCGCCGCCAGGCACGGGTTTGTCTAGTCGAGGCTTGTTCAATCGTGACTTGACGAAATGATCGGAGCGCGCCATGCTGCCGCCCGGCATGGTGCGCTTCATCGGCCGCGGCCGGGAGTTGAGACTGTTGGCGGAGGCGTACGGGTCGCCGCGCTCGGAGTTCGTGCCGATCTACGGGCGCCGGCGGGTCGGCAAGAGCGAGCTGATCCTGCGGTTCATGGCCGACAAGCCCGGCGTCTACTATCTGGGGCAGCAGTCCTCGGCGGCGCTGCAGGTGCGCGAGTTCCTGGAACAGGCCGCCGGCGCGCTCGACCTGCCGCTGCTCGCCGAGCTGCGCGCCGGCGGCTGGCGGCAGGCGCTGCTCACCGTGGTCACGCAATGGACGGCGGCCAACCCCGGGGCGAAGCTGGTCCTGGCCCTGGACGAGTTCCAGTGGATCGCCGCGGCCAGCCCTGACCTGCTCGCCGAGCTGCAGCAGTGCTGGGACCGGCACTGGCGCGACGCCGGCATCGTGGTCCTGCTGGTGTGCGGTTCGTACCTGGGCTTCATGGAGCGGGACGTGTTGGGCGCCAAGAGTCCGCTGTTCGGGCGGCGCACCGCGCAGATCCACCTGCAGCCGTTCGGCTACCTGGACGCCGGCCGATTCCATCCGCGCTGGTCGCCGGCCGACCGGGCGCGGGCCTATTTCCTGGTCGGCGGCCTGCCGCAGTATCTGCTCAGCCTGGACGACGGCCGGTCGATCGAACGCAACGTCGAGGAACGGCTCCTGGACGACTTCTCGCCGCTGTTTCACGAACCGATCTTTCTGCTCCGCGAGGAGTTGCGCGAGCTCGGCCCCTACCAGGCGATCCTGCACGCGCTGGCGGCCGGCCACGGCGCCGCGCCGGCGATCGCCGCGGCCACCGAGCTGCCGGAACGCAACGTGCACTACTACCTGCGCCAGCTCATCGATCTCGGCTACCTGCGGCGCCGTTACCCGCTGGACCGCCGGCGCCCAAACCCGAAGCAGGTGCGCTTCGGCATCGACGACCCGCTGCTGCGGTTCTGGTTCCGGTTCGTGTTCCCCAACGTGAGCGTCATCCGCGGCGCCGGTCCGGCGCGGGCCTTGCGCGACCGTATCGCCCCGGCCCTGGAAGCCTGGTTCGGAACCTGCTTCGAGGGGTTGTGCCGGGAAGCGCTGCCGCTCATCTACGCGCATGAAGGCGTGAGCGCCGGATTCCAGGTCGGCGAGTACTGGAGCCGGTCGACGCAGATCGACGTGGTCGGCATGCGCGACGACGATTGGACCGATCTGGGCGAATGCAAGTGGGGGGCGGTGCGGTCGCCGGCGGCGCTGGAAGCGGAGCTGGAGCGCAAGGCGGAGCGGTATCCCAACAGCCGCGGCGCCACGCTCGGCCGCCGCTACTTCGTACGCCGCCCGCCGCCCGCCCGGCGGGATCGCGAGCGCTGGTACTCGCTGGAGGACCTCTACGAGCTGGCCGCCGCGGCGTCGTAATACCGCCGCGTACCTTCTCAGCCGATGACGACCGGGCCCTGCTCCACCTGATTCAGCAGCTCCCGTTCGGTGGTCTCGATCCAGGCCCGGACATCTTCCCGCGTGCGCAACGTGGCGCCGGTGAGCTTATGGTGGCGGATTTCCGGTTCGACCAGCCGGTCGGCGGCGGCGCGGGCCTGCGCGAACCACTGCGGGAGGGCCGCGGTGCGCGTGCGCCAGCCGTCCAGGGAGATGCGGTCCAGCGATTCCAGTACCTCCCGCTCGGTGCCGGTCGCCCCGGCGGTGGCCGGCTCCAGGCGCAGCCGGTCGAGGATTTCGCGGCGCCGGGCGGCATCGAGCTGCCGCCAGCTTTCGGCTTGCTCCAGACGTTGCCGCTCCGCCTCGTAGGTCTCGTCATAGCCGGCTTGCGACCGCGCCAACGCGGCGCGCAGCGCATCGGTGAGGCGCGCGGCGAGGTCGGGCACCGGATCGGTCGCGTCCAGCAGCCGCCGGTGCTCCACGAGCGCGGCGAGCTGCGGCTGCGCCGCGCCGGCGGCCGCAAGTCCCTCCGCGTGGCGGGCCAGCGCCTGCAGGCGACGGAACGCCGGCAGGCGCGCGGCTGCCAACTGCCCGGCCGCGGTCCAGTCGGCCAGGTTAGTCGCCAGTTGGTCGTGCCGGTCGAGCACCGCCAGGAGCTGTTCGTTGCCGGCCCGGGAGCGCAGCTCCTCCACCGCTCCGGTTTCCGGCCGGACCGGCAGCGGCGCCTCGCCGCCGGCGCCGTCGGCCAGCTCCAGGAGCCGGTCCAGAAAGCGGCCGGCCGCCTCCACCTCTTCGTTCGGCTTGCAGTCCACGCCCGCGCTCTGAAACAGCCTGCGCGCCTGCAGGCGCTGCGGCGCGGCTACCGTCGCGGTCTCCACCCGGAAGTCCGTACGAGACACCTTGGTCTGGTCCAGCCCGCGCGGGGCGACCGCCACGCCGTTGGCGGTCGCGCGCAGGTGCCCGGTCGCGAACAGGCTGAGCAGCGCCCCGTCGATCGCGTCGCGCGGCCAGCCGCAGGGCGGAGCCGAGAAGTGGGCGCGCACCTCCCGGCCCCGCTTGCCGGCGCCGACCCAGGCGAGCACCGCCGCGCACACCGGGTGGTCGGCGGTCTTGCCGTTGAAGTCGAGCGCCGCCAACGGGCTCTCCGCGCCGCCGCGGGCGCGCTCAATCACCGCGGGCCAACGGTCGTGGTCGGCGTCCTTGAACCGGAAGAACAGCCGCTCCAGCGAGGCGGCCGCCGCCGCCCGCACCTTCTCGGCCACGGTCGATTCCGGCCGCTCGTGGCCGCCGCCCTGAAACACCTTCGCGCCGCCGGCGGCGCGCGCCATCATTGCCTGCAGGTTGCGCTCCGCCGCGGTCAGCCGCGTCTCCATGCCCTGGCGTGCCTCGATCCCTTCCGGCCCGGACGGGATGCCCTGGTAGTCCAGCGTCTCCTGCGCGGCGCCGCGGGCGGCGATCAGCCGCGCCAGCGCGTCGGCGTCGGACTTGGGCACGAACAGGTGGATCACCGGGTCGTCCGCGCCGGCGGCGCGCGCCTCGGCGAGCACGGCGCTCTCCGCGGCGCCCCACCCGTCGCGCACCCACACCGGGAGGTCGCGGCCCACCGGCGGCGCCTCGGACCCGAAGTGCAGCGCCAGCTTGCGCGGTTCCTTGCTCGCCCCGTGGGTGAGCCGCAGCGGCCCCAGCGCCGCCTGCACCGCGCTGCCGAGCAGCGTGGAGCGCACGCTGCTCATGGCGGCCGGATCTCCGCCGAGCCGGCGTTGCCGGTTGCGGAACTCCGCTTCCCAGTCGCTGCTCTCGCGGGTCTGCAGGCTGAACTCCCGGCCGATCTGCATCAGCGTGCCGGCGGCGACCAACTCGTCCAGGAGCGCCGGCAGCCGGCCGCGCAGCGCCGCGCCGTCGGTCGCCAAGTCCCGCACCAGCAGGTCGGCCAGCGCCTCCGCGGTGGCGTGCACGCCGATGTCCGCCCCGGCCTCGCGCGGGAGCTTGCGGATCAGGAAGACCAGCGCGCACAGCCGCGACTTGAGGAGGCCGTCGGCACTGCCGTCAGCGCGCTGCCGGACGATCGTCTCGTGCAGCTCGCGCAGCAACACGCCGGACTGCAGCAGACTGGACGCCTGTTCGTCGAACAGGAAGTCGGCCGGCACGACGCTGCCGAGCGGCTCGCCGGCGGTGCGGCGGATGGCGTCGTAGACGATGCGGAGTTGGGTGCGGAGCTGCCCGGCGGTGCCGGCGCGGTCGACCGCGCGCAGCGTGTACTCCCAGAAGCGCCGGCGCACCGGCAGCAGCGGGTAGTCGTCGACCAGAATCTCCTGATCCTCGGCGCGCGGGCCGATCCGGCTGCCGGTCAGGTGGCGGCCGATTTCCCCCGCGTTCGCCTCCAGGGCCGCGCGGACCGCGGCAACCCGATCCTGGCGTTTGGCCAGCACGACGCGCCGGATCACCGTCTCGACGTCGGCATCGGAGAGCTCCACGTTGACCGCGAAACGGCCCTGCAGGCGATGCAGCGCCGCGGTGCCGGAGAGCGCCGTCTGACCGGTGCCGACGAACAGCAGGCGGCCGCCGAACCGCTTGCTGCACGCTTCGACCACCTCCTGGACGACGTAGGAGCGGTTGGTGTCCTCGCCGATGTACTGCTGCACCTCGTCGAGAATGATCGCCGTCGCCGGCAGCGCGCCGCCGGCCGCCAACGCCTCCTGCAGCGCGTCGACGAACTGGTCGGTGGTGATGTCGGCGGCCTTGGGGAACTGTCCGCGCAGCACCGCCCGGACCTCCCGCTCGTCGCGGGCGATGTTGGCATCGGCGGCGAGCAGCGCGCGGGCGATGACCGGACTCACGTACAGGTCCTGCAACTCGCGCCGAAACGGCCGCCCTTCCGCCTCGACCGCGGCGCGCACCCGGTCGTAGAGGCGGTTCTTCTTGAGCCACAGGCAGAACTGCGCCAGGGGCCAGCTCTCCGGCAGACCGGCGGACTTGAAGACGATGCCGAGCAGCGCCAGCCGGACGCTGTCCCCGGCGCCGGCGCCCAGCGTGCCGGCCGCGGCGTGCAGCCCGCGCCCGCGCCGACCCAGGGTGGAGACCTCGGCGAGCAGGTCCCGCACCTCGTCCGGCAGCCGCGCCAGGCCGCGCGCGGTGGCGCCATCCTCCGGGAACGTGAAGTCGGTCCACAGGAAGCGCAGCATCTTTGCCAGATGCGACTTGCCGCTGCCGAAGAAGCCGCTGATCCAGGCCGCCGGCTGCTCCGGCTGGCCCTGGTGCCGGAGGTAGGACTCCAGGATGCGGACCAGACCGCCGCGGTACTGGCCGGCGCATACGAAGTGGCGCAGCTCGAAGCGCAGGATGCGGCGCTCGTCCGCGGTCGCGGCGTCAGTCATGGCGGCGACGCCGTGGTTCAGCAAGGAGATCTCGTCGGGGTCCTGCCGGTAGACGTCCCGGTTCTGCAACGTCGGTGTCGGGGTATTCATCGTTCGTCGTGCGCGGTGATCGGCACGGCCAGGTAGTTCCAGCCGTCCCGAGCGTTCAACAGCCGGTACTGACTGTCTTCATATTCGCCCGGAAAGAACACCGCGAGGCGGCCGGCGACGTCCTGCTCGACCGCCCTCATCAGCTCGGACAGGCGGACGAACCCGAACAGCGAGGCGATGCCGAACACGCCGGTGACCGAGCCGCCCGAGCCGCGGCCGGCTTGCGGCGACCGCAATGTCTCGCGGACCCAGGCGGCCGCGTACTCCGCGAAGTCCTCTTCGAGCTTGAGTTCCAGATCTTCCGGCGCCTCGAAGTAGCTGTCGCGGTAGTCGATCCCGGCCATCCAGCGCGCGAACGCCGCCGTCAGATCGCACTCCTGCCAGTGGTGTCCGGCCCGCCTGGTGGCCAGCTCGAAGAGGGTCTTGCGCGCGCGCAGGCGCCGTTCGTCGCTCTTGTCGTAGACCAGGAAGATCACCCGCTCGGCGCCGGCAAGGTCCTGCTCCCACGGCAGCGCGAGGTAGCGTTCGTAGCGCTCAGCCAGCTTGTCGATGCGTCCCATGGCCAAGTCTCCCGCCGGTATCCGCCAACATGATACCAAATGAAACGTCGATCATCGGCCCCGATTGCTTGAGATCGAGCAGGCCGAGGCGCTTCGCCGCCGCGGCCTGCCCCACCAGGCCGCCCGCGCCGGCGTCGAGGACCGCGCACCAGGGGGTCTCGAACAGCAGGCCGCCGCGCCGGCCGGCGGCGTAGCCGAGCAGCAGCGCGTACGCGGCGGCGGCTGGCGTCGCCGGTACCCGCTGCCGGACCTTGATGCCGGCGCCGCGCAGGTGCCCGGACTGGGTCCAGGAGGAGAGGGCGTTGCGCACCACCTGATCCGCGGTGCGCCGGTTCAGGCGATCGCCGGCCGCGTCGGAGACGAGGTCGGTCACCGCCTGCCGGGAGAGCGTCCCGCCGACGGGGCAGCCGAGCACGGCCGGGGCGGTAGCGCGCAGCAGCGGGTCGCGCGCCAGGGCGAGCAGCAGCGCCAGCCGCGGGCGGCTCGACTCGTGGTGCGGCCACAGCGTTCGGAGGACCCGGAACAGGAGCAGCCGGCGGTCGAGGCCGTACAGCTCCCGCAGCCGCTGCAGCGACGCCTTGCGCGTCGCCGCGGTGCGCTTGCCCAGGCAATTCTCGTCGATGACGAGCCGCGCGCAGGCGGCGCGCGCCGCCTCGATCGGCGCGGCCTGAAGCAGGAGCGAGAGCTCCCGGAGCATGATCGTCCGGCTGGTATGGGTGCCGCGCGCGCCGGAGCGAAACCCCCAGCGGCCGGCCTGCCCCGCCGGCAGAGCGGCCAGGCTCCGCTCGACAGATGCGAAGGTGATCACGTGCAAGCGCGCTCAGGGTACGCCGGAAGCGGCGCGGTCCGCTACCGGGCGCCGCCGGTCGCCGCAGTCGACGTGGGGTCTGCGGGCGGCGGCCGGTGCAGCCAGCGGTCGATGGACCAGGGCCGTGATTCCGGGTCTGCCAGCCGCGTGCCGCCGGCGCCAACGACGAGGTGAGCGGCGGCCGCGGCCCGGCCGCGGACCGCGGCCAGAACCGGCGCCGCGGCCGCGGCGCCGGGGCACACCAGAAAGAAGGCGCCGCCGCCGCCGGCCCCGCTGAGCTTGCCGCCGCAGGCCCCTGCGTCGCGCGCGGCGCGTAGCAGCCGGTCCTGCAAGGGATCGGCCAGGCCGAGTCCGGCAAGGAGCCGCTGGGCGGCGTCGGCCACGGCGCCGAGTTCCGCCGCCGGCAGCCGCGGCCGGAGCGTGAGCTCGCGGGCCGCGCGGCTGCACTGGCCGAGGTGGCGCAAGGCGTCGTTCGTAGCGCTGTCGCCGGCGCGCATGCGCTCGGCGATTGCGGCGACCTGCGCCTTGGTGGCGCCGCGCCGCGGCACGGCAGCGACCACGAGATGCAGGTCGGACACCGGCAGCGGCTCGTAGCTCGGCAGCCCGCCGGACGCCTCCGTCCAGCTCAGAAACCCCATGCCGGGATGGATCGCAAGACCGGTGTCGGCGCCCGACGGCGTGCCGTGGAACACTTTCTCGCGCTCATGGGCTCCGCGCCACACCGCCGTGGACTTGGCGGGCGCCCTGCCCGTCAACGCGCGTTCGGCGGCCGCGCACAGCCCGGCGCTGGAACCGAACCCGAGCCCGATCGGGATCTGCGAACGAACTTCGATCAGCGCCGGTTCGCCGGGAAGCGCGAGCATGGCGGCGAGCGGCGCCGGCAGCGGCGGGAGCGGGGGCAGCGGCGGAATCCGCGCGCCAGCGGAGCGTAGCCCGCCGGAGGCGCTGGCCGCCGGAAGCGGGCTGACGCGTACCTCAATCGTCCACGGCAGATTGATGCCGAGGGCGGGGTGGCCGTAGACCGCGGCATGTTCGCCGAACAGCAGCAGCTTGCCGGTGGCGCGTCCGCTCAGCTCAGCCAGCGCAATCCCTCCGCCGCCAGTCTCAACGGCGCGGCGTAGGGCGCAGGCGGGGGCGCCAAACCCGCCGGCGCCGCGGCCACCCCCAACTCGCCGCCGGCCCCTACCGGCTTGGCGGCCCAGCCGCGGGCGCGAAACTGATCCAGGCGGGCGCGCAGGTCGGGCGGTTCCACCGCCACGCCGATACGCGCCCCGAGCCAGCGGATCAACTCGCCGCCGGCGCCGAGCGCGGCGCAGCAGGCGGCGGCCTCGGTAGCCGCCAGGAACTGTTCGACCACCTCCCGCGAGCGCGCGCGGAACCGCTCGGCCGCGGCCGGGTCGCGCTGCCGCCACCGTTCGTAGCGCGCGACGGCCGCGGGAGTGGCCATTGGCCGCGCCCCGCTGACCAGGTAGAGTTGCGGCAGCGCCGGCGGCCGGCGGCGCGCCGCGGCCGGCGTGCGGCCGCCGGTAAAGCGCACCGCCCCGCCCCATACCGAGGCCGCCACGTCGTAGCCGCTGCCGCGTCCGCCCTGCGCCGCCCGGTGGGCAGCGAGCGCCGCCGCGAACACGCGGCGCCGGTCGAGGGCGGGCGCCGCGCCCGGTTGCGGGTCGTACAACAGCAGCGCCGCTACCGCCGCGGCCACTGCCGCGCTGGAGCCCAACCCCAGCTTGCCGCGCGGTCCGGCGAAGGCGCCGGAGTCCACTTCGATGCCGCCGCGCGGCGCCCCGCACTCCTCCACCAGGGCGGCGAACAGCGCCGAGTCGCACGCCTGCGGCGTCCAGGTAAACCGCTGCCGGCCCATCCGGCCGGTGATGCGCGGCGGGCGGCCGGCAACGCCGGCGGCGCGAACTTCGGGCAGCACCGCCAATGCCATGCCCGGCGCCTCCGGCTCGGTCACGGCGTACTCGCCGAGCAGCAGCACGCTGCCCGGCGCCGCCGCGGCGCAGCGCTCAGTCAAGGAGGCAGGGGCCCGGACCGGGCGCGGTCTCGATCAGGTCGGTGGGCGCCAGCCCGGCCCCGGCGAGCAGGGCGGCGCGGACCCGGTCGACGTCAGCCTCCAGACAGGCGATCTTGACCTGCGGGCCGGCGTCCATGGTCTCCCAGGCGTCGATGCCGGCGCCGCGCAACGTTTCCAATACTTCCAGTACTCGCAGCGATTGCGGGCGCAGGTAGTTGATCGGTGGGTCGGCGGCGAACATGGTGCCGAACATGCGCAGGTAGCTGGCGCGCAGGTGCGGGCCGAGCTGCCGCAGGTCGCGGGCGCGCACCGCTGCCAGCGCCGCCTGGAAGGTGGGCTCCGCGCCGGCGACCCAGGCGCCGTAGTATGGAGAGGTCTCCGCTACCCGCAGCATCGCCGCGCGCGACGAGATCGGCTTGCGGCGCCGCGAGGTAACCGCCACCAGCAGCCGCAACTCCGGCCAGTGGTCCGGCGGGAACGCGCAAAAGGCGGTCTCGGCGCCGGCCGGCAGCGCGCTGAACCCGCCCCACACGGCGCGCGCCGCGGAGGCCGAGCCGACGCGCGCCAGCGCCGAGAGGCGGGCGGGCGCCCGCGGCGCGCCGGCCAGCGCGGCGCAGCCCGCCGCCAGCGCGGCAAACAACGACGCCGAGCTGGCCAGTCCCGCGGCGCCGGGAAAGTTGTTGCGCGCCGCGGCCCGATAGCGGGTGGTCACTCCCAGCGCGGCGCGCGCGGCGCTGAAGAAGGGGGCATGCCGCGCCGCCGGCACCACGGCGTCGTCTACCGTCAGGTGGTCGGATTCGGCCTCCTGCAGCCGCGTCTCGGTGTACAGGCCGGTGACCGTCACCGCGAGGCTGGAAGTAGCCGCCAGGTTGCGCCGCGCGTCGGCCTTGCCCCAGTACTTGACCAGCGCCAGCGACGGGGCGGCTCGCACCCGTACCCTACGCGCGCCGGCCAACCCTGCCCTCGCGCCGCTCCTGCAGCAGTTGGCGGGCGGCGGCCACGTCCATCTGCCCCGCGGCCGCCAGCGCCGCGGCGATCGCCGGCACCTCGGCGTCGCGCGCGCCGGCGCTGAAGGCCAGCCGTTCCGCGTGCAGGCGCATGTGGCCGTGCTGAATGCCTTCGGTCACCAGCGCCCGCAGCGCGGCGAGGTTCTGCGCCAGCCCGACCGCGGCGGCGATGGCCGCCAGGCGGCGGCTGTCCGGCTGGCCGAGGATGCGCAGCGCGAGGCGGCTCACCGGGTGCAGGCCGACGGCGCCGCCCACGCTGCCGAGCGGCAGCGGGCACTCCAGCCGGCAGTGCAGGGCGTCATCGGCGACGTGGTAGCTGGTGACCGGCGCGTAGCGGCCGCCGGCGGCGGCCCAGCCGTGGACCGCGGCCTCCACCGCGCGGGTGTCGTTGCCGGTTGCCTGGACAAGCGCGGCGATGCCGTTGAGCACGCCCTTGTTGTGGGTTACCGCGCGGTCGTGGTCGGCGGCGGCGATGGCCGCGGCGCGCGCGATGCGCTGCGCTACCTGAGCGCCGGAATGGCCGGCGCGCGCCAGCCGCTCGCACGGCACCTGACCGGCCGCCCGCACCAGTGCGCGGCGGCTGGCATTGGTGACGATGGCCATCAGCAGCCGCCCGCCGGTGAGCCGCTCCAGCAGTGGCCGCGCCGCCTCGCCGGCAGTATTGACCTTGTTCGCGCCCATGGCGTCGCGCACGTCGAGATCGATCTCCACTTTGAGCGCGGCGCTGAGCCGCTCGACCACCAGGCCGCGAAAACCGCCGCCGCGCGCCGCCAGGGTCGTCACCGCGCCATCCACCAGCGCGGCTATCTCCGCCTGCGCGGCCAGCACCGCGGCCTCCGCCTCATGCCGGGTCTGCTCCAGGAAGAGCTGAACGGTAGCGATGGGAGGAGCGGCCGCGGTGCGAATGCCGGCGCCGCGGTCCCCGGCGGCCAGCAACCGAGCGGCGTAACTCGCGGCCGCCACCACCGAGGCCTCTTCGGTGGCGAGCGGAATGTTCAGCTCCTCGCCATCGATCAGAAAACCGGTCGCCAACCCAAGGGGAATCGGAAACGCCCCGACGGCATTCTCTATCAGCAGGTCCGCCAGCGCGTTCGTTTCCGCGTCGCCGGCGAGCGCGGGCGGCAACTCGCCGCCCAGGGCCGCGGCAAGCGCTGCCTGCCGTTCGGCCAGCGGCCGGCGCCGGAATCCCGGCGGCAGCGCGATCGGCGGCGCCGCGGTCAAGAGGCGGCCAGCGCCGCCGGCACCGCCGGCTGCCCTTCCAGCGACAGCGGCCGGGCGCGCTCGATCTCCACTTCCAGGCGGGTGCCGAGCAGGTCGGCGCCGCCCGGAAAGCGCACCGGGATGCGGCCCTCGGTGCGGCCCAGCAGCAGCCCCGGCCGGCGGTCTTCGGCCTCCACCAGCACCTCAGCGGTGCGTCCCTCCCAACGCCGGTTGTGGCGCAGGGCGGTCTCTTGCAGCACCGCCGACAGCACCTGCAGCCGCCGCTTCTTCTCAGCCTGCGGGACATCGTCCGGCCAGCGCGCCGCGGCGGCCCCGGGGCGCGGCGAATAGATCGCGATGTAGGCCATGTCGAATGCGAACTCCTCCATGGCGCGGCGGGTGCGCTCGAACTGCTCCTCGGTTTCGCCGCAGAACCCGACGATCACGTCGGTAAACAGCGTGGCCGTTGGCAGCAGCGCGCGGATCCGTTCGACCACGGCGCGGTACTGGTCCAGGCGGTGGTTGCGGTTCATGCGAATCAGCACCTTGTCGTCGGCCGACTGCATCGGCAGGTGGATCTGCTTGGCCAGGGACGCGTGCTCGGCGATGCACTCCAGCACCGCGGGCGACATGTCCGCCGGGTGCGGCGAAGTGAAGTAGACCCACACCTTCTGCGGAGCGGAATCGCACAGCGCCCCCACCTTGTCGAGCAGGGCGGCAAAGGTGGGTTCGGCTCCCGGCCGATCGCGGCCGTAGGAGTTCACGTTCTGGCCGAGCAGCGTGATGCTGCGGTAGCCGCGCTCCACCAGGTCCGCCACCTCGCGTAGCACGTCGCCGGCCGGACGCGACACCTCGCGCCCGCGCGTGTAGGGCACGGCGCAGAAGGTACACATCTTGTCGCAGCCGTTCTGAATCGGCACGTAGGCGGCATGGGCCGAACCGTAGCGCGGCGTGATGCCCCAGAACCGATCGGTGTGGTTGAGCGTCACCGAGCGGCCCGGCTGCAGGGCGGCGGCGACCGCCGCGGGCGTGACCACGCCTGAGGTGCGGATCATCTCCGGGAGCTGCGGCAGGTCGTCGATGCGGAACACCAGGTCGAACAGGCGCAGGAACTTCGCTTCGTCCTCCGGCAGGATGCAGCCGGACACGAAGGTGAGCAGCGGCCGCTCCCGCTTCCATCGGTTCCACTCGCGGATGCGGCCGTAGACGCGGTCGATCGCCTTCTGGCGCACCGAGCACGCCACCACGCCCAGCAGGTCGGCCTGCCGCTCGGTAGCCGCCTCGGTGAAGCCGGCCCCCTGCAGCACCGCCGCGATCCGCTCCCCGTCCGAAGTATTCATCTGGCAGCCCAGCGCCAGCAACCGATAGGTCATCGCAACCGGTACTGTACCGCGCCCGCGCCTGCCTTGATAAGATGGAGCCGATGGCGGCAAGGCGATCCCATGCTAAGGGGGGACTGGACTGCCGAGAACTGAGTTGATAGGCTTAGGCCATGGACTCTCGGAAGGTGCTCGACGAACCCCTGCCCCAGGCCACGCCCCCAGGGTTTGCGCTCGACGAAGTGGAGGTGCGCCTCGCACACCCCCACGAGCGCGTCCAGTGGGACGCGCTGATGAACCACCATCACTATCTCGGCTTCACCCGCTTCGCCGGTCGCGGCCTGCGCTATCTCGCCGTCTGGCGCGGGCGCTGGCTCGCGCTCGCCGGCTGGCAGGGCGCCGCCCTCAAGTGCGCTCCCCGCGATCGCTGGATCGGCTGGCGCCGCCCCGAAATGTTCCGCCGCCTCCATCTGGTGGCCAACAACACCCGCTTCGTGGTCCTGGGCCAGCGCGGCGTGTTTCCCAATCTCGCCTCCAGGATGATGGCCGCGATGCTGCGCCAACTCAGCGCCGATTGGCAGCAGCACTACGGCCATCCGCTGCTGGTTGCGGAGAGCTTCGTCGATCCGCAGCGCTTCTCCGGCACCCTGTATCAGGCCGGCAACTGGACCTACGTCGGCGACAGCAAGGGCTACGCGCGCAGCAACGGCCACTACACCGACCCTCACGGCCACCCGAAGCGTCTCTTCGTGCGCCCTTTGCGGCGCGATGCCCGGCGCATCCTCAGCCAGCCCGGCAAGCTGCCAGACTGCTGGCGGGCACGGCCCGAACACCCAGACGATAACGCCGCAGTCGACAAGCGCAGTCTGTACGCCGAACTCGAAGACCTCCCCGACTACCGCCGCGGCCAGGGCCGCAAGCACTCCATTGCGACCGTGCTGACGGTCTACCTGTTGGCTGCGCTGGGCAACTTTCGCGGCCCGGTCGCGGCGGCGGAGTATGCTCAGAGGCTCACGCAGAAGGACCTCAAAGATATTGGCGCGTGGCGCAATCGGCGCTCCGGGCGCTACCATCCGCCCCCCAAGTCCACCATCCACCGCGTGCTCATGCACGCCGATACCGAGCACCTCGAAGCGATCCTGCAGCGCTATTCCGAGTCCCGCCTGCCACCGCCAGCTCCGCGCCAACGCCGCGCCATCGCGGCCGACGGCAAGCGCATTCGCGGCGCCAATCGCCACGGCTCGCTACGCTACGAGACCGCCACCCTGGTCGAGCACGGCACCGGCGTGCCGCTCGCCAGTCTCAACTTCCACGACGAGAATGGCGAGTTGGCCGCCGTCGGCGCCCTGCTGGAGACGGTCTCGATCGGCGGCGCGGTGATCACCCTCGATGCCCTCCACACCACCCGCGACACCGCCACCAAGATCGTCGAACAGCACCAGGCCCACTATCAGATGACCGTCAAGCAGAACTCCTCCGAGACCTACGAGGCACTCGTCAGCATCCCCTGGGAACACGCTACCGCGCGCTTCTCCACAGCGTCCGAGAAGGCCCATGGCCGCATCGAACGGCGCCACATCGAAGTTATGACCTTGCCGCCCAACACCCTCAACTACCCGCACGTCGCGCAGGTGTTCCGGGTGCGCCGCGACCGCCACGTGCTCAAGAGCGGCGAGAAGACCGTTACCTACGCCTACGGCATCACTTCGGTGCCGGCCTCCGAAGCCTCTGCGGAGCAACTGCTGGCCTGGAACCGCGGCCACTGGGCGATCGAGTCGAAGAACCACCATCGCCGCGACCGCACCTTGGCTGAGGATGCCTGCCTGGCGCGGCGCCACGCGGCGCCAGCCAATCGCGCGGTGTGCAACAACCTGGTGCTGGCACTGATCCTGCGCTACCGCCGGTGGACCAACGTGGCGTCGGCACTACGCTACTTTACCGGGCGCCCGAAGGTAGCCATCAAGGCCCTCATGGCGCCCGGCTGAGGCTGGCGCAGCCCGCTTCAAGCGCTCCGCCCCCACTCCTCGAACCACTCCCGGCCCGCCCCGCGCTCCCATCCGGTCGCCGTCCGGGGGCCAACTGTGCGACTACGGTCGGGAACCGGCCCTCAGGTGCGCCACCCGCTGTCCCATTCCCCTCCGCCGGAGGCAGCCGCTCGGTTCTCATCTTGATTGTCGCTCGCCACTGCGGCCTCCGCGTCGGCGCGGTTCCCACCAGCCTCTGTAGCATGGGATTTTCCTGCGATGGCGGCGATGGTGGTTGGAACTCCCGGTATTCTCCCCAAACCGATCCACCCGGGCTGCCGGCTGACCGGACGGCGGCGGCGCGGCGCACTCCGCCGCTCCCGTGCGCGCGGGGCGCGATGATTCGCGCGCCGGTCAAGCCGGAGCTGCTGCGCTGGGCGCGTGAACGCGCCGGCCTGGAGATGGAGACATTGACGCGGCGGTTCCCCAGATACCAGGAGTGGGAGAACGGCGCCGCGCAGCCGACGCTGAGGCAGGTGGAAGATCTCGCCAAGGCAACTCAGGCGGCGGTGGGGTACTTCTTTCTGACCGAGCCCCCCGACGAGTCGCTGCCGATTCCCGATCTGCGCACGGTCGGCAGCGTCCCCATGGGCCGGCCCAGCCCCAACCTGCTCAGCACCATCTATCTGTGCCAGCAACGCCAGGAGTGGTATCGGGAGTTCGCCCGTACGGAAGGGGAGGGGCCGCTGCCGTTCGTCGCGTCGGAGACGCGCACCAGTGACATCGAGCACGCCGCGACGCGGATTCGGGACTCGCTCAAGCTCGACTTGGCGGCGCAGGCAGCGCTTCCGACCTGGACCGAGGCGCTGCGTCACTTCATCGCCGCGGCCGAGGCGCTTGGCGTCCTGGTGATGGTAAACAGCGTCGTCGGCAACAATACGCATCGCAAGCTCGACCCGGAGGAGTTTCGAGGATTCGCGCTGGCGGACGAGGTCGCTCCGCTCATCTTCATCAACGCCGCGGACACGAAGGCCGCCCAGATGTTCACCCTGGCCCACGAACTGGCGCATCTCTGGTTGGGTCAGTCGGCGCTCTCCGATTCGGCGCCAATCTCGATGCCGGCGCACGCGGTCGAAGGCTGGTGCAACCGGGTCGCGGCCGAGCTGCTCGTGCCGCTCCCGGCGTTGCGCGAGCAATTTCGACCGGAAGAAGATCTGTCCGCGGCGCTGAAGCGCCTGGCGCGCCGGTTCAAGGTCAGCACGCTGGTCCTGCTGCGGCGTATCCACGACCTGGGGGCATTGGGCGATGCCGCATTTCGGGCAGCCTACCAGGCGGAGCATGACCGTCTGCTGACGCGGGCGGCGGCAACGGGCGGCAGCTTCTTCCCCACCCTCCAGTCGCGCGTAGGGCGCCGCTTCGGCCGCGCGCTGGTGATCAGCACGTTGGGCGGACGAACCTCGTTCGCGGAGTCCTTCCACCTTCTCGGAATCAAGACGCCGGAAGCGTTGCGCGACTTCGTGCTATCGTGGGGAACATGACACCGGAAGTCGCACGGCAGACGCGGGAGCAGATGCTCCGCGATGGATTCTGTGTGGTCCCCGAGGTGCTGACCGACGCGCTCGTTGCTGAGCTGCGGCAGGAGACGGCCCGCCTCAACGCGACCGAACAGCATCACCCCGACACCAAGTACCAGGGCACTCACCTTGGCATCAAGTTCGCCGACAACCCGATCATGCGCCGGCTCGCGGAGTGGCAGCCCACGCGGCAGGCGCTCGCCGAACTAGGATTCGGCGACTTCGTCCACAGCGAGTCCCTGCTCGTCCTCACCAAGCCGGCGCGCGGTCCGGCGCTCTACTGGCATCAGGACTGGATGCAATGGAACGATCCGTTGAGCTGCACGCCGTGGCCGCAGAAGATCTTCGTCTCCTACTACCTGGAGGGCACCAACGTCGAAAACGGGTGCCTGAAGATCATCCCCGGCACGCACCTCAAACGCATCCCGCTGCACGACCAGCTGGTGACCGCGCACGAGCAGGGCGCCCGGTTCATCGAAGAGGACCATCCCGTCATGTTCAGCGACCACCCGGATCAGGTGAACGTGGAGGTGGGGCCGCGCGACCTGGTGCTCGCCGACGCGCGCGTCCTGCATGCCGCCTACAAGAACCAGACCGACGAGCCGCGCGATCTGTTGCTGCTGTGGCACGGCCGCCCGGACACGGTACCCGACTACTGGGAGGGCGAAGTCCCGCGCGCAATCGCCGAACGTGACCCGGAAGCCGAGTTTGATGTCACCCGCATTCCGGGCAAGTACCTGACCGTGTAGCGCCAGTAGCGCCCCGCGCCGCCGCCCAACGGCGGCCGGCGAGGCGGGTGGCGGGCATTCGATCCTTGGCCATAGGCAGACTCGGTCAGCCAGGGTAGCGCGACACGGTCGGCCATGCGCCGCGCACGCGCCCGGTGTGGCGCGTCAGTTGGTGAAATCGTGGGGATGCCGCAACGGGCGTCTGGGGCTGCCCATCCGGTCCGAGATAGAGACTTCCCACCTCCTCGGGGGGCAGCGCGGCTACGGTATCACGGGCGTCCGCGACCGCGGCGAGCCAGCGCTGCTTCATCTCCCTGATGTCAAGCGGTTCGCGCAGGCTGAGCCGGTCGATATCTTCCTGGGTATAGGCGACGTGCCGGCATGCATAGTCGAGGAGAAACTGTGGGGTGTACCCGGGATCCTTGCCACAGGCCGCCCACGCCAGGGCGCCGAGCGAAAGGTAGGTGGCATGCAGGTGCAGGACATCCACGAAGTCGCGGACTTCGTTGCGCCCCGCCAGCGCCAGGACCTTGTTCGTTGCCGCGTCCGCGTCGTGCAGTCTATAGCCGCACAGATCATCTCTCTGAACCGGAAAGAAGCGGTACGCGCTGTCATGCGCCCACTCGAGCTTCAGTTGCTCCCCGGCCGCGGTTACCAGAGCACGGTGGAACGTTGGAGTCCGCAGCAACCAGGAAAGCTCGTAGCCGGCGGCGCGCAGCGTCGCGGCATCCGCCTCTGCGCTCTCGGCAACGCTGTCTTCGAGGTCGTGAAACAGATCGATGTCGTTCGAGAATCGGGGCGAGTCCGGCGCGAGATGCACCACGGTCGCTCCCGCGACGTAGCTTTCGGGATTGCGGTTGGCGGCGATTCGGGTAAGCAGAGCCGTGTGCAGGCGGGTCAACGGCATAGCTCAGCGGCAATCAGGAAGCCGGCGCGGCCGCCGTTCTTCCGCAACCCGTCGGCAATCATGGGCACGTCCGCGAACGTGATCTCCAGGTCGGCCCGCAGGTACCAGAAACACTGGGCATGAAACTGCCGGAACGCCGCGCGCGCCGCACGCAGCCGATAGTCCTCGGCCTGAGCGCCCAAAGGCGGAACACATCGGCGTATTTCGACTCCCACGCACGTCTGGCTTGTGGCTGGCATCCCAGACATCTGACTATGACGTAAGATTGACCGTCGACGGCTGGCTCCGGCTTTCCGTAAAGAACAGGCCCTTGAAGCGCTCCATCTGCTTGATCCGGTCGATCAGCGCGCGCTCCTGCCGGGAGTTGGAAACGTTCCTGACCAGGAATCGGGCATCGGTCTCGGTGAGGCGCAGGACCAGATAGTTGGCGATCGCCGAGAATACGGAGACGTTGAAGTCGCGCGCCTCCTGAGACGCAAGCACCAGAGAGATGCCGTACTTGCGGCACTCCTTGGCCATCGTTGGAATGAGCCGCAACCGCGCCGCGCGGTGCGCCTCGTCGAACACCAGCGCGTGGGTGATGCGCTCCTGGGTGCCGCGCCGGAACATTTCCTTGTACAGGCCGTAGAACACCAGCGACGCGAACGCCCGCTGCAAGTTCTCGTTCTGCGTCGTGTGGATGCGGATGACGGTGGGCTGGTCGTGATCCCACAGGCTGCGGTGCGACTCCCGGACGTGGAAGAATCCGTAGTCGTCGAGTTCGTTGAGCCGGGCGAGCAGCGTGCTCAGACCGCGATCGGGCTTGGGGGTGGCGCGCAGAATCTCGACGAAGCGCACGAACTCCGGCACGGCTGCGTCTGCGGGCGCCCCGTCGGGTCCCCACCCCGCTTCCACGAAGCTATCCTTGACGGCGGTCCGAATGCGCTCTCCCTGGAGGTCTCCGAGCTCGGGATAGATGGCCGTGAAGATGTCCCGCAGGTCGGCCGCAATGTCCAGATACGGCACCCGCGCGGTGCGGTCGACTACCTGCAAGGGATGGAAACCGAGTCCATCGAAGTCGATGAAGCGTACGGACTCGACGGTCTCGGCGAGCCGCTCGTCGATGTCCTGATGGTAGGAGAAGACGATCGGCCGCACCTGCGCCGCCACGAGCTGCCGACACAGGTTCAGCAGGCAGGTCGTCTTCCCCATCCCCGGCAGTCCGGCGATCAGGAGATGGGGATTGCCCTGCACCTCCAGTGACCAATCGACCGCGGCGTTGGTACGGGCGTCGGTGCCGAGACACACGGAGGGTGTGGTCTGCTCCGCATCTTCGGACGACGCGTTCGCCGTGTTGAGCGAGGCTGAGGTATCCGGACCGGGCTGAGCTTCGGGGGTGGGTACGATCGGTTGGTTCGCGGATGGTTCCGCCGGAGCCGGCTCGAAGCGGAAGTCCGAGTCCGGCAGGCGGCCCGGACCGAACAGGTAGATCTTCGTCTCCCACTCGTTCGGGGAGATCAGCAGCGGCCGCTCGCCCCCGTAGTCCGGGCAGAATACCCAGCCCCGGTCATCCGCATTAGTTGCGAAGGCGTAGTTTCCGCCGCGTTCGATCATGCGGTCGATTTCGGCAACCAGCGCCGCGTGTCGTTCCGCCGGCAGACCGTGTCGCTGCGCCTTGTCGGCGTAGAAGCGCAGCACGCGCGCCAGCTTGGCGCGGCGGATCGCCCGGAACGTGGCGCAGACGTTCTCGTGATCGTACCACTCCTCCCACCGCGACCGGAGTCCGTCGGTTTGTCTCCGTATCCCGTCGAGCATCTCAGGCGCTCGCGCCGTCCGTAGATGCCGGCGGTACTTCACCTCGATGAAGCGCAACCGCAGCCCGCTGTGCGGCGTGGTCGAGACATGGATCAGATCGGGACGCACGCGGCTCACCGGTTCACCCGCGTCATCCTCGTCCTCCGCCGCCGACAGCGGCGGCAGCAGATCGCGTACGTCATCGGCCGGAACGATGAATCCGTCCCGGAGCGGCAGCCAGCACACGTCATCCGGCGCGGCGGTCGTACAGTGGGCGTGAGCTACGGCCAAAGCGATCAGTTCGGAGGTGGCCGGACGGTGGCCGGTGAGACGGATGGCGAGCCGGCCGCTGAGAGCCTTCAAGCGCTCCATCAGGAACTCCGCGTTGCGGAGGCTGCGGCTCAATCCCATCTGGTCGAGGGCGCGGTCGAGCAGACTGCGGACCTCCGCCAAGTTGGCGGTGGAGGTGATCATCTGCAGGCAGCCGAGATCCTCGCGCTCCGGCACGCAGTCGATCACGTACGCATCGTAGATCTCCTGATGGTCGCGCGGAGAATCGAAGTACTCGATGCCCGCGTTCCGGTCCAGCGTCACCACCCAGTCGCACAATCGGTGCAACGCTTTGAGGTTTTCCGCCTTATCATCGGATATCTCCGTTCGTAACACGGGCACCCCCGACTCCGCGCCCAGATGGTGAGCGACCGTCCGATGCAGTGCCTCCTGCAGGCGAGTGAGGGTGTCGGTGTGACTCCTGCCGGACGGGTGCTTTTCTCCCTTGCTCGCGGGCCCAGCACTGCTGGTCCATTGGGGTCCCGGCACGCTCGCGTACTGGCGTTCGTAGAACGACAACAGCCCGAACGCGTGCCAGGCACGGGACACAGGAGCAGCAGGCGAGTGGCCGGCGATCACCCTGGATTCGAACGTATCGAAGGCGACCGCCAGGTGCGCTGCCTTCTTCGGATCCTGCTGATCCTTGCGCGCCCAGCGCAGCCGGGGCAGATTGACGCCGCCGGGAAGACTCAGGGATTCCAGCATCCAACGGTCCGCTTCGGCCAGCACCCCGGCGCCGCTGCGCCGCTTCTCGCGCGCGTCGGCGATGAAGCGCCCGGTGACGCCGCGCTGATCCTCTGAAGGATACAGCTCCAGCGAGAATACCGGCGCCGGCGGCAGCGTATCCGCGTCCTCTGCCTCGTCGTCAGAGGAGACGTAGTGGCGGAGGACCTCGCCAAGCGCCCGTGCCACCGTCATGCCGTCGCCGGCGCGCAGGGTGTGCACGCGCAGCAATCGCGCCGTGTCGTGACACGACAGGTACTTGACGATTTCGTTTCCCAGCACCGCGGCGCTCTGCCCGCCCACCGTGGGCGCGGCATCCCCGGTGTTGTCGCCGAAGGCGCGCGCCAGCAGCGCCACGGCGGCTTTCGGCTCGCGGTCGAGATCCGGCACCATGCCGGCCGCGTGAAAGCCCAGCGTGTCGGCGAACACGAACGCGCCGCCGTGCGGATTGGGCAGGAATGCCGGGAACATGGCGCCGTCTAGGCCCTTCAGTTCCTTGCGGATGTTGCTGGCCGTCTCGCCTTGCTCGAACGCGGCGTGCAGCACGAGATTGTCGTAAGCTGCGTGCCACGCCACCCGCAGTGGATGGGCCGGCAGTACGATCAAGCCGATCGGGCTGCCGGAAAGCGACTGAACCTCGACGGTCTGGGCGAGAGCATGTGTCGGATCGCCGCCTTCCAACAGCGCCGACCATGCGCGCAGGTACCCTCTGATCAGATCAAACGGCTTGCCGCACTCGTCGTATACCTGCGCGACCCCGCCGTAAGTCTTGGCGAACCATTCGGCGATTTTGCGGCTGGCGGTGACGGCCCGTTCCCATGCCGGCCCGGAGCCGGCCATCGGCAAGAACTGAGCGAGCTCGGCGCGCTCCCCTGAGCTCCGCACCTTGACCGTCCAGCGCCCGATCCGGCCATTATGGTTCGCCCAGTCTTCTTCAACCTCGGCGACCAAGGACGGGCGCAGCACCCGAAAGCTCCGGCGCCGCCCCTGCTCGACCGGCGTGCGCAGCGTGACGTAACCCACGGATCCGCTGCCGGCCGCCAACGACGGACTCGTTGCGATCTCGGCCACTGCGTCGCGACCGCGCAGGCCGGCCAGCCCCTCGCTGAATGTTCGCTCCACTTTGCTGACGCCGCCATGCCCCGGCTCGGGCGGGTCGCCGAAGCGGATTTCGAACTCCTCGCTCTCCTGCGGTTCGATCCGCTCGTTGTCATCTTCGCCGATCACCGCCACGACCACCTTGGCCGGCTGCACTGCGTCGTCGGGCAGGGATGCAAAGTCGTCACGGCTGAACCGACATTTCTCGCCGCCCTTTCTGGCGGAATGCGGAACGTCCTGAACGGCAAGTTCCTCGTCCAGGCTGGTCCGGATCACCACCCGATAGTCGACTGCGCTACGTTCTATGTCGCCGGGATCGGCCTTCCAGCGGACTTCCAGGGTGGCGCGCTGCCGGTCTTGGTCCGTTCCCAGGTTCAGCACCGGTGGACCTTCCGCGTCGTCATCGTCCGTCAGTCCCGACCAGTGGTGGACCTTGCCGCTACGGTTGCGCCACGGCGTCAGTACGATCTCCTTGATGGACTGAGCCGGCCCTTCCGTGCGCAGTGAGCCGACCCACAGTTCCTCCTGCTCCGCCAGCTCGTTCAGGGCATCGTGCAGGTGTTGCTTGGCGTCCGCGGCATGCAGGAAGCGCGCGAGTTGCGTGTGCCGCTGCCGTGACTTCTGATCCATCCGCAACGATTCGATCCGGGCGGCGGGCGCGAGGCTGGCGGCTGCCGGCCCCAGCAGTCGGTCCACGAACCGCCGGGAGTCGTTCAGGGCCGCCTTATGGTCGAATCCCTCGCCGCCGCCGCGAATCGGCCAGAGACCGATCAGGTTCAGATACGCACCCGGCGGCTGTTCGCCCACGGCGACGCGGCACAGGTAATCAAACGCCGTCCAGGGCGAAACGGCATCTCGGCCACCTGCGACACGTCTCGCCGCCCTGAGCGCGTCCTCCGCATAGCGGCGCACCACCGCCGACTGGCGCTTGGTGATCGCCGCGGCGGCCAGGCTCAATGCCGCCCGAAACAGACCGGCCTCGTTCACCTCTCGCCCGGCGCTGTAGATGCCGTCCATACCGGCGCCGGCGCGACCGGTATCGACCAGGAGCACCATCGCGTCGCCCTTGCCTTCGCGCAGCTCGACCGCCCGGTCGGCGGTGAACGTCCGCAAGTCGTCCCGCTCGCTATCGGCGACGCGCCACACCGCCCAACCTTCGGGCTCGAAGCCGGCGTCCGCGGCGAGCTGCTCGACTACGTCCGGGGTCAGGCAGCGGACGTAGGCGATGGCCCCCGGTTGCGGATCGCCGAGCTCTCCGGCCAATGCCTGCGCCAGAAGCGGGCCAAGCAGCGCGTTTCCTGCCACGTCAGGTCTCCTTCGGCGCGAAGCGCGTCTGCAGCCGCTTCATGGCTTCAGCGTCGTTCACGCCTATCAGGAGTCCAAGATCGCGCAGCCGCCGTTCCAGGAACCTGCGATTCTGCTGCAGCAACTCGTTGGAGATGGCCGTCCCGGAGGGAGCGGTATCGACGTGAAATCCGTAGCGCTCGCGAATCTTGCGCAGAAAGTCCGTCAGCGACAGGACGCGCAATCCCAGCCCGGCGTTGCCGCTACGCAGCAGGTGCAGATGCACCAGATGGTCCAGCGCCGAGTCGCCCAGGACCAGCGCGCGGACGTCGCGCCGGCGCCGGCCGGAGCCGGCGGTACCTGCGCCGCGGGTCGTGACCCGCTTGAGCGCCAGTGCGTTCGGGCGCCCGATTTGCAGCATCGAGTCCACCATCTCGATCAGATGGCGGCGTCCCATGAGCGGCGTCACGGCAGTGGCGAGGCGAAGGATCGGGTTGGGCTCACTCTTGTCATCACGCAGCACCTCAGCCGCGGCCGGGTAATCGGCCTCCAACTGCTCGGCGAGTGTTTCGCTATGGTCGTCCATCTGGCGGTGGATAAACGGAGCTTCGGCGTGGCGTTCATGCAACAGGTCGCCGAGCACTTTGAGCCACTCGGTTGCGTACGGCCGCGTTGGGATGTCCTGCGTAACTACCCGCTTGTTGGACCTGGCCAAGTAGTCGAGCAGCCGCAACGTGGTCAGGACGACCGGGACACGCTCCACGCGGCGCATCAGGTCATCCATCGATCGTTCGGCCAGTCCCCGCAGCCGCGTATCGACGCCATTGGAACAGTCCACGAAGATGCCCGCCGGCTGCTGGTCGCGCCGAGGTGGAACGGCGCCGGTGTCGGACCAAGCGAACAGCATCTCGACCACGCTGGTAAGGATCGCCGTCATACCGATCGAGATGCACGCCTCCAGCATGTCGATGAAGGTATGGCGCGGGGTCTCCGTTGCGTACGCGCGGACGAATTGGCGGATATCTTCGGAGAAATACTCCGCAGCTCGCTCCGCAATTGGCCGCTGATTGGAGATCCTCGCCGTTTCGCGGCCGCGCGGCCGGTCCGGGGCCTCACCCAACTGCTGCGCAAGCCGAATCATCAGGAGCTGATCCAGACCGACCGACTCGTCGGTTTCGTCGAAGCGGTCCGAATTGCGGTCGGCAAGGAACCCGCCGCGGTGGTCGATGCCCGGACTGAAGGCGCGCAGCAGGACGTTGTGCTCGAAGCCGCGTGCGACGGCAAACCACGTGCGGTCCTCCTCGCTATTCGGTTCTACGTGCGCGCCTTTCTGATCGGCCAGCATCGCCACGATCATCTCCGGCACATAACGGAGATTTGCCACACTGTCTGGCAGATCGACCCAACTCGCCAAGTAATGGGCGGGTGCGACGCGTTGAATCTGCTTGTCCCTGCCGAGATCGCGCTTGCGGTTTTCCAGACCGAAGCAGAGCAGCAGGTCGCCAAGTACTGCCCGTTCCGTCGCGCCGTCAAACCCATGCAGGTCCGTCGTCGCCGTAAGCGATTTGGCGACCCGATCGACGGTGGCCTTCCTTCTCCGTTGGGGCCGTGTGCCGTCTTCCCGAACGAACGTGTCAAGGAATCTTCCTCTGCCCCGCCGCTGTCCGAAGCGGAACATGTAGAGCACCGCCGGCAATACTGCGGACAGGTCAAAATCATTGGAGGAAATCGGCAGGACCTTGTCGTATCGTGCCGACCAGATTTCGTCGGCCATGTTCCTTGGTAGTACGTTTCGGAGGATGTCGCGGGCGCTATTCGGCATCGTCCGAGTCCTTGTTGTGGAGGTCTATTCTGAGAAGCTGCCGCGGACCTCCGGCAGCTTCATCGAGGTCGGCGGACAGCTCGTAGATCGTGTCCTCCCTCATCGGGGTCCACGCCATCATGCGGCGTTCGTCCTCGCGTACCAGACGCTGCACGAAGATGGCAAGCTGAGCGAAGGTGTCGTCGGTGGCTACGTCTCCCAACTGATAGCCTTCCTCCATCTCCAGTAGCAGGGAGAACAGATCGTAGCCAAGTCGCAGACGTTCCTCGCCCCCGTCACGATAGCGATAGATCAGAGCTGCCTGACGGTGCAGGATATCCAGGTCGGAGAAGGCAGGGAGGTCGGGTTGCAGTTGGAAGGCAGCGGGCGATTTTTCCACCCAGAACGCCGTCTCTATGGGAGTGCGCGGCGTGATCCGGAGCGGCACGGCATCGCGCGCGTCCAGAGCTTGCGGCGGCAGAGCTTCGAGCCGCGAAATGCCACCGCACAATCGCCGGGCCAGCTTGCCGAGCGCAGCGTCGTCGGCGATAGCCACGTCCCGGAACTCACGCAGGTGCCGCCCTTGAGCCAGCCCCAACGCTTCGGGGTCTCCGGCCACCTGCACGATCTCTTCGTCAGTCCACTCGAAGTATACGCGGCGCCGCTCCGAAGCCAGTTGCGCGTGGCGTTCCTTGGGCTGCAGAGCATCTGAGCGTCTTGGCGCGCTGCTATCTCCGGCGTCCTCCGGCGGGTGCAGCAGCACGCGGTCGATGTGCGGATGCGCATCGAGGGAAGGATCGAAGCGTATCAATTCGCGCAGCACGTCACCCTGACGGCCGGGCGAACCGGCGTCGAAGGCACGGTCCCAGTACGGCAACGCAGCCTCCTGCCCCGCAGTGTGGTAGTCGCTGCAGTACTGCAGGCCGAACAGAATATAGACCAGAGCAGCGCGCAACTCGCGTACGGTGACATGCGTTTCGCCGCGCAGGTGAACGGCCTGCAGCGCCTCGAACAACCGCTGCCGAGCACGGGTACGAACGTCGTCGTCAGCAAGACGGCCGGGCCCAAAGCTGCGCGCTGCGCGAAAGACCGCGCAATGGTCCTGAGCCGAACAGGTCCGACACGGAGCCCAGGTGGCGGCCACTCGTTCACCGCCGTAGAGCCCGTCCACCAAGTCATCGAGAAAGCGGGTGTCGATGCTCTTTCCGTCCGCCGCTATGCCGCCGACGAGCGAACGCTGGTTCAGGTTGACGAACCGCACGTGAGAATCCGACTTATCTCGATCTTCGAGAAAGTCGGTGAGTGCCTGCGTCAACGGCGTCGGCCCATCATGATCGCCTTCCACGTCGTCGATCCACTCCAACAGCCGGCCATCGTTGATCGCCAGCAGATGAGCGCAGTCCTCGTCCGGGCGACCGTGCTGGAACGGTTCGAGTATCTCGTTCAGCAGTTGATGCGCCGAGCGGCCCTCCCACGCAGCGGAACCGTCCAGGTTCATGCGCACGGTCAAGCCGTCATCGGTCTGACCGTTCACGATGCGGGTGGCGGAGCGGTGGTCGCCAAGTCCCAGGCGTTTGGCAAGCCGTTGGAGGATCGCGGTCTTGCCGTCGCCGGCATTTCCGCACAGCACCACGAGGCTGACGCGCCGATCTCGAAGTTCGTCGTACAGCGTCTGCTCCAGTGATGTCTCAACGTAGGTGTGGGCGGCGAAGTCGGTGTCCAGCCCGCGCGTCTCGCGATTGCCCCACCGCGAACCGGGGTAGGACTGCAGCACCGACTTCAGCCACTCGACTTCGTTCTCGTGCCGTTCCAGCGGTTGCGATGGCTCGGTCTCCTGCGGCGTGCCGTCCGGCTCCCGTGACACCGCCGGGCCTTCGCCGGGCGCGGAGTCCAAGGCGCTGAGCGCTTCTGCGGCGGTGGCGTAACGTTGGCTGCGGTCGGGCGCCGTCGCCCGGTCCAGGAATTCGGCCAGCACCGGGTACTGCTCGCGCGGTATACCGTCCCAGTTCAGTCCGCGGTCCTTGGCCCGTACGCCCTGGTACTGAAACGGTTCCTTGGCGAACAGGACGAAGAAGACGCTCGCCGCCAGCGCGTAGAGGTCGTCGGACGGCGCGGCCGGCAGACCCTCCTGACAGGACGGCGAGCAGTACGGAACGGTGCCCGGCGTCCCCAGCGGCTGATCGATCCTGGTCACGCAGTCGTAGTCGGTCAGCACCACGTCGGCGCCCGACAGGATCAGGTTGCGGGGACTGACGTCGCCATGCACCAAGCGGTTGCGGTGCAACTCGCCGAGCGCCGCGCATGCCGCCTGCAACCAGCGCAGCGCCAACGCCTCGTCGGTCGCTTCCTGCGAGTCCTCGGCAAGCTCGCGGAGCAGTCCCGCGAACTCATCAAGCGGCTCGCCGTCGATCCAGGTCAGCAGCGCCGCGACGCCGTTATCCCGCCACTGCGAATCGACTTGGTAGATTTTCGACAGTCCTGACGAGTGATGCAGATGCGATCGGGCCAAGCTGTGCGCGCGTAGGACCCGTTTGCCAGTCTCCTGGTCGTGGACCACCTTGGCTACATAGGTGCCCAGGTCCTCTTTCGTGTCGCGGTCGATCTCCACCACCTTGAAGGTGGTCCCAACGCCGCCTGAACCGAGACGAGCGACGATGCGATAGTCGCCTCCGGCGAACCGCACGACCTGATCCTCGGTCCAGAACCGCGCGGGCGGCTGAGGCGGCGGCGGAATCGACTCACCCAGCAGTGCCGACAGCGCCCGGTCCAGTTCCGGCAGCTCGGCCCGTGCGGACGGCTCCTGCTTGGTGCCGCCGTCCAGGATTCGGATGGCTGCATGGCTATCGTCGTCGCCTCCGGCGAACAACGCCCGTAGCGAGGCGCACAAGGAGTACACGTCCGATCGATGGTCCGCGGCGCCGCGGCCTTGGGAGCGGATCTCGGGCGCTGCCGATGCGTCCCATGCCGCGCTCGAACCGGTGGATGCGACGGTCACGTCCGTCGGAATTCTCGTGTATTCAAAGCCGGTCAGAATCGGGGAATTGTCGGACCGTACCAGCACCGTTTGGGGTGTCAGATTGCGATGTAACATCGGTTCTTCGTCCGCGCTTGCCGCGTGCAACTCGCGCAACGCGCGAACGGCGTCGCGGGCAAAGCTGACACGGGCTTGAGAGGTCCACGAGTCGTCTTCGGCCCGTTCCGCGATAGACGGGGCTGCCGGATCGGCCATGGTGAAGAACTTCATCTCCTCCAGATAGCCCGGCGCATCCTGAAACGAGTCGACGATGCGCGGCGCCCACGAGTACTGTTGCAGTCGGTGGAGGGCCTTGAACTCACGCATCGCCCGGTGTTCCGCGTTCGACTCGTCGCCAGCCGACAAGTCCGACAGATCATAGAGATGCAACACCACCCGATCCTGCCGGGTAGCGTGGGTGCCCCGGTAGATTCTATGGAATCGTTCGGCCGGGTCGGTCTGCAACTCCAGGCGCGCGTAACCGCCCAGCCGCCGCAACTCGCCGTGCAGGGCTACCGCGCTCCTCGGCTCCAGCAGACTGGCCGCCGCCCTGATCTGCTGCGGGGTCAACACCTCCGAAGAATCGGCGCCGACCGCACCCCGCCAGGTCTTGAACGTATGAAAGCGAACACCCCGAACGACTTCGTCGGGCAGCCGCTCGACTTTGCTCGGAACTTCGGTGACGAGGAATACGCCGGCCACGTGCGGAAGCTGTTCCATCTTCGCGCGCAGCATGGTGCCGACCTTCTTCGCCTTGGCAGTCACGCGGTCGGCTTCCTGAGCGACGCGATCGCCGTGCTTCCGTACCCACGACGCCGTCCAGTGCTTGACTTCGATCACGCGGACGCCCGGCGGGCCAATCGCCACGATGTCGATTTCGTCAGATTGGAGCCGATGGGTCGTGGACAGGGTAAGGTTCGTCAGGAGCACCCAGACGCCATCGCCCCTGTGCCCTATGAGGCCGGCCTTGAGCCGTTCGATGGCCCTGCGCTCGCTCTCGTTGACGGCCGGCCCGCAGGGTATGACGGTAACCCTATCCACCGTACACCATCATTACGTACCTTCTGCTTGCTTCCTTCACTTGCCCGCAGGCCGCACACTATGCCGGTCGATGAGAGGGGTCAAGCCACCGTGTGGGCGCACTTCTTAATCTAATTTGCTGGTACCTGTCCCGCCCTTGAAGCCGCCGGAAAGGCGTACTACGAGTACCGCGCCGCGCTGCACGCCGCCATGGACCGCGCCGCGCTCGACGTCGGCGGCTGGAGCGACAGTTCCACCGCCTGCGACCTCTTCCTCGACCAGGAGATCGACGAGGCCGCCTGGGTCCGTAAGAAGAACCCTGCCGCTCGACGCCGGCGACATCTCGGCAGTAGCATCTGAAGGAACGTCCAGCCGCTTCGAAATGCGCCGCCGAGTCACGCCAGCATGTGGCATCTTCCGGGCTGAAAACTTGACTCAAGTAGTTTCCATGGTTATACTTATGTCATGTACAAACAGGGTTCAGACGGGGCCGTCACCACTACCGTATCCGCCCTCTCAGACGACCGCCTGTTGGAGCGGACCAAGGAACTGTCCGGCATCGAACACCATCTCGAAGTGGTCGTGATCGACCACCTGCGCGAGATTCAGAAGCGGCGTCTGTACCTGCGGCGCGGGTTCTCGAGTCTGTTCGATTACGCGGTGCGTGAGTTGGGCTACAGCGACGCCGCGGCGTGGCGGCGCATCAAGGCGATGCGCCTCTGCGCGGACGTCGAGGGCGTGCGGGAGCGCCTGCAGAATGGCACGATGACGCTGAACGCGGCGGCGCAGTTGCAGAACGCCTTCGACCGGCAGGAGCGCAAGAAGGAACGCGCGGCGCGTAGCGCGCCGCGCGGGACCGGGTTCGGGGCTGCCGCTCAGTCGCAGGAGGGCTCGGCGCCGCCGCGGCCGGCGGAGCGGAAGCCGGCGGCGGCGGCGCCGCCGGTGCTGGACGCGGAGGCGCGGCGGGAGCTGGTGGAGCAGGCGTCCGGCAAGAGCAGCCGGGAGGTGACGCAGTTGCTGGCCGAGGTGGACCCGGAGCTGGCGGCGCCGGCGGAGCGGGTGCGGCCCCTGGGCGGCGGGCGCTGGGAGCTCAAGGCGGTGATCGACGATGAGTGCCGGCGCGGCTTGGAGCGGCTCCAGGGCCTCCTGTCGCACGTCGATCCGCACCTGACGATGGGGCAGCTCATGGGGCGGCTGGTGCGGGAAGGGCTCGACCGCCACGACCCGGCCCGGCCGCCGCGCGGGCGGCGCGCCGCGCCGGCCAAAGGCGCCGAGCAAACTTCGGCGCCGAAGACGCAGGCGGCCTCGGCTCGCGGAGCCGCTTCGGCAGCGAAGCAAGAGGCCAGCGCGGACAGCGCCGTTCCTTCGGGGGCGAAGGCATCGGCTCAGGCGGCGGCGCAGCCGGGAGACGAAGCCGCTGACCGCCCGGACACTTCGGCAGCGAAGCCGGGGGGCGACATAACTTCGGCGCCGAAGACGCGGCGCCTCGACCGGCAGGCTGCGGCGTGCGCGCAGCCGGCGGCGCCGCCGCGGACCCGGACTTCGGCAGCGAAGCCGGGCGTGACCGGCCGCGCCATCCCGGCGGCGGTCAAGCGCGAGGTGTGGCGGCGCGACCAGGGCCGCTGCCGCTACGTGGACCGCACCAGCGGGCGCCGTTGCGGCTCCCAACACCTGCTGCAGATCGATCACGTGGTGCCGTATGCCTGCGGCGGCGCCGCCGAGCCGAACAATCTCCGCCTGCTGTGCGCCGCCCATCACCGCTACCGCCACGCCGGCGCCGGATTCGACCGCCCCGGCGAGGATCGTCAGGCGCCGGTAGACCGGTGATCAAGATCGCCGAGAAACGTCATCTACACTGGGACTTTGAGCTTGGCCGCCAAGCGGCCCGACGCTTACCCCCATTTTTGGAAGTGCGCCCCACCGTGTCGTCGTCAGCGGCGGTCTTCGGGGATCAGGCCGCGCGGGGCGAAGCGCAGGACGAGCAGCAGCACCATGCCCATGACTACCGGACGCATGTGCGCGGCGCTGCCCAGGAGATGGGCCTTGAGCGAGCTGTCGGCAGCCAGCGAGGCGGTGACCAGCTCCATCAGGCGCAGCCCGATCGGTTCGGCCTGCACCCAGAAGAACCAGATCACGAAGCCGCCGAGGAGGGCGCCCCAGTTGTTGCCGGAGCCGCCCACGATCACCATTACCCAGATCAGAAAGGTGAAGCGCATCGGCTGGTAGGAGGCGGGGGTGAACTGTCCGTCGAGGGTGGTCAGCATGGCGCCGGCGATGCCGATTACCGCCGAGCCCAGGACGAACACCTGCAGGTGGCGGGCGGTGACGTCCTTGCCCATGGCGCGGGCGGCCTCTTCGTTGTCGCGCACCGCGCGCATCATCCGCCCCCACGGCGACCGCAGCGCGGTTTCGGAAAGCCACATCAGAATGACCAGCGCGAGCAGGAACAGGCCGGCGTAGCAGAGCTTCACCACGATCGACGACAGCTCCACGGGCGCCGCGCCGAGACTGGCGGCCCACTCCCGGAACCACACCGCGTTCTGCAGGTCTACCTCGTACGGCACCGGACGCGGCAGGCCGTTGACGTTCTTCACGCCGCGGGTGAGCCACTCCTCGTACTTGAGGAACGCGACGATGATCTCGGAGATGCCGAGGGTGGCGATGGAGAGATAGTCGGACCGCAGGCTGAGGCTGATCTTGCAGATCCAGGCGGCTCCGGCGGCCAGCGCGCCGCCCACCAGCCACGACAGGACGATGGGCAGGCCGAACCCGCCGAGATAGCCGGTAGTGGTGGGGTCCACCGCTTCGATTGCCTCCACCGCCGGCCCGAACACGGCCCGCGCCGCGGCGTAGCCGCCGACCAGCAGCAGGCCCACCGCCAGCCGGCGGTAGACCGGATGCCGGATGCGGCGGCGCAGGAAGAGCACCCCGACGACGGCCAGCGCCGCCATCCCCAGCGCCACCAGTACGCCGGCGCCGCCGGCGCGCCAGGCGGCCGCCACCGGCGGCATCGACACCAGCACGCCGGCCAGTCCGCCGATCGCGGCGAAGCCCATGATGCCGGCGTTGAACAGGCCGGCGTAGCCCCACTGGATGTTCACGCCGAGCGTCATGATGGCCGAGATCAGGCACAGGTTGAGGATTGCCAGCGCCAGCGACCAGCTTTGCAGCAGGCCCACCAGGCAGATGAGCGCCGCCATCACCGCGAACAGGGCCGGCTTGCGGGGAATCCGCGCGGCCGCGCCGGTCAGAGCGCCGCTCACGTCGACTTGCCGCTGAAGATGCCGGTGGGCCGCACCAGCAGCACCACCACCAGGATGAAGAACGAGACGGCGAACTTGTAGTCGGTGGCCAGCAGCTGCACCAGGCCCTCCGGCCGCCAGCCCTCCGGCCCCAGATAGCTCAGGAACTTCTTGTAGGGATAGGTGAGCAACACCTCCGAGAAGGCTACCACGAACGACCCCGCGATGGCGCCGAGCGGACTTCCCAGGCCGCCGACGATGGCGGCGGCGAAGATCGGCAGCAGCAGCGACAGGAAGGTGAACGGCTTGAAGCTCTTGTCCAGGCCGTACAACGTGCCCGCCACCGCCGCCAGGGCGCCGACGATCAGCCAGGTGACCGCCACCACCCGTTCCGGGTTGATGCCGGACAGCAGGGCCAGGTCCTCGTTGTCCGAGTAGGCGCGCATCGACTTGCCGGTGCGCGTGCGGCCTAGGAACCAGAACAGCCACAGCACCAGGATTATCGTTACCGCGACGGTGATCGTCTGCGTGGTCTTGATCGCAAGGCCCTCGGCGAGCCCGGTGGCCGCCTTGAACTGGCGCGCGTTGACCAGAAACCGCGTCCCGTCAGTGAACACCTGGTCGTCGGGGCCGATGATGAAGCGGATCAGCCCGTTGAGCACGAACATCACGCCCACCGAGGCCACCAGGAAGATGACCGGCTGCGCCTTCTTGCGCCGGTAGAAGCGATACACCCAGCGGTCGGAGAGCAGACACAGGCCGCCGGTAAACGCGATCGCGACCGGCAGGGCCAGCAACGCGGTCGGCAACGGCGCGATTCCCACCTCCCAGGACTGCAGCAGCCAGGTGCCCAGGATGGTGATCATGGCGCCGAACGCCATGATCTCGCCGTGCGCGAAGTTGGAGAAGCGCAGCACGCCGTACACCAGGGTAACGCCGAGCGCGCCGAGCGCGAGCTGGCACCCGTAGACTGCGGCCGGGACGACCAGGAAGTTGGTAAGCAGCACCACGGCGTTGACGGCGTCCTGCACCGGTTACCCTCCGAGAAACGAGCGGCGGATTTCGGGGTTCGCCAGCAACGCCGCGCCGGCACCGGTGTGCCGGTTGCGGCCCTGCACCAGGACGTATCCCGTGTCCGCCAACTCCAGCGCCTGGCGCGCGTTCTGTTCGACGATCAGCACCGCCACCCCGCCGTGCGCGATGTCGATGATGCGTTCGAACAGCTCGCGCATGACGATGGGCGAAACGCCGGCGGTGGGTTCGTCGAGCATCAGCACCCGCGGCCGGTTCATCAGGGCGCGGCCAATGGCCACCTGCTGGCGTTGGCCGCCGGACAGCTCGCCCGCCGGCTGGCGCCGCTTCTCGCGCAGCACCGGGAACAGGTGATACACGTCGTTCATGGTGCCGGCAATGTCGTCGCCGCGCAGGAACGCCCCCATCTCCAGGTTCTCCTGCACCGTCAGCGAGCGGAACACGTTCTCGTTCTGCGGCACGAAGCCCATGCCGCGGCGCGCCCGCGCCGGGGGAGTCAGCGCCGTGATGTCCTTGCCGTCGAGGAGCACGCTGCCGGCGCGGAGCCGCAGCAGCCCGAACAGCGCCTTCATGGCGGTCGACTTGCCGGCGCCGTTGGGTCCCACCACCACCGCGATCTCCCCCTTGTCCACGGCCAGCGAGCAGCCGCGCAGGATGTCGGGGCCGCCGTAGCCGCCGGTCAGCTCCGCGCCTTCCAGCAGACTCATCGCTTGCGCCCCGCGCGGGTCACCAGCCCCGAACCGAGATAGGCCTCGATCACCCGCTCGTCAGCCTGCACCACCGGCGCCGATCCCTGGGTCAGCACCTTGCCTTCGGCCATCACGATCACCGGATCGCACAGCAGCGAGATCAGCTCCATGTCGTGCTCGATGATGCAGAAGGTGTAGCCGCGATGCAGATTGAGGCGCAGGATGGCGCCGGCTATCTCCTTCAGCAAGGTGCGGTTGACGCCGGCGCCGACCTCGTCGAGCAGCACCACGCGCGGCTCCGCCATCATGGTGCGGCCCAGTTCCAGCAGCTTCTTCTGCCCGCCCGACAGGTTGCCGGCCAGTTCGTCCGCCACCGCTTCGAGCTTGAGGAACTCGATTACCTCGTTCGCCTTGGCGCGGATCGCGGACTCCTGTTCGCGAATCTTCCGGGGTCTGAGCCAGACGTCGAGCAGCCGCTCGCCGGACTGGCCGGCCGGCACCATCATGAGGTTCTCGCGGACCGTCAGCGTGGAGAATTCGTGCGCCACCTGAAAGGTGCGCAGCACCCCCTTGGCGAACAGTTGGTGCGGCGCGAGGCCGGTGATCTCCTCACCTTCGAGAAAGATGCGGCCGGAGGTGGGCCGGTAGACGCCGGCGACGACGTTGAAGAGCGTGGTCTTGCCGGCGCCGTTGGGGCCGATGAGGCCGGTGATGGCGCCGCTCTCGATGGTAAGCGAGGCGCCGTCGACGGCGCGGATGCCGCCGAAGCTCATGCGCAGGTCGTCGATGACGATCATGCAGTCGGCGGTCGAGGAAGCGGCGCGCCGGCCGGCCGCCGGCGGCTGCCTTGCGCCTGTCGGTCGGGCGCGGGCCGCCGCCGGGACGGGCGGGCGCATGAGGGAAGCGGGCCGGCCGTTCCCGTCATGCGCCGCTGCCTCCTTGCAGGTCTAACGGTAGCCGACCGTTACGAATTCGCCGCCCTGCACCTCGTACTGAGCGTAGCTGCCGGCGCTCTCGCCGGGACCGATCAGCTCCACCGCCGAGGCGCCGACGTAGTCGACGTCACCGCCTGCGGCGAGAATCTCCAGCCCCTTGCCCAGTTCACCCGGAAAGATCTTCTCGCCGGGGGCGTTGGCGACCATCATCACCTCGTCCTTGAAGTCGCCGCTGTCGGCCGATCCGGCCGCCTGCATGGCCAGCAGGATCAAGGCCGCGGCGTCATACGACTCACCCACGAACGGCCCGCTCTCGTGACCGGCGGCCTCGACCAGTTGGTCGAGATGGGCCGCGCCGGGACTGTCGGTGCCGGGGGCGGTACCGATCGAACCGTCGAGATCGGGGCCGATCGCTTCGGCCAGACTGGAACCGATCATCCCGTCGGGGAGGAAGAACTGACTGAAGGCGCCGGAGTCGAGCGCCGCCTGGATGATGCCCTTGCCGCCCTGGTCGAGATAGCCGGCCACGATCAGGATGTCGCCGCCCACCGCGGCCAGCGCCGCAACCTCGGAGCTGTAGTCGCCCTTGCCGTCCTCATGCGGCGCGGAGATGGTGATGTCGCCGCCGAGCATCTTCACGTTGGCCTCGATGCTGTCGGCAAGGCCCTTCCCGTAGTCGTTGTTGGTGTAGGTCAGCGCCGCTTCGGCAATGCCCATTTCGTCCAACATCTCGGCGATCACCTGGCCCTGGCGGGCGTCGGACGGCGAAGTGCGGAAGAAGAGGCCGTCGTCTTCGATGGTCGACAAGGCGGGCGAGGTGGCCGACGGGGAGATCATCACCACGCCGTTGGCCTTGGCCACGTTCTGCAGCATCGCGATGGTCACGCCCGAACAGTCGCCGCCGACGATGGCGTTGACCCGATCCGAGGTCACGAGGCGCTCGGTGGCGGCGACGGCAGCCGCGGAGTCGACGCAGGTCGAGTCGCCGCGTACGGAGGCGACCCGCATGCCGTCGAGCAACATGCCGCTGTCGCTGACTTCCGCGATCGCCAGTTCGGCGCCCGCCGCCATGGCCGGCGTCAACGACTCGATCGGCCCCGTATAGCCGAGAACCACTCCCAGCTTGACTTCCTGAGCGAACGCGGCGCCGGCCTGAACCAGAATCAGCAGCAAGGCACCTGCAACGATACGTTTCATGTAATCCTACCCCCTGTAATTGCGCGGTCTCGTGGGCGACCGAGCGCCTGGGCCGGCCACCTGTCCGCCAACTATAGACCGGAAGGCGCGCCGTGGCAAACGGTCGGATCCAAACGTTTGCGGCGCCGCGTCGTTCTGCGGCGTGCTACGACGGTCGCAGGATGGCTCCGAACACGGTCAGACCGTCTTCCGTACCCGGGATGACGTTGGTCGCCCGCAGGGTGAAGGTGTGGACGCCGGCCGCCTCGACGGTGATGCGGCCGATTGGCGTGCCGAACTCCGGGAAGTACTGCGCGCGCGGCGTGGCGATGCGCAGCGTATCGCCGAGGGTGCCGGCGGCGCGGCCCCCGGAACCGCCGGCGCCGGAGACGCCGCCGGCGGCCACCTCGACTTCGTGCGGCGTGACCCGCTCGGTGCCGTGCGCCGGCGCCGCGACCACCGTCACGGCGAACGAACCGGGCTGACAGATCCGTACCTGCCACGACAGCGCGCTGGCGGTATCCATCCAGCCGGCGGTCAGGCCGTTGGAGAGGATCTCCAGCGTCGACCCCGGCGCGCGCGCCACCTCGGCCAGGTGCGCGTGCAGGTGTACGGAGCCGTCCGGCTGCTGGACGGCCAGCTCGTCCGCTTCGGCAGCGCCGTCGATGCTCAGCGCCACCACCGGCACGTGCGCGGCCGCGCTCAGGTCGGGGAGGCTCAACGTGAGCCGGTCGACGGCGCCGGCTTCGGTGCGGTCCTGGGCGACCTCCACCGGCGCTTCGAGGCCCAGCACCTCGGCGCCGGTGACGCGCGAGCGCAGCCCATGCACCACCAGGCGGCCGGCCTGTGGCCGCAGCAGATGGATGAACAGCCGGCCCGGCTTGCAGGTCATGCGCAGCGAGTCGTGCTCGTAGGGGAACGGGCTGCCGCCGGTGCCGTAGATCGCCTCGCCGTTGACCGCCATCCACTCGCCGATCGCGCGCAGCCGCTCGGCGCTGGGCTCCGGGATCACCCCGGCCGCGGTGGGTCCGACGTTGAGCAGATAGTTCACCCCCTTGCTGGCCAGGTCGATCAGCAGCAGGAGCAGCGTGGAGACCGATTTCCAGTGGTGATCGGTGCTCTTGTAGCCCCAGGTGTCGTTGAGGGTGGCCGGCGTTTCGTAGTCGGCGCGCACGCGCCCGGCCGGAATCTGGTTGTCGCCCAGGCTGCCGTAGTCGCCCACGTCGTTGCCGATCCGCCCGCTGACCAGGCACTCCGGCTGCAGGCGGTGCACGAAGTCGCGCAGCTCGATGCTGTGCTCGCGGCTGATGGTGTAGGGTGTATCGAACCAGATCAGGCCGATCGGCCCGTACTGGGTCAGCAGTTCGCGGAGCTGCGGCTTGACCTTGCGTTCCAGATAGGCGGCGAAGTCCTTGCCGTCTTCGTCGAAGTCCCAGTCGTTGCGCGACCCGTCCGGGTCATGCCAGTCCTGATCCTGCGAGTAGTAGAGGCCGAGCTTGATGCCGGCGGCCGCGCACTCCTGCGCCAGCTCCGCCAGCGGGTCGCGGCCGAAGGGGGTGGCGTCGACGACGTTGTAGGGACAGCACGGCGAACGGAACAGTGCGAACCCGTCGTGGTGCTTGGTGGTGATCACCAAGTAGCGCATGCCGGCCCGCACCGCCAGCTCCACCCAGGCGCGGGCGTCGAAGCGCACCGGGTCGAAGCTCTTCGCCAGCTCCGCGTAGCGCTGCCGGGGAATGCGCTTGCGCAACATGATCCACTCGCCGATCCCCGGCACCTCCTCGCCCTCCCACACCCCGGCGGGAATGGCGTACAGCCCCCAATGGATGAACATCCCGAAGCGCGCCTCGCGCCACCACGCCAGCCCCGGATGGTCCACCCGCGCCGCCGCGTTGCGCCCGCGCATCCGCTCACGCCAACTCCTCATCTCCGTTGCCATGAGCAGGTCATACCCCCTCCTGCGCCGGCCCTGCAAGCCCCGTCACGCACGCCACATGCCCTTCTTCCAGCCGTGACACCAACTCGTTTGCGGCGTCGTTGATTTCGTCGATGGTCTTGTCGAACATCGGCATGTCGACGCCGAACCGATCAACATTGCACTTCGTGAGACTGTTGTTCTCCGCTACGTACGCGCGAACCGCGGTCGGCTCCAGGAAATCAGTGGAGTCGTACTTGAGTTTCCTGACGACCTGCTCCTTGTCTGCGAATTGCTGGCTCAGCATGACGAGGTTGTTGAACTCCTTGATCAGATAGTCGCTGTGGGTGGTAATCAACACCCTCACGCCAGCGTTCACGAATCGAGCCAGTAGCCGCGCCAACCGGATCTGGTTGGCGGTGTCGAGATGGCTCTCCGGCTCGTCGATCATGACCAGGTGCGTCTTGCGGGCAACGTGTCGGAGGTAGAAATAGAGGTCCGACAGTCCGCGCGCCGACGACGAGGCGACGTGCAGCGGGATGTTGAAGCTGCGTCCCTTCCCGCGCGACTTGGAGATGAACCGTATCTCGTCGCCCGACGAGCTGTAGTATCCTTCCATCATGTCCTTGAGGTAGTCGAAGAACTTGAGCCTGTGGAGGTCGCTCTTGTCTCTCCTTATGTCGGGAATGCTTCTGGTATAGTCGATGTTGTCCTTGATCGGCAGCGCGTAGCGGCTGGTAGCCCGATCTATGAACAGGAACGGCGAGGTGCGTTCACGGTTCTTGCCATCGGCCATCCTCTGCAAAAGATCGACGAGCTGATTCTTGGTGAAGTCGAGTTCGCGGTAGAACAAGGATATCCCGAAGCGTTCAGCCGAGAGGATGAATGGATCAGGGAGCACGCCGTTGAGCAAGAAATCCACGTAATCGTGGGCCAGGTAGTACTCAAGTCGATCAATCGCCGGCTTTGACCGAGAGTGATGGGCCGTGATGGTGGCGCGACTGCCGTCGTACTCTAGCGAGAGGCCGGTTGCTTCGCTCCGGATCTGCGTTGCGGCGGGTACCTCCAAGCCGTTGCCGATCATCTCGATAGAGGCGTCATCGAACTCATTGGCCATGCTGAAGACACCCGACATCGCCTGGTGCGAAAAATCGTCGCTCAGACGTTGGATGACTGTGGCGCGCTGTTGCACTACCGCGTCCGGGCTCAACGGGAAGTCGGCTTGCCCCTCGCGGACGAGTTGCTCAGCGACCGCATGGAGCTCGGGAAATTTCTCAGATTGGTCGTTCTTGTCTTTCCCGAGTAGGAAACGGTCGGCATCAGGCCACTGCTTCCACATCTTCAGGAAGCCGTACAAGGTATACGTGAGGTAGGTCTTGCCGGTGTTGTTGCGCCCGGCAATGATCGTGAGATCGCCAAGTTCCAGGTCCGCCGTCCTGATGGGGCCAAGATTCTTGAATCGGAACGCAAGCGGTACCTGTGGATGGTTCTCGTCAGGCGTCATTTCAATCTCGTCATACCATACGCCGTGCGGGTTAGAAATAGACCTCGGCGAAGAGGTCGGCGGCGGGGATGCCGGCGCTCTTGAGGATGTCGAATGCCTCGAAGATCATTTCGCTGTTGCCGCACAGGTAGCACAGGGTACCGGAGGCGGCCGGGTGCGCGCGCAGGTAGGCGGTGACGCGGCCGGCGAACCCGCCGGGCGCCGCGGCCGGCTCGCGGCTGAGGCACGCCCGGTAGCGGCCGGCGGGATAGACGCCGCGGTCGTAGGTCTCGGCCGCGGTGCGCACGCCATGCAGGAGGCGGTAGTCCAGGTCGGGGTAGCTGCGGACGAAGCAATGGAACGGGGCAATGCCGGTGCCGGAGGCCACCAACAGTAGCGGGCGCGCGCGCGCCGCCTCCGCAAGGAGGAAGTAGCCGAACGGACCGTCCAGCTCCAGGGCAGCGCCTGGCGTCAAGCGCGCGAACTGGCGCGAAACCGAACCGCCCTCCACCTGCTTGATCAGCACTTCCAGGAACGGATCGCCGCTGCCGGAGTAGATGGAGTACTCGCGCCGGGCGGTGCTGCCGGGGAGTCCCAGGGTCACGTACTGGCCCGGCTCGAATGCCAGCTCGCCGCGCTCCAGGCGGAGCACGTAGGCGGAGGGACTGAGCCGGCGCAGCGCCCGCACGCGGTGTTCAGTCACGCGCTGCCGGCGCGGCTGCCGGCGCGCAACCGCACCAGCAGGATGCTGACGTCCGCCGGGCTGACGCCGCTGATGCGACTCGCTTGGCCGAGCGTGCGCGGCCGTACCAGTTGGAGCTTTTCGCGGCCCTCGTGGGAAAGGGCGCCGAGCGCGGCGTAGTCGAGGGAAGGGGGAATGCGCAGCGCCTCGAACCGCTGCAGCCGTTCGATGTTGTGGCGTTCGCGGGCGACGTAACCTTCGTACTTCAGTTCGACTTCGGCCGCGGACAGCAGCTCGGGATCGGCGAGCAGCGCGGCGAGCGGGGGGGCGGCGCCTGTCTCGGCGGCGGTTGCGGCGGCTACCCGCGGCAGCGCTTCGCCCAGCAGGGCGGCCAGCCGCACCTCGGGGCGCCGGCACAGGGCGGCGGCGCTCTCCGGGCGTCGCAACTCGCCGGCGCCGCGCGCGCGCAGCCAGCCGTTGATCCGGGCCGGCGCCAGCGTCGTGCGGCGCAGCTCGGCCACCGCGGCTTCCAGCAGCTCCGCGCGCCGCCGCAGGCGCGCCATCGCCTGGTCGCCGATCAGGCCGAGTTCGTGTCCATAGGCGGTCAGGCGGCGGTCGGCGTTGTCCTGGCGCAACACCAGGCGATGCTCGGCGCGCGAGGTGAACATGCGGTACGGCTCGCGCGACGGCTTGGTCACCAGGTCGTCGATCAGCACCCCGATGTAGGCTTCGTCGCGCCGCAAGACCAGCTCCTCGCGGCTGCCGTCCGCCCTGCGCCGCAGCGCCAGCGCGGCGTTGATGCCGGCCATCAGGCCCTGCGCCGCGGCCTCCTCGTAGCCGGAGGTGCCGTTCACCTGGCCGGCGAAGTAGAGCCCGCGCAACCGCTTGCTCTGCAGCGTGGCGTCCACTTGGCAGGCGGGAAAGAAGTCGTACTCCACGGCGTAGCCGTAGCGCGCCGCCTCCGCCTGCTCCAGGCCGCGCACGGTGCGCAGGGCCGCCTCCTGCACCTCCGCCGGCAGCGAACTGGAGAAGCCGTTGAGATAGATCAGGTCGCTGTCCAGCCCCTCCGGCTCCAGGAACAGTTGATGGCGGCTGCGGTCGGCGAAGCGCACCACCTTGTCTTCGATGGAGGGGCAGTAGCGCGGCCCGGCGCCGCGGATGCGGCCGGTAAACATCGGCGAGCGGTCGAAGCCGGCGGCCAGCGCCGCATGGGTGGCGGGGTTGGTAAAGGCCACGTGGCAGCTCACCTGCGGCAGGCGCGGAAACCGGGCCGGGTCGGTGCGGCGCGAGAACGGCGCCGGATGGGCGTCGCCCGGCTGCTCGTCGAGCGCGCCGAAGTCGATGCCGGCGCGCCGCAGCCGGGGCGGGGTGCCGGTCTTGAGGCGCCCGGTCTCCAGACCCAGGCGCCGGAACGCCTGCGACAGGCCGGTGGCCGGCTGCTCGCCGTAGCGCCCGCCGGCGCGGCCCTGCAGGCCGGTATACAGCACCCCGTCGAGAAAGGTGCCGGAGGCCACCACCAGCGCCCGGCAGCCGATCTCCTCCCCGGCGCCGGTCACCACCGCGGCCACCCGCCCATTGCGGGCCACCACGTCAACTACGGTCTCCTCGACGACCGTAACGGCGGGCTCCGCCGCCACCAGCGCCTGCGCCGCGGCGGCGTACGCGGCGCGGTCCGACTGGCACCGGGAGGACCAGATCGCCGGCCCCTTGGAGCGGTTCAGCAGCCGGAACTGGATGCCGGTGGCATCCGCCAGCTCCCCCATCACCCCGCCGAGGGCGTCGATCTCATGCACCAGGTGGCCCTTGGCCGTGCCGCCGATGGCCGGGTTGCACGACATGCGGCCGATGGCCTCGGCGCTGCTGGTGACCAGTCCTGCGCTGCAGCCCATGCGCGCGGCCGCCACCGCCGCCTCGATGCCGGCGTGTCCGCCGCCAATTACGATCAGATCGAACATCGATTCCGCTTGCCTGCCCGCGATGTTACCAAGCAAGCCGACTTGCGGCGACACCGGCGTCACGCCGCCTGATCGGTCGTGGTGAAGCGGATGTCAGCAGCAACGCGGCGCGCAAGTCGCACGCGCCCGGCGGGCCGCTTCGCTTGCGGTACGGATGTAATGTAATTACAATATAGTCACGTTGAATGTCGAAGGAGGCGGCGGACGGTGCTGCTGACCGTAGTCAAGATCGGGAACTCCAGGGGAATTCGCATTCCCAAGGCGATATTGGAGCAGTGCGCTATCGATAAGGAGCTCGAGCTGGAGGTGGAAGACGACAAGATCGTGCTCCGGCCCCGTAAGGGGACGCCTCGGGCGGGGTGGAAGGACGCGTTCAAGCGGATGGCAGCCGCCGGCGATGACCGGCCGCTGAGCGATGATGCCCTGGATCTCGACCTGCATGATTTCGAATGGTAGTCGGTCAGTACGACGTCGTTCTGGTCAACTTCGATCCAACCGTTGGCCATGAGATGAAGAAGCTGCGGCCGTGTCTGGTGGTCTCGCCGGACGACATGAACGAGTACATCGGAACCGTGATCATCGCCCCCATGACCACCAGGTCGCGCGACTATCCAACCCGGGTTCAGCTCACGTTTCAGAGTAGACGGGGATGGATCGTGCTGGACCAGATCCGGACCGTAGACCGAAGGAGGTTCGTAAGGAGATTGGGCAAGATCGGCTCAGGGACCGTCGCCAGCGTCAAGTCGGTACTTTCCGAGATGCTCGTCGAATGACGGCGACGCCGCGCGCTTGAGCCGTGCTACTTGCCGATGCAGAAGTGGGCGAAGATGCGGTTGAGCACGTCGTCGCCTGCCACGATGCCGACGATCTCCTCCAGGTGGGTGACGGCGGCGCGCAGGTCGGCGGCCACCAGTTCGCCCCCGGCGCCGGCCGCGGCCGCTTCCTGGGCGCGGAGCAGCGCCGCGCCGGCGCGTTGCAGGTCGTCGCGCTGGCGGGCGCTGGCTACCAGGGCGCTGCGCTCGGTGTAGCCGGAGCCGGCCTGGTCTCCCACGGTGCGCGCGACCAGCAGGCGGCTGAGAGCTTCCATTCCGGCCCCGGTCCGCGCCGACACGGCCAGGGCCGCCGCCTCCGGGGCCGGGCGCGGCGCCGCCGCGCCGTTCGCGGCCGGCGCCAGGTCGCACTTGTTGGCGATCACTACCACCTCCGGGCCGCCGGCGGCCGCCGCCCGCACCTGTTCCAGGGCGGCATGCGGAAACGGCTCGTCCGCGGCGGCCACGAACAGCACCAGATCGGCGGCCGCGGCGGTGGCGATGCTGCGCTCCACGCCCAGCCGCTCCACGGTCTCGTCGGTGGCGCGCAGCCCGGCGGTGTCGTGCAACCGCACCGGCACGCCGTGCAGGTCGAGGTCTTCGCGGATCACGTCGCGGGTAGTGCCGGGAACGTCAGTGACCAGCGCCCGCGACTCCTGCGCCAGCCGGTTCAGCAGCGACGACTTGCCGACGTTGGGCGGCCCGGCCAGGACCACGTGCGCGCCGTCGCGCAGCATGCGCCCGGTGCGGAACGTCGCCAGCATGGCGGCGACCGCGGCGCGCGCCTCGGCCACGCGCGCGGCGATCTCCGCGCCCGGCGCCAGCTCCACGTCTTCTTCCGCGAAGTCCAGCTCCAGCTCCACCAGCGCCGCGCAGTCCAGCAACCGTTCGCGCAACTCCGCCACCTGCGCGCCGAGCGCTCCGTTGAGCCGGTTGCGGGCGCCGCGCAGCGAGGCTGCGGTGGCGGACTGGATCACCTCGGACACCGCCTCGGCCTGGGTCAGGTCCAGCTTGCCGTTCAGGAACGCGCGGCGCGTGAACTCGCCCGGTTCGGCCGCCCGCGCGCCGTGGCGCAGCAGGGCGGCTACCACGGTTGCGGCCACCAGGTTGGAGCCGTGGCAGGTGATCTCGACCGTATCCTCGCCGGTGTAGCTGGCCGGCCCCCGGAACACCGTGGCGACTACGTCGTCCACCACTTCGTCACGCTGCATGCCGCCGCCGCCGCGCGGCTCCGCAGGCTGCAGGATGCGGCCGTAGTGCGCGGTGTGCGTCGCCGCCGCGCGCAACGGGCGGCGCCCGCGGAAGGCGCGGTCCGCCACCGCCAGCGCGGCGCCGCCGCTGAGGCGCACGATCGCCAGCGCGCCGGTGCCGGGCGGCGTGGCGATGGCGGCGATGGTGTCGCCGGCGGGATCCCCGCCGGGGGCGGCGGCCGGGCCGGCGGGCGCGGTCACGGCGGCGGTGCGGCGCCGATCCGCGCCAGCGCCCAGCGCGCGTGCTCGGCCACGCCGCGGTCCGGGTCGCCCGCCAGCCGGCGGAGCTGCGGCGCCAGCTCGCGCGCGCGGCGGTTGCCGGCCACGGTGCAGGCGTTGCGCACCAGCCGGTCGCGGCCGGCGCGCATCAGCGGCGAGCCGGCGAAGCGGGCGGTCAGGTCGGCGTGGGTGCGCAGCGCCAGCAGCGGCGCCAGCGCCTGCGAGCTGCCCGCGCGCCACGTGAGCAGATCCGGTTCCGCGGTAGCCTGGGCGCGGACCGTCCAGGGGCACACTTCCTGGCACAGGTCGCAGCCGAACAGCCAGTCGCCGATCGCCGGCCGCAGCGCTTCCGGTACGGGACCGCGGTGTTCGATGGTGAGGTAGGAGATGCAGCGCCGCGCGTCGAGCTGGTAGGGGGCGACGATCGCCCGCGTCGGGCACACGTCGATGCAATAGGTGCAGCCGCGCCCGCAGCGTTTGGGCGCGGGCCGGGGCGGCTGCTCGATCGCCAGCGTGGTCAGCAGCTCGCCGATGAAGAACCAGCTTCCCCAGGCGCCATTGATCGCCAGCGTGTGCTTGCCGCGAAAGCCCACCCCGGCCGCCGCCGCGTAGTGGGTTTCCAACAGGGGGGTGGCGTCCGCGCCGGCGCGGAAGCGGTGCTGCGGAAACTGTTCCGCCAGGGCGCGCGCTACCGCGCGCAGCCGCGCGCGCAGCAGCTTGTGATAGTCGCGCCCCCAGGCGTACTGCGCGATGCGGCCCGCAGCCTCGCGCGGCGCCGCGCCGCCTCCCGCGCCGCGCGCCGGCTCCGGATCAGTACCGCTCCAGCGTCGGCCCGGGGTCTGATAGTAGCCGAGGGCCGCCGCCAGCACCGTCCGGCAGCCGGGCAGCAGCGCCTGCGGGTCTACCTTGAATGGCGCATGCCGTTCCAGGTAGGCCATCGTCCCGTGCCGTCCCGCCGCCAGCCACGCGCGATAGGCGCGCTCCGCCTCCGGGTCGCGCTGCGCCGGCGCCACCCCGCACGGCGTCAACCCGTGCCGCGCGCACAGCCGCGCGACCGCCGCGAACGGCACTTCGGCGCGCGCCGCCACGCCTACGAGGGGGCGTACTCCGGCCGCATCGGTGAGAACACCTCGACGAACTCGCTGTCTTCGAGTATCTCGGCGGCGTGGTACTCGTTCGGGCCGAAGAAGTAGCTGGTGCCGGCCTCGGCGATGAACCGCTCCTCCCCCTGGCCGCGCTGGAAGCGCACCTTGCCCTTGATGCAGAAGCCGCTCTGCACCGCGGGATGATTGTGCAACGGAATCGTGGCGCCCTTGCGCGCGTCGAAGTGACACAGCATCGCCTCGGCGCCGTAGCTGAGCGTGGTGCGGAACACCCCGTCCGGGCCCTCCTCCGTCTTGGCACTCCGCAGGTCGGTAAGATTGATCATGTCGCAAGCCCTCCGCGTCCGATGATAGCAGAGCCGCGCCCGCCGCTGCGACCGGGCCGCGCCGCCTTCAGGATGAGACATTCGTGCGATAATATTTCAGGGCTTACCCGATGAGGAGCAGGAGCATGACGAACAGGTCATCATCCGTCAGGAACATTTGGCTGGGGGCGGCGCTGATCGCCTTTCTGGCCGCGGCCGCGATTGGCAGTTGCGCCGGCATGGGCGAAGCGGGCGCCGGGGAGCACGAGTCCGGCGGCGAGGAGTCGGGCGCCAGGCTGACCCCGGACCAGACCTACGATGAGGTACGCCGCGGTACGCGGCTGATCCTGCGCTACGAGGCCGCGGCCAACGCCTTCCTCGGCGAGGTGCGGAATGTCACCGACCGCGTGCTGCGGCGGGTGCGGGTCGAAGTGCACCTGTCGAACGGCGTCGAGCTCGGCCCGACGGAGCCGGTCGACCTTGCGCCCGGCGCCGCGCGCGCGGTGCGGCTGGCCGCCGCCGGGCAGGCGTTCACCGGCTGGACTCCGCACGCGGAAGTGGGCGGCGGCGCCGGCGGCGAACATTGATCCGGCCCTGACGCACGACCGCGGTACGGCTTTCGTTCCCGGCTTCACGAGTTCGTCGAACAGAAAAGCGTCGCGGACGCCGCGCCGTTGTAACAGTCAGAGATGATGATACCGTTGACTCAACCCCACGACTATCTGATCCACCTTGAGTTCGCCGGCCCCGCGGCGGCCGCCGCCCTTCTCCGCGCGCGCCGGTGGGACTCCCGCCACCGCCGCGGCGGCTTGAACGAGACTGCGCCCACGGCACGGCGCAGGCTGCGCCCTGCGGGCAGCCGGGAACCGGTCTGAAGCCAATGGCGAAGCAGGACTTGGCGGCGCAGCCGCACGACAATCTGTTCCGCGCCGTGTTCGGCGAACCCGCCGAGGCGGTCGGCCTGCTGCGCGCCCATCTGCCGCCGGCAGTCGCCAACGGCCTGCAGTGGTCCACCCTCTCCGTCCGGAGCAGCGCCTTCATCGCCCCCGACCTGCGCGCCACCGAGTCCGATCTGCTGTACTCCATCCGGCGCCGCGCCGGCGGCGCGCCGGCCTGGCTGTACGTGCTGCTGGAACATCAGTCCACGGTGCGGCGTCTTGACCGCTGGATGCGCCTGCGGCTGCTGCAATACTGCTGCCGGATCTGGGAACGCGACCGGCGCCGCTTTCCTGCGGAGACCATGTTGCGCCCGATCGTGCCGATGGTGTTCTATCTGGGGAAGGGCCGCTGGCGTCACGCCGCCGAGTTCTCGGAGTTGTTCCCCCGTGAGGTGCGCGGGTGGCGGTGGCTGCCGCGCTTCGAGCACCTGCTGATCGACCATTCGGCGACCGCGCCGGAGGCGGTGCGGGGCACGTTGAAGGGGCGGCTGGCGCAGCTCATCATGCTGGCCTACCGCGCTACGGTGGCATGGCCGGCGTTGGCGCGGGCGTTGCCGCTGCTGGCCGAACTGGCGCGCCGCGGGGGTCGGGAGCAGAGCATGTTCGTGTGGTACGTGCTGGCGACCCAAAGGGAACCGTTGCGCGGGCGATTTGCCAAGGAACTGCAGCGGCAGATACCGGGACCGGAGGGAGACATCATGAATTACGTCGAGGAGATCAAGCAACAAGGCCGTCAGGAGGGCCGGCTGGAAGGCCGGCTGGAAGGCCGTCAGGAAGGCCGCCAGGAAGGCCGCCAGGAGGGCCTGACGGAGGCCATCGAAGGGTTCCTGCGGGCGGGAATCGGGTGGCGGGTGATCCAGTCCGCCACCGGCATCGACGAGCGGACCTACCGCGCCCTCAAACGCGACTCCGCCAACGGCGCGGAACAGGCCGCGTCCCGCCAATAGTCCCCGCCGGGCTGGACAGACCAGTACCGGCGCCCCTGTTCGCGGTCCGCCGCGCGCGTGAGCCGGCGGCAGCGCGGCGCGCCACCGGCGCCGCCGGCAGCGTCAGGTGGATCCCGCCCCCTACCAATCCAGCCGGCCGTAGAGCATCACTTCGTACTCCCGCAGCCGTCCGCCCCTGCCTTCCAGGCCCAGGTTGCCACCTGCTGCCGCACGCCGCCCGCGGCCAGCCACATCAGCAGGTCGGTTTCGACCTTGCCGGCCTTGTCCTGCAACGCCGCGTCGCCCAGGCCGACCCCGGCCAAGCCCCACACCTCCAGCCCGGCGCGGGGCCGCCAGTGCGCGTAGGGCAGCATGCTCGTCAACGTCAGGTTCGCGGTGCCGCTGGTGACCGGCTCCAGGCGCGCGGTGCGGCTGGCCGCCACCGGGCAGGCGTTCACCGGCTGGACTCCGCACGCGGAAGTGGGCGGCGGCGCGGGCGGCGAACATTGATCCGGCCCTGACGCACGACCGCGGTACGGCTTTCGTTCCCGGCATCACGAGTTCGCCGAACAGAAAAGCGTCGCGGACGCCGCGCCGTTGTACCAGTCAGAGATGATGATACCGTTGACTCAACCCCACGACTATCTGCTCCACTTTGGGTTCGCCGGCCCCGCGGCGGCCGCCGCCCTTCTCCGCGCGCGCCGGTGGGAGCCACCGCCGCGGCGGCTTGAACGAGACTGCGCCCACGGCACGGCGCAGGCTGCGCCCTGCGGGCAGCCGGGAACCGGTCTGAAGCATGGCTAGCGACGACTTGGCGGCGCAGCCGCACGACAACCTGTTCCGCGCCGTGTTCGGCGAACCCGCCGAGGCGATCGGCCTGCTGCGCGCCCATCTGCCGCCGGCCGTCGCCAACGGCCTGCAGTGGTCCACCCTCTCCGTCCGGAGCAGCGCCTTCATCGCCCCCGACCTGCGCGCCACCGAGTCCGATCTGCTGTACTCCATCCGGCGCCGCGCCGGCGGCGCGCCGGCCTGGCTGTACGTGCTGCTGGAGCATCAGTCCACGGTGCGGCGCCGTGACCGCTGGATGCGCCTGCGGCTGCTGCAATACTGCTGCCGGATCTGGGAACGCGACCGGCGCCGCTTTCCTGCGGAGACCATGTTGCGCCCGATCGTGCCGATGGTGTTCTATCTGGGGAAGGGCCGCTGGCGTCACGCCGCCGAGTTCTCGGAGTTGTTCCCCCGTGAGGTGCGGGATTGGCGGTGGCTGCCGCGCTTCGAGCACCTGCTGATCGACCACTCGGCGACCGCGCCGGAGGCGGTGCGGGGCACGTTGAAGGGGCGGCTGGCGCACCGCGCTACGGTGGCATGGCCGGCGTTGGCGCGGGCGTTGCCGCTGCTGGCCGAACTGGCGCGCCGCGGGGGTCGGGAGCAGAGCATGTTCGTGTGGTACGTGCTGGCGACCCAAAGGGAACCGTTGCGGGGGCGATTTGCCAAGGAACTGCAGCGGCAGATACCGGGACCGGAGGGAGACATCATGAATTACGTCGAGGAAATCAAGCAACAAGGCCGCCAGGAGGGCCGGCTGGAGGGGCGTCAGGAGGGCCTGACGGAGGCCATCGAAGGGCTCCTGCGGGCAGGATTCGGGTGGCCGGCGATCCAGTCCGCCACCGGCATCGACGAGCGGACCTACCGCGCCTTCAAACGCGACTCCGCCAACGGCACGGAGCGGGCCGCGCCCCGCCAATAGTCCCCGCCGGGCTGGGCGGACCAGTACGGGCGTCCTGTTCGCGGTCCGCCGCGCGCGCCGGCGGACCGCGCGGCGACGCCGGCCGCGTCAGGTGGATCGCGGCTCTACCAGTCCAACCGGCCGTAGAGCATCACTTCGTACTCCCGCAGCCGTCCGCCCCTGCCTTCCAGACCCAGGTTCATCCCACTCCCGGCGTTCAGGCGCGCGCCCAGCCGGTAGTCGTTCAGCTCCGACCCGGCCAGCGACAGCCCCGCGTAGGGCGTCACCAGGCCCGCGCCGCCGTGGGTGGCCACTCCCCAGCCGGTCTCCAGCGCCAGCCGGTTGGGCGCCGCGGCCGGCGCTGCGGCGCCGCGGCCGGACCGGCCGGGGCCGCGGAACACCTCTTCCTTGCTGTCCCACATCTGCTCCGTGCGGCTCTCCTCTTGGCCCCAGCCGGGCGCGAACGTCAGCCACGGCCCCTGCCCGGCCTGCCCCGGAGCCACCTTCACCCGCAGCCCGCCGCCCCACTCGCCGAACGCCTGCTTCGAGTGCGCCAGCAGGACGCGGCCCTGCGCCTCCACCTCCAGGCCCAGGTCGGTATGGGTATAGCCAAGGCCGCCGCCCACTTCCACGCCCAGCCCGTCATCGTCGCTGCCGCCGTCCCAGCGCCCGCCCACTTCCAGGCGCGGCGTCATCCGCGACACCGGCGAGAGCTCCCACTGCCGGCTGCCCGCGAGCCGCAGCCGCAGCCGCCCGGCGTTGCCCGCGGCATGCGGCAGCCCGGCGGTGCCGCTCGCCTTCAACTCGGTCAGGAACGCATCGGCCTGCACCGCCACCTCCACCTCGCGCCAGGTTGCCACCTGCTGCCGCACGCCGCCCGCGGCCAGCCACATCAGCAGGTCGGTTTCGACCTTGCCGGCCTCGTCCTGCAACGCCGCGTCGCCCAGGCCGACGCCGGCCAAGCCCCACACCTCCAGCCCGGCGCGGGGCCGCCAGTGCGCGTAGGGCAGCATGCTCGTCAACGTCAGGTTCGCGGTGCCGCTGGTGACCGACTCCAGGGTGTAATCGACCTCGCTCCGGCTATGGGCCATCGCCAGGCCCACCAGCGCGTCCTGCCGCACGCCGGCGTCGATGCCGAGGTACCCTCCGAGCACCGTCCCCTCGCTCCGGAAGTCGGCGGTTGGCCGGCCGCCGAACCCGCCGCCCGCCCCCTGGACCCAGATCCGCAAGCCCCCGTTGCCGCCGGCGCCGCCGCCCGCGCCGTCAGCCGGCTGGCTGAGCCGGCTGAGCGGCAGGTTGAACCGGCTCTGCGAAATCAGTTCCGCCGCCGCCGCGTCCGGCGGGAGGGCATCCGGGTCCCCTTCCGGCCCCGCCATCCACGGCTCCAGGCGCGCGCCCGCGCCCACCGCGTCCGGCGCGCCGGACGCGAGGCGGTAGCCGGCGAACCGCGCGCCGGGTGAGGGCGCCGCCGCCCAGGCCGCGCCCGGCGCCCCGCTTCCCGCCAGGGCCAAGGTGTGGCCGCTCACGCTCACCTGCGCCTCCGCCTCCTGCCGGCCGCGGAACCGGTCCTCGATCGCCGCCACCGCGTCCGCCGCGCTCCAGCGGCCCAGGCCCGCCAGCACCATGCTCAGCGCCGTGCGCCGCGCCGGCTCGGTATCGTCGTCGGTGATCGTCACCGTCGCCGCGGCCGCTTCCGGGTCGCGCCCGGCGTTCGAGATCTCCGCCAGCAGCACCCGGAACGTCTCCGCCGGCTCCACCCGCCGGTCTTGCAGCGTCGGCACCGTCAACGCCGCCTCCTGCTCGTTCGGCTGGAACGTCAGGCTGCCGGCCATCTCCCGGTAATCCTCACCCGCCTTGGCGGTGCCGTCCTGCGTGGTCCAGGTCACCGTCACCTCGGTTCTGGCGCGCTGGCTCAGCCTGACCAGCAGCTTCGCGTCGCCGCCTTCCACCACGCCCGCGGCCCCGTCCGCGGCGGTAATCGAGACGAAGGTCTTCGGATACGGGGTGCCCAGACCGACCGCCGTTTCGCCGATGGCCTCGTTGCCGCGCATGGCAGTGACGAACACCCGGTACTCGGTGCCCGCTTCGAGCTCGGCGATGGTCCAGGCGACGGTCCCCCGGGAACCGGCGGTGCCGGTGGCGCCGGTCTGCCCGTCGGCGCCGCAGGCTTGCTGGCGGACAGCGAGGCAGACCTGATCGGCGGGGTCCAGTTCCGGCGCGCCGGACGGCCGCCACTGGACCCGGTAGGAGTGCGCGTGGGCATTCGCCTGCCACGAAACGACCAGGCTCTCCGCGGCCGGCCGCACCCTCAGTTCGGACACGCTGTCCTCGACCGCCGGCGCCAGCGGTATGCCGGAGGCTATGGCGGACAAATCCCCCGTGGGACTGAGAGGGTAAATCTGCACCTTGTACACGACGCCGGGGGTGAGGTTCGGGATGGTGTAGCTGGACGCGTCGCCGGGGACGTCATGGTGCTGGGGCGGGGTGAAGCCCGACGAACGGTCTTGGAACCCGAACCACCAATAGACCCGTTGGAATCCGGGGGTGTACCCCACCGTCGGCGGGTTCCAGGTGACCGTCAGCCGCTCCACCCCGGGCGTCACGGCCACGCCCCGCACCGTCTTGTCCACGCGCAGCGGACTGCTCGTCCGTACGGAGACGCCTCTGCCTCGCAGGGTCGCGACGTGCTGTTCGGCGTCGGCGTTCAGATTCGGGAGGTTGCGCAGATAGACCTGGTCCCCGGAACCGAGCCCGGTGTTTGCGACCAGCGGCGAGAGGTCCCTGACATCGGTCCCGTCCAGCCTCAAGACCTTCAACGCGACCATGCGCTCCACCACGGAAACGTCCCTGAGCCCTTGGTTGCCATTGAGGTCCAGCGTTTCCATGTTCAGCGAGTTTCGCAGCGGCGAGAGGTCCGTGATCCGGTTGCCGGCGGCGGTCAGGGTCCGCAGGTTGCGGTTGGCCAGCGGGGAGAGGTCCGAGATGCGATTATCCGAGAGGAACACCTCCGATAGATCGTTGACGCGGGTCAGCGGCGAGATGTCGCTGATGTAGTTGTTCTGGAGGTCCAGGGATCTGAGGCGCGTCAGGCCGGCCAGCGGCGAGATGTCCGAGATTTGGCATTGGTCGCAGTTGAAGGTGGCCAGCCAGACCATGCCGGCCAGCGGCGAGAGGTCCGAGACCGGGTTGAGTTTGAGGGACAGTTGGTCCAGGGGGAGGCCTCGTAGCGGCGAGAGGTCCGATATCAGGTTCTCATCAAGCCACAGGCGGCGCATTTCGGTGAGGCCGGCCAGCGGCCTGAGGTCCGTGATCCGGTGGCGGATCATACTGAGCCCCTGGATCGCCGTGAGGTATTCCAGTCCCGTCAAATCCCTGATGACGGTAGCGGGGGCCGTGGGAGTGGGAATAGAAGGGCTGGGACGGTAAATAAGATGGCTGTTCCAGTTGCGGTGGTCGAGGCGCCGCGTCCGCCTAGGGGGCGACCCCCAAAGGAACCCGGTATCGGCCGCCATCTCCGCACGGGTGATCGTCGCTCCGGCAGCCTTGCCCAGCACGGTTTCCAGGGCCGCCCGCAGGTTGGCGTCGGGGATGTTCACCGGCGTCGTATCGGGGACGGTCTGCGCCATGGCCCGCTCCGCGGGCGCGGCCCACCAGACCACGGCCGCGGCGGCCCAGAGCGCGAGCAGGGCGCCAACCGAGCGCCTGCGCCGTACCATGCGGGACCTGCCTGAGGGGGGAGGCATGAGCGCTAGCTTATTGTTATTGTCGGTCACCTTGACGTACTCCTACCCTGCTGACTGATTCACGCCGCGCGCCGCGCGGTCGCTTCCGGCGCCAACTCCGGCATGGCGGACCAGCTTCTCGACCAGGAGCGCGACCGGCGGAGTGCCATTGGCCAAGCCTTCGCGCTGTCATCGTCCTCGCGGGGGGGGGGGGGGTCGGTTGCTACTGCATTTCAATGACGATAGCCTCTGATCCGGTAAAGGGAACCGTTTACCATTCGTTCGAGCGGGACTGACACTGACCTGCGCCCGCCCAACCCTTGCGAGATGGGCGCGGGGAACAATGCATATCACTTTGCCGCTTCCGATTCAATCCCAAATCTGCGGTAGACTGATGGTGGACAAGGATGGGCACGGATACCGACCGAAGTACACGGATAAACCTCCGTCACGCCTGCCGCGCCGTCGGGGTCTGGCGATCCTCCGTACCCGCGACGGCATCAGAGTGACGAAACCGCCGCCGGCCCGCGGCGCCGCCGCGCCCGAGCCGAGCTTCGCCTACACCGACCTGCGCGGCATCGGCAAGGTCGATATCGACGACCTGCTCGACTACGTGCACGACACCGCCCGCGAGTTCCCGAGCTATCTGCGGTTGTATGAGAAGTACCTCAAGCAGCGCTGGGACGTGACCGCGCTCGACTTCACCACCGACCGCCGCGACTGGAACGAGCGCCTTACGGAGGCGGAGCGGGAGACGTTCCTCAGGGTCGCCTCCGGCTTCCACCACGGCGAGCGCCAGGTCACGGTGTGCCTGGGGCCGCTGTTCATGGGCATCCCCGAGGACTACCAGATCTTCCTTGCCAGCCAGCTCGAGGACGAGGCGCGCCACACGCTGTTCTTCGACCGCTTCTACCGCGAAGTGGTGGGCATGCCCGGCGCCGGGATCATGGACCTGCTCGACCAGTCCTTCCCCTTCGTCGACGACACCTTCGCCGGGCCGTTCGGCCTGCTCGCCGGTCTGACCGACGCGTTGCGCCGCAACCCGTACGACAGCCACCTGCTGATGCGCTACGCGGTGACCTACATGCTGTGGATCGAGGGCGTGCTGGCGCTGTCATCGATGAAGATCACGCTGGGGTTCGCGCGCGACCGCAAGGTGCTGCCCGGCTACTACGCCGGGTTCACCGCTACCTGCCGCGACGAGGCGCGCCACGTGCAGGCCGGGTTGCGCTTCATCCGCGAGCTGCTCCGGCAGGAGCCGGGGCTGGTGCACGATCTGCACGAGACCATGCGCACGCTGCTGGCGTTCTCCAACACCGGCGGCAAGCGCGTCACCTTCGAAGTGCTCGGCTGGTCGGCGCAGCGCGAACAGGCGTTGCGCGGGCGGCAACTCCGCAAGAAGCTGAATCTGCTCGGCGCCGCGCTGCCGGCGGACGTCGAGGCGCTGATCGACCAGATGGACCCGCTGCTGGCGGGCGGCTGACGGCGGCGGCCGCATGGAGAAGCTCCCGTTCTTCTCGGCGCGGTGGGCCGAGGCGGCGCGCGCGGTAATCAACGAGGGTCCCGACCAGGCGACGATCGAGCGCAAGCTGGAGGGCTTCTGGAAGTGGGTCGAGCGCGCCAAGGCCGCCGTCAACGGCACGCTCGGGCTGGCGGTGCGGGATCTGCCGCCCGGCGCTCCCGAGGCGATCGTGCTGCAGTTGGAGCGCGGCGCATGCACCGGCGCCGCCCTGACCACGCGGGCCGCGGCGGAACCGCGCTGCAGCTTCCTGCTGGCCGGCGACTGCGCCGCCTGGCGCGAGGTGCTGAACGGCTACGACGCGGGCCGCGCGCTCATGTACCGCAAGCTGCTCCTGGAGCAGGGCGACCTGCTGGTCTTCTTCCGCACCATCTACTACTGGACCGAGACCCTCGCCTGCCTGCAGCGCATCCCCACCGAGTTCGCGCCCACTGCCGCGGGCTGACTCACCGGCACCGGGCGCCGCCGGCAGTCCACAACCCGAATGGACTATACTTCGGTTCATGCCTTCCACCACCGTGCGCTTTCCGCAGCCGTTGCTGGAGCGCGTCGACGCGATTGCCCGCCGTCTGGGCGTGAACCGCAACCAGTTCGTCATTCGAGCCTGTCAGGAGGCTATCGCCAGGAACGCCGGAACGTGGCCGGAGGGATTCTTTCGTCCAGCGCTGGCCGCCGGCGACCTGGCGCTGCTGCGCGCCGCCGGCCGCGACCTGGAACAGAGCATCCACACCGCCCGCCGCAACCGCGGCCCGGCGCCGTCGTGATCAGCGTCCTCGTATAGCCGCGCTCGGGCTGGCTGGACAGGAAGCGGTTTTGCGGGGTAGGTTGGCCGACACCGTGCCCCCGGCCGGGGCGAATCACCGGTTGGGGCCAAAACACAACGGTGTTCGAGCAAGGAGGAAGACTGACATGACTCGACCTGTGCGTTTGCTGGCGGCGTTGACGCTGCTGGCGGTCGGCACCGCTGCGTCGGCGCAGTGGGCCATGGATCCGACGGGGCGGCAGAAGTACGCCCCCCCCAAAGACTTCAAGGAGTCGCCGCTGCTGGCCGCGCGCGTGGCCGCCGGCGACCTGCCGCCGATCGAGGACCGCATTCCCGCGGAGCCGTTCGTGGTCGGCCCCGGGGTGTTGAACTCCGAGCAGTGGCTGGACTGGGAGCCGGGCAATCACGGCGGGACCATCCGGGTGCCGAACCTGAACAACAGCGGCGTCCACGAGATCTACCTGGCGCTGGGCATGTCGATCCTGCGCGCTCCCGATCAGAGCACCAAGGATCCGCTGCCGGCGGTCGTCAGCGAGTATGACATCAGCGACGACTTCCGGGAGTTCTGCTTTACCATCCGCGAGGGGCTGCGCTGGTCGGACGGCGAGCTGGTCACCACCGAAGACGTGCGCATGACCTTCGAGCTGTACGGCGACGAGCGCATCTACCCGACCTTCTACTTCCGCGCCGCCGACCCCGACGGCAACCCGCCGACGGTCACCATCATCGACGACCTGTCGTTCTGCGTGGAGTTCGACGTGCCGTACGGCTTCTTCCTGGCCAACCTGGCATCCTGGATCCCCGACTACACGCTGCTGTTCCGCCCGGCGCACTTCATCAAGCAGTTCCACGCCGACTACACGCCGATGGACCAGATTCAGCCGCTCCTGGATGAGCTGGAGCTGGATACCTGGGAGCAGCTCGTGCAGCAGAAGGACATGCAGCACTGGGAGCTTCACCGCGCGCACGGGCTGGACGTACCGTCGCTGGCGCCCTGGGTCGGCGTCGAGGCCACCAGCACCGGCTACCGGCTGGAGCGCAACCCCTACTACTGGAAGGTGGACGTGGCCGGCAACCAGCTCCCCTACGCCGACTTCATCGTCGCCGAAAACTCCACCGACCTGGAGGCGATCAAGCTCAACACCGCCGCCGGCGAGTATGACGTGGTGACCAGCTACGCCCAGCTCAAGGAGCTGCCGATCTATCTGCAGAACGCGGACAAGGGCATCCGCACGGTGCTGCACGGCTCGATCAACAACCCGCCGGTGCTGTTCCTGAACCAGGACTTCGAGCACGACAAGCCCGACAGCACGTGGCAGATGCTGATGAACGACAAGCGGTTCGGCAAGGCGCTGTCGCTGGCCATCGACAAGGACGACGTCAACGAGAACGTCTACTTCGGCCAGTACCAGCTGAACACCATCACCGACCGCGCCTACGACCCGGCGCAGTCCAACCGGCTGCTCGACGCGGCGGGCATGAACCGGCGCGACGGCGACGGCTTCCGCCTGGGCCCCGACGGCACGCGGTTCACCCTCGACATCATCACCGCCAACGTGTCGCCGGACTTCCTGACGGTGGGCGAATTGATGAAGCAGTACTTCGAGGAGATCGGCGTGCGCACCTCGTTCACCGTTCTGGGGAATCAGATCTGGAACCAGCGTCAAGCCAACAACGAGCACATGGCCACGGTGCACTGGTCCGACCGCCCGATCTGGGCGCCCGGCATTTCCGAGGACTTCGGACCGTACGCCAAGGGCGACTGGGCGAACCAGTCGTGGCTCTACTACCGCTCGAACGGCGAAACCGGCCGCGAACCGCCGGCCTACATGGAGGAGTACTTCGATCTGTGGGAAGCCTGGAAGGTGTATCCGCCGCAGTCACCGCAGGGCGAGGCGGCGTTCGCCAACCTGATGGACTGGTTCAGCCGCAACTACGTGTCGATCTGGCCCACCGGCAGCATGACGGTGCCGACGGTGTACAACGCCGACCTGGGCAACGTGATCAAGGAGGGCTACCCCTTCGACCGGGCGCTTGACTACGGCATGGAGCAGCTCTTCTTTCGCACCATGAACTAGGCAGATCGCCTGCCGAACGGTTTGAGAACCAACGAATGGGCGGAGTTCACGCTCCGCCCATTCATTCACTTCGAGTAACGGCGCGTGCTCGCCTACATCCGCCAACGCTTCTTCATCGCCATCCCGCTGCTGGCGGCGATCTCGATAATTTCCTTCGGCATCATCCTGCTGCCGCCGGGAAGCTACGTCGAGACCTACATCCAGCGCCTGGAGCAGCAGGGGTTCCTGGCCAACGAGAGCGTCGTGGAGCAGCTCTACCGCCAGTACGGACTGGACCGCGGGCCGGTCGACCAGTACCTCCTGTGGATGCGCAACTTTCTGTTGCGCGGTGAGATGGGCCGCTCCTTCATCTACGAAGTGCCGGTGACGGAGATCATCCTGGAGCGCCTGCCGTTGTCGGTCGCCTTCACCCTGGTGGCGTTCGCCGTGACCTGGATCATCGCCGTGCCCATCGGCATCTGGTCCGCGGTGCGGCAATACTCCGTCACCGACTACCTGGCGACCACCATGAGCTTCATCGGTCTGGCGGTCCCCAACTTCCTGCTGGCGCTGGGACTGGCCTACCTGGTATTCGTCTACACCGGCCACGCGATCACCAGCCTGTACTCGCTGGAGTTCCGCAACGCCCCGTGGTCGTGGGCGAAGCTGGTCGACGTGGCCAAGAACGCCTGGCTGGGGGTGGTGGTAGTCGGCGTGGGCGCCACCGGGCAGCTGGTGCGGATCCTGCGCAGCACCCTGCTCGACGAGTTGAAGAAGCTGTACGTGACCACGGCGCGCGCCAAGGGACTGCGCGAGTCGCGCGTCATCTTCAAGTATCCGGTGCGCATCGCCTTGAACCCGCTGATCAGCACCATCGGCTGGACGCTGCCGACCCTGGTCAGCGGCGAGGTGATCGTGTCGCGGGTGTTGGGGCTGGAGACCCTGGGGCCGGTGCTGCTGGAAGCGGCGCTGTCGGAGGACATGTACTTGGTGGGCAGCATCGTGATGATTCTGAGCGCCCTGGTGATCGTCGGCACCCTGATTTCCGATATTCTGCTGGCGGTGACCGATCCCCGCATCCGCCTCGGCCGGAGCGCCGGCTAGTGGTGGCGCCGCACGAGCCCGCGGCGGACGCGGCTCCGGTTGCCGAGGCGGCCTACGACAACGGCGCGGCCGACGCGTCCGGCGCCGAGCGCGCCTACGTCGCCTCCCAGAGACAACTGGTGTGGCGCCGGTTCCGGCGCCACAAGCTGGCGCTGGTGGCGATGGTGGTGCTGGCCGCGCTCTACCTCACGTCGATCTTCGCCGAGTTCTTCTCCCCCTATCCGGCGCTGCACCGCTTCAAGGAGTTTGGCGAGGCGCCGCCGACCCGCATCCGCATCATCAGTCCCGAGCGCGGCCTGAGCCGGCCGTTCGTGTTCGCCACGGTGCGCGAGCTGGACAAGGCCACCTTCAAGTACCGCTACATCGAACAACGCGACCAGGAGCACGTGATCCGCTTCTGGGTGCGCAGCGACGAACCGTTCACCCTGCTCGGCTTCATCCCCTGGAATACCAGGCTGTTCGGGATCGAGGATGCCTCGGTGCCGCTGTTCCTGTTCGGCTCCGACCGGCTGGGGCGCGACGTGTTCTCACGCACCTTCTTCGCCGGCCGCATCTCGCTGTTCATCGGCTTCGGCGGGGTGTTCGTGGCGTTCGTCCTGGGGGTGATCTTCGGCGGCATCTCCGGCTACTACGGAGGCGTGGTGGACAACGTGATCCAGCGCATCATCGAGATGCTGCTGAGCATCCCCGACATCCCGCTGTGGATTGCGCTGTCGGCGGCCCTGCCCCACGACTGGGGCATCCTCAGGATCTACTTCGCCATTACCCTGATCCTGGCGGTGCAGCGCTGGACCAGCCTGGCGCGGGTAGTGCGCGGCAAGCTGATCAGCCTGCGCGAGGAGGACTTCGTGATGGCCGCCCGGGTCGCGGCCGCCAGGAACGGCGCCATCATCAGGCGCCATCTGATTCCCGGCTTCACCAGCTACCTGATCACCCATATCACCCTGGCCATCCCCGGCATGATCATCGGCGAGACCGCGCTCAGCTTCCTGGGGCTGGGCATCCGCCCGCCGGCGGTGAGCTGGGGCACGCTGCTGCAGGACGCGCAGTCGATCTCCGTGCTCGCCCTGCAGCCGTGGCTGGTGATCCCCGGCGCGTTCGTGGTGCTGGCGGTGTTGATGTTCAGCTTCATCGGCGACGGCCTGCGCGACGCCGCCGACCCCTACGCCGCCTGACCCCCCGCCCGCGCCGCGCGGGTCAGGTTCAGGTCGTCAACCTACGCACACTCCGGGGCGCTATGGGCGGTTTCGCTCATTTCGGGCCGGGTCCTGCGCGCGGGGGCCAACCAAACGCGCTATGTCAACGCGCAGGTCGCCTACATCCTTGCTCAAGGCGCCGATCTTGGCGTCTACGCTATCGCGCAGGGCGTCGATCTTGCCGTCGGTCCTGTCGATCTTGGCGTCTACGCTATCGCGCAGGTCGCCTACATCCTTGCTCAAGGCGCCGATCTTGGCGTCTACGCTATCGCGCAGGGCGTCGATCTTGCCGTCGGTCCTGTCGATCTTGGCATCTACGCTATCGCGCAGGGCGTCGATCTTGCCGTCGGTCCTGTCGATCTTGGCGTCTACGCTATCGCGCAGGGCGTCGATCTTGCCGTCTACGGTTTTGATGTTCTCGGTGATCCCCTTGTGGGCATCCCTTGACTCGTCGGAAATCTCCTTGCGGGTTGCCTTGTCCGTGTCGGTGATCTTGGTGGTCACCTTCCAGGTAGCGCCGACAGCAGCGGCCACCAAGGCAACCACCACCCCTACGCCGGTAAGCACTATGGTCAAGCTCAGGTTCTCCATCGGGGCATCCCCTCCTGCCAGGTCGGCATCGAGCCGGGCGGCTTGGGGGCTAGGGGCCGCCACCGAGCATTGGAAACGAACATACTACGGCAACAGGATGTCAACAACAGGGTTGAGCCGGGGCGCACTTCCAAAACGTAGGTAGCGTCAGGCGGCCTGTGGCTGGGCCTCCTGCGGCACCGAGGCGGACAGCAGGCTCGCGTAGTCCCTTTTGAACCGCCCGCTCTTCACCGAGGTGCAGAGCTGCAGCATCCCCTGCGCCCCTCCCAACGACCAGATCATCCCGCTCCCCTTCAGCCGCGCCCCCACCATGTTCTTGCACGTACTCTCCACCGCCCCACTGCCGATCGGCAGCCCCTCCCGCCGGTACCGCCGGTAGTCCATCCGTCCCTGGTTGCTCTTCAAGTAGTTGATCTCCCCCTGCACCTCGTGCCGCTGCCGGGCACTCAACCCCCCGCCGTCGCGCAACTCCTCCAGCTCCTCTATCACTTCCCCCGCCCGACTGCCGCGCAGCATCGTCCGCCACCTCCGAAAGCATTCCTCTGCCTGCTTGCTCCTCTCCCCGTAGACGCTCCGACTCGCCTCCGCGAGATGCTCGCAGGCGTGCCAGAAATCCAGGATGTACCACACCCGCAGCCCCCCTGCCGCCCAGGTCTCCGCCCGATCCCAAATCCATCCCGCCCCGTCGGCCAGCACTACCAGTTGCCGCGCCGCCCCCTCGCCGCAGCGCCGTTTCAGCTCCACTTCGATGCGCGGGAAGAACTGGTCGGCATGCTCGCTCGCCGCCACGTAGCTCGGCTTGCTGCTGCACTGCGCCTCCTGCTCCTCAGCGTCCCACTCCACCGCCGCCACCACCGCCACCTTGGCGTCCCGGTACTCCCGCTCGTAGCGCTTCTTCCCGGCATCATCTACCCGCTCCTTGCCGCGCACCGGCACCTTCCCCGCGTCGATGCATACCGCCACCGTCCCGCCAATCGGCTCGTGCAGCTCCGGCCCCGCCGCAGTCTGCTGGTAGTTGTCCACCTCCTGCTGGCGCTGCCGTTCCAACCCCTCCGTTACCTCCTGCACCATCGTGAACGCCTTCTTCTCCGACACCAGCTCCCCGCCGTCGGCGCGGAACACCTCGTGAAACTGCCGCAGACTCTCTGCGTGCGCCTGGCGCGCTACGAACTGACTCAGAAAGTACTGGCAGCCCGGCGTATGGCCGCGCTTGATGCCGAGCCGCTCATCCAACGGCGCCCAGCCCTGGCCGCTACCGCTGGCGTAGTAGGCCCGTTCGTAGGGTACCGTCCCGAACAGTCCGTGCAGGGTCTTGGAGCGGTGGCCGACAAACCGATACGACACCCCGTTGCGCTGGACCGTGGCGCCGCGGTAATCGCGGCCCAGTTCCTTGAACCACTCCACCATGGCGGCGCGGCACAGGCGCACCAAGCACTTGAGGAGACTCAGTTCTGCCCGCAACAGGTCGTGGGGACCGCTAGCGCGGCCCAGTTCGAGACCACAGGTGGCCTTGCAGTAGTTGAGAATCTCGGTTACCAATGAATCACACATATGTTGCCCTCCCAGTGACGGCCTGATGTTACATCACCTGTCGCTGGGAGGGCTTCTCTATTTGGGCCTACCTACAAATTGGAAGTGCGCCCGTTGAGCCGGCCGTGAGCCGCTCGGTGACCCGGAAGAGGGCCACCTCGCCATCCATACCTTGAAATATCAGCGGTCGCCGCCGAGATTTCAAGGTATCACGAGTGGATGGACCGCCTTCGATGACGCCGACCGCGTAGCCGCCGCCGGGCGGCCGCCGCTGCCGGGCGGGCCCGGCGACCCGGCGGCGCGCCCGCCGGCGGTCCCGCGGTCAACGCGGCATGGCTTTGGATGCTGTTCCCCTGCCGCGGCTTGCGGTATGATGCCCGTCGATTGGTGGTGGCAGGCGCCGTCCGACACGCCGCATCGCCGGTCGAGGATGAACCGTACGAGGAGGTACGTATGCCCAAGTTGAAAGCCCTTGCCATTTCTCTGGCGTCGATCGTGGTGCTCCTTGCCATGACCGCGTGCGGAGGATTGACGCCGGCGCGCCCCTGGCCGCAACTCACCGTGATGACGTACAACGTCTACGTCGGCGCGCCCCCACACGAGCTCTTGAACGTCATGAGCCAGGCTGAAGTTCCGCTGAAAGTCGCCGAGTTCTATCGGAATTACCAAGCTTCCGACTTCCCCGGACGCGCGGCGGCAATCGCCAAGATCATCAAGCGGACCGCACCCGACATCATCGGCCTGCAGGAAATCTCGCTGGTTCGCAAGCAGGATCCCTCGGATGCGCAGACGGTGCGGGAGCCGAACGCCACCGACGTCGAGCAGAACTTCCGCGAAGTATTCATGATGAAACTCAAGGATGAAGGCCTGGACTACAAGGTCGCCGGCCAAGTCTCGACCTTTGACCTCGAGATGCCGATGCCAACCGCGGAGGGACTTGTCGACATACGTCTGACGGACCATGACGTGATTCTCGTGCGTGGTGACATCGCTTTTTCGGCGGCGACAGACGCAAAGTACAAAGACTCATATTCAGTCAAGTCACTGGGTGAACTCAAGGTCCCGCGGGGTTACGTTGCCGTAGATGCCACCGTCGGCGGCGTGAAGTACCGCGTCGTGAACACCCACCTGGAGTTCTTCGACCAGAAAGTGCGCGACGGTCAAACTCAAGAACTGATAGCCAGCCTGAAGGACCAGAAACTGCCGGTGATCCTGATGGGCGACTTCAATACGAAGGCTCCCGACGGCGCGGCGTACAAGGCCATAACGGCGGCAGGATTTACCGACATGTGGCAAGCCGGTTCCGGCCCCGGGTACACGTGTTGCCAGGCCGACAACCTCAGGAACGCGATGAGCGAATTGGGAACGGGCGACGACGGCGGGCGGATCGACCTGATCTTCACCAAGGGGGTGTCACTGCGGCGGTCCGCTACCATCACCACGTATACCGTGGGCGACAAGGCGGGTGACAAAACCTCAAAGGGCTTGTGGCCGTCCGACCATGCGGGAGTGGTCGCGCATCTGCCGATAGTGCAGTAGCCGTCGGAGCGGTCCGCCGCCGCTGGCGGTCTCCCCGTCTTGCGGCGCGGCGCCCCGGCGGCCGCGCCGCACGGGAGACCGCTTCCCCCGCCACCCGTATCCAGGCCAGCGCGCGCCGGCACCGGCGCGCGCTGGCTCGCTGGCCGGAGCGGTAGCCAGCCACGCCGTCCTTGACGAGCGGCCTCACTCACCCTACCCTGCGGCGGTTCCGCCCGGAGCGGGACCAAAACACGACAGGGGAGCAGAACACATGAAACGAACGTCAGCGCTTGCCGTGCTCATGCTGTGCGCGGCGCCGCTGCTGCTGGTGGCCGGCGGCAGCGAAGAGACGGCAGCCTCCGCCGATGACGGCGCCATGGAGGCGCCGGCGGCACGGGCCAAGCCTCTGCCGCTCGGCCAGTACAACATGGACGAGTACCTGCGCCTGACCGGCGCCGAGATCGTCTTTTCGGAGTCCCCCTACCTGGCCGGCATGGGGCTGCCTCCCATCGAGGATCGGCTGCCCGAAAACCCGGTGGTAATGGAGACCTGGATGGAAGATGGCAAGTACGGCGGCACCCTCACCTGGACCGAGTACACCATCGATCACGGCCACTATCTGCGCCACTTGAACGCGGTGAAGCTGATGGAAATTGCGCCGTCGGCGAGCAATCATCGCTACAACTTCGTGGGCGCCGAGATCCAGCCCTCCATCCTCGAAAGCTGGGAGCAGAACGACGCCGCAACCGAGTTCACCTTTCGCATCCGCAAGGGCCTGAAGTGGTCGGACGGCGCGCCGGTCACCACCGAGGACGTGCGCTACACCTTCGAAGACAACTACTTCAACGAGGAGATCACGCCCAACCTGCCGAGCTGGGCGCGCTGGGGCGGCGAACCGGTGCGGCTGTCGATCATCGACGACTACACCTTCTCGGTTGCCTTCGCCAAGCCCTACGGCCTGTTTCTCAGCGAGCTCACCGGGCAGCCCGCGGGACGGTTCATGCGGCCCAGCCACTACATGAAGCAGTTCCACAAGGACTACACCGACCTCGACGAGATCATGCCGGTCATTCGGGAGCAGGGGTATTCCGCCGAGGAGTGGGGCAAGTTCTACAACTCCTTCGACCCGGCCAGCACCGACGCGGCCAATCACATCCCGACCCGCTTTCCGAACGCCATCGAAGCGCCCTCGCTGCATCCGTGGCACGTAACGGAGGAACCCAACCCCGGCGAGTTCATCCTGGAGCGCAACCCCTACTTCTTCAAGATCGATCCCACCGGCAAGCAGCTTCCCTACATCGACCGCGGCCACCGCATCTTCGTCACCGACCTGGAGGTGATGACCGCCAAGATCGTGGCCGGCGAGACCGATCTGCAGTTCCAGTTCATCCGCCTCGGCGACTTCCCGCTGTTCAAGTCCAACGAAGAACGGGGCGGCTACCGCACCATGGCGCTGCCGGCGTGGCAGGACCAGCTCCTGATCTACTTCGCCTCGCTCACGCCTGAGGATCAGGTGTACGCCGAGGTGGTGCAGGACAAGCGGTTCCGGCAGGCGGTATCGATGGCGATCGACCGCTCCGAGGTGAAGAAGTCGGTGTTCCTCGACTTCGGCCGGGAGGCGCAGTACGCGCCGCCCAAGGGCTCGGACGTCTGGGAGCCGTACATGGACGACGCCTACGTCCGCTACGACGTGGACGCCGCCAACGCGCTGCTGGACGAGATGGGACTGGCGTGGGACGACAAGCAGGAATACCGCCTGCTGCCGGACGGCCGCCGGCTGGCCATTCCCTTCACCTACTACGAGGTCACCCCGACGGCTACCCCGGGCGCCGAGCTGTTTCCCGAATTCATGAAGCCGATCGGCATCGACACGCAGATCAAGCAGGTGGACGGGCGCCTCTACTGGAGCCAGAACCGCGCCGCCGAGATCCACTTCGCCGACTGGTGGCTGCCGGTGCAGTACATGCACATCTACGGCCCGGCGTTCTTCAGCGTCACCGCGTTCGGCTGGCACAACTGGATCAACACCGGCGGCGAGGCGGGCGACGAGCCGCCCGACGAGGTAAAGCGGCTGTACGAGCTCAAGGAAATCATGCAGTCCACCGGCGACCCGGCCGCGCGCCAGCGCGCTCACAAGGAGATCTGGGAGAGCCAGGCGGAGAACGTCTGGGTAATCGGCACGGTCGCCGCCGCGCCGGTGCCGTTCGTGTACAACGTCAACCTGGGCAACATCGGCATCGCCGAGGATGAGGGCTACTATTCGGTGGTGGTCGGCGACGCCGCCGAGCAGTGGTACTGGAAGAATTAGGGTTAGTTAGTTCGTCATGCTCCGGCCGGGGGGCAGCCGCCGGGCGCCGGCGCGCCCCCTGCCGCGGCGAAGGCCGCGCGCACCTCCACGGAGAAGCCGGGCAGGCTCCACGAGCCGGCCCGCTCTCCCGGCCGGAACACGCCGTATTCCCGGTAGCCGCCTTCCGCCAGCGCCAGCACCGTCATCGTTTCGCCGCTCGGGTTCACGATCCAGTACTCCGGTACGCCGGCCTCCGCGTAGTCCGCGCGCTTGTCGACCAGGTCCCGGTCGGGGGCTGCCGGGCTGACCACCTCCACCACCAGATCGGCGCCGCGCCAGTAATCGTCCCGGCAGCGCGGGTCGCCGGCGTCGCGAACCAGTAGCAGGTCCGGCTCGCGGAACTTGCCGTCGCGGATCCGCAGGCGCCACGGCGCGTAGAACACGTTGCCGCCGCGGTCGTGGACGAAGGTGACCAGCGCCAGGAACAGGAACCGCGAAATGGCTTGATGTCGTTGCGTGGGCATCGGCAGCACCTCGAGCCAGCCGTCGGTAAACTCGATCAGACGATTGCCGTGGTTGGTCAGCTTGAGGTACTGCGCCTGCGTCCAGACCCCTGCAGCGCGGAAAGGTCGGCCACCGTACGGTCGTCGGGCGTGACGACGCGCAACCGTTCGGGATGAAGTGAGCTAACCGCCACGCCGCTTAGGTCTGCGGGTTCAGTGTCCCCGGTAGAGGCCGGCGCCGAGGATGTAGTCGTGGCCGTCGATGGACACCCGCCGGACGAACGATGCCTTGGGTTCCACGGCGCCGGAGGAGGGATTGCGCCGGTCGTAGTACACGTACCCTTCTCCGTAGTCGCGCAGGATGCGCTGCATCTCCCGCACGTGCGCGGCGTCGCCGCGGTACTTGCCGCGCAGGCCGGGGTCCCCGGCGTTGGAGACCGTGACCAGCGTTTCCAGGTCGAGCAGGAACAGGTAGGTGGAGCCGGAGAGCCAGCGCGGGTCGGTCTCGAACTCGGCCACGGCGACCAGGCCCGCCCGCCGCAGGTGCTCGGCGGCGCAGTGCACGAACTGCTCCACCCCGCGCTCACCGGCGGCCAACTCCGCGCGCACCCGGTCCGCCGGGCACGCGCCGGGCGCGTCCAGCGGATAGGTGCCGGCGCCGAGGTAGAGCTGCTCGCCGTCCACTTCCAGCGCCATCACGTAGGATACCTTCGGTTCCTCCTCCCCGGAGTTGCGGTTGAGGTTGCGGTAGTATACGTAGCCCTCGCCGTAGTCACCCGCCACCCGCATGATGTCGCGCACGAAGTAGTGACCGTTGGAGTCCTGCTGATCCGAGAGATCGGTTCCCGGCGCGAAGTCCGACCCGGCAACGAAATGGACGACTCCTTCGACGTCGCCCGCGAACAGGTACATGGAGCCGTCCAGCCAGTCGCCGCCGGTCTGAAAGTCCTGCGCCGCCCGGCTCCAGCCTACCGCCTCCACGTGGCCGAGCGCGCACTGCACGAAGCGCTTGAGCTGGTGGCGGGTCCGGATCGCATCCAGCGGCTCGCCGGAAGCGTCACACGGCGTCTGCGCGAACACGGGCGCGGCCAGCGCAACCAGCAGCACGGCAAGGCCCGACAGGGTACGACAAGGGTTCATGCCGCCACCTTAGCCACGCCGCGCGGCGATGTCGAGTATCTCCCCGAGGAGGGCGGCCGAGCGCTGTCCGAGTTGCAACCATGACGCGCTAGGCTAGAGCATGGCGCTTGGCAGTGTCGGGCAGCATTGGCCTGCTCGCCCGTCGAACCAGATATTGGGCTAAGATACCTCCGTAAAAGGAAGGTGGGAGGCGTGGCGAGAGAGAGTCAGAAGTACGGACGCACGTGGGACGACGTACCGCTGCCCGGCGTCGGCGTCAGCGACCTGGACGGGCGCACGTTGGACGAGTTCCGCCGCCGCGCCGCCGCCAGCGGGCGCTTGGCCGGGGACATTCTCGACGAGTCCGACTCCGGCGTGATCGAAAAGCTCCGCCTGCGGGAGGGAGAGTACCTGAAACGGGCCGCCGTGCTGCTCTTCCACCCGGAACCGGGAATCCTGGTACGGGATGCGTACGTGAAGATCGGATGCTTTCGCGGCGCCGAGCTGCTGTTTCAGGACGTGATCGAAGGTGATCTGTTTACGCAGGTCGACCGTACGATGGACCTGCTCTACTCCAAGTATTCGCGGGGGCTGGTCTCCTACGACGGCGTGTACCGCGTGGAGACCTTTCCCGTGCCGCGCCAAGCGATGCGCGAGGCGGTGATCAATGCCGTGATCCATCGCGACTACGCCGATCCCGTGCCGATTCAGATTCGCGTGTACGACGACCGGATCATATTGTGGAATCCCGGACACCTGCCGGCTGACTGGACGGTCGAGCGCCTGTCCCATGAGCACGCATCGAGACCGTACAATCCGGGAATCGCCTATGCGTTCCTTCGGGCCGGGATGATCGAGGCGCGGGGCCGGGGCATCGGGCGCATCGCCAGCGCGTGCGAGGCGGCCGGCAACCCGCGGCCGGAGTGGAAGATCGAGCCCGGCGGCGGCCTGTGGTTGGAGTTCCGCTATTCCGCCGCCTACCAAACCGCCGACGGGTCGTAAGGGCAACAGGAAACGGAGTGCCGCCGGAGTCATGGCCAAGGCGACAGCCAGAGTCACAGCGTGACAAGACCAAATTGAACCTGCCGGAATATCGATTGCTACGGGCGGAATTGAACACACTGGAAGACCTGATCAATGGGCTACCGGCGGAAAGTATACTCGAACGTACCAGCCTTGAATATCGTATGAGTCAGGTGGAGGAAGAACTTGCTTCACTGCCCGATCATCCGAAGGAATCGTTCCAGGAGAACATTCATGAAGAAGAACGAATAATTGATGGGCGCTTTCTCGGAGCGCTTCCTTCGCAGAGGGTCTTCGAGTTCCTGGAAGATCACACCGATAAGGTGATTTCCGGACGGATCGATCGATCCATCGACGTGTCGCCAATAAACGAGACGCTCAACAGGCCGTCAAGAATTCGGGTCCTTTCGAGGCGGATAGGTACCGCCGCCCCGCGGTTCGTTCTGTTGGACCACGACTGCCGCGACGATCTTTCTTGCTGAACAAGGCAGGCTGATCGGCCTTTCGGGGCTTCAACGTGCCTTGGGTGAGGGAATCTGTTCGCCCGCCGGGCGCGGGTGGTGCGCCCAATGGCCGCTGCGGTCGCGGCCGCGGCAGATCACGCTGCGCCGCGCCCAATCGGGTTTCAGGGCGCGCACGTCGGCCGACGTAAAGCGCAGGGTCAATCCGCAGCGGCGGCGCGCGGAGCGATTCGGTTCGGAGCCGTGCACCAGCCAGTCGGTATGCAGCGACACCTGCCCCGCGCGCAGGGCGAGCACGACCGGCGGATCGCCCTGCGCCTCGGCCTGCAGCGTGGTCTGCGAGAGTACGTTGTTCTCCTCCGCGGTACTGCGCTGATAGGCGAGCTGGGCGTTGACGTGTGAGCGCGGAATGACGCGCATGGCCCCGTTGCCGGCGTCGGAGTCGTCGATCGCCAGCCATACCGTGACGGTCTTGCTCGGCGACAGCGGCCAGTAGGAGGCATCCTGGTGCCAACTCACCTGCTTGCGGTCGCCGGGCTGCTTGAGGAAGAAGTGGGTGCCCCACAGGATCAGGTCTTCGCCGAGCAGGTCCTGCACCAGATCCAGTACGCGCGGCTCGGTGCACAGGTCGTAGAGACCGGCGCAATGACAGTGCCAGCCGTTGATGGCGTAGCTGCCGAACCCGGCCGCCAGCGCCTTGGCGAACAGATCGTCGCAGTAGGCGCGGAGCGCGGTCACCTCCCGCGCGTCGAACACCTCCAACGGAAACAGGTAGCCCCGCTCGTTGAACTGCCTGACCTGCGCGCGGCTCAGCACCCGCGGGTGCGGCGCGCCGAGGGGAAAGAAGCGCCGTACCCGGTCGTCCGTCACTGCCTCCGGCATCGTGGCAACGAGCAAACCCTACCCCTCCGGGTGTGGTCAAGCAGCCCGCCTGGCAGCCGCCCGCCCGCCCTGCCGCATCCTGCCGCCGCGTGTTAGCATCGGGTCATGGTCAAATATGACGCCGGCGCGCTCCAGCAGCCGGAACCGTACGGCGAGCCGGAGTCGCTGCAGTTCCCGGGCTGCCGGCCGGTGCGTATCTCGCGGGAAGCGATCACCGACTACGAAGGGCGCATTGAGTATTGGGATGCCCATACCGAAGTCGCCATGGTGTGCGAGCCGGTCAGCATCTACCACGAACATCCGCCGCAGCGCCTGGCGGGGTTGCTCAAGACGATCTCCCACGTCCGGGGCTCGCCCATCGAGACCTTCGGAGCATCCGATCTCCTGGTGCGCGATGCGCGCGGCGCCCGCTTGCGAATCATGCAGGCCGATCAGACGGTGTACCTGCGCCCGCGCGCGACGCGGCCCTGGGGCCCGGCCATCGAGGTGGGCAGCGACACGCTTCCCGACGTCGTGCTGGAGGTGGACAACACCACCGACGTGCGCCGCGGCAAGCTCGCGCTGTACGAGTCGTGGGGCTTTCCGGAAGTGTGGGTCGAGGTGCCCGACACGTCGTCGCCGAGCCGCCCCGCGGGACTGCGGCCCGGCTTGACGATTCACCTGCTGGAGGAGCACGGCTTCCGTTCGGCGCCGAGCAGCCGGGCATTTCCCGGCTGGACCGCGGCGGAGATTCACCTGGCATTGAACGAGCCGGAGTTGTCGGAGGCGACCGCGGCGGCGTTGCGCCGCGTGGCCGGGGCTCTCGGCGCCGCGGCCGGCACGGGGCCGGATGACGATCCGTTCCTGCGCGCCGAGCGCCAGGCGGGCCGCGCCGCGGGCCGGCTTGAAACGCAGCGCGAGGCGGTGCTGCAGGTGTTCAGCTCGCGCGGTCTGCCGGTGTCGGCGGCGCTGCCCCGGCGCTTGGCGGAGCTGGAGGACCACTCTACCGCGGCACTGATGCAAGCCGCGCTGGAGTGCCGCGACGAAGCGGACTTCCTGCGCCGGCTGCCGGATCGCCGGTAGCCTCACCGGCAGCGCTCAGCGAATCTCCTCCTGCTCCTCGAGGTCCAGCCAGCGCAGCTCGTCAGCCGTCAGCGTTACCTCCAGGGCGCGCAGGCAGTCGCGGGTCTCGACGGGCAGCCGCGTCCCGATGATCGGAAACACCGGGAACGGCTGCTGCAGCACCCAGGCCAGGGCGATGTTCATCGGGCTCACGCCGCGCCGGCGCGCCAGCTCGAACGCGCGCTCGCGGCGCGTGAAGTTGTCCGGACTGTGGTAGCAGCGCGGCAGGTCGCGGTCGCGCGGCTGCTGCGCCTCCTGCTCGATGAAGAACCCGGAGGCCTGGCTCGACCAGGGTACCAGCACCGTCTGCGTGGTCTCGAACCAGCGCCGAAACTCCGGATCGGAAGCGCTCTGCCAGTAGGGAAAGCTGCCGTCGATGGTCCACCACGCATCGAGAATGCGCGCCAGGCTGAACTGGTTGCTGACCACGGAGAAGTAGCTGCGCCCGGCGCGGTCGGCGTACTCCCTGGCCTCCCGCAGCCGCGGCAGCGACCAGTTGGAGACGCCGAACAGGGTCATGCGCCCGGCCGCGCAATGCTCGTTCAGCACGTCGACGAGTTCGCCGACCGGCACCTCAGGGTTGTCGCGGTGCATCAGCCACACGTCGACGCGGTCCAGGCCGAGGCCGTCCAGGCCCGCCAGCAGCTCGCGGGTAATGCCCTCCGGGGTGCCGTGCGGAGGATTGCCGCCCTTCTCGAACACCACCACCCGGTCGCGCACCCCGCGGCTGCGGATCCAGGCGCCCAGGTTGCGCTCGCAGGCGCCGCCGCGGTAGGCGTGCGAGGTGTCGAAGCAGTTGCCGCCCAGCTCGAAGTACTGGTCGAACAGCACCTCGGTGTAGGGGATGGTGACGTTGCGGTCGGCGCCCTGCACCAGGCGGGCGACCGGCTGGTCCAGCCCCGGGATGGCGCCGTATTGCATCGCCGGCGCGGCGCGGGCGGCGCGGGCGGCGCGCCGGCGCAGCGGGCGGTTGGCGAGCGTGCCGGCGTGGAAGCGCCGCTCCTGCTCGTAGACCAGCCCCGCCTCCTCGCGCCAGCGGTCGAGCAGCTTCATGTTGCCGAGGCTGTCCTGCCAGCTCATCGCCGGCGCCTGCCGCGCCGCGAGATGCTCGGCCACGGTGTCGGCCTCGTAGGTGAACAGGTCGCGGTCGACCTCGACGGTGATCGTCTCGGGGGCGGACGCGCCGGGGCGCGTGAGGAGGAGCCGGCCCGGCGGAAACGCGGTGTCGAGCGGCAGCGGCGCGGCCGCGCGGCGGCACGGCGAGCCGGGCGTCCACGGCTCCGGCACTTCCAGGATCCCGTCGCTGCCGTACACCGCCAACTGGCTCGGCACCCGGCAGTCTACCCCGGCGATCAGCTCGGCGATGACGCCGCCGTCGAACTGCAGCGTGGCGGCGGCGTAGTGGTCCACCCCGGTGGGTCCCAACTGCGCGCACCCCTTCACCAGGTGCGGCTCCCGGAACGGCTCGCCGGCGGCCGCCCCGGCGATCAGCCGCGCCGCCGAGGCGGCGTAGCAGCCGATGTCCAGGATGCCGCCGCCGCCAAGCGCGTTGCCGAAGCTGCGCGACTCGGGCGCGTAGCGCCCCTGGGAGCTGAACACCGCCCGCACCATGCGCACTTCCCCGACGGCGCCGGCGCGCACCAGCGCTGCCAGCCGCCGGGTCTGCGGGTGGCAGCGGTACATGAACGCCTCCATCAGGAACACGTCGTGGGCCGCCGCGGCGTCGATCATCGCCGCCGCCTCCAGGTGGTTCATGCCGAGCGGCTTCTCCACCAGCAGGTGCTTGCCCGCCTCCGCCGCCTTGATCGCCCACTCCGCGTGCGCCGGGTGAATGGTGCTGACGTAGACCGCGTCGACTTCGGGGTCGGCGAGCAACGCCTCGTAGTCGTCGAACCGCTTGGGAATCGCAAACGGGTCGGCCAGGGCGGCCGCCCGCTCCCGGCTGCGGCTCGCCAGCGCCGCAATCCGGCCGCTCTTCGAGAACCGCATGCCGTTGCAGAACACGCGGGCGATGGTGCCCGCTCCAATCACTCCCCACTGCACCATACCGCTGCCTCCTTCGGGGCCTCCTTCCGGCGCCCGGTCAGCCCTTGAGCGAACCGATCATGATCCCCTGCACGAAGTACCTCTGCAGGAACGGATATACGATCAGCAGCGGCAGACTGGCCACCACGATGCTGCCGTACTTGATCAACTCGGCGGCCCGCTGCCGCTCCTGCAGGTCGGCGATGTCGGCCACCGTCTGCGGATCGTCGAGGATCAGGATCGAGCGCAGCACGATCTGCAGCGGATGCTTTTCCGGGCTTTCGAGGAAGATCAGCGCCTTGAAGTAATCGTTCCAGTGCTCCACGCCGTAGTAGATTGCCAGCACCGCGATGACCGGGCTCGAAAGCGGCAGCACGATGCGCACGAAGAAGGGGATGTGGTTGCAACCGTCGATCGCCGCCGCCTCGTACAGCTCGTCCGCAATGGTGGTCTGGAAGAAGGTGCGCGTAACGATGACGTGCCACACCATGGCCGCGCCCATGATCACCATCACCGCGCGCGTGTCGAGCAGGCCGAGCGAACGCACCAGCAGGTACTTGGGAATGAGTCCGCCCTCGAAGTAGAGGGTGACGAGCAGGAAGATCATCAGCAGGTAGCGGCCGGAGAAGCGCCGGGTCGAGAGCGGATAGGCGACCGTCACCGTCATGGCGATGTTGAGCAGCGTGCCGAACACCGCGTAGAAGATGGTGTTGGCGTAGCCGCGCCAGATGGCGCCGGTGTTGAAGATGCGCTCGTAGCCGGCGAAGGTCAGCCCGCGCGGCCACAGCCACACTCTGCCGGCGTAGATGGCGACCGGGTCGGAAACCGAAGCGATCAACACGAAGTAGAGCGGGTAGGCAACCAGCAGCAGCGCCAGCGCCACGCACCCGTTGATGACGGCGAGGTTGATCCGGTCCGCGCCGGATGGCCGGATGGCGCCTGCCCGCATCGCGCTTTCGCTCCCGCTACCAGAGGGTATTCTGCCGCAGCGCCTTGGCGATCTGGTTGACGCTGATCAGCAGGACCATGTTGATGACGGTGTTGAACAGATTGATCGCCGTCGAGTAGTCGTATTGCGCCTTGATCAGGCCCACCTTGTAGATGTAGGTGGCAATGATCTCCGAGGCTTCCGCGTTGAGCAGATTCTGCAGCAGATACGCCTTCTGAAAGCCCACGTTCATGATCTGGCCGAGGCTCAGGATCAGCAGGATCACGGCCGTCGGCATCAGCATCGGCAGGTCGATGTGGACGATCTTCTGGCGAATGGTGGCGCCGTCGATGCGGGCCGCTTCGTACAGGGCGGGGTCGATCCCGGCGAGCACCGCCAGGTAGATGATCGCGCCCCAGCCGGCGTGCTGCCACACGCCGGAGAACACGTAGATCGTCTTGAACCAGCGCGCCTCGGCCAGGAAGTTGACCGGTTCGCCGCCGAGCAGCGCCAGCAGGTGGTTGACCATGCCGCTGACCGGCGACAGCAGCGCGTAGAGCATGCCGGCGAGCACCACGATGGAGATGAAGTGGGGGGCGTACACCGCGGTCTGCACCACTCGCTTGTAGGCGGCGGCGCGCATCTCGTTCAGCATCAGGGCGAAGATGATCGGCACCGGGAACCCGACCGCCAGCTCATACAGGCTGATGCCGAGCGTGTTGCCGATCACGCGCCAGAACAGGAACGAGTTGAAGAACTTGCGGAAGTGGACCAGGCCCGCCCAGGGGCTGCCGGTGATGCCGAGCGTGGCCACGAAGTCCTTGAACGCGAGTTGCACCCCGTACATCGGGACGTAGTGGAACAGGATGAAGTAGCAGACCGCCGGCGCCGCCAGAATCCAAAGCTGATGCTCGCGCCGAATCGTCTTGAGAATCACGGCAGCACCAGGCTGCGGACTTCCCGAACAAAGAACTCCTTACATTCCGACCAATCGAAGGGAACCAGCATGTGCGGCATCGGCTCCGCCTCCGCGTCATCGAAGTAGGTCAGGCTCATCACTACCTGATAGGGGTTCAACCGGCCGTGCCCATATTTTCGCGGCAGCAGCCGCAGGTAGTCGTGTAGGGAGGGGCCTGACCGAAGGATCGTGTAAAGGTCAACGAAGTCCCTGCGACTGCCGCGATTGGTCGCGGCCAGCAGCTTCATCAAGGCGATGTCTCGCAGGTCGGCGACGCTGAAGAACGCGTACGGCACTGCCGGAAACAGAAACGGATCGCTTAGCTGAAAGAAAGAGAGCTTGACGCCAAGCATGAGCACCGTCAGCGTCCGCTCGTCGGCATGCAGCGTGGTACAGGGCGCCGCCTCGCCCAATGCCGCGAACAGCGCACGGGTCTCCATACCTTGCGTGCGGAAAAAGTCGAAGTCCTCGGAAATCCTGTGGCCAAGCTGCAGCGCCAGCCCGGTTCCTCCGGCCAACACCCAGCCGTTCAACTCGACGCCGGCGTGAGCGGTCAGGGCGGCCAGTAACTCGCCACTGGCCGCCGGGAGCACTGCCGTGTACAAGGGAGGCCCTCCAGCTTCAGCACGGCGTCCCAGAGCGCTGCCACCCTGGCGGACTGCACTCTGAGGCCCGAGATCGTAGTGAGAAACAACCGCTTCCCCATCACCGTTGCGAGACCGCGCACATCGTCCAGATCGCCGTAGTGGATCACCCGTGATACCACCCAGCGGGGATACGCGTCGAGATCGCCCGGGGCAAGCGGTCGATCCCAGAACAATCTGCCGGCCCGCTGCAGAACGCCGTCCCTGCTCGGTAACCCGCGCGTTTCCATCGTCCCGTCAGTATAGCATGAACCGTACCGCACGTCGTCGCGAGCTTGTCGCCGAATCGCGGGCCGGCAGGTCAATATGTCCACCTGCCGAACTCGTTCGTGCAGCGAACTAGACTGAGCTGCCGCCTGCAGGAGACCCTTGGCTCGCTAGCCACCCATCCAGCGCAGCTTGCCGGGCTCGAACACGCGCGCAGGATCGGCGTAGTCGTTGCCGGCGAGGTCGCGGCCGCGCACTAGGTAGATGGCGTGCCGGCCGCGCTGCGGCGCCGGGTCGAACTTCACGTCAGTGGGCATGTAGCGCATGGTATAGCCGCAGCGGCGGCGGCCGCTGGTGTTGGGGCTGGAGCCGTGCATCAGCTTGGCGTGGTGGACGTGGCACTCGCCGGCGCGAATCGCCAAGTCCACCGCCTTGCTCTCGTCGATCTGATCGGGGCGGATGCGGGTACCGAACACGTGCCTTGCGGCGTCCACCTCCTCATACTCCGAGAAGCCATGGTGGTGGGTGCCGGGAATTACCCGCATGCAGCCGTTGTCGGGCAGCGAGTCGTCGATCGCCAGCCACACGGTGATTACCTTGTGCTCGCTCAGAGTCCTGTTCCAGTAGGCGGAATCCTCGTGCCACGGCACCGCCAAACCCTTGCGCGGCAGCTTGCACAGGAAATGGCTGGACCAGAGCGCGATGTCGGGGCCGATCAGCCGCTCCACGAAGTCGAGCACCTCGTCCGCGCGCAACCACTCGAACAGCTCCGGGAGCCCGAAGTGCGGAGTGTCCATTCCCTCCGGCCGCGCGTCCTCCGGCAACTGCGCCAGCATCCCGTCGAAGAAGCGCTGCAGCCGGCGAAACTTCTCCCCCGGAAAGAGCTGGTGGCGGTAGATCAAGTACCCGTTCTCGGCAAAGAACGCGGTGTCGGCGTCGGTCAGATGCAACGGTATCGATCCAAGACTTCGAGGCTAATCGCTCAAGTGGCGGTCGTAGACGGTCTGATAGATCTCCAGCAGGCGCGGCAGGCCCATGCTGTCGAGGCGCTGCAGATACCCGTCCCAGTCCTCTTCGATGCCGCCGTCGACGATCCACTTGGCGCCCATTTCCTGCGTGAACTGGTTGATCTCCGGCGCCAGGTCGGCGATCTCGTCGTTCTCATCTTCCAGCATGTAGACCAGCGGGAAGCGGACGTAGCTGGCGATGTAGGGGGCGTACTGGTCGTTGCCGGCGAACTTGTCGAGCTGGTCGGCGGTGGGCTCCATGCGGCGCATCACCTCGACCGGCAGCGCGTAGAGGCCGGTGCCGCGCGGCACCGACTGGTTCTTCCAGCTTATGCGGCTCTCGAACCCGTCCGGCACCGCGGCATGCACGTAGGTGCCGTCGCCCTGTTCGAGGATGTGCTCGCCGATGATCCCGAACCACGACTGCAGCGCCCAGGTCGGATCGTATTGCAGGTCGGCCCAGCGCACCGCGGCCTGCGGATACTCGGAGGCGCTGGTGACCGTGAACGCGTTGAGGAAGTAGCTCGGCGGGTCGCCCGGCCAGCGCCGGCCGGCCGGTCCCTCCAACGGGTCCATGGTGACGTAGCCGCTGTCCACCCCTTCGCCGAACAGGTAGGCCGCGCTCCACGCGGTGAACGAACCCAGGATCGGCGGATCGATCTGCCGCTGCTTGGCGGTCAGTTCGGCGTAGGAGTGGGAAAACGCCTCGATGTCGATCAGCCCTTCCGACCACAATCCGTGGAAGTACTCGATGCCCTCCCGGTAGGCGTCGGTTGCGGCAACGTAGATCACCCGCGTGGGATCGTCGCGGTCGATCGAGATGCCCATCTCCTCGCCGATGTGGTGCTGGCGGTCGATGCCAAAGCTGCTGAACAGCGGGTACACGCCCAGCCAGCCGAAGCTGCGGAAGGAGAGCGGGATCTCGTCCGCCTCGCCGTTGCCGTTGGGGTCGCGGTGCTTGAAGGCGCGCAGCGCCTCGCGGTACTCGTCGTAGTTCTGCGGCATGTCCAGCCCCAGCTTGTCGAGCCAGTTCCGGTTGATGAAGAAGTGAAGCTGCGGCTCCACGCCCGATTCCCAGATGCCGGGAAACGAGTAGACATGGCCGTCCGGCGCCTGCATCGCCCGGCGTACTTCGGGCCGGTCTTGCAGGATGCGGTTCAGGTTCGGCGCCCACTGTTCAAGATCATCCTCGAGCGCCCGGAACACCCCTTGCGGCGCGTGGGTGAGGATGTCCGCCGGATCGAGCGTCTTGTGCATGAAGAAGGCGTCCGGATAGTCGCCCGCGGCGAACAGCAGGTTCTTCTTCTCCTGGTACGCCTCTTCCTGAATCTGGCGCCACTCGACGTGAACGTTGGTCTTCTCCTCCACCATGTCGAAGAACTCCAGAGCTTGGTGCGGGTAGGTCTTGTGGGTGATCACCGCCACCATCTCCAGGGTGATCTTCTCGGTGGTCACCGGATAGCCGGAATCGGTATAGATGTCGGCGGCCGCCATCCCGGTCTCTTCGGCGGCGCCGGCAAACGCCCCCGCGGCTCCCAGCGCGATCAGCACTGCCACTCCCGCCAGCGCGCGAATCTGTTGCATGGCCTCTCCTCCTCGATCCGAACCCAATTCAGTACGCCATACCACGGTCATACCGGGCCGTCAAGCATGCGTTGCGCTGATTCGTGATCTTGTTACGACCGTGCAGGCCGCGTTACGCTGCTGCCATGACTGCGCCCCGTAGCGGAGACCCAAACCCGTCTGCTCAGCCGGCCGCGGACGACGACGTATTCTACCCAACCAATGATGCTGAACAGATGTGGTTGATTTCCGAGCAGGTCAAGGAGCTGGTAAAGCAGACGCTCGCGCCGGACCAGAGCGAACTGCTATTGCCGAAGCTGGAGCGGCTCTTCCAGAACTGGAGCATCTACCCGCCGGGTTAGCCGTCTCCGCGGCGCCGGCCAGCTACCTGCGGAAGGTGCGGTCTGCTGGTTCGGCATGGGACTGCCGCGCGCTCATTCCTGCTCCACGTCATCGACGTTCGGCTGGTGCGCATCGAGACCAGGCTGGAAATCGGCCCGCCGCCGACCTCGGAACCTCCCGCAGAACACTCGTAGCGGCGCCCCGACACCAGCAACAGAAGGGAAGCACGCAAAGGTAGCTTAGTAGCCAGCGTCCCTGAGTTGAAAGAGATACAACCGGCCGCACATCCCCACCAGAAACATGACGACCAGAACCAAAATGAGAAGCCGGTAGGGCTTTACTGCCCACCACCAGCGGCGGATCATCCACCACCAACGGTCGAAGTAGCTCATCGTTGCGCCACCCCCGCCGCGGTCAGGATACGATGCCGGCTACGTCGAGCAGGTAGATCTGGCGTTCTCCGTCGGGAACCGCGTCGACGGTCAGCATGGCGCCGTCCGGGTGCCAGCGCGGGTGCAGGTCGCAGCGCACGTCGCCGGTAAAGACCGGCTCGGAGTGGAAGCCGGCGACGTCCACCCGCCGCCCGGTGGCGATCTCGTACAGCATCAACCGGGAGAGCCGTTGCGCGCCTTGCGGGTAGGTGTCGCACGCCAGCCAGCGCCCGTCCGGGGAGAGGCAGGCGTGGCCGTCGGGCGGCAGCGCTCCGGCGCCGAACGGTGCGAAGTCGTTGCGGTCCACGGTGAAGGTGAGGAACTGCATCGCGCCGAGCAGGTCGGTGGAGATCAGGATGCGGTCGGCATCGAGCCACGCGAAGTGGGAAATGCGATGCGCAAAGTCGATCTGCAGGGACAGCTCGCTGCCGTCCGGGCGCACGGTCCACAGCGAGGTGCGCAGCCCCTGTCCCGCAGGGCGCCGCATGCGGCACAGGAACAGCACACGCGACCCGTCGGGGTTGAACACCACGTGGTTGAACCACACCAAGCCGCTCGGCGGCTCCGGCAACTCGGCGGCGCGGATCACCCGGGCATGGGAGAGCAGCAGCTCGGCGCGCCCGGAGGGCAGGTCGATGCGGTACAGCCCGTCATCTTCCGGCGCCGGCGCCAGGGCCGCGGGATCCTGGTCGTTGGCGTAGCCGACCACGGACCGGCAGTGGTACATGCGCGCGTAGTTGAGTCCCAGCGCCTGCCTCCCGTCGGCCGACACCGCGGCCACCGCCGCCTGCAGGACGCGGGCGGCGCCGCCCGCGCGGGGCAGCGCGTGCGCCACCACCCGCGGCCCCTGCCATGCGTTGCAGGTCAGTTCCTCGCCGCGCCCGGCGTCGATCCAGTGCAGCATGCTGCCCTGTTGCAGGTTGAACGCGGCCGTCTCCGCAAGGGGCTCGAACGCCCCGCCGGCGGCATCCACCAAGCCGACCCGCGCCCGGTCCGCGGGCGTGGGCGGGCGGCGGTGGAAGTCGCTTTCCAGAGCGAGGTGGAAGCGCCCGCCGCGGTCCCACGCGTTGATGCCGTAGTAGCCGAAGAAGTGGTGGGCCGGCCCGTGCGTGAGCCGGCGCGGCGCGACGCTCATGGAACGGCAGTCTACCTTCCCCTCCGGTCCGGGAACAGGCGCGCGGCGCGTTGCCGGCCGAAGCACGGCAACAGGCGGCAAGCAAGCAAGTCAGGTGAATTGCGCCGGCGGCTCATCCGGGCTACCGTCAAGGGCATGAAGATCGAGCGATTCGAGGGTTACCTGGTGCCGGTCCCGCCGCCCGGCAAGGGCGGCAGGAGCTGGGTATTCGTCAAGCTGATCACCGACGAGGGGATCGAGGGCTGCGGCGAGTGCACCTGGCACGGCACCCACCGCCAGTCCGCGCTGCAGGTGGCGCAGGAGATCTTCGAGCAGATTCTCAAGGGCGCGGATCCGTTTCGCCGGGAGCGCATCTGGTGGGAGGTGTTTCGGCGCCACGCCGTGCTCCACCCCGGGCCGATCGTCACGCCGGTGCTCAGCGCCATCGAGATGGCCTGTTGGGACATCGTCGGCAAGGCCCTTGGCCAGCCGGTGTACAACCTGCTCGGCGGCGTGTTCCACGACAAGCTCCGCGCCTACACCTATCTGTACGGGTGGAAGGTGGGCGATCCCCCCGAACAGGCGGCGGAAGACACCCTGCGCTACCTCGACCTCGGCTTCAGCGCCGTGAAGCTCGATCCGGTGGGCGCCTTGGAGCCGCACCGCCTGGAGACCCTGACCTACGTCGAGCAGGTGATCAGGGCGATGCGCGAGGCGGCCGGCGACCGTTGCGACATCCTGATCGGCACCCATGGCCAGTTGACCACCCACGCGGCGATTCGGCTTGCCAAGCGGCTGGAACCTTACGAGCCGCTGTGGTTCGAAGAACCGGTGGCCCCCGGCAACGTTGACGAGATGGCGCGCGTCGCCCACGCCGCCTCGATCCCGGTCGCCACCGGCGAGCGGCTCATGACCCGCTACGAGTTCCTGCCGCTGCTGCAGAAGCAGGCCGCGTCGATCGTGCAGATGGACCTGTCGATCACCGGCGGCATCGCGGAGGGCCGGAAGATAGCCGCCCTGGCCGAGACCCACTACGCGCACATCGCTCCCCACGTATGGGGCGGCCCCTTCGCCGCCGCCGCGGCGATCCAGGTAGACGTGTGCTCCCCCAACTTCCTGATCCAGGAAGGCATCGAAACCTTCTCGGAGTTCCACCGGGAGATCCTCAAGGCGCCGATCGTCTGGCAGGACGGCTTCATCATCCCGCCCACCGCCCCCGGCCTGGGCTACGAACTCAACGACGACCTGATCGCCCGGCACCGCGTGGCCCAGGCCTAGTTCCATCCGGCCGCTTGCAATGAGAAGGAATAGGAAGAATAAGAAATTACGATTTTAACTCCTTACCTGTGTGATACTTGGAATCAATAGAGCCGGAATGAGAAGGAATGAGAAGGAATGGGAAGATGAATGGGAAGTGTTTGTCAACTCGTTACAAGTAAATCATTTATGGCATATGGAAGCAGACAATGAGAAGGAATGGAAAGGACCCGGATACCAACTTATTGCCGCTTCCATCGCGCTCCTCGGCCACGTCCCTCGACAGTCGCCAAGCCGAGCGCTCGCAGGCCCCTCAGATCGTCTCGTATCTGCCACCAATTAGGTGAATTATCCAATTGCCGGACGATCTCCCGGAACGCCAATCCCGCGCCGGCTGCGGCCAGCAGGGTGAGGATCTCCCGCTGGCGCTCGGTCACCTCCCGCTCGACGCGCCGCGGCATGTACGTGCCCGGTCTGAAGCGCACCGTGACACAACCGCCGGCATCCTCGATTTCCGGCGCCGGCAGTCCGGCGCTGGTGGTCAGTTCCCGCAGCTCAATCGTACCGCGCCCCCACTGCTCGATGAACCCGCGAAGATAGAAGGCTCGCGCGATCAGCGGGTTCCAAGGCCGCGATTCGTGCGGCTGAAACAATGCCTCCGCGGTGAGCCCGAAGGGCAGGGAACCCGAAAAAGTCACTTCGAGGCGGTCGTCGTAGATCGCCGCCGCCACCGACCCGCCGCCCATGGTGTAATCCCGGTGACAGATCGCGTTGGCAAGCGCCTCACGCAGAGCAGGAGGCGGATACCGCGGCTCATCCACCCGTTCGAAACGGTCGGGCTCAATGCGGCCGGCGATCGGCAGGTTCTCACGAAAGAAGCGCTCCGCGCTGCCCAGGAGAGAAAACGCGTTGCCGTGAACCTGCCGGTTGTCCAGAAACTCGTCGGTGCGAGAGGTACCGTCGAACTTGGCAATCCGCAGCATGCATTGCGGGTACTCGGCGCTCAGCCGATCGGATCTGCCGAACAACACGACTGCGGCGCGGAGCAGCCGGTCGGCGCGGAGCAAACCGAATCCACGCAGCAGCTCCGCCGGGTCACGCGTTCCGGGCTCTGACGCCCGCCCGTGGCGAATCGCGTCCTCGAGCGTACGAACGATCTCGGTCTGATCGAGATCGTCGACCGTCCAGTCCGGGACAGGTTGGTTTTCCCATCGGAACTGCTCGTGCAGGGGTTCGGTCTTCATGCCGGTACGGCGCTCGCCGGTGGACTTCTTCAACTCCAGGGTCTCCGACTCGCCGGCCGCGGCCAGCGCCTCGATCTCGGCTAGATCAGTGGCGGCCATGTCGGGAATAATCACGAGGGAGGGAGCCAGCCGTCAAGGTTGACCGTTGGCTGCCGGCTGGCCGCCATTTGGTCGGTAACGGCGAAGCCGGGGCGGCGGCGGGTGGCTGGACAGTTGGCGGCGGGTGGGCCACCATGCGGGCCATGGACACCCTTTCTCTTGGCGCTACCGGGCTGCAGGCGACGCCGGTCGGCTTCGGCGGCGCGCCGTTTGGCCTGCTCGAGGTGCCGGAATCGGATAGCGACCGGTTGCTCGGCGCCTTGCTCGATCTGGGCGTCGCGCTGGTGGACACCGCGGCCAGCTACGCCGGCTCCGAAGCGGCGATTGGCCGCGCCATCGGCGCGCGCCGCGACCGGTACACCCTGGTATCGAAGTGCGGCCAGCAGGTCGGCGATGAGACGGCGGAGGCGTGGTCCGCCGAGCTGATCGCCAACAGCGTCGACCGCTCCCTGCGCCGCCTGCGCACCGACCATATCGACGTGATGCTGCTGCACTCCTGCGCGCTGGAGATCTTGCAGCGCGGGGAGGCGCTGGAGGCGTTGCGGCAGGCGCGCGCCGCCGGCAAGATTCGCTTCCTCGGCTACTCCGGCGACAACGAGGCCGTGGTCTGGGCCGCCGAGCAGCCTGACGTAGCGGTCATCGAGACGTCCATCAGCATCGCCGATCAACACAATATCGACGGCGCGCTGGCGGTGGCGCAACGGCGCAACCTGGGCGTGCTGGCCAAGCGCCCCATCGCCAACGCCGCCTGGAAGCAGCCGGAACAGCAGCCCGGCTTCTACCGCAACTACTCCACCATCTACCATCAACGGCTCGCCAAGATGGGGCTGTCGCTGGAAGGACTGGGCTACGCCGGCGCCGGCGCGCCCGACGAGGCTTGGCCGGAGCTGGCGTTGCGCTTCACCTTGTCGCAGCCCGGCGTGCACACCGCCATCGTCGGCACCACCAACCCCCGCCACGTGGCGGCCAACATCGCCGCGGCGGAGAAGGGAGCGCTGCCCGCGGAGCAGGTCGCCGCCATCCGCGCCGCGTTCACCGCCGCCGAGCAGGCCGACTCCGAGGAGTGGCGCGCTCAGGGCTGATGCCGGCGGCCCGGCCGCCGCGGCGCCGGCATCAGCCCACCGCGCGCCGCGGCGCGTTCCCCGGTACGGGCTTTGCCTCGGCTTGGCGGCTGCACGCCCTCGGCGTCATTTGCGCCCTCTGCGCGGCGCCGGGCGCGCTCCACGCCGAGACCGGCGTCACGGTCCTGAGCACGCCGTTGCGCGCCGACCCGCGCCAGTGCACGGGGCGGTTCGACGTGCAGCCGCTCCCCCACTACACCCGCGGGCCGGACGAGTTCATCGGCTTCTTCGACAGCAACGGCGCCGGCGTGGCGCTGGCGGACCTGGACCAGGACGGCCGCATCGACATCGTCCTGGCCGGCCTGCACGGGGCCACCTCCCTGCTCTGGAACGAGGGGGACCTGTTCTTTCGCCGCGGCGACCTGCCGGCGGAGATGACCCGCGCCGTCAATGCCGTGGACGTCGACGGCGACGCCCGCATCGACCTCGTGTTCACCCACTCCGGCGGCCTGCCCTCCTGGTGGCGCGCGGCGGCCGGCGCGCCCGGCGCCCGCCCCGCGTTCGCGCGGATGGAGGATGAGCGGTTTCGCGCCTGGTTTCCCGCCTACTCCATGGCGTGGGCGGATCTCGACCAGGACGGCGACCTGGACATGGTCGGCGCCTCCTACGACGCCGAGCTGGGCGCGCTGGCGGACGGTATGGTGGTCGGCGGCGGCGTGTTCTTCTACCGCAACGACGGCACCGGCCTGCTCACCTTCGAACGGCTGGGGCGGAGCGCTCACGCGCTGGCGATGCTGCTCACCGATCTGAACGGCGACGGGCGGCGCGACATCCTGATCGGCAACGACTTCTCGCCCCCCGACGTGGTCTACCTCAACACGCCCGGCGGCTGGAGCGAGACGGCGCCCTTCTCCCGCACCCCCGTCAACACCATGAGCTTCGCCGAGGGCGACCTCGACAACGACGGGCGCACCGAGCTGCTGGCCACCGACATGAAGCCGTACCACCGCGACGCCTCCACCGAAGAGGTCTGGGGGCCGCTGTGGGCCGAGAGCGCCCACCTGCAGCCCACCGACGGCGTGCAGGTCACCGCCAACGTACTGCACGCGCGGCCGGCCGCAGGCGGCGGCGACTCGTTCCTCGACACCGCCGAGGCTGCCGGGGTGGACGCCACCGGCTGGAGCTGGTCGGCCCAGTTCGGCGACCTGGACAACGACGGCTACCTCGACCTGTACGTGGTGAACGGCATGATCGCGGCCGAAATCTTCTCCCACCTGCCGGGAGATGAGCTGGTGGAAGAAAACCAGGCGCTGCGCAACACCGGCGGCGGGCGCTTCCTGCCGGCGCCGGAATGGGGGTTGAACGCCACTCAGAGCGGGCGCGGCATGAGCCTCGGCGACCTGGACAACGACGGCGACCTGGACGTGGTGGTCAACAACCTGGCGGCGCCGGCGCTGCTGTTCGAGAATCGCCTGTGCGGCGGCGCCGCCCTGGAAGTGGAGCTGCGCCAGGAGGGCGCGGCCAACAGCCGCGCGCTGGGCGCCGTGCTGCGTCTGCATACCGCCGGCGGCACGCTGCTGCGCGAGATGCGCGCCAGCAGCGGCTACCTCTCGAGCGACCCGGCGCGGGTTCACTTCGGCCTCGGCGCGGCCGGCGCCGGAGACCCGGGACAGCTCGAAGTGGTGTGGCCGGACGGCGCCGTGTCCCGCGTCGCGGTGCCGGAGGCGGGCGTCCTGCTGCGGATCACCCGACCGGCCGCCGGCGCCGCCGACTGAACGCGGGCGCGGCGCTCAACGCCAGTGGTAGTCGGCGGGGTCGGCGGCGCGCGTCTGCTGCCAGAACTCCAGCACGCTGAACGGCCAGTTCTGGGTCACCCGACCGCTATCGTTCTTGTACCAACTGCGCACCTGCGGCGCTCCCCAGGCGGTGCGGCCGTTGCCGGCGTCGATCCACCGGTTGTAGGCGTCGTGCACCTCCTGCCGGCACTCCATGCTGCGCCGTCCTGACTCCAGCAGCAGCTTGAGGCAGCTCATGACGTAGTGAATCTCGCACTCCGAAAACACGATGATGCTGGCGTTCACCACCACGTTGGTATTCGGCCCGTACATGCAGAACAGGTTGGGGAAGCGCGGGACGGTGATGCCGCGGTAGGCGCGCGGGTCTCCCCGCCAGGTTTCCTGCAGGCGCGCCCCGCCGCGCCCGGTGACGGTCATCGGCCACAGCATTTCGGTGGTGCGAAAGCCGGTGGCGTAGATCACCACGTCGACGGGGTAGCGCCGGTCCGCGGCGGTGACCACGCCGGTCTCGGTGAGGCGGCCAATTGGCTCGGTGATCAGGTGAACGTTGGCGCGTTTCAGCGTGCGGAACCAGGTGCCATCGTCGTACAACATCCGCTTCCCCGCCGGCGGATAGGCCGGGATGCATTTTTCAAGTAGTTCCGGATCATCTCCCAGTGACTCCTTGGCATGCCTGACCAGCAGGCGGCGCAGCTTGCGGTTGGCGGCGCCGATGCTGCCCGCTTCGTCCCACTGCTCGTCCCGGTACACGTACGCCAGCGCGCCCTCGGCGGTGAGCCAGAACTGCAGCAGCCGAAACCACTGCGCGTAGTGGGGGACGCAGCGCAGCAGCCAGTGCTTGCCGGCGGGCACCTCCTGGTGGTAGTCGGGGCGCGGATTGACCCACGGCGGCGTACGTTGAAACAGAAACAGCTCCGCGACCGAGGAGGCGATTGCCGGCACCGCCTGAAAGGCCGACGCGCCGGTACCGATTACCGCGACCCGCTTGCCGGTCAGATCAACCGCCTGATTCCAGCGCGCGGTATGAAACGCGGCGCCGCGAAACGTATCCCGGCCGGCGATCTGCGGCAGCCGCGGGCGATTGAGTTGGCCGACGGCGCTGATCACGGCGTTGGCGCGGAGCGGCGGGCGCAGCTCCCCGCCGGCGCTCCGGGTATGGAGCGTCCAGGTCTGGCTCCGCTCGTCGAACGCGAGGCGCTCGACTTCGGTGGCGAAGCGGATCCGGTCGCGAATGCCGAACCGGGCGGCGCACTCTCGAAAGTACTCCAGCAGTACCGGCTGGGAGGAAAAGAACTGCGGCCAATCCTTGGGTGCGAACGAGTAGGAATAGGAGTGATTGGGGGTGTCGACGCGGCAGCCGGGGTAGGTGTTCTCCAGCCAGGTGCCGCCCACGTCGGCGTTCTTCTCGAGCACGGTATAGGGGATGCCCGCCTGCTGCAGGCGATGCGCCGCCAGGATTCCCGACATACCGGCGCCGATCACCGCCACGTGGAAGCCGGTGCGCCGCTCCGCCGGCACCTCGCGGAGGAAGCCGGCGGCGCCCGGGTCGTGGCCGGCCAGCCCGAGTTCGGTCACCAGGAACTCGACGTAGTCCTCCCCGAGCGACCGGCCGACGAGGAAACTGGCCATCTCATGCACCTGTTCGCGGGTCGGCGGCGGCGCCGGGCGCAACCCGCCGTCGCGGTAGGCGGCGATGATTTCCAGGGCGCGGGTCCGCACCTGCTCCTGCTGCGCCCGGCTGAGCCCCATCTGCGCGTCGCCCCAGACCACGCGCGGTCGAACCTCCCCTCGGAGCAGCCCGAGGTCGCCGGTGAGATGGGCCAACGCCGCCAGCAGCGCGGGGACGTTGGCGTGCCTCAGAGCATCCCGTATGGCCGCGTCGTCGGCCGCAATCGCCTCCCACGAGTCGAACGCGGCGCCCGCCCGCTGCCGTACGCTGCCTGCATCAGTCACGTGAGGAATGAAACACCGTACCGCCGCCCGGCTCAAGCCCTCCCCGCCGGGTGCCCGGCGGCGGGCGCATTCCAAAATGTAGGTAAGTGTTGTAGGTCATGCCACTTGGCGGCCAAGCTCAGTCCCAGTGTAAATGACGTTTCTCGGCGATCTTGAATCACCGGTCTACCGGCGCCTGCCGATCCTCGCCGGGGCGGCCGAATCCGGCGCCGAGGTGGCGGTAGCGGTGATGGGCGGCGCACAGCAGGCGGAGATTGTTCGGCTCGGCGGCGCCGCCGCAGGCATACGGCACGACGTGATCGATCTGCAGCAGGTGTTGCGAGCCGTAGCGGCGCCCGCTGGTGCGGTCCACGTAGCGGCAGCGGCCGCGGTCGCGCCGCCAGACCTCGCGCTTGACCGCCGCCGGGATGGCGCGGCCGGTCACGCCGCCCGGCTTCGCTGCCGAAGTCCGGGTCCGCGGCGGCGCAGCCGGCTGCGCGCACGCCGCAGCCTGCCGGCCGAGGCGCCGCGTCTTCGCCGCCGAAGTGGTGTCGGTCGCCGTCTTCGCTGCCGAAGTGTCCGAGCGGTCAGCGGCTTCGTCTCCCGGCTGCGCCGCCGCCTGAGCCGATACCTTCGCCGCCGAAGGAGCGGCGTTGTCCGCGCCGGCCTCCTGCTTCGCTGCCGGGGCAGCGCCGCGAGCCGAGGCCGCCTGCGTCTTCGGCGCCGAAGTTTGCTCGGCGCCTTTGGCTGGCGCGGCGCGCCGCCCGCGCGGCGGCCGGGCCGGATCGTGGCGGTCGAGCCCTTCCCGCACCAGCCGCCCCATGAGCTGCCCAACGTCAGGTGCGGATCGACGTGCGACAGGAGGCCCTTGAGCCGCTCCAAGCCGCGCCGGCACTCATCGTCGATCACCGCCTTGAGCTCCCAGCGACCGCCGCCCAGCGGCCGCACCCGCTCCGCCGGCGCCGCCAGTTCGGGGTCCACCTCGGCCAGCAACTGCATCACCTCCCGGCTGCTCTTGCCGGACGCCTGCTCCACCAGCTCCCGCCGCGCCTCCGGGTCCAGCACCGGCGTCGGCGCCGGCTTCCGCTCCGCCGGCCGCGGCGGCGCCGAGCCCTCCTGCGACTGAGCGGCAGCCCCGAACCCGGTCCCGCCCGGCGCGCTACGCGCCGCCCGTTCCTTCTTGCGCTCCTGCCGGTCGAAGGCGTTCTGCAACTGCGCGGCCGCGTTCAGCGTCATCGTGCCATTCTGCAGGCGCTCCCGCACGCCATCGACGTCCGCGCAGAGCCGCATCGCCTTGATGCGCCGCCACGCCGCGGCGTCGCTGTAACCCAGCTCGCGTACCGCGTAATCGAACAGACTCGAGAACCCGCGGCGCAGATACAGGCGGCGCTTCTGAATCTCCCGCAGGTGGTCGATCACGACCACTTCGAGATGGTGTTCGATGCCGGAAAGTTCCTTGGTCCGCGCCAGCAGGCGGTCGTCTGAGAGGGCGGATACGGTAGTGGTGACGGCCTCGTCGGAAGCATGATTGTACATGACATAAGTATAATCATGGAAACTACTTGAGTCAAGTTCTTCGGCCCGGAAGATGCCACTTGCTGGCGTGACTCGGCGGCGCATTTCCAAGCGGCTGGACGTTCCGTCAGATGCTACCGCCGAGAATGTCGCCGGCGTCGGGCGGCAGGGTTTCTTCTTACGGCCCCAGGCGGCCTCGTCGATCTCGTTACGCCTTTCCGGCGGCTTCGAGGGCGGGACCGGTACCAACAAATTGGAAGTGCGCCCCCCGGCGGCCGGCCCGCGCCCCACAGGCGGCATTCGTGCTATCATCCGGGCTGGAACATCTGATATGGCTGAAGAAGTGCGATTTACCTATGACACTCTGCATGAGTTCGCCCTCGCGGTGCTGGCAGCCGCGGGAGCGCCGCCGAGCCACGGCAGTGCGGTAGCCGACCACTTGGCCGACTCCAACCTCCTGGGCCACGATTCCCACGGCGTGCATCGCCTGCTGCAGTACGTGGGCGCCATCGAGCAGGGGAGCATCGACCCCAAGGCAACGCCGCGCAAGGTGCGCGACACCCCGACCACGGCGCTGCTCGACGCGCCGGGAGTGTTCGGCCAGGTGGCCGGACTGGAGGCCACCGGCTTGGCGACCTTCAAGGCGCGCGCCGGCGGCGTCGCGGTGGTCGGCGTGCGCAATGCCAACCACATCGGCAGGGCCGGGTTCTACGCCCGGAGGATGGCGGCCGCGGGACTGGTGGGGCAGGTGTTCTGCAGCGGCCGCGGCGCCGGCATCGTGGCCCCCTGGGGCGGCACCACGCCGCTGCTGTCCACCAATCCCATCGCCGTCGCGGTGCCCACCTACGGCGGCCCGATCGTGCTCGACTGCACTACCAGCGTCACGGCCGAGGGCAAGGTGCGGGTAGCGCGCTTCGCCGGCAAGGAACTGCCCCCCGGCCAGATCCTCGACCGCGAGGGCCGCCCCTCCACCCGCCCCGAGGACCTGTACGACGGCGGCTCCATGCTGCCCCTGGGCGGCGACATGGGCTACAAGGGGTACGGCATGTCGGTGATCGTCGATCTGGTCGGCGCCATGCTGGCCGGCGGGCGCGCCGGCGGCGCCCGCGGCAGCGGCGAGTTCTCCAACAACTTCACCCTGTGGGCGGCCGACCCCGACGCCCTGGTCGGGCGCGCCGCGATGGAGGAGCTGCACGAGGAGTACATCGCATTGCTCAAGTCGTCGGCCCGCAAGCCGGGGGTCGATGAAATCCTCCTGCCCGGCGAACCGGAGCTGCGCACCCTCGAGGCCCGGAGCCGCGGCGGGGTGCCGCTCGACCAGGGAACGGTGTCCCAGCTCGACGATCTCGCCGGCCGCCTCGGCGTGCCTGCCCTCAGCCCCCGGGCGCAGGCGCCGTAGCGCGCTTGGCGCCGTCAGCACCGCGCCGGCGCCGGGCCGCGGGCGCCGTAGCGGGCTGTTGCCGCCGCGTGCGGACCCGTGAAACTCGGCCAGGCGCACACGCCGCAGCCGCGCGCCTGCGGCCGCGCCGGGCCGCGCGTGGCCGCGAACCGCACGCGCACTCCTCCTTGACAATGGGCAGGCTGCGCCATCAGGTTACGGTACGAATCTCATCCAAGGAGTACCCCCTATGTACCGCAGGTTTTTCGTTTTCGCGGGGCTGGCCGCGTTCATTGCCGCCCAGCCTCTGTTGGCCGTCGACTATCAGGTCGACCAGGCCCACACCAACGTCGGCTTCCGGGTCGCGCACATGGTGATCTCCAAGACGACCGGATCGTTCAACGACTTCGACGCTTCGTTTCACTTCGACCCCGAAGACATGTCCAAGTTCTCGTTGATGGCGACCATCCAGGCGGACAGCATCGACACCGCCAACGGCCGGCGCGACAATCATCTGCGCAGCCCCGACTTCCTCGACGTCGCCAGCCACCCCACGATTACCTTCCGGAGCACCGGCCTGTCGATGATGGACGATGGCTACGTGGTGACGGGCGACCTCACGATCCGCGGCGTGACCAAGGAGATCGATCTGCCGGTCACCATCACCGGACCGGTCGAATTCCGCGGCAACATGGTGATCGGCGTTTCGGGACGCGCGACCATCGATCGCCACGACTTCGGCGTTTCCTGGAGCAGGTCCCTGGACAATGGCGGACTCGTAGTCGCCAACGAGGTGGAGATCGAGATCGACGCCGAGTTCATGACCCGCGGGTAGCAAGCGCCGCCGGACGCACGCGCACGCAGGGAGCGCTCAGCCAGCCCTGCCCCCTGCCCGCCGCTCACGGCGGGAGGCGGCTTGGCGCGGCGGCCCGGCGCGGCGGCCCGGCGCGGCGGCCTCGCGCGGCGGCCGGCACCGCGTTCCGGCCGCGCGCACCGGTCTGGTCAGCCCGCGCCCGCGCGGCCCGCTGCCAGGCGCCGTTCGAGGGGCGTGCGGAACCGGGGCGTGACGATCGTTTCGCCGAGCCACGCCTGCACCCGGGCGGTCTCGGCGGCGATTCGCTCGCACGCCTCCGGCGCCACCGGTTCCAACAGCTCCAGCGCCACGGCGCCGTCGCGGCGCTGGCCCCAACCGCCTACGATGCGGCCATCCACCCACACGGTGGGGCCGGCATTGCCGTTGCGGTCGAACAACTGCGCCTGATGGCCGCCCAGATACCAGGCCCGCTCCTTCCAGCCCATCACCGTCGGGTCCAGCCCCGGCAGCAGCGCCGCCCAGGGGCCGCACTCCGGCGCCGGGTCCAGGTCATCGGCGGCCACGAAGCCGATACCTTCATCCAGCTCCACCGCAACCGCGCCGGCGGCGGCCAGGGCGGCCTCCGTCTGCCGCACCGTCCAACCGCTCCACCAGGTGAGATCGGTCATGGTGCCGGGGCCGTACGCCGCCAGCCGGCGGCCCAGGCGCGTCCGCCGCTCCGCAACGTCGATCCTCCGGCGCGCCGCCGGTCGCTCAGCCATCACGTCCCATCACGTCATCATCCATATCATCCATCACTTCCTGCCCGCCGCGGGCGGGCGCGCCGGAGCGGTTGACCTGCGGGCGCCGGCGCAGCATCGTATGGGGGAAGGGGGCGCCATGTCCGATTCACTCGCATCCCGGTATGCAACCGACGGCTATCTGTTGGTCCGCGGCCTGCTCGACCCGCAACGCGACGTCCGCTATCTGAAGGATTCGTATACCGCGCTGATCGACGCCTTGGCGTACGTCTACCTGACCGAGACCTTGCCGGCGGCGCTCGACGGCTATGCCGCGCAGCCCTTTCCGCGCCGCTTCGCCACCCTGCTCGGCGCCAGCGGCGGAGCGGCGATGCATCACCTCGACCCGGTGCTCAACATCTATCTTGAGCACTTCCGGTTGCGCCGCGACCTGCCGGCGGCGCAGACGCCGGAACTGTTCGCCAGCATCCGCCATCCGCGGCTGCTCGACGTACTGGAGCAGCTCATCGGCCCCGAGATCTTCGCCTCGCCCATCTATCACGTCAACGTGAAGCTGGCGCAGCGCCACCTGCGGGAAGTAGAGGAGGCCGCCAAGGCCAGCGGGCAGGACAATCCCGCGCTGGAGGGGTTCTACAACTTCCAGGTAGGCAAGACCGACTGGCACATGGATGCCATCTCGGGCCTCAGCGACTCGCACGCCAGCCGCATCGTAAACGCCTGGATACCACTTACCGAGGCCACCGCCGAGAACGGCTGCCTGATGGTGATACCCGGCAGCCACACCATGGGAGTGCGCGGCGAGCCGTTCCCGGAGGGCTTCGCGGAGGGCGCGGTAACCATACCCATGAGTCCCGGCGACGTGCTGTTCCTGGACAACAAGCTGCTGCACAGCGCCACGCGGAACACCAGCGCCGGCGACTTCCGGTGGGCGTTCAACTTCCGCTACCTGCCGGTCGGCGAAACCAGCGGGCGGCCGTTCCTGCCCGGCTTCGTGGCGCGCAGCCGCAGCGCCCCGGAGCGCGAACTGCGCAATCCCTACCTGTGGAGCACGATGTGGGATCGGGCGCTGACCTATCGCACCGCGCACGGGGTGCCCTACTCCTATCTGGCGCTCCGGGCAGGGGAGATCAGCCGCGAGGAAGCCGCCCGCATCACCGACCACTGGCGGCGATTGGCCCCGGACCCGCGCGGCTGGCTGCAACTCGGGGCGGGCAATGGCGCCGCCCAACGCGCCGGCTAGCGCCGCAAGCGCATAAGGGGAGCGAGGTTGTTCAATCCGATTCTCCGGGAGGTGTCGGAACGGCGCCTGGTGTACTCCACCTCGGTGGCGTTTCGCGTGGTGTTCGCTGCCATTGCGGTGTTCCTGATCGTGAGCATGCGGCAGCCCAACGTGATAGTGGTCATCTTCCTCGCGCTCAGCGTGTTCGGAGCGCTGTACCTGGAGCGCTGGGTGTTCGACAAGGAACGCAACCTGTTCGAGAAGAACGTCGGCCTGCTGTTCCTGCACACCCGCAAGCGGTTGCCCCTCGATCGGCTGCAGCGCGTGGTGTTGCGCGAGGTCGGCCCGGCCCACCACGAGCGCCCGCGGATGGTGCGCGCCATCAGCCGGGCGGCGGCGATTCTGTCGGTGGTGGACCGCGACGGCAAGAGCTACGGGCTGGACATGGTAAAGGGAAGCTCGCTGCAGGAGACCCGAAACTCCGCGGTCAAGCTGGCGACCTTCTGCGGCATCCCGTTCGAGGACCACGGACCGCAAACGGATGACGCGCCGGCGGTGCCGGCGGCTGAGGAACCGGAATCCACTCCGCCGCAGCCATCCCCGCCGGATGCGAACCCGCCCGCCGGCCCAGCGGATCCGCCCCCTCCGTCACCGCCCAAAGCGCCGCAGTAGCGCCGCTCCGCGGCGCCGGGGCGGCGCGACCCGCGGCGGCCGCCCCCCGGGTCCGCCCTCGCGGGCTGCCGGGCTGCGCCGCGGCGCTACTACCGCGGGGTCCAGGCGCGCGGCGCGATCCCTTCGAGGTGGGTCTTCACGTCCACCACCGCCGGGCGGCCGGCGGCGAACGCCTGGTCGAGCGCGGCGGGCAGCTCGGCGGCGCGGTTGACGGTGATGCCGAAGCAGCCCAGCGACTCGGCGATGGCGGCGAAGTCGGCGTCCGGGAAGATCCATAGATCGTCGGAGCCGGGAGTCTGGCCGCCGTAGACCTGCTCGTTGCCGCCCTTCTCCTGGTTCAGCGAGTGGTTGTTGTTGACCAGGGTAACCGTGTTGATGCCGTACTTGGCGGCGGTTTCCAGCTCCGCCAAGTGATACCAGATGCCGCCGTCGCCGGTGAAGCAGAGCACCGGGCGGTCCGGCGCCGCGCACTTGGCTCCCAGCGCCGCCGGCAGCCCCCAACCGAGCGAGCCGGCGCAGCGGATGAACCCCTGGCCGGGATGGCCCAGGTCGAGCATGGTGCCGGTCCACACCCCCGAGTGGCCGGTGTCGGACACCAGCAGCGCATTCTCGGGCAGGTAGCGCGCCAGCTCCGCGCAGAGCCGTTCGGGCCGCATCGGCGCGAGGTCCGACTCGACCACGTCGCGCACGCTCTCCTTCCAGGCGGCGACCGCCTGTTGCACCCGCGCCACCCAGGCGCCGCGCTCGGGCGTCAGCTCGGGGTGCGCCTCGGCGTGCGCCAGCAGGCGCCGCAGCGTATTCCTGGCGTCGCCCTGCAGCCCGACCTCCAGCGGGTAGTTGCGGCCCAGCTCCGCGGCGTTGACGTCGAGCTGCATGATGCGGCTGCCCTGCGGCGGGATGGTGTAGCCGTTGGTGACCTGACCGCCGGTGTGGCTGCCGATGAAGAACACCAGATCGGCCTCGCACACGATCCGGTTGGAGCATTCGCGCGAGTAGGACCCCGGAACCCCCACCGCCAGCGGGTGGTCAGCCGGAAACATCGCCTTGGCGTTGAGCGCCGTGGCCACCGGAATGGAGAGCCGTTCCGCGAACGCAATCAGCTCCGCCCGCGCCCCGGAGGCGGTCACCCCGCCGCCGGCCACGATCACCGGCCGCTGCGCCTGCGCGAGCCGGGTCAGCGCCTGCGCCACCTGGCCGGCGTCCGCCTCGGGCCGAAACGCCGGCACTCCGGTAAAGGGCTGCTCGACGATCACCTCCAGGTCCGCCTCGCGGTCGAACACCACCTGGCCGGCCAGCCCCTCCAGATCGAGGTGCGCCGGTCCCGGGGTGCCGCTGGTCGCGGCGCGAAACGCCTGCCGCAGGTACACCGGCAGATCTTCCGCGGCGCCGACGTAGGCACTGTACTTGGCGACCGTGGTGAACGGCTTGACGTGATCCACTTCCTGGTAGGCGTGGCGCTGCTGGCTGTCGAGCAGCTCGCGACCGGTCAGCGCGATCACCGGCGAGCACGCCAACCAGGCATCCTGCAGCCCGGCGGCCAGATTCACCGCCCCCACCGACTGCGCCATGCACAGGCCGGGGCCGCGCCGGACCCGGGCGTAGGCGTCGGCCATGTACGCGGCCGCCTTCTCGCCGTGGGTCTGGATGCGGCGGATGCCCAGCTTCTCCATTTCCATCAGGGTGCGCGGGCCGAAGAACGGCATGAAGAACACGTGGGTAATGCCATACCCGCGGGTCATTTCGGCGACGAAACGCGCGCCGGTCATAGTTGCCATGATGCGCCCGACCCTACCCGAAGCGCGGCGCTCATGGCAAACCGCCGGCGGGCCCGGCGGGCGCCGTCTCCTCGACACCGGTCCGGCGGCTGGCTATGCTGCCGAACCGTGACGGGATCGACTGCAGAGCCGCCGCTGGCGGGCGTTCGGGTTATCGACTTCGGCCATTACCTTGCCGGACCGCTGGCCGGGATGCTGCTGGCCGATCAGGGCGCCGAGGTGATCAAGGTGGCGCGCCCCGGCCAACCGGACTGCGCCACGCCGGCCGGCGCCGTATTCAACCGCGGCAAACAGACCCTGGAGTTGGATCTGAAGAGCGCCGCCGGGCGCGGCGCCGCGCTCCAACTGGTGCGGGCGGCGGACGTGGTGATCGAGAACTTCCGCCCCGGGGTGATGGAACGCCTGGGACTTGGCGCCGCCGCCATGGCGGCCGCCAACCCGCGGCTGGTGTACCTCTCCCTGCCGGGGTTCGGCGCCGGCGAGGAGCGCGCCGCGCTGCGCGCCTTCGAAGGCGTCCTCGGCGCGGCCACCGGGCTGTTCACCGACCTGCACTCGATCCGCCGCGAATTGCAGGCGCCGCCGCTCTACACGCCGATCCCGCTGGCGTCCGCCTACGGCGCGATCCACGGCGCGCTGGCGGTGACCCTGGCGCTCTACGCGCGCGAAGACAGCGGCCGCGGCGAGGTGATCGAAGTGCCGCTGGCCGGCGCCGCGCTGTCGGCGATGGGCGCCTTCCTGCTGCGCGTGGGTGACCCGCCGGCACGCTACGGCAAGCGCCCCAATCCCGCCCGCGACGCCCTGCGCGAGCGGATGCGGCGGGCCGGCGCCGCCGAGCAACGGCGGCTGATCGACCGGCTGCGCCCCACCCAGCCGCCGATGTTCGACAGCTACCAGGCCGGCGACGGCGGCTGGGTGTTCCTGCTCGCCGGCGGCAACCGCCGCCACGCGGCGCAGCTCGTCAAGGCGCTCGGCATCTATGACGGGTTGCTGGCCGACGGCATGGTCGACGCCGCGCCTTACCCCGATCTTACCCGTGACAACAACCTGCAGGACGTGGACGGTATGTCGCCGGAATGGAAAGTGACGCTGCGCGAGCGGATGGCGGCCGCCTTCCGGCAGCGGCCGGCCGCCGCCTGGACGCCGATCATGCGCCGCTTCGGGGTGCCGTTCAGCGTCCACCGCACCACCCGGGAGTGGCTGCAGGCGCCGGAGACGGCGGCCGCGGCGCTCACCGTGGAGATCGATGATCCGCTGCACGGAGCGCTGCGCCAGCTTGGCGTGCAGACCTCCCTGGGGCGCACCGGGGAGCGCTGGCTCACCCCGCGCCCGGCCCGTCCGGCCGATCTCCCCGCCCTGCTGCGCGCGTGGCCGGCAGCGGCCGGGGACGCCGACCGCGCGGGCGGCAATGGCAGTGCGAACGGCGCGGGGCGCCCTGCAGCGCGGCCGCAGGCGCGGGCGCAGATCCTGGCAGGTCTCAAGGTGCTCGATCTGTCCACCGTGCTGGCCGGCCCCTGCTGCGCCCGCACCTTGGCGGAGTATGGCGCGGAGGTAATCAAGATCGACGCGCCCGACCCCTACTTCGGCCCCTTCACCATGTGTTGGGCGCATATCGAGGTGAGCCAGGGCAAGCGCAGCATGATCCTGGATCTCAAGCAGGAGGCCGGCAAGCAGGTGTTCGAGCAGTTGGCCGGCGCTGCCGACGTGATCGTGCACAACTTCCGCCCCGGCGTGGCCGAGCGGTTGGGCATCGACTACGCCAGCGTGGCGCGCTTCAACCCGGAGATCGTCTACCTCAACCTGACCGCGTTCAACGGGCCGAAGCCGGGGCCGTGGACCGATCTGCCCGGCTTCGATCCGGTGCTGCAGGCGGCGACCGGGATCATGCGCCGCTACGGCGGCCCGGGCGCGCGCCCGGAGCTGCACGGCTTCGCCTCCTGCATCGACTACCTCACCGGCTACTCCGGCACCTACGGCATCGCCTTGGCCCTGCTGCGCCGCAAGCGGGAGGGCGGCGGCGACCTGGTGCTCACCTCGCTGGCGCAGGGCGCGCAACTGGTGCAGGCGCCGTTCGCCTGGGCCGCCGCGGACCGCCAACCCGACGACGGCCCGCAGGGGCAGGAAGCGCTGGGCGCGCACTCCCTGGAACACCTCTACCGCGCGGCCGACGGCTGGTTGGCGCTGACCGGCCTGGCGGCGGACCTGCCGCGGCTGCGGGAGATTGCGGAGCTGGCGGCGGTACCGGTCGACGCCGGCGACGAGGCGGCGCGGATTGCCGCCCTGCAAGCCGCCATCGGCACCCGGCCGGTGGCTTACTGGGAACGCGCGTTCAACGCCGCGGGATTCGGCTGCCACCGCGTAGACTGCATCGAAGACGTGCGCCGCGCCGGCCTGCGCGAGCTCACCGACGAGCAGCGCGCGGCGTGGAGCGGCGGCTCCGCCATCTCGGTGATCCGCCTGCTCGACCACCCGGTCGGCAGCCCCGCCGACACGCCGGCTCCCACCTACGCCCGCTTCGCCAACAGCCGCCTGCGGATCCCCCGCCCGATGCCGAAAGTGGGCAGCGACACCCGCGCCATCCTGCGCGAGCTGGGCCACGACGACGCCCGGATCGACCGCTTGATCGCCGCCGGAGCAGCCGCCGAGCAGCTCCACGCCGCCTACCTCCCCCACTGAAGCGGTAGATGGGCGTGAGCATTCCGATGATGGATGAGTTCTTTCGGCGGCCGGTCCTGAACTCGCCGTACGAGTATCCGGGACGGCACTGGGAGCTGGACGAGAACCGCCAGCCCACCAACCGCATCGCCGACCGCCGCCGCCGCGTCTCGTTCATCACGCCGATTCCGCCGGTCCGCAAGCAGCGCGGCCGGCAGCGGGAGATCGTGTTCGACACCGCGGCGGCCGGGTTGGAGGCCGACGGCCAGCAATACGACCTGTCGGCGCTCATCGACAGCGTGCGCCGCGCCGTGGACGAGTGGCGGCGGCTGCCGCGCGCCCGCTGGCGGGTCACGCCCGAGACCGCGCGCCTGCTGGACCACTGGCGGCATCACCGGTTCAGCGGCCTGCGGCCGTTCTTCTGTCAGGTGGAAGCCGCGGAGACGGTGATCTGGCTGACCGAGGCCGCGCCGGCCGGGGCGCGCGGACGGCAGTTCCTCGACCACCTGGAGACGGTGAACGAGCAAGCCAACCCGATCCTCGCCCGGTTGGCGCTCAAGCTCGCCACCGGCGCCGGCAAGACGACCGTCATGGCCATGCTGATCGCCTGGCAGACGATCAACGCGGTGCGCCATCCCGGCAGCCGCCGGTTCACGCGCGGCTTCCTGGTGGTCACGCCGGGGCTGACCATCCGCGACCGGCTGCGCGTGCTGCAGCCCAACGACCCGGACAGCTACTACCGCAGCCGCGAGCTGGTGCCGCGCGATCTGCTCGGCGACCTGCACCGGGCCAAGATCGTCATCACCAACTACCACGCCTTCATGCGCCGCGAGACGCAGGAGCTCTCGCGCGGCGGGCGCTCCCTGCTGCAGGGCCGCGGCCCGAAGCTGCGCACGCAGGAGACCGAGGGGCAGATGCTGCAGCGGGTCATGCCCGACCTCATGGGCATGAAGCGGGTGCTGGCGTTCAACGACGAGGCGCACCACTGCTACCGCGAGCGCCCCCGGGAGGAGAGCGAGGAAGGCGACCTCAAGGGGGAGGACCGGCGGGAGGCGGAGAAGAACCAGGAAGCGGCGCGGGTCTGGATCTCCGGCCTGGAGGCGGTGCAGCGCAAGCTCGGCCTGAGCCGCGTCATCGACCTGTCGGCCACGCCGTTCTTCCTGCGCGGTTCCGGCTACGCCGAGGGGACGCTGTTCCCGTGGACGATGAGCGACTTCTCGCTGATGGACGCGATCGAGTGCGGCATCGTCAAGCTGCCGCGCGTGCCGGTGGCCGACAACATCCCCGGCGCCGACGTGCCCAAGTTCCGCAACCTGTGGGCGCACGTCGGCCGGCGCATGCCGCGCAAGGGCCGCGGCAAGGCCGGCGGCCTCGATCCCTTGAACATCCCCGTGGAGCTGCAGACCGCGCTCGAAGCGCTCTACGGTCACTACGCCGCGACCTTCGAGCAGTGGCGGGAGGCGGGCATCGAGGCGCCGCCCTGCTTCATCGTGGTCTGCAACAACACCGCGACCTCGAAGCTGGTGTACGACTACATCGCCGGCTTCGAGCGCCGCAACGAAGACGGCTCCACCACGCTGGAGAACGGGCGCCTGGCGCTGTTCCGCAACTTCGACGAGTACGGCAATCAGCTCGCCCGGCCGCGCACCCTGCTGATCGACAGCGAGCAGCTCGATTCCGGGGAGGCGCTCGGCGCCGACTTCCGGGCCGCCGCGGGCGACGAGATCGCGCGCTTCCGGCGCGAGATCGTCGAGCGCACCGGCGACCGCCGCCAGGCGGAGGCGCTCTCCGACCAGGACCTGCTGCGCGAGGTGATGAACACGGTCGGCATGGCGGGCCGGCTGGGGGGCGAGACCCGCTGCGTGGTCTCGGTCGCCATGCTCACCGAGGGTTGGGACGCGCGCACCGTCACCCACGTCCTGGGCGTGCGCGCGTTCGGCACCCAGCTTCTGTGCGAGCAGGTGGTCGGGCGCGCTCTGCGCCGGCAGTCCTACGAGCTGAACGAGGAGGGGCGGTTCGACGTCGAGTACGCCGACGTGCTCGGCATCCCGTTCGACTTCACCGCCGAGCCGGTGGTCGCCAGACCGCAGAAGGCGCGCGCCACCGTAACCGTCAGGGCGATCACGCCGGACCGGGACGGCTGCGAGCTCCGCTTTCCGCACGTGCGGGGCTACCGCGTGGAACTGCCGGACGAGCACGTCGCCGCGGCGTTCACCGAAGACTCGACGCTGGTGCTCACGCCGGAGCTGGTGGGACCGTCCATCACCCGCAACGAGGGGATCATCGGCGAGGGGGTCGATCTCAGCCTGGACCATCTCAAGGCGATGCGCCCGTCGACGGTGACGTACCATCTCACCAAGACGCTGCTGGAACAACATTGGCGCGATCCCGGCGAGGAGCCGAAGCTGCATCTGTTCGGCCAGCTCAAGCGCATCACGCGGCAGTGGCTGCACGATCACCTGATCTGCAAGGGCGGCACCTTCCCCGCCCAGTTGATCTACCGGGAACTGGCGGACCGCGCCTGCCTGCGCATCACGCGCGGCATCGTGGCGCGCCACGTCGGCGAGCGCCCCGTCACGGCCGTGCTCGATCCGTACAACCCGGCCGGTTCGACGATCCACGTCAACTTCACCACCTCCAGGCAGACCCGCTGGCAGACCGATCCGCGCCGCTGCCACGTGAACTGGGTGGTGTGCGACAGCGACTGGGAGGCGGAGTTCTGCCGCTTCGTCGAATCGCACCCGCGGGTCCGCGCCTACGTCAAGAACCACGGCCTGGGCCTGGAAGTGCCCTATCGCTGCGGCGCCGAGGCGCGCACCTATCTCCCTGACTTCATCGTGCTGGTGGACGACGGCCGCGGCGAGGACGACCCGCTCCACCTGGTGGTCGAGATCAAGGGCTACCGGCGCGAGGACGCCAAGGAAAAGAAGGCGACCATGAAGACCTGTTGGGTGCCGGGAGTGAACGGACTGCGCTCCTGCGGCCGCTGGGACTTCGCCGAGCTCACCGACGTCTACACCCTGCAGGAAGACTTCGACGCCGCAATCAGCGAGCCGCCGCCGGCCAAGTGAAGACCTTGAACGAAAACCAGCGGACCGCCGTGGGCTGGGACGACGGGCCGCTGCTGGTGCTGGCGGGGCCGGGTTCGGGCAAGACTACGGTGCTGACGCAGCGCGTGGCGCGGGTGATCGAAGCGGACGAACACGCCTCGGTGCTGGCGCTTACCTTCACCAACAAGGCGGCTGCGGAGATGCGGGAGCGCCTCGATGCGCTGCTCGGCGGGCGGACGGACCGCGCGCGCCTGTGCACCATCCATGCGTTCGCCGCCGATCTCCTGCGCCAACACGGCAGCCACGTGGGGCTGCGGCCCGACTTCAGCCTGCTGGTGCAGGACGAGGACCGCATCGCGGTGTTGGAGGAGACGATCGCGCAACTGCCGGAGGAGCCGGAGGAGGAGGAATCGCCGCCCGCCGACCGAAAGAACCTCGTGCACCTGATCGATCGGCTGTTCGCCAAATCGTACGACGGCGGCCGGCAGGCGCCGTTCCTGCTAGATACCCCCGCCTGGCTGCCGCGTCTGTACCGGGGTTACTGCGACTCTCTGGTCGCCGCCAACCGGCTGGACTACGGCAGTCTGCTGCACTTCGCCCGCCGGCTCCTCGTGGAGCAGGCCGGCGTTGCGCGCGGGCTGCGCCTCGCTTGGTCGCACGTCTGCATCGACGAGTTTGAGGACACGAACAACGCGCAGTACGAACTGCTGCGCCTCATTGCGCCGGCGCCGCGCAATCTGTTCGTGGTCGCCGACGACGATCAGATCATCTTCCAGTGGAACGGCGCCAGCCCGGAACGGCTCCGGCGGCTGCGCCGGGAATATCAGCCGAAGATCGTGCAGTTGCCGGAATGCTACCGCTGCCCGCAGCCGATCGTCGAGCTCGCGAACCGGTTGATCGCGCATAACATGGAGCGGGATTCCGGCAAGAAGCCGATCAGCGCTCAATCGGGCGGCGCGCAGCGCAGCGACGTGGTGCGGTGCAAGGTATTCGAATCACCTGAGCAAGAGACCGCGTTCGTGGCGCAAGACATGGCGGAGCGGGAGTTGCTTGCCGCCGAATGCGTCGTCATCGGGCGTACGGTGAAGCTCATCGAGCGCGCCGCCGCCGCGTTGCGCAGCGCCGGCTATGACGCGCACCTGCCGCAGAGGACCAGGGAGTTCGAGTCTCCCGCGGTAGGCACGATCCTGCATGCCCTGCGGCTGGCCAACGCGCGCCACGACCGGACGATCCTGCGCCGGCTGTGCCTGGCATGGGAAGCGCTGAGCGGAACCGCGCTGGAGCCGGAAACGGTGGCGGCCGCGGCGGCGCTGGTCGGCGGCGACTTTCTGCGTTCGTGGGCCGACGCTGCGGGGGCGGTTGCCGACCAGCGAGCCGCCGGCGCGCTGCGCGTGATTCGCTCTGAGCTGGTCGATTCGCTTGCGTTTCCGGCGGTGATCGAAGCGTTCCTCGACCAGGGGTGGAAGGAGTGGTGCGGCAACGGCGACGGCGCGGTTACCAAAGAGGAAGTCGATACGTGGCGCACGCTTCACCACGAGATCATGGGCGAGCACGGCAGCGGCATCACGCTGCACGACTATCTTCCGCAACTCGATCTGGCGTCGAAGGAACCGCGGCCCGGTAAGGATGCCGTGCGCTGCATGACCGTGCACCGCGCGAAGGGCCTGGAGTTCAAGCACGTCTATCTGATCGGCTTGGCGCAGGAAGTGCTGCCGTCGTTCCAGGCGCTGCGCCGGGGAATGTTCAGCAAGGAGGTCGAGGAGGAGCGCAGGAACTGTTTCGTGGCGGTCACCCGCGCCAGCGATACCCTCACGTTGACCAGAGCCCGTAAGTATTACGGATACCGCAAACCGCCCTCGCAGTTTCTTACGGAAATGGGTCTGGTCGCACCGGCTGGCCCTGGCGGGAACCGCGATCGTCGGGACGAGGCCCCACAGGCGGTACTGGATGGCTGATTTCCCCGTGAGCCACGTTGGAGACACCGACTCCCGGCTGGTGACCCGCGTGCGCCTGCGGAACTACAAGAGCATTGCCGCGTGCGACGTGCGGCCGGCGCCGCTCTCCTTCCTGGTCGGCCCGAACGGGAGCGGCAAGAGCAACTTCCTGGATGCGTTGCGCTTCGTGGCCGAGGCGCTGCGCTTCTCACTGGACCACGCGCTGCGCGACCGGGGCGGCATTCAGGAAGTGCGCAGACGTTCCGGCGGCCACCCGAACCACTTCGGCATCCGGCTCGACCTGCGGCTTCCCCGCGCCGAAGGCTGGTACGCGTTCCGGGTGGGCGCGCAACCTCGCGGTGGCTACAGCGTGCAAGAGGAGGAATGCTTCATCGCCGGCGCATCCGGCTACGACCGTTACAAGGTCGAGGACGGCACAGTAGTTGACAGCACGATTCCCAATCCGCCGGCGTGCGCAAGAGATCGTCTCTATCTGGTCGCCATGTCGGGATTCACCACGTTCCGGCCAGTCTACGATGCATTGTCTGAGATGGGGTTCTACAATCTGAACCCCGAAGCGATCCGCGATCTCCAGGCGCCCGACCCTGGAGATCTGCTGAAGCGAGATGGAGGCAACTTGGCGAGCGTCCTCGCAAACCTCGGAGGGCGCGGCAAGACGGCGGTCGAGGAATATCTGGCCGCCATCACGCCCGGCGTCACGGGCGTTGAGCCTCGCACGATGGGGACGAAACTCACCCTGGACTTTCGTCAGGACGTGCGCGGAGCTCACCATCCGTGGCGGTTCCTGGCCAGCAACATGTCCGACGGCACGCTGCGCGCGCTCGGGGTGCTCGTCGCGCTGTTCCAGGGGACGAGCGGCAACGGGGAGCGGGCAACCCTGATCGGCATCGAAGAGCCGGAGAGCGCCCTGCACCCGGCCGCCGCCAGCGTGCTCATGGACAGTCTGACCGAGGCCAGCCGAGCGGCGCAGGTCATCGTCAGCAGCCACAGCGCCGACCTGCTCGACCACGACACCATCCCCGACACCTCGATCCTCGCCGTACTCTCCGAGCATGCCGAAACTAGAATTGGCCCCCTGGACGAAGCGGGCCGTTCGTCGCTCCGCGATCACCTCTTCCGCGCCGGCGAGCTGCTGCGGATCGATCAGTTGCGCCCTGACCCGGACCAGTCATCCCAGCTTCGCCTCGACCTGTTCCAGACCGACACCACGCACTGACCGATGCCCGTGATCATCGCGATCGTCGAGGGAGTTGGAGAAGTGCAGGCAGTGCCGATCCTGATCCGCCGCATTGCTGACGCCATCGTTCCCGGCACCGTACCGCGGGTGCCGAAACCGATCAGGGTGAACCGCGACCTCCTGCTCAAGGAGAACGTACTGGAGCGGTACGTCGATCTCGCCGCGCGTCAATCCGGTCCCAACGGCGGTATACTGATAGTGCTCGACGCCGACGACGACCTTCCTTGCGACAAGGCGCCGGAGATTCTCCGGCGCGCTACGACCGCTCGAAACGATCGCCGCATTGGGGTCGTGCTGGCATGTAGAGAATACGAGGCGTGGTTTCTGGCCGCCGCCGATTCGTTGGCCGGGCACCGGGACCTAGGCAGCGACACGACAGCGCCAGCCAACCCGGAATCGACCCGCAATGCGAAGGGATGGCTTGCCGGCCGCATGGCGGCCGGACGAGCATACCAAGAGACTCGTGACCAACCGGCGTTCAGTTCCTTGTTCGATCTTGATCAGGCGAGGCGAGGGGCACCGTCATTCGACAAGATGTGGCGTACGGTAGAGGAACTGATACGGTAGCAGGATGGTTCGGATTGTTGGCGACGATGAGGCAGGGCACCACGAACCGAGACCAGGTTCTGGAGTTGCTCCGCGCGAGCAAGGCGACGCTCAAGGAGCGGTTCGGCGTCTCCGGCGTTGCTCTGTTCGGCTCCTTCGCCCGCGATCAGGCTGCGGCCGAGAGCGACGTCGACGTGCTGGTGCGATGGGTAACGCCGCAATCGAACCGCGCGCGCAGTGGCCGTCGTTGCGCCGGGATTATTGGCGGGGCGCGGTCTGCTCCGTGCCGTTGGCGGCGTCGCGTTTGAGGGCGCGGTAGGTGGGCTCGTCGATGCCGGTGGCGGATTGAATCACCGGCCACTTGATCCCGGCCCGCAGGAGCCCGTCAATGGTCTCCAGCCGGCCTTCACGCCGGCCCTTCAACTCACCTTCCTGGCGCCCTTCCAGGCGGCCCTCAGCCGGCCCTCCAGCCGGCCTTCCTGCCGACCCTTCAACTCGCCTTCCCGGCGCAGTATCTCGCCACAGGTCATCAGATCACCTCTCAGTTCCGGCGCCAAGCGCCGCAGCAGCTCACCCAGCGCAAGGCGATCCCATGCTAGCTCCGATTGGCAGCAGCACTACGGCCATCCGCTGCTGGTTGCGGAGAGCTTCGTCGATCCGCAGCGCTTCTCCGGCACCCTGTATCAGGCCGGCAACTGGACCTACGTCGGCGACAGCAAGGGCTACGCGCGCAGCAACGGCCACTACACCGACCCTCACGGCCACCCGAAGCGTCTCTTCGTGCGCCCCTTGCGGCGCGATGCCCGGCGCATCCTCAGCCAGTCCGGCAAGCTGCCAGACTGCTGGCGGGCACGGCCCGAACACCCAGACGATAACGCCGCAGTCGACAAGCGCAGTCTGTACGCCGAACTCGAAGACCTCCCCGACTACCGCCGCGGCCAGGGGCGCAAGCACTCCATTGCGACCGTGCTGACGGTCTACCTGTTGGCTGCGCTGGGCAACTTTCGCGGCCCGGTCGCGGCGGCGGAGTATGCTCAGAGGCTCACGCAGAAGGACCTCAAAGATATTGGCGCGTGGCGCAATCGGCGCTCCGGGCGCTACCATCCGCCCCCCAAGTCCACCATCCACCGGGTGCTCATGCACGCCGATACCGAGCACCTCGAAGCCATCCTGCAGCGCTATTCCGAGTCCCGCCTGCCACCGCCAGCTCCGCGCCAACGCCGCGCCATCGCGGCCGACGGCAAGCGCATTCGCGGCGCCAATCGCCACGGCTCGCTACGCTACGAGACCGCCACCCTGGTCGAGCACGGCACCGGCGTGCCGCTCGCCAGTCTCAACTTCCACGACGAGAATGGCGAGTTGGCCGCCGTCGGCGCCCTGCTCGAGACGGTCTCGATCGGCGGCGCGGTGATCACCCTCGATGCCCTCCACACCACCCGCGACACCGCCACCAAGATCGTCGAACAGCACCAGGCCCACTATCAGATGACCGTCAAGCAGAACTCCTCCGAGACCTACGAGGCACTCGTCAGCATCCCCTGGGAACACGCTACCGCGCGCTTCTCCACAGCGTCCGAGAAGGCCCATGGCCGCATCGAACGGCGCCACATCGAAGTTATGACCTTGCCGCCCAACACCCTCAACTACCCGCACGTCGCGCAGGTGTTCCGGGTGCGCCGCGACCGCCACGTGCTCAAGAGCGGCGAGAAGACCGTTACTTACGCCTACGGCATCACTTCGGTGCCGGCCTCCGAAGCCTCTGCGGAGCAACTGCTGGCCTGGAACCGCGGCCACTGGGCGATCGAGTCGAAGAACCACCATCGCCGTGACCGCACCTTGGCTGAGGATGCCTGCCTGGCGCGGCGCCACGCGGCGCCTGCCAACCGCGCGGTGTGCAACAACCTGGTGCTGGCACTGATCCTGCGCTACCGCCGGTGGACCAACTTGGCGTCGGCACTACGCTACTTTACCGGGCGCCCGAAGGTAGCCATCAAGGCCCTCATGGCGCCCGGCTGAGGCTGGCGCAGCCCGCTTCGAGCGCTCCGCCCCCACTCCTCGAACCACTCCCGGCCCGCCCCGCGCTCCCATCCGGTCGCCGTCTGGGTCAACTGTGCGACTACGGTCGGACCAAGCCCTCAGGTGCGCCACCCGCTGTCCCATTCCCCTCCGCCGGAGGCAGCCGCTAGGTTCTCATCTTGATTGTCGCTGGCCACTGCGGCCTCCGCGTCGGCGCGGCTCCCACCAGCCTCTGTAGCATGGGATTTTCCTGCACCCAGCGCTTCCAGCGTGTCCGCCGGCCCGGTCTTCACAATATACTTCAGGAACGCTTGGTAGTAGTCCACGCCGCCGCGCACCGGCTCTCCCTGCAACTCCCACATCAGCGGCGCGATCCGCTCCCGCGCCTCCCCCAGCTCCTGCTCGAAGGTGTGCATCATCGCCAGTTGCAGCAACCGCCCGTGCAGCTCCCCGGCCACCGCCGCCGGCGCCATCCGGGTCTGGTCCAGCAGCAGCGGGGAGAAGCGCGGCACCCAGGGCTGGCTGCGCAACGCCGGGGGGAACGACTCCGCCAGTTCAGCGCAGGGAGGACCAGAGGAAGCCGCGCTGGTACGAGTCCGGCAGGCGGGCGCGGAGGAAGGCGGCGGTCTCCTCGGGGTCGGCGAACACCAAGCGGAACAGGTGATCGTAGGGCTGATGCAGGGGGCGATGCCACATTCTCTGACCCTACAACGGCGCGGTGTCGGCGGCGTTTTTGGGCGGCGCGGCGCGCTGGCCGTGATGGACGCGCCCGGCCCGGCGGGACTATCGCGGGGCGCGGATTATTGGCGGGGGGCGGTCTGCTCCGTGCCGTTGGCGGCGTCGCGTTTGAGGGCGCGGTAGGTGGGCTCGTCGATACCGGTCGCGGATTGGATCACCGGCCACCCGATCCCGGCCCGCAGGAGCCCGTCGATGGTCTCCAGCCGGCCTTCCTGTCGGCCCTTCAATTCACCTTCCCGGCGCAGTATCTCGCCACAGGTCATCAGATCACCTCTCAGTTCCGGCGCCAAGCGTCGCAGCAGCTCACCCAGCGCTTCCAGCGTGTCCGCCGGCCCGGTCTTCACAATATACTTCAGGAACGCTTGGTAGTAATCCACCCCGCCATGCGTCGGCTTCCACTTCAACTCCCCTATCAGCGGCGCGATTCGCTTCCGCGCCTCCCCCAGCTCCTGCTCGAAGGTGTGCATCATCGCCAGTTGCAGCAACCGCCCGTGCAGTTCCCCGGCCACCGCCGCCGGCGCCATCCGGGTCTGGTCCAGCAGCAGCGGGGAGAAGTGGGGTACCCACGGCTGGCCGCGCAGCGCCGGCGGGAACGACTCCGCCAGTTCGATGGCGTAGCGCCAGTGGTGCTCGCCCTGGTAGAACACCAGCGGCAGCACCGGGCGCAGGTACTGCTCGTCGGGGTGGTCTCGGCGGTCGTTCTCCCAGATGCGGCAGCAGTAGCGCAGCAGGCGCAGCGTGATCCAGCGGTCGGGCTGGGACTGATGTTCGAACAGCAGGTAGAGCCACTGCCGCGGCGCCGCGGCGGCGCTACGCACTTCGAACAGCAGGTCGGTGACGGAGCCGCGCAGCTCCTGGTCGACGAAGGAGCCTGCGGCGCGGCGCAGGGAGGACCAGAGGATGCCGCCCTGGTACGAGTCCGGCAGCCGGGCGCGGAGGAAGGCGGAGGTCTCCTCGGGGTCGGCGAACACCAGGCGGAACAGGTGATCGTGGGGCTGATGCAGGGTCGATGCCATTTCTCTGCCCCCTACAACGGCGCGGCGTCGGCGGCGCTTTTGCATGGGCGCGCGGCGCCCCGCCGCCCACCCGGGAGTATCTGGAAGACTTGTGGGGAGACCGGTAGACTTGGCCATCGACACCAACAGGGAGATGCGATCGATGTGTAACACCGCGATCGAACCGCGCGCGCCGGTGCCGGCGGTGCGCAGCCTGTCGGCCGAGACCGAGAAGGATCATCCGTAGATGGCGAAGCGCAGGGCGGCCAAGGCCGTCGAGACCATTACGCACGACGAGGCGTCGCGCAAGAACATTCCCACCGCCGAGTACCGGTCGCTGATGGAGAAGGCCGATCAGCACCCGGTCCGGGTGGCGTATCAGCGGCGCAACCAGGATCTCGATCCGCAACTCGTGTGGCGCGGCAAGGACGAGCAGGACTGGTCCGACCTCGTGGTCCAGGCGCCCCCGCTGTTCATCCAGGAGAAGGTCCACCCCAAGGCCCTGATCGACGACCTGCTGCGGCGCAGCAAGGCGAGCGAGCGCGCCGCGGACGACCAGATCGACCTGTTCGCCGACTTCAACGGCCTGCCGGACGGTGATGCCCGCACCGAGTTCTACCGCCACGACGCCAACTGGTCGAATCGCATGATCCTGGGCGACAGCCTGCAGGTGATGGCGTCGCTGGCCGAGCGCGAGGGGCTGCGCGGCGCGGTGCAGTGCATCTACCTCGACCCGCCCTACGGCATCAAGTTCAACTCCAACTTCCAGTGGTCCACCACCAGCCGCGACGTGAAGGACGGCAAAGCCGAACACATCACCCGCGAACCCGAGCAGGTCAAGGCGTTCCGCGACACGTGGCGCGACGGGATTCACTCCTACCTGACCTACCTGCGCGACCGCCTGACCGTGGCGCGCGACCTGCTCACCGAGAGCGGCAGCATCTTCGTGCAGATCGGCGACGAGAACGTCCATCGCGTTCGATCCCTGATGGATGAAGTATTTGGTGCGGAGAACGCCCTTTCGTTGATTACAGTTCGGAAGACCGGAGGACTGGGATCGTCCGGATTGACTGGAGTATCCGACTTCATTCTCTGGTACGCAAAGTCTCGATCTGACGCCAAGTTTCGTAGTCTTTATCAAGAAAAGAAAGAATCCGGTACCGCTTCGCAGTACGGATATGCACTCCGACCGAATAGAGAAGTAGTATCGACGAAGAAGCTTTCCACTGAGGATACTACCGCAAAGGTTTTTCAGCCTACGTCACTTCACACGATGTATGCTGGCGTACAATCATGTCTGTATCCTACAATAGAAGCAGACGGGAAGGTATTTCGTCTACCTTCTAATCGTCAATGGTCTACAACGGCAGATAATATGTGGCGCTTAATTCGAGCTGGCAGACTCTATTCCAGTGGTCGTACACCAAGATTCATCCGTTTTCTCAATGATCATCCAGTAACTGAACTAAATAATCTTTGGACCGATGTTATGGGAGCGCAAGACGTAATATACGTAGTCCAAACCAATATACGAGTTACGCAGCGTTGCATACTGATGGCCACCGATCCCGGCGACCTCGTGCTCGATCCTACCTGCGGGTCCGGGACCACCGCTTACGTGGCCGAGCAGTGGGGGCGGCGCTGGATCACCATCGACACCTCGCGCGTCGCACTGGCCTTGGCACGCTCCCGCGTGATGGGCGCGCGCTATCCCTACTACCTGCTGGCGGACAGTGTGGAAGGGCGGCGCAAGGAAGCCGAACTGTCGCAGACGGTTCCGTCCGAGAGCGTGACCAGCGGCGACATCCGGCAGGGGTTCGTGTACGAGCGCGTGCCGCACGTCACCCTCAAGTCGATCGCCAACAACGCCGAGATCGACGTGATCCATGAGCGCTGGCAGGAGACCCTGGAGCCGCTGCGCGCGGCACTCAACGCTGCCCTCGACCGCATCTATGAAGAGTGGGAAATCCCGCGCGAACCGGGCGATCCGTGGCCGGCCGCGGCCGCCGCGGCGTGGCAGCGGACTCAGGACGCGCCGACCGACGCCGCCAAGGCGACCGCGCTGCGGGCGTTGAACCGCGCGCTGAACCGCACCTACTCGCCGGCGACGGTCCCGGACCGACCGCTCGACCCGTGGGACGCCGGCCCCGCCGACCTGCACCGCCGCTGGTGGGACGCGCGCATCGCCCGCCAGCAGGAGATCGACGCCTCCATCGCCGCCAAGGCGGACTACGAGTACCTCTACGACAAGCCCTACGAAGACCGGGGCATCGTGCGCGTGGCCGGCCCGTTCACCGTGGAAAGCCTGGCGCCGCACCGCACCTTGGGCGTGGACGAGGACGACGACCTGATCGACCACCTCGCCGAGCGCAAGACCGGCTACGACGACCGCGGCCAGCACGACTTCGCCGCCATGATCCTCGAAAACCTGCGCACCGCCGGCGTCCAGCAGGCGCACAAGGAAGACCGCATCTCCTTCACCGCCCTCACCCCCTGGCCGGGCAAGCTGATCTGCGCCGAAGGGCGCTACCTCGAGGGCGCCCCCGACACCGGCGCCGAACGGCGCGCCGGCGTCTTCATCGGCCCCGAGTTCGGCACCGTCGCCCGCCCCGACCTGGCCGCCGCCGCCCGCGAAGCCGCCGACGCCGACTACGACGTGCTGATCGCCTGCGCCTTCAGCTACGACGCGCACGCCGGCGAACTCGCCCGCCTCGGCCGCATTCCGATCCTGAAGGCGCGCATGAACGCCGACCTGCACATGGCCGGCGACCTGAAGAACACCGGCAAAGGCAACCTGTTCGTGATCTTCGGCGAGCCCGACATCGACCTCCTGCAGGTCGCGGACGGCAGCGGCGCCGGCGACCGCCTCCGGGTCAAGGTCAACGGCGTGGACGTGTTCCATCCCAACACCGGCGAAGTCCGCAGCGACGGCCCTGACGGCATCGCCTGCTGGTTCATCGACACCGACTACGACGAGGAGAGCTTCTTCGTCCGCCACGCCTACTTCCTGGGCGCCAGCGACCCCTACAAGGCGCTGAAGACCACCCTCAAGGCCGAGATCGACCGCGACGCCTGGGAGACCCTCCACAGCGACACCTCCCGTCCCTTCGACCGCCCGGAGTCGGGCCGCATCGCCGTCAAGGTCATCAACCACCTCGGCGACGAAGTAATGAAGGTGTTCCGCGTATGAACCCGCCCGTGCGATGGTCCGCGACGCCCCATGGCTAGCGCTGAACAGCTCAAGGCACTGCTCAAGTCGCACCTGGAAGGCGATGAGGAGCGCTTCCTGTCGGTCGCCCTGCAGGTAGCTGCCCACGAGGCCAGAGTCGGCCACGGCAAGCTCGCCGTGGAACTGCGCGCGCTGGTCGACCAGGCCAAGAACGGCCGCGACGCGCGGGCGCTCGCCGGCGGGCCTCTGGCGACGCCGAACGCTCGCGGCCTGCCCACCGGATTGCTCGATGCGTCCTACCCGAAGTGCCGCCTCGGCGACCTGGTCCTGGGCAACGGCGTGGCGCAGCAGATCGAGCGAGTCATCCGCGAGCAACGTCACGCCGCCCGGATCATCGAACAGGGCCTTGCGCCCCGCAGCAAGCTCCTGTTGGTCGGACCGTCCGGCACCGGCAAGACCATGACCGCTTCGGCGCTGGCCGGCGAGCTGGGGCTGACCCTGCTCCAGGTTCGGCTCGACTCGCTCATCACCAAGTACATGGGAGAGACCGCGGCCCGTCTCAGGCAGATATTCGACTCGACGAGCCGCACGCGGGGGGTCTATTTCTTCGATGAGTTCGACGCCATCGGGTCGCAACGCGGCCTCGCCAACGACGTAGGAGAAATCCGCCGGGTGCTGAACAGCTTCCTGCAGATGATCGAGCAGGAACGCTCGCACAGCATGGTCGTGGCGGCCACCAATCATTCCGACATCCTCGATCCCGCCCTGTTCCGGCGCTTCGACGACGTGCTGTACTACGAGCTCCCCGACGCGGCGCAGATCGCCAAGCTGTTGAAGATGCGGTTGGCGCGGACCGCCGTCAAGCGACTGGCATGGGGACGCCTCGCCTCGGCGGCGGTCGGCCTGAGCCACGCCGACATCGCCCGCGCCGCGGACGAAGCCTTGAAGGATGCGCTGCTCAACACCCCAACCGGACGGGTTTGCGAAGCCAAGATCAACGCGATGCTCGACGAACGCCGAACCATCGCCGCCCAACTGACTACGAAGGCCTAGCGCATGGCGAACGGGACCGAAGAACAGCATCGGCATTTCATCCTCGACGGCGTTACCGAAGTGGAGTCATACCGTTCCCCGCGGCAGGGAGGCAAGCGGCCTTGGATACCGGAGTGGAATCGTCAGAGGCACGGGGCGGCTTTGCAGCGGCAGCTCGACGCACTCCGTCCGCAAGCGGAAGCCGCACGCAACGCGCAACAGCAAGCCGGATTGGACGAAGGGTTGGGGCTCCTAGTCGAGTTCGAGAGCTTTCCTGGTATAGAGCTTGCGTTCGAGAGCCTGGCGCGCGAGCGTTCGGGGATCGAACTGCTGAATGTCCGTTCCAACGCCGGTCGGACCCGCGCCACGGTGTTCGTACCTGACGGTAAGCTCGTTCACTTCGAGAATCTCATCAATGACTACTTGGCGGAAAAGCGAGACAGCATAGGACGGGCTCGCGACAACAAGCGCTTGCTCAATGCGATTCGAGAGATCCGTGCGGCCAGCCTTCGAGCACTTTGGACTGACGACGGAGCCGTTCTGCCAACCGTCGGCGACGGCGCCATCTGGTGGTGGGAGGTGTGGTTGCCGGTCAGGCAGAACAGAGGCGAAACCGTCGACGCGTTCCGCACACTCGTGGCAGCACAGGGAATGCGCGTGGCGCCCGGTACCGTAGACTTCCCGGAGCGGACGGTACTGCTTGTCTCCGCATCTGTCGAACAGATGCAGCGCTCCATGCTCACGCTCAACAGCATCGCGGAGTTACGGCGCCCCAAGGAGACGGCCAAGTTCTTCGACTCTATAGAGCCCGTTGAACAGCATGAGTGGCTCAAAGATTTACGCGGGAGGACATCTTTCGTCAACAATGCGGATGAGGTGACGTACGTATGTGTACTCGATACAGGAGTGACGCGCGACCATCCTTTGCTGAAAAATGCGCTTGACACCGCCGATCTCCATACCGTGGAACCCGCGTGGCTGGTTGGAGACGACGATGGACATGGTACGTCGATGGCGGGTTTGGCTATCTTCGGCGATCTGACTGATCTCCTCAGCGGACGTGACAACGTGAATATCGAACACCGCCTGGAATCGGTCAAACTCTTGCGGACGAGCACCAATGGCGGTAACCCGCGACACCACGGATACCTCACCGAGCAAGCCGTGGCCAGGCCGGAGGTCACCGCACTGCACAGATCACGGGTGTTCTCAATGGCGGTCACGGCCCGCGACAACCGCGACCGCGGCAGGCCATCGGCGTGGTCGGCCACGCTCGATTCGCTGGCCGCCGCCAGCGCCGGACACGGTGCCAATCCGCGCCTGCTGGTCGTGTCCGCGGGTAATAGTGATAATGCCGTATGGTCGGACTATCCGGAGGGTAACGAGATCGAAGGAGTGCATGACCCTGCTCAGGCATGGAACGTACTCACCGTCGGGGCGTACACCAACCTTGTGCAAATCACCGAGGACGATGCTGACGGCTACTATCCGGTCGCCCCGAGAGGCGGTCTGAGCCCGTTCAGCACAACCTCTTTGACGTGGGAACGGCGGTGGCCGCTGAAGCCTGACGTGGTACTTGAAGGCGGCAACGCCGCGAAGGACGCCTTCAGCGCAGTGTGGATGCGCAGCCTTAGCCTGTTGACCACCCATCATCGACTGAACGAACGAATGTTCACCACCGCCAACGCCACCAGCGCCGCAACCGCTCTTGCTTCGCGGTTGGCAGCGCAAGTGATGGCTGCCTACCCCGACCTCTGGCCTGAAACGATTCGCGCTCTGATCGTTCAGTCCGCGGAGTGGACCGACGCCATGAAGCGCTCCTTTCTTCCAGTGAGGAAGGTACCATCCAAGGCCGATTACCGTAGACTCGTGCAGCGATGCGGCTTCGGCGTGCCGAGTCTCGACCGCGCCCTCTGGAGTGTCGCAAACTCATTGACGATGGTAGTCCAGGAGAGACTGCATCCCTTCAAACGAGAGATCGGAAAGCATGCTACACTCCGTGACATGCACGTACATCGTTTGCCATGGCCGCAAGACGTTCTGGAAAATCTTGGCGATACTCCGGTCACGATGCGGGTTACGCTGTCATACTTCATCGAGCCCAATCCGTCGCGACGGGGCGACCGTTCACGTTATCGATACGAGTCACACGGCCTACGATTCGATGTCAAGCGTCCCGCTGAATCGATCCAAGATTTTCGAACCAGAATCAACGCTGCGGCACGCGATGATGAGGCGGGAATGACTCGGGGCGGCGATGATCCTAACTGGACGATCGGTAAACAGTCTCGCCATCGAGGCTCCCTGCATAGCGACATCTGGCGCGGGAGCGCCGCCGAGCTGGCGAGCCGCGCAGTCATGGCCGTCTATCCGACACTGGGTTGGTGGAAATCGCGCCCCGGGCTCAAACGCGACGAGCGTGCCGCTCGTTACGCCTTGGTCGTCAGCATCACGGCACCTGAAGTCGACGTCGATCTCTACACCGCGGTTGCCAACAAAATCCAAGCCCCGGTGGCGGTGGGACGCTGATGGGTATTTCGGACATTACCCGCGTGTTCCTGCACCGGATGCTGGTATACTTGTGCAAACATGTGAGGATTCATGGCATCGGCGATAGAGTGGACTGACGAGACCTGGAATCCCGTGACCGGGTGCACCAAGATCTCCCCCGGCTGCGATCACTGCTACATGTATGCCCTGTATCCGCGGTTGCGAGCCATGGGGGTCGCCGGCTACGATACGACGCCCGATACCGTTCGCATCCTGCCGGAACGCCTCAAGACGCCGCTCACGTGGCGGACCCGACGCCTGGTATTCGTGAACAGCATGTCCGACCTGTTCCATCCGCGCGTGCCATTCGACTTCCTCACCGATATATTCTCGGTGATGGTCGAATCTGCGGCGCGGCGCGGGCATATTTTCCAGGTCCTCACCAAGCGGCCCGGCCGCGCCGTCCATTGGTGGTCCCGCTATCGGGATCGGTTCCCGCGCGGATGGCCTGCCAACATCTGGATCGGGACATCCGTAGAGAATCAGAAGTACGCTCCGCGACTGACCGTGCTGGCCCGCCTGCCGGCCCCGGTCCGGTTCGTATCCGCCGAACCGCTGCTCGCGCCGCTCGACCTCACCCCGTGGCTGTCGGACGGGACGCTCCACTGGGTAATCGCCGGCGGTGAGAGCGGCCCCGGCGCGAGGCCGATGCGCATCGAATGGGCGCGCGCCCTGCGCGATCAGTCGGTCCGAACCGACACCCCCTTCTTTCTCAAGCAACTCGGCGGCGTCCGCAACAAACGCGGCGGCGACCACGCAACGATCGACGGCAGACCGTGGCGCCAGTTGCCATATAGCGCAACTCCGACTGAAGCTGAGGTAAAGCTACTATGAGCGTACGCAGGAACACCGTTGAACATCAGCAAGACCGCTCGGGGGCTGACGTTCAGATCGAAGTACGCGATCTCGGTCCAATCGCCCATGGACTGGTGGCTCTGCGGCCTCTCACCGTGTTCGTCGGTCCTAGCAATACCGGCAAAACGTACATGTCCATCCTGATATACGCGCTGCACAAAGTACTTGGTGATCTTCGTCCCTTCCCCATTTTCCCTCGCAGATTTCGATCTCCGTACTATCGATCATCGTTGTCCGAAGAAAGTTACTCTCAGTTTATCAGGACTCTGACCGAAACCCGGGAGCCATTCATGTACCACGACTTGCCCGTCGGCCTGCGTAGCGCATTGAAGACCAACGTGGAAGAATCCGGTGTTGATCTAGAGTCTGAACTTAATCGATGTTTCGACTCGGCCAGTCTGTCCGAGCTCGTCCGTACATCGTCATCCGAGAACGATATCAAGATCAATCTTCAGGTACCGAGTAGTGGCAACATTCTCTGGCATATGAACATGAGCCTGTTGGATGAACGCAGTACTGTGTCCGGGGAGGTCGATGACTTCGTATTGATTCCCGAAATCGGTCGATCTCGAAGTTCTGACATAAATCGGAGTAGACTGTCGAATTTTCTAATAAGGAACAGGAGAGCATCGGTTTACTCCATTCTAGAAGAAATGGCCACTCTGGTATCTCTTACCGAGGATCTCATCAGACCAGCTGAAATCCATTACTTGCCGGCGGTTCGAAGCGGTATCATGCAAACTCTACAAGTTATTGCAGGTTCACTCATAATTCGCTCCACCCGTGGAACATCAGACAGCATTCCCGGTATTCCTACACTCTCGGGGGTCGTTGCAGACTTCATGCGAAGGATCGTTCTGTACAGAGCAGATGACCGGACGCCCCATAATGAAATTCTACAAGATCTGGCATCCGTTCTTCAACAAGAGACGTTGGTAGGACGGATAGGCATCCGCACCATGCCGGGAGGCTACGTGAACTTTGCGTACCGCCCGCTTGGAACAAGACAGGATATTCCCTTGACGCGAGCTTCGTCGATGATCTTGGAGATTGCTCCCTTGGTCCTGTTTCTCACCGGTGTCATCCATGTTGGAGATACCTTGATCATAGAGGAGCCGGAGGCTCACCTTCATCCGGCGGCGCAGACACAAGTCGCAAAGACGTTGGCGGGGCTTGTCCGCGCGGGGATCCGGGTGCTCATCACCACTCATAGCGATTGGCTGTTGAAGCAGATCGGAATTCTCATACGGGAAGGGGAACTTGAGGAGCAATTGGGAAAGCAGCCTTCCGAGTCGGCGCTACCGAGCGCACTGCATCCGAACGAGGTAGGAGTATGGCTGTTTCGTCAGGACGGAACAGATCAAGGATCAACCATTCAGGAGATTCCGTTCGACCGCAGCGAAGGCGTGGAACCAGACGAATACTACGACGTAGCGGAGGAACTCTACAACCGATCTGCCGATCTGCAGAACAGGTTGGAGGTGTCGAGCGATCCATGAATGAGGTTCTCGATGGAATCCGGTCGGCGGTAGGCGAACGCAATATCAGTCAGTCGTTGAGCCGGGATGAGTGCGGCGTCGACGACACCGGTCTTCCGGATCAACGGATCATCGTTGACGCGGACTTGGCGTTTCCCGCTCATCGATGGGAAGGGAGCAGATGTGATTTCGTTGTCTTCTATCCGGCTGCTGACGAACGTCACGTGGTCACGGTTCCGCTGGAGCTCAAGAGCGGCAGGGCCGAGGTATCCCACGTGTCGGTGCAGCTTCAGAAGGGGGCCGACTTCGCTGCTCACTTTGCTCCTGCCAACACGATCTGCTATCCGGTTCTGATCCACGGCAAGCGGATCAACCTGGATGAGCTGAGTCGCGCCAAGGTGCAATTCCGCGGCCGGCAGATGGCCATCAGGGCGCGACGCTGCAATCGCGCCAGGAACCTGGAGCGGGCGCTGACGAGCGTATAACCGGTGCCTGCCGTCGCACGGCACCAGCCGGTACCAAGGTGCACGATGGCTGCGGCACCAAGTGAGAGCAGGTGCTCCGAGCACAGCGCGCTGCATTGGTTCCGATGAGTGAGTGAGCGGTGTTGACATAGAACAACATAGCATGGCATCTTTGCACCATGCATCTGTTCGTCGACCAACATCGGGGCATGCCCACACACCGTTGTACTGGTGGGAGTTGCCGCTTAGGTCAGAACGGCGATGAGATATTTCCATCTGAGGAGGGAGCATATCAGTGCACTACATGTCTTCTTACCAGTTTACTCTAATAGTGGAAGGTCCTGATCTGCAAAGTGATGCGGCCATAGACGTTCTTTTTGAAAACGGATGTGATGATGCACTTGTCGGTCGTACCGACGGAATACAGTACTTGGATTTCGATCGGAAGGCCCCGAGTCCGGAGACGGCTATTCTGTCGGCAATCGCGGACGTAGAACGCCTTCCCGATGTCGAAGTGATTCGGCTGGCTGGCGGCGGGCTTGTTTCCATGGCTGACATCGCCGCACGTACCCGTCGTACTCGCGAGAGTGTTCGCTTACTTGTCACGAATGAGCGCGGGCCGGGAGGATTCCCGGCGCCCGTAACCGATCCTCGGACACGTTATCGCCTGTGGCGCTGGTCGGAAGTCCGTCGCTGGTTCGCTATTAACTACGGTACGCCGGTTCAGGGAGAACATGAGGGATACGACCAGGTAACCGCCGCGATCAATGCGGGTCTGGAGTTCCGACGCTACTCTCGCCACGTACCGCCTGAACAGAGGGCAAGTCTCATTCAGTTGATCGACGTTGTCGGGCGTGACCGCTGACCTCATGCCGCAGTCGCGCCGCCGATCTGCAGAACAATTCGAACTGATGAGCGTATAACCGGAGCGCGAATGCAATTCCGCATTGCCGATACCTTTACCGAGAGCTTGGCGCGCCTGCCGGGCGAGGAGCAGCGCGCGGCCAAGACCACGGCGTTCGACCTGCAGCTCGACCCCGCGCGGCCGGGGATGCGGTTCCACCGGGTGGAGGGCGCCCGCGACCGGAACTTCTGGTCGGTGCGGGTGAGCCGCGGGCTGCGCATGATCGTGCACAAGACCGCCGCCGATCTGCTGCTCTGCTACGTCGGCGAGCACGACGCCGCGTATCGCTGGGCGGAGCGCCGGCGCATCGAACGGCACCCCAACACGGGAGCGGCGCAGCTCGTCGAAGTCCGCGAAGTGGTGCGCGACGTCGCGGTGCCGCGGTACGTGGCTGCGGAGGAGGCGGCGCGGCCGGTCTTCTCCGGAATCGCGGACGACCGGCTGCTGGACTACGGCGTTCCCGCCGAGTGGCTGGCCGACGTCCGGCAGGTCACCGGCGAGGATGCGCTGCTGGCGCTGGCCGCTCATCTGCCGGCGGAGGCCGCCGAGGCGCTGCTGGAGCTGGCCACCGGCGGTACGCCGGAGCGGCCGGCCCGCGCGGCCGCGGATACCGACCCGTTCGCCCATCCCGACGCGCAGCGCCGCTTCCGGGTAATGGCCAATCACGAGGAACTGCGGCGCGCCCTCGAATATCCGTGGGAGCAGTGGATGGTCTTCCTGCATCCGGCGCAACGGCAGGTGGTGGAACGAAAGTACCGCGGCCCGGCGCGCGTATCGGGGTCCGCCGGGACCGGCAAGACCATCGCCGCGCTGCACCGCGCGGTCCATCTGGCGCGCGCCCATCCCGGCTCGCGCGTCCTGCTGGCCACCTTCTCAACGGCGCTCGCGGACGCGCTGCGCGCTCGCCTGACGCGCCTGATCGCCCACGAGCCGAAGCTCGCCGAGCGCCTCGAAGTCAGCTCGCTGAGCGACGTCGCGCGCCGCCTCTATCGGGCGCACTGCGGCCGCGCCGAGCTGGCGGCCGACGAGCAGGTGCAAGAGTTCCTGCGGCGCGCCGCGGCCCAGGCCGAAGGGAACACGTTCAGCGCGCACTTCCTCCGGACAGAGTGGAACCAGGTGGTGGACGCCTGGCAGCTTGCGACCTGGGAGCAGTATCGGGACGTACCGCGCCTCGGCCGCAAGACCCGCCTCTCCGAACGGCAGCGCGCCGCGCTGTGGTCGATCTTCGCGCAGGTGTCGGCTGCGCTCGACGAACGCGGGCTGCTGACCGAGCCGCGGCTGTTCGCCCGACTGGAGCGGCAGTGCGCGCAGCTCGCGCATCCGCCGTTCGAGTTCTGCGTCGTCGACGAGGCGCAGGACCTCGGCGTGGCCGAGCTGCGGCTGCTGGCCGCCCTCGGCGCCCGGCGCCCGGACGGCCTGTTCTTCGCCGGCGACCTGGGGCAGCGGATCTTTCGGACGCCGTTCTCCTGGCGGGCGCTCGGGATCGACGTCCGAGGGCGCTCCCACACCCTGCGGGTCAACTACCGGACCTCCCACCAGATCCGGCGGCAGGCGGACCGCCTCCTGCCGGGCGAGATCGCGGACGTGGACGGCAACGCCGAGCGGCGCGCCGGCACCGTCTCCGTGTTCAACGGCGCGGAACCGGTCGTCGCCATCCTCGGCTCGCCGGAGGAGGAACGCGCGGTCATCGCCGAGTGGCTGGCCGAGCGGAAGCAGGCCGGCTACGCGCCCCACGAGATCGGCCTGCTCGTCAGATCGAACGCCGAACTGGAGCGGGCCGCCGCAGCCGCGCGCGCGGCAGGGTTCTCCACGGTCGATCTGCGCCGGCGCGCCGGCGGTGTCTCAGGCTCGGTGGCGGTGGGCACCATGCACGCGGCGAAGGGCCTGGAGTTCCGCGCCGCGGCGGTCATCGCCTGCGACGACGAGGTGCTGCCGTCGCCGGCGAGACTGGCGAACGTCGGCGACCCCGCCGACCTGGAAGACGTCTACGCCACCGAACGGCACCTGCTGTACGTGGCGTGCACCCGCGCCCGTGATCATCTCCTGGTTACCGGAGTCGAGCCCGCCTCGGAGTTCCTCGACGACCTGCGCGCCATCTGACGCCGGCGCGCGGCCACGTGGTTCGCTCTATTTCTCTATATCTAGAGCCGTTCGAAGACGAAGGTACCCACGGCGGGCTTGCCCGCGGAGAAGTCGGTATCGTCCGGGTCGCTGGTCAGCGCGGCTATCGGCTCGGCCGGATCGGAATCGGCGTTGGCGGCGGTGAACACCGCGCCGTCGTCCGTGCCGGCGTCGTAGACGACGAGCGCCACCTCCACGCGCGCCTTCCAGGCTCCGTCCTCCATCAGCGGCAGCGCGGATACGCCCACGAACCAGTCAGGGCTCGGCGCCAGCATGCTGACCAGGGTCACGAACGGATGCGAGGAGACGGCGGTGAACTCCAGACTGACGGTTGCCGGCGAGGTCGACAGTCCGCCGCCGGAAAGTCGGGCGTGCGCGGAACCACGCTCGATAAGCTGATCTATCTCGCCCAGCAACCGGCTCTTGCCGCCGGTCTCCGCCATCTGCTCCATGCCGCCGGTGGCGACCTTGCCGGACTGCCAGATGCGGATGTCCCCGTGCGTCGCGCCGACCAGACCGGAGAAGTGCGGACCGCGGGGAAAGTTCCGCGGGTGGGTCGCCGCGCTCCAGGTGGAGGTGAACGTGACCCGGTAGCGAGCCTCGGTCGGAGCCGGAGCCGCCGGGTCCGCGGGGGCCGGACCCGCGGGGGCCGCCGGCGCCGGGTCCGCGGGAGCCGGGTCCGGGGTCGGGGCCGCCCCCGCGCAGGCCGAGCACCACAGTAGTGCCAACATCACGGCCAGAGCCGGTACCGTCAATCGTCCCATGACGGACAGCATAACCGAAACGGCCATAACCGCGCCGCCCCGCCCCACTATTATGCAAGTCAGCATAATGCTGAGCGGTATAATACGCCCATGGAGTTCCTCGATCGTCGCGACGAGTTGCGGCGGCTCAACCGTGCGGCGCGGTCGTCCGGCGCGTTCGCGGCCATCTGGGGGCGGCGGCGCGTAGGCAAGTCGCGGCTGCTCATCGAGTGGTCACGGCGCCGCGACGGCCTCTACACCGTCGCGGATCAGTCGGCGCCCGCGGTGCAGCGGCGCTACCTGGCCGCCGCGGTCGCCGAACGGTTCTCGGGGTTCGCGGACGTCGAGTACCCGGACTGGCGGTCCTTCTTCCGGCGCCTCGCGGCCGCCGCCGCGGACGCGCGCTGGCCGGGACCGTTCATCCTGGACGAGTTGCCGTATCTGATCGCCGCCGATCCGCCGGTGAGCGCGGTCCTGCAGAACTGGCTGGACGGGCGCGCCTGGCGGCCGTGCCTGGTGGTCAGCGGGTCGAGCCTGCGCATGATGCACGGCGCGGTGCTGAGCGCCGCCGCCCCCCTGTACGGCCGCGCCGTGGAAGCGTTCGCGGTGCGCCCGCTCAGACCGGGATACCTGGCCGACGTATTCACCGCGGCGCCGCCTCGTGCCCTGGTTTCCGGCTACGCGATCTGGGGCGGCATGCCGCGCTACTGGGAGCTCGCCGAGCCGTACGGAGGCGACTTCGAGGCGGCGGTCGACGACCTGATCCTCGATCCTGCCGGGCCGCTGCACGAAGAACCGGACCGCCTGTTGCGGGCCGAAACGCCGCCGGCCACCGCCCTGCGGCCGCTGCTGGACGTCATCGGCGCGGGCGCCCGCCGCATCAGCGAGATCGCGGGCCGGCTCGGGCGGCCGGCGTCGAGCCTGTCGCGGCAACTGGCCGCCCTCATGGAGATGAACTTCGTGCGTCGCGAGGTCCCGTTCGGGAGCAGTCCGGCTTCGGGCAAGCGCAGCCTCTACGGCATCGACGATCCGTTTCTGCGCCTGTGGTTCGCCGTCGTCGCCCCGCACCGCGCGGCGTTGGCGGAGGCGCCGCGCGACACCCGGCTCCGCTATTGGGCCCGGCTCCGGCCGGGACTGGAGGCGTACGCGTGGGAGGAGCTGTGCCGCATGGCGGTCCCCGTGCTGCACCGGTGCGATACTCCTTTGGGCCGCCTGGGACCGTGGGAGCCGGCGCGGCGCTACTGGCGCGGCAACGCCCCGGAGTTCGACATCGTGGCACGGTCGGTGGACGGCAGGCGGCTGCTGGTGGGCGAGGCGAAGTGGTCAGCGCGCAGCGGCGCCGTGTCTCGCGCCGGACCGCGCCCCGGCGCCGAAGCCCTGCCCGGAGCGGCCGGCCTGGAAGTGGTCAGCGCGCTGTTCGTGCCCGAGGCGGCGGTCAAGATCGATGCCTCGACCGGCGTGCACCTGGTGGACGCCGGCGACGTAATGGCCGGCCTGAGATAGCGCAGGTTGGACCAGCAAGCGACCATACTCAAAGCAGGCGATCAGCGCGATACTTCTGGTTGAGCACGAAGCCGCCGCGGCCGGCGCGCACGATATAGTCGCCTCGCTCCAGCTTGTTGAAGGTGTAGCGGACCTGCCGGTAGAAGCGATCGAACTCCTTGATGTCCTGAATCTCTCCGTGGTCTTCGTACCAGAGCGAGAAGGCGGTCTTCTTTGCGGTCGCCGCCCCGGCCGACGAGAACCGGCCATAGCGCCACAGGACGTTCAGACATCGCCTCGAACGCGGATCGACCGACCGCAGGTCACCGAAGATCCGCTCCAGGTCGTCTCGGTAGTCCGACTGCATCAGCGCCTGATCGACGACGAACACCGGCCGCGTGACCGTGCTGCGCGGATGTCTGACGATCAACCCGACCCGCTCCAGCGCCAGCAGCTGCTCGAAGTGGTTTTGTCCGGCGTCAGCAGGATCGTGTACTGGTACCGTTCATCGGCCCACTGCGCCTTCATCAGGAGATATAACCGGAAGTTGTGGATGGGATGAAAAGAGCGCATCCTCCCAAGAACGATTCAACCACGAATCAGGAGGAGTACGCTCGTGGAGAACAATACCGGCAGGACCACCGAGGCTCAAGGTCCTCAAGGTCCTGGTGCCATTCTGGATGAGATCGTACGCGCCGGAGCGCGGCAGATGCTGGCTGCGGCGCTGGAGGCGGAAGTGGACGAGTTCCTGGCGCGGTACGCTGACCAGCGGGATCAGCACGGCCACCGGCTGGCGGTCCGCAACGGCCATCTGCCGAAGCGCTCGTTGGTCACCGGGATCGGTCCGATCCCGATCCGGCAGCCGCGGGTCGATGACCGCCAGCTCGCCAAGCAGGGAGAGTCGAGGTTCAGCAGCGCGATCCTGCCGCGCTACGCGAGACGGACGCCGAGTGTGGACAGCCTGATACCGACGCTGTACCTGAAGGGGGTATCGAGCGGGGACTTCTCGCAGGCGCTGGCGGCGATCCTGGGAGAGCAGGCCGCAGGGCTGAGCGCGACCAACGTGGTGCGGCTGAAGAAGGTGTGGGAAGCGGAGTACCAGGAGTGGACGCAGCGTGATCTGAGCGGCAAGAGGTACGTGTACTTCTGGGCCGACGGCCTGCACGTGAACGTGCGGCTGGACGAGGAGCGCAGTTGCATCCTGGTGATCATGGGCGCCGACGAGCAGGGGCGCAAGGAAGTGGTGGCGGTCAGCGACGGCTACCGGGAGAGCAAGACGGCGTGGTGTGAGCTGCTGTTGGACCTGCGGCGACGGGGGCTGACGAAGGGGCCGCGGCTGGCGACGGCGGACGGGGCGTTGGGGTTCTGGGCGGCGCTGCGGGAGGTGTATCCGGGAACGGAGGAACAGACCTGCTGGTTCCACAAGGCCGGCAACGTGCTGGACAAGATGCCGCAGTCGGTGCAGGGGCGGGCGAAGACGATGATCCGCGAGATGTGGCAAGCGCCGTCGTTGGAGCATGCTACCAGCGCCTACCACCAGTTCTGCACGGCGTGGGAGGCGAAGTACCCGAAGGCGGTCGCCAGCCTGCGCAAGGATGAAGGCTCGCTGTTCAGTTTCTATGGGTTTCCGGCGGCGCACTGGACCCATCTGCGGACCAGCAACCCGATCGAGTCGACGTATGCGACGGTGCGGCTGCGGACGAAGCGGACGAAGGGCTGCGGGTCGCGGGCGGCGACGCTGACGATGGTCTGGAAGCTGGCGCTGGAAGCGCAGCGGAGGTGGCGCCGGCTGATGGGCTTCAAACTCATACCCCTAGTGATGGAAGGGCGTGAATTCGTAGACGGCGAGCTGACGGAGGCAGCGGCTTAGAGAGACGACAGAACGATGGAGATGCGCTCGCTGATTCTCAATCCACAAGACTTGACAATATCTCCTTCATCAGGTACGCCAGCACCAGCTTCTGTTCGTCGGAGAGACCGCCCGCCAGCTTGCCGGCGATGTAGGCGTCGAACGATTCGATCAGGGTGTCGATCCGATTTCCGAGCAGCGGGCCGGCGTTCAGGAAGAGGCGCACCTCTTCGCTGTAGAAGCGGTAAGCGGGAAGATCGATCCGGTTCTCCAGGCACAGGTTCACCAGCGTAGCCATGCCGACGCCCTTGCCTTCCCATTTCCGGTAGACCCGCAATACGTCCGCCAGCTTGGGGTTGCGCGCCTTGGCCTCGGGCATGATCCGGCGCAGCGGGATGGGATCGTCCGGATGTTCGATGAGCAGGTGAGGGCGGAATGATCCGGGATTGCGGATGGAGACGTGATGGCCGGGCCTGATCGATATGATCGCCTGCTTGTCGATGGAATAGTCGCGGTGGGCCAACGCGTTGTTCACCGTCTCCCGCAACACTTCCTCGGGCATGCCACGACTCTTCCCGGTACTCCTCCTGTCGTTCGATCTCCGCCTCCGTCAGCCGGTGCTCCCCGGTCAGCACGCGTTTCCACGCCTCCCCGCGGTAGAAGACGTACTTCCGATCCGCGGGTAATTCGTCCACGTAGACGACCGCTACGTATCCTCCTTGAAAGTAGCGAATCTGTGGCGGTGGAAACGCCTCCCGGAGATCGAGTTTCGTCCCCCTAACATCCGGCCGGGCTCGAGTTCACCCCAGTCGCCAGGCTGCCTTGTACGCCTTGAAGTTGGCGGGAAACCGGCGCTTGAACGCGAGCGCGACGCCGCGGCCCATGACGCCGACGCAGTTGACGCTGTTGACCAACGCTTCACACTCCGCCGCCAACAGATCGCCCGTTACGTACTTGATCATCCCCCGCGCTCCCTATCCCACCATAGTAACACGAACGGCTGCGCCGGCCGGCGCGACGCCGGACCCTTGCACGCGGTAGCCGCCGGCCCCGGCGTGAGCCTATCCTTGGCAGGGATGAGTGAAGCCGTGAGGGCCGGGGTTTCCCTGAGCCGGCTGGGCCGCATCGATGACGCGATGCAGCGCTACGTCGATACCACGCCGATCCCCGGCATCGTCACCGCGGTGTACCGCCGCGGCGAGCTGCTGCACCAGCGCAGCTTCGGCGCGCTGGGGCCGGGCGGGGAGCCGATGCGCGACGACGCCATCTTCCGCATCTACTCCATGACCAAGCCGATCGTCTGCACCGCCTTGCTGGCGCTCTACGAGGAGGGGCGCTTTCAGCTCGCCGATCCGGTGTCGCGCTTCATCCCCGGGTTCGCCGACGTCCGGGTCTACGCCGGCGGCGTCCCGCGGCGGGAAGTGACCATTCACGACCTGCTGACCCATACTGCCGGACTCACCTACTCCTGGTTGGAGTATGGCCCGGTGGAGGAGCTGTACCGGCGGCACGTCTCGCACCTGTCGGATCAGCCGCTTGCCGAGCTGGTGGAGCAGATCATGGCGCTGCCGCTGGCGTTCGAGCCGGGCACGCGGTTTCGCTACGGACTGTCCCACGACGTGGCGGCGCGGCTCATCGAGGTGATCAGCGGCGCGCCGCTCGACCGGTTCCTGCAGGAACGCATCTTCGGCCCGCTGGGGATGGTGGATACCGGCTTCTTCGTTCCCGCCGCCAAGCAGCACCGCTTCAGCGCCATGATCGGCGCCCGCGACCCCGCAGACGCGCGCGCGAGCCGCTCCCTGCAGCTCGCCGCCGCCGGCCGGTTCGACTGGATCTCCAACCCGGCAACCGACCTGGAGTACCGCCCGCACCAGGCGTTCCGCGGCGGCCACGGCCTAGTGTCCACCGCCGGCGACTACCTGCGCTTCTGCGCCATGCTGCTCAACGACGGCGCGCTCGATGGCGCGCGCGTGCTGGGCCGCAAGACGGTCGAGTGCATGACTGCCAATCAGCTTCCCGCGGCGCTGCTCCCGTTCGAGGTAGGCGGCCGCGAGCAGCGCGGCTACGGTTACGGACTCGGGGTGCGCGTGCTGCTCGATCCCGGCCAGAGCGGCCGGCCCGGCTCGGCCGGCGAATATGGCTGGGCCGGTGCCGCAAATACCTATTTCTGGATCGATCCGCGCGAACAGTTCATCGGCATCATCCTGGCGCAGGTCCGACCGGCGGGCTACTTCCGGGTGGCCGAAGACTTCCGCGTGCTCGCCTATCAGGCGCTGGTCGATTAGCCGCCGCCCACCAGGCCACCACCTACCCACCAACCCACCACTGGCGGCCTGCTCGACGCGGCGACTCTGTGATAGGTTTGCGGCATGAGTCTGAAAGACAAGGTCTGCATCGTCACCGGCGGCGGCAGCGGGATCGGCCGCGCCAGCGCGCTGCTGATGGCCGCGCAGGGGGCGCGGGTCGTCGTCGCAGGCCGCACCGAACACAAGCTCACCGCGGTGCGCGGCGAGCTGGAGCGGCGCGGCGCCGCGGCGCTGGCGGTGCGCCTGGACGTGGCCGACCAGCGCGCGGCGCAGCGCATGGCCGCCGAGGTGCTGGCCGCCTGGGGGCGCATCGACGTGCTGGTGAACAACGCCGGCCACGCCTCCCCCAACCGCCGGCTGCAGACCACCACGCCGGAGGACATCCGCAGCACCGTCGACTCCAACCTGGCCGGCACCATCTACTGTACCCAGGCGGTGCTGAACGCCATGCTGGACGCCAAGGAGGGCACCATCATCAACGTCTCCTCCCTGGCCGGCGTGGCCGGCAGCCCGCTTGCCGGAGTCGCCTACTCCGCGGCCAAGGCGGGCGTGATCAACTTCACCGGTTACCTCAACGCGGAGTTCAAGAACCGCGGGCTGCGCGCCAGCGTCGTCATTCCCGGCGAGGTCGATACCCCGATCCTGAACCACCGGCCGGTCAATCCGTCGGCGGAGGCGCGCGCCACCATGGCCGCGGCGGAGGACGTGGCGCGCGCGATAGTCCTGATTGCCGACCTGCCGCACCGCACCATGATCCCGGAACTGACCATCCGCCCGACCTACCAGCGCGACGTTTCGGCGGAAGTCGGCGTCGCCTGATGAGGACCTGATGAGAAGGAGACCACATGTCTGACCTGGAATTGCTCGAAGAACTGAAGCAGATCGACACGCCCACGGTAACCAACGTGGTGGCGACCTATCCCGGCCACGAGCTGTGTCTGGAGCTGTACCACCCGTGGCAGGCCAACTGGTACACCGACAACCGGCTGCGCTGCTGGTACCCGGACCTGGGGCCGGTCGCCGGCTACGCGGTGACCTGTACCTACGGGGTCACCGATCCGGGCTACTCCGCGCTCAGCCTGATGGATGTCCTGGAGGCGGCGGACAAGCTCGGCCGTCCTTCCATCTTCTGCTTCGAGCAGCGCTTCCCGCCGGAGCTGGCGGACAAGGTCGGGCTGGCCGGCGGCAACATGACCTCCGCGCTGCGGGCGTGCGGCGCGGTCGGCGCGGTGAGCAACGGTCCGTCGCGCGACATCCACGAAATCCGGCCGATGAAGTTCCAGTACCTGACGCGCGGCATCTGCGCCGGCCACGGTCCCCAGGAGCTGCAGGCGGTGCAGGTCCCGGTCAGCCTGTGCGGCATGGACGTGGCCCCCGGCGACGTCGTCCACATGGACGAGAACGGCGCCGTCAAGTTCCCGGCCGCGCGGCTGGGAGAGGTGGTCGCCAACGCCAAGCTGCTGCTCGCGCAGGAGGAGGAGCGGGTCGGGCGGCTGCTGCAGGCGCGCGGCGTGGACCAGGTGCGCGCCATCATGGCCGGCCACGCATACGTCAAGCCGTCAGGGCAGGTACAGTAAGCAAGCTGAAGCCGGCGCCCGCCGGGCGCCAGGAGGATTGAAAACATGAAAGCTGCGGTAGTGCACCAGGTTGGAGGACCGTTCGTCATCGAGGAGGTGGAGCTGTTGCCGCCGCAGCCGCGCGAGGTCCGCGTGCGGCTTGCCGCCGCCGGCGCCTGCCACAGCGACTGGCACTTCGTGGCCGGCAACGTCAAGCGTCCCATGCCGGTGGTGCTGGGCCATGAGGGCGCCGGCGTGGTGGAGGAGGTGGGCAGCCGGGTGACCCGCGTGCAGCCGGGGCAGCGGGTGATCCTCAACTGGGCGCCGTGCTGCGATGCCTGCTTCTACTGCCTGCGCGACCAGAGCCGGCTGTGCGAGACCTACTGGGATTGGCGCAACGGCACCATGCCGGACGGCAGCACGCGGTTGCGGCTGGGCGGCGCCCGGGTCACCCAGTTCAGCGTGCTGTCCACCTTCGCCGAACAGGCGGTGGCGCCCGAACAGTCGTGCGTGCCGATACCGGACGAGGTGTCGTTCGAGGTGGCGGCTCTGGTCGGGTGCGCGGTTACCACCGGCGTGGGGGCGGCGGTGAACACCGTGCGGATTCGCCCCGGCGAAAACGCGGCGGTCTACGGCTGCGGCGGCGTGGGCCTGAACGTGGTCCAGGGGGCGCGCCTGAGCGGCGCCAATCCGATCATCGCGGTGGACAGCGACCCGGCCAAACTGGAGATCGCGCGCCAGTTCGGCGCCACCCACGGCGTGGTCGCCGGCGGCGACGCGCAGGATCGGGTGCGCGCCCTCACCGGCGGGCGCGGCGCGGACTACGCGTTCGAGGCCGTCGGCCTGCCGGCGGTGCAGGAGGCCGCCTACGACGCCGTCCGCCGCGGCGGCGCGCTGGTGGTGGTGGGAGTCGCTCCCATGGGTTCGTTCACCCGCTACCCCGGCCTCGACCTGCACGTCAACGAGAAGCGCATCCTCGGCTCGTTCTTCGGTTCGACCAACCCGCACTACGAGTTCCCGCGGCTGCTGGCGCTGTATCAGTCAGGCCAACTGCTGCTCGACGAGCTGATCTCCGCCCGCTACCGCCTGGAGCAGATCAACGAGGCCTACGCCGACCTGCTCAAGGGCGGCCACAAGCGCGGCATCATCCGGTTCGACGCCCCGCGCTAGGCCACCGGCCGGCGGGACAGGTCCAGCGCGGCCTGATCCCGCGCCGGCGCGAATTCGTGCCCGGGGCGCGACGGCTCGCGGAAGGTAATCGAAGCGTAATAGTCGTCCAGCGGTACGAATACGCCGTTGGCTTCCGCCCAGGCGCGCATGCCGCGGTTGCACGAATGAATCCACGACAGCACCTCCACCCGCCAGCCGCGCCGATGCATCCGCCGCAGCGTGCTATGGAAGCCGCGGCCTTCGACGTACCCCGCGCCGTCGCCCGTCAGCAGCGCGACGATCCCGGGATCGCCGTTGTAATCCAGGGCGTCCTCCAGCATCCGCAACTGCAGCCATCGGTCGGGGGTCTCCTGCTCGCCGCGGTCCCGACCGCCGCGGTCGAACAGGTTGACTTCCACGCCGCGGTTCTCCATGCGGTTCCAGAGCTGCCGCAGCTCCGGCGGCACCGAGCCGGCCGCCACCGCCTTCGTCAGCGGGCGGTCCGCATGAGCCAGGCGCAGCATGTTGTCGAAGTGGATGCGCACCAGATAGCGCGCGCCGGGGGTGGCGTCTTCCGCCTCGGCGATGCGCTGCGCCTCGTGGAATATGTTGGAGTTGTCCCAATAGACGAATACGCCGCTCAACGCTTATCGCACCTTGACGACGAGTTTGCCGAAGTTGGCGCCGGCCAGCAGGCCGATGAACGCCTGCGGCGAGTTTTCGATTCCCTCGACCACGTCCTCGCGGTACTTCAGCGCGCCGCCGCGCACCCAACCGCCGAGCCGCGCCAGCGCCTCCGCATGCCGGTCGGCGAACTGGAACACCAGGAAGCCCTCCATCCGCGCCCGCCGGGTCAGCAGCATGCGCGGGATGTTGCGCGGCCCCTGCGGCGGCGAGGTGGCATTGTAGAAGGCGATCTGGCCGCAGATCACCGCCCGCCCGGACACCGCGAGCTGATCGATGGCGGCGTCGGTCACCGGCCCGCCCACGTTGTCCCAATACACGTCGATGCCGCGCGGGCACAGCGCGCGCAACCGGGCCGCGACCTCCTCCCGCTTGTAGTCGATGGCGGCGTCGAACCCCAGCTCGCCGGTGACGTAGGCCACCTTCTCGGGCGAACCGGCGACGCCGATTACCCGGCAGCCGCTGCGCTTGGCGAGCTGGCCGACCACCGCGCCCACCGCGCCGGAGGCCGCGGTGACCACCACCGTGTCGCCGGCCACCGGCTTGGCCACCCGGAACAGCCCGTGGTAGGCGGTCAGCCCCGGCATGCCGAGAACCCCCAGCGAGGTGGAGATCGGCGCCGCGTCCGGGTCGATCTTGCGCACGTCGCGGGCGTCCATCACCCCATACTCCTGCCAGCCGATCCTGCCCATGGCGAAGTCGCCGGGCGCGAACCGCTCGGAGTTGGAAACCACCACCTCGCCCACGGCATCGCCTTCCAGCACCCCGCCGACCGGCACCGCGGCCGCGTAGCTGGCGCCGCCGGGAGCGTTCATGCGCCCGCGCATGTAGGGATCGAGGGAATGATAGTGAGTGGCGATCAACACCTCGCCGGGTCCCGGTTCGGGCACCGCGGTCTCGGTCAAGGCGAAGTCGGAGAGCTTGGGAACGCCGTGCGGCCGCGCCGCCAGCGTCCACGCACGGTTCACGTCGTGTGCCATAACACCGCCCAGGATAGCATCGGAGCGGCGGCCGGCGATAGCTCGCGCGGCGCCGGAGCCCGCCCTCGCAGCGGTCGTATTGCCTCACCTGAGAATCCACTCGAAGCGGAAGCGGTGCTTCATTCAAGAATCCACCTGAAGGGAGGGCGTTCGGGGCGTTCGCACCTTGCGTTGACACCGATTCGACGGACGCCGATACTGAAATGCATGCGTTCCGCTGGCTGGCGCGCGTTTGCGGGAAGCGCGGCAGGGTACCTGCGGAACGACGAGTCCAGCCTTTGCTGCTGATTTGCCATCTCGCGGGCGTTGGCCGGGCCTCCTCCGCCGCGTCTGTCTCAGTTTCGGAGGACTTCAAGTGACCGGCAACAACGACAAGCTAGCGCTTACCCCCCCCCCCCCCCATAAACCGAAAGAATCGGGCCGACTTCGGCAGCTTCCGCCGGCGAAGGTCAAAGGGAATATCTGCAAGGCCGCGCTTCTGGCGCTGGCGGCGGTCATCGGCATTGCCCTGCTGGCGTGCCAGCAGGCGGCCCGGCCGGCAGCGACCGGCGGAGCCGGCGGCGGTGCGAGCGGAAACGGAGGAGGAGGCACTGGCGCCGGCGGGTCGCCGACCACGCCGGCGCCGACTCCGGCGGCGCCGACTCCGGCCACGAAGAGCTGGGCCCTTGGGGAGGACGCCTGGTCGTCGGCGCTGCCGCTGCCAGCCGCAGCGGACCCGAGCGCCTTGACGATCCGCTCCGAGCCGTTCGCCTGGGACGGGCTCACCGGCGCCGAGGGCGAAACGGTGAGCGTGTCGATCGGCGGCAACGAGCTGCCGTTCACGAGCACGGCGACGGCGCCGGCCTTCGCGGGCGACCTCAGCGGCGCGCAGTGGACTATTGACGCCGAAGTGAGCGCGGGCGCGATCGTGCTGGTGCTCACCGCCCCGGATCAGTCGGGCGCCTCGGACACCGTCGAGTCGGTCACGATTACCGAGCGGGGCAGCGGCTATCTCGCGGCGCCCACTGTGACGTTGTCGGCGCCGCCGGCCGGCGGCACCCGGGCAATCGCCGCGGTAGCGGGCGGCGGCGGCGGCGGCGTTGGTTCGGTGAACGTCACGACCGCCGGCGCCGGCTACACCTCGCCTCCCACCGTCTCCTTTTCCGGCGGTGGCGGCAGCGGCGCGGCTGCCACCGCGGATGTCAGCGGCAGCGTCACCTCGGTGACGGTCGATACCCCCGGCAGCGGCTACACGTCGGCGCCCACCGTCTCCTTCTCGGCGGCGCCGTCCGGCGGCACCGACGCGGCCGGCACCGCGGCGATCAGCGGCAGCGTCGATTCGGTGACGCTCGATACCCGGGGAGCGGGCTATACGGGGGCGCCCACGGTCTCCTTTTCCGGCGGCGGCGGCAGCGGCGCGGCCGCCACTGCGACGACAAGAGGGAGGGTCACTTCGGTGACGGTCGGGAACTCCGGCAGCAGCTACACCTCGCCCCCCACCGTCTCCTTCTCCGGCGGCGGCGGCAGCGGCGCGACCGCCACCGCGGCCGTCAGCGGCAACGTCGCTTCCGTGACGAGGATCGGCAATCAGTACGGGAGCGGCTACACCTCGGTCCCGACCGCGACCTTCTCGGCGCCGCCGGCCGGCGGCACGAGGGCGACCGGCGTCGCGTGGGGACCCGATTCCGTCCAGTCGACGACGATCACCAACCGGGGAACCGGCTACACGTCCGCCCCCACCGTGACCTTCTCGGCGGCGCCGGCCGGCGGCACCACGACAACCGGCACCGGGACGACGTTATCCGACGGGCGGTTCAACCGCATCCTGTTGGGCGCGGCAACCTGGGCCTCACGGGGGCGCGGCTACACCTCGCCCCCCACGATCACCATTTCGGGCGGCGGCGGCAGCGGCGCGACCGCCACCGCGAACATGTTCCCCAACATTCGAGGAGTCATCATTACCAACGCGGGGAGCGGCTACACGTCCGCCCCTACGATCACCTTTACCGGCGGCGGCGGCAGCGGGGCCGGCTACCGCGCGGTGATGGGCAGCACCATCACCGGGGTTGACGTCACCAACGGCGGCAGCGGCTACACCTCGGCCCCCACCGTCTCCCTTACCGGCGGCGGCGGCAGCGGGGCGACCGCCACCGCGAGCGTACTCGTCGAGGCAGATGAGGTGACGGTCACCAACCGGGGGAGCGGCTACACCTCGGCCCCCACCGTGACCTTTTCGACGCCGTCGTCCGGCACCGCGGCGACCGGCACCGCGGTGATGAACTACGGGGTCGGCTCGGTGACGCCCGGCACCGCGGGCAGCGGCTACACCTCGGCCCCGACCGTCTCCTTTTCGGGCGGCGGCGGCAGCGGGGCGACCGCCAGCGCGGTGATGGCCTACGCCGTCCCGACGGCGACGGTCACCAACCCCGGCAGCGGCTACACCTCGGCCCCGACCGTGACCTTTACGGCGGCGCCGACCGGCGGCACCACGGCGGTCGGCACCGCGGTCTATGAATACGTCATCCGGTCCGTGGAGGTCACCAACGGGGGGAGCGGCTACGTGACCGCCCCGAGCGTGACCTTTACGGCGGCGCCGAGCGGCGGCACCACCGCGACCGGCACCGCCATCCTGGCGGCGGGCGGCAACGACGCGAGCCAGAACCTGTTCTGGGCGCGCCAGACCCTGGCCGGCCAGCAGCTTCGGGTGCAGGTAGGCGGGGGAGAGTGACCGAAGTCCCCTCCTGCCTGCCGCCGCAGGCGTGCGATTTTCCTTCCACGAGTTCGCCGAACAGAAAAGCGGCGCGGACGCCGCGCCGTAGTAACAGTCAGAGAGATGATACCGCTCCTGTGTCAGCCCCACCACGATTATCTGATCCGCTTGGTGTTTACCGGTCTCGCGGCGGCCACCGCCGGCGTCCGCGCCGGCCCGCGGGACTCGCACCGCCGCGGCGTCTCGGACGCGATTGCTCCCCGGGCACGGCGCAGGCCGCGCCCCGCGGGCAGCGGGGAACCGGTCTGAAGCATGGCGAACGACGACTTGGCGCAGCCGCACGACAACCTGTTCCGCGCCGTGTTCGGCGAACCCGCCGAAGCGGTCGGTCTGCTGCGCGCGCATCTGCCGCCGGCCATCGCCAACGGCCTGCAGTGGTCCACCCTGGCCGCCGAGAACAGCTCCTTCATCGCCCCGGACCTGCGCGCCACCGAGTCCGATCTGCTGTACTCCATCCGGCGCCGCGCGGGCGGCGCGCCGGCCTGGCTGTACGTGCTGCTGGAGCATCAGTCCACGGTGCGGAACCGTGACCGCTGGATGCGCCTGCGGCTGTTGCAGTACTGCTGCCGTATCTGGGACCGGGACCGGCGGCGCTATCCTGCGGAGACGGAGTTGCGCCCGATCGTGCCGATGGTGTTCTATCTGGGAAGCGGACGCTGGCGCTACGCGACCGAGTTTTCGGAGTTGTTCCCGCGTGAGGTGCGTGGGTGGCGGTGGCTGCCGAGCTTCGAGCACGTGCTGATCGACCATTCGGAGACCCCGCCGGAGGGGGTGCGTGGCATGATGAAGGGGCGGCTGGCGCAGCTGATGATGCTGGCGGTATACCGTGCGGCGGTGGCATGGCCGGCGTTGGAGCGAGCGCTGCCGCTGCTGGCGGAACTGGCGCGCCGCGGGGGTGGGGAGCAGAGCATGTTCGTGTGGTACGTGCTGGCGACCCAAAGGGAACCGTTGCGGGGGCGATTTGCCAAGGAACTGCAGCGGCAGATACCGGGACCGGAGGGAGACATCATGAATTACGTCGAGGAGATCAAGCAACAAGGCCGGCAAGAGGGTGAGCTTAAGGGCAGGCTGGAGACCATTGAAGGGTTCCTGCGGGCGGGAATCGGGTGGCCGGTGATCCGGTCCGCCACCGGCATCGACGAGCAGACCTACCGCGCCTTCAAACGCGACTCGGCCAACGGCGCGGAGCGGGCCGCGCCCCGCTAACTTGGATGAGGCACCTCTTACCCCTCGAGTGGATTTTCGGTGAGGCAAGCAACGGCTCGCCGGGCGGGCCTCAGATACCGTATCATGGGCGCCATGGCAGATCTTGCGACCGCTCTTCCCACCGCCGTGCTCGGCAACACCGGCCTGCAGGTGACCCGGCTCGGCTTCGGCACGGCGCTGTATCATCCCGCCAAGGAACACTGGACCGATCAGACCGCGGATCGGTTGCTCAATGAGGTGTTGGACTCCGGCATCAACTTCCTCGACACCGCCTACGACTACGTCGACGCCGAGCGCCGCATCGCCGCCTCCCTCGGCCATCGCTACGGCGAATTCCACCTGGCCACCAAGTGCGGCTGCACCGACACCCGCCCGCAGGAGAACAACTCCGACCACCTGTGGACCCGGGACAACCTGTGGCGCGGCCTGGAGGGCAGCCTCGCGCGCCTCGGGCGCGACAGCATCGAGGTGATGCAGCTCCACAACCCGACCGTGGCGGAGTGCGAAGCGGGCGGCCTGGTGGCGGCGCTCCGGGAGATGAAGCGTAGCGGCAAGGTGCGCTTCATCGGCGTCTCCAGTACCCTGCCGCACCTGCCCGTCTACCTGGACTGGGGGGTGTTCGACGTGATGCAGATCCCCTACTCCGCCCTGGAGCGGCGGCACGAGGAGTGGATCACGCGCGCCGCGCAGGCCGGGGTCGGGATCATCATCCGCGGCGGCGTGGCGCAGGGCGAACCCGGCAGCGGGCGCGGCGGCGCGGACCGCTGGGAGACCTTCGCCCGCGCCGGGCTCGACGAGCTGCGCGACGACGGCGAGAGCCGCTCGGCGTTCGTGCTGCGCTACACCCTGACCCATCCGTTCGTCCATACCACCATCGTGGGCACCACGCGGTCCGGACACCTGCAGGAGAACCTGGCCGCGGTTCGGCGCGGCCCGCTGCCGCCGGAGGTCTACGCCGAGGCAAAGCGCCGGCTCGACGCGGCCGGTGAACGCGCCGCCCCCGCGCCGCGGTAGCTCAAGTCCAAAGGGTTTCGGGCGATGATGACCGGCGGCATCCGCAGGGCGGTCCGCCCCCGCCGGGTGGGGTACACGCTGGCCGCCCTCCTCTGCGCGGCGGCGCTGGCGCCGGCCGCGGCGCAGGAGCAACTGTCGCTGGCGCTGGCGGCGGCGGACTACCCGGTGACGCCCGGCGATACCTACGAGCTGGCGTTCCTGCCGGCCACCGCGGCGCGGGTCGACGCGGTGACCCGTCTCAGCGAACTGGTCGTCGTCGCCAGCGACTACAGCGTGGATCTCGGCGCATTCGGCGTGCTGGATGCGCGCGGCCTGAACCTCAATGACTTCCGGCGGCGGATCGCGGCGCTGGTCGCGGAGGCCTACCCCGGCAGCAATCCGGCGCTCCACCTTACCGGCGTCGGCACCTTCGAGGTGCATCTGCGCGGCGCGGTGGAGACGGCCGGTTACGCCGCCACCTGGGGGTTGGGCCGGCTGAGCGAGATCGTGGCCGGCCGACTCACGGCCCACGCCTCGCTGCGCGACGTGCGCATCGAACGCGGCGCCGAAGCGCAGGTGTACGATCTGTTCCGGGCGCAGCGGTTCGGCATCCGGTCGCAAGACCCCTACCTGCTGCCGGGCGACCGCATCTGCGTGAGCCGCCGCGAACGCGAGGTGACCATAGGCGGCCAGGTGTGGCGTCCGGGCAGCTACCAGCTCGCGGCCGGCGAGGGCCTGGCTGAGCTGGTCGCCTTCGCCGACGGCTTTACCCCGCGCGCCGACCTGGAACGGGTGCGCCTCGAGAGTCTCGGCAGCGCGCCGGCGCCCGCCGCGGAGGACGCCGGCGGGCGCGCGGCGGGGGCGGCCGCGCTCCTCGATTGCGACGGAATGCCGCTGCCGGCGGCGAGCTCCGCCCCGGCCGCCGAACGCGGCGCGACGCGGTACGCGGCATGGAGCGCCGAGCTGGCCCGCGCGCCGCTGCGCGACGGCGACGTGGTGACGGTCGCCAACCGCGATGCGCTGCTGCCGGCGGTGTTCTTCGAAGGAGCCGTGGCCGCCGCGGCGCCGCGCGACGGTGACGGGGAGGGCGAGGCGCCGGTCCCGGCGCCCGGCGGCCGGATCGCCCACCGCTACCGGCCGGGGGAGACGCTGTTCGACGCGCTGCAGAAGATTCGCGACTCGATCGTCCCCGGCGCCGACCTGACCAACGCCACCTTCGCGCGCCGCGGCGAGCCTGACGCGCCGATCGATCTGGAGCTGCTGTTGCATGGCGGCTCCCGCGCGGGCGACCGCGGACTGCAGCCGATGGACCGCATCATCATTCCCGCGCAACGCTTCGAGGTGGCGCTGCGGGGCGAAGTAACGCAGGCGCGGCAGCTTACCGTGAGTCCGGTGACGCGGTTGAACGACGTGGTGGAGGCGGTGCGCACGCAATATACGTCGATCCGGCGAGTCGCCGTCGAGTCACCGGGCGGCCAGCGGCGGACCTACGATCTGTTTCGCTGGCGGCGGTTCGGCGAGCTCGCCCACAACCCCCTGCTCGCTCCGGGGGCGACGATTACGTTCCGCGAGCGGGAGCGGGCGGTGCGGCTGGCCGGCGAGGTGCGCCGCCCGGGACGGTATCAGCTCCTGGCCGGCGAAGGGCTGCCGGAGCTGATCGAGCAGTACGGGGCAGGCTTCACCCTGGCCGCCGACCCGACCCGGGTGGTGATCAGCCGGCTGAGCGCGGCCGGGGACGGGGCCGGGCGGGAATCGATCGCCGTCGACTTCGCCGCCGGCGGCGCGCCGCCGTTGCTCGATGAAGATTCCATATTGGTCCGCGCCGTGCCGTCGCCGGTCGTCTACCTGGAGGGAGCGCTGGAGCAGCCGACGCCCACCACGGTGACCACCACCCGTACCAGCGGCGAAGTCGATCAGATCGCGACGGCGACCGAACGCGAGCTGGTCGCCGCGACCCGGGCGACCGGCACCGCCCGCCGCGTGGTGCCCTACTGGCCCGGGGTCACGGTGTTCGACGTGCTGTTTCCGTTGCGCGCCGAAATTCGCCACGACGCCGACCTCGGCGCGGGTTACGTGCTCCGTGCGGACGTGCGCCTGGCGGTGGATCTGGAGCGGCTGCTGTTCGCCGGCGGCCGGGACGACGACATACCGCTGCAGCCGTACGACAAGGTGGTCGTTCCGGTGCGCCGGCTGTCGGTCACGGTGGCCGGCGCGGTGCAGGCTCCGGGGGTGTTTGCCTACCTGCCGGGGCGGAGCGCCGATTACTACGTCCGTCTGGCCGGCGGCACGGTCCCGGCAGGCGGAGACGGGAGCCGCGCAACCGTGACCGACCGGCTCGGACGGGAGAAGGAGCCGTCGGCGCCGGTGGCGCCGGACGACCAGATCTTCGTGCCCGCGGAATCGTTCGCCTTCTCCCAAATCATCGCCCCGGCCGCCACGCTGGGGGCGCTCGTGATTTCGTTCGTGGCGCTCGTGCTGGCCATCGACTCGCAGTAGGGAACCGTAGCGCATGCCGCCGGCTGCCCCGCGTCGTTACGACTACCTGCTGGTGGTAGGCCCGGGCCGGTCGGGGAGCACCTTCCTGTACGAGCTCCTGAAGCGGCACCCCGACTACGTATTCCCGGAAATCAAGGAGGGCTACTACTATCGGTCGCCGCGGCTGTTCGCTCGCCTGCACCAGCGCACGGTCGCCGGTTCCGGCCGGATCCTCGTCGACATCGCCAATCTCGCCTACCGCGACCCGCGGCTCATCCGCGGCGTGAGCGCGCTGCGCAGCAAGGGTACGCGCATCCTCCTGGTCGTGCTGCTGCGCGACTACCGCGACCGCGCGGTGTCCATGATCCGCTTTGCCCGCAGCCGCGGCCGGCCGGTGGTATGGATGGGCCCGCGGATACTGGAGCAGCGCATCGTGCGGGAGCGCCTGACCCCGGCCGCCGTGCGCGGCCTGTTGCACCTCGACGCCGACCTGCTGTGCATCCACTTCGACGCCCTGACGCGCAACACGCAAGCCTGCCTCGACGCCCTGGCGTCACTGTGCGGCAGCGGCCCGTTCGCAAGCTGCGGCACGGGCGCCGTAAATGAGCCGGTAGACGCCAGAAATCTCCTGCTGGCGAGCGCGGCGACGCTGGCCCGGGCCATGTTACGGCGCCTGGGGCTCAGACGCATGCTGCAGTCGCTCAAGGAGAACGCGTCGCTGCAGCATCTGCTCTTCGTTCCGCTGCGGGAACGGGAACGTCCGGCGCTCAGCCGCGCCAGCGAGGCAACGCTGGACGCCGCGTTTCGCGAGTGTTCGGCGCTCATCGCCGACTCCTCGCAGCCGCTCGGACGCGGCGTCTACCTGCGCCGGCGGGGTTGAGCCGCGCGCGGACCGGTTCGAGGTTGCCCGCCGGCGCCGCCTTCGCTACCTTCCGGCCCCGGAGGGATACCGCCATCAACATCAACATCTACCTGACCTTCGACGACAACTGCCGCGCCGCCTTCGAGTTCTACCGCTCGGTGTTCGGCGGCGAGTTCAGCTTCATCCAGACCTTTGCCGACGCGCCGCACGACATCGGGGTACCCGCCGACAAGGGCGACCTGATCATGCACGTGTCGCTGCCGATCGGGTCCGGCGTGCTGATGGGTAGCGACAGCTCCGGCTTCGGACCGGAAGTGACCAGCGGCAACAACTTCTCGGTGTCGATCAGTCCCGACAGCCGTGAACAGGCCGACGACCTGTTCGCCAAGCTCGCGGCCGGCGGCGCGGCCACCATGCCGATGGAGGAGCAGTTCTGGGGCGCCTACTTCGGTACCTGCACCGACCAGTTCGGCATCAACTGGATGATCAACTACGAATTGCCGCGCGGCTGAACCGGACGGCTCAGCCGCGGCGCGCACCCAGCGGCCCGGCAATTGCGCCGCGGCCGCTCACTCCACCACGCAGCTCAACGCCCACAACCGGTACTCGCGGTTCAGCGCGTTGCTCAGCTTCACCAGCAGCTCGTTGTCTCCGGCCCGCAGGCGGACCGGGACGCGGGCGACGGCAAAGCCGTCGTCGTGCCGCAGGCTGGCGCACTCGGCGCCGTTGACCCACACCGTGAGCCAGTCGTCGAAGCCCAGCCTCAGCACGGCGTTGCGGGAGGCGGGGCTGCGCAGCACGGTGCGGGCATACGCGGCCACGTCGAGCAACGGCCGCGCGGCGCCGAAGCAGTGGGTCAGGTCGAGCCAGGTGTGCTCGCCGGCGACGCGCGCCTCGGCCCGCCACTCCGGCGGCGGCTCGGCGGTTCCCGGCGGCTGGCGGAACTGCGCGTAATCGGCGCAGGCCACCGGCCCCGCGACCTGCCAGTGCGGCGGCGTCTCCACCGCGGGCGCGCGGCTGCCGGCCGCGCGGTAGTAGTAGAGCGTGGTTTCGGTGTCGTCGGCGCGGGAGCCGCCGCGCGCCACCAGCGAGGAACGGAACCTGATCGGGTCCGGCCCGAAGAAGCGGTAGGCGACCGCCTCCGGCGCCTGCGCCCCGCCGATTACCACGTGCGGGCAGCCGCTCCACTGGCTGCGCACCGCGCGGTAGCCGAACGAGAAGCCCACGTCGTCTTCCTCGTTGATGCCGCGCAGGGCGTGCGGATCGGTCTCCCCGTCGAGCAGCCAAGTCGCGCCGCCGGTGTGGTAGATCAGATCCCCGGCGTCACGCTGGCGAATCCCCTTGACGATGCCGGCCACGAAGCCGGAGCCGCCAATGGCGCCGATCGGGAAGGAGCCGTGATCCGCCGCCGGATGCTCGGCGTGATGGTGGGCGTGCAGGCGCAACGCGCTGACCGGCGCGCCGGCGGGGTACTCCTGCCAGTCCGCCATCGCCCACACGCTCAGGCGCTTCGGAGTATGCAGAGTGATGCGGCACCCGGCCCGGAACGGGATCGGCAGGTACAGGTTGTAGGCGTTGTCGGGCAGCAGCTTGATCCCGGCGGACTCCATCCGGTAGGGCAGCCCGCGGTCCAGGAGGACGCCGAAGAACTGATTCAGCGGCAGCCGCACCTGGGGACGGGCGCCGGATTCGGCGTCGGCGGTGATTTCCAGCATCACCCCGGCGGCCGCCGCGGGGCGCGGCACGTCGCGCCCCGAAATGGTGAGCCACAGGTGGCGCACGCAGCCGGGTCCCGCGGCGCGCAGCAGGTCCACCGAACTGCCGGCCTCCGGATTGACGCGCGTCGTCTGGCGCCGGCTGCGGAACTCCTCCGGCAGGCGTATCAGCGGGAAGGTGGGATCAGCGAACGTTTGCATCGAACGGTACCGCCTCCAGGTCTTCGATCCGGCCGTCGGCAGTGAAGCGCCAGATGCCGACGTGGCCGCGGCGCAGGTCGCCGTTGGCGTCCCAGTCGAGCGTGGCCGCGGCGCCGTCGTAGTCGACCGCCCCGCCGGCGGCCAGGATGCGCAGCGCCGCCGCCACCCCTTCCGGCCCGGCGGTCACCACCGCGCCCGGCGCGCTGCCCACCGCCCGCAACTGGTCGCGGATGGCCGCGCCGGCGGTGCTGCCGGCCGCCTCGGCGGCCAGCCCCAGGGCGATGGCGGCGTCGTAGATCTCCTTGACGAAGGCCAGTACCGGCAGCGCGCCGTACCGTTCCCGGTAGGCCGCTTCCCACGCCGCCGACGCGGCGCTGTTCGGATCGGACGCCGCGGCCACCCCGTACTGGCCGGCGACGTGCCGCACGCCGATCTCCTGCGCCACCGTCAGGCTCTTCAGCGCGTCGCTGAAGATGAACTGGTCGTACAGGTCATGCTCAACGGCCTGCCGTACGATCGCCGCTCCGTCCGCCTCGAACGCGACCACCACCAGCGCCTGGGCGCCGGCCGCCTTGCCGCGCCGCAGCGCCTCCAGCACGGCCGCCGGCGCCGGGTCGAGCGCGGCCGCGGTGAGCGATCCGCTCCAGGCCGCGGCGAAGGCGGCCGCCAGTCCCCGCCCCCATGGATCGTCATGGTAGATCAGGGCGGCGTGGTCCACTCCGAGCTCGCGCGTGACGCGCGCCAGGATCGGCCCCTGCGCGCTGTCGGACAGGGCGGTGCGGAACAGGAAGTCGCGGTCCGCCACCGCCGCCAACTGCGGCGAGGTGGCGGATGGGCTGATGGTGGGAATCTCGCCCGGACCGCTCACCTGTTCGGCGACCGGAATCGACGTGGCGCTGGTGCCGGGGCCGACCAGGACGTGCGCGCCCTCCTCCTCGACCAGGCGGCGCGCTGCCGCCACCGCCGCGGCCGGGTCGGGGGTGGGTTCCGCCATCACGCTCTCCACCGGATGGCCCAGCACGCCGCCGGCCGCGTTCAGATGCTCCACCGCCAGGTCGAACGCCCGCCGCAGGTCCAGGTCTCCGGCATCGCTGAAGTTCAGCAGCAACCCGATCCGCAGCGCCTCGCCCTGATGCCCGTGGGCGGCGCCCGCGCCGGCCAGCATGCCCGCCGCCAGCAGCGCGCCCATGATGCGCGATCTGATCCTCATGCCGGGTAATGTAAACCAAGCCGCACGCCTGCCGCACACCCGACCTGGGCGCACTTCAAAATGTAGGTAAGCGACAGGCCGCTTGGCGGCCAAGCCCAAGTCCAGTCCCAGTCCCAGTGTAAGATGACGTTTCTCGGCGATCTTGATCACCGGTCTACCGGCGCCTGACGATCCTCGCCGGGGCGGCCGAATCCGGCGTCGATGTGGCGGTAGCGATGATGGGCGGCGCACAGCAGGCGGAGATTGTTCGGCTCGGCGCCGCCGCCGCAGGCATACGGCACCACGTGATCGATCTGCAGCAGGTGTTGCGAGCCGCAGCGGCGCCCGCTGATGCGGTCCACGTAGCGGCAGCGGCCCCGGTCGCGCCGCCACACCTCGCGCTTGACCGCCGCCGGGATGGCGCGGCCGGTCACGCCCGTCTTCGCTGCCGAAGTCTGGGTCCGCGGCGGCGCCGCCGGCTGCGCGCACGCCGCAGCCGGCCGGCCGAGGCGCCGCGTCTTCGGCGCCGAAGTGGCGTCGGTCGCCGGCTTCGCTGCCGAAGTGTCCGGGCGGTCAGCGGCTTGGCCTCCCGGCTGCGCCGGCGCCTGAGCCGATACCTTCGCCGCCGAAGGAGCCGCGCTGTCCGCGCTGGTCTCCTGCTTCGCTGCCGAGGCAGCGCCGCGAGCTGCGGCCGCCTGCGTCTTCGCCGCCGAAGTTTGCTCGGCGCCTTTGGCCGGCGCGGCGCGCCGCCCGCGCGGCGGCCGGGCCGGGTCGTGGCGGTCGAGCCCTTCCCGCACCAGCCGCCCCATGAGCTGCCCCATCGTCAGGTGCGGGTCAACGTGGGACAGGAGGCCCTGGAGCCGCTCCAAGCCCCGCCGGCACTCATCGTCGATCACCGTCTTGAGTTCCCAGCGCCCGCCGCCCAGGGGCCGCACCCGATCCGCCGGCGCCGCCAGCTCCGGGTCCACCTCGGCCAGCAACTGCATCACCTCCCGGCTGCTCTTGCCCGACGCCTGCTCCACCAACTCCCGCCGCGCTTCCGAGTCCAGCACCGGCACCGGCTTCCGCTCCGCCGGCCGCGCCGGCGCCGAGCCCTCCTGCGACTGAGCGGCTGCCCCGCACCCGGCCCCGCCCGGCGCGCTACGCGCCGCGCGTTCCTTCTTGCGTTCCTGCCGGTCGAACGCATGCTGCAACTGCGCGGCCGCGTTCAGCGTCATCGTGCCATTCTGCAGGCGCTCCCGCGCGCCCTCGACGTCAGCGCAGAGCCGCATCGCCTTGATGCGCCGCCACGCCGCGGCGTCGCTGTAACCCAGTTCGCGCACCGCGTAATCGAACAGACTCGAGAACCCGCGCCGCAGATACAGGCGGCGCTTATGAATCTCGCGCAGGTGGTCGATGACGACCACTTCGAGATGGTGTTCGATGCCGGAAAGTTCCTTGGTCCGCTCCAGCAGGCGGTCGTCTGAGAGGGCGGAAACGGTAGTGGTGACGGCCCCGTCGGAAGCATGTTTGTTCATGATATAAGTATAATCATGGAAACTATTTGAGTCAAGTTCTTCGGCCCGGAAGATGCCACCTGCGGGCGTGACTCGGCGACGCATTTCGAAGCGGCTGGACGTTCCGTCAGATGCTACTGCCGAGAATGTCACCGGCGTCGACAGGGCGCGATCTGCCGGGTACCGAAGGGCCGGCTTCGGCGGCGGCGCGGGTGGCGTTGAGGGCAAGCAGGCGGGCACTTCGTTGCGGACTCCGGCGCGGTCCATGGCGGAGTGCAGCTCGCGCAGTTCGATGATGCGCGGGTCGGTCTCGTAGAGGTCGTGGAAGCGGTTGTATATCTTGGTCCCCTCGTTGTTGTTCACCATGAGCGCGGCGCGATACTCGTAGTGCGCCTTTCCAGCGGCGGCTTCGAGGGCGGGACCGGTACCAACAAATTGGAAGTACGTCTCCTGACCTGCGTTGCTTGCTCCATGCGGTGAATGGGGCCATATTCACCGCACCGTTTGCGGCGAATATGGGCTGGATCCATGACCTGCCGGAGTGGCCGGCATTCTTCCGGGACGACGCGGCCTTGACCGGGCCGCTGGCCGCGGTGCGCCACCGCCAGGGCAGGCACCTTGGCCGGATGGAGGCGCTCGGACTCGAGGTCCGCAGCGCGGCCAACGCCGCGGTCCTCGCCGAGGAGGTGGTGAAGTCGTGGGCCATCGAAGGGGAGCGGCTCGACCGCGCCGAGGTCCGTTCCTCGATAGCGCGCCGCCTCGGCCTCGACGCGGCCGGACTTCCGGCGCCGGGGCGGGCCGTCGACGGCGCGGTCGAAATGACGCTCGACGCGACCCGGGATTGGCAACGGCCGCTTACCGCCGAGCGGCTGTTCGGCTGGCACGCAGCGCTGTTTCCAACCGGCCGCAGCGGGATGGCGCGCATCACCACCGGCGCGTGGCGGACCGATGTCGGCGGCCCGATGCAGGTGGTGTCGGGACCGGCCGGCAGGGAGCGGGTGCACTTCCAGGCACCCGCGGCGCCGCGCCTCGCGGCCGAGATGACGCGCTTCCTGACTTGGTTCGCGTCACCGCCGGCCATCGACCCCGTACTCCGGGCCGGCGTCGCGCACTTCTGGTTCGTGACGATTCATCCGTTCGACGACGGCAACGGCCGCATCGGCCGCGCAATCGCCGAACTGGCGCTGGCCCAGGCGGACGGCGTCTGGGAGCGCTTCTACAGCCTGGCGTCGGCCATCGAAGCGCGGCGCCGGGCGTACTACCGCCGGCTCGAAGCCAGCCAACGGGGCAGCCTCGACCTCACGCTGTGGCTCACCTGGTTCCTGGAGTGCCTCGACCACGCCGTCCGCGCCGCCGGCGAGCAGCTCGACTCGGTGCTGTACCGCGCCCGGCTCTGGCAACGGATCGACGAACGGCCGGTGAACCCGCGGCAGCGCCGGGTCGTCAACCGCATGCTGGACGACTTCGCCGGTCACATGACCACCTCGAAGTACGCCAAGCTGGCCAAGTGTTCGACCGACACGGCGTTGCGCGACCTGCGCGGCCTGCTGGAGCGCGGCGTCATGGTACGAAACCCGCCCGGCGGCCGCAGTACCAGCTACCGCCTGGCGCCACTCTGAGCCCGCGCCGGTCGCTATCCGAAGAACTCGTTGCGGCCGCGGTCGGGCGGCCGGGGATGGCGGATCAGGAAGCGCGCAATCTCCTGCAGCAACTCATGCCGGCGGTCGCGGTAGGCCGGGTCGGCGTAGCGATTGACCAGCTCGCCGGGGTCCTCGGCCAAGTCGTAGAGTTCGCCCTGGTCGCCGGCGTAGAAGTTGAGCTTGAGGTTCCGGCGGCGCGCCATCTGACCCTCTTGCAGCATCGCGTGCACTACCCGGCGGTGCTCGGCCTGCGGGTCGGCCAGGAGCGGCGCCAGGCTGCGGCCCGCCGGCGCCTGCGCCTCGGGGTGCGGTACGCCCAGGAGATCGCAGATGGTCGGGAACAGGTCCACCAGCTCCGCCAACTGCAACCGCTCCGCGCCGGCGTGGGCGGCGCCCGGCAGGCGCAGCACCAGCGGCACCCGAATCGACGCTTCGTACAGACTGCCCATCTTGCCGGCCATGCCGTGCTCGCCGAGCTGGTCGCCGTGATCGGACACCAGCACCACCAGCGTGTCGTCGAGCGTTCCGGCGGCGCGCAGCGCCGCCATGATCTGTCCCACACAGTCGTCCAACAGCGTGACCAGCGCGAGATAGGAGGCGATCACCTGCCGCCGCACCGCCTCGGGATACGCGTTCCAGCGCCGGCGGGGCCGCGCCTGGATTGCCGGCCGGGCGGCGTTGTCCTGCGCGCTCGGCGGCGCCGGCAGCTCGATTTCGGCGGCGCGGTAGCGGCCGGCGTACGCGCGCGGCGGGTAGAGCGGCGGATGGGGCGCGTAGATGCCGACGAAGGCCGCGAACGGGGCGCTCCCCTCGCGCTGTGGCGCAGGTAGTGGTCGAACTGCCGGCAGGCCACGAAGTCGCAGTACTCCTCCGCGGGCCGGTCGAACACCCCCGTGATCAGCTCGGGATCCTCGAGGTAGCCGTGGTTTCCGAACCCCATGGCGGCCGCGGTGTCGTAGGTGACCGAGCGGAACCCTCGATTGACGCCGTGGGTCTTGCCGAAGGCGACGCAGTCGAAGCCGTGGCCGGCAAGATGGTGGCCGAGGTCGCGTTCGGCCGCCGGCAGGCGGTGGCGGTTGCTCAGCACGCCGAGCTGCTGCGGATAGCGCCCGGTGATCACCGAAGCGCGCGACGGCACGCACACCGGGTAGTTGGCGAAACAGTGGTGAAACGACACCGCCTCGGCGCGCAGCGCGTCGATGTGCGGGGTGCGCACGAAGGAATACTTCTCGTGGAACACCACGTCCTTGCGCGCCTCGTCCGACATGATGAACACCAAGTTGGGCATCCGCGGCCTCGGGCCGCAGCATACCCCATCCGTTCGCCGGTAATCGTCATTCCCGCCGGGCTGGTGTATAACAGGCTTCAGGACCACGCCACCCGAGGGGCAACCCGGTGCACGGTCCGAATCGGAACGAGACGAAATGGCTGAGGTGAGCGTAAGGGAACGGATAGCCAAGCAGCCGTTCCGGCCGCGGGCGAGGGTGCTGCAGCTACTCGGCGACGAGCTGATCGGCAGCCCCCGGCTGGCCGTGTTCGAGCTGGTCAAGAACGCATACGACGCCGACGCGAACGAGGCAATCGTGCGCCTGAACCTGACGGACTCCAATAAGGCGATGATTGCCGTTACCGACGATGGGGAGGGCATGTCGCTTGACGTTCTGCAGTCGGTGTGGCTGGTGCCGGGCGACGAACATCGGCACCGCCAGCGCCGAAACAACCAGCGCTCCCGCCGCCACCGCCGGCTTCCGCTTGGCGAGAAGGGGCTGGGACGATTCGCGGTGCACAAGCTCGGCAACCGCATCACGTTGACGACGCGGGCTCGCGACTCCGATGAGTGCGTGGTGGACATCGACTGGAACGCCTTGCTCGACCGGCCCTTCCTGGATGAAGCGCCGGTCTCGATACTGAGCCGTGAGCCGAAGATGTTCACAGGTGGGCGGACGGGAACCTGCATTGAGGTGCGCGAGCTGCGGCCGCCGAAGTGGACGCGCCGCGAGGTACGCAGCCTCTGCAACCAGATGACGTCGATCTGCTCGCCGTTCGAACGTGTCGGGGAGTTCCGGGCAGTGCTCCGGGTCCCGGGCCGGGAACACTGGATCGAGGACCTGCCGGACTTCGCCGCAATACTGGAACGGGCCATGTGGAAGTTCCGATTCCATTTGAGCGGGTCACAACTGGACTGCACGTACCAATTTCGTCCGGCTGCCGGCTTCGATCTCAAGGGACGCAAGGTAGCGAAGACTGGTGACCGGTTGCAACTTCCGCCGGACTCAGGCAACGGCATGCTGGACCGCAAGGTGGTTGCTGACCCCGCGACCACGCAGGGCATCGGGCCGGTCACGGGCGTGTTCTACGTGTTCGACCGTGACCGGGAAGTGCTGCGGCGGCTTGGGCACACCCGCCTGATGACCGATTATCTCGACCAGAACGGCGGGATTCGGGTCTACCGTGACGGTATCCGGGTGTACAACTACGGCGAACCGGAAGACGACTGGCTTGGCCTCGCCCTCCGGCACGGGAACGCGCCGATGCGCAAGATCAGCCGGAACGTCATTTTGGGGGCAGTCGATCTGTCTCTCGCAGACTCCACGGCGCTCCGGGAGAAGACCAACCGCGAAGGATTTATCGACAACGATGCGTGCGCGCGACTCCGGCAAGTCGTACTGGGGGCGCTCGGAACACTGGAGGCGGAGCGGCGGATCGATAAAGAAAAGATCAGTCAGATTACGCAGCAGACGTCCGACGCGCTGGCTCCCCGCATCGAAGACCCGATCCGGGAGTTGCGGCAAACCATGGCACGCCGCGGAGCCGAAGGGCTTGAACCGTACGTGGCGAAGATCGAGCGCGACTATCGTGAGATGCAGGAGACCATGCTTGCCGCCGGCATGTCCGGCCTCAACCTTGCCGTCGTGTTCCACGAGGTAGAGCACGGCGTCCACGCCCTGCGTAACGTGATCGTCAAAGGCAGGGATTTGGCAGGAGCCGCGCGGCAGACGCAAGACCTGATCGGCGTGCTCGACGGCTTTGGCACCCTGCTGCGGCGCGATCGCATGAAACTTCACGCCGCGCACCGCCTCGTCACGCTGGGTCAGCAGTTCAATCTCCTCCGGTTCCGGCATCATCGCGTCCGGTTCGAGTCGCCGCTGCTGGCAGGGGAAAGAGGGTTCGAGTCACGTTTCTCCCTGGGACTGGTGCTCGGAGCCCTCAACAATCTGATCGACAACTCGGTGTACTGGCTGCAGGTACGCTGGCTGGACCGTCCGGCGGACAGCAAGCGCTCGCCGCGCCGACTGCTCATTGACGTATCCCGTGAACTGGAAGGCGGCCCCGCGCTTGTGGTCGCCGATAACGGCATTGGATTCCAGGATACTCCTCAGCATCTGTCCCGCCCCTTCTTCACACGCAAACCGCACGGCATGGGACTCGGGCTGTACTACGCGAATCTGGCGATGGAACTGAACGGCGGTCGGCTCGCCTTTCCGCAACCCGGCGAGGTGGACCTACCGTCCGAATACGATGGGGCTGTCGTTGCCATGATCTTCAAGGAGGCATAGCGATGTTCGGATCACCTCGGGTCCTTGCCGTCGATGACAACAAGACACATCTTGACGGCTTAGTGAACGGCCTTCAACGTAACGGCGTCGCATGCCTCCCCATCCACTTTCCGAGCGATCTGCCGCTCAAGCCGTGCCCGGACGTGCGCATCATCTTTGCTGATCTGCACTTGGTCGGACAGGCATCCGACTACACTCGGCAGTTTACCGCACTTGGCGGACTGATAGAAGCAACGATCGTCCCCCGCGGTCCATATTTCATCTTTCTGTGGACGGGATATCCGGAGCAGGCGACCGGTCTGGAGACGTTTCTCGATCAAAATCTCCAAAGTGTGACGAAGCCGTTCGCCGTCATCGCTATTGACAAGGGCGTTCATCTCGATAGCCGGGGCAACGTGAAGGACGAAGAAGATCTGATGGCGGAGATCGTTGCCCTGACCAGGAAATTGCCGCAGGTGGGCGCTCTGTTCGACTGGGAGAGAAACGTGCTTCATGCTGCCGGGGCCACGGTATCTTCGGTGTTGTCACTGGCGTCGACGCTTGCTCCGGCTCATCGAGCTGCGGACGCCGGTAAGGTTCTCGCCTGGCTCGGAATTGAGGCGGTCGGCCGCGAACACGTAGAGAACGATCGGTTTCGGGCCGTGAATGAAGCCCTGCTGCCGATTCTGGCCGACCGGATCGCCAACCTGCGCTCCAACGATGATGTATGGAAGAACGCTCTCGCTGCGACCGATGGGCAACCACTCTCACGGAAGCAGGCGGGTAGCCTCAACCGCATGGTTCATCTCGACCTGGACGCCCGAGCTTCCGCCCGCGGGGCTGTCATTCCGCTGCCGTCAAGACTGCAGGAGAGATTTCAGGCCAGCTTCAGCCTTGATGAGATGACCGCTGCCGACAAGCAGTTCCACTGTCGCGACTTCACAGCGGACGATAATCGGTTCCGTTGGGTATTGGTGCAGGCGCAGGCGGCCTGCGACTATGCCCAATCGCGCCGGGGACCGGTGCCGTGCTATCTCGGTCTCGAAATGCTCTACCCGGCGAGAGTGCGTAGCTCGTTACCGTTGGCCCTATGGATCAGCCCGGCTTTGGAGTTGGACGGCGACGTTCGTCAGTTGCGCGTCAGCGCCGCGTTTCCCGTCTCGATGGAACCGGCGGAGTTCAACCGGGGAAAGCCGATCTACCGGCTGAGAGAGCAGATTCTCAACGACCTGATATACCACGTCCACAGCCATGGCGCGCGCCCCGGACTCCTGTCGTTTCGCGATCGATAGCGGCGATCAGGCAGCGGCCGCCGGCGGCCCTGCCTCCGCTACCATAGCCGCCGAGTTCAGGTCGGTGGTTGGCTGCCGCCCGTCGGGTTGTTCGCGTGGGCCGCGTGTGGCAGGATAGGCGGGCTATGGCTGAACCGGTGGTGAACGACGCGCTCGATTCCGGCAGGCGCGGGCTGTGGCGTTCGGTGCTCCTCTACCGCGGCCTGTTCATCATGCTGCTGCCGGCCATCGCCTGGTTCCTGATCTTCGAGTACTACCCGATGTACGGGGTGATCATCGCCTTCAAGAAGTACCGCATCCTGGAGGGCATCCTGGGCAGCCCGTGGGTGGGTCTGGACAACTTCGAGCGGCTGTTTCGCAGCCCGCAGTTCCTCAACGTGTTCCGCAACACGCTGCTGATCTCCTTCTACAAGATCATCTTCGGGTTTCCGGCCCCGATCCTGCTCGCGCTGCTGCTCAACGAGGTGCGCGCGCAACGGTTCAAGAAGGTGGTGCAGACCATCTCCTACCTGCCCCACTTCATCAGTTGGGTGGTGATCGCCGCCCTGATCCGGCAGCTCCTCTCCCCCACCAGCGGGGTGGTCAACTACCTGTTGGCGCTGCTCGGGCTGGAGCCGGTCAACTTCATGATCGAACCGGGCTTCTTCCGCCCCATGGTGGTGGCGGCCAACATCTGGAAGGACGTCGGCTGGGGCTCGATCATCTACCTGGCCGCCATTTCGTCCATCGACCCGCAGCTCTACGAGGCGGCCACGGTGGACGGCGCCGGGCGCTTTCGCCAGGCCGTGTCGATCACCCTCCCGTCGCTGGCACCGGTAATCGTGATCCTGTTCATCCTGCGGGTCGGGTTCCTGATGAACGCCGGCTTCGAGGAGATATTCAACCTCTACAACCCGATCACCTACGAGGTGGGCGACATCATCGACACCTACGTCTACCGCATCGGTCTGGTGGAGTTCGACTACAGCTACTCCACCGCCATCGGCCTGTTCAAGAACGTGCTCGGCCTGCTGATGCTGCTGTTCACCAACGTCATCGTGAACCGATTCTCCGACTATGGCATCTGGTAGGAGCGCGGCATTGGTAGCCGCCGGGCGCCGGCGCCTGACCCCCGACCGGCTGTTCGACTTTGGCAACTACCTGTTCCTGCTCGGCTTCTCGGTGCTGATGATCTACCCGTTCTGGGAGACCGCGGTAGTGTCGCTGCTGCCGGGGCTGCTGGCGTCGAGCTGGGGCCTCAAGCTGTGGCCCGAGGAAGTGACCCTGGAGGCGTACCGGGTGGCCTTCTCGTCGCGCCTCATCTACTACGGCTACCTCAACACCGTGTTCCGCACCGTAATCGGGACGGCGCTGGCGGTGTTCTTCTCGTTCTGCACCGCCTACCCGCTGGCCAAGAAGAAACTGCCGTTGCGCAACTACCTGACCATCTTCTTCCTGATTCCGATGTTCTTTTCCGGCGGCCTCATTCCGCGCTACCTGCTGGTGCGCAGCCTCGGCATGCTGGACACCCGAGCGGCGCTGATCTTCCCGATCCTGCTCGGCACCTACAACCTGTTGATCATGCGCAACTTCATCATGACCATTCCCGACTCGCTGGAGGAGTCGGCCATGATCGACGGCGCCTCGTTCTTCCGCATTCTGCTGCAGATCATCATTCCGCTGTCGGTGCCGATCATGGCCACCATTGCGCTGTGGGTGGCGGTGCAGCACTGGAACTCCTGGTTCGACGCGCTGATCTACATTCGCGACGAGACCAAGACGGTGTTGCAACTGGTACTGCGCCGGGTGATCATCGACCAGGATGACTCGGCGTTTCTGGGGGAGAGCAACGATTCCGTGGCCGGCGCCGAGTCGGTGGTGCCGGAGTCGATCAAGGCCGCCACGGTGTTGATCTCCATCGGCCCGATTCTGCTCGCGTACCCGTTCGTGCAACGTTATTTCGTGCGCGGCATCATGATAGGCTCACTGAAGGGATGACGCCCCCGTGTTACGGGGACAGGGCGGCGCGGCCGCCCGCACACGACACCGATCCACAAGGAGATACGACGTGACGAGATTCACCGTACTTGCATTCATCGTCCTCATTGCGGCGGCGCCGGCCGGGTTCGCCGCCGGCACGGAAGACACCGCAGCCGCGGACGAAGGGCCGGTCGCGATCGACTGGGTGGGCCTGCGCCTGAAGACGCCGGGCGGCGCGCTCTACCCGCAGCCCGACAGTCCGATCATCCGCGAGTTCAACCAGGCGTTGAACATCGACCTGCGCCCGGTCAAGGCCGACTTCGCCAGCCCCGAGGAGATGAACCTGCTGTTCGCCGCGGGCGAAATTCCGCACCACATCCTGGCCAGCCAGAACAACTTCCTGCGCTACCAGGATGAGGGGCTGCTGCGCCCGATTCCACTGGACATGGTCAAGCGGCACGCCCCCACCTACTGGCGCGACTACGCCGAAGGGACGGTGGCCGGAATCTGGTTCGACTTCCCGTCGTGGGACGCGGAGGGCGAAACGCTGTGGGCGCTGCCCAACGGCGGCGTCGAGATCAAGCACCAGGTGGTGGTGCGCAGCGACTGGCTGGAGGCGGTGGGCGCCGCGGCGCCGACCACGGTGGAGGAGTTCGCCGAGGCGGCGCGCCGCTTCACCTTCGACGATCCCGACGGCAACGGCCAGAAGGACACCTGGGGGTTCGCCACCTCGGCGACTTCGGCCGGCAACTGGACCAACAACCTGCGCACCTTCCTGGCGGCGTTCGGCTACGAGCACATCGAGCGCCCCTATCTCGATCCGGCGACCGGCGACATCAAGTTCTTCGAGGTCACCGACGGCTTCCGCGACTTCCTGGCGTGGATGAACGGCATGTGGGAGGCGGGCGTGATCCATCCCGACATCACGCTGCCCGACAAGCTCGCGGTCGGATCGCTGTTCCAGGATGGCCACGTCGGTTTCGCCGGCGACTCCTGGACCTGGGTGTTGCCCAAGTACCGGCCCGGCACCTGGTTCCCGAACCTGTTCGAGAAGGACGCCAACGCCGCGGTGGAGTACCTCGGTCAGTTGACCGCCGCCGGTTACGCGCCGACCTGGGAACTGCGCCCCGCGCTGTGGACCTACCACACCATCGGCAAGGACACCACTGACCGGCAACTGGAGAAGATCCTCGGGCTGATCGACCTGCAACTGGCCGATCCGTTCTACCACAACCTGATCTGGTCCGGCCTGGAGGGCGAGCACTTCGAGTTCGACGAGGACGGCATGCGCCAGTTCCTGCCGGCGGCGCAGGGCATGGAGGCGCAGGGCGATCTGGGGGTGAAGTTCTTCCTCACCAACATCCGCTACGGCTGGATGTTCACCGCCTCGTTCGGCAGCGACGCCGAGGAGATGGCGGCGCGCCAGGAGAGCTACGACATCATCACCCCGGCGCTCGGCCACGGCTGGGTGCTGGAAACGCAGAATCAGTACCGCGCCGACATGGCGCGCATCCGCGAAGAGTATCTGTGGAAGGCGGTCACCGGCGCGGCCGACACCGGGGACGACTGGGACACCTACGTCGCGCAGTGGATGCGCGCCGGCGGCGAGGCCGTATTGGAGGAGGCGCGGGCGCAGTACGCGGCCCGGTAAGCCGCGCCCGGACGACGGCGCAGGGGCGGAGGCCGGCCCGGCGGCCTCCGCCCGCTCACTCACTTGGGCCAATGGCCCGGACCGGGCGCTGCGCGGTACACTTTCCGCAGGAGGAGCTCACATGACGATCGGTGAAAGCATGCTGCCGGAGTTCGACCACGAGGTGGCGGGGGCGCGGAAGACGCTGGAACGGGTGCCGGAGAATCGGTTCGACTGGCGCCCGCATCCGAAGTCGGGGACCATGGTGTGGCTGGCTACCCACCTCGCCAACATTCCGTCGTGGGGCGTGCTGACCATCGAGCAGGACGAGCTGGACCTGATGCCCGGCGGCAAGCCGCTGCCTCCGCCGCCGCGCCCGGCCGGCGCCGCCGACCTGGTGGCGGCGCTCGACAAGAACGCCGCCGCGGCGCGGGCCGCCCTGGCCGCGGCCGCCAACGCCGACTTGATGCGGCCCTGGTCGCTGCGCCAGAACGGCGCGACCATCATGACGCTGCCGAAGATAGCGGTGCTGCGCAACATGGTGTTCAACCACCTGATCCACCACCGGGCGCAGCTCGGCGTCTACCTGCGCCTCAACGACATCCCGCTCCCGCCGCTTTACGGCCCCTCGGCCGACGAACGCCCCAACTTCTGACCCCCGGCCGCCTCTGACATTCGGCGGCGCTCCGGTCCGCGCGCCAGGGGCCGGGCGCCGTCAGAAGCGGCCGAGCTGCGCGGGGCCGGGGTCGCAGGCGGCCACGGTGGCGTCGAAGCTGCGCTGCGTCAGCGCCGCGCGGAGCGCCGCCGCCGCCGGCTCCTCCCACCGGTTGTCGGCCTCGTGCGGGTCGCGCTCCAGGTCGTACAGTTCGCCGTACTCCAGGCCGTGGTAGTTGACCAGCTTGTGGCGCTCGTCGCGGTACATGGTGGCCCAGCACGGGGTGTGGCGCCCCGGCTCCTGCGGCAGGTACATGTCGAGGGCGTCGTAGTACTCGCAGCGCACGAAGGGCCGATGATGGGCAGGATCCGCGGCGCCGGTGAGCACCGGCGCCAGTGAGCGCCCGTGGGTCCACCCCGGCTCCAGACCCGCCAGCTCGGCCAGGGTCGGCGCCAGATCGGTCAGTTCCACCAGGCCGTCCGCCACCAGCCCGCGCTCGAACACGCCGGGCCATGAGACGATCAGCGGTACCCGCACCGCGCCCTCGTAGAAGCGGCATCCCTTCCCGGTCAAGCCGTGGTCGCCCAGCATCTCCCCGTGATCGGAAGTGAAGATCACCACCGTGTCGCCGCGCTGGCCGGTCGCCTCCAGCGCGTCCAGCATGCGTCCCACCTGCTCGTCGATCAGCGTGATCATGGCGTAGTAGCTGGCCTTCTGCAGGCGTTGCCGGGCGCCCGGCGGCTGCGGCCTGCCCTGGAAGAACGCGCCCGCCAGCCGTTCGCAGGTCGCCGCGTCGCGCGCGCCGTAGATCGCCGGCGGCAGCGCCCGCTCCTCGTAGCGGCGGCGGTAGGAGAGCGGCGCGTCGAACGGGCCGTGCGGATCGAAGATGTTCACGCTCATCAGCCAGGGGCCGTCGCGCTCCTCGCGCATGAAGTCGATGGCGCGGTCGGCGCACCAACTGGTCTGATGCAGCTCCGCGGGCACGTCCGGGCGGTAGCGGGCGCCGCGGTTGCGCGCCTCGTCCACGCCGCTGGTGTCCAGCGCTTCGTCCAGCCGGCCGATCCGCCGCAGCCAGTCGCTGTAGGCGTTGCCGCGGCCGGTGAACTGGGTGGCCGACACGCTGTAATGGAACACCCGGTAGCCGTCGTCGGTGCGCGCTTCGGCACCGGGCCAGGCCGAGGCGAGGTGCAGCTTGCCGGCCAGACCGCAGTCGTAGCCGGCGTCGGCCAGCCGGCGGGTGATCAGCCGCACCCGTTCGCTGGCGGGGAAATAGGCGTTGCCGTTGCGGTTCACGTGCACGGTGTTGGGGTAGAGGCCGGTCAGGAAGCTGGCGCGGCTCGGCTGGCACACCGGGCTCTGGCAGTAGGTGCGGCTGAAGGCCACGCCGTCGGCGCACAACCGGTCGAGCACCGGCGTGTCTACGTGGGGATTGCCGAGGCAGCCGATGGTGTCGTAGCGCTGCTGGTCGGTGCAGATCCAGAGAACGTTGGGCCGTCGTGCCACGGCCGCGCATGATACCCGGTCCGGCCGCCGCGCGCCAGTCGCCCGGCGGCGCCCGGCGCGCCCGGCGCGGTTTTGACAGAACGCCCGCGCCCGTCTACCCTGCCGCCACCACCTGACGAGGTGCTCTTTCGTCGTGAGCGAACTGTCGATTCCCGTTTCACCGGCGCGCCGGCGTTCCGCCTCCCTCATCGGCAGGATCGTCAAGTACCGCCACTATTACGCCCTGCTGCTGCCGGCGCTGGCCATCTTCCTGCTGTTCCGCTACGTCCCCATGGCCGGCATCGTGATCGCGTTCAAGAAGTACAACCTGGTGGATGGTCTGTTCGGCAGCCCGTGGGTAGGGTTCACCTACTTCGAGCGCCTGTTCAACAGCCCGCAATTCTACCGGGTGCTGAAGAACACGGTGGTGATCAGCCTGCTGAAGGTGCTGATCGGGTTTCCCGGTCCGATCATCTTCGCCCTGATGCTGAACGAAATCGCCAGCCTGCGCGGCAAGAAGATCTTCCAGACGATCAGCTATCTGCCGCACTTCGTCTCCTGGGTAGTGGTGGGCGGATTGATTCGCGATCTGCTCTCGCAGCGCGGCATCGTCAATTACGTCACCGGCCTGTTCGGAGCCGATCCGGTGATCTTCCTGCAGCAGGAAGAGATGTTCGTGCCGATCCTGATCCTGTCCATGATCTGGAAGAACGTGGGCTGGGGCTCGATCATCTACCTGGCGGCAATATCGAGCATCGATCCCCAGCTCTACGAGGCCGCGGCGCTGGACGGCGCCGGCCGCATCCAGCGCATCCGCCACGTCACCCTGCCCTCGATCGTGCACGTGATCGTGATCCTGTTCCTGCTGCGCATCGGCGACATCATGGAAGCCGGGTTCGATCAGATCTTCAACCTCTACAACCCGCTGGTGTACAGCGTCGCCGACATCATCGACACCTACGTGTTCCGCACCGGGATCACCGATTTCCAGTACAGCTACGCGGCCGCGGTAGACCTGTTCAAGAACCTGACCGGTCTCATCCTGCTGCTCATCGTCAACTACGTCACCAAGCGGCTCGGCAGCGAGGCCACGGTGGTATGAGCATCACGCTCCGCCGGCGCCGGCAACGGCGCGCTCTCAGCCCGCGCGGCGCCGAGGATTATCTGATCGACGGCGCCACCTGGCTGGTGATGATCGCGTTCTCCGTGTCCGTGATCTACCCGTTCTGGAAGATCCTCCTCGATTCGATCAGCACGCCCTTGGAGGTGTACCGCATCGGCCTCAAGCTGTGGCCGCGCGCGACCACGCTCGACGCCTACGGCAGCGTGTTCAGCCGCAACACCATCGGCATCGCCTACCTGAACACGGTGCTGCGCACCGTGGCCGGCACCAGCCTGACCCTGCTGGTTTCGTTCTGCGCGGCCTACGCCCTTTCCAAGCGCTTCCTGCCGGGTAACCGGATCATTACCCTGCTGATGATCTTTACCATGTTCTTCTCCGGCGGGCTGATCGCCACCTACCTGTGGATGAAGGAGCTGGGGCTGCACAACAACCGCCTGGCGCTGATTCTGCCGCCGGCGGCGTCAGCCTATTACATCATCATCATGCGCAACTTCTTCCGCGCCATTCCGCCCGACCTGGAAGAGTCCGCGGTGATGGACGGGGCCAGCGTGTACCGCATCCTGTTCGCGATCGTGGTTCCGGTGTCGCTGCCGGTGGTCGCCACCATCGGCCTGTGGAGCATCGTGTTCCACTGGAACTCCTGGTTCGACGCGCTGATCTACAACTCGCAGCCGCGCCTGCTGGTGCTGCAACTCATGCTGCGCCGGATCCTGATCGAGAACCAGGCCACTACCCTGTTCGAGATGGAACTGGAATCGGAGGCCACCTTCGTGGAGGAGACGATCATTGCGGCCACGCTGTTCGTATCGATCGGCCCGGTGATTCTGGTGTATCCGTTCATTCAGCGCTACTTCGTGAAAGGAATCATGACCGGCTCGCTGAAGGGCTGACCGCGGCGGCCGGCAACCGAAAATGGATCCGCCACTGGCGGAGATTGCTTCGAGAACCTTGAGGAGGTTGCAATGAGAGCAAGCATCAGTTCCCTGCTGACCATCGCGCTGCTGGCCGCCGGCGGCGCGCTGTGGGCGGCGGGGCAGGACGGGCAGGAGGCGGCGGCCGAAGAACGCATGGTGATCAACTGGTTCGGCATCAACAGCCGCGGCGTGCTGCTGCCGGAGAGCACCATTACCGAGCAGTACGTCGAAGAGCGCTACAACGTGGAGCTGGTGCCGTGGACCGACGTCGACATCTACCAGGGCGAGCAGTGGCGGCTGAAGATGGCCAGCGGCGAAGTGCCCGACTTCATGAAGATCGGGCCGCGCGGCGCGCTCTATGACCTGGGCGTGGTGCGCGAACTGCCGCGCGACTGGTTCTACGAACACATGCCGAACTACGTCAAGATCGTCGATCGGATCGACCCGGCCGGAGCCTGGAACGACGTCACCATCGACGGGCGCATCATGGGGCTGCCGGGCGTCAACGTGGCGGTTACCTCCGGGGCAGCGCTGGTGACGCGGCGCGACTGGATGGAAGCGGTGGGCGTGGATGTTCCCGCCAAGAAGATGCTCGACTACCACTACGCCGACGATTGGAGCCTGGAACAACTGGAGGACCTGCTGTACCGCTACCGCCACGCCGACCCCGACGGCAACGGCAAGAAAGATACCTACGCGGTCAACAACTACTCCGGCGGCACGCCCTCCTGGGGCGGAGCGTGGGATTTCTTTCCCAACGAGTTCGGCGCCTTCGGGGTGCGCATCCACTCCTGGCAGGAGCAGGGCGGCGAGCTGGGATACGCCAACGTCACGCCCGAGTACCGGGACGCCCTGAAGTATCTCAACACCTGGTATCAGAAGGAGATCATCGACCCGGAGATGATTTCCGACGGGCGCAAGGAGTTCAACCAGAAGTACACCAACGGTCTGGTAGGCGCGTTCGAGCAGACTCCGGCGTGGACCGGGCCGCGCACCGAAGGACCGGTGGGGCTGCTGCTCAAGGCCAACCCGGAAGCGGAGCCGGTGTACGTCATCGGCCCCGAGGGGCCGGGCGGGCGCGGCACCGTGAACCGGCCCGCCGGCGGCTTCGGTTCCTGTTCCATCGGCGTGCATGCCTCGGACGAGAAGGCGATCCGCATCATGCAGATCCTGGACGAGATCCAGACCGACATGGAGGTCTACCACAAGGTCACCAAGGGGGACGAGGGCGTTCACTACCGGTTCGACGCCGACGGGCTGATGGTGCCGAATCCCGAGTATCAGACCGCGCAGGGGGTCACCGAGATGGGGTGGATGTACTTCACCATGTGGAACGTGATCACCCCGGACATCACGCTGTCGCGGCTGCCGCGCTGGCGCACCATCCCGCACCGCATCGGCGTCGAAACCGGCTACGCCCTGGACGCCGGATTTCGCCCGCAGTGGAGCGAGGAACACCGCACCATGGAGAACGAGCTGCGCTCGATGGAGAACGAGTTCTTCTGGAAGGCGATCATCGGCGAGGCCGACGTCGACGCCGAATGGGACGCCTACGTGAGCCAGTGGCGGAGGACCGGCGGCGACGAACTGACTGCCGAAGCCAACCGCCAGTGGCAGGCGGCCCGGTAGCGGGCGCGCCCGCCTGAGAAAAGAAGCCTGCGGCCGGTCGCCGGCGCCGGCCGCAGGCCGCGGGAGAGCGCGCTGCCGCGCGCCTCGGTGCGCGCTTCGGCGCGGCTTCAGGTGAGGTCGTACAGCAGCCGGCAGCAGTCCCCGCGGGTCACCTGTTCCGGTACTTCCAGGCCGGCCGCGGCGAGCCCGTCGGGGCGCGGGCGCTCGATCAGCAGGCGCAGTTCGCCGGCGGTGATCGGCTCGTCCGCGGCGGCGGTCAGGGCGTGCAGCTCGCGCACGCACCGCATCGGATCGTGGTCGCCGGCGGCGATGCGCGCCGCGGCGCGGACCCACAGCGCCGCGGTGGCGCGCCCGAGCGGCGCCCGCGGGCGCGCGTCGTAGCCGGGGAAGAACCCCTGGGTACCGAAGTACTGCACCGCCGGCACCCACGCCTCGCGCCCGGCGACCTCCACGTCGTTGCAGAAGCTCACCATCACCCCCGATTCCGCCAACCGGCGCACCAGCAGGCGCCGGTCCACCGCCGCCGGTTCCACGCCGGCGCGCCGCGCCAGCGCCAGCGCCCAGCCGGCCGCCTCGCCGATGTTCATCCAGGTCGGCTCCAGGCGGATGGTGTTCCAGCCGAGGTGCGTCGAGGAGACGCAGTTCACCACCAGCAGGTTGTCCAGCTCGCGCGGCAGCAGCGCCTCGTAGGGCACCATGCCGGGAAAGGTCTCCATATGCAGGACCACCTTGCCTTCGTGGCGGCTGGCGCCGACCCGCTCGAAGGAGCAGGCGTGGGAGTCGATGTACCACTCGGTGGCGGCGATCGCGGTGCCATGCACCGGGGCGCGGTCCAGGCCCGGCGCCAGGGTTGCGTCGTGGCCGGTGAACAGGTAGCGGCCGTGCAGCCGCCGGGTCTCGCGCGCGTAGATCTCGTAGGGCCGGTGGCCGTTGTCGGTGAACTCGTCCGCCGCCAGGCCCCACCCCTGCCAGCGGCGGCGCGTTTCCTCCGCTACCGAGGGGTCTGTGCGCAGGAAGTAGAGGCAGCCCTGCAGCGCCTGCCAGTGGGCGTCGATGATGCGCCCGCGCTCGGCCCAGTCCGCCTCCGGGTAGGCGGTGTGCTCGCCCACGAGCTGCGGCCGGTTGACGCGCATCTTGCGGTTCGGCATCCCCGTGTCCATGAGCGTGGGGTGCTCCAGGGCGGCGATGCGGTCGCGGTCGTAGTCCGCCGGGCGCTTGACCGGGAGCTGGTTGGCCGGGTCGTCGGTGATCGTCAGGCGCAGGTTGTAGCCCTGCACCCGGCCGTCGCCGGCGCCGGTGTCCGGCGCCGGCTGCACCTCGCAGTAGCCGGGGAAGCGGCGCAGCCGCAGGCGGTCATGCAGCTCGCCGGCGCGCTTGGCCGCCGCATTCGGCGGCTCGGGGACGGTGCGTACGAAGATGCGGCCGGCGTACGGTTCGCCGTGCTCGGCCTGCGCTTCCCGCCCGGTGCGGTAGGCGCAGCCGGCCAGGGCCATCAGATCGCCCTCGTAGCTGGCGTCGGCGAAGGCCGCGGCATGCACCGTCACCTCACCGCCGGGGTCGCGGCTCCCGGCCACCGCGGCCGCCAGCGGCTGGAAGGTCACGCTCGCCAGCCGCCGCCCGTCGCGCCGCACCGCGGCCGGCACCAGCCCCCGCAGCACCTGCACGCGCGCTTCCCGCGCCACCAGCCGCTCGATCACCTCGCGCGCCGCGCGGGCTTCGAAGTTGCCATTGGAGTGGCCGCTCGGCCCCGGCAGCGCGGCGTAATACTGCGCCGAATGGTGGCCGTACCGATCGCGGTAATAGTCGAACAGCGCCTGCCGCAATTCGTCGTAGATGGGGGCGCGGCTGCCCTCCCACTGCGTGTCCCACACGCTCAGCCCGGACGTGAGCATGCCGCCCAGATGCGGGGTGTGGGTGACCACCGCCGCGGTCAGCCCTTCGCGCGCCGCGCGCACCGCGCAGGCGAGACCGGCCGGGGCGCCGGAGTAGACGCACAGATCAACGCTGACCTGCCGCTTCGTCGTTGCCGTCATGGGCCGATGATACCCGGCGCCGCCATGGGCGCAAATATCAAGCCCGGATGGTGTTCGACGGCGGTACCTGTTCGGTTACGGGTTGGGCGGCGACGTGCAGATCAGGATTTCGAGGGTCTCGTCGCCGGTGTTCTCGACGCCGTGCTCGCACCATGGAGGCAGGTGGATGAAGGTGCCGGCTGACACCTCGCGCCGCGCGCCGTTGAGGGTCATGGTGCCGCGCCCGCGCACGATCACGTAACACTCCTCGGTATGGTGGCTGCCCGGCTCCAGTACCACGTGCGGCGGTACGTAGAACATCACCAGCCCCAGATTCCGCGCCGGAGCGCGGGGATTGGAGGGGTGCACCACGCGCACGCCGATTCCGTCGCAGCCCGGATACTTCACCGGCAGCCCGTCCGCCGCGGTCACGACGTTGGCGGCCGGCGGCGCCGCCGGCTTGGCGACCGGCGGGTCGCCCTGGTAGCCCTTGAACATGGTGATCTGCGCCATTCTCCTGCCTCCTCCTCGAGGTTTAGAAATCGCGGGTATAGCCGGCGGTCCAGCCGCCGTCCACGGTGAGGATGGCGCCGTTCACGTAGCTCGCTTCGGGCGCCACCAGGAACAGCACCGCGGCGGCGATCTCTTCGACCCGGGCCGGGCGCCCCAGCGGAATGTGGGAGAGCAGGTTGGCCGCCTGCTCCGTGAAGGCCCCGTCAGTGCCGTAGAACAGGCGCTCGGTACCGCGCGTCAGAGTGGACCCGGGGGCCACCGCGTTCACCAGGATTCCGCGCGGGCCCAGTTCCAACGCCATGGAGCGGGTCAGGTTGATCACCCCGGCCTTGGCGGCCACGAACGGCGACTGCAAGCGCAGCGGCACCAGTCCGGCGACGGAGCTGATGTTCACCACCCGCCCGCCGCCAACCTCCAGCAGCGGCACCGCGGCGCGGCTGACCACGAACACGCCGGTCAGGTCGACCTGCAGGATGCGCTGCCAGTCGGCCAGCGAGAAGCGGTCGATCGGCGCCCGTTCCCCGCCGCTGTTGATGCCGGCGTTGTTGACCAGGATCTGCAGTCCCCCGAAGTGAGCGCCGACCTCATCGATCACCGCCCGCATCGCCTGGTGGTCGGCCACGTCCGCCTGCCAGCAGCGCCCGCCCACCTCCCGCGCCGCCTGCTCGCCGGCGGCGCCGTCCAGATCGACGATGGCGACCTGGGCGCCGTTGGCGGCCAGCGCGGCGGCGATGGCGCGCCCGATCCCGTGCGCACCGCCGGTCACGAGGGCCGCCTGCCCGGCCAAGTCAACCCGCATGGCGGTCCGGATTGGGCGCACTGTCAAAGGTGTGGTCGCTGGGATGGTGCTTCATCGCCTCTCCTGCCGGCTCCCGCTATAATACGACGCATGACCAACTCAGGCACCTCCGCCGCGCCAGCCGTCTACCAATGACCTGGGAGCGAGTCGCGCTGCAGAGCTATCGTTGCTTCCGCGAGCGGCAGACCGCTTGTCTTGCGCCGTTGACGTTGCTCGTGGGCGACAACAGCACTGGGAAGACTTCCTTCCTGGCGCTGCTCCGGGCGCTGTGGGACGCCGCCGCCGGGAATCGCGTACCTGACTTCAAGGAACCCCCCTACGACTTGGGCAGCTTCGAGGAAATTGCGCACCACCGCGGTGGGCGGAGTGGCCGCGCCGAAACCTTCGCCGCGGAGATCGACGTTGGCGAATATCACTTCGCGGTCACCTTCGGCAAACAAGGCACTGCTCCGGTACCAATACGCAAGCTTCTCAAGCGCCGAGATCAGTGGATCGAACAGCATTGGGCACAAGATACGTTGTCTTCACTACGAGCAGGTACCGCGAGCAGTACCTGGGATATTGAAGTACCGCCGGATCGCAAATTCTCGCCAGGTGGCAGCGTAACGGCCCCACTGAGTTCGCTTTTGGCGTTTCCGGCGTCGGACGGCGTCCCGTCATTCTCCGACAAGGACAAGGCGGAGCTCAGCGAATTCGCCGAGTCCTGGAGCATGGCTCTGACCCGCAATTCCGAATCGCGGCCGTTTGCCAGCGCTCCGGTCCGGTCCAGGCCGCACCGAACCTACGATCCCGCGCGGGTTGCCATGGACACCGAAGGAGATTACATCCCGATGTATCTTGCCGATCTCCATTTCCGCGACCGACGGCAATGGGAGCGTCTCAAGGTCCAACTGGAGCGTTTCGGACGATCGGCGGGGCTGTTCGACGAGATCTCCATAAGACAGCTCGGACGAAAGGACAGTGAGCCGTTTCAGATGCAGGTCAGGCGGTATGACGGCGCGCTGAAGGGGCCGCAGCGCAACCTGATCGACGTCGGCTACGGTGTCAGTCAGGTGTTGCCGGTGCTGGTTGAACTGCTCCGGGTGGATCACCAGGACAACGATAACTTGCGGCCGCTGTTGTTGCAGCAGCCGGAAGTACATCTCCATCCCAGCGCCCAGGCTGCCCTGGGCAGCCTGTTCTGTAACGTCGCCGGACCCCACCGCCAATTGGTCGTGGAGACCCACAGCGATCATCTGATCGACCGTGTGCGAATGGAGGTGCGAGACCGCAGAACCGCGCTGCTGCCGGAGCACGTTTCAGTGCTATTCTTCGAGCGTGGTACGCTGGACGTGCGCATTCACTCGCTAAGGATCGATGACGAAGGCAACATCCTGGACACGCCGAACGGATATCGTCAGTTCTTCATGGAAGAAACGCGAAGGTCGCTGAGGCTGTAGATCAAATGTGTGCAATTCTCGATGCTAACGTCGTGCATGAAGTGTTCAGTGACAATCGTCCTGCGGCCGGAACGGCGTTTTTCGACCGAATAAGTTCCGGTAACCTGCGTCTCGTCGTCGGTGGAAAGCTGCTTGATGAGCTGGGGCAAAATAGAAATTTCCAGGCGTGGCTACAGCAAGCGGCACTGGCGGGCATCGTCCGAACCGTCAATGATCAGGCAATTGCAGCACAGTGCAATGTGCTGCGAAGATCCGGCTCATGCAGATCCAATGATCTGCACGTCATTGCGTTAGCGCAGCTGAGCAAAGCCCGCCTCTTGTATTCGAACGATCGTCCCTTGCATCGGGACTTCACGGACCCCACGCTGATCAACCAACCGAGAGGAAAGGTCTACTCCACGCGTACTGGCGGGGAACTACAGCGTCCACACCAACAGTTGCTGAGGAGGAACGTATGCCGCTAACGCCGGGTAGCGAGTATGTCGGGGCTCGCGGCAGCGGATGAAGCTGGTTGCCGACATTCATCTGCACTCTCATTACTCGCGCGCGACCAGCCGCGACCTGACGCTGGAACACCTGTGGAAGTGGGCGCAGATCAAGGGCGTGCAGGTGGTGGCCACCGGCGACATCGCCCACCCCGGCTGGCTGGCGGAGCTGCGCGACAAGCTGGAACCGGCGGAGGAGGGGCTGTTTCGGCTCAAGCCGGAACACACCGCGGCGGTCGCCGACCAGGTGCCGGCGGCGTGCCGCGGCAGCGTGCGCTTTCTGATCGGCGGCGAGATCAGCAACATCTACAAGAAGTACGACCGCACCCGCAAGGTGCACAACGTCGTCTTCGCTCCGTCGTTCGAAGCTGTCGCGCGGCTGCAGCAGGAGTTGGAGAAGATCGGCAACATCCGCTCCGACGGGCGCCCGATCCTGGGCCTCGACAGCCGCGACCTGCTCGAGATCGTGCTGCAGACGGACGCCCGCTGCCACCTGATTCCGGCCCACATCTGGACCCCATGGTTTTCGATTCTGGGCTCGAAGTCGGGTTTCGACTCGGTGCGGGAGTGCTTCGCCGATCTGACGCCGCACATCTTCGCCGTGGAGACCGGTCTGTCGTCCGATCCGCCGATGAACTGGCGCGTCTCCGGGCTGGACGCCTACACGCTGATCTCCAGCTCGGACGCCCATTCGCCGCCGAAGCTGGCGCGGGAAGCGACCCGATTCGACACCGAGCTGAGCTACGACGCGTTGTTCGCCGCGCTGCGCAACGGTGAGCCGGCCGGCTACCGCGGCACCATCGAGTTCTTCCCGGAGGAGGGCAAGTACCACCTGGACGGCCACCGCAAGTGCGGCGTCTGCTGGGAGCCGGCCACGACGCGCGCCCGCGGCGGGCGCTGCTCCGCGTGCGGCAAGCCGGTGACCGTCGGCGTATACCACCGGATGGAGGAGTTGGCCGACCGCCCGCGCGGCGCGCGCCCGGCCTGCGCCGGTCCGTTCGCCAGCCTCATTCCGCTGCCGGAAGCGCTGGCCGAGCTGCTCGGCGCCGGTCCCAACTCGAAGCGGGTGCAGCGCGAGTACCTGCGCCTGACGGAGCGGCTGGGGCCGGAGCTGACCATCCTGCAGGACCTGCCCCTGGAGGAGATCGCGGCCGCGGCGGACGCGGTGCTGGCGGAAGGCGTGCGCCGCATGCGCGCCGGCGAGGTGCGCGCCCAGAGCGGCTACGACGGCGAATATGGCGTGATCCGCCTGTTCGACGGCGCGGCCGACCGGTCGTCGGTGGTGCAGCTCGGCATGTTCGCCGAACTCGCGGAGGAGGAACCCGCCCCCGCGCCGGGCGTGGATTCCGGCGGCGGCGCGCCGTTGCCGGGCGCCGGGCGCGGGGACGCCGGGTCAGCGCCGGAGCAGCCGGCGGCGGTGGTCGAAGCGGAAGCGCAACCGGTGATGGCAGCGGCGGGAACTGCGTCACCGCCGCCAGCGCAACCGCCTGCGGCAGCGATGGCGCCACCCGCCGGCCTGACGGAGTGGCTCGCCGAGCTCAACCCGGCGCAACGGGAAGCGGCCACCCATACCGGAGGCCCGCTGGCAATCGTCGCCGGGCCGGGCACCGGCAAGACCAGCACGCTCACCGTCCGCATCGCCCACCTGGTCCAGGGACTCGGCGCCGCGCCGGCGTCGATTCTGGCGCTCACGTTCACCAACAAGGCCGCGGACGAGCTGCGCGAGCGCCTGCAGGGGCTGCTGGCGGCGGAGCAGATAGCGCCAATCACGGCCGGCACCTTCCATCAACTGGGCGCGCGGCTGCTGCGGGAGTTCGCCGCTGCGGCCGGCATCCCACGGTCGTTCGCGGTGTTCGACGAGGCCGACCGCCGCCTGCTGCTGCAGCGGAGTTGCCCCGAACTGGCCGCCGGCAAGCTGCGCGCGGCGCTGGCGGCGATCTCGGCGCACAAGAACCAACTCGCGGCCGCCGCCGCGGGCGGGCCGGAGCCGGCAGCGCTCCGGGAACGCTACGACGCGGCCCTTGCCGAGGCCGGCGCCCTGGACCTGGACGACCTCGTGGTGCGTACCGTAGCACTGCTGGAGAGCGACCCGGGGGTGCGCAAGACGCTGCAGGCGCGCTTTCGCTGGATCTCGGTGGACGAGTACCAGGACGTGAACGCGGCCCAGTACCGCCTGCTGCGGCTGCTCGCCGGCGGCGGCGCCAACGTGTGCGTGATCGGCGACCCGGACCAGGCGATCTACGGCTTTCGGGGCGCGGACCACCGCTACTTCCTCGCCTTCGGCGACGACTTCCCCGGCGCGCAGCGGCTCCATCTGGATCGCAACTACCGGTCGGCGCCGGCGATTCTGGACGCCGCCAGACAGGTGATCGCGCGCAACCCGGACCACCAGGCGGCGGCGCTGACCGCCGACTTCGCCGAGCAGGTGAAGCTGGAGGTGTACCGCGCGCCCACCGCCGCCGCCGAGGCGGAATACGTCGTGCATCAGGTGGAACGGCTGGTCGGCGGGACCAGCTACTTTTCGCTGGACTCGGGACGCGTGGAGGACGACGGCGAAACCGAGGGCCACAGCTTTGGCGAATTCGCGGTTCTGTACCGCCTCAACGCCCAGGCCAAGCTGCTGCAGGAGGCGTTCGACCGCTCCGGCATCCCCTGCCAAGCCGCCGCCGGCAGCGCGCCGGCGGAGCAGCCGCCGGTGCGTGAGATTCTGGCGCTGCTGTGGCTGGCGCAGGCGCCGGCCAGCCGCCTCCACTGGTGGCGCGTGCTGGCGGATGGAGGCGGCGCCGCGCGGGCGACCGCGCTGGAGCAGTTGGTGGCGCGGGCCGCGGCCGCGGAAGCCGCCGGGCTGCCCCCGGCGGCGGCGCTCGACGCCGCCGGAGACGGGGTGCCGGCCAGCGGCCGGTGGGGGCGGACGCTGGCGCTGGTGCGGGAGCTGGCCAACCCCGGTTCGGCGCCGGTCGCGGAGCGGGTAGCGGCCGCGGCGGCGGGCTGGGCCGGGCTGCGCGGGCGCGCGTACGACGCCGGTGAACGCGAGCGGGTGGACCGCCTGCAGCGCCGCGCCGCCGCCGGGTCCGCCGGCCTGCGCGAGTTCCTGACCGCGCAGGCGCTGCAGAGTGAGACCGACCGGTACGACGAACGCGCGGACCGGGTGGCGCTGATGAGCCTGCACGCCGCCAAGGGGCTGGAGTTCCCGGTGGTGTTCATCGTCGGCTGCGAGGAGGGTCTGCTGCCCTACACGCCGCCCAACCGCCGCGCCGACCCGGCCGAGGAACGCCGGCTGTTCTACGTCGGCATGACCCGCGCCCGCAGCCGGCTGATCCTGACCCACGCCGCCCACCGCCCGTTGTTCGGCCGGACCGTAGAGAATCGCCTGTCGCGCTTCGTCACCGACATCGAGACCGCGCTCCGCGAACAGCAGCAGCAGAAGCCGCGCCGCCGGCGCCGCGACCCGGCCGCCGACCTGCAGCTCCCGCTGTTCTGAGCACGCAAGGGGCGCCGGCGGCACCGGCGGCCGGGCTGCTGGCTGGCTGGCGGCGCGGGCCGTGCACAAAGCGCCGCGGCGTAGTAAGCTGGGCGCGTGCGCAGGGCAGGGCGGTTACCCAGGATCAGCTTCAATTGCATCATTCAAGAGGGCGTGGTGCCCGATTGGCTGCGGCCCCAACTGAAGGCCGCGCTGGCCCGGATCAGCTCCTCGCTTCTGGGCGGATCGCCGGAGTTGGTGGAGGTCGAGTTCACCGTGATACCCCATGGTTTCTGCTTCAGAGGCGGCGAGATCTCCACCACCTCGATGGTCCGAGGATCGATCCCGCCGGGCTGCAAGCAGATGGTGCGGGTCGACATCATGCAGCGCATCTGCGACGTGTGGCGCGATCTCACCGGCTGCGCTGCCGACGAACTGGTCGTATCCGTGCGCGACCGGAGTCAGCCGCCGCCATAGCCTATCCCAAGGAGGAAGATTATGCCGTTCTACCGCTGCCTGGTTCCGCAAGACTCGATCCCGTTCGAGCAGCGCCAACAAGTGGCGCGGGCGTTCACCGATATTCATTGTGGATTGACCGGAGCGCCGCGCAACTTCGTGCACGTCGCGTTCTTCGCCAACGAAGACCCGGAGTTCGCCGAGCCGTACTATATCGACGGCGGCAACCGGGCGGGGCGGCCGGCGGCGCTCAGGGAGCAACTGCTGGCGCAGCTCATGCGCGCGTTCCGCGACATCACCGGCGTCCCGGCCAACCAGTTGGGAGGCCGCATCACCGAAGGCCCGGCGTCCTGGACGATGGAGGCCGGACGGGTCCTGCCCGAACCGGGCGAAGAAGGCCCGGAATGGCACCACCCCACAGCATCTGCCGCCACCAGAGAGCCAGCTACCTGAACGAAAGTCCGCCGCGTTGCCGCCGCCGGCGAATCCGATCATTGGACCAACGCCGACTCTCTCACGTGGCATAACGGAGCATATGGACTACCGACTCGGCTTCGAGGAGGTTGCGCGGCCATTCTCGTCTACGAGCCAGAGATTCCTCGACGAACTTGTCGAGAAACTCCAACGCGTGCCTATACAGCGTCGCCTCGTCCGCATCATCGGGCGGCTTGGGGTGGTTGGTAAGCTCGTATGCCGTGGTGAACATTCTCACCTTGAACGGAGGGTAATGTTCGACCGAAATCCTTATGAGCAGGGCGGAAATCAGTCCCAAGCGCCCTCCTGGTCGGCGGAGATTCTTGTCGACGAACGGCAATTCCTTGGCGAATCTGCGAATCCGTGTGAATACCTCATCCCTCGACGGCAACCCGTCAGACGATCCATCGTACAAGGCCCAAAGATCCCTCAGCGCCGCCGCCACCCGTTCCGGCTCCTCGTCCCACCATTTGGCCAGATACGTCATTCTCCTCCAACCGCCGCCAAGTTTATTCAAGTATCGCCGGAAGTTACCTCTATCTCTAGCGGCGTCGATCCAGTTATCCTTGCTCGACAGCACCTCGTTGGTCACTGATCGCAAATACCTTTCAGCGGCGCGCTTATACTGAAGCTCGTCCGACTCGACCGCGGCCCATTCGAGGTTCCGTACGAGTGCGAAGTAAGCGTCCCATCCTGCAGACGCTGACACACTGTCCGGCTGATGATCAACTCGTCGGGGAGACTCCGCCGCTCGCGGACGGCCACCGGCATTAGGATCGGAATAACGGAGCATGTGAACTACCGACTGCGCTTCGAGGAGGTTGCTCGGCCATTCGAGTCTACGCGCCTGAGCTTCCTCGACGAACTTGTCGAGAAACTCCAACGCGTGCTCATACAGAGTTGCTTCGTCCGCATCCTGGGGTGGCTGCGGGTGGCCCGTAAGCTCGTATACCTTGGTGAACATTGTCACCTTGAACGGCGGGTAATGTTCGGCCGAAATCCTCATAAGCAGGGCGGAGGTCAGTGCCATGCGCCCGCCTGCTCCGCGGAGGTTCTTTACGAACGGCAATTGCTTGGCGAATGTACGAATCCGTGCGAATACCTCATCCCTCGGCGGCAATCCGTCAGGCGATCCATCGTACGGGACCCAAAGCCCCCTCAGCGCCTCCGCCACTCGTCTCGGCTCTTCGCCATACCATTTGGCCAGAGCCGCCGTCTTTCTCCAACCGCCGCAAAACTCCAAGTTCTTCCGGTCGGCTTTAGCTGCGTTGTAGATCCAATTTCGGTTGCTGCTGGACAGCACCTCGTTGGTCACTGATCGCAAGAACCGTTCAGTGGCACGCTTATACCTCAGTTCCGACTCGACCTCGTCCCATGTGCGGGTCCGTACGAGTGCGAAGTAAGCGTCCCATCCTGCAGCTTCGAACATCCTATCCTCCTTCGGCATCGCCGTGCGCCGCGTAGATGGTCAAACGCAATTCGTCGCCGAACAAGCGATACTCCGGCCGCTTCCCGGAAAGCTGCGTGCTGCGTACCAGAATGATCGGCACACCCTGTCCGCGGCGGTCCATCAGGGTCGTTCGGTTAGTCTCAAGCCCAGCGATCCCGGAGGGAACCGGGCAGCTGGCAAGCAGGCTCGCCAGCGTTTCGTTGCGGCTTGCCTGACGGTACGCCAAGTCCTCGACCGTGAGCGTGTTCGCCAGCGCACCCGGCGAGTACAGCTCGATGCGGTCGGCGAACATGTGCAGCCGTATGCGGCTTCCGTGCATCGCGTAGTCGCGGTGAGCTACGGCGTTGACCACCGCTTCGAACACCGCGGTCATGTCGTACTGCGGCTGGTCCACGCGGCCGAGCGTCTTTCTGGCGCGCACCTGCTGGTTGCGGACGACGAACCGGCATGCGTCCGTAACCTGCGCGTCGAGCGGTCCCCCGATGTCGGCGGCGTCGAGTTGATACCAGGCAGACTCCAGGGCGTCCGGCACCGTCCGGCCGCGATAGGCCACTGCCTGGATGTAGGCGTGGGACAGCCAACGCTCCGGCTGCCGAGCGCCGAGTAGAACGCCGGCCACAGTCGGGCGGAGATCATCGCCGTCCGGGGCCGCGGCCATGCCCAGCTTGCGGGCGAGAACCGCAAGCTCATCCGCGACCTCCGGGAGGGCGAAGCGCTCGATAAGATTTGCGTCCAGATGGGAGAACGAAGCATCCTCCAGCCTCTGCTCGTCGAACCGCACGAGGCGCGCCTGGCTGCGCTGCTGGAACAGCCGCGCGAGATACTGCGGGTCCATTCGGCGCTTCGCGTCACCCACGCGATGCAGGTAGCCGGAAGGGCTCTCATGCACGAACAGGCTGCGGATGACCTCGACGCGGACGATGGCCTGCGTTCGCCCGCTAGTGTCCGGCAGCTCCAGCCGTTCGATGACGGGATCGAGTGGCGGCCGAATCGAATCCTGAGCGACCTCCGAGACGTAGCGCACCGCAGCGTCCAGCCGATCTACGGGTATCCCAACAATCTCGCGGCTCTTGTCCTCAACGCCCAACACCAGGATTCCGCCGTGCGCGTTGGCAAACGCCGCCAATTCGTCCGCGAGGTCGTTGCGCGCCGGTCCCTTGACCTTGCTTCCCGCAAAGACTATCTCCTTGCACTCCAGGAAGCTGTCCTCTCCGAGCCGGAGCTTCCGCAGAAGCTGGTCCGGCGCATCAAGCATCGCCGCTCTCCTGCAACAGACGCCGATACCTTCGCTCGAACGCAGTGCGGCCGCCCTCCATCACTCGGCACACTTCGTCGCGCACGCCCTGGTCCTGGAGGCTGCCGGTCCCCTCTCGGACCACCACACACTGACCGCAACGGTGATCCATCGAGATAACCATCTCGGCGTCGCCGTTTACGACTACGTTGGGATTGTGGGTGGCGACGATTATCTGCCGGCGGCGCTTGCTTGCCCTGAGCTGCTGCACGATCAGATCGTAGATCAAGTGGTTGTCGAGATCGTCTTCCGGTTGATCGAGCACGATCGGCTCATCTCCGTGAGAGAGAAGGAACGCAAGCATGGCGGCCGATTTCTGTCCCGGAGACCCTTGCTCAATCGGAACCAACGACCCTCCGGAACTTCCTCGCCGATACGACACACGCAGGCCATCCTCGGGCCACCACAGCAGGAAGCGGTCAATCTGTTCGGGAGGAAGCCCCCGAACGTGGTTGTGGAACCACTTGGTGAATCTTGAATCAGATTCTCCCTGAGCAATCGTGGCGATCTGACGCTTGATGCGAGCGATGCGCGCGCACGATTCTCGGATACGGTCCTCACCATCGACCGGAAGACCGCGGTACAGCCTGGCGAGAATGCCGCGCTGACCATCCACTGCCAAAATATCGCTTCGCAGATGTTGGTCGTTACGGCTCAAATGCCAGCGAAACGCCGATTCTGATTGCGCCGCGGTCTCGCCGAACGGCACCACGGAAATCGACACGAATTCGTTTCCCTGGAGTACTCTACTGAGGAACTTGATGCGCGTGCGAGTCAGCTCTGCGCGCGTAGCCTCTATCTCTGTGAGAGCCGCTCTAGCCTGCTCCTGAAGCTGCCGAATCCGGTCAGCGACCGTCTCCAGCGCAGACAACCTGCTCTCCAGGGTTTGTCGCCGTTGCACCAGCGCGCCGTACTCCGATGGATCATCGACCCCCGCCTGTTCCAGACGCGCCACGAGATCCTGATAATCTCTGCGGACATCTTCTTCTCGTTGCGTCCACTCCGAACGGTCTGCCCGCTCCTTCCAGCCGTTGCAAAACTTCTCTAAATTTTCCGCCAATTTGACAATACTGGCCGCGATAGAGCGTTGGTATTCGGCTGCTTCCTGGAGAAGTTCCAGCGCCTGAGCCGACGCTGTATCCCGGCAGTCGAACTCATCCTCCCGGACGTCAACCGGCTCAATTTCCTCGGCAAATGATCGAGACCGCTCTACCGCCTGCTGCAAATCCGCGAGACGATCATCCATCGCTCGGCGCTGACGTCTGAATCTCTGGTAGTCGAGCAGACGCTGCCGATGACTTCCCTGTTCGAAGATCGTCAACTTCTGCTTCACGTCGGCAAGTTGTCCCTCGACACGGGACCGCTCCCGCAATTGGGCAGCCAGCTCACGGATTTGAGTGTGGTAACTGAGAAATCGAGCTTCGAGTTGGTCCCGGGACGTGCTCCATTCCAAGCGTCTCATTTCAGGCACCCTGTCCACTACGTGAAGCAACGCGCTCTGGTCGCTGGCAAGTGTGAAGAGCTGTTTCTGGCTGTATAGCCAGACCGGAAAGCGGTCTTTAACGTCGCCGAAACTGGACAACCAACGGCCTTCTTGATCCTGTTCCTCGATCCGCCCGTTCCCTCCCGTCCATATCAACCGTAAGCGTCTCCGATCCTTACGTACTACTACCGTCAACTCGGTCTGTTCGGTCAGCGCGCCGCGGTCGGTCCGCGACACCGGGATGCTCGCGAACGACTCGAACTCGCGGCGCATATCCTCCGGAAGCTCTGCGGCACGGTCGAGCACGAGGCGCAGCATCTCAATGACCGTTGACTTGCCGGTTCCCCGTCCTCCTATCAGGGCTGACATCCACGGACTGAAGTGAGCTTCAAGCGGTCCCCCGCCTCTCCCCGCGTACTTCGCTTCCTGCACCGTGATGCTCTCGACCACTAAGTGGGTGTGCCCGTTTGGGTTCTCAGTGCAACGGTCGCTGCGCAGCAGGGAAAGCGGCGCCCCGTCGATCAGGGCCAAGCGCAGACCTTCGAGGGTCGGTCGCTCCATCTTTACCCAGGTAGAGTTGCTTCCCGGATATCGCTGCCCTGCTGCTCCTCCGGGGTGGTGGCTATCCGAGCCGATAACGGCGCTCCATGCAGGCTGGCGACGTTCGACGATGCCATCTTTGAGAGCCTCAGCAGCGATGATATGGCTGCAGGCGAGCACCTGGTTGAGCGTAGTTCCGCGGAAGTTCATGAAGATGCCCCGTTCGGCATCGACATGAGCAGGAATAGCGAGCGCCCCGGCGTCGTGGACGGCCCGGGCAACCTCCACGAAGGTCTTGTCGGTCAGAACGTCCAATGCCCCCGCCGCATCGGCCGGAAGACCGGCCGCGCCGAGAAGAGCCTCGACCTGCGCCCCGTTAGCGGTCGGATCGAAGATCGCCAGCAGGTGCACGCCGCCGTGTACGGTAATCTCGACGCCTGGAAACAGTACGAGCGGACGGAAGTCATCCGGCCCACTCTGCTCGATCTCCCGGTATGCTTCCTTGAGCGGATCGATCCAAGCGCCGGTGTTGTGATCGGTAACGGCAACGCAGTCTACTTCCGCACGCATGAAGTCGAACAACCACTCGCGCGGGCTGCGGCGGCGAAGTTCCTCTTGATCCGCCCCCTTCCCGTAGTCTTGAGAGGCCGGGGTGTGGGTGTGGAAGTCGAACCGCCACCAGCGGGCGCCAACAAAGTCGCGAGTCATTCTTCCGGCGGGCCTGACCGCAATCGCACGGAGCGGTTGATGTCGTTGCTGGCGGACAGCACGTCGAGCGGTCGCTCCTCGGCCTGCAAGCGGGAACGTTCGCGGTGTCTCATTCGGACGGCTCCGGCGCAAGCTCTAAGTGGACAGATTCGTGGTCAAGCTCCTGCCAGTCTCCGGTTACGGCGTCTACTATGAGGGGAATTAGTCCTGTTAAAATATCCAGGACTATCCAGAGTGCACCAGTATAGTAACCGACTATCTTCGTGTTATCCCGGTATCCCTCTTTCCTTACCGTGACGGTATGTTCCTGTCTGATGGACACATTGGTTGTCAGCGGGGTTCTCCCTGCATAGTAGCCATCAACGTGTACCTCAGCGCCATCGGGGTTCGATGTCACAGTAAGTGGCGGGTTCTTGTCGTTCAGTATCGTGGCGCAGCCCAACGTCGCCAAATAGGAGGCAATGACCATCAAGCCCGCTCCGATCCTCGTCTTCATTCGTCCAACTCCTTTCGGTCTGCCAATAGGTATTCCTTGCCAATTCTGGAAACGAACTAGTCATTTGTCCATCCAAAGCGGCCTTTTAGTTCTGTCATTTCAGAATACTTCAAGAGATGCTCGCGCTGCATACGTCCCACGACGATGCCGGGCGATATTCCCATCCGCTGAGCAAATGCAATAATACCACTTTTCTCGAACCGACGCCCACTTCGAAACTCCAACCAATCACTTGGCGGTACCAGGAAGTCGGCGGCCCATTGATTCGCCTCGTCTTCAAGCGGCCCATTCTTATCGTTCTCATTGGTCTCATCAATGATGATCTTCTGATCGCGGTGTTTGAGGACATGGCAGATTTCATGGAACAACGTGAACCAAAAAATATCCTGCCATTTGTAGCGTAGATTCAACTGTATCAGCGCCTTTCGATCCGTGAGCCAACGAGCAACACCGTTAGCGCCGGTTTTGGGCAGTTCAGGAATCACGACAAACGCGACCCCGGCGTTGGCAAATAGTTGTTTCAACTGCGGGGCGAACTCCTGTGGCTGACATTCGGTCATCGTGCGCGCCTGACGAGCCGCTGCCAGTAGCAGGTTCTGGTCGAATGCACGGGTCTCTATCGTCTGTGCCTCCAGCTCTCCCTTGCGCAGCCAAGCAGCCAAGGCGCCGGGCGAGACCCTGGCCTTGTCGGAGATACGAAACCCGAGCACCTCGGTCGTCTTTCGATAGGCAGAGACATTCGCCACTCCGAAGAACTGAAGCAATTCACGTACCTTACCCTGCACATCCCGTCGGACGGCTATCCAGCCGCGCTTCTGCATTTCGCCGACGGGCAGTTCCTGGAGCCACTCCTCCTCGGCCTGCAGGTGGGCTCGTTCGCGAAGCCTGGCTTTGGTCATCCGGTAGTTCTGCTCCAAGTTCACCCAGAACGCCGCCGGTATGCCGAGAACCTTCTCCAGGCCGATCGCAGTGTGGTCGGTGATCGCCTTCTTCCCATGCACGATCTCGTTTACCACCTGAACCGGGCGTCCCAGACGCGCCGCCAGCTCCGTCTGGCTCATGCCGCGCGAGGCGATCTCGTCGGACAGCGTCTCACCTGGGGGGATGGCCAAGTCCGAATACACGTCGCCGCGGGCCTTGCCCTTAGTCATCATAGTGGTTGCTCACCTCCTCCACGAGCACCTCGTCAGGGCTAACCCCTTGCCGAACTATCATTCGCCAACGTCCTGTCATGTTCAACGCGTACGAGCCGGGACGACTCTTGTACTGGTGCGCACGTATCCGCACGACTGCGAACAGGTCGTGAAACGCAGGCAGAGCAATCAATTCATTCACCATGCGAATGTACCGCCGACCAACGATGGCGCCCCACTCACGATACGCTCTCGACGAGTCCTGGTAGCATCCTAAGAGCCTGTTCGACTGGAAGAAGACTTCCACCCATCACCCTTTCTCTGAAAGGGTAACTGTTGCCTGGTGGGATGTCAAGCCCCTCGGCGGTTGACGCCGGCTTCGGATGGCACGCCAAGGCGATCCCATGCTAAGGAGGGACTGGACTGCCGAGAACTGAGTTGATAGGCTTAGGCCATGGACTCTCGGAAGGTGCTCGACGAACCCCTGCCCCAGGCCACGCCCCCAGGGTTTGCGCTCGACGAAGTGGAGGTGCGCCTCGCACACCCCCACGAACGCGTCCAGTGGGACGCGCTGATGAACCACCATCACTATCTCGGCTTCACCCGCTTCGCCGGCCGCGGCCTGCGCTATCTCGCCGTCTGGCGCGGTCGCTGGCTCGCGCTCGCCGGCTGGCAGGGCGCCGCCCTCAAGTGCGCACCCCGCGATCGCTGGATCGGCTGGCGCCGCCCCGAAATGTTCCGCCGCCTCCATCTGGTGGCCAACAACACCCGCTTCGTCGTCCTGGGCCAGCGCGGCGTGTTTCCCAATCTCGCCTCCAGGATGATGGCCGCGATGCTGCGCCAACTCAGTTCCGATTGGCAGCACCACTACGGCCATCCGCTGCTGGTTGCGGAGAGCTTCGTCGATCCGCAGCGCTTCTCCGGCACCCTGTATCAGGCCGGCAACTGGACCTACGTCGGCGACAGCAAGGGCTACGCGCGCAGCAACGGCCACTACACCGACCCTCACGGCCACCCGAAGCGTCTCTTCGTGCGCCCCTTGCGGCGCGATGCCCGGCGTATCCTCAGCCAGCCCGGCAAGCTGCCAGACTGCTGGCGGGCACGGCCCGAACACCCAGACGATAACGCCGCAGTCGATAAGCGCAGTCTGTACGCCGAACTCGAAGACCTCCCCGACTACCGCCGCGGCCAGGGGCGCAAGCACTCCATTGCGACCGTGCTGACAGTCTACCTGCTGGCTGCGCTGGGCAACTTTCGCGGCCCGGTCGCGGCGGCGGAGTATGCTCAGAGGCTCACGCAGAAGGACCTCAAAGATATTGGCGCGTGGCGCAATCGGCGCACCGGGCGCTACCATCCGCCCCCCAAGTCCACCATCCACCGGGTGCTCATGCACGCCGATACCGAGCACCTCGAAGCCATCCTGCAGCGCTATTCCGAGTCCCGCCTGCCACCGCCAGCTCCGCGCCAACGCCGCGCCATCGCGGCCGACGGCAAGCGCATTCGCGGCGCCAATCGCCACGGCTCGCTACGCTACGAGACCGCCACCCTGGTCGAGCACGGCACCGGCGTGCCGCTCGCCAGTCTCAACTTCCACGACGAGAATGGCGAGTTGGCCGCCGTCGGCGCCCTGCTGGAGACCGTCTCGATCGGCGGCGCGGTGATCACCCTCGATGCCCTCCACACCACCCGCGACACCGCCACCAAGATCGTCGAACAGCACCAGGCCCACTATCAGATGACCGTCAAGCAGAACTCCTCCGAGACCTACGAGGCACTCGTCAGCATCCCCTGGGAACACGCTACCGCGCGCTTCTCCACAGCGTCCGAGAAGGCCCATGGCCGCATCGAACGGCGCCACATCGAAGTTATGACCTTGCCGCCCAACACCCTCAACTACCCGCACGTCGCGCAGGTGTTCCGGGTGCGCCGCGACCGCCACGTGCTCAAGAGCGGCGAGAAGACCGTTACCTACGCCTACGGCATCACTTCGGTGCCGGCCTCCGAAGCCTCTGCGGAGCAACTGCTGGCCTGGAACCGCGGCCACTGGGCGATCGAGTCGAAGAACCACCATCGCCGCGACCGCACCTTGGCTGAGGACGCCTGCCTGGCGCGGCGCCACGCGGCGCCTGCCAACCGCGCGGTGTGCAACAACCTGGTGCTGGCACTGATCCTGCGCTACCGCCGGTGGACCAACGTGGCGTCGGCACTACGCTACTTTACCGGGCGCCCGAAGGTAGCCATCAAGGCCCTCATGGCGCCCGGCTGAGGCTGGCGCAGCCCCGCTTCAAGCGCTCCGCCCCCACTCCTCGAACCACTCCCGGCCCGCCCCGCGCTCCCATCCGGTCGCCGTCCGGGGCCAACTGCGCGACTACGGTCGGGACCAAGCCCTCAGGTGCGCCACCCGCTGTCCCATTCCCCTCCGCCGGAGGCAGCCGCTCGGTTCTCATCTTGATTGTCGCTGGCCACTCCGGCCTCCGCGTCGGCGCGGCTCCCACCAGCCTCTGTAGCATGGGATTTTCCTGATGGCACGCCGGCTGCCGTTGCCAACCGGCGGCGCGCCATCTACCATACCGGACGCTGGATCATATGACGAACGTCACCGAGCGCCCGCCGGCGGTGCGGGCGCGCCCTGCTCATCTGCCGCGCTTCTGGGACCGCAGCGCGGTCTTCGTGGCCAACGTGCTGTCGCTGTTCTACGGCAACCGGCGGCAGACCGAGATTCTCACCGAGCAGATCAAGGGGATCGACTCCTACGGCGGGCGGCTGCTGCCGTTGATCGACCTGCTGTTCACCGGCGGCGGGAACCTGCTGGTACTGGAATCGGAGCCGGCCGGCGAGCTGCGCGGCTACCATGAGGGGCTCGGCCTCAGTCTGCCGGAGGTGCTCCTGACCACGCCGGCCACCTACCAGGGGCGCGCCCCCGCCGGCGGCCGCGCCGCCCTGGTCGAGCGGCTGCGCGCCCATCCGGCGCCGTGGATCGACGGCTTCGTGACCGATCATCCGCTCGCGGAGCTGGCGCAGCGCGCCGGCAAGCGGACCCTGAGCAGCCACGCCGGCAGCCACAACGGCAACAACAAGCTGCTGCTGCACCAGTTCCTGGCCCAGGAAGGTCTGCCCACCTTCGATACCGTGACCGCCGAGTCGGCCCGGCATGCCGCGGCCTGCTGCCGGCAACTGCAGGCGATGGGCTACGCCAAGGTCGCCCTCAAGGCGCAGATCGGAGGCTCCGGGATCGGCATGCTGTGTCTGCCGGCAGCCGGCATCGATGCCGCGCGCATCCCGACATACCTGTTTCACGAAGGCCCCTGCCTGGTGCAGGGCTGGCTCGAAGACGGCGCCGGCGGCGTCGAGCTGATCGGGTCGCCGAGCGTGCAGCTCTTCCTGGCCGATCACGAGGTGAGCCTGTATGACGTGACCGAACAGATCCTCGGCGCTCACAGCGTGCACGAAGGCAACGTCGCGCCGCCCCCGTACGCCGCCGCGCAACCGGGCGCCGTCGACCAGCTTCTGGCCGTGGCCTCCCGGGCCGCGCTCTGGCTGCATTCCCAAGGCTACCGCGGCACCGCGTCGGTAGACTTCGTGCTGGCGCGCCGCGACGGCCAACTGCAGGCCATCGCCGCCGAGATCAACGCGCGCGTGACCGGCGCTTCCTACCCCTCGATTCTGGCGCGCCACTTCATTCCCGGCGGGGCGTGGCTGATGCGCAATCTGCGCTTCCATCCGCCGCTGCCGGCGCCGGCGGTGCTCGCCGCCCTGGAACGGGAGCGGTGTCTGTTCCACCCCGGCGCCGACGCCGGGGTGTTGCCGATCAACTTCAACCTCGACGGCAACCGCCAGGTCGCCAAGAGTCAGTTGCTGTGTCTGGCTCGGGACGCCGCCGCCGTGCAGCGCACGTGCGCTCTGGTGGAGCGGGCCTTTCACCTGAAGTGGCGCTATGACCGGGACTGAGGAGTACCCGGACGCCGGGTATACGGGCGCCGGGTACGCTGACGCCGCGCTGCGCGACCGCCTGGTATCGCTCACCCGCGACCTGATCCTGATCCCCAGCGCAGCGGCCCATCCCGCCGAGATCGAACGCGGCCTCGACCTGCTGCGCATCCAGCTCGACACCGTCGCCGGCCTGCGCCTGGAGGAGCACCGCTGCGCCGGCGTCCCCTCCCTGGTGGTGCGGCCCGCCGCGGTAGTGCGGCCGGAGGTGCTGCTGCTGGCGCACGTCGACGTGGTCGACCACGGTCCCTCCGGGCTCTATCGCTCGCAGGTGCGCGACGGCCGCATCTACGGGCCGGGCGCCGGCGACATGAAGGGCGCGCTGGCCGTTCTCGTGACCCTGTTCACCGAGCTGCATCACCGCCACCCCGGCATTTCGCTCGGCTTGGCGGTCACCGGCGACGAAGAGCACGGCGGGCGCAACGGCGCCGGCCATCTCGCCGAGCAGGGCTTGACGTGCGGGGTGGCGCTGCTGCCGGACGGGGGCTCGATCGACGCGGTAGTGGTGGCGGAGAAGGGCATCCTGCATCTCGACGCGGAATGGCGCGGCGTCTCCACCCACGCCGCCTATCCCTGGGAGGGGCGCAACCCGGTGACCGCGATGCTCGGCGATCTGACGCGCCTGCAGGAGCGGTTCGCAGCGCTGGCCGCAGAGGCGCAGGCCGGGAGCGGCCGTGCCGGCGGCGATTCCGAGGCGCCGGCCGCGGCGGCGGCCGGCGAACACTGGCATCCTACCGCCACCGTCACCACTCTGGAGTCGGAGAGCCACACCCTGAACCGCATTCCCGCCTATGCGCGCGCCGGCATTGACGTGCGCTTCACTCCCCCCTGGACGGTGGCCGGCATGCTGGCGGAAGTACGCGCCTGCCTGAGCGGGAGTACCCGGGTCACCCCGCGCGTCGGCGACGAACCTACCGAGATGACTCCCAACCCGGAGTTCATGGCGATCGGCGAACGGGTGCTGGGACGGCCCATGTGGGTAGTGCGCACCGCCGGCACCAGCGACGCGCGGTTCCTGTCGCAACGCGGCATCCCGGTCATCATCAGCCGGCCGCTGGTGGGCAACGTCCACCGCCCGGACGAGTGGATCGACATCGCCTCCATGCTGCAGTACTACCGGATGCTGCTGGCATTCATCAGCAACCGGCTCGGCCTCGCTGCCGCGGGCGCCGGAGCGGCGCTGGGCGCGGCCGGTCAGCCGGCGCGCCGGCCGCCTGGAGCGCTGCCCTCCTGATGGCCGCGCCCGCCCGGCGCTAGTCGCGTACCCAGCCATGGCGCGCAGCTCGAAGTCCGCCGCGGAATATCAGGCCAAGCGCAACTTTCACCGCACTCCGGAACCCGCGTTCGACGACCCGGCGGGGGCATCCGGGGAAGCTCCGCCGGCCGCTGAGGGCAGCTTCGTGATCCATCGCCACGAGGCGCGCCGCGTGCACTACGATCTGCGCCTCGCGGCCGGCGGGGTACTGGTATCCTGGGCCGTCCCGCGCGGTTTCTCCTATGACCCGGCGGAGAAGCATCTGGCGGTGCGCACCGAGGATCATCCGCTGCGCTACCGCACCTTCGAAGGCGTGATTCCGAAGGGTGAATACGGCGCCGGCACCATGCTGATCTGGGACTCCGGTTCCTACGAGATCGTGAAGGCCGCCGGCCTGGCGGAGGCGCTCGCCGCCGGCGAAGTGAAGGTGATGCTGCGCGGCCGCCGGCTGCGCGGCGAGTGGCACCTGGTGCGGACCAACCCCGACAAGGATGATTGGCTGCTGTTCAAGGCGCGCGACCGCTACGCCCGCGGCGCCGGCGACCCGGTACCGGCGGTGGACCCGGCGCGGGTACGCACGGCGCCCCTTCCCAAGCGCCCGCGAGCCATGGCCGCGGGCGCCGACCATGAGCAGTTCTCCGGCGCCGACTGGATCTTCGAGCTGGAGTTCGAGGGGCTCCGCGCCCTGGCCATGATCAACGGCGGCGCGGCGGCGTTCGCGGCGCCGGGCGGGGGGCGGCTGCCCCTGCATCCGCGCGCCGCGGCGGCGGCGCAGGCGCGCTTCGCCGGCGTCCGCGCCGAACAGGCGCTGCTGGACGGGGTGTGGGTGGCGCTGGACCGGAGCGGCCGCCCTGCGCGGGGCGCCATCGACGCCTGGGCCGGCAGCGGGGAGACCCAGGGAGCCGTCGTCTACTACGCATTCGACCTGCTGCACTACGATGAATGGGACCTGCGCGGCCTGCCGCTGCTGGAACGCAAGCACCTGCTGCGCTCGCTGCTGCCGCCGTCGCCCGGCCTGCTGTACGCCGATCACGTCGCGGCGAGCGGCGAGCGTCTGGCCGCGGTCGCCGAGGCCGCCGGCTTCCACGCGCTGGTCGCCAAGCGGGCCGACAGCCGCTATCGGTCGGGCGCCCGGCCGGCGTGGCGCAGGGTGGCGCTGCAGGCGGCCGCGGCGGCGCGCCGGGTCGACGTCAGCACCGCCCTGGCGCAGGCCCGGCAGCGCCGGCCGCGCGACGCCGCGGTCGCGTTCAGCAACCTGGACAAGGTGTTCTGGCCGCGCGAGGGTTACACCAAGGGCGACCTGCTGCAGTTCTACGAGCAGGTGGCCGAGTTTCTCCTCCCCTACCTGCGCGAACGGCCGGTGCACCTGCACCGCTACCCCAACGGCATCGAGGGCAAGTCGTTCTTCCAGCGCCAGGCTCCGGCCGGGGTGCCGGACTGGGTGGAACTGGTGGAGGTCGACGCGCGGCACGACCGCCAACTCGTCTGCAACGACGTGCGGACCCTGCTCTACCTGATCAATCTGGGCAGCATCGAGCTGCACCCCTGGCTGTCGCGCCGCGCCAGCCTGGAGCACCCCGACTTCGCGGTACTGGACCTGGACGCCAAGGAATCTTCCTTCGCCAACGCCAAGCGGGTGGCGCGCACCGCCGGCAAGGTGTTGCGCGGCATCGGCCTGCACCCCTCCGTCAAGACCTCCGGCGCCTCCGGGCTGCACGTCTATCTGCCGCTGGTGCCCGGTTACGGCTACCACCAGGTACGCCTGTTCATGGAGGCGGTCGGGCGCATGGTGGCGCGCGAGCATCCCGACATCGCCAGCGTGGAACGGCACCCGCGCGGGCGCGGCGGCAAGGTGTACGTGGACTTCCTGCAAAATCGCAAGAGCGCCACCATGGTGCCACCCTACGTGGCGCGCCCGGTCCCGGGCGCGCGCGTGTCGATGCCGCTGGAGTGGGACGAGCTGGACGGCGACCTGCACCCCGGCATGTTCACCATTGCGAACACCCCGGCGCTCCTGGCGCGGCGCGGCGATCGGTTTCGCTCCACGCTGACCGATCCCCAGGACTTCGCCCCCGCAATCGAGCGCCTGCAGGAGTATCTTGCAGCCTCCTGACGGCGCGTTACCGCGGCGCCGCGGTAACGCCCGGCTGACACTGCCGCGCATCTCGGTATAGGGTTCTCAGAGGATGACCGACGGCTACCGCAGACTCACCGCCGCGCAGGTGGACGCATTCCACACCCACGGCTACCTGAAGTTGGGCGCGCTGCTCGACGGCGCCGAGGTCGAGCAGTTGCGCCGCGAGTACGACCGCGAGTTCGCGCGCGCCCGCGCCGGTGGCAGCTCATTCCGCAACCTCGCCATCGACGACACCGACGACCTGGCGGCCAAGAACGAGGCCGGCGAGCAGATGCTGCAGATCATGCAGATGTGCGAGCGCAACCTGCGCTTCCGCCGGTTGCTGTACCACGAGCCGATCCTGGACTGCATCGAGGATCTGATCGGTCCCAACATCCAGTTGTTCCACGATCAGGCGCTGTACAAGCCGGCGCACCACGGCGGCCCGGTGTTCTGGCATCAGGACAACGCCTACTGGCAATGCGTGCCGGCCAACCTGGTGAGCTGCTGGCTGACGCTGGACGCCGTCACCGTTGCCAACGGGGCGATGCAGGTGCTTCCCGGCTCCCACCTGCGGGCGCTGGAACATGACCGCGCGGCCTCTACCGACGCGCTGCTCGACAACGCCGGGCGCGTGGACAGCGCGCAGGCGGTGGCAATCGAACTGCCGGCGGGCGGCGCCATGCTGCACCATTGCCAGACCTTCCACTACACCGGCCCCAACCAGACCGCGCATGAGCGGCGCGCCTTCGCCATTCACTTCATGACTCCCGGCACCAGGTCCCGCGTCGGCGACGGCTGCCTGCCAATCTCGTTCGCGCGCCCGCTGCTGCGGATGCGGGTGTGAACCGCCGCGCGCCTTCAGTTACGGTCGGCGGGGAGATTGCGCAGCAATTCGCGGATGGCGTTGGCCCAGGAACTGCGCGGGTCGATGGCGAGATAGGCGGTCCAGTGGAAGCGCGCCTCCCCATAGCGGCCGAGGTACACCAGGGCCTCCGCCAGGTTGCTGTGGGCATCGGCGTAGGCGGGCTCCAGGAGTAGCGCGCGGCGGTAGGCGCGCACCGCTTCGTTCAGCCAGCCGCTCTCGGCCAGGGCGTTGCCCAGGTTGTTGAGCGACTCCACGTACTCGGCGTCCAGCGCCACCGCCTGCAGGTAACGGCGCGCCGCGGCATGCTTGCGATCCAACTCGTACAGCACGTTGCCGAGGTTGAAGCAGGTCTCCGGATCGACGCCGCCGGCGGCCAGGGCGCGCTCGTAGAGGTGGCGGGCGAGGTGCCACTGGCCGGCGTCCTCGGCCAGCACGCCGTGCCGGAACAATTGGTCGGGGCCGGCGCCGGGCCACGCCCCGGCCGCGGTCCCGAAGTCGAGTACCCCGCCGGGCGTGTCCGGTTCGGCGACGCCCGGCGGCTCCTCCGAGGCGGGCATACCGTCAGGCGCCATGCCCAGCACCGCGGCCAGGTCGCGCACCAGTTCCGGCGCCGCGGGCCGGCGGCCGCCGGGCGCCGGCTGCGGGTCCGCCGCGTGCGGCGGAGTGAAGGCGCGGATCGCGGCACGGTGCGATCCGGGCGCCGCGCCGCGGTGGAAGTCGAGCAGCAACTGGCCGCCCGGGTCGGCCAGGCGTCCATCCTGCAACCGGATGCTCAGCGCCGGGCCGTGGGCGGAAGTCTCCAATTGGGTGAGCATGGCCTGGGTGTCGACGCCCTGGGTCTCCGGCAGCCACTGCGCCAGCTCGCGGATGCTGCGCCCGATGCGCGCCGGGCTGACCCCGGCGCTGATCAGGCCGTGCAGCGCCCGCGCCATCGCCACCTCGCGGAAGTCGAACCAGGCCAGGCGCCGCGCCACCTTTACCGGACGGATCAGCTTGCGCCGCATCCAGGCGCGCAGCTCCCGCGCCGGCACCTCGAGGATGCGGCTGAGCTGCGCCGTGGTAAACAGGCGCTGCAGATCTTCCACCTTCTCCGTGAGCCCGAGAATCTGCAGGAAGGTAGTCTCGGAAACGATGCTCAACGGCGCGCGCTGCTCCTTGAGCCGGCGCGCCCGCGCCATGCCGCTGCCCGGCCGGCCATCCGCGCCCAACGGCCAGCCGCCCTGCCCTACCACCAGGTAGGCGGTGTCGGCGCTTGGTTCGCGCACCACCCGGCCTCCGGCCGCGGCTACCCGCGCGCCGGCCTCGCGCCGGGTCATGGACGCCAGCCGGCCGGCGAACGCCACCTCCCGGTCGCGCAGCCGGTCCCCGCCGGCGGACGCCGCGGTCACGGCGCGGACTCCTCGATCAGCCCCTCGAACACCGGCGCCCGCATGATCCCGGCGCTGGTCAGCTCCAGACAGGAGACGACGCAGAACAGGACCGGCTCGACCCAGCGCACCTGATCCCACTGATGGCGCGCCGACAGCTCGGCCGGGCGCGGCAGCAGCGGCGCCGCCCGGGGATGGCGGCGCAACAACGCGTTGATCTCCCGCCGCTGCTCCTCGTCGAAGCCGGTGCCGACCCGGCCGGCGTAGCGCAGCCCCGCCCCCGCCTCCCGCTCGGTGGCCACCAGCAGACTCTGAAAGTCGGAACCTTCCTTGTCGAGAAAGCCCAGCACGACGCAGTGGTAGCGGCTGCGGCGCTTGATCTTGAGCCACGCGTCCGAGCGCCGCCCCGCCAGGTAGCGGCTGTCCACCCGCTTGGCGACCACCCCTTCCAGGTCGCGCCGGCAGACCTCGCGATAGAACTGCACGCCGGCGCCGACCACGCCGTCGGAGAGGGCGACGTGCGGCGATCCGCAGCCGCTTACCAGGTCGGCCAGCGGGCGCCGCCGGTCCAGCAACGGCAGCTCCATGACCGAGGTGAAGTCACGGTACATCAGGTCGAATACCAGGTAGATCGCCGGCATCCTGCCGGTCTCCGGGGCGCGGGGGCCGCGCCGGTCGCGGCGCAGGATGTACTCGAAGTCGGGGCGGCCCTCGTTGAGCGCCACGATCTCGCCGTCCACCACCGTGCCGGCGGGCAGCCGCGCCAGGACAGCCAGCTCCGGGTAGTTGCCGGTAAGGTCGGTGCCGCGCCGGCTCAGCAGGCGGTAGCCGCCGCCCTCCACCAGGGTCACCGCGCGAATGCCGTCCCACTTCACCTCGTACAGGTGGCGCTCGGAGTCGAACGGCTCACCCGGCTTGGCGAGCATGGGCGCGAACCTGCGCGGCAGGCGGGCGCCGGCAACGGCCACGACTTCGCCCTGCGCCGCGTCAGCGGCGCGCCCCGGCAGGGGAACGGTCCGCATGCCGGGGGACGGTCGCCCAACAGGTCCGCAACGCGCGGCGCCCTCAGGTCTTGCGGGCGGCGACGCCGCGCCGCTAGCCGGCCTGCCGCTTGCGCGCCCGGCTGCCGCGCGGCGCAGTGCTGCGCTTGCTCTTGGCGCTCGGCGCCTGCTTCTTGCCCGCCGCCTCGGCGGCGCCCTGCGCCTCGGCAACGCTCTGCTTCAACGCCTCCATGAGGTTGATGATCTTGGGTTCCTCGACATCCTCCGCCTGCACCACGTCCTGTCCCTGCACCTTGAGTTGGATCAGCTCGGTAAGCTTCTCGACGTAGCGGTCGGTATAGCTGCCAAAGTCGAAGTCCTGCAGCCGCGAGGCGTCGATCAGCATGCTGGCGAGCTGCAGCTCCTCGGGGCTGCACTCCGCCTCCTCGATCTCGTCCCGGAACAGATCGATCGACTTCACCTTTGCCTTGTGACTGAGTACGGACATGGCCAGGATGCCGTCCACCGGACGCAGCAGCACGAGCTGCTCGCGCTGCGAGATCACTACCTGCGCCAGGGCATGCACCTGGTTCTCCTGCATGCCGCGCAACAGCAGGCGGTAGGGCTTCTGACCCACCGGACCGTCGGGCAACAGGTAATAGGTACGGCCGGCGTGGTACACCGGGTCCAGATCGTCCGGGGCTACGAATCCTTCGATGTTGACGGAGTGATCGGTCTTGGTGCGCAGCTTTTCCAGCTCCTCATCTTCGATCACCACGTACTGGCCCTTGGCATGCTCGTAGCCGCGGGTGATCTGATCGCTGCCCACCTCGCCGTGCACCGGACACACCTTCTTGTAGGCGATGCGCGTGTTGCAGTCGCAGTGGAGTTGGTTGAGGCGAATCTGGGAGCTGGGGTCATTGGCCGTGTAGGCCTTTACCGGGACCGAAACCAGACTGAGCTTGACGAATCCCTTCCAGCTTGTACGTAGCGGCATCACTCCCCCTCGCGCCCCGGCGGCGCTGCACTGACAAAGCTAGAGCGCCGCCATTGGGATGTCAAGACCGGCCGGCCGCGCGCACCCATGGGCGAGTACCCTCCGCGCCGGCGCTGACCGGGCCGGGCAGGCTCGCCGCACCTGCCGCTCCCGGCGGCTGCGGTTACGCGCGCCGACGGTGGTCCGGGGCCGCTTGCCCGCCGCCGGCGCTGCTTGACCGGGGACCGGCCCGCCCGCATAGTCGCAGGACCTTGGTGAAGCAGGACAAGTCAGAATCGGCCGGCAGCGAAGAGGAGCGCCGGGAGCGGCTGCCGGGATTCCTGGACGGCGTCATCGCCGAGTATCCCGAGGTGTGGCGCGCCTACCAGGAGCTCGGGGCGGCGGCCGCGGCAGCCGGGCCGCTGGACGAGCGCGCTCAGCGCCTGGTGAAGCTGGCGCTGGCCGTCGGCGCCCGCTCCCAGGGCGCGGTGCACTCCCACGCCCGCCGCGGATTGCGCGAGGGCATCCCGGCAGAGGAGCTGCTGCAGGTGCCGTTGCTCGCCATCTCCTCAATCGGCTGGTCGGCGGCAATGGCCGCCCTGGCTTGGATACGCGACGTCACCGACGCCGGCGCCCACCAGCCCCCACGCTGAGCCATGATCACCAGCCGCGACAATAGCTACCTTCTCGGTCTCGTTCGTGAGCTGTGCAAGCTGCCGCACGAGACCGAATGGGTCGAGTTCAAGGTCGATCAGGACCAGCCGGATCGTATCGGTCGATACATCTCCGCGCTGGCCAACGGGGCGGCGCTCCACGGCAAGGTGAACGCGTACGTGCTCTGGGGGATCCAGAACCATACGCATACGGTCACGGGTACGGGCTTCTCGCCGGGCACTGCGAAGAAGGGCAACGAGCCGCTGGAGACGTGGTTGCTGCGGCTCCTGAGTCCTCGCATCGACTTCCGCTTTCACGAAGTCGTGGATGATGGAGGACGCGTCGTGCTCCTGGAGATCGACCGTGCATCTCGGCAACCGGTCGCGTTCAGCGGCGTGGAGTTCATTCGAGTTGGCGGTACCACCAGAAAGCTCAAGGAATTTCCCGAGAAAGAACGGGAACTCTGGCGAATGTTCGACCGTGTGCCCTTCGAGGACGGCGTTGCCGCGGAACGGGTAAGTGGTGAAGACGTTCTGCTCAGGCTCGACTATCCGGCCTATTTCGACCTCCTTGCCGCGCCGCTGCCGGATGGCCGTACCGCCATCCTCGACGCGCTGCGGAGGGACCGGATAATCGCGCCTGGTAAGGCAGGCGGCTTCGACATTACCAATTTGGGCGCCATCCTGCTCGCCAGGAATCTCGGCGACTTCTCCCGATTGAAACGTAAGAGCCTGCGTGTGATCGAATACCGCGGCGCAGGCCGCACCGAGACGTTGAAGGAACACGAAGGAACCAAGGGCTATGCATCCGGTTTCGAGGAGCTGGTAGACTACATTGACGCCAGACTGCCGGCGAAAGAGGAACTGGGCCAGGCGTTGCGCGCGGCGGTGCCGGAGTTCCCGGCACCGGCGGTGCGCGAGTTGGTCGGAAACGCCCTCATCCATCAGGACTTCTCCGTGGCCGGGGCCGGGCCGATGGTCGAAATCTTCGACGGGCGCATCGAGATCACGAATCCCGGCGAGCCGCTGGTAGAAACGCAGCGCTTCCTGGACAGTCCGCCCGATTCCCGCAACGAAGCGCTCGCTTCGCTTATGCGCCGCTTTCGGATCTGCGAGGAACGGGGCAGCGGAATCGACAAGGTCGTGGCCGAGATCGAGCGTCACCAACTGCCGGCTCCGCTCTTCGAGTCGCCGCCGAACTTTACCCGCGTCGTGCTCTTCGCCCGCAAGCCGATGGCCGACGTGGATAGAGCCGAGCGGGTGCGGGCCTGCTATCTGCACGCCTGCCTGCAATACGTGAATCGCCAGCGTATGACCAACGCCTCGCTACGCGAACGATTCGGGATTTCCGGGAACAATGCGTCCATGGCGTCACGGTTCCTCAATGAGGCGGTCACGGCGGGCCTCATCGTGATCGCAGACCCCGCCGTAGGGACGCGAAACCGCAGTTACGCCCCCTTCTGGGCGAATCCTGAACTGGATGACGATATGTTTGACGGGAACTGACCTGATTGGTTTGGGCCGGGTTGCTGATTTGCTTCACGGTTGCTTGACTGATTCACTTGCGACACGTCACTTTATTCGCTAAAGCATTGTATGGTAAATAATTATTTGTTTGACTGTTGCTTGACTGGAGTGCTGATCTCCGGTTGGGGCCCGGGTTGCTGATTTGCTTCACGGTTGCTTGACTGATTCACTTGCGACACGCCCATTTATTCACTAACGTATTATATGGTAAATAATTATTTGTTTGACTGTTGCTTGATCGCGATACGGCTTGGCATGATCTGAGGTAACGGAATACCGGTGGCAAGCAGCACCATCGCCGTGATCGGCGACCGTTTCGTGCGCACCGCTCAGTTCCACGCCGCCATCGAACGGGCCGCGCGCGGCTCCGGCGTGGAGTTGCGCTTCGTCACCGACGAGCACGAGTGGCCCGACGCTCCGATGCGCCACGACGCGGAGATCCGCGAGTACACCGGCGACTACCGGCGCGTGAGCCGCGTCCTGCGGCAGGCGGAGGTGGCCGCGGTGCACATGGCCGCGCTCAGCGCGGAGGTGCTGGCGGCGGCCCCGCGGCTGCGGCTGGTGGCCTGCGCCCGCAGCGGCGCGGTCAACGTAAACCTGAACGCCGCCAGCCGGCGCGGCGTCCTGGTGTGCAACGCCCCCGGACGCAACGCGCGCGCGGTCGCGGAGTTCACCGCGGCGCTGATCATCGACGTTACCAAGGGCATCTCCCGAGGCCACCACGACTTGGCCGGCGCCGCCCGCTGGCGCGCAGATCTGTACCGGTACGACGCCGTGGGCGACGACTTGGCGACCCTCACGGTCGGGCTCCTCGGTCTGGGCCACGTCGGCCGCCTGCTGGCGCCGTTGCTGGGCGCCTTCGGAGCCCGGGTGCGGGCCTGCGACCCGTATCTCCCAGCGGAGGCGTTCGCCGCCGCGGGGGCCGAACGTTGCGATCTGCGGAGCCTGCTGGCGCAGGCCGACGTGGTCAGTCTGCACGCCCGTCACCGCGCCGGCGCGCCGCCGCTGATCGGCGCCGCGGAGCTGAGGCAGATGCGCCCCGGCTGCTACCTGATTCAGACCGCGCGCGGTCCGCTGCTGGACTACGCTGCCCTGGCCAAGGCGCTGGCCAACGGCCACTTGGCCGGCGCGGCCATCGACGTGTTCCCGGAGGAGCCGTTGCCCGCCGGCCATCCGCTGTTGGAGCTGCCCAACGTCATCCTCACCCCGCACCTCGCCGGAGCATCCCGCGGCAGCGCCCGCACCGGCATCCGCATGGCCGCAGCCTGCATCGGCGCCTACCTGCGCGGCAAGGCGCCCGCGCACTGCCTGAACCACCCGGCGGGCGCGGTTACCTGACGGCGTCGGTACGGCGTGCGAACGCCGACCTGCTACTCGATCCAGACCTCGACGCGGTAGCCGGCGCTGCCGTCGTCGAGCTCCAGGATCGTGCCGGCGGTACCGGAATCGATCGCCTCCCGCACCCGTTTCAGGTCCGCGGCCGAGATGCCGGCGGCGGTCAACTCATCGGACACCTCCACCGCCGTTGCCAAGCGGGCTCCGATCCGCGCCAACGCGGCCGGCAGGGTGAGGCGGAGGCGCGTGGCGCCGGTAGCCGTGTCGGTCACCCGCACGTGCACCTTACCGCCGCCGGCTGCCGGAGCGACCGGAGTTCCCGGCGCCGGCGCCATTGCCTCCAGCAGCCGCGCCGCCTCCGCGGCGGAGATCTTCCCCTCCTCCAACAGGGAGAGGATCCGCATCCTTTCTTCTCGACTCATGCGCCCTCCGCGGCGTCCAGCTCGATCAGTTCTCTGGGGCTGGAAGTCAGCACCCGGCAGCCTTGCTCCTCGACCACCACGGTATCCTCGATCCGTACCCCGCCAAAGCCGGGCACGTAGATGCCCGGCTCCACCGTCACCACGTGGCCGGCGATGAGCACCTCCTCGTTGCGCGGGCGCAGGAACGGCCCCTCGTGGATCGCCAAGCCGAGGCCGTGGCCGAGACTATGGGTAGGATACTTTCCGTAGCCCGCGGCCTTCATGGCCTGCTTGGCCGCGGCATCCAGTTCCGCGCAGCTTGCCCCCGCCCGCACCCCGGCCACCGCCGCGGCCTGTACTTCGCGCACCGCGCCGTACAGGCGCCGCTGCGCGGCCGACGCCGGCCCCATTACCACGGTGCGGGTAAGGTCCGCGCAGTAGCCGTCCACTCGGGCGCCGAGATCGAAGACGATCAGGTCACCCTCGGCGACGGCGCGCAACCCGGGCAGCGCGTGCGGCAGCGCCGAGTTGGGGCCGGAGGCGACGATCGTCTCGAAGGCGACGGCATCGGCTCCGTTGCGGTACAGCAGCTCCTCCAACTGCCGCACCACGTCGCGCTCGCTGACGCCGGGGCGCAGCCCCGGCAGCAGTTGCGCGAAGGCGGCGTCGCTGATGGCGCAGGCGCGGGCGATGGCGGCCACCTCGGCCGCCTCCTTGCGCGCCCGCAGCCCCGTAACCGCGCCGGCGGCCGGCTCCAGGGCGGTGTCCGGCAGCCCGCCACGCAACTCGTTCCACAGCGCGACGCTGAGCCCCGCCGGCTCGAACCCCAGCCGCCGCACCCCCGCGCTCCGCAGCGCCTTCGCCAGCGCCGGGGCGGCGGGCCGGCCATGACGCCGGATGCGCCAGCCGCGGCACTCCTGCGCCGCCCGCTCCAGGTAGCGCACGTCGGTCAGCAGCAGCGCCTGCCGCGCGGTCACGATGGCAAAGGCGGAGGTCCCGGCGAACCCGGTCAGGTAGCGCAGGTCGTAGTCTTCCAGCGACTCCTGGCGCACCAGCAGCAGACCGTCCACCTCGTCTTGCGCATCCAGCCACGCGCGCACGGCCGCCAACCGGGCAGCCGGGTCAGGTCCCCCACCGGGCGCCGGCGGCGCCGGGGCGGAAGGTCCAACAGATGACACCATAGCCCATTATGCCACGAAACGACGGACCGCCGAGCCCGCCCGGTTCGCCTCCGACGGCTCAACGCATCAGAAGCTCTCGCTCCTCCTCTCGTTGTTGTTCTTGTTCTGCCATCCTGCTCACAGTACGCGCCGCGGCTGAAGCCCAGACACACAGCCCTGACAGCTTCGGTACGACTGCCAAGTCCTTCAACGTCTAGCGCATCTGACCAGCATGAGTAGGTTGACGGATGATGCTCTTGCGGCGCGTATCATCGACGAATACTATTTCCCCAGGGCTCGTTCTCGGCATCGGCCAGCAGCGCAAGCGTAAAACCGCGTCATGGAATCCAATGATCGCCAAGCGATACGTACCAGCGTCCAGACGATCTCCCTTTCTTGCTGCGTCCCTGATCCTTCTTCGATCTTCAACGTCCGCCCTCGGCTTGGGGTCGGTCTGGTCACTCATCGGAAACCTTCGTTGCGGGAAACATCTTGGTAAAACCATACTCTATTTCCCCATCATCGAGGACTCTGAGAACCAAGAATTGCTTTCCGTTGTCGTTCAACTCCGGGATCAAGAACAAACCATCGACGACCTCGATCCCGTCCCGCTTGAAGTAGTAACGGTCAGTATAGATGTTGACCACGATATTACTCTCATGTGCCTCAACCCCTGTACCGCTACCAGAGCTATACTCTCCGCTCAGTTGTGCCAGTGCTCCCGACACCTGCGCCCACGCAACGAACGCCGCAACCATCAACAGCGCGGCTCCCACAATGATCTTCTTCACCTCTTACTCTCCTTCCAGTACCCTTTGGACCGCTATTGATTCCAATTCCCTGCATCCGGGTCACGATTCAATTACGCCTGACCCTAACCTGTTGAGAATAGTATATCCCCTCCGATTTTCTGGCACGCTTCCGATCGGAGCATCAGCACATTCATAATGTCTGATACATTGAGGTTCTCTCTCCATCTTTCAGCCCATCCACCGCAAGAGAGTATGAACCACTTTAGAGTGATCTGTATACTCCTGCTCAAGCTGTTCAAGGTTCAGCAGGGATTGATAGTACCACTGTCATTCTTGACTGCCTGCTCTATACTTCTTGGCTTCCTTGTCCGAACCCTTCTGAAAATTGACCCTTAGATCAAGCGTCTCTATGCTCTCTGGGGTAACCTTTACGAATCTCATAGACTCTCCTAACCGTGCAGATTTCTTCACCCGGGCCAATGCATATGACCGGGCCAATGGTCTGCAACGACGGGATGCTGATTGCCACCACTTGGCGATATTCTTCGCTGTCATAGACCTCTTATTCTCTCTTCAACTTTCGCGGATAGTCCAACCTGTCTGGCGACGGTAGTCAGTCGCTCCCGCCGGCGGTCGGTGCCCGCCTGCCCATTCGTCGAACCACTGGCGACCACCACGGACCGACCCCGTCGCGCAGGGGTTTCAGGGGAAGCGGCTTTTCGACCTCGGCACTCAACCGGTGCGGCTGCTCGACACCCTATGCTTTGAACTGCCAGCCCGTATCAGTGGAGCCGAGCCACGGATCTGGCGTTGCCGGCCGATCGGACCATCCGTCGCAACCTTCGTCCAGCGCACTGGTCTCCGTGTTGACCAGAACGCTGGAGAACCACAACGATAGGCTTGCGCGCGCAACAACCGGCTCATCAACTTGTTCAAGTCGGTCGGGTCCAGAGCCGCGATACGCGCGGGCGATACCTGGAGCGCGGTCCAGTATAATTTCCGAGTTACCCCATAACTCCTTCAATTATAGCACGGTCGCTACCACGCAGGCTTCCCCGTCTTGGCCGGTATGCGATAATGGACGGGTGCCGGCGTCCCGTATCCGCACTCTGATTCTTGCCTTCTACGTCCCGGAACTGTTCTACACGATCGGCTGGGGGCTGATCCTGCCGGTGCTGCCGCGGCTGGCGAACAGTCTGAGCGGCAGCGTGGCCGCCGCGGCCGGGGTGGTGGCGCTGATCGCGGTCGGTACCCTGGTGATCGACATCCCCGCCGGGGTGTTCGCCGCGCGCTGGCCGCCGCGCACCATAGTCATCGCCGTGCTCGGCACCCTCACCGTTGCGGGTCTGGCGGCCGCCGCGGCCGGCGGCGTGCTGCTGCTCGGCCTCGCCGCCCTGCTGATGGGCGCCTGCCGCGGGGCGTGGATGGTGGAGCGCATGGCCTTCGCCCGCGCCGCGGTGGCGCCGGCGCAACGGGGGCGGGCACTGGCCACCCTCGGCGGAGTGAATCGCATCGGCACCTTTGCCCTCGGGCCGGCGCTGGGCGGCGCCTTGGCCGGCGTGCTGGGGCTGCGCGCCCCGTTCGTGGCCCTCGCCTGCCTGATGGTCCTGGCCGCGCTGGCGGCGCTGCGCTGGACGCCCGCGCGCCCGGTTCCGCCGCGGCACCAGCCCGGGGGCGCCGGCTGGTATCATCCGCTGGCCATCCTGCGCGACCACTGGCGGGTGCTGCTGCGCGCCGGTCCGGCGATCATCGCGCTCAACCTGGTCCGCGCCGCGCGCTCGCTGTTCATCCCGCTGTGGGGCGAGTCGATCGGCCTGTCGGTAGCGCAAGTGGGTCTGGCCATGAGCGCCTCGGGCATCGCCGACATGCTGCTGTTCTACCCCACCGGGCTGATCATGGACCGCCTCGGCCGGCGCTGGGCGGCGGCGGCCTCGATCCTGGTGATGTCCGCCAGCCTGGCGCTGATGCCGCTGACCGGCAGTTTCCTGAGTCTGCTGCTGGTAGGGCTGCTGGCCGGTGCCGGCAACGGCCTGGGGAGCGGCTTCCTGATGACCATGGGAACCGACCTCGCCCCCCGGCGCGGCGCCGGCGAATTCATCGGCCTGTGGCGGCTGATCGGGGACCTGGGCACCACCGCCGGTCCAGCCGTAATCGGCGCGGTGGCCGCCCTCCTTTCGCTGGGCCTCGCCGGACCCGCCGTAGCGCTGTTGGGCGGCGCGGGCGCCGCCTTGTTCATCTTCGCCGTCGAAGAAACCCTGCGCCGCCCGCGGCCGCCAGGGTAAGTTGAGTCGCCGGCCGCCGGTGACGCCGGCAGGCAGAGGCGGCGCTACCTCCGGGAGCTGCGGTTGGACTTGGCCTTGGCGGCCAGCGCCGGGGCCGCGACGCGGTAGGCCAGCAACAGCCCGCCGGCGATGATGTAGAACCAGAGCTGAAAGCCGATCTCCTTGACCTGCAGCAGGTAATGCACCACGCCCAGGATCACGGCCGCGTATACCAGCCGGTGCAGAAACCGCCAGCGTTTGCCCAGCGCCCGGATCCAGCCGTTGGTCGAGGTGATCGCCAACGGCACCAGCAGCAGAAACCCCACGAATCCGACCACCACGTAGAGCGAGGTGGACAGGTCGCTCACGATGAACGGCAGGTCGAAGGCGAAGTCCAGGTACAGGTACACCAGGAAGTGCACGCACAGATAGTAGAACGCGGCGAGGCCCATGGGCCGGCGATAGGTGATGAGCCAGTTCCAGCCGGTGAGCTCCCGCACCGGCGTGATGGCGAGGGTGATCAGCAGCAGCCGGATGCCCCAGTTGCCGGTGTCCAGGGTGAACGCCTCGATGGCGTTGCCGCCCCACTGATCGCCCAGGTAGCGCAGCAGGGCAATGACCAGCGGCACCATGGACAGCGGCAGGACGATCAGCTTGGCCCGCTTGGCCACCTGGATGGGAGTACGGCGCTTGGCTTGGGCGGCGGCCATGGCTGCCTCAGTAGTAGGTGTTGATCAGATCCATGCCCTCGTACAGCGAGGCGACCCACTCCCCGTAGCCGTTGAACATCAGAGTCTCGCGGCGGCCGCGCTCGCCGATGCGGCGCTCGGTGCGCTGGCTCCAGCGCGGATGGGCGCGCTGCGGATTCACGTTGGAATAGAACCCGTACTCGTGCGGCTGCGCCTTGTTCCAGGTGTTCAGCGGCTCGTCGGCGACGAATTCGATCTTGTTCACCGACTTGATGCTCTTGAAGCCGTACTTCCACGGGATGATGAGACGAATCGGCGGGCCGTTGGGGTTCTGCAGGACATCGCCGTACATGCCGACCGTAACCAGCGTGAGGTCGTTCATCGCTTCGTCCATGCGCAGTCCCTCGACGTAGGGATAGTCGATGGAGCGCGCCGCGCGCCGCATCTGGTCGGGGTCCCACAAGGTCTCGAAGCGCACGTACCGGGCGGCGGAGGCGGGCTGGTAGTCCTTGATCAACTCGTGCAGCGGGAACCCCACCCAGGGGATCACCATCGACCACGCCTCCACGCAGCGCAGGCGATAGATGCGCTGCTCCAGCTTGTCCCGGTAGCGGCTGATTACGTCGTCCACGTCGATCACCGCGGGATTGGGAGTCAGACCGCCAATGGAAATCTGCCACGGACTGGTGACGAACTTCCGGGCATGCCGCGCCGGATCCCCCTTGCCGGCGCCGAACTCCCAGAAGTTGTTGTAGGTGGTGGCCTGCTTGAGCGTGTTCTGCGCCTCGTCGGTGTCGTACCGGCTGCCGGGAACCCCGGCGAAGGCGCCGTTCTGGGCAAATGCGCGCTGCACGAAGCCCGGCGCCGCGGAAGCGAGCCCGACGCCGGCGGCCACCGTGCCCGCCCGGCGCATGAACTCGCGGCGATTGATGAAGTGTTCGCGGTCAGTGATATCCCACCACTTGATGCCCGCTTCGTAGTCCCTGCGCTTACTCGCTGCCATGAGTCACCTCGTTTGCCGCCGGTGCGATCACTTGGCAGTTGACCCAGCCGGAGTCACCCCCGGCGTAGGTCTCGCGCTTCCAGATCGGCAGCCGCTGCTTGATTTCGTCGATGACGTAGCGGCAGGCGTCGAACGCCGCAGCTCGATGCGCCGCGGCTGCGCCGACCCACACCGCCAAGTCTCCTGTCCGCAGTATACCGGAACGATGCGTGCAATGCACCGCGATCACGTCGAACGCGCGCAGCGCTTCCGCTACCACCCGCTCACCCTCGGCCTGCGCCAGCTCGGGGTAGGCCTGATACTCCAGGAGCTGCACGGCGCGGCCGCCGGCGTGGTTGCGCACCCACCCTTCGAAGGCGGCCAGGGCGCCGGCCGCGGGGTGCTGCAACCGTGCCCGCAACGCCTCGGGATCAATCGCGGCCGCGGCCAGCGCAAAGTCCGCGCGCGGTGGGTCGTTCATGGGCTGCTCCTTCGACAAAGCGTCAACCGCCGGCCACCGGGGGAATGAAGACTACCAGATCGCCGGCCGCGAGGCGCGTGTCCCAGGCGGCAAAGCCGGCGTTGACCGCCACCCGGAGCCGCTCCTGCGGCAACGAGAACCGGTGCCGCTGCCGCAGCTCCGCGTACAGTTCCGCGGCGGTCGCCGCGGCGGTGGCCACCTGCTCCTCGGCGCAGCCGGCTTCGTCGCGCAGCAGCGCGTAGTAGTGCACCCGCAGCGCGCGCCGGGACGGGCGCCGGGGCGTGCCCCCCGGCGCTTGCTCAGCCATCGGCAGCATCGGCCGCGGCGGCGCGGTAATCGCTCTTGCCGCCGCTCTTCTCCAACAGACGCAGGTCGCGAATGGCGATGTCGTGGGACAGCGCCTTGCACATGTCGTAGATGGTGAGCGCGGCCACCGCGGCGCCGGTGAGCGCCTCCATCTCGACGCCGGTCTTGTGCTCCACGGCCGCCGCGCAGGTGATCTCGGCGTTGCCGGCGGCGTTGAGCCGTACCGTCACGTCGCAGCTATCGAGGCCGATGGGATGACACAGCGGAATCAGCTCCGCGGTGCGCTTGGCGGCCATGATGCCGGCGGTCACCGCGGTGCGGAACACCGGCCCCTTGGCAGCGTGCAGTTCGCCGTCGCGCAGCAGCGCCCGCACCGCGCCCGGCAGCACCACTTCCGCGCGGGCGCGGGCGCGGCGCGCGGTGCGCGGCTTCGCCCCGACGTCCACCATCACCGGCTGCCCGGCCGCGGAGACGTGGGACAGCGCGCGGTCAGACTCGGGGGCTGCTTCGGGCATCCGCCTAGCCTCCGATCTGGTACATCTCGACCTTGCGCGCGCGGCGGCGCCGGAAGCGGGCGACCTGCGCGCGCTCCTCCGAGTAGCGGTCGGTGCGGCGGCGCCATACGTTGCCGATCAGCTCCGCCAGCTCCTCGTCGCCGGCGCCGCGGCGCAGCGCGGTGCGCAGATCGGTACCCTGCCAGGCAAACAGACAGGTATAGAGCCGTCCGTCGGTCGCCAGGCGGGCGCGGCTGCAGTCGTGACAGAACGGCGCCGAGATGGATGACACGAAGCCGATCTCGGTGCTGGTACCGAGCACCCGGTAGCGCCGCGCCACCTCGCCGCGGTAGGCGGCCGCCACCGCTTCGAGCGGGAACTCCTCCTCGATGGCGGCCTTGAGCGTGGCGCTGGGCACCACCGCGGCTGCGTCCCAGCCGTTGCGGTTGCCCACGTCCATGTACTCGATGAAGCGGATGGCGACCTCCTGGCCGGCGAAGGCGCGGACCAGGTCGAGCACCGTGTGGTCGTTGACGCCGCGCTGCACCACCGCGTTGAGCTTGATGGGGGCTAGGCCCGCCTCCTGCGCGCGCGCGATTCCGGCCAGGACGCGGTCGATGGGAATGCCGAGCCCGTTCATCCGCGCGAAGGTCTCCGGGTCGGTGGAGTCGAGGCTCACGGTGACGCGCCGCAAACCGGCGGCGCGCAGCGCCGCAGCCTGCTCCGCCAGCAGGTAGCCGTTGGTAGTGAGCGCCAGATCTTCGATCCCCGGGATCGCGGCGAGGGCCTCGATCAGGTCCGGCAGCCGGGGCCGCAGCAGCGGCTCGCCGCCGGTCAGGCGCACCTTGGTCACCCCGAGGGCCACGAACACGCGCACCAGCCGCGCCACCTCGGCAAAGCTCAGATAGTCCGCCGGCGGCAGGAACTGGTAGTCATCGCCGTAGGTGTCCTTGGGCATGCAGTAGGGACACCGGAAGTTGCAGCGATCGATTACCGAGATGCGCAGGTCGCGCAACGGGCGCGCGAAGCGGTCACGCACCGGGCTCACGCGGGGGTCCCCGCAGCGGTCTCCGCAGGGCCCGCTCCCCACCCCAGCGGCCGCCAGGGATGCAGCGGCACCACGCTGCCGGCTGGGAACTCCGCCTGCGCGGCGGCCAGTTCCACGAACCCGTCGGTGCCGACCAGGGCCAGGAAGTCGCCCGAGTTCTGCGCCGGCGCCGGGCGCGCCCGCAACGCGCCGCCGGCCGCCTGCAGGAGCACGGGCAGAAACAGCGTCAGCGGCGGCGCGAACCGCACCGCCTCGGCCAGCGCCGCCTGCTGCGCCGGCGGCGCTGCCCCCCCTTCGGCGGCCGCCAGGAAGGGCACGACGTAGCGGCGCAGGCAGGCCATCACCGATACCGGATTGCCGGGCAGCGCGAACACCCGCTTGCCGCTCGCCGTGCCGCCGATCCACAGCGGCTTGCCGGGGCGCTGGCGCACGCCGTGCAGGTAGCGCTCCACGCCCAGGCGCGCGAACACTCCCGGCAGAAAGTCGGCGCTGCCCTGCGACACCGCGCCGGTGGTAATCACCACGTCGTGGCCGCGCAGGGCGTCACCCACCCCGGCGGTGAGGCGGTCGGGATCATCCGGCAGATGGCGCGGCGCCGCCGCGTAGCCGAGCTCGGCCAGCGCCGCGGCCACGGTGTAGCCGTTGGAGCGGCGCACCTGGTGGGCGGCGATCGGCTGACCCACGTCGACCAGTTCGTCGCCGGTGGAGATGACCGCCACCCGCGGGCGCGCGCCCACCGCCACCTGGCCGCGGCCCACCGAAGCCAGGACCGCAACGTCGGCGGCGGAGATGCGGCGCCCGGGGGCCAACACCGCGGCGCCGGCCCGGGTATCGGAGCCCCGGCGGTGCACGTTCTGGCCCGGAACGATCGGCGCTTGCGGCTGCAGCCAGGCGCGGGAGCCGTCCAGCCGCAGGTCCTCGCTGCGGACCACCGTGTCGCAGCCGGCCGGGAGCACGGCGCCGGTCATCACCCGCACGGCGCCGCGGGCAGGATCGCGCAACCGCTTGCGCGGCTCGCCGGCGCGCGCCTCGCCCTCCACCTGCAGCGCCTGACCGCCCCGCTCCAGAGCAGCCGCGGCGACGGCTATGCCATCCATGGTCACGCGGTCGTGGGGCGGCAAGTCGCGGTCCGCCGCCACCGGCTCGCGCAGCACCCGCCCGACCGCGGCCGGCAGGGCGCACTGCTCGGCCGGCAGCGTCACGGCGCGGGCGGTCAGGAGCTGGTCGACTTGGGCGACGGAATGCATGGCGGCGCTCTGTCGTAGCCTACTGCCGCGCTCCGGCGCGGGTCAACGAAGTTGATCGCGCGCGGTCGCGCCGGTCCGCTGCCGGCGCTTGCCGGCGCCGGGCGCGTCTTGCCGAACGGGCGCCGATGCGCCATGTTAGGTAGACGCATGGCACAACGGGACATCACGCCGTACTGTGAGCAGGTCCGCACCATCGAACGCAACGTCTGCGAGGTGTTCGTCGGCAAGCAGCGCCAGGTGAGGCACATGCTGATCGGGTTCATCGCCGGCCTGCACGTGCTGATCGAGGACGTGCCGGGGGTCGGCAAGACCACCCTGGCGCGGTGTCTGGCAGCCAGTACCGGGATCGACTACGGGCGCATCCAGTTTACTCCCGATCTGCTGCCCGGCGACATCGTGGGCATGACGGTGTGGAACAACGAGAGCCGCCGGTTCGAGTTCAAGCAGGGCGCCATCATGCACCAGTTCATCCTGGCGGACGAGATCAACCGCGCCTCGCCGCGCACCCAGTCGAGCCTGCTGGAGGCGATGCAGGAGGGCTCGGTCACCGTCGACGGCACCACCTACCGCCTGCCGGAGCCGTTCTTCGTCATCGCCACCCAGAACCCGGTTACCTTCATCGGCGTGTTCCACCTCCCGGAGGGGGAGCTCGACCGCTTCGGCATCTCGCTTTCCATCGGCTATCCGCACAGCGACGACGAGGTGCGCATCCTCGATCAGTATGCCTGGGACCCGCTGCAGGAGCTGCAGCCGGTGGTGCAGCCGGAGGACGTGACCGAGCTGCGCGGCGTGGTGCGCGCGGTCACGGTGTCGCGCGACGTCCGCCGCTTCATCATCGGGTTGGCCAACCAGACGCGCAGCAGCCCGCTGCTGCGGCTGGGCATCAGCCCGCGCGCCTCCCAGCACATCATGCTGGCGGCGCAGGCGGAGGCGTTGCTCATCGGGCGCGACTACGTGATGCCGGAAGACGTGATGGCAGTGGCCGGCATCGTGCTGACGCATCGGGTGGTGCTGTCGGCCGAAGCGCGCATGGAGAACCTGACCCCGGCGCAGGTAGTGGAGCGGATCCTGCAGCAGGTACCGATACCGACCGGTCTGTCGTGAGCAACCGCCTGGCCGCGGCGCCGGTTCAGTGGGGGGCGCGCCTCGCAGCGCAGTTTCCCTTCACGTTGCGGCTGCGCGCCTGCGGGGTGTACCTGTTCGCCATCGTCGTCGCCTATCTGGCGGCGGCCTATCTGGGAACCTTCTTTGCGGTGTTCGCCACCGTATTCATTCTGCTGCCCATCGTCTCCCTGCTGCTCCTGGTGATCGCCGCCGCCGGGCTGCGCTACAGCCAGCACTTCAGCAACGAGCAGCCGGTCAAGGGGCAGGAGCTGCTGTACCGCTGCATCATCGAAAACGGCTCCGCCCTGCCGCTGCCGCGGGTGCGGGCGCTGTTCCGCGCCATTCGTCCGACCGCGGATGACGGGGCCGGCGGCCGGACCGGCGCCGGGGCCGCGCAGGGCCTGCTCACCTACCTGCCCGGCCATCAGTACGTGGAACGGGAACAGACCGTGCAGCTCCCCTACCGCGGCATCTACACCGTGGGCCTGGACCGCATCGAGCTGAGCGACACCTTGCAGCTCTTCACGGTGCGCCCGCGCGTCAAGGTGCGGGAGTTCCGGGTCTACCCGCGCATCCTCCCCATCGGCAGCTTCCAACCCGGCTCGGAACGCCGCCTGGGCACCTCCGAGGTGGGCTCGCTCGGCACCCTGCCCGACTACTCGCTGTTCAACCAGCTGCGCGAGTACCGCCCCGGCGAGTCGGTGCGCCACCTGGCGTGGAAGAAGTTCGCCAGCACCGGGGTGCCGGTGGTCAAGGATTACGACTCGACCAGCGAGCCGGCGGTGAGCATCTACGTCGATCTGCGCCCGGTGCCGCGCGCCGCCCCTGACGTGCTGCTGACCGAAGACGTGACGGTGGAAGCCCTGGTGGCGCTGGTCAACCACTTCCTGCAGCGCAACCTGCCGGTCACGGTACGCGCCGCGAGCCGCGCGCCGTACGAGTTCATCGGCGATCACAGCTCCGACTTCGCCCGCTTCTACGAGTCCACCTTCGAGCTGTTGTTCGTGAGCGACATCTCGGCCGCGCGCCTCTACGAGACCCATCTCGAGACCGGCATGAACACCGAGGTGAACTCGATGTTCTTCATCACTCACCTGCTCGATCCCGAGATCCTGCTGCTGCTCGAAGAGCAGCGCGCCAGCAACTTTCAGGTGACCTTGATCTACAACCAGACTGCCGGGGCCGGCGATGCTCATGCCGCCTACTTCAGCCGCCTGCGCGAACAGGGCACGCGCGTGGTCACGCTGCGCAGCGCAGGCTCGATCGTCGCCGATCTGGAGGCGCACCATGAAGAAGGTTGAGTGGAGGACGAAGGCGACGCGGCTGCCCGCCGCGGTGCGGATCAAGGCGCTGCTGGCACTGGTCTACGGGGTGGGAATCCCGCTGCTGTTCTGGACCTACACGCGGTCATCGCTGGCGCAGTATCTGCTGCTGGCGGTAGTGCTCCCGATGACGCTGCTGCACGTCAGCCGCGCGCTGGCGCGGGGCCCGGCCCGGGTGGTGCTGAGCACGCTTTCCCTGCTGGCGACCGCGGCGTTCGGCACGTCGGTGTTGATCGGCATCATCATCACCCCCTTCTCCGCCTACAAGCTGTGGTTCGAAGCGATGGCCGAGGGCACCGGCACCGGCACGGTGTCCAATCTGTTCACCCTGCTGGCGGCGTTCTTCTCCACTACCCTGGGGGCCACCTTCATCAGCATGGGCCACGTCTGGCCGCTGCTGCTGTCGGCCGCGTTCGTGTCCGCGCTGGCCGCGGTGATCCTGCAAGTCACGCCCCTCTACCTGCTCACGCTGGCGACCGGCTTCGCGTGCGTCTGCTATCTGCTGTTCCGCGGCCGCGAGGGCACCTACCGGCTGCGGCGCGCGCTGTACGCGGGCGGGCTGTTCGCCGCGGTGCTGCTGTGCGCCGCGGTGCTGTCGGGCAGCCGCGCCGCTACCGGCAGCCGGTTCATCGACGTCACCCTGCACCCGCAACTGCGCCAATACGTATCCAACACGCTGCCCCAGTTCCCGCTGCTGTACGGCATTCCCGGCTACGGCTACTCGTTCCAGGAACGCTCCCTCGGCGGCTCGCCGGTGCTTTCGCCGCTGCCGATCTTCCGCATCACGGCCGACGTGGACGGCCCCCTCTACCTGAAGACCGACGTGTTCGACCACTACGACGGCAGGAACTGGAAGACCACCTTCAAACCGGAGCACAGCATCGCCGAACCGGAATCGATCCTGCTGCGCGGGCGCCCGCGGCGGCGCACGCCGGCGGTCCGTGTGGAATTGCTGATCGACTTCTACAACAAGCTGCCCTACACCCTGGACGCCAGCGTGTTCCGCTTCGGGCGCAACGTGCCGGCGCTGGACAACGGCCACTTCCACCGCGGCTTCCAACTCGTCGAGCCGCTGGTGGCAGGGGACGTGTTGTTCATCGAGCGGGGCGGCGAAGCGGCTACCGCATTGACCGAGGATGAGCGGCGGCGCTACCTGCAGTTGCCGCCGTCCCGCTTCATCAGCCGCGAGGTGCGGGAGATCGCGGCCAGCTTCGAGCAGCCGGCGGGGGCGCCGCGCGAACACCTGGACGGCATCGCCAACTATCTGGCCGACACCTGCACCTACTCCCTCAACGTGGACAACCTGCGCCGCTCGGAAAACTTTCTGGACAAGTTCCTGTTCGAGGAGAAGAAGGGTTACTGCGTGCACTTCGCGACCGCGTTCACCACCATGGCGCGGCTGAACGGCTATCCGGCGCGTTACAACACCGGCTTCCTGGTAAACTTTCCGGCCGGCAAGAACGAGACCGACGTCACCGGACTCGCCGCCCATAGCTGGCCGGAAGTGTGGCTGGAGGAGGCCGGCTGGACCCGCTGGGAGGCGACTCCGGCAGTGAGTCCGAGCGCCTACAGCAACTTCTTCGACGAGGAGGAGCTGCTGGCGATGTACGGGTTCGACATGGAGATGGACTACCAGACCCTGCGCCAGGTGCAGTCGATCCTCGGCGACCGCGAACTGGACCTGCCGCTCCCGGAGGAAGCAGGCGCGCTGGCCGGCGCGCAGGCCTGGTCACCGTGGCAGATCGGCGGCGCTGTTGCCGGCGCGCTGGTACTGGCGCTGCTCGGGTGGCGGCTGATCCGCCGCCTGCGGGCGCCGGCCGTGGCCCGTGAACTGCGCCCGCTGATCCGCCTGTCGCAACGCTACGTGCTGCTGGGGCGTACGCTGGGGGTGCCCGATCCGCGCCGTACCGGCTGGGTGGCCTGGCGGGAGGCGTACCGCGCGCGCAGCGCGCGGCGCGCGCCCGGCGCGCGCCGCCTGGTGGAGCGGTTCACCACCCTGGTGGCGCAGGCCGTGTACGGCGGGCGCCGGGCCAGCGCGCGCGACCTGCGCTTCATCCGCGCGGCGTACTGGCGCCTGCTGCGCTACCGCCTGTTCGGCGCCCGCCGGCCGACGCCCCCGCCGGCCGCGGCGGCGGCCGATTCCGGCACGGTGTAGCTCCGCGCCAACCCGACGCATGACAGCGAGGCGCGACAGGGCAGACGGTTCCGCCGGCGGGGCCGGACAGGCGGCGCCGGCGGCCGCCGGAGTGCCGCGGCCGGGCGCTGGCGACGGCGAAGTGGGCCGCGCCGCCGCCTCGGGAGGCGGCGTGCGGCAAGTGGCGCAGGCGGCGTTCCCAACCCTGTTCGGGGAGTTCACCTTGCTCGGCTTCGAAGACCGGGCAACCGGCAGCGAGCTTACCGCGGTGGTGCGCGGCGAGGTGCGCGGCGCCGCCGACTGTCCGGTGCGGGTGCACTCCGAGTGCCACACCGGCGACATCCTCGGCTCGCTGCGCTGCGATTGCCGCGAGCAACTGGAGGAATCGCTGCGCTTCATCGGCGCCCGGGACCGCGGCGCGGTGGTCTACCTGCGGCAGGAAGGCCGCGGCATCGGCCTGCTGAACAAGATTCGCGCCTATCAGCTACAGGATCAGGGGCTGGACACCGTGGCCGCCAACGAGCAGCTCGGCTTTCCGGCGGACGCCCGCGACTACCGGGTGGCGGCGCGCATCATCGAATTGCTCGGCATCACCTCGGTGCGCCTGCTGACCAACAACCCGGCCAAGATCGCCGGGCTGCGGCAGGAGGGCATTGTCGTCAGCGGCCGCATCCCGGTCGTGGTTCCCGCCAACCGCGTCAACGGCCGCTACTTGGCCACCAAGCGCACCCGCCTGGGACACCTGCTGTAAACCGCGGCTCCGCCCGCCGGCCTGCGTGGCGCGCCGCGCAGCCGCCCGCGCGCCCCGCCGCCGGCGCCGGCGCAACGGGCGCGCCGGATGAGGCGGCCTACGCGGCCTGCAGGAGTTGGCGGGCGAGCGCCGCCGGGGTGCTCACCGGCAGATCGCAGGTGAAGTTGCGGCACACGTAGGCGCGCGCGCCGGGACCGTCCCCCACCATCGCGGCCACCGCCGGGTGGCGCTGCTGCCACCAGCGGGCGGCGGCGGGGTGCAGATGCACCACCACCGCCTCCGGCAGGTAGTGGCGGGCCAGCTCGCGGCGCAGCGGCGCGGTCTGCTCCCAGTCGCCGGCCAGCACCACCTCGACCGGCGGGCGGGCCGCCAAGTCCGCGGCCACCGCCAGCAGCGGCATCGCCGCCGGCTGAGCGGCCGCCGCTCCGGCGACCGCGGCCAGCGCGCGCCGCGCCGCAGTCTCCCAATCGCTGCGCCCCGTCAGGCGGCCGAGGCGCAACAGGCCGAGCACCGCGGCCGCGGTCCCCGACGGTTCGGCGGAGTCGTACAACTCGCGGGTGCGGACGATCAGGTCAGGCTGGCCGCCGGGGGTGTCGTAGAGCGCCCCGTCCGGGGCAGTGAACAGCTCCGGGATGGTATCGGCGAGCTGGCCGGCCAGCTCCAGCGGCCACACCTGGCCGGTGCTCTGGTACAGCTCCTGCAGACCGTCGATCAGGTAGGCGTAGTCGGCCAGCCCGGCGGCGTGGCGCGCCTCCCCGGCGCGGTACCGGCGCAGCAGCCGCCCGTCCCGCAGCAGCTCCCGGCGCGCGAAGGAGGCGGCGCGCGCCGCCGCGGCAACGAAGTCGTCCCGTTGCAGGACCCGCCCGGCGGCGGCCAGCGCCGCAATCGCCAGACCGTTCCAGGCGGTGATGACCTTGTCGTCCAGCAGCGGCCGCGCGCGCCGGGCGCGGGCCGCGGCCAGGGCCTCCCGCCAGGGCTGCGGCAGCGGTCCGTCGCCGCGCGCGCGGTACAACACGTTGCCGCGGCCGAACTCGCCGTGCGGGTCGGAGATGGTATTGCCCGCGGCAGTCAGACCATAGGCGGCGATCAACTCGTCCGCTCCGGCGGCGCCCGCCGCCCGGAACGCGGCGCGCGCCTGGTCGATGGTCCACAGGTAGAACGCCCCCTCGACCTTCTCCTCCGGGCGCTGCGGGTCGCGGGCCGAATCGGCGTCCTCGGCGGAATAGAAACCGCCCTCCGGCGCCTGCAGATCGCGCAGCAGGTAGTCGAGGGTGGCGGCCGCGACCTCCCCGTGGCGGTGGTCGCCGGTGAGCTGGCAGGCGGCGGTGTAGGCGCCGGCGAGCTGCGCCTGATCGTAGAGCATCTTCTCGAAGTGGGGGACGCGCCAGTAGCGGTCCACGCTGTAGCGATGGAACCCGCCGCCCAGATGATCGTACAGGCCGCCGCGCGCCATCTGCCGGAGCGTTGCCAGCGCCATCTCCAACGGCTGTTCGCTCCCGGTGCGCCGGTAGTGTTGGAACAGCGCGGTGAACGCCGCCGGGCGCGGAAACTTCGGCGCGGCGCCGAAGCCGCCGTACTCGGCATCGAAGGAGGACGCCAGCCCGGCGGTCACCGCGGCCAGGAGATCGGGGCCGTCCGGCGCCGCCGGCGGACCGGCCGGCGCGCCGACCGCGGCTCCCGCCGCCTGCCGCACCGCGCCGGTGATGCGGGCGGCGGTCGCTTCCACCTCGGCGCGCCGCTCCCGCCAGTGGCGGGCCAGGAACAACAGCAACTCCTGAAATCCAGGCCGCCCGTAGGCCGAGCGCGGCGGAAAGTAGGTGCCGGCGTAGAACGGACGCCGCTGCGGCGTGAGGAACACCGACATCGGCCAGCCGCCCGAGCCGGTCACCGCCTGCACGACGCTCATGTAGATGCGGTCCACGTCGGGCCGTTCCTCGCGGTCGATCTTGACGTTCACGAAATGCTCGTTCATGACCGCGGCGATGGCCGCGTCCTCGAACGACTGGTGCTCCATGACGTGGCACCAGTGGCAGGTGGAGTAGCCGATGGAGACGAACAGCGGCTTGTCCGCGGCGGCCGCGGCGGCGAACGCCTCGTCGCCCCACGGATACCAGTCGACGGGGTTGAAGGCGTGCTGCAGCAGGTAGGGACTGCCTTCGCGGAGCAGGCGGTTCGGGCGCTGGCCGGCGGCGCGCCGGCGGGCGATGAACGCCTCGGCGCGGTTGGCGGCCGGGGCGGGGGCGGGGTCGGCCATGCCGCGCACCATACCAGGATCACCGGCCGGTGCCCAACGCCGCGCCGCGCCGCGCCGGGCTCCTGACACCCGCTCCGGGCCGGGCTATAGTTTGCGCATGCACGAGCTGAAGCGTACCGCGACCTGCGGCCAACTCGGCGCGGCCGCGGCGGGAGAACAGGTGACGCTCAACGGCTGGGTGGCGCGGCTCCGCGACCACGGCGGCATTACCTTCGTCGACCTGCGCGACCGCTACGGCGTGACCCAGGTGGTGTTCGACGTCAGCGCGCCCGCCGCCGCGCCGCTCGCCGCCGCGGTGCGCGGCCTGAAGCTGGAATACTGCATCGCCGTACGCGGCACCGTGCGCCGCCGGCCGCCGGCGATGGTGAACCGCGACCTGGCCACGGGGGAAGTCGAGGTCAGCGGCGAGCGGCTGCAGGTGTTGAGCCGCTGCGCCACCCTGCCGTTCATGATCGCCGACCAGCCCGGCGCGCACAGCGACGCGCGTGAGGAGCTGCGCCTCAAGCACCGTTACCTCGACCTGCGCTCCGCCGCCATGCAGCGCAACCTGGCGCTGCGCCACCGCGCCGCCCAGGCGCTGCGCGCGGCTCTCAACGAGCGTGACTTCCTGGAGATCGAGACCCCTACCCTGATGCGCTCCACGCCCGAAGGGGCGCGCGACTTCGTGGTGCCGTCGCGCCTCAAGCCGGGCAGCTTCTACGCCTTGCCGCAATCGCCCCAGATCCTCAAGCAGCTCCTGATGTTGTCGGGATGCGACCGCTACTACCAGTTGGCGCGCTGCTACCGCGACGAGGACGCGCGCGGCGACCGCCAGCCGGAGTTCACCCAGCTCGACTTCGAGATGAGCTTCGTGGACCAGGAGGAGGTGCTGGCGGTACTGGAGGCGGCGTTCGCCGCGGCCTTCCGGGAGGGGATCGGCTACCAACTGCCGCTGCCGTTCCCCCGCATCGCCTTCCATGACGCGCTGAACCGCTACGGGTCGGACCGGCCCGACCTGCGTTACACGCTGGAGCTGCAGGACTTCACGGAGCTTGCGCGCGGCGGCCAATTCGGGGTGTTCCGGCAGGCGGTCGAGCGCGGCGCCGCGGTCAAGGCGTTGCGCGCGCCGGGGCTGGCCGGTTACTCGCGGCGCCGGATCGAGGAGCTGGAGGGCCATGCCAAGACCCACGGCGCCGCCGGGCTGGCGTGGATGAAGTGCGCGGCCGGCGGTTTGGAGGGCGGCGTGGCGCGCTTCTACCAAGCGCAGCAAGAGGAGATTTGCCGCCGCCTGGGCGCGGCCGCGGGCGACCTGCTGCTGCTGGTGGCCGCCCCCTGGCGCACCGCCTGCACGGCGCTGGGGGCGGTGCGCGCCGAACTGGCGCGGCGCGAAGGACTGGCCGCGGAGGATGACTTCCGTCCCTGTTTCGTGACCGACTTCCCGCTGTTCGCCTGGAACGAGGAGGAGCGGCGCTGGGACGCCGAGCACCACATGTTCTCCATGCCCCAGGCCCGGTTCCGCGACGGCCTCGAAGCGGATCCGGGGGCGGTGCGCGGCGAGCTGTACGACGCGGTGATCAACGGCGTCGAGCTGGCCAGCGGCTCCATCCGCATCCACGACCCGGCGCTGCAGCGGCGGGTATTCGCGATTCTGGGAGTTTCCGAAGCGGAGGCCGAGCAGCGCTTCGGATTCATGTTGGACGCGTTCCGCTACGGCGCGCCTCCGCACGGCGGCGCCGCCATCGGCTTCGACCGCACGGTGATGCTGATGGCCGGCGAGTCCACCATCCGCGACGTGCTGGCCTTCCCCAAGAACACCTGGGCCGCGTCACCGATGGACGCCTCCCCCGCCCCGCTGGACGAGCAACAGCTCCGCGAGCTGCGCCTGCAAGTCAGCGCCCCCGCCGAACCGTGACCCGCCGCCCTGCCATACCGCCGCCGTTGACCATGGCCGCGCAGGAAGATCTCCCGGAGACCATCGCCCAACCGCGCTCGGACCAGGTACCGGTGACGGCGCCGGGCGCGCGCGATCGGTTCTGGTTCACCGTGATCGGGATCTTCAGCGTCGTTGCGGTTGCCGCGATTGCGTTCGTGGTGCTCGGTCCCCGGCAAGAGTCCGACCTCGACGTGTCGGGGTTGCCGGCGGTGAACACGGCGTGGAACGGCGCCGCGGCGGTGCTCCTGGTGAGCGCCTTCCTCGCCATTCGCCGGCGGGCGGTGACCGTTCATCGCGCCCTGGTGCTGTGCGCGTTCGCCGCCTCCACGCTGTTTCTCGCCGGGTATCTCATCTATCACGCCTACGGCACGGGACCGCAGACCTACGCGGGACCGGCGCCGGCGCTCTACTACGCCATTCTGATCAGCCACGTCGTCCTGGCGGTGCCGATGGTGCCGCTGGCGTTGGTCACGCTGCGCCGCGGCTGGACGCGCCATCCCAGCCACCGGCGGATCGCCCGCGTAACGCTCCCGATCTGGCTCTACGTATCCGTCACCGGCGTCGTCGTCTTCGCCTTCCTACATTGGCAATGAGAGCTGGCGGGTCAACTCCCATTCGTGGTCGTCAAGAATCACTCTGATACGGTCTGATGACAGCACCGTCGCATGCAAGGATCGACCGTTGTCGATGCGGTAACTGGAATCCCAGCGCTGCTCACGTACGCTTGGCGACCGATAATCCAGGCGGCAGTCGAAGATGGCCTGACTTGCCACCGGCTCGGCGGCATGCATCGTGATACGGTGTTGTTCAGCACACAAGCTAGGGCCATCCTCGCTGCGCCAACGACCCACCAACCAGCCGGGGACCAGCGCCGGGCCCCGTTCCAGCATCTCACCCGATTCGGCGCGGAGCATGAGTTGGCGTTCGCTCGCAGGAGGCACTGACGGCGGCGCGTTCTGCGGCGCAGGGTCGCGCTTCCGGCCGCCGTCCGCCGCGAGCGGCGCGCCGTCACGCGCCTGCCACAAGATACCCGGACGCGCGAGCCGGTAGTAGTTGGACGGATTGTCGGGATCCGCGACTGCCTTGGCGGACGCGCGCGGATCGCGGACGAAACGGCCAAGCGCCGCCTCGCAGTAGTCCCGCACCAGCTCGATGCAGACCCAGCGCCGCTCGGTACGTTCGCAGACCTCTCCCGTGACGCAACTCCCGGCGAACGGATCCACCACCAAGTCGCCGGGCTCGGTCAGCATGCGGATGAAATACTCCGGCAGCTCGGCCGGGTACCGCGCCGGATGCGGCTTGAAGCCGTTCTCCTCACAGTAGCGCAGATAGAAGCTGTTACTCTCGGTGTTGGGTATCGCGATGAGGTTGGGTGGAATAGCCGCGCCGTTGTTCACGTTGAATTTTGCGCTTATTTCGTGCCCCGAAGGCCGCCTCTTGGCGCGATAGCCCTTGGCCAACAGCTCCTGCATACTGGCGCTGTATGGTTGCAGCACACGCCGGTTGCCGGCTTTCGGCCACGGCGTCTTCGACAGCCACCACACGGTATTGACGGCATCCTTCACGCGCACCCGGCGCACGGTTACCCACTCCGCGGGGGTCGGCAGCCGGGATGGGTTCCACCAATAGAACTCCTGTGCCAAGTGAAACCCGAACTCCTCGCACAACATGATGAGGAGCTTGAAGTGATAGAGGCTGCGAGTGGGGTAGCCCTTGTTCCAGGCTCCGCCGATGTCGATTACCAGGCTGCCGCTGTTCTTCAGAACTCGATGGAACGCCTTGGCGAACGGCTTGAACCAGTCCACGTATTCGTCCGCATCGACGTTGCCATAGTCCTTCTTACGCACCAGCCCGAACGGCGGGCTGGTCATGATCAAGTCGACCGAGTCATCCGAGTAGGCAGCAAGTACGTTGACACTGTCGCCATGAACGATCTCTCCCATGCCGGTCTGCCGTATCGTCTCAGCTTCCAGCAGCTCACGTTGCGCCATGGTCGGCTCCTTGGTCGAGTTTCTTGAGGTCCATGGCATGACGAGCCTCACGCGACAGTACATCGACGATCGCCGCCGGCCGCGCCTCGATGAGATCGAGGTCGGCTCCGTCCACCATTGCGATACAAAGGTTGGATTCGGTCATGATCTTGTTGCCGTACCGCCGCGCCTCATTGCCAATCTCTCCGGTCGAAACCATGACGATCACGTTACTCTTGAGGAGATGACTGAGACCCACTTCCTTGGCCACGTCGTCAAGCGCGACGCCGGCGGTATTCTTGCATTGGATCTGCCACCGGGAGAATACCAGCCGGGCACTCTCGAAGATCAGATCGACTTCAGCCCCGCCGGTGACGCTCCCGCGCAGGCGCGTAGCGACGTAGGTCAGATCGATCAGGCGCATCAGCCACACCGCCAGGGCCTCCAGCGCCAGACCGCGGATATGCCGGTCCCGCGACTTGAGCTCCCGGCGGAGCTCACTGAGCGGCTTGCGGAGCAACGGCCGCAGATCAGGAAGCGTCTGCCGCTCCAACTGCTCGATCAGCGGGGTAACGAGCTCCGCAGTCAGCTTGCTGGTGGCGGTGACCAGAAACGGCTTTGCGCCTCTTCCCGGCGCCTTGGTCCCGCGCTCAAGACGAATGTACCCCGCATCCCGCAACCCGTAGAGCACCTGTTTCGGCAGGTTCTTCTCGTTGAAGGCTACCCCGTAGGTGGCAGTCGCGAGCTTCTCGATTTCGTTCGAGGCATACGGACCACCGCCGCCGAGGTTCGCCAACGCCTTCAAGTAACCACGTTGCTCCCGTGAAAAGCCGGCGAGTGCTTCGTACTCCTCTACCCCGATACCCAGGATCTCGGACAGGCGCCCCTCATCCACGCGATAACCGGATACGAAGATGCCGCCCCGTTCGAGCCACAGGCGCAATGTGCTCATGTGCTTGCCGCCGCGAGGAACGACGATGCCGCGCTCTTGCAGCCAGCGGCGCAACCTGGTGAGGTCGATCCGCTCGCCGGCGGCCTGCATGTCCCGGACGCACTGCACGAAGTTCATACCGTGACAGTTCTTCAGAATGTGCCGTGTGAATTCTTCGTGGAGGGCGAGTTCGTCGGTGCGGAAACCGTACAGTCTCTCGCCGACCGGCGTGAGCGTGGCGTCCCGTGCGCCGATGATGCCATAGGCGCGCATGGAGAGCTTGGTATTGTTGGCCAGCTTGCGCTGATTATATGGGGAAGTGTCGTGGCCGGCAAAGTACCGATTGCAGACCGCGATCTCGAATGCCTTCCAGTCAGACCCATGAGAATGGGCCAGTTCCAGTAACACCGGCAGGGTGATTTGCTTAGGAGAGAACTCGCTTCCGAACGGAAGATCGCTGCGCGGCACGCTAACGCCTTCGTACCACTCGGCGGGTCAGCGGACGTTGCGGCGGCGGTTCCTGGCGTAATCGGCGAAGATGTAGTTGCCCAGGTTGTCGAGGGAGGAGTAGTAGGCGCGGCCGCTGTTGATGCGCGACAGCTCCTCGACGAATTTCACCAGGTAGGGATCCTCGGTGACCATGAAGGTGGTGATCACGATGCCCTGGCGCTTGCAGGCGGCGGCCTCCTCCAGCGTCTGATTGACGATCTTGGGATCCAACCCGAACGAGTTCTTGTAGAGGCGGCCGTTCTCGAAGATGGCCGAAGGCTTGCCGTCGGTGATCATGAACACCTGCTTGTTGGGATGCTTCTGGTTGCGCAGCACGTTCTGCGCGAGCTGCAGCCCCGCCTTGGTGTTGGTATGGAACGGACCCACCTTGAGGTAGGGAATGTCGCGCACCTCGATCATGCGCGCGTCGTCGCCGAAGTAGGCGACGTGCAGGCTGTCCTTCGGGAATTGAGTGGTGATCAATTCATACAGCGCCAGCGCCACCTGCTTGGCGGGCGTGATGCGATCTTCGCCGTACAGGATCATGCTGTGGCTGAGGTCGATCAGCAGCACCGTGGCGCAGGAGGAGGTGTGCTCGGTCTCGAACACCTCGAAGTCCTGCTCGCCGAGCATGATGTCGTCCACTCCGCTCCGCTTCACCGCGTTGTTGACGGTAGCGAAGGCGTCGATCTGGGTGATCGGGTCGCCGAACCGATAGGGGCGCGTCTCCGGCAGGCGCTCGCCGCCGTCGCCGGTATGCGGCGTGCGATGCTGGCCGAAGCCGCCGCGCTTGAGGTTGTTGAAGATCAGCTTGAGCGATTCCTTGCGGATCTGCTGCTCGCCGCGCACGGTGAGCGAATGGCCTTCGCCCTCACGCTGAATGATCGCCTGATGCTCCAACTGCTCGCGGAACTCCTCCAGATCGAACCGCTCGTCGATGAAGCCGCGCCGCTGCAGGTACCTCATCCATTCCAGCACCCGGTCCACGTCGCCGCTGGCCTGCAGCAGCAGGAAGTTGAACAGGTTCATCAGGTTGGTGAAGTTCTGGAGGGCGGCGGCCAACGACTCGTCCCACTTCAGATACTGGAAATTCACGTTCTACCCTCCTGCGCGCACCGCCGGTCGTCAGTCGCGTTCGTCGTCGCCCATCTGATCGAACATCGCCTTGAGCATGTCGCGGTAGGAGCTGGCGCTGTCGAGATCGCGCTTGGAGAGCATCGAGTGCTGGTGCAGCCCTTCGAGCACCAACTCCATCCCCAGGCCCTCCTCCTCCTCTGCCGCGATCTTCAGGCCGGCGGTAGCCAGCTCGCGCAACCCGCTCACCTGCTCGAAACGCCCCCGGTACTCCGCGTAGGGCAGATCGTCCGCCGTCTCCACCGTGTGGCCGTGCGAGAACCAGGAGACTATGGGGTCGTAGGGTGAGGAAGCGTCGGCCGCTTCCTTACTCTCCTTGCCTTCCCTGCCTTCCTTGCCGTCCCGCACCTTGACGTCAGGTTTGGGAAAGTAGCGGCGAAAGGTGCGCCGCACCGCCTGACCGATGATCTTGCGCGCCACCAGCGCCGGTCCCTCCTGCTCGCCTTCGTACACCAGCTCCAGCTTGCCGGTGATGGCCGGCAGCGCCTGGTGCAGATCCGACAGCCGCGGATAGGCCAACCGGTCGCCGTGGCGAAAGCAGCGCCGCTCCACGTTGGAGATGACGTTCTCCAGCAGGGCGATGGTCATGCGCGCCGACACGCCCGACTTCTGATCCACGAATTCGCTCGCGCGCGCTTCGAACGCCACGTCCTCGATCAACTCGCGATAGTAATCCGGCACCTCCACGCAAGCGGCGCCGCCGCGCGCGGTCCATGCCTCCTGGCGGGTAATCGCCAGGGCATGCTCCAGGTCCTGCGGGTAGTGGGTGATGATCTGCGAGTCGATGCGGTCCTTGAGCGGCGAGATGATATTGCCGCGGTTGGTGTAGTCCTCGGGGTTGGCGGAGAACACCATGCAGATGTCCAGCGGGATGCGCAGGGGAAAGCCGCGGATCTGAAAATCCTTCTCCTCCAGGATGTTGAGCAGGCCCACCTGGATGCGCGGCGGCAGGTCGGGGAGCTCGTTGATGGCGAAGATGCCGCGGTTGGTGCGCGGCACGATGCCGTAGTGGATCACCCCCTGGTCGGCGTAGGAGAGCCGCTGGGTGGCGGCCTTGATCGGGTCGACGTCGCCGATCAGGTCGGCGATGGTCACGTCCGGGGTGGCGAGCTTTTCCTGGTAGCGCTCGCCGCGCTCGATCCAGCGGATCGGGGTGGCGGCGCCGTGCTTGGCCAGCAGGCGGCGCCCCTGCGCGGTGATTGGAGCGAACGGGTTCTCGTTGAGGTCGGTCCCGTCGATGGCGGGGATGCGTTCATCGAGGAACCGCACCAGACTGCGCAGGATGCGCGTCTTGGCTTGGCCGCGCAGGCCCAGGAGGATGAAGTCGTGGCGCGACAGGACGGCGTTCACCAGACCCGGCAGCACGGTCTTCTCGTAACCGAGGATGCCGGGGAACAGCTCCGCGGTGTCGGCGCCGGCGCGCAGCATGCGCTCCAGGTTGTCGCGCATCTCGTCCTTGACCGTGCGCGCCGCCGGGTAGCCGGCGGCGCGCAGCTCGGCGAGCGTGCCCGGCGGCACTGCGCTGCGGGCGCGCCTGGTTGCGGTCGACTTGGCCGCGCGGGCGCTGGTTCCGGTCTTGGTCTTGGATGGCACAGGCATAACGGGAATGGCGAAGATTACCTTACTCCGCAGGGCGCGGCAACCGGCCGGCCGCGGCGCCCCCGAACGCCGCCGGCCGCGGGCGCCTGCGGCGCTTGCAATGGCTCGTTGACTCGGGTTACCAAATCGTACCCGCTCCGTAACGGCGCTTGGGTCACCGCAGCACGGGTACGGCATGGCGAGAATCTACCGCGACAACAGCCTGGCGATCGGCGGGACGCCGCTGGTGCAATTGGGGCGCGTCACCGACGGCGCCCGCGCCCGGGTGCTGGCCAAGATCGAGGGCCGCAATCCCGCCTACTCGGTGAAGTGCCGCATCGGCGCGGCGATGGTGTGGGATGCCGAGGAACGGGGCGTGCTCGGCCCCGGGGTGGAGTTGGTGGAGCCGACCAGCGGCAACACCGGCATCGCGCTGGCGTTCGTAGCCGCGGCCCGCGGCTACCCGCTGACCCTCACCATGCCGGACAACATGAGCGAGGAACGGCGCAAGATCCTGCGCGCCTTCGGAGCGCGGCTGATCCTGACCGATGCCTACGAGGGCATGGAGGGAGCAGTGCGCTCCGCGGAGCGGCTGGCGGCGCAGGACCCGGAGCGCTACCTGCTGCTGCAGCAGTTCAAGAATCCCGCCAACCCCGCGATCCACGAACGCACCACCGGACCGGAGATCTGGGACGATACCGGCGGCGAGATCGACTGCCTGGTCGCCGGCGTCGGTACCGGCGGCACCATTACCGGAGTCTCGCGGTACCTCAAACGCACCCGCGGCAAGCCGGTCGTCTCGGTGGCGGTGGAGCCGGACGACAGTCAAGTGATCAGCCAGACCCTGGCCGAGCGGCCGCTGGAACCGCGCGTGCACAAGATCCAGGGCATCGGCGCCGGCTTCGTGCCGGACATCCTCGACCTCGGAGTGGTGGACCGGGTGGAAACGGTGAGCGACGACGAGGCGCTGGAGTTTGCGCGCCGGCTGGCGCTGGAGGAGGGCATCCTGGCGGGCATCTCCTGTGGGGCGGCGACCGCGGCGGCGGTGCGCGTCGGCCACGAGCCGGAGTTCGCCGGCCGCACCATCGTGGTGGTGTTGCCCGATTCGGGTGAGCGCTACCTGTCCAGCTCGCTGTACGCGGGTGTCCTCACCGACTGATCAGTCCGGCGGGGCGCTCCTGCACGTCGTCCTGTACCAGCCGCAGATTCCGCAGAACACCGGCAACATCGCCCGGACCTGCGCCGCGGTGGGGGCCGAGTTGCATCTGATCGAACCGCTCGGCTTCGCGGTCACGGCAAGCGCAGTGCGGCGCGCCGGCCTCGACTACTGGTCCGACGTGACGGTTCATACCCACGCCGGCCCGGGGCCGGTGCTGGCTGCCGCAGCCGCCGGCCAGCTCGTGCTGCTGACCACCCGCGGCCGGCGGCGCTACACCGACGTCGACTACCGCCGCGGCGCCTACCTGCTGTTCGGCAACGAGACCGCCGGCCTCCCCGCGGAGCTGCGCACCCGCCACGCCGCGGCCGCGGCCCGCATTCCGATGCGGCGCGGCCTGCGTTGCCTCAACCTGGCCAACGCGGTCGCGGTAGTGGTGTACGAAGCGCTACGGCAACTCGCCCCGCCGGACCTCACCTGAAGCGGGCGGGTTCACCACCGGCGCAGCCGGCGCGCTCCGGCAGGTTGCTCAGCTACTTCAGGTACGCAGCTTTACCGGGTTGCCGAGCACGCCCACGCCGGGAATTTCCACCTCGCAGGTATCGCCGTCGTGGAGCTGCGCCGGGGAGCCGGAGGTGCCGGAAAAAATCACGTCGCCGGGCTGCAGGGTGACGGCCTGGCTGATGAAGGAGATGGTCGTGGCGAAGTCGTAGATCATGTCGGCGAGGCTGCAGCGCTGCACCTCGGCGCCGTTGATGCGGGTTATCACCTCCAGGCCGGCCGCTTCCAGATCGGTTACGACGGCTGGGCCAATCGGGCCGAAGGTGTCGGCCGACTTGGCGCGCCACCACTGGTTGTCGCCGCTCTGCCAGGGGCGGCCGCTGACGTCGTTGCCGCAGGTGTAGCCCAGGACGTGGCTCAACGCCTCCTGCTCCGAAACCCGGCTGCACCAGCTCCCGATCACCGCTACGGCTTCGCCTTCGGCATCGACGCGCGCCACCCCGGGGGGCAGCAGGATGGTCTCGCCGGGGCCGATGAAGGCGTTGGGCGCCTTCCAGAACGGTTCCGGCTGGGTCGGTTCGGGCGTCCCGTGCAGGTGATCGCGGAAGTTGCTTGCCAGCGCCAGTCCCTTGCTCGGCTCCACCGGCGCCAGCAGGCGCACGGCGCTCACCGCCAGCGGCGCCCCCTGCTCCGACCAGCTCCCGAAGGGGGAGCCGCTGAGCGGTTGGATCTCCTCGCCGGCGAGCAGGCCGTAGGAAACGCTCTCATCCTCACGGGCAAAACGAACGAAGGTCATCAGTGTTCTCCTGCTATTGTTCCAGCATGTGTCGCAGCACCATGTGCAGGATGCCGCCGTGGCGGTAGTAATCCACTTCGGTGGCAGTGTCAATGCGGACCAGCGCCGGGAAGCTGGCCACCTCCGCCCCGCGGTCGTCCAGCGCGCGCACCGTCAGGCGGGCGCCCGGCTGCAGGCCGTCGTCCAGCCCGTCGACGGAGAACAGTTCGCGCCCGGACAGTCCCAGGCTGCGCGCCGAAGCGCCGTCGACGAATTGCAGCGGCAGCACCCCCATCCCCACCAGGTTGGAACGGTGAATGCGCTCGAATGACTCGACGATGACCGCGCGCACGCCCAGCAGCAGCGGCCCCTTGGCGGCCCAGTCGCGGCTGGAACCGGAGCCGTACTCGCGGCCGCCGAGCACCACCAGCGGCACCCCTTCGGCGCGGTAGCGCATCGCGGCATCGTAGATCGACATGGCGTCGCCGGAGGGCAGGTGCACCGTGTAGCCGCCCTCTTTGCCGCCGGCGAGAGCGTTCTTGAGCCGGATGTTGGCGAACGTGCCGCGCATCATCACTTCGTGGTTGCCGCGCCGGGCGCCAAAGGAGTTGAAGTCGGCCGGCGCCACGCCGTGTTCCCGGAGGTAGCGGCCGGCGGGGCCGGCGGCGGGAATCGCTCCCGCCGGCGAAATGTGGTCGGTGGTGATGGAGTCGCCGAGCAACGCCAGCGCGCGGGCGCCGGTCAGCGGCCGGATCGACGGTACCGCGCGAGTCAGGGACCCGAAGAACGGCGGCTCGCGGACATAGGTGGAATCATCGTCCCAGGTGTACAGCGCCTGGCCGGCCGCGCCGCCGGCGTGGATCGCGTTCCACCGTTCGTTGCCGTCCAGGACGTTGGCGTAGCGCCGGCGGAACATCTCGGGCCGCACCGCGGCGCCGACCGCGGCGGCCACCTCCGCATCGCTGGGCCAGACGTCGCGCAGATAGACCGGCGCCCCGTCGCCGCCGGTGCCGAGCGGCTCGGTGGTCAGGTCGCGGTCCACGGTGCCGGCCAGGGCGTAGGCCACCACCAGCGGCGGCGAGGCCAGGTAGTTGGCCTTGACCTGGGCGTGGACGCGGCCTTCGAAGTTGCGGTTGCCCGACAGCACCGAGGCGACTACCAGATCGCCGTCGCTGACGGCGCGCGCCACCGCCGCGGGCAGCGGACCGGAGTTGCCGATGCAGGTGGTGCAGCCGTACCCGACCAGGGCGAAGCCCAGCTCGGCCAGCGGTTCCAGTACCTCCGCCCGGCGCAGGTAGTCGGTGACCACGGTGGAGCCGGGGGCAAGGCTGGTCTTGACGAAGGGCGGCACCTTGAGCCCCCGCTGCAGGGCCTTCCGCGCCAGGATGCCCGCCCCCAGCATCACCGACGGGTTGGAGGTATTGGTGCACGAGGTTATCGCGGCGATCACCACCGCGCCGTGGCCAATGGCGGCGCTGCTGCCGTTGGCCTGCACCACGGCGCCGGCGCGCTGCTGCGCCGCGGACAGCGCGAAGCCGCGGTCCGCCTTCGGCGCGCCCAGACTGGCGCGGAACGCCGGCTGAACGCGCGCCAGCGGCACCCGGTCCTGCGGGCGCTTGGGACCGGCCAGAGCCGGCTCCACCGTGCCCATGTCCAGCTCCAGCAGCTCGCTGAAGCGCGGCTCCGGCGCGTGCGCGGTGCGGAACAGCCCCTGCTCCTTGCAGTACGCCTCCACCAGCTCGACGGTCGCGGCGGGGCGGCCCGACAGCCGCAGGTAGCGCAGCGTTTCGTCGTCCACCGGAAAGAAGCCGATCGTAGCGCCATATTCGGGGGCCATGTTGGCGATGGTGGCGCGGTCCGGCAGGCTCATCGCATCCAGACCGGGGCCGGCAAACTCGACGAACTTGCCGACCACGCCGTGCCGGCGCAACAACTCCACCACCGCCAGCGTGAGGTCGGTAGCGGTCACCCCGGGCCGGCGGGCGCCGGTCAGCCGCACGCCCACCACCTCGGGGGTCAGCATGTCGTAGGGCTGACCCAGCAGCGCCGCCTCCGCTTCGATACCCCCGACTCCCCAGCCCAGCACGCCAAGGCCGTTGATCATCGTGGTGTGGGAGTCGGTGCCCACCAGCGTGTCGGGGTAGGCGAGCGGCGCGCCGCCCGCGGCGGCGGCGGTCATGACCACCTGGGCGAGGTACTCCAGGTTCACCTGATGCACGATGCCGGTGGCCGGCGGCACTACCCGGAAGTTGGCGAACGCCGCCTGCCCCCAGTGCAGGAACTCGTAGCGCTCGCGGTTGCGGCGGAACTCAATCGCGGCGTTGCGGGCCAGCGCGTCGCCGGCGCCGAAGTGGTCTACCTGCACCGAATGGTCGATCACCAGGTCCACCGCCACCTGCGGGTTGACCCTGGCCGGGTCGCCGCCGAGGCGCGCCATCGCGGCGCGCATCGCGCCCAGATCGACGATCGCCGGCACGCCGGTAAAGTCCTGCATCACCACCCGCGCCGGGCGGAACGGCAGGCTCGGCCGGGCCGCGGCCTGCGGCTGCCAGCGCGCCAGCTCCAGCACCTGCTCGGCGCTGACGGCTCCGCCGCCGCAGCCGCGCAGCAGCGACTCCAGCAGGATGCGCAACGAGTACGGCAGCGCCGCGAGCTCCGGAGCGCCGTGCGCTTCCAGGGCGGCCAGGCGGAAGAAACGGTAGTCGGTGCGGCCGACGCTCAGCCGGGCCCGCGCACCAAGGGGATCTGACATGACAGACAGTGGCTACCTCCCGCGCCCAGCGTAAGCGCCCACGGCAGCCAGCGTCCAGCGGGCGACGTTACGTGACCCGCCGGAGGGCCAGGCGGATTCAACGTCGCTGCGGATCTGCCGATGGTTATTAGGCGGAGTAATCGATGGTCTGTAGGGATGCGAAGCACCGATGGAAGCTGATCCTGGCGGTAGTGGCCGCGGCCGGCGCGCTGGGCGCCTGCGGCTCCACTCCCGCGGCCATGCGACCGGCCCTGCTGCCGCCGTCCGAGGTCGGCCCGGAGGTTGCCGGAGGCGACGAGCGCCAGCGGCAACTGGTAGCGGCGGCGCACGACTTCATCGGCGCGGACCAACTGTACGTGGGCGGGACGCGCTACAACTTCGACTGCTCCGGGACGGTCCTGGCGATCTATGCGGCATCGGGTGTCAACCTCGGGCGGCGCTTCGTCGACTACACCGGCAGCGGCGTGGCGCGCATCTATCAGATGGTCGTTGCCCACGGGCTGTACTACCCCGCCGACCCGCGCCTGCTCCCGGCCCCCGGCGACCTGGTGTTCTTCGACAACACCTTCGACCGCAACGGCGACCGGCGCTGGAACGACGAGCTCACCCACTTGGCCATGGTCACCGCGACCAGCGGCGACGGCACTATCAGCTACGTCCACAACCACGTCCGCCGCGGCGTCGTGATCGAGCAGATGAACCTGCTCCATCCCGACGCAATCCCCCCGAACGCCGCCATGCGCCAGCGCGGCGCCCCGCGCGACGGCACCGGCCGCTGGCTGGCCAGCCACTTGGTCCGCGGCTTCGGCCGCGCCTTCCTGCTCCCCACCTGAACACCAGCCTCACACCGGCACGATACCTGGAGCTGGCCGCCGCCGGTTCGTAGAACGCACGTGGGGATTCCGCCATCCGGAGCCGGCGCTCAGTCGGGCGGGGAGAAGGTCTCATCCCAGACATGACCTTCCCCCGCCACGTACTGCCCGGTCCTGACGTGGCTGATTCGGTAGTTGGGCAGCGTTACCACCGCCAAGCATTTCCCGTTCAGGATGACGCCGCGGTCCGGGAAGCTGAAGTCAAGGTTGTCGAAGGTTGGCCTTTCAGCCGTATTGCCGCCGGCAAGAAGATCGGCTGAGTCTTCCGGGACGACGTGCAGGAAGAACCGCGGCCGTACGTCGCCGGCAGCGCACGGCTCCTTGAGGTACGTCAGCGTGTTCCCGGCAAAGTAGACGTCGAAGACCGAGCGCGCTGCCGGCGCGCCGTGACTGCCGCCGGCGATCGATTCATACGTCGACCGATACGGGTCCGAACGGACCGCGTAGTTCCGGTTCACCTTGAAGACGGCGCCGTCGGCCAGCTCCGCCACCGGCTCCAAGGCGGATGAGGTCCGCAACAGGGCGGCGCCGTAGTCGAAGAGGTCGTTGGTCGCCTGGTCCTCGAACCAGACCACCCAGGTTCCGTCCACAATCCCGGCAAGCCACCCTGCCAACTGCTCCCGCCCGCGGCCGGACTCGGGGGGCCGGTCGATGACGTACCCCCCGGTCCTGCTTCTAGGTAACTCCCGATATTCCACTCTTCCAAGGTCGAGATCCCGCCGGTCCCCCGAGGGGGGGTAAGAGTACTGGAGAAACACCATGTGGGGCATGTTGCTGTGCACTTCGCCGACCAGAGGATTGGCTCGGAGGTAGCGCAACGTCTCGGAATCAGACCAGGGTTGCCGGTTGAAGCCGATGTGGAAGTGATCGGCGTTGGCTCGCCTGATATGGTAGACGTTGGCCGCAGTCTGGCCCACGCCCCCGAGGGAGAGGCAGAGCATCAGGATGGCGGACGGGACACTCGTCCGCTTGCGTGCGCCGCTGAGAATCCGGTCCAGCCCGGCCGCGGCGACGACCAGCAGCGGAATATACAGTGGAGTCAAGTATCTCGCCTCGAATCCATATTGGGTACGCCCCTGCGCAAGCGCGGCGACCAGCAACAGGAGATACGTGAGCGCGAAGCCGCCGAACAGACAGCAGGGCAGGTGTTTCTGCCGCGCGATCACGCTCGCCGCCACCGCCGCCGCAGCCAACAGCAATCCGAATCCCGCTGCGGTCGAGAGCGCCGGGGCTTCGCTCGACAGCCGGTAGAACAACGGCAGGTCGAATGCCAACCAGCTCCACAGACCCTCGCCAATGTCGCCCAGAATCGCCGGCAAACGGTATTCGATCGGCCAATCGTGTCCGGTCATAACCCCGGCGATCAGGTAATTGCGCACCAGCCAGAGCGCCATGGGCGCACCGGCGAGCAGCGAGAAGCCGGCGCAACGTCGTACCCGCTGCCGCAGCGATGCGCCCGATTGGAAGCAGAGCGTCAGCCCCACGACCACCGGCACGGCTATGCCTAGGTATCGGGTCTGCCATGCCAGGGCGCTGAACACGCCCGCCCAGACCAGAGACGACGTCCTGCCCTCGACCAGGAACGTGTCGGCGCGGATGAGCGCGGCGGTTGCCAACAGCATGAAGGCAGGGCCGGCCATCGCCCAGGACGCCAGATCGGCCAAGGGAATCGACAGGGCTATCGCTATGCAGACCCATACCACCGGGAAGCGGGCCGCTAGGCGTTTGCGCAGGTAGTGGCCCACGGCGAATATGGTGAGCCCGAAGATGACGGCGTTGAGGGGACCGGCGACGTCGAGCGGGGCGACGATGCCCAGCGTGGCGCCGGCCAACAGCAGCGGATAGAGCGGGGGCCACAACGTCGCAGGCGCACCGGTCAGGTAGGTCAAGCCTTCGCCGGCCAGCACGTTTCCGGCGATAGCCAGGTACTCCAATGAGTCCCCGGCCAATCCTGCGCCGTAGACGATCTGCCGCGCCAGCACCAGGACGACGCCCAGCGCCGAAAGGGCGGCCAGCAACAACGTGAAGTCGTCGGCGCGAAAGCGCGTGCGCTGCCCGATTGTTGCCGGCCGCTTATCGATCATACCGGAGCGGGACTCATTGGGCTGACTGCAGGGCGGCGCGGAGGAGCTGCGCCGGATGCAGGGCCTTGCGGGCGCAGCCGTGGGCGATCTGGGCGCGGCAACTGGTGCCGGCGGCGGCGATTTCGGTGCCGGCGCCGGCCTCGCGGACCGCGGGCAGCAGGCGGCGCTCGGCCATCGCCAGCGACACTTCGAGATGCTCGGCCTCGTAGCCGAAGGACCCCGCCATGCCGCAGCAGCCGGAGTCGACCTCCTCCACGGCGAAGCCGGCCAGTTCCAGCGTCCGGCGGCTCGGGCCGGTGCCGACCAGCGCCTTCTGATGGCAGTGACCGTGCAGCAACACGCGCCCGGTCTGCGGGCGGAACTGCAACGCGAAGCGGCCCGCTTCGGCCTCCGCGGCAACGAACTCCTCGAAGGTCACGACCGCGCCGGCGACCGCCCGCGCCCGGGGATCGTCGGGCAGCAGCGACAGGTACTCATCCTTCAGGGTGAGAATGCAGCTCGGCTCCAGCCCCACCACCGGCATCCCCTGCGCGACCAGCGGATGCAGCTTGTCCACGGTGTCGCGGGCCGCGGCGCGGGCTTGCTCCACCAAGCCCTTGGACACCATCGGGCGCCCGCAACACCAGTGGCCGGGCAACACCACCCGATAGCCGGCCGCCTCCAGCACTTCGGTGGCGGCGATCGCCACTTCAGGGTCGTTATAGGTGTTGAAGGTGTCGTTGAACAGCACCACGCTGCGCCGACCGCTGCCCGGCGCGGCCACGCCCGGACTGCCGTTGGCGGCGGCGCGGGCGGCCGGCGGCGGCGCGTGGCCGTTGGCCGCGGCGGCGGGCGCCGCCGGCGCGCGGGCGGCGAACCAGCGGGTGAAGGGGAGCGCCGCGAAGCGGGGCAGCGTGCGCTGCCGGCTGATCCCCAGCGCCCGCTCCAGCAGCCAGCGCACCGGCGCCGCTCCCAGCAGCGAGTTGAACAGCGGCGCGCGCCAGCCGCTGGCGGCCCGGCTGGCGCGGGCGATGTCGGCGAAGAAGCGCACCCGCCGCGGTACGGGGTTGGCCTCGTAGTAGCGCGCCAAGTACTCGAACTTGATCTTGGCCATGTCCACCGACGACGGGCACTCGGCCTTGCATGCCTTGCACTCGATGCACAAGTCCATCGCCGCGTACAGCCGCTCGCCGGTAAGCTCCTCCTCCGGCAGTTGCCCGCTCATGGCGGCGCGCAGCAGGTTGGCCCGGCCGCGGGTGCTGTGCTCCTCCTCGCGGGTCACCATGAAGCTGGGGCACATGGTGCCCTCGGTCTTCTTGCGGCAGATTCCGGCGCCGTTGCACATCTCCACCGCGCGGTCGAACCCCTGGTCGGCGCTGAAGTCGACGTGCTCGGGCCGCTGCGAAGCGCGGTAGTCGGCGCCGTAGCGCAAGTCCTCGGTCATGGGCGGGGCGTCCACCACCTGCCCCGGATTGAGGATCCCGGCGGGATCGAACAGACCCTTCACCTGCCGGTAGAGCTGATACAGCTCGCGCCCGAAGAACTGCTCGTTGAGCCAACTGCGGGCGCGGCCGTCGCCGTGCTCGCTGGACCAGGCGCCGCCGTAACGGCCGAGCAGCTCCACCGCGAACGAAGAGATCTGCGGCAGCTTCTCGACGTCGGCGGCCAGCTTGGCGTTGATCAGCGGGCGGATGTGCAGACAACCGGCGCTGGCATGGGCATACATCGCCACCCGCTCCACGCCGATATCGCCGCAGAAGCGCTGGATCTCGGTGACGTAATCGGCCAGGTGCTGCGGCGGCACCGCGGCGTCCTCGATGAACGGGATCGGCTTGTAGTCGCCCTTGATGCTCATCATCAGCCCCAGCCCGACCTTGCGTACGGTCCAGACGTTGCTTTGCAACGCCGGCTCGATGGCGGCCACGGTTCGCGTCTTCACGCCCTGCCGGGCCAGATGGCGCTGCAGATCGTCCACCCGCGCGCGCAGCTCGGCGTCGGTGTCGCCGCGAAACTCGGTGATCAGCACGCAGTCGGGCTCGCCGTCGATGAAGGTGGACAGCAGGCGCGCGTACTGCGGCACCGCGCGGCACAGGGTCAGGCCGAGGTTGTCGAGCAGCTCGATGGCGCTCGGCCCGGTCTCCAGCATCGCCGGCACCGAAGACAGCGCCTCGTACAGGCTGCTGAAGTGCACCACCGCAAGCCCGGTGCGCACCGGCAGGTCCACCACGCCCAGCTTCAACTCGGTCATCACCGCCAGGGTGCCCTCCGAGCCGCACACCAGCTTGGCCAGGTTGAAGCGGGGATCGCGCGGGTGGCGAAACGAGGCGCCGTCCACGAAGCGGTCCAGGTTGTAGCCGCCGCAGCGCCGCCAATGCCGGGGAGTGCCGGCGAGAATGGCGTCGGCGTTGGCGCGGGCCAGCTCGTCGACGCCGCGGTAGAGGCGGCCCTCCAGCCCGGCGCGCCGGCGGTACTGGTCCAGGGCAGCGTCCGCCACCGGCCCCAGATGGGCGGGGCTGCCGTCGCTGAGGAAGGTCTCCAACTCCAGTACGTGGTCGGCGGTCATGCCGTAGAGGATGGAGTGCGAGCCGGTCGAGTTGTTGGCCACGATGCCGCCCATGGCGGCGCGATTGCTGCTCGCCGGGTCGGGTCCGAACTGCAGGCCGTGGGGCTGCAGGTAGAGGTTGAGCTCGTCCAGCACGATGCCGGGCTGGACCCGTATCCAGCGCTCCTCGGCATTCAATTCCAGGACCGCGTCGAGATGGCGCGAAAAGTCGATGATCAGCGCTTCGCCGATCGCCTGCCCCGCCAGGCTGGAGCCGGCGGTGCGCGGCACGATCGGGATGGCGCGCTCGGCCGCCAGGGTGACCGCGGCCTGCACGTCCTCCGCGTGGCGCGGAATGAAGACGGCGTGCGGCATCACCTGGTAGATGCTGGCGTCGGTGCTGTACAGGAGCCGGCTGTAGGTGTCGGTGCGCAGGTCTCCGGTCACCCGCGGCGCCAGGTCCGCGAGGAAGTCGGCCACGTTCTGGACCGCCTCGCGGGAGCCGGAAGCGGCGGCCGCCGGCGGTTCGGGCGAAGGTCGTATGATGGTACTCACGGCCCGCTCAGGCTAACGCGCGGCGCCCTCCTGAGCAACCGGCGCCGAGGCCGCTGACGCCGGCGCGCGGCCTCATGATAGGGTTGCGGCGTGGCAGCAGCACCTGCTCCCGCGGGCCTGCGCGCGCGCCGGGCCGGCGCGCTGGCGGCGGTATTGTCGATCATCCTGGCAAGCTGCTCGTCGGCTCCGCCGAGCGCGGGCGGCGAGCGCGGCGTGACGCGCGACTTCGAATGGCAGCACCGCGGCAGCACCTACCATCTGGCGTTCGAGCTGCATCCCGACACCTACGAAGTGTTCCGGCAGCGTGAGCGGCAGCGCGACTACGACGTATTCGCTTCCGACCGCTACAGCAAGCCGTTCATCGAGGAAATCACCAGGAAGCTGGCCGACCACGGCACGGCGCAGGGATTGAGCCGCGAGGAGCTCCCCTATTTCATCGTTTCCTTCGTGCAGAACCTGCCCTATACCTCGGACGAGGTAACGACCGGCTTCGACGAGTATCCGAGGTTCCCCTATGAAACCTTCTACGACAACGGCGGCGACTGCGAGGATACTTCGATACTCGCTTCCGCCATGCTCCACGAGCTTGGCTACGACGTCGCGCTGCTGCTCTTTCCCGGACACATCGCGGTCGGCTTCCGGTGCCGCCCCGCCCGCGGGCAACCCTACTACCGGCATCATCTGACGCGCTACTGCTACCTGGAGACCACCGGCGAGAACTGGGACCCGGGAGTGGTACCGCCGAGCTACCAGGGCATCCCCGCGGAGATCAGGCCGATCGTCGAGCGGCCCGTAATGACCCTGGAATTCACCGCCAAGTACGGGCAACCGGACGGCGCCGACGAGGTCACCGCCAACGTGACGGTGCTGGTCAAGAACCTGGGCTCGCAGCCGGCGCGCAATGGCATCGTCTACGTGGCGCTGCGCAAGCCGGACACGGATCTGGTCTGGGATCAGATCCGGAGCGGCCGCTTCCGCCTCGACCCGGAAAAGAACTTCACCTACGAGGTATCCGACCTGCAGGCGCCGGGCGGCAATCCGTTTCAGGTCTACGTGCAGGTGCGGGGCAGCAACTTCGCGCCCGTGGAGGCGGCGACCGAGGTACTGCGCTGACCGCTTGCCGGACCACCTAGGCGGGCGCGGTCCACGGCAGGCGCTCCAGGTCGACGTTGCCGCCGGTCAGCACCACCCCGACGCGCCGGCCGCGGAACAGCGCGCCGTGGGCCAGCACCGCCGCCAGGGCGGCCGCCGCGGACGGCTCGACCACCAGCTTCAGGCGCATCCAGATGGTGCGCATGGCGGCGACGATCTGCTCCTCCGAGACGGTCAGAATCCGGACGCCGTGCGCGCGCAGGAGCGCGAAGGTGAGCGGCGCCAGCGCGGTGCGCAGTCCGTCGGCTACCGTGTCCGGCTGCACGCTCGGCAGGATGCGGCCGGCGGCCAGGGAGCGCGCGGCGTCGTCAGCGCGCTCCGGCTCGGCCCCGAACAGCGCTGCCTGCGGGCGCAATCCGCGTACCGCCAGCCCGATCCCGCTCAGGCAGCCGCCGCCGCCGACCGGCGCCACCACCGCGTCCAGGTGCGCGGCCTGCTCCAGGAGCTCCAGCGCCAGGGTGCCCTGACCCGCGACGATGTCGGGATGGCCGTAGGGATGGATGAGGATGGCGCCCTCCCGTTCCACGATCCGTTGCGCGGCCGCGGCGCGCGCCCGGTCGCCGTCGGCGCAGAGCACTACCCGCGCCCCATAGCCGGCCACGGCCGCCCGTTTGACCGCCGCCGAGCTGCGCGGCATGACCACGGTCGCAGCCACACCGCGCGCCCGCGCCGCCGCCGCCACCGCCTGGCCGTGGTTGCCGGAGGAGTGCGTCACGACGCCGCGCGCGGCCTCGGCCGGGGAGAGCCGCAGCACGAAGTTGGCCGCGCCGCGCATCTTGAATGCGCCAACCTTCTGCAGGTTCTCGCACTTGAAGAACAGCCGGGCGCCGCTCGCCGCATCCAGAAAGGAGCTGGTAAACACCGGCGTGCGGTGCACGTAGGGCGCGATGCGCAGCGCTGCGGCGCGCACCTCATCCAGCGTCGGTTCGATCACTGACGTCCGCGCGGCCTTCAGGGGCGCAGGAGCAGCCGCGGCTTGCAGCGCCAGTCGAACGCGCGCCGCGGGTCTGCCGCCGCGGCCCGCGCCTCGCGTCCGGCCGCGGCCATGGCGCGCCGCAAGGCCGCGACGTCGAGACCCAGGCAGGGGGACGATACGCCTTCCAACTTGGCGTCCGCCTTGGCCAACAGGCGCTGCACCCCGCGCAGGTTGCCGCGCTCGGCGTGCACGAAGGCCGCGGCCAACTGAATGATTCCCTGATAGAAGCGCCGCCGCTCCGGTTCGCCGGTGGCGCGCCACAGATCTTCCAGCACCTCGTGGGCCTGCCAGTGCTCGCCGGCGTTGTACCGGCGGACGCACTCCAGATAGGGCTGCGGCCGGCAGCTCGCGGAGCGAATCTTGCCGCGAACGTCGCTGCCCGCAACGTCGAACTGGCGACCGGCCACTGCCACCGCGGCATGCTACCTGCGGCACGGCGCGCGGTCAAACGGCGGGCGGCGGGCGGGCACGGCGGGCAGCCCCGAACAACCTGGCCGCAGGGCCGCCGCTTGACGCGGGGTGCGCCGGCCATCAGGCTGATCGGCATGAATGCGGAGGACCTTCGCCGACCGGAAGGCGCACCGGTTCCGATCCGGGCCATCACCAAGGGTCCCGGCTACCACTGGTTCGGCTACTACGACAAGCTGCAGTTCGATCCCACTTCGCGCTACGCGCTGGCCATGGGCGTCGACTTCGAGCAGCGCGCGCCGCGCCCGGACGACGAAATACGTATCGGCATGATCGATCTGGAAGGGGGCGACGCGTGGCGCACCATCGGCGCGACCAGCGCCTGGTGCTGGCAGCAAGGGTGCATGCTGCAGTGGATCCCCGGATCGGCCAGCGAGGTAATCTGGAACGAACGCGCCGGCGACCGCTACGCCGCGCGCATCACCGATACTGCGACCGGCGCCAGCCGCACCCTGCCCGCGCCGGTCTACGCCCTGGCGCCGGACGGCCGCTCGGCCATCGGCACCGATTTCCGCCGCCTCGGGGAAATGCGCCCCGGCTACGGCTACGAGGGCATTCCCGACCCCTGCCGCGACCAGTTGGCCCCCGAGGAGTCGGGCATCTACCGCGTGGACCTGCGCACCGGCGCCGTCCGCCAGCTCGTCTCCGTGGCCCAGGCCGCGGCGGTGCCCTGGCCGCACGGTGACTTCTCGCAGGCAAAGCACTACTTCAACCACCTGCTGTTCAGCCCGGACGGAACGCGCTTCATCTTCCTGCACCGCTGGCGCGCCGGCGGCCGCGGCATGCGCACGCGCATGTTCACCGCGGCCGCGGACGGCTCCGACCTGCACGTGGTGGACGACTACGGCCACATGTCGCATTTCATCTGGCGTGATCCCGAGACGATCCTGGCCTGGTCGTGGCAGCCCTCCCACCGGGATGCGTTCTACCTGTACCGCGACCGGAGCGATCACGTGGAGGTGATCGGCAAGCAGGCGATGGCGCTGAACGGCCACTGCACCTATCTGGGCGACCGCGACTGGATCCTCAACGACTGCTATCCGCGGGAAGGGAGCCGCATGCAGGAGCTATATCTGTACCACGCGCCGAGCGGCGCGCGGGTCGAACTGGGCCGGTTTCACGCCCCGCCGGCCTACCGGGACGACTTGCGTTGCGACCTGCACCCGCGCTCCGATCCCGGCGCCCGGCTGGTAACCATCGATTCCGCCCACGCCGGCGGGCGGCAGCTCTATCTGCTCGACGTCAGCGGCGCCACCGCCGCGCTCGCCGATACCCGCTGACCACCGCGGCGGCCGCCGCGCGCGTGACCGGCCGGCCCGCGGCCGGTGCGGGCGGGTCAGCCGATCAGGGGGGCGTCAGGAGTCGGCAGGGTCCGCCGGGGCGGGAGGTGCGTCGTCGTTGTCTTTGGTTTCGGCCGCCACGTCGGGATCTTCGGCGTAGGAGGAATGGTATTCCTCGCTCTCCAGCTCGGGCTGGGCCTCGGGATGCAGGCGCTGCAGGTCCCAGGTGGTGATCGCCGCGCGGACCTTGTAGCGCATCCGCTTCTGATAGCCGGCGGCGTCCGGCGGGGTTGGGGCGGCCGGTGGGGCCGGCCAGTCGTACGCCGTACCGTAGATGCGCCGGATCGTCTCCACCGCGGCCTCCACCTCCTGCGGCTTCACTTCGTGGAGCGCCGTGCGGCGCGAGTCGAGCCACTTCATGCCCGCCTCCGCCCACCGCAAGGTGTCGAGGTCACCGCGCGCGCGCAGCCGTTCCGGCACCTTCACGCGGTCCTTCTTCTGCTCCAGGATCGCCTGGGCAAAGTCTTCCGTGATCGCCGCCACGACCACCAGTCCGGGATAATCGCCGCGCTTCTCGCCCATCCAGCGGGTCAGTTCGGCGTAGGAGCGGGCGCGCTGCAGCACGCTGTAACTCCCGACCAGCTCCAGCTCGTCGATCAGCACGACCCATCCGTGATAACCGGCCGCCTTGACCATCTCCAGGACGAAGCGCAGGCGCTGCGGCGGCAGCTCCTTCAGCTTCGGCGCGCGGAAGGTATACGACCGCTGTTGCCCGATCTGGCGCAGCCCCTTCTTGACCTCGCCAACCGCGATCTTGTCGCCCGACCAGAACCAGCGGATGGCGCTGAGCGTGTCCTGTTCCCCCAACCGTTCGTGCACCATCAGCGTGGCCGGAAAGATACGGTGCAGGCCGTTGTCGTCGTCGTTCGCCCAGCGGAAGAAGCGCGCGTAGCGGTCGGAGTCCGGGTCCAACCCGTGGCCGATTTCGTCCACCATCAGACCGACCTTTCCGCCGGGGACCGTGCCGTGATCGACCGCCGACCGGAACATCCTGGCCAAGTCATGGAACGGCGTCTCCTTGCTGACCGCCACCCGGCTGCAGACGAAGTTTCGCTCCAGGGCCAAGTGCTCGAAATGCTCCAGCAGGTGCGACTTGCCGGTGCCGAAGTCGCCCGAGATCAGCAGCCCGCGGCCGGCCGCCGCGCCATTCCCCTCCTCCACCCGCCGCAGGAGCTTCTGGAAGCGCCGTTCGGCGTGCGGCTGCGTGCTGCCCAGAATGCGCACCGCCTCCCGGTTGGGCACGCCGTTGCGCAGCGCCTCTATCGCCCTGCGGCAGGCCAGTCGGTCCAGGTTCTCCGGCATCGCGGCCTCAGCCGGCCAGCCGGCACAGCGCGGCGGCCGGGTTCTGCCGCGTGCGGTCGCGGACGTCATCGATGATCCTGGTCTGCAAGGCGGGATAGATGCCGACGCCGCGCGACTGCCGGTCCGCCTCCTGGTCCAGGAAGTCGCTGCCGGAACAGACGACCAGCAACGTCGCCGGCAGGCGGTCGGCGCCGTCGACGAACTCGCGGAGCAATTCGTAGTGGTCGATCGTCATTGCTCGCGTATAGTACCGCGACCCATCCTCAGGCCGCAGGCGTCTGGTCACCCGTTCGTTGTCCAGCAGCACTATCGTCCCGGTATAGCCGGCGCTGCGGAACCAGTAGAAGGCCGAGCGCAGCAGGTGGCGCGCCGTGGTGCGGTTGACGGGAGTGAAGATGGAATACTGCTTGACGTTGGACATGCGGGTGTTCCTGCCGGTCAGCCAGTCGATGATCGCCTGCCCCTGATACGGCTGGTCGAGGGAGCGCTCATGCAGACAGAGATGGGTCATGGCGACGCGGAAGTCCTTGGACATGTTCCGGTCGAAGTACAGGCGGCGCTGCAGCGCCGGCGCCAGGCTGGTGAACAGAAACCCGGCGTCGATCCCGGTCCCGGCGCGGTCGGCGATGGACCGGATCACCCCTTCCTGAGCGGCGTCTACGCCGTCGACAGAAAATCCTTCGTCCTGCGCCAGCCGGATGATGAAGCGGCGCGCGGCGCGGCGCCAGTCGACCTGGGCGGCCATGGCGAAGAACAGGTCCTGCGGCATGTGGAACCGCTGTTCGGCGGCGTCGGCGGTCAGGACCAGATAGCCGCGCTCCTCACCGGTGTGAGCCAGGCGCCGGATCAGGTCCGCGCGGCCCTGGGCGCCGGTCACGACGAACTTGACGGCGGCTCCGCCGTCGGCGATGAACGTGGCCAGGTACTCCCGGTCGAGGTGATCGAGCCACTCGGCGGCGTGCATCAACCGACCTCCGTAAACCGGATGCTGGAGTAGGTGATCAGGTTGCCGGCCCGATCGGCGAACGAAAACGCTCCCTTGCCGGAGCGCGCGGCGGTGGAGTGGAGGAAGCTCACCCGGGCGCCGCCGGAGCGGGTGGTGTCCACGGCCGAGCTGTCGAGCACGTAGAGGTCGCGCGCGAAGTCGGTCCTGGAGTACTGCCGGCCGCTCCCCGGCAAGGTGGTGAGCAGGGCGTAGACCTTGGCCAGGGCGACCACCTGCCCGCCTTGGATCAAGGAGTCCGCCGGCGCCGGGGCCAGGATGCGGTAGGCCTTGTGCAGCGCCTCCAGGAAGCGCTGCGGATTGCCGCGCGGACCGGCCTGCTGGATCGCATGCAGGTCGGCGGCGAGCTTTGACGGGCGGATCGCGCTCCGCTTGCGGCCGTCAATCGTCACGGCGCGGTCGGCAGGGCTGACCCGGATGATCGACGGCGAGCAGACCAGCCGCTCGTCACGGGGCGTGACGTTCAGGCCGATGCGGTCCGCTTCGGCGCGCAGCTCGGCGCCGAAGCGCTGCTCCAGATAGGCGCGTTCATCCTCGACGTCGAACGGCCAACTGGCGGAGGCCCGTTCGACGTGGCCGGTGACCGAGGAGAGCAGCTCGGTGAGGCGGATGCTCTGGCGCCGGAGCTGGCCGATATTACCGTCCTGAGCGGCCTTGAGGAGTTGCTTCGCCGCCTTCGCCAATGCCGCCGCCTCCGCGGCCGTGCGCCCGGCAGCCGCCTCCACGGCGCCGAACCCCTCCTCGAACGTCCCCATGCCGCGCCCACCCTACCGGCTCAGGCGCCGCGCCGTCAATCCGCCCTGCCGCCTGTCGCTGGCTGTCGCTCACCGCCCGCCCGCGAGCAACCGGCGCCGAAGCATCGTCGAAATGACCGTATGTCGTGGAGCTGTCCGTGAATCGACAGATCGTTGGCGAGGATGTCCACTTCAACTCCAGCCGGCGAAGTGGTTCATATCCTTGTCGAACTGATCGAAGAACCCATCCGGCCAACTATCGATGTTGCCGTCGCGGTCCAGAACCGGACTCTGCACCTGTGCCGCGTTCTCATCCTTCTCATCGCGCGGCCGGAAGAAATGAAGGGCCGCGGCGTCGGGAGACAGCGCATTCCGTTTGACCGCGCGTCGGATGCCGTTCAACACGTGGTCGCTATGCGTCTCGAGAATGACCTGCACGCCGGCGGCGGCGACTTCCGCCAGAAATTCTCCCATGTGCGCCTGACCGGCCGGGTGGAGATGGACCTCGGGGGTCTCGATCACCAGCAGGTGGTCCTCCTCAGCCGACAACGCCGCCACGACGACCGGAAGGACCCTCATCAACCCGAAGCCGGCATGGACGGGACGATGGAACTCCACGCTCCCGGACGTGCGGAATCGCAACGTCACGGCGTTCGTCTTGGGCACCTTCTCGACGACGAATTCGCAGCCGGGAAAGAACCCCCGCATGCGCGCTTCAACCTGACGTCGCAAGGTTGGCGCCACCCTCTCGGTGGCCAGCTTCTTCAGCACCTGCGTTTCGCTTCCGTTAAGGAGAACGCTGGCGGTGTGTAGTCCCTGTGGACCGACGACCGGCTCGTGCCGCGGATCCTCCAACGGATAGGTCTCGCGCGGCCCCATCCTGTCGGCGGCAAGGTAGGTGAGTTGACGCAGGCGGTGCGCCAACAACATCGCCTTCCTGGACTCAAGCGCGTTGCGAGGCAGCAGAAAGCGAAGCGGCTCCGATTCATCGGCATCGCAGTCGTAGCCGGAGGCGAATTCGGCGCGGACGCGCTTCACGGCCATGGCCATGTCGGTACGCTCGCCCTCGGCTTCCCACTCAACGTACGACCCATCAGCTTCCTGAAGCGAGATTCCAAACGCCCGGTGCCCTTGAACCTGGTCGACTACATCTGCGGTTGTACCCAGATGAACAGCGCTCCCGTTCAGCATGAAATGCGAAGTCCATTCGTGTTCGCGCATCGTCTGATGCAGGAGCGCCAGCGCCTGGATCACCGACGACTTGCCGGAAGCGTTGGTGCCGGAAAGCAGCGTCAGCGGCCGCAGCGGCAGCTTCAACATCGTGAAGCACTTGAAGTAGCAAAGGTCAATCCGAGCGAGCACCGAGGACCTCCGAAGCATTTCTCGGTCTTCTGAAAACGCATTTTACCATCTTGGGTTCGTTCGTAAACCGGTCAATCTGCCGAGTGAATTAGTGAGCTGATTCATCTTTCCGTGGTGGATCGTATTCCACAAGCACGTAACGGGGTTTCGATGCTCCTATTCGCGTCGAATGAACGCGGATCATCAATGGTCTGTTGATATGCTCGTTTATCGCCGACGCATCCCCGATGGAAGGGCCCACGCGGCCCGAAATCACTTCTCCCGTATCACCGTCTCGAAACTCAAACGTACGAGCAACCGGCAACACTCCCGCGAATGTCCCTGATATTGTCCGCTCCTCTTCGCGGATGTTTTCCTCTCTCAGGCGGCTTTCACTCTGCCTGATCTGCCCCACGTCCAAGAACCTGAAAACATCATCCTTGAATTCGATTGCACACACCGCCTCCTGGTCCGCCATCAGTTTCAGAAAGGCCCGCACGGCGCTAAGCGCTCGAGGATCGGTTCCCGAAATAGCGTTCGCCAATACTTCGTCAGTTCCAACTGTGGCTTCAAGGATCGACTTAGTTTGGTCGATAGCGGCCTCGACGGAATACTGACTCGGAAGGAGTTCGTCCCTGTGGTGCTCCTCCAACTCGAAACCAAAAGACCCCAGAGCGGTATCGGTAATCAGCAGATCATAGTCTTCTCGATTAGGAACCACGCCGCGAGATCGGAGTAATGTACGTTGACTGGCCCCGACGGTGGCTACCACGTGGGAAAATGCCTTGACGGCCGCCGCACCGAAGTCAGCACGAACCCCGTGAGACACCGCGACAGGTTTTCCACGGAACGTCAAGCGTACCCGGGCAGGGGTTCGCCCGGGTGCCGGCATTGATGAAAGCTCACCCTCCACTTCTCTCTTGCGAGATTCCAGACTAAGCCGCTCGATTGCGTGATGGGACGGAAGTCGCTCAATCATGCTTTGCAGTGTACTGACCTCCGCCTGAAGCTGATGGTATTCGCGCGCGTTCAAGTATCACCTCCCTGTGTCATCACATCAAGACTAGCTCTGGCAGCATGATCTTCGACAGTAGAGAGACCTATCTTCAGGTATCCTTTCCATCGGCCACTCCTTCGATGTGACCATAAGCTATACCAGTAGGTAATTTGATCGACGAGAGACTCCGGGGTGTCAGTGTCCAATTGTACGTAATGGGCGTCTACACGATAATCTATCTTCGTATCTTCCGCTCGGAATAGCCGAGGCATACGTTCCAATAGAGTCTCCTGAGTATCCCCTTCAGGAAGATGAAAAAGAGTAACGATGTCAATATCGCGTGGAGCGCGGTACTCGATCGTCTCAATATCCTCGATGAAGCTGCCGTCGATCCATTGATAGCCTCTGACAATGCGGACCCCTCGCAACGCATCGCGGTAGTTGAGAAATCCTGATATGATTTCGCGACGAGCCGCGGTCGTTCCGAAACGTAGTATGAAATCGATGAGCGAAACTGAATACGGAGAACGGTCGCGCGACGTAGGTGCAGCTAGACGGATCGGCGGCACGACGCCGTGCAAGTCCCAATCCGGTATGGTGATAATCTGAATGTCAGACCGCTCGGCGTCCATGATGCTGCGCGATCATACCGCGGCGTGGGGGCGTCTGGCCAGTACGGCACTTGGCGGCGGCGGTGGCGCTTCGTGTGGAGCCGGCGCGAGGCCGGGTCAGCGCGAGGGGTCATCGGCATTGAAGAGGTCGAGTTGCGGGGCGGGGGGCGGCGGTTGGGCGGGCGGTTCCGACTCGGAGGCCGCGCTGCGCCACCACGGAGGATACGGCGATTCCGCCGGCTTCAGGGCTTTGAGGTTCTCGCCCGGCGGGGTGAAGATGCCGATCGGGACGACCGCTTCCTGCAGGGTCAGGCCGCCGTGATAGCCGTTCTTGCGCTGGGTGTAGCGCACGGTTTCGCTCCAGGGGACGACGATCCCGGCGCGGCCGGTGGCGGCGCGCACGCGCTCGCCGGCGAGCTCGATTTCGAGGTCGGCGGGCGGACGGCCGGCAGCGCGCCAGCGGCCCTCGAGGTCGCCGGGCAGCTTGACGCCGTCCTCCTCCAGCACGTGGCCGTGGTCGGAGGTCAGCACCACTATTCTGCCGGCGGCGTGCGCTTCGTGCAGCAGCTCGGGCAGGAGCCGCACGCGGTCCGGGCGCCAGACCAGTTGCAGTTGCTCGGACTTGGCCAAGTGGTCATCCACCGCGTTGAGGACTACTCCGACTACCTTCCGGCGCCCGTCGCCGAGCGCCTCGCGCACCGCCGCCGCCAGTCCCATCGCGGCGTGGTCGAGCAGGTCGGCCTTGTGGAACAACAGCGGCGGGCGGCCGCGTTGCGAGGCGGCGAGCAGCTCGGGATGGCGGGCGAACGCGGCCTTTTCCTGAGCGCCGCCGCCCTGCCGCACCGCGCCGGCGAACAGCGTCATGCGCGACGCCTGCGTGACGGCCGGCAACACCGCCAGCGCCGTGCGCGGCGCGCCGCTCTGCCGGCGCCAGCCCAGCGCGCGCAGACTCTCCCCCAGCTCCTCGAAGATGCCGCCGTCCATCGCGTCCACCACCAGCACCAGCACGGGACGCGACTGCGCCAGCGGCGCAACGGTCCGGGCCAGGCAGTGCTCGATGGCAAGAACATCAGCGCCCGCGGCGCCGGCGCCCTCCTCCGCCGCCCAGGCGCTCACGCCGGCGGCGAACGACCGATTGCGCCGCTCCCGGCGGGCGCGCACCGCGAGGTAGAGCGCCCGATACAGCGCCGCGATGCCGGCGTGCTCATCCGCGCCCAGGAGCCGGCGTCTGGCCCAATCCTCGAACGCGCCCTCGGCGGCGTGATCCTCCATCATGGCGGCGATAGTGGATGGGCCGGCCTCCGCGGCGCGGTCCCGGCGGTGGAGGCTGCGCAGCAGCCGCATCGCCATCTCCAGCCGGTCGGCGCGCTCCGGCTGCTCGGCCCAGGCGTCGTGCTCGCGCACGCGGTCGAAGGCGCGCTCGGCCGCGCCAAGTGCCGCCGCGTCGGCCAGCGCCGCCTCGGCGGCGCCGGTGAAGCGGTCGAGGCGCGCCGCCAGGCCGGCCGGCAGCACCGCGCTGCGTTCTGCCCAGGCCTCCACCTTGAGCTGCGCCAGCAACCGTTCGCCGCGTTCCAGCCATGCGCGGCGCTGCGGCGGCGGCAGCGACCGCAGCGCGCGCCGGGCGCACGCGGCCCACTCGCGGCCGCGCGCCGGCTCGACGCCCGCTCCGGCGAGCAGCGGTTCCAGTCGCACCGCGGCCCGCGTGAGCTCCGGTTCCGCCGGCCCGCCGAACAGCAGGTCGCAAGCCAGGCCGATCGGCAGCAGCTCCCCGGCATTGCCGGCGGCGATGGCGGCGGCCAGCGGCGCGCCCAGGCCGCCGGCGCTCTGTTCCAGCCGCTGCCCTACCGCTTCCGCCAGCGGCGCCGGCAGCGCCGCGAACCGCTCCGCGGCGTCCGGCTGCTCACGCGCACTCCACCGGACCACGGCATCCGCATCGGGACTGCCGTCGTCGAGACCCAGCGCGTGTCCCAGCACCTGCCGCCACGCCGCGCCGGCATCCAGCACCTTCGCCGGCAGGGTGCGCCGGAACGGCGTCGCCGCGAGCAGCGCCTCGGCCATCCACGACTCCATCGGCAGCCGCGGATCGACCTCGACCACGCCGTAGGCGTCGGCCACCATCTGCCACCGGTCGGGGTGGATCAACCGCCGCCGCGCCAGGCGCGCCAGCACGTCGGCGCCCAGCTCGGTCTCATCGAGCGGCGTCAGCACCACCAGCCGTTCTCCGTCGCCCAGCGCGGCAAGCTGCTCGCTCACCGCCAGCGCCGATTCGCACCAGGAGACGCGGAACGCGGCCTGGCCGGTGGAGATCGAAGCGCCGCCGCGCCACTGCGGCGCGTGGATGCCGATCACCCGCGTGTCGGGCCGCCGTTCGCAGAGCTGCCTGACCTGCAGGATCAGTTGTTCGGGCGTGAGGCTCACCCCGCGCCGCCGTTCGCGTCGGAGTAGACCTTCCAGTCGACCGTCACCCGGGTCGCGCCGGTCGCCCGTATCGCGGCCTCGATCTCGGCGAGCACGTTGGTAACGTCGCCGGCCGCCACGTCGCTGGTGCCGCGCCGCGCGGCCGCCACGGGCGGCACCGGCGGCACCGGCGGCACCGGCGGGGGAGTCGTTGCGGCCCCGGCAGCGTCGGCGAGGAGTCCCAGCGCCCGGTCATGGCACCGCTCCACGGTGGCCGCCAGCGGCGTGACGTGCTCGTCGCGGCGCAGGGCGTCGTTCAGTTCCGCATCGATCTCCGCAGCCTGCTCCCGGTACGGCCCGGCCAGGACCGCCAACTGGGTGAGCACCTTCCAGCGGTGCGGCGCCAGCGCGGAGACCAGCCCGCCGGCGCCCGCGACCACCGCCCCCATGGCGACGGCGCTGGTGGGCACCTCGGCCTGCGCCAGCGCCGCCACCACCGCGTTGTCGCCGGCGCCCTCCAGGGCCGAGAGCAGCGCCAGCGCGGCGTCCACCGTGCGCAGGCGCTCGCTGTCGGCCACTGCCAGCGACCGCCTCCGCAGCCGCTGCCGGAGAGCCGCCGCCAGCTCGTCCACCGGCGCCCGGCACCGGTCGGCGGCGGCGCGCACCGCCTGCGCCAACTCGTTCACGCTACGGGCGGACAGCCGCGACACCGTCGCGTAGTCGAACACCTCCCCGGCGCGCTGCACGGCCCGCTGGTACTCCTCGGCGGACGGCAGCTCGTGCGCCCGCAGCTCGCAGGCGTCGTCGAGCTTGTCGATGGCCCCGGACAACGGCCGGCCGCGGTAGACAAAGTCGAAGCCGCCCAGCGCTGCGAACACCGCGATCACCAGGTTCTGGACGTCGCGCGGAAACCCGCGCCGCTCGGGCGCCTCGATCCAGCCGCGCACCATACCAACGGTCATGGGTCCGCGGCCGTGCCGGGCGCGCTTGAGATCCAGCTCGTCGAACCAGTGCCGCCTGAGCTTGAAGTGCGTTTCGCCCATGTCGCCAAGCTTCAACGGTACGGCGATACCGTGCATCTCCTCGCGGACCGGGGGCGGCACCTCGACCCGCTCCTCCGGGTGGGCCACGGCCCGCTCCACCACATCCAGCACCCGCCGCAAGGCCGGCCGCTTGACCTCGACGCCGAACTTGGGATGGTCGGGATACTGCGCCGCGAGCGCCTGGCCCACGAGCTCCTCCAGCGCGCCGCGGAACGCCCCGGCCACCGGCGGGCGCAACTGACACCGAGGATTCAGGGACTCGAAATGCTCGCTGAGCTCATGGCTGTGATCGATGGCGCCGCTATCGACGTCGCCGATGCCATAGGCGGCGAGCAGGTGATCGTTGATGCGCACCAGCATCTGATTGCGTTGATTGGCGAGCAGCGCGCGCGCCTGCTCGCGGTCGGTCTGCGACAGGTGCGCGCCGTATTCGTTGAGGCGGTTGCCGGTGAGCACCTCCTCGAGCAGCACCAGCCGGCCCAGATCGCGCTGCCCAACGGAGGAGAAGAACGACGGCAGCCAGACCAGAGTATCCGCCGGCTCTTCGGTTCGGCGGAAGTTCTGGAGCTGCGCGCGGTCGTCGAGCGGCGTGTACTGCGGTTCGTCGAACGGCCAGTCGATCACGACCTGCCACGAGCCGGGGTCGTTGCGCAAATCCGGGGCCTTCATCACCCGGACGTTGCGGAACAGTACTTCGCAGGTACGCCGCGTGCCGCGCCACGTCAGCTCATGGCGGTCGTGCAGCTCACCCGCCGCGGTGCCGAGGGCTTCGCAGATGATCCGGCGCACCGTGCGGATGCGGTTGCCGGCGTTGTCGAGCGCGGCCGCGTTCTGCAGGATGCTTTCGGTATCCACGCCGACGATCTGCAAGGAGATGACCGGATTGGCGCTGTCCTCGGCGACCTTGATCTCGCCCACCTGCGCCGCCCACCGCCGGCACTTGCGCAGCACGACATGACTCTCCATGCCCGAAATCGGCGAGCGCACCGTGCCGTGGTTGAGCGCCGCCAGGCGCGCCGGCGTGAGCGCCCGCAACGCTTCCACCCCTTCGGCAATGGCCGCCAGCAGCAGCGTCTTCAGCAACCGGTCGTCGGAACGGAACCGCGCCGCGGCGGCCGTCGGGGCGGTCCCCGCCTCCACCTCGGCGGCGACAACGCCCTGCTCGGACTCCAGCAGCGGCCGGAGCTTGGTGCGGTACAAGTTCAGGGCGTCGTCGAAGCGCACCCGCATCGCCTGCGTGAACGGCTCGTCGCCGCGCGCCACGACGTCGAACAGGTCGCCCACCGGGATGACGTCGCCGAGTTGCAGCCGGCCGCCCTGCTCCACCAGGAGCTGCAGCATGATCTTGAGCGCGGTGCGCTCGCGCTGCAGCAGCGACGACACGGCGATCAACGCCTGCACCAGCGCGGGGCTGAAGGGATAGAGCTGCCGGAACATGGGGCGGTCGCCGGCGCGGGTGAGCAGCACGTTGAGGACTTCCTCGCGCACGCGGGCGGTCCGCTCGAAGGCCGCTTCGAGCTGGGCGCGCGCCGCGGCGTTCTTCGGACGCAGCACGCGGCGCTCGGCGATGGCCGGCAGGTTGCGGTCTTCCAGGGTGATCCGGTCGAACCGCGCTTCCCACCAGTTGAGCACGTCGGCGAAGCCGAGCTGCTCGGCGCCCGGCAGGTGCTCGCCCACCAGCTCGCGCAGGTCGCGCTGCCGGGCGATGAAGCTGACGATCGGGATCGGCCGGTCGGCGCGCCCCGACTCGACCAGCTTGGCGACCTTCTGCCCTTCGCGGCTGACGAAGGCCGGGTCCGCGGCGTGGCTGGCCAGCCACAGGATCAGTTCGTCCAGGAACAGGATCAGGGCGTCGTAGCCGAGCGCCTGCGCGTGCTGCGCCATCACCGCCAAGCCTTCGTCCAGGTCGGCGAAGCGCTCGCCGCCGCTGCCGCCGGACGCCCGCATCGCCCCGAAGAAGGCGTCGATCAGGTCGCCGGTCAGCCGCACCCGTTCGGGGTCGCCCGGCGCCGCCGCCAGCGCGGTATCGAAGCCGGTCGTGTCCCAGCCGCTGCCCAGCGCGCCCCAGCCGCCGCCGGCGTCCGCCGCACCGCTCCGCACCGCGTCATTCAACGCCTTGAAGAACGCCGCATCGCCCATGTTCGCGCGCAGGCGGCGGGCGTCCGCGAACACGCGTTCGGCCTGGTAGAAGCCGGGGGTGGGCGCGTCCGGGTGCAGCGCGCGCACGTGTTCGGCATAGTGGCCGAGCAGCGCGGCCTCCATGCTGGCCGCACCGATCAGGTGGTACGGCACCACCAGGAACCGGCGGTCCGCGGCCCAGGCGTTGGCGCGGGTCACGGCGCCGGCCAGCTCGGGAATGGAGCGCGCCCGCGGATTGCCCTGCAGCAGCAGCGTCAGCACCGCCATGAAGTGGCTCTTGCCGCTGCCGAAGCTGCCGTGCAGGTAGGCGCCCTTGCTGGTGCCCTGCTCCACCGCGCTGCCGATCAGCGTCAGCGCGGCGTCGAAGCACTGCGCGAGCTGCGGGGTCGCCACGTAATCGCGCAGCGTCTGCTCGGCGCGCTCCACTCCCTCGGCCAGCCGCAGCACGAAGTCCCCCTGGTGGACCCGTTCCGGTAGATCGAAGATGTCAGCTATCGTGCTCATGCGTCAGCACCAACATAATGCCATACTGCCCGCCGGGGCCGGAGAACGTCGACTGGCTGACGAGTTCGATGGAGCAGGTCAAGCCGGCCGGTGAGGAGCTGCCGGCGATGAACAGCCTGGAGGAGGTACGGATGACGCTGCAAGAACGCTTGAAGGAGTGGCCCGAGCAGTGGATGCGGGAAGGTCGCGAGCAGGGCCTTGAGCAAGGCCTCGAGCGGGGCCTCGAACACGAACGAGCGCTGCTCTGCCGTATGGCCGCGTTGCGGTTCGGGGCGGAGACTAGGGAGCGTTTGGCTGCTCTGCTTGCCCCCATCGCGGACCCGGATCAACTGGCCGATATCGGTGACCGGCTGGTGCAATGCCGCGCCGCCGACGAATTTCTGACGCAAGTAGAACTGCTCACGCGGTAAGGCTAGATCGGCCACGCGGCGAGCGCCAGGCCGGCAAGCCGCTTCTGCCGCGCGACGACCTGCTCCGGTGTCCAGTCCGCTTCCTCCGCGATCATCTTCGTCAACCGGTATGGCGACTCCTTATAGAGGACCCGCTTGTCCGCGAATCCGGCGTTTCCCACCGCCGAGTTTTCGCTGGCGCGCAGCAACACCTGATTGCCGAGGCGATTGACGTACGTCGCCGCGTGGTCGTCGCTGAACTGCGGCCAGTTGCCCTCCTGTTTCTTGGGGAGAATGTGCTCCAGGTTGATGATCGACGAGTCTTCGTTGGGCAAGTACCACGGCTCGGATTCATCGCTCGCCACCCGCTCCAACGACCGGAGGCAGTACCGCGCCAGGCTCGCCCTCGGCACCCGGGCAATCTCGAAGGCCGCTCGGAATTCTTCATCTGAAGGTATGATCCCGTTCAATTTCTTCTTCAGGGACTCGGTGGACTCGACTTCCCGCCTGTGGACAAGGTTCGCAACCTCCCCCAGCGGCATCTCAGCCGACGCGCCGCGCGGCGAATTGGCAACGACAAGCCGAACGCTCAACGCGACGGCAAACCGGAAGGTGGCCGCCAATTCCCTGTGAGAGAACCTGCTGGCCGCGGCAAGCAGCAGCGGTCGCATGGCCCGTACGTCCAGCAGATCGAGCACCTCTATCGCACTCCTGACACCCGGCGGGCAACCGTTCCATTTCTCATGTGAACTGATGAACGTCGCCACGTACGTATGGGCCAGACGTTCGATCGTAGAGGCGAATCCCAGCGCCGTGTTTTCGGTCTTGGCGATGTTCTGAACCGATTCGTAGACTTGCGATTCCCGGGTGTGGCCGCGAGTCACGATGACCGCCGCGCGCAAGAAATCCACCGTGACGTCATCATCTCCCAGCGTCTCAAGCGCGCCCCGCATGTGGTACCATCGGTGCCGTATTTCCTGCACCCGGTCGACCGACCGGCTGAACAGAAAGTTCTTTATCAGATCAGCTTGAGAAGTACGCAGACCCCGGTCGTTGAGCGTCTCGAACATGCGGTAGGCGTGCGCGTCGTTCGACATACGGATGAGAACGACAAAGGCGCCCTGCTCGACGAACGAAACCCAATCGCCAAAGATGTTACGGCGTTCCCACGGGTCCCACGGCTGCGCGATCTTCTCCACGTGCTCGCTGGCGATTCGGTACGCAGTTCGCAGGCGCACCTGCGATTCCTTCGTCGTCTGCGGATGCGCGTCAGAGGAAGACCCGGTGATGATGTGCTCGAACAGCTCGTTGTCGTCGACGTTCATCCGCAGCTTGGGGACACTCTCCCGCTTTGCCCAATCGAAACTGACAAGGAAGTCGCTATTGATCGACTGGTAGATCCTGTCGTCGTCCAGATAGTCCCGGATGGCAGCAAGGAGAAGCGACGTGGTAGCAAGACGCTGTTGTCCGTCCACCACCTCGAGCATGCCATCCGGTCTCGATATGGCAACGATGGTGCCAAGAAAATATGATGACCCGTCTTCGAGCGCTCGTCCATAGTCCCGGAAGAGCGTCGAAACCTCGCGCTCGGTCCATGCGTATTCCCTTTGGTTCGGCGGAACGAAGAGACGATACCTTCGCAGCACGCTGCCGATTCCGAGTCGCTCGAACTCCATCTGATTCATCTCGTCAGCCATAGCTCATCATCTCCATCCACAGATAGATTCGTCAGAACGACAGCATCGTATGACGTATCTCGATCGCGGTGCCACTCTCCCGAATATGGTCACTCACGAATCCCTCCGCCGAACGCGGCGTTACCTTCAAGGCGTCGTGCAGATCGAGGGCTATGGCGTCGGCGTCGGCGATGGCCGCCGATTGCAGCCAGAACCGCTTCTGCGCCGGCTTGACGAGATAGAGATGGTCGCCCGTGACAAGGCGAAAATTGGGCAGCAACTGAAAGTTGCCGGCGAGGGGCCGGCCCACCTGCGCGGCCAGGTCCGCCAGAACGTGATTGACCCGTGATGATTCCAGCTCGTGGTACTCAGCCGCCCCATGCTCCCGCTGCAGGGTGAGACGCAGCATCGCCAAGTCCTCGTTATGCGCTTCGAGCCTCGCCGCTACCGTGTAGTCACCTTCGAACCAGTCGCTCATACGGCGCAGCAGCGCCTGAGCATAGCGCCGCCGGTCCTCCAGTGTAGGGGAACGCCATATTTCGGGAACGCTGTTGCGAGCCGGATGGACGGCGGGGATGACGTGCGCCACCGTGTCCTCGACCAGGATGATCTCCTCATCGGTCAGACCGAAGAAGTCGTAGGCCAGGCGATCGATCTCCGCGAAGACCGCGTCGTCGATACTGCCGAACGGATAATCCGACGCCCGCATCAACTCGTTGATGACGGAAATCATCTGGTCGGCGGCCGCTCGAGACCGCGCCCTGTCGGGCAGGTCGTCAGGCCGAGGAAAAGGAAGAAGTCGCAACTCATCTCCTTGGACGTCCGGGCGCTCGACCCCGAATAACGGCGCACCATGAAACATGAACCATACCGCAATCTTGCTGTTGATAAGCGCAGTCAACAGCTTCGCACGAGGTTCTCCGCCGCACAGATGGACAATCGTCTGAATCCTGTCCTGAAACGTAACACGGGCTTCGACGTACGTAGCACGCAGGCGCATCTGTTTCGTATAGGTCGCTCCTCTTAGAACCAGAACGCGCGGTCCAGTCAACACCTCCTCAAATCCCTTGTGACTCGAACAGGACAAGTGATCGGTCCATTGATAACTGAGGATCGTAATTTGCTCTTCTAAGCGGGGCAGAGAGGACAGATAGCGAAACAGTTTTTCTTCAGGATCGCTTATCCACATGAAGCGCTTGAAGATCGATGGATCATCTTCCACCATCGGCGACGTGAGCGAGTGTTTGTCAGCGCTGCTGAGCGTGATCAAGCGGCGATTCTTCAGGTTGAGGTCCGCCTTCGGCGTCAAGTACTCGAACGAATAAGGACGCTCTTTCGGATCGGCGTGGCCGAAGACGATCAGGGCGGCGGGCCGGACCGCGCTATCGAACAACTGGAATCGCAGATCGGAAAGATTGACGATGCGGAAGATCCGGGCGGCGCGCAGAAGGTCCTTTCGCGCCCGGACCGCGCTGCCGGCGTGGTTGTGCAGGAACCCCATGGATGGCAGGAGCAGGGCGATGACGCCGCCCGTCCGCAGGTGCCGCAGCGACTTCCAGACGAACGCCCACGCTTCTTCCCGACCCGGCATGGGGAGACCTTCTGTCGCGCACCACTCGATGGAGCGCCGCTCCGGTTGGCCGCGGCTGGACCATGGCGGGTTGCCAACGATGACGTCCGCCTGCGCGCTCTCATCACCTGGATCAACGGCGAAGAAATCACGCGCGCGAAGGGTGCGCTCCCACAACCCGGGCAACAGATTGCCACGCTCGATGAGCGCCTGGATGTCGGGCGGTTCCACCTCTTCGAGCAGCGCTACGTACAACGAAAACACTGCCACCCGTACGGCGGCCTCGTCGATGTCCCATCCTTCCAGTCTGGAAAGCATCGCAAGCAGGGATTCCCAAGGGATCCTTTGGGAGCGTTCGGTTGCGCGCCGGCGCTGCTCGCAGAGGAGCTGGAAGCAACGCACGAGAAATATACCCGACCCGCACGCCGGGTCCAGAAATCGCAGGTCGAGTAACTTCTCGCTCGGCAGCCTGTCGGCGATCTGCGAAATCGCCAGGTCCGCGACGAATCGCGGCGTGTAGTAGGCGCCGCGGCCACGCCGCACCGTTCCTAGATCGCCCAGGAACCGGTCATAGACGGCGCTTATCAACTCGATGGGCATGTACTTGAAGTCATACCCCCAGAAGCGATACTGCCCGCTGCCCATCTCCTGTTCACTGGAACGGAAGCGGGACAGAATCTCCAGATGACGAGGTTCGGGAGGCGGATGACGATTGGCCGCCGCGAAGGAGCAGGGCGCGATGAAGAGGTCGCCATTGAAATCGTCTCGCAACCGCTCGAAGAGGCGATCGAGCGCGGCCACGCTTCCCGACTTCAGGATGTCCAGAAAGCTGGCCGCGCGGCCGCCGGTGGCAGCCCGCAGATAGTCGGGGCTGACGATCTCCCGGTCCTCCAGGTAGGCGATGAACATCGATTGGATGAGCAGCGCCTGAGCTGCGGCCGGGGACATGCCGTCCAGTAGCCGCGTATGCGACTCCTTCAGGTTGTCCAGGAGCACCCGGTCGATCCGTTCCTCCGATCGGAACTTGGGATGCTCCCAGAGGCGGCCGGATTCGGCGCCATGGATGAGGTTGTTGACTTCGAGCGCTTGCGCGACCGCATCCAACTCCCAGGCGAGGCAGCGGTCGTCGAAGTCTTCGTCGTTCCCCCGGCGGGGGATGCGCGCCAGCGAAAAGGCTCGTACCGTGTCGCCGGCGATGACGAGGAGCAGGTGGGCGAGGCCCTGGTTCCACAGCTTCGCCTGCAGGTCGATCACGGCGCGGCGGTCGTAGGTTTCGACCGACAGGATGACGACCGCCGGCACGCGGTGCGTGCAGAACACGGCCGACGCGCGCAAGTCCCGAAAGGTAGTGCGTATCGCGCGGGCGTGCGGGGTGTCCGTTACGGCGGCGGCGTCCTCGTAGAGATCGGGCGCCGTGCGCGCAGTGAGGTCGAGTCGCTGCTTCCACTTCTGGTCGAGAGGCAGCGGGCGGATGGCGGGCATTTCAGGAGCGCCCCGGCGGCGCCCAGTGCCGCAGATCGTGTTCGGTCAGACGGAACCGCGCGAGTTGCGAGCGAACGAAGCTGTCGTAGACGTCGCCCAGACGCTCCTGGTATTCCTCGTCGAGGTCGTTGTGCCACTGCTTGAGCCACGGCACGTGCTCCCGGATCGCCGCCAGCAGCGGGGCGGCCCGGGCCGCGGTCCAGCCGTCGCGCTCGTCGGCCTCGTTGTAGTAGGCGGCCAGCGCCTGGCAGAGGGTCAAGTGGTCCCACCCGGCGCAGCCGACCAGGAGCGTGGGATCGTCGTCGCCGCTCACGCCCGGCAAGCTGAAGAAGCGCTCCTTGGGCACGTCGAGGGCGCCGCGCAGACGCCAGTAGCCGGCTTTCAGAAAGTCGCCCGCGCGGTACTTGGGCGGCGGCGCCAGGTCGCCGAGCTCGTCCCGCTTGCGGCGGTCCTGTTCAGTCTTGAGGCGGGCGGCATGCTGATCTTCGGTCTCGCCGGCTAGTCGAGGGGTCGCGGCGGCCGTTTCGGCGTCGATTTCGTCCTCGCGCCGCTGCGCGGCCCAGACCGCCTCCCAGTCGGCGCGCTTGGCCAGGCCGGAGGGCTTGTAGCGCAGCGCCGGCAGCGCCGGCACGCTTTCGGCCTCCACCAGCTCGGCGATCAGCGCGTCGAGGTAGCCGTAGGCGCGATAGGAGAAGCGGGCGGCGGCCTGCTGAAAGTCGGCATCCGCGGCCGCCCGCGCGGCGAGCTCGCGGACGGTGGTGAGCCGGGGCTCCGGCCAGTAGGCGGGCGACTCCAGCCGGTCGAGGAGCCAGGCGCGGAGGGCGCGCCGTTCCTGATCCTCCCACGGTTCGGTGTTCCAGCGGCGCTTGTACTCCGGCCTTTCGAGCAGCCCGACGAAGCGGTCGGACCCGATCAGCTCGATGCGGCGGGCAACCAGGGCGCGGTGGTCCTCCGGCCAGTGGGCCGGCGCCTCGGTGATCGGGGTGGAGCCGTGGCGCTCGAACCACCGGGTCTCCAGTTCGCCCGCCGCCATCCGCCGCGCCATGACGATCTCGAAGGCGCGCTCCCCCAGCGCCAGCGGAGGCGGTTCGGAGCGGTCTCCGGTGCCGTTGCCGGCGGAATACCGGCAGTCTTCGTCGATGATGCCGTAGAGGCGGTAGCACTCCCAGTCGAGTTCCTCCTGCAGGGCGATCATGCGCGCCTGCAGAGACGCCGCAGCGTCGCAGTGAGCATCCAGTTCCTCCGGCGTCAGGGGAAAGCGGTCGGTCAGTTGCGCCGGCAGATGGGACTGCCGCTCAGCAGCAAGGCGATCAATTGCTTCCGCAAGCTTGTCAGGACGCTCGGCAGGAAGCGGAATGCCCTTCAATTTGGTAGCATTGAATTGGAAGAAGTTCTCGAATGAATCGGTGGTTTGGCGCGCACCCCTCACATCGACGGTACTTCCCTTATTGTGCGCTACCTGCTTCAGCCAGAAGCACGCCGTGGAACTGTTGAGGATTCCCACCAGTGCAAGATGATCCGTTTCGCTGGCATCCTTCGGTAGTTTGATCACGGGCGCGGTTTGGGAGAAGACTCGTCCGCCGCGATCGAACACGAAGTGATTGTGAGTAGCAACTTCGGCTAAGGAAATGGAAAGGAGAGTGTAGAGCTTGTCCTTCATAACGAACGACAATTCACGCCAGTTCATCCCCCGCTCTTGACGTGTCTTACCAAACGCTAATCCGGATCGCAACCTGGTTCGATAAGGCCAGAAAACTGGCGGCGGCGTGTCGGATGCGACGAATGAACCCGTTGCATCATAGTCGTAGACGCAAATGGACGACGATGCAATGGCCCAGTCACGAATGCGATTACCTTCCACAAACGGGCGCAATACACGCTGCACTACGCCAAGACGCTCGAAGTCTCGACCACTTGGACGTGAGAAGACCTCATCTTCTCCGGTTACCGCCATGACCCCAATCGCGGTCGATCGTTGCCCAAGGGTCGCGGCCCCGCACTCATCCAGCTTCCGCTTCAGATCGACGGCGGCGCCTCCGCCGAGCGACCAGGGATGAACGTTCAGGTGGCGTCGTTCGTAATCGACCACGCTGACCCATTCGGATTCGCTTTCGGTCCGGTCTATCTGTTCGACGATCGCCGTCCATACCCGCCCGCGCGACGGGACCGCAGGCGGCGTCGGCTCGCCCCGGAGTCCCATCACGCATCTGACGGTATCGGCCGCCGGAGCGCGTGATCGGCCAACCAGAATCACGGTGGGCGTGCCATGTCCCGGGATGTAGGCCCCCGACGTATCGACGACGTGAGTCAGATCGAGCTGTGAGAAGAACCGTTCTATCAGCTTCTTGCCGAACTCGCGCTTCATGAACGAGTTGGAGGTGATCTGTCCGACGTACCCGGCCGAGTCGCCGTGCAGCGCCAAATCGAACAGTCGCTCGGCGAACGGTACGCCCATGGCGTACTTCATGCGGCAGGTCGTGTAGCGGGCTCGGTACAACTGGTTGACCGCCTTGTCCTTCACCGTGATGTAGGGAGGGTTCCCTACCACCACGTGATATTGCTGGCCGAGGATGCGGTTCAGGGCGTCGAGGTCTTCGGACTGGAAGGCGTGCGCGAACTCGGCCTGGCCGGTGAGCGCGTGCTGTTCCGCGCCGCTGCCCAGGTCCAGCTCCCCGAAGCGGCGTCCGTGGAGCAGGCTGTCGCCGGCGGCCACGTTGAGCGGGAACGCCGGCGCCTCTCGCAGGCGCCTGATGCCGCTCGCCCGCAGCGCCGCCACCACCAGCCGGAAGCGCGCGATCGCCGTCGCGAACGGGTTGACGTCCACGCCGTGCACGGCGGCCAGCGCGCGCTGCGCCAGCTCCTGTTTCGGCGCTTCGGGCTCGCAGGCGCGCCACCGGCGCAGCAGCCGCTGGAACGCGCCGAGCAGGAAGTGACCGGAGCCGCAGGCCGGGTCGATCAGGCGCACTGCGGCCAGCCCGAACTGTTCCAGCGCCGGCGTCAGCGTGCGCTCCAGGATGAACTCCTCGACGAACTCCGGCGTCTGCAACAGGGCGTAGCGCTTCTTGGCGTCGTCGGACAGGTCCTGGTACAGGTCGCCCAGGAAGCGGGTGTCCCACTCGGAGTCGGTGAAGTCGTGGCGCAGCACGCCGGTGTCCGGGTTCACGGTGCGCCAGAACTCCAGCAGGCCGCGCGCCGCGTCGCCGGAGATGCCGAGGCGCCACACCGGGTTGCGGGCGCGGTCGTAGAGCATGGCCAGCGCCGGCAGGCGGGCGACGGCGGCGAACCCGTGAAGCAGGTAGTCGCGGTCGGTCGCGGTGGGATGGGAGCGAAAGTAGCGTAGCTGGCGCTCCTCCGCCCGATCGATGGCGCGGTTCGGGCCGCTGATCAGCGGCTCGTCGATCAGCCCGTTGTCCTCGATGAAGCGCACGAACACGGCGCCGAGCAGCCACGCGACTGCGGCCTGGGTGAGTTCGCCGGCGCGCCAGACGCGGAAGGTCGCGGCGGTGCGCTCGGCGGCGCGCGCCGCCTGATACTCCGCCTGCAGCGCGGCGGCCATCTCCGGCACGCCGTCGGCGCGCGCGGCCAGGTCCCGCTCCAGCAGCCGGAGCTGGCGCCGCAGATCGCTCAGCAGCTCCCGCCGGTCAATCGGCATCGCGAGCCCCGGCTCGGCCATCAGGCACGCCGATGGTCTCGCTCAGATAATGGACGATTCCTGCTCGATTCTCCAAAAGGCTGGAAAACTGCTTCTCGCAGATGTCGCTGTAGCGTGCCAGAACTCTCCGGTTGATCGATTCCTGATCCTCGAAGATGCCGAGAGCGCGGAACTCGATTCCCCACTCCTGGAACTTGAGCAGTGCTATCGTGGCGTCCCTGGTCCGGTCGTCGTTGGCAAGAGCATGAATAAATAGCGGCCGCCGCATGCCACTGATCCGACAATCTACGGTATATTTTCGAAACGGATCACGTTCCGGATCGGTCCAGTCGAAAGACCTGCTATCTTCCGGTACCGCTTCGCTCAACAGGGATCGAAAGTCCTCCATGAACGTAGATTGAATAGGTCCAGGTGACAGATATTCGAAGTGTCCTATTATGAATAATAACGTATGGATGAAGGAATAGAGAGCATCCCCGTAGCGCTCTTCAGGGACGTATAATACCAATTCTCCATCACGGTCCTCGACATCTAACGTCGACAGTACAGAGGAGACAAACTTACGGATTTTGCCACGTAGAAGAAATTCTTCTTCTATACTATAGGTAAGGTGCATGAAGGTATGCGCCTCATCGGAAAGCACCCATTTACCTCGTTCCTTCTTCAATACGACAACCAAATGATCGCCATCCTCGAACAGAAACGGGTTGAACACACGGAAGCGGTTCAATCCTTCCGGGTGTAGTCTGATCTGTTTTGATACCTTGTCGCGGAAGTCGCGTTCTATCGTATCTTTGGTCATCACGATTACTCCTCGAAGAGACTGCCCTGTGAATCGTACTATATCTTGATGTTGGCGTCATCTATCAAACACTTCAGTGCACCACTCCGGTCACTGTAGCGGTCCGTTGGTTCGGCATATACATCTTCCCTTGGTCCTACCTTCTGGTATCGTTCTGTCGCCCTATGGATATGGAATTCATAGAATTTGGTTTGCTCAATATGGTTGGAGTGTTCGTGACTCTTACCGTTGTAGCGCAAGAGTCTAAATACAGAGGTTGACAATCGGACTGCCAGTATGATCGAAAAATCCAAATGAGTGATCAAGTTCTGCCTGAATATCACAAGAAATCGACTCCCGCTATGGCCGACGAGTTCCACCTGCTGCCTGCTATGACCGCACTTTGGCTTCAGACGAATCCGGTCATGCCAGTCGGACGGGGCACATTTAGGGTCCTTTATCATCGCATCGATTTCCCGGTCGTCATATATGACTGCCATCGCTAGTCCAGGATCATCCTCGTCTCGTCACGAGTGCTAGCTGCAGCTCGGTTTTGCTTATTTCCTACATCTCGTACAGGGGCCTCATCTGTCCGATGTCGTGTGCTCACTGTCAACGGACCTCCAGGTTGAGATCGCGTGCTCCTTCGAGGGCTACGCCGGTAAAGGTCGTTGCGTCGACTCCCCCGGTTGTTCCGTTCACGAAGAGCTGATGTATGGACAGGTCATCGGGCGCATCATCAAACGCCGCGATCGCCGCATCGATGCAATCATCGCTATGTGTGGTGGCCACGATTTGCACGTTCCACGCCTCCATCCGGCGGCGAATGTGCTTCCAGACATCCTGCAAGGCGGAGTAGTGGATGCCGTTTTCCAGCTCATCCGCAAGCAGTATTCCGTATCTGGACATGAACATGCTCAGCGAATCCGCAGCAATCGGACGACGCCGCTACCCAGATGATCGACGGGCAACTGCTCGCCGTCCGCGGTAACCGCTGACAGGTAAGTGTTCCGGCTCTCGTCGATCAGAATCTCGATGCTGCGGATACCCGGAAGAATCGAGTTGAGAGTGGATGTCAACTCATCCTTTCGGGATTCTCTTACCATTTCGGAATAGTATTTCAGGTAATGATCGAAGTCATCCTGCTGATATTTGGTACCCTCTATGATGCAATTCGGCCGCAGCTCCGGTGCGTTAGGATTTGCGAATCGCACTGTGCCGCCAGGTGCTTGATGCAATCCTTCGATCTTCCCTTCCGCGATCTTCCCGTCGATACGGGTTTGCAGACGGCCGACCGTAGAGTCCGCGGTGCGGCCAACCGCCGCGGCCGTTCCGGCGTAGGGAACGGACTCAAACGTACATTTCAGTTCGTGGCGCGACCCGTTCTCGTGTCCGTGCAGTTCCACTGCCCCATGAGACAAGCGTGTGACCGGATCAAGAACGGGATACGCGGAGCGCTGGATGCTCGTATTCCACAATTGCACCGGGTTGTAACGGCCCACGAACAGCCAGATCGCTTCCAGCAGCGCGGTCTTGCCGATGCCGTTCGCACCGGTCACCAGGTTGGCGGCGGACAGCCGGGGGATGGACAGGCCGTCCAGGCCGCGGTAGTGAACCGCCGCGAAGCTGCTGAGATGGATCATCCGCGATTTCCTCCTTCACCTGCGGCGGCGGCGCGGGAAAGCCAGGCGGCGCCGGGGCGCGCCCAGGCCGAGGCTACCACCACCGGCAGCGCCTGGCGGTCGATCACCGGCAGACCGTCGGGCGCGCCTCCGGCGATGCAGAGTATCCGCGCCGCGCGCGCCGCGCCGCGCTGGCATTCGTCCTGCACCGCGGCCAGCAGGTCGAGCCGGCGGTAGCGCGCCAGCAGACCGGAACGGGACAGCAGCAGCGGGGCGTCCGCGCCGACGAGCGCGCGCTGCAGCCGCTCCGCCGCCCGTTGCACGAGCTGGTTCAGACGGCGGTGATCGACGCTGCCCGAGGGCGCCGCGTCGGCGGCGACCACGACCTGCCAATCGGCGCCCAGTTCGGCCGCCAGCGCCCGCATGTGGCGGATCAGCTCCGCCTCCAGGCTGAACGCGGCCAGCTCGAAGCCGGCCGCCAGGTAGCGCTCGGCGTCCATGAAGTAGCGCGGCGGGACCGACAGCGTCAGAAAGCCTTGCGCGCGGATCGTGCGCCGCAGCCGTTCGTCCAGAGCATCCGCGGCGTACGCTTCCTGGTCGCCGGCGCCGGCCGGGGACGAGGTGGTGCCGGTCGTGCGACGGTGCGGCGGGGTCCGCGCGCGGTACCTCGCCCGCTCCCGGTCCCACGCCAGCTTGAGCCCGGCCGCATCCAGGAGTTCATCCAGCCGGGGACGCCCCGGCAGCCGCTCGGCTGCCGGGTAGCGGCTCGCCAGCCGCTCCCGGAGTTGCCGCGCCGTCAGCTCCCGGGGGCCGAGCAGCGAGCTGGCGCCGAGCTTGACGGCGCGCGCCGCGGCCATGCCGCGCGGGTACAGCTCGCCGCGCGAGGAGAGCTCCGCCCGCGCCGCCGCCCGCACCGCCAGCCGCACGCACCGGTCCGGGTCGAGCGGCGGCATGCCCGCCGGCGCCTCGACCGCCGCCAGCTCCTCGCGCACGCGCGCCGGCGAGGCGAGCGGGTCGGCATCGGCAAGCCGGTCGGCCACCGCGCCGAGTCGCCGCACGTAGTCGGCGCGCGCCGCCGGCGCCGCGCTCAGCGCGGGGTCCAGCGCCGCCGTCGCCAGGATCAGCGCGCCGGCGGCACCGGGATGCGCGCGGTAGCGGCAGTCCCGGCGCTTGCCTTCCGCTTCCAGCGCCGCCTCGGCAACCAGGCCGGCGCGGCGCAGCCGTTCGCCGCCGGACGCCGCCGAACCGCGCGCCGCGGCCAGCGCCCCGACCAGCTCATCCTCCGTCATCACGCCGCCGTGGCCCGCCGCCAGCGCCGCCACCGAGTCGCGCAACGGCTTCATCCAACTGCCGCCGGCCGCGGCGGCGGGCGCGGAGCCGCGCCTCTTCAGCCGCGACGCCAGCAGGTCGATGCTCCAGACCGCCGGGTCGGCCGGGTACTCCTGCGCCTCGCCGGCGGTGGTGGCGGCGACCGTCCGCCCCCGTTCGGCCAGGTGCTCGGCCAGCCCCTCCGACAGCCGGCGAATCTGCTTGACGACGCGCTGCCCGATGCCCTGGTTGCGGTACAGGCGGATGCGCGGCAGCCCGATCAGCTCGGCCACCGTGTGCGCGCCGATCCGCTCCAGGGCGTTCAGCAGGCGCGGGCTGAGGCCCAGCTCGGCCAGCGCGGTGGCCTCGGTCACGCCGTCGAACTCCTCCGGCAGCTCGCCTTCTTCGCCGCCGGCCGCACTCACGTCAATCGCCTCGAAGCAGCGGAACCAGGCGCGGCGCATCTCCTCGGCGTTGTCGAAGCGGGCGCGGTAGTCGCGCGCCAGCGCGGTCCGGAAGAACGCGGTCAGCGCCTCCCGCACCGACGAATCGAACAACTCGGCGTCCAGCGAGACTTCCTCGTCGAGCAGCGCCGGGTCGCTCTGCCCGTCGCCCCAGCCGGGCAGTTGACCGGTCGCCATCTCATGCAGCGTCATGGCCGCGCTGAAGCGTTCGGCGCCGGCGTCCCAACGCCGCGGCAGGCGCAACGCCAGGAACGGATCGCGGTACTGCGGCGTGCCGGCGCGGATCTGTTCCGCCGGCGTGTCGGCCAGCGAGAAGTCGAACACCACCAGGCTGAGCGGCGCGCCCGACACGCCGATGTTGTCGGGCTTGAGATCGCGGTGCGACACGCCCTTCTCCTCCAGCCACTGCACGACGCCCACCAGTTGATCGCCGAAGCGCTGCAGCAGATCGAGCGACAGCCGGCCCTCCTCCCGGATGCGGTCGGCGAGGGTGTAGGCGCGGCCTTTGTTCTCCGCGCCGGCCAGCGCCATGAAGACCGCGGCGTGGCCGGAAAGCTCCACCTCGCGGTATGCCTCGACGATGTTGGGATGGCGCAGCGAGCGCAGCAGCTCGCCTTCGCGCCGCACGCGGTCGTTGCGGGTCGGGTCGAGCGCCACCTTGAGCACCCCGCCGCGGTCGTCGTGCTCCACCTGCAGCGCCAGCGCGGTCGCGCCCCGGCCGAGCCGGCGCACCACCAGGAATCCACCCTCCAGCATATCTTCCGGGCCGGCGTCGAGCGGGTGCGCGAACTTCTCACGCGGCTCCCGGGCCGCGGCCAGCTCCCGTTCCGCGTCATCGAGCTGCCCGCAGAAATCAGCCGCGGAATCGAGCCGCCCGGAGGCGTCGGGATCGGTGGCGTACTCGACTACCAGTTGCAGCGCCTCCGGCGCGCCGTCGATCTGATCGGAGAGCTTCAGGCCGCGGCTGCGGGTCAGACGCTCGTGCAGGGCGGCCACGGTGGGCGCCGGCGGCGCGCCGGCGAACACCCGGTAGGCAACCGCGCCCAGCGAGAACAGGTCGAGCTTCATCGGGTCGTAGCTGCCCAGGCTGGCTTCCGGGGCCAGGTAGACGCCCTCCGCCTCGTCGCTCACGGGGTCGGTCGCCGGGGCGGTCGCCGGCGCGAGCGGCGAGCGCGTGCCGCTCGCGCCGTGGGTTGCCGTCTGCCAGTCGAAGATCTTGAGCCGCGGGCGCTCCGCGGCCGGGTCCGTCACCAGAACGCGGCGCGGACTCAGCGCGCGGTGGCAGAGCCGCCGCTCGTGGGCGTACTGCACGGTCTGGGCCAACTGGCGCACCAAGTCGAGCCGCGTCTCCGGCGACAGCTCGGCGCCGCGCCGGTCCAGGAAGTGATCCAGCCGTTCGGCGGCCGGGTGGTGCTCGAATATGATGGCCGGCCCCTGCTCGGCGTCGGTCAGCAGCTCCGCGCGCAGGATGCCGTCGTGGCCCACGCCGTCGAGCAGGCGATACTCGCGTTCGGCTGCGGCGCGCCGTTCCCGGCGGCCCGCCGCCGACGAGGCGCGGGCCAGCGGGTAGATGCGGATGCGGCGCGTCGATCCCGGCACCGCGACGTGCTCCGCTTCCCAGTCCTGCCACGCATCGGTTTCCAGCAGGAGCTCGCGCAACTCGTAGTCCCAGACCCGCCGGTGCCGCTGCGAGCGACGGATGCCGGCCTGCTCCATGGCGCGCGCAATCGCCCGCGCCAACGGGCGGTCGATGCGCGGCGGCGGGCGCCGGGGATCGAACCCGGCGGCGCCGCTCAGCACGTCGACGATCGACGGCTCCCCGGCGCCGGCGTGGTTCTCCGACAGGTACACCCCGGTCCGCGCCAACCCCTCCAGCCGGCACCGCGCCTGCGACAGAAACACGAGCGGTTCCAGGAACGGCCGGCGCACCTTGGCGAGAGCCGGCTGCTCCTTCAGCAACGAGGCCAGCTTGCGCGCCTTGCGGTTCGCCAGCAGCAGCGGGCTGTCGGCCAGGAACGTCCTGCCCTCCACGCGGCGGGTCCAGGTGCTCTGATCGCCGGAGACCACGCCGCGCCAACTCTTGATCTCCACCAAGTAGACGTGGTGCAGCGACACCACCAGCAGATCGACCTCGTTGATGCTGCCGTCATGGGCGATGAACTCGAAGTTGGACCACGCGCGAAACGGCTCGCCGTCCGGCAGCCGCGTCTTCAGGTAGTGGAGCGCCTCCCGCTCCCACGCGTACTCCGACTCGGTGACCTCGATCCAATGGCTGCTGCTCGTCCGGTGCATCGGGTGCCGGCCAGTATACCGGCCGGCGGCATGGTATCGCAGGGAACGCCTGCCGCGAGTTTGACGCCGTGATCGGGGCATGCCACACTTGAGCGATGCCTGCGGCGGTGATCGATCGAGCGCGCGTCGAAGCGTACCGCAACGACGGCTACCTGCTGCTGCCCGAAACGTTCACCGAAGCGGACCTGGAGCCGGTGCGCGCGGCCATCGAGGAGGAGGTGGATCAGCTCGCCGGCCGCCTCTTCCGAGAAGGCAAGGTCAGCTCGCGCTTCGCCGATCAGCCCTTCAACCGGCGTCTGGTGTTGCTGTGCGAGCAGGCGCGGGCGGCGGTGCGCATCTGGGAGCTGCGAACGCGCGCCGCGGCCTCGCGGGAGCTGTTCCAGTTCGTGCGCCACCCCCGGCTGCTGGCGCTGATGACCGCGCTGCTGGGGCCGGAAGTCGCCTGGACAGGCAGCTTTGCGGTGCGCGCCAAGGTGCCCGAGAGCGACGCTACCTCCGCCCCCTGGCATCAGGACACCCAGTACTACGGCAACCCTACCCGCCACCTCCACGTGATCTCGGTATGGATTCCGCTGGTGGACGTGGATCAGCGCAACGGCTGCCTGCACCTCATTCCCGGCAGCCACCGTTGGGGGCTGCTCGGCGGGGCGCGCGACTCCCAGCGAATCGTGCGCATGTTCGACGACGTGGAGCAGCGCGCCGCGCCGGTCGTGCTGCCAATGAGGCGTGGCGGCTTGCTGGCGTTCAGCAACCTCACCTGCCACGCCAGCACCCTCAACACCACCGCTGAGATGCGCTGGAGCGTCGATCTGCGTTACGTGGTTCCGGAAGCGGCCGCGGCGCGTAGCGACGACGAACGGCAGGGTTACGCCACCCTCTACGACCACTACCGGATGCGGCCGATCACCGTGGCCAGCAGCAACCCCGACCAGGTGGTGCCGTGGGAGCAGGTCCGCGAACGGATCAGTTGATACCCTCTCTACTACCCTTACTCAGGCGTTACTACCCTTATTCCTCCTTATTCTTGAGCCGCCAGCGGGCGCCGGGGCCGCGGCCTTCGCAGGTGACGCCGCCGGACCGTTTCAGGTCGGCCAGCAGGGTGCGAATCCACTCCCGGCCAACCCCCGGACAAGCTCGTTCCAGATCGCTCAGGCGAAACTCGCCCGGCTGCGCGCGAATCGCGGCATGGACCAGCGCCGCCTTTGCGCCGCGCGGAGCCGTCACCTGCGCGGCGCGCGCCTCCATCTCCACGTAGCCGCGGCGAATGATGGCGAACAGGAAGTTGAACCACGGCGTCAGTTCGTGCCGGCCCTGGTGCCACCGTTGCGAACAACGGTGCAGGCAGGCGTAGTACTCCTCCTTCGACTCCTCGATGAGGCGTTCGAGGCTGAGGTAGCGGCCCACCTCGTAGCCATGCTGGTCGAGCGTCAGGAGGGTGAGCAGCCGCGACACGCGACCGTTGCCGTCCCGAAACGGGTGGATGCAGAGAAAGTCCAGGACCAGCGCGGCGCCGGCGATCAGCGGCGGGATGCGGTCCTGATCGAGGGCATGGCGGTAGCGCGCGCACAGCTCCGCCGCGGCGCCCGGGGTGTCTCGCGCCGGCACGCAGCGGAAGCGGACCACCGGCGCGCGTCCCGGCCGGAGTTCGACGATGTCGTTATCGACGCGCTTGAATTGGCCGGCGTCGCCGCTGGTGGGCTGGCAATGGGCGTGCAGCCGTTGCAGGGTTTCCGGCGTAACCGGGAGCGGCGCCGCGAAGCGGGAATGGATTTCGCCCAGCGCGCGGCGGTACCCCTGGATCTCCTGTTCGGAACGGTCCCGGGCAGCCGACCGGCCAAGTACCAGCGCCACCAGCCGGTCGCGGCCGACCGTCACCCCTTCGATTCGATTCGAGGACTCCACGCTCTGAACCACGGCCGAGTCGCGGAGCGCCTTGCGGGCCTGCTGCGGCTGCCGGGAAAGCCGCTCCTGCTTCCCCTTGTATTCGGCGATGTCGTTGAGCAGCCACGCCGTGCTCATCGGCAGCCGATGATCGCGCAGCCGGTTGTCGCGAAACGAATGCATGCTCAGCTCGAGACAGGTCAGCTCCCGGATGCCACCGGCAGCGGTCCCGAGGCCACCAGGCGCTTCCGGCGCGCATCGACCAGCGCCGCGAACCCCTCGAGCGTGCGCGCGCCGAGCAGCCGCAGATCGCCGGGGCGCGCAAATACCACCTCGTCAACGGTCTCGAATCCGCTGCTTCGCAGGTAGGCGTAGCCAATGTCGCGCGTGATGGTCGTGCCGTTCGCCATCACGAACGCCACCTCCTTCTTGGTCACTCGCACCCCGGCGGCGGTGAGCACCTGCTCCGGCAGCCACGTGTACTCGGACCCGGTGTCCACCATTACCCCGGCGATGCTCACCGCCGGCCGATTGCCGGTAAGTTCCTGCAGCTCGCAGTCGACCGTGAACGCTCCCATGGCGTACCTGAAAATACCCCGGCATCCGGCGGCAGGGATAGCCGGAAGCGCGCACGAACCACCGCGCCAATCGACCCGGCCCCCGCGCTTCCCTATCGGCAGGCTGCCGGCTTAGGGTGCGGGCATGTCCGAACCTCGGCTTCCCACCATCGACGAGATCGACGCGGCCGCCCCGATCGTGTACCGGACGATGCCGCCCACGCCGCAGTACCGCTGGCCATTGCTGGAAGAACGCGCCGGCTGCACGGTGTGGGTGAAGCACGAGAACCACACCCCGATCGGCTCGTTCAAGTTGCGCGGAGCGCTGGTCGCGGTCGACCGGCTGCTCCGGGAGAACCCCGCGGTGACCGGCGTCATCGCCGCCACCCGCGGCAACTACGGGCAGAGCGTCGCCTACGCCGCCCGCGCGGCCGGCATCTCCGCCACCGTGGTGGTGCCGCGCGGCAACGCCCGGGAGAAGAACGCCGCGATGCGCGCCTTTGGCGCCCGGCTGGTGGAGCACGGGCGCGACTTCGACGAGGCGTTGGCCCACGCAAGGCAACTGGCGGCGCGGGACGGGCTGCGCCTGCTGCCGTCGTTCAGCCTGGACTTGGTGCCGGGAACGGCCAGCTACGGAGCGGAACTGTTCCGCGCGGTGCCCGACCTGGATGCGGTGTACGTCCCCATCGGACTGGGATCGGGGATCTGCGGGGTGATGGCGGCACGCGACGCGCTGTCCCCGGCGACGGCGGTCATCGGGGTGGTGAGCGCGGCGCTGCCGGCCTACCGGCTCTCGTTCGCCGCCGGCGCGCCGCGCCGCACCGAAGCGGGCGAGACGCTGGCCGACGGCATGGCGGTGCGCAGCCCGGACCCCACCGCGCTGGCGCTGATCCTGGCCGGCGCGGCGCGCGTGGCCGCAGTCTCGGAAGCCGAGTTGCGGGCGGCCATGCGCGCCTGCTACAGCGACACGCACAACGTAGCCGAAGGCGCCGGCGCCGCCCCGCTGGCGGCATTGCTGCAGGAACGAACGCTCATGCGCGGCCGCCGCGTAGCGCTGGCGCTGTCCGGCGGCAACGTCGACCGCGAACTGTTCGCCGAGGTGCTCGCCGGCCCCTGATCCGATTGCGTAGGCGGGCGCATTCCAAATGTAGGTAAGCGTCAGGCCGCTTGACGGCCAAGCCCCAGTCCCAGTCCCAGTGTAAGATGACGTTCTCGGCGATCTGATCACCGGTCTACCGGCGCCTGCTGATCCTCGCCGGGGCGGTCGAATCCGGCGCCGGCGTGGCGGTAGCGGTGATGGGCTGCGCACAGCAGGCGGAGATTGTTCGGCTCGGCGGCGCCGCCGCGGGCATACGGCACGACGTGATCTATCTGCAGCAGGTGTTGGGAGCCGCAACGGCGTCCGCTGGTGCGGTCCACGTAGCGGCAGCGGCCCCGGTCGCGCCGCCACACCTCGCGCTTGACCGCCGCCGGGATGGCGCGGCCGGTCACGCCCGGCTTTGCTGCCGAAGTCCGGGTCCGCGGCGCGGCAGCCGGCTTCGCGCAGGCCGTCGCAGCCTGCCGGTCGAGGCGCCGCGTCTTCGGCGCCGAAGTGGTGTCGGTCGCCGACTTCGCTGCCGAAGTGTCCGGGCGGTCAGCGGCTTCGTCTCCCGGCTGCGCCGGCGCCTGAGCCGATACCTTCGCCGCCGAAGGAGCGGCGCTGTCCGCGCTGGTCTCCTGCTTCGCTGCCGAGGCGGCGCCGCGAGCCGCGGCCGCCTGCGTCTTCGCCGCCGAAGTTTGCTCGGCGCGTTTGGCTGGCGCGGCGCGCCGCCCGCGCGGCGGCCGGGCGGGGTCGTGGCGGTCGAGCCCTTCCCGCACCAGCCGCGCCATGAGCTGCCCATCGTCAGGTGCGGATCGACGTGGGACAGGAGGCCATGGAGCCGCTCCAGGCCCCGCCGGCACTCATCGTCGATCACCGCCTTGAGTTCCCAGCGCCCGCCGCCCAGGGGCCGCACCCGATCCGCCCGCGCCGCCAGCTCCGGGTCCACCTCGGCCAGCAACTGCATCACCTCCCGGCTGCTCTTGCCGGACGCCTGCTCCACCAGCTCCCGCCGCGCCTCCGGGTCCAGCACCGGCGCCGGCTTCCGCTCCGCCGGCCTCGGCGGCGCCGAGCCGTTCTGCGACTGAGCGGCAGCCCCGCACCCGGCCCCGCCCGGCGCGCCGCTCGCCGCGCGTTCCTTCTTGCGCTCCTGCCGGTCGAAGGCATGCTGCAACTGCGCCGCTGCGTTCAGCGTCATCGTGCCATTCCGCAGCGCTCCCGCACGCCCTCGACCTCCGCGCAGAGCCGCATCGCCTCGATGCGCCGCCACGCTGCGGCGTCGCTGTAACCCAGTTCGCGCACCGCATAATCGAACAGGATCGAGAACCCGCGGCGCAGATACAGGCGGCGCTTATGAATCTCCCGCAGGTGGTCGATGACGACCACTTCGAGATGGTGTTCAATGCCGGACAGTTCCTTGGTCCGCTCCAGCAAGCGGTCGTCTGAGAGGGCGAAACGGTAGTGGTGACGGCCCCGTCGGAAGCATGATTGTTCATGACATAAGTATAATCATGGAAACTATTTGAGTCAATTTATTCCGGCCCGGAATATGCCACCTGCGGGCATGACTCGGCGGCGCATTTCCAAGCGGCTGGGACGTTCCGTCAGATGCTACTGCCGTGAATGTCGCCGGCGTCGAGCGGCAGGGTTTCTTCTTACGACCCGGCCCAGGCGTCGCCAGGTCTGGGCATTCGGTGACTTCTTGCCTATAGCGGAGGCGCTCGATAGACTGATGGTGGAGCAAGGATGGGCACGGATACCGACTACTCCGGCAGGCCGATAACACGACCGGAGTACGGAGATAAACCTCCGCCACGCCGGCCGCGCCGGAGTCTGGCGATCCTCCACACCCGCGACGGCATCAGAGTGACGAAAGTCGCCGCCGGGTGGTTCACCATCGATGAGAACCTGGAGCTGGGCAAACGGGTGGACAACCCGAAGTTCGATCGGACATGACTGCTGTCGAGGAACTGGCCCCAGGCGGCTTCGTCGATCTCGTAGTCGAGAGGAGGTCGCAGGCGGTGGCAATGTCGCTCCAGCCGCAGGCGTCGAGCACGGCGCGGTCCATGGCGGCGTAGCGGTACTCGTAGTACGCCTTTCCGGCGGCTTCAAAGGGGGGGGGCGGTACCAACAAATGGGTGCGCCTAGTGCGCCCTGCGTAGGCATCGTAGGCTTGACACACGCCTCGTCCTCACGGCCGCGCCGATCGCCCAGACGGCCATGAAGGGCGCGGGCAGCGAACGGGTCGCTGCCCGCGCCCTTCCAGCCAACGAAGCTAAAGCTGGCTAGTTGAGGTAGCCGGCGTTCCTGAGGGTGTCCTCCCAGATCTGCACGTAGCGCTCCACGCCGGCGCGCCGCAGCTCATTGACGTAGTTGTCCCACTGACCCTGATCGTCGATGTCGCGGGAGCCGACGATGAACTCGGTGCTCCACTGCTCCACCAAGCCGGTTCCCCCGGCGATGGTGGCGGTCAGATCGGCCAGCTCATCCTGCACGTCCTCATCGAACACGAGGTTGGCGGGCACGTAGTTCTCCTGCAGCAGCGGCTGGTACATGTCGCGGGTGGCGACCATCAGGATCCACTCCTGCTTGGAGGGATCGTTGGCCCACTCCGGGTTCAGGGCGCTGGTGCCGACCGGCCCCCAGCGCAGGGCGGTGCGGCTCCAGCCGTCGTCGCGCTTCACCTCGCCGTAGGTCTTGGTCAGCAGCGGCCAGGTCACCGCCGGCGAACCGTCGCGCGCCACGTAACCCATGGTCTTCTCGTCCGGCGTCAGGTAGCGCCAGTGCACCCCCTCTTCCAGGAAGTCCATGGCCAACGCGGAGTTCACCAACGGATCCTCGTAGAACCAGTTGGCCCACTGCGCCACGATCTCCGGGTGCTCCTCGCGCGCGGTGATGAACGTGTGGTAGCGAATCTGCGGCGGGAAGTAGGTCGTGTACTGTCCCCCGGCGGGTCCCTTCAACGGCGCGATCGGCTTGAAGTCGGCGAACCGCCCGGTGCCGCCGCCGTTGACCGTCATCACGCCGAACCAGCCGGCGGGGAAGCTGCCGACCAGCTCTACGTCCGGGTTCTCGATGGTCGCCTTGGCCTGGTCATTCTTCTGCGTGAAGGTCTCGCGCCCGATCAACCCCTCCTCGTACAGGCGGTGGATGTAGCGCAGGCCCTCGCGCCACTCCGGCGTATCGGCCACGAAGCGCATCGAATCCGGCGTCCGCTCCAGATAGCCGCCGTAGGTGCCGCGCCGGGTGTAGGTGAAGGCGTTCATCAGGAAGTTCAGCGGCAGCGCGTTCCAGCCGGTGGAGGCGCCGAGCATCGGAATCTCGTCGGCAATGCCGTTGCCGTTGGGGTCGCCGGTCTTGAACGCCTTCAGTACTTCGTAGAGCTCGTCGGTGGTGGTGGGCGGAAAGTCGAGTCCCAGCTTGTCGAACCACGGCTGGTACATCCAGAACTTGATCTGGAAGCGGCAGTGGAAGCAGCCCGCCTCCAACTCCGGCAGGTTGTAGATGCCGCCGTCCGGCATGGTGAGCTGCGCCCGGTACTGCGGCCACTTCTCCAACTCGCGCTTCAGCGCCGGCATGTGGCTGTCGATCAGCTCGTTCAAACGCTGGAAGCTGCCGGCGGCGCCGTGCTGAAAGGTGGTTTGAGCGTTGACGTGAAACGGCGTCATGATCACGTCGGGCAGGTCGCCGCTGGCCAACATCAGGTTGAGCTTCTCGCCCGCGGCGCCGCTCTCGATCACGTCGATGAAGTTGACCCGCACGTTGGTGAGGTCCTCCAGGAAGGCCGAGAACTTCGAGTCCCCGGGCCGGCCCGACGATTCGTGGCTCAGGTAGATGGTGACCACGTCGAACTCGTACGTCGGTTCGACCACCGGATAGGTTCCCGGTGGATTCAGGGCGTAATCGCCGGACGAGGTGGCTTCCCCCTCGCCGGCGGCGAAGCTCATGGCCGCGGCGGCCGCGAGCATCATCAAGATTGCAAGACTTCGCATCTGCAAACTCCTTGTGAAGATGGTTGCGCCGGGCAACGCCCGGGCGGTTGCGGGCGGCAACGCCCGCGGTGCGTCCTGTCCTTTCCTTGTCATCCTTTGATCGATCCGATCATCACTCCCTTGACGAAGTGCTTCTGTACGAACGGGTACATCACCAGGACCGGGACCGTGGCCACCACGATGACGGCGTACTGCAGCAACGCCACCAGAAACTCGCGCCGGGTCATCTGCTCGAGCTGTTCGGCGGTCATGTCGGCCATCATGTCGTCCAGGATGTTCATCGAGTTCTGGATCAGTATCTCGCGCAGGATGAGCTGCAGCGGGCGCAGGTTGTCGTTGCGAATGAAGATCAGGGCATTGAAGTAGGTGTTCCAGTGGTGGACCGCGTAGAACAGCGTGATGACGGCGATGATCGGCCCGGACAGCGGCAGCACGATGTGCCAGAACATGCGGGTATTGGAAGCGCCGTCCACCCGCGCCGCCTCGTACAACTCGCCGGGGACGGTGCTCTGCAGGTAGGTGCGGGTGATGATCACGTTCCACACGCCGATTGCCCAGGGGATGATGAGCACGGCGCGGGTATCGATCATGCCGAGGCTCTTGATCAGCAGATAGGTGGGGATCAGGCCGCCGTGGAAGAACATGGTGAAGGTGAACAGGAACATGATCGGACTGCGCCCGACGAAGTCCTTGCGCGACAGCGGATAGGCCACGATCATGGTCATCGCCACGTTGTAGAGGGTGCCGAACACGGTGTAGAAGATCGAGTTGCCGTAGCCGAGCCACAGCTCACCGTACTCGAACACCGCCTTGTAGCCGTCCAGGCTGGGGTTGATCGGCAGCAGCCACACGCGCCCGGCCAACACCTCCCGGGCGTCGCTGAACGACGAACTGACGATGTAGATCAGCGGATAGATGACGATGACGAACGCGAAGGTCAGCAACGCATAGTCGAGGGCGTAGAACACCCGGTCTTCGCGCGCGTTCCTGATCCGGCGCCCGCGCCTGGCCGGCACGGCCGGCACGGGCGGAGCGGCCGGGGCCGGCAGATCGGCGCCGGAGCGCCTTACCACAGGCTGGTCTCCGACACCCGCCGCGAGATGCGGTTCACCGCCACCAGCAGGAAGAACGCGATCACGTTGCGAAACAGGTTGATCGCCGCCGCGTAGGAGAAGTTGGGCGTGGCCGAGGCGAGCCCGATCTGGTAGACGTAGGTCTCCACCACCTCCGAAGCGCGGATGTTCAACGCATTCTGCATCAGGAAGATCTTCTCGAAGCCGACGCCGAGCATCTGCCCCGACTGCAGGATCAGCAGAATGATCACCGTCGGCATGATGCCCGGCAGGTCGATGTGCCACACCCGCCGCCAGATGGTGGCGCCGTCCACCCGCGCCGCCTCGTGCAGCTCCACGTCCACCCCGGCCAGCGCCGCCAGGAAGATGATCGTGCCCCAGCCCATGTTCTGCCAGATGCCGGTCCACACGTACACGTGCGCGAACCAGTCGGGGCTGCCGAGAAACGGCGGCTCCGGCAGGCCGAGCTTGGCCAGCGCGACGCTGACCAGACCGATGCGCGTCTGCAGTACCTTCAGGATGATGCCCACCATCACCACCGTGGAGATGAAGTGCGGGGCGTAGGTCACCATCTGCACCGTCTTCTTGTAGCCGAGCGCCGGGCAGTAGTGGAGCGCGAGGGCGAGAATGATGGGGACCGGAAACCCGGCCACGAGCTGGTAGGCGTTGATGTAGAACGTGTTCCACATCACGTTCCTGAATTTGAACGAGTTCACGAAGCGCACGAAGTGATCGAAGCCGACCCAGTCGCTGCCCAGCATGCCCTTGATCGGCACGAACTTCTTGAACGCGATCACGTTGCCGACCATCGGCACGTACATGAACAGCAGCAGCCAGATCAGCGGCAGGGCCACGAACAGGTACAGCTCCCAGTTGACGGTCACTTTGCTCCACTGCAGGCGGGGCCGGGCGCGGCTGGCGTTGGCGGCGGTCGGCAGGGTGCGGCTGGTCTCGGTGGTCGGTGGTCGCATGGCGCTGTCGCGGGCCGGAGCGGGCCGGCGGCCATAGTAGCAAACCGGACGCCGACCGACAATTGCCGGCGCGCGGCGCGACGCCGCGGGGGCAGGGGGCGGCCGAAGGGCCGGGCGGGCCGGGTCAGCCGGCCGGTTGGCGGCGGAGGCCGGCGCGGGCGCCGTCAGGCGCGCGTTCGATAGCGGTCGAGCACGCGGCGGTCCGGCTCGAAGCCGAGGCCGGGCGCGGCGGGGATGGTGAAGACCATGCCGACGCCGACCTCGGGCGGGGTCAGGTTGAGCTCCTCGCGCAGCGGATTCCAGGTCCGGTCCAGTTCCAGCAGCGGCTCGCGCGGCGCCAGGCCCGGCGGGCAGGGCGCGATCATGGCCAGCATCTGCAGCGCCGCGGCGACCGCGAGGCCGGTGCCCCAGACGTGCGGGATGCAGCGCACGTGCGCGGCGTCGGCCAGATCCGCGATCTTGAGCGCCTCGGTGAGGCCGCCGGCGGCGCAGCAGTCGGGCTGCACGATGTCGGCGGCGTCGCGCCGCAGCAGCTCGGCGAACCCCCAGCGCCCGAACTCCGCCTCCCCGGCGGCGACCGGAATCGGCGACTCGCGCCGGAAGCGGCCCAGCCCGCGCTGATCCTCCGGCACCAGCGGCTCCTCGAACCAGTCGATGGCCAGCGGCTCCAGGCGCCGCGCCACCTCCCGCGCCGCGGCCCGGTCGTAGCCGTGGTTGGCGTCCACCATGAGACGCACCTCCGGCCCCACCGCGGCGCGCACCGCGCGCACCACGCTGACGTCATCTTCGACGCCGAAGCCGATCTTGACCTTGAGCGCCGTGAAGCCGGCGGCAACGTAGCCCAGCGCCTCCTTCACCAGCAGCGGCGCCTGCCCGGTCAGGCTGCCGGCGGCGCGCTTGCGGTAGAAGCCGGTGGCATAGGCGGCGACGCGGGCGCGGTAGTTGCGCCCCGCCAGGCGGTGGCACGGCACGCCGAAGTGCTTCCCCAGCAGGTCCCACAGCGCAATGTCCACCGCGCTGAGGGCTTCCAGCGCGGTCCCCTTGCGGCCGTGGTCGCGCATTGCGTTGTACAGTTCCAGCCACAAGGTCTCGCGGTCGCGGGCGTCGCGCCCCCGCAGCAGCGGGGCGTATACCTCGTCGATCAGCGCCGCATTGGTGGCCGGCGGGCCGAACGCCTCGCCATAGCCGACGGTTCCGTCGGCGGTCTCGATCTCCACCACCAGCGAGCGCCGCGTGCGGTACCACGCCTGCGAGTAGGCGAATACCTCGCCGTCCGGCAGCTCGACGCTGAGGATGAATGGACGGACGCGGGCAATCCTCACGGCGACTTGCGCGCCTCCTCCGCGAGGCGCTGGAGATAGGCCGAATACGCTGCCAACTCACCGCGTACCGGAGCGCGGCACGCCAGATACTTGGCGCGAACCAGTTCCAGCCGATCCCAGTCGTAGTCGAACGAAAAGTAGTAGCGCTTGAAGTGACGGAACCGGCGCAGCTCCGAAAGCGCACTCCAGGTGGCCTCGGAAATGACCCGTTCCCGGACTCCCGGAACGGTCCAGGTCATCGCCCGCAGCAGTTGCTCGTGCCAGCGGGCATCATCGAGCGCGTTTTCGAAGAACTGACTGATACGCAGAAACGAGGTCTCCAGGCAGGTGTAGAACGACACCACTACGTCGCTGACGATGATAGCGTTCTCTACCGACCGGCCGGCGGCGCCCGGTTGCCGGTCGAACCGATCGTAGAACTCGTTGATGCGGTCGAGCACGGGCAGCGCCGCGTCGAGTTCGGCGGCCAGCGCCGCGATACGGTCAGCGGACGCCATGGACCAACCGGCCCGTGCTGCGGATCAGGCGCGCGTATTCCGCCTCGATGCGCTCCATCTCCACGACGTGGAGCGGGAACGCCGTCAGCTCCTCGGCGCGCGCATAGAGCTGGAACAGCCGCTCGGCCCTGCCCAATCCCTCCACGGCGATGTCGATGTCGGAGCGAGTCGAGAAGTGGCGCCGGTGCAGCAGCGAACCCCACTGCCAGATGCGCAACGGATCGAACTCGCGCACGATCATCGCCGCGATGCGCTCGAAGTCCGCCCACGCCGCGGCGAAGCGCGCGTCCAGCTCGCGCTGCCGCGCCGCCTCGCGCCGCCGCAGAAAGGCAACCGTGGCTGCCGGATCGACTCTCATGGCGGGTCCCACCGCCGTTCAGTATAGCAATCCGGCGCCTCCCGCGCCGCGGGTCGGCCGATCTGTTATGATGGGAGCCGATGACACGACGGCGATTGGGGAAGACGGGATGGGACGTGAGTGCCGTATCGATGGGCTGCTGGGCCATCGGCGGCCAGTGGGGGGAGGTCAGCGAGCGGCAGGCGATCGCCGCGGTGCACGCCGCCCTGGACGCGGGCGTCAACCTGTTCGACACCGCCGACTCATACGGGCTGGGTCAGAGCGAGACCCTGCTCGGCAAGGCCCTGGCCGGCCGGCGCGGCGCCGCGTACGTCGCCACCAAGGTGGGCAACTGGGCGCGCCGGCAGGACGACCCGCCGGGCCTGAAGAGCATCTACAGCGTCATCGGTTGCTGCCACGCCAGCCTGTACCGGCTGGGGATCGATACGATCGACCTGTACCAGTGTCACGTCGGCTCCCCCGAACGTCCCGAGATCTTCGTGGAGGCGTTCGAACTGCTCAAGCGGCAGGGGAAGATTCGCCACTACGCGATCTCCACCAACGACGTGGCGGCGCTTCGCGCCCTCGACGTGAACGGGCAGTGCGCGGCGTGTCAGATCAACTACTCGATTCTCAATCGCAGCGCGGAGCGGGACATTCTGCCCTATTGCCGCGACCACGACGTCGGGGTGCTGCTGCGCGGGCCGATCGCGCAGGGGCTGCTGGCCGACAAGTTCGACGAGACCACGCGCTTCACCGATCAGGTGCGCGCCTCGTGGAATCCGGGCGGGGGGCAGCGCGAGACGGTCCTGGCCAAGCTCGGCGTGGTGTCCCGGCTGCGACGGGTCCTGCGCCCGGGCCAGAGCATGGTGGAGCTGGCCTTGCAGTTCACGCTGGCCCATCCGGCCGTGACCTGCCCCATTCCGGGAATGAAGAACCCGGAGCAAGCGCGCGCCAACGCGGCCGCGGCCGATGGCGAGCTGGGGCCTGAGCAGCTCGCCGCCATCGCCGCCATCTGCCCGCCGGCCGAGTAGCGCCCCGCACCGCTCCACCGCCCGCTAGCCAATACCTCCGCAAGTACCAACCCGCCGGCGCCGCGCCGTGGGGCCGGGGCGCCGCTCGCCGCGCGCCCGCCGCGAGGGGCACGCGCACCCGCTTGAAGCGGCGGCGCGTGCCGGTGGCGACCGACGCCGCGTCCAAGGGCCTCAACCTGTACCGCACCGCCCGCTCCGTGCGCCGGGCCGGTTCCAACCGGTCTCGTCGGGGGCCGGGAACCCGCTCCGCGCGGGGTGACTCGAAATTATTTTTAGACACTTGTTTTTGTCAGTATTAGTGTCGTATACTACCGGCGAGATGTCGAACGACGGCGACCGGCTGGCGATAGACGAACTGTGCGCCCTGGTGAACCTGCCCCGGCGTACCGTCCGCTACTACATCCAGGAAGGACTCGTCGACCGGCCGGTTGGCGCCAAGCGGGGCGCCTACTACACCAGACGCCACGTCGAACAGCTTATGGCGATTCGCACGTGGCAGCGCGCCGGATTGAACCTGGAGCGCATCCGCGAGCTGGTTGCGGAAGGGGACGCGCGCTCACCGCTGCCCCCGCCGCGCCGCCCGCGCCGCGGCGACGTGACGTTGCGTACCCACGTCACGCTCGTGCCGGGGGTGGAGCTGGTGATCGATCCGCAGGAGGCCGGCCTCAGCGCCGCCGTGGTGCGCGCGCTCGCTCGTCGAGCAGCCGCGCTCATCGACGAACTACGCAAGGAGGAGGATTGAAGAGGAACGATGACGAGAACGTACTTTGCCGCAACGATGGAGACCGCCGGAGGTCAGGTGGTGTTGGAGGAGGTCGGCGTCGACGCCGCGGTCGACGACCTGATGACCGTGGTCAGCGTATGCCAGCGGTACCGCAATCCCGGCGCCAGGCACGTCGAGGCGGTCTACACCTTTCCGCTGCCGTTGGATGCCGTGCTGCTGAACTTCGCGTTCGAGCTGCAGGATCGGACGCTGACCGGCACGGTCATCGCCAAGCGCGAGGCTGAAGAACGGTACGAGGACGCGATTACCGACGGCGACGCGGCGGTGCGCCTGGAACAGCCGCAGCCGGGACTGTATACCGCCAACGTCGGCAACCTCGGTCCGGGCGAGACGGCGACCGTCCGCTTCCGCTACGGGCTGCTGCTGCGCTGGAACGGCGACCTGGTGCGGCTCATGATGCCCACCACCATCGCCCCGCGCTACGGCGCCCCGGCCGCCGGCGGCCTCGATCCGCACCAGACGCCGGAGTTCGCCTTCGACGCCGAACGGTGCTTCCGGCTGCAGGTCGCGGTGCGCGGCGTCCTGCAGGGGGCGCGCTGGGCCTCGCCTTCGCATGCCATTGCGGTCACGCCCGACGCTCACCAGACGGTGATCGAAATCGCGCGGCCCGCGGCGATGGACCGCGACGTCGTGCTGGAAGCGCGCGGCGCCGCCGCGGCTGAGCCGCGCGCGTTGCTGGCCCGGGACGCGGCGGATTGGGTGGTGCTGGCGAGCTTCCGCCCGGCGCTGACCGGCGAGGAAAGCGCCGCGGCCCGCAGCCTCAAGATCGTCGTGGACTGCTCCGGGTCGATGAGCGGCGACTCGATCGCGCAGGTGCGGGTCGCCGGGGAGCGGATCCTCGACAGCCTGCGTCCCGGAGACCTGTTCGACATCGTCGCGTTCGGCAGCAGCCAGCGCATCCTGTTCGGCCGCGAAATGCCGGCGTCCGCCGCCAACCTGGCGCACGCGCGCCGCTTCGTGCGCGGCCTGGACGCCGACCTGGGCGGCACCGAGATCCGGGCCGCGCTGCGGGCCGCCTACCGCCTGCCCGGCGAGGCCGGCATGGTCCGCGATCTGCTGTTGATCACCGACGGCGAGGTGTGGGACACCGGCCGCGTGGTGGCGGAGGCGCGCGCTTCGGGTCACCGCATCTTCACCGTCGGCGTCGGCAGCTCGGTGGCCGAACCGTTCGTCCGCGCCCTCGCCGAAGCGACCGGCGGCGCATGCGAACTGGTGGCGCCGCGCGAAGACATGGCGGACCGCATCTACCGCCATTTCCAGCGCATCCTCACCCCTCTGGCGCGCGCCGCGCGGGTGGTCTGGCCGGCCGGCGTCCGGCAGGTGGTTCCCGACCCGCTGCCGCCGCCCTACCCCGGCGACACCATGCACCTGTTCGGAACGTTCACGGCGCGCCCGCAGGGCGCAGTAGTCCTGGAGCTGGAGTTGGCCGACGGGCGCACGTTCAGGCAGCGAATGGAGATCGCTCCGGCGCCGGCCGACACCGCGGCGGGGGCCGGTACGGCCGTAGCGCGCTCCGACCTGGCGCGCATCGGCGCCGCTCTGCGGTTGCCGGCGCTCGCCGATGCCGCGGCCGCGACCGAGCTGGCGGTTCGCTATCAGCTCGTCTCCGAATGGACCGATTATCTGGTCGTCCACGTGCGGGCGGAGGCTGACAAGGCGCCCGATCTGCCGGAGCTGGCCAAGGTCCCGCAGGTACTGGCCGCCGGTTGGCACGGCACCGGAACCGTGCACGAATCCGCCGACGCCCGCGTAGCGTACGCTCGTCCCGTCCCCACCTTCGAGGAACGGGTAGAGTACGACGATCTTCCCATCGACGACTGGGTCCACCAACCGAGTGCACCTCCCACGCCGCCCAGCGCGCCACGCAGCGCGCCGGCCCGGACGCGCGTCGGAGATGCCGACACTGCACGCTCAAGCCTCAAATACTTACATCGTCGTCTGCCGCCGGCCTCGATGGCGGACCGCATGCCGCCGCTGCCCCCTATCTCACCGGAGGAATTCGTCGCGGCGCTGAACGCGAGTCCGCTGCCGCCCGCGCCGACGCTCAATCACCTGCTGAGGCGCCGCCTTCCCTCCGTCGTCATCGAAGCCCTCGAGGAGCTGCTCGACGGCGGCCTCGACTCGCCGACCGCGGCGCTCATCTTCCTGTACCTGCTGTGCCACTCACCTGCCGGCCGGACGTTGGAGCGCCAGCAGCGGCGGGTGATTCTGAGCGCCTACAAGAAGCGGGCGCCCGGCGCCGCGGCGGTCAGCGCCGTGCGGCGCGTCTGGCGCGACTGGGCCGGCGCCTGATGCGCCCGGCCGCACTGCCGCGCCACGTGGGTTCCGGCGCCCGCGAACGCCGCGCAGCCGAGCCGTAGCGCGTCGGCAATTACGTGCGGGCGGGCTAGACAGCGGCGCCGGCGGCGGCCGCCAGCCGCGCCCGCCGCAACCCTTCGCGGAAGCTGACCATCTGATCGCCGGCCTCGTCGTACAGCCGCAACGTCAGCGAATGAATCACGTCGCGGAAGCGGAGCGCGGGCACCGCCTGCAGCGCCGGCACTTCCCGTTGCGCGCGCTCCAGGTTGTAGTTGGGGATGCGCGGGGCCAAGTGGTGGATGTGATGGTAGCCTATGCTGCCGGTGAAGAATTGCAGAATCTTCGGCAGCCGCAGATAGGAGGAGCCGCGCAGCGCCGCGCAGGAGTAATTCCAGGTTCCGGCGCGGGACCAGTATACCCCTTCGAACTGGTGCTGGACGTAGAACAGCCACGTCCCGACCGCCGACGCCACGATCATCACGGGGAGAAACGTCAACACGAAGTTCACGAAGCCGAACGGGAGCGACATCAACACCACGAACAGCACCACGCCGAGGTTGGTCCAGATGATCGCCCACAACGCGCGTCTGTCGATGCCGGGCACCGGCAACCGGTTGTAGACGAGGTGCCCGAAGGGTGAGATCAGGAAGAACAGCACCAACGGATTGCGGAACAACCGGTACACCAGCCGGAGCGGAAACGACGCCGCCATGAACTCATCCACCGTCATGGTCCACACGTCGCCGAGGTCGCGCCGGTCCAGGTCGCCGGAAGTGGCGTGATGCCGGGCATGTTCGTGGGTCCAGTGCCGGAACGGCGTGAAGACGATGATCCCGGTCAGGTAACCGATGAAGCGATTCCAGCGCGCATCCCGAAACAGCGAGCCGTGGCCGGCGTCGTGGAACAGGATGAACACCCGGACCATGAAGCCCGCAGTGGGAACAGCGAGGAGCAGCGCCAGCCAGTAGGAGACCTGAGACAGGGCGCCCATGGCGATGATGCCGGCGATGTAGGGAAGGAGAGAGTTGGCGATCTGTCCCAGGCCCTTGGCCCGGTCAGGAGTACGGTACTGCGCGAGCTGCGCCTGCAGGGCACGCTCGTCGGATGAAGGAAGGGGCATATGGCCCGCAGTATACCGGAACCGCCGCCCCCGGTTCTCCCCACCGCGAACGGACCGGCGGCCGGGGCCGGCCGCGGGAGCGCGCACCCGCCACGCCGGCGCTCCTCACATCGGCCTGCAAGTGTTGGTCTCTATTGCCATTATGGACTACCATGCAGCGATGGACGGGGGATGCCGGCGGTGATCCGCCGCTTCACGATCAAGGGATTCAAGCGGTTCGAGCGGGAGACGGCGATCGACCTCGATCCGGTGACCGTGCTCGTGGGCGCCAACAACAGCGGCAAGTCGACCATCCTGCAGGCGCTGACGCTGTTCCAGTACTGCGTCGAGACGACGCGCCGGGCCAACGGCAACGGCCGCGGCAACGAGCGCAACGGCCGAATCGATCTGGGGCAGCGGTCGGTGAGCCCCGATGAGTTCGGCGTCCTCCCGGTTGCGGAACCGACCGACCTGTGGCCGAACGGACGGGTCAGCCCCGGCAGGCAGTCCATCGAGCTCCGCGCGGAGTACGACAACGGCGCCGAGATCGCCTTCACGTTGAAGCTCAGCTACAACCGGTTCCGCATAACCCCGCAGTCAAGCGGCGACGTAGCGGCAGCCGTCCATCAGCGGGACATCCGCCTGATACCGGTATTTTCCGGGTTCCTGCCGCGCGAGGAGTACCTGACGCTCCCGGCGCGCCGGGAACGGATGCGGCTGCAACGCCCCGGCGAGATGGTGCGCAATCTGCTCTGGGAGCTGAGGGAGCGCCACGAAGCGCGCTGGAAGACGCTGCTCGAGCTGCTCGGCGACCTGTTCCCGGAGAGCGTCCTGCGCATCGCCTTCGACGTGGACGTCGACCGGTTCATCAACGCCGCCTATCGCGACCGGGCGCTCACCCGGGAACTGGACGTGGTGGTCACCGGATCGGGGTTTCATCAGGCGCTGCAGATTCTGGTGTCGGTACTCACTCCCGGAGCGCGGGTGCTGCTGCTGGACGAACCCGACGCCCATCTCCACGCCCGGCTGCAGGAGCAGCTCATGGGCATCATGGTACGGCTATCCCGCGACGAGCAGGCCCAGTTCATCCTGGCCACCCACTCCCCACAGCTTCTGAGCGCGGCTCCCGAGGGATCGGTCAGGGTCTGCCGGGATGGGAAGGTGATCCCGCTCGATCTTGGACCGTGGCAGCTCCGACTGCTCGAAGACCTGGGCGCCATGGACCGCATGGAAATCGTCCCGCTGCTGACCAACCGCGCGCTTGTCTTCGTCGAGAACCGGAGCGATCGCAAGCTGCTCGAAGCGTTTGCGCGCCGGCAGTGGGGCGAGAAGAAGCAGCGGGCGGTCTGGCGCGCCCTGACCTTCCTGTACACGTACCAGGGACCGGTGGAGGCGCGCGTGCTGGACTTGGCGCGGCAGGTGAACGATCTGCTCCGCAGTACCGGCGTCGCAGGTCAGCCGGTGCGCATGGTGGTGATCGGCGACCGCGACTATCGCACCGACGCGGCGTGGCGCAGGGATCGGCTTGAGCTCACCAGGCGGGCGCAAGCCAAGGAGTATGGGCTTGAACTCATCGTGCGGTTGTGGGAAGCCAACGAGATCGAGAACTATCTGCTCGATGTCGAAGCGCTCACCGGCGCCCTGCATCGGCAAGCCGCCGCGAAAGGCGAGGAACAGCGGTGGCGCCAGCACCAGGACGCCTTCGTCGATGCGTTGCGTTCCCTTGTGGACGGGCAGCGGGAACCCGTCCGGCAGGCGGTTGCCACGCGCATTCAGAATGACGACCGCAGCTTGGCGCTGACCACGGCCATAGAGCGGGCGGACGCCTTCCTGCTTCAGGCGTGGGAGGAGCCGACTCGCTGGTGCGACGCGAAGGAGGTGTTCCGGCGGCTGCGCGCTTGGCTGCAGGAGCAGGGGCTTCCCTTGCGGATCGTGGATGCCGAGATCATCGACGCCATGGCCGCCGTGCCCGACGACGTGCGGAAGGTCCTCCGGGAACTGCAGCGGATCGCCAATCCGCGCGCCGCACGGCCCACCGCCCGTACCCGGACCACCACTGCGGCAGCCCGCCCATCACGCGCCTGACCCCAACCGCCGGCACGCTTCGGATTGCGCGCCATTCCGAAGCCAACCGATCGGATCGTCAGCCGGCAGCGTCGGATTTACCCAGACGATCGGCTTCAGTTCCCGGACGCCGCGGGACGCCTCTCGAAATATTCCGCGCGCCCTCTCGTCCTGAGAAGCTACCAAACGATCCGTCCCGAGCGCCGCCTCGATGAGATGCACATCCTTCTCGGCGGCCTGCTGACGGTTATCCGGGACGGCGGCTACGATACGTCTTCGCAGATTCTCGGCGCGCGGCGCATCGTCGCCATGGACTTGCTTCTTTCCGTGCATCTGTGTGAGCCACTTCCTCGAGAACCTGGATAGATGGGTGCTCCATTCTTCCATGATCGCCCTCGTCATCACGACGTGATGTCCGACATCCCGCACTATCTCCAGGAATAGGCGGCAGGCGCTTGAAACGGGATGCTCCGATGTACCCGCGGAGCGGGCGACGTCGGCGTCAATCACCAATCTGCGAGGATGCTTCTTTGTCATTATGGCTGCCGCGCTCCGCTACCGCGTCGAGGTACGCGCCCTCGGCCTTCAGGTCGACGTCGCCGAAATCCTCCGGCCACTCTCCGAAGGCGCCGTTCTCGTCCAGATCGGTGGAATGGATCGATGTCGTTCCATCCTCCGGGTCACGCAAAAACCAGTGCAGCTTCACCAGATCGGGGTCAAGGTTTCCTTTCGCCAGCAACGTTCGAATTTGCAGCAATAGCAGGGCGCTATGGGTTTCCGCTACCACCTTGACGCCGCGCTTCGCCGTATCCGCCATGATTCCCGCGAGCGCGTACTGCGCTCTTGGGTGCAAGTGCAGTTCCGGCTGTTCGACGTATACAAGCTGCGCTCTCTCTGCGACCAGCAGCGCAACGAGTACGGGTAACACCTGCGAGACTCCGAAGCCCACGTCCGCGATATTCACCAAGTCTTGGCCGCGCGACGTCGTTCCCGGAAGCCGACCTACTTGAATTTCCAGTTGCGCATCAGTGACAGGCCGTACCGAAACTTCTCCGGTCATACCAAGCTGTGCGAGCTCGGTTTCCAGTTCCGTCAAGCGATCATCGTCGTTCTTTATCCAATCTGCAATGATGGTAGCAACATATTTCTCGAACGTACCCGGAAACGACGGTCCCGATGCCGTCCGCTCGTAAATGCGCTCAGGATTGCCGCGTAGTCCCGGTACGTGGATCATTCGCTCCAAATAGTTGGACGGAAATAGGCCAAATGTTGGTATAGAGAATGACGACTCGTTACCAGCAATAACCTCGAAAGTAAAGGCAAGATAACATCGATATCTGTTTATAACGAGTTGGGTTCCGTCAGGTGGTTCGGGTACTGATTCACCGGGAAGAAGACGTGACAGATCTAATTGTAAGTCATCTCCCTTGCGACCTGGAGTCAAGCGAATAGAATGGACGCCTCCGTTGTCTCTGTCGATGTACATCGCCTGAATTTCGATCTCGCGGTCCTTGGAAGGAAAGAACGTGATACTATGTGTTATGCTCTTTGGAGCCTCGACCGAGAATGTGAAGGCATGGCTGCTGAGCTCCGGCCGCGAAACAAGCTGGTCGACGGACGTGAGCCTCACGTTTGGTCCGTTCAACAACAAGGCTCCCGGATCGTAGCTGGCCTGAAGCGTCTGCTTCATCAGCAACAGGGGTTGCATGATGCTGGACTTGCCGGAGCTGTTGGCGCCTGCCAGGATCGTCAGCGGGCGAATCTCGATGCGGCTCTCCTTTGCAAGGCACTTGAAGCCATGCACGGCGATTGAACAGATACCGTCTTCTGCTCGCTGTCCGTTTTCCATAGTGAGTGCCTCTACGCTTGAGGTTTCGAGCCTGCGCCACACAACGCGCCGGCCTGCATCTGCGCCAGATTCAATAGTGGCCAAGCTGGCGCTTCCGAACGAGAGTGGCGCGCCAGCGCACACATCGCCCGAAGTATACCGCAAAACGACGTTGCCGTGTGCTGCCTGCCACAGCGGATACGTCAGTTCGCGTCGGCGTAGCGAGATCAGCCCGTGACACAAGGCGTCCAGGGCAGCAATCAGTTCAACCGATCAGTGGTCCACAATGTTGTTGACAACAGGTTAGTATCTACGTATCGTTGAAGTGCGAGGACCTGCGATATGAAATCAGCGACTGGCCGCTGGGTGAGCGGCTCCGACTTCTTCGACCGCGACCGCGAGCTTCGGATACTGGAGATGCGGGTGCGTGCCGGCAATCACGTGCTGCTGGCCGGGCAACGACGCATGGGCAAGACGAGCGTCGCGCGAGAACTCGGCCGCCGGCTCACCGACTCCGGCGATTGGACCATGCTCTTCACCAACGTGGAGGACGCGACCTGCCCCGAAGACGTGATCGCGGACATCGCGCACGCGGCGTACCAGGTGCGCTCAATCATGTCGCGCTGGGGAGCCGCGGCTCGGCAAGCTCTTGGAACCGTCGAGGAGATCGGAGCAAGTGGCTTCCGCTTGAGGGTCCGCGAGCGGCTGGCAGCAGGAAACTGGAGAGATCACGGAGAGCGGCTGCTCCGTAGCTGCGCCGAACACGACAAGCAGGTTCTCCTCGTGATCGACGAGCTGCCCGTCTTTCTCAAGCGGATGCTGGACGAAACTGGCGGTCCCCAACGGGTCGAGCGGTTCCTGAGCTGGCTGCGCGGTGCATTCCAAGGTCTGGGCAGCGGTTCGCCCGTTCTCATGGTGTCCGGCAGCATCGGCCTCGCACCCATGGTGCAGCGCCTCGGAATACCCGATCGCATCAACTACCTGCAGCTCTTTCGTCTCCTACCGTGGAGCCGCGAACTCAGTGTCGAATGCTTCGACCTGCTCGCAAGGAGCAACAGCTCGCCGTCTTTCGATGATGGCGTCGCCGGCGCAGTATACGACGCGCTAGGCATTGGTGTTCCCTACCAAGTACAGTCGTTCTTCTCCCATCTGTGTGAATTCGCCGTCATGGAGAACCGTGGCCGCGTGACGGTAGACGACGTCAGAACGGTATACGATACGCGCCTTCTCGGACCTTCCGGCCAGAACGATCTTGCGCATTACGAGACGCGTCTCCGCGACGGGCTCGACAACGAGAGCCGATCCATCGCCATGGAGGTACTTGCGGAAGCGGCCACTCAAGAGGTGTTTACCGCTGTTGCGCGTGACCGCCTCGGTGAGTTGTACTCCCGCTTGCTCGACGACGCGCAGGGCCGCATCATCGAGGTGATGGACGTGTTGCTGCACGACGGCTATCTTGAACATCGGGACGACGGGTACCGCTTTCCGTCCCGCCTTCTCAAAGACTGGTGGGCAGCGCGCTTCCGTGACCACCACGTTCCGATCTCGCGCCGATGAGCGCTTTGCAGAATCACGTCGTACGCACGTTCAATCCCGGTACGTTCCAATCGGACGCGGAGATCATCGAGCAGTACGTCGTTCGCCGTCACGAGCTCGATGCGGTGCTCGAGGTCCTGCGCGGCAACGTCGATGCCGAGTCTTGTCAGCACACGCTGATCGTCGGCCCCCGAGGCCGCGGCAAGACCATGCTCCTGGCGCGCGTGGCCGCCGAGTTGCGCACCGACCCCGGACTGTCGGCGCGGCTGCTGCCGGTCCGCTTCATGGAGGAGAGCCATGAGATCTTCAACGCAGCGGATTTCTGGCTCGACGCGTTGTTCTACCTCGCCCTGGAGACGAGTACGCAACATCCGGAGTTCGCGCGGAACCTGCGAGAGACGCACGCCGATCTCGCCGCCCGCTGGCGGGAGCGAGAACTGGATGAACGCGCCCGGGTCGCCGTCCTCGAAGCGGCGGACCGGCTCGGCAAGCAACTCGTGGTGATGGTGGAAAACCTGCAGGGACTGTACGGCAACGTGGATGGCGACTTCGGGTGGAAGCTGCGCAAGACGCTGCAGACGGAGCCTCAGATCATCCTGCTCGCCACCGCGACCAGCCGCTTCGAGGCGCTCGACGATGCCCGGGAGCCGTTCTTCGAGCTATTCCGGATAATCGGTCTGCCGCCCTTGGACACGGCGCAGTGCCGCTGTCTGTGGCAGACCCTCAGCGGCCGCACGGTGAGCGAACGCCAGATCAGACCTTTGGAAATCCTCACCGGCGGCGATCCGCGTCTGTTGGCAATTACCGCCGTATTCTCACGACACCGGTCCATTCGCCGGTTGACGGAACACTTGGTAAAGCTGATCGACGATCACACCGAGTACTTTCGCGGCCATCTGGAAACCATCGGCAAGACCGAGCGCCGCGTCTACCTCGCTCTGATCGACCTCTGGCAACCGTCGACGGCCGGAGAGATCGCCGGGCGCGCGCGCCTGGACATCCGCACGGTATCCACCATGCTCGGCCGGCTGGCCCATCGCGGAGCGGTGATCCGGCGGCCCGGCGGCCCGCACCGGCTCTACTCCGCCGCGCAACGCCTCTACAGCATCTACTACAAACTCCGGCGCGAACGTGACCAAGCCGCCGCGGTAAGAAGCCTGCTCCGCTTCATGACGGTCTTCTATACCGGCGACACGCGCGCCGAGGTCGCCTGGAAGGCGCCGTACCCCCGGATGGCGGCGCCCAGCGCCTGGTTTTGCACCGGGTACGCCGCGCTCGCTCCCGAACTGGAAACCATGGCGCCGGCGGTCATCGAGGGCGTATCCATCCTGCTCGCCGGCGGCGTCCCGGAGAGCGAAGTGATCGCAATCCTGCGGACCGAACCGGAAAAGGCAGCAGCGTTGGCGCCGCTCATCGTCGCCCTGCGGCAGCGCCAAGGGGAGACGGTTCGCGCTCCTGCCGAAATGCTCGAAGTCGCCGATGACGTCAGCAAACGGATCGCGGAACTACCGGGACGAAGGACTTGACCAGGGCGGAGGGGATGTTGGGGCTGTCCGGGTTGACGGTCAGGCGCTGCCGGGAAGCGTCGATGACCAAGTCCATGTCTTCCAGGGGGATGGCGCCCAACAACACGCTGTCGCCGATGACCAGCGCGCCGGTGAAGCACGACCGGTTCCCGAACCCGACCTGCACGGGTCCGACGTAGGGAACGGCGCGGCGCGTTCCGTCCGCCGTCGTCACCTCCCGTCGTTCGAGCTCGGACAGGTTCAGTTGGACGGCGACGTGCTGCGGGATGCAGAGCGTGATCGCTCCGGTGTCCACCAGCGCCTTGACCTGCAACGGCGCCAGCGCGCCGTCTCGGGGGTTGGACAGGCGCGCCTCGGCGTAAATGAGGCCCATGCCGCGCAATCTTACGATGGGCGGCCGTTCCGTCAACCGCTGCTGGGGGGTAGACGGAGTTACCCTACCCTTGCTGCGCCGACGGCGTGGACTGGTACTACGGCCCTGCCGGGCTGCACAGCGGCTGACCACCACGACGCGCTATTGGCCGGCTCCATCGGCGACCGACGGTAGCGCCGCCGCCACCGCCGCGGTCCGCCGCCCGCCACCCGCCGCCGGAGCCGCCGAGTTGCTGCCGCGCCGCGGGCCCTCCGGGCGCTGGCCGCGGCGCCCTGCGCCCGCCCGGCGCGGCCTGAGAGCTTGACAGGGGTTCGAGCGGTGCGGTAGAAGAAGCCTCCCCACGGACATGCGAGCTTACCTGATCAGGCGATTGCTGCTGGTCATCCCGACCGTCTTCATCATCACCCTCATCATCTTCTTCCTGATGCGGATGGTGCCCGGCGACATCGTGGACGACCTGATCTGGCAGATGGAGGAGGCCGGGGTGATCGCCGAGGTGGACGAGGAAAAGCTGCGGGCGCACTACGGCCTTGGCCAGTCGCCGGTGCTGCAGTACGGGCGGTTCCTGGGGGTGACCCCGCAGGCGGACGGCGTCTACGCCGGACTGCTGCAGGGCGATCTGGGCATCTCGTGGAAGCAGCGGCGGCCGGTGACGGAGATGATCGGCGAGAAGCTGCCGGTCACCTTCGAGCTGGGGCTGATCAGCTTCATCCTGGCGCAGCTCATCTCGCTGCCGATCGGGATCATCTCGGCGCTGCGCCAGAACACGTTGGCCGACTACGCCGGGCGCAGCTTCGCGATCATCTTCATCTCGGCGCCCAGCTTCTGGGTGGCCACCGTAGTCATCGTGTTTCCCGGCCTGTGGTGGGGCTATCTGCCGCCGGTGTTGTGGACCCCGTTCCTGGACAACCCGCTGAAGAATCTGCGCGGCATCTGGGTGCCGGCGCTGGTCACGGCGCTGCTGATGGGGGGGGGGATGATGCGCTGGGTGCGGACCATGATGCTCGAGGTCCTGCGCCAGGACTACATCCGCACGGCGTGGTCGAAGGGACTCCGGGAGGTGCTGGTGGTGGCCCGCCACGCGTTGAAGAACACCATGATCCCGGTGGTGACCGTGATGGGCCTGCAGATCCCGATTCTGATCAGCGGCTCGGTCATCATCGAACAGATCTTCAACCTGCCGGGTATGGGGTTCATGGGGATCACGGCGCTCAACACGCGCGATTATCCGTTGATCAGCGGGATCATGATCGTCATTTCGTTCGGCATCGTGGTGATCAACGTAATCACCGACATCCTGTACGGATTTCTGGACCCCAAGGTGCAGTACAAGTAGCGATGGCGGACGCCAACGTAACGCGCATACTGGCCGCCGAGACGCAGGAGCCGAACCGGATCGGCGGCTTCTTCGTGAAGCTGTTTCGCCACCATCCGCTCGGCGCGTTCGGTCTGCTGATCACCGTCGCGTCGCTGCTGACGGCGGTGTTCGCGGAGACGATAGCGCCCTACGACATGAACGCCTCGGACATCAACAAGCGGCTGCAGCCGCCGGGGCGGGAGTTTCTGCTGGGATCGGACCTGCTGGGGCGCGACATGTTCAGCCGCATCGTCATCGGCACCCGCACGTCGCTGACGATCGGCCTGGCGGCGTCGGCCACGTCGGTCGTGATCTCGCTGATCCTCGGCATTCTCTCAGGCTACCTGGGCGGCATCGTGGACATGGTCATCCAACGCTTCGTGGACGCCTGGATGGCGATACCCGGTCTGATCATCCTGATGGTGATGGTGTCGATCATCGGCACCTCGGTATGGGCCATGATCTTCATCCTGTCGCTGGGCGGCATCGTCGGCTCGCGGCTGATTCGCAGCACCGTGATCCGCATCAAGGAAGACATGTATCTGGCGGCGGCGCATGCAATCGGCAGCGGCACCGGGCGCATCCTGCTGCGCCACGTGCTGCCCAACATCCTGGCGCCGACCATCGTGCTGTTTTCCGGCAGCGTTCCGGGATACATCCTCGCCGAGGCGGGACTGAGCTTTCTCGGTTTCGGCATCGGCCCGCCCACCCCGAGCTGGGGAGCGATGCTCAGCGGACAGGTGCGCTTCCACATGTTCCAGGCGCCTCACCTGGTGATCTGGCCCGGCGTGGCGCTGGCCCTGGTGGTGTACGGCACCAACATGTTCGGCGACGCCCTGCGCGACATCCTGGATCCCAGGCTGCGCGGCGGCGCCGGGCGCTTCAGCGGAAACGCCGCCCGGCGCAAGCTGCAAAAGAGCGACGCCGACTCCCCGCCGGCAACCTGATCCGCAGTGTACCGGCGCATGCGTACGGCGCGGCGGCGGCGGGTGGGTAGACACGGGACGGGGATACGTCGTACACTGAGAGTCCGGGCCTCCACTGAGCCACCTCGCGGAGCGAGCGGTCGGCAGGCGGGGTCCGTATCTCTCGATCAGTTCCTTAAGGAGGAATGCGTATGAGAAAGTTGACGTTGGCAGCGCTGTCCTTGGCGCTCGCCGCGGCGACGTCGTTTGCCAGCGGCGAGGAGGAGACCAGCGCGGCCACGATGGCGGCTGACGGCGAGCCGGTCTACGGCGGGACCTTCACCATAGCGCCGCGCGCCGGCAACAAGCCGGGCAGCCCGGATCCGGCGGACCAGAACGGTGGCCGGACGTGGTACACCTCGCTGATCCAGGAGACGCCGATGATCGGCGACTTCGAGACCTACGGTCCGCGCGGCAGCAACGAATGGGACTTCAAGCTGATCGGCGCGATTCCCGAGAAGTACTGGAAGGGCCTGTTGATCACCGATTGGCAGGTAACTCCGACGGAGATCACCTGGACGGTGCGCGAGGGCATCAACTGGGCGCCCAACGAGCAGCAGCAGTCCTGGATGCCGGTCCGGGAGCTGACCGCCGAGGACATCGTGTCCGACCTGCTGCACTGGAAGAACGGCCCGGAGGGATCGAGCTGGACCAACAAGGTCAAGGACATCCGCGCCAACGGCAATCAGGTGATCATCGAGTTCGCGACCTTCGATACCTCGCTCAACCTGGAGCTCGCGGGCCGGCGGCGGTCGCACATCAGCCCGCCGGAGCTGCTGGAGAAGGGCATCGGCGAGTGGGACAACCAGCTCGGCACCGGTCCGTTCCAGTTCAAGCAGTACGTGCCCGACCAGTACTTCACGATGGTCAAGAACGAGAACTACTGGAATACCACCGTCATCGACGGCAAGGAGTACCAGTTCCCGTTCCTGGATGAATTCGTGGTGCCGATCGCGGCCGACTTCTCGTTCGAGGTCGCGGCGCTGCGCACCGGCACCGCCGACGGCGGGCCGTCAGTCTACGGGCCGTCGTGGGCCGAGCTGGACCAGAACGCGCCGGAGCTGATTCAGGATCGCCTGGCGATCTCGTTCGGCGCCGCCTTCGGTCTGAACGTCAAGCGCCCGCCGCTGGACAATCTGAACGTCCGGCGCGCGCTGTTCATCTGCACCGACGTCGAGGCGTTCAACGGTCTTACCGACCCGCACGGCTTGATGGAGCCGGGCGCGCTGCCGGTTCACTGGTGGCCGATCTACCCGTCGCTGAAGAACATGTACACCCCGATCGCCGAGCTGCCGGACGACGTGGCGGTGCTGTATTCCAACGATCCCGAGCTGGCCAAGCAGATGCTGGCCGAGGAAGGCTTCCCGAACGGATTCGAGCTGGAATCGATGCACGTTCGCGGCGGCCGCAGCGAGCTGTGGAAGGCGCAATTGGAGCGTTGCGGCGTTACCGTCAACATCTCCGGGCTGACCGGGGCCGCGGAGCGGGAGAAGATCCGGAACCACGACTACCACGTGACGCGGCACGCCTACGGCGCCGGCAACCCGGTGCTGGACATGCCCAACAACTGGTCGTCCTGGCGCACCCGCGACCTCAACCAGTGGAGCGACGATACCTTCGACGACATGATGCGGCGCATGGCCGCCGAGACCGACCCGGACGCGCAGGCCGCGATCATCAAGGAAGCGGCGGTGTATCTGGTCAGTCAGGCGCTCGACATACCGCACGGCGTGAAGTCGATCTCGCAAGCCTGGTGGCCGTGGGTCAACAACTACTACGGCGAGTTCCGCTGGATCCACGACGATACCTACCTGCAGCCGTTCGGCTGGACCTGGATCGATCAGGATCTGAAGAGGTCAATGGGCTACTAGGCCCCACGGGAGGGCTTGGCAGGCCGCCGAGCCCTCCTTCTCTTGATTGGGCAGCCCTTTGAAGACCAACCATAGCCCATCCACCGGCTTTCGAGGGCGCTTTTCCGGGCGGTGTTATACGCTGCTGAGCGGCGTCGGCATCGTGTTCGAGGACGCGCCAATTGCGGCGCTGATCCGCGCGGTACTGGCGCTGGCCGCGGGCGTCGCGAGTGGCCCGCTCATGGTCCTGGCAATCGAACGCTTCATAGCCACGGCCCTGGAGACGGCGGCGGGCCGGCTTCCCTGGGAAGCGATTGCCGTACCGGTCGCGGTTCTGGTTTCATTGTTCACCGTAGAACTGCTCGAAACGAGTGCGCGTACGCTTACCGACGCCCGGATCGAAGCGGGCCTGCGGCGCGGGTTTCGGGTCGACTTGACGGAGAAGCGGGCGCGCTTGGCGTACCGATACGTCGAGCACCCGGGTACGATGGACCTGATCCGTCGACTCGAGATGGGGCCGCGCGGGGAAGCGGAGCCGACGCCCGAACGAGGCCCCGTCAAGCAGGCGTTCGATGACGTGATCGGCGCCGCGGGCCTCATCGTACGGGTGGTCGGAATCGCCGTCGTGCTGGCCCGGATTGGGTGGTGGATCATCCCCGCGGTGGTTGTGGTCATGGCGCCGCTCATTCTCTTAGGCGTGAGAGGAGGGCGGCGCGTGTACCGGCTGGAGCGCCGTCTGTCGGTCCTCCGGCGCCGCGCCGAGTATCTGGCGGGAAGCGTCCTGCAGGGACGGGACTCGGCCGGCGAACGGACCCTGTTCGGATACTCGAAGTACGTAAACGATCGCTGGCGTACGGCGTACGACCGGGAGCGCCGGCTGGACCTGAAGATATGCGCGCGCCAATGGTTCCGCTTCAGAGCAGGGAGCGTGATCGTGATCGGCAGTATCATCGCCGCCATGCTGGCGTTGCTGCCGCCGCTGCGCAGCGGGACGATCGACATCGCCTTCTACACCGCGGCGGTGGCAGCGCTGTTGCAGGCGGAGAACATAGTAGCCGTGCAGATCGTCGAGATTACCTCTCGTATCGCCCAGTACCGCGAGTTTCTGGTCGATCTGACCTCCTTCTGCCGGTTGGAAGAGCGCGGCGCGTCGTTCACGCGGCGCAAGCCGCGGGGAACGATCGAGCGCATCGAGTTCGACGGCGTTGGCTTTACCTACCCCAATACGCAGCAGCCGGTGCTCGCCGGCGTCAGCTTCTCGCTGCAGGCAGGCCGCCACTACGCTCTCGTCGGAGCGAACGGGTCGGGCAAGTCGACCATCATCAAGCTGCTGGCCGGGCTGTATCGGCCAACCGCGGGTGAGATCCGCATCGACGGCGCCTCCATCGACGAGTGGCCGCAGGACGCCTTGAACGGGCTCTACGGCATCGTGTACCAGGACTTCGCCCGCTACTCGCTCACGGTACGCGATAACGTCGCGTTCGGAGATCTGGCGAACGCCGGCGGCCCCGCAACGGAAGCGATCCTGCAACGCGCCGGTCTCGATGACTTCCTCCGGCGGTTGCCGCGCGGCATCGACACGCCGCTCGGCAAGGTGTTGCCGGGCGGCGTGGACGCGTCGGGCGGAGAGTGGCAGCGACTGGCCATAGCCCGCTCCCTGGCCAGCGGAGCGCCGGTACGGATCCTCGACGAGCCCACCGCCGCGCTGGATCCGCTGGCCGAGAGCGACCTCTATCGGCGCTACGCTCAAGCCTCGGCCGGCGTCACCACGCTGTTCATCAGTCATCGTCTGGGGTCGACCAAGATCGCCGACGAGATTCTGTTGATCGATGACGGCGTGATCGCGGAGAGCGGCACGCACGCCGGACTGATGGAACAGCGCGGCTTGTACGCGCAGATGTTCGAAACGCAGCGGCATTGGTATGGATTATCCTAGCAAACTGTCATATCTGCGCACGCTCGGCAGGGTGATGAGCATGGCCGCCCGCCGGACACCGTTCGCTCTGACCGCTTTCGTGCTGATCAATCTTCTTCGACCCGCAGTGGAATTGCTCGTGTTTCATCAGTTGCGGATCGCCCTTTCCATCCTCTCGAACTCCGGGCTCATTGAGGCTGCGTTGGGCGCTGTCGTGATCCTGGGCGCCGTCATATTGGCCCGTGATCTACTCGCCTGTTTCGCCGACCTCATCGGCATCTATTTTCAAGGCAAGGTCGAAGGCTCCGCGGCTGAATTGATGAACGAGAAGGCGGCGCGTCTGGAGCTCATCGACTTCGAGACGCTCGATGCCAACGAGCGCCTGGAGTTGGCGCGAGCCGGAATCGCCGGCGCGCTTTCGATGCTGGTCTATTTTATGTACCCGGTTATCGGTTTCCTCTCATCTGCCGTGGTAGCCGGGTACGTCTACACGATTTCCCCGCTCCTTGCGGTCATCGTCCCATTGATCTTTCTGCCCCGCGTCGCAAGCTACGTGATCCAGGGCAGCCGGTATTACCGGCTGGAAACGAAGACCATCCCCACGCTGCGCGAGTTTCGCTACCTGGAACGGTGCATGGTGGATCGCGAGTACTTCAAGGAAACCCGTACCTTGGGGATTCTGGAGCATCTGCTGCAGCGGTATCGAAGCGGGATTCAACTGTTCAACGCCAAGCACTGGCGTGAGGCGCTCCGTCTGGGGGGCATCGATCTCGGACTCAGCGTGCTGGTGCTGCTTGGTTACGGCGGTTCCTTCGTCCTGGTGGCGCTGTTGTTGGCCGGCGGCAGCATTGGCGTCGGAGAATTCGCCGCCGTCGTCTACGCTTTGACCAGACTTATGCTGGGGTCGCAATCGGTCATGGATCTGATCGGGAGGTCCTACCGGGATAGTGCGCGCGCCGCTCATCTCATCGAGTTTCTGCTGCGCGGCGAGGGGCGGCCGGTGGGGCGCGGCGCCGGAGACGCGATTTCGGGGGCGATCACGGCGCGCGGCGTGACGTTCGCCTATCCGGGCGCCGACGCGGCCAGCGTAACGGACATCGACCTTTCGATCCCGCGCGGTACCACGCTGGCGTTGGTAGGCGCCAACGGGGCCGGCAAGACGACCCTTGCCAAGCTCCTGTTGGGGTTGTACGTCCCGACCCGCGGCAAGGTGATCAGAGGAAACGTCGATACCCGGGAGGCGACCAGGAACGGCGTGCGGGAGCGGACCTCCGCGGTATTCCAGAACTTCCAGCGCTATCAGATGACCCTGCGCGAGAACGTGATACTGGCTGACGTCACCTCCGCGGAGAATGCCGCGGCGTTGCGTCAGGCCCTGGCCGAGGGCGGCGTGCCGCGCGAGCTGTGGCGCTCGGATGACGGGCTCGACCTCATGCTGTCGCGCGAGTTCGGAGAGCGCGACCTGTCGCTGGGCGAGTGGCAGCGGCTGGCGATCGCGCGCGGGCTGTTCCGCAGCCACGACACCATCGTGCTGGATGAACCGACCGCGTCGATCGATCCGCTCGAAGAGTCCGCGCTGTATCAGAGATTCATCGAGGTGTGCGCCGGCCGCACGGCGATCATCGTTACCCACCGCCTCGGGTCGGCGCGCTTCGCCGACCGCATCCTGGTAATGGAGCACGGGCGCATCGTGGAAGAGGGGACCCATGACGAATTGATCGCCGCCGGCGGACTCTATCAGAAGATGTTCTCGGCGCAGGCCGCCTGGTATGAACGCAGTTGAAAGCCGCTCGGGACATGAAGCTGCGGCTGGCGGCGCTCCTCGGCGCGGCGGCCGCCGCTCTGGCGGCGGTCTGGTTGCTCATCGGCGGGCCGGAGGAGACGGAGCGTGAGGCGGAGCGGCCGATCATGTGGTCGTTCGACCTGCGCGACCTGCAGCGGGTGGAAATCGCGCTCCCGCGCGAGGAGCTGGCGGAGGCGTGGTTCCGGCTCGACCACGTATGGTACTTCGATCGACCGGGAAGGCCGCGGGTGGACCTGGATCGCTGGGGGGGCGGCGTGCCCTACCTGTTGAGCGGGCCGGGGGCGAATCGGCTCATCACCGGCGCGGCCCGCCCGGAGGAGCTGGAGATCTTCGGGCTGCGGGCGCCGCGCATGACGATACACCTGGAGCACGGCGGCGAGCACGGCGACGGCGGCCCGGGCACGGTGGACCTGGTGATCGGCAACGAGACCCCCGACACCTTCAGCTTCTACCTCCACCTGGTCGGCTCCACCAGGGTCTACACGGTGGACCGCAGTTGGTACGAGATCATGGAGCGCCTCGTCACCGAGCCGCCCTACCTCCCGCAGTGAGCTGAGCCGCCGGAGCCGCCGCGCCGGTACGCAGCGCTGCCCTTTCTTGCTATATTCGCGCCGCCGGCAAACGGAAATATGATACGAGTAGAGAATCTCACCAAGTACTACGGGGAACGGCTCGCCGTGGACGCCATCTCCTTCAACGTCGAGCAGGGGGAGATCGTCGGGTTCCTCGGCCCCAACGGCGCCGGCAAGTCCACCACCATGAGGATGGTGACCGGGTTCCTGATGCCCACCCGCGGCGAGGTGTTCGTCGCCGGGCACGACATGACGCGGGATTCGCTGGCCGGCCGCCGCCACCTCGGCTACCTGCCGGAGATCGTCCCCCTCTACTACGACATGACCACGCGCGGCTATCTGCGGTTCGCGGGCCGGCTGCGCGGGCTCGACAAGAGGGCGGCCGCCCGGCGCGTGGACGAGGTGATCGAGACCTGCGCCCTGCAGGAGTACCGGGACGTGATCCTGGCCAAGCTCTCGAAGGGCTTCCGGCAGCGGGTGGGACTCGCCCAATCGATCATCCACGACCCCGGCGTCCTGATCCTGGATGAGCCGACGATCGGCATCGATCCGATTCAGGTGGCCCACACGCGGGCGCTGATCAAGCAACTCGGCGAAAACCGCACCATCCTGCTGTCCAGCCACATCCTTCCCGAGGTGAGCATGGTGTGCCAGCGGGTACTCATCATCCATCAGGGCAGGATCGTGGCGCAGGACAGCATCGAGCACCTGTCATCCACGGTCACCGGCGGCGAGCGGCTGCGGCTGCGAGTGGACGGTCCGGCGGCGCAGGTCAGCGCGGCGCTCGGCAGCGTGGAAGGCGTGCTGGAGGTGAAGTATCAGGAGCCGTTCCACCTGGCGCGGCTGGAGGCCGGGAAGCAGCCGCAGGCGCAGATCTCGGCCGCCCTGGTGCGGCGGGGCTGGGGCCTCTTGGCCATGGAGAACGCCGCGCTCACTCTGGAGGACATCTTCCTGGAGCTCACCGGCGAGGCCGGCGCGGACGAGGCCGGCGAGACAGCAACGGAATGAGACTCTTCCTGCGCAACGTCGGCGTCATCTCCCGCAAGGAGCTTTCCTCCTACCTGACCTCCCCGATCGCCTATATCGTTACCGCGGTGTTCCTGGGGCTGTCGGGCTTCTTCTTCGCCAGCGTGCTGGCCGCGCAGAACTACGCCGACACCAGCATCGGCGGCTTCCTCAACGCCGCGCAGTTCCTCATCCTGCTGTTCGCCGCCTTCATCACCATGCGGCTGGTGGCCGAGGAGAAGAAGCTGGGGACCTGGGAGTTCCTGCTTACCGCGCCGGTCCGCGACAGCGAGATCGTCGCCGGCAAGTTCCTGGGCAGCCTGGCGATTCTCGGCGGCATGCTGGTGCTGACGCTCTACTATCCGCTGCTGCTGATCATCTTCGGCGATCCCGACCTCGGGCCGATCGCGACCGCCTACGTCGGGCTGGCGCTGATGGGCAGCGCCGCGCTGGCGGTCGGCATCTTCGTGTCGTCGGTCACCTCGAACCAGATCGTGTCGGTGGTCGTCTCCGCCGGCATCCTGTTCGGCCTCTGGGCCGTGGGGCTGGTCGCCGACCTGATGTCCGGCGCGGCCGCGGAGGTGCTGCGCCGCCTCGCCTTCGCCGGCTACTTCCCCGACTTCGTGCGCGGCGTCATCGACACGCAGGCGATCGTCTACTACCTGAGCTTGACGCTGCTGTTCCTGTTCATGGCGGTGCGCTCGATCGAAACCGGCAGGTGGCGCTGATGCGGACCGGACTCCTGGCGCTCATCGGCGTCGGCCTGCTGTTCGCCGCCTGGGTATTGAACTTCGTCCTGCCCGGCAGCGGCATCGCGGTCTGGGCCATCGTCGCGGTCGGCGCCGGCTTCGTCGCCGCCGCCGCGCTATGGGACCTGCGGCGGGTGCGCGGCGCGCTGGCCAGCCGGCGCGGGGTAATCGGAATCGGCGCCTCGGTCAGCCTCTCGCTGGCCATCGGCACCGTGGTGCTGGCGAATCTCGTGAGCTCCACCCTGTTCCACCGCTTCGACTTTACCGGGCTGCAGCAGTTCACCCTCACGACCCAGACCAAGGAGGTCCTCGCCGAGCTCGACAGCGAAGTCGAGGTGGTGAGCTTCTTCGCGGAGCCGAATCCGAACATGGAGAACAGCGCGGAAATCGCCGCCGTCAACTCCTTCGGGTTCGAGCTGCTGAAGGAGTATGAGACCTATTCCGACCGGCTGCGGATCCGGCGCGAGGATCCCGAGCTGCGCCCCGACCTGGCGCGCCAGTACGGGGTGAACCCGTTCGGCGCCGCGGTGGGCACGGTCGTCTTTCGCGGCGAATTCGGCCAGATGAACGTCTACGGGCCGCAGATTCAGGGGGAGGCGGAGAGCGCCTTCACCAGCGCCCTGCTGCAGGTGACCGGCACCCGCCAGCGCGTGATCTACTTCCTGACCGGCCACGGCGAGGGCAGCATCCTCGGCGAATACGAGAGCGCCCGCCGCGGCCTGCGCGACAACCTGTTTCAGATCGGCGAGCTGAATCTCGACCAGGTCGACGACATTCCGCCCAACGCCAACGTCGTCATCGTCGCCGGTCCCCAGGCACCCTACGCGCCGGACGAAATTGAGCTGCTCGGCCGCTACCTGCGCGCCGGCGGGCGCCTGGCGCTGCTCCTCAACCCGAACCCGCAGCAGGAGTTCCGGGACTTCGCCGGCGACTGGTGGTTGACCATCGAGGAGGGCATCCTGGTGGACCCGCCGGCCCACGTCGCGCCCAACGTCGACGTCCCGCTGGTCGACCGCGCGCGCAACGCATACGGGCTGCGCGAGGCATATTTCCCCGGCGCGGCGGCGATCTCGCCGGCCACCGAGGTGCCTGAAGAGGCAAAGCTGGAGCCGCTGGCCTGGACCAGCAGGGGGAGCTGGGTGGAGCGTTCCCGCCTGGGGGCCGCGGCCCCGGAGTTCGACCCTGACGCCGACGCCCGGGGGCCGCTGGCGCTGGCGGTGGCGGTGCAGCGCCCCGCGGCTCCCGATGCGGAAGTCCCGGTGCGCTCGGATACCAGCCGGCTGGTGCTGGTCGGCGATTCCGACTTCGCCACCAACCAGCACTTCCGCAACGGCAACAACAGCGCCCTGTTCCTGACCATGGTCAACTGGCTGGGCGCCGGCGAGGAGATCTTCTCGGTCGACCGCAAGGTGCTGCCGGTGCGGCGCCTGGTGCTGAGTCCGGAGGAGGCGCGGTTCCTCAACCTGTCCAGCGTCGGGCTGCTGCCCCTGCTCCTGGTGGTGGCCGCGGCCATCGTCTGGTGGCGCCGGCGCTAGGCTAGCTGCGCCAAGCGCTCGCGCCACTGGCCGAGGCGCTGACGCGCGCTTTACCAGCCGAGCCGGGTGCGCCGGCCATGCTCGCGCAACAGCTCGGCGATTGCCTCCTTGGTGAGATCAAACGCGGAGATGCCGGCGCTCACTTCGGAGAGCATCCGCTTGCCGGCCGCATGCAGCTTCTCCCTGATCCTGGCGTAGGTCTCCGCCACGCGCGGATGTTGGGGCTGGCCGGGCAGGCCCAGACTCTGCGCCATGTCCTCGGCCCCGGCGCCGAAGAAATCGATGCCGGCTACCGCGAGAATCTCATCGAGGTTCTCCAGGGCGACGATGCTCTCCAGTTGCGGCACGATCACCGTATTGGCGTTGACCTCCCGGAACAGGCGCACGTGATCGCCGTCCACCTGGCCATGCATGGTGGCGATGCTGGTGGCGCTGCGCAGCCCGAGGGGAGCGAAGAAGCTGTACTTGACCAGTTCTTCAGCCTGCTCCGCGGTGAGAAGGTTGGGGACCGTGATCACGCGCACGCCGCGGTCCAGAAAGCTGAGGATGGTGCTCTCGGCGCCGTCCGGAATGCGCATGGAGACCGTCATTTCATAGGCGTCGGCAAGGCGGCACATCTCGCCGATCTCGGCCGGAGTCAACGGCGTGTGCTGAGCGTCGAAGCTCACGAAGTCGAGCCCGCAGCGGCCGGCCAGCTCCACCAGCAGCCCTGACGGCTCGGTGAGCGACAATCCCAGCGCCTTCTCGCCGCGGCTCATCCGCTGCAAAATCTGATTCGGAACCATACGAAGTCCTCCTTCGGGCACCCAAGGTGCCGCTTACCAAGTCTCGCGTCCGACGCCTGGCCCGGTCCCTGTCTCCTCGTGTAGTCCCTTCCACGACGTTGGCCTCCGCGGCAAGCGCCTTCGGAATTCGTAAAGCGAGGCTGTTGCCTCACATCCACACCTTGGCATTCATTTGCTATCGTCCGCCTGGACTATAGACGATCAGGAGGGGATCGGCTATGCTGTTCCGAACTGGAGGAGGATGATTCGATGAAGCTCTACCCGAGGCGATGGATACCGGTAGTCGGAGCCCTCGTCTTCGCCATCCTGCACCTGGCGAATCCGTTGCCGGTGCCCGCATCGCCCGCCACCGACGCCAACAAGGCCATCATCGTGCGCCTATACGATGAGGCTCTCAACGGCCGCGACCTGGAGGTACTGGATGCCATCTATGCGCCGGATTACACCGAGCACAGCCCATCGCTGGCCGGCGGAGTGGCGACGCTGAAGAAGACGTTTCAAGGCAATTTCGACCAGTTCCCGCAGGCCATCTGGGAGATCAAGCGCATGGCCGCAGAAGATGATCTGGTCTGGGTCCATGCCCAGATCAATCCGACCGGCGAGCGCGGCAATGAGTTGGTCGGCTTGGCGCTGATCGAGATCTATCGCCTGCAAGACGGTCGCGTAGTCGAACACTGGGAGGTCCAGCAGGCAATTCCGGAGCAGACCGCCGAAGGTCCTACCATGTTCTGAACTGGGGATCAATGAGCGAGAAACCGCACGTTCTACTGCTCATCGACGATGAGCATCGGCCCGACGTGATGGCGGTCGAGGACAACCCACACATCCGCATGCCCACCCTGGATCGGATCATCGGGCAGGGCACCTACTTCCGGTCCGCGTATACGCCGGCGCCGGTGTGCGTGCCGGCGCGGCAGAGCTTCCTCACCGGCCTCTATCCGCGCCACAACGGCTGCACCGGGTTCGATACGCCGCTGCCGAGCGAGGTGCTCACCATACCCGCGCACTTCGCCAACTACGGATACAACCCCACCTGCGCCGGCAAGATGCACTTTCTCGGGTACGACCAGATGCATGGCTGGCGGGAGCGCATCGGGCGCGACGTCGCGGTGAACATGGGCCTGCCGCGTACCGGGGAAACACGCCTGCGCGCCGGCCGCCCGCACGTGCCCGGCACGGGAAAGTGGCCGACGGCAAAGGAGATCACCAACGCCCGGGCCGGCAAGGGCCACCACATGCAACAAGATCTCTACACCGTCGAGGGCGCGCTCCTGTACCTGGATGAGTACTTCGTCGGCGAGCCCTACGACCGCCCCGGCGAAGGCCCGCTGCTGCTCGCGGTCAGCCTGAACAGCCCGCACTATCCCTATCAGTGCCCGGAGGAGCTGTTCAGCTACTACCTGCGGCGCGTCGAACCCTACGTCGAGGAGCTGCCGGAGCGGTTCGACTGCGCTGACTTCTTCAAGGTGCGGGTGGGCACCGACGTGACCTGGCGCGAGGCGCACCGCGCCACCGCCGCCTACTACGGCATGATCGAGTGGGTGGACCGCCAGTACGGCCGGGTGATCGCCAAGCTGGACGAGCTGAACGTGCTCGACGACTTCGTGATCGTATTCCTGAGCGACCACGGCGAGATGCTCGGCCAGAAGGGGCTATGGGAGAAGCAGCAGTTCTTCGAGGGCTCGGCGCGCGTGCCGTTCAGCATTACCGCGCCGCGGCGCTTCACCGGCGGCGCGCGAACCGTCGGCCACAACGTCTCGCTGGTCGACCTGTTTCCGACCCTGTGCGAGATCGCCGGCATCCCGGTACCCGAAGGTCTGGACGGTCGCTCGCTGGTGCCGCTCATGGAGGGCGACGCCGCAGGCTGGCCCAACGAGGTCTACTGCGAGCTGTACCACGAGCTCAACGGCCCCTCCGAGATGGTGAAGCAGGACCACCTGAAGTACTTCCGCTTCCGGGGCCGAGACTGGCCGGAGCAACTCTTCGACTTGGCCGCCGACCCCGGGGAGACGCGCAACCTGATCGACGACCCGGCCTACGCCGCCCGCCTGCAGCGCCTGCGCGCCCGCCTCGACGCGTTCCGGTAGCTATGCGCTAGCTGTGGCACGGCGACCACGAGAGAGCCGCGGCGCTGCAGCGTGACCGTCAGCGGAACCGGCTCGATTCTCCACACGGCCGCCCGCAGCCGAACTCGGATCCCCGTGCTGCGCTGCCGTCACGACCGAGTGACCAGCGCTACTTGCGCTAGAAATTCGTCGTCCGCGCGGCATTGCACCAGCCGGTCGCCGATATCGGCCAGTTGATCCGGGTCCGCGATGTTGGCCAACAGAGCCGCCAAACGCTCGCTTGTCTCTGCCCCGAACCGCAACGCCGTCATCCGGCAGAGCAGCGCCCGTTCGTGTTCAAGCCCCCGCTCAAGGCCTTGCTCACGGCCCTGCTCGCGGCCCTGCTCGCGGCCCTGCTCAAGCCCCTGCTCAAGCCCCTGCTTGCGGCCTTGCTCGAGGCCCTGTTCGCGACCTTTCCGCATCCACTGCGCGGGCCACTCCCGCAAGCGTTCTTGCACCGTCATTCTTACCTCCTTCACACTGTTCATCGCCGGCAGCTTCTCACCGGCCGGCCTGACCTGCTCCATCGAACTCGTTATCCAGTCGATGAACACCCTGCGCAACTCGACGTTCTCAGGCCCATCCAGCCGCTCCGGCAACGCGTTCGCGACCCGTATCAGGTCCGCCTCCGTGCGGCTCTGTTCCAACCCGAGCACCGTTCCCATCAGATTGTCGCCCGGCACAGTGTCCACCGCTACGTGCTGCTCCTCGATCACCAAGTAACGCTGCGCTGGTTGGTACGGCGCCAGCCCCGCCTCGACCGGCGCGATCAGTTCGCCGATCTGCTGCGGCGCCCGCCACCGCGGCGTGCCGTTGTAGAGTACGATGGGCAGCACCGCCGGCAGTGGTTGGCGTTGCTCCGGCGCCGCGTTGCGCACCAGTTCCTGGTACAGCATGCCGGTGTAGATCAGGATGCGCAGCGCCATGTAGTACTCGTCGCGCGACTGGAACTCCAGGAGCAGCAGCAGGTATGCCCAACCGCCGGGCAGGCGCAGCCGCCAAACGGTGTCGCCGTGGCGTTTGAGCAGTTCGTCGCTGACGTAATCTGACGACAGCTTCTGCAGCGTCGAGAAGTCGGCGGCGTCGAGTTGACTGACGAAGGCGCGTACCAAGTCCTCGACCATGGGCGGGAAGGCGAACAGCCGCTTGTACTGCTCATCGTACCTGGAGCGCGTCTCGCGTACGGGTGCCATCTTTCAGCATCGTAGCACATGGACAGCGACCGGGCTAGCGGTCTACCTGCGCCGACGGGGGCAGGCGTTGACACCGGGGCGGCCAAGTCGTAGGTTGGGCGCCGAACAAGTCACTAAAGGCAGACCTTGCCCGGTGCTTCGGGGACGAAGCCGAACAGGGAAAGCGGTGCGAATCCGCTGCGGTGGCGCCACTGTGACCGGTCAGCCGCCCGCCGAATGCCACTGTCCTCCAGGGATGGGAAGGCGCGGGGCAGGCGTTGAGCCGGGAGCCAGGAGACCTGCCGGGCACAGGCTGAGTGGCCGCTCTCCGCTTCAGGGAGCGCCTCAGATCGAGCCTCCTCGATGGCGTTCCTCTACCCGCGCAGAGAGCCGCGAAGGAGCGCCGATGCCGGGGGGACAGACAGACCATTCAACGCGGCTGCGGTCGCCGGTCGTTACGCGGCTGGCGGGCGGCAGCGCGCTGCTGGCCGCCTGCGCCGCCGCCCTGATCGTGACCGCGGCCGCGGTCGGCCCCTACCCGATCCCGCTGTCCCACACCGCCGCCATCCTGCTGGAGCAGGTCGGCGTGCGGCTGCTGGCAACCGGCGACACCGAGCGCGCCATCGTCGAGTCGATCAGGCTGGCGCGCATCGTCCTGGCGCTCACCGTCGGCGCCGCCCTCGGCGTGGCCGGCGCCGTGATGCAGGGGCTGTTCCGCAACCCGATGGCCGACCCCGGCATCATCGGCGTGTCCACCGGCGGCGCGCTGGGCGCGGTGGTGGCCATCGCCGCCGGGGCGCCGGCGGCCTCGCCGCTGGCGCTGCCGGCGGCGGCGTTCGCCGGCGCCGCCGGCGCCCTGGCGCTGGTGTTCGCGGTGGCCGCGGCCGGCGGCCGCTTCTCGATGGCGGCGCTGCTGCTCGCGGGGGTGGCGGTAAGCACGTTCATCGCCGCGATCATTTCCTCAATCGTGCTCTTCACCGCTGATCTCGGGGCGCAGCGCGCCATGATCTTCTGGCTCGCCGGCGGCCTCGACGCGTCGCGCTGGCCGGACGTGCGGCTGGCGGCGCCGCCGGTGCTGGCCGGTATCGCGGTCGCGGTGCTGCTGGCGCGCGACCTGAACCTGCTCATGGTCGGCGAGGAGGAAGCGCGCGCGCTTGGCGTGCGGGTGGGGCTGACCCGAACCGCGCTGCTGCTCGCCGCGTCGCTGATCACCGGCGCCGCGGTGGCGTTCTCGGGGACGATTGCGTTCGTCGGGCTGATCGTGCCGCACGCGCTGCGCCTGATCACCGGCGCCGACCACCGCGTGCTGGTCCCGCTGAGCGCGCTCGGCGGGGCAGTGTTCCTGCTGGCCGCGGACACGGTCGCGCGGGTCGCCATCGCGCCGGCCGAGGTGCGCGTCGGCATTGTCACGGCACTGGTCGGAGCGCCGTTCTTTCTGTTCCTGCTGGCGCGGCACAAGGCGCGCGCCGGGCTGCTGTAGAGGAATCGAGCCAACCAGGCACACAAACCCAAATGCAACTTCCGGAGGAGGCATATCGACATGGATAACTGGAACAAGGTGATACGGCTGGTTGCCGGGGCCGGACTGCTGGCCGCCGGCGCGCTCGCCGCGGTCGCCGAAACGGCGGGCTCCTACCCGGCGGTGCCCGGCATCGTGGACGCGGCGAACCGGGGCTGGCCGCGCGAGGTGGAGACCGCCGCCGGCCGGGTCCGGCTGGAGGCCCCGCCGCAGCGGATACTGGCCATCTCGCTGGGCCACGACGAGATGCTGCTCGCGCTGGCGGGCCGTGACCGGTTTGCCGGCGTGGGCACCTTCACCGGCAACGCCACCTATTCCAACGTGGCCGATCAGGTGGCCGGCATGGCCACCCTCCCGCGAGCCGAGGTCGAGGCGGTGCTGGCGCTGCGCCCGGATCTGGTGGTGGTCTCCCGCTACACCGATGCGGACCTGACAGCGCTGATCAAGGAGGCCGGCGTACCGGTGGCGCGCGCCGCGCTGGAGAACTCGACCGCCGGCAACATTCCCAACATCCTGCTGCTCGGCTACCTGCTCGGCGTCGAAGAGCGCGCCCTGGAGCTGGTCGCCGAGATCGAGCGGCGGCTGGCGCTGGTCGCGGAGCGGGTCCCGCCGCCCGGCGATCGGTCGCGGCCGGCGGTCCTTTCCATCGCCCGTTACGCGGACACCACCAGCGCCGCGGGCGGCGGTTCCACCGAGGGCGGCATCATCGAAGCTGCCGGCGGCGTCAACGCGGCGGCGCGCGCCGGCATCGTCGGCCATCAGACGGTGAGCGTGGAAGCGATCGCCGCCGTGAACCCGGACGTGATCCTGATCACCCAACCGGCGGACTCGGGCGGAGCGCAGCTCCGCGCCGACCTGCTGGGCGAGCGGGCGCTCGCCGGCGTGCCGGCAATCGCCGGCCAACGGGTGACCATCGTCGCCTCACGCTACTACACCACGCTCTCCCACTGGAACGTGCGCGGCATCGAGGAGACCGCGCGGCTGCTGTACCCGGATCGGTTCCGGGACGTTGCGTTCGACGACTTCGCGCCCTACCGGGGGTCGTGAGCGTGCTGGCGGCGCGCGGCGTGTCGCTGAAGCTGGCCGGGGTACCGGTGCTGCGCGCGGTGTCGTGCGCGGCCCGGCCCGGCCAGGTGACCGGGCTGGTCGGGCCGAACGGCGCCGGCAAGAGCACCCTGCTGCGGGTGCTGGCCGGCGTGCTGCGTCCCGACTCCGGTTCGGTGTGGCTGGGAACGGCGCCGTTGACCGCGCTGGCGGCGCGGGAACGCGCGCGGCTGATCGCGTATCTGCCGCAGCAGGAAGCGGCCCACCCGTTCACGGCGCTGGAAACGGTGCTGATGGGCAGATACCCGCACCTGAGCCGGTTCGCACTGGAGGGCGCCGACGACCGGCGGATTGCGCGCGCGGCGCTGGCGCGAACCGGGACCGAACGGTTCGCCGACCGGCAGCTCGACCGCATCTCCGGCGGCGAGCGGCAGCGGGTGCTGCTGGCCCGCGCGCTGGCCCAGCAGGCGCGGGTCCTGCTGCTCGACGAACCCGCCGCCGGGCTCGACCTGCGGCACCAGCTCGCGGCCATGGAGACGTTGCGGGCGGAGGCCGCCGGCGGCGCGGCCGCGGTGGCGGCGCTGCACGACGTGGCGCTGGCCAGCCGCTACTGCGACCGGCTGACGCTGCTGGCGCGCGGCGCGGTGGTGGCCGAAGGCGCCCCCGCCGAAGTGTTCACGCCGCCGCGGTTCCGGGAGGTGTTCGGCGTGGAAGCCGCGGTGGAGCGCGATCCCGCCACCGGAGTGCCGCAGGTCCGCCTGATCGGTCCGGCGGCGCCGGCCGCGGCCCCGGCATGACGCTGGCCGAAACGCTCGGCCGCATCGCGCCGGCGGACGCCGGCGCCCGGCAGCGCGCCGCGGCCCGCCACCTGACCCTGACCAAGCCTCCGGGCAGCCTGGGGCGCCTGGAGGAGGTGTCGATTCAGCTTGCCGGGATCTATGGCAGCGACCGGCCGGCGATCCGCAACTCGGCCGTGATCGTCGCGGCCGGCGACCATGGCGTGGTTGCGCAGGGGGTGACCGGCTACCCGCAGGCGGTGACCGCGCAGATGATGCGGAACTTCCTGGCCGGCGGCGCCGCGGTCAGCGTCATGGCGCGCCGGCTGGGCGTGCGGCAGATCGTGGTGGACGCCGGAATCGCGGCGGACGAGCTACCGCCGCAGCCGCAGTTGCGCGCGTTGCGCGCCGGGCGCGGTACCGGCGACGTCAGCCGCGGACCGGCGATGACCCGGCAGCAGGCGCAGCGCTGCGTCGAAGCGGGCGCGGGCTTCGCGGCCGAGGCCGCCGCCGGCGGGGCAGACCTGATCGCGACCGGGGAGATGGGCATCGGCAACACCACCGCGGCGAGCGCGGTCACCTCGGCAATGACCGGAACCGCGCCGGAGCGGACCACCGGTCCCGGCACCGGCCGGACCGCGGACGAGCTGCGCCGCAAGATCGAGGTGGTGCGGCGGGCGCTGCTGGTCAACGCGCCCGACCCGGGCGACCCCCTCGGCGTACTGGCGAAGGTGGGGGGCTTCGAGCTTGGCGTGCTGGCCGGCGTCATGCTGGGCGCGGCCGGCCGGCGCCGCGCCGTGGTGCTGGACGGCTTCATCGCCGGCGCCGCGGCCCTGCTGGCGCAGCGCCTGTGCCCGCCGGCGCGCGACTACCTGATCGCCGCGCACCGCTCCGCCGAACCGGGACATCAGGCGGCGTTGTCTCATCTGCAACTGCGCCCGCTGCTGGACCTGGAGCTGCGGCTCGGCGAAGGCACCGGCGCCCTGCTTGCCGTGCCGATCATCGCCGCCGCCGCGGCCTGCCTGGCGGAGATGGCCACCTTCGCCGAGGCCGGCGTCAGCGCCCGCGGCGCCGCGGCGCGCGCGCCCTGAACTAGCCGTATGACGAAGACTCTCCGCGCCGTCTCCTCCTGCTTCGCGTCCTGCCACGCGGCGCTCGGCTTCCTGACCATCCTGCCGGTCGCAACGCGCGGCGCGGGCGCCCCGCTCGCCGGCGCGCGCGGCTGGTTCCCGGCGGTCGGCCTGCTGCTGGGGGCGATGCTGGCCGCGCTGGACGCGGCGTTGCGGGCGCTGCACCTGCCGGCGCTGCTCGCCGCCGCCCTGCTGGTGGCCGCCCTTGCCGTACTGACCCGAGCCCTGCACCTGGACGGGTTCATGGACACCTGCGACGCGCTGTTCGGCGGCTTCGACCGCGCCCGGCGCCGGGAGATACTCAAGGATCCCCATGTCGGCGCGTTTGCCGTGGTCGGCGTGGTCTGCCTGCTGCTGGTCAAGTTCGCCGCGCTCGCGACGCTTCCGGAGGCGAGCCGCATCGGCGTGATCATGCTGTTCCCCTGCCTGTCGCGCGCGGCGATGCTGCCGGTCATCGACTCGTTTCCATATCTCCGGCGGCAGGGACTTGGCACTCCGTTCGCCAACTGCCGCGGCCGCCTGCCACTGTGGTGCGGACTGCCGGCGGCGCTGGCCGCGGCCGCGGCCTTGGCCGGGCCGCCGGGGCTGGCGCTGGCGGCGCTCGCCGGCGCGGCGGCGTGGGGCGTCGGGGCGGCCGCGGCGCGCCTGCTCGGCGGGGTGACCGGCGACGTCTACGGCGCGGCGAACGAGATTGCCGAGGCCGCTGTCCTGGTGCTGGCCGTCCTCCTGACGGCGGCCGATGCGGACGCGCTGCGTTCGCCGCTGGCATCATGAGCGGCGAGTTGATCCTGCTGCTGGGCGGCGCTCGCTCCGGCAAGAGCACGGCCGCAGAGCGGCTCGCGGAGCGGCGCGGCGGCCGGGTGCTGTTCATCGCCACCGCGCAGGCGCTGGACGCCGAGATGGAGCGCCGCATCGCCGCCCATCGCGCGCGGCGGCCCGAAGGCTGGGACACGCTGGAGGAGCCGCTCGACCTGGCCGGCGCGGCCGCGCCGATCATGAACCGCTACGATACCGTGGTGATCGATTGCCTCACGCTGTGGGTCAGCAATCTGCTGTTGCGGCACGAAGCGGACGCCAACGCGGAGCAGATCATACTTGACGCCGCCGGCCGGCTGCTGGAGCTGATCGAACGCTCCGCGGCGACCTGGATCGCGGTCAGCAACGAGGTGGGCCTGGGGGTGGTGCCGGCGTGGCCGCTCGGGCGGACCTACCGCGACGCGCTCGGCCGGGTGAACCAGCTCTGCGCCGCGCGCGCCGGCCGCGTGTACCTGATGGTGGCCGGGCTGGCCCTGGAGTTGAAGGAACTGGGCGCCCGGCCGTTCGGGAGCATGACTGATGGGTAGATGGTTTCTGGTGCGCCACGGGGAGACCGACTGGAATCTCACCGGCCGCGGGCAGGGGCAGTCGGACGTGCCGCTCAACGCCCGGGGACGCGCGCAGGCGCAGGCCACCGCGGCGCGGCTGCGCCCTATGCGCTTCAGCGCGGCGTACGCGAGCGACCTGGGGCGCGTCATGCGCACGGCGCAGCCGATCATGCGCGGCCGGGAGCTGCCGCTGATCACCCTTCCCGCGCTGCGCGAACGGAGCTACGGCGCCTGGGAGGGGCTGACTGACGCGGAAATCGCAGCCCGCGACCCGCAACGCCACGCCGCGCGCCTTTCCGGGGGCGTCTCCTGGGCGCCGCCGGGCGGGGAGAGCATGCAGCGCCTGTTCACGCGGGTAGGGGTCGCGGTGGACCGGCTGCGCGACGCGCACGCCGGGGACGACGGCAACCTGCTGCTGGTGGCGCACGGCGGCTCGCTGCGCGCCGCGATCGTGCGGCTGCTGGAGCTGCCGCCGGCCAGCATGTGGCGGTTCGCGCTGGACAACTGCAGTCTGTCCGTCATCACCGTGTTCGCCGGCGGCCACACCGCGCTCGAACTGCTGAACGACACCAGCCATCTGCAGGCCGGCCCGCCCGCTGCCGGCGGCCGGCAATCCGGATCATGACAGTGCTCATCCTGCGACGCGGCCGGTATCCTGGAAGCATGGTGGCATCTCGGTTCACGCGGGCGTTCATCGCCCTGCTCGGCATCCTCGCCCTCCTCGCCCTGGCCGCCGCGCCGGCCGCGGCCGAGACCGGCGCGGACACCCTGGTCATCGCGAAGGACATCGCCGACCTCATCACCCTGGATCCGGCGGAAGCGTTCGAGTTCACCGCCGGCGAGATCATCGCCAACCTCTACGATCGGATCATGACGTTCGCGCCGGAGGACCCGCGCGCGCTGACCGGCGGCGTCGCCGAGAGTCACACGGTGAGCGGCGACGGCAAGACGATCACGCTGCGGATTCGCGACGGCCTGCGGTTCCACTCCGGCAACCCGGTGCGCCCCGAGGACGTCGAGTTCTCCCTGGAGCGGGTGATCCGGCGGGACGGATCGCCGGCCTCCCTGCTCGCGCAGTTCGGCTGGAACGCGGACAACGTCGGCGAGCTGATCGAGGCGGTGGACGACCGCCGGGTCAGCCTGACCCTCGTCGAGCGGTTCTCGCCCCGGCTGGTGCTGCACGTGCTCTCCGCCGGCCTCGGATCGGTGGTGGACCGGAAGCTCGCGCTGGCGCAGGAGCAGGAGGGCGACCTCGGCGCGGGGTGGCTGCGCGCCAACAGCGCCGGCTCCGGTCCGTTTCGGCTGCAGCGGTGGGAGCCGGGCGAGACGGTGATTCTGACCGCCAATCCCGACTACCACGGCGGCGCGCCGGGAGTGAGGCGCGTCATCCTGCGCCACGTGCCGGAGCCCGCCGCCCAGCGGCGGCTGCTGGAGTCGGGCGCCGTGGACCTGGCGCGCGACCTCACGCCTGACCTGATCGCCGGCCTGGCCGGCAACGCCGACGTGGCGGTCGATAGCCATCCGAAGGGCACGGTGGTCTATCTGGCGGCGAACGCCGCCCATCCGATCCTCGGCAAGGAGCAGGTGGTGCGGGCGCTGCGCCACGCCGTCGACTATCACGGCATGGCCGATTCCTTTCTCGCCGGCCAGTTCACGGTGCAGCAGGCATTCTGGCCGCGCGGCCTGTGGGCGGCCTGGCCGGCGGCGCCCTACCGCCTCGACCTGGAGCGGGCGAAGTCGCTGCTGGCGCAGGCCGGCCACGGCGGCGGCTTCGCGGTGCGCCTCGACACGCTCACCACGCCGCCGTTTCCGGCGATTGCGCAGGCGGTGCGGGCAACCCTGGCCGAGGCCGGCATCGAGGCGCAGGTGGTGACGCAGGATGGCGCGGAGCTGTGGCCCTGGTACCGCGCGCGCCGCCACGAGCTGATTCTCGCCCCCTGGTCGATCGACTACGTCGACCCGCACGCCAACGCCGCGGCCTTCGCGCACAACCCCGACAACCGCCCGGAAGCGAACCTGACCGGCGTGCTGGCCTGGCGCAACGCCTGGGCGCGCGACGAGATCAACGCCGCGGTGGTAGCGGCGCGCAACGAACCTGACCCGGCGCGGCGCGCCGAGCTCTACCGCGGCCTGCAGCGCCGCCTGCAGCACGAGGGCCCCTACGTGATCATGTTCCAGCAGACCGAACAGATCGCGCGGCGCCGCAACGTCACCGGGTTCGCGACCGGCCTGAGCTTCGATCAGGTGTGGTACCGCACGGTCGCGAAGTAGTCCCGCAGCCGCGCGAAACCGATGCGTGACGCCGGGTAGGCCAACGTGGTATGCTGGCGGTCCATGCCGGTATACGTATATCGCTGCAGTGCCTGCGCGCAGGTATTCGAGAAGCTGTTGCTCAGCAGCCGGACCACCGAGGCGGCGCGCACGCGCTGCCCGGCCTGCGGCGCGCCCGCTCCGCGCGACTACGCCAGCCACAGCTTCGCCTCCCCGAACATCGGCGCCACGGGCGCGCTGGCCGAGGATGAGGAGCCCTACAAGGCGATGCACTATCACGAGCAACGGGGCGAGTGGGAGCGGGCGGCCAAGGCCGCCGAGGGCGTGAGCGACTACGCCAAGCAGAAGTTCATCCAGAAGGCGGAGCAGGGCTGAGCCGCGGTCTCATGGCTGGTTCGCCCACGACGGCGCCCCTCGAACACGACTGGGCCGCCAATCAGCGGGTTCGCTGGTACCGGTCGCCGCTTCCCATGACCGAGCTGCGCGCCCTGTCGCAGCGCCGCAACCTGCGGCCGCTGCTGCACGCGCTCGGCTTCATCGTCCTGCTCACCGCCAGCGGCGGCATCGTGGTGCTGGCCGAGCGCCACTTGAGCTGGCCGTGGCTGGTCGCCGCGTTGTTCCTGCACGGCTCGCTGTTCCGTACCCTGCAACATTCGCGGCACGAGCTGTCGCACCGCACCGTGTTTCGCTCCCGCCTGCTCAACGAGCTGTTTCTGCGGTTGTTCTCATTCCTGCACTGGTCCAGCCCCGACTACTTTCGCGCCAGCCACGTGCGCCATCACCAGTACACGGTGCACGACGAGCTCGACGGCGAGGTGCGGCTGCCGCGCCCGCTGCGGCCGCTGCAATGGCTGTTCCGCTTCGTGTTGGCGGTGCCGAGCATGGCCGCGGAGCTGCGCACCCTGCTGCGCTGGAGCCTGGGCCGGCTCGACGACAGCGGTCCCGGCGTCACCTGGGAGCAGCACTGCTTCGCCGACCGCCCGGTGGGGCAGGGAGATGCCGCCAAGCGCGCGGCGTTGTTCGGTTGGGCGCGGGTGGTGCTGCTGGGACATCTGGCGCTGGCGGCGCTGTTCATTGCGACCGATGCCTGGATCATGCTGCTGGTGGTAACCTTCGCCCGCTGGCTGGCGCCGTGGCTGAGCTTCCTGCTGGTGGAGACGCAACACTCCGGACTGGCGGCGAACACGCCCGACCACCGGCTCTGCTGCCGCACCATCCTGCTGGGGCCGTTCACACGGTTCCTCTACTGGCACATGAACTACCACGTCGAGCACCACATGTTCCCCAGCGTGCCGTTCTACAACCTGCACAAGCTGCGGGCGGCCATCGCCGCCGATCTGCCGCCCGCGCCGCGCGGCCTGCTGCGCGCCTGGGCGCAGATGCTCCCGGTATTGTGGCGCCAGCGCCGCGACTCGAACTGCCTGATGGTTCCGCCGCTGCCGCCGCGCTCCCCCTCCGCCGCCTGAACCCGCTCACTTGTAGGGGTCGGCGGCGTCGCGCAGTCCGTCGCCCAGGAAGTTGAACGCCAACACGGCGACCACCACGAACAGGCCCGGAATCAGCAGCCAGGGATGCAGCAGTACCGCGTGCACGTTCTGCGCGTCCTGCAGCAGGACGCCCCAACTCACCACCGGCGGGCGCAGGCCAAGGCCCAGGAAGCTGAGGGCGGTCTCGCCCAGAATCATGTAGGGCACCGCCAGCGTCAGGCTGACGATCAGGTAGCTCAGGAACGACGGGAGCAGGTGCAGGGCAACGATCTTCCCCTCGCCTGCCCCGGCCACCCGAGCCGCGGTCACGAAGTCCTGTTGCCGCAGCTCCAACAACTTGCCGCGCACCACGCGCGCCAGCCCCGCCCAGCCGAACATCGACAGGATGATGGTAATGGCGAAGTAGATCTTGAGCGTGCCCCAGCTCCTCGGCAGGGCCGCGCTCAACGCCATCCACAGGGGAATCGTCGGCAGCGAGATCAGGATCTCGATGCCGCGCTGGATCACCATGTCGGGGGTGCCGCCGTAGTAGCCCGAGATGCCGCCCATGGAGCATCCGATCACGAAGCTCAGGAAGACGCCGATCAGCCCGATGGACAACGAGATTCGCGCCGCATAGACGGTGCGCGAATAGAGATCCCGGCCCAGCTTGTCGGTCCCGAACAGAAAGAATGCGCCCTCCGCGGTGCCGAACAGATGGAGATCGGACTCGAACAGGCCCCATAACTGGTAGGGATCGCCGCGCACGAAGAAGCGAATGTAGCGCCGCGTCTCGGGATCCTCCACGTAGACTCTGCGGAACTTCTCGCGGTCGATCTCCTTGCGTATGTCGTACACGAAGGGGCGCAGTCCGTAGCCGCGTTCGTCGCCGAAGCGGATCTTCTGCGGCGGCACGAACACGAACTCCGCGCTGTGCTTCAGGATGTCATGGGTCGCGACGAACTCGCAGAACGCGGCCGCGAGGTAGAACAGGGCCAACACCGCGCCCGCCGCCATGGCCAGCTTGTGGCGGGTGAACTTGCGCCACATGAGCCGCCACTGGGAAGCCAGGTAATAGCGGTCGTCGGCAGCGGAGCGGCGCGTCCGGCGGATCATTCAGCGGCCCTGAGCCTCGTATCTGATTCGCGGATCTATCAGCACCAGCAGCAGGTCCGAAATGAACGTTCCGATTACCACCAGGAACGTCAGCAGCATCGTGATGCTGCCCGCCAGGTACATGTCCTGCGCCAGCAGCGCGCGGAACAGCAGCGGCCCGGTGGTTTCCAGGCCGAGCACGATCGCCGTGATCGTCTCGCCGGAAACGATTCCGGCCAGCGCCCAGCCGACGGTGCTGACGATCGGGTTGACCGACAGCCGCACCGGGTACTTGTAGAGCAGGGTGCGCTCCGCCACCCCCTTGGCGCGGGCGGTGATCACGTACTGGCGCGCCAACTCGTCGAGCAGGGAGCCCCGCATGACGCGCACCAGATAGCCGGTGCCGGCGGTGCCGATTACCAGCACCGGAATAGGCAGGTGCTTGAGCAGATCGATGAACTTGGCCCAGCTCCAGGCGGCGTCGATATATTCCGGCGAAAACAGGCCGCCGACGTTGAGCCCGAACCAGCGGTTGAACAACAGCATGAAGATGAGTGCCAGGAGGAAGTTCGGGGTCGCCAGACCGACGAAGCCCATGAAGGTGGCGGCGAAGTCGCCGGCGGAGTACTGGTGCGTGGCCGAGTAGATGCCGATGGGAATGGCTATGACGTAGGCGAATACGAGCGACGCCAGGGAGAGCATCACGGTGAACGGGAGGCGGTCGGCGATCAGCGTGCCCACCTTCTCCTTGAGATTGAAGGACCAGCCCAGGTTGCCGCGCAGAAATCCCCAGACCCACACGAAGTACTGCACGTGCACCGGCTTGTCCAGGCCGTACAGCTTGCCCATGGCGGCGAGTTCGGCCTGGTCGACGTCGCGCCCGAGGGCTTCCTGATTGGCGGCGTAGACGGTCAAATAGTCGCCCGGCGGCAACTGGATGATCAGGAAGGCGACTACCGAGACGACCACCAGGACCACGACCATGTACAGGGCGCGCCGGATGACGTAGGAAACCACTCTCTCCCCCTCTGGCGGATGTTGTCAGTGCGGCGGGCGGGCGCGGGCGGCGCGGGCAACTGCGAACGAGCGCCCGCGGCGCGGACGCTCGTCGCAGTCGACCGAACCCTAGCCGTAGGTACCGGTAGCTACCGTATCCACCACTGATAGGCGCGGCCGCGGAAGTTGCCGGCGGTGGCGTTGGTCCACGCCAGCTCGTCGTAGAGATTGACGATGTTGCGGCGGAAGATCATCGGCCGCGGCGGCAGGCCGACGGTGCCGATGGCGAACACGTTCTCGGCAAAGGTCAGCATGAACTCCTTGCCCATCTCCCGCCACTTCGCGTCGTCCAGCTCGTTGCGCATGGCGTGGCCCAGCTCCAGCATCTCCTTGGCAACCCCGACCGGTTCCTCGCCCGCGGCGCCGCCCGACTGATACCACTTCCGCCACATCGGCGCCCAATGCCCGATGGAGAGGAAGAACCCGGTGGCCGGGCTGTCGGTGCGGTACTTCAACTGGCTGGGCTCCATGATCCAGGTGGTCAAGTCGTAGTCGGCGTTGTTGGTCCGCAGCGAGAACAGACTGCGCTCGATGATGGAGAACTTCAGCTCCACGCCGACCTCTCCCCAATAGCTGGTCACCAGCTCGGAGATGGTCACCAGGTCGGCCAGGCCGGTGCCGGTGATCACTTCCAGAGTGAGGCGCTTGCCGTCGGAGGTGAGGCGATAGCCGTCGGAATCCCGTTGCGTGAGGCCCACTTCATCGAGCAGCCGATTGGCCTCGGCCACGTCGTAGCGGATCGCCTCCTGCTCGGCGCGCTGCACGTCGGCGTCATAGAACGGCTCGTCGCCGAGGGCGAAGCCGAGCAGCGGGGTCGCCATGCCCTGAAACACGATTTCGTTGATCTCGTCCCGGTTGATCGCATGCGACATCGCGCGCCGGAAGCGGGCGTCCCGGTAGAGCTCCCGCCTTACCGGATCGGAGTGATTGAGGTTGAAGTAGTAGGAGCCGGCGCCGGCCCAGGTGTTGGGGCCGATGATGACGTTGTAGTTGTAGCGCTCGGCGTTCTGCTCCAGCAGCGGGGCCTCGTCCATGCCGAAGCCCTCGACCAGGAAGTCGAATTCGCCGGCGATGCCGCGCGCCTTGACCAGCTCCGACTCCACCACCAGCACGCCGTATACGTTGTCGATGTACGGCAGTTGATTGCCCTCCGCATCGACCTTCCAGTAGTAGGGATTGCGGTCCCAGACGGTACGGTCCATGGTCACCGAGGTCGGCGTCCAGGCGTACAGGTAGGGGGCGCCGGGATAGTGGATGTAGGGGCGGGTCTTCTCGCGGTTCTGGTTGAACAACTGCCACCACTCTTCGAGACCTTCCTCCTTGGCCTTGGCGTTCGCATCGTCGTTGTAGTCGATGTGGAACTGCTTGAAGTAGTGGGCCGGGAAGTAGTGGTTCATGTAGCCGTTCGCGGCCGTGAACATGAACAACTGGGCCGGGGCCGGACCGGCGAACCCGAATTGCACCGTGCTGTCGTCCACCTGGGTGAAGGTCATCGGCGCGCCGTGCGACATCCAGGCGCCCGGCACCAGCGGGGTCAGGGTCTCGTTGAAGGTGACGTCCTCGTAATAGAACCGCAGGTCTTCCGCGGTGAACGGCTCGCCGTCCGACCAGCGGATGCCTTGGCGGAGGTGCACCGTGAGCTGCGAGCTGTCGGCGTTCCACTCCCAGGCGCGCGCCACGTTGGGCACGACGTTCAACGAGTCCTCCGGGTCGAGCTCCATGAGCGGCTCGATGTTGACGTGCGCGATCATGTACCAGTTGGCGGGATCATGCTTGATGGCGGTGACGCTCCCCCCGTACTGGCCGATCTCATCCTTGACCTGCACCACCAGCGGTTCCGGGGGCAGCCGTTCTTCCACCGGAGGAAGCTTCCCGTCAGCTACCATCTGCGCCAGGCTCGGCGCCTCCCGGTACTTGCCGGTTGCCATCGGGGCGGCGGTTTCGGCCGCGCCCGATTCCTCCTCGGCGCCGCTGGCCCAGAGCAATGCGCCGGAGCACAGGAGCAGCGGTATCAGAAGCCGAGTAATGTTGTTTTTCACCACCATGTAATCCCTCCTTTGAGGTTCTTCGAGGTGTGGTCGTTGCCTGCCCGTGCAGCCGCCTGCAAGGGCTTCCGGCCACTATGGGCCACCCGCGGGCCGCCGTCAAGCGCGCGCCGGGCGGTCAGAGGCGGTCGGGGCGGTCAAACGCGGTCATTCCGGGTGGCGAGAGTCCATTCTTCGACGCAAAACGGAAACTCACTGGATAAAATGCCGCCGTCCGGCTAACGTCGGCGCGATGTTCGCGCGCTTCTTCCGCCCGCCGGCGGCCAGCTACTTTCTGTTCGGGCCGCGCGGCACCGGCAAGTCGACGTGGCTGCGCGACCGCTACCCGGAGGCGCTGTTCATCGATCTGATCGACCCGGAGAACGCCCGCTTCTACGCCGCGGCGCCCGAACGGCTGCGCCGCACGGTGGCGGCGAGTCCCGGCCGGCGGCCGGTCGTGATCGACGAAGTGCAGCGGGTACCGGAGCTGCTTCCGGTGGTCCATCAGCTCGTCGAGCTGGACAAGGGGCTGCGCTTCGTGCTCACCGGCTCCAGCGCCCGCAAGCTGCGCCGCCGCGGCGTGGACCTGCTGGCCGGGCGGGCGCTGCTGACCACCATGCATCCGTTCATGGCGGCGGAGCTGGGCGGCGCCTTCAACCTGGAGCGCGCCCTCGCGCTGGGGCTGATACCGATGGTGGTGGACGCCGCCGACCCGCGGGCGACGCTGCGCACCTACGCGGCGCTCTACGTGCGGGAGGAAGTGCAGGAGGAGGGTCTGGTACGGAACGTCGGCGCCTTCTCGCGCTTTCTGGAAGCGGTAAGCTTCAGCCATGCCGGAGTCCTGAACCTGTCCAACCTGGCCCGCGAGTGCCAGGTGGACCGCAAGGCGGCGGCCGCCTACCTGGAGGTGCTGCAGGATCTGCTGCTGGCGTTCACGCTGCCGGTGTTCACCCGGCGCGCGCAACGGCGCCTTAGTACACACCCCAAGCTCTACCTGATGGACGCCGGTCTGTTCCGCTCGCTGCGCCCGACGGGGCCGCTCGACCGCCCCGATGAGCTGGCCGGCGCGGCGCTGGAAGGGCTGGTGGCGCAGCATCTGCGCGCCTGGATCGCCTACTCCAACCGCGACGACAGCCTCAGCTTCTGGCGCACCCGCGCCGGCAGCGAGGTCGACTTCGTACTCTACGGGGAAAGCGGCCTGTTCGCCATCGAGGTCAAGAGCGGCGCCGTGCTCCAGCCGCGCGACTTCCGCGGCCTGCGGGCGTTCACCCAGGACTACCCGGTAGCGACCCCGGTACTGCTCTACCGCGGGCCGCGCCGGCTCCGCGAACACGGCGTGCTGTGCCTGCCATGCGCCCCGTTCCTGCGCGCCCTCGACCCGGAACAGCCATTCTCAGCTATCCTGGCCACGGTCCGGGATAGAGGAGGACATGGCGACGGCAGCGATCAATGAGTACCGGCCTGACTATGCGGTTCCGCCCGGGCTGGTGCTGGAGGAACGCCTGGAGGCGCACGGCGTCTCTCAAGCCGAGTTCGCACGTCGGTGCGGCCGGTCCGCGAAGCTCATCAGCGAGATCATCGCCGGGAAGGCCCCGATCGAGCCAAAGACCGCCCTCCAGTTCGAGATGGTGCTCGGCGTCGATGCCAAAATCTGGCTCGGCATCGAGAAGGACTACCGGCTGCACCAGCTCCGCGCCCCCAATCTTGCAAAATAGAAATCGATTTCTAAAATGTCGTAGTGATGGTGGAACGGGGCCTGACGCCGGTGCTGCTCGCGCGGCTCCGCAACTATCCGGCGGCGGCGCTGGTGGGGCCGCGCCAGTGCGGCAAGACTACGTTGGCCCGGTCGCTCGGCGGCGTCTACTTCGACCTGGAGCAGGAGAGCGACCGGCTGCGCCTGGACCTGACGTGGGACACGGTGGTCAGCGGACGCGAACTGATCGTGCTGGACGAGGCGCAGGCGTGGCCGGAGGTGTTTCCGCGCCTGCGCGGCGCCATCGACGACGACCGCCGGCGCATGGGGCGGTTCCTGCTGCTGGGATCGGTCTCGCCGGCGCTCATGACCCAGGTCTCGGAGTCGCTGGCCGGCCGACTCTCGGTGGTGGAACTGGCGCCGTTGTCATGGTCGGAACTGGCCGCTCCCGGGCAGCGGGAACGGCTGTGGCTCTGCGGCGGGTATGCGGACGGCGGCGTGCTGACCGGGCGCGGCTTTCCCCAGTGGCAGCACGATTACCTGGACCTGCTGATGCAGCGCGACCTGCCGAACTGGGGGCTGCCCGCCCGCGCGCCGACCACGCGGCGCCTGCTGCAGATGCTGGCGGCGACCAACGGCCAGGAGTGGAACGCCACCCAGATCGGCAAGAGCTTGGCCCTCTCCTACCACACGGTCAACAGCTACCTGGACTACCTCGAAGGCGCGTTCCTGATCCGCCGCCTGCTCCCGTTCCACGCCAACATCCGCAAGCGCATCGTCAAGCGCCCGCGCGTCTACTGGCGCGACAGCGGGCTGCTGCACGCGCTGCTTGGCGCCAGCGCCGGCGAGCTGCTGAATCAGCCGTGGGTCGGGGCCAGTTGGGAGGGGTTCGTCATCGACCAGGTGTTCACGGCCTTGCGGCACGCCGGACGACCGTTCGAGGCATTCTCGTTCCGCACCAGCGACCAGCGCGAAATCGACTTGGTGCTGCGCGTCGGCACGGAACTGTGGGCGCTCGAAGTCAAGCTGACCACCCGCCCCGGACTCGACGACCTGAAGCGCCTCAACGCCGCCGCCGACCTGATCGCCGCCAGCCGGCGGTTCCTGATCTGCCGGCGCAGCCCGTGGCTGGCCCGCGACCACCAAGTAGTATGCGACCTCGACGGCTTCATCAACTTCCTCGCAACCGCCCCGGCCGGCCCGTGACAGCGCCAAGCAAGGCAAGGACTCCATCTTCTCCACTCGGCGGGTAGCGGTCCGCGTCAAGACAGGGCGTCGTCGGAGAGTTGCGCGATCAGGGCCTTGAGGGTCGGGGAGTCGGGCGGGAGCTTGCGGAACTCGGCTTGGTTGACGCGCAGGTAGCGCCAGACGATGCCGGCGGCGTCGTGCACGCGCCGGCACCACTCGCGCATTGCGGCGTCCTTCCGGTCGGTGCCTTCCCAGACGCGGCCCTTGGTTTCGATGATCCAGTGCACCTCGCCGTCTTCGGCGCCGTCTTCGGTTTGCTGGACGGCTACCCAGTCGGGATAGTAGAAGCCGATGGCGCCGCTCGCCTTCAGGTAGTCGACGCGGAACGCGGTGCCGGAGCTGCCCTGATCGGTGGTGCCCAGCGCGGCGAAGCGCGGCACGTCGGCCGCGCGGTCCAGGAACTCGGCGAAGCTGCGCTCGAACTCGTTGTAGGTCGCCACGTAGTTGAACACGGTCTTGTCGGCTTCGAGGGGCGGCAGATTGCGCCGCCAACTGAACGGTCTGGTAGCGGACAGCCGGAAGTCGGTGCGCTCGAACTGCAGCGAGCGGCGTTCGACGGTGAGCTCGCCGATCGCCCCGGCCAGATAGCGGGCGATTCCTTCGCGCAGTTCCAGCCGCGTCAGGTGCGATCGAATCCCGGAATCCTCCACGTCGACCGGCCCGCCGAAGCAGCGCTCCGCCACGTACCGCCGCACGATCGGGTAGAGCTCGGCGAACCGGTTGGTGAGCCCGGTCCGCTTGCTCACCTCGCCGGCGATGCCGGCCAGGAGCTCCCGCGCCGGACTCCCCTCCGGCGCCAAGGCCGCCTGATGGACTTCGGTCTCCGTGGTCGCGAACTCCATCCGCATCGTGATTCGCACCGGTTCCGCCAGATCGTTCGATTCGTAGATCGGAATGAGCGACTGCACGTCGAGCTCCGACAGCTTGCGGGAGTCATGCGTCAGACTCGGCTTGGTGAGGGGGATCGCGATGTCGTGCGCCAGCCGCTCCCGCACCGGTGCGATGGTCACCGGCGGCGGCGGACCCTGCGCCGTGCTGGCCACGCCGACTCCCTCGGCTTCCAGTTGCTCGCGCAGCACGTTGAGCAGATTGCGCGTGCCGAGCACCTCCAGCGTCTGCGTGCGGTCCGGGCTCACCTGCGTCATGAGCCGCAGCCCGCGCCCGATCACCTGCTCCGGCAGGATCTCCGCCTTGGCGGTGAACGGCCGCAGCCCCAGCACGACCGTCACGTTGCGCACGTCCCAGCCCTCGCGCAGCATCATCACGCTCACGATCGCCTTGATCCGGCTGCCGCGGCGGTCGATGTCGCGCGCCGCCTGCCGCGCCTTTTCCAGGTCTCCCTTCCGCACCTCGCCGGTGGTGTCGGTGTGGATCACCAGTACCTCTGACGTCTTGAATCCTGCGGTCGTGACGAGATACTCGCCCAACGCGTCGGCGTAGACGTTCTTCTCCGCCATGATGAAGAGCACCGGTTTGATGCCGAGCGGGCCGTACGCGGCGCGGTGCTCCTGCCAGCGCCGTACCGCGGCTTGCAGCCAGTAGCCGTACTTGGCGGCGACATTGTCCTTCGTCACCCCCTCCGGGTCTTGCGCCGGCTGCCCGGCGTCGTCCTCGTTGGTGACGATGATCGGCGCCTTGACGATCCGGTCCTCCACCGCCTGCGCCAGCGGGTAGTCGCACACCGTCCACGGGAAGTACATGCCGTTCCGGTCCTTGGGCGTGGCCGAGAAGTCGAGCCAGGCGCCGACCCCCTGCGGCAGCCCACCGTGAACGCCGAGCAGCGACCTGCTCCACGCCAGGTCCTCGTCGTGCACGTGGTGCGCCTCATCGTTCATCACCACCAGATCGGGGAGCGACTTGACCCGTTCCAGCATGGAACGCCCGGCGGACCCCGCGAGATCCTGCGCCGGTTTCTCTCCCAATAGCGCCTCGACGGGGTTCGCGGGAGTCCAGGTATCGTCGCGCGACTCGTAGAGTTGCTGGATGTTGGTGAGAAACAGATTCCCGGACGGAGCGGGTTCGGCGGCCTCGCCGCGCAGGATCACTTTCTGGGTGAAGCTGCCCTTCCACTCCGGCGGGATCAGCGGCAACCGGTGGAAGATATTGTTGTTGGCGAAGTCCCTTTCGAGCCGCTGATAGACGATCACGTTGGGGGCGACGATGAGGAAGTTGGTGGAGAGTTCGGAGTCTGCCACGCGCAGCCGGTGGAAGCGCGACCACACGACCGCCATCGCCATCACCCAGGTCTTGCCGGCGCCGGTCGCCAGCTTGAGGGCGTAGCGGCGCAAGTTCTCCGGCGGCAGCTCCTGCTCGACGTCCTTATCCAGTTCCGGGACATAACGGCGAAGCTGCCGCCGGCCGTCCATCGCGGTCTGAAACCGATCGGTGACGGAGATCGTCCCGTAGTCCCGGATCAACGCGAGCGCGTCGCGCCTGCCGGCGATTTCCACCAGCCACGCCAGTGTCTCGATCGCCTCGCGCTGGCAGAAATAGTACCGGAACGGCGCGTCGAAGCCTGAGACTTCGTGATCCTCCTCGAACCAGTACGCGAACAGCCGCTTGGTCACGCCGGACGCGCCGTCGTACCCGGCCGCGCGCCATGAGTCCACCGCGTCGCGAATCTTCGGCACCAGCAGCAGTTGGCTCGGGCGCCGCCCGGAACGATCCTCGCGCCAGCCGGTGCGCGCCGCGTCGTCCTTCACCAGGCAGGAGCACGGCGCCTCCCACGGCAGACGGCCGGCAATCTGCGGCAGGTCCCGGTCGTAAGAAACGACCGACTCAGCCATCGTCCGATTTCACAGGACGGACACGCCGTCGCGCTCGACCGCGCGTTGGAACGGGTACCCCCGTGCGCTCCGTTCCTGCCATTCCTTCAGCGAATACGCCAGGATCGACGGCACCGCGTGGGAGGTTGCCGCCAGATCGTAGCCGATTCCGCGCAGCTCCCGCTTCGTCGGCGGCGTCGTTCCGGACGATGATGAGAACGTCCAGGTCGCTGTCGGCGTGGGCGTCGCCGCGCGCCTTGGAACCATAGACGAGCATTCGCGCCACCGTTTCCGGGTACCGCCGACGTATCAGACTCCGATATGCGCGCAACCATGCGCTCTCCTCGGGCGTAAGGTGCAGCTCGTTCATACCGTCACCGGGTAGCATTGCGACGTGTCGTTGCCGAAGATGTCGATTACCTTGATCAGCACCTGATAGGTGCCGGGAGATTCGTAGCGGTGCGGATCGGAGGCGAGCGGCAGACTGCGCTCCTTGCGCGTGCGGTAGGTTACCCAGCCCTGCATGAAGGTGTCGTTGCGGAAGTCCCAATCCACCGCCCAGTAGTCGATGTAATCGGACCACTGCCGGACCTTGCCGCGCACCTCGTCCGGGATCAGCTCGTCGTTGGGAATGACGAAGTCCTCGAGCCGCACCTGCGCGGTCAGCGTATCCGGAGTCTCGACCGCCGCTTCCAGGTACGCCAGCTCGAAGAAGCGCACGTCGTTCTCGTCGCGCACCTGCTGCTCCATCACCTCGCGCGGTATCTGCAGCAGGATGAGCTTGACGCCGCGCGCCTTGGCCGATTCGTGCATCAATCCGCCCTTGCGCAGGTCGTTGTTGGGGCCAGCCAGCCCCATCTCCCACTCCCAACCTAGCACGTGCAGCTCGTTCTGGCGGAGCCGCTGGCATTCGTTGACCGCCTGTTCGATCTCGTCGATAGTCACCGGCGCATCCACCGCGCCGACGTGGACCATGGCCCGATGCTTCTTGCCGTGCACGTGCGCCATGCCGGCGACCGGTTGCGCGCCGTACAGCTTGAGGATGAACGCGAGGTACTCGTAGAGCGCCTGCTCGGAGCCTTGTTCGCTGAAGGTCGCGCCCTGCCAGTACTGCCGTTCATACTTGCCGAGATTCAGAATTTCGAACGGCTTGCAGTCTTCGATACCAAGTAGCCGCTTGCGGGTGACGTGTATTCCCCAGCGGCCCAGGTCGCAGCCGATCCAGCGGCGCCCGAGCTTCTCGGCCACGGCAAGGGTAGTTCCCGAACCACAGAAGAAGTCGGCTACGAGGTCCCCCTTCTTGGATGACGCAGCGACAATACGTTCAAGTAGCATCTCAGGCTTCTGAGTAGGGAATCCTTGAATCTCGTGCGAGGCGGTCTTTGTTCCAAAACCAAGAATATCGGTCCAAATACAGTCGATTGTCGAGCGAGCTTCATCCAAGTAGTATTTCTTATACATCTTACCAGTGGAGGAAGTATGAATCATCCCTTTCTGAACCATAATTGCAATTGATCTTTCGGAGTAGTCACCGAGTTGAACTGCCTTATACCGACGGCCGTTCGAATCGTGGTATCGATATGGTTTCTTCTGATCATCGCTCAACTGCGCATACTGTTGTTCGAACGTCCACGATGCCGGAGACCTACCATACCAAATTATTGTGTCTGCATTTCGTGGCCATTGACTGCTGGTTCTCTTGGCTCCTTTACCTGCAACGTCTCGCTTCCAGACAATGACGTTACGAAATGACTCTTGACCGAATACGTCATCGAGAATACCTCTGACAAGATAGTCTACCCGGGGATCAATGTGTACATATACGCTGCCGGTACTTGAAAGGAGTTCTCGTATAAGCATCAAGCGATCATGGAGCATGGAAACATAAGATGAATGCCCACTTCCCCATGTATCACGATATGCTTTCTCCTCAATGGCAGATTGCGCCTTGAACACTTCTTCCCCGGACTCTCCTATTGGCGCCGTAAATGAGAAGTCTGCTCCGGTCGCGAATGGTGGGTCGATGTAGATCAGATCGATCTTTCCGGCGAACTTCTCCAGGAGCGAGCCCATCACCAGCAGATTGTCGCCCCAGATCAGCTTGTTCCGCCAACCCTCCTCGAAGGTATCGCCTTCGGTGCCCTCGTACACGTCGAATAATGACATGCCCTTCGTCTTGCGCGCCTCGCGGGTGGCGCGGCTCTCGTTGACGGTCTCGATGACCTGGAACGGCAGGTTGACGCGCGGCGCTTCATTGAGCGTGCCGTCTTCGTTGTACTTGCCCGGCCAGACCAGCTCGGTCCGGGTGACGTCGATCTTCGCCATCTACGGCGTCTCCTCCATTCGTCTCAGGTAGCGGCGGCCGGCCGGTAGCGCTGGCTGCGGCTTGCGCATCAATCCGTGGTGTCCGTGGCAATATGACGGCTGCGGGCGTCGCGCTCGGCACGGATGAACTCGACGATATCGATGTCGGGACGAGCAGTGCCGTGATGCACCAGGAACCCTTTCTTCCGAACCAGCGTCGGCTCGCTTACGACCTTACGAAGCTTCAGCCCGTCACCTGCGGCTTCGATCTCCAACTGCGTACCAGCAACCAAGTTGAAGCGGTCACGGAACTGCTTCGGCACTACGACGCGCCCGTCGCGATCTATGGTAATGACCACGGCTATATGGTATTCGCCATGGTATCATCAGTCAAACAGGCATCCAGGCTGCGCGCCGGCGGGCACTCGCGCCGGCGCGTACTGACGTCGGGCATGTCAAAGAAGGGCGTCGCCGAAATAGACGACCTCGAGTCTAAGCGGGAGTCGACTCGGACGATGCAGGCGGTCATAAGGCGATCCTGCAGAGCAAGAGGTATGCGCTCCTGCAGGGCGATACCTACCTGACCCACGAGGCCGAGTTGTGGGCGCGGGCGTATGCGCAGTATATTGCGTGGCGGAGCGGGTCATCGGTCCTAAAGGCGCAGCTCGACAAGATGCTCACCCACAAAGAACAGGGTGTTGCGGGTCAGGCAGTGGCCGTATGACGAGTTCGTGCCGATCGCGCAAGCCAATGACAAGCTCCTGATGAGTCGCAGATGGGCAAGCAGAAAGAAGAAGCCGACGAAACCCAAGCCGTAGACAGCGACTACTCCGGGCGCCCGCTCGGGGAGCTGACGCCGGAAGGGGTCCGGGAGTCGCTCGCGAGCGGCAGGGTGCGCCGCGAGGACCGCTTTATCATGGCCGACGCTGACGGCAACGAGTGGGACGCGTACACCGGCGAGAAGCTGCCGCCGCGCAAGCCGTCGCCGACCGCTGCGCGCCCGCGCAGGCCCTGGTCGAGCCAGCGGTCCTGAGCGTGCTATGGCCGCCGTCGAGGAACTGGCCTTGGCGGATACGGACCGGCAACGTCGATCCCACGCGAGGGGCTGAGAGCCTGCGCGACGCCGTGGCACCTATAGTACGCGGGCCATCGATCTTCGCCATCTACGGGGTCTCCTCCGTTCGTCTCAGGTAGCGGCTGCCGGCGGGCGTCAGCCGGTAGCGCTGGCTGCGGCTGCGCGGCTTGTCGGGGATGGTCATTTCTACCAGGCCGGCGCGCAGAGCGGGCTGCAGGTACGCACTGCGGAAGTGGTCCTCGTGCTTCAGGCCAAGCGCCTCCTGGAGATGCTGCCTGGTCATGTCGCCGGCCATCGCTCGCAGCAGCCGGACAACCGCCGCGACTTCCCCGGTGACTTCCCCGGTAACATCCCCGGTGACTTCCCCGGTGGTTGCCCGGGAAGGGGTTTGATGCGTCTCCTGCGGCGTAACTACCCCGGTAACATCCCCGGTGACTTCCCCGGTAGTCCCATCATCGCCGGTCGCCGCCCGCACCTCGGGGTTGGGCCGGAAGGTGACGGTCACGAAGCTGTTGGCCTCGAACGTCGGCTCCGGGCAGCGGCGCGCCCGCGCTTCCTCCCGGATGCGCCGGATGCCGGTGCCGGCCATCTCGATGAACTCGATGCGGTGGAGCAGGTCGGAGATGAGCGGGTTGCGCCGCACGCTCCGGCGCCCCAGCTCGGCAACGGTCAGGCCGGGGGGCAGGCTGCCGGGACTGATCACCTCGATGCGGTCGGCGTAGAGCTCCACGAACACGTTGGTGCCGTTGTAGAACCAGTCGCGATGCATGACCGCGTTGGTGATCGCCTCGCGCAGCGCGTTCATCGGGTACTCCGGGACGTTTTCCCGGCGCAGGCCCTCGATCCGGTAGGCGGTGCGGGTATTGCGCTCGATGAAGCGCATGGCTTCCTCGATGTCGGCCACGGTCCCCCCGGCGAAGTCCTTGCGATCCAGAATGTGAACCTTGTCGGTCCCCCGGCCCAACAGACAGGTGATATATGCCTCCGGGAAGAAGTGCCGCACGTTCCGGGCGAAGAACAGCACGCCGGCGTTGCGGAACAGCAGCCGGTCGCCAGCCCGCTCGGCCGCCTCGATGTTGACCAGAGTGTCCTCCACCGGCGGCCGTCCGGTGATGCCGGAGTAACCTACCCACCGGTCGTACTTCTCGCGGTCGAAGTCCTCCGGATAGCGGAACCGGGGGCAAACCGCCAAGTCGAACCGGATCGCCCCTTCGACCCGGAAGAAGTCGCGGATCTCGTTTCGGTTCAGCTTCTGCGTTACCGCGCCTTGGCGACTGAAGAACCCGTCGCTGCACTGCACCGGTTTGGCGTCGCTCTCCCGTACGTGGACCACCAGCACGTTGCCGACCGGCTCCACGCGCACCTTCACCGGAGGATCGCAGTTGCGGGCAAGGCCCTGGAGTCGGGCGCGCAGCTCGTTGGCGTCCCGGATCCCGACGATGGAATGATCGTCCCGTACACCTAGCAAAATCTTCCCGCCGACGGTGTTGGCCAGCGCCACGAGCTCCCGCGCGAACGACGACGACACCGCTTCCTTGAATTCGAGCGTCGTGCCTTCGCCCTGCTGGATGAGGACTTCCAGATCAGCGGGTGTCATCGCGGCCGCTTACGGACGCGCTGCCAACTCAGTCTGGCTCATGCCATCCGGTTCAACCAATCGGCCATCGAGCATTTGCCACACGTTGCGGCTGCGCGCCATGTCCGCCGCGCGCTCGGTGACGGAGTCTCCGGCGACCACCGGCACCACCGGCGTGCCCAGCCGGCTCAGCAGCGCCGCCCGGTCCACGGCCCGCCGCACGTCGTTGCGGTCGACGACCCACGAGACCTCCGCGAGCACCATGACCTGCCGGCCGTCAGCGCGCCACCGGCCGCGCATGATCAGATCGGCCCACGCCACCTCCTCCCGGTCGCTCTGCGACAGGACGCCGCGGTCGGCCGCTTCCTCCAGGAGATCGGACAGTTCTTGCGACCCTACCACCCGGCCCTTGCGGAGCAGCCGGCCGAAGTAGGCGTGCGCGCGTTCCCGGTAGCGCCGCTCCAGGTTCTCGCCCTTGAGTTGCCCGATCTGCACGTTGACACGATGGAAGTGGACGTCGGTGTCGCCCCGCAGTTCAGCGATCTGCTTCTCGACTTCGCAAAAACGCTGCTCCATGTCGCGCCGCAGGTCGGCGATCTGCTTCTCGACCTCGATAAAGCGCTGTTCCATGTCGCGCCGGAACTCGGCAAGCTGCTCCGGCAGCGCCAGGTACTCGTCGCTCAATACCAGACGACGCAGTTCCGACCGCCACTCCGGACGCTCATCGAGCAGTTGCACCAAGTCTTGGAAGTCTTCGACGGTAAACGGCATTCCAACTCTCCTGACCGGAATCTACCCTTTTCGGGCCGGCGCCGTCGAGACGAGCGAACGAACGTCAGGACGGCAGGCGGCGCTCACAGCAGGCCGGCCTGCCGGAAGCTGAAGGTGTCCTGCGCGGCCACGATCAGGTGATCGACGACGCGCAGCCCGACGGTCTCGGCGGCCAGCACGATCGCGCGCGTGATCAGCTTGTCGTGCTCGCTCGGCTGCAGCAGGCCGTTCGGATGATTGTGCGCCAGCACGATGGCCGCCGCCTCCCGCCGGAGCGCGGCCGCCGCCACCCGGCGGGGATACACCGCGGCGCGGTCGATGGTGCCCTCCTGCAGGGTCTCCACGCCGTCGCGGAGCAGCCGGCCCGCCGAATCCAGATATGCCACGGCGAACACTTCGTGCTTCAGGGCGCCGATCCGCATGCGCCAGAAGTCGCTCAGCCGCCGGGGATCGCTCAGCGCTTCCGCTTCGTCCTCGGACGCCTGCTGCAGGTAGAGCGTGGCGACCGCGCGTATGACTTGCAGCGCGGTTGCGGCGACTTCGCCCACGCCCGCTACGGCCTGCAATTCGGAACGCGGCGCATCCATGACGCCGCGCAGGTTGCCGAAGCGCGCGAGCAGCGCCTTGGCGGGTTCCTTTACGTCGCGGCGGGGAATGGCCAGCGTCAGGATCAGCTCGATGACCTCATGCTCGGCGAACCCGGCCACGCCGCTCTTGAGGAAGCGTTCGCGCAGCCGCCGGCGGTGTTGGTGATAGTGCGGCCGTTCCACCCGAACCGGCCCTTTTTCAGGTCGCGGACAGGCGGTACTTGCGCAGGTCGAGCAGGTCCAGCGGCAGGTCGCGCGATTCGGTGACGTAGAAGCTGGGCGCCGGCTTGCCCGCCGCCGGCATCACCGCCTCGCCGTGCGGCACGCCGGCGCGCATCACGAAGAAACTCACCTCCGGGTCGTTGTAACGGCACTCGATCATCACCAGGTCCGCGGCGGTCAGCCGGCCGCTCTTCACCTTGTCCTCGAACTCCTCCCGCAGGCACAGCGCCACCGCAAGGTACAGCGGCTGGCTGTCGGGGTTGCCGAGCAACAGGAACTCCTCGTTGTCGGGATGGGTGCCGAAGGCCGCGAACTCGGCGCGGTTCACGGTGACCGCGATCAGCTTGTGCGGGCCGTACCGGCCAGCGCTCTCGTAGATCGACTCGCCGAGGGTCTCGCCCGGCCGCGCCGCCAGGTCATGGGCGCCGGGCCGCAGGCGGATGATCAGCCCGCGCCGCTCCAGGTCGGCCATCAGCTCCGGCGTCATTGGCGCCGGTTCCAGCGCCAGCTCCTCGCCGGCGTGCGCGCGCAGCGGCGCGGCTTCCGCGGGATCGTACAGCGAGCCGTCGCGCCGCAGCACGTCGTGCAGCCACAGGCGCGGCTCCGGCGGCGCCGGCTCCGGGCTGTAGCGCGTGTACCAGTGCAGGAAGGTCTGAGTGCGCCCGGCCACCAGCCCCCACTGATAGCTGCCGACGTTGCGGTCGCGGAACAGCGGCAGGTGGCTGGCGAACTTGGAGCCGTGGTGGCGCGCCAGCCATTCGGTGCACAGCAGCGGCCGCCCGTACCGCGCCAGCTCGTCGAGCCGCTCCCCGATTTCGTTGAGGTTGCCGTAGCTGTGGAACGACACCACGTCGGAGTTGCGTTCGCCGCGAAGCCGAATCTCGGTCATGTAGTCGTCCCAGAAGAATGACCCCACGGTCAGCGGCTGGCGCGGCCGCGCGGCGCGCGCCCAGCGGAACGCCGCCTCCAGCAGCGGCAGGCTGGCCTGGGGGCGCGCCCCGCCCGGCTCGTTGTACAGGTCCCACACCAGCACCCGGCGGTCGCCGCCGAACGCCCCCACCAGGTCGGTCACGTACGCTTCGAGCTGCGGCCAGCGCGCCGGGTCGTCGGCCGCGGCGTAGCCGGGGCTCGGCGTCCAGCGGCTGTTGTGCACCCCCGGCTTGGGCTCATCCTGGCGCCCCGGGTAGGGGTCGCGGTCGTCGAAGCGGCAATCGTCGAACAGGATCGGCATCATCGAAATGCCGGCCGCGTCAGCCAGCCTGAGGAACGTCTCCAGGCGCTCCTTCTGGCCCTCCGGGTCCGCCTCCCAGACCATGAACTGCAGGAACACGCGCACCGTGTTGTAGCCGAGCCCGGCCGCCCAGCTCAGCTCGCGCTCGATGGTGGCCGGGTCGAAGCTCTCCGCCTGCCACATCTCGGTGCTATTCACCGCGCTGCTCGGCAGGAAGTTGCAGCCGAACGGCAGCGGGATCGAAGCGAACCACTCGTTCGCGCGCGCGGCGCTCCACTGCTCCATCAGCCGCCCTCCGCCGCCGCCGCGTCGGCGGCGGAAAAGACGATCGGGTTCATCGCGCTGGTGGCGAGCTGGCCGGGCAGCAGGCCGCCCACGAAGCGCAGCCCGTCCGGCGAGCGCGCCAGGTCGGTGATGCGCGCGCCGTCGGGGAAGTAGTTGGCGGTCATCGCCTCGCGCATCTTGTCCGAGCGGTTGGCCGGCGCGCCGTGCACGGTCCAGCCCAGGTGCAGCGAGCAGTCGCCGGCCCGAAGCCCAGGCACCTGCACCACCTGCAGCCCCTCGCGCGCGGCGAAGTCGTCGAAGAAGTGCTTCGACTCCTCGCTGATCGACATGCCCTCCAGGTTGCCGTACTTGTGCGAGCCGGCGATGAAGCGCAGCGGCCCCATGTCCGGCGAGCAGTCCACCAGCGGCATCCACATTCCCAGGGTGAAGGTATCGTCGAACGGGAAGTAGAACTGGTCCTGGTGCCAGTGCGAGTCGATCCCGCCCGGCGGCTTGAACAGCGCCTGCTCGTGATACAGGCGCACCGCGGGCGCGCCCAGCAGGCGGCTGGCAATGCGCCCGAAGCGCGGGCTGAGCACGAAGCTGCGCACCGCGTCGGAGCAGTAGCGCAGGTTGAGCTGCTGCAGGAAGGCGCCGCCGAACGACGCGGCCAGCCCGCGGGCGCGGAAGTGGGCCATGGCGACGGCGCGGATCGCCTCCCCGTAGGCGGTGATCTCGGCGCGGTCCAGCACCCCTTCCAGGACGATGAATCCCTGCTCCCGGAAGCGCTCCACCTGCGCCTCGCTGAGCGGGTATTCGCCGTCCAGGTCAGGCAGCGGCGCGGCGTTCAGCCGCTCCCAGTCGGCGGCCGCCAGCGCCGGCCGCACCGTTTGCTCGTTGGCCATCTGCAGTATCCTTGCTGCGAAATCCTTGCGAAACGGCGGGGAGCGGCGCGGTAACCACGCCGCCGCCCCGCCCCCGGATGCGGTGACTCCGCTACTCCAGGTAGCTCTGAAAATACTCGGTCATGATCTGTTGCGCCTCGTCGTAGCGGGTGGTGCGCTTGAAGCGGGAGAACACGTCCTCCCATGCGGCATCGTACTCCTGCCGCGTTTCGGCGTTGATCAACGACGTCAAGTCCTGATTGAGCCCGGTGCGGAAGTCGCCCCAGTAGTAGTCGGAAGTCTTGCCGACCACCTCGCCCACGCCGTAACTCACGTTGCCGCGCAGCGGACGGTGGTGGCTGAACCCGGTCAGTACCTTGCCGGCGTTGTAGACCAGCGTATCGTTGATATCCAGCGGATAGCTGCGTTGGATGCTGGAAGGGAAGAAGCGGGCGGCTTGCGGGCCGGCGCTCGCATTGGCGATGCGCGACCACATGTCGCCCTCGGTATGGCCGCGCAGGGCCTGCAGTCCATACTCCTCCGGTCCGCCCTGGCCTTCGCTCATGGTGCGCCCCGCTTCCCATACCGCCGGATCGGTGAACACCTTGACCCCGTCGCGGAGCTCCCACAAGCCGCTGTCGGGTGGCCCCCAGGTCAGGATCTCCATCCCTTCGCGGGTGTACATCCAGTCCCACATCTTCAGCAGCCGGATCGCAATCGACTCATCCAGGTCGGCGCTCAGCACGACGTCGAACCAACCGGGCACATAGGCGTCCCAATAGCCGTGGTTGGAGGGATCGGCCTCGACCATCGGTATCGGGCGCATGACGTAGCTTGAATCGAGCGCCTTGAGCGCGCGGATGGTCCCCGGCAGGTCGTACACGTCGAAGAACGTGCCGATCCGGCCGCCGGCGTACTTCTGGCGAATCTGCGCCTTCTTGTCGACCAGGAAGTCAGGATCCACGAGCCCTTCCTGGTACCAGCGATTGACCAGCCAGAACCATTCCTTGGCCCCCGGACTGCCCAGGTAGCCGTCCGCGGTCCGGGTCTCGAAGTTGTACTTCCAGTGCCCCCAGTCGTACATCGTGCCAATGTGAAACATCGACCAGTCCCAGGTGATCGGGTAGACCGGCGCGTTGTTCATGGTCAGGTTCATCGCCTTGATCTTGCGCAGGTACTCGGTGAGTTGCTCCGGCGTGTCGATGGGTGGATCGAGGGCGAAGTCTTCCCGGCTCGGCGGTTTGCCGGTGCGCTGCGCCTCGGCCACGATTTCGGCCATCGGCTTGAAGGTATACCCCGCCGCGGTCAACAGATCCTCGCGCGTCTGCAGGGCGTGCGAGCTGCGGTTGAACACGGTGTAGGGATCGTCGTCCTTCGCCGGGTCGAACGGATGCAGGCTGTGCTTGTAGATGAACGCGATCTTGCCGTCGCCGCCGCTCATGCCGTAGTTGAGCTGCTTATCGACGTCGGTCATCACCTCGTTCCAGTAGGTGGGCATGTACTGCGGCACCAGCTCGGTCAGGTCCATGTGCTCATCCTGCTTGAGCATGAGCTGCAGGAAGTTGGGGTCGCCGATGAACACGTCCGGCCACGATCCGGTGGCGGCGTATTGGGCGATGCGTTGCTGCGCCGTCATCTCGCCCTGCCATTGCAGGTCGCTGATGCGCAGCTTGAACTTCTCCTCTATGTACGGGGTGACGACGTCCCCCGGATTGTTCATCCACAGGTTCTCGAAGCGGGTGAACATGAATACTTCATATTCCGCCCACTCATCTTCGCCGACCGCGGTCTGTTCTTCAGTTCCGCCGGCCAGGAGCGCGAACGGCGCGGCCAGCGCCAGCGTCATTATCAGAATACCAAGGCGTTTCATCATCAATCCTCCTGTTGCGTGATTGCGCGCTTGTTCCGAGGCGAACGCCCGCGGCTGCGGGCTCCTGTTGCTCATTCTTTTACTGCCCCGATCATGATGCCCTTGATGAAGTAGCGTTGGAAGAACGGATACGCGAATATGATCGGCAGCGTGGCGACGATCAGGGTTGCCATCTTGACGCCTTCGCTGCTCACCTTGCGCACCGCGTCCACCCGCGTGAGCGACATCATCGAGGAGGCGTCGGCGACCACTTCCTGGAGCAGGATCTTGCGCAACATGATGGCCAACGGCTGCAGCTCCGGCCGGGTGACGAAGAGCATGGCGTCGAACCAGGAGTTCCACTGCCACACCGCGAGGAACAGGCAGATCACGGCGATGATCGGCAACGACAGCGGGACCACGATGCGCGTCATGATAGTCAACTCCCGGGCGCCGTCGATCTTGGCCGACTCCACGAGGCTGTCGGGGATCGATTCCATGTAGGTGCGAATCAGAATCATGTTGAAGGCCCAGAAGCCATGCGGCAGCACGTACACCAGGAAGTTGTTCATCAACTTGAGATCGTAGATCAGCACGAAGTAGGGGATCAGCCCGGCGTACACGTACATCGGGATGATCAGATAGATGGTGATCGGACGCCGCAGCGGCAGCCGCCGGTCGAGCAGGGCATAGGCGGCGAGCGTGGTGATGACGATCGCGTAGAGGGTGCCCAGCACCGTGCGCGCGAGCGAGATGCCGCTGGCCCGGAGAATGTCCGCGCGGCGGAAGATGATGCCGTAGTTCTCCAGCGTCAGGCCATACGGCAGGAAGGTGATGATGTTGCGCCGCACGCCGTCGGCCGAGGACAGCGAATAGGCGATTGCATTGATGAACGGGTAGATGGTGATGGCGCAGAAGAACAGGAAGAAGATGACGTTGGCGCCGGCGAATATGCGTTCTGCGGAAGAGCGGCCCTGCACCGTCTTAGAACACCCCCGAACCGCGGAACCGCTTGGCCAACCAGTTGGCGGACACCACCGCCACCAGTGCGAACACCGACTCGGCCAGCCCCACCGCGGTGCCGTAGGCGTAGCGCGAGTGCAGCACTCCCTCCAGGTAGGTATGCACCGCGACGGTATCGGAGCGCATCGCCACCAGCGGATTGCGCATGTTGAAGATGGCCTCGAAGTCCGGAATGATGCCGCCGCCGCGGATGATCTGACCGGCAGTGAGGATCAGCACCACCGCCATGGTGCCCAGCAAGCCCGGCACCGTGACGTGCCACACCTGCTGCCAGCGGTTGGCGCCGTCGATGGTGGCGGCCTCGTACAGCTCGGCGTTGATCGCCGACAGCGCGCCGAGATAGATGATCGAAGTCCAGCCCACCTCCTTCCATATCGAGACGCCCACCATGATCGGCCAGAACAGCTCGGGCTCGCGGAAGAACGCCACCGGCTGCAGCCCCAGGCCGCGGATGGCGAGGTTGATCAGGCCGGTATCGACGTTGAGCAGTTGATAGAACAGACCGGCGGTAATCACCCAGGAAAGGAAGTGGGGCAGATAGGTGATGGTCTGGGTAACCCGCTTGAACAGCCGCTGGCGCAGTTCGTTGAGCAGCAGCGCGAAGATGATCGGCGCGGGAATGCCCACCAGGAAGGTGAGGAAGTTTATTACCAGAGTGTTGCGCACCGCGCGGTAGAACACCGGGTTGGCGAACATCTCCCGGAAGTGGAGCAGGCCGACCCAGTCGCTGCCGAGCAGGCCGCGCTTGAAGGTGAAGTCCTGGAACGACATCAACACCCAGGGGTAGGTGCGGTAGGCGAAGATGGTGACCGCCGCCAGCGCCGGCAGCAGCAGCAGATAGCTGACGCGGTGCTGATACAGGCGCAGCAGCAACCGCGGCCGCGCCGCCGCGGCCACCCGGGGATGCGCCGCCGCGTGGCCGGCGCTCACGCCCGGGCCGCCCGGCGCAGGGGCCGCACTCCCGGGGCTGCGGTCATAGGCTTGTTGCGCATTGAGTTCACCTGGCTAGTCCCGGCACGGTCCCCGGATGATAGTGGAGGGGCGGCAGCTTGACCAGATGCGGAGCGGCAGGCTTTAACTGTCACTCACTCAATTACTACCTCAAGGAGGAACCCTGACCTATGTCACGATCGTTCATTCGGATCGTATGCGCAGCGCTGCTCGGCGCGGCGCCGGCGCTGGTCGCCTGGGCCGGCGGCGAGGGCGAGGAGGGCGCGGCCGCGGCCACCGGCGCGGCGACCATGGAACGCGGCGCGTTCGGCGAGGCGCCGGCCCTGGCCGCGATGGTGGCGGCGGGCGAACTGCCGCCGGTAGAGGAGCGGCTGCCCGAAAATCCGCTGGTGGTCACCACCGGCACCATGGTGCGGGCGGAGGATCTCACGGTCGAGATTGGCAAGTACGGCGGCACGCTGCGTTCGGTGACCGCCAATCCCGAGCTGGACTGGAACCTGCGCGACGCGGCCATGGAGCACTTCCTGATGAGCCCGGCGCATACCGTGGCGCCGATCATGGGCAACGTGGCGGAGAGCTTCGAGGTGGACGCCGACAATCGGGTGTTCACCTTCACCCTGCGGCGCGGGTTGAAGTGGTCGGACGGCACGCCGATCACCACCGAGGACATGCGCTTCGCGGTAGAGGACGTGTTGTTCGTCGACGCCCTGACGCCGGCGCTGCCTGCGCGCTACAAGGCCGCGGGCCAGCCCGACGGCACGCCGATGACGTTCGAGATCGTCGACGATCACGCCTTCCGCATCAGCTTCGACCGGCAGTACGGCCGGTTCGTGATCGCGATGGGCGTAGGGGCGCTGTGGGGCGGTTACAACGAGCTGCTCAAGCCGCGCCACGTGCTGATGCAGTACCACAAGAACCACGCCGACGCCGCCACCCTGGCCGCCAACCTCCGGGAAGCGGGCCTGGAGAGCGATGAATGGCACCGCCTGTTCCTGCAGAAGGACATTCTGTGGCACGAGAACATGCGCAGCGAGGCCGCCGGCTTCCCCACCCTGGGACCGTGGGTGCGGGTCGACTCGCCGCAGGACCTGATGGTGATGGAGCGCAACCCCTACTACTACAAGGTGGACGCGGCCGGCAATCAGCTCCCCTACGTCGACCGCTACGAGTCGGTGATCGTGGCCAAGGCGGAGAACATCCCGCTCAAGGTGATCGCCGGCGACGTCAACCTGAACCGCGACCTGATCGCCCACGACAAGGTGCCGCTGCTCAAGGAGAACGAGGAGCGCGGCGGATACCGGGTGTACACCAACCTGGTGTACCACAACGCTCCGGTGGCGCTGTTTCTGAACTACCTGAATCCCGACGAGACGTGGCGCGAGGTGGTGTGGAACCCGCGCTTCCGGCATGCCGTCAACAAGGCGATCAACTACCAGAACATCATCGACGTGATGTTCCTCGGCCTGGGCGAGCCCAACCCGTGGATCAAGCCGGACTACGACCCGGCGGAGGCGAACCGCATCCTGGACGAGATCGGCCTGGACCGGAAGGACGCCGACGGATTCCGCCTCGGCCCCGACGGCGAGCAGTTCCAGCTCGTGTTCGAGATTATCGAAGGCGCCGCCGACTGGGAGAAGATGGGCGAGTTGATCACCGCCGACCTGGAAGCGGTGGGCATCCGCACGCCGATGAAGCTGATCGCGCGCCAACTCTGGATCGAGCGCCGCGACGCCGGCCAGCTCTACGCCACGCTGTCCTGGCTGGACGACGTGAACTGGCCGATCCTGATGGTGGACTACCTGCCCAACACGCGGTCGCGCTGGGGCCAGGGCTGGCATAGCTGGCTGGGAACCGGCGGCGCGCAGGGCGAGGAACCGCCGGTCTGGATCAAGGAACTGTACGATCTGTACGGCACCTTCACCGCGGAGCTGCCCACCTCCGACCAGGCGATGCAGGCGGTGGACGCGTTCAGCACCTGGATGAACACCCACGTCCCGATGTTCCCGCTGGCGCGCGACGTGGTGGGGCCGGTGATCATTCCCGAGAACCTGGGCAATCTGGCGGTGTCCGGCAAGTCGTCGGCCACCTGGTTCGCGGCCGAGCAGTTCTTCTTCGAGTAGGAGGCATCCTGCCGCATCTCGACGGCACCGTGATGCGGGGCGGGCGCGCGCCGCGCGCCCGCCCCGTGCGTGAAGCTGCCTCCGCGCGGCTGCCGCCGGGCGGAGGCCGGTAACTCAAAACCAACGTGGTTCGCTTCATCACGCGCCGCCTGACCATCATGGTCCCGCTGCTGCTGCTGATCTCGGTGCTGACCTTCGCCGTGATCCAGCTTCCGCCGGGCGACTACCTGACCACCTACATCGCCGCCCTGCGCGAGTCGGGCGCGGAGCTCGACGACGCCGAAGTGGCCAACCTCACGGCCCAGTTCGGGCTGGACCGGCCAATCCACGTGCAGTACTTCCGCTGGATGACCGGGATCGTGCTGCAGGGCGACCTCGGCTGGTCGTTCCAGTGGGAGAAGCGGGTCAACGAGGTGATCGCCGAGCGCCTGCCCACCACCCTGGCGATCTCCATCTCCAGTCTGTTCTTCGTCTGGCTGCTCGCGATTCCGATCGCGGTGGTGTCGGCCACCAACCAGTACACTTGGTTCGACTACCTGTTCACCCTGATCGGCTTCATCGGCCTGTCGATGCCGCAGTTCCTGGTGGCGCTGGTGACGAGCTGGGTGATCTACGACGTCACCGGCTGGGCCATTACCGGCCTGTTCTCGCTGGAGTTCGTGGATGCCCCGTGGTCGTGGGCCAAGCTGCTGGACCTGCTCAAGAACGTGTGGCTGCCGGTGATCATCATCGGGCTGGCCGGCACCGCGGGGCTGATCCGGGTGCTGCGCGGCACCCTGCTGGATGAGCTGCGCAAGCAGTACGTGATCACGGCGCGCGCCAAGGGGGTGAGCGAGCGCAATCTGCTGTTCAAGTACCCGATCCGGATCGCCATGAATCCGGTGTTCAGCACCATCGGCTGGCTGCTGCCGTCGCTCATCTCCGGGCAGGTGATCGTCGGCATCGTGCTCAACCTGCAGACCATCGGGCCGGTGCTGCTGCGCGCCACCCTGGCGCAGGACATGTTCCTGGCCGGGGCGATCGTGCTGATCCTCGGCACGCTCACCGTGATCGGCACCCTGATCTCCGACATCTGCCTGGCCTGGCTCGACCCGCGCATCCGCCTGGGGGCCGGCGATGGCTGAGGCGCCGGCGGCGCGCGCCGACCTGCGCCGCGCGCGCCGCCTGGAGCGGCTGGAATACGCCTCCCAGGGGCAACTGATCTGGTGGCGCTTTCGCCGCCACCGCCTGGCCCTGACCGGCATCGCGGTGCTGGCGGTGATGTACGGCGTGGCGCTGTTCGCCGAGTTCTTCTCGCCCTACGACACCCTCGCCCGCTTCGAGGGATTCGAAAACGCCCGCCCCACGCCGGTGCGCTGGTTCGCTCCCGGCGCCGGCCTGCAGGGTCCCTTCGTGCACGCCCTGGAACGCAACGTGAACCGCGAGACCTTCCGGGTGGAGTTCACCGAGGATCGCGCGGCGCGCTTCCCGATCCGCTTCTTCGTGCGCACCGAGCGCTACGAGCTGCTGGGATTCATCCCGGCGCGGGTGCGTCTGTTCGGCACCGAGGGGGCGCCGGTGTTTCTGTTCGGGACCGACCGTCTGGGGCGGGACGTCTACTCGCGCACCATCAGCGGCGCGCGCATCTCGCTGCTGATCGGCTTCGGCGGGGTGTTCGTGAGCTTCGTGCTCGGCTGCCTGATCGGCGGCGTCTCGGGCATGTTCGGCGGCGCCGTGGATGAGGTGATTCAACGCATCATCGAGGTGCTGCTGTCGATTCCCACCATCCCGCTGTGGATGGCCCTGGCCGCGGCCATACCGCGCGACTGGAGCGTGACCCAGACCTACTTCGCGATCACCATCGTGCTGGCGGTGGTGGGCTGGGCCGGCCTGGCGCGGATCGTGCGCGGCAAGCTGCTGTCGCTGCGCGAGGAGGACTTCATCCGCGCCGCCAAGATCGCCGGCTCCACCGAAACCGCGACCATCGTGCGCCACCTGCTGCCCAACTTCATCAGCTACCTGGTGGTCCACGTCACCCTGGCGATTCCGCAGACCATCCTCGGCGAAACCTCGCTCAGCTTTCTCGGCCTCGGCATGCAGCCGCCGGCGGTCAGTTGGGGGGTGTTGCTGAAGGAAGCGCAGGACCTGGCGGCGGTGGCGCAGCGCTCCTGGCAGCTCATTCCGGGGATCTTCGTGGTCGTTGCCGTGCTGATGTTCAGCTTCGTCGGCGACGGCCTGCGCGACGCCGCCGATCCCTACCAGTAATCTCTACCCCTTCACGCTGCCGATCACGATGCCCTTGACGAAGTAGCGCTGCAGGAACGGGTACAGCGCCAGAATCGGCACGATGCCGATGACGATGTACGCCGACCGCACCGTGCGGTTGGACAGGTGGTAGATCTCCGAGATCTCGCTCAGCGACGCCGCCTGCGACAGGATGTCGCCGCGCAGCAGAATCTGCAGGTAGGTCTGCAGCGGGTAGCGCCGCGGGTGGTTGGCGTAGATCAGGCCGTCGAACCAGGAGTTCCAGTGGAACACCCCGGAGAACAGGGTGATGGTGGCGATGGCCGGCAGCGACACCGGCACGTACACCTGCCACAGGATGCGCCACTTGCCGGCGCCGTCGATCTCCGCGGCATCCTGCAGCTCGCGCGGCACCTGGCGGAAGAAGTTGAGCATCAGCAGCACCAGGAACACCTGCACCCCGCGCGGCAGCACCAGCGCCCAGATGGTATCCAGCAGGCCAAGCCCCGCCACCGTCATGTACAACGGGATCAGCCCGCCCTCGAACAGCATGGTGAAGAAGAAGAACCACACGTACCAGGCGCGCGCCGGGAACTCGTGCTTCTCCTTGGACAGCGGGAAGGCCAGCAGCAGCACGAGGACCACGTTGATCGCGATTCCCGCCGCCATGCGCTGCGCCGACACCCACAGCGAGGTCCAGAACCCGCTCTGCAGCAGCACCCAGGCGTAGGAGGCGGTGTTGAAGCCGCGCGGCCAGAACACCACCTCGCCGGCCAGCGCCTTGGCGCGGGTGCTGAACGACACCGCCGCCACGTGCACCATCGGAAACAGGCAGGCCGCGGCGAACAGCGCCAGCACGCTGCCGTTGACCAGGGCGAACAGCGGCAGCCGCGGGCGCTGCCGGCGCCGGGAACGCGCGCTGCGAGCCATCAGAACAGCCGGTAGGAGAAGAACCGGTAGGCGACGTAGTAGGAGGCGGAAATCAGGGCGAACGAGATCACGCCCTTGAGCAGCCCCACCGCGGTGGCCACGCCGAACTGCGCCTGCAGCAGGCCGAGGCGGTAGACCAGGGTATCGATGATGTCGCCGGTCTGGTACACCAGCGGGCTGTACAGCACGAACACCTGCTCGAAGCCGGCGTTGAGGATGTTGCCCAGGTTGAGCACCATCAGCAGGACGATCACCATGCCCATGCCCGGCAGGGTGATGCGCCACGCCTTCTGCCAGCGCCCGGCGCCGTCGATCGACGCCGCCTCGTACAGGGTCGGGTCGATCGAGGTGATGGCCGCCAGGTAGATCACCGTGACGAAGCCGAAGGTCTTCCACACGTCGGTGACCACCAGCGTGCCGCGGAACAACTCGACGTCCCCCAGAAAGTAGGCCGGCGCGAAGCCGAACGCGGCGATCACCTGATTCACCATGCCGCCGTCGGGCGACAGCAGGTCCACCATGATGCCGCCGAACACGATCCAGGAGATGAAGTAGGGAAAGTAGATGATGGTCTGCACGGTGCGCCGGAACAGCCGGCTGCGCACCTCGTTGAGGAGCAGCGAAACCACGATCGGCAGCACGGTGCCGCCGGCAATCTTGAGGATGGCGATGATCAGGGTGTTGGCGAACACCTGCCACACCGTCGGCAGGGCGAGCAGGTACTCGAAGTTGCCCAGCCCCAGCCAGGTCTGATCCCCGAACATGCCGCGCGCCGGGATGAAGCGCTGAAAGGCAATGATGACGCCGTAGATCGGAACGTAGGAGAAGACCAGCACCAGCACGACGCCGGGCAGCAGCATCAGGTGATAGGGCAGCGTGTTGGCGCGTCGGGAAGCCACGGGATTCTCTTGGGTGCCGGGCGCTGGGTGCGAGGTGCGGCGGGCGGGCCGCGGGGTTGCGGCCGCGCCGCCGAACCGGGGCCGGCGGCGGCCCCCGGTTCAGCGGCGTTGCTCGGCGCCGCGCGGCGCTAGCGGCCGGCGCGGTACCAGTCGCTCACCTCTTGGGTGATCCGGTCGCCGCCCAGCTTCTGCCAGTCCTCGACGAACTCCGCGAAGCCGCTATCCAGGTCCAGGTCGCCGACGATGATGCGGGTGAAGGTGGTGATCTTCAGTTCCTCCAGGGTGCCCCAGCGGTCGGTCATGGTCGGGGTGGGCGCGCCGACGAAGTTGTCGATGAACAGGCTGCCTTCGTCGACCCGGCGGGTAATGTGGCCGAACGGCGAGGTCGCCGGATCGCTGAACATCTCCTGCCACGCCCACTGCTGGGCCGGATGGGGGTTGTTCTCGGTGTTGTTGTAGTAGTCCAGCGACACGCCGGTAAGCTCCGCCGGGTCCTTGGTGCCGGCGTAGACCGCCTGGATGTCGTAGTAGGGCGGGATGTTGACCCACGGATGGAAGGCGGCGAACGGCCCGATCCACCAGATGCCGTCCATGTGCTCGTCGTTGCCCCAGTACTCGTAGTCGCCGGTGTCGCCGTACAGCTTCTCCCAGTACAGGTTGTATGCCTTCAGCAGCGCCTCCGGGTGCTCATATTCCTTGCGCACCGCGTAGATGCGCTGCATGCCCAGCTCCAGCTCGCCCTTCGGCGGGGTGCCGTCCACGCCCGGCTGCGGGTACACGCTCCAGTCGATGCTGTCGTCGTTCTCCCAGCCGGGCAGGAAGTCGTAGGAGATCCAGTGGCCGCCGTAGGCGATGCCCACGGCGTTGCGCGCGAACGCCTCGTTCGCCTTGGCGCCGTCCTTCACCGCCCACTCGGGGTCGAGCTGGCCGTCGGCGTGCATGGCGCGCAGCGCGGCCAGCGCGTCCTTCACCTCCGGCTGCAGCGCGCCGTACGTCAGGCCGCCGCCGGGAGCTTCCAGCCAGGTGTCGGGATAGGCTCCGAACGACCAGAAGAACCCCTCCGACCGATACCACAGCGACTTGTCCAGCATCATGGCGAAGGTGTCGTCCTCGCCGTTGCCGTCCGGGTCGTCGTGGGTGAATGCGCGCGCCATCTCCAGCAGCTCGGCGGTGGTGCGCGGCGGCGCCAGCCCCAGGTTGTCCAGCCAGTCCTGGCGCACCCAGAAGTAACTGAAGGTGTCCAGTCCCGCCGAGGGGCCGGGAATGCCCATCATGCGCCCGTCGTAGCTCACCGCGTCGAAGATCACCTGCCCGTCGGCGCCCACCACCTCCTTGGTGAGCGGCGCCGCGTACTGCTCCCACAGGTCGGTCACGTCGGCGAGCAGGTCCGCCTCGGCGAGCTGCTGGAAGTCCACCAGGCGCTGGGCGCCCTCCAGGGTGATGACGTCGGGCAGGTCGCCCGATGCCATGGCCAGCTTCAGCTTCTCCTGCGCCTGGGAGCCGTCCGCCACCCACTTGTAGGTGACGTTGATGCCCAGCTCGTCACGCATCGCCCGCGTCCAGCGGTTGTCCTCGAAAGTCTCCCCGGTGGCCGGGTTGAGCTTGTTGTTGACCGCCTCGCGCGCGCCCTGCCAAGTGCTCTTGATCCACTCCATGTCGATGGCCGGCTCGTAGGTGCCGAAGTAACCGGGCGGAACGGCGCCCGCGGCCGCGCCCGCCGCCTCCTCCTGGCCGCTGGCCAGCAACCCCGCCGCCGGCGCCAGCAGCAGCCCGGCCAGTACGAACCCGATAGTGGTCTTGATGCGATACATTTTCTGACTCCTTGCTTACGGACCTGCTGCCGGCGGCTGCCCATCCCACTCGCGGGCCGGCGCCGCTGCACGGCCCCATCGGTCCACCCTACCACCGCCCCCGGCCCCCCGCAAGGAAGCGCCCGTCACTGCTCGTCACTGCCGCCGGAAGTCCGCCGCCCCGCTGAACCGGCGGGCTCCCGACAGGGCGGGCCGACGCGCAACCGGCACAAGCGGCTGGCGGGCGCGGCAGCGCGCCGCCGGTTACGCGGCCGGTTCGACGTAGATGGCGTACAGTTGCGGGTCCTCGGGGCGGATTCCGGCGTAGTTCACCCGTAGCCGAATCGGCCCGCCGGTCCCGTCCACGACGGCGTGGCCGCGCCAAGTGACCGGTTGCTTGAGGCCCGACTCGAGAGGCCGGCAGTCGCGGTGCGAGTAGCCGTCCACCGGGCGGAACCGTTCATCCAGCACCTCGACCGTCACCTGCGCGTACTGCGAGAGGCCGGCGACGTTCAAGGCGACCTGCGCCGGGCGGCCGCCCAGGTCGATGGGAGCGGAGATCACGTGGCAGCCGTTCGGAATCTGCAACTGCCGGCGGTCGAACGGCTGCAGGTAGCCGAGGCGGTCGCGCTGCCAGGAGGCGATGCGCACGCCGTCGCTCAACTGCTCCGGCCACGGCGCGTACCAGAACAGGGTCTCGTCGCCTAGATTCTCGAACCCCTGCCCCTGCACCAGGGCGGGGTGCTTGAACTGCCACGGCTGCGGCAGGTGGTGCATGCCGTCCTCGGCCGCGGCCACCATGGGAAAATCGGGGATCGGCTCGCTGTAGTGCAGCCCGTCGATGCTCACCACCAGCCCCAGGTCCATCTCCACGTGGCGGCGGTCGTCATTGGCGGGACCGTGCCACTGCCCGTACAGCCCGAGGATCACGTTGCCCCGGTTCCACAACCCCGCGCCGACGTGGACCTGCTCGCCGCCCGCGAACGTCTCCCGGCAGGGCCGCGGGGGAACGTCGTCCCGCTGCAGGCCCCGGCACGAGGCTTCGATCCAGTGCTCAAAGTCGTATGAGACGTAGGTCACCAACTGGCGCGGCGCGCCGAAGTGGCTGCCTCCGTGGCCGCTGAGGTAGTAGCAGCCGTTGAACTTGATGCCGCCGGTGGGCTCGCAATGCGGCGCGGCGGAACCGAGCTCGTACTCGCGCCAGCGCAGGCCGTCGGCGGAGAACAGCGCCCCGAACTGTTGGCCGCGGCCCTTGACTTCGATCACCGCCTTGAAGCGCCGTTCGGGGTCGGGATCGCCGGGGTCGTGGTACACCACGCAGGCGACGATGGAGTGCTCGCCGCCGAGCATGTCCACCAGGTTGTTGCGCCGGGAACCGCGGTACTCCACCAGCCCGAGGCGCGGCTTTTCCCACGTGTAGCCGTCGCGGCTCCGGGCCAGGCACACGCGCTGGTGCCAGTGGTCGTCGTCGCCCTGTCCGAGATACCACATCCACAGCTCGCCGCCGACCCGGAGCACCGTGCCGTAGTAGATGACGCGCTTGCTGTCGGGCGCGCCGGGAGGTCCGGGCGGAACCACGATGCGGGTGCGGTCCACCGGCGTCCGGTGGCTCACCAGATGGAGCCGCACCCCGTGACGAAACGGCAGGCCATGATCGTCGAACGGAAACAGCACGATCCGCTCGGTATCGACGTGGCCGGGGTTGCTCTTGATGATCACGCCAGCTCCTCTACTCCTGCGTTGGGGTCACCGGTAGCAAACACGGCCGGTAGCGGGGTGGTGAGCACGCTGTTGGGTGGATCACGGCGTCACCACTGCAATGCCCGTCATCCGGAAGCGAGCGAAGCGATATAGCTCTTGCAGTTAGCTCTCTATTTTCTTGGTCTATAGTGCAGCCCATATCTTTCATCTAGTGTAATCTCAAAATTTTGTTTGGTCTTTATACAAAAAGTATCAGTCCGCCGAAGATCACTGAAAGTTAAAGTATTTCTATCCACAATAATATCAAAACCATCTTCATCAGAGTAAAAAAAGTGAGAAAGTAATTCGATCATCTCTCTGATTTTATTACCGCCCATCATAACCGCCTCCTCAGGGGAATTCTTCTATTGGTGCCGGAACGGTACCAGGAACCAAGTTCCCCGGTCACAGAACTGTTCTCGGCACCACAACGAGTCCGACACGATCTATAGTAATATCCGTTGCCATATGGTATTCATTATGGTATCACTAGTCAATATGTCGGGCTGCGCGCCGGCGGGCACTGGGCGCATTTCCAAATGCAGGTAAGCGTCAGGCCGCTTGGCGGCCAAGCCCAAGTCCCAGTGTAAGATGACGTTTCTCGGCGATCTTGATCACCGGTCTACGCTTTCGGCAGTAGGGCTGAACGGAACCGTCGCCTGCCGATCCTCGCCGGGGCGGCCGAACCCGGCGCCGGCGTGGCGGTAGCGGTGATGGGCGGCGCACAGCAGGCGGAGATTGTTCGGCTCGGCGCCGCCGCCGCAGGCATACGGCACCACGTGATCGATCTGCAGCAGGTGTTGGGAGCCGCAGCGGCGCCCGCTGGTGCGGTCCACGTAGCGGCAGCGGCCCCGATCGCGCCGCCAGACCTCGCGCTTGACCGCCGCCGGGATGGCGCGGCCGGTCGCGCCGCCGGCCTTAGCTTCCGAAGTTTCGGTCCGCGCCGGCGGCGCAGCCCGCGCCACGCACGCCACCGCAGCCGGCCGGCCGAGGCGCCGCGTCTTCGGCGCCGAAGTTGCGTCGCCCGCCGGCTTCGCTGCCGAAGTGTCCGAGCGGTCAGCGGCTTCGTCTCCCGGCTGCGCCGCCGCCTGAGCCGATACCTCGCCGCCGAAGGAGCGGCGCTGTCCGCGCCGGCCTCCTGCTTCGTTGCCGAGGCAGCGCCGCGAGCCGAGGCCGCCTGCGTCTTCGGCGCCGAAGTTTGCTCGGCGCCTTTGGCCGGCGCGGCGCGCCGCCCGCGCGGCGGCCGGGCCGGGTCGTGACGGTCGAGCCCTTCCCGCACCAGCCGCGCCGTGAGCTGCCCCATCGTCAGGTGCGGATCGACGTGGGACAGGAGGCCCTTCAGCCGCTCCAAGCCGCGCCGGCACTCATCGTCGATCACCGCCTTGAGCTCCCAGTGCCCGCCGCCCAGCGCCCGCACCCGATCCGCCGGCGCCGCCAGCTCCGGGTCCACCTCGGCCAGCAACTGCATCACCTCCCGGCTGCTCTTGCCGGACGCCTGCTCCACCAGCTCCCGCCGCGCCTCCGGATCCAGCACCGGCGCCGGCTTCCGCTCCGCCGACCGCGGCGGCGCCGAGCCGTTCTGCGACTGAGCGGCAGCCCCGCACCCGACACCGCCCGGCGCGCTACGCGCCGCCCGTTCCTTCTTGCGCTCCTGCCGGTCGAAGGCGTTCTGCAACTGCGCCGCCGCGTTCAGCGTCATCGAGCCATTCTGCAGGCGCTCACGCACGCCCTCGACCTCCGCGCAGAGCCGCATCGCCTTGATGCGCCGCCACGCCGCAGCGTCGCTGTAACCCAACTCGCGCACCGCGTAATCGAACAGGCTCGAGAACCCGCGGCGCAGATACAGGCGGCGCTTCTGAATCTCGCGCAGGTGGTCGATCACGACCACTTCGAGATGGTGTTCGATGCCGGAAAGTTCCTTGGTCCGCTCCAGCAGGCGGTCGTCTGAGAGGGCTGATACGGTAGTGGTGACGGCCTCGTCGGAAGCCTGATTGTACATGATATAAGTATAATCATGGAAACTACTTGAGTCAAGTTATTCGGCCCGGAAGATGCCACCTGCGGGCGTGACTCGGCGGCGCATTTCCAAGCGGCTGGACGTTCCGTCAGATGCTGCTGCCGGGATCGGTACCAGCAAATTGGAAGTGCGCCCCGCAGCGAGCGAGCGATGTGGGGATGGACAGCTTGGGGAGCGCGTGCTACCGTGCCGCCGCCTGGGACCAACCGCCCGGCAGGAGGATAATCTTGGGCAGAGCGTCGCTGGTATCGCTGTTGCTGGCCGCCGGTATCGCCATGCTGATGGCCTGCGCGCAGGCGGCGGGCCCGCCCGCCGCGACCGCCGACCCGGCCCAAGGGGGGGGGGTAAACCGCCGAGCGAGCCGCCGCCAACCCCGCAGCCGGCCCAGCCGGCCGAGAAGAGCTGGACGATCAGCGCGGCTGACTTTGGTGACGGCGCGGACCTGCTGAGCGCAACGACCAACCGTTCCGCGCCGTATGCCTGGGAGCGGATCACCGGCGGCGAGGGCGAGAAGGTGCAGGTGTCGATCGGCGGGCACCCGCTGCCGTTCACGACCACGAGCGCCAAGCCGGTCTTCGCGTCCGACCTCACCGGCGCGGAGTGGACGGTCACCCCGGAAGTCCGGGCGGGCGCAGTGGTACTGGCGCTCACCGCCCCGGATCAGTCGGGCTCCGACACGATCGAGCCGGGCGCCGTCGGCACGGTTCAGGCGGTCACGATAGCGAACCCGGGGAGCGGCTATGCGTCCGTTCCCGGCGTGACGTTCGAGGCGGCGCCGTCCGGCGGCACCACGGCAACCGGCACCGCGGTGGCCTCGGTCGATGCCGTGACGGTCGGGACCGCAGGAAGCGGATATGCATCCGCTCCCACCGTGACGTTCAGTGCGCCGCCGTCCGGCGGCACCACGGCGACCGGCGCCGCGGCGGGCGCCGTCGATGCCGTGACGGTCGGGACCGCAGGAAGCGGCTACACTTCCGTCCCTACCGTGACGTTCAGCGCGCCGCCGTCCGGCGGCACCACGGCGACCGGCGCCGCGGCGGGCGCCGTCGACGCGGTGACGGTCGGGACTGCGGGAAGCGGCTACGCGTCGGTTCCCAGCGTGACGTTCAGCGCACCGCCGTCCGGCGGCACCGCGGCCACCGGCACCGCGGTGGGGCCCGGCGGCGTCGCGTCAGTGACGATCGGGAACCGGGGGAACGGCTACACGTCCGCTCCCACCGTGACGTTCGGAGCAGCGCCGTCCGGCGGCACCACGGCGACCGGCACCGCAACGCTGCGATCAGAAGTAGGGACGGTGACGCTCACGAGCGGGGGGAACGGCTACACGTCTGGTCCAACCGTAACGTTCAGCGCTCCGCAGGCCGCCGGTGGCACCCGGGCAATCGGATGGGCGACGATAAGTTCCGGTAGTGTGGTGAACATAATCCTATTGAACCGGGGGAGCGGCTACACCTCTGCCCCAACCGTATCGTTTTCGGGAGGAGGGGGCACCGGCGCGAGCGCCACCGCGACGTTACGGACGACCAGAGTAGAGGGAGTGACGCTCACGAACGCGGGGGCCGGCTACACCTCTGCCCCAACCGTGACCTTCGGAGCGGCGCCGTCCGGCGGCACCACGGCCACCGGCACCGCAGTGCTGCAAACCGGCGTCACGTCGGTGACGCTCACGAACCGTGGGAGCGGCTACGCGACTGCCCCAACCGTGACCTTTGGCGCGGCGCCGGGCGGCGGCACCACGGCCGCCGGCACTGCGGCGCTGCGCGTAGCGTCGGTGACGATCACGAACCGCGGGAGCGGCTACGCGACTGCCCCAACCGTGACCTTTGGCGCGGCGCCGGGCGGCGGCACCACGGCCGCCGGCACTGCGGCGCTGCGCGTCACGTCGGTGAATGTCATGAACCGTGGGAGCGGCTACACCACTGCCCCAACCGTGACCTTTGGCGCGGCGCCGGGTGCCGGCGCCACGGCCGCCGGCACTGCGGCGCTGCGCGTAGCGTCGGTGACGATCACGGACCGTGGGAGCGGTTACACGACTGCTCCAACCGTGACCTTCGGGGCAGCGCCGTCCGGCGGTACCACCGCGACCGGCGCGGCAAGGTTGGCAGAGAGCGAGGGCGGCTACGATCAATACCAGAACCTGTATTGGGCGCGCCAAACGCTGGAGGGCAAGCAGCTTCTGGTTCGGCTGGCGGATTAGGTCGGTCTGTCCGGTCCGCCGCCGCCTATGAGCGCCAGCGCGGCGCCGTGAAGCTGCAAGAAGTCAGCCGGTGAGAGGATAGCGACGTCGGTCTTGGAATAGTGGCGGGTGTTGCGAGTCACGAGAATCTCGATCCCATTCTCCAGCGCGCATTCTCGTTGCAGGGCATCTTCGAAATCACGATGCGGACGTGCCAGGGCACGGTCCACGACCGTTTGGTTGATGGGAGACACCCCGATCATGGTTCTGAGTTCGCGCAGTTTACCCACCGCAAATGCCTGATTCTTCAACTTGGCCAACACGTAGGCGACGTTGGCCATAGCCACCGGCGACGCCGTTGCGCTGATGGTGTCTCGCTCGAGATCGATGCACGAGAAGAAATGCAAGGCGACCGTGTGATGCGGTTCGCGCGAGACGAACAGGTCCAGAATGACGTCGGAATCAAGCAGAATCTTCCGCACCGAGTAGCTTTTCCCGCAGGTACTGCTCCTGCAAGCGATCGTAGGTAGCGTCCGGCGGCATCGGCAGTGATTCGGCAACCGCCTGAACTCGGCTGCTGACGGCGGGCCGCTCATCAAGGCCGGCGCTGGCAAATCGGAGATACTCCTCAACCAGTCCGGAGAGGCTCGTTCGTCGCCGTCTCGCCAACTCCTTCGCCCGTTGGACGATCGTAGCGTTGACGCTCAGGGTGAGTTTCGTGCTCATGACGCTGCTACGTATCAATATCTCACGTTTGGTACGTATGGGCAAGTGGTCTGTTCAAGGTTCAAGGCCCAAGCGCGGCATCGACTCACCGCCCGTCTGGGCGTCAAACCGAATCAGCGTGCTCGCTTGATGCCTTGACGGCAAGCGGACGTCTGTCATGGGGCGCATTTCCAAAATGTAGGTAAGCGTCAGGCCGCTTGGCGGCCAAGCCCAAGTCCCAGTGTAAGATGACGGCACGACGTGATCGATCTGCAGCAGGTGTTGGGAGCCGCAGCGGCGCCCGCTGGTGCGGTCCACGTAGCGGCAGCGGCCCCGGTCGCGCCGCCGGTCTTCGCTGGCGAAGTTTCGGTCCGCGCCGGCGGCGCAGCCCGCGCCGTGCCCGTCGTCGCAGCCTGCCGGCCGAGGCGCCGCGTCTTCGCCGCCGAAGTTTGCTCGGCTCCTTTGGCCGGCGCGGCGCGCCGCCCGCGCGGCGGCCGGGCCGGGTCGTGGCGGTCGAGCCCTTCCCGCACCAGCCGCCCCATGAGCTGCCCCAACGGCAGGTGCGGATCAACGTGGGACAGGAGCTCCTTGAGCCGCTCCAAGCCACGCCGGCACTCATCGTCGATCACCGCCTTGAGTTCCCAGCGCCCGCCGCCCAGGGGCCGCGCCCGATCCGCCGACGCCGCCAGCTCCGGGTCCACCTCGGCCAGCAACTGCATCACCTGCCGGCTGCTCTTGCCGGACGCCTGCTCCACCAGCTCCCGCGCCGTCGCTGAAACCGAGGGTCTACCAACAAATCGGAAGTGCGCCGGCGGGCACTTGCGCCGGTGGTTGCCTAGGCCGCAGACTCCGGCAATCGAGGAGGTGACAGATGCCGACAACCTTCGCCGGGCTCAGCCCCGAACAGGTCAGCTCCTTTCGGCGCGACGGGTTCCTCAACGCCGGCCGGCTCCTGGACGACGCCGAGCTGGATGAGCTGTCGGCCGAGGTGAACCGCATCATCGCCGTCGGGCCGGACGGCTTCGCCGCCGGCGCTCCGCGCCCGGTGCTGTACCGCGCCTTCGAGCCGGAACGGCCGGTGTGGCAGATTCTCAACATCTGGGAGGCGTCGCCGGCCTTCGAACGGCTCATGTACCATCCCGCCATCGTCCGGGGCATCAGCCAGTTGACCGGCTTCGCCGACCTGCAGGTGTGGCACGACCAGGTGCAGTACAAGCCGGCCCGGGCCGGCGGCGCCACCCGCTGGCACCAGGACGCGCCGCTGTGGCCGAGCATCGATCCCATGACGCCGGTGTCGGCGTGGCTGCCGTTCGACGACGCCGATGTCGAAAACGGCTGCATGTGGATGGTGCCCGGCTCGCACCGCTGGGGGAACCGCCAGCAGGAGTACCTCAACTCCCTCGACCACCTGCGCACCGTCGCCGACTTCGCCAACATCGGCGCCGGGTTCAGCCCGCCGCAGGACGCCGAGATCCGCGAAGTGGCGGCGGTCCCGCGGCCCGTCAAGCGCGGGGAGGTGCACTTCCACCATTCGCTGACCTGGCACGGATCGCCGGAGAACGACTCGGCGCGGGCGCGGCGGGCGCTGGCCATTCACTACATGACCGGCGCGGCCCGGTTCACCGGCCGCGATCACCCGATGCGGGGGTTCATCGACCTGGCGGTGGGCGAACCGATGGCCAAGGCCGGCCCGCACTTCCCGGTCGTGTGCCGGGATGGCATCCCGGTGGCGGCGCCGGGGGCGTGAACCGGGTGTGAACCCGGCGTGAACCCCGACCGCCCGCGCCGCGCTCCCCCCGCCGCGGGGCGGGGCTTTGGCGGCTGCCGGAGACCGCGCTACACTGCGGCCCGGCGCTGCCCGCGCGGGCGGTTGCGTCGAGGAGGGAGATGATGGCTCGTCCCAGGATCGTCGTGGTATTCGGTCCCTGGTCCTCAGGCCGGGAATTGGACCGGCACTGGCACTGGAGCAGCGCCGCCGGGGAGGTGCTCGATTCCTTCGCCGAGCGCGTCGACGTTCACCTGACGCCCGACCAGACCGAGGCCGAACGCGCCGCGGCGGTGGATGCCGCGCTCGCCGAAGCGGACGGCATGGTGCTGTGCGGCTGGGGCGGCCAGGGCATCGGCTACCTGTCCGCCGAACGCCTCGCCCGGGCGACCCGGCTGCGCTACCTCGGGTCCACCTGTCACTATCAGCAGGCGCAGTTCTGCGACGTGAACGCGGCGTTGGCGCAGGGCATCGCCGTCACCGAAACGGCGCCGGTGATGTCGCCGTGGGTGGCGGAGTATGAACTGGCGCTAGGCTTGGCCGCGCTGCGCAACATCCCCCAGGAGCATCAGACGGTGGGCGCCAACGGCTGGGTCAACTCGAAGAACCTGCCCGAGCGGCCCGAAACCCCCGACCGGCTGCAAGGCCGGCGCGTGGGGCTGGCCGGGTTCGGCGAGATCCATCGCCACCTGGCGCGCATGCTGGCGCCGTTCGACACCGACTGGGAAGCGTTCGATCCCTACGTTCCGGCGGAACGGATGGCCGCCGCGGGCGGCCGCAAGGTGACCGATCTGGCGGCCATGGCGGCGCGCAGCGAGGTGTTCTTCATCGCCATACCGCCGACCCCGGAGACGATCGAGATCATCAGCCGCGAGGTGATCTTCGCCCTGCCGCGCGAGGCGGTCTTCGTGCTGGTATCGCGCATGGCGGTGGTGGCGCAGGAGCCGCTGCTCGAACGGCTGACGGCCGGCGAGCTGCGCGCCGCCCTCGACGTGTACCGCCCGGAGCCGCCGCCGCCGGACAGCCCCTGGCGAACGTTGCCCAACGTGATCCACACGCCGCACCGCGCCGGCACCACCTACGGCGCGCACCGGGGCGTCTTTCTGGGCCAGTGCGAGGATGCGCGCCGGCACTTCGCCGGCGAACCGCTGCGCTACCCCTTGCGGCCGGAGCTGGTCGGCATCTTCGCTGCCGGCGGGGCAGGCTGAGGAGGAGCAACGCGCCGCGCCCCGCCGGCGGGCGCGGGCGGGGCAGGCGTGCGGGGCGCCGCTACTGCCGGAACTGGAACGGCGGGTACTGGTCGGTGGTCAGCAGGAACGCGTAGGCGGCCACCCTGAGTCCCCAGCGCATGACGCCTTCCACGTACCGAAAGGCCCACGGCGGGGTGCGGCCCGTGACCAGAATCACGATCCAGCCGATGAAGGTGACCGGCGCCAGCAGCGCGCCCAGCACCGCCAGAACGACGTAATGAGGAATCACCAGCAGCCACTTGAACAGCGGCAGGACCCGGTTGAGCTCATTCGGCACGTCGGGATACGCGATGTCCAGCGTCACCGCCTGCCGTTCATCAGTGGAGGGGTACTCGTCGCGCAGCAGGAGCAGGTAGGCGCCTACCCGGGCGCTGAAGCGGGCCAGCTCCAGATTCCAGTCGAACCACCAGCGCGGGTACTTCCGGCGGAACAGAATCATGAGCGCCGTAGCGATGCCGAGACCCGCGCCGACGCCCGCCATGCCGGGGCCCATGTCGTTCATGCCGCCGCGCCACGGGTGGGCGACTTCCCAGCCCCGGTAGGACTCGTAGTCATACTGACTGGGGTCGCTCTGTCCGGTCAGCAGGGTGATGATGATCAGGATCGGTAGCGCGAGGATCGGGCGAAGCAGCACCGACAGCCGGTTCCTCGGTCCCTCCGGGGAGTCGACTTGAAACTTTACCGGGTAGCCGGCGGACGAATTCGTAGCCAATGTGGCCTCCTTGGGGGACGCTACGACGGCGCGCGCGCCCCTGTCAAAGCGTGGCCTTCCGGCGCGGCGGGCTGGCGGGCCGGCGCGGACGGTTGACCCGATCCGGGTAGCAGTGGTTTGCTGAGGCGAGCGTACGGCGAGGGCGCGCGGAGTTGGCGGAACAGAGTGACGAGTTGGGCGCGGCAGCGCGCAGGAGCGAGGCGGAGCGGTTTCTGGACCTGGCCTGCCTGACCTATGGCGACGATTCGCCGGAGCGGATCAGCCGCGCCGGGGCGATGCTGTCGTCGCAGCCCGACCTGGCGCGGGCCGGCGCGCATAGCGCCGCGGCGACGGCCAACCTGGAGCGGCTGCAGGAGCTCCTGAGCGAGGAGCCGGGGCGGGCGTCGGCCGCGGGCGGACCGCGCGACTGGCCGCCGCTGCTCTACCTCTGCTACTCGCGGGTGACCGAGCAGCTTCCCCGCGCCGACGCCGTCGCGGCCGCGCGGCTGCTGCTGGCGCACGGGGCCGACCCCAACGCGCACTTCATGTGGGACGGCACCTACCGGTTCACCGCCCTGACCGGAGCGATGGGCGAAGGGGAAGGCGGCCTCGTCAGCCAGCCGCCGCATGCCCATGCCTGGGCGCTGGCCGCGCTGCTGCTCGACGCCGGGGCAGATCCCAACGAAGCCCAGGGGCTCTACAACACGATGTTCCGGCCCGACGACCGCTGGCTGCGACTGCTGCTGGAGCGCGGGCTGACCGCGGCGGCCAAGATCAACTGGCGGACCGACAACGTGGTCGGAACGCTCGACTTTCTCCTCGGCCACGCCGCCGGCCAGGGATTCGGGGATCGGGTTGCGCTGCTGCTGCGGCATGGCGCCGACCCGCGCGGCACCAGCTACTACGACGGCCGCGCCCACTACGAAAACGCGTTGTTGAACGGCTTCCCGGAGGTGGCCGCGATGCTGCAGCGCGCCGGCGCCGAGCCGGTCGAGCTGAGCCCGGAGAACCGGGTTCGGGCCGCCTGCATGAGCGGCGACGAGGCCGCCGCCCGCGCCGCGCTCGAACGGGCGCCCGACAGTCTGAAGGACCCCGGCGCGCTGCACGCGGCCGCGGGCCGGGGCAACCTCGCCGCGCTGCGTTGTCTGCTGCGGCTCGGCGCGGACCCGAACGCCGCCGGGGACGACGGTACGACCGCGCTGCACCAGGCGGCGTGGCACGACCGGCGGGCGGCGGCGGAGGTGCTGGTGGCGCACGGCGCGCGCCCGTTGCGCGAGGCCAATCACGGGTCCACGCCGGCCGGATGGGCCGACCACGCCGGCCACGCCGGCATGCGCGACTACCTGCTCGACCACTGCGCCGACGGTCTCGACCTGATCGACGACGGCAGGATCGAGGCGTTGGAGCGCTACTTGGCGGAGCATCCCGAGTATGCTACCGCCACCATGCTGGACGGCGGCTCCCCCCTCCATCACCTGCGCGACAAATACCTGTTCATCGAGCGCGTCGTCGAGGCATTGCTGAAGGCCGGGGCCGACCTTGCGGCCCGCGATTCCCGCGGCGAAACGCCGCACGAAAGCGCCGTCCGCCGCAACCAGAGCGCGGTCGCGGCGCTGCTTTCCCGCTAGCGCTAGCCGCCCGGGGCCGGCGCAGTCTCACGGGCGTTCGCCGAAGTCGAGCAGCTCGACCAGCTCCGGCGCGCGCCACGCCAGATAGTGCGGGAGGTTCAGGAGCCGGTAGCGAACCGGATTCCCCAGGGTGGTGCGGACGTCGACCTGTTGCAGCGACGGGGGATTGCGGTCCAGCCGAACGGCCAGCGGGAGCCGCTTCTCGTACATGAACTGGTGCAGGCTCTTCATCGCGCCGACGGCGCCGCTCTTGACCTCGATCGGGACGACGCGGGCGCCGGCTTCCATCAAGTAGTCGATTTCGCCGGCGCGGCCGCCTTCCCGGCGCCAGTGGAACAACTGCCCGGTGACCGCGGCGCTCCCGGTGGCGATGCGCAACTGCTGCGCCGCCATCTGCTCGGCCAGACCGCCGGCGAGCTGCGGCGGGAGGTCGCTCCAGCGCGGGAAGCCGCGTCCCGCCGGGGTGTTCCACAGCCCATGGGCCAGTCCCACGTCGAGCAACCCCACCTTGCGGACGCGGTCGCTGGCCTCGGCGGCAAGCGGAACGCCGTTGGCGCCGCTGTGCGGAATCAGGTGACACAACCGGGCCATGACCAGGGCCTCCAGGGCCTTCTTCGCCTGGTGATGCTTGACGCCGTCACCAACCCGGCGGTAGACGAACTTGCCGCCCAGCGCGGCGATCACGGCGAGCAGTACCGAATCCAGCAGCCCGTGCTCGGTGCGGCCGGCGTACTTGGCGAAGTCGTCGCGATAGGTCTGCAGCAGGTCCCGCTGCAGGGAGCGGCACTCCGCCGCCGGGGCGCCCGCGGCGTCCTGCGCCACCACGCCGGGCATGCCGCCGACCATGGCATACCGCTCGTACCAGCGGCCGGCGGCATCGTGCGCCGCGGCCGCCAGCGGTTCCTCCGGGCGCCACCGCGCCAGCCGGTCGCGCAGCGCGGTCTGCCCGTGCGCCGCGAGGAACTCGGCGAAGCTCAGCGGCTCCACGTAACCGTAGCGAATACGTCCCACCGGCATGCTGTACGCGAAGTCGGCAAGGCCGAACTCCAACAGCGACCCGGCGGCGACCACCGGCAGCTCCGGCTGCTCCTCCGCGAACCAGCGCAGATTCGCCAGCACCTCGGGCGCCGCCTGCACCTCGTCGAGGAACAGCACCGCCTGCTCCGGGGCAGCCGCTACCCCCAGCGCCAGCGTGAGATCGTCGAAGATGCGGCGCGGGTCAGGCTGGTCGAAGTAGCGCCGCAGCCGCGGGTCGCGCTCGAAGTTCACCTCCACCAGGACGCGCCGCGCCCGCGCCGCCCAATCCCGCACCAGCCAGGTCTTGCCTACCTGCCGGGCGCCGCGGACCACCAGCGGGCGGCGCGGCCTGGTATGGAGCCAGTCGCCGAGGAAGGCCGAGAACTCCCGTTCCATCGACTCCCATAGTACAAACAACGCGTTGTTTCCGCATCATCCGTACCAAGCTGCCCCGCGCCTTACCCGGCCTGGTGCTCCTTGATCCATTCGCGCAGCGCGCAGTCGATCCGCGTCTGCCACCCGCGGCCGTCGGCCTTGAAGTGATCTATGACCTCCTGCGAGAGACGGATGGTGGTTGACACTTTCGGTTGGACGGAGGGTGGCCGACCGCGTTGAACGGCCGCCTTGGCGAATTGTTCCGGCCAGCCATCCTGCGAAAGGTCCGGCGCGGTATCCGGGTCAAAATCTCGATCCGTAGAGTCTGCGTTCTCGACCATTGCTAATCGACGCCGGTGCTCCACCGCTGCATGACCTCCATCGAATATCTCAGGCGTCGCGCAGGATGGTGCGCTTGAAGAGCGCTATTTCGCGGTCGATGTCTTCAGGAGCTTCGATCGGTTCCCCGCGGGCGGCGTTGAGGTACAGGGTCAGCGCATACCGACTGCAGGAGGCGATGTAGTCGATGAACTGCGCGAGGTCTTCGGTCCGATCGGCGCGTTCGAGCTCTTGCAGGTAGCGCTCTCGGTGGTCGCTCTGGACGATGGCCACGGTGTAGCCGTGCCGGATCAGGATCAGGTTCATCAGCAGGCGCGCCATGCGTCCGTTGCCGTCGTCGAACGGGTGGATGCGCACGAATCGGTAGTGGACGGTTGCGGCGGTGATGATCGGATGTTCGCCGGCGGCCTCCCGAGCGCGGTACCAGTCGATGAGATCGCTCATCGCCGGCTTCACCTGCTCCGGCGGCGTGAAGTGATATATCTCGCCGGTCGAGGTCACCACGTTGTTCGGCGTGGTCTTGTAGTCGCCGGGCGTAATGCGGCGCGTGGAGCGGCGGCCGTCCGGGGTGACCGCCGCGTTTTCGTACGGTTCCTTCAACAGCACGCGATGGAGGTTGCGGATGAAGACTTCGGTGAGCGGTTCTTCGTCCTTGACCGCCCGTTCGATCGTCTTGACGGCCTGGTCGTGTCCCTGGATGTCCAGGTGGTCGCGCATCGGCTTGCCGCGCGCGGTGAGGCCATGGAGGATCAGGCTCCGGGTTTCGCCCAGGGTGAGCGCATTGCCTTCGACCGCGTTGGAATGGTAGTTGGACTCGATCCGCAGCTTCTGTTCGACGCGGGCGACCACCTCCGGCGGCAGCGGCCGCAATTCGTCGAGCTCCCCCTTGAGCCGGTCGATCTCTTTCAGAACGCTGGATGCCATGATTGAACGCCTGGATCGGGACGCCGCGATCCACTGCCACCATACTCCGAGCGGGTCAGGCACCGCCACCGCCGCCCGGCTACTGCTGCCGCATCTGGGAGCACGACCGCCGGGACCACCAGGATGCCGGCTACCTGCGCCCGATCCTGCCGCTGGTCTTCTACCAGGGGCCCACCGGCTGGCAGCACTCCCCGCAGTTCGCTGACCTGTTCCCGGCCGCAACGCGGGACTGGCCATGGCTGCCCCGGTTCGAGCACGTGCTCTTCGACCAGACTCAGATATCGCCGGCGCAGGCGGCCGGCAGCGTCCGGGCGCGGTTGCTGCAACTGACGATGATGCACGCCTTCAACCGCGCGATGCGGGAGGCGCGGGCGCGGATGCGGCCGCTGCTGGACGACTTGGAGCGGGAAGGAAGCGGCGGTCAGGACGACATGAAGATGTTCATGCACTATATCGACAGGCTATTGATGGCGAAGGGATGGGCAAGAAGAAAGCTTCCGTAGACAGCGACTACTCCGGTCGACCGCTCGACCGGCCCCCACCGGAGGATCTCGACGATACAGATTGGCACGACGATCTGGCCGATCTGGAAGGCATCGCTTCCGCAGATGGGTCGTTCAGGTTGGTGGCAGGCCATGACGACCACTACTACTACCCAGGCAGGAACGGATGGCCTGACTACGATCGGGGGCCGATCGATCCCGATACCGGCGAGCCGATCGCGGAGACGGGACCTGAGGACACGTCCGAGGCGATGGGCGATATACTGAGCCACACGGCGGCAGGAGGGGAGCTGATGACGAGCGGCGAGCGGCTGCGCCAGGAAGGGCGCGACGAGATGCGAGCGGTTGCCGAACGGCGGCACCGCGAGGGCCGGAGCGAAGGCCAACAGGAAGGCCACCGCGAAGGCCGCCTGGAAGGCCAGCGCGAGGGGCGGCTGGAGATGATCGACGGTTTCCTGCGGACCGGCGTCGACTGGTCGTTGATCAAGCGGGCGACCGGGATCGGCGAGCAGGAGTATCAGAAGCTCAAGAGCCAACCCAACGGCGCGGCCGCGGCGGGCGGCGACAGGACCTGACGACGACACGCCGAGGAAATCAGTCACCCCGCCGTTCACCAGGAGCCGCCGGCACGGCTGAGCGGGATGCCGGCGCGCAGGACCGACTCGTCCGGCGGTATCGGAGTTGCGGACCGCATAGCCGTCGCATGACGCGCCCGACCGTCGTCGCGACATCGCACGCCATAGCGGAGGCTGGACCCGGCGCGCCGCTCACCATCTCGTTGCCCGCCGTCCCGGCGGGCGCGCCGCACGCGGAGGGCCGGTGACCGCGGGCACCGCGCTGCGCTGGCCGGTCGGGCCGGCGGCCGCCGCCGTCGAACTGACCGCCGGCATCGATATCCGCCAGAACCGCTACCGGGGATGGCATCCCGTGGCCGGCGCCTGGGATTCTCGCTCGGTTCCGTTCAACGTCCACGACACCGGCCAGGTGCGGCCCAACGGAACGGCGTTCGGCATGCAGCCGGCGCTCGGCGCCTTCCCCGGCCAGGGAGCGGTGACCGGCTTTCAGGGCCGGCGCCTGGTGAACAGCAAGAACCGCAATCTGGGCACCCTGATCGGCGAGCTGCAGTCGGAGGTATTCACCATCGCCGGCGCCGGCATCGACTTCCTGATCGGCGGCGGCGACTTCGCGGACGTCACCTGCCTGAACCTGTACGTGAACGGCGCCGCCGGCTGGGAACGGGTGCGGTCCGCTACCGGCGAACGCAACCTGGAGCTGGTGCGGCGCGGCTGGGACGTGGCGGAGTTCCGCGGCCGGCAGGCGTACCTGCAGATACTCGACTACGCTCCCGTGGAACCGTGGGGTTGGCACGCCGCGCCCCGCTATCCGGAGGATGACTGGGGCTTCATCCTGGTCGACGACATCCGCCAGACCGACGGCGCCCCGAGCCCGCGGCGCGTCGACGAAGCGGGAGACCGCGCGCGCAACTTCGACTTCGAGACGCTGTTGCCGGAACGGTTCACCGTGACCGCCGCGCAGGGCGTCGACGGCGCCGGCGGCGCGGGCGGTCTCTTCGAGATACGCGACCGCAGCCGGGGCGGGGTGGTCGGCTCGCTCTATTGCGACGCCGCGGTCGCGCCATGCGCCGCCGACCTGTGGCGCGTGTCGGTCACTTGGCGCTACCGGGGGACGGCGCTGAGCGGGGTCAAGCTGCTGCTCACCAGCCGCCTGCCGATTGCCGCCGCGCATGCGCGCCATACCCTGCACCCCGGGCTCCTGTACGACGGCAACCCCACCGCCGAGGCGTGCCACTACCTGGGCGAGGACTTTCCCGAGGCGGCCTCCACGCTCCCCGCCGGGTTCAGCGTCGAGGACGCGGAGCGGGTGTGCGCCGGCTGGGCGGCGCCGCAGCGCCGCGCTGCCGACGCGGCCGCTAGCGTGCGGTTGCAGGTCGACCCCGAGTCGGGCCGGTACGAGGCGGTGCATCAGGTACCGGAGTCGGCCGTGTTCGGACGCCGGCTGCTGCTGGACAGCGACGAACGGCTCACCCTGGAGGATGGCGCCCGGTACGCCAAGACGCTCTATCTGTACGCCGCCGCCCGCCGCCGCGGCGCCGTCTACCGGCCCGGCTACTGCGGCGCGCTCTCGGCGGCGTGGCGCCAGCTCTACCCCGACTCCCCCACCAACCCGCCGCACACCCTGCGCGCCGACTGCGATCTGCGCCTGCGGACCATGCTCGACGACCGCGGGCTGATGCAGGAGATCACGCGCGGCGGGCGGACCTACCGCGTCTTCTACGTCGGTCGCTGGGTGTACGGCGATGCGCCGGCCGGCGACGGGCGGTTCCTGCCCAAGGAATACTTCCATCGCTTCGTCGGCTTCTCATGGTCCGGCATGGCCGGTCTGGCGGCCCATGCGGCCCTCGATCACGGCCTGCGCCACGACGACGGCGGCGCGGTGCGGGTCGCCGTCGACACACTCGACTTCTTCGCCGAGCACGGCATTTCGCCGCTCGGCATCCTCTATCCCACTTACCATGAGGACCACGCCGGGATCGTCGACGCCTTCGGCACCTACTACGACCCCGGCCGCATCGACGTGGGGCCGCTGGGCGAGGGGCTGTACTGGTATCTGCGCTGCGCCGAGCGGTTCCGGCGGCACGGGAGCGAGCCGCCGCGGAGCTGGCTGCCGGCGGTGCGCGGCTCCCTCGACCGGATCATGGAGCTGTTTCCCGACGCCGACGTACCGGGGCGCATCGACGGCGCCACCGGCAAGCCGGCCGCGCGGCGCATCCGGCTCCTCTACTGGGAGCGCTCGCGCTGGACCGACCGTCAGACCCGCGCGGCGGACATCCGCTTCCTCAAGCCGAGCGAGCGCGGCGCCACCAACTTCATCTATCTGATCTGGGCGTACGTGCGGGCCGCCCGCCACTGCAACGAGCAGCGCTATCTGGACTACGCCGTGCGGCTGGGCGAGCTGGCGCTGCAGGTGATGGAGCGCTTCGCGGTCTTCGCCGGCTCCGAGATGGATTTCTACAACATCGACAAGCGCCAGGGCCACGCGCTGCTGGCCGCCCACAACGACCTGTACGCCGCCACCGGCGACCGGCGCTGGCTGGCCGCCGCGGAAGTGGCGGCGAGCTGGTTCGGGAGCTGGCAGTACCACTACAACGTCCGCACCGACGGCCTGGAGCACCTGCCGCTGGGCCGTTGGGACTACCGGACGGTCGGCGGCACCACCGTCGACGTCAAGTACTCCACCAACAATCTGGTATACGCCCAGGGCGCCGCGGAGCTGATGCGGCTGTGGCGTCACACCGCCGACCCGGAGTGGTTCGAGCGCGCCCGGGCGCTGCTGCATCAAGGGGTGCAGAGCTCGCTGACGGAAGAGAAGCGGCGCTGGCTCAACGCGCACTATCAGTCGGAAGCGCGGGTACCGGCGCAGCATGCGTTCAATCCCGATACCCGGTTCGACGCCGCCTGCCTGGGCGGCGGTACGGAAGACGTGCTCCCGGCTTGGCCCTACCGGGGCAACTGGACCACCAAGTACGGGGCGATCCTGAGCATGTACATGCTGGCCGAGGGCTTGGACGTGGATCCAATCCTGGCCCGCTACGGAGACGTGACCTGCCGGCTGGGCGATGCGCCGCAACGGGACTGGGTCGGCGCCCTGGAGACGGTCGATCGGGTGCGCGCGTGGCGCTCAGGCGGCGCCGTCGTCATCGAGGCGCGGAACATGGTGCCGGCCGCCGCCCGCTACACGGCCCGGGTGCTCGATGCCGGCGGCCGTCCCGTAGCGGAAGCCTCCGCCGACTTCGGTCCCGGCGCCGGCGGGCGCATCCGGGTGCCGCTCACCGGGTAACGGTAACGCTTGAGGCAGGTAACCGCTGGCCGCTGCTGACCGCTGCCCCGCCGATTGTGGGCGCAGCGGGACCGGCATATACTGGGCTGCATCGACCGACGACCGACCGAGAGACGGAGGAACACGGTGAATCGAGTGTTGATGACAGTTGCGCTGCTCCTGGCGGGCAGCGTCCTGGCCGCGGCGACCGGTCAGGAAGAGTCCGCAGGCGCCGCCCCCATGAGCGCCGCGACCGGCGCCGGAGGCTATCAGGAAGCGCCGCTGCTGGCGGCGCGCGTGGCCGCCGGCGAACTGCCCCCGGTGAACGAGCGGCTCCCGGAGAACCCGCTGGTGCTCACGCTGGAACGGAGCGCCGCTCCCGACGGCATGCTCGACGAGCTGGCGATCGGCGCCTACGGCGGCGACGTGCGGCTGATCAACCTGGCGCCCAACTTCGCGCCGGAGATGTACTTCATGACCATCGAGACGCTGCTGGCGCGGCCGGGCTGGATCAGCATGGGGCATCCGCTTACCGGCAACATCTACGAGAGCTACGAGATCAGTCCGGACGGCACCACGTTCACCTTTCAGTTGCGCCGCGGCATGCGCTGGTCGGACGGCGAACCGCTGACCACGGCGGACGTGGCGTTCCATTACGAGGAGATCCTGCTCAACGAGCAGCTCACCCCCAACGTCGGCTGGCAGTACCGCTCCGGGCTGCGCCCCACCGGGGACGTCTACGACCTGGAAGTGATCGACGACTACTCGTATCGCATCACCTTCTCGGCGCCGACGCCCGGGTTCCTGGACGAAATCGACAAGCCGTGGATGGACTACACCGGCTTCTTGCAGCCCCGGCACTACCTGTCCCAGTTCCACGCCAACTTCGCCGACGCCGAGGAGTTGGCGGCCAAGGTCGCGGCCGCCGATCTGCTGGCCGACGAGTGGCCGCGCCTGTTCCAGATCAAGATGCTCACGCCCTGGGAAGCGAAGACCCCGGACGTGGTCGACATTCCCGTGCTGCATCCGTGGGTGGTGACCGGCACCTCGCCGACGCAGACCGTGTTCGAGCGCAACCCCTACTACTTCAAGGTCGACGCCGCCGGCAATCAGCTTCCCTACATCGACCGCATCGTCAGCACCAAGGTGGAGGGTCCGGAGGGCGCCAGCCTCAAGATCATCGCCGGGGAGGTCGACCTGGCCGACGAGCTGGCGAAGATATCGTCCCTGCCGCTCTACCGCGAAAACGAGGACAAGGGGTACCGGGCGCTCACCTCCGGGGTCGCCTACAACCCGGTGGTGCACGCCTTCAACTTCGGCTACGAGGACCCGACGTGGCGCCGGCTCGCCGGCGACCTGCGCTTCCGCCAAGCGCTGAACCTGGCGATCGACCGCGGCGAGATCATCGACGCGGTGTACTACGGCTTCGCGTCGCCGCCGGAGTGGATTCCCGCCGCCTACGATCCCGAGGAGGCGAATCGGCTGCTGGATGCGGTGGGCCTGGACCAGCGCGACGCCGACGGTTGGCGTCTGGCGCCCGACGGGTCGCGCTTCGAGATCGCCCTGGAGGTGACCGCGCACCTGCCGGACACGGTGCCGGCCAACGAGCTGGTCGTCGAGCATTACCGCGCGGTGGGGCTGTATACCACCCTGGGGGTGGTGGAGATCGGCCTGTTCATAGAGCGCCGCAACGCCAACCAGTACCAGATCGACACGCTGTGGAACGAGGCGACCACGCTGCATGCCTTCGGCCATGCCAAGGACCACCTGATCAACCACATTCCGCCGTGGCGGCAGTGGTACCGGTCGGGCGGCGAACAGGGCGAGGAGCCGCCGGCGTGGTTCCGGGAGCTGTACGACCTGGGCCTGGGCATCGGTCCCGGAATCCCGTGGGACCAGGAGATCGTCGACCGCTACCGGCAGACGTTCTTCGAGACCATCCCGCAGATCAACGTGACCTACAATCCGGCTACCGTGCTGATCGTCAACCGGCAACTGCGCAACGTGTTTACCGAGGGCGTGGCGCAGTGGGTGATCTACAGCGCGGAGCAGCTCTATTACGGGAACTGACCGCGCCGCGCCCCGGCGGGGACATGCTTGAATACGTCGCGCGCCGGGTGGCGGCCTTCGTGCCGCTCCTGTTCCTGATCTCGGCGGTGAGCTTTGCGATCATCGAGCTCCCGCCGGGAGATTATCTCAGCTCGTACATGCTGCAGTTGGAGATCCAGGGGAACCGGGTCACCGACGAACAGGTGGCCAATCTCGCCGCCTACTACGGCCTGGACAAGCCGGTCCATACCCGGTACCTGCTGTGGCTGCGCAACATCGTGCTGCGCGGCAACCTCGGCTGGTCCTTCGCCCATGACCGGCCGGTGTCCGCCGTGATCGGCGAGCGCATCGGACTGACGCTGGTGGTGACCATCTCGACCCTGATCTTCACCTACCTGACGGCGGTGCCGATCGGCGTCTATTCGGCGGTGCGGCAGTATTCCTTCTTCGACTACTTCTGGACCTTCTGGGGATTCGTGGGGCTGGCGATCCCGAACTTCCTGCTCGCGCTGGTGCTCCTGTGGATTGCGTTCCGCTACTTCGGCGTCGCCATTACCGGGTTGTTCGCGCCCGAGTACGTCGACGCGCCGTGGAGTCTGGCGCGGGTGTGGAGCATGTTGCAACGGCTCTGGGCGCCGGTCCTGGTGGTCGGGACCGCGGGGATGGCGGGGTTGATCCGCGTCATGCGCGGCACCTTGCTGGACGAGCTGCGCAAGCAGTACGTGGTGACCGCGCGCGCCAAGGGGGTCGGTGAAGGCCGGCTGCTGTTCAAGTATCCGGTGCGGCTTGCCGTCAACCCGATCATCAGCGGCATCGGCTGGCTGCTGCCGGCGATCATCTCCGGCGCGACCATCACCTCGATCGTGCTCAATCTGCCGACGACCGGGCCGGTGCTGCTGGGCGCGCTGCAGGCGCAGGACATGTACCTGGCGGGCAGCTTCGTGCTGATCCTCAGCGTCCTGGTGCTGGTCGGCAACCTCATCTCGGACATCGTGCTGGCCTGGGTCGATCCCCGCATCCGGTTCGATCGCCTCGAGTCGTGAGCACGCGCGCGCGGGCGGGCGCCGACGACCGCTACTACGTCGCGTCGCAGTGGCGCATGATGTGGTGGAAGTTTCGCCGCCACCGGCTGGCGCTGGTGGCGGGCCCCGCCCTGGCGCTCATGTACGCGGCGGCGTTGTTTGCGGACTTCGTCGCCCCGTACGGGGTGACCACGCGCTTTCCCGACTACCTGAACGCGCCGCCGAATCTCATCCGACTGGCCGGCGGCGCCGGCGGGGCGTACGTGTACGGCCTGCGGCAGGAGCGCCACCCCTACACGATGCGCAAGATCTACGAGCTCGACCGCGAGCGGCGCTACCCGATCCGGTTCTTCGGCGCCGGCGAGGAGTACCGCTTCTGGGGCCTGTTCAAGACGCGCGCGCATCTGTTCGTGCCGGACGCGGAAGCCGCAGACGGGGCGCCCCTGTTTCTGTTCGGTACCGACCGGCTGGGGCGCGATCTGTTTTCGCGGGTGCTCCACGCCGCCCGCATCTCCCTGTCGATCGGCCTGGTGGGGGTGGCGGTAAGCACCGTTCTGGGAGTGCTGCTAGGCGGGCTGGCCGGCTACTTTGGCGGCATCGCGGACCGGGTGGTGATGCGGCTGGTCGACCTGCTGTCCTCCATTCCCACCATTCCGCTGTGGATGGGGCTGGCCGCGGCGGTACCCCGGCAGTGGAGCGTGCTCACCACCTACTTCGCCATCACGCTGATCCTGTCGCTGGTCGGCTGGACCCAGCTCGCGCGCGTGGTGCGCGGCCGCTTCCTGTCCCTGCGGGAGGAGGACTTCGTGATGGCCGCGGTGGTGTCGGCGGCGCCCGAACGCGCCATCATCTTCGGGCACCTGCTGCCGTCGTTCCTGAGCTACATCATCGTGTCGCTGACGCTGGCGATTCCGGCGATGATCCTGGGCGAAACCGCGCTGAGCTTTCTGGGGCTCGGCATCCAGCCGCCGGCGGTGAGTTGGGGCACGTTGCTGCAGGACGCGCAGAACTTCCAGGCGGTGGCGAGTCAGCCGTGGCTGCTCATCCCCTGCATCTTCGTGGTGATTACGGTGCTGCTCTACAACTTCCTCGGCGACGGCCTGCGCGACGCCGCCGATCCCTACTCCTCCTGAGAGCGGACTGCCTGGCCTGGCCGGCGCATGACGCGCGTCGATTGTCCACCGGCCACGGCGCCCGCTTGCGGCGGCGGCTGCCCCGTCGTGATCGATTCGGCGGCCGTGACCGCCGCGCGTTGAAGCGCCACAGACAGCCGGCCCGTTATTCCGGCTACCTGCGCCCGATCCTGCCGCTGGTCTTCTACCAGGGTCCCACCGGCTGGCAGCACTCCCCGCAGTTCGCTGACCTGTTTCCGGCCGCAACGCGGGACTGGCCATGGCTGCCCCGGTTCGAGCACGTGCTGTTCGACCAGACTCAAATGTCGCCGGCGCAGGCGGCCGGCAGCGTCCGGGCGCGGTTGCTGCAACTGACGATGATGCACGCCTTCAGCCGCGCGGTGCGGGAGGCACGGGCGCGGATGCGGCCGCTGCTGGACGACTTGGAGCGGGAAGGAAGCGGCGGTCAGGACGACATGAAGATGTTCATGCACTATATCGCGGAGACGGGGCCTGAAGACACGCCCGAGGCGATGGGCGATATACTGAGCCGCACAGCGGCAGGAGGGGAGTTGATGACGAGCGGCGAGCGGCTGCGCCAGGAAGGGCGCGACCAGATGCGCGACCAGATGCGTAACGAGATGCGAGCGGTTGCCGAACAGCGGCACCGCGACGGCCAGCGCGAGGGGCGGTTGGAGACGATCGACGGTTTCCTGCGGACCGGCGTCGACTGGTCGTTGATCGAGCGGGCGACCGGAATTGGCGAGCAGGAGTATCAGAAGCTCAAGAGCCAACCCAACGGCGCGGCCGCGGCAGGCGGCGACGGGACCTGACGACACGCCGAGGAGCTTGGTCACCCCCGCAGTTCTCCAGCGGCCGGCATGGCTGAGCGGGACGCCGGCGCGACTCTACCCGATGGTTCGTGGGTTGGCGTAGACTGGATGCGGGACGGGGATGGCGAAGAGCAAGCGGGAGATCGAGAGCTACGCCCATACCGAGGAGCGGGCGAACAATCCGCCGGTGGGGCTGGTGACGCCGGAGACCGACCGGGACGCGGGGGCGGCGGCCTACGCCTACGATCCGCACCTGGAGCCGCGGCTCGACTGGGCGGGGAAGGCCGAGCACACCTCGTTCACGGTGCCGACGGTCTCGCTGCACGTGCACGAGCGCATCGACCCGCGCACCGTGGTCGAGGCGGTGCGCCGGCGCAACGGCGCGGAGGGGCAGCGCTCGCTGTTCGACGCGCCCGAGGAGAACCCGCCGATCCGACAGGCGATCGAATTCTACCGCCACCGGCATAACTGGAGCAACCGCCTGATCGCCGGCGACAGCCTGCTGGTGATGAACAGCCTGTTGGAGAAGGAAGGGCTCGGCGGGCGGGTGCAGACGGTCTACCTCGACCCGCCCTACGGCATCCGCTACGGCTCCAACTTCCAGCCGTTCGTGAACCGGCGCGAGGTCACCGACGGCCGGGACGCGGACCTGACGTCCGAACCGGAGCAGATCCGCGCCTTCCGCGATACCTGGGAGCTCGGCATCCACTCCTATCTCGCCTATCTCCGCGACCGCCTGCTGCTGGCGCGCGAGTTGCTGCACGAGAGCGGAAGCTGCTTCGTGCAGATCGGTCCCGAGAACGTGCACCGCGCCGGCCTCGTCATGGACGAGATCTTCGGCGCCGAAAACCGGATGGCGACGATTTCGTACGCCACGACCGGCGCCAGTTCGACGACGACGTTGTCGGAGGTCGCCGACTATCTGTTGTGGTACGCCAAGGACCGGAAGCATACCAAGTACCGCCAGTTGTACGAGCTGCTCACGCGCGCCGAGGTGATCGAATCCTTCAGTTGGCACGTCATGGTCGAGTTGCCGGACGGCCATTGTCGTAAACCGACGCCCGAAGAGTGTTTCGACCCGGACGAGAATCTTCCGAAAAGGGCACGTATCTACCGGCGCATGCCGCTCGATTCGCAGGGTGTCTCCACGACCGGGCGTTCCGAACCGTACGAATGGAACGGACGAGTCTTTCGTTGTGGTCGAGATCGCCACTGGGCGATTTCCGCGGCCGGTATGGATCGACTGGCCGAGTTGGGACGGCTGGAAGCGCTGGAAGGGCAATCTTCGCTCATGTGGAAGCGGTACGAAGACGAAGTGCCCGGGCGCCGCATCAACAACATCTGGGCCGCGCCGATGTCCCCCACCGACAAGCGGTACGTCGTACAGACCGCCGCCAAGGCGATTCAGCGCTGCATCCTCATGACGACCGATCCCGGCGATCTGGTGTTCGACCCGACCTGCGGTTCCGGCACCACCGCGTACGTCGCGGAGCAGTGGGGCCGCCGGTGGATCACCTGCGACACCTCGCGCGTGGCCGTCGCCATCGCCCGCCAGCGGCTGATGACCGCGAACTTCGACTACTACGAGCTGGCCCATCCCGACGAAGGGATCGGCTCAGGGCTCCGCTACCGCAGCGTCGCCACCGTTTCGCCAAGAATCCTGGGCTACGACGAGCCGCCCGTCGAGACCATCCTCTACGACCAGCCGGAACCGGACCGGCGCAAGGCGCGCGTCACCGGCCCCTTCACCGTCGAGGCGGTCCCCGCGCCAACCGTTCAGCCGCTCGACGAGCTGGAAGCGCCGCAGCAGCCGGCTGACGAGTCGATCGCGCGCTCCGGCGAGACGCTGCGGCAGGGCGATTGGCGCGACGAGCTGCTGAAGACCGGCATCCGCGGCAAGGCCGGCCAGCGCATCTCCTTCGCGCGGGTCGAGCCGCTGCCCGGCACCCGCTGGCTGCACGCCGAGGGCGACACGCGCCCGGACTCCTCCGGGGCGGACCGCGTCCGCGAAACCGGCACCGCCTATCACGCGCAACGGGCGGTGGTCTCGTTCGGCCCCGACCACGCGCCGCTGGAGCAGCGCCAGGTAACCCGCGCCCTGGAGGAATCGCTGACGCTGGTGCCGCGGCCGACCGTCCTGGTATTCGCCGCCTTCCAGTTCGACCCGGAAGCCGCCAAGGACATCGACGAGACCAACTGGCCGAGCGTCACCCTGCTCAAGGCGCAGATGAACGCCGACCTGCTGACCGACGACCTCAAGCGCAAGCGCGCCGGCAACGAGAGCTTCTGGCTGATCGGCCAGCCGGAAGTCGAAGTCGAGCGGATCGAGGCGGGCGAGCACGCCGGCAAGCTGCGCGTCGCCGTGCACGGGTTCGACTACTACAACACCCGCACCGGCGGCCTCGAATCGGGCGGCGGCGACCGCATCGCCTTGTGGATGCTGGACCCGGACTACGACGGCCGCAGCCTGTTTCCGCGCCAGGTCTTCTTCCCCATGGCCGGTTCCCCCCGCGACGGCTGGAAGCGCCTCGCCCGCAGCCTCCGCACCGAGATCGACGAGCGGTTGATCGCCGCCTACCACGGCACCGTCTCCCTGCCGTTCGCGCCGGGCGCCCACGAGCGGGCCGCGGTCAAGATCGTCGACGACCGCGGCATCGAAAGCCTGAAGGTGATCCCGCTCAACGGTTCGTCACGGCCATGACCGAGACGACATGATCGAGGCGATACCGCTGGACCGCGCCGCGCTCGCCGAGTTCTGCAAGCGCTGGAACGTGGTCGAGCTCGCGCTGTTCGGCTCGGTGCTCCGCGAAGACTTCGGACCCGAAAGCGACGTCGACGTGCTGGTCAGCCTGGACGAAAGCGCACGCCACACGCTGTTCGACCTGCACCAAATGGAGGAAGAACTCCGCTCGCTATTCGGACGGGACGTCGATCTCGTCAGCCGCCGCGGCGTCGAGCGCAGCCGCAATCACCTGCGCCGCCGGGCGATACTGGAGTCGGCAGAGACCATCTATGAGTAGGGAACCGGGGTAGTGGCGCAAACCACCATCGACCGGCTGACGGTCAACTCGCCGTATGAGGAGCCGGCGCGGCACTGGCGGTACGACCGGGCGACGCGGCTGTTCGACCTGGCGCCGGGCCGCCGGCCGGCGGGATACGTCATCGCTTCGCCCGACTCGCGGGCGTTCGACGATCCGGGCGTCACGGTCGAGATTCCGCTGGTCAACGCCATCCGCCCGCGCGTCAAGGCATGGCGGACCGCCGGCTACCCCGGCGCCTCCACCGTGACCCGGCGGCTGCTCGCGCACTGGACCGACCCGGAGGAGTTCGATTCGCGCCGGTTCTTCTTCTGCCAGCTCGAGGCGGTGGAGACCCTGATGTGGCTGCGCGAGGCGCCGGCCGCCGACCGGGTGGGCATCGACGTTCCCGGCGACGGCGGCGCATTCCCCCGGCTGTGCGCCAAGATGGCGACCGGCACCGGCAAGACCGTGGTCATGGCGATGGTCATCGCCTGGCAGGTGCTGAACAAGGCCGCCTATCCGCAGGACCGCCGGTTCTCCCGCAACGTCCTGGTGGTCGCGCCCGGCCTCACCGTCAAGAGCCGGCTGGCGGTCCTCGATCCGCCGCACCCCGACAACTACTACCGGCAGTTCCGCATCGTCCCGTCCGCGCTGCTCGACAAGCTGCGCCTGGGCCGGGTCGTGGTCCGCAACTGGCACGCGCTCAACTGGGAGACCGAGGCGCAGGTCGCGCGGCGGCGCAGCGTCGACAAGCGCGGCGCCGTGAGCGACGAAGCCTACGTCCGCGCGGTACTCGGCGACCTCGCCGCGGCCCGCGACCTGCTGGTCATCAACGACGAAGCGCACCACGCCTGGCGCATCTCCGAACAGTCCGCGACCAGGGGCATCGCCAAGGCCGACCTGGAAACCGCCACCAAGTGGATCGGCGGCCTCGACCGCATCCACCGCGCGCGCGGCATCCTGCGCTGCTACGACTTCTCCGCCACGCCGTTCGTGCCGTCCGGCAGGAGCAGCTCCGAGGAGGCGTTGTTCGACTGGATCGTGAGCGACTTCGGATTGAACGACGCCATCGAGGCGGGTCTGGTCAAGACGCCGCGCGTGGTGGTGCGCGACGATGCGGCGCCCGACGCGCGGACCTACCGCTCCCGCTTCTACCACATCTACAACGACCCGGAGGTAAGGGACGACCTGAACCGCCGGGCCGCGCCTACCGACCCGCTGCCGGACCTGGTGCTGAACGGCTACTACTTCCTGGGGTACGACTGGCGCGAGACCGCCCGGCAGTGGGCGGCGCTGGGGTTCCCGACGCCGCCGGCGATGATCACCGTCGCCAACCGCACCGAGACCGCGGCGCGCGTCCGGCACGCGTTCGCGCGCGGCAGCATCCGCATCGCGGAGCTGTGCGATCCCGAGCGCACGCTGCATATCGACTCGAAGACGCTGGCCGAAGCCGAGGCCGCCGCGGAGCCGTTGGCGGCCGTCGGCGAAGATGGCGCGGACGCCGGCGGTCCCGGCGCGCAGGACGAGGCAGGCGGTCAAGCGGGCCAAAGGCGCCGGCTGAACGCCCGGCAGCGGGCCGAACTGCTGCGCCGGCAGGTCGATACGGTGGGCCGCGCCGGCGGTCCCGGCGAACGGATACAGAACGTGATCTCGGTCGGCATGCTGTCCGAGGGGTGGGACGCCAAGACCGTGACCCACATCATGGGCCTGCGCGCCTTCGCCAGCCAGTTGCTGTGCGAACAGGTGATCGGCCGCGGGCTGCGCCGCACCGCCTACGACGTCAGCGACGAAACCGGCCTGCTGGAGCCGGAGTACGTGAACGTCTTCGGCGTGCCGTTCACGTTCCTGCCGCACGAGTCGCGGGCCGGGGTGCCGCCGCCGCCGCTGCCGAAGACCGCCATCGAACCGGTCCGGGAGAAGGAGCGGTTCGCGCTTTCGTGGCCAAACGTGGTGCGCGTCGACCGCGTGCTCAGACCGCATCTGACCGTGGACTGGGACGACGTGGAACCGCTGGCGCTCTCCGCGGCGCAGACCGCCGGGGTCGCGGAGCTGGCGCCGGTCGTGGAGGGCAAGCCCGACCTGACCAGGATCGCGACGATCGACCTGCAACGTCTGGCGCGGAAGCGCCGTCTGCAAAGCATCGTGTTCGAGACCGCGCAGCAGGTCTACGACGAGATGCGGCCGGATTGGCGCGGAAACCGGGCCGCGCTCGTCGCGCAACTGGTGCGCCTCACTGAGCAGTTGCTCCAGTCGGACCGGGTGGTGATCGAACCGGCGGCGTTCGCCTGCGACGCGGTGAAGCGGCGGCTCATGCTGATGCTCAACATGACCAAGGTCGTGCAGCATCTCCTGCAGGCGATCCGCTTCCAGAACGCGGAACGGCTGGCGCCGATCTTCGACCGCGATCACCCGATCCGCTCGACCGGCGACATGCTCACCTGGTACACCGGCAAGCCGTGCGAACACACGGATCGCAGCCACGTCAACCTGTGCGTGTACGACAGCGCCTGGGAGGCATCGGAAGCCTATGCCCTCGACCACCACCCGGCGGTCGACGCCTGGGTGAAGAACGATCATCTCGGCTTCGAGGTGCTCTACGTGCACCGCGGCGTGGTCCGCAAGTACCGCCCCGACTTCCTGATCCGGCTCACGACCGGAGACATGCTGGTCATGGAAGTGAAGGGCCTGGACCGCGACGGCGACCGCGCCAAACGCACGTATCTCAAGGAGTGGTGCGCCGCCGTAACCGACCACGGCGGCTTCGGCCGCTGGTCATGCGCCGTGTCGAGAACCCCCGAAGACGTCCACGACCTCCTCGCCGCCGCGGCGCGTTCATGACCGTTACACGCCGGTTCCGAGCCGCTCCAACCGCCTGATCCATTCGTGGAAGTGAGGGCACTTCGCCCTGATGGCCGACAAGCCGATCATCTCTGCCATCTGCGGGCCTATGGTGGTCTTCAATTTCTTGTACTTACCGAACCGGGCGATAATCCGCTTGGATGGCGCGGTGTGTTGCCCGTCGTCGATCCTCTCCGGAGACTTCGCCTCGTTAACCACGTTCTGCAACGCGGTGATTGCAGGGATCGGGCATTGCCACTCGGCGAACTTCGACACGTCGGCAAACAGGTACGCTTCGAACTCGTGCAACTGAATGTAAGGGATGAAGCGATTGTCCGCGGTCTTCTTCCGCCATGATTCTTCGAGCGACGCCACACGTTTATAGGGATCGGCACGCACCTTCTCTGCCTCCGAGCGCCCAGGAAAGTCGTTATACAATGCGTACAGATCGACCATCGTCGTAAAGTACACGTCGGCGTTGGCGTCCTCCTTGAGGCGCCGCATGATGTCGTTCTGCATTGGCTCGAAATGCCGGCCTCCCCCGCGATGGGTGCGGCCCTTCTTACGCGCGTGAGCCACCAACATCGGATTATGCAGCCACACGTCGAAATTCGCCAAGTGCGGTTGCAGCACCTGGGTAGCGAAGACCTGTTCCGTACGGCCCTCGGCGAACAGGTGGAGCCGGGGCATCAGTGCGGTCCGCCGCCTATGACGTTCTTTTCCCATACTTCGCCGAGCGAGTAGTCTTCCAGCCACGCGCCGAGTTTCTCGGCGTCGGGTCGCGTGAATGTCGTGGCTTCGCAGTCTCGTTCGACCACCACGATGTCCTCGGGATCGAAGGCGTCGACGAACGCGCTGGACTGCGTGCTGATGAGCACTTGGGCGTGCTCGCTCGCGGCTTGAAAAAACGAAGCGATCATGTCGAGCGCATGCGGGTGCAAACCGAGCTCCGGCTCGTCAACCACGATCAGGTACGGCAAGTCCTCGTGTGGCTGCCGTAGCAGCGCGATCAGGCAGATTGCGCGCAAGGTGCCATCGGATAGCTGATGCGGCCCAAATACCAGATCGGAATCTCTATGTCTCCAGTTGAGAATGATGTCGGTCTTGTTGCGCCCGGAAGGCTGGAGATCGAAGTCCACGAAGAACGGCGCTACCTGTTTCACGTTCCTCACGATTTGCCGGTAGACCAGCTCGTTCTCGGTCTTCAGCCGATGGAGAACGGCGGCAAGATTCGCTGCATCGGGCATGAGCCACTTACTGTCCTCAACGTAACAGTACTGGCGAACGCGCGCAGTCTGCGACGTATCGTGGAAGTGGTACACGCGGCAGTGACTCAATAGGTGCCTCAGGGTATTCGGGAGAGGATCGTATATCGAGTCCTCTCTGATACGCGTCTCCTGATGCCCGGCGCCCAACGACATTAGCTGAGGCAGATCATGGCCTTCCTGGTGAAAGGAGACCGACTCATCGGCGAAGATCACCGAGTCATCGGCCGCGTGAACGAGCCTCATGCGGTACGCGTTGGTTCCTCTATCGACCTCGAAGTCCAGCTCCACCTCCATTTGCGGAGTTATGCGGGGTCCGAAGTACAGATTGGCGGTGGCCCGTCCGGTCGTGCCGAAGTATTGTTGGAGTCGTCCGCCCATCATTTCGTTTATCAGCTTGAAGAACGCGATGAGGTTGCTCTTTCCTGCGCCGTTGGCGCCGATGCAGACGTTGAGCGGCCGCATCTCCAAATCCATCTCCTTGATGGACCGGAACCCCTTGACCTTGACGCTCTTCAGCCGCGGTCGCGGACCTGCCGATGCGCCGTTGTCCGACATCCCTGCCTGCGCTTCCTGTCGGCTGTGTTGCTTGAGCTCTTTGACGTGGCTCATGGTTTCTCCATAGTTGCATGGCTGGTGCATTTTCTTCAAGATAGGTGCGCGGCCGGCAATTGCCGCTGCCGGCGCTGGCCGCGCTGGCCGTTACTGGTCCCGACGGAGGATTTCTTGCACACAGCAGTGATGGACTTGGCGCGAGCGCGCTCCGCAGCGCCGCGGCTCTCTTTCCTGAAGATCATTGGTCCGCTGGCCATCATGCTGGCGGCGGCCGCGGCGGGGTATGCGGAGACCAGCGGGCAGCAGGCGGAAGGCGACTGGAGGATCATGCGGGAAGGCGCCTCGTCCCATTTCCGGGAGGTGGTCTGGAACGGCGCGCGCTTCGTCGCGGTCGGGTCGTTCGGCGGCATCGCGCACAGCAGCGACGGGATCGAGTGGGCGAAGGCCGCCGCGCCGGTGCATGACACGCTGAGCGGGGTGGCCTGGGGCGGCGGGCGCTTCGTCGCGGTAGGCAATCGCGGCGTGACGCTGCGCAGCGGCGACGGGCTGGCGTGGACCGCGGCGCCGAGCCCGACCGACGTCAATCTGCGCGCCGTGGCCTGGGGCGGCGGGCGCTTCGCGGCGGTCGGTTCGGACGGGGTGATCGTATACGGCGACGGCCGCAGTTGGACCGCCGCCACAAATCCGACGCAACACGATCTGCGCGGGGTGGCCTGGGGCGGCGGGCGCTTCGTCGCGGTAGGCCTGGACGGCACCGTGCTGGTCAGCGGCGACGGCAGCGCCTGGCGCGCGGTGCCCAGCCCCACGGCGGTGCGCCTCAACAGCGTGGCGTGGGCCGGCTCCCGCTTCCTCGCCGCGGGGACGAACGGCGTGATCCTGTCCAGCGCCGACGGGGTCGTCTGGGTGCCCGCCGCCACGCCGGTTACCTCCTGGCTCTACGGCGCCGCCTGGGGCGGGGAGCGCTTCGTCGCGGTCGGGTTCGACGGCGCCGCGCTCTACAGCGACGACGGCACGACCTGGACCGCAGCCGCTGTCCCGACGCCGGAGCCGCTGTGGGGCGTGGCCTGGAGCGGCGCCCGCTTCGCGGCGGTGGGGATGGGCAGCACGATCCTGCATAGCGGCGACGGGATCGTCTGGACGGCCGCGGCCAAGCCGGTGGTGAACCTGCCGGAGGCCGTGGTCTGGACCGGCTCCCGGTTCATCGCCGTGGGGTTCGACGGCACGATCGCCTACAGCAGCGACGGCAGCGCCTGGACCGCGGCCGTCAGCCCCACCTCGGAGCGGCTGTTCGACGTGGCCGGCGACGGCGCCCGCCTGGTCGCGGTCGGCGGCTACTGGCGGCGCGGCAGCACCATCCTGTACGGCAGCGACGGGATCGTCTGGACGGCCGCGGCGACGCCGGACAAGGCCGTACCGCTGCAGGCGGTCGCCACCGACGGCGCGCGCTTCGTCGCCGTGGGCGGGAACTGGGGCGACGGCGACGGCATCATCCTGCGCAGCGACGACGGCGTGCACTGGAGCGAGACCGCCAGCCCGGTGTCGAGCCACCTTACCGACGTGGAGTGGAACGGTTCCCGCTTCGTAGCGGTAGGGTTCGACGGAGCGGTCATCTACAGCGGCGACGGCAGCGACTGGACGGCGGCGGCCTCGCCGACGGAGAACATTCTCGACGGCCTCGCCTGGGGCGGCGCGCAGTTCGTCGCGGTCGGGGAGGGCGGCACGATCCTGCGCAGCAGCGACGGGATCGACTGGACCGCGAGTCCCTCCCCGGTGACTCACTTTCTCTACGACGTGATCTGGAACGGGACGCGCTTCGTCGCCGTCGGCGAGACCGAAGACCGGGACGGCGCATACACCGGCGCGGTGGTGCTGCACAGCAGCGACGGCATCTCCTGGGCGCAGGCGGCCGGTCCCGTGATCCCGACTCCGCTCCTGAGCGTTGCCTGGAACGGTTCCCGGCTCCTCGCCGTCGGGCGCGACGGTACCCTGGTCGCCAGCCAGTGATCTTCCGTTGCCTGCCGCCGGGGCGGTGAGGGGCGGCCCAACGCAGCCGGCGAGCGCGCGATGAGCGTGCGGCTGACGCCGGCCGGCCAGTTGCGCTGGGAGCCGGCCGCGGACGCGCCGGCGCCGGCCGAACTGGGCGGCGTCCCGGAGGCGATGCGGAGCGACTGGCGCAGCGCGCTGTTCACCCTGGCGGCCGAACGGCTGCCGGCGCAGGAGTTCCCGGCGCTGCGCTACTGGCAGCAATTCGCCGAGCAGTATCTCACCGCCTTGTGCCACCTGCCGGCGGCCGCGGGGCCGGATTCCGCATGTCCCCTGGCGGCGCCGCCGACCGCCGCCCAGTGCGCGGCCTGGATGCTCACCGCCCCGCCGATGGAGGGCGGAGAGTACCTGTCGCCGGAGCTCCTGCAGCGGCTGTGGGAGCAACTCGGCCAGTGGGTCCGCGCCGCCGCGGCGGAGGCCGGCGGCCTGGAGGAGCTGCTGAGCCGGCGGGCGCCGCGCTGGCATCAGGTGGGCCGGGTCTGCTTTCACCTGGCCGAGAACCGCGCCGATGAGGAGCGCCCGTTCGCGTTTCTGGCCACCTACTCCACCGGCTTCGGCGCCGGCGGCCGGTTGAAGCACGCGCCGCTGCGCAACGCCCTGCAACAGTACGCCGGAGCGGACGACCGGGCCGCGCTGCTCAAGCTGCTGTCGCCGGTGGAGGAAGCTGCCAAGGCATGCTCCTGGGTGCGGGAACTGGCGGGCTCGGGCAACCTCTATGGCGCGCTGACGTGGCCGCCCGAGCAGGCCTACCGCTTCCTGCAGAGCGTGCCCGATCTGGAGCGGTGCGGCTTGTCGGTACGGGTGCCGAACTGGTGGCGCAAACGGCCCCGGCCGCGGGTGGCGGTGACGATCGGCACGGAGACCCCGGCGCGGGTGGACGCCGCGGCGATGCTAGACTTCAAGGTCGAGGTAGCCCTGGGCGACCGCGCGCTGTCGGCGGCTGAACTGCAGGAGTTGCGGGACGGCGCGGGCAACCTGGTTCAGCTGCGCAACCAGTGGGTGGAGGTGGACCGCGAACGGTTGCAACAGGCGATCTCCCACTGGGAAGCATTGCAGGAGCAGGCGGGCGGCGACGGCCTCTCCTTCATCGAAGGGATGCGACTGCTGGCCGGCGCCTCCGCCGACCTGCAGCAGGAGGAACAGACCGAAGCCGACCGGCCGTGGGTGCGGATCGAAGCCGGCGCCGCAATGCGCGAGCTGCTGGCCGGGCTGCGCCAGCCGGGCGGCTCGGAGCGGCGCGAAGCGGAACTGGGCGCCGCCCTGCAGGGAACGCTGCGGCCCTATCAACGCGCCGGGCTGGCCTGGTTGCACTTTTTGACCCGGCTGGGGTTCGGCGCCTGTCTGGCCGACGACATGGGGCTCGGCAAGACGATCCAGGTGCTGGCCCTGCTGCTGTGCGACCGGCCCGCGAACGGAGCCCGGCGGCGCGCTCCCGCCCTGCTGGTCGTGCCGGCGTCGCTGCTGGGCAACTGGCGCGCCGAAGCGGAGCGGTTCGCGCCCTCCCTGCGGCTCTGCTTCCTCCATCCGGCCGAGAACGACCGCCAGATCCTGGCGGAGATCGCCGCGGCGCCGCGGAAGCATCTGGCCGCCGCCGACCTGGTCGTTACCACCTACGCCATGTTGGTACGCCAGAGTTGGCTGGCGGAGATCCGCTGGCGGCTGGTGATCCTGGACGAGGCGCAGGCGATCAGAAACCCGGCCACCCGGCAGAGCCGCGCCGCCCGAGCGCTGCCCGCGGACGCCCGCGTGGCCCTGACCGGTACGCCGGTCGAAAACCGGCTCGGCGACCTGTGGGCGCTGTTCGACTTCCTCAATCCCGGACTGCTCGGCTCGCAAAGCGTGTTCCGCGCCTTCGTCAAGACCCTGCAGGCGCGGGCGCAGCAACCGTTCGCGCCGTTGCGCCGGCTGGTGAGCCCCTACCTCCTGCGCCGGCTCAAGACCGACCGCAGCATCATCGCCGACCTGCCGGAGAAGACCGAAACCGCCCGCTACTGCCAGCTCTCGCCGGCGCAGGTCCGACTCTACCAGCAGGTGGTGCAGGCCCTGCAGCGCGCCCTGGAATCCGCCGAGTCGGGCGACCGCATGGCGCGGCGCGGTCTGGTGCTGGCGTCGCTGCTGCGCCTGAAGCAGGTGTGCAATCACCCCAGCCAACTCTCCGGCGACGGCGAGTACGCCCCGGCGGCAAGCGGCAAGTTCCAGCGCCTGGCGGAAATCTGCGAGGAACTCGCGGACCGCCAGGAGAAGGCGCTGATCTTCACCCAATATCGGGAGATCATCGATCCGCTCGCCGACTATCTGGCGACTCTGTTCCGCGCCGCCGGGCTGGCGCTGCACGGCGGCACGAGCGTCAAGCAGCGCCGCGCCGTGGTGGAGCGGTTCCAGCGCGACGACGGCCCGCCGTTTCTGGTGCTGTCGCTGAAGGCCGGCGGCACCGGTCTGAACCTGACCGCGGCGTCGCACGTGATCCACTTCGACCGCTGGTGGAATCCGGCGGTGGAAGACCAGGCCACCGACCGCGCCTTCCGCATCGGCCAGCGGCGCAACGTCCTGGTGCACAAGTTCATTACCCGCGGCACGGTGGAGGAGCGGATCGATAGCCTGATCCGCGACAAGCGGCAGTTGGCGGCCGACCTGCTGCCCGGCGCCGGGGCCGGCGGCGGGGAGATCAACCTGACCGAACTGCCCGACGACGAGCTGCTGGAACTGGTGCGGCTGGACGTATCCCGCGCCGCGGAGTAGGAAGGAGCGGGAAAACGATGGAGCCGATCACGATCAAAGGCAATCTCATTGCGCGCAGCTTCTGGGGGCGGCGCTGGTGCGCGCATCTGGAGTCGTTCTCCGACTTCGCCAACCGGCTGCCGCGCGGCCGCACCTACGCGCGCCGCGGTTCGATCCTGAATCTGGAGATCGAGCCGGGCCGGGTGAAGGCCAAGGTCAGCGGCTCGCGGCCGCGCCCCTACGCCGTCACGGTCCGGGTCAAGCCGCTGCCGGATGCCGCTTGGCAGGCGATCAAGACCCGTTGCGCCGGCCAGATCGGCTCGCTCCTGGAGCTGTTGCGCGGCTCATTGTCCGACGAAGTGATGGCGGTGGTGACCGATCCCGCCCGCGGCTTGTTCCCCAAGCCGCGCGAGATTACGCTGCAGTGCAGTTGCCCCGACTGGGCGAGCATGTGCAAGCACGTCGCCGCGGCGCTCTACGGCATCGGCAATCGACTGGACGCCAGCCCGGAACTGCTGTTTCGCCTGCGCGGGGTCGATCCCGCCGAGTTGATCTCCGCGCAGTTGGAGCTGCCCGCCGGCGCCGCCGCCGACACCCTGGCCGACGACCAGATCGGCACGGTCTTCGACATCGAACTGGACGCGGACGCCGTCCCGGAACAGAGCGCCGGCGCCTGATCCCGGCAAGAAGTAGAGTAATATCGCCATGAGCCGCATGACCGTGGAAATAACTTTCCCAAGATGGACCGCTGACGTGCCGGCAGCGTGGCTGGCGGCGCGGCCGCGGCGTTGCGGCGGCGGTTTCCTGCTGGCCGTCGGCCTGCTGCTGGCCGCCGCGCTCCCGCTGGCCGCCGAGGATGAGGCCGCAGCGGTCGTAGCGAGCATCGGGGCCGAGAGCATCGACCGGGCCGAGCTGCTGGCCGCGGCTGCGCCGGCGTTGGAACAGAACGAGCTGACGCGCCTGCGCTGCGAGAGCGACGCCTGGCGCGGCCGCCACGAGGCGCTGCAGTCGGTGTTGCGCGGGATCGTGCGCGACCGCCTGCTCGCGCTCGAAAGCGCCCGCACCGGCGAGACGCGCGCGGCGCTGGAAGCGGGCCTCCGCCGGGAGGCGCAGCCGGTGGAGCAGGAGGCGATCGAAGCGTTCTACCTGCAGAACCAGGAGCGCATCCCCTACCCGCTGGCGCAGGTCGCCGGCCAGATCCGCTCCTACCTGGAGGAGCAGGCGCTGAGCCGGGCCGAGGAGCGGTTCTACGCCGGCCTGGAGCAGCGCTTCGGCGCGCAGTACCGGCTCGGTCCGCTGCGCTTCGAGGTGGCCGCCGACGGCTTCGCCGCGTTCGGGCCGCCGGACGCGCCGGTGACCGTCGTCGAGTTCTCCGACTTCCAGTGTCCGTTCTGCGCCCGCCTGCTGCCGACTCTGGAGCGCGCCAAGCGGGACTATGCCGGCAAGCTGCGCATCGTCTACCGCCACTTTCCGCTCGACGCGATCCATCCCCATGCCCAAAAGGCGGCGGAAGCAGCGTCGTGCGCCCGGGAGCAGGGCAAGTTCTGGGAGCTGCACGACCTGATGTTCGCCGAGCAGGACTCGCTCGAAGTTTCCTCCCTCAAGGAGATGGCGCGCCGGCTGGGGCTGGACGGCGCGGCCTTCGACCGCTGCCTCGATTCGGACCGGTACTACGCGGCGGTGCGCGCCGACCTGCGCGCCGGCACCGCGGCCGGGGTCACGGGCACCCCCGCGCTGTTCGTGAACGGCCGCTCGCTGGGCGGAGGAGCGGTGCGGTTCGAGCGCTTGGCGGAGGTCATCGACGAAGAACTGGCGCTCGCCGCCGCCGCCGCCGAGGGCGCCGCGGCGCCGCAGCAACCTTGACCGGTTACGGGCGGGCTGATACTTTTGCCGCGTTGAGGCGCGCCGGCTTGGCCCGGAAATCCACGCCTCTTTCGAAAATACCCGTTACGAGGAGTTGCAGATGGCCTTTGAGACGCCGCCCCTGCCCTACGCCTACGACGCCCTGGAACCGCACATCGATGCGCAGACCATGACCATCCACCACGACAAGCATCACGCCACCTACGTGACCAACCTCAACGCCGCGGTGGGCGGCACCGAGTTCGAGAGTTGGAGCATCGAGAAGCTGCTGCGCGACATTTCGCAGGTGCCGGCCGACATCCGCACCGCGGTGCAGAACAACGGCGGCGGTCACGCCAACCATAGCCTGTTCTGGTCGGTGATGGGACCGGACGGCGGCGGGGAGCCGAGCGGCGCCCTGGCCAACGCCATCAACCAGGCCTGCGGCAGCTTCGCGGGCTTCAAGGAGAAGTTCGCCGACGCCGGCACCAAGCGCTTCGGCAGCGGCTGGGCCTGGCTGGTCAAGAGCAGCGGCGGCGGCGTGGCCGTATACAGCACCGCCAATCAGGACAGCCCGCTGATGCAGGGCGACACCCCGCTGCTGGGCATGGACGTGTGGGAGCACGCCTACTACCTGAAGTATCAGAACCGGCGGCCCGACTACATCGCCGCCTTCTTCAACGTCATCAACTGGGACGCCGTAGCCGAGCGCTTCGCGGCCTAGGGCGCCCATGCGCGGAGCGCGCCGCTACGCCGCCGCGGCGAACGGCAGCGGCGGCGGTCCTGAAAAAGTCGAGAACTGCGTCATCATCGGCTCCGGGCCGGCGGGACACACCGCCGCGGTGTACGCCGGCCGCGCCATGCTGGAGCCGCTGATGTACGAGGGGTTCATGGCCGGCGGGGTGGCCGCCGGCGGCCAGCTCACCACCACTACCGAGGTCGAGAACTACCCCGGCTTCCCCGACGGCATCGGCGGCCCCGAGTTGATGTACCTGATGCGCCGGCAGTCGGAACGCAGCGGCGCGCGCATCGTGACCGAGACCGTCAGCCGGGTGGACTTGGCTGAGCCGCCCTACGCGGTGACCACCGAAAGCGGCGGCACGGTGCGTACCCGCACCCTGATCATCGCCACCGGCGCCACCGCCAAGCGCCTGGAGGTTCCCGGCGCCGAGCGCCTGTGGCAGCGCGGGATTTCGGCCTGCGCGGTGTGCGACGGCGCGCTGCCGGTGTTCCGCGGCAAGCGGCTGGTGGTGGTGGGCGGCGGCGACACCGCGGCCGAGGAAGCGACCTTCCTGACCCGGTACGCCAGCAGCGTGACCATGCTGGTCCGCCGCGACCGGATGCGCGCGTCGAAGGCGATGCAGCAACGGGTGTTCGCCAACGACAAGATCGAGGTGTCGTGGGACACGGTCCTGACCGAGGTGCTCGGTGACGAGCTGGTCGCCGGGGTAGGCACGCGCAACGTCAAGAGCGGCGCCGCCGGCGAGATGCCGGCCGGCGGGCTGTTCTTCGCCATCGGCCACGAGCCCAACACCGCCTTCCTGGCAGGCCAACTGGAGACCGACGCCACCGGTTACCTGGTCACCCCGGGTGACTCGACGGTCACCAGCAAACCGGGGGTGTTCGCCTGCGGCGACGTGCAGGACAAGGTGTACCGGCAGGCGGTGACCGCTGCCGGCAGCGGTTGCATGGCCGCCATGGAAGCGGAACGCTACCTCGGCGAGCACGCCTGATCCGCCGGCCTCGATATTGACCCTGGGGCCGCCAAAGCGTAGACTATGCGGGCCCTGAAGGTTTAGCGAAGCCGCTGTAGCTCAGATGGTAGAGCAGAGGACTGAAAATCCTCGTGTCAGCAGTTCGATTCTGCTCGGCGGCATGGTTCGGATCACGGCGCCTGCCAGGGGTAGGGCCCGCTCAGGAATCCCTTGTCGGCCCCTTCGTCCTGCCCGAACACGTATACCTGGTACCGCGCTCCGGCGCGGAAATCGACTTCCTGTTCCAGATCGACCTCCCCCGCGGCCGGCAGCGTGATGACCGGTTCGTTCCCGGTCATTACCCACAACTCGTACCCGGCCGCCCCGCGCACTTCGAACCGGGAGCCGCTGGCGCGCACCTCCGGCGCCGGCGTCGGGCGCCGTTGCGCCGGCAGCACGAACCGGGCGCTGTCCCGCTGGCCGCCGAGATCCAGCAGCAGCAGGCGATATTCCCCCGCCGGAAACGGCTCCCGGCCCGGCATGCTGAGCGCGGCGGAGCCGACCCAGGCCGAGCCGCCCTGCTCGCGCCGGGTCCAGGTGGCCGCGGTGAGGCGCCAGAACAGCTCGGCGCTGTCCAGGATTACGTAGAGTTCATCCAGATCGTCCGCGCCGTCCTCGTCGCCGGCGCGGACGAACAGGCTCAGGCTCTCGTAGCGGCGGCCAAGCTCGCGGTCGTCGAAGTCGAGCAACTGCCACTGCAACTCGTATAGTTCGGGAGGGCTGGTCTCGCAGGCGGCCAGCACTGCCAGCAGGGTGGCGGCGGCGGCCAGCGCGCCGCAGGCCGGGGCCCAACCCCGCGCGGGCCGGGCCCGGCGAAGCATGACCGGCTACCGGCTCGGTGACGCGCCGCCGCGGTCGCCGCCGCCGCGGCTGCCGGGCGCGGCCAGCGTCTCCTCCAGTGCGGCGGTGAAGCGCTGCATCTGCGCCGCGGTTCCGATGCTCACCCGCAGGTAGCGGGCCAGGGCGGGATGGCGCGGGGTGCGCACGATGATTCCCTGCTCCAACAACCGCTGCGCCACGGCGCGCGCGCCGCGCCCCACGTCCACCAGAACGAAGTTGGCATGCGAGGGTACCACCGTCAGGCCGAGACGAGCGCAGGCCGCGTACAGTTGACGCTTGCCGCGGCGATTGAGCTCCAGCGTGCGTTCGAGAAACTCGTCATCGTCGATGGCCGCCAGCGCCGCCGCCTGCGCCAGGACCGACGTATCGAACGGCGGCCGCACGCGCTGCAGCAGGGCCGCGGTGGCCGGCGCCATGATGCCGTAGCCGAACCGCACCCCGGCCAGCCCGTATGCCTTGGCCATGCTGCGCACCAGAATCAGGTTGCCCTGACCGGCGGCGACCCGCGGCGCCAGGTCGGGGAACGCGGCCGGCTCGGCGAACTCCCGGTACACTTCGTCATGCACCAGCACCACGCGCTCCGGCAGCTCCGCCAGCAGCCGCGCCATGGCCGGACGCGAAAACAGCGCGCCGGTCGGATTGTTCGGGTTGCAGATGAACACCATCCGGGTGCGCCCGGTGATCCGCTCCAACACGCCGGCCGCGGTGAGGCGCAGGTTCGGCATCGGCACCTCGGTCACCGCCGCTCCCTTGGTCAGCGCCACCGTACGGTACACGTCGAAGGTAATCTGCGGCACCAGCACTTCGTCCCCGGGACGCAGGAACGCCAGCGCCGCGGCGTAGAGCACGGAGTCGGCCCCGTTGCCGGTGAGCACGCACTCCGGCGGGACCGCGTTGGCGCGCCCCAGGGCATCTTGCAGCAACGGGTTGGTAATCTCGGGATAGCGGTGGGAACGCTGCAGCGCCGCGCTCATGGCGGCGGCCGCCTTGGGGCTGACGCCGAGCGGGTTTTCGTTGGACGCGAGCTTGATGACGTCGGTCAGCCCCAGTTCCCGCGCCACCTCCTCGATGGTGCGTCCCGGCACGTACGGGGCGATCTGCATGATGCCGGGCGCGGCGTTGCTGTTCGGCGCGTCCCGCGACACCCCGAGATCGGTGGCTGCCATCGGCGCACGTTAGCATGCCTGGCGGCGCCCGGCCAACGCCGCCCCGCCCGGCGAAGCCCGGGAACCGGAGTCGCTAGCCGCCGGCGTTGCGCACCGAGGCGATGTAACTCCCGTCCAGGCCGTCGACCCGCTTCACCCAGGCGAGGAACTTCTCCGCTTCCGCGCGGCTGGCATAGGGGCCGACGCGGACGCGAAAGAACACCTCGGCGCCCGAATTGCGGGTGGTAACGCGGCTGACGATGCCCTGGTCGCTCAGCCGCTGGCCGAGGTCGTCCGCCCGCTTGCGGCTGGCAAAGCTCCCCACCTGTACCCAGAACTCATGCAACGGCGTGGCCGGGGCAAGCGCCGGCGGCGCCGGAACGGCGCGCACCGAGACCGGCTCGGGGCGCGGGCTGGCGGCGGCCGGGGTACGGGCGGCGGCCGGCGCGGCGGTCGTCCGGGCGCTGGTGGTGGGAATGGCGCGCACGGCCGGGGCCGCCGCCGGCGTGGCCGGCGCCGGCTGGTCCACCGTTATCCGCGGCACCGCGCGCGCTGCCGGGGCGGTCGGTTCAGCGCCATTCGCGGCCGCAACCGCGCCGCCGGTGAACGCGGCCTGGGTATCGCGCGCGCCGGCGCCCGCGGCAGTGGCGGCCTGCCCTTCCGAGCCGGAGGCAGCTTGTCCGGCCACGTACTCGAACGCCGCCGTGCCCTGCTGCCGAGGCGGCAGCGCAAGGTCGTCGGCAGGCGCCGACGAGTCCACCGGACTCAACCAGAAGAGTCCTCCGGTCAGCACCACGACCAGCAGGAGGCCGACTCCTCCTATTACCCACCAGAGCCGATTTCGCGAATCCACGTGGCATACCCCCTGCGCGCAGCATGGCTGTCCGTACGCTTCAATATCGACGCGCGGGCGCCGGCACTTGACGGCCGGCGCCCGCCGCGCCGCTCAACGCGGCGCTCATGCGCGCCCGTTCGCCGGCGGGGTATTTCTTCCCGGTAAACAGGCAAAACTGCTCGCCGGCCTGACCGAGCAGCATCTCCCCGCCGGCGATCACCTGACACCCGGCGGCCCGCGCCCGCCGCAGCAGCGGCGTTTCGGGGGGCGTATAGACGATGTCGTACACGATCTCGCGGCCGGCGAGCGGCAGCGCGGCGAGCGGGTCACCGGCGGCCGCGGGCTCCGGTTCGCCGCCGGCGTGCATCCCCACGCTGGTAGCCTGCACGATCAGATCGCGGTAGCCGGCGCTGCGCTGCGCCAGGTCGGCGGCCGACAGCGCCGCGGCCGCGGCCCCCATCTCGGCCGCGAGCCGTTGCGCCCGCGGCAGATGGCGGTTGGCGATGAGCACCTCCACGCCGGCGCCGCGCAGCGCCCAGACGATCGCCCGCGCGGCGCCCCCGGCGCCGACGACCGTGGCCCGGCGGATGCGGCCGGCAGCAAGCTCCGGCCGCAGGGGCGCCAGGAAGCCGGCGGCGTCGGTGTTGTAACCGGTCCAGCCGCCCCGTTCCCACACCAACGTGTTGCAGGCGCCGCAGCCGCGTACCGACGCGTCGCACCGCGCCAGCAGCGGGATTACCGCCTCCTTGTGCGGGATGGTCACCGACAGCCCGCGTACTCCCAGCGCCGGCGCCAACGCCAGGAACTGCGCCGCCGAGTCCACCCGAAACGGCACGTACACGCCCTCCGCCCCGGCCGCGGCCAGACCGCGGTTGTGCACCTCGGGCGAACGCGAATGGGCTACCGGATTGCCGATCACGCCGTACACCGGGGTGTCGGCGCGCAGCGAGTGAAACCGGTAGCGGCGCTGCAGCGTCACCGGGTCGAGCTGTCCCGGGGCCGCGCGCCGCGGCCCGGCGGAGGTAAAGGTCAGCCACGATCCCAGGCGCGCCGCCAACAGCCGGCTTGGCACGCCGTAATCTCCCATGCCAAGCACGATGCGCGGCCCCGCGGCCGCGCGCGCGGCGGTCACGATGCGCGCCAAGTCGCCCACCCCGTGCGGCGTCACCGCCAGCTTCGGGATTTCCCGCGCGCCGCGCGCCAGCCCGCGCAGCAGCGAGTCCAGGTTGTCGGGAGTGCCCCGCAGGTCGTGCAGCGAGCGGATTATGCGCGGGCCGCGCGGCGGCACCGCCACCGCGGCGGCGGGCAGGTCCGCTTCCAGGTCGAGGTAGCGGTAGCGGGCGGCGGCCGCGGCCCGCAGCAGGCGCCGGCGGGTGTGTTCCGGGGCCGGCCAGCTTCCGCCGTCGCGGACCCGCCGGATGGTGCACAGGGCCGGCAGCGGGCACTCCAACGGAAAGCGCGCGATACCCGACCACTGGGACGGGCGCAGCAGATCCACGCGCAACTCGACCAGGTCCACCAGCGCCTGAAAGCGCCGCGCCTGCGCCAGGTTCTCGGCCAGCGTGGGAGCCGTGAGGCACAGACACAGGAGCGGGGGATTCACGGGTGCCAACCGGCGCCGGCGGCGCTTTAAGGACCGCGGCCGACCGCGCCGGCTATTGCGCGGCGGGCGGCGCCTCGCCGGACACTTGCGCCGGAGGGATGTAGAGTTGCCAGCCCGGGAAGATCAGATCCGGGTCCTGAATCAGCTTGCGATTCCGGTGCCAGATCCTGGGCCACAGCCGGGGGTTGCCATAGATGTGGTCATATTCCGCGATGCGCCACAGCGACTCACGGCGCTCGGGAATCAGCCGCACGGTGTAGGTAGTCATTACCGCCAGCGCCACGTACTCGTCGTGGTGGCGCTGCGCCAGCTCGAGGTGGGCGGCGGCCTGGCGATAGTCGCCGGCGTTGCGCCGCGCCGCGGCCTGCAGCCACAACTCCTTGGCGCGTTGCAGCAGCTCGTGCTGCGGCACCTGTTCGACCGTGGTCTCCCCCCGCGCCGGCAGCGCCGCGGCGGCCGCTCCCTCTCCGCTCAGGAACCGGGCGCCCTGCCACGGCGCCGGATTGACTATCCTCTCGTCGTCGGTGACGACCATCAGCCCGGAAGCGCTCTCGAGATCGTTCATGACGGCGCGCAGCAGCGTCTCGACCTGCGCGCGGACCCCCTCGGCGCCGGTGCCGGCGGCGACCCCCGCCAGCGCCGCCCGGCCGGCCTCCCGGGCCGCTCCGAAATGAAGCTCGGCGTCGCCCAGCGCGCGTTCCTCCAACGCCATCTGGCCCTGAGCATACCGCTCGTTCATTTCGGCCACCTTGGCGGCATCGGCCTGAGCCGCGGCGTCAAGCTGATCTTTCAGCTCCTCGGTGTCGGCTTTCAACCTCAGCACGCGCGCGACCTGCGCTTCGATGGAATCGCGAAGCATGTCCATTTGCCGAATCACCGCCTGGGCCTCATCGGTACCTTCGGCAATCCTGCCCGCGGCGAACAGATCAATGGCGCGGTCCACCCGCTCTGCGGAGGCGGAATACTCGTCCGGCCTGTTTTGGTCGGCCTGCAGGTCTCTAAGCTCCTGCAGCCGGTCCGACATCTCCAACTCGAGCTGTTGCCGCGCCGCTCCCTGGGAGTTCCGCCAAGCCGTATCGGCCCTGTCCCGGGCGCGTTCCATCGCCGCGACGGCTGCCTCCGGATCGCTCGCACGCAGCTGTTCCCCGTCCTGACGTGCGGCGCGCGCCTCCCGCAGCACAACCGGATCGTGGGTTTCGGCGCCCGCGTCCTCGGCGCGGGCGATCGCCACCGCCGCCTGCCGCCGGGCTTCGGCGAAAGCTGCCGCGTGCTCGGCGGCGGCCGTAACGTCCAGTTCCGGCGGCTCGGCGCCAGGCTCGGGCGTGGTCGCGCAATAGACGAGCGCCAACGAACCCAGTACCAAGCCGGCGAATCTACCGAGCTTCAAAGCAATCCCTCAAAGTCCGCTGCGCTTGCTGCCCTCCCGGCCGCGCTAGGTGCGCACGCCGGAAGGCTGAGCCACCGCCGCTTCGCTCTCCATGTCGAACACGTGCAGCTTGTTCACGTCCGGATGCAGGTTCACCTCTTCGCCAACCTGGAAGTCATGGCGCGGCGGCACGCGGGCGATGATCTGGTTCTTCGAAGTGCTCACGTACAGATGAATCTCGGCGCCGAGCGGTTCGACCACCTCGACGCGCGCCTTGATGTTGTTCTGCGCCGCCGGGGTCTCGTCGTACACCAGGTCTTCCGGCCGGATCCCGAACAGCACGTCCTTGCCGGCGTGCGAGCGCAGGCTCTCGGCCATGTCACCATCCAACCGAATCTGGAAGTCGCCCTCGTCGATGCCCAGCCGGCCATCGGAGTCGGTGATCCTGGCGGTCATGATGTTCATGGGCGGCGAGCCGATGAAGCCGGCGACGAAGCGGTTCACCGGCTGGTTGTACAGTCCCAGGGGAGTACCGATCTGTTGAATCACCCCGTCGCGCATGACCACGATGCGGTCGCCCATGGTCATGGCCTCCACCTGGTCGTGGGTGACGTAGATCATGGTGGCTTGCAGGCGCGAGTGGAGCGATGAAATCTCGGCCCGCATCTGCACGCGCAGCTTGGCGTCGAGGTTGGACAGCGGCTCGTCGAACAGGAACACCTTCGGCTTGCGCACGATGGCCCGGCCCACCGCCACGCGTTGCCGCTGGCCGCCGGACAGGGCCTTCGGCTTGCGGTCCAGCAACTCCTCGATGTCGAGGATGCCGGCCGCCTCATGGACCCGGACGTCGATCTCCTTCTTGGCGTACTTGCGGATCTTGAGACCGAACGCCATGTTCTCGTAGACCGACATGTGCGGGTAGAGCGCGTAGTTCTGGAACACCATGGCGATGTCGCGGTCCTTGGGCGCGACGTCGTTCATGATCTTCCCGTCGATCAGCAACTCCCCCGAGGTAATCTCCTCCAGCCCGGCGATCATCCGCAGCGTGGTGGACTTGCCGCAGCCCGAGGGGCCGACCAGGACCACGAATTCCTTGTCGCTCACGGCGATGTTGGCGGCATCGACCGCCTTCACGCCGCCCTCGTAGACTTTGGATACGTTTCTGAGCTCGACATTTGCCATATCGTTGCCTCTCGTTCCCGGCGGGCCGCGGGCGGCCGGCGCGGGGTTATCCCATTAGTGTATGGTCACAGTACCGAAGCGGCGGCGGCGTGTCAAACCACCGGCGCGTTCACGGCCGGCGGCCCGGTCCCGGCGGCGCCCGCCGGCGGCGGCGGCGTCAGCGGCTCGCCGCGAGCTCGCGCGCGGCGGCGTAGAGCTCCGCGAACAGCGCCTCCAGGTCGTCGTACGCCACGGTGGAGAACGCCACCCGCAGGTAGTCGTCGCCCACCGAAATGGTGCCCACGCCGCGGCGCCGCAGCAGCTCCCGGCGCAGCGTCTCGGCCGCGCCGTGCGCCACGCGCAGGGTGAGGAAGTACCCGGAGTTGAACGGCAGCGGCTGCAGCGGCTCGGCGGCGCCGGCGCGCGCGGCGAGGAGCTCCCGCACCCGGCGGTAGCGCGCGGCGATTGCCGCCAGGTTGGCCTCGCGCTGCGCCTGATAGCTGCCCGACCGCATGCCGCGCAGCAGCAGGCTCTGGGTCAACATGCCGGAACTGGACACCGACGAGCGCACCGCGCCCATCAGCTTCTGCTCCAGGGCGGTAAAGTGGGCGGCGGTCAAACCGCGCGCGGCGAGCGTGAGAAACCCGAGCCGGAAGCCCCACACGTAGTTCTCCTTGGTGGCGCCATCCACCTTTACCGCCAGCAGCCGCTCGTGCGCCCCGGCGAGGCGCGCGAACAGCGACTCGTGGCAGCTCGCGGCTTCGTAGAACAGGCCGAAGTAGGCGTCGTCGCAGATCACGGCCAGCGCCACCCCGCGCTCGGCGGTGGCCCGCAAGGCGGCGGCGAGCGCCTCCATCTCGGCTTCGGTCGGGGTGTAGCCGGTGGGGTTGTTGGGGAAGTTGAGGAGCAGCACCACCTTGCCGCCGGCGGGCGCGCGCGCCAGCGCCGCGGCCAGCGCCGCCACGTTCAGGCCGCCGGCGGCGTCGAAGAAGGGCACCGTCTCCAGCCGCGCCTGGCGGCGCTCCTCGAATACCAGGCGGTAGTTGCCCCAGAACAGATCGGGGACCACGACGCGGTCGCCGCGCTCCACCAGCAGATCGGCGGCGATGGTGATGCCGTGGGTCAGGCCGCTGGTCACCAGCGGGCGCGACACCGGCTCCTGCAAGGTCGGGTTCTTCCGCTTCATCTCCTGCAGCCAGGCGTCGCGCAGCGCCGGCAGCCCGGCGGTCGGGGCGTAGGCGAAGATTTCCTCGGGCGCCAGTTCCGGCACCAGGGCCCGGATTCCGTCGAGGAACAGCGGTTCGACGCCGTCCGTGGCGATGCCCACCGTGGCGTTGAAGCGATGGGCGTGCTGCGCCGCCTCGGCGGTCTGGGCAACGACGCCGCGCGGAAAGTAGAGGCGCCGTCCGAAGTCGGACAGCAGGCGCGGGAGCACGGTGTCGGCGAGAGTATGGTTGAGGTCCGCGGCAATGGGATTCATTACCGTGAGTTGTTGGCCGATCGGCGGGCGGTTTGTCAATGCGGTTGAATCAGACTACCTTCCGGTAGCATATGTCCCCGGTCGTCTCGGCCGCCGATGTCCGCAGCGAGGTACGCGAGCTCAGCCTGCTGTTCGAGATCAGCCGCATCCTCGACTCCAGCCTCAACCTGCGCGACGTGGTGCATCCGGTGCTGGAGGCGCTCGGCCGACACCTGGAGATACGCCTTGGAGTACTGAGCCTGTTGAACCGGGCCACCGAGCGCATCTCGATCGAGGCCGCCTACGGCCTGTCGGAGAGCCAGCAGCGGCGCGGCTGGTACAAGATCGGCGAAGGGATTACCGGCGGCGTGGTGCAGTCGGGCGAACCCGCGGTGGTGCCCAAGATTGCCGACGAGCCGGCCATGGTGCATCGCACCGGCGCCGCCAGCAACCCGGTCCTGGCCGAGCTTTCCTTCATCTGCGTGCCGATCAAGGCGGGCAACTCGGTGATCGGTTCGCTCAGCACCGACAAGCTGTTCCCGCCCGAGGTGCCGTTCGCCGAGGACGTGCGCCTGCTCTCCATCATCGCCTCCATGATCTCGCAGGCGGTCAAGCTGCGGCAGGCGGCGCAGGAGGAGCGACGGCGGCTGCTGGAGGAGAACGACCGCCTGCAGGAGGAGCTGAAGAATCGGTTCCGGCCGCAGAATCTGGTCGGCAATTCGGAAGGCATGAACAGCATGTTCCGCCTGGTGGCGCAGGTGTCGCGCAGCGACGCCACGGTGCTGGTGCGCGGCGAAACCGGTACCGGCAAGGACCTGGTGGCCCATGCCATCCACTACAACAGCGCGCGGGCGGCGAAGCCGTTCATCAAGGTGAACTGCGCCGCCCTGCCGGACTCGGTGATCGAGAGCGAGCTGTTCGGGCATGAGCGGGGCGCGTTCACCGGCGCCGTGGCCGCCCGCAAGGGACGGTTCGAGCTGGCCCACGGCGGTACGCTGTTTCTGGACGAAATCGGCGACCTGTCCTCGGCCACGCAGGTCAAGCTGTTGCGGGTGCTGCAGGATGGCGAATTCGAACGGGTCGGCGGCAACACCACCCAGCGCAGCGACGTGCGCGTCATCGCCGCCACCAACCGCAACCTGGAGGAGCTGATCGAGCGCGAAGAGTTCCGCGCCGACCTCTACTACCGGCTCAACGTGTTTCCCATCCACATCCCGCCGCTGCGCGAACGGAAGACCGACCTGCTGCTGCTGGCCGACTACTTCGTCGCCAAGTACGGCGGCGAGAATCACAAGCAGATCAAGCGCATCACCACGCCGGCCATAGACATGCTGATGAGCTACCACTGGCCCGGCAACGTGCGCGAGCTGGAGAACTGCATCGAGCGGGCGGTGCTGCTGAGCAACGACGACGTGATTCACGGCCACCATCTGCCGCCCACCCTGCAGACCGCGGAGGCGAGCGGCACCACCCCCAGCGGCAGCCTGCAGGGCACCATCGGCGCGGTCGAGCGGGAGCTGATTCAGGACGCCCTGAAGTGGGCCAGGGGCAACATGGCGCGCGCCGCGCGTTCGCTGCAGATCAGCGAGCGCATTATGGGCCTGCGGGTGCGCAAGTACGGTATCGATCCCGCCGCCTACAAGAAATAGCGCGCCCAAAAACTGACGTCAACGTAGGTATCCGGCCTGGCGCCCTACGTTCAGGTAGGATTCTCCGCGCCGATTCCGCCGGGCCGCCTCCGTCAGCCCCTTCTCACTTCCCTGGCATGGTCCTTGCTTGCGGTGGAAAGAACGCAATTCCCAGTCAAGGAGGACCTGGATAATGCGACGTTTCCTGATCGCAGCGGGAGCGCTGCTGGTGTTCGGCGCCGTCTACGGCTTCGCCGACTCGAACTCGAATGCGGTGGCAATCGACACCGTGTGGACCCTGATGGCCGCGGTGCTCGTGTTCCTGATGCAGGCCGGCTTCGCGATGCTCGAAACCGGATTCACCCGCGCCAAGAACGCCGCCAACATCATGATGAAGAATCTGATGGACTTCTCCATCGGTACGCTGGCGTTCTGGGCGATCGGCTTCGGCATCATGTTTGGCGCCGACGCCGCGGGCCTGTTCGGCACCAGCAAGTTCTTCCTGGCCGGCGCGGTGGTGGACGAAGCATTTTCCGACTTCACGTTCTGGGTGTTCCAGGTGATGTTTGCCGCCACGGCCGCCACCATCGTGTCCGGCGCGGTAGCCGAACGCACCCAGTTCAAAGCCTATCTGGTCTACTCGGTGTTCATCAGCGCGCTGATCTATCCGGTGGTGGGCCACTGGATCTGGGGCGGGGGCTGGCTCAGCAACCTGGGCGCGAACGGGGTGATGGACTTCGCCGGCTCCACCGTGGTGCATTCCGTCGGCGGCTGGGCCGGACTGGCCGGCGCCATCGTCCTGGGAGCGCGCGAAGGCAAGTACATCAGGAACGGCGCCAACGGCGCGCGCGGCACGGTGCTGGTGAACGCGATCCAGGGGCACAACGTGCCGCTGGCGGCGCTCGGCGTATTCCTGTTGTGGTTCGGCTGGTTCGGCTTCAACGCCGGCAGCACGGTGGCCGGCACCGACCTCTCCATCGCCGCCATCGCGGTCACCACCAACCTGGCTGCGGCCGCGGGCGTGGTCGGCGCGCTGATCGTGGCCTGGATCATCTCCGGCAAGCCCGACCCCACCTTCGCCCTGAACGGCGCCATCGCCGGGCTGGTCGCGATTACCGCCGGCTGCGCCAATCTGGCGCCGGGCAGCGCGGTGATCGTCGGCTTCCTGGGCGGCGTGCTGGTGGTGCTGTCGGCGCAGTTCATCGACCGGGTGCTGAAGGTGGACGATCCGGTGGGCGCGGTCTCCGCGCACGGCGTGGTCGGCGCCTGGGGGACCATTGCGGTCGGCCTGTTCGCGCACGAACAGTTCGGCGGAGTCAACGGCCTGTTCTTCGGCGGCGGTTTCGGCCAGTTGGGCGTGCAGATCGTCGGCGTGGCGGCAGTGTTCGTCTGGACCTTCGTTGCTTCTCTGCTATTGTTTGCGGCGATCAAGGCCTTCATCGGTCTGCGGGTCAGCCGGGACGAGGAGCTGCGCGGCCTGGACATCGAAGAGCACGGCACCGAGGCGTACACCGACTTCGAGGTGTACACCTCGCGTTAGCTGGAGGAAGCAACATGAAACTTATCATCGCCTACGTTCAGCCGCACAAGTTGAACGACGTCAAGCAGGAGCTGTTCAAGGAGGAGGTTGGCAAGATGTCGGTTACCAACGCCTTGGGCTGCGGCCAACAGATGGGCTACACCGAGACCTACCGCGGGGTCCAGATCGAGGTAAACCTGCTCAAGAAGGTGCGTATCGAAATCGCGGTGAACGACGAGTTCCTGGAGCGCACCATCGATGCCATCGTGCGCGGGGCGCGCACCGGCGAGATCGGCGACGGCAAGATCTTCGTGGTCGAACTCAATCAGTGCATCCGCATCCGCTCCGGCGAAGTGGGTATGGTCGCCATCGGCTGACCCGGGCGCGGCACGAGGGAGCCGGTCGGATCGGGACGCGCGAACGGCCGGTCCGACCGGCGCGGTCACGAACCGGAGAGGGTCACGAACCGGAGATAGGTGGCGCGGACCCGCGTGGTGACGGCCGCCACCAGTTCGTTGAACGCCGCTACCGTGGCGCCGGCCCCCAGCATGCGCCGCGCCAACGCCCGCAGGGCGGCGTCGGAGCCGGGCAGGGCGTGTACCTGACGGTCCTCGAACACCTGCAGGAAGTGCTCCAGACGGCGCAGAAACAGGTAGTCTTCCCGGAGTTGGGCCGCGCTGCCCGCACTGAGCACCCCGGCCTGCTGCAGCCGTTCGAGCGCCAGCACGGTGTTGCCGCACGCAAGCTGCGGATGCTGCAGCAGGTGCTGGAGCTGCAGCCCCTGGACCAGGAACTCGAGGTCGCGGATGCCGCCGGCTCCCGACTTGATGTCGCGGCCCTGATTGAGCCGGCGCTTGACCTGCCCGGCCAGCGCCAGATTGCGCAGGCGCTCGATGGTGGCGAAGGCGCGCGCGCCGCGTTGCGCCGGATCGTCCCCCAGGCGGGCGAACGCGGCGCGCGCCTGCCGCAGCAGGGCGTCGCCGAGCGCGCGGTTCCCCCCGACCGGCCGCAGGCGCAGCAGGGCCTGCACCTCCCAGTCGTTGGCCGGCCCGGCGTAGTAGGCGGCCAGCGACCGGAACGAGTGCGCCAGTTCCCCGGAACTGCCGTAGGGGCGCAGGCGCCAGTCTACCCGGTAGCTGGCCATCTCGCCGCTGTGAGCCGCCAGCGTCCGGCCCAGGGAGCGGGCCAGCGCGGTGACCTGCTGCGCCAGCGCCGCGCTCCGCTCGGCGGGCAGGCCGCGGTCGTCGTACAGCGCCAGCAGGTCGAGGTCCGAGCTGTAGTTGAGCTCCTCCGCCCCCAGCTTGCCGAACGCCAGGATGCACACCCGCGGCGGCAGCTCCGCATGCCGCGCCGCCAGCTTGCGCACCGCGGCGTCGATGAACGCCTCGGCGACCACCGACAGCTCGCCCATCACGTCGGTGACCGGGGCCTGCAGGCAGTAGTCCCGGATGGCGATGCGCAGCAGTTCGCGGCGCCGCAACGTGCGCAGTCGAGGCGGCCAGGCAGGGCGCTCATCCAACTCCCGCACCACCTCCCGCAGCCGCCGCCGGCGGCGCAGCCGCTCCGGCTCGGTCACCCAGTCGAACAGCTCCGGGTTGCGCACCAGGGCGTCGGCCAGAAACTGACTGGTGGCGAAGATGCGGATCAACAACTCGAGCCGCGTCGGCTGGCGCAGCAAGGTGCGAAAGTGGTGTCCCGGCGCGCCGAGCGCGGCGACGTAGCGTTCCCAGTTGTTGAGCGCCCGATCCGGGTCCGACTGCCGCGCCAGCTCGTCGCCGGCCAGTACCGCCAGGCGGGCGAACTCCATGCGGTCCGGCGCGCGCCGGGCGAGGCGCGCGAGGTTGCGCGCCGCCGGTTCCGGTTGGGCGAATCCCAAGCGGCGCAACACCCGCTCGGCGCCGCGGTCCGCGCCGGGCTCTGCGCCGGCCTCCGCGCCGGGCGCGGCGCCGGGCGCGGCGCCGGGCTCTGCGCCGGCCGCGGCCGGGCTCAACACCAGGTCGGCGATGCCGGTAATGCTGCCCGAACCCAGGGAACCGTGGCCGAGATGGGAGTCTATGAAGCGCCGCACCCCGGCGCGGCGGGTTTCCAGCTCCAGGTGCAGCCGCTGCGCCGGGCTCAGCGCCGAATCCCCCCGATAGCCCATGCGCCGCGCCAGGTGCCCGTACTCCACCGCCCCCGCGGCCGGCAGGTAGAGGTCGCGCGCCGAGCCGCGCAGGATGCGCAGCGCGTTTATCAGGCGGCGGTAGAAGTCGTAGGATTCCCCCACCTGCTCCGCTTCGAGCTGCGCCAGGATGCCGGCGCGCGCCAGTTCGTCGAGGGCCTGGTGCACGCCGGAGGTGCGCAGCGCGGGCCGGGCCGCGCCGTAGCGGACTTGCAGCATCTGCACCGCGTACTCCACGTCCACCAGGGTGCCGGGGCTGAACTTGGCATTCAGCCGGCTGTCGGCATCGTATTCGGCTACCTGACGCCGGCGCATCCGGTGCACCTCCTCCAGCGGTATGGCGCCGGTCTGGTAGACCAGTTCGTCGCGCAGGCGCTCCAGGCGCGCGCCCAGCTCACGGTCGCCCGCCACGGCGCGCAGCCGGATGAGCGCCAACCGCTCGTAGGCCAGCGCTTCGCCTCCGGGGCCGTAGTAGCGGGCGAAGCTCTCCAGGCTCACCGCGCGCGGCCCCGCGGCGCCGTAGGGCCGCAGGCGCAGATCGACCTCGAAGATGCCGGCACGCTTGGCGCTGATGCGGCTGACGGTCTCCTGCGCCAGCCGCTCGAAGTATTCTCCGTTTTCGACCCGCTGCGGGCCGGTGGTGGTACCCTGGTCGCCGTACACGAACATCAGCTCGATGTCGGAGGCGTACCCCAGGGCGCCGCCGCCGAACTTGCCGAGCCCCACCACCGCCAGGCGGGCATCGATGCCGCCCAGAGTACGCGGGATGCCGAACTGCGGGCGCAGCGCCGCCGCGGCCAGCTCCAGCGCGGCGCTGACCACGCACTCGGCCAGCCGCGTCAGACGCGCGGCGAGCTGCGGCACGCTAGAGTGGCGGTTGAGGACGTGCTCCAGGTCGATGAGGAACGCCTCGCGGTCCTTGAACGCGTTGAGCGCCGTCACCTTGGCGGCGGCGTCCGGCGCCGCCGCCAGCGTCCGGCGCAGCCGTCGCGCCACGGTGGCGGCGTCGCTGAAGCTGTGCTCCTGCTCCTGTTCCAACATCGGCAGCAGCGTCTCGAACTGCTGGCGGATGAAATCCTCCCACAGGTAGTCGCTGGTGCCGAGCAGCAGCGCCAGCTCCTGCATGATGCGGGGGTCGGCCAGCAGGTCGAGCAGGCGCCCCTCTTCCGGCAGCCCGAGGATCTGCTCGGTGAGCTGCTCGAAGCGCAGCAGCGCGGCATAGGGGTCGGGCGCCATGCCCACGAAGTAGGCGAACTGCTTGGTGAGCAGCACCGACAGCTTGATCTGATCGAGCAGCGTGGGGTCGGCGATCGGCGCGCCGGCGCGGTCCACTACGTCTACGAGGTCCTCCACCCGCCCGCCGCTGGTGGCGATCCGCACGCGCTGGATCGACACCTCGCGCAGCGCCAGCGCGGCGCCGAGGCTGTACAGAAACAGCGGCGTGTCCTGCGAGACGATGCGCATGCGGGTAACCGCGCCGCCGGCCGCGGGCGCGAGATTGCCGATGTCGATCTGTACCGGATAGAGGGTGGGCGGCGTCGGCCAGTGGCGCCGGATGGTCTCCGCCACCAGCTCGCTCACGCGCCGCCGCGCCGCCTCCGGCGCGCCGCGCTCCAGGTCGCGGACCCCTTCCAGCAGGCGCCGTTCAAGCTGCTGGCGCCACGCTTCCAGGCTCAAGGCGCGCGCCTCCGCGGAGACGCGGCGGCCGCGGAAGCGGTCGACGATGAGCCGGCGCACGCGCGGTTGCGGCGGTCCGGCGCGCGCCCGCCGGCGGCGGACCGCCGCGCCATGCCCGGCGGCGGACCGCCGGGAGAGTTGGCGGAGACCCGCCCGGGACGCTTCCGCGGGCGCCGGCGGGGCAGCGCCATAGGTATACGCCGCCCCGCTCTCGATGGCGAATCCGCTGGCGCCGAGCACCCCGGTGATCAGCGAAAACAACCCCGGGTGGTCGGCGGCAAGGATGGTGCAATGCAGCGCGTCCGGGGGCGCGGCGACGGCCATCACCGCCAGCGGGCGCGCGGCGTCGAGCCGGCTGAGCTCGCGGAGCTGGACCACCACCTCCGGCAGCGAGAACTCCGCGTAGTAGTCGTCTCCCAGCCGCGCCAGGTGGGCGTCGATGAAGGCAGCGTCGACTCCCTCCAACTGGCTGACGAGCAGGTCGCGCGGCGGCTTCATCGGTACGCCACAGGCTACCGGTACTGCCCGGCTGCGTCACCTGCGCGCCGCGCGCCACGCGCAACGCGCCGCGCGGCCTCACCCGGCGGCGGCGCTGCGCTGTCTCAGATGCTGCCTCAGATGTCGTAGTAGAGGGCGAACTCCCACGGATGCGGCCGCAGGTCGAGCGCGGTCACTTCGTTCTCCATCTTGTACTCGATCCAGGTCTCCAGCACGTCTTCGGTGAACACGTCGCCCTTGAGGAGAAAATCGTGGTCCTTGCTGAGGGCGTCCAGCGCGTCGCGCAACGACCCCGGCGTAGTCGGCACCCGGGCCAACTCCTCCGGCGGCAGGTCGTAGAGATCGCGATCCAGCGGCTCGCCGGGATGGGTCTTGTTGGCGATGCCGTCCACCGCCGCCATCAGCATGGCCGCGAACCCCAGATAGGGATTGGAGGAGGCGTCCGGACAGCGGAACTCGATGCGCTTGGCCTTGGGCGAGGTGGAGTACATCGGCAGCCGCACCGCGGCGCTGCGGTTGCGGCGCGAGTAGGCCAGATTCACCGGCGCCTCGAAGCCGGGCACCAGCCGCTTGAAGCTGTTGGTGGTCGGATTGGTGAAGGCGATGATCGCCGGCGCGTGCGCCAGCAGGCCGCCGATGGCATGCAGCGCCATCTCCGACATCCCGGCGTAGCCGTCGCCGGCGAACAGGTTGCTGCCGCCCTTCCAGAACGACATGTGGGTGTGCATCCCGCTGCCGTTGTCGTCGAGCAGCGGCTTGGGCATGAAGGTAGCGGTCTTGTTGTAGCGGCGGGCGGTGTTCTTGACCACGTACTTGTACTTGAGCATGTTGTCGGCCATGGTCACGAGTGGCGCGAAGCGCATGTCGATCTCGCCCTGACCGGCGGTGGCCACCTCGTGATGCTGCGCCTCGATGAGGACCCCGATGCTCTCCAGGGTCATCATCATCTCGCTGCGCAGATCCTGCAGGCTGTCGGTGGGCGGTACCGGGAAGTAGCCCTCCTTGTAGCGCGGCTTGTAGCCGAGGTTGGGGTTTTCCACGCGGCCCGAGTTCCAGCGCCCCTCTTCGGAGTCGATGTGGTAGTACCCCTCGTGCTCGTTCTGGTCGAAGCGCACGTCGTCGAAGATGAAGAACTCGGCCTCCGGGCCGAAGTAGGCGATGTCCGCCACGCCCGAGGAGCGCAGGTAGGCCTCCGCCTTGCGGGCGATGTTGCGCGGGTCGCGGGTGTAGTCCTCGCCGGTGATCGGATCGGAAATGTTGCAGATCAGGACCAGCGTCTTGCGGGCCAGGAACGGGTCGATGAAGCCGGTCTCGGGGATCGGCTTGACCAGCATGTCGGACTCGTTGATCGACTGCCAGCCGCGGATGCTCGAACCATCGAAGCCGAGACCAGCCTCGAAGTCGTCCTCCGAGAGCTCGCGCGCCGGAATCGAGAAGTGCTGCCACAGACCGGGAAAGTCCATGAAGCGCAGGTCGATCACCTCGACCGCTTCCTCGGCGATCAGCTTCATCACGTCGCCAGGTGTCTTGAGATTCACTGTTACCTCCTCATGAATCGCTTACGCGGGTACCGCGTCGAACAATGCAGGCAAGATCCATGCCATGCCGAAAGCGCGCCTTCTGCCCGGCGGTTCCGCCGCGAGAGCTACAAGGATGTAGGACTCCGCTCGCGCACTCCTACCAAATGGTCTGAAATGGTTGACTGCGGCGTTCGTTGATCGACGGGTGAAGGCCGTGCTATACCACCGGCGTGGCAAATGTATCAAGAACCCTGGCGCTGATCAAACCCGACGCCTTCGCGCGCCGCCTGACCGGCAAGATCATCGACGCGGCGCTGGACGCCGGGCTGTCGATCGCCGCGGTCAAGAGCGTCAATCTCAACCGCGCGCAGGCCGAGGCGTTCTACGCCGTGCACCGCGAGCGCCCCTTCTTCGCGTCCCTGGTGGCGTTCATGACCTCCGGCACCACCGTCGCCCTGGTCCTGGAGGGGCCGGACGCGGTCGCCGCCTGGCGGGGCGCCATGGGCGCCACCAACCCCGCCGAGGCGGCCGCGGGCACGATCCGGCGCCGGTTCGGCGAATCGATCGAGCGCAACTGCTGTCACGGTTCCGACTCGGACCGGAACGCCGCCGCCGAGATCGGCTGCTTCTTCAGCGGCGAAGAACTGCTCCGCTAAGGTTTGCGCGAGGTGATCTTCAGTCGAACGATCCCCACCCCGACGCCGACGGCCAACGGCAGGAAGGCAAGAGGGACCAGGGCGCCGGCCGATGGGGACCCGTCCAGCAGTCGAATACGCCGCATCGAGGTATCGATGATGCCTCCCCGGCTATCGACAAGGGCGACCCGAATGCGCGTGCCGTAACGATCCTGCTCGACGTGAAACGCTTCGAAACCTGGTTTGCGATTGAGATGCGCGCCGCCGGCATCGAACGGGACGATCCGGTATCCGTAGGAGCCGGTCCGCTCCTGATCCACGAAGTAGGGAAGCGCCTCGATCGTGGTGACGGGTCCGCCTCGATCCAGAACCGCCAGTCGGACGTCGCGGACGACTTGAAAAGAAACATGCCGTCTCAATCCGGGACTCCCCCTGGCGTCGTTCCTGACCAGCTTCTCATAGAAGAGATCGGTGTACTCGTGCTGGTGGTACGCTATCAGAAAGAGATCGCTCGATCCATCGATATAGATGACCGAATCGCTTGATCTCGACTCAACGGGACGGTTCCACTTATCCCCCGGGATTACCTCGTAGCCGACTGTCGGCTCCCCAAGCCGGCCAAACGCCACGACCGTCTTTTCCGATCCTTCCAGTATTCTCCCGTCGCGGCTGACGAGTCGCGTCCGGTAGCTGCCGGCCGGGAGATTCACTACGAATGCGCGGTCGACGCGAACAGGAGGGGCCGCGTACTCATCGGGAAACCGGGGCCTGGCCGGAGCGGCAAGACCCCGTAGAACTTCTTCCAGCCTGGCGATGTCGCCGCCGGTCTGTCGTTGTTCCCCGATTCGTCTTTCCAGCTCGTTGACCATGTAGTCGTAGGTGGCGCGATCGAGCCGGTAGTCATCTATTCCTTCCCGATACCTGCGGAGCTGTTCCGTATAGTCGAGGTAGACGAGGTGAGCCTCAGGCCCGGTAGCGGCGCGCCAGTCGGCTGCGCCGTTACTCCGCAGCTTGTAGTAGGTGTAATCCTCCATCAGGAGATATTCCGAATCGCCGGCGTCTCTCGAGATCTCGAGAACGCCTTCCACGGTCGCGTCGAGGAGCGCGGTGTCGATCTTCAGCGCGTCGTCCGCCGGACGGTAGTGCACGAACGTCTTTCGGAGCGCAAGGAAGTTGTCGATGTCCGCGAGCAGATAGATGGTGTCGGAGGACTCGGGGCTGAAGGTCGAGGAATAGCCGCTTCCGTTGAATACCGTGAGGGAGTGGACGAGCTGCTCATCACGGTCGTGGGTGTCCCCCTGAGCGGCGATTGCGACCGCGGCGATCAGCGCCGCGCACGCGACAGGTCTCACGGTCTACTCAGATTCCACGAAGTATGAACGTAGACGTCGAACCGATCGACGTATTGCGCCAAGTATGGCGCCAGGGCGGCCGGCGCGTCGAGCTCCGTCCACGCGGCAGTCACGATTGCGGCCACCTCATCGCGCTCGATTGCAAGCGGGTCGGGTACTATCAGGAGATAGTCGATTACGAACGTGACGGCTCCACGTTCCTCGATCTCTTCGAGTGGAATCCGCGCTCGATACCGCGACAATGCGTCCGGGGAATGGTCCCAACTCCATTCGATCTCCCCGGCAAAGAGAGTTTCGCCGCGGATCGCGCCGGATAGCTGCGACGAAATACGCGCGCCGATCCACAGGTCGAGCGCCGGGTGGTTGACAACCGCCGGTCCCCGGTTGCTGATCGGCCAGATGGCGGCGTACCGATTCGATCCTGAGAAGTCTTCTGACAAGATGAAGTGTGACAGATCGGGTATCCTCAATCCGATCATGTCGATTGGTTCGTCGATCCGGTTCCTTCCGCGCCTGAGTGTGACCGGCACGCTCATGGACTGATAGTCGGGCGCCGAGACCTCCAGCGTCGCCTGCCCCGGGTCGAGTCGCGTAAACACCAGAGACTCTCCGCCTCCCGCGTAGTACGTGCGCAGGAAGCGGTCCTGGAGCGTCACGGTAGCGTTCCAGACCGCCCCTCCGCTTACGCGATCTCTGATGCGAAACTCGAGAGTCGTTTCGAACGGCACGGCGAAGAGCAGGGCGACCGGCGCGGCGACTGCGCCTACGGCCGAAATGACGATGGCAGACGAGATTCGACGCCGGCGGGGCACGCTACTCCTTTATGCTGCCCGCCATCAAGCCGCTCAAGATTCTCTTCTCGAAGATGACCACGAATATCACGATCGGCGCCATGATCAGAATGCCCATCGCGCTGATCATGTCCCACGGCTCCACGTGGTGACTGGCCACGTTCCGGGGTACCTTGGTGATCCCGACCGCCAGCGGGACGATCTTCCGGATCGTGAATATCAGCGGAATGAAGAACTCGTTCATGTTGATGATGAAGTTGATTATCGCCACCGTCGCGATTGCGGGTTTCAGCAACGGTCCCACGACGCGGACGATGATGGTCATCATACCGGCGCCGTCGACTTCCGCGGCCTCCTCTATGGTCACCGGAATCTGCTTGATGAAACCGGTCATGACGGCGACGGTGAACGGTATCAGATTGCTGGTATACAGGAGCACCAGACCGGCGTAGGTGTCCACCAGGCCGAGAGCCCTGATGAAGACGTACATCGGTACGATGGAAATGACGAAAGGCACCATCGCCGAGAAGATGACGAACCCGAACGCCAGCAGTACCAGCTTGTTGTCGAAGCGTGCGAACGCGTACCCCGCGGCGGTGCAGATGGCCATCGTCACGACGAGCGAGAATGCGGTGATCACACCGGTCGCCGCGGCCATCGACGCGATATCCATTCCACTGAACAACGTGCGGTAGTTGTCCAGGGTCAACGCCAACGGAAAATACTCGATCGGCGAAGAAAACAGCCTGGCCGGAGGCTTGAGGGAGGAGATCAGAATCCAATACATCGGCCACAGCACGATGAACGCGACCGCCATCGTGACGGCGATCAGGAGCGCCCGCCGCAGCGTCCTCCTGCCGGTCATCAATAGTCCACCCGCCGGTAGAGCAGGATGCCGGCGCCGCCGGCAACCGCCATGATGACGAAGAGCGCGACCGCAATCGAAGAGGCGTAGCCGATGTTCAAGTTCTTGAACGCCTCCTCATACATGCGATACGCCAACAGCGAGGTGGACGAACCCGGCCCTCCCTGTGTCATCGCGTACACAATATCGAAGCTCGACAGCCTCCACATGATGAAGAAGAGGGTGACGATTATCAGGGTTCGCCGGATGTGCGGGAGGGTAATGCGGACGAGCAGAGTGACGGGGCCCGCGCCGTCTATCTTGGCCGATTCATACAGCTCGGATGGAACGTTCTGCAAGCCGGCCAGGGTAAGAATGGCGAAGAAGGAGACGTTCTTCCAGAAGTCTACCGCGATTATCGCGGTCTGCGCGCCGACCGGAGAAACGAGCCAGTCGTAGTGAAAATCGGCGGCGAAACGGCGGACGAGGTCGTTCACGATCCCATAGACGTCGTTGAACGCCCAGCGAGCCGCGATGCCGGCCACGATCATCGGCAGCGCCCATGGTATGAGAGCCGTGGTGCGCAGAAACCTGCGGCCTCCGAATTGGACGTTGAGCAGATGGGCCAGCGCGATGCCTCCAAACAGCATCAGAGTGATGGAGACGACGGTAAACGTGAAGGTAAAGGAAAACGCGCTTCCGATCTTGGGATCGGTAAGAAGGTAGAAAGCGTTCTCGAAGCCGGAGAACTCGTTGATCCGCAGCAGAAAGCTGTAATCTCTCAGACTGTACCAGAAGACCGAGAACGTCGGATACGCGGTCGTGGCCAGCCGGATCACGAGCACCGGCAGTACCAGCAGCCAGGCGATGAGCAACTTCTTCGCCCGGAGATTATGCACTTTGGGCCTCTTGTACGCAGGCGCGCCCCCCGCGCGAAGCGGAAGGGCGCGCCAGTGACGCTTGGGACGGGTTGGGCCTTGACCTAGCGGCTGCCCAACAGTCTGTCGAGCTCTCTGTTGGCCCTCTTGACCGCCTCCTCCAGGTCGATGTTGTTGTTGAAGTACTCGTTGAGGGGATTCTCGACGCTGTCCATTATGTCGCTCATTCGGCCGGCCATCGGCCGCGCCCACAGCTTGTCGCGGGCGTTCATGTCCTTGAGGATCGAAGAAGCGGGCCATACGGCCGGATCGTTGAAGATCGGCTCCTCCAGCGAATCGCTTCTGAGCGGCACGGCGTTGCCGGTCATCCTCGAGTGAGCGGTGGCAGCTTCCTCCGAAAGCATGTATCCGAGGACCTTCTTGGCCGCGTCCGTGCGCTCCGAAGCGGCGGTCAGGACGTAGAGCCAAGCGCCCATGAGAGTGATGTCGCTGTCCGGATCGTCTGACCATTTCGGGGTCGGCGCGACGATGAGCTCGGAGCCGTACTTGCCCTGGCTTACCGCTACGGAGACGATCCAGTCCCAGGTAATCGAGGAGGCGAACTTGCCGTCGAGCAGCTTTTGCCCCAGCGCGCCATAGTCATCCGCGAGAATCGCCCGAGGCGCGACTTCGTAGGTATTGATCAGGTCGTACATCAGCTTGATCGCATCCCGGGTGCCCTGATCGTCCCAGTCGAAGTAGTCACCGCCGTGCACGTAGATGATGTACTGGAGGAAGTTGGTGATGAAGCCCTTGGCCCAACCGTCGCCAAATCCGAACACGTCATCCTTGGTGAGAACCTTGGTCATCTCCAGGTAGTCCTCACCGGTTGTGGGAATGGCCAGACCGGCTTCATCGAGCAACCTCTTGTTCAGATACATCGGGAACCAACTGAAGGAATGGGGCACGCCGATGATGTCGCCTTCGTAGGTCGCCATCTGGTCCATGTAGTTCTTGGGATAGGCGGCGAGATCTTCCGGCGAGAAGATGTCGTTGAGCGGCTCGAAGAACCCTCCCAGGATATTGCCGTAGGTGATGTACTCATCAACATCGAACAGATCGATGCTGGTGTCGCCGGAGGCCAACAAGGTGGCGACCTTGGTCTGATAGTCGGTGAACGAAGTCGGCGCCTGAATCAGCTCTACGTCGACCCCGGTGGCCGCGGTAATGAGCCCCTCCAACTCGCTCCAGTTTTCCTGGCCCGCCGGAAGACCCCACTTGTACATGGTCACGGTCACGTCCTCCGCCTGGGAACCTTCGCCCTCGGCGCCGGCGGCGGCGAACCCTGCCGCGGCAACCATCACGACGAGTGTGAGCAACAGCTTCTTCATTGAGACGCTCCTTTGGAATGTCCTTACCGGACCGGTCACAGGCCGGCAGCACGGCAGTATAGGCGGTAACCCGAATTCTATCAATGAAGCGCCGACGCAGGGCGCCGCAAGGACGGGGCCGGGAGGCCGCACGGCTTCGTCCGGACGGCCGCCGGCTGCTCTCGACCGATTTCGGGGCGGCTACCGGGCCACCAGTTTACCGACCTCTTCAACCTCGGCGGCGGCGCGTTGGCCGAGCACGAAGCCGGTGAGGGCATCCAGGGCGGCGCGCGACTCGCCCGGCGGCAGCGCGGCAAGGGCGGCGCGGGCGCGGGCGGCGTGCGCGCGGGCCGCCGGGGCCAGACTGCCGGCGGCCGGGGTGTCCTGGTCCATCTGGTCGTCGATCAACTGGAACACGAGTCCGAACTGGAGACCGAACTCGCCGGCGGAGGTGATCTGCGCCTCGCGGCCGCCGCCTACCAGCGCGCCGGCCGCGCAACAGGCGGACATCAACGCCGCGGTCTTGCTGCGAATGATCGCCAGGTAGTCGTCGACGGTAAGGTCCAGCTCGTAGCGCCTGGCGCCGTGCTGGAAGATCTCGCCCTGGCTCATGGTCTTGGTGACCGCGCAGAACAACCGCACCAGCCGCAGGCGCTGCGCGGCAGGCAGCGGCAGCTCCGAAATCAACGTAAAGAACTGCGCGTACAGCACGTCCCCCACCAGGACGGCGATGGCGGTTCCGAATTCGCGGTAGAGCGCGGTGTGGTGGCGCCGGACGAAGGCGCGATCGATGATGTCGTCGTGAATCAACGAGGCGGCGTGCACCAGTTCGGCGGCCACCGCGAGGGCGATGAGCGGGGGGCCGGCGGCGCTGCGCGCGCCATCCGCGCCCCGCGGCCCGCTCGCTCCCGTAACGGCGCGGCCGCTGAACAGCACCAGCGCCGGGCGCAGCAGCTTGCCGCGCATCGCGCTGAGCGCAGCGACCACCTGATTGAGGTAGGCGTGCCGCTCGATCAACTTCTCGTGCTGCTCGGCGAGCGACCGAATCTGGCGCTCCAGGCCGGCCTCCACCAGCTCCAGGTCGGCCGCAATCGGCCCGTAGATCTGCTCCAGCGGCGGGGAGCTGCAGCCGGCCGCCGCGCCGTTCTCACCGCTGCGCCGGGTAGCAGCCAGATCAGAACTCGTCGTAACGGATCATCTCGGGTTCGACGCCGAGATCGTAGAGCATCTTCTGCACCGCGGAGAGCATGAGCGGCGGACCGCACAGGTAGTACTCGACGTCCTCCGGCGCCTCGTGCTTGCCCAGGTACTCGTTCAGCACCACCTGATGGATGAAGCCCACCGGACCGTCCCAGTTGTCCTCCGGCAGCGGTTCGGACAGCGCGATGTGAAAGCTGAAGTTGGGAAACTTCTCCTCGATGGCGCGGAAGTGGTCTTCGTAGAAGATCTCCCGCTTGGAGCGCGCGCCGTACCAGTAGGAGACCTTGCGCCCGGTCTGCAAGGTATGGAACAGGTGGAAGATGTGGGCGCGCAACGGGGCCATGCCGGCGCCGCCGCCGATGTAGCACATCTCACGCTCGGTGTCCTGGATGAAGAACTCGCCGTAGGGGCCGGAAATGGTCACCACGTCGCCCGGCTTGCGGGCGTACACGTAGGAGGAGGCCAGCCCCGGCTGCACCTGCATGCCGCGCGGCGGGGTGGCGATGCGCACGTTGAGCATCACGATGTTGCCCTCGGCCGGGTGGTTGGCCATCGAGTAGGCGCGCTGAATCGGCAGCGTGTTCTTGGCGCCCAGGGCGAACAGGTTCATCTTCTCCCAGTCCTCGCGGTACTCCTGCTCGACCTCGATATCCTTGGCGAAGTCGATCTCGTAGGGCGGCACCTCGATCTGAATGTAGCCGCCCGACTTGTGGTTGAGCTCCTCGCCCTCCGGCATGCGCAGCACGAACTCGCGGATGAACGTGGCCACGCTGTCGTTGGAGATCACCTCGCACTGCCACTTGTTGATGGAGAACACCTCGTCCGGCACCTGCACCTGCAGGTCGTCGCGCACCTTCACCTGGCACGACAGCCGCCAGTTCTCCTTGGCGTCGCGGAAGTTGATGTGCTGCTGCTCGGTCGGCAGGATGTCGCCGCCGCCGGACAGCACCTGGCAGCGGCAGACGCCGCAGGTCCCGCCGCCGCCGCAGGCCGACGGGAGCATGACCCCGTTGCTCGACAGGGTATTCAACAGCGTGCCGCCGGCATCGGTCTCGATGGCGCCCTCGGCGTCGCCGTTGATCGTGATCTTGATCTTGCGCTGCGGGCGCAGCCGCGCCTCGGCGGCCAGCAGGGCGATCGTGAGAACGCCGATGACCACCGGAAATACGATAATGCTTCCCAATACGTGCAACATCTCTTCGGCTCCCGCCTATAGTTGAATGCCGGAAAACGCCATGAAGCCGACCGACATGAGGCCGGTGAGCAGCATCGTCATCCCCAGGCCGCGCAACGCGGGCGGCACGTTGGAGTAGCGGATCTTCTCGCGAATCGACGCCAGGGCGATGATCGCCAGCGCCCAGCCCACGCCGGACGACAGCCCGAACACCACCGACTCGCTGAAGTTGTAGCTGCGCTCCACCATGAACAGCGAGCCGCCCAGAATGGAGCAGTTCACCGTGATCAGCGGCAGGTAGATGCCCAACGCGTGATACAGATTGGTGGAGGTCTTCTCGATCACCATCTCCACCAACTGCACCATGGCGGCGATCACCGCGATGAAGGCGATGAAGTTGAGGAAGCTCAGGTCCACCTCCCGCATCGCCGGACTGACCCAGGCCAGGCTGCCCGCCTTGAGCAGGTACTCGTGCACCGCCCAGTTGATCGGCACGGTGATGCCGAGCACGAAGATGACGGCGAAGCCGAGGCCGATGGCGGTCTTGACCTGCTTGGAGACGGCCAGGAAGGAGCACATTCCCAGGAAGAAGGCCAGCAGGATGTTCTCGACGAAGATCGACTTCAGCGCCAGGTTGATCAGTGCCATGCTCTAGGCCTCCTCGGTGTAGCCGCTCATGCGGCGCTGGGCCCAGATCAGCAGGCCCATCAGGATGAACGCCCCCGGCGCGAGCACCATCAGGCCGTTGTCCACGTAGCCGGCGTCGTACAGACCCTGCGGGATCACCTGCGCGCCCAGCAGCTTGCCGCTGCCCAGCAGCTCTCTGAAGAACCCGATGGCGACGATCACCAGGGCGTAGCCCAGGCCGTTGCCCAGGGCGTCCAACGCGCTCGGCCACGGCTTGTTGTTCATCGCGAACGCCTCCAGCCGGCCCATGATGATGCAGTTGGTGATGATCAGCGCCACGAACACCGAGAGTTGCCGCGAAACCTCGAACGCGTACGCCTTGAGCACCTGATCCACCAGCACCACCAGCGACGCGGCGACCGTCATCTGCACGATGATGCGCACGTTGTTGGGGATCAGGTTGCGGATCAGGGAGATGATCACGTTGGAGGACACCAGCACGAAGATCACCGCCAGCCCCATGACCAGCGACGGCCTGATCTGCGTGGTCACCGCCAGCGCGGAGCAGATGCCGAGCACCTGGATGGTGATCGGGTTGTTCTCCGACAGCGGGTCCTTGAGCACCTCCCGGTTCTGCGGCGAGAACAGCGGCTCGCGCTCCCTGGCCGGCGCCTGTGGGAGTACCTTGGGATCTGCCATTTACCTTACCTCCGCCTGAGTCTCGGCTCGTACCCGTCTGATATAGGGCTCGTAGATTGCCAGTTTGTCCAGCAGCAGATCGGTCACCCCGCGCCCGGTCATGCTGGCGCCGCTGATGCCGTCCACCGCGTAGGTGTGGTCGGCGGCATTGGAGAACACGTCCTCCACCTTGCCCTTGACCACCTGAATCGAACGCAGTTCGCCGCCCTCGAAGATGCGCTTGCCGACGAAGTTGCTCTGGAACCAGGCCTGCTCGATCTCGGCGCCGAGGCCGGCGGTCTCGCCGTGCTTGTAGAACGTCATGCCGCGCACGGTATCCAGATCGTCCTCCAGCGCCAGATAGCCGTAGAGGGTGGACCACAGCCCCTTGCCGAACACCGGGACGGCATACACGCTCGCCTTGCCGCCTTCGGTGACCACGAACACCGGCAGCCGCCAGGCGGCCGCGTCCGGGTTCTCCAGCTCCTCCTCCAGGTCCACCCCTTCGGCGCTGGAGCCGGGAATCACCTTGCCCTCATGGTCCACCAGAAAGCTCTCCACCGAGTCGTCGTAGCGCTGGTCGAGCGCGTCCGGCTCCAGATCTTCGCCGCGCTCCATGAGCCCCACCGCCAACAGGATGTTGGTGCGCATGTTGCGCTTCTCGTTGGCCTGCTGCGGCGCGCGCAACGAGGTGGCGACGAAGGAGAGCACGAACCCCCAGAATACCGTGATGCTCAGCACGAACACCACCGAATAGAGTTTGCTGCGATTCATTGATCCTGCGCTCACTCCGACGCGCGCGCGGCGGCCGGTGCCGCCACCGCCGCCCGCGCCCGTCGTTGCTTGATGTTGCCGCGCACCACGAAGTGGTCGATCAGCGGCGCGAACATGTTCATGAACAATATCGCCAGCATTACCCCTTCGGGGAACGCCGGATTGAGGATCCGCACCAGGATCGACAGCACCCCCACCAGGAAGCCGTAGATCCACTTGCCGGTGTCGGTGGCGGCGGCCGACACCGGGTCGGTGGCCATGTAGGCGAGGCCGAAGGCGAAGCCGCCCAGGGTCAGGTGGTAGTGGACCGGCAACGCCATGAAGTGCCCGGGATGGGGGGCGGCGAGCTGCAGCACGGCGCCCATCACCACGCCGCCGATCAGCATCGACAGCATGATGCGCCAACTGCCGACGCCGGTGACCAGCAGCAGGCCGATGCCCAACAGAATCGCCAGCGTCGAAGTTTCGCCGATGCTGCCGGGAATCAGCCCGATGAAGGAGTTCCACCACGTCACCCCCTGCGCCGCCAGGAGATCGACGATCGGCGTCTCGGCGCCCTCCGCGACCAGCGCCAGGGGCGTGGCCGCCGAGTGGCCGTCGAGGGCGATCCACACCCGGTCGCCGGAGATCTGCGCCGGATAGGCGAAGAACAGGAAGGCGCGCACCACCAGCGCCGGGTTGAAGATGTTCATCCCGGTGCCGCCGAAGATCTCCTTGCCGATCACCACGCCGAAGGAGGTGGCGATGGCGAGCTGCCACCAGGGGATGGTGGGCGGCACGATCAACGCGATCAGGAATCCCGACACCAGGAAGCCTTCGCTCACCTCATGGCGGCGGATTACCGCGAACAGGAACTCCCAGCCCAACCCGACGGCGTAGGTGACGATCAGGATCGGCAGGAAGCGGATCAGCCCCTGCGCCACCGCGGTCAGGAAGGTGATCTCCACTCCGGCCGCCAGCAGCCGCTGGTAGCCGACGTTGAAGATCCCCACCAGGGTGGGCGGAATGAGGGCGAAGATCACGGTTACCATCATCCGCTTGGAATCGAAGTCGTCGCGGATGTGGGCGCCCGACCTGGTGCGGTTGGGCAGCACGAACGCCAGCGTCGCGAACGCGTCGTACGCCGGGTACAGGCGCTCCAGCTTGCCTCCCTTCTCGAACAGCGGTTCGACCCGCTCCAACAGCCCCTTCAGCAACTGCTGCACGTCATCTAGCTCCTGTGGCCGCGGCCAGCTCGCCGGCTACGTTTCGCGCTCGATGAAATCGAGGCCGCGGCGGGTGATCTCCTGCCACTCGATCTTCGAGGGGCAGATGTACTCGCAGAGGGCAACGTCTTCCTCCGCGATCTCGTGAATGCCCAATCCCTCCATCTCGGGGATGTCCTCGGCGAGGATGCTCTTCATCAGAAATTCCGGGTACAGGTCCATCGGCAATACTTCGCGGTAGATGCCGGTGGCGATGAAGGCGCGCTCGCCGCCGTGCAGACCGGTGTGCTTGCGCACCGGCCGGGAGCGCGCCAGCCATGACGAGAGGAAGGTGCGCGAGCGGCTGCCGGCCTTGAATCCGGGGAGCACCCAGCCGATCAGCTCCGGCTCCACCACCTCCGGCAGCAGGGTGAGCGAGCTGTCGAAGAAGCCCAGGAAGCCGGCCGGCGTGATCCGGCTGCCGGTGAGCGGATTGCCGGAGATGAAGCGGGTGGCGGCGGCGTCCGGCAGGTCGCCGGTCAGGACCCCGACCTGGGCGCCGTGCACGGTCCGCAGGTAGCGCGGCCGGGGCGCGCCGGAGCCGGTCACCGCCACCGTCACCTGCGGGTCGAGCGCGCCGGTGGCGAACAGCGCGCCGATCATCAGCACGCCTTTGAGGGAGCAGGTCCACACCACGTCGCGGCGCCCGGCGATGGGCGCGAGGTGATGGATGTGGACCCCCACGTTGCCGGCGGGGTGCGGGCCGGCGAAGGTGTGCACCCGGACGTTGGCCGGCGCCAGGTCGGGCAGCGGCGGGCCGTCCGGCGCGACCGCCACGTGCACGGCGCCGGGGGTAAGGGCCGCCAGGGCGGCGATGCCGGCGGCGAAGTGATCCTCGCGCCCGGCCAGCAGCGGTTCCGGCCGGGCCGCCAGCGGCGCGGTGTCCATGGCCGCCACGAAGATGTCGCGCGGCACGTCCTCCGGGCTCGCCAGGCGCGCCAGCGGGCGCTGCACCAGGAACGGAAACAACCCGGAACGCAGCAGCGCGGCAAGCACCTCCTCGCGCCCGGCGGCGGGGCTGGGAACCGCGAACGACTCCGCCGCGGCGGCGCCGTCGACGCGGATCACCACCTCCTGGATGGCGCGCCGGGCGCCGCGGTTCACGTTTACCACCATGCCGCTGGCCGGGGCGGTGAACTGCACCGCGGGAAAGGTCTTGTCGTGAAAGATGGGGGTGCCGAGCTTTACGCCGGCCCCCTCCTCCACGTCCATGCGGGCGATGAGGCCGTGGAAGTCGCGCGGCTTGACGGCCACCGTAGCCGGCGCCGGGGCATCCTCCAGCGCCGGTTCGGCCTCCCCCTCCAAAGGGATGTCGTAGCCGCGCTTGAGCTTTATCGTTGCCATTCGTTCTCTCACTCCGGCTCAGCCGGGGCTGATTTCGCCGTGGCCACGCCGCACCGCTGCCGACGCGCGCCCCAAGGCGCAATTCGGCCCCGGGGAGTGCGTGCTGAAGAACTCTGCTTGTCGGCGCACGTTGATCAAATTCACGCGGGTGGTCGACGTTCGACGGGGTTGGCGGCGGAGCGTACCAGCGGCTGCGGCGCGCTGCCTCCTGTTACCGGTCAATAACATAGGGAATAACGCCGGAGTGTGCAACCGCCCGCCGGGCGCTCTCGGGGCGCTCCTTGCCAAGCGCAGGAATCACTCCCGGCCGCGGCCGGCAAGCCGCTCGACGGCGCCGTCGATCGCCGCCCGCCCCGGCATCGAGGGCTGGGCGCCGGCGCGCTGCACCGACAGCGCGGCCGCGGCCGCGGCGCGCTGCAGCGCCGCCGCGGTAGGGGCTCCGGCGGCCAGCGCCGCGGCGAAGACGCCGCAGAAGCAGTCGCCGGCGCCAACGGTGTCCAGCGGGGTGACCGGCAGCGCCGGCTGGCGGCGCAGCTCCGCGCTGCCGGTGATGCCGCGCCGCGCCCACAGGCAGCCGTCCGCCCCCAGGGTAACGATCAGGTTGCGCAGCGGCCCGCCGCCGCCCACCAGCGCGCGCGCCGCGGCGGCGATCTCGCGGGCGCCGCCGACCGCGCCGAGATCGGCGCGCAACGCCGCCAGTTCCACCTCGTTGACCAGCACGAATTCCGCCGCCGCCAGCACCTCGGCCGGCGGCGCCTCGGCCGGAACCGGCGACGGGTTCCACACCACGCGGGCGCCGGCCGCATGCCAGCGGCGGGCGCAGTCGTAGGTGGTAGCCGGGGCAATCTCGTTTTGCAGCAGCAGCACCGCCGAGGCGGCCGGGGGCGGCGCAACCCGCTCGGCGCCGAACTGCAGGTTGGCGCCGGACGCCACCACGATCTGGTTCTCGCCGTGGCCGTCGACCACGATCAGGGCGACGCCCGAAGGATGCTCCGGCAGCGTCAGGAGGCCGCCGGCGGCCACTCCCGCCTGTTCCAGGCTGGCGCGTCCGGCGCGCCCGTAGGCGTCGTCCCCGACGGCGCCGTAGAAGGCCGTACGGGCGCCGGCGCGGGCCGCGGCCACCGCCTGATTGGCGCCCTTGCCGCCGGCGAACTGGGCGAAACGTTCCCCCAGCAGGGTCTCGCCAGGCTCCGGCAGCCGCTCCACGTAGACCACCAGATCGGTATTGATCGAGCCCACCACGTAGACGCCGGCCGGGGCGCCGGAGTCCCTCACGCCGGCGGCTCCACGCGCAGGTCTTCCTGCTCGCCGTGATAGCGGGTCACGATCGCCCCCGGCTCCACGTCGCGGGTCACCCAGGCGTTGGCGCCGATGATCGCGCCGCGCCCGAGGCGCGTGCGGCCGAGCACGGTGGCGCCGGAGTAGATGATCACGTCATCCTCCACGATGGGATGGCGCGGCACTCCCTTGATCGGCTGGCCGTGAGCGTCCAGGGGAAAGCTCTTGGCGCCGAGGGTGGCGCCCTGGTAGATGCGCACGTTGCGCCCGATCTCGCAGGTCTCGCCGATCACCACGCCGGTGCCATGGTCGATGAAGAAGCTCTCGCCGATGGCGGCCCCGGGGTGGATGTCGATGCCGGTGGCGCTGTGGGCGTGTTCCGACATGATGCGGGGAATCAGCGGGATGGCGAGCAGATACAGCTCGTGGGCGATGCGGTGCTGGATGACGGCCTGCACCCCGGGGTAGCTGAACACCACCTCGTCCCGGCTGAGCGCCGCCGGGTCGCCGGCATAGGCCGCTTCGACGTCCAGCAGCGCCAGCCGCTGCAACTCCGGCAGCCGCGCCAGCAGGTGGCCGGCGGCGGCCGCGGCGCGCGCTTCGTTCAGGCGGCGGAGTCGATCCGGCGGGTCGGCGCCGTCCTGCCAGTGGGTGAACACCAGGCCGCGCAGGATCTGTTCCTGCAGGCGGCGCAGCTTCTCCTCCAGGAGCGAGCCGAGGTGAAAGTTCAGCCCCTCGGTCATCTGTACCAGGCCGAAGTAGCCCGGGAACAGCGCGGAGCGCAGCCCCTCCAACACGTCGATCAGCACCGGACGCGAGGGCGGCTCGAAGCCCACCCCGGCGGCGCGGCGCGCGCTTACCGGGGGACTGGCGCAGAGCCGGTCCACCACCTCGCCGATGGAGACGCGCGCTGACCTGACCTGACCCGCGGCTGCCACGGCGGCCGTTGTAGACCAGCGCCGGCCGGGGGTCAAGCCGCCGCGCGCTGCCGGCCTGCCGGGCGCTTTGCCGGGGCGGTTGGCGGTAAGTATCTTCGCACCGGCGGGAGCGAGCGATGCGATTGGACAGGCTTACCCACAAGGCGCAGGAGGCGCTGCAGGCGGCGGACAGCGCGGCGCGGGAGCGGCGGCACGCGCGAATCGAGCCGGAGCACCTGCTGCTGGCGCTGTGGGAGCAGCGCGACGGCGTGGTGCGCCCGCTGCTGGAGCGTACCGCCGGGCCGGATCTCGACCTGACGGCGCGGCTGGAACCGGCGCTGGCCGGCAAGCCGAAGCAGTACGGCGCAAACGGCCAGATTTCTGCGGCGCCCGAGCTGGCCCAGGCGCTGCAGGCCGCGGAACGCGAGGCCGGCAGCCTGCAGGACCAGTACACCAGCACCGAGCACCTGCTGCTGGCGCTGCTGGACGGCGCCGGCGCCGCGGCCGCGGCGCTGCGCCAGGCCGGGGTCACCCGCGACGGCGTGCTCGGCGCCCTGCGCGAGCTGCGCGGCAGCCAGCACGTCACCGACCAGGATCCCGAAGGCAAGTACCAGGTGCTGGAACGCTACTGCCGCGATCTGACCGAGCTGGCGCGGCAGGAGAAGCTGGACCCGGTGATCGGCCGCGACGACGAGATTCGCCGCCTGATGCAGGTGCTGGCGCGGCGCACCAAGAACAACCCGGTGCTGATCGGCGATCCGGGCGTCGGCAAGACCGCTGTCGTGGAGGGGCTGGCGCGGCGCATCGTGGCCGGCGACGTGCCCGACTCGCTGCGCGACAAGCAGGTGTTGACCCTCGACCTGGGCGCGCTGGTGGCGGGCGCCAAGTTTCGCGGCGAGTTCGAGGAGCGGCTCAAGGCGGTGATCAACGAAATCGTCGCCTCCGACGGCCACGTCTTCCTGTTCGTGGACGAGTTGCACACGCTGGTGGGGGCCGGCGCCGCGGAGGGCGCCATGGACGCCTCCAACCTGCTCAAGCCGGCGCTGGCGCGCGGCGAGCTGCGCACCATCGGCGCCACCACCCTGGACGAATACCGCGAGCGCATCGAGAAGGACGCGGCCCTGGAACGCCGCTTCCAGCCGGTTTTCACCGACGAGCCGTCGGTGGAAGACACCATCGCCATCCTGCGCGGCCTCAAGGAGCGCTACGAGGTGCATCACGGCGTGCGCATCAAGGACGAAGCGATCATCGCCGCGGCGGCGCTCTCCGACCGCTACATCACCTCCCGCTTCCTGCCCGACAAGGCGATCGACCTGATCGACGAAGCGGCCAGCCGGCTGAAGATCGAAATCGAGAGCCAGCCCACCGAGCTGGACCGGATCGAGCGCCGCATCCTGCAGCTCAACGTCGAAAACCAGGCGCTGGCCAAGGAGCGCGACCCGGCCTCCGGCGAACGCCGCGCGGAACTGCAGCGCGAGCTGGCCGACCTGCAGGGCCGGCGCGACGCGATGCAGCTCCAATGGCAGAACGAGAAGCGGGGCATCGAGCGGGTGCGCGAGCTGAAGGCCGAGCTGGAGCAGCTCAAGCTGGATCAGACGCGCTACGAACGCGCCGGCGATCTGGCGCGGGCGGCGGAAGTCAAGCACGGCCGCATCCCGGAGCTGGAGCAGCGGCTGGCGGAGCTCACCGAGCGGCCGGCTCCCGCGGCGGCGGACGACGGCAGCGCGGCCCTGCTGCGGGAAGAGGTATCGGAAGAGGACATCGCCGCGGTGGTGGCGCAATGGACCGGCATCCCGGTCGCCAAGATGCTCTCCTCGGAACGGGCCAAGCTGCTGCGGCTCGAGACCATCCTGCAGCGCCGGGTGATCGGCCAGGAGGCGGCGACCCGGGCGGTGGCGGACGCGATACGGCGCAACAAGTCGGGGCTGGCGGACCGCGACCGCCCGCTCGGAACCTTCATCTTTCTCGGTCCCACCGGCGTCGGCAAGACCGAGCTGGCCAAGACCCTGGCCGACTACCTGTTCGACGACGAGCGGGCGCTGCAGCGCATCGACATGAGCGAGTACATGGAGCGCCACACGGTGTCGAGGTTGATCGGCGCGCCGCCCGGCTACGTCGGCTACGACCAGGGAGGCCAGCTCACCGAGGCGGTGCGGCGGCGGCCCTGGTCGGTCATCCTGTTCGACGAGCTGGAAAAGGCGCATCCCGACGTGTTCAACCTGCTGCTGCAACTGCTCGACGAAGGCCGCCTCACCGACGGCCAGGGCCGGCGCGTCGACTTCCGCAACAGCATCATCATCATGACCAGCAACCTCGGCAGCGACCTGATCCGGGAGGCCGCGCAGGTGGAGCAGGTGACGCCGCAGATCGGCGAGCTGCTGAAGGCGAGCTTCCGCCCGGAGTTCCTCAACCGGGTGGACGAGACGATCATCTTCAACCGCCTCGACGACGACCAGATCTTCCGCATCGCGGCGCTCCAGCTCGACCATCTCGCCGCCCGGCTGCGCGAGCAGCGGATCGAACTGACGATCACCGAGGCGGCGCAACGCTACCTGGCCGAGGCCGGCTTCGATCCCCAGTACGGCGCCCGGCCGCTGCGGCGGGCGATTCAGCAGCAGGTGCAGAACCCGCTCGCCAAGCTGCTGATCGGCGGCGAGCTGACCGACGGCTCCCGGATCACCGTCGACCGCTCCCCCGCCGGCCTCGACTTCCACACCGCCCCCGGAACTCCATAACATAACCGCCTGACTGCAACAAATCTGTCTGCTAGACCCGCCGTCACCGAGACCGGCGCCCACGCGGCACTGGAAGCGCTCACCGTTGCGGAGGGAAGGCGTCGCGCCCTTGGTTGCTACACCACCTTGGCCATCGTGTCAGCCCTTCGAGATAATCAAGTATCAGATTGTTCGGTAGGGAATCTCCGAGACATAGACCTTCGGTCCAGTCTTCCCATTTCGAGTTGAGATGATATAGGCGTGGCTGACGGAAGATTCAAGCCACTTTGATTCTTTCCCAATTCAATTTCTTTGAAGACATACCTTCCCTCTTGTGGATCGGTGAGATGCACCGAGTCGTATAAGCCGCAGATACTGCTTCGAGGGCTCTGTAAGCAACGCGTGGATGGTCTCGATTGACGTGTAGTGGACTACCTTGACATCCTCATTATCACCTTCGAGCCGATGTTTAGCTTCGAGTTCGGCGGATAGTTGCCGGGCTGCTTCCTGGAGGGGGTTGAGTGCCGAAATAACATTCCCGTCCTCTAGCTTCTTTTCGGCGTCCTCAAGCGCCGCCTCCCATGTACTTCTGGTTACCATGGTCTCCTAAGACGCCGACCGTATACCGAATCGTCCGGAAGAAGATGACGAATACGTTCACGCAGGCTTTCTGTTCCCTCATACTTTGGACTTCTACCTCTGGGAGGGCGGCATGCGGCTCGACGGCGCCTGCGTGGCGGTCGTGGCACTGCCCGACTACGAATTCACGCGCATCCGTACCGGGCAACTCGCTGCGCGGGGCCGGTCCCAACTGTGGAGCATGGAGTTCGCGGCCGGACCGACCGCGCAGCGCTATCGGGAGGCGCGCGCCGCTATCCGCTCCGGTACCTGGGGAGCGCCGGCCGCGCGCGGAGCGTTCGACCTCTATCTGAACGGAACGGCGCTGGCATATCACAAGGAGCCGTGCGCGGCGGAGGACCTGCGGGCGCGGTTCTTCCTGCACGTGATTCCGGCGGACGCCGGCGACCTCTCCCCGCAAGACCGGCCGCACGGCTTCGAGAACCGGGACTTCGACTACCGGGAACACGGGGCGCGGCTCGGCGCGGCGTGCGTGGCGCTGGCGCCGTTGCCGGAGTATGGGATCGCCCGCCTCCGCACCGGCCAGTTCATCAGCGGCCAAGGCCAGCTCTGGAGCGCGGAGCTTGCGGCGCCGGCCGCGGCGCAGGGGCCATGAAAGCCGGGCGGATGAGCGGATGATAGCCGCGCGGCGTTCAGTCTATCATGGCCGGGCCGTGACCGCGCCGCACCAAGACGCGCCCATGATGAGGAGGAAGCTGCCGACCGGCATCCAGACCTTCCGCAAGCTCCGCAAGGATGACTGCTACTACGTCGACAAGACCGCCTTCATCCTCAGCCTGGTACGGGGAGGCACGCACTACTTCCTGTCGCGCCCGCGCCGCTTCGGCAAGAGCCTGCTGGTCGACACCATCAAGGAACTGTTCGAGGGCAGCGAGGATCTGTTCCGCGGCCTGCACGTGCACGACCACTGGGAGTGGTCGAAACGCCGCCCGGTGGTTCGCCTCGACTTCGGCGGCGGCGACTACGCGGCGCCGGACGGCCTGCAAGAAGACTTGGCCGACCAGTTGACGGCGCTCGAGACGGCCGCCGGCGCGAGCGCGCGCAGCGCCTCCGCGCCGATCCGCTTCCGGCGCCTGCTGGAGGAGTTGCACCGGAGCGCCGGCCGGCGGGTAGCGGTGCTGATCGACGAGTACGACAAGCCGATCCTGGACGCGCTGGGGACGCCGGCGATCGCGGCCGCCAACCGCCGCCTGCTGCGCAGCCTGTACTCGAACGTGAAGTTCGCCGACGCCCACATCCACTTCACGCTGCTGACCGGGGTGAGCAAGTTCTCCAAGGTCAGCGTCTTCTCCGGCCTCAACAATCTGATCGACATCACGCTGGATCCGCGCTATGCGGCGATCTGCGGCTACACCGAGGCCGACCTCGACACGGTGTTCGCGGCGGAGTTGCCGGGGCTGGACCGGGAGGAGATCCGCGATTGGTACAACGGCTACAACTGGCGCGGTGACGATCGGGTCTACAACCCGTTCGACATCCTGCTGCTGTTCGACCGCCGGGAATTCGCCGCCCATTGGTTCGAGACCGGTACGCCGTCGTTTCTGATCGACATCCTGATCAAGCGCGGCGTCGCATCGCCCGAGCTGGACGGCATGTTGGCCGGCGGCGAGCTGCTGTCCGCGTTCGACGTGGACGAGATGGAGCCCGAGGCGCTGCTGTTCCAGACCGGCTATCTGACCATCCGCAGCGTCGAGCACTCGGCGCGCGGACCGCGCTACCGGCTCGGCTACCCCAACCGCGAAGTGCGGCTCGCTCTGAACGAACGCCTGCTGCGGGCGCTGGCGCCCGCAGCAGCGCGCCGGCTGGCGCAGGACACGGCGTTGGAGCGGCTGCTGGCGGCGAACGACTTCGCCGGACTGGAGCGGCTGTTCCGGGCGTTCTTCGCCGGCATCCCGTATGAGTGGCACACGCGCAACGACATCGCGCGCTACGAGGGCTACTACGCGAGCGTCTGCTACTCCTGGTTCGCGGCGGTGGGGCTGGACGTCACGGTGGAGGATTCGAGCAGCCGCGGGCGGGTCGATCTGGCGGTGCGGTACCGGGGCAACGTCTATCTGTTCGAGTTCAAGGTGGTGGAGCTGGAGCCCGACGGGGCGGCGCTGGCGCAGTTGCGGGCGCGCGGCTACGCGGAGAAGTACCGCGGCCTGGGCGAACCGATCCACCTGCTCGGCGTGGAGTTCAGCCGCGCGACGCGCACCATCGCCGCCTTCGAGGTGGCCCGCGCCTGACGCCCCGCCCCAGCGCCGGCGTGCCGTTCGACGGCGCCTGCGCGGCGGTCAGGAAACCATGAGGGCTGGCGTGGCGGTTGTCCGGCGCGCAACCGCGCGCGTAGAATCCCGCAACGATGAAATCGATCTTGACGGCGCCCGGCGTGACGCTAGATCGTCGACCGCCGTATGGTCGGTCTAGCCTGGTGCCGGCGCTGGCGGCTGCGTTTATCGTGTTCGGCGCGGCGCCGGCGTCCGCGGACGCGCCCGCCGTCCTGCGGCACGACGCCTCGTTCAGCGAGCGCAACGCGCTGATCGTCGAGGTGCGGGTGGCGCTGGCCCGCGCCGCGCGGGTGTTCGTCGAGTACGACAACCCGCAGGCCGGCCGCTACCGCACGCCGCTGAGCGAACCCGGCGCGGCGCACGCCATCCCGGTCGTCAGGCTGCGCCCGGAGACGACCTACGACTACACCATCTTCGTGGTGAACGGCTCCGTGACGGACGAGGCCGCGCTGGACGGCGCGGATGCGGATGCGGCCGCCGGGCCGGACGGCCGGTTCACCACCGGACCGCTGCCGCTGCCCCTCGCCGCCATTCCGTTGCAGGTGCGCGGCAGGAGCTCGCAGCCGCTCATCCTGTCCGACTACCCGCGCGGGTACTACGTCTTCTGGGACGAGGTGGGTGGAATAGTCTGGTACCATGAACATGAAGGGGGGTTCGGCGGCCCCATCGCGCAGCTTTCCGACGGCAACTTGCTCTTCGTATATCACAGCATGGTCGAGATCACCCCATTGGGAGCAATGGTCAACCGGTTCGAGCGGGACGGCCCCGCGGGGCATCCCCACCATGAGCTCACCGTGCTCGCCGATGGCCGGGTGATCTACCTGACCCGGAAGTCCGTCGTCTTCGACGACTCGGCGAACGGCGGGCCGGCGGAAGCTGCGTTCGGGGTCGACAATCTGCGCGTCTATGACCGGGAAAGCGGACACTTCGAGCAGGTCTGGGACTCGAAGGACGCCTGGGACCTGCTGGACCCGGCACTGCGCGATACGAGAACGAGATCAAACAACGCCGTCTTCCAGTGGACGGGCCTCAACTCGGTGAGCGTCGGTCCGCGCGGCAACGTCATCCTGTCGTCCCGCGTGCGCAATCAGGTGGTCTCGCTCAGCGCCGACTTGCGGGCGATCGAGTGGCAACTGCACGGGCCGGACAGCGATTACCGGTTCCCGGACCCGAACGACCGGTTCTACGGGCAGCACACGGCGGCGCAGCTCGGCAACGGCAACGTTCTGCTGTTCGACAACGGCTGGGGGCGGCCCGATTCGGAGGGCGGCGCCTACTCGCGCGCGCTGGAGCTGCGGCTGGACGAGGCGGCCGGCACTGCGGTGAAAGTGTGGGAATACCGGCCGACGCCGGACATCTACACGAGGGGCAAGGGCAGCGCGTACCGGCTGCGCAGCGGCAATACCCTGATCAGCTTCCATGACACGATCGTGGAGGTGGACGCCGCCGGCAACGAAGTGTTCCGAGGCGATAACCTGCCATTGCATGCGGATCGGCCCTTGCCGACGCGCTATCGAGCCTACGGCGGCATCGGGGCGATCATGGGCGAAACCATGCTGCGGCCGCCGGCGGCGGCGCCCGCGCACGCGCGCGCCGCGACGTTCGAGAAGGACTACTACCTGGCCAAGGAACGGGCGCGGTTCGAAGAGCTGGCGGCGGCCCTGGACGGCCGGCAGCTCGCCGCCGGCGGGGCGTTCGACGTGTATCGGGCAGGGGACCGGCTGGTATACGTGAAGGAACCCTGCGCGCCGCGGGATGTCCGGGCGCGCTTCTTTCTGCACGTCGTTCCGATCGCCGTAGACGATCTGCCCTCCGGCAGCCGCGAGCAGGGATTCGACAATCTCGACTTTCATTTCGATGAACGGCCGCGCGGCGTGTTCTGGGACGGCGCCTGCCTGGTGGCCGCGACCCTCCCGGAGTATGAGATCTCCCACGTCCGGACCGGCCAGTTCAGCGCCGGCGGAGGGCGGCTCTGGAGCGCGGAGATTGCGGTGCCGGCCGGCGAGTAGCCGAACGAGCGGCCAGTCCCCACCGGGTGACGGCAAAGTAGAGCAGTTCAAGGCAACCGCCGGTGTTCGAGGAAGAGGTTACGTGCGGCAAGGCAAGCAGCAAAATGCAGCAGCAAAAGCAAATGAAAATGCCGAGTAGGTTGACACCTTATGGCAATACGAGGCATCCTGTGCCGAACCGCCGAACCGCCGAACCGCCGAACCGCCGAACCGCCGAACCGCCGAACCGCCGAACCGCCGAACCGCCGAACCGCCGAACCGCCGAACCGCCGAACCGCCGAACCGCCGAACCGCCGAACCGCCGAACCGCCGAACCGCCGAACCGCCGAACACGCCGTGGCGTGACGCGCTCATCGCGCTGGCGGTGTTCGCGGCGCTGGGCGCCGCCGTGCTCGACGACTACGGCATATCGTGGGATGAGCACCACCAGCGCCGCATCGGCCAGACGCGGATCGCCTACGCGCTGGGCGACGCCGGCGCCCTGCCGACCGACCACAACCGGTACTACGGAGTCGCGTTCGAGGCGCCGCTGATCCTGGTCGAACGGCTGCTCGGCCTCACCGACAGCCGCGCCGTCTACCTCAGCCGCCACCTGCTGACCCACCTGTTCTTCCTCACCGGCGGCTTCTTCTGCTGGCTGCTCGCCTTCCGCCTGTTCCGCGACCGCCGGCTGGCGCTGTTCGCCCTGCTGCTGTTCCTGCTGCAGCCCCGCCTGTACGCCCACTCCTTCTTCAACACCAAGGACATCCCCTTCCTGGCGATGTTCATGATCGCGCTCTACTTGGTGCAGCGCGCCTTCCGCCGCGACACCGCCGGGGCGTTCGCGCTCTGCGGGCTGGGCGTGGGCGTGCTGGTCAACCTGCGCGTCATGGGCCTGCTGCTGTGCGCCGCGGTGCCGGCGCTGCGGGCGCTCGACCTGCTGCAGGCGCATGGGCCGGCGGAGCGGAGGCGCGCGCTGGCGACCGCCGGGGCGTTCCTGCTGGCCGCGGCGGCGGCCCTGTACGCGGTCTCGCCCCATCTCTGGCGCGACCCGTTTGAGCTGATCGACGCCGTCGTCACGTTCGCGCGCCATCCCTCCCCTATTCCAACACTGTTTCAAGGCGAAATGGTGCGCTGGCCGGAGGTTCCGCCGCACTACCTGCCGACCTGGATGGCGATCACCACGCCGCCGGCGGCGCTGCTGCTGAGCCTGGCCGGAATCGTCGCCGTGTTCGCGCGCAGCCTGACGCGCCCGCGCGAGGTCCTCCGCAACACCCCCGTCACGCGCTTCGGGGCGCTGCTGGTCGCCTGCCTGGCGCTGCCGGTCGCGGCCGTCATCGCGGTCGACGCCAATCTCTACAACGGCTGGCGGCAGATGTACTTCCTGGCCGCGCCGCTGGCCCTGCTGGCGGTCTACGGCCTGCGCCGGCTGCTGCCGCCGCGGGGCGGGCGGCGGTGGCTCCGGCGCGGCATCTACGCGCTGGCCGCGGCGGGCTTGGCCGCGGCCGCGGTCGAGATGGCGCTGATCCATCCCCATCAGATGGTCTACTTCAACTTCCTGGTCGACCGCCGCACCCCCGAATACCTGCGCACCCGCTACGAGATGGAGTACTGGGGGCCGGCCTACCGCGAGGGGCTGGAGCATCTGCTCCGCCGCCACCCGCAGGAAACGGTCCACGTCGTTGCGGCGAAGAACTGGAGATACGCGCTCGTCAGCGCCAATCTGCGCATACTCCCGGCGGCCGAGCGCCGCAGAATCGTCATCTCCGACCGCGCGCATGACGCCGCGGCGACCCATCACTACGCCATCACCAATCATACTCGTGCCAATCACCGCCGCAGCTTCCCGTTCTCGCCCGCGGTCTATGCGCGCCGCATCTACCACAACACCATCCTCACGGTGGCCGCCCTCGACCCGGCGCAGCTCGACGCTGCGACCGTGGCCGACTTCCGGGAAGCGTACCGCTCCGCACGGTCGCGGGAGCCGGTCGCCAGTTCGGACTACGACCTGTATCTCGACGGCACCACGCTGACCTATGTCAAGGATAGCTGCCCGGTGGAGGACCTGGATGAGAAGAAGTTCTCCCTGCACGTCTTCCCCGCGGATGCCGCCGACCTGCCCGCCCACCAGCGGGAGTCGGGGTTCGACAACTGGGACTTCTATCTCTGGGAGGGCGGCGCGCGGATCGACGGCGCCTGCGTGGCGGTCGTGGCACTGCCCGATTACGAGTTCACGCGCATCCGTACCGGGCAGTTCGAAACCCGCGGCTGGCCCCAACTGTGGAGCGTCGAGTTCGCGGCCGGACCGACCGCGCAGCGCTATCGGGATGCGAGCGCCGCGATCCGCTCCGGCGCCTGGGGAGCGCCGGCCGCGCGCGGAGCGTTCGACCTCTATCTGAACGGAACGGTGCTGGCGTATCACAAGGAGCCGTGCGCGGCGGAGGACCTGCGGGCGCGGTTCTTCCTGCACGTGATTCCCGCGGACGCCGGGGCTCTGTCCCCGCAAGACCGGCTGCGCGGCTTCGAGAACCGGGACTTCGACTACCGGGAACACGGGGCGCTGTTCGGCGCGGCGTGCGTGGCGCTGGCGCCGTTGCCGAAGTATGAGATCGCCGGCCTCCGCACCGGCCAGTTCATCAGCGGCGAAGGCCAGCTCTGGAGCGCGGAGATTGCGGCGCCGGCCGCGGCGCAGGGCCGTGAGGCCGACTCCGGCGAATGAGCGGATGATAGCCGCACGGGGTTCGGCTATCATGGCCGGACCATGACCGCGCCGCATCGAGACGCGCCATGACGCGCCGGAAACTGCCGATCGGCATTCAGACCTTCCGCAAGCTCCGCGAGGACGACTGCTACTACGTCGACAAGACCGCCTTCATCCTCCGCCTGACGCGCGCCGGCACGCATTACTTCCTGTCGCGCCCGCGCCGCTTCGGCAAGAGCCTGCTGGTCGACACCATCAAGGAACTGTTCGAGGGCAGCGAGGAGCTGTTCCGCGGCCTGTACGTGCACGACCACTGGGAGTGGTCGAAACGCCGCCCGGTGGTGCGCCTCGACTTCGGCGGCGGCGACTACTCGGCGCCGGACGGTCTGCAAGAAGACCTGGCCGATCAGTTGACGGCGCTCGAGACGGCCGCCGGCGCGAGCGCGCGCAGCGCCTCCGCGCCGATCCGCTTCCGGCGCCTGCTGGAGGAGCTGCACCGGAGCGCCGGCCGGCGGGTGGCGGTGCTGGTCGACGAGTACGACAAGCCGATCCTGGACGCGCTGGGGACGCCGGCGATCGCGGCCGCCAACCGCCGGCTCTTGCGCAGCCTCTACTCGAACGTGAAGTTCGCCGACGCGCACATCCACTTCACGCTGCTGACCGGGGTGAGCAAGTTCTCCAAGGTCAGCGTCTTCTCCGGCCTCAACAATCTGATCGACATCACGCTGGATCCGCGCTATGCGGCGATCTGCGGCTACACCGAAGCGGATCTCGACATGGTGTTCGCGCCGGAGTTGGCCGGGCTGGACCGCGAACGGATCCGCGATTGGTACAACGGCTATAACTGGCGCGGTGACGATCGGGTCTACAACCCGTTCGACATCCTGCTGCTGTTCGACCGCCGGGAGTTCGCCGCCCATTGGTTCGAGACCGGCACGCCGTCGTTTCTGATCGACATCCTGATCGAGCGCGGCGTCGCCTCGCCGGAGCTGGACGGGATGCTGGCCGGCGCCGAGCTGCTGTCCGCGTTCGACGTGGAGGAGATGGAGCCGGCGGCGCTGCTGTTCCAGACCGGCTACCTGACCATTCGGGACGTCGAAGACGACGATGGCGAGGCGCTCTACCGGCTCGGCTATCCCAACCGCGAGGTGCGCCAGAGCCTCAACCGCAGCCTGCTTCGCGCGCTCGGCGCCGCCGGTCAGGCCGCGGACCGCCCACGCTTGCGCCGGCTGCTGGCGGCGAACGACTTCGCCGGGTTGGAGGCGCTGTTCCGGGCGTTCTTCGCCGGCATCCCCTACGAGTGGCACACACGCAACGACATCGCGCGCTACGAGGGCTACTACGCGAGCGTCTGCTATTCCTGGTTCGCGGCGGTGGGGCTGGACGTCACGGTCGAGGATTCGAGCAGCCGCGGGCGGGTCGATCTGGCGGTGCGGTACCGGGGCAACGTCTATCTGTTCGAGTTCAAGGTGGTGGAGCTGGAGCCGGAGGGCGCCGCGCTGGCGCAGTTGCAGGCGCGCGGCTACGCGGAGAAGTACCGCGGCCTGGGCGAACCGATCCACCTGCTCGGCGTGGAGTTCAGCCGCGAGGCACGCAACATCGCCGCCTTCGAGGTGGCCCGCGCCTGACGCCCCGCCCCAGCGCCGGCGTGCCGTTCGACGGCGCTGCGCGGCGGTCAGGAAACCATGAGGCTGGCGCCGTTGCCGGAATACGCGATCGCCGGCCTCCGCACCGGCCAGTTCATCAGCGGGGAGGGCCAGCTCTGGAGCGCGGAGATCAAGGCGCCGGCCGCGGCGCAGGGGCCGTGAGGCCGGCGGATGAGCGGATGATAGCCGCGCGCCGTTCGGCTATCATGGCCGCACAGTGACCGCGCCGCACCGAGACGCGCCCATGACGCGCAGGAAGCTGCCGACCGGCATTCAGACCTTCCGCAAGCTCCGCGAGGACGACTGCTACTACGCTACTACGTCGACAAGACCGCCTTCATCCTGTGCTTGGTGTGGGGAGGCACGCACTACTTCCGTCGCGCCCGCGGCGGTTCGGCAAGAGCCTGCTGCTGGACACCATCAAGGAACTGTTCGAGGGCAGCGAGGAGCTGTTCCGCGGCCTGCACGTGCACGATCACTCGGAGTGGTCCAAGCGCCGCCCGGTGGTGCGCCTCGACTTCGGCGCTGGCGCCCGCCGGCGTGCAGCCGAACGGGCGGTCAGCCCCCACCAAAGTGACAAAGTGACGTGCCCATGTTCGAGGAAGGTTTACGTGCGGCAAAGCAAGCAAAATGCAGCAGCAACAGCAAATGAAAATGCCGAGTAGGTTGACACCTTATGGCAATACGAGGCATCCTGTCGCCGAACCGCCGAACCGCCGAACCGCCGAACCGCCGAACCGCCGAACCGCCGAACCGCCGAACCGCCGAACCGCCGAACCGCCGAACCGCCGAACCGCCGAACCGCCGAACCGCCGAACCGCCGAACCGCCGAACCGCCGAACCGCCGAACCGCCGAACCGCCGAACCGCCGAACCGGCGGCTTGCCGTGGCGTGACGCGCTCGTCGCGCTCATCGCGTTCGCGGCGGTGGGCGCCGCCGTCCTCGACGACTACGGCGTGGCGCACGATACGCTCAAGCAGCGCCGCATCGGCCAGATGGCGGTCGCCTACGCGCTGGGCGACGCCGGCGCTCTGCCGGACCACCATGACCGATACTACGGAGTCGCGTTCGAAGCGCCGCTGATCCTGGTCGAGCGGCTGCTCGGCCTCACCGACAGCCGCGCCATCTACCTCAGCCGCCACCTGCTGACCCACCTGTCCTTCCTCACCGGCGGCTTCTTCTGCTGGCTGCTCGCCTTCCGCCTGTTCCGCGACCGCCGGCTGGCGCTGTTCGCCCTGCTGCTGTTCCTGCTGCAGCCTCGCCTGTACGCCCACTCCTTCTTCAACACCAAGGACATCCCCTTCCTGGTCATGTTCATGATCGCGCTCTACCTGACGCAGCGCGCCTTCCGCCGCGACACCGCCGGCGCGTTCGCGCTCTGCGGGCTGAGCGTGGGCGTGCTGGTCAACCTGCGCGTCATGGGCCTGCTGCTGTGCGCGGCGGTGCCGGCGCTGCGGGCGCTTGATCTGCTGCGGGCCGACGGGCCGGGGGAGCGGCGCCGCGCGCTGGCGACCGCCGGCGCGTTCCTGCTGGCCGCGGCGGCGACCCTGTACGCGGTTTCCCCCAATCTCTGGCGCAACCCGCTGGAGCTGATCGACGCCGTCGCCACGTTCACGCACCATCCCTCCCGCAGTGCGACGCTGTTCCAGGGCGAGCTGGTGCGCTGGCCGGAGATTCCGCCGCACTACCTGCCCACCTGGATGGCGATCACCACGCCGCCGGCCACCCTGCTGCTGTGCCTGTTCGGCGTCGCGGCCGTGATCGGTCGCGGCGCCGCCCGCCCCGGTGCACTGGTCCGCAATACCGGCGTGCGCTTCCTGTTCCTGCTGCTCGCCTGCCTGCTGCTCCCGATCGCCGCCGTCATGGCGCTGCGCTCCAACCTCTACAACGGTTGGCGCCACATGTACTTCCTGTACGCCCCGCTGTGCCTGCTGGCCGTCTTCGGCCTGCGCCGGCTGCTCGCCGCCGCTCCCCAACCGTGGCTGCGGCGCGGACTCTACGCTCTGGCCGCGGCGGCGCTGGCCGGCATGGCGGTCGACATCGCGCGCCTCCATCCCCATCAACAGGCCTACTTCAACTTCCTGGTCGACCGCCGCACCCCGGAGCGCCTGAACACCCGCTATCAGGTGATGTATTGGGGCACCCAGTACCGGGAAGGGCTGGAATTTCTGCTCGAACGCTACCCCGAGTCGCCGAGCTACGTGGACCGGACCTTCGTCTGGAGTCACAACGTGCGGCGCAATGCGTCCATCCTGCCGGCGGAGGAACGGCGCCGGCTATTCATTGCCGACGAAGCAGGCAGGGCGGCCGACTTCTCCTTCGCCACCGATTACCGGCATCTTGGCACGGAACCGCCGTTCGGTCCGGTCCTCTACGCGCGCCGCATCTACCACAACACCGTGCTCGCGGTCACCGCAGTCGACCTGTCCCGGGTCGACCAAGCCACCGCCGACCGCTATCGCCAAGCGTACCGCGCGACGGTCGCCGGGGAGCCGCTATTCCGGTCGGAGTTCGACCTCTATCTCGACGGCCGGACGCTGACCTACGTCAAGGAAGCGTGCCGCCCGGAGGATACCGCGCATCCGTTCACGCTACGGGCCGCTCCCGTCGAGGTCGATGATCTTCCCCTGATCCGCCGCGACGGCGGCCGGTATCCGTTCACCTTCCGGTTCGGCCACTACGGGGTGCGCTTCGACGGGCGGTGTATGATACGCCGCATCTTGCCGGACTACCCGATCCGGGCGCTCGAAATCGGCCGGCTGGTCCCCGGCGCAGGCGCCCTGATCGAAGCGACCATCGACCTTGCCGCGACGGAACCGTCCGTGAGCCGGTTTTGGCAGGCGCATCAGGCGATCTCCGCCGGGGACCGGGGCGAGCCGGCCGCCCGCGCCGCCTTCGACCTCTATCTCGACGGCGGCGTGCTGACCTTCCACAAGGAGCCGTGCGCCGCGGCGGACGTGCGGGAGCGGTTCTTCCTGCACGTGATTCCGGCGGACGCGGAGGACCTTGCCGCGCACGACCGGCCGTACGGCTTCGAGAACCTGAGCTTCGACTACCGGGAACATGGGGTGCGGCTCGGCGAAGCGTGCGTGGCGCTGGCGCCGTTGCCGGAATACGCGATCGCCGGCCTCCGCACCGGCCAGTTCATCAGCGGGCAGGGCCAGCTCTGGAGCGCGGAGATCGAGGCGCCGGCCGCGGCGCAGGGGCCGTGAAGCCGGCGGATGAGCGGATGATAGCCGCGCCGTTCGGCTATCATGGCCGCACCGTGACCGCGCCGCACCGAGACGCGCCCATGACGCGCAGGAAGCTGCCGCTAGCGGCTGCGTTGATCGTGGTCGGCGCGGCCCTGGCGTCCGCGGACGCGGCCGCCGTCCTGCGCCACGGCGCGTCGGTCAGCGAGCGCAACGCGCTGATCGTCGAGGTGCGGGTGACGCTGGCGCGCGCGGCGCGGGTGTTCGTCGAGTACGACAACCCGCAGGCCGGCCGCTACCGCACGCCGCTGAGCGAGCCGGGCGCGGCGCACGCCATCCCGCTCGTCCGGCTGCGCCCGGAGACGACCTACGACTACACCATCTTCGTGGTGGACGGCTCCGTAACGGACGAGGCCGCGGTCGACGGCGCGCATGCGACCGCCGGGCCGCGCGGCCGGTTCACCACCGGACCGCTGCCGCTGGCCCTCGCCGCCATCCCGATGCAGGTGCGCGGCAGGAGCTCGCAGCCGCTCATCCTGTCCGATCAACCGCGCGCGTACTACGTCTTCCAGGACGAAGTGGGCGGAATTGTCTGGTACCATTACCATGAAGGGCTCGTCGGCCCCATCGCGCAGTTGCCCGCCGGCAGCTTGCTCTTCGCGCGCGGAGGCAGTCTGGTCGAGATCACCCCACTGGGAGCAGTGGTCAACCGGTTCGCGCGGGGTGGCGCCGCGGGGAATCCCCACCACGACGTCGCCGTGCTCGACGCCGAACGCGTGATCTACCTGAGCCGGGCACGCTTCGTCTTCGACGACTCGGCGAACGGCGGGCCGGCGCAGGATGCGTCCGGGTTCGCCGACCAGCTGCGCGTCTGGGACCGGGGAAGCGGACACTTCGAGCAGGTTTGGGACTCGACGGACGCCTGGGACCTGCTGGACCCGGCCCAGCGCGGGGCGAGGACCCGCACCGGCAGCAACTTCAGTTGGACGCACCTCAACTCGGTGAGCATCGGCCCGCGCGGCAACGTCGTCCTGTCATCGCGCGCGCGCAATCAGGTGGTCTCGCTCAGCGTGGACTCGTGGACTATCGAATGGCAACTGAACGGACCGGACAGCGATTACGAGTTCCCGAACCCGAACGACCGGTTCTACGGGCAGCACACCGCGGCGCAGCTCGACGACGGCAACGTACTGCTGTTCGACAACGGCCGGGGCCGTCCCGACGCCGAGGGCGGCGCCTACTCGCGCGCGCTGGAGCTGCGGCTGGACGAGGCGGCCGGCACCGCGATGAAGGTGTGGGAGTACCGGCCGACGCCGGATATCTACTCGGCGAGCGGGAGCAGCGCCTACCGGCTGAGCAACGGCAATACGCTGATCAACTTCGTCGCGAGATTGAGCGACCCGCCGATGACCGTGGTCGAGGTGGACGCGGCCGGCAACGAAGTGTTCCGGGTCGTTGCCCGGCAACGGTACGTGCCGCGGCCGCACTCCTCGCGGCGGTACCGGGCCTACGGCGGCATCGAGTCGATCATGGGCGAGACCATGCTGCGGCCGCCGGCGGCGGCGCCCGCATACGCGCGCGCCGCAACGTTCGAGAAGGAGTACTACCTGGCCAAGGAGCGGGCGCGGTTCGAGGAGCTGGCGGCGGCCCTGGACGGCCGGCAGCGCGCCGCCGGCGGGGTGTTCGACCTGTATCTGGCCGGGGACCGGCTGGTGTACGCGAAGGAGCCCTGCGTTCGGGCGGATGTCCGGGAGCGCTTCTTCCTGCACGTCTTTCCGGCCGGCGAAGACGATCTGGCCGCCGACAGCCGGGAGCAGGGGTTCGACAACCTCGACTTCGATTTCTGGACGCGCGGCGTGCTCTGGGACGGCGCCTGCCTGGTAGCCGCGACACTCCCGGAGTATGAGATCGTCCGCCTCCGCACCGGCCAGTTCATCAGCGGGCAGGGCCAGCTCTGGGCGGCGGAGATCGAGGCGCCGGCCGCGGCGCGGAAACCGTGAGGCCGCGAATGAGCGGATGATAACCGCTCGGCGTTCAGGCTATGGCCGCGTGGCAATGCGGCATCTCTCGACGGCGCTCCGCATGAGCTTGATCCTCGGCTTGGCGGTGAATCGGTAGTGGCAATCCTGTTGTCGAACCGCCGAACCGCCGGCTTGCCGTGGCGTGACGCGCTCATCGCGATCATCGCGTTCGCAGCGGTGGGCGCCGCCGTCCTCGACGACTACGGCGTGGCGTCGGATACGCCCTATCAGCGCCGCCTGGGCCAAGCGGCGATCGCCTACGCGCAGGGCGCAACCGGCGCCCTGCCGGCAGGCCATGACCGGTACTACGGAGCCGCATTCGAAGCGCCGCTGATCCTGGTCGAGCGGCTGCTCGGCCTCACCGACAGCCGCGCCGTCTACCTCAGCCGCCGCCTGCTGACTCACCTGTTCTTCCTCACCGGCGGCTTCTTCTGCTGGCTGCTCGCCTTCCGCCTGTTCCGCGACCGCCGCTTGGCGCTGTTCGCCCTGCTGCTGTTCCTGCTGCAGCCCCGCCTGTACGCGCACTCCTTCTTCAACACCAAGGACATCCCCTTCCTGGCGATGTTCATGATCGCGCTCTACCTGACGCAGCGCGCCTTCCGCCGCGACACCGCCGGCGCGTTCGCGCTCTGCGGGCTGAGCGTGGGCGTGCTGGTCAACCTGCGGGTCATGGGCCTGCTGCTGTGCGCGGCGGTGCCGGCGCTGCGAGCGCTTGATCTGCTGCGGGCCGGCGGGCCGGCGGAGCGGCGGCGCGCGCTGGCGACCGCCGGCGCGTTCCTGCTGGCCGCGGCGGCGGCCCTGTACGCGGTCTCGCCCCATCTCTGGCGCAACCCGTTCGAGCTGATCGACGCCGTCGTCACGCTGGCGCACCATCCCATCCGCGCTTGGATGTTGTTTCAGGGCGAGTTGGTGCGCTGGCCGGAGATTCCGCCGCACTACCTGCCCACCTGGATGGCGATCACCACGCCGCCGGCGGCGCTGCTGCTGAGCCTGGCCGGGTTCGGCGCCGTGCTCGGGCGCGGCATGATCCGCCCGCGCTCCGCGCTCCGCAACACCCCCGTCACGCGCTTCGGGGTGCTGCTGGTTGCCTGTCCGGCGCTGTCGATCGCGGCCGTCATCGTGGTCAACTCCAACCTCTACCACGGCTGGCGGCACATGTACTTCCTGGCCGCGCCGCTGTGCCTGCTGGCGGTCTACGGCATGCGCTGGCTGCTGGCAGCCGCGCGCCGGCCGTGGCTGCGGCGCGGCGTCTACGCGCTGGCGGCGGCGGCGCTGGCCGGCATGGCGGTCGACCTCGCGCGCCTGCATCCCTATCAGCACGTATACTTCAACTTCCTGGTGGACCGCCGTACCCCCGAATACCTGCGCACCCGCTACGAGATGAACCACTATGGAACGGCGCAACGGGATGGGCTGGAGTATCTGCTCCGGCACCACCCGACGGCAACCGTCCACGTCGTCCCACCTCAGCCGACCTTGATCAGAAATCTGGGACTGCTCCCCGCGGCCGAGCGGCGCAGAATCGTCATCGCCGACCGCGTGCCCGACGTAGCGAGCCATTACTACGTCATCACCAGCGCTACGCTCGCCGATCAGCGCCGCAGATTCCCGTTTTCGTCCGTGGTATACGCGCGCCGCATCTACCACAACGTCATCCTCACGGTTGCCAGACTCGACCCGTCGCCGGGAGACGATACCGCAGCCGCATTCCGGTCAGCGTACCGCTCCACACGGTCGCGGGAGCCGACCGCCAGCTCGCACTTCGACCTGTATCTCGACGGCGCGACGCTCACCTACGTCAAGAACCGATGCGCGCCGGAAGACGTGCAGGAGAAGTTCTTCCTGCACGTCTTCCCGGCGAACGCCGCCGACCTTCCCGCGTCTCAGCAGGGGTTCGACAACCTGGATTTCTACTTCTACGAGGGCGGCGCGCGGCTCGACGGCGCCTGCATGGCGGTCGTGGTACTGCCCGACTACGAGTTCACGCGCATCCGCACCGGGCAGTTCGTTCGGGTGGGCGGGCGGCAGCTCTGGAGCGTGGAGTTCCCGGCCGGACCGACCGCGCAGCGCTATTGGGAGGCGCGCGCCGCGATCCGCTCCGGCGCCTGGGGAGCACCGGCCCGCGGGGTCTTCGACCTCTATCACGCCGGAAGGGTGCTGGCGTACCACAAGGAGCCGTGCACCGAGGAGGACGTGCGGGAACGGTTCTTCCTGCACGTGATCCCGGCGGACGCGCGGGACCTGTCCCCGCAACACCGGCCGCACGGCTTCGAGAACGTCGGCTTCGACTACCGGGAATACGGAGCGCTGCTCGGCGAAGCATGCGTGATCCTGGCGCCGTTGCCGGACTACGCGATCGCCGGCCTCCGCACCGGCCAGTTCATCAGCGGGGAGGGCGAACTCTGGAGTGCGGAGATTGCGGCGCCGGCCGCGGCGCAGCCGAACGGGCGGTCAGCCGGCAGCGAGTGACGGAAGCCTGCTTCCTTGTCGCCATCGGGCAGGATACACTGCAGGCATGAAGCACGCGGTGGCGAGCGACGACCGCATCATCGTCGAAGATGACGACGGCGAGGCGCTCTACCGGCTCGGCTATCCCAACCGCGAGGTGCGGCTCGCTCTGAACGAACTGCTGCGGGCGCTCAGCCGCGAGACGCGCCCTTGCCACCTTCGAGGTGGCCCGCGCCTGACGCCCCGCCACAGCGCCGGCGTGGTCGAAGCAGGGGGCCTGCCATCGCACTGAACCGCCGACCGCCGCAACCGCCGCAGGATACGCCTCGGCGGCTGCCCGGGCGGGACGCGATCATTGCGCTCATCGCGTTCGCGGCAGTGGGCGCCGCCGTCCTCGACGACTACGGCTTAGGATGGGACGAGGTTTGGCAACGCAACATCGGCTTGGCGGCGATCGCCTACGCGCTGGGCGACGCCGGCGCCCTGCCGGCCGACCACAACCGGTACTACGGAGTCGCGTTCGAAGCGCCGCTGATCCTGGTCGAACGGCTGCTCGGCCTCACCGACAGCCGCGCCGTCTACCTCAGCCGCCACCTGCTGACCCACCTGTTCTTCCTCACCGGCGGCTTCTTCTGTTGGCTGCTGACCTATCGCCTGTTCCGCGACCGCCGCTTGGCGCTGTTCGCCCTGCTGCTGTTCCTGCTGCAGCCCCGCCTGTACGCCCACTCCTTCTTCAACACCAAGGACATCCCCTTCCTGGCGATGTTCATGATCGCGCTCTACCTGACGCAGCGCGCCTTCCGCCGCGACACCGCCGGCGCGTTCGCGCTCTGCGGGCTGGGCGTGGGCGTGCTGGTCAACCTGCGCGTCATGGGCCTCTTGCTGTGCGCCGCGGTGCCGGCGCTGCGGGCGCTCGACCTGATCCAGGCAAGCGGGCCGGCGGAGCGGCGGCGGGTGCTGGCGACCGCCGGGGCGTTCCTGCTGGCTGCGGCGGCGAGCCTGTACGCGGTCTCGCCCCATCTCTGGCGCAACCCGCCGGAGCTGATCGACGCCGTCGTCACGCTGGCGCAACATCCGGTGCGCGGCGCGACGCTGTTTCAGGGCGAGCTGGTGCGCTGGCCGGAGATTCCGCCGCACTACCTGCCGACCTGGATGGCGATCACCACCCCGCCGGCGGCGCTGCTGCTGAGCCTGGCCGGGATCGGCGCCGTGCTCGGACGCGGTCTGACGCGCCCGCGCGAGGTCCTTCGCAACACCCCCGTCACGCGCTTCGGGGTGCTGCTGGTCGCCTGTCCGGCGCTGTCGATCGCGGCCGTCATCGTAGTGAACTCCACCCTCAACCACGGCTGGCGGCACATGTACTTCCTGGCCGCGCCGCTCTGCCTGCTGGCGGTCTACGGCCTGCGCCGGCTGCTGGCCGCGGCGGGCCGGCGGCGGTGGCTGCGGCGCGCCATCTACGCGCTGGCCGCGGCGGGCGTGGCCGCGGCGGCGGTCGAGATGGCGCTGATCCACCCGTATCAGATGCGGTACTTCAACTTCCTGGTCGACCGCCGTACCCCGGAATACCTGCGCACCCGGTACGACCTCGACTACTACGGACCGGCGTACCGCGAAGGGCTGGAATATCTGCTCCGGCGCCATCCGCAGGGCACCGTCCACGTCGTCCTGGCAAACCGCGGGAGCGGCAATCCCGCCGGCGCCGAACGGCAGGCCGCGCGCCTGCCGGTGACCCTGGCCACCCGCACCGCGCGGCTGCTTCCCGCGGCCGAGCGGCGCCGAATCGTCTTCACCAACCGCGTGGATGACGCGTCGGAGCGGCACTACGTCATCGCCAATCATGCGCGCGCCAACCATCGCCGCAGCTTCCCGTTCTCGTCCGTGGTCCATGCGCGCCGCATCTACCACAACACCATCCTCACGGTGGCGGCCCTCGACCCGGCGCAGCTCGACGCCGCGACCGTTGCGGACTTCCGGGAAGCGTACCGCTCCGCACGGTCGCGGGAACCGGTCGCGGAATCGGACTTCGACCTGTATCTCGACGGCGACACCCTGACCTACGTCAAGGATGCCTGCACGGTGGACGACCTGGATGCGGAGCGGTTCTTCCTGCACCTCTTCCCGGCGGACGCCGCCGACCTGCCCGCCTTCCAGCGGGAGCAGGGGTTCGACAACCTGGACTTCTATCTCTGGGAGGGCGGCGCGCGCCGCGGCGGCGCCTGCGCGGCGGTCGTGGTCCTGCCCGACTACCAGTTCACGCGCATCCGTACCGGGCAGTTCATCAGGGGCGAAGGACAACTCTGGAGCGCGGAGATTGCAGCGCCCCGCCGCAGCGCGGGAGAGCCGTAAGGCCGGCGGATGAGCGGATGATGGCCGCGTACCGTTCCGGCTATCATGGCCGGACCGTGACCGCGCCGCATCGAGACGCGCCATGACGCGCCGGAAGCTGCCGATCGGCATCCAGACCTTCCGCGAGATCCGCGAGGACGACTGCTACTACGTCGACAAGACCGCCTTCATCCTCCGCTTGACGCGGAAGGGAAAGCACTACTTCCTGTCGCGCCCGCGCCGCTTCGGCAAGAGCCTGCTGCTGGACACCATCAAGGAACTGTTCGAGGGCAGCGAGGAACTGTTCCGCGGCCTGCACGTGCACGACCACTGGGAGTGGTCGAAACGCCGCCCGGTGGTGCGCCTCGACTTCGGCGGCGGCGACTACGCGGCGCCGGACGGTCTGCAAGAGGACTTGGCCGATCAGTTGACGGCGCTCGAAACGGCCGCCGGCGCGAGCGCGCGCAGCGCTTCCGCGCCGATCCGCTTCCGGCGCCTGCTCGAGGGCTTGCACCGGAGCGCCGGCAGGCGGGTGGCAGTGCTGATCGACGAGTACGACAAGCCGATCCTGGACGCACTGGGGATGCCGGCGATCGCGGCCGCCAACCGCCGCCTGCTGCGCAGCCTCTACTCGAACGTGAAGTTCGCCGACGCTCACATCCGCTTCACGCTGCTGACCGGCGTGAGCAAGTTCTCCAAGGTCAGCGTCTTTTCCGGCCTCAACAACCTCAAGGACATCACGCTGTCGCCACGCTACTCGGCGATCTGCGGCTATACCGAGGCCGACCTCGACACGGTGTTCGCGGCGGAGTTGCCGGGTCTGGACCGGGACGAGATCCGCGACTGGTACAACGGCTATAACTGGCTGGGCGAGGAGCGGGTCTACAACCCGTTCGACATCCTGCTGCTGTTCGACGAGCGGACGTTCGCGGCGTACTGGTTCGAGACCGGTACGCCGTCGTTTCTGATCGACGCGCTGATCGAGCGCGGCGTCACCTCGCCGGAGCTGGACGGGATGCTGGCCGGCGCCGACCTGCTGTCCGCGTTCGACGTGGACGAGATGGAGCCCGAGGCGCTGCTGTTCCAGACCGGCTACCTCACCATCCGCAGCGTCGAGCACTCGGCGCGCGGACCGCGCTACCGGCTCGGCTATCCCAACCGCGAAGTGCGGCTCGCTCTGAACGAACGCCTGCTGCGGGCGCTGGCGCCCGCCGCGGCGCGCCGGCTGACACAGGACACGGCACTGGAGCGGCTGTTGGCGGCGAACGACTTCGCCGGGTTGGAGCGGCTGTTCCGGGCGTTCTTCGCCGGCATCCCGTACGAGTGGCACACGCGCAACGACATCGCGCGCTACGAAGGCTACTACGCGAGCGTCTGCTACTCCTGGTTCGCGGCGGTGGGGCTGGACGTCACGGTGGAGGATTCGAGCAGCCGCGGGCGGGTCGATCTGGCGGTCCGGTACCGGGGCAACGTCAATCTGTTCGAGTTCAAGGTGGTGGAGCTGGCGCCGGAGGGCGCCGCGCTGGCGCAGTTGCAGGCGCGCGGCTACGCCGACAAGTACCGCGGCCTGGGCGAACCGATCCACCTGCTTGGCGTGGAGTTCAGCCGCGAGACGCGCACCATCGCCGCCTTCGAAGTGGCCCGCGCCTGACGCCCCACCCCTGACGCCCCACCCCAGCACCGGCGTGGTCGACTCCGGAGTACGATGTGCTGCCCGGCGGCGCCTGCGCGGCAGTCGTGGTACTTCCTGCCGGGGCGGCGCCGAGACGGACTGCGGGGCGCGGGTTGCGCGACCGGAGCGGCCCGCGTACGGTGGCGCCATGGCAATCACCAAGACTTCCAAGACTGCCGTCGGGCCGCGCTCCGACACCGAGGCCGCGCCGCCGGCGCCCGAGTTCCCCGGCTGCACGCCGGTCCACCTGCCGGCAGACGAGCTCGAACACAGCGACCAGCGGTTGGAGTACTGGGACGGCGCTACCGAGACCGCCTGGATCTGCGAACCGGCCAGCCCCTACCACGAACGGCCCTCCGGCCGCCTGACCCGGCTCACCGAGCGGATCGCGCAGCTGCGCGGCGCGCCCATCGAAAGCTACGGCTCGATGGACCTGCGGCAGCACGACGGGCCGCGCAGCATCATGCAGGCCGACGAGTCGGTATACCTGCATCCCGGCAGCGCCCGCCTGCCGGGGCCGTCGGCGATGGTGATCGGCGTGGATGACTATCCCGACGTGGTGCTGGAAGTGGACCACACCACCGACGTGCGGCGCGGCAAGCTGGCGCTGTATGAGTCGTGGGGCTTCCCGGAGGTATGGGTGGAGGTGCCGGACGAGAGCGCGCCGAGCCGCCCGCGGAGCCGGCGGCCGGGGCTGACGATCCACGTGCTGGAAGACGGCGCGTACCGGACGGCGCCGGAGAGCCGCGCGTTTCCGGGATGGACGGCGGAGGAGATCCACGCGGCGTTGAACGAACCGATGCTGTCGGCGCAGACCAGCGCGGTGCTGGAGCGGGTGGGAACGGTGCTTGGCGAGCGGGAGGGAACCGGGCCGGATCACGATCCGCTGCTGCGGTCGCAACGGCGCCTGGTCTTCGAGCGCGGCGTGGCGCACGGAGGCCGGGCCGCGGAACGCGCGCTGCTGTGCCGGCAGGCGGCGCGAAAGTTCGACGACGTCACCGCGCATCGGCTGGCAGTGCTCCTGGAGCGGACCGCCGACCCGGACCGCTTGGCGCAGGCCGGCGTCTGGATCATCGAGTGCGAGACCGGAGCCGAGCTCCTCGACCGGGTATCAGGCAACGCCGCGCGCCGGCCGTGACCCGGCGCGGCCACATGCCAAGCCGGCCCTCCCGGCGTGGAGCTGCAGACTACGCGCCGCCCTCCGGCGCGCGGCGCGGCGCGGCGCGGGCAGCCGGAAATCCCAGTCGTTCCCTGACCAGATAGAGCGGGCGCCGCTTCACTTCCCCGTACACGCGTCCCAGGTACTCCCCCAGGACCCCGATCAGCACGAGTTGCGCGCCGCCCAGGAACAGCACGGCGAGGAACGTCGCCGCCCAGCCCCCGACCCAGGCGCCGGTGGCCAGCCGCGCGCCCAGCGCGTAGACGATGCCGGCCAGAGCCAGCCCGGCAGCGCCGGCGCCCAGCCACGTCGCCGCCCGCAACGGAAGCAGGGAGAACGACAGGATGCCGTCCGCGGCCACGCCGACCATCTTCCTGAGCGAATACTTGGTCGTCCCGGCGGCGCGCGGCGCCCGGCGGTAGCGCACCGGCTCCTGCCGGAAGCCGGCCCAGGCGATCATGCCGCGCATGAACCGGTCGCGCTCCGGCATCGCCAGGAAGGCGTCGACGACCGCGCGGTCCATCAGCCGGAATTCGCCGGTGTCGAGCGGGATGGCGACGTCCGTAATGCGCGCCAGGAGCCGGTAGTACGCCCTGGAGGTCCAGCGCTTGAAGGCGGTCTCGCCTTCGCGGTCGGGCCGCAGGCCGTAGGCGACGTCGACGCCCCGCCGCCAGCGCTCCAGCATCTCGGCGATGATCTCGGGCGGGTCTTGCAGGTCGGCGTCGATCACCGCCACCGCCTCGCCGCCGGCTTCGGCCACGCCGGCGGTAAGCGCCATCGGTTGGCCGAAGTTCCGGGCAAGAGCGACCACCCGCACGCGCGCGTCGGCCGCCTGCAGTCCCCGCAACAGCTCCAGGGTGCCGTCCCGGCTGCCGTCGTCGACGTAGATGATTTCGAATCCGGTCTCCGGTATGCGCTCCAGGGCGGCCACCAGCCGGCGGTGGGTCTCGGAGATGACCGCCTCCTCGTCGAAGCAGGCGACCACCACCGACAGGAGCGAGCAGTTTCGTACCGCTTGCGGCGGCTCTGATCTCATCCGCGCCACGATAGCAAGCCGGGCGCAGTCTGTTCAAATGCAACGCCGCCCGCCACCCGGCGAGCCGCACGCCGCGTGCCGTCCCGCTTCATGGCGTCGGGGAGAGTGGCGTCCGTCCGCCCGCCCATGGAGGTTGACGCCGGGCGCCCTTCGCCGTAAGGTCGGAGAACAGTTCAGGTTGAAGTCTGATGGTCCAGGTGATGCGGTACTCTGTCGGATCGGCGGTAGGCGGCATACTGCTGCTCACGTTGGCAGGTTGCCAGCAGGCGTCGCGTCCGGTCGCAACGCAGCCCGATCCTGCCCAACCTGCGAGTCCGCCGGCGGCCGAACCGGCAGCGGCGATCACGTGCGCGGACTCGGCGATCCGTCTGCTTGACCGCGGCGCCGGAATCCACGGCGCGATCGTATCCGACACGTTGCACCTGGGCGGGGCCACGGCGCCGGCCACGTGCGCGGCGCCGGCGAACCGGTCCGTAGCCGGCGCGTTCGACCCGGCCGGGCGTGCGGCGTCATCTCATCAGTCCGAGTACTCCCTGATCGTGATTCGCTATCCCGCCGGCACTCGCCTGTACATCATCAGCCGCCGCGCCGACGGCACCTCCTGCGTGGTCGATACCAACGACGCGTGCATTGCGGAAGTATCCGACTTGCCGGACGGCTTCGACGTCGATGACCTGCCGGACGACGTGCCGCCGACCATTCCCGGCGCCCGACCGTGGCTGGAGGCTCCGTCGCAGGCGCCGGAAGCGGCCGGCAACCCGAATCCCCGCGACGGGGCGACCGGGGTGACGGTCGACGCGCCGGAGCTGCACTGGACCGCGGGCGCGCGGACGGCCAGCTACGACCTCTACTGGGGGACCGGGAGGAGCCTCGGCGCGGACGCTGCCCTGGGTACGCCGGTCCGCACTCGTTACACCGCCTGGACCATACGGAGGCCGGGCACGACCGCAGCCGACCGGAGGCTGGCGAGCGCCACGACCTACTACTGGCGGGTCGACGCGAAGAACGAGCACGGCACCACCAAGGGTACCGTGTGGTCGTTCACCACGACCGACGATCCCGGCACGCAGCCGCCGCCGGGCGGTGGTGACCCGCCGCCGGTAACGCCGCCGGCGGGCGGTGGCGACGCGGCGATCACCATATCGATCGCCGATCAAAGCGTTACCGAAGGCAACCGCGGCCGGTTGATCACGACCGGGTATACGCCCAGATGGCTGCCGTATCCAACCGGGTACAGGCTCCCGGTGCGGTTGAGTTCGGCCACCCCCCGGGCGCGGGCGGCGCGCTTGACATATCGGTTGTCGGACGGCACGGCGACGTCGGGTGATGATTACGCAGGTGCTGCTATCACTCCCGACCATCCCGAAGCGGCTGACTTTACCAACGGGTATCTGCTATTCCCGGCCGGCTCCACTTCGCAGACCGTGAGTATCTATATCGGAGTGATGGGGGACCTTGACGATGAGCCGGACGAGACGTTCACGGTGACGATCTCGCCGCCGGCGCCCCTGACGTGCGGTTTGCCGTCGCGGTGTACCGCGACCGTCACCATCGTCGATGACGATTAGGAGCCTCGTCCCCGCTGGCGGGTAGTCGGCTCGGCCAAGCCCAGGCTTGCCTGATGCCGAACCCGCGCCGCCTGGAACGAGCCCAGGAGGCCCTGGGGGGAGGGCGTCGTGGGCGACAGTGGTGCTATCCATCAGGTAACCTTATCTTAGGAACCGTCATGATGACTGAAACCAAGGGCGTAAGGGAGCGGACGGCAGCGATGCTGGCGCTCGCGGTGGCCGCCGGCATCGCGCTGACGGCGTGCCCGCAGGCGGCGCGGCCACCCGCAACGACCGCCGCCGCCCCGGCGTCGCCTGCCTCGCCTGCCTCCCCGCCTGAGGCCGACCCGCCGCCACAGCAGACACAGCAGGCAGAGAAGATCTGGTCCATCGGGGAGGACGCCTTCGATGACGACGCGAACCTGATCGCAACGTCCAACCGTTCCAAGCCGTTCGCCTGGGACGGGATCACCGGCGCCGAGGGCGAGAAGGTGACCGTGTCGATCGACGGCCACGACCTGCCGTTCACGAACAAGGCGACCGCACCGCGCTTCGAGAACGATCTCAGCGGCGCGGAGTGGAGGGTTGACTTCGAAGTCCGTGCGGGAGCGGTGGTGCTCGTGCTCACCGCCCCGAATCAGACGGAAGCGCTGGACTACGTCGAGTCGGTCAGGATCACGAACCGCGGGAGCGGCTACACCGCGCCCCCGGCCGTGACGTTCGGGGCCGCGCCGGCCGCCGGCGCCACAGCCGCCGGCACCGCGGCGGGGCCCGGTCAAGTCGCGTCCGTGAGGGTCACGACGCCGGGAGCCGGCTACACCTCGGCCCCCGCCGTCACCTTTGCGGCAGCGCCGTCCGGCGGCACCACGGCTGCCGCCGCCGCAGTGGCAATCGGTCAAGTCGCGTCGGTGTCGATCACGAGCGGCGGGACCGGCTACACCCCGACCGCAACCGTCGCGTTCGGGGCCCCGCCGGCCGGCGGCGCCACGGCTGCCGGCACCGTGTTTGGGCCCGACAGAGTCGAGTCAGTGACGATCACGGAGGCGGGGAGCGGCTGGACCGCGACGCCCCGGATCATATTCTCGGCACCGCAGCGGCCGGGCGGGACCAAGCCGAGTATAGTCACCGTGTTCCTTTCCGGCGACAAGGTCGACCGCGTCGGGTTCTATTGGGATGACAGATACCGGGGGAGCGGCTACACCTCGGCCCCCACCGTGACCTTCGCCCCGAATGCCGGCGGCGATCCCGATGGCGGGTCACGCGGCGTTGCGGTGCTGCGCGAGAAGATCGACGGAGTGACGATCACGAGCGGGGGGAGCGGCTATACCTCGGCGCCCGCGGTGTACTTTTCGCCACCGCGCAGCGGCACCACGGCGATCGGTACCGCGGTGATGAACTATGACGTGGCGGACGTGACGATCACGAACCCGGGGAGCGGCTACACCTCGGCCCCCACCGTCACCTTTGCGGCAGCGCCGTCCGGCGGCAGCGCCACCACGGCCGTCGGCACCGCGACGTTGAGAACCGAGGTTACGTCAGTGACGATCACGAACGGGGGGAGCGGCTATACTTCGGCCCCCACCGTCACCTTTGCGGCGGCGCCGTCCACAGGCACCACCGCGACCGGCGTCGCAGTGCTGGCGGAAAGCGGCAACGACCGGTACCAGAACCTGTTTTGGGCGCGCGACACGCTGTCCGGCAGGCAGCTTCGGGTCCGGGTAGGCGAAGGGTGATGGCGGTTGGCCGGCGCGGCCAACCGTCGGCGGCCGGGCGTATTCCCCAAGGCAGGTAGCGATTCGGGCGCCCCGTTCTCACCGGGACCCCGCTCGAGCGCCGGCGCCGCGTCGGCGCTCGATCCTCACTCTGGCGGCGGTGTCGATCGCGCTCGCCGCCGCGCCGGCGCCGGCGGCGGACGCCGCCGCGGTCCTGCGCCACGGCGCGTCGGTCAGCGCGCGCAACGCGCTGATCGTCGAGGTGCGGGTAGCGCTGTCAGGCGCGGCGCGGGTGTACGTCGAGTACGACCACCCGCAGGCCGGGCGCTACCGCACGCCGCTGAGCGAGCGGGGCGCGGCGCACGTCATCCCGCTCGTCAGGCTGCGCCCGGAGACGACCTACGACTACACCATCTTCGTCGTGGACGGCTCGGCAGCTGACGGCTCGGCAATGGACGGCGCCGCGGCGGAAGGCGCCGCCGGGCCGGGCGGCCGGTTCACCACCGGACCGCTGCCGCGGCGCCTCGCCGCCATATCGACGCAGGCGCGCGGCAGAAGCTCGCAGCCGCTCATCCTGTCCGGTTACCTGCGCGGCGACGGACGCGCATACCTCCTGTTCCGGGATGAAACGGGGGCGCCGGTCTGGTACTACGATGCGTCCGGCGCCTCCGCTGTCCGGGCGTTGCAGGTCGGCGCCATCGCTCAGTTGCCCGGCGGCGCCTTGCTCTTCACGGACCCCCGGAGGGGTCTGATCGAGATCACCCCCTTGGGAGAAGTGGTCGACCGGTTGGAGCGGGGCGGAGCCGCGGGGATTCCGCACCATGAGGTCCTCGCGCTCGCCGATGGCCGCGTGATCTACCTGAGCCGGGAATCGGTCGTCTTCGACGAGGTCGAGTTCAGGGTCGACGATCTGCGCGTCTGGGACCGCGCGCGCGGACAGGTCGAGCAGGTCTGGGACGCCGGGGAGTTCTGGGACATTCGCGACTTGACCCGACGCGCGGAGCAACTCGGCACGGTCAGGTGGACGCACCTCAACTCGGTGAGCATCGGCCCGCGCGGCAACCTCATCATCTCGTCCCGCGTGCGCAATCAGGTGATCTCGCTCAGCGCCGACCTGCGGGCGATCGAATGGCAACTGCACGGGCCGGACAGCGATTACCGGTTCCCGAACCCGAACGATCGGTTCTACGGGCCGCACACCGCGGCGCAGCTCGACGACGGCAACGTACTGCTGTTCGACAACGGCTGGGGGCGGCCCGACGCCGAGGGCGGCGCCTACTCGCGCGCGCTGGAGCTGCGGCTGGACGAGGCGGCCGGCACCGCGGTGAAGGTGTGGGAATACCGGCCGACGCCGGACATCTACTCGCCGGCCATGAGCAGCGCCTACCGGCTGAGCAACGGCAATACGCTGATCAACTTCGGCGTGCGAGCCACCACCCGGGTGAGCGACTCCCTGCCGCTGACCGTGGTCGAGGTGGACGCGGCCGGCAACGAAGTGTTCCGGGTCGATACCCGGCAACGGTACGTGCCGCGGCCCAATTTCCCGCGGCGGTACCGGGCCTACGGCGGCATCGGGTCGATCATGGGCGAGACCATGGTGCGCGCGCCGGCGGCGGCGCCCGAGCCGTTCGACGACGATCACTACCTGGCGCAGGAGCTGGCCGAGTTCCGCGCGCTGCAGGCCTCGCTGGCCGGCCGGCGGCGCGCCGCCGGCGAGGTGTTCGACCTGTATCTGGCCGGGGACCGGCTGGTGTACGCGAAGGAGCCTTGCGGCCGGGCGGATGTCCGGGAGCGCTTCTTCCTGCACGTCTTCCCGGCCGCCGCGGACGAGCTGGCCTCCGATGGCGATCTTGCCTCCGGCATCCGGGAGCGGGGCTTCGACACCCTCGACTTCGAGTTCTGGTGGCAGGGAGTGCTCTGGGAAGGCGTCTGTCTCGCAGCCGTGACGCTGCCGGACTACGCCATCGCCCGCCTCAGAACCGGCCAGCTCGTCAGAGATACGGGGCGCGAGCTCTGGGCCGCGGAGCTCGAGGCGCCGGCGGCGGAGCCGGGCCGTGAGGCCGGCGGAGCGGAGCCGTGAGGCCGGCGGTGAGCCGCGCGGCGCCCGGCCGGCGCGAGCGCGCGCCGCGCCGCGCCTGACGCCGTGGTGACGGCGGCGCATCCGTGCGCCGCGCGGCGGCTGCCGTGGCGTGACGCGCTCATCGCGCTGATCGCGTTCGCGGCGCTGGGCGCCGCCCTCCTGGACGACTACGGCGCGGCGTCGGACGAGGCCGCGCAGCGCAGCACCGGCCGGGCGGTGATCGCCTACGCGCTGGGTGACGGCGCCCTGCCGGACCGCCATGACCGGTATTACGGCGCCGTGTTCGAAGCGCCGCTGATCCTGGTCGAGCGGCTGCTCGGCCTCACCGACAGCCGCGCCGTCTACCTCAGCCGCCACCTGCTGACCCACCTGTTCTTCCTCACCGGCGGCTTCTTCTGCTGGCTGCTGACCTATCGCCTGTTCTGCGACCGCCGCCTGGCGCTGTTCGCCCTGCTGCTGTTCCTGCTGCAGCCCCGCCTGTACGCCCACTCCTTCTTCAACACCAAGGACATCCCGTTCCTGGTCATGTTCATGATCGCCCTCTACCTGACGCAGCGCGCCTTCCGCCGCGACACCGCCGGCGCGTTCGCGCTCTGCGGGCTGGGCGTGGGCGTGCTGGTCAACCTGCGGATCATGGGCCTGCTGCTGTGCGCGGCGGTGCCGGCGCTGCGGGCGCTCGATCTGCTGCAGGCGGGCGGGCCGGCGGAGCGGCGGCGGGCGCTGGCGACCGGCGGCGCGTTCCTGCTGGCCGCGGCGGCGACCCTGTACGCGGTCTCCCCCTATCTCTGGCGCAACCCGCTGGAGCTGATCGACGCCGTCGTCACGCTGGCGCGCCACCCGGTCCGCATTGCGACGCTGTTTCAGGGCGAGGTGGTGCGCGCGCCGGAGATTCCGCCGCACTACCTGCCGACCTGGATGGCGATCACCACGCCGCCGGCGGCGCTGCTGCTGAGCCTGACCGGGATCGTTGCCGTACTCGGACGCGGTCTGACGCGCCCGCGCGAGCTCCTCCGCAACACGCCCGTCACCCGCTTCGGGGCGCTGCTGGCCGCCTGTCTGGCGCTGCCGGTGGCGGCCGTCATCGCGGTCAACGCCAACCTCTACAACGGCTGGCGGCAGATGTACTTCCTGGCCGCGCCGTCGTGCCTGCTGGCGGTCTACGGCCTGCGCCGGCTGCTGGCCGCGGCGCCGCGGCGCTGGCTCCGGCAGGGAATCTACGCGCTGGCCGCGGCGGCGCTGGCCGGCATGGCGGTCGACCTCGCGCGCCTGCATCCCTATCAGCAGGCCTACTTCAACTTCCTGGTCGACCGCCGCACGCCGGAGCGCTTGAGCGACCGCTATCAGGTGATGTATTGGGGAACCGAGTACCGCGAAGGGCTGGAGTATCTGCTCCGGTATGATCCGCACGCAACGATCCACGTCGTCGCCGCGAACGGCTGGGGCCTGCAGCTCGCCCGCGCCAATCTGCGCATACTCCCCGCGGCCGAGCGGCGCAGAATCGTCCTCACCGACGGGGTGCCCGAGGCAGCGCACCGGTACTACGTCATCACCAGCGATTCGGTGGCCGACCAGCGCCGCAGATTTCCGTTTTCGCCGGTGCTATATGAGCGCCGCATCTACCACGACGTCATCTTCACGGTGACCGGACTCGACCCGTCGCTGGCCGACGATACGACCGCGGCGGCATTCCCGGCCGCCAGCTCGCACTTCGACCTGTACCTCGACGGCGCCACGCTCACCTACGTCAAGGACGGGTGCGCGCCGGAGGACCTGCGGGAGAAGTTCTTCCTGCACCTCTTCCCGGCGGACGCCGCCGACCTGCCCGCCTACCAGCGGGAACAGGGGTTCGGCAATTTCGACTTCTACTTCTGGGAGGGCGGCGTGCGGCGCGGCGGGACCTGCCTGGCGGCCGTGACGCTGCCCGACTACGAGCTCACCGGCATCCGCACCGGGCAATTCGTTCGGCAGAGCGGGCGGCAGCTCTGGAGCGTGGAGTTCGCGGCCGGGCCGACCGCGCAGCGCTACCGGCAAACGCGCGCGGCGATCCGCTCCGGCGCCTGGGGAGCGCCGGTCGCGCGCGCGGCCTTCGACCTCTATCTCGACGGCCGGGCGCTGGCGTACCACAAGGAGCCGTGCGCGGCGGAGGACCTGCGGGAGCGGTTCTTCCTGCACCTGATTCCGGCGGACGAGGAGGACCTGTCTCCGCAGGACCGGCCGCACGGCTTCGAGAACCGGGGCTTCGATTACCGGGAATACGGAGCGCTGCTCGGCGAAGCGTGCGTGGCGCTGGCGCCGTTGCCGGAGTACGCGGTCGCCGGCCTCCGCACCGGCCAGTTCATCAGCGGGCAGGGCCAGCTCTGGAGCGTCGAGGTCCCGGTGCCGGCCGGCGCGGAGCCGAACCGGCGGTCAGCCGCCGCCCGCCGGGACGTGAATGGGCGGCCATGACGCCCACCGGCCGCACCGGTTGCCGCTCCCGCAGGCCCGCACCCGATAGAAGTAGATGCCGGGGCTCATGCCCGACAGCGGGAGCCAGGTGCCGTCGACGACCGCGGTCCGTTGCGCGTCGCCCACCCGCTCCTGCACCTCGAATTTCCCCCGATAGCCGGGGGGATTGCGCCAGGTCAACGTGTAGCTCCCGGGTCCGTGACGGCGAACCCGCAACTGCCGCGGCGCGCCGTAGGGATCGACCTGCGGGGCGGCGAACCGGTCGCGGTGGGGGGCCAGCTCCAGCGACTGCCGGAAGAAGCGCTCGGCCTTGGCGCGGTACTCCGGTTCGGTGGACGCCGCGGCGCGGTACATCAAGGCCAGCGCCTGTTGGATCAGCCAGTTCTCCGGCTCGGCGGCGACCGCGGCCGACGCTTCGACGTCGGCCCGCGCCAGGATCTCCTGCGCCGCCGCGGGGTCGCGGGCATGCAGCTCCTGCCAGTGGTTCGCCAGGCTCAGGAACCAGAGCCGCCGCGGCAGGTTCGCCAGCGGCGGGAAGGCGGCGATGGCGCGCTCCACCGCGGCCGGGTAGTGCTCGGCGGCATAGCTGTCCTTGAGCGCGACCGCGGCCGAGTAGATGGCGCGGTTGGCCGCCAGGCCGGCCCCCGCCAACGCCAACACGCCCAACGCGAGCGCAGCGCGCGTCCCGGCGCCCGCACGGCGCCGCCAGGGCCGCCGGCGCCCGTTGCCTGCGGGGACCGGCGGGCCGGCGGGCCGGCGGGCGGCCCGCTGCCGAATCTCCAGGTGGATGACGAAGCCGAACAGCAGCGCGTATTGCAGGGACGAGGCGCTGTGGTCGAACAGCGTCTGGATCTGCGCGCCGGCGCCGGCCAGCGCCGCGCCGGTGAACAGTACCAGCGCCTGCTCCCCCGGGTCCGCGCGCCGGCCGGCGCGCGCGATGACGGCCAGCGCCGCCGCCCACACCGCCAGATAGGTCGCCAGGCCGGCCAGGCCCTTGGTCGCGGCCTCCTCCACGATCTTGCTGTGCGCGTACCCTACGTACGCAATGGTCGAATCGCCGGCGGCGGCGGCGTACCGGCCCAACACCACCGCGAAGTTGTCGGGCCCCCAGCCCAGCAGCGGCCGCGCCGCGAAACCTGCGAGACCCGCCTGCCAGGCAGCCAGACGGCCTTGCAGCGTCCCGGTCGAGAAGCTGAGGCGGTCGATCCGTTGCAGCAACGGGTTGAGGGAGGAGTCGATGGCGCGCTCCGGCAGGCCGCCTCCGGCGAGGAGCGGCAGTGCCAGGCCGGTCGCCGCGGCGGCGGCCAGCGCCGCGGCGACCGCGCCCGCGATCCGCGCGGCCCGGGCGCGCGCCAGCAACAGGTACGCCGCGCCGAGGAACCCGCCGGCGGCGATGAGTCCCGCCAATGCGCCGAGCGAGCCGGCCAGGGTGAACGCCCACAGGTGGAGGGCGGCCGCCGCGCCCCACCGGAGCCGGCCCCACCTGAACCGGGCGCCGCCGCCGGCGCCGGCAAACGACCGCGCCAGGAACCCGCCGGCGACCACCGCGTTCACCAGCATGTAGGCGCCGAGATAGAGGGGGTTGCCGAACACGGTGGCGATTCGCGGGTACCGGTACTCCGGCAGGGAGCCGAAGAACGGCAGGTCCACCGCCAATGAACTGGCCACCGCCAGCAGGGCGATCGCCGAGCCCACGCCGAGGTTGACGTTCAACAGCGCGCGCCACTCCCGCGCGGTGCGGAAGGTGGCGGCGATGACGACCGTGAACGCGAACCAGTGCGCCGCGTCGACGACGCCCTGCATCGATTCGTAATCGGACCACAGGCTGCGCCGGGGGCTGACGCCCAGCACCGCCGCGGCCAGCGCTGCCGCAAGGGCCGCGGCGAGCGCCAGCAGGAGCCGCGACCGCCGCGGCGGCGCGTAGGCGGGGCGCAGGGCCGCCAGCGCCGCGTACAGGCCGACGACCACTTCGATGGCGGCCCGCGAATAGAGCGCCTTGCCGACGACGAACGGGTAGACGGTCGCCGGCGTGACGATCAGAGGCGTCAGCAGCACCAGCGCCGCGCCCGCGCGGATGGCGCGGACCAGGGCTCGTTCCAGGCGGCGCGGGTTCGGCATCAGGCAGGTTTGGGCTTGGCCTTGGCCGACCCCTCCCGGAACCCGCTCACCTCGCTGGCGGGGCGAGGCTCCTAATCGTCATCGACGATGGTGATGGTCGCGGTGCACTTCGCGCACGTCCAGTCACTCGGCGGCGTGACGGTCACCGTGAACGTCTCGTTCGGCTCATCGTCAAGGTCGCCCCACGTGACGAAATGCAGGGTCTTCGAAGCAGAGCCGCGGTTGAAGTACAGCTGCCCGCTGCGAAGTTGGTAATCATCACCCGCCGTCGCCGTGCCGGCCGACGACTGAAATCCTACGAGCTCCCCCTCGGGGGTGGGCCGACTCAACCGCACCGGGAGCCAATGCAGGTCTTCAGACGGTACCCACGTGGACGCCGTATACCCGGAGGTGTAGACCAACCGGCCGCGGTTGCCTTCGGTAACGCTTTGATCGGCGATCGATATGGTGATCGCCGTGTAACCACCGCCCGCCGGCGGCGGCGTTACCGGCGGCGGGTCACCACCGCCCGGCGGCGGCTGTGGGCCGGGATCGTCGGTCGTGGTGAACGACCACACGGTACCCTTGGTGGTGCCGTGCTCGTTCTTCGCGTCGACCCGCCAGTAGTACGTCGTGGCGCTTGCCAGCCTCCGGTCGGCTGCGGTCGTGCCCGGCCTCCGTATGGTCCAGGCGGTGTAACGAGTGCGGACCGGCGTACCCAGGGCAGCGTCCGCGCCGAGGCTCCTCCCGGTCCCCCAGTAGAGGTCGTAGCTGGCCGTCCGCGCGCCCGCGGTCCAGCGCAGCTCCGGCGCGTCGACCGTCACCCCGGTCGCCCCGTCGCGGGGATTCGGGTTGCCGGCCGCTGCCGGCGCCCTGGCCTGGTCTTCCACCACCACGGTCCGGCCGGCGGGAATGATCGGAGGCACGTCCTCCGGCAGGTCATCGACGTCGAAGCCGTCCGGCAAGTCGGACACTTCCGCAATGCACGCGTCGTTGGTATCGACCACGCAGGAGGTGCCGTCGGCGCGGCGGCTGATGATGTACAGCCGAGTGCCGGCGGGATAGCGAATCACGATCAGGGAGTACTCGGACTGATGAGATGACGCCGCACGCCCGGCCGGGTCGAACGCGCCGGCCACGGACTGGTTCGCCGGCGCCGCGCACGTGACCGGCGTCGTGGCCCCGCCCAGGTGCAACGTGTCGGATACGATCGCGCCGTGGATTCCGGCGCCGCGGTCAAGCAGACGGATCGCCGAGTCCGCGCACGTGATCGCCGCTGCCGGTTCGGCCGCCGGCGGACTCGCAGGTTGGGCAGGAGGATTGGCCGGCCTTGCGCCGCTGGGCGACGCCTGCTGGCAACCTGCCAACGTAGTGAGCAGCAGTATGCCGACAACCGCCGATACGATAAGGGGAAGGTAGCGCATCTCCTTGACCATGAAGACTTCAACCTAAACCTAAAGACCGCTCCCTCGGCTTGTCAACCACCAGCGTGACGACTGATTGACGACTGACGACCGGCCTGACCGACCCCTCTGCCTCCCGCTGCAATGCCGAGGTTGACCGAGCCGGGGCCGGTACGCAGTTGCGCGACCGGCAGCGGCCCGCGTACCGTGGCGCCATGGCCGTCACCGTGACTGCGCCGCATCGAGACGCGCCCATGACGCGCAGGAAGCTGCCGATCGGCATCCAGACCTTCCGCAGGCTTCGCGAGGACGACTGCTACTACGTCGACAAGACCGCCTTCATCCTCCGTCTGACCCAGGAGGGCACGCACTACTTCCTGTCGCGCCCGCGCCGCTTCGGCAAGAGCCTGCTGCTCGACACCATCAAGGAACTGTTCGAGGGCAGCGAGGAGCTGTTCCGCGGCCTGCACGTCCACGACCACTGGGAGTGGTCCAAGCGCCGCCCGGTGGTGCGCCTCGACTTCGGCGCCGGCGACTACCGCGACCCGGCCCTGCTCGAAGCCAGCGTCATGGAGCAGCTCGCCGCCATCGAGCGGCGCGCGGGTATCGCCGCCGAGTACCGCACCGCGCCGGGCCGGCTGGCCTACCTGCTGGAAGCGCTGCACGAGCGATCCGGGCAGCGGGCGGCGGTGCTGGTCGACGAGTACGACAAGCCGATCCTGGACGTGCTGGAACACAAGGAGACGGCGCGCGCCAACCGCCGCTACCTGCGCGGGCTGTACGCGACCATCAAGACCTGCGACGCGCACGTCGAGTTCACGCTGCTGACCGGGGTGAGCAAGTTCTCCATGGCTAGCGTGTTATCCGGCGGCCTCAACAATCTGATCGACCTCACTCTGGAACCGGAGTTCTCGGCGATCTGCGGCTACACCGAGGCCGACCTGGACACGGTGTTCGCGCCGGAGCTGCCGGGCCTGGACCGGGAGGAGATCCGCGACTGGTACAACGGCTATAACTGGCTGGGCGAGGAGCGGGTCTACAACCCGTTCGACATCCTGCTGCTGTTCGACGAGCGGACGTTCGCGGCGTACTGGTTCGAGACCGGTACGCCGTCGTTTCTGATCGACGCGCTGATCGAGCGCGGCGTCGCCTCGCCGGAGCTGGACGGCATGCTGGCCGGCGGCGACCTGCTGTCCGCGTTCGACGTGGACGAGATGGAGCCTGAGGCACTGCTGTTCCAGACCGGTTATCTGACCATCCGCAGCGTCGAGCACTCGGCGCGCGGACCGCGCTACCGGCTCGGCTATCCCAACCGCGAAGTGCGGCTCGCTCTGAACGAACGCCTGCTGCGGGCGCTGGCGCCCGCCGCGGCGCGCCGGCTGACCCAGGACACAGCGTTGGAGCGGCTGCTGGCGGCGAACGACTTCGCCGGGCTGGAGGCGCTGTTCCGGGCGTTCTTCGCCGGTATCCCGTACGAGTGGCACACGCGCAACGACATCGCGCGCTACGAGGGCTACTACGCGAGCGTCTGCTACTCCTGGTTCGCGGCGGTGGGGCTGGACGTCGCGGTGGAAGATTCGAGCAGCCGCGGGCGGGTCGATCTGGCGGTGCGGTACCGTGGCAACGTCTATCTGTTCGAGTTCAAGGTGGTGGAGCTGGCGCCCGAGGGCGCGGCGCTGGCGCAGTTGCAGGCGCGCGGCTACGCGGAGAAGTACCGCGCGCTGGGCGAACCGATCCACCTTCTCGGAGTGGAGTTCAGCCGCGAGGCACGCAACATCGCCGCCTTCGAAGTGGCCCGCGCCTGACGCCCCGCCCCCGCACCGGCCAGTTCATCAGCGGGCAGGGCCAGCTCACGCAGTTGCGCGACCGGAGCGGCCCGCGTACCCTGGGCGCGCCATGGCTGTTTCCAAGACCGCCGTCGGGCCACCCCGTCCCGACACGGCTGCCGCGCCGGCGGCGCCGGAGTTCCCCGGCTGCACGCCGGTCCATCTGCCGGCAGACGAGCTCGAACGCAGCGACCAGCGGTTGGAGTATTGGGACGGCGCTACCCAAACCGCCTGGATCTGCGAACCGGCCAGCCCCTACCACGAACGGCCGTCCGGCCGCCTGACCCGGTTCACCGAGCGGATCGCGCAGGTGCGCGGCGCGCCGATCGAAAGCTATGGCTCGATGGACCTGCGGCAGCACGACGGGCCGCGCAGCATCATGCAGGCCGACGAGTCGGTGTACCTGCATCCGGGCAGCGCCCGGCTGCCGGGGCCGTCGGCGATGGTGATCGGCGTGGATGACTATCCCGACGTGGTGCTGGAGGTGGACCACACCACCGACGTGCGGCGCGGCAAGCTGGGGTTGTACGAGTCGTGGGGGTTCCCGGAGGTATGGGTGGAGGTGCCGGACGAGGCCGCGCCGAGCCGCCCGCGAAGCCGGCGTCCGGGGCTGACGATCCACGTGCTGAAAGATGGCGCGTACCGGGCGGCGCCGGAGAGCCGGGCGTTTCCGGGGTGGAAGGCGGAGGAGATCCACGCGGCGTTGAACGAACCGATGCTGTCGGCGCAGACCAGTGCGGTGCTGGAGCGGGTGGGGACGGTGCTCGGCGAGCGGGAGGGCACCGGACCGGATCACGATCCGCTGCTGCGGTCGCAACGGCGCCGGGGATTCGAGCGCGGCCTGGAGCAGGGGCGGGCGGAGGAGCGCGCGCGGCTGTGCCGGATGGCGGCGCGGAAGTTCGACGACGACACGGCGCAACGGCTGGCGGTGCTGCTGGAGCAGACCGCCGATCCTGACCGCTTGGCGCAGGCCGGCATCTGGATCATCGAGTGCGCGACCGGAGCCGAGCTCCTCGACCGGGTAGCAGGCAACACCGCCCGCCGGACGTGACCCGGCGGGGCCGGTATCTCCTGGGAGGCAATGCGGCATCTCTCGACGGCGCTCCGCATGAGCTTGGTCCTCGGTCTGGCGGCCGCGCCGTCCGGCATGCTCGGCGCCGCGCCCTCCCCGCGGCCGGCGGCCCCGCCGGCACCGCCCGCGGTCCTGCGCCACAGCGCGTCGGTCAGTGAGCGCAACGCGCTGATCGTCGAGGTGCGGGTAGCGCTGGCGCGCGCGGCGCGGGTGTTCGTCGAGTACGACAACCCGCAGGCCGGGCGGTACCGCACGCCGCTGAGCGAACCGGGCGCAGCGCACGCCATCCCGCTCGTCCGGCTGCGCCCGGAGACGACCTACGACTACACCATCTTCGTGGCGGAGGGCTTCGCGGCGGAGGGCTCCGCGGCGAACGGCGCCGCGGCGGTCGGTGCGGATGCCACGCCCGAGGCGGGCGGCCGGTTCACCACCGGCCCGCTGCCGCGGCGCCTCGCCGCCATGGCGATGCAGGTGCGCGGCAGAAGCTCGCAGCCGCTCATCCTGTCCGATTACCGGCGCGGCGACGGCCGCTGGTACTTCGTATTCTGGGATGAACTGGGCGGAACCGTCTGGTACTACGGTACCATCGAGAAGTTTCATCTCAGCCCCATCACTCAGTTGCCGGACGGCAACTTCCTCTACCTGGACCGCGAGCGGATTACCGAGATCACCCCCTTGGGTGAGATCGTCACCCGGATCGAGCAGGGCGGCGCCGCGGGGATTCCGCACCACGAGGTCACCCTGCTCGCCGATGGCCGCGTGATCTACCCGAGCCGGGAGTTCGTCGTCATCGACGACTCGGCGAACGGCGGGCCGGCGGAAGTTACCTTCGGAATCGACACGCTGCGCGTCTGGGACCGCGCGAGCGGACGCATCGAACAGGTCTGGGACCCACGGGAGGCATGGGACATTCGGGACCCGGCCCAGCGCGTGCCGGACCCGAACGGCGACGTTACCAATTGGATACACCTCAACTCGGTGAGCATCGGTCCGCGCGGCAACCTCATCATCTCGTCCCGCGCGCGCAGTCAGGTCGTCTCGCTCAGCGCCGACCTGCGGGCGATCGAATGGCAACTGCACGGGCCGGACAGCGACTACGAGTTTCCGAGCCCGAACGACCGGTTCTACCGGCAGCACACCGCGGCGCAGCTCGACAACGGCAACGTATTGCTGTTCGACAACGGCTCCGGGCGGCCCGGCGCCGAAGGCGGCGCCTACTCGCGCGCGCTGGAACTGCGGCTTGACGAGGCGGCCGGCACCGCGGTGAAGGTGTGGGAATACCGGCCGACGCCGGACATCTACTCGGCGAGCCAGAGCAGCGCCTACCGGCTGAGCAACGGCAACACGCTGATCAACTTCGGCGTGAGAACCGCCACCAGGGCGCTCGACACCCTGCCGCTGACCGTCGTCGAGGTGGACGCGGCCGGCAACGAAGTGTTCCGGGTCGATACCCGGCAGTGGTATGAATTGCGCCCGCGCTACCCGCGGCGGTACCGGGCCTACGGCGGCATCGAGTCGATCATGGGCGAGACCATGCTGCGCCCGCCGGCGGCGGCGCCCGAGCCGTTCGATGACGATTACTACCTGGCGCAGGAGCTGGCCGGGTTCCGCGAACTGGAGGCCGCCCTGGACGGCCGGCGGCGCGCCGCCGGCGGGGTGTTCGACCTGTATCTGGCCGGGGACCGGCTGGTGTACGCGAAGGAGCCTTGCGCGCGGGCCGATTTCCGGGCGCAGTTCTTCCTGCACGTCTTCCCGGCCGATGGCGATTTGGCCTCCGATGGCGATCTTGCCTCCGGCAGCCGGGAGCAGGGATTCGAAAATCTCGATTTCTCGTTCCCGGACCGGGGAACGCTGTGGGAAGGCGCGTGTCTGGCGGCCGTGACGCTCCCCGAGTACGAGATCGCCCGCCTCCGCACAGGCCAGTTCATCAGCGGGGAGGGCGAACTCTGGAGTGCGGAGATTGCGCGGCCGGGCGCGGCGCGGCAGCCGTGAGGTATCCGGCGCTCCGCATGAGCTTGATCCTCGGTCTGGCGGCCGCGGCCGGCGTGCTCGGCGCGGGGCCGGCGTCCGCGGATGCGGCCGCGGTCCTGCGGCACGGCGCGTCCGTGAGCGAGCGCAACGCGCTGATCGTCGAGGTGCGGGTAACGCTGGCGCGCGCGGCGCGGGTGTTCGTCGAGTACGACAACCCGCAGGCCGGCCGCTACCGCACGCCGCTGAGCGAGCCGGGCGCGGCGCACGTCATCCCGCTCGTCCGGCTGCGCCCGGAGACGACCTACGACTACACCATCTTCGTGGTGGACGGCTCCGTGACGGACGAGGCCGCGGTCGACGGCGCCGATGCGGCCGCCGGGCCGGGCGGCCGGTTTACCACCGGACCGTTGCCGCTGCGCCTCGCCGCCATTCCGATGCGGGTGCGCGGCAGGAGCTCGCAACCGCTCATCCTGTCCGATTACCGGCGCGGGTACTTCCTCTTCTGGGACGAGGTGGGCGCAATCGTCTGGTACTACGATGCGCCCGATACCAGGTCGTTCCAGCCCAGCGCCATCTCGCAGACGCCCGCCGGCACCTTCCTCTTCCTGGACCGCGGGAGGGGCTTGGTCGAGATCACCCCATTGGGAGAGGAGGTCAACCGGTTGGAGCGGGACGGCGCAACGGGGATTCCGCACCATGAGGTCACCGTGCTCGCCGATGGCCGCGCGATCTACCCCAGCCGGGAGTTCGTCGTCATCGACGACTCGGCGAACGGCGGGCCGGCGGCGGTCACGTTTACGATCGACAATCTGCGCGTCTGGGACCGCAACAGCGGACAGATCGAGCAGATATGGGACTCCAAGGAGGCCTGGGACCTGCTCGACCCGGCGCAGCGCCTGCGCAGCCCCGGACCCGGAGTCCCGTTCGGTTGGACGCACCTCAACTCGGTGAGCAGCGGCCCGCGCGGCAACCTCGTCCTGTCGTTCCGCGATCGCAATCAGGTGGTTTCGCTCAGCGCCGACCGGCGGGAGATCGAATGGCAACTGAACGGGCCGGACAGCGATTACGAGTTCCCGGACCCGAACGACCGGTTCTACGGACAGCACACGGCGGCGCAGCTCGACAACGGCAACGTACTGCTGTTCGACAACGGCAGGGGGCGGCCCGACGCCGAGGGCGGGCCCTACTCGCGCGCGCTGGAGCTGCGGCTGGACGAGGCGGCCGGCACCGCGGTGAAGGTGTGGGAGTATCGGCCGACGCCGGACATCCACTTGACGGGCCGGGGCAGCGCGTACCGGCTGAGCAACGGCAATACCCTGATCAACTTCACCCGGGGCGACCAGGAAGGCAACCGCTCCGTGGTGGAGGTGGACGCCGCCGGCAACGAAGTGTTCCGGGTCGATACCCTGCACTGGCATGCCCCGCGCGCGAGCTTTCCGACGCGGTACCGGGCCTACGGCGGCAACGAGGCGATCATGGGCGAGACCATGCTGCGGGCGCCGGCCGCGGCGCCCGCGCACGCGCATGCCGCGACGTTCGCGCAGGACTACTACCGGGCGAAGGAGCGGGCAAGGTTCGAGGAGCTGGCGGCGACCCTGCGCGGCCGGCAGCGCGCCGCCGGCGGGGCGTTCGACCTCTATCTGGCAGGGGAGCGGCTGGTATACGCGAAGGCGCCCTGCGCGCCGGAGGATGTCCGGGCGCGCTTCTTTCTGCACGTCTTCCCGGCCGCCGAAGACGATCTGGCCTCCGGCAGCCGGGATCAGGGATTCGACAACCTCGATTTCCTGTTCTGGACCCACGGCGTGCTCCGGGACGGCGCCTGCCTGGTGTCCGTGACGCTGCCGGACTACGCGATCGCCCGCATCAGGACCGGACAGTTCAGCGGGGACGAGCTCTGGAGCGTCGAGTTCCCGGCGCCGGCCGGCGCGTAAGAACCATGTCCGCAGCCGGGGGCGCTTTCTTGACAGCACCGTCCATTGTCATCATGATGATTCTTACGATGAGGACTACGGTAACGCTCGATGATGATACCGAGCGCATGATCCGCGATGACATGCGCCGCACGCAGCGCAGCTTCAAGGTCACCCTGAACGAAGCGATTCGCAACGGATTGAAACGAGCCTCGGAGCGGCGACCGGCGTTCCGGGTGCATGCGCGGCCTATGGGACTGCGAACCGGGGTCGACCCTGCCCGTATGCATGAGCGCGAACAGGACGCGGAGGAGGAGCGCTTCCTCCGTGTCACCGATCGAGCCATGCCGGCGGAGCGATGATCGTCCCGGACGTCAATCTCATCCTCTACGCCTACGACTCGAGCAGTCCCTTTCACCGCGAGTCGGCGGACTGGTGGGCGCGGTGTCTGAATGGCTCGGAAGCGGTCGGCTTGGCGCCGGTCGTGATCTTCGCGTTCATTCGGTTGTCCACCAGTCCGCGCATCTACGCCGAGCCGCTGTCGTTGAAGGAGTGCGCCGGGACCGTCCGTAGCTGGCTGGAGGTACCGGCTACCACATTGCTGGAACATGACTCCGGCGACATCGACGTTGCGTTCGGTCTGCTCGAATCTGCCGGCGCCGGCGGCAGTCTGACGACCGACGCCCAGATCGGCGCGTTGGCGCTCAGGTACCGAGCTACGGTCCATACCGCCGACACCGATTTCGTTCGCCTGCGGAACGTCCCCTGGCGCAATCCGCTCACGGGCAGGCGCGGGCCACGCTAGCGAGAAGTGCCAACCGAATGATTCGGGTGGCGCCGGCCGCGGCGCAGGGCCGTGAGGCAGGCGGATGAGCGGATGATAGCGGCGCGGCGCTCAGGCTATCATGGTCGAAGCGAGGGGACCTGCCATCATACTGAGCCGCCCGCCGCAACTGCGGCAACTGCCACAGGATGCGCCTCAGCGGCCGCCCTGGCGCGACGCGCTGATCGCGCTGATCGCGTTCGCGGCGGTGGGCGCCGCCCTCCTCGACGACTACGGCGTGTCGATGGACGAGTCCGCGCAGCGCAGCTACGGCCAGGCGGCGATCGCCTACGTGCTGGGCGACGCCGGCGCCCTGCCGACCGACCACAACCGGTACTACGGAGTCGCGTTCGAAGCGCCGCTGGTACTGGTCGAGCGGCTGCTCGGCCTCACCGACAGCCGCGCCGTCTACCTCAGCCGCCACCTGCTGACCCACCTGTTCTTCCTCACCGGCGGCTTCTTCTGCTGGCTGCTGACCTTCCGCCTGTTCCGCGACCGCCGCTTGGCGCTGTTCGCCCTGCTGCTGTTCCTGCTGCAGCCCCGCCTGTACGCCCACTCCTTCTTCAACACCAAGGACATCCCCTTCCTGACGATGTTCATGATCGCGCTCTATCTGGTGCAGCGCGCCTTCCGCCGCGACACCGCCGGCGCGTTCGCGCTCTGCGGGCTGGGCGTGGGCGTGCTGGTCAACCTGCGCGTCATGGGCCTGCTGCTGTGCGCGGCGGTGCCGGCGCTGCGGGCGCTCGACCTGATCCGGGCCGGCGGGCCGGCGGAGCGGCGGCGGGTGCTGGCGACCGGCGGGGCGTTCCTGCTGGCTGCGGCGGCGACCCTGTACGCGGTCTCTCCCTACCTCTGGCGCAACCCGCTGGAGCTGGCCGACGCCGTCGTCACGCTGGCGCAACACCCGGCCCGCATTCGGACGCTGTTTCAGGGCACGGTGGTGCGCTGGCCGGAGATTCCTCCGCACTACCTGCCGACCTGGATGGCGATCACCACGCCGCCGGCGGCGCTGCTGCTGAGCGTGGCCGGGATCGGCGCCGTGCTCGCGCGCGGCCTGACCCGCCCGCGCGCCGCCCTCCGCAACACCCCCGTCACGCGCTTCGGGGTGCTGCTGGTCGCTTGTCCGATTCTGTCGATCGCGGCCGTCATCGCGGTCAACGCCAACCTCTACAAAGGCTGGCATCACATGTACTTCCTGGCCGCTCCGCTGTGCCTGCTGGCGGTCTACGGCCTGCGCCGGCTGCTGGCCGCCGCGCACCGGCGGCGGTGGCTGCGGCGCGGCATCTACGCGCTGGCCGCGGCGGGCGTGGCCGCGGCCGCGGTCGAGATGGCGCTGATCCACCCGCATCAGATCGCGTACTTCAACTTCCTGGTCGACCGCCGTACCCCGGAGTACCTGCGCACCCGGTACGAGATGGAGTACTGGGGTTCGGCGTACCGCGAGGGGCTGGAGTATCTGCTCCGCCACGATCCGCAGGCAGCCATCCACGTCGTTGCGCAGAGCGACTGGAGGCGCGCGCACGTCAGAAACAACCTGCGCATTCTCCCCGCGGCCGAACGCCGCAGGATCGTCTTCACCGACCGCGCGCACGACGTGGCCGACCATCGCTACTACGTCATCACCAGCCATACCCGCGCCGATCACTTCCGCAGATTCCCGCTCTCGCCGGTGGTATACGCGCGCCGCATCTACCACAACACCATCCTCACGGTGGCGACCCTCGACCCCTCGCCGAGAGGCGATACCGCCGCCGCCGCCTTCCGGGCAGCGGACCGCGCCACCCGGTCGGGGGAGCCGACCGCCAGCTCGCACTTCGATCTGTATCTCGACGGCGCCACGCTGACCTACGTCAGGGACCGGTGCACGCCGGAGGACGTGCAGGAGAAGTTCTTCCTGCACGTCTTCCCGGCGGACCCCGCCGATCTGCCCGCCTACCAGCGGGAGATGGGCATCGAGACCCTGGACTTCTATCTCTGGGAGGGCGGCGTGCGGCGCGGCGGCGCCTGCGTGGCGGTCGTGGTACTGCCCGACTACGAGTTCACGCGCATCCGTACCGGGCAATTCGTTCGGCGGGGCGGACGCCAGCTCTGGAGCGTGGAGTTCGCGGCCGGACCAACCGCGCAGCGCTATCGGCAAGCGCGCGCCGAGATTCGTTCCGGCGTCTGGGGAGCGCCGGTTGAAGGGGTGGCGCCGGAAGCGCGCGCCGAGATTCGTTCCGGCGCCTGGGGAGCGCCGGCCGCGCGCGCGACCTTCGACCTCTATCTCGCCGGAACCGCGCTGGCGTACTACAAGGAGCCGTGCGCCGCGGAGGACCTGCGGGAGCGGTTCTTCCTGCACCTGACTCCGGCGGACGAGGGGGACCTGCCGCCGGAACATCGGCCTTACGGCTTCGAGAACGTCGGCTTCGACTTTCGGGAATACGGGATGCGGCTGGGCGAAGCGTGCGTGGCGCTGGTGCCGTTGCCGGAGTACGCGATCGCCCGCCTCGACACCGGCCAGTTCATCAGCGGTCAGGGCCAGCTCTGGAGCGTGGAGATTGCGGCGCCGGCCGGCGCTGAGCCGAACGGGCGGTCAGCCGTCAGCGAGTGACGTCAGTACGTAAGCGGGCTGGAAACCTGCTTCCTCGTCTCCATCAGGCATGATACGCTGCAGGGCATGAAGCACGCGGTGGCGAGCAATGACCGCATCATCGTTGCGCTTGACGTTTCGACCCATGATGAAGCGGTCGATCTGGTCGGGAAGCTGGAGAACGTGTCGTTCTTCAAGATCGGGCTGCAGTTGCTCCTTGGGGGAAACCTGTTCGGGCTGCTGGAACGTCTGAACGAGGAGCGGGATGACGGCAAGGTGTTCATCGACCTCAAGATCGCGGGCGACATCGGCAATACCATCACCAGCTTCGTGCAACGCGCCGCTACTCTGGGGATTCGGTTCGTCACCTTGGTGGAAGCGGCCGAGCCCTCCTTCACCCGGCACACGTTGGATGCCGGCCGGGAAGCGAGGCGCGGTTCAGGCTTCCCGCAATTCCTCATGGTGCCGCTCCTCTCCAGCATCGCCACCCCGGAAGGCGAACCGGCAGGTGAGGTTGACGCCTACATCGTCGAGCGCGGACGCGCGATGCTGGAGGCCGGCTGCGACGGGTTGGTGGTTTCCGGGACCGCTATCGGCGCGTGCCGGCAAGCCTTACCCGATACGACGACGCTGGTATCCCCTGGCATCAGGCCATCCTGGACCGCGCCGGACGATCATGCGCGATTCACCACCCCCACCGACGCGATCCGACAGGGCGCGGACTACCTGGTGGTGGGGAGGCCGGTTCTGCGGGCCGAGCGGCCCAAGGAAGCAGCGCAGCGCATCATCGAGGAGATCGAGGACGCAAGCGCAACCTCATTGCCGTGACCGCGCCGCATCGAGACGCGCCATGACGCGCAGGAAGCTGCCGATCGGCATCCAGACCTTCCGCAGGCTTCGCGAGGACAACTGCTACTACGTCGACAAGACCGCCTTCATCCTCCGCCTGACGCGGAAGGGAAAGCACTACTTCCTGTCGCGCCCGCGCCGCTTCGGCAAGAGCCTGCTGCTCGACACCAACTGGCGCGGTGACGATCGGGTCTACAACCCGTTCGACATTCTGCTGCTGTTCGACCGCCGGGAGTTCGCCGCCCATTGGTTCGAGACCGGTACGCCGTCGTTTCTGATCGACACGCTGATCGAACGCGGCGTCGCCTCGCCGGAGCTGGACGGCATGCTGGCCGGCGGCGACCTGCTGTCCGCGTTCGACGTGGACGAGATGGAACCCGAGGCGCTGCTGTTCCAGACCGGCTACCTGACCATCCGCAGCGTCGAGCACTCGGCGCGCGGCCCGCGCTACCGGCTCGGCTATCCCAACCGCGAAGTGCGGCTCGCTCTGAACGAACGCCTGCTGCGGGCGCTGGCGCCCGCCGCGGCGCGCCGGCTGGCGCAGGACACGGCGTTGGAGCGGCTGCTGGCGGCGAACGACTTCGCCGGGCTGGAGCGGCTGTTCCGGGCGTTCTTCGCCGGCATCCCGTACGAGTGGCACACGCGCAACGACATCGCGCGCTACGAGGGCTACTACGCGAGCGTCTGCTACTCCTGGTTCGCGGCGGTGGGGCTGGAGGTCACGGTGGAGGATTCGAGCAGCCGCGGGCGGGTCGACCTGGCGGTGCGGTACCGGGGCAACGTCTATCTGTTCGAGTTCAAGGTGGTGGAGCTGGCGCCTGAGGGGGCGGCGCTGGCGCAGTTGCGGGCGCGCGGCTACGCGGAGAAGTACCGCGCGCTGGGCGAACCGACCCACCTGCTCGGAGTGGAGTTCAGCCGCGAGACGCGCACCATCGCCGCCTTCGAGGTGGCCCGCGCCTGACGCCCCGCCCCGGCGCCGGCGTGGTCGAAGCAGGGGGCCTGCCATCGCACTGAACCGACCGCCGCTACTGCCGCAATTGCCGCAGGATACGCCTCGGCGGCTGCCGTGGCGCGACGCGTTCATCGCGCTCATCGCGTTCACGGCAATTGGCGCCGCCGTCCTCGACGACTACGGCATATCGTGGGATGAGCACCGCCAGCGCAGCATCGGCCAGGCGGCGGTCGCCTACGCGCAAGGCGACGCCGGCGCCTTGGCCGCAGACCACAACCGTTACTACGGAGTCGCGTTCGAAGCGCCGCTGATCCTGGTCGAACGGCTGCTCGGCCTCACCGACAGCCGCGCCGTCTACCTCAGCCGCCACCTGCTGACCCACCTGTTCTTCCTCACCGGCGGCTTCTTCTGCTGGCTGCTGACCTTCCGCCTGTTCCGCGACCGCCGCCTGGCGCTGTTCGCCCTGCTGCTGTTCCTGCTGCAGCCCCGCCTGTACGCCCACTCCTTCTTCAACACCAAGGACATCCCCTTCCTGGTCATGTTCATGATCGCGCTCTATCTGGTGCAGCGCGCCTTCCGCCGCGACACCGCCGGCGCGTTCGCGCTCTGCGGGGTGGGCGTGGGCGTGCTGGTCAACCTGCGGATCATGGGCCTGCTGCTGTGCGCCGCGGTGCCGGCGCTGCGGGCGCTCGACCTGCTGCAGGCGCATGGGCCGGCGGAGCGGCGGCGCGCGCTGGCGACCGCCGGCGCGTTCCTGCTGGCCGCGGCGGCGGCCCTGTACGCGGTCTCCCCCCATCTCTGGCGCGACCCGTTCGAGCTGATCGACGCCGTCGTCACGTTCGCGCGCCATCCCTCCCCTATTCCAACACTGTTTCAAGGCGAAATGGTGCGCTGGCCGGAGGTTCCGCCGCACTACCTGCCGACCTGGATGGCGATCACCACGCCGCCGGCGGCGCTGCTGCTGAGCCTGGCCGGAATCGTCGCCGTGTTCGCGCGCAGCCTGACGCGCCCGCGCGAGGTCCTCCGCAACACCCCCGTCACGCGCTTCGGGGCGCTGCTGGTCGCCTGTCTGGCCCTGCCGGCCGCGGCCGTCATCGCGGTCGACGCCAACCTCTACAACGGCTGGCGGCAGATGTACTTCCTGGCCGCTCCGCTGGCCCTGCTGGCGGTCTACGGCCTGCGCCGACTGCTGGCCGCCGCGCGCCGGCGGCCGTGGCTCCGGCGCGGCATCTACGCGCTGGCCGCGGCGGGCTTGGCCGCGGCCGCGGTCGAGATGGCGCTGATCCACCCCCATCAGACGGTGTACTTCAACTTCCTGGTCGACCGCCGCACCCCCGAATACCTGCGTACCCGCTACGAGATGGAGTACTGGGGGCCGGCCTACCGCGAAGGGCTGGAGCATCTGCTCCGCCGCCACCCGCAGGAAACCATCCACGTCGTTGCGGCGAAGAACTGGCGACACGCGCTCGTCAGCGCCAATCTGCGCATACTCCCTGCAACCGAACGCCGCAGAGTCGTCATCACCGACCGCGCGCATGACGCCGCGGCGAACCATCACTACGCCATCACCAATCATACTCGCGCCAATCACCGCCGCAGCTTCCCGTTCTCGCCCGCGGTCTATGCGCGCCGCATCTACCACAACACCATCCTCACGGTGGCCGCCCTCGACCCGGCGCAGATCGACGCTGCGACCGTCGCAGACTTCCGGGAAGCGTACCGCGCCGCACGCTCGCGGGAGCCGGTCGCCCGCTCGGACTACGACCTGTATCTCGACGGCGCCACGCTGACCTACGTCAAGGACAACTGCCCGGTGAAAGACCTGGATGAGAAGAAGTTCTTCCTGCACCTCTTCCCCGCGGACGCCGCCGACCTGCCCGCCCACCAGCGGGAGCTGGGGTTCGACAACCGGGACTTCTATCTCTGGGAGGGCGGCGCGCGGATCGACGGCGCCTGCGTGGCGGTCGTGACACTGCCCGATTACGAGTTCACGCGCATCCGTACCGGGCAATTCGAAACCCGCGGCTGGCCCCAGCTCTGGAGCGTCGAGTTCGCGGCCGGACCGGCCGCGCAGCGCTATTGGGAGGCGCGCGCCGCGATCCGCTCCGGCGCCTGGGGAGCGCCGGCCGCGCGCGCGGCGTTCGACCTCTACCTCGACGGGCGGGTGCTGGCATATCACAAGGAGCCGTGCGCGGCGGAGGACCTGCGGGCGCGGTTCTTCCTGCACGTGATTCCGGCGGACGCCGGCGACCTGTCCCCGCAAGACCGGCGGCGCGGCTTCGAGAACCGGGACTTCGACTACCACGAACACGGGGCGCGGTTCGGCGCGGCGTGCGTGGCGCTGGCGCCGTTGCCGGAGTATGAGATCGCCGGCCTCCGCACCGGCCAGTTCATCAGCGGGCAGGGCCGGCTCTGGAGCGCGGAGATTGCGGCGCCGGCCGCGGCGCAGGGCCGTGAGGCCGACTCCGGCGAATGAGCGGATGATAGCCGCGCGGGGTTCGGCTATCATGGCCGGACCGTGACCGCGCCGCATCGAGACGCGCCCATGACGAGGAGGAAGCTGCCGACCGGCATCCAGACCTTCCGCGAGATCCGCGAGGACGACTGCTACTACGTCGACAAGACTGCCTTCATCCTCCGCCTGACGCAGAAGGGAAAGCACTACTTCCTGTCGCGCCCGCGGCGCTTCGGCAAGAGCCTGCTGGTCGACACCATCAAGGAACTGTTCGAGGGCAGCGAGGCACTGTTTCGCGGCCTGCACGTCCACGACCACTGGGAGTGGTCGGAGCGCCGCCCGGTGGTGCGCCTCGACTTCGGCGGCGGCGACTACGCGGCGCCGGACGGCCTGCAAGAAGACTTGGCCGATCAGTTGACGGCGCTCGAGACGGCCGCCGGCGCGAGCGCGCGCAGCGCCTCCGCGCCGATCCGCTTCCGGCGCCTGCTAGAGGGCTTGCACCGGAGCGCCGGCAAACGGGTAGCGGTGCTGATCGACGAGTACGACAAGCCGATCCTGGACGCGCTGGGGACGCCGGCGATCGCGGCCGCCAACCGCCGGCTGCTGCGCAGCCTCTACTCGAACGTGAAGTTCGCCGACGCGCACATCCGCTTCACGCTGCTGACCGGGGTGAGCAAGTTCTCCAAGGTCAGCGTCTTCTCCGGCCTCAACAACCTGATCGACATCACGCTGGATCCGCGCTATGCGGCGATCTGCGGCTACACCGAGGCCGACCTCGACACGGTGTTCGCGGCGGAGCTGCCGGGCCTGGACCGGGAGGAGATCCGCGATTGGTACAACGGCTACAACTGGCGCGGTGACGATCGGGTCTACAACCCGTTCGACATCCTGCTGCTGTTCGACCGCCGGGAGTTCGCCGCCCATTGGTTCGAGACCGGCACGCCGTCGTTTCTGATCGACGCGCTGATCAAGCGCGGGGTCGTCTCGCCTGAGCTGGACGGGATGCTGGCCGGCGCCGAGCTGCTGTCCGCGTTCGACGTGGAGGAGATGGAGCCAGCGGCGCTGCTGTTCCAGACCGGCTACCTGACCATTCGGGACGTCGAAGACGACGATGGCGAGGCGCTCTACCGGCTCGGCTATCCCAACCGCGAGGTGCGCCAGAGCCTCAACCGCAGCCTGCTTCGCGCGCTCGGCGCCGCCGGTCAGGCCGCGGACCGCCCACGCTTGCGCCGGCTGCTGGCGGCGAACGACTTCGCCGGGCTGGAGGCGCTGTTCCGGGCGTTCTTCGCCGGCATCCCGTACGAGTGGCACACGCGCAACGACATCGCGCGCTACGAGGGCTACTACGCGAGCGTCTGCTATTCCTGGTTCGCGGCGGTGGGGCTGGACGTCACGGTCGAGGATTCGAGCAGCCGCGGGCGGGTCGATCTGGCGGTGCGGTACCGGGGCAACGTCTATCTGTTCGAGTTCAAGGTGGTGGAGCTGGAGCCGGAGGGCGCCGCGCTGGCGCAGTTGCAGGCGCGCGGCTACGCGGAGAAGTACCGCGCCCTGGGCGAACCGATCCACCTGCTCGGCGTGGAGTTCAGCCGCGAGGCGCGCAACATCGCCGCCTTCGAGGTGGCCCGCGCCTGACGCCTCGCCCCGGCGCCGGCCGGCCGCTTGACGGATGAACGGAATCGCCCGGCTGTGGTATCGTCGCCGCGCCGGCAAGCGCACGGGCCGGCTGCGGAGGAGGAGCACCCGAAATGGCACAGATCACCGGCAGGCGGATCGCCCCCCGGTTTCTCCTGATGTATCCGCCCATGGCCTTTTGGCCGGACGACAGCGCCAAGCCGGACGGTTCTCTCGGCCTGCTGTACATCGCGGGCGCGTTGCGTTCCCGCGGGTATGACGTGGAACTCCTGGACGCGGTCGTGGGTCCGCCGGAGGCGCCGCTGGAGGATACCTTCTACCGGGTCGAGCAGTTGCCCGACGGCCGCGCCCGCATCGGCATGACGCAGGAGGCGATCCTGGCGGCGGTCCGCGACTTCGACGTGGTCGGATTGACCAACCTGTACACCGCTCAGGCGCCCCCGGCCGCGGAGACGGTGACCGCCATCAAGGCGGCCTACCCGGACAAGCTGGTGATGGTCGGCGGCACCAATGCGCGGCACATGGCGAACTGGTTTCTGCAGGCCGGGGCCGACCTGGTATTCCTGTCGGAAGCGGAATGCGGCATCGTGGCGGTCGGCGCGCAGTTGCGGCGCGGCTCCCGCGACTTTTCCGCGGTTCCGGGCGTGGCGTTCCTCCGGGACGGGACCATGCGCTGCACCTCGTCGACGTCGGTGATACACGATCTGGACGAACTGCCGTTCCCGGCGTGGGACCTGGCTCCGCTGGACAGGTACTGGGACATCGCGCGTCCCAAGGGCGGCGGGATTCAGGGCAGCGACCGCATCCGGTACGGCAGTTTGATGACCTCCCGCGGCTGTCCGTTCAAGTGCACGTTTTGTCATATCTCCAAGGAAGACGTCGGTTCGTTCACCGGCAACCTGCGCGAGCTGCGGGTGAAGTCGATCCCCCGCGTCATGGAGGAGTTCGACGTCCTGCAATCGCTCGACGTCGAGTACGTGTTCATCGAGGACGATTCCCTGCTCGCCAAGAAGAAGCGGGCGCTGCAGATCATCCGCGGAGTCATCGGCAAGGGTCTGAAGCTGAAGGACCTGAACGGCATCAACATCGTCCACATGTGCCGCCCGCAATCCGGCCGGCTGGTCGCGGATCAGGAATTGTTCGAGGTGATGGCGCACGCCGGATTCAAGGAGATTTCCCTGCCCTTCGAGTCCGCCTCGCAGCGCATCATCGACAAGTACGCCACCGGCAAGATCAACCTCGACAAGACCGATACCGTCTCGATCATCGAGACCGCTCAGCGCAATGGCATAACGGTCGGGGGGAACTACATCATCGGCTGGCCGGACGAAACGCTGGACGAAATGAAGGCGACGATCATGCTGGCGAAGCGCCACATGGACGCCGGCATGTACCGCGCCAACCTGCAACTCGCCACCCCCTATCCGGGATCGCAACTGTTCGACATGGCGGTCGCCGGCGGTCACCTCGATGCCGACTTCGATCCGGCGCGAATGAACTGGCTGCACCCGACGATGCGCAATACCACGGTGCAACCCGAGGTGCTGGACTTTATGAACGAAGTCTTGTGGAAGCTCCTGAATCCCCCCGCGCGCATCGCCAGCGTGCGCAGCATGGCCCCCGCGTCGGCGTCCGGCGCGGCGCCGGGCGCGCCGTAGGGGGCCGCCTTACCGGCCGCGCTGCCGGCTGACGACGAAGACCCGAAGATCCGGGAACACGCCGAACGGGCGCGGCTCCCCGAACCGGTCGCGGAGTCCGTACCGCTCGACGGCGCCGCTCACCTCGTCGCCGTCCAGGACCAGCAGGTAGACGTTGTCGACGTCGCCGGCCCCGATGTCTCCTGACTCGGGGGCTGCGAAGCGGATCGGCAGGTCGTGCAGCGCGGCGTAGTAGCGATACGGCCACGCCGGCGGCGCCACCACGTCCCGTTCGCCCACCACCGCCGCAAGCGCCCGCATGGCGCTCTCGGCGCCGGCGTAACGCCCCCTGAGCAGGCCCCGCTCGGCCTCCAGCCAGCCGCCCGACCAGGTCCAGACCGCGCCGGCGGCGGCCAGCAGCACCGCCAGCAGCGGGACGGCGAAGCGCGTTGCCGCCGCCCCGCGCCCCGGCGCCAGGCGCTGCGCCGCGGCGTCGATGGCGACGGCCGGCAGCAGCAGGAAGAACGGCATGAGAAACAGGTAGCCGCGCACCGGCGGCACCCGCCGCAGCGCCACCGAGAAGGCCACGGTCGAAGTGATCACGAGCACCACGAACCACGCCGACGAGGCCTGCCGCCGGCGCGCCGCGGCCAGCAGGCCGGCGCCCGCCGCCAGCGCCCACAGCGCCTGCGCCGGCACGGGAAGGTCCCAGGCCCAGTGCCGGGCGGTCCCCGCCATACGGTCCACCAGTCGTTCCCAGAGCAGGGCCGCCGGCTGCGCCGCGGTGTACCGGTTGGCCGCGATCCGTTCCCACTCGGTCCCCAGGAATACCGGCAGGTAGAGGAGCAGCGCCAGGCCGCCGGTGACCACCAGCGCCGGCAGCAGCCGGCCCGCGCTGCCGGTCCGGCCCCGCGCCGCTGCGGCCGGCTTGGCGACCCACGCCGTCCGCAGCGCCGCGCCGGCGTAGAGGCCGGGAAGCGCGAACAACGTGGTGGGAAGGGTGTGGAGGGCGAGCGCTCCGACGATGCCGGCGGCGAGGACGCCGGCGGCGAGCGTCAGGCCCCGCCACCGGGACTCGGCAAGCCTCAGCAGCAGCCACGCCAGCGCCATGAGCAGCGCGCTCTGCAGCACGTAGCCGCGCGAGATCACCGAAAACAACGCCAGGAACGGAGCGCCCGCCGCCAGCCCGGCGGCCAGCAGCGCCGACCGCCGGGAGAACAGCGCCGCGCCGACCAGGTAGGTCGCCGGAATCAAGGCGGCGCCCGGCAGCAGAGCCGGCAGGCGAATGCTCCACGGTTGCAGCCCGAACAGCGTGTGGCAGAGGTCCACGAGCAGCGTATGGAGGATGTGGTTGCCGATGTTTTCGTAGAACGACGCCACTTCCCGGAACGTCCAGGACTGCACCCAGGCCGCGATCTTCCCCTCGTCGACCCGTATCGGGTCGCCCAGATACGACCACCGCAGGCCGAAGCCGATCAGCGTCACGGCGGCAAGCGCGGCCCACTCCAGGCGCCGGTCGCCGTCTGCCGAGCAGGAAGTCACGCCGTGATTATAGGCGATGCCGGCCCTCGGATGATGGACAGCGATGCGCGTTGTCGGTCAGACTCGGCGCGAGCCGTGGCAGTCACTTCGCCATGACGGACGCCGAGCATCCGCGCTATCTCCGCTACGAACGGTCGGTCGCCGTGGTGACGGGCCTCAACCACCAGGCATCCAACCTGGCCTGCCTGCTGCGCGAGGCGCACGCCTGCGGCCGCCGGGCGCTGCTGCCGCCGTTGCTGCTGGAACCGAAGTACAACTTCAACATCGGCCGCGAGTGGCGCTGGGAGTCGTTCTTCGACTTGCGCGGCAGCCGTCTGGTCGACGCCGCCGGGCGCGAGCATCCGCTGCCGCTCGCCGCCGCGCCGGCGCCGGCCACCGCCGGCCTGCGCGCCTTGCGCGTGCCGCCGGGAGCGGCGCTGCCGCCCGACGCCGGCTCGTACCGGCTGGTGGTGCGCCGCATCGAACATCCCCAGTTCGCGGTCGACGTGCCGGCGCAGGCGCTGGCCGCGCTGCGGCTGCGGCTGCGCGCCGCGCCGCAGGTGTTGGCGCTGGCGCGGCCCGTGGTCGAACTGCTGCGCTCGCTCGACCGCGGACGCTTCGCCGCCGTGCACGTGCGCCGGCGCGACCGCATGCGCGAGTATCCGCGCCTGCGCCGCCGCTCCGACCGGCGCTACCCCGGCCGCATGACCGAGCCGGCGCGCATTCGCGAGCGCCTGCAGGCGGCCGGCGTCGCTGACGGCGCCGTGTTGTTCGTCTTCTCGGACGAGCGCGACCCGGCGTTCTGGAACCGGCTGCGGCAGCACTATCGCGTCTTCCGCGAACTCGACTTTCCGGCATTGGCGGCGCTGTTGTCGGCCTCCGGCGAGCCGCTGCCGGACAACTATCTGGTCTATCAGACGGCGCTGGAAGTGATGCGCAGCGCGGAGTTGCGCATCGACACGCTCCCGATCCGGCCGCCGAACGCGCCCCCCATGCACGGTTCGCTGGTGAGCGAGCGAGAGTGGCGCCGGCCGTCCCTGATCGTGCACGCCGTCGAGCAGACGGTGTCGCTGTGCCGGCGCCTGCTCCGTTGAGCCCAGCCGCCGGCCTAGTCCGCCAGCTCCACCCGAAGCTGCTTGCCCGCCAGCGTCTGGCGCGCCCAATACAGGTTCTGGAATGGATCGTTGCCGGTCTCTGCCAGCTTGGCCGTGCCGGTCGCGGTGGTACCGCTGGCCGGCGCCGCGAAGGTCACGGCAGGGGCAACGAAGTAGCCGCGCCCCCCGTCCGTGACATCGACCGACGCTACGCCGTAGAGCACGACCGCGGTGCCGGCGGCCGTGGTGCCGGCGCCCGGCGCCGCCGCAAAGGTCACGGCAGGGGCAGCGGTGTAGCCGCGCCCCCCGTCCGTGACATCGACCGACGCTACGCCGTAGAGCATGCCCGCGGTGCCGGCGGCGGTGGTGCCGCCGCTCGGCGCTGCCCCGAGGGCCACGGTGGGGGCTGACGTGTAGCCGCTCCCCCCGTTCGAGACCGTCGCCGACGCTATGCCGGTTTGCAGTACCGCGGTGCCGCTTGCCTGAAAGCCGGAGCCGCCAAAATTCGGGGCCGAAAACGAAACGGTAGGGGCGGACGTGTAGCCGCTCCCGTGGTTCGTGATCGTCACTGCGTGTACTTCGGTGCCTTGCCGAACTACGGTGCCGGTCGCCGTGGTGCCGCCGGAAGGCGCCGCGCCAAACGTCACGGATGGTTGTGTGGAATAAAAGCCCCCTCGGGCCGAAATATTCACTCGCGCTACGCCGCTTTGCCGCACCGCGGTGGCGACCGCACCGCTGCCGCCGCCTCCCGTAAACGTCACGGTGGGAACCGCCGTGTAGCCGGTCCCGGCGGTCGTAATCGTCACCGAATCGACGATGCCGGACCCTACCTCGGCGGCGCCGGTTGCCGTGGTGCCGCCGTCCGGCGGCGCCGCGAACGTCACGGCTGGAGCCGCCGGGTAGCCGCTCCCGGCGGTCGTAATCGTCACCGAATCGACTCTGCCGGACGTTGCCGCGGTGCCGGTCGCCGCGGCGCCGCCGGGCGGCGGCGCCGCGAACGTCACGGTCGGGGCCGCCGTGTAGCCGCTTCCCGGGGTCGTGATCATGACGGATTCGACGAAGCCCAGGTTTTCCCTCTGATCCTTGGCGGTGAGCACCAGCACCAGTGCGCCCGCCCGGACCTCGGCGGAAACCGTCCACTCCGCGCCGGAGAGATCGGACGCGAAGACCGGCTCGGCGCTCGTGCTGGTGAACGGCAACTCGTGCCCGCCAATCGAAACCGTAACGCGCGCCTCGCCGCCGGTGAGCCGCTCCCAGGCATACGGCGCGGAACGGCTGGACGCGTCGCCCGTCAGGTCCGGTTCATCGTCACCAAAGTCAGCCGCGCCGATCGTCCAGCGCTGCTCTACCGGAGCTGCCGGCTGCGGCGTTGGCGGCGGCTCGCTCGGCGGCTCCCCTTGGGCCGGGGCGGCGGGCGCGGCGGCCGGGCGCGCCGCCTGGGAACAGGCCATCAGCGCGGCGATTCCGGCGGCCAGCAACAGAGATACCAACGATGCTCTACCCAAGTCTTCCCTCCGGCGGCGTATCCGCCCGTCGATCAGTCGATCACGCCGGCCGCTGCCGGCGGTTGGCCGACGTGCCGCGCCGCGGGCATGGTAGCACACGCTCCCAACGCCTGACGACCCCGCCCCCATCATCCGCTTGGTCGCGGTGGCGCAGGTGGATCAGCTCGTGGACCACGACGTAGTCGATCAGCCGCATGGGGGCCTGGATGATGCGCCAGTTCAGGCGGATGGTGCCGGTGCGGTCGCAGCTCCCCCACCGCTTCTGCTGATCGGAGATGACGACGCGCGGCAGCTCGACGCCGGCCTTCGCGCGCCAGGCCGCCACCCGTTACCGGCAACCGCGCGGCCGCGCGCCCGCGAAACCAATTGACCATGGCGGCGCGCACGTGCTCCATCCGCTCCGCTCCATGCGGCGCGGGTACGTGCAGCCAACCGCCGCGCAGTTTGGCGGCGCCGGTCTCTCCCGAATGTACCTTCAGGCGATAGTGGCGGCCGAGATAGAGCACGCTCTCGCCGCTGACGAACTCGCGCGGCGCGGGCGGCGGGTCGTGGGACTGCCTCATCGAGATCGGAAGCGAGGTCGCGGTTGCCGGCATCGTAGCCGGTGGACTGCTCCTCCGTTCCTCGATCAGCGCCTCCAGCCGCTCGCGCAGCGACTGGTAGAAGGCGGGATTCTCCTCCACGTGGACGCTGATTTCGTGGCGGATGGCGTGCTCCATCTCGCTGGCCTTCGCCTCGTCGGTGGCCAACGCCCCGATCTTCTCCTCGAACTCCGGCGAGAAGAGCGGTACTTCCTTGACCAGAATCTCGATGCCGTCCGCCACGACCGCGTCCGCGATCAGCTTGCGCACCTTCTCCCCGCAGCCGGATAGATCGAGGCGGTCGTCGCGGTAGCGGGCGCGCGCGGCGCCGCGGTCGGGCTCATGCCGCCTCCGTATCCGGAGTCACGCGCACCTCGCCGGTGAGAAGAACCGACATGAGAGCTCGTTTGAGTTTGGATAACCCGATCATCTTATCTTCCTCGGACGCTATCCGATTGTCGACGGCCAGTATCGACTCCGCGATTCTTGCCTGTTCATCGATTGGTGGAACTGGAAACAGTAAACGGATACAAGTGCTTGTTGTTTAACTGAGGGATAGCTGAGTTATCACTTAGATTGAAGAGCCCTATGTGTATCAGTAAATACATAAGGAACGACGGAACATAAGCGGCCGTAGGAGTCAGTATCATCAGATTTGGATCCACTGTCGCCTTCGTTCCGAGCAACCGAACTCGATTCTTGAATATGGCCTCACCATGCTTCGGAAACACTAGTGATCCGGAGTTTGGACGAAGTTTCCGAACAGAATATCCCCTGTGTAGAAGACCGTCTTTGCACTGGTCGCGCTGCCGGCTGACAACGAGCCGAGAAGCGCAGGACGCCCCTGCGCAAGATGCTCAAGAGCTAAATATGGACGGTGATCTCCTGCGGCAGGTGTAAACTTCTCAGTTCGCTGGTCGGCACACTCGCAGAGCCGTCGATGCACCCATCCTTCGGGAGCCTTCAAGTGGTTCAACTAGTTCGATGCCCTGCGGCTGACAGGCCGGGCGTGGGTATTGCCGGCGGCCCTTATTCGGCGTGGCCGGCGCCATTGTCGTCGAGCTGCTGCTTGAGGCGCCGGAACGTAGCCTCGTCGATGCCGGTGGCCGCCTCTATGATGGACCACGGTACATCGCGTTCCAGGAATCGCTGGATGGTTTGCAACTGTCCCCTCATCTCGCCTTCCTGGCGGCCTTCCTGGCGGCCTTCTTGGCGGGCCTGTTGGCGGGCCTCCCGGATGCCCTCCCGGATGCCCTCCCGAACGCCCTCCCGGATACCCTCTTCGATCATCTGATGCACGTAGGTCATTATCTCTCCTCCTCGGCCCGGCACGGTCCGTCGTAGCGCGTCCGCGAACGCCTGCTGCTGCTCATTCGTCTTCAGCGCCAGCACCAAGTACTCCACGTGCAGCGCCACCACGTCGAACCCTTCGGCCGGATACAGCTCCTCCACCAACTGTAACGCTTGGTTGAGCAAGTCGCCCCAGCCCTTCCAGCCCGCGCGGCGGAACTCGGCCATCAACCCGAGCTGCGCCAGCCGCGCGCCGAGCGTCCCCTCCACCGACTCCGGGTTCTGCTCGGTCTGGTCGATCAGCAGGTGCTCGAACTGCGGCACCCAACCCGGGTCGGACTCCGCGCCGGCAACCAACTCCGCGAACTGCCGCGAGAATCTCCATGGCTCCGCTCCCTGATAGAATACCACCGGCACGATCAGCGGCAACTGCCGCTCCTGCTCGTGCTCGCGGTGCCACTGCATCCAGGCCATCAGGCAGTAATGCAGCAACCGCAGCCGCATCCAGCGGTCGGGCGTGGACTGATGTTCGAGCAGCACCAAGACGAGCACCGGCGGGCCGGAGAGCTCGCGCTCGACGGAGAACAGCAGGTCGGCCTCGCGACTGCGCCAGTCGTCACTGACGAAGCGGCTAGGCCGGTGGGTCAGGGTGGACCACCGCAGCGTGCTGGCGAGTTCCTGGGGCAGGTAGGAGCGCAACAGGCCGGCGGCGTTCTCGAGATCGGAGAACACGCGGTAGAAGTACTTGTCGTGCCGCTGGCTGACCGGCGGTGGGTCGGCAGACCGTGGTTGGTCCGATGCGTGATCGTCAGCCATGAACCCGATGGCGACCGTAGCCTCTCGCTACGCCGGCGTCAAGCCTTGCGTCCATCATCCGCGCTGGCCTCCTGCTTCGCTGCCGGGGCAGCGCCGCGAGACGAGGCCGCCTGCGTCTTCGGCGCCGAAGTTTGCTCGGCGCCTCTGGCCGGCGCGGCGCGCCGCACCTTGCCTACGTCGGAGCCCACTTCGCGCGCAGGGTCTACTGGCTTTCGGCGGCCGCTGATTCCGGGTTTCGGTGCCGGGCGCCATCGGGGTCTGCATCGTTCGCTCACTACAGCTTCATGAAGAGTTGCAGGTATCTGTCCCTGGACATTTCGGCCGTACGAAGGTTGCTATAGGAAGGGGCAACTACGGCATTTCGACCGGCTCTTCAACGTTTATGCTGTAAGCGGAATGGTAGACCGGTCAGCCTGACCTTCTCGACGGAAGCCTCGTTCCTGCAGAACCTGGTTGAGGGTGCCGAGCTCGTAGCAGGTCTCCAGGAACAGGATGACTGCCTCCTGTATGTTGGAGATCGCTTGATCTTCGGTATCACCTTGAGAATACAGATCAAGCGCAGGACACGCCGATACGTACTGCCCTGCCTCCTCGTCGTACCATACACCTGCCTGAGCCGTGATCTTGAAATCGACGGAAATCCGTTTTCCTGGGGGACAATTCATCCTCCAGTCTCGACTACATTACACCGAATGTCGCAAATCGTCAAACCATGGGGCGCATTTCCAAAATCGGCGTCACGGAGCGAGTTCACCAAGCCGAGGTCGGCGGCTTAGCGCGAGTTGGCGCACGCGCGCCATCGCTTCCGCGGAGATGTTCAACGTGGTCGTCATGGAGGATGCCACTTGCCGTTGCTCCGCCGGTCGGGCGGCGTGAGCGCCGCCGGCAGGAGTCGCCTGCTACCCAGGCTGATGGAAGCTCCCGGTCAGCAGCCGTGTCCTAGTCCGCCAGCTCGACCAGAAGCTGCTTGCCGGCCAGCGTCTGGCGCGCCCAATACAGGTTCTGGTATTGATCGTAGCCGCCCTCCGCCAGCTTGGCCGTGCCGGTCGCGGTGGTGCCACTGGCCGGCGCCGCAAAGGTCACGGTTGGGGCAGCGGTGTAACCGCTCCCACCGTTGGTGACCGTCACCGACGTTACGCCGGTTCGCAGCACCGCGGTGCCGGCGGCCGTGGTGCCGCCACTCGGCGCCGCCGCGAAGGTCACGGTGGGGGCGGAGGCGTAGCCGCTCCCTCCGTTCATGACGGTCACCGACGCTACGCCGTAGCGCATGTCCGCGGTACCGGCGGCCGTGGCGCCGCCGCTCGGCGCTGCCGCGAAGGTCACGGTCGGGGGCGAGGTGTAGCCGCTCCCGCCGTTCGTCACGGTCACCGACGCTACGCCGTAGCGCAGCGCCGCGGTGCCGGTTGCGGTGGTGCCGCCGCCCGGCGCTGCTCCGAAGGTCACGGTCGGGACGGAGGTGTAGCCGCTCCCCCGGTTCGTGACCGTCACCGACGCCACGCCGCTTTCCAGCACCGCGGTTCCGGTCGCCGTGAACCGCGTGACCGTCGCGGCCGAAAACGTCACGGAAGGGGCGGAGGTGTAGCCGCTCCCCGGGGTCGTGATCGTCACGGCCTCTATTCTGGTTCTTCCCAGAGTCGCGGTGCCGGCCGCACCGCTGCCCCCTCCTCCCGAAAACGTGACGGAAGGGGCCGAGGCGTAGCCGCTCCCTCCGTTCGTGACGGTTACGGAACTCACCGGACCGCCACTTATCACCGCGGTGCCGGCCGCACCGCTGCCCCCTCCTCCCGAAAACGTGACGGAAGGGGCCGAGGTGTAGCCGCTCCCCCCGTTCGTGACGGTTACGGAAGACACTTGACCGCCGCTTCTCACCGCGGTGCCGGCCGCACCACTGCCCCCTCCTCCCGAAAACGTGACGGAAGGGGTGGAGGTGTAGCCGCTCCCCCCGTTCGTGACGGTTACGGAAGACACTTGACCGCCACTTATCACCACTGTGCCGGTTGCCCGGGTGCCACCGGACGGCGGCGCGCCAAAGGTAACGGTTGGGACAGACGTGTAACCGCTCCCCAAGTTCGACATCTGCACAATGATAACTTCGGATCTCCGCGTTGCGGTGCCGGTCGCCGTAGTGCCGCCGGGCGGCGGCGCCCCAAACGTCACGCTGGGGTCAGAGGTATAGGTATTCCCCCGGTCCGTGATCGTCACTGACGCTACGCCGGATTGCCGCACCGCGGAGGCGGCCGCACCGCCGCCGCTTCCTCCGCCCGAAAACGTCACCGCAGGGTCCGCCGTATAGCCGCTCCCGGCGGTTCCGACCGTCACGGAATCGACGTACCCGGACCCCACCGCGGCGCCGGCGGCCGTGGTGCCGCCGGACGGCGCCGCCCCGAACGTCACGCTGGGAACGGAGGTGTAGCCGCTCCCGGCGGTTCCCACCGTCACGGAATCGACGGTACCGGACCCCACCGCGGCGCCGGTTGCCGTGCCGCCGGACGGCGGGGCCGAAAAGGTCACGGTGGGAACCGAGGTGTAGCCGCTCCCGGCGGTCGTAATCGTCACGGAGTCGACGTACCGGGACCCCGTCGCGGTGCCGGTTGCGGTGGCGCCGCCGGACGGCGGCGCCGAAAAGGTCACGGTCGGGTCTGTCGTGTAGCCGCTCCCCGGGTTGGTGATCGTGACCGACGCAACCGTGTCGCCGGCGCCCGACTGATCGGGGGCGGTGAGCACCAGCACCACTTCCCCCGCCCGCACCTCGGCGGCAACCGTCCACTCCGCGCCGGAGATGTCGGACGCGAAGACCGGCTTGGCGCTCGTGCTCGTGAACGGCAGCTCGTGTCCGCCGATCGAAACGCGCACGTTGCGGGCGGTGACCCGCTCCCAGGCATACGGCGCGGAACGGTTGGACACTGCGCCCGCCAGGTTCAGTTCATCATCGCCAAAGTCAGCCGCGCCGATCCTCCAGCGCTTCTCTGCCGGCTCTGCCGGCTGCGGGGTTGGCGGCGGCTCGCTCGGCGGCTTACCCCCCCCCCCCTGGGCCGGGTCGGCGGGCGCGGCGGCCGGGCGCGCCGCCTGGGAACAGGCCATCAGCGCGGCGATGCCGGCGGCCAGCAACAGCGATACCAACGATGCTCTACCCAAGTCTTCCCTCCGGCGGCGTGTCCGCCCGTCGATCATGGTAGCGCGCGATCCCCAAGCTGACCATCCCCCGCTCCCATCGTTCGGTTCGCCACCACGCGGCCGGCGTCCAGCCGCACCACCCGGTCCGCGGCGGCCAGCACCGCCGGGCGGTGGGCCACGGCGACGATCGTCATGCGCCCGCGCAACGCCCGCAGCGCGGCGACCACGCGGCCTTCGGTCCGTGCGTCCAGTTGGCTGGTCGCTTCGTCCAGCACCAGCAGCGCCGGCGCGGCGAGCAGGGCGCGCGCCAGGGCCACGCGCTGCCGTTCGCCGCCCGCCAGGCGGCCGCCGCGGTCGCCCACCACGGTGTCCAGGCCGTGCCGCAGCGCCTGGACGAACTCCTCCGCCGCGGCCGCGCGCAACGCCCGCCAGAGGTCGTCGTCGGTCGCCCCCGGGCGCGACCACGCGAGGTTGGCGCGGATCGTGTCGTGGAACAGGTACGGCTCCTGCGGCACGTACGCGGCGGAGCGCCGCCAGCGGCGTCGATTGGCGCCGACGAGCGGCGCGCCGTCCACCAGCACCGCGCCGCTCGTCGGTTCCAGCAGGCCTAGCAGTACGTCGGCCAGCGTGCTCTTGCCGGCGCCCGACGGTCCGGCGATCGCCGTGATCTCGCCGGCCGGGAGGTCGAGCGTCACGCCGGCCAGCGCCGCGCGGCCGCCCTGCTGCCCGTAGTCGAAGCAGACGGCGCGCACCGCCAGCGCCCGGTTCAGCGGCATGCGCGGCTCGGAGCCGCGCCCGGCCGCGTCTTCCGCGGCGCCCCGCAGCGCGAGCAGCATCTCCCGGGCGTGGTGGTAGGCGGGCAGCGTATTGGCCAGCTCGTGCGCGCTCTGCTGCAGGTTCACCAGCGCGAACATCACGCGCGCGAAGACCGCGGCCAGCACGGCCAGCTCCGGCAGCGCCAATCCGGCCTCGACCACGGTGAACCAGGCCACTCCCGCCAGCGCCGCGGCGGTGCCCACGTTGAGCGTCGCCCGCGCCGTCGCGCCCGCCCGGGTGGTGGCCAGTTGCCGGCGGCGCACGACATCGACGGCCGCGGCGAAGCGCCGCACGTGGATCCGTTCCGAGGTGAAGCTCTTGGCCAGCTTCAGGCCGGCCAGAAAGTCCTGCACGTGGGCGAAGATCACGCGGTTCACGCCGGTCAGTTGATCGCCCAGGAGCCGCGAACGGCGCAGCAGCGGCGCCGTCAGCAGCAGGAACAGGGCGCCCGCGGCCAGCGCCATGGCCGAGACCGGCGGCGAGATGAGCACGGCGACCGCCAACTGCGTCACCGCCAGCAAGCCGGCCACGGTCACCTTCACCAGGTGCGCGGCCGCCTGGCCGATGCGGTACACGTCGCCGGTCAGCACGTGCTGGATGTCCGATTGGCGCTGGCCGGCGAGGAACCGCCACTGCGCCCGCGCCACCGCATCCTGCAGCGTGGCGCGGAAGCGATGGACGAAGTCGAGCCGCGTCCGGGCGAGCAGCACGTCGCGTTGCCAGACGGTCGCCGCGCGCACCGCGGCGAGCGCGACGAAGACGGCGAGCGCCGCCGGCAAGGCCAGCTCCGCCTGCACCAGGTCCGCGGCGCCGGCCAGCAGCTCCGCCATCCGGTCCTGCCGGTCTTCCGCCGCGCCCACGCCGGCCGCGTGCAGCAGCGGGATGAGCAGGAGGAAGCCGAACGCTTCGGTCGCATTCGACGCCAACTGCAGCAGCGCGGCCAGCGCCGCGGTGCGCGGCCGGTCAGCGGTGAGCGCCTGCGCCAACTGCCCGGCGCCGCGCAACCCGTTCCCCCGCCCCCGCCCCCACCCCCGCCCGCTGCGCGGCCGGGGCGCCGGCGAACTAGCGGGCGCCATCACCCCGCTCCGCCGCCGGGGCGGGATGCACGTAGCGGTGCGTCAGCACGCCGCGGCCCGGATCGTCCGGGTCGGCCCGGAAGTCCCAGCGCCGGCGCTGCAGCTCCACGCTCGTCACGCGCGGTCCGGCGCCGGTCGCGTTGGCGGCCCGGATCATGGCGTCCAGCAGTTGCTGTCCCACCGCCCGCCCCGCGGGGTCCTGCAGCGTGCGCCGGAGGACCGGCCGGGTGCGGCCCGGCGGCATCGCCCCGATCCACTCCCCGAACGGCGCCGGTGCGCGGCTGCCGTCCTCGTAGTGGGCGATCGCCGCCACGTACGAAACGACGCCGGCCTCCCCGCGGCCGTGAGCGGTGAACATCTGCATCGCCGTCAGCGGATACCACTCGATCTTGGTCACCCACCAGGAGGCCAGAAACAGCATGATCGCCAGGGCGGCAGCCGCGCCCCGCCGGTGCGCGGCTGCCGGGCGCGCGGCGGCCAGCCGCCCGGCAGCCGGGCGGGCGCGCGGCTCCTCCGCCGCCGCCTCCGCTACCGGCGCCGCGTCCGCCACCGGCTCCGGCCCGTCCGCCGCGCCGGCCCTTCCTGCCAGCCGCCGGCCCAGCCGCGCCAGCGGGCTCCAGTCGTAGAACACCCACAGCAACAGCATCAGGTCGAGAAACAAGATGTTCTGCAGGAACAGGATGCCGACGTGGATGCCGACCGTGGCCGCCGGCAGCAGCGCCCGGGCGCGCCGCGAGACCAGTACCAGCCCGAACGCCAGTTCGGTGCCGAGCGCGACGATCCCCAACAGCACGAACAGCGCGTCGGGCAGCGGCATGATGCGCAGCGCCAAGTCGAAGTCGAACGGCCGCGGATCCAGCGTCGGCCGCAGCAGCATCCAGCGCACGCTGTCCGCCGACACCCAGCGCAGACCCATGTAATAGAGCTTGCTGCACCCGGCCGCCGCGTACGGCAGGGCGATCACGGTCCAGACCGCATACCGCGCCCAGCCGAAATAGGCGCCGGGCCGATCCGCCGCCGCCGGCGCCTTGCCGCGCGCCGCCCGCCACAGTCGGTCCAGCGACCACCCCTGGCCGCAACGCGTGAACGACAGCACCGCCAGCGCGTACAACGGCACGATCCCCGAGTGGTAGTAGAACGAGTGCTCGCGCACGATGCCGCCCAGCACGAAGTAGCAGACCGCGGCGGCCGGCACCACCGCCCGCGTACCCAACCCGACCACGCCGAGCGCCAACAGCGCCGCGGTGAGATACTGAAACGCCCGCAGCGCGGTGGCGTTGGCAAGAAACGCGTCGAAGCCGATCGGCAGCAGATGCAGAATCGCCATGAGACCCTGCTGGCGGACCATGACGCGCGGCAGCAGCGCCACGCTCATCAGGTCCTCCCGGAGTGTCATGATCAGCAATATCGCGCACACCCAGGCGCGGATCGCGCCCAGGGCGCCGGGGGTGGCGGCGCCGACCGCGCGGTCGAAGAAGCGCGGCTCCTGCAGCGCCCGCCACAGCGGCTTGACGCCCCACCACGCCGCGCACCAGAGGGCGCCCAGCCAGGTCCAGCTCGCCCAGTTGCGAAGGTAGAACCGCATGATCTTGCCGCTCAGTCCGCCGCCGCCGTCCTCCCACGCCCCGAGCCACGTACGCAGCGCCCAGGAGAGCGCCAGCCAGCCGGCCAGCAAGGCCGCGGACAGCGCGGCGCGCCGCGCCAGGAGGCGCCAGGGCAGGGCGCCGGCGGCGGCCGACCACGACCGCAGCCGATCTCGCACCCGCTCCCCCACGGCAGCGCCGGCGTACCTCATCCGCGCACCCGTCGGAGCAGGCGGCGCCAGCGGGGCGCGGCGGCGCCGGCGGGCGGGGCCGCGGCCGCGAGCCGCAGCCTTGCGGGGGCGATCTCACGGACGTCGCCGAAGTCCGCCGGGGCGCCGCCGGTACGCCGCGCCCGATGCAGCGCCCACGCCCGCGCGATCGCCACCCGCGCGCCGTCCGGCAGGAGCGCGGCGGCAACGGCCGCGCTGCCGAGCCGGGCGCGGAGGCGAGTCACCAGGTCCTTCGCCAGCACGGTGGCGGGCAGCGTCACATGGAACGGCGCCGCCGGAAACTCGTCCAGGGCGGAGCGGTCCGGCGCGACGCGCACCCGCGGGTCCGGTGCGAACGCCTCATGCAGCCGGGCCAGCCGCTCCGGGTCGCGGCGCGCGCCGAGTTCGAGGCGCACCACCAGATCATGCTCGCGGTCGGCCAGGAGGGCCTCGGTCACCGCAGCCGCCTGCTCGACCGAACCGCGGCCGGCCTCGACGGTCACCACGTAGCGGGGCACCGCATAGCTGCGCCCGCGCGCCGCGCCGCGGTAGCGGGGATGGGCGATCAGGTTGGCCGCCTTGCCCTGCTGCAAGCGGCGGCTGCGCTCCTTCGCGGCCCGTCCTTCGGCCCAGCGGCCCTGGTGCCAGACCAGCGCGGCGCGGACCGGCACGAACAACCCGCCGCGGGTGTAGGCTCGATAGGCGAGCTCATTGTCCTCGATCCCCCAGCGCACGAACGATTCATCGCTGCCGCCCACCTCCCGGTAGAACTCCCGGCCGATCCCGAAATTCCCCCCCACCACGCACTGGAACAGGTCGTCCGCGCGCGTGGTCAGATCGCGCGTCCGCCGCAGGTACGGTTCGACCCAGGGCGGGTCGAACGGGCGGTCCGCGAACAGCTCGCGCAGGGTGCCGGGCCGGCCCCGGATCGCCTCCGCCTCCAGGTCCTCCATCGCGACGCTGGCGCGCAACCCGACGGTCACCGCGTCGGACACGGCGTGGTGCCAGCGGGCGTGCGCCGCCAGCCAACCCGCTTCCGGCAGCGAATCGCCGTCCAGGAACAGGATGATGCCGTGCGTGGCCGCCCGAACGCCGGTGTTGCGCGCGCGCGCGATCCCGAACCCGCGGCGTTCCTGGCGCACCACCCGGACGTTCGGCGGCGCTCCCGGGGGCGGGGCCAGCGGCGGCTCGGAGCCGTCGTCGACGATCACCACCTCGAACAGGTCGCGCGGCCAGGTCTGCCCCGCCAGCGCCGCCAGGGTGCGCGCCAGCACCGCCGGGGGCGTCTGATAGCAGGGCATGATCACGCTGACCGGCAGCGCGGGGGTGAACTCTGCGGGCGGCGGCAACGCCACCTGCCGCCAGTCGTTATAGCGGACCTGCGCCGGCTTGGGGAGCGCCGCACCGCGCCCCCGATGGAACGGCTGCATCGCGCCCGATAGTATAGTACCCGACCGAGGCGGCGGCAGCCCGCGCGCCGGGAGCAGAGCGGTGAGCATCATCTCACACCGTCACAAGTTCATATTCGTGCGCCCGCGCAAGGTGGGCGGCACCAGCATCCTGGCGGCGCTGTCACCGCTGTGCGCGCCCGGCGACGTCGTCGCGGACTGCTTTCTGGACCGCTACCTGCCGGCGGTGGACGATGACCGGTTCGTGATTGCGGCGCGCAATGCCCAGGTCATTCCCGAGCTGCGCGTTCGGGGAGCGCAAGGCCACGTCCTGCCGGAAACGATCCGCCGGACCGTGGCGCCCGGCGCCTGGGACGAATACTTCAAGTTCACCGTGGTCAGAAACCCGTGGGACTGGTTCGCGTCGCTGTACCGCTGGAAGATCGACGTCGAATGGCGGGCGGAGAAACCGTCCTTTCACCGCGCGCGGCGCGGCTTCCTGCGGTCGCGCTACCGGCTGTGCCGAACGTTGCCCAACTACCTGCTCGGCCGCCATCGCCGGAACCTCGAGTTGATCTTGAAGCGCGCGTGGTTCGCCGAATTGCTGGCCGACCAGCAGGCGTTCTATTTCCTCGACGGGCGACCCTACGCCGATTATTACATCCGCTTCGAGAATCTGCAGCAGGACTACGCGGAGGTCTGCCGCCTGCTGCAGCTTCCCCGATCGCGGCTGCCCCGCACCAAGAACAAGCTGCAGGACGGCGGCGGCTACCGCGATTACTACACCGACTGGTCCCGCGCTCACGTCGCCGGCGCGCTGCAGCGGATCGCCACCACGTTCGGGTACCATTTCTAGGAATGCGTAGAGCGCTGGGCCGGCACCGCGGCGTGCCGGGGCTCGGCGCTCTACGAGACGCGCGCGCTCATGGCGCAGGTGCTCTCCTTGCGGTGCGCATGGCGTCCTCAAGCCGACGCGCAAGGTGATCGAAGTCTTCAGGACACTTCTGCCGGATGGCGGTGATCCGCTGCGCCGCCTCCTCTCCGAGCGGCTTTCTGCCTCCGCCCGGCAGATCTGATACGCCGCGCTGTAAGGCAAACGGGTCGAAATATCGTTCTTTGACCTGAACTTCCGCACGGACATCCGTCCAACGCCACTCTCCTGGGAGCTTCAATCCCGCCAGCACCCAGGTTTCGATCTGCTCCCACGCGTTCTCCGCCAGAATTACTTGGGAATCCCCAAACTCAGATTCGATCTGATTCAACCGCTGACGCCTTCCTGTCTTGCCGTCACGATCGACACATAGAATGAATATGCTGACCATCCGGTAACGTGCTATGACCTGCTCGATACGACTTGACTTCAAGACCTCTTCGACGCTGCCAAGTATGGGATCTTCACATACGCTGACATACGCCTTCGGCTTTCCTATTGATCGAAACAATGCCTTGAATAGCGGCTTCAGAATGAACTTGTCCTTACGCGAGTCCTCAGGAACGACGAGGACTCTCACGCGTCGGCCTCCTCGTCAGGCCCCTCCGTAAAGAACAACGCGTCCTCCAACCAGCCGGATTCATGAAGTCGCCCAACGCCTTGTTCATGCCGCAGCTTCGGTGCATTGTCAAGATCGGCAACACGGCGGATGATGGCGTCGGCACTATTTTCCAGGCGAGACACCACCGACGTGTTGGCGAAGGTACCATCACCCATCACCGTCAGCATGGTTGATGCATGGGTAGTGGTGAGCACCTGAATGCCGTGCTTATCAGTCTGTCGTTCGATCAACTCCATCAACAGGTTCAGTCTCGCCGGATGGATGCCGTTATCGATCTCCTCGAAGAAACAGAGACCGGGAGGGTCCTTGCCCAGCAGCACCGCCAGCATCGCGAGGAAGCGCAGCGTCCCGTCCGACGCGCTGTCGGCAGAAATCTTTCTGCCGTTCCTCTCGCAGAGCATGAGGTGCACGTAACCGCTCGGATCGCGCGGAAACTCGAGATCGGACACGTCCATGGGAGTCAGTTCCTGCAGCCACGATACCAGCGTCGATCGTAGCTCGGGATCGGCGCAGGTCTGCTCCAGCGCCGCCGGCAGGTTCTCGCCCCGGTCTCCCAACGGCGTACCGGGATACGCCGGATAGCGCATCAGTTCCGGCGACAGATCCCAAAAGCGCATACCGACAAGCGCCTGGAACACACTCTGCACGGCCGATTCCTGCGGGCGCTCAAGCTGAGTCAGAGCCGGCTTGTCCCGGGTAAACTGTTCGTATCCGTCATCGAACAAATCGACCCAATGCGAGTCGTCCGCAGACTTCGTTTCATAGATCGTCTGCCAACAGTTGTCCATGGGTGCCTTCTGCGCCGCGAGTGGAAGCAGCCTGACCGCCTCGTATTCTACCTCATAGCGGGGACCGATAGGATCGAAATATATTTCAATCGAGTAGGAGACCGGCTGATCGCCGCGCCGCAGTTCCATATGGAATGAGAAGGTCGAAGATCGAGAATCGAGACGCGCGACCTCATGAGCTGCGCCCCGTATCGGCTGCCATTCCCGCTGGCCTCCTGCCCCCCATTTCCCGCCAACTATCTCCGGTAGCGTATAGCCCCGGCCAATGCCGTGCAGGAAGCGAAACGCGTCGCGAATGTTGCTCTTGCCGCTGGCGTTGGTGCCGACGATCATGCTGAACGGTCCGAGCCGCAACGTCTCGGCGACGAAGTTCTTGAAGTTGACCAATCGAATCGATGTAATCACGTAGTCCCCTCAGTCAACGGGAGCCTGCCGCCCGCAGGCGGCGGCGGTGCGCGCGAGACGCCTGCTTCGATGGCGGCGCAGGGCTTCGCCGTGGTGGTCGTGTACGGCAGCCATTGGTCGGCAACTCCGGCTGATGATAGCCCGTACGGCCGCAGGCGGCTACGTGGTTGCTCAGGGCACCGGAACGCTTGCCTGGCGCCCCGCCGGCGGCGTCCGCTAGCCGCCGATGCCCCCCCTCCCCCCAGCGGCACCACGGCCGTGCGTGCCCGGCCCGTACAGTTCCCTGTGTCCGGCATCGGCGGCGTCGAGCTCGGCCGCAGGCGATTCTCCCGTGGTACATTCATCCGGCCCATGCGTTCATTCAACACTGCCGGTCCGGTCAGGCCGGCCGATCATTACTTGATCCCGCCGCTGTCGCGGATCGATCTGGACGAAGTGTTCGGCATGGTGCGGGACAAGAAGTACTTCGTGCTGCACGCGCCGCGGCAGACCGGCAAGACCTCGGCGCTGCTGGCGCTGGCCGACTTGCTGAACGAACGCGGCTACCACTGCGTGTACGTCACCGTGGAGACCGCCCGCACCGCCCGCGACGACGTGGCGCGGGCGGTGCGCGTGGTGCTCGCCGCGCTGGCGGAAGCAGCGGACGCGGCGTTGGACGATCGCTTCCTGGCCGGCGTCCGGGCCGAGATCCTCGCCGATTTCGGGCCGGACATGGCGTTGCGCACCGCCTTGCGGCGCTGGGCGCAGGCGGCGCCGCGCCCGCTGGTGCTGCTGATCGATGAGATCGACACGCTGGTGGGCGACTCGCTGCTGGCGGTGCTGCAGCAACTCCGCGCCGGCTACCCCGACCGTCCGGAGCGCTTCCCGCAGAGCGTCGTGCTGTGCGGCCTGCGCGACGTGCGCGACTACCGCATCGGCGCAACCGGCAGCCCGTTCAACATCGCCGCCAAGTCATTGCGGCTGGGCGATTTCTCGCGTGACGAGACGCTGGCCCTGCTCGGCCAGCATACCGAGTCGACCGGGCAGGTGTTCGCGCCGGAGGCGCTGGAAGCGGTGTGGACGCAGACCTGCGGCCAGCCATGGCTGGTCAACGCGCTGGCCTACGGCGCCTGCTTCGAGAACAAGGCGCTGCGCGGCGACCGTTCGCTTCCGGTCACCGCCGCCGCGGTCGCCGCCGTCCGCGAGGAACTGATCGTCGATCGGGTGACCCACCTCGACTACCTGGCCGACAAGCTGCGCGAGGAGCGCGTGCGGCGGGTGATCGAGCCGATGCTGACCGGCGCCGACCGCTACGCCATCAGCGACCGCGACCTCGGCTACGCGCGCGACCTGGGGCTGCTCGCCCGCAATCAGCCGGTGCGCATCGCCAACCCGATCTACGCCGAGGTGCTGCCGCGCGAGCTGTCGTGGGTGGCGCAGGAGACGCTCGACCTGTCGCCGCCGCGCTACGTGCGCGCGGACGGCAGCCTTGACGCGGCGCTGCTGCTGGGGGAGTTCCAGAGCTTCTTCCGGCGCCACTCCGAGCACTGGCGCGACCGCTTCGCCTACGCGGAGGCGTGGCCGCAGTTGCTGCTGCAGGCGTACCTGCAGCGGGTGGTGAACGGGGGCGGGCGGATCGAGCGGGAGTACGCGCTGGGGCGGGGGCGGGTCGACCTGCTGATCGTGTGGCCGGTAGGGGAGCAGGCGCTGGCGCAGCGGGTGCAGGAGGTGGTGGTGGAGTGCAAGGTGGTGCGGGATCGCGACGGGCTGGAGCGGACCATCGCCGAGGGGGTGGAGCAGACCGCGGGGTACGCGGCGCGCTGCGCGGCGGAGGCCGGGCACTTGGTGGTGATCGACTGCCGGGAGCACCGGACCTGGGAGGAGAAGATATTCCACCACCGGCGCGGCGCCGCCGCGGCCCCGGTCGACGTGTGGGGCATGTGACGGGGAGGCGCTGTTGCCGGGCCGCGCGGCGTGCCTTGAGCTTGAGCTTTAGCTTAGCTCAAGGTGCGCTGCCGAAACGCACGAGCGCCTCGATGCAGGAAGCGGTGTCGAGCATTGGGGATGCGAATCCCACCCTCGGCGGCTCGGGCGGCAGGGGCCCCTGCCAGAAGCGGGCCGCAGGCCAACTGCCGTCGGGACGTTGCCGGCGCAGGATCAGTTCCAGCGCGGCCTCCAGTTCGGCGCCGGCCGGCGCGGCTCCGAGGATATGCAGAGCGGACAGCCCGCGCGCGGTGCGCAAGGTGTCGCCGTAGCCGCCGTCCGGCCCGCGCCGGGCGCGGATGCGGTCCGCAAGCGCCGGCCCGAGGTCCTGCAGCGCGGGCGCGCCGCGGGCGCGGGCGCGGGCCATCGCCTCGTAGAGATCCACGGTGTCGGGGTAATAGTGGGAACTCCCGGCGGCGGTACCGTCCCGCACCAGACCGGCGAGCCACGCCGCCGCCCGCTCGCCCAGTCGACTCTGGCCCTGCGCGGCGAGGTAGCCGACCACGTTGGCGTTCACCACGCTGTCCACGTCCGGGGCGCCGGCTTTGGGCGGCGTCAACCAGGTCTTGAACCTGCCCCGGTCATCCAGCGCCGTCCGCATCTTCGAGACGTTCATGCCGAACATCACCCAGGGATGCCACGGAATCGCCTGGGAGCAGATGCTGAGACTGTCGAGATCGTTCGGCAGCGACGGCCAGTAGCGCCACAGCCCCGGATAGCTCATCGACCGGACGATGAATTCGCCGGTCCGGCGCCGGATCGAGTGCGCTCGGGGGTCGTCGCAGGGCGCCAGGGTGAGCGCGCCGAGGCCCGCCACGAAGGGAGCGAGTTCCTCCTCCGCAGACCCCTCGAGCTCCAGGTTCCAGTACATCAGCGACGGCCACGCGCCGTCGGGACGGAGGGCGGCGTCGAGAAAGTCGAGCCCCCGGTCCACGGCGCCGCGCGCCGCGGCGGCGAGTGACGGGACGGCGAAATCACGCATATACGTCGTGGAGTATCGGCTGCCGCAGGCGGCATGTCAAAGCCAACGGTCCCCAAGTTTGTTCATCCGGTATTTCCGTGGCCTGTCTCGCCGCTGCCTGCGCCCGGCGGCTCCCACCCGGCGTCCGCTCGACTACCCGCGGCCGCGCGCCCACTCCAGATAGCGCGCGGTGAGCTCCATGCCGCGCTCCAGGTCGAACTCCGGTTCGTAGCCAAGCAGCCGGCGCGCCTTGTCGATCCGCACCTGACAGCGGGCCGCGTACAGCTCCAGCAGCCTCTTCGGCGGCAGGAATTCGCCGCCCGCGGTCGAGTTCCCGGCGGCTGCGGCCGGCCCCCGGTAGAGGCGTTTGGCCGCGGCCTTGCCGCGCTCGCCCAGGCGCCGGTAGACGGCCCGCTGAAGAGCGTTGCGCAACGGGCGCAGCGGCCGGCAGCCGAGCACGCGTTGCGGCGTGGGAAGGTTCGACAGCCGGTCCGCGCGGCGGTTGCGGCGCTCTATCTCCCGGTATGCCAGCAGGCGGACGGCGCCGCTCCGGTTCAGCGCTCGCTGGCAGGCGCAATAGAAGTCGAACCACGTCGGGTGCTCGGGACCGGAGATGAGGAACGATTCGCCCGCCGCCTCGCTGCGCTGCGCGGCAAGGAGGAGCGCCCGGACCACGTCGTCGACGTAGACGGCATTGCAGATCCCGTCGCCGGGCGCCGGCAACACCACCGCGCCGGCGGCCAGCAGAGCGGCCGGCCGGTCCGTCCAGTGTTCGCTGAATGGGCCGTAGACGATGGTCGGTTGCATGATCGCCGCGTCGAGGCCGTGCTCCCGGATCATGCGCGTGAGCTCGCGCTGCGCCGTGAACTTGTCGTTGCCGGACTGGCGGCCGATCGGGCTCGCTTCCGTCAACGGGCCGTCCGGCAGCGGCTCGTAGACCGACAGGGAGCTGACGTGCACCAGCCGGCGCACCCCGGCCCGCAGGCAAGCTTCGGCGAGCGCCCGGACCCCGGCGGCGTTGGCGTGCGGCGCGCGGCTGTCCCGCGCCAGGTGAAACACCGTATCGCAGCCCTCCACCAGGCGGTCGAGCGCGCCGGCGGGGACCTCCGGCCGCGCCATGTCGAAGCGGCGCAGCTCGACCGCGGCGGGCGCCAGGCGCGCCACGCGGGCGGCGTGCCGGAAGGTGCGCAGCGCGGCCCGCACGCACGCCCCCTGCTCGCGGACCAGTCGTTCGACCAGCCGCCCGCCGATGAAGCCGCTCGCCCCGGTGACTAGCACCCGCCGGCCGCGTAACGGGCCGTCACGCGCCGCGCGGCCGCTGCCGGTCCACGCCCGGCGCAGCGGCCGGCGGTTGCGGTAGGCAGCGTCGATGATGGCGACCGCGGGCGCGGCCGAGGCGCCGCTGACGAACGGCTCGCGGCCGCTGCGGAGCGCGCGCAGCCAATCCGCCAGCTCCCGCTGGAACATATCCTCGTGCAGGCGTTCCTCGGGCAGTTCCGCGCCGCTGCGTCCGTCGAGCTCGAATGCGGTCAGGCGGTCGGGGCGGGCGGCGGCGATGGCGTTGCGGTGCAGCGCCACCTCGATTTGCCCGCGGCTGCCGGTGACGATCGCCGTGTTGCGGAGCGTGCGCGAGCGGCTCAATTCCACGCGGCCCACCGCGCCGTTGCGCAGCTCCAGTTCGAGCAGCGCCTCGCACTCGACGCCGCCCAGCGAATCGTCGCGGTAGCTGACGAGCCGCGCCTCGCCGAGCCACCAGAGCAGCGTGTCGAGCGTGTGCGAGCCGGTGTCCAGCAGCACGCCGCCGCCGGCCGACTCCGCGTCCCACAGCGCCGGCGAGTACAGACCGGTCCCGGCGGCGGCCCGGGCCGCCGCCAGGCGGCCGCGGGTCGGCCGGTGGTAGTTCTCCCCCTCCCGGACGTCGAAGCCGGTGATGGCCCCCAGCTCGCCGCGGTCGAGCAGCGCCTTGACCCAGCGGTTGACGAACATGAAGCGGCGCATGTGACCGACCGCCAGCCCGACCGAGTTGGCCGCCGCGGTGCTCACCATCGCCTCGGCATCCTCCCGCGAGGCCGCCAGCGGCTTCTCGACGAATACGTGGACGGCGCGGTCGAGCAGCGGCAGGGTGACGCGCGCGTGCGACGCCGCGTTGGTGGCTACCAGCGCCGCCTCGACTTCGCCCGCCTGCAGCTCGGCTACGTCTGTGGCCACGCGCTGCGCGCGGCAGCGCCGGGCCAGCTCCGCCGCGCGGTCCGCCCGGGGGTCGACCAGCACGTGCGGCCGCCAGCCGAGCTGCGCCAGCGCCGGCAGATGGCGCTCGCCGGCGACGCCGCCGCAGCCGATCACCGCCAGGCGGGGAAAGTGCCGGCGGCGCGGTGTCCGCTCGAAGGCGCGCATACGCTCGCGCGTATCCTAACCCATTCACCCGGCGCGAAACCCACAGGCCACGCGGACCAGCGCGGCGCGCCCGTGGTACGCTCGGAGCCGGGCGGCGGGCGGGGCAGGTGACGTGTCGCCGCAAGGAGTGACTGACGAAATGAGCGGTATCGACCGACGCGAGTTCCTGAAGAAGACCGGCCTCGGCGCCGTTGCCGCGGCCGCCGCGGTCGGCGCGCCGGCGATTGCGCGCGCCGGTGCTCCCATCCGCTGGCGCCTGCAGACCTACGCCGGCGCGCCGCTGGCGGAGCACGTGGTGAAGCCGGCCGTCGACGCCTTCAACGGCATCGCCCGCGGCGAGATGACGATCGATCTGTACACGGCCGACCAACTCGTACCCACGTCGGAGCTGTTCCGCGCGCTGCAGGACGGCGTCGTCGACGCGGTGCAGAGCGACGACGACTCGATGGCCTCGCCGGCCGACGTGGCCGTGTTCGGCGGCTACTTCCCGTTCGCCGCGCGCCACAGCCTGGACCTGCCGGTGCTGTTCGAACGGTACGGGCTGAAGGAAATCTGGGCCGAGGCCTACGGCGAGATCGACGGCGTGACCTGGTTGAGCGCCGGCGCCTGGGACCCCTGCCACTTCATCACGGTAGAGCCGATCCGCCGCCTGGCCGACCTGCAGGGCAAGCGCCTGTTCACCATTCCGACCGCCGGCACGTTCCTGGCCCGGTTCGGCGTGGTGCCGGTCACCCTGCCGTGGGACGACGTGGAGGCCGCGCTGCGCCGCGGGACGCTCGACGGGCTCGCCTGGTCGGGCATCACCGAGGCCTACGCCGTGGGCTGGGCGGAGGTGACCAACTACTTCCTGACCAACAACATCTCCGGCGCCTGGTGCGGCTCGTTCCTGGCCAACACCGAGTCGTGGAACGCGCTGCCCGAGCACCTGCAGGAGCTGTTCCGGGTCTGCATGGACAGCTCGCACTACTACCGCCAGCACTGGTACTGGGGCGGCGAAGCGCAGCTCCGCACCGGCGGCGCCAAGCTGCAACTTACCTCCATCCCCGACGCGGAATGGAAGCAGGTGGAGGCGGAGGCCCTGAAGTTCTGGGACGAGGTCGCCTCGACCAGTCCGCGCGCGGCGCGCGTCATCGCGATCCTCAAGCAGTACCGGGCAACCATGGAGCAGGCCGGCCCCCCGTACGCCTGAGCCGCCAGGCAAACGAGTCTGGCGCGCAGTCGCGGCCGCGCGCCAGACTCCGAATAACCGAGTAAACCTCCCGCGCCGGGCGCCTCGCCCTACCGGCGGATGAACCCCTAGCGGCGGATGAACCCCTAGCGGCGGATGAACCCCTAGCGGCGAATGAACAGGGTGTCGAGCATGTGCGGCCCGAAGTTGGGCAGCGTCTGCACGAACCCGCCTTCGCGCTGCATGTTACCCAGACGATCACTCACCAGCACCACCTTCGGCGGAATGCTGACGGTGCCGAAGAAGTACAGGTTTTCGACGTTCATCCTGATCATCTGATGCGACAGCTCGGCGTAGCGGTCGGTGCCGCGCGGCGTGTTGCGCCACTCCTCGGAGATCGTGAACAGGTCCTTGATCTCCTGCGGGGGTTCGATGCCTTCGGCGCCGTCGGTGTCGTGCCACAACCGCCAGGGCGCCGCCGCCAGGGCGCAGCAGCTATACCAGTGCCAGGCCGGGCGCAGGGTCACCGGTTCCGCCCCGCGGGCGCGGAACTCGGTGGAGGTGGCGTTGCCGCCGATCAGCGCGTCCTGGTCGTTGTCGATCGCGATGTTGGCCGCGGCTTCCTCGACCACGAACTTGGGATTCATCTTCACGCCGACCGCTTCCCATTGCTTGCTCAGCATCTGCACCAGGCCCTCGAAGTAGGAGAACCACTCGGCGACCCACATCCCCTCGAACTCCACGATCTCCCCGTCGGGACGCAGGCGCCACTGCCCGTTGCCGTCCCACTGCAGGCCCATCTCGTCGAGCAACGCGTTCGCCCGCTCCGGGTCGAACTCGGCGTAGTAGGTGCGCATCCAATCCTCGAAGCCGGTCCAGGTGGGCGGCACCGGCGCCACGTGCGGCACGGTGCGGCCGAAGAAGAACGTATTGGTGATGTCGTCGCGGTCGATGGCCAGCGACAACGCCTGCCGGAACCGAATATCATTGAAGATCTCGCGCAGCACCGGGTCCTTGTGGGTGTAGTTCAATGCCACGCCCGCGGCGAAGCCCTTCGACAGGAACGGGAACAGATACACCTGGTAGTCGCCGGTTGCCTCGTTCTCCTTGTAGACCGGAAAGTCGGCCATCGCCAGGTGGTCGGTCTGCAGGTCGATCTCGCCCGACATGGCGCGCAATGGAATGGTCTGGTTCGGCTGCGAGAACTGGGTGATCTGCACCGCGTCGAGGTACGGAAGCTGATTGCCGGCCACGTCCACCTTGAAGTAGTAGGGATTGCGCTCGTAGAGCCGCGACGCCGGACCGATTTCGGTCACGTTCCACGGATGCAGCGAGGGCCGGTCGGGATCCGAGCGCTTGCCGACGGCGCCGCCCTCGTGATCCTGGAACGCCTTCCACCAGCTATCGAACCCCTCTTCCCTGGCCTTGGCATCGGCCTGCGGATTGTGGGCCGCGTGCCACTGCTTGAGGTACTCCTTGGGGAGCACCGGGCGCTGGAAGGCCCAGCTTTCGAACACGCTGTAGAACGGGGCGGCGAACGAATAGCGGATGGTGGCGTCGTCCACCACCGTCATCGCCATCACCTCCCCGCCCGGGCGCCAGCGGCTGTTGACGCGCGGCGTGATCTCCGGGTTGAGCAGCACGTCCTCATACCAGAAGCGGAAGTCGTCGACGGTCACCGCTGAGCCGTCCGACCACTTCATGCCGGCGCGCAACGTAATGCTGAGGGAGGTGAAGTCGTCGGCCGCCTCCCACGCCTTGATCAGGTTGGGGTAGATGGCCTGCGTATCGGGGGGATAGGCCCCCATGCTCTGGTTGCTCGACTCGATGGCCGAGCCCGGCTCCTCGGAACTGCCGGCGCCGCGCATGATTCCGCCGTAGCTGCCGATCTCGTCGCGCGGCCGCACCACCTGGACGTCAACCGGCAGCCGTTCCTCCACCGGCGGCAGCGCGCCTTCGGCCACCAGCGCCGCCAGGACGGGCGCTTCGCCGAAGCCCTCGATGCGGTTGCCGGTGGCGGCCTCGTAGGCCGCCGGATCGGCAAAGATGTGGTCCACGTAGGGCTCGCCGCCAACGGCCATGCCGGCGTCCGCGGCGCCGGCCCCCGCGGCCCCTTCGGTGTCCCCGCTCGCCAGCGCCAGCGCCGCGCCGCACAGGAGCAGGACGCTTCCCGTCAAGATCGATTTCATCGGATCCTCCTCTTGAGTGAACCCTATGCTGATTCGGCGCCGCCGCGCTGTCAAGCCGCGCGCCGGTTCGGCGTGGCGGGCGCGGCGCCGCGGCGGTCCGCGTTTGACTGCAACGGTACCCCCTGCGATAGTGGGCCACCGTCGATGGCCTCCTATCTGGTTCGCCGCATGCTCTACATGCTGATTCTGCTGTGGATCATCACGGTGGTTGCGTTCGTAATCATCCAGCTTCCCGAGGGCGACTTCGTTTCCTCCTACGCGTCGCAGTTGGCGCGCCAGGGCGAGGAGGTGAACGCCGACGATCTGGCCAATCTCCGGCGCCGGTTCGGCCTCGACCGGCCCATGCACGTCCAGTACCTGCTCTGGTTCGGCAACATCCTCAGAGGCGACTTCGGATACTCCTTCCAGTTCAACCGCCCGGTGCGCGCGCTGATCGGCGAGCGGCTGGGCCTCACCATTGCCTTGTCGTTGTCGACCCTGATCTTCACCTACGCCCTGGCCATTCCCATCGGCGTCTACTCGGCCACCCACCAGTACTCGGCCGGCGACTACGCGTTCATGTCGGTGGGCTTCGTGGGCCTGGCCACCCCCAACTTCCTGCTCGCCCTGATCCTGATGTACTTCCTGCTGCGGCGCGGGTTCAGCGTCGGCGGCCTGTTTTCGGCGGAGTACCAGAACGCGCCCTGGAGCCTGGGCAAGGTGTGGGATCTGATGCTGCACCTGCCGTTGCCGATCATCATCGTCGGCACGGCCGGCACCGCGGCGCTGATTCGCATCATGCGCGGCATCCTGCTCGACGAGCTGAAGCAGCAGTACGTGGTAACGGCGCGCGCCAAGGGCGTCGGCGAACGCGACTTGCTGTTCAAGTACCCGGCGCGCATCGCGGTCAACCCGATGGTGAGCACCATCGGCTGGGTGCTGCCTGAGATCGTCTCCGGCTCGGTGATCACCGCGCTGGTGCTGTCGCTGCCCACCACCGGTCCCCTGCTCTACCGGGCGCTGCTGTTCGAAGACATGTTCCTGGCGTCCACCTTGCTGCTGTTTCTGAACAGCCTCACCATCATCGGCACCTTCGTCTCCGACCTGCTGTTGATGCTGGTGGACCCCCGCATCCGCTTCGCGGAGGCGCGTCGATGAGGCGGCGCGCGGCGGGCGCGGCGCTGCCGAGCGCCGCGGAGCGCGACTTCGTCGCGTCCCAATGGCAGCTCATGTGGCGCAAGTTCCGCCGGCACCGGATGGCCATCATCGGCGGCAGCGTGCTCGGCGTGTTCTACTTCCTCGCCCTGTTCGCGGACTTCGTCACCCCCTACGCCGCGGACTGGCGCTACCCGGTCGCCATCAACCACCCGCCGTCGCGCGTCCGCTGGTTCGACGACGGCCGCCTGACCCGGCCGTTCGTGCGCGGCATCATCGCCGACCGCGATCCCGAAACGCTGGCCGCCATCTACACCGAGGACGAAGCGCGCTACCCGATCCGCTTCTTCGTCCCCGGCGAGCCCTACCGGCTGTTCGGCGTGCTGCCCGCCACGGTGCGCCTGTTCGGGGTGGACGACCCGGGCGCCCTGTTCCTGTTCGGCACCGACAGCCTGGGCCAGGACATGTACTCGCGCTCGATTCTGGCGGCGCGCATCTCGCTGTCGATCGGGCTGGTGGGGGTGGCGATAACGTTCGTCATCGGGGTGCTGCTCGGCGGCATCTCGGGGTATTTCGGCGGCCGCGTGGACATGTTCATCCAGCGCGTCATCGAGTTCCTGCTCTCCATTCCCACCATTCCGCTGTGGCTGGCGCTGTCGGCGGCGCTGCCGCTGCACTGGTCGAACCTGCGCATCTACTTCGCCATCGTCGTGATCGTGGCCCTGATCCGCTGGGGCGGTCTGGCGCGGGTGGTGCGCGGCAAGCTGCTGGAGCTGCGCGAACGCGACTTCACCCTGGCCGCGCGCCTGGCCGGGATGCGCGAGCTGACCATCATCAACCGCCACCTGCTGCCCAACTTCGCCAGCTATCTGATCGTCGACCTGACCCTCGCCATCCCGGGGATGATCCTCGGCGAGACCGCGCTCAGCTTCCTGGGGCTGGGCCTGCGCGCGCCGTCGGTGAGCTGGGGAGTGCTGCTGCAGAAGGCGCAGAACATCAGCAGCGTCGCGCACTTCCCGTGGCAGTTGATACCGGCCCTGTTCGTGGTGATAACGGTGATGGCGTTCAACTTCCTGGGCGACGGGCTGCGCGACGCGGCCGATCCCTACCGCCAGTAGCCCTGCCGCCGGCAGCCGGCCGCGGCCCTACGGGGGTTCCTCCTGCGGGGGGGCCGCCTGCGGCGCGGCGAATGCCGCCTGCCCGATCTGTTCGAGGGGCGGCGCGGCGCCCGGCTCCGGGGCGGTGCTGGAGGCCGCGGCGTAGGCGAACACCACCACGCCGCCGGCCCCTTCCCGGCGCGCGTGATCGACCTGCAGCAGGGTGCCGGCGACCGGGTTCTTGTACGCTCCGATCCCGGCCCACAGGCGCGCGCCGCTGCCGGCCGCGGCGCGCGCGCGCGCGATCCAGTCGCGGAACTGGTCCGGGTCCTCGGTGTACGCCATCGGCACGGCGACGTCGAGAATCCCGTCGGCCAGCCAGGCGGTCCACGCCTGGAAGCGCTCTTCGCGCGCCCGGCGGCGGTCCGGGAGGACCGCCGCCGAGACCACCAGCTCAGGCCGCAGCGCCTTGACCGCCTGGTAGACGCGCCGCACCAGGGCGGTGACGCTGTCGCGCCGGAACACGTTCCAGTACTCCGGCAGCGCCTCCGCCAGGGCGTAGGGATCCTGCTGCGCGGCGGCCGCCAGGCTCACGAAGCGGGCGCCCGCCAGGCGCGGCTTGACCCAGGCGGCGAATCGTTCCAGGGCGCCGCGCGAGTAGTCGAACTCAGGCGAGGGGAAGCGGACGTAGTCGAAGTGGATGCCGTCCAGGTCGTAGTTGCGCGCCAGATCGACCCACACCTGCCGCACGCGCTCCTGCACCGCCGGGTGCGAGGGACTGGTGAACAGGCCCTCGAGATGGCGCGACTCGGCGGCATGCCCGAGCAGCCGCTCCACGTAGCCCGCGGCATGCGGATCGTGGTCGTAGAGCTCGCGGCCCAGACTGCGCGGCACCGCCAGCCAGTCGGGATGGGCGTTCACCAGGTGCTCGGGGCTGCGCGGCGGCGCCGCCGGACCCCACACCAGGTGGGTGTTGACCCACGCGTGGACCGCCAGACCGCGCGCGCGCGCCGCCTCGATCGTCACCTGCAGCGGATCGTAGGCCGGATCGTCGGGCAGGCTCTCGGCGCGCGGCTCGTGGGCCGAGGCGTACAGCGCGTCGCCGCGCCCGCGCACCTGCACCAGCAACGTGTTGAACCCGCCGGCCGCGGCCTGCTCCACCATCGCCCGTACCTGGTCGGCGCTGCCGAGGGCGGTGCGGATCACCCACAGGGCGCGCACCTCGGCGAACCGGCGCTCCGCGCGCGCCGCCGCGGCGCCGGTGGTCGTATCCGCGGCGGTCACGGCCGCGGCTCCCTCGGACGGCGCTGCGGATTGCGCGCGCGCCGGCGTGGAGCTGCTTGCCGCCGCGGCGCTCAGCGACAGAATCGCCAGCAGCTTGACCAGCATGACCGCCGGCGCGCGGCGCTGCGGCCGGGCCGGAGGGGTGCCGCGCGGCGGCGGGTGTCCGGTCATCGGCTGGCGCACGGCGGCGGCTGGCAGCCCGCCGCGGCTAGCGCCACTCTCCGGCGAGCCAGAGGAAGGCGCGGGCGCTGTTGCCCAACGGGCGGAACGGCGGTTGCGGCTGCTCCAGGCCGCCCGGCCCCGGCCAACCGAACAGGGTGAGACAGCGCGCCACTTCGCGGCCATCGGCGCGCTCCACCGGCTTGGGGTTGTTGTACAGCAGCCCGCGCTCCGGCAGCAGCCGCGCGGCGCGCTGCCAGGTCACCCCTTCGTCGCGCGAGCGCCACACTTCGACCGTGCCGCCGCCGTAGCGCAGGTTGGCGCCGTCCGCCGTCCCCACCGTCAGGTAGGCGATGATCGCGCGGTCGGCGCCGCGGGTCACGTGCGAGCCGGACCAGATGCTGTTGGTGCGCACGATCGGATGGCGCTCCCACACCCCCTGCCGGCGGCGCACGAAGTAGTACACCACGTCGTGCGGCGTGGCGTCGGACACCGGCGCCACGAACGCGGCGCCGCCCTCCCCCGCGCCCTCCGGCTGGTCCGCCGGCAGGATCGACGGGTTGAGCGAGTAGCGGTGCCCGGTGTGCCACAGCTTGCATGCCTCGGCGCCGGCCCGGGTCAGCGGGCGCGGCAGCCGCCCCCCGTCCGGCCCGTACAACTCGCCGCTGGCCACCTCCAGCCGCGCGTAGTAGAGGTGATAGCGGTTGTACCAGGGCGGCCGATACACCGGGTTGGGCGAAGCGCGCTCGTCCAGGTAGTTGAAGCCGAGGTGCAGCCACGCGCGGTCGCGGCTGAGGCAGGCGCTGTGGTAGGTGCCGGCCCAGGTATCGAGGTTGGTCTGCGGGTTCTGGTCGAAGTCCACCAGCGGCGCCTCGGGCCGGGTCCAGGTGTAGCCGCCGTCGTTGGAGAGCCGGTAGCCCCAGTGGCCCATGTGCCCGAAGGTGCGGAAGTAGAGCAGCAGGCGGCCGCCGCCCAGCGGGAAGAGGCGCGGATAGGAGATCGACGGGGCGATGGCCGGACCCGGGCGCCAGCCGGCAATCGAATCGGGACGTTCCGCCACCAGGTGAACGCCGCCGTCGGCGCCGTGGCAATGGTAGAGCACGTGCAGCCGGCCGCCCGGGTCGCGCCAGATTACCGGCGCGTAGTGATGGTCGTAGCCGCGCGCGCTGCCCAGCCTGACCGGCTCCGACCAGCGGCGGCGGCTCACGTCGTAGGCAACGGCATAGGGGTGCCCGAGCAGCTCGGCGCCGGCCCCGCCGGTGGAGTGGTAGACGAGGTAGATCATCTCCTCGTGCCACAGCGCCTGCGGGCCCATGCGCAGGTCGTAGACCATCTTTTCGGTCCCGTGGCGGGCAAACGGTCGCGCCGCGGTCAGCATCGCGCCGATCCTACACCATCCGCGCGCGCCGCGGCGGCGTCCCGGGTATGATGGGCGCGTGGCTGTTCTGATCACCGGCGGCGCCGGGTTCATCGGCCGGGCGCTGGCGCGCCACTTCGCCGCCGCGGGGCGCGAGGTACTGGCCTTCGACGCGGCGCCGCCGGCAACGGCAGCCGGCGCCGGCTGGCCGGCCGGGGTGAGCTACGTCAGCGGAGACATTCGCGATCGTGCTGCGGTGCGGGCCGCGGTGGAGCGCAGCGGCGCGCACGATCCGATCGTGCACCTCGCCGGCCTGCTGACCGCCGGCTGCGACCGCGAGCCGGCGTCGGGCATGGCGGTGAACCTCGGCGGCAGCTTCCACGTCCTCGACGCGGCGCGCGCCTGCGGCCGGCGGCGGGTGGTGCTGGCCAGCACCATCGGCGTGTACGGGCGCGGCTTGCCGCAGCCGATCAGCGAGAGCATGGCCACCGAGCCGGACGGCTGGTACGGGTACACCAAGCGGTGCGCCGAGGAACTGGGGCTGCTGTATGCGCGCCGCCACGGCATCGACTTCCGCGCCGCCCGCTTGGCGGCGGTAACCGGTCCCTTTCGCCAGGCGGCAGGGTCGGCGAGCCTGTTCACCTCGCTGATCCCCGAGCGCGCCGCGCGCGGCGAACCCTACGCCGTCGAGGTGAGCGAGGACACCGCCTATCCGGTGGTGTACCTGCGCGACGCGGTCAGCGCGCTCGCCCGTCTGGCCGGCGCCGCGGCGGCCCCGCAACGCATCTACAACGTCGCCTCCGGGCGGGTGGTGGTGCGGGAGATGATCGCCCACGTCCGCCAGCTCCTGCCGCAGGCGCAGTTCACCTTCGCCCCGGACCCGGTGATCATGCAGGTGGTAGGCGGCTACCGCGAGTGGCGCATCGACTGCCGGCGCGCGGCCGCCGAACTGGGCTGGCGGCCGCGCTTCGGCGTGCGCGAGATGGTGGAAGACATCATCCGCTCGGTGCGCAGCGCCGGGCGCGGCGCCGCACCGCGGTAGCTGCCCCGGCGCCGCGCGCGCTTCATGGCGCGCCCTGGCGGGCCGCGCCGGGGGCGCCTCCCGCCGCGGCCTGGGCAGCGGCCTGATACACCGCCTGCAACGGCGCGCCGGTGGCCTCGGCGGCGCGCCGGCAGTCGTCGTATTCGGGCGCCCAGCGCGGCTCCGGGCCGGCGCCGCCCACCATCTTGACGCGAATCTCGCCATGGCTGGTCGTTACCAGCCGCGTCTCCCGCGCCAGAGCGTAGCGCTGCACCAGGTGTTCGCGCACGCCGATCGTAGTGGTCTCGCGAAACAGCAGGCGGCGTACCGCGGCGCGCTGCGCCGGGCGGCACAACACGCTCAGCAGCGTGGCGGGACGGTTCTTCTTCATCGCCGCCGGCTGGGTGAACACCTCCAGCGCGCCGGCCGCGAACAGGCGCGCGGTCACGTAGTCGTACCACTCCGGGTTCATGTCGTCGATGTTGGTCTCGACCACGAACAGCGGTTCCGGCGCGGCGCCGCCCTCCTCTCCGCCGTCACCGCCGCCGTCTCCGCCGGCGCCGGCCGCCTCCCCTACCAGCAGGCGCACCACGTTGGGAATGGCGCGCTGCGCGCGCCCGGCGCCGTACCCGGCGGCGCGCAGCGTCATCGCGGGCAGCGCCCCGAAGCGGGCGGCCAGCTCGGTAACCAGCGCCGCGCCGGTGGGGGTCACCAGCTCCCCTTCCACCTCGGCGCCGGTCACCGGAACGCCTTGCAGAAGGGCCACCGTGGCCGGCGCCGGCAATGGCAGCCGCCCATGGGCGGAGTCGACGAAGCCGCGCGCCAGCGGCAGCGGCGAGCACACCACGCGCTCCACGCCGAGCAACTGGAAGCCGGTGAGCACGCCCACCACGTCGACGATCGTGTCGATGCCGCCCAACTCGTGCAGGTGGACGCGGTCGCGGGAGGAACCGTGGATGGCGGCCTCGACGTCCCCAAGGCGCTGGAAGATGGCGCCGGCGCGGCGCTTGATCGCGGCCGGGACCGCGCTCGCCTCCAGCAGGGCGGCAATTTCCGGCAGATGACGTTCGGTGGCGTGATCGGTGACCCGCACCTCGACCTGCAGCGCGCCGATGCCGGCCTTCTGCACCGGCTGCGCGCCCAGCTCAAAGCCGGGCAGATGCAGGTCGGCCAGCCGCTCCCGCAGCTCCGCCTCGGAGACGCCGGCGGCAAGCAGCGCGCCGAGCAGCATGTCGCCGCTGACGCCGGCGATGCAGTCGATGTAGGCGACCGTCACCGCGCCCCGCCGGCGGCGCTGATCTGGCGCACGATTGCGGCGGCCATCAGCGCGGCGCCGAAGCCGTTGTCGATGTTCACCACCGCCACGCCCGCGGCGCAGGAATTGAGCATCGCCAGCAGCGCCGCGCCGCCCCCCAGATGCGCGCCGTAGCCGACGCTGGTGGGCACCCCGATCACCGGCGCCGCCAGCAGGCCGGCCACCACGCTGGTGAGCGCTCCCTCCATGCCGGCCACGCTGATCACCACCGCGGCGCGCTCCAATTGCGGCTGCGCGGCGAGCAGCCGGTGCAGCCCGGCCACTCCCACGTCGTAGCAGCGCTCGACGGCGAGGCCGAGAAACTCCAGGGTCTGCGCCGCCTCCTCGGCCACCGGCAGGTCGGCGCTGCCGGCGCTGACCACCGCCACCGGCGGCGCGGCGCCGCGCTCCGGCTCCGGCGGCGCGCCCAGGGTGAGCAACCGCGACACCGGATCGTAGGCCGCCGCGGCCAGCTCTTCCCGTACCTGGCGCGCCTGCTCAGGGGTAGCGCGGGTGCCCAGCGCGCGGCCGTGGTGGGCCTGCAGCCGCTGCAGAATCTGCGCCACCTGCGCGGCGCTCTTGCCGCTGCACAACACCACCTCGGCCACCCCGGTGCGCAACGCCCGCTGGGTATCCAGCCGCGCGCCGGCCACCGCGGCGTCTACCGGAAAGCCGCGCAGCCGGTCCAGCGCCGCGGCCACCTCCAGGCGTCCGGCCCGCACCTCGCCGAGCAGGGCGGCCAGCAGCTCTTCGGTCACCGCAGCGCTTCGTTCATGCTGCCGGAGCGGAAGCCTTCCAGGTCCAGCGTCACGTACACGAACCCCAGCTCCTTCAACCCGCGCGCAATCCGCCGCCGGTGCGCCAGCACCAGTTCCAGATCGTGCGGCTCCACCTCCAGGCGCGCAACCTGGCCGTGGTGGCGCACGCGCAGTTGGCGCAGCCCGAGCGCGCCCAACAACGCCTCCGCCGCCTCCACCTGACTCAGCTTGGCGTGCGTCACCGGCGAACCGTAGGGGATGCGCGACGCCAGACAGGCCGCCGCCGGCTTGTCCCAGATCGGCAGGCCCAGCTCCTTGGCCATGGCGCGCACCTCGGCCTTGCCGACCGCGGCCTCCTGCAGCGGGCTGCGCACCCCCCGCTCGCGCGCCGCGCGCCGGCCGGGGCGGTGGTCGCCGGCGTCGTCCGCATTGGTGCCGTCCACCACGCAGCGATAGCCTTCGCCTTCGGCGTAGTCGACCAGCACTTCGTAGACGTTGGTCTTGCAGAAGTAGCAGCGGTCCGGGGCGTTGGCCCGATAGCGCGGGTCCGCGGTCTCGCGGCTGTCCAGAAACAGGTGCCGGATGCCGATGCGCGCTACCAGTTCGGTCACCGCCCGGCGCTCCTGCGCCGGGAGACTCGGCGACGCCGCGGTCAGGGCAATGGCCGCGTCACCGAGGCGGTCCCGGGCAACCTTGGCCACCAGACCGCTGTCCACGCCCCCCGACAGCGCCACCGCGACGCTGCCCATGCGGGTCAGGATCCCTTCAAGCCGGTGAAGTTTTTTCTGCATGCCTGACCTCAGGTTATAGCACGTTGCGGCGAATCGTGCCGCCTGATCGCGGCCTCTCGCGGACCGGCGCCGGGGCGACCGGAGCGCGCCCGTCATACTTGGTGCCCCGGTGCTCCGCCATAGCCGCCGCGCGAGCTTCCCGTTCGCCCTGCCGGCCAACAATCCAAGCTGAATCCGATGCTGCGGACTCAAGGTATATTGGAGGGGCACCTGATGGCAGTATTTTGGCTCACCGGCATGCCCTGTTCCGGCAAGACCACCATCGGCCGCGCGCTGGTGGAACGGCTGGGCGAGTTGGGCCGGGTGGCGTGTCTGATCGACGGCGACGTGGTGCGGCGGGGGGCGCTGAGCCGGCAGCTCGGCTTTTCCGCCGCCGACCGGCTGGAGAACGTACGCCGCGTGGCCGACCTGGCCGGGCGCTTGGCGCGCGACATCGACGTGGTGGTGGCGATGGTGTCTCCGACCGAGCAGATCCGGGCGCCGGCGCGGGCGCTGCCCGGTCTGTTCCTGGCGTGGCTGCGGTGTCCGCCCGAGGTCGCCCGGCGCCGTGACTTCAAGGGGGTGTACCGCCGTTCCTGGGACGCCGCCTCCTATACGCCGCCCGACCCGGTCGACAGCATCGTCGATACCAGCCGCGCCGGGGTGGCGCAGTGCGTCGAGCGGATTCTGCGCGACGCGCGCGTCCTGCCGCAGCCGTGAGCCAACGGTTCCACCCCCGCGTGCTCGTGGCTCGATTCTCCACCGGAGGGGCTCCCGCCGGTGCGGGAGCGGCCCGCGCTGCCGCGGTCCCCGGCTATTCCGGCCGGCTGCGGGCGGCGGCGATGGGAGCGATCCGCGGCTGTTCCAGGGCCGCCCAATCGGCGTAGTTCATCTGTACCGAGTGGCGGTGGCTGCCGGCATTGAAGTTGATCAGGCGGTTGTCGGCGAGTCCCGGATCGCACACCGTTTCCATCCCGAACAGGCTGCCGAACGGCGGCACCGCCCCCGGCGTCAGGCCGGTCAGCTCCAGCAGCTCCTCGCGCGAGGCGAACCGGATGCGCCGGCTGCCGGCCGCGGCGCGCAACGCGCGGCTGTCCAGCGCGCGGTCCGCCGGCAGCACCGCCAGCAGGAAGCGGTCGCCGCTCTTCAGTACCAGGGCCTTGGCGCCGCTGCGCAACGGCGCGCCGCGCACCGCCGCGGCCTCCTCGCTGGTACGTACCGCGGCATGTTCGCTCTCGGTAAAGGCAACCCCCGCCCGGCGCAGCCGCGCCAGCAGGCGGCGGCGGAGCGCCGCGGCCATGCCGCTAGGCCGGCTGCCGGTACAACGTGCCGGCGGCGAACGCCCGTTCGAACTCTTCGTTGGAGGCGAAGCGCCAGCCGAACGCGAGGTCCCAGATGGCCGGCTTCTCCATGCACAGGTACATGAACACCCGCCCGCGCCAGGGCGCCAGCGTGCGGTACATCGTGCCGAACATCTCCACCTTCATCTCATCGGGATAGGTCAGCTTGCCGTGCGGGTCCCTGACCAGCCGCGCCTGGAGGATGCGCGTCGGCTCCCCGCGGCGCCGGATCTGCTTGACCACCGGTTTGATGAAGGTCACGGAGCCGAACGAAACGAACAGCACCTCGGCAACGTCGAACCGCTCCATCAGGCGCCCGGCCAGCGCCGGATAGTCCCGCTCCCAACCGGCGTAATGAACCATGGGATGGAAGTGGAAGGCCACCTTGACGCCGCGGTCCGCGACCCGCCGCGCGGCGCGCAGACGCTGCTCCGGCGAGGCGGTGAAATGTTCCTCATGCGCGGCCACCGGTTCGGTGTTGAGCGACCAGCTACACACCAGGTTGGGCGGCAGCTCGCGCCCCGGTTCCAGAAACCAGGCGACGTTCGCCGACTTCGTCTTGAGCTCCAGGAGCACGTCCGGGTGCTCGGCCGCGAACTCACACAGATGATCGAGGATGCCGCCGCGGTTGCCCCACACCAGCGAATCGGAGGACTGCCCCGAGCCGACGTGATAGAAGCGGCCCGGTTCCAACTGCAGCCGCCGCAGCTTGGCGCCCAGGTCGGGGTCCACCGCCACCCGATCGCCGTAGAAGGTCTGGATGGTGCAATAGCTGCAGCCGAAGGCGCAGTTCTTGACCGCGTCGATGGTCTTCAGGTTGCAGCACAGGGTACGCTCGGAGCGCACCGGGCAGTCGCCGAACACCTCCTCGCCGGGCGCGCCGGGCACCAGGTGCAGCGGCGGGCGGTCCGGCTGCCGCGCGCGCGCCGGCGGGTAGCGGGTGGCCGCGCCGCGCAACGCGTCGGTATGCTCGCGGAGGCGCTGCAGGAGCTGCCGCTTGCGCGCCCGAGCCAAGCCCTGGGGAGGCTCCGGGGACGGCGCCGGTTGCAGCGCCGCGCCAGCCTGCCCGCCGGCCGGACCGCCTGCCTGCCCGGCCGCCCGCCGGTCGTCTGGCAAGTCGGCCCGCTGCCACCAGTCCGCCAACCCGGGCTCGCCCCACATCTCCAGGTCGCGCGCCGCCTCGCACAGCAGTCTCATCTCCTGCACCGTCAGCGGATAGCGGGCGTGCACCTCCCTGAGCGCGCGTTGCTCCCGGCCCGGCAGCAGATGGTAGAGCGTCCCGCGCGTAAGCGCGGCCCAGCGCGCGGCGGGTTGGTCCTGTTCGATGACGGCAGCCATGATCTCTCAGCGTTCGCGGACAATAGCAAAGACCGCAGCAAACCGGAAGGGCCAGGGCATCTATCTGAGAGGCGCTGCCGGCGCGCCAACCCGGCCGGGCGGCGCGTGGTACCCTGCGGCTGAATCGCCAATGCCCAACAACCAAGTAAAGGCGCTTCGGCAGCGACGCCGGCGAACAACACAACTTCGGCGGCGAAGCCGCTACGCCGCTGAAGGCGGACCGCGGCGCGGATCGCCCGGACACTTCGGCAGCGACGCCGGCGGGCGACGCAACTTCGGCGCCGAAGACGCGGCGCCTCGTTGCGCCCCGGTAGTATCTCGGGCGTGACGGGTGAACCCGCCGGCAGCAGCTCGGCGCCCAGTTGGCACTACCGTCCCCGGTTTCCCAAGCACTGGCAACGACGGTCGCTGCTCTCCCTGGCCCATTGGGTCAACGGCTTGGCCTTTCGGAACATCCAGTTCAGCCCCGCTGCCGGGCGGCAAACCGGTGATCAAGATCGCCGAGATCAAAGCCGGCATATCAGCGCAGACCAGGTTTACGACGCAGACCTTCGACGACGCGGTTCGCGTTCGCGCCGGCGACCTGCTGTTCTCCTGGTCAGGTCAACCGGAGACGTCCATCGATGCGTACCGGTGGCGGGGACCGGAGGGCTGGCTGAACCAGCACGTATTCCGAGTCACGCCGGTCGACGACGTCGATACCGCGTTCTTCCACTACCTGTTGCGTTACCTCAACCCCCACTTCGTTGCCATCGCAAAGAACAAGCAGACGACCGGCCTCGGGCACGTAACGCGGCGCGACCTCGAAACCATGAGGGTTGCCGTTCCGTCGCCATCCGAACAACGCGCCATCGGGCACGTGCTCGGCTCGCTGGACGACAAGATCGATCTGAACCGGCGCATGAACGAGACGCTGGAGGCGATGGTACGGGCGCTGTTCAAGTCCTGGTTCGTCGATTTCGAGCCGGTGCGCGCCAAGATGGCAGGCCGCGACACCGGCTTGCAGGAGCCCATCTATGATCTGTTTCCCGAGCGCATCGTTGGGATCGGAAATCGCCAGGTGCCGGAAGGATGGCGCCGCGGAACGGTTCACGATGTCGCATCGCTCAATCCGGAGTCCTGGTCCGCCAAGCGGCGCCCGACCGAACTATCCTATGTCGATCTGGCGAACACCAAGTGGGGATACCTGGAGAACGTGGCGACCATGCCTTGGGAAGAAGCGCCAAGCCGCGCCCGACGGGTGCTCCGCAAACGCGACACGATCATGGCTACCGTGCGGCCGGGAAACGGCGCGTTTGCGCTGGTCGATGAAGATGGCCTGACCGGCAGTACCGGCTTCGCAGTGTTGCGCCCGCGCGAGGCAGCCGACCGCGCACTGGTCTGGTGCGCCGTCACTTCCGCGGCCAACCTTGCCCGCTTGTCGCTGCTCGCCGACGGCAGCGCCTATCCCGCCGTCCGGCCCGCCGTGGTGGCAGCGACGCCGGTGGCACTGGCGGATTTCGCAATCAGAGCGAGTTTCTCCAGCCTGGTCGATCCGCTGCTGGATAAGATCGAGGCCAACAAACGAGAATCCCGCCATCTCCGCGGCCTTCGCGACCAGCTTCTGCCGAGGTTTTTCACCGGTAAACTGTGACTGGGTGGGGCAGAGCCGGCGGCCGCGCTCCGGTTGTATAAGAAACGGCGGACGGTTCTGCTACCCGACGCTCCGCGGGCGAAACAGATGCTCCACGGCTACCTCGAAGCCCGGCAGTACGTTCGACCCTGTTCGATTACGCGGTGGGCGAGCTGGGCTACAGCGACGCCGCGGCATGGCGGCGCATCAAGGCGATGCGGCTCTGCGCGGACGTCGACGGCGTGCGCGAGCGTCTGCAGAACGGCTCGATTACGCTGAACGCGGCCGCGCAGTTGCAGAACGCTTTTGACCGGCCGGAGCGCAAGCGGGAACGCGCGGCGCGCAGCACGCCCGGCGGGATCGGGTTCAGGGCTGCCGCTCAGTCGCAGGACGGCTCGGCGCCGGCGCGGCCGGCGGAGCGGCAGCCGGCGCTGGACTCGGAGGCGCGGCGAGCGCCGGTGGAGCAGGCGGCCGGCAGGAGCAGCCGGCAGGTGATGCATTTGCTGGCCGAGGTGGACCCGGAGCTGGCGGCGCCGGCGGATCGGGTGCGGGCGCTGGGAACTCAAGCGGTGATCGACGATGAGTGCCGGCGGGCTTGGAGCGGCTCAAGGGCCTCTTGTCCCACGTCGATCCGCACAATTGGGTACCAGGCGGAGGCGCCAAGGCGAGCCACGGGGCGCTATGGGCGTTGTCGTTCATTTCGGGGCGCGTTCCTTCAACGTTGTGTCGATGCGCTCTACGATACTGCGCGTATCGTTCACCGTCACGCTCAACCCGTCGATCCTGGCGTCTACACTCTTGCGCAGGTCGCCTATCTTGCCGTCGGTCCTGTCGATCTTGGCGTCTACGCTTTCGCGCAGGGCGTCGATCTTGGCGTCGGTCCCCTTACTGCCTTCGCGTGCTTCTGTCCTGTCTTCGCGCGCTTCCCTGCGCAGGGTCTCGACGCTCGTCTCGATCTTGGCGTCTACCCTGTTGATGTTCTCGGTGATTTCCTTGTGGGCAACCGTTGACTCCCTGCGGGTCTCCCTTGCCTCGCTGGCGATCTTGCCCCGCGCGCCCCAGGCGGCAAGCCACACGGAAACCAGCAAGACGACCACACCTACCAAAAACTGCCAATCCTCCATCGCGTATCCCCTTCTCCTGCCTGGTCCAGCCGGGCGGGCTGGTTCTACAAGCCGCAAGCGGGCATTGAACACGAACATACTACGGCAACAGGAGCGTCAACAACAGGGTTGGGCCGAACCCCCCTGCAGACTAGGCGCCGGGCGGCAGGTCGCGGGGCGCTTCCTGGAGGATGTAGCGGCTCTTGGCCCGGGGGCGGCTGCGCCATTCCCACATCGGGTGGGAGGCGGGCACGGTTACCGACTCGACCGGGCCCAGGACGCCGCGCGTGCGTTCGTGGTCATACAACCGGGACGCCGCGCGCAACGCCCGGTCGAGCGCCGCGGCGGTGACCGACCGGGCCGCGTCCGCGCGATAGTAGATCGCGAAGGCGCTGCCGGCCGGACTGGGCCCGACCAGCAGGTCGTCCTGAGCCCGGTAGCCGAGCGCCAGCAGCACCTTGACCAGCTCGTTCTCCGGGAACGTGGCCGAGGTGACCTTGAGCAGGAACGCCGTCTTGCAGCAGAACGCCAGGCGCGGGGCGCGCCGGTAGTAGCCCGTGCACTGCACGATGTCGTGCAGGCGGTAGCGAATCAGGCCGCTCAGCGTGGTGAGGAACACCTCGTACCGCTGCCCCGGTTCCGCCCGCCACGCCGGGAGCAGGTTGGCCGCGTCGGGCGCGGCGTCCTCGGGCAGCAGCTCGACGACGTTGGCGCCCGGATGCAGCGGGTGCCCGTCGCGGCCGTCGTGCAGCGGTACCGTCAGGACTCCCTCGGTGCAGGCGTACGGAGTGTCGAGCAGCGACGCGGTGCCCAGATAGGGCTCGAGCTTCGGCACCTGCGCGGCGGAGCTGGCGCTGGTCCAGCACAGCACCGCGGTCAGGGTAGGCCACACGTCGGTCATGGCCGGCGTGCGGCCGCCGCGAAACACCTCCCGCAGGTGGCGCCGGCGGCGGGCGGACACGTTGAGCCGCGGCAACGGCGGCGGCGGCTCCTTGCGCCCTTCCAGATAGGCCCAGTAACCGTCGATCCGCTGCAGCAGGAACTCGTAGAACGCCGCGATCCAGCCGGCGGACAGCGCCCGCGCCAGGCTCACGTTGCGGGCGGCGGCGTAGAGCGGCGCCCAGTCGTTCCACAGCTCCGACCGCGTGTAGACCTCCCACGGGATCACTTGCAGCAGGCGGCGCGCGCGCGCCGACATGAACCGCAGGTAGTAGCTGGTGGCGGAGCCGACCGGGACGCCGGCCGGCGAGGGGTCGCGGTGCGCGACGTTGGCCAGGGAGAGCATCGGCGCCAGCGAAATATGCGGCTCCACCTCCGACAGGCGGTACAGGGATGCCTCGTAGGCGCCGGCGACGAGGTGGCTCTGGCGGCCGTTCATGGCGAGGTACGGAAAGAGTTTGAGCTTGGCCGAGGTGGTGCCGCTGCTGGAGGCCCAGTAGCGGACCGGGGTCGCCGTGGTCGGCGAGTGGCCGCGCTCGAACGCCGCGTCGATCGCCGGCTGGTAGTCCTGGTACTCGGTGATCGGGAACTGGTCCAGCCGCGGCGCGGCGGCGCCGGCCCAGCGCGGCTTCCACATCGGGGAGCCGCGGCATTCGGCGGCGATCTCCGCCCACAGGGCGCGTTGCGCCTGCTCGGGGTCTTGCGCCGCGGCCTCGAAGGCGCGCCAGGCGCGCGCCAGCGACAACCGCAGGACGGCGGAGAATCCGGATACCGGCAGCAGGCGCATGCGGGAGATCCTCCTCACGCCAGCCGCGGCGCGGCGCGCGGATAGCGCCGCCCGTTCAGCAGCTTGCCGATGAACGTCGCCCGCACCAGATAATGGTACGTCGCCAGCGTGAGCGCGGCCGCCGCGGCCAGCACCAGACCGAACTTGATGCCCGCCGGCACCGCCCAGTCCGCAAACAGGGTCGGCAGCACCATGACCAGCGGCGGATGGACGAGGTACATCCAGTAGGAAGCGTCGGCCAGGTAGCGCCAATAGTCGTTTGGCCGCTCCATGTAGCGCAGGAACAGCCCCAGGAAGCCGTAGACCAGGAACCAGGTGGCCGCCGCCAGAAACAGGACCGCCCCCAGGTGCGCGCCGCTCGGGGCCGGGTCGCAGAACCGCTCGGCGGGGCCGCAGCCGGTGTTCACGAAGTAGCGGTGCGCCAGGAAGCAGACCACCCCGGCGGCGAAGTACCGCCACGCCGGCCGCACGAAGCTCTGCAGGACCTCTCGCCGCTTGAACAGCAGCCACCCGAACAGGAAGAACAACCCGTAGGTCGCCAGGACGGTGGCCTGCGGCAGGATGCCGCCCGCGTAATCGATGGTCCACGAGCGCATTCCGTACAGCGCCGCCGCGCCGGCGGCGACCAGCAGCGCCAGCCCCCCGCGGTGCACCGAGCGCCCGAACCGGTCCAGGAAGCGTGCGCGTACCGGCTCGGGGATGCGGCGCAGCAGCGGCAGGACGAGGGCGGCGCCGGCGCAGAACAGCAGCAGGTGGTACAGGAACCAGAGGTGCATGAGGAGGCCCTCCGCGAAGATCACGTCCGCCGCGCCGCCCGTGACCAGGGGCGGCGGCTCGACCGCGGAGAACCGCTGCGCGTAGATCACGGCGCCCAACGTCGCCGGCGCGAGGAGCAGCCAGCCGACCAGGAACGGCACGCCGATCCGGCTCCAACGGTGGCGCAGAAATGCCCGGATGCCGCGCGTAGCGACCAGGAAGGCAGCGAAGAACCCCGCCACCGTGAAGAATACCGGCATCCGGAACACGTGGATGAAGACGATCAACCAGTCGAAGACCGGGCTGGTGCGCGCGTCGACGTACGGCCACGCGACCCCTTCGGGCAGCTCGGGGACGTAGCTGACGGAGGCATGCAGGACCAGTCCCAGCAGCATCATCACCGCCCGCAGGCGGTCGAGCGAATGATAGCGCGGCAGCTTCGCGGACCCGCCGTCAGCGGACATCGCGGCCTCCCCGGCGGCCGGCCACGCGGAACCGGAACGAGTCGTCGGGCCGCGGGTTCGGCACCTGCCTGACCTTCAGCGAGTAGCCGGGCGGGTCGAGCGCCAGCTCGGCTTCGCGGACCACGGTGGCCATGGTGAGCATGATCTGCACCTCCGCGAAGCTGCTGCCCAGGCAACGGTGCGGGCCGGCGCCGAACGGCGCGTAGGCCCCGCGCCGGCGGTGCTCGGCCCGATCCGGGGTGTAGCGGTCGATGTCGAACCGCTGCGGATCGGGAAAGTACTCCGGCAGGTGGTGCGGCACCGTGTTGCCGATGAGCACCTCGGTCCCGGCCGGCACGGTATAGCCGGCGAACTCGAACGAGTTGGCGGCGGTGCGTATGAGTCCGGGAATGACCGGATAGAGGCGCAGCGTCTCCAGGGCGATGCGGTGGGTGACGTCGAGCTGCCGCAGTCCCGCGGCGGTCGGCGGGCCGCGGTCGAAGAAGGCGTCGACCTCGGCCCGCATCCGCCGCAGCAGCTCCGGGTGCTTCAGGAGCGCGTAGAGCATGAAGGCGCAGGTGCTGCCGACCGTGTCGAGCGTGACGATGAACGGCCCGAGCAGGGCGATCGGCAGGTCGGTCTCCGGCAGGAACAGCGGATCGGCGCGGTGCAGCTCCAGGAGATCGTCGATCAGATCCGGACTCTTGCCGCGGCGCCGCTCCGGCGCGTGCGCGGCCACCACCTCGGCGTACAACTCCGCCAGCCGCCGCCGCGCGCGCCGCACGCGCGGCAGGTAGCGCGTCAGCGCGGGACGCTGGCGCGCGACGCGGGTCTTCAGCAGCATCTCCAGGTAGACGATCAGGTCGTCGACGTAGCCGCGCGGGGACATGCTGGCGGTCATCGCGCCGAGCTGCTCGCAGACGATGCGCTGGAAGGCGTACTGGCCGGTGACCGGCCGCTCCCGCGGCCAGGAGTCGATCTCCCGTCTGGTGACCTCGACGACCTCCGCCAGCCGTTCTTCGATGCGCCGGCGCGAGTACGCTCTGCCCTGTACCTTGCGCATGCGCATGTGCTCGGCGCCGTCCATGCTGACGATCGTGCGCATCGTTCCTACTTCGGCATTGAAGTCGAGCCACAGTTCGTAGCTGCGGAACAGCGCCTTGCCGTCGTTCGCCAGGAACAGGTTGGCCTCCGGGCCGACCAGGGCGACGAAGCGGCGGTTGAGCGCGCGCACCCGAAAGACCGGCCCCAGGTTCAGGTAGTGCCGGGCGAGGAAGGCGCGCACCGAACCGGCCATGGCGAAGGCGTTGCCGACCAGGGGCAGCCCCGGCGCGGCGGGGATCTCCGGGGAGGAGCGGGCGGCCGAGGAGCCCGGGCCGCCGCCTTCGAGCTCGCGGACGGCCTGCGTGACCGACTGTCCGATCAGGTCCATCCGGGTGACCAGGTCGATCCGATCGCGTACCTGCTCCAGTTCCGACCCGGACAGAATGTTTCGAAACAGATCGGCGGCGTCCGCCAGGCAGATGATGGCGATCTCGCGCGGGTCGGGAATGTCGTCGCTGAACAGGACGCGCATCACGCGCAGCCGCACTTCCTCCACCTGCTTCCCGCCGGACGGGGGATAGCGGCGGGCGCGGAACACCCGGCGGGTCAGGAAGAACGGCCCTTCGGAGGTCGATTCGAGGATGCCGCGGCGCAGCAGCCGGGCCTGCGCCCGCGCCAGGAGGCGGTCGCCGGCAGCGGCCAGGTTGCGTACCCAGAACCCGGCGTCGTGCTCGTGCGGTTCGCGCGCGATGGCGGCCAGGGAGGGATCCAGAAGATCGTCGTCCAGCGGCGTGCCATCGAGCAGTACCAGCCGGGCGAGATCGGTATCGATGCGGTTGTCCAGCGCCAGGTCCATCAGCACGGCGCCGGCCAGGACCACGTTCAGGGTAACCTTGGACAGCCCCGGGGCCAGGTCGCCGCGGTCGTCATCGAGCAGCAGCAGCACGATCTCTTCAATCAGTCTCATAGAGTCCGCGTCAACTTCAATGTATCGTTCAATCAATGTATCGGCCCGGCGGCGCGCTGGACCGCGCGGCGCGGACCGCAGGCCGGGGCCAAGGGTTGACGGGCGCGCCGCCCGCAGCCAGCATCATGCCCGATGATCACCGCTGCTCCTCCCGGACCGCGCGGCCTGCCGTTCCTGGGCAACGCCCTGCACTTCCGCCGCGACCCGCTCGGCTTCCTGACCCGCGCGGCGCGCGACCACGGCGACCTGGTTCGGCTCACCGCCGGCCGGCAGGAACTGGTGTTCATCAATCACCCCGACCTGTTGGAGAGCGTGCTCGCCACCAATGCGCGCAAGTTCACGCGCAGCAAGTCCAGGCCGCCCACCCGCCTGGATTACTTCCTGGCCGGCGGCGAATACGTCTACCGGGTCATCAACTTTCCCGGCGACGAAGACTTCTGGGTGCGCGAGCGGCACCGCTTCAACCCGTCGCTCAAGCGCAGCGCGCTGGCGCGCTACGGTCCCACCATGGTGCGGATGGCAGAGCGGCACGCATCGACCTGGCGCGACGGGGAGGTGCGCGAGGTGCACCGCGAGATGCTGCGCATCACTCTGGACATCGTGCTCAACGCCCTCTACGGCGTCGACTTTCCGGGCGACCGCGAGCACATCCTGGACACCTGCGAAACCATCGTGCGCGACATTACCCATCGCGCCACTCATCCGTTCCAGGCGCCGCCGATCGTTCCCACCCGCGAGAACCGCAAGCTGCGGCAGGCGGTCGGCGCCGGCCGCAAGCTGGTCGAACGGATCCTCCGCGAGCAGCCGGAGGGCGCTGACGGCGGGGGGGCCGGCGCCGGCAACCTGATCGCCGCGCTGCGGCGCGCCGGCGACCGCGAAGCCGGCCTGTTGGAGAATCCGGAGTGGCAATACCAGATCATCGCGCTGCTGATCGCCGGCCACGAGACCACCGCGGTGGCGCTGACCTGGACCTGGTATCTGCTGGCCCAGCACCCCTCCGTCGCGCAACGACTCTACGCCGAAGTGGATGCCGTCCTCGGCGGGCGCGCGCCGGGCAAGGATGACGCGGCGGCGCTCACCTGGTGCGACGCGGTGTTCAAGGAAGCGCTGCGCCTCTATCCGCCGGTGCCGATCATCCCCCGCATGGCGTATACGGAACTCACCCTCGGCGGCTACCGGGTGGCGCCCGGAACCGTGCTCCTGATCTGTCCCTGGGTGACCCACCGCGACGAGCGCTTCTTTGCCGCCGCGGAACGGTTCCAGCCCCGGCGCTGGCTGGACGGACCCGAGCCGCGGCGCTACAGCTACCTGCCCTTCAGCGGCGGCCCGCGCACCTGCATCGGCCAGAGCTTCGCCACCGCCGAGGCGATTCTGGCCATCGCGCGCATCGCGCAGCAGTACCGGCTGGAACTGGCGGCCGGCGAACCGCCGCGCCCGGCGCCGTGGGTGGGGCTGCGGCCGCACAATGGCCTGCCGATGCGGGTGACCGCCCGCGCGCGGCCGGGCGCGCCGGCGGCCGATCACGGCCCGGGCTGTCCGCAGGCTGCCGTCCGCGCGCGGCCGGGCGCGCCGGCCGACGCCGGCGCCCGGGCCGGCGCTACAGGCCGAGCATGAATTGCAGTATGCGATCGCGAAACTGCGGCAGCGGCTCGTGTTCGAAGTCCGGGTAGATCACCATCTCCTTGGGCGCGGTGATCTTGTTGTAGGCCGCGAACTGCGATGACGGCGGGCACACCTGATCCATCAGGCCGACGCCCATGAGGACCTGCGCCCGGATGCGGCCGGCCAAGTGCTGCACGTCGATGTAGCCGAGGCGCTCGAAGTAGAAATGCTCCTGCTCATGGGTAGGATCGTACAGGCGGAAGAAGTCGCGCAGCTCGCGGTAGGCCCGTTCCGCCTGGTCCATCTGCCACACGCGCCGGTAGTCGCACAGGAACGGGTACACCGGCGCCGCCCGCTTGATGCGCGGCTCCAGCGCGGCGCAGGCCAGGGTCAGACCGCCCCCCTGCGACGCGCCGGTGGCGCCCACGCGAGCGGGGTCCACCTCGTCCAGCGCCATCACCACGCGCGCCAGCGCAACGGTGTCGAGGAAGATCTGCCGGTACAGGAGCCGGTCGGGGCCATCCGCCAGCCCGCGGATGATGTGGCCGTACAGCGTGTTGCCGCGCACCCCGCCAACGTCCTGCGACCGGCCCCCCTGTCCGCGGCAATCGAGCGCCGCCACGGTAAAGCCGGCCGCGGCGTAGCCGAGCAACTCCGACCATTCCGGGGAGCTGCCGCGGTAGCCGTGGAACATGAGCAGCGCCGGGCCGGGCGCGGCCGGCGCGGCCGGCTGCAGCAGCTTGGCGTGGATGCGCGCGCCGCCCACGCCGGTGAAGTACAAGTGCCGGCAGCGGGCGAACGGCACCTGAAACCGCGTCGGCGCCAACTCCGCCGCGGTCTCCACCGCGTTCAGCTCGGCGCCGGCGCGCGCCCAATACTCATCGAAGTCCGCGGGCCGCGGATTGCAACCGGCGTAGCGCTTCAGCTCGGCGAGGGGAAGATCGAACAGACCCGGCATCAGCCGCCTCCTTGTTTGCCGGCGGCGCCGCACGCCAAAATGCCCAACTCCTCCCGGAGCGGCAGGCCGCGGCCGCCGGGGACGGTACGCGGTGGGGCGGGGTCGGTTTGCATCAACCCGGTACCCCTGCTCCGACCACGCAATTATATCACACTCAGAGACCCGCCGCCCGCTGCCCCGCCTCTGCAGCCACGGGGCGCCTTGTCTGCCGGTTGCCGTTTCGGTACGGTCTGACGCGAGGCTGGCGCCGAACGTCCGCCGGGTGAGGAGTGGGCATGCTGCAGACCCTGACGCTACGCCGATACCGCGGTTTCGAATCGTACCGGTTGGCCGACTTGACGAGGGTCAACCTCATCGTCGGCAAGAACAACTCCGGCAAGACATCCATTCTCGAGGCAGTCGAGCTGCTCGTTGCGGCTGGCCACGTCACCGCGTTTCACGAAGCCGCACGGCGGCGCGGCGCGCCTGCGCCCCACTATCGAAAGGACCGTAGTCCCGCCCTCTCCAACCTGTTCTTTGGTTATGAATGTAAGCCGGGAGCACACTTCGAGTTGTCGTCTGAGGACGGCAAGCTTAATCTAAGCGTCCACGTCATGCACCTCGATGGACTCGAAGATGTGAACCGATCACATCCGGAATCGGCGTTTGCGCTGAGCATAGTCAATGCGAAAGACGAGAAAACCACACTACCGATCACGGAAGATGGTTCGATCATCGGATACAGGCAATCTGTATCTGCTCCTAGACGAAATGGATCGCTTGAAAATCCGGTTCATTTTCTTGCTCTGGAGTCTTTTTCGTTCGCGGCCATGGAGCAGGCATGGGAGGAGATTCTGACCCACGGCCGAGAGGCCGAAATCGTGGAGGACATGAAGCTTCTTATGCCGGACATAGACTCGATCCACTTCCTGGCCCGAGAAAGGCTGGGCAGCGGCGGTATACTGGTGGGACGCCGCGGCGTAGCCCGCCGAGTCCAGATCGGTAATTACGGCGATGGCGTACACCGGCTGCTCGCCTTCCGACTTGCTCTGGCCGGGTCGGAAAACGGGTTCCTGCTGATCGATGAAATCGATTCCGGGTTGCACTGGACCGTCATGGAAGACATCTGGCGCCTCCTCGTCCAAGTGGCGGAACAGTTGAACGTTCAGATCTTTGCCACCACGCACAGCTACGACTGCATCCGCGGATTGGGAACCTTGGTACGCGCGCACCCTGAACTAGCGGGACAGGTTTCGATCCACAAGCTCGAACGGTCGCTGCCGCGGGCCGTAAGCCTTTGCGGCGCCCGGATCCCGGTCGTCATAGAACAAGACATCGAGGTCCGTTGATGCCGGCCATCGAGCGATCCACGCTGCGAGTCGAGGGCGCGGACGACGCCCATACCATAATGCACCTGCTCAGACAACGCGGGTGTATATGCCCTGTTGGGCGGGAGCACAGGGAGGTCTACTCCGACAATGCTCCCCTCATCCAGCCGGCAGGAGGCGTTTCGGAATTGCTCGACGGCATGTCCGAAGCCGTCCGGTTCAGCAGTGGACGATCGGTAGGATTTGTTGACAGGTTTGCCGGGTGGTTCAGACGGCTCTTCGAGTGCGGCTGACGGAGGGGATATGGGGACTATTGGAATCATACTGCTGAATCTGCTCTACGCGGCGGTCGGCGGGGGCGCGGCAATCGCCTTCATGTTCTTCGGCTACCGGATCATCGATCACGTGACGCCGTTCGACACCGCGGCGCAACTCCGCGACGGCAACGTGGCGGTCGGCATCATGGTGGGCGGGATGTTCGTCGGCATCGGCGTGGCGGTCGGCCTGGTGGTCGGCATGGGACTCAATTGAGCGCCGCGGCGCGCCGCGGCCGGTGCGCGGCGGCGCTGGGGGCGGCCGCCGCGCTCCTCGCCGCCCTGGGCTGCGCGCCGGCCGCTCCAGATCCGGCGGTTGCCGCGGCGGAGCCGGCGCCCGCCGCGGACAGCGACCTGCCCTCCGCGGACGCGCTGCCGGGCAGAATGCCGGTGGAGCACCGCCAGTGGACCTCGCAGTACGATCACCACTTTCGCAAGTACTCGAAGCGGTTCTTCGGCGCCGGCTTCGACTGGCGCTGGTTCAAGGCGCAGGGCATCGCCGAGTCCGGGCTGCAGGAGGACGCGACCAGTTGGGTGGGCGCCAAGGGCATCATGCAGATCATGCCGGCCACTCTCAAGGAGATCGCCGAGAAGTCCTCGCTCGCGCTGCTCGACGACGACGACCCGGGCCAGAACATCGCCGCCGGCGTGTTCTACGACCGCTACCTGTACGACCTGTGGAACGACATCCCGCAGCACCGGGAGCGGCTGGCATTCACCTTCGCCAGCTACAACGGCGGCCGCAGCCGGATGCTGCGGGCGCAGGAACGCTGCGCTGCGCAGTGCGCCGTGTGGGCGCAGGTCACGCCGTACGCTCCGGAGGAGACCAGCGGCTACGTGGCGCGGATCATGCGCCTGATGGGCTACGAGCAGCCTGAGCCCTGACCGCCGCGGCGGACGCACTTGCCCGAATGCGCGATTTGCGGTTGGGTGAACGAGGGAGGAACTGAAATGGCTGATACGGTGGTGCTGGCCGGAGCGCTGGACACCAAGGGGGCTGACTTCGCCTTCGTCAAGGAACTGATCGAGGGAGCGGGGCTGGCGACGCTGGTGGTGGACTTCGGGGTGATGGGCAAGCCGGCCTTGGCCGCCGACGTCGCCCGCGAGGAGGTGTGCGCTGCCGGCGGCGGGGACTTGGCGCACCTTGCCTCGGGCGGGCACAAGGACGAGGCGATGGCCACGATGGCGCGCGGGCTGGCCGCGGTGGTGAGCCGGCTGCACGGCGAGGGGCGCCTGGACGGCATCATCGGCATGGGCGGCAGCGGCGGCACCTCGCTGGCCACCGCGGCGATGCGCGAGCTGCCGGTGGGGGTGCCGAAGATGATGGTGTCCACGGTCGGCGGCGGCGACGTGAGCGCCTTCGCCGGCACCAAGGACGTCACCTTCATGCCGTCGGTGGTGGACGTGGCCGGCATCAACCGCATCAGCCGCGCCATCTACGCCAACGCCGCCGGCGCCATCGCCGGGATGGTGCGCACCCGCGCGGGCGCCGCGCCCGCGGCCAACGAGCGCCCGCTGCTCACGGCATCGATGTTCGGCAACACGACCACCGCGGTGGAGCACGCGCGCGGCCTCCTCGAAGCGGCCGGCTACGAGGTGCTGGTGTTCCATGCCACCGGCAGCGGCGGACGGACCATGGAGGGGTTGATCGCCGACGGCTATATCAGCGGCAGCCTGGACCTGACCACTACCGAATTGGCGGACACGGTGTGCGGCGGCGTGTTCGACGCCGGACCGGAACGCTGCCTGGCCGCGTCGCGCGCCGGCGTGCCCGCGGTGGTGGTGCCGGGCTGCGTGGACATGGCCAACTTCGGCGGGCCGGACACGGTGCCGGAACGCTACCGCGGCCGGCTGTTGTATGAGTGGAACCCGGACGTGACCCTGCTGCGCACCAACGTCGAGGAAAATCGGCGCATCGGCGAGATGATCGCCGCGGCGGTGAACGCGGCAACCGCCGCGGTAGCCGTGGTGGTGCCCCTCGGCGGCGTGTCGATGCTGGACAGCAAGGGCGAGCGGTTCTGGGACCCGGCGGCCGACCGCGCCTGCTTCGAGGCGATCCGCGCCAACCTCCGCGCCGGCATCCCCCTGCTGGAAGATGACCACAATATCAACGACCCGGAGTTTTCGGGGCGGGTGGCCGGGCTGCTGTTGGAGATGCTGCAATGACCGGTATTCCGCGCTCGGAGATTCTGCGCCGCCTGCGCTCCCAGGCGGCGGCCGGCACCCCGGTGGTGGGTTGCGGCGCAGGCACCGGAATCTCGGCCAAGCTCGCCGAGGCCGGCGGCGCCGACCTGATCATCATCTACAACTCGGGCCGCTACCGCATGGCCGGGCGCGGCTCGCTGGCCGGCATGATGCCGTACGGCGACGCCAACGGCATCGTGGTGGAAATGGCCGCCGAGGTGCTGCCGGTGGTCAAGGACACGCCGGTGCTGGCCGGGGTGTGCGGCACCGATCCGTTCCGCCTGCTGCCGGTGTTCCTGCGGCAGATCAAGGAGATCGGCTTCTCCGGCATCCAGAACTTTCCGACCGTCGGGCTCATCGACGGCGAGTTCCGGCTCAACCTGGAAGCGACCGGGATGGGATACGACAAGGAGATCGAGGCGATCCGGCTGGCGCACGAGCTCGATCTGTTCACCTCCCCCTACGTGTTCGACGCGGAGCAGGCCGCGGCAATGGCGCGCGCGGGGGCCGACCAGCTCGTCGCGCACGTCGGGTTGACCACCTCCGGCAGCATCGGTGCGGGCGTCGCCCTGACCCTGGAGCAGGCGATCGAGAGGGTCCTGGCCATCGCCGCCGCCGGGCGCCGGGTACGCGGCGACCTGCTGGTGATCTGCCACGGCGGTCCGTTCGATGAACCGGAGACCGTTACCGAAGCATTGGCGCGCATGCCCGGCATCGACGGGTTCTTCGGTGCCTCCTCCATCGAGCGGCTGCCCACTGAACGCGCCATCAGCGGCCAAGTGCGGGCGTTCAAGTCCGCTCCGCTGGCGCCCCGGTAGCGCCGCCGGCCCTCCGGCAGGGCTGCCGGCGGCGCGCTCCGGCTACTCCAGCACGAAGTCGCGCTTGGCGGTGGAGTAGGCGATGATCATCTCGGCATCCTCCGCGCCGCGGTTGATGCCGTTGTGGAACACACCGGCGGGGACCGAGATGGTATCGCCCGGCTGCATGGCGAACGACTCGTCGCCGAGCGTATGGGTCAGGGTGCCGCGCAGCAGGTAGAGCACCTCTTCGCAGGTGCGGTGGCAGTGGCGCGGGTTGGCGGTGCCGGCCTTGATGACGACGTGGCCGAGGGTCAGCCCGTCGGCGTTGCCGATGGCGGCGTTGGCGAGCCAGCGCAGCGCGCCCCAGCTCTCCTGCTGGCGGGCGGCGAGACTCTCGCCGCCCGGATAGATCGTTCGCTCCATGTACGGTAGCTCCTTTCGAGGCTGATGGTGCCCGCCGGCGATTGTGCGCCGCGGCCGCGCTCCTGTCGACCCGGCCGCGCCGCGCCGGCGGCGGTTTGGCGGGCGCCGGCGCCGGTGGCATAATCGCACGGCATGCAGCGACTCGACACCCAGCACCTCTGGACCAGCGGCCGTGACGGGTACTTCCGCTACCGCATTCCGGCCCTTGCCGTGACCATGGCCGGCACCGTGTTCGCCTTCTGCGAGGCGCGCAAGTACACCGGCCAGGACTCGGATCAGATCGACCTGCTGGTGCGGCGCAGCGGCGATCACGGCAAGACCTTCGCCGCGCCGCAACTGGTGGCGACGCAGCCCGACTGGGTGTGCGGCAACCCCGCGCCGGTGGTGGACCGCGACAGCGGCAGCATCTGGCTGCTGTTCTGCAAGAACCGCCGCGACGGCGACGAACGCATGATCTGCCGCGGACAGGCGCCGCGTACCGTCTGGGTCACCGTCAGCCGCGACGACGGCGCCACCTGGGCGGAGCCTGCCGAGATCACCGCGCAGGTCAAGCAACCGGACTGGACCTGGTACGCCACCGGTCCCGGCCACGGCATTCAGCTCGCCTCGGGCCGCCTTCTCATTCCCTGCGATCACGTCGTCGCGCGCCACTACGAAGCGCATGACCCCTGTCACTCCCACGTCATCTACTCCGACGACCATGGCGCCACCTGGAACATCGGCGGCCGCGCCGGCGAGGGCACCAACGAGTCGACCGCGGTGCAGACCGACGACGGCTGGCTGTGCCTCAACTGCCGCAACAAGGGCACCCTGCGCGGCGCGGGAGGCGGGCATCGGGCGGTGGCGTGGAGCGGCGACGGCGGCGAGACGTTCGCCCCCATCGTGCGGGACGCGGCGCTGACGGAGCCGATCTGTCAGGCAAGCGCGTGCCGCTATCCCGGCGCTGACGGGCGCCAGCGGATACTGTTCAGCAATCCGGCGGCGCGCGCCGCCCGGCGCCGCATGACCGTGCGCCTCAGCTATGACGGCTGCCGCAGTTGGCCGCTGGCGCGGGTGCTGCACGAGGGCGCCGCGGCCTACTCCGATCTGTGCGTTGCCGGCGACGGGATGATCTGCTGCCTGTACGAAGCCGGGACCGGCGGCGATCCCTACGAACGCCTGTCCCTGGCCCGCTTCAACCTGGAGTGGCTCACCCGCGGCGCGGACCCCGGCGGCGGGGACTCGTGAGCGCGCCGGGGCGGTTGGCCGGGGCGGTTGGCGAGCCTGCGGCCGACCCGGCCGACCCGGCCGCAGGCTCCTTGCCGGCGCACCGAACGTAGCGGTACACTGTCGGTGATGGGCAGCCTCCGACACGTGCTGCTGGCAATGGCGCTGGCCGCCGGCGCGCCGGCCATGGTGACTGCGGTCACCCCCGCGGCAGGAGTCGCGGCGCCCGGCTTCGAGCTGCCCGGCGCCGCAGGCGGGACCCATTCCCTCTCCGCCGCCCTGGAAGAAGGCCCCGTGGTGCTGGTCTTCTACCGCGCCTTCTGGTGAGTACACTGCCGCCGTCAGCTGGTCGAGCTGACTGACCAGTACGAACAGATTCGCGCACTGGACGCCGAGGTGCTGGCCATCAGCACCGACGATCTTTCGGGCGCCAAGGCGATCGTCGCCCGCGTCGGAATACCCTTCCCCATTCTCTACGACAGCGCCGCTGACGTGGTGCGCGAGTACGGCGTCTACGACCTGCTCGGCGACGGCCTCGCGGCCCCCGCCACCTTCGTCATCGACACCGGCGGCGTGGTGCGCTGGTCCCACGTCGGCCGCCGCACCAGCGACCGCGCTTCCGCCCAGGAGATACTCGACCAACTCCAACAGCTCCGCCAGCTCCAACAACTCGCCCCGCCGCCAGCCGAATAACCTATCCGTATGAGGCTGCGCTCGGTAGAGATCGACAACTATCGCGCAGTGAAACATCTCAAGCTGCCCCTCGACCCGAGGCTGACGGTGTTTCACGGCGACAACGCGCAGGGAAAGACGAGCGTCTTGAATGCAATCGCCGTCGGCCTCGGCGCCGTGCCTACTCTGCTGCCTGAGGTTCCAGGTATCGGGTTTCTCGGTACGGATAAACGACGATCAGCCCGCTACGTGCGGGTAGCGCTGGAAACGACTGGCGGCACCGTCTGGGAACGCCATAGAGGACCAGTACCATCGAACCGGACGAACCACCCCAAGCCCGTCGGCGTTCGATCGCTGCGCGAGAAGATGGAGGGCATCGTCAGCGCGGACGAACAGGGTGAGGATATCGACCTGCCGATCGTCGCGTTCTACGGCGCGGACCGGGCGGCGTTCAGCGTTCCTCAACGACGCAGCGGATACCGCGAGAGATCACGCTACGCCGCTTTGGCGGGAGCGCTTTCCGCCGGTATCGACTTCCGTCAGTTCTTCGAATGGTTCAAGGCCAAGGAGGACGAGGAGCTCAGGGACCAGAAACGCGACCCGAAGGCGGTATCGATCGAGCTGGAGGCCGTCCGCACGGCGATCACTTCCATGATTCCGGGGGCATCTCAGCCGCGGATCGAATTCGGTCCGCTCCGTTTCGTCGTGTCGCTAGATGCGAAGTCCGGGGGGCGGGAGGAACTCACGCTCGACCAGATGGGCGGCGGCTATCGAGTGGTGCTGGCACTCGCGGCGGACCTCGCGCGGCGCATGGCCCAGGGCAACCCGCACCGTGCCGCCCCGTGCGCTTGCGAGGCGATCGTGCTGATCGACGAAATCGACCTTCACTTGCACCCCGCGTGGCAACAGCGTGTCCTGGACGACCTGTTGCGCACGTTTCCGAATACCCAGTTCCTCGTATCCACGCACAGCCCCCAGGTGCTGACCTCCGTCAAACCGGAACGAATCGTGGAACTCAGCCGGGAGAATGGCGATGTGATCCCCGGATATATCGGAGGAATCGCCACGTACGGCGCCGAAGCGGGAGACGTTCTAGCTTTGGTGATGGGCGTGCCGAACCGCCCCAAGGACAACGAGTTCGTCAAGAAGCTCGATCTCTACCGGAGCCTTGTCGCCGATGGCGAAGGCGAATCCGAAGAAGCTCGAAGCCTAAGATCGGAACTGGACCGCATCTCGCCGTATGACCACGCAATGAATGAAGCCGACATGGAAATCAGACGACGCACGGTGCTGAAGAGTTTGGGCAAGCGCCTGTGAAGCGCATCCGGAAGTTATGCGACCCCACTTCGGGTCTTGCCGCCTACCTGCGCCAATGTCCGGACGGCGAAGCGAGTTGGGAGGGATTCCGCGATCACCGCAACCACTCAGGAGTCTCGGCCCATCACGAGCTCGTCGATGCTATTGCCCGGCTCCAGCATGGGCTCTGCGGCTATTGTGAAATCGACCTCAAGGAATTGGACCGGCAGGTCGAGCACGTGATTCCGCGAAGCGATCCCGCCCAAGGCTCTACGGAGGCTCTCAACGCCGGCAACATGATCGCCTGTTGCCTCGGAGGCTCAGCGAAGAATCGTTACGGTCCGGATGCCGCCGGCGACGACGACCGCTTTCTACCGCCGGTGAAGCACAATCTCAGTTGTGGGCAGAAGAAGGGTGAAGCCAGTATTCCGGTCGACCCCAGGACGCTGCCCGCGCTGCCCTCGGTCACCACGGTAACTAGCGAAGGAAAGATCAAGGCCGACGGACAAGCCTGCGCCCTTCGCGGATTCGACGCCTGCATGGTAGCCCGGACCATTGAGGTCCTGGGCTTGAACGTCGAGCGTCTGCGGCGGGCGCGTGAGAAGCGCTGGAATGTCCTCGATCGGAAATGGCAGGAGCATATCAATGATCCTGACGTGATGGAGGCGGCGGCCCGTAGCGAGCTCCTCCTCGGCGGCGCCAGTCCACTGCCCCCATTCTTCACCACCATTCGGTCCTGGTTCGGAGATTACGGCGAGCGTGTGCTGGACCAGGATCGGCGATGGGTTTGAGCAGCCGGCTGCCGCCCACTGGGCTGATGCGGTTCTTCAACACCGCCGGTCCGATGCGGCCGGAGGACCATTACTGCATCCCGCCGCTGAGCCGCATCGATGAGGGCGAGTTGCTCACCCTCGTTCGGCAGAAGCGCTACTTCGTGCTGCACGCGCCGCGCCAGACCGGCAAGACCTCGGCCCTGCTGGCGCTGCGCGACCTGCTGAACGGCGGCGCCGCGGGCGACTGCCGTTGCGTCTACGTCAACGTCGAGGCCGGCCAGGCGGCGGGTGACGACGTGGCCGCGGGAATGCGCGCGATCCTCAATGCAATCGCTCGCCGGGCACGCCGGACCCTGAACGACCGCTTTCCGGAAACGATCCGTCGGGAAGTGTTGGAAACCGCCGGGCCGCACGACGCCCTGCAGGAGCTGCTGGCCCGCTGGGCCGAGTCCGACGCCAGGCCGCTGGTGCTGCTGATCGACGAAATCGACGCGCTGGTCGGCGACACGCTGCTGTCGGTGCTGCGCCAGCTTCGCGCCGGCTACGACGAACGGCCGGAGGGGTTCCCGCAGAGCGTGATCCTGTGCGGGGTGCGCGACGTGCGCGACTACCGCATCCGTTCGACCAGGGAGAACGCCGTCGTCACCGGCGGCAGCGCCTTCAACATCAAGGCCGAGTCGCTGCGGTTGGGCGACTTCTCGGCAACCGAAGTGCGCGCCTTGCTCGGCCAGCACACCGCGGAGACCGGCCAGCCGTGGACCGACGACGCCCTGGAGACGGTCTGCGAGCTGACCGCCGGCCAGCCGTGGCTGGTGAACGCCCTGGCTCGCCAAGCGTGCGAACGCGACGAGGCCGGCCGCGACCGCAGCCGCCCGCTCACCGCGGACGCCGTCCACGCCGCGCGCGAGCAGCTCATCCTGCGGCGCGACACCCACCTGGACCAGCTTGCCGACAAGCTGCAGGAAGAGCGCGTGCACCGGGTGATCGCCCCGCTGCTGAGCGGACAGGCTACCACCGAGATGCGGCCTGACGACCTGCAGTACGTGCGCGACCTGGGCCTGGCGGCGCGGGACGATCCGGTCCGCATCGCCAACCCGATCTACCACGAGGTGATCCCGCGCGATCTCACCTGGACCACGCAGGCGACCTTCACGCACGACCCGGCCTGGTACGTGGACGCGGCGGGCAACCTGCGGCTCACCGCGCTGCTGGCCGCGTTCCGGGAGTTCTTTCGCGAACACTCCGAACACTGGATCGAGCGTTTTCAATACCGGGAAGCCGGCCCGCAGTTGCTGCTGCAGGCGTTCCTGCAGCGCATCGTCAACAGTGGCGGGCGCATCGAACGCGAGTACGGCCTGGGCCGGATGCGCACCGACCTGCTGATCGTCTGGCCGGCCGCGGCGCCGCCCGGCCGCACCCGCCGGATGGTGATCGAGTGCAAGCTGCTGCACCGCAGCCTGGAGCAGACCATCCGCGACGGGCTCGCCCAGACCCGCGCCTACCTGGACCGCTGCGGCGCCGGCGAGGGGCACTTGGTGATCTTCGACCGCAGCGAGGACAAGTCGTGGGAGCAGAAGCTGTTCCGCCGCGAGCCCGCCGACGCCGGCGCGCCGATCACGGTGTGGGGAATGTAGGTTTCATCGCGTCACCGGAATGCCCAGCGCTGCTCTTTCAGAAAGTTGCGGAACAGGTCGCGGCCCCTGACGTCGCCGTAGCTGCGGGATACCGCGTTCCACCAGCGGGTACCCGGATGCGGCGTGCTGGCGCACGGCAGATGGTGCTCCCGGGTGACTTCGCCGGCGTAGCGGCCGGCGAAGCGGGAGGTCGCGATCACCAGTTCAGGCCGGTGGCGCCCGATGAACCAGCGGAGCACCGCCGCGGCCACCTGAAAGTCCTGCGGCACGGCGTTGCCTTCCATGCTGCCGCCGGTCACCGGCGCGGGCCGCAGGAAGTAGTTGCAGTACGCGACGTGGTTGAGCGGAAACTCGTCCGGCGTCACTCCGCTCTCCCGCAGCATCCCAGCGATCTCGTCCTGAATCGCGCGGTAGATGCGGTGCGCCCGGTACCATCGTCCGGTGATGTTGCCGGCCGTGGACGCCCATCTGACTTCCTCGCCGCTCAGCTCCTCCTGCCGGCTCCGGTACCAGCGGCCGGGATCGCGGTGGATGGTGGAGTCGGACGGCAGATAGTGGCTCTCGCCGATCACCAGCAGCCGCTTGTGGCGCTCGTCCCGATACCGGCTGCCGATCCAGGGCCGCATGCAGGGGAACCGCCACAGGTGATCCGGCAGCGGCGTAGCGGTCTCGAGGATCAGCGATCGTTCCACTTGTCTTCCGGCGCCCGTTGCTCCGCCTTGGAACGATCGATTGCTTTGAGTTCGGCGGCGGTAAACGGCGCCGGACCGCGTTCGAACCGACTCAGCAGTTCCGCGGCCGTAATCGCGTCATCCGGTCGAGCCGCTCGCAGCTTGCCGTAGGCTTCGATGTTGGCCCGATTGCGAATCTGATTTTTGATCACGGACGATGACACGCTGAATTCATCTGCGATTTCCTTTTCTCCGCGGTCATCATCCAGCATCTCGACAACGCTCTCGACGGGCGCAAGAAATTCTGCAGCAAAAGCCCGCCCGGTGGCTTGGCGTTCTGCGCGGTGAAGGTCGTTTACCACCGACCGCGGCGTATTGCGAAAGCACACCGCATCACCGACCGCCCGCGCGAATGCGAAGTTGTTCGACCACTCGGCGATATCCGCCGGCCTGCGGTCTCGACCATGATCGTGAAGATGGACCCTGATGTCTCCGTCAGGGCAGGACACCAGAGCCCGAACGCCGTCGAAGAGTTGGGCGGGCTCGAACTGCGCGGCTCCCAGCTTCCTTGCAAGTGTCATATAGGATGGAAACCGGTAGTCCGATCGGAGATTCAATGCCTGGCGGCAGGCCCGGGCCGCGCGGTACCCCGCTGTCCACGGCCTATCAACCTGTGCATGTCCCGTCAAGCCTTCGACTTGGATAGCGACATCGCCAAGTTCCGGCAATCTCACCGCCTCCGCCGGTCGCGATTCCATCTGGCGCACACGCTCCAGGACTGATGCTGACCGTTCCGCCTTCCTGATACCCGCCAGAAACTCGATCAGCGACTCTTCCGAGAAGATGTCATTGGCCTGTTCGATGAAGCATGCGTCATCGTCCGAAATCGCATACGGGTCCAACCCCAACGCGCCGGCCGCTTCGCAGAACGGCTGTTCGTCCGGATCGTTGCGCGACTCCCCGACGCGAGACCAACACACGGCAACTTCGCTATTCCTGACCCCCTCGCCGGCGAGTCGGTCTACCACTTCCTGTATGAAGCGAGACAGTTCTGATTCCGCTGCGCTGCGCGGCAGCGTCTCCGCCCCGTCGGACCGAAAATCAAGGTGCGGATTATCACTGTGGAAGTCCTTGCCCGTCACCTCGAACGTCGAGCCATCGTTCCTGAAACGCAAATCGGGTAGTGCGAATCCGGTTCGATAACGTCGTATTCCGTGATCGCGGTCGCGGCCACCAAATATGATCCACCAGTCGGTCGCGAGCCCTTCGGCAAGGTGAACCGCGGGAACGACAAGAGATTCCGTCTCTTCGTTGGAAACGTAATCGATGAAACGGCAGGCGTTCTGGCCTTGGATGTATATTCCGAGCTTGCAGAGCGTCGCGCGCTCCTCCGCCGCGCGATTCATCCCACCGTCAATCCACTCGACCGAAAATCTCATCGTGTTCACTCTCGTCTATCGGCCATCCTTTGTACTCTCCGGAAGCCGTGTTGGTACAGTATCCAAACCAATATTGACCGGAATCATCCCGGTACCATATCTTCTTGGGGAACTTCTGGTCGGTCTGAACGAACCGGTAGTTCCCTTGCTTGATTGCCTCTCTGACCCACTCCGTCGCCCGTTCACGATCACGATCCCCTGTCAGTGGACAGATGGTCGTCTTCTGTTTGCCGGCTCGACCTGCCCTTCCACCGGGAAGTTGCCGTCCCCTCGGCAATCCTCCCCACCAGCGCCGATCCTTATGCTCTGCGCTACCCGTGTATTGGGCATTAGCTGCCAATGCCTGCCGCTGTTTGGGAGTCAGCGGCTTACGTACATGTTTCTGCGCTGAGCGTCTCATCTCACAAGCAAACGACTGGCAGAGCATGAGACCGCGCAGGAGGATGTGTCAAGTCATGCCGTTATTCCGCGCGCGGCGCGGAGTGTGCGATACTGAAGATACGATGCGTTTCTTCAACACCGCCGGGCCGATGCGGCCGGAGGACAACTACTGCATTCCGCCGTTGAGCCGGATGAATCAGCGCGAACTGCTCACCCTCATTCGGCAGAAGCGCTACTTCGTATTGCACGCGCCGCGCCAGACCGGCAAGACTTCGGCCCTGCTGGCGCTGCGCGACCTGCTGAACGGCGGGGCCGAGGGCGCCTGGCGTTGCGTCTACGTAAACGTCGAAGCGGGCCAGGCGTCGCGTGAGAACGTGGAGCGGGCGATGCGCGCCATACTCGGCGAACTGGCGCGCCGGGCGCGCACCGCCCTGGGCGACGAATCGCTGGCCGGCATCTGGCCGGGCGTACTGGACACCTTCGGCCCCGACGGTGCGCTGCAGGAGGTGCTCGCGCGCTGGGCGGAGGCGGATCCCACGCCGCTGGTGCTGCTGATCGACGAAATCGACGCGCTGGTCGGCGACACGCTGCTGTCGGTGCTGCGCCAGCTTCGCGCCCGGTATGACGAACGGCCGGAGGGGTTCCCGCAGAGCGTGATCCTGTGCGGGGTGCGCGACGTGCGCGACTATCGCATCCGTTCTGCCAAGGAGAACGCCATCGTCACCGGCGGCAGCGCCTTCAACATCAAGGCCGAGTCGCTGCGGTTGGGCGACTTCTCGGCAACCGAAGTGCGCGCCTTGCTCGGCCAGCACACCGCGGAGACCGGCCAGCCGTGGACCGACGACGCCCTGGAGACGGTCTGCGAGCTGACCGCCGGCCAGCCGTGGCTGGTGAACGCCTTGGCCCGCCAAGCGTGCGACGGCGACCCCGCCGGCCGCGACCGCAGCCGCCCGCTCACCGCGGACGCCATCCACGCCGCGCGCGAGCAGCTCATCCTGCGCCGCGACACTCACCTGGACCAGCTTGCCGACAAACTGCAGGAAGAGCGCGTGCACCGGGTGATCGCCCCGCTGCTGAGCGGACAGGCTACCACCGAGCTGCGCCCGGACGACCTGCAGTACGTGCGCGACCTGGGCCTGGCGGCGCGAGACGCGCCGGTGCGCATCGCCAACCCGATCTACCGCGAGGTGATCCCGCGCGATCTCACCTGGGTCACGCAGGAGACGCTGACTCACGACCCGGCCTGGTACGTGGACGCGGCGGGCAACCTGCGGCTGACCGACTTGCTGGCCGCGTTCCGGGAGTTCTTTCGCGAACACTCCGAACACTGGATCGAGCGGTTTCAGTACCGCGAAGCCGGCCCGCAGTTGCTGTTGCAGGCGTTCCTGCAGCGCATCGTCAACAGCGGCGGGCGCATCGAACGCGAGTACGGCCTGGGCAGGATGCGCACCGACCTGCTGATCGTCTGGCCGGCCGCAGCGCCGCCCGGACGCGCCCGCCGGATGGTGATCGAGTGCAAGCTGCTGCACCGCAGCCTGGAGCGGACCATCCAAGAAGGGCTTACCCAGACCCGCGCCTACCTGGACCGCTGCGGCGCCGGCGAAGGGCACCTCGTGATCTTCGACCGCAGCGCGGACAAGCCGTGGGAGCAGAAGCTGTTCCGCCGCGAGCCCGCCGCCGGCGGCGCCCCGATCACGGTGTGGGGGATGTAACCGCCTGCCGGCCGGCGCGGGTGTGCTATGCTTTCGGCCATGGCCGCTACCGAGTCTCTCATTGCCGGGCGCGACTGGAGCGCTCCGGGGCCCTATCCCGACCCGGCGATTGTAGTGCATGACCCGCGCTTCGCCGCCTTCAAGCTGAACAACACCGCGGTCGAGCGCCTCTACACCGGCGCCCGCTGGGCCGAAGGGCCGGTCTGGTTCGGCGATCACGACTGCCTGTTGTTCAGCGACATTCCCAACAACCGGATCTTGCGCTTCGCCGCCGCCGAGGGCGCCGTCAGCGAGTTCCGCCGCCCCGCCAACAATACCAACGGCAACTTTCGCGACGCCCAGGGCCGGCTGCTGTCCTGCGAGCACGACTCGCGCCGCGTCACCCGCACCGAGCACGACGGCAGCGTCAGCGTGCTGCTCGACCGCTTCGCCGGCAAGCCGCTCAACGGACCCAATGACCTGTGCACCCATCCGGACGGCTCGATCTGGTTCACCGATCCCGGCTACGGCACGCTGTTTCAGTACGAAGGACATTGGGCCGAACACGAGCTGCCCGCCCGCGTGTACCGCCTCGACCCGGACACCGGCCGGGCGGAGGTGGCGGTGGCCGACGTGGTGATGCCCAACGGCATCTGCTTCTCGCCCGACTACCGGCGCCTCTACGTGGTGGAAACGGGAGCCTCCCACCACGCCGATTGCCCGCGCGTGATCTACGCCTATGACGTGGCGGGCGAGCGGGCGCTGGGGCAGCGGGTGTTCGCCGACATGCAGCCGGGCGGTTCCGACGGCGTGCGCTGCGACGTGCGCGGCAACCTGTGGGCGGCCGCGGGCTGGGCCGGCGCCGGCTACGACGGGGTGCACTGCTTCTCCCCGGCGGGCGAGCTGCTCGGTCAGATCCTGCTGCCGGAACCGTGCGCCAACCTCTGCTTCGGCGGGCGCAGGAAGAACCGCCTGTTCATGGCGGCCAGCCAGTCGCTGTATGCCGTCTACCTGGAAACCACCGGCGCTCAGATGCCCTGAAAGCGAGTGGCCGAACGCCGATCCCTCCTGCGGTCCCCTTGCCGGTAACCCGCCAAGCTCCTATAGTGCAGGCGCAGTCTGCGGTTCCCGTTCCAGCGCTCACCGTGGTGGACGGCCCACCCCGCACCGGGGAGCTGCTGCAAGAACCATGTTCAGGAGTACGCAGCCATGCCAGGATCGAACGGAACCCTGACGGTCGGAATTCGCCCGCGGGAGGCGCCGCACGCACCCGCCGAACGCGAGGTGCCGATTCCGGCCTACGACGCGGAGCGCTTCGAGCAGGTCGGCTTCATGACCGCCATGACGCTCACCCTGCTGGGAAACTACGCCCAGACCGGCCACTTCGGGGGCCCCCTCGCCTACACCCCCTACAACGTCGCCCTGCACCTGGCCGGCCCCGAGGCCGGCGGCCTGCGCTACGACTACCGGCGCCCCAAGCATCCCTATGGCGACCGCTTCCTGCTGGCCGGGGGCCACAACATCCCCACCGCCTACGCGCTGTGGATGATCATGGGCGAAGCGCTCGCCCGGCGCCACGCCGCCACCGGAGACGACCGTTATTACGCAGACCCCGCAGTGGCCCTGCTGCCGATCGACTGCCTCGGCTTCCGCCGCGGCGCCGGCGCGCTGGCCACCCTGCTGGCCGACCACGGGCTGACCGACGACCCGCGCTTCGCCCAGGCCCGCCTGCGCGGCATCCGCTCCCTCGCCGGCCACTCCGAGACCACCGACCTTACCAACGACGTCAACGGCGGCCCCTCCGGCATCGGCATCGGCACCTCCGCCGGCAAGGCCGCGTTCTGGGACTTCGCCGGCGCCCCGCCGGCGCTGAAGGTGATGGCCCTGGAGGGCGAATTCGCCATGACCGCCGGCCATGCCCAGGAGCTCAAGACCCAGGCGGTCGCCCAGCAGGTGGGCAAGCGCCTGCGCATCCTGCTGTCGTACAACAACGCCGGCATCGACGACCGGCTGCAGGGCGGCGTGGTGCCCGCCGGGCTGGATGCCTACGCCATCGAGGAGCAGTGGGCCTCGTACGGCTGGAACGTGTTCTCACTGGCGGACGGCAACAATTACGCCGCGGTCCTCGCCGCGCTGCACGCCATGGAACACTGGGACCCCGCCGACCGGCGCCCGATGATCGTGGTCGGGCGCACTACCAAAGGCTGGTGGCCGGCGGCGGCCAACGGCACCATCGCGGGGTTCGGGGAGCAGCTCGTCAGCTACCACAGCCACCCCTACGACATGAAGATGAACGTGCCCTACTTCGTGGCCCTGGCGCGCACCTTCGAACAGCGCTTCGGGGTGACCTTCGCCGGCATTCGCGACGGCGCGGTGGAGGACCCGCGCGAGCGCCTGATCCAGTTCAAGACCAACGTCGACGTCGTGATGTCGGTGCTGGAGCAGGACGGCCTCGGCGCCTGGCTCGCCGACCGGTTGCTGGCCATTGCCGGCACCGTGCCCGCCGAGCTCCCGTTGCGGCTCGGCGCCGGCGGCGGCGCCGGCGGCGACCCGTTCCGGGACCCGCGGCTGCGCGTTGCCGAGCTGCCCGCGGAGCCGCGCACCCTGGAGCTGACCCACCCCACCAGCGGCGAGCGCTCGCAGGCGCAGGTAACCCTGTTCAAGCAGCCGGGCGAGGTCGCCGGCACCCGACGCGCCATCTCCGAGGTGGTCAAGTGGATCAACTACGTCACCGGCAATCGCTTCATCACCGTGGCGGCGGACCTTTCCGGTTCGATCAACGTCGAGAGCGGCTCGCTGACCGGTCACTACGATCCCGTGGCCAACCCCGCCGGGACCCGCTTCAAGGCCGCGATCCAGGAGGCCGGCAACACCTTGACCGCCATCGGCCTGGTGAGCCAGAGCGCCTCCCCCGATCCCGAGGTGCACGACGGCGTCTGGGCGCTGAGCGGCAGCTACGGCGCCTTCACTCCGCTGATGTACCTGCCGGCGCGGGTGTGGAGCCAGCAGAACCAGGACAGTCCGTTCCGCCTCGGCGTGCTGAACATCCTGGCCGGCCACTCCGGCCCGGAGACGGCCGCCGACGCGCGCACCCACTTCGGCATCTTCGCCCCGCAGGTATGGCGCCTGTTTCCCCGCGGCCAGGTGATCGCGCTGAGCTTCTGGGACTACAACGACGTCGCCCCCGGCTACTTCGCCGCCGCCGAGATCGCCGCCCGCGAAGCGGAGGTAGGGGTAATCGTCATCGAGGTGGCGCGGCCCGACTTCCCGGTGGCGGACCGCAGCAGGTTCGCGGACCAGAGCCTTACCGCCGCGGCCAAGGGGTTCTACGTGATTCGCGACTACGCCGCCGGCCGCCCGCGGCACGGCTACGTGGTGGTGCAGGGATCGAGCTCGACCTTCAACCTGGTGCAGGCGCTGCCGCGGCTGGAGCGGATGGGGATCAACGTCAAGGTGGTCGCGGCGGTCAGCGAGGAGTTGTTCGACCGCCAGCCCGCCGCCTACCGCAACGCCGTGCTGCCGCCGGAAGCGGCGGCGGATCTGATGGTGGTAAGTACCGGCACGCAGCGGGTGTGGCCGTGGCGCGGCGCCGGGCCGGCCGCCGGCGAGTACTCGCTGACCTCGGACTGGCACCAGCGCTGGCTCACCGGGGGGACCGAGGCCGACGTGATCGCCGAGGCGCACCTGGACGCCGACTCGATCGTGGCCGGGATCGAACGGTTCGCCGCCGAACGCGCGCAGCGCCTGCAACGGCAACGCGAGCTGCTTGCCGCCCTGGCGGCCGGCGGCCCTCCCGCCTAGCCGCGCATGGCAACGAGGTTCCGCCCCCGTCCCCGGATCGCGCGGCGCATCTCCCGCCTCGGCACCGAGACCGCCTTCGCCGTATCGGGAGACGCCGCCGGTTGGGCCGCGCAGGGACACCGCGTCTACCCCTTTCATCTGGGCGACATGAACATTCGCACGCCGCTGAACATCATCCGCGCGGCGTATACCGCGATGGTCGAAGGGCGCACCATCTACTCGCCGGCCGCCGGCATTCCCCAGCTCCGCGAGGCCCTGGCGGCCACCCTCAGCGAGCAGCGCGGCGTGGAATACGGCGCCGCCAACGTATCGGTGCAACCCGGCGGCAAGCCGTGCATCGGCAAGTTTCTGCTGGCGGTAATGGAGCTGGGCGACGGCGTGCTCTACCCCAATCCCGGCTACCCGATCTACGAGTCGCAGGTCGATTTCCTCGGCGGCCGCGGGCAGCCCTACACCTACCACGTGGAGGGCGGGCGCTTTCGCATCGACCGCGACTCGGTCCTGCGCGCCGTCGACGACACCACCCGGGTGCTGATCGTCAATGCCCAGCACAACCCCACCGGCGCCGACGCCAGCGAAACCGAGTTGAAGTGGCTCGCCGACCTGGCGCGGGAGCGCGACCTGTGGGTGCTGTCCGACGACCCCTACATCGACATCCGCTATGCGGGGCGCAGTCCCACCATCGTGGCGTACGACGGCATGCGCGAACGCACCGTGATCGGCTATACCTTCTCCAAGAAGTACGCCATGACCGGCTGGCGGCTGGGAGCCGCGGTCGGCCCCCCCGAAGTGGTGGACATCATCACCAGAATCAACTCCAACGACGAATCGTGCACCAATCACTTCGTGCAGATGGCGGGAGTGGAGGCGTTGCGCGGCGACCAGAGCGGCGCCGAGAACATCGTGGCGACGCTGCAGGCGCGGCGCGACCTGATCGTAGATCGCCTGAACGCGATCGACGGCGTGGCGGCGCCGGCCTCGGACGCCACCTTCTACCTGTTCGCCGACGTGACCGACGTGTACCGGCGCCTGGGGTACGCGCGCACCGCCGCGGACGCGCGGGCGTTTCGCGTCACCACCATGCACGAGACCGGGGTCTCGTTCTGCACCCGTACCCACTTCGGACGCGCGCTGCCGGGCGAGGAACGGGTCTACGTCCGCTTCGCCTATTCCGGCATCGACGAGACCGATGCGGCGGAAGGTCTGTCAGCGCTGAAGCACTACTGGGAACGCTGACGCCGGGCCGGCTCGGCGCCCGCGCGGCGCCGGTCGGCGAACCCGGTTCTCGGCCGCTCGAACCGGCGCGGGGCCACTCGCAACCGGCGGCGCCGGCGCGGGAAGGTTTGCCAATGCGCGCACCGCAGCTATATCTTGCCGCGTGCAGCACGCGACGAGAACCGAGCTCCTGGAGCGCGACCGGCGCCACCTGATCCATCCGCTTCACGACCGCAGCGCCCATACCGGCGGCCACGTGTGGGTCAAGGGCCGCGGCGCGGTCCTGACGGACGCCGACGGCAACGAATATCTGGACGGTCTGGCGGGCCTGTGGAACGTGGTCGCGGGCCACGGCCGCAGCGAGTTGGCGCAGGCGGCCGCCGAGCAGATGAGCACCCTGGCCTACTGCTCCGCCTACTCCGGCAGTTCCAATCCGAGCGCCATCGCGTTGGCCGAACGCCTGGCGGCGCTGACCTACCCCGGCATCAACCGCTTCTTCTTCACCTCCGGCGGCGGCGAGTCGAGCGAGACCTCCTTCAAGCTGGCCCGCTCCTACTGGAAGCTGCGCGGCAAGCCGCGCAAGACCAAGGTGATCTCTCGCCAGTGGGGCTACCACGGAGTGACCCTGGCGGCGATGAGCGCGACCGGCATCGCCGCGTACTGGCCCGCCTTCGAACCGCGCGTGCCCGGCTTCCTGCAGATCCCGTCGCCCTATCCCTACCGCTACGAGGCTCCGCGCGGAGTCAGCCAGGGCCTCGCCGCGGCCGACGAACTGGAGCGCGCCATTCAGCGGGAGGGCGCCGACACCGTGGCCATGTTCCTGGCGGAGCCGGTGCAGGGCGCCGGCGGCGTGATCCCGCCGCAGGACGACTACTTTCCCCGCATCCGCGAGATCTGCGACCGCCACGAGGTGCTGCTGGTGGCCGACGAGGTGATCACCGGCTTCGGCCGCACCGGCAAGCTGTTCGCCCTCGACCACTGGGGCGTGGAGCCGGACGTGATGCTGTTCGCCAAGGCGGTGACCTCCGGCTACTTCCCGCTCGGCGGCGTCGGCGTGAGCGACCGCATCGCCGAGGAGCTCGACGCCGCCCCCACTCCCTGGATGCACGCCTACACCTACAGCGCCCATCCGGTGGGCTGCGCGGTGGCGTTGCGCACCATCGACATCATCCTGGACGAGGACTTTCCGGCGCAGGCCGCGGCCAAGGGGGCGCACCTGCTGGCCGGTCTGCGGAGTGCCCTGGCCGGCCATCCCAACGTCGGCGAGGTGCGCGGCAAGGGCCTGATGTGCGCCGTCGAGCTGGTGCGGGACAAGGCTGCCAAAACCGAGTTCCCGGCCGGTGACAACGTCGGGCCGCAGGTGCATGCCGCCGCCCGGCGGCGGGGCCTGTTCAGCCGCGTGCGCGGCGACGTGTTCTGCCTGGCGCCGCCGGTGGTCACCACCGCGGCGCAGCTCGACCGCATGATCGAGATCCTCGCCGCGGCGGTCCGCGAAGTGCTCCCCGCCTGACGCCGCGGCAGCAGCCGCGGCGCCGCCGCTACCAGTACTTGACGTTCTCGATGTAGCCGTAGGCGGTGAGCGGCGCCGCGGCCAGCAATCCTCCGTCCACCGGCAGCACCACGCCCGAAATCCAGCGCGACTCGTCGCTGGCCAGGAACACCGCCGCCCAGGCGATGTCCCACGCCGTGCCCTCGGTGCCGAGCGGCGCCGCCTGCCGCCGCAGGTCGCGGGTGCGCGCCGGGAAGTGGCCGGTGAAGGCGGCGTGCAGGTGCCCGGGGGCGATGCAGTTGGCGCGGATGCCCTCGCGCCCGTGGTAGGCGGCGGTGGTCTTGGTGAGCATGTGCAGGGCGCCCTTGGCGACGCCGTAGGGGACGTTGATGCTCATGCCGGCGGTGATGCCGTCGATCGACGACACGTTGATGATGGAGCCGCCGCCCTGCGCCCGCATGTGGGGGATGGCGTGCTTGCTGGCGAAGATGGCGCTCTTGAGGTTGACGTCCAGGCCGCGTTCCAGCACTGCTTCGTCCAGCTCGGCGACCGTGCCGCCCGCGCCGATGCCGCAGTTGTTCACCAGCACGTGCAGGGCGCCGTAGCGCTCCACCGCCGCCGCCGCCATCGCCGCGCACTGGTCGCTGCGCGCCACGTCCGCGGTGAAGGCCGCGCCCTCGCCGCCCGCGGCGCGCACCGCCTCCAGCGTACGGGCGGCGTTCTCCGCGGCCAGGTCCACGACCAGCACGCGCGCTCCGGCGCGCGCCAACGCCACCGATATGGCCTGGCCGGTGCCGAGCTCGGTTCCGGCGCGGGCGCCGCCGCCGGTCACGATTGCGACCTTGCCGGCCAGGCGGCCGCTGTTCATCGAATCCACGTTCATGCCCCGGAGCATGCCGCAAACCACCCGCTTGGGGTAGCCGGCGCCGGCCGAGCGGGCGCTTGACGGCGCGCGGCAACGCTCCATACTGGCGCGCGATATGTGGCGCACCCTGCGCTCGGTACTGCGCTTTCGGCGCCGGGCGCGCACCCGTGAGGAACGGCTGCGGGCGCAGGCGGTAAACATCGAGGACCTGCGCCGCCTGGCGCTGCGGCGGTTGCCGCGCGGCGTGTTCAACTACATCGACGGCGGCGCCGAGGACGAGGTGACGCTGCGCGCCAACGCCGCCGCGTTCCGCGGCTGGAACTTCGCGCCGCGGGTGCTGGTCGACGTGTCGCAGGTAGACACCTCGACGACGCTGCTCGGGCGGCGGCTGCCGTTTCCGCTGGTGCTGGCCCCGGTCGGCTTTTCCCGCATGGCCGACCCGGAGGGCGAGCTCGCCGCGGCGCGCGCCGCGGCGCGGGCGCAGCTCCCCTACAGTCTGTCCACCGTGGCCACGCGCTCCATCGAAGAGGTGGCGCAGGCCGGCTCCGGCCCGCTCTGGTTTCAACTCTACGTGCTGCGCGACCGCGGCCTGGTGCGCGAGCTGGTGCAGCGCGCCGCGGCCGCCGGCTATCACGCGCTGATGCCCACGGTGGACATTCCGGTGTCGGGACGCCGCGAGCGCGACGTGCGCGGCGGCTTTACCCTGCCGCCTCAGCTCGGCCTCGGCACCATCGCCGACGGCATCCGCCATCCCGGCTGGACGTGGCGCTTCATCCGCTCCGAGCCGATCGTGTTCTCCAACGTGCGCGGCCGTTCGCCGGCCGACGGCACCACGCCGGTGGCCCTCGCCGACTACATCAGCTCGCAGTTCGACCCGAGCGTCACGTGGCGCGACCTGGAGTGGCTGCGCGCCACTTGGCAGGGGGCGCTGGTGCTCAAGGGAATCCAGACCGTGGCCGACGCCCGGCTCGCCGCCGACCACGGCTGCGACGCCATCGTGCTGTCCAACCACGGCGGGCGCCAGCTCGACGGCGCCCCGCCGATCCTCGATCTGGTACCCGCGGCGGTAGACGCGGTCGGCGACCGCGCCGCGGTCATCTGCGACGGCGGCGTGCGCCGCGGCGGCGACATCGTCAAGGCGCTGGCGCTCGGCGCCCACGCCTGCATGGCCGGACGCGCCTACCTGTACGGCCTGGGCGCCGGCGGCGAAGCCGGGGTGGATTACGCCATCAACCTGCTGGCCGAAGAGATGGCCCGCACCATGGCACTGCTCGGCTGCCGCAGCGTGGCGCAACTGGAGCTCGCGCACCTGACCCGCGCCTGAGGCGGCGCGCGCCGTCACTCCTGCAGCAGCCGCAGGCCGCGCGCGAACACCCGGCCCGGGCCGCCGCCCACGAACACCCGAGCTTCCACCGCGCGCGCCGCGGCCGGGGCGCGCGCGGACACGCCGGCCGCCTGCCACGACACCGTCCCGCGCAGCGGCGCGCTGCGCGGCGCCGCCGCGGCGCTGCTCAGCGCGCCGGCCTCGGCGTCCAGGAAGTACAGTTGCAGGTGAGCGCTGGCGGCGGGCGCCAGCCGCTCGCTGCGCAGCTCCCCGGTCAGGGTGTAGCCGCGGCCCGGCTCCACCGCCACCCGCTGCGCCAGGAACAGCGCCCCGCTGCCGCCGTTGGCCAGGCCGGGCGCGCCGTCGGCGCCGCGCGCGAACGCCCCGGCGCCCTCCGCGAAGCGGCGGTAGACGTACCATCCCGCGGGCACGCCGCCGGCGCCGGGGTCGGCCAGCGCGCCGTTGCGCAGCCGCGGCAGCGTGGGCACGCGCGGGCGGTGGTTGCCGAATGACCACACGACGCTCCCGGACCGGTCCACCTCCAGAACCCGATGATGGTGCTGGTCGGAGATCAGGACGTTGCCGTTGGGGAGCTGGTCGGCCTCGTAGAAGCTGGCGTAATAGTCCACGGCGAACTGCCACTCCACCTCGCCCAGGGGGTTCACCTCCAGCACGCGATGGTGGCGCGAGTCGGTGATCAGCACCCGCTGCTCCGCCACCCGGTCGGCGTCGCGCGGAAAGTCGAGCAGGCGCCGGGCGGGATCGCCGTAGCTCCACGTCACCGTCCCGGAAGGGTCGATCTCCAGCACCCGATTGCAGCCGGAGGCGGCCACCAGAAGGTTGCCGTTCGCCTGCCGGTCGGCGTTGTGCGGATGGTGGATGAGCGGGCTGCGCAGGCTCCACCGCACCTGACCGGCGGCGTCGACGATCACCACCCGGTCGCTGTTGCGGTCGGTCACCAGGAAGGTCCCGTCGTCGAGTTGATGGGCGTCGTTGGGGTAGTCCAGCCGGGAGCCGTCCGACAGGCTCCCCCACTGCGCCGAATCCAGCCGCACGCTCCCGTCCGGCGCGACGATCAGCAGGCGGTGGTTGCTGGTGTCGGTAATCAGCGTGGCGCCGTCCGCCAGCCGCTCAGCGCTATGGGCGAAGGCGAGCCCGCCGGCGTAGCGCCATACCACGTCGCCGGCCGGGTTCACCTCCAGGATCTCGCTGCCCTCGCCCAGCTCGTCGCCGGCATCCGCAATGAGGGTATTGCCGTCGGGCAGGCGCTGCACGCTGCACGGGAAGTCGAGCACTCCCTCCCGCCCCTCGTTCGCCGGCTCCGCCAGCCAGCCCGCGCTCATCGCCCGTGCGGGGTTCAGGCCGGGGCGATGGTAACGCCGTGGACCTCGACGCGGCCCTCCTCGGCCACCAGCGCCACCGCGCCGCCGCGCAGCGCGTCGTCGGTGGCGGTGAGCGGCGGCCCGTCGTCCACGGCGCCGCTGATGGTCGAACCGCTGACCTCCAGGGTGAGGCGGTGGCACGCGGTCAGCTCGCCGGCCAGCGGCGCCGACGCCAACACGGTGCGCTCGTTCACGTGGCGCACCAGGCGAACCACGCCGTCGCCGCCGATCAGCAGCGCGTAGTAGCGCTGCATGCCGCCGGCGCGGGCGGCGATGCCCCCGGCCTGCGCCATGTGCACCCGCAGCGTGGCGGTGACGCGGTAATCGGTCCAGCTCTCGCTGCCCTGGAAGGCCAGCCCCACTCCTTCGTTCTGAATCAGCCGCAGCGCCTCCTCGTCGATCCTGGTCCACAGGGTCGAGCAGGCGTTCACCCAGGCGCGGCCCCACCACGGGCGGTAGGAGTAACGCTTGCGCGGCGGCAGCGACGGCACGTTGGCGGGCCGCGCCAGGTTGGCGCGCGGGGCGCCGCTCCAGGTGAGCCAGTCCAGATACAGGGTACCGGCCACCGCGGCGCCGTTGGCCGCTACCGCCTCCACGCCCACGCGGGCGATGGGATGGCCGTCGGTGTCGGGCATCTCCCACGCCAGCTCGGCGCCCGCTCCCGGAGCCACCGCGACCGGCTCGCTGCGCCGGGTCTCCAGGCCGTCGCCGTCGCCGTACACCGCGGCGCACAGGCGGCAGGCCACGCTGCCGCTCGCCGCGGCGTCCAAATCCACCCGCGCGCGGACGAGTTGACCCGAGTGCAGGGCCGGCGAAGCCAGCAGCTCGTAGCCGCCCAGCTGATCGGCATCGGGCGGAATGAAGGTGGCGGCAGTGGCGCGCGCCGCAGCGCTTCCCTGCAACCCGGCGAAGCGCAGCGCCAGCCGCCCGCCGGCGTTGGTCACCGCTCCCTCGGCGCCGCCGGCGCCCTCGGCCTCGAACCCCTGGACCGAACCGGGCAGCGAAAAGTGGTAGCGGGCGCCGCCCTTCGGCTGCAGCGGATCGAGCCCCTGCAGCCGGCGCCCTACGTTGACCAGACGGTAAGTCTGCTGCAGCGCGTCGGTGATGCAGCGGCCGCCGTCCGCGGTCGGCAGATAGAGCCGGTCCGCGACCGGCCCCCGCCAGCGGCCCACCGCAGCGGCGCCGCCGTTGGCCGCGCCGTCGATGCCGGCCAGCCCGTTGCGGATCCCCAGCAGGCAGCCGACGTTGCCGGAGTTGCAGTCGGTGTCCCAGCCGCAGGTGTTGGCGATCATCAGCGAGTGGGCGAAGTCGCCGCCGCCGTAGAGCAGCGCCAGAATGATGATGGCGTGGTTCGGGACCATGTGGCAGTTGCCGCCGTAGCGGTCGTAGCCGTAGTGCTCCTGCACCCGCGCGAAGCTGCGCCGCCAATCGCCGTCGGCGGCGTGCCACTCGCGCAGGTCGCCGATCAGGCGGGCGATCACCGAATCCGCGGGGATGAAGCGCAGTCCGGTGTCGAGCAGCGCGCCGATGTCGGACTCCTCGAAGGCGGCCGCCTCCATGGCCGCCACCACCTGGGCGCCGTATACCGCTTCGCCGTCGTGGCTCACGCTGCCGGCCTTGGCGGCCAGGGCCGCGGCCAGCTCAGGATCGCCGGGCGCGACCATCGCCCAGCCGTCGATGAAGATCTGCGCGCCGATCTGCTCCGCCACCACCTTGCCGTTGACCGCGATGGAGCCGCTGCGCGGCGCCTCGATCCCCTGCTTGAGGCGCAGGTAGGCGGTGTGCTCGGTGGAATTGCCCAGGCCGCCCCACCACAGCACGGTGCGCTCTTCGATCAGGTAGTTGAGCCAGGTGCGGCCGATGTCGGCGGCGCTGAGGTCGGCGCTGGCCGCAAAGTCCTCCAGCGCGCGGATGAAGGTGAAGGTGCCGGAGATGTCGTCGTCGGTGACGATCAGTGGGCGCTTCAGGCGCTCGTGCACGTAGCCGGTGATCTCGCCCAGCTCGCGCTCGATCCACTCGTGCAGGGCGCCCTCGAACGGACGCCCCAGGTACACGCCGATGATCTTGCCCAACACGCCCGCATAGACGCGTTCCGTATAATCCTGTGGTAGCTGCATCACCCCCGCATCCTACGCCACGCCCCCACCTCCTGCAACAGCGGGCGTCACACCTCGGTTTCCGAGAGGCGCCTTCGATAGCGAACCAGGTCGTCATCGGTCACCGCGTCCGCGGGGGCGAGCTGATAGTGCCTTTCCGAAACCACTCTGATGTCCTCGCCGTCCTGTTCGAACGACAGAAGCGCGATGAGGTCCTTGCGCATCAACTGCAGCCCTACCGGCCGGCATATCAGAGAAGGCAGCTTTTCGGCGCAGACGGCGATGTCCTGCTCGATCTGGATCCGGCTGAGCCGATCGTTGCCGCCCTTTGCTTGTACCGGAACAACGTAGTGGGCTCCGCTCCGATCCAAACCGACGTAGATCTCATCGGTTTCCACTTGGCCCAGTCCGCGCACCGTCGTTCTCAGATGATTCTGAAGTGAGTAGCAGGATATACCGAGAAAGATGTCGATGAGTCGGTTGTACCGCGCGAGCGCCAGTACTGCTTGTTCGTCGCTGAAAGCATACTTGGCAATGATACCGGGTGTCGCATCCGGCACCTTCGTAACTACAAGATTCGGATTCGGCGTCAATGGTTCATCGGCAACCATTACGAATCGATACCTGCTGCGCCCGGCGGATCTGATGATCCAGGTTTTTCCTGCCGGAGCGGTGGCCAGTATGCTGGACGGAAGCGTCAGGCGGCTACTACGGGAGCATCCTGCTTGATCTTTCCGACCCCTACTTCGGGACCGAATTTCAGGTTGCCGATGGTCCGTACCAGTGCGCTGGCCAGCGCGAGGCGCCCGCAGCGCCGCTGCCGGTAATCGCCGCGCGCCGTGATCGCGTCGAGCAACACCAAGGTCTTGTGCAGCGGCAGGGGACTGATCGAATCCTTCAACAGCAGCTTGCGCTGCGCCGGCGCAAGGGCGCGCAATTCGGCGCGCCCCGCCTCATGCGCCGCAAACAGCGGCAGCCCGCCCCAATCGGAATAGCCGTCCCGGGCCAGGTTCCCCCGCGCCTCGGCGCTCACGCCGGCGGCGTAGTCCGCCAAGGCGGCCGGATCGACCGACCAGTCGAGCTTCACGGCGCTGGCGAACTGCGCCATCGGATTGGATTCGATGCCGAAACTCGCGATGGATCGTTTCTTGCATTCGACCAGCGTGGTGCCGGTTCCCGCGAACGGGTCCAGGACCGTCATGCCGGGACCAATTCCGAACCGGTCCAGATAATCCTGAACCAGATGCGGCGGAAACGACAACACGAACCGATACCACTCATGAATGGCGCGATCTTCGGGCCGCACCGAATTCAATCGGCCGGGAGCGGTCGCGGTCATGCTCACGGCGCGCCGTCCGCTGCGGGAAGCTCCGACAACCTGGTTTCCTCGGGCAGGTCGGTGGGGCTCTCGAACAGCACCTGATACCCGTCGGGGTCCGTCATCTCGGTCACCCACAGCCGATTGCCGACCTGCGGTTCCGAGGCGGCGATGCCGCGCCGGCGCACGCTGCGGTAGAAGGCCACGGCATCGCTGCAGAAGAAACACAACGCCACCCCCTCGCCCTTGCGGGGGCCGAAGCTGCGCGCGTCGGGTCCGCTAGTGCGGAACTGCTGCAACATCACCGCCGCCGAACCGAGGCGCAGTTGACACCAGCGCAGCACGCCGGCGTCGATCCACTGGTTCTCCATGGCGAAGCCCAGGCCGTCCACGTAGAACGCCAGCGATGCGCGCAGGTCGGCGACGGCCAGAAACGGCACCACCTCCGCTACCTCGAGCGCGCTGCCGCCGGTTCGAGAACTAGGTTCCATGTGCCGCCACCTGATTCCTCCTGCCGCTTGGCGCGCCACGCTCAGCAGCCGACGGGCGCCCGGCGGCACGCCGCCCGAACGCCAAGCCCGACTCCTCCGGCAGTATTGTAGTATTGGTGCAGCTTCCGGTACACCTTCCGGTACCCCAAGGAAAGCCGCCGTGGCAACATCAGCCGCGCTCGTCGAACATCCGCCGCCGGCACGCGGCGCCGCCGCGCCCGAACCGAGCTTCGCCTACACCGACCTGCGCGGCATCGGCAAGGTCGATATCGACGACCTGCTCGACTACCGCGAAGTGGTGGGCATGTCCGGCGCCGGGATCATGGACCTGCTCGACCAGTCCACCCCTTCGTCGACGACACCTTCGCCGGGCCGTTCGGCCTGCTCGCCGGCCTGACCGACGCGCTGCGCCGCAACCCGTACGACAACTGCAGGCAGTGGTAGCACGCGGCGCCCCGGCACCACGTGGGGAATGTGACGCTCTCGGCGGCAACCCTGTTGTTGACGTTCCTGTTGCCGTAGTATGTTCGTCTCCCCCGGCAGGAGGGATGCCCCGAATGGAGACGTGGCAGTTTTTGGTAGGCGCAGCCGCCGTGGTGGTTTCCGCTTGCGGAATCATCCTTACTATCATTCTTGTGCTTCCCAAAGCCGCCTGGACGTTGAGCGAGAAGATCGGCGCCGCAGACAAAGCGACCCGCGAGAAGATCGACGAGACCCGCAAGGAGCTTTCCTCCGAAGCAGAGAAGGCTCATTTGAGGATTAGCGAGAACATCAAAGCCGTAGACGGCAAGGTCGACGCCTTGAGCAAGGAAGTAGGCGACCTGCGCGTTATCGTAGAGCGCATCGACACAACGTTGAAGGAACGCTCCTCGAATGAGCGAAATCGCCCATAGCCCCGTGACTCAGCAGACCGCGCCCCGCCAGTGATCCGCAGCCGGACGTCTGGTTCGACCTGACTGCGGTACCGCTGGTATGATACTTTTCTTATCATGCCATGCAGACCATGAAGCAGTTCGTATTCGACCGCCTCGTTGACGCCGACAACATCTGCAACCTCCGGCGCGAGCAGCGCGCGCTCCGGGCCGCGGTGGAGCATGGACGTCGCGTGGTAGTCTACGGTCCGCGCAACTACGGGAAGACATCGGTCGTCCGCAACGTCACCATCGAGGAGTTCCGGCGCGCGCGCAAGCGTCACTTCGTCCTGTTTGCGGACCTCATGGGCGTCCGTTCAATGCAGTCGTTGACCCGGCGGCTGGCCACCGGTCTGCAGCGGAGCTTCGCCGCTTCATTTCCGGCCAAGGGCTTTATGGAGAACGTCGGGCGGTTCCTGGCCGCGCTGCGGCCGGAGATTTCGCTGGACCCGCAGACCGGCAATCCGAGTCTGTCGCTCCACTCCCGCGGCCGGGAAGCCGGCCCCGGCCTGGAGGCGCTGTGGGAACACGTTGTCCGCATCGCCGAGGAGGTCGACTCGCTCATCGTGCTGGACGAGTTCCAGGACGTCGCGCTGGTCCCCGAAGCGCCGGCGCAGTTGCGCGCCTGCCTGGAAGCGCTGGGGGCGGTGCCGGTGCTGCTGCTCGGTTCCAAACGTCACATGCTGACGGACCTGTTCGCCGCGCCGGGCGCTCCGCTGAGTGAATGGGGGAGCGAGCTGGAGTTCAAGTCGATTCCCTACGGCGAGTACCATGCCTACCTGGAGGAGCGGTTCAGTCCGCGGCGGCTGACGATCTCGCCGGAAGTGGCGGCGCGCCTGCAGGACGACGTGCAGCGCGTACCGGAAGCGATCAACCGGCTGGGCGCCCAGCTCCTGGAGTCGCATGAGGCGGCGGAGATCGACTACCCCAAGGTCCGGGCGGCCCTGGTGGCGCTGCTCGAGAACCGCGAAGGCCGCTACGCGTCCTATCTGACGGCGTTCTCGGGCACCGACGAGAGCGTGCTGACCGAGATCGCCCGCCGCGGCAGCGTCGAGCATCCGCAGTCCAAGAGCTTCCTCGCCGGCGTGCGCCTGTCCAGCCGGACGGTGGCGCTGTCGGTGAAGCGGCTGTGCGACCGGGGAGTGATCGAGCGGTTGCCGGACCACTATCGAGTGGCCGACCCGCTGCTCGGCGCCTACCTTCGCCGCTTCCGGTAGCCGCCCCCGCCGGACCGCCGCCGACCGCCCTTTGACAGGCGGCGCGCGCGGCAGTAGCTTGGAGCGAGGAGATTCGCGCGTGCAGGAAACGATCACCACCGCGCCGCTGATCAACGTCAGCGAGCGCGCCAGCGCCGAGATCGCCCGCCTCACCGGCGGCGGCGGCCAGTTCCTCCGCATCTGGGTCACCGAGGGCGGCTGCGCCGGGATGACCTACGAGGCCTCGGTCGATACCACCGAGACCCCGTTCGACCGCCGGCTGTTCACCGCCGGCCCGGTGCGCATCGTGGCCGACCGCAGCAGCGCCCGGCACGTCGACGGGCTGGAGATCGATTACTCGGACGATCTGATCAACCTTGGCTTCCGGTTCCGCAACCCCAACGCCGGCAAGGCGTGCGGCTGCGGCGCCAGCTTCGCGGTCTGATACGGTGGCCGTCCAGGCGGTCGACATCACCGGCGGCGAGTCGGTCTACTGCATCAACCAGGCTCAGCTCGCGGCCGCCTTTCGCCTCGCCCGGCAGGATCCTGCCGCCGCGCCCCGGATCGACGCGGCGCTGGCCGCCATCGAGCGCGACCTGACCCGCAACGAACAGGCCGCCCTGGCCTTCGTGTTGATCGACAAGCTGCTCAAGACTTCCCTTGCCTAGGCCGCTACGCCGCGGGCGGCGAGCATCCCGGCCGCGGTTGCCAGCAGGCAGCCGCCGACGTTCAGCGCGAGGTTGGCGGCCAGCGCCGGCCAGCGGCCCGCTTCCCATAGCAGCACCGTCTCGTAGCTGAACGCCGAGAAGGTGGTGAATGCGCCCAGGAAGCCCACCAGCGCCAGCAGCCGGAACGGGCTGCCGGCGAACACCCGGTCGGCGAGCGCGGTCACCAGGAACCCCAGCGCCAACGAGCCGATCACGTTCACCGTCAGGGTGCCGTAGGGGAAGTGTTCGGCATGGGCGCGGAGCCATCCGGTAACGAGAAACCGGCCTGCCGCCCCGAAGAACCCGCCGGCCCCGACCAACGCGCCGTCGCGCAGCCAGTCGCTCATCCGCGCTCCGCCGAAGACGCTACGCCAGACCGGTAAGGGCGGAGCTGACGCGCCACAGTTCGGCGGCCAGGCGCCGGTCACCGGCCGCGGCGGAAGCTCGCGCCGGCCGCCGGTTGACGTAGTACGCCCCGCTGACACCCTCCAGGTCCGGGGCCAGCGCGAGGTGCAGCGGGGTGCTGGCGCCCTCGGTCACCGGGCTGCCGCCGCCGAAGTTCACGTGCAGCAGCTTGGTGTCGATCACGCCGGGATGCAGGAAGTTGGCGGTGACCTCGCCGGCATCCAGGCGGCGCGCCAGCTCGCAGGTGAACAGGGCGTTGGCGAGCTTGGAGTTGCAGTACGCCTCCCAGCCGTCGAAGCCGCGCTCCATCTGCAGGTCGTCGAAGTTGATGCGCCCGCTGCCGTGCACGCCGGAGCTCACGTTGACGATGCGCGCGGGCGCGCTTGCGCGCAGCCGGTCGAGCAACAGGTTGGTCAGCAGGAAGGGCGCGAGGTGATTCACGGCGAACGTACTCTCGTAGCCGTCGGCCGACAGGCGGCGGCGCCGGACCGCGATGCCGGCGTTGTTGATCAGCACGTCGAGCCGCGGGCAGATGCGCAGGACCTGCTGCGCCAGCGCCCGCACTTCGGCCAGCGCCGCGAAGTCGGCCGCCACCGCCGTCACCTGCCGGTTGCCGGTAGCGCCGGTGATCGCGCGCGCCGCGGCTTCCGCTCGCGTCCGGTTGCGGCCGTGCACGAGCACCGCGCAGCCGCGCTCGGCCAGCGCCTGGGCGGTGGCGCGGCCAATGCCGTCGGTGCTGCCGGTTACCAGGATAGTCTTCATCCGCACGAGTATGACACGACGCGGTACCTGAGACCTATAGCGCCGCGCCGGCCGAGGTCGGCCGAGCCGGCCGGCCGAGGGTAGCTTGCGCTCCGAGGCCGGGGCGGCGACAATGAGGCAAGGAGAATATGGACAAATGCCCAGGATGACCGGCGGCCAGGCGCTCGCCCGGCAGCTCTATCGGGAAGGCGTGCGGGTGATCTTCGGTCTGCCCGGCGTGCAGCTCTACCACCTGCTCGACGGGCTTCACGAGCAGCCGGGGATCCGCTTCATCACCACCCGCCACGAGCAGGCCACCACCTACATGGCCGACGGCTACTCGCGCGCCGGCGGCGGCATCGGCACCGCCCTCGTCGTACCGGGACCGGGGCTGCAGAACGCCTCCGCCGGCATCGGCACCGCCTACTCCGCGTCGTCGCCGATCCTGGTCATCGCCGGGCAGGTGGAGCAGGCGCTGATCGGGCGCGACCGCGGCGCCCTGCACGAGATCAACGATCAGCTCGACACCATCCGCCCGGTGATCAAGTGGGGCCGCCGCATCCTGGCGCCGCAGGAGGTGCCGGGCAGCGTCAACGAGGCGTTCCGCCAGTTGCAGTCGGGCCGCCCGCGGCCGGTCGAACTGGAGATTCCGCCGGACACCCTGGCCGCGGCCGCGGAGGTGGAGCTCGTCGAGCCCGCCGCCTGCCGGCGCCCGGCCGCGGCCGCGGCCGAGATCGAGCGCGGCGCGGAGTTGCTCGCCAACGCCGCCAACCCGGCGATCTGGGCCGGCGGCGGCGTGCATCTGGCCGACGCCCACGACGCGTTGTTGCAGGTGGCGGAGCATCTGCAGGCGCCCGTGTTCGCCACCGGCGAGGGCCGCGGCGCGGTCTCCGACCGCCATTACCTGTCGCTCGGCCCGATCAGCTTCGGGCGCGATCCCTACCGCGAACGGCACGCCGAACACGACTTGATCTTTGCCGTCGGCACCCGGCTGGCGGCGCCGCCCGGTCCGCGCGCCGAACAACAGGTGCTGCAGCTCGACATCGACCCGCAGGAAATCGGGCGCAACCATGCGCGCACCGCCGCCATGGCCGGCGACGCCCGCGCCACGCTGGCCGCGCTGCAGCGGCGGCTGGCCGAGATGACGCCGCCGCGGCCGAGCCGCAGGCGGGAGCTGGAGACGCTCTACGCGGAACGCTTCGCCGCCGCCTCGGAGCCGGAGCCGCTGCGCTCGTTCATGCGCGCGATCCGGGCCGGCACGCCCGACGACGGCATCATCGTCCAGGACTTCACCCAGCTCGGGTACTACAGCCGCGCCCACTGCCCGATATACGCGCCGCGCTCGTTCATCACACCCTCCTACTTCGGCACGCTGGGCTACGGCTACCCGACCGCGCTCGGCGCCAAGGTGGCCCGGCCCGACCGGGCGGTGGTGGCGATCTCGGGCGACGGCGGCTTTCTGTACAACTCGCAGGAGCTGGCGACCGCGGTCAAGTACGGCATCAACGCGGTGGTGATCGTGTTCAACGACAACGCCTACGGCAACGTCCTGCGCGATCAGCGGAATCGCTTCGGCGGGCGCGTATACGGGTCCGAGCTGCACAACCCCGACTTCATGAAGCTGGCCGACGCCTACGGGGTGCGGGGGGAACGGGTGGCCGACCCCGCGGGCCTGGAAGCGGCGCTGGCGCGCGCCGTCGCCGGCGACGCGCCCGCCCTCATCGAAGTCCCGGTCGGGGAGCTGCCGCCTCCCTACTGAAGGCCGGCGCGCCGCGCGCCGCGGCATGCGGGCAAAGGCACCGCCGGATCTGATATGCTTGCAGTGCATGGAACGGGTGGCTGCCTCCCCGGACGAGTACCTCGCCTCGCTGCCCGGCGAGCTGCGCGGCGACATGACGGCGCTGGATCGCCGCCTCGGCGCGGCGCTGCCCGGGCACCGCCGCAGCCTGTGGCAGGGGGTGTTCTGGGGCGGCAGCTTCCAGACCATCATCGGCTACGGCGATTACTCCTACGTCCGTTCGGACAAGACGCCGGTGGCATGGTTCATCGTCGGGCTGGCGCGGCAGAAGAGCTACTACAGCGTCTACGTCAACGCCGCCGACGGGCGCCGCTACCTCACCGAGGCGTACGCCGGCCGCCTCGGCAAGGTAAAGGCGGGCAAGAGCAGCATCAGCTTCCGCCGGCTGGCCGACCTGGAGTTGGAAGTGCTGATGGAGCTGGTGGAACGCGCCGGCGCGCTGATGAGCGCCGCCCCGCCGGGGTGACCATGCGGCGCGCGCGAGGAGGTTCTTTTTGGCCATGACGGCGCCGATTCTGCTGCGCGACCGCCAGCTCCGGGACTATCTGACTGACGGCTACCTGGTGCTGCGCACCAGTCACCCGGCCGCGTTTCACCGGCGCGTCCTGCGCCGGATCGAGGCCCTGTTCGCGGCGTCAGGCAACCCGCACAACGACATTCTGCCGCGCGTGCCCGAACTCTACGAGATCCTGCGCGACCCCGCGGTGGACGGCGCCTTGCGAAGCCTGCTCGGAGCGGACTACCTGATTCATCCGCACCGCCACTGTCACCCCAATCCGCGCGGCTCCGGCGGCCAGGAGATGCACCAGGACAGCTACGAGAACGACTGCAATGTACGCCACCACCGCACCCGCTGGGCCATGGCGTTCTACTATCCCCAGGACGTGAGCCGCGCGCTGGGGCCGACCGCCATCCTGCCCGCCAGCCAGTACTACGACTCCGCCGCGCACGCTCACCGGCGCAGCGAACTTCCGCTGTGCGGCGCCGCCGGTACCGTGACCATCGTGCACTACGACCTGTGGCACCGCGCCACCGCCAACACCGGCGACCGCTGCCGCTACATGGTCAAGTTCCTGTTCACGCGCATGAGCGAACCGCGCGCCGCGGCGTGGGACCACCGCGCCGCGGCCTGCGACCTGACCGGCGACGACCCGCCGGCCGCCCTGCGGCGCCGGATGTGGGACTGGATGCGCGGCGCGGCGTGGGAACCGGCGCCGGCCCCGGGCGCGCTCGACGACTGGGCCCGGCGCCTGGAGCAGGGCGCCGAGGCCGAGCGGCTGCGCGCCGCCTACGCCCTGGCCAGCCGCGGCGCGCCCGCGGTGCCGCGCCTCACCGCGGCGCTGCGCCGGCAGGCGGCGACCCTGCGCCGGCGCAACCTGGAGGCCGATTACACCAATCCCAGCCAGCTCGAGGCGGTATTCGGGCTCTCCGCCTGCGGCGCGCCCGCCGTGCCGGCCACTGCGGCCCTGCTGGCCGACGCCGCCTGGTGGGTGCGCGCCGCGGCCGCGGACGCGCTCGGCGACATGGGCGAGACCGCGGGCGCCGCCGCGCCGCAGCTCACCCGCGCGCTGGGCGACGAATCGGTGTGGGTGCGGCGCAACGCCGTCGAGGCGCTCGGCTACCTGGGGCCCGCGGCCGCGGCGGCCGTGCCCGCGCTGAGCGGCTGCCTGGCCGACGCCGACAGCCGCGTGCGCCACAACGCCGCCCTGGCGCTGGCGCGGCTGGGTCCCGCGGCAGCCGCCGCGGCGCCCGCCCTGCGCCGCGCCGCGAGCGACGAGGAGCGCTACACCCGCGCCAACGCCGCCGTGGCCCTGGAGCGCATCGGCGCCGCCGCGGCGGCTGGCTAGCGCTGGTAGGGGTCGGCGGCGTCGCGCAGGCCGTCGCCGACGAAGTTGAAGCACAGCACGACCACCACCACGAACAGTCCGGGCAGCAGCAGCCAGGGATGCAGCGAGATGGTGCGCACGTTCTGCGCCTGCTGCAGCATCACCCCCCAGCTCACCACCGGCGGGCGCAGGCCGATGCCGATGAAGCTCAGCGCGGTCTCGCCGAGGATCACGTAGGGGATCGCGACCGTCAGGTGGACGATCAGGTAGCTCAGGAAGCCGGGCAGCAAATGGCGGGTGATGATCGCCATCGGCCGGGCGCCGCCGATCGCGGCCGCGGTCACGTAGTCTTCGGTGCGCAGTTGCAGCAGCTTGCCGCGTACCACCCGCGCCAGGCCGGTCCAGCCGATCACGCTCAGGATGATGGTGATCACGAAGTAGACGCGCAGCGCCGGCCACTCGATCGGCACCGCCGCGGCCAACGCCATCCACAGCGGAATGGTGGGCAGCGCCTGCAGGAACTCGATGACGCGCTGCACCAGCATGTCCACCGGACCGCCGAAGAAGCCGGAGACGCCGCCGAGCAGGCAGCCGAGCGCAAAGCTGATCGCCACCCCGACCAGGCCGATCGAGAGCGACACCCGCGCCCCGTGCAGCACCCGCGCCAGCATGTCGCGCCCCAGGCTGTCGGTGCCGAACGGGAACAACACCCCCGGTTCGTCCACTCCCAGGAAGTGGACGCGGAGCGGAATCAGGCCGAGCAGCCGGTACTCGTAACCGGGTACGAAGAACCGCACGGGAAAGGTCTGTTGCCGGTCGATGGTGAACACCTTGGCGCGCGTCACCGGGTGGCGGGTCACCTGCAGGCCGTACACGAACGGCGCGCGCAGCCGGCCCTCGTGCGCCACCCGCACGCGCGTGGGCGGCGCGTACAGGTGCTCCGGGTAGCGCAGGTCGCGGCCCGACACCGCGAAGAAGTCGGCGAAGATGGCCAGCAGATAGATGACGCCCAGCACCACGCCGCCGACCAGCGCCAGCCGGTGGCGCATGAAGCGGCGGCGCATGAGCGTCCAACTCGAAGCGACGTAGTACCGCTCGTCGTCGAGGCGCCGCGCGCCGGCGGGAGCGGCCTGCCGGGTGCTCATGCCGCCGCCTTCAGGCGGGCGCCCGCGCCCCGAAGCGGATGCGCGGATCGACCGCGGCCAGCAGCAGATCGGAGATCAACGTGCCCACCAGGATCAGGGCGCCGAGCAGCATGACGATGCCGCCGGCCAGGTACATGTCCTGGCCCTTGAGCGCCTGCAGCAGCAGCGGGCCGATGGTGGGCAGGCTCAGGACGATGGCGGTCAGCGTCTCGCCGGATACGATGGCCGGCAGCAGCGCGCCCACGGTGCTGATGATCGGGTTGAGCGCGACGCGCACCGGATAGCGGAACAGGATGGCGCGCTCCGGCAGGCCCTTGGAACGGGCGGTGATCACGTACTGCTTGCGGATCTCGTCCAGCAGCGAAGCGCGCAGCACGCGGATGATCTCCGCGGTGCCGGCGGTAGCGATGACGATCAGGGGGATCGGCAGGTGCTTGAGCAGGTCGATCACCCGGCCGACGCTCCACGGCGCGGCCAAGTACTCGCGCGAGAACAGCCCGCCGGGACTCCATCCGAAATAGGTGAACGCCAGGTACATCAGGATCAGCGCCAGCAGGAAGTTGGGAGTCGCCAGCCCCAGGAACCCGAACACCGTGGCGGCGTAGTCGCCGGCCGAGTGCTGGTGGGTCGCGGAGTAGATGCCGATCGGGATCGCCATCACGTACACCAGGATCAGCGAGCTGAGCGAGAGCGCCGCGGACAGCGCGAAGCGCTCGCCGATCACCTGCGCCACGTCGCGGTTCTGCGAGAACGACTCCCCCATGTCGCCGCGCAACAGGTTCCCGAGCCACTTGAGGTACTGCACGTGGAGCGGCAGCCCGAGCCCGTAGCGCTCGCGCAGGTTCTCGATCACCAGCTCGGTGACCGGGATTCGGCGCGCCTCCAGGCTGGCGATGTGGGTGCTCAGGTAGTCGCCCGGCGGCAGTTGGATGATGAGGAAGGAGACGAATGAAAGGAGCAGCAGCAGCGCCATCATGTAGATCGCGCGGCGCAACAGATAGCGTGCCATGAGCCGTGGTGGAAGCGCGCGGGCCGGCGGCGGCGGGCCGGATCAGGTCCCCGGCCGCCGCCCGCGCCTTCGATGCCTTCCTCGCAGCGCCTACTTGAAGTAGAGCTGCTCCGCCTCGATGTTCAGGTCGCCCCACCAGGCGGCGCTGCCGTGAAAGCCGGTGGGCACGTTGCCCAGGTTGGCCTTGGCGACCACCAAGTGCGGCTGCCCGCCGACCACGCCCTGCATCAGCAGGTTGTCGAAGTGAAAGCCGAAGATCTTGCGCGACACCTCCAGGTACTCCGGCGAACCGAGCACGGTTTGGGCGCGCTCCTCGCCCCACTGGAACAGTTGCTTGAATTCCTCCGGGGGTTCCTGGCCCGGCAGCACGCCGCCTTCGAAGTCGCTGAGGCTGCGGGTGCCTTCCTCGACCTCGATCCACGCTTCCAGCCAGAGGCCCCACTCCGGCGCCCAACTCAGGTCGTGGTGGCCGTGCGCCCACGCTTCGCGGTCGATCATGTACTGGCGCGACTCGGAGGGATACCCCCAGGTGCCAACGTTGATCTCCAGCAGGTTGCCGTTGCGGCGCTCGCGGTGCAGGGCGCCGTCGGACAGCTTGATCTCGGTCTTCAGCCCGACCGCGCGCCAATACTCGCGCATCAGCTCGATCGCCTTGCTGGTCGCGCTGTGCTCGCCCTGGACCCGTCCCTCGATGGTGAGGGAGAAGATCTTGCCGTCGTCGCCGAGCCGCCAGCCGTCGCCGTCCCGCCGGTCGAGGCCCGCGGCGTCGAGCAGGCGATTCGCCTCATCCGGGTCGTAGGCGTCGTAGGGATTGTTGCTCCACGCCGGCGGGGAGAAGCTCGCGCCCGCCACCGGAAACACCATCGGCTCGCCGAGCCCGAAGTACACGCTGTCGTTCACTTCGTCGGCGTCGATCGCCAGCGAAAGCGCCTGGCGGAAGCGCAGGTCGCGGAACACGCGGCCCTTGGTCTCGTGGGTCTGGTTGACCGCGAACGCGATCGGGATCTGGTTGATCGGGATCTCCTGCAGCACGTAGCCGCCGGCCGCCTCGTTCTCCTTGTAGAGCGCGTAGTTGTCGCTGGTGGCGTTGACGTAGTCCAGGTCCACTTCGCCGGCGATGATCTTGAGCTGAATGGTCTCGATGTCGGCGATGCCGGCGATGACGCGGTCGATGTAGGGGAGCTGCTGGCCGCTCGGGTCCACCTTGTAGAAGTAGGGGTTGCGCTCGTGCACCTTGGTGGTGTCGGTGACCTCGATCAACGACCACGGCTGCATGGTGGGCCGCGGTTCGCCATCTTCCTTCAGGTGCCGGTAGCCGTTCTGGTACTCCCAGTCGTTGGCTTCCAGGGCCAGGTTCCAACTGTCGTAGCCCTGCTCCTTGGCCAGCGCGTCGGCCTCCGGGTTGTACTTGATGTGGAACTTCTCCAGGTAGTGCCGGGGCAGATAGGCGTGCCAGTCGCCGCCCGCCGGTTCGCCCATCTTGGCCAGCATCACCGGATAGGGTGAGTCGGTTTCGAGGCGCACCGTGTAGTCGTCGATCTTGATCGCGCGTCGCACCTTGTTCAGCCAGAACGGCTGCGTGGCGCCGCCGACCCGGGAGTCGAAGTGCCAATCCTCGAACGCGAACACCACGTCGTCGGCGGTGAACGGGTGGCCGTCGGACCATTGCGCGCCTTCGCGCAGGGTGATGGTCAGGCTCAGGAAGTCCGGCCCCAGCTCGAAGCCCTTGGCCAGATTGGGCACTACCGTAGTGTCCTGCCGGATGTAGCCGAGGTAGCTGCCGCGCTCGGTCTCCTCCTGCAGCGTGTTCCACGGCTCGGTGCTGGCCACGAACACGTAGATCGTGTCGCCGTAGGTGCCAACCGACTCGATCGGCTCCATCACCGCCGGTTCCACCGGCAGCCGGTCAGCCACCGGCGGCAGCTTGCCCGCCGCCACCAGGGCCGCGAGCATCGGCGCTTCCGCATACTCCCCGCTGCCCATTGCCGCGCCCGCGGCCGGCGCGGACGCGCTGCCGCTGTCGCCGGCGCCGCCCGCGAACAGGCTCGCGCCTGCCGTGATCAGCGCGAGTCCCAGTACCATTGCTTTGTACACTTCGGTTCCTCTCCTTGTATCTGGCGGGCCGGGCGAGCCAACGAGCCCGTGGCCCATGTCCGCGCCAGTGTAACCGTTGCGCGCCGGCGAAGTCCAGAAACCGCGCGCCGCCCGGCGCGCGCCGCCCGGCGGGCGGGGGCCGGTGGGTCTCAAAAGAACCTGGTGCGCTGTTCGCTGCGCGCCCAGGCGGCCTGCACCTGCGGCCAGTCGGCGGCCGCGGCCGGATTGCGCCGGCTGCGCGCCGGGAACGCCATACCGGCATGCCACAGATGGGCCATCGAGGTGCCGGCGGGGCTGTAGCGGAAGTCCACCGACCAGCGCACCGTGTCGGCGTGGTTCAGGGTGGAGCGGTGGAACACGAGGTTGTGAAAGATGACGAAGTCGCCCGGCTGCATGGCGAGGGTATCGACCGCGGCGCCGGCCGCGGGATCGAACGCCGTGGTGCGGAACTGGCCCGATTGGGTCCCGTGGTCCTGAATTCCCTGCGCGTGGCTGCCGGGGATGAACTGCAGGGTTCCGTTGTCGGCGTCGACGGGGACCAGCGGCAGCCACACGGTGAGCAGCCGGTGCTGCGCGGTGTCGGGCATGTAGCCGCTGTCCTGGTGCCACGGCAGCGTAGTCTCCTGCTCGGCGGGCAGCTTGGGCCGCACCCAGAAGTCGCCGTTGAACTGAATCTCGGGGCCGATCAGCGCCTCCACCACGTCCAGGATCGCCGGTTCGATCCACAGCTCGTACAGCGCCCGGCTGAACACGCGGCCGTGCCAGCCGACCTTGAACTCCTGCTGGCCGCCGTGTTGACGCCAGACGCGGTACCAGCGGCGCGCGAACGGCTCGCCGGCGCATGCATCCTCGATCAGACCGCGCTCCAGCAGCCGGCGCGCGTCGTGGTCGACGAGCCCCGCCGCCACCTCGATCACGGCGTCGATGCGGGCCTGAGGAATGGCCCCGCGCACCACCAGGTACCCCTGTTTGGCGAACATCTCCGAGTTGGACACGCCGCAACGACTACCAGCCCCGCGCGCTCCTGTCAACGGGCCGGTCGGCCGGCAGGTGGCCGTTCACGGCGCTGCGACGGCGTCGGATCGAACCAACTCCGCGCCCCGGAACACCAGCGCCAGGCCGGTGAACCGAACCGCGGGGTACTGCCGGCGGAGCTCTCGGTCGGCCAGGTAGCGGCGCAATTGGGCCGCCGCCTCCGCCGCCGCGGCGGCCGCCCGCTCCTCTCCCGCGCCGGGCTTGAGGTACTTGAGCTCGATCACGTAGCCGTGCCGCATGTCCGCGTATCCGGCCAGGTTCGGCTCCAGACAGATGTCCGCGTAGCCGCGGTTCAGCTCCCGCTCCGAGCGGAACAGGAAGTGCTCGGTGGCGCCGAGGTAGGCCGCCAGGAAGCCGTGCAGCACCTTCTCCCCGGCCAGGTAGTCGCGGATGCCGGTCTGCCGGGCGACGGCGCCGGCCAGGTAGTCGAACACCGGGCGCCACGCGCCGCGGTAGGCCATCTCGTGGATGCGCCGTTCCAGGACGTGGAAGTCGGCGGTGAACGCGAGGTCCTCGAACGCGGCGCGCAGGTGGCCGTACAGCAGGCGCTTGACGGTCTGATTGGGGATGCCGAGGCGCGGCGTGCCCTCGACCGTGCCGCGGATGCTGAGCAGGCCGAAGCAGTGCAACAGCGACAGGTAGTTCTCGCGCTCGCTCAGCCGCTGCAGCGGGAAGCTGCTGCGGATCGGGGTGTCCACCCGTTCCTCGGCGATCACTTGGCGGAGCAGGTCGAAGTTGCCGTTCAGCTCGGCTTCGCCCGCGGCGGCGTACTGCCGCCCGCTCGCCTGGCGGTTGACCAGCAGCAGGTGGCGCAGCTTGCCGTAGTCGATGCGGATGTTGTCGTCGATCAGGTCGCGCGGGGCGCCCCGGTTCGGAACCGACTCGCGCAGGTAGTGGAGCACCAGGTCGGGGTGGTAGATGTCGCCGGCCGCTCCTTCGGCGAAGCGGTAGCCGGCGTACCACTCGCGCATCACGGCCAGCGCGGCTTCCGCGTCTTGATCGAGCGCCTTCCGGTCGCGGTACATCGTCAGGATGTCCCGCACCTCGTTCTCGGTGAAGCCGAGCAGTTCGTTGCACTCGCGCCGCAGGCTCAGGTTCGCGCCGATGTTGAAGCCGCTGGTGACGTCGTCCATGGTGATCGGCGAGACGCCGGTCACGAACAGCCGCTCGACGCAGCCGGTCTCCGCGGTGCCGGCCTTCAGCGTGGCGAAGAAATTGCGGAAGAAGCCGCCGCCGTGGGTGAACGCGTGGTACGCCTCGGTGCCCTGATGGGCGAGGATGGTATTGGCGAAGTTGTCGTACTCGTCGATCAGGACGTAGAGCGGGAAGTCGTGATCGCGCGCGTACAGGAACAGCGCCTCGAGCGCTTCGTTGATCGACGGCGAGGCGAGGATGGCGCGCGCCGCGTCATGGTCGAACAGGTCGCGGTTGCGCCGCAGCGCGTCGCGGACGTGGAGCAGGCAGTGCCGTTCGAATTGCTCCTCCAACGTCGGCAGGGTCTGCTTGAACGCCGAGAAGTCGAAGTACAGCACCACGTAGCGGCTTCGGTCGGCGGTCGGCTGCCGGCCGATGTCGGTGCCGGCGAAGACCGCCCGGAAGTCCTTGGCCTGGGAGCGGTCGTAGTAGGCGCTCAACATCGTCAGCCACAGCGTCTTGCCGAACCGCCGCGGCCGGATGAGGAACACGTAGCGCTCCTGCTCCAGGTCGCGGATGAAGCGGGTCTTGTCCACGTAGAGGCAGCCGTCGAGGCGAATGCTGCGGAAATTGGCTCGCCCGTAAGGAATCGGCGGATAGGACACGGCTCTCAGCGGGCGAAGACTTCCATCTGGGACAGGTCGATGGCGCTACCGAGCAGCAGGGTGACGAAGCCGCCGGCCGGCACCGGCTCGCCGGCTGCGTCCAGCCCGCCCTCTTCGAGCACCAGCAGCAGCGGATTGCTGGCCGGCTGGTCGGTGCGGTACTCCATCACCAGCGCCGGCACCTGGCGGCGCGCGCGTTCGTCGTAGTAGTCGCCGTACAGGGGGCCGTGATTGGCGGCGCTGAACTGCAGCAGCTTCTCCTCGTCGCCGTCGCGGATCGGCGGTACGTCGGGGTGGGGGGCGAACTCCAAGTCGTACGGGACGAAGGAGTCGGGGTTGGGCGGCTCCAGAAACAGCCAGGCGAAGCCCTGATCGAGCAGCGCCGCCCGGGTGCCGGGCTGGAAGCCGTCGGGCTGGTAGTATACCCGCAGTTCCAGGTGGGGGCCGGTGAGCACCGCCGCCAGCACGTACACCTTTTCGGCGTCGGCGATGTCGAACAGCAGATACTCGGCCACCACCGCGTCTCCGGCGCGGAAGGTGTAGTGGCGGCGCCCGGTCACCTCGTAGTTCAGGCCGCCCGCGCCGCTGCCGCCGCTGAGGTCGGCCTCTTCCAGCGCCTGGAAGTCGCGCAGCGCCACCGAGCTGCCGGCCGGGAGCCGGCGCCAGAACTCCGGCTCGTCAGGGGTATGCAGCGGCGCGGGCCGCTCCTTCCGGCGGCGCCTCCACAGCATGGCGGTTCGGTTGCCGGCTAGTGGCGGCGCGACCCGGCGCGCATCACGAAGAACACCGCGAGAATGATCGCGATCACCATCAGGCCGGTCCAGAAGCCGGAGGGGCGGCCGCCGTAGTAGGCGCCGGGCGCCGGGCCGTAGTAGTAGCCGCGGTTGGACATGAGCAGGCCCAGCATGGCCGCGTCGGCCATGGCGCTGTACAGCACCCAGGTGCCGAGCGTGGGGTGCAGGTAGCCGTAACCGCCGAGCCCGGCGTTGTAGGTCACGTTGACGTTGCGCCCGTCGACGCGCGTGCTCTGCGGGATGTGCGCGGGCCGACTGCTCGGTTGCGTGGAGTAGCGCGAGGGATATTGACTGGAATTGCGGCTGACGAACGCCTGCTCGGCCTGCTGCCGGGTCTGAAAGGTGGTGCCGTTGGTGCGCGCGCGCTGGTACTGGGCGTTGCTGACGCCGCGCGTGTTGCTGCGCGCGGTCGCGCCGCGGGTGCCGGACAGCGACTGGCGCGTGGTGGTGGCGGTGCGGGCGCGGTTGGCCCCCCAGACCGAGCCGCGGGAGACGCTGCGCGAGGAGGAGAACCCGCGGCTGCTGAAGGCGCGCCCGCCGCCGAAGCCGCCGCCGCGCCGCGCGAAGGCATCGCCGGCCACTAGCAGCAGGGACAGGATCACGGCCGCGGCGAGCAGGAGGCGGCGCCGCGTCCGCGCCGCGGGCGGTGCTTGCCGGCGGCGGTTGGCGGAGGCAAGCAGCCGGGGATGCCGCGCCGCGGTCACGGCGTCGCTCCTGCGGTCACCGCGCCCGCGGTGGCGACGGTACCGGGATTGGCGGCGGCGTTGAACAGAATGGCGATCACCAGGAACGCGGCCGCGGCCACGGCCGCGGCCGCGGTGTTCTTGTGCTCCGCCACCTCCTGCGACAGCACCCCGTGGGGAAGGAACACCTTGTCGGCGATGACTCGTCCGAGCAACAGGAGGATCAGGCCGCTGCCGGCGATGATCGCGGTGATGACCAGCTCACGTCCCATGTCGCTGCCGGCGCCGGTGAGGGCGGTGCGCGTGATCAGGCCCTGGGCGGCCAGGAAGGCGCCGAAGCTGATGCCCACCGCGGGATTGGCGTCATCCTCGATGCTGCGATGCACGTCGTAGCGGGTGATGGCTTGGAACACCAGCCCGTCGATGATCAGGATCACCTGTCCGGCAGCCCAGTAGATCACCACGTCGCGCACCAGGAGCAGCAGGCCGCTGCTGGTGCCGTCCATGACGCCGGACAGCATCAGCCCGGTGGCAATGCTCATGCCGCCCACCACGTAGCCGGTGCCGACGTTCTGCTCGTCGGCGATCTCCGTTCCCACCTTGAAGGTGAACAGCACGAAGCGGTCGTTGATGATCATGCTCAGCCGCAGCAGGATGATCGACAGCGCCCCGGTGATCACGATTCCCGCCAACTCGCCGAGCAGGTCGCCGGTGGTTCCCCGCAGGGTGGTGGAAACGGCGAACGCGAGCCCCACCAGGTAGCAGGTAAAGCTGACGCCGACGGCGTTGTTGCGCTCGGCGGTCAGATGGCGGTCGATGTCGTAGCGGGTAGTCAGGTTGTAGAACAGCTTGCCGAGGAACACCAGCGCCAGGCCGGCGGCGAAGTAGGGCAGCTTCTCGACGACGAATTCGAGGGTGGTAGTCAGGACGTCCAATCGGTGCTCCTTGAGGTACCAGTATATGGATTGGTCCCGTCAAAGCCAACGCCAACCCGTATGTACCGGCGGGCGGGCGGCGGTACAGAATGAGGCACCATGTCCGGTTACCGCGCCCTGCGCCGGCGCACCTACGAAGTATTGGAGAAGGGCGCCGACGACGACCGGCTCTCGGGCGCGGTCGACAGCATCCTGATCGGGCTGATTCTGGCCAACATGGCGGCGGTGGTGCTGGAGTCGTTCGCCGGTCTCCACGCCCGCTACGCCGCCTGGTTCAACCTGCTCGAGGTGGTGTCGGTGGCGCTGTTCACCGTGGAGTTCGCGCTGCGCCTGTGGACCTGCGACTTCCTGCGCCCGCGCAGCTCGCGGCTCGGCGCCGCCGCCAGGTTCCTGGCGTCGCCCATCGGGATCATCGACCTGCTCGCGATCCTCCCGTTCTATCTGCCGTTCCTGATCCCGGTGGACCTGCGGGCGGTGCGCATCCTGCGGCTGGTGCGCTTTCTGCGGTTGCTCAAGCTGACCCGCTATACCCGTTCGGTCATGACCCTGGGCGCGGTGGTGCGCGAGCGCCGCCACGAGCTGCTGGTGGCCGTGTTCCTGACCGCGCTGCTGCTGATGTTGGCGTCCACGCTGATGTACTACCTGGAGTCGCAGGTGCAGCCTGAGGCGTTCCCCAACATCGTCGCCTCGCTGTGGTGGGCGGTGGCGACCCTCACCACCATCGGCTACGGCGACGTATACCCGGTAACCGGCCTCGGGCGCCTGCTCAGCGGCATCATCGCGGTGTTGGGCATCGGTCTGGTAGCCCTGCCCACCGCGATCATCAGCTCCGGCTTCGCCGAGGCGGTGGCCCGCGCCAAACCGCCGGCGGCGCGCCCGCAGTCGTCGCAGCAGCAGTCGGCGCCGCGCGACCGCGCGGTCTGCCCGCACTGCGGCCAGCCGCTCGACGCCGATCCCGACCGGCGCTGAACCGCATGGCCGCGCCGTCAGCGGATCTTGATGAGGGCGACGATGAACACCATGGTGATGGTTACCTGCAGCAGGATGAACCGCACCAGCACCTGGGTGTTGGACCAGCCGGCGCGGTGGCGCAGGTGGTCGTGCAGCGGAAAGCGGACATTGTGCAGGATGTTGATGTTGAAGAAGCGCAGCAGGGCTACCTTCAGCAGTCCGGTGCCGCCGTTCACCAGCAACACGCCGGAGACGATCAACAGCATGAACGGGTTGCCGCTCTTGATCACCAGGATGCCGAGCAGCAGCCCGACGGCGCGCGACCCGGCATCTCCCATCAGCATCTCGCTGGGGTGGGCGTTGTACCACAGGTAGCCGGCCAGGCAGCCGATCATGGCAAAGGCGCTGATCGCCCAGGTCGCGCCGTCGGGATAGTGGGGCAGCAGCAGGTAGGCGGAGATTTCGTCGTGCCCCAACACGAAGTAGAGCAAGCCGCCGAGGGTGGTGAGGGCCACTACCGCCAGGCTGCCGGACAGACCATCCACGCCGTCGGTGCAATTGGTGGCGTTGATCGCCACCCAGAGCAGCGCCGTGGCCCCGGCCACGCAGATCCAGCGCGGGAGCAGCAGCGGTTCGGTGACGAACGGCAGCCAGATCTCGGTTCCGCTGCCGCACATGGCCAGCGCCGTCAGCAGCGCCAGGCCGAAGTCGATGGCCGCCAGCCAGTATTCGGACAGCTCGGCGCGGTCGTCGAGGAAGCCGCCCCCCATGGCCAGGAGCACCACGCCGAGGGCGACGAGATGGCCCAGGTCCCAGGGCACGACGATCAGCGCGACGCCGAGGTACACCAGCACGAACACGAGGCCGGCGCTGGTCGGCTTGCCCACGGCCGCCGCGGTGTCCACGGCGTAGGCGCGGCCCTGATCGCGCGGCAGGCGCGGCGCCAGCGGAGGAAGCAGCACCCAGGTCAGCAGGCCGGACAGCACGATGGCGGCGCCGGCCAGGAAGATATGGGAGGTGAGCAGGCGAAACGGGCCGTATACCGGTTGCAGAACCTCGCCAAGGAGGAAGAGCACGTGGCCCGCAGCGTAGCCCGGCGCGCGCCGGCGGTCAAGGAAGGCGCTCCCATCCCACCGAACGGCGCGCCGGCCGGTACCGGCGCGCCGTTCAGCCAAACGCTTAGCTTAGCGCCAGCCTGCCCGGTCGAAGATCCTTACCGCGGCGGAGTTGTACTCGCCGAGCAGGTGCAGGCCGAGGGTGTCGGCCTTGAGCTCGCCCCATGACTCCAGCAGCGGCGCGGGCCGCACGTTGCGGTTCACGGGATATTCGTAGTTGGCGTGCGCCCACACCCGTTGCGCCGTCTCGCTGACCAGGAACTCCAACAGACTCAGCGCGCCGGCCGGATTCCCGGCACTGGCGGTGACCCCGGCGCCGCTGACGTTGACGTGGGCACCGCGGCCCTCCTGGTTGGGAAAGAACACGCGCATCTGCTCCCCCACCGCCCGCTCTTCGGGATTGGAAGAGTTCAGCATGCGGCCGACGTAGTAGGTGTTGACGACGGCGAGATCGCCTTCACCGGCGGCCACCGCCGACATCTGGCCGCGGTCATTGCCCTTCGGCGTGCGCGCCATGTTGCGCACCATCCCCGCCGCCCAGTCGCGCGCCCCGGTCTCCCCGTGGTGGGCGATCATGGAGGCCAGCAGCGACTGGTTGTAGATGTTGGAAGATGAGCGGATCAGGATGCGGCCGCGCCACTTGGGATCGGTCAGCGCCTCGTAGGTGCTCAGCTCACTCGGTTCCACGCGGTCCGGGTGATAGACGATCACCCGCGCCCGGCGGGTGAGGGCGAACCAGTAGCCGTCCGGATCGCGCAGATGCTCCGGGACCCGATCATGCAGGACGGGTGAGGAGACCGGCTGCAGCAGGCCGGCCTGCCTGGCGCGGTGCAACCGCCCGGCGTCCACGGTCATGAGAATGTCGGCCGGAGACTCCGCCCCCTCGCGCACCAGCCGCTCGATCAACTCGTCGGAGCCGCCCTCGACCAGGTTCACCTTGATCCCGGTCTGCTCTTCGAAGCTCCGGTAGAGTTCCAGATCGACGTCGTAGTGACGATGCGAGTAGACGTTGACCTCGCCCTCGCTCTCGGCTGCGGCGAACACGGCGCCGGCCGGCGCCAGCAATGCGGCCGCAACCAGTAGCGACCTCACGATGCTATCTCTCATGTGAGATACCTCCATTAAGGAAGTTAATCGTAACGGCATAAGATTAAGGTAGATTAATCATTCGGTCAAGTGCCGGCCGAGCGCTACTCGACAAACAACGGCTGGTGCCCGCGGTGCCGTGCGGTGCCGCGCGGGGGTCTGTCGCGCCGCGGCGCGGCGTGCTATGCTGGCCGGTGTTGGAAAAGGGCCTGGACAGAACCATCGGGGCGGAGGCGGCGGCCCGCGCCGCGCCCGTTTCGTTGGCCGACGTCGAGTTGCAGGTGGCGGAGCTGGACACGGCCCGGGCCGCGGCGATCTATGCCGAGCATGGCTGCTTGGTGGTGCGCGGTCTGATGCGCGCGTACGCCGCGGCGATCGGCGGCGACGTCGTGCGGACCATGGAGCAGGCGATCCGCCTCTACGAGGCGGGCCGGTACACGGAGTCCGCGGTCGGCTTGAGCACGCCCGACGGTACGCTGCTGATTCCGGCGCCGGAGGGGTTCGCGCGCGCCTGGCAGGTGATGGTGACGAGCTGCAAGTATACCACCAGCAGCGCCTTCCTGCGCTCGGCGTTCGATCCCGCGCTGCTGGCCGTGGTGCAGGCGATTCTGGGCGGCGAAGTGGAACTGTTCGGCGAGGGCCAGACGCTGTGCAAGGAGCCGGCCGGCGGGCACCCCAAGCTGCTGCACCAGGACGCCTCCTACTTCGAGCACAAGTACGAGGGGCCGGTAGGGGTGCTCTGCTATACCATACCGACCACCGTGGAGCATGGCGCGCTGCACGTCGTCCCCGGCTCCCACCGGCTGGATATCCTGGAGCACGTCGACACCGAGAGCCACCTGGGGCTGGATCCCGCGCAGTGGACCTTCGACCGGGCGCTGCCAATCGAGGGCGAGGCCGGCGACGCGATCTTCTTCCACGTCAAGACGATCCACGGCTCGCCGCCGAACTACTCCGCGGTGCCGCGACCGGTGTTCATCCACCGCTACCGCAGAGCGGACGACTACGTGGTGATCGGCGCCTCCACCGCGGCGGACCGCGCCGCGCGCGCGGCCGAGGTCGCCGAGGCGCGGAAGGACAACCAGCTTGGCCTGATGGTGGCCGGCTTCCGCAGCTACGCCGGCGACCGCGCGGCCCACAGCTAGCGGGATCGCGCGCCGCCGGCCGTTTCATGGAGTGATGACGTCGCCGTTCCAGAGCCGGTGCAGGAACTCGCGCACCGGCACGATCTCGATGCCGGCCACGACGCGCGCGGCCGATTCGGTGCATACCACGATGCGCCGCTGCCAGGTAGCCTCCTCGGCGATGCGCCGCAGGCCGGTCAGGTCGCGGCCGGTCACGGCGCCGGTCGCCTTGACCTCGATCGCCGCCGCGTCGCCGGCCACGAAGTCGACCTCCGATCCGTCCGCGGTCCGCCAGTAGGTCAGGCCGCGGTGGTCGCGGTGATACGCCTGCCAGGCGCGCAGCTCGCAGAAGATCAGATGCTCGAGGGCGCGCCCGAACGCCGGGCTGCCGGGCCGGACGTGCGTCACGCCGGCCAGCGCGTTGGCGACGCCGGGGTCGAACAGGTAGAACTTGGCGCGTGCTACCGGCTTGCGCCGCGGGCGGCGGGCCCGGAACGGCCGCAGCAGGAAGCCGGTGAGCGTGTCTTCCAGCACCTGGAAGTACTCGCGCACGGTGCGCGGCGGGACCGCGGCGTCCGCGGCCAGCCGATCGAATACCACCTGCTCCCCGCAGCACAGGGCGGCCGCGGTAAGGAACCGCGAAAACGGCTCCACGCCGCGCACCAGCCCTTCGGCCTGCACCTCCAGCCGCAGATAGGCCCCGCAATAGGCGCGCAGGTCCTCGACCGGATCGTCCGAGTAGTAGATCGAGGGGATGCCGCCGACGTTGACCGCCCGCAGCAGATCCCAGTCCGGGACCTCGGCGGACACGAACGGGAACAGGTGGCGGATACGCGCCCGGCCGCCGAGCAGATTGACGCCCCCGCGGCGGAGCTTGGCCGGGCTGCTGGCCGCCAGCGCGAACCGGAACCCGCGGCTTTCGATCAGGTCGTGCACGTCGTCGAGCAGGCTCGGGAGCTTCTGGATTTCATCGATGATGACCGGCCCGGAGGAGGGATCGACGGTCGCCAGCTCACCCCGCAGCCGGCCAGGCTCGCGCGAGAGGCGCAGAAACACCTCGCCGCGCAGCAGGTCGAACCGCGGGGAGTCGGGGAACGTCTGGCGCAGACAGGTCGACTTGCCGGTCTGCCGCGGTCCGAACAGGAACACGGAGCGCGTGCGCAGATCGCGGCGCAGGTCGAGGCGGCGGCGGGCCAGAGGCATCCGGCCATCCTATCCGCGAATCATCATTTCGGCAACTCAATTGCGGAAAAAAGGTGTTTTTCGGCATGCCGGTCGCCGGGAACCGAATCACACCGGTCACAATCGCGCGCCGCCGCCGGCCCGCCCCGCCGCTAGAACGGCTCGCGGGTGGCCCAGGCCTTGATCAGGTGGTGGGCGATGGCGATGGGGCCGGGCACCGAGAGCGCCTCGCTCTTGCCGGCGAGGGCCAGCAGCACTTCACGGCGTTCGAACCAGTGCACGGCGGACATTTCCTCATCGTCCATGCGGATGGCGGTGGTGGCGGCCTCCGCCAGGCAACCGATCATGAGCGAACAGGGAAACGGCCACGGCTGCGAGGAGTGGTAGCGGACGTTGGTCACCCGGATGCCCGCTTCCTCCATTACCTCCCGCGCCACCGCCTCCTCCACCGCCTCCCCCTGGTCTACGAACCCGGCGAGGGCGGAGTACATCCGCAGGCGCGACAGGCGCCCGCGCGACTGACCTAGCAGGCAGCGGTCGGTGGCGGGGTCGCCGACCACGGTGATCACCACCGGATCGGTTCGCGGGAAGTGCTGGGCGCGGCAGGCGGGACAGGTGCGTACCTGGCCGCCGCGCCGCACCACGGTGGGCTCCCCGCACACCGAGCAGAAGCCGTGCCGGCGGTGCCAGTCCAGATGTGACCTGGCCTGGGCGGTGATGCCGGTCTCGGGGCCGGCCAATTCGCCGCCGGCGGTACGGCAGTCGGTGAAGCGCCGGCCCGGTTCAGCCGCGATCCGGGCAACGGCGGCCGGCCAGCGGGACAGGTCCACGGCAAAGTGCGCCGCGCCCTCCAGGAGGCCCAGGAACAACGGCTCGGCTCCCGGCGCCAGGGAACGGATGCGGTCCCCGTCCAGCCAGCCGAGCCGCGGTTGCGGGCCAGCATCGTCGATCAGCACCTCCAGGTCGCTGAAGGGCAGGAACCGGCTGCCTGCGGCTCGTCCGGCGGTCGCGATCCAGGCTTCGCCCCGGCGTTCCCGCTCCCCCCGGTCGAGCGGGTTGCCGGCGAATGGATGAGGGTCTCTCATTGGCCGCGGCGGCGCTGAATCGTCGCCCAGACGCCGAGCGCGATGGGAAAGGCGGCGATCAGGGCGCCCAGGACCAGCACGATCGGCGCCGGCCCCAAGCCGAGCAGGGCGTCGATACGTTCGCGAATCCACTGCAGCAGCGTCGGATCCGCCGGCTCCGAATGGTGCAGCAGGATCGGCAACAACCGCATGGCGCGCGCTCAAGCGGGCTGCGGGGCGCTCACGTAGCGGCTGGAATAGCGCCGTTCGCGGATGCTCAGGCTCACGATGCCGGCTCCCGCCAGCGTCGCCGCCCCGGCGAGAAACGCCCAGTCGTAGCTGCCCCGGAGGTCGAACACCAGACCGAACAGATACACCGCCAGCGCGCCGCCGATCTGGTGGGCGAAGTTGATCAGTCCGGCCAGCGTGCCGAGGTGCCGGACGCCGTAGACGTCGGCCGCCAGCGAGGTGGTCAGAGGTACCGTGGCCAGCCACGAAACGCCGCCGACGATGGCAAACCCCCACAACGCCGCGGGCCCCGGCAGAATCACCAGCAACAGAAACGCTACGCCGCGGATCAGGTACACTACGCCGAGCAGGGTCTTGCGCGGCACGCGGTCGGAGAGCGGTCCGACCAGCAGCACGCCGACGGCGTTGATGCCGCTGAGCAGGCCGAAGGCGAGCGCCGCGGTGGCCGGCGTAATCCCCTCCGCGACCGCCCAGCGCACGTAGTGCACGGAGATGGAGGCGGTGGTCACGCCGCATACCCAGTAGGCTGCGGAGAGCTGCCACATCGGCGCCGAGCGAAAGGCATCCGGCCAGCGCCGCGCCAGCAGCGGTCCGGCGCTCGCCGCGGCCCCTGCCGCGGCGCCGGTGGCCGCGCCGGCGGCCGCCCCCCCGTCCGGCTGCAGACCCATCTCGGCCGGGTCGTCGCGCAGCACCAGGTACAGCAGCGGCACCCCCAGCAGCAGCACCAGCGCGCCGCCGATCAGCCACGCGCTGCGCCAATCGGTCCACAGGAACAGGTAGGTCAGAAACGGCACCAGCAGCAGGCCGCCAAGGGAGCCTCCCGAGGTGAGCAGACTCATGGCGGCGCCGCGCTTGCGGCGGAACCAGCGCACCACCACCGCGCCCGGCGGCCCGCCCGCGAGCCCCGCGGAGGCCAGCGACATCAGCAGTCCGTAGACCACGATCAACGCGAAGACGCTGTTGACCGCGGCCATCAGCGCCACCGCGGCGCCGAGCAGGAGCGCGGCGCCGGAAACCACCAGCCGCCCGCCCACGCGGTCGATCAGCCAGCCCATCAGCACCTGGCCGGCGCCATTGACGAACCAGCCGATGGACGCGGCCAGCGAGATGGTGGCGACGCCGACGCCGAACTCGCGCTGCCAAGGCTCGACGAAGATGCCGAACCCCTGCCGCAGGCCGATGCTCAGGAACATGGCGAAGAACAGCGCCCCCGCCACGTACCAGCCGTAGAACGGCCCTGACGCCGGCGCCGCGGCGGCCGCAGGCGCGGCGCGCCGCCGCCGGCCCATCAGCGGCTCCGCACGCCGGAACGGGTCACGCCGGCTGCGGCCACAACAGCGGGTTCTGCGCTTCGTCGTCGAGCGGGTCGCCCACCTTGAGGGCGGCGACCTGTTCATCCGAGAGTACGTTCTGCGTGCCGTTGAAGGTCGAGCCGTCGGGCATGTAGCCGGCGGTCATCGCGCGCCGCCAGTGGGGCGTCATGTTGGGACCGGCGCCGTGCGCCAGCAGGCCGTTGTGGAAGCCGGCGTCGCCGATCTCCATCTCGCCGGCGACCGGCATCACGTCGCGGAATTGGGGGAACTGCTCGAAGTAGAGGCCCATCTCCTGGGAGATCGGGACGTCGTCGCAGGTCTCGTTGCGGTGACTGCCGGGCAGATAGTACATGCAGCCGTTCTGCGGCGTTGCCGCGTCGAGGGCGATCCAGATGGAAATGGCGTGGCGCGAGTGATACGACCACTTGGTGTTGTCCGCGTGCCACGCCGTGGGGTTGGCCCACGGCTGCTTCTGCAAGGTCTGATCGTGCCAGATGCGGATGCCGGCGATCCCCTCCAGCCGGCACAGCATCCGGCCAAGCTCCGGGGCCAGCATGTACTTCTTGACGGCGGCGTTGATCTTCCACAGGTTGATGCGCTGCAGGAACACCCGGTCGTAGAAGCTGTCTCGGTCCAACCACTTCTCCTGCCGCTCGCCGCCCAGCTTGTAGCTGCCCAACTGCCGCACCGCCTGTTCGATGCCGGCCAGCAGCTCGGCCCGCTCCGCCGGGCTCAGAAACTCGCGCACCACCAGGAACCCGTCGCGCCGGTAGGCGGCAATCTGCTCCTCGGTCAGCTCGGTGTTCATCCTCTCCCTCCCGTCCGGCGCCGCCTTGCGTACTTGCGGGCGGGCTCCGCGTGGTAGAGTCGGTCCCGCGCCACCCGGCGCCGCCGCGTCTTGCAGCCGCGATGCCTCGGGCTGCCGGCGAGACTGTACCCGAATACGCGGCCCCGCGTCCCGCCGTCGTGCGGGAAGGCCGCGCCGCTTGAAGGAAGTGACCTGTGGATCGACCTAACGTTCTGTTGATTCTCGCCGACGATCTGGGCTACGGCGACGTGGCCTGCTACAACGCCGAGTCGCGAGTACCTACGCCGAACCTCGATCGGCTGGCGTCCGAGGGCATGAGCTTCACCGACGCCCACAGTCCGGCGACCGTGTGCACGCCCAGCCGCTACAGCATCCTGACCGGCAGAATGGAGTTCAGGACCGGCGTCCCCGGCGTGTTCACCGGCGCCGGCGGCCCCGGTCTGATCGAAGAGTCCCGCCTCACGCTGCCCGGCATGCTGCGCGCGCAGGGGTATCGCACCGCGCTGTACGGCAAGTGGCACGTGGGCTTGAGCTTCCCGGACCGGGAGGGCCGCCCGATCAACGAGAACGGCTTCGAGCCGGTGGCGCGCATCGACTACACGCGGGCGATTCCCGACGCGCCCATCCACCGCGGGTTCGATCACTTCTACGGCACCGCGTGTTGCCCGACCACCGACTTCCTCTATGCGTTCATCGACGGCGACCGCATCCCGGTGCCGCCAACCCGGCTCCATGATCGGGCGGGGCTGCCCGACCATCCCTACGCCAGGGACAATCGCATCGGCTGGCTGGCTCCCGGCTTCGACTTCGAAGAGATCGACATGGTGTTTCTGCAGCGCAGCGTGCGGTTTCTGGAGCAGCATGCCGCGGCCTCGCCGGAACGCCCCTTCTTTCTGTTTCACTCCACCCAGGGCGTGCACCTGCCGTCGTTCCCCGGCAAGGAGTTTCGGGGCAGGACCGGCGCCGGACCGCACGGCGACTTCATCTTCGAGTTCGATTACGTCGTCGGCGAGCTGCTCGACACCCTGGAGCGGCTGGGATTGGCCGAGGATACGCTGGTCATGGTGACCAGCGACAACGGACCGGAAGTTACCAGCGTCGTGAACATGCGCCGGGACTACGCGCACGACGGCGCGCGCCCGTGGCGCGGGATGAAGCGCGATCAATGGGAAGGCGGACACCGCGTGCCCTTCATCGCGCGCTGGCCGCGGCGTATCGCCGCCGGGAGCAGCAGCGCTCAGACGGTCTGCCTGTGCGACCTGATGGCGACCTGCGCGGCGCTGACGGGCGTCGACTTGCCCAACGACGCAGCCGAGGACAGCTACGACATCCTGCCGGCGATGCTCGGCCAGACCCCGGCCGGTGAAGCCGTCCGCGCGCATACCCTGCATCAGAGTTTCCTGAGCAACACCGGCGCCGGCGGCGAGCCCGCCCTGAACCTGTCGATCCGGCGCGGCAAGTGGAAGTACCTGGACCACCGCGGCTCCGGCGGCAACGACTACGAGAGGGAAGAACTGAAGCCCTATGCCCTGCCGGAGAAGGCGCCGGCTGCCCCCGGCCAGCTCTACGATCTGCAGGCCGACCCGGGCGAGACGACCAATCTCTACTTCGAGCAGCCGCAGGTGGTCGAGGAGTTGAAGAGCGCGCTGGACCGGTACGTCGCCTCAGGCCGGAGCGCGCCGCCGCGCTGACCCGCCGGCGCGTTCGCAGGGTCAGTCGGCGAACGGTCGCTCGGCCAGGTTGAAGTTGCCGAAGCGGTCTTCTCCGGCCACCAGGACCGGCCGCCAGTCGCTGCCGAGCGAGTTGGCCGCGGCCTGGCGCACGTTGGGCCGGATGAAGCGCGCCGTCATGCCGCACCGGCGCCGGTGGGAGCGGTTCGGCTGGCTGGCATGGAACAGGTGCCCGTCGTGGACCGAGATCTGGCCGGCGCGGAGCTCCACGTCGACCGCCGACGAGGTATCCACCAGCTCGTCCGGGATCTCCTGGTTGATGCTGAGCTGGTTGCCGGCTCGGCGGGAGGTGCCGTGGGTGGCGATGCCGTGTCGGTGCGAACCGGGGATGACGCGCATGCAGCCGTTCTCGACGTCGCTGTCGTCGATGGCGATCCACGCGGTGTGCGCCTCGGGCGGCTCCAGGCCCCAGTAGGTGACGTCCTGGTGCCAGGCGACGAACGCGTTGGCTTCCGGGCTGCCGTACTTGACGAAGAAGTCGGTCGCCAGCAGCAGCAGGTCCGGCCCCAGCAGCTCCCGCATCACGCCGATCAAGGTGGGATGCGCCGCCAGCCGCCACACGAACTCCAGATCGAAGTGCCGCTGGCGGTTGCGCCCCTGCGCGCGGTCGACGCCCTCGGTCTCGTCCAGCCGGTCGAACTCGCGCCGGCAGGCAGCGATCTCCTCGCCGCTGAACAGATCGATCGGAAACAGAATGCCGTCCTGCTTATATTGCAGGGCGCGGTCCGTCGTTACAGCCATGGCTCCTCCTCCGGGACGCGGCCATGGCTACCCATGGACCGCATCGAACAGGCTCCCTTCTTCATCAAATGCCGCCTTCGCCAAGTACTTGCGAACCAGCTCCACGGACCAGGGTTCCTTCAGCTCCTTCTTGCGGACGTCGTCTACCAATTTGTCCACACCGGCGAACTTCCACTCAAAGACGTCCCCCTTCTTTCGAAGAACTCCGATCTGCTAAGGACGATCGAGACGTCATTCGTTGCAGCCTGCCACTCGTATGCAATTGCAACGTGCCTCGAAGTACTTCCCCCGTTGTCAAAGTACAGAGCTCCGATCGGAACGAGATCGGAACTCGCTATCTGCAGTCGCAGCTCCTCTTCGAGTTCCCGGACGGCGCAGTGAACAAGGGGATCGCCGTTGTAGTCGTCCTCACGCCGAACGTGACCGCCGGCCCACAGTACGATCTTGTTGTGAAGCGGATTACCGCTCGTCTTTTCGCGCCGTCGAAGACGCAGCACATCCCCATCAGCGTTCCGTACGACAACGATGGGAAGCGCCTGCACTCTCGATTTGTCGTTCTCTACTTGATCTCGACCTCGAAACTCCGGCTTGTCGATCTGACGGAAAAACCGATCCGATCGGTCGTAGGAAATGAAGTTATTGTCGGCAAACGTCTTGGTCACCAAGTCCTTGGGATATGACAGGATCTCTTCGTCAATTCGAGCTTCATCCCGGAATAGCCTTGCGGCCCGCTCGGCGCGATCTTGAAGATTGGATTTGGATTTCATCTCATGGTCTGACGGCTACGCGCGGCGGTTCCGCATGCGGGCGTGGGTCCGGGCGCGCATCCTGGTGTGCGCTTCCTCGGTGCCGTCGTGGAAGCTTCCGAACATGCGGTCGAACACCATTCCGTTGTCGCCGGCGTAGTTGCATTCGAAGTAGCGGTGATGGAGGTAGTGAAAGTAGCTGCCGTGCTTGAGCGCCAGCGACTCGGTGGCGAGCTCGGCCTTCTCGTACCCGGTGTGGCCGATCGCGGGCGAGAGGGCGGCATGCTGCAGATGAAAGATGGCGTGCAGCGGGTGCGACGGCAGGATCCAGTGCAGCAGCACCCCGCTGAAGTAGAGCAGGTGCTCGAGCGGATGCATCGACAGCCCGGACCACGGCCCGACGTTGACGTTGCGGTGATGGAGGTAGTGCGCGGCCTTGTACAGCGGCTTCCAGTGCAGGAGCCGATGGACCCAGTAGAAGTGGACGTCGCGGATGAGCGGGATCAAGAGCGCCAGCGCGACGAAGTAGACCGGGTTGGTGCGCAGCTCGACGAACGGCAGATAGTCGTTGGCGTACGCCCACAGCGTGGCGATCTCGTAGATCGACCATATCCCGCCGCCCGACACGACGCTCCAGAACACGTTGTCGCGGGTCTGGTGATTGAACGTGAAGCCGCGGTTCCCGGTGCTCAGCCAGCGGTTGCTGTACTTGTAGCGCAGCCCCTGCGCGCGCTGGATGTACAGCCGCGTGTGCCACAGGCCGAACCACACGAACAGCAGCGCGGCATTGCGGGCGAAGATCCACGCCATCCAGCCGGGCCGGAAGGTCGCCATCGACTCCAGCGGCGGCGTGAGTGCGAACCAGGTGAGCGCAGTGATTCCGAACCAGAGCGCGTTCATCGGCCACAGGTAGCCGGGGAACGCGAAGATCCACTTGAGAATCTCCAGCGGCTTGAGCGGCCACTGGAACGGCGCCGGCAGCTCGATCCGCTCGGCGGGCTTCCACTCGCCGCGCGCGCTGCGCCTGCCAAGGTCTGCAGATGCCATAGCAACGATACCATAGCCGATGCCGCGCGCCGCCGCAACGCCGCGCCCGCGCGGGCAGCGCAGGGCGCACTTCCAATTGTTGGTAGACCCTGGCAAGAAGCCTCCTGTCCGCTATGCCGCCCGGCGCTACCTGCGTCCCCTTGGTCGTCGGGTAGTCTATTATGAGGGCTGCTGAAACGATGCCTGCTGCCGATCCGAACACGCGCGCGCACCTGGAATGGCTGGGGTTCATCCAGCCGCACGGTCTGGTGGTGTCGCCGCCGGCGCTGCTCAAGGCGGGCGCGTTCGTCAACCGCCAGGATTCCCACCGGCAGGCGCTGCTCGCCGGCTGCACCGAGGAACGCGAGCTCGCTCCGCTCGCTCCCGACCAGCAGCCTATCGCATGCATCCGCGACTTCCGCGAGTTCGCCGCCGCGGTGCTCGGTTGGGGCTTCTCGCCCCGGGGCTACGCCGGCTTCACCGAAGAAACTCCGATCCCTGAAGAGCTCACGTTGCCGCTGCCCGATTACGGCGAGACCCTGCGTCCCGACTTCGCGGTGCGCGAGCGCGATCCCGGCAGCGGCGACTCCCCGTGGCAACTGCTGGTGCAGGTGCTGGCCGCCGGCCAGGAGTTCGACCGCCCGGCGCCCGGCGCCGGCGGGCTGGACGCATCCGCCCAGGGGCGCGCCGAGCGCCTGCTGCGCGCCACCGGGGCCGGGCGATGCGGCGGTCGTGGTCAGCGTCGTGCACCTCGCCAAGGGCGAGCTTGCCGGCAAGAGGATGCTCGACCGCGCACCGGTGGACCATATCACGGCGTTTCTGTTCCATCGCGGCGGCCACGCCGACCCGGTGCGGCTTGCGGCCAACGCCGGCAAGAGCTTTCAGGGCAGCATCGTGCTCGGCATGGGCTTTACCTTCGACGACACCGACAAGAAAGGCGTCGCATCACCGCTCGCCGAGATGCGGCGGCTGATCGATCAGGACCCGCGCAACCGGGAAGTGATCTTCCCCTACGTCGGCGGCGAGGAGGTGAACACCAGTCCGACTCACGCCCACCATCGCTACGTCATCAACTTTCACGACTGGCCCTTGCACCGGGCGAAGATCGGAGAGTCGTGGGCCGCGGCTGGCGCGGAGAGAAGGCGAGCGTTGCGGCGCCGTCCGCTTGCGCCGCACGACTACCCCGAACCGGTAGCGGCCGATTGGCCGGACTTGCTGAGGATCGTCGAGACGAAGACCAAGCCAGAGCGCGACGTCCAGAACCGCAAAGCGCTTCGAGAGCGTTGGTGGCATTACGCCGAAAAGCGACCGGGCCTCTACGCCGCCATCGCTGGCCTGGACCGAGTGCTGGTAGTCTCCCGTGTCGGCCAACACGCGGCATTTACCTTCCTCCCAAGAGACATGGTGTACGCGGAATCCATGATCGTCTTTCCGTTGACTTAGTACGCCGCAATCTGCGCATTACAATCCCGCCCTCACGAAGTTTGGGTCCGTTCTTCGGATCGTCACTGGAAGAACGGCTCCGCTACACCCCCTCCGACTGCTTCGAGACTTTCCCGTTCCCGGAAGGCTGGGACACTCATCCCGCCCTCGAAGCCGCCGGCAAGGCGTACTACGAGCACCGCGCGGCGCTCATGGTGGACAACGACGAGGGCATGACCCAAACCTACAACCGCTTCCACGATCTCTACGAGACCGACCCGCGCATCGCCGAACTGCGCGAGCTGCACGCCGCCATGGACCGCGCCGTGCTCGACGCCTACGGCTGGAGCGACATTCCCACCGACTGCGACCTGCTCCTCGACTACGCAATCGACGAGGCCGCCTGGGGCCGCAAGAAGAAGCCCTACCGCTGGCGCTGGCCCGACGAAGTCCGCGACGAAGTGCTCGCCCGCCTCCTCGCCCTCAACGCCGACCGCGCCGCCGCCGAAGCCCGCGCCGGCACCGGCGCCGGCCCTCCGGTACCCGGCAGATCGCGCCCTGTCGACGCCGGCGACATTCTCGGCAGTAGCATCTGACGGAACGTCCAGCCGCTTGGAAATGCGCCGCCGCGTCACGCCCTCAGGTGGCATCTTCCGGGCCGAAGAGCTTGACTCAAATGGTTTCCATGATTATACTTATGTCATGAACAATCATGCTTCCGACGGGGCCGTCACGACTACCGTTTCCGCCCTCTCAGACGACCGTTTGCTGGAGCGGACCAAGGAACTTTCCCGCATCGAACACCATCTCGAAGTGGTCGTCATCGACCACCTGCGGGAGATTCAGAAGCGCCGCCTGTATCTGCGCCGCGGGTTCTCGAGCCTGTTCGATTATGCGGTGCGCGAACTGGGTTACAGCGACGCCGCGGCGTGGCGGCGCATCAAGGCGATGCGGCTCTGCGCGGACGTCGATGGCGTGCGCGAGCGCCTGCGGAATGGCACGATGACGCTGAACGCAGCCGCGCAGTTGCAGAACGCCTTCGACCGGCACGAGCGCAAGAAGGAACGCTCGGCGCGTAGCGCGCCGGGCGGGACCGGGTTCGGGGCTGCCGCTCAGTCGCAGAACGGCTCGGCGCCGCCGCGGCCGGCGGAGCGGAAGCCGGCGCCGGTGCTGGACCCGGAGGCGCGGCGGGAGCTGGTGGAGCAGGCGGCCGGCAAGAGCAGCCGGGAGGTGATGCAGTTGCTGGCCGAGGTGGACCCGGAGCTGGCGGCGGCGGCGGATCGGGTGCGGCCCCTCGGCGGCGGGCGCTGGGAACTCAAGGCGGTGATCGACGATGAGTGCCGGCGGGGCTTGGAGCGGCTCAAGGGCCTCCTGTCCCACGTCGATCCGCAAATGACGATGGGGCAGCTCATGGGACGGCTGGTGCGGGAAGGGCTCGACCGCCACGACCCGGCCCGGCCGCCGCGTGGGCGGCGCCCCGCTTCGGCCAAAGGCGCCGAGCAAACTTCGGCGGCGAAGACGCAGGCGGCTTCGGCTCGCGGCGCAGACAGCGCCGCTCCTTCGGCGGCGAAGGTATCGGCTCAGGCGCCGGCGGAGCCGGGAGACGAAGCCGCTGACCGCTCGGACACTTCGGCAGCGAAGCCGGCGACCGACACCACTTCGGCGCCGAAGACGCGGCGCCTGGGCCGGCAGGCTGCGACGGCGTGCGGAAGCCGGCTGCCGCGCCGCGGCCCCGGACTTCGGCAGCGAAGACGGGCGTGCCCGGCCGCGCCATCCGGCGGCGGTCAAGCGCGAGGTGTGGCGGCGCGACCGCGCCGCGGCCGCTGCCGCTACGTGGACCGCACCAGCGGGCGCCGTTGCGGCTCGCAACACCTGCTGCAGATCGATCACGTCGTGCCGTATGCCTACGGCGGCGCCGCCGAGCCGAACAATCTCCGCCTGCTGTGCGCCGCCCATCACCGCTACCGCCACGCCGGCGCCGAATTCGGGCGCCCCGGCGAAGATCGTCAGGCGCCGGTAGACCGGTGATCAAGATCGCCGAGAACCCTCATCTAACACTGGGGACTGGGCTTGGCCGCCAAGCGGCCCGACGCTTACCTGCATTTTTTGGAAATGCGCCCCCGCGCGCGCCGGCAACTCGCCGGGCGCCCCGCTTACGGCGGCGGGTGTCAGCCTTTGATGCCGGTGGTGACGATGCCCTGGATGAACCGCTTCTGGGCGATGAAGAAGATGATGAACCCCGGCAGGGTGACCATCACGTTGCCGGCCATCACCGTGTGCAGCTCCTCGCGCATGTAACCTTCGACGTCCGACCAGATGCGGAACAGGCGCAGCACGATGGTGTCCTTGTCGACGTTGTTCAGGTAGATGAACGGCGCGAAGAAGTCGTTCCAGTAGTCCATGAACCCGAGCACCGCGACGGTGGCCACCGCCGGCATCATCAGCGGCACGATGATCTGGCCGAAGATGCGCAGGGTGGAGCAGCCGTCGATCTCCGCGGCCTGATCGAGTTCCTCGGGGATCGACTTGATGAACTGGCGGAACAGAAAGATGCGGAACGCTCCGCCGCCGAAGAACCAGGGGATGATCAGCGGCTTGTAGGAATCGATCCAGCGCAGCCAACTGAACAGCAGATACTGCGGGATGATCATGATCGCCGGCGGGATCAGCATGGTCATGATCAGGATGGCGAACCAGACGTTGCGCCCGGGAAAGCGCAGCCGGGCGAACGCGAACCCGGTGATCGAGGCCGACAGCAGCGACCCGAACAGCGCCAACGCGGTAATGAAGATGGTGTTGGCGAGCGGCCCCGGGAAGGGCACGCGGTTCCAGGTGTCGGGGTAGTTGGACCAGGTCACCCTGGAGGGCAGCAGCGACAGGCTGTAGGCTTCGATGAAGCCCGGCTTGAGCGACGTCGAGACCATCCACAGCAAGGGCAGCAGCGCGACCGCCACCAGCACCAGCAGCAACAGGTAGACGACCACCCGCCATACCCCGCGGCGGACCCGCAGCCCCACCGGCTTGCCGCGCACGGCCGCGGCCAGGACGCCGGAACTCATCAGCCGGACCCCGCGTAGTACACCCAGCGCCGCGACCAGCGGAACAGGAAGACGGTCAGGCCCAGGGTCAGCAGGAACATGATCAGCGCGATTGCCGCGGCGTAGCCCATCTTCAGATAGGCGAACGCATTGCGGTACAGGTAGAGGAGCAGCGTAAGCGTCGCGTTGTTGGGGCCGCCCCCGGTCATCACCAGCGGCTCCACGAAGAGCTGCGTGGCGCCGATGCAGCCGATCACCAGGTTGAACAGCAGCACCGGCGAGATCATCGGCACGGTCACCGCGATCAGCCGGTGGCGCATCTTGGCGCCGTCGATCTCCGCCTGCTCGTAGAGCTCCTGCGGAATGCCCTGCAGGCCGGCCAGGAAGATCACCACCAGCGGACCCACCGACCAGACCGACATCACGGTGATGGTGGCGAACGCCAGCGTTTCGGAGCCGAACCAGTTGGGCGTCGGCCCGCCGAAGAAGCGCAGCACCACGTTCACCAGCCCGTACTGCGGATCCATCATCCGGTTCCACAGCAGCGCCAGCGCGTAGCCGGCGACGATCGACGGCGTGTAGAACAGGGTGCGCCAGAGTCCCAGCCCCTTCACCTTCTGGTTCAGGAGCAGGGCCAGGAAGAACGCCGCGCCGACCCGCAGGGTCACCGAGAAGACGATGTAACGCAGGGTTACCGACAGCGACGTCAGGAAGTTGGGGTCTTCGGTGAACAGCTCCCGGAAGTGCCGCAGCCCGACCCACGTCGGCGGATTGAAGATGTCGAACTTGAAGAAGCCCAGGACCAGACCGTACCCGGCCGGGTAGATCACGAACGCCGACAACCCGATGATCCACGGGAAGATGAAGAGGTAGCCTTCGATCTTCTTCTTGGTCGAGCCTTTCATAAACCTGAAGGGGTGCCCGGAGTTACCTCCGGGCACCGGTCCGCTACCGCGCCGCTGCGCGGCTCACGTTCGCAAACGTCAGTCCCAGCCCTTGGCGATCAGGCGCGCCACCTCGCGGTCGACGTTGGCCGCCGTGTCCTCGGGCGTCTGGGTGTTGATGAGCAGCTTCTCCATCTCGGTCTGGAACGCCTGGGTCACCTCGCCGATGTTCGGAAGCTGGCGGTTCCAGTAGCGCGGGTATTCGATCATGTCGATGATGTCGACGCGCAGCCGATAGTTGTCGGGAGCGCCGGGGATCTTCAGGTAGGCGTCCGAGAAGGCCACCTCCTTGGAGAGCGGCGTGTCCCGGCGCATCGTCTCCATCACGAAGTTGTTGCAGCACATGAAGGCCGCGAATTCGCTCGCCGCCTCGGGGTGCTCGGTGCGCGCGTTGACCACCCACGGCGATACGGTCATGTGGGTGACGTGCGGGTCGCCCTTGCCGACGCGCGGGATCGGCGCGATGTCCCAGTCGAAGTCTTCCACCAGGATCGTGGTCTCCAGGTACCACGTGCCGATGATGTCCATCGCCGTGAGACCCTGCTGAAACGCTTCGCCGCCGACCGTGGCGCCGACGCGCGGCCTGATGAACTGGTCCTTGTGGATGCCGTCCTGCAGCCAGCGCAGCGCCGCGGCCGCGCCGGAGTCGACCATCTGGCCGTCGCGCCAGTCCTTGCCGGCGAGCCATGGAATGGTGTTGGCCTCGTGATCGTCGATCGCCCACTCGGCGCCCCACGACCACAGGAACACCTGATACCACGCCCACCACGTGTTCCAGACGTTGAAGCCCCACAGCTCGTTCACGCCGTCGCCGTTCTCGTCGACGGTCAGCTTCATGGCCGCTTCCTTGACGTCGTCCCAGGTCCAGTCGGCCGTGGGATGGGCCACGCCGTGCTTGTCGAACTCCGACTTGTTGTAGATCAGCAGGAACACGTTCATCGCGTCCGGCAGGCCGAAGAAGGTGTCGCCGTCGCGCGAGGAGGAGAACAGCGACGAATACCACTTGCTGTCGTCCAGCAGGCCGTGCGCGTGCACGGTGTCGGTGAGCTCCAGCAGCAGGCCCTTGCGCCACCAGATGGGGGCGTTGGTGGAGCCGAGCAGGAAAACGTCGGGCGCGTCGCCGGCGGCGATCATCGCCTGCACCTTCTGATTGTAGTCGGCGGTGATGTGGCGGAAGCTGGCGTCCACCCGGCCCTGGCTCAGGCGCGAGAACTCGGCGGCGTTGGCGGCGTAGAAGTCGGCCACCTCCTGCCCGCCCCAGGCCGAAAGAATGAGCGGCGCGGGACCTTCGGCGGCCTCGCCCCCGGCGTCCGCGTCGCCGGCGGCGAAGGCGCCGGCGCTCGCGAGCATCAACAGCGAGACCAGCCCTGCCAGCGCCGGTAGCGTGCGATTCGTCATCTTGATGATCCTCCCCTTACTTCCGGGTACGGAAGATTCGGCGGCGGCGCGGAGCGCCGCCGCCGGGCGCAGGATACGCGGTCGCGGCGGGGGGTGGCAAGCTGCCGGCGGCCGCCGGGCTGCCGCTCGGCACGCCGCCGGCGGACCGCCCGGCGGCGCGGCTTTGACAGCTTTGACAGGGCGGGGAGGGGCTCCTACACTCTGCCGGTCCCTGCCGCGCAGTCCGGCAGCGACGATCCGGTAGCTCGATGCAGCAGTTTCTGATTCGCCGCGGCCTATACGTGATCCTCATGCTGGTGATGGTCTCGATCATCGGGTTCGTGGTGATCAACCTGCCGCCGGGCGACTTCATGGATGCCTACCTGGCGCGCATGCAATCGTCGGGCACCGAGGTGGACCGGGAGATAGCCGACAACCTGCGCCGCAACTACGGCCTCGACAAGCCGCTCTACGTGCAGTACCTGATCTGGTTCTCCGGCGTGCTGCGCGGCGACTTCGGCTGGTCGTTCGATCACCAGATTCCGGTCAGCACGCTGGTCAGCGAGCGCATCGCGCTCACCCTGGCGATCTCCCTGAGCACCCTGATCTTCGTCTACGCCGCGGCGGTGCCGATCGGCATCGTCAGCGCCGTCAGGCAGTATTCGTTGACCGACTACACCGTGACCCTGTTCGGCTTCGTCGGCCTGGCGACTCCCAACTTCCTGCTCGCCCTGCTGCTGATGTACTTCGGGTTCCAGCTCTTCGGCGCCGACGTGGGCGGCCTGTTCTCCAACGAGTACCTCAACGCCCCGTGGTCGTTGGCCAAGCTGCTGGACCTGCTGCAGCATCTGTGGGTGCCGGTGGTGGTGCTGGGCACCGCCGGCACCGCCGGCATCATCCGGGTGATGCGCGCCACCCTGCTCGACGAGCTGCGCAAGCAGTACGTGATCACCGCGCGCGCCAAGGGCGCGCGCGAGATCGATCTGATCCTCAAGTACCCGGCGCGGGTGGCGCTGAACCCGATCGTCAGCACGGTCGGCTGGCTGCTGCCGGAGATCATCTCCGGCGCCGCCATCGTGTCGGTGGTGCTGTCGCTGCCCACTACCGGCCAGCTCCTGCTGCGCGCGCTGCGCACCCAGGACATGTATCTGGCCGGCAGCCTGATTCTGCTGCTCAGCTTCCTCACCGTAATCGGCACCCTGATTTCCGACCTGCTGCTGGCGCTGATCGACCCGCGCATCAGGATGGAGTCGTGACCGCCGGCCGCACCCGGGTCCGCGCCGTGGCCCAGATAGGCGACGCGGGCGGCGCGGGCGCGGCTGCGCCCCGTTCCGGCCCGCCGGCGCCGCCGCCCGACGACAACGAGCGATACTACCTCGCCACTCAGCGGCAACTGGTGTGGCGCGCGTTTCGCCGCCACCGCCTCGCCCTGCTCAGCGCGCTGGCGCTGCTCGCCCTCTACCTGACGATGGCGTTCGCGGAGTTCCTGGGCCCCTACGAACCGTTCGAGCGCAACCGCGCCGCGCTCCACCATCCGCCCACCCGCATTCGGCTGTTCCACGAGGGCCGCTTCGTCGGGCCGTTCGTCTACCGCTACGAGCAGACGCTGGACCGGCAGACGCTGCGCCGCCACTACACCGAGGACCGCAGCCGGCCCTACCCGATCCGCCTGCTGCAGCGCGGCTCGCCCTACCGGATGTGGGGCCTGATCGACGGCGACCTGCACCTGTTCGGGGCCGAGGCGCCGGGGATGGTGTTTCTGCTCGGCACCGACGACCTGGGACGCGACATGTTCTCGCGCATTACCCAGGCGAGCCGCATTTCGCTCTCCATCGGCCTGGTGGGGGTCGCGCTGAGCTTCCTGCTCGGGGCCTCGCTCGGCGCCATCTCCGGCTACTTCGGCGGCGCGGTCGATACCGCGGTCCAGCGCGTCATCGAGTTGCTGCGCTCGGTGCCCACCATCCCGCTGTGGATGGGGCTGGCGGCGGCGATTCCGCCGGCGTGGTCGATGCAGAAGCGCTACTTCGGCATTACCGTGATCATTTCGCTGGTGGCGTGGACCAGCCTGGCGCGGGTGGTGCGCGGCAAGTTCCTGGAGCTGCGCGAGGCCGACTTCGTGGCCGCCGGGCGGCTGGCCGGCGCCACCGACGCCAAGATCATCCTGACTCACATGCTGCCGGGGTTCATGAGCTACCTGATCGTCAACGCCACCCTGGCGGTTCCCAACATGATCCTGGGCGAGACCAGCCTGAGCTTCCTGGGCCTGGGCCTGCAGCGCCCGGTGCTGAGCTGGGGCGTGCTGCTGCAAAACGCCCAGAACGTGCGTACCATGGCGGTGCACCCGTGGCTGATGACGCCGGTGCTGTTCGTGATCGCCGCCGTGTTGTTGTTCAACTTCGTGGGCGACGGCCTGCGCGATGCCGCCGACCCCTACAAGAGGTAACGCGCGAGAGGTACCGGCGCTTGCCGCCGCCGCGGCGGCAGCGCGCCTCGTATGAGGCGCGTGAGCCGGAACCTCGAAAGGAGCGTCACATGCTGAAGAAGCTGATGACAAGCGCCGCGCTCGGCGCCCTGGCGCTGGGCACCGCCTGGGCGGGCGCCACCGAGGAATCCTCCTCCGCCGGCGCGGCCGCAGGTGAGGCCGCGATGATGAGCGGCGCCTACCGGGAGGCGCCGATGCTGGCGGCCATGGTGGCCGCCGGGGAGCTGCCCCCGGTGGAGGAGCGGCTGCCGGCCGAGCCGGTGGTGATCACGCCCCTCGACGAGGTGGGCCGCTACGGAGGCAATCTGAGCGTCGGCATCCCGAGCGCCTGGGCGTGGTTCGGCGACCCGCAGTCGGCGGTCGGTCCGGAAACGCTGATGCGCATCAAGACCGACTACTCCGGGGTAGTGCCCAACATCGTCCGCTCGTGGGAGTGGGAGCCGGACGGCAAGACGGTGGTGATGCGCTTCGTGGAGGATGCCAAGTGGTCGGACGGCGCGCCGTTCAGCGCCGATGCCGTGATGTTCTGGTACGACCACATCATCGGCAACGAGACGCTGACGCCGCAGGCGCATTCGCGCTGGACGCCGGGCGGGGAGCTGATGAAGCTCACCCAGGTGGACGAATACACCATCCGCTACGAGTTCGCGGCGCCCTACCCGCTGATCGAGATGCAGTACGCCCACTACGCCGGCGGCCCCAATTCCTACTCGCCGGGCCACTACCTGCAGCAGTTCCACGCCGAGTTCCAGGACGCCGCCACGCTGGCGGACATGACCAAGGAGGCGGGCTTCGACGAGTGGCACCAGTTGTTCAACAACAAGAACCGCGTCTGCAGCGTCATTGCCTGCGGCGAGCAGCCCACCATGCAGCCCTACCGGCGCGTCGCCTCCAACCCGCAGAGTCATACCCTGGAGCGCAATCCCTATTACTGGAAGGTGGACCCCGCCGGCAACCAGCTCCCCTACGTCGACGGCGTCACCATCCACGTGGTGCAGGATCGCGAGGTGCTGGTGCTGAAGGCGATTCAGGGCGAGTTCGACCTGTTCGGGCAGAACAGCGCGCTGGCCGACTTCCCGGTCTACCAGGAGAACAAGGAGAAGGGCGGTTACGAGGTGTACAACTGGATCGTGACCGACGCCAACCAGATGGGCATTCAGTTCAACCTGACGATCGAGGATCCGGTGAAGCGCGAGGTGTTCCGCGACAGGCGGTTCCGCATCGCCTTCTCGCACGCCATCGACCGGGAGGAGGTCAACGAGACCACCCAGTTCGGGCTGGCGACGCCGATGCAGGCCACGGTCCACCGCATGACGCCGTGGTTCAAGGAGGAGTACGCCAATGCCCACGTCGAGTACGACCCGGAGATGGCCAACCGGCTGCTCGATGAGATGGGCCTGAACCAGCGTGACGCGCAGGGCTACCGCCTGATGAAGGATGGCCGGCGCCTGTCGGTCACCTGGGAATATCCGCCCGACACCCATACCTGGGCGCCGCCGGTGGTGGAACTGGTGGTCGACTACGCCAAGGACGTCGGGCTGGAGGTGCTGGTCAAGGCGGACGACCGGGCGCTGTACGGCCAGCGCGTGCGCCAGAACCTGGTGGAGATGAACGAGTGGAACGTGGTCGGCTTCACCACCACCATGCTGATCGACCCGCGCGTCTGGGTACCCTGGCGGGACATGGACGAGGCGGTGTGGTATACGCAGTGGCTGTACTGGTACCTCTCCGGCGGCGAGCGCGGTGAGGAGCCGATCGCCGAGGTGAAGCGGATCAGAGAGTGGTGGGAGCAGTACACGACCACCGTGGACCTGGCCGAGCGCGACCGGCTGATCGACAACGTGCTGCGCACGCACGCCGAGAACGCCTTCGTGATCGGCCTGATCGGCGACGTGATGAAGCCGGTGCTGGTGAACACCGAGTTGGTCAACGTGCCCACCGAGGGCGCGCACGGCTACGACGCCATCCGGTTTCAGCCGAACCACCCGGAGCAGTTCTTCTTCCGCAGCTAGACGCCGCGTGTCGGAGCGGGGAGTGCCGCGCCGCGCGGCGCGGCACTCTTCATCGAAGAAGAACGAGAATATGACGCGCCCGCCGAACCTGCTGCTCCTGCTGGCCGACCAGCTCCGCTACGACGCGCTCGGCTGCAACGGGGCGCAGTTCTGCCGCACGCCGGCGATGGACGCAGTCGCCGCCGCCGGCGTGCGCTTCGCCAACGCCTACACGCCGATTGCCCTGTGCACTCCCGCGCGCGCCTCCCTGTTCACCGGCCGCTATCCTCACAATCACCTGCAGCTCTCCAACATGGGGAACTTCAACGGGGTGTTCGACCGCCAACTGATCGGTCAGCCGACGCTGTTCTCCGGCCTCAGCGCGGCCGGCTACCGGATCGGCTACACCGGCAAGTGGCACCTGCCGCGGGAGGGCGACGCCGCCCTCTGGCACGTCGACCGCTGGCATCCCCGCGCCGAGTGGCTGCGCACGGTGCCGGGCTACGACTTCGCGCGCGCCGAGGTGCAGCGCCTCGAGTGGGGGGCGGCGGCGCCGTTTGCCGGACGCGCCACCCTCCCCGCGGACAAGATGCAGGAAGCGTGGACCGCGGACCGCGCAATCGAGATGATCGACGCCTTCAGCGCCGGCGACTCCCCCTTCCTGGTGGCCGCGTCCTTCTTCGGACCCCACTTTCCCTACGCCGTGCCGGAGCCGTACGACACGATGTACGACCCCGGTCAGGTGCCCTGCCCGGCGAACTACGCCGAACGATTCACCGCCAAGCCGCTCATCCAGCAGAAGGAGCTGCGGCGCTGGAACGCCGCCCATCTGACCTGGCCGGACTGGCAGCGGGTGATCGCCGCCTACTGGGGATACTGCAGCTTCGTCGATCACCAGATGGGCCGGGTGCTCGCCGCGCTGCGCCGGTGCGGACGCGCGCGTGACACCGTGGTGGTGGTCACCGCCGATCACGGCGACATGCTCGGCAACCACCGGCTGTTCAACAAGGGCTTTCACATGTACGAGGAGACGCACCGCGTACCGCTGCTGATCGCCGGCCCCGGCGTCCGCCGGGGCGCAACCGCGGCGGCGTTCGCCAACCTGGTCGACCTGGCCCCGACGCTGGCCGAGCTGGCCGCGGCGGCGCCGCCGGAGAGCGCCGACGGGCGTTCGCTGACGCCGCTGCTGGAGGGCGCGGCGCCGGAGGGCTGGCCGGACGACGTGTTCGCGGAGTTCCACGGCTACGAAACCACGCTGTACAGCGCCCGGATGATCCGCACCGCGGATTGGAAGTACGTCTACAATCCGGCCACCCGCGACGAGCTGTACGATCTGCGGTCGGACCCCGGCGAGCTGCACAACCTCGCCGGGATGGTCGCCTTCGAGCACGTCCTGCGCCGCCTGCAGGAGCGCCTGGTGGCGCGCATGCGCGCCACCAGGGACGGGCTGGCGGAGGAAAACTCCTGGCAGAGCAACTCCTACGGCCTGTTCCTCTCAGGCCGCGAACGCTGACCGCGGCGCCGATCCCTCCTCCCGCCGGGCGGTTGTGGCCGGGCCGGCGGCGGCGGTAGACTACGCCGACCAATGGCGCGCAGCTATACACTCCTCCTGCACGACAAGGTGCGGGCGCACCTCGTGTCGCTGGGGCGGCAGGGCAGGCAACGCCTGCGTGAGAAGCTGGAGTACCTGCAGCACGGCCTGTGGGACGGCGGCGTGCGGGTCAAGAAGCTCAAGGGCGCCGCGCGCGCGGTATTCGAGGCGCGGCTCAGCCGCGGCGACCGCATCCTGTTCACGTTGGGGCGTCCGCTCCGGGAGGAGGGCGCGGGGGCCACCCGCATCTACGTGTGGGGGGTGGTCAAGCACGACGCGGTGACCGATACCGCGCAGGGGATCGTGCCCGGCAACGCCCCGTTCCTCGAATTCGCGCCGGACGCCGTGGAGCAACGGGACGAGGAGCTGGACCTCGACGACCTGAGCGACGACTACTTGTCGCCGGCGCTGGACCAGCCCCTGCGCGCGGCGCCCGCCGCGGCCGGCGACGGCGCCGCCGCCGACGCCGGCCCGCAGCGCTGGCTGGTGGTGGACGAGGGCGAGTGGCGCCGCCTGCAGGCGACCGACCAGGGCGACCACCTGGAGCTGTACCTGTACCTGACCCGCGAGCAGGCGCGGTTGCTGCACAGCGAGCCGCCGCTGCTGCTGTCCGGCACCGCCGGCAGCGGCAAGACCACCATCGCGGTCTACTTTCTGCTGCGCCGCCGGGCGCGCCAGCTCGCCGCGCGGCCGGACGGCGCCGCCGCGGCCGCGCTGCCGGACAACGCCGCGGCCGGCTCCGAACGGGCGCTGTTCCTCACCTGCAGTCCCCATCTGAAGCGCTTTTCCGAACGCATCTACCGCGGGCTGGTGAAGGCCACCGAGCTGGAGCGCGCGCCGCAGGCGGTGCGCTTCGCGACCTTCGGGGAGCTGCTGCGCGAGATCATGTCCTGCGCCGGGAAGCCGCGCTGGGAGGCGCCGCCGGCCGGGCTGGCCGAGTTTCATGCCATCTTCCGGAGTCATCCCGGCGCCGCCCGCTACGACGCCGAGCTGGTGTGGGAAGAGATCCGCTCCATCATCAAGGGCGCCAAGCCGCCGGTGAGCGGGCGCCGGTTCAAGGAGCTGGCCGCCTCCTTCACCTCCGCGCAGGCGGCGCAGCGCGAACGCGCCGAGCTGGCCGAGTACGTGGTGCGGCTCGGCAACCTGGAGTTGGGCGCCAAGCTCGACGCGGCGCGCGAGCGCAAGAGTTCCTTCGCCTCGCTGCAGGAGTTCGCCGCCAGCCTGCGCGACGGCGAGGCCGCGCGCGGTGACGATCACCGGTTCCTGCTCGGGGCCGCGCTGCGCCTGCTGGAGAAGCAGGCCGGGCGCCTCGACCAGCCGCTGCTCACGCTGCGCGAGTATGAGGGGCTGGGGCGCAAGCGGGCGCCCAACTTCCCGTTCGACCGGGGCGACATCCACCGCCTCGCCGAGTACTACCAGACGCGCCTCACCGCGGCCGGGCGCTACGACGAGATCGACCTGACCCGCGCCGCCCTGCACTACCTGGAACAGCACGGCGACCAGTTCCGCTACGACCTGGTGGTGTGCGACGAGGTGCAGGACCTCACCGACGTGCAGCTCGCCCTGCTGTTCCGGCTCGCCGCCGACCCGCGCCGCACCGTACTGACCGGCGATCCCAAGCAGATCATCAATCCGAGCGGCTTCCGCTGGGAGGAGGTGCGCGCGCGCTACTACGAGCGCGGCCTGCCGGTGCCGGAGGTGATCAACCTGAGCATCAACTTCCGCAGCGTCGGCAACATCGTCAGCCTGGCCAACGGGCTGCTGCTGCTGAAGCGGAGACTGGTGGGGCTGGCCGGCGGGGAAATCACCGAGCGCTGGACCTTCCGCGGGCGCCCGCCGCTGCTGCTGGACGGGCTGGCGGAGGGCGACCTGCTGGGCACGATCGCGGGCGGCGGGGCTGGTCAGGTGGTGCTGGTGCGCACCGCGCAGGAGCGCGACCGGGTGCGCAAGGCGCTGCAAACCGAGTTGGTGTTCACCATCAACGAGGCCAAGGGGCTGGAGTTCGACGCGGTGCTGCTGTGGCGCTTCTCGGCGGCGGAGGGTTCGCCGGCGATCTGGAGGCGCATCGCCGAGGAGCGGGCGCAGGAGGACGCCGACGGGCCGCACGTCCGCCATGAGTTGAACCTGCTGTACGTGGCGGTGACGCGGGCGCGCAACACGCTGGTGATCTGGGACGGGGAGCGGGTGAGCCCGATCTGGACCATCGACGCGCTGGCCGAGCAGGTGTACCGATCCACCGACGCGGCGGCCTTCGACACGCTGTGGCAGCGCGTGTCCACGCCGGCGGAGTGGGAGGCGCAGGGCGATTACTTCGCCGAGCGGGAGCACTACGCGGCGGCCGAAGAGTGCTACCGCCACGCCCAGGCGGTGGTCAAGGAGGATCTGGCGCGCGCCCGCCGCCTGGAGCGGGAGGGGGAGCATCACGCCGCCGCCGGGTTGTTTTCCCGCCACGGGCGCGCCACCGAGGCTGCGGACAACCTGGAGCAGGCCGGCGCGTTTCGCCAGGCGGCGCGCGCCTGGCGGCGCGCCAAGAGCGAGATGCGAGCGGTCTCCTGCGAGGCCCGGCACTACGAAGCGACCGGCAACCACGTTCAGGCGGCGCTCCGCTGGCAGCAACTGGGGGTGGAGGAGGGCGTGCTGCGCAACTGGGAACAGGGCCGCGAGTACCGCAAGCTGGCGCAGTTCCACCTGGAACGGAAGGCGGCCGGCGAGGCGGCGCGCTTCCTCAAGCTGGCCGGCGATCACGCCCAGGCCGCGGCGCAGTTCCGCCGCGCCGGGCTGCTGTCGTTCGCGGCCGAGGAGTTTGAGCAGGCCGGCGACCACGTCCGGGCGGCGGCGCTCTACCGGCGCATCGGCGACAGCGACGCGCTGCTGCGCTGTCTGCTCGAGTCCGGCGCCCATCACGATGCGGGGCTGGTATATGAGAAACGCGGCGACCTGGAGCGGGCCGGCGACTGCTTCCGCCGCTACGCGGAGAGCTCGCCGCAGGCGCGCCGGGACCTGGAGCAGAGACTGGCGAAGATTACCCCCAAGCGTCCCGGCATGCGCGCCGCGGTCCGCATGGCGGCCCTGGGCCAGCCGGCGCGGGCCGCCCCGATCTACCTTCGCAACGGGCAACCGGAGCGCGCCGCCGAGCTGTTCAGCGCCGCCGGCGATCACCACTCCGCGGCGGAGTGCCTGGCGAAGTGCGGGCGCTACCAGGAAGCGGCCCGCGAGGTGCTGCGCGACGGCCGCGACGAGAGCCACCGGGAGGCGGTCGAATACGTCGGCTGCTACCTGAAGGAGGGCCATTACGGACTGTACGACCGAGGCCATGAAGTGACCCGCGCGGCCGGCCGCCTGCTGCGCGCCGGCGAACCGACGCTGGCGCTGGCCCACTATCTGGCCGTCGGTTCGGAGGCCGGTATGTACATGGAGGGCGCCACCGCGGCCTACTCCATGCTGGAGCGCCACGCCGACGCCCTGGAGTACTGCCTGGATCACGGGCGCGGCGCCGAGGCGGCGGCCTATCTGGACAAGCGCCCCGAACTGGTCCTCTCGGTGCCCGAGGTGGAGCGGATGGCGCGCGGCCGCGGCCGCCGCCCGCGGCTGGCGGACTTCCAGGTCAACAGCAGCGTCAAGGGCGCGGTGTTGCGGCTGATGCATGACTGCGTGTACCGCGGCGCGGCGCCGGACCGCCGCGAGCGGGTCGCCGCGATGCTCGACTCGCTGCCGTCGGCCTTCGTCTACGGCTGTCCGCTGTTCGTCGAGTTGAGCGACCTGATCGTCGATCTGCGCTGCTACGAGTTGATTCTCGGCTACCTCGACCGGGTCGGGCCGCAGCCCGACCAGGCCTACGAGTACTTCGAGATCCGGTTGCAGCGGATCGCAGCCGAGGAACAAGACCCGGAATTGATGCTCTGCACGTTGCTGGAGGACGAGCCGGCGTACGAGGCGGCGCTGGCGGACATGGAGCCGGACGAGCGCAACGCAACCCTGTTCGGCAGAAGCGCGCGGCGCTATCCCGAAGCGGTGAAGATGTTCCTCGCGCGTGGCGATGAGGATCGCGCAATCGTGACGTGCATGGGGCATCGCGACCACAAGTGGGCCGGCAGGATCCGTGAGCAGAAGGGCGACCTGGAGTTGGCGGCGCGGCAGTACCGCGACAGCAAGCACTATGCCGACGCGTTGCGCTGCTACCGGAAGCTCGGCGACGAGGTGGGCGTGGCGCGCGTCTACGAACGCCAGGGGCGCCTCGAAGAGGCGCTGGCCATCTGGCAGCGGCGCGGGCGCCGGCGCGACATCGAACGGGTGCGCAAGAAGCTGGCGCGGCAGTCCGGCTAACGCCGGTCAGCTCCAGCGGTAGCTGTAGAGCCGGGCGCGGGTCAGGAGGAAGCGCAGCCGCACGGCGCCGGGCAACGCCGCGCGGTCGGCCCCGTTCCAGGCCACCCGCCAATCCAGCTTGTCGCCGCGCAACGGCACGCATTGCGCGCGCGTGAACCCCGGCAGCGGGGCGCCGTCGGGCTTGCACAGCTCCACCATCACCTGTCCGCCGGCGGCGTCGGCGTTTACCGTCAGCGCCCGCGCGCCCGGCGGCAGCGGCACCGCCTTGGTGGTGACCAGTCCGGTGTCGGGGGCATGCAGCGCAATGAAGCGGTCGCGCTGCCACGTGGCCCGCGCCAGATACTTGACGCGCTTTTCGAGGTTGGTTTCGCCGTGGCCGTGTTCGCAGCCGGTGTAGTACCAGTGAATCGCGTCACCCTCCACCAGCGGCTCCCTGGCAGTGCCGATGATCATGCCGCGGTCGAAGGCAGCGCCGGTGCCGCGCGGGATCACCGGCGTGCGCGCGCGGTCGGCGTGGGTCCAGTTCAGCCCGTCGCGGCTGTACACCAACTGCGCGTCGATCGGCCCGTCGCACGGCATCTGATTCCGCTCGTTGGGGATCTTCTCCGCGCGCACGTACAGCGCCCCCACCAGGCCGAGATGGACGTTGTGGTAGCGGAACGCGGACAGATCGTAGTATTCGGCGCGCAGCGCGCCGTAGCGGCGCCAGGCAACCGCATCGTCCCAGCTCGTCGGTTCCAGTACCGGCCGCGAGTCCTGCCACGGCCCCGCCAACGCCGGACTCTCGGTGTAGCAGATGACGCGGCGGTCCTCGCGGTCGCCGGAGCGCTCGATGGAGTAGGCGCGGTACACCTGAGCGCGGGGGTCCCAGGTGACGTTGAAGGCGCCCTCGTTGGCGCGCTTCGCCACCGGCTCCAGGTGCCGGCTGTCGTCCCAGCGCAGGCCGTCAGGCGAGGTGAGCAGGAAGATGCCGCGGTAGCGGCGGCAGTAGCCGATCGCCTGGTAGCGCCGCGCCGCGTCCGGCTCGGTGCGGTCGATGAACACCGAGGCGCCGTGCAGGTCCCACACGATGTTGTTGTCGGGGCTGCCGTTGAAGGTGAAGATGCCGAGGTTGGGCTTGACCCAGGTCAGGCCGTCGTCGCTCTCGGCATAGAGGGTCAGGTCGCCGCGGTCGTTGTTTTGCAAGGCGCGGCCGTGCCGGTCGTGGGTGACGCCGTTGCAATGGAAGGGGCGGTCGTCGGTGCGCGGGACGTACAGGCCCGGAATCTGGTAGTTGCCGGCCGGGAAGCGCCAGTGGGGGCCCATGCGGCCCATGTACCACATGCGGTACTTGCCGATCAGATCGTCGTACAGCACGGTCCCGTACAGGTGGATGCGCTTGCTCATGCCGGCGCCGCAGTACTCCCACGGCTTGTCGCGCTCCGGCGCCACCAGCACCGGGCTCTTGCGCCCCACCTGCACCTCGCGGCGGATGCCGCGCTGCTCCCCGATCAGCGCCTCGTCCAGCAGCAGCACCGGGGCTGAGGCGGCCGTTGCGGCGCCGGTCTGCGCTGCGGCGCCGGCGACTCCGGCTGCCGCGAGCTCGACAGAGTGGTGCACGACGTCTTCTCCTTTCGCTGCCGCCCGCCGGCAGCGCCGTGCGCGGGGCGGGGGCGGCGCGTCTGCCCGGCGCGGCAGCCGCCGCAGACCGTGACCGTATGGAACGCAGTATGCCGGCGGGAAGACCGGCCCGCAACGCCCATGACGCCCGCCGGCGCCACCGCGCGCGCTCGGGCGCCGCTGCCGCCGGGTCAGCGCCGGCCGGCCACGCGCGGGTCGGCCACGCCGAAGCGCAGCAGCAGCCAGCCGAGCAGCGCCAGCACCACGCCGGCCGCGAACACCGGGCGAAAGTCCACCAGCTCGATCAACCAGCCGCCGGCGATGGGGGCGGCCAGGGCGGGGGCGGCGAGCAGCGTGGTGGTCAGCGCCACGTAGGTCGGGACCCGGCCGCCGGCGCCCAGGTCCATCGCCAGGCTCGGCCGCGCCACCTTGGTGCCGGAGTCGGCTACGGTGACCAGGGCGAACGCGGCGTACATCCAGCCGGCGCCGGGAGCCAGCACCATCACCAGGCCGGCGGCGGCGCACAGCAGCGCGCTCACCTCGGTGGCCGAGCGATGGCCGAAGCGGTCGCCCCACCAGCCCAGCAGCGGGGTGCCGAGCGCCTGGCTGATCAATGCCGCCACGGTGAGCGAGCCGGCGAAGGCGTCGGTGATGGCGAACGCCGCGCGCCCGTACACAATGTAGAAGGTGACCCCCAGGGAGCCGAAGATCACCAGGAGCTGGCTGAGCAGGAAGCGCGCGAAGTTGGCGTCGCGGCGCAGTACCGCGGGCAGCTCGCGCAGGTAGGCGCCGAGCCGCACCCGCGGGCGGTCGGGGCGGCGCGGCGGCTCGCGATTCAACGTCAGGAAGGTCCAGGAGATCGCCTGCCCGGCGAAGGCCAGCAGGAAGCAGAACCCGAACGAGAGGGGAAACGCCACCTGCTCCAGGAGGTGGCGCGCCAACAGGGCGCCGCCGGCGCCCATCAGCCCGCCGAAGGCGCTGCCCAGCCCGAACATCAGCCCCTTGCGGTCGGGGTGGATGATGTTGGCCAGCATGGCGCGCCAGGCCGGACTGGCAACGCCGACCGCGGCCTGCGAAAACAGCAGCATGGCGACCAGAAAGGCGTAGGAGAACCACCCCGGCGCCGCCGGCCACAGCAGGATTCCGAGCCCGAGGATCAGCCACGGGACGCGCTCGAACACGCTGACCCGCACGATCCACGGCTTCTTCCGGGCCAGCGACTCGGCGCGCGCCGCCAGCAGCAGTTGCGGCACGTGGGAGGCCACGACGTAGATGGCCGGAATGAGCCCGATCAGGACCCGCGACTCGGTCAGATAGCTGACGTAGAGCGGCAGGATCGTGGAGATGAATACGAAGCTGCCGGCCAGGTTGACGAACGCCAGGTCGCCGACGTTGACCCAGAAGTTCCAGCCCGCGTTGCGGCGAATGGCCGCTCGATAGGCGTCGTCGCGCGGCCCGGAGGCGTTCACCGGCGGGCTAGGAGACGACCGCTTCCCAGGTACCGCGTTCCCAGGAGCGCTCCACCGCCTGCTGCACCCGCGCTACTGCCGCAGCCGCCGCCAGGCTGGCGCGCCCCGGCGCGCCCCGCGCCACCGCGGTCAGGAACTCGGCCAGCTCGATGGTGAGGGTGTCGTCGTAGCCGATGGCGATGCCGGCGCCGGGGTTGAAGCGGCCCTGATAGGGATGCTGCGGCCCGCCGATGGCGCGGGTAAAGCCGTCGCCGGAGGCGCCGCGGTCGCCGGCCAGGCGCACCTGCAGCTCGTTGAGGCGCTCGAAGTCCCAGGCCAGGGCGCCGCGGCGGCCGTTCACCTCGAACGCCATCTGGCACTCCGGTCCGAAGATCACCCGGCAGGCCTCCAGCGTGCCGCGCGCGCCGCCCGCGAACTCGGCCAGGATGCCGACGTAGTCTTCGTTGGTGACCGGCCCGGCGGGGCCGCCGCTCCGGGCGCTGAAGTGGGTGCCTTCGCCCGGCGTCGCCAGCGGGCGCTCGGTGATGAAGGTGTGCTGTTGGCTCACCACGCGCCGGATCGGGCCGGCGATGAAGTGGGCGGTGTCCAGCACGTGCGAGATCAGGTCGGCCAGGGTCCCGCGGCCGGCAAGGTGGCGCTGGAAGCGCCAGGAGAGCACGCCGCCGGGGTCGCGCCCGTAACCGCTGAAGAAGCGCCCGCGGTAATGGGTCAGCTCGCCGAGCTCCCCGGCGTCGATCAACCGCCGCGCGTGCTGCACCATTGGCGCCCAGGCGTAGTTGTAGCCTGCTCCGCTCACGATGCCCGCCCGCGCGGCGGCCGCGGCCAGCGCCAGGGTGTCCTCCGGGCTGCGTCCCACCGGCTTCTCGCAGAACACGTGCTTGCCGGCCTCGATGGCGGCTTCCACCATGCTCCGGTGCAGGAAGTTGGGCGCGGTGACGTCCACCACCTCCACGTCCGCCGCCACCACCACCTCGCGCCAGTCGGCGGCGGCGCGGGCAAAGCCGTACTCGCGTTGCGCCGCGGCGCGGCGCGCCTCCACCTCGTCGGCGCACACCACCAGCCGCGGCTCCAGCCCGCGGTCGGCGAAGCGATGGCGCACCTGCAGGTAGGCGCGGCTGTGGGCGGCGCCCATCCAGCCCATGCCGATCACCCCGATGCCAAGCTGCCTGCTCATCGCCGCCCATCATTGCACGCGCCCGCCCGCCCGCGCCACCTTCTGCGGCGCCGTCGCTCTCCGGGTTGTTCCCGGTGGCGTCGACCGCCGGTACGCGCCCGAACGCCGTGATATACTTGTGTAATGCCGACCCGGGTTTCCGCTGCCTTCGATCTGGAACGCGAGCTGCTCACCGCGGAGGATTTCCTGGAGTGGCTGGAGCCGGGCCGCGGCGCCGACCTGATCGACGGAGAGATATTCATGCATTCACCGGTGTCGATCCGCCATGCCCGACTGCTCAACTTCCTCGACCGCCTTCTCGGCACCTACGTGGACCGGCATCGGCTTGGCGAGTTGTTCCGGGAAGAGGTGGCCGTGCGGCTGAGCGCCAGGAATGTCTTTCAGCCTGACTTGGCGTTCTATCGGGCGGCGCACTCGGGCCTGATCCGCGATAACCACGTCGAAGGCGCGCCCGATCTGGTGGTCGAAGTGCTGAGCCCACGCACCGCCGACCGCGACATCGGCCCGAAGTTCGCCGAATACGAGCAGCATGGCGCCATCGAGTACTGGATTCTGGATCCGGAGACCCTGGCCCACCGCTTCTATCGCCGAGACGGCGAGCTGCTGGTCGAGTACGCCGCCGGAGCGGCGAAGATCGAGTCGCGCGCGGTGCCGGGATTCTTCATCATGCGCGAGTGGCTCGACCCGGGGCGTCTTCCGCCGCTCACCGAATCGCTGGCAGTGATCGAGCGCGTCCAAGAGTAACCCGGCGCGCGGGCGGTCAAATCGTAGCGCGCACACGTATGATCATTTGCCAGTTCCGAAACGCCAACTCGCCGACGTCGCCGCAGTTGGTGGTGGTTGGCCGCTCTGCGGCGCCGTGGTATGCTTGCCACTGTGCCGACGAAGCTGCGCCCCGCCGCTGTTGAACGCGAACTGCTCACCGCCGAGGACTTCCTGGAGTGGTTGGAGCCGGGCCGCTGCGCCGATCTGATCGGCGGAGAGGTAGCCATGCATTCGCCGGTTTCGGTTCGGCATGCCGACCTGCTGAACTTCCTGGACGGCATTCTGCGGCTGTACGTGGATCGCCGCCGGCTCGGGTTCCTGTACCGGGAAGTGGTCGCCGTACGCCTGAGCGCCAGGAATACCTTTCAGCCCGACTTGGCGTTCTATCGCGCCGAGCGCCGGAGCGCCATCCGCCGCAACCACGTCGAGGGCGCGCCCGATCTGGTGGTGGAGGTGCTGAGCCCGCGCACCGCCGACCGTGACACCGGCCCGAAGTTCGCCGCGTACGAGCGGCACGGTGTGATCGAATACTGGATTCTGGATCCGGAGACGCTCGCCCATCGCTTCTACCGTCGCGCCGGCGAGCTGCTGATCGAGTACGCCGCCGGAGAGGAGGAGATCGATTCGCGCGCGGTGCCGGGATTCTTCGTCATGCGCGAATGGCTCGACCCAAGGCGAACGCCGCCGATTCTGGAAGCGTTCACCCGCATCGAAGCCTGACGCCGCCGGAGCCCTAATCCGCCAGCTGCACCAGAAGCTGCCTGCCCGCCAGCGTCTGGCGCGCCCAATACAGGTTCTGGTACTGATCGTAGCCGGTCTCTGCCAGCGTGGCCGTGCCGGTCGCGCGGGTACCGCTGGCCGGCGCCGAAAACGTCACGGTCGGGGCAGCGGGGTAACCGCTCCCTCCGTTGGTGACCGTCACCGACGCTACGTTGCTGAGGCTTAGAGCCGCGGTGCCGGCGGCCGTGGTGCCGCCGCTCGGCGCCGCCGCAAAGATCACGGTTGGGGCGGAGGTGTAGCCGCTCCCCCCGTCCGTGACCGTCACTGACGCTACGCTGTAGCGTAGCACCGCGGTGCCCGCGGCCGTGACGCCGCCACTCGGCGCTGCACCAAAGGTCACGGAAGGGGCCGATGTGTAGCTGCTCCCCCCGTTGGTGACCGTCACCGACGCGACGCCGCTTTGCAGCACCGCGGTGGCGACCGCACCGCTGCCCCCTCCGCCCGAAAACGTCACGGCAGGGCCAGCGGTGTAGCCGCTCCCAGAGTTAGTGATCGTCACTGCCTGTAGTCTATTGTTTCCAAGCCTTGCGGTGGCGACCGCGCCGCTGCCCCCTCCGCCCGAAAACGTCACGGCAGGGGCAGCGGTGTAACCGCTCCCCCCGTTCGTGATGGTTACACCTGTCACTCCATCGCCATATCGCGTCGCTGTTCCGGTTGCCCGAGTGCCACCGGCCGGCGGAGCGCCAAAGGTGACGGTTGGGGCAGACGTGTCGCGGTGGCGCCGCCGGACGGCGGCGCGGAAAAGGTCACGGTTGGGTCCGCGGTGTAGCCGCTCCCCTGATTCGTGATCGTCACCGACTCAACCGTGTCGCCGGCGCCCGACTGATCGGGGGCGGTGAGCACCAGCACCACTGCGCCCGCCCGGACCTCGGCGTCGACCGTCCACTCCGCGCCGGAGATATCGGACGCGAAGACCGGCTTGGCGCTCGCGCTCCCCAGTTCTGCGCCGCGACGAGGTGGATGGTTGCCTGCGGATCGCGCCGGAGCAGATACTCCAGCCCCTCGCGGTAGGCCGGTCCCCAGTATTCCATCTCGTACCGCGTGGACAGGTATTCGGGGGTGCGGCGGTCCACCAGGAAGTTGAAGTACACCATCTGATGCGGGTGGATCAGCGCCATCTCGACCGCGGCCGCGGCCACGCCCGCCGCGGCCAGCGCGTAGACGCCGCGCCGCAGCCGCGGCCGGCGCGCGGCGGCCAGCAGCCGGCGCAGGCCGTAGGCCGCCAGCAGGCACAGGGGGGCGGCCAGAAATACATGTGCCGCCAGCCGTCGTAGTGGTTGGCGTTGACCGCGATGACGACCGCGACCGACAGCGCCGGACAGGCGACCAGCAGCGCCCCGAAGCGGGTGACGGGGGTGTTGCGTAGAGCGGCGCGCGGGCGGGTCAGGCCGCGTCCCAGCACGGAAATCACCCCGGCCACGCTCAACAGCAGCGCCGCCGGCGGCGTGGTGATCGCCATCCAGGTCGGCAGGTAGTGCGGCGGGATCGCCGGCCAGCGCACCAGCTCGCCCTGAAACAGCGTCGGAAGGTAGGCCCGATGGCGCGGAAGCGTGACGACCGCGTCGATCAGCTCAAGCGGGTTGCGCCAGAGATGGGGCGAGACCGCGTACAGGGCCGCCGCCGCGGCCAGCAGGAACGCCCCGGCGGTCGCCAGCGCGCGCCTCCGCTCCGCCGGCCCGTGCGCCTGCAGCAGGTCGAGCGCCCGCAGCGCCGGCACCGCGGCGCACAGCAGCAGGCCCATGACGCGCAGGTTGACCAGCACGCCCACGCCCAGCCCGCAGAGCGCGAACGCCCCGGCGGTGTCGCGGCGGAAGGCGCGCTGCGTCAGATAGAGCGCGATCGTGAACATGACCAGGAAGGGGATGTCCTTGGTGTTGAAGAAGGAGTGGGCGTACAGGCGGGGCTGCAGCAGGAACAGCAGCAGGGCGAACAGCGCCAGCCGGCGGTCGCGGAACAGGCGGAAGGCGAGCAGCCAGCAGAAGAAGCCGCCGGTGAGGAAGAACAGGTGAGTCAGCAGATGGCGGCTGAGATAGACGGCGCGGCGGTCGGTGAGGCCGAGCAGCCGTTCGACCAGGATCAGCGGCGCTTCGAACGCCGCTCCGTAGTACCTCCCCCTGAACACCGGCACGTCACCCGGTGGAGGCTGACCGCCCGTTGTTGTATCTCACATAATCTCGCCGCTGGAATCCCAGAATAAATCGCGCCGAGAGACTCGGGATTTCCCGGATAATTCGGTCAGGTGAAATAATGGGGACAGTGAGGGTCAGCCCGGCGGTGATCGCGGTCACCGAAGTGACGTGCTGTCACCGGCGGGCCGACGGGCCAGCCAGGATCAAGACGCGCAGCATGGTAACGCAGGTTTGAGCTGGCCGGCGCTGGCGTAGCGAACGGTGCGGAGTTGGCGCCGGTGCGCAGTGTCCGGGCGCCGGCGCCGGGGACTGCGACCAGGTCTGGGTAATGGTGGCGGCAGTCCCCGGTTGCAGCGGTCAGGGGCGCAGTTCGTCGAGGGCGTGCTGCAGGTGCTCGGCGGTGACGCGGTGGGAGTTGGCGAGGGCGGTGGCCGACAGGGCGTAATGGGCGATGCGGTTGATCTGCCGCGGCAGCCCGCGGGAGGCGTGGAACAAGGCCTCTGCGGCGGGCGCCTCGAACAGCGGCAGTTCGCAGCCGGCCAAGCGCAGGCGGTGGGCGAGGTAGGCATCGAGTTCGGGGCGTTGCAGGCCGCCGAGATGATGGCGCACGACCAGGCGCTGGCTGAGCGATTCGTGGACCGCCATCGAGAGTCGGCGGCGCAACTCGGTGAGGCCGACCAGCAGCAGGCACAGGCGGTGTTCGGAGTCCATGGTGTAGTTGGTCAACAGGCGCAGATCGGTGAGCACCTCGGTGCGCAGGAACTGCGCCTCGTCGACGACGAGCACCGGCAGGAGCCGGGCTTCCTGGACTTGGCGGGTGATCTCGGAGCGGATGGCGCGGTAGGCAGTGGCGCGGGAGCGTTCGGCCGGCAAGCCGAGTTCCCAGGCGATCGACTTGTACATGTCCATGACGTTGCCGGTGGTGAGCGAGACGTAGAGGACGCGGAACAGGCCGGGATGGAGGGAGGCGGTCACGGCGCGGCAGACGGTGGTCTTGCCGCAGCCGACCTCGCCGGTGAGCAGGCCGATGCCGCGGAGGTGGAGCAGATGCTGCAGGCGGGCCTCGGCTTCCTGGCGGGAGGCGGAAGCGAACAGTTGGTCGGATTCAAGGTTGGCGGCGAAGGGCCAGCGGGTGAAGGCGAAATGGCGCAGATACATCAGTCGTTCTCCTGGTTGCGGTGGAGGTGGCGCAGGGCCAGCGGCGAGGGCGGCGGCCGGGGCGCGGGAGCGTCGGGTTCGAGGTGGCGGGAGGGGCGGGCGCGCTTGACGAAGGCGTTGGCGTAGGCGTTGAGGATGGTGGCGTGCCCGGCGGCGGCGCCGGCGTGGAGCACCTGCAGCGGTCGGCTGGGCGGCGCGGCGGGATCGTAGCGCAAGGTGACGGTGCGGCCGACCAGCAGCGGATCGACTTCGTAGACGCGGCCATGGAGGCTGACGGTGCGGTCGTTCATGACGCGGCGCTTGGCCTCGAACAGGAACAGATCATCCAGGTCGAGGGCGGTTTCGGGGTAGCGGACCTCAGCGGCGCTCAGCGCCCACTGTTCGAGGGGGGTGTTGCCGTCCAGGCCGCGATGGGGGGAGTGGTGGTATTCGCCTTCAAGGTAGGCCCACAGGCGGCGGTTGAGAGTCTCGAGAGTGGCGGTGTCGGGCGGAGCGAGGGAGGCAAGCAACTGGGCGCGCAGGGTGCGGAAGAAGCGTTCGATCTTGCCTTTGCCCTGCGGCTGATAGGGGCGTGCGTGGAGCAGGGCGATGCCGAGCTTGGCGCAGACCAGGGCCAGTTGTTGGGAGCGATAGTTGGCGCCGTTGTCGACGTACAGGCGTTGCGGCAGGCCGCGGCGGATCAGCGCCTGCTTGAACACCGGCAGGAAGGAGGCGGTGTTCTCGCCATGGGCGAAGGCGGCGAAGGGACACAGGCGGGTGGCGTCGTCGAGAAAGGCGATGAGGTAGCTCTTGCGGCGGCGGCGTCCGTCGGCGACGGAGGGGCCGTGCATGACGTCGCTCATCCACAACTGGCCGGCGTAGCGGAAGCTGAAGCGGCGGCGGTCGGCGGCGTCTGCGGCGGCGCCGGGCGGGTGCATCAGCCCCTCGGCGTGCAGCAGGCGGTGCACGGTGGAGCGCGCGAGCCGCACGCCGGCGGGGAGCTGGCCGCTGGCGGTGGCGTGCTTGATGACCTGGCGCACTGACCAGGCGGGATGCTCGGTCTTGATCGCCAGCAGCAACTCGGCGGCTTCGGGCGGCAGCCGCCGCGGCAGGCCGCGGTCGGCGCGCGGCTTGGGGTACAGGGCATCGAAGCCGCCAAGGCGATAGCGGTGCAGCCAATCGCGCAGGGTCTCTGCGGCCACGCGGGTACGGTGCGAGCCGGGGATGGAGTGGTTCTGCTCGGCCTTGGCGCGCAACTGCGCGCCGATGCCGGGAGAGCCGAGCGGCAGTTGGGCCACTTCGAAGATCAGGCCGTAGCGGAACAGCGCTATCTCGTGGCGCAGGTCGGGATCGGCATCAGGCATGGGTCGGTCTCCTTGAGGTACGGGTCAGGTGACCCGGTGATGGGGCACAAGCTACGGCGGCGGAGCCCGAGGAACAGGCCCCGGATGGTGTTGGGCGGCGCAATTGGGATGGTCGGCAGCGCTGCGCTGGGGGCGGAATCCGAGCGGCGCCGGCAGCGCCGGCAGCCACGGGGCGGCCAGCGAGCGCAGCGCTACCAGCGCCGCGTTGCTGGCGAGCCGCGGGCGGCAGGCGGTCAGTTCGGGGCGGCAGCCGGCGAGATGCTGCGGCAGCAAGCCGATCACCACCCGCAGCACCTGCCGGACCAGGCGCACGCGGCGGCGCAGCCAGCGCATGGCGCCGGGCAGTTCGATGCCGTCGCCGCGCACCTGGTCGGCGGCCTGCATCAGACTCGCCGCCTGCTCGGCGTGCGCGACCACCGCTTCCAGCTCCTGGAGCGTTCCGGGCAGCCGCGCCGCCAGGCAGTCGGGCAGCAGGCTGAAGGTGGTGTGACTCTGCGGACAGTACCAGCGGGCGATCAGCGCGCCGGCCGGCTTCTTGCGCCGGTAGGTGCCGTGGCGCGCCAGCGAGCAGCTGCCGCGGCGGGGATGAAGGGGGCACCGGTCGAGCCTTGCGTCGCGCCACGCTGCGGTGCTAACGTATTGCTCACCGGTGAGGCCCGTTTGGTAGCGAAGTTGCACCGGTCACGGCCCGGCGGGGTGCTTCCCGCGCGGGCCTCTTTCTCTTTACGGGTGGGTCTCGGCCAAGGATACCCGACCCACGGACCTCAAGGCACCCGGCGTGGCGCCCCCACCGCCCCTCCGACTCTCGGCCCTGCGGCCAGCTAATCCTGACCGCATTCGTCCCCTATCCCAGGCGATCCGTCAACGGATCAATCTGAGCAGATAGCTTGCCTTTCCAACGACTTAATGTGGGATCCAACACCCGTTCGGCTCCGCGCGGGCCGGCACCGCAATCTCCGCGGTCGCGTCACGGCCGCCAGACACGTGCCTTCCCACAGCGTTCCCCGGTCGCAGGCGGCTCGTCAACGCACGGTCCTACAAAATAGGCTTATCCGGTATCTCCGTGGCAGACTCGCGGCTGCCGGCGTGGCGGCTCAAGTCGAACCACGCCGGTGCTCGGGACCGGAGACGAGGAAGGATTCGCCGGCCGCGGCGCCGCGGCCGGCACCGCCGGCTCCCCGCTTCGGATCTGGCCCTGCGCGACCGCCCGCAGGGCCTGTCGAACGGCACGCCGGCGCCGGGGCGGGGCGTCAGGCGCGGGCCACCTCGAAGGCGGCGATGGTGCGCGCCTCGCGGCTGAACTCCACGCCGATCAGGTGGATCGGCTCCCCGGAAGCTCGGTACTTGTCGGCGTAGCCGCGCGCCCGCAACTGCGCCAGCGCGGCGCCCTCCGGCTCCAGCTCCACCACCTTGAACTCGAACAGATAGACGTTGCCCCGGTACCGCACCGCCAGATCGACCCGCCCGCGGCTGCTCGACTCTTCGGCCGCCGGCTCCAGTCCCGCCGCCGCGAACCAGGCGTAGAACACGGTCGCGTAGTAGCCCTCGTAGCGCGCGATGTCGTTGCGCGTGTGCCACTCGTACGGGATGCCGGCGAAGAACGCCCGGAACAGCGCCTCCAACCCCGCGAAGTCGCGCGCCGCCAGCAGCCGGCGCAGGCGGCCGCGGTCTGCGGCCTGACCCGCCGCGCCGAGCGCGCGCAGCAGGTGACGGTTCAGGCTCTGCCGCACCTCGCGGTTGGGATAGCCGAGCCGGTAGAGGCTCGCCGTCGTCATCTTCGACGTCCCGGATCGTCAGGTAGCCGGTCTGGAACAGCAGCGCCGCCGGCTCCATCTCTTCCACGTCGAACGCGGACAGCAGATCGCCGCCGGCCAGCATCCCGTCCAGCGCCGGGGCCGCGACCCCGCGTTCGATCAGCGTGTCGATAAGAAACGCCGGCGTGCCGGTCTCGAACCAGTGCGCCGCGAACGTCCGCTCGTCGAACAGCAGCAGAATGTCGAACGGGTTGTAGACCCGCTCCTCGCCCAGCCAGTTATAGCCGTTGTACCAATCGCGGATCCGGTTGCGGTCCAGCCCGGCCAACTCCGGCGCGAACACCGTGTCCAGGTCGGCCTCGGTGTAGCCGCAGATCGCCGAGTAGCGCGGCGACAGGGTGATGTCCTTGAGATTGTTGAGGCCGGAGAAGACGCTGACCTTGGAGAACTTGCTCACCCCGGTCAGCAGCGTGAACTCGATGTACGCGTCGCAGGTCTTGATGGTCGCGTACAGCCCGCGCAGGTAGTGGCGGTTGGCGCGCGCCGTCTCCTTGTGTTCCAGCACGTCCAGGATCGGCTTGTCGTACTCGTCGACCAGCACCGCCGCCCGCTGCCCGGACTGCGCGTGCAGCGCTTCCAGCAGGTAGGCCAGCCGACCCGGGGCCGTGCGGTACTCGGGGGTGATACCGGCGCGCCGCTCGATGGCAGCGAGCTGCTCCATGACGCTGGCTTCCAGCAGGGCCGGGTCGCGGTAGTCGCCGGCGCCGAAGTCGAGGCGCACCACCGGGCGGCGCTTGGACCACTCCCAGTGGTCGTGCACGTACAGGCCGCGGAACAGTTCCTCGCTGCCCTCGAACAGTTCCTTGATGGTGTCGAGCAGCAGGCTCTTGCCGAAGCGGCGCGGGCGCGACAGGAAGTAGTGGGTGCCGGCGCGCGTCAAGCGGAGGATGAAGGCGGTCTTGTCGACGTAGTAGCAGTCGTCCTCGCGAAGCCTGCGGAAGGTCTGGATGCCGATCGGCAGCTTCCTGCCGGGCGCACTTCCAATTTGTAGGTAGGCCCAAATAGAGAAGCCCTCCCAGCGACAGGTGATGTAACATCAGGCCGTCACTGGGAGGGCAACATATGTGTGATTCATTGGTAACCGAGATTCTCAACTACTGCAAGGCCACCTGTGGTCTCGAACTGGGCCGCGCTAGCGGTCCCCACGACCTGTTGCGGGCAGAACTGAGTCTCCTCAAGTGCTTGGTGCGCCTGTGCCGCGCCGCCATGGTGGAGTGGTTCAAGGAACTGGGCCGCGATTACCGCGGCGCCACGGTCCAGCGCAACGGGGTGTCGTATCGGTTTGTCGGCCACCGCTCCAAGACCCTGCACGGACTGTTCGGGACGGTACCCTACGAACGGGCCTACTACGCCAGCGGTAGCGGCCAGGGCTGGGCGCCGTTGGATGAGCGGCTCGGCATCAAGCGCGGCCATACGCCGGGCTGCCAGTACTTTCTGAGTCAGTTCGTAGCGCGCCAGGCGCACGCAGAGAGTCTGCGGCAGTTTCACGAGGTGTTCCGCGCCGACGGCGGGGAGCTGGTGTCGGAGAAGAAGGCGTTCACGATGGTGCAGGAGGTAACGGAGGGGTTGGAACGGCAGCGCCAGCAGGAGGTGGACAACTACCAGCAGACTGCGGCGGGGCCGGAGCTGCACGAGCCGATTGGCGGGACGGTGGCGGTATGCATCGACGCGGGGAAGGTGCCGGTGCGCGGCAAGGAGCGGGTAGATGATGCCGGGAAGAAGCGCTACGAGCGGGAGTACCGGGACGCCAAGGTGGCGGTGGTGGCGGCGGTGGAGTGGGACGCTGAGGAGCAGGAGGCGCAGTGCAGCAGCAAGCCGAGCTACGTGGCGGCGAGCGAGCATGCCGACCAGTTCTTCCCGCGCATCGAAGTGGAGCTGAAACGGCGCTGCGGCGAGGGGGCGGCGCGGCAACTGGTAGTGCTGGCCGACGGGGCGGGATGGATTTGGGATCGGGCGGAGACCTGGGCGGCAGGGGGGCTGCGGGTGTGGTACATCCTGGATTTCTGGCACGCCTGCGAGCATCTCGCGGAGGCGAGTCGGAGCGTCTACGGGGAGAGGAGCAAGCAGGCAGAGGAATGCTTTCGGAGGTGGCGGACGATGCTGCGCGGCAGTCGGGCGGGGGAAGTGATAGAGGAGCTGGAGGAGTTGCGCGACGGCGGGGGGTTGAGTGCCCGGCAGCGGCACGAGGTGCAGGGGGAGATCAACTACTTGAAGAGCAACCAGGGACGGATGGACTACCGGCGGTACCGGCGGGAGGGGCTGCCGATCGGCAGTGGGGCGGTGGAGAGTACGTGCAAGAACATGGTGGGGGCGCGGCTGAAGGGGAGCGGGATGATCTGGTCGTTGGGAGGGGCGCAGGGGATGCTGCAGCTCTGCACCTCGGTGAAGAGCGGGCGGTTCAAAAGGGACTACGCGAGCCTGCTGTCCGCCTCGGTGCCGCAGGAGGCCCAGCCACAGGCCGCCTGACGCTACCTACGTTTTGGAAGTGCGCCCCTTCCTGGCTTCCTGCGCGTCATGGCGCGTCTGGGTGCGGCGCGGTCACGGTCCGGCCATCATAGCCGAACGGCGCGCCGCTATCATCCGCCGGCCTCACGGCCCCTGCGCCGCGGCCGGCGCCGCAATCTCCGCGCTCCAGATCTGGCCCTGCCCGCTGACGAACTGGCCGGTACGGAGGCCGGCGATCGGCATGTCGGCGCGGGGGCGGGGCGTCAGGCGCGGGCCACCTCAAAGGCGGCGAGGGTGCGCGTCGTGCGGCTGAACTCCACGCCGATCAGGTGGATCGGTTCGCCCAGGCCGCGGTACTTCTCCGCGTAGCCGCGCGCCCGCAACTGCGCCAGCGCCGCCCCGTCGGGCTCCAGCTCCACCACCTTGAACTCGAACAGATAGACGTTGCCTCGGTACCGCATCGCCAGATCGACCCGCCCGCGGCTGCTCGAATCTTCCACCGTGACGTCCAGCCCCACGGCCGCGAACCAGGAGTAGCAGACACTCGCGTAGTAGCCCTCGTAGCGCGCGATGTCGTTGCGCGTGTGCCACTCGTACGGGATGCCGGCGAAGAACGCCCGGAACAGCCGCTCCAACCCGGCGAAGTCGTTCGCCGCCAGCAGCCGCTCCAACGCCGTGTCCTGCGCCAGCCGGCGCGCTGCTGCGGGCGCCAGCGCCCGCAGCAGGCGTTCGTTCAGAGCGAGCCGCACTTCGCGGTTGGGGTAGCCGAGCCGGTAGCGCGGTCCGCGCGCCGAGTGCTCGACGCTGCGGATGGTCAGATAGCCGGTCTGGAACAGCAGCGCCTCAGGCTCCATCTCCTCCACGTCGAACGCGGACAGCAGCTCGCCGCCGGCCAACATGCCGTCCAGCTCGGGCGATGCGACGCCGCGCTTGATCAGGATGTCGATCAGAAACGACGGCGTACCGGTCTCGAACCAATGGGCGGCGAATTCCCGGCGGTCGAACAGCAGCAGAATGTCGAACGGGTTGTAGACCCGATCGTCACCGCGCCAGTTGTAGCCGTTGTACCAATCGCGGATCTCCTCCCGGTCCAGGCCCGGCAACTCCGCCGCGAACACCGTGTCGAGGTCGGCCTCGGTATAGCCGCAGATCGCCGAGAATTTCGGTTCCAGGGTGAGGTCGATCAGGTTGTTGAGGCCGGAGAAGACGCTGACCTTGGAGAACTTGCTCACTCCGGTGAGCAGCGTGAAGTGGATGTGCGCGTCGGCGAACTTCACGTTCGAGTACAGGCTGCGCAGCAGGCGGCGGTTGGCGGCCGCGATCGCCGGCGTCCCCAGCGCGTCCAGGATCGGCTTGTCGTACTCGTCGATCAGCACCGCTACCCGCCTGCCGGCGCTCCGGTGCAACTCCTCCAGCAGGCGCCGGAAGCGAATCGGCGCGGAGTCGTTGCGCGCACTCGCGCCGGCGGCCGTTTCGAGCGCCGTCAACCGGTCGGCCAGGTCTTCTTGCAGGCCGTCCGGCGCCGCGTAGTCGCCGCCGCCGAAGTCGAGGCGCACCACCGGGCGGCGTTTCGACCACTCCCAGTGGTCGTGCACGTGCAGGCCGCGGAACAGCTCCTCGCTGCCCTCGAACAGTTCCTTGATGGTGTCGACCAGCAGGCTCTTGCCGAAGCGGCGCGGGCGCGACAGGAAGTAGTGCGTGCCTCCCCGTACCAGGCTGAGGATGAAGGCGGTCTTGTCGACGTAGTAGCAGTCATCCTTGCGGAGCTTGCGGAAGGTCTGGATGCCGGTCGGCAGCTTCCTCCTCATCATGGGCGCGTCTTGGTGCGGCGCGGTCACGGCCCGGCCATGATAGACTGAACGCCGCGCGGCTATCATCCGCTCATCCGCCCGGCTTTCATGGCCCCTGCGCCGCGGCCGGCGCCGCAAGCTCCGCGCTCCAGAGCTGGCCTTGGCCGCTGATGAACTGGCCGGTGCGGAGGCGGGCGATCCCATACTCCGGCAACGGCGCCAGCGCCACGCACGCCGCGCCGAGCCGCGCCCCGTGTTCCCGGTAGTCGAAGTCCCGGTTCTCGAAGCCGTGCGGCCGGTCTTGCGGGGAGAGGTCGCCGGCGTCCGCCGGAATCACGTGCAGGAAGAACCGCGCCCGCAGGTCCTCCGCCACGCACCGATCCTTGTGATACGCCAGCACCGTTTCGTCGAGATAGAGGTCGAAGGCTCCGCGGGCGGCCGGCGCTCCCCAGGCGCCGGAGCGGATAGCGGCGCGCGCCTCCCGATAGCGCTGCGCGGTCGGTCCGGCCGCGAACTCCACGCTCCACAGTTGGGGCCGGCCCCGCGCAGCGAGTTGCCCGGTACGGATGCGGGTGAACTCGTAGTCGGGCAGTGCCACGACCGCCACGCAGGCGCCGTCGAGCCGCATGCCGCCCTCCCAGAGGTAGAAGTCCAGATTGTCGAATCCCGACTCCCGCTGGTGGGCGGGCAGGTCGGCGGCGTCCGCCGGGAAGACGTGCAGGAACAACTTCCTCTCCAGGTCTTCCACCGGGCAGGCATCCTTGACGTAGGTCAGCGTGGTGCCGTCGAGATACAGGTCGAAGTCCGATTCCGCCGCGACCGGCTCCCGCGACCGTGCGGCGCGGTACGCTTCCCGGAAGTCCGCAACGGTCGCAGCGTCGAGCTGCGCCGGGTCGAGGGCGGTCACCGTGAGGATGGTGTTGTGGTAGACGCGGCGCGCATATAGCGCGGGCGAGACCGGGAAGCTGCGGCGCTCATAGCCGCGAGTATGATTGGTGACGGTGTTGTGGTTGGTGATGACGTAGTGATGGTCCGGCGGGTCGTGCACGCGGTCGGTGATGACAATTCGACGGCGCTCGGCTGCGGCGAGAACGTGCAGAGCGCGCCTCCAGTTCTTCGCCGCAACAATGTGGATGGTGGCCTGCGGAGCGCGGCGGAGGAGATACTCCAGCCCCTCGCGGTAGGCCGGCCCCCAGTACTCCATCTCGTAGCGGGTGCGCAGGTATTCGGGGGTGCGGCGGTCGACCAGGAAGTTGAAGTACACCATCTGATGCGGGTGGATCAGCGCCATCTCGGCCGCGGCCGCGGCCACGCCCGCCGCGGCCAGCGCGTAGACGCCGCGCCGCAGCCACGGCCGGCGCGCGGCGGCCAGCAGCCGGCGCAGGCCGTAGACCGCCAGCAGGCACAGTGGGGCGGCCAGAAAATACATGTGCCGCCAGCCGTCGTAGAGGTTGGCGTTTACCGCGATGACGGCCGCGACCGACAGCGCCGGACAGGCGGCCAGCAGCGCCCCGAAGCGCGTGACCGGGGTGTTGCGGAGGACCTCGCGCGGGCGGGTCAGGCCGCGTGCGAGCACGGTGACCATCCCGGCCACGCTCAGCAGCAGCGCCGCCGGCGGCGTGGTGATCGCCATCCAGGTCGGCAGGTAGTGCGGAGGAATCTCAGGCCAGCGCACCAGCTCGCCCTGAAACAGCGTCGGAAGGTAGGCCCGATGGCGCGGAAGCGTGACGACCGCGTCGATCAGCTCAAGCGGGTTGCGCCAGAGATGGGGCGAGACCGCGTACAGGGCCGCCGCCGCGGCCAGCAGGAACGCCCCGGCGGTCGCCAGCGCGCGCCTCCGCTCCGCCGGCCCGTGCGCCTGCAGCAGGTCGAGCGCCCGCAGCGCCGGCACCGCGGCGCACAGCAGCAGGCCCATGACGCGCAGGTTGACCAGCACGCCCACGCCCAGCCCGCAGAGCGCGAACGCCGCGGCGGTGTCGCGGCGGAAGGCGCGCTGCGTCAGATAGAGCGCGATCATGAACATGACCAGGAAGGGGATGTCCTTGGTGTTGAAGAAGGAGTGGGCGTACAGGCGGGGCTGCAGCAGGAACAGCAGCAGGGCGAACAGCGCCAGCCGGCGGTCGCGGAACAGGCGGAAGGCGAGCAGCCAGCAGAAGAAGCCGCCGGTGAGGAAGAACAGGTGGGTCAGCAGATGGCGGCTGAGGTAGACGGCGCGGCTGTCGGTGAGGCCGAGCAGCCGCTCGACCAGGATCAGCGGCGCTTCGAACGCGGCTCCGTAGTATCGGTCGTCGTCTGTCGGCAGGGCGCCGTCACCCAGCGCGTAGGCGATTACCGCCAAGCCGGTGCTGCGCTGCACGGCCTCGTCCCACGCCACGCCGTAGTCGTCGAGGAGGGCGGCGCCCAGCGCCGCGAAGGCCGTCAGCGCGACGAGCGCGTCACGCCACGGCAACCGCCGTCGGCGGTTCGGCGGTTCGGCGGTTCGGCGGTTCGGCGGTTCGGCGGTTCGGCGGTTCGGCGGTTCGGCGGTTCGGCGGTTCGGCGGTTCGGCGGTTCGGCGGTTCGGCGGTTCGGCGGTTCGGCGGTTCGGCGGTTCGGCGGTTCGGCGGTTCGGCGGTTCGGCGGTTCGGCGGTTCGGCGGTTCGGCGGTTCGGCGGTTCGGCGGTTCGGCGGTTCGGCGGTTCGGCGGGCGGTTCGGCGGTTCGGCGGTTCGGCGGTTCGGCGACAGGATGCCTTGTGTTGCCATGTGTGTCAACCATCTCGGCATCGCTTTTCATCGCTTTGCTGTATTTTGCTGCCGGCATTGCTTCACGTAAACCTCCCCTGAACACCGGCACGTCACCCGGTGGAGGCTGACCGCCCGTTCGGCTCCGTGCGGGCCGGCACCGCAATCTCCGCGATGAACTGGCCGTGCGGAGACGGGCGATCTCCTGTTCCGGCAGCGTCACGGCGCCAGACACGTGCCTTCCCACAGCGTTCCCGGGTCGCAGGCGGCTCGTCAACGCAAAGGTCCTACAAAACAGCTTATCCGGTATCTCCGTGGCAGACTCGCGGCTGCCGGCGCCGGCGGCTCGAAGTCGAACCACGGTGCTCGGGCGGGGCGTCAGGCGCGGGCCACCTCGAAGGCGGCGATGGTGCGCGCCTCGCGGCTGAACTCCACCCCGATCAGGTGGATCGGCTCCCCGGAAGCTCGGTACTTGTCGGCGTAGCCGCGCGCCCGCAACTGCGCCAGCGCCGCGCCTTCGGGCTCCAGCTCCACCACCTTGAATTCGAACAGATAGACGGCGCCCCGGTACCGGACCGCCAAGTCGACCCGCCCGCGGCTGCTCGACTCTTCGGCTGCCGGCTCCAGTCCCGCCGCCGCGAACCAGGCGTAGAACACGGTCGCGTAGTAGCCCTCGTAGCGTGCGATGTCGTTGCGCGTGTGCCACTCGTACGGGATGCCGGCGAAGAACGCCCGGAACAGCGCCTCCAACCCCGCGAAGTCGCGCGTCGCCAGCAGCCGGCGCAGGCGGCCCGGTCTGCGGCCTGATCCGCCGCGCCGAGCGCGCGCAGCAGGTGGCGGTTCAGGCTCTGCCGCACCTCGCGGTTGGGATAGCCGAGCCGGTAGAGCGGCTCGTCGTCGTCATCTTCGACGTCCCGGATGGTCAGGTAGCCGGTCTGGAACAGCAGCGCGGCCGGCTCCATCTCGTCCACGTCGAACGCGGACAGCAGGTCCGCTCCGGCCAGCATCCCGTCCAGCGCCGGGGCCGCGACCCCGCGTTCGATCAGCGTGTCGATAAGAAACGCCGGCGTGCCGGTCTCGAACCAGTGCGCCGCGAACGTCCGCTCGTCGAACAGCAGCAGAATGTCGAACGGGTTGTAGACCCGCTCCTCGCCCAGCCAGTTATAGCCGTTGTACCAATCGCGGATCCGGTTGCGGTCCAGCCCGGCCAACTCCGGCGCGAACACCGTGTCGAGATCCGCTTCGGTATAGCCGCAGATCGCCGAGTAGCGCCGATCCAGCGTGATGTCGATCAGATTGTTGAGGCCGCCGGATAACACGCTAGCCATGGAGAACTTGCTCACCCCGGTCAGCAGCGTAAACTCGACGTGCGCGTCGCAGGTCTTGATGGTCGCGTACAGCCCGCGCAGGTAGCCGCGGTTGGCGCGCGCCGTCTCCTTGTGCTCCAGCACGTCCAGGATCGGCTTGTCGTACTCGTCGACCAGGAACGCCACCCGTTGCCCGGATCGGTCGTGCAGCACTTCCAGCAGGTAGGCCAGCCGACCCGGGGCCGTGCGGTACTCGGGGGTGATACCGGCGCGCCGCTCGATGGCGGCGAGCTGCTCCATGACGCTGGCTTCCAGCAGGGCCGGGTCGCGGTAGTCGCCGGCGCCGAAGTCGAGCCGCACCACCGGGCGGCGCTTGGACCACTCCCAGTGGTCGTGCACGTACAGGCCGCGGAACAGTTCCTCGCTGCCCTCGAACAGTTCCTTGATGGTGTCGAGCAGCAGGCTCTTGCCGAAGCGGCGCGGGCGCGACAGGAAGTAGTGGGTGCCGGCGCGCGTCAAGCGGAGGATGAAGGCGGTCTTGTCGACGTAGTAGCAGTCGTCCTCGCGGAGCTTGCGGAAGGTCTGGATGCCGATCGGCAGCTTCCTGCGCGTCATGGGCGCGCGCTTTGCCGATAGCGCTGCGCGGTCGGTCCGACCGGGAACTCCACGCTCCAATCCCCGCCGAACTGGCCGGTCCGAAGGCCGGCGATCTCATACTCCGGGAGCGTCGCGGCCACCAGGCAGGCGCCGTCCCAGAACACGCCGCGCGTCCAGAAATCGAAGTCGAGGTTGTCGAATCCCTGCTCCCTGCTCCCGGAGGCCAGATCGTCTTCGGCGGCCGGAAAGACGTGCAGAAAGAAGCGCGTCCGCCGGACATCCTGCGGAGCGCAGGGCTGCTTCGCGTATAGCAGCCGGTCGCCTGCCGGATACACGTCGAACGCCCCGCCGGCGGCGCGCTGCCGCCCGTCCAGGGCCGCCGCCAGCTCCTCGAACCGCGCCCGCTCCTTGGCCAGGTAGTAATCCTTCTCGAACGTCGCGGCGCGCGCGTATGCGGGCGCCGCCGCCGGCGGCCGCAGCATGGTTTCGCCCATGATCGCCCCGATGCCGCCGTAAGCTCGATAGCGCGCCGGCAAGCGCCAATCCGCATGCAATGGCAGGTCATCGCTCCGGAACACTTCGTTGCCGGCGGCGTCCACCTCAACGACGAAATGAATACCGTTGTTGTTGAAGTTGATCAAGGTATTGTCGTTGCGCAGCCGGTACGCGCTGCCTCTGCCCATCGTGTAGACGTCCGGCGTCGGCCGATATTCCCACACCTTCACCGCGGTGCCGGCCGCCTCGTCCAGCCGCAGCTCCAGCACGCGCGAGTAGCGGCCGCCCTCCGCCGCGGGCCGGCCCCAGCCGTTGTCGAACAGCAGAACGTTGCCGTTGTCGAGCTGCGCCGCCGTGTGCTGCCCGTAGAACCGGTCGTTCGGGTTCGGGAACTCGTAATCGCTGTCCGGCCCGTTCAGTTGCCATTCGATCGTCCGCAAGTCGGCGCTGAGCGAGACCACCTGATTGCGCAGGCGGAACGACAGGACGACGTTGCCGCGCGGACCGCTGCTCACCGAGTTGAGGTGTGTCCCGCCGAAGGGGCCTCGGGGGCCTGTCACGCGCTGGGCCGGGTCCGGCAGGTCCCATGCTGCCTTGGAGTCCCAGACCTGCTCGACCTGTCCGCTCGCGCGGTCCCAGACGCGCAGGTTGTCGGCCCTGATCTCAACCTCCGCCGGACCGCCGTTCGCCGAGTCGTCGAAGACGACGATCTCCCGGCTCGGGTAGATCACGCGCCGATCGTCGAGCAGGGTCACCTCATGGTGGGGATTCCCCGTTGCGCCGTCCGGCTCCAACCGGTTGACCACCTCTCCCAATGGGGTGATCTCGATCAAACCCCTGCCGCGGTTCATGAAGAGGAAGGTGCCGGAGGGCAACTGAGTGATGGGGCCGGGCTGAAACGACCAGGCGCCGGGCGCATCGTAGTACCAGACGACTGCGCCCACCTCGTCCCAGAAGACGTAGTACCCGCGCCGGTAATCGGACAGGATGAGCGGTTGCGAGCTTCTGCCGCGCACCTTCATCGGAATGGCGGCGAGACGCAACGGCAGCGGTCCGGTGGTGAACCGGCCGCGCGGCCCGGCGGTCGCATCCGCGCCGTCCACCGCGGCGCCATCCACTACGAAGATGGTGTAGTCGTAGGTCGTTTCCGGGCGCAGCCGGACGAGCGGGATGGCGTGCGCCGCGCCCGGCTCGCTCAGCGGCGTGCGGTAGCGGCCGGCCTGCGGGTGGTCGTACTCCACGTACACCCGCGCCGCGCGCGCCAGGGTTACCCGCACGTAGACGATCAGCGCGTTGCGCTCGCTGACCGACGCGTCGTGGCGCAGGACGGCGGGCACGTCCGCGTACGCCAGCGCCGCGCCGAACACGATCAACGCAGCCGCTAGCGATAGGCTAGAGCCAGACCGACCATACGGCGGCGGTTCGGCGGTTCGGCGGTTTGTACACGGAACTGCTTGGCGTGTCAACCAACGTCCGCGTCCGTCACGCGCGTCGCGCCGAGCGCCGTCGAGATCGATTTCATCGTTGCCGGATTCTACGCGCGCGGTTGCGCGCCGGACAACCGCCACGCCAGCCTCATGGTTTCCTGACCGCCGCGCAGGCGCCGTCGAAACGGCACGCCGACGCTGGGGCGGGGCGTCAGGCGCGGGCCACCTCGAAGGCGGCGATGGTGCGCGTCGCGCGGCTGAACTCCACTCCGAGCAGGTGGATCGGTTCGCCCAGGGCGCGGTACTTCTCCGCGTAGCCGCGCGCCTGCAACTGCGCCAGCGCCGCGCCCTCGCGCTCCAACTCGACCACCTTGAACTCGAACAGATAGACGTTGCCCCGGTACCGCACCGCCAAGTCGACTCGCCCGCGGCTGCTCGAATCCTCCACCGTGACGTCCAGTCCCACCGCCGCGAACCAGGAGTAGCAGACGCTTGCGTAGTAGCCCTCGTAGCGCGCGATGTCGTTGCGCGTGTGCCACTCGTAGGGGATGCCGGCGAAGAACGCGCGGAACAGCCGCTCCAACCCGGCGAAGTCGTTCGCCGCCAGCAGCCGCTCCAATGCCGTGTCCTGTGTCAGCCGGCGGGCCGCGGCGGGCGCCAGCGCCCGCAGCAGGCGTTCGTTCAGAGCGAGCCGCACTTCGCGGTTGGGATAGCCGAGCCGGTAGCGCGGTCCGCGCGCCGAGTGCTCGGCGCTGTGGATGGTCAGGTAGCCGGTCTGGAACAGCAGCGCCTCCGGCTCCATCTCGTCCACGTCGAACGCGGACAGCAGCTCGCCGCCGGCCAGCATCCCGTCCAGCTCCGGCGCGGTGACGCCGCGTTCGATCAGCGTGTCGATAAGAAACGCCGGCGTGCCGGTCTCGAACCAGTGCGCCGCGAACGTCCGCTCGTCGAACAGCAGCAGAATGTCGAACGGGTTGTAGACCCGCTCCTCGCCCAGCCAGCTATAGCCGTTGTACCAGTCACGGATCTCGTCCCGGTCCAGGCCCGGCAACTCCGGCGCGAACACCGTGTCCAGGTCGGCCTCGGTGTAGCCGCAGATCGCCGAGAACACCGGTTCCAGGGTGATGTCGATCAGATTGTTGAGGCCGCCGGATAACGCGCTGGCCATGGAGAACTTGCTCACCCCGGTCAGCAGCGTGAACTCGACGTGCGCGTCGCAGGTCTTGATGGTCGCGTACAGCCCGCGCAGGTAGCGGCGGTTGGCGCGCGCCGCCTCCTTGTGTTCCAGCACGTCCAGGATCGGCTTGTCGTACTCGTCGACCAGCATCGCCGCCCGCTGCCCGGATTGGGCGTGCAGCGCTTCCAGCAGGTAGGCCAGCCGGCCTGGCGCGGTGCGGTACTCGGCGGCGATACCCGCGCGCCGCTCGATGGCGGCGAGCTGCTCCATGACGCTGGCTTCCAGCAGGGCCGGCTCGCGGTAATCGCTGGCGCCGAAGTCGAGGCGCACCACCGGGCGGCGCTTGGACCACTCCCAATGGTCGTGCACGTGCAGGCCGCGGAACAGTTCCTCGCTGCCCTCGAACAGTTCCTTGATGGTGTCCAGCAGCAGGCTCTTGCCGAAGCGCCGCGGGCGCGACAGGAAGTAGTGCTTGCCCTCCCGCGTCAAGCGGAGGATGAAGGCGGTCTTGTCGACGTAATAGCAGTCGTCCTCGCGGATCTCGCGGAAGGTCTGGATGCCGATCGGCAGCTTCCTGCGCGTCACGGGCGCGTCTCGGTGCGGCGCGGTCACGGTCCGGCCATGATAGCCGAACGACGCTCGGCTATCATCCGCTCATCGCCGGCCTTTACGGCTCTCCCGCGCTGCGGCGGGGCGCCGCAATCTCCGCGCTCCAGGAAGAATCTCGCCCGGACATCCTGCGGAGCGCAAGGTTCCTTGTACACCCGTGCCGCGCGACCGAGCTCCTCGAAGGTGTCGTCAGGTCCGGTCGCCGCCTGCCGCCGCCGCGCCGTCGGGTTGGCTCCTGAGCTGGCGGTACTCCTGCTCGCCGATCCCGGTCGCCCGCTCGATCAACGACCAGTCGACGCCGGTCCGCAGGAGACCGTCGATCGTCTTCAACCGGCCCTCGCGCTGGCCCTCGAGCCGGCCTTCGCGGTGCCGCTGTTCGGCAATCGCGCGCATCTCGTCGCGCCCTTCCTGGCGCAGCCGCTCGCCGCTCGTCATCAACTCGCCTCCCGCCGCCGTGCGGCTCAGTAGCTCGCCCATCGCCTCGGGCGTGTCCTCAGGTCCCGTCTCCATGATATACCCCATAAACATCTCCATGTCGTCCTGACCGCCGCTCCCTTCCCGCCCCAAGTCGTCCAGCAGCGGCCGCATCCGCTGCCGCGCCTCCCGCACCGCGCGGTTGAAGGCGTGCATCATCGTCAGTTGCAGCAACCGCGCCCGGACGCTGCCGGCCGCCTGCGCCGGCGACATCTGAGTCTGATCGAACAGCACGTGCTCGAACCGGGGCAGCCACGGCCAGTCCCGCGTTGCGGCCGGGAACAGGTCGGCGAACTGCGGGGAGTGCTGCCAGCCGGTGGGACCCTGGTAGAACACCAGCGGCAGGATCGGGCGCAGGTAGTCGGCATCCTTGTGGACTTGGCGGTCGTGCTCCCAGATGCGGCAGCAGTAGGCCAGCAGGCGCAGGCGCAGCCAGTAGTCCGGGGTGGACTGGTGCTCGAACAGCAGGTAGAGCCAGAGCGGGGCGTGCGCGGCGCCGGGTGCGGCGTAACCGATCTCGAACAGCAGGTCGGAAGCGGTGCCGCGGAGGTCCGGGGCAACGAAGGAGGCGGCGCGCCGCTTGAGCGTGGGCCAGTGCAGGGCGCGGCTGAGCCGCGCGGGCAGCCGGGCTTGCAGGAATGAGGCGGCGTCCGCCGGGACGCCGAACACGCGCTTGAACAGATGGTCGTGGGGCTGATGGATGGCCATGTCCCCTACTACGGGCCGGCCGTCTGCGGCGCTTCAACGCACGGCGGTAGACGGCCGCCGAATCATCGCCACGGGCTAGCCGCCGCCGGCGGCCCCTCCATCCTCCTCTGTCGGAGGCAGCCGCCCTACCCGCGCATTCTCATCTTGATTGTCGCTGGACAGTGCGCGGCAAGGTCCTCCACGGCCGCCGGCACCACATGCAGGAAGAACCGCTCTCGCAGGTCCTCCGCCGCGCACGGCTCCTTGTGGTACGCCAGCACCCGGCCGTCGAGGTAGAGGTCGAAGGCCGCGCGCGCGACCGGCGCTCTCCAGGCGCCGGAGACGATCGCGGCGCGCGCTTCCCGATAGCGCCGCGCGGTCGGTCCGACCGCGGACTCCACGCTCCAGAGCTGCCGCACGCTGCGGATGAACTGACCGGTACGGACGCGGGCGATCTCATAGTCCGGGAGGGTCGCGGCCACCAGGCAGGCGCCGTCCCAGAACACGCCGCGCGTCCAGAAATCGAAGTCGAGGTTGTCGAAACCCTGCTCGCGGCTGTCTGCGGCCAGATCGTCTTCGGCGGCCGGAAAGACGTGCAGAAAGAAGCGCGCCCGGACATCCTGCGGAGCGCAAGGCGCCTTCGCGTATACCAGCCGGTCCCCTGCCAGATACATGTCGAACGCCCCGCCGGCGGCGCGCTGCCGGCCGTCCAGGGCCGCCGCCAGCTCCTCGAACCGCGCCCGCTCCTTGGCCAGGTAGTAGTCCTTATCGAACGTCGCGGCGCGCGCGTGCGCGGGCGCCGCCGCCGGCGGCCGCAGCATGGTTTCGCCCATGATCGCCCCGCTGCCGGCGTAGGCTCGATAGCGCGCCGGCAAGGGCCAATCCGCATGCAATGGCAGGTTATCGACCCGGAACACTTCGTTGCCGGCAGCGTCCACCTCCACGATCGTGTCATGGAAGCTGATCAGGGTATTGCCGCTGCGCAGCCGGTACGCGCTGCCCTTGCCCCTCGTGTAGATGTCCGGCGTCGGCCGATATTCCCACACTTTCACCGCGGTGCCGGCCGCCTTGTCCAGCCGCAGCTCCAGCGCGCGCGAGTAGGCGCCGCCCTCCGCCGCGGGCCGCCCCCAGCCGTTGTCGAACAGCAGAACGTTGCCGTTGCCGAGCTGCGCCGCGGTGTGCTGCCCGTAGAACCGGTCGTTCGGGTTGGGGAACCGGTAATCGCTGTCCGGCCCGTTCAGTTGCCATTCGATCGCCCGCAAGTCGGCGCTGAGTGAGACCACCTGATCGCGCCAGCGGAACGACAGGACGACGTTGCCGTGCGGACCGATGCTCACCGAGTTGAGGTGCGTCCAATCAAAGATTTCCCCGGGTCCGGGTCTCCTCACGCGCAGTGCCGGGTCCATCAGGTCCCAGGCGTCCTTCGAGTCCCAGACCTGCTCGATGCGTCCGCTCTCCCGGTCCCAGACGCGCAGATGGTCGGTCTTGAACGTGACCTCCGCCGGCCCGCCGTTCGCCGAGTCGTCGATGACGACGAACTCCCGGCTCGGGTAGATCACGCGGCCATCGGCGAGCAGGGTGACCTCATGGTGGGGATTCCCCGCGGCGCCGTGCCGCTCAAACCGGTTGACCACTGCTCCAAGGGGGGTGATCTCGACCAGACCCCGATCTAAGAAGATCAGGTTGCCGGCCGGCAGCTGCGTGATGGGGCCGCCGGACCCTTCCTGGTACCAGACTATTCCGCCCACTTCGTCCCAGAAGACGTAGTACCCGCGCGGGTAATCGGACAAGATGAGCGGCTGCGAGCTCCTGCCGCGCGCCTTCATCGGTATGACGGCGAGGGGCGCCGGCAGCGATCCGGTGGTGAACCGGCCGCCCGGCCCGGCGGCCGCATCCGCATCCGCGCCTTCCAGCGTTGCGCCGTCGGCCACGGAGCCGTTCACCACGAAGATGGTGTAGTCGTAGGTCGTCTCCGGGCGCAGCCTGACGAGGGGGATGGCATGCGCCGCGCCCGGCTCGCTCAGCGGCGTGCGGTAGCGCCCGGCCTGCGGGTGGTCGTACTCCACGTACACCCGCGCCGCGCGCGCCAGCGTTACCCGCACGTAGACGATCAGCGCGTTGCGCTCGCTGACCGACGCGCCGTGACGCAGGACCGCGGTCTCGTCCGCGGACGCCAGCGCCGCGCCGAGCGCGATAAACGCAGCCGCTATCGATAGGCTAGAGCCAGACCGACCATACGGCGGTCGGCGGTCGGCGGTCGGCGGTCGGCGGTCGGCGGTCGGCGGTCGGCGGTCGGCGGTCGGCGGTCGGCGGTCGGCGGTTTGTACACGGAACTGCTTGGCGTGTCAACCAACGTCCGCGTCCGTCGCGTCACGCGCGTCACGCCGAGCGCCGCCAAGATCGATTTCATCGTTGCCGGATTCTACGCGCGCGGTTGCGCGCCGGGCAACGGGGGCTGTCGCCGCCGGCTACTCGGCGGCCCGGAACTCGGCTCCAGAGCTGGCCCACGCCGCGAATCCACGTCACGCGGAGGGCGCACTTCCAATTTGTTGGTACCGATCGACGAGGCCGCCTGGGGCCGTAAGAAGAAATCCTGCCGCTCGACGCCGGCGACGTTCTCGGCAGTAGCATATGACGGAACGTCCAGCCGCTTGGAAATGCGCCGCCGAATCACGCCCGCAGGTGGCATCTTCCGGGCTGAATAACTTGACTCAAGTAGTTTCCATGATTATACTTATGCCATGAGCAAACATGCTTCCGTCGGGGCCGTCACGACTACCGTGTCCGCCCTCTCAGACGACCGCTTGCTGGAGCGGACCAAGGAACTTTCCGGCATCGAACACCATCTCGAAGTCGTCGTGATCGACCACCTGCGCGAGATTCATAAGCGCCGTCTGTACCTGCGCCGCGGGTTCTCCAGCCTGTTCGATTACGCGGTGCGCGAGCTGGGCTACAGCGACGCCGCAGCGTGGCGGCGTATCAAGGCGATGCGGCTCTGCGCGGACGTCGAGGGCGTGCGGGAGCGCCTGCAGAATGGCTCGATGACGCTGAACGCGGCCGCGCAGTTGCAGCATGCCTTCGACCGGCAGGAGCGCAAGAAGGAACGCGCGGCGCGGCGCGCGCCGGGCGGGACCGGGTTCGGGGCAGCCGCGCAATCGCAGGAGGGCTCGGCGCCGCCGCGGCCGGCGGAGCGGAAGCCGGCGCCGGTGCTGGACTCCGAGGCTCGGCGGGAGCTGGTGGAGCAGGCGTCCGGCAAGAGCAGCCGGGAGGTGATGCAGTTGCTGGCCGAGGTGGACCCGGAGCTGGCGGCGCCGGCGGATCGGGTGCGGCCGCTGGGCAGCGGGCGCTGGGAGCTCAAGGCGGTGATCGACGATGAGTGCCGGCGGGGCTTGGAGCGGCTCCAGGGCCTCCTGTCCCACGTCGACCCGCACCTGACGATGGGGCAGCTCCTGGGGCTGGTGCGGGAAGGGCTCGACCGCCACGACCCGGCCCGGCCGCCGCGCGGGCGGCGCGCCGCGCCGGCCAAAGGAGCCGAGCAGACTTCGGCGCCGAAGACGCAGGCGGCCTCGGCTCGCTTCGCTGCCCCAGCAGCGAAGCAGGAGGCGAGCGCGGACAGCGCCGATCCTTCGGCGGCGAAGGTATCGACTCAGGCGGCGGCGCAGCCGGGAGACGAAGCCGCTGACCGCCCGGACACTTCGGCAGCGAAGCCGGCGGGCGACGCCACTTCGGCGCCGAAGACGCGGCGCCTCGACCGGCAGGCTGCGGCGTGCGCGCAGCCGGCTGCGCCGCCGCGGACCCGGACTTCGGCAGCGAAGCCGGGCGTGACCGGCCGCGCCATCCCGGCGGCGGTCAAGCGCGAGGTCTGGCGGCGCGACCGGGGCCGCTGCCGCTACGTGGACCGCACCAGCGGGCGCCGCTGCGGCTCGCAGCACCTGCTGCAGATCGATCACGTCGTGCCGTATGCCCGCGGCGGCGGCGCCGAGCCGAACAATCTCCGCCTGCTGTGCGCCGCCCATCACCGTTACCGCCACGTCGGTGCCGGATACGGGCGCCCCGGCGAGGATCAGGCTCCGGTAGACCGGTGATCAAGATCGCCGATGCGCCCCACGCGGAGCGTGGTCTGTCGAGCCGTGCGCGGCGTGCTATGCTGCGGCCAGCGTCTGGAGGCTGACCGTTGGGTGGCCATAGAATCGGGACCAATCTCAAAGTCCACTCCTATCCACCGAGGAGGTTCCCCTGAAGAACCAGCTACATGTCGCGTTCAAGGGGCCACGCGTCAGCGAAGCCGGGCTGCCGGTCAAGGATCTCCTTAAGACCTTGGAGCATATGCAGCGGGCGGTACGACTCATGGTGGTCCATCTGATGGGCGCCGATCCTTCCCGCCGAGGCCGACCGCCGAAGCTCGCGCGAGACCAGAGCGCCCTGCGGCTGGTGCGCACGGCTCCGGGTTCCCTTGTCGCAGTGCTGGAACTGTCCCCTCCGGTTGGTGCGCAACCCGACCTATGGAACTACGGCCCTCGGGCCGTGAACCGCCTTCTGAGGTGGAAAGGCGATCAAGACCCGTCGTTGCCTCAAGGAGTCGTCAAGGAGCTGAATGCCGTGCGGAATGAATTGTCGGAGGAAATATATTTAGTACGGCTCAGCTCCCCCGGCACGGAAAGCTCGTTGACCCTGACCAGAATGAGCCAAGTCCATGAGCCGAGTACGGCCGAGGAAATCGATGCAACCTTGCAGGGACGTCTGATGATGGTCGACTGGAAGCGAAGGACTGCCCATCTGCACAACTACGGCCAACCCGTGGTTCGGCTCCGATTCGATGCCGCACTGGATAAGGATATGCAGCGTCACGCGACTCAGTATGTCGAGGTTAGAGGTCGCGGCACCTTCGCCGCGGATGGCAGCTTGGTAGACTTTCACGTCGGGCAGCTCAAAGGGACCAGATCGTCGCTGCAGCCATATGATCTCGACGAGCTGTTGAACGCCCCTGACCCAAAGGTCTTCGACCCTGAGAAGGTGGTCAGGACGAGCGAGCCGTTCGATGTCGACGAGTTCATGCGCATCATCCGAGAAGGTCGCGACGCTTGATGAGCGCTCCGCTGGTAGTCGTTGACACCAGTGTCGTTTCGATCATCTACAATCAGGATGGCCGGGCACCATACTATGAGGGAAAACTGGCGGGCTGTCGCAGTCTCATCTCGTTTCAGACCTTGGAGGAACTGTGGTACGGGGCATACAAGAGCAATTGGGAGAGACGGCGCCAAGCCACGCTCGCTGAACACCTCGATCAATACGAGATCGTGTGGGCAAGTGACGAATTGGTCCGGATCTGCGCCCGCTTGCGTAGCGAACGTAGATCGGCCGGTCGGGAGCTGAAGTTGGCCGATGCGTGGATCGCCGCGACCGCTATCCTGTTGCAGTGCCCGCTGGCTACTCACGACCGTGATTTCGTTGCTATCCCGAACCTCTCACTGATCCGGTCCGTATGACCACCTCGCTTCTCGCTCACTTGGTTGAGCAACTCCTTCCAGCCATCCAGCCTCGCGCGGCGGGCTACTCGGAGGTCCGGAACTCCACGCTCCAGAGCTGGCCTGCGCCGCGAATCCACTGGCCGGTACGGATGCGGTCGATGCCCCGGTCGTAGTCCGGCAGCGGCACCAGCGCCAGGCACGTATCGGCGGCCGGGAACACGCCGCGGTCCGCGAAGTCGAAGTCCAGGTTGTCGAAGCCGTGCTGCCGGCCGCGGTCGGACAGGTCCGCGGCATCGGCCGGGAACAGATGCAGGAAGAACCGCTCGCCGGCGTCGTCGGGGCTGCACGGCTTCTTCAGGTAGACCAGCTCCCTACCGTCGAGATAGAGGTCGAAGGCGGCGCGGGCGGCCGGCTCGCCCAGAGCGCCCGCATCGATCGCCGCATACGCCGCCAGATGCGCGTTGGCGGGCGGCGCGTAGTCCGCGTTTACCGTGAAGACGGCGCCGTCGGCCAACTCCGCCACCGGTTCCAGGCCCCGGGTCGCGCGCAGTTGCGCAACGCCGTAGTCGTACGGGACCAGGCCCCACACCAGGTCGACCCGGTAGGCGTCGAACCAGATCAGGCGCGCGCCGTCCGGCGCCGCCGCCACCTGCTCCTGCAGCTCCGTCCAGCGCACCGGAAGCCGGTGATAGGTCCCGGTTCCGTCGCCGTACAGGTACGCCGCGTTGCGCACGTTGCTGTAGACCGTGCCGCCGCCGGGGTTCTCCCGGAGATGCCGCACGGTCGCCGAATCGGCCCACGGTTGCGACAGGAAGCTGAGGTACGGCTGGTCGGAGTTGAGGCGGCGGATCTCGAAGCCGCCGCGCACCACCTGCGCCGCCGTCCAGAGGGAGAGCGCCACCATCAGGACCGCGCCGGGCAGACGCGCCGCCGCCGCGTTCCGCCGCCGCGGCGCGGCCAGCAACCAATCGAGGGCGAACGCCGCGATCGCCAGCAGCGGGACGTAGACCGGAGCCAGGAACCGGGACTGCCAGGGATGCGGGAGGGTGGTGATCGAAGCGATGAGCACGACGAGATAGAGCAGCGTGAAACCGCCGAACACCAGCACGGCGTGCCACGCGAACGGCGGCCGCTCGCGCCGCCCTCCGACCGCCGCCAGGCCGATCGGCAGCAGCGCCGCGGCGGCCAGCGCCAGCAGCGCCCAGGTGACCGCGGGCGGCAGGAAGTCGAGGTACGACCATTCCCACAGCGTGGCGCGCACCCCGTCGAGCGCCGCCGGCACGGACAGGATGGGAGGCCGCAGGTCGGCCACCTGCTTGATGAGCTGCCCGGTGACCAGGTAGTTGCGGAGCAGCCACAGCGCCATGGGAACGGCGGCGGTCAGCGCCACCGCGGCGATCCGCCCCGCCCGCTGCCGGAACGACGCGCGCGGTTGGCAGAGCAGCGCCAGCCCCACGGCCAACGGCACGGCCACGCCCGCGTAGCGGGTCAGGAACGCCAGCGAGCCGCAGACCGCGGCCCACGCCAGGGCCGGAGTGCGCCCTTCGGTGAGGAACCGGTCGGTCTGCATCAGCGCTGCGGCCGCCAGCAGGATGAAGGTCGGTTCGGACATCGCCGTCCACGCCCGCGTCGCCAGCGGCACCGACAGGACGACCGCAAGCGCGGCCCACACCGCCAGGAAGCGCGACCGGAGGCGCCGGCGCAGGTGGCGCCCGGCGATGAAGACGGTCAGCCCGAAGAGGGCCGCGTTGAGCGGACCGGCGACGTGAAGCGGGTCGAACCCCACCAGGCCGCCGGCGGCCAGCAGCAGCGGGTAGAACGGCGGCCAGTTGGTCTGGGCGCGGCCGCTGATATAGGTAAGGCCCTCGCCGGCCAGCAGGTTGCGGGCCATCGCTATCAGGCCGAGGGCGTCACCCCTCAGTCCCGGCCCGTAGGTGACTTCCCGCGCCAGCACCAGCCCGGCGCCCGCTACCGCCAGCGCGGCCAGGAACAGGGTGAAGCCGGAACGTGAACGTGCGCCGGGGGAGCTGATCCTCACGCTGTTCTTTCCATGCCATCCGGCCGCCGACCGGCGGGGTAGTATATCATCCGGTCATGCGCGTCTTCCATCGGACCCGCCCGCGCCGCCGCGCATGCTGAGCGAAACGGAAGCCACCCGCAGCGCCGCCCCGCGGCCCGGAATCGGCGGCGGTCCGGCCGATTATCTCCGCGCTCTGCGCCCGCACCAATGGGTCAAGAACGCGCTGGTGTTCCTCCCGCTGATCACCGCGCACGCGACCGAGGTCGAGCTGTACCTGCGGGCGGCGGCGATGTTCGCGGCGCTGTCGGCGTGCGCGTCGGGAGCCTACGTCCTCAACGACCTGCTCGATCTTCCCCACGACCGCCGTCACCCGAGCAAGCGCCACCGCCCGCTGGCGGCCGGCCGGGTGCGGTTGCCGCCGATGATCGGGTTGGCCGCGCTGCTGGCGGCCGGCGGACTCGCCGCCGCCTTCCGGCTATCGCCCGCCGCCGGCGGGACGGTGCTGCTCTACCTGTTGGTGGCCGCAGCCTATTCGCTGGCGTTGAAGCGCGGGTTGTTCGTAGACATCATGACGCTGTCGCTGCTTCACCTGGTGCGCGTACTCGCCGGCGGGGTGGCGGCATCGGTCCCGCTGACCCCGTGGTTCCTGGCCTTCTTCCTGTTCGCGTTCATCGCTCTGGCCGCCGTCAAGCGCGTGAGCGAGCTGCATGCCCTGCGCGAGTCGGGCCGGCTCGCGGCCGACGGGCGCGCCTGGTTGATCGGCGACGCGCCGGTGGTGGCGGCGCTCGCCGGCGCCGCCGGCTTCGCCGCGGTGATCATCCTGGCCCTGTACATCCAGAGTCCGGAGGTGAGCATGCGGTACGGCCGGCCGGAGTTCCTGTGGCTGATCTGCCTGCTGTTGGTCTACTGGCTGGGACGCCTGACGCTGCTCGCCAACCGCGGGGCCGTGCACGACGATCCGGTGGTGTTCGCGCTGCGCGACCGCGCGAGCTGGCTCACCGCGGCGGGGATCGCCGGCGCGTTCGCCGCCGCGCTGTGACCGGACAGCCGGCCGGCAGGCCGGCAGGCGGCCGGCCGGTCATGCCGAAGCATGGTCTTCGAGCTCGAAGTCGCGCGCGTACCGTGCGCGGAGCAACGCCTTGTTGCGCTCGGTAAGCTGAGCGCTCATGGCGGCTCTGGCCGCCTGCAGGGCCGCCGGCGTGGTGCGCCAGCCGGCCATGGTGTGCAGCAGGGGCAGCGCCGGCGCCGGCAGGCCGAGCCGCTCGGCGACGCGGCGGAAGTCGGCGTCGAGGTTCTCGAAGCGGCCGACGAAGTCGGGCCGGCGCCCGCCGTCGAGGCGAATCTGCAGGTATTGCGACAGAAAGTGGCGGTCGGCGACCGCGTCCGAAGCCCAGGGCGTGTTCAGCCAGCGGCAGAAGTCGTCGAAATCGCCGGTCTCGGCCAGCCCGTAGAAGCGCTTGAAGAAGCGGGCGCTGCGCTCCTTCTTGCGCCGGCGCGCCGCGGCGCCGGAATAGCGGAGGTGCGCGAAGTGCAGGTCGGCGTAGAAGGAGAGCGCCCGGGTGTACGGATTTCTGACGAAGGCGAAGCTGTAATAGTCGCGCGCTTCGGGCCGTTGCGCGAACAGCTCGGCCGCGCTCGTTCCGGTGAATATCTCGTCGTCCGGGGTGATGCCTTGCAGCGCCGCCATGATGCTGCGCGACGCGGCCTTGGGCACGCACAGCCAGATATAGCGATATTTTCGGGAGATGATCTTTTCGGCCCCCAGGTCGGGAGAACGGGCCGCGGTAACCGCCATGCGCGCCGCCGCAGCGAGCCGCCCGCGCAGCGCGGCGCCGGCCAGCTCCCGAACCAGGTCCGGCTTCGCGGCGATCGTGAGCGCCTGCCGGCAGCGGCGCAGTATCGGCGGCGCGGTCATGCGTCGTGTTTGGCGGCGAGCCCGCTCAAGAGTCGCCGGTCCGGGAGGTGGATGAGGAGCCGGTTCTGCGCAGCAGCCGCCGCCGGCACGACCACGCCACCCAGCGGACGAACCACCACGCCTCCCGGAGATCGTAGACGTCCCGCGCTCGGGCGCGCAGGGAACGCCATCCGGCGAGCAGTCCCGCGGCGTTCCGCGCCGCCGCGCGCGCCGTTCCCGGTCCCGGCGCCGTCTTCAGCTTCAGCTTCGCGGGCGCCAGCTCCCGTACGTCGCCGAAGTCCGCGAGGTTCCCGCCCGCGCGCCGCGCCCGCTGCAGCGCCCACGTGCGGGCGATCGACACGCTCGTTCCGTCCGGCAGCAATGAGATGGCGAGGACCGCGCCCCGCAGGTGGTAATGCAGAGCGTGCACCAAGTTCTTCGCCGCCGCCGTGGCCGGCAGCCGGACGTGGAACGGCGCCGCCGGGAATTGGTCCAGGGCGGAGCGGGCCGGCGCGATATGCACCCGCGGGTCAGGGCCGAATACTTCCCGGAGCCATGCCAGTCCCGCGGCGTCGCGCTTCCCGTCGATTTCGATGCGCACCACCAGATCATGCGCTCGGTCGGTCAGCAGGTTCACGGCCGCCTCGGCCACCTGTTCGGCCGTACTGTGGCCGGCCTCGACGGTCGCCACGTAGCGCGGCACCGCGTAGATGCGCCCGCGCGCCGCGCTGCGGTAGCGGGGGTGGGGGATCAGGTTGGCCGCCTTGCCCATTTGCAGTCGCAGGCTGCGCTCCTTCGCCTCCCTGCCTTCGGCCTCGCGCCCCTGATGCCAGACCAGCGCGGACCGGACCGGCACGAACAGCCCGCCGCGGGTGTAGGCCCGGTAGGCGAGTTCGGTATCCTCGATGCCCCAGCGCATGAACGACTCGTCGCTGCCGCCTGTCTCCCGGTAGAACTCCCGGCCGATCCCGAAGTTCCCCCCGACCACCACGTGGAACAGATCGGCCGCGCGCGTCGTCATGTCGGCCATCCGCAGCAGGTGGCCGTCGATCCAGGGGGCGTCGACCGGGCGGTCCGCGAACAGCTCGCGCAGGGTGCCGGGCCGGCGCCGGATCGCCGCCGCCTCCAGGTCCTCCATCGCGACGCTGGCGCGGAAGCCCACGGTCACCACGTCGGACACGGCGTGATGCCAGCGGGCGTGCGCCGCCAGCCAACCCGCTTCCGGCAGCGAATCGCCGTCCAGGAACAGGATGATGCTGTGCGCGGCCGCCCGCACGCCGGTGTTGCGCGCGCGCGCGATTCCGAACCCGCGGCGCTCCTGGCGCACCACCCGGACGTTCGGCGGCGCTCCCGGGGGCGGGGCCAGCGGCGGCTCGGAGCCGTCGTCGACGATCACCACCTCGAACAGGTCGCGCGGCCAGGTCTGCCCCGCCAGCGCCGCCAGGGTGCGCGCCAGCACCGCCGGGGGCGTCTGATAGCAGGGCATGATCACGCTGACCGGCAGCGCGGGGGTGAACTCTTCCGGCGGCGGCAGCGCCACCTGCCGCCAGTCGTTATAGCGGACCTGCGCCGGCTTGGGGGATGACCGTCGCTTCACCGCCGGCTCACGGCTCCCGGCCCTGACCCCGGCCCCGGCGCCGGCACCGGGAACTCCGCCCTCCAGAGCTGGCCCTGCCCGCTGATGAACTGGCCGGTGCGGACGCGGGCGATCGCGTAGTCCGGCAACGGCGCCTGCGCCACGCATGCTCCCCCCAGCAGCACGCCGTGCTCGGCGTAGGCGAAGTCCAGGTTGTCGAAGCCGTGCGCGCTGCCCTGCGGGGACATCTCCGCCGCGTCCGACGGAAACACGTGCAGGAAGAACCGCGCCCACACGTCCGCCGCTGCGCACGGCTCCTTGTGGTAGGTCAGCACGCCGCCGTCGAGATAGAGGTCGAAGGCGGCGCGGGCGGCCGGCTCGCCCCGGTCCCCGGCGACGATCTCCTCATGCGCCTGCCAATGCCGGCTCACGGACGGTTCCGCGGCGGCAAGGTCGATGGTCGCTTCTATCAGGGCGCCTGCGCCGGGGACCAGCCGGCCGACTTCGAGCGCCCGGATCGGGTAGTCCGGCAAGATGCGGCGTATCATACACCGGTCGTCGAAGCGCACCCCGTAGTGGCCGAACCGGAAGGTGAGCGGGTCCCAGCCGCCCTCCCGGCGGATGCGGGGAAGGTCATCGACCGCGACGGGCGCGGCCAGCAGCCGGAACGGATGCACGGTATCCCCCGGGCGGCACGTCTCCTTGACGTAGGTCAGCGTGCGGCCGTCGAGGTAGAGGTCGAACTCCGACCGGAAGAGCGGCTCCCCGGCCACCGTCGCGCGGTACGCCTGGCGATAGCGGTCGGCGGTCGCCTCATCGACCCGGGACAGATCGACCGCGGTGACCGCGAGCACGGTGTTGTGGTAGATGCGGCGCGCGTAGAGGACCGGCCCGAACGGCGGTTCGGCGCGTCCGAAGTGGCGGTAATTGGTGGCGAAGAAGAAGTCGGCCGCCCGTCCCGCTTCGTCGGCGATGACGATCCGGCGCCGCTCGGCGGCGGGCAGGATCGAGGCATTGCGGTGCACGTTGCGGCTCCAGACGAAGGTCCGGTCGACGTAGAGCGGCTCATCGGGATAGCGATCGAGCAGATACTCCAGCCCTTCCCGGTACTCGGTGCCCCAATACATCACCTGATAGCGGGTGTTCAGGCGTTCCGGGGTGCGGCGGTCGACCAGGAAGTTGAAGTAGGCCTGTTGATGGGGATGGAGGCGCGCGATGTCGACCGCCATGCCGGCCAGCGCCGCCGCGGCGAGTGCGTAGAGGCCGCGCCGCAGCCAAGGACGGGGAGCGGCGGCCAGCAGCCGGCGCAGGCCGAAGACGGCCAGCAGGCACAGCGGGGCGTACAGGAAGTACATGTGGCGCCAACCGTTGTAGAGGTTGGAGCGCAGCGCCATGACGGCCGCGATCGGGAGCAGCAGGCAGGCGAGCAGCAGGAACAGGAAGCGCGCCTCGGTATTGCGGATCAGGTCACCGGGGCGCGCGGCGCCGTGAGCGATCACGGCCGCGGCTCCGATCAGGCACAGCAGCAGCGTGGCCGGCGGGGTGGTGATCGCCATCCAGGTGGGCAGGTAGTGGGGCGGTATCCACGGCCAGCGGACCGGTTCTCCCTGAAAGAGGGTGATGATGTGGGACGGATGCCGGACCAGCGTGGCGACCGCGTCGGCGATGGCCAACGGGTCGCGCCAGAGATAGGGGGAGACCGCGTACAGGGTGGCCGCGGCGGCCAGCGCGAACGCGCCGGCGGTGGCCAGCGCGCGCCGCCGCTCCGCCGGCGCGCGCGCCTGCAGCAGGTCGAGCGCCCGCAGCGCCGCCGCCGCGGCGAACAGCATGACCCCCATGATGCGCAGGCTGACCAGCAGGCCGACGCTCAGCCCGCAGAGCGCGAACGCGCCCGCGGTGTCGCGGCGGAAGGCGCGCTGCAGCAGGTAGAGCGCGACCATGAACAGGGCCAGGAAGGGGATGTCGCGGCTGTTGAAGAAGGAGTGCGCGTACAGGCGGGGATGGAGCAGGAACAGCAGCAGGGCGAACAGCGCCAGCCGGCGGTCGCCGAACAGGCGGCGCGCCAGCAGCCAGCAGAAGAAGCCGCCGGTCAGGAAGAACAGATGCGACGCCACGTGGCGGCTGAGGTAGATGGCGCGGCTGTCGATCAGCAGCCGTTCGAGCAGGATCAGCGGCGCTTCGAGCGCGACTCCGTAGTAGCGGTTGTGATCGGTCCGCAGTTCGCCGTCTCCCAGCACGTAGTCGACCACCGCCCGGCCGATGATGCGGAACCACTGCTCATCCCATGACACGCCGTAGTCGTCGAGGATCACGGCGCCCACCGCCACGAACGCGATGAGCGCGAGCGCCGCGCCGCGCGCGGCCAGGAAATCGGCCGCCGGCCGCCAACGCGGCTTGCTCATCACCCCCGCGCCGCCGCCGCTGGCCGCGAACGGCGCGTCGCGCGGACTCCGGCCCACTACGCCGCGCCCCCGCCGCCGGCGTTGCTGCGCATGCGAGGAGATCCGCCTTTCTTAGAAGCGCACGCCGAGCTTGACGTTCCGTTCCGGCGCGGCCGCGATCTTGGGGTATTCGGCGACCAGGTCGTCGAAGGCGACCACCGGCTGCACCACCGGATCGCAATTCAGACTGCCGTCGCAGAGCAGGCGCCAGGAGATTTCGAACAGCCGCGCCTCGTCCCAGTTGGGGTAATCGGGGTTGGGTTCGGAACAGGCGCGCGAGAACACGATGTTGGGGCGGTTGAAGTGCGCCTCGGCACCCAGGTCCAGACCGGCGGGATAGGCGCCGGGAAAGGCGCCGGCCACCACCGTGCCCAGATAGCATACGCCGCGCAGCGCCGCCTGCAGCCCCCGGTAGTGGCCGCTGTATTCGATGCACACGTCGGCGCCGCGCCGCGCCGTCGCCAGGCGGATCTCCTTGCCGGCGTCGCCGGCGCCCGGGTCGAGCGTGAGGTCGGCGCCGAGCTCGCGCGCCACCGCGCGGCGCAGCGGAATGGGATCCACGGCGATGACCGGGCGCGCCCCCGCCAGCCGCGCGAGCTGCAGCGCCATCAGACCGATGGCGCCCATGCCAAATACCGCCACCGCGTCCCCGATGCGCACGTGGCCGTCGCGCACGGCGCCGAGCGCGAAGTCGGCAGGGTCGAGGCAGGTGGCCGCCTGCCACGACACGCCCTCCGGCAGCACCCGCACCCGGTCGGCCGGCCACACCTGTTCCTGGCGGAATCCGCCGTGCGCGAACACCCGGTCGCCGCGGCGCGGCCCGGTCACGGCGCTGCCGGTCTCGATCACCTCGCCGACGCACATGTTTCCGAGGACCGCGGGAACTCCTGCTGGGGCTCCGCCCCGCCGGTGAAGATGCCAAGTTCCCGGTCGTAGCGCCCGCGCGGCAGGCCGTAACCCTTGTACAGCGCCATCTCGGTGCCGTGCTTGGCGGCCCCGAACTGGCTGCGCACCCGAATCTGGTCGGGCGCAAGCGGTTCACTCGGGTAGTCGCGAAACGCAACCTGCTCGCGTGCGGGCGCTATCAGTTCGCGGGGCATGGGCGGACCGTAGCCCCACGTTCCCCCGGCGTCAAGCGCACCCATACCAATGCGCAACGTTGCGGCGGTTGCCGGGGCGTGGTAGTCTGACGCCTGCCACTTCCGAGAAGGAGGCACCCAATGGACTGCACCGCAGGTATTCGTTCGTGCGCGCTGGTCTGCGCGGTCATCTGGTTGGCGCCGGCGCTGGTGTCCGCCGGGGGCCAGGAGGAGGCGGACGGCAGCCAGCCGGCCGCAACCGGCGCCGCGGACATGGCCGGCGCCGCGGACATGGCCGGCGCCGAATTGCCGGATACCCCGCAACGGCCGTGGACCTACGGTTCCCGCGCCGAGTTCCGAGCCGCCGCCGGGCGCGCGCTGCCGGCCCTCGGCGAGGCGCCGATGCTGGCGCAGCAGGTGAGCGGCGGCGACCTGCCGCCGGTAGCCGAGAGGGTCCCCGACGAGCCGCTGATCGTAGTGCCGATCGAGGAGATCGGCAGCTACGGCGGGCAGATGAATACCACGGTCATGGACGGCCCGGTCACTTGGTGGTTCCCCGCCTACTGGCTGGAGGAGCCGCCGGTGCAGCTGCGCCCCGATGCCAAGACGTGGTATCCCAACTGGCTGCTGGGCGTGGAGCAGTCGGCCGACGACCGCACCATCACCCTGCGCCTGCGGCCCGGCATGAAGTGGTCCGACGGCGCGCCGTTCACCGCCGACGACGTGGCGTTCTGGTTCGATGACATGAACATGAACCGGGAGCTGCGCCCGTCGGTGCCCACCAGCCTCAACGTCGGCGGCGCGCCGGCCCGGGGCCGCCGTATCGACGACCATACCTTCGAGCTGAGCTTCGCCGCGCCGCGGCCCAACTTCGCCCTGCGCCAACTCACCCTGCCGCAGTACATGTGGTCGATGGGATTCATCGCCGAGCCCAAGCATTACCTGGCGCAGTTCCACCTGAGCTACAACCCGCAGGCCAACGAGCTCGCCAAGGAGGGCGGGTTCGACGACTGGACGCAGTTGTTCAACGCCCGCCAGGGACCCTACGGCAAGAGCGCCGACGATCTCGGCCGGCCGGTGCTGGAGGCGTGGGTGCTGCAGGAGGCCGCCACCGACTACGCGCTGTGGGAGCGCAATCCGTTCTACTGGAAGGTCGACGTCGCCGGCAATCAGTTGCCCTACTTCGACCGTGTGCAGAACCGCTCGGCGGCCACCAAGGAAGCGTTCATGATCGCCGCCCTCGGCGGTGAGGTGGACTTCGTGTCGTCGATCCTGACCATCGAGGACTTTCCGGTGCTGACGCAGAATGCGGAGGCCGGCGGCTACGAGGTGCGGCTGTGGCAGAAGCGCGCCGGCGCCGGGGTCAACTACTTCTTCCGCCAGACCTACAAGCCCGATCCGGTGATGCAGGAGTTGCTGCGCGACAAACGGTTCCGCCGCGCCCTGTCGCTGGCCATCAACCGCGCGGAGATCAACGATCTGCTCTACTTCGGCAGGGGCACTCCGTCGCAGGCGGCGGTGCCGCCGGGGTCGGTCTATCACGTGCCGGAACACTTCCAGCGCGACGCCGCCTACGATCCGGAGACGGCGAACCGCCTGCTCGACGAGCTGGGTCTGAAGCTGGGCGCGGACGGCATCCGCCGCCGCCCCGACGGCAAGGAACTGTTCGTCAAGATCGAGGGCTACCACGAGCAGGAGACGCCGATCACCTCGACCGCCGAGCTGGTCAAGGACTACTGGGAAGCGGTCGGCGTAAAGACCGACTTCGACTTCCGCGAGGACAACTCGTTCGACGGCCGCCGCTCGGCCGACGAGGTGATGATCGCCAGTCACGTGATCGACATGCTGCCCGACAGCATCTACGAGGGTTCGCTGTGGAGCCCGCCGTCGTTCGGCTGGTGGAGCGAGGAGCTGGCCAACATCTACTTCGCCGAAGGGATCGACGGACTGCGCGCCGCCGGCATGGAGCCCGATCTGCTGCGCTACTTCGAGCTGTCGGAGCAGTTCGCGCAGACCGCCGGCGACGCCGAGAAGGTGGCCATCGCCAACCGGATCGGCGAACTATGGGCCGACAATCTGTGGATGGCGGGTACGGTGGGCGGCGACCTGCCGCACCCGGCGCTGGTCAGGAAGGACATGGGCAACGTCGCTGCCAAGGGCTTCGCCACCTACTTCACCTTCTACCAGATCCCGCACCTTCCCGCGCAGTACTTCCGCCGGCAATAGTACCTTGTAAGGAGGACAATGATGGCAACTGCAATGGCAACCGGCGCCGCGACTGCGGCGGAGGCCGGTACGCTGTATCGAAAGACTTTGGGGTGTCTGCTGGGCGGCCTCATCGGGGACGCCATCGGCACCCCGGCGGAGGGCAAGTCGTATGAGGTGCTGAAGGCATCCGGCTGGATCGACGACTTCGACGCCGACGGCACCGACGACACGGTGATGAAGCATCTCCTGGCCGACGCCCTGATCCGCACCGGCGGCCACGCCACCATCGACGACTGGGCGGAGGTCTGGCTGGACCGCTGGGAGGACATCTTCGGCGCCAAGCTGAACAAGTTCTTTCCGTCGGTGACCCACACCGCCCACAAGCTGCGCCGCCACTCGGTGCCGCGCATGGCCGCGTTGGGCAACATGCCCAGCTCCAGCACCGCGATGTGCTTTTCGCCGGTGGGCATCGTCAACGCCGGCAACCCGCGCGGCGCCGCGCTGCAGGGCTACAACCTGGCGGCCCTGATCCACGGCCATGACGTCGGCTTCTGCCAGGATGGCGCGGTGGCCATGGCGGCCGGGGTGGCGGAAGCGTTTCGGGTCAGCGCCACCGTCGAGTCGGTGGTGGAGGCGGCGCAGGCCCACGTCATCGCCACCAGCGGCGCCGAGATGCGGGAGTTGATCCGCCGCTTCCTGGAGCTGGCGCGGGCGGCCGGCAGCTACGAGAAGTTCCGCGCCCAGGCCTACGCCGACGCGGCCACGCTGTTCCGGCGCATCGGCTGCGACTCGCGGGAAACGGTGCCGGTCACCGTGGCCCTGTTCGAGCTGGCCGGCGGCGACGTCGAACGCTGCGTCACCTACGGCGCCAACTTCGGCCGTGACGCCGATACCATCGCCTCGATGTGCGGGGCGCTGGCCGGGGCGCTGCAGGGGGTGGACGGCATCCGCGGCGACTGGGTGGAGAAGGCGCAGCGCCTCACCGCTACCGACCAGCCGGAGCTGGCCCGCGACCTGGTGCAGGCCGCGCGCGCCAAGTGCGCGGATCAGGAGGCGGCGCTGGCCGAGCAGGCGCTGCTCACCTGACCCGCGGCGGGCGCCGCCGCCGGAAGCACGCTGAGCGCGAGCAGGCCGAGCAGCGTCTCGCTGGCCACGCACCGCAGCTCGACGGCGGTAACGGCCCGGTTCGAGTCCACCACCACGTCCTGCACGGCGAGGTTGGGGATCTTCTCCGCTTCGACCGGACCGTAGCCGGATACTGCGCCGCGCAAGCGCCCGTAGGGGACGTGATAGGCGCGCGGGCAGAACGGCTGCGCCATGCAACTGATGGTGTGGGGCGGCACCAGCGAGAAGTGCTGCGGGTCGCCGGCCGCGTAGTGGATGGTGATTTCGCCCGCCGGGTAGTAGCTCTTGACCGTCTTGGTCAGGTTGGCGGTCAGCAGGTAGAGTTTCTCCAGGCGGCGGGGCGCGGCGCCGGCGGTCAGGTCGAGGCGCGCGCTGCTCGGCAACTGATCGTAGGGCTCCGTGGCGGCCAGCGCCAGCAGGCGGCGGCCGCGGGTGCGGAACGGCAACCCGGGCAAGGGCTCGTAGTCGCTCGGCAGCGGCGGCAGGTCCCATTGCAGGTCGAACTCGGGAAGAATTTCCTGGTCCAGGCCGTAGGCGTGCTCCGGCAGGCACCCCCAGGCGAGTTGTCCCATGGGGGAGTGCAACAGCACGTAACCACGCCCGTCGCGGGCGGGCGCCGGCCGGCGCCGGTCCACGCCGACGGCGCAGCCGGTGTAGTCCAGCCGCCAGCGAAAGCCGGGACCGTAGAGGTGGCCGGCGTCGGCGTTGCAGGCGGCGGCCAGATCGACCGGCACGATCCGCTCGGCTCCGCTCCAGCGCTGCGGCGGGTCGGAGAGGAGCCAGGTCACCGCGTCGCAGCGGGCGGCGGCGCCGTCCAGGGTGACGTTGACCGGCAGCGTGCCCGGTGACAGCGCGTGCCAGACCGGGCTCAGGTCCAGGCGTACCTGCTCGGTGGCGCTCGGCCCAACCTCCACGGCAACGCGGCGGCCGAGCGCCAGCGCTTCGCCGCGCAGCCGGCGCGGCGTGTTGTTGCGCACCTCCAGCAGCAGGCTGCGCGAGGGCAGATCCAGCCGCGGACTGACCACCTGCGCCCGCTCGTTGACCAGGGCCGGGGCCAGCCGCTCCACCACTTCCCAGGGCGGCACGGCCTCCAGATCGACCGGCTCGTCCCATTCCGCTTCCCCCGCGCGCAGCCGCAGAAAGCCGGTGGCCGGCCCCGCCGCGGCCGCTCGCAGGGTCACCGCGCCCGGCTGACCGGCAGTGGCGGCGAAGCGGCCGCAGGCGTCATCCCAGCCCAGTATTCGCGCGCCGCGCACCCGGCACTGCGCCGCAGCGCCGACCACCACCCGGTGCGGTGCGCTGACCTGCGCCTCGGGAGCGGTCCGCACCACGAAGGTGTGACGCCGCGCGCCGCCGGCCGGCGCGCTGTCCAGCACCAGGCGCGCTGCGCCCGCGGCCGCGGTGCAGCGCGGCGCAACCCCGGCGCCGTTCACCGCGGCCGACCGTACCGCGCCGCGCACCGGCAGCTCGACGGTGACCCGCCGCGCCGGATCGCACCGTACCTCCAGCGTAATGGCGGGAGCAGGCGAGTCGTCGCGCCGGTAACGGAGCGTCAGGCCGGGGCGCTGCAGGCGCGCGCGGCGCCAGTGGCGGGGGAAATTGGGGCGGATCAGGAAGCGGTTCTCCGGCGCCGCCGGGTGGATCCCGAACAACCCCTCCACCACCATCTGCAGCAGCGGCGCCTGCACCTCCGCGGTGTGGCGCAGGCCGGAGCCGCGCCCGGCGTTGTCCTGGGTGGAGCGCAGGCTGCCGTCACTGCTGGTCAGCGCGCCCTGCACGATGGAGCGCACCAGCGGCCAGTAGCGGTCGACGTCGCCGTTGCGCGCCGCGGCCAGCACGCTCAGCAGGGCGTCGCCGTTGGCGACGTAGTGGTGGCTCCAGAAGATCGGCCACCAGTCGTTGATCAACTCCAGCGTGACGCCCGGGCGCGGGTGCAACAGGAACTGGTCGCGCAGATAGCGGGTCGCGCGCCGCCGCTGCCGCGCCGAGCCCAGGCCGCGCAGCGCCGGCAGGAACTGCTCCTGCGTCTCCGGCCGCGGGCGCACGTCGCCGTTCCACTCGGCCGAACCGAAGGCGCCGCTCGCTTCGTGCCACAGCTCGCGCTCCAGCCGCTGCCGCACCAGCGCGGCATACGCGCGGTAGCGAACGGCGTCGTCTGTCCGGTCGAGCGCCTGCGCCATGCCCGCGGCCGCGGTCAGCGCGCCCCAGGCCAGCGCGCCGTGGACCACGCACTTGCCGCCGCGCGAGTGGGCGTCGTTCTGCCAGAACTCGTAGTAGCCGGTCATGATACCGGTGCCGTGCGGGTCGCCGGCCGCCAGCGCGTGCTCCAGGGAACGCCGGGCGGCGGGGTACAGCGCCTCCAGGAACGCGCGGTCCGCGGTCCATCGGTAGTGATGCCAGACCTGTTCGACGAAGTAGAAGTCCACCTCCTCGGCCCAATCGATGGTGTGAAACGCCGCCGAGAGGTAGCGCTGGCGGCCGCCCGCGTCCTGGCTGCCGGAGATGAAGTGCAGCGAGTCCGCCACCTCGCGGTGCAGGCCGGCGTCGTCCGCGGCGTAGTAGCCGAAGTTGATCTTGCCGTACTTGTTCCAGCCCAGGATGCCGTGCATGAACGCCGGGTACTCGAACTGGCAGCGATGATCGACCGCCGCGCGGTTGACCACGGTGTCGAACTCCGCTTCCGGCGTGGTGACGCGCAGGCGCCGCGCCGGATGCCAGAAGGCGGGCGCCTGCGCGGCGGTCTCCGAAAACCGCTCCATGAGGCCCCGGAAGCGGCGCTCGGGCTGCAGGCAGCGTCCCACCCAGTGCTTGAACCAACGCTCGCGCATCCGCGCCGCCCACTCGGGCGCGGCGAACGGCCGCTCCCGCAGCCGGCGGTCGGCCGCGGCGACCCCGGCGCGGTCGTAGTCGGAGTAGCCCCAGACCAGCAGCAGGCCGGCGCCGGGCCGCAGGGTCAACTCCACACAGGTGTTGCTCCCCACCTCGATGGCGGCCGCGGCGCCGTCGCTGGTGCCGGCCACCAGCCTGGTGCAAGGGAAGCCGGGATGGTCCAGCACTACGTATCCGGCTTCCAGCCGGGGCGGGGGCGGCGCGCGCCGCGGCGGCGGGTCCAGGGAACCGCCCGCCAGGTCGAGGCGCACCGCCAGCGCGCAATCGCCTTCCAGAAGAATGACGCAGCCGTTGGTGGACACCAGCGGGCGCGCGCGCAGCCGCAGCTCGGCGCCGCCCGCGCCGCCGGCGGCAGCCGGGCGCGGCACGCTGCAGCGCCACTCCGCCTCACCCGGGCTGAAGCGCGCCTCCACCGCGGCGTGGCGGTGCAGCGGCAGGTTCGCGCCGCCGGCAAGCGCCGTGAAGTACAGCTCGCCGGAGACCCCCAACCCCGGAATCAGGTCGGGCTTGATGTAGGAGTTGGGCCAGTAGGGGCGGTGCGCCAGGCGCAGCGCCGGGCGGTCGCCGGCGTGCAGGTACCAGACGCCGTCACCCATCAGCACCTGGTTGAACAGGTCGGGCCCCGCGCTGATGGCAATGCTGTCGGGTCCGGCGCTGCGGTAGCGTTTGGCGGCGCCCCCGTAGCTGTCATGGTCGTAGTAGCTGCGCCCGACGTTGAGTCCCGGCAGCCGCGGCGCGTCGCGCGGGCGCTGCGCGCCGTGGCGGAACGCCGCGCGCGCCCTCACGCCGCCAGGAACCCGGCCGCGGCCCAGTCGGCCGCGGCCGGGCGCCCGCCGGCCAGGGCGTTCATCGCCACCAGACTGATCACCTCGGCGCCGGGCCGGAGCGGCAGGTCGAAGCGCCACACCTGTCCCGCCCGCAGCGTCGGGCTGGCGGCCGCCCGGGCGCCGTCCAGGTACACCAGAAAGCGCGCCGCGGCGCGGCTCGCCTGCAGCATGCCGTGGTCCTCGTCGAGCAGCGCGTCGTCCAGGCCCGCCAACGCCACGAAGCGGCGCCAGCGCGGTTCCAGGTCATACACCAGTTGCGCCGGCGTCAGGGTGCCGACGCCGCGCGGATGGCAGCGCCCGCCGAGGCGCAGCGGCCCGCCGCCGGCCGCGCCGTCGAAGCCGACGTCGGGGGCCACCGCGTCGTAGGTGTGGCCGTCCAGCAGCCGCGGCGAGGTGGCGCGCCGCGGGCGCAGGTCGGCGAGATGCGCCTCGGGCGGCGGCGGCGCGGCGGCCAGGCGAAAGAAGTGGCTGGCGCTCTCAATGCCCTGCGCGCGCCCGGCGGCGAAGGGCTGCGCGCGCAGCACGCCGGAGGCGCGGATCGCCAGCGGCGCGGTGTAGCGCGCCGCGGCCGGAGACGGGGCGCTGCCGTCCAGGGTGTAGTGGATGGCGGTGCCGGGCCGCGGTCCGCCGGGAGGAGCGACGGGGAAGGTGAGGGTGGCCGCGAACCGCTCCTCGAACAGGTAGGGCTGATCGCGGTGACCCCAGGGCATGATGCGGACCGCGTCCACCGGCGGCGCGGCGGGCCAGCGCCCGATCCCGGCCAGCTCGGCGCCGAGATCCACGGTGGCGCAGAACTGTTGTTCCAGAACCTCCACCGCCCGCCTGGTAGCGTCGTCGTTGGTGTAGCCGGCGGCCGGATCGTACCGGTCGTAGGCCGCCGTCAGATCGCGGGCCAGGATCACCTCCAGGCCGGCGCGGGCCAGATACAGCATGCCGGCCGCCTTGCTCACCACGCAGTTGTTGGCGGCGATGCCCAGGTAGAGCAGGTGCGTCAGGCCGCGCTGCCGGCACACGGCATGCAGCCGCTGGGTGCCGGCGCTGCCGTAGACCGGTCCCACCAGCAGGTAGTCCTGCTCGGCGATCGCGAGATCGGGATGGATGGCGTGCCAGTGGTGCATGTAAGGGCAGGCGATGCCCGGTCCGCACAGGCAGGTCTGCCCGGCGAACGGAAACCGCGGCGCGGCGACTTCGCGCGTGGCCGGCAACTCGTAACGGGGCAGGGCGGCCACCCGTTCCGCCTGCGGCCAGCCGACGTACTGGTCGCTGACGTCGCTGGGGGCGTGGATGACCGCGGCGCCCAACGCGCGCATTGCGGCCAGCGCGCGGTTCATACGCGGCACCAGCGCCGCGAACAGTCCGCGTCCGGTGCAGCACGGGTACCCGTTCCACATGTCGATCACGACGACGCCGAGGCGCTGCGCGGCCACCGCGGTCGGGGTGCTGCGCACGCGCCGGCGCGATCCCGGCGCCGGCAGTCAAGCTCAAGTACGGTTTCCGCGTTTCCCGGCACGGCCAGCCACTGCCGCGGGCAGTGTAGCGGCGTATTGCGCCCGCCGCCACCGCCGGGTCGGAGGTGTGCTACGATCCGGTTCCGCAGGCCCGAAGAAGTGCTCCCGTTCCTCGCGCGGCGCGCGTGCTACATGGTGCTGTTTCTGTTCGCCCTCTCGCTGGTGGGATTCCTCATCATCGAGCTGCCGCCCGGCACCTATCTGGACGTCCACCTCGCGCGCCTGCGCAACACCGGGGTGCGCGTCGACCAGGCGGAAGTGGACCGGCTGCTGCGCCTGTACGATCTCGATGCGCCGGTCGTCGTACGCTACTTCAAGTGGATCGGCAAGTTCGCGCGCGGCAACATGGGCCTCTCGTTCCAGCACAACCGCGCGGTGCTGGACCTGATCGCCGAGCGCCTGCCGGCCACCCTGCTGCTGTCCGCCGCCACCATGCTGTTCATCTACGCGGTCTCGATTCCGATCGGCATCGTATCCGCTACCCGCCAGTACTCGGCCGCCGACTACCTGTTCACGGTGTCGGGCTTCTTCGGCCTGGCGACGCCCAACTTCCTGTTGGCGCTGGTGCTGATGTGGCTGTTTCTGAAGGGGTTCGGGGTCAGCCTCACGGGGCTGTTCTCCGCCGCCTACGTGGCGGCGCCGTGGAGCCTCGCCCGGGTCTGGGATCTGCTCACGCACCTGCCGATTCCGATTGTCGTAATCGGCACCGCCGGTACCGCGGAACTGATCCGCATCGTGCGCGCCAGCCTGCTGGACGAGCTGCGCAAGCAGTACGTGATCACCGCCCGCGCCAAGGGCATGGAGGAAGCGCGGCTGCTGTTCAAGTATCCGGTGCGGGTGGCGTTGAATCCGGTGATCAGCTCGGCGGCCTGGGTCCTGCCGGCAATCTTCTCCGGTGAGACGGTGACCGCAATCGTGTTGTCCCTGCCCACGACCGGGCAGATCTTCTTCAGCGCGCTGCTCACCCAGGACATGAGCCTGGCCGGCAGCGTGGTGATGATCATCGGCGCGCTCACCGTGGTGGGGACGCTGATCTCCGATCTGGTGCTGGCCGGAGTCGACCCGCGCATTCGCATGGAGCGCAGCAACCGGTGAGCGCCGGCGCGGCCGCGGCGGAGCGCGAGCGCTACTACACGGCCGGCCACTGGCGGCTGGTGCGCGCCCGGTTCGGCCGCCACCGGCTGGCGCGGGCGGCCCTGGCGGCGCTCGCGGTAATCTATCTCGGCGGGCTGGGCGCCGGGTTCCTGGCCCCCTACGGCACCCGCACCGTGGCGGCCGAATTCGCCTACGCCCCGCCGCAGCGGCTGCGCTTCGTGCACGAGGGCCGCTTCCAGCTGCGCCCGTTCGTATACGGCTACGCGCGCCACTTCGACGACGCCGCCTGGGAGTGGGATTATCAGCCGGATCCGGCCCGGAAGTTCGACCTGCAGTTCTTCGTGCGCGGCGACGGCTATCGCTTCTGGGGCCTGTTCGAGACCCGGCGCCACTTGTTCGGCGTTGCCGAACCGGGGCGGGTGTTCCTGTTCGGCACCGACAAGCTCGGCCGCGACCTGTTTTCGCGCAACCTGCACGCCATCCGCGTGTCGCTGACCGTGGGGCTGCTCGGCGTGGCGTTCAGCTTCGCGCTCGGCTGCCTGTTGGGCGGCCTGTCGGGTTACTACGGGGGAGCGGTCGACACCGCCATCCAGCGCGTCATCGAGTTCCTCATCGCCCTGCCCACCATCCCGCTGTGGATGGGGCTGAGTGCGGCGCTGCCGCTGGATTGGCCGGCGCTGCGGGTCTATTTCTTCATCACCATCATCCTCTCCACCGTCGGCTGGACGCGGTTGGCGAGGGTGGTGCGCGGCAAGCTGCTGGAGTTGCGCGAGCAGGACTTCACCATGGCGGCGCGGCTGGCCGGCGCCCGCGATCTGGCGATCATCACCCGCCACCTGCTGCCCTCGTTCATGAGCTACCTGATCGTCGATCTGACGCTCGCGATTCCCTACATGATCCTCGGCGAGACCGCGCTGAGCTTCCTCGGCCTGGGGCTGCGCCCGCCGGTAGTGAGCTGGGGCGTGCTGTTGCACGAGGCGCAGAACGTGCAGTCGGTGGCGCTGCACCCGTGGCTGCTGATTCCTGGCGGGTTCGTGGTGGCCAGCGTGCTGGCGTTCAACTTCGTCGGCGACGGGCTGCGCGACGCCGCCGATCCCTATCAATGAATCAATGAAAAGCGGCCGGCTCGGGGAGCGAGCCGGCCGCCGTGAAACTCCGCGCCTGAGCGGGGTCTAGCTTAGCTAGCTGAAGTAGCCTCCGTTGGCGAGGGTGTCGCGCCACAGCTCGACGTAGCGGTCGATGCCCGCCCGCTCGAGCTCCTGCACGTAGTCGTTCCACGCCGCGTCGCTGCTGATGTCGCGGGTGCCGTTGATGAACTCGGTGGCCCGCTGCAGCACCAGGCCGGTGCTGCTGGTCAGGGTCTCCGCCAGGTCGATCAGTTCATCCTGCGTGGTCTCGTCGAACACCAGGTCGGGCGGGATGTAGCTTTCGGTCTTGTAGGGCGCGTACAGGTCGCGCGTCGCCACCATCAGCCGGTACTCCTGCTTGGAGGGATCCTCGGCCCACTCCGGCGGCAGCGCGCCGTGGGCGATCATGTCGAACCGCCCCGGCGCGGTGCGCGGCCAGCCGTCGTCGTACAGGTCGCGGGAGTAGGCGTGGACGTTGATGCTCAGCGTCTGCGCCGGGTTGCCGTCGCGCGCCACCCAGCCCTTGGCCTTCTCCTCGTCGGTGAGCCAGCGCCAGTCGATGCCCTCGCGGCGCCAGCCCCAGGCCAGATTGCCGTGCACGATCGGATCTTCGAAGAACCAGTCCGCCCACTGCGCGATCACCTCCTGGCGGTCGGCGCCGCTCGGCGTGATCTGCGTCTGATAGCGCATGGTGGGCGGGAAGAAGGTGGTCTGGCGCAGGCCGGTCGGCCCCGACACCGGGGCGATCGGCTGGAAGTGCGCGAAGCGCCCGGTGCCGGCGCCGTTCAGCGTCATCATTCCGAACCAGCCGGCGGGGAACGACCCCACCAGCTCCTTGTCCGGGTTCTCGACCGCCGCCATCCCTTCCTGCCGCTTCCACACGAAGCTCTCGTCGCCGAGCAGCCCTTCGGCGTACAGCCGGCGCATGAACTTCAGACCCTCGCGCCACTCCGGCGTGTTGGCCACGAAGCGCACGTCGGAGGGGCTGCGCTCCAGGAACGCGCCGTAGTTGGCGCCGTACGGGTGGCTGGTGAAGATGAACGGGTTCATCAGGAAGGTGAACGGGTCCTGCCGCCAGCCGTCCACGGCGCCCAGAATCGGAATCTCGTCCGCCTGGCCGTTGCCGTTCGGGTCCTGGGTCTTGAACGCCTTGAAGGTCTGGTACAGCTCCTCGGTGGTCTCCGGCGGCCACTTCAGCCCCAGCTTCTCCACCCACGGCTGGTATACCCACAGCTTGGCCGAGAACTGGCAGTGAAAGCAGTTGGCTTCGACGTCGGGGAAGGCGTAGATGTTGCCGTCCGGCATCGTCAGCCGCGCCCTGATCTCCGGCGCCTCGCCGAGGCGCTGCTTGAGCGACGGCATGCGCTGCTCGATCAGGTCGTTGAGCGGCAGGAAGGTGCCGTTGCTGCCGTGCAGAAACACCTGCTGCGCGGTTATCGAGCCGTGCGGAATGAGAATGTCCGGCAGATCGCCGGAGGCCAGGATCAGGTTGAACTTCTCCTGCGCGCCGTTCGACTCGATCATCTCGACGAAGTCGACGCGCACGTTGGTGAGGTCCTCCAGATAGGTGGCGAACGCCGCGTCTCCGGGGGTGCCTGACGAGGTGCTCGACGAGTAGTAGGCAATCGCGCTGATCGTCACCTTCTCGTCCACCACCGGGTAGGTTCCCGGCGGGTTCAGTTGATACGCGCTCGCCGCGGTGTCTTCGGCGCCGGCGGCGAAGGCGGCTCCGCCGAACGCCAGCAGCGCCGCCAAGGCGAGGCCCGTGATTCTGAGCATGTATGCTGCTCCTGTTGTCGCGGCTTGGCGCCGCGGTCTCCTTTCAGTTCCGGGTAACACCCGGACTCCGCAATTCATCAGTCAAGTGCGCGCGCCGTCATCCCCGTCATCCCTTGAGGGCGCCGATCATCACCCCGCGCACGAAGTATTTCTGCACGAACGGATACACCGCCAGGATCGGCGCGGTGGCGATCACGATCAGCGCGAACTGGATCAATCCCTGCAGATACATCCGCGATTGCAGCGCCTCCACCTGCTCCGGCGAGGCCGAGGCCATCAACTGATCGATCACGCCCGGCGAGTTGAGCACCAGGATTTCGCGCAGAATGATCTGCAGCGGGCGCAGCTCCTGGCGCCGCAGGTAGACCAGCGCGTTGAAGAACTGGTTCCAGTGATTTACCGCGTAGAACAGGGTGATCACCGCGATGATCGGCCCGGACAGCGGCAGCACCACGCTCCACAGCATGCGCGAGTTGGTCGCGCCGTCGACGCGCGCCGCCTCGTACAGCTCGGCGGGAATGTTGGATTGCAGGAAGGTGCGGGTAATGATCACGTTCCACACCCCGATGGCGAACGGGATGATCATCACCGCGCGCGTGTCGATGATGCCGACGCTGCGAATCAACAGGTAGGTGGGGATGAGGCCGCCCTGAAAGAACAGCGTGAAGGTGAACAGGAACATCAGCACGCCGCGGCCCCGGAAGTCGCGCCGCGACAACGGGTAGGCGATCAGCATGGTCATCACCACGTTGTAGATGGTGCCGAACACGGTATAGAAGATGGTGTTGCCGTAGCCGAGCCACAGCTCGCTGTACTCGAATACCGCCTTGTAGCCTTCCAGCGAGGGTTTCACCGGCAGCAGCCAGACCCTTCCGGCCACCACTTCCAGGGCGTCGCTGAACGACGAGCTGACCACGTAGATCAACGGATAGACGACCAGCAGGAAGGTGAGGCCGAGCAGTCCCACGTCGAGCACGTAGAACAGCCGATCCTCCCGCGCGTGGCGGATGCCGGAGGCGCGGCGCCGGCCGCCGCCCGGCAGCGCCGCGGCGCCGGCGCCGGCCGCGCCCGCCGCCCGTACCGCCGCCATCAGCGCCCGCCTGCCACGCCTACCACAGGCTGGTTCCGCTGGTGCGCCGCGCGAGGCGGTTCACCGCGATCAGCAGCACGAACGCGATCACGTTCTTGAACAGGCCGATGGCGGAGGCGTAGGAGAAGTTGGGGTTGCGGGAGGCGAGCCCGATCTTGTAGACGTAGGTGTCCACCACCTCGGAGGCGGCGATGTTGACCGTGTTCTGCATCAGGAACACCTTTTCGAAGCCGATGTTGAGAATCTGGCCGAGCCGCAAGATCAGCAGGATGATCACCACCGCGGCGATGCCGGGCAGATCGATGTGCCAGATGCGCTGCCAGATGGTGGCGCCGTCGACGCGCGCCGCTTCGTGCAACTCGGGATCGACCGCCGACAGCGCCGCCAGGAAGATGATCGTGGCGTAGCCCATGTTCTGCCACACGTTGGTCCACACGTAGATGTGCGGGAACCAGGCCGGACTGCCGAGGAAGTTTTGCTCCGGCATCCCCAGCGCGGTGAGCGCGACGTTGACGATGCCGATGCGCTGCGAGAACAGCTTGAAGATGATGCCCACCATCACCACGGTGGAAATGAAGTGGGGGGCGTAGGTGACCATCTGCACCGTCTTCTTGTAGCCCCGAAACGGCGCGTAGTGGAGCAGCAGGGCGAGGACGATCGGAATCGGAAAGCCGAGAACCAGGTCGTACGCGTTCAGGAAGAACGTGTTCCACATGATGTTCCCGAACTTGAACGAACTGAAGAAGCGTTCGAAGTTGTCGAACCCGACCCAGGGACTGCCCCAGATGCCTTGGGAAGCCACGAACCGCTTGAACGCGATCACGTTGCCGTACATCGGGAGGTACATGAACACGATCAGCCACACCACCGGCAGCAGCCCCATCAGGTACAGCTCCCAGTTGATCGTGTATTCCTTCCACGCCTTGCGGCGCAGCGCCAGCTTCAACTCGCGCTGCGCGGCGTCTGCGGATGATGCCAACCTCTCTCCTCACCGGATGCCGGAGCTCGCGGGCCGCGGCCGGGAGCGGCCGGGCGGCTGCGCGCCCGGCGGCAGCCTCGAATCATCGCAGGCCGGTTGCCCCCTGTCAACGGCGCGGCCGGCGCGGCGCGCGCCGGCGGGCGGCGTCAGGCGCAGTCGGGGTGGCCGTCCGCCCAGCGCCCGAACGGCACGTCGGTCTGTCCGCCCTGGTTGAGGCGCGCCATCCGGCTGCGGGTTTCCTCCCAGCTCCGGCGCCACGCGCCGGCGTCGCGCAACTCCAGGTGCGGCGCCCGGCGGCTGCGGGCCACGAAGCCGGGGAACGCCTCGCGCCCGGTATGCTGGCCGATGGGGTTGTAGCGCAGGTCGAAGCTCCAGCGGATCGCGTCGCTGACGTTGGGCAGCGAGCCGTGCACGGTCTGACGGTGCAGGCACACCACGTCGCCGCGCGCGGTGGGGAGCGGCGTGGCGGCGGCGGCGGCGAACAGCCGCTCGGGAATCTCCCGGCCGCCGTGGCCGCGGTAGTTGTCGCAATGGGTGCGCAAGCCGTCCCGGTGGCTGCCGGGGACGACCTTCAACGGTCCCGCCGCGACCGGGGTGTCGTACAGCGAAAACCACACCGTCAGCATGTCGGTGGCGTCGGCCTCCGGCGTGACCACGCCATGGTCCTGATGCCACTGGGTGGCGCCGATTACCGGCTTGCCGTTGCGGTCCTTCGGCAGCTTGTGCTCGGGGGGCTTGATGCGCACGTGCTGCACCGGGTTGGAGTAGATCTCGGGGCCGATGAGCGACTCGACGACGTCCAGCAATGGTTCCGCGGTAAAGGCGTTCAGCACCGCCGGCCCGCACCAGAACGGCGTGTCTTCGCGCACGTCCGAGAACGGCAGCGAAAAATCGAAGTACTGCGCGTGCGCGCGGCCGCTTTCGGCGTAGATGCGGGTCACCCGGTCGCCGAACGGCAGCTCCTCCCAGGTCGAGGAAATGTCGCCGCCGGCGAACAGTTCGCGGGCCAGCGCGTCCAGCACTCCCTCGTACTCTTCGATCACCGGATCGAGGCAGGTGGCCGGGTCCAACACGGCGTCGACCTTCAGGAAGCCCTGCTCCCGAAACTGATCGACCTGCTGCTGACTGAGGGCGCTCATGGCGGCGTGCTCCTGTGGATGGTATGCGGTCAACGGCCATCCTAAGGGAGCCGCCAACCAGGCGCAACTGTTCGCCGCGGGCGGGGCGGGCGGGCCGCGCTTCCATGCGGCGCCTGTTGCCGCAGATCGTGTTCGGTCAGACGGAACCGCGCGAGTTGCGAGCGAACGAAGCTGTCGTAGACGTCGCCCAGGCGCTCCTGGTATTCCTCGTCGAGGTCGTTGTGCCACTGCTTGAGCCACGGCACGTGCTCCCGGATCGCCGCCAGCAGCGGGGCGGCCCGGGCCGCGTTCCAGCCGTCGCGCTCGTCGGCCTCGTTGTAGTAGGCGGCCAGCGCCTGGCAGAGAGTCAAGTGATCCCACCCGGCGCAGCCCACCAGGAGCGTGGGATCGTCGTCGCCGCTCACGCCCGGCAAGCTGAAGAAGCGCTCCTTGGGCACGTCGAGGGCTCCGCGCAGGCGCCAGTAGCCGGCTTTCAGAAAGTCGGCCGCGCGGTACTTGGGCGGCGGCGCCAGGTCGCCGAGCTCGTCCCGCTTGCGGCGGTCCTGTTCAGCCTTGAGGCGGGCGGCATGCTGATCTTCGGTCTCGTCAGGCAGGGGCGGCGTCGCCGCGGCAGCCTCGGCGTCGATTTCGTCTTCGCGCCGCTGCGCGGCCCAGACCGCCTCCCAGTCGGCGCGCTTGGCCAGGCCGGAGGGCTTGTAGCGCAGCGCCGGCAGCGCCGGCACGCTTTCGGCCTCCACCAGCTCGGCGACTAGCGCGTCGAGGTAGCCGTAGGCGCGATAGGAGAAGCGGACGGCGGCCTCCTGAAAGTCGGCATCCGCGGCCGCCCGCGCGGCGAGCTCGCCGACGGTGGTGAGCCGGGGCTCCGGCCAGTAGGCGGGCGACTCCAGCCGGTCGAGCAGCCAGGCGCGGAGGGCGCGCCGTTCCTGATCCTCCCACGGTTCGGTGTTCCAGCGGCGCTTGTACTCCGGCTTTTCCAGCAGGCCGACGAAGCGGTCGGACCCGATCAGCTTGATGCGCCGCGCGACCAGGGCGCGGTAGTCCTCCGGCCAGTGGGCCGGCGCCTCGGTGATCGGCGTGGAACCGTGGCGCTCGAACCACCGGGTTTGCAGTTCGCCGGCCGCCATCCGCCGCGCCATGACGATCTCGAAGGCGCGCTCGCCCAGCGCCAGCGGCGGGGGTTCGGAGCGGGCGCCGGTGCCGTTGCCGCCGGAATACCGGCAATCTTCGTGGATGAGGCCGTAGAGGCGGTAGCATTCCCAGTCGAGTTCCTCCTGCAGGGCGATCATGCGCGCCTGCAGAGACGCCGCGGCGTCGCAGTGAGCATCCAGTTCCTCCGGCGTCAAGGGAAAGCGGTCGGTCAGTTGCGCCGGCAGATGGGACTGTCGCTCCGCAGCAAGACGATCAAGCGCTACCGCGAGATCAAGAGGCCGCTCTGTAGCAAGCGGAAACAGTTTTAGTCCTGTTGCAGTGTACTCGTAGAACTGTTCCCACTCTTCGCTTGCTAATCCGCCACCAATCCCCCCGCCTCCCTTGTTATGGAGCACCTGTTTCAGCCAGAAACACGCCGTAGAACTGTTGAGCAAACCAACAAGCTCCAAGTGGTCTGTCTCTGTAGCGTTATCCGGCAGCTTGATGACCGGAGCGGAACGGTTGAACACCTTGCCGCCTCGGTCGAGTACGAAATGATTGTGAGTAGCGACGAAGGCAAATACTATTGATAGCGGAACACGGTAACGGCGCTTGAAGAACATCGAGTGTTCATACCATCTCAGTCCGCGTCGTTCGATGAACTCGCCGTAGTCCTGCCGCGACCGCAAGGTCGTTCGCAAGCGCCAGAAATGTCGTTGGATCGCCTGAGGAAGTCTGTCCCAGGATACCGACTCTCCGTCGTCTTCATAGGGAAATAGTGAAACGACCGATGGCGCGAGCATCCAGTTTCTGACGTCTTCGCCGGTGACGACGGAAATCGAGAAACTACTATTACTATCTATCGCGGTTCCGTTGTCTGCCGGGAAGTAGAATGCGCTATCCTCGCCGGTGTGGGTCATTCGACCTGCTGCCATGGCAATTTTGCCGAGTGTAGTCACACCCGCCTTGTCGATACGTTCGAGAATGTGGCCGGCGCCGCCGCCGCTGATGCTCCATGGGTACACCGAAAGCTTCGTTCGCGGCAGGTCTTCGGAGGTCACCCAATCGCTGCTCGTCAGTCGGTCGTCTACTTGAGCAACGATGTCTGACCAGACATGCCCCAATGCGGCATCATCAGGTGTCTTCGGCTCGCCGCGAATGCCGATGACGGCTCGAACTACGTCGCAATGCGGCGGACGATGGCGGCCAAGCAGGATCACCGTGGGTGTTCCGTGGCCGGGGATGTACGCGCCGGAGGTATCGAGTACGTGAGTCAGGTCAACGCCCGGCAGGAACGATTCGATCAGCTTCTTTCCGAACTCGCGCTTCATGAAGGAATTCGCCGTGATCATCCCCACGTAACCGGCGCGGCGCGAGTCGTCCCGTACCGCGAGATCGAAGAGGCGTTCGGTGAACGGCACCGCGAGCGAATACTGCCGGTGGCAGGTCGTGTAGCGCGCGCGGTACAACTGGTTGACCGCCTTGTCCTTCACCGTGATGTAGGGAGGATTCCCGACCACTACGTGATACTGCCGGCCGAGGATGCGGTTCAGGGCGCCGATGTCTTCGGACTGGAAGGCGTGCGCGAACTCGGCCTGGCCGGTGAGCGCGTGCTGTTCCGCGCCGCTGCCCAGGTCCAGCTCCCCGAAGCGGCGTCCGTGGAGCAGGCTGTCGCCGGCGGCCACGTTGAGCGGGAACGCCGGCGCCTCTTGCAGGCGCCTGATGCCGCTCGCCCGCAGCGCCGCCACCAGCAGCCGGAAGCGCGCGATCGCCGCGGCGAACGGGTTGACGTCCACGCCGTGCACGGCGGTCAGCGCGCGCTGCGCCAGTTCCTGTTTCGGCGCTTCGGGCTCGCAGGCGCGCCACCGGCGCAGCAGCCGCTGGAACGCGCCGAGCAGGAAGTGACCGGAGCCGCAGGCCGGGTCGATCAGGCGCACTGCGGCCAGCCCGAACTGTTCCAGCGCCGGCGTCAGCGTGCGCTCCAGGATGAACTCCTCGACGAACTCCGGCGTCTGCAACAGGGCGTAGCGCTTCTTGGCGTCGTCGGACAGGTCCTGGTACAGGTCGCCCAGGAAGCGGGTGTCCCATTCGGGGTCGGTGAAGTCGTGGCGCAGCACCCCGGTGTCCGGGTTCACGGTGCGCCAGAACTCCAGCAGATCGCGCGCCGCGTCGCCGGAGATGCCGAGGCGCCACACCGGGTTGCGGGCGCGGTCGTAGAGCATGGCCAGCGCCGGCAGACGGGCGACGGCGGCGAACCCGTGTAGCAGGTAGTCGCGGTCGGTCGCGGTGGGATGGGAGCGAAAGTAGCGTAGCTGGCGCTCCTCCGCCCGATCGATGGCGCGGTTCGGGCCGCCGATCAGCGGCTCGTCGATCAGCCCGTTGTCCTCGATGAAGCGCACGAACACGGCGCCGAGCAGCCACGCGACTGCGGCCTGGGTGAGTTCGCCGGCGCGCCAGACGCGGAAGGTCGCGGCGGTGCGCTCGGCGGCGCGCGCCGCCTGATACTCCGCCTGCAGCGCCGCGGCCATCTCCGGCACGCTGTCGGCGCGTGCGGCCAAGTCCCGTTCCAGCAGCCGGAGCTGCCTCCGCAGATCGCTCAGCAGCTCCCGCCGGTCGATCGGCATCAGCGAACCCCGGTTCGGCCGTCAGCCAAAGGCCGCCTGCCGCGGCGCGCCGCGGCGCTCCTCATCCGCCGAGGTCGAGGCCGTAACGCGCCGGCGCGAGCCCGCTGTCGGCAGCCAGGCCGCGCAGGCTCACCAGCACGTCTTCCGGCAGCGGAATCCCCTCCGCCAGCGCCTGTTCGCGGCGTTCCCACTCCATCTCACCCGGCAGGTAGATGGTCGCTCCCTGCGCGGGTTCCGCGCCCTTGATGGCGCCGCTCAGGGCGGCCATGCGTTCGTAGAAGCGGGCCGCCGGCAGCATCGCGCCGACGTCCAGCGCCAGGAAGGCGTGCCCCTGGTCCGGCGGCTGCGGATCGTCCGCCACCCAACTGCGCACCTCGCCCATCATCGCCGAGCCGGTCAGCACCGCGGTCAGGATCTCCACCAGCACCGCCAGGCCGTAGCCCTTGTGGCCGGCCATCGGCAACTGCGCGCCGCGCTCAGGGTAGATGGCGGGATCGGTGGTGGGAACGCCGGCGTCGTCCACCAGCCAGGTGTCGGGGATGCTGCGGCCCTCGGTCTTGGCGGCGAAGATCTTGGTGGCGGCGACCGCGCTGGTGGCGATGTCGAGCATGATGGTGCGGGCAGTTCCGGTCGGCGCCGCGTAGGCGATCGGGTTGGTTCCCAGGATGCGGCTGCGGGCCCCCGGCACCGTCATGCACGGCTCCACGTTGCACATCGCCATCCCGAACAGGCCCTGTTCGGCGATCAGATTGGCGTAGTAGCCGGCGGCGCCGAAGTGGCTGCTGCCGCGCACGCCGACGTAGGCCATGCCGGTGCCCCGCGCCTTGGCCACCGCCAGCAGCGCGGCGCGGCAGGAGATGGCCGGCGGCATGCCGTGGCGGGCGTCGATCATGGCCCAGGACGGCCCTTCGGCGGCCACCTCCTCGCGGGCGCCGGCCGCCAGCCGCCCGCGGCGCGCATTCTTCATCAGCCCGCGGAGCTGCCGGGTGCCGTGGGTGAACGTCCCCCAGGTGTCGGTGGTCACGAACACCCGCGCCGACAGTTCGGCGTCCTCGCGGCTGATTCCGGCCTGCGTCATGGCGGCGATGCAGAACGCCTCCAGCGCCCGCGCGTCGATCTTCGATTCTCCCACGATTGCGGCTCCTCCCTAGCGGTGCGATGCTCCCCCTACCGTAGCGAATCGCGCCGCCGGGCGCACCCGCGCCGCGCACCCGCGCACCGCCGGGAAGCCGAAGACCGACAGGTTAGCGCGGCGTGGTCTGCTCGGTGCCGTTGGCGGCGTCGCGTTTGAGGGAGCGGTAGGTGTGCTCGTCGATGCCGGTGGCGGACCGGATCACCGGCCACTTGACCCCGGCCCGCAGGAGCCCGTCGATGGTCTCCAGCCGGCCTTCCTGCCGGCCTTCACGCCGGCCCTTCAACTCACCTTCCTGCCGGCCTTCCCGGCGCAGAATCTCGCCACAGGTCATCAGATCACCTCTCAGTTTCGGCGCCCGGCGCCGCAGCACCTCACCCAGCGCTTGCAGCGTGTCCGCCGGCCCGGTCTTCAGAATATACGACATGAACGCCTGGTAGTAATCTACCCCGCCGCGCACCGGCTCTCGCTGCAACGCCTCCAGCAGCGGTGCGATCCGCTCCCGCGCTTCCTCCAGGGCCTGCTTGAAGGTGTGCATCATCGCGAGTTGCAGCAACTGCCCGAGCAGTTCCCCGGCCACGGCCGCTGGCGCCATCCGGGTCTGATCGAGCAGCAGGGGGTGGAAGCGGGGCACCCATGGCTGGCCGCGTAGCGCCGGGGGGAAGGACTCGGCCAGTTCGATGGCGTAGGTCCAGTGGCGCTTGCCTTGGTAGAACACCAGCGGCAGCACGGGGCGCAGGTACCGCGCTTTGGGGCGGGCGCGGCGGTCGTTCTCCCAGATGCGGCAGCAGTAGCGCAGCAGGCGGAGCGTGATCCAGCGGTCGGGGCGGGACTGATGTTCGAACAGCAGGTAGAGCCACTGCCGCGGCGCGGCGGCGGCGGTGCGCACTTCGAACAGCAGATCGGAGACGGAGTCGCGCAGTTCCTGGTCGATGAAGGAGCCTGGGGCGCGGCGCAGGGAGGACCAGAGCAAGCCGCGCTGGTGGGACTCCGGCAGGCGCGCGCGGAGGAAGGCGGCGGTCTCCCGTGGGTCGGCGAACACCAGGCGGAACAGGTGATCGTGGGGCTGATGCAGGGGCGGTGTCATTCGGTGTCATTCTCTCCTCTGCCCCTACAACGGCGCGGCGTCCGCGTTGCTTGCCGGAGATTTCGGGCGCTGCGCAACTATCGGTCATGTTTCATGGCGTAGGGGGGGTGAGGCGCCCGCTCGGCGCCTGACGATCCTCGCCGGGGCGCCCGAATCCGGCGCCGGCGTGGCGGTAGCGGTGATGGGCGGCGCACAGCAGGCGGAGATTGTTCGGCTCGGCGGCGCCGCCGCAGGCATACGGCACGACGTGATCGATCTGCAGCAGGTGTTGCGAGCCGCAGCGGCGCCCACTGGCGCCGTCCACGTAGCGGCAGCGGCCGCGGTCACGCCGCCACACCTCGCGCTTGACCGCCGCCGGGATGGCGCGGCCGGTCACGCCCGTCTTCGCTGCCGAAGTCCGGGTCCGCGGCGGCGCAGCCGGCTGCGCCCGCCGCAGCCTGCCGGCCGAGGCGCCGCGTCTTCAGCTCCGAAGTGGTGTCGGTCGCCGGCTTCGCCGCCGAAGTGTCCGGGCGGTCAGCGGCTTCGTCTCCCGGCTGCGCCGGCGCCTGCGCCGATACCCTCGCCGCTGAAGTTTGCTCGGCGCCTTTAGCTTAGCCGGCGCGGGCCGCCGCCCGCCAAGCCGCAGAAGCGCGTCTGGCCGAACTCGAGGCGTTGCTGCGCCGCATGTCCGACTGACGCGCATGCGGCGGAAGGTTAACGCGGCGTGGTCTGCTCGGTGCCGTTGGCGGCGTCGCGTTTGAGGGTGCGGTAGGTGTGCTCGTCGATGCCGGTGGCGGATTGAATCACCGGCCACTTGACCCCGGCCCGCAGGAGCCCGTCGATGGTCTCCAGACGGCCTTCCTGGCGGCCCTCCTGCCGGCCTTTCAACTCGCCTTCCCGGCGCAGAATCTCGCCACAGGTCATCAGATCACCTCTCAGTTTCGGCGCCCGGCGCCGCAGCACCTCACCCAGCGCTTGCAGCGTGTCCGCCGGCCCGGTCTTCAGAATATACGACATGAACGCCTGGTAGTAATCCACCCCGCCGCGCACCGGCTCCCGCTGCAATGCCTCCAGCAGCGGTGCGATCCGCTCCCGCGCTTCCTCCAGGGCCTGCTTGAAGGTGTGCATCATCGCGAGTTGCAGCAACTGTCCGAGCAGTTCCCCGGCCACGGCCGCTGGCGCCATCCGGGTCTGATCGAGCAGCAGGGGGTGGAAGCGGGGCACCCATGGCTGGCCGCGTAGCGCCGGGGGGAAGGACTCGGCCAGTTCGATGGCGTAGGTCCAGTGGCGCTTGCCCTGGTAGAACACCAGCGGCAGCACGGGGCGCAGGTACCGCGCTTTGGGGCGGGCGCGGCGGTCGTTCTCCCAGATGCGGCAGCAGTAGCGCAGCAGGCGGAGCGTGATCCAGCGGTCGGGGCGGGACTGATGTTCGAACAGCAGGTAGAGCCACTGCCGCGGCGCGGCGGCGGCGGTGCGCACTTCGAACAGCAGATCGGAGACGGAGTCGCGCAGTTCCTGGTCGATGAAGGAGCCTGGGGCGCGGCGCAGGGAGGACCAGAGCAAGCCGCGCTGGTGGGACTCCGGCAGGCGCGCGCGGAGGAAGGCAGCGGTCTCCCGTGGGTCGGCGAACACCAGGCGGAACAGGTGATCGTGCGGCTGATGCAGGGGCGGTGACATTCGGTGTCATTCTCTCCTCTGCCCCCATGCAACGGCGCGGCGTCTGCGTTGCTTGCCGGAGATTTCGGGCGCTGCGCAACTATCGGTCACGTTCATGGCGTAGGGGGGATGAGGCGCCCGCTCGGCGCCTGACGATCCTCGCCGGGCGGCCGAATCCGGCGCCGGCGTGGCGGTAGCGGTGATGGCGGTGTCGGTCGCCGGCTTCGGCGCCGACGCGCGGGACCGGTACCAACACATTGGAAGTGCGCCCCTGAACGACTGCGAGGCTGTCGAGCCGGCGCGCGGCGTGCTAAGCTGGCCGGCGTCTGGAGGCGTGGTCGTATGGCAAGTTCACTCAGCGCTCCGCCGGCGCCGGCGGCAGCGATAGACTACCCCAGCTCGGACGGCAAGCCGATGGCGGAAAGCGAGTCGCAACTGATACCTCTCACGTACGCCGTGAGCTGCCTCCGGCACTACTTCCGCAACCGCCCGGAGGCGTTCGCCTCCGGCAACCTGCTGATCTACTACGAGGAAGGGACGCGGGCAAGGGTGGCGCCGGACGTGTTCGTGGTGTTCGGGGCGCGCAATCGCAAAGAAGAACGCGCGTCGTACCGGCTGTGGGAGGAGGAGAAGGCGCCGGACTTCGTGCTGGAGATCACGTCGCCGGCGACGTGGCGGGACGATCGGGACAGGAAGCGGGAGTTGTATCGCCGGCTGGGGGTGGGGGAGTACTGGCAGTACGATCCGACGCGGAACTACCTGGAGCCGCCGCTGCAGGGGTTGGAGTTGGTGGAGGGAGAGTACGAGCCGCTGTCGGGGTGGAGGTTGGCGGACGGGACGTTGGCGGCGCGGAGCGAGGTGCTGGGACTGGAGTTGCGGGTGGCAGGGCGCCGGCTGAGGTTCTACGATCCGCAGACGGGGAAGGAGCTGCCGGACTTGGCGGAGACCGACGAACAACGCCGGGAGGCGGAGTCTCGCGCAGAGCAGGAAGCGGTCGCCCGCCGCCGGGAAGCGGCCGCCCGCCAGGCCGCAGAGACCCGCGTCCAACAGGAGGCCGCCGCCCGCCAGGCCGCCGAAACCCGCGCCCAACGGGAAGCCGCCGCCCGCCGCCGGGAGGCGGCCGCCCGCCAAGCCGCAGAAGCGCGTCTGGCCGAACTCGAGGCCTTGCTGCGCCGCAAGTCCGACTGACGCTAACTGGGGTTGGGTGCTAATCTCTACTTGTCCTTGTTTGCGACCGATACCGAGCGGTCAGAGGCCGAGCAGGTGGACTGGTTGGCAGGCAATACTTGGTATGGACCTGAAATATAGCGTGGTTCAGGAGGCGGCGGTGGCGAAGACGCGGGTATTGGTAACCGGACTGAGCGGGGTGGTGGGGCAGGCGATGCAGCGCCAACTGGCGGAGCGCTACGAGTTGTCGGCGTTGTCGCGCTACGGCACGCCGGGACTCGACGCGGCGCACGACTTTCGCGGCAACATCGCCGACTTCGATTCGCTGCTGCCGGCGTTCGCGAATCAGGACGTGGTGGTGCACCTGGCCGCCGACCGCAGCATGAAGGCGCCGTTCGACTCCACCGTCAGCTACAACATCCGGGGCCTCTACCACGTGTATCAGGCGGCGTTGCGCTGCGGCGTGCGGCGCATCGTATTCGGCAGCTCGCAGCACACCGTGGGCGGTTTCTACCGCGATCCGCCCTACTGCCACATCTTCGCCGGCGAGTTCGAGCGCGTGCGGCGCCCCTATCCGCTGCTGGACGAGACCGCGCCGATCCGCCCGTCCGGCTACTACGGCATGTCGAAGGCCTACGGCGAAGCGATGGGCCGCTACTACTACGACACCCGCGGCCTCTCGACGATAGCGGTGCGGATCGGGTTCACCCTGTCCAACGACCGGCCCGCCTTCGGCGGCTCCGCGCTGGCCCTGTGGCTGAGCCACCGCGACACCGCCCAGATCCATCTCCGCGCCATCGACGCTCCCGCGGCGGTGGGCTACACGGTGGTATTCGCCACCTCGGACAACTACTGGAAGATCTTCTCGCTCGACAAGGCGCGCGCGGTGCTGGGCTACGAGCCGCAGGACGACGCCGGTCCGGTCATCGATCCCAACGCCGAACAGTTGGAGCGGGACTACACCGAGTTCAAGGTTCATCCGGAGTAGTCAGGAGTAGTCAGGCAGGCCGGCAGCGGCCGGCGCGGGGGTCAGCTTCCGGCGCTGCCGTCGAAGTAGGTGAGCGCGCGCGCGAACGCGTCGCGCCCGATCCGGGAGCCGATGCGGCGGCCCGGCAGGTCGTCCATGCGCGGGTGGATGCCGCCGTAGAGGCGCGAGATGCCGGCCTCGTCGGAGGCGTCGTAGTAGGTCGCCCACTGCAGCGTGAGGGTCTCGCTGGGCCCGGACTCGAACGCCAGGAAGTCGTGCGCCGGGGCCGCGAACTCCCCCAGGCCGCCGGGAAAGTACTCGCTGCCGGTGAACAGCGCCAGCACCTCCGCCGCGGCGCGGCTGAAGGTGCTGTGGCCGGAGACGTAGCCGGCGAATGGCGGGGTGACGAAGGTGTCGCGCTGATAGGGCACCCAGTCGACGCCCAGCAGCCAGCCGACGCCGCTGTAGTCGGTGAGTTCCTCCGGCTTGCCCAGCCAGGAGTAGACGGCGATCTGTCCCACGTGCTCGGCCAGATGGGCGTGGCGCGCGCCGGGCGCGGCGCTGGCCGCGGTGATCAGTTCCGCCAACCCCGGTTCCAGCGGCAGGCCGTCGGGATGCCAGGAGGGCAGCTCCGGGTCGGAAGATTGTCCCAGTCCCGCCATGTGGCGGATGGCGGTGATCGGCCGCACGTAGTCGTAGTGTCCCTTCAGACCCCAGGCGCAGACCGCGGCGTCATGCACGGCGCCGTTGAGCGCCAGGTAGAGCTTGACGTCCCACTCCAGCGGATCGAGCAGCGGCCCCTCGCCGAGCAGGCGCCGCTCCAGCAGCGGGTGGTCGGTCACGTAGTTGGCCAGGCTGTTCCAGTGGCCCGGCGGCGTCTCCGAGTCGGGGCCGTCGGCCCAGAACTCCGCGATCACCCGCGCCCAGTCGCCGCGCTTCACGACGTTGGGCTCGTAGGGCTGCCCGGTAACGGGGTTCACGGCGTAGCCGCGGCCGTCGTTGGCGCCCAGGCTGTTGCCGCCGCGCGAGCGCGGCGAAATGTCGATCGACACCCCGTCGTCGGGATCCAGGACGGCGGCGTAGCGCAGCACTTCGGCGAAGCCGGTGCGGTATTCCGCGGCGCGTTCCCCGCCGAGGAAGGGCGGCGGCCCGGGATCGTGGAACACGCCGTCGCCGGCCGCCATGCCGCTGCCGGGCAGGGCGAACGACGTTACCGATCCCCAGTGGGAGCCGATGAAGCGTTGCACGCGGCCCGGCTGCACCCGCCCCGCCTGGTCCACGAACAGGCGCAGCGACAGCGGCTGCCAGCGGTTGGGGTCGGCCAGCTCGCCGGCGCCGGAGTGGGCCACCACCAGCGGCGGGTTGGCCGCCCGGTAGTCGAACTCGAAGGCGTAGGAACCCAGCTCGTCGGCGCCGTCGTCGTAGCCGCGGTCGAGGATCAGCTTGGCGATGCGGTTGCCGACCGCCGCCGGACTGTTCCCCTCCCGCTCGGTGACCCGGTAGTCGTAGCCGAGCTCGGTCAGGAGGTCGTCGAAGCTCGGCAGCGAGACGTAGGCGCCGGGCGAGATCTGGTAGCGGCGGTAGAGCACGCGGTAGGCGGCGTAGCTGATCGCCTCACGGCGCGCCGCCTGCACGTCATCGGCCTGCAGGCGCTCGTCGAGGAAGAGCGGCTCGGCGGTGTCGTCGTAGACCGCCCACGCGTCCCACATCGCCGCGGACACGTGGAACAGGTTGCGCGCGTGAATCGGAGGCCGCGCAAAGTCGTTGCGGGTCGCCTCCAGCAGCGCCTCGTTCCAGCGCCGCGCCACCGAGTGAGGCTCCGCGCTGGCGCCCGCGGCCGCAACGGCCAGCAGGCCGCCGGCCGCCGCCCGCCGCAGCCAGCGCCGCGCCGCGCCGGCGCGGCCCCCGTGTCGTGCCATCGTCATCCCGAACGCGAGGGTGGCGCCGCCGCGCCCGGTTGTCAATTGCCCGCGCCAACAGGGGTATGCAAGGCAAGGTGCGCGTGCTATAGCTTCCGCTTTCGCCCGGCGGGGTGGGCGGCGCGCCCGGCGGCTTGGCCGCTTTGCCGCCCCTCCCCGGCGGGCTGAGCAATCGACGTGACGCAACTTCGGCAACCACGTGCGACCGGAACGGCCCGGAAGCGCGGCGGCATGGGGCGGTTTACGCGCGGACTGGTGAGCTATCGGCCCGGCCTGTTCCTGGCCAACCTGTGCCTGTGGAGCCTGTCCCACATGGCGCCGCTGCTGCCCGGCTACGTGACCAAGGTGTACTACGACGGACTGGCCGGCGACGCGCCGCTGGCGATCACGCCGTGGTCGATCCTGGCGCTGCTGGCCGCGATCGGCGTCACGCGGGCGCTGGTCGGGGTGGGCGCGGAGTGGTTGTGGGGCGGCCTCTGGACGCGCGCGACCGGGCTGGTGCGGCTCAATCTGCTGCGCCTGATCGCCGCCGGCCCGGCCGCGCTGGCGACGCCGCGCAGCTCCAGCGAGACGGTCAGCCGGGTGCGCGACGACGTGGAGGAGGGTTGCCTCCCGCTGGAAGAGGCGATCGACGGCGTGGGCGTGGTCGGCTTCGCGGTTGGCGCGATAGCCATCATGGCGGCCATCGACTGGTTGCTCACCTGCATCGTGACCGTGCCGATCGTCCTGTCGGCGCTGGCGGCGCAGGCGGTCAAGACGCGCGTCACCGCGCTGCGCCGCGCCGCGCGCAACGCCGGCGCCGAGGTGGCGGAATTCATCGGCGAGGTGTTCGGCGCGTTCGCGACCTTCAAGCTGGCGCCGAGCATCGACGGCGCCGCGCGCCGGCTGGAGCGGTTGAATCGGCGGCGCCGGCGCGCGGCGCTGCGCGAGAAGGTGCTGGCGCAGGTGTTGGAAGGAGTGTCCGACGGCACCGCGGTGGCGTGCACCTCGCTGCTGCTGTTCTACCTGAGCTTCACGGGAGACCGCGGCTTCACGGTGGGCGAGTTCGTGCTGTTCGTGACCTACCTGGACCAGGTGGCGGACTACGCGCAGTGGATGATGGGCATGCTGGTCAACGTCCGGCGCGCCAAAGTGTCGCTCGCCCGCCTGCGCGACGCCATGCCGGCCGCCGCCGGCGGCGGCGCCGCCGCCGAGCTGACCTGCCGCGACGCCGTAGCGGCCGCCGAGCGGGAGAGCGAGGCGGGCCGCGCCGGCCCGTTGCAACGCCTGGAGCTGCGCGGGGTCACCTATCTGCATCCGGCCGGCGGCGCCGGCATCAGGGATATCGATCTGACCGTGGAGCGCGGGTCGTTCACCGTGATCACGGGCCGCATCGGCGCCGGCAAGACCACGCTGCTCAAGGTGCTGCTGGGGTTGCTGCCGCGCCAGGCCGGAGAGTTGCGCTGGAACGGCGCCGCGGTCGCCCATCCCGACCGGTTCATGGTGCCGCCGCGCGCATCCTATACCCCGCAGACGCCCAAGCTGTTCAGCACCACGGTGGAAGACAACATCTCGCTGGGCGCCCCGCTGGCTGACGCGGCGCTGGCCGCGGCGGTGCGCGACGCGGTGCTGGAGCCGGATCTGGCGGCCATGGCGGAGGGGCTGCGGACCCGGGTCGGCGCGCGCGGGCTGCGCCTCTCCGGCGGTCAGGCGCAGCGGGTGGCGGCCGCGCGCATGCTGGCGCAGGGGGCAGAGCTCCTGGTGATCGACGACCTGTCGAGCGCGCTGGACGTGAAGACCGAGCGGCTGCTGTGGGATCGGGTGCTGGGCCGGGTGCGCGCCGTTCGCCCCACCTGCCTGGTGGTGTCGCATCGCCGGCGCGTGTTGCGCCACGCCGACCGGGTCGTGCTGCTGAGCCGCGGCCGCGTAGCCGCGGTTGGCGCGTTGGACGAGTTGCTGGCCGAGTCCGCGGAGCTGCGCCGCATCTGGGACGGCGGCCCGGACGGCGACCGTCGCTGACGACGCACGGCGTGAAGCCGACGTTTGCCCTCTACCGGCGATTTCTTACCCGTTACCTGGCGCACTGCCGGGCGCAGGTCGCGCTGCTCGGGACGATGCTGCTGGCGCATACCGTGACCAGCGTGTACGCGCCGCAAGTGCTGCGCGGCTTCATCGACGGGGTAGCGGCCGGCAGCGCGGCGCCGGCGTTGGCGCGGGCGGCGGCGCTGTTCCTGGCGGTGGCCGCGGGGCGGCAGCTCAGCCGCGGCCTCATCGCGTACTTCGGCGAGAGCGTCGCCTGGAGCGCCACCAATCGGCTGCGCACCGACCTGCTGCGCCACACCGTCGGGCTCGATCTGAGCTTCGTCAATCGCCATACGCCGGGGGTGATGCTGGAGCGGATCGACGGCGACAGCAATCAGCTCGCCACCTTCTTCTCCCAGCTCTCGCTGCGTCTGCTGCGCGGGATTCTGCTGCTGGCGGGCATCTTGATCGCGCTGCTGCTCGAGGATTGGCGGCTGTGCCTGGCGCTGCTGGGGTTCGCGGCCGCGGTGACCTTGATCCTGGTCAAGCTGCGCAGCTTCGGCGTGCCCTACCACGAGCGGTTGCGCGCCGCGGCGGCGCACCTGCACGGCTTCGTGGAGGAGCGTCTGGCCGGGCTCGAAGACCTCAAGGCGCTCGGCGGCCTGGTGCCCGCGCTGCGCCGGATGACTGAGCTGGTGGCCGTTCAGGTGGAGCGCGCCAAGCGCGCCTTCAGCCTGGGCGCCCTGGTGTGGCCGGCGGTGAACGTGGCGATGGGGATCGGCACCGGACTGATGCTGGCCTGGGGCGGCGCGCTGGCGCTGCGCGGGGAGATGACCATCGGCACCGTGTATCTGCTGTTCAGCTACCTCAACCTGATGTTCTGGCCGTTCGAGGATCTGGCGCATCAGATGGAGGAGCTGCAGAAGGCGGGCGGCAACCTGGTGCGCATCCAGCGCCTGTTCGCCCACCGCAGCTCGCTGGCGGACGGCGCCCGCGGCCGGCTTCCCGCGCGCCCGGTGGGAGTCGCCTTCCACCAGGTGAGCTTCCGCTATCCTGCCGGCGCGTCGGCCGGGGCCGGCGGGCGGGAGGCCGCGGCCGGGAACGGCGCGGCGGAAGCAGCCGCGGAAGCGCTGCGCGATCTTTCGTTCAGCATCGAGGCGGGCCGCGTCCTGGGCATCCTCGGCCGCACCGGCAGCGGCAAGACCACCGTGACCCGGCTGCTGGCGCGGCTGTACGATCCCACCGCCGGCCGCGTGACGCTGAACGGGGTCGATCTGCGCGAATTCCGGCTGTCGGCCCTGCGCGCGGGCATCGCCGTGGTGACCCAGGACGTCCAGTTCTTCCGCGGCACCATCCGCGACAACCTGAGTCTGTTCGACCCCGCGGTCGGCGACGGCCGCCTGCTGCAGGCCTGCGACCGGCTCGGCATGGCGCCGTGGCTGGCGCGGCAACCGGAGGGCCTGGATACGGTCATCAGCAGCGCGCAACTCGCCCTGTCCGCGGGCGAAGCGCAGCGCTTGGCGGTGGCGCGGGCATTCCTGCGCGACCCGGCGATCGTGGTTCTGGACGAGGCCGCGGCGCGCCTCGATCCGGCCACCGAGCGCGACGTGGAACACGCTCTCAAGACACTGCTGGCAGGCCGTACCGGGGTGGTGATCGCCCACCGCCTGCGGTCGGTCGAGAAGGTGGATGACGTACTGATCCTGGAGCGCGGCGGAATGGCGGAGTACGGACCCCGCCAGGCGCTGCTGGACGATCCCGCCTCGCGCCTGAACGAATTGCTCGCCCTCGGCGCCTCCTGACCGCCGGCCTCGGTCCGACGATGGCGGCCGCGAGTTGAAGGTGGCTCCGATACGCTGCACAGTAGCGGGCCATGAGCCGACCCAACATCATCTATCTGCATTCGCATGATACCGGCCGTTACGTCGAGCCCTACGGCTATGCCATTCGCACGCCCAACCTGCAGCGGCTGGCGGAGCAGGGCATGCTGTTTCGCCAGGCCCACAACGCGGCGCCCACCTGTTCGCCGAGCCGGGCCGCGCTGCTCACCGGCATGTGCCCGCACAGCGCGGGCCAGTTCGGGCTGGTGAACCGCGGCTTCGACCTGGCCGACCCAAGCCGTCATCTGGTGCGCACGCTGCGGGCGGCGGGCTATCACACCGCGCTGGCCGGCGTGCAGCACGTGCGCCGTGACCCGCGTACCATCGGCTATCATCAGATTCTGGAGACCGGCGGGCGCAAGGCGCGCGAGGTGGCGCCGGCGGCGGCAGAGTTCCTTGGCGCGGCGCCGGCGCAGCCCTTCTTCCTGACGGTCGGCTTCAGCGAAACCCACCGCGAGTTCCCCCCGCCGGCCCCGGCCGACGACGCCCGCTACCTGCGCCCGCCGGCGCCGCTGCCCGACACCCCGCAGACGCGCGCCGACATGGCCGCCTACCAGGCCAGCGTCACCGCCTTGGACCAGGGCATCGGCTTGGTGCTCGGCGCGCTGCAGGAGGCCGGACTGGCCGACGACACCCTGGTGATCTGCACTACCGACCATGGCCTGCCCTTTCCCCGCATGAAGTGCAATCTGACCGACCACGGCACCGGGGTGATGCTGATCCTGCGCGGTCCGGGGGGCTTCGGCGGCGGCCGGGTAAGCGACGCGCTGGTGTCGCAGATCGACCTGTTCCCGACCCTCTGCGAACTGCTGGCGATCGCGCCGCCGGCATGGCTGCAGGGCCGCTCGCTGCTGCCCCTGGTACGCGGCGAAACGGAGGAGATCAACGACGCGGTATTCGCCGAAGTCAACTACCACGGCCAGTACGAGCCGCAGCGGATGATCCGCACGCGGCGTTGGAAGTACATCCGCCGCTACCTCGACCGGCGCGTCCCGTCGCTCGCCAATTGCGACAACAGCCTGAGCAAGGAGCTGCTGCTGCGCCGCGGCTGGGCCGATCTGCCGATGGCCGAGGAGCAGCTCTACGATCTGGTGTTCGATCCCAACGAGGCGGCCAATCTGGCGGGCGACGCGCGTCATGCCGATACCCTGGCGGAGATGCGGGAGCGGCTGACGCGGTGGATGGAGGAGACCGACGACCCGATCCTGAACGGTCCCATCCCCGAGCCGGAAGGCGCCACCGTCAGCCGGCCCGACGACGTCGACCCCAAGGCGCTGTGGGCGTATACCGAACGGCCTCCCGACTTCGCGTGATCCGGCGGTAGCCGGCTCCCGGCATCCGTTCCGCATCCGTTTCGGTTGCCGGTTTTGGTTGCCGGCGCCGCGGGCGGCCGCTTACCTTGCGGCCGCCCGTGACTTCCTCCGCCCCATCCGCCGCCCCATCCGCCCCGGCTTCCGCTCCGCCCGCCGCGATTCCCGGCACCCTGTTCGGGATGCTGCGCCACTACCTGCGCCACCAGCGCCGGCAGGTCGCGCTGCTGGGGGTGCTGCTGCTGGCCGGCAGCGGCGCGCAGTCGTTCAACCCGCTCATCGTGCGCCACGTGCTGGACGCGGCCCTGGCCGGGGCGCCGCTGAACACCCTGGTGCTGTGGGCGCTGGCCTTCGTCGGCGCCGCGATCGGCGCCCAGGCGGTAGCGGTGCTGGCGACCTACCTGAGCGTGCAGCTCGGCTGGCAGGCCACCAACGCCTTGCGCGTGGACCTGCTGCGCCACTCGGTGGGGTTGGATCAGCGGTACCACAACGCCCATACCCCGGGCGAGATGATCGAGCGCGTGGACGGCGACGTTACCCTGTTGAGCAACTACTTCTCGGAGTTCGTAGTCCAGATCGCCGGCAGCGTGCTGGTGATCGCCGGGGTGCTGGTGGTGATCCTGCTGCAGGACTGGCGGGTGGCGGCCGTGTTCGGCGGGTTCGTCGCGGTGTCATGGGCGGTGCTGCTGAGCCTGCGCCGGATCGGCGTGGAGCCGTGGCAGCGGACCCGGCAGGCGAGCGGCGAACTGTTCGGGTTCCTGGAGGAGACGCTGACCGGGATCGAGGACATCCACACCAGCGCCGGCAAGCCCTACGTGATCCGCCGCTTCTACGGGCTGACGCGGCGCTACCTGCGGCATCAGATCAAGGCCGCCATGCGCACCAACGTGATGGTCAACGCCTGGCTGCTGGTGGACACCGCCGGCTACGCGGTGGGGCTGGGGCTCGGCGCGTGGCTCTACCTGAACGACCTGGCGACGCTGGGGATGGCCTACCTGGTGTTCCACTATGCCGGCATGATCTCACGCCCGTTGCGCATGGTGGTATTTCAGATGGAGGACTTCCAGCGCGCCGCGGCGGCCGCACGGCGCGCGCTGCGGCTGCTGGCCGAGCGCTCCGCGCTGATCCGGCCCGGCCCGCGGGTGGCGGGCGCCGCGCCGGGCGGCGGCGGCGCGGCGCCCGACGGGCCGCCCGAGGCGCTGCCGCCCGGCGCATTGGCGGTACGCTTCGACGGCGTCACCTTTGGCTACGACCCCGCCCTGCCGGTGCTGCATGACCTCTCGCTGGAGCTGCCCGCCGGTGACGTGCTCGGTCTGATCGGGCGCACCGGCAGCGGCAAGACCACCTTGTCCCGGTTGCTGTTCCGCTTCTACGACGTGGACCGCGGCAGCGTCCGGCTCGGCGGCCACGACGTGCGCGGCCTCGACCTCGCGGCGCTGCGGTCGCGGCTGGCGATGGTGAATCAGCGGGTGGACCTGGTCCATGGATCGGTGCGCGACAATCTCACGCTGTTCGACACCACGCTGCCCGACGAACGGATCATCGAGGTGCTGGACGAGCTGGGACTGGGGCGCTGGTGGCGCGCGCTGCCGCACGGCGTGCGCACCGAGTTGGCCGGCCAGAACGCCGAGCTGTCAGCCGGCCAGGCGCAGCTGCTCGCCTTCGGGCGCGTGTTCCTGCTCAGCGATCCGGCGGTGGTGGTGCTGGACGAGGCGTCGTCCCGTCTGGACCCCGGCACCGAGCGTTCCATCGAGCACGCGGTCGACCGGCTGGTCGCCGGGCGCACCGCGATCATCATCGCCCATCGCCTGAGCACCGTGCTGCGCGCCGACTGGATCGCCCTGTTGGACAACGGCCGACTGGCGGAGTTCGGGCGCCGCGCCGCCCTGATGGCGGATCCGCGCTCGCGCCTGGCGCGGCTGCTGCGGCACGGTTCGGCGGAGGTGCTGCAGTGATCCGCCCGCGCCGCGCGCGCCGGCGGGCGGCCGACGGCGGCGGGGCGGCGCGGCGCGGCCGTCCCGCCACCGCGGTCAGGGCCCTGCTCCGGCTGCTCTGGTTTCGCAAGTGGAACTACCTGTTTCTGGGCGTCGCCCACCTGCTGGTATTCGGCGTGTCGTTTCAGATGATCGGGCTGGTGGCGCGCGTGCTGCTGGATGAGTTGAGCGGCGACCGGCCGCTGGTATTCGGTCCCTGGCTGCTGTGCGCCGCGCTGATCGGCATCGCCTTGGCGCGCGCGGTGATAGTGTTCATCGATCTCCCGCTGTTCTTCCGCACCGAGTTCGCGCTTACCTCGCTGTTGCGGAAGAACGTGATCGAGCGCACCCTGGGGCAGGCCGCCGGCCACGCCCTGCCGCACACCCCGGGCGAGGCGATCAGCCGCCTGCGCGACGACGTGGATGCCGTGGTTCGCCTGCTGATGGACCTCAACTTCCAACTCGGCACGCTGGCGTTCGCCGTGATCGGCGGCGTGGCCATGGCGCGCATCGACGCTCCGTTGACGGCGCTGGTGTTCGCCCCGCTGGTAGTGATCGTGGTCGCGGTGCGCGTACTGCGGCAGCGCATCAGCCGCTACCACGAACGGTTTCGCCGCGACACCGGCGCGGTGACCAGCTTCATCGCCGAGCTGTACGGCGCCATCGGCGCGGTGCAGGCGCTGTCCGCGGAGCAGCGCGCGGTGCGGCGCTTCGAACAGCTCAACGCCGCCCGCCTGCAGGGCGCGGTGCGCGACCAGCTCCTGACGAAGATTCTCACTTCCGGCTTCGACAACGTGGCCCAGATCGGCGCCGGCGTGATTCTGATAGTGGCCGCCGGCGCCCTGGTCGACGGCAGCTTCAGCGTCGGCGACTTCTCCCTGTTCGTGTACAACCTTACCTTTCTGTCGCAGCAGGCGGCCGGCGGGTTCGGCAACTTCCTGACCCGCCTGCGGCAGGTTTCGGTGTCGCTGCAACGGCTGTTGACGATGCTGGGAGGGGCGCCGCCCGATACCTTGACCGCCCCGAGCAGCATGCACCTGCGCGGTCCGTTGCCCGAGCTTCCCTACCGCCCCAAGACCGCGGCCGACCGGTTCGTGAGCATTTCCCTCGAAGACATTTCCTTTACCTACGCCGGCTCGGCGCATGGCATTCGCAACGTCGATCTGACGGTGCGGCGCGGCCAGCGCGTGGCCGTGGTGGGACGCATCGGAGCCGGCAAGTCGACCTTGCTGCGGGTGTTGTTGGGGCTGCTCAGCGCGGACTCCGGGCGCGTGTTGTGGAACGGCGCGCCGGTGACCGATCCCGGCGCGCTGCTGGTGCCGCCGCGGGTCGCCTATACGCCGCAGGTGCCGGCGCTGCTCAGCGCGCCGCTGATCGACAACGTGCTGGTCGGGCTGCCGGAAGAGCAGGTGGACCTGGCCGGGGCGGTGCGCGCCGCCATGCTGGAGACCGACGTCGCCACCCTGGAGCAGGGGCTGCAGACCATCGTCGGACCGCGCGGGGTGCGCGTCTCGGGCGGTCAGGCGCAGCGCATCGCCGCCGCCCGGATGTTCGTCCGCAACGCCGAGCTGCTGGTAGTGGACGACCTGTCGAGCGCGCTCGACGTGGAGACCGAAGCGCTGCTGTGGAGCAATCTGTTCACCCACAACCCGGAAGCGTCGGTGGTGGCGGTGTCCCACAGCCGCGCCCTGCTGCAGCGCGCCGACAGCATCGTGGTGCTGCAGGATGGCCGGGTCAGCGCGCGCGGCGGCCTGGACGAGCTGCTGGCCGGCAGCGCCGAGATGCGGCACCTGTGGCGCGCGCAACCGGCGGAGTAGTCATCTCAATCGAAGCGTCAGGAGTCCATCCCTCGGAGTCACGCCGCTCAAGCTTCGGGGGTGACCCCGGCGCGTTGCTGCGGACCTTCAACACGCCTTCCTGCCAACTACCGAGCGTGAGATCGTCGGTGCTCGTCACGAATGCGCGCAGCCATTCCTCGAATGCCGCGAGTGTGCCGCAGTCGTCGGCCATGTCATCGATTATCCCGGCGACGAACTTCGTGAAGTTGGCGTAAGCATCATCGACGCCGGTGCCGCCGGCGGCGGTACCTCCCGGGTACACACCGTCGAGCCAGCAGCGTCCGTCGGCGGGATTGATGGTGGCGAGGAGGGCACCGTTGATCTTGACCGTTGCCCGGAACGATTCGGCATCGACCAAGTACGCGTAGGTGAACAGCAACGGCCACGTTTCTCCCGGAGGATCCCAGTTGGGCAACAGGCCCTCTGTCAATGCGCGCATTGTTCATACTATTGTACTGAGAAGAAACGCTGCGTCAATTCGCTTTCCTCGCCGCGCACGCAGCATCGAGGAGGCATGATCGTGACGACCGTGACGGACCGGCAGCGCGGGGTGAGGCCGCGCATCGGCATCTTCGGCATTGGGCTGGCCGCCTACTGGCCGCAGTTTCCCGGCCTGAAGGAGCAGCTCGAGGGCTATCAGCGCTTGGTCGAGGAGCGCGTCGGACGGTGGGCCGAGGTGGTATCCGCCGGGCTGGTGGATTCGGCGCCGCGCGCGGTCGAGGCGGGCAACCTGTTCCAGCGCCGCCAGGTCGACATGGTCTACTGCTACGTCGGCACCTACGCCACCAGTTCCCAGGTGCTGCCGGCGGTGCGGATTCCGCAGGCGCCGGTGCTGGTCCTCAATCTGCAGCCGAGCGCCGCCCTGGACTACGCCCGTACCGGCACCAGGGAGTGGCTGGCCAACTGCTGCGCCTGCTGCGTGCCGGAAATCGCCTGCGCGTTTCGCCGCTGCGACGTCGACTTCCACCTGGTGTCGGGCATGCTGCGGGAGGAGCCGGGTTGCCGTGAGCCCGCGCGGCGCGCCTGGGCGGAGATTCGGGAGTGGACCGAGGCGGCCGGCGTGCTGCGTACCGTGCGCGGCAGCCGCATCGGCGTACTCGGCCACGTATACCCCGGCATGCTCGACATGTACAGCGACTTCACCCAGCACCAGGGACAGCTCGGAACCCACGTCGAGATCCTGGAGATGTGCGATCTGGCGGCGCTGGTGCGCGCCGCAACCGAACCTGAAGTCAAGGCCAAGGAGGAGGAAGCGCTCGCGATCTTCGAGTTGGCCGAGGATTCGCCGTCGGACCCGCTGGCCGTCAGGCCGACGCCCGAGGCGCTCGCCTGGGCCTGCCGGGTAGCCGTGGGGCTGGACAAGCTGGCGGCGGACCATGCCCTCGACGGGCTGACCTACTACTACCGCGGGCTGGACCACAACGAATACGAGCGCATTGCCGCCGGCTTCGCCCTCGGCTGCTCGCTGCTGACCTCACGCGGGGTGCCGTGCAGCGGAGAGGGTGATCTGAAGAACTGCCAGGCGATGAAGATCGTCGACAGCTTCGGCGCCGGCGGCAGCTACTCCGAAGTGACGGCGATGGACTTCCGCGAGAAGTTCATCCTGGCCGGCCACGACGGGCCGTTCCATCTCGCCATCTCGTCGGCGCGGCCGCTGCTGCGCGGCCTGGAGATGTTTCACGGCAAGCGCGGCGCGGGCATCGGCGTCGAAACGCAGGTCCGGCACGGTCCGGTGACCTTGTTGTCGATGACCCAGACCCGCGCCGGCAACCTCCGGCTGGTGGCGGCGCAGGGCGAGAGCATCCCCGGCCCGGGACTGCAGATCGGCAACACCGACAGCCGCCTGCAGTTCAGCCTGGGCCCGGCGGAGTTCATGGACGCCTGGTGCCATGAGGGGCCGACCCACCACTTCGCCCTGGGCGTGGGTCACGTTCTCCCGCGGATCGAGAAATTCGCCGCTATCGCCGGCCTCGAGCTGCGGGTCGTTGCGGCGTAGACGCGGGCGCCCGGATGGCCGCCATCTTCTTCAGCGCCGCCCTCGGCCACGAAACCAACACCTTCGCCGTCACGCCGACCCGGCTGCCCGACTTCGACTTTGGCGGGCGGCCGGCGGCGGCCGCCGCGGCGGAGCAGATCCGGCGCTACTTCCGCGGCACCCGCACCGTGCACGGCGGGTATCTGGCGGCCGCTGAGGAGCTGGGCTTCGAGCTGGAGCCGCTGCTGTGGGCGTTCGCCACGCCCTCGGGAGTGGTGACGCGGTACGCCTACGAAGAGCTCGCCGGAGTGCTGCTGGAGCGTCTCGCCCGGCGCGCGGCCGGCTGCCGCGGGGTGCTGCTCGACCTGCACGGAGCCATGGTGAGCGAACACCTGGAGGACGCGGAGGGCGATCTGATCGAACGAACGCGGGCGGTAGTGGGGGAGGCGACGCCGCTGGTGGTGACCCTGGACCTGCATGCCAACGTCACCGCGCGCATGGCGGCGCACGCCGACGCCATCATCGGGTTCGAGGAGTATCCCCACGTGGATGCCTTCGAGCGCGGCCTGCAGGCGGGGCGGCTGGTCCATGCCGCGGCGGCAGGCGAGGTACGCCCGCGGCTGGCGTACGTGCAGTTGCCGCTCGTCACCATGCCGCCGCGGCAGTGCACGCTGATCTCGCCGGCCCGCGCCCTGTTGCGCCGGGCGCAGGCCATGGAGCGGGAGCCGGCGGTGCTGGACGCCACCATCGCCTACGGCTTTCCGTTTGCCGACGTCCGCGACGCCGGCGCTTCGGTGCTGGTCACCGCGGACGGCTCGGCGGAATTGGCCGCGGCGCGGGCCGGCGAGTTGGCCCGCGCCGTCTGGCGGCGGCGGCGCGACTTCGACGTGACCCTGACTCCGGTGCGGGAGGCGGTCCGATACGCGCGCGAGGAAGCGGCCGGCCTGGTGGTGCTGGCCGACGGTTCCGACAACCCCGGCGGGGGCGCCCCGTGCGACGGCACGGTCGTGTTGCGCGAGCTGCTGGCGGGCGGCGTGGAGGACGCGGTCGTGGCGGTGATCGCCGATCCCGAAGTGGTGGCCGCGGCCGCCGCGGCCGGGGTGGGGGAGACGATCGCCGTGCGCCTCGGCGGCAAGACCGACCGCCGCCACGGCGATCCGGTGGCGCTGCGGGCGGTGGTCCGGCTGCTGGCGGATGGCCGCTTCGTGACGCGCAGCCGCATGGGGGAGGGCGGCACCACCGAAATGGGCCGCACTGCGGTGCTGCAGTGCCGCGGCGTCCGAGTGGTGGTGACCGAGCGCCGCGTGCAGCCGCTCGACGCCGAGCTGCTGCGCAGCGTCGGCATCGAGCCGCGGGCGCAGCGGCTGGTGGCGCTCAAGTCGGCGGTGCACTTCCGCAGCACCTACCAGTCGATCGCCGAGCGCATCTTCGACCTGGACACGCCGGGCGTGCACCGCCCCGACTTCGCCGGCTACCGCTACCGGCGCCTGCGCCCCGGCCTCTATCCGCTCGACCGGAGCGCCCGCTTCCCGCCGCCCGGCGGCTGACCACCGAGACTGCTCCGCCCGCCCTGCGCCGCGCTCCGGCGGCGATCCGGGCTTGCCGCGGGCCGGCGGATCGTCTTTACTGTCCCGCATGAGTGACCTTGGGGTCCTGGTATGGGACGAGCGCCAGCCGCGCCAGCAGGAGGCGTACGCCAACTTTCTCGGCAACGCAATCGCCTCCCATCTGCGCGCCCAGGGCGGCATGGCAGTGCAGTCAGTCGGGTTGGACGATCCCGACCAGGGTCTTTCCGACGCCGCCCTCGAGGCCAGTCAGGTGCTCGTCTGGTGGGGTCACGTGCGGCACCGCGAAGTATCCGCCGAGACCGGCCGGAGGATCCTGGACCGGGTCATCGCGGGGCGGCTGTCGCTCATCGTGCTGCACTCGGCTCACTGGGCCACGCCGTTCGTCGCGGCGATGGACCATCGCGCCCGCGAAGACGCGCAACGTCTGTTCCCGGACGGCCGCGGCGAACGGGTCGAGCTGGAGTTCGTCCCGCCCGAGAACCGCTACCAGGCTCCCGCCAGGGACGCCGCGGTCACGCCCTCCCATCAGGTGCGCAAGTTCCCGGACGGCATCACTCGCGTCCGCGTCCGGCTTCCGATCTGCTGCTTCCCGGCATGGCGCGCCGACGGCAAGCCGAGCTTCTCCCGCACCTTGCTGCCCGAACACCCGATCGCCGAGGGCATCCCCGACCAGTTCTCGCTCCCGCAGTCCGAGATGTATGACGAACCGCTCCACGTCCCTGCCCCGGACGAGGTGATCTTCGAGGATCGCTGGCCCACCGGCGAGTGGTTCCGCAGCGGCATGGTGTGGCAGATTGGCCGCGGCCGGCTGTTCTACTTCCGTCCCGGCCACGAGACCTACCCGATCTACCGGCAGCCGATCCCCTTGCGCATCATCGCCAATGCCGCGCGCTGGCTCGCCGCCAACACCACCCCCGGCCCCGCATAGCACCCGGAGTATCGCCGAGCAAGAGACGCGCCGCCCTCGTCACATGCCCCACACCTCCACCGAGGCCGCCGCGGCGCCGCGCCGGTGGTGGAATATCTTCTCCTCCCAGGTGCGGTCCTCCCGGCAGTCGATCACCACCAGGTGCGCCGCCTCCGCCGCGCAGCGCGCCGCGTACCCCGCCGTCTGCTCCACTCCTTCGGCAATGGTCCGCTCCAGCCCGTCCCGCTCCCGCACCACCTTGCACTCCACCACCACCTCCTGCGCCCGCTGCGCCAGCGACCGCTCCCCCACCGGCCACACGATCAGCAGGTCGACCCGCCCGCGGCCCAGCGCGTACTCCCGCTCGATGCGCCCGCCCCCGTTCACCACCCGCTGCAGGTAGGCCTGCAGCAGCAACTGCGGCCACGCCTCCGCGTAGGCGAAGCGGTCGCGCCAGTGCTCGGAGTGGCGCCGGAAGAAGCTCTGGAACTCCTCCAGCAGCAAGTCCACGTTCAGGCTGCCGTCCGCGCGCACGTAACGCGGCGGCGACAGGTCGAGCGTCTCCTGCGCTGCCCACGACAGTTCGCGCGGCAGCACCTCGGCGTAGATCGGGTTGGCGATGCGCACCGGCTGATCGCGGGCGAGCAGCCCCAGGTCGCGCGCGTAGCCCAGGTCGCGGTCGCTGATGGCGTAGCGGTCGGCGCCGGTCAGCATCGGCTCGATCACCCGCCGCACGCGCTCCTCGCGCAGCTTGTCGGCCAGGTAGTCGAGGTGGGTCACCCGTTCGACGATCAGCTCCTCGCGGACCGCGGCGACCGCGGCGGCGGTGACCGGGCGCGAGCGGTCGTCGCGCAGCGCCTTGTTCTTGAAGCAGGCGCCGTAGGCCAGCGCGTTGACCAGCCATGGCTGGCCGCAGGTCTGCGTCCACACCGCCTCCAGCGCCTCCGGCGCGAACTCCTGGCCGGTCGCCTCGGTATGCTGGCCGAGCAGGGCCAGCGTCTCCGCGCGCGAGAAGTCGCCCAGCCGCAACGACGCCGCGGCGATGTTGAACGGGCTGCCGGTGGCGCCCATGCGGTAGTCGCGCACGTCGCGCAGGCCGCACAGCACGACGCTCTGCGGGAAGCGCTCCGGGCGGCCGGGGTAGCCGGCGCGGAGTTGCTGCAGCACCGACAGCAGCGAGTCGCCGACCAGCGTATCGATCTCGTCGATCAGCAGCACCAGCGGGCGCGGCGCCGCCTGCGCCCAGCGCCGCAAGGCGGTGCGCAACGCCATGTTCGGCCCGAAATCGGCGAGAATCTCGGCCCGGACACCCGCCAGGAAGCGATCGTCCAACGCGTCGTCCGCCGCCTCCGCCAGCGAGGCGAGCACCACCTGCACCGCCTGCTGCACGTCGTCGCGGGCGGTGCGGGCAGTTTCCACGGTGACGTACACGCAGTGGTAGCCGCGTTCATTCAGCAAGTCGGCCAGCGCCAGCAGCGCCGAGGTCTTGCCGGTCTGCCGCGGCGCATGCAGCACGAAGTACTTCTTGTCCCGCACCAGGCCGAGCACTTCGTCCAGGTCGATCCGCGACAGCGGCGGGATCAGGTAATGGTCGGCCGGATCGACCGGACCGGCAGTGTTGAACGAACGCATGGGTTGGCCAAGTGTACCACCGCGAGCGCCGCGCTGCCGGCCGTTCCGCGCCGCCCCTTCGGAGGGCGGCGTCGGACTGCCGGTGTACGCCGGACGTCATAACGGAATCGTCAGTTCCAGAAATCGATGTATATTGGAACCATGTATGCCAGAGCGCTGCGCAGGCCGCTGGAGTTGGGCCACAGCTTCTTCCTGTTCGGACCGCGCGGAACCGGCAAGACCACGTGGCTGAAGCAGCGCCTGCCCGATGCCCTGTGGAGACCTATCTGCGCGAGGAGGTGATGCAGGAGGGGCTGACCCGCAACTTGGCGGCGTTCGGCCGCTTCCTGGAAGCCGCCAGCTTTTCGCAGGCGGCGCCGCTCAACGTAGCGGCGGTGGCGCGCGACGCGGGGATGGAGCGGCGCACGGTCGCCAACTATTTCCAGGTGCTCGAAGACCTGCTCCTGGCGTGGCGCCTGCCGGCCTTCACGCGGCGGGCCGCGCGCCGCGTGACCGGCCATCCCAAGTTCTTCCTGTTCGACGCCGGCGTCTACCGCCGGATCCGCCCGCGCGGACCGCTCGACCGCCCGGAAGAGGCCGAGGGAGCGGGGTGGGAGACGCTGCTCCAGCAGGAGGTGCGCGCGGTCAACGACTACGAGGGCCTGGGCTACGCCCTCTCCTACTGGCGCACGACCGCCGGCGCCGAGGTGGACCTGGTGGCGTACGGCGAACGCGGCCTGCTGGCCTTCGAGGTAAAGCGGACCGGGCGCCTGCGCCGCGAGGACGGGGCGGGACTGCGCCAGTTCGCCCGCGACTATCCGCCGGCGAAGTGCTTCCTGCTGTACGGGGGCGACCGGCGCGAGTATCAGGGCGGCATCGAAGTGTGGCCGCTGGCCGAGGCGCTGCGCTGCCTGCCCTCGATTCTGGCCGCCGGCGCGGGCGGCGGCTGACCGCGTCGCCGGTACCACCGGTACCATTCGACACCGGCCGCCCGCTCGGCTAATCTGCCCGCGAGTGACGCCAGAATCCAGTCCGTTCCGGCCCGGCCAACCGGTCCCGGCCGAGCTGTTCGTCGGGCGGCGCGACGCAATCGAACGCTTGCGCGGCTTGGTGCGCGCCGCCGGCCGCGGCGTGTTCAAGATCGGGTTCATCAGCGGCGAACGGGGCATCGGCAAGAGTTCGCTGGCTTCGTTCGTGCGCCGCCTGTGCGAGCGGGACAGCGACGTTACCGGCTGTCACGTCTACCTGGGAGGCGTGCGCGACCTGCACGAGATGGCGGGCCGCATCTTCGACCGGCTGCTCAAGGACAGCATCGACCGGCCGTGGCACCGGCAGGTACTGGAGTTCTTCGGGGATCGCGTCCGCAAGATCGGCCTGTTCGGCGTCTCGGTAGAGCTGGCACTGAGCGGCGACGACCTGCGCGCGATTGCGGGCAACTTCACCCGCTCCGTGCGCGAACTCCTGAAGCGGCTGACACCTCGCGCCTCGCTGCTCCTCATTCTGGACGACGTGAACGGCTTGGCGAGCTCCGCGGACTTCGCCCACTGGCTGAAGAGCATCGTCGATGACGTGGCGACCTCGGAACCGATGCGGCTGTGCATCCTGCTGGTCGGGCTCGAAGAACGACGCCAGGACCTGATCGGCAATCAACCGTCCCTGGCTCGGATCTTCGATCTGGTTGACATCGTCCCTTGGCGGAATGCCGAGGTGGAGCAGTTCTATCGGGCGTCGTTCGCCGCAGGCAACGCCGTGGTGTCCGCAGCCGATCTCGATTTTATGGTTCGGTATACCGGCGGACTGCCGGTGCTGGCGCACGAAATCGGCGACGCCGTGTGGCGCACCGCAACGGCGCAGACCATAGCGCGCAAGGAACTGGTCGCAGGCATCGTCAGGGCAGCCGGGATCGTCGGGAGAAAGCTCCTGGAGCCTCAGATCTTTCAAGCGATACAGAGCGACCGCTATCGATCGATCCTGTGCAAGATGGCCGATCAGCCAGCGCGGATGACGTTTCAGCGCGGCGAACTGGCGGCCCGCCTTGCGCCGGCCGAGCGGCAGGTTCTGGACAACTTCCTGCGGCGGATGAGAAAGCTGGGCGCGGTGCAGCTCGATCCCGAAGCGCGCGGCGGCTACCGGTTTCCCAACCGCCTGCATGCCTTGTATTTCTGGATGGAATCGCGGCTGAAGACCGGAATCTGAAACATGGCGCCGGCATGGCGCGGCGAGCGGCGTGGGTCAGCCGGCGGCGTGCCAATCGACGCGGCGCGTGGCGTACATGACCGCGGCCAGGATGAGAAACAGCGCGCCCACGCCGGCCAGCAGGGCGTAGTCGTCGAGCTGCAGCAGCGCGTACATGCCGGCGTACAGCGCGCCGAGCACGCCCGCCAGGAGCGCCGCCCGGCCCGTGGACAGTAGCGACCGGGCGTACGCCCCGTTGGTGACGACTACCAGAGCGGCGGCGATCGCATAGGCCGCGGGAAACCCCAGGTGCTCGCTGAGCGCCAACTCCAGCAGGTAGAACAGGCACATGGCGGCGCCGATCAGCGCGTAGTGGATCAGGTGCAGCCGGGCGCCGCCCAGCACCTCGAACAGCCACGCGGTGCCGAAGGTCAGCGCCAGGAACAGCAGCGAGTACTTGAGGCTGCGCACCGCCTGCCGGTAGGGATCGACCGGCGTCAGCAGGTCGACGCCGACCATGGCCGCGTCGATCTGCTCGCCGTAGGCGCCGGCCCGCCAGCTTTGCGGGAAGCCGCGGCCGAGATGGGAGATGCGCCACGAGGCGCTGAAGCCGCCGTCGCGGAGCTCGCGCTCCGCCGGCAGCCAAGCCCCCTGAAAGCTCGGAGCGGGCCAGTCGCCGGTGATCTCCACGGCGGTCGCCGCGGCCGCCGGCGCCATCCGCAGGCCGGCGCTGCCCGCCAGCTCCAGCGTTGCCTGGAACGTCCAGCCGCCGGCGCCATCCGCCGGCGCGCCTTCGGCCGGCGCGCCCGCCGCCAGCTCGGGCAGCCGCGCGTGTATGCCGGGCCGGCCGTCGCCGCGCAGCCCGGTACCCGGCCGCCATTCCAGATCGCTGCCCTCCCACCGCAGGCGCGCGCCGGTCTGAATCGTCCGCACGTCGGATACCTCGAATACCAGTTCGGCGCGCTCGCCGAGCACCTGATCGGCGGCCACCGCCCACTGCCGGAAGTCCGGCGGCTCGAACCTCCCGGACAGCTCGATGATCGACCGGTAGACCGGCGCCTGGAACAACCCGCGCCGCAGGCGCTCGGTCTTCAGGTCGGCGGTCACCCGCAGCTCGACCGGCAGGAAGGTGGCCGCCGCCTCCCCCTGCCGGGCGCCGTCCCGCTCCGCCGGCGTGCGGTAGGGCACCAGCAGGAACGGTCCGGCAAGCCGTTGCGCGCCGCCCCAGGCCGCCGCCATCTCCGCCACCGCGGCGTCGCGCGTACCCTGCCGTTCGCGCACCAGCTCGCCGACGTAGAGCACCGGGGCCTGCAGCGCCAGCGCCAGGACGCCGAGGCCCAGCAGCCGCGCTACGGGTGAGCGCAGCACGCGCCCGATCAGGCCGTCCGCCGCCGCGTTCGCATCCATCATCCGGCGCGCCATTGCAGCAGCACGGTCTCGAGCCCCTCCGCGAACGGCTGCAGATCGCTTTCGGGACGTTCCGCTTCCAGCCGGGCGACGGTGCGGCAGATGTCCGCCGCCTCCCGGCGCAGGGCCTCGCCCAGGCCGCGCAGCTTCGCCTTGGCGATCGCCGCGGGCCGGTCGGAGGCGGTGTCGTACACCGCGTCGAGCCGGTGCAGCCGGCTGGCCAGCTCCCCCGGATCGACGCTCAGCCCGACGGCCATCGGCCCGGCGGCCTGCCGCAGCCGTTCCCATACCCACGCCTCCGGCGCCTCGCGGCCGGGCAGGAACAGGGTCGGCACCGCGCGTCCGGCCTGCTCCCGGATGCGCTCGTCGATGCCGCTGCCGCGCTGATCGCCGTCGAGGATGAAGACGAAGTTGGCGATCTGCCCGAACTTGCGGAACGCCGCGGCGTGCGCGGGAAACTCGTCGGCGCCGGTATCGCGGCCAATGCGCACCGAATCCCCTCTGATGCGCCGCTTCGGCACCACGTGATCCAGCACCCCCTGCACCACCGCCTGCGCCGCGTCGTCCTCGCACAGCAGGTTGAGCACCTCCCGCGAGCGGCCGTACAGCGCGTCCTGCACCACGTCGACGTGCGCCTGCTGCACCGTTACCCGCCCGCTCTCGCCGCGGTCCAGGAAGATGCGCCCGTTGGCCGGCACCGAGTCCAGCACCACCGGGCTGTGGGTGGTGACGATGATCTGCAGGTCGTTGCGCAGCGCGAGCTGTTGCAACTGCAGCATCAGCAGTTGCTGGACCCAGGGGTGCAGCCCGGCCTCCACTTCGTCGATCAACACCAGCACCCCGCTGCGCTGCGCGATCTCCTGCGCCAACCGCAGGATGGCGCGCTCGCCGGCCGCCATGTGCAGCTCCGAGTAGGCCGGGCCGCGCTCCTGGGCGGCAAACAGCAGGTTCTTGTTGCCGCTGGACAGATCGACCACCTCGGCGTAGCGGAACGGCAGAAGCTGTTGCGCGAACTCGATCTGCGAGGCGGTCAGCGGCCTCTCCTGCGCCGGCGAGCTCCGCTGCGACATGCTGAGCACGCCGCGCGCCTCCGACGGGTTGCTGAGGTTGCTGAGCGTCCGCAGGTAGACCGGACGCTCCGGCTGGCTGGCGTTCTTGCGCCCCAGGAAGCTGCGGTTCCAGCCTTTGGCGCGCCGCCAGCGCATGGAACGGCGGCCGTCCGGGGTGGCGTAGTCGAACTCGATGGTGACCGCGCGCTTCTCGTCCTCGCGTCCGCCGTGCCGCGGGCGGTAGTCGGGAAACAGCGTGGACGGCACGAAGTCCCTGACCCCGGCGCCCGGCACCCGATAGGCGCACGCCGCCGCGAACAGCACGGTCGACTTGCCGCTGGCGTTGCCGCCGGCGATCACGCTGACCGGATAGTCCAGCACCACGCGCAGGTCGTCGATCCCGCGTATCCCCTGCAGGTGTATCTCCGCCAGGAAGTGCGGCAGATGCGGCTTCTTGCCCTGCAACTGCCCCCAGAGGTCGCTGAAGCGCCGTTCGATCATCGGTTGGTCGATCATCGCGTCTTCAGCGCCATGATGGCGGACTCCCCGAGGCTTGACCACCGGGCCGGGCAAGCGCCCTAATCATTGAAACCACGACCCGGAGAATGCGATGGCCGCAGCCGACTTCTCGATCGTTCCGCAGCGCCTGAACCCCGATCTCACGCCCGAGCTGGAGCGGGAGGTTCGTTTCTTCCAGAAATGGGGATACCTCGTCATCGACGATGCGCTCACCGCGGAGCAGGTCGAGACGCTCCGCGATGCCATGGACGACGCCCATTCCCGCGCCACCGTGGGCTGGGGAGGAGAGCCCAACCCGGGGCCGTACGGGAGCTTCTTCAGCCGGCTCCTGGAGGAGGACGACCGCTTCGCGTTCCTGCTCGACACCCCGCCGGTCCTCACCCGCGTGACGGCCATCCTCGGCAACGCGGTGCAGCTTCACAGCGCCACCGGCCGCGTGACCCGGCCCGGTACGCCGGAACAGAACTGGCACCGCGACGGGCCGTGGCCGCAAGACCCTGACGGCACCCCGTTCGGTTCGATCCCGGGGCAGATCAACTGCGGCTACTACCTGGATGAGCTGACCATCGACAACGGCCCGATCGTCATCGTCCCCGGCAGCCACCGGGCGCTCTTCCGGCCGCCCAAGGACAGCGCCGCGGTGTTCCCCGACGAGTTGTACGTGTTCGCCAAGCCGGGCCAGGCGGTGCTGTTCAACGGCTGGATCTATCACCGCGGGGCAGCCAACCACTCGCCCGCCAACCGCCGCGTCTGCCTGATGTGCTACCAGAACGCCTGGATGAAGTCCCGCGAGACCTTCGACGGGCCGAAGATGACCGCCATGCGGGACCACGGCACGCCGCAACGGAAGCTGCTGCTCGGCGGGATTCCGCGCTGGTAACGTAACCGGCGGCAGCGGCAGCGCGACGAGCGTTGCAATTCTGCTATTGAATACATTGCAATGTTGTTATCATCATCGTTGCGATGATGATACCGGAGACATTGCAATGATGTTACTGGAGCGGTGATGGCGCGCTACCGGGCGCGCCTTGCGGACCACGAGCTGCGGCAGCGGCTCGGCGCTGCCGGGGCGGTGGTCATCGAAGGCCCCAAGGCGTGCGGCAAGACGGCCACCGCCCGGCGGGCGGCGGCCAGCGAAGTGCTGCTCGACGTCGACGCCAACGCCCGGCGCGCCGTAGCGATCGATCCGGCCCTGGTGCTGGCGGGAGCCGCGCCGCGCCTGATCGACGAGTGGCAGACCGAACCGGCGATCTGGAATCACGTGCGCCGCGCCGTCGACGACCGCGCCCGGCCCGGCCAGTTCATCCTCACCGGCTCCGCGGTGCCGGCCGACGACGTCACCCGGCATACCGGCGCGGGACGCCTGACGCGGCTCCGGCTGCGCCCCATGTCCCTGTTCGAAACCGGCCGCTCCTCCGGCGCGGTTTCCCTGCGCGCACTCCTGGCCGGAGCGGCGCCGCGCAGCGCGGAGTCGGCCCTCTCCATCGAGGCACTTGCCGGGCAGGTCTGCCGCGGCGGTTGGCCGGGGAATCTGCAACGCTCCGTCAACCAGGCGCTGCAGGCCAATCGCGCCTACCTCGACGAGATCCGCCGCGTCGACGTCGGCCGCGTCGACGAGACGCGGCGCGACCCCGCCAAGGTCGGCGACCTGCTCCGCTCGTTCGCCCGCAACGTCGCTACCTACGCCGCGGCTTCGACCATGGCCGCCGACTTGAACAACCACACCGCGGATGCCTACCTGACGGCGCTCGAACGGCTCATGATCGTCGAGGATCAACCGGCCTGGGCGCCGCACCTGCGCTCGCGGTCGCGGCTCAGGGGCGCCCCCAAGCGGCACTTCGTCGACCCCTCTCTCGCGGTCGCGGCGCTCCGCGCCGACCCTGATCGGCTGCTGCGGGACCTTGCCTGGTTCGGGTTCCTGTTCGAGTCGCTGGTCGTCCGCGACCTGCGCGTCTACGCCCAGCATCGTGACGCCGAAGTGCTGCAGTACCGTGACAACACCGGCCTGGAGGTGGACGCCATCGTGCAGGCCGCGGACGGAACCTGGGCCGCATTCGAGGTCAAGCTGGGAGCGGGAATGATCGACGCCGCGGCGGCTACTCTGCTGCGCTTCGCCAGGCGGGTGGACCCGGCCCGCAGCCGGGCTCCCGCGGCCCTGGCGGTCATCGTCGCGGGCGGCTACGGCTACGTGCGCGGCGACGGCATCGGCGTCATTCCCATCGGCGCGCTGGGACCGTAGCCAGCCGCGCGAGTTCAGTTGCTCACGATCTTAACCAGAAGCTTCTTGCCGTTCAGCGTATGGCGCGCCCAATACAGGTTTTGGTACTGGTCGTTGCCGGGTGGACGCAGCGTTGCCTCGGCGGTCGCCGTGGTGCCGCTCCCGCCGGTCGGCGCGGAAAGCGTAACGGTTGGGGCCGACGCGTAGCCGCTCCCCTGGTTCGTGATCCGCACTGCCGTGACGGTGGAGTGCAACACCGCGGTGCCGGCTGCGGTGGTGGCGCCGCCGCCGCTTGGCGGGGCCGAAAAGGTAACGGTCGGGGCCGACGTGTAGCCGCTCCCGCCGCCGGTGACGTCTACCGACCCGACACCGTATTGCAACACCGCGGTGCCGGCGGCCGTGGTGCCGCCGCTCGGCGCTGCCGAAAAGGTGACGGTTGGGACCGAGGTGTAGCCGCCGCCGGCGGTGGCGATCGTTACCGACCCGACGCCGTAGCGCAACGCCGCGGTGCCGGTCGCCGTGGTGCCGCTTGGCGGGGCCGAAAAGGTAACGGTCGGGGCCGACGTGTAGCCGCTCCCGCCGCCGGTGACGTCTACCGACCCGACACCGTATTGCAGCACCGCGGTGCCGGCGGCCGTGGTGCCGCCGCTCGGCGCTGCCGAAAAGGTGACGGTTGGGACCGAGGTGTAGCCGCCGCCGGCGGTGGCGATCGTTACCAACCCGACACCGTAGCGCAACGCCGCGGTGCCGGTGGCCGTGGTGCCGCTGGACGGTGCGCCAAACGTAACGGTCGGGACCGAGGTGTAGCCGCTCCCCCGGTTCCTGACCTCCACTCCCTGGATGACACCGACGCCTAGGGCTATCACTTGGGCCATTGCCCTGGTGCCGCCGGAGGGCGGCGCCGAAATCGTAACGGTAGCCGTGCTAGGGACGTAGCCGGTACCCCCGTTCGTGACCGTCACCGAATGGACTCGACCGTTCCCCACCACGGTGCCGGTTGCCGTGGTGCCGCCTGCAGGCGCTGCCGAGAAGGTGACGGTTGGGACCGAGGTGTAGCCGCTGCCGGCGGTGACAACGTCCACGGAAGCGACGCTGCCGGGCCCTGCCACCGCGGTGCCGGTTGCCGTGGCGCCGCCGGACGGCGGGGCGGAAAAGCTGACGGTCGGGAGGGACGTGTAGCCGCTGCCGGGGGTGACAACGTCCACGGAAGCGACGCTGCCGGGCCCTGCCACCGCGGTGCCGGTTGCCGTGGTGCCGCCTGCAGGCGCTGCCGAGAAGGTGACGGTTGGGACCGAGGTGTAGCCGCTGCCGGGGGTGACAACGTCCACGGAAGCGACGCTGCCGGGCCCTGCCGCCGCGGTGCCGGTTGCCGTGGCGCCGCCGGATGGCGGGGCGGAAAAGCTGACGGTCGGGAGGGACGTGTAGCCGCTGCCGGCGGTGTCGACCGTCACGGAGGCGACGCGATCGGGCCCCACCGCGGTGCCGGTTGCCGCGGCGCCGCCGGGCGGCGGGGCGGAAAAGCTGACGGTCGGGGGCGAGGTGTAGCCGCTGCCCGGGTTCGTGATCGTGACCAACTCGACAGCGCCGCCGCCCGACTGATCCGGGGCCGTGAGCACGAGCACGATCGCTCCCGCACGGACTTCCGCGGCAACCTTCCACTCGGCGCCGGAGATATCGGACGCGAAGACCGGCTTTGCCGCCGTGCTGGTGAACGGCAGGTCATGCCCGCCAATCGAAACGCTCACTTCGGCGCCGGCGGTGATCGGCTCCCAGTCAAACGATGCACGGTTGGACACTTCGCCCACCAGGTTCAGTTCATCATTGCCAAAGTCAGCCGTCCCGATCGTCCAGCTCTTCTCCCTCTTCTCTGCCGGCTGCGGAGTTGGCGTCGGCTCGCTCGGAGGCTCCCCTCCCCCTTGGGCTGGGGCGGCGGCCATGGCGGGCGGCCGCGCCGCCGGCTCGCACGCCATCAGCGCGGCGATGCCGGCGGCCATCAACAGCGATAACTTCAACGCTTTACTCAACAACAATAAGATTCCCTCCGCGCCGGCCGGCTGCTGGCCTCGCGCCGGGCGCATGGTACCATGCGCCCGCCAAGCTGACCATCGACCCCATCAGCCAGCCCGCACTCACTCACGGCGCATTTCCCAAAATGTAGGTGAGCGTCAGACCGCTTGGCGGCCAAGCCCAAGTCCTAGCGCAGGATGACGTTTCTCGGCGATCTTGATCACCGGTCTACGGGCGCCTGACGATCCTCGCCGGGGCGCCCGAATCGGGCGCCGGCGTGGCGGTAGCGGTGATGGGCGGCGCACAGCAGGCGGAGATTGTTCGGCTCGGCGGCGCCGCCGCGGGCATACGGCACGACGTGATCGATCTGCAGCAGGTGTTGGGAGCCGCAACGGCGCCCGCTGGTGCGGTCCACGTAGCGGCAGCGGCCCCGGTCGCGCCGCCAGACCTCGCGCTTGACCGCCGCCGGGATGGCGCGGCCGGTCACGCCGCCGGCCTTCGCTGCCGAAGTTTCGGTCCGCGCCGGCCGCGCAGCCCGCGCCGCGCCCGCCGGTGCAGCCTGCCGGCCGGGGCGCCGCGTCTTCGGCGCCGAAGTGGTGTCGCCCGCCGGTTTCACTGCCGGTTTCACCGCCGAAGTGTCCGGGCGGTCCGGGCCGCGGTTCGCCTGCAGCGGCGAAGCGGCTTCGTCTCCCGGCTGCGCCGCCGCCTGAGCCGATACCTTCGCCGCCGAAGGAGCGGCGCTGTCCGCGCCGGCCTCTTGCTTCGCTGCCGAGGCGGCGCCGCGAGCCGAGGCCGCCTGCGTCTTCGGCGCCGAAGTTTGCTCGGCCCCTTTGGCCGGCGCCGCGCGCCGCCCGCGCGGCGGCCGGGCCGGGTCGTGACGGTCGAGCCCTTCCCGCACCAGCCGCCCCATGAGCTGCCCCATCGTCAGGTGCGGATCGACGTGGGACAGGAGGCCCTTCAGCCGCTCCAAGCCGCGCCGGCACTCATCGTCGATCACCGCCTTGAGTTCCCAACGCCCGCCGCCCAGAGGCCGCACCCGATCCGCCGCCGCCGCCAGCTCCGGGTCTACCTCGGCCAGCAACTGCATCACCTCCCGGCTGCTCTTGCCGGACGCCTGCTCCACCAGCTCCCGCCGCGCCTCCGGGTCCAGCACCGGCGCCGGCTTCCGCAGTGGCAGGCGAGGAGAACGGCAATTCCCTGGTGAATCTGCGAATCCGCGTGAATAAGGAATCTCATGGGAGCAGGAGGGCGCATGGGGCTGATCGCCGCCCTGCTCATAAGGATTTCGATCGAACATTACCCTCCGTTCGGGGTGAGAATGTTCGCGACGGCATACGATTTTACGCACCACCCCAAGCCGCACGATAATGCGGACGAGGCGACTCTGTATGAGCACGCGTTGGGGTTTCTCGACCAGTTGATAGAGGAAGCTCGGGCGCGTGGACTCGAATGGCCGCGCAACCTCCTCGAAGCGCAGTCGGTAGTCTTCATGCTCCGTCGGCGCGCTTGAAATCGACCTGTCCGGGACGCCGGCAGCGCTGCTCGCCGGGACCGGTCGCTTGGCGAACCGGATCCACGCCCTGCGCGCCGCAGCCGTCCACCGGCCCGGAGTCGGTTGGCTGATTGAAAGGGGTGCTTTCAATTTGCCGTTCAGGCTGCGCTGCGGTACCTTGAGCGCATGTTTCGGCGCACCCTCGAGGCCCGGCTGCGGCGGTTGGCCGGCCAGTTCCCGGCGCTGTTTCTGACCGGGCCGCGTCAATCGGGCAAGACGACGCTCGCCAAGTCGGTGTTCGCCGCCCATGCCTATCTGAACCTGGAGGAGCCGGACACCAGGGATCATGCGCTGGACGACCCGCGCGGATTGCTGGCGGCGCACCGTTCGGGGGTGATTCTGGACGAAGTGCAGCGGGCGCCGGAGCTCCTGTCCTACGTCCAGGCACTGGTGGACGAGGACCCGACACCCGGCCGTTACGTTCTTACCGGCTCGCAGCAGCTCCCCCTCACCCGCTCGGTAAGCCAGACGCTGGCCGGGCGGGCCGCGGTGTGCGTGCTGCTGCCGCTCGGCTTGTCGGAGCTGACCGGGGCGCCGGGCGGCGACCCATGGCGCCCGCATGAACCGGTTGCCGGCGACCCGCCGGCGCCGGCCGGACTCGATCTGCATGGCGTCCTCTACCAGGGGCTGTTCCCGCGCATCCACGACCGCCGGCTCGACGCCGCGGACTGGCTCGGTTCCTACTACACTACCTACGTGGAACGCGACGTGCGCGAGCTTGGCGGCGTGGGCGACCTGGACACCTTCCGCCGCTTCGCGCTGCTCTGCGCGGGCCGCAGCGGGCAGCTTCTGAATCTGTCATCGCTCGGTTCCGACTGCGGCGTCTCGCACACCACGGCCGGCGCCTGGCTCTCCGTGCTGCAGGCGCTGTTCGTGGTGCACCTGCTGCCGCCGCATCACCGCAACTTCGCCAAGCGCGTGATCAAGAGTCCCAAGCTCTACTTTCTGGACACCGGCCTGTTGTGCAACCTGCTGCGCATCCGGGAACCCGAGCAGCTCGCGCTGCACGCCAATCGCGGAGCGATATTCGAGACCTTCGTGGTGGGCGAATACCTCAAGGCGTTCACCCACCGGGGCGTCCGCTCGCCGCTCTATTTCTGGCGCGACCGCAGCGGTCACGAAGTCGATCTGGTGATCGACGACGGCGCGCGCCTGCTGCCGGTGGAGATGAAGGCGGGACTCACGCTCAGCGGCGCGCTCTACGATGGGCTGGACTGGTTCTGCGCCCGCGGCAGCCCGGCTGCCCGGCATGGCGTACTGGTATACGGCGGCGACCGGTGGCAGCGCCGCCGCGGCCACACGACGCGGCCATGGCACGCGTGCGTCTGAGGGCGGGCGCCCGGCGCGGGCGGTGCGCCATGGCGGCCGGCGCCTTGCTGCTGGGTCTGCTGAGCGCCGCCCCGGCGCCGGCGTCCGCCTCCGGCGAGGAGGAAAGCGGCGAGGTGGTCGTGCTGATCACCGACCATCGCGAGGCGATCGACGACTTCACCGCGCTGGTCGTCACCGTGGACGGCGCGCGCCTGCACCGCCGCGGTGCCGGGAACGACGCCGGCTGGCTGGCGGTCGCCGTGGACCCGCAGGAGATCGATCTGACGCGCTACCAGGACGGCGCGACCGTCGAGCTGACCCGGCAGTGGGTGCCCGCCGGGCGCTACGACGCGGCCGAGGTACTGGCTTCGGCCGCGCGCGGCGTGGTGCGCGGCCGGCACGTGGAGGTGCCGCTGGAGCTGTCCCCGGCGCGGACCGACATCCGGGTGCGCGCCGACCGGGTCACGCAGGTGACCTTCGACCTGGTGGTGCACGACCTGCGCGATCACCCCGGCAAGACCTGGGGAATCCTGCTCGAAGAAGTGCGGGTGGAGCACCTCGGCGGCTGACCGGCGCGGGCGCCGGTGTTAGGCCCGCACTGAAGTCACAGCCGGTCCCGGGTGATGATCAGCTCGGCAAGGCGAGCGTGATGACCGGTCTTCATCTCGACCAGCGCGGCGTGGAAATCGAACCTGCCTACCAGATCGACGATTTCGTCGCTGCAATCGTAGGTCATCAGAAAATCGGCTCCGCTATCCGCCAACAGGCTGAAGATGCGCTGATGATCTACCTCGTTGTGCGCATACAGGCGTGAGCCGGCGCGCTTGCCGCCAGCCCCGGTGTATGGCGGATCGACGAAGAAGCGCGCTTTCCCGCGGCGCTCGGCGAGGGTCTCCTGCAACACGCGAACGCCGTCACCTTCGTGGAAGGTCAATCGGCCCGCATACGCCGCAATTGCGCGCAGGCGGTTCTCCAGCGTGGCCGGATACCAGCGCGAAGAAACCCCTTGCTCGTTTTCTCCATGCCTGATCAGCGATGCCCCGGGCGCAAGTACGCCGCCGCGCCGCGTGCGGTTCAGCACCAGCGTACGGAACCCATGTTCCAGCAAGTCTCCCGGAGCGCGCCGTGACAGCTTCTCGACGCTCTCCCGGTCAGGAACGAAACGACGTATCTTCGTGATCAGCTCGGCGTTGCGCTCCAAGGCAGCGCGCCAGAACGCGGCCACGTCGCGATCCAGATCCACCATGTGCGCCCGTTCCGCCAGTTCTTCCATCACCGCGGTCAAGGATACGATGCCCCCGCCGGCGAACGGCTCGACCAGAAGCGCCGTGCTGCGGTCACGCAGCCAGTGGCGAACATGAGGAACCAGCCACGTCTTCCCGCCGGGATACCGCAGCGGGCTGCGTTGGGGAACGGCGGCTACGTTGACCGCCGGGATCGTCGATTGCCGGAACGGCAAGGCACGAGAATCACGCAACGCCACCGGGTCTCCCATCGCTGCCCCTACCATACCCCACAACCGCCGCGGCGCAGGCGGCGCCCGGGACGCGGCCCGCATTGGCTCGCGCCTCCCTGCCGCGCCGACAAGGGAGGCCCGCCCCGGCGGCGGCCCCGGTCCGCAGTGGACCGGCGAAAGGGCGTGAATGACCCTCAATAAAAGCCCTCCATTCACGCCATCTTGACGTAATCGCGTGAATGCGGCCTGTCGGCCCCGGCCGTGACCAACGCCGCTCGGCGGCAGACCATTCCGGAATCGGTGCGCCGGCGGCGAGCTGCGGGCGATCGTGGATCCGTCGGTGGTGACGGAGCGCGTGCGGCGCGACCCTGGCGCCGCGCCGGGTTGCCCGGCCCGGCGCGCCGGCGCCTGGCGGCGACCGCCCGGTGACGCGGACTGCCGATCCGCGGCCCCGGCAGACGCGCTGCGCCGGGGCCGCGGCAACGGTCGGCCCCCTCATACCCGTATGCCGCCTCGACCGGCGGCCCGGTTGCCGGCCGTTGCCGGCCGCGCCGCGTCTTGACAGAGGTGAAACGACACGCTATACACGGGTCCTGTTTGACCTTGCGGTCGGTATCTGAAACAAGGGAGGTAGTGGCTTAGACAGGAGGAACAGGACAACTGCAGGAGGGATCCGTTATCTCGGATATCGATTCGTACGACCTCTTCAAAGGAAATAAAGGAGAGAAATGAACTTGACCTCGAAGTCAATGAGGCTTTTCGCGTCATCTCTGGCGGCGGTATTTACTCTGATCCTCGCGGCGGAGCCGGTACTTGCCCAGACGATGCCCCGGGAAGATACCTTGATCGTCAGAGCCGGACGGAAGTTTGGCGCACCCGAGCTCTACAACCCATACCTGGCCGGACACCGCGGCGAAAATGGAAACTGGTGGGCGGCGGAGAATCTGTTCTACATGAACCTCTACCAGGGAGAGATAGTGCCCTGGCTCGGCACCGAATTCGAGTATGGACCCAACCACGACACCATCACCATCAAGTTGCGGGAGGGTGTCAAGTGGAACGACGGCGAAGACTTCAACGCCGACGACGTGGTCTTCACCTACAACATGTTGAAGGAGAATGCTCCCACGCTGCGCTGGTCGGTGTGGATAAGGGAGTGGATGAGTGAGATCCGGGCGGAAGATTCCCACACCGTGTTCATTCGCCTCAAGGAGCCCAATACCAGAGCTCACTACACCTTCCTGATCGGACTGTGGGTGCCGCCGATCGTCCCCGAACACATTTGGTCGAAGGAGGATCCAACCACCTACAAGAACTTCCCCGACCCGGTGTGGACCGGTCCCTACCGGCTGCTGGAGTCCAGCGCCGAGGCGGTCACCTGGGAACGCCGGGAAGACTATTGGGCCAAGGACGTGATGGGCAAATCCCCCGGTGCGAAGTTCCTGCTGGTCACCGGTCCGGGGCCGGCCGAGAAGATGATGATCGAACAGATCGAGCACCGCATGGACGTCTGGTCCGGCTTCACCAAGTCCCAGTACGAGACCATCATGCGCCGCAACGAGGACGTGGTATTGTGGAACGCTCTCGACCCCTGCACCAGGGCGCTGTGGTTCAACATCCAGCGGCCGCCGCTCGACAACCCTGAAGTGCGCTGGGCGATATCGTATGCCATCAACAAGAACAAGCTGAACTTCGCCGCCTTCGAAGGGACCACCACGGGTACCAAGCTGCCGTATCCCTACTACGGCACGATCACGCCCTACCTCGAAGAGTGGAAGGATATCCTGGAGAAGTACGACACCGAGTTGCACGACCCCAAGAGATCGGTGGCGATGTTCGAGAAGCTGGGATTCGAGAAGGGCCGGGACGGAATCTACGTGACCCCGGAAGGAGACCGTCTCTCCTGGGTCATCATCTCTCCGCCGTGGTCCGGTCACCGCGAGATGGCGCAGAGCATCAGCGAAGATCTCAAGGCCATTGGGGTAGACGCATCGTGGAAAGTCCTGGAACCGGCCCCGCATGGCGAAGCCTGGCGGCGCAACAATTACGACATGAACGTTGCCTGGGCCTGCGCTCAGGGCCTGGGTCATGCCTGGGATCCCTACGCCTGGCTGGAAGGCTTCCACAGCAAGTATGCGATGCCGGAAGGCGAGTCGGCCGACCAGAACCAGATCCGCTACTCGGACCCTGAGTACGACCGGTTGATCGACGAGCTGACCGGGCTGTTGCCGGACGATCCCAGGGCGCAGGTGATTCTCAAGCAGGCGCAGGAGATCTACTTGCGCGACCTGCCCGTCATCGGCACCCTGCAAACCTACTTCTCGAGCACCTTCGATACCCTCCATTGGAAGGGCTTCCCAAGCGCCGACGACCCCTACATGACCCCGAACCATTGGTGGCCTCACTTCCTCTTCGTGCTGCTGGAGGTCGAGCCTCAATAAGCTCGGTAGTTTGGCCAGTCTCATTCCCCTCTGCTCCAGGGACACCCTCCCTGGAGCAGAGGATTCCCTAGAAGGAGCGCTCTGAGAAATGCCCGTTCTCGTGAGATATATCGGGAGGAGGTTGGTCGCGTATCTGTTGACGGTCTTCATCGCCATCAGCGCGAATTTCTTCATTCCCCGACTGATCCCCGGTGACCCGATCTCCGCGCTCCTGGCGCAGATGGCGCAGCACGGCGAGATCGTTTCCGGCGGAACCGAGATCATCGAGGCATACAAGGAGCAGTTCGGCCTGAACGGGAGCTGGTTCGAACAATACGTCCGGTACCTCTGGAGTCTGTTCCGGGGCGACCTGGGACCTTCGATCATGGCGTTTCCCACCACCGTGCAGGAGCTGTTGTTTACCGCCATCCCCTGGACGATGGGGCTGCTCCTGGTTGCGACCGTCATCAGCTGGATTCTCGGCAACCTTCTCGGAGCGGTGGTAGGCTGGAGACGGGAGTCGAAGACCAACTCGGCAATCGTCGTGTTGAGCCTGGGTCTGAATCAGATTCCCTACTACTTCGTGGCCATGCTCCTGGTATTCTTCTTTGCCTACAACATACCGATCTTCCCTTCCTCCGGCGGGTTCAGGCTGATCGGCGGCCGTCCCGAAGGCATCAGGCTGGTGTGGGACATCATCTACCACGCTACGCTGCCCGCGCTCTCGATCGTGATTGCGTCAATAGGGTTCTGGGTCATCACCATGAGGTCGATGATCCTGACCACGCTCGGCGAAGACTACATCCTTCTGGCCGAGGCCAAAGGGCTGAAGCGACAAGTCGTGCTGCTCAAGTACGCCCTGAGGAATGCCCTCCTGCCGCAGGCAGCGGCGTTCGGGATATATCTCGGGTTCGTCATGAACGGCTCGATCCTGACGGAGACCATCTTCAATTATCCCGGCATCGGGGCGCTGCTGCTGTCGGCGATCGGCAACCTCGACTACAACCTGTTGCAGGGGATATTGCTGCTGACCATCCTTGCCGTCCTTACCGCAAACCTGATCCTCGAGCTGTTGTATCCGATCATAGATCCACGAATCAGCCATGGAGGCGATTGACCGTTGACAGGCTCCCTCTCTTCTTCCCTCAAGCGCGCCGTCGGCTTCGTCTTCCTCCGCAACTCCAAGCTGTCGTCCGGCTTCATCATCATAATCGTGCTCGTGATCATCGCCGCCAGCGCTGACTTCCTGGCTCCGTACGACGTTGCGACGATAGGATTGAACGCGCCCGATCTTCCCCCCTCCTTCGAAAACCTGCTGGGCACCGATACCCTTGGAAGGGACATATTCGACCAACTGGTCCACTCCGTAAGGCAGTCGCTCATCATCGGTTTCTTTACCGGTCTGGTCGGCCTCGTCGTCGGCTCGGCGGTGGGCATCATCAGCGGCTACCGAGGCGGATTCGTCGATGATTCCCTGCGCAGCATCACCGACGTATTTCTGGTAATCCCGACGATACCGCTGCTCGTCGTGCTTTCTTCCTACGTGCGATTCCTGACGATCCCGGCCCTGGTCCTGATCCTGGCGGTATTCGCCTGGCCGTTTCCGGCCCGGACCTTCCGCTCCCAGGTCCTCAGCCTGAGAAAGCGGGAGTTCATCAACATGGCCAAGCTGTCCGGGATGAGCGACCTGAAGATCGTCTTCAGAGAGATCCTTCCCAACATGCTGCCATACGTCGGAACCACCTTCGCCAACGCGGTGTCCGGCGCCATCCTGGCCGAGGTGTTCCTCGAAATCCTCGGATTGGGGCCGCAGAACACCACCACCTTGGGCGTCATGATCTACTGGGCCATGTGGCGGGGGGCGTTGATCCGCGGCATACTCTGGTGGGTGCTGCCGCCCATGATCGCCATCGTTCTCGTGTTCGTTGGCCTGCAGCTCATCAACATCGGCCTCGACGAGGTCTACAACCCCAGGGTCAGAAAGGGGGGGACGCAGTCATGAACGGGCATGCGCTCCGCATCGAGGATCTCAAGGTCTATTACTGGACCGGTCTTGGACCGATCAAGGCGGTGGACGGCATCAACCTGGAAGTAGGAAAGGGGGAGCGTTTCGGCATCGTCGGCGAGTCGGGCTGCGGCAAGTCGACTACGGCGATGTCGCTGTTGCGGCTGATCAAGCCGCCAGGCTCGATCGAGCAGGGACGCATCGTCCTGGACGGCGCCGACCTGCTCCAACTGGATGACGAGGAGATGCGGGCGGTGCGCTGGAGCCGTATCTCGTTGATTCCCCAGGGGTCGATGAACTCCCTGAACCCGGTTGTGAAGATAGGCAGTCAGATTACGGACGCGGTTACCGCCCATGGCGGATCCGGGGGACGCGCTGAGTCGAAGGAGAGGATCGTCGAACTGCTGGGCATGGTCGGCTTGCCGGCCCGCGTCTACAACATGTACCCGCATGAGCTTTCGGGCGGTATGAAGCAGCGGGTCTGCATTGCCATGGCGATCGTCCTCCAGCCCCAGGTCATAATCGCCGACGAGCCGACCAGCGCTCTCGACGTCGTGGTCCAGCGCGTCGTTACCCAGACTCTCATCAAGGTGCAGGAACGCCTGGGCGCGTCTCTGGTAATCATCGGACACGACATGGGGCTCCTCGCTCAATTGGTGGACCGCCTGGCGGTGATGTACGCCGGCAAGGTGGCCGAAGTGAGTCCGGCGGAGGACATCTACAAAGATCCCCTTCATCCCTATACCCAGCTCCTCATCGGTTCGGTGCCTTCGGTCAAGGAGAAGAAGCGGCTGGCGGGAATACCGGGCCTGCCGCCGACGCTGCTGTCGCCGCCGTCGGGTTGCATCTTTCATCCGCGCTGCCCGCAAGCGATGGAGCGATGCGGCAAGGAAGTGCCGGAATATCGCGAGGTCAGGCCGGGGCGCATGGTAGCCTGCCATCTCTACCCTTGAGACCCTTGAGAAGATGACGAACCGATTACTCGAAGTAAGGAACCTTACCAAAGTCTTCGGCGGCGGTTTGGGGAGGCGCCATCAAACGGTAGCGCTCGATGACTTCTCCCTTACTCTGTACGACGACCAACCGATGATTACGGCGATCGCCGGGGAGTCGGGCAGCGGCAAGACCACTCTTGCCCGCCTGATTCTCGACTTCATCAAGCCGACCTCGGGCGAGATCCTGTGGCAGGGCCGCGACCTGCACCGGATGTCGAGAAAGGAACTGATGTTCTACCGGCGCCAGTGCCAGGCCGTGTTCCAGGATCCCTACGCCGCGTTCAACCCCTTCTACCGGGTCGATCACGTATTCCACATGGCGATAGCGGAATTCAACCTGGCGCGCAGCAAGGCCGAGGCTGCGGAGATCGTCGATGACGCGCTGCGGGTGGTTGGCTTGCGGCCGCAGGAGATTCTGGGAAAATACCCGCACCAGCTCTCAGGCGGCCAGAGGCAGCGGATCATCGTGGCGCGCGCCTTCCTGCCCAAACCGCGGCTGATCGTTGCCGACGAGCCGGTTTCGATGATCGATGCCTCACTCAGAGCGATGATCCTCGACATCATGCTCAAGTTGAAGGAAGAGTTCGGCATCAGCTTCCTCTACATCACCCATGACCTCTCGACCGCGTATCAGATCAGCGATCGTATCTTCATTCTGTACGAAGGGTCGGTGTCCGAGACCGGCGATGCCACCGGGGTAATCAGCAATCCCCAGCACCCCTATACCCAGCTTCTCATCGGTTCCGTTCCCAACCCTGATCCGGCCCTCAAGTGGGAAGAAGATATCGAGGTATCGACCGCGGAAGAACTGGGCAAGGATGACAAGGCGGGTTGCAAGTTCCATAGCCGCTGCCCCCACGCGATGGCGGAGTGCCAGCTTGGCCGGCCGCCGCTCTATCAGGTCGGAGAAGACGGCCACTACGCTTCCTGTTACCTGTACAAGTGAACGCCGCGGCGCCACGAACGGTAGCGCGCCGGGTTCGGGCAGGTCGAGCGCGTAAGGCGCGCCGGCGCCAGGGCCAGCGACTCGGTGAGCTTGGCGCGCAGAAGGGCGCGTGATATTGTCATTCTTCCAGTGACAATATCACGTCAATACGTCACGCGTCGAAGGTCAAACCGCACGTGACCAACGGCGGGCGCGTCACCGCGCGGAAGCGTCGTTGCCGGCCGCGGCGAGCCGGCGGGTCAGCGGGTGGCGGCGCTCGGCCAGCGGCAGGGTGGCGCGCGCGCCGGTGAAGTGGGATTCGTACACCGCGCTGACGCACTCCAGCGAGTTGCCGGCGTTGGCCCCGCCCAGCTCCGGCGGCCGTCCTTCCAGCAGCGCCTGCAGCATGTCCCGCACGCTCCAGATGGAGGGGTGCCCGGGCCACGCCTTGCCCTCGATGAGATAGTCCGGCGCGGGAATCTCGACTCGCTCCCAGGCCGGCGTATGGGCGGCGAACGACACGTCGCTCGGACAGTACCACAGTTCGTAGTCGTAGCTGCGCGGGTTGCCCTTGATCATCAGTTGGCCGCGGTCCCCCAGCAGGTGCGGGCCGGCGATCCAGTTGTCGCGGGAGGCGCGCGGATAGAGTTCCACCAACCCCGCGGCGCCGCCGCGCCCGCCGGCCTGGATCAACATCGTATCGCCCGCCACCATGCCGTTGTCGCGCCGGTCGCTGTTGCACAGCTCGCTGCTGTGCATGACGTCGCCCGCGCCGGCGTCGCGGCCGCGGTAGCTGATGCGCGCGAAGATCCAGGCGATGCCGTCCAGGAAGAAGGCCAGCTCGTCGAAGTAGTGGACGCCCATCTCCATCAGCTCGAAGCCGGCGGGGCGCCCCTTGCCGATTTCCCGCACGCAGCGCAGCGCGCCGATGCGGCCCTCCGCCACCAGCCGCCGGGCCAGCCGCAGCGCCGGAGTGAAGCGGAACTGGTGGCTCACCGCGAGCTGTACGCCGGCCGCGGCGCAGTGCGCCACCATGCGGTCGGCGCTCTCCAGGTCGAGTGCCAGCGGCTTCTCGCACAGCACGTGGATGCCGGCGTCGGCCGCGGCGCAGGTGACCGCGGCGTGCAGCGGGGCGTGGGTGCAGACGCTGACCAGGTCGAGCCGTTCGCGGGCGAACATCTCGCGGTAGTCGGCATAGCGCCCGGGCACCGCGAACTCGTCGGCGCGCGCCTGCAGCCGCTGCGGGTCGACGTCGCACACCGCGGCCAGGGTGGCGGCGCCAAGGTGGGCGTAGGCGGTGGCATGACTGCGGCTGATGCCGCCGCAGCCAACGATTCCGGCGCGTAGTGGCATGTCGACCTCCGGCCGGCCTATTCTAAGGGCGCCGACGATGCGCGTCACGGTGACCGAAGTCCGCAACATACTCACCCGCACCAGCGGATTCCTGCGCACCGTGACCTCCCACTCGCTGCAGCCCTACCGCGGCTGCGCGTTCGGCAACGCGCTGTGCGGAGTCGGCTGCTACGTGCGCCACAACGGCCACGTTACCCGCGGCCGGCCGTGGGGCTCGTTTCTCGAGGTGCGCGCCAACGCCGCGGCCTCGTACCGCGCCGGCGCGGCGCGCGAGCGGCGCTGGGCGCAACGGGCGCGCGGCGCCTTCAGCATCTTCCTGTCCAGCTCCACCGAGCCGTTCCTGCCGCAGGAAGCGCGCTACGGCGTGACCCGCGGGCTGCTCTGCGCCATGCTGGAGGAGCCGCCCGACCTGTTGATCCTGCAGACCCATTCCCACCGGGTGACCGCCTGTCTCGATCTGTGCCGCGAGCTGAGCCGGCGCTGCCGGCTGCGCGTGCATCTTTCCATCGAGACCGACCGCGAGCGGTTCCCCGGCCTGCCGCCCCATGCCAGCCCGGTGGAGCAGCGCTTCCGGGCGGCCCGCGCCCTGACCGACGCCGGCCTCGAAACCGTGATCACCGTGGCGCCGCTGCTGCCGATCCGCGATCCCGAACGCTTCTTCGCACGGGTGGCGGAGTGCGCGTCGGCGGTGGTGATCGACCACTTCATCGGGGGCGATGGCTCGGCGGACGGCGGCCGCACCCGGCGCACCACGCTGCCGCAGGCAATGGCGGCGGTGGAGCCCGGCTCCCTCGGCCTGGCCTACCGCGACCGTATGGCGCGCGTCGCGCAGCGCTACCTGCCGGGCCGCGTGGGCATCAACGTCGACGGCTTCGCCGCCCGCTACCTCGCCCCCCCGGTGTCGATGAGGCGGTAGAGCTTCGCCGGGTCCTGAATCTTGTTCTGCGCCTTGGCGAAGATCTGGCCGAGCATTCCCTGCCCGGCGCCGAGTTCGCGCAGCAGCGTGACGTAATGAAGTTCGAGCGCCGCGCCGCGCTTGCGCCGCAGGCTCGGCCAGTCGTACGCGGCCGGAATACCTACGTCACGGTGGTAGGGCGCCTTGCCGTATTCATCGGCCATCTTGAGGAAGATCAGGAAGGTAAGCTGCTCCAGGTAGTCCCCGTAGCTGACGCCGTCATCGCGCAGGGTAGTGCAGAATCTCCAGACTCTGGAGACGATCGGGGCAGTGTTCATCGACGCATTGATTGTGAAGCGACCAAGGCACCGCGCGTTCCAGAATCGCTCTGCTTCCGTCCGGTCGGGGTGCTTGACGACCACCCACATGGAGTCGCTCCTTGCGGCGGCTAAGCTAAGCTAACTAACGAAGCTATCGGCGTTCGGAGGTGCGGCCCGCGGCTTGCTGCGCCTTGGCCTGTTGCCCCAGGGCTTCGCCGGCAGCGGTGCGCCGATAGCGCTGGTTCCGGCTCGTCGGTTTGTCGGGGAGCGTCATCTCGACCAGACCGGCTTCGAGGGCGGGGCGGAGATACGAGGCAATGAAGTGGGGGCGGTGAGTGATTCGCAGGGCGGCCTGCAATTCGGCGCGGCCCATCTCGCCGGTCAGGGCGGCCACCACGCTGGCGACATGTTCGGTCTCATGTTCGGTCTCATGTTCGGTCTCATGTTCGGTTGGGCCGAGGTGGTGGGATCGTTCGTGTACCGGGATACGGGTCAGGAACCAGGTACGGTCGTCGTCGCTTTCGAAGAGCGGGGCCGGTGACCCGTTTTCGCGCATCGCGCGCAGGATCCTCGGTATCCCCGTAGACCTCCCCTCGGCCAGGTCGAGCTCCTTCAGAAACTCGCCGATGCGGCGATTGCGGTAGCGGCGGCTGACGGCCCGCCCGTCTGCAGATCTGCCATGCGGATCGAACGGTCGGCGCCGGGAAAGCTCAGGATCGTGAGTTCCTGCGGGGTGATGCGTACCTCGACCGGCTCGCGCTCCTCGTACGATCGATGGTAGATGGCGTTGACCAGGGCTTCCTCGACCGCGGCGATGGGATAATTCCAGAATCGCTCCGCTTCCGCCCGGTCGGGATGTTTGACGACGGTCTCCTTGAGATAATTCCGCGCGATGAAGTCGATGGCCTCGCGCAGGATGACGGCCAACGGGCCGCGAAACTCCTTCTCGTCGAAGCGATCGCCGCCGGCGCCGTCGGGAAACCACACGACGTCGATCTGGGTGGCGGGAAAGAAGCGGTGCGGCGCCTCGTTGAAGAACAGCAACCCGACGTTCTTCGGAAAGCATGCCTCGGCAGGCCCGCCGACGATGTTCAGGCGCCGGCCCAGCGCTTCGATCGAAAGCCCCGTTTCCCGCGCGAGGTCGCTGCCCACGTCCCGCAGAAACCGCTCGAGCAGCCGATCGGACAGGTCCTCCGGCGATGACGACTGATTATAGCGGTCGTCGAACGGCACGGTGGCGGCCAGGGACAGCAACTCCCGTTCGTCGGCGCCGCGCGCGCGCACCGTGCTGCTGTGCCGGCGAATGTAGTAGGCCCACTCCGTCCCGCCTCGCGTCAGATCGACTCTGGCCTTGTAGGGGCGCGTTTCCCCGCCGGGAGCCCACAACACCAGGATCGTCCGGCCTTCGACGTCGTAGACGCCCGTGAGCGGATGGTAGGGCGGCTGGATGGCGGATTGCCCCAGACGCAGCAACTCGTTCTGCACCGCTTCGACTCGTCCGGCGGCGATGCCTGCCGGCGGCAACCGCGGTTGCCCGTGGCGTTCCTCGACCCCCAGCACCACGTAGCCGCCGCCGAGGTTATGGAAGTCGTTGGCGAACGCGCAGATGGTGCGCAGCACGCTCTGCGGATTCCAGCCGGCCTTGTACTCGACACGCTCGCCTTCGATGGTACGTTGGCGCAGCAGATCGTAAAGATTGATCGGGAGCTTCGCAGTCATACGGCTTTCTTCGGTTCCGGCCGCTTGCCGGCCCTGCGGCGGGCGTTGCGCTTTTCGACCTGCTTTCGCTCGGCCCCGATCCGGTCCAGGAGGACCGCTGCGGGCTCGTCGTTCGGGTCCTGCGCCACCAGCCGACCGGAAAGAGCCTTCTTCAGGATCGCTTGACGCAGCGGGCGGTCGCGCCAGCCGGCCTGCTCCAGCTTCGCGTCGATGGCGTCGCGCGCGAGCTGTTCGGGGGTGCGGTTCCCGTCAGCCATCAGGGCCGCGTCCGGCGTTGGCGGCGTCGGCGGCGGCCTGGGCCCGGAGCGAAAGCTCGGCCGCGGCGAAGGCGTGTTCCTGGGACATCGCCTCTTCGGTACGGTGCAGGCAGTCCAGGATCATGCGCCCGAAGAAGGGGAACGGTTCGCTGCCATCGAAGGTGATCACCCGCTCCTCGCGGTCGTTGACCAGGATCACGCACGGCGCGCCGGCGGGATTGCCGGCGTCCACGTTCTTGCGCACCTCCAGGTAGCCGCCGGTGCCGAGCACGAAGGCGCGGCCGTCGCCCCAGGTACGCGACGCCGCCGGGTTGAACCAGTCCACGCGGCAGTAGGCGGAGGCGCCGCCGTCGAGGGTCGCGGAGGCTTCGCCGAAGTCCTCCAGCCCCGGGGTTTCGGGATGCCCCAGATTGGCCGCGCGGGCGTAGTTGATGCGCCCGCCGGCGGCGCCGGCGTAGTACAGGAACTGCTCGAACTGATGGCTGCCGATGTCGGTGAGGATGCCGCCGTAGCGCGCCTTGTCGAAGAACCAGGCGGGGCGTGACTTCGGATTCAGATTGTGCGGCGCCAGGAGCAGCACCTGCAGCACCCGCCCGATCGCCCCGCCGCTGATCAGCTCGCCGGCGTAGAAGGTGGGGGCGTTGTGCAGCCGTTCGGCGTAGTAGACCAGATACTTGCGCCCGCTGGCGGCCACCGCGGCGCGCACCGCGGCAAGCTGCTGCAGGGTGGTGACGGGCGACTTGTCGGTGAAGTAGTCCTTGCCGGCGGCCAGCACCTGCATGCCGATTGCGGCGCGCTCGGACGGCACCGCCGCGGCGGCGACCAGCCGGATGGCCGGGTCGTCGAGGATCGCGGCGAACGAGGCGGCCGGCTGCGCCTGCGGGAACTGCTTGCGGAACGCGGCCACCTTGGCCGGGTCGGGGTCGAACACGCGGCGCAAGGTAGCGCCGGCCTGCAGCAACCCGGTGGTCTGACCGTAGATGTGTCCGTGATCGAGGAACGCGGCGGCAAACGGGAACTCGCCGGGCTGCGCCACCGCGCGCGCCGCGCCGCGCGGCACGAAGAAGAGACCGTCTCGGGGGTCTGCCATCAACGCCTCCTGGCTACAGGTCGGCCGCGGTCAGCAGCACGTCCATGACGTCGAGCGCCTCGCGCAGCGAGGGCGGCGCCGGCGCGTCCCGCCCGGCCAGGCGCTGCAGCAGGCAATGGATCACCTCGATGTACCCTTCGATCCAGCCCATGCCGTGGAACGGCGGCTGTTGGGAGCCGTAGCGGCCCGCGCCGCGGCGCAGGCGGGTAACCCGGTCGCCGCGCCCTACTTCCAGTTGGTCCGGCGCGCCGAGCGACCAGCGCGCCGCGCGTTCACTGCCGATTGCCGCAAGCTGCAGGTGATTGGCGCCGTGAACTGCCTTGGCGACCGAGCCGAACGAGCGGCAGCCGGGGAACTGCAGGTAGATCTGCGCGTAGGTATCGCGGTTCGGAGCCGGCGCGTTGACGTAGGAGAGCCAGCTCCGCGCCGCCTGCGGCCGTTCCCCGGCCACGAACGTCACCAGGTCGACCCAATGACTGCCCAGGTCGACGTAGGAGTCGTAGGGGCCGCCCAGCGCCGGGTCGCTCTTCCACGGCTTGTCCGCCGGCGGCTGGTCCCGCACCGCGAGTTCGGCGGCGGAAGATTGCCAGTAGGTGCCCTCGATGGCGATCAGCTCGCCCAGTTCTCCGGCCGCCGCCAGCGCCCGCATGCGCTGCGGCCCCCACATCTGGCGGTAGCCGTGGAGCACCGCCACCTGCAGCCGGTCGCCGTGCGCGTCCGCCAGCGCGCGCAGTTCGGCCAGCTCCGCGCGGTTCACGCAGGGCGGCTTGTCGAGGACGATGGCGCGGAAGTCGGCGCGCTGCGCCTCCAGCACGTAGCGGGCGTGCAGGCCGTGCGGGTTGCCGATGCAGAGCAGCGGCAGGTCGTGGCCGGCCGCCAGCCCGGCCAGCGGCTGGCCGCGGGCGAGCCGCACCGGCGGTGCGACGCTGATCTCGGGATCGATGAGGTCGATGACCGCGAGCGCCTTGGCGATCGCCTGCCCGGACATGCCGCGGCCCACGATGAACGGTGTGATCTGCATGCGTTGCCTCGGCGCTCAGAATATCGGAAATATCCGATCAGGTGCGGTCGCGCGGCGTCCGCTCCAGGCCCCACCTGGCCCGCGCCTCGGCCATCGTCGCCGCGGCTACGGCACCGTCGCGCACCTGATACCGGTGGCGCAGCAGCCGCTCCGGCTCCGGGCCGCTCATGAAGCGCGGGTCGACCGTATCCGCGGCCGGCTGAAAGCGGCTGTCGGAGCTGATGCGATAGCGATTGGTGGTGTTCTCCAAGGCGCAGTGCAGGGTGAACCGCCCGAAGATCAGCGCGTCGCCGGCGCGGAAGTTGGCGGTCAGCCAGCGCCCGCCGAACCGCTCGGTCACCTCCCGCAGGTCGAACGAGAAGTGGCCGGGGGCGTTGTCCGCCCCCCGCACGAAGTCACGATCCGGGTCGTGGCGCCCGTAGGTGCGCCGCAAGCGCTCGAATTCCGCCCGCCGGTGGGAGCCGGCGCAGATCGCCAGCGGCCCCTGCGCCACCTCGACGTCGCCCCACGGCAGCCAGCAGCTCAGGACCCGCGCCGAACCGCGGCCGATATAGACGTTGTCGAAGTGGATGCCGGTGCGCCCGCCGGTCGCCTTGATGCGGGTCAGGATCTTCGGATAGCGCATCGCCGGCGCAGCGAAGTAGCGGTCGAAGAACGGCAGGAACGGCTGCTCGTCGTAGAAGCGGGCGATGGCCGGCAGCCGGGAGTCCACGCTCGGCGCGCCGCTGCGCTGCGGATCGATACGCGCCGCCGGCGGATCGCTGCCGGCCGCCAGCCAGCCCTCGGCGGCAATCCGTTCCACGATGGCGCGGCGCACGGCCAGCACCGCCTGCCGGTCGGCGAAGCCGCGCAGCAGCAGGTAGCCGTCCCGCTCCATCCGCCGCCGCAAGTCGGCCGCCTCGAGGTCGGCGCCGCTGGCGGTCAGCTCGCCGAGGTAGTCGCTCGGAAAGGTGAAGCTGCGGCGGCTCATCCGGGCTGTCATCATGGCGCCGTCATTCTACCGCAACCCGTCCGGGCGCGCCGGCGCCGCGGGTGCTGACCGCGGCGCCGATCCGCGCTACGATGCGCGCCGCACGGGAGGTACAGGGTGGCATTCTGCGAAGTCGGTGCTGCGGTAGCCGGGGCAATGCCGGGGCCGCAATCCGCAGCGAGCGGCGCGGGCCGCCGCGGCGCGCCGTTGCGCTTCGGCGAGCTGGAGGTGCTGGTGTGCGCCGACGTGACCTTTCGCCTTGACGGCGGGATGATGTTCGGCACCGTGCCGCGGGTGATGTGGGAACGCTGCGCCGCGCCGGACCAGCGCAACCGGGTGGCGGTGGCCGCGCGCAGCATGCTGGTGCGCGGCCGCGACGCTGCCGGCAACCCGGCGCTGGTGCTGGTCGACACCGGTCTGGGCGACCTGGCCGCGGGCGCCCGGTTCCGGGAGCTGTACGGCGTTGCCGATCCGCCCTGGCGGCTGCTGGCGGAACTGGCGGCGCTGGGGGTGGCGCCGGAGGCGGTGACCCACGTGGTGCTGACCCACCTGCACTTCGACCACGCCGGCGGCGCGGTGCGCGGCGCCGGCCCCGGCGCGCGCCCCACCTTCCCGGCGGCGCGCTACCTGGTTCACCGCGGCGAGCTGGCCTACGCGCGCGCGCCCGACCGCCGCAGTCAGGCGAGCTACCGGGCGGAGACCTGGGAACCGCTGGCCGCGGCCGGGGTGCTCGACCCGGTGGCCGGCGAGCTGGAGGTGATTCCGGGGCTGTGGCTGCGCGCCGCGCCGGGGCACACCGATCACCACCAGGTGGTGACCGTCACCGGCGGCGGGCGCACGCTGCTGTTCACCGCCGATCTGTTTCCGTTCGCGGCGCATCTCAAGCCGCACTACGTGCCCGCCCTGGACGTGGACCCGCGGCGTACCATGGCGACCCGCCGCCGCTACCTGGAACTGATTGCCGCGCACCGCTGGCTGCTGTTGTTCCAGCACGACGCCGGCCACGTCCTGGCGCAGCTCGACGCCGGCCTGGGGGTGGTTCCCGTCGAGCTGCCGTGATGCTGCCGGTCGCCCAGCCGGTCGCCAGCATGCGGAACGCCGGGGTGAAGCGGGCGGTGCGGTTGCGCCGCCGGCGGGGGCGCAACCGCGAGCAGGCGTTTCTGATCGAAGGCTACCGTGAACTGTCGCGGGCGGTGGAAGCCGGGCTGCCGCTGGAATCGGTATACCACTGTCCGGCGTTCTACCTGGGCAGCAATGAACCGGCGCTGCTGGCCCGAGCCGCCGCGGCCTGCGGCGCCCGCCTGATCGAAGCCGCGCCCGCGGTGTTCGCCAAGCTCTCCTACCGCGACCGCCCGGACGGTCTGCTGGCCGTGGCCCCGCTGCCGGCCTGGACGCTCGACCACCTGCCGCCGCCGCCGGCGGACGCCCTCTACGTGGTCGCCGCCGCCCTCGAGAAGCCGGGCAACCTCGGAACGCTGCTGCGCACCGCGGACGCGGTGGGCGCCGCCGGACTGATCTGCTGCGATCCGGTCACCGACCTGTTCAATCCCAACGTGGTGCGCGCCAGCGTCGGCACGCTGTTCACGGTGCCGGCGGCGCAGGCCCCGGCCGCGGCCACCCGCTGCTGGCTGGCCGCGCGCGGCGTGCGCACCGTGGTCACCTCGCCCGCGGCCGCGCGCTGCTACACCGACCATGACCTTACCGGCGCGCTCGCGGTGGTGCTGGGCAACGAGCAGTGCGGCCTGGACGCCGCCTGGTTGCGCGCCGCGCCGGCCGCGGTATCGATTCCCCTGCTGGGCCGCGCCGATTCGATCAACGTGGCCATGGCGGGCGCCGCGCTGCTGTTCGAGGCGCTGCGCCAGCGGCGCCGGCCGCCCTCAGCCGCGCTCCAACAGCAGCGCAAACCCCATGCCGCCGCCGATGCAGAGGGCGGCGATGCCGCGCCGCGCCGCGCGCCGCCCCATCTCGTGGAGCAGGGTGACCGCGATGCGGGCGCCGCTGGCGCCCAACGGATGGCCCATGGCCAGCGCCCCGCCGTTGACGTTCACCCGTGACTCGTCCCACCCCAACTCGCGCCCCACCGCCAGCACCTGCCCGGCGAACGCCTCGTTGACCTCCAGCAGGTCGATGTCGGCCAGGGTAAGCCCGGTGTCCGCGAGCAGCTTGCGGATGGCGAAGGCCGGTCCGATGCCCATGATCGCCGGGTCCACTCCGGCGGCGGCGTAGCCGCCCACCCAGGCCAGCGGCTCGCGCCCGCTCGCCGCGGCCCGCGCCTCGCTCGTCACCACCAGCGCGGCGGCGCCGTCGCTCAACTTGGCGGCGTTCGCCGCGGTAACCGTGCCGTTGGGCTCGAACGCGGGGCGCAGAGCGGCGAGGCCCTCCGGGCTGCTGTCCGGGCGCGGCGGCTCGTCGGCGCTGAACTCCCGCGGCGGGGCCTTGCCGCGGCCCACCGGCACCGCCGTGATCTCCGCGCGGAACCGATCCGCCTGCAGCGCCGCCTGATAGCGCCGCTGACTCCGCAGCGCGTAGCGGTCCTGCGCGGCGCGCGTCACCTCATAGCGCGCCGCCAGCGTCTCGGCGGTGGTGCCCATGTGGCAGTCGACGAAGCAATCCCACAGGCCGTCGCGCAGCATCACGTCCACCAGCGTGCCGTGGCCCATGCGCGCTCCCCAGCGGCCGGCGCTGATCAGGTAGGGCGCCCCGCTCATCGACTCCATGCCGCCGGCGACGATGCCGTCGGCGTCGCCCAGGGCAATGGCCTGGGCCGCCAGGCTGATCGCCTTCAGCCCCGACCCGCACACCTTGTTGACCGTCATGGCGGGGACGGAGTAGGGCAGCGCCGCCTTCACCGCCGCCACCCGCGCCGGGTTCGGCCCGTTGCCGGCCTGGTAGACGTTGCCCATGATCACCTCGTCCACCTGCTCCCCGGCGCTGCCGGCCCGCCGCAGCGCCTCGCGGATCACCACCGAGCCCAGGAACGGCCCGGAACACTCCTTCAGGGCGCCGCCGAACGCGCCGTGCGCGGTCCGCACCGCGCTCATCAGAGCGACCCGATTACGCTTCATGGCCGGCGCTCGGCGGCGGCCGCCCGATAGCCGGCGCGCAGCACCCGCCGCAGGGTCTTGTTGGATGCGGTGCGCGGCAGGGCCGTCACCGGCACCGCCTCGTGGATGCGGAACAGCGGATTGAGCTGCTCGCGGAGGGCGCGCTGCAGGCGCGCGCGCAGCTCGCCCGCCGGCAGCTCGGCGCCGGGGTACGGCACGGCGTAGATCACCAGCCGGCCGGGACCGCCGGCCGCCGGCGGCACCGCCACCGCGGCGGTCTCCTTGACGCCCGGCACCTTGTTGAGCACGCGCTCGATCTCCGCCGAGCTGACCTTGATGCCGCCCAGGTTCATGGTGTCGTCCACCCGTCCATGGATCCGGTAGCCGCCGCCGGCGAGCCGTTCGAGCTGGTCGCCGTGGCGGCGCAACGGCGCGCTGGTGCCGGCCGGCGCCGGCGCGGCGTCGAAGTACACCGCGTGATGATCCTGGTTGAGCAGGGTATTGGACAAGCCGACGGAGGGCGGCCGCAGGAACACCTCGCCGTTGGCGGCCGGTTGGCCGGCGGCGTCGAGGAGCAGGAAGTCGATTCCCAGCGCCGGCGTGGTGCAGGCGGTGGGAGCGGAGGGTTGCACCACGGTTCCGGTGACGTAGGCGCCGCCGATCTCGGTGCCGCCGCAGTACTCGATCACCGGGCGGTAGCCTGCCAGGGCCATCAGATAGAGGTAATCGTCGCCGTTGGAAGGCTCGCCGGTGGAACTGAAGGCGCGGATCGCGCGCCAGTCCAGTCCCTCCATGCAGCCGGAGCGGCGCCACTCCCGCACCAGACTGGGCACCACCCCCAGCATGGTGACGCCGGCGCGCTGCACGAACTCCCCGAACTCGCGCCCGGTGGGCGCGCCGTCGAACAGCGCCATGGCGGCGCGGTTGATGAGACTGGCGTAGATCAGCCACGGCCCCATCATCCAGCCCAGGCTGGTGGGCCACGCCGCGACGTCGCCCGCCCGGATGTCCTGATGCAGCCAGCCGTCGGCGGCGCACTTCAGCGGCGTGGCGTGGGTCCACGGGATCGCCTTCGGTTCGCCGGTAGTGCCGGACGAGAACAGGATGTTGGTGGCCGCCTCCGGGTCGCACGGCCGCGGGCCGAAGTCGGCGTCGCCGCTGAGAAATTCCTCCCAGCTCAGGTCGCCGCGGCGGCTGACCGCGGCCGGCGCGCTGCCGCGCGCGAGCACGATGGCGGGCGGCGCCTCCGCCTGCAGCACCTTGGCGTACAGGGGCAGCACCTTGCCGCCGCGCCGCATCTCGTCCTGGGTGAAGATCGCCCTGGCGCCGGTAATCCGCAGCCGCACGCCGATCTCCGCGGCGGCGAAGCTGTCGGCGATGCCCACCGCGGTGCACCCCGCGAGCACGATGCCGAGATAGATGGCGACCGCTTGCGCCGTCATTGGCAGGTCCAGGGCGATGCGGTCGCCGGGTTGGTATCCGGCCGCATACAGTCCGTTGGCTACCCGGTTGGCCAACGCGCGCAGCTCGCCGTAGCTGACCGCGGCCGGGGCGCCCTCCTCCGCCTGGTGCACGATTGCCACCGCCTCGGCGGGCGCGTTGAAGCAGCTTTCCGCGATGTTCAGCCGGGCGCCGGGAAACCAGCGCGGCGCGCGCAGGTCGGACAGGTCGGCGACGGCGAGCCAGGGACGGGCGAAGCGGATGCGCAACCGCCGCGCGAGGTGGCCCCAGAACTCCATGCGCCGCGTCACCGACCAGGCGAACAGCTCCTCATAGGTGGCGCACCCCCGCTCCCGCATCAGCGCATGCAGGTTGCTGGCGCGGATCTCCTCGGCGGTGGGAATCCAGGCCGGCGCCGGATCGCGCTGCCGGTAGATGCGCTCGTAGAGCAGCTTGTGCACGGCGAACGGCGTGGCGGGCGTCAGCACCGTGCGCGCCAGCTCGTGCCAGCAGCATTGCGCGGCCGCCTGGCCGCCGGCGCCGGTTTCCGCCGCGGCGGGCAGGCGGTTCACCCGCTCCCGGATGGCATGCGCCTGCGCTCGCTCCGCGCCGGCGGCGAGCAGGTCTTCGAGGGCAAGCGGCCGCTCCACGGGCGCGGGCGTCATTCCAGCTTGCGCTGGTCGCTCAGGTCCTTGCCGCCGACTGCCTGGGTAATGGCGGCCCCCCGGTATTCCTTGACCTCCAACTGCTGCAGCGCGTTGACGATCATGAACTGGGTCGGCATGTCCTCCCAGCGGGCGCGGTGGAACTGCACGCTCCCCTCGCCGCGCCACATGGCGGTGATGCGGCGGTGCGCTCCGGCCGCGGGGGTAAGGGTGGCGTAGGCGGCGTCGGCCTGATCCCAGTCGCCGCCGGTGCGGGGAATGTACTTGTAATGGAGCTGCCCGGTGAGCGCGCCGCCGGCGGGCGGCGCCGCGGCGGTCGGGTAGTCGGCCGCCGCCACCGGCTGCATGCCGCGCAGCTTCATGTCCAGGAAGCGGTAGCCGAGCCAGCTCGCGGTGACGTGGGTCTCGCCCCGGCACACGGCCGGGTCCGGCAGCTCGCAGTAGATCTTGGCAAAGCCAAGCTGTTCGCGCCCGGTCAGGATCGGATCGGTGAGGTTCTCCCACAGCACCGTAAGGAACGGACCGACCGCGCGGTCGCGGGTCCCGGTGTAGCTGACCGGGAAGGTGACCCCCATGACGTTGTAGCCGCGCCCGGCGAGCCACTCGATTTCCTTCATGTGGGTCTGATCGACGGTCACCACCGGCTCGCCGTGCAGCGCGAAGCCCTCCGGCAGCAGCGCTTCGAGCTGTTCGGCGTTGGTCAGGAAGCTCACCGAGTAGCTGGTCGAGCGGGGATTGTCCCGGCACGCGAAGCGTTCGCCGTCCGCGCCCTGGCGCGGCCCCGCCATGGGGCCGAAGTGGGTGGGCATCAGATACATCATGCCCTTCTTGAACGGGTAGGCCATGGCGCGATCCTGCGCCGTTCCCGGCCTCAGATGCAACCCTCCGCGCCGCCGCCGGCGGCGGTCAGCTCGCGGGTGAAGCAGTCGACGAGCTGATCGACGCGCAGCCGGTCGGTGCGCTCCGGTTCGTCCCACAGGCGCGCGATTGCCGCGGCGCCCGCCGGGCTGAACCGCGCGCTGACGCCGGCCGCGAACTTGCGGCGCAAGCGCGGCAGCGCCTCGCCGCGGCGGCGCGGATGGCCCAGCGGATAGGTCACCTCCACGGCCGGCGTGGCCGAGCGGTCGCGGAAGCGCACCTGCACGCGGTTGGCGATGGCGCGCTTGGCCGGGTCCAGGTACTCGCGGGTGTAGCGCGGTTCCTCGCGCACCGCGGCGCAGCGCCGCAGGCGCTCGAGGCGGGGGTCGGCGGCGGCGGCGTCCCGGTAGTGCTCGGCGCGCAGCTCGCCGTGCAGCAGGGCCGCGGCGACCATGTACTGCAGGCAGTGATCGCGCGCCGCGGGGGAGGTGAGCGGACCCCGCTGATCGATGATCCGCATTGCCGATTCCTGCGTGGCGATCGCCACCTCGGCCACCTCGTCGAGCCGCCCGCGTACCTGCGGATGCAGCGCCAAGGCCGCCTCGACCGCGGTCTGGCCGTGGAACTCGGCCGGGAAGGCCACCTTGAACAGGACGTTCTCCGCCACGTAGCTGCCCAGCGGCCGCGCCAGCCGCAGCTCGCCGCCGCGCAGCACCACGTCCTCGAAGCCCCAGCGCGGCGCGCTCAGGGCGGTCGGGCAGCCCGGCTCGCCGCGCAGCGCCAGGCAGGCCAGCCACAGCCCGCGGCTGGCGGCGTCGCCGGCGGCCCACGACTTGCGCGGCCCGGCGGTGGCGCCGTGGCGGTAGGCGCGCAGCGCCCCGCCGTCGAGGAACGCGTGCGCCAGCGCCGCCAGCACGCGCCCGGCATCGCCGCCCAGCATGCGGGCGGCGACCGCGGCGCTCGCCACCCGCACCAGCAGCACGTGATCCAGCCCCAGCCGGTTGAAGCTGTTTTCCAGGGCCAGCACGCCCTGGATCTCGTAGGCCTGGATCTGGGCGCGCAGCAGGTCGCGCACCGTCAGCGCGCCGGCGGGGGCGCCGGCCGCCGGGCCGCCCGCCGCGGCGCCGGGAGCGGCCCGGCAGCGGGCGTCGGCCAGCGCCAGCAGCGCGCCCAGGTTGTCGGACGGGTGCCCCCACTCGGCCGCCAGCCAGGTGTCGTTGAAGTCCAGCCAGCGGATCATGGCGCCGATGTCGAACGCCGCGCTGACGGGATCGAGCTGCAGCCGGGTGCCGGGCACCCGCGCCGCTCCGGACGGCCCGAAGCGGCCGCCCGGCGAGCCGAGGAGGCGGCGGCACTCGGGCGCCTCGAGCGCGCGCACCGCGCAGCCCAGCGAATCGAGCAGACTGAGGCGGGCGGCGTCGTATGCCCGGTCGCCGAACGCCGGCGGCGCGGTCACGTAGTCGGCGATCCGCGCCAGGACCGGATCGGGCGCGGCCGGCGCCGTCATGCTCCGGCGGCGTCCGGCAGCCGCCGCGGCGGCGGTCCGGTATAGCGCGCGGTGGGGCGGATCAGGCGGTTGCGTTCGCGCTGTTCGATGAAGTGGGCGGCCCAACCGGCCACCCGGCTGAGCGCGAACAGCGGCGTGAACAGCGCGGTCGGGATGCCGCAGTTGTGGAACAGCAGGGCGCTGTAGAAGTCGAGATTCGGAAACAGCCCCTTCTCCCGCCGCATCACCGCCTCGATGCGCTGCGCCACCGCGTAGTGCCGCTCCTGCGCCGCATTCGAGATCAGCCGCTGCGCCCAGCGCTGCGCTATCGGACTGCGCGGATCGCCGGCGCGGTAGACGCGGTGGCCGAAGCCCATCACCAGCTCGCGCCGCGCCAGCATCCGCAGCACCTCCCGTTCCGCCTCGTCCGGAGTGCGGCAGCGGGCGATCAGCGCCATCGCCGCCTCATTGGCGCCGCCGTGCAGCGGTCCGCGCAGCGCGCCGATGCCGGCGGTCATCGCCGAGTGGAAGTCGCTGCGCGTGGACGCCACGATGCGCGCGGCGAAGGTCGAGGCGTTGAACTCGTGCTCGGCGTACAGGATCAGAGCCGCATCCAGGGCCGCAACCTGCTCGCTGCCGGCGGCGCCGGCGCCGCGCAGCAGGCGCAGGCAGTGCGCGGCCAGGGAGCCCTCTCCGGTGTCGGTGTCCAGCCGCTCGCGCCGCTGCGCGAAGGCCTGCTGGTAGAGCAGCGCCCCCGGCAGCGCGGCGAGCAGCGCGTCGGCCTGCGCCCGGACCTCGTTCCCGGCGGCGGGCCGCGCGCCGGCCGCGGCGGCCTCGGCGCCGATGAAGGAACAGGCGCTGCGCAGCGCGTCCATCGGATCGCAGGCGGCGGGCAGCAGTTCCAGCATGGCGCGCGTTGCGGCGCTCGGCACCCGCCCCGCGGCCAGCCGCCGCCGGTACGCCGCCAGCTCTTCCGGCGCCGGCAGCGCGCCGTGGATCAGCAGGTAGGCGCACTCCTCGTAGCCGGCGCGGGAAGCCAGATCTTCGATCGCGTAGCCGCGGTAGGTCAGCCCGGCGCCGCTCTTGCCCACCGTGCTGACCGCGGTCTCGCCGGCGGTCACCCCCGCCAGCCCGGCGCTACTCCCGCTCATCGCGCGCCCCCCGCTCGACGGCGCCGCAGCAGCGCGTCCATCCGGCGTTCGTACGCCTCGTAGTTCAGCACCCGATACATCTCCCTCCGCGGCTGCAGCTCGTCCAGCACAGAATGCTGCCCGCCGTCCGCCCGCAGCGCCCGATACACCCGCTGCGCGGCCTGGCTCATGGCGCGGAACGCGGTGAGCGGATACAGCACCATCGCCACGCCATGGTCGCGCAACTGGGCCAGGGTGAACAGCGGGCTCACCCCGAACTCGGTCATGTTGGCCAGCACCGGCACCCCTACCGCGGCGGCGACCCGGGCGTAGTCGCGCAGCTCGCGCGCCGCCTCGAAGAAGATCGCGTCGGCTCCCGCCGCGGCGTAGGCGCGGGCGCGTTCCACGGCGCCCTCCAGCCCCTCCACCGCCAGCGCGTCGGTGCGCGCCATGAGCAGCAGGCCGCCGCCGCCGCGCGCCGCGGCCGCGGCGGCGATGCGCTCCTCCATCTCGGCGCCGCTCACCAGCTCCTTGCCCGGGCGGTGGCCGCAGCGCTTGGCCGCCGCCTGATCCTCCAGGTGCACCCCGGCGGCGCCGGCGCGGGTCAGCTCGCGCACCATGCGCGCGATGCCGAGCCCGTCGCCGAAGCCGGTGTCGGCGTCGACCAGCAGCGGCAGCTCCGTCGCCGCGGTGATCCGCCGCGTCTCCGCGGCCACTTCCGAGAGGGTGGTCAAGGCAAGGTCCGGGAGGCCGAAGCAGGCGCTCGCCACGCCGCTGCCCGACAGGTAGAGCGCGCGAAACCCGGCGTCCTGCGCCAGCAGCGCGGCGTAGGCGTTGACCGCGCCGGCGATCTGCAACGGGCGCTCCTGTCGCAGCGCCGCGAGCAGGCGGTTCATCGCTACACCATAGCATGGCCGGGCGCGGCGTTCGCACCCTGCGTTGACACCGATTCGACCGACGCCGATACTGAAACGCATGCGTTCCACTGGTGGAACGTCGAATCCAGCCTTTGCCGCTGATCCGCCATCTCGCGGGCGTTGGCCGGGCCGCCTTGGCGGCGTCTGTCTCAGTTTCGGAGGACTTCAAGTGACCGGTAACAACAACAAGCTAGCGCTTACCCCCCCCCCATAGACCGAAGAGTTCGGGCCGACCTCGGCAGCTTCCGCCGGCGAAGGTCAAAGGAGGATTCTGCAAGGCCGCGCTCCCGGCGCTGGCGGTAGTCGCCGGCGTCGCCCTGCTGGCGTGCCAGCAGGCGGCCCGGCCGCCAGCAACCGGCGGTACCGGCGCCGGCGGCAATGGCGGGTCGCCGACCACGCCGGCCCCGACTCCGCCAGCCCCGACTCCGGCGCCGGCCACGAAGAGCTGGCCCCTCGGGGAGGATGCCTGGTCATCGGCGCTGCCGCTGCCCGCCGCAGCGGACCCGAGCGCCTTGACGATCCGCTCCGAGCCGTTCGCCTGGGACGGGCTCACCGGCGTCGAGGGCGAAAAGGTGAGCGTGTCGATTGGCGGCAACGAGCTGCCGTTCACGAGCACGGCGACCGCGCCGGCCTTCGCGGGCGACCTCAGCGGCGCGCAGTGGACGGTTGGCGCCGAAGTGAGCGCGGGCGCGATCGTGCTGGTGCTCACCGCCCCGGATCAGTCGGGCGCCTCGGACACCGTCGAGTCGGTCACGATTACCGAGCGGGGCAGTGGCTACACTTCGGCGCCCAGCGTGACCTTGTCGGCGCCGCCGGCCGGCGGGACGCAGGCAATCGGCGCCGTAGCGGGCGGCTTCGGCGTCGGTTCGGTGAACGTCACGACCGCCGGCGCCGGCTACGCGGAGGCGCCCACCATCTCCTTTACCGGCGGCGGCGGCGGTGCGGCCGGCACCGCGGTGATGCTGAACTCCAGGGTAGATGGAGTGACGATCACGACCCGGGGAGCGGCTACACGTCTACCCCAACCGTGACCTTTTCAGCCTCGCCGGGCGGCGTTGGTTGGGAGGCAAGGGGCGCCGCGGTGCTGCAAAGCGGCGTAGCGTCGGCGATGGTCACGAACGGCGGGAGTGACTACACCTCGGCGCCCACCGTCTCCTTTTCCGGCGGCGGCGGCAGCGGGGCGACCGCCACCGCCAGCGTGGTCTACGGGGCAGGATCGGTGACGGTGACCAACCGGGGGAGCGGCTACACCTCGGCCCCCACCGTGACCTTTTCGACGCCGGCGTCCGGCACCGCGGCGACCGGCACCGCGGTGATGGCCTACGGGGTCGGCTCGGTGACGGCCGGGACCGCGGGGAGCGGCTACACCTCGGCGCCCACCGTCTCCTTTTCGGGCGGCGGCGGCGGCGGGGCGACCGCCACCGCGGTGATGGCCTACGCCGTCCCGACGGCGACGGTCACCAACCCCGGCAGCGGCTACACCTCGGCCCCCACCGTCTCCTTTTCGGCGGCGCCGAGCGGCGGCACCACGGCGGTCGGCACCGCGGTCTTTGAATACGTCATCCGGTCGGTGAGGATCACCAACGGGGGGAGCGGCTACGTGACCGCCCCGAGCGTGACCTTTACGGCGGCGCCGAGTGGCGGCACCGACGCGACCGGCACCGCGAACCTGGCGGCGGGCGGCAACGACGCGAGCCAGAACCTGTTCTGGGCGCGCCAGACCCTGGCCGGCCAGCAGCTTCGGGTGCAGGTAGGCGGGGGCGAGTGACCGGAGTCCCCGTCTGCCTGCCGCCGCAGGCGTGCGATTTTCCTTCCACGAGTTCGCCCGAACAGAAAAGCGGCGCGGACGCCGCGCCGTAGTAACAGTCAGAGAGATGATACCGCTCCTGTGTCAGCCCCACCACGATTATCTGATCCGCTTGGTGTTTACCGGTCTCGCGGCGGCCACCGCCGGCGTCCGCGCCGGCCCGCGGGACTCGCACCGCCGCGGCGTCTCGGACGCGATTGCTCCCCGGGCACGGCGCAGGCCGCGCCCCGCGGGCAGCGGGGAACTGGTCTGAAGCATGGCGAACGACGACTTGGCGCAGCCGCACGACAACCTGTTCCGCGCCGTGTTCGGCGAACCCGCCGAGGCGGTCGGCCTGCTGCGCGCGCATCTGCCGCCGGCCATCGCCAACGGCCTGGAGTGGTCCACCCTGGCCGCCGAGAACAGCTCCTTCATCGCCCCGGACCTGCGCGCCACCGAGTCTGATCTGCTGTACTCCATCCGGCGCCGCGCGGGCGGCGCGCCGGCCTGGCTGTACGTGCTGCTGGAGCATCAGTCCACGGTGCGGCGCCGTGACCGCTGGATGCGCCTGCGGCTGTTGCAGTACTGCTGCCGGATCTGGGACCGCGACCGGCGGCGCTATCCTGCGGAGACGGAGTTGCGCCCGATCGTGCCGATGGTGTTCTATCTGGGAAGCGGACGCTGGCGCTACGCGACCGAGTTTTCGGAGTTGTTCCCGCGTGAGGTGCGCGGGTGGCGGTGGCTGCCGAGCTTCGAGCACGTGCTGATCGACCATTCGGAGACGGATCCGGAAGGGGTGCGGGGCAAGTTGAAGGGGCGGCTGGCGCAGCTGATGATGCTGGCGGTATACCGGGCGGCGGTGGCATGGCCGGCGTTGGAGCGGGCGCTGCCGCTGCTGGCGGAACTGGCGCGCCGCGGGGGTGGGGAGCAGAGCATGTTCGTGTGGTACGTGCTGGCGACGCAAAGGGAACCGTTGCGGGGGCGATTTGCGAAGGAACTGCAGCGGCAGATACCGGGACCGGAAGGAGACGCGATGAACTACCTCGAGGAAATCAAGCAACAAGGCCGCCGGGAGGGCCGGCAAGAGGGTGAGCTTAAGGGCCGGCTGGAGACCATCGACGGGCTGCTGCGGGCGGGATTCGGGTGGCCGGTGATCCGGTCCGCCACCGGCATCGACGAGCAGACCTACCGCGCCTTCAAACGCGACTCGGCCGACGGCGCGGAGCAGGCCGCGCCCCGCTAACCTCCTGCGCGGGTGTGGATCGACCAACCAGGAGCGCCTGCGCTACGCTGAACGCGATGACCGGATACGACTACATCGCGCAGATTCTCAAGTCCGAAGGGGTGCAGTGGCTGGCCTGCTTTCCCCAGACCCCGATGATCGAAGCCGCCGCCGCGGCGGGCATCCGGCCGATCGCGTTCCGCCACGAGCGCGGCGCGGTGATGGCGGCCGACGGCTACAGCCGCACCAGCGGCCGCCGCCGCTTCGGGGTGGCGGCGGTGCAGAGCCAGGCCGGCGCGGAGAACGCGCTCGGCGGGTTGGCGCAGGCCGCGGCCGACAACGTCCCGGTGCTGGTGTTGCCGGCCGGCAACCCGCGCACCGCCGTGACGCGGCCCAACTTTCAGGCGGCGCTCACCTACCGGGGCGTGGCCAGGCAGGTGGAGCCGGTCCTGCGCCGCGACCAGCTCGGGGCGGTAATGCGGCGCGCGTTCCACGGCCTGCGCAACGGCGCGCCCGGTCCGGTGGTGGTGGAGCTGACCGCGGACGTATGCGCCCAGGAGATACCGCCCGAGGAACGCACCTATCGGTCGCCGCCGCCGGCGCGCCAGGTGCCGGCCGCGGCCGAGGTGAGCGCCGCCGCGGCGCTGCTGCGCGCCGCCGAGCGCCCGCTGCTGTGGGCCGGCGGCGGGGTGCTGGCGGCCGGGGCCAGCGCCGAACTGGCGCGGCTCGCGGAACTGCTGGCCGCGCCGGTGTTCTGCACCATGCCCGGCAAGTCGGCGCTGCCCGACGCCCATCCGCTGTGCCTGGGGGCCGGCAGCGGGACCACTACGCTGGCGGCGCACCGCTGGCTGCAGGAATGCGACGTGCTGCTGGCGCTCGGCAGCAGCCTCACCCGCAGCCCCTACGCCCAGGCGCTGCGCCCGGAGATCCGCATCATCCACAACACCGTCGACGTCGCCGACCTGAACAAGGACGAGGCCGCCGCGGTCGCGCTGCCCGGCGATGCCAGGCTCACCATCCGGGCGCTGCTGGAGGAGCTCGGCCAACAGCCGGCCGGAGCCGCCGCGGTGGCGGCCACCGCGGCCCGGGTCGGCGCCCTGCGCGACCAGTGGCTGGCCGAATGGACCCCAGTGCTCACCGCCGACGAGCAGCCGCTGAGCTACTACCGGGTCGTGCACGCCCTGAACGAGGTGCTGGACGCCGACGCCAGCATCGTCACCCACGACGCCGGCGCGCCGCGCGACTGCTTGGTGCCGTTCTACCGGGCCACCGTCCCGCACAGCTACGTCGGCTGGGGCAAGACCACCCACCTGGGATTCGGACTGCCGCTGATGATCGGCGCCAAGCTGGCCCATCCCGACAAGTTCTGCCTCAACCTGATGGGCGACGGCGCCTTCGGCATGTCCGGCTTCGACCTGGAGACCGCGGCCCGCGCCGGCATCCCCATCACCACCGTGGTGCTCAACAACGGCGCCATGGCCACCTACAGCGGGGCGCGGGACATGATCGGCCCGGCCGCGCGCGCCGCCGGGGTGTCCGCCATGGGCGGCAACTACGCGGCGCTGGCGGAAGCCCTCGGCGCGCGCGGCATCGAGGTGCGCAGCGCGGCCGATCTGCACCGGGCGCTGGCCGAAGCGCAGCGCCTGAACGCCGCCGGCACCACCGTCCTCATCGACGTGCGCGCCAACGTCGAAGCCCGCCGATCCCGCTTCTAGTCTAGTCAGGCAGCAGACTTGAAAATGCTTCGGCTACGAAGGTCCATACCCGTTCCTTGTAGTAGCGGTGCCCGCCGTCGCCGACGTACAGCTCGCAGCGCTGCGGGACCGCCGCGGCCCGGTAGATCCGGGAAAGCTGCTCGAACGCGGCCTTGGTGTGGGCGACCGGGAAGATCGGATCCTCGCGCCCGGCGACGGCGAGGAAGTGGCGCGGCGCGATGAGGCCGGCGACGTCGTGCATCTCGCCGAGGCGCATGATGCCGGGCACGTAGTTGCAGTCGCAGTGGATGATCGAGCCGATGCTGCCGGCGAAGGTGTTGAAGTAGCAGCCGGGCACGGCGACCGCGATGCGGGGGTCGCAGGCGGCGGCGAACAGCGAGACCGTGCCGCCGCCGGAATTGCCGGTGATCGCGATTCGCCGGGGGTCCGCGCCCTGGTGCGCAATCGCCCAGTCGATCAGCCGCTCCATGTCCCACACCCGGTCGCCGATCGGGGTGCGTCCGACTAGCAGGTCGTGCATGAGCTGCAGCCGGCAGGAGGAGAGCGCCTGCTTCTCCCGGTCCGCCGCGGCGCGGGTCTCGCCGAACGCCCGCGTCGTGGGCGCAATCACCAGGTACCCCTGCGCCGCCGCCTGCACCGCGACGTCGCGCTCGCCGTCGCGGATCTGCGCCTCCTCCGCGCGGTTGCGCGCAATCCCGGCGTAGAGGTGCGGCTGGCCGTGGCCGTGGGGGGTGAGCACCAGCGGCAGGGCGCCGGTCGTGTGCTTGGGGCGCAACAGATAGAACGGCAGCGGCACCGTCGGTTCGGTGAGGAGGCGCCACGACTCCCGGACGTACGAGCCGAGGTCCTCCGCCTCGAAGCGCTGCGCGGCGGGCGTGAATCCGGCCAGGTCGCGCTCGATGTTGGTCAGCCCCAGGATCGTTCGCAGGCGTTCCCGAAACGGATCCTGCCACTGCCGCACCGCCGCCGGCGTCTCCGCGCGGCAGCGGAACTCTCCCTCGCAGGCGCCCATCAGGCTCTCGAAGTGCGCGTCGAAGTCGAAGCTGAAGGTGCGGTTCTCCATGCGCCAGGGGTACGGGACCAGCGCGCTCATGTCAAACCACGCCTGCGCGCGGCGCCCCGCGCGGCACGCACGGCACGCACGGAGCGTAGGGCACCGCGGCCGATTCTAGCGCCCGCCGAATTCGTCCGCGTACGATTTTGCCTCCCGCTAGAAACGTCCGTATTCTTGGTGCGTGCAGCGGCGTTATCTGGATGCGGTGGTGCGCGCCGACCTGGCCGCCAAGATGGTCTTCGTCGCGGGCCCGCGGCAGGTTGGCAAGACCACGCTGGCGAAAGAGATATTGCCCGATCCGGCGGGCTATCTGAATTGGGACGTCGCCAGCCAGCGCGAACTGATTCTGACCGGGGAACTGCCGCCGGTGCCGGTGGTGGCGTTCGACGAGCTGCACAAGTACCGGTCGTGGCGCAACTACCTGAAGGGCCTGTACGACGGCGCCGTCGCCGGCGCCGGACACCGCCTGCGCATCCTGGTGACCGGCAGCGCCCGGCTCGACGCCTGTCGGCGCGGCGGGGATTCGCTGCCGGGGCGCTATCACCTGCATCGGCTGCATCCGCTGTCGGTGGCGGAGCTTGGCGATCCTGCCTCGTTACCCGAACTGTTGCGCCTCGGCGGGTTCCCCGAGCCGTTCTTCGCCGGCTCCGAGCGCACCGCGCGGCGCTGGTCGCGGGACTATCGAACGCTGCTGATCCGCGAGGAGATTACCTCCCTCGAACAGATCGTGGATCTTGGCAATCTGGAACTGTTGGCGCTCCGGCTGCCGGAGCTGGTGGGCGCGCCGCTGTCGATCAACGCGTTGCGCGAGGATCTGGCGGTGAGCCACGACGCGGTGCAGCGCTGGGTCGCGGCGCTGGAGCGGCTGTACGCCGTGGTGCGGCTGAGTCCGTTCGGCGCGCCGGCCATCCGCGCCATCAAGAAGGCGCAGAAGCACTATCTGTTCGACTGGACCCAGGTGCCGGAGCTCCCGCAGCGGTTCGAGAACCTCGTCGCGCTGGCGCTGCTCAAGTGGGTGCATCAGCAGCAGGACGCCGAGGGCCGGGAGCTGGACCTGCGCTACTTCCGCGACCGGGACGGCCGCGAAGTCGACTTCGTGGTGACTGACCGCCGCGCGCCCGCGCTGCTGGTGGAGACGAAGTGGGCCGACGCCAAGGTGGACCGCAGCCTGCGCTACCTGAAGCAGCGCTTTCCGGCGGCCGACGCGTGGCAGATCAGCGCTACCGGGAGCAAGGACGCGCGCACGGCCGAGGGCGTGCGCCTGGCGCCCGCTCACCTGCTGCTGAGCCGACTCGCCTAGCGCCCGTGAGCCCGGGCGCGCGGCGGGCTAGTGGGAGTAGGGGTCGGCGGCGTCGCGCAGGCCGTCGCCGACGAAGTTGAAGGCCAGCACGGTGACCACGATCGCCGCGCCGGGCAGGAACAGCCACGGCGCCAGCGCCACGGCGCGGATGTTCTGCACCCCGGTCAACAGCACCCCCCAGCTTATCACCGGCTCGCGCAGCCCCAGCCCGAGGAAGCTCAGGCTGGTCTCCGCCAGGATCATCTCCGGTACCCGCAGAGTGAGTACGGCGATCAGGTGGCTGCTGAACGACGGCACCATGTGCCGGATGATGATGCGCAGCTCGCCGGCCCCCAGGTACTTGGCCGCCTGCGTGAAGTCCTCCTCGCGCAGGGCCAGGAACTTGCCGCGCACGGTGCGCGCCAGATCGGTCCAGCCCAGCACCGACAGGATGATGGTGATGCCGAAGTACACCTCGACGGTGCCCCAGTCTCGCGGCAGCGCCGCCGACAACGTGAGCCACAGCGGAATGCGCGGAATCGCCTGCAGCAGCTCGATGACGCGCTGAATCACCAAATCCGCGGTCCCGCCGAAGTAACCGGAGATGCCGCCGAGCAGGATGCCGAGCACCAGGCTCAGAATCACGCCGACGAAGCCGATCGACAGCGACAGCCGCGCGCCGTAGATCACCCGCGAGAACAGGTCGCGGCCCTGGTCGTCCGCGCCCCACAACAGGATCATCGCCTCCGGGTCGTCGATCCCGAACAGGTGCAGGTTGCCGCGCCACAGACCCCAGAAGCGGTACTCGTCGCCGCGCACGAAGAAGCGGATCGGATGCCGCGTCCCGGTGTCGACCACCTGCACGATGCGCAGGCTGGTGGGGTCGCGCGTGGTGGTGTAGTCGTACACGAACGGGCGCAGGTGGAAGCGCCCGGCGGCGTCGAAGAAGCGCACCCGCTGCGGCGGCGCCAGCAGATACTTGATGTCGTAGCGGTCGGTGGCGTAGGGGGCGATGAACTCCACCGCCAGGGCGATCAGGTAGAGGATGACCAGCACCGCCAGGCTGACCACCGCCGCCTTGTGCTGCAGAAACCGCCAGCGCATCAACTGCCACTGCGACGCGGTCTCGGTGCGGTGGGTGGACGCCGGGCTGCTCTGCCCGGGATCAGGGGCCGCCATGCGCGCTGATCCTCTCCTACACCGTCTGGCGGATGCGCGGATCCAGCACCGCCAGCAGGATGTCCGACAGCAGCGTGCCGATCAGCGACAGCGCGGTGAGCATCATCAGGAAGCTCCCGGCCAGGAACATGTCCTGCGTCAACAGCGCGTTGAGCATCAGCGGCCCGGTGGTGGGCAGGCTCAGCACCACCGACACGATGGCGGCGCCCGAGATCAGCTCCGGCAGCACGCCGCCGATGCTGCTGACGAACGGGTTGATGGCGATGCGCACCGGGTACTTGGCGATCAGCTTGAGTTCGGTGAGACCCTTGGCGCGGGCCGCGGTGACGTAGGGCTTGGCCAGCTCGTCGAGCAGGTTGGCGCGCAGGGTTCGGATCAGGTCGGCGGTGCCGGCGGTTCCCAGCACCACCAGCGGCACCCAGAGGTGGCTGAGCAGGTCGCCCAGCTTGGCCAGGCTCCAGGGAGCGTTCTGGTACTGCGCCGAGAACAGGCCGCCCATGTTGAAGTCGAAGTAGACGTAGCCGAGCCACATCAGCACCAGCGCCAGCAGGAAGTTGGGGGTGGCCTTGCCGAGGAATCCGAAGAAGGTGAACAGGTAATCGGCGATCGAGTATTGATTGGTGGCCGCGTAGATGCCGATCGGGAACGCCACCGCCCAGGTGAACAGGAGGCTGCCGAAGGAGATCACGATCGTCCACAGCAGCCGCTCCCAGATCAGCGCCGACACCGGCTGCTTCCAGTGGAAGGAGCGCCCGAAGTCGCCCTCGAACACGATGTTGGTGATCCAGCGGAAGTACTGCTGCACCAGCGGGCGGTCGAGCCCGTAGCGCAGCTTCAGCGCCGCGATCACCGCCTCGTCCACCTCTTCGCCGCGCTCGGCCATCGCCATGATCTCGCTGGTCAGGTAATCCCCCGGCGGGAGCTGGATCAGTACGAAGGCGAGCACGCTGATCGCGACCAGCATCGGTACGAACAGCAGCAGCCGCCGAATCACGTAGGCGCCCATCAATCGACTCCCGCCAGGGTCAGTTCCGCCGCCCGGTGGCAGCGCACGGAGTGCTCCGGGGCAACCCCTTCCGGCGCCGGAAGCGCTTCAAGGGCCGGGAGCGCTTCCAGCGCCGGCGCCAGCGTGGAACACTGCTCGGCAGTGTAGTTGCAGCGCGGGTGAAAGTAACAGCCGCCGGGCGGCGCGGCCGGGTTGGCCACCTCGCCGCGCAGCACGATCTCCGCCGACCGGTGGCGCGGGTCCGGCTGCGGCACCGCCGACAGCAGCGCCTCGGTGTAGGGATGGCGCGGGTTCCGAAACAGGGTCTGCGTGTCGGCTACCTCCACCACGCGCCCGACGTACATCACCGCGACCCGGTCGCAGATGTGCTGCACCACGTTGAGCTGGTGGGCGACGAACAGGTAGGTGAGCTGGAACCGGTCCTGCAGGTCCTGCAGCAGGTTGAGGATCTGCGCCTGGATCGACACGTCGAGCGCCGACACCGGCTCGTCGCACACCACGAACTGCGGGTTGAGCGCCAGCGCTCGGGCGATGCCGATGCGCTGCCGCTGGCCGCCGGAGAACGCGTGCGGATAGCGGCTCAGGTACTCGCGCCGCAGGCCGACCACCTCCAGCGCGGCCGCCACCCGGTCGCTGCGCTCCTGCCCCCTGACGCCGGCGATGGTCAACCCCTCGCCGACGATGTCGAGCAGCGTCATGCGCGGGTTGAGGGAGTGAAACGGGTCTTGCAGGATCATCTGCGCGTGGCGCCGGAACACCTTGAGCTGGGCGCGGTCGAGGCGAAACACGTCGACCCAACCCAGGTCCTGGTCGTCGAACCAGATCTCGCCGCCGGTCAGGTCGTGGCCGCGCAGCAGGCAGCGCCCGGTGGTGGACTTGCCGCAGCCGCTTTCCCCAACCAGTCCGAGGGTCTCCCCCTTGCGGATCGCGAAGTCGACGCCGTCGACCGCCTTCACCTGCCCCGCGCTGCGCCCGAACAGGCCGCGTCGAATCGGAAAGTGCTTGCGCAGGCCGCTCACCTTCAGCAGCAGGCCGTCCGGCGCGGGCGCGGCGCTCATCGCGCCGCGCCCGGCGCCGCGGCCTCGGCGGCCGCCTGCAGATGACAGGCGGCGCCGCGCTGCGGCGCCGCCGGCAGCGGGCGGTACACCGGCGCCTCGGTCTCGCACCGGCCGGCGATCGACTCCGGGCAGCGGGGATGAAACGGGCAGCCCGCCGGCAGGTGGAAGGGATCGGGAACCATGCCCTCGATCGACTGCAGCCGCGCCTGCGCGCGGCCGCCGAAGCGCGGCACCGAGGCGAGCAGGGCGCGCAGGTAGGGGTGCCGGGGATCGTAGAACAGGGAGTCCACGTCGGAGTGTTCCACCACCTTGCCCAGATACATCACCGCGGCGTGGTCGGCCATCCTTGCGATCACGCCCAGATCGTGGGTGATGAACATGATCGCCATGCCCAGCTCGGCCTGCAGGCGGCGCAGCAAACGCAGGATCTGCGCCTCGGTGGTGACGTCGAGGGCGGTGGTGGGTTCGTCGGCGATCAGCAGACTGGGACGCCCGACCAGCGCCATGGCGATCACGGCGCGCTGGCGCATGCCGCCGCTCAGTTGATGCGGGTAGGCGTCGAAGGTGCGCGCCGGCGCGGAGAAGCCGACCCGATTCAGCATGTCGAGCACCGCGGCGCGCGCCGCATCCTTGCCGCCGGAGCGGTGCAGCAGCGCCATCTCGATGATCTGGTTGCCGACGCTGTGCACCGGGCTCAGCGACGCCATCGGCTCCTGAAAGATCATGCCGATCTCGCCCCCGCGCACCTCGCGGATGCGCTGGCCCTTGGGCGGCAGCGCCGCCAGATCGACCGCCTCGCCGCCCGCCTTGTCATGCAGCAGGATCTGCCCGCCGACGATCGCCCCGGGACGGGGCACGATGCGCAGGATCGACTGCGCGGTGACGCTCTTGCCGCAGCCGCTCTCGCCCACCACGCCCAGCGTCCGGCCGCGGTAGATGGTCAGGTCCACGCCGTCGACCGAACGCACGATCCCCTGGCGCAGCTTGAAGTGGGTCTTGAGGTTCCTGACCTCCAGCAGAACGCCGGCGCCCGCCGCGCCGCTGCCACCACCGCGGCCGCTCACTGCTGCGCGCCCGCCGCGCCGCCGCGGGCATGGTCGAACCGGCCGGCGCCGCCGCGCAGGCGCGGGTCGAGCAGATCGCGCAGGGCATCGCCGAAGATGTTGATGGCGAATACCACGATCGCCAGGCACAATCCCGGCCACAGGGCCAGCGCCGGCGCCGCCTCCAGGTACTTGCGGCCCTCCGCGCTGAGCATGCCGCCCCAGGTCGGTTGCGGCGGCGGAATCCCGAACCCGAGGAAGCTCACCGTCGCCTCGCCGATGATCGCCGAGCCGAGCGTGACGGTGAACAGAATGATGTTCGGGGCGATGGTCTGCGGCAGCACGTGCCGGGCGAGGATGCGCCGCGGCCGGGCGCCGGTGGCGCGCGCCGCCACGACGTAGGCGTCTTCCCTGACGCTCAGCACCACGCTGCGAATGGTGCGCACGTTGGCGATTCCCCATGGCACGCCGATCACCACCGCGATCGACAGGATGCTCGGTCCGAGCAGCAGCATCGCCGTCAGCACCAGGAACAGCCACGGAAAGCTCATCACCGCGTCGACCAGGCGCTGCAGCATCAGATCGAACGTGCCGCCCCAGTAGCCGGAGATCACGCCGAGCAGGGTGGCGGTGGTGACGGTGAAGGCGCTCGCCAGCAGGCCGACGACCATCGAGATGCGGGCGCCGTGGATGATGCGGCTCAGCGAGTCGCGGCCGAACTGATCGGTGCCGAGCAGGAACTCGGCGGACGGTCCCTCCAGGCGCCGGGGCACGTCCTGGTCGGCGTAGTCGTGCGGCGCCAACCGGTGCGCGAACACCCCGGTCAGGAAGAACAGCAGCACCACGATCAGGCCCGCGGCGCCGGCCGGCTTTTCCTTGAACAACCGCTTGAAGAAGAGGGCGAGTCCGCGCCGCGCCGCCGCCGCGCCGGCGACTCGTTCCGATTCGCCGGTCGAAGCCACGCTCACCGGTAGCGAATGCGCGGGTCGAGCCACGCGTAGCTGAGGTCGATGATCAGATTCACGAACAGGATGAACGTGGCCGCGATCAGGTTCAGGCCCGAGACGATTGCATAGTCGCGCTTCTCCATCGCCTGCACCATGATGCCGCCAATCCCCGGAAGATTGAAGATCGACTCCACCACCACCGCGCCGCCCACCAGCACCGGAAGTTGCAGCCCGATCATCGTCAGCACCGGGATGAGCGCATTCTTCAACGCGTGGCGCGCGATCACCAGCCGTTCCTTCAGCCCCTTCGCCCAGGCGGTCCTGATGTAGTCCTGCCGCAACACCTCCAGCATCATATTGCGCGTCAGCCGCATGGTGATCCCGGACAGCCACATCCCGAGGATGAAGGCCGGAATCACCACCATGATCGTGTGCGCCACCGGATTGGCGGTGAACGGAATCCACGACAGGCGCGGCGCCCATCCCCACCAGATCGGCGGATAGATCAGCACCATGGTACCGATCCAGAAGCTCGGAATGCAGATGAAGGTAATGGCGACGGCGCGCAGCGCCTGGTCGGTAACGCTGTCCGGCCGGATGCCGGAATAGATCGCCACCGGCAGCGCGAGCAGCAGCGAGAATACCAGCGCCAGCGCGCCTACTTCCAGCGAGACCGGAAGCCCGATCACGATCTGCTGCGTCACCGGCAGCTTGGACCAGAACGAGGTGCCCAGGTCGCCGCGTGCCACGCCCGCCAGCCAGCGGCCGTACTGGACGTGGATCGGCTGATCCAGCCCCAGCTCGCGCCGCAACACCACGCGCGGATCCTCGTCGCCGGTCTTGTAGCTGGTGAGCGTCACCATGATGTCGACCGCGTCGCCGGGAACGAACCGCAGTCCGGCGAACACGATCACGGTGATGAGCAGCAGGGTGGGAACGATCAGCAGCAGCCGCCGAACGAGGTAGGCCAGCATGTATGTCCTGCCTGGCCGGCAACGGGAGGCCGCGCCCGGGTCGGCCTCCCGTTACCGCAGGTCAGCGATCGGCCGCCGCCGTCAGTCGGCGCAGGCGCGTCCGCTGCTCGACCGCTTCGCGTTGCAGTCGACCCACCACCACTTGCTGATGTTGGCCTGCGAACTCAGGTCGCCCACGGCGCCGCCGAAGCCCTTCACCCATGGCTGCCAATAGACGTGATTCTCCACCGTGACGCCGGAGATGTGCCACGCTTCCTCCAGGGTGTGCAGGTACAGCTCGGTCCACCGCCGGCGGTAGGTCTCCGGGTCGCGCGCGGTCTTGGCGGCGTCGATCAGCTCCATCTGCCGCTCCGCCGCGGCGCGGTTCTCCGGCGTGACGTGCTCGCCCAGCGGGTTGCCGTACCACACCAGCGAAGCGCGCGGGTCGTGGTGGAAGTTCATCGTGCCCATCAGGCCGATCTGCGGCGCCCCGGCATCGATGAAGGTCAGCCCGGTGAAGCGCGGGTCGGGGTTCGGGCCCAGCGAGGCGGAGTAGTAGGCGGCCGACTCCATCAGGTCCAGCTCGGCGTTGATGCCCACTTCCCGGAGGTAGCCGGCGAACAGCTCGACGTCCTCGGCCACCGAGTGCATCGCCAGGATGGTGGTGTCGAAGCCGTCCGGATAGCCGGCCTCGGCCAGCAGCGCCCGCGCCTTGTCCGGGTGGTACTCGTACAGCTCCGCGAGGTCGCCGCGCCCCATGGCCTTCAACTTCTCGTAGCCGATGAAGTTGTCGCCGTGCAGCGACTGCGCCGGGTAGCCGCCGGGATAGGCGAGCCCGTAGTAGAACGAGTCGACCATCTCCTGTTGATTGACCGCCAGCATGGCGGCGTAGCGCACGCGCCGGTCCGCCCACGGGCTGCCGGGAATGTTGAGGTTCACGTTGTAGCCGCGCAGCAGCGACCCTTGCGGGACGTGCCCGAGCTCGGGGGTGGTCCGCTCCAGCGCCGCCACGTCCTCCGGCTGCAGGCCGTGGAACCCGAACACGTCGAGCTGGCCGCTGCGCAGCGCGGCGATGGTGATGGCCGGGTCGTCGGCGGTCGGGGTCATCACCTTGGTATCCAGGTAGGGCACCGCGTTCTCCGGGATGAACGGGTCCACGTCCCAGTAGTTGGGGTTCTTCTTCAACTTGGTGGTCACGCCGGGCACGTGGTCGGTCGGGATCCACGGACCGGTGCCCAGCGCGTCCTGCCAGTCGTTGGGATTGACGCCCTCGGCGGTGTGCATTGCCGGATGCGACCACGAGATGCGGCTCACCGTAACCACGAACCAGTTGGTGGCGTCGGGCGCCGGGAACTTGACGTCGATGACCCAGGGATCATCCGCGCGCACGCTCCACTGCCAGTCCCGGTCCGCCGCGGCGGCGCCTTCGACCGCGGCGTCCACGTTCCAGCGGTCGACCATGGTCTGCGCGGTGAGCTCGGTGCCGTAGTAGTCGGCCAGCGCCGGGTTGGGGCGCGCCACGTCCTCGGCGCGCCAGAAGCGAACGCCCTTGCGCACCCGGAACACGGCGCTCTCGATGTCCGGAAACTCCCACGACTCGATGAGCTGACTGGTCTGCTTCTTGATGTCGATGAACCAGTGGTTGGGATACGACTCCTCACCGGTGCCGCGCGGTCCCTTCAGGTAATCTACCACCCACGCGAGGTCGTAGAACGCAGCGAAGGCGACGGTGTCGCGCTGCAGGTCGGTCGGGTCGAGCGGCGAGGCGCCGTGCCGTTGCGCCATGTTCAGGTTGCCGCCGTACACCGGCGCGGTGTCGATATCCGCCGCGGAACCGCTCTCCGCTTCGCCCGCGGCCCACAATCCAACCGCGGCCAACGGGATGACGAGCAGCGCGACGAACGCCGCTCTTGCCAGGGAGTGATTCATGCTCATTACCTCCTTGGTCCATCGGGATGGACCGCGCGAAACTCGCGCTGTTTGAGTCACCCTACCACCCTGCTACCGCCTGTCAAGGAACGCCGCCAGTCAGCCCGGTCCGCCCCGTCAGCCGGGAGCGGCAGAACCGGCGGCCGTGTGCTACGCTACGCTGGCGTCATGCCGACATCCCTGCCAGCCGCCGGCCGGGAGCGCGTACCACCGAGGGAAATCGTGTTTCCGCGCCGGGACCAGGTCGAGTTGCGCAGCTACGCCGACCCGCCGCTCGGCCGCGGCGAGGTCCACGGGCGCACGCTGGCGTCGATCGACAGCCCGGGATCGGCCCTGGCCGCGCTGGCCGGCGCCGGAGCGGGCGCCTTCCCCGTGCGCCCGGGGCATGCCGCGGTGTTGCGGGTGGATCGGACCGGCTCCGAGGTCGAAGGTATCGCGCCCGGCGACCTGCTGTTCTGTCAGGGCAGCAACCGCAGCACGCAGCGGTTCGCGCCTCGCCTGACCCTCCCGCTGCCGCGCGGCCTGGACGCCGCGACCGCGCTGCTGGCGCGCCTGATGGGCGTGTCGATGACCACGTTGATGACCACCGCGGCGCGGCCGGGCGATCTGGTGGTGATCACCGGACTGGGGCCGGTAGGGTACCTGGCCGCGCACCTGTTCCGCATCTCGAACTACGAAGTGGTGGCGGTCGACCCGCTGGAGCGGCGCCGGCGGCAGGCCGCGGCGTCCGGCATCGCCCGGGTCTACCCGGCGCTGCCGGTCAGCGACCCGGCGGTCGCCGGCAAGGCGGCGCTGGTGGTGGAATGTTCGGGCCACGAAGCCGCGGTCGCCGCTGCCTGCGAGGTGGTGCGCATGGGCGCCGAGCTGGTGCTGGTGGGAACGCCGTGGGTGCGCCGCACCGACATCGCGGCGCACCAACTGCTCAAGGCGGTGTTCTACAAGATCCTGACGTTGCGTAGCGGCTGGGAGTACGAACTCCCGCCGCGGCGGCGGGAGTTCGCGCACGGCGGCCACAACCGGGACTACAACCTCGCCCCGCAGACGGTGTTCTCCGGCTACGAAAAGGCCCTCGCATGGCTGGCCGCCGGCAAGATTCCGGTGGACGGCCTGATCCGCCGCGCCGCTCCGCAGGACGCGGCGGCGGTATACGCCGCCCTCCGGCGCCGGGAGTACGACGAGCTGTTCCTGATCTGGGACTGGTCGCAGTTCTCCTGAGCGCCGGTTCCGCGGCCGGCCGCGGATTACTGGTCAATCCACAGCATCTCGATGATCCACCAGCCGGAGTCGGTGTCGGGGTCGCGCACGTTCATGACGCTCTCGTCGATGGCGCTCACCACCACCGCGTGGCTGATGCTCGGCGGCGAACCGGTGACCACGTTGTACCAGATGTTCTCGTCGTTGATGCGCACCATCTGCTTGCCGAGCTCGAGGTACTCCTCGGTGCCCATCGCCGCGGCCCGCCATTGGTCGAGGATGGCGAATAGCTCCTTGATCTGCGCCGGCGGCTCCTCGCCCAGCTCGCCGCGGCTCTCCCACCAGTCGTGCCACGCCATGCCGCCAAGCGCGCAGCAGGTGCGCCAGTGCCACGGCGGCACCAGGCGGATCGGAAAGATGGCGTGGCTGACCGACTCCGGCGGCCCGCCGGCGCCCCAGGTGCCGATGTCGAGGTCGTTGGCCAGCAGGTGCTGGGCGTAGAGCGCCTGGTCCACCTGCTTGAACTTCACCTCGACGCCCACCTTGGACCAGTAGCGGACGATGAATTCCCACTCGCCGGGGCGGTGCCCCTCCTGGCCGATCTCGGTGTTGAGGATCAGCGGCTTGCCGTCGGGGCGCAGCCGGTGGCGGCGGTTGGCGTCCCACTCCAGCCCCATCTCATCGAGGAGCTGGTTGGCCAGCTCCAGGTCGTACTCCAGATACTTGCGCCCGAACGATTCGTCGTAGAAGCTCCAGTCGGCCGGCGGCGCCGCCTGGCGCGGCTCGGTCAGTCCCAGGTTGAACACCTCGGCGAACTCCTCGCGGTTGATGGCGTGCGACAGGGCGCGGCGGAAGCGCAGGTCGTTGAAGATGTCGCGCAGTACCGGGTCCTTGCTGGTGTAGTTGTAGGCCCAGCTCACGCTGCCGCCCCACAGCAGGCCGGGGTACATGCGCACCGTATAGCCGGCCTTGTCGGCGTTCTCCACCAGCAGCGGAAAGCTGGCCAGATCGGCCCAGGCGCCGCCCATGTTGAACTCGCCGGAGATCGCCTTCGCCTCCAGGATCTCACGGCTGCCGAGCAGAATCACCTCGTAATAATCGACGTAGGGGAGTTGCTGGCCGGCGGGGTCCACCTTCCAGTAGTAGGGGTTGCGCGGCGACAGGCGGTTGCCCACCGAGTCCGGCCTGGCCGGGGCGAACGGACCGAACATCGGGCGCTCCTCGGCGTAGACCGTGCCCCAGTTGTCGTCCTGCCGCGCCAGGAACGCCTCGAACCACTCGGCGAACCCTTCCGCGTCCGCCTCCTTGGCGGCATCCTCGTTGTAGGCGGCGTGCCAGCGCTGCATGTAGTGCTTGGGACTCCACGGCGTCAGGCGGTCCATCTGGTCGGCGATCGCCAGATAGGGCGCGGCGTACTCAAAGCTGAACGTGTAGTCGTCGATGACGTTGACCTGCATGACGTTGCCGTCGGGCGCGAAGTAGTTGGGGATCTTGGCGGTCAGCGACTCATTGAGCATCACGTCGTTCCACCAGAACTCCACGTCCTCGGTGGTGAGCAACTCGCCGTCCGACCAGCGCACGCCCTCGCGCAGGTGCACGGTCATGGTGGTGAAGTCGTCCGACACCTCCCACGATTCGGCGATGTCGGGGGTGAAGCTGCGGCTGGCGATGTCGAAGAAGGCCAGGCCTTCGCTGCGGAACCCGCCGCCGTCGCCCCATTCCGCGCCGAACGAGTCGCCGTTCGGGTTGAGCCCGGTTACCGTCAACGTTCCGCCGTAGCGGCCGATGGTCTCGCCGGCCGCGGCCAGCGGCTCCAGCACCAGCGGGCGCACCGGCAGCCGCTCTTCCACCGGCGGCAGTTCGCCGTTCGCCACCAGTTGCGCCAGCAGCGGCGACTCGCGGTATTGGCCGCTCGCTTCCATCACCGCGGCGCCGCTCTCGTCCGCCGCGGCCGGCTCCGAATCGCCGCCCGCGAACGCGGCCGCCGGCAGCGCCAGCGCCAGCGCCGAGATCAGGCCCGGCAAGGCTTTGCATTTCATCGATTTCGCTCCTTTCGTTGCGTATGGCATGGGACAGCTCGATGATTCCACGACCGCGGCCATTGGTCAATCTACCGGCCGCGCCCCGCCGCGGGCCCGCGGGGCCGGCGGGTACCGCGGCGCGGACAATCCCGCTATACTGGCCGCATGGCAACCAAGAATGGCTGAAACCGCATGAAGACCAGGAAGTTGGCGCTGCTCGGTGCGAGCCACATTCACACGCCCGGGTTCGTCGAGGTGTTGGCGGCCCGCGCCGACGTCGCGGTGGCCGCGGTGTGGGATCCCGATCCGGCCATCGCCGGGAAATACGCCCGCAAGTTGCAGTGCCGCGCGGCAGCCGACCCCGCGGAAGTCCTCGGCATACCGGACCTGGACGCGGTGGTCGTGCTGTCGCAGACCAACCGCCACGAATCGCTGGTGCGGCAGATCGCCCGCGCGAACAAGCACTGCTTCGTCGAGAAGCCGCTGGGCATCGGACTGGCTGACGCCAGGCGGATGATGCAGGCGCTGGAAGCCGCCGGCGTGATCTTCCACACCGGATACTTCAACCGCACCATCCCGGCGCACCGGTTGCTCAAGCGTCTGATCTCCGAGGCGGCGTTCGGTGAACTCAGTCGGCTGCGGCTGGTGTTCGGCACCGCCGCGGCGATCGATGACATATTCCACTCCGATTGGCAGTGGATGGCCGACCCGCGGCAGGCCGGGTTCGGCGGGTTCGGCGATCTGGGCACTCACAAGCTGGACCTCCTGCTGTTCCTCATGGGCGGCACGGCCCGTCTGGAGGCGGTGACCGCCGCCTTCTCGCGCCCGCTGCGGCGCTATCCGCAGGGTGAGGAATGCGGCGAGGCGATCCTGCGCTTCGACAACGGCGCCATCGCCACCATTGCGGCGAGCTGGGTGGACCTGGCGGAGCCCGCGTCATTGCTGATCAGCGGCACCCAGGGGCACGCGGTGATGCGCAACGCTCCCGGCGCGCGGCACCACGATTGGGACAACGAGCTGTTTCTGCTGTCCGCCGCCGTCGACGGAGCCACCGGCCGGGAACCGTGGACCGACCTGCCGGCGCGCCTGCCGCAGCCGCTGGAGCAGTTCATCGACGCCGTCGGCGGCGGCGAGCGGAGCCACCTGGTAACCGTCCGGGAGGCCGCCTACCGCAGCTACGTGATGGAAGTGATCTCGCAGGCGGCGGCGGAACGGCGCTGGCTGCCGATCGACCCCGGAGCCTTGTGAGGAACATGCGGCTCGGCATCTTCGCGTACACGTTCGTGCGCCCGACCGTCGAAGCGGTGTTCGACGCGATCCGGGCTCACGGCCTGAAGAACACGGAGTGGAACTACACCGCCATTGGCATGCAGGAGGTGCCGGCCATGCTGGATGAAGGGCTGGTGGAACACATCCGCACGGCGGCCGCGGAGCGGGGAATCACGGTGGACTCGGTGGCCGGTTACACCAACCTGGTCGACCCGGAACCGGAGCGGCGCCGCGCCGCGCTGGAGCGGCTGCGCAGGCTGATTCGCGCCGCCCCGGCGCACGGCGCCGACAAGGTGGCGCTCTGTACCGGGAGCCGCGATGCGCGCAGCATGTGGCGGTGGAACGACGCCAACGACGACGCCGGCGCCTGGTCCGACTTGCTGCGCTCGATGGCCGCCTGCCTGGAGGCCGCCGAGGAGAGCGGCGTCACCCTGGTGTTCGAGCCGGAAGTCAACAACGTCGTCCACACCGCCGCGAAGGCGCGGCAGCTCCTGGACGAACTGCGGTCGCCGCGCCTGAAGGTGGTGTTCGACGGCGCCAACATCTACCACCGCGGCGAGCTGAGCAGACAGCAGGAGCTGCTTACCGAGGCCATCGATCTGCTCGGCGGCGACATCGCCCTGGCGCACGCCAAGGACATTGAGCAGGACGGCGACGCCGGCCACGCCGCGGCCGGCACCGGCCGGCTCGACTTCGGACACTACCTGGGCGAGCTGCGGCGGTCCGGCTACCGCGGCTCGATCCTGCTCCACGGCCTGGAGGAGCGTCAGGTCGCGGCCAGCGTGCGGTTCCTCCAAGGCCACCTTGGCCAAGGCGGCGGCTGAACGCCCGGAGGCGCGCATGCAGATCAACCTCGACCCCAACCAGTCGGGACTGGGCCGGGTGCCGCTGGCCGCGGTCCTGCCGCCGGCTCAGCGGTGCGGCTTCGACGCAGTGACCTTCCCCCTCCGGGAAATAGGCAGCGTCCGGCAGGCGCAGGCGGCCGCCGCCCTGGTCAGCGACCACGGCCTGCAGTGGTCGATCATGCCGATGGACCTCGACATGCTGCGCGAATGCTCCGGCGCGGAGTTTGCGGCCGACCTGGAGCGACTGCGGCGGCAGATGGATCTGGCGCAGGAGGCCGGCGTGCCGCGCTACTACAACCACGTCTGGCCGGGCAGCAACGAACGCGCGCGGGACGCCAACTTCGCCTGGTGCGTGGACCGCTTCGGCCAGGTGTTCGAGGCGGCCCGCGCGCACGGCCTGCAGGCGGGCCTGGAGTTCCTGGGACCGAAGCCGCTGCGCGACTCGTTTCGCTACCCGTTCATCTGGACGTTGCCGGACCTCCTGGCGCTGGCCGATGCCATCTCGCCGCAGGTGGGCGTGCAGTTCGATACCTACCACTGGTATACGTCCGGGGCTACCCTCGACCAGATCAAGCTGCTGGGCCGCGGCGACCGCGTGGTCGGCGTGCATCTCAACGACGGCTGGAAGGGCCGTTCCCGCGAGCAGCAGGAGGACCTGGAACGGGAGCTGCCGCTGGCTACCGGGGTCATCGACAGCGTGGCGGCGATTCGCGCCCTGCACGAGTTGGGCTACGCGGGTCCGGTGTGGGTGGAGCCGTTCGAGCCCGCCGCCACCCGGCTGCAGGCGATGCCCCTGGAGCAGGCGCTCGGCGTCGTGTACGCCAGCACCCGGGAAGTGCTCCGCCGCGCCGGCGCGCTCCAAGGCGCAGCGTCGGAACCGTGAGGGCGAACGATACCGGCGGCGCGGCGGCCGCGTACCGGCCGCTGGCCGAGGTCCGCCGGACCCTGCGGGTCAAGTGGTACCGTTGTCCGATCGATCCCGCGCTGTTGCGCGAGCTGATGCGGCGCAGTGATTGGCGCGGCGCGGCGCAGTCGGTGGGGCATCTGCTGCTGTGGGGCGCGACCGGAACAGCCGCCTGCCTCCTGTTCGTCGAGCAACTGTGGGCACCGTTCGGCGCGGCGCTGGTCGCCCACGGCACCGTCGGTTCGTTCTTCAAGGGCGCGGCGATTCACGAACTCGGCCACGGCACCGTGTTCCGCACCAAGTGGCTCAACGGGTTGTTCATGCGCGTCTACTGCCTGCTCGGCTTCGCCAACGTCTACGACTTCAAGCTGAGCCACAGCTACCATCACCGCTACACGCTGCACCCCGCCGGCGACCGTGAGGTGGTGCTGCCGCAGGATCCGACGTGGCGCTTCTTCTACCTCCTGCAGTTGTTCACGGTGAACGTCACCGGCGGCTACCAGTCGTCGGGGATCTGGACGATATTGCGCCAGTACGGGACCACGGCGCTGGACCGGTATCCGCCGGCGACCGGGCGCGGCGGCGACGACGATGGCGGCTGGATGGAGGCGCTCTACCGCGATGCGCCGGGCGCCCGCCGCAAGGCGGTGTGGTGGGCGCGCCTGGGCCTGCTCTACCTGGCGGCCGCGGGCGCCGTACCCATTCTGCTCGGGGCGCCGATCGTGGCGTTGCTGCTGCTCGCGCACCTGGGCATCGGCACTTGGTTGCGCTGGCTGGTCGGCGGCCCCATGCACTGCGGGCTGCGCGACAACGTTCCCGATTTCCGTATGTGCGTGCGCAGCAATACCCTCGATCCGATCTCCGAGTTCCTGTATTGGGGCATGAACTGGCACACCGAGCACCACATGTACGCCGGGGTGCCGTGCTACAATCTGGCCCGGCTGCACCGGGTCATCAAAGATGACATGCCGCAGCCGCGCACGTTGTGGGGCGCCTGGCGCGAGATGCTGGACATCCGGCGGCGCCAGCAGCATGACCCGAGCTATCAGTTCGACACGCCGCTGCCGCCTACCGCGCACCCGCCGGTGCTGCGCGAAGAAGAGGTACCGGCCAAGCCCCGCATCCGCCCCCGATACGCCGCCGAGCTGGAACAATCGATCGGCGACATGGCGGTCAAGTAACCACAGACCCGCCGCGCCGCGGCGTGTTGACGGTCGGGGCGGCCGGGGGATAGGTTGGGCAGTGAGGCGAGGCGGATGCAGCCGGCGCAGATAGCAACGGTAGAGGATTTGGTCCAGGTTCTGGATCGGCACCCGCAGTGGCTGGAAGCGTTGCGGGGGCGGCTGCTCACGCGCGAGTTGCTGGAGATGCCGCAGAAGCTGGCGGAGTTTGCGGCTGCCGCCGAGCGCCGCTTCGCTGCCGTCGAGGGCCGGCTCGATACGCTGGAGCGCCAGCTTGAACTGGTGGAGCGCCGGCTTGAACTGATTGAGCGCCGGCTTGAGGCGTTGGAGCGCCGGGTCGAAGCGCTGGAGCGGCAAATGCAACAGATCCGCATTGACATTGCTCCTCTCAAAGCCGCCCATGCCAGGACCGCGGCCCTGCGCGAAGCCGATCTGATGGCTGAGGAGCAGGGCCTCGAGTTCGTCCGCACCCTCGACCGGGAGGAGATTCGGGATCTGGTACGATCGTCCGACACCGACGGCATCTCCAGGCACGAGATGCGCAGCTTTCGGCTGGCGGACATCATGCTGTGCGCGACCGACGCGGCGGGAGAGGAGTGCTACTTGGCGGTCGAGGTCTCCTACACGGCCAACGGCCGCGACACCACGCGCGCCCAGCGCAACGCGCGGTTCCTGACCCGGTTTACCGGCCGGCGCGCGTTTGCCATGGTGGCCGGCCTGCGGTTCGACGAGCGCATTCGCCGCGACGTGGAGTCGGGCGCCGTGGCGTGGTATCAACTGTCCCCCGAAGTCCTGGAGATCGACTGATCCTGGACCGCCACCGCCCAAGCTATCACCACCTGCCGGATGAGGGGCTGTTGTGGGATCCGTGCGCCGCGGTGTTCCACGCCGGCCGCTACCACCTGTTCTACCTGCACGACTCCTGGGCCGCCGCCGGACCGTCGAAACGTTCCGACGGCTACAACTACAAGGCGTGGGCGCACGTCTCCAGCGCCGACCTGGCGCATTGGGCGCGCCACCCCGATGCCGTGGCGCGCGGTCAGACCGGCAACCTGTTCTCCTGGAACGGCACGCCGATGATCGTCTTTCCGCACCCTGACGGCGGCGGCGCCAGTTGCTTCGCCAGCAACCCGGAGGGCGACCTGGAGCGGTGGCGGTTCGACCCGGCAAGCGCGGTGCTGCGCCATCCGGTGCAAGGCAACTCGCTCTACCCGAGCAACAACGACGTCACCGCCTGGCAGGAGGGCGAGTGGTGCTACCTGCTTACCGGTACCCGCGACGTGCGCCGCGGCGGCGACGCCCAGCACCTGTTCCGCAGCCGGAACCCGCTGGCGCCGGCCGCGCGCTCCGCCGACACCGCGGCCTGGGAGTACGTGCACCAGTTCTACCGGTCGCAGCGCAGGTGGACCGCGGCCGGCGATGACTGCGCCTGCCCGGAGTTCTTCCGCATCGGCCCCGAGGAGGCGGCCACCTGGATGCTGCTGCACTTCTGCCACCACGCGCCCGGCGGCAGCCGCTATTACCTCGGCAGCTACCGCGACCGGCAGTTCCAGCCGCACAGCTTCGACCGCATCAACTGGCCGGGCGGCAACCTGCACGCGCCGCGCGCGCTGCTCGACGGTCAGGGCCGCCGCATCATGTTCGCCAACCTCAACGAGCGGCGCCCGGCGGAGGAGCTGGTGGCGGCGGGGTGGAGCGGCTGCATGAGCCTGCCGGTGGAGCTGACCCTCGCCCCCGGAGGCCAGTCGGTACGTTTCGCGCCGGTCGCCGAGTTGCGGGCGCTGCGGCATCGGCCGAGCGAGCGCGCCAACGTTGCGCTTACCGCGGGCGCCGGGGCCGAAGTGGAGGTGGAGCTCCCGGAGATCAGCGGCGCCGCGCTGGAGCTCGAGTTGCGGATCACGGCCGGCAGCGCCGGCGTCTGCGGCCTCAAGGTGCGCTGTTCCCCGGACGGCGCCGAGGAAACCGCGGTGGCGCTCAACGCCGCCGAGCGCGCGGTCGAGATCGAGTTCGGCAGGGCGAGCCGGCGCCGCGACCTTGCCTTTGCCCGCTGGGACGCGAAGCTCGCGCGGCCGGTGCAGCGCGCGCCGTTGCAGTTCGACCCGGCCGCGCCGGTGACGTTGCGGGTGTTCGTCGACCACTCGGTGGTGGAGGTGTTTGCGGGCGCAGGCGCGGGGGCGCGGCAGTTCGAGCGCTTCCTCGCGCAACGTATCTACCCGACCCGCCCGGACGCGCTGCAGGTGAAGCTGTTCAGCCGCGGCGGCGCCGCGCTGGCGCACCGCGTACGCGGTTGGCGGATGCGCGCCGTCTGACTGGTTTTTTTGGCAAAGCCCTTGCCAGCCTCGAAACCTGATTGGTAATTATTACGGTATAGACGGCTGGTACGGCGCCGTGCTGATCGGAGCTCGTCGAGCTGGTCGGCGAAGTCTCCATCCGGTTACCGCGCCGTGCTGATCGGAGGGTGCCATGACCGATGCGTTGTTGGTGCCGGACTACGATGCCTATCCCGCGGCTCAGGCGCTCAGCGGGGCGCGCATCGTAGACGGCGACGTGGCGGTGCGCTGGAGCGACGGCAGCGGCAGCTTGCTGCCGAGTGTGTGGTTACGGGAGTTCAGCCCTGACTTCGGCACCATTCATCCGGTGACGCGCGAGCAGCTGATCATGCTCGTCGACCTGCCGGATGAGCTGCGCGCCGCGGCCGCGGAGGTGCAGCCCGACGGCCTCCTCGCCGTTACCTGGCACCCGGAGGGGTTGGTGAGCCGCTATCATCCCGGCTGGCTGTGGGCGCACCGCCCCGAGGCGCCCGCGGAGGAGCTGCCGGCGCGCCGCCTGTGGGAGCCGGGCCGGGCGCAGCGCCTGCCGCTCACGCGGGTGTCCGGCGCCGCCATCCGCGCCGGCGACGAAGCGGCTCTCGGCGCCTGGTTGACCGCCATTCACGTCGACGGGCTGGGCTTGGTCGAGGATCTGCCCCGGGACCCGGCCATCGTGCCGGAGATTCCGCGCCGCGTCGGCTGCCTGCGCAACTCGAACTACGGCGACGTCTGGGAGGTGGAGAGCCGCCCGGACGCCAACAGCAACGCCTTTACCAGCGTCGCCCTGGCGGCGCACAACGACCTCAGCACCCGCGAGTACGTGCCCGGACTGCAGTTTCTGTTCTGCCTGCACAACTCCTGCGCCGGCGGCGACAGCATCTTCGTCGACGGCTACGCGGTGGCCGAGCAGCTCAGGGCCGAGTCTCCCGACGACTTCACCCTGCTGGCGACGGTGGCGGTGCCGTTCGGTACCCGCAACCGTGATTCCGACCACCGCTTCCGCGCCCCGGTATTGGAGCTGGATGCCCGCGGCGAGCTTGCCGCGGTGCGCTACACGTGGTGGCTGCGCAACCCGATGAGCGGCGACACCGCCACCATCAAGGCGTTCTACGCCGCCTTCAAGCGGTTTCAGCGCCTGGCGAACGACCCCGGCAACCAGCTCCGCCTGCGGCTGCGCCCCGGTGACCTGGCCTGCTTCGACAACCGCCGCGTACTGCACGGGCGCACCGCCTTCGACCCGACCTCGGGCCGCCGCTGGCTGCGCGGCTGCTACAGCGAGCGCGAGGAGCTGGAGTCCAGCCTGCGCATGTTGGCGCGGGCGCAGCGGCGGCGGCTGGTCGAGCAGGGCGCCGGGAGCTAGTCGTGCCCCTTGCCTGCTCGCGGGAGGTGTTCGTTACCGCCGCGGTAACCGGCGCCGGCGCCACCCAGGAGCGCAGTCCGCACGTGCCCCGCAGTCCGCGGCAAATTGCCGCCAGCGCGATCGCCGCGGCCAGGGCGGGCGCCGCGATCGTGCACTGTCACGTGCGCGATCCCGAGACCGGCAAGCCGAGCCGCAAGACCGAGTATTACCGCGAAGTGACCGAGCGGATTCGCGCCGCGGACGTCGACGTGGTGTTGAACCTGACCACCGGCATGGGCGGCGACATGATCTTCGGCCCGCCCGAACGGCCGCTGCCGCCGCATCCCGGCACCGACATGGCGGGCGCCGGCGAGCGCCTGGCGCCGATCGTGGAATGCCGGCCCGAGCTCTGCACCCTCGACTGCGGCACGATGAACTTCGCCGAGGCGGACTACGTGATGACCAATACCCCCGGCATGCTGCGGGCGATGGGGAAGATGATGAAGGACCTTGGGGTGAAGCCGGAAATCGAGGCCTTCGACAGCGGCCACCTGTGGTTCGCCCGGCGGCTGGTGGACGAGGGAATCGTGGAACCCCCGCCGCTGCTGCAGCTCTGCATGGGCATCCCCTGGGGCGCGCCGGATGACCTGAACACGTTGCTGGCAATGGTCAACAACGTGCCGCGCGACTGGGTGTTCTCCGCCTTCGCGTTGGGCCGCAACCAGATGCCCTACGTCGCCGCGGCCGTGCTCGCCGGCGGCAACGTCCGCGTCGGACTGGAAGACAACCTGTATCTCTCCCGGGGCGTGCTGGCCACCAACGCCCAGCTCGTCGAGCGCGCCGTAACCATCATCGAGCGCCTCGGCGCCGCGGTGATCGGCCCGGACCGGGTGCGCCGGCGGCTGAAGCTGACCAAACGAGCCCCGCAGTGACCGCCGCCATCATCGGCGGCGGGGTGATCGGCGGCGGCTGGGCGGCGCGCTTTCTGCTCAACGGCTGGGACGTGGCGGTGTTCGATCCCGCCGCCGGGGCCGAAGGCCGCTTGCAACGGGCGCTGGACAACGCCCGCCGCAGCCTGCCCGCGCTGTACGACCGGGCGCTCCCGAACGAGGGTTCGCTGGCGTTCCGCGCCACCATCGCCGAGGCGGTGGCGGAAGCGACCTGGATCCAGGAGAGCGTGCCCGAACGGCTGCCGGTCAAGCGTCAGGTCCTGGGCGAGATTCAGCGCCGCGCCCCGGCGCAGGCGATCGTGGCTTCCTCCACCTCCGGATTCACCCCGTCCGAGCTGCAGCGCGGCGCCCGGCGGCCGGGCCAGATTCTGGTGTGTCATCCGTTCAATCCGGTATATCTCCTGCCGCTGGTCGAGGTGGTCGCCTCGGCGGCGACCTGCGCGCGGACCCGCGACCAGGCCGTCGCCCTGCTGCGCGGCATCGGCATGCAGCCGCTGCTCATCCGCAAGGAGATCGCCGCCCACGTCGCCGACCGACTGCTGGAGGCGGTGTGGCGGGAAGCGCTGTGGCTGATTCGCGATCAGGTAGCCTCCACCGGCGAGATCGATGATGCGATACGCTTCGGCTTCGGCTTGCGGTGGGCGCAGATGGGCCTGTTCGAGACCTACCGGATTGCCGGCGGCGATGCCGGAATGGCCCACTTCATCGCGCAATTCGGGCCGGCGCTGCAGTGGAACTGGTCGCGGCTGACCGAGGTGCCGGAGTTGACCGGGGAGTTGGCGGCGCGGATTGCGGAGCAGTCCGACCGCCAGGCCGGGGGGCGCGGGGTACGGGAGTTGGAGCGCCTGCGGGACGACAATCTGGTGGCCATCATGCGCGCCTTGCGCAAGAACGACCACGGCGCCGGCCGCACGATCGCCTCCCATGAGCGCAGCCTGCCGACGGCGGAGAACGGCGCCGGCGATCTTCCGGTCACCGCGGCGCGCCAGATCCCGCAGAGCTGGACCGACTACAACGGCCACGTGAATGAGGCCCACTACCTGGAACTGTTCGCGCAGGCCAGCGACCGGACCATGGAACTGCTCGGCGCCGGCGCCGACTACGTCGCCGGCGGCAACAGCTACTTCACGGTGGAGACCCATCTCCGCCACCTCGAGGAGGTGCGCGGCGGCGAATCGATTCGGGTGACCACTCAGCTCCTGGCCGGCGCGGGCCGGAAGCTGCATCTGTTTCACCGCCTCGAGAACGGCGCCGGCGCGCTCGCCGCTACCGGGGAGCATCTGCTGCTGCACGTGGACCTGAAGACCCGCCGCAGTTGCCCCCCGGAGCCGCCGGTAGCGGGCCGGCTGGCGCGGCTGCAAGCGCGCCACGCCGGCCTGCCGCGTCCGGAGGGCGCCGGTCGCTACGTCGGCGAACGCGCGTAGATCGCGGTATGATCGGCGCACTGGAGCACGCGTGGCATCGACAATGACCATTACCCGGATCGTGGTGACGCACTACGAATATGAGCTGGCCGACTTGAGTCTGGACCCGCGCTACGGCTGGGACACGCTGTACACGCCCGGCGCGCGGCTGCGCACCGGCGGCAGCATTCTGACCATCGAAACGGATGCCGGCATACGCGGCGAGGTGCCCGGCGGGGTGGACGCCAGGAGCGCGCGCTACCTGCTCGGCCGCGACCCGCTGCAGCGCGAGATCATCTGGCACGACCTGAAGCGCTCGCGGCGTTCGCCGGACGGCACGCCGCCGGGGGCGGTGGACATCGCGCTATGGGACATCGCCGGCCAGCGCTGCGGCGTGCCGGTCTATCAGCTCCTCGGCGGCTGGCGCAAGAAGCTGCCGTGCTACGCCAGCAGCTACCACGGCGACGAGAACGGCGGGCTGTCCACGCCGCAGGACTACGCCGAGTTCGCGCTGCTGTGCAAGGAGCGCTACGGCTACCCGGCATTCAAGATCCACGGCTGGGTGAACCGCTCGATCCACCGCGAGGTGGCCGCGGTGCTGGCGCTGCGCGCGGCGGTCGGCGACCGCTTCGACCTGATGCTCGATCCGGCGGGCGGCTTCGGCACCTTCGACGACGTGCTGCGCGTGGGCCGCGCCTGCGACGAGGCGCGCTACATGTGGTATGAGGACGCCTTCCGCGGCGGCGGGCTGTCGCGCTTCGCGCATGCCAAGCTGCGCCAACTGATCAAGACGCCGCTGTTGATGGGCGAGCACGTGCGCGGGCTGGAGGCGAAGATGGACACCATCCACGCCGGCGCCGCCGACTACGTGCGCGCCAGCGCCCAGGCGGACGGCGGCATCACCGGGGTGATGAAGATCGCGGCGCTCGCCGAGGCCAGCGGGCTCGACGTCGAGTTGCACGGCGGCGGCCTGGCGCACCGCCACTGCATGGCCGCCATCCGCAACACCAACTACTTTGAGCTGGGCGTCGGCATTCACAAGGTGCGCGAGACCAAGGCGCCGATCTACCCCGACCGCCAATGGATGGACGAGGTCGACTCGGTGGACGCCAACGGCTGCGTGGAGGTGCCGCAGCAGCCGGGTCTCGGCGTACCCCTGGACTGGGACTTCATCAACGCCCACAAGACCGGCGAGGCGGTCTACGCGCCGTAGCCGGGGCGCGGGTTACTCGTTGATGGCGCCGGCGGCGATGCCGGACATGATCTGCTCCTGCAGCACGACGTAGAGGATGATCGACGGCACCACGTAGATCACCAGCGCGGCGAACATCGCCGAGAAGTCGAAGGTGAACTGCTGCATGAAGTAGCGCATCGCCAGCGGCAGCGTGCGGTTGTGTTCGGAGGAGGTGAGCAGCAACGCGTACAGCAGCTCGTTCCACGATCCGAGGAAGGTAAGCACCGCCGAGCTGACCAGCGCCGGTTGCGCCAGCGGCAGCATGATCCGCCAGAAGGTGCGCGGCACGCCGGCCCCTTCCAGGTAGGCGGACTCCTCCATCTCGTAGGGCAGGTGCATCAGGTAGCTGCGCAGCACGAACAGGCACAGCGGCATGGAGAATCCGGTATACACCAGAATCAGCGCGCCCTTGGTGTCGTAGAGCCCGAGGCGCAGCACCAGCTCGTATACCGGCTGCACCATCGTGTTGACCGGAATCAGGATCGACGAGATCAGCAGCGTGAACACCGCGCTGCGCAGGCGGAAGCGGAACCGCGCCAGGGCGTAGGCCGCCAGCGAGTAGATCAGCAGCGAGATCACGGTGGTGGCGGCGGCCACGATCAGCGAGGTGACGAACTTGAGGTCGAGCCGCGCAAAGCGGAACGCGGTCGCGTAGCCCTTGAGCGACGGGTTCGCCGGCAGGTTGAGCGCCGAGGAGAGAATCTCGCTGTTGGTTTGCAGCGACGAGATCACTACCCACACCAGCGGCAGCACCGAGATGGCGATCACGAAGCCGATCACCGCGTAGCGGAACGCCGCCGCGGCGCCGGCGGCGATACGTTCCCGGCTACTCACGGTAGCTCCGGCCGAGCCGGAACAGCCACTGAACCAGCAGGATAGCGGCCATGCCCATGATCAGAAGCACCACCGCCAGCGCGTTGGCGTAGCCGTATTCCTGGCTGTTGAGCAGGCGGTTCACCATGATCACCGAGATGTTCAAGGTGCGGTTGCCCGGTCCGCCTCCGGTGGTGAGGAAGATGATCTCGAACGCCTTCAGCACCGCGCTCACCGCAATGACGATGCCGGTGCCGACGATCGGCCAGATGATCGGCAGGTTGACGTAGAGGTCGATCTGCAGGGGGCTCGCGCCGTCGATGCGCGCTGAGTCGGCCAGCGAGTCGGGAATCGCCATCAGTTCCGACATCGTGATCAGGGTGATCACCGCGGCGAAGAACAGCCAGATCAGGGTCACCGCGCCGAAGGCGCTGCCCGGATCGTACAGCCAGTTGCGGTTGAAGCCGCGGAACCCCAGCAGTTGGATCAGCCCGTTGAGGATGCCGGCGTCCGGCAGGTAGATGAAGATGAACAGGATGGAGAGCGCGGTCCAGCCCAGTACGTTGGGGATCATGAACACGGCGCGGGTGAAGCGCCAGCCGCGCGGCCGCTTGAACAGCACCAGCGCCACCAGCACGCCGAACGGAACGTGAATCAACGCCGCGGCCAGCACCCACTTGACGCTGTTGCCGAACGCCGCCCGGAACCGGTCGCTGGCGATGAGTCGGAGGTAGTTGTCGAGGCCGATGAAGCGCGGCTCCTGCACCCCGTTCCACTTGGTGAAGCTGGTCGTTACCGCGGTGACCAGTGGCCCCAGGTAGACCAGCAGGAACATCACCAGGGCCGGCAGCAGGAACAGGACGATCCACAGGCGTCCCGGTTTGAGCATTGACGCTTGGGAGGCCGCGGCTCAGACCGCGGAACGGACGGCTACAACGATTTATGGTACTCCTTGGCCGATGCGGCGAGCATGGCGGCGTACTCCTGCGCGGTAATCTCTCCGTAGAGCAGAGCGGGGAGCTGATTGACGATCGTTTCGTTCTGGTTGATCGGGTCCCACTGCGCCTGGAACCAGGGAATGCTCAGCTCGACTCCCTCGACCGCGTTGAAGTACTCCAGATTGACAGGGCTGAGATCCTGTTTCTCGGCGTCGGTCAGCGGCACGAGATGGCTCAGATGGCCGAGCGAGACCGCCTGCTTGGCGATGTTGTCGCGGGTGGCAAGGAACTTGATCCATTCGACCGCGCCTTCGCGCACCTCAGGCTCATGGTCTAGCGATACGCCGCGGCCATACTCGCGGCCGAGGTTGGAGATCATCATGTCATTGGGGAAGCGGGCGTAGCCCACCTTGTTCTCGAAGCCCTCGGGTGAGTACTGCGTGTCGCTGAAGCTGGCGATCATCCACGGTCCGTTGGCGATCATCGCCGTGTCGGAGGCCGAGAAGTGGTTCGCCGCCAGGGCGTAGGTGCCGCCGATCGCGTCCGCCGTGGTGTACTCGTAGAGGCGTTCGACCATGCGTACGGCGTCGACGAATGCCTGCGAGGTGAACTCGTCGGTCGGATAGCGGATATTCATGAAGTCGCGGCCTTCCTGCGTGCGGCCCAGGTAGGTGGTGAGTAGCAGGTTGGTGATCCAGCCGGTCTCCGTGGTGTGCATCGACAGCGGCGTGAAGCCGGCCGCCTTGAGCGTGTCGCACGCCGCGAAGAAATCATCCCAGGTGGTCGGAAAGTGATCGATGCCGGCCTCGGCGAACATCTCCTTGTTGTAGTAGATGCCGATGTAGGGCGCGCCGGTGGCGGGGGAGGTGAACATCCTGCCCTCGGCGTCGGTGTTGAACTCCACGCTCTCCGGGAACGTCACCTTTTGCCACTCGGAATCGGCGTCGTAGTAGGGCCGCAAGTCCATCAGCCGGCCATCGCGCATCAGGGCCTCGGCGAAGGCCGCCTCCGGACCGAGATTGGTGACCACCGCGGGCAGGTTGCGGGCCGAGTTCAGCGCCTTCAACTTCTGCCGAATCTCGACCGCCATGCCGGGAACCCATTCGATGTCCAGCTCGTAGCGGCCGTCGTACTGCTCATTGAACCGGTCGATGAAGTCGCGGTACATCACCGTGTTGGCGTCGTTGCCGCCCTCCCGGAACAACATCGGGATGCGCAGCTCTTCGGCGGCCGCCTCATCCGCGGCGCCCGCCGCCGCCGGCAGGGCCGCCAGCAGGGCGCCCGCAGCAACGACCAGCGCCGCCGCGGCGCGCAACTTCCAATTTTCCATGACTGTCATCGTTCAACCTCCTTGACCGACGTGAACCGCGCCGAGAAAACGGCCACGGGGGAGCTGCCCCCGTGGCCGCATGATACTGCTTGGGGTTAGTAGCCCATCTCCTTCTTCAGGTTCTGGTCGATCCACACCCACCCCGACGCTTCCAGCCAGGTGTTGGTGCTCGCGATGTAGGTATCGCCGTAGTAGTTGTTGATCCAAGGCCACCAGAAGCGCCCCTGCACCTTGACCGCCTGCGGAATGGCGATCGCCTCGTTCAGCAGGTAGATGGAGGCTTCCTTGACCAGCTCGTTGCGCCGGTCCGGGTCGAGCTCCCGCACCAGCCGGTCCACCAGCCCGTCATAGTGGGGGTCGGACCAGTCGGCGTAGTTGCGCGTGTGCCCGGTGGTGAAGCGCGGCAGCACGGTCAGCGGGCAGCCTCCGCAGTGTCCCTGGCGGATGGAGCCGGTGTAGGTCCGCTCCCGCGCATGCGCGCTCCATACCGCGGCCTCGTGGCCCTGCAGATCGACCGTGACGCCGATCTTCTCCCACTGATCCTTGAGCAGCGCGCCGTCGGTCATGAACTCCGGCCAGCCCAGGGTGGTGTAGTCGATGGTGAAGCCGTTCGGGTAGCCGGCGTCGGCGAGCATCTGCTTCGCCTTCTCCGGGTCGTAGTCGTACAGCATGCGCGTCTCTTCCGGCAGCTCCTCCATCGGCGTGTAGGAGGGCATGATCGGGTCGACCGGGAACCAGTGGGTCGGCAACTCCAGGTCGCCGGCCTGGCGCAGCTTCTGGAAGCCGGTCAGGTCGGTGCCCACCATCATGGCGCGGCGCACGTCGCGGTTGTCGAACGGCGGTTCGGTGGTCTTCAGGTAGGCCGTCGAACCGAACGAGATCGGGAACCGGTGCGAGTTCAGCTCGGGCGCCGTCTCGTCCAGCGTCTGCCAGTGCACTGCGAACACCGAGCTGGCCATGTCGGCGCGGCCGGTGCGCAGCGCGGCGACCATCGACGCCTCGTCGGCGATGATCGGGACGATCACCCGGTCCACGAACGGAAGCTGATACTGCTGCCCGTCGATGGTGGTCTGGTCCCAGTAGTTGGGGTTGCGCTCGTAGGTGACGTGGGAGTCGATCTCGTAGTCACCGAACATGAACGGCCCGGTGCCGACCTGGTTCTCCCACTTGTCCATGCCCGCGGCCTCCATTTCCGGGGGCGAAATGGCGGTGGTCGAACCGAGCGTGAGCACGTCCATCATGCTGACGTCGAGATCGGTGAACTCGATCACCACGGTGTACCGGTCGGCGGCGTAGATGTCGCCGGACACTCCCTTGAAGCGCGCCCCGGCGGGAGCCTCGCGGTAGTACTTCAGATCGGCGACCACGTCCTCGGCGACCAGCTCGCGGTTGTCCATGTAGTCGACGTTGTCCGCGGCCCACGTGATCCCTTCGCGCAGGCGCCAGGTAAACTGCTCGGGGGTGACGTCCCAGCTCTCCAGCAGCAGCCCGCGCACGTACTTGTCAGGCATCGGGCCGACCAGGGTGAAGGGGTAGTCGTTGCTGCCCTTGGGGCCGAACCGCGCGTGGTCGCCGATGCGCGGCCGCTCCTGGATCAAGGCCAGAAACAGCGTGGAGTGGCCCTGGCCGTCCGCCGGGTCGGGGCTCTCCGGGCCGATTACGAAGGCGGCGCTGACCGCAGTCAGGGTGCCCCCGTATTGCGGGCCGTCGGCCCCCTCCGCCGCCAGCTCGCTGTCCTGCTCGCCGGCCGCGGAGAGCATCATCGCCGCCCCGGCGATCAGCGCCGCGGCGATTCCATAGATCTTGTTCACACATACCTCCTGTGAGATGCGGCGGCACTTCACCGCCAGCCCGCAGGCTACCCGTCCCGGCGCGCCCCTGTCAAACCGCGCCGCGCCGGCGCCTGCGCCGGCCGGAGAATCCTGCGGACGGCCTTGACGCCGTAGCGGCCCACGCCGCCGCGCAGCTTGGGGTCGAGAATGTCGCGCGCCGCGTCGCCGAACATGTTGGTCCCGTACACCACGGTGGCGAGGGCCAGACCCGGCCACAGCACCGTCCACGGCGCCACGAACATGAACTCGCGGCTGCGCCCGCTGAGCATGGCGCCCCAACTGGGAAACGGCGGCTGGATGCCGAAGCCGAGAAAGCTCAAGCTCGCCTCGGCGAGGATGATCGCCGGAATGCGTAGCGTGAGCAGGATTACCGCCGGCGCCAGAACGTTGGGCAGAATGTGGCGCAGCAGCACCCGGCTGGTACGCCCGCCGATCGCCGACGCCGCGGTCACGTAGGCATCTTCCTTGGTACTGATCACGGCGCCGCGGATGATGCGCGAGCCGGTGATCCCCCCCTCGACGCCGAGCACCACGATGATGGCCGTCATCCCGCCGCCGATGAACGAGATGAGCACCATGAGCACGATCAGGCCGGGCAGCGACATCCAGGCATCGACCAGCCGCTGCAGCAGCAGATCGAAGGTGCCGCCCAGGTAACCGGAGATGAGGCCGATCAGCAGCGAGATCAGCGTGGCCAGGGTGGCGCCGGCCAAGCCTACGATCACCGACACCCGCGCGCCGTAGATGACCCGGGTGAGCACGTCCCGGCCCAGGTCGTCGGTGCCCAGCCAGTTGCTGTCGGAGGGGGCGGCGAGCGGTCGCTCCATGTTGGTCTCGTTCATCCCGTAGGGTGCGAGCACGTCGGCGAACAGCCCCACGAGCAGCAGGATAGCGGTGATGGCGGCCCCCACCGCGCCGAGCGGTTTCTCCTTGACGATGCGGCGGAAGAAGGTGACTACGGCCGACCGGCGTACGGTCTCCGGCAGCCCGCGCCCGCTCATGCCGAGCGGATCCTCGGGTCCAGGAAGCCGTAGGTGAGGTCCACCAGCAGGTTGATCAGCATCAGGCCGAAGCTGAAGAACAGCATGATGCCGCTCACCACCGGGTAATCGCGCACCAGCAGCGACTCCACGATGAGGCGCCCCATGCCGGGCAGCATGAAGATCTGCTCGATGATCACCGTGCCGCCGATCAGGATCGGGATCTGCAGGCCGACGATCGTGATGACCGGGATGAAGGCGTTCTTGAGAGCATGCCGGCTCACCACCAGGGCTTCGGCCAACCCCTTCGCCCACGCCGTTCTGATGTAGTCGTTGCGGATCACCTCCAGGGTCATGGTGCGGGTCATTCGCATGGTGCCGCCGGCCATGGCCAGCGCCAGCACGATGGCCGGCACGATGAACATCTTGAGGTTGCCCAGCGGGTCGTCGGCGAACTTGATGAGCCAGATGGAGGGCATGTAGCCCCACCAGATCGACGGATAGACGATTACCAGCGTCGCCAGCCAGAAGCCGGGGACCGAGATCGACAGGATGGCGAAGCTGCGCCCGACGTAGTCTCCCCACGTATCCTGCCGCAGGGCGGAATAGACGCCGATCGGAATGGCGATGAGCTGCGCGATCAGCAGGCCCATCAGCCCCAGCTCCAGGGTCACCGGCATCTTCTTGAACAGCAGCTCGGTCACCGCCATGCGCTCCCGCCAGGAGGCGCCGAGGTCGCCCTGCAGCACCCCGCTGATGCGGCCGTCCACCTGCGGGGCGATGCCGAGGAACCGTCCATACTGGACGATCAGCGGCGCGTCGAGGCCGAACCTGCGTTCCAGCTCCTCCCGGTCGATTTCGATCTCCGTGGCCGACTCCGACAACTGCGCGATCATCACGTCGATGGTGTCGCCGGGGACCAGACGCATGAGCAGAAAGACGATGACGCTGATCAGAAACGCGGTCGGGACCATCAGCAGCAGACGGCGGATTATGTATGCGCGCAACCTTCCTTCCTTCGCTTCACGAGCGGCAGGGGCGATCCTATCAGCCAGCATTGCGGCATTCAACCGCAGTCGGCGGCGCCGGACGCTCCGCTCGTAAACTGCTACCATGACCGGCGCGATGAACGATTCTTCCCGCTGGCAGGTACGTACCGGGAACGACTGCCTGTTCGTAGACGACGCCGACCGGGGCGGCGTGATCCTGCAGCATAACCTGCGCCCCGGAGCGGGGTGCTACATCCATCCGCTGCGCCTCGACGGCGTCTGTCTGACCGAGGACAGCCCCTGGCACCACCCGCACCAACACGGCATTCAGACCCGCTTCGTGGGGATCAACGGCAGCGACTTCTGGCACTGGCCGGGGCAGCGGCCCGGCCAGACTCTGGGCCGGATCGACCCGGGCGCGCCGCGGGTAGTGGCCGGTGCCGGGCCGCCGCGCTGGATCCTCGAGGCGCTGTGGCGGCAGGCCGACGGCGGCCAGGTGCTGGCCGAGCGCCAGGAGTGGTCGCTGGCGGCCGCCGGCGGCCTCCTGCTCCTGGATCTGGACTGGACCCTGCGGGCGATTCCCGCGGTGACCTTCGCGCCGTATCCGTACGGCGGTCTGTACGTGCGCATGCCGTTCCGCGCTCACCTGGGCGCCGCGGTGGTCACTTCCGCGGGCCGGCGCGACGCCGAGGCCGAGCAGCAGCCGGCCACCTGGATCGACCTGCGGATGCCGCTGGAGCATGGCGGCAGCCGCACCGGCGGCGAACCGGTCAGCGCCGGCATCGCGGTGTGCGATCATCCCGCCAACCCCGGCCACCCGGCGTGCTGGCGGGTCGACGGCCAGCGCGGCATCAACCCCGCGCCGACCATTGCCGGCGCCATCGAGTTGGCGGCGGGAGCGGCGTTGCGGCTGCGCTACCGCCTGATTGCTCACCGCGGCCCCTTGCCGGCGGCCCGCATCGAAGAATTGTGGGCCGACCATGCGGCGCAGTAGTCCGTAAGTCTGTCTGGCTGTTTGACGCCGCGCGTCATGCCGTGGTAGCTTAGGCCGGGATTCGGAGTTCGGTTGCAGCGATGTACGCGTTGGTAGAAATTCAGGGCAGACAGTATCGGGTGCGTGAAGGTACGCGCGTTACCGTGGAGCGCATGGCCGGCGCCGGTGACACGGTAGAGTTGAACCAGGTGCTGCTGGTGGCGCACGACGCCGAAGGCGGCGACCAGGTAACCAGGATCGGGCGGCCGTACGTGGCCGGCGCGAAGGTCACGGCGACGCTCGAGGACCATCCGCGCGGACCCAAGCTGGTGATCTACAAATATCGCCGGCGCAAGAATTACCGGCGCAAACAGGGGCACCGGCAGGCGCTCACGCGGCTGCGCATCGACAAGATCGAAGTCGGTTCCTAGATTCCGGGGCGGCGAGCGGCCGGTGCTGAGCGTCATGCTGCGCACCGACGGCGCCGGTTGTCTGCGGCGGCTGGAGGTGCGCGGCCACGCACCGAGCCTCGCCTGCGCGGCGATCACCGCCTTGACCCGTACCGCCGCGGCGTTGCTGGCCGCGGAGCCGGCGCTGGAGTGCCGCGGCGCGGCGCCGCGCCCGGGGGTGTTGCAGTTGCGCGTCGCCGCGGTGCCGGCGCAGCGTCGGGAGTGGCTGCGCGGCATTACGGCCATGGTGGAGCAGGGCGTGTCCCGGGTGGCGGCGGAGTATCCGCGGCACGTTGCGGTGCGGCGCATGGCCGGCGGCGGGCGCGATTGAGGAGAGCGTAAGATGGCACACAAGAAGGGCGGAGGAAGTTCGCGCAACGGGCGCGACTCGCGCGGCAGGCGGCTCGGGGTGAAGCGGTTCGGAGGCCAGGCGGTGACGGCGGGAACGATCCTGGTGCGCCAGCGCGGCACCCGCGTCCATGCCGGTGACAACGTCGGTCTGGGCCGCGACCACACCTTGTACGCCCAGGTCTCCGGCACCGTGGTGTTCAAGAGCCGGCTCGGGCGGAAGCTGGTCGCCATCGAGCCGCACGGCTGATCCGGGGGTGTGGCGCGCTTCGCCGCGGGGGCCGGCTCCCGGTTCGTCGACCGGACGGCGCTTACCGTAAGCTCCGGCAGCGGAGGGAACGGCGCCGTTTCCTTCCGGCGGGAGAAGTACGTTCCGCGCGGCGGCCCGGACGGCGGTGACGGCGGGCGCGGCGGCGACGTCCTGTTCGTCGTGCGGCGCAACGTCCACACGCTGGCCCACCTTGCCGGGCGGCACCACTTTCGCGCCGAGAACGGCGCGCCCGGAGGCCGCCGGCGCCGCCACGGAGCCGCCGGCAAAGCGGTACGCATCCCGGTGCCCCCCGGCACGGTGGTGCGCGACGCCGCCGGCGGCCAGGTGCTGCGCGACCTCACCGAACCTGACACCGAGTGGCTGTGCCTTGCCGGCGGCGCGGGCGGAGCCGGCAACGCGCGCTTCGCCACCGCGGTGCGCCGCGCGCCGCGCTTCGCTACCCCCGGCCGGCCGGGCCGCGAGCTGGCGCTGCTGCTCGAACTGCGGAGCATCGCCGACGTCGGTTTCGTCGGCTTCCCCAACGCCGGCAAGTCGACGCTCCTGGCGGCCCTTACCAACGCCCGGCCGCGCATCGCGGCCTACCCGTTTACCACTACCACTCCGCAGTTGGGCATGATGCGGCTGGCCGCCGCCGAGGGCAGCGGCGCGGCCCGGCCGCCGCACGACGGGCCGCAGGCCCCCGCCGCGCCGGCGGCGCCCCCGATGCGGCCGCGCCCGCGCCCGGCCGCCGGCTGGCATGAGCGGCGGGACATCGTGCTGGCCGACATTCCCGGCATTCTGGAGGGAGCCTCTACCGGCGCCGGTCTCGGGTTGCAGTTCCTCGACCACATTGCCCGCGCCCGCCTGCTGGCCTTCGTGATCGACCTGACCGCGGGAGATTCCGCCGCGGCGCTGGAACGGGAGCTGCGCGCCTATGACCCGGCGCTGGCGGCCCGGCCGCGCCTGGTGGTGGGCACCAAGCAGGACCTGGATGTCGATGGTTCGTTGAGCATCGGGCTGCGGCGGCGGTACGCGGAGGACCCGGTAGTCACCGTGTCCGCTCATACCGGCGCGGGCTTGTCCGAATTGCGCGCGGCGTTGAGCCGTCTGGCGCGCGCGGCGTGAGCGGTCGGACGCCGCGCCCTCGAGTCGCCCTGCTCGGCGGCTCGTTCGATCCGATACACTTCGGTCACCTGCACGTCGCCGAGGTGGTGCTCGCTACCGGCTGCTACGATCAGGTGCTGCTGGTACCCGCGAACCTGCCCTCCCACAAGCCGGAGGCGCGGCTGGCGGCGGCCTCCCACCGGTTGGCCATGCTGCGTCTGGCCCTCGCCCGGCGGCCGGGGCTGGCCGTGTCCGAGGTGGAATTGCGCCGCGGCGGGGTCTCGTACACCGTCGATACGGTACGCCAACTGCAGCGCGACGGCACGTTGGGTACCCGGCCGGGGCTGGTAGTGGGGGATGATCTTGGCGCTGAGCTGACTACCTGGCGCGAGGCCGCCACGCTGTTCGGCATGGTCGAGCTGCTGGTAGCGCGGCGCAGCGCGCAACCGGTTCCGCTCGCGTTCCCGCACCGCCGGTTGACGAATCATCCGTTGCCGGTCTCCTCGTCGGAACTGCGCCGGCGGGTACGAGCCGGGCAGGTGATTCGCGCCCTGGTGCCGGATGCCGTCGCCGCCTATATCCGGGAACACCGACTGTATGGCCGGTGCGCCGATGGTTAGCCGACCGGGCCGCGGCGGTCGCCGCGGCAATGGCCGCCGCGACCGCAGCTATCTGCTGTTGGCCGCGATCGTGGTCCTGATCGGCGCCACGGTGGGGTTCGCCGTCACCCAACTCCGCACTGACGAGGTGGCCGTATGGCTGCGGGAATATGACCTTCTGGTCGGGCTCACGGTGGTGTCCGACCCGCGCCACCAGGTTGCGTTCGAGGTGCTGCTGATCGACCCGGAAACCCGGCGCGCGGCGCTGTTGTTCATGCCGGGGAACGTCGGGGCATTGATCGCCAGCCGCATGGACGCGCTGGAGAGCCTCTATGAGGAGGGTTCCCCTGATCCGCTCTACGACAAGGTGGCGGAGTTGCTCGGCGTCCAGCCGCGGTTTCACCTGGATCTCACCGGCGGGCGCCTGATCGACTTGGTGGATCTGATAGGAGGCGCCGAGGTAGTCATTCCCGACCCGCTGGAACCGCCGCCGGGCGGCGGGTCGGGACTGCCCGCCGGCACGGTGCGCCTCGACGGCGACAAGGCCGCCGCCTACCTGAGTTACTCCGCCGCGGAGGAGTCGCACCTCGAGTGGGCGGGCCGGCTGCACCGCCTGCATCAGGGCCTGTTCCGCGAGCTGGACCGGCAAGCCGAGCTGGTTCGGCATCGCAGCGTGCAGCGCTATCTGCACCGGAGCCTCGGAACCAATCTGTCCGCGGCCGGGTTCGCTACGCTCCTCGCCACGCTGGCCGAAGTGGACAGCGAGCGGCTGATCTTCCAGTACACCATCGGCCAGCCGCGCACGGTCGACGGCCGCACGCTGGTGTTTCCCCATTACGACGATGACCTGCTGCGCGAGGCGGTGTCTCAAATCGTAGAGGCATTGGCCAGCGAACAGGGCGAGTCGGCCGCCGCGGTGGCGGTGGAGATTCTGAACGGCACCAGCGTATCCGGGCTGGCGGGCGCGGCCGCTCCTCTGCTGCGCAGCTTTGGCTACCGCGTGGTGCGGATCGGGAACGCCGATCATCACGAGTACGCTGCTACCCGGGTGCTCGATCGGCGCGGCCGACCGGAGCTTGCGGCGCGGGTTGCGGAGCTGATGCAATGCCATGGAGCGGGAGCCGAACCGGGCACCGCAGTCGATCCCGAGGTCGACGTGACCATTGTGCTGGGAGGTGATTTCAACGGCCGCCGTTGTACCGACTGAACCGAGGGTGCCCGAGATCGGTTCCGCAGGCGAAGCGCAGGCGCGCGCGCTACGAGGACTGCTGCGCGAGCATCGCTGCGAAGATACCGTGGTACTGGACATCAGCGCCGTCAGCGACGTCGCCGATTACTTCGTGATCGCTACCGTGCGCAGCTCCACCCACCTGCTGGGCGTGTACGGCTACCTGATGGAGTATCTCAAGAGCCAGCGGCTCGCACCCCTTACCGGGCCCAGGAAGGTACGCGACGACCCGTGGCTGCTGATCGACCTGGGGCCGATCGTCGTGCACCTGATGGAACGCGACACCCGCGCCTTCTACGAATTGGAAAAGCTCTGGTACCGCGGCCGGGTAGTGCGCTGACCGGCTGCGCCGGGAGGACGAGTCGCTTCAGGCCGGCGCCCTGCGCCGGCCGTCAGGAATCGAACTCGTCGTAGTCGGACGCGTCGGCGTCGCTGCCGTCGCTGAATCCGTTGGTCTCCTCGTCGAGGTCGTCGTCATCGTCGTCATCCTCGAACGGTGTGTCATCGTCGTCCGCGCCGTCATCGAACGCCGGGTCGTAATCGTCATCGTCGTCATCGTCGTCGAAGTCGTCTTCTTCCAATTCGTCGTCAAGCTCGTCATCGTCGTCGAAGTCGTCTTCCAGGTCGTCGTCGTCGTCCTTGAACTCGTCGAAGTCGCTGCCGTAGCTTTCCGACTCCTCGTCGGTAATGGCAAGGTCCCCGGCGACGGGGAGCGGGTTACCGGAATCGAGATACGGCATCGCAGCCAATAATCGAGTCAAACCTTCCTCTCTGCCAAGTCCTGGGCGTCCGCCACCATCCCTCCGGGTGGCATCGGTGCAATGGCACCGGTGCAATATAGATTCCACTTGCCCCGTCGTGTCAACGGCCCGGCCGCCGCCTGCCCCGGCCAGGCGCCGCGCCGGCGGCCGCGCCGGCGGCGGGCCGGCCGGCGTGCCGCTGGACGCGGGCTGCCGCCGGCGCTATACTTCGGTCACCCTGCGCGCCCGCTGTGGCGCAACCGCACTCCCGTGGGACGTCGGCAAGTGGCAAGCCACCGGTTTTTGGTACCGGCACTCGCAGGTTCGAATCCTGCCGTCCCAGTCAACAGGAGCATAACTACATGGCAGATAGAAATTTAACCGCTGAATTGAGAACCGAGACCAAGACCGGGGCGGCGCGCCGGCTGCGGCGCGCGGGCCGTATTCCCGCGGTCATGTACGGCCACCGCGAACCACTTCTGCTGAGCATCGACGCGCGCGAGTTCTCGCGCAAGTTCCAGCAGATCTCGGAGAGCACGATCATTCATCTGGCGGCCGGCGGCGCCACCTACGACGTGCTGGTAAAGGACTTTCAGGCCAACAACATCGTCGGCCGCCTGGAACACCTCGACTTCTTCGAGATCGAGCGCGGAAAGTTGCTGCGCGCCCGCGTGTTGCTGCACTACGTGGGCAACCCGATCGGCGTTCGGGAGGGCGGCTTGCAGGAGCTCCTGGTGCATGAGATCGAGGTCGAGAGCCTGCCGCAGGACTTGCCGGAGCGGATCGACGTCGATATCGAGAACCTGGCCGTGGGGCAGTCGCTGCACGTGGGGGACCTTGCTCCGCCGGAGGGGGTACGGTTCGTCACGCCGCCGGAGCAGGTAGTTGCGTTGATCGCCCATAAGGTCGAAGCCGCGGACGAGGAGCCGGACGACGAGGAGTTGGCGGCGGGCGATGCGGAGGGCCCCGACGAGGCGTAGCGCGCGGGTCCGCGCCGCCCGCGGTCAGCGCGGACGTCACCTTCGAGCGCCGTGCGGCTGGTGATCGTCGGTCTGGGAAACCCCGGCCGGCGTTATGCTCACACGCGTCACAATGCCGGATTCCAGGTAGTGGAGTGCATGGCGCGGCGCGTCGGGGCGCAGCTCAAGCGCCGCCGGCGCCGCAACTACGCCGCGGCGCAGGCGCTGGTAGCCGGCCGGCGCCTCACCCTGGTGCAGCCCCATACCTACATGAACGCTTCCGGCGAGGTGGTCCGACCGGTGCTCGCCGAGTGCGGCGCCGGTGTCGACGATCTCGTAGTGGTGTGTGACACCATGGATCTCGACCCGGGCAGCAGCCGCCTGCGCCTCGCCGGGTCGTCGGCGGGAAACCGGGGCCTGGCCTCGGTCCTGCGGGCGTTGGATACCGAGCAGGTGAAGCGCATCTACGTCGGCGTCGGCCGGCCGCTGCCGGGAGTGGCGGTCATCGACCACGTTCTGAGCCGGCCCCCGGCCGGCGCCGCGCGGGCCATGGCCCAGGCCGTCGACCGGGTGTGCAGCCATCTGGAAGTGCTCCTCGACGGCGACTACGGGCGCGCCATGAACCTGATCAACCGGCGTGGCGCGCCGGTCTGAGCGGCGCCGCGGCGGCGCCGCGTGCGACCCGCTACGCGCGGCGCGGGAGGCGCTGCGGCAGGCCGCGCTGCCGCGCCCGGCCACCGTAGTCGTTGCCGTGTCCGGCGGCGCCGACTCGCTGGCGCTGGCGCTGGTCCTGACGCGGCTGGCGCCGGAACTGACCCTGCGCGTGGTTGCGGCGCACTACGATCACGGGTTGCGCGACGCCGCGTCCTGCGCCGCGGAACGGGCCGCGGTCCGGCGGCAGGCGCGCGGCCTCGGCCTGACGCTGCGCGAGGGCGGCTTGCCGGCCGGTCAGCTCCGCCGGCAACGGGGCGCGACCGGGCGCAGTCTGGAAGAGCTCGCCCGCGAGCGGCGCTACGCCTTTCTGATGGAGGTGGCGGCGGACTGCGGAGCCTGCGCGGTGGCAGTCGGCCACCACCGCGACGACGACCTGGAAACGATTCTGATGCGCGCGTTGCAGGGTAGTCTGCGCGGCGGCGGCATCCCGCGGCAGGGCGGACTGGTGCTGCGCCCGCTGCTCGGGGTGCGCCGCGCGGCGTTGCGCCGCTACGCCGCCGCCGCCGGGCTGCCGGTGCTGGAGGACCCGAGCAACGGCGACCCGCAGATGCTGCGCAACCGGGTGCGCGCTCTGGTGCCGGCGTTGGAGGCCGCGGTGCCGGGAATGGCCGGCAACCTGCCGCGGCTGGCGGCCGGCAGCGCGGCGCTGTGGCAGCGCGTCGAACAGGACGCGCGGCGCGAGATCCCGTGGCGCTACGGCCGCGACGCGCGGCGGAGAGTGCGCTACAGCGTTGCCGCGGCGGCGTTCTGGGCTGCGGCAGCGCCGGTACGGGAGGCGGCGCTGTTTCGAGTATGCGACGCGGTCCTCAGTCCCGGGCGCAGCTCCCGCAGCGAGCGGCCGCGCCTGCCGCGCCGCTTCCTGCAGCCCTTGTTGCGGGAGGGGGGACCGCTTCGCGATCTGCAGCTTACCGGTCACGGGCTGCGCATTGCGTGCGACCGCCGGCAGGTTCTGGTGACCCGCCTCGCCGCGTGACGGCGCCGCGCTCCGGGCCGCCGCCGGACCCGGTGCGGGCGCCGCGGTCAGACGGTCAGGCCGGTCGGTTGTCCTGCCGCGCCGGACACGCTATCTTAAGGCAGGCGGGCCAGCCGCGCGGCGGCCCGCGGTATGTCCGGTGGCGGGCTGCCAGCCGACGAGTTCCGAGGAGTGAGCGTGAGTAGCGGCGACAACAACAACTCGCAGAAGAAGGGCCCCGACTCGGGGTTCCCGAAATTCAACTTCAACAATCGTGTCGCCCTCATCACGCTGCTGGTACTGATCGTCTTCTTCATCTTCTTCTTCGTCTACAATCAAGGATCATTGACGCAGGAAATAGCCTATTCCGTGTTTCTGAATTACCTCAACCAGGACATGGTGGAGGCCGTCAAGATAATCGACGGCTACGAGATTCAGGGGCAGCTCAAAGGCCAGGCGGGAGAGTACTTCAAGACTACCATTCCCTATTCCGATCCCGAGTTGTTGCGCAAGCTGCAGGAGAAGGCGGTACGAATAACGGGCGGCCCGCGCAACGTATCTCCGCTGCGCGTATTCATCGACTTTCTGCCGTGGGTGCTCGGCTTCTTCTTCATCTGGTTCATGTTCCGGCAGGTTCAGGGCAGCGGTAATCGCGCTTTTTCGTTTGGCAAGAGCCGCGCCAAGCGTTACGTGGACACCAGTAAGAAAATCAATTTTACGGATGTCGCCGGCCAGGACGAAGCCAAGTACGAGTTGCAGGAAGTGGTGGAGTTTCTCAAGAACCCGGGCAAGTTCGCCAAGATGGGGGCGCGGATTCCCAAGGGCGTGCTGCTGGTGGGTATGCCGGGCACCGGCAAGACTCTGCTGGCCAAGGCGATCGCCGGCGAGGCCAACGTACCGTTCTTCCACATGTCGGGCTCCGATTTCGTCGAGATGTTCGTCGGCGTGGGCGCCAGTCGGGTGCGTGATCTGTTCGAACAGGGACGCAAGAACGCCCCCTGCATCCTGTTCATCGACGAGCTCGACGCCGTCGGCCGCACGCGCGGCGCGGGCTACGGCGGGGGGCACGACGAACGCGAGCAGACCCTGAATCAGATGCTCGTCGAGATGGATGGCTTCGACACCAAGGAAGGCGTGATCATCATTGCCGCGACGAACCGTCCCGACGTACTGGACCCGGCGTTGCTGCGCCCCGGCCGGTTCGACCGCCAGGTGGTGGTGGATATGCCGGACGTGCGCGGCCGTGAGGAGATTCTCGGCATCCACATCAAGAAGATTCCCATCGCGGCCGGAGTCGACTTGAACCGCGTGGCGCGCGCCACCGGCGGGACTTCGGGAGCGGATCTGGCCAACATCGTCAACGAAGCGGCGCTGTTGGCGGCCCGCAAGAGCAAGGAACGGGTCGAGATGATCGACTTCGAGGAAGCCCGTGACAAGATCATGATGGGGGTGGCGCGGCGTTCCAAGATAGTGGAGCCGAAGGAGCGGGAAATGATTGCCTACCACGAGTCCGGGCACGCCCTGCTGCACTACTATCTGGAAAACGCCGACCCGTTCCACAAGGTGACCGTGGTCCCTCATGGACGCGCCCTCGGGATTGCGTTTTCACTGCCGGAAAAAGATTACTACTCGCGCGGCAAGGCCTGGCTGATGGACCGCATAGCGATCACCATGGGCGGCTACGCGGCGGAGACGATCATCTACGCCGAGACCACCACCGGCGCGCAGAACGACATCGAGCAGGCTACCGACCTGGCGCGCAAGATGGTCTGCGAGTGGGGCATGAGCGAGGTCCTGGGTCCCATCGCCTACGGCCAGAAGGAAGAACCGATCTTCCTGGGCAAGGAGATCGCCCGCCACAAGGACTACTCCGAGGAGACCGCCCGGGTGATCGATGCCGAGGTCAACGAGATCGTGAGCTCGCGCCTGACGCGAGCCATCGACGTACTGAGGGAGCATCAGGATCAGCTCGTGTTGCTGGCGACGACGCTGGTCGAGAAAGAGACCCTGGACGATGTCGAAATTCGTGATCTGCTCGGCTTCCCACCGCGCTCATCCACCGCCGGAGATTCCTCCCAGAAGGCGAGCTAGCGGCCCGCAGTGGCCGCCGCGCGGTTCGCTGCCGGTGATGGGACCGCCGCGCGCCCGGCGGCGGTCGCCGGCGCGCCGCGCGGCGGGCGCGTGGGCGCTGGCGCCGCTGCTGGCGCTGGCCGGTTGCGCCACCGCCGGCGGCGGGGACGGCACGGCGGAGCCGCCGGCCACCGCCTACGTCGCGGAGGAAATCGAGCGCCAGATCGCCGGCGGCAACTCGTTGCGCGCCATGCAGCGTATCCGGGCCCTGGAAACCGACGCCTCGGCGCCGGTGGCCGCCGCCGACCTGGCCGGGCTGCGCCGCGCCGCGCTGCGCTCGATGAACCACGACTTGGAGCTGGCCTGGCAAGAGCAGCGCTTTCTGGACGCGGCCGCGCTGGTGCGGTCACTGGCGGCCGCCGCGCCGGCCGTGCCGAACGCCGCTCGGAGCGCCGGCGGCAGGTCGCTGCCCGAGCTGTACCGCCGCGCGGCGCAGCGCCTGGCCGCCGCCGGACAGGAGGTGAGCGCGCTGCTGCTGGGGCTGCGCGCCGTAGCCGAGGGGGAGCCCTATACGGCGGCGGACCTGCAGGCGCTTGGCGGGCTGGCCGAGCGTACCGGCAACGCGCGCGCCCTCACGACGCTGGCGGCGGCGGCCGCGGCGCGCGGGCTGGCGCCGGCGCTGCCGGAGTCGCCGCCGCCGCCGCCGTTCACCGACCTGCTCGGCGGGACGGTTACCGTTTGGGTGGACCGGGGCGTCGAGTTGCGCCGCGGCGTGGGCATTCCCGATCGGGTGATCGGCAGCGGGTTCTTCATTGATCGCCGGGGCCACTTGCTGACCAATTACCACGTCATTCGGAGCGAAGTGGACCCGACCTACGAGGGCTATTCGCGGCTGTTCATCCGCCTCTCCGAGCGCGGCGATGAGCGGGTGCCGGCCAAGGTGGTCGGCTACGACCGCATCTTCGACCTGGCGCTGCTGAAGACCGAGGTGGAGCCGGGGCACGTGTTCGGCTCGACCGGCGCCGGCCCGTTGGCTCCGGGCGACAAGGTGGTGGCAATCGGCACTCCCGGCGATCTCTCGCTGTCCAAGACCGTCACCTCCGGTATCATCTCTGCTACCGGCCGGCGCTTTCTGCAGATGGGCGAGGCCCTGCAGGTGGACGCCCCGCTGAACCCCGGCAACAGCGGCGGGCCGCTGCTCGACGAGCGCGGGGAGTTGATCGGCATTACCGTTGCGGGATGGGAACAGTTCGAGGGGATCAACTTCGGCGTTTCCTCCCACTGGATTCAGCGGGTGCTGCCGAAGCTGTACCGGGGCGGCGCCGTGCAACATCTGTGGATCGGCGTCAGCGCGCACCGCGCCGGCGGCGCGGTGGTGGTAACCTACGTGCTGCCCGGCTCGCCGGCGGCCCGAGCCGGGCTTGCCGCCGGCGACCGGCTGGTACGCGTGGCGCGCCACGCGGTGGAGGGACTGGTCGGCGTGCAGCGGCATCTGTTGAGCTACGACGCGCCGACCCTGGTAGAGGTCGTGGCGCAGCGTGACGGGCGCCGGCGGAGTCTGCTGGTACGTCTGGAACCGCGCCCGTTCTCTCCGGTCGAGGTTGCGTTGCAGCGCGACCTGCGCGACAACGTGTTGCTGCCCCTGTTCGGCCTCGGAGTGGAACGGATCGGCCGCACGCTGCTGCGGGAGGAGCACCGCGTAACTCGGGTGGTGCCGGGTTCGATTGCCGACGAGTCGCGCATCTCCGTCGACGACCCGGTGCGGATCGAGGAGTTCGGCGTCGACGAGGCAGCGCGCCTGGCCTACCTGCGGGTACTGAGCAAGCAACGGCGCGCCGGCTACCTGGAGGCGTCCGTGCTGTTGCTGGCGCCACTGGAGCAGAACCATTTTCTCTAGCGGTACCGGCGGGACCGGCGGCGCGGATCAGGCCGGGAGGGCGCGCCGGACCACCCGCAATTTCTGCATCATCGCCCATATCGACCACGGCAAGTCCACCTTGGCCGACCGCTTCATCCAGCGCGCCCGCATGGTGTCGGAACGTGACTTCCACGATCAGATGCTCGACTCCATGCCGATCGAACGGGAGCGCGGCATCACCATCAAGTCGCAGGCGGTATCGCTTCCCTGCCGGGTGAACGGCACCGAATACCGCCTCAACCTGGTGGACACCCCCGGCCACGTCGACTTCACCTACGAGGTGTCGCGGGCCATCAGTTCGTGCGAGGGCGCGTTGCTGTTGATCGATGCCACGCAGGGGGTCGAAGCGCAGACGCTGTCCAACTTCTATCTGGCGCTGGAGCAGGAGTTGGAGATCATTCCGGTGATCAACAAGACCGACCTGCCGGGGGTGGACTACGACTGGCTGGCGGAGCAGATCGAACGCGACCTCGGGCTGGATGCGGACCGCGCCATCCGCGTGTCGGCCAAGCACGGCACCGGCATGGACGAGCTGCTGGAGGCAATCGTCACGCAGGTGCCGCCGCCCGGCGGCGGCGCGGACGATCCCCTGCGCGCCCTGATCTTCGACTCCGCCTACGATCCCTACCGGGGGGTAGTGATCCACGTCCGGCTGTTCGACGGCTGCATCGAGCCCGGCATGGCGCTGCGTTTCTGGTCGACGGGCGGCGTCCATACGGTCGAGGAGACCGGGACCTTTGGCGTCGGCACTACCCGGCGCACGCCGCATCTGGTTGCCGGCGACGTCGGCTACGTGGTGGCCGGGGTGAAGCGGATCGCGGACGCCCGGGTGGGTGACACGGTGACCGCCGATGACGCGCCGTGCAGCGCGCCGCTGGCCGGGTTTCGCGAGGTCAAGCCGGTGGTGTTCGCGTCGGTCTATCCGGTGGATGCCGACGATTACGACCAGTTGACCGCGGCGCTGGACCGGCTGGCCCTCAACGATGCCGCGCTCAGCTACGAGAAGGACAGTTCGGCGGCGCTCGGGTTCGGCTTTCGCTGCGGCTTCCTCGGCATGCTCCATCTGGAGATCGTGCAGGAACGGTTGGAGCGGGAGTTCGACTTGGCGGTAATCGTCACCGTGCCGACCGTGCGCTACCGCGTGGTGGCGACGGACGGCCGCGAGCTGCTGATCGACAATCCGCTCGATTACCCCGATCCCGCGCAGGTGGAGTACGCCGAGGAGCCGTTCATTCGCGCCAGCATCATCACCCCGACCGACTATGTCGGCGCCGTGATCAGACTGTGCCTCGACAAGCGCGGCGTGCAGCACGCCATGAATTACCTGGACGAGCGGCGCGTGGAGCTGGTATACGACATGCCGCTGGCCGACGTGGTGTACGAGTTCTACGACACCCTCAAGTCGGCCAGCCGCGGGTACGCGTCATTCGACTACGAGTTGACCGGGTACCGCGCCTCCCGTCTGGTGCGGCTCGACATTCTGCTCAACGGCCGCGCCGTGGATGCCCTGGCGCAACTGGTGTTCACCGACAGCGCGCGCCAGCGCGCGCATGAGATGTGCCGGCGCCTGAAAGACGAGATTCCCCGCCATCAGTTCAAGGTGCCGATCCAGGGGGCGGTCGGCAGCCAGATCATTGCGCGCGAGACCGTGTCCGCGGTGCGCAAGGACGTTACCGCCAAGTGCTACGGCGGTGACATCACGCGCAAGCGCAAGCTGCTGGAGCGCCAGAAGGAGGGCAAGAAGCGGATGAAGCAGATCGGCGACGTGCAGTTGCCCAAGTCCGCGTTCCTGGCGGTGCTCAAGCCGGCCGCGGACTGAAACTAGTTAAGCTAAGCTATAGGGCCCGCTAGAACGCGGCCTGCGTGGGCGGGCCCTGGACCGGTGTGGCCAGAGCGCGCAGAAAGCCGCGGTAACCCTCTTCGAAGTCGTCCACCAAGCGGTTCGAATCGTACACCTGCGCGCGCAGGTCCTGATCCAGGGCCGAGGCCGCGAAGTAGGCGTGATAACTCTCCACCCGGTCCAGCGCCGCCTCGTCGGCGCTCCGTTCCTCCAGCAATTCCAGTACCAGGATCTGGGCGTCCAGCACGATCGGGTCCGACACCTGGCCTGGCTCCAGGCTGAAGGCGCGCTTGAAGAACTCCTCGTAGTAGGGTGCGGCGCGCAATACGCCGCTGTCGCCGGCGCGCACGCCGCTCACGGGAATCAGGTTGCGGAAGTTGACCGGGAAGAAGTCACTCTCGACCACCTCCACCTCCAGGGCGGCGGCGGCGGCGGCGAAACCGTCGTCCTGGGCCCGCTGCCGGAACTGCGCGGCCTGCGCGGCGTAGTAGTCGTCGATCACGCCGCGCTGGTAGCGGCTGAGATAGTCCTGCACCGCCGCCAGTGTCTCGGCATCGGCGAAGTCGGGCGCCACCGCCGCGGTGTCGGCGCGGTAGATCACTTCTCCGAAGCGGCTGGCCAGCGCCTCGCTGTGCTCCCCCGCGGCCAGCGCGAACACCGCCTCCACCGGCTCCGCCGTTTCGAAGTCGCGCTCCAGATCGTAGAAGTACTTCCACCCGACGTCACCGCCGGTGGCGATGTCGTCCACCGAATAGAGCCGCGCCAGCTCCTCGAAGGTGGCGGACTGATCGCGCAATCGGCCGAGCACGTCCTCGGCCTCGCCGCCGCCGCTGCGCAGGAGGATGCGGCTGAGCTTGATGCGCCGGAATTGGGCGGCGTTGTCGGTTCCGAACGCGCGCAGCTCCTCCTCCGGCAGATCGCCGAAGCTGAACGACGCCACCGCGAAGCGGCGCTCGGTGGCCGCCATCCGGCGAAAGAAGGAGGCCGCGTGCGAGCTGGTGTTGAGCCCCCCCAGATCGGCAAAATACTGCCGCTCCAGGAGCTGCTCTTCGATCAGGCGGCGGTTGATCTCCCGCTGCGACGCCGGCGTGGCGTTGAATTGCTCTTCGCTGAACACGCCGCCGATCAGGTAGGGGCCGGAGCGAATCAGCTCGCCGTCGATCAGCTCGTCGGAAACCGCGAGATTGGCGCGCGTGGTCTCGGCGAGCACCGCCGTGCGAAACGCCGCGCGCTGAAATGCCTCGCGCACCACCGCGCGCGCCTCGGCGTCGCTGTCCTGGGCAGCGCCGGCCGCGCGCCGTTGCTGGGAGATGCTCAGAATCTGCCGATCGAAGTAGTTGCCTCGGCGATACTCGATATCGATACCGTCATAGGTTCCGAATACGGCCGTCGAGCCGACTCCGGCGAAGCGCCCGATGGCGGGCGTGCCGATGAAGGTGACGGTGATGACGACGAGGACGATCACGCTGCCGACATAGAGCAGCGGATGCCTGGAACGCTGCGCCGCTATGGCGGCATGCGGGCGCGCCGACTTGGGGCGATTGCGGGTCTTGGCCATGAATGGGATGCGCGGCCGATGATAGCGTACCGCAAGCGCCGCGGCAAGGGGAGTATTTCGGCGCCTCGGCAAGGTCGAGCAAGGTCGTCGGCCGGGGCGTTGACAGTCCGGCGGCGGGGGCCTATATTGAGCAAGCTGCTAACTGGGGGCGTGGCGAAGGTGGTTATCGCGCCGGCCTGTCAAGCCGGAGGCCGCGGGTTCAAGTCCCGTCGCTCCCGTCCAGTTCCTCGGGCTGTGGCGCAGTGGCTAGCGCGCTCGGTTCGGGACCGAGAGGTCGGGAGTTCAAGTCTCCCCAGCCCGATACCCTGTTTCATCCGGTGTGGTTCAATCATCCGCGCGCGGCCCGGGGCCTCGTTCGGTGGGCCGTGTGGCGTGCGGGCCTGCCGCGCGCCCGGGCCGGGGTGGGCGAGCCCCGTGCCCCTGCGGCCGTGTTCCTCGGCCGTGTCTACAGTTTTGCGCCGTGAATCCGAAACTAGGGCTATGGGGCTGACCGCGGCCGGCAGCCGCCCCCCCGCCGGCAGGCCGACATCTACCAGCACCCCCGCAGCGCGGCGCAAGTTGACCGCGCGCCGGCACTTGGCGCCGCTGCTTGCGATCCTCGCCATGGCCGCGGGCGCAGCCGCGGCGGGCGCGGAGTCGCCTGCGCGCGTGCATAGCGTGGCCGCCGGTGAGACGCTCTACCGAATCGCCAAGCTGCATGGCGTGACGGTCAAGCTGCTGCAGCAGGTCAACGGCATCGCCGATCCGACGCGCCTCAGTACCGGCCAGGAGCTCACCATTCCGCGCGCGTACGTCATGCGCAAGGGCGACACGATCTACTCGGTCGGCCGCGCCCACGGCGTGGAGCCGGCCGTGATCCTGGCCGCCAACGAGATTCTCGACCCCACCCAGGTGCACGCCGGACAGATGCTGCTCATCCCGGACGTTCCCGATGCGCCCGCCCTCGGGACCCAGGCCGCCGTTGCCGCCGCGCCGCGCGCGGCGGCGCCAAACCCAAGAGTTGCCGCGCCGGCCCGCGGCAGCGGCACCAACCGGCTGTGGCCGATTCCCGGTGCGCGCACGCCGTTGACCGGCAAGCTCTCCGGCCTGAAGATCAGCGGCACGGAGGGCGCGTCGGTGCGCTCGGTATCGTCCGGCACGGTGCGCTGGGCGAGCCCGAGCCGCGGTTTCGGCCAGGTGGTGCTGATCGAGAACCCGCTGGGCTACATCTATGGCTACCTGGGCAACGCCGAGACCTTCGTCGACGTCGGCGACCGGGTCGAGATCGGGACCGAGTTGGGCCGCCTGGGCCTCAATCCCCACGATCAGGAGCCCAACCTCTACTTTCTGGTGTTCAAGGACGGGCTGCCCGCCGACCCGTCGCGGGCGCCGCGCGTGTAGCCGGTCCGGCAAGCGCGATGCCCAGCTACCGCTTCTCCCTCTCTCCGCCGACGACCGAGGTGTTGTTTTGCGATGAGATGCCGGCGCGGATGCGCTCCGCCGGCAACCGGGTAGTGGTGTTCGACGGCAACACCGCGCGCCTGTTCGGCCGCGGCGTGCCGGCTCCCGTGCTGCTGGAGGACCGCGACGCCGCCAAGACCTGGAGCGCGGTCGAGCGCGTGCTGCTGGCGGCGCTGGAGCGGAGCATGGATCGCGGCGGCGAAGTGCTGGCCGTCGGCGGCGGCGCGGTGTGCGACGCCGCGGCGTTCGCCGCGTCCATCTACCTGCGCGGCGTTCGTCTGACGCTGGTCCCGACGACGGTGACCGCCATGGTGGACTCCGCCCTGGGCGGCAAGACCGGCATCAACCTGCGCCGGGGCAAGAACCTGGTCGGCACCTTCTATCCGGCGCACACCCTGGTCGTGGTGCCGCGGGTGGTGGCGCAACTGCCCGCCGCCGACTACCTGGATGGACTCGCCGAGGTGATCAAGACCGCCATGTTGGGCGACGCCGGGCTGCTGGCCCTCCTGGAGCGGCAGCGGGAGGCGGTGCTGGCGCGGGAGCCGGCGCTGGTGCAGGAGTTCGTGCGCCGCTGTCTGGCGGTGAAGGCGCGTTTCGTGGCCCACGATCTGCGTGAGGAGCGCGGCGCCGAGCCGGCGCCGGACGGCACCTCCCGGGCGTTCCTCAATCTGGGCCACACCTTCGGCCATGCGCTGGAGTCGGCTTCCGGCTTCGCCTGGACGCACGGCGCCGCGGTGGCGTGGGGACTGGGGCGGGCGTTGCGCCTCGGCCGCCGCCTCGGCGTTACCGACCCCGCCTACGCCGACCGGGTGGAGCGCCTGCTGCGCGCCTACGGCTATCGCCTGACCGCTCCCGAGGCTTCGCCGGAGGCGCTGTTGGCGGCGATGCGGGCGGACAAGAAGCGCCGCGGCAACGAACTTCGCTTCGTGCTCCAGCACGGCCCGGAGCAGACCGAATTGCGGGCGGTGGCTGCGGCCGAGGTGCGCGCCGCCCTCGCCGACCGGTAGCGCGCGCGGCGCGCCGGGCGGCCGTCACAACAGGTTGGAAACGCGCCGGTAGACCGCGCTGAGACGGGCCTGTTGCGCCGCGTCCAGCGCCTGTTCCGGGGCGTCGGCCAGCGCCTCCAGCGCCGCCAGGCTGTCGGCCACGGCATGCTGCAGGTTGCGCCGGGCGGAAAGCCAGAAGGCGTTGCTCGAGTCGGTCTGCAGCGCGATGAAGCTCAGCTTGCTGCCGCCCGCCCGGCGCGGACTCAGCGCCAGCACGTAGTCCAGCCGTTCCAGGAGCCGGCCCGCATCCTGCGGCAGGCGCAAGGTGTCGCGCGGCCAGTCGCCGTCGACCCGGTGCGCGGGGTCGATCTTCTCCAGCACCTCGAACAGGGCGCCGAGGCGCGCGCCGGCCATGATTTCCGCTCCCTGCAGCACGATCCGGCCGCGCAACGCGCGTTGACCGGCCAGGGCGCGGCGGCCGGCCCGGCGGGCGAGCGGCGCGGCCTGCTCCCACGGCAACGTGATCAGGCGCCGCCTGCCGTGCTCGCCGACGGCGAAGATCTGGCCCAGGAGGTGGACCTGCGCGTCGCCTGCGGCGCGGTCGGGGCGCCGGCCGCTCTCCCCGGCCTCCCGCCGGCGGCGGCCGTCGGCGCGGTCGCGGCCGCGCCCCGGGCCGGCGCGGGAAACGGCAATCAGCTCCGCCAGCAGGTCCGGGGACACCGCCTGCAGCTCCTGCCGGCTCAGGGGCGACACCGACCGCGCGTAGGTGCGTGAGGTGCGCACGATCTCGCCGGCCACCAGGTAGCGCGCCGGTTCGCCGTACATGGCCGATCCGGGGTGGATGAAGATGTTGCCCGCGGTCGGGCTGCGGTAGCGCCCGCGGCCCGCGGCCACGCAGATGAACTGAATCAGGCCGCGCGCGACCGCGCACAGGTAGTGACTCAGCGGGCCGCCGCGGCCGATCGGCACGCCGAGCCCGCTGACGATCTCCTCCAGTTGCTCCTTGATGTTGAGGATCTCGTACATGGTGCGCGGCTCCAGGTAGTGGCGGCTGCAGAAGCCGTCGCGGTCGCCGCTGTCGCGAAAGGCGGCGTACAGGGTCAGGTAGGCCGCCAGGTCGCCGCGCGGATGGCGCCACCCGTGGTGGGCGTGGCGCGCCTCCATTTCATGCCCCTCGGGCAGCACGAAGGGGCTTGGCACCGACAGGAATGCGGTCCCGATGAGGGTTTCCTCCACTACCTCCGGGTAGCGCCGGATCGCTTCGACGATGATGCGCGCGTGGCGCGGCAGGATCGGGAACTGCACCATCAGGCGGCCCACCGCGGTGAGCCGGCGCTCCTCGTCCAACGCATCCAGCATGCGCAGCAGCTCCACCGCGCTGGCGACCCGCTCGCGGCCGGGGGAGGAGAGAAAGTCGAACTCCTCGAACTCGGTGAGCTCCAGTTCGGCCATCCGCAGCACCACCTCCGACAGGTCGGTGCGATGGATCTCCTCCAGCTCGAACAGCGGGCGCTGCTGGTACGACTGCTCGGAGTAGAGCCGGTAGCAGGCGCCCGGTCCGGTCCGTCCGGCGCGCCCGCGGCGCTGGTTGCAGGAGGCGTGGGAAATGGGCTGCTCGGTGAGGGCCGAGGTGAAGGTGCGGGTGTTGTAGGAGTTGATCTTGGCCAGGCCGGAGTCGATTACGGTGCCGACGTCGGGGATGGTGACGCTGGTCTCGGCAATGTTGGTGGCCAGCACGATCTTGCGCCGGCCCGGGAAGTCGTCGAACACGCGCGCCTGCTCGGCCCGCGAGAGGCGGGCGTAGAGGGGCAGCAATTGCCAGCGGCGGCTCTCCGGGCGCGCTGCGAGGGCGGCCATGGCGGCGCGGATGTCGCGCTCTCCGGAGAGGAAGATCAGCACGCCGCCCGGCTTCCGCGCGCGGTGAACCTCCAGCACGATCTTCTCGATGCCGGTCAGGAGCTGATCCTGATCGCCGCTGGGCTGGAACGGGCGGTAGACGATCCGCACCGGATGCACCGGCGTGTCGATGCGGATGATCGGGCAGCCGTCGAAGTACTCGGCGAACACCTCCGCGTTGATGGTGGCGGAGGAGACGATCACCTTGAAGTCGGAGCGCCGGGCAAGCACTCCCTTCAGCAGCCCCAGGACGAAGTCGATGGTGAGGGAGCGCTCGTGCGCCTCATCCACCATCAGTACGGCGTAGTCGCTCAGCAGGCGGTCATGCTTGAGTTCCTGCAGCAGGACCCCGTCGGTCATGATCTTGATCCGGGTGCGCTCGCCGGTGGTGTCCTCGAAGCGCATCTTGTAGGCGGCGGCGGCGCGGTCGCGGCCGTCGGCGGCGAGTTGCGCGCGTACGAAGTCGGTCACCGAGACGGCCGCGATCCGGCGCGGCTGGGTCACGCCGACTTGGCCGTTCGCCGTGTAGCCGGCATCGTAGAGAATGCGCGGCAGTTGGGTAGTCTTGCCCGACCCGGTCGGGCTCTCGACGACGACGACCGGGCTGGCGGCAAGCTGGTCCAGGATCTGACGGCGGTGGCGGGAGACCGGCAGCGATGCCGCGAGCTCCGCAATGCGCTCGGGGGAGGGGTACTCGGGGGACTCGGGGGCGGGCTGCATTCCTTATTCTACGGGCTTGGTGATATGCTGTCCCCAATTCACCACGTCATGCCACTACCGCGCCAGATCCGCAGCCTGCGCCCGGAGCGCAACGATCAGGAAATCGTGCTGTATGTGCGCAGCATTCCCTTCCTTACGCCGCGCGAGATAGCGGCCACCATCCGCGAGGCGGGGTACGTCGGGCAGGAGCGCGCCGTTACCGCGGTGTCGCTGATGGCCTATCGCCACGTTTCGCGGCTGCGCAAGATTCACCTGGAGGGGATCAGCCGCGACCTGCTGCCGGACAAGACCAACCTGCTGCTGGTCGGGCCCACCGGTTGCGGCAAGACTCATCTGGTGGAGCTGCTGTTCCAACACGTCCTGCGCCTGCCGACGATCATCGTCGATCTGACCGGCTACTCGGAGACCGGTTACGTCGGCCAGGAGGTGACCTCGATCCTGACGCGGTTGCTGTACGCGGCGGACCTGAATCAGGCCGCCGGCAGCGTGGGCGTCGTATGTCTGGACGAGTTCGACAAGGTTGCCTCCGGCCATAACAACGCGCTGTTCGCCGGCGCCGGAAGCACCAAGGACGTCTCCGGCCTCGGGGTCCAGCGTGAGCTTCTGAAGATGCTGGAGGCGGCGGACATATCGGTGCCCAACGATCTCTCCCACTCCGAGTACGGGGCGCGGACCACGCTGTCCACCTCCGACATTGCGTTCATCGGCTGCGGCGCCTTCTCCGGCTTCAAAGGGCTGACGGAGGCCGGGCGTGAGGAAGACATTGGCTTCGGGCGGCTGGCCGGCGGCCGCGACCCGGAGCGGATCGCCGTTTCCTACACCGAAGATGACGTCGCCGCGGTGCGCCACTTCCATCGCTTCGGCTTCCTGCCGGAGCTGATCGGCCGCTTCAAGCGCATCGTGCCGTTCCAGTCACTGTCCGCGGAGCAGCTCTCCGACATCCTCAAGCGCAACATCCTGCGCCAGTACCGCAACGAGTTCCGCTTCGAAGAGATCCAACTGGAGGTGGACGACGCGGCGCTGCAGCTCATGGTGCGCCAGGCGTTGCGCAAGGAGAGCGGCGCCCGCGGCCTGGAGTCGGTGTTCGCGCGCCATCTGGAAGACGCCGCCTTCGCCGCCTATTCCGAGGAGGGAGTCAAGCGCATCCGCCTCCGGTTGCGCAGCGACGAGGTGGTGTTCGACCTCGGCTGACGGCGCCGCCGCCGGCGGCAGCCGAAGGCGCGCCGGCGCGCGCGGCCGGTTGCCAAGCCGGGCGCTCCCGGCCTACGATGCGGTGGCCGGCGACGCGCCCCACTCAACGCACCAGTGCTCAAGCGGTATCGCAGAACTGCGGACGGCGCCAACCGCGTCACCGCCAACGTCTACCTCCCCGCCGAACACGGCATTCGCAGCGCGTGCATCGACGCGGCGGCGATCGGCATCTGCCAGCGTCTTGCGCGGGCCGGTCACGAGGCCTACGTCGTCGGCGGCGCGGTGCGCGATCTGCTGACCGGGCGGACGCCCAAGGACTTCGACATCGCGACCAGCGCGCGGCCGCGGCAAGTCACCGGGCTGTTCCGCGGCGCCCGCGTCATCGGCCGCCGCTTCAAGCTGGCGCACGTTCCCTCCGGGGTGCGCGTGTTCGAGGTGGCAACGTTCCGCGGCCCGGACCGCACTACCGCCAACCGCTACGGCACCATGGATCAGGACGCCTTCCGGCGCGACTTCACCTTCAACGCACTCTACTACGCGCCGCGCAGCGAGCGGCTGATCGACTACGTGGGCGGATTCCGGGACGTCGAGCGCCGTACGCTGCACACCATCGGCGCCCCGGAGGGATCGTTCACCGAAGATCCGGTGCGCATGATACGGGCCGTGAAGTATGCCCGCCTGGCCGGCTTTACCATGGAGCGGCGCTATCGGGTCCTCATCAGCCGGCACGCCGGCCGGCTCGCCGAGTGTTCGGCGGAGCGGTTGACCGAGGAACTGGCGAAGATCCTGAGCAGTGGCCGGGCGGCGCCGATTCTGGACTACGCGCACCGCCTTGGGCTGTTCGCGGCGCTGCTGCCGCAGCTCGCGGCGCACGCCGGGCCGCGCTTGCGCAGCGCGGAGCTGGGGCGGCGGCTGCTGGAGCTGGACCGGCGGGTGGCTGCGGCGCCGCGCCTGGGCGGGCGCGAGTTGCGCGCGCTGATGTTCGCCGCCCTGCTGGCCGAAGTCGCCGCCGCGGACGGCTCGTGGCAAGTGGAGGAGCGGCCGCAGAAGGAGCTGGCGCAACGCTTGCGGCGGGCCATGCAACCGCTGGTGCTGCCGCAGATCGACGCGCTGCGCGTAGCCGACCGGTTGGCCGCGGCAGCCGTTGCGCCGTGACCGGACCGGCGCGGCCAGCCGGCGCTAGCGCCGCTTGGGCGCCGCGGGGTTGGCGTGGCCGGCGTTGGGCGGCCGGCGGGCGGAGTGGGCGCGGCGCGCCGGCCGCTGCCGGCGCAGGCCGCGGCGCGGCGGCGGTCGCTCGCCGGCGGCCGCGCTCCCCGGCGGCGGCGAGTCCGCTGCCGGGGTGGGCGGGCCGACCTGGTCCACCGTGATGGCCACCTGGTTGAGCAGCAGTCCCGAGAACCGCTCCACGCTGGAGATGATGTAGTCCCGGAGTTGGTGCAGGCGGCCGGCGACCGGCGAGTCGAACGGCACCCGCAGTACGACTTCCAGGCCCGGCTGCCGCAAGTCGCCGATCACCACCAGCCGCTTGATCTGAAACTCGGGGGCGAATTCGTGCACGCAATGCAGCACCATCTGGGTCAATGCCACCTCCGACACGGTTACCGGGCCGCGCCGTTCGAATTCGGGACTGACCACCGTCTTCTCGAACAGGCGCCCGCGCCGGCGCAGGAAGTTGTTGCGCAGGAAGATGGTGATGGAGTCGATGACGATGTTGGCGTAGTCTCGCTTTACCTCGATGGGCGGTACCGGAATGATGTGGCGGCCCTGGGTCTGGCGCGAGCGCAGCGCCGCGTCGATCTCATGTTCGGTAGCGACCTCTTCGATGGTGATCACTCGCTGGACCCGCGGCAGGCCAAGTCGTTCGGTGATGCGGGACACCATCTTTTCGGAGGTGGCGATGATCAAGATGCGTTGCGCCCTGGTGCGCTCCAGCACCCGCCGCACTTCACGCGCGTGCGCCGGGTCGTGGAACACTGCGGTCTTCACCGCCTCGATCCCGCCTTGCTCCCGCTTGGCGGAGCGCCCGGCCAGGATCTTCTGCCCCTGGATCAGCAGGCCGTCGTCGACGATCGCCTCGATGTTGTACTTCCGGGCGATCAATTGCGCGCGGAAGCTCTTGCCGGTGCCGCTCTTGCCGACCAGTGCCATTACCTGAACTCCGCGCAGCGCCCACAGGACGCCGCGTACCATGCGCCGCAGGTCGGCCACGTCAGTCCTGCCCGCGCGCCGCCGGCGCGGTGTCGCGCAGGCGCCGCGCGACCGCCGCTGCGGCGCGCCGGGCGGCGCCGCTTCCGAAGCGCCGGTCGAGCGCGCGGCGCGCGGCCGGCGGCAGCGGCGCGAGGATCGGTACCCCGTCGACGTCGTTGCGGAGGGCGGCGGCATGCAGCAGCGGGGCGCCGGTCCGGCCGCCGGCGCCGTAGCGCGAGTCGCCGAGCAGGGGATGGCCGCGCCGCGCCGCCTGGGCGCGGATCTGGTGGCGCCGGCCGGTGAGCAGTTGCACCAGCAGCAGGGTGGCGGGGACGCCGCCCGCGGCCTGAGTCAACACCCATACGCGGGCGCGGGCGGCCTGGCCGCCCGCGTCCGCCCGCGCCCGGCGCCGGCGCCGGTCGTAGCTCAGGGTGTCGGTCCAGATTTCGCCGCCGCGGTCCGGCGGCAGGTTGCCGGCCACGACCGCCAGGTACAGCTTGAGAATCTGTCCGCGGCGCAACGCCAGCGACCAGTGCCGCGCCGCCGGCAGAGTCTCGGCGATCACCAGCGCGCCGCTGGTGAGGCGGTCGAGCCGATGCGCCGGCGCGGGCGCAAAGCTCAGCGCGGCGTGATGCGGCGTCCATTCGTGCTGCAGCCGGGTCATGACCGAATCCCCCTCGCCATGTACCGCCAAGCCGGCCGGTTTGGCAACTGCCATTACGCCGGCGGCGCGGTACAGGATGGGCGGCGCCGGGAGCGGGCGGGCGGGAGGGTGCCCGGCGGGCGGATGCCCGGCGGGGCGCCGCGGCCGCGCGGCGCCCTCCCGCGCGAGGGCCGCGGGCACCCGGATCAGGTCGGCGGCCCGGGTCCGGGTGGCCGGCGCCACGCGCGCGCCGTTGACGCGAATCTCCCCCTCCCGCAACGCTTGGTAGAGCCGGGACAGCGGGACCCGCGGCAGCAGCCGGCGCACTACCCGATCGACCCGCCGGTCGACGTCATCGGCGCGCACGCGAAACGACTCAGGGTACGATTGCGGCCGGCTGCTCACCGGGCAACGGTAGCGCCCGCTTGATTTTACTGTCAACGAGACCGCGCCGCAGCGCAGGCGGCGCCTTGCAGGGGGGACGAGGTGCGCTACATCGCCACGCTCGGGTTGGCCGCGGGAGTGCTGCTCGCCGGGCTGCTGATACAGCGGTCGCTGGCCGTGTTCGCCGAGGCGCGGCAGGTGTGGCGCGGCTACTACACCTTGCTCATCCGGGAAGACCCCGGCGCCGGCGGCGCCGCGGCGGCCGGTCACGCCGCGGCCCAGGCGGCGCAGCTCCTGCGCGCGGCCGGCTTCGGCGCGGTGGTGTCAGCGGAGACCGCCAGTGAACGGGTGACGACCTTCGGCGGCTACCAATGGGTCGCAATCGCCGAGCTCGCGGCGCGTCTGGACCAACTCGACCCGCGCTATGATCCTTACCTGCGCGGCGCGGCGGACTGGTTCGCTGCCGAGACGGGCGCGGGCGCCGCGCGGATCGTCTACGTCGCCAGCTCGCTGCCGCCGGGCTACTTTGCCGCGCGCCTCGGGTGGGTGTTGCGCGGCGGCGGCTTCGGCTGGCGCATCGCCGATCTCCCGTGGCCGCGGGTAGGGCTGGCGGTACTGCTGTTCGCGGCCGGCGCCGCGCTTCAGATCGGTCGCCGGGACCCTTGCTCGCCCCGCTGGTGGCGGCTGCTGCTGGCGCTCCCCTGGGCGCCGATCGTAGTTCACGGCGCATTGCCGGCCGCGTTCGCCGCGCTGCCGGCGTACCTGGTCTGCGCCTGGTTGGCGGGTCCCGTGACCGGCGCGGCGCGGCAGCCGTGGCGCGGTCGCTGGCGCCCTGCGCTGGCGGCGCTGGCGGTGCTGCTCGGCGTCGTGATCCTGGGCCTGGTAACGCCGGACCGGCCGGCCGGAGACGGCGGGTCGTTCGCCCTGCTGCCGGCGCGCGACCTGCGCAGCATGGCCGTCTATCTGCTCGCCGGCAGCGTGTGGTCCGCGGCGTTGATCTGCGCCGGTCTTGCGGTGCGCTGGCTGGCCGCCGCCGGCGCCCGCCGGCGCCGCGCGCTTCGCCCCCCGGCGCTTCGCCGGCGGGATTCGGGCCGGTGGTCCCCGCGGCGGCGCGCCGGGCGCCGCTGCGGCGGGTTCGGGGCCGGCAGCGTGGTCGGCCTGATCGGCCTCGCCATGGTGCTGGCGGGCGGCCGCGGCGAGCTGATTCCCCGTCCGGTACCCGCCGCGGCCGGCGCCGGCTTCAGTCTCGCGGAGCTGCCGGCGCTCGACGCCGGCGGGGCGGGCGCCCTGCCGGCGTTCAGTCACTACGCGGCCCATGCGGCGTACCAGGAGACCTTGCAGTTCGGGCGCCCGTTCGCGCTGCCGGCGCCTGGCGAGCGGGTGCTGGTGGATCAGTACCGGCGCGGGCGGGACGGGCGCGTGCGGCACGCCGCGGTCGAGGTGGCGCGCTTCTCGGACCGCTGGCTGCAGGCCGTATTGGCCGCGGCGCCGCGCGCCGGCCTGCCGGCCCTGTTCGTGGCGCAGGGCCGGCCGGTCGCGGCGCGGCGCGGCGCGCCGGCGGCGCCCGCGCCGGGGGCGGCGGCGGCGTGGCTCCTCCTCACCCTGCTGGCGGCGGGCAGCTTGCTGGGGCGCCGGCGCGGCCCTTGATGGCCCGCCCTCCGATCGTCATGCTACCGCCGGAGGCAAACGTGATGTTGGCAGAAATCGAGCACCGGATAACCGACCTCCGGGCAGCAATCGACGAGTCCTGGGGGTACCTTTGAACGGGACCGAGTGGAACAACGCCTGCGCGAACTGGAGCGGCAGACGGAGCAGCCGGACCTGTGGCAGGATCGGGAACGCGCCGAGCGGGTGCTGACGCGGCTCAAGGGGCTGAAGCGCCGCTACGAGCCGTGGCAGAAGCTGCGCGCCGAGGCCGCCGACCTGGCCGAGTTGTACGAGCTGGCGGTCGCCGAGGAGGCAGTGGACCTGGAGCCGGAGATCTCCGCCACCGCGGCCGCCTTGCGGCGAACCTACGCAGATCTGCAACAACTGGAGTGGATGGCGGGGCCGCACGACGCGGCCGCCTGCTTCCTGACGGTCCACGCGGGAGCCGGCGGGACCGAGGCATGCGACTGGGTGGCGATGCTGCTGCGCATGTATACCCGCTGGGCCGAGCGGCGTGAGTTCAAGGTCGAAATCATCGATCTCATGGAGGTAGAGGGCGGGATCAAGTCGGTAACCGCGGAGGTGACCGGCGACTACGCCTTCGGCCTGCTCCGCGCCGAGAGCGGGATTCACCGGCTGGTGCGAATTTCCCCGTTCGACGCCAGCAAGCGGCGCCATACCTCGTTCGCCTCGGTGGCGGCATCGCCGGTGATCGACGACTCCATCGACGTCGACATCGGGCCGGAGGACGTGCGGGTGGATACCTACCGCTCCAGCGGCGCCGGCGGCCAGCACGTCAACAAGACCGACAGCGCGGTGCGCATGACCCATCTGCCAACCGGGATCGTGGTGCAATGCCAGAACGAGCGCAGTCAGCACAAGAATCGCGCCACCGCCATGAAAGTGTTGCGTTCGCGTCTGTACGACCACTTCGAGGAGCAGCAACGCCGCGAACGCCGCGATCTGGAGGGGGACAAGCGCGACATCTCGTGGGGCAACCAGATCCGCTCCTACGTGTTTCAGCCCTACACCCTGGTCAAGGACCATCGCAGCAAGTTCGAAAGCGGCAACGTGCAGGCGGTGATGGACGGCGCGATCGACCGGTTCATTACCGCGTACCTGAAGCACGCCGCGGCGGCCGGGCGGCCCGCGCCGGCCGCCGGCGCGGGCCGCTAGCCAAGTGCAGTCCCGCGCGCGGCCGGCCGCGCTCGCCGCCGCGGCGCTGCTGGCGCTGGCGCGCGGCGCGGCGGCCGAGGCGCAGCCCGCCGACCTGCCCGCCGACCCGCGCGCCGACTGGCGGGTGGGCTTCACCGCCCTGCGCGCAGTGCATCTGGCGGCGGAGGACAGCTACCTCGGGCGCGCCATCCCGCGCCTGCTGCAGGAGCGTCTGACCCCGATTCGGCGCCATCGGCTGGCGCCCGACGAACAGCTTGGCCGCGCCCGCCGCGTGCTGGCGGAGGCGGTCGGCGAGCAGCGCCGGAGCGTGGTCGAGCTGCAGCGGCAACGGGACCGGCAGGCCTTGGCGCGGGCCGACACCGCGTCTCTCGACGAACAGCTTGCCGCGGCCCGCGAGCGGCTGCGAGAGCTGCGGGAGCTGGCTCCGGAGGAACTGGAGATCGCCGCCTACAAGCCGCTCGCCATGACGCCCGCGGGCAGCGACGATCCGCGGTTGCCGGCGCCCCGCTTCGCGCCGCTGCAGGCGGCGCGGGAGGCGGACCTCGACCTGTTGGTCACCGGGGTGCTGGAGGCGGTGGAAGGGGTGTTGTTCCTGCGCCTGGAGGCGCTGGACGACAATCTCGGCCGGCCGGTGCTCACCTACCGCGGCGTGGTGCGCCGGGAGGCGGTCGAAGCCACGCTGGAGGAGTTGGAGCGGCAGCTCGCGCCGCTCCTGACCGGCGAGCCGTGGGGCGCGCTTACCGTGCATCCGACTCCCGCGCAGAGCGCGGTGTACGTGGACGGCGCGCTCGCCGGGCGCGGCGCGACCGAAGTGCCCTACCTGCCGCTGGGGGAGTATACGATCCGCGTTACCGCGCCGCGCCATGAGCCGCTGGAGCGGACCGTCACGCTGGCCGGCAGCGCGGCGAGGCTGGCGCCGGTACTGGAGCCGCTGCCGCCGCAGCCGGTGACCATCGTCTCCGATCCGCCGGGGGCCGCGCTCTACCTCGACTCGCGCTATCTGGGGACAACCCCGTTGCAGGTGACGGCAGCCGCGCGCCCGGCCCGCGGCCTCCTGCGGCTGGCGGGTTATCGCGATGCCGCGTTCGTGCTGCGGCCGGCCGCCGCCGGCGCGCCGTTGCGGTTCGACCTGGCGCTCGACGAGTATGACCTGGCGCAGCGGCAGCGGGAGCAGCGGGATCGCTTCTATGACCGGTTCGGCGCCGCGGTGGTGTCGCTGGCCGGGCCGTTGATCTTGTTCACCGCCGCCGGCGAAGCGGGGCAACCGGGCAGCGCGCGCCCCGCCGCCGGCGCCGAGCACGGCTTGTTGATCGGCGGCGGCTTTGCCAGTCTGGCGCTGACCGGGGCGCTGCTGGTGCGCGCGGGAGTGGCGCTGGGCGATTATCTGGGCGCCGCCGCCGAGGGGGCGCGGTGATGCTCGGCCGCGGCGGGCGCGGGCGCACGTTCGGCGGGCGCCTGCGGGCGTGGTTCGGGCGCGCCTCGGCCTGGCAGGAAGCGGACTTCGAGGCGTTGGAAGACACCCTGTTGGAGGGTGACTTCGGGCCCCGCCTGGCGGCCGAGCTGGTGGACGAAGTACGCGCGCAGCGCCCGCGCGACTGGGAGCGGCTGCAGCTTGCCCTGCAGGAGGTGCTCGAGCGCACGCTTGCCACCAGCATAGTGATGCCGCGCCGCCGGCAGCTCACCGTAGTGCTGATGCTCGGCGTCAACGGCGTCGGCAAGACCACGGCGCTGGCCAAGCTGGCGCACCGCTTCCAGCGTTCCTACGCGGTGATGTTCGCCGCCGCCGACACCTTCCGCGCCGCCGCCATCGAGCAGCTCCAGCGCCACGGCGAACGTCTGGGGTTGCCCGTGATCCGCCAGCACCGCGGCGCCGACGCCGCCGCGGTAGCCTACGATGCCATCACCAGCGCCCGCGCGCGCGGTATCGAGTTGCTCCTGGTGGACACGGCCGGGCGGATGCACAACCGCGCCGATCTGGTCGCCGAGCTGCGCAAGCTGGCGCGGGTCGCCGCCGAGCGCGCGGCCGGCGCCGGTGTGGTCCATCATCTGCTGGCGGTGGACTCCACTACCGGCCAGAACGCAATCGAGCAGGCGCGCCTGTTTCACGACGCCCTGCGCGTGGACTCGCTGTTGCTGACCAAGTTCGATTCCTCGGCGCGCGGCGGCACGGCGTTTGCGGTGAGCCGCCAGCTCGGGCTGCCGTTCTCATTGTTGGGCACCGGCGAGGGTATGGACGACCTGGAGCCGTTCGACGCCGAGCGCTTCGCGGCGGCCGTGGTCGGACGCGAGTGACGCCGGCGCCGCGGCGCCGGCCGGCGGCGGTGCCCGGCCGGGCGCGCTGCGCGGCCGCCGTAACGGCGGCCTGGCTGCTGGCGGGCGCGCCGCTCGCCGCGGTCGAGTATTGGCGCGCCGATCGTTTCGGTACCCCGCTGGCCGCGCTGGCCGGCGCGCCCGGCGCCGCCTCCGGGTTCGTGCTGGCGGTGGACTCCGCGGCGGAGGCCCAGGCCGCCGGACTGGTAGCGCGGCGGCGGCTGCTGAACGGCGGCGCGGCGGTCCGCGAGTGGCGCCGCACTGCGGCCGCGGGCGATGAACCGGAGCTGGAACAGGAGTTGGAGGAGGGGAGGGTAGTCGCCGAACGCCGCTACGACGCCGCCGGACTGCTGCGGGAGGAGCGTCACTTCAGCCCCGGCGGCGAGTTGCGGCAGCGCGACGTGCTGGTGTACCGCGGCTCCGACCTGCGCCGCGTGGAGCGTTACGACGCCGGCGGCGCGCTGCTGGCGACCGACAGCTACGAGCTGACCGCGGCCGGCCGCCTGCGCCGCTTCACCCGCAATCCGGCGGCCGGCGGCGGCGCCGCCGGCCCGCCCGCGGTGCTGGGCCTCGTGTTCCGCGCCGGCGCGTTGATCGAGGAGCGCCACGGCGCCGGTGACGCCGAGTTGATCGTGCGCGCCGCCGGCGGCGCCGAGTATGCGCGCGAGGAATGGGCGGGCGAGCGGTTGCTGGCGGCGCGCCGCCCCGCGCCCGGCGGGCCGGGCGCGGAGACCAGCTTCGACGGCCGCGCGGAGACCCGCTCCGAAACCATTCACGACGCGCGCGGGCGCCCCACCCTGGTACGGGTATACGCTGCGCCGGCCGCCGGCGCCGGCGGCGCACTGCTGGAAGAGCAGCGTTATCGGTACCACCCCGATGGTACGCTTGCCTCCCTGGAGGTGGCCGGCGAGCGGGGCCTGGAGACCTACCGCTACGCCTATGACGGCGCCGGCCTGCGGGTGCGCGAGGAATACCGCCGCCGCGGCCGCCTGCTGCGGGTGACCACGTTCCCGGCGCCCGGCGAGCGGGTGGAGGAGGTGTACGGCGCGGACGGCACGGTGCTGCGGGTGTTCTGGCGCAACCGGACGCGGGAGCGCGAGGAGGTGCTGCGCGCCGGGGAGGTGATCCGTACCCGCGACTTGGCGCCGCCGCCGCCGGCCCCGGCGCCGGGCGCGTCATGACGCGGCTGCTGCCGCGCCACCTGCGCCTGGCGGCGCTGGTCGGCGCGCGCCAGCTCGGGCTGGGCCGCGGCGGACTGCAGGCCGCGCCGCTGCTGGCCGCCGGCGGACTGGCCTTGGGCTGCGCCACCCTGCTGGTAGTGCTGGCGGTGATGAACGGCTTTCAGCTTGGCTTCATCGAAGACATCCTCGAAATAGGTTCCTATCACCTGCGCGTCACCTCGCCGGCCGCGGCGGGGCGCAGCGCCGGCGAGGCGCAGCGCTTCGCCGCGGCGCTCTCTTCCGTGTCGGAGGTCAGCGCGGTCGTTCCCTTCGCCGAGCTGCCGGCCCTCGTTACCGGGGTGCCGCGCGGCGGGGCCGCGGCGCCGCCGTCGCGCGGCCTGCTGGTGCGGGTAGTGCCGCCGGAGGTGCGGCGCCTGGACCCCGGCTTCGCCCGCCACGTGGAGGTCACCGCCGGGGAGTTCGCCGTCGACACGCCCGCCAGCATCGTCCTGGGCGCCGAGCTGGCCCTCCATCTCAGAGTGCTTCCCGGGGACCAGGTGACGGTGGTTACCCTCGACGGCGCGGCCGGCGTCAGCGCCGGAGCAGCGCTGCGGCCGCGCGGGCAGCGGCTCACGGTGCGCGGCATCTTCCGCAGCGGCCTGTACGAGTATGACCTGGGGTGGGGCTTCGTCGGCCCTTCGAGCGCGCTGGCGGCGAGCCCCGATTCGGCCGCGGGCGCGCCGCTGCTCTACGGCGTGAAGTTGGACAACCGGTTTCGCGACCTGGCGGCGCTGGCCGCGCTGCGGGGCGCGCTGGCGGAGGTGGACCCGGCCGCGGAGGTAGAGTCGTGGCGGACCTTCAACCGCGCCCTGTTCGCGGCCCTGCGCCTCGAAAAGCTGCTCCTGGCGGCGATCCTGGGGTTGGTATTCGTCGTGGTGGCGTACAACATCCTCCAGGGATTGCGCCGCCGGGTGGTGGAGCGCAGCGCGGAGCTGGGGCTGCTGCGCGCCCTCGGCGCGGCGCCGTGGGTGGTGCGCGGCGTGTTGATCTGGGAGGGGGGGCTGCTGGGGCTGCTGGGCGCCGCGGCCGGCGTCGCGCTGGGGTTGCTGTTGGCGTACAACGTCGGCGGCTTGTTCGCGGCGCTCGAAGCGGCCGCCAACGCCGCCCTGGCGCTGGCCGCGTGGCTGCCGGGCGCGGCCGGCGCCGCCTCCTCGGTGCGGATCTTCTCGCCCTCCACCTTCTATCTCGTCGAGGTGCCGAGTCGGCTCCCCCTGGCGGAGGTTCTGCTGGTGGCGGCGTTCACGGTTGCCGCCCCGGCGCTGGCGGGGTTGGCGGCGGCCGCCCGCGCCGGCCGCGTGGCCGCGGCCGCGGCGTTGCGCGCCGAGTGATCCGGCGGGCGGGCGCCCGGGGCAGCGCGCACCGCGCCGCGCGACGAGCGCGATGGCGGTAACGGTCCGCGCCGCGGGGCTGTGGAAGCACTACGCGGGCCCGGCCGGGCGGCTGACCGTACTGCGCGGCCTGGACCTCGCTATCGCGCCGGGCGCCACCGCGGCCATTACCGGCGAGAGTGGCTCGGGCAAGAGCACGCTGCTGAACATCGTCGCCGGCCTGGATCGCTTCGGACCGGGCAGTGTGCGGGTCGGCAGCCTCGATCTGGGCGCTCTGAACGAGGCCGAGCTGGCCCGCTACCGGCGTTCGCTGGGGCTGATCTTTCAGTTCCACCACCTGCTGCGCGACTTCAGCGCGCTGGAGAACGTCCTGCTTCCGGCCCTGATTCGCGGCCAGAGGCGCGCCATTGCGCAGCGCCGCGCGCGCGACCTGCTGGGCGCTGTCGGGCTGCGCGACCGCGCCGACTACTTTCCGGCCGAGCTCTCGGGGGGGGAGCGCCAGCGGGTAGCGGTGGCGCGGGCGCTGGCCGCCGAACCGGTGCTGGTGCTGGCCGACGAGCCGACCGGCAATCTGGATGAACGCAACTCGCAGATGGTCGCCGACCTGTTGTTCGATCTGGTGCGGCAGGAAGGTACCACGCTGGTGCTGGTGACCCACGATCCGCGCCTCGCAGCGCGCGCCGGCGCCGGCTACCGGCTGGCCGGCGGCGTGCTGCAGCCGGCGCCATGAGCGGGCCGTTCAGCGCTCCGGCGCGGGCGAGCTGGCGGCTGGCGCCGCGCCTGGCGTGGCGCTGCCTGGTGCGCCGCCGCGGGGCGGCCGGCGCCGGCGCCTACCTCGGCGGCGCCGCGCTCGGCATCGGCCTGAGTCTGGTGCCGCTGATCGTGGTGCTGGAGGTGTCGGACGGCCTCATTGCCGGCATCACGCGCCGCTACCTGGAGGTAGGCAGCTATCATCTGCAGGTGGGGCTGCCCGCCGGAACGGCCGCCGGCGCGGCGCGCGGGCGGCTGCTGGACGACCTCGCGGCGCGGCTGGAGCGGAGCCTTGGCCGCGGGACGATCGCCGCGCGCGAGCGCCGGGGCGTGGCGCTGGCCGCGGCCGGCGCGCGCCGGCAGGTGGTGACGGTGCGCGCGCTGGACGCCGACCTGTACCGCCGCGACGCCGGGCTGCGCCGCTACCTCACGGTCGAGGCGGGGGAATTCGACCTGCAGGGCCGGGGGGTGGCGCTGTCGCGCGAGGTGGCGCGGCAGCTTGGCGCGCAGGTAGCGGATCGGCTGCTGCTGGTGACCGCCCTCGACCGCGGCGCCGGGCGCGGCACTGGAAGCGGCACCGGGCGCGGCACCGGAATCGGTGCCGCGCTGCTGGTGCCGAAGCTCACGCCGCTCGAAGTGCGCGCCATCGTCGCCACCGGTTACCAGGAACTGGACAAGCTCTGGGTATTCGTATCGCACGCCACCGGCGATCGGCTGCTGCCGCCGGGCAGCGGCCGCGCCTTCGTCGGCCTCAAGGTCAGCGACCCGTTCGCCGACCTGGGTCCGGTGCTGGCGGCCGTCGCCGCGGCGGCGGGTCCCGGTCATCCGATCTACACTTGGTATCAACTGGAACGCGCCAACTACGAGTCGTTCGCCACCAGCCGCGCGCTGCTGTTGCTGATCATGGCGCTCATCGTCGCGGTGGCCGGCGTCAACGTGGCCTCGGCCACGGTGACCGTAGCGCTCGCGCGGCGGCAGGAGATGGCGTTCCTGAAGAGTCAGGGATTGCCGCCGGAGGTGGTGTTCTGGTCGCTCACCGGCAGCGGCCTGCTGGCCGGCGTCCTCGGCGCCGCGACCGGCATCGCCGGCGGGCTGGCCGCGGCGCTCAACATCAACGAGGTGGTGGCGGGTCTGGAGGCGATTGCCAGCGCGGCGCAGCAGGCCGCGGTCATGCTGCTGACCTCCGCCCCGGCGGCCCCGCAGGCGGTGACGCTGGTCGACCGCAGCTTCTACCTGGAACAGATCCCCATCGAGGTGGAACTGGCGCCGCTGTGCGTGGTGGCCGGTGGCAGCATTGCCCTGGCGGCGCTGGCGGCCGCGATACCGGCGGCGCGGGCGGCGCGCCGCCTGCCGCTGGAGGTACTGCGCCGCTCGCAGGCGGCGGGGCCGGAGCGGGCGCGGTAAGGCGGGCGAAGGCGGGCGAAGGCGGGCGCCGGGCCGCCGCCGGCCGGCCTGGTTTTTGCTCGGCCTCTTGATTGGCAGCGCGGCATGCACTATAACGGCGCTATGGCGCTCCTCACGCCAACAGCGCACGGGCCGCGGCAGCCGCCGGCGGCCGTCGTTCGTCACTGCGCATCGAGCCACGATCCACGAAGGAGCCGTTTACCAGTGGTAGCACACCGACAAGTTCGAGCACGGCAATGCCATGCCTGCGCGCCGCGCCTCGGAACAGTACTCACGCAACGGGAACCGGACCATGTTTAAGGGTTTGACGCAACGGGCTCACAAGGTCCTCACCATCCTCGCTCAGGAAGAGGCCAAACGGTTTCATTCGGAGCAGTCGTTGCCGGAACACGTGATCCTGGCGTTGCTCAAGGATGGCGAAGGGGTTGCGGTAAAGGCGCTGCAGCGCGCCAAGATCAACGTCGCCGAGATGCAGTTGGAGATCGAGCGCTCGGTGCCGAAGGGAACCGGCGGTCTGATTCTCGGCGACGTGCCGGCTTCCAAGCGCACCCGCAAGATGCTGGAGACCTCCGCCGACGAGGCGTCCAGCATGGGCCACGAGCTGATTGGCACCGAACACTTCCTGCTGGCCGCGGCGCGCGAGCGCGAAGGGGTGGTGCTGCGCTATCTGCAGAAGTTCAACGTCACGCCCAACATGCTGCGCGAAGCCGTGATCCGCATCAACGGAGTCGGCGAAGCGCAGCAGCAGCGCAGCGGCGGCAGCGGCAGCGGATCGCGCCGGCGCAGCCAGGGTTCCGCGCGCAAGCCGACGCCGACGCTGGACGAGTTCAGCCGCGATCTCACCAGCCTGGCGCGGGAGGGCAAGCTGGATCCGGTCATTGGCCGCACCCGGGAGATTCAACGGGTGATTCAGATTCTGGCGCGCCGCACCAAGAACAACCCGGTGCTGATCGGCGAACCCGGGGTCGGGAAGACCGCGATCGTCGAGGGGTTGGCGCAGAAGGTGGTGAACGGCACCGCCCCCGACGTGCTCCACGGGCGCCGCGTGCTGACCCTGGACCTTGCCTCCATAGTGGCCGGAACCAAGTACCGCGGCGAGTTCGAGGAGCGCCTCAAGCGGGTGATGAAGGAAATCACCGGCAGCGGCAACGTGGTGCTGTTCATCGACGAGCTGCACACCATCATCGGGGCGGGCGGCGCGGAAGGCGCCATCGATGCTTCCAACATGCTCAAGCCGGCGCTGTCGCGCGGCGAGTTGCAGTGCATCGGCGCCACCACGCTCAACGAGTTCCGCAAGTACATCGAGCGCGACGCCGCGCTGGAGCGGCGTTTTCAGGCCGTTTTCGTGGAGGAACCGGAGGTCGAAGACACCATCGAGATTCTCAAGGGCATCAAGGAGCGCTACGCCGCGCACCATCAGGTGGTATACACCTACGATGCGCTGGAATCGGCCGCGCAACTGTCGCAGCGCTACATCAGCGACCGGCACCTGCCGGACAAGGCAATCGATCTGCTGGATGAGGCCGGAGCCCGCAAGCGGATCGACAACAGCGCCCGGCCCAAGGAGCTGACCGATCTGGATTCGAAGATCGAACGCCTCACCATCGAGAAGAGCAACTTGGTGAACAGCCAGAATTATGAGAAGGCGGCCAAGGTGCGCGACCAGGTGCGCCAACTCAAGACCGATCTCGACGCCCGCAAGAAGAAGTGGCAAAAGAACATGCAATCGGAGCAGCGGCTGGTGGACGTGGAAGATATCCAGCACGTGATTTCGGAGATCACCGGCATCCCGTTGGCGCGGATCGTGCAGACCGAATCGGAACGGCTGCTCAACATCGAGGATGAACTGCACCAGCGGGTGGTGGGACAGGATGAGGCGATTGCGGTGATTGCCGCGGCCATCCGGCGTTCCCGCACCGGTCTCTCATCGCCGCGCCGGCCGCTCGGCTCGTTCGTGTTCCTGGGCCCGACCGGGGTCGGCAAGACGCTGGTAGCCAAGACCTTGGCCGAATTTCTGTTCGGCAATGAAGAGGCCCTGGTCCGCATCGACATGTCGGACTTCATGGAGAAGCACAATGTTTCGCGGCTGGTGGGCGCGCCGCCGGGCTACGTCGGCTACGAGGAGGGCGGCATGCTCACCGAGCGCATCCGCCGGCGGCCCTACAGCGTGATCCTGCTGGACGAAATCGAAAAGGCGCACCCTGACGTGTTCAACCTGTTGTTGCAGGTGCTGGAGGAGGGGCAGCTTCAGGACCAGCTTGGCCATACGGTGTCATTCCGCAACACGGTGCTGATCATGACCTCGAACGCCGGCGCCCGCGAGATCAGCACGGACTCGGCGCTGGGATTCCAGGTGACGCCCGGGGGCAAGCAGTTCTCCGAGATCAAGTCGCACGTGCTGGCCGAGATGAAGCGCCTGTTCAGCCCCGAGTTCCTGAATCGCATCGACGAGTCGGTCGTGTTCCACGCCTTGAGCAAGGCGCAGTTGGAGCAGATCCTGGAACTGGAGTTGCAGGAAGTGCGCGCCCGTCTCGACGATCAGCAGATCAATCTCGAGGTGCGCAAGGACGCGCGCGAGTACTTGATGGAGAAGGGCTACGACCCGAAGTATGGCGCGCGACCGCTGCGCCGGGTGCTGCAAAAGGATATCGAAGATCCGTTGTCGCTGGACATCCTCAAGGGGCGTTTCCTGCCGGGGAGCACCGCGATTGCGTATGTCAGGGACGGCAAGTTGTTGTTCCGGCGCCGGCGCACGACTGCCGCCAAGGCCACATCCCGCAGCCGGACCCCTGAACTGGTAGGTGCCGGTCAGGAGTAGCGGTTGCCGCGCCCGGCGCCCGGCCGCCGCGGTCGGGCGCCGGGCGGCGGTCGTCCTGGCGTGGCTGTCAGCCGCGCTCGCCGCGGCGCAACAGCCGCCGGCGGAGCTCTTCGACGATGGCATCGAGGCCTTCGAAGCCGGCCTGTACGAGGTTGCGGCCCGCAATTTTCGGACGCTGCTGAACACCGCGCCGGGGGCGCGGGAGGCGGTTCCGGCATCGTTTCTGGAGGCGCTGAGCCTATTCTACGGCGCCCTTGCCGCGGACGTGGCCGACCCTGCGGCTGCCGGCAGCGCTGCGCAGCGGTTCGCCGCCCACCAACGGCAGTTCCCCGACTCGCCCTACGGCGACCAGCTCTGGTACTGGGTTGGCGCGGCGCGCCTGGCCGCGGGAGATGCGGGCGGCGCGCTTACCGCGCTGCAGCGCCACCTGAGTCAGCCGCAAGCCGAACCGCCGCCCTACGCGCTGCTGGCGCGCGAAGCGGAAGCGGAGGCCCTGGAGCGACTCGGGCGCGCGCCGGAGGCGCTTGACCGCTACGAGGAGCTGCTTGCCGCGGCCGGCCCGGCCGCGGAGCCCGCGGCCACTGCCCGCTGGCTGGAGCGCTCCGGCGCGCTGTTGCTGGCGCAAGGCAGCTACCCGGCCGCGGCGCAGCGCTTCCGGCGCATCCTCGCCGATCACCCGCAAGCGCCGCAGGCGCAGGAAGCGCTGTTCTTCGTTGCCGAGGCGCAGCACTTCGCCGCCGAGACCACCTCCGCGACTGCCTCCTACCGGCGCTACCTGGAGCTGTTCCCCGACGCCGCCCACCGGCGTACCGCCAGCTATCGGCTGGCCGGTCTGCTGCTGGACGCCGGCGACGTGGCCGGCGCGCGCCGCCTGGCGGCGGAGCTGGAAGCGAAGCTGGAATCGGAGGCCGGCGCGGCGGGCGGGGCGGGCGGCGGCGCGCCGGAGCCGGGCCGCGACCCGGCCGCGGTGGCGCTGCTGAGCGGCGACGTGCATGCGGCCGCCGGCGACTGGAGGGCGGCGGTTACCGCCTACGAGGCCGGCCTGGCGGTCGCGGTCGCGCCCCGCCGGCGGCAGGTGCTGGCGTTCAACCTGGCGCTGGCCCTGGTCGAAAACGGCGTACCGCGGCAGGCGATCGTCAACTTCGAAGAGGCCGCCGCCGGCCCTGACCCCGCCATCAGCGAAGTCGCGCTCTACGAGCGGCTGCGGCTGCTGGCCGGCGCGGGCCGGTTGGCCGCGGCCGCGGCGGCGCTGGAGCAGTTCCTGGAGCGTTTTCCGGACAGCGAACGCCGGCCGGCCGCGGAGGGTTTGCTGCTGGAGGTGCAGGAACGCGCGGGCGACCATCAGGGACTGCTCGAAACGCTGGATCGAATTGCCGCCCGGCGCCGGTTGACCGCGCCCGAGGAGCTGCGGCGCGGCATCGCGCTGCTGTGGCTGGGTGACGACGTTGCCGCGCTCGGGCACCTGGCGCGGAGCGCAGCCGAGCTCCCGCCGGCGGCGCGCGCCGAGAGCCAGTACCGCATCGGCGCCGTGTACGCGCGGCGCGGCGAGTATGCCCGCGCCGCGCCCTTCTTCAGCGAGGCGCTGGCCGCGGCCGGCGGCGGCGAGTTGCGCCAACGGGCCGGATACGCGCTGGCCGTGACCTACTTCAACACCGGAGCCTACGCTGCCGCGCTGGAGGTGCTGGAGCAGGTCGCGGCCGGCGCCGCTGGGCGGTGGCTGGCGGCCGGGCGACTGGCGCAGGCGGCGGCGCTCTATCGCCTGGGACGGCCGCGGGAGGCCGCGGAGTACTTCGGCCTGGCCGCCGCGGCCTACGCCGGCCCCCGGCGGCCGGACCCGGAGCCGGCGGCGCCGGCGGCGGCGGAGGATGTCGGCGCGGCCGCGGCGGCGCGTAGCTGGCAGGCGCTGGCGCTGTTTCGCGCCGGCGACTGGGAGCCGGCGCGCGCCCTGTTCCGCGAACTGGCGGCGGAGCCGGCGGCGGCCGCGGCGGAACCGGGCTTGCACTGGTACCGCGCGGGACTGGCCTCGGCGCTGCTGCGGGACCTGGCCGCGGCTGAAGCGGAGCTGCAGGCCGCGCTGGAGGCGGTGCCGGCAGATGACGCGCTGCGGCCGGCGATTCATTACGAGCTGGCGCGCCTGCACCTTGCGGCCGGCGACCTGGACGCCGCCGCCGGCTGGCTGCAGCGTCTGGAGGCGGCGTTTCCCGACCATCGGCTCACCGCCCTGGGGCGCCTGCGGCGGGCGGATACCCTGCGCGAGCTGGGGCGGCTGCGGGAGGCCGCCGCGGCCTACCGGGCCAGCGCCGCGCAGGCCGGCGGCCAGCCGCAGGATTGGGCGCCGGGGATGGCGGAACTGGCGCGCTACTCCGTGGTGGGGGTGCTGGCGGAGCTGGAGGATGGGCCGGCCGGCGTGGAAGCGGCGTGGAGCTATCTGCTGCACCATCCCGCGGGCGCGCGCGGCGCGCAGGTGGCGGCGCTGCTGCAGGCCGGGCTGGCGGCCGCGGAACCGGACCTGGTGCGGCAGTACTACCGGCGCGCGACCTCGGCGGAGGCGGCAGTGCCCCCGGAGCTGGCGGCACCGGTCCGGCTGGCCTATGCCGAGGCGCTGCTGGACCGCGACCACGCCGCCGCCGAGCGGGTGCTGCAGGAGCAGCTCGCGGCGGCGGGCAGCGAGGCGGTGCGCTCGGCGGCGCTGCTGTTGTTGGGCCGAGTCTACGAGGCAGGTGAGCGCTGGTCCGAGGCCGAACGTCTCTACCGCGGGCTGGCCCTCGCGGAACCGGTCGCGGTCGCCGGTCAGGGCGCCTTGGGCGTGGCCCGGGTGCTGGCCCGCACCGGCTCCGCGGCGGCCGCCGCGGAGGAGTACGGCGCCGCCGCGGTGCGCTTCGCGGAGCAGCCGGAGGTGGCGGCCGAAGCCTGGTTCCGGGGCGCGCTGGCGCAGCGCGACGCCGGCGACCATGCCGCCGCGGCCCTGTTCGCGCGCCGTCTCGACGAACGCTTTCCCGATTCGAGCTGGGCGCGCCGCGCCGCCGAGGAGTTTTCAGGTTCGGAGCAGGCGCCGGCGCCCTAGCAAGCGGGCCGTGTCGGGGCGCGCAGCAGCGCGGCGCGCAGCGCGCGGCGGCGGCTCTCGCGTACCAGGGTGAGCGGCCGGCGCCGCGCCAGCAGCGGCGCGATGGCCGGCGCGCCGCCATACAGGACCACTTGTCCGGCGGGTCGCAGCAAGGGCGCCAGCCGCGCCGGCAGGGCGCGCCGGGCGGCGGCGCTCAGGTCGTCGTCGGGACGCAGCAGGGCCAGATCGTGATCTGCCTCGGCGCCGTGCGGCAGGCCGACTTCGTGGCGCATGGTCAGCGCCGCCTCCGCGACCCCGTTGCCGGTGAGGTTGGCGCGCGCGGCGAGCAACTGCAGCGCATCGCGGCTCACCAGCGTGAAGCGCAGCCCGCCGCGCTCCGGCGCCCTCCGGGCCAGCCACGCCGGCAGGTGGCCTTGGCCGGGATTCCAGGCGAGTATCGAGCACCCCGCCGGCGCGGCGGGGGGCAGGGCGCTGCGCTGCAGGAGCGCCGCCGTGAGCTGCGTCAGATGGCTGGGGGTGTCGAAGTCGGGCAGCCCGTACACGGTGGCCAGCGGGTAGCTGAGACCGGCCACGGCAACGTCCCCCTGGTGGCGCCGATAGGCGGCCAGCGCGGCGCCGGGCGCGGCTGCGAGCGGCGGCCGGCGCGGGCGGCCGTGGAACACGGTGTGGCCGCGCCCGCGGTGTTCGTGGATCAGCTCCGCGACGGCGCTGAACGCGCGGCGCACCGCTTCCGCCAAGTTCGCCACCACCACCACGGCAACCCGTCCGGCGGGGACGGCCGCCTCCGCCGCGCCCGCCAGCAGCCGCGCCAGCACCGGGGCGCCCGCCTTGGCGGGCAGGTTGGCCACCACCAGTTGGTAGCCGGCGGGTTCTCGCGCGCCGTCGAAGTCGGTGGTGTCCAGGCCGCCGCGGGTGGAGCACTCGATGCCGTTGGCGGCGGCGTTGTGAGCCGTGACGGCGAGTGCCAGGGCGTCCCGGTCGCGGGCGGTCAAGGCCGCGGCGTACCGTTTCGCCAGCGCCAGTCCCAGCACGCCGGTGCCGCAGCCCAGGTCGAGTATCGATTGCAGGCGGCGTTGCTCGCCGGGCTGCGCGGCGAGTTGGCGCGCGACGCTGGCAAGCAGCAGCCGGGAACCGGTATCTACGTCGTAGCTGCTGAACAGCGACTGTGACAGCGCCAGCCGCAGGGTGTGGCCTTCGAACCGGAAGGCGACCGTCTTGTGGAGGTAATCGCCCAGTACGGGGGCGGATGCTGCGGCTGCGGCGGCGGGAGTGGCATTACTCCTGCGAGGAGCGCTCGACATACTCCCCGGTATCGGTATTCACCACGATGCGGTCTCCATCCTTGATGAACAGCGGCACCTTGACCTTGAGATCGGTGACCGTGGTAGCCACTTTGGTGGCCCCGGTAGCGGTGTCGCCGCGCTCGGCGTGAGGGGCGTCCTTCACCGCCAGCGCCATCTTGATCGGCAGCTTGATGTCCAGCGGCTTCTCGTCCCATACCACGATCTGATAGGTCTCGCCGTCCAGCAGATAGGGGCGGCGCTCCTCCAGCCCCTTGAGCGGCACCACGAATTGATCGTAGGTCTCCAGGTTCATGAATACGTAGCCGTCGGCGTCGTCGTAGAGGTATTGCGCGGCGACCGTGTCGATCTCCACGTCCTCGAGCGACTCCTGGCTCTTGTTCACCTGCCGCACCACCAGGCCGGTCTGGATATTCTTCAGCTTGAGCCGCACGAAGGCCGAACCCTTGCCGGGATTGACGAATTCGCGCTCCGCCACGAGGTGCGGAGTGCCCTTCACGAGCAGATACATGCCCTTGTCGACTGCGCCTGCCTTTACCATTGCTGGCGCGACCATAGCATGAATGATGCGCTCGCCGCGGCGCGGCGTTCAGAACAGCTCGGCGCAGGCCATGACGGGGCTGATGGCGGGGAGCCCGAGCAGCAGCGCGTAGAGCCGGTCCAGGCCGACCGCCACGCCGGAGCAGGCGCCCGCCGGAGCGAATGCCCGCGCCAGCTCCCGATCGGGCGGCGGCACGACCCGCGCCGCCGCCTGGCGCCGCGCCTCGCGCGCCAGCAGCGCGTCCAACGCCGCCGCGTCGGTCTCCTCCTGGAAGCAGTTGGCCACCTCGATGCCGGCCAGATAGAGCTCCCAGCGGCGGGCGTGCACGCCGTCGGGAGCGGTCTGCGCCAGCGTGGGAATCCGCGCCGGGTAGTCGAGCACCGCCACCGGGCGATCCCTGGCGATGAGCGGCTCGACGCAGGTGAGGAAGATGCGATTGAAGAGCTGCTCCCAGGTGTCGCCGGCGGCCACCGGGAGCTCCAGCCGGCGGGCGGCGGCCCGCAGCTCCGCGGCCGAGGCGCGCGCCGGGTCGAGGCCCAGCTCCTCCTGCCACAGGCGCGCCATCGATACCCGCTGCAGGGGCGGGCGCGTGCCGGGGGAGGGCAGGGCGTCCGGCTCCATTTCCGCCCGCAGGGCTGCCAGGAGTCGCTCGGTGCGCGCCAGCGCGTCGTGGTAGCTCTCGTCGGCGGCGTACCACTCCAGCATGGTGAACTCGTGCCGGTGGAACGCGCCCTGCTCCTCGACGTTGCGGAACGAGCGCGCCAGTTGGTAGACCCGCGGCAAGCCGGCGGCCACCAGCCGCTTCATCCACAACTCGGGCGACGGCGTCAGGTAGAGGGGCCGGGAGGCGCCGCCGGCGTGGCGCTGCTCGGTGGCGAAGATGGCGATGGAGGGCTCGGGAATCAACCACGGCGCCAGCAGCGGCGTCTCCACCTCGACGAAGCCGGCGCCCTCGAAGAAGCGCCGCACGCAACGGTTGAGCCGAGCGCGCAGCCGCAACAGCCCCACCTGATCGTACCCGGATCCCCCCACTGTTTCAGCTTAGCCCAAGTATAGCCGGCCAAATCGGTGGGTAGTAGTACTTGACGCTACGCCGCACTGATCCCGCGGCGGAGAGCCGCGTTCGGCGGGCGTCCTCTCCCCGTAGGCACAAGCTCCTTCGCATGCTTGAGAAGCTCGGTGGGGTCAATCATCGGGTAACGATCTAGGCTTGCTTGTCACTGAAACTACGTAGACACCCCAGGCGTCGACCTTGGTTCCTACCAAGAGCCGCCGCAGATCCTCAGTGGCGTTCTGTGCCGCCTCGTAGGGGTAGTCCTCCAGGTCGAAATCCTCTTCAAGATCAAGCACTACCGAAAACACGAAGATCAACCGATCCTCACTGCCGTAGCGGGTGGTCCACTCGGCGTCGTAAGCTGGTGAGCCTGGTGGCAGGTTTGCTACGAACTTCTTTTTGATCCGCTCCGCCTCTTGCTGTGCGTCAGTGAACGCGTCCTGTACCTCGGCGGCGCTGTGTTCAGCCTCCCAGGTGGCCGAGTTTGCGTAGCTCACCTCTTCAACGTACCGTTTGGCGCCCCACGTCGCAAGCCTGCGGAGGCCACCCCGGACCAGACCCACTTGTCGCGGAAGTTGATTCCGTGACCTCGCGCAGCCCGCGTGACCGGGCCGGCAGGCTAGGCGGGTGGCAGCAGCCGCAGCAGGCCCTGTTCGATCAGCGTGCGGAAGTGCAGCACCGCGGTCTCGGCCAGCGTGCGGTCCCGGATCAGGAGTCCCATCTCTATATTGCGGTCGAGCGCCGCCTCGGTGAGGTTCGCGGAGGTGACGAACACCGCCTCGCCGTCGGCCACCACCGCCTTGGCGTGGAGCACGCCGGCGGGACCGTCATCGGCCACCGAACGCGGGTCGTAGTAGACCCGCGGGCGCGCCTCGCCCGGCCACGACTCGCCCCAGAACCGGTCCGCGAAGCGGCGCACCAGGCTGGCGGCCGCGGTCGTGTCGCCGCGCCGGCGTTCGATGTTGAGCAGCAGCGTCACGTCGAGCCGCGGGTCTGCGTCCAGACGCCGCGCCAGGGTCGCGAACGCGCGCGGCCCGTCGAAGAAGGCGTAGCTGCATACCCAGATCGAACGGCGCGCGGCGCCGATCAGCTCGTCGTACACCCGGCGCGTGTCGCGCGCGTGCAGGCCGGCGACTGCCGGGCCGGTCCAGACGAAGTCGGGCGCCGGCGCCTGGCCGGCGGCGCGCGCCAGGCTGCGCAGCCAGAGGGCGCCCGCCGCCGGCGTGACGCCGCGGCGCTCCCACTCCCGGAGCACCTGCAGGATGGCGTCCTGGTGGCCGCGGCCGACCGCGGCGCGGACGGCGACCGCCGAGTAGGGCGGAGCGAGCAGGCCGGAGTCGAGCGCCAGCGCCAGTCGGCTGCGCGTGTGCGCCGGCAGGGCAACCAGCGCGTCGATCACGCGGCGCCGAAGAACGCGGCCCCGGCGGCGCCCAGCGCCGGCGCCACCAGCGCGCGGTCCAGGTACTCGTTGCGCATCTCGCACGAGGTCTCCGCGATCAGCGCGCAGCCATGGCACGCCGCCCCGTGCAGCCAGCGTTCCTCCATGCTCTGTCCCGGCAGGTGCTCGGCGCACACCGGATCGTTGGAGCAGAGCGCCGCCGACTCCAGCGCGGATTCCAGATGGTAGTCCACGCGGCGCGCTTCCTGCACCAGACCGCCCAGCGTGCCCTCGGCGTCGGGGCTCGCGGTATACAGCAGCAGGGCGTAGCGCTCGCCGGCGTCGTCCGCGTAGATGCGTTCCCGGATCGCGGCGGCGGGATATCCGCAGTGCATGGAAAGGGACTGGATGAGCAGGTGGGCGAGCGTGTGCAACAGCACGTACGGGCCGCCGGGATAGGGCCGCTCGCTGGCGCGCCCGCGCGCCCAGGCGGCGTGTCCGTCGATCAGTTGGTCCAATCGCTCCTGCACCGCCTGCCGGCCGAGCCAATCCTTCACCGCGCCGGCCTGGAGCTGAATGAAGATGCCCTCCCCGCGATTCTCCACTGCCGGGAACCACTGCGGTTCCAGGGCGATGTCGGCCCGTTCGACCTCCGACTCGTACTCCCCGTCCACCTTGGGCATCACCGGTTCCAGGCGGGTGAACCCGGCCAGCGCCAGCACCTCCCGGAGCCGGTGCACCTGGATGACCGCCTCGATCCCGGCGCAATGCGGAGGCCCGCGCCACGCCGACGCCGGCAGGCGCCGGGCATGGAAGTCATGATCGACCGGCACGTCGTCGCCGAACCCCTCGGGGGCGGCAAGGAGCGCATCAAGTTCGACGTGCTTGATGGGGCGATCGCCGCCCGCGCCGCCGGAACGCCGGGCGGCGATCGCGGCGAGCACTTCGCCGTCAGAGAACGCCGCTAGGCGGTGGGCCACGCCGGGGTATCGCTTCACGATGCCGAGATCCGCCGCGTCGGCGACGATCTGCAGGTGCTGCCAGAGCTCGTCGACCGCCCGCTCGACGTCGGTGCCGCGGTCGGGCAGCGAGAGCACGCTGAGCACCTGCGGAAACCAGGCGTTGGACGCGGTGCGGATCAGCAGCCGGCTCGGCTGGTCGCACTGCTCGTTGGCGTGGCGGCCCAGCCAGGGCCGGGCGCCGCTGCAGGCGCCGAGGGCGCGGGTCGCTACGTCCGCTGCCTCGTGCATACGCCGCGCCTTGCCGCACTCGCAGCGCACGATCTGTTCGACCAGATCGCCGCTGGTGCCGCGTTCGTCGAGCCAGAGCTGCCCGCGGCACGGGTCGTCCGGGCCGTGGACGAAGCGATGCCAGCCGATGTCGTCGACGTGGCCGCGGGCGCACGCCCGCACGAACCGTGTCGCCACCACCGGCCGCCGGTCGAACCTGCCGCGGTCGAGCGCGGTCCGGTGCACCAAGCGCCGCGAACGCGAGCTGGGCGGCGCTCCGTCACGGGGGTTCTCCTGCACCACGAACCACTCGGGAAACCGCCACCCGCCGATGCCGCGCCGGCGGTCCTGCGGATGTTCCGGCTCCGGCGGCGGCGCATACAGCCGCGGCGCGGCTACGCCGGTCATGTCCGCGAGCTTGGCCGCGAGGCGCGGCTCCTCGATCGGTTCCAGGTCGGACTCGTTGCCCCAGGTGTCGAGCCCGCCCACGATCGCCGAGTCGTCCGGCAGATCGATCAGCGCTCCCGGCCCGAACGTCGTAATCACCTGGCTGCGGCGCAACTGCCCGTCCGCCTTACCGATCATGAGCCGCTCCCGCTCCGAAGCCTCTTGTCTGGTAGTATTCTCCGAGGCTGAAGCCCGATTCAGCCAGCGCCCTGCGGATGCCGTCGGAGTTGCTCTGCCGGCTCACCGCCGTCCCTTGCTCACCCTGGCGTTGAACGACGCACACAACTGCCGGATCGTCCAACAGGTCGAGCAGCAACGGGGAATGGGTGGTCACCATGAACTGCACTCGCTCGCGCGCGTCACGCAGATAATCGACGAAGGCGGACAATGCGTTCGGATGGACGTAGTTCTCCGGCTCCTCGATGCCCAACAGGTTGGCTCCCGGTTCTCCGTGAAGCGCCGTCATCAGCGCCAGCATACGCAACGTGCCGCTGGATACTCCCATTTGATGTACGGAAAACTCCAGGTCCTCCTCCCATTGCACGAAGTAGAAGCGATCTTCGGTCTCACGCGTATCGATCTCTGTCGGAAGACCGACGATATCATGAGTCGCCAGCCGGATCCGCTCTCTGACGTCGGGGGCCAGGGCGTGGAGTGTCTCGGCCAAGTTGCGTCCGTAGTGATCGAATCGGCTCGACTCCAAGCTGCTCCAGTCGCGGCGGAGCAGGAACGGATTCGGATCGAAGAATCCCCATCGGCGTACGAAATCCGCAATTTCACGCGCGGGAAAGTTCGCATCCGCGGAAGCTGCCGCCAGCGCGCAAGCGGTCGACGACTGCTTCATCTCGACTCGTTCATTGGTGTTGCCGGACCACCACCAACCGTCGCCGTGATCAGCCTCCAACAGTACCGACGGTGGGGACTGCGGGGGGAACCGCTCAACGCGCTCCGCTACGTGGAACTGAAAACCTTGCCTGGTGATCTGAACCGACCATTCGATTCGCTCTCCATCGTCCAGGAGGGTCACCGTCAAGTCGATCTGATGGGCTTCCTCACCCTTCCAAGCAAGATTGAGGATGCCGCCTCTCGAAAACACCGCCCCCTCGAAGTCACGCGCATGCACTCCTTCATGAAGAAAGCGAAGCGCGTCGAGTATGGTGCTCTTGCCGGACGCGTTGGCGCCGATGAACACGTTGAAGTCCTCCAGGTCGATGCTCACGTCGCGCAGACTGCGATAGTTCTTCGCCTTGAGGCGCAACAGCATCATTGGTCCGAGCTCCTGGGCGTGTTGCGTCCGGTGATCCGGCTGGACAGTTCCTGCAGGTACAGGTTCACCTGCGGTTCTACGTCGCGCAACGAGCGGTTGGCGCGGAACTTCCGGTGGTGGTCCGACTCGAAGTCGGTGTCCAGCATCTCGCGCAGGAGCGGCCTTCGGCGCGGCTCTTCGTATTTCTGGTACTGCATCAGGACGCCGCCGCTGCGGTAGTCGCCGAGGATCGTGAGCCAGGAGTCGAGCAGCTCGCCGACGCGGTTGCGGATGCTGCGCCGCCGTTCGGCCCGTTCGGCTTCGTCCTGCATCGGCTGCTCGTCGATGCGGGAGTGAAAGACGTCGAGCAGCAGCCGTTCGAGCGCCGCGCGTTCGGACTCGATTGCTTCGACCCCGGCCGGCGGCGTCATGGACGGGCGGGCGTGGCGGGCGAGCGCCACCAACGCGCCGGCAAAGCCGCGGTCCAGGGCGCGGGCGGCGAAGGGGGTCACGCTGGCGACCTCCACCGAGCGGTAGAAGGTCTCGTGATAGTGCCGGAAGCGCTCGTAGTGCGACCGGTCGCGCGGGCGGTGGACGTTGTAGAGCGTCACCACCAATCCGGGGCGACGATCGTCCCGGCCCACTCGGCTGGTTGCCTGGATGTATTCCGAGTTGGTCTTCGGCTGCCCGTAGACCAGCATCAACCCAAGCCGTTGTATGTCGAGGCCGACCGAGATCATGTTGGTCGCGATCGCGCAGTCGACCCGCTGCTTGCGGTCGTGGAAGGTCGTCTGCAGCCGCCGCCGCGCCTCGGCCACGCGGTCGGTGCTCACCCGCGAGGTCAGCTCCACCACGTCGGAGAAGCTGGCGCGGTCGCGGAACAGTCCCTGTCCCGGCGCTTCGCCGAGCCGCCGGCGGTCGCCGTAGCGCTTGAGCGTGTTCTGCACTTCCTCTTCCAGGATGCGCCGGGCGCCGCCCAGCTCGCGCAGGCTGTTGAAGTAGCCGAGCACGGTCATGTAGGGATCGGCCGGATTGTTCCGGTTGCGGGGGCCGCCGGCGTCGCGCCACGCGCGCTCGGCCGCGCCCATCAGCGCCAGCAGGACCCGGCGCATCGCCTCCTTCGGGTTGCGGCCCTGGGCGGCGATGCCGGCGTACTCGCGCGCGTTTCGTTGCGCGGCGGGCATGGTGCGGGCGAAGAAGGAGTCGCCCCGCTCCGGTCCCGGCGGCGGGAAGACGTGCGTGGTCTGCCGGCCGAAGAGACCCTGAATCTGCTGGTCCGCGTGGCGGACGGTGGCGGTCGAGGCGACGATCTTCGGCTTCAACGGGCGGCCGTCGATCGGGCGCGCGCACAGCGCTTCGAACGCCGCCTCGTAGAGGCCGGCCATGGTGCCGAGCGGGCCGGAGATCAGGTGCAACTCGTCCTGGATGACGAGGTCCGGCGGCAGCAGCGGACCGCTCAGCGGCCGCCCGCGGCGGGGTTCGGCGGCGCCGTAGAACCCGATGCGGTCATGGCGGTCCGCGCCGCCGAGGAGCGCGCCGGACTCGCCGACCCACGGCAGCGAGGCGAACTTGTCCACGGTGGCGATCAGAAAGGCCGGCAGGCGCCGGTACAGCGGCTCGTCCACGGCGACGATCGGCAGCGGCGCGTCGCCCGTGAAGTCGCACTCCCAGTTGATGCAGACGATGCGCAGTTCGGTGGGACGGTTGGAGTCGGGCAGCAGGGTGAAGGAATCCGGCGTGAACGCCTCCCCGCACCACGGGCAGTTCTCCAGCGGGATGGGAGCCGGCTTGCCCTGCGGGTTGCTCTTGTACTGGCTGACCTTGCTGCGCGCCGAGTCGGGGCGTCCGTCTCCCTTTTGGCCGAGCCGGTTCGGGGTGCCCGCCTTGCCGACCCACAGGCCGATCTCGAACGGCCACTCGCCGTACCGGCCGGGGGCCGCGCGCCGTTCCAGTTCCAGCGCGCACACCAGGCCGGCCGCGCGCCCGAGCTGATCGAGCGTCAGCAGCCGCAAGGTGTAGCGCATGATGACGCTGACGCCGGCCCCGGCCCGGCCGCCGTCCTGCGGATTGCGCAGCCGCCGCAGCACCATGGCGAACGCGGCGAGCCCGAGATACGCCTCGGTCTTGCCGCCGCCGGTCGGGAAGAACAGCAGGTCGACGAACTCCCGTTCGGGGCTGGCCGGGTCCGCCAGGCCGGGGACGTTCAGCAGCAGGAAGGCGAGCTGGAAGGCGCGCCAGCGGGGCGGCCCGGTGACCCCTTCACGGTCCAGGCGCCGCGCGAGCGCCTTGTCCACGGCGCGGTTGGCCACACGGAAGGCGTCGAGCGCGTCCGCATCCCCGGCGAGCGCGCGAATGCCCCGCTCGATGCGGTCGGCGGCGGCGCGCGCGAGGAACAGCAGCTCCTCGGCGGTGGCGCGGCGTTCCCCGGCGAGGCCGGTCAGCGCGGCCTCCCGCTCGTCGATCCAGGCGCGGTAGCCGGTGACCAGCGGGGTCAACGCCCGTTCCGCGGCGGCCCCGTCGGGCAGACCGCCAAGGGCGGACATGACGAGCTCCACCCCCGGCACCTCGACCGTCTCGGTCTTCTCGACTTCAGCCGCCGGAATCCAGGCCGTGCGCAGCAGGCGGCAGGCGCCGCCGGTCAACTCCCAGTCGGCGGCGACGCCGTGGCCGGCGGCGTACTCCGGCGTGCCGGCGTAATGGAGGTCGGCCACGCGCGCGTCCCGATCGTCGCCGGAGCCGCCGCGCGGGTCGGGCCGGGGGACGAACGGCACCGAGCCGCGCACCTCCAGCGCAGCCTGAAAGGCGAACGCTTCGTCGCCGCGGTCGCCCGCCGGGGGCCGTTCGTTCACCAGAAACAGCGACACCGAGCGCGTCCCCGGCGGAATCCGGTCCGCGAAGCGGGCGGCGTTCACGGGCCGGGCGACCGCGTGCAGGATCAGTCCGCGCGAGCCCGGCACCACGTGGCGCTGGCGGCCGGCCGCCGGCAGCGCCACCCGGACGGCTTCTTGGCGCGGCGCGCGTTGCCACCAGGTTGAGGGGCCGTCCCGGCCTGCTTCCGCGTCGGCATCGGCGCCGGCGCTCGCCGCGGCGCCGGACGGCTCGCCGTTCGGTGAATCGCCGTTCCCGGCTTCATCCTCGACGTGCCGGTAGTCTCCCCAGCGGACGGTCACGTCCAGCTCGCCAACGCCCTCGGCGACCAGAAAGCTCAAGCCGATCGACGATGGGAAGAAGCCCTTCTTGGCCGCCCGGCGGTCTTCGGTGGAGTCGTCGCCAAGCCCCGCCTCGCCGGCGACTTCCGGTTCGAAGTCGTCGTCCGCGTCGTCGTCCGCGCGCTGCTCGGCCGGCGCGCCGCGCGGCGCCAGAAAGCCGGTGAGATACCAGTTGGACGGCCGCACCCACCCCGGCAGGCGCTCGTCCGCCAGGGCATCGCCGGTCCCCGGGCCGATCAGATCAAGCCCCAGCGCCTCCCGCAGCCGGGAGCGCACGTCAGCGGGTTGGTTCATGGAAATAAGATTGCGCGATTCTGTAAATGACGTCAGCGACTGGCTTAACGTGGCCCCGCCTTCGCTGTGGCGATGCGCCGAAACCGTCCGGTCTCGGCCAGCTCTCGGGCCGCGAAGTTGATCACGTTCTTCCGTCCCTTACGGTCGGGACGAAGGTCAAGCTCCTCCAGTAGATCAAGAAGCTCCTCGGTCTCCACTCCGTTCTCGTCGAAGTAACGAACGATCTCGTCTCGCTCCATTTCGAAGAGCTCGTCGATCGATTTGTCGATTCGCCTGTTCGCAACGCGGACAATCTCGTCGATCAACTCCTGGCGGGTCACTCTCTTTGCGACTTCGATCCCAAGATTGCGAGCCATCTCGGCAAGCGCTTCGACCGTCCATTGCCGACTTTCCAATAATCCCGCCTTTGCTCCGGCAGCGCCCAGCCAGCGCGTAAGGAGGCGAACGTCTAAGTCTTGTCTCACGTTGGACATTGCTTCAGAAACTCCCTGGTGAGACGGCGCAGCTGATCGGATTGCTTGGCGGCATTCTGGCCTCCTATGTTGAAGACCGGACACCGTTCGCGCGCGGCTTTCCGCAAACCATCTCCTTCCGTAACGTAAGCCTCGAAGACATACCCCTGCCGACCAATACGTCGATATTCACCTCTCTCGGACCACTTCAGCATCCCACCCCATTCACGAGCTTGGGTAGCAATCGCCCCCGCATACCTTGTAGGATTGTAGTCTACTTGCTCGCGCATTGCGTTTCCGACAAGTTTCATGTCGGCGTTGACGTTCTCGATCGCTTCGATAGCCGAGGGAACGCCAACAGTCGATTGACGGTCGAGCTTTACCGGTGAGCAGACGAAGTCACAGACGTAAATGATCGTACGAATAAGATCATTGATGTCCGGATGAGAGTCTATGAGAATGTAGTCGAACTCCCCTTGAACTGGCCTGAGTACCGTGTCCAGGAGAGACAAGTGACGCCATAGGCTACGCATATTCTCCGTGATGTTGTTCGTCGTTGGCATCTTCTCGACGGTAACGGATGACAAACGAGGATCGGCCGGAACGAGCTTGATACCCGGTATATCAGTAGTCACGATGTTGATGTCCGACGTGAGATCGCTCCCACTGTACAACTGCAAGAACTTGGAGAACAATGTCGGTTCTTAGATTCTTTCCTTACGAAACTGCTCTATCAGAGTCTCGACAAACCTTCCGGTGATTCCGCCTCGTTGATAATCATCGTCTACCACCAACACTTTCTTGTCGTGAAATCGGCTCAGCGCAATCGCTATGTGATAGCAGATCGTAGTCTTCCCGACTCCTCCTTTTTCGCTCGCGAAACCTACTGTAGTCGCCATCGTTCAGTGTTCCTTCGGATCAGTATATCACTCCCGCGTCGTCGATGCGATCGCAGGCACCACCATTTATGTTACCGTAGTAGTACGAGCCCGTGCTGTCAAGCTCGCCATAGGAGGCGGGCGAACCTGACGGGTGCGGCGACCTGCTGAGAACCCGCGGGACCGCGACCGCATCGGCAGGATAGACTGCCGGCGGCGGAACGGCGTGGCACGGTGGAGTTGAGCGAAGAGGTGATCCGGCGCCGGTTGCGGTTGGGCCTGTGGTTCGACGAGCAGCCGGTTCCGGAAACCGGCTTCGGGTCGCTGGATGAGGCGCTGTGGAAACCGCTGGTGAGCGCTCAGGGCGCTGCCGCTCCCGACCTCGCCCTCGCCAAGTTGGGGCTGTTGACCGACACCGCGGACGGCCCGCGGCGGGCGACCGTGGCCGGCATCCTGTTGTGCAGCCGCGCCCCGGAGCAGTGGCTCCCCAACGCCTGCATCACCGCTACCCGCTACCGCGGCGCCGACCGCGCGTCCGGGCAGGTCGACGCGCAGACCATCGGCGGGCCGCTGAACCGCCAGATCGCCGACGCCGTGGCCTTCGCCGTGCGCAACATGCAGGTGGCGGCGCACAATGACCCGGCGCGCATCGATCTGCCCCAATACAGCGAGCGCGCCATCTTCGAGGCCGTGGTCAACGCGGTGGCGCACCGCGACCTGTACTCCATCCGCGGCAGCCGCATCCGCCTGTCGTTGTTCTCGGACCGGCTGGAAATCCAGTCGCCGGGCACGCTGCCGAACAGCTTGACGGTCGAGAACATCGCCGATCGGCAGGCCACGCGCAACGAAGTGCTGGCTTCCATGCTGGGCCGAATGCCGGCCGGCGACACGCGGGGCAGCGGGGAGCGGCGCTACTTCATGGAACGGCGCGGCGACGGCGTCCCGGTGATCCTGAACGAAACCAGGAGCGTGAGCGGCAAGCCGGCGCAGTTCCGCGTCATCGCCGACGCCGAGGTGCTGGTCGTGCTCCCCTCCGCTCCCACGACGCCGAGTCCGGCGCAGGTGCGGATCGCGGTGCGCGCTGCCGGGCGCCCCCTGCCCGGCAGCGACCTGCTGATCCTGTTCCCCAACCGCACTTGGCAGCGGGCCACTGCCGACGCCGCCGGCATCGCCGCGGCGGCCCTGCACACCACCGAACTGCCGCTGACGGTATACGCCGCCGCGGCGGGCCACGCCGCGCACGTGGAACAGGAGTGGACGCCGTGCCGGCGCGCGCTCGCGGTCGAACTCACCGCCTTGCCGGACGGCGGCTCGGTCATCTTCCCGGAAGCCGCCGGTTCCGTGCCCGGGCTGACCGGAACGTTGCATGCCGTCCGCGACGCCCGCGCCCGCACCTTCGTCTCGGCGTCGAACATCGCCATCAACGACGGCCAACCGCAGCCGGTGCCGTTCATTCCGGGCGAAGAACTGCGTCTTGCAGACGCCGCCGGCCGGGAACGGCGGGTTCGCATCGTCGACGTCACCGGCCGCTCCGCCCTGGTAGAGTACCGGCCGTAGGCGGCGAATACCGGGCCTTCCCTACATTCCCCACACGGTCACCGGCGCGCCGCCGGTCGTCTCCTCACGGCGAAAGAGCTTCTGCTCCCAGGTGCGCTCGGGCCGGCGGTCGAATACCACCAAGTGGCCCTCGGCCGCCGCGCACCGCTCAAGGTAGGCGCGCGTCTGCGCCAGCCCGTCGCGCACGGTCCGCTCCATCCCCTGCTTCGCCGTCACCACCTTGCACTCGATCACCGTCCTGCGCGCCGTTCCCGGCGCCGCTCCTGCCGTTCCCGCCACCGCCCCCGCCGGCCAGACGATCAGCAGATCGGTGCGCATCCGCCCCAGCCCGTACTCCCGGTGGATCTGGCCGCCACTGTTCACGATGCGCTGCAGAAACGCCTGCAGCAGCAACTGGGGGCCGGCTTCCCGATACTGGAACCGCTGCACCCAGTGCTCGGAATGTTCCCGAAAGAACTCCCCGAACGCGGCCAGCAGCCGCGCGACGTTCAAGCCGCCGTCGGGGTCCACGTACCACGCCGGGTCCTCGACCACGCTCGCCTGGACGTGGCTGGTCAGTTCGCGCGGCACCACTTCGGCGTAGATCGGATTGGCCATGCGCAACGGGTCGCCGCGGGCGATCAGGCCCAGGTCGCGCACGTACTCGACGTCGGCCGCGGAGTAGCCGCGTTCGCCGCCGCCGCTGAGCAGCGGCTCGATCACGTTGCGGACGCGCTCCTCGCGGAGCTTGTCGGCGAGCTGGTCCAGGTGAGTGTCGCGGCGCACGATCAGCCGTTCCGCGGCGGCCCGGATCGCGTCCGCGGTGACCGGCAGGCTGCCGTCGCGACCGGCCGGATCGTCGAAGCACGCCTGGTAGGCCAGCGCGTTTACCAGCCAGGGCTGCCCCTGAGTCAGTTCCCATACCCGTTCTATGGCTTCCCCGGTCCACCGCTGCCCGGTCTCGGCGGTGTGCTGGAGGAGCAGCGCGCGCACCTCGTCCGGCGAGAAATCGTCCAGCCGCAGCGACGTGACCTTGACGTTGAACGGGCTGCCGCCGGCGATCACCTCGTTCCGGCTGGAAGATCGGATGCGGTAGTCGCGCACGTCGCGCACGCCGCACAGGACCACGCTCTGCGGGAAGTGGCGCGGGCGCTCGGCGTAGCCCGCGCGCAGTTGCCGCAGCACGGCGATCAGGGTGTCGCCCACCAGCGCGTCGATCTCGTCGAGCAGCAGCACCAACGGCTTGGCGTCGGCCGCCGCCCACAGCGCCAGCACCTCCCGGAGCGCGTCATGAGGCCCGGCGCGTTCCAGCAGGCCGCGGCGCGCCTCGTCCGGGAACGGGTCGTTCAGGTGGAGCCGGGCCTGCCGCGCGATGGTATTGAGGATCGCCCGCATCGCCGCGGCCACGTCCTCGCGCGCGGACTGGGCGACCTCGACGTTGCAGTACAGGCAGCGGTACTTCCCGCTGCCGTTCAGTTCATCATTCAGCGCCAGCAGCGCCGACGTCTTGCCGGTCTGCCGGGGGGCGTGCAGCACGAAGTAGCGCTTCCAGTCGATCAGCTTGAGCAGCTCGTCCCGGTCCAGCCGCTGCAGCGGCGGCACGTGGTAGTGATCCTCCGCGATGATCGGTCCCGCGGTGTTGAAGAAGCGCATCCCGGATGAGTGTGTCCCTTCCCCGGCGCCCGTTCAACCGCGCGCCTCGCTCGCTCGATCATCGCGGCTCTTCGACGATCACCACCCGGACCTGTCGCCCCGCGGCGATAGACCGAAACCGCGGGGAGATGGAATACCCGGCCACCACCGGCAGGACAGGTACGCCGGTCAGCTTTTCGAGAAGCGCCGCGCGGTCCGCGGCCCGCAGAATGTCGGTTTCTCCTATTCCGGCGGACACCTCGGCAGCCAGGTACCGCTCTTCCCTCGTCTGAACGTCGCGTCCCCACGCCACGACGTCGAGCAACAGCAGCGGCTCCCGGTCGGCCTCCGCGAACGTTCCTGACTCGATGGCATCATCGATCCGGTCGGCCAGGGCGCTGTTGTCTACGACTCTGATGCGTCGCAACAGATGCCCGAAACAGGCCGCCGCCCGCCCGCGGAACCGGCGCTCCGCCGCGGCGTCGTCAAGCCGGTCCACCCGTCGTATCAGCGACGGCAGCCGGGCATCGATGTTCTTGAGACGCAACAGAATATTCTTGGTGATGCTCTCGGTGGCCATGTCTACTTCTCCTGCTGGGCGCGCCGGAAAGCATAGCACACTGCGCCGGCCGGCACGTGCAGGGCGCGGATGAATGGTTGACGATAATCAGCATGTTTGTCCATTATCGTAAATGGATGGATTGGGGGATGCGGTTCGATGATGTCGTGGAGCTTCTCGGGGCGGAGCCGTCGTTCGACTTGGCGACGGTGACGCAGCTCATCGCGGAGCCGCGGGCGAGCGTGGTGAGTCAACTGCACCGATGGGGCAGGGCGGGGAAGGTGGTCGCCCTGCGCCGGGGCCGCTACGCGTTGGCCGATCGCTACCGGCGGGCGCCGCTGGCGCCGGCCACGCTGGCCAACGTGCTGCTCACGCCCTCCTATCTCAGCGGCTCGTGGGCGTTGAGCTTCTACGGCGTCATTCCCGAGAGCGTGCCGGTCTACACCAGCGTCACCACGCGCACGCCGCGCGAGTTCGAGAACCGGTTCGGCATCTTCAGCTACCGCAACGTGAAGCGCGATTTCTTCTTCGGGTACCACGCCGTTCCCGTCGCCGGCAGCGACGCGGCGGTGGCCACGATGGAGAAGGCGCTGCTCGACCTGTTCCATCTGACGCCCGGCGCGTGGGACGCCGACCGCATGATCGAGATGCGGTTCCAGCAGACCGAACTGCTCGATCTCGACCGCCTCGACGCCTTCGCGCGGCGCATGGCCAAGCCAAGGATTCTACACGCCGTGCGGGTCTGGCGGGAATGCTGCTACCTGCCCGACGATGAAGGCGAGGAACTGTGAAGGAGCAGGCACTCGCCGCGGCCCTGCGCTACTCCGACCCCACGCAGCGCCTCAACGCCCTGCGCGAATACCTGCAAGTCTTCATCCTGCGGTCTCTGCACGAGAGCGAAGCGGCCCAATCGGTGGCGTTCGTCGGCGGCACCGCGTTGCGCCTGCTGGAGGGCTTGCCGCGCTTCTCCGAAGACCTCGACTTCTGCCTTACCTCGACCGCCGGATACCGCCCGCGCCGCTGGTTGGAGAAGCTGAAGCGCGACCTCCATTTCGCCGGATTCGAGAGTACGATTCGCTGGCACGACCGCAAACCGGTGCAGGCGGCGTGGGTCCGCAGCGCCTCGCTGCTCGCCGAAGCGGGGCTTTCCGGTCATCCGCAACAGAAACTCGCCATCAAGATCGAGATCGACACCCGGCCGCCGGCCGGTGCGACCGTCGAGCGTACGATCGTCACGCGCGGCGTGACCTTCGTGGTGGCCCATTACGATCTGCCGTCGCTGATGGCCGGCAAGTTGCACGCGCTGCTGGCGCGCCGCTACCGGAAGGGGCGGGACTGGTTCGATCTGGTGTGGTACCGCTCCCGGCGCCCGCCGGTGGAGCCGAATCTGCCGCTGCTGCAGCGCGCCCTGGATCAGACCGAAGGCGCCGGCCGCTATCGCGCGCAGGACTGGCTGGCGCTGCTCCGGGCGCAGCTCGCGACGCTGGACGTCGGCCGACTCATCCAGGACGTCCGCCCGTTCCTGGAGCGCCCGGCGGACGCCCGGCTGCTGGAACGAGCCAACCTCACCGCAGCCCTCGCCGCTGGCTGACCGCCGCGCCGGCCAGAACCGTCTTCAACGAATCCCTCGCAGGTCGAAGTCTATCGCCTCGTGCAGGCGGAGCAGCTTGTTGCCGTCGTAGCGTCTTACCTCGGCGCCCTCGCCGGTACGGCTGACCGCATAGCCTACGATGTCGGCGGTTCGGTATTCGTTGAGAAGCAAGGCATCGATCGTCTCCTTGCTGTAAGTGGTCAGGAATACTTGCACGTTGAGGTCGACGGCAAGCCGCTGAACGAAACGCGTGAACGGTACCAGGAGGTCGGTGTGGATCGCGTTCTCGAACTCATCGATCAACAGGACGCCCCCCTGAACGCCCGCAAAGAGCAGCCCGATCTCGAACACTCGGCGCACCCCTTCCCCGAACAACGCAAGATCCTGTGCGCGAGAGAAGTCGCTATGGCTTACGAGGAAGCGGTTGAACCGTTCCGCGAGTTCGATGTCATGGAGCCCCGGATCGACGTGCTCTCTGATGAAGTCGATGACCTGCTGCTTCGTTCCGGCCGCCAGGCTCTCCTTGTAGCAGTGAGCCAGCAGGTCGGGGCGGTTCGACCAGAACGGGCTGGTGAAGGCGGAGCGGCACAACCAATGCCGCCCCTGGAAGCTGGTCCGCCGCCGACCATCTCCAAAGAACGCGACGTCCGTACTTTGCGCTCGCCAGCCGTAGTTGGACGCGATGACGAGTTGGGCCAGGAAATCAACCCGCTCTCCAAAGTCATCACCCGGCTCATTGAGGACATTGGCCTTGAAGGTCGTACTGTCCTCCGCGATCTGGTCGAAGTTCCCGGAGAGCCGGATGACGGGAGGAAGTTGCTCCACCAACCAAGGCGGGTCGGGATCCCCTTCCACTCGACCGCGCCAGCGGATAACGTCGAGCAGCGCCTGCTCATCGCTCTGGTGCGCCAACAGATAGATCGCTTCGAGCAGCGAGGTCTTTCCCGAGTTGTTCACGCCAACGATGAGATTGACTCTTCCGGGACTATCGAGTAACAGACCATCGATGCCGCGATAGCGACGGACTCTGACGGCGGTAAACTGCGATCTCGTTATCTCGTTGAAGGGCCGCCAACGTAGCCGATTGCCGGAAGACAACGGCTGCCGTCTACGAGCGGGCGCAACGCCCTGCAGCATGCCGACTGCCGCGCAGTCGCTCGGAAGATGCCTCATTCATGCTCCGCCCGTGCGTCAGACGGTATCCCTTGATACGTTATGTTACAGCTTGGAAGCGCCTCATGTAATCTTCTGACTGACCTTTCCGACACGCGAGTCCTCTCTATATCGATATTTTGAAGCGACGTAAGTGCGACGAGCGGCGTCAAGTCCGACACCTCCGTGTCATCTAGCCAAAGATGTCGAAGCGAGGTGAGGTGAGCAAGCGGATCCAGAACCGAAACGTGTGTCCTTTCAAGCGAAAGAGACTGAAGTGAAGTAAGGTGTGCAAGGGGGGTCAGGTCTGACACCTGTGTCCCGTCCAACCAAAGAAACCAAAGTGAAGTAAGGCGCTCAAGGAGGGTAAGGTCCGATACCTGTGTCCTGTTCAAGGAAAGATCCCGAAGTGAAGTAAGGTGTGCAAGGGGGGTCAGGTCTGACACCCGTGTCCCGTCCAACCAAAGAAACCGAAGTGAAGCAAGGTCCGCAAGCGGGGTCAGGTCCGATACCTGTGTCCCGTCCAATAAAAGAAACCGAAGTGAAGCAAGGTCCGCAAGCGGGGTCAGGTCTGATACCTGTGTCCCGTCCAACGAAAGATGCTGAAGTGAAGCAAGGTCCGCAAGCGGGCTCAGGTCTGATACCTGTGTCCCGTCCAACGAAAGATGCTGAAGTGAAGCAAGGTCCGCAAGCGGGGTCAGGTCTGATACCTGTGTCCCGTCCAACGAAAGATGCTGAAGTGAAGCAAGGTCCGCAAGCGGGGTCAGGTCTGATACCTGTGTCCCGTCCAACGAAAGATGCTGAAGTGAAGCAAGGTCCGCAAGCGGGGTCAGGTCTGATACCTGTGTCCCGTCCAACGAAAGATACTGAAGTGAAGTAAGACGAGATATCGGAGACACGTCCGATACTTGAAACTCCGATAAGCTCAGTTTATGTATCTGTTCTATATCATCTCTATTGACTATAGTATCAACTATCTCAGACGAGATAAAGCGAGATCGTCGATGTCTTGCCAAACGAGATGCTAAAACATTAAGCCCTAAGGTCGAATCTGTCATGTCGCACAAATGCGAGAACTTATCCCCGAAAACACAATCTCGAAGATCGTCATGCCAATCCTCTTCGGAAGAGAGCATTTCGAAAAGGAATACGAACGTCTCGGTCCAAGCAAGTCTTTTCCCCCAATTGAGCAATGAAGCTGATCTAAAACCTAGCGGGGATTCTCCCTCCTTTATCCATTTAGGGGTCATGATTTCGCGCCTCACAGCATGAGCGGCAAAGTACTCCTGAAACGATAAGTGTATGAACGCATAGCGATTTTCTCCGCGAGGCAGAAGCAGACCGCTGCGCCGCTTCACGAATTGAAGAAATTCCTCCGGAGTATCCGCGCCAGGCACCGGGTGACGCTCCATCTCAGCGCGCACCCAGCCAAGAACGTCGGCGGCATCGACAAGAATTTCCGATTGGTCAGGGCCGTCCCGAGCGTCGCGGCGACGCTGCATTTCAAATCCGACACGAGCCAGCCAACGCTTCTTGAACGGTAAGTCAGCGGCACCGGAGTAGATGCCTCGATACTTGTCTATCGACTCCAAGTATGCCTCCGCAATGCGATCGTAGAGCAGCGCCCGCTCTTGCGGTAATGTTGCTTCGATTCGATGGATCAAGGCCATCATAGTCAGCAGGTGAGGAATCCGCGCTAGTCGGAGAATCCCGTCGTCCGCATGAACCGCTTTAACGAGATGGGCGGCATCTTCGCCCGCTCGCACTGCAGCCGCCTCTCGAACGTCATACCAACGGCGGGCGAACGCCTTGATGCGTGGATCATCGAACGGCGCGATATAGCGCCTCTCCACGTCAGGCAAAAACACCCTTGAACGCTTGACAAAGAGGTCGTTCATACGGTTGGTTATCGGGCCACTTTCGGCATTGACGTTGCCAGCTCGGCTGTAACCTTTATGGCGGTCAAACGGTACTTCACTGTAGTCGACGATCCTTGACGTCAGCAGCCAACGACAACGAGGGTAGCGAGTAAATCCGTCGAACACCGCTAGGCGTAAGCTTTCGCGTGCCTCTATGTCACCGATTTCATCGATGCCGTCCAGTAGAATGAACGCTTGGCCGTCCGATAGTGCTTCGTGAAGAAATGTATCATCGCGGAGCGGCGCACTCATCGCATGTTTCAAGAAAGCTTGTAGCAGGCCGTTGAAGTCCGTTACGCCCTCAAGACGAAGGTCTCTGAGAATCATGGGAACCGGCAAGCGCCATCCGATCCGAGCTACCAATCCGTTCTCGGCGGGACGCGAAAGCAGCCAGACCAGGTAATTCACAAGCGCCGATTTACCAGTGCCGGGATCACCCAATAGTACCATCGGCTTGTCGACCGCCAGCACCGTCATCAGCGTCTCCGCGTCGTCGATCCAGTCGGACGGATCATCGTCAGCAGAAACGTACCGGTCCGTCAGAAGCGGCGGGACGAACAGGCGGTCGATTATGATGTCAGGATGGTCGCGGCGGTCGGGCAATCCGAGAAAGCGAATGTATCCATGCCAGTCACGGACGTTGGAAAGATAGGATCGAAGGGCCGGGTTAGCAAACAGGTCGGACATCGTTAGAACCGTTCGGGAGGTGGTTGCACTCATGACGATGCTTGATCCGGTCCGTAAAGGTAAGGCCGGAATTGATCGGCGTTCACTTCGTCGCCGAGACGCTGAACCAGCGGCTGTATCCAGAAGACGCGACTATCGCCTGGATCAGGGTACGTCCGTTCCATCTTACTACTCTGTTGCGGCGTTGGCTCGCCCTGATCGATACCAGTATCGCGTAGTGGGAGAATCATCGACGTAAAGATATCCAACGTCTGACCTTTGACACCGTTGTTGTCATCTTCGCTTTCCGAAGGTGTCGGCAGCGTTCCCCGACACCAATCGTATATCTTGTCGTAGAGTGTGTGATCTGCTTCCCACCGAACGTAGAGATCGTGATGGAATTGATACGTATAGGCGACAACCATGAGTAGCTGTGCCTGGCGAATCGCACTATTTTTGTCTGCATTTCGTTGGCTCGGAAGCCACACCGACATCCTCCCGATCAGATTTGCAAGACCCTTGAGACGACGGGGGTTAGGAGGTAGGCAGCGAAGGTCTTTGATCCCCTCTATGATGCGGTTCCGAGTGTTCTTGTATTTGACCGTATCCGCCAGCATATCTTCGAGAAACAGATCAGGTCTCCTGACTGCAGGCAGGCGCCACACGTTTTGACATAGCTTGTCCATGTAGGCGGCGGCGCGTTCTTTCGGGGAGTCTTCGTCGAGTATCTGGCTGCCGATCGCTTTCTCAATCACCTTCTGATTCATTCCAAGAACGAACACGCAGTTCTCCAGGGTGAGAAATATTTTGAGACCCTCTAACAGGCGGAAGGCGGCGTCGGGCTCGCATCGGTCTATGTCGTCGATGAAGATTGCAAGACGAGGAGACGGCGCCTGGGCTGATTGCTTGCGCGGTATCAACCGATCGATAGCTTCACGCAGGTGCTTACGTATGGTATACGATGGCAATGGAACATGGAGATGTTCAGCCTTCCACTCGCGATTGGCTTTTCGAAACGTGGAATACTTGATGCCGATTTTCTTCGTTATTTCCTCGAAAGAAAGAAGAGCCCCTCTAATGACTACGCCGCCTTTACGATGCCAGTATGACAGCTGCGCGCGCATCTCGTGGAGCAGGGCGATGACGGGTACGTCCTCGTGCTGATAGCGCCACGCATCGAACCAGATCGTTCGGATCGCCTTACGGTACTTACCTTTCGGTGGTAGTAGCGCGGACTGTTCCGGCGCGGCGGCGTCGGACCGCTGCGGGCAGGTGCCGGTTAAGTGCCACTGCACTTGGTGGAGGAAGCTCGTCTTCCCTAGACCCCAATCACCGTGAACCCCGAACACCTGCGGCGGCGTACAAGTAGCTACGGCCTTCCCGACTTCTTCAATCAGCGTTCCCCTGTCCAGGGCGTCTGTCAGCGTGGGTTCGTCGTTGTGCATCACCGCCACGGTTCCGTAGTCCCACTTTCAGGGTAACTGAATAGGTGATGCCTGTCCAGTTTTGGAGTGCCGCCGTGCTGCATGCCTGGAATTGCACTACCGGACGGTAGGTGGCCGGCAGCCTGGCTGATCCTCCTGCGACCGGGCGGAGAGCATCAGGACGCCGACGGCGCGCCACATCTTGTCGAACGACGGCGCGCGGCGGCGGGCCGCCGTCATGTCGAACCGGGCGGTGAGCGCGGCTTGGTCGGCGGTGGGGCTGTAGGGGCCGCTCATCCGGGCGCGGAGCCACTCCTTGGCGCCGCGGATCGATTCCGGGTCAGGCGGTACGTTGGCGGCATTCGATATGCCGCGTGTGCCGCGCAGGGAATCAGCCGCCGCGATGAACCACGCCTCGTATTCGCACTTGGCCAGCACCACCTCGATGAGCAGGTCCGGCCGCGTGGCGCGGGCGCGCCGCAGCAGGGCGGCGCCGAGTTCCGCCGGGCAATCGCCGTTCGCGTCGAGCAGCACCAGAATGCGACCGCCCGGCCCTGCGCGACTCGCAGCCAAGCTCACGTAGCGTTCCAGGCCGCTCCCTTTGAGAAATCGCCCGCGCGACACGCGGATCGGCCGCGCTACGTCGAGCGCCGCGAGCGGCGCCACTGCCGCGCCGATCCGCCGGAGCAGCACCGGCACCGCCTTCACTTCGCCATCGCCTTCGACGATGGCCACGATTCGGATCAAGGATCATTCCTCGTCGCGAAAGAGGTCCAGGTCCACGGACGCCGCGGCATCCGGGTCCGGGCTCAGTTGGTCCATACGGAGCAACTCGCCGGCGGTGAACAGGCCGTCACGGCAGGTGGTACGGCCGGTCTCGTCGAGCCGCGCGATTCGGGTCTCGCCTTGTTCCGCGTCCACGGCCACGATGGAATCTTCCGAGATCGCGTCCCGGTCCAGCAAATCCGCGCTGTGGCTGGTGACGATCACCTGCACGCGCTCGCTCGTTTCCTGCAGCACGTCGGTCAGCGCCCCTGCGGCGGCGGGGTGCAGCGCGGTCTCCGGTTCTTCGATTCCCACCAGTCCGGGACGCTCCGAGGCGCCATCCGCATGTTGAAACAGCGCCACCAGCAGGCCCAACACGTGCAGCGTTCCATCCGACATGGCGCCGGCGAGGAAGCGCCGAGGAGCTTTCCCCGGCGGCTGCTCCTGAAACTCCAGGGTCAACCGCGGACCGACCGACAGCGGCTCCACACCTACCACGCCCGGAACGATTGCCGACAGATACTCGTCGATGCGCGCCGCGTTGGCCGGCGAGTGCGACCGAAGCCGGTCGAGGACGCTCGCAATGTTCTCCCCGGACCGCTCCAGGAGGTCGCCGGAGTCCCGTGCCTGGAGGTCGCGGATGCGCTCCGGGTCCAGGTGGTAGAATCCCATGGCGGCCAGGGCGTCGTACACGGGTCGGAACGGGGGGTACGCAGACGCCCGCAACAAGTAGAGGCGGTCCCTTCCGGGGTTCGGCGGTGGATGGCGAATGGAGCTGACGACGGTCTCGCCGTGACGGACCCGAAAGAAGCCGCATCGTTCCGGGTGGGCCGATCTGACGACGCATTCCTCGCGCCGCACGACGTAACCTCCCTTCCCGGTTGCGCCGATCTCGAACCCGTACCAGCCCGCCGCGTCCGCAAGTCGCACGTCGATGCGAATCGCGAAGCTGTCCGCACGGTCATCCGATCGCCGCCGCACTTCGTCGATTCCGCCACGATCGCGCAGCGCATGCTCCAGAGAGTACCGGAGCGATTCCGCCATGAAGCGCAACCCGTCAAGGAAGTTGCTCTTGCCGGCGCCGTTCGGACCGACCAGAATCGTCAGCGGCTTCAGTGCGACGGAGCAGGCGGCGATGCTCCTGTAGTTTCGCAGGCGTACCCGAGTGATCATCAGACGATTCGTGTAGCGTTGAGTTGTTGGTATCAGTGATAATTGTTTCTGATACAAATAGCTTCATCTACGGCATTTGCAAGGTCTTGGGAAATCCAGGCGTAGCGCTGCGTGCCATTGAAGCCGCTTGGATTATAACATTTTACTATCGAAGAAAGCAATACGCCATTTCCGTCAGAAATGAAATCGAATGGATTTTTTCCTTTGGATGACGTGCTACCGTTCTGGTCTTCCAATCCGTGAATATGTATCCCCACGACTCCCATACCGTCATTCCATGACTTGACGATCTCATAGTTGATCCACTTTCGGTTGGCGGTGTTCGATCCTACCAGCACGACCGTACAGGAACGGTACTTCATCTGCCCCGCGATCCATCGTTTGATCGCGTCAGCGCCGCCTCGCTTTATTTGCTCCCAGTCGTTGTCGGTAACCGGCCTATTTCTTTCAAGTGCCCCGATGCTGCGAATCTGCGATACCCGCCATGCGTCAGGTTCGTAGTGGAAGCTGAAGAACACTCTGCGTTTCACGACGGCCCTCCATTGAAGATCAGGTATATCGCGACGGCAAGGAAGACGGTGGTACTCAACGCGACATAGAATATGACCAATGTCTTCGAGAATATCGCGCTCCGCCATGTTCGAGGACGATTGCCCATGAACGGAGCAACGTTCATCGAAAAGTCTATCTTGGATTCGTCCAGACTTCGCACGTGGTCATACAGCGCTCGGAACAGACGCTCCTGCCAGAGGAAGTAGCCGTCCAGCCACCAGAGGAAGGCGAGAGGGACCAGGGCGATGAAGGAGAACGCGATCCGGCCCTCTCGTGCTGCCAGGACGAACAGAGCGGAGACCAGTACCACGCTCCATCCCTTTATGCGGAACGAGTTGGCGGCCAGACGGCTTACTACGCCCTGGACGAACTCGAGGTGTTTGAGTTGCCGCTCCATGACTGTCTCAGAGATTAGCCGAACACGTTGCCGCCGTCAACAGGTCTGATCTACCTACCGGGTACCGGAACGCCGGCTGTGGTACCGGCGCGGGCTTCGGCGGCGGCGCGGTCGGCGTTGAGGGCGAGGAGGCGGGCGAGCACTTCGTCGCGGACTTCGTCGGGCCAGCGCCAGCGGTACGGCTTCTTCTTGCGGCCCCAGGCGGCCTCGTCGATTGCGTAGTCGAGGAGGAGGTCGCAATCGGTAGGAATATCGGTCCAGCCGTAGGTGTCGAGCACTGCGCGGTCCATGGCGGCGTGTAGCTCGCGGAGCTTGGCGATGCGCGGGTCGGTCTCGTAGAAGTCGTGGAAGCGGTTGTAGGTGCTAGTCATGCCCTCGTCGTTGTCCACCATGAGCGCGGCGCGGTATTCGTAGTACGCTTGGCCGGCGGCTTCGAGGGCGGGATGGCATTCCCAGCCGTCGGGAAAGGGGAAGGTCTCGAAGCAGTCGGAAGGGTTGTAGCGGAGGTCGTCCTTCATCGACGATCCGAAGAAGCGCGCCCAGATTTCGTGGGGACGGGACTGCAACGTACAGAATGCAGCCTTGTTCGCCAACGGGAAAGCGATCGTTGATTCTGCGTACACTACTTGGTTCGGCAGGAACGTGAATGCCGCGTGTTGGCCGACACGGGAGACCACCAGCACTCGCTCCATACCTGCGATGGCAGAATAGAGGTCCTTGGCGTGGTGCATGAACTGCCACCACACGGCAGCGCGATGTCCGTGGCCTGATTTGCTTCGTTTCGTGGATAACCAACGGGCCGGCTTTACCCGCTCCTCCAAGATCGCTAGCAAATCGGGCCAGCGTCGGCGACATTCCTCCTCGCTACGCTCGCCGAGGTTGATGACGTAACGATGATGCGCGTGGGTCGGGCTGGTGTTTACTTCTTCACCGCCGATGTAGGGGTAGATCACCTCGCCGTTGCGTGGGTCTGCCTCGATCAGCCGTTGCATGTCGGCGAGCGATGACGCGACTCCCTTCCGGTCGGTGTCGTCGAAGGTGAATCCCATACCGAGTATGTAGCTCCCGACAAAGCTCTTACCGGAATTAGCTGCTAGCCGCACGGGGTCGGCGTGCCCGCCCCGATGAAACAGGAACGCCGTGATGCGGTTCACCGGCGTACCGTCGAGCATCCTTCTGCCCGACGACTTGCCCTTCTCTATGTGTACCACGCTGACGACGACCGCGGCATCGCCAGGCCATTTGATCCGCTTGGTGGCGCGGTAGATATGACCGCCATGCTCACAGATCCAGCGCAGCCCGCTGGATCGGGTATCTCCTTGAGCGATGGTGTTCGTAGCGATCAATCCGAGTGCCCCGCCGTTTCGTAGCAAGTCGAAGGCCCGCCGGTAGAAGTGGGCAACCACGTCACACTTGCCGGCACTTCCGGGATGTTGGGTGCGGAGCCAGTCCGTATAGTGACTCAGGTTGCTTTCGGCTGTTATAACGTGACCCGCGAACGGCGGGTTGCCGACGAAACCGTCGAAGCCCGGGTTCTCGCGCTCGAACACCTCGGGAAACTCGATCTCCCAGTGAAACGGCGCGAACGGCTTTTCTTGAGTGTAACGGCGCGCCTTCAACTCCGCGGCGTAACGCCGCGCCTGCCGCGTCAGAATCGCTTCCTGGTACGCCTCCCGGCGGGCCGCGCGCTCCTTCGGCTTCGAGCCCTCGAAGAACGCTGCCAGGGTCAGATCGCCGAATCGCCGCACCTCGGTCAGCACGTCCCGCGCTCCGCGCCACAGCGTCCGCAACTGCCGGTCGGTCACGGTGTCGTCCGCTTCCCGAATGCGGCGCCGCAACGCCGCGGCCTGTTCCATCGCCTCGCCCACCCCGAAGCCGGCCAGGATCGGCTGCCCGCCCTGCCAGTGCAGCGCTTCGAGCTGCCGCCGCGTCAGCCCGAGGAGCGAGTCGCCGCGGCGGAAGGCGTGGTCCACGAAGGTGAACGGATGGTCGCGCGCCAGCGTGCTCAGCCACAGCGACACCTTGGCCAAGTCCACCGCCATCGGGTTGCGGTCGATGCCGTAGAGACACTTCTGCGCCACCAGCCGCCGCGCGAAGGTCACCTCGGCCTCGTCCGGCGGAATGTCGGGCGTCGCGCCGTGCGCGCCCCATGCCTCGATCAGGGCGTCGGCAAGCTGGCGGCAGGTCTCCACCAGAAACGCCCCCGAACCCATCGCCGGATCGCAGATCTTGAGTTCGAGGACCTGCTCCGGCGCCGGCGCGCGGCCGTCCGCGGCACGCAGCCGCTCCAGCAGCGGCGCCAGGGTGTGGCGCACGATCGGCTCGGTCAGCTCCCGCGGCGTGTAGTGCGAGCCGGAACGGCGCCGCTCCTCGTTGGGCTGCAGCACCAGCCCGCCGCGCGGCACCAGGTCCGGCGTCGCGGCGTGATCCAGCACCCGGTCCAGCGCCGCGTGCAGGTCGTTCACCGTCCGCGCGGCGCGCAGCCCCTTCGCAACCGCGGCGCTGACGGGGCGGTCCGCGCGCTCCTGCAGCCAGCGCCCGCGGCGCCCCGCAGGCTGCGCCAGCAGCGCGTCCAGGTCGATGGTGGTGGGCGCGCCCAGCTTCTTCGCCGGCTTGACCGCCAGCGAGCGACCGGTCGCCGTCTCCAGCCGAAACCCCATGATCGTCTCGTACACCGAGCCGATCTGCTCCACGTCCAGCGTCCGGTAGGAGAGCCGCTCCCCGTCCAGCACCAGCAGCTTTTCCAACACCCGGTAGACCACTCCGTCCGACACCCGCGGCGGCTCCAGCCGCGCGTTCCGCTGCCGCGACCCGCCGCCGCGGCGGCCTTCCAGGAACCGGTAGCGGTCCGGGTCGAACAGCGCCCCGCGGCGCTCCGGCAGACTCACCGCGCCGCCGCCGCCCGCCGGTATTCCGTCGTGGAGCAGACGGAACAGCACCACCAACTGCGCCCAGGCGCCGTAGCGCTGATCCATCGTGTCCGGGTAGGCCGCAGCGTCCTTGCGCAGCCGCCGGTAGAGGCCGCCCAGCAAGTAGTGGCGCGCGAAGGTCTCGTCCTTCGGCAGCAGGCCGCGCTCCTCGGCGTACAACAGAAAGACCAGCCGCAGGATCACGGTCAGCAACCCGCGGTAGATGGCGTTGCGGTCCCCGCCGGCGGCCAGCGGCTCGCTCAGCAGCGCGCCGTCGGTGGCGGCATGGGCGTTCTGGAAGCCCCGCACCAGTTCGTACAGCGCGTGCAGCACCTGCTCGGCGAGGCGCTCGGACACCTCGTTCTGATACAGCCGGCTGTCGGCCAGCACGGCGGTGAGGCGTTCATGGCGCGGCAGCGCCAGCAGCCGCTGCTCGCCCAGGAGCAGGTGCAGGGCTGAGCAGAGCGGGCGCCCGGCGGTGGTGAGCAGGTCGGCGAAGCGGAAATCGATCCAGCCGGAACTCTCCCCGTGCGGGGCGGAGATCAGGCGCAGCGCAACGCCGTTGACCAGCACGCCGGCGCGCACCCCGGTGGCGCGCAGCAGGCGTTCCGCGCGCCCCTGGGCGGATGCGTCCAGCCCGCCGGGGCCGGGCGCCGGGCGGTCGAACTCCTGCCCGGCGGCCAGCACCTGCACCAGCAGTTGCCACGGCGACTCGCCGTTGCCGGGGTCGCGTTCGCGCACCGCGAAGTCGGGGCGCAGGGTCTCGCCGTAGTCTGGCAACGGCAGCGTGAGTTCTTCAGGGATCGGAGACTCTTCAGTGAAGCCGGCGTAGCCCCGGGGCGAGAAGCCCCAGCCGAGCACCGCGGCGGCGAACTCGCGGAAGTCGCGGATGTATGCGGTGGGCTGCCGGTCGGGAGCGAGCTCGCGTTCCTCGGCGCAGCCGGCGAGCAGCGCCTGCCGGTGGGTATCCTGGCGGTTGACGAACGCGCCCGCCTTGAGCAGCGCCGGCGGCGACACCACCAGACCGTGCGGCTGGATGTAGCCCAGCCATTCCAGATGGGCGCGGGTGTTCGGATCAGCAGCAGGCATCGTTCAACAGGACTGCCCGCCGCAGAGGTTCGGCGTTTGCAGCAACGCTTGGTGATGGTCCGTGAACCGCCCGTCCGGACGAGAGGTATAGATGCGCCCCTCCACACCGGAGACCACCTGCCGGTTCGTGAAGTCATGCTGCAGCAGTTTGTCATTGGCATAAAGCAAGCGCGCTCCACTCACCAGGGCAAGAGCGACAACGTGCTGATCGTTGGAACGCATCAGGCCGCGGTCGATCTGAGTTTCCTGTTCCAGCATGGTCTCCGCGGGCAACTGGCGTACGCTGCCACCCGACCGGCGCGCCTCCACGAACCAGCGATTGAAGTTCCCGTTTTTCGTCAGTTCCTCCAGCACTTTGCCGCCGACCACGATCTGTCCGCGGCCGCTGTCCAACCAGTCCCTGAATCGGCGCCCAGCCTCGGTCTGCCTCCTGCCAAACACCTCGAACACCGCGCTGGCATCAACGATGGCACACATCAGTAGTCGATCACCCGTTGCAGCTCATCCTTGAAGAACTTGCGGTATCCCTCGGGAGCGTCAAGCACGTTGCCTTCATCATCGATGGATATCGAGTGGATGGTCACCGCCAGATCTTCGCGCTCGAAATAGAGGATCGATACGTCGTCCGGCTTCAGGTCGGTGCGTTTGTCGCGAATATCGAGCAGGATGCGGTCGACGAGGTAGTCGCTGTGGGTCTCGATGATGAGCTGGCGGCCGGATGCTGCCGTTGCGCAGAACAAGCTACCGAGTTCTGCCTGGGCGCTCGGATGCAGGTGTATCTCCGGCTGCTGCAAGAGAAACGGCGATGATCCGCGCGGGTACATCAGGTCTACCAACAGCGGCAAGACCTGGCTCACTCCGTAGCCCACGTCGACAAGGTTATGTTTTAGGCCCTTGCGCTTCTTGCCCCACTTTCGTATCTCCAACTGAAAAGGTCCGAACTTTTCTCGTCCGAGACGGTTCACGAATATCTCGTCGAACAGACCCGATGAGCGGCCGAATTCCTCCAGATGCCGTTTCATCAGCCGCCACCGGTCGGCATCTTGAGAATATGCACTAGCGAGGAATGACGGCATCGAGAAACCCTGTGAGTCCGGTGTCAGCCGTACCGGATCGTAGGTGCGACGGGGACTGGATCGAATCGATGCCCCGTGAGTAGCCGCTACGTCAAATTCTGTACTGTTGACGCATAGACCGATTAGCTTGCGATAGTCATCCCCGGTAGGGACGGCCGGAGTATCTCCTTGCAGCGGCCGTAGTTTTCCCGGTGACCCGCTCTCCATGGCTTGTCGGAGGGTCCGCACCAGCGAATACGAATCGCCGCGGTAGAGATGACGAAGATCGGCCGCCCCGCTCGACGCCGTCAGCCGCCAGGCTCCACTCGTGCTACCTAGTTCCGTGCCGGCCTCCGCCTCACGTCCCAGTCCTCGAATCCATACGTCCCCGGCGCTCCATGTCACGGACCCGAGAATAGGAGCAGCTCCAACACCGAGGACGAACGTGGCGTCTACTCCGACTGGTTCTACCTCCGAATCGGTGAAACGGACACCAATGCTGAACGACTCTGCTCCCTCATGCCGGCCGTGCGGGTGCTGCCGGTGAGCAATCTCAGGAAACGATCCGAGATCGTAGGGAATGGCTCGGAAATCAGGGTCTCCATCGTAATTCGCCACCTCCAGAATCGCAGTCACCGCTGCGAGAAACGAAGTCTTTCCGGTACTGTTTTCACCCACCAGCAGGGTGAGAGGCGCCAGCCGAGCGGCCTGCGGTCCGCAAAAGCAGCGAAAGTTCTGAACACTGAGCTCCTGCATCAGCCTCGTATCAGATCGGTCCTTCGCGGTCCGGGATCTCCTATAACGGCGAGGTAGCATGCGTTCGGATCCGGTGTCAGACATCGTCAAGTCCGTGGTGCGCGACAGAGATTGCGTGCGGCAAGGAGTTGTCTATGTGCGTCCGTAATACCTGATGTGCCACGTTGGCGTCTACGATAGCGCACATCAGAGACCTACCGACCGGCGTGTTTCGTCCATGAAGAACCGCCCGTAGCTACTCGGCGCATTCAGAACGTTGCCTTGCTGATCGAACCTCACGGAGTGGATGCGAACCTCCAGATCGGACCGCTCGAAGAATAAGATGGACACGTCATCCGGTGTCAAGTCTGTCTTTCGGTCGCGGAGGTCCATTCGGACACGATCCATGATGTACTCGCTGTGAGTTTCGACGATAAGTTGACGCCCCGACGCAGCAGCGGTACAAAACAGGCTGCCGAGTTCTGCCTGGGCGCTGGGATGCAAGTGCACTTCCGGTTGCTGCAGGAGGAACATCGACGCGCCATCAGGTCGGAACAACTCCACCAGTACGGGAAGCGCCTGGCTTACGCCGTATCCCACGTCGATCAGATTGCGTTTCATTCCCTTGACTCGCTTACCGAACTTTCTTATCTGAAGTTGAAACGGAGCCCCTTCGGAGGAACCGAATGGCTTTACTGACAACTCGTCGAACAGGCCCGAGGTACGCCCATAGCCCTCCATCTTCTTCTTCAGATCCATCCACTGATCTGCGTTGTTGAGTTGCATGCTCGACAGCAGGGTGGGAACGTAACTTCCCTGCGGGTCCGGTGATGGTCGGCTGGGGTCATAGGTCCGTCTTGGGCTGGAACGTAGCGGCGCACTTGCAAACGGGGGCCGATCGAACAACGCGTCGGCCACCATCAGAGCGCCCATGGCGTTTTGGTCATCACTACTCCATTTCCGATTGCTGTCGTCTTCGTCCATCATTATGAAGTGCGAACATCCGGCCACTGACTTCCAGTCACAGGGCATCGCAGTCAATTCTCCGCGTTTCGAGAACTCGCCTGATCCAAACGTAAAGTCAACGTCGTCTCTGGTTAGTGCCTGCCACTCGATCCACACACTGCCATGGATCACGCGTCCGCTATAGATCTCGGGAGCAAAGCCATCTCCCGACTTGAACGTTGCGCTGCAGTCAAATGGATGTGGCTCCGACGCTGCCTCAATGCCGATTCGAAAGGTATCAGGGATTTGCGCCCTGACACTGGGGCGGTGAACGATCTCGGGAAACGTCCCCAGGTCAAATGGCGTCTCGCGGAAGTCGGGTTCCCGGCAACGAATGGCAACTTCGCAAATGGCCCGTACTGCGGCGAGGAACGAGGTCTTGCCGGTGCTGTTCTCGCCGACCAGCAGGGTCAGCGGCGCCAGCCGGGCCGTCTGCTCGCGAAAGCAGCGGAAGTTTTCGAGCCGGAGTTCTTGAAAGTGTCGGTGCTTCATCTGTCCGTCAGCCGGTGTCCGGCCACAGGTAGACCAGACCCACCGGTTCGACCCGTTGCGCGCGCACTTCGTAGAAGTCGCGGATGCGAGCCGGTTCGGTTTCCAGGTCGCGGTCGAACTGCGTGAGGCGGCGGCGCCAGGCGGCGACGTCGGCCCGGCGCTGGCGCTGCTCCTCGTCGCTGAACTCAATGGTGAGCTGCGCCGCCTCCGCGTCGTGCCGGTCGAGCTCCGCCCGCACCCGCCGGCGCTGGCGTTCCAGGGTCTCGCGGAGCTGCCGCGCTTCGCTCTCTCCACGCCGGCGCAAACCCTCCACAGCGCTCGCGGCGGCGCTCCCGGCGCGCTCTTCGAGCTGCGGCAGCAGCTCTTCCATGTCCCGGTCGGCGACGGCCAGCAGTCGGTGGGGGATCATGCCGCCGGGCGCTCGGGCGTCCTGCAGCGCGTCCTCCAGCCGTTCGAGGGTGCGCGCCTCGGTCTCCCCGGCGTACGCCCGCAGCGGCCCGGTACGGCGCGACGGCTCGATCCAGCGCGCGGCGACCGGCGTCAGGGCCTCGTGCAGGCGCTCGGCGCCGCGCCCGTACAGGCACAGCCGGCCCAGCAGGATCACCCGCGGGATCGAGTCGGCGGCCTCCACCAGGCAGGCGCGGGACAGGTCGTGACGGATGAAGCCCTGGGCGCGGAAGCGGGCCAGCAGGCGCTGCGCCATGCGCTGTTCCAGGTGCAGGTGCACGGTCGCGTCGGTGAGCACGCCGGCATCCTCGAACACCACCGGGCGGAGCGGCGTATCGCGCCGCCAATCGGCCAGCTTCTGGTTGCGCTTGCGCGGCGCGCGCAGCGTGTCCAGGGTGACGGCCCAGCTCGCGTCCGCGCGCGCCTGGCCGGTCAGCGTCGGGAAGGTCCATACCGGCGCGCCGTCCGCGGCGCGCCCTTCCCGCAGCGGTTCGGCGCCGATCAGGGCGAGCGAGCAGGAGAGCGCGGCGCGAAACGGCTCCGGCGTGAACTGCGCCCAGCGGCGCGAGCGGTCGAGCAGGCCGCGGCAGCGCTCGATCTGCTCCTTGAGGTCCTCCTGCCGCGCCCGCGCCGCCTCCAGCTCCTCGGCCGCGACCCGCTTCTTCTGCCGGTCCAGGTCGGCCGCTTCGATCGCCCGCGCCAGGCGCCCCGCTTCGGCGTGGCGGATGCCGCCGCGCAGGCGGCGCTCGATGGCGTCGTCGATCACCTGGGAGAGGCTGCCCAACTCGCGCTTGATCGTCTCCGTCTTCCGCACCAGCACTTCCAGCACGCGGTCCTCGGCGCGTTGCGGCAGCGCGAAGTAGTGGCAGCGCACGCGCGGCGCCGGTTGCAGCTTGCGGTCGATGCGGCCGTTGCGCTGCTCGATCCGGCCCGGATTCCACGGCAGGTCGAAGTGAAACAGGTCGGTGCAGTGGGCCTGGAAGTTGAGCCCCTCGCGCGCGGCGTCGGTGGCGATCAGGATGCGCAGCGGGTCCTGCGCCGGGTCGGCGTTGAAGCGGCGCTGCAGCTCCCGGCGGTTGGCGCCGGTGGTCTGGCCGTCGATCGTCTCGATCCGCTCCTCGGCCAGCTCGGTGCCGGCCACGGCCTGCTCCAGCATCTCGCGCAGGTAGCGCTTGGTGCCGACCACGTTCTCGGTGAAGATCAGCACCCGCCGGTGGTTCCAGCGCGGCCGGTCGGGGCACAGATGCTCCTCGATCCAGCGGACCAGCGCGCGCGTCTTGGCGTCGGGCCGGCCGCGCGCGGCGTCCGCCGCCTGCTCCATCCGCTCCAGCAGCGCCTGTTCCCGGCGCCACAGCGCCGCGGCGTCCGGCGTCCTGACCGCGGCGCGCCCGGCCGCGGCCCGCTCGGCTGCGGCATTGACCGCCTCTACCTGGACCGCATCGTCGGCCGCGCGCTCGTCGTCGGTCTGCTCCGAGCGCTCGTCGTCGGCGTCCGGCGGCCTGGCGAACCGGGCCGCCGCGCCCTCAGCGACCGCGGCGCCAAGGTCCGCCGCGGCCTGCTCCGCGCCGCGCCCTTCGCCGTTCGCCGCCGCCCGCTCCCACTGCTCCCGGACCGTCCGGCGATGCCGCCGGAGCGAGATGGCGAACGCCTCGATCGACGACAGCAGCCGCTGCTGCAGGCCCACCACCAGCAGCCCGGCGGCGGCGCGCTCCCGCGCCGGAATCGCCTGCAGCCGCTCCTCCCGCACCCCGCGGTACTCGTCGAGCAGCCGCGACAGCACCAGTTCCGGCGCCTCCTCAGGCAGCCCGTCGATCACGATCCGGCGCACCTCGCGCTGGGGGAATCCGCCCTGCAGCGCGCGCAGGTCCTCCTTGATGCGGCGCACCATCACCTCGTCCAGGGCGCCGCGGCCGCGCACCGGCACGCCGCGCGTGAAGCGGTAGGGATCGAGCAGCTCCAGCAGGGTGGCGAAGCTGTTGGAGTGGCCGTTGTGCGGGGTGGCGGACAGGAACAGGCGGTGCTCGAAGCGGCCGCCCAGATCGCGCACCGCGCGGGTGAACCGGGTCTCGATGCCGTAGCGCCCGCCGCTGGACGGCGCCGCGTGGTGGGCTTCGTCCAGGATCAACAGGCTGCCGGGCGCCAGGGGGCCGAGCCGCACGCGCAGCGGATCGGCGTAGGCCGGATCGATCAGCAGGTTGTGCGACACGATGAAGCGGCTGTGGGTGGTCCACGGATTGACCCCGAAGCCGCGCTCGCGGCGCATCCCCGCCAGGTAGGCGCGGTCGAGGATCACGAACAGGAGCCCGAACCGTTCCTCCAGCTCCGCCTTCCACTGCTCCAGCACCGAGGCCGGGGCGGCCACGACCACGGTGCGCGCCTTCCTGCGCAGCATCAGCTCGCGGGCGATCAGGCCGGCTTCGATCGTCTTGCCCAGGCCGGTGTCGTCGGCGATGAACAGGTTGACGCGGGCCAGGCGCAACGCCTTGCGCAACGGTTCCATCTGGTAGGCGTCGATCTTGATGCCGGCCCGGAACGGCGCCTGGAACAGGTTGGGATCGGTGGCGGTGACGCAGTTCCAGCGCAGCGTGCGCAGGAACGCGCCGAACTGCTGCGGCGGGTCGAAGCCCTTGGCGCCCAGGCCGCTCCACCCCTCCTGCGCCAGGATGCGGCGGTCGAGCTCCAGGTCCCAGTAGACCTCCATGGTCTCGCCCTGGGCATCGTCGTCGGCGCAGGCCAGGCTCACCCGGTCGGACAGCGGATGAGACTCGACCGCTTCCACCAGCCAGCGGCGCGAGCGCACCTCGACCAGCTCGCCGATGCGCGGCGGGCGGTTGGGCAGAATCGTTGGCGAAGTCGTGAAGTAGGCCACGAGGCCAGTGTACCCGGCCGCCGCCCCTAACGCGAGATCATCCCAGGGGGAGGGCACGCCGATTTGACTTGCTCGCCGAGCCCTGCCAAGCTGGCAACGCAGTACCACACCACCATATCGGAGGCTGTCAAATGAATCGCCGACGAATTATTGCCGCTTCGGCAATCGCTCTGCTCCTGGGCGCGGGCTACGCCAACGCTCAGGTCATGGCCAAGAAGGGCATGGAGGCCGATCTCGTCCTGCTGCCGAAGTTCATCGGCATCCTGGTCTTCGACCAGGCGCATGCCGGAGCTCGGGAGGCGCACGAGGAGCTCGGCAATCCGGGTACGCTGGAGTTCATCGGACCCACCCCGGAGAACAGCGTAGCGGGCCAGATCGAGATCGTGACGACCGCCGCCACGCAGGGCCAGGACGGCATCATGATCTCCAACAATGCCGGCGACCAGATCGCCCCCGCCGCCCGCGCCGCGCGCGCCAGGGGGCTGACGGTGGTGACGTGGGATTCTCAGATCCCGTCGGCGAAGGGCGAACAGGTGTTCGTCGCCCAGGTCGACTTCGACGAAACCGGGGTGGTGATGGCCGACATGGCGCTCAACATTCTGGGCGCCGGCGGCGGCGACTTCGCCGTCCTCTCCGCGACCCCGGACGCCGCCAATCAGAACTCCTGGATCGCCGCCATGGAGAACGCCCTCGAGGATCCCAAGTACGCCGCGGTCAATCTCGTGGACGTGGTCTACGGGGACGATCAGTCGGAGAAGAGCTACAACCAGGCATTGGCGCTCATCGACAAGTATCCGAACATGGAGCTGATCATGGCCCCGACCACGGTGGGCATCGCCGCCGCCGCCAAGGCGCTGCAGGACGAGGACCTCTGCGACGAGATCAAGGTGAGCGGCCTTGGCCTGCCGGCGGAGATGGTGAGCTTCACCATGAACGGCTGCGCCCCGGAGTTCGCGCTCTGGAGCTTCGTCGATCTCGGCTACCTCACCTACTACGTGACCTATCTCATCGCCACCGGGCAGATGGAGGGAGTCGTGGGCGAGACCTTCGAGGCCGGGCGCATGGGGACCTACACCATCCACGAAGATCCGACCCGGGAGCAGGGACTGCGGGTGCTGATGGGTCCGTTCACGGTGTACGACCGGAACAACGTGGAGGCCGCGGCCCGCTGACACGGCGCGGCGCGCGCTCCATGAGCTCTGAACCGTGACGGAGGGAGCGGCGGGAGCCGGCGGCGCGCCGGCCGCTCGCTCCCCCGCCGCGCCGGTGCTAGAGGTGCGCGGTCTCTCCAAGCGCTTCGACATGACGCAGGCGCTCCGGGAGGTCTCCCTGTCGCTCCACGCGGGTGAGGTCCACGCCCTGGTCGGCGAGAACGGCGCCGGCAAGTCGACCTTCATCAAGATCCTGACCGGCGTCGAACAAAGCGACGCCGGTGAGGTGATCGTGGGCGGCGCGGCCGTGCGCCTTGCCAACGCCCAGGAGGCGCAGGCCAGCGGGCTGGCGGCCGTCTACCAGGAGCCGCTGCTGTTCCCCGATCTCGACGTGGCCGAAAACATCTTCATTACCCACCGCGAGCAGGGGCTGCTGGTCAACTGGAGGCGCCGGTACGCGGCCGCCGAGGAGATACTGCTGAGCCTTGGCGTCCGGCTCGAGGTGCGGGCGCCGGCCCGAGGGCTTACGCTGGCGGCGCAGCAGCAGGTGGAGATCGCCAAGGCGATCTCGCTCGACGTGAAGGTGCTCATCATGGACGAGCCGACCGCATCGCTCTCCGAACATGAAGTCGAGCAGCTCTTCCGGGTGGCCCGCCAGTTGCGCGACCGGGGGGTGGCGGTGATCTTCATCACCCACCGGCTGGAGGAAGTGTTCCGCATCGCGGACCGGATCACGGTGTTGCGCGACGGCCGGCACGTCTCCACCCGCCTCGCGGCGGAGGTGACGCGCGACCTGCTGATCCGCGACATGGTCGGCCGGGACGTGAGCCAGTTCTACGGGGTGCGGCCGGCGCGGACGATCGGCAAGCGGGTCTGTCGGGTGCGCGGCCTTGGCCTGGAGGGGGTCTTTGCCGGCATCGACTTCGACCTGCACGCCGGCGAGGTGCTGGGATTCGCGGGGCTGGTCGGGTCGCGCCGCACGGACGTGGGCCTTGCCCTGTTCGGCATGCAGCCGGCCGACCGCGGCGCCGTCGAGATCGACGGCCGGGAACGGCGGATCGCCTCGCCCCGGGCCGCCCAGCAGCTCGGCATCGCCTACATGACCGAGGACCGCCGCAAGTTCGGGCTCGCCATGCCGCTGTCGATCACGGCCAACGTGACGTTGCCGGTGCTCCGCCGGTATCTCTCCCGGATCGGCCTCATCCGCCGCGCCGGGGAAGAGGCGGCGGCCGAAGGGTTCCGGCAACGGCTGCGGATCAAGGCGCCCTCCGTGGCGCACGTGGTCGGCAAGCTTTCCGGCGGCAACCAGCAGAAGGTGATGTTCGGCAAGTGGCTCAATACCCGGCCGAGGATCCTCGTCCTCGACGAGCCGACCCGGGGGATCGACGTAGGGGCCAAGGCCGAGGTCCACGCCATGGTGCGCGAGCTGGCCGGGGAAGGGATGGCGATCATCTTCATCTCCTCCGATCTGCCGGAGGTACTGGCGATGAGCGACCGTACCCTGGTCATGCGCGAGGGGCGGCAGATGGGCATCCTGGGGCGGGACGAAGCGACCCAGGAGGCGGTCATGTCGCTGGCGACCGGCGCGCGGGGCCGGCCGGCGGCGGCCGCCGCCGAGGATACGGCGTCGTGAGACCGGGCGCCGGCCGCCTGCGCGCGGAGACGCGGCGCGAGGGCGTGCTGGTCCTGCTCATCGTGCTGGTGCTGGCCGGGTTCTCCCTGTTCATCGAGAACTATCTGAGCGCTCGCCTCTTCAATCGAGTGTCGGCCAGCGTCACGATCCTGGCCGTCATCGCCATCGGCCAGACGCTGGTGGTGCTCACCCGCAACATCGACCTCTCCGTCAGCTCCGTCGTCGGCTTCACCGCCTACTTCGTGGGCCGCCAGCTCTCGCTCGCCAACGACATCCATCCGCTCGCGGCGGTGCTGATCTGCGTCGGTCTGGGAGCCGCGCTCGGCGCCTGCAACGGCGTACTGGTCGCCTACTGCCGGGTGCCCGCCATCATCGTCACCCTCGGCACCCTTGCCCTCTACCGCACCCTGCTGGTCGAGTACTCCGGCGCGCAGACGGTCCTCACGGTCGACCTGCCCCAGTGGCTGCTCGATCTCCCGCGCCTCAACGTGGTGAGCTGGGGACGGTTGCATCTGCGGGTGGTGGTGGTGGTCATGCTGGCCGTGGCGGTCTTCTTCCAGCTCCTGCTCCGGTACTCCTCGTTCGGCCGGCGGCTCTACGCGATCGGTTCGAACCCCGACGCCGCCCGCAGCGCCGGATTTCCGACCCGGCGGCTCGTGTTCTCCGCCTTCACGCTGTGCGGGGCGCTGGCCGGGCTGGCCGGTTTCCTCTTCCTGGCCCGGTTCGGCAACATCACGGTGGTGGCGGGTCTCGGCCTGGAGCTCAAGTCGGTGGCCGCGGTGGTGGTGGGCGGCGTCAACATCTTCGGCGGCTCCGGCAGCATCCTCGGCGCCGTGCTGGGAGCGATCCTCATCGATCTCCTCGAAAACAGCCTCATTCGCTCCCTGCAGGTGAGCGAGTTCCTGCGCGACGCCCTGCTCGGCCTGTTGATCCTGGCCTCGGTCGCGCTCGACAGCGTGCTCATGAAGCGCCGGCGGAACCGATGAGCGGCGTGGCGGCCGCGCTCGGCGCCCGACTCAGAAGCTGGGAGGGATTCCTCGCCCTGCTGCTGCTCCTCATCGTGGCGATGAACGCCGTCACCTCCCCGTCCTTTCTCAGCGTCGACAACCAGATCAACCTCTTCGCCCTCTCGATCGAGAAGGTGATCGTCGTCCTCATCATGACCTTCGTGATCCTGAACGGAGAGATCGACCTTTCGGTCGCGTCGATGATGGGGCTCTCCGCCTGCGCCCTCGGCTGGCTGATCCAGCAGGGCGTCCCCACGCCGGCGGCGCTGGTCATCTGCCTCCTGGTCGGGATTCTCGGCGGCGCGTTCAACGGGTTCTGGATCACCGCGGCGCGCCTGCCGTCGCTGGTGGTGACGCTGGCGATGCTGATCGGCTTTCGGGGATTCGCCCGCGTGCTCATCGAAGACCGGTCGATCAAGGAGTTCCCGGCTTGGTTCGAGGCGCTCGGCCAGCAGCCGCTGCTCGGCCCGTTCCCGCTCTCCCTGCTGGTCTTCTTCGGCCTGCTGGTGCTGGCGGTGATCGTCCTGCGGTACAGCGGGTTCGGCCGGCAGGTGCAGGTCATCGGCATCAACCAGGAGGTGGCCCGCTACTCCGGCATCGACGTCGCGCGGGTCAAGCTGCTCCTGTTCACGACCTCCGGACTGCTCTCCGCGCTGGCGGGAATCCTGTTCGCGGCGCGCCTCGGCACCGTGCGGGGGGACATGGGGCTCGGCTTCGAGCTCGACATCATCACGATCGTGCTGCTCGGCGGGGTGAGCATCTTCGGCGGCGCAGGCTCGATCTACGGCGTGCTCCTGTCGATCCTCATCGTGCTCTACCTGCGCAACGGCATGTCGCTCAGCAACATCACCGGGCACCTGCAGGCCGGCGTGATCGGCATCATCCTCATCCTGTCCGCCATGATCCCGAACGTGCGGAGCTTTCTGGCCCGCGCCGCGGGCTCGGGCCGCCGCCGCTGATCGCGCGTTGCGAGTCGCCGGGTTGCCGGCGCTCCGGCGGCGTCGCTATACTTGCCCCGCGCGCTGCGGCCCGGCATGAATATCGAGGTCTTCATACTTGGCACCGGCGGGATGATGCCGCTGCCCGGCCGCGGGCTCACCTCGGTGCTGGTGCGCCGCGAGGGCGATCTGTTCCTGTTCGACTGCGGCGAGGCCACCCAGATCGCGTTCCGCCGTCTCAACCTGAGATGGAAGAAGATTTCGCACATCTTCATCTCTCACACCCACGCCGACCACGTCACCGGACTGCCGGGCATGCTGTCGCTCTCGTCGCAGGTGGAGCGCTCGGAGCCGCTGCACGTGTACGGGCCGCCGCGCGTGCGCGCCTACGTGGAGCAGAGTCTGCGCGTGCTCGACATCTACATCAACTACGAGATCGTGATCCACGAGACCTTCGACAGCGGGCCGCTGGTCGCCGGCGACGGCTTCCAGGTGCACGCCTATCGCCTGCGCCACTCCAAGCCGTGTCTCGGCTACACGCTGGTGGAGGATGAACGCCCCGGGGTGTTCTTTCCCGAGCGCGCGGAGGCGCTCGGCGTGCCGCGCGGGCCGCTGTGGGGGCGGCTGCAGGGCGGCGCCGCGGTCACGCTGGACGATGGCCGGGTGGTGGAGTCGTCCCAGGTGATGGGCGCCCGGCGGCGCGGGCGCAAGTTCGCGTTCGTGACCGACACCGCGATGGTGTCCGGCCTCGACGGCTTCGTGGCGGACGCGGACCTGATGATCTGCGAGGGGATGTTCGCCCAGGACTTGCGCGAGAGCGCGCGCGACAAGAAGCACCTCACCGCGCGCCAGGCCGGCGCTCTGGCCCGCAAGGCGCGGGTAGGGCGCATGGGCCTGATCCACTACAGCCCGCGCTACACCGAGCGCGATCTGAAGCACCTGCTGCGGGAGGCTCGGGCGGAGTTCTCCGGCGCCTTCCTGACCCGCGACCTGCAGGAGATCGCGATTCCGTTCCGCGACTAGGCCAGGCTATAGGCGCGGCGCGCCCGGCGCCTGCGCCCGGCGGGCGCAGGTGAGCTACCGCCCGACGGCGCCTTCCAGTACCCGGTACTTGGCCGGATCGGCGCGAAACGCCACCAGGTTGTGGCCGCCGTTGGCCATCGCGCGGCCGAGCGCCTGCTCCACCTCCAGCAGCAGCCGGTCGCCGTCGAGGTAGCGGCCGCTGCGGTCGCCGACGCCGATGGCGATGCTCAGTCCGGCGGCGGCCGCCCTGCGGCGCCACGGTTCCAGTTGCGCCATCGCGCCGTCGAGATTGGTCTCCGGCAGGACCAGCGCGAACCCCGCGGTGCCGTAGGCGAAGGCCAGCTCCGGGAGCGGCGCCAGCTCCCGCACCAGGTCCGCCAGGCGCGCCGAGCTGTCGTCGGTGGTGGCCTCCGCGGCCAGCAGGACGCCGAGCGCGACGCTGAGGTCGGTATGGTAGGCGGCGGCGCGCTCCAGCTCGGACCGCAGCCGGTGCCCGAACTGGTCCTGCGGCTCCAGGCCGTAGTAGTTGCCGGCGGATGCGCCGCCATTGCTCGGGATGGCCGCCGCGGCGGGTCCGGCGGCCGCTGCCGGGAAGCTGGCCGCGGCCGGTACGCCGGCAGTGACAGGTATGCCGTCAGCCGTGGGCATGCCGTCAGCGGCGGGCGTCGCCGATACGTCGGCCGCCGCCGATACGCCGATAGTGGCGGGCAACGGCGGCGCGGGCGGCGACTCGGTGAGGGGGCGCGGCGTCAGCGTCACGATCAGCAGCAGCGCAATGGCGCAGGCGAGCAGGAACGCCAGCACCAGGAACAGCCCGTCGCGCACGATGCGAAAGGCGTGTTCCTGCGATACCAGCCGGTAGGAGGCGGTCAGAGTGGCCGCCGGGTCGCCGGCGAAGGGCGCGGCGAACATGGTGTGAAGGCTCGGCAGGCGCAGCCGCTGGGGCGGCCCCTGCGCGGGTTCGAACAGGGCGCGCTCCGGCGCATAGGCGTAGAGCAGGCCGCCCGGCGCGCGCAGGATCAGCGCCGCCAGCCCGGCCTCGCCGATCAGCCGCTGCGCGGCCTCCCCGAAGCCGGCGAGCCGGTCGTTGCCCGCCATGAAGTCGGCGAAGCCGAGATCCTGCGTCAGATATATGTTGGTCAACTCGCTGTTGACCAGTTCGAAGTGGCTGGCCGCAGTGCGCCCGCCGGCCTCGCGGGTCGAGTAGAGTCGGACCGCGAGAAAGCCGACCAGGAATACCAGAAAGCCGGCCGCGGCAAAGCCGAACAACCGCAGCAGGAACCGATGGTGGGAGAGGTTCCGCCGGGTGATTGGTACGGTCTCCGCGGCGCTAGTCATCGAGGCCGAATTCCCTGAACAGCTTCTTGTAGGTAGCGAAGTGTTCGGACTGGGCGAACTCCCTGACCTTATCCGGCGGCAGGGCGTCGAGTAGCTGGTCGAGGTAGGCGAGCACGGAACGCACCTCCGCCCGCACCTCCCCGCTGATCTCCGCGCCGGGGATCGCGCCGCCGGCGCCCGGCGCCGGTTGGCCGGCGGGCGCCGCCTGGCCGAACGCGGCAGCCGGCAACTCAGGCGCGGGATCGACCGTGACCGCGATGCTGACCGGACCGCCGGCTTCCCCCGGCGCTTCCGGCGCGGCCGGCGGCGGGGGCGGCGCCTGCGGTTGGGCGGCGGCCGGCGGCGCAACGGTCGCCGGCGGCGCAATCGGGGCCTCCTGCGCGGGGGCCTCCTGCGCGGGGGCCTCCTGCGCGGCGGGCGCCTGCGGTTCGGGGGCGTCCGGCGGTTCGAGCGTCACCGCCGGCGCGGCCGGCGCCGGCGCGGCCTCGGGAACCGGAGGCGCTGCGCCGGCCAGCGCCGCGCCGCCGTCACCGGGAAGCGCTTGCGCGCCCCACTCGGCGGCAACCGCGGGCGTGACCGCCTCGCTCTCCAGCTCCTCCAGGGTGATGGCCGGCGGAACCCCGCCGGCGGCGGCGGCGTTCTCCGGCGGCGGCGCGGGTTCGCCGGCCGGTTCCGGCGCCGTCACCGGGGCCGGCTCGGCCCGGCCGCGCAGTTCCGCGAGTTGCTGGCCGACTGCCTTCAGCTCCGCGCTCAGCGAGGAAAGCTGTCGTTCGAGCTTGGCCAGCGCCGCGTTGGTGGCGTGCGCGCCCGCGCCGGCCGGCGCGGGCGCGGCGGCCGGCAGGGCCGCGGCGGCTGCCCGTTCGCGCTCGCCGAGCTGGTCGAGCAGTTCCTCTTCGGCGGTCGTCAGCTCCTGAGCGGTCCTGCTGTCCGGCAACTGCCAGGCAACCTCCGGCTCCGCTCCGGCGGCCGCCGGTTGCGTTCCGGCGCCCGCCGCCGGCCCGGCGTCTACGTCTATGGTCACCCAGTCGCCGTAGGCTTCCAGATTGGCGCCTTGCGGTCCGCCGTGCTGCGGCCCGTTCGGAATGGGGGTCGTTACGTGCTCCATAAGTTCAACCAAGTGCCTATAATATCGGCGGCGTAACCGCGCAGTATGATTGCGGCCCGATTCAAGGCGCGCGGCATGACTGCCGTGTCTAGAGTGAGTGAGTGTCCCGCGTCTGTTCTATTGCGCGGTGGCAGGCTTCGTCGTCGCCACCCTGCTTTCGTTCCTGTTCGGCGCCTCCGGGCTGCTCAACTATCGCCGGCTGCAGGACCATGAACGGCGCATCGCGTCCGGCATTGCAGCGCTCGAGCAGCGCCACGCGCACCTGCAGCGGCTGCAGCACCTGTTGCGCACCGAACCGGAGCTGCTGCGCCTGCTGGCGCGCGACGTCGGCTACTACCGCGCCGACGAACTGGTGATCGGCGTGGGACCGCAGCCCGAACCGCCTGCCGGCAGCGCCTCTCCCTACGCGCCCGACTTCGCCGACGTAGGCCCCCTGGTGCAGCCCCGGCCGTCGCTGCCGCACGAACCGTTCAACGTACTTGCCCTCGGCCTGTTCCTCGGCCTGGTGATGTTCGCCTTCCTTACCCTGAAGACGGTGCTGAGGCGCCCGCCTCCGGCGGCCCGCGCCGATCGCTCCGGCGGCCTGCCGCACGCGGTGGCCGGCAACGTGGAGGATGCGGCCGCGGCGGACGGCTGGCCCGCGGCGGGCGAAGCCCGCGCCGCGCCTGCTTCTGGCGGCGCCCGGCAGGCACCGGCCGGACCTCAGCCCGCGGTCAGCGCCGGCCCCGCCCGCCGCCGGCGCGCCCCGGGTACCCCGCAATCGGTAGCCGCCGCCGGCGCCGAATCGAGCTCCTCCCGCCGGCGCCGCCGCCAGCGCCGCGGCGAGGTCACGGTGTACCGGTTGTAGGGGCGCTTCGAGATGAACCTGCATCCCCGCCACGAGGAGATCTGCGCCGTGCTGCGGCGCCGGGGCATCGTCGCCATGCGCAGCGACACGGTGTACGGCCTGCACGGGGTGGCGCCCGCCACCGGCGCGCGCCTGGCCGCGCTCAAGGGCCGCGCGGACGCCGCCAAGCCGCTGCTGGTGCTGGTGGCCGGCGCGCGCGCCGCCGAGGCCGTCACCGGCACCGCCCCGCCGCCGGCTCTGGCCGCGCTGTGGCCCGGCCCGTTGACCATCGTGCTGCCGGTGGCGCAGCCCGCGCCAAGCCCGGTCGCGGCCGGCGCGGCCAGCCTGGCCGTACGGGTGCCGGCCGACCCGGCGCTGCGCGCCATCATCACCGCGGTCGGCGCGCCGCTCTACTCGACCAGCGCCAACCGCGCCGGCGAGCCGCCGCTCGGCGAGCCGGCGGCGCTGCGGGCGGCGTTCGGCGGCCGCGTGGAGCTGATCGTGGACGACGGTGCGGTGACCGCGGCCGCGCCCTCCACCATCGTGGACGCTACGGTAGCGCCGCCGCGCATCCTGCGCGCCGGCGCCGCGGCGGTCAGCGCAGCCCGGCTACGGGGCGAGCAGGCGTAGCTGGAACCACCACGCCCACTCCGCGAGGAACTCCAGGAACCGCTGCTGCAGGCTGCCGAAGAACTGCCGTTCCAGGATGGTGCCGACCCGGCCGAGGTAGCGGAAGTGCCACGGCTCGTAATCGTAGCCGGTGAGCTCCTCATAGCCGGCCGGGTAGGAGAGGGAGAAGCCGAAGCGCCAGGCATGCGCCGCCAGCCAGCGCCCGTTCGGGGTGTCGCCGTAGCCGGAGGCGATCGAGCCGAAGTCGATGGTGGTCCCCAACTGGTGCTGGGAGTGACCGGGACGGGCTGACACCCGGTCGGCGGCAGCCTTCCCGATCCGCTCCACGTGGCGGTCGTACAGGCCCGCCTGATACTCGTACGAACGGTATGCGGAAGAGACCAGCAGCTCGATGCCGGCGCCGCGCGCCGCCTCCACCATGGCCAGCAGGTCGGGCATGATGAGGCGCGCCAGGCGATGCCCGGCGCGGCTGGCGGCGATCGGATAGCGTTCCACCGCCACCAAGTCGGCGGGAACGTAGTCCGCCTCGAGCGGGTGCTGCTTGTCGACCAGCCGGTGCAGCGGCTCCGCGGCCTGCAGCATCTGTTCCATCAGGTCCAGGAACACCTGCGGCCGCGCGCGCATCCGTTCCGCGCTGGCCGGCTCGACCGCGTCCAGGACCTCCTCCAGGTCCGGCATGGTAATCGAGAACGCGGGGTGCAGCCGCGGCGGCGGTTCCGGGTCCGCGCACCCGGCGGTCAATCCGCCGACTGCTACCGCCGCCAGCAGGCGGAGCGCCGCGGCGCGCGCCGCGCAGTTCCGCAGCAGCCGCGTCAAAAGAGCCTGGACACGACGGCATCCATCGAGTCCACCGGCGTAAAGAGGATGCCCTTGCGTACGTTCTCGGGGATTTCGTCGAGGTCCTTCGCGTTGGCCTGCGGCATGATGATCTCCTTCACCTTGTTGCGCTTGGCGGCGATCACCTTCTCCTTCAGACCGCCGACGGGAAGCACCTTGCCCACCAGCGACAGCTCCCCGGTCATCGCCAGCGACTGCCGGACCTTCTTCCGCCGCACCAGCGAAAGCAGCGCGCAGGCCATCGTGATACCGGCCGAAGGACCATCCTTCGGGGTCGCCCCGGCGGGAATATGGAGGTGAATCAGGTGCTCGTCGAAGTAGCCGGGCTCGATGGCGTGGAGGCCCGCTACCAGCCGCACCCAGGTGTACGCGATGTTGGCCGATTCCTGCATCACTTCGCCCATCTTGCCGGTCAGCTTGATGCCGCCGCGTCCCCGATTGGCAACCGCCTCCACCATCAACACGGCGCCGCCGAGCGCCGTCCAGGCCAGCCCCATCACCATCCCCGGGGCGGTGATCCGGTTGCGCTCCTCCTCCACGAACAGCGGCTTGCCGAGGTACTCCGGCAACCTCTCGCGCGTAATCCTGAGCGGCAACTCCACGGTTTCCAACATTACCTGCTTGGCGATCTTGCGATGGATTCGGTCGAGCGCCTTTTCGTAGTTGCGCACGCCCGCCTCACGCGCCCAGTTGCCGGGTATGGCCCGCAGCGATCCCGCATCGTACTTGATCCGGCCCTTGTCGAGACCGGCCCGCCGCAGCGACTTCGGAATCAGGTAGCGGCGCGCGATGTGGACCTTCTCCTGTTCGATGTAACCGGACAGGCGGATCACTTCCATGCGGTCCAGCAGCGGGGCGGGAATCGTGTCCAGCGTGTTGGCGGTGGCAATGAACATGACCGCCGAAATGTCGAACGGCAGATCGAGGTAGTGATCTCGGAACGCGGCGTTCTGTTCCGCATCCAGCACTTCCAGCAAGGCCGACGACGGATCCCCCTGAAACGACACGCCGAGCTTGTCGATCTCGTCGATCATGAACACGGGGTCGCGCGTCTTGACGATGCGCAGGCCCTGGATCACCTTGCCCGGCATCGCTCCTACGTAGGTTCGGCGGTGCCCCTTGATCTCCGCCTCGTCGCGCATGCCACCCACCGAGAAGCGGAAGAAGGCGCGTCCCAGGGCTCCGGCAATGGACTTGCCGACCGAGGTCTTGCCCACCCCCGGCGGCCCGGCCAGGCAGATGATCGAGCCGCGCCAGCTCCCGCGGCCGGTCCCCTCGGCAGTCAACTTGGCGACCGCCAGGAACTCCAGAATCCGCTCCTTGACGTCTTCCAGGCCGTAGTGGTCGCGGTCCAACCGGCGCCGGGCGCGGATCAAGTCCACCGGCTTCGGCTCGGGATCGCCCCACGGCAGCGCCGCGATCGTCTCCAGGTAGTTGCGGGTCACCACGAACTCGGCCGAACTGGGATCCATCAGCGCGAACTTCTCCATCTCGTCGTCCACGCGCTCTTTCGCCTCGCCGCGCAGATCGAGCTTCTCGAACGCTTCCCGGAGGCGTTGATGCTCGTTGGACTTGGCGTCGACCGGCATGCCCAGCTCGCTCTTGATCGCCTTGAGCTGCTCCTTGAGGAAATACTCGCGCTGACTCTTCTCGATCTTCTCGTTGAGCTGATTCTGGATCTTCTTCTGGATGCGGAGCAGCTCCTGCTCCTTCTTGATGAAGACCAGGACCTTCTCCATGCGCTCCCGCACGTCCACCGTCTCCAGTATTCGCTGCTTCTCGACGGCCGCTATGTTGAGAATCGAGGCTACGAAGTCGGCGATCTTTCCGGGGTGGTCGATGTTCACCATGTTGAGCCGCATCTCCTCGGAAAACAGGGGGTTGTTTTCCGAGACCTGCTTCATCTCGGCGATCAGGGCGCGCGTCAGCGCGCGCACCTCGATGGAGTCCAGGTTGGTGTTGTCGAGATACTCGACCGCGGCTACCAGAGGGGTGGCCGGGTGCAGAAACTTGGCGATGCGAAACCGTCTGAGGGTGGAGACGAAGATGTTGATGCCGCCGTCGGGCAGGTTGATCTTGCGTACTATCTTGGCGGCCGTACCGACCTCATGGAGGTCCGCGCCGCGCGCTGCCTCGGGCGGTTCGGGAGCGTCCTCGGAGCCGCCGGCGGCGCGGACCAGCACCAGACCGACGCAGCCGTCGCCGTTGAGCGCCTGGCGCACCACTTCCTCGCCGCGTCCCTCGGGAATCATCATCGGCGTGAAGACGCCGGGGAACATGGGAGAATTGGGCAGCGGCAGGATGGTAAGTTTGGGCGGGAGAACCGTATCGGCGGGGATGATCTGCCGATGCTCCATGCGGATTGAAAGTAGTGCCGCGGGCAGGCCAAGTCAAGGTTTCCGCGCCGCAGCCGTTGATCCCGCGGCGGGGCCGCGGCTAAGCTGCGCCATGCCGTCGAATCGGCGCCGCAACTCGATCGAGTCGGCCGTGGTGCTGAAGGCGGCGCGCATGGGTGAGATCCACCGCAGCGTCGCGCTGTTCACCCCCCGGCGGGGAGTGGTGTACGCGACCGCGCACGGCGCCGGCAAGGCGGCCAGCAAGCTGAAGGCGGCGGCCATCCCCTTCGCCTGCGTCACCGCCTATCTCTATCACGATCCGGTGCGCGATTCCTTCAAGGTGACCGACGTGGAACCGCGCAACCTGCACGCCGCGATCCGCGCCGACCTCGCCAAGTTCTTCACCGCCTCGCTGTGGGTGGAGATCGTGTTGCGCAGCCACGGCGGGGGCGGCGAGGCCGCGGCGCTGCACGGCCTGCTGGCGGCCGGACTCGGCGCCCTCGACGAGGCCGGTTCGAGTCGGGTCGGGGCGGTGTCGGTGCACGTGCTGTGGCGCTGCCTGCAGCTCCTGGGCCTCGCCCCCGACCTGGAGCACTGCGCCGGCTGCGGGCGGGCGCTGGCGCCGGACGAGGAGCTGCGTCTGGCGGCGAGCGGGGAGGGCTGGTGCCGGCAATGCGCCTCCGCCGGCGCTGCCGGGGCCGCCGCCGCGGTCAGGCTGCGGCTGGAGCCGGCGGCGCGGCGCTTTCTCATCGCTACCACGGGCCTGCGCCTGGAGCAGGCCGCGCAGCAGCCGTTCGCCGGCAGCGAAGGGCTGCGCCGGACGTTGCAGCAACTGATCCAGCACGGCCTGGAAGCGCCGCTCAACTCGTTGCGATGCGCCGGCGGCCTCCTGTGAGCCGGGCCCGCGCGGGCGTGCCGGCGGAGTCCGGGCCGGCAAGGTCCGGGCCGGACCCGTCCACCCGCCGCGTGTTCCTGGCGCTGCCGCTGCCGCCGCCGGCGCGCCGCGAGTTGGCGGCGCGTTGCGCCCCGTTGCTGGCCGCCGCGGACGCGCTGCGGCCGGTGGCGCCGGCGGGTTATCATGTAACGGTGCACTTCTTCGGTAATCTGTCCGGCGGCGACCTGGCGCGGGCCTGCGAGCTATGCCGCCGCGATGCCCTGAGAGAGATGGTTCCGCTGCGCTGCCGGCTCACGGGATTGGGCCAACTGCCGCCGCATGGCCCGGCCCGGGTACTGCACGCCGTGTTCGGCGGCGGCGCCGGTGAGCTGACCGACTTCCTGGCGCGCATGCGCGGGCTGGCGGCGGGCGCCGGATTCCCGGTGGACCGCCGGCCGCCGCGGCCGCACGTCACGGTGGCCCGGGTGCGCCGCGCGCGCACCTGGACCGCGCGCGCGCCGGTCACCTGGTCGGGCGCCTGGTTTCTTCTCGACCGCCTGGTGCTGTTCGAGTCCCGCCTCGACCGCGCCGGCGCCCGCTACGAGGCGCTGGCCGTCCGGCCCCTCGGCGCCTCCTGAATACCGCCGGTGGATTGGTCCAAGACTGAAGTCGACGCCGGCGAGGTGAAGCGCATTGCCGCGCGCTACCGCCTCGACCCGCTGGTGAGCTCGATTCTCCTGCGCCGCGGGCTCAGCGACCCTCGTTCGGTCCGCTATCTGATCGAGGAGGACGCTCACTACCTGCACAATCCCTTCACCCTGCCGAGCATCGCCGCGGCGGTGCAGCGCATCATCGACGCGGTGGCGGCCGAGGAGCCGATGTTGGTGTTCGGCGACCGCGACGTGGATGGGGTCACCTCCACGGCGCTGATGGTGGAAACCTTGCAGGGAATGGGCGCCTCGGTGAGCTGGCGGCTGCCGGAAGGAGATGCCCCCTACGGCCTGACGCCGGCGCTGATCGAGGAGTTGGCCGCCTCCGAGGTGCGGCTGCTGATCACCGTGGACTGCGGCGTCACCGCCACGGCCGAGATTGCCGCGGCGCAGGAGCGCGGCCTGGAGGTGATCGTGGTGGATCACCACGAGCCGCTGAGCGAGGTGCCCGCCGCGCTGGTGGTGGACCCCAAGCTGACCGACTCCTCCTATCCGTTCCCGGAGCTGTCGGCCTGCGGCGTGGTGTGGAAGCTGGCCTGGGCGCTGCGCTTCGCCCGCACCGCGCTGTTCGGCGAGACCGTGTGCCTGCTCAACGTGCGCCCGCTGAACGACAGCGTGGTGATCGAGGCGGTCAAGCTGACCAACCTGGTGCGCGGGCCCGGCCTGTTCGAGACCGTCAACCCGGGGGCCGGCGCCCCGGCCGCGGAGCGGCTGGCCGAGTTCGCCGCCGGTTGCGAAATCCTGGTGTACGACGCGGCGCTGGTGCGCAGCCTGCTGGCCCGCGCCTGCGGCGCAGTGGACCTGTACGTTCATGATCTGGCTCCCGAACTGGCGGCGGTGCATCCTCCGGCCGCCGGCAAGTCGCTGCTGCAACTGCGCGAAGGCAGCAAGCTGGCGCGCTACAGCGACGGAACCTGCAGCGAGCTCGACCTGCTGGCGGAGATGTTCACCGTGGTGGCGTTGCGCCGCCACCCGGAGTTGATGGCCGGCGGCGAGGACGCGCTCGACCTGGTGGCGCTCTCCACCATCGCCGACCTGATGCCGCTGCGTGACGAAAACCGGATCCTGGTCAAGCGCGGATTGCGGGTTCTGACCGCCACGCGGCGGGCCGGGCTCCGCGAGCTGCTGGCGCGCGTCAATCTATATGGCCGCGACCTCACCACCATCGACGTCTCGTTTCACCTGTCGCCGGTGTTGAACGCCCCCGGCCGCATGGGCGAGGCCCCGCTGGCGGTGCGCCTGTTGCTGACCGCCGACGAAGCGGAGGCGCGCGACTTGACCGAGCAGTTGGTGAAGCTCAATCAACGGCGCCGGACGGTGGCCGACGAAGCCTGGACCCGCGCGCAGCCCGGCGCCCGCGAGAGCTACGACCGTTCCGGCGGCAAGTTGGTGTGGGTCATCGACCGGCAACTGCCGCGCGGCGTGACCGGCATGCTGGCGGCCCGGTTGGTGGACGCGTTTCGTGCCCCGGCGATCGTGGTGGCCGACCAGGGCGAGGAGGCGAGCGGCTCGGTACGCACCCTGCCGGGGCTGCCGGTGCCCGACCTGCTGGGACCGATGGATGACCTGTTGCCGCGCTGGGGCGGCCACGCCATGGCCGGCGGGTTCAATCTGACCTCGGAGCGGCTGCCGCAGTTGGCGCAACGGCTGCAGGAGCTGGCGGAGATGATCGACGCGGTGGAGCCGCCGCAGGCCGCGGCCCGGACCGTGGATGCCGAGATTCCGCCGGCCTACCTCGCCCCGCAGGTGTGGCAGACCGCGGATCTGTTTGCGCCCTACGGCGCCGGCCACCGCCCGTTGGCATTCCTGATGCGCGGCGTGCCGATCCTGCAGGTGGAGTTGGTGGGCAAGGGGCAGCCGGCGCACGCCAAGTTGCTGCTCGACGCCGGCGGCTACCGTTGGCCCGGCTTGTACTGGAATGCGGCCGACAAGGTGGGTACCGAGTTCAAGGCCGGCGACCGCGTCAACATCGTGTTTCGGCTCACCCGCTCGCGCTACAATCAGATGGAGACCTTGCAGCTCACGATTCTGGATCTGGAGCGCTGATGGCGGGGCGCGGCTGGCGCACGCTGCTGGCGGCCGCGGTGGTCTGCGCGGCGCCGGCAGTCGGGCCGTTGGCGCAGTCGCTTGCGGTTCCGGCCCCCGCCGCCCCGGAGGCGGCGTTCCTGCTGCCGGTAGTCGGACCGGACGGCCGCCAACTGGTGGAAGCGGGGTTGGCGGTGTGGTGCTCTCCCGGCTCCCGGTATCAGGTTGCGGCGCGGCGGCTGGTGCCGGATACGGGTCTGTTCCTGCATTACGGCGGGTCGGGGCCGCCGCCCTGGCCCCGGTTGGCGGCGCCGCGCGCCGCTGCGCCGGGAGGCCCGGTGCGGGTGTTCGTGGCCAGCGAAGTCCCGCTCGCCGAGCTTACGGTCAACGTCGAGTTGCCGGGCCCGGAGCGGGTCACCGGGCGCGGCTTTGCCGTCGCCGCGGACTCGTCCGGCGACTCGTGGGCGGCCCTGATCGGGATTCCGAGTACCTTTGCCGAGGGAACTGCCCGGCTGCAGGTAGCGGGCCGCAGCGCCGGCGCCGCGGGGCCGGGCGCGTTGCGGCTGCTGCTGGCGCAACCGTTGAGCATCGGCCGGCGCGCGTTCGCCGAGGAGGAGATCCCGTTGCGCGCCGACCTGTCGTCGCTGCGGCGGTCGCCGGATCCCCGGCGCGAGGAACAGTCGCGCGAACTGTGGCGCCTGCTCTCCTCCTGGCGCGCGGAGGCGCACCGCCACCTGGGGCCGCTGCGGTTGCCGTTGGGCGCGGTACGGCGCACCTCCGGTTTCGGCGACCGGCGCACCTTTCGCTACCAGGACGGCAGCGTGGACTTCTCGATTCACAACGGCATCGACTTCGCGGCCCCGGAGGGTACCGCGGTGGCGGCCGCCGGCGGCGGCACGGTAATGATGGCCAGGGCGCGCATCGTCACCGGGCTCTCGGTGGTGATCGAACACCTGCCCGGCGTCTACTCGCTGTACTACCACTTGTCGCGGCTCCTGGTGCGGGAGGGCCAGCGCGTGGCCCCCGGGGCGGTGGTGGGCACCGTCGGCAGCACCGGTCTGGCCACCGGCCCCCATCTGCACTGGGAGGTGCGCGCCGGCGGGGTGGCCATCGATCCGGACGCGGTGGCCGCGGCGGCGCTGGTTGACACCTCCCCGGCCCCCATGGTTATAGTTCCGTAGTGAGTCTGGGGACTCACGGGAGGAATAGCTCATCGCACACGTAGTCGTCGGAGAAGACGAGCTGCTCGAGAAAGCGCTCAAGCGCTTCAAGCGGATGGTGGAGCGGGAAGGCATCGTCCGCGAGTGGAAGCGCCGCGAGTACTTCGAAAAGCCTTCGACCATCCGCAACAAGAAGCGCAAGGCACTCGAGCGCAAGCGTCTCAAGAAGCAGCGCAAGCTCACCGTCGCCAAGAAGTACTAGGCGGCAGCATCCGGGGGGCCAGGTCCACCGTCCCGCCCGCCGTTGTTTCGTTTCGCAGGACTTGACGGGGGAGGTCAAACGGTGGTATCTTGACCTCCACGACGCAGGGTAGAGCAGTTGGCAGCTCGTCGGGCTCATAACCCGGAGGTCGCAGGTTCGAATCCTGCCCCTGCTAACCTTCAAGCCAAGACCTCCAGCGCGGCCCCTGAGTGGGGCCCTGCGCTGGCCAGCAACCGGCATCGCCGGCCCCCCGCCACGCCGCCTCAACCGTCTGTAGACTCGCCGCCCCTTCGTCGCAGACATGCTCCGGGCCACCGCTTATCGTCTCATCGTCGCGTTTGACGCGCATAGAGCTTGGCGTGTACTCTGAACTATGGCCGAAACCGTGATCAAGGCGACCTACTCGTTGGACGTAGAGTCGGTGCACACGTTGGAAGAGCTGGCGCGCCGCTGGCGTGTGTCGAAGTCCGAAGTATTGCGGCGCGCAATTCGCGGTGCGGCGTCCGATGACACCCCGGCACTCGTCGCCCTTGAGCGACTGCAGGCTTCCGTGCGTGAGCGCAACGTGGACCTGGAGAGGTGGGAGCGCGAGAACGCCGCCGAGCGTGATGCCGCCGCGCGGCGTTTGTCCCTTGACTGAACTGACTATGTGGGAATGATCCATCTGGACACAAGCTTTCTGATTCGAGCGTTGCGGCCGGAGTCGCAGGAAAAGCGTAAGCTGCAACGCTGGATTCGGGAGCGTAAGTTCCTTGCCATGAGTTCGGTGGCATGGACGGAGTTCCTCTGCGGTCCGATCAGCCGGTCCGACCTGGAAGTGGCAACTGCGGTCGTTGGGACGTGCCAGGAGTTTACCGCTGACCACGCTGCTATGGCCGCCGTTCTGTTCAATCAGTCGGGCCGGCGGAGAGGATCAATGATCGACTGCATGATTGCTGCTGCGGCGCTAACCGACGGTGCTGCTGTGGCGACTGCGAATACCCAACACTTTCTCCGGTTCGTGGACTACGGCTTGACGATCGCGTGATGTGTGGAAAGCGAGCAGGTTCGGCGCGGGCCCAAGCAGCAACCGCGTCGAAGTCCCGCAGTTGAAGACTGGTGATGCCTTACCTAGTGAGAAACGCGTGAGCCTTGTGTCGGTTTAGGTCCGCCGCACGGTGCTGGGTATCGTAGGTGAGCAGGCAACCGTGGCACGCGGCGTCGCAGTCCTTGGGGCAGTCGAGGATGTCGACCGACATTTTCAGCGCCGAGGCAATGTAATCCCGCAACGCAGCCACGTAGCCATTGCCTCCGGCCGCTGCATCGTAAAGAAAGATGGATATCTGAATCGTGCCGCCCGCAGACTTGCTCTGGCGCTGCGTGACACCAACTTCTTCCTCCTCGATGCCAAGCTGGCTGCAGAACGCGCGCCGTAACGCTATGCCGAGCGACAACGCCGTAGCGGTGTCATTCAGCCCGTCAAGCTGCAGTTCGAAGACATCCGTTTTGCGGCTCCCGCCTAACCACAGTCCGCGCTGGATGGCGAATCCCACGCCGTCGCACTGACCGCTTCCGTCCGGGTTTTTACCGCCGCGAAGCCGCGAGTGGCCGTTCCGAAATGTATCCGGCAGCGCCGTTTCCGCGATTCGACCAACTTCTGACGCGGCGCGTCCGCAGCGCAGGCAGACCGCATACCCATTGCCGCCAGTGCCTCCGCTGCCATGAAAGAGATGGCCGGAGTCGGTATACCGGAAGCGACCGACTGTTGGATCGGCCAGGGGAGCCCACTCAGGAGTCGAGCAGCTGATCCAGGGTGGCTCTACCGGTACATACATTGGAGAGACGACGTTGTTGTGCGGCGAATCGCGGATGTCGACGGCAAATCCGGCCGGCTCAAGGTACTTTCTCGTTTCTACGGCGCTGTTACACTGCGAGCATCGATCGGCCGGCGAATTGGCGTCGTCAGTGGCGCCACATCCGCGGCAGCGCCAGACGTAGCGCAGCGCCTGCACCTCGTTGACGCTTTCTGTTCCCGGCGGGAAGTGCCAGTTGAGCGTGACGCCGCCCGACTGGTAGACACGGCCGTCCATGACCACTTCAGCGCCCGGTGCATACTCACGAATGGCCATTTCCATCTGACGAGAGGGGTATCCCAACCGCCTGCCAAATGCTTCGTCCCGGTCTTCTCGATCTGACCGCTTTCGCTTCAGCTCTTCTACCGTGAGTGGAACGAATCCTACGATGCCGATCGGGAACCCATAACTCGGCAGAAACTGACGATTGGCCAATTCTCGAAGGAGATATTCGTCCTCCAGGCGCCGAAGCTGCCGCTCGGTGGCACGCACGGCCGGCCCGCGCGGCGCGCCATCCATGAGGTGGCTCGCGTCCTGGCGTAGCGCATCAGCTTCGCGGCGCCACGCACTCATTGCTAGGGCCATGGCATCTGCTGTGGCGCTCAACAGCTGGGTAACTTCCAAAGACGCCAGCGCGGTACGCTTGACCAGCCGCCGCAGTCCCTTCAAAAGCGGAGCGTCGCGGTCAGGCTCGCTGTAGCACCATTCGATAAACTGCCTGCCTGGAGCAGTCCCGTACCGGTCATCCTCGTGGAAAAACCAGCCGGCCTTGAGTCGCCGAGCGTCCCGGTCCTCGAGGAATGCACCGAGACACAGCGAGTTGACATGCCTCTGCACCAAGCGGCCGCTGTCGAGTGCCACGCGGGCAACGCTCGTCTTTGAGGTAAAGGCCCACAACGGGTCGCCGAACACCTGTTCGCCGTGCGGCGACTCGGGCAGAGTGTGACCGCAAATGATATGCCTTCTCCTCGGCGGCCGGCACGACCGGCGCGCTGCCGATAGTTGGCTGAACTCGGCGGCGTGTTGTTCATGATCACGGCTGAGAGACCGCCGATGTCGACGCCCATTTCCATTGTTGTCGAACAACTGAGCACGTTCAACTCGCCGGCCTTGAATCGCCGCTCCAGGTCGCGCAGACGGATTCCGTCGAGTTGCGCCGAATGTTCGGCGGTCTCGAAGTAGGGGGCATAGCCGGCGACTCGGTCGCTGAGGTTTGACCAGACGCCTAGCTCGCGCGCGTTCTGGACGTGCGGATCGCTTTGCAGCCATCTGGCAATTTCTTCACGGTCTACCTGTTGGCCCGCCGCGTTACGCCAGTACGCTAACGGAACTCGTGGCAGATTGAACTGCCGGCAACGCTTCACACCCACCGGAGCGTATGGCGAAATCCCGCGCAGCGTCCGGTCCAATACCCGCATAGTATAGGGACAGACATAGCCGGTCTCGATCTCGTTCAAGACGGCGACTTCATCCAGTTTGAACAGGTACCCGTCTCCGACCGGAAGAAGGAACGGGAGCATTACGTCCCAGGCATATCGGAACGACTCGTTGATCAGATCGTCGGTGTGTGAAGATGGTCCCAGATCGGCCGCGTTTCGAAGCAGGTTGGGAAGGCGCGATACTCTACTGCCGGATCGAACTAACGGCCAGCGTTGCTGCTGTCTCGTTAGCGCTCCGTCGTAGCCCGGCCCCTGTACGTATCGTTTCCGTATAGGTATACCCATCCATCGCAAGTACTTGTCGTCGACGTTGACCGCGCTGACGTCCCGCACGAAGAAGTCTACAATGAGCTTCAGAAATATCGACCAGTCTTCCAGAGCGAGTGGCCATCCGGCGAGTGGTCGTGTATTGTCAAGAGCTGGGTATTGAAGGGATAAGAGTCCCATAGTTTCGGCAGAATTCGTGCGTTTCGGCCGTCGAAATAATTCACGATAGAGGCAGAATTCGGCGAATTCAAGCGGAGAACCGGCGATATAGGTAGTGTCGCTGAAGTACCGGTGCATGCGAGTCATCTCAGCATCGGCGGCAAGGCGCTTGGCAGCCTCATGCCAAGTGAGGGAGCCAAGTCGGCTCGCTGCGCGATCTTGAGCCAATTTCGCTTCGCTCCGTTCCAGGATAGGACGCACTGCGGGATTATCAAGCTCTCGAAGGATTGCTATTTCGCTTTCTAGTGCACTTGTATCCGTGACCCTCCGTTCAGCAGCCAATGCGTGATAAAGGACACTGCGAACCCGGTTGCGCTCCGCTTCCTGCTGTAGTCTCACCGCCAAGCGCGCAGAGCCCTGTCGCGAGTCGCTAAAGCCGAGCAGTCGCCGACCCTGGCTCGGCAGGTCCGTTCGCGAATTCATTGGTGGCGTGTGCTCCAGCGCCGTCGGCACGATAGTCGAAAGGGCGAACGGAGCCCCGGTGCGCAACTCCCTGAGTAGCCGGCGTCGACTGTCCCTGGCGCCGCAACGCATACAGGTCGTGGCTTGGGTGCCGAGCGGAGAAAGGCGGATCGGCACTCCGTCGCCGGTCTTGCGAATGGTCTGTTCCCGATCGATCTTCCAGTCTTCGATGTGCTCTGCATCCAGGGCTTGGCTGCAGATCATCCTGCGGAAGGAAGATTCAGTTGGCGGTACGTCGCCATCATCATCATCATCATCGACGTCGACTTCGAGCTGGAACTCGTCGATCTCGGTCTCTTCGATGTACGGATGTAGCTGCTGCTCGCCGGTGTCGCCGGAAAACGTTTCTTTAGCAGACAGGTACTCCTGCCCGCAATCTCCGCACGTCACAAGCTCAAATACGGGATAGCCACAGGACTTACATTGCGTGAGCCGCTGGGGATATATCGCGCCAAAGCCCCAGTTACCGTCGACGGGGCTCCGCTCGTCTCGGCCGGTGCAGGATGCATTGACGCACGCCCACAAGCCGTGCTGAGATCGATGGAAGAGGTGGATGCGTAAGGGCAAAAATACCTCGTCTTGATACCGAGCCGTCGATGCTTTTTCGAGAAGGGCGGTCACCGCTGTGAAATCGAGCCCCGTCTCCTGGCGGAGGCTCTTGAGTGTGGCGGGTTCGGTCGCAACTCGGGCGCGGATCGATCTTGCGGCCGGGTGGTGGCAGAGAGCCGGGAACAGTGCATCGGCCTGCAGGCCGTCGAGATTCGTGCCAGTCTGAATCGGATTGAGTGGCGGCAGCCGCGGCACCAATCGCTCGTCGGTGACAACATGAACACGATCCGTCGGCGCGCCGGATACATCGGCCAGGAAACGCCGCAAGTCGTCCTTGTTTTGCGCGTCGCCAATCGTCGCCGACGTGGCAACGAAACGTACGTCGGCCGAATTCGCGCCGAAGTGATGCAGGACCCGTCGTAGCAATAGCGCCATCTCGGCGGCTTGCGAGCCGATATAGGTATGGGCTTCGTCAAGCACGATCCAACGCAGCTTGCCACGCGACTGATCAATTATCGACCGGTCCTCGGAACGAACGAGCATATACTCCAGCATAGTAGAGTTGGTAACTAGCACGGGCGCGGATGCATGGCGCAGCGCCCGCCTCGAGATCTGCTCTGCCCCAGCGCGCCTCTGCTCGTGTGCCGGTGCTGTCTCCGGAAGTTCGCCGTTGTAGAGGCAGAAACTGATGTCGTTCCCGAAACCGTTGCACCAAGCGCGGAGTCGGTCGCGTTGACTGTTGATGAGCGCATTCAACGGGTACAGAAACAGCGCCCGTACTCCCGTCAAGGCGCCCGCGGAAGCGCGTTCACGGGCCAAGTCTTCGAGGATCGGTACCAGGAAGCACTCGGTCTTCCCAGAGCCCGTACCGGCTGCAACCAAAACCGACCGCGATATGTCGTCAAGTAGGAGCTTCCAGCAGTTGAGCTGATGCCGAAACGGCTTCCGAGTACCGGGGAATGCGTATTCGCCGTACTCTCGCGGTGGCTTTTCCAACACCGACACCACATCGCTGCGAAGGAAACCTCTCCTGGCAAGCCCGACCATGTTGGTCTCCGCCTGCCGCCAGCCGAAAACGGCTTCTATCACGGGGTCCGCAAGCAGCGCGCCGGGCTCACCGGGATTCTGTTCGTACAAGCTCTCGAGATACCCGCGGAGCGTGGGAGAACGCAGGCCAAGCTGCGAAATGATGGCGCGACCCGAGCGTGTGGCGAGATCCCGGATGAGGTTCGAGATGCTAACGCTTCCGCTCATTCCTATATCCGTCCCTCATCCTGCATGAGTGCGAGTTGAAACCAAGCGGCCTCATACGCCACGTCAAACCACTCTGGGTCATGTGCACGGATGCGTTTGACCATGAAGGCGGTCCGGTCGGTCGGCCTAGATGCGAAGCAACACCATGCCGCCGCAATCGGCGTGTCGAAGATGGGCTGGCGTTCTCGAGGTCTTCTGCCTTCTCGTTGCCAGACGCCAATGCTATCGAGCCGTGCGCCTGCTCAAGCGTCTGCGCCCATTCGCGACGCCCATCACCCCTCGGCCAGTCGTTCATGGCGTATCGATAGCTGAGTTGCTCCTGCGTTTTCTGGTCTCGTTTCCTTCTCGCATCATCGACGATGTCCGCTGGCAGACGCTCGTGTCCGCGCAATTGGAAACCGACGTCACAGGAAACGGTGCATAGCCCGCCGAACCGATCGGCACCCTCCTTGAGAATGGACACTATATGGCTCCGAGCGATTTGAATGCCACTCGGTACACCGTCAAGTTGGTCGCGCAAATGGTCGAAGGCGTGGCGGGCTTCCGTCAGCCAGACATCTCGGCGAATCATCAGCCAACTGAACGGTAGTTCATCGTCGAGTCGCCAGAGCAACTGTCGAGGCGTGCTTTCGAGTCGAAACATGCACCGGACCAGAACGTTCGGCTTTGTGCCCAAAACCTTGAGAAGGTCGAAGGCGGTCGCCGGAAGACCCTCGGCACCGAGCAGGACGTCGGTCAGGAACGACCAGTCGTCTGCGCTTCGGTTTGTGTCCTCTGCAGTCAACATGGAGTCCATCGCCGCGGCTATGGCCTGCAACCGCGAATTGCGTCTGCGAACGCAGACGGCTCTGCGCAAGCCAATTCCATCCCCGCCATCTACGAAGTCGGCGTCCCTGGGATAAATTGCCAAGGGTCTGACACGTACGCGGTCGGCATGGCGTGCTACCACCAACAAGGGATTACCGATGCTCATGGCTTGCGGAAACACAGCGCCGCTTAAGCCCTGATGGTCTTCCACGAGTTGCAAAGGAACGGGGTCAGCATCAGGCCGATCTATCGGTAGCGCCTCATACGTGGTCGGTGGCTCGTAGTCCACCGTATGATTTATGAGGACAAACGTCCGATTGGCGTTGTTGTATATCATGGCTCCTGCGAATCGACGTACCTCAAGGGTACCGTATACTTGCTGGTCGACTCCGACAATGCGCAGGCGCACAAACGAGTAGTCATAGATCGATGCGCCGAGTAGGAGCTCGATAGTAGAGCGCAGGTGGATAAGCGAGAGCTCGTGTGTCAAACCAGATGTACCCAGTGAGACACGTAAGTGTGCGATGCCGCGTACATCGCGAAGATCTGGCGCGCAGAGTTCGCCCTCGACAAAGAACCGGCCGGCCCGGGTAGCCGATATCGCGGTCGCTCGTACTCCATAGAGATCATCGACAGCGAGCGCACCATCCACGGACTTGCCGTCGCGCAGGAAGCGTGCTCCATGACCAGGAAATGGCGCGGATACAGACAACTCATCGGCATCCTGCCAATGTAAGCGCAACGCGATTCGTGCGGGGATGGCCGTCGCGTCACAAGCTCTGCAGTGGATCCGTAGTGTGTCTCCTACAGATCGAGTCGTAAACTCGGTCTCATCGGCATGACTCGTCGCCATCACTCCTTCACTACCGATCAACTCCAAGTTGCCTTCGGTCATGTCATCGCCCGGTACAAGCCGCGGATGGAATTCTTCGGGAAGGATGCCGAGGCGGGAGCAATGTCGAAGTTCACCGCGATGCACATGCCTCACCTGCCACAATCCGAAGCCTGTGGGGCGCTCCCGCCAGTCCAGACCTCGTCGCCGCCAGCTCACTTCACGGGTGGGTACGGCGCGGGAGGTCTCAAGCGTGCTGATGCGAAGTTGCGGCACGCCGCGAAACAACGGTAGATCAGACTCCAGGTTGTTGAGACGCTGACCTGACAGATGGTAGTCCTCCTCGGCTCCTTGTCCCGCGGATGGCCTTATGATGCATCGACCGGCTCTTGTTTCGATTGCGGTTTGTTCGGTGATCTTCCGAAGGTTCCTGTCCAGAACCATAATGTCCTCGGTCGTCGGGTGGGTAGGCTCATTGTTCTCCGCGTCTTCCTCGGATAGCAAAATGAAGATCGCCGGTGCGCGATTGTTTGCGGTACCTTCGCTGATAAAGGGAGCTTCATGGTCGTCTCCCCGGAAGATCCAGGGAAGGTCGCCCAAGGCGTCGCCTCGGGCGGGGACAACATCTTTGCCGATAACGTCCCCGGCCATGAACTGAAGACGAATCTCCCCGGTCGCGTCAGTGTCCCAGACCTCGGCGACGGATTGCGTGTCACGGGACATCAGAAGATAGTCCTCCGCTCTCTCCGCGTACATACCGAACACGCGCACACGGTCCCCGGGCATCCGAACTTGAAGCCTGGACGGCAAGTCCCTTACTGGGACCTGGAGATGAAGGGCAAGGTTCTCCGCCGTGATCGAAGCCGGCAGCCGTACCCGAGCGCCAAGCCGCCATCCGTTGCCGGTATGGCGAAGAAACCGGTCCACTCGGAAGACATCAACCGGTGCCGCCCTGTGTTGCGCTGCCTCGCGAAGGAGCCCAGTAAGGAGATCCCTCGCCCTTGCGTCGCTCAGATCGAGCGGCATGGTGTCTCGCCATCGGGGGCGCACTTCGTCAAGCGCTTCGAGTGGGTCTTCGCCCTGCGCGTCGTTCTGAAGATAGAGCACCGCCTCAATCAGGTCGGCGGCCAGGCGGAACACGTAGTCGCGGCGCAGGGTCGGCGGGCGCAGCAGGTGCTGCTGATCGCGCGCCAGAACGATGGCGTCGTCGACGAACTGCCGGTACGCGGCGGTGTCCCTGAGCACGGCGCGCAGGTATTGCGTCACTCTGCTGTCGGCATCACCGACGAGCGCCAACGGCAGGCCGCCCTGGCAGGCGAACGTGCCGAGGTAGCGAATCTGTGTCGGCAGACGTACGAGATCGACGTGCCACCAGTGCAACGCTTCGCGGACCGGCATGTAGAGGTCGGGATAGTGGACCCCGTGCCAGCCCACGGACTCCAACAGCGGCTGCCATGCCCAAGGGCCGCCGTTGTAATGGCGCTGCCACCACTCCGCCGCGTAAATTACGAATGCCCGGATGGCCGTCCCGCGATGCCGGTATGCTTCAAGCGTCCTGGCCAGGGAGCCGAACTCGCGTGCGGTGCACCTATAGGAGTACAGCGGGCGTCCATCCGGAAGCTGTAATCCGCGACTCTCCAGGAATGCGTCGAGCCAGGTGGCGTAGGGGTTCAATCCAGCGCTCCTCCGAATCGCGAGTCCATTGAGCGGGGACCCGAACTGACCTATACCGGTTCCCAAGGGGCTCCGGGGTCTCTGCCGCTCGGTAGAGAGCAGAGGGCGTTAGCGGTGAAGGGATTTGAACCCCTGACACAGCGGATATGAGCCGCTTGCTCTGACCTACTGAGCTACACCGCCGCGCCACCGCGCTCCCTGCAGTAGGAACGCGCGTGTGGACCCCACTAATATACGACTTTGACCGGCGTCTGTCGATGCACAAGGAGGGGCTCAAATCCGCGCCTAGCGACTTGAATCCGCCGGCGACGGGGCCGGGACGCGGTCGGCGGGCGGCCCGGGAAGGTCACAGCGTCTGGGAGGAGACCTGCAAGCTGGCCGGCAGGCGACAGAATGCTGCTCAGATGCCCGCAGCTGGCCGTTCAGAGACGGTTGGGGACGCAGTCAGGCCGGAACCGGGCAAAGTGGTGACGTCGTGGTGGCGTAGGAGGGCTGGCGAACGAGCTTGGCGGGACGAAAGGAGAACGGCGGCGGCGCGCTACCTGCTTAGCCTAGCCGGCCCGCGGCCACGGGCGCGTGCGCGACGCCTGGGTCGCCAGCCGGAACACCTTCCACACCGCGCTTCAGCCGGGCGATGGTCTGCTCGCTGGCGCACAGCCGTGAGATATAACCGGAAGTTGTGGACGGGATGAAAAGAGCGCATCCTCCCAAGAACGATTCAACCACGAATCAGGAGGAGTACGCTCGTGGAGAACAATACCGGCAGGACCACCGAGGCTCAAGGTCCTCAAGGTCCTGGTGCCATTCTGGATGAGATCGTACGCGCCGGAGCGCGGCAGATGCTGGCTGCGGCGCTGGAGGCGGAAGTGGACGAGTTCCTGGCGCGGTACGCTGACCAGCGGGATCAGCACGGCCACCGGCTGGCGGTCCGCAACGGCCATCTGCCGAAGCGCTCGTTGGTCACCGGGATCGGTCCGATCCCGATCCGGCAGCCGCGGGTCGATGACCGCCAGCTCGCCAAGCAGGGAGAGTCGAGGTTCAGCAGCGCGATCCTGCCGCGCTACGCGAGACGGACGCCGAGTGTGGACAGCCTGATACCGACGCTGTACCTGAAGGGGGTATCGAGCGGGGACTTCTCGCAGGCGCTGGCGGCGATCCTGGGAGAGCAGGCCGCAGGGCTGAGCGCGACCAACGTGGTGCGGCTGAAGAAGGTGTGGGAAGCGGAGTACCAGGAGTGGACGCAGCGTGATCTGAGCGGCAAGAGGTACGTGTACTTCTGGGCCGACGGCCTGCACGTGAACGTGCGGCTGGACGAGGAGCGCAGTTGCATCCTGGTGATCATGGGAGCCGACGAGCAGGGGCGCAAGGAAGTGGTGGCGGTCAGCGACGGCTACCGGGAGAGCAAGACGGCGTGGTGTGAGCTGCTGTTGGACCTGCGGCGGCGTGGGCTGACGAAGGGGCCGCGGCTGGCGACGGCGGACGGGGCGTTGGGGTTCTGGGCGGCGCTGCGGGAGGTGTATCCGGGAACGGAGGAACAGACCTGCTGGTTCCACAAGGCCGGCAACGTGCTGGACAAGATGCCGCAGTCGGTGCAGGGGCGGGCGAAGACGGACGAAGCGGACGAAGGGCTGCGGGTCGCGGGCGGCGACGCTGACGATGGTCTGGAAGCTGGCGCTGGAAGCGCAGCGGAGGTGGCGCCGGCTGATGGGCTTCAAACTCATACCCCTGGTGATGGAGGGGCGTGAATTCGTAGACGGCGAGCTGACGGAGGCAGCGGCTTAGAGAGACGACAGAACGATTGGAGATGCGCTCGGCTGATTCTCAATCCACAAGACTTGACAATATCTCCGACGAGGCCGCCTGTGGCCGTAAGAAGAAACCCTGTCGCTCGACGCCGGCGACACTTTCGGCAGTAGCATCTGACGGAACGTCCAGGCGCTTGGAAATGTGCAGCCGAGTCACGCCCGCAGGTGGCATCTTCCTGGCCGAATAACTTGATTCAAGTAGTTTCTATGGTTATACTTATATCATGAACAAACATGCTTCCGACGGGGCCGTCACTACTACCGTATCCGCCCTCTCAGACGACCGCTTGCTGGAGCGAACCAAGGAACTTTCCCGCATCGAACACCATCTCGAAGTGGTCGTCATCGACCACCTGCGCGAGATTCAGAAGCGGCGCCTGTATCTGCGGCGCGGGTTCTCGAGCCTGTTCGATTACGCGGTGCGCGAGCTGGGTTACAGCGACGCCGCAGCGTGGCGGCGCATCAAGGCGATGCGGCTCTGCGCGGAGGTCGAGGGCGTGCGGGAGCGCCTGCAGAATGGCACGATGACGCTGAACACGGCCGCGCAGTTGCAGAACGCCTTCGACCGGCAGGAGCGCAAGAAGGAACGGGCGGCGCGTAGCGCGCCGGGCGGGGCCGGGTTCGGGGCTGGCGCTCAGTCGCAGGACGGCGCGGCGCCGCCGCGGCCGGCGGAGCGGAAGCCGGCGCCGGTGCTGGACCCGGAGGCGCGGCGGGAGCTGGTGGAGCAGGCGTCCGGCAAGAGCAGCCGGGAGGTGATGCAGTTGCTGGCCGAGGTGGACCCGGAGCTGGCGGCGCCGGCGGATCGGGTGCGGCCCTGGGCGGCGGGCGCTGGGAGCTCAAAGCGGTGATCGACGATGAGTGCCGGCGGGGCTTGGAGCGGCTCCAGGGCCTCCTGTCCCACGTCGATCCGCATATGACGTTGGGGCAGCTCATGGCGCGGCTAGTGCGGGAAGGGCTCGACCGCCACGATCCGGCCCGGCCGCCGCGTGGGCGGCGCGCCGCGCCGGCCACGCGGCGCCGAGCAGACTTCGGCGGCGAAGACGCAGGCGGCCTCGGCTCGCGGCGCTGCCCCGGCAGCGAAGCAGGAGGCCGGCGCGGACAGCGCCGCTCCTTCGGCGGCGAAGGTATCGGCTCAGGCGCCGGCGCAGCCGGGAGACAAAGCCGCTGACCGCCTGGATATTTCGGCAGCGAAGCCGGCGGGCGACGCCACTTCGGCGGCGAAGACGCGGCGCCCCGGCCGGCAGGCTGCGACGGCAGGCGCGGCGCAGCCCGCGCCGCCGGCGCGGACCGAAACTTCGGCAGCGAAGGCCGGCGGCGCGACCGGCCGCGCCATCCCGGCGGCGGTCAAGCGCGAGGTCTGGCGGCGCGACCGGGGCCGCTGTCGCTACGTGGACCGCACCAGCGGGCGCCGCTGCGGCTCCCAACACCTGCTGCAGATCGATCACGTCGTGCCGTATGCCTGCGGCGGCGCCGCCGAGCCGAACAATCTCCGGCTGCTGTGCGCCGCCCATCACCGCTACCGCCACGTCGGCGCCGGATTCGGCCGCCCCGGCGAGGATCGTCAGGCGCCGGTAGACCAGTGATCAAGATCGCCGAGAACGTCATCTTACACTGGGACTGGGACTGGGACTGGGACTGGGACTGGGACTGGCCGCCAAGCGGCCCGACGCTTACCTACTACAATTTTGGAAATACGCCCGGACGGGAGGGGGCAAACACCGGAAGCGGCGGCGGTCGGCTCCGTCAGCGACGGCGCGGGCTGCTGACGACCGACACTCCGGGTAATTCGATGCCGCTCAATCATGCTATGCTTGGCGGCACCACGCATGCCGCGCGACCTGTACCAGCCGCATGACCGTCTGTTTCGCAAGGTGTTCTCCGAGCCTGCCGAAGCGGCCGGCTTGATGCGCGCCTGTGTGCCGGGGTGGCTCGGCGATACGCTGGACTGGTCCAGCTTGACGTTGATGCCCGACAGCTACGTGGACGACGAACTGCAGGCCAGCGAGTCCGACCTGCTGTACGCGGTTGAGCAGCGCCCGGATGCCGCCGAGCCGGGAGAGGCGCGGCGTTCGCTGCGGCTCTATCTGCTGTTCGAGCACCAATCGAGGCCGGACCGGTTGATGCGCTTCCGGCTGCTGAAGTACTGCTGCCGCATCTGGGATGATTTCTTGCGCCCTGCCGAGGCGGAGGAGACGCCGGACTTGCCGCCGATCGTGCCGCTGGTGTTCTATCAGGGTGAGTCGCGCTGGCGCCATGCGACCGAGTTCAGCGAGTTGTTTGCGGAACCGGTCAGGAGGTGGCCCTGGACGCCGCAGTTCAAGCACCTGCTGGTGGACCAGTCGCAGACGGGCGTGGGGGCGGTGCAGGGCGAAACGTTGGGCCGGGTAGCGCAGCTTGCGCTGATGGCGGCGGCGCGCCACGAGGTGAGGGCGGCGTTGGAGATGGCGGTGCAGCTCATGAGAGAGTTGGACCGGGCGGGACAGGGCGAACGGTTCCGGGCGGTGGTGTTTTACGTGCTCCACACCCAGGATAAGGAGACGTTGCGGGAGTTCTTCGCGGCGCTGCGGCGGGAAGTGCCAGGACCAGGAGGGGACATGATGACGTATGCAGAGGAGCTGATCCGGGAAGGCCGTCAGGAGGGCGTGCTGAAAGGCCGGCAGGAGGGTCGTCAGGAGGGCCATCAGGAGGGTCGTCAGGAGGGTCGTCAGGAAGGCCGTCAGGAAGGCCAAGTGGCCACGATCGAGGGTTTTCTGCGCGCCGGCGTCGGGTGGCCGATCATCAAGCAGGCTACCGGCATCGACCAGGAGGAGTTCGAGTTGCTCCGCCGACAGACCCACGCCTCGGATCGGGAGCGCTGACTCAGTTCAGCCACCCGACCGGTCGTTCGGCGCCGGCCTTGCGGCCCGCGTACAGCGTGACAATCATATGAACAATTCCAACTCTACTGATCGGGTGCTGATCGAAGCCTTTACCGACGGCGGCTGCAGTGGCAATCCCGGACCGGGCGGCTGGGCCTACCATCTGACGGTGCGCGCGCCCGCCGCGGATGGGGGCGCGGCGCGGCCTCCGGTCGAAGGATCCGGGGCCGCCCCCCGTACCACCAACAATCGGATGGAGCTGGCCGCGGTAATCCAGGCGCTGCTGGCGGTCCGCGGCCTGCCGGAGCACCCTGCCGCCGAGGTAGTGGTGGTGACCGATTCGACCTACGTGCAGCAGGGCATCGTCTCCTGGATTCGCCGCTGGCGGGCCAACGGGTGGCGCACCGCGTCCCGGCAGCCGGTCAAGAACGCCGAGCTGTGGCGCCGGCTGGACGATCTGGCGCAAGCCACCGGCGCGCAGTTTCGCTGGGTGCGCGGTCACGCCGGCGACCCGCGCAACGAGCGCTGTCACACGCTGGTCCAGGCCGCCATCGCCGCCGCCCGCCGCGCCGCGCCGCGGTAGCCCTTCAACGTGGCCGGCCGGCGTCTTGCGCCGGCCGCGGCCGGGCCGTGCGCCGCCGGCCGTGCGCCGCCCGGCCGGGGCGTGCCCTACCCGGTTTCGGGCGGCCCGGTCCCATCAATGCAAAGCGCCGGCGAGGGCGGCCCGTTGTTCTGGTCGGAGGCAAGATGAATTCTCAGGTATTTGGCCATGCGCCGTTCGGGGTGGACGGCGATCTGGTAGCCGTGGAAGTGGACCTGCGGCGCGGCATTCCCGGCGTCGACATCGTGGGCCTGCCGGACGACGCGGTGCGCGAGTCGCGCGAGCGAGTGCGGGTCGCGATTCGCAACAGCGGGTTCCAGTTCCCGCGCGACCGGGTGTTGATCAACCTGTCGCCGGCCGGCGTACGCAAGGTGGGAGCGGCCTACGATCTGCCGCTTGCGCTCGCCGTCCTGGTGGTTTCCGGCCAGGTGGCGGCGCCGGAGGTTCCGGTGCTGGCCTGCGGCGAGCTCAACCTGGCCGGCGCCGTGCACCCGGTGAGCGGCATCCTGACCGCGGTGTCGGCCGGCGCCAACGCCGGCCACTCCTGGTTTCTGGTACCCGCCGCAAATCGCCGCGAAGCCCAAGCCCTGGGCGCAGGCACCGTGATGGGCGTGACGAGCCTCACCGAGGCGGTCGCCGCGCTGGCGCAGGTGCGCGCCGGCTCCCCGAACGGCGGCCGCGGCGGCGCTCCGGTCGTGGAGGCGGCCTCCGGGCCGTCGCCGTGGCGCCGCGACCTGGGCGAGATCACCGACATCCGCGGGCAGAGCGTGCTGAAGCGCGCGCTGGCGGTGGCGGCTGCCGGGGGCCATCACGCGCTGCTGTTCGGCCCTCCCGGCAGCGGCAAGACGATGGCGGCGCGGCGCGTCGTCGGCCTGCTGCCGGCGTTGCCGGGGCCGGGGGCGCTGGCGGTCACCCGCATCCACTCCGTGGCCGGCTGCCTGCCGCCGGACCAGGGGCTGCTGCGCTGGCCGCCGTTCCGCACGCCGCACCATAGCGCGTCCGCGGAAGGAGTGGTGGGCGGCGGCGCCATCCTGCGTCCCGGCGAGGTGTCGCTGGCGCACACCGGAGTGCTGCTGCTCGACGAAGCGCCCGAGTTCGCGCGGCCGGTGCTGCAGAGCCTGCGCGAGCCGTTGGAGACCGGCCGGGTGCACGTGGCCCGGGCGGGCCGCAGCGCCTGCTTTCCGGCCGACTTCCAACTCCTGATGACCGCCAACCCGTGCCCGTGCGGCAATCTGGGCCGGCGCCACGCCGCCTGCATCTGCTCCACCGCGGAAGTCAAGCACTACTGGAAGCGCCTCGGCGGCGCGCTCCTGGACCGCATCGACATTCGCGTGCCGGTGAACGACACGCCGCCGGCCGAGCTGCTCGATCCCGGCGTGGAGCGCCCCGAGGACTACCTGCAAGCGGTGCACGAGGCCCGCGCGCGGCAGCGGCGCCGCTACCGCGACTGCGGCTGGAGCCTGAACGCGCGCGTGCCGCCGGGTGACGTGGAGCGGTTCTGCCGCCTTGGCGAAACGCAGCTCGGCCAGCTCGGCCGCGGCATGCGCCACGCCCGGCTCTCCTCGCGCGCGCTGCACGCGGTGATCAAGTTGGCGCGCACGGTCGCCGACCTGGACGGCTGTGAGCAGATCGCCACCGCCCACGTGCACGAGGCGCTCCAGTACCGGCGTTACGGCGACGTGGACATCTACTGGCACTACGATTAGCCCGCTTCGGCGGCGCGGGCTGAAGGCAGGCCCTGTAACCGCACGAACCGCACCGCGGGAGCGAGCCGCAGCCGCGGCCAAACTGGTATACTTGCGGCGGATGCGACGGAACTGCGCGTTGGAGGAAGACAGACCGGGAGCGCGGGCGCCGGCAGGGTTCCGGCGCCGCGCGCCCCGCCGCACCGCGCCGGCGCCGAGCCGGCGCCGGCGGCGGATTCAAGATCACCCGACAAACGCCTGACGCGGCAGATGCCAACGTTCGACGTGGTTTCGAACTACGCGCCGGCCGGCGATCAGGGGCCGGCGATCGCCTCGCTGTGCCGCGGTCTCGAGCACGGCCACCGCTATCAGACTCTCAAAGGGGTCACCGGGTCGGGCAAGACGTTCTCCATGGCGAAGATCATCGAGGGCGCCCAGGTCCCCACGCTCGTCATCTCCCACAACAAGACGCTGGCGGCCCAGCTCTACCGCGAGTTCAAGGACTTCCTGCCCCACAACGCAGTGGAGTACTTCGTCTCCTACTACGACTACTACCAGCCGGAGGCGTACGTCGCCAGCCGCGATCTCTACATCGAGAAGGACGCCTCCATCAACGACGAGATCGAGCGCCTGCGGCTGGGCGCGACCACGGCGCTGATGGAGCGGCGCGACGTGGTGGTGGTGGCCACCGTGTCGTGCATCTACGGCCTGGGGAGCCCCGACGACTACCGCGACATGCGGGTCGAGCTGGAGCTGGGGACGGAGATTGATCCGCGCCGGCTGATGCGCCGCCTGGTGGCGTTGCAGTACGCGCGCAACGACGCCATGCTGCAGCGCGCCGGCTTCCGCAGCCGCGGCGAGGTGATCGAAGTGTTGCCGCCGCACGCCAAGGAAGCGCTGCGCATCGAGTTCTTCGGCGACGAGATCGAACGGTTGCGCCGGATCGACCCGCTCACCGGCACTACCCTGGCGGAGTTGGAGTTCGCCGCCGTCTATCCGGCCAAGCACTTCGTCACGCCGGAGGAACGCCTGGAGCGGGCGGTGGAGTCGATCCGCGAGGAGTTGGCGGTACGCCACGCGCAACTCCTGCAGGAGGGCAAGCTGGTGGAGGCTCAGCGGCTGCTGACGCGCTGCGAGTATGACCTCGAAATGCTGGTCGAGATCGGCTACTGCAGCGGCATCGAAAACTACTCCCGCCATCTGACCGGGCGCCAGGAAGGCGAACGCCCGGCGGTCCTGCTCGACTTCTTCCCGCAGGACTTCCTGGTGTTCATCGACGAGTCGCACGTCACCGTGCCCCAGGTCGGCGCCATGTACGAGGGCGACCGCTCGCGCAAGGAAGCGCTGGTCGAGCATGGGTTCCGCCTGCCCTCGGCGCTCGACAACCGCCCTCTCACCTATGGCGAGTTCGAGGGGATGATGGAGCGGGTCGTGTTCGTGTCCGCCACCCCCGCCGCCGAGGAACTGCGTACTTCGGCACAGGTGGTCGAGCAGGTGATCCGGCCCACCGGGCTGCTGGATCCGGAGATCGAGGTGCGCCACTCCGCGGGTCAGATCGAGGATCTTTACCGCCAGATCAGGCAGCGCACGGCGCGCGGCGAACGCACCCTGGTCACCACCCTGACCAAGCGCATGGCGGAAGACCTCACCGACTACCTGGCCGACATCGGGGTGCGCTGCCGCTTCCTCCATTCGGAGGTGGATACCTTCGAACGGGTCGAGATCCTGCGCGATCTGCGGGCCGGGGAGTTCGACGTGCTGGTCGGCGTCAACCTGCTCCGGGAGGGTCTGGATCTGCCGGAAGTGTCGCTGATTGCCATCCTCGACGCCGACAAGATCGGCTTCCTGCGCTCCACCACCTCGTTGATCCAGATCATCGGCCGCGCCGCGCGCAACGTGAACGGACGGGTGATCATGTACGCCGACCGCGAGTCGGAGTCGATGCGCGAGGCGATCGCCGAGACCAGCCGCCGCCGCGCCCTGCAGCTCGCCTACAATTCCGAGCACGGCATCACCCCTACCACCATTACCAAGGCGGTGCAGGATCTGCTGGTCCGCAAGGCGGACGAGAAGCGGTCCGCGGAGCAGCAGGACCTGGAGGTGGTGAAGCAGCGCTACAACATACTGGTGCCGAAGGAGCGCCGCGCGCTCATTCGGGCGCTGGAAAAGGAGATGCTGGAGCTGGCCAAGGACCTGGAGTACGAGCGGGCGGCGGTGGTCCGCGACGAGATCAACAAGCTGCGCGACCTCGACGCGCCGGCAGCGGCTCCCGCGGCAGCGCCGGCGCCCGCCCCGGCAGGCCGTGCCGGCGGCACCGGCCGTGCCGGCGGCACAGGCGGCGCCGTCCGCGGTGGCCGCGGCGGTCGTGGGGGCTGAACCGTTCCCGCGCCGGCGCCGCCCGCCGGCCGCCGCCGCGGCGGCGCTGCTGCTGGCCGCGGCCGCGCTCGGCTGCCAGCAGCGCGAGTCCGCCGCGCACCTGGTGCTGCCGGCTACCTCGGTAGTCGAAACCAACGAAGTGCGCGGCGTCGTCACCGCCGACTCGCTGCGCGTGCGCGCGCAGCCCTCGGTGCGGGCGGAGGTGCTCTCCTATCTGCGCCGCGGCGAAGTGGTGGAGGTGGTGGGCCGCGGCGAGCAGCAGGAACGGATCGACGGCACTCCGGGGTATTGGCTCGAGGTCTCCTACCAGGGCGTGCGCGGCTGGGCGTTCGGTTCGCATCTCGAGTTGGCGGAGCCGGGCGCCGCGGCCGGCGAAGTGAGCGCGCGGGTACGAGCGGCCCGCGGCGGCGACTGAGCGCCCGGCAGCCGCGATGACACGGTACTCCGCCGGGAGCCGCCGCCGCAGGCCGCGGCCGGTTCGGCCGCCGGCCCTCCGGCAACGGTGCTGACCCTCTTCCTGGACTGGGGCGTCCCCATCTTGTGGGGCGCCCTGATCGGCTACTTTACCAACGCCCTGGCGGTCAGGATGCTGTTCCGGCCCCTCACCAGGAAGTATCTGCTGGGCATTCCGGTACCGCTGACGCCGGGTATCATCCCGCGGCGGCGCGCTGAACTGGCGCGCAGCATCGCGCGCATGGTGGCGCGCGACCTGCTGTCGCCGGAAGCGGTGCGCGACCGCCTGCGGACCGAGACCTTCCGCGCGGCCCTGGAGGGCCAGTTCCGCAGTCTGCGGGAAGACCTGCTGCGGCGCCCGCTCGCCGAGTTGACCGCGCGCCTCCGCGGCGCGTTGCGCGGCTCGGCGGACGCGGCGGGCGGTGAAATCGCGTGGCCGGAGCTGCTGCGCCACCTGGCGCAGCGGCTGCTGCGGCGCCTCGTCGGCTCGCGGGCATTCCTCTACGGGGTGCGCGGCCTGGTGCGGCGGCTGGTGGACGAGTTCGGAACGCGGCGCCTGACCGATCTGGTCGGCGTGGAGCAGTTCACCGCGCTGCTGGCCGGCAGTCTGGTGCCGGCCCTGACCCGGAGCGAGCTGCGCGCGCAGGCCGCCGACCTGGTCAAGGGATGGCTGCGCCGCCAGCGCGCCGCCAACGCGCCGCTGGAGCGCTTCCTGACCCCGCAGACCACCGAGCTGCTGCTGGGCCTGTTCCGGCGCAACCTGCCGGCGCTGCTCGACGTGCTGTTCACCTGGCTGCGCGGCCCCCAGGTGCGGCGCGAGCTGGAGGTCTACGGCCGCGTCATCCTGCGCGACATCCTGGACAAGCTGAACCTGGTGCAGAAGGTGTTCGTTACTGCCGGCCAGTACGACCGCAGCCTGAACGAGCGGATGCCGGAGATCGTGACCGACGTCATCGATCAGGCCGAGGCGGCAACCGCCGGTGACCGGGTGCGCGAGCAGATCTGCGCCGGCGCGCGGCGCGCCCTGGCGCGGTGGAGCGCCGGGAGTCTGGGCAGCCTGACGGCCGACTCGGCCGCGCAGATCGACGAGCTGGTGGACCATCTGGTCGGGCGCGTGTTCGATGCCGTCGCCGGGCGCGGCGCGCCCGACGCTGCCGCCGCACCGCTCGTGGAGGCTGGCCGGCGCTGGTATCTTGAGCAGCGCGGCGCCACCGCGGCGGAACTGGCCGGGCGCTATCTTGGCCTCCAGCCCGCCGCGGTCGCCGATCTGCTGGCCGACCACCTGCTCGGCTACCTGGCCCGTCCGGAGACTGCCGATCAGGTGGCCGAGCTGATTCCGGCGCTGGCCGGCGGCGACCCGGAGACGCCTGCCGCCGCGTCCGGCTCGCCCACGGTGGCCGAGGTGCTGGCGTTGCCGGCGGGCACCGGCGGGCAGCTCGACGGCGTCCTGACCCGCTGGGCGATCGGGTTCCTCGGCGAGCGGCTCCCGGCGATGATGGCAACCATCGACGTCCAGGCGCTGGTGGTCGCCAAGATCGACAAGCTCGACGTCCGCCACGTGGAACGACTCCTGCTGAGCGTGATGGACCGCCACCTGAAGTGGATCAAGCTGTTCGGCGCGGTCCTCGGCGCGGCGATCGGCGTGCTGCTGATCGTCCTGCGAGCGGTCGGCCCGGCCTCCTGACCGCGCTCGCGGCGACCGGCAGCGGCGGGCCGGGAGTCCGGCGGGCCGCGCCGCCCTGGTTCAGTAGCGGGCAGCCAGCCGCCCGCAGCCGGCGTTCGAGGTCAGCTCTCCGAGGGCAAGCGGCGAATATGCCCCAACCGCCCCCGCAGCCAGCGTTCGAGGGCGTCGAGTCGGTTGCTGAGCGAGGCCTGCGCCCGCTCGCGGACGAAGTCGAGGTCCGCGGCGTGGATCGCCGCCGCGGCGTAGAACAGCAGGCCCCGGTCGGTGGGAGTGACCACCACCACGCTGCGAAAGTCGCCTTCGGCCACCAGCGGCAGAATGCTCCACCACATGAAGGTAAGATTGCGGGTCAGCATGGCAATGCTCACCCCGTCGAACCGGTAGTCGGCCTGGTATACGTTGCTGCCGAAGGAGGAATCTTCCTGCTCCATGAACAGCGCCGAGCGCCGCGGTACGCTGCTCGCCACCGGATCGGGCTGTGGGGTACGGTCGTCGGGGCCGACAATGACATGAGACCTCCGGTAGAGCGTACGATAGTGACCGCGACTGGCGGAAAAGTATTCAATGCCCTGCAGGGTGCTCACGGCGCGCAGCTCGTTGTACAGCGCAGTCCAGTCGCAGAACGCGCCGCGGCCGCGCAGCAGGCGCAGTACCTCGGTCCCGTACGTCACGTCGATGGCGGCGACCGCGGCCGCGATCGCCTCCCGATTCGGCAGTTCCGGCGTCAGGACCGGTGTCGCGCCGCGCCCGAGGGGGAGTCGGATTCCCTCCTCGCGCAGGCGGGCGCGGGCCGCGGCGTCGGGCACCAGTTGGGACAGCTCCGCCGGGCACGCGCCGGCAACGCTCGCCGCGCTGCCGGCGGCCAGCAGCACGGCCAGCCAGCGGCGCGGCCTGACCGACCTGACGCGCGCGCCGGCGGCCTGCGGGTGAGGTCGCATCCCCGCCACCCTATAAACTCCGCGGCGCGCCGGCAAGCTCCCCGGGGCGCCAAGGCGCCGCTGGCGGTGTTCACCGGCGGCGGCACCGCCGGCCACATCATTCCCGGCCTGGCGGTGATCCGCGAGCTGCGGACGCGCGGCTGGCGCGCCGCCTGGATCGGGTCGCGCCGCCCGGCCGAACGGACTCTGGTGCGCGCTGCGCAGGTGCCCTTCCACGCCATCCCGGCCGGGAAGCTGCGCCGCTACTACTCACTGCGCAACTTCACCGACGTCGCCGCGGTGCTGGCCGGCTGCCTGCACGCCCTGCTGCTCCTTGCCCGCCTGCGCCCGCGGGTGGTGTTCGCCAAGGGCAGCTACGTGAGCGTGCCGCCGGTAGTCGCGGCGCGGCTGCTGGGCATTCCCGTCATTACCCATGAGTCGGACACCACCCCGGCGCTGGCCACCCGCATCAATGCCAGTATGGCGCGCACCGTGCTGGTGGCGTTTGCCGCTACCCGCGGCCGGTTGCCGTCCCGGCTGCGCCGGCGCGTGCAGGTGACCGGCAACCCGCTGCGCGCCGGCCTGGAGCAGGGTGACGCGGCGCGCGGCCGCGCCGCGCTGGGCGCGCCGCCCGCGCTGCCGTTGCTGTTGGTTACCGGGGGCAGCAGCGGCGCCCGGGCGCTCAACGAGCTGGTGCACCGGGCGCTGCCGGAGTTGACCCGGCACTGGTTCGTCGTGCATCAGACCGGCGCGGCGTGGCGCCGCCCGGCACCGCCCGGGGCCTTGGCCGGCCGCTACCGCGCGCTGCCGTTCGTCAACGAGGGGTTCGCCGACCTGCTGGCGGCAGCCGACCTGGTGGTGAGCCGCGCCGGCGCCAATACCCTGGGCGAGCTGGCCGCCACCGCCACGCCGGCGGTGCTGATCCCGTTGCCGCGTACCCAGAGCCGCGGCGAGCAGATGGCCAATGCGGAGCTGTTCGCGGCGCGCGGCGCGGCGCTGGTCCTGGCTGAGGAGCAGGCCGATCCTGCGGCGCTGCTGGCAACCCTGCATGAACTGCGCGGCGACGCCGCCCGCCGCCGGCGCATGGCCGGCAACATGGCCCGGCTCGCCACCGGCGACGCCGCGCGCCGCATCGCCGCCATCGTGGCCGCCGTCGCCGCCGCCGGCGGCGCCAGCGTCCGGCACCCGGCCGCGCGCGGCGCGGAGCGCGGCTAAGTGGCGCCGGCCGACTTGGTGTGCGGCGCGATCCTGCTGCTGGCGGCGTTGCGCGCCGGAATACGCGGCTTCGTGGCGGAAGCGTTCTCGCTGGGCGCGGTTGCGCTGGGCCTTGCCGCCGGCATCATCGGCCATCCCCTGGTGGTGCGGCAGCTCGATATCTGGTGGGAACCGGGGTGGTGGCAGCTTCCGGCCGCCTTCACGGCGCTGTTCGTGGCCGGTTTTCTCTTGGTCAAGCTGGTGGAAGGGCTGTTCCAGCGCGCCCGCACCGCGCTGGGATTGAAGGGCCTCGACCATATCCTGGGGATCGGAATCGGCGTGGTCGAGGGGCTGGTCGTCGTGTACGGGCTGCTGGTCCTGGTGCAGGTACAGTCGGTGATCGACGCCGAGCCGTGGTTGGCCGCGTCGCTGGTGCAGGAATGGCTGCTGCCGTGGATGCTCGCCAACTTGCCGTTTCCGCCATTGCCAACTGCCGCGCCGTCGGGCACCATCTGACCGGCATCGTGTTCGAGAACATCATCGGTCACCGCATTACCACCACCGTGCTGCGCGACGAGGTGGCCGCCGGCCGCCTGCCCCGCGCCATCCTCCTCAGCGGCCCCGCCTACAGCGGCAAGCTCTCCATCGCCCTGGAGTTGGCGCGCGCCCTGGCGTGCGCCCGCGCCGGCGACTGGGGCTGCGCGTGCGATCCGTGCCTGCGCCACCGCGACCTGAGCTTTCCCTACCTGGTGCTGATGGGGTGGCGCTATTGGGAAACGGAGGTGCGCGCCGCGGCCGACCTGCTGCAGCGCTCCGAGTCGGCCGCCGCCTGCTACTTCTTCGTGCGCGCGGTGCGCAAGCTTACCCGGCGCTACGACCGCCTGCTGTGGGAGGGGGAGGAGACCAGGCTGCGGTCGGCGGCCGGGCCGGTCAGCGAGCTGAACGAGCTGCTCGAAGGGCTGACTCCGGGCCTGCCTGCCGGCGCCTTGCAGAAGCGCTGCGCGAAGATCGAAACTCAGGTCGGCAAGCTGGCCGCGACCGTCAAGACCGACAATGTCCCGATCAGCCAGATTCGCAACGTGGAGCGTTGGCTGCACCTGTCCGCCCCCGGCAGCCGCAAGGTGGTGATCCTGGAGCACGCCGAAGGAATTCAGGAGTCTTCCCGCAACGCCCTGTTGCGGCTGCTGGAAGAACCCCCCGCCGGAGTGCACCTCATGCTGCTCGCGCGCCGCCCGGACGCCCTGATCGCGACCCTGCGTTCGCGCTTGCGCGAGTATGCGCTGCGCGAACGCAGCATCCCGCAGCAGCGCGAAGTCCTGCGCCGAATCTTCCGCCGGGAGCAGGAGCAGGCTGCTTCGTTGCGCGACTACTTCCTCACCTGGCAGGAGTTCGGCGCCGAGCTGCTGGCCGGCCAGGTGACGCGCTTCCTGGCCGCGGCAACCGAACCGCCGCCGGCCGGGCAACGCTGGATCGCCGGCCCCCCCGGCGGCTACGCCCATGCCGCGGGCCTGCCGGAGCGCCTGGAACGGGAGCGGCTGCTAGCGTTCCTGGAGCACGTGTCCGAAGAACTGCGCGCCCGGCTGCGCCAGGGCCGGACCCCCGCTCTGCTGCAGACCTGGATCTGGCAGGTGGATCAGTGCGTCGCGCGGGTAACCGAGTTGCGCATCCAGCCGCGCCACGCGCTGCAGAGCCTGGGCAGCTCCCTGCGTGCCGCCGCCCGCGCCAACCATGGAGCAGTGACGACGTGAGACGTTTCTACGAACGAGCCGCGGACCGGCTGGACAAGATCGACTCGACGCAATTGCGCGAGTTGCTGCGGCGGTTGACGTCGGACAACGACCTGCTGGGGATGGTGCTGGACTCCATGGCGCGCGGCATCATCGTTACCGACACCGCCGGCCGCATCCTGCTGGTCAACCGCGCCGCGGAGCGCCTGGTGCCGTTCCGGACCTCGGAATACGCGCAGAGTTGCGTATGGACGGTGATTTCCGACGCCGAGATCGCCGGCTTCCTGCAGGAGACGCTGCAGCACCAGGAGAACGCCCGCGAGCGGGACTTCACGATCGCTGCCGGAGCGATGCGCACGCTGAGCTTCGACGTCCTGCCGCTGGTGCACGAAGGACACGTGGCCGGCAACCTGATCTACGCCGAGGACGTCACCGAGAAGCGGGCCGCCGAGGCGCGGCTGCGCCGGACGGAGAGTCTGGCCGCCCTTGCCACCCTCACCGCGGGCGTCGCGCACGAGATCAAGAATCCCCTCGGCGCCGTCAGCATCCACCTGCAGTTGATCCGGCGCCGCCTGCGCGGCGAGCGGCAGGAACCGGACGCCGCGGCCTGGAGCGCGGTCCGGGAGGCGGTCGGGGTGATCGAGGAGGAGGTCGAGCGTCTGAATCAGATCGTGGTGGACTACCTGTTCGCGGTGCGCCCGATGAACGTCAATCTGACGAGCGGCCAGGTGAACGAGGTGCTGGCGGAGCTGTTGCGGTTGTTGCGGCCCGAACTGAAGGAGGCCGGCATCGAGCTGCGCGAGCAACTCGGCAACGATCTGCCGCGGGTGCGGCTCGATCAGCGCTATTTGCGCGAGGCGCTGCTCAACATCATCAAGAACGCGATCGCCGCCATGGTGGAGGCGACTCCAAGCGACCGCCCGCGGGTCCTGGCGATCGCTTCCGCCACCGACGGCGAGAGCGTGACCATACGCATCGGCGACACCGGGCCGGGCATTCCCCAGGAGATACAGGGCAAGGTATTCGAACCCTACTTCACGACCCGCGACTTCGGTTCCGGGCTGGGTCTGACGCTGGTCTACAAGATCGTCAAGGAACATCTGGGGGAGATCGAGCTGGACAGCAAGCCGGGCTCCGGGAGTACCTTTTCGATCAGCATCCCGATTCCGCAGACCGAGCAGCGCCTGCTCGGCTTCGAGGCGGCCGCGGTATGAGCGCGGAACTCATGACCGTCCTCATCGTCGATGACGAGAAGAACATCCGCGAAGGACTGAGCAAGGCGCTGCAGTTGGCCGGTTACCTCACGCACACCGCGGCCTCCGGCAGCGAAGCGCAGCGGGCGCTGGAAGGGCGGGCCGTGGATCTGGTGATTTCCGACCTGCGCATGCCGGGGCTGTCCGGCGAGCAACTGCTCAAACGGGTGGTCTCCTCCTATCCGGCAATCCCGGTGATCATCCTCACCGGCCACGGCACCATCGAGAGCGCGGTGAACGCGATGCGCGACGGCGCCTACGATTTTCTCACCAAGCCGGTGAACCTGGACCGGCTGGAGTTGCTGGTCAAGCGCGCCCTGTCGCGGCGCCAGTTGGTGCTCGAGAACCTGGCGCTGCAGCGCGAGTTGGAGCGCCGCAGTTCGAGCCACAAGCTGGCCACCGCCAGTCCTCCCATGAAGAAGGTGTTCGAGATGGTCGAACAGGTGGCGCCCAGCCGGGCCTCGGTGCTGGTTACCGGAGAAAGCGGCGTGGGCAAGGAACTGGTGGCCAAAGCGGTCCACTCGCTGTCACCGCGGCGGGCATCGAAGTTCGTGCAGGTGCACTGCGCGGCGCTTACCGAGACGCTGCTGGAGAGCGAATTGTTCGGCCACGAACGGGGCGCGTTCACGGGCGCGGTGGCGCGCCGCCGCGGGCGCTTCGAACTGGCCGACGGCGGCACCATTCTGCTGGACGAGATCGGCGAGATCAGTCAGAACATCCAGATCAAGCTGCTGCGGATTCTGCAGGAACGGGCCTTCGAACGGGTAGGCGGCGAGCACACCCTCAACGTCGACGTGCGGGTGATAGCTGCCACCAACCGCGATCTCAAGGAGGAGATAGAGCGCGGGCGATTCCGCGAGGATCTGTACTACCGGCTCAACGTGGTGCACATTCACGTGCCGCCGCTGCGGGAGCGGCAGGCCGACATTGCGCTCCTGGCGGCGGGGTTCCTGAAGGAGTTTGCGGCGGAGAACGGCAAGCAGTTGGCCGGCATCACACCGTCTGCCATGACGGCGCTACGCCGCTACTCCTGGCCCGGCAACGTGCGCGAGCTGCAGAACGGCATGGAGAGCGCGGTGGTCATGGCGCGCGGCCGCGCGCTGGAACTGCACGATCTGCCGCCGGCGGTGCGCAACGCCGACGACGCCCCGGCGGTGTGGCTGCCGCTGGGGGCGACCCTGGATCAGGGAGAGAAGGAGATCATTCGCGCCACCCTGGGCCACCAGCACGGCAACAAGTCACGGGCCGCGGAGGTGCTCGGCATCAGCCGCAAGACCCTGCACCGCAAGATGCGGGAATATCAACTGGACGGTTGATCGAGCGAGCGATCAAGCCGGTTCCGGGGTCATGCCCGGCGCGGGTGGCTGCCCTGGGCATCGCGCTGCCGCTGCACGGCGTCGCGCTGCTGCTTGCGGCGATTGGTATGGACCGCCACCGCGGTGACGTAGGCCAGCAGCACGCCGGCCCAGGTTATGAGCATCAGGTAGAACGCCGCCTCGCGCAGCAACAGCGTGGTGATGACGGCCACGATGGTCAGGTAGGCGCAGGCCGGATATACGACCAGCAGGATCTTGCGGTCCGACAGCCCCAGATCGCGCAGTATGAAGTGGATGTGGTCGGTGTCGGCCGTGCCCAGCGAAACTCCCTGGCGGACGCGGCGCAGCACCGCGGCGCCGCAATCTACGATCGGTATCAGCATCAGGGTGACCGGGACCATGATGGTGTGCGGGGTGGCGATGCCGCCGATGTCCAGCAGCGGGAGGACGGCCAGGGTGAAGCCGAGCAGGTGGCTGCCGGAGTCGCCCATGAAGATCGACGCGGGCGGCCAGTTGTGCGCCAGGAAACCGCACATCGCGCCAAACACGGCCACCGCCACGACCGCAGTGAGGAGGTGCCCCTGGAGCGCGGCAATGACCGCCATGCCAAGCGCGGCGAAAGCGGCGATGCCTCCGGCCAGGCCGTCGCGGCCGTCGATCAGGTTCACCGAATTGACCATGCCGACGATCCACAGCACGGTGATGGGAACCGCGGCCACGCCGAGATCTACCTGCCCGAGGGCGGGCAGGGCGACGGCGTCGACCCGCATTCCGCCGAGCGCGATGAGGGCGGCGACTACCACCTGCAGCAGCAGCTTGACGCGCGGGCGCAACGGCACGAAGTCGTCGAACAGACCGACCGCGAAGAACAGCGCCGCGCCGGCTGCGGCCAGCAGAGGCGCCGCCATCTCCGGCCGGAGGAGCGACAGCGCCGCCAACGCGGCCGCCCCGGCGCCCGTCCCCAGGATGATCGACAGGAAGATCGCCAGTCCGCCGATGCGCGGAATGAGGCCGGTGTGCAGTTTTCGCGAATCGGGGAGATCGTACCACCGGTAGCGGTGGGCGACCCGCTTTACCAGCGGGGTCAGCACGCAGCCGACGACACCCGCGACGACCACCGCGATCGCCACCGGGGCGGCCAGAACGGCTTCGTTCGTGTTCATGCCTGGGTTGAAGTTAGAGTATTTGCGGTGGTTCTGTAAAGCGCTTTGGCGCGCTGAATCGCGTTTAATGCGCGCTTGATGCGCACTGAATGACCGCGCCTGAGCTGACCTTACCGCGGACCGCAAAGCGGCCGTACAATCAGGCGCATGGTCACCCTGCGAACCCTGATTCTGACGCTGATAGCGGCCGCCGCGCTGGCCGCGGCCGCGTCCGCCGAGCGCGCCGCCGACGGCGAGCTGAAGCTGCTGTACTGGCAGGCGCCGTCGATCCTCAACCCGTACCTGTCCGCCGGAACCAAGGACATCCACGCCGCCGCGCTGGTGCTGGAGCCGCTGGCGCGCTACGACGAACACGGCGTCATGATCCCGTGGCTGGCCGCCGAGATACCCACCCTGGACAACGGCGGGGTGGCCGCGGACCTCAAGGCGATTACCTGGAAGCTGCGCGGCGACGTGGAGTGGTCGGACGGCACGCCGTTCACCGCCGCGGACGTCGCGTTCACCGCCGCCTACTGCATGCACCCCGGCGGCGGCTGCGCCGCGGGCGCGTCGTTTCGGGGCGTCGCCGCGGTCACCGCGGTCGACGACCACACGGTGCGGATCACCTTCGACGCGCCGATGCCGTTCCCCTACGCGCCGTTCGTAGGGTCGATCGTTCCGATTCTCCAGCAGCGCCAGTTCGCGCACTGCACCGGCGCCGCGGCGCCCTCCTGCACCGCCGAGAACTTCGCTCCCATCGGCACCGGACCGTTCGCGGTGGCCGAGTTTCGCCCCAACGACGTGGTGCGGTACGTGGTCAACGACCGCTACCGCGATCCCGACTTGCCGGCGTTCTCCGCGGTGCTGCTCAAGGGCGGCGGCGACGCCGTCTCGGCGGCGCGCGCGGTGCTGGTCACCGGCGAGTTCGACTATGCCTGGAACCTGCAGGTGGAGCCGGAAATCCTGGCGGACATGGAGCGCGCCGGCAAGGGCGAGGTGCTGTCGGCCTTCGGTACCTTCGTCGAGCGGCTGGTGGTGCAGAAGACCAATCCCGACCCGGCGCTGGGCAACCTGCGGTCCACCTACCGCAACGGCGCCAACCCGCATCCGTTCCTGTTCGATCCGCTGGTGCCGCGCGCGCTGTCGATGGCGATCGACCGGCAGATCCTGGTCGACGCCGGCTACGGCGCCGCCGGCCGGGTGACCTGCAACATCCTGCCCGCGCCGGCGGCCTACGCGTCGACCGCCAACGAGTGGTGCCGCACCCGGGATCTGGACGGCGCCAACCGGCTGCTGGACGCGGCCGGCTGGGCGCGCGGCCGCGACGGCATACGGGCCAAGGATGGCGTCAGGCTGTCGATTCTCTACCAGACCTCCACCAATTCGGTGCGCCAGGGCACGCAGGCGTTGATCAAGCAGATGTGGCGCGAGATCGGCGTGGAGACCGAGTTGAAGAACATCAGCGCATCGGTGTTCTTCGGCGGCGACCAGGCCAGCCCCGACACCTACCAGAAGTTCTACGCCGACATCCAGATGTATACCAACAACTTCGACGGCACCGATCCGCAGGCCTACCTGGCCGGCTGGGTGTGCGCCGAGATCCCGGGCCCCGAGAAGCAGTGGCTCGGCGCAAACATCTCCCGCTACTGCAACCCGGAGTACGACGCGCTCGCGCAGCAGCTCGCCGCCACGGCGGGCCTGGAGCAGCGCGCGGCATTGGCCAAGCGGATGAATGACATGCTGGTCGCCGACGGGGCCGTGATTCCCCTGATCCACCGCGGCGAGATCGGCGCCCGGTCGTTGACCCTGGGCGGCGTGCGGCACAATCCCTGGGACACCACCCTGTGGAACATCGCCGCCTGGCGGCGCGCCGAGTGAGGTGACCCCGAGCGCCGATTCCACACCATGCTGCGCTACGCGATCCGGCGCCTGCTGTTCGCCGTTCCCACCCTGCTGGCGATCAGCTTCGTGGTCTTTGCGCTGCTCGACCTGGCGCCGGGTGATCCCACCGCGCAGCTACCGCTGACGATTCCGCCGGAGACGCGCGAGCGGATCCGGCAGAGCCTCGGCTTCGGGCTGCCGTTCCACGTGCGCTACGCGCGCTGGCTGGAGCAGTTTCTGGCCAACGAGCCGCTCAACCTGCTCGAAGCGCTGCTCGGCGTGCAGCTCGGCGATTCCGGCGCGCGCCTGCGGGTGACCTCCTGGGCCACCCGCTCGCCGGTGGTGGACCTGATCGCGGAGCGGCTGCCGCAGACCCTGACCGTGGTGGGCAGCTCCTACCTGGCGGCGGTGCTGATCGCGGTGCCGGCGGGGGTGTTCTCCGCCTACCGCCAGTACTCGATCTTCGACCAGATCGGCACCTTCGTCACCATGGTGGGCTTCTCGGTGCCGACCTTCTTCACCGGCACGGTGCTGATCGTGATCTTCAGCGGCCTGCTCGGCTGGCTGCCGTCGATCTACGACACCACCCACCGGGTTACCGACCTCGCCAGCCTCGGCTACCAGGTCAGGCAGATGCTGATGCCGGTGCTGGTGTTGGCGCTGTTCAACGCCGCCCAGATCAGCCGCTTCACCCGCGCCGCGGTGCTCGACGTCATCCACCAGGATTACGTGCGCACGGCGCGCGCCAAGGGTCTGCGGGAGCGCCCGGTGCTGCTGGTCCACGTGCTGCGCAACGGCATGATACCGGTGGTAACGGTGATCGCCCTCGGCCTGCCCTCGACCTTCGCCGGCGCCATCATCACCGAGCAGATCTTCCGCATCAACGGCGTCGGGGCGCTGCTGATCGGCGCCATCGAGGGCGCCGACATTCCCACGGTGCAGACCGTTACCTTCATCTTCGCGGGCCTGATCGTGTTCTTCAATCTGGTCGCGGACCTCCTCTACGGGGTGTTGGATCCGCGCATTCGCTATGCCTGAACCGGCCCCGCGCGGCGCGCGGCGCGGGGCGCGGCGGCCGGTGTGGTCCCGGCTGCGCCGCCACCCCGGCGCCATGGGCGGGGCGGCGGCGGGCTCGCTGATCGCGCTGGCGGTGCTGTTCGGACCGCTCATCCACCGGGTCGATCCCCACTTCCTCGACTACCGCGCCAAGAATCAGGGCATGTCCGCCGCCCATCCGCTCGGCACCGACAATCTGGGCCGCGACACCTTGGCGCGGCTCCTGGCGGGCGGGCGGCTGTCGCTGGCGGTCGGGGTGACGGCCATGGCGCTGTCGTTGACCGCGGGCACGCTGGCCGGCATTCTGGCCGGCTTCTTCCGGCGCCTCGACGGTCCGCTGATGCGCCTTACCGACTTGTTCCTGGCGTTGCCGGTGCTGCCCCTGCTGATGGTCAGCACCATGCTGTTCCGGGAGCCGCTGCGCGCGGCGCTGGGCCCCGAGGCGGGCGTCTTCGTCCTGGTCGTGGGGGTGATCGGCCTCACGAGCTGGATGCAGACCGCGCGGATCGTGCGCGGCCAGGTGCTCGCCATACGGCAGCGGGAGTACGTGGCCGCGGCGCGCAGCGTGGGCGCCGGGCCGGGGCGCATCATCCTGCGTCACGTGTTACCCAACGCCCTGAGCCCGATCGTGGTGGCGGCCACCCTCGACGTCGCGCAGGCGATCATTACCGAAAGCGCGCTGAGCTTTCTCGGTCTCGGCTTCCCCTCCGACTTTCCCACCTGGGGCCGCCTGCTGTACGACGGCGTGCCGTTCCTGACCGTCACCCCGGCGCGGGTGATCTGGCCGGGCACGGCGATTTCGCTCACCGTATTGGGCGTGAACTACCTGGGCGACGGCCTGCGCGACGCGCTGGACCCGCGCGCGGCCGCGCCCGGCGGCGCGCCGCGGCGCCGGCGATGGCGCGCTCAGGCGGCGCGGCTGGCGCGTTCGATGCGGGCGTAGGCCGCGTTGATGGCGGCGGCCTTGCTGGTGGCGGCCGCCTGCCGGCGGGGATCGTTGGCGAAGCGGTCGGGATGATGGGTCCGCATCAACCGCTTGTAGGCGCTCTTCACCTCGCTCAGCGGCGCGCCGAACGCCACTCCCAGCGCCGCGTAGTCGCGCCGCAGATGCTCGCGCGGGCCGGCGGCGGCCGCGGAATGGCGGCCGCCGCCGGCCGCGCGCTGCCGCGGCCCCTCGTCGGCCTCAGCGCCGGAATCGAGAAAGGCGTCCAGTTCCTCCCACGCCGCCGCGAGGTCGGGATCGGCCGGGCGCTGCGGCCGGCCGCGGCGGTGGCCCGCGGCGCTGCCCTGGTCACCGCCGAGCACGGTTCGCAACAGGTCGCCGAGGCGATCGAACAGCCGATCCACGCCCTCTATTCTACCGTTCGGCCGCGATCATCGCAAAGCGCGCCCGGCGGAGCAGCCCGGCGGCGCGCTCGGTGTCGGCCAGCGACGGTACCAGCGCGAAGCGGACGTACCCCTCACCCGGATTGGGGGCGGCGGGGTTGGCCTCCGCGATCCACGGGCCGGGAGTGGTCACGATGCCGATTTCGGGCTGCAGCAACGCGGTCGCGAACTCCACCGCGGACAGGTGCTCGGGCACTCGCTGCCACACGTACAGCGCCGCGGCCGGCCGGCAGTCGGGCAGCCCCGCCTCCACCAGCGCCGTGCACAACAGGTCGCGCTTGCGCCGGTACTCCTCGCGGAAGGCGCGCACGTGGGCTTCATCCCCCAGCGCGGCCACCGCGCCATCCTGTATGAAGGTGGGGGTGCCGGAGTCGATGTTGGTCTTGACCTTGCGAAACAGCGCCACGAGATCCGGGTCGCCGGCCACCCAACCGACGCGGTAGCAGGTCATGGCCGAACGCTTGGACAGGGAGTTGAACACCAACACCCGCTCCCGGCTGACGTTGAGCATCGACAGCGGCGGCGCGCCGAAGTAGATCTCCGAGTACGCCTCGTCGGAAGCGACGATCAGGTCGTAGCTGGCGGCGAACTCCAGCACCTCCTCGTAGAACGAGCGCGGCGCCACGGCGCCGGACGGCGAGTTGGGGTAGTTGATCCACAGCACCTTGGCGCGCCGCGCCACCGCGGAGGGTACGGCGCCGAGATCGAGCAGGAAGCCGCGCTCGGCCAGCAGCGGCAGGTGATGGGGTTCGCCTTCGGCGAACAGGGCGCCGCGGCTGTAGGGCGGGTACCCGGGTGACGGACACAGCACCAGGTCGCCCGGATCCACCACCGCCTCATGGAAGTTGAACACCGCTTCCTTGGCGCCGGCCGTCGCGGACACCTCGCTGGCGGGGTCCAGGCGCACGCCAAAGCGGCGCTGGCTCCAGGCGCTTACCGCGGCGCGAAACGCGGCTTCGCCGACGTAGCTCGGATAGCCGGCGCTGCGCCGCGTCTCGACGGCTGCGGCGGTGGCGCTGCGGACCACCTCCGGCGTCGGTACGGTGGGATCGCCGACGCCGAAGTCGATCGGCTCGATGCCGCGCGCGCGCAGCTTGGCGACCTCCTGTTCCACTTCCGCGAAGGCATAGCTGCCGAGGCCGGCGAGGCGGCGGCTGGCGTACCGGTCAGCGCCCGCCACGTGCGTCCCGCTCCGCGCCGTTCCAGGTACCGTTCCAGCTGAAGGTGCCGCGGAAGGCGTACTCCGCCGGCCCGGTCATGTAGACGTGATTGTCGGCCGCCGACCAGTGGATCTCCAGGTCGCCGCCGCGCAGGTGCAGCGTTACCCGCGGTTCGCTGCGCCCGGTGACGACCGCGGCCACCGCCGCGGCGCAGGCGCCGGTGCCGCACGCCAGCGTCTCGCCGCTGCCCCGTTCCCACACCCGCATGCGCAGCCGGCGGCGGCTCACGGGCAGCACGAACTCGGTGTTGGTGCGCTGCGGAAAGCGCGGGTGATGCTCGAACTTGGGGCCGATGGCAGCCAGATCGAAGTCCAGGCGGTCGACGAACACCACCGCGTGCGGGTTGCCCATGCTCACCGGGGTGAACGCGTAATCGGTGCCGTCGATGGTGAGCGTTTCGGGCGCCAGCGGCGCGGGGCGCAGCTCGGCGCCGCTCGCGCAGTCGCGCGGCGCGCCCATGTCCGCGCGCACGCTGCCGTCGTCGAGCAGCTCCACGGCGACGTCGCGCCGCATCGTCTGGATGCTGAAGCGGTCGCGGGTGATCAAGTTCGCGTCGCGCGCGTAGCGCGCCACGCAGCGGATCGCGTTGCCGCACATCTCCGCTTCCGAGCCGTCGGCATTGAACATGCGCATGCGCAACGGCTGGGTCTCGCCCGGCACGATCAACACCAAGCCGTCGCCGCCGACGCCGAGATGGCGGTCGGCCATGCGCCGCGCCAGCTCCGGCAGGGTCTCCTCGGCCGGCGCCGGGAGCGCCGCACCGGCGCCGGCCATCCGGTCCCAGTACACGTAGTCGTTGCCGATGCCGTGCATCTTCACGAACGGAATCTGCATCATCCTTCCTCCTCCGCCGGCAGCGGCGGGATGTTGAGCAGGAGCTGTTCCAGGGTATCGCGGCGCCGGATCAGCCGCGCCGCGCCCGCGTCCACCAGCACCTCGGCCGGCAGCGGGAAGGAGTTGTAGCGCGACGCCATCGCGAATCCGTAGGCCCCGGCGTCGCGGATTGCGACCAGATCACCCTCCTGCAGCGGCGGCAGGGAACGCGGCTCGATTCCCTCCTCGCCGCGGGTGAAGACGTCGCCCGACTCGCAGATGTTGCCGGTAAGCACCGTGTCGCGCAGCGCTCCCTCACGCGGCGCCGCCGCTTCGATGTGATGGTACGCGCCATACATCGCCGGGCGGATCAGATGGTTGAAGCCGCTGTCGGTGCCGGCGAACAGGTACTTGCGCGCCTGATTCACCGCCGTCACCCGGCACAGCAGGGTGCCGGCGCGCGCCACCAGGAACCGCCCCGGTTCCAGACACAACGCCGGCCGCGAGCCGTACTCCGCGCAGAAGCGCTCGTACTCGGCGGTGAGCAGCGCTCCCAACCGGTCGACCGCCAGTTCCGGCTGATCCGCGCGGTAGGGGATGCCGATCCCGCCGCCGAAGTTGACCTGTTCCAGGTCGGGAAACCGCCGCGCCACCGTCAGCAGGTTGGTTACCGCCTGCACGAAGCGTTCGGCCTGCAGCACGCCGGAGCCGATGTGGCAGTGCACGCCCGCCACCCGCAGCTTTCCGGCGGCGGCGCTCCGCGCCTGCTCGGCCTGCTCCCAGTCGATGCCGAACTTGCTTTCCGGGCCGCCGGTAATGACGTGGGAGTGGTGGCCGCCGCCGACGTCGATGTTGAACCGGATGCTGATGGCGCTGCCGGGCGCCAGCTTCGCCAGCCGCCGGAGCTGCGACATCGACTCCACGTTGACGCGCACGCCCTGCTCCACCGCGGTGCGCAGTTCTGCGTCGGATGCCGAGTTGCCATTGTACAGCAGCCGCTCGGCCGGAAACCCGGCGCGGCGCGCCAGGAGAATCTCGCCCGGCGAAACCACGTCGGCCCAGGCGCCGGCCTGCCGCAGGATGCGCAAGATCCAGGGATTGGAGTTCGCCTTGGTCGCGAAGTGGATGCGCAGATCGTCCACCGCGAAGGCGCGCGCCAACGTGTCGAAGGCGGCGCGAATGCGCGCCTCCTCGTAGACGTACAGCGGAGTGCCGTACCGCTCGGCCAGGGATGCGGCGGGTACGCCGCCCAGCTCTAACATGGTGGTTGCTCGAAGAACTTGCGGTGCAGCGCGCGCACCGCGGTCTCGGTGGCGGCGTCGGCCACCACCAGCGAAAGATTGATATCGGACGAACCCAGGCACATCATCTTCAGCGGGACCCCCTGCAGGGCGCCGATCGCTCCGGCCAGGAAGCCGGGCTGCTCCCACAGCTCCTGGCCCACGATCGACACCAGACCGGCTTCCCGGTCCACGCTCACCGTCCCGATTTCCTCCAGCTCCGCGGCGATGGCGTCCAGCCGGGCGGCGTCGTCGATGGTCATCGACACCGACACCTCCGAGGTGGCCACCAGGTCCACCGGGGTGCGGTGGTGTTCGAAGATCTCGAAGATGCGGCGCAGGAAGCCGTACGCCAGCAGCATGCGCGACGAGGTGACGTTGATCAGCGTAATGCCGCGCTTGCAGGCGATCGCCTTGGCGCCGGCGGGCGCCTGCGCCGCGATGCCGGTGCCCGCTTCCTGCGGCCGGCGGGCATTGCGCACCACCACCGGGACGGAGCGCTGCACGGCGGGTTGAATGGTGGCCGGATGCAGCACCCGGGCGCCGAAGTAGGCCAGTTCCGCGGCCTCGCGATAGCTGATTCGGGGCAGCGTGCGCGCGCCCTCCACCAAGCGCGGATCGCAGGTCATGATCCCGCTCACGTCGGTCCAGATGATCACTTCGGCGGCGTCGAGCGCGGCCCCGAACAGGGTGGCGGTGTAGTCGGAGCCGCCGCGCCCGAGGGTGGTGGCGACCCCCTCCGCGGTGGCGCCGATGAAGCCCTGGGCCACCAGCAGCTCGCCCGCTTGCGGGCGCGCCGCGGCGCGGATCCGCTGCGCGGTTTCCGGCTGGCGCACGTTGGCGTGCATGAAGTGGTCGTCGGTGGTGACCAGCGCGCGGCAATCCAGCAGGCGGGCGGCAATGCCCCGCTGCCGCGCCCGCGCCGCCAGGAGCAGCGTGACCGCGCGTTCCCCGAAGCCGAGGATGGCGTCGTTGCCGCGCGGCGTCCACTGCTTGAGCAGCGCCATGCCGGTAACGATGGAGCGCAACTCGTCGAACAGAGTGCGGAGTTGCTGCTCGGCCGCGCGCGCCTGCTCGTCACCGCCCAGCAGGGCGGCGGCTGCCGCGGCGTGTTCGGCGGCCAGCCGGTCGACCAGCGCGTGGGCCTGTTGGCCGTCGCCGCGCCCGGCGGCGCGCGCCGCCTGCTGCAGGCAATCGGTCGCGCTGCCCATGGCGGATGCCACCAGCACCACGCCGTCGTCCAGCGCCCCGGCGGCGATCCCGATGGCGCGGTCCAACGACTCGGCCGCCGCCAGCGAGGTGCCGCCGAACTTCATTACCCTCACGCCGGCAGCAGGTCCAGCGCCAGCAGGGTTTCGGCGTTGAGCACCGCGGCGGCGGCGGCGCCGCGTACCAGGTTGTGCCCCAGCACCAGCATCTTGATCGAGAACACCGGGCAGCGGCGGATGCGCCCGACCGCCGCCGCCATTCCGCGCTGCAGATCGGCGTCCAGGCGCGGCTGCGGCCGGTCCTCCTGGTCGAATACCACGATGGGATGCCGCGGCGCGCTGGGCAGGGCGCGTTCCTGCGGCAGTCCGCGGAACTCCCGCAGGACAGCCGCCACCTCGCCGGGGTCGGGGTCGGCCGCCAGGCGCACGGCTACGGTCTCGGTGTGGCCGTCGATCACCGGCACGCGCTGGCATTGGGCGCTGACCGGAAACGGCGCCGGCACCACTCGGTCGCCGGCGAGCCGGCCCAGCATCTTCTGCGTCTCCCGTTCGATCTTCTCCTCCTCGGCGGGTAGCGGGAACACGTTGCCGAGGATGTCGAGGCTGGCGACGCCGGGATAGCCGGCGCCCGACACCGCCTGCATGGTGGTCACGTGCACCGCCTCCACCCGGTAGCGGCGGTGCAGCGGCGCCAGCGCCATGGTCAGAAACATGGCCGCGCAGTTGCAGTTGGTCACGATGCCGCCGGCGGTCCCCTGGCGCCCGACCAGCGCGAGGTGGTCGGCGTTGACCTCCGGGATCACGAGCGGGACCCGCGGGTCCATTCGATGGCTGCTGGAGTTGCTGACCACCAGGTGGCCGGCGGCGGCGTACTGCCGCTCTATGGCGCGGGCGGGAGCGGCCGGCATGGCGGAGAACACCACGCGGCTGGCGAGCGGCGCGCCGCCCTCCTTGAGCTGCAGGTTGCCCGCCGCGGCGGGCAACGCGGTCGGCAGGCGCCACCTGATCGCCTCGGCGTAGCGCCGGCCGGCGGTGCGCGCCGAGGAAGCTACTTCCTGCAACTCGAACCGGGGATGATCGTCGAGCAAGGCGATGATCCGCTGTCCCACCATGCCCGTGGCGCCGACGACGGCGACCGGTATACGTGCCATGACGCACCTCGCTTTTGATGCTGCTGCGGGAGCGGCGCACGGCGTCCGGCCGCTCCACCCGCAGCGGGTGGAGAGGGTGACCCATTGAATACCAACCGGCGCCGCGCCGGGTCAAGGCATAGTACAGTGGCGCCCGTGGAGGCGGGCGGGCGCGAGGAGTTCTGCGCCGAACCGGTGCGGGAGCGCGAACTGCAGGCGCTGGATCCGCGCGAGCTGGCGGCCACCCTGCGCGCCGGCGGCCCGCTGCAGCGGCTGCATCCCGGCTACGAGCAGCGTCCCGGGCAGGTTGCGATGCTGCAGGCGGTGTGCGATGCGTTCAACGACGAGGTGATCGTCGCGGCCGAGGCCGGCACCGGAATCGGCAAGTCGCTGGCCTACCTGATCCCGGCGGTGGCCTGGGCCGCGGCCAATGATGAGCGGGTGGTCGTATCCACCGCCACCATCAACCTGCAGCAGCAGTTGCTGGCGCAGGACCTGCCGCTGGCGCAACGCGTCCTGGGCACGCAGGTGAAGAGCTGTCTGGTCATGGGCCGCGCCAATTACCTGTGCCTGCGCCGCCTGCGCGGCGCCTATGGCGAGGCGCAGGGGATGCCCGCCGCCGCGGCGGGCGCGGCGGGCGCGGAGGCGCCGCTGGACGAGCCGACCGCGGCGGAGGTGCGGGCGCTCTACGACTGGTCCCTGGCAAGTCCCACCGGTTGCCGCAGCGACCTGCCGTTCGCCGCCCGCGCCGCCGCCTGGGACCTGGTGTGTTCGGAGGGTGACGCCTGCAGCTCCGCGCGCTGTCCCGACCGCGAGGCCTGCTTCGTACTGCGCGCGCGGCGCGCGGCCGCGGCCGCGCGCCTGCTGATCGTCAACCACCACCTGCTGTTCGCCGACCTGACGCTGCGCGGGGCCGACTCCGGCGGCGGCGGCTCCCTGCAGGACGCGGCCCTGCTGCCGGGCTTCGCGCGCCTCGTGTTCGACGAGGCCCACGCGGTCGAAGACAGCGCCCTGTCCTTCTTCTCGGAGCGGATTTCCCGCGCCGGCCTGGAGCGTATGGCGGCGCGCCTGGCGAGCTACCGGCGCGGGCGCCTGCAGGGGCTGATTCCGCGCCGCGCCGAGTGGTTCGCCGACGCCGGGCAGCATGCCGGCGCCCTGCTGGCGCAGGTGGAGCGGCTGCGGCGGCTGGCGCAGCGGCTGGAACGGGCCGCGGCCGCGGTGCTCGGCGGCGAGGCGGCCGTTGCTCTGAGCGGCCCGGGCAACGGCCCGCTGCCGGAGCTGCTGGCGGCCGTCGCCGGGGCGCTGCTGGAGCTCGCCGCCGCGCTGGGGCAGGCGCTGGACCGGCTCGACGAACCCGACCGGGACAGCCCCGACGCGGTCGAGCTGGCAATTCAGGTGCGCCGCATGCGGGGCGCGGCGCAGCTCTGCGAGCAGCTGCGCGCCGCCGAGAAGCCGGCGCTCGCCGGCGGGGCGGGGGCCGCCTTGGCCGAAGGCACCGCAGTGGTGCGCTGGGTGGAGGGCCGCCGCCGGCGCGACGGCAGCACCGCGGCCTGGCTGGTGATCACCCCGGTAGAGGTCGCTCCGCTGCTGCGGGCGGCGGTGTTCGACCGCTACCCCAGCGTGGTGCTCACCTCCGCTACGCTGACGGTGGCCGGCGAGTTCCGGTTCTGGCGCAGTCGGGTAGGGCTGAGCGACGACCTGGAGCGCAACGTATTCACCGAACGGTATCCGTCGCCGTTCGCATTTCGGGACCAGGCGCTGGTCGGCATTCCCTCCGACGCGCCGGATCCGCGGAGCACCGCTCATCCGGCGTGGCTCGCCGGCTACCTGGTGCCGGCGCTGCGCGCCAGCCGCGGCCGGGCGCTGGTGCTGTTCACCTCCTACGCCATGTTGGAACGTTGCTACCGGCGCCTGCAGGCGGCGTTGGCGCAGGACGGCATCGCCGTGCTGCGCCAGGGAGAGGAGGACCGCCACCGCCTGCTGCGTCGCTTCCGCGCCGATACCGGCAGCGTGCTGCTGGCTACCGATTCGTTCTGGGAAGGCATCGACGTGCCGGGCGAGGCGCTCAGCCTGGTGGCAATCTGCCGCCTGCCGTTCGAGGTGCCCACCCATCCGGTGGCGGTCGCGCAGATGGCGCGGGTCGCGGCCGGCGGCGGCGACCCGTTCACCGACCTGGCCCTGCCGCGCGCCGTGATGCGCGTGCGGCAGGGGTTCGGGCGCCTGATTCGCAGCCACGCCGACCGCGGGGTGGTGCTGCTGCTGGACGCGCGCCTGACGCGGCAGGCCTATGGCGAGGTGTTCCTGCGCTCGCTGCCGGAGGTGCGGTTGGAGATCGCCCCGGCGCGCGAGCTGCTGGAGAGGGTGCAGGCCTACTTCGCCGGCTGACCGCGCGCGCCGGTTGCCCGCCGGCGGCCGGCCAAGGCGGCCGGACGCAAAAAAGCCCGTCCCAGGGGGACGGGCTGATCGTTGCGAATCGAAGGAGCGCCCTATCCGTAGACGGCGAGAATGTCCGCAGCCTTCAGAATGAGCTGCTCGTCGTCGTTCACTTTGACCGTGGTGCCGGCGTACTTGTCGTAGATGATCTTGTCATCCACCTTGACCTTGATCTCTTCGTCGTCGCCGACGGCGAGAACCACCCCGTTCTGGGTCTTTTCCTGCGCCGTGTCCGGAATGTAGATACCACCGGCGGTCTTCTGGTCCGCTTCCTCAACCTTGACCAGAACGCGATCACCGAGAGGCTTGATGGTCATGGTTAGATCCTCCTGTGAGCATCGAGAAAAATGTATTGGTTTGTTTGGGTACGGGGGCAATATACCGATGGAGCGATTTTGCCGTCAACCGGGAACTGCCGGCTGCCGGCCGCGATGAACGAGCCGGCCGATCAACCGGTCCGGTGGTGGGCCGGCGCCGGGTAGTGGCCGGCCCCGGCGTCGCGGCAGTATTTTCGGCGGCGTGACCGCTCCACGCCGGAGTCCGAGTTGGCGGCGGCAGTTCCACCATGGGCGGCGCGCGCTGCGCGGCCACCGCAACCGCCGCGCCCTCGATCTGCTTACCGCGGCCGCGGCTTCCTGCCCGGCGGGGCAGCGCGCCGGATTGGCCGCCACCCTGCGCTGGTTGGGATTCGTCTGCGCCCGTCTGGGCCGCCGCGGCGCCGCGCTGCGCTGCTGGGTGGATGCGCAGCGCACCCACAAGCAGCCGGGTCTGGCGCGCTTGATCCGCACCTGCAGCAACGATCACGGCATGCCGCGGCAGGGCCATCGGCTGCTGGACGACTGGCGCGCGTTCCACTCGCTGCAACTGGCCCGCTACGTGCGCGCCAAGGCGCGCGCGCCGCTGGGCGCGGCGGAGACCGACATGCTGCGCGACCTGCTGTGGGGACACTTCACCGAGTTGGTGCGGCGCGGCGCCCTGCGGGGACGCACCGCCGAGCAGCGGCGGCGGCTGTTCGCCGCCATGCAGGTTACGTTTCCGCTGCTCCTCCCGGCCGCGGCCGGCGCGGAGCGGGTGGTGGCGGCCGACTTCGCGCGCCGGCGCCGGCCGGCGGACGGCGATCCCTGCGTATGCGGCAGCGCACTGCCCTACGTGGTGTGTTGCGGGCGCGTTCCCACCAGTGACGAGATCGCAACTGGTTCATAATGCGCCACATTGCGGGGCCTGCCGCGGCGAGTGGGTCGCTTTGACCCACTCGCCCTGCTCACGCCTGCCTCCGCGATCGTTCGTCCCGCCGGCAGTTCCTTCTCAGACAGCGAAATAGCCCGCTACAGGCAGGGTTCCGAAGTTGGTACGGAAGTTGCATGGTGATGGCTGAAGAGTAAGGCAAAATGGCTCAGAAACGACCGTCACCGAAGCGCAAGCCGGCCACCCGGCTGCGCGCCACTACCGATCACGGGGATGACAGCGTCCTGTCGCTCTATCTGCGTGATATCAACCGCATCCCGCTGCTCACCCGCCAGCAGGAAATCGACTGCGCCACGCGCGCCCGCGACGGCGACGAGGCGGCCAAGGAGCACCTGGTACGCGCCAATCTCCGCTTCGTCGTCAACGTGGCCAAGAAGTACCAGAACCAGGGTCTGCCCCTTACCGACCTGATCAGCGAAGGCAACATCGGACTGATGAACGCCGTGGAGCGGTTCGACGTGACCAAGGGGTACCACTTCATTTCCTACGCGGTGTGGTGGATTCGGCAGGCCATTCTCAAGGCGGTGTGCGAAAAGTCGCGCATGATCCGGTTGCCGCTGAATCGCGCCAACGAGCTGGTGCAGATCGAAAAGGCGCGCAAGCAGCTCCAGGGCGACCGCTCCGCCGAACCCAAGCTGGCCGCGGTCGCCAAGGAAGTGGACATGTCCGCCGAACACGTGGAGTCGCTGGTCAGCATCTCCCGTGATCTGGTGTCGCTGGACAGCCCGGTGGGCGTGGACCGCGACGCCTCGACCATCGGCGACTTCGTGGCCGACACCGACTACCGGTCGCCCGAAGAGCAGGCCCATGACAGCGCCCTGAAGGACCAGATCAATCGCGTGCTGGCCACCCTCACCGAGAAGGAGGCCGACATCATCGTGCGCCGCTTCGGCCTCAACGGCAAGCAACCCCTGTCGCTGAAGGAGATCGGCGCCCGCTATCGGCTGACCAAGGAGCGCATCCGCCAGATCGAGAAGAAGGCGTTGCGCCGCCTGCGCCACCCGTCGCGCAGCCAGTACCTGGAAGCGTTCGCCGCTTCCGCCTGAACCCGCGCCCACCAGCCGTCCGCCGCGCACGCGGGCGGCTGGCTACGCCCGTAGGCCGGTGGCCTACGGCGAGATGCCCAACACCGCCTGCGCCGCGGCCAGGCGGGCAATGGGCACGCGGTAGGGGGAGCAGGAGACGTAGTTCATACCCACCCGATAGCAGAACTCGATCGAGGAGGGGTCCCCTCCGTGCTCGCCGCAGATGCCCATCTTCAGGTCGGGTTTGGTAGCGCGCCCGCGCCGCACGCCCATCTCCACCACCTCGCCGACGCCGTCCCGGTCCAGCACCTGGAACGGGTCATGCTCCAGGATGCCCTGCTCCACGTACTCGGGGAGGAACACCCCGGCGTCGTCGCGCGAGTAGCCGAAGGTGAGCTGGGTGAGGTCGTTGGTGCCGAAGGAGAAGAAGTCGGCGGCTTCCGCCACCCGGGCGGCGGTCACCGCGGCGCGCGGAATCTCGATCATGGTGCCGATCTGGTACTCGACCTTGACCGCCGCGGCGGCCAGCACGTCCGCCGCCACCTGCTCGGCGCGCGCGCGCAGCCGGCTCAGCTCCTCGATGGTACCGACCAGCGGAATCATGATCTCCGGCAGCACGCCGGCGCCGGCGGCCGCCACCGCGCACGCCGCCTCCATGATGGCCCGCACCTGCATGTCGTAGATCTCCGGGTAGGTAATGCCCAGCCGGCAGCCGCGGTGGCCGAGCATCGGATTCATCTCGTGCAGCGCCTCGATCTTGGCCTGCAGCCGCTCCAGCGGCACCCCGGAGGCGGCCGCCAGCGCTTCGGCGTCGGCCCGGGTCTTGGGCACGAACTCGTGCAGCGGCGGGTCGAGCAGGCGCACCGTTACCGGGAACCCGTCCATCGCCCGGAAGATGCCGGTGAAGTCGTCGCGCTGCAGCGGCAGCAGCCGGTCCAGCGCCGCGCGCCGGGCGGCGGCATCCTCAGCCACGATCATCTCCTGGAAGATCTCCAGCTTGCCCTCGTCGAAGAACATGTGCTCGGTGCGGCACAGGCCGATGCCTTCGGCGCCGAACTCGCGCGCCACCCGGGCGTCGCGCGGCAGGTCGGCGTTGGTGCGGATGCCGAAGCCGCGGCCCGCGATGCCCTCCCGGGAGGCGCCGGCGCGCACGCCGTCGGTCCATGCCAGGAACTCCGCCAGGGTGCCGGTCACCTTGGGCGTGATCAGCGGCAGCTCGCCGTCGAACACCTCGCCGGTGCTGCCGTCGATGGTCAGCCACTGCCCCTCGCGCACCGGAACGCCGTCGATGGTGGCCGCGCCGCCGCTGATCACCACCTCCTTGCAGCCGGCCACGCACGGCGTGCCCATGCCGCGCGCCACCACCGCGGCGTGCGAGGTCATGCCGCCGGTGGAGGTGAGGATGCCCTGCGCGGCGTGCATGCCGCCGATGTCTTCGGGCGAGGTCTCGCGCCGCACCAGCAGCACGCGCTTCCCTTGCTGCGCCCACTCCTCGGCGGCGTCGGCGGTGAACACCACCTGCCCGGTCGCGGCCCCGGGGGAGGCGTTGAGGCCCGAGGCCAGCGCCGTCACCTGCTCCCGCCCGGCCGGGTCGATCATCGGATGCAGGAGCTGGTCGAGCTGCTCGGGGGTCACGCGGCCGATCGCCTCTTCGCGGGTGATGAGTCCTTCCGCCGTCATGTCCACCGCCAGCTTGACGGCCGCGCCGCCGGTGCGCTTGCCGTTCCGGGTCTGCAACAGGAACAGGCGGCCCTGCTGAATGGTGAACTCCATGTCCTGCATGTCGCGGTAGTGGCGCTCCAGCCGGCCGCGCACCTCCTCCAACTGCGCCATCATCTCCGGCGCGGCCTCGCGCAGGCGGCTCAGCGGCAGCGGCGTGCGGATGCCGGCCACCACGTCTTCACCCTGGGCGTTGATCAGATACTCGCCGTAGAAGGTGTTTTCGCCGGTGGAGGGGTCGCGGGTAAAGCAGACGCCGGTGCCGGAATCGCCGCCGAAGTTGCCGAACACCATCGACTGCACGTTGACCGCGGTGCCGAGCAGCCCCTTGATGTCGTTCAACTGGCGGTAGCGGATGGCGCGGTCGTTGTTCCACGAACCGAACACCGCGTCGATCGCCCCCCAGAGCTGATCCAGCGGCGCCTGCGGGAATCCCGCGCCGGTGTGGCCGGCGTAGATCTCCTTGTAGGCGGCGATCACCGCGTCCAGGTCGGCGGCGTCCAGGCCGGTGTCCTCGGTCACCCCCTTGCGCTCCTTGGCCTCCTCGAGGGCGCGCTCGAAGGCGCCGTGCGGCACCTCCATCACCACGTCGCCGTACATCTGGATGAAGCGCCGGTAGGAGTCCCTGGCGAAGCGCGGATTGCCCGACTGCTCGGCCAGCCCCTCGACCGCGGCGTCGTTGAGACCGAGGTTGAGGATCGTGTCCATCATGCCCGGCATCGACTGGGCGGCGCCGGAGCGCACGCTGACCAGGAGCGGGTCGCGGGCATCGCCCAGCTTCTTGCCCATCATGGTCTCCAGCCGCCGCAGGTGCTCGGCCACCTCCTCCCTGAGCCCCGCCGGGTAGTTGCGCCGGTGCTCGTAGAACGCCGCGCACACCTCGGTAGAGATGGTGAATCCGGGCGGCACCGGGATCCCCAGGTTGGTCATCTCGGCCAGGTTGGCGCCCTTGCCGCCGAGCAGCTCCTTCATCTCCGCCTTGCCCTCGGCGCTGCCGCCGCCGAAGAAGTAGACGTTCTTGGTTGGGTTCTTCCGTTCAGACATCGGTTACCTCGTTCGCAAATGGGACCGCAATGGGACACCGCAAATGGACGTAGTGGGGTGAGGCCCGGACCTTAGCGGCAACCGCGCCGCCGTGTCAATTGGAGCCGGCGCCGCCGGCGCCGAGGCGGCGCTTCAGGTCGGCGAACAGCGCGCGCGCCTGTTCGGGCGCCAGTTCCTCTTCGGCGCGCGCGCCGTCGACCAGGTCCGGGGGGACTTCCTGCAGGAAGCGCGACGGCTCGGCGGCGTATTCCTCCGGCGGCCCGCCGCCGCGCCGCCGCCGCCGCACCGCGGGGCAGGTAACGTACAGGCGGCGGCGGGCGCGGGTGGCGGCCACGTAGAACAGGCGCCGTTCCTCCTCCAGGTTGGCTTCGCTCTCGGCCAGGGAGCGCGCGTGCGGGATCGAGCCGTCGTCCGCTCCGGCAATGAACACGGTATCGAACTCCAGCCCCTTGGCGGCGTGGATGGTCATGAGCTGCACCCGGCCGCGCGGGTCGCCGCCGCGGTCGGGCGTGTCGTCGTCGCGGCTGGCGAGCGCGGTGCGCGTCAGGTAGTCGGCCAGGGTGGGCTGGATGCGGTCCGGATGCTGCTCGAAGTCGGCCAGCGAGCCGATCACCGAGTCGACGTTGGAGACCCGCCAGCGCGCCACCTCGGGGCGCGCGCCGTCCAGCAGGTGGTTGCGGTACTGCAGCTCGTCGACCAGCTCGGCCAGCACCGGCGCCATGGCGCGGCGCCGCTCGCCGTTGCGCATGCGCGCCGCGTAGCGTTCCAGCAGCTCCGCCAGCTCGCCGCCGAGGGCGCGCAGCCGCTTCGGTTCGCGGCCGGCCCCGGCGCCGTCCGCCGCCGCCTCGCCGCTGCCCACCAGCGCCAGGGCGGAGTAGAGCGAGCAGCCGCGCGCCGCGCCGACCGCGGCGATCCGTTCCAGGGCGGCGGCGCCCAGGCCGCGGCGCGGCGTGTTGATGATGCGGCGCAGGCTGACGTCGTCGTCCGGGTTGGCCAGCACCCGCAGGTAGGCGATCAGGTCGCGCACCTCGCGGCGGCTGAAGAAGCTCATGCCGCCCGACACCTGATACGCGATTGCCTCCCGCAGCAGCACCTCCTCCAGGGCGCGGGTGAGGTTGTTGGCCCGCACCAGCACCGCGCAGTCGGCGTAGCGCAGCCCGGCGCCGAGCGCCAGGCTGCGGATCTGGCGCACGATCCACTCCGCCTCGTCGGCATCGCTCTCCGGGTAGGCGGCCACCACCCGCGCGCCCTCCCCGCCGCGGCTCCACAGGCGCTTCGGCCGGCGCGCGCCGTTGTGGCTGATCACGGCATTGGCGAACGCCAGAATCGATCCGGTCGAGCGGTAGTTCTGCTCCAGCTTGATCTCCACCCGCTCGGCGAAGTCGCGGCTGAAGTGGTCGAAGTTGGCGGCTTCGGCGCCGCGCCAGGAGTAGATCGACTGATCGTCGTCGCCCACCACGCACACGTTGCGGGAGGCCGCGGTGAGGGCATGCAGGAGCTGGTACTGGCGCCGCGAGGTGTCCTGGAACTCGTCTACCATGACGTGGCTGTAGCGCGCGCGGATCGCGTCCCCGGCGGCGCCGCGCAGCAATTCCAACGGCAGCAGGATGAGGTCGTCGAAGTCGACCGCCTGGTGCAGGCGCAGCCGCCGCCCGTAGGCGGCGGCGAGCCGGCGCAGTTGCTCGCCGCCGGCGGCGTCGGCCCCGATGCCCATGCGCAGCCCCGACACCAGCCGCTGCAGCAGCGCCGGGTCGGCCTCCGCCAGGTCGGCGTCCAGCCGCAGCTCGCCGGCCACCTCGCGCAACAGTTGGGCGCTGTCCTGCTGGTCGTACACGGTCACCGCGGCCGCCGCGGCGCCGCCGGCGCGGAATCCCAGCTCGTCCCGGTAGCGGCGCACGAGTTGCAGGCCGAAGGCGTGGAAGGTGCCCACCGCGGGCGCCGCCCGCCGCCCGCGGCCGCCCCCGGAGCCGGCGCCGCGGGCGGCGCCCGCGGCGCGCTCGCGCATTTCGGCCGCGGCCTTGTTGGTGAAGGTGAGGGCGACGATGGCGCGCGGGTCGACGCCGGCGCGCTGCAGGCGCGCGAGGCGCGCGGTGATGACCCGGGTCTTGCCGGAGCCGGCCCCGGCCAGCACCATCACCGGCCCGTCGATGGTGTTGACCGCCCGTTCCTGTTCGGGATTGAGGGCGCCGCCGCGGCCGGACACCGGCCCAGCGTAGCGGCCCCGCCGGGCGCTGGTCAAACCGGCGCGCGGCGCGCAAGAATGGCGGCGATGCATCCGGTCGAGCTGCGCAAGGTGAGCTACGCCTATCCGGAGGGCACCGAACTGGTGTTTCGCGATCTCTCGTTGCGGCTGCCGGCCGGAGTGGTGGCCCTGGTGGGCCAGAACGGCACCGGCAAGTCGACCTTCATGCTGCTGGCCAGCGGCATCGCCGTGCCCGGCGACGGCACGGTGCTGTTGCACGGCGTCGACACGCGGCGGCTGCGCGATCCCTACGCGCGCCAGCGCCACGTGTCGTTGATCCACCAGAACATGGAGTTCGAGACCGAGCAGTCGATCGGCGATCTGATCTCCTACGTATACCGCACCGGGTATCACGAGCAGCGCAGCGAAGAGTTCATGCGTGAGATGGTAGAGGTGTTCGAGCTGCGCGGGGTGCTCCACAAGCGGACCCAGGAGGTGAGCAAGGGCGAGTTGCAGCGCACCCTGCTGGCGTTCTGTCTGCTCTACGGGTCGCGCGCGTTGATGATGGACGAGCCGGTGTTCGCCCTGGAGGAGCGGCAGAAGCGCGCCGTAATGGGCTACTTGTACGAGTACGCGCAGCGGGAGCGGCTGACCTGGTGCTACTCGGTGCACGAACTGGAGCTGTCGGCGGAGTTCTCGGACTACGTGGCGCTGTTCCGGCCGGACGGGCCGCCGCTGATCGGGCCGACCCGCGAGATCCATACCCGCGAGCGGCTCGAACGCGCCTACGACGTGCCCTGGGACTTCCTCAAGCGCCGGGAGGCGCTCTACCGCCAAGCCCTGCGCGGCGCTTGACCGCGGCGCTTGACCGCCGCGCCGCCTGCCCGCGCCGCAGCCTGAGAAGAACATGCAAAACTGGTCCGGCGCTCACAAAATCCTAACAATCGGCGGCGACACTTGCCCGCGAGGCTGTCATTGTCCACTACGCAACGGGTCGGGGCGACCGGCGTCACGCGCCTGAGCCGGGCGGTGTCCGGCGGGCGCGCGCACGCGCTCTCGCACCGGCCGCGGCCCGGCGAGGCCGTCATCCAGGCATTGCTGTTCTTCTGCGGCGCCCTGTCGATCTTCGTGACGGTGGGTATCGTACTCGTGCTCGGCCGCGAGTCGGTGCTCTTCTTCCGCAACGACGCGGTGAACCTGTGGGCCTTCCTCACCACCACCGAGTGGCAGCCGGCGATCGGCAAGTTCGGGATTCTGCCCCTGGTCAACGCCACCCTGATGACCAGCCTCACCGCGATGCTGGTCGCGGTTCCGATCGGCATGAGCGTGGCGATCTACCTCAGCGAATACGCCGGCCGCCGCATGCGCGCGTTCCTCAAGCCGATTCTGGAGGTGCTGGCGGGGATCCCGACGGTGGTCTACGGCTACTTCGCCCTCACCTTCATGACGCCCCTGCTGCGCGGCGTGTTCGGCCAGGAGGCGGTGCAGATCTACAACACGGCGTCCGCCGGCATCGTGATCGGGATCCTGATCCTGCCGCTGATATCGTCGATGGCCGAGGACGCGCTGTCGGCGGTGCCGGTGGCGCTGCGCGAGGCCGCCCTGGGGCTGGGCGCGACGCGCCTGGAGACCGCGGTCAAGATCGTGGTGCCGGCGGCCTTCTCCGGCCTGGCCGCGGCGTTCATCATCGGGCTGTCGCGGGCGGTCGGCGAGACCATGGTGGTCGCCCTGGCGGCCGGCGCCGGCTCGGCCTTCACCTTCAACCCGTTCCACGCCGCGGAGACCATGACCGGCCACATCGTGCGCATCAGCGGCGGCGACCTGAGCTATCAGTCGATCGATTACAACAGCATCTACTCGATCGGCCTGGTGTTGTTCTTCATCACCCTGGGGCTGAACATGTTGAGCCGCCGCATCGTCCGCCGCTTCCGCGAGGTATACGAGTGAGCGCCATGCCGGGCAATCTGGCGGGGCGCCATCGCCTGGGCCTGGTCTGGCGGCTGGTGTTCCACGCCGCCACCGCGGTGGCGATCGTGATGCTTACCGCGCTGCTGCTGACGATCGCCAATCGGGCCTTCGGCCTGGTGGCGATCGAGAACGCCATCGAGCCGCGGGAACTGACCCGCGGCGGCGTGCCGCTGGAGCGCATGAACCGGGAGCTGCTGCTGGAGGTGATGGGCGAGCACCTCTCGCGCGGCCTGCTGCGGCGCTTCGACCGCGAGCGGCCGCTTGCCGAGCGCAGCCGCGACGAGCTCTACGCGCTGGTGATCGAGCGGGTGGTGGATCCGTCGGTGGCGCAGGCCTGGCCGCTGTGGGACTCGCTGGTCCGGCGCGAGGCGGTGCTGCGGGAGGCGGCGGCCAAGTATCCCGCGGCGCGGGTAGCGCCCCGTTCCTGGCTGAGCGGCGCGTTCATCAGCCGCGCGCAGTCGAGCACGCCGGAGGACGCCGGGGTGCGGGCGGCCATCAAGGGGTCGCTGTGGACCATACTGATCACTGTGCTGTTCGCGTTTCCGGTGGGCGTCGGCGCCGCCATCTACCTGGAAGAGTACGCGCTCGACACGCGTCTCAACCGCGCCATCCAGACCAACATCAACAATCTGGCGGGGGTGCCGTCGATCATCTACGGGATGCTCGGATTGACGGTGTTCGTGCGCGCCATGGAACCGTTCACCAGCGGCGCGCTCTTCGGGTTGGCCGGCGGCGCCGGCGCCAACGGCAGGACCATCCTGTCCGCCGGGCTGACGCTCGGCCTGCTGATTCTCCCGGTCATCATCATCAACGCCCAGGAGGCGATCAAGGCGGTGCCCGACAGTCTGCGGCAGTCGAGCTACGGGCTTGGCGCGAGCAAGTGGCAGACGATTCGCGATCACGTGCTGCCCGGCTCGCTGGACCGCATCCTGACCGGCACCATCCTGGCGACCTCGCGGGCCATCGGCGAGACCGCTCCGATGGTGGTGGTTGGCGCCTCCACCCTGGTGACGCTGGATCCGGCCGGCCCGTTCTCCAAGTTCACCACGCTGCCGATTCAGATCTATCAGTGGACGGCGCGCCCGCAGGCGGAGTTCCGCAACGCGGCGGCCGCCGCCATCCTGGTGTTGCTGGTATTGTTGTTGACGCTGAACGCCACCGCCATCCTGCTGCGCAACCACTATGCCAAACAACGGGGGATTACCTGATGGCGGGCGCCGGCGGCGCGCCGCGCCCGCACGGTTCCGGGCGCCGTGTCATCGGGAAAGGCGGCGCGGGGCCGCTGCCGGCGGCGGCGCAGGGGGGCCGACGGTGTCCACCCAGGTAACCTCGCACGCGGCGGATCTGCCGGTTCCGTCCGCCGAGTCGAGCGCCCTGTCGGTGGCCGGACTGCGCGTCTATTACGGCCGGTTCCTGGCGGTGCGCGACATCAACATGAGCTTCGGAACGCGGCGCATCACCGCGTTGATCGGCCCCTCCGGCTGCGGCAAGACCACCATGCTGCGCTCCCTGAACCGCATGAACGAGCTGGTGCCCGCGGCCCGCACCGAAGGAGCGGTGCTGTTTCACGGACGCAACATCTACGCCGCCGAGGTGGACCCGGTGGAGGTGCGGCGCCGCATCGGCATGGTGTTCCAGAAGCCCAATCCGTTCCCCAAGTCGATCTACGACAACATCGCCTGGGGCGCGCGCATCAACGGCTATGGCGGCGACCTGGACGAGCTGGTGGAGAAATCGCTCACCCAGGCGGCGCTGTGGGACGACGTCAAGGACAAGCTGCAGGACAGCGGCCTGAGCCTCTCGGGCGGCCAGCAGCAACGGCTGTGCATCGCCCGCGCCATTGCCGTCGAGCCGGAGATCATTCTCATGGACGAGCCCTGCTCGGCGCTGGATCCGATCGCCACGCTGCGAATCGAGGATCTGATGAAGGACCTGGCGGCGCGCTTCACCATCATCATCGTGACCCACAACATGCAGCAGGCGGCGCGGGTGTCCGACTACACCGCGTTCTTCATGATGGGCGAGGAGCGGGCCGGCTATCTGGTGGAGTATGGACCGACCGGCAAGATCTTCACCAACCCCGACGAGCAGCGCACCGAAGACTACATTTCGGGGCGCTTTGGCTGAGCCGAGGGAGCGGGAGCGCGAAGTGACGCCGCCGTTGCGGGCCCAATACGACCAAGCCTTCGCCGAATTGCGCGACGCGCTCACCACCATGGGGCAGCAGGTGGAACGCGCCATACGCGGTTCGGTCCGGGCGCTGGAAGAGCACGACGTGCGCCTCGCGGAGCAGGTGCTGCGCGACGAGGACCTCGTCAACCGCATGCATCACGACATCGACGACTCCTGCGTGCGGCTGCTCGCCACCGAGCAGCCGGTAGCCACCGACCTGCGGCAGATCGTCGGCACGCTCAACGTCATCGCGCAACTGGAGCGGACCGGCGACCTGGCGGTGCACATGGCGCGGGTTGCGCAACGGCTGGCCTCCGAGCAGCTCATCAAGGAACTGATCGCGATACCGTTGATGGCCGACGAGACCTGCGCCATGCTGCGCGACTCGGTGCGCAGCTTCGTGACCCAGGACAGCGCCCTGGCGGAACAGGTCAGCGCCCGCGACAACAAGGTGGACGAGACCTACTCGCACCTGTTCCGCGAGCTGCTCACCTACATGATGGAGACCCCGCGCAACATCACCCAGGCGTCGTCGCTGCTGTTCGTGGCCAAGCAACTGGAGCGCGCCGGCGATCACGCCACCAACATCTGCGAGGCGGTGATCTACGTCACCACCGGCAAGCACGTCGACCTGAACCGCTGACCGCCCTGCCGGGCGGGCGCTACTCGGTGGAAAACACCTGGAAGCCGCCGTAGGCGTCGGCGCCGTGTTCGGCGACGTCCAGGCCCTTCAACTCTTCCTCACGCGGCACGCGCAGACCTACCACCCGGTCGATCAGCTTGAAGATGAGCCCCATGGCGACGATGATGAACACGCTCACGGTGACCGTGCCGAGCAGCTGCACCCCGAGCTGGCCAAAGCCGCCGCCGTACCACAGGCCGTCGTTGGGGACGCCCAACGCAGCCTGCCCCCAGATGCCCACCGCCAGGGTTCCCCAGATGCCGTTCATGCCGTGCACTGCGATGGCTCCCACCGGGTCGTCGACGCGATGGCGGTCGAGGTAGAACACTCCGAACACCACGATCACGCCGCCGATCAGCCCGATCAGTATCGCGTGCCCCGGTTCCACGAACGCGCACGGCGCGGTGATCGCCACCAGTCCGGCCAGGGCGCCGTTCATCCCCATGGTGAGGTCGGGCTTGCCGGCCGTCAGCCAGACCGCGGCGGTGGCCGCGATTGCCCCGGCGGCCGCGGCGAGGTTGGTGTTGATGGCGACGCGGGCGATGAGGGAGCCGTCGCCGACCCCCAGGGTGGAGCCGGGGTTGAAGCCGAACCAGCCGAACCACAACAGGAACATCCCCAGAGAAGCGAGCGGCAGGGAGTGTCCCTCGATCACGTTGGGCTTGCCGTCGGGACTGAACTTGCCGATGCGCGGACCCAGGCAGCGGGTGCCGATGAAGGCGGCCCAGCCGCCGACCGCGTGCACCACGGTGGAGCCGGCAAAGTCGGTAAAGCCCAGGCCGGCCAGCCAGCCGCCGCCCCACACCCAGTGGCCGACCACCGGATAGACGAACGCGGAGATCAGAAACGAGTAGATCACGTAGGCCGGAAACTTCATCCGCTCGGCCATGCCGCCGGCCACGATGGTGGCGGCGGCGCCGACGAACACCGCCTGGAACAGCCAGAAGGCGAACAGCGGCACGTCCGCCGCGGACTCGGCGCCGAGCAGCAGCCAACCCGAAGTGCCGAACAGCGGATTGCCGGAGCCGAACATGATCGCGTAGCCGAAGATGAAGAAACCGAGCGAGGCCATGCAGAAGTCCATCAGGTTCTTCATCAGGATGTTGGCGGTGTTCTTGGCGCGGATCAGGCCGGCCTCCAGCATGCCGAACCCGGCCTGCATCAGAAACACCAGAAACGCGGCCATCAGCACCCACAGCGTATCGACGCCGGTGATGATGGCGGCGATCTGGTTCGCCGCCGACGCCTCCTGGGCGAACGCCGGAACCCCGGCCAGCACCCCGAACAGACCCGTGAGGCCCGCGCACCGAGCCGTGCGGCTCGCTCTCAGCTTATCCATCGCGCCCTATACTACGTGCTTGGGCCGGCCCCGGACAACGCCGCGCCGTTGCCGCCGTTGCCGCGCACTCTTGACGGCCGCCGGCAGTGGCCAATAGATTGATTATGCGCGTCGTATTCCGAATCCAGCTTTGGGAGTACTCTGAATGACCGGTAACGACAACGAGCTTACGCTTACCCCCCCCCCCCATGAACCGAAAGATTCGGGCCGACCTCGGCAGCTCCGGCCGGCGAGGGTCAAGGGGATGAGCGGCAAGGCAGCGCTCCTGGCGCTGGCGGCAGTCATCGGCATCGCCCTGCTGGCGTGCCAGCAGACGGCCCGGCCGGGCGCGACCGGCGGTACGGGCGCCGGCGGCGCGGGCGGAAACGGAGCCGGCGGCGGCGCCGGCGGCAATGGCGGGTCGCCGACCGCGCCGGCCCCGACTCCGGCGGCCACGAAGAGCTGGCCCCTGGGAGAGGATGCTTGGTCATCGGCGCTGCCGCTGCCTGACGCAGCGGACCCGAGCCTCTCGACGATCCGCTCCGAGCCGTTCGCCTGGGACGGGATCACCGGCGCCGAGGGCGAGAAGGTGACCGTGTCGATCGGCGGCAACGAGCTGCCGTTCACGAGCACGGCGACCGCGCCGACCTTCGCCGGCGACATCTCAGGCGCGCAGTGGACGGTTGGCGCCGAAGTGAGCGCGGGCGCGATCGTGCTGGTGCTCACCGCCCCGGATCAGTCTGGGGCCTCGGACACCGTCGCGTCGGTCAGGATTACCGAGCGGGGCAGCGGCTACACCTCGGCGCCCACCGTGACCCTTGCTCCGCCGCCGGCCGGCGGCACCCGGGCAACCGCCGACGTAGCGGGCGGCGGCGGCGTCGGTTCGGTGAACGTCACGACCGCCGGCGCCGGCTACACCTCGGCGCCCACCATCTCCTTTTCCGGCGGCGGCGGCAGCGGCGCGGCCGCCACCCCGGATATCAGCGGCAGCGTCACTTCGGTGAACGTCGATACCGCCGGCAGCGGCTACACGTCGGCGCCCACCGTCTCCTTCTCGGCGGCGCCGTCCGGCGGCACCGATGCGGCCGGCACCGCGGCGCTCAGCGGCAGCGTCGCTGACGTGACGCTCGATACCCGGGGATCGGGCTATACGGGGGCGCCCACGGTCACCATTTCGGGCGGCGGCGGCAGCGGAGCTACCGCCACCGCGACGACACGCGGGGCCGTCACTTCGGTGTCGGTCGGGAACGCCGGCAGCGGCTACACCTCGCCCCCCACCGTCTCCTTCTCCGGCGGCGGCGGCAGCGGCGCGGCCGCCGCCGCGACCGGGCCCGACAGCGTCGCTTCCGTGACGAGGATCGGCAATCAGTACGGGAGCGGCTACACCTCGGTCCCGACCGCGACCTTCTCGGCCCCACAACGGGCCGGCGGCACCACCGCGACCGGCACCGCGTGGGGGCCCGACGCCGTCCAGAGCGCGCCGAAAACCGCCGACGGCAGCGGTTACACGTCGGCCTCCGTCGTGACCCTTTCGGCGCCGCCGTCCGGCGGCACCAGGGCAACCGCCACCTTGAGCAGGCATTCAGACGGGCGGGCGGACCGCCTCGTATTCACCAACCGGGGGCGCGGCTACACCTCGCCCCCCACGGTCTCCATTACGGTAGGCACGGGGGCAACGTTCAACGTGAGAATGTACTCCAACATTCGAGGGGTCGACGTCACCAACGCGGGGAGCGGCTACACCTCCGCTCCCACGATCACCTTTACCGGCGGCGGCGGCAGCGGGGCCGGCTACCGCGCGGTGATGGGCAGCACCATCACCGGGGTTGACGTCACCAGCGGCGGAAGCGGCTACACCTCGGCGCCCACCGTCTCCTTCTCCGGCGGCGGCGGCAGCGGGGCGGCCGCCACCGCGACCGTGGTCGTCGAGGCAGATGAGGTGACGGTCACCGCCGGGGGGAGCGGCTACACCTCGGCCCCCACCGTGACCTTTTCGACGCCGTCGTCCGGCACCGCGGCGACCGGCACCGCGGTGATGAACTACGGGGTCGCCTCGGTGACGCCCGGCACCGCCGGCAGCGGCTACACCTCGGCGCCCACCGTCTCCCTTACCGGCGGCGGCGGCAGCGGGGCGACCGCCACCGCGGTGATGGCCTACGCCGTCCCGACGGCGACGGTCACCAACCCCGGCAGCGGCTACACCTCCGCCCCGACCGTCTCCTTTACGGCGGCGCCGACCGGCGCCACCACCGCGGTCGGCACCGCGGTCTTCGAATACGTCATCCGGTCGGTGGAGATCACCAACGGGGGGAGCGGCTACGTGACCGCCCCGACGGTGACCTTTACGGCGGCGCCGGGCGGCGGCACCACCGCGACCGGCACCGCCATCCTGGCGGCGGGCGGCAACGACGCGAGCCAGAACCTGTTCTGGGCGCGCCAGACCCTGGCCGGCCAGCAGCTTCGGGTGCAGGTAGGCGGGGACGAGTGACCCCTTGACAACGCCGAAGCGGTAACGGATCTCCCGATCAGCCGCTTGACTCACGGTCGCCGGTCCCTGTGCTACGATGCTGAAAGATGGCACCCGCACGCGAGACCGGCGCCAAGTACGACGAGCAGTACAAGAAGCTGTTCGCCTTCCCGCGCATGGTAGAGGACTTGGTACGCGCCTTCGTCGGTCAACTCGGCGCCAGCGACTTCTCGACGCTGCGGAAGTTGTCGTCAGATTACGTCAGCGACGAATTGCTCAAACGTCACGGCGACACCGTATGGCGGCTGCGCGTGCCCGGCGGCGGTTGGGCCTACCTGTTGTTGCTGCTTGAGTTCCAGTCGCGCGACGATCACTACATGGCGCTGCGCATTCTGATCTACACCGGCATGCTGTACCAGGAACTGGTGCGCAATGCGGCGCCGGAGGCGCGCGAGGCGCTGCCGGCGGTGCTGCCCATCGTGCTGTACAACGGCACGCCGCGGTGGCGGGCGCCGCGGGAGATCGGCGAACTGATCACGCCGGTGGAGGAGGGACTGGCGCCGTACCAGCCAGCGCAGCGCTACCTGGTGATCGAGGAGCAGCACGTAGCCGCGGATGAGGTGCCGAGCGACAATCTGATGGGAGCGGTGATCGGGTTGGAACAGAGCCGCACGGAGGCGGACCTGATACGGGTCGCGAACGCGCTGCCGGAGCGGCTGGAGGGGTCGGAGAACGTAGAGTTGCGACGGGTGTTCATCGACTGGCTGACGAGTTCGATGGAGCAGGTCAAGCCGGCCGGTGAGGAGCTGCCGGCGATGGACAGTCTGGAGGAGGTACGGATGATGCTGCAAGAACGCTTGAGGGAGTGGCCCGCGCAGTGGATGCGGGAAGGCCGCGAGCAGGGCCTTGAGCAAGGCCGCAAGCTGGGGCTCGAGCAGGGGCTCGAGCGGGGTCTCGAGCAGGGGCTCGAGCGGGGGCTTGAGCGGGGCCTCGAGCAGGGGCTTGAGCGGGGCCTCGAGCAGGGGCTTGAACACGAACGGGCGCTGCTCTGCCGTATGGCGGCGTTGCGGTTCGGGGCGGAGACGAGCGAACGTCTGGCGGTTCTGTTGGCCAACGTCGTGGACCCGGAGCAACTGGCCGATATCGGCGACCGGCTGGTGCAATGCCGCGCCGACGAAGAATTTCTGACGCAAGTAGAGGTGCTCACGCGCTCGTGACGGCCATAGTATGAGCGCCGCGCGCCGGTTCGGCCGGCCGGCGGCGGTTTGACAGCCGGGCGCGCGGCGGATAGCGTGCCGGCGCAGCGGGCGTGACGCGGGCGGTTAGCTCAGTTGGTAGAGCACCTGGTTTACACCCAGGTGGTCGGCGGTTCGAGTCCGTCACCGCCCAGCAGGGAGAGGAGCATGGCGCAGACGCAACGCCTGACCGGCGGTCAGGAAACGGAACGCCTCACCATGGGGCAGGCGGTGGTGAAGTACCTGGCGGTTCAGTACAGCGAGCTGGACGGCGCCCGGCGGCGGCTGATACCGGCCATGTTCGGCATCTTCGGCCATGGCAACGTATGCGGTCTGGGGCAGGCCCTGGAGCAGAGCGGGGGCGCGCTGCCCTACTATCAGACCCGCAACGAGCAGTCGATGGTGCATACCGCGGCCGGGTTCGCGCGCGCCACGCGCCGCACCCAGACGCTGGCGTGCACCAGCTCCATCGGCCCCGGCGCCACCAACATGGTGACCGGCGCGGCTACCGCCACCATCAACCGCATGCCGGTGCTGCTGCTGGCCTCCGACTACTACGCCACCCGCCGCCAGGGGCCGGTGCTGCAGCAGTTGGAGCATCCCTCCGCCGGCGACGTCAGCGTCAACGACTGCTTCCGGCCGGTGAGCCGCTTCTTCGACCGCATCACCCGCCCGGAACAGCTCCTCACGGCGCTGCCGCAGGCGATGCGGGTGCTTACCGATCCGGCCGACACCGGCGCCGTGACCCTCTCCCTGCCGCAGGACGTTCAGGCGCACGCCTATGACTATCCGCGCCACTTCTTCGCCGAGCGCACCTGGCGCATCGAGCGGCGCCCGCCGGCCGCGGACCGCGTCGCCGAGGCGGCGGCGCTGCTGGGGCGCGCCCGCCGGCCCCTGATCATCGCCGGCGGCGGGGTCCACTACTCGGAGGCGTGGGACGCGCTCGCGGCCGTGGCGACCACGTTCGGCATTCCGGTGAGCGAGACCCACGCCGGCAAAGGCGCGCTGCGCGGCGCCGCGCAGTGGTCGCTGGGCGGCCATGGGGTGGAGGGCACCGCCGCTTCCGCGCGCATCGCCGAAGAAGCGGACCTGATCATCGCCGTCGGCACCCGCCTGAGCGACTTCGTCACCGCGTCGCAGAGCCTGTTCCACCATCCGGGAGTACGTTTCATCGCCATCAACGTGTGCCCGATGGACGCCTTCAAGCAGGGCGCGGTGCCGCTGGTGGGCGATGCGCGGCTGGCCCTGGAGGCGCTGCTGGAGGCCGGCCGCGCCGCCGGCGCGGCGTTCCCCGGCTACCGGCAGGAGGTGGCCGCGGCGCAGGCCGACTGGGACAAGGTGGTGCGCACCGACGCCTACGCCGACCATCCCGGCGAGGTGATGAGCGAAGGCCAGGTGATTCAGGTGCTGAACGAGGAGTCCACCGGCGCCGATACCGTGGTCGCCGCGGCCGGCGGCCCGCCGGGCAACATCCTCAAGCTGTGGGACGGCGCCAACGGCAGCCGCTGTCACCTGGAGTTCGGCTTCTCCTGCATGGGCTACGAGCTGCCGGCGGGCATCGGAGTGCGCATGGCGCGCGGCAGCGCGGGGGAGGTGTTCGTGTACGTCGGCGACGGCACCTTCCTGCTCAACCCCATGGAACTGATCACCGCGCTGCAGGAGCGGCTCAAGGTAACCGTGGTGGTGATCGACAACCACGGCTTTCAGGTGATCCGGCGCCTGCAGATGGGGCGCACCGGGCACCCCTTCGGCAACGAGTTCCGCGCCCGTAGCGCCAGCGCCAACGGCAGCGGAGCCGGCGGCGGCAGCGAAGCCGGCGGCGGCAGCGAAGCCGGCGGCGAGCGGCGGCTGGAGGGCGATTACCTGCCGCTCGACATCGGCCGGATTGCCGAGGGCATGGGGGCGCGCGCCTGGCACGCGTTCACCCCCGGCGAGGTGCGCGGCGCGCTGCGCGCGGCGCGCGCCGAGACGCGCTCCTGCGTCATCGTGTGCGAGGTGGAGAAGCACCGCTACGTGCCTGGTTCCGAAACCTGGTGGGACGTGGCGCCGGCCGAGGTGAGCCGCAGCGAGGTGACCCAGACCCTGCGCTCCCAGTATGAGCGCGACCGCGCCGAGTTGCAGCGCTTCCACTACTGAGCCGCGGGCGCGGCCGAACGGAGGAACGATGAGGCTATCGAGCAGCGAAGCGCGGCGCCGCGGCCGCGGCCCGGCCATCTGGCTGGCCGGCGATCCGGCCGACCTGGGCGAATGGCTGGCGCGCGGCGCCGCCGGGATCGTCACCAATACCGTGGTGCTGAATGAGGTGGTGCGCAAGTACGGCCAGTTGCTGGACGTGGTGCGCCGTTACCTGGACCTCACCGACAAGCCGGTGGTGGTGGAGGTGGAAGGCCATACCGCGCAGGAGCTGGTCGAGGTGAGCCACGTGTTCACGGCGCTGTCGCCGCAGATCGCGATCAAGATCCCGTGCACCGCGGCCGGCCTCGGCGCCTTCCGCGTCCTGGAGCAGGAGAGGGTCACCACCTTCTGCACCACGGTGTTCTCCCTCGCCCAGGCGGCCGCCGCCGCGCAGGCCGGCGCCACCCACGTGCTGCCGTTCTGCGAGCCGGTCAGGCAGATGGGCGGCGACCCCGGCCGGCTGGTGCGCGAGTGCGCCGCCATGTTCGCGGGGTGGGAGCAGCGGCCCTTCGTCACCGCCGCCCTGGTGCGTTCGGTGGAGGTGGCGCAGGCCGCGCTGCGCGCCGGCGCCGACGGCATCATCGTGTTCTGGCCGGTGCTTCGCGCCATGCTGGAGCATCCCCTCACCGAGACCTGGAATCAGACCTTCGCCGGCGAGTGGCAACAGATGCAGGAAGCCGGCCTGCTGCAGGGCGTGGCAGGGCAGCAATGACCCCCGCGGCGCCGCCCGGCGGGCCCGGCGGCGGTCCGCCCGCGGCCGCCCGCCCCAACATCCTGTTGCTGATGACGGACGAGCACGGCGCCCAATTCAGCGGTACCTACGGCCATCCGTTCATCCGCACTCCGGGGATGGACCGCCTGGCTGCCGAAGGGGTCACCTTCGACGCCGCCTATTGCAACAACCCGCTGTGCGTACCGTCCCGCCTCTCCTTCCTGACCGGTCGCTACACCCACAACTGCGCCGGCTGGGACAACGCCACGCCGCTGGCGCCGGACGCGGTGACGTGGCCGCACCTGCTGCGGGCGCAGGGCTACGAGGTGGCCCTGGCCGGCAAGATGCACTTGGTCGGCGACGATCACCTGCACGGCTTCCGGGAGCAGTTGGCGCGCGACCTGCACTGCGAGCTGGAGCACCCCATCTTCCCCTGGGACCAGGGCGTGCCGGAGGCGCGCGAGCCGTGGGCCGGCGTGGTGCGGACCGCCTCGCGCGTGCCGCCGGGGCCGGACGGGGAGGAGCCGCCGGCCGCCGGCGACGCGGCCGCGGCGCCGCCCACCGGGCCGGGGCGCACCCCGGAGATCGATGCCGACGACGCCGCGGCAGCGGCGGCGCTGGCATTCCTGCGCCGCCGGGCGCATGGCCGCGGCAGGCGCCCCTTCGCGCTGTGCGTGGGCCTGATCGCGCCGCACTTCCCGTTCGTGGTGCCGGAGCCGTTTTTCGCTCAGTACTTCCCGCGCCATGCCGACCTGCCGCACCTGCCGCCGGGGCACCTGGCGGCGCTGCCCCCGGCGGCGCAGCGGCTGCGCCGCGCGTTCGGCTTCCGGGGCTACAGCGAGGCTCAAGTGCGCCGGGCGCGGGCGGCCTACTACGGTCTGGTCAGCTATGCCGACGACAAGCTGCGCCAGCTCCTGGAGGCGCTCGACCGGTTCGGGCTGGCCGGCGACACCCTGGTAATCCACACCAGCGACCACGGCGAGCTGCTCGGCGAGCATGGCCTGTGGCGCAAGATGAGCTTCTACGAGCAGGCGGCGCGGGTGCCGCTGCAGGTGCGCTGGCCGGGCCGCGCCGCGGCGGGGCGCCGGGTAGGCGAGTGCGTCTCCCTGGTGGATGTGACCGCGACCATCGTGGAGGCCGCCGACGCGGCCTCGCCCGCGGCGCCGCTGGATGGGCGCAGCCTGACCGCGCTGTTGGCCGGCCCCGATGCCGGCTGGGAGGATGCGGCGTTCGCCGAGCTGACTGCGCACGGCACCGACCGCCCGCGGGCGATGCTGCGCCAGGGTAACTGGAAGCTGTGCCTGTCCGGCGGCAGCGACCCGGAGCCGGAGCTGTATGACCTGGAGCAGGATCCGCGGGAACTGCGCAACCGCGCCGGCGACCCGGCCGCGGCGGCGATGGAGGCGCGGCTGCGCGCGGCGCTGTTGGCGCGCTGGGACTGGCGCCGCATCGACCGCGAGGTGCGCCGCAGTCAGCAGCGCCGGCAACTGATCCGCGCCGCCGCCGGCGGCAACCGGAGCCCGTTCTGATGCGCGGGGTGGTGCCGCTCGGCGCGGGCCGGGTGGAGGTGCGCGCCATTCCCGACCCGCGCCCCGGTCCGGGGGAGGCGGTGGTGGCGCTGCGCAACGCCGGCATCTGCGGCAGCGACCTGCATACGTTTCACAACAGTTGGGAGGAGATCGGCGAGCGCCGGAATCTGGTGATCGGACACGAAGCCAGCGGGGTGGTGGCGGAGGTGGGCCGCGGGGTGGAGCGCGCCCTGGTGGGGCGCCGGGTGTCGGTCTACCACTACCGCGGGTGCGGCCTGTGCCGCCACTGTCTGGCCGGTGAGATCGTGTATTGCGCCGCCCGGCGCGGCTACGGCTGGCATCTGCACGGCGCCGACGCCGACTACCTGCTTACCGACGCCCGCAACTGCTGTCCGCTGCCGGAGGCGCTGAGCCACGTGGACGGTTCGTTCCTGGCCTGCGCCGCCGGCACCGCGTACGCCGCGCTGCGCAAACTGGAGGCGGTGCCGGGGGCGGCGGCCTGCGCGGTGGTGGGGCTGGGCCCGGTCGGGCTGAGCGCCGCGCTGCTGGCGCGCGCCATGGGCTGGCCGGTGGTCGGCCTGGACCGGAGCGCGGAGCGGCGCCGCCATGCCGAGCGGCTCGGGGTGGCGGCGGTCGCGGTGGACGGCCCGGCGGCGGGGCGCCTCGCCGAGCGGGTGCGCGCCGCCGCCGGCGGCCGCGCTCCCGGCCGCGTGTTCGATGCCTCCGGCAGCGAGGCGGGGCTGGCCGCGGCGTTGGCGGTGGTGGCGCGCGGCGGGCGGGTGGTAACCGTGGGCCGCGGCATGTGGCCGTTGCGCTTCGCTCCCTCCATCGACGTCGCCGACCTGATCCGCAAGCAGGCGCAGGTGGTCGGCTCCTGGGTGCTGCCGATCCACTACTACCACGACCTGGTGGAACTGATGGTGACCACCGGCACCAGCTTCGCACCGCTGAGCGCCGCGACGTTCCCCATCACCGCGGCGGCGCAGGCGTTCGCCGCCGCCGAATCGCCGGCCACCCTCGGCAAGGTTTCCTTCGTCTGGCCCGAGTGAACCTGCGCCACCCGCGCCCCGCGCCAGCGCTTGATTGACGGTATCTGAGGAGTGGAGGATGATGGGCCGCGTTATGCTGATGAGAGCTAGCTTGGCGCTGGCGGCGTTGCTGCTGGCGGGGGCCGGAACGGCGTATGCCGCCGGCGAGCAGGAGGCGGCGGCCGGCGACGGGCCGGTGACGCTGACCTACATGACGCGCATGCGCGCCGAGGAGTTCGGCCGCGAGTCGTTCAACGATCTGGCAGCCACGTTCATGGCCAACAATCCCAACGTCACCATCGAGTTCGTGGACATCACCTACCAGCGGATGCGCGAGCAGGCGCTGATCATGGCCCAGGCCGGCACCGCGCCCGACATTACCGAGCCGGTCGTGTCGTGGGTTCCGCAGCTTGCCGGAGCGGGCATTCTGGAGCCGGTCAGCAACTACCTGAGCGAAGCGGAGATCGCCGGCTACGTCTCCTCGCCGGTCGCCGACGCCACCTACGAGGGCGTTCCCTACGGCGTGCCGTTCTGGCACGGGCCGATTCTGCCCTACGCCAACACCGCGCTGCAGGAGATGGCCGGCCTGCCCGCCGGGGCGGTGGAGGACATTCACGCCTACCGCGAACAGATCGCCAAGATCGGTTCGCTCGGCGCCGACGACCAGGGCCGCAACATCATCGGCTTCTCGCTGCGCAACGTGAAGAGCGCCAACGCCGCGTTCTGGTTCACGCCGTGGCTGTGGGCGTGGGGCGGCGAGCTGGTCGACGGCGCGGGCAACCCGACCCTCGACAGCGCCGAGTTCCAACGCGCGCTGGAGTTCTACGCCTGGATGACCAACAACGGCTACAGCGCCAAGGGCATGGACCCCTACAACACGCGCATCGTGTTTGGCGAGCGGCGCGCCGGGTTCGTGTTCGACGGACCGTGGCTGCGCGGCATGCTGCGCACGCTCACCGAGGATCCGACCATCGACGACGCCTACGAGGTGATCCCGATGCCGAAGGGCGTCACCGGGGAGAACTGGACCATCGCCAATCCGACGGTGCTGGTGGTGTTCGAGAGCTCGAAGAACAAGGAATGGGCGTTCGAGTTCGCCAAGTTCGCCTCGGCGAACACCAACGTCCTCAGCGGCCTCTACGGCAACATGGGCCTGCTGCCCACGGTCAACGACATGTTGGAGAACGACCCGCTGCTGCAGGACGACTTCGCGCGCACGTTCGCGGCGCAGATGCCGATGAGCCGCGGGGCGCCGTGGAAGGACTCGCGCTGGCCGGGGCTGCAGGACATCCTGGCCAAGGCCGTCACCGAGGCGATCGAAAGCGAAGACTTCGCCGCCGTGTCCGCCCAGGCGCAGCGCGAGTTCGAGCAGTTGCTCGCCGAGTAACCGGTTGCCGGGCAGGTCCGCGCGCGGCGGCGGGCCTGCCTGACCGAACCGCCGGCATCTCACCCAAATGATCACGGGCGGCCGCCAACTGCTGGGCGATCGGGCGTTCGGGGTGGCGCTGCTGCTCCCGGCGTTCGCCATCATCGCCGGCATCATCCTGTTCCCGTTGCTGGACGCGATGCGGCTCAGCGTTACCTCCACCAACCTGATCAACATTCGCACGCAGCCGCTGGTCGGCCTGCGCAACTATCAGCAGATCTTCACCGATCCCACCTACTGGCAGGTGGTCGGCAACACCTTCTTCATCACCGGCGCGTCGGTGGCCGGCAGCGTGGTGATCGGCATGGCGCTGGCGCTGGCGTTGAACGGTCTCACGGCCGGGCGCGGGTTGCTGCGGGCGCTGTTCATCGTGCCGTGGCTGGTGCCGGGGGTGGTGATCGGCGTGACCTGGAACTGGATGTTGAGCACCGAGACCGGGATCGTGAACTACCTGCTCCGCGCCGCCGGGCTCGCGGCCGGCAACCTGCCGTGGCTGGCTGACGGCACCTTGTCGATGGCGGCGGTGAACGGGGTGTTCGTGTGGTCGTCGGTGCCGTTCATCATGGTGACCCTGCTCGCCGGCCTGCAGGCGATCCCGGCGGAGCTGGTGGAGGCGGCGGTGGTGGACGGCGCCACCTTCGGGCAGCGGTTCCGCCTGGTGGTGCTGCCGCTGCTGCTGCCGATCATCACCATCGCGACCATCCTGCGCGTCATCTACACGATCCAGAACTTCGTCATCGTCTACATGCTCACCCAGGGCGGTCCCGGCTACGCCACCGAGACGCTGGCGCTCTACGTGTACGAGACGGCGTTCAACGCCGCGCGGCTCGGCAAGGCGTCGGCGATCGGGGTGACCTGGTTCTGCTACCTGCTGGTGTTCGTGGTGATCTACCTGAAGCTGGTCGACCGCGGAGAGCGGCGCGCATGAGCCTGGTTCAGCGGCGCAGCCCGGCGGCGCTGGCGGTGGTGGCGCTGTTCCTGGCGGCCTACCTGCTGTTCAGCCTGTTCCCCTTCTATTGGATGCTCAACACCTCGTTCAAGGCCAAGCAGGACGCCTACCGGACGCCGCCGCAGTTCGTCCCGCAGCGCCCGGTGCTGATCAACTACGGGCGCCTGCTGAACGAGGACCGCGCGGTGCTGCGCTTCTTCCTCAACAGCATGCTCGTGGGGGCGGGCACGGTGGCGCTGTGCCTCGCCGCCGGCGCGCTGGCCGGCTACTCGCTGGCGCGCTTTCCGGTGCCGGCGCGGCGTTCGGTGATGGTGTTCATCCTGATGAGCCAGATGTTCCCGATGGCGCTGCTGCTGATTCCGATCTACATCTACTTCGTGCGCGCGCGCCTGCTCGATACCCACGCCGCGGTGATTCTGGCGCACACCGCCATCGCCCTGCCGTTCAGCGCGTGGCTGCTGAAGGGATACATCGACACCGTGCCGCGCGAGATAGAGGAAGCCGCGGCGATCGACGGGAGCAGCCGCCTGGGGATCCTGATCCGCATCGTCTGCCCGATGATCGCGCCCGGTCTGGTCACCGCGGGCGTGGTGTCGTTTCTGATGTCATGGCGCGAGTTCCTCTACGCCCTGGCGCTGACCACCACGCCGCGCGCGCGGCCGCTGGGGCCGGGCATTCACGTCTACTACTTCGGCATCATGTCGATGCGCTGGGAAAACATCATGGCCGCGGCGGTCGTCGCCACCGTCCCGGTGATCGTGCTCTACCTGGTACTGCAGCGCTACGTCGTCGGCGGCCTGACCGGCGGCGCGGTGCGCGGCTAGAGGCCGCTCAATGACTTGGGCCGCCGGTGCGGTCGCCGGCGCGGCGCAAGGAGCGGTCCCGCAGCGATTCCGGCTTGTTTGACAACTGCCGGCGCATCCCGTAGCGTGGCCGGCTACAGGAGGGACGACACCATGAAAAGGTTCCTGTTGATGGCAGCGGTCGTGCCGCTGATGGTCGCCTTCGCCTGGGCCGCTCCGGGCGACTACCGGGAGGCTCCCATGCTTGCGGCTATGGTTGCCGCGGGCGAGCTGCCACCGGTGGAGGAGCGGCTGCCGCTGGAGCCGAAAGTGCGCGAAACCTTTCACGAAGTGGGCACCTATGGCGGGCGGCTTCTGGTCTTCGGCACTGGCCCGAATCCGTGGGCGCCGCTGGTGGGAGAGAATCCCGAGGGAACTCCGACCCCGATCCGAATGGGCTTCGACGGATCGCTGGAGCCGGATCTGGCCCTGGACTTCGATCTCTCCGACGACTACCGGACCTTCACCCTGACACTGCGGGAAGGAACCAAGTGGTCCAACGGCGATCCATTCACCGCCCATGACGTCTCGTTCCACTTCAATGAGATGCAGAAGAAGGAGCTGGGCTACGTGTGGGGAATGCCCTCGCAAGTCAACTCCGTCACCGCCGTGGATGACCATACGGTGGTGATCGAGTACAGCGAGCCGTACCCCAAGGTGTTGAACGACCTGGTGACCTACAAGGGCACCGACTGGACGTTCTACCAGCCGAGCACGTGGTTGAAGCAGTGGCACATCGAGTACAACGAAGATGCCAACGCGAAGGCGCAGGAGGAGGGCTTCGAGAACTGGCAGGAGGCGTTCGCCGATCACTCGACGTTCTGTTGCCCGCAGCGGGACATCAACCGGCCCACCATGGCGCCGTTCATGCTCGTCGACGTGCAGCCCACCTTCCGCCTCAAGGAACGCAACCCCTACTACTTCGCGGTGGACAGCGCCGGACAGCAGCTTCCCTACATCGACTCGGGTCTGATACAGATCGTGGAGGACCGCGAGGCCACCAGGCTGAAGGTGATCGGCGGCGAAGCCGACTACGCCATGATGACCCTGGATGCCTACCCGCTCCTGAGACAGGGGCGGAACGCCGGCAACTACCGGCTCAATCTGATCGAATCCTGGTTCGAGGGCGTCGGCCTGGCCTACGCGTTCAACCTCAACGTCAAGGATTCCGCCAAGCGGAAGTACTTCGAAAATCTGGAGTTCCGGCGTGCCATCTCACTGGCGATCGACCGCGAACGGATCAACGAAGTGCAGTGGCTCGGCCAGGGTACGCCGTCGCAGATGACGATCACCAAGCTGGCCGGCATCTACCGGCCGGAGTGGGGAGAAGCTCACCCCTACGCGCGCCATGCCCCGGACCAGGCCAACCGCATGCTCGACGCCATCGGTCTGGACAAGCGCAACGCCGACGGCATCAGGCTGCTGCCCGACGGCGAGCCGTTCATCGTGATAAACGCGTTCTCGGGCAAGACGCCGTTGCGCGCCTACGAACTGGTGAAGGAGGACTTCGAAGCGGTCGGAATCGGCCTGGAACTGCGGCCCGCGGACATCTCGGTGATCGACCAGGGCATGTCGGGCGGAACGATCGACTTCGTCCGCTGGAACGAGACCATCGGCGAGATGCAGGACTACCTGAGCACCACCGGCGGCATCAATCAATCGCTCTCCCACATGGCGCACCAGTACTGGATCTGGTGGGATGAGATGCACAAGCGCAGGACCGGCCGCTCCGGCGAGACCGGCGCTCTGCCGGGCGAAGAGCCGCCGCCGGAGCTGATGGAGTACTTCGAGACGCAGATCGTGCAGAGCAAGAAGCACCCCTTCGGCAGCCCTGAACAGAAGCGGCTCAGTGCCGCGGCCTGGGAGCTGCAGGCCGAGAATCTGTGGAACATCGGCGTCACCCAGGCCGCTCCGATGGTGATGGTGTACCGCTCCAATCTGGTCAACGTGCCGGACAAGGTTCCGCCCTTCTTCGAGGGCGACATCGGCTTCAACTACTACGTCGACCAGTTCTTCTTCAAGAGTTGAACGCGCGCTAGCCCCGCAGTCACGGCGGTCGTCCCCGGGGCGGGGCGGCCGCCGGCCGGCGCAAGGGCTGGCTTGACAGCGGTCGAGGGGCGCTCTACGTTCCGATGATGGGCAGTTACATCGTGCGGCGCCTGTTCTACATGGTCCTGCTGCTCACGATGCTGTCCTTCGTCGCCTTTGCCATCATCCAACTGCCGCCGGGAGACTGGATAGACAACTTCGTGTACTACATGGAGCGGTTCGGGGTGACTCTGGACGAATCTGCCATCGAAGCACTCAACCGCCGCTGGGGCTTCAAGGATCCCTTCTACGTCCAGTACTACAAGTGGATCACCAACATTATCTTTCGCGGCGACTTCGGCGAGTCGGCCGCGTACAACAGACCGGTCTCGGAGCTGATCGGGGAGCGCATCTTCCTGTCGATCGTTCTGTCGCTGTCCACCCTGGTAGTCACCTGGCTCATCGCAGTGCCAATCGGGATCTACTCCGCGACTCACCCCTACTCGGCCGGGGACTACGCCGGCACCGTGTTCGGGTTCATGGGCTTGGCCACGCCCAATTTCCTGCTGGCGCTCATCCTGATGTTCGTCTTCCAGCGCTACTTCGGCTGGAGCCCGGGCGGCCTGTTCTCGCCCGAGTACCTGATCGAGCCGTGGAGTTTCGGCAAGGTGATCGACCTGTTGAAGCATCTGCCGGTGCCGCTGATCGTGATCGGTACCGCGGGCACGGCCGGCATGATCCGCGTGTTGCGCACTTCCCTCATGGACGAACTGGCCAGGCAATACGTCGTGGCCGCGCGCGCGAAAGGGGTCGCCGAGGGCCGCCTGCTGTTCAAGTACCCGATCCGGCTGGCGATCAATCCGATCGTGTCCGGGACGGCCGGTCTGCTGGTGGGAATCGTCTCCGGCGAGGCGATCGTGTCGATCGTGCTCAGCCTGCCTACCGTCGGGCCGCTGTTGTTGACCGCGGTCATCGAGCAGGATCTGCAGATTGCCGCCAGCCTGATACTGTTCCTGGGGTCGCTGGGGCTGTTCGGTACGCTGTTGTCCGATCTCTTGCTGGTGGTGGTGGATCCGCGCATCCGCTTCGAGCGGCAGACGTGATGAGCGCCGAAACGCAGGCGCCGCGGCCGCGTGTCACGACCGGGCGCACCGAGGCGGAACGGGAACAGTACTACGTCGCTTCCCATTGGGAGCTGATGCGGCGCAGATTCGGCCGCCACAAGCTGGCCGTGGCGGCGGCGGTGATTCTGGCGCTGTTGTACTTCATGGCTGCCTTTGCCGGGTTCTTCGCCCCCTACGACAAGATTCAGAGCAGGACGGAACTGGCGTTGCTGCCGCCGGCGCGGATCCACCTCTTCCATGACGGAAGACTGCACCGGCCGTTCGTGTACGGCGTGGCGCGGGAGCGGGACATGGACACGTTCCTGATGGTGTACTCCGAAGACCGGGAGACGCGCTATCCGCTCAGACTGTTCGTCAAGGGGCCCCCCTACACGCTCTGGGGGCTGTTCGACGCCGACCTGCGCCTGTTCGGGGTCGACGACCCGGGCGTAGTCTATCTGTTCGGCGCCGACGACCTCGGCCGCGACGTATTCTCGCGAATCATCCACGGCGCCCAGATCTCGCTTTCCATCGGCCTGGTGGGCATCGCGCTCAGCTTCGTGCTCGGCGCCCTGCTCGGCGGCGCCTCCGGCCTGCTCGGCGGCGGCGTGGACCTGGGCATCCAGCGCATCGTGGAGTTCATCGAGGCGCTGCCCACGCTGCCACTCTGGATGGCGCTGGGGGCGGCGATACCGCTGGAGTGGCCTACGGTGACCAAGTACTTCCTGATGTCGGTGATCCTCTCCATCCTTGGTTGGACCGGGCTGGCGCGTACGGTGCGCGGCAAGATCCTGCAGCTCAGGGAAGAGGACTTCGTCACCGCGGCGAAGGTGAGCGGCACTACCAACTACCGGATCATCACCTGGCACATGCTGCCCAACTTCGTCGGCTATCTGATCGTAAACGTCACGCTCGCGATACCGGGCATGATTCTCGGCGAGACCGCGCTCAGCTTCCTGGGCATTGGTCTTACCTCCCCGGTGGTGAGCTGGGGGGTCGCCCTGCAGCAGGCCATGAACGTGAACGTGATCGCGTTGCACTGGTGGTTGCTGATCCCGGCGCTCTTCGTCGTAGTGACCGTGCTCTGCTTCAATGCCGTCGGCGACGGCCTGCGCGACGCAGCCGATCCGTACCAGTAGATGGCGGTGCTTGGGGGCGCTCTCCGGCGCGTGCGCCAGCCCTGAACTGCCGCGTGTCCGGCCGGCGGCAACCGCCGCCGGCCGGACACGCGGCCCAAACGGACAGACGCTAGCGCAGGCGCGCTTCGGCGGTGTTGTAGATCTCCTCGATCTCCTCGGCGCCGGCGGCGATCGCCTGCTCCATCACGGAGTCGAACTGATCCATCGGCAGCGTGCCGACGATGAAGCCGTCGAGCGCCGGGTTGAGGATGTTGTCGACGTCGGTGATCAAGCGCTTCAGGCGCTCGCGCTCCTCCTCGTTGAAGGCGGGCGGCAGCACCGGCAGGTGCATGTGGGGATCGGAGTTGACCTGCGCGTACCAGTCCGACACCTCCGGCGGATCGAAGTAGTAGATCGGCTTCTGATCCACGATCAGCGCGAACTGAAGCAGCCCGGTGCCGATGCCGGCGCGCATCGCGCGCTGCGGGTCCGACGCGCCGCGGTAGGTGTCGAGCACCTCCGGCAGCGCCTCGATTTCGCCGTTGACGCGGTGCCAGTGTTCGCCCTCCAGGCCCCAGTTGGTAATGATCTCGCCTGCGCCGTCGGCCATCCAGTTGAACAGCTCCATGATGCGGCCGTGGTGATCGCTGTCGGCGGCCACCGCGAAGCCGGAGGAGAGCCAGTGCCGGGGATAGGAGAAGTTGCGCCGCGACCCGAACTCGTTCTCCATGACCGGGACCGGCCAGAACAACGCTTCCGGCTTCACCTGCCGCAGGCTGAGCGTGTAGTTCAGCCCGAAGGTCATGTTGTCGTAGTAGAACAGCGACTTGCCGGAGCCGAGCTTCTCGTGCCACTGGCTCGACGAGTTGATGGCGAAGTCGGGATCGAGCACGCCCTCCTCGTAGGCGCGGCGGAAGTACTCCAGGATGGTGCGGAACTCCGGCTTTACCGTGCCGTACACCCAGCGCTGCTCGGAGGGCACCCAGTGGATGCTCCAGCCCATGCCCATGGGAAACGCGGCCCGGTTGAGCAGGTTGCGCGTACCGCCGCGCACCGTCCATGGCTGGCTGTCGGGAAACTCCCGCTTGAACGCGGCCAGCGTGTCGTACAGCTCGTCGAAGCTGTCCGGCATTTCCAGCCCGACGTCGTCCAGCAGGTCGCGCCGGATCATCGGTATCGGGGCGAGGATCTTCTGAAAGGAATCCATCTGCGGCACGTAGTACATGGTGCCGTCGATGAACGTCTTCCTGGCGTCGGGAATGGCGTCGATCTTGGCCCACAGCGCCGGCGCCTGATTTTGCACCGGCTCGTTGAGCGCCAGGAACACGCCGGAGTCGGCGAAGTCGTTCACGCTCCGCTGCCGCAGCCGCGTAACGTCGGGAAGCTGCGCGGTGCCGAGCAGGAGCTGCACCTTGGCGTCGAAGTCGCCGCTCGGAATCGCCTCGATCCGCAGGTCGATGTTGAGCGCCTCGCGGATCGCCTCATACACCGGCGCCTCGGGATCGATCGGCGACGACGGGTGCTCCGGGCGCATGTAGGTGATGGTCACCCGCTCGTCGGCAGCGCCCCCCTCGGCCTCGCCGGCGCTCCACGCCGTGCCGGCAACGAGCAGCAGGGCCAGCCCTGCCGCCAAATACGAAAACCTCATCGTTGAAACTCCTTTCGCGCGCTCGCGGCGCGCATCGTATGTGATCATCCCTTCAGGGCGCCAATCATGACGCCCTTCACAAAATACTTCTGCAGGAAGGGATACACCAACAGAATGGGCAATGTAGAAACCATGATTACCGAGAACCGGATCGTCTTCGCCACCACCATGAAGTCGGTGGCGGCGCCGATGTCGTTCATCTGATCGAAGGTGCTCTCGACGACCACGCTGCGCAAGATCAGTTGCAGCGGGTAGCGGCGCTTCTCGGTTAGGAATATCAGCGCGTGTAAGAAGCTGTTCCAGTGCAGGACGGCGTAGAACAGCAGCATGGTGGCCATGATCGGCTTGGCCAGCGGCACCACGATGCGCCCCAGAATCTGCACGTCGTTGGCGCCGTCGATGATCGCCGCCTCGTGCAGCGCCGTCGGCTGGCCCTGAAAGTAGGTGCGCATGATGAACATGTAGAAGGGGTTGATTGCCGGTACCAGCACGATCGCCCACATCGTGTCGAGCAGCCCGAGCTGGAGGACCACCAGGTAGAGGGGGATCAACCCGCCCTGGAAGAACATGGTGATCGCCGCGTACAGGGTCAGCAGCTTGCGCCCCGAGAAGTCGCGCCGCGACAGCGGGTAAGCGCACAGGGTGGACAGCACCAGGTTGATCAGCGTGCCGGTCGAGGTATACAGGATGGAGTTGAACAGGGAGCGGATGATGGTCGGGTCGCGCAGGACGCTCTGGTAGGATTGCAGGTTGAGGCCGCGCGGCCAGAAGCGCACCCGCCCGAGCAGCACCTCCTTGCCGTCGGAGATCGATGTGATAGCGATGTAGTACATCGGGTAGAGCGTGACGAAGATCACGCCGAGCAGCAGCGCGATGTTGAGCATGTCGAACAGATGGGAGCTGAGCGGGCGGTCGCCCAGCAGGGCGCGCAAGCGCGCCGCCGGCAGCGACTTCACCACAGGCTGGTGTCCGACAGGCGGCGCGACAGGTAGTTGGCGCCGATCACGAACGCCAGCCCCACCAGCCCCTGGAACACGCCGACCGCGGTGGCGTAGCTGAAGTCGGCGCCCTCCAGGCCGCGGCGGTAGATGTAGGTCTGCAGCACGTCGGCGGTCTCGTAGGTGGCGCCGGTGTAGAGCAGCAGGATCTTCTCCCAGCCGACCACCATGATACGCCCGAGATCGAGGATCAGCAGGATGGTGATGGTGGGGGCGATGCCGGGCAGGGTGATGTGGCGCATCTGCCGGAACCGTCCCGCGCCGTCGATGGTGGCCGCCTCGTACAGTTCCGGGTCGATCGCCGCCAGGGCGGCCAGATAGATGATCGAGGTCCAGCCGGCGTGCTGCCAGATGCCGGAGATGACGTAGATGGAGGGAAACCAGCGCGGCTGCATCAGCCACTGGAACGACTCGCCGCCCAGCGCCACGATGATGCGGTTCACGAGGCCTTCGCTGGCCAGGAAGTTGGAGACCATCCCGGCCACTACCACCACCGAAATGAAGTGCGGCAGGTAGCTGATCGTCTGCACCACGCGCTTGAACCAGGAGACGCGCAACTCGTTGAGCAGCAGCGCCAGGATGATCGGCACCGGAAAGCCGAAGATGATGCTGTACAGCGACAGCAGCATGGTGTTGCGAATCAGCTTCCAGGCGTAGGGATCGGCGAGGAACTCGGTGAAGTAGCGCAGGCCGACCCACTTGGAACCCCAGATGCCGAGCGCCACCTTGTAGTCCTTGAAGGCGATGATGACGCCGTAGATCGGCAGGTAGTGGAAGATCAGGAAGTACAGGAACGGCAGCAGGAAGATCAGGTAGAGATAGCGATCCTTGTGCAGCACGCGCGCAACGCGCCGCCACGTGGAATGCCGGGTAGGCGCCAGGTGCCGTACCGCGCGCAGGTCCGCCATAGGCTGGCCATCCTAGGCGGCCCGCCGTGCGCGGTCAACCCAACCGCCGCGGCGGCACGAGCTGGCCGGCGGAACGGGGCCGGCGCCGCGGCGGCGCGCGCGGGCCGTCCGGGCAGGTCTAGGGAGGCGGCTCGCGCGGGACGCCGGCCCCGGTGAGCTTGCGGATGGCGTCGGCGACCGCCTCCTTGGCCGCGGTATCGGGCGGGCCCGCGGCGCGGTAGTCGAAGGTGCCGGTGAAGGCCAGCAACTCCCGTTCCAGCCGTTCCCAGGAGCGCCGCTGCGCCTCCAGCAGGTCGCCGACGAACGCCCGCAGCGGCGCGGCCCGGAGCGTCTTCACGGCCATCGCCAGCAGGCCGCGGACGTGGTCCAGGCAGACGCCGCGGGAGGCGTTGAAGACCTGCCGAAACTCGCGGTCGCTGCGCCACAGGTGCACGATCGTGTAGCTGTAGCGCCGGAAGCGCTCCTCCAGGCGCCCGCAGATCAGGCAGCGGTCCAGTTGCTGCGTGAGGAAGGCGGTGAAGCCCGCGATCTCCCGTCTGAGGGCGGCGCCGGCCTTGGCGTTTCCCAGCCGGCGGTCCAGCTTGCCGCGCAGCTCGCCGAGGTGGGTGTGGGTGATGAGCGCCAGCCCCAGGCGATTGCCGCCCTCCAGCAGCATCGGGTAGTGGGTCCGGCAGAACCCCGAGTCATTCACCTGCACCCGCAGCTCCGGCACCATCACCGAGTGTCCGACGTAGAACCGCACGAACTCCTGCTCCGCCTTGCGCTGCAGCGCGCAGAGGGGGCACTCGCTTCCCGCGTGGTAGGCATCCCACACCGGAATCGTCTCCAGCTCGTACTTCAGCGCGGCGCTCCTCGTTCAACCTGGTTTGGCCGCCGGTCTCGTCCCCGGAGGCCGCGGCCGGTTCAGCCGGCGCGGCGGTGGGGCGACGCGCGCAGCAAGGTCCGGTTGGCGGCGGAGTAGGCGGTGTTGCCTCCGAGCTGCCACACCCCGCGGAACAGCGAACGCCGTTTCGGCGGCATGGCGGCGATCTCCGCCGGGGTGATGTTGGGGCGGTGCCACTGCGCCCACACCGAGTTGTAGCACTGGAAGATGGCGCAGCGCCCGTTGTCGGGGTTGGTCCAGTCGTTGGCGGCGTGCAGCACGCTCTCGGTGAAGATCACCACCGAGCCGGCCGGGCAGGCGTAGGTGTCCATGGCGGAGCGGATCCGCTCCAGCCACGGCGAGCCGGCCGCGCTGGAGGCGAACCGGTCGGGGCCGCCGTAGCCGAAGTGCGCCTTGTGGGAGCCGCTGAGAAACGAGGTGCCGCCCTGGTCCGCCTTCACTTCTTCCAGCTCCCATACCACGCGCGTGAGGCCTGAGAAGATCCGGTTTCCCGCGACCTGGTAGCGCATGGCGTTGGCGAGCTGCGGCGGGCGCACCACGTGCGGGATGCCGTCGTCGCCGCGGTTGCTCTTGCGCCAGCCGGGAGGCCGCATGATGACGTGCGAATCCTCGCAGCGGAAACCGTAGCACTCCGCCAGGTCGAACGGCTCCTCCGACAGGATTTCGGAGAGCACCCCGACCAGCGCGGGATGATCGAGCAGGGTCTGCAGCACGCCGCAGTGGCCGTCCTTGACGCCGCCGGGGCGCTCCGCCAGCGGATCGACGCCGGCGTAGCACTCCGCGCGCGCCGCGTCCAGCTCGGCCGGCGAGAGCACCGCCGGCAGGACCAGCCAGCCGCGCAGGTCGAAGAAGAACTTCTGTTCGCCGGTCATCGGCACCGGCGGCCGCGTGTGATCGGGATAGCGCGCCATGCCGCACGATACTGCCGCTTTCCCGCGCGCGTGCCTACCCGGCGCGCGGCGTGCTAAGCTGGCCGGCGTCTGGAGGCGTGGTCGAATGGCAAGTTCAATCAGCGCACCGCCGGCGCCGGCGGCGACGATAGACTACCCCAGCTCGGACGGCAAGCCGATGGCGGAAAGCGAGTCGCAGCTGATACCTCTCATGTACGCCGTGAGCTGCCTCCGGCACTACTTCCGCAACCGCCCCGAGGTGCACGCCTCCGGCAACCTGCTGATCTACTACGAGGAAGGGACGCTGGCAAGGGTGGCGCCGGACGTGTTCGTGGTGTTCGGGGCGCGCAATCGGAAAGAAGAACGCGCGAGGTACCTGCTGTGGGAGGAGGAGAAGGCGCCCGACTTCGTGCTGGAGATCACGTCGCCGGGGAAGTGGCGGGCCGATCAGACCTGGAAGCGGGAGTTGTATCGCCGGCTGGGCGTGAGGGAGTACTGGCAGTACGATCCGACGCGGAACTACCTGCAGCCGCCGCTGCAGGGGTTGGAGTTGGTGGAAGGAGAGTACGATCCGCTGCCGGGGTGGGAGATGGCGGACGGGACGTTGGCGGCGCGGAGCGAGGTGCTGGGACTGGAGTTGCGGGTGGCAGGCCGGCGGCTGAGGTTCTACGATCCGCAGCCTGGGGAGCTGCCGGACTTGGCGGAGACCGACGAACAACGCCGGGAGGCGGAGTCTCGCGCGGAGCAGGAGGCGGCCTCCCGCCAAGTCGCAGAAACCCGCGCCCAACAGGAAACCACCGCCCGCCAGGCCGCAGAAACCCGCGCCCAACAGGAAGCCACCGCCCGCCAAGCGGCCGAAGCGCGTTTGGCCGAACTCGAGGCATTGCTACGCCGCAGGTCCGACTGACGCTACCTGCGTTTGGAAGCGCGCGCCCCGGCGCTGGCACTTCAAGAAACCCTCCTAGCCGCCAGGCGGCCTGACGCTTATCTGCTGCGTTTGGAAATGCGCGCCCTTGAAGGCTGCTGAACGATGCCTGCATCTGATCCGAACACGCGCGCGCATCTGGAATGGCTGGGCTACATCCAGCCGCACGGCCTGGTGGTGTCGCCGCCGGCGCTGCTCAAGGCGGGCGCGTTCGTCAACCGCCAGGATACCCACCGGCAGGCGCTGCTCGCCGGCTGCACCGGGGAACGCGAGCTCGCTCCGGGCGGCAACCCGCAGCCGTGCATCCGCGACTTCCGCGAGTTCGCCGCCGCAGTGCTCGGCTGGGGATTCTCGCCCCGGGGCTACGCCGGCTTCACTGAAGAGACTCCGATCCCTGAAGAGCTCACGCTGCCGCTGCCCGATTACGGCGAGACCCTGCGCCCCGACTTCGCGGTGCGCGAACGCGATCCGGCGAGTGGCGACTCGCCGTGGCAACTGCTGGTGCAGGTGCTGGCCGCCGGCCAGGAGTTCGACCGCCCGGCGCCCGGCCGCGGCGGGCTGGACGCATCCGCCCAGGGGCGCGCCGAACGCCTGCTGCGCGCCACCGGGGTGCGCGCCGGCGTGCTGGTCAACGGCGTTGCGCTGCGCCTGATCTCCGCCCCGCACGGGGAGAGTTCCGGCTGGATGGATTTCCGCTTCGCCGACCTGCTCACACCGCCGGGCGCCCGCTCTGCTCCGCCCTGCACCTGCTTCTGTCCGAACAGCGGCTGCTGGCGCTGCCGCGCCATGAGCGCCTCACCGCCGTGCTGGCCGACAGCCGCATCTACCAGAACGAGGTCTCCGAGCGCCTCGCCGAGCAGGTGCTGCACGCGCTGTACGAACTGGTGCGCGGCTTCCAGAACGCCCATGCCGCCACCGACGGCGCGCTGCTGAGCGAGCCGCTGGCCGCCGGCGGGGACCGCAACGCCATCTACCGCGGGCTGCTCACCGTGATCCTGCGGCTGGTGTTCCTGCTGTACGCCGAGGAGCGCGGCCTGCTGCCAAAGGACGAGACCTTCGCGCGCCACTACTTGCTGGGCGGCCTCTACCGGCGGCTGCGCAAGGACGCTGCGGCCTACCCGGACACGATGGACCAGCGCTACGGCGCCTGGGCGCAGTTGGTGGTGCTGTTTCGCCTGCTCCACGACGGAATACCGGCGGGCCGCGGCGGCGCGGTAAGTCTGCCGGAGCGCCGCGGGGCGCTGTTCGACCCGGACCTGGTGCCGCGCGGCGGGCTGGTGCTGCAGCCCAACGAGGAGCGGCGCCGTTCCGGCTCGCACTACACGCCGCGCGAGCTGACCGAGCCGATCGTGCGCCACACCCTGGCGCCGCTGCTGGACCGGCTGCGCGGCGAGGACGGCGGCCCGCCGCGCCCGGAGCAGGTCCTCGATCTCAAGATCTGCGATCCGGCGATGGGATCGGGGGCGTTTCTGGTGGAGACCTGCCGCCAGTTGGCCGACGCGCTGATCGAGGCATGGGGCGCGCACGGCGCCACGCCCGACGTTCCGTCGGATGAGGACCAAGTGACCTTCGCGCGCCGGCTGGTGGCGCAGCGGTGTCTGTACGGCATCGACCGCAACCCGATGGCGGTGGACCTGGCCAAGGTGTCGCTGTGGCTGAGCACGCTGGCGCGCGACCATCCGTTCACCTTCGTGGACCACGCCTTCCGCCGCGGCGATTCGCTCGTCGGGCTGACGCGGCGGCAGCTCGAAGCGCTACACTGGCAGGGCGGGCAGCCGATCCTGGCCGGCTTCGGGGTGCGCGAGAAACTGGCGGCGGCATCGGAGTTGCGGCGCCGGATTCGGGAAGCGGACGACACCGTGACCGACCGGCAGTTGCAGGCGCTGTGGCGCTGCGCGCAGGACGCGCTGGCCGAGGTGCGGCGGTTCGGCGATCTGACGCTGGCGGCGTTCTTCGAGGGCTCGAAGCCGAAGGAGCGCGCGGCACGCCTGGAGGCGTATCAGGAAGCGATTCTGACGCGGCAGGCGCGGCGCCACGCCGAGATGCCGTTCGCGCCGTTTCACTGGGAGATCGAGTTTCCCGAGGTGTTCGAGCGGGAGAACCCCGGCTTCGACGGCTTCGTCGGCAACCCGCCGTTCGCGGGTCAGGTTACCGTAGTCGAAAGCAACCTGAGTCATTACACGGACTGGCTCCGCACTCAACATCCCGGAAGCGCCGGCAAGTGTGACGTGGTTGCGCACTTCTACCGGCGCGCCTTCGATTTGTTACGAAACGGCGGGACACTCGGATTGATCGCTACGAACACCATCGCTCAAGGAGATACCCGATCCAGCGGGCTGCGCTGGATATGCGAGCATGGCGGTCATATCTACCGCGCCACCAAGCGGGTCAGATGGCCTGGCGACGCGGCAGTAGTAGTAAGCGTAATCCATATCGTCAAGGGTCAGATTCTCAGAGACTTAGTGCTTGACGGCGTGAACGTCGATAATATCACCGCGTTCTTGTACCATCGGGGCGGTAACTCCGACCCCGCTCGGCTAGCCGCCAATGCAGGCAAGAGCTTCCGAGGAAACGACGTTCTCGGCATGGGATTCACCTTCGACGATACCGACAAGAAAGGAGTCGCGTTACCGCTCGCCGAGATGCGCCGGCTGATCGAGGCCGACCCGCGCAACCGCGAGGTTATCTTCCCGTAATGATCCTGGAGGAGAGGGTAAAGCCGTCTCGCTTGACACTGGCACAGCGAAGCATATCGAGCCGCGGCCGCCGCGCCGCGGTGTGGTGGCAATTTATGCACCGAGCCAAGGACCTGCATGCAGCCATTGCAGGATCGGAACGGATATTGGTCAACTCTCAGGTTAGTGCGATCATCCAGTTCGCCTTCCTACCTGTCGGCAACGTGTGCGCGATTACTTTGAACGTATATCCTTATCAGACTTACGCCGTATTCTGCGCCCTCCAGTCCCGCACCCACGAAATCTGGGCGCACTTCTTCGGTTCGTCGATGAAGGACGATCTGCGCTACACTCTCTCTGACTGCTTCGAGACTTTCCCGTTCCCGGAAGGCTGGGACACTCATCCCACCCTCGAAGCCGCCGGCAAAGCATACTACGAGTACCGCGCCGCGCTCATGGTTGACAATAACGAGGGCATGACCAAGATATACAACCGCTTCCACGACCTCTACGAGACCGACCCGCGCATCGCCGAACTGCGCGAGCTGCACGCCGCCATGGACCGCGCGGTCCTCGACGCCTACGGCTGGAGCGACATTCCGACCGCCTGCGACCTGCTCCTCGACTACGAGATCGACGAAGCCTCCTGGGGCCGCAAGAAGAAGCCGTACCGCTGGCGTTGGCCTGACGAAGTCCGCGACGAAGTGCTCGCCCGCCTGCTCGCCCTCAACGCCGACCGCGCCGCCGCCGAAGCCCGCGCCGGCACCGCCGCCGGCCCTCCGGTACCCGGCAGATCGCGCCCTGTCGACGCCGGCGACATTCTCGGCAGTAGCATCTGATCGACCGTCAGACGCTAGTCCGAAAACCCCCTCACGCGACCGATTCGGCTAGCGTGATTTGCACGTTGAAGCCGAGGCGTTCGAGACGCTTGGTGAAGTAACGCTTGAGATGACGGAGCCGATTGATGTCGTAGAAGTCCTCTCCGAGTTCTTCGTAGGTGGTCTGCTCCTTGATGATAAAGTATGCACTAGTAAGTAGTTGATGACCCACCGCCACGATCGCCCGTTTGTTGCCTCGGCGGCTGGCCAAGCGCCGAAAGCGAGTCTGCAGGTAGGTGTGCTTGGTGCGGGCCGCAGCCCAGGCTGCCTCACCCAGCGTGGCCCGCAGCCAGCGACTGCCTTTGGTGGTCTTGCCGCCCTTCTGCTTGCCAGCGCTACGGTTGTTGCCCGGACACACCCCGGCCCATGACGCCAAGTGGTGTTGATCGGGAAACTGTTCCATGTCGACGCCGATCTCAGCGATAATCTCTTTGGCCCCGATCTCGTTCACTCCCGGAATGGTGTCGAGACGTTGCACATGATCCCGAAAGGGGCTTACTTGGCGATCGATACGTTGATCGTAGGTCTCGATCAGACGATCCAGCATTTCCAGGTGAACCCGATGTTGCTTCAACAGGAACGTGTGGTGGTCGGTGATCCGCCCCTGCAGCGCCTGCTCCAGTGCGGCCCGCTTGGCCTTCAGTCGGCCCCGGGCCAACGCCGCGAGCTGCTGCGGATCGCGTTCACCGGCGATAATCGCTCGAATCATATCCCAGCCCGACTTGCCCATCACATCAGAGGCAACCGACCCGAGCTTGATGTTGGCGTCCTCCAGAACTTTCTGGATCCGATTGATCACCGAACTGCGCTCCCGCACCAATTTGCGCCGCTGCCGTGTCAGGTCTCGCAATTCACGAATCGGCTGGGGTGGAATGAAGCTTGCTTCCAACAGTCCATGCTGCAGCAACTGCGCAATCCACTGACAGTCCTGCACGTCGGTCTTGCGGCCCGGCACCGTCTTGATATGCTTGGCGTTGACCAGCAGCAACTCGAAGTCTCCCTCCAACACGTTGAAGATCGGCTTCCAGTAGACTCCCGTGCTTTCCATCGCCACATGGCTGCAACCGGCCTGCTTGAGCCAGTCCGACAGTTCCAACAGATCGCCCGTCATGGTCCCAAAGCTGCGCACCTCGTCGATGTCCGGTACGCCGTCCACCCCGCGCCGCAGCAGATTGACCACGACGTTCTTCTTGTGGATATCGATCCCGCAGCAGCACTGGAAGATCAGTTCCATAGTACCCTCCCAACAACCAAATTAGAGCGCGGCGATGGATACCGTAGTTACGGAAATCTAGTCCGCGTGCTTCCCGACTAGCGGGGCTACAGTCTTCGGTACTCAGCGGCATCCCGGCCAGACTGGTCTTCGGGCTCGCTCGCACCATAGCGAAACCGGCCTCTTCTGCCGCACTCTGCTTGCTACGACTACGACTCTACGATACATCGATCCGTTTTCATAGTCTTAGGACGCTGCGCAGCGGCGAAATGGACTGGTAATGTAATACTGGTAATGTAATACTCCCCCGAATCACACCGCTTGCGACATCTTACCGCCGACAAAACCTGACTCAAATACGATGACGCTAAACGCGGCCGCGCAGTTGCAGAACGCGTTCGACCGGCAGGATCGCAAGCGGGCATGCGCGGTGCGCAGCACGCCGGGCGGGATAGGGTCCGGGTTTGCCGCGCGATCACAGGATGGCTCGGCGCCGGCGCGGCCGGCGGAGTGGCAGCCGGCGCCCGCGCTGGTGCTGGACCCGGAGGCGTGGCGGGAGCTGGTGGAGCAGGCGTCCGGCAAGAGCAGCCGGCAGGTGATGCAGTTGCTGGCCGAGGTGGACCCGGAGCTGGCCGCGCCGGCGGATCGGGTGCGACCCTGGGCGGCGGGCGCGACGTTGGGGCAGATCATGGGGCGGCTGGTGAGGGAGGGCTCGACCGCCACGACCCGGCCCGGCCGCCGCGCGGGCGCCGCACCGCGCGGGCCAAAGGCGTAGAGCAGACTTCGGCGGCGAAGACGAAGACACTGCGCCTCGGCCGGCAGGCTGCGCCGCCGCGGACCCCGGCGCCGGATTCGCTCGCCATCCCGCTGGCGTGGCGGACCAGCTCATGCTATCATCTTACCGCTTGGGAGGGATTTGTCGCCATGATCAGGTCTACGCTCGCTCCCGCCGCAATTGAGTACCCCACCGAGGACGGTGTCCCCTTGGCCGAAACCGATGCCCAGGGCATCCCGCTCATGTACGCGGTCGCCGGACTGCGCGACTACTTCCGCCACCGTCCCGACGTCTACGTCTCCGGGAACCTGCTGATCTACTACCAGGAGGGCAACTTCGATGCCTCGGTAGCACCCGACGTGTTTGTGGTGTTCGGGGTGCCGAACCACATCCGGCCGACGTACAAGGCGTGGGAGGAGGGCAAGAGTCCCGACTTCGTAATGGAGATCACCTCGTGCCACACGCGGCACAACGACCAGGGGCCAAAGCGGGAGTTGTACGAGTCACTGGGCGTGCAGGAGTACTGGCAGTACGATCCGACGGGAGATTACCTGGAGCCGCCGTTGCGCGGCTTGAGTCTGGTGGGCGGGGAGTACGAGGAACTGGCGGAGACGCGGCTGGGGGACGGGACGCTGGCGATCTACAGCGCGGTGCTGGGGCTGGAAGTGTGGATCGAGGAAGGGGAGTTACGCTTTCACGACCCTGAGACGGGACGGAACATAAGGACGCTGACCGAGAGCAACGAGGCGTGGCAGCGGGCGGAACTGGCGTGGCAGCAGGCGGAACAGGAACGGCAGCAGGAGCGACAGGCGCGGCAGCAGGCGGAACAGGAACGGCAGCAGGAGCGACAGGCGCGACAGCAGGCGGAGCGGGATCGGCAGCAGGCGGAAGCCGCGCGCGATGCGGCGGAAGCGCAGGTGGCGGAGCTGCGGGCACTGTTGGCGCGGCGGCATGATCCCGGCGCCGACTCCGGTGCGGGACGGTAACGCACCCGTGCTCGGCCGGCACACTATGGATCGACCCAACATTCTGCTGCTGATGAGCGACCAGCAGCGCTGGGACACGCTGGGCTGCTACGGCTGCAGCGCCATTCCCACGCCGGCGCTCGACGGCTTGGCCGCGAACGGGGTGGTGTTCGAGCGCTGCTACGTGAACGTGCCGATCTGCACGCCGAGCCGCGCCTGCATGCTGACCGGCCGGCTGCCGGCGGGCCACGGCGTGTATCGCATCCACGACACCTTGCCGGCGGACCAGGTGCTGCTGCCGGAACACCTTGCCGGCCTGGGTTACGAGACCGCGCTGGTGGGCAAGCTGCACGTGTCGGGCCGGGCCGTGGAGTCCGTCGAGCGCCACCCGCACGACGGCTTCCAGCGTTACGAGTGGAGCATCGATCCGCAGGCGCACCTCGACTCGCCGTTCAACGCCCACGTGGCGTGGTTGCGCGAGCGCCACCCTGAGTTTCTGCGGCGGCTGCAGGCCGGGCGGCAGGATCACCACCCGGCGGCGGCGCACTTCAGCACCTGGGCGGCGGAGCGCGCCATCGCCTTCCTGAGCGAGCGCGACCGCGCGCGGCCGTTCTTCCTCAACGTGAGCCTGTTCGACCCGCACGGCCCCTACTTCGACTATCCGCTCGAGGCGGGCGAGCTGGTGGACCACTCGCGGATGGCGCCGGTGCGGCCGCTCACCGCAGCCCACCGGCCGATCCCGAGCGGCGTGGCGCGCGAGCGCGAGGCGTTCCACGCCGGGCAGGGCAGGAGCAGGAAGCCGGGGCAGCAGGACATCACCGCGATTCGCCGCGGCTACCTGGCGTCGATCGCCTTCCTCGACCGGCAGGTGGGGCGCATCTTCGCCGAGCTGGAGCGCCTGGACCTGATGCGCGACACCCTGATCCTGTTCGTGTCCGACCACGGCGACATGATCGGCGACCTGGAGCTGATCGCGAAGGGCGCCTTCTTCTACGATCCCTGTACCCGGGTGCCGCTGATCGTGCGCCTGCCGGGGGCGGAGCGGGCCGGCGCCCGGCTGCGCGACCTGGTGCAGCCGCACGACCTGGCAGCTACCCTGCTGCGCGCCGCCGGGATGCCCGCGGCCGAGGTCGCGGCGTTGATGCCGCAGTCGCAGGACCTGGCGGCCCTGGCGCGCGGCGGCGGTCCGCAGGCGCGCGACCACGCCGTCACCCTGTACCGGAACTCCGGGATCGGACCAGGCCAGCAACAGTGGGAGCCGCCCATCTACGCCTCCATGTTCCACGACGGGCGCTACAAGCTGACGCTCTACCAGGACCCGGCGGCCCGCCGCGGCCCGGAAGGGGAGTTGTACGACATGGACGAGGACCCCCAGGAGACCACCAACCTGTGGAGCGCTCCCCGCCACGCCGCCCGGCGCGATCACCTGATCCACCGGCTGAGCGCGGCCCTGGTGGCCGGCGAAGCGCAGCACGCCGCCGGCCGCGGCGGCACGAGCTGGCCCTACGCCCACGCTCCCCGGTAGGCCGCCGCGGTATGCGGCAGGCTAGTACCATACCGCGAACACCAGCGCCTGTACTTGTCGGGCTCGCGAGCGAATGGTAGCCGGGAACCACGCCAGCTCTCGACCAAGCCCGTTCGGAGACTGCGCCGAACGGGCAAGAACACCGCGCAAGGACGCCGCCTTTACCTGCTTGCCGATGGGCTGACAGCGAACGTGAGGTATCAACTGGCCATTCTCCCACGGGTACGTGACCGGAAGTCCGACGGCGCGCAGACCCGCGGGTGAGTGGACGTCGCATACTTCCTGGTTACGCGGCAGATGGCAGCCCACCAAAGCGGGTCTCATTTCGTCACGGAGTTCGTCTATCGTGTACGGCTGTCTAGCGACGAAAGTAGCGAGATTATGGCGTGCCGTACGCTTGTCTTCGTTGAGGTACAGCACCGGGAAGCTGTTAGGCGGATTCCAGCGTCCTCCGTGTCGCTGCGCGTGCCTCGGATCGAGTGGTTGGAGCCAAGAAGGATCGGCGATACGCCACCACGTATGAAGGTCGCGAATTCTCTCCCGCCGCATCCTTCAGGCGTGGACCTGTTCGAACCGGAACATGTCACGGCATGTTGCCAGTAGCGTCTTCGAGTCTCCCCGCTCCAACATCTCGATCAACGAAACTTCATCGCGCGCCGGGATTGGTCTACGCACAACACTTGGTATTCGATCTTGCTTCAGATAGAGGCAGAGCAGGTCGGTAGCCTCATCAAGATCAGCGATCGCATCCCGTAGGAAGCCATGTTGTCGCCACTTGTGGACTACCGAATTTGATCCGTCAAAGATACGATCTGTTTCGGATCGATCAAGCCTCCATATCCTGACCGTCTTTTCGCGCGCAGCCATCAGACCACCTTGATGCCTAGAATAGCGATCCATCTCAATGGCTGAGCGTTTCTTGTCTCGCAGCCGGAACTGCAATTCATTGATACCTCGCGGCCGCCAGATAATCAGATCAAGGTCCATTTCGTCGCCGGCAAGTCGGAGCGCCTTCCGCGCTAGAGAGATATCCTCTGATTCTCTGAACTTCAGGATACCGACGTTGCGATCGTCGATGCTTTGTACGTACTTCTCATATCTCTTCAGGAGTGGATCAGTAATGCGTGATCTCCCGTTTTCCTTGATGGAGCGAATAGCAAATCGCGGCATCATCACTTCCCGTCGGAACGTCGGTGGACAGTCCTGGTTCGTCGGGACAGGTTAAGGGCGTAGTTGGTAATTGTCAAGGTGCGCTGCGAGCGAGCGCCAAGGCGATCCCACGTCGATCCGCACCTGACGTTGGGGCAGCTCATGGGGCGGCTGGTGCGGGAAGGGCTCGACCGCCACGATCCGGCCCGGCCGCCGCGCGGGCGGCGCGCCGCGCCGGCCAAAGCGCCGAGCAGACTTCGGCGCCGAAGACGCAGCCAGCCTCGGCTCGCGGCGCAGACAGCGCCGCTCCTTCGGCGGCGAAGGTTTCGGCTCAGTCGGCGCAGCCGGGAGACGAAGCCGCTTCGCCGTTGAAGGCGAACCGCCGCCCGGACTGCCCGGACACTTCGGCGGTGAAACCGGCAGTGAAACCGGCGGGCGACACAACTTCGGCGCCGAAGACGCGGCACCCCGGCCGGCAGGCTGCGACGGCGGGCGCGGCGCGGGCTGCGCCGCCGGCGCGGACCGAAACTTCGGCAGCGAAGGAGGGCGGCGCGACCGGGGCCGCTGCAGCTACGTGGACCGCACCAGCGGGCGGCGCTGCGGCTCCCAACACCTGCTGCAGATCGATCACGTCGTGCCGTATGCCCAGGGCGGCGCCGCCGAACCGAACAATCTCCGCCTGCTGTGCGCCGCCCATCACCGCTACCGCCACGCCGGCGCCGGATTCGACCGCCCCGGCGAGGATCGGCAGGCGACGGTTCCGTTCAGCCCCGCCCGCTGCCGAAGGCGTAGACCGGTGAATCAACGCGGAGAGGTGAATCAACGCCGAGAAACGTCATCTTACGCTGGACTTGGGCTTGGGCCGCCAAGCGGCCTGTCGCTTTACCTACAATTTGGAAATGCGGCCGCCGAGCGTGCGGGCGTTGACACGCCGCCCGGCGGTAGCCTATCCTTGCTTCATCATCGGACACTATGGGAGGTCCTGTAATGAGTGACGAAGTTCTGACTGTCGCCGAGATGCGGGCACGCTTGGTGAAGAAGGCGACCGAGGACGGAGCGTTCCGCTTCCAGTTGCTCGCCGACCCGAAGGCCACGATCAAGGATGAGCTGGGGGTGACGATACCCGACGGCTTCACCATCGAGGTGCACGAGGACGTCAAGGACACCAGCCATGTGGTGCTGCCGCCGTCGGCGGCGCTCGCCGAGGCCGAGATGGAGGCGGCGGCCGGCGGGACCGTCTACCGCTGGACTGGTACCGGTTATACCGCCACCGACAACGCGTTCACCTTCTGGGACGATGTCGGCGGCCCGGTCTACAACGGCGGCCCGAGGCATAACGCCTCCTGACTGACCGACGGAGATTCCGCTGCAGCCGATGCGGTCGGGGATCGTTTCCCGTCCGCCGGCTGCAGCGGAGATCAGCGAGCGAGCCTTGGTCCACTATGCCGAGCGCAGTTTTGGGGCCAGGGCGGCGGCGGCGAGGCCGGTGAGCACTACTGCCGCGCCGGTGGCGGCCAGCGCCCACTGCACGCCGAAGGTCTCGGCGGCGGCGCCGAGGGCCAAGTGACCGATCCACCCGAAGCCGATCGCGAACACCCAGCCGCCGATCGCCCGGCCGCGCATCTCGTCGGGTACGTGCTGCTGCAGCAGGACCCATTGCATCGCGTCGAAGGCCGCGGCCATCGCCCCCACGCCGGTGATCAGGACCAGCGATAGCGGGAACACGCCGGAGGAAGCGAATGCCAGCAGGCACGCGCCGTAGCCCGCGGTGATGCCGATCAGCAGCGGCCCCCGGCGACGGACGTTGCCGGCCGCGGTCAGCGCGATCACTCCGGCCAACGAACCGAAGCCGGCCATCATGCTCAGCAGGCCCAATCCCACCTCGCCTACCCGGAGCACGCTGCGGGCCACGGCGGGCAGCACCGACTGGTAGGCGAACCCGAACATCTCCACCACTACCGCCAGCGCCAGCAGCGTCCGCACCAATGGAAGGGCCAACATCACCCGCAACCCGTCCACGACGTCGCGCAGCACCGAGCCGTCACGGGTTCCGGCGCGCGGTCTGCGCGCCGCCGGGGCGCGCATCGTGCCCACCACCACACCGCCGATCAGCGACACGACCGCACCGGCAAGCAGGGCGGCGGGGATGCCGTACCGGGCGATCACCACGCCGCCGACCAGCCCTCCCAGGGCTCCCACGCCCCGGGCGCCGACCGATTGCAGCGCGACCGCGTTCATCGCCGCGCGGCGCGGCACGGCATCGGTCACCAGCGCTTGCGTGGCCGGGATCTCGAACGACTGGCCGACGCCGGCCAGCGCGATCAGCGCGAACGCGACCCAGAGGGGTTCGAGGCCCGCCAGCGCAAAGATCGCCAGCAGCGCCAGCAGCAGCGCCCGGAACGCGGCGGCGATTCCGAGCAGCCGATGGCGCGGCATCCGGTCGCTGATCGCTCCGGCCAGCGGCGCCGCGATCAGTCCCGGCGCCTGCCGCGCGGCAAACGACGCCGCGGTGAGGAACACCGAGTCGGTCTCGGTCAGAATCAGCCAGCCGACGGCGAGGCGCTCGGTCCAGATGGCCAGCGCGATCAGCACTCCGGCGCCCCACACCCGCCGGAAGGCCGGGAACCGGAACGCGCCGGGCGCCGCGGTCACCCGCGGTATGCGCACGAACGCTTCATTCGGGGCGAACCGGCCAGCTCGGCTAGGTGAGGCGGTAGATGCGTTCGGCGTTTTCGTGCAGCAGCTTGCGCTGCAGGCGCGGCGAGCGGACGCTGATGATCTCCCGCAGCGCCGTGATCCACTCGCCCAGGCTGGCGGCGAAGGTGCACACCGGCCAGTCGCTGCCGAATACGATGCGGTCTTCGCCGAAGCAGTCGATGCAGTGGTTGACCGCCGGCGCCAGGTCGGCGGCGCTCCAACCGGGGGCGGCGCGCGCCACCACGCCCGAGATCTTGCACACCACGTTGGAGAGCGCGCCGAGCGCCTGCACGTCGTCCAGCCACTGCCCGCGGCCGTGGCCGTAGGTGGGGTCGTCCGGATTGCCGCCGGCGCCGGCCACGATGCCGGGGTCGGCGTTGCCGCAGTGGTCGAGGATCAACGTCATCTCCGCGCAGCGCCGCGCCAGCTCCGCGGCGTCGCGCAACTCGGCGGGGCGGATGCAGACGTCGAACAGCAGGCCGCGGGCGCCGAGGGCGCGCACGTCGGCCACGAACTGTTCCTGCAGGCAGAAGCCGCGCGGGCGGTCCGCCGCCTGCAGCACCACGCGGGCGCCCCTGGCATACGGATTGTCGGCCAGCGCCTGAGCGGTTGCCGCGAACCCCTCGCCGCCGGGGGTGGCGCCGAATACGGCCGCCGCGGTGGGCACCTCCGGCCGGCGGCACAACTCGCTGATCAGGTCGCGTTCGAGCGGCCGATCGACGGGATCCACGTCGACCTCCATGTAGACCGCCTTGGTCACGCCGTGACCGTCGGCCTCGCGCAGGTAGTCGTCGATGCGATGGTGCCGGGCGAGTTGCGGCGCGTCCTTCAGCCACGGCAACGACAATCGATCGAGGTCCCACAGGTGCTGGTGGGTGTCGACGATGGGAATCTGGTCCATGGGCTGAAACGTAGCGCAGTGACGCCGGCGGCGCCAGCCGGTGTAACATGGCCCCGGAGGGGCTGATGGAACGAATCGCGTTGGCGATCGTGGGCTGCGGCGGCATGGGGCACCGCCATCTGGAAGGCTTGGCGGAGCTGCACCGCGCCGGTCTGAGCCGGTACCGGCTGGTGGGGGCGTGCGACCCGGTGGCGGACAATGCCGCCTCGCTCGCGGCGGCCGCCCAGCGGCACTTCGGGACCCGCCCGGCCGCGGTAGCGAACCTCGATGAGTTGGCGCGCCTCGGCGTCGAGGCGGTGGACGTGACCACCAGCACCCGGCACCATCACCACAGCCTGGCCGCGGCGTTGGAGCGGGGCTGGCACGTGATGGTGGAAAAGCCGCTCGGGGTGTCGGTTGCCGCCTGCCGCTACGTCCGGCAGCGGGCGCGCGCCTCGGCACTGGTGGTCAGCGTGGCGGAGAACTTTCGCCGCGACCCGCTGAACCGGCTGGCGCGGGCGCTGCTCGACGCCGGCGCCATCGGCGCTCCGCGCGTCTACCTGCAGCACGGCTTTGGCGGCGCCGGCGCCATGTTCATCTCGGTGTGGCGCCATCGCAAGCAGGAGGGCGGCCTGCTGGTGGACGCCGGCGTCCATGACGCCGACGTGATGGAGTATCTGTGCGGGCCGGTGGAGGAGGTGTACGCGCAGGCGCGGCTGCACGAGCCGGTGCGGGTCAATCCGGTGGGCGGCGGCAGCGTGGATCCCGCCGGCGTCTACGGCCGCTGGCAGCGGCAGATGCCGGAGCGCTTCCCGGTCGACGCGGAGGACGCGGTGTACGCCACGTTGCGCTTCGCCAACGGCGCCGCGGGCCAATACGCGGCGGATCACGCGGCGCACGGTCTGGGCGGGTGGCGGCGCGCCCTGTACGGCGCGAACGGGGCGCTGGAGCTGCCGCACGACCGCCGCGGCCTCGCCTTCGAGCTGGATCGGGACGGCGAGCGCCGCCGCGGCGCCGAGCTGCTGGAGCTGGTGCCGGAGTTCCGACTGGAGCCGGTCACGGCGCGCCTGTTCGGCGGCGAGCGGCTGGGCAGCTACGAGCTGGAGTTCCCGGCCATCGACCGCAAGCTGATCGCCGTCGAATACGCGGAACTGGCGCGCGCGGTAATGGACGGCGCGCCGGTGGAGGTGGACGTGGAGCAGGGAATGCGCTCGGTCGCGCTGTGCTACGCCATGCTGGAGTCCGCCGCCGGCGGGCAGCCGGTAGCGGTGGCCGACGCGCTGAGCGGCGCCGTGCGCCGCTACCAGGAACCGATCGATGCCGCCGCCGGTTTGGGCGGCGTGTGAGCTATCCCTTTACGCCGCCGGCGGAGAGGCCCTGCGTCATGTACTTCTGCACCACCATGAACAGCGCCACCACCGGCGCCGCGGTGAGCATCGATCCGGCCATGATCCGGTCCCAGATCGCGTTCTTGGAGGTGAACAGCGCGCGCAGGCCAAGCGGCAGCGTATACAGATCGCTGTACGACTTGAGGAACACCGAGGCGAACAGGTATTCGTTCCAGGCGATCATGAAGGAGTAGATGAAGACCGCCGCCAGCGCCGGCAGCGCCAGCGGAATGATGATGCGGGCGATCGTCGCCGCCCGGCTGCAGCCGTCGATCATGGCCGCCTCCTCGAGCGAGAACGAAATGGTGCGGAAGTAGTTGCCGAGCATGTACAGCGACACCGGCAGGGTCTGCGCCAGGTAGATTACCAGGACGGCGGCGAACGTGCCGCCGGCGGTGCTCGCCAAGCCCGAGCGCACGGTGAGCTGGAACAGCGGGATTACCAGCAGGATGCCGCCGAACATGTACACGAACAGCACACCGCGCTGCATCACCGTCCGTCCCCGGTAGCGGACGCGGCTGAACGAGTAGGCGCCCAGCGTCGCCAGCGCCAGCGAGGCCAGCGCGGCAACGCCCGACAGCAGCAGCGAGTTGCGAAAGTAGCGCAGGAACGGAAACACGTCGCCGCTGTCCCGGAAGCGATCGATGATCGCCTGCCGTTGCTCGGCGCTCAGATTCGGGTTGTCGAGCAGCCGCCGCGCCGACTCCGGGACGTCCCGCAGATCCTGTCCGATCGCCAGCAGCTCCCCGTACGCCTGCCAGTTCACCCTTGTCGGCAGCAGCGACGGGTTGCCCCAATCCGGCTGGTACTTGAGCGACAGCGACAGCATCTGCACGAACGGGAACAGCGCGAACAGCAGGATCGCCGCCACCGCCGCCGCCAGGCCGGCGCGCTGCGCCAGGCGGGCGCCACCTACCACTTCAGCACCCGCTTTACGTAGAACAGGATGAAGCCCACCAGCAGCAGGAACTGGATCAGCGCCAGCGCCGCGCCCTGCCCCTGGTCCAGGGCGCCGGTGAACGCCTTGAAGTAGGTGAACACCGACAGCACCCGCACGTTGTCGGTGAGCAGGAACACCTCCTCGAACTTGTTGAAGTTCCAGATCACCCGCAACACCACCAGCGCGCCCAGCACGAAGAAGATCTCCGGCAGGGTGATGAAGCGGAACCGCTGCCACGCCGACGCGCCGTCGATCTGCGCGGCTTCGTAGAGGCTGCCGTCGATCCCCTGCAGCGACGACAGCAGCATCAGGTAGCTGAACGGGAAGTTCTTCCAGACGTTGAACAGGATCGCGACCACGATGGCGTTGCGCGGCGCGCCGATCAGATTGAAGCGCTCCTCGAACAGGCCCAGCATCTCGACGGTGACGTGCATGAAGATGCCGTTGACCGGGTCGAAGATGAACTGCCAACCGTAGACGACGGCGATGACCGGGGCAATGTAGGGCAGCAGGATCAGCGACCGCACCAGCCCGCGCAGCGGGAAGCGTTGGTTCATGACCAGGGCCACGCCGAGCCCCACCAGCGTGGTGCCGGCGGTGGTGCCGGCCACGTAGATCACCGTGGTGAGCGCCGACCGCCAGAAGGCGGGATCGGCGAGTACCCCGGTATAGTTGCGGGCGCCAACGTAGACGTTGGCGCCCTGCAGCCGCACGTCGAAGAAGCTGAGGAAGACGTTGTAGCCGATGGGGTACAGGATGAGCAGCGCGATGACGGCGGCCGACGGAGCGATCAGCCGCCAGCCAAAGCGCGCTTCCTGAGCCCGGATGCTCCGGGCGTGACCGGCCACGGACGGGTTGCCCTACTGGTCGATCACCTTCCTCATTTCCGCTTCGGCCCACGCCATCGCGGCATCGATATCCTCACCCTCCTGGGTGATGCGGAAGATCATCTGCGGGATGATCTGCTGCGCGAAGATGGTGCCGTAGTCCTCGATCAGGTTGCCCTCGACGATCCCGAAGCGCTGGATGTTCTCCAGCCCCTCGACGATCTCGCCCATCTTTTCCGCGCCGTAGCGGGCGTGCACCCCCTTCGGATCGTCCACGAACGCGGCGCTGGCGGCGACCCCCTTGAGGACCGGATTCATGCCGCCGGGCGCCATGTGCAGATAGGTGACGTAGGCGTCCTCGGTGTAGAGGTACTCCACCCAGGCGCGGGACGCGGCGAGCCGGTCGGCGTCATCCTGTTCGAAGACCCCGAGCGCCACCACCACGCCGTAGGAGGCCGGTTCGGTGCCGGTGATGATCGGCACGAATCCGGTCTTGTTGGCCAGCTCCGGATCGAAGTCTCCGCCGGCCAGATCGGCGAAGTTGTCGCCGGTCAGCGAGCCGGCGGCCACCTCCTGCAGCGCCAGATCGTCCATGATGTAGGTCGAGTAGAAGAACATCGCCATCTTGCCCTGCAGGTAGTAGTCGCGGGCGCGCCAGGTCTGCGGTCCGGGCGGGTTGAACTGCGACACCTCCAGGTAGTACTCGAGCGCTTCCTTCATCTCCGGCGAGTTGAAGATCAGGTTGCCGCCGGCGTCGAACAGTCGCGCGCCGTTGGAGATGGCGAACTGGGTGAACACCTGCTCGGCGTACGGCTCCGACTTGGTGCCGACCAGGATGCCGTACTGGTTGTCCGCCGGGTCGTAGAAGTGCTCGGCCGCGGCGCGGATGTTCCGCCACGAATCGGGCGGCTCCAGACCGGCATCCTCGAACCAGTCGGTGCGGTACCAGATGCCCTGGATCCAGCCGTGGAACGGCAGCGCGTAGTAGTCGTTCTGTCCGGACGGCGCGCGCAGCAGGCTCAGCGCGCCGGAGTAGAAGCGATCCTGGCCGATGCTGCGGATGATCTCGTGGTGCGTCTCCATGTCGAGCAGTCCCTGCGCGCCGAACGCGATCGCGTTCTCGGAGCCGAACTCGATGACGTCGGGCAGGCTGCCGGCGGCCGCGGCGGCCGAGAGCTGGGCGGGCACTTCCGGTTCGGCGACCGGCACCACGTTGACGGTGACGTGCGGGTTGAGCGCCATGAACGTGTCGGCGATCAAGCGGATCGTCGCCTGCCGCTCCGACTGATCCTGAGTCGTCCAATACTCGATGGTGACCGGTTGGGCCATCTCGGGAGCGGCTGCCGCTTCTTCCTCGGCGGCCGCATATACCAGCGCCGCGCTCGCGACGGTGGCCGCAAGCGCCAGCCAAAGAACCTTTCCAAGTTGCATATATGAACCTCCAACGCCAAGTATAGGTAGCTCCTTCACCCCCGGACAAGCCGGCGAACCCCGCAGCCACGGAAATACCCGGCAGCGTCCCCCTGCGCCTGCTGGCGGCGTTCGCCCTGGCGGTGCTGCTGAACCAGAAGATCCGCGGCCTGCCGATCTTCCGCACCATCTTCTATCTGCCCTCGATCGTGCCGCTGATCGCCAGCAGCGTGCTGTGGATCTGGCTGTTCAACCCCGACTTCGGCCTGCTCAACTCCATCCTGGTGCCGCTCGGGTTTCCCCGTTCGCAGTGGATCTACGGCAGCGCGAGCGTCATTCCCGCGCTGATCCTGATGAGTCTGTGGGACGTCGGACCGATGATGATCATCTTCCTCGCCGGCCTGCAGGGCGTCCCCCGGCAATTCTACGAGGCGGTCGAGATCGACGGCGGCAATCCCTGGCACAAGATGCGCCACGTCACCATCCCGATGGTCACGCCCACCATCCTGTTCAACCTGATCCTGAGCGTAATCGGCACCATGCAGACCTTCGTGCAGGCCTACGTGATGACCGAAGGAGGACCCGACAACGCGAGCCTGCTCTACGTGCTCTACCTGTACAACAAGGCGTTCGAGCAGACTCAGATGGGCTACGCCTCGGCGCTGGCCTGGATTCTGTTCCTGATCATAGCCGGCCTGAGCGTGCTGCTGTTTCGCACCTCGTCGCGCTGGGTGTACTACGCGGGCAGGTGACCATGCGCCCCGCCTCCCTCGGCCGCACCGCCCGCGCCCGGCTCGTCGCGCTGGGCGTCTATCTGCTGCTGCTGGCCGGCAGCGTGGTGATGCTCATTCCGCTGGCGTGGCTGGTGCGCAGCTCGGTGATGGGGCTGAGCCAGATCTTCATCTTTCCGCCGGAGTGGCTCCCCGACCCGTGGCGCTGGGACAACTACCCCAAGGCGCTCACGACGATCCCGTTCGCGCGCTACTTCGGCAACACGCTGCTGATCCTGGCGCCCACCGTAATCGGCACGCTGATCACCGCGTCGCTGGCTGCCTTCGGCTTCTCCCGGCTGCAGTGGCCGGGCCGCGACTGGGTGTTCGGGGTGTTGCTGAGCGCCCTGATGCTGCCCTACGCGGTAACCCTGATCCCCACCTTCCTGCTGTGGGCCCGGATCGGTCTGATCAACACCTACTGGCCGCTGGTGCTGCCCGACTGGTTCGGCGGCACCATCTTCTACGTGTTCCTGCTGCGGCAGTTCTTCCTGACGCTGCCGCGCGAGCTGGACGAGGCGGCGATCATCGACGGCGCCAACCCCCTGCAGGTGCTGCGCCACGTGGTCGTGCCCCTGAGCCGCCCGGCGCTGATCACGGTCGGCATCTTCTCCGCGCTGTTCGAATGGAACGACTTCCTGGGGCCGCTGATCTACCTCAACGACTCGCGGCAGTTCACCCTGGCCCTGGGATTGGCGGAATTCACCGGGCTGTACACCTCGCAGTGGCACTTGCTGATGGCGGCCGCGACAGTGGTGATAGCGCCGGTGCTGGCGCTCTTCCTGTTCGCGCAGCGCTACTTCATCGAGGGCATCACGCTCACCGGCATCAAGGCCTGAAGCGGCGAGCGGCGGCCGGCGCTCGCCGGGCGGCGGGCGTGCGGGCGTTGTCGGCTTGACCGGGACCGGGGGCCGGCTTAGGTTCGGGGCCCATGCGGCATACCCATGACCATCCCGGCGGGCTGGTGCGCGAGCTGCACCGCCGCGCTCAGCAGTTCCGGCTGGACGTGCTGGAGATGGTCCACGACAGCGGCAGCGGCCACCTCGGCGGCGCGTTTTCCTGCGCCGAGCTCCTGGCCGCGCTCTACTTCCACCACCTGCGCATCGATCCCGAGCGCCCCGACTGGCCGGACCGCGACCGGCTGCTGTTCTCCAAGGGGCACGCCTGCGCCGCCCTCTACGCGGCGCTCGCCCACCGCGGCTTCTTTCCCCCGTCCGAGCTGCTGAGCTTCCGCAAGGTCGAGAGCCGGCTGCAGGGACACCCGGACCGCAAGACCCCCGGCATCGAGATTCCCGCCGGGCCGCTCGGCCACGGGGTGGCCGTCGGCTGCGGCATGGCGCTGGCCCTGCGCGAGCGCGGCGCCAAGCCGGCGGCGCGCTCGGCGCCCTCCGGCGCGGCCTCGCCGGCCAGCGTGTACGTGGTGCTCGGCGACGGCGAGATCGACGCCGGGGTGATCTGGGAAGGGGCGATGTTGGCGGCCAAGTATCGCCTGGGCAACCTGGTGGCGATCCTGGACTACAACGGCATCCAGCAGACCGGCGCCACCGCCGAGGTGATGCCGAGCGAGCCGATCGCCGCCAAGTGGGCGGCGTTCGGCTGGCACGTGCAGGAGATCGGCGGCCACAACGTGCGCGAGGTGCTGGACGCGCTCGACCGCGCCGATCAGGTGCACGCGCGGCCGGCGGTGATCATCGCCCGCACCACCAAGGGGCGCGGCGTATCGTTCATGGAATATGACCACAACTGGCACGGCACGCCGCCCACCGCGGCGCAATACGCGGCCGCCAAGGCCGAGCTGGAAGCGGGCCTGCGGCAATGGCTGAGCTGATCGACACCCGCCTCGCCTACGGCAAGGCGCTGGTGGAGCTGGGGCGCAGCAATCCCGACGTGGTGGTGCTGTCCGCCGACGTCTCCAACTCCGACCACAGCTTCATGTTCGCCGACGCCTTTCCCGACCGCTTCATCAACACCGGCATCGCCGAACAGTCGCTGGTGGATTGCGCGGTCGGTCTGGCGCTGGCCGGCAAGCTGCCGTTCGTCAACACCTTCGGCGTGTTCCTGGCCACCCGCGCGGTGGAGATGATCCGCACCCACGTCTGCTACGGGCGCGCCAACGTCAAGCTGATGGCCGCCTACGGCGGGCTGTCGCCCAGCTTCGAGGGGCCGACCCACCACGCCACCGAGGACATCGCCATTCTGCGGACCTTCCCCGGCATGCGGGTGGTGGCGCCGGCCGACCCCGGTGCGCTGACTGCGCTGCTGCCGCAGGTGGCGGCCAGCCCCGGACCGGTCTACTTCCGCATGAACCGCAACGCGGTGCCGGCGGTGTACGGCGCCGGCACCGCCGGCACCGCCGGCCCCGCGGCCGCCCTGCAACTGGGCCGCGCCCAGGTGGTGCGCCCCGGCAGCGACCTGACCATCGTTGCCGCCGGGGTGATGGTGGCGCGCAGCGTGACCGCCGCGGAGCAGTTGGCGGGGGAGGGCGTGGAGTGCCGGGTGATCGACCTGCACACCATCAAGCCGCTCGACGGCGCCGCGCTGGCCGCCGCGGCGCGCGAGACCGGCGCCGTGGTCACCGCGGAGGAGCACACCGTTCTGGGCGGCCTGGGCGGCGCGGTGGCGGAGCTGTTGGCCGAACGCTGCCCGGTGCCGGTGGTGCGGGTCGGCATCGCCGACCGTTTCACCGAGTCAGGCCCCTACTTCGACCTGCTCGACCGCCACGGCTGCGCCGCGGCCGACGTCGTGGCCGGCGCGCGCCGCGCGCTGCGGCTCAAAAGTTCCGCGTGACCTCGGGGCCGGTGTCGATGGCGCCGGCGGCGGCGTCGAAGCATTGCCGCAGCAGGTCGAAGCGCAGCTCGGCGTGGCGCGCCTCGTTCCAGAGATTGCGGTGCTCGTGCGGATCCTCCTGCAGGTCGAACAGTTCCCCGACCGGATGGCCGTGGTAGACCGCCAGCTTGTAGCGCCGGTCGCGGATCATGGTGGCGCGCGTGTCGTTCCAGCCGCGGCGGTTGCCGCGCAGGTCGCGCAGCGCGGCGTAGTACTCGCAGCGCACCGCGGCGCGGTGCTCGGCGGCTTCCCCGCGCAGTAGCGGCAGCAGCGAGCGGCCGGCCAGGTGCGGCGGCGGGGCCAGGCCCGCGGCGTCGAGCAGCGTGGGCGCCAGATCGGTCAGTTCCACCAGGGCGCCGGTGGTTGCGCCGGCGGCGATGCGGCCCGGCCAGCGCAGGATGAGCGGTACGCGCACCAGCCCCTCGTAGAAGCGGCAGCCCTTGAGGAGCAGGCCGTGGTCGCCGAGCATCTCGCCGTGGTCGCTGGTAAAGATCACCAGGGTGTTCTCCGCCTGCCCGGTGCGCTCCAGCGCGTCGAGCATCCTCCCCACGTTGTGGTCGATCAGCTCGATCATGGCGTAGTAGGCGGCGATCTTGCCGCGCGCGTCGAAGCTCTCGGGAACGCGCGCCGGCGTCTGAAAATCCACCCCTTCCAGGAGTTGCTGGGCGGCCAGATCGCCGGTCTCGAAGGCCGGACCGGGCAGCTCGTCGGGGTGGTAGCGCGCCAGATAGTCGGCCGGCGGGTCGAACGGCGCGTGCGGATCGAAGATGTTGACGCTCATCAGCCAGGGCTGACTCCAGGAGGTCTCCATGAAGTCGATCGCCTGCTCGGCGCAGAAGGTGGTCTGATGCAGCTCGGCGGGCATATGGCCCAGTTCCGCGTAGGTGCGGCCCAGGTGGGCGCCGCGCTGCGCGACCCACTCGCGGTAGGCGTGGCCGGCGGGCCAGGCGTCGCGCGGATCGTGGCTCCAATGGAATACGCTGTAGCCGTCGTCGCGGGGGCGCGGCTCGATGCGGCCGTGCGCGCCGGCCAGATGCAGCTTGCCGGCCAGACCGCAGCAGTAGCCGGCGTCGGCGAGCAGCCTGGTGACCAGCGGCGCGGCTTCGGCCCAGCGGCGGTTGCCGTTGCTGCAGGCCCGCACCGTGCTGGCGTAGCAGCCGGTAAGGAAGCTGGCCCGGCTGGGAGTGCAGATCGGCGCCTGACAGAACGCGTTGCGGCACGCGGTGCCCTGCGCCGCCAGGCGGTCGAGATTGGGCGTGTTGATGAAGCGGTTGCCGAGCGCGGCGATGGTGTCCCCGCGCTGTTGATCGGTGCAGATCCACAATACGTTCGGCGGGACGTTCGGCGGGCGCGGCGCCGCGGATGATGCCATGCGGGCAACTGTATGGGCTGCGCGGCCCGCGGTCAAAGCGGTCAAGCCCTGGCGGCGCCCAGGGCCGCCCCGGCAAGGGCGGCCGCATGGACCCGGTGCCTATTCCGGCTCCACCACCGCGGCGGTGCCGTACGCCAGGATCTCGGATGCGCCGCTCATGATCGCGGAGGTAGTGAAGCGGACGTCGGTCACCGCGTTGGCGCCGCGCTGCTCGGCGTCGGCGATGAGGCGCGCCACCGCTTCCGCGCGCGCGTCCTCCATCATGGTGGTGTAGGAGGCGATCTCGCCGCCCACGATCGTCTTGAAGCCGGCCATCAAATCGCGGCCCACGTGCCGTGAACGGACCGTGTTGCCGCGCACCAGGCCGATCGTCTTCACGACCCGATGGCCGGCGATGGCGGCCGCCGTCGTCAGAATCATCTTCCAACCGCCGGCAGCACGGCGCGGATGCGCGCGGCCTCGGCCGCCAGCGCCGCGTCCCCCGGGTGCGGGGCGGCCTGCTCGAAGTCCAGGTCGCGCATCCGGTCGATCGGGCTTACGTGGAGGTGGACGTGCGGCACCTCCAGACCGGCGATCATCAACCCGACCTTGGCGGGCCGATACACCGCCTGCTGGGCGCGGGCTACGATGCGCGCGACGCGCATCAGCGCCGCCGCGGCGTCGTCGTCCAGGTCGATCCAGTGGTCCACCTCGGCGCGCGGCACCACCAGCGTGTGGCCGGGGCGCAACGGGTTGATCGACAGGAAGGCGACGCACTGCTCGTCCTGCCATACGAAGTGGCCCGGCAATTCGCCGGCGATGATGCGGGTGAAGACGCTTGCCATGACCCCGGCAGTGTACCCCGGGTACACTCCGTTTGTGGGGAATCAGGCGAACGCCGAGCACGCCGAGCGGATGCGCGCGCTGCAGGCGGAGCAGCGGGCCAAGGTTGCGCGGGCCGTGAATCCGCGGCGCGGGCTGGTGCTGGTGCACACCGGCAACGGCAAGGGCAAGTCGAGCGCCGCCTTCGGCGTCGCCGCGCGCGCCCTCGGCTGGGGGCAGCGCGTGGCGATCGTGCAGTTCATCAAGGGCGCCTGGAAGACCGGCGAACGCCGGTTCTTCAGCCGCTTCCCGGAGCAGCTCGAATGGCGCACGACCGGGCAGGGGTTCACCTGGGACACGCAGGACCGGGAGGCGGACTGCGCCGCGGCGCGGTCGGCGCTCGCCATGGCGCGGGAGTTGATCGCCGGCGGCGGCTTCGAGCTCGTGGTGCTCGACGAGATCAACGTGGTGATGAGCTGCGATTATCTGCCGCCGGCGGCGGTGGTGGCGTGCCTGGAGGCGCGGGCGGCCCGCACCCACGTGGTCCTGACCGGGCGCGGCGCTCCGCCGGAACTGATCGAGTACGCCGACCTGGTGAGCGAGATGGTCGAGATCAAGCACCCGTTCCAGGCCGGCATCAAGGCCCAGCGCGGCATCGACTTCTGATTCACGTTTGGTACGTATGGGCAAGGGTCTATCTGTCATCACGGGCCGGCGCCTGATCCGCGAGCTGAACGACAAGCTGCTTGCCATCCAGGGTTTGGCGCGCCCAATACAGGTTCTGGTATTGATCGTAGCCGCTCTCTGCCAAGTTGGCCGTGCCGGTCGCGCGGGTACCGCCGGCCGGGGCCGAAAAGGTCACGGTGGGGGCGGAGGTGTAGCCGCTCCCGCCGTTCGTGACCCTCACCGACGCGACGGCGCTGAGGCGCAGCGCCGCGGTGCCGGCGGCGGTGGCGCCGCCACTCGGCGCGGCCGCGAAGGTCACGGCAGGGGCGGAGGTGTAGCCGCTCCCGCCGTTCGTGACGTTCACCGACGCCACGCCGTAGCGCAGCACCGCGGTGCCGGCGGCCGTGGTGCCGCCGCTCGGCGCGGCCGCGAAGGTCACGGTAGGGGCGGAGGTGTAGCCGCTCCCGCCGTCCGTGACGTCCACCGACGCGACGCCGTAGCGCAGCGCCGCGGTGCCGGTTGCGGTGGTGCCGCCGGCAGGCGCGGCCGCGAAGGTCACGGCAGGGGCGGAGGTGTAACCGCTCCCGCCGTTGGTGACCCTCACCGACGCGACGCCGCTCTGCAGCACCGCGGTGCCGGTTGCCGTAACACCAGTCCCCTGGGCCGCCGAAAACGTTACGGAAGGGGCTGACGTGTAGCCGCTCCCCGGGTTCGTGATCGTCACGGCATCCAACCTGTCTGCTCGAATCGACACGTTGCCGGCCGCGCCGCTGCCCCCTCCTCCCGAAAACGTGACGGAAGGGTTAGACGTGTAGCCGCGCCCACCGTTCGTCACGGTTACGGAACTCACTTGACCGCCACTGATCGCCGCTGTAGCGGTTGCCTGGGTGCCACCGGGCGGCGGAGCGCCAATCGTCACGGTGGGGGCAGACGTGTAACCGCTCCCCCCGACGTTCACCGCCACGGTAAATACTTCAGATCGCCGCGTTGCGGTGCCGGTCGCCGTGGCGCCGCCGGACGGCGCCGCCCCGAACGTGACGGTTGGGTCAGAGAGATAAAATGTCCCGCGGTTCGTGAGCGTCACTGACGCGACGCCGCTTTGCCGTACCGCGGTAGCGACCGCGCCGCTGCCGCCTCCGCCCGAAAACGTGACGGCAGGGACCGCCGTGTAGCCGCTTCCCGCGGTCCCGACCGTCACGGAATCGACGCGCCGGGTCCCCACTGCGGTGCCGGTTGCCGTGGCGCCGCCGGACGGCGCCGCCCCGAACGTTACGCCGGGAACAGCCGTGTAGCCGCTCCCGGCGGTCGTAATCGTCACGGAATCGACGCGCCGGGTCCCCACCGCGGCGCCGGTTGCCGCGGCGCCGGACGGCGGCGCCGAAAAGGTCACGGTGGGAACCGAGGGGTAGCCGCTCCCTGGGGTCGTAATCGTCACGGAGTCGACGCTGCCGGACCTTACCGCGGCGCCGGTTGCGGTGGCGCCGCCGGACGGCGGGGCCGAAAAGGTCACGGTCGGGTCTGTCGTGTAGCCGCTCCCCGGGTTGGTGATCGTGACCGATTCAACCGTGTCGCCGGCGCCCGACTGATCGGGGGCGGTGAGCACCAGCACCACTTCTCCCGCCCGCACCTCGGCGGCAACCGTCCACTCCGCGCCGGAGAGATCGGGGGTGAAGACCGGGTTGGCTCGCGTGCTCGTGAACGGCAGCTCGCGCCCGCCGATCGAAACGCGCACGCCGCCGGCGGTGATCCGCTCCCAGGCATAGGGCGCGGAGCGGTTGGTCAACAGGTGCGCGCGGTAGCTGTCACCAAAGTCGGCCGCGCTGATCGTCCAGCGCTGCTCGGCCGGCTGCGAGGTGGGCGGCTGCGAAGTCGGCGGCGGCGAAGTCGGCGGCGGCTCGCTCGGTGGCTTACCCCCCCCCCCCCCTTGGGCCGGGTCGGCGGGCGCCGCGGAGGGGCGCGCCGCGGGCGCGCACGCCATTAGCGCGGCGACTCCGGCGGCCAGCAACAGCGATACCAGCGATCACCCCCCGGCCGTCGTTGGCGATTGGCCGCGAGCCGGACCGCGCCATGATAGCACGCGCTCCCCACGCTGACCACCTGCGTATTGCTGCGTCCAGCCGCTTGGGAATGCGCCGCCGAGTCACGCCCGCAGGTGCCATCCTCCGGGCCGAATAACTTGACTCAAGTAGTTTCCATGATTATACTTATATTATGAACAGACATGCTTCCGACGAGGCCGTCACCACTACTGTATCCGCCCTCTCAGACGACCGCCTGCTGGAGCGGACCAAGGAACTTTCCCGCATCGAACACCATCTCGAAGTGGTCGTGATCGACCACCTGCGCGAGATTCAGAAGCGTCGCCTGTATCTGCGGCGCGGGTTCTCGAGCCTGTTCGACTACGCGGTGCGCGAGCTGGGTTACAGTGACGCCGCGGCGTGGCGGCGCATCAAGGCGATGCGGCTCTGCGCGGACGTCGAGGGCGTGCGCGAGCGCCTGCAGGATGGCACGATGACGCTGAACGCGGCCGCGCAGTTGCAGAACGCCTTCGACCGGCAGGAGCGCAAGAAGGAACGGGCGGCGCGTAGCGCGCCGGACGGGGCCGGGTGCGGGGCAGCCGCTCAGTCGCAGGACGGGGCGGCGCCGCCGCGGCCGGCGGAGCGGAAGCCGGCGCCGGTGCTGGACTCGGAGGCGCGGCGGGAGCTGGTGGAGCAGGCCTCCGGCAAGAGCAGCCGGGAGGTGATGCAGTTGCTGGCCGAGGTGGACCCGGAGCTGGCGGCGCCGGCGGAGCGGGTGCGGCCCCTGGGCGGCGGGTGCTGGGAACTCAAGGCGGTGATCGACGATGAGTGCCGGCGCGGCTTGGAGCGGCTCCAGGGCCTCCTGTCCCACGTCGATCCGCATATGACGTTGGGGCAGCTCATGGCGCGGCTGGTGCGGGAAGGGCTCGACCGCCACGATCCGGCCCGGCCGCCGCGTGGGCGGCGCGCCGCGCCGGCCAAAGGAGCCGAGCAAACTTCGGCGGCGAAGACGCAGGCGACCTCGGCTCGCGGCGCTGCCCCGGCAGCGAAGCAGGAGGCCGGCGCGGACCGCGCCGCTCCTTCGGCGGCGAAGGTATCGGCTCAGGCGCCGGCGGAGCCGGGAGAGGAAGCCGCTGACCGCCCGGACACTTCGGCAGCGAAGCCGGCGACCGACGCCACTTCGGCGCCGAAGACGCGGCGCCTCGGCCGGCAGGCTGCGACGGCCTGCGCGAAGCCGGCTGCGCCGCCGCGGACCGAAACTTCGGCGGCGAAGGCGGGCGGCGTGACCGGCCGCGCCATCCCGGCAGCGGTCAAGCGCGAGGTCTGGCGGCGCGACCGGGGCCGCTGCCGCTACGTGGACCGTACCAGCGGGCGCCGCTGCGGCTCCCAACACCTGCTGCAGATCGATCACGTCGTGCCGTATGCCTGCGGCGGCGCCGCCGAGCCGAACAATCTCCGCCTGCTGTGCGCTGCCCATCACCGCTACCGCCACGCCGGCGCCGGATTCGGCCGCCCCGGCGAGGATCGTGAGGCGCCCGTAGACCGGTGATCATAGGGCTCGGCCGTCAAGCGGCCTGACGCTACCTACATTTCGGAAATGCGCCTGGTCGGCCAGGTATTGTTGACGCGCGTTTCGTCAGTTTAACTGATATATTGCGTCCCATTGTGTCAGAAGTACTGAGATTCTTCGACCATCCGGCAGGCAGCTACTTCCTGTTCGGCCCGCGCGGCACCGGCAAGTCGACGTGGCTGCGCGCGGCGTACCCGGATGCGGCCTGGATCGACCTCCTGGACGCGGAAGCCGAGCGCAACTACTCCGCCCGGCCGGAACGCCTGCGGGAGTTCGTGCGGGCGAACGCCGGGCGGGGGACCATCGTCATCGACGAGGTCCAGCGCGTCCCGCAGCTCCTCCCGGTGGTGCACCAGCAGATGGAGCTCGACCGGTCGCTCCGCTTCGTCCTGACCGGCTCCAGCGCCCGGAAGCTGCGGCGCGAAGGGGTCGATCTGCTGGCGGGCCGGGCGGTGCGGTGCACGATGCACCCCTTCATGGCCGCCGAATTGGGTGCACGGTTCGACCTGGACCGGAGCCTGGCGCTCGGCATGGTGCCGCTGGTGGTCACCGCGGCCTCGCCGGAGCGCACCCTGCGCGGGTACATCGACCTGTACCTGCAACAGGAGGTGAAGGCGGAAGGGCTGGTCCGGCGGCTCGACGACTTCAGCCGCTTCCTGGAGACCGCGTCGTTCTCGCACGGGCAGGTGCTCAACGTCGCCGCGGTGGCGCGCGAGTGCGTGGCCAGCCGCAATACGGTGGAGTCCTATCTCGGCATCCTGGAGGACCTGCTCATCGCCGTCCGGCTGCCGGTGTTCCGGCGCCGCGCCAAGCGCTCGCTGGCCGCGCATGCCAAGTTCTACTTCTTCGACTGCGGCATATTCCGCTCGTTGCGCCCCGCCGGGCCGCTCGATACGCGCACCGAGATGGCCGGGCCGGCGCTCGAAGGACTGGTCCTGCAGCACCTGCAGGCCTGGGTTGGCTACGGCAACGCCGATTGCGGCATCTACTACTGGCGCACGCGGGGCGGCTCGGAGGTCGACTTCGTGCTCTACGGCGAGGCCGGGTTCCATGCCATCGAGGTGAAGAACAGCCGTTCGCTGCGGCCGCACGATCTGCGGGGGATCAGGACGTTCCATGCCGACTACCCGGAGGCGGCGCCGCTCCTGCTGTACCGGGGAGACGAGGCGCTGGAACGGGACGGCATCCGCTGCCTGCCGGTGGACCGGTTCCTGACCGAGCTCACCCCGGGTCGGGAACTGCCGCGCTGAGGGCCGCCCCCTGCCGGAGCGCAGACGCGGCCTGGGCGTAGCGCTGGCCGCCGGCGGGAAGCGCACGGCCTCCCTCCGGTGCGCGGCGAGGTGGTACGGAACAGGCCGCTGCGCGGCGCCGCGGGCCGGCTTGGTCAGTGGAAGTCGTGGCTCCGCAACGGCAGGGCGTTGCGCGCGGCGGGCTGGCCGGCGCCGGGCTCCAGGGGCCGCCCGGTGGCCCATTCCAGGGCCCGGAACCGTCCGGCGATCACGTGCGCCACGCCGTGCTGCGCCTGGACCGCGCCGCTTACCTCGAGGAACGCGGCCGTGAGGATGGTGCTGCGGAAGCGTTGGAACACCTTGGGCCAGACCACCAGGTTGATGAAGCCGGTCTCGTCTTCGAGGGTCATGAACACCACGCCGGAGGCGGTGCCGGGCCGCTGGCGGCAGATTACCAGGCCGGCGCAGGAGACCTGCCGGCCATGTTCCATGGCGGCGACCTGCCGGGCGGTGGGCAGCTCGCGGGCGGCGAGGCGGCGGCGCAACGGCGCCAGCGGATGGCCGCGCGCGCTGTGGCCGGTGGCGGTGTAGTCCCAGGCGATGGCGGCAGCGCGGTTGAGGGGGGCGAAGGAGGTCTCCGGCTGCGGGAGATCCGGGGCCAGCGGCGCGGCGCGCCCGCGGCGGCGCGCCGCGCCCAGTACCTGCCACAGGCTGGCGCGGCGGCGGTCGCCGGGCCGCGCCGGGCCGCCGGGCCGCTCCAGCTCCAGGGCGTTGAGCGCGCCGCTCTCGGCCAGCCGGAGCAGAACGTCCCGCGGCAGCTCGGGCAGGCGTTCCACCAGGTCCGCCACCGAGGCGAAGGGCCGCTTGGCGCGCGCTGCGGCGATCGCCGCGCCGCGCCCTTCCGACAGCCCCTGCACGTAGCGCAGCCCCATGCGTATCGCGCAGCGCCAGCGCCGGCGCCGCCCGGCCGCGCCCGGCGGCGCCGGCTCCAGGGTGCACTCCCAGGCGCTGCGGGTCACGTCCACCGGCAGCACCGTCACGCCGTGGCGGCGGGCGTCGTCGACGATGGTGGCCGGCGCGTAGAATCCCATCGGCCAGGCGTTGAGCAGCGCCGCGCTGAACGCGTCGTGGTAGTGGCGCTTGAGCCAGGCCGTGAGGTACGCCAGCAGGGCGAAGCTGGCGGCGTGCGACTCCGGGAAGCCGTATTCCCCGAAGCCGCGGATCTGGTCGAACACGCGCGCGGCGAACTCGCCGGGGATGCCCTTGGCCCGCATGCGCGAGATCAGCCGCCCGGCATGCTTCTCGATGGCGCCGGAACGGCGCCACGCGGCCATGTCGCGGCGCAGTTGATCCGCCTCGCCGGGGGTGTAGTCGGCGGCCACCACCGCCAGCTTCATCACCTGTTCCTGGAACAGCGGCACCCCCAGCGTCTTGGCCAGCACCGGGCGCAGCGCGGGGTGGGGATACTCCACCGGCTCGTCGCCGTTGCGGCGCCGCAGGAAGGGGTGGACCATGCCGCCGGTGATCGGTCCGGGGCGCACGATCGCGACCTGAATCACCAAGTCGTAGAAGCGGCGCGGGCGCAGGCGCGGCAGCATCGACATCTGCGCCCGGCTCTCGATCTGGAACACGCCCACGGTGTCGCCGGCGCTGATCATCTCGTACACCGCCGGGTCGTCGGCCGGCACCGTGGCCATGGTGTAGCTGCGCCGGTAGTGGCGCCGGATCAGGTCGAAGCCGTTATCCAGGTGGGTGAGGGCGCCGAGTCCGAGCAGGTCCACCTTGAACAGGCCCAGGGCCTCGACGTCATACTTGTCCCACTGGATGACGGTGCGCCCCTCCATGGCGGCGTTCTCGATCGGGACCAGGGTGGTGACCGGCTCGCTGCCGAGCAGAAAGCCGCCGGGGTGGATCGACAGGTGGCGCGGGAAGTCGACGAGCTGGCCCGTCAACTCGGCGAGGGCGCGGTGCCGCGGGCTGGCGGGGTCGAGGCCGGCCTGCTCCAAGGCGTCCTCTACCGCCACCGGGAAGTCGCTGTGGTGGTAGGAGACGAGCCGCGCCGCCCGGTCCAGCGCGGTCGCCTGCATGGCGAGGGTCTTGCCGACCTCGCGGAGGGCGGATCGGGGGCGGTAGCGCACCACGTTGGCGACCATGGCGGCGTGCTCGCGGCCATACTTCCGGTACATGAACTGAATCGCCTCCTCCCGCCGGCGGTGGCCGATGTCCAGGTCGATGTCAGGCGGTTCGGCGCGCTCGCGGGACAGGAAGCGCTCGAACAGCAGGTCCATGCGCACCGGGTCGATGGCGGTGATGCCCAGGCAGTAGCACACCGCGGAGTTGGCCGCCGAGCCGCGGCCCTGACACGGGATCCGCTGCGTTCGGCAGAAGCGGACGACCTCGTACATGGTCAGGAAGTAGCCGCAATAGTCGAGATCCTCGATCACCGCCAGCTCGGCGCGCAGTTGCCGGGCGACGGCCGCGGGAACGGCGCCGCGGTAGCGCCGGCGCGCCCCGGCGAAGGCAAGGTGGCGCAGCCATTGGGCTGAGGTGCGGCCCGCGGGCAGCCGTTCGGAAGGGTAGCGGTAGCGCAGTTCGGCGAGCGAGAAGGCGCAGCGGGCGGCGATCTCGCGGGTGGCGGCGATCAGCTCGGGGCGGTCCGCGAACAGGCGGGCGAACGCCGCCGGCGACTTGAGGGCGTGCTCGGCGTTGGGGCGCAGCAGCGTGCCGGCGGCGTGCAGCGTGGTGCGGCCGCGGATGCAGGTGACCACGTCCTGCAGCCGGCGCCGGTCGCGGTGGTGGTAGAGCACCTCGGTGGCGGCGGCCAGAGGAATGGCGAGGCGGCGGCTCAACGCCGTCAGGCGCCGTTCGACCGCGGCGTCGTCAGGCAGCCGGTGGCGCGTGACCAGCCCGTAGAGGCGGTCGGAGAACGCCTCCCGGAGTTGGACGGCGCGCCGCCGCCAGCCGGCCGCGGCGCTCCCGGCCAGCAGCCGGCGGCCCTGCCGGAGGGCGATCAGGCCGCCGGCGTGGGAGCACGCCTCCTCCCAGCCTACCCGGCACTGACCCTTGGGACTGCGCAGCCGCCCGCGCGAGATGAGCCGGCAGAGGTTGCCGTAGCCCTCTCGGCACTGCACCAGCAGCACGACCGTCTCGGTCTCCCCGCCGCCAGCCCCGGTAGCGTCCTCCTCCGGGGAATCGACCACCGTAAGCTGGGCGCCGATGATCAGGCGCGGGCCGCCGCCGCCGGCCGCCACGTGGGCGCGCGCCATCCCGTAGATGCCGTCCCGGTCCGCCAGCGCCAGGGCAGGGATGCCGAGCTCCCGGCAGCGCCCTACCAGTTCCTCCGGGTGGCTGGCGCCCTCCAGAAACGAGAAGTTGCTCTTGCACCACAGCGGCACGTACCCGCCCGCCCGCTCCGCCTCGCCGGCCGCCGCTGCCCTGCCGTCTGCGCCCATGCAAGCCAGCATACAGACAAATGTCTGTATAACGCAAGACGGTTGGCACGCGATCCCAACGCCGACCCCCCGCGGGTCAGGTCAGGTCCGGCGCGCGGTGTTGCCTGCTACCCGGTCGAGGAGCTCGGCTCCGGTCTCGCACTCGATGATCCAGTCGCCGGCCTGCGCCAGGCGGTCAGGATCGGCGGTCCGCTCCAGCAGCACTGCGAGCCGTTGCGCGGTGTCGTCGTCGAACTTCCGCGCCGCCTGCCGGCACAGCAGCGCGCGTTCCTCCGCCCGCCCGTGCTCCAGGCCGCGCTCGTGGCCGTGCTCGTACCCGCGGCGCCGTTGCGACCGCAGCAGCGGATCGTGATCCGGCCCGGTGCCCTCCCGCTCGCCGAGCGTCCTCCCCACCCGTTCCAGCACCGCGCTGGTCTGCGCCGACAGCGCCGGTTCGTTCAGCGCCGCGTGAATCTCCTCCGCCGTCCACCCCGGAAACGCCCGGCTCTCCGGCGCCGCCCGGTACGCGCCCGCCTCCAGCAGGTGGATCGTCAGCCCCGGCCGCCGGCCCCGCGGGCGGCTCGGCGCGGTCTCGTCCGGCACCTCCACCCATACCTCCGGGAACCCCCACGACTCGTACAACCCCAGCTTGCCGCGCCGTCGGTGGTGTGGTCCACCTCCAGCACTACGTCGGGATAGTCGTCGACGCCGATCACCATCGCCGACGGCCCCGGCAGGCGGGCGCTGCCCGGATGCAGGTACACCGACTCGTCGGCCTGCATGATGCTGCGCGGCCCGTCGTGCTGCCGCAGGTCCATCGAGCCGTAGCTTTCGATGGGCGCGCCGCGCAGCTGCGCGATCCGCTCGGTGAGCCGGGTCAGGCGGCCGGAGGGCCGCTCGTGGTAGGGACTGGTCGGTTCGCAGATCCAGGCGGTTTGGGTCGCGCCGTCCCAATACTCCAACCGCTGGTCGCTGCGTTCGAGCTCGTCCGCCGGCAGATGGACCGGCGTGCAGCCGGGGAACTCCGGCTCCGGCGGCGCGGCAGCCGTGTCCGGGCGGGGCGGCCCGGTGGCGGTCTTGGAAGTCTTGGTGGTTGCCATGGCGCTACGGTACGCGGGCCGCGCCGGTCGCGCAACCGCGCGCTTGCTCACTCGATCCATCCCTGGCGGTACCAGCGCCGGGTCAGGCGGTCGTGGTAGACCCACTCCAGGGTGTTGCCGGAGGAGCGCAGGAAGTAGTAGGCGCGGTCGGCGCAGCCGCCTTCCCGGGCCTCCGCGGCGCGCCACCAGCCGCCGGAGATGAGGAACGGTCCGTAGTGCGCGGGCCGCGGCCCGGAGCCGACGCGCGGCGCCGGGATCTCCACCGGTCGCGCCAGCATCCGCCGCACCAGCGGCGCCGCCTCCTGCCGCCTGGAGCGGGGGCGGGGCGCCGTCAACTCGGCGACCGGCTGCCAGCGGAACTGCGCCTCCGGCAGATGCTCCGCGGCCAACTCGGCGCGCGCCACCGCCCCGTTGCCGAACTCGGCCCGGATGCCGGCCAGCGCCGCGGACCCGGCCGCCAGATCGCGCCGCGGGTTGCTGCGGAACAGCTCGCTCTGACCTGCCGGCAGCGGGGCGGCCCGCGCCTCCATGGCCAGCTCTTCGACGCCGGCGCTCAGCTCCAGCGTGGGCAGGCGCAGCGCCAGCAACTCCGCCAGCCGGCGCCGTTCGCGGGTGGGGACCGCGGGGCGGATCAGTTCCCGCCGATACGAGCCGTCTTCCAACCGGAGTTGCAGCTCCAGCCCGGCTACGGCGCGTTCCTCCTGCCGCAGCCGGCGGAGCAACGCCTCGAGCAGTACCTCCACAGAGCGCTGCAGACGCGCCGCATCGGTTTCCGGGTATGCCAGCCGCTTGCGCTGCAGGAGCGGGACCGCCGGGGCCGAGCCCTGCACCGGAAGCTCCGGCGCGGCGCCGGCGGCGCGCCGCAACTCCGCCACGTGGGGGCCGAAGCGGTGCAGCAGCTCGGCGCAGGAGATGCGGAGCAAGTCGTCTACCGTGCTCAGGGCCAGCTTTTCCAGCAGGTCGAGCGCCTCCGGTTCCAGGGGCAGCCGCGCCAGCGGAACCTGCCGCGCAGCAGCCAGTTCGTCAGCCGCGGAGGGCATTACCAGCCAGTACCGCGGCCGGCGCGGCGCGCCCGCTTGCGGAGTCGCCAGCTCCCGGGCGAGGAGGGAGGTGCCGAGCCGGGTATGTCCCAGAACCACCGCGGCGAAGAACCGGGCCGCGCGCAGACAGCGCTGAATGGCGCGCGCCAGCGCCTCAGGCGAAGGATAGTGGCGGCGCAATCCTCCCGCCTCCATCCAGAACACCCCCTGCCCGGCCCAGCCGGCGCCGCCCCATTCGACGCGCGGGCTGATCGACAGCAGCCGCTCCCGGATGAGCCGCGCCCCCGCCGCGGTTTCCTCGGCGGAGACGATGGCCGCCTGCAGCCGGGGGGCCAGGGAGAGCGCCGCGGCGTACCGCATCCCGGCGCGCACCCCGGCGGCGCGCGCCGGCCGATTGACGGTCACCACGGCGCCGCGGGGGGTGTCTTCGCTGACTACCGCGGCGGGGCGGCGTTGCCAGTCGGGGCGCCGCCGGAGCAGCAACTGCAGCGCCAGCGCCGCGACGTCAACACAGGCCGTGGGGGGCATGGTAGCTGGCGGCCAGCGTCCGGCCGGGGCCGCGCCGGCGGTCCTTGGATACGCGGATGCCGCAGCGCAGGCGGCCCGCCTGCGGCGCGGCGGCGCGAAACGCGCGCCCGCGCAGCGCGATCAGCGACCCGAGGGTAGCGCCGGGGGCGGGTGTGGTAAGGCACAGGAGGGCGGTATCGTGGCGCCGCGCCAGGCGCGCCAGCCGGCCCAGGAACGGCGCCGGGATGGCCAGGCGGGCGCCGAGCTCCAGCACCAGCAGTCCGAAGGCCCCGCTCCGGGTCAGCCGCTCGGCGGCGCGCGCCGCGGCGTGCCGATCGGGAACGGTAACCACCGGCAGCGCCGCCAGATCGATCCCGCCGCGGGCGGCGTCCGGCGGAAAGAAGGTGTCGCGGGTGGTGGTGATCCAGGCCACCGGTTCGGCGGCGCGTTGATAGTCGCGGATCATGGCGCAGGCAAGGGTCAGCAGCGCGCCATGGGCATCGGCGGCCAGCTCGCACAGGCGTCCGGCGAGCTCCGCGGGGCGCCACCGGGCAGCGTCGCGATCCTCTTGCTGCGGGCCGCGCTCGCGCGCCAGCGCGGCGGCGCGCACTACCAGGTGCCGGCCGCGGCGCAGCGGCGCGCCGGTCATGGCTCGGGTGCGAGCAGCGCGCCGCCTTCCAGGTAGCGGCGCACCTCGATCACCTTGCCGAGGATGCGCACCCGGGCGGGATCCGGGACGATAGGAGCGAACGCCGGGTTGGCGGGATGCAGCTCGACGCGCCCCGCCTGCACCTTGAGCCGCTTCACCGTGGCCTCTTCCTCCACCAGAGCGACGACGATATCCCCGGAGCGGGCGTCTTCCTGCCGGTGCACGATCACCACGTCGCCCGGCAGAATGGCGGCGTCGCGCATGCTCTCGCCGTGCACCCGCAGGGCGAACAGCTCGTCGCGTTCCCTGGCGGACTGCACCGCCAGATAGCCGTCGGGGTGTTCGCTGGCGGTGGTGAGGGCGCCGGCCTGCACCCGTCCCAGGAGCGGGACCAGGACGGTAGGGAAGGGGGAGTGCGCCGGCAGCCGGTAGCCGCGCGCCTTGCCCGGTTCCTTGTCCAGCAGCCCGTCGCGCACCAGCGCCTCCAGGTAGTCGCGGGCCGACTGCACGGCGCGGAAGCCGCAGTGCGCCTGCACCTCGCGCACGGTGGGCGGCGCCCCGGAGAGAATCCGGTCGCGCACGAACAGGAAGATGCGCCGCTTGCGGTCGCCGGAGCGTGGCCGGGGAGCGTGAGCCATGGGAGCATCATACAGACAAACGTCTGCCACGTCAAGAGACGGCGCGCAGTGAGCGAGCGAGCGAAAGCGAGCGACGTGGGGATGGACAGCTTGGGGAGCGCGTGCTACCGTGCCGCCGCCTGGGACCAACCGCCCGGCAGGAGGATAATCTTGGGCAGAGCGTCGCTGGTATCGCTGTTGCTGGCCGCCGGTATCGCCATGCTGATGGCGTGCGCGCAGGCGGCGGGCCCGCCCGCCGCGCCCGCCGACCCGGCCCAAGGGGGGGGGGGGTAAGCCGCCGAGCGAGCCGCCGCCAACCCCGCAGCCGGCCCAGCCGGCCGAGAAGAGCTGGACGATCAGCGCGGCTCACTTTGGTGACGGCGCGGACCTGCTGAGCGCGACGTCCAACCGTTCCGCGCCGTATGCCTGGGAGCGGATCACCGGCGGCGAGGGCGAGAAGGTGCAGGTGTCGATCGGCGGGCACCCGTTGCCGTTCACGAGCACGAGCGCCAAGCCGGTCTTCGCGTCCGACCTCACCGGCGCGGAGTGGACGGTAACCCCGGACGTCCGGGCGGGCGCAGTGGTACTGGTGCTCACCGCCCCGGATCAGTCGGGCTCCGACACGATCGAGCCGGGCGCCGTCGGCACGGTTCAGGCGGTCACGATAGCGAACCCGGGGAGCGGCTACGCGTCCGTTCCCGGCGTGACGTTCGAGGCGGCGCCGTCCGGCGGCACCACGGCAACCGGCACCGCGGTAGCCTCCGTCGACGCGGTGACGGTCGGGACCGCAGGAAGCGGCTACGCGTCGGTTCCCAGCGTGACGTTCAGCGCGCCGCCGTCCGGCGGGACTACGGCGACCGGCGCCGCGGCGGGCGCCGTCGATGCGGTGACGGTCGGGACCGCAGGAAGCGGCTACACTTCCGTCCCTACCGTGACGTTTAGCGCGCCGCCGTCCGGCGGGACTACGGCGATCGGGGCCGCGGCGGGCGCCGTCGATGCGGTGACGGTCGGGACTGCGGGAAGCGGCTACGCGTCGGTTCCCAGCGTGACGTTCAGCGCGCCGCCGTCCGGCGGCACCGCGGCGACCGGCACCGCGGTGGGGCCCGGCCTCGTCACGTCAGTGACGATCACGAACCGGGGGGCCGGCTATACGTCCGCTCCCACCGTGACGTTCGGAGCAGCGCCGTCCGGCGGCACCACCGCGACCGGCACCGCAACGCTGCGATCAGAAGTAAGTTCAGTGACGATCACGGCCCCGGGGAACTTCTACACGTCTGCTCCAACCGTAACGTTTAGCGCTCCGCAGGCCGCCGGAGGCACCCGGGCAACCGGAACAGCGTTGATAGTTAGCAGTCAAGTGACGCTCGTAGCCGTAGTGAACCGGGGAAGCGGCTACGCCTCTGCCCCAACCGTGTCGTTTTCGGGAGGAGGAGGCTCCGGCGCGAGCGCCACCGCGACGTTACGGACCACCAGAGTAGAGGACGTGACGATCACGAACCCGGGGAGCGGCTACACTGCTGCCCCAACCGTGACGTTCGGAGCAGGGCCGGGCGGCGCCACGGCCACCGGCACCGCAGTGCTGCAAACCGGCGTCACGTCGGTGACGATCACGAACCGTGGGAGCGGTTACACGACTGCCCCAACCGTGACCTTTGGCGCGGCGCCGGGCGGCGGCACCACGGCTGCCGGCACTGCGGCGCTGCGCGTCACGTCGGTGGATATCACGGACCGCGGGAGCGGTTACACGACTGCCCCAACCGTGACCTTTGGCGCGGCGCCGGGCGGCGGCACCACGGCCGCCGGCACCGCGGCGCTGCGCGTAACGTCGGTGAATGTCATGAACCGTGGGAGCGGCTACACGACTGCCCCGACCGTGACCCTTTCGGCAGCGCCGGGGGCCGGCACCACGGCCGCCGGCACTGCGGCGTTGCGCGTAGCGTCGGTGGATATTACGGACCGCGGGAGCGGCTACACGACTGCCCCAACCGTGACCTTTGGCGCGGCGCCGTCCGGCGGCACCACCGCGACCGGCACGGCAAGGCTGGCAGGGAGCGAGAGCGAGGGCGGCTACGATCAATACCAGAACCTGTATTGGGCGCGCCAAACGCTGGAGGGCAAGCAGCTTCTGGTTCGGCTGGCGGATCAGGACGGTCTGCCCGGTCCGCCGCCGCCCATGAGCGCCAGCGCGGCGCCGTGAAGCTGCAAGAAGTCAGCCGGTGAGAGGATAGCGACGTCGGTCTTGGGATAGTGGCGGGTGTTGCGAGTCACGAGAATCTCGATCCCATTCTCCAGCGCGCATTCTCGTTGCAGGGCATCTTCGAAATCACGATGCGGACGTGCCAGGGCACGGTCCACGACCGTTTGGTTGATGGGAGACACCCCGATCATGGTTCTGAGTTCGCGCAGTTTACCCACCGCAAATGCCTGATTCTTCAACTTGGCCAACACGTAGGCGACGTTGGCCATAGCCACCGGCGACGCCGTTGCGCTGATGGTGTCTCGCTCGAGATCGATGCACGAGAAGAAATGCAAGGCGACCGTGTGATGCGGTTCGCGCGAGACGAACAGATCCAGAATGACGTCGGAATCAAGTAGAATCTTCCGCACCGAGTAGCTTTTCCCGCAGGTACTGCTCCTGCAAGCGATCGTAGGTAGCGTCCGGCGGCATCGGCAGTGATTCGGCAACCGCCTGAACTCGGCTGCTGACGGCGGGCCGCTCATCAAGGCCGGCGCTGGCAAATCGGAGATACTCCTCGACCAGTCCAGAGAGGCTCGTTCGTCGCCGTCTCGCCAACTCCTTCGCCCGTTGGACGATCGTAGCGTTGACGCTCAGGGTGAGTTTCGTGCTCATGACGCTGCTACGTATCAATATCTCACGTTGGGTACGTATGGGCAAGTGGTCCGTTCAAGGTTCAAGGCCGGTCTATGCGGGCAGCGCGCGCAGGAGCGCCTTGACGACCGCAGCCGCGTTGCCGGCCGCGAGATCGAGAAAGACCTCCAACTGATTCTCGCCTTCGCCGCCGCCCGCCAGGTCGGACAGGCTGCGGATGGCGATGAATGGGACGCCGTTCGCGTAGGCCACGTGCGCCACCGCGGCGCTTTCCATGTCCAGCACGCGCGCGCCGAAGGTCTCGAACGTGTATTCCCGGAACGCCGCGTTGTCGATGAAGGCGCTCCCGGAGACGCCGGCGCCGCCGACCACGATCCTGGGCGCGCGCCGCAGGCAGGCGCCGTCCGCCGTACAGCGAGCGAGCGTCACCGCCGCGGCGGCTTCCCCGGCGGCGGCCAGCAGCGCCGCGTCGACCGGGAACCAGAAGCGGGTCTCCGGCGCGTCCGCGCCTGCACCGGCGCCCACGCCCTGCACGGTGACGGAGCGCGGAAACATCATGCCGTAGTTGGGGTACGGGTAGTCGAAGAACGGCGGTGGGCGCCATCCCTCTTCCTCCTCGCGGGCAAAGACCAGTTCGAGATACTGGCCCCATCGGTCGGCGATCACGAGGTCGCCGACGTGGAGCGCGGGATCGACGCCGCCGGCGATGCCGGAGAACACGATCCGCTCGATGGTGAAGTGGTCCAGGGCGAGCTGGGTCGTCATCGCCGCGTTGACGACGCTGATGCCGCTCAGGAACAATACGACCGGGCGCCCCTGCAGGGTCCCGGTGGAGAACTCCACGCCCTTCAGCGAATGGGTGACGGCGCCGTCCAGCTCCGCCTTGAGGATCGACAGCTCCGGCGCGAAGGCGGATACCACGGCGGTGCGCGGCACGCCGTCCTGACGTTCATGCGCCCGCGCCGGCGAACTCGAACCGGCCCACAGCAGTAGCGCGAGTACCGCGGCGACCAAACCGACGATCGAGGTGCGTATTCTGCGAGGTGCCAGCGTCACGTGCGTCCTGCTCCTGCGGGGTACCGGCGCAAAGGCCGCCGAATACCGCCCGATACTGCCCGATAGCGCGTATACTACCCGAGACGAGGTTGATGCGAGGATGCCACGACTCATCATCAGGGACGGCGATTCGGAGGGACGGGCGCGCGGGCGGCCGGACAGGCGCAACGCCGGCGCCGCGCGGAAGGCAGCCGCTACCGCCGACGCCAGCGGCGCCACCACCGGCCATGAGGCCGAGCTGTGGCGCATGGCCGACACCCTGCGCGGCTCGCTGGACGCCGCCGAGTACAAGCACGTCGTGCTGGGGCTGATCTTCCTCAAGTACATCTCCGACGCCTTCGAGGAGCGACATGCCGTCCTGGAAGCGGAGCGGGGCGAGGGGGCCGACCCCGAGGACCCCGACGAGTACCGCGCCGAAAACATCTTCTGGGTGCCGCGCGAAGCGCGCTGGGAGCGCCTCCGGGCGCAGGCGCGGCAGCCTGCCATCGGGCGCGCGGTCGACGACGCGATGGCCGGCATCGAGCGTGACAACGCGGCGCTCAAGGACGTGCTGCCCAAGGATTACGCCCGCCCCGGCTTCGACCAGCAGCGCCTCGGCCAGCTCATCGACCTGATCGGCAACATCAAGGTGGGCGACGAAGACGCCCGCTCCAAGGACGTGCTCGGCCGGGTCTACGAGTATTTCCTGTCGCAGTTCGCGAGCGCCGAGGGCAAGAAGGGCGGGGAGTTCTACACCCCGCGCTGCATCGTCAAGCTGCTGGTGGAGATGCTGGAGCCCTACCGGGGGCGGGTGTACGACCCGTGCTGCGGCTCGTCCGGCATGTTCGTGCAGTCGGTCGCGTTCATCGACGCGCACGCCACCGGCAATGGCAACGGCGGCAAGGCGCCGCGCGGCGCCGCGACCGACATCTCGATCTACGGCCAGGAGTCGAATTACACGACGTGGCGGCTGGCCAAGATGAACCTGGCGATCCGCGGCATCGACGGGCGGATCGAGCACGGCGACAGCTTCCACGACGACCGCCACCCCGATCTGAAGGCGGACTTCATCCTGGCCAATCCGCCGTTCAACGTCTCCGACTGGGGCGGCGAACGGCTGGCCGAGGACCGCCGCTGGCGCTACGGCGCGCCGCCCAAGGGCAACGCCAACTTCGCGTGGGCGCAGCACATCGTGCATCATCTGGCGCCGGCCGGCGTGGCCGGGTTCGTGCTGGCCAACGGCTCGATGTCGTCGAACCAGGCCGGCGAAGGCGCCATTCGCCGGAGCCTGCTCGAGGCGGACCTGATCGACTGCATGGTGGCGCTGCCGGGGCAACTGTTCTACTCGACGCAGATACCGGCCTGCCTGTGGTTCCTGGCCCGCGCCCGCGGCAACGGCGCGCTGCGCGACCGGCGCGGGGAGCTGCTGTTCATCGACGCGCGCAAGCTCGGCCGCATGGTCGACCGCACCCACCGCGAACTGACCGCGGAGGAGATCGCCCGCATCGCCGACACCTATCACGCGTGGCGCGGAGAGGAGGGCGCGGGCGAATACGCCGACGTGCCCGGCTTCTGCAAGAGCGCCGCGCGGGAGGAGGTGCGCCGGCACGGCTACGTGCTCACGCCGGGCCGGTACGTCGGCGCCGCAGCGCCGGCGGACGACGGCGAGCCGTTCGCGGAGAAGATGAAGCGCCTCACCGCCCTATGGCGCGAGCAGCAGGCAGAGGCGCGCTCACTCGACGCCGCCATCGCCGACAACCTGAAGCGGCTCGGCTTCGGCGGATGATCGGCAAACATGCCGCAACCGCGCCCGCGCTTGACGCCTCCCCGGCATCCGATACAATCGGTAACGGATGAGGGAGACTGATTCACTTGCCGGCCGGTGACACCGGCGCCGAACCTCCGAACCGCCAACTGGACGAATACGCTGAGCCTGGGGGTGGCGGCGAGGAAGCATCACTCGGGAAGGGCCGGCAACCCTTCCACGGTCTGTCGCGGCAATTGTCCCTGGAGGACCTTCGGCAGACCGGCACCCAGAAGATGATCCTTGACCTGCATGACCGGTTGCAGGACGAGAACGAAGAACTGAAGGAGATCAGGGAGAGATTCCATGGACGTGATAAGGAGGTCGCGGTACTGCGGGAACGGCTCAAGAAGTCGACTGTGCAAGACATCCTCCTTGATGCAGCTTTGATAGGCGGCGCTTTGATCCTTGGTTATCTGTCGTCACTGCCGTCATCCCACAGATGGATCGCATTCGTCGTCGGCGGATTGTTTGTTGTGGGACCAGTGGTGGCACGGCTGGCCTTGAAACGGCCAGCTGGTTCATCGGAGGAGAAGAAGTGAGAGTAGAGATCGAATTCGTTCTAGACAAGGGAAACCTGGAGTACGAACGGCTTGCGCTTCGAGTCCTGCGCGATGCCGACATCGGCGATTTCATGCTCATTTGCACGGGGTTTGAAGACGACCAGGTAACTACCAAGGTCGAAAATACGTTCTGGTTTCCCTACAAGCCGGTAAACCGAGGCGACATCGTGGTAGTCTACAGTAAAAAAGGTAGCGCCAAACAGAAAGCGCTGAAGGATAATCGCACGGCTCACTTTTTTTACTGGGGCCAAGATTCAGCCTTATGGGCCGACGACAACGTCGCTCCCGTACTGTTGTACGCACCGGAGTGGGTCAGCAAGGCACCGGAAGAGTTAGAAGTCAGTTCTGCATGATAATCTGCCCATACTGACCGGACAACAAAACACTGCTAACGGTATCCGAGCTTTATGCAGCGCATACTGATATGCGTAAGGTGATCTTTTCCGACAATCTCGAAGCGCTAGCGTCGGTGCCGGACGAGTCGGCGGCGCTCGTCTATATCGATCCGCCGTTCAATACCGGGCGGACGCAATCCAGGACGACCATCAGCACGGTGCGGGATGAGGCATCCGGCGACCGCACCGGCTTCCAGGGCAAGCGCTATCGGACTATCGAGATCGGCACCAGTGGCTATGCCGACGCGTTCGACGATTACCTCGGCTTCCTGGAGCCCCGGTTGCGCGAGGCGCGGCGCGTGCTCAAACCGAACGGCTCGTTCTTCCTGCACGTGGACTATCGGGAAGTCCACTATTGCAAGGTGCTGTTGGACGAACTCTTCGGTCGCGCGTCGTTCATCAACGAGATCATTTGGGCCTACGACTACGGCGGCCGCTCCAAGTCCCGATGGCCGGCCAAGCACGACAATATCCTTTGGTACGCCAAGGACCCGGCGAACTACACCTTCCGCTACGACGAGATCGACCGGATTCCGTACTTGGCTCCCGGCCTGGTCGGTGCCGAAAAGGCAGCCCGCGGCAAGACGCCGACCGACGTCTGGTGGCATACGATCGTCAGTCCCAACGGCAAGGAAAAGACTGGCTACGCGACGCAGAAGCCGGTCGGCATCATTGAGCGAATCGTCCGCGTGCACACCCATCCCGGCGAATTGGTGATCGACTTCTTCGCGGGCAGCGGAACGCTGGGCGAGGCCGCTGCGCGGCTCGGCCGCGACTTCATTTTGATCGACGACAATCCGGATGCGATACGGGTCATGAGCAAGCGCCTGGCATCGTACGGCGTCGAATTCAGCGGCTGCGAAAGCCTCGTTCTACCCGACGAAGATCAGCCCACAGCTCGGCTGGCAGCGACACGGCATGGCTAACAGTTGACCCAAACGATGTTCCCCAGTGGCTGCGCTCTCATGGAGGAACTTTGAGCCAGCGGTACGTATCCTCAGACATTTCTCCCCTTGATCAGCGTCGTGGCAACACCCCGTCACGCGCTTCGGGGCGCTGCCGGTCGCCTGTCTGGCGCTGCCGGTCGCGGCCGTCATCGACCAATTCGGCGATCAACCGGCGGTAGGCGTCCAGGTCATCGAACGCACGCGAGCGGTAGCCGGTGGCGGTGCTGACCCCGCCTTGGCGGCGGCCGCAGCCACCGACGGCTGGTCCTTGGTGCGCACGCGGCGCAGGGGCCGTAAGGAGTAAGGCCGGCGGATGAGCGGATGATAGCGGCGCGCCGTTCGGCTATCATGGCCGGACCGTGACCGCGCCGCACCGAGACACGCCCATGACGCGCCGGAAGCTGCCGACCGGCATCCAGACCTTCCGCGAGATACGCACGGACGACTGCTACTACGTCGACAAGACCGCCTTCATCCTCCGCCTGACGGAGAAGGGAAAGCACTACTTCCTGTCCCGCCCGCGGCGCTTCGGCAAGAGCCTGCTGCTCGACACCATCAAGGAACTGTTCGAGGGCAGCGAGGCACTGTTCCGCGGCCTGTACGTCCACGACCACTGGGAGTGGTCCAAGCGCCGCCCGGTGGTGCGCCTCGACTTCGGCGCCGGCGACTACCGCGAGCCGGCCCTGCTGGAAGCCAGCGTCATGGAGCAGCTCGCCGCCATCGAGCGGCGCGCCGGTATCACCCCCGAGTACCGCACGGCCCCGGGTCGGCTGGCGTACCTGCTGGAAGCGCTGCACGCGCGATCCGGGCAGCGGGCGGCGGTGCTGGTCGACGAGTACGACAAGCCGATCCTGGACGTGCTGGAGCACAAGGAGACGGCGCGCGCCAACCGCGGCTACCTGCGCGGGCTGTACGCGACCATCAAGACCTGCGACGCGCACGTCGAGTTCACGCTGCTGACCGGGGTGAGCAAATTCTCCAAGGTCAGCGTCTTCTCCGGCCTCAACAATCTGATCGACATCACGCTGGATCCGCGCTATGCGGCGATCTGCGGCTACACCGAGGCCGACCTGGACACGGTGTTCGCGGCGGAGCTGCCGGGGCTGGACCGGGAGGAGATCCGCGATTGGTACAACGGCTACAACTGGCGCGGTGACGATCGGGTCTACAACCCGTTCGACATTCTGCTGCTGTTCGACCGCCGGGAGTTCGCCGCCCATTGGTTCGAGACCGGCACGCCGGCGTTTCTGATCGACACGCTGATCGAGCGTGGGGTCGCGGCCCCGGCGCTGGACGGGATGCTGGCCGGCGGCGATCTGCTGTCCGCGTTCGACGTGGAAGAGATGGAGCCGGCGGCGCTGCTGTTCCAGACCGGCTACCTGACGATCCGGGACGTCGAAGATGACGACGGCGAGCCGCTCTACCGGCTCGGCTATCCCAACCGCGAGGTGCGGCAGAGCCTGAACCGTCACCTGCTGCGCGCGCTCGGCGTGGCGGGTCAGGCCGCGGACCGCGGCCGCCTGCGCCGGCTGCTGGCGGCGCGCGACTTCGCGGGGTTGGAGGCGCTGTTCCGGGCGTTCTTCGCCGGCATCCCGTATGAGTGGCACACGCGCAACGACATCGCGCGCTACGAGGGCTACTACGCGACCGTGTTCTACGCCTGGTTCGCGGCGGCGGGACTGGAGCCGGCGGCCGAAGAGTCGAGCAGCCGCGGGCGCGTCGACTTGGCGGTCCGGTACCGGGGCACCGTCTATCTGTTCGAATTCAAGGTGGTGGAGCTGGAGCCCGAAGGCGCGGCGCTGGCGCAGTTGCGGGCGCGCGGCTACGCCGACAAGTACCGAGCTTCCGGGGAGCCGATCCACCTGATCGGCGTGGAGTTCAGCCGCGAGGCGCGCACCATCGCCGCCTTCGAGGTAGCCCGCGCCTGACGCCCCGCCCCGGCGCCGGCGTGGTCGAAGCAGGGGACCTGCCATCGCACTGAACCGGCTACCTCCGCTACTGCCGCAGGATATACTTGTGCAGGGTACTGGCAATGAGTGTCTGATACGGCAGGCCATCGCGCAGGGCAGCTTTCCGAAAGCGGTTCAGGTCATGTTCGGACATCCTGATGGTGACGCGCTTGTCTTTCTGCAAGGTGGCGCGAGCGGCCGCGCGGTAGCGTTCGGCTTCCCTCTCAACGTCAGGAACGCTCTGCCATCTTCGGTCAGATTCACTCCGGTTATCCTCCTAACGTACAGGCTCGTCATCTTTCGACTGGGAATGATCGTCTCAATGCCAACCAAGAGAACGCGATGACGGCCCGGCGACGCTCCTTGCTCACGGCCGTTCGGTGATCTCCTCGTCGACGAGGTCGGCGTGGACGACGTCGCCCGCTTCGACGCCGGCTATCGCGCCGCGCAGGCGTTCCGCGTTTCGCGCCGAGCGCAGCAGGTGAAGGGTCTCCATCGTGGCGTCGTACTCCGATTTGGCCAACATGACCACCGGGTCGCCCGTCGCCCGCGTGATGATCACCGGCGCGCGGTCCTCGATGACGCTGTCCATCAACGACTTGAGATTATGACGGGCCTCGGCGTAGTTCGTGATCCGTTCACTCGACATGAGTACGTGGTACTGTACGTGCAGAGATCGGTACGTCAAGCGCAACGGCGCCGCCGGCCGCGAATCGGGGGCGTCTGCCGTGGTATGTTGCAGCGCCCGGTCGTGCAGGACTCATCGGCGCGGTGGCCGGCGCACGGTTGATTGAGCAGGACCTATGGAACAGAGGGCGATAGACACCACTTATCTGAAGCGCTGCATCAGGACCCTGGAGCAGGCGCTCGACAGACTCCGCGACCAGGACGCCGGCGACGACGTACTCCACGACATCTACCGCGCCGCCTGCGTCAAGGAGTTCGAGTTGGTGCTGGAGCAGAGCGGCAAGCTGCTGAAGAAGCGCCTGCGCCCCTGGTTCGCCAGCAACCGGCAGGCCGACCGTCTCGTGTTCAAGGACGTGTTCCGGCACGCCGCCAAGCACTGCCTGCTGCCGGCGGACGCCTGCGAGCGCTGGCTGGAATACCGCGACAATCGCAACGACACTGCCCACGACTACGGTGAAGGCTTTGCCGAGGCGACCCTGAAGCTGCTCCCGGCCTTCATCGCCGATGCCAAGATGTTGGCTGCCGTCATCGACGGGACGGGCGATGCCTGACTCACCGGGCGAGCGGCCCGCCGGCACGCTGCACCTGTCGGCGCGCCATCGCGCCATGCTCGAAGCGCTGCTGCAGGAGCACCTGCCCGAGGCGGAAGTGTGGGCCTACGGCAGCCGCGTGAACGGCGAGAGCCACGACGGCAGCGACCTCGACCTCGTGCTGCGCGGCCCCGGCCTCGCCAAGATCGACATTACGCGGCTGGTCGACTTCGAGGAAGCACTGCGCGACTCCACGGTTCCGTTCCTGGTCGAAGCGCACGACTGGGCGCGCTTGCCGGAGAGCTTCCACCGTGAAATACAGCGTAATCATGTGATAATCACGTCGGTGACGGGTGATGATAACGGAGAGAGCTCCACATCAGGATGGTTCTACCATCCAAAATTCTCCAAACATTGGAAGAGACGTCCCTTGTTTTCATTGGCTCAATGGGTAAATGGCTTGGCGTTCCGAAGAATACAATTTAGCCATGGCGGAAAGCCGGTTATCAAGATAGCGGAAATCAAAGGAGGAATAACACAGCAGACCAAATTTACAGAGCAGACATTCGACGAATCGGTTCGAGTCAGGAATGGTGACTTACTATTTTCTTGGTCCGGCCAGCCGGATTCTTCTATTGATGCCTTCCGATGGCGAGGACCAGACGGATGGCTGAATCAGCACGTCTTTCGAGTAACACCGAGAAAGAGCATTGACACTACGTTCTTCTACTACTTGTTGCGTTACCTCCGTCCTAACTTCGTAGAGATCGCGAGGAACAAACAGACGACCGGTCTGGGCCATGTCACGAAGCGAGACCTCGCCAGCATGGACGTAGCGGTACCATCGCCTACTGACCAACGCGAAATCGCTCATATCCTTGGCACCCTCGACGACAAGATCGAGTTGAACCGCCGCATGAACGAGACGCTGGATGCCCTGGTGCAAACGCTGTTCAAGTCGTGGTTCATCGACTTCGATCCCGTCCGTGTCAAGATGGAGGGCCGCTACGACACCGGCCGGCCGGAATATGGCGCCGATCAGTTTCCCGACAGCTTGGTGAAATCGGAGATCGGTGACGTTCCCGAAGGCTGGAAGGTGGTTCCGGTTGCCGAGTTGATCGAAGTCAATCCGACGCGGCGCTTGCGCAAGAGGGAGATCGCACCGTACGTTGACATGGCGAATATGCCCATGTCGGGGCATACTCCACATATGGTGAGAGAACGGCCGTACGGTTCAGGGACGAGGTTCGTCAACGGCGATACGCTCGTCGCGCGGATAACGCCTTGCCTTGAGAACGGCAAGACTGCCTACGTGGACTTTCTGGAACCGAACGCCACCGGCTGGGGATCGACGGAGTTCATCGTCATGAGCCCCAGACCGCCGCTCCCGAACGTGTTCGCCTACTGTCTTGCGCGCAGTCCTCGTTTCCGTGCATTCTTGATCAGGAACATGTCGGGTACGAGCGGACGCCAGCGCGTGTCTCCACAGGTACTCTCTCAATACCCGATTCCTGCTCCTGGGGAGCAGATTGCGCGCACCTTCGGGCAGATGGCTGGTCCGCTCATCGCGCGTGCCAGCGCGGCTGCGCGTGAGTCGCGCCGTCTTGCAGACCTCCGGGACGCTCTGTTGCCGGAGCTGATCTCAGGACGGCGGCCCGTAGGGGGTTTGTTCACGTGATCGACGAAGTGCAGTCGCTGCTGGATGGGTATTGGCGGTGGTTGAGAGACCAGACGAGTCTGCGAGAATTACACGATTGCGTCGAAATCACCACTCCCTATCTGGACCGCCATAACGACTTTCTTCAAATCTACGCCAAGCGGCATGACAATGGGTTCATATTGACGGATGACGGTTGTACCGTTGCCGATCTGGAGCAGTCGGGGTGCACGATCGATAACCCGATGCGGAACGACTTGCTCAGGACGATCGTCAGAGGATTCGGAGTGCAGGTCAGCGATGCGACGAAGGAACTTGAAGTGCGGGCGTCGGCGCGCAACTTTGCACTGCAGAAACACAATCTTGTGCAGGCGATGCTCGCGGTCAACGACCTGTTCTATTTGACGTCCTCTACCGAGGGGACGAGCCGATGAAAGTGCGTATCCAAGATCGAGACGCATTGCGGGCGATTTCGCCGGATGCTCTTTCGGCGTACGCGCGGGTCGCGGGTTGGTCCAAGACGGGTGAGAAATACCGCACCTATTCCGACGTGTATGCAGCGGAGGGGCTGCCAGAGATCATCCTGCCGGGCACACAAAGTCTGGGTGACTACGCAAGTGTCGTAGCCAGCCTGATCGAGATATTTTCGAAAGTAGCCGGACGGGACGAGCTCGCTATCTATTTCGATCTGGTGAACGCCAACCGTGATGTCGTGCGGGTACGAGCCGGCGGACGCGATGACGGCGGCTTGACCGTGAACGACGGCGTCGCCCTCGTCGTCGGCGCGCGTGACATGCTCTTGGCGGCGGCCTGCTCGTTGCGTGCGCCGCAGGCAGTGTACCGCGCGGGCGCCAACAGGGAGGCGGCCGACCTTCTGAGCCGAGTTCACCTGGGACAGACCGAACAGGGAAGTTCCATCGTCACGCTGGTGATCTCGATACCGTCCAAGGACTACGATTTCCCTATCGAGCGACGGATGACAAGACGCCTGATCGAATCTCTCGATGCTGCCCGGAGCGCCGCGGCGCGCACGCATGCAGGCGACGGCGAAGCCTTTTCGAGAGTCGTAGACAAGGGGGTCAGCGCCAACTTGTGCGAAGCGCTTGACAGGATGATCAGCCCCTTTCCGACGCTTGACGTCGGCGTGACCTGGGCGCGGACGCGGCCGATGAAGCCGGCTGAGAAGATCATTGGATTCGCCAAGGAAGATGCCGCAGGTCTACGGGAAGCGGCGCGCTCGTTTCGTGGTCGAGAACCACAACTTGATCAATGATAGACCGACTGGCTGTCCGGGGTTTCAAGTCGATTCGGGTGCTGGAGGACTTCGAGTTGCGCGGACTGAATGTCCTTGTTGGTGCGAACGGGGCGGGCAAGAGCAACTTGATGAGTCTGTTTCGGATGGTGTCCGAACTTGCCGCGAAGAGGCTTCAATTGTTCGTCAAGCGGGAGGGTAGAACGGACGCTCTGCTGTTCGGCGGTCGCCGGCGAACCTCGGTCCTGGACGTGGAGTTGTCCTTCAACGGCGACAGCCACCGGTACGGCTTTTCGCTTGAGCCGGTGGCGGACGGATTGGCGTTTACGCGAGAGCACGTCTTGCCTGGAGTGCCCCAGGAGTATGAATTGGTATATCCCGACACGATTCCCACGATCGAAGGGGGGGCGACTTGGTCCGGAGGTCACCAGGAGGCGCATGCGGCGACTCTCGGGCGTGGTGATTTTGCGGCTTACGTGCTGCCGGTGATGCGGGACTGGCGGGTGTTTCACTTTCACGATACGAGCGAAGTGGCGGGAGTGCGCTGCCCGCAGGCGGTGCGCGACAACCTGCGCTTGAAGCCGGACGGGGCCAACCTGGGGCCGTTCCTGCGCTTGCTCCATGAACGCCATCCGCACGAGCACCGCGAGATCGTCGACGCCGTGCGGTTGGCCGCTCCGTTCTTCGGCGGCTTCGTCTATCGCAAGGATGTCGATGAGCGCATGGAACTCGAATGGCATCACGTCGACGATGCCGATACGCCGCTGGGGCCGCTTCAGCTTTCGGACGGCACGCTCCGCTTCCTGTGCCTTGCCACCCTGCTTCTGCAGCCGACCGCGATGCAGCCGCGGCTGATCCTGATCGATGAGCCGGAACTGGGGCTGCATCCGTTCGCGCTTACGCTGCTGGCGGAGATGCTGCAGTCGGCGAGTGAAGCGCGGCAGGTGATCGTCTCCACGCAATCCGCCGACCTGGTCAGCGAGTTTCGGCCGGAAGACGTCGTGGTGGTCAATCGGCGGGATGGCGAGTCGGTGTTCGAGCGGCTGGACCCGGATCGCCTGCAGGACTGGCTGAAGGAGTACTCTCTGGGCCAACTTTGGAAGGCGAACGTGATCAGCGGCGGGCCGGCGCGGTGAGATTCGTCATCGTCACAGGGGAGGACGGGCGATGCCGGTGCTGACCGAGTCGGTGGTGGAGGATGCGGCGCTCGACTGGTTTCGGGAGCTCGGCTACCACGTGGCCGGCGGCCCGGAGATGGCGCCCGGACCGCACGGGATGCGCGCCAGCCATGCGGAGGTGGTGTTCGAGAGCGCCGTGCGCAGCGCCCTGCGCCGCCTCAACCCCGGCCTGCCGGAGGAGGCGCTCGACGACGCCTTTCGCAAGCTGACGCGGCCGGCGGGGGCCACCCTGGCAGCGCGCAACCGATCCTTCCATCGCCTGCTGGTCGACGGGGTGACGGTCGAGTATCGGACCGCCGGCGGCGCCATCCGCGGCGCGCAGGCGCAGGTGATCGACTTCGATGATCCCGGCGCCAACACCTGGTCGGCGATCAACCAGTTCACGGTGATCGAACACGGCAACACCCGCCGGCCCGACCTGGTGCTGTTCGTCAACGGCCTGCCGCTGGCGGTGATCGAGCTGAAGAACGCGGCCGACGCCGGCGCCACCGTGTGGACGGCATTCCACCAGTTGCAGACCTACATGGCGGAGATCCCCTCGCTGTTCGCCTGCAACGCGGTGCTCCTCGCGTCGGACGGGATGCAGGCGCGGCTCGGCACCCTCTCCGCCGGCCGGGAGTGGTTCAAGCCGTGGCGCACCATCGACGGCCAGGACCTGGCGCCGGTCTTCTACACCGAGCTGCAGGTGGCGATCGAGGGTGTCTTCGAGCAGCGCCGCTTCCTGGCGCTGCTGCGCGACTTCATCGTGTTCGAGGACGACGGCGGCGCGCCGGTCAAGAAGATGGCCGGCTACCATCAGTTCCACGCGGTGCGGGTGGCGGTCGGCGAGACCCTGCGCGCCGCGGCGCTGCAGCAGGAAGCGCGGCGCATCGCCGAGACCGGCGGGCGCTACGAGGCAGGCCGCCGGCCGGGCGGCGACCCCGGCGACCGGCGCATCGGCGTGGTCTGGCACACGCAGGGATCGGGCAAGAGCCTGACCATGGCGTTCTATGCCGGGCGCATCATCCGCGAGCCGGCGCTGGCCAACCCGACCGTCGTCGTGCTCACCGACCGCAACGACCTCGACGATCAACTCTTCGGCACCTTCGCCCGCTGCCGGGAGCTGCTGCGCCAGCCGCCGGCGCAGGCGGCGAGCCGGGCCGACCTGCGCGCCAAGCTCGCCGTGGCCTCCGGCGGCGTGGTCTTCACCACCATCCAGAAGTTCTTCCCGGAAGAGCAGGGCGACCGCCACCCGTTGCTGTCGGAGCGGCGCAACGTCGTGGTCATCGCCGACGAGGCGCACCGCAGCCAATACGACTTCATCGACGGCTTCGCCCGCCACCTGCGCGACGCGCTGCCCAACGCCTCGTTCATCGGCTTCACCGGCACGCCGATCGAGCTGCAGGACGCCAACACCCGCGCCGTGTTCGGCGATTACATCAGCGTCTACGACATCCGGCGCGCGGTCGAGGATCAGGCGACGGTGCCGATCTACTACGAGAGCCGCCTCGCCCGGCTGGCGCTCGACGAGCGCGAGCGGCCGCGGATCGACCCCGGCTTCGAGGAGGCGACCGAGGGGGAGGAGGTCGAGCGCAAGGAGCGGCTCAAGAACCGATGGGCGCAACTCGAAGCGATCGTCGGCGCCGGCAAGCGCCTGCAGCTCGTCGCCCGGGACATCATCGCCCACTTCGAACAGCGCCTGGAGGCGATGGAGGGCAAGGCGATGGTGGTCTGCATGAGCCGGCGCATCTGCATCGACCTCTACCGCGAGCTGACGCGCCTGCGCCCCGACTGGCATCACGCCGCGGACGGCGAAGGCCGGATCAAGGTGGTGATGACCGGCGCCGCCTCCGACCCGGCGGACTGGCAGCCGCACATCCGCACCAAGCCGCGGCGCGAGGCGCTCGCCGCCCGCTTCCGCGATCCCGGCGACCCGCTGCAGGTGGTGCTGGTGCGCGACATGTGGCTGACCGGCTTCGACGCGCCGAGCCTGCACACCATGTACGTCGACAAGCCGATGCGCGGCCACGGCCTGATGCAGGCGATCGCCCGCGTCAACCGCGTCTTCCGGGACAAGCCGGGCGGGCTGGTCGTCGACTACCTCGGCCTAGCCCACGAGCTGAAGCGCGCGCTGGCCACCTACACGGCGAGCGGCGGCACCGGGCGCACCGCGGTCGACCAGAACGAGGCGGTGGCGGCGATGCTGGAGAAGTACGAGGTGTGTTGCGGCCTGTTCCACGGCTTCGACCGCTCGCAGTGGACCGCCGGCACGGCCGGGGAACGCCTCGCGTTGCTGCCGGCGGCGCAGGAGCAGGTCCTGGCGCAGCGGGAGGGCAAGGAGCGCTTCCTGGTCGCCGTGCGCGAGCTCTCGCTGGCGTTCGCGCTGGCCGTGCCGCACGATGACGCCATCCGCATCCGCGACGAGGTGGCGTTCTTTCAGGCCGTGCGCTCGGTGCTGGCCAAGCGCGTCACCGGCGGCGCGCGGCCCGACGAGGTGCTGGACCATGCGGTGCGCCGGATCATCTCGCGCGCGGTCGCCCCCGAAGGGGTGATCGACATCTTCGGCGCCGCGGGCCTGGAGAAGCCGGACATCTCGATCCTGTCGGAGGAGTTCCTGGCCGAGGTGCGCGGCCTGCCGCGGCGCAACTTGGCGGTCGAGCTGCTGCGCAAGCTGCTGCAGGGCGAGCTGGCCGCCCGGCGGCGCAAGAACGTGGTGCAGGCGCGTTCCTTCGCCGAAATGCTGGAGCGGACCCTGCGCCGCTACCGCAACCGCGCGGTCGAAGCCGCGCAGGTGATCGAGGAGCTGATCGAGCTGGCGCGCGAGCTGCGCGCGGCCGGCGCCCGCGGCGCGCAGCTCGGGCTGTCGGAAGACGAGCTCGCCTTCTACGACGCGCTGGAGACCAACGACAGCGCCGTGCAGGTGCTGGGCGACGAAACGCTGCGCGGCATCGCGCGCGAGCTGGTCGAAACCGTGCGCGGCAACGTCACCATCGACTGGACGCTGCGCGAGAACGTGCGCGCCAACCTGCGCCGGCTGGTCAAGCGCGTCCTGCGCAAGCACGGCTACCCGCCCGACAAGCAGGAAAAGGCGACCCGCACCGTCCTCGAACAGGCCGAGGCGCTGTCCGCCGCCTGGGCCGTCTGATCCTGCGCCCGATCCGGGAGGGCTGGCGGCCTGATTTCTCCTTCCGGGAAGGATAAGAATCGGGTATTTTCTCCTTTTCGCAAGGAGAAGTTTGGCGTCATGGATGCACTGCAGCGCCGGGCCCTGTCCGAGCAGCTCGCCGATTCTCTGCGGCGGCCGCTGCCGGAGTACACGGCCCGCCGCATCTTCGGCCGGCTTTGGTTCCCCGGCAAGGCGACCGCGGTCACCGGCATCCGCCGCGCGGGCAAGACCGCCTTCCTCCACCGGATGCGCCGCGGCCTCGTCGAGCGCGGCGTGCCGCGGGAGCGCCTGCCGTACCTGTCGTTCGAGGACGAACGGCTGGTCGGTCTCGACGCCCGCGGCCTGGGGCTGGCGGTGGAAGAGTACTACCGCCGGTTTCCCGACCTGCGCGGCGTCGAGGTGACGTGGTGCTTCGACGAAGTGCAGATGGTCGCCGGGTGGGAGCGGTTCGTGCGCCGCCTGCTCGACACCGAGCGGGTGCGGGTGTTCGTCACCGGTTCGTCGGCCGCGTTGTTGTCGCGGGAGATCGCCACCGCGCTCCGCGGCCGCGCGTGGCAGGTGGTGATGCATCCGTTCTCGTTCGAGGAGGCCCTGCGTCACCGGCGGCAGCCCGTCCCGGCGGAACCGGGCTTTCTCGCCCCCAGAGAACGGTCCCAGGTGGAGCGCGCGTTGCTCGACTGGCTGCAGGCGGGCGGATTCCCGGAAGCGCAGGGTCTGGACCCGGCGTCGCGGCACCGGCTGCTCCACGACTACGTCGACGTGGCGGTGCTGCGCGACGTCATCGAGCGCCACGAGGTGCGCAACGTGGCCGGGTTGCGCGCCCTGGTCCGTCGCCTGCTGGGTAACGCCGGCTCGATGTTCAGCGTGGAGAAGTTTCACGCCGTGCTCAGGTCGCAGGGCATTGCGATCGGCAGGGACACGCTGCATCGGCTCCTGGACCATCTGGAAGACTGCTTCCTGGTGCGGCTGGTGTGGATGGAATCGGGGTCGGAGCGCCAGCGCATGGTGAACCCCCGCAAGGCGTATCCGGTCGATCCGGGACTGATCCCGTTGTTCGATCGCACCGGCCGGGCGAACGTCGGCCACGCGCTGGAGACCGCCGTCCTGATAGAGCTGGAACGGCGCCGCTATGACGTTACCTACGTGCGCAGCCGGGAAGGGTACGAGGTCGACTTTCTGGCCCGGCGCGCCGGCGGCGAAGCGGAACTGATCCAGGTGTGCGCGGATCTCTCCGACGCGGCGACCGCCAACCGCGAGCTGCGCGCGCTCGCCGCCGCCGGAGCGATGTTCCCCGGCGCCGGCAAGCGGCTGCTGACGCTCGTTCGCGACGGCATCCCCGGCGACCTCCCGGCCGGCGTCGTGGCGCAGCCCGCCGGTGAATGGCTGCTGGCGCCTCCCGGCGAATGACCGGCAAGTGATCTATGATGGCCATATGGGCTCGCTGCAGGGCTGCCGCGCCCTTGCCTTCGATCTGTTCGGTACCGTGCTCGACCTGGAAGGCAGTCTGCGGCCGGCGCTGGAGGCCTTCCTGCGCGGGCGCGGCGGGGTGGACGCGGCGGCGTTCTGGCACCAGCTCCGCTACCGGCAACGGATCGAGCAGTATCAGGACAGCTTGATGCTGCTGGGCCACGGCGGCTACCTGGAGACGGTGCGCCGCGCCTTCAGCTACGTCGCCCGCGCCCATCAGTTGCCGCCCACCGCGGCCGAGACCGATGCCTACCTCGCCGCCTGGCGCGAGCTCAGCCCCTTTGCCGAGTGCCGCGCCAACCTGGAGCGGTTGCGCGCGCGCTTCGAGCTGGCGGCCCTGTCCAACGGCGACGCCCCGTTGTTGCGGCACCTGACCGCCCACCGCATCCGGTTCGAGTTCGATCGGGTGATCTCGGTTGACGCGGCCGGCGCCTTCAAGCCGCATCCGGCCGTGTACCGCGGCGCCGCCCGCACGCTACGCCGCGAAGTGGGGGAGTTGATCATGGTCTCGGCCAACAGCTTCGACGTGCTCGGCGCGCGCACCTGCGGCCTGCGCGGCGTCTACGTCGACCGCTACCGCCTGCCCTATGAAGAGACCGAACCGCAGTTCCTCCCCGACGCGACCGTAGCGGACTTCGACGAGCTGGCCGACCTGCTGCTGGGGTAGTCAGGCGCGGTGGTGGGCGGCGAGGGCGGCGCACATGGCCTGCATCCGCTGCCGGAGGTGAGCCGGCTGCTCGATGGTTGCGCGGGTGCTCCAGGTGAACAGGTGCCAGCAGATCTCGTCGAGGCCGCCGGCGGTGAAGCGTACCGTCAGCGAACCGTCCTCCTGTTCCGTTACGGTCTGGTCCGGGTGGAACACGAAGTGGTTCACGTCCTGCGCCACCTGCGCCGCGAAGCGCAGCGTCACGGGCACGGGATCCTCCTGATAGGTCCCGAACGACCGTTTGGCGAACTGCCGCAGGTCGAACGCCGGATCGCGCGCGAACTGTTCCTCGGTGAGGCGGGCGCCGCTGATGTTCGCCAGCCGCCACAGGCGCATGCCGCGGCCCCGTTCGGTATGGCCGACCAGGAAGGCGCGGTTGCCGTAGATGATGCCGTAGGGCTGCACGCGGCGCCGGTCGCGCCGCCCGGTGGCCTGCGCCAGGTAGTCGAACGCCACCGCCCGCCGGCGCTTGATGGCGGCGCGCAGCAGGCTGAGCAGACCTTCGTCGAGACGCGGCCGCGGGCCCGGCCGCATCGCCACGCCCTCCGCCACCATCAGCGCCTGCAGATCGGATTCGAGGCTGGTCCGCGCTTCGGTCTCCAGCAGCGCGCGCAGCTTGTCGGCGAGCTGGCGCAGCTTGGCGGCGCGTTCTTCCAGCCCGTTGCGTTCCAGCGCCGCCGCGGCCGCGGTCAGTTCCGCCAATTCGTCTGCGGACACGGTTACCAGGCTGCGCAGCGCGCGCGACCGCAGTCGCAGGTGCTGCTTGCGCTCGCCGGTATTCACCGTCTCAAGCTCGCCAAAGAGGTCTCGGACCGCGTCCCGCAGCCGCTCGGCGGTGCGCCGCGAGACCTCGAACTCCCGTTCGACGTCGTCCAGCGTGAGCCCGCGCCACGTTGCCTGCAGCCGCAGCGCCAGTTTGATGATGTCCACCGCCCGCTCGTATGCCATACGCCGCCCGCCGCCTCTCCGTAAGTGGTGGTCCGATAGTACACCGCAGGCGGCCGCCGCGCCGCGGCGGCTGCAGCGGCCCGCTGCGGCCGCGAAGTCAGCGTTCGGGCCGCTGCCGGCATGAGCGCTGCTGCGGATCGAATCCGATCGGCCCGTTCAGGCCGGGCTTGGCCTGGCACTCGGCGCGGAGCAGCTCGGCCAGGCGGGCCGGCTCCCCCAGGCAGCCGAAGAACTCGGCCTGCTTGCGCACCACGGCGAAGTCGGCGGGCGTGAGGTTGGCGAGCGCCGCGGCCTCCGGCGGCGCCGGCTGGTCGAAGTAGAGACGGAACGCGGCCTCGGCCTGGGCGGAGGTGAGGTGGCGCAGGGTGACCTTGAACAGGAAGCGGCGCAGCGTCGCCGGATCGAGCAGCGCGCCGAGATTGGTGGTGCAGGCGAACGGCAACGGATGGCTCTCCATCCAGGCCAGCATTTCGTTCACCTGCGTCACTTCCCAGTTGCGATGCGCGCGCCGGCGGTCGGCAAGCAGCGAATCCGCCTCGTCGAACACCAGGAACGCCTGTTCGGCGCGCGCCTCGTTGAACGCCGCGGAGATCTGTTGCTCGGTTTCGCCGACATAGGGAGACAGCAGGTCGGAGGCGCGCTTCTGCAGCACGCGCAGGTCGAGGCGGCCGGCCAGGTAGCGCACGTAGGCGCTCTTGCCGCTGCCGGGCGGTCCCTCCAGACACAGCGAGAAGCGGCGCGAATCACTCGTCACGAGCTGCTTCGCGAGCCGCACGAGGTCGGTGTCGGCGTGGATCACGGAGGGGTCGTAGCGTTCCGGCGGCTCCGCCTCGTGCGGCGCCTGGCCGCCGGGCAGCACGCGCACGATGTTGTTCACCGCGCGGCGCACCGCGTCGGCGCCGCTGTTGGTGTAGCCCGCGCCGCGAATCGCGCCTTCCGCCACGCCGGGAGTGACCGGGTACTCCCGGGCCAGCACCGCCGCGGTGCCGGGCGGCACCGTGACCCCGTGGCGGTTGAACTGCCGCTCCCAGATCGAGGTCCGCACCGAGGCGGGCGGCAGGCGCAGCCCCAACGCGAACATCATCCGGCGCAGGATCACGGGACTGACCGAGCGCGCGTCGTTCATGGTCCAGATGACCGGCACCTGACACTGCTCAAGCATGCGGTTCAGGAACACCTTCGAACCCTCGCTGCCGCGCGCCGGCGAGGAGAACAGCGGCAGCCGCCAGAGCCACTCGGCGTCGGAGGCGAGCAGGTCCTCCAGCTCGTCGAACAGCAGGATCGAGTTGCCGTCGCGGGCCAGCATCTGCGCCATCTTCAGTTCCTGCAGCCGTTCCACGCGGCTCGGTTCGTCGCCGTCGTCGTCCTCCTCGCCGATGCTGAACAGATTGACGCCGAGCTTGGCCGCGAGCGCCTTGGCGAACTCGGTCTTGCCGCTGCCGGCCGGGCCGTGCAACAGCACGTTGACCCCGGCCGCGCCGCGCTGCAGGGCGCCTTGCAGGAGCTCCCTGACGTGGCGCCGGTCGGTGCCGAGATGGGCGAAGTCGCGCCACTCCAGTTCGCTGCCGACAGGTTCGCCCAGCAGCAGGCGGGTCACGTCCCCGCCGGCGTGTTCCGGCGCGCTCGCCAGCCGCGTCAGCCGCTTCACCACCACGAGGTCGTTGTCGCTGTCCACCGACATCAGCCCGGAGCGGATCAGCGGCGCGCCGCCGCGGACGCGATCCAGGATGGCGGTCATCGAGACGCCGAGCAGTCCGCCCAGCATCGGGTTGCGCAGGTTGAAGACGTAGTACCGCAGGCGCCGGTCCACGTGGTCGATCAGCGACTCGATGACCGGCTGCGTCTTGTAGCGGATCAGGACTTCGAGGATCCCGAGGTCGAGTCGCGACAGCTCCGCCATCTTGCCGAGGCGTCGCAGATGGCGCGCCGCGGTATCCTTGCGGGCGTCCTTGGCGTCTTCCCGCAAACGCCGCAGCAGCTTCTTGAGTTGTGACCGCGTGTGGCAGGCCCCGGCCGGGAGGTGGTCGCAGCGCAGCAGGTCGGCGTGGTCGCCGATCCAATCCGGCAGGAACTCCTCGTCAGCAGCGTGACCCAGGCCGTTGTGCTCGCCGTACGTTACCAGATGGTACATGTAGGTCAGGATGAGACGCCGCTCGTAGGCGTTGATGATCGACTCCATGGGATCAACTTACTGCCTTCCTACGTCAGTTCCCGACGTGGTTCGAGAAAATCTCGGAAATCTCGATGAGGAGTACGCGGCGTCGGTCCGTGCGCTGGCGGAGTACCGAGTGGTGGGTTACGCTGCGCGCATGAGCACGCCGGACGACCACCCGGACCTGCCGCCGCTGGAGGCCGATTACCCGGTTTCGGACGCGCAGGTGGATCGGTTCTGGCGCGACGGCTTCATCGTCCTGCGCGCGGTGCTGAGCGCGCGGGAGATCGCGGCCTACGGCGCCGTGATCCGCGCCGCCGCCATGCGCCGCTTCGCCGCGCGCGGGATGCGGGCGGCGGCGCACGGCGCGTTTCTGCAGACCCTTGGCCTGCGCTTCGACTCGGAGGGGGTGCGCCGCTTCTGCCTGGCGCCGCGCTTCGGCGCCATTGCGGCCCGCCTGCTGCGGGTGCCGGCGGTGCGCCTGTTCCACGAGCAGGCGCTGTTCAAGCAGCCGGGCGGCGCCGACTCCCACTGGCACCAGGATCAGTATTATTGGCCGCTCGCCACCGACCGCTCGCTGGGGCTGTGGATGCCGCTGGTGGATTGCAGCCGGGAGATGGGTAGCATCCGCTTCGTGCGCGGCTCGCATCGCTACGGCGACCTGGGCGGGCAGCAGATCAGCGAGGAGTCGGCGCGCCGGTTCGACGACTTCATTTCCCGCGAGGGCCTCGACGTCTACCAGACCGCGGCGCTGGCCGCCGGCGACTGCACCTTCCACCTCGGCTGGACCGTGCACGGCGCGCCGGCCAATCGCTCCTCCGCCATGCGCGAGGCGATGATCGTGACCTTCTACCCGGACGGCACGCGGGTGGATGCCCTGAGCAATCCGTCGCGGGTCAACGACGCGCGCGTCTATCTGGGCGGCCGGGCGCCGGGGGAGCTGGCCGACAGCGAGTTGAACACCGTGGTCTACCGGGCGCCGCCGGCCGCGCCGCGCGCATGAGCGAGCGCTACACCGAGGAGTGGGTGAAGCACCTGTTGGACGCCGCCGGGCGGTTCGGCCCGGCCGATCCGCGCGAGATGCTGCGCGGGCTCGGCGTGACCGCCGGGCTCACGGTGGTGGACTACGGCTGCGGGCCGGGGCTGTTCACGCTGGCCGCGGCGCGGTTGGTGGGCGCCGCCGGGAAGGTGTACGCCGTCGATCTGGAACCGCGCATGATCGAGTTGGTGGCCGCGCGCGCGGCGCAGGCCGGGTTGACCAACGTTGCCGCGGTGGCCGGCGACGGCCGCCGCGCGGCGCTGCCGGACGGCGTTGCCGACTTCATCGTCTGCGTGCAGATCCTGCACTACCAGAAGACGCGGGCGGAACGGGTGGCGGTGGCGCGCGATCTCGACCGGCTGCTGAAGACCGACGGGCGCGTGCTGATCATGCAGTGGCAGCCGAAGCACGGCGCCAGCGGCGTGCCCTATTCGGCGCTGGCCGCGATCATGCGCGACGGCGGTCTGATTACCGCCGGCATGCAGCCGGTTACCGGCGAGCTGTACCGCACCCTGGCCCGCAAGAGGTCAGCCGCCGGCGCGGCGGGCGGCCGGTGAGCGGTCGCCCGACCGCCGCCGGCGCGGTTCGAGCGGCCCCCGCTCAGTGGCGCGGATGCACCGCCACCGAGTCGGTCACGTCGTAATTGTCGCCGGCGTGGCGCCGCACCACGCGCAACACCGACTGGTGATCCGGCTCGGAATGCACCGCGCCGAACACGTTGAGTACCTTGCGGCGGTTGAACAGCCCCTTCCCGCGGCGAATCTCCACCCCCAGATCGGAGGCGTCGATGCCGCTCGCTTCTATCTCACTGAGGATGTTTTCCGAAATCTCAGCCATGAATGCGCCCTCCCCTTGGGTAACACCGAGCTGTGCCTGCAAAACGCTACGCCATTCTCGGCATTGGTGCAATCACCGCCAAGCGGCCGGCGCGGTGCCTCATGACGGGTGATGCCGGACCCGGCCCGCCGGCGGCCGGCTTCGGGTCGGCCCACGGCAACCCGACCCTGCGGCTGCGGGCGGCGGCGCCGGCCGGACAGGTGGTGACGGTGGCCGACCGCGCCGGACGCGCCGTGTGGCGCAGCCATCCGCTGGCGGCCGGCTGCGACGCGGTGCCCGTTGACGTGCGCGCCGGGCGCTTCGTCGGCCCCGGCCGCGGCTGGAGCGTGCTGCCGCCCGGCGGCTACCTGGTTACCGCGGCGGCAGCGGAGGCGCCGCCCGGCGCTCCGCGCCGGTTGCCCGCGCCTCCCGCTCCCGGCGCCGCGCCCGCGGCCGGCGGCCGGTTCGAGGTCGCGGCGCAACTGCGTCTGGAGGCGGACTTCGCGGCGCCGCAGCGCGCCTGGCTGCCGCGCGCCGCGGCGTGGCACGGCGACGGCGCCTGGCGCCGGCAGGCCGGCCCCGGGCCGGGTATCGCGCCGGTCGCCGGGCGTCCGGCAGACGCGGCAGACGCGGCCGCGCCTGCCGGAGCGCCCCCCGGCGGCTGCGCCTACCTGTTCGTGGAGGCGGCGATGCACGCCGCCCTCAGCGCCCGCTATACCGCCCCCGGCGCCGGCTCGAAGGCCGCCTGGGGGCTGATCGCCCGCCATTACAGCGACGGCAACCACATCCGGCTCACCCTCCGGCGCGCCGGCGCCGGGCTGACGCTGCGGCTGGAGCGGCGCGCCGCGGCCGCCGATCCCGCCTCCCGGCCGCGCGTGCTGGCGGCGGCCCAGGTGGCCGCCGCCGCCCCGCGCGGCGAGCTGCGCTGGCACTTCAACGGCACCCGCCACGAGGTGGCCCTGGACGGGGAGGTGCGGTTGAGCGCCTGCGACGGCTACCTGGGGGGCGTGGAGGTCGTCGGTCTGTTTGCGGAGGCCGACCCGGCCGCAACGCCGCCCGTGTGGCACTCCTTCGCCGCGGCGTCCAGTCAGTGGGTGGCGAAGCACGCGGTCCGGCGCGGCGCCTACGCCGCGCTGGTGCGCGCCGGCAACATCCAGCGGTTGCATCTGGCGCCGGCTCCCGGCCGCCCGGCGGCGTTCGATCCGGACACCAACCCGTTCTGGGAGAGCGGGCTGCAGGTCGGCCATATCGGCGGCTCCGAGATCAAGTTCACCCAGGGGGCGGCGCTGGACCTGCTGGCCCGAGGCCCGGTGGCCGACCTGGTGCGCTGGCGCGGGCCGATGCCGCGCTGCGTGGAACAGGACGCCGACCTGCGCGGCTACGCGCGCGGCAGCGCGGCGTTCTACGACGATCGGATCGTGGTGGCGGACTGGGTGGCGGTGCGCGTGCGGCGCAGCGTCGGGCCCGACTTCGATCTGCTGGCCCGCGCCCTCACCGGACCGGCGCGCTTCGCGCCCGGCGCCGAGCGCCGGTTCCGGCCCTGGCGGCTGCCCGTCGGCGACGCCATGGCGACCGTGGCCGCGGCGCCGTGCGCCGAACTGTACCCGGTGGCGCTGGCGTTCCCGGTGCGCGCCGGCGCTGCGGCCGGGCATCTGATCGCGGTAGTGGGCGGGCTGCGCAACGTGGCCGGGTCCGCGCCCGGGCGCGCCTTCGGCTGGCAATGCCCGCGCCGCCTCACCGCCAGCCACGACCTGCGCGCGGCCCCCACGGTACCGGGCACCGAGTATGGCTTCTGGATCGCCTGCGCCTGGCTCCCCGGGGCCGACACCGCCGCCGCCGAAGCCGCCGCGCTCCGGTTGCGCGCCGAGTTCCGGCAGCCCGCCCGGCTCACGCCGCAGCGCGGCGCCCTGGTGCGCGCTGACGCGGCGCAGGAGCAACCGGCGGCGCGGCTGGCGCTGGCCGGCTGCTTCGACCGCGGCCTGGGCGCCTATCGGCTGCGGGCCGAGGCCGGGGCGGTGAGCTTCACCTTCGATCCGGGAACCATTCCCCGGCACCGGCCGGTGTTTCTCATCGACGGGCTGGCGGACGGACTGGCGGACGGGCCGGGGGACGCGCCGGCGGCGCTGGCCGGCGCCGCCGGCGGCCGGCCGCTGGCGCCGGGGACCGACTACCGGTGGCAGGCCTGGCCGGACGGCGGCGCCGCGGCGCTGGTGCAGCTCCGCCGCACCGTGGCGGCTCCGGTGACGCTGGAGTGGCGGTCCGCGGCAGCCGCTGCGGCCCCGGCCCGGCGGTAGCGACCCGCCGGCGGAGTGCGGCGGCGCGCGCCGCCGCGCGCGAGTTTGCGCACTTCCGCCCGCCGCGCTACCATGCCGCGGCAATGACTACGGTTCAGATCGGCACCGAGCGGCGGCCGTGCGCGCCGTTCGCGGTGAGCGGCGAACTCATCGCGCAACCCTCCGCCCTGCGCGCCCGCGCGCAGGAGGAGGGCTACGTGTTCTTCCGCGGGCTGGTCCCGGAAGCTGAGATCGGGCAGGTGCGGAGCGACGTCACGGCGATTCTCGACGCCGTCGGCTGGCTCGACGCCGGCACCGACCCCGGCGCCGCGATCTCCACTCAGGAGGCGAAGTTGACGGGGACGCCGGAGTTCATCCCCATCTACGACACCATCCAGAAGCTGGAATCGTTCCAGACCATGGCCCACCATCCGGCGCTGCTGCGGGTTGCGGAGGCGCTGCTCGGCGCGCCCGGTATGCCGCAACCGAGCACCATTGCGCGGGTGATGTTTCCCACCAGGCTCGAGTACACCACGCCGCCGCATCAGGACTTCATTCTGGTGCAGGGTACGCCCGAGGTGTGGACCGCGTGGATTCCGCTCGGCGCGTGTCCGGCGGAGCTCGGCGGACTGGCCGTGCTGCGCGGGTCTCACCGCCGCGGCATTCTGCCGGTCCACCAGGCAAAGGGAGCGGGCGGGTTGCGGGTCGAGGCCGCGTGTCTCGACGGCGATTGGCGGTCCAGCCCGTTCGAGTGCGGCGACACGCTCTTCTTTCACAGCAAGACGGTGCATCAGGGCCTGCCGAACGTCTCCGGCAACCGCATTCGCCTGTCGGTCGATTACCGCTACCAGAAGCCGGATGACAAGATCATGGAAAAGAACCTGGGCGTCCACCAGGGCCGGCTCACCTGGGAAGAGGTATACGCCGGCTGGAAGTCGGAGCGCTTCCAGTACTACTGGAAGGGCTACCGGCGCGAGGTGGCGGCGAAGGCGGTCCCTACCGAGTATCGGGGCTGAGCTGACCGGCGCCGGCGAGTACCGGGCGCGCCAGCTTGCTCTGCACTTCGTAGATCGAGCCGCGGCGCTCGTGGGCGGGCAGCGGGATGCGCACCGGCGCCGCCTCCAGGCGCGGCGTGACGGTGGCCGAGCCGCGCAGGATGCGGGCGTCGAACGCTTCCAGACCGGGCATGTCCAGCAGCGGCCAGGCATCGACCGCGCACAGCTCCAACAACAGCAGGCGGCGCGGCCGCGGCGACCGGTTGGGCACCGAACCGTGCACCGTACGCACGTGGTGCAGGCTGATGCCGCCGGCCGGGACCTCTAGCTGCGCCACCTGCGCGGAATCCACCTCGGCGCCGGTGATGGCGCCCACGAACCAGCCGTCCTGGTGATGATCGTAGAGCGGGCCGCGGTGGCTGCCCGGCACCACCAGCAGGCCGCCGTTGGCGTCGCTCATGGCGTCGATGCACACCCCCACCGCCAGGATGTCGTCGTTGGTGTGCGGGTAGAACGCCCAGTCCTGGTGCCACTCCACCGGACTGCCGTAGCCGGCCGACTTCAGGTTCAGCTTGGTGCTCCGGTAGCGCACGCCGGGACCGATGAGCTGCTCGACGAGGTCGAGGATGGCGGGATGGCGCAGGGTCCGGGCGTAGACCTCGTGCTGCAGGTCGGGCGACTTGATGCGCCGCACCCGCGGCTCCGCCGCCGAGTGCCCCGGTTCCAGGTCATAGACGTCGGTGTGCGCCGCCACGCCGCGGCTCGCGTCCACCAGCTCGTCGGTGACGCGTTGCAGCTCGGCCACCTCCGCGGCGCTCAGCACGCCCGGGACCGCCAAGTACCCGTGGTCGCGATACGACTGCACCTGCCGGCTGCTCAACATGGCGCGAGCATCGCACCGCCGCGCGCCGCAGTCAATCGACCGTTCGACCCCGTTCGACCCGTTCGCCCGGCGCGGTCTTGACCGCCGCCGCGGCGCGGTCTACCGTCAAACGGAAATGGTGACCGAACAGGACATCTACTTCTTCGATCTGCAAGGCTTCCTGGTGCTGCGGGGAGCATTGTCAGCGCGCGAGGTGCGGGAGTTGAACGATTGCCTGGACGCGCTGCCGCGCCTGGCGGTCGGGGAGTGGTACGGCTACGTGCACGGCCACAGCTTCGGCGACCACGACGGCCTCAACTACCAGCAGATCTACGAGGCCGGCGCGCCCTTCGAGAGGCTGATCGACCATGCCGCGTGGTTCGACAAGGCGCGCTACTTCGTTGGCGGTGAGGGCTCCTTCGACGAGCACCACGGGCCGTTGTTCATCGACGAGAACTTCGCCAACTTTCGCGGCCCCGGCGAGGCTATCGGGCTGCACAACGGCGGTCACCTGGGGCTGAGCCGCTGCCAGTTCCGGGTCCTGAACGGCAAGTTCCACTGCAACCAGATCAACGTGCTCGCGGCGCTGACCGACATCGGCCCCGGCGACGGCGGCACGGTGCTGATCCCCGGCTCCCACAAGAGCAACTTCGAGCATCCCCACTTCGCCCGCTTCGCCATGGGCGTGGCCGGGCGTCCCTCCGCGGCCGCGATTGCCGGCGCGGTGGAGGTGCACCTGCGGGCCGGCGACGCGCTGCTGTTCGTGGACTGCTGCACCCACGGCTCGGCGCCGCGCACCAACCCCGGCGAGCGGCGCGTGGTGGTGAACCGCTACGGGCCGTCGTGGGGCAACTTCCGCCATGGCTACCAGCCTTCGCCCGAGCTGCTCGCGCGCCTGACGCCGCGCCGGCGCAGCATCGTCGCGCCGCCGCAACGCCTGGAACGCACCCCGAATCGGCGGCCCGAGCGCCGCGCCGGCTGAGCCCCGCGGGCGGCGGGCGGGGGCGTCCTCCGGGGCCGCGGGAGCAAGGGGTGCGTTTGACTTCGCGCTTGGCCGGCGGTACGTTGCCGCTGTCTGCGAACAACGACGCCGCCCAGGCCAAGATCAACCTTGTCAACCTCGCTCCACTCAATCTCACATCACTGCTCACACTCACTTGCCGTAGCCGTCGTTCTTGGAGTCAGCGTCTTGCCCGGCTTCGGCCAGACGCTGCCCGGTTCCGGCGCGCTGCCGGTGCGCTCCGCGGTTGCGGTTGCCCTGGCCAACAGCGCCCGGCTGCAGGCGGCGCGTTCGGCAATCAGCGTCGCCGAGCTGCAGATCGACGAAGCCTACGGCGGGGTATTTCCCCAGGCCACCGTGGAAGCCACCTACCGCCGCTCCGCCGACGGCCTGGAGCAGGTCTTGAGCCGTAAGACCGCGACGAAGGATACGACCGAGGTGGAGAAGACCGAGGTCGTGGAGTCGCAGCAGAGCATCGACAACGCTTGGTCCGCGGCGCTGAGGCTGAACCAGACGGTGCTCGACCTGCGCGTGTTCAGCGGCCTGCAGGCCGCCGAGCGCCTGCGCGAGCTGCGCGGCGAGGAGTTGCGCGGCGCGGCGCAGCAGCTCGTCGACCTGGTGCGGCGGCGCTACTTCGCCGTCCTGCTGGCGCAGGAACGGGAGCGCCTGACCGAGCAGAGCATCGCGCGGCTGCAGCAGACCCTGCGCGAGGCCCGGGCGCGCGAGCGGGAGGGATTGGCCGCCGAAGATGAACTGCTGCTCCTGGAAGTGCAGCTCGCCAATCTGGAGGCCGGCCTGCTGCAGGCGAGGAATCAGATCGCCGCAGCGCGCGGGTCGCTGCTGGTAGCGATGGGCGACGATCCGTCGCGGGAGGTAGCGCTGCAAGGGACGCTGAGCGAGCTGCGGCTGGCCGCGGGGTCGGTCAACTCCCCCGCCAACGCGGATCTGCTGGCGGCTTCCGGGGCCGCGCGGCTGGCCGCGGCGGAGGCCGAGCAGCTCTGGCGGACCGCCATGACCGACCGCTCCGATCTGCGCCAGCTCCGTACCCTGGAGCGGATCAGCGGGTTGCAGCTCACCGTCCAGGAGGCGGAATACCTGCCGACCATCCGCGCCTTCGGCGCCGTGGACTTTCGCTCCGCCGACGAGGACGCCGATGACCACTACGGCACGCAGGCCCGCCCCGACAATTACGATTACTGGTACTCCCAATGGCAACTGTCGGCCTCCGCCGGGATGACCGTGCAGTGGCAGATCTTCGACGGCTTCGCGCGGGACGCCCGGGTCGCGCAGCGGCGCGAGGCGGTGCGCCAGGCCGCGGTCACCCTGCGCCAGGCGGAACTGGAGATGCGCTATCAGGTAAGCACGCTGGTCGGGAACTTGCAGGAGGCCCGGCTGCGCGCGGCAAGTCAACTGCAGTCGATCGAGCAGGCGCAACGGAGCTACGACATCGCGGCGGCGCGCTACCGCGCCGGCCTGGGCAGCCGGCTCGACGTCACCGCGGCCGAGTCCACCCTGTTGGGGACTCAGGTCAACTACGCGCAGGCGGCGCACGACTACCTGGCCGCGGCGTCGCAGCTAGAGGCGGCGGTGGGCCAGGTGCCGCTGGCCGACCTCGCGCCGGCGCGGGCGGCGGAGTAGGGGATGCGGGCACCGACTTGGCGCACTTGGCGCAGTCTCGCGCTGGGCGCGGCGCTGCTGCTCGCTCTCACGGCCGCGGAGTGCGTCCAGTTGGCGGGCGGCGGTCCGCCGGCCGCGGACGCTGCCGCCGGGGAGGAAGGCGCGCCTCCCGCCCCGGCCGAGCCGGCTGCCGCCGCGGCCGCCCCGCCTGCCGCATCGTCCGCCGGGGCGCGGGTGGTGAACGCCGAGGTGACGCCGGTGGCGCCCTCCACCTTCGTGCAGTACATCCGCGTGGTGGGCGAAGTGGAGGCGCTGCACGACGTCACGGTGTCGGTCCAGGAGTCCGGCACCGTGGCAGCGTTTCTGGCCGACAAGGGGGAGCGGGTGGTGCGCGGCCAGCCGGTGACCCGCATCAGCGCCGAGCTGCTGGGCGCGCAGGTCGAGGAGGCGCAGGCGCTGGCCGACGTCGCCGCCGAGCGCTACGAGCGCCAGCGCCGCCTGTGGCAGCAGCAGCGGATCGGCACCGAGATCGCCCTCCTGGAGCTGAAGGCGCAGGCCGCCTCCAGCGCCGCCCGCCTCAAGGTGCTGGAGACCCGGCTGGCGCGCACCGTGGTTGCCTCGCCGATCACCGGCATCTTCGACGAGCAGTACGTGGAGGCAGGCGAACTGGTGGCCCCGGGCACGCGCCTGCTGCGGGTGCTGGCCACCGATCAGGTCAAGGTGGTGGCCGGGATTCCGGAGCGCTACGCCCTGGCGGTGAAACCGGGGGCCGCGGCGCTCATCACCTTCGACGTACTGGAGGGGCGCGAGTTCCGCGGCAGCATCCAGTTCGTCGGTACCAGCGTCGACCCGCGCAGCCGCACCATTCCGATCGAGGTGGTTCTCGACAACGCCGAGTACCTGATCCGCCCGCGCATGGTGGCCAACGTGCAGGTGGAGCGCGTGCGCCAGGAGCAGGTGATCGTGGTGCCGCAGGACCTGGTGCAGCGCACCGAGAACGGCTTTCAGGTGTTCATCGCCGAGCGGCGCAACGACACCGTGACGGCGCGCGCCCGGGCGGTGGAGTTGGGGTCTTCCTACGCCAATCAGGTGGTGGTCACCGCCGGCCTCGCCGCCGGCGAACGGTTGATCACCGCCGGCCACCGGCAGGTGGACGACGGCAGCGTGATCCAGGTGGTGAACGGCTAGCATGGCGCAGGTCACGGCAGAGGCGCGCGGCGGCAACGGGGCGGCTCCCCGCGCCGGCGGCGAGGCCGCCGCGGGCGCCGAGGGTCGGCTCAAGGAATTCGCCCTCACCTCCTTCGCCATCCGCCATCCGACCAGCGTGGTGGTGCTCACCCTGATCCTGATCGCCGGCGGCTTCATCTCCTACTCACAGATCCCGCGCGAGGCGAGTCCGGAAATCGTGATCCCCAACATCATCGTCAATACGGTGTACGCCGGCGTGGCGCCGGGCGACGTCGAGACGCTGGTGACGCGGCCGCTGGAAGAGGAGCTGAACACGATTGCGGATGTGAAGACCATCTCCTCCACCTCGCGCGAAGGGTTTTCCGGCATCAACGTCGAGTTCGAAGCCGGCATGAACATGACCGAGGCGTTGCAGCGGGTGCGGGAGAAGGTGGATCTGGCCAAGGTGGAGCTGCCCGGCGCCGCCAACGAGCCGCAGATCGTGGAGATCAACACCTCGCAGTTCCCGATCATGCAGGTCAACGTCGCCGGGCCGTACAATCAGGTGCGGCTGCGGGAGGTGGCCGAGGGGCTGCAGGAGCGCATCGAGCAGATTCCGAGCGTGCTGGAGGCGCAGCTCTCCGGCGGGCTGGAGCGCGAGGTATTCGTGGACGTCGACCTCGCCAAGCTCAAGTTCTACGGCCTTGCCTTCGAAGACGTGAGCGACGCGGTGCGCTTCGAGAACGTCACCGTGCCCGGCGGTTCGATCGACGTCGGCGATCTCAAGTACCTGGTGCGGGTGCCGGGCGAGTTCGAGGCGACCGCGCCGATCGCCGACATCGTGATCGAAACCCGCGCCGGCCGCCCGGTCTACGTGCGCGACGTGGCGCAGGTGGACTTCGGCTTCAAGGAGCGCGACAGCTTCGCGCGCCTGGACGGCATCCCGGTCATCTCCCTGGCGGTGGTCAAGCGCAGCGGCGCGAACATCGTTTCCACCGCCGCGGCGGTGCGGGAGGCGGTCGCCGCGGCGCGCCCGTCGCTGCCGCCCGGCACCGTGATCAACTTTACCTCCGACCAGTCGGAGGACATTCGCGGCATGGTGAGCAGCCTGGAGAACAACATCATCTCCGGGCTGCTGCTGGTGGTGGCGGTGCTGCTGTTCTTCCTCGGCGTGCGCACCGCGCCGTTCGTCGGGATGGCGATCCCGCTGTCGATGCTGATCTCCTTCGTTGTCCTGCAACTGGTCGGGTTCACCCTGAACATCGTGGTGCTGTTCAGCCTGATCCTCGCCCTCGGCATGCTGGTGGACAACGCCATCGTGGTGGTGGAGAACATCTACCGCTACCGCGAGCGCGGTTACGACGGGGTGGCCGCGGCCCGCTTCGCCACCGGCGAGGTCTCCACGCCGATCATCGCTTCCACCGCCACCACCCTGGCGGCGTTCGTGCCGCTGGCCTTCTGGCCGGGACTGATCGGCGAGTTCATGAGGTTTCTGCCGCTGACCCTGATCATCACGCTCAGTTCTTCGCTGTTCGTGGCGTTGATCATCCTGCCAACGCTGGCGTCGCGGCTGCTGGAGACCGAGGGCGCGGCGCGGGGCGCGCTGCCGCCGGCGGTGCGCGTGCTGTTCCTGGTGGCCGCGGCCGGCGCCCTGGCGGCTGCGGCGCTGACCGACTGGCGAACCGCGGCGCTGCTGGCGGCGACGGCGCTGGGGGTGGCGGCGTTCTACCATCTGGTAGGCAAGCCGGGCGGCCGCTGGCTGATGTTCCACGGCCTGATGTGGATCGTGGGCCGCTACGAGACCGTGCTGCGCTGGGCGTTGCGGCGCCGGGCCGTGATGGTAGTGCTGGCGCTGCTGACGCTGGCCGGCGCGGTGGCGCTGTTCGGCGCCGCCGGCACCGGCAGCGAGTTCTTTCCCGAAAACATCCCGCCGAGTCAGGTGCGGATCAACGTGGAGGCTCCCCTCGGTACCCGGGTGGGGCTGACCGACCAACTGGTGCGCGGCGTGGAGGAGCAGCTCGCGTCCCTGCAAGGGATGGACGACGTGGAGTCGGTAGTTGCCACCGCGGGCGGCGGGGGCGGTCACCTAGCCGCGATGACCTTGCAGTTCGTCGATTATGAGGAGCGCGCCCGCGACGTGTTCCAGACCATTCAGGCGATCCGCGCCGACGTGGGGGCCGGCGTCGCCGGCGCCGCGGTGACGGTGGAGGCGGCGGAGCAGGGACCGCCGACCGGATTGCCGGTGAACATCGAAATTGCCGGCTCCGACGCCGCCGAGCTGAAGCGGCTGGGCGACAGCGTGGTGCGTCTGCTGGAAGAGTCGCCGCTGTTCGCCAAGCTGGACGGCCTGAAGAGCGACATGGCCGCCGGGCGGCCGGAGCTGGTGGTGGAGGTGGACCGCGAACGCGCCGCGCTGCACGAACTGAGTACCGCGGACGTGGGCGACACCATCCGCAGCGCGATCAACGGCCGCGTGGCGTCCACCTTCCGCGACGGCGACGACGAGTATGACATACGAGTGCGGCTGGCGGCCGCCTACCGCGAGGACCTGGACTCCCTCGGCGACCTGGTGGTGGTGGCCAACAGCGGCGCCCAGATCCCGCTTTCGTCGGTGGCGAGCTGGCGCATCAGCCGCGGCCTGGGCAACGTTACCCGCAAGGATCTGGACCGGGTCGTGACCGTCTCGTCGGACGTGCGCGCGGAATACAACGCCAACGCGGTGGTGGCCGAAGTGCGGGAGGCGCTGGCGCCGTTCACCGCCGCCCTGCCGACCGGGTACACGCTGCGCTTCACCGGCCAGCAGCAGGAGCAGGAGGAGTCGCAGGAATTTCTGTTCCTGGCGTTCCTGCTGGCGGCCTTCCTGATCGCGTTCATCCTGATCTCGCAGTTCGACTCGGTGACCAAGCCGATCATCATCATCAGCTCGGTGGTGCTGTCCACCGTGGGCGTGCTGCTCGGGCTCACCCTGTTCCGCATGCCGTTCGTGGTGGTGATGACCGGGGTGGGCGTGATCAGTCTGGCCGGCGTGGTAGTCAACAACGCCATCGTGCTGATCGACTACATCGACCTGCTGCGCCGGCGCGACGGCCGGGAGCGCGACGAGGCGATCGTGCGCGGCGGCATCACCCGCTTCCGGCCGGTGATCCTGACCGCCATTACCACGATCCTCGGCCTGGTGCCGCTGGCCATCGGCCTCAACTTCGACTTTCTGGGCCTCTACACGGCACTCGACCCCGAATTCTACTGGGGCGGTGAGCAGGCCGCCTGGTGGAGCCCGATGGCGATAGCGGTGATCTGCGGGCTGACCTTCGCCACGCTGCTGACCCTGCTGGTGGTGCCGGTGCTGTACTCCCTGTTCGACGACCTGGACGCCTGGGTGGGCCGCATCTTCCGCCGGGCGCCGGCGCCGGTTCCGGCGGCCGAAGCGGAGCCGCCCGCGCCCCGGCCGCCCGCTCCCGCCCCGGCCGCGCTGTCGGCCACCCGCCCCGCCGAAGCCCGACCCCCTACCTGACCAAGCGAGCTATCGACAAGACCACCGGCTTGCTCGGCCGGCCGGATCCACCTGCTTTACAATCTGCCTGTCGATGCGTATAATCGTTTTGATTCCCCTTCAATCGGCAATTTCGTGCGGGGGAACCTCGAGCTGTCCGGACGGCCCCCTCATTTAGGCATCCTTGCCGTGCCTAAGCACGAGCGGTCCATCGAAGTCCCAGCAGCTCATCAGGCAAGCGTTGCTGTTTCCGCTTCACAATGTGGGCTGACGTTTCGTCAGCCCACATTGCATCTTCAGTGTCCGATCGAGGTCCAGGATGACGGATTGGAAGATACTCACCAAAGAAGCATTACAAGACCTTGGCGCAGAACAAGTGATGATTCCCGGCGCCAAATTGCGAGAACATATGGTTAGAGCCGGTTACTCGGCCGGTTTCGACGTGGCTGGGTACGTAGCAAAATCAGGCACATCCTTCTCCCGGCTTGTAGCAGATGTTCCCGGTGTGAACGTGGAAATCAGGCCGGGAAGCGACGTCGTTATCGGCCTGGACGGGGCTCGCGATCCGGGTCATGGAGGGCTATCGTCGTCAGGATCCCGTGGATTGCGCAGCGACGTATATCAAGCGTTTACGAGAATCTCCAAGGTCCCATTCGTATATGTTCCCGCAAAGGACAGATTTCTGCCCGAACATCGAGCGGAAGGTCCGTCGATCGAAGTAAGCAGTCAAACTCTGGATCGTCTGATTTCCTATCGGAACGAGTTCATCGGAACGCTGCCGCCCGAAGCTCAACAGCCGTTGCGAGATTCATTGCTTTCGGCAAACCCGTTGTCCGACTTTCGACGGGAGGTTACAACCCGCGGACTGCTGGACAAGTGGGTCTCGGCACAGGAAGGAAAAATCAAGGAGCAGGTCATTCAGTGGGCCGGCGAACACCACGTGACTCCTCGCGACGCGTGGTTTCGCCGATTGCATGTCTCTAAGTCCCCCCATCGTACGCTGGCACTATTGACACCATTCCTGAATGATGACGAAATTCGGGAACTCCGTGTCCCGATTCGGGCCGTTGAGGCAATGCTGGACGATCTTCAGAAATAGTAAACATGCCCTTTGCGGTCGTCGCCGGGATACCGATTGCGGTATACCGCCGAGCAAAATCAAAGTTCGAACGACCAGGGTGGAAAATCGAAGTATTCCCGGGCGCCCAAGACAGATATGCCGATCTACGGGGCGTATGGTCTCGCATCATGAACGTAGCGGATCAGGCGCCGGCGGACGGTGTTCATCTTATTCTATCCCACGACAGAGAGGACCAACGTCCGGGGTTCTTGGAGTTGAAGTCCAGGTCCTACCGAGCGGTATGGCTACCTCGTACCCTATCCGCAGAGTACGGACAACCTGCTTTCGACGTAGCCATTGACGATATTCTGGCCTTTGAGGAGTGCTGGCGTGCGATAATCAGGCCTGGTATTTCCTCGCCACTGTTGCTTCCCGAAACTGCGTTCTCGGCCGAATCTTCGGTGAGTAATATTTGGGATCGTGCTCGTAATGTTCATGAGGCCGCACGAGACAGTCTTGACTCGATTAAGTCAGCCATCGCCCGTTTCCGTAGCGTACATCGGACGCACGAGGGATGGTGCGACGCTAATCAACTACTATTTACGAGCAGGACTGCGCGCCATGGCAGCCACGGGCTGGCGGCTTGGCGGAACAATAAGCTGACCTTCGGGCTACCGGTCGGATTTCATTTCGATGTAAAGCATCGCCGGCATCGTCCCTTCAATGTTTTCGATTGGCCTGGGTTACTGCATAGGTTCAATGAGTATACCAACATTGATTCGCACGGGTTTATTCGCGGCGGCCGTTAATTCGGGAGTAGGTGATGACCGGGTTCATGCGGGAGGAGTGGGAAGTGCTGAGCGCGACGCAGGAGTTGCGGCGGCAGCTTCTGGCGGTGTTGGCCGATGCGGACCTTGGCTTTCGGCCGGCGGCCGGCAGCCTGACGTTGGGTGAGCTGTGCCGCGAGATCGGCGAAGTGCAACACGCCTACATCGATTCGTTTCGCACCTTTCGGATCGACTTCAGCTACCGTCACGACCCTGCCGTGAGCGGCAGCGCGGCTACTCGTCGCGGTCCCAGGGGAACGTGAAGGTGGGCCGCTCCGCGTAGCGGTGCTGCTCGCATACCAGGCGCGCCCCGCAGCCCGGCTCCAGGCGCACGGTCACCCACGGCTGGTCGACGGCCGCCCGCGCCGCGCCGGCGCCCGCGTTGTCGGCGCGCACCTCGCCGAAGCGGTGTTCGCCGTAGGCGCCGGCCTGCATCACCATCGAGCGCCCGTTCACCTGGTCCAGGTTGACCAGCGTCACCGCCACTTCGGTCGCCGACATGCTGTCCACCAGGGCCGCCACGCCCGGCGGGATGCCGGGGCGCCGCCGTTCGGGATCGAAGTAGCGCAGCCGGCAGTGCAGCGGAAAGCCGTAGTGGCGCGGCTCGCAGCCTCCCAGCATCAGGCGGGTGAGGGCGGTGGTAAGCGCCGGGTTGGCGTCCATCGAGTCGTCCGACATGCGCGTGTCGGGAGTGCCGGTGTCGGCCCACAGCCGCTGCCCGCGGCGGCGCAGTTCGGCGAACTCCTGCTGCAGCGCCGTCAGGGGGTAGTCCGGGTTGGCGCCGTCCAGGTAGCGGAGCCACTCGTGGCCGGCGAGCAGCTTCTTGTCCGCCTCCCGCATCGACCAGAACCACACCGGCAGCGCGCCGTTGGCGTACGGCTCCGGGGTGTAGTTGTACCAGCCGGGTCGGCCCTCCTCCTCGCCGTAGCAGTGCGGATAGAGGGTCTGCCCGGCGACTACCTTGGCGTTGGCGTTCACCGCTTCGATCACCCCGCGCCAAGTGTCCACGTAGGCCTGATCGCCGGTGGCGAGCAGGGCGTTGCCGAACGCCAGCGGCGCCCGCTCGATGAACGAATGCCGGTGGATGCGCCCGCCGCGGCCCGGGTTCAGATAGTCGTCGATGGTGAAGCCCCAGCCGTAGGTGCCGCCCCACCAGCGGCCGCCGCAGGCGCCGCCGAGCGTCCCGTCCAGGCCCACGTTGGTAGGGATGACGCCGCCGTTGGCCGCGGTCCGCTCGCGCCAGGCGTCCACGTACTCTACGATCCAGGCGCGGTACTTGGCCTCGCCGGCGATCAGGTAGGCGTTGAGCGCGAGCGTGGTGGTCTGCAGGTTGAGCGGATGATCGCCCACGACGTCAGTGTACTCGGCGAAGTGGGCCAGCATCTGCCGGTAGCTGCGCTCCCGGTGACCCGGCTTGAAGCGGCCCTCGATCTCGATCGGGTCGCCGGCCCAGTCCAGGGCGGTGGCCTTGCGCAGCAGCGGTCCGCGGCTGCCATTGAACATGCTGCGGATCACCCGGTGGTGCGGGTCGTAGTTCCCGGCGATCGGGTCCTCGTTCAGGTAGAAGCCGGCGTAGCGCCGCGTTCGCGCCTGGAAGGCGGCGTCGTACGGGGTGCACAACCCCTGCAGGAAGAAGGCGTTGAACCCCTCGCCGTTGTGTCCCCAGTCGAACATCACCGGGAACTCCTTGAAGTACATGCCGTCGCGGGCGAACTCCACCTCCACGGTGCGCGCTTCGGTGTATTGCCGCAGGTGCCCTTCCCACGCCGCCAGGTAACGCTCCAGCACCACTTGGTCGGCGCCGAGCGCGTACAGCAGGGTCCAGCCGGTGAAGTTCTCGGCCGCATCGTCGGCGCCGTCGTCGCCGCCCCAGCGCGGCACGCAGCGCAGGTAGCCGCGCTCGTCGAAGTACTTGGCGTAGAACGCCTCCAGCGCCGGCGCCTGGGCTTGCAGCAAGGCGCGCTGCATGACGGCCCACGGCGGCGGCGGCAACGGCGTGTCGATCCGAATGGCGCCGCGCGCGGCGGGCGGTCGGGCAGCGGGCGGGCGGGTAGTGGCAGGCATGGCCCGAATCATAGCGCCCCGGTAGCGAAGCGGCCACGCCGCCCGCCGCTTCTCACCCTGATTGTCGCGCTACTGAACGACCAGTGGGGTGTGGCTGAACTGAATCAGGACTCCCGATCTGACCCGTGGTTCCGGCGGCGGAGCAACTCGAACTCCTCCTGGTCGATGCCGGTGGCCTGCTTGATGATTGGCCAGCCGACGCCGGCGCGCAGAAAACTCTCGATCGTGACTACTTGGCCTTCCTGCCGGCCTTCCTGCCGGCCCTCCTGCCGGCCTTCCTGCCGGCCTTCCTGCCGGCCTTCCTGGATCAGCTCCTCCGCATACGTCATCAAATCTCCTCCTGGTCCCCGTACTGCCCGCCGCAGCGCCGCTTCGAACTCCCGCAACGTCTCCTTATCCTGGGTGTGGAGCACGTAGAACACCACCGGCCGGAACCGTTCGCTCTGACCCGCCCGGCCCAACTCTCCCATGAGCTGCACCGCCCGCGCCAGCGCCGCCCCCACTTCGCGGCGCGCCGCCGCCATCAGCGCAAGCTGCGCGGCCCGGCCCAAGGTTTCGCCGGGTACCGCTTCCACGCCGATCCGCGACTGGTCCACCAGCAGGTGCGTGAACTGCGGCGTCCAGGGCCAGCGCCGGACCGGTTCCGCAAACAAGTCGCTGAACTGGGTCGCATGGTGCCAGCGGGACTTACCTTGATAGAACACCAGTGGCACGATCGGCGGCAAGTCCGGCGTCCCCTTCGCTTCGTCGGAGCGCAAGAAATCATCCCAGATGCGGCAGCAGTACTTGAGCAGCCGGAAGCGCATCAACCGGTCCGGCATCGATTGATGCTCGAACAGCAGATAGAGCCGGAGCGAACGCCGCGCCTCTCCCGGCTCCGTGGCTCCTGGGCGCTGCTCGACGGCGTACAGCAGGTCAGACTCGCTGGCCCGCAGGTCGTCGTCCACGTAGCTGGCGTTCATCAGGGTCAAGCTGGACCAGTCCAGCGTACCGGCGAGCCATGGGGGCACGCAGGTGCGCAGCAAGCCAGCCGCTTCGGCCGGCTCGGAGAACACCTTGCGAAACAGACTGTCATGCGGCTGGTGCAGGTCGCCCGGCATGCGTGGTGGCCCTAGCATAGCATGATCGAACGGTGTAACGCTGTCGGTTGGCTTGACAGGCGGGCAGTCCAAGGTCACGATCAAATTGGGCTGCGCGGAGCGCACGCGGGAGTTACGAAGCTGATGAGCAACCTCATTCCCTCATTCAGGACGTGTCTGGCGCTGGTGCTGGCCGCCGGCATCGCCGCGCTGATGGCGTGCGCGCCGGCGGCTCGCCCCTCCGCCGCGCCCGCCGCCCCGGCCCAAGGGGGGGGTAAGCCGCCGAGCGAGCCGCCGCCGCCAACCTCGCAGCCGGCAGAGAAGCGCTGGACGATCAGCGCGGCTGACTTTGGTGACAGCTACCGCGCGCACCTGTTGACCAACCGTTCCGAGCCGTATGCCTGGGAGCGGATCACCGCCGACGGGGGCGTGCGCGTTTCGATTGACGGGCAGGAGCTGCCGTTCACGAGCACGAGCGTCAAGCCGGTCTTCGCGCCCGATCTCTCCGGCGCGGAGTGGACGGTCGCCGCCGAGGTGCGGGCGGGGGAAGTGGTGCTGGTGCTCACCGCTCCCGCCGTGACGTTTTCGGGCGGCGGCGGCAGCGGCGCGGCCGCCACCGCGGTGCGGCAAAGCGGCGTCGCGTCAGTGACGCTCCTGACCCGCGGGGTACTCTATACCTCTGACCCCACCGTGACGTTTGGGGCGGCGCCGTCCGGCGGTGTCACGGCGACCGGCACCGCAACGCGGCGATCCGAAGTAGGCGCCTTTGTAACGATCACGAACCCGGGGAGCGGTTACACGTCTGGCCCTACCGTGACGTTTGGCGCTCCGCCGGCCGGTGGCACCCGGGCAACCGGAACAGCGACGATATCTGGCGGTGAAGTGGCAGGCGTAACCGTCTGGAACACGGGGCGGGGCTACACCTCGGCCCCGTCCGTGACGTTTTCCGGCGGAGGAGGGAGCGGTGCGGCCGGCACCGCGACTCTGCGAAACGATAGACTGGATGCGGTGACGGTCACGAACCCGGGGAGCGGTTACACGTCCGCCCCTTCCATAACGATTTCGGGCGGAGGGGGCACCGGTGGAGGCGGCAACGTGGTGCTGCAAAGCGGCGTAGCGTCGGTGAACGTCACCAACGGGGGGAGCGGTTACACCTCCGCCCCAACCGTGACTATCGGAGCAGCGCCGAGTGGCGGCACCACGGCCGCCGGCACCGCGGACATGCGCTACGGCGTAGCGTCGGTGAACGTCACCGACGGGGGGAGCGGCTACACCTCCATCCCCACCGTGACCTTCGCGGCCGCGCCGAGCGGCGGCACCACGGCTGCCGGCACCGCGGTGCTGCAAAGCGGCGTAGCGTCGGTGAAAGTCACCAACGGAGGGAGCGGCTACTTGGCCGCCCCAACCCGTGACCTTCTCGGCCCCGGCCAGCGGTACCCGCGCGACCGGCACGGCGCGGCTGGCGGAGAGCGGCTACGATCAGTACCAGAACCTGTATTGGGCGCGTCAGACCCTGGATGGCAAGCAGCTTGTCGTTCAGCTCGCGGATCAGGCGCGCGGTCCGTAAGCGCTGCAGGAGTAGCGCGGCAGCGCGCGATCGGGTATCCTGCGGCTCGCCGCCGGCGCGGCATCCACCAATGGAGCAGACCTACTACGTCACCACCCCGATCTACTACGTCAATGCTGAACCGCATCTCGGCCATGCCTACACCACCATCGTCGGCGACTTCCTGGCGCGCTGGCATCGGCTCGACGGCCACGACACCTACTTTCTGACCGGTACCGACGAGCATGGGGAGAAGGTGTACCAGGCCGCGGCCGCGGCCGGCACCGACGCGCAATCGTTCACCGACCGCATCAGCCGGCGGTTTCGCCGCGCCTGGCAGCGGCTCGACATCTCCCACGACGACTTCATCCGCACCACCGAGCCGCGCCACACCCGAGTCGTGCAGCGGGTGCTGCAGCGCATCTACGACGCCGGCGACATCTACCGGGCCGAGTACGAGGGGCTCTATTCGGTGGGCCAGGAACGGTTCGTCACCGACAAGGAGCTGGTGGACGGCAAGCTGCCGGAAGACGCCGCCCCGCCGGAACGGCGCCGGGAGATCAATTACTTCTTCCGCATGGAGAAGTATCAGCCGTGGCTGATCAAGCATCTGGAGCGCAATCCCGACTTCATCCGTCCCGCGGCCTACCGGCGCGAGGTGCTCGGCATGTTGCGCGAGCCGCTCGGCGACCTGTCGATTTCGCGCCCGCGCGAGCGCGTGCCGTGGGGCATTCCGCTGCCGTGGGACGCGGACCACGTTACCTACGTGTGGTTCGACGCGCTGATCAACTACGCCTCCGCCCTGGGCTACCCCGACGGCGACCGCTACCGGCGCTTCTGGACCAGCGCCCGGCACCTGATCGGCAAGGACATCCTCAAGGCGCACGCGGTGTTCTGGCCCACCATGCTCAAGGCGGCCGGCAGCGAGCTCTACCACAGCCTCATCGTGGGCGGCTATCTGTTCGGCCCCGACGGCCGCAAGATGAGCAAGTCGCTGGGCAACGCCATGGACCCGTTCGAGATGGCGCAGCGGTTCGGCCCCGACGCGTTGCGCTACTATCTGCTGCGCGCCGTCCCCTACGGCCACGACGGCAACGTCGGCGCGGCGGCCCTGGCCGAGCGCTACAACGCCGATCTGGCCAACGACCTGGGCAATCTCGTGTCGCGCACCCGCACGCTGATCGTCAAGCACCTGGGGCGGCGCCTGGCGGCGCCGCGCCAGACCGACGAGGATCAGCCGCTCATCGAGGCCGGCACCGGGTTGCCGGAGACGGTGCGCGCGCAGGTGCGCGGCCTCAAGTTCAATGCCGCCCTGGAAGAGGTGATGCAGTACGTCCGCAGCCTCAACCGCTACTTCAACGACCGGCAGCCGTGGCGGCTGGCGCGGGAGCCGGAGTCGCGCGCGCGGCTCGCGACCGTGCTCTACAACGTCGTGGAAGGGGTGCGCATCGCGGCGGCGCTGTTGGAGCCGGCCATGCCGGCCAAGGCGCGCGAGATCCGGGCGGCCCTGGGGCTCGGCCCGGCTACGTTCGCGGACCTGGACCGGTGGGGACAGACCGCGGCGGGAACCGAGCTGCCGGAAACGGCTCCGGCGCCGTTTCCGCGGGTCGATGTCCGCGCCGCGCCGGCGCCCGCCAAGCAGAAGGGTACCAGGCAGGAGGGAGCAATGGCCGAAGATAGCGCCGCCGAGAAGACCATCGGCATCGACGAGTTCGCGCGCGTGAAGCTGCTGGTAGCGGAAGTGATCGGCGCCGAGCGCGTGCCCAAGACCGACAAGCTGCTGGCCTTGCGGCTGCGCCTCGGCGGCGCCGAGCGCACCGTGGTGTCGGGGATTGCCGAGCACTACGCCCCCTCGGACCTGGTGGGCCGCAAGCTGGTGGTCGCCGCCAACCTCAAGCCGGTCAAGCTGCGCGGCATCCTCTCGGAGGGGATGATCCTGGCGGCCGAGGAGGCCGGCGGGCGGCTGGCGCTGGTGGAGGCGCCGCGCGACTTCCCCTCCGGGGCCGAGGTCCGTTAGTGCAGCGGCTTCGCACCCTCATCGTGGGCGCCGGCCGCGGGCGCGCCCACGTGCGCAGCCTGCGGGCGCTGCCGGAGCGCTACGACGTGGCCGGCGTCGTCGACCTCGATGCCGAACGCCTGCGCCGACTGTGCGCCGAGGAGGGGCTGGCGCCGGAACTGGCCTACGGCTCGCTCGGCGCGGCGCTGGCCGCCGGCTCCTGCGACGCGGTGGTGGTGGCGACCTGGGCGCGCACCCACGAGGAACTGGTGGAACAGGCGTTGGCGGCGGGCGCGCACGTGCTGGTGGAGAAGCCGTTCACCCTTACTCTGGCGAGCGCGCGCCGGCTGCTGGCGTTGGCCGCGCAGCGCGCCCGCAAGATCGCGGTGGTCCAGCAGTGGCGCTACCTGCCCGGCCAGCGCACCGTGCGCCGGCTGCTGCGGGAGCGCCGCTGGGGCCAACCCCAGGTGGGTCATCTGCTCTCCTACAAGGCGCGCGGCGGCGAGTACCCCGACTCGCCGCACTCCCAGCTCTGGCAGATGACGGTGCATGAAGTCGATAGTCTGCTGGCAATGATGGGGGAGCCGGTCGCCGCGGTGAACGGTCATTCCTACCGCCCGCCGGCCACCGCCTGGCGGCGGGAGTCTACCGCCACCGCCGAGTTGACGCTGCGCAGCGGGTGCCGCGTGGCGCTGGTGTCCACCTCGGATGCCCGGATCAACAGTCTCGAACTGCGCGTGGAGTGCGAACGCGGCGCCCTCCGCTACCGCAACTCGCGCTCCTTCGGCGGCGCCGAGCTGCTAGAGGCGGCGACCCCGGCGAGCGCGGAGTGGCAGCCGCAGGCGATCGATCCCGCCCCGGCCCTGACGCTGGACCAGCAGGTGGCGGCCGGGTTCGCCGACTGGATCGGCGGCGGCCCGGAGCCGGAAACCAGCGCCCGGCGCAACCTGCAGGTGCTGGGGGTCCTCGACGCGCTGTTGGAGTCGGGCCGGAGCGGCCGCCAGGTGCTCGTCGGAGTTGGCGATCAGGTCTGAGCTAACGGGTGGGGCGCCATTGGTCGCTCTGGATCACGCGCCCGCCGCCCACGGCGCCGCCGTACTCTCCCACTTCCGGCACCTCCACCACCAGCGGCTCGTCCGGCAGGCGCTCCTCCACCGGCGGCAGCTCGCCGGCCTCCACCCGCTCCCGCAACATCGGTGACTCCCGGTAGCGGCCCGACTCGGCGGCGCTGCCGTCGCCGGCGCCGCGCGCGCCGCAGGCGCCGGCGGCCAGCAGCGCCGCGGCCACGAGGATGGCGCGGGTGCAAGTACTCATGGTGACGGTCACAGTGTACCGCGCCGCGGTGTGCAGCGCCGCCGCCGCCGTGCTGTTGCTCGGCGCCGGCTGCGCCTCCGACCTGAACCGCGAGCTCGCCGTGGAGTACTTCAACCTGGGCACCGGCTACCTGAACCTGGGCGAGGCGCAGCCGGCTGCCGACTACTTTCGGCGCAGCCTGGACCTGGACCCGGAAGCCGCGGCCGCGCGCTACAATCTCGCGGTGGCGTTGCTGGAGCTGGGCGACGCCGCCGGCGCCGGCGAGGAGCTGAGCCGGCTGCTCGCGGCCGACCCCGGCAACGCGCAGGCGCTGGAGCTGCAGGCCGTCAGTCATCAGCGCCGCGGCCGGCTGGGGGATGCGCTGGCCGCATACCGCGCGCTGCTGAAGGCGCAGCCGGAACACATCACGGCGCGCTACAATTCCGCCATCCTGCTGTGGTCGCTGGCCGAGCTGCCGGCCGCGGCGGCCGAGTTGCGCGCGCTGCTGCGCCACGATCCCGATGATCAGGAGGCGCGCTACCGCCTGGGGCTGCTGCTGGCGCAGACCGGGCCGCCGGAGGAGGCGGTCGCGGTGCTCGGCGCCTACCTGGAGGCGGCGCCGGACGACGCCGCGGCGCTGCTGGCGCTGGCGCAGGTGGAGGGGCAGCGGGGGCGGTTCGAAGCGGCGTTGGAGATCTACGCGGCCGCGGCGGACCAGTTGCCGGCGGAGGACGAGCGCCAGGCGGAGCTAGCGTTCGAGCGCGCCGCGATCCTGCTCACCGCGGTGGCGGATCCCGACGCCGGACTGGCCGCGCTCGCGGCCGCCCTGGAGACCGGCTTTCAGGACCGGGAGCGGCTGGCCGAGCTGCTCGCCGGGGAGCTGGTACGCCGCGGCGCGGTCCTGGAACTGGTTGCCGCGCACTTCCCGGACCTTGCCGCCGAGGCGCCGCAGCCGTCATCACCCGACTTTAGCTAGCCGAGCGCCGCGGCCTCCGGCGCGCGCTGCAGATGGGCCAGGATGTGATCGCGCACCTGCTCGGGGACCATGCTGCCATCCACCGGCAACAGCAGGCCGCGGGCACGGTAGAAGGCCACCAGCGGCGCGGTCTGCTCCACGTACACCTGCAGCCGGCGCCGCACCGCCGCGGGGCGATCGTCGCCGCGCTGGATCAACCGGCTCCCGCAGCGGTCGCAGCGCCCGGCGGCGCTGGGGGGATGATTTTCGAGGTGGAAGATCTCGCCGTCGCGCAGGCAGACCCGGCGCCCCGAGATGCGCCGCACCGCCAGCTCGGCGGTGACCTCCAGGTTGATGGCGGCACGCACGCTGCTGATCCGCTCCAGCGCGACGGCCTGGGAGACGGTGCGCGGGAAGCCGTCCAGCAAGTACCCGGCCCGCACGTCGGCCGCCGCCAACCGCTCGCGGATCAGGTCCACGGTCAACTCGTCGGCCACCAGCGAGCCGCGGTCGATGGTCTCGGCGACCTGGCGGCCAAGTTCGGTGCCGGCGCTGATGGCGGCGCGGAACATGTCACCGGTCGACACGTGCGGGATCGCCAGATCGGCGCACAGCAGCTCGGCCACCGTCCCCTTGCCGGCCCCGGGCGGGCCCAGGACCAGCAGGTTGCAGGCCGGCGCGGCAACTTCGGGCCGCGGCGCCGGCTCGGGCGGCGCGCGCCGCCCGCCATGGAGGCGCGGTGCAACGGCCATCAGGTGCCCTGCGAATAATCGTCCCGGTACGCCTGCTGCTCCGGCGTCAGGCGGTCGATGGCGATGCCCATGGTGACCAGCTTGATCTCCGCGATGCGGCGATCCTGTTCCTCGGCTATCGGATATACCTCGTTGGCGCGGGCGCCGCCATCCTGCGCCAGGGCGACCAGGCTCAGGAACTGGTTGGCGAACGACATGTCCATCACTTCGGAGGGATGCCCTTCGGCCGCGGCCAGGTTCACCAGCCGTCCCTGCGCCAGGAGGTAGATTCGGCGCCCCCCGGCGAGGACGTACTCCTCATTGTGGGCGCGGATTTCGACCGGCTCCGCGCTCAGCGCCCGCAGGTCCGCGAGGTTTACCTCGCAGTCGTAGTGACCGGCGTTGCACACCACGGCGCCATCCTTCATGGCCTCGAAGTGAGGCCCGGTGATTACGTCCTTCATTCCCGTCGTGGTGATGAAGACGTCGCCGACGGCCGCCGCCTGCTCCATCGGCAGTACCGGAAAGCCCTCCAGGGTCGCCTTGAGCGCGGCGATGGGATCGACCTCGGTAACGATCACCTGGGCGCCCATGCCGTGCGCCCGCAGCGCCGTACCGCGCCCGCAGTGGCCGAAACCCGCCACCACCAGGGTCTTGCCGGCCAGCAGGATCGAGGTGGCGCGCAGCACCCCGTCCAGGGCCGACTGGCCGGTGCCGTACACGTTGTCGAAGTCCCACTTGGTCTGGGCGTTGTTGACCGCCATCACCGGATAGCGCAGCTTGCCGGCCGCGGCCATGGCCTGCAGCCGGTGGACGCCGGTCGTGGTCTCTTCGGTGCCGCCCAGGATCTCCGCGGCCAGTTGCGGATGGCGCGCGTGGACGCGGAAGATCAGGTCAGCGCCGTCATCCAGGGTCAGCGTGGGCCGGATCTTCAGGGTGGCGTCGATGCACCAGTAGAACTCGTCCACCGACAAGCCCTGCCACGCGAAGATGCTGGTGTCCTCGGCCGCCAGCGCCGCGGCCACGTCGTCCTGGGTGGAGAGCGGGTTGCAGCCGCTCCACGCCACTTCCGCTCCCGCGGCGCGCAAGGCCCGGATCAGCACCCCGGTCTCCTTGGTGACGTGCAGGCAGCCGGCGATGCGTTGTCCGGCAAGCGGTTTACTGTCTTCGTACTGGCGCTGCAGATAGGCCAGTACCGGCATGCGCGACTGCGCCCAGCGCATCTTGAGGGCGCCCTGCTCCGCCAGCGCGAGATCTCGAACTTTATGTGCTGTCACTTGATGGTGAGCACACTATACGTGGCGCCGCCGGCATTATGCAAACCGGCCGGCAACAGGTCCGCCGGGTTCGCCTGAGCCGCCCGGTTGCCGGCGCCCGGACGCGGCGCTACATTGAGCGCGGCTGGCCGCTGCGCGACGCCGGCGGGAAGGAGTTTCCATGACGCTGTGGAATCGAATCGAACGGGCGGTGGAGCAGGGGCTCGACGCCTCTCGCGGGGTGCTGGACAAGGCGCGCATCGGCGCCAAGGACCTCAGCGAGATGGGGGTGCTCAAGTTCGACATCATGCAGTTGGAGCGGCAGTCGATGAAGCTGCTGTCGCAGCTCGGGCACGAGGTGTACGACGCGTTCAACGTGCGCGGCCAGCATACGGTGTCGAAGCACACCGTCGGGGTAAAGGAACTGGTGGCCGAACTGGCCGACGTCGAGCGGCGCATCCACGAGAAGGAGAGCGCGCTGGCCCACCTGCGCGGCAAGGACGAGGCGTCCGCCTCCGACGAGGTCGATTCACGGTGACCCGCCGGCGGCGTTGACAGGAGCGGCCCCGGCCGCCATCATGGCCCCTGAAGCCGGGGCCCGCGTTCGCTCGGAGTTTGCAGGGAGGATCCGCCTCCCGGTTCACCGGGCCTGTAGCTCAGTTGGTCAGAGCGCACGCCTGATAAGCGTGAGGTCGCTAGTTCAATTCTAGCCAGGCCCATTCCGGGACGCGGCCCCGGGCAGAGATTTGCATTGCATGTCGGCGAGGAGGGGGCCAAGTGTCGAAAGCTTACGTAGAGACGTCGGAATATCTGCTGGAGGAACTCGACGAGATGATTCAGCAGGGGTTCTATCACGATCGCTCGGAGGCCGTGAACGACGCCATACGGATGCTGCTCAAGAACTACAAGTTGTCGAAGCTCCACGCCAAGGACGCGCGCGAGCGCAACGGAGCCCACCAGGCAGCCGCCGGCGGAAATTAGGGCGGCTGCGGCGGCGCCGCCCGCCGCACCCCCGGCGCAACCGTGGAGTCCGCTGACCCGGCCTGGCGGCGCCTCGCCGACCGGATGGTGCGGCGCCAGCTCGTGGCGCGCGGCATCGGCGACCCGCGGGTGCTGCAAGCCATGCGCACGCTGCCGCGCCACCGGTTTGCCCCCGAATCCGATCCCGCTTCCTGCTACCTCGATGCGCCGGTTGGCATTGGCCACGGGCAAACCATGTCGCAGCCCTACATGGTCGCGCTGATGAGCGAGCTGCTGCAGTTGCGCGGCGCCGAGCGCGTGCTGGAGATAGGCAGCGGCAGCGGCTACCAGACCGCGGTGCTGGCGCAGTTGGCCGGCGAGCTGTACACCATCGAGCGGGTCGGCGCGCTGTTGCAGCGGGCGCTGGCCGTGTTGCGGCAGCTCGGCTACGGCAACCTGCGCGCCCGCGTCGGCGACGGCGCGGCGGGGTGGCGCGACGCCGGCCCGTTCGAGCGCATCCTGGTCGCGGCGGCGTCTCCGGCGGTGCCGGCGGCGTTGCGCTCGCAGTTGGCGGACAACGGCATTCTGGTGATGCCGGTGGGAGCCGACGATCAGGTGCAGCGCCTGCTGGTGCTGCAGCGCCGCGGCGCGCGCTTTACCGCCACCACTGGAGTGGCATGCCGCTTCGTGCCGCTGGTGCGCGGCGGCGTCGATCCGGCCGCGCCGGCGCAGGTCTGAAACGATGGCCCGCGCCGCAGCCAACCAGGCGCCGGCAGCGAAGATCCCGCTGTTCCGCCCTACCATTCGGCGCCGCCAGATGCACGCCGTCCTGGAGTGTCTGGTGTCCGAGGAGATCGGCCCCGGGACCTTGGCGCGCCGGCTGGCGCGGGAAGTGGCCGCGGCGCTGCGGCTTGCGGGCGGGGTAGCGCTCGCCGACTACGGAGCGGCGCTCGGAGCGGCGCTGCATGCGGTCACGGCCGGCGCCGGGTCGGGCCATGTATTGGTGCCGGCGCTGGCGCCGCTGGCGTACGTGCAGGCCGCGGAGCGGCTGGGACTGGTGCCGCTGTTGATCGACGTCGATCCCGAGTCGGGCGCCCTGTCGCGCGCCGCGCTGCAGCGCCTGACGGCCTACCGGCCGCAGGCCGCGGTGGTCTGCCGCGGCGTCGGGCAGCCGGGCGGCGCGGGCGCTCTGCGGGAACTGGGGTTGCCCCTGGTGGAGGACCTCACCGCGGCGCTGCCGGGATTGGCCGCGCCCGAGGCGGAGGCCGCGGAGCCCTCGGCCGGACCGGCCGGCGCGGTGGTCGTGGTCGGTCTGGGGGCGCACGCCGCGCTGGCTGCCGGGAGCGGCGGCCTGGTTCTGGCGCGCGCGCGCCGTGACCGGCGCCTGCTGGATGCCTATCCGCGTGACCGCGGCGGCGAGGAGCTGTCCGACGTGAATGCCGCCCTGGCGCTGGCGCAGTGGCAGGAGCGCGCTGCCAGCCGCGCGCGGTGCGCCGAACTGGCGGCCCGGTTTCGCGCCGCCCTGGCCCGCGGCCGGCACCGGACGCTGCCCGAGGCGGCGGCGCCCGGCCACCTGTTTCCGGTGCTGGTGGCGGACGGCATGCTTGCGGTGCGGCGCTATGCCGCGCGCCACCGGGTCGAAACCCGGCTCGCCGGTGACGACTGCGCCCTGACCCGCGTGGCGGCGCCCGCCGCCGCCAACGGCGCCGCGCCGCCGCCGGCGGACCACCTCCCCGGCCTCGACGGCGCCCGGGAATTGGCGCGGCGCTGCCTGCTGTTCCCCCTCTACCCGGCCCTCACCGACGGCGCCGCCAACCGGATCGCCAAGGTGCTGGCCACGTTGCCGTAGCCGCTGCGTGGCCGTAGCCGCTGCCTTGCCGTAATCGCTGCCGCGCCCGGCCGGTGGCGCCGCGGCGCGGCCCGAGGCTATACTGGAGGCCTCTCGAATGCGAGTCGGAGCGCGCATAGCAGCGGGAACCAGCCCGGCAGAGGAGAAGGCGCGGCGGACCATCCGCCGCGCCTTCGTGCTGTTGAACCGCGCCCGCGCCGGCCCGGAGGTGATCGCCGGCGTGCGCGACTTCTTCCGCCGGCAGCGGGTGGCGGTGGTGGAGGCCGAAATCACCAACGCCGCGGATTCCCCGCCGGCGCTCCCCGCTCCCATCGATCTGGCGGTTTCCCTGGGCGGCGACGGCACGCTCCTGCAATGCGCGCGCCTGCTGGCCGGCAGCGACATCCCGATCCTGCCGGTCAATCTCGGTACCGTGGGCTTCATCACCGAGATCTCGGCCGATGAGTGGCGCCAGGCGTACGTGGCCTACGCCGCCGGCGAACGGACGTTGAGTACGCGGCTCATGGTAAACGCCCGCGTCACGCGCTCCGGCGCCGAAGTGGCCAACCTCGACGGCCTCAACGATGCCGTCATCGCCGCCTACGGACGCTCCAGAATCGCCCGCCTGCGGGTGCGCCTGGCCGGCACCTGGGTAGCCAACTACCGCGCCGACGGCATGATCTTCGCTACCCCGACCGGCTCCACCGCCTACTCCATGGCCGCCGGCGGCCCGATTCTGCACCCGGAGATGGCGGCGTTCGTGATCACCCCCATCTGTCCCTTCACGTTGGCCAATCGGCCGCTGCTGGTACCGGCCGACGAACCGGTGCTGGTGGAGGTGGAGCCGGGGCAGCGCACCGAAATCAGCCTTACGGTGGACGGCGTGGAGGTGGTGCTGCTGCAGCCGGGCGACCGCGTGGCCCTCTCCCGGTCGGTCCACCGGACCCACATCATCCGCTCGGGGGAGCGCAACTTCTACCAAGTGCTGCGCTCCAAGCTGGACTGGGCGGGAGAGCCGCGTGCTTGAGTCGCTGGCGGTGCGTGACTACGCCCTCATCGACCGCCTGGAGGTGAGCTTCGGGCCGCAGCTCAACGTCCTCAGCGGCGAGACCGGAGCCGGCAAGTCGATCATCATCGGCGCGCTCGGACTGCTGCTCGGCAGCCGCGCGTCGACCGCCGACATCCGCAGCGGCGCCGCCAGCGCCGAGGTGAGCGCCGTGGTGTGCCTGAGCCGCGCCCCGGCCGAGGTTCGCGCCTGGTTGGAGGAACGCGAGCTGCCGGTCGAGGAGGAGCGCGTCATCCTGCGCCGGGTCGTCCGCCGCAACGGCCGCTCCTCCGGCTTCATCGGCGCGGTGCCGGTGCAGACCGCGCAGCTCGCGGCCCTGGGGCAGTGGTTGTTCGACCTGCACGGGCAGCATGAGCACCAGTCCCTGCTGCGCGAAGATCAGCAGCGCCGGCTGCTGGACCACTTCGCGGGCCAGCGCCCGCTGGCCCGCGAAGTGGCCGCGGCGCATGCCGCGCTGGCCGCCGCCCGGGCGCGCCTGCGAGACCTGGAGCAGGGCGCCGCGGACCGCGGCCGCCAGGTCGAGTTGTTGCGCCATGCCGCGCAGGAGATCGCCGCCGCTCACCTGCAACCCGCCGAGGAACAGGACCTGGAACGGGAGCAGCGCCGCCTGGCGGCGTTCGAACGCATCTCGACCACCGCCCGTCAGGTCTACGAGCGCACCGCGGAGGCGCGCGGCGGCGTGGTGGCCACGTTGCGCGGGGTGCTGGAGGACCTGCAGGAGCTGGCTGCCCTGGACGCCAGCTTCGACGGCTGCCGGCAACAGGTCGAGACCTCGTTCTACGAGTTGGAGGATGCCGCCGAGGGCGTGCGCCGCTACTGGAACAGCTTGCATTACGACGCCGGACGCCTTGCCGCGGTCGGCGAACGGCTGGAGCTGATCCGCGGGTTGCAGCGCAAGTACGGTGACTCGGTGGCCGCGGTGCTGGCCCACGGCGACCGGGCGCAGGCGGAGCTGGAGCGCCTGGAGCGCGCCCGCGAAACCGCCGCCGGCGCGGCGCGGGAGGTGGAGCGGCGCAGCGCCGGGCTGGCCCGGTGCGCGGCGCGGCTCAGCGAGCAGCGGCGCCGCGCGGCCGGCCGCCTGCGCGAGGCGGTGCAGGCCGCCCTTGCCGATCTGGGCATGCCGCAGGCGCGCTTCGCCGCGGCGCTGCGGCCGCGCACCGAACAGGGGGCGCCGGCCATCACCGCCGGCGGCGCGGAGAGCGTCGCCTTCCTCATCGCCGCCAACGCCGGCGAACCGCTGAAGCCGCTGCGCTCCACCGCTTCCGGCGGCGAGCTGTCCCGGGTCATGCTGGCCCTCAAGTCGGTGTTCGCCGACGGCGACCCGGTCGCAACCCTGGTGTTCGACGAGGTGGACGCCGGCATCGGCGGCGCGGTCGCCGCCGCGGTGGGAGACAAGCTGGCGCGGCTGGCGCAGCGCCGGCAACTCCTGTGCATTACCCACCTCGCCACCGTGGCGGTGCGGGCCGCTACTCACCTGCGGGTATTCAAGCAGGAACGGGAGGGCCGCACCGTGACCGCGGTGGCCGCGGTGAGCGGCCGCCGGCGAGTGGCGGAGGTGGCGCGCATGCTGTCCGGCGATGACTCGGTCGAGGTGTCGTTGCGCCACGCCGCCGAGCTGCTCGCCCGCCGCGGGTAACCGCCGCCCGGCCGCGGCGGCTACGGCGGCGAGGAGTCGTCGCTGTCGAGGTCGGCCTCGTCGTCCGTTTCGTCTACCAGGGTGAAGGGCCGAATCCGGCTTGCCGCCGATTCCGGGAACTCTTCGATCAACGACACCGTTTGAAACGGAATCATCAGATGCTCGGCGCTGCCGAAGGTGCGGCGCACGTCCTCGGCCGTGGGGTTGATGATGATCTGCTGGTCCCGCTCAAATACAATGTCTTTGATGGAGACGAAATAAGGATGGGTCAGGTCAAGCCTCTTGGCAGAGAGCTGCACTTCCTTTCCCTTCCACTTGAAATGTACCCGGTACAACGCAACTCCAATCTCGGAGGAGGTAGCCCCACCATAAGCCGGCGGGCGACCGCGCGCCAATACTACACAAAAGTTGAGTAGTTGCCGAGCACGCATGAAAAATCCTGCCGGTCGGCGCTGGCGGAGTGGTTGACGGTGTGCGCGGGGCCGGTGCTATGGTGGGCCACCGCCAGGTGGGGAGCTGTGGTAGAAAGTGCACCAGCAGCCCAGGCGGCAAGAACGAAGATGTTGTACGGCGAGTACCACCCGAACCTTGATGACAAAGGGCGCCTGATGGTGCCGGCCAAGGTGCGCGCCATGCTGGACGGCAGCAACGTCACATTGACGCGCGGCGCGGACGATTGTCTATGGCTGTTTCCCGCCGAGGAATGGAAGCAGATCAGGGAACGGCTGCAAGCCACCATATCGCCGTTCCAACCCCAAGGGCGGGTGGTCCTGCGGCGCCTCGTGGCGCCGGCGCAGGAACTGGAGATCGACCGCACCGGGCGGATCGCGATTCCGCAGCCGTTGCGTCAGGCCGGCGGCCTGCGCAAGGAGTGCATCATGTTGGGGGTGGGAAAGCACATGGAGCTCTGGGACATGGCCGCCTACGAGACCTACCTGCAGCAAACCGACGGCGGCTACTACCAGGAAGCCATGGAGGCAACCCTGGGCGAGATGATTCTCTGAGCGCGGCGTGACGGTGCGGATGGAGGCAGCGCGACATGAGCCGGTGCTGGCGCAGGAGTGTCTGCAATGGCTGGCGGCTCCGCCGGCGGGCGGCCTGATGGTCGACGGTACGGTCGGCGACGGCGGGCACGCGGAGCGGTTTCTGGACCGCTATCCGTCGCTTGCCCTGCTGGCGGTGGACGCCGACGAACGCATGCTGGAGCGGGCGCGCCGCAACCTCGGCCGCTTCGGCGCCCGCGTGCAGTTCGAGCACGGCTGGTTCGCGGACGTGCTGGCGCGCCGCCATGGCTGCGCCCAACTGGTGCTGCTCGACCTGGGCCTGGCCAGCTACCACTTCTCCGGCAGCGGGCGCGGCTTTTCGTTCCGCGGCGCCGAACCGCTGGACATGCGCCTTACCGAACAGTTGGCGCGCACCGCGGCCGATATTCTGAATGAGGAGCCGGAGTCGGTGTTGGCGGATCTGTTCCATCGCTATGGGGAGGAGCGCCACGCCCGCCGACTGGCGCGCGCCGTCGCCCGGCGCCGCGCCGAGCGTCCCTTCCGCACCTGCGACGAGTTGGAGCAGGTGGTGTGGCGCGTCTATCCTCGGGCGCAGCGGCACGCCCGCCTCCATCCTGCCACGCGCGCGTTCCAGGCCCTGCGCATCGCGGTGAACGATGAGTTGCAACGTCTGGAACAGGGCCTTGCGCTCGCCATCCGGCGGCTCGCGGCCGGCGGGCGCCTCGGCGTCATTGCGTTCCACTCGCTGGAAGACCGGATCGTCAAGCAACGCCTGCGCGCCGCCGCCGGCGGCGACGCGGCAGAGCCCGGAGCGGCTGCGCTCGAGGTGCTCACGCGGCGCCCGATCCGGCCTGCGCCGCAGGAGTTGGCGCGCAATCCGCGGGCGCGCAGCGCGCGGCTGCGAGTAGCCCGCAAGGTTGGCGGCCATGGCTAGCGTCTCTGCCGCTCACGTCGATACGCCCGCGCGGCGGATGCTGCTGTTCCTGACCGCGGCGCTGCTCGGCGCGGCGTTGATCCTGGGCGCCTGGCAGGGCTACCGCTATGAACGCCTGCTGCACGCGGTGGACACGCTGGAGCAGGAACAGCGCCGCTGGCATGAGCGCAACAAGCAGGCCATGGACGCGATCGTGGCGCTGCGTTCGCCGCGCCGGATCAAGGCCGCGGCCGCCGACCTCGGCCTGCGGCGGATCGATTCCGGCCACCGGCTGACGGTTCAGTTCGCACTGCCGGAACCGGTGCCGGAACCCCTGCCGGAACCATCGCCGGGCGGCGGCGGCAGCCGATGACCTTCACCGTCGCCGAGCTGGCCCGGGTAGCCGGCGCCCGGCTGATGAACCGCAGCGCGGCGCGCGCCGCGCCGGCGCAGCCGATCCGGCAGGTGGCGGTGGACTCCCGCTGCGCGCGCCCGCACGCGTTGTTCGTGGCTCTGCCCGGGGCCCGCGTCGACGGACACGACTTCGTGGCCGCCGCGCTTGCCGCCGGCGCCGCCGCGGCGCTGATCGCGGCCGCGCAATGGCAGCGCCGCGCGGCCGAGTTGGAGGCCGCGGCGCGCCGCCGCGGGGCGGCGCTGCTGGTGGCCGACGATCCGTTGCTGGCGTTGCATCGAGTTGCCGCCGAGCACCGCGCGCGCCACTCCGCCGTGCGCATTGCCGTGACCGGCTCCAACGGCAAGACCACCACCCGCCGCCTCCTCGGCTCGATCCTGGCGCAGCACGCCGCAACCTACGAGACGGAGCGCAACTACAACTCCGACATCGGCTTGCCGCTGGCGATCATGGGCCTCGAACCGCACCACCGGCTGGCGGTGCTGGAGCTGGGCATCGACCGCTGCGGGGAGATGGACCTGCTGGGCAAGCTGGCGCTTCCCCACCACGCCCTGATTACCGGCATCGGCAGCGCCCATCTGGCGGCGCTGCGCTCGCGCGGCCGGATCGCGGCCGAGAAGAGCCGGCTGTTCCACTATCTGCAGCCCGGCGGCTGCGCTTTCGTTCCGGAGGGGGAGCAACTCCTGGCGGCGGACCGCTTGCCGCTGCCGGCCGGCGTCACGCTGGTCCCGTTCGGACCCACTACTACGCAAGGATATGAGGGAAGTGAATCTCTGGGGCTGGATGGCTCGCTCATCAACTGGGAGGGGCTCCAGATTCACTTCCCTCTGTTTGGCACTCACAACGTCGCCAACGTGCTGGCCGCAATCACGGTGGCGACGACCATTGGAGTTTGCGCGGCAGCGATTCGCCGCGGCCTCGAGGCAGTGCGCCCGGTGGCCGGGCGATCGCAGGTGATTCACGGCCGCTGCACCATCGTCAACGACGCCTACAACGCCAACCCGGAGTCGATGGCGGCGGCCATGCGCTTCGCCGCCGAGCTGCCCGGCGGCGGGCGGATTCTTCTGGTGCTCGGCAGCATGCTCGAATTGGGCGCCGCCGCGGCGCGCGCGCATGCGGCGCTGGGGGACCTGATCGCCGCCGCCGAACCGGCCGCGGTGTTTCTGTTCGGCGCTGAAACCGCGGCCACCGCGGAGGCGCTGGCGGCCGCCGGCTACGGCCGCCCGGTGCTGTGGACCACGCGCTACGAGGAGTTGGAGGCCGCGGTCCTCGACTCCGTGCGGCGCGGCGACACGGTGTTGCTCAAGGGCTCGCGCGGCGTAGCCCTGGAGCGGCTGGTGGCGCCGCTGCAGGCGGCGGCCTGAGGCAAGTGGAGGCAGCGGCTGATGGCTGAGCAGTGGCAGGCGCAGGTCGGCGGCAGCCGGGCGCGCCCGATGTTGCGGTTGACCGCGGTGCCGCCCGCGCAGCCCGCCCGGCTGAGCGGCGGGCCGGCCCCGGCGCGCCGCCTGCTGGGCGCGGCCGCGGCCCGCTTCGGCCTGGGCAACGCCGTGCCGGGCGGCGCCGCGCTGCCGGCCGACACGGTGCTGATCGCGACGCTGATCATCCTTACCGGCAGCGGTCTGGCGGTGTTGCTGTCGGCTTCCTACTTCTACGGCGACCGGGTGTTCGACGATCCGCTGCGCTTCTTCCGCCGCCAGGTGTTGTGGGTCGCCCTGGGGATGGTTACCGCCGCGGTCGCGGCCGCCGTCAGGCTGCAGCGCGTGCGCCAGGCGATACCGCTGCTGCTGGCGGTGAGCCTGCCGCTGGTGATCCTGACGTTCGTGCCGGGCGTCGGACTCCGGGCGCTGGGCGCGCAGCGCTGGATCGTGGTGGCCGGCATGTCGTTCGAGCCGTCGGAGCTGGTCAAGCTGGCGCTGGTGCTGTACCTGGCTCACATCCTGGACCGCAAGGGCGACCAGCGGCCCGGCAGCGCGCCGCTGCGCGGACCCTACGGCCAGACCCTGCGCATCATCCTGCCGCCGATGCTCATCGTGGCGCTGTTCGCGTCGCTGGTGTACCTCCAGAACGACTTCTCGACGCCGATCTATCTGGTGTTCCTGGCGATGGCGATGCTGTGGCTGGCCGGGGTGCGGCTGGGGCTGTTCGCCGCCTTGACCGTGGTCGGTACGCCGCTGGCGTTGATGGCGGTGCTCTCCAAGGAACACCGCGTACTGCGCCTGATCGCGTTCCTGGAGCCTACCTCCGACCCGGCCGGCAGCGGCTATCAGGTGCTCGCGGCGCGCGACGCGCTGGCGCGCGGCGGCATCTGGGGCACCGGCATCGGGCGCGGCCGCATGAAGCTGGGGCCCCTGCCGGAAGCGCACTCCGACTTCATCTTCGCCGTCGCCGGCGAGGAGCTGGGGCTGGTGGGCGTCGTCATGATCCTGGGACTGTTCGCCATCCTGGCATGGCGCGGCTACCTGATCGTGCGCCATCATCCGGACCGCTTCGCGCGGTTTCTGGCCTTCGGCCTGACCACCAGCATCGTCGGTCAGGCGTTCCTCAACCTGGCGGTGGTCTCCAGCCTGGTGCCGGCAACGGGCTTGCCGCTGCCCTTCTTCTCGTCGGGCGGCTCGGCGCTGTTGACCACCTTCGCCATGTGCGGGCTGCTGCTCGGGCTGTCGCGGCGGAGACCGGCCGCTACGGCGCCGGACGGGGCGCCGCGGCCGGCGCCCGCCGGTGGAGACCGGCGCCTGTGAGCAGCCTCGCCGGTCAAGCCGTGCTGCCCGGAGGCGGCCGGGTACGGGAGGACGCGCCGAGCGCGCCGGGGCGCAAGCGCCGCGGCCGGCTGCGCCGGGTACTGCACCTGATGATCGCCACCCTGCTGTTGATGGTGGTGCTGGAACTGGTGTTCCTGCTACTGCTGATGCCGCGCATGCGCCTGGCCACGGTAGCCGTGACCACCGACCTGGCGCTCAGCGACGCCGAGGTGCTGGCGCTGGCCGGCCTGACCGGCAACGAGCAGTTCTTCTCCATCGACGCGGCGGCGATTGCCGCGCGGCTGGAGGGGCACCCGCTGGTGAGCGCCGCCAGCGTGGCCCCGAACTTCCCCGACACCCTGCGGATTACCCTTACCGCCCGCCAGCCGGCGGCGGTGGCCCTGACCTCGCTGCCGGGCGGCAGCGTGAGCGCCGCGCTGGTGGACGCCGGCGGTCTGGTGTTCCTGGACGGCGCCGCGCCGTTGGGAAGCGCGGCCGCGGCGGACGTGCCGGTGCTCACCGGCCTCGCGCCGGAAGTGGTGCGGCCGGGCCGCCGCCTGCCGGGCGCGGTGCGCCGGGTGCTGGCGGAGCTGCAGGCGCTGCAGGCCGCCGACCCGGTGCTCGCGGCGCTGGTCTCCGAGGTACGGCTGGTGCCGATCGGGGCATCGGCCGCGGCCGAACCGCTGTCGCCGGAGGGATTGCAGGCCGGCTTCGACACGCTGCTCTATCCGCTGGGGTTCGAGACGGTGCTGCGCTTCGGGCAACGCCTGAGCGCGGAGCAACTGGCGGAGGCGTTCGTGCTGCTGGACCTGCTGCGGGCAGGCGCCGCGCCGCGGGCGCCGCCCGCCGTCGGCGAGCTGGATCTGCGCAGCCGCGCGCCGGTTGCGATTACCGGACCACCGGGAGCTGCTCATGGCGAATGAAGACATGATCGTAGGGCTCGACATCGGAACCACCAAGGTGTGCGTGATCATCGGTCAAGTCGGGGCGCAGGGCAGCGTGGAGATCACCGGCGTCGGCCTTACCCCGTCGCGCGGCTTGCGGCGCGGCGTGGTGATCAACGTCGACGCCACGGTCAAGGCGATCGCCTCGGCGATGGACGAGGCGGAGGTGATGGCCGGGCGCGAGGTGCAGAACGTGTACGCCGGCATCGCCGGCGGCCACATCGAGGGGGTCAACTCGCGCGGCGTCGTCGCCGTTACCGGCAAGAAGCGGGAGATAGAGAAGGACGACATCGATCGCGTCATCGATGCCGCCCGCGCCATCGTCATTCCGATGGACCGCGAGGTACTGCACGTCATTCCGCAGGAATACATCGTCGACGGCCAGGGGGGGATCCGCAGCCCGCAGGGGATGATCGGCGTCCGCCTGGAGGCCGAGGTGCACATCGTCACCGGCGCCGTGTCGTCCGCCCAGAACATCATCCGCTGCGTCAATCGCTCCGGTTTCAAGGTCAACGACATCGTGCTGGAGCCGATCGCCGCGGCGCGCTCGGTGCTGACCGACGACGAGAAGGAGTTGGGCGTACTGCTGGTGGATCTCGGCGGCGGCACCACCGACGTGCTGGTCTACCACGAGGGAGTGCCCCATCACACCGAGGTGCTGGCGCTCGGCGGCGACCACGTGACCAGCGATCTCTCGATCATGTTGCGCACGCCGACCGAGGCCGCGGAGCAGATCAAGCGCGACGCCGCCTGCTGCTATCTGCCGGCGCTGGATGATCCGGACGCCGAGACCATCATCTCCGGGGTAGGCGGCCGCCCCCCGTACATCGTTACCCGCCGCGATCTGGCCGAGATCGTCCAGCCCCGCATGTCGGAGATGCTCAGCAGCGTAAAGGCGCAGATCGAGGCCGCGGGGTACCTGGACCGCCTGAGCGGCGGCGTGGTGCTGACCGGCGGCGGCGCGCTGATGCCGGGCACCGCGGAGTTGGCCAGCGAGGTGTTCGAACTGCCGGCCCGGATCGGCTACCCCGCCCGCATCGGCGGACTGGAGCCGGAGTACCACAGCCCGATCTTCGCTACCGGCGTGGGTCTGGTGCAGTACGGCGCCTCGCGGCAGGGGGTGGAGCAACTCAACATGAACGCCAGTGAGGGGGGCTTCACCAGCGTGTGGGTCCGGATGCGGAAGTGGTTTGGCGAGTTCTTTTGACACACCGGGTAGCAGGCTGAGGACAGCCAACAGGCTTAGGGCAGCCAACAGGCTGAGGGCAGCCAACAGGCTGAGGGCAGCCGGGCGCCGGCCGGGGCGCAGGGCGTGCGGCTGCATCGCTAGATGAAACGTATGAGAGGCGAACCATGACCTTCGAAATACACGAAGAAATACCTTCCAGCCTTACCGACATCAAGGTGATCGGAGTGGGAGGCGGTGGCAATAACGCCACCAACAGAATGATCACGTCGGGCCTGTCCAACGTGCACTTCATTGCGGTCAACACCGACCTGCAGGCGTTGGAGCTGTGCCAGGCCGAGACCAAGATCCCGATCGGCAGCAAGCTGACCGCGGGACTGGGCGCCGGCGGCGTGCCCGAGGTGGGGCAGAAGGCGGCGGAGGAAGACCAGGGCTCCCTGGAAGCGGCGCTGCAGGGCGCCGACATGGTGTTCATCACCGCCGGACTGGGCGGCGGCACCGGCACCGGAGCGGCGCCGGTGATTGCCCGCACGGCGCGCGAGCACGGCATCCTGACCGTGGCGGTGGTAACCAAGCCGTTCGAGTTCGAAGGCCGCCGCAAGATGAGCCTGGCGGAAGCCGGGATCGACAACCTGCGCAAGGAGGTCGATACCCTGATCGTCATTCCCAATCAGCATCTGCTGAAGATCGTGGAGCGCCGCACGCCGATCAAGGAGGCGTTCGTGCTGGCCGACGACGTATTGCGGCAGGGAGTGCAGGGTATTTCCGACCTGATCACCGTGCCGGGCGACATCAACATCGACTTCGCCGACGTGCGCACCATCATGCAGGGGCAGGGCGACGCGCTGATGGGGATCGGCGTCGGCTCCGGCGACAACCGCGCCGTCGACGCCGCCACCAACGCCATCAACAATCCGCTGCTGGAGGAGGCGCGCATCGAAGGCGCCCAGGGCATTCTGGTCAACGTTACCGGCAACGACGAGCTGGGCCTGACCGAGTATGAGGAAGTGCTCAACATCATTACCGCCAGCGCCTCCCACGACGCCCTGGTGATCTCCGGCACCACTACCAACCGCGCCCTCGACGACGAGGTCCGGGTCACCGTGATTGCCACCGGGTTCAACCGGGAACCGGCGGCCGGGACCGGCACGCAGACGAATCAGGGCGACCAGATCATCTCCTACGAGGAGTGGGTGAAGCTCAACAATGGCGGGATTGGCAAGAGTCCCAGCCTGCTGAAGAGCGGCGAGACCGCGGTCGAGATGGGGGATCTGAGCGTGCCCACCGTGCTGCGCCGGCGCCAGCAGAGCGACGGCTCCGGGCGGGCGGCCACCTCCTGATGACGCTTGCAGGCTGAGCAGCTCACGCTCCAGTTCGCGGACTTCCTGCGGTCGGCGGAGGGGCTGTCGGAGCTGACCATCGATACCTACGCCGCGGAAGCGCGCCGGTTTCTCCGGTTTCTGGCGCATGACCGCTCCTCCGGGCGCGCGCCGGAGCGCCCGGGCGCCCCCGGCGCGGTGGTAGGCTACCTGATGGAGCGGCAGGCCGAGGGGGCCGGCAGCCCCACCCTGGCGAAGGCGATCAGCGCCCTGCGCGCCTGGTACCGGTTCGTGGAGGCGGAGGCGCCGCCGGCCGGCGGCGCCCGCGGCGCCGCGCCGGAGCAGGCCAACCCGGCCGCGGAGGTAGCGCCGCCGCGGGCGGCGCGGCGCATCCCGCGGGTGCTCTCGGTGGCCGAGGTGGAGCGGTTTCTGGCCGCCATCGACGTCGCCGCGCCGGCCGGGATCCGCGACCGGGCGCTGTTCGAGCTGATCTACTCCAGCGGGCTGCGGGTCAGCGAAGCGGTGGCGCTGGACCGTTCCCGCCTCTACCTGGAGCAGGCCTGCGTGCGCCTGCTGGGCAAGGGCGCGCGGGAACGCATCGTGCCGCTGGGCGAACCGGCCGTCGCGTGGCTGCGGCGCTACCTCGACGAGGCGCGGCCGCGGCTGCGGCGGCGCGCCGCGACCGGGCGCCCGGCCGCCGACGCGGTGTTTCTCAATCAGCGCGGCGGGCGGCTGTCGCGCAAGGGCATCTGGAAGCGGTTCCACGCCATCAGCGTGGCCGCCGGGCTGCAGGCCAAGGTGCACACGCTGCGCCACTCCTTCGCCACTCATCTCCTGTCCGGCGGCGCCGACCTGCGTTCGGTGCAGGAACTGCTCGGCCATTCCGACATCACCACCACCCAGATCTACACGCACGTCGAGCGGGAGGATCTGAGGCAGCAGCATCGCCGCTACCATCCGCGTGGATGAAAGCGCGCCGGGCGCCGCGCCGTTAAGGTACCCGTGACGTGGGAGGAGCCGAATGTCGATGCGCGCCAGTTGCTCGCCCTGGGGCTGGCGCGCATGTCGTTTCTGAAGCCGAAGGAGCGCTGCCAGATCCTGGAGCGCTGCCGATTGGCGGAATTCGCGGGTTACTCCACCGCGCAGCTCGCGCTGCTGGTGGGGCGCCGGCTGGGGCAGCGCGGGCGGCTGCGGCCGCCCGCGGCATGGCTGGAGCAGGCCCGGGGCGACCAGTCTCACTTGACCGCCGGCCGCCTGGGATGCACCTTTCTATGGCAGCCGGACTATCCGCGTCTCCTCAAGGAGATTCACGATCCGCCCGGCGTGCTGTTCTGGCGCGGCGCGCGCCCGCTGCCGCCGGCGGCGGCGCCCGTCGCGGTGGTGGGCACGCGGCAACCGACGGGGGAGGGGCGAGGTGCCGCATTCAACTTTGGCTTCGAACTGGCGCAGCAGGGGATCCCGGTGGTGTCGGGGCTCGCGCGGGGCATCGACTTGGCGGCGCACCGCGGCAGTCTTGCCGGTTGGCGCGCGCCCGGCTGCGCGACCGTGGCCGTGCTCGGCTGCGGCATCGATCGCATCTATCCCGGCAGCAGCGTTCCGCTGGCCCGGGAGGTGTTGCGCAGTGGGTGGCTGGTGAGCGAGTTCCCGCCCGGCGCCGCGCCGTTCCCGCACCACTTCCCGCAGCGCAACCGCATCATCGCCGGCCTCAGCCGCGGCGTGCTGGTAGTGGAGGCGCCGGCCAGATCGGGCGCCTCGATCACGGCGCGGTGCGCGGTCGACGAGGGGCGTGAGGTAGTGGTCGCCGCGGCGGCGCTGCACGGCCCGCGCGGCGCCGGCTGCGCGCGGCTGGCCGAGAGCGGCGCGCAGCCGGTCGCCGGGGCCGCGGAGTTGCTGCATGAAATCGGCTTGGCACACACGCCCGGGGAGGCGCCGGCGCCGTGCGCCGCGGCCCCGCCGCCGCGCCACCGCGCCGCGGGCGCTTGGCTGGCGCAGGTGTTCGCCCTGGAGCAGGCGCGCCGGGTGGCGGTGAATCACGGCTCCGTGGCGTTGGTGCGTGAGCCGGCCGCGGCACGCCGCGCCCCCGGCGGGGCCGGGTGATGGCCGTGACCGAGGCGCGCCCGGAGCCCCAGGCCGATGCCTGGCTGCGCTACCTGCAGGCGGTGCGCGGCTACTCGCCGCAGACGGTGCGCGCCTACCGCGGCGACCTCTACCGCTACCTGGCGTACCTGAGCCGGGCCGGGGTGGCGCCGGAGCAGGCCGCGCCGCGCCAGGTGCGCGCCTTCGTCGGCGAGCTGACCCGCGCCGGGCGCAGCGCCGCCAGCGTCAACCGCGCGCTGTCCGCGGTGCGCGCCTACTATCGCTACCTGGCTGCCGCCGCGCCGCTGCCGGAGGGCAACCCGGCGCAGGCGCAGCGCAGTCTGAAGAGCGGGAAGCGGTTGCCGAGCTTTCTGTTCGCGGCCGAGGCGGAGCAACTCCTGGCCGACGCCGGCCCGGCCGCGGCCGGCGCGGCCGGCGTCGATTTCTGGGCGCTGCGCGACCGGCTGCTGCTGGAGTTCCTGTACGGCAGCGGGTGCCGCGTCTCGGAGGCGGTGGGCCTCGACGTGGGCGACGTGGAGCCGGCGCGCGGCCGGGCGCGGGTCATGGGCAAGGGCAGCAAGGAGCGGGTAGTGTTCTTCGGCAGCGAATGCCGCGCGCTGCTGCAGGAGTTCCTCCCGCGGCGGGCGGCGCAGCTCCGGCAGTGGGGCGCAACGCTCGCCGACAGCGCGCGGGTGGCGGTCTACGCGCTGTTCCACAACCGCCGCGGCGGCCGGCTCGGCGACCGCAGCGCGCGTACCATCGTGACCGCGGCGGCGGCCGCGGCCGGAATCGACAAGCGGGTGACCCCCCACAGCCTGCGGCACTCCTTTGCCACCCATCTGCTGGACGGCGGCGCCAACGTCAGGGTGGTGCAGGAACTGCTCGGGCATTCCAGCATCGCCACCACGCAGGTGTATACCCATACCAGTCTGGCGCGCCTGCAGCAGGTGCATCGCGCGGCTCATCCGCGCTCCGGCGCGCCGCCGCCGCGGCCCGAGCCGCCGGCGCCGGAGGGGAATCAGCCATGAGGAGCACCACCATGCACGGGACTACCATCGTAGCCGTTCGCCGCGGCGCCGCGGTGGCCATGGCCGGCGACGGCCAGGTGACCGTAGAGGCCACCATCATGAAGGGCAGCGCGCGCAAGGTGCGCACCGTTGCCGACGGCTCGATCCTGGTAGGCTTCGCCGGCGGTACCGCGGATGCCTTCACGCTGTTCGACCGCTTCGAAGGCAAGGTGAAGGAGTTTGGCGGCGATCTTACCCGCGCCTGCGTGGAGCTGGCGCGCGATTGGCGCGCGGACCGCATTCTGCGCCGGCTCGAAGCGCTGCTCCTGGCCGCGGACCGGCGTCAGACCCTGCTCGTTTCCGGCAACGGCGACGTGCTGGAACCGGACCATGGGGCCATCGCCATCGGCTCGGGCGGCAACTACGCGCTGGCCGCGGCGCGGGCGTTTCTGGAGAGTTCGCCGTTGAGCGCGCGCGACGTCGCGGTGCGGGCGCTGCGCATCGCCGCCGACATCTGCGTCTACACCAATTCCGAAATCGTCGTCGAGGAGCTGTCATGAGCATCGATCTGGATCAGCTCAGTCCCAAGGAGATCGTGCAGGAGCTGGACCGCTATATCGTCGGTCAGGAGCCGGCCAAGAAAGCGGTCGCCATCGCGCTGCGCAATCGCCTGCGGCGCCGCAAGTTGCCCGCCGACCTGCGGGACGAGGTGGCGCCCAAGAACATCATCCTGATCGGTCCTACCGGAGTCGGCAAGACCGAGATCGCGCGCCGCCTGGCCAAGCTGTGCCGGGCTCCCTTCGTCAAGGTGGAGGCCACCAAGTACACCGAGGTCGGGTACGTGGGCCGCGACGTGGAGTCGATGGTGCGCGACCTGACGTCGGTCGCCATCTCCATGGTGAAGGCGGAGCTGCAGGCCGGGGTGCAGGAGGAGGCCGAGAGCCGCGTCGAGGATCAGTTGCTGGAGCTGTTGCTTCCGGGGCTGGGGCAGCGCCCGGCCAAGCAGCCGCCGGCGGCGGCGCCGCCCGCGCCGCCGTCCGCGCCGCCGCCGCTACGGCCCGCGGCGAGCGCCGCCGCGGTGAGCGCTGACCCGCCGCCGGAGAACGGCACCGTGGCCAAGTTTCGCGACCGGCTGCGGGCCGGGCAGTTGGAGGACAAGCTGGTGGAGGTCAACGTGACTGACAGCAGCGGCCCCGCCATCGAGATCTTCTCCGGCCAGAGCTTCGAAGAGATGGACATCAACCTCGGCAGCCTCGGCAACCTGTTCGGCGGGCGCCGGAAGAAGAAGAAGGTACCGGTGCGGCGCGCCCGGCAGGTGCTGATGGCCGAAGAGATCGATCGGCTGGTGGACAAGGAGCGGGTGTCGGAATTGGCCATCGAGCGGGTCCAGCAGATGGGCATCATCTTCCTCGACGAGATCGACAAGGTGGCGTCGAAGGACAGCCGCGGCGGCGCCGACGTGTCGCGCGAGGGTGTGCAGCGCGACATCCTGCCGATCGTCGAGGGGAGCACCGTGAACACCAAGTGGGGGACGGTCGACACGGCTCACATCCTGTTCATCGCCGCGGGCGCGTTTCACATGAGCAAGCCGGCGGATCTGATTCCCGAGCTGCAGGGCCGCTTCCCGATTCGGGTGGAGCTGTCGGCCCTCGGAAGCGACGACTTCAAACGCATCCTGACGCAGCCGCGCAACGCGTTGATCACTCAGTATACGGCGCTGCTGGGGACCGAGGAGGTAACCTTGAAGTTCACCGCCGAGGCCGTCGATCGGCTCTCGGAGCTGGCCACCGAGGTGAACCGCAACACCGAGAACATCGGCGCGCGGCGCCTCCATACGATCATGGAGCTGCTGCTCGAGGAGCTTTCCTTCAACGCCCCCGACTTGCAGGGCCAGACCGTGACCATCACTCCCGACTACGTGAACCAGCGCCTCGGCAAGATCATCGAAGACCGCGACCTGACCCGCTACATCCTGTAAAACCGGACCTCCGGGCGGTTGACAGGAACGGTCGATCCGTGCGTTAACGGATAGCGCGTGACTCAGGCGCAACGTGAGCCGGCCGCCCTCCGGATCCGGTGCGCCTTCGCACCGGTGGGAGGGGAACATGAACGAGCGCTCGGCGCGCCTGTGGGAGCAGGCGTCCGCCCGGTGGGGTCGTTGGACTCAGCTTCAGAAGGCAGCGCTGGTGGTGGCCGCCGCCGCCGGGCTCGTGGTGCTGGCGCTGTTGGGCGCCGCCCGCGGCGCGGGCCAGAATCCCGCCGAGCGGCATGCGGTGGCCCTGATCGGGGCGCCGATCGCCGATCAGCAGGCGCTGCTGAGCATCGCCGCCCGCCTCGACCAGGAAGGCGCGGACTACGAAATAGGCCCCGACAACCGCATCCTGGTCGCTGATCAGGACAGTGCGCGGCGGTTGCGCGCAATCCTGATCCGCGAAGACCTGATTCCCCCGCGCACCGACCCGTTCGCCGTGTTCGACGTGGACCGGTTCTCGATTACCGACTTCGAGCGCAACGTCAACCTGCAGCGCGCCCTGACGCGCAACCTGGAACAGCACATCGCCGCGCTGGACGACGTCGTGGCCGCGCGCGTCACCCTGGTAGTGCCCGAAACCGAGCTGTTCGCGGAAGATCAGAACCCGACCACGGCCTCGATCATCATCACGCCGCGGCCCGGCTCCGACATCCTGGAGAATCGCAAGAAGGTGGCCGGCGTTCAGCGCCTGGTGCAGTTCGCCGTGGCCGGCCTGCGCGCCGAGAACATCGTCATCCTCGACCCGCGCGGAATGCAGGTGAACGACTTCTCGGACCCTGCCGGGCATGGCCGCATGACGTTGGTGGAACGCCAGCTCGATACCAAGCATCACCTGGAGCAGCGCTACAAGCGCGAAATCCTGACCGCGCTGGGCAACATCTTTACGCTCGACCGCGTGCAGATCGTGCGCCTCGACATCGATCTCGATCTGTCCGCCGAGTTCACCGTGTCCGACCAGACCGAACAGGAGTCGTTCTACGGCGCGGCGCCGGAGCCTACCGAGGCCGGAGCCGCGCCCGATCCGGCCGCCCGCGAGCGCGGCTCGGCGGCCCGCAACGAAGTGGTCAACCGCCGCACGATCACCGAGAAGAGCCCGTGGGCGATCAACCGGATCACCGCGAGCGTGGCGCTCGACGGCGTGTGGCGGACGGTCTTCGAGCCGGACGGCCGGGTGGTGGTGAATGCGGATGGCAGCGTGCGGCGGGAATACACGCCGGTCTCGGCCGAGGAGCTGCGCAAGGCCGCGCTGCTCATCCAGGGCGCCGTCGGCTGGGACGAGCGGCGCGGCGACTCGGTTACCGTCGAGCACCTGCAGTTCGACCGCACGCGCCAGTTCCGGCAGGAGGACGCGCTGCTGCGGCGCGAGGCCGAGTTGCTGCGCCTGCTGCCGCCGGCCGCCGCGGGCGCGGCGGCGCTGCTGCTGGTGGCCGCCCTCTCCTGGTGGCTGGGCCGGCGCCGGCGGTCGCGCGCGGCGCACCACTCCGGCCTGCGCCCGGCGCGGTTGCGGGCGGCCGCGCGCAACGGCCGGGCACGTGAGGCCGACAACCTGCGGGCCAGGGAGATGCAGCGGAACGCGGCCAGCCTGGCCCGCGAGCGGCCCGCGGACGCGGCGCGGGCGGTGCGCACGTGGCTGGCCGAGAAGTAATGGCCGGCGCCCGCGGCGCCCGCGGCGGCGGCTTGCACCTTTTTCCACATTGCCGTAACGTGGAGCCCGACCCGGCCACGCTGCCCCACGCGGCGGGCGCCGGGGTGAGGCCGGCGCCGCAGGTTCCCCGCCCTTGGAACCGGGCAGCGCGCCGGCCGCTACTGGGGAGGGAGCGCGTGGGTGATGCGGGTTCGAGCCGCGGCCAGGTTGCGCCGCCGGCCGCTGCCGGAGGCAGCGCGGCGGCGCGGAACCGGGCCGCCGCGGGCGCTGATGACCGTTCCGGTGTTCGGATCGGGGGCTATGACTTCGGGTTCGCCGGGCGCCTGTCACGCGAGCAGGTGGCCGCGGTGGCCGCAGTGCATGAAACGTTCGCCCGCCTGGCAGCCGAATCCCTTGCCAACCATACCCGCGCCCAGGTCGAGCTCCACCCGCACTCCGTAGCGCAGATCACCGCCGATCAGTTCCGCGCCTGGCTGCCCCGGGCCGTCGCGCTGGCCGGCGTAGCGCTGGATCCTCTGGCGGGCGTGGCGCTGCTGGCGGTCGACCAGCGGCTGGCCTTCGCCCTGCTCGACCGCCTCCTGGGAGGCCGGGGCGCGCCGAGCGTGCCGGCGCGCGAACTGAGCGAGATCGAGCATTCGGTGCTGCGCAACCGCATCGCCGGCCTGCTGCCTCATCTGCAGTCGGCCTGGCAGCCGGTGGCGCGGCTCCGGCCGCGGCTGGCGTACTGCGGGGGGCGCGGCGACGCGGCGGCGGCCGCGCCGGCGGGGATGCTGGTGCGGGTCGCGTTCAGCGCCTCCATTGGCCGCGCCGCCGGCGAGATGCAGGTAGCCATCCCCTGCCTCACGCTGAAGTCGATTCGCCCGCGCGGCGTCCCGCGTCCGCGCGGCGTCCCGCATCCGCGCCCCGCCGCGCCGCAGCCGGTCGGGCGCCGCGCGGCGCTGCACGCGGCATTGCAGGGGGTGAGGGTTCCCATCAGCGCCGAGATCGGCAGCGCGCGGCTGCCCCTGCCGCGCATCCTGGCGTTGCGGAAAGGCGACCTGATTCGTCTCGACGACCGGCGGCCGGGTGATGAGTTGCTCCTGAAGGTCGGCGGTCACCCGGTGTTTCGCTGCCGGCCGGGGGTGGTCGGGAAGCGGCGCGCGGTCCAGGTCGCGCAGCCGCTCGCCGGCGCGGCGGAGGCAGCGCAGTGAGCGGCAGCCCGACTGCCGCCGCGGCACCCGCCGCGCCCGCGGCGTCCGCCCCTTCCGCGGCGGAGGTCAGGCCGGTGCGGCTTCCCACCCTGGAGCAGGCGCCGGGCAGCGGCTCGGGGCAGGCGAACATCGGCCTGCTGCTGGACGTGGACCTGCGCGTGACGGTGGAGCTGGGGAGCACCACGCGGACCATCCGCGAGGTGCTCGAGGTGAACGAGGGAGCGGTGATCGAACTGGACCAGCTCGCCGGTGAACCGGTGGCGATTCTGGTGAACCACAAACCGATCGCGCGCGGCGAGGTGGTGATCGTCGATGACAACTTCGGCGTGCGCGTGACCGAGATCGTGGGCCGCGCGGAACCGCCGGCGGCGCCCGGGGAGCATGCGGCGGCAGCGGAGGGCTGATTCTGAAGAACCGGGCGGCTGACTGAAGGGGCCGCACGGGATTACTGGTGTTTGAGCGTGGTTCGGCTACGTTCCTGGGAGGGGAACAACCTGTACACTGCAGCACACCGCGGCGCGCCGGCGAGGCGCGCGCGGCGGACACACATACCAATGGCGGGCGCCCTGCTGCTGGCCGGAGCGCTGCTGGGCGCAGCGCATGACGGCGCTGCCCAGGAGGCGGCGCCGCAGTCCGACCTTACGCCGCTGCCGGGCGCCGCCGAAGCGGGCGCCGCGGCGGCGCGGCCGGCGGCGGTCTCCACCGGCGACTTCGTGCGCATGGTGGTGGTGCTCGCCGCGGTGCTGGGCGCGGTCTACCTGCTGTTCCTGTTCATCAAGCGCGCCGCGCGGGTGCGGGACGGTGACGGCGCCGGTATCACGCTGCTCGGTTCCCGTTCCCTCGGCGGCAGCCGCAGCCTGCACCTGGTGCAGGTGGGAAGCGGCGTGTACCTGGTGGGGGCGACCGATCAAGCTCTCAATCTGATCGCGCAAGTCACGCCCGCGGACGACGGCGCCGCGCCCGCCCCGGACCACTCCCACCGCAACGGCGCGGGGCCGCGCTTTTCCGACCTGCTCGCGGCCGCGGGCGCCGCGCCGCGCGCGCCCGGCAGCCGGTCGCCCGCCGCCTTCCTGCGCCACCAGCAGGAGCGTCTGCAGCGCCTGCGCCGGCGCCCGCAACAAGAGGAAGATGGTGCCGCGGACTAGCCGCGCCATGGCTGCGCGCCGGCGCGCGCGCCCGGTCGCCCGCCGCCTGCTCGGCGCCGCGGCGCTGGCGGCCGCGGCGCTGCTCGGACCGCTCCCGGCCGCGGCCCAGTCCGCGGCGCCGGGCCGCGGCGACGCGCCCGCCATTCCGTTCCTGGATCTTTCGTTGCGCGAGGCGCAGTCCAACCGCGAACTGGTGCTGTCGCTGCAGCTCCTGTTGCTCCTGGCGGTGCTTTCCCTGGCGCCCGCCATCATGATTCTGACCACCTCGTTCCTGCGTTTGGCCATCGTGTTCCACTTCGTCAAACGGGCGCTGTCGCTGCAGGAGATGCCGCCCAATCAGGTGCTGGCGGGGATAGCGCTGTTTCTGACCGCGTTCATCATGTGGCCCACTTTCGAGGCGATCGACCGCGACGCGCTGCAGCCCTACACCCGCGGCGAGCTGGACGGCGCCCAACTGCTGCAGCGCGCCGAACGGCCGGTGCGCGAATTCATGTTCCGGCAGCTCGGCGACGACGCCGACAACATCCGGCTGTTCATGCACCTGCGCGAGCTGCCGAAACCGAACACCCGCGCCGACGTACCGACCTACATTCTGATTCCGGCGTTCATCCTCCATGAGCTCACGGTTGCGTTCAAGATCGGGGTGCTGATCTTCATTCCGTTCGTCATCATCGACCTGGTGGTGGCGACCACCCTGATCTCGATGGGCATCATCGTGTTGCCGCCGGTGCTGATTTCGCTGCCGTTCAAGCTGGTCCTGTTCGTGCTGGTGGACGGCTGGGACCTGCTCACCATGCAGGTGATCGGCAGCTTTCGGTGAGCGCGGGCATGACGTTGGGCGCGGTTGCGGCGCTGGCCCAGGAAGGCGTGCTGCAACTGGTGATGATGGCCGGGCCGCTGCTGCTGGTCAGCGTGCTGGTCGGGCTGGTGATTTCGGTGCTGCAGGCGGTCACCTCGATCCAGGAACAGACGCTCACCTTCGTCCCGAAGATCTTCGCGGTCCTCGGAGCCGCGCTGCTGCTGGGACCCTGGCTCGGCGGCTCCATGCTGGACTTCACGCGGCGGCTGTTCGAGCAGATCCCGGGGCTGGCGCGATGACCGGCATGATCCGCAGCCTGCTCGACGATCTGGGAGTCGGCCTTCTGGTGCTGGCGCGCGTGCTCGCCATGATCCAGGTCGCGCCGCTGCTGTCGTCGCGCGCGATTCCCCAGGTGGGCAAGATCGGCCTGGCCCTGTTCATTGCCATGATCGCGCTGCCCGGGGTCATCGCGGCCGGGTATCCGCTGCCGGCCTCCGGCGTGCAGTACGGGTTGCTCCTGATCGGCGAGGCGCTGCTCGGGGTACTGCTGGGCTTTCTGGTGTACCTGGCGTTCGCGGCCTTGCGGCTGGCCGGGCAGTTCATCGCGCTGCCGATCGGCTTCGGGGTGGCGGAGTCGTTCGATCCGGTGGCCGGACACCAGTCCCCGATGCTGGGGCAGTTGTTCTCGCTGCTGGCGTTGCTGGTGTTCCTCGCGGTCGGCGGGTTGCACCGCCTGCTGCTGACCGGCGTGGCGGGCTCGTTCCAGAGCGTGCTGGCCGCCGATCTGGTGATCGGCCTGGAGGCCGGCGCGGCGCGCGGCGCCGGAGTCCTGTTGCAGCGCGCCGCCGGCAGCTTGGCGCGGCTGTTCAGCGCGGCGCTGACCATCGCTCTGCCAATCTTCGGCGCGTTGCTGATGGTGTCGGTCGCGCTGGCGCTGCTGGCCAAGGCCGCGCCGCACGCGAACCTGTTGCTGCTCGGCCTGCCGGTTTCGCTCGGCGCCGGACTGGTGATCCTGCTGCTCGGTCTGCCGGCGCTGCTCGACGCCGCCGCGGCCGTGATCGACGCGGGATTCGTCGACCTGCGCCGGCTGCTTGCGGCGCTGCGCGCGGCCGCGGCGGCGGCCCCGGGGGCGGCGCCGTGAGGTCAAGCGGCTTCGCGCAGGTCCACCTGCAGTGGTTTGCCGCCCCCGACGTTGAGGGCACCGAACCGCCCGGCGCGCGGCGCCGGCGCGCGGCGCGGGAGGCCGGCATGGTGGCGCGCTCGGCGGAGCTGCCGGCCGCCCTGGCGCTGCTTGGCGGCGTGGCCGCCCTGGCGCTGCTCGGCGCCTCGCTGTGGGCCGCGGCCGGTTCCGTGATGGGCCAGTTCCTGGCCGCGGCAGGGTCGCCGGAGGGCGCCGCGGCCGCATCGGGCGCGGCCGCAGGGGCCGCGCTCGGCCACGTCATGCGGCTGGCGTGGCCGGTGGCGGCGTTCGGCCTGGCCGCGGCGGCCGGCGGCCACCTGGCGCAAGGGGGAGTGCGGCTTGCGCCGCGCGCGATCATGCCGGACGCCGGCCGGGTGGCGCCGCGTTGGAGCCGCTTCGCGCGCCGCGCCTGCTCGGTCGAGGCGGCCTTCAACCTCGTCAAGGAGCTGCTCAAGGTGGCGGTCATCGGCGCCATTGCGGTGGCCGCCGTCGGCGCGGTACTGGAGCGGCTGCCCGGCGCGCCGCTGGCCGCGGGCGGCGCCGCGCTGGCGCGCGCGGCGCTGCGCAGCGGCAGCCAGGCGGCGGCGGCGCTCCTGGCGCTGGCCCTGCTCGACTACTCGTTCCGGCGCTACCGGCTTCACCTCCGGCTGCGCGTGGCGCCGCGCCAGCTGCGCGAGGAGCGGCGCCGGCAGGAGGGCGACCCGGCGGTGCGCGCGCGGCTGCGGGCGCGGATGCGCGAGCTGCTTGGCCGCACCATGGGCGCGCAGGTGGCGGCGGCCGACGTGGTGATTGCCGATGGCCGGCGCCGGGCGGTGGCGCTGCGGTGGGACGCCGCCGCCATGCCGGCGCCGGTGGTCGTGGCCAAGGGGGCGGGGGACGGCGCGCGCCGAATCCGCGCCCTGGCCGCGGTCAACGGCGTGGCCGTCGTGGAGCGGCAGCCGCTGGCCGAGGCGCTGTGGCACGCGTCCGCGGTCGGCGATCCCATTCCCGCGGCGTGCTACCGGCCGGCCGCGGCAATTCTGGCCGAACTGCAGCGCCGCGGCCCGGGAGGGGCGCCATGACCGGCATGAAGCGCGCCCCCGGGGAGCGCTGGCAGCAGCGCGGCGAGGTGCTGGTGGCGGTGTTCGTGTGCGCCGCGGTGCTGATGCTGCTCGTGCCCTTGCCGGCGGTGCTCCTGGACCTGGGCATGCTGCTCAACATCTGCTTCAGCCTGCTGGTGATTCTGATCGTGCTGCAGGCCCGCAATACCCTGGAGTTCACGGCGTTTCCCACCATGCTGCTCCTGGTCACCGTATTCGGCCTCGCCCTCAACGTGTCCTCCACCCGGCTCATCCTGACCCAGGGGGCGGCGTTCGACGGCCGCATCGTGCGCGCCTTCGGCAGCTTCGTCGTGGGGGCGTCCGGCATTGCCGGCTACCTGATCGGCCTGATCATCTTCACCATCATCATCGCGGTGCAGTTCGTCGTGATCACCAAGGGATCCACGCGGGTAGCGGAGGTCGCGGCGCGCTTCGCTCTCGACGCGCTGCCGGCTCGGCAGATGGCCATCGACGCGGAGTATCACGCCGGCCTGCTGACCGAGGCGCAAGCGCGGCGGCGCAAGCAGGAGCTGCAACTGCAAAGCGACTTCTACGGCGCCATGGACGGCGCTTCGAAGTTCGTGTCAGGCAGCGTCCGGGTGGCCATCCTCATTACCCTGATCAATCTCGGCGGCGGGCTGATCATGGGCGTGAGCGTGCATGGCGAGCCGCTGGCGGCGGCGGCGCAGACCTACGTCTCGCTCACCATCGGCGACGGCCTGGTAACGCAGCTTCCCGCGCTGCTGATCGCCACCGCCACCGGCATCGTCGTCACCCGCGCGGTGTCCGGCGCCTCGTTTGGCAGCGACGCCGCGCGTCAGCTCGCATCCAGCGACCGTCCGTTCTACCTCACCGGCGGATTTCTCGCCGTGTTGGCGCTGCTGCCCGGCTTTCCGCCGCATCTGCTGCTGCCCCTGGCGGCGGCGGTGGCGGCCTTGGGCTACGCCGTGGGCCGCGCCCGCGGCGGCCCGGCCGAGGCGCCGGACGCGGAGGGCGAAGCGGACGCGGCGGACGAAGCGGACCCGGCGCCGGAACCGCTGGCGCTGGAGCTGGGGTACGCGCTGGTGGCGATGACCGAGGGCCGGCAAGGCCGGGACTTGCTGGATCGCATTGGCCGGCTGCGCGCGCGGCTGGCAGAGGAGTGGGCCGCGCCGGTGCCGCAGGTGCTCGTTACCGACAACCTGCAGTTGGCGCCGGCGGAGTACGCGCTGAAGATCCGCGGCGCGGAAGTGAGCCGCGGCCGCTGTCGAATGGGAGACGCCGCGGGGCTCGTGGCGCGGCTCGCCGAACTGCTGCGCGCCCACGCCGCGCAGGTGCGGGCCGGCGCGGAGGCGCTGCGCCCGGGAGCGGGCCGCTAGGCCGCCAATGGAGTACTTCACGATCCAGGGGTCCACCCCCCGCGAGGCGCTGGCAACGATGAAGCGGTTGTATGGACCGGAGGCCCGCATTCACTCTCACCGCCCGGTACGGATGGGCGGCATGCTGGGTATGTTCACCCGACAGGGGGTGGAGATAACCGGCTTCGTGGAGCCTGCGGCGCCGGACCGCGCGGCGCCGCAGGCGCCCGACCTGGCGCAGGAGAAGCGCAAGATCCTGCATCAGGCCCCGTCCGGCGCCAACCTGCAGCGGCTGGCGGATGAGGTGGCGGCGATGCGGTCGCGGTTGGACGCCTCGTTGCCGGAACGCGCGCAGGTCGCCGTGCGGCAGGAGGAGCATCCGCAGTTGGCCGCGCTCGACACGCTGCTGCTGCACAACGACTTTGCCGCTCCTGCGCGGCTCCGGCTGCTCGACCAGGTGCGGGCCGAGTTTCCCTTGGCGCGGCTCGAAGACCCGCCGGCGGTGCATCACTTCGTGGCGCGCCGGATCGGCCGCGAGCTGCGGCTGGCGGCGCCGCTGGCGGAGGCCGACGGCGCCGCGGCGGGACCGCGCATCTGCACCGTGGTCGGCCCCACCGGAGTAGGGAAGACGACCACCGTCGCCAAGCTGGCGGCGCTGCACGCCATCGGCAGCCCGGCCGAGGCCGACTGTCCGGTGCGCATCGTGACCATCGACAACTACCGCATTGGCGCGCGCCAGCAGATCGAGACCTACGGCGAGATCATGCGCATCCCGGTAACCTCGGCGGAGACCGCCGAGGAGCTCAAGAAGACCATTGCGTTGGGCCAGGATGCGGGTCTGATCTTCATCGATACGGTTGGCAGGAGCCCCGCTGACTACTCCCACCTGGCGGAGATCCGCTCGGTGCTCGACGCCGTGGGCCGCCGCGGTACCACGCAACTGGTCCTGAGCGCGACCACCAAGCACACCGACCTGGAGGAGATCATGCGCCAGTTCGAGCCGTTCGCCTACGACGGCGTGATCGTGACCAAGCTGGACGAGACCGCGACCATCGGCAATGTCCTGTCGGCTCTTGCGGGCGCGCGCAAGCCGCTGTCGTACTGCTGCGACGGACAGGTAGTGCCGCAGGATATTGCGCCGGCATCGATCGTGCGTTTGCTCCTGAGTCTGGATGGGTTTCGTCTCGATCGCACGTTGCTGGAGCAGGAATTCGGCGCCGCTGCCGCGGCGCGGGAACATCGCGCCGCAGTACCCGCAGGGCATGCGGCGGAAGGTTCATGATGCAGGACGTTTTACGCTGTTCAAGAAGGGGGACTATGTTGACCTTGCGCAGAAATCTGCCTACGGTATTCACCATCGGGTTGGACACGAAGTGGTGCACCATGTTCGCTGTCACAAGTTTCGGTCAGTCCGCCGCCGGCCGGCGGCGTCTCGGGCGCCTCACCGGCGCTGCGCGGCGCCCGCTCGGCGGCCGTTAGAAGGGCATCATGGCAACTGATACCCGGGAGCGGACCACCGTCGTCGCGCTGACTCAGGAAAAGGAACGGGAATTGTGGGATAACTACCGTGCTCATAAAGATATAACCATACGAGACTACTTCGTGCGCCAGTACGCGCCGTTGGTCAAGTACGTCGCCGGCAAGGTGGCGGTGGGAATGCCGGGCAGCGTGGAGTTCGATGACTTGGTGGGCTATGGCGTGTTCGGCTTGTTCGACGCCATCGAGAAGTTCGATCCCAGCAAGCACGTCAAGTTCAAGACCTACGCGGTGACCCGCATCCGCGGCGCCATCTTCGACGAGCTGCGCAGCAACGATTGGGTGCCGCGCTCGATTCGTCAGAAGGCGCGCGAAGTGGAGGATGCCGTACGCCGCCTCGAGGCGGCCCTGGGGCGCGCGGCTACCGACGCCGAGCTGGCCCGGGAGATGAACCTGTCGCTGAAGGAGTTCCAGCAGTTGCTGCTGAAGATCAGCAGCACCACGGTGATGTCGTTGAATGACCTGTGGCACAGCAGCGATGACAACGACCGCATCTCCATCGTGGAGAGCGTGGAATCTCCGGCCAGTATGAATCCGGACGTAATCGTCGAGAAGAACGAGATCAAGCGGGTCATGCTGGAGGCGCTCCGGGAGCTGCCGGAAAAGGAACAGCGGGTTCTGGTGCTGTACTACTACGAAGAGCTGACGCTGCGCGAGATCGGCGAGGTGCTGGAAGTCACGGAGTCGCGCGTGTCGCAGCTTCACACCAAGGCGATCATCCGCCTGCGCGCCAAGTTGACCAACCTCAAACGCGGTATCGCTTGAGTGGCGCAGCGTGGTCGCCCTCCTCATCGCGTTGCAACTTGCCGGGCTGGCGGGGCTGTATCTGGTGCTGCGCCGGCGGATCGATCGCAGCGCCCGCGGCGAGGGCGCCGTCCGCGGAGCGGGCGGCGCCGGGCAGCTTCAGTCCGAGGTGGCGCAGCTGATCGTCGAGCTGAACGGCGCCGCGGAGCGTAACGTCACCCTGCTGGAGGATCGCATCCGGCGTCTGAACGAGCTGTTGCGGCAGGCCGACCGGCGCCTGCCGCGGCCGCCCCCGGCGCCAGGGCCCGGCGCCGCGGCGGAACCGCCCGCGCCGGCCGGCTCCGCCGCGCAGCGAGTGGCGCAGGTGATGCGCCTGCGCCGGCTCGGGTTTTCCAACGCGGTAATCGCCGACCGGTTGGCGGCCAGCCAGGGCGAGGTGGAGTTGATCGTCAACCTGGCCGCCGACCGCAGCGCGGCGCTGCAGCCCCCGCCCGGCGGGAAACCGGAGCCGCGCGCCGCCGAGACGTAATGCCCCGCCCGCGAACTGTCGATATGCAAAATGAATGCGTGACGCCGTCTACGCCGGATTGCGGGACCAGCGCGTCGGCCGGCGCGGAGATGGACGCCGCCGCGGGCGCAATCGTCATTCGGCGCTGCGCGACCAGCGCCAGCGCCCGCGCCGCGCCCCCAGGCGCGCCGGCGTCAGGGTGAAGGAGCTCAGCGCCGCGGCGGCGCTGCCGCTGCCGTCAGTGCGCCGCGGGTCGGCGGCGTTCGCCCGCTCCGCGGTCTCCGGCACCCGTTGGGCGGTCTCCGGCATGCGCTGGTTCGCCGCCCTGTGCAAGGCGCTGCCCAGGGCAATGGGCCGCGCCGGCAGGCGCGGCGCCGCGCTGGCCGGGCGCGGTGTCCGGCGGCTGCCGCTGACCGCCATCGCGCTGCTGGTGGGCGCCGCGCTGGCGGCCACGGCGGTGGTGAAGTTCGTGGTCCCCGCGGTGGCGGGAATCGGCAGCTCCGGCGACGGGGTGGCGCTGCGGCAGGCGCTGCTCGACAACTTGATGACCCTTGGCTCGGCGGGCGCCGCGGCCACGGGGGCAGGCGCGCGCAACCTCCCGGACGGCCTTGCCGATACCTGGTCCCGAGCCAGCTACGAGCGCTACCTGGTCGCGGCCGGCGATACCCTGGCGGCGCTGGCCGATCGCTTCGGCGTCACCGTGGACACGATCATCAGCTTCAACGACGTCCAACGCGAGGGTGACCTGAAGCCGGGCCGCGAGTTGATCATTCCCAGCCAATCCGGAATTCGCTACACCGTGCGGCGCGGCGACGACGCCGGCCGCATTGCCGCGCGCCATGGAGTGAGCCTGTCCGCTCTGCTGGCGGTCAACGGGGTGGAAGGCGCGCTCGTGGCCGCCGGTCAGAACCTGTTGATTCCCGGCGCCGGACTCGGCGAGAACGCCCGCAACCGCGTCCTCGGCGAGATCTTCATCCAGCCTGCGCCCGGCCGCATCACTTCCGGGTACGGCTACCGCAGCGACCCCTTTACCGGCCTGCGCAAGTTTCACAACGGCATCGACATCGCCAACCAGCCGGGAACTCCCATCGTCGCGGCGATGAGCGGCACGGTGCGCACCGCGGGATACAACGGCAACTACGGCCGCTACCTCATCCTGCGCCACGCGGATGGCTATCAGACGCTCTACGCTCACTTGAACAAGGTGCTGGTGGCGGAAGGGGAGCGCGTGCGGCAGGGGCAGCGGGTAGGAGAGATGGGGAACACCGGGTACAATAGTGCGTTCAACCTGCACTTTTCGATCTTTCTCAACGGTGCGCATGTCGACCCGTCCGAACACCTGGAGTAATCCGTCCGCGCGGCTGCCGGCTCTGGTGGGCGAGCCCTACGTCGCCGCCCGCCGGCGGCGGCCGCGGGTGCGCCTGCACCGCTGGCTGCTGGCGGCGGCCGCGTGCGGCCTGACGGCGTTCGCCGTGCAGGCGACCGTCATCGGGTCCACGCGGGCGGCGCTGTACGACGAGCAGGAGTACCTGCACTATCCGAGCGACTGGTTGGAGACGATCCAGATCGACCTCGCGCCGGCGGCGCCGGGGGCGTCACCGGCGCCGCCGGCCGCGGATGCCGCGGATCTCCGCGGCGGGATGGAGCTGGCGCCGCTGCCGCTCGACATCAAGCAGTACCGGGTGCGGCGCGGCGACAACCTGAGCGTCATCGCGCAGCGCTTCGGGCTCACGCTCGATACCGTGGCTTCCCTGAATCGCACCGCCGGAGTCGGCGTTCATCTGCTGTCAGTCGGCGAGTTGATCCAGATTCCCAATCAGGACGGCATCTACCTGCCGGTGGGGGAGGACCTCGATGAGCTCAGCCTGCGCCACGGCGTGCTCCCGGAAACCGTCCTGCGTACCAACGGGGTCACCCGCAACCTCCTGAAGCCGTCCACCGAGCTGTTCTTCCCCGGCGTTCAGCACTCGGGGCAGGAGTTGACGCTGGCCATCGGCGCCGCCTTCGAACGGCCCGTCAACGGTTGGGTCAGTTCCGGCTTCGGGCTGCGGGCCGACCCCTTCACCGGGCGCCGCAGCTTCCACCGCGGGGTGGACGTGGCCGCGCCGCGCGGCACGCCGGTGCGCGCCACCCAGGGAGGGCGGGTTGCCGCCGTCGGGCGCGGCGCGGTGCTCGGCAACTACATCATCGTGTCCCACTACCTGGCCGGTTACTCGTCGTTGTACGGGCACCTGGACCGAATCCACGTCAGCCGCGGCCAGATGGTGCGCCGCGGCCAGACGCTCGGCCGCGTCGGTTCGACCGGCCGCTCTACCGGCCCGCATCTCCACTTCGAGATTCGGCGCGGCAATATCCAGCTCAACCCGGCGCAACTGATTCCCAGCCTGCGCTGACCCCGGCAGGCGCCGCCGGGGACCACCGGGACTGCCGGGTCAGTTGCCGTGGCAGTGCTTGTACTTCTTGCCGCTGCCGCAGGGGCAGAGTTCGTTGCGTCCTACCTTGGGCAGCGCGCGCTGCGCCTGCACGGTGCCGGTGACGTTTTGCACCGCGGCGGCGCGGCGCCCGAGCGCCGCGCGCGCTGCGGCCTGCCGGGCTGCGCCGGGGGCGCCTGCCGAGTGCGCGGCGCCGTTGCCGCCGTTGACCCCGGCGGCCGGGGCCGCGCCGCCGAACTGATTCATGGAAACGTGGCTCGCCAAGTGGCCGGCGGCGCGCGCCGCCGCGGCCCGTTGCTGGTCATTGTGGCGGATGGTGACCTTGAACACCTTTTCGGCAATCGCCATGCGGATCTCCTCCAACATCCGATCGAAGATCTGAAACCCTTCCAGCTTGTACTCCAGCAGCGGATTCTTCTGGCTGTACGCCCGCAGCCGGACCGCCTCCTGCAGGGCGCCCAGGTTCTCCAGATGATCCTGCCAGCGGGCATCGATGGCGCGCAGGTACTCGTAGCGGATGAACAGGTTGAACGCGCCGGCGTCGAGCTCCGCGGCCTTCAGCTCCAGCGTATGGCGCAACTCGCCGGTCAGGACCTGCTCCAGGTCGCTGCGCGGCAGCCCGGCGTAGTGCTCCGCGGGGTGCTCGGGCGCGAAGAAGTAGCGCGCCGTCAGCGCCCCGAGCACGGCGTTCCAGTCGCCGCCCGAACCGCGCTCGTCGGCCGCCTGCTCGGCCAGCGCGGCCACTTCGTCCGCGGCCGTCCCGACCACCCGCTCGAGCAGGTTGTCGGCGGCCATGATCTCGTCGCGCTTGGCGTAGATGAACTTGCGTTGTTCATTCAGGACGTCGTCGAATTCCAGCAGGTGCTTGCGGGTCTCGAAGTTGCGCTCCTCGACGCGGCGTTGGGCGCGTTCCAGGGACTTGTTGATCCACGGATGGGCCAGCGGCTCGCCGTCGGTGAACCCCACCTTGGCGATCACGCTGCGCATGTTCTCGCCGAACAGCCGCATGAGGTCGTCGTCCAGCGAGATGTAGAAGCGGGAGTGGCCCGGGTCGCCCTGGCGCCCGGAGCGCCCGCGAAGCTGGTTGTCGATGCGGCGCGATTCGTGGCGCTCGGTACCGATCACGTTGAGCCCGCCGGCGCCCCTGACCGAGTCGTAATTGGCCTGCCACCGGGGCAGTTCCGCGGCCCGCGCCCGCTCCATGCCGGCGGCCGATCCCGCCCCCTTGCGGCGCGCCGCGAACTCCACGTTGCCGCCGAGCTTGATGTCGGTGCCGCGGCCCGCCATGTTGGTGGCGATCGTCACCGCCGCGGCCGCGCCGGCCTGCGCGATGATGGACGCCTCGCGCGCGTGGTTCTTGGCATTCAGCACTTCGTGACGAACGCCGCGGCGGATCAGCATGCTCGACAGCTTCTCCGACTTTTCGATGGAAACGGTGCCCACCAGGACCGGTTGGCCGCGCCCGTGGCACTCCGCGATATCATCGCACACCGCCTCCAGCTTGTCCTGTTCCGTCAAGAATATCACGTCGTCGTCGTCTTTCCTGACGACCGGACGGTTGGTGGGAATGACGACCACGTCGAGTCCGTAGATGCGGCTGAATTCGGTCGCTTCGGTGTCCGCGGTACCGGTCATTCCGGCCAACTTGCGGTACAGCTTGAAGTAGTTCTGGAAGGTAATGGAGGCCAGCGTGCGGTTCCGCTGCATGATCTTGATCCGCTCCTTGGCCTCTATCGCCTGATGCAGCCCGTCCGCATAGCGGCGCCCGTGAAGGATCCGCCCGGTGAACTCGTCGACGATCTCGACGCGGCCTTCCTGAACCACGTAATCGACGTCGCGCTGGTACAGGCGGTGGGCGCGGAGCGCCTGCGTAAAGTAATGGATGAACTCGAAGTTGTCGTCGGTAAACAGCGAGTCGCTGATGATCCGGCGCTGCTTGAGGATCTCCTCGATGGTAGTCATGCCTTGACTGGTAAATGAAATGCGCTTGCCCTTCTCGTCCACCTTGTAGTCCCCTTCCAGCACGAAGCCTTCGGCTTCGTCGGGGTACTCTCCGGTGTCCGGGTCCTTGCTTACCTCGGTGAGTTGATCTACCAGTACGTTTATCTGCGCGAACCGGGCGGTATCGTCGTCCGCCAATCCGGAGATGATCAGCGGCGTGCGAGATTCGTCGATGAGAATCGAATCGATCTCGTCCACGATGCAGAAGTTGTGGCCGCGCTGCACCTTTTCGGATTCCTCCCACTGCATGTTGTCGCGCAGGTAGTCGAAGCCGAACTCGTTGTTGGTTCCGTAGGTGACGTCGCAGCGGTACGCCGCACGGCGCCGCGCGCTGTCCATGTTGGCGACGATCACCCCCACCGAGATGCCGAGCAACCGGAACACCCGCCCCATCCATTCGGCGTCGCGTTCCGCCAGGTAATCGTTGACGGTCACGACGTGCACGCCGGCGCCGCCGAGGGCATTGAGATAGGCCGCGGTGACGCTCGACAGCGTCTTTCCTTCGCCGGTCTTCATCTCTACGATGGCGCCGCGGTGGAGCACTGCGCCGCCCATCAGTTGGCAATCGTAGATGCGCTCGCCGAGGCGCCGGCGGGCTGCTTCGCGGACCAGGGCGAATGCCTCCGGCAGCAGCGCCTCCGGTGACTCGCCGGCTTCCAGCCGCGCGCGCAACCGCCCGGTGGCGGCGGGGAACGCGGCGTCATCCAAGGCGATCATCTGCCGCTCCAGCTCGTTGATGCGGCCGACCAGCGGCGTGAGCGACTTCAGGTCGCGCTGATTCTTCGACCCGAGGACTCTCTCCAGAACGTTGCCCATGGCCACAATGTAGCTTGTGCCCGGCGCCCGGTCTACGCGCGCGGCCTGCCGCCGGCGGCGCGGCTTCAGCTTGCCGCGCGCGCCGCCGGGCTGCTAGGATGGCGCCCGTGAGCTGCCGCCGCGCGGTCCGTGTCACGCTGGTCGGCCTGGCGCTGGCCGGTTGGCTGCTGCCGGCGGCGTGCACCCGCCAACCACCGCCAGAGTTGGCCGGCGCCGAACTGTTCAGCCTGAGCCTCGGTCCGCTGGACGAGCAGCTCGACCTGTTCCGCCCCGGCGGCGCCGCGGCGCGCCACGCGACCCGGATCAGCATGCGCGACGGGTTGTTCTACATCGCCAACGGCAGCGCGCGGAAGGTGATGCAACTCTCCTCCTACGGTGACCTGCTGCTGCTCATCTACGACCCGCGCAGCAATCCCGCTCCGGCCGGCATGGCGGCGGGCGCCGCCACCCGGCGGGCGGTGCCGCACGCGCTGCGCGATCCGAGCCACGTGGCGGTGGACAGCGGCCAGCGGCTGTTCGTCGTGGACGCGGCGGCCGGCGCCGGCGGCGCCGGTCACGGCCAGGTGGTGCGGCGGTTCGGGGCGCAGGGGCAATACCTGGGGACCATTGGGCGGGAAGGCGCCGGCGGCCGGCCGTTCCCGCGCGTCCAGCGGTTGACCGTGACCGCGGACGATTGGCTGGTGGTGACCGCGCGCACGCCGCAGCAGTGGCGCTGCTACTGGTACGATGCGGCCGGCGCGCTCCGGGAGCAGGTGGAGCTGCCCTATGCCGGGCGCCTCAGCGGCGAGGCGGGAGTGCTGATCTGGGAGGTGATGCCGCAGTTGGCGGCGCGGCGGCTGTTCCTGTTCGTCGATCCGGCGCCGGCGGAGGAGGGCGCCGGCGCGGCGCGCTCCCGCGGCGCGCCGGAAGTACGCATCTATGATCTGGCGTCGCGCAGCGTGATCGGCTCCTTCGGGCTGCCCGGCGGCGGGGAACTGGCGGCGCCCGCCTATTACCCGCTGGGGGTGACCGCCGCCGGGCTGCTGTTTCTGACCCGCCGGGAGAACGACCGGACCCACTCGCTGGTAGTGCTGGGGCGCGGCGGCCGGGTGGTCACCCGGCGCCGGTTCGGACTGGACGAAACCGGCCTGGGGTTCGCGGCGCTGGGAATGAGCCCCGGCGGCGTGCTGTTCGGGCTGCTCGCGGAAGAGGCCCGGGCGCGGGTAGTGTGGTGGCGTAGCGACCTGCTGGTGGACGGCAAGTGATGAGGACCAGGGAAGCGGGTTCCGCGGCGTGGCGCAATCTGCGCCCGTTGCGCGTGGCGACCGGCGCGCGGATGGCCGCCATCGATCAGCGCGCCCAGCGCGAGTGGGCCTTGCCCGGCGGCGTGCTGATGGAGAATGCCGGTGCCAATGCCTATGCCGCGGTACGCGCGCACCTGTGGGCCGGGAGCGCCGCGCCGGGACCGCTGGTGTTCGTCGCCGGGCGCGGCAACAACGGCGGCGATGCCCTGGTCATGGCGCGGCATGCCCACAACGGCGGGGCGGACGGCGTGATGGTGGTCCTGGCCGCCGGCGAGCCGCGTCCCGGCGGATCACCGGCGGCCAACCTGGCCGCGTGCCGGGCGCTGGGCATACCGGTGGTAACCGGGCGCAAGGCCGCGGCCGCCATCGCCGCGGCTTCGTGGATCTTCGACGGGATCACCGGCACCGGGCTGCGCGCCGAGCTGGCCGCGCCGCTGGCCGAGAGCGTCGCCCGGATCAACGCCGCGGCCGGGCGGGTAGTGGCCATCGACGTGCCGAGCGGTCTGCGGGACGGCTACCGGGGCGGGCCCCTGGTCCGCGCGGCCGCCACCGTGACGATGGGGTTGCCCAAACGGTGTCTCTACCTGCCGCCGGCGCGGGCCGCGGCCGGCGAGGTGCTGGTGGTGGCGGTTGGCTTCCCGCGCGCCTTGCTCGCCGATCCGGACATTGGCTGCGACCTGTTGACCGACGATCTGCTGCCCGCGCTGCTGCCGCCCGCGGCGGTGGATGCGCACAAGGGCACCCGCGGCCACCTCGGCGTGTTCGCGGCCGCGCCGGGCACCACGGGCGCCGGCCATCTGGCCGCCGCCGCCGCGGCCCGGGTCGGCGCGGGCCTGGTAACCCTGTACGTCGATGCCGAGACCTACCCGCTGGCGGCGCCGGCGGCGCGTTCCACCATGTGCCGCCGCCTCGAGGTTGCCGGCGGAGCCGGGCTGCGGGCCGCGGCGGCGCGTCACCAGGCGCTGCTGGTGGGTCCGGGCTGGGGCCGCGGCGCCGCCCGCCGCGCGCTCCTCGGCGAGTTGCTGGAGACGCCGCGGTCCGGGGTGCTGGATGCGGACGGCCTCACCCTGCTGGCCCGGCTCGCGGCCGCGGAGGGGCGCCCGCGGCGCCTGCGCGGGCGCTGGGTGCTGACGCCGCATCCGGGCGAGATGGGGCGCCTGCTGGGCATCCCCACCGCCGAAGTGCTGGCCGACCCGGCCGCGGCCGCGGCCGCGGCCGCCGATCGCTGGCAGGCGGCGGTAATCCTCAAGGGTCACGTGAGCTACGTGGCCGGCGCGCCGCCGGCGGAGCCGCCGGCCGCCCCGGCCGCCCCGGTCGTCGCCGCCGCGGCCCGGCTGGCGCTGCTCGACGCCGGCAACCCGGCGCTCGGCACCGGCGGCGCCGGGGACGTGTTGGCGGGGGTGGCCGCGGGGTTGCTGAGCCGGGGCGCGCCGCCCGCGGCCGCGGCCCGGGCCGCGGTCCTGGTGCACGCGCGCGCGGCCAGAGCGGCGTTGGGCGCCGGCCGCTGGTTCCTGGCCGAGGACCTGCTGCCCCATCTCGGGCGCGCCGCCTGGCCCGCGCCGCCCGGCGATTGACCGCGCCGGCGCGCGCGTAGTAGGTTGAATCCGCCGAAAGAGGAGCCCTTATGCAGTTCTACTTCCTGTCCATTGCAACCAATCTTCTGGCCGGCTTCGCCCTGGCCGGCGACTATCTGGCGCAACGCTTTCCCGGTTTGCAGCCGCTGCTGGCGGGGCTCGCGGGGCGCACCGCGCGGCTGACCCTCGGCGCCATTACCGCGGCCGTCGGCGTGCTGAAGCTGCTGGTCTACGCCGACGATCTGCAGATCGTGGTAGCGGGCGATCTGGTGCCCGCGCTCGTGGGCATGGCGCTCGGCGGCGCGCTGGTGGTTACCTCGTTGCGCCCGGCGGAAGCGGGCGAGGGCGACGCGGGCATCGAAGGCTCCGCGCACGCCGCCGAGGAGGGCTCGCCGCGGGTAGTGGCGGCTGACGGACCGGTGGAGAAGACCGCTCAGCTTGCCCTCGGCTACCGCGTGCCGCTGGGGTTGGTGGGAATCGCGGCCGCGCTGCTGCACTTCCTGTTCCCCGGCGCCCTGTTGCTGTAGCGGGCGGGAGGCATGCCGCCGCAGGCTCCGTCGATCAGGCTGGAGGGCGCCCCGCCGGTGTCGCCGGCGAGCCGCGTCGTGGCGGAAGTCGCCGCGGTGGTCGGCGGATCGCTGCTGCTCGCCCTCTGCGCCCAGATTCGCATCCCGCTGCCGTTCACGCCGGTGCCGATTACCGGCCAGACCTTCGCGGTGTTGCTGCTGCCGGTGATGCTCGGCGGTTGGCGCGGCCCGGCGGCGGTCGCGCTCTATCTCGCGCAGGGTCTCCTCGGTCTGCCGTTCTTCGCCGGCGGCAGCGCGGGAGTGGCAGCGCTGGCGGGGCCAACCGGCGGTTACCTGATTGGATTCCTGCTGGCCGCGGTAGTGATTGCGCTCCTGGCCGGACGCCGCGGCGGCAGCCGCGCGCGCATCGCGCTGGCGCTGCTGGCCGGCAACCTCGTCATCTACCTCTGCGGCGTGCCGTGGCTGGCCCGTTTCGTCGACGGCGGGATGGTTGCCGCCCTCACCCTCGGCATGACTCCGTTCCTGCTTGGGGACGCGATCAAGCTGCTCGCGGCGCTGATCCTGGCGCCGGCCCCCGCCGGCGCGCAACGCGCGGCGGGGCGCTGAACGGCGCGGCCGCCACCGCCCGCCGCGCGCGGCAGCCGGTGGCGGTGAGCCAGGTGACTGCATGATCGAGCCGGTGACCATGGTGCCGTTCAGCAACACGGCGCTGGCGCTGCCGGTGACTCCCGGCCTTACCGGCATCGTGTCACTGCGCCGCGCCGGCGACATGCGCGCGCCCGGCCCGTTGCGCGAGCTGTTGGCGCAGACCGGCATTGCGCCGCGCCGGCTGCGGCGGGTCGCGCAGGTCCATTCACAGCGCGTCGCCGCGGCGGCCGCCTGCCGGCGGCTGGCGCCGCCCGGCCGGCGCCGGCCCCCGGCGCCGGTCGCGCGCTGGGCGCCGGGGACCGCGGACGGGTTGATCGCCGGCCCGCGCAGCGCCGCCGCCGGCGTGACCCTGATGGTGACCGCGGCCGACTGCGTGCCGATCCTGATCGCGGCGCCCGGCGGCGCCTGCGCCCTGCTGCACTCCGGCTGGCGCGGCACCGGCATCGCCGCCGCCGCGGTGCGCGGTCTGCAGCAGCGCTACGGCGCCGCCCCCGGCTCCCTGAGCGTGGTGCTGGGGCCCGCTATCGGGGCCTGCTGCTACCGGGTGGACGCCGCCCGCTACCGGCTGTTCCGCGACCGCTACGGCGCCGCCGCGGTGCGCCCCGGCAACCGCGCCCTGGACCTGCACGCCGCCAACGCCATCCTGCTGCGCCGCCTCGGGGTGCGCGACCTGCGCGCGGTGGCCGAATGCACCTGCTGCAGCTTGCGGCTGCACTCTTCGCGGCGTGACGGCGGCGGACTGCGCTGCCGGCTCATGGCGGTCCTGCTGGTACCCGGCGCGGGCTGAACGCGCACCGCTCACCGCCGACTACTCCGAACGGTCGCTACCGGCTATAGTGCCGGCGTTGCCATGCCCGAGATCCGCAACATCGGCATCGTCGCGCACATCGACGCGGGCAAGACCACCACCACCGAGCGGATCCTGTTCTACACCGGATTGAACCACCGCATGGGCGAGGTGGACGACGGTGAGGCGACCATGGACTGGATGGTCCAGGAGCAGGAGCGCGGCATCACCATCACCGCGGCCGCCATCACCTGCTACTGGCGCGGCCACCAGATCAACCTGATCGATACGCCCGGCCACGTCGACTTCACGGCGGAGGTCGAGCGGGCGCTGCGGGTACTGGACGGCGCCATTGGCATCTTTTCGGCCGTGGAGGGAGTGGAGCCGCAGACGGAGACGGTGTGGCGGCAGAGCGACCGCCACCGCGTGCCGCGCGTGGCGTTCATCAACAAGCTGGACCGGGTCGGCGCCCGCTTCGACGCGGTGCTCGGCGAAATGCAGCGCCGGCTGGGCGGAACGCCGCTGCCGGTGCAGCTTCCGTTCGGCACCGAGAGCGGCTTCACCGGCATCGCCGATCTGGTCGAGCAGACCGGGCTGCGCTTCGCCGGCGCGCATGGCGAGTCGGTGGAGCGGGTGCCGATTCCCGCCGCGCTGCAAGCGGCGGCCGCGGCCGCCCGCGAACGGTTGCTGGATGAGCTGGCCAATGAATCGGACGAGATAACCGCCCGCTACCTGGAAGGCAGGCCGCTCCCGGCGCGTCTGCTGCGCGCGGAGATACGCCGGCGCACCATCGCCGGGACGCTGGTGCCGGTGCTGTGCGGCGCGGCGTTGCGCAACGCCGGGGTGCAGCCGCTGCTGGACGCGGTGGTAGACTATCTGCCGGCGCCGGACGACGTCCCGCCGCCGGCCGCGTTGAGCCGCTCCGGCGCCGCCGCGGCGGTGCCGCGCGCCGCCTCCGGCCCGGCGCTGGGATTGGTGTTCAAGTTGCGCAGCGACCGCGAGGCGGGGCTGCTCAGCTACGTGCGCGCCTATGCCGGGCGGTTCCGCAGCGGCGCCGCGGTACGCAACGTGGGGCGCGGCGGGCGCGAGCGCATCGGGCGCCTGCTGCGCATGCGCGCCAACCGCTCGGAGCCGCTGACCGAGCTGGCGGCCGGCGACATCGCGGTGGCCGTAGGGCTGAAGCAGGTGCGCACCGGCGACACGCTGGGCGGCGACGGCGCGCACCTGCTGCTGGAGCGGATGACGTTCCCCGAGCCGGTGATCTCCGCGGCGGTGGAACCGCTCACCGCTTCCGACGCCGCCCGGCTGCGCGCCGCGTTGGAGGTGGTGGCGCGCGAGGATCCCACCTTCTTCGTCCGGGAGAGCGAGGAGACCGGGCAGATCGTGATCTCCGGCATGGGCGAACTGCACCTCGACGTCGTACTGCGGCGCCTGGCCGAGGAGTTCCGCGTGCCGGCGCGGGTAGGGCAGCCGCAGGTGGCGTTGCGCGAGTCGATCGCCGGCCGCGCCCGCTTTCACCAGCGCTACCAGCGCACCATCGGCGGAGCGGAACACGTGGCGGAGCTCACCCTGCGCGTGCAGCCGCAGCCGCGCGGCGCCGGCAACGTGGTGCGCAGCGAACTGGCGCCGGAGGCGCTGCCGGAGCAGGTCGCCGCGGCGCTGCGGGACGGCGTCCGCAATGCCATGAACTCCGGCGTACGGTACGGCTACCCGACGATCGACATCGCGGCTACCATCGAGGCGGCGGTATACGATGCCGCGGTCTCATCGGCGTTGGCCTTCGAGGCCGCCGGGGCGATGGCCTTCTACGACGCCTGCCGCGCCGCCGCGCCTACCCTGTTGGAGCCGGTCATGGAGCTGGAGGTCACCGTGCCGCGGGAATTCGTGGGCGAGGTAATCGGCAACCTGGGGATGCGCGGCGCCACCGTGCTGGCGGTGGAGTCGGGCGCCTCCGGCGAGCAGGTAACGGCCCACGCCGCGCTGGCGCGGCTGTTCGGCTACTCCACCGCGCTGCGCAGCCTCACCCAGGGCCGCGGCTCCTTCGTCATGACCTTCACGCACTTCGCGCCGCGCGCCGCGGCCGCCTGAAGCGGCGCCCGCTCAGGGGCCGCCCGCCGCGCGCGCCGCGCCCGTAACGTTGACAAGAGGCGCCCGGCGCACCTACCATGCCGCACGGCACGGCGCCGTCTCCCCGCGATCGTCCCCACCCGAGCGGCTCTTTTGGATGCGCCTGCCACTTCCCAGGCAAGGAGACTCACAGCCATGAGCACGGCATCTTCCGACATCCGCAACGTTGCGATCATCGGTCACGGCGGTACCGGGAAGACCTCACTGATGGAGCAGGCCCTGGTGCAGGGCGGCGAGGTGGCCAAGTTCGCTCCGGTCGACGGCGGCAAGTCGATCAGCGATCACACCCCTGAGGAAATCGCGCGCGGCATCTCCGTGCACGCCGCCATGGCCCACCTGCAATGGAAGGGCGCCAAGATCAACCTGCTCGACACCCCCGGCTCGGCGGACTTCGTCGGCGAGGTGGCGTCCGCGCTGCACGTTGCCGATCTGGCGGTAGTGACGGTCGGCGCCGACGTGGGCGTGCAGATCGAGACCGCCAAGCTGTGGCGGCGCCTGCGGAGCGCGGGTATCCCGCGCGTCGTGTTCGTCAATCAGATGGACAAGGAGCACGCCGACTTCGCCAACGTGGTGGCCGATCTGCAGGAGAAGCTGGGCGGCAACTTCGTCCCGGCGGTGGTGCCGCTCGGCGCCGGCGCCGGGTTCTCCGGGGTGGTGGACCTGGTCGGCGGCACGGCGTTGACCCATACCGGCGGCAAGGAGTCTCCCGGCGCCGTGCCGGAAGCGGCCGCGGACAGCGTCGAAGAGTACCGGCAGGGTCTGATCGAAGGCGCGGCCGAAGGCGATGACACGCTCATGGAGAAGTACCTCGAAGAGGAGACCTTGAGCGAAGCGGAGGTGCGGACCGGCCTGGCGGCGTCGCTGCAGGCCGGCCAGGTGGTGCCGGTGGTGGCCGGCTCCGCTACCCTCAACGCGGGGGTCGCCAGCTTGCTGGACCTGATCCGGCTGGCGGCGCCGTCGCCGCTGGCGGCGGCCGGCGAGCCCCCGGTCAGCGCCGAGGGCGAGCCGTCGGCGTTCGTGTTCAAGACCAGTCTGGACCAGTACTCCGGCAAGCTGTCCTGGATCAAGGTCATGAGCGGCCGGCTGACCCCGGACGCCGAGCTGGTCACCACGCGCGACGGCAAGAAGGAGCGCATCAGCAAGCTGTACGCGCTGCAAGGCGCCGGCCTGAAGGATGTTCCGGCGCTTGCCGCCGGCGATCTGGGGGTGCTGACCAAGCTTGCCAGCGCCGCCACCGGCGACACCCTGGCCCAGGATTCGGAGCTGAGCTATCCGCCGTTGGACCTGCCGCAGCCGGTGCACGCGGTGACCGTGGCCGCCGCGTCCAAGAAGGATGAGGACAAGCTGGGACAGTTCCTGAGCCGCGTCGCCGAGGAAGACCCCACCTTCCGGGTCCGCTACAACGGCGAGACCCGCGAAACGGTAGTGTCCACCATGGGCGAGCTGCAGCTTTCCATCGCGCTGGAGCGGCTCAAGAACGCCGCCAAGGTGGAAGTGCGGACCAACGTGCCGCGCATCGCCTACCGCGAGACCATCAACGGCTCCGCCGGCGCCGAGTACCAGCACAAGAAGCAGACCGGCGGCCACGGCCAGTACGCCAAGGTGGAGATCAAGATCCGGCCGCTGGCGAACGGCGAGGAGTTCACGTTCGTCAACCAGATCGTCGGCGGCGCCATCTCCAAGGGCTACATCCCGGGGGTCGAAAAGGGGCTGCGCGAGGGGATGGCCGAGGGGGTGCTGGCCGGCTTTCCGGTGATGGGCATCGAAGCCACGCTGGTGGACGGCAAGGAGCACTCGGTCGACTCGTCGGAGCTGGCGTTCGCGCTGGCCGCCCGCGGCGCGCTGCGCAGCGCGGTCGAGCAGGCCCGGCCGGTGCTCCTGGAACCGGTCGCCGGCCTGACGGTAATCGTCGAGGAACAGTACCTTGGCGACGTGCTGTCGGACCTGAGTGGCCGGCGCGGGCGCATCCAGGGCCAGGAGCCGGCCGGCGCCGGCATGCTGGAGGTCAAGGCGCTGGTGCCGCAGGCGGAGCTGCTGCGCTACGCCATCGACCTCAAGTCGATGACCTCCGGCACCGCGTCGTTCGAGGTGGAGTTCGCCCACTATGCTCCGCTGACCGGACGCCTGGCCGAGGACGTGATCAAGCGCGCGCAGGCCGCCGAGGCCGCCGCCGGGCGCTGACCGAGGGCGCCGCGAGGCGCCCCGGCGCCCGGCGCGAACGAACGGAGAGTCGGGTTCGAGTGGTCGGTAACTCCCTGGCAGCGCCGGTCGGGCGCCGCGTGGCGCTGCCGGGCCACTTCGCCGGGCCGGTCGTCCTGGAAGCGATCCGCCCGCTCGGCCCCGGCGGCGCGGGCGGCTGCGAGTGCCGCGTGCGCCTGCCCGACGGGACGCTCGACGAGGCGGTCCTCTCGGCCGAGGAAGCGGCCGCGGCGTTCGGCGCGGCCGGCGACTATGCCGCCGGCGAAGCTGCCGCGCAGCCGGCGCCGCCGGTCGACGCGGAACGGTTGCGGCTGCTGGTCGAGTCGGCCCGCATCCGGCTGGCGCACGCCCATGACCGGCAGTTCGCGGTGAGCCTGTCCGGCATCCGCACTCTGCCGCATCAGCTCGAGGCGGTCTACCTGAAGATGCTGCCGCAGCCGCGGCTGCGCTTCCTGCTGGCCGACGACCCCGGCGCCGGCAAGACGATCATGGCCGGCCTCCTCATCAAGGAACTGAAGCTGCGCGCCGCGCTGGAGCGCTGCCTGATCCTGGTGCCGGCGCCGCTTACCGGCCAGTGGCAGGACGAGTTGCTGCGCTTCTTCAACGAGCCGTTCCAGATCATCGATTCCGCCAACGACGGCCGGCAGGCGCTGAATCCGTGGGAGCGCGAGCCGCAGGTGATCGCGTCTATCGACTACGCCAAGCGCGACGAAGTCCGGGAGCGGGTGTGGCAGCAGCGCTGGGACCTGGTGATCATCGACGAGGCGCACAAGTGCAGCGCCTTCACCCGGCGCGCGGCCGGGCGCGGCGACGAGATCGAGCGCACCAGGCGCTATCGACTCGCCGAACGGCTCTCCGAGCTCGCCGACAACCTGCTGCTGCTCACCGCCACCCCGCACCACGGCGACGACGACCGCTTCGCCCACTTCATTCGCCTGCTCGACCGCGATCTGTTCCCCGAGCCGCACCGCTACGGCGCGGCGGCGCGTGACCTCCGGCGCGACATCCTGCGTCTCGGCGACGACTGCCCGTGGGCGCTGCGCCGGCTCAAGGAAGATCTCAAGGACCTGCGCGGCCGCCGGTTGTTCCCGGACCGCCACGTCGGCACCGTCAGCTTCCATCTTGGACCGGAGGAGTACGCGGTCTACCAGGCGGTCACCGCGTATATCAACGAGTTCCTGCCGCACGCGAGCGGCAGCCGCAAGCACAGCGCCGCCCTGGTGCGCACCGTATTCCAGCGCCGCCTGGCGAGCTCGACGCGCGCGATTCACGAGTCGTTGCGCCGCCGCCGGGCGCGGCTTTCGGACTTGGTGGAGGAACTGGAACGGCTTGCCCCGGCTGCGCGGGCGCGGCGTCTCGCGCAGCTCGCCGGCCGCCTCGCCGATGTGGAACAGGAGGAGGACGACCTGGACGACGCCGCCCGCGACGAGCTGGCCGGCGCCGCGCTCGACGGGATCGACCTGGACCGGCTCCGGGCGGAAGTCGCGGCGCTCGGCGAGCTGACGGCGCGCGTCGGCCGGGTGCGCGACGGCGGGCGCGACTCCAAGCTGCGCGCCCTGCGCGACTGCTTGGCGCGGGCGGAATTCGCCGAGCTGCAGGATGGCCGCGGCAAGCTGCTCATCTTCACCGAACACCGCGACACGCTCGACCATCTGCGGGAACACCTCGCAGCCTGGGGCTATTCGACCTGCGCGATCCACGGCGGGATGAGCCAGCCGGAACGCCGCCGGGCGCAGGAGGCGTTCCGCGCCGGCCGGCAGGTGTGCGTGGCCACCGAGGCGGCCGGCGAAGGCATCAACCTGCAGTTCTGCCACCTGCTGATCAACTACGATCTGCCCTGGAACCCGACCCGCCTGGAGCAGCGCCTGGGCCGCATCCACCGCATCGGGCAGGCGCGCGACGTCCATGCCTTCAACTTCGTCGCCGCCTCGGCGGAGGATGGCCGGCCGGTGATCGAGGGCCGCATCCTGGAGCGGCTGCTGAGCAAGCTGGAGCGGATGCGCGCCGCGCTCGGCGATCGGGTATTCGACGTGGTGGGCGAAGTGCTCGCGCTGAACCGGATCGACCTGCCGGAGATGCTGCGCGCGGTGGCCTCTGAGCCGCGGCGGCTGGAGGAGTATCTCGACGACATCGAGCGGATCGATCCGCAGCTCCCGGAACGGTACGAGGAGGCGAGCGGCATCGCCCTGGCGCGTTCCCACGTCGATTTCCCGGCCTTCGCGCAGGCCAACCTGGAGGCGGAGGAGCGGCGTCTGATGCCGCGCTACGTGGAGTCGCACTTCCTGCAGGCGGCCGCCGCGGTGGGCCAGCGCGTGGAAGCGCGCGCCGACGGGTTGTGGCGGATCGACCACGTGCGCGCCGACCTGCGCTCGGAGCGCCTCGCCGCGGTGCGCCGGCTCGGCAAGCCGGCGGCCGGCTATCGCAAGTTGACCTGCTACAAGGAGCATCTGGAGCAGGCGCAGCACCAGGACGCGGTGCTGCTCGGCCCCGGCCACCCGCTCTACGGCGCGGTCGACGAGAAGCTGCAGGAGCTGCTGCAGGAGCTGGCGGGCCGGACCGCGGTGTACCTGGACCCCGCGGCCGAGACGCCGTATCGGCTCCACTTCTATGAGATCGCGCTGCGCGGCCACTCGCCCGGCGGCGCGGCGGCGACCGTTCACGCCGAACTGGCGGCGGTGCGGGAGGAGATCGATACCGGCGCGGCGGGCGGCGGTCCGTACTGCGCGGTGCCGGCGGACGTGCTGATCGACCTGCCGGCGCACCCGCAGCCGCCGGCGACTCTGCCGGCGGTCGATCGCGGGCCGATCGACGACTACGTGAAGGCCACCGTGCAGATGGCGCGGCGGCGGGCGGCTCAGGCCGAGCGCGGCCGCTATGCGGACGTGGCGCGCGCGTACCTGGAGAAGTCGTTCGCGGCGCGGCGGCGGGCGGCGCAGAACCGGGTGATGGCGCTGCTCGGGCGCGAGCGAAGCGAGCCGCAGGTGGCGCTGGCGCGGCAGCGCGCGGAGCGGGACCTGGAAGACCTGCAGCGCACCCATGCCGGACGCCTGGCCGGGATCGAGCGGCTGCGCGTCGCCCGCCACGGTCCCGTGCGGCACCTGGCGAGCTGCCTGGTGCTGCCCCCGGACGGCGCCGCCGAGCCGGACGCCAAGTTGCAGCAGCGGGTCGAACGCGCCGCCGAGGAGGTGGTGGTCGCCTACGAGGAGCGCCAAGGCCGCGAGTGCACCCGGGTAGGCCGCGAGAAGATCGGCTTCGACATCCGCAGCCTGGCGCCGCCGGACGCGCAGACCGGCTACCGCGATCCGGTGACCGGCGTGCGGCGTATCGAAGTGAAGGGCCGCCGCCGCGGCCGCCCGGTCCGGCTGACCACCAACGAGTGGTACAAGGCGCAACAACTCGGCGACAGCTACTGGCTGTACGTCGTCTGGGACCCGCTGGATGACCCCAGCCCGGTGCCGCTGATGATCCGCAACCCGGCGCGTCGCCTGGACCACGCCAAGCAGGAGGTCGTCGGGTCCCGCTACTATGACCTGCCGGCCGCCGCCGTCGAGCAGGCCGCGCGCGAGCAGGAGGCATCCTGACGGATGGACGGATTGAAGCGCCAGCGCCTCCGGCGCGTTATTGGGCTATAGTAGCAGGAGGTGCTGATGGGAGAGCCGGTGATGCTGAAGGAAGAGGACGTCGTCCGCATCGGGGACTACGTCAAGCCGTGGCTCCGGGAGCTGGTGAACCACGCGGTCCCGCGGGCGGAGACCGTCGTTGTCCCCATCGCCCTGTTGGAGCGTATGGTACGGGTCGAGGAAGAGCTCAAGGTGTTGCGGGTGCTGATGGACGAACGCTTCAGGTTCATGGAGCATCGCTTCGACGCGGTGGACAAACCGATTCGGGCATCTGATCTGGCACGTCGACAAGCGGTTTGAGACGGTGGACAAGCGCTTCAACACGCTGACGTGGATGATCGGCGTGGGCTTCGTGGTCGTCACGTCGCTGACGACGGTGTTCGCGTTGCTCGCGTAGGATCGACCGGAGACACGACGGAACGACGGTCGCCGCCGGCCGCGGCGAGCATCTCGCCGTACCGTCGGTCGTGGGGACCACAAGCCGACAGCGTGACGATGGAAACGGGTGACCGCAGGCTGATCGAGGATTATCTGCCGCTCGAGGTGCTCAATGCGATCGCGGCGCGCGAGAAGTTGCATCCGCGGCGGTACGTGGAGATGGTGCACTACTGGCCGGCGCGGCGCCCGATCAGCGCGGTGCGGGCGGCGATCTACGCGGCGCTGGTGCCGGCGCCGCGCAGCGATGACGAACGCAAGGATGCCGCCGCCTTCGTGGGCCGGCTGGCGGCGTACCAGCCGGCCCGGCGGGAAGTCGGGCGGGCGGCGGCGAGCATCAGGGACCTGCACGGCGGGCGGGCGCCCAAGGTGCTCGATCCGTTCGCCGGCGGCGGGTCGATTCCGCTGGAGGCGGCGCGCCTCGGCTGCGAGAGCCACGCCGTCGACTACAACCCGGTGGCGCATCTGATCGAGTTGTGCACGCTGGTCTATCCGCAGCGATTCGGCTCCGGCCTTGCCGACGACTTCGAGCGCTGGAGCGGCGTCCTTATGGAGCGGATGCGGCAGGAGGTTGGCGACCTCTACCCGCCGGTGTCGATCCCGGACGCGGATGCGGCGGTAGCGGCGCAGACGCCGCTGTTCGATGGCGATGCGGATGACTTCGACCGCCGCCCGGCGCCGGTCGCCTACGTCTGGGCGCGTACCGTGCCCTGCCGGCGGCCCGGCTGCGCCGCGCCGGTACCGCTCGTGCGGCAGGCGTGGCTGCGCAAGCGGGGAGACCTGGCCGTGGCCGCGCTGCCGCGCATCGACGCGCACGACCGGCTGCGCTGGGACATCGTGTCGGGAACGAGCGCCCGCGACGTGTCGGCGCAGACCGGACAGACCGGCGCCGGGCAGGCGGTGTGCGCGGCGTGCGCCACGCCGGCGCCGGCCGATTACGTCAAGGCGATGGCCGCGGCCGGACGGATGGGGGAGTCGCTGGCGGCGGTGGTAAGCACGGCCGGCAAGCGCGAGCAGGGGAAGCAGAAGCGAGGTTCCAAGCTGTACCTGAGCGCGGCGGCGGCGGCGATTCCCGCGGCGCAGGAGCTCGAAGATCGGCTGACCGGTCTGGAACGCGAACTCCGGTGCGAGCGCCCGGCGGAGACGCTGCAGGGCAAGCTCCGCGATCAACTGCCGGGGTACGGCGTCGAGCGCTATCAGGATCTGTTCACCTCCCGGCAACTGCTGGTGCTGTTCACGCTCGTCAAGCACCTGCGGCGAATCCACCGCGAGATGCGCCAGGAGGGTGTGGATGAGCAGCGGGCGCTGGCGCTGGCGACCTACTTTTCGATGGCGTTTGGTCGCTTGGTAATCGCGTTCAACAAGTTTGCAAGGTGGGAGCCGGCAGTTCAGCGTACCAAAGGCGCAATCGGCGATCGGCAGGCGCTCAAGATGGTCTACGACTTCTCGGAGATCAATTTCAGTGCCCTGACAGAGGGTTGCCTGCCGTTTGCCCTGGACCGGGAAGCGTACTGCATGCGCGAGCTCGCCAAGATCGAAACGCCGGCGGTGGTGACCCGCGGCAACGCCGAGAAGCTGTTCTACGCCGACGAGACCTTCGACGCGGTCATCACCGATCCGCCGTACTACAGCAGCATCTACTACGCCGACCTGTCGGCGTTCTTCTACGTGTGGCTGAAGCGCATCCTCGGCGACCTGTACCCGGAACACTTCGCGCTGCCGGCGCCGCCGAAGCGGCGCGAGGCGGTGGCGCAACCGAGCGAGCACGGCGGTGACAAGGAGCAGGCCAACGCCCACTACCAGGAGCTGATGCGCCGCTCCTTCGCCGAGGCGCGGCGCGTGTTGAAGCCGGGAGCGCCGCTGGTCTGCGTCTACGCCCATCGGACCACGGAAGGATGGGCGACGTTGATCCGCGCCCTGGTCGGCGCCGGGCTCACGGTGACCGAGGCATGGCCGGTGCAGACCGAATCGCGCGGCCGGGTCAACGCGCAGGGCGCCGCGGCGCTGTCGGACAGCATCTTCTTCGTCGCCCGCCGGCGGCAGGCTGCGGCGACCGGCCGCTACGAGACCGAGGTGGAGCCGGAACTGCGCCGCATCGCGCGCGAACGGGTGCGCACGTTGTGGGCCGGCGGCGCGGGGATCGGCGGCGCCGACCTGCTGATGGCCGCGGTCGGCGCCGGGCTGCGCGCCTACACGCAGTTCAGCGCCGTCGAATACGCCAACGGCGAGCCGGTGCCCGCCGAGCGCTTTCTTCAGGTGGTCGAAGGCGAGGTGCTGGAGGTGATGCTGGCCGAGATCTTCGGGCTGTCGCGGTCCGCGGTCGGTTCGGTCGACGCGCTCACGCAGTTCTACCTCATGTGGCGCTTCACCTATCGCGAGGGGAGCATCCCAGCCGGTGAGGCCTACGTCTTCTGCCCGCCGTTCGGCATCGAGATCGCCGGCGCCGGCGGACTCTCCGGGCCGGCGCCGGCGCTGGTGGAGCAGGCCGGCGGCCGGTTCCGCGTGCGCACCTACGACGAGCGCGGCGGCGACCGGCGCGTGGGGGCGCCGGCGGACAGCCGCTCGGCGCCGCTCATCGACGTCCTCCACCGGGTGCTCTGGTTGCTCGACAACCGCCCGGCGGAACTGCCCGATTTTCTCGACGCGGCGCGCCCGAACCAGGAACAGCTCCGCCTGGTCGCCGAGGCGCTCGCCGGGCCGGCCCACGGCCGTTCCGAGCTGCGGGAGAGCAACCCTACCGCCGAGCAGCGCGTCCTCGCCCGGCTGAACGCCAACTGGCGGAGCGTGATCGAGGGCGCCGCCTTCGCCGACGAGATCGACCGCCGGGTTACCGGCCAGCAGACCTTCACCTGGAGTACGACCGAATGAGCGCCGCACTGCGCCCGTGGCTGGAATGCGTGGAACTGCACCCCGACGTGCTCTCGCGCGAGTCTTCCGACGATCTCTTCGCGCTCGACCTGGGGCCGTTGGCCGATTACCTGATCGGCAAGGAGCGGGGCGCCGCGGACGCCGAACTGCCGCGCGTGCCCGCCGTCTACCGCGACGCCGGCAGCTTCTTTGCGGCCTCCTACCTGACCGGCGGCCTGCGCTCCCTGCTCGACGACGTGCTGGGGCGGCTGAGCGGCGCGGGCGGCAACCGCGTGCTCAAGCTGATGACCCCCTTCGGCGGCGGCAAGTCGCACACCCTCGCCGCGCTGCTGCACGCCGCCCGGTCGCGGGCTGCCCTGGACGCGCTGCCGGAAGCGGCCGGCCTGCCGCGCCCGGAGCGGGTGCGGGTGGCGGTGGTGGACGGTCAGCTGTTCGACGCCACCGCCGGCCGGCGCGCGCCGCAGGAGGGCGTTACGGCGCAGACCATCTGGGGCTGGATCGGGTGGGCGCTCGGCGGGCGCGACGGCTACGACCTGGTGCGGCGCCAGGACGCGGCGCGGGTCGCCCCCGGCGGCGACCTGCTCGTCGAGCTGCTGCGGCGCGGACCGAGTCTGATCCTGCTCGACGAGATCCTCGAATACCTGATCAGCGCCGGCGGCGTGCAGGTCGGCCAGACCACGCTCCGGGACGAGACGCTGGCGTTCCTGAAGCGGCTCACGGTCGCGGTGGGCAACGTGGACCACGCCGTGCTGGTCTATTCCCTGCAGTCGAGTTCGCGCGAGTCGCTGGAATACACCGGATTGCTGCGCACGGTGGAGCATCTCGCCGCCCGCAAGGACCAGCGGCGGGAGCCGGTCGAAGGCAACGAGATTCTCAACGTGGTGCAGCGGCGGCTGCTGGCGAAGCTGCCGGACGCCGGCGCCGCCGGGAACGTGGCCGAAGCCTGCCGGCAGGTGTTCACGCGCATGCGGCAGGCCTACGCGCAGGGTGAAGCGGAGCGCCGGCAGGCGGACGAGGAGGGCATGGCTTTGCGCGACCGGATCAGCGCCGCCTATCCGTTCCATCCCGCGCTCATCGACGTGATGCGGGAACGCTGGGCGGCGGTCCCCGACTTCCAGCGCACGCGCGGCGCGTTGCGCTTCCTGGCGTCCTGCCTGCGCGCGGCGCACGGCGCGGGCCGGTCGCGCCTGCTCCTCGGCCCCGGCGACGTGCCGCTCCGCGACGCCGAGGTGCGCCTCGCCTTCTTCAAGGAAGTCGGCCAGCGGGAGGACTTTCAGGCCTGTCTGGAGCACGACTTCGTCGGCGCCAACGCGCGCACGCGGCGGATCGACGCGCGGCGCGCGCGGGAGGTCACGGCCGAGGCCGGCAAGGAACCGGCCACCCGGCTGGCGACGGTCGTGCTGCTGTACTCGTTCGGCGGGCTGCGCCGTTCGGCGGGTGAGGAGAGCGAGCCGCTGCCTCCCGGAATCGCCGAGTCCGAACTGTTGGGGGTGAGCATCGGCCCCGACCTGGACAGCACCACCGCGCAGGCATGTCTCAAGGAGCTCCGGGAGCAGTGTCTCTATCTCCACTTCGACGGCGCGCACTATTGCTTCAAGAAGGATCCCAACGTCACCTTGCTCGTCGAACAGGAGGCGGACGCCGTGGCGCGGGACGAGAGCGGCGTGCGCGCCCGCGTCCGGGAGCTGATCGAGGAGCGCCTGGCCGGCCAGCCGGCCATCGTCTGGCCGGAACGGTCCTCCGACGTGCCGGACCGCGACGCGCGGTTCCTGATCGCCTACCTGCCGCCGGAGTTCGTCGATCGGTCTGAGAACGACCGGCAGGCGTTCGCGCGCGGCCTGTGCGAGAATCACGGTTCCCGGACGCGCGAGTACCGCAACGGGCTGGCGCTGGCCGTGCCGGACGCGGAACGGATCCAGGGGTTGCGCCGCGCGGTCCGCTACCTGCTTGCCGTGCAGCGCGTGCAGGGTCGGTCGCGGGCGCTCAACCTTACCGCCGCCCAGCGCAGCCAGCTCCGCGAGCGGGAGGCGACCGAGCGGGCCGCCGCCGAGTCCGCGCTGGTCCAGTTGTACGCGGAAGTGTGGCTGCCGGAGTCGGGCGCCGGAGCGCTGTCGCTGGCCACCGCCGCCCTGGGCGGCCGCCCGTTGCGGACCACCCTCGACGCCGGAAGGCGCGCCCTGATCCACCAACGCCTGATGGAGTTGCTGACGACCGTCCAGCGCAAGGTCTTCGATTCGGTCGCGCCTGGCAAGATCGTCGAGTTGTTCCGCATCGGCGAGGAGGGCGCCGCGCCCGGCATCGCGACCGACCGCGTGTCAGCCGGGTTCTTCTCGTTCCTCGGCTATCCGCGCCTGCGCTCCGCCGAGGTCGTGCGCAGCGCGATCGCCCGCGGCGTGGAGACCGGCCTGTTCGGCTACGCCACCGGCCGCCCGGCCCTCGACGACGCCGGCCGCTACCGGCTCGACCGCAGCCGCATCGCCTTCGAGCGCCCCCTCGCCGCCGACGAGATCGACCTCGACTCCGGCTTCCTCATCCTGCCCCGGGCGCTTCCCGAAGCCGAGGCGCCGGTCGAGCTGGGGCAGCGCGATCCGGCCGGCGGCGCTGCGCCGGCATCCGGAGGAGAAGTCCGCCAGCCCACCGACCCCGGCGACGCGCCGCCGCCGGATCCGCCACCGCCCCCCGGCGCCGGCCGCGAAGTGGCGATCTCATTCACCGCCGACCGCGACAAACTGTTCGACGCGTGGCGCGCCCTGGCCAACCTCGCCGACCTGACCGGCCGGATCACCATCAGCGCCAAGGCCGCCTCCGCCGACCCGCTCGACCGGAACAGACTGGAACACGCCGTCCTCGAACCGCTCCGCGAACTCGGCCTGCTCGATGACTGAACGCCGCCACCGATTACGCCGGCAGCTACCCCGCCGCGGTATAGTAGTACCCCGCGCCGGGACCGCCGCCGCATATTGTCGCCCGCATGGTTGCGGGCAGTAACGGAGGTCTCATGGAAGACAATCCGGTCGAACGGTTGCCCGTATCGGCGCTCCGCTTCGATCCCAAGAACCCTCGGCTACCTGAGTTCGAACTGACCGAAGATTCAACGGAATCAGAGGTCATACAAGTGCTATGGGATGCAATGGACGTACGCGAGCTGGTACTTTCCATTGCGGCCAGCGGGTTCTTCAGCCATGAGCCGCTGATCGTGGATCGAGAGAACGGGAAGAACGTAGTCATCGAAGGCAACCGCCGGCTTGCCGCAGTCCGCATCTTGTTGACTCCCGAGGAGTTCGAGTTCTCGACGGCCGACATTCCAGAGATTACCGCGCAAGAGAAGCAGGAACTCAGCGAGCTTCCCGTGGTAATCGGCACCCGCGGAGATTCGTGGCGCTATCTCGGTTTCAAGCATGTAAACGGTCCGGCAAAATGGAGCAGCTATGCGAAGGCCCAGTACATCGCCGACGTACATCGACGTTTTGGCGTCCGGCTTGAAGATATCGCCAAGCAGATCGGCGACACACACCGAACCGTTCAGCGGCTGTTCCGTGGCCTCATGGTGATCGAGCAGGCCGAGCGGATGCAGGTGTTCAGTCGCGACGATCGATGGCGAAACCATTTCTCGTTCTCTCATCTCTACACCGGTCTGAATTATTCAGGAATATGCGACTTCATCGGTTTGCAATCCGATTCTTGGGACGAACCTGAGCCGGTTCCTGCTGAGCGGAGTACCGAGCTCGGCGAGCTCTTCCTGTGGATGTACGGCAGCAAGAAGCAAGAGCGGCCTCCCGTCGTAGAAACCCAGAATCCGCACCTTCGCCAACTTGAATCGGTCTTGAGCAGCAGGGAATCGGTCGCAGCGCTTCGCGCCAACAACGACTTGGCGTCCGCCTTTGAACAGAGTCGTCCGTCATCGACGGTCTTCGAGGAATCCTTGTTTGCGGCGAAGCGCAATCTCCAGAGGGCTCGCGGTATGCTCTCGACCGGATACGATGGTTCCGAGAGGCTGCTCAGCGTTGCCGATGCGGTGGCGGACCTTGCGAACGATCTCTACGAAGAGATGCACCGAAAGGGACACCGGCGAAGGCGGCGGCGGGTAGCCGAGGCCGGCTGATGTTCAAGTGGCCGGGCCTGCCATCCCCGCGCGCGCCTGCCTACGAGGTTGCCGACTTCGCCGAGTTGGTTTGCTGGAGAGGCGGCGGCACGTCGCTCAACGAGGTCCGCGCAGCCCTCGGCAGGCTCGACGAGAACGACTACTCGGAAGGCGTGCCGGAGGAGGAGGCAATAACGGAGGTAGTCGAAGGCGCATATTCCGAGATCGAACGGCGCAGGGAAGCATGTCGAGGAGGATACCCGTTTTCGATCGACCAGTACGGATATACCATGAAGATGTCCGGAGGCAGCGGAAATCAGCGATACGCTGTCTACCGTTATCTGCTCTTGGCGACGAGACTGAATATGCAAAGCAATCGGCGCCACGCTGGTATCGACGGAGCATCACTCTTGGAAGATCTATCCGCGGAGGCCGCACGTGAATACCTTGGCGCGCGTGCTGAAAGCATGGTCTTCGGTCACGGCCCTTCAGGAGTCGGATTCGAGAACAAGATCAATGACCTGTGTGGCAGGCTGGAGGAGGGTGATGGTTTCTATCGTCACGGAAGTGGTCGGACTACGGCAAACGACGGCAAATTGGACATTGTGGCATGGAAGCATTTCGCCGACCGTCTGCCGGGAAAGCTCATTGCGTTCGGTCAGTGCAAGACGGGAACTAATTTCCGAGATAACTTTGCTGATCTACAACCTGATTCGTTCTGCAAAAAGTGGCTTCATTCGTTTCCGGCGTTCGTTCCGGTACGGATGTTCTTTGTTGCGGAGGCTTTGTCGAGAGTCAATCGGTATGATATTGCGATCGATGCGGGTTTGCTGTTCGATCGGTGCCGCATCGTCGATTTCTGCGATAACGTGAGCAACGACGTGTTAGAGAAGATGAAGGAGTGGACGGATGCGGCTGCCCGCGCAACGACATTGCCGATATGATCGACTGAGAAACGGCGGCAGCCTCCAGAGCCGCCGCGCGCGGGGCGAGCCATGAGATCATTCAACACCGCCGGTCCGGTCAAATCCGACCGGCACTACTGCATTCCGCCGCTGGCGCGCCTTGACCTGGATGAGGTCCTGCGCCTGGTGGCAGACGAGAAGTACTTCGTGCTGCACGCGCCGCGGCAGACCGGCAAGACCTCGGCGCTGCTGGCGCTGGCCGAGTTGCTGAACGAAAGTGGCTACCACTGCGTGTACGTCACGGTGGAAACCGCCCGCACCGCCCGCGACGACGTGGCGCGGGCGATGCGCTCGGTGCTCATCAGGCTGGCGTCCCAGGCGCGCGCGACGCTGCGCGATCGTTTCCTGCATGGCGTTTGGGCTGAGATTCTCGCCGATTTCGGCCCTGACGAGGCGCTGGGCCAAGCGCTCTCGCGTTGGGCGGAGGAGGCGCCGCGCCCGCTGGTGCTGTTGATCGACGAGATCGACACGCTGGTGGGCGACTCGCTGCTGTCGGTGCTGCAGCAACTCCGCGCCGGCTACCCCGACCGTCCGGCGCGCTTCCCGCAGAGCGTCGTGCTGTGCGGCCTGCGCGACGTGCGCGACTACCGCATGGGCGCGATCGGCAGCCCCTTCAACATCGCCGCCAAGTCGTTGCGGCTGGGCGACTTCTCGCGTGACGAGACGCTGGCCCTGCTCGGCCAGCATACCGAGCAGACCGGCCAGCCGTTCGCGCCGGAGGCGTTGGAGGCGGTCTGGACGCAGACCTGCGGCCAGCCGTGGCTGGTCAACGCGCTGGCCTACGGCGCCTGCTTCCGCAACAAGGCGCTGCGCGACGACCGTTCGCGTCCGGTCACCGCCGCCGCGGTCGCCGCCGTCCGCGAGGAGCTGATCGTCGAACGGGTAACCCACCTGGACTACCTGGCGGACAAGCTGCGCGAGGAGCGCGTGCGGCGGGTGATCGAGCCGATGCTCACCGGCGCCGACCGCTACGCCATCAGCGACCGCGACCTGGGCTACGCGCGCGACCTGGGGCTGCTCGCCCGCGAGGCGCCGGTGCGCATCGCCAACCCGATCTACGCCGAGGTGCTGCCGCGCGAGCTGTCGTGGGTGGCGCAGGAGACGCTCGACCTTTCGCCGCCGCGCTACGTGCGCGCGGACGGCAGCCTGGACGCGGCATTGCTGCTGGAGGAGTTCCAGAGCTTCTTCCGGCGCCACTCCGAGCACTGGCGCGACCGCTTCGCCTACGCGGAGGCGTGGCCGCAGTTGCTGCTGCAGGCGTACCTGCAGCGGGTGGTGAACGGGGGCGGGCGGATCGAGCGGGAGTACGCGCTGGGGCGGGGGCGGGTCGACCTGCTGATCGTGTGGCCGGTGGGGGAGCGGTCGCTGGCGCAGCGGGTGCAGGATGTGGTGGTGGAGTGCAAGGTGGTGCGGGAGCGGGACGGGCTGGAGCGGATCATCGCCGAGGGGGTGGAGCAGACGGCGGGGTACGCGGCGCGCTGCGCGGCGGAGGCGGCGCACCTGGTGGTGATCGACTGCCGGGAGCACCGGACCTGGGAGGAGAAGATATTCCACCACCGGCGCGGCGCCGGCGCCGCGCCGGTCGACGTGTGGGGCATGTGATCACCACCGGGACGGAACGGCCGCCCATGCTACACTCCGGGCAGATGGTGACCAGGCGATCATTCAACACTGCCGGTCCGGTCAGACCGGCCGATCATTACTTGATCCCGCCGCTGTCGCGGATCGATCTGGACGAAGTGCTCGGCCTGGTGCGGGACAAGAAGTACTTCGTGCTGCACGCGCCGCGGCAGACCGGCAAGACCTCGGCGTTGCTGGCGCTGGCCGAGTTGCTGAACGAACGTGGCTACCACTGCGTCTACGTCACCGTGGAAACCGCCCGCACCGCCCGAGACGACGTTCAGCGGGCGTTGCGCGTAGTGCTTGTCGCGCTGGCGCGGGCGGCGAGTTGGGCCTTGGGCGACCGGTTCCTGCAAGGCATCTGGGCGGATACCCTCGCCGAGGTCGGGCCGGATCTGGCGCTGGGCGAAGCGCTCTCGCGTTGGGCGGAGGAGGCGCCGCGCCCGCTGGTGCTGTTGATCGACGAGATCGACACGCTGGTGGGCGACTCGCTGCTGGCGGTGCTGCAGCAACTTCGCGCCGGCTATCCGAATCGCCCCGAACGCTTCCCACAGAGCGTCGTGCTATGCGGCCTGCGCGACGTGCGCGACTACCGCATGGGCGCAACCGGCAGCCCGTTCAACATCGCCGCGGCGTCGTTGCGGCTGGGCGACTTCTCGCGTGACGAGACGCTGGGCCTGCTCGGCCAGCATACCGAGGCGACCGGCCAGGAGTTCGCGCCGGAGGCGCTGGAAGCGGTGTGGACGCAGACCTGCGGCCAGCCATGGCTGGTCAACGCTCTGGCCTACGGCGCCTGCTTCCGCAACAAGGCGCTGCGCGACGACCGTTCGCGCCCGGTCACCGCCGCCGCCGTCGCAGCCGTCCGCGAGGAGCTGATCGTCGAACGGGTGACCCACCTCGACTACCTGGCGGACAAGCTGCGTGAGGAGCGCGTGCGGCGGGTGATTGAGCCGATGCTGACCGGCGCCGACCACTACGCCATCAGCGACCGCGACCTCGGCTACGCGCGCGACCTCGGGCTGCTCGCCCGCGAGGCGCCGGTGCGCATCGCCAACCCGATCTACGCCGAGGTGCTGCCGCGCGAGCTGTCGTGGGTGGCGCAGGAGACGCTCGATCTTTCGCCGCCGCGCTACGTACGCGCGGACGGCAGCCTTGACGCGGCGCTGCTGCTGGAGGAGTTCCAGAGCTTCTTCCGGCGCCACTCCGAGCACTGGCGCGACCGCTTTGCCTATGCGGAGGCGTGGCCGCAGTTGCTGCTGCAGGCGTACCTGCAGCGGGTGGTGAACGGAGGCGGGCGCATCGAGCGGGAGTACGCGCTGGGCCGCGGGCGGGTCGACCTGCTGATCGTGTGGCCGGCGGGGGTGCGGGTGCAGGAGGTGGTGGTGGAGTGCAAGGTGGTGCGGGAGCGGGACGGGCTGGAGCGGACCATCGCCGAGGGGGTGGAGCAGACCGCGGGGTACATGGCGCGCTGCGCGGCGGAGGCCGGGCATCTGGTGGTGATCGACTGCCGGGAGCACCGCACCTGGGAGGAGAAGATATTCCACCGCCGCGGCGCCGCAGCCGCGCCGGTCGACGTGTGGGGCATGTGACGAGCCGGGGCCGGCGGGGCGCCGCCGCGGCGCCCCGCGCGCCCGGCAACGCCCGCGGCCCCCGCGGCCGCCGTGCTCTTGACGCGCCGCCGGCAGGGAGTCTCTAGTCACGCCGCATGTCAGTTCGCGTGCGCTACGCGCCTTCTCCTACCGGCCGCCAGCACGTCGGCAACGTTCGTACCGCCCTGTTCGACTACCTGCTGGCCCGCTCCTGCGGCGGCACGTTCGTGTTGCGCATCGAGGATACCGACCGCCGGCGGTTCGACCCGGGCGCGCTGCAGGACGTGTACGACACCCTCTCGTGGCTCGGCCTCCGCTGGGACGAGGGCCCGGACGTGGGCGGACCCTACGCGCCCTACGTGCAATCGGAGCGGCTGGACCGCTACCGCGCCGTGGCCGAACGGCTGCTGCGGGAGGGCCGCGCCTACCGCTGCTACTGCGCCGCCGAACGCCTGGAACGGGTGCGCGCCGCGAACAACGGCTACGACCGCCGCTGCCGCAACCTGACGCCGGCCGAACACGCCGCCCGGGCGCGCAGCGCGGCGCCCTCCGTGATCCGGTTCAAGGTGCCGCTGGAGGGCGCGACGCGCTACGAGGATCTCCTCCTGGGCACGATCGAGCGCCGCAACGCGGACCTCAATCCCGATCCGGTGCTGCTGAAGAGCGATGGCTTTCCCACCTATCACCTGGCCGCGATTGCCGACGACCACGCGATGCGCATCAGCCACGTGCTGCGCGCGCAGGAATGGGTCTCGTCGGCGCCGCTGCACCTGCTGATCTTCGCGGCCTGCGGCTGGCAGCCGCCGCGCTACGCCCATCTGCCGGCGGTCAACGGTCCCGACGGCAGGAAGCTGGCCAAGCGCCACGGGGCCACCGGCATCGGCGAGTTCCGCCGGCGCGGCTTCCTGCCCGCGGCGCTGGTCAACTACCTGGCGCTGCTCGGCTGGTCGCCCGGCGACGACCGCGAGCTGTTCCGCCTCGACGAACTGGAGCGCGCCTTCAGCCTGGAGCGGCTCGGCCGCTCCGGCGCGGTGTTCGATCATCGCAAGCTGGAGTGGTTCAACGGCCAGTACATCCGTATGTTACCTCCGCAGCGCCTGGCCGCGGCCATCGCGCCGCACCTGCAGGCGGCGGGCATCGAGTTGGAAGACCGGGAGCAGGCGGCGCTCGCGGCGCTGCTGCGCGAACGCCTCACGGCGCTCGACGAGGCGCCGCGGCGGGCGGCATTCCTGGCCGGCGGCGCGCCGCTGACCGCCGCGGAACTGGTGCCCAAGCGCCTGACCCCGCGCCGCGCCGCGGCGCTGCTGCGGGCGGCCGCGGCGCTGCTGCAGGAACCGCCGCGGGAAGCCGACGACCAGCGGCTGGAGGAACGGCTCCGCGAGTTGGCCGCAGCGCAGGGCGTGAAATTTGGAGACTTGATGATGACGATTCGACTGGCGGCGACCGGAAGCCGGGTGTCGCCGCCGTTGTTCGGTTCCCTGCGCCTGCTCGGCGGGCCCCGGGTGCGGCGCCGCTTGGCGCAGGCGCTGGCAACCCTGGACCAAGCCGCGGCCGGCGCCGCCGGAGGCTAGGCGCGGTGGCGGTTTCCATGGACACGCTGGTCGCGCTGTGCAAGCGGCGCGGCTTCATCTTTCCCTCCAGCGACGTCTACGGCGGTCTTGCTTCGGCGTGGGACTACGGCCCTCTTGGCGCGGCCCTCAAGAACCGGCTGCGCGACGTGTGGTGGCGCGAGATGACGCAGCTCCACGACAACATCGTCGGGATCGACGCCGCCATCCTGATGCACCCGCGCGTCTGGGAGGCGTCCGGCCACGTCGCCAACTTCACCGACCCGCTGGTGGACTGCCGCAACTGCAAGGCGCGCTTCCGCGCCGACCAGCTCGACGACGCCGGCGGCGGAGTGTGCCCCCAGTGCGGGAAGCCGGAGCTGACCGCCGCGCGCCAGTTCAATCTGATGTTCCAAACCCACCTCGGACCGGTCCGGGATGCCGCCGGCGTGGTGTATCTGCGTCCCGAGACCGCCCAGGGCAGCTACGTCAACTTCAAGAACGTGCTGCAGTCGAGCCGTCTCAAGATTCCGTTCGGCATCGCCCAGGTCGGCAAGGCATTCCGCAACGAGATCACCACCAAGAGCTTCATCTTCCGCACCTGCGAGTTCGAGCAGATGGAGATGCAGTACTTCGTGCATCCCGGCGACGACGTACGCTGGTTCGAACACTGGAAGCAGCGGCGCTTTCAGTACTACCTCGACCTCGGCATCGACCCCGACAACCTGCGCTTTCACCAGCACGGCCCCGGCGAGCTGGCCCACTACGCGCGCGACGCCTACGACATCCAGTACCGCTTCCCGTTCGGCTGGCAGGAGCTGGAAGGCATCCACAACCGCACCGACTACGACCTGAAGCGGCACATGGAGTTCGCCGGCAAGGACCTGAGCTATCTGGACGAAACCAGCCGCGAGCGCTACGTGCCGTTCATCATCGAAACCGCGGTGGGGCTTACCCGCTCGGTGCTGATGGCCCTGGCCGACGCCTACGCCGAAGACGAGGTGGGCGGCGAGCGCCGCGTGGTGCTGCGCTTCCATCCGCGCGTGGCCCCGGTCACCGCGGGCGTGTTCCCGCTGGTCAAGAAAGATGGCTTGGCGGAACGGGCGCGGGCCATCGAGGCGGAGCTGCGCGAATCGTTCGCCACCTTCTACGATCAGGGCGGCGCCATCGGCCGCCGCTACCGCCGCCAGGACGAGATCGGCACGCCGTACTGCGTTACCGTGGACTACCGGACGATGGATGACGATACGGTCACGCTGCGGTTCCGTGATTCCACCAAGCAGGAGCGGGTGGCGCGCCGCGAGCTGCCGGCCCGCCTGCACGAGGCGACGCGCGGCTACCGGCGCGCCGGCGCGGCATGAGCGGCGGCAGCGGCGACGGGCACGGCGGCGGGGCGTTTGCGGCTCTGGTCCGGCGCGGGTTGGTCCAACAGACCACCGGCGCCGCGGCCCTGACCCGGCTCCTCGACGAGCGGCAGGTTACCTTCTACCTGGGCATCGACCCGACGGGGCCGAGCCTGCACGCCGGTCACCTGGTCGGCCTGCTGGCGATGGCGCGCCTGCAGCGCGCCGGCCACCAGCCGGTGCTGCTGATCGGCGGCGGCACCGCGCGCGTCGGCGACCCCTCCGACCGGGACGACATGCGCCCCCTGCTGCCGGTGGAGACGGTGGCGCGCAACGCCGAGCTGATGCGGCGCCAGGTCGGCCGCTTCATCGACCTGCAGCGCACCATCGTCGTGAACAACGCCGACTGGCTCCCCGAACTCCGCTACCTCGACTTTCTGCGCGAGATCGGGCGCCACTTCTCGGTGAACCGCATGCTGGGCTTCGAGACCTACCGCCGGCGGCTCGACACCGGATTGAGCTTTCTGGAGTTCAACTACCTCTTGCTGCAGGCCTACGACTATCTGGAGCTGCAGCGCCGGCACGGCTGCCTGCTGCAGCTCGGCGGCGACGACCAGTGGGCCAACATTCTGGCCGGCGTCGACCTGATCCGGCGGGTGGAGCGGGTCGAAGCGCACGCGCTCACCTGGCCGCTGGTGACCACCGCCGACGGCAAGAAGATGGGCAAGACCGCGGCCGGCGCCCTGTTCCTCGATCCCGCGCGGGTCAGTCCCTACCAGTTCTATCAGTATTGGATCAACGTGCCGGACGCCGACGCGCCCCGGCTGCTGGCGCTGCTTACCTTGCTGCCCGATTCCACCGTGGAAGAGTTGGGCCGGTTGCGCGACCGCGCGGCCGGCGCGGCCAAGGAGCGGTTGGCCATGGAGCTTACCGCCATGGTGCATGGCGAGGAGCAGGCGCGGCAGGCGCGGCAGACCAGCCGCGCGCTGTTCGCCGCCGGCGGGGGCGACACCGCGGCGCTGCCGAGCGCCGAACTGCCGCCCGAGATGGGGGACTCCACCTCCCTGCTAAGGTTGTTCGGCGACAGCGCGCTGTGTTCCACCCGGAGCGACGCGCGCCGGCTGATCGAGCAGGGCGGGGCGTGGCTCGACGGCAGGGTGCGGACCGACATCCATGAGCAGATCGACCTGACGGGTCCGAACGAGTTGCTGCTGCGCGCCGGCAAGAAGCGATTCTTCCGCTTCCTGCCCCGCACTGCCGGAACCGGCCCGGGCGGTTCCGGTTGACCGGCCGGCGCCGCGCCGGCCGGACGGTTGACGCCGGCGCCGCTGGTTGCTTAACGTAAGGGCCGGGTTGGCAGCGGACCGCGGACCCCGCCGCGGGGCGGTGAATCCGGCGCCCGGTCCACGAAGGAGGTAACTTTGCCGAGCAAGCGTTCGGCTGCCAAGCGGCAGCGACAGAACGAGAAGCGACGCCTGCGCAATCGCGCGGTGATGAGTCGGGTGCGAACCACCATGCGCAAGTTGCGCGAGGCCATGGCGGCCGGCAGCGCCACCGACGAGCAGTTCGCGGCGGTCACCAGCCAGTTGGACCGCGCCGTCGCGAAGGGCGTGCTGACGCGCAATACCGCGGCGCGCCGCAAGCGCCGGCTGGCCGCCGGCCGGTCGAAGGTGTAGACGGGCCGTTGGAGAGCGACGGTGGCTGAGGTGCGCAAGCTGACCAAGGCCGAAATCATCGAAATCATCCATCCCGGGGTCGACGTCGGCAAGAAGAGCATCCATCGAGTCCTCGGCCTGTTCTTCGATGCGGTCAAGGAGGGTCTGCTCGACGAGCACACCATCGAGTTGCGCGGCTTCGGGACCTTCGAGGTACGCACCCGCAAAGGCCGCAAGGCGCGCAATCCCAAGACCGGAGAAGCGGTGCAAGTGGAAGACCATGGGGTGGTCACCTTCCGTCCGGGCAGGGAGTTGAAGCGGCGCGCGTGGCAGTTGCGCCATTGATCCGCCGCGCGGCCGCCGTTCCGGCCTAGATCTCCGCGCCAACGCTGCCCTGACTGCGGAGCACCGGCGCCCCGCGGGCGCGTTCTTTCGTACCACCGCCGGCGAGGTCGGGCTGCTGCTGCTGTCCGCAGTCCTGTTCGCGCTGGCGCATCCCAGTCTGCTCACCCGTTGGGGCCTGGGCCCGGTGGCGTTCGTGGCGTTGGCGCCGGTGTTCCTGGTGCTGCGCCGCGCCGGGTGGCTGCGGGTGGTGCTCTACGGCGTGCTGTACGGGTACGCCAGCTACGCGCTCTACAATTACTGGCTGGCCACCTTCCACCCGTTGGCCATCATCATCGTGCCGGTAGTGTACATGGGCTACCTGCTGCTCCTGTTCCTGCTCCTGAAGTTGGCCGACCACCTCTTTCCCCGCTACGGCTACCTGGTGCAGGTGCTGATCTGGGTAGGCTACGAATACGTCAAGAGTCTCGGCTTTCTTGGCTACAGCTACGGCATCATCGGCTATACCCAGTATCTGTGGACCGACTTCATCCAGATCGCCGGGGTCACCGGAGTGTGGGGCGTGTCGCTGCTGGTGGTCGCCGCCTCGGCGCTGTTGGCGCGGTTGGCGCTGGACGCGCTGGCGGCGCGGCTGGCCCCATGGCGGCGGCCGCTGCTGGCGCGCTTCTGGGGCCGCCACCGCCTCCCGCTGCTCTGCTGGGCGGCGTTGCTGGCCGCCAACGTGGGATACGGCGCCGCCGCGCGCGGCGATTATCAGACCGCCGGCCAGTGGCGCGTCGCCTTGATTCAGCAGAACATCGATCCCTGGCGCGGCGGTTTCTACGCCTACGAGCGCTCACTGGACACGCTGCTGCGGCTCAGCGATGCGGCGCTGCGCGAAGCTCCCGACATCGTGATCTGGTCGGAGACCTCGTTCGTGCCCGGCATCGACTGGCATACGCGGCACCGGACCGACTCCCGCCGGTTTGCCCTGGTGCAGCGGCTGCGCGCCTATCTGGACCGGCAGAGCGTGCCGTTCGTGGTCGGCAACGACGACGGGCAACTGGAGCGTACCGCGGACGGCGAGGTGCGCGTGGACTACAACGCCGCGCTGCTGTTCGGCGCCGGCGAGATCGTGGATACCTACCGCAAGATCCACCTGGTGCCCTTCACCGAGAGCTTTCCCTTCAAGCGCCAGTTGCCCGGCATCTACCGCTGGCTGAAGGAGGCCGATACCCACTTCTGGAAGCAGGGCACCGAGTACGTGGTGTTCGATTCGGGCGCTGCCGGCGGCCGCCCGGGAGTGCGGTTTTCCACCCCGATCTGCTTCGAGGACACCTTCGGCTACCTGGGGCGGGAGTTCGTGCGGCACGGCGCGCAGGTGCTGGTGAACATGAGCAACGACTCGTGGTCGGCTTCGGTGCCTGCGGAGATGCAGCACATGATGATCGGCATGTTCCGGGCGGTGGAGAACCGGCGCTCGGTGGTGCGTTCCACCAACGGCGGGATGACGGCGACCGTCGACCCGGACGGCCGCCTCCTGCAGTTGCTGGAGCCGTTCACCGCCGACTACCTGATCGGCAGCGTGCCGGTGGTGGATGGCCCGCATACCCTCTACACGCGCTGGGGAGACTGGTTCGGCATCGCCGTGTTGGCCGCGGGGCTGGCGCTGCTCGCCGCCGGGAGTCTGCGGCGCGCCGCGCCGGGACGGCGGCCGGCCCGCTAGGGCGCCCGCTTCGCGCCGCCGGCTCCGCCGGCGCCCGGGCCGTTGACACAGGCATCCGGCTGCGGGAAGATTGAACCCCGTCCCGCTCTGGACCAATGTCGGACCGCTCCACACACGCCAGGATACTCGTCGTCGATGACGAACCGGTCTTCCTCGAGATGTTCGAGGTGATGCTGTCGCGGCTTGGCTTCGAGGTCGCACCGGCCGCGCACGGCGAGCAGGCCCTGGAGCGGTTGGCGGAGGTGAATCCCGACCTGATCGTGCTCGACGACCTGCTGCCGGGATTGTCCGGCTTGGAGGTTACCCGGAGGATCAAGACCGCGCCGGAGTATGCGGCCTACCGCGGCCTGCCGATCATCATGTTGTCGGAGCAAGACGAGATAGCCGATCGCATCGCAGGACTGGAGTTGGGGGTGGACGACTACATCTCCAAGCCGTTCAATTTCTCCGAGGTGCTGGCCCGGATCCGGGCCGTGCTGCATCGCCATGAGCTGGCCCGGCAGCTTGCCCGCCGCGAGCACCGGCTGGGGATCATCGAGGCGCTCAACGAGTCGCTGATCTTCTTTTCGCGGCACGTCCGGCAGCCGTTGGAGGAGCAGGCGCGGCGCGGCGCGCGGCTGCTGCAGGAGGGCGATGCCGACGCGCTACGGGCGTTCGCGGCCACCGTGGCGGAGCAGTCGCAGGCGGTGCTGGCGACGTTGAGCGAGCTGGAGGAGCAGATCACCGAAGTGCGCGACCGGGGCGACCGTCTGAAGGAGGGCGACCTGAGCCTGGAGGAGTTGCAGACGCTGGTTCACGATCGCCTCAGCGGGAGCGGAAACGACCCCGCCGATGGCATCTGACCGCCGGGTGGCGGCGGTGCCGTGCGGTGCTGCCGCGGCGCCGGTTGACGCCGGTGCGGCAATGGGCGTACAGTTAACTCAACGGCGGGCGCACGCGCCCGGATCGCGGCTTGCCGGACAAGAGTAGGAAACGACGGCAGTCGTTGCCCACCGGAAGTGTCCGGCGAGACCTGTCACGCACACATCCTTTCGTTAGACAAATGACCTGTCGCCGGCCCAGGTTCCGCCTGGTTTCGCGCGGCATGCATTCTGGCCCCCTGGAGTCCTCGCCATGGCAGAAGACCAAGATTCCAATTCCAACGTAGCGGAATCCCCGCAACCCGCCCCGACCACCGCCGCGGCCGCGCCGCCCGCAGCGCCGCCGGCAACGGCCATGATCGAGCAGGACGCGCCGCCGCCGCCGCGCCGGAGTGAAGTCAACAATGGTGAACGGCCGCCGAACGGCGAACGGCCGCCGCGGCGCGGCCGCAAGCGGCGCCTGCGGGTCGAGCTGATCAAGGAGCAGGGCGAAGGGCTGGCGCCCGAGCGCCCCGAATATGAACGGGAGCGGCCGGAACGCTCCCGCGGCCGGCGCGACGGCGACTACTCCGACGGTCCCGGCCCGGGGCGCCGCCGCGGCCGTTCCCGCGGGCGCGGCCTGCCGGTCAGCAACGCGCACAGCCGGGATCCGATTCCCACCGGCAACGAGGAAAAGCTGCACATCAACGAGCTGTCGGTGAAGACCATCACCGAACTGCGCGAGATGGCGGTCTCCCTGGGCGGCAATCCCGAGTCGCTGGTTTCGATGAAGAAGCAGGAGATCATCTTCACCATTCTCAAGCAGCATACCGAGCGCAACGGCGTGATCTACGCCCACGGCGCTCTGGAGATCCTGCCCGACGGGTACGGCTTCCTGCGCTCCCCCAACTACAGCTACTTGCCCGGCCCCGACGACATCTACATCTCTCCCTCGCAGATTCGCCTGTTCAATCTCAAGACCGGAGATACGGTTTCGGGACAGATCCGGTCGCCCAAGGAGCAGGAGCGGTTCTTTGCCATGCTGCGGGTGGAGACGGTGAATTTCGACGAACCGGCGGTGGCCCAGGCGCGCATCCCGTTCGAAAGTCTGACGCCGCTCTATCCCCATGAGCGGATCAACATGGAGACCCTGAACGGCGAGCCGGCCACGCGCATGATCAACCTGTTCTGCCCCATCGGCAAGGGTCAGCGCGGCTTGATCGTGTCGCCGCCGCGCGCGGGCAAGACGGTGATCATGCAGCGTATCGCCAACGCCATCACCGAAAACGAACCGCAGATCTTCCTCATCGTGCTGCTGATCGACGAGCGGCCCGAAGAGGTGACCGACATGCAGCGCAACGTGCAGGGCGAGGTGGTTTCCTCCACCTTCGACGAGCAGGCCACGCGCCACGTGCAGGTGGCGGAGATGGTCATCGAGAAGGCCAAGCGGCTGGTGGAGCACGGCCGCGACGTGGTGATCCTGCTCGACTCCATTACCCGTCTGGCGCGGGCCTATAACCAGACCGTGCCGACCTCCGGCAAGATCCTTTCGGGCGGCGTGGACTCGAACGCCCTGCACAAGCCGAAGCGCTTCTTCGGCGCGGCGCGCAACGTGGAGAAGGGCGGCAGCCTGACCATCGTGGCCACCGCCTTGATCGAGACCGGCAGCCGCATGGACGAGGTGATCTTCGAAGAGTTCAAGGGCACCGGCAACATGGAGATCAAGCTCGATCGGCGGTTGGCCGACCGGCGCCTGTATCCGGCAATCAACATCAACGCCTCCGCCACGCGCAAGGAGGAGCTGCTGCTCTCCGAGCAGGAGCTCGCCAAGATGTGGGTGCTGCGCAAGGTGATCGGGCCGATGGACGAGGTCAGCGTGGTCGAGTTGCTGCTGGAGCGTATGCGGCTGAGCAAGAACAACGAAGCGTTCCTCCGGTCCATGAACACCACCGCCGTTGCCGACTAGCGCTCCGGGACCGCCGCCGGCGCCGCAGGCCGTAGTCGCCCGCGGCATCGGCCTGGTGGTCGACGGCGCGCGCATCCTCGACGACATCAGCCTTGCGCTCCGCCGCGGCGAGCGCTGGGCGGTGCTGGGGCCCAACGGCAGCGGCAAGACCTCGCTGGTGCGGCTGTTCGCCGCCTACGCCTATCCGTCCGAAGGAACCCTGCAGGTATTGGGCGAGCGCTTCGGGCGTACCGACCTGCGCCGCCTGCGGGCGCGAATCGGTTGGGTGCACAGCGACGTGCGCTACCAGATCCCGCCCTTCATGAGCGCCGCCGAGGTAGTCATGTCGCGCGCGCGCGGCGGTCTGGTGCTCTACGGCGAGGTGCCCGCCGCGGCGCTGGCGCAGGCGCGCCGGCAACTGGCGCTGCTGGCCGCGGCCCACCTGGCCGAGCGCCGTTTCGCCACCCTCTCCACCGGCGAACGGCAGCGCGTGCTGATTGCGCGGGCGCTGGCGCCGGAGGTGGAACTGCTGCTGCTCGACGAGCCGGCCATCGGCCTCGACCCGGCGGCGCGGGAGCGGTTTCTGGAAGATCTGGCGGCCCTGTTCCGGCAGCGCCGGGAGCTCACGGTGGTGTACGTTACCCACGACATAGCCGAGATCACCGCCCGCTACGACGGCGTGCTGGTGTTGGACCGCGGGCGGACGGCGGCGTGCGGGGCGCCGCCCGAGGCGCTGACCGAGGTTACGCTGCAGGCGGTGTTCGGCGCCCGCTGCCGGCTGGACCGCCGCGCCGACCGCTACGCCATCCGCTTCGCTGCCGGCTCCGCCACCGCGTGACCGCGAACGGCACGCCCAGGACCAGGCCAAGGAGCGGCGGCAGCCAGTCGCCGAAGCGGGTGTAGGGCGTGTCGGCCGGCGGCCGATACACGGGGACCTGCAGGCGGACCCAGGTTTCCGTGAACAGCGGCGCGGCGTTGCCGATGATCCTGCCCCAGGGATCGATGGCCGCGGTCACGCCGCCGTTGGTGGCGCGCACCAGCACGCGCCGGTTCTCGACGGCGCGCAGCTTGGCGGCGACGAAGTGCTGGGTCTCGGCGGACACGGTCTGCGACCAGGCGTCGTTGGTGAGGTTGATGAGCAGATCCGCGCCGGCGCGGATGAAGCGCCGATTCAGGTCGGGGAACGCGTCCTCGAAGCAGATCGGCGTCGCGAAGCGCGCCCGGCCGCCGCGGCGCAGGGGCACCGAGAAGATGGTGGCCTCGGCGCCCGGCACCCAGGTGGCCTGCAGGCCGATCACCTCGCTGAAGAAGCGGCGCACGGCCGCCAGCTCCCAGAACGGGACGCTCTCGGCAAACGGAACCAGGTGCTGCTTGCCGTAATGGGCGGCCACCTCGCCCCCCGGCGCCACCAGCATCGCGGCGTTCATGGCCGCGCCGGGCGCCTCGCTGACTAACCAGGGCACCCCGGTAAGCAGCGGCACGGGGAATCGGCGCAGGGGCGGCGGCGCCTGCGCCGCCGCGCCGCCCGAGGGCGGCGCGGCCACCGGGTAGCGCACCGCGGTCTCGCTCCACACCACCAGGTCCGGCAAAGCAGGATCGGCGGCGATGCCTTCGGCGGTAAGCGCTTCGAGGATGCGCAGCGTGCCGGCGTCGTCGCCGCTCTGCCACGGGTTGGCGTTGTGTTGCACCAGCACCAGGTCGGCGCTCCCGGCGTCGGGAATCTCCCGCTGCAAGGCCGCGGCGCCGTAGCCGAGGGCGGCGGCCACCAGCAGCGCCGCGCCGGCGCTGACGCGCCACAGCCGCGCCGGCACTCCCCGGCGCCGCTGCCAGGCCAGGTCGAGCCACTCGGCGGCCACTCCGTTCACCGTTGCCATCAGCAGCGACAGCCCCCACACGCCGGTGATCTCCACGAACTGGATGAGCGGGGTGACGGCGTGCGCCGGATACGCTATCAGACCCCATGGATAGCCCAGGTAGCCGGACGACTTGAGGTACTCGTACAACGCCCACACCGCGGCCACGGCGAACGGCCGGTAGGCGCGCGGCACCCCGGCGGCGAAGCGCAGGACCGCGGCCAGCACGGCGTGGTATCCCAGGTAGGCGAGGGTGACCCCGCCCAGCGTCCACGCCGAGAAGCTCTGGAAGAACAGCAGCCAGAAGTTGCTCAGGACGCTGGCGCACACGCCGAAGACCGCGCCCAGCCATGCGGCGTGGCGATAGCTGCGGCTGCGGTACAGCGCTACCAGCAGGGGGGCCAGACACGCCGCCCCGAACAGCGGGCTGCCCAGCGGAAACAGGTCGTTCGGCAGCGCCAGCGCGAGGAGCAGCGCCGAGCAGACCGCCATCGGCAGGCCGCCGGCGCGCACCGCGCCGCGCCGCCCGGCGTGAACTCCGCCAGCCGTCAGATTCACCGCCATCTTCTCTCCGCGCGCAGTGTGGAACGAGGGCAGGGTATCGGGCTATAGTGGCGCCGATGGCGAACGGCGCGTTGCGCGACTGGTGGGACGATATTTGTACTCAGTGCGGCGCCTGCTGCTACCGGCGCGAGCGGGAGGCGGGTGAGTTGGTGGTCAAGAAGGACCAGCCGTGCCGGTTCCTGGACACCGAGAGCAACCTCTGCACCGTGTACACGTCCCGGTTCGAGGAGTGCGCCGAGTGCCGCCAGGTAACGCTGCTGCACGCGTTGTTCTCCCGCTACCTGCCGGACGACTGCGGTTACGTGGAGAAGTTTCGCTTCTGGCGCCGTGCGAAGTAGGGAACTGCCCCGGCCGGCGCCGATTACCGTCTACGTGCGCAAGCCGATGGTGGATGGCGGCAGCGTGCTGCTGGAGTTCCGCGCGCGCGAACTTTCCGCGCGCCGCGCGTTCCTCGCCAGCGACGACCTGGGCCTGCTCGATCTGGACGAGGAAGTGGAGGTGGTGGTAGCTGCGGACGGCGGCCCCTTCGCCGCGGCCGCGGCGCGGGTGGTGTGCTCGCAGCGGTCGTTCGGCGGCGGCCGAGGGTTGACCGCCAGCGGCTTCGGCCTGGAGCTGCTCGCCGCCGACGCCGGCTTTCGCGCCGCGGTCGACGGCCAGCTCCGGGCCGCGGCGGGCGCGTTGCCGGAGGCCGGACTCGAACCGGCACGGTCGGTCAGGACCAAGGGATTTTAAGTCCCCAGTGTCTACCAATTCCACCACTCCGGCAGGTGCGGCGCCGGCACCTGCGCTGCTCGAATATACCCCGTAACGGCCGCCGGGGAGAATCGGACCATGTACCGGGGCGTCAGTTGCCGGCCGGGGGGTGGTCGTTCAGGCCGGCGAGGAGGCCGGCGCAGACCGCGCGCGAGTTGGCCGCCGCCCGGCGCAGGCCGGCGCTGAAGTCGGCCGGAGCGGCGGCATCGGCGCGGTCGGATACCGAACGGATGATCACGAAGGGGATCCGGTTGACCGCCGCCACCAGCGCAATCGCGGCGCCTTCCATCTCCACCACGTCACCCTGCAGGGAGCGTAGCCGGCGCTGCCGGGAAGCGTCGTTGGCGCTGATGAACTGGTCTCCGGTGAGGATGCGGCCCGCCACCACGCGCCGGCCGGCCAGCGGCACGGCCAGCGCCAGCGCCAGCAGCTTCGGGTCGGCGGCCAGAAAGCGGTAGCCGGTAAAGGGGATCTGCCCCAGCGGAATGCCCAGGGCGGTGACGTCCAGGTCATGCTGCACGCAGTCGCGGCTCACCACCACGTCGCCGAGCGCCAGCCCGGGCCGGATGCTGCCGGCGATGCCGGCGGCGATCAGATAGTCCGGCCGCTCCCGGTCGACGGCGTACTGCGCGGCCATCGCCGCGCACGCCTTGCCGACGCCGGTCCGCAGCAGGGTGACGCCGCACTCCCCCAACCGGAACCGGTAGCCGGCGAACGGCGCCGGGCCGGCGAACGGCCGCAGTTGGTGGGCGCCGCGAAAGGCGTCCACTTCCTCCTGAAGTGCGGCAAGAATCGTGACCCGCAATGGCACCGCGGCAACAACTAAGCCGCGCCCGCCGCCGCGCGTCAAGCGCCCGCCGCCGCGGCGGCCGCGGCCCGCGTCACCCGGTCGGCGATGCCGGTGACGAGGGCGCCGTGCGGATCGAGGACGCGCGCTACCGCCAGGTCGTCGCTAATCGCGCCGTGGCTCACCGCGGCGCCGCCGGCGGCGAGCCAACCGCGCAGCCGCTCCAGTTCCGCCACCGCCGGTGCTCCGCAGGCCAGGCAGGTTGCCCAACCCAGGTGGCCGCCGAAGCCGCTGGCCGCGTGGGGCACCGCCGGCGGCCGGAGCTGCCAGCGTTCGCGGTACACCACGGTGCGCCCGCGCAGCACCGTCAGGTGGTAGCCGAGGCGCGCGAATGCCCAGGTCTCACCCATCCGGGTGCGCCCGGGGCAGCCGCTCTCGACCAGCAGACACGCGCTGCCGGCAGCGATCCGCACCACGGTGGTCTGCTCCACCGCGGCGCCGGCAAAGGGAATCAGCGGGCGGCCGGCGAGGCGCAGGTAGCTGGCGCCGCGCACCTCCGCCACCAGTTGCTGGTGGGCGCCGGCCCCGCCCGCTCCCGGCAGGCACAGGGTGCTGGCCGGCGGGGCCCAGGTCAGCTCGGCGCCGGAATCGAGCAGCACCTGCTGCAGGTGGCGTTCGCCATTGCGCAGGCCGCCGCCCTGATCCACCGGCAGCGCCAGCAGCGCGCCGCCGGCAACCGGCACCACGTTGAGGAACAGCGGCGCGCGGTAGCGGGCGCGCCAGCGCCGGCCGCGCGCGGCCAGCCGCACCTCGCCGCGGCGGGCCGCCGCCGGCCGGGGTTCGTTACCGTACCGCGGCGTAGTCTACCGCCTTCTTGTCCCGCGCCAGCGCCGACCGCAGCCAGGTGAACAGCAGGCGGAGACTGCCCCAGCGCCGCAGGCGGCGCGTGTCGGAAATTGCGGGCGGATTCCCGACGAACCGGTAGCGGGCGCCCGGCAGGCGGCGCGCGCGGCGCATGAACAGGTTGTCCTCGCCGACCTGCACCCCCTCGGGGAACCCGCCGGCGCTGCGGAACAACGCCGCCGAACAGAAGATGAGGCCGTTGGACGAGAGCCGCAGGGCACGAATCAGCACCGCCGCCAGGGCGTAGTGCAGCAGGTAGCGGCGGCGGTCGGGCACCACCCGCACGGTGCCGACCACCCGCCGCCGGCGGCGCGCCCAACCGCCGATCGCCGCCGCCACTCCCGGCGCCAACCGCACGTCGGCATCCACGAACAGCAGCAGGTCGCCGGCCGCGCGGCGCGCGCCCAGATTGCGCGCCAGGCTGACGCCGCGCCGTTCCGTCACCAGCACCTCGGCGCCGGCGCGGCGCGCGCAGGCCGCGGTCCGGTCGCGGCAGCCGTTGCACACCACGATTACCTCGTGCACCGCCGCGCCCTGCCGGCGGATGGCGCCGAGCGCGCGCCCGATCACCCGCTCCTCGTTGTGGGCCGGCACGACCACGCTGAGCTTCATGCCGGTTCCTCGTCCGGGGGCCGGCGCGGGCGCGCGACGAGCCGGGCGCGGCGGCGGACGGAGACCGCATCCCGCCGGGTGGCGAGCAGCGCGGGCAGCAGCACCAGGGTGCCGAAGGTGGCTCCGATCAGCGTCATCGAGATCAGCGCTCCGAGGTACACCACCGGCAGGAAGCGGGAGACCGCCAGCGCCAGCAGGCCGGCGACGATGGCGGCGGTGGTGATCAGAATCGCGCGCCCGGTGTGCTGCATGGTGGCCGCCACCGCGGCCTCCGGCGCGGCCGCGGGCGCGGCGCGGCGGGTCCGCCGGTAGTGCAGCAGGAAGTGAATCGAGTCATCGACCCCCACCCCGACCGCGACCCCGGCAAAGCTCACCGTGAGCACGTCCAGCGGTATTCCGAACAGCGCCATCAGGATGAAGGTGAGCATGACCGCGGTTCCCAGGGGCAGCAGGGCGAGCAATCCGTAGCGCAGCGAGCGGAAGGCGGCGCTGGTGATGAGCAGCACCAGCAGGGCGGCGGTAGCGGTGGACAGGAGCTGCTCGCGGGTGAGGATCTCCGCTACCCGCAGGGTGACCAGACTCCACCCCCACAACTCCGGTTCCCGTTCGGGCGGGAATGCCGCCGCGGCCTGCCGGCGCAGGTACTGCGCCAGCTCGCGCATGTCGCGCTCGGAGAGCAGCCACCGGGTGGCGTCGTCGCGGATCCAGATGCGCGTGGTGAGGTGGCCGCGGGCGGTGTCGATCAGCCCCCCCAGGCCGCTGCCGGTGGCCGCGCCGAGCCGCAGCAGGCGCTGAAACAGGTGCACTACCGCCGGGTTGCGCGGATAGTCGAGGTTCCCGGTGAGCGCATGATTGAGGGACCTCAGATAGGCCGTGACCGCGGTGACGTGGCTGACGTGGGGATGGCCCCGCGCCGCTTCCTCGAAGCGCGCGAGCTGGCCGAGCAGCTCGCGGTCCGGCAACCCCGCCGGCGCGGTGACGGTCAGGTTCAGGTCCACGTAGCTGCCGAAGCGGCGCATCAGCAGGCGGTTGTCCTCCACCGCGGCCACGCTGCCGCGGAAGAACGCGGCGACGTCGGTCTGATAGCGCAGACCGGCCGCGGTCGCCGCCAGCGCCGCCGCCATCAGCGCCAGGAACCCGTACACCCACCACCGCCGGCGCGGCACCAGCGCGGTCAGGCGGGTCACGAAGCGCGCCAGCGCGCCGCGGGTCAGCCGCCGGCGCCGGCGCGCTTCCGGCAGCGGCAGGCGCGCCAGCACCGCCGGGTAGAGCAGCAGGGCGGCCGCGGCGCAGTTCACGATGCCCACGGCCGCGAACAGGCCGAACTCGCGCAGCCGCGCCATGCCGCTGAACAGCAGGCTGGCGGAGCCCGCGGCGGTGGTGAGGGCGGCCAGCACGATGGTTTGCGCCGCGGCGCCGCTCACCCGCGCCACCGCTTCGACCCGCTCCGGCGGCGCCGCGCCGATGCGTCCCCCGGGGTCGGCCGCCGGCGGCGCGCTGAAGTAGCGGTGCAGGAAGTGGATGCTGTAGGAGCTGCCAAGCGCGAAGATCAGCGGCGGCAGCATCAGACTGGCCATGCTCACCGGGACCCCGGTGAGCGCCATCAGGCCAAACGTCCACAGCAGCCCCGCGGCGATCGCCAGCAGCGGCAGCACCACGGCGCGCAGGGCGGCGAAGCTCAGCAGAAACACCAGCAGGGTGATCAGCGCCGCGGCTCCGGCCAGCAGCGGCAGCTCGCCGGTAATGGCAGTTCGGCTTTCCTCGTACAGCGGCAGCCAACCGCCCAGGACGGTGGACAGCTCCCCGCCGCCGGCCGCCAGGATGGCGCGTACCCGCCGCAGGAACGCGCCGTAGTCATCCTGCGTCGCCACCGAGTAGATCAGGTTGAACGCCGGCTCCTGCGGGTTGAACAGCGCCTGCCGGTCCGGCGGCGCGGCGTCGAGCCGGGCGCGCCAGCGGGCCAACTCCTCGGCGCCGGCCGGCGCCGTCCCGCCCGGCGCCAGCGGCGCCAGCAGCAGCCGCCCCCGCCGGCGCTGGAAGGTACGCAGGTTGAACGGCGTCAGAGCGTCCAGCACCTCCGGCTGAGCGCGCACCAGGCGATCGATCTCGGCCACCTGCGCCAGCCGCGCCGGCGCCAACAGCTCGGGATGGCTGACCCCGATCAGCAACAGTTCGCTGGCCGCGGGCGCGGCGTACTTGTCGATCAGGCGCCGGGTCTGCGAGTCGCGCGGCAGCAGCGCCGCGATGTCGGCGTCGACCCGGAGTTTGGGCAGCAGCCAGATGCTGGCGCAGGTCACCACTGCCAGCGCCGCCGCCACCGCCACTCCGCGGCGCGCCACGAACCGGGCGTAGCGCCGGAACAGCAATTCCGCTGCCGCCGGGCCCCGGGCCGGCGCCGCCGTCATCGGCGCGTCACCGGCGCGTCACCGCCGGCGGGGCGGCGGCCGGCGCCGGCCCGCCGCAGGATGCAATGGTATGGTAGGGGGCGCCATGAGCCGCCGTTCCCCCGAGCGCGTCTGGCAGCAGGACCGGCGCGCCTCCGCCGCCCCCGCCGGGCAGCGGCTGCGCATCCGCCCCTTTCGGCGCCGCGACCGCGCCGCCATCAGCCGCATCATCTGCGCTACGGCGCTGCGCGGGCAGCCGCTCGCCGCGTTCTTCGAAGATGAACGGATCGTGCTGGCGCTGTTCATGGACTACTACCTGAGCTATGAACCGGAATCCTGCTTCGTCGCCGAGAGCGGGGGGCGGGTGGTGGGCTACATCATGGGCTGCAAGGACACGCGCCGCTATCAGCGGGTGCTGCTGTTCCGCTACGGACCGCGACTGCTCGCGCGCCTGCTGCTGCGGCTGGTCACCGCCCGCTACCGCCGGCTGAATACCTACCGCACCCTGTGGTGGGCCGCGGCGCGGGCCTGGCGCGAGCTCCCGGGAGCGGATCTGCGGCAGTTCCCGGCCCACGTCCATCTCGGCGTGGACCCCGCCTTGCGCACCCGGAAGCTGGCCTTCTACGGGTGCATGGTACGCCTCGGCGACGCGCTGATCCGCGATCTGCGCGCCCGCGGCGTGCGCGGCCTGCACGGTCAGATCGCCGAGCCGGGTGAGCAAGACTTCATATCCGGGCGGATCCGGACCTTGTACGGGTGCCGGGTGGCCGACAAGCGCCGGTTCTCGCTGTGGACGCGGATCACCGGCGAACCATGGCACCTCAAGCTGGTGACCTTGGATCTGCAGGGAGATCGGAGCGACCGGCGCGCCTGAAGGAGGCCGGTCAGGACGCGCCGCACCCAGGGTCAGGCCGCTGCCAGGTACCGTTCGATGGCAGTGACGGCGCGGTTCACTCCATCCTCGGCGCGAATCCGGGCGCGGGCGGCGCGGGCCGCGCGGCGCATGGCGGCGTTGCCCGCGGCCAGCGCAATCGCCGAGCCGAGCCGGTCGGGGCTCAGCGTCCGCCACCTGAGCGGCGGCGGCGCCACCCCCAGCTCGGTCAGCCGCCGCGCCCAGAAGAACTGGTCGGCGAAACCCGGCACCACCACCGAAGGCACGCCGGCGCGCAGGGACGCGGCGCTGGTGCCCGCGCCGCCGGGGTGCACCACCGCCGCCACCCGTTCGAACAGGTACTCGTGGGGCGCCGAATCGAGCACCAGCATGTCCTTGCCGTGGCGGCCCGGCTGCAGCGCGCCCCAACCCTGCAGCAGCACGCCGCGCCGGCCGGCGCGGCGCAGCGCGGCGACCACGGTCGCCGTCAGCGCGCGCGGATCCGCTACCTTGAGGCTGCTGAACCCGACGCATACCGGCGCCGGCCCGGCGGCCAGAAACTCCTCCAGCTCGGCCGGCACCGGCCACAGGCGGCGCGTGGCGGGAAACCAGTAGCCGGTCACGTGGGCCCAGGCCGGCCAATCGGGCGGCCGCGGCACCACCGCGGAGCTGAAGCCATACAGGTGCGGCGTGCGCCGGCGGCGCAGTTCCGGGCCGATGCCGCTCCAGGGCAGCGGCGGCAGGTCGAGCACCTCGCGGCGCGTGCGGTTGAAGGCGCGCCGCCACGGCTGCCAGAACGCCTGCTCGGTAGCCAGGTGGCTCATCCGGTTGTAGCCGCCGCCCAGGCGCACCTGCGCCGGCGCCAGCACGCTGGGGAACCGGTTGGTCGGCATGATCGGCTGCAGCGACGCGAGGAATGCCGGAATGCCGAGCTTCTCGCCAACGTGATGAGCTATCATTCCCAGCGGGGTAAACAGCATCGCGTCGGCGTTCCGGCAGGCCGCGCGGGCCGCGTCTACCAGCCGCGGGATGGCCGGCCGCGCCGCCCGCACCAGCCCCGCCATGAAGCGCACCGGGTTGTTGCGCGACGCCAGCCAGAAGTTGCCGCGGTCGCCGCTGAACAGGGCCACCGGATCGAGCGGCATGGCCGAGTGTTCCAGTCCGTACCCCAGCACGTAGGCGCGGTAGTGGTCATGGGTAGCGACGCGCACCTGATGACCTGCGCGCGTCAACCCGGCGCCCAACGCGCACAAGGGCAGCACGTCTCCCAGCGTGCCCAGGGTCACGATACAGACCGTCACGGCGTCCAGCCTATCCTGTACTGCGGCGTGCTGCCGAGAGCCCGGCGGCGGCGCGCGGCGGCCTGGGCCCCGGTTGCCGCGGCGCGCCCCCCGCGTTCACACTGGCGGGGTGGGGCAGCCCGGGGCCGGCGACTACCGGCACGTCTACTTCTCGCCGCACCTGGACGACGTGGTCCTGTCCTGCGCCGGGCGCATTGCCCGCCAGACCGGCGCCGGTCACCGGGTGCTGGTGGTGACCATCTTTGCCGGCGCCGCGCGGCAGGCGCCGCCGCCGCCTGCCCGCTCCCAGGCCTGGGACCCGTTCCGGGACGTTGCCGCGCGCCGCGGGGAAGATCGCCGCGCGCTCGCCGCGCTCGGCGCCGACCACTGCTGGCTCGACTACCCGGACGCCATCCAGCGCCACCGCCGGTATGCGTCGCTGGCCGCCATCACCCGGCCGCGGGCGCGGCGCGAAGCGCCGCTGCAGGCCCGGGTAGCCGCCTCCATGGCGCAGGTGAGCCGCCGGCATCCGGCCGCGACACTCTACTTTCCCCTCGGAATCGGTAACCACGTGGACCATCAGTTGGTGTCCGCAGTCGGCCTTGAGCGGCGGCGGATCGAGTCCGGCCAGCCGTGCGGTATGCTATTCTACGAGGATACGCCCTACGTGTGCATCCCCCATCTGTTGGCGCAGCGGTTCGAACAGGTCGGGATCCGCGCTCCGGCCACGCCGCCGGCACGGCCCGCGCCGGCGCGGTCAGCGCTGGCCCGCGCCCGCGCCGCCCAGGCCGCGCTGCTGGCGGCCCCCCAGCTCGGCCGTCACCTGCGCGCCGCCGGCGCCGCCCGGCTCCTGCTGTTCGCGCTGCTCGCCGCCCGGTTCGCCCGCGCGCGCGCCGGCGCGCGGCGCCGCGCGTGGCTCACCATGACCCCGGAGCTGATCGACACCGCGGCGGTATTCGCGGCCAAGGTCAGCGCCATCGGCTGCTACCAGTCTCAGGTACGGGCGCTGTTCGGCGACCTGGAGGCGCTGCGGGGTGTGCTGCGTTCCTGTTCGCCCGGAGCCGCCCAGGGCGCGCTGCAGGAGCGGTACTGGCGACCGTCCGGTATCATCGCCGACAGGATCTGACATTCAGGTAGCAATCGACGCGCCGTCATACGAAAATGTACCCCATTGCGCCGCCCGCACGCTGACTGCGCCGCACGGGGAGCACCTGCGCGGTTGGCACGGAGCTTGCTTCAAGGATAGGCAAGGGACCTCACCCTGACACCTTACTACCCCTTGGGAGGAACACCTATTATGCGTAACCTGCGAGCTCCGCTCCTGGTTTGTGTCGCCCTGCTTCTGCCCTGCATCGCATTCGCCGGCGGTGAGGACGAAGCGGGCGACGTCATCAAAGTCGGCGTCCTGCATTCGCTGAGCGGCACCATGTCGATCAGCGAGGTAGCGGTAAAGGACGCCACCATCATGGCGATCAACGAGATCAACGCCGCCGGCGGGCTGCTCGGCAAGCAGATCGTGCCGATCATCGAAGACGGCGCCTCCGACTGGCCCACGTTCGCCGAGAAGGCGCGCAAGCTGATCGAACGCGATCAGGTCCAGGTGGTGTTCGGCTGCTGGACCTCGGCCAGCCGCAAGGCGGTGCTGCCGGTGTTCGAGGGTCTTGACCATCTGCTGTTCTATCCGGTGCAGTACGAAGGGCTGGAGGCTTCCAAGAACATCATCTACACCGGCGCGGCGCCCAATCAGCAGATCATGCCCGCGGTGTCGTGGCTGCTGCAGGAGAAGGGCACCAAATTCTTCCTGCTGGGCTCCGACTACGTGTTTCCGCGCACCGCCAACAAGATCATCAAGATCCAACTCGAGGCGGAGGGCGGCACCACGGTGGCGGAGGAGTACACGCCGCTCGGCCATACCGAGTACGCCACGGTGATCAACAAGATTCGCGCCGCGGCCCCGGACGTGATCTTCAACACCCTGAACGGCGACAGCAACGTGGCCTTCTTCAAGCAGCTCAAGGCCGCGGGCATCGGCCCGGACGACATTCCGGTGATGTCGGTGAGCGTTGCCGAAGAGGAGATCAAGGGCATCGGCGCCGAGTTCATCGAAGGGCACCTGGCGGCCTGGAACTACTTCCAGAGCATGGACAGCCCGATGAACGCCGGTTTCGTGGAGCGGTACAAGGCGGCCTACGGCGCCGAGCGGGTGACCGACGATCCGATCGAGGCGGGCTACTTCGGGGTCTACCTGTGGGCGGAAGCGGTCAAGAAGGCGGGCACCGCCGACACCGCGGAGGTGCGCCTGGCGCTGCGCGGCGTCGAGTACGAGGCCCCCGAGGGGATGGTCAAGATCGACCCGGTCAACAACCACACCTGGAAGATCGTCCAGATCGGAAAGGTGGACGCCGAGGGCCAGTTCGACATTCTGTGGTCCACCGGCGAGCCGGTGCGGCCCGATCCCTATCCGGAGCTGATTTCGCCTGACGAAGACGTGATCGAGCCCGGAGTGCTGGGGCCGCGCGGCTGACAGCGCTAGAATAGTTGCGGCGGCGCCGGGCTGCCGGGAGCGCCTCTCCGGGTGCCCCGGCGGCCGGCGCCGCCGGCACGGCAAGGAAGGCACGGTGACCCTGACCACTACCGCGATGCAGCTCTTCAACAGCCTCAGCATCAGCAGCGTGCTGCTGATGGTGGCGCTGGGGCTGAGCATCACCTTCGGAATCATGGGCGTGATCAACTTCGCGCACGGCGAGTTCGTGATGGTCGGCGCCTACGTCACCTACGTGGTGGACCGCTGGCTCCACGATCCGCTGGGCGGGGCCTGGTACCCGGTGGCGCTGGCGCTGGCGTTCCTGGTCACCGCGGGGCTCGGCTTCCTTACCGAGCGCTCGCTGATCCGCTTCCTCTACGGGCGCCCGTTCGAGAGCATCCTGGCGACCTGGGGCCTGAGTCTCATCCTGCAGCAACTCGCCCGCAACGTGTTCGGCGCCGCCAACGTGGAGGTGCGCACCCCGGACTGGCTGCAGGGCGGTCTGGCGCTGGCCGACGGCGTGCAGCTCCCGGCCAACCGGCTGTTCATCATCGGCGCGGCGCTGACGTGCGTGCTGGGCACCTACCTGTTCCTGAACCGGACCCGCGCCGGCTGCAGCATGCGCGCCGTGATGCAGAACCGCCCGATGGCCGCGGCCCTGGGCATCAACACCGCGGCGGTGGACGCGCGCACCTTCGCCCTGGGAAGCGGGCTGGCGGGCATCGCCGGCTGCGTGGTGAGTCTGCTCGGCTCGGTCGGTCCGGCGACCGGCCAGAACTGGATCATCGACTCCTTCATGGTGGTGGTGCTCGGCGGCGTCGGCTCGATTGCCGGCTCGGTGGCCGGCGCCGTGTTGATCGGCGCGGCCAGCCCGCTGTTCGAATTCATCACCACCTCGTCGATGGGCAAGGTGATCATCTTCGCCCTGATCGTGGTGTTCCTGCAGTACCGGCCCGCCGGGCTGCTGGCGCTGCGCACCCGCGCCCTGGAGGGGCAGCGATGATCCCGGCGCGGCTGGCGCGGCTGGCGCAGGGGCGCGCGGCGGGCGCCGGCTACCTGCTGGCGGCGGCGCTCCTGTTGCTCCTGCCGCTGCTGCTGTCCGACTTCCGCCTCGCGCTGGTCGGGAAGTACCTGGCGTTCGCGGTCGCCGCGGTGGGGCTCGACCTGTTGTGGGGCTACGCCGGCGTGTTGAGCCTCGGGCACGGCGTGTTCTTCAGCCTGGGCGCCTACAGCATGGCGATGCACATGAAGCTGCAGTCGGAAGCGCTGCCCGACTTCATGGTGTGGAGCGGCCTGGAGCAGCTCCCCTGGTTCTGGGAGCCGTTTCGCCACTTCGCGGTGGCGCTGCCGATGGCGGTGCTGATCCCGGCGCTGTTCGCGGTCATCGTCGGCTATCCCACCTTTCGCGCCGGCATTCGCGGGGTGTACTTCTCGATTCTCACCCAGGCGCTGGCGCTGGCGATGATGATCCTGTTCATCGGCCAGCAGCCGTTCACCGGCGGCACCAACGGCATGACCAACTTTCACTCCGTCGCCGGCGTCTCGCTGTATGGTTCCGGGGTACGGCTGGCGCTGTATCTGATCACCGCGGCCACGCTGCTCGGGGTGATCGCGCTGGCGCGCTGGCTGGTGCGTACCAAGACCGGCACCGTGCTGCTGGCGATTCGCGACGGGGAGAACCGGCTGCGCTTTCTAGGCTACGATCCGGTGCGCTACAAGTTGGTGATCTTCGCCCTGTCGGCCGCGATTGCCGGCTTCGCCGGCGCGCTGTTCGTGCCCCAGGTGGGGATCATCAGCCCCTCCTCGATGGGCATCCTGCCGTCGGTGGAAATGGCAATCTGGGTGGCGGTCGGGGGGCGCGGCACCATCGCCGGCGCCGCGGCCGGCGCGGTGGCGGTCAACTGGGCCAAGACCGCGTTCAGCGAATCGCTGCCCGAAGTGTGGCTCTACCTGTTCGGCGCGCTGTTCATCGGGGTGGTGCTGCTGTTCCCGCGCGGGCTGGCCGGCATCCTGGGGCAGCTCCGGCAGGCGCCGGCGCTGCGTTCGCTGCGGGCGCGGCGCGCGGGACCGGGGCCGCAGCCGGCGCCGCCTGCCGCGGGCCGGCGCGGCGCCGCCGGGGAGGGAGCGCGCAAATGTTGAACGACATCCTGTACGTGGAATCGGTAACCGTGGACTTCGACGGCTTCAAGGCCCTGCAACACGTCAACCTGATCGTCCGCACGGGGGAGCTGCGCTTCCTGATCGGTCCCAACGGCGCCGGCAAGACCACCCTGCTGGACGTGATCTGCGGCAAGGTCAAGCCGGTGTCGGGGCGGGTGCAGTTCGCCAACCGGATCGACCTCCTGGCCCACGATGAGCACGCCATCGCGCGGCTCGGCATCAGCCGCAAGTTTCAGGCGCCGTCGGTGTTCGACAGTCTCACCGTCGACCAGAACATGGATCTCGCCGCCGAAGTGCCGCGCGGGTTCCTCGCCGCCACCTTCCGGGAGGCGGGCCGCGCCGCGCGCCGGCGCAGCGCCGAAGTGCTGGAGCTGGTGGGGCTGAAAGACCGGCGCCGCACCGTGGCCGGCGCCCTGGCGCACGGCGAGAAGCAGTGGCTGGAGCTGGGCATGGCGATCGTCCGCGACCCGGAGCTGCTGCTGGTGGATGAGCCGGTGGCCGGCATGACCGCGGCCGAGCGGGAGCGCACCGGAACGATTCTGGAGGCTATCGCCGCGCAGCGCTCGGTGGTGGTGGTGGAGCACGACATGCAGTTCGTGGGCCGCTTCTCCAGCCTGGTGACCGTGCTGCACGCCGGCCAGGTGATCTGCGAGGGCGACTTCGCCACCGTCAAGCGGGACCCCACCGTGATCGACGTCTATCTCGGGCGCGGGGCGGGCGGCGGCGATGCTGCTTGAAACGCGCGGCCTGCAGGCCGGCTACGGCAGTTCCATCGTGGTGCGCGACCTCGATCTGCAGGTGGCGGCCGGCGAGGTGGTGGCGGTGATGGGCCGCAACGGGGTCGGCAAGTCGACGCTCATGAAGACGCTGGTGGGCATCCTGGAGGCGCGCGCGGGCAGCATCGCCTTCAACGGCGGCGAGGTCACCGGATGGCGCGCCGACCGCCGCTCCCGCGCCGGGATCGGCTACGTTCCCCAGGGGCGCGAGATCTTCCCCTTTCTGACGGTGGCCGAAAACCTGTTTCTGGGGCTGGAGGCGCGCGGCGGCGCGCGCAGCCGGGCGCCGGCCTGGGTGCTGGAGCTGTTCCCGGAGTTGACCGACATGCTGCCGCGCCGCGGCGGCGACCTGAGCGGCGGCCAGCAGCAGCAGTTGGCGGTGGCCCGGGTGCTGCTCACCCAACCGCGCCTGCTGCTGCTCGACGAGCCGACCGAGGGGATTCAGCCGTCGATCGTCAGTGAGATCGAACAGGCGGTGCGCGAGATCCGGGCGCAGGGCGAGCTGTCGATCCTGCTCGTGGAGCAGTCGCTCGACTTCGCCCTGCGGCTCGCCGACCGGGTGTACATCATGGACCAGGGCACCATCGTGCACGAGGGGAGCGCGGGGCCGGCCAACCGCGCGGTGGTGGAGCGCCACCTTGCGCTATGATGGGCGCCATGACGGAGCGCGCCTAGAAGATGTTTACCCCCCACGAACGGGAGAAGCTGCTGCTGGCGGTGGCCGCGATGGTGGCGCGCGACCGCCTGGCGCGCGGCGTCAAGCTCAACTACCCGGAGGCCACCGCGCTGATCGCCGCGCAGATCATGGAGTGGGCGCGCGAGGGCCGGTCGCTGGCGGACATCGTCGAGCTGGGGCCCGGCATTCTCTCCGCCGACCAGGTGATGAGCGGGATTCCGGCAATGCTTCCCAGCGTGCAGGTCGAAGCCACCTTCCCGGATGGGACCAAGCTGGTGACCCTGCATCATCCGATTCAGTGAGGCAACGATGAACTACGACACCGGCGACGACTGGGCTCCCGGCCAGCTCTGGACCGCGCGCGCCGGCTGGCGCAGCCTGCCGCAGCGGCCGGCGGCGCGGCTGCAGGTCGCCAACACCGGCGACCGCCCGATCCAGGTGGGCAGCCACTTCCACTTCTTCGAGGTCAACCGCGCGCTGGAGTTCGAGCGCGCCCGCGCCTACGGCATGAAGCTCGCGATTCCGGCCGGCACCGCGGTGCGCTTCGAACCGGGCCAGCGCCACACGGTGACGCTGGTGGCGTTCGGCGGCGAGCGCGTGTGCCACGGCCTCAACGGTCTGGTGGAAGGCGCCCTGGATGACGAAGCGGTGCGGGCCGCGGCCTTGCGCGCGGTCCGCGAGCGGGGGTTCGGCGATGCGTAACGGGCCGCGCGCGGGATTCTCCACCAGCGGCCGCAGCCATGCCGGCATGTTCGGCCCCGCCGCCGGCGACCGGGTGCGTCTGGGCGACACCGAGCTGGTGCTGCAGGTGGAGCGCGACCTTACCCTTTCCGGCGACGAGGTGAAGTTCGGCGGCGGCAAGGTGATCCGCGACGGGATGGGCCAGGACCCGCGCGCCGCGCGCGCCGCCGGCGCTCCCGACCTGGTGATCACCAACGCCCTGATCGTCGATCACAGCGGCATCTTCAAGGCCGACCTGGGCGTGCGCGACGGCTTGATCTGCGGCATTGGCAAGGCCGGCAACCCCGGCCTGCAGGACGCGGTCGACCCGGCGCTGGTGATCGGGCCGGGCACCGAGGTAATCGCCGGCGAGGGGCTGATCTGCACCGCCGGCGCCATCGACAGCCACATCCACTTCATCTGCCCGCAACTGGTGACCACGGCGATCACCAGCGGCGTGACCACCCTGCTCGGCGGCGGCACCGGGCCGGCCACCGGCACCCTGGCCACCACCTGCACGCCGGGGGCCTGGAACCTCGCGCGCATGCTGGAGGCGGCGGAGGAATATCCGGTGAACCTGGGCTTCTTCGGCAAGGGCAACAGCGCGCTGCCGGAGCCGTTGCGCGAACAGGTGGCGGCGGGCGCCTGCGGCCTCAAGCTGCACGAGGACTGGGGCACCACCCCGGCCGCCATCGACTGTTGCCTGGGGGTGGCCGACGAGGCCGACGTGCAGGTCGCGATTCACACCGATACCCTCAACGAGGCCGGCTTCGTCGAGGATACCATCCGCGCCTTCCGCGGGCGCACCATCCACACGTTCCACTCCGAAGGCGCCGGCGGCGGCCACGCGCCCGACATCCTGCGGGTGTGCGGCGAGGCCAACGTGCTGCCCAGCTCCACCAACCCGACGCGCCCGTTCACCGTCAACACGGTGGCCGAGCACCGCGACATGCTGATGGTGTGCCACCACCTGGACCCGTCGATTCGCGAAGACGTGGCCTTCGCCGACAGCCGCATTCGGCCGCAGACCATCGCCGCCGAAGATATCCTCCACGACCTGGGCGCGATCAGCATCATGGCCAGCGACAGCCAGGCGATGGGGCGCGCCGGCGAGGTGATTACCCGCACCTGGCAGACGGCGCACAAGATGAAGGTGCAGCGCGGCGCGCTGCCGGGGGACCCGGCGGGCCACGACAACGAGCGCATCAAGCGCTACGTCGCCAAGTACACCATCTGTCCCGCGGTGGCGCACGGGGTCGGCGCCCTGATCGGCTCGGTCGAAGTGGGCAAGCTGGCCGACCTGACGCTGTGGCACCCGGCGTTCTTCGGCGTGCACCCGCAGGTGGTGCTCAAGGGCGGGTTCATCGCCTTCGCCGCCATGGGCGATGCCAACGCCTCGATCCCCACGCCGCAACCGGTGTGGGGGCGGCCGATGTTCGGCGCCCACGGCGCCGCGCGCGCGGCCACCAGCGTCACCTTCGTGAGCGGCGCGGCGCTGGAGGCGGCGCCCGGCGGCGTCCTGTCCCGCCTGCGCCGGCGCCTGGAACCGGTGCGCGGCACGCGCGGCCTGAGCAAGCGCGACCTGCCGCGCAACGCCGCGCTGCCGGTGATGGAGGTGGACCCCGACTCCTACGACGTGCGCGCCGACGGCGAGCTGCTGGTGTGCGAACCGCTGGCGGCGCTGCCGCTGGCCCAGCGCTACTTCATGTTTTGAGTAGGGCGCGGCCGTTGCGGGAGGAGCGGGAGCTGAGCCGTCTGCTGCTGCTGGCGGACAGCGCGTTTCCGACCGGCGCGTTCGCCCACTCCTGGGGGTTGGAGTGGGCGATCCGGCACGGCTGGGTGACCGGCGCCGCCAGCCTGAGCGCCTGGATCGGCGACGCGCTGCGTTACGGCGTGGCGCCGCTGGAGGGCCGCGCGGTGGTGCGGGCCGCGCAGGCGGCGGGGGAGGGCGCGGCGGAGCACGTGGCGCGCCGGCTGGCGCGGCTCAGCGACGAGGTGGCCAGCTTCCTGCCGTCGGGCGAGGCGCGCGCGGCCGGCGGCCAACTGGGGCGTTCGCTGTTGACCGCGGCCGGCGCGGCGTTCGCCGGCCTGCGCTCAAGCCCGCGCTACGCCGCGGCGCGGCAGGCCGCGCGCGGCGGCGCGCCGCGGCTGCAGCAGCCGGTGGTGTGGGGATTCCTGGGCGCGGAGCTGAAGATCGACGCCGGCGCGCTGGCGCAGGCCTACCTGCTCAACGCCGCGCGCCAGTGGACCCAGGTGGCGCTGCGCACCGTGCCGATCGGTCAGAGCGAGGCGCTGGCGGTGGCCGGCGGCCTGCTGGACGAGATCGCCGAGCTGGCGCGCGGCGCCGCGCGCGCGCGCGGCCCGCTGGCCGCCGTCACCCCCGGCTGGGACCTGGCCGTGCTCGGCCACGGCCAGCTCGAAGCGCGCTACTTCCGCAGTTGAGGAGCTTGACCATGACCATGGCAACGGCAACGAACGACCTCATGCACGATCCCCGCGGCCACCATCTCCCCCACGGCCGCCGCGCCGGGGCGGTGCGCTTCGGCATCGGCGGCCCGGTCGGCGCCGGCAAGAGCCACCTGCTGCTGCGCCTCTGCCAGGCGCTGGCCGGCGCGCACTCCATCGTCGCCGTCACCAACGACATCTACTCCCGCGAGGACGCCGATTTCCTGATTCGCGCCGGCGCGCTGGCCGCGGGGCGCATCGTGGGCGTGGAGACCGGCGGCTGCCCGCACGCCGCGGTGCGCGACGACATTTCCCTGAACGTCGACGCCCTGGAACTGCTCCTGGAGCGGTTCGACGACGCCGGCATGGCGTTCATCGAGAGCGGCGGCGACAACTTGGCGGCCAGCTTCAGCCCCGACCTGGTGGACTACCAGATCTACGTCATTGACGTGGCGCAGGGCGGCGACATACCCCGCAAGGGCGGCCTGGGAATCACCCGCAGCGACCTGCTGGTGGTCAACAAGGTGGACCTGGCGCCCTACGTCGAGGTGGACCTGGAGCGCATGGCCGCCGACGTCCGCGCCGCGCGCGGCCTCCTGCCGTTCCTCATGACCAACCTGAAGGCGGGCGCCGGCGTCGACCAGGTAGCGGCCTGGGTGCAAGCCGCCTGCGCCGGAATCGACCGGCGCTCCGCCCGCCCCGCCTGGGCCGGCCCCGGCCACCACCACACCTGACCACCGGGGCTCGCCGACTCGCTCATCAAGCGCCGTCCGCCGGCCTGCCCCGGCGGCTCAGCGATGTCGTCTGGTCGATCGACCGCCGCGCCGCCGACGGCAACGTGCGGACCATCCAGGTGCTGATCGAGCATCAGTCCTCGGTGGACCGCTCGATGCCGCTACGGTTCCTGAACTACGGCAGCCTGATGTATCAGCGGAAGTACCGCGACCGCCGGTGGCGCAAGGGCGACACCGTCGACCAGGTGCTGCACGTGGTGCTGTACAACGGCGCCACCCGCTGGGACGCGCCGCAGTCGCTGGCGGGGCTGGTGCCGGCGAGTGCGGAACACGACGGCCCTGCGCATCTCGCGCTGAGCTATGACGTGGTTGATCTGGTAGCGCTGGCAGCGGAAGACTTGCCGCGCCCGAAACCTGATAACGTGGGTGGCGGAAGTGGAGCGCAGCCGGCGCGCCGGGGAGCTGGCGGAGCGGGTGCGGGAGTTGGGACAGTGGCTCGCCGCCGAGGACGAGCCGGAACTGACGAAGAGTTTCGACCTGTGGCTGGGAGCCCTGGGCCAGAAGTGGAACATGGAGTTGCCGTCGGTTCGCGACTACGAGGAGGCAAGCGCAATGCTGTTAGAGAAGATCGATCGCTGGGAAGCTGAGCTCCGCCAAGAAGGCCGGTTGCAAGGCCAACAGGAAGGCGAGTTGAAAGGGCGCCAGGAAGGTGAGTTGAAGGGCCGGCAGGAAGGCCGGCTGGAGACCATCGACGGGCTCCTGCGGGCCGGGATCGGGTGGCCGGTAATCCACTCCGCCACCGGCATCGACGAGTCCACCTACCGCACCCTCAAACGCGACGCCAACGGCACGGAGCAGACCGCGCCCCGCCAATAGTCCCCGCCGCGCCGGGCGTCCCCCCCACGGCGGGCGCGCCGTTCGGCAAGTGGGACATCATCTTCCCTGACCCCACCATGACCCTGGCGGCGGTCGATCGGCTGGTGCATCGCGCGACCATCTTCGAACTCAACGTCGAAAGCCGTTGCTCCGGCCGCTACCCTCCCGCCGCCCGCCAGCCGTTCGCAAGCGCCATCACGCCCTCCCGACCGGCGCCGATCTCACCGTTCTATCGCGACCCCGACGGCGGCTCCCGCGCCGCCGCTTCTCGTGCTCACCACGCCCGCTTGTGGCATCGTCCCGGTCGTTGCGACCCCGATTTTCTCACCTTGATTGTCGCTTGGTTCTCATCCTGATTGTCGCGCTACATCCGAGTAGAGTACCGAACATCGTGACACCTGCGCGGCGCGCACAATCAGTGCGTCCCAGAACGACACCGAGTGCAGGCGCACCAGATCGATGGCCGCCAGGATGTCTTCGGTCTGCGGAATCACGACATCCATCTTCGCGAACAGCTCCACTTTGCGCCTCGCCACTGCGGTGGCCACACCGAGCTTGCGAGTCGCGGTCACGAAATACTCTTGCAGGACCTGCATCGAGATCACGCCGCTGCCGCTGCTGCGGCAGGTCTGGTACAGCTCCAACGCCTTCGCTTGCTTCGCTCTGTCGCCGGCATCGTCGGTGTAGGCCAGCACGTTGCTGTCCAGGAAGCTACGCACGCTGATGCAGCTCGTCGCGGTCGAAGCGCCAGCCGGCGCGGTCGCCGCACGCCAGCTCGGAGAGGCGTCGGACTTCGGCGATTTCATCGTCGGCGGAGCTTCGGCCCGCGAGGCTTGTCAAGTAATCCCGCACCGCCTGATTGAGACTCAACCCGAGTGCCGCGGCCGACTTTCGAGCCTCGGCCACCACCTTGTCGTCCAGTGAAAGCGTAAGATTCATGCGCACAGTATATGTGCACACGTATCCCGCGTCCACCCGCGGCGAACGGGTAGCGGCCTAGTACAAGCCGCCTGCGCCGGAATCGACCAGCGCTCCGCCCGCCCGCCTGGCCGGCCCCGGCCACCACCACACCTGACCGCCGGGCTCGCCAACGCGCCAGCTATTGATTCGTCGGGATCCGCAAGTTCCTTAAGCGCCTCAGCTCCACTTGCGCCTCGCCACTACGGTGGCCACACCGAGCTTGCGAGTCGCGGTCACGAAATACTCCTGCAGGACCTGCATCGAGATCACGCCGCTGCCGCTGCTCCCGGCAGGTCTGGTACAGCGCCAACGCCTTCGCCTGCCTCGCTCTGTCGCCGACATCGTCGGTAGGCCAGCACGTTGCTGTCCAGGAAGCTACGCACGCTTGTTCAGCGACAATCAAGGTGAGAATGCGCGAGCAGGGCGGCTGTCTCCGACAGAGGAGGATCGGAGGGGCCGCGAAGGCGTTGAAGGCCGGCTGGAAGAGCGAGTCGAAGGGCCGGCAAGGACGGCCGGCTGGAGACCATCGACGGGCTCCTGCGGGCCGGGATCGAGTGGCCGGTGATCCACTCCGCCACCGGCATCGACGAGCCCACCTGCCGCACCCTCAAACGCCACGCCGCCCACGGCACGGAGCAGACCGCGCCCCGCCAGTAGTCCGTGCCGCCGGGCCGGAGGCGCGTCCACCACGGCGAACGCGCCGCGCCGCCAAATGCAAGCGCGGCCGACGCGGCGCCGTTGTAGGGTCAGAGAATGGCACCGCCGCTGCACTACCCGGCTCCCCGGCCGCGGCCGGCACGGCGCCGCCATCGACGGAGACTCCATGAACGACGAATCGTACAAGCGCCTGCTCGACCACCGGCGCACCGTCAAGGACCTGATCCTCGGCTTCATCGCCCGCCTGCGCCCTCCCGGTTGGGCTGACTCGCTCATCTTCGACTCGCTGCGCGAAGGTCCGGCCGAGTACGTCACCGACTACCTGCGCCGGCGGCTCAGCGACGTCGTCTGGTCGATCGACCGCCGCGCCGCCGACGGCAGCGCGCAGACCATCCAGGTGCTGATCGAGCATCAGTCGTCGGTGGACCACTCGATGCCGATGCGGTTCCTGAACTACAGCAGCCTGATGTACCAGCGGAAGTACCGCGACCACCGATGGCGCAAGGGCGACACCGTCGACCAGGTGCTGCACGTCGTGCTGTACAACGGCGCCACCCGGTGGGACGCGCCGCAGTCGCTGGCGGAGTTGGTGCCGACGAGTCTGGAACACGACGGCCCGGCGCAGCTCGCGCTGAGCTATGACGTGGTTGATCTGGTAGCGATGGCAGCGGAAGACCTGCCGCGCCCGAACCTGATAACCTGGATGGCGGAAGTGGAGCGCAGCCTGCGCGCTGGGGAGCTGGCGGAGCGGGTGCGGGAGTTGGGGCAGTGGCTCGCCGCCGAGGACGAGCCGGAACTGACGAAGAGTTTCGACCTGTGGCTGGACGCCCTGGGCCAGAAGTGGGACATGGAGTTGCCGTCGATTCGCGACTACGAGGAGGCAAGCGCAATGCTGTTAGAGAAGATCGATCGCTGGGAAGCTGAGCTCCGCCAAGAAGGCCGGTTGCAAGGCCAACAGGAAGGCGAGTTGAAAGGGCGCCAGGAAGGTGAGTTGAAGGGCCGGCAGGAAGGCCAACAGGCGGGCGAGTTGAAAGGCCGGTTGGAAGGCCGTCAGGAGGGCCGGCTGGAGACCATCGACGGGCTCCTGCGCGCCGGGATCGGGTGGCCGGTAATCCACTCCGCCACCGGCATCGACGAGTCCACCTACCGCACCCTCAAACGCGACGCCAACGGCACGGAGCAGACCGCGCCCCGCCAATAGTCCCCGCCGCGCCGGGCGTCCCCCCACGGCGGGCGCGCCGTTCGGCAAGTGGGACACCATCTTCCCCGACCCACCATGACCCGGTCGGCGGTCGATCGGCTGGTGCATCGCGCGACCATCTTCGAACTCAATGTCGAAAGCTACCGCCGGCCGTTCCGGCCGCTACCTGAGGTGAGGTGGTCCGGTTGGTTAGATCACCTTACACGCTGCCCCGCCGCCCGTCTACCCCGCGTATGCGGCACGCCATAATCGGCTGCGGGAAGTAGCGCCTCATCATAAAGAATCCACACCAGCGGCCCGGCCCATCACCTGAGGCTCATCTGGAACATCTCGCCACGAGATCATCGTCTATCAACTTGTACGTGCCTTGATGATCGACAAACTCTATTTTCCTTCCTTTCAAGTCCTGCAGATACTTCGATAGCGACTTTTCCGGTGTCTTTCCTTTTGTCTGGGTCTCCTTGACAATCTGGGGTAGCTCTTGCCTGACAAGGCTACTGAAGTCGAATATCTTCGTACCTGTTCTACGACAGATACGGACAATTGCATCCTCAGTCGCTTGTTTCCATGGTTTTATTTTCATTTGCACCTCCGCCGATGATACCGCACATAGCAGCAAATTGGAAGACAGCATTGCTTGGAAGTTCCAGAAGTCGACGAATACTCGTACGCGGACACGGTGCTCGGAAGTGGGCAGGTCCATGGTGCAAAATGCAGGGACGCCACAAGGGCGTCCCTGGGGTGGTATTGATCAAGCCGCCTGAACCCCTTGCAAATATCGAGGGGCGAACTTGATGGGTAGTAATGAAGGAGAGGATACACTTCCATGCAATTTTCGTCAACTGCCGACGCCAAAAAACCATAACTGCGGCGTAAGGGGCCCGGCTCCGGTCAGAAGCGGTGGGGGGCATTGAGGGAGGGGTCCCAGCGTTGGGCGTTGAGCATGGCGAGGGCGGCGTCCATGGCCGCGGGCGTGCCGAGGCGGCGCAGCGCGGTCAGCACGAAGGTCGTAACCTGGCCGCAGGGGTCGTCGAGCGCGGCGATCAGGTCGGCCTCGGCGGCGGCGGCGCCCGGTCCGAGGCGCGCGAGCGCGGTGGCCGCGTTGACCCGCACCTGGTCGCGGATGCACCAGCCGCGCTGCTGGACCGCGTCCCAGCCGGGACGTTCGGCGTGCAGCAGGGCGCCGAGGGAAGCCGCGGCCTCGGCAGCGCCCACCGCCCCCAGCGCGTCCGCGGCGGCGCGCACTACGTACTGCGATTCATCCTCCAGCGCGTCCACCAGCGCGGGCACCGCGTCCCGGGCGGCGGCGTCCATCTCGCCGAGGGCGAAGGCGGCGTTGACGCGCGCCCACTCGCTGTCGTCCCGCAGCAACTCGACCAGGGCCGGAAGCGCCGGCGCGCCGACCGCCGCCAGCGCGTATCCGGCGTCGTCCATGAGCAGCGCGCCGGAGTTGCGGCGGCCGAACCCGCGCAGCAGGTGGGGCAGGGCGGCGCCGGAGCCGCGCAGCAGGGCGGCCAGCGGCTCCACCGCCGGCGCGCCGATCGCTCCGAGAGCGTAGGTCGCGGCGACGCGCACCGGGTCGGGATCGCGGTTGAGGGCCGCGGTCAGGGCCGGTACCGCCGTCTCGGCCGCGGCGCCGCGGGCGGCCAGGGCATGCGCGGCCGCTATCCGCGAGGCACTGTCGGCCTCGGCGGCCAGACGCGCGCTCAGCTCGGCCACGCTCAGGCCGGCAACATCGGCCTGCGCGCCGTTGGTCAGCGCTCCGGACTTCAGGCTGGCGTACCGCTCCGCGCCGCGCAGCCAGTCCCAGAGGTGCGCCCAGGCGAGCTCCAGCCGCTCCGGCGCGGCGCTCTGCTCCGGGCGGGTCCAGGCCCACTCCGGCCCCGCCCAGCCGTTGGCCTGCGGCGCCGCGGCGCGCATGAAGATGAACTTCACCATGAAGCGCCGTTGCGCGCCGAAGTTGACCCCGGCGGCATGTCCCACGTCGAAGTGGGTCAGACTCACCGTGCCGGCGCCGCCGCGCACCGGCAGCGGCCGCGCGCGCTCGGCGTCGTTCAGCCCGGCGTTGAATTGAGTGCCGGGAATGACGTGAGTCGGGCCCAGCTCCTGCGGCGTGTCCTGCGGGTAGTACATGAGCCGCAGGTAGCGGAGCAGGTGGTGGCGCGGGCGGTCGAGCGGCGTGTAGGCGTCCTGGTGGCTGTTGGCGGCCAGCTTGGCGGGGTAGTCGAGGCCGTCGGAGGACTGCGGCGCTTCGATGTGGCAATAGCGGTGCGGATGCTCGAAGTAGCCGGGACCGAGCAGGCTGAGCAGGGCGCCGCGCACTTCCGGCGCCTCCAGCACGTGGCGCATCTCCGGCACCAGCGGCAGGATGTTGTTGCCGGGATTGTCGTCCGCCGGAATCGCCGCCGCAAGCCGCCGGCAGATGGCGCGGTGCAGGTTGGCCGGCAACGACGGCTGCAGCACGAGATAGCCGTCGGCGATGAACTGGCGGACCTGCTCGGCGCTGAGCAGGACGGGCGAACGGGGCGCGACGCGTTCCATGACCCCAACCGTCGCCTAGCGCGCGGCGCTGGTCAATACCCTCGCGAGCCCGTACAGGATGATTCCATCCTTGAGTGGTCCGTAGGCAGCCACGGCTCGACTGTAGGTACGATCAGCGCATGAGGAGCCGAGCGTAGGTACGGCAGACGCATGTCCCCGATCCACCATTCCCGGTGCAGGTCGCCGTAAACAAGCCGCACCGTTTGGTCTTGGCCAAACGCCGCCCGTCCTGTCGATCATCTGCGCCGTGCGCTTTGGACTCGATGCGTTCCCCTTTGGGTCCACGGTGGCAGGACACGGGGCCGTAACCAAAATGCAACTCAACGCTCGGACAGTAGCCGGACGATGCGCTTGCTTGTCTCCGCGCATGTAGCGATACATCGCCGCAGCTATTCGTACAAATCTTTGTGTGTTTCGAACGGAGGGATATCGTTCGGCTTCTGACTAGGCGGGATTGGATAAGCGCCACCAGGTAAGAAGAAATTCGGCGTCTCGCCGGCTGGCACGGAAAGACCATAGGAAATAGTAAACCGCGAAAAAATATTGTCATCAGAAAGGCTGTTCATCTCTAGGTCGGGCGGCTTAGGAACCTCCTTCAGATCGAAGCGAGGGATCCCGGCTCTGTCGAGCTGACGACTTCCGTAGGTACTCTTAATGACCAATTGGTACCACGCGGAACGAGATCCTCCACCTCCAAGAAAGATGGGAAGTAGATCCACACTATCTTCCAGGTAAATCCCCCTGAATCCTCCCCAAATCTTGCACTTAGCAGTCATGACGATCTCTGCAACAAGCGTCCTAATTTGGTTCTCGTATTTCGCAAGATGATTAAGGATGTAGGCCGATGGAAGCGAATCTGCAGTGAGCATTCTCTCAATGTTCCCGCCCCCGGGACGGCGCAGACCATGCGTAAGCAAACTGACGCCTAACGGAGCCACCTTGCCCGAGTAACAGCGAATAAGGCGAGCTCCTTTGCTGTTCTCGTACCCGAAGCAGACGCCATCAAGAGTACCTCCACCGATGTCGAAATAGGTGTATATTCCGGGCCGTGCTGCACGCGATGTAACGAACGACCATACCGCCGCAACGATCTCCGGTACTGCATGACAATCCGTGGCTGCCAGGTTCACCTCTCCTTCCCCAATCTGATATTGTTCGATCGCACCTTGGACTGTAGTAGGGACACCGTTCGATACCGCCCACATCCACGCTATCGCGAATACCTTTCTGAATATCACTAACTTTGGTGAGTCATAGTGGTCTACCGGAACTCCAATATTGGCCGACCATCTAATCTGTCGTCGATCAGACAATTCGGACTCCTGAATCCTGAATCTGTCCATTGCACCACGAATGATTTCGGCAAGATAGTAGCTGGACAACGCCTGTACGAACATAGAATCTTGCGAATTAGTGTATTCACCTATCCGCATCTTCAGAAATGCTACTTCCGTCGAACTTCGACCGTTATTGGCTAATGGGGTGCTTAGCGTGCCATTTTCACCAATGAGCACAATCGAAGGTAAGTATGGTCCACCTTCGAAGGTAAGGACACCGGACTTATCAGAACCGACATCTCGATAACAGACCTTGGTGTAGCTTGTACCAAAGTCAATACCAAGATTGACATGCAACGGCTCTACACGAAAACGTCTTCGACGTCGTTCCGGGCGGTTCATACGCACGTTACCTGACCCTGATAATGCCGACGGCCAACGGCTCCACCGTCGGGTCGGTATTGCGCCGTTCCTTCACCTTCCGGAGCTTCGCTTCAAGTTGTACTCTCTCTCTCCGTAACAAGCCTTCTGTCATCGGTATCAGGTGCGCCTGATCGTTGTCTCTAAATCGCCGCAGCCGATCTTCAAGTTCACGGATTCTTCGATCTGAGAATCTCCGTGCGCTCATTTCCTGAGTATTACACCGCAGTTCATTCTCGGCTTCGAAATCATGCACAAACTGCTCGTACTCACTGTAGAGCGATTCTTCACAGCGTTCTACAGCCGCCATCACGTCGAGATCACCAATGGCATGCTCCACATTGGTCAACATCGCTCCGTACCTTGACGCAGCTACCACCAGTCCCTCAGACAATTCCGCATCCAGCACATGGCTACGTGCCAAATCGGCGGCTCTGAAGCTCAGCACACGTCGCGCACGCAAACCCGTAAACTCCCATCTATGTACTGCGAACGTGTACTTCCCGGGACCGACGCTTGTCCTGAGGCGGCAAAGATCGACCGCCGATACCCGGTATATGGCACTACTTTCCAGCCTACTACATATCCATTGAATTAGCGGATGGGTCGCGTCGACTCGCTCGATACGGGTGCCGATTCCTGGTCGACGCGGGTCAAAAAGGCAAGTTGATACTCGCCTGTGCAACCCGGTCGGTTCCACCGGCCGCGAGGCACTGATAAAGGCGGCAAGATCAGCACGAGCCTCGATAGAAAGGTCCACTCTTGCCGCCATTAGGTCACCAGAAAGGCGACTGATCTGCGTGCCGGGATAATGACGTGCAAAGAAGTCATCCACCAACGCCATAAGCTCGCCCCCGCTGATCCACCGACGCTGCGCGTGAGTCTCCGTGACGCTATCAAGTATATGATCCGTGAATCCAATGAGATTGACCGCTTCACTCTCAAGCCGCTCCTGTTCCTTACGTTTGTTGACGATGGCAAGCTCACTTTCCCGCGCCAATCTGTCCCTCTGCTCATCGCTAAGGTCCGGCGCCAACAGCTTGACCATGAGTTGCTCTGTGATCTCCCCTAGAATCTCTTCGAGATCTCCGATGCTATCCCTAAAAAGATCAATCCGGTCATATAGCCGCAACAGGATCTTGTCTTCTATCGTGTCCTGCAGCGCCAAGTTGACGATCGATATCTTATCCGCCGTCTGCCCAAGACGATCCAAGCGGCCGATACGCTGCTCGACTTTCATGGGGTTCCACGGCAAGTCGTAGTTCACTACAAGACGACAAAACTGAAGGTCGATTCCTTCACTGCCGATTTCCGACGACAACAAGATCGATGGTCCACTAGACGACGCAAACCGTCGCAGTACGTTCTGCTTTTCGTCTCCCATACCTCCCATGATCAGAGCCGTCTGCAAGCCATCTTGCTCCAACCGCTTCTGCAAATATGCCAGTGTACCGCGGAAAAATGAGAACATCACTATCTTATCTGCCGGACGCTCCGACAACTCGTTGCGCAAGAATTCACGCAGCCGTAGGTATTTGGAATCAACCCTCTCCAAATCCCTGATATCTATGTCAGCGAGGATCTCTTCGCTCAGTAATTCGTTATCTATATGAGCGTCTTCTTGATCCATATGAGTGTTTTCTTGTCGAAACGATGATCCTATATCCTCCGACATTACTTCCTCTATCAGATCCCATTCGCGCCAACGCTCAAGCGCCGCAACCAGGCAGCTTGCCATCTGTCGTTGGCGCGTGCACAGTGCGAACGTCGCCATTCCCTCTGTTTCGGCCATGCGTTCGCGGATCTTCCGTGTTATTGTGTTATATACCGACCGTTCCTGAGAACTAAAGGACACGTGTAACACCTGCGCGGCGCGCTCGACTCGCCGCTTGAGGACCTCCCGTTTTCGACTGCGGGTCATGTACTGGCCAAGAAGAGACCGGGATTCGAGCAGTCTTCCAAGTTCAACCCGTGCCGCTGGATCGTCAGTGGCGTCCGATATTTTTTCAGCTGCTCTGCCGAGGATCGGGTCATTGGCAAAGTAGCGGTTAGCGAGCGCATCCGCTATACCTTCTCGAGCGTTTTCTATTTCCGGAGGGATACGCCAAATCGATCGGAGCGCACGAATAATGGGTGCATTGGCTTGCAGCATATCTTCGAACAAGCCATCCTGGAAAAACTGTTCCTCATCTACCAGGCGAAGCAGCTGATAGAGATTTCCGGTCTTGATCTGGATTGGTGTGGCAGTCAGCAGCACAAGGTTACGCGATGCATCGCGCACCAATCGACCCAGACGATTGCTTGCCGTCTGTGGATTCCTCAAATAATGCGCTTCATCGATAATTGTGAGATCGAACAACGCAAGATCATCGGTCGCTGTGTTTCGATCCATGAGGCGGCCGAACACGGCCCGAGGGCTAGTGTTGTCTTCATCATGAAAGTCTCTTGGAGTTCGCAATCCTTCAAGGCTGGTGATCAATGTAAATGTATGATTGATGAGTCGTCGCTGTGAAAAACTTTCGACCTTATCAACCAATTCCTTGGCGCGGATGATTTCAGCTGAGATACCAAAGCGCTGTTGCAAATCGTCTCGCCATTTTTGCCTCAGCATTGCAGGGACTATAATGAGCAGTCGTCGTGCGTCTTCCCGTGCCTGCAGCTCTTTCCAGATGTAGATTGACTCAATCGTCTTGCCCAGACCAACCTCGTCGGCGATGAGTAGCCGCCCTACAGTCGACTCGATAAACTTCAGAACTGGTTTGAATTGGTGCGGATAGAAGTCAGTATTGCTGGCCTCCATCGAATAGAACACATTCGTGAGGTCGCCCTTGACTTTCGCCAGCGTCAATACGCGCCGGAGATCGATCGGACCGCCGCATCGACCCGTAGCGAGAAGGTCCAGCATGTCCTCTTCGGGCTCGACAGGTTCCAGCAAGTCATACCGCTTGAATTGCCGTTCGTTGGGTCCGAAGGCGACCTCGACCATCAGAAAGCTTCCAACGGTTTGGGTCTTGCCAGTTGTCATTCCGTGTCGTCCGGGATTCCCTCTCAACCTGACGTGTTCTCCTCCTTCCACAGTATCGGCTCCGTTCATCGTCTTTGTTTCTGCATGGTCATCGGTTGTAGTTTGCCTGGCGCAGGATGGCGCGGAGCAGGCGGGCCATCTGGCGTTCGTGGTACGGTGCGAATGCGGTGAACTCGCGCAGGTTGCGGGCGGCCTCCTCGCGCGGGTCGAAGCGTTCGCCCATGAGCGCGTAGTCGCCGGCCAGCTCGCGGTTCCAGACGCGCAACTCGGCGCAGGTCAGTTGCGGCTCGAACTGGAAGCCGTAGCTGAGGCCATAGCGGAACGCCATGGGGATGCGGACGTAGCTCCCGTCGCGCCGCAGCATGGTGCCAGTCGCCAGCAGTGCGGCCCCCGGCGGCACCGAGAACCGCTCGCCGTGCAGCGTCGGCACCAGCGGCACGGCGACTTCCCGGAACGCCGGGTCGACGGCGCCCGCCGCGGTCACGTCGATCTTGCGCAGCCCGAACTGGTAGCCGCCGGTGGGCGCTACTTGGCCGCCGAGCGCGCGGGCCAGCAGTTGGGCGCCGAGACACACTCCTACCACCGGCACCGGCGGCTGCCCGGCGGCGGCCGCGCGCAGGTATTCGATCTCCTGCTGCAGCGCCGGGGTCCGGTCATTGGCCGACTGCGGGCCGCCCAGCGAGACGATCAGCTCCAGCTCCGCCAGCTCCGGCGCGGCGAACCGGCCCGCGCTATCACTATCGGCGCCCGCCGCCAGTAGCGGGATCGTCTCGAAGCCCGCTTCGGCCAGCACCGCGCCGAAGTTGGCGCCCAGGGTCTCCACCGCAATGTGCTGGATGACCAGCGCCCGGCGGCTCACGCCCGGCCTCCCGCAAGGGTAGCGCTCATCGGTGGCCGCCATGGTACGGCGCGGGCCGGGGCGGTGCAACGCCGGCGCGGAGCCTGCTATGCTGGGCGCCGCATGGCAGGAACGATTGGCGTGGTGCAGTTTGGCTGCGGTCCCATCGGGCGCAGCATCGTGCGTCTGGCGGCGCAGCGGCCGGAGTTCACGGTTCTGGGCGGGATCGACGTCGACCCGGCGGTGGTGGGCCGCGATCTGGGCGAGGTGGCGGGGCTGGGAGGCCGCCTCGGCGTTACGGTGCGCGGCGACGCCGCGGCGGCGCTGCGCGAGCTGCGCCCGGCGGTGGTGTTTCATGCTACCGGTTCGCAGGTGGCGGCGGTGTTCGATCAGCTTGCGGCGATCGCCGCCGCCGGGGCCAACGTGGTGTCCACCTGCGAGGAGCTGGCCTTTCCCGGCGGCCGCGACCCGGAGGCCGCGGCGCGGCTGCAGGAGCTGGCGCGCCGCCACCGGGTGTCGATTCTCGGCACCGGGGTCAACCCCGGCTTTCTGATGGATACCTGGCCGCTGTTCATGTCGGCGGTGTGCGCCGAGGTGCGCGCGGTGCGCGTGACCCGGGTGCAGGACGCGGCCGCCCGGCGGGGGCCGTTTCAGCGCAAGATCGGGGTAGGCATGTCGCCTCGGGAGTTCGCCGCGGCGGTGGCCGGCGGCGGCTTCGGCCACGTCGGCCTGGAGCAGTCCGCGGCGCTGCTGGCGGCCGGATTCGGCTGGAAGTTGGACGACTTCAGCGAGTCGATCGAACCGGTGCTGCTGGATCGCGCGGTGAGCAGCGCCCACGCCGCGGTGCCGGTGGGCCGCGTCGCCGGCTTGAAGCAGTCCGCGGTGGGGTCATGCGCCGGGCGCCCGGTGGTGGAGCTGGAGTTCCAAGCCTACGTCGGCGCGCCGAGTTCCCACGATTCGGTGGCCATTACCGGCACCCCCGATCTGGAGGCGACCATCCCCGGAGGCACCCCCGGCGACACCGCGACCGCGGCCATCGTCGTCAACAGCGCGCCGGCGCTGGTGGCCGCGGCGCCCGGCCTCTACGCGATGAAGGACCTGCCGATAGTGGCCTGCCGCGGCTGACGGTCAGACAGCCTGCGCTGAAGCGCCGCCGCCGGCGCTCCGGCTCCGCCGTCCTAGAACAGGAACCGCATGCCGAGTTGCACCCCGTGCGCCATCAGCATCGGACTCACGGTGCCAGCCTCGGCAGGCGCGGTATTGTTGTCTGAGTCCGTCACCGTCGTCTGCAACGTGCCGAAGAACTGGTAGCCGCCCACGAGCGAGAACCCGGTCAGAACCTCGAGGGCGACGCCGACCCCGGCTTGGTAGGCGAATCCCCACCCATTGCCATCGAAGTGCAGGTCCTCCGTCCCCTCGCCGGTGGCGAGTTTCACCTGGACGTTGGCGGCGCCGACGCCGATCCCGATGTAGGGCGACCAGGCAGTGCCGGTGTCCAGGTCGTACCAGGCGTTGGCGGTCGCCGCCAGCACGGTGAGCGTGTCGTCGGCCTTGTCGGAGTTCTCTCGCCGCTTGGTCTTGTCGACGTCGAAGACGGACCTCGCGGTCAGGTAGGTGAACTCCACGTCGGCGCGGAAGCTGCCGAAGTCGTAGCCCAGGGCGCCGTCGGCGCCGAACCCGAGATCGAAGTCCCAGTTGGTCTTCTTTCCGTCCGCCGTCATGTGCTCAAGGTTAAGGTCAGAATCAAGTTTCTCGTACGGTACCCCGGTCAGGCCGGGAACGAGGGTCAGCGCCCCGCCGACGTTCACGTAGACGCCGGAGCTTTCCATCATCATGGCGCTTTGGGAGAAGGTGGCTACCGCGGGAACGGACAACAACGCGATAGTAAGGAGAGCGGCGCTTGAACGCATAGGTATAATGCCTCGCTGGGGTGGGATCAAGCCGTAATGTACCGAGTTTGAGATAGGGTAGCAACCGGTTGCTCCGGGCCGGCGGCCGGTCCGCGGCTCAGGAGGGAAAGCGCACGCCGAGCTGGATGCGATGGGCCATGAGGGTGGGATTCAAGCTGCTCAGGTCGGCATTGGCCCGGTCGAATATCTCCGTTGCCAGGGAGCCGGAGAACCGGTAGCCGAGGTCGAAGGAGATTCCGGGCACCAGTTTGAGGAGCACGCCGGCGCCTGCCTGGAAGGCGAAGCCCCAGCCGGAGCCGTCGAACCAGGTGTTCTGGTCGGCGGTCAGCTTGGCCAGCAGATTCGCGCCCCCGGCCCCGATCCCGGCGTAGGGCGCCACGATGCCGCCGATCTCTACGTCGTACCAGAAGTTGGCCAGCAGCAGCAGGGCCGTGAGGTTGTCGTCCTTCGCCGCGTCGTTGGCGGTGAAGGCGAAGTTCGCCGTCAGGTAGGAAAACTCGGCGTCGGCGCGCACCGGGCCGAACTGGTAGCCGACCGCGCCGCTGGCCACGAAGCCGGCATCGAACTCCCAGTCACCCTTGCCTTCGTCTTCGGTCACAGCGGCCGCCGCCTGTCCGAGGAACTTGAACGGAGCGTCGTTGAGGCCGGGCACCAGCGCCACGCCGGCGGTGGCGTTCAGGTAGGGGCCGTCGGCGACCGCGGCGCCGGCGCCGGCCAGCAGCAGCACGAGGAGGGAGAGGGCGGTACGAACAACACGCATATTCGTTGCCGCAATCTACCCGCCCGCCGGCCCCACGTGCAATGCGCGCCAGCAGGCGGCGCGCCGCCGGCTCACTGCCGGCTGACCTGCAGCTTGAGCGCGGCCGGATCGCCGGCCGCCTGTTCCAGGGCCGCCGGCGCCTGCGCCAGCGGCAGCACCGCGCTGATCAGCGATTCGACCTCGATGCGGCCGGCGGCGAGCAGCGCCGCGCCGACCTGGAAGCCGCCGGCGAAGCGGAAGCTGCCGAGCACCCGCAGCTCGTTGGCCATGACCAGATTGAAGGGCGCGGTGACCTGCTGCGGCAGCGTCCCGATCTGGACCACGGTGCCGCCGCGCGCGGTATGCGCCAGCGCCCAGCGCAGCGAGTCCGCGGCTCCGGCCGCTTCGAAGGTCACCTGCGCAGGGCCGCCCGCCGGCGCCTCGCCGGCGGCGGGATCGAGTACCTCGTCGGCGCGCTGCGCGGCCGCGGCGCGCGCCGCGGGGCGCGGGTCGGCCAGCGTCACGTGGCCGGCGCCGAGGGCGCGCGCAACCGCGGCCACGAGCTGGCCGATGGTCCCGCCGCCGCTGACCGCGACCCGGCGCCCGGCCAGGCTGCCGGCGCGCAGCACGGCGTGGCACGCCACCGCCAGCGGTTCCAGCAGCGCGCCGCAGGCGTAGCTCAGGCCGTCGCCGAGCCGATGGCAGTTGGCGGCCGGCACCGCCTTCAGTTCGCACAGCGCGCCGTCGGTCGGCGGATCGCTGGCCGCGCTGCCGAAGTAGCGCATCTCCGGGCACAGGTTGCTGCGCCCGCTCCGGCACCAGGAGCAGCGCAGACACGCCTGCGAGGGATCGACCGCCACCCGGTCGCCGGCCCGCAGCCGCTCCACCGCGCTCCCGGCCGCCACCACCTCGCCGGCGACTTCGTGGCCGAGCACGAACGGGCCGGACGGCACGAACGCCCCCACCCGGCCGTCGCGGTAGTAGTGGACGTCGCTGCCGCAGATCCCGACCCGCTCGACGCGCAGTACCACTTCGTGGGCGGCCGGCGCCGGATCGGGCCGCCGCTCGCGGCGCAGGTCGCGCCGCCCGTGCAATACCCAGGCGAACATGACGCCGCCACTCTACACCGGCGGCGCGCGCCCGTCTCTCGCTATACTCAGGCGCACGCCCATGTTGTCATCGACCTACGTGAGTAATGCCCGGATCGGCGCCGCGCGCGGGCGGCTGGTGGACGTGATCCTGATCGCGCTGGTGGCGTTCGACCTGCTGGTCGCGGTGGGGGCGTTCCTGCTGCCGCAGATCTGGTACCGCCTCCTGCACGACGCCGCCTACGTCGACCCGCAGGGGCTGCTGCGCCGCACCGGCGCCATCTGGGCCGCGTTCGCCGCGGTGCAGATTCTGGCCCTGCCGCGCTGGCGCCGCGCCGCGCATTGGCTGCTGCTGGTGACCGGCATCCGCCTCAGCGAGCTGTTCGCCGACTGGACCTATCTGGTCTTCGCCGAGAGCATCACGCCGTTCGGCACCGCTGCGCTGCTCGTCACGCTGCCGGCCAACCTCCTCATCTGCTGGTTCCTGTACGCCACGTGGCGCAAGTTGGCCGGCCGCGGGGGGCCGACGAGCGGGGGGCCGGCGGGACCGGCGCCGGCGCGCTCCGACCCCGCCTAGGCCGCGCCGTGAAGGTGCTGGTGACCGGCGGCGGCGGCTTCCTGGGACGCGCCGTGGTGGAGCGGCTGCTGCGCCGCGGCCATCAGGTGCGCAGCTACGCGCGGGGCAGCTACCCGGCGCTGGCGGCCTGCGGCGTGGAGCAGGTGCGCGGCGACCTGGCGGACCCGCGCGCCACCGCCGCGGCCTGCGCCGGCTGCCGGGCGGTAGTGCACGCCGCGGCGCTGGTACCCGGCACTCCGGGCACCGCGCGCCGCTTCCACGAGGTAAACGTGGCCGGCACCGAGGCGGTAATCGCCGGCTGCCGCGCCCACCGGGTGGAGCGGCTGGTGTTCGCCAGCTCGCCGAGCGTGGTGTTCGCCGGCCGCGACCTGCGCGGCGTCGATGAGTCGATACCCTATCCCGACCACTACGACTCGCCCTATGCGCGGACCAAGGCCCTGGCGGAGCAGGCGGTGCTGGCGGCCAACGACGGCGCGCTGGCCGCCGCGGCGCTGCGCCCGCACCTGATCTGGGGCCCCGGCGACCGCCACTTGGTGCCGGCGCTGATCGCCCGCGCCCGGCGCGGGCGCCTGGTGCGGATCGGGCGCGGTCCGTTTCGCATCGACGTGACCTACATCGACAGCGCCGCGGAAGCGCACGCGCTGGCGGTGGAGCGGCTCGCGCCGGGCGCGCGCCCCGCGGGCCGCGCCTACTTCATCTCCCAGGGCGAGCCGGTGGACCTGTGGCAGTTCGTGGGCCGGCTGCTGCGACTGGCCGGCGCGCCGCCGGTGCGGCGCCGCGTGCCGCGCTGGCTGGCGCTGGCCGCGGCCGGTCTGGCGGAGGGGGCGGGCCGCCTGCTGCGGCCCGCCGCGGCCCCGCCGTTGACCCGCTTCCTGGTGCGGGAGATCTCCTCGTCGCACTGGTTCGACATCAGCGCCGCGCGCCGCGATCTCGGCTATGCGCCGCCGGTGTCGATCGCCGAGGGGCTGCGGCGCCTGGCGCGCTCCTGGGCGGCGGCCCCGCCGGCCGGCGACTAGGCGGTCTTCCAGTCCACCAGTTCGCTGAGCACCAGCATGCCGTCGTGCGGCATCCCCGGCCAGGTGTAGCCGGCCTGTCCCAGCGGCGGCACGTTGCTGACGCCGCGCGTCCCGATGCGCACGCTCAGCGCCCGGCGCCGCGCCTCCGGGAACACGCCGGCGGTGGCCACCCCCGGATGCAGGTACTGCAGCGCCTGCTCCAGCTCCGGCACCGGACGCACCACGATCAGCCGGCACAGCGGATGCTCCATGATGTTGAACTCGTTCGGCATCACCGCCACCGCGGAGCGAAACTGCCCGCCGGCCTGATTCTCGAACCAGGTGGCGCCCAGAAAGCTGCCGCGCTTCATGCGCCGCAGTTGCCCCTGCTGCGACCGGCTCAGCGCGGCCGGCGCGAAGCCGTCCCAGCGCCCCAACTCGTCGCGCAACGCCGCGGCGTAGCGTTCCGCCTGCGCCTGATCTCCTTCCAGATAGTGGATCTGCGAGGCGATGCACGCCTTCTGACCCTGGATCAGGGTGTCGCACACCGCGCGGCTCACCACCTGTTCCAGGTGCGCGAACGCCTCGCGGCCGATCAGGCTGACCCCGTAGCGCGGGTTGAAGGTGACCGTCTTGGTGAAGGCCGCGCGCTCGGTGACCGACTGCACCGCGTTGGGAGCGCCCCACACCACGATGCGGTCGTAGCGTCCCGGCAGGAACAGCGGCGCCTCGAACTGCCGGTCGCCGCCCGGCCAGTAGAGCACCGACAGGTGGCGGGTGAGCGGGTGGTCGGGAAAGGTGTGGGCGGCCAACTGGGCCAGGTAGGCGCCGGCCAGAGTCGCCCCGTAGGGCAGCTTGACGGTGGCCGCGGACTTGGTCCAGAGGGCGCGCAGCAGCGAGGCCAGCGGCACCAGCGGCGAGTTGCCGGCGGTGACGTGAAGCTGGCGCGTCGGCAGCGCGCGGATGCGCGGCGCCGCCTGCGCCGGGTCGTAGTCGGCAATCGGCGGCAGGTTCCCGGCATGGATCAGGTGCACCGGCGCCGGGTAGAGGGTGCCCGGCACCTCGACCCAACCGTCCAGGAAGCGGCGCCCCGGAATCTGCCAGGCCGCCAGCTCGGCGTCCACCATCGCCTCGGCCACGCCGCGCTCCAGCATCGCCGGGAACACCGCGAAGCCGGCGTCGACGTAGGGATCGGGCGCCTCCGAGGTCTGCCGCGCCAGCGCCTTGACCTGCCGCTGCAGCTCGCGGTCGCCGGCGTAGGCCTGCCGCAGGCCGTCGAGATAGCTCAGCACTTCGGCGAACGGGAGCTCGTACAGCTCCTCCGCCAGCGCGTCGAGATCGTCCTCCGGCAACTGCCGCGGATTCACCGCCGGCAGGACCTGATACTGGTAGCCGCCGGTGGCGCGCATCGCGGCGCGGTCCAGGATCGGTTCGCGCAACACCCACGCCTCCGGCAACTTGACCAGCGCCGGCGGCTCCGCAGCCGGCCCGTTCGCGGCGCCGGCGAAGGCGGCCTCGATCTCCCGGCGGGGCACCGCCGGCGGCATGATCAACCGGCCGCGCACCAGCGCGGGCAGCCGGATCACTCCCTCGGAGTCGACGCTGATGGCCGGCGCGCGGCCACTGGTCGGGGCGGTCAACGTCAGCCCTGCATGGCGGCCATGATGCCGCCGCATCCCTTCACCTCGCGGCCCGCGGCGCGGGCGACGTCGGTGATGGTGAGTCCGCTGACGCCGCAGGGACACTCCTGCGTCCGCCGGCGCACGTTGTCGCCGGTGATGATGAACCCCGGATAGCAGGCGGCGAAGGGATCGAGGAAGCCGAGCGCGCCATACACGTCATCGCCCTCCAGAGGCTCCAGCGCGTCGTCGAAGATCACCGTCTCGGTGATCGGCGGTACGTGGAAGCGTCCCTCCCGGCAGCGCGGAAACACCACCTGCGCCTCGGTCATGGAGTAGCCTTCGCTGACGTTGCCGGGGGTCACGCCGGTGGCCTGCTCCACCAGGGCGAGCAGCGCCGACTCGTCGATGCGGTCGCCCTCGAAGCTCTTCCAGCCGCCGCCGTGGAACAGCATGCTGCCGGGACGCAGCGCGAGCTCCTCGCCGGCGGCGACCAGCCAGTCGCAGAACTCCTTGATCATGAACGGCGCGCCGAACACCAGCGCGCGCCGGCGGGAGGCGACCGAGGCGCGCATCGCCGCCAGCATCCGGCGGTAGTTTTCCTCCCGGCGCTGCACCGTCGCTTCCAGGAATTCGTCGGCCAGGCGCTGCTCGAGGTCGCTGGCCGCCCCGCGCACCAGCGCCCGCACCGCGGTGGCCGAAAGCTGCAGGTCGAACAGGAAGGTGGCGCGGGCGACCATGCCGGCGAGCACCTGCCCCACCACCTGGGTGCCCTGGGTGCCGCCGGAGAAGGAGAGGAAGAACCCGTCGAAGCTGCGCAGCCCGCGGCGTTGAAAGAACTGCGTGAAGCGCTGCGGCGCCAGCAGCCGCGCCGCGCTGCGCGCCGCCAGCCGCTCCCACCCGCGCGCAATGCCCTGGCGCATCTGGAACAGCGGAACGTAGGAGGTGCTCAGCCCGGTGAGCAGCGACCAGGTATACCCGTCGCGCGGGACGAAGGAGATCTGGCCGCTGGTGCCGGAACTGAACACCGTGTGAATCCCGCCCGCGCGCAGCCGCTCCAGCCACCCGTCCACCGAGTCGAGGCCGGCGACCGGCACCTCCACCGGGCGGTCGAACACCTGCCGCAGCCACTCGTTCATGGCGCCGTAATCGTTGCCGTCCAGCAGGGCCTGCGGGTAGGACTTGAAGATGTGGTCGGTGGACATCAGCTCGCGGCTGATCTGCTCGAAGGTCGCCTCCGCCGGTATCCCGGCCTGGTCGGCAAGCCGGCGGTAGATAGGAATGCGTTCGAAGTAGTGGCGGTGATTGGCGCTGATGGCGGCCCGCCGGACCGCGCGGGCGGCCGCGTCGTCGACCGGTCTGCCCATGGCCCAGCGCAGCGCGATGCCTCTGAGCCGGTCGTGGAGGGCGCGAATTCGGGCTGAGTGATCGGACATCGGGCGCGGTGTTCCCAGGCGGGCGCCACGCTACACTTGTTGCCGCTCCCGGTCAACGGGAACGGCGGCGGGAGCGCGCGGAGCCGGGGGCGGGCGGACCGGCGACTAACGTGCGCGGTTGTGGTATGGTGGCCGCGGCGAACTGGAGCATTGGTGAACGACAAGAGGACCTATTCGTGAGCGCGGAGCCGGCTGCCTGGGGGACGACCGCCAACACCAGCGTCGAGAGCCTCGGCGTCTATCTCCCGGAGCGGGAAGTGACTACCCGGACGGTGCTCAACGGGTGCCGGCGGCGGCCGCGGGTGCCGCTGGAGCGAATGACCGGCATTGCCACCCGGCGGATGGCCGGCGACGGCGAATTCTCGGTCGACCTGGCCAAGGCCGCGGTAGCGCGATGTCTGGCGCAGTCGCGCCATCACCCGTCGGCCATCGATCTGGTCGTCGCGGCCAACATCTCCAAGCAGGACGCGCCGCTCAACTACAACATCGAGCCGACCACGGCCACCGTGCTGCGCAAGCACTTCGGGCTGCACGGCGCCGCGGCGTTCGACCTCGGCAACGCCTGCGCCGGGGTGTTCACGGCGATCCTGGTGGTGGACGAGCTGATCCGCCGCGGCGACATCCGCCGCGCGCTGGTGGTGAGCGGCGAGTACATCACCCATCTCACCGCCACCGCGCAACGGGAACTGGAGGGCAGCCATGACCAGCGCCTGGCGTGCCTGACGCTGGGCGACGCCGGCGTCTGCCTGCTGCTGGAGCAGGGGACGGGGTTCGAGTTCCTCGACCTGTATACCGTGCCGGAGCACGCCGACCTGTGCACCGCTCATGCGGCGGAGACCTACGGCGCCATCATGTTCACCGATTCGGTGGCGCTGGCGCGGGCGGCGCTGCGCGACATCGTCGCCCACTTTCACGCGCTGATGACCGGCGGCCGGGTAGTGGACGATCCGCTCTACTACATCCCGCATCAGACTTCCTCCAACTCGATCAAGGAAGCCACCCGCCTGATGAACCGCCGCTTCGGGCGCAAGATGTGCCACACCGGCAACATGGTGGACAACCTCAAGCACCGCGGCAACACGGCCACCACCTCGCACTGGGTGGCGCTCAAGGACCTGATCGACGGCACCGCGGTGCGGCCCGGCCAGCGCGTGATGTTCAGCATCCAGGCGTCCGGAATCACCATCGGCGTGGCGCAGTATCGAGTGGGGGAGTTCGCCGCCGGCGCCAACGGGCGCGGGGCTCCGCCGCCGGCGCCCGCGGCGCCTGCCCCGGCGCCGGAGCCGCGCGTCGGGGCGGGCGCTGCGGGCGACTATTACCGCGCCATCCCGGCCGGCGAACGGGTTCGCATCGCCGCGGCCGCCACCTGCCGCCCCGCGGGCGAGGGCACCGGCGGCAGCGTCGCCCTGGCGGCGCGCGCCGCGGCGCGCGTGCTGGCCTCCGGCGCCGCCCCGGATCTGGCACTGCTGGTGTACTCCGGCGTGTACCGCGAAGCGTTCGTTTCCGAACCGGCGCTGGCCACGCTGGTGGCGCGCGAGATGGGGCTCAAGGGATCCTGCGCCGACGCCGGCACGCGCCAGTTGCTGGCGTTCGACCTGATGAACGGGCCGCCGGGCGTGCTCATGGCCTGTCAGGTGGCCGGGCGGCTGCTGTTGTCGCGCGGCGGCACCGGCGTGGTGGCCACCTCGGAGTATGGCGAGACGCCGGTGGCGGGGCAGCCCCCGCTGGCCGCGGCCAGCGCCGGATCGGCTTTGCGGCTGGAGCGCAGCGGGGACGCGACGGGATTTCGCAGCTTCTACTTCGCCAGTCGGCCGGAGCACCTGGAGCGGTATCATGCGTACGCGCAGACCGACACCTCCGGCCCGCCGCGGCTGCGCGTCGTCAGCGACCCCCGCCTGCAGGACTACTATCTGGATGCGCTGGCCGCCGGCGTAGGCGCGCTGCTGCGCGAGGAGCAGCGTACCCTGGACGACTTCGCGGTGATCCTGCCGCCGCAGATCTCGCCCCGGTTTCTGGCCCGCCTCGCCGCCGCCCTGGAACTGGACCCGGCACGGCTGGTGGCCTGCGGGACGGAGGATCTGTTTACTTCCGCCGCGGCCGCCGGCTGGGAGGCGATCCCGGCGCGCGCCGCGCAGCCCGGCGCCCTGGGCCTGTTTCTGGCCGTCGGTCCCGGCATCGAGGTGGCCTGCGCCAGCTACCGGTTCTGAAAGCGCGGCGCGCGGCAGGCAGGCTCCGGCCTGGCGGGCGGTCTGCTCAGGCGCGGGCCGCCGGCAGCGTCAGCGCCAGGCCGGTGCGAAAGTCCACCCGCGGGCGAAAGCCAAGGTCCTCGCCGGCGCGGGTCATGTCGTAGCTTACGTCCCGCGCCAGATAGGCCAGCCCGTCACGGGTAACGAGGTGCCGCAGCGCGGGCGCGCAGACGCCTACCGCCGCCTGCAGCAGCGGCCCGAGCGCCCGGCACAGGCCGGCCGGCACCGGCACGATCACGGGGGCCGGCTTGCCGGTCAGGGAAGCGTACTCGGAGAACAGGTCGCGCAGCGGCTGCGGATGCCCGGAGGCGGCGTTGTAGGTCTTGCCGCGGGCCGCCGGCGACTCGCCGGCCAGCAGCATGAGGCGCGCGACGTCGCTGACGTGGCCGAAGTCGACCAGATGGCGCCCGCCGTCGACCAGCGGTATCCGCCGCATGCGCGCCAGCGCCAGGGCGGCCGGCAGGAAGTGCCGATCGCCTGCTCCGTAGGTGGCGCTGGGCCGCACGATGGTGACGTCGAGGCCGCGCCGGGCCCAGGCGCGCACCAGCCCTTCGGCCTCCAGCTTGGAGCGGCCGTAGGCCGAGAATGGCTCGGTGGGGTCATCTTCGGCGATCGGCGCGGCGGCCGCCGCCCCGTAGACGCCGGTGGTGCTGGCGAACAGGAACCGCTCGACGCCGGCGCGCGCGCTGGCGGCCAGCAGGCGGTCCGTCAAGTCGACGTTGGCGGCGCGATAGGGGGCGTAGTCCTCGCCGCCGCTGAACGGCGCCCCGGCGTGCAGATAGCCGGCGAGGTGGTAGACGCGGGAGACTCCGGCCATCGCCGCGGCGAGGGCGGCCGGGTCATCGAAATCGGCGCGCACCACCTCGACCGGCAGCGCCGCGAGCCGGTCGCCGGCGCTCGCCGGCCGCAGCAGGCAGCGCACCCGCCGGCCGCCGGCGGCGAGTTGCGCCGCCAGCTCGCCGCCGATCATGCCGGAGGCGCCGGTGACCAGCGCCACCGGCGCCTGCCCGCGCGCGCCGCTCACGCCGGAACCCGTTCCCGCAGCGCGCGGCGCACCTCCGCCACCGCGTTCCCGACGCCGTCCTCGGCGCGGATGCGCGCCCCGGCGGCGGCCGCGCGCGCCCGCATCCGGGGATCGCCGGCCGCTTCGGCCAGCGCCGCGGTCAGGCGCGCCGCGGTGAGCCGGCGCCGCGCCACCGGGGCCGGACCGGCGCCCAGCTCGTGCACCCGCTGCCCCCAGAAGTGTTGATCGCCGAAGAACGGCACGATGACCTGCGGCACGCCGCAGCGCAGCCCGGCGGCCGTGGTACCGGCGCCGCCGTGATGGATGATCGCCGCGCTGCGCGGGAACAGCCAGTCGTGGGGCGCCCAATCCAGCATCAGCATGTCGTCCGGGAGCCGGGCGGCGCCGAGGCCGCCCCAGCCGGTGGCAAGGACGCCGCGCAGCCCGCAGCGGCGCAACGCGGTGAGCACGATGGCGGTGAGGGCCTCCTCGTGGCTGCCGCTCATGCTGCCGAACCCGACGTAGACCGGCGCCGCGCCGCGCTGCAGGAAGGCGGCGAGGGCGGCCTCCGGCTGCCGGCCGGCGCCGCTCTCATCGAGGAACCAGTAACCGGTTACCCGTACCTCGGGCGGCCAGTCCGCCGGCGGGGGAAGCACCGTCGGGCTGAACCCGTACAGCACCGGGTTGCCGCGCAGGTTGCGCGCAAAGGTGCGCAGCCGCGGCACTTCCGGCAGTCCGAGGACCGCGGCCCGCGCGCGGTTCACTTCCCGCCGCAGCATGCTCCAGAACATCAGCTCGACGAGCACGTGGCTGGCGAAGTTGTAGTAGCGGCGCGCCGGCGCCGGGGCGCGTACGTCGGCGAAGAATACCGAGGGCAGGTGGCGGCTGGGGGTGACCGGCTGCAGAAACGCCGCCGCCAACGGCACTTCGAGCCGTTCGGCGACGTGGCCGGCGGCGAAGTAGCCGAGCAGCCCGGTGATGATCGCTTGCGCGCCGCGGCAGGCGCGGTAGCAGTCGCCCATCAGCTCCTGGCCCAGCGAGCCGGCCAGCGCCCGCAGGTAGCGGGTGAACCGCAGCGGATTGGTGCCCGACTGCACCCAGCCGCGGCCGAGGCGGCTGTCTATGATGTCGCGCGGATTCCCTTCGATCGGCTCAAAGCCGAGGCCGCGCTCGACGACCATCCGCTCGAAGTAGCGGTGCGTGGCGACGGTCACGTGCTCGCCGGCGCTTCGCAACCCCGCGGCGAGGGCAAGCAGCGGCCGGACATCGCCTTGGGTGCCGAGGGCGACCATGCAGATGCGCATGAGACATTGGCGCTCGCCAAAGCGAGCCGGCCATCACTATAGATCACGATACCGGCGCTGTACAGTGCCGGCTGCCGCGCCGGTGCCGGCCGCGCCCGGCCGCGCCGCGCTCTCCGGTGCGCGTGCTCCGCGCTTTCCGCGCTTTCGGCGCCGGGGCCGGGATTGACCGGCGGCGGCGCAACATACGATACTAGGGGCCCCGCTCCACTGGCATGCTCACTTCGTGACACAGGAATCTCGCGTACCGCTCGCCGGACTGGCATTCCGCATCGTCGGGTTCGCTCAGCGCCGTGCCTGGCAGGTAATCGCCGCGGTGCTGGTTCTGACCCTGGTGTTTGGCGTATTGGCCGCCGGCGTCGACGTCAGCTCCAATCTCGACGAGCTGTTTCCGGATGAGGTCGCGCGCCTGCTCCGGGAGCGCGGCCAATCGCGCACCGAACGCGACTTTCTGATAATGGCCGTCGAGAGCGGCGATGCGTTTGCGGTGGACGCGCTCGCGGCGCTGGACGGCGCCATTCGGCAAATCGAAGCGCTGGACGAAGTTACCGGCAGCATCACGCCCTTCAACCTGCTGACGTTTCGCACCACCGAACGCGGGGTTATTTCGATCACACCGATCGCGGCCGGCGGGCGCGCGCCCGGCACCGCCGGCGAGGCGGCGCTCCTCAAGCGCAGACTGCTGGAGGATCCGGCGAGCCGCAAGTTGCTCGTGGCGCCCGACGGCAACACGATCGGCGCGGTATTCAACGTTCCGCGGCGCGACGATTATCACGCCCTGTTCACTGAACTGGAGCGCATCACGGCTCCCGTCGCTGACTACTACACCATTCGCTGGGGCGGCAATCCGACCTTCGACTACCGCTTGAAGCAGCGGCTTACCACTGATCTTCCACGCCTCCTGATTGCCGCGCTGGTGGTGATCATGCTCGCCTACTACGCGACCTTTCGCGGCGCTCTGACGGTAGCGATGCCGCTCCTCGTGGTGCTGGTAGGGACGGTCTGGACCATCGGCACGATGCGTCTCCTGGGGCTCTCCTTCACGATAACCAGCATCATGACGCCGCCGCTCGTTCTCAGCCTCGGCAGCGCCTACAGCGTGCACGTGCTGACCGATTACCATACCAGCGCCAGCCGCCAGGGACTGCTGAAAGCCAGCGTCAGGTGGGCGATGGCCCGGGTTACCGCCACCATCGTGCTGGCCGCCGTTACCACCATCATCGGGTTCAGCAGCCTGCTCACCGGATCGCTCGTCCAGGTGCGCGAGTTTGGCCTGATCACGGCGGTCGGAATTGCCCACTGCGCGCTGCTGGCGCTGTTCTTTCTGCCGGCTTGCCTGACGCTGCTGCCGCCTCCAAGCCGGTCCCGCAAGCCGCCCAAGGCGCCGCCGATCCTGAGCGCGCTGGCTCGATTGGGAGAGACGCGCTGGAAGTTCGTGGTGCTCGCGGCCGCCGCGGCGTTGGCCGTGGTCTGCTTCGCGTCGCTGGGCCGCCTCAGATATGACACCGACATCACGCGCATGTTCGGCCGCGACTCGCAGCTCATCCAGGACAACCTGTTCGTCGGACGCGAGCTGGTCGGCGCGCTCGACGTCAACATCACGCTGACCGCTCCCGCGGCGGCGCGAAGATACTTTCTCGATCCCGAACGACTGCAGCGCGTCGCCGATCTGGAACAGGCCCTTCGGGATGATCCGGACGTCGCTTACGTGGCCTCGTTCGTGACCCAGCTCAGCCGGATGAACCTGGCCGTGCGCGGGAGCTATCAGGTGCCGCGCAACCGGGCGCTCATCGGTGTGTTCGCGCGGCTGCTGCACGAGCTCCCGCAGGACCGCGCCTCCGACGCGATGTTGCAATCCACCATCGACCGGGAGGCTTCCAGCCTCACCGTGAACGTGCGGATCACGGAAGCGGCGGATGGCGGACGGCTGGTCAACGAGCAGGAGTTCCGGGAGACCGCGGCCCGGATCGAGGAGCTGGTGCATGCCATCGTGCCGGCCGATCTGGAAGTGGAGATCTGGAGCAACGGGATGGCGATTCTGTCGGTGGCCGACGACTTGCTGCTCGACCACGTGCGCTCGGCCATCGTTTCGGTGGTGTTGGTCTTCCTGGTGACCGCGGTCGGCTTCCGCTCGCTGCTGTTCGGCGCCTACACCCTGATTCCGGTGGTTGCCGGCCTCATGACCAACTTCACGCTCATGGCGCTGGCCGACATACCGCTCGACGGGGTGACCATGATGCTGTCGGCGCTGTCGATCGGCGTCGGCGTGGATCATGCCATTCACTTGCTGCTGGCCTACCGGCGCGAGGCCGGCGGACCTCAGGCGGCCGGCCCCGCGGCGCCCAGCGCCGGAGCGATTGCTCTCACGCTGGTGCGGTCGGGCCGTTCGATTCTGATCAGCGCGCTGTCGCTGGCCGCCGGTCTGCTGATGTTGGCCGCGTCCACGTTCCCGCCTATCGCCGTGTCGGGGCTGCTGCTGGGGGTGCTGGTGCTGTCTACGCTGGTCGGTTCGCTGGTCATCCTGCCGGTGGTCATGGGGCTGACCGGCGGTGGCCGGCGCGTCCTGCCGCCGCTCGCCGCGGGGTGACGAGCGAACGAACCGGCCGTACCGGCGGGCGCGCGCGCCCGGTTCCTTGACCGGGGCGGCGGAGGCGGTCTATCATCCGGGCCGGTTGACTGGTACTGCTGCTGTGACTGCGACGCGCTCCTCCGCTACCGAAAACGAATACCTCGTCCAACTCTACCTGCTGCTGCGCGAAGGCCGGCCGGTTGTCGGCGCGCGCATCGCCGAGCGCATGGGGGTGTCGCCGCCGGCGGTCACCCAGGGGATGAAGCGGCTGGCGCAACACGGCCTGGCGGTGCTCGATCCCGACGACGGAATGCGGTTGACGCCGCGCGGGCGCAGTCAGGCGGAGCGCATCATCCGGCGGCATTACCTGCTGGAGCGGCTGCTGGTCGACGAATTGGGATTCGACTGGGTGAACGTCGACGAAGAGGCTGACCGGTTGGAGCACTCGCTGTCGCCGCGCCTGGAAGCGCACCTGTTCGAGCGGCTGGGGCGGCCCACGACCTGCCCGCACGGCAATCCGTTCCCCGGCTCCCGCGACGAGCGGCGGCTGTTGGATGCCCGGCGGCTGTCGGACGTGGAGGCGGGTGAGGCCACCCGGATTCTGCGTATCACCGAGGAGGCGGAGGAGAACTCCGCTCTGATGCAACTGCTGCACGAAAATCGGCTGCTGCCCGGCGTGGCGATCAAGTTGACCAGCGTGACCGATGAAGAGGTGATCGTGGAGCGCGAGGACGCGCAAAACGCGCAGGACGCGGTGACCATCTCCCAGGAACTCGCGCGCTACGTCCGCGTCGAGGAACCATCGTAGCGGGCCGGGAGACCGGCAAACGTGGCGGAGGCTGTGATGAGAGTGGCGGTAGTGACCGGCGCCGGCAGCGGCGTGGGGCGGGCGGCTGCGGTTACCCTGCATGCCAACGGCTACGCCGTAGTCCTGGCCGGGCGCCGCCGCCCGGCGCTGGAGGAGACTGCGGAGCTGACGGCGGCGGCGGCTTCCGGCCCGCCGCGGCCGCCGGCCCGAACGCTGGTCGTGCCGACGGACGTCGCCGACCAGGCTTCGGTCCGGGCGCTGTTCGCCGCCGCGCGCGGCGCGTTCGGCCGCGTGGACCTGGTATTCAACAACGCCGGGATGGGCGCGCCGAAGGTGCCGCTGGAGGAACTCAGTCTGCAGGACTGGCAACAGGTGGTGGACACCAACCTGACCGGTTCCTTTCTCTGCACCCAAGAGGCGTTCAAGGTCATGAAGGCGCAGCGGCCGGCAGGCGGGCGGATCATCAACAACGGTTCCATCTCGGCCCACGTGCCGCGGCCCGACTCGGCGCCCTACACCGCCACCAAGCACGCCATCACCGGACTTACCAGGTCGACCGCCCTCGACGGCCGCCCCTTCGACATTACCTGCGGCCAGATCGACATCGGCAACGCCGCTACGCCGATGACGGAGCGAATGTCCGAGGGCGTGGCGCAGGCCAACGGCACCACCATGGTGGAGCCGACCATGGACGTGCAGCACGTTGCCGACGCGGTGCTCTACATGGCGCGCCTGCCGCTCGATGCCAACGTTCCCTTTCTCACGGTGATGGCCACCAGGATGCCCTACATCGGCCGCGGCTGACGACCGCTTGGGAAACGATTGTTTCTTATCCTCCTTGATAAAGAAACGATCGTTGCTTATAGATACTCAGCGTGGAGCGCCGAACCGGTCGATACCGCATCACCAGCACCCTGGGAGAGCAGGTTCGCGCGTTCGTTCCCTGCCCGCTGCCGCCGCGGGAGCCTCCCCTGGCGCTGGACGGGCCGATGGCGGAGCTCCACGCCGGCGCGCAGCACGCGCTGTCCCGCCTGGCGGTTGCGGGCGCGATGGTGCCGGACACCGACTGGTTCCTCTACGGGTTCGTGCGGAAGGAGGCGGTCGTCACTTCGCGGATCGAGGGGACGCAGGCCACGCTCCGGGACGCCGTTACCTACGAGAGGACCGCTCGCGCCGACCGCCCTGACGACGTGCAGGAGGTCGTCAACTACGTGGCAGCCCTCACCTACGCCCGCGAGCAGCTCGCCGACCCGAACGGCCTGCCGCTCAGCATCCGCCTGCTGCGCGACGCGCACCGCCTCCTCATGAGCGGAGCGCGCGGCGCGGACAAGCAGCCGGGCGAGCTGCGCCGCTCGCAGAACTGGATCGGCGGCAGCCGGCCCGGCAACGCCCGGTTCGTACCTCCGCCGCCGGAAGAGGTGCCGGACGCGCTGGCGGCGCTGGAGCGCTGGTGGCACGCCGATTGCGGTTTGCCGCCGTTGGTGCGCGCTGGACTCGCGCACGTGCAGTTCGAGACGATCCACCCGTTCCTGGACGGCAACGGCCGCATTGGCCGGCTGCTGATCGCGCTGCTCATCGAGCATTGGCGGTTGCTCGACCAGCCGCTGCTCTACCTCAGCCTGGCGTTCCGCCGCGCCCAGGCGGAATACTACGCGCGGCTGGACGCGGTGCGCACCGGCGGCGACTGGGAGGGCTGGACCGCATTCTTTCTGGCATGCGTGCGCGAGGCGGCCGACGACGGCGTCCGCGCCGCGCGGGAACTGTATGCCCTGGTCGAGCGCCACCGCCGCCGCATCATCGCCCACGACCGCCCGACCGTTGCCGCCATCCGGCTGCTGGAGTGCCTTCCGGCCAGCCCGGTGGTGACCGTTCCCCGGGCGTGCGAGCTGCTCGACCTCACCCCGCCTCCGACTCGCAAGGCGATCGCCCTGCTCGAGAGCCTGGGCGTACTGCGCGAGATCACCGGCAACCGCCGCGGCCGCGCCTACGCCTACCACGAGTACCTCGAGATCCTGACCGGAGACGACGAGTAAACGCCAAGCGCGGCGCCGGGCAGGACGCCGGCGGCGCCGGGCCTGGCGCCGCCGGCGGCAGCTCGCCTGCCCGGCGCCGATCTCCAATTAACTAATCGAAGGTGATGTGCAATGGCTGAAATTAGGCAATATACATCAAATTAGATGTATAACGCGCCCGATCGGACGTTGACCATTTCACGGTTTGAGATTACCTTGCAAGCCACTATATTTGATTGATTGCTTGGCGAAATGTCGCGTAAGAAATCAAAACAGGGATCTTATAATGACGATCACCCACCATACCTCCGATACTGCCGCAATGCAGGAGCTTGGCAACCGCCTTGCCCGCCAGCGGTTGAACCGCAACCTTACCCAGGCGGCGCTCGCCGTTGAGGCCGGGGTGTCGGCGCCGACCGTGCAGCGCCTGGAGCAGGGCAAGTCGTGCCAGGCTTCGAGCCTGATTCGGATCCTGCGCGCCCTCCGGCTGCTCGACTATCTCGACCTGCTCGTGCCCGAGCCGGCCCCCAGCCCGATTCAGCAGCTCAGAATGGCCGGCAAGCTGCGCCAGCGCGCTTCGTCGCCTGCCACCACCGTCATCCGCGAGACGCCCGGCACGTGGACCTGGGGCGATGAACCATGACCGTGGCCGAAGTGAAACTGTGGGGAACCACTATCGGCGCGGTGAGCTGGGATGACGGCCGCGGCAGTGCCAACTTCGAGTACAACTCGTCGTTCCTGCGCAGCGGACGGCAGGTTGCCCCGCTCACCATGCCTCTGGGCACTGCCATCTACTCCTTCCCGGCACTGGCGCAGGAGACGTTCCACGGGCTGCCGGGACTGCTGGCCGACTCGCTCCCGGACCGGTTCGGAAATGCCGTCATCGACGCTTGGCTGGCCGCGCAGGGCCGCATCCCCGGCGACTTCAACTCGGTGGAACGGCTCTGCTACGTCGGCGTGCGCGGCATGGGGGCGCTGGAGTTCGTCCCCGCCACCGGGCCGGAGTACCGCCAGTCCGCGGTGGAGGTGGCCGCCCTGGTCGAGCTGGCCGGCGAGATACTCGACCACCGCGGTGCGCTCACCGGATCGCTCCGGACCCCGCAGCGGCAGCAGGCGCTGCAGAGCATCCTGCGCGTGGGCACGTCGGCCGGCGGCGCCCGCGCCAAGGCGATCATCGCCTGGAACCCCGCCACCGGCGCGGTGCGCTCCGGGCAGATCGCCGCCGGCGACGGGTTTTCCTACTGGCTCCTGAAGTTCGACGGCGTAGCGGGCAACCGCGACCGCGAGCTCGATGATCCGCAGGGCTATGGGCTGATCGAATACGCCTATCACATCATGGCGCAGGCCGCGGGCATCACCATGGCCGAGTGCCGCATCCTGCGCGAGGGCGGGCGCAATCACTTCATGACCCGCCGGTTCGACCGCACGCCCGCGGGCGACAAGATTCACATGCAGTCACTGGGCGCGTTGGCCCACTACGACTTCAATCAACCCGGCGCAAACTCCTACGAGCAGGCGCTCGGCGTGATTCAGCGACTGGGCCTCGGCAAGCCGGCGGTGGAAGAGCAGTTTCGGCGCATGGCGTTCAATGTCGTGGCGCGCAATCAGGATGATCACGTCAAGAACATCGCCTTCCTGATGGATCGGTCGGGACGCTGGTCGCTGGCGCCGGCGTTCGACCTTACCTACAGCTACAATCCCGCCGGGCGATGGACCGGCGCGCACCAGATGTCGCTGAACGGCAAACGCGAAGGCTTCGCCGCCGGCGACTTCGCGGCCTGCGCCCGCAACGCCGCCATGCGTCGGGGCCGCGCCGCCGACATCCTCCGTCAGGTCCGGGACGCCGTGCGGCGCTGGCCCGAGTTCGCCGCGCTGGCGGGGGTGCCGGCCGCCGCCGCCCGCCGCCTGGCCGCCGCCCACCGAACCGATCTTATCGTCTGACCGTCAAGTCAGGTCAGACTCATCGAGCGAGGAGGAAAGTTGGTTCGGGATTGGTCTCCGGCTGGAATTGTCGCGCAGATTCCAGGACCACGGTACGTATTCTCGTCGAGGCCGCGGCAGCACCCCTTCGAGCTGCGCTACCGCGAAGTCAGCCCCGTCGACTGGGAGTCATGCGCCCGCGTACTGGACGACGCCGCCCGGACGCGAACCCTGGCGCGGGGCTGGCAGGACCGGGAAGCCGAGCACTGAAGCCGCCCGCCGGCCAGCCGCCGGGGGAAGCCGGGGCCGGGCTCCCGGCCGCGAACGGAGGTCAGTTGAACTCGGTTCCGCCCTTGCGGGTCAGATACTTGCCGGAGACGCTCTTCAGAATCACCCGCCCGAACTCGGACGACACCCGTTCGGCGGCCGGCCTGACCACCACGCCTTCGCGCACGTGCGCGCCGCCCAGGGTAGTGGCGCCGTCGGTCAGCTCCTGCAGCTTTGCCAGGCTGAACGGCCCCCGGTAGAGCGCCGGCACCAGCGGAAACAGATCGCTCAGCGACTCGGCCAGTTCATCCGGGCTCAGGTAGCGGCCCATGCCCGGTTCGCCCACGTAGGCATCGAACACCGCGAACGACGGGTTGGGTTGGCCGTAGTGCAGGTCCTGCACGCCGCGCCCATACACCTCCCCCAGGACGTAGCACGGCTCACCGCCGCCGGCCACGCGGGCGCGCGCCGCCTCGAACGCCTCCCGGTGCGCGGCCCAGGTGCGCACGTACAGGTTGCCTTCGTTGGCGTCGTTGAGCCGCAGCGCCAAGCCCTTGTCCGACATGCCCTTGGAGGTGACGATCGGGCCGTGGTCGGGGTGCCAGCCCAGGCAGCACCAGGTGCCGTGCAGCTTCTCGGTGACCATCACCGGTTCCCCGTCGCGGAACTCCTGCGGGTACTTCTTGAAGTCCTCGATGTCATAGTGGATGGTCGCGCCGTGCGCCGCCTGCACCTCGCCCTGCATGGAGATGGGGATCGGCGGCTCGTACTTGACCAGCTCCAGCAGCTCCGTCACCTCGTCGCCGGCGCTGACCGGGCGCCCGCGAATCATCCCGTCGCGGACCGGGTACACCAGACCCTGCGACAGCGCGCCGCGCAGTTGCACCGCCTTGACGCGGTTCTTCTTGCTGCCGGCCAGCTTGCCTTCCAGCCCCAGCTCGGTGATCAGCCACTCGGGGCAGACGGCGCCTTCCGGGATGTAGGCGGCCAGGTCGCCGTCGACGAAGCTGTCCTTGCCGACCACGCAGCGGAAGCCGCCGATGGCGGCCAGTTCCAGGCGGTCGGCGTTGGGGTGCGGTTCGATCCGCAGTGCGTAGACCCGTGATTCGAATGCCATGGCAGTAGCGCAGGAAAGTACGGAACCCGGCCGCCGCGGTCAAGCGCCGCCGAGCGCGGGGCAGACCGCCACCTTGATGGCGCCGTCGATCCGGCCGGTGAAGGTGCGCAGCGCCTCGGCGAAGTCGCGCAGCGCGAAGCGGTGGGTGAACAACGGCGCCAGGTCGATGCGCCCGTTGACCACCAGCGCCAGCGCCTCCGCGGCGGTGTTGGGGTTGGCGCGCCCGCCGCGGATCTCCACTTCGTCCAGCACCAGGCGCCGCACCGGTACCGCGGCGTCCTCCGCCGGCAGGCCGATCGCCGAGATCACGCCGCCCTTGGCCGCCAGCTCGCAGGCTTGGCGGAACGCGGCCGCAGTGCCGGCGCACTCCACCACGTGCGGCGCCCCGAGTCCGCCGGTGAGCCGGCGCACTTCGGCCACCACGTCTGCCGTGCGGTAGTCGATGCCGACTGCCCCCAGGTCCCGCGCCCGCTGCAGGCGCGCGCCGCTGCCGGCGGCGATGATGCGCCCGGCGCCGAGCGCGGCGGCGCACAGAATCGCCAGCAGGCCCTGCGGGCCGGTGCCCAGGATGACCAGGTCGGCGCCCGGCTGCAGGCGCGTGCGCTTGACGGTGTACAGCGCGATCGACAGCGGATCGATGGCCGCGGCGCAGGCCAGCGGGAGCTGGTCGGGGATGCGGTGCACGCTCTTGACGCTGGCGGCCACGTACTCGGCGTAGCCGCCCGCGGTGTAGTGCCCGTACTGGCGGTGGCCGACCGCTTCGTTGCCGTAGTTCAGGCACAGGTTGTAGCGACCGGTCAGGCACATGCGGCAGAACCCGCAGCCGCAATGCGAGGTGGCGCACACGCGGTCGCCGGCGCGGTAGCCGAGACCGGCCGCCACCTCCCCGGCCGCGGTCACGGTGCCGGACCACTCGTGGCCGGGGACGAAGGGATAGGACCTGGGCCAGAAGCCGGGGAAGTCGCCGGCGATGATGTGCGGATCGGTACCGCAGATGCAGGTCGTATCCACCCGCACCAGCACGTCCTCGCGGCCCGGTACGGGGCGCGGTACCTCGGTCACCGAGAACCGGTTGGGGGCGGTCAGCACCAGCGCCTGCATTGCCGTCAATCCTCGGTGACCGCCACGGCGCGCAGCGGCGAGCCGGCGCCGTTCCTGATCTTCAGCGGCAGGCCGATGAAGGTGAAGGCGCGCTTGGGAATGCAGTGCACGTTGGCCAGGTTCTCGAGGTTGAGGATGCCGCGTTCCCGGCACGTCATGTGCGCCGGCTGCACGCGGCGCACCGCCACTTCGTGGTAGGAATCGACGCTCGGCGCGTCGGCGCCGAAGGCGATCACGCCGGCGTCGGCCAGGAACTGGCTGGCCTCGGCGTCGAGCCCGGGGTAGCCGGTTATGTAGTCGTTGGGATCGCCGGCCCACTTGTCGCTCCAACCGGTGGCGTAGAGCAGCACCGAGTTCGGCTTGATCTCCAGGCGCAACTCGGCGAGCTGCGCTTCCAGGTCGGCGCGGGTGATGTAGGAGTTCGGTTCCTTGGCGCGGAAGTCGAGCCACAGCCCCGGCGCGAAGTGCCACTGCAAGGGGCTCCGGTCGATCGTCCGGGCGCCCTGCTCCGGCACCACGTGGCTGATCGAGTCGCAATGGGTGGAGGTGTGGCCGCACAGGGTGAACGCCACCACCTCGTAGGAGTAGGGCGGCTCGGTCAAGCCGAACCGCTGCACCTCCTCGTGCGACAGGTGTTGCCACATCACGGTGCGCTGATGGCCCTTGAAGGTGGGGTTGGTCGCCGCGATCTCATGGCTCAGGTCGGTCACCGTGCAGGCCCTGCCGAGCAGCTCGATGCGGGCGTGAAGCGCGGGCGGCGGGCACTCCACCATGCGCGGGTAGCGGGCGCGTACCTGCCGCTCGTCGGCCGGCGTCCAGTCAGCGCGCATTCGGCGGACACTGCTAGCGGACGGTGTGGCCGCCGTCGACCACGAGCACCGCGCCGGTGACGAAGCGGGCCTCGTCGGAGGCCAGGAACAGCACGCAGTTGGCGACGTCGAGCGGCTGGCCCAGCTCCTTGATCAGATAGGTTTCCCGCATCGGTTCCAGCACCTCCGGCTGGTCCAGCAACCCGGCCGTCATGCCGCTGTAGACGAAGCCGGGCGCCACCGCGTTGACGCGCACGCCGTGATCGGCCAGATCGGCGGCCATCACCCGCGTCAATCCCGGAATCGCGCTCTTCGAGGTGACGTAGGTGGTGAGCCCGCCCAGGGCGATGTAGGAGAGGTCGGAGGCGGTGTTGACTATGGCGCCGCGCCCGGCATCGCGCATTACCCGGCTCACGTGCTTGCCCACCAGGATCATCCCCTTGACGTTGATCGCCAGCGCCTGATCGATGGTGGCGGCGTCGATGTCGAAGATCGAGGCGTCGTTGGGAGGCAGCAGCCCGGCGTGGTTGTGCAGTACGTCGATCGGCCCGAACCGCTCGGCCGCCTGCGTCACCGCGCGCTGCACCTGCCCTTCGTCGGTGACGTCGGCGGTCAACGCCAGCGCAGTCCCCCCGCGTGCGGCGATGGCGTGCGCCGTCTCCTCCGCGCCCGGCCCGTTCACGTCCACCACCGCCACCTTGGCGCCCTCGCGGGCGAACAGCTCACAGCTCGCCTTGCCGATCCCCGACGCGCCCCCCGTCACCAGCGCGCACTTTCCCTGCAGCTTCATGGCCGTGGAGTGTAGGCGAGCCGCCTGCGCTGTACAATGTAGAGGCCGGCTTGCACGGTCAGAGGGGCGGTTCGGCGCTTTCCAGGTCGAGCCAGGCGCGTTCTTCCGCGTTGAGGCCGAGCTCCAGCGCGCCGGCGTTGTCGGCAAACTCGGCGCCGGACCGGGGTCCGGTAAGGGCAAATACGTTCAGCGGCCCGGTAAGGAGGAACGCCAGCGCCACCTGGGCAATGCTCGCCCCCTTCCGTTCTGCCAACGCCGCGACCCGCGCCAGGCGCTCGAAGTTGGGCTGGCAGGCGTACACCCGGAGCGCGGTGGGGTTCATGACTTCCTTGACCTGCTCGAAGTTGCCGGGCCGCAACGTACCGGAGAAGAAACCGCTGCCGAGGCTGGAGTAGGGGATCAACGGCATCCGGTTGGCGGCATACCAGTCGCGCGCGGCGCGCTGCCGCGGCCCGGAGATGGTCACCGAGCCGGGCAGGTAGATCGCGCCCTGCTCGGCCAGGGAGTATTGCGGCTGGGACGCCGCCAGGGGCCGCAACCCATGCCGCGCCGCGTACTCGTTGGCCTCGTCGAACCTGCGGTGGGTCATGTTGGAGCAGCCGATCTCGCGGATGCGGCCGGCCGCGAGATGGCCGTTGAGGCACTCCAGCAGCGGGCCGATGGGAGCGGTCGGATCGTCGTAGTGTAGCAGGTACAGGTCGACGTAGCTGGTCTGCAGCCGCGCCAGACTCTCGAACAGGTCGGCGTCGATGAAGCTCGGCATCGCCTTGTGGGGCGCCGGCGGCGAACGCCGGATACCGCCCTTGCCGATGAGGACCAGCCGCTCGCGGTTGCCGCGCTCGGCCATCCACAGTCCCAGGCCGGTCTCGCCGGCGCCGCCGATGCCGTACACGTGCGCGGTGTCGAAGGCGTTGCCCCCCAGCGCCGCGACCGCATCCAGCAACGCGAAGCTCCGTTCCCGGTTGAGGTCACCCCACGGCCCTTTGGGCCGCGCCGCTTCCTCATCGGTAACCACCATGGTCCCGCACACCAGCCGCGCGACCGGCTTGTCGACCCCGGCCAGCGTCCCATACTGCACGGAACGATGCTACCGGCGGCGGGCGAGCCACTCGATTCCTTGCTGGAAGATTTGCCGGAAGGCGGGGTTGGTCCACTCGCCGGCGTCGTGGCCCGATTGCCAGCACAGTACGCGCGAGCGCCGCAGTTCGTGGCACCATGCCAGAGTGGGGATGTTGCGGTCGTGGTCGTGGGTCAGCAGGACGGTGCTGTCCGCGCCGCAGGGCGGCAGCGCGAAGCCCTCGCCGGAGAGGGCGAAGTCCGAGACCCCGCGGGTGACCGGATGCTCGGGATGCTCCACGTGGACGTTCATGTCGATGAGCGGCTCGAAGCGCCCCGGCTTCTTCAAGGTACGGTCGGTGGAGTTGCACACCCGGTCGTAGGCCGGGTCGTCGGGAAACGACAGCAGCGCGTGATGCCACACGAACCACCCCTGGCCGGTCGTCCCGATCCGTTCGATCGCGGCGCCGATCCGCTCGTCCATGTCCCGGCGCAGGCTCGCGATGCCCCAGGCCACCATGTGGTAGAAGATGAATAGGTCGTACTGGTCGGCAACCGGGGATCCGGCCCAGTTGTCGAGGTCCTGCAGATACCAGTCCACGCCGTCCAGCCCGTCGAGCAGCGCCTTGAAGCCGGGCACGTCGTAGCCGTGTCCGCCGACGATCACCGCGGCCTTGAGGTTGCCGGTGTCGGGGAGATTCGTGGCCATGCCGAACCGCCCTAGACGAGCCGCTCCGGGATGACCTGCCGGCCGCCGGGCAGCGTCTTCATGATGTGATCGACCCGGCCCTGATGGCCCTCGCCGGCGCGGTGGCCGGACAGCACCATGATGTAGCGCATCTTGCCGGCGCTGCCGGTGGGCCAGCCGCCGTTGTGCCAGACGTTGGGCTTCAGCACGTAGGCGTCGCCGGCCCGGACGCGGAACGCGATCAGGTCCTCGACCTGCGGTTCATCGTCGGGATCATCGGACCGGCGGCACGGCGCCATCGGCATCAGGTACTCGCCTTCCAGGCACACGAACAGCTCCTCGGTGTTCAGGTGGCGGTCGAATCCGTTGGACGGCTCGGTCCTGGTCGACTCCAGGTAGGAGATGTCGACGTCCGATCCGGCGCCGATGTTGAAGCCGCTCATCGCCGGCCAGAACTGCGACGGCCGGTCGCTGTCCCGCTGCGGCCAGGACACCTTGCGCGCCACCTTGGCGAACTGGGGCGAGTCGGTCTCCATGACCGGAATCTTGCGCAGCTTGTCATCTGCCATAGTGTTGTGCTCCTCCTCCGGCTACGTTAGGACGAAGGCGAGACCGCTGACAACACCCGTGTCGGGCGGGTTGGCGGGTTTGGGTGGGTGCGCGCGCGCTTGGCCGGCCCACCTGCACGAACTAGTGGTAGCCGGCAAGGGCCAGCTCCCGGGCGTAATGGCAGGCGGCCATCCGCCCGCCGGCGCCGACCGGTTGCAGGGTCGGCTCCTCCCGCGCGCAACGCTCGTCGGCGTAGGGGCAGCGCGGATGGAAGTTGCATCCGCGCGGCGGGTGGGCGGGATCGGGCACGCCCCCCTGCAACGGTTCCCGCTTGCGCTCCAGGCGCGGGTGCGAGGCCGGAATCGCCTTCAGCAGCGCTTCGGTATAGGGATGACGCGGCTGCCGGTAGAGCTCGTCGGCGGTCGCGACTTCCACGATCTTGCCCAGATACATCACCAGTACCCGGTCGGCGATGTGCTCGACCACCGACAGGTCGTGGGCGATGAACAGAAACGTGAGCCGCAGCTCGCTCTGCAGATCTTCCAGCAGATTGAGAATCTGCGCCTGCACCGACACGTCGAGCGCCGACACCGGCTCGTCGCAGATCAGCAGACTGGGATCCACGGCCAGCGCCCGGGCGATGCCGATGCGCTGCCGCTGGCCGCCGGAGAACTCATGCGGGTAGCGGTTCTTCTGCCAGGCGTTCAGCCCCACTACTTCCAGCAGACGGTCTGCTCGTTCATGGCGCGCGGCCGGCGCGCCAAGCCGCTGGGCGCGGAGCGGCTCCTCGATGATGTCGCGTACGGTCATGCGCGGGTCGAGCGACGAGAACGGATCCTGGAAGATGATCTGCAGCTCCCGCCGCACGCGCTGCAAGGTCCTCCGGTCATTCAGGGACGCGAGGTCCAGGCGGGTTCCCTCCAACCGGAACAGCACTTCGCCGGCGGTGGGGTCGAGGAGGCGCAGAATGGTGCGGCCGGTGGTCGACTTGCCGCAGCCGCTCTCGCCGACCAACCCGACCGTCTCGCCGGCCGCCACGTCGAAGCTGACGCCGTCCACCGCCCGCACCCAGCCGACCGTGCGGCGCAGCAGTCCGCGGCTGAGCGGGAAGTGCTTCTTCAGGCCGCGCACCTGCAGCAGGAGGTCGTCAGGTGTCGGCGCGCCGCCAACGGCGCGGCCCGGGGCCGCGCCGTTGGCGGCGGTGGCTGCGGGCGCCGGCGCCTCCGGGCGGGCGCCGGCGCCCGCTTCTTCCAGCCAACACTTGGCGGCGTGATTCACGCCCACTTCGAATTCCGGGGGCTCGCGCTGCTCGCAGATTTCGGCGGCATGCGCGCACCGGGCTGCGAAGTAGCAGCCCTCCGGCAGGTGGGCCAGGTGCGGCACCGTACCGTCGATCGCCCGCAGCCTCCGTCTGGCGCCGATTACCGGACGGGAGGCCAGCAGCCCTTGCGTGTAGGGGTGCCGCGGATGGTCGAAGATCTGCAGCACGCCGCCGCGCTCGGCGATCTTTCCGGCGTACATCACCACGACCTCGTCAGCCACTTCGCCGATCACTCCCAGGTCATGGGTAATGAACATGATCGACATCCCCAGCCGCCGCTGCAGATTCTGCATCAGCTCCAGGATCTGGGCCTCGATGGTGACGTCCAGGGCGGTGGTCGGTTCGTCGGCGATCAGGAATGACGGATCGCAGGAGAGGGCGATGGCGATCATGACCCGCTGCCGCATCCCTCCCGACAACTGATGAGGGTACTCCCGGACCCGCTGCGCCGGCGCCGGGATGCCGACCAGCTACAGCATCTCCACGGCGCGCTCGCGGGCCTGCCGGTCCCCGACCTCCTGATGCAGGCGCACCGACTCCATGATCTGGTCTCCCACCGAGTAGACCGGATTGAGCGAGGTCATCGGCTCCTGGAAGATCATGGCGATGTCGTTGCCGCGGAGGCTCCGCATCTCCGGGCCAAACGAATCCAGCGAGGTGATGTCGATGGCGGCGCCGTCTTTCCGGTAGTAGGTAATGGTCCCGCCGGCGATTCGGCCGCGCGGCCGGGGGACCAGCCGCATGATCGACAGGGAGGTCATGCTCTTGCCGCAGCCGCTCTCGCCGACCACTCCCAGGGTCTTGCCGCGGCGGATCTCGAAGCTCACGTCGTCCACCGCCTTGACGACCCCCTCGTCGGTGTCGAACCAGGTTCTCAGGTGCTCGGCCGTCAGGAGCACGTCGGTCCGGCGGGGGGCATTGCTCACTTCAGCGCCTCACAGGGAGTAGGGGTCGGCCGCGTCGCGCAGCCCGTCGCCCAGGAAGTTGAACGCCAGCACCGCGATGATCACGAAGAACACGGGTATGGCCAGCCACGGCGCGTGCAGCAGGACGTTGACCCGTTGCGCCTGGTTCAACAGCACGCCCCAACTGGTCATCGGCGGCCTGATGCCCAGCCCCAGGAAGCTCAGCGCGGTCTCGCCGAGAATCATGAACGGAATCGACAGCGTGCCGATGACGATGATGTGGCTCAGCGTGTCGGGCATCAGATGCCGGACGATGATGGGCAGCGTCGAGACGCCGCTGGCGCGCGCCGCGAGCACGAACTCCTGCCGGCGCAACGCCAGGGTCTTGGCTCGCAACTGGCGCGCCAGTCCGCCCCAACTCGCCAGCGACAGCACGATGGTGATGCCGAAGTACACCATGAGCGGGTGCCAGCGCGGCGGCAGCGCCGCGGCCAGCGCCATCCACAGGGGAATGCGCGGAAACGCCAGCATCAGCTTGATGAAGCGTTGGATCAGATTGTCTGTCAGGCCGCCGAAATAGCCGGACACGATCCCGAGCAGCGTCCCCAGCATGATGCTGAACAGCACCCCGAGCAGGCCGACCGTCAGCGACACGCGGGCGCCGTAGAAGATGCGCGACAGCAGGTCCTTGCCGGTGTTGTCGGTTCCCAGCGGAAACCACACGCCCGGCTGGTCTACGCCCAGCAGATGGAGGTCGCTTTCGAACAGGCCCCACCACCGGTAGCGGTCGCCGCGCGCGAACAGCCGCAGCGGATAGATCCGCTCCGGATCGGGTTCGTAGTAGATGCGGAACGCGGCCAGGTCCTGCTTCTTTTCCAGGCCGTACACGAACGGCCGCAGATGGACGCGCCCGCCGAGGTCGACGAACCGCGGAAGCTGCGGCGGCGCCTGCACGTACTGATCGTGGATGGTGTTGACGTAGTAGGGCGACAGCACCTCCGCGAACAGGGCGATGAAGTACATCACCCCCACCAGCACCATGCCGACGATCGCCAGGCGGTTGCGGAAGAACTTGCGGGCGATGAGCTGCCACTGCGAGACCCCGGCCGGCGCCGCCGGCGGAGCCTTGCCGGCGGCGGCCGCCGCGGTCTGGTTCGAGGTTTCGGACGCCATCGGCATGCCTCCGGTCATTCGTCGTAGCTGACGCGCGGGTCGAGAATCGCAAGCAGCACGTCAGCCACGATGTTGCCGATGATCAGCAGGGCGGTGATGATCAACAGAAAGGAACCGGCCAGGAACATGTCCTGCGACTGGACCGCGATCAGGTAGGCCTCGCCGAGGGTCGGCAGGTTGAGCACCACGCTGGTGATCGCGGCCCCGGAGAAGATTTCCGGTAGCTGCATGCCGAGTTGCATGACCAGCGGATGCAGCGCGTTGCGCGCCGCATGCTTGTACACCACCACCCGTTCGGTGAGTCCCTTGGAACGCGCCGTCTGCACGTACTGCTGCTCCAGCACGTCGAGCAGGTTCCCACGCATCACCCGGATCAGTCCCGCCGTCCCGGAGGTGCCGATCACCAGCACCGGGATCCAGATGTGCTTCAACATGTCGATCAGCCGCGCCAGGCTCCATGGGGCGTCCTGAAACTCCGGCGAGAACAGCCCCAGCGGCGCCCGCCCGAACAGAGTGAACCCGCCGACCAGCAGCACCAGCGCGAACAGGAAGTTGGGTACCGCCAGTCCAAAGAAGCCGAGCACGGTGAACAGATTGTCCTGCCAGGTGTACTGGTGAGTCGCCGAGTAGATGCCAATGGGAATCGCCACCACCCAGGTGAAGATCAGCGTGGTAACGGTGAGCAGCAGGGTCACCGGCAGGCGGTCGCGCACGATGTCCAGCACCGGCCGGCGCTGCTGGAACGACTCGCCCATGTCCCCCTGCAGGAAGTTGCTGATCCACATCAGATACTGCTGATGCAGCGGGCGGTCGAGGCCGAAGCGCTGCTTCAGGCCGGATATCATTTCCTGCGCCGCGGTCGTCCCTTCGCTCTGCAGCCGGATGAGGTAGGTGTTCAGATAGTCTCCCGGCGGCAGGTTGATGAGGATGAAACCGACTACCGATACCATCATCAGCAGCGGTATGGCGTGCAGCGCACGGCGGATGATGTAATGCGTCATGAGCAAACGAGGGCTTGAGCGGGCGCCACCGCGGCCACCCGCTCAAGCCCGCCCGCGGTTGCGCGCGGGCGCTGCCGTTTCCCTGATCGAGCTTATTGCTCGATATAGAACTGCTCCGGGCTGATGATCCCCGGATAGTTCAGATGCCAGGAGCCGACCAGCGCGAATTCCTGGATGTTGCGCACGTCCTTGCGGGCAATCGCCGCCGCCGGGATGTTGTCGATCATGCTGATCTGAATCGGACCCTCGGTGACGTGCAGCCGGGCGGCTTCCAGCCCCAGCCGATTGCGCTCATCCTCGTCCACCGTGCTGATCGCCTTGGCGTACAGTTCGTACAGTTCCTCCAGGAAGGTGCCGCGCGGATCGAAGCCCTGTTCGCCGCCGGTGGCGTACCACAATCCTACCTGCGGCGCGAGCGCCCAGGATGCATATTGGGTCGGCACCCAGTGGGCGTTGGCCACCACCATGCCGGAGGAGGCGCCGCCGCCGCGCAGGCTGATCATCGCTTCCGCGTTCAGCGCGCGCTGCGCCCACAGCTCGCCGGCCACTACGTTGAGGCTGATCTTGAGGCCGACGGCCTCCCAATCCTGCTCCACCAGTTCGGCCGTCGTCGCGGTGGTAATCGCCGCGTCCACCAGAATGTCCAGCTCGCTGCCATCGGGATATTCGCGCCAGCCGTCGCCGTCGCGGTCCGTGATTCCCGCTTCGTCCAGCAACCGCTTGGCCAGCTCCGGGTCGTACTCGATGTACGACTGCCCCCACTCCTCGATGAATGCCTCGCCCTCGGGGGTCTGAAACTGCGGGCCGATGCCGGGCAGGGAGAACTGGCGCGGCTTGCCGAAACCCTTGAAGATTACCTGCAGAATGCGGTCGCGGTTGATGGCGTGCGACAGCGCCTGCCGGAAGTTGCGGTCGAACATCAACGCGCTCACCTTGGGATCGGGATGCTCGAACTTGGGAATGACCAGACCGCCGGAAGCGACCGTCCCGACCGAGTAGCGGTACACCGTGTAGCCGGCTTTCTCGGCATTTTCGATCACCACGGGGATGTCGTCGACGTTGCCGAACCAGGGCCGCAGCCCGAGGTCCACCTCGCCGTTGATCACCTTCAAGAGGCGGATCTCCGGCTGGTCCGGCGGGATCTCGTTGGTGATCAGCCGGTCGACGTACGGGAGCTGCTGGCCCTGCGGATCGACCTTCCAGTAGTAGGGGTTGCGCTCCGAGACCAGCACCTGGTCCGGTTGGTAGTCGACCGAGATCCAGGCCGTGAGCTGCGGCATGTCGGTGAACTTGAACGGCTCGTTCATGCGGTCGATCAGGTCGTTGCCGGAGGCGCCTTCGGTGTACGCCGGATGGAACTGCTTCATGTAGTGCGCCGGCACGTTGAACCGCGCCGAGTGGTAGAAGCCGCGGTTCATGAAGCGGTTGAAGAGCGGGTTGGGCGCCGCGAACGTGAACTGCAGCGTGTAGTCGTCGATCTTGTCTACCTCCATCAACTCGCCGCCGAAGCGCATGAACGCCTCCGGCGCGCGGCCGATGTCGTCGGACAGCACGATGTCATTCCAGTAGAACAGGAAGTCGTCGACGGTGTGAGGCGCGCCGTCGGACCACTTGACCCCCGGCTTGTAGTGGTAGGTCAGGACCGTGCCGTCGGCGCTGAACTCCCAACTGTCCACCAGATTCGGCAGTACGTCGACGAAGTTGCGGCTCCAGCGGGTGAGGGGCTCGTGGTTCAGCATCTGATCGCGCCCGCCGATGTCCATGCGGCGCAGCTCGCCGCCGTAGACGCCGACGCTGTGAACCGGAAACACCACCGCCGGGTCCGCCGGCAGGCGCTCTTCGAGCGCCGGCAGCTCGCCGGCAGCTACCCGCGCCGCCAGCATGGGCGCCTCGGCAAACGAGGTGACGCCGGCCGCCCTGGCGCTCGGTTCCTGTTCACGGCCACCGAAGTCGGCGGCCTCCATGCTCATCTCGGCCGCGCCCTCGGCCGCGCTCTGCTCCTCCTCGCCGCCGGCGACGGCAAGCGGAGTAACCGCCAACATCATCAGCGCCGCTACGGGAGCGAAGCGCGCAGCCCATAGGGATCGATATGTCATGGTAGAGACCTCCCTGTAGCACCGGCGTTTGGAGTCCGTCCGCTGCGCAGTCCTGCAGGAGGGGCCTCGCTTGCAGTTTGCGCGCGGAGGGCAGCCGGTCCGTGACAAGTATCCTTTTCGGGGCTTCGGGGTTTCGTGTGGGTAAAGGGGCCTGACGGGTAGCGGTGCCGCCGCGAGCAAGGCTACGTTGGCGCCATGCGTGACAAGGAACTGTACGGCAGGATTCTGGGCGTCGAGGCGCCGTGGCGAGTGGCCGACGTCGAACTGAACCTTCAGGAGGGCGAGATCGTGGTCCACGTCGAGCACGACGGGCCTCTCACCTGCCCGCACTGCGGCCAAGCCGCGCGCCGCTACGACAGCCGGCACCGGCGGTGGCGCCATCTGGACACCTGCCAGTACCGCACGGTGCTGGCCGCCGACGTACCGCGGTCTCAGTGCCGGCAGCACGGCGTCAAGCAGATCGAGGTGCCGTGGAGCGAAGGCCGCTCGCGGCTGACAGCGCTGTGTGAAGCGGTCGTGATCGACTGGCTGCAGCACGCCACGATCGCGGCAGTAGCGCAGCAGATGCGGCTCAGCTGGGACGAAGTCGACGGGGTGATGCAGCGCGCGGTGCAACGCGGCTTACGCCGGCGTGCGGTGCAGTTGCCGCCGCGGATCGGGGTGGACGAGACGTCGTTTCAGAAGCGCCATGAGTACGTGACGGTGATCAACGATCTGGACGGGCACGTCGTGCACGTGGCCGATGGCCGCCGCAAGGAGGTGTTGGAGCAGTTCTACCAGCAGTTTGACGATGAGCAGTTGGCTGGGGTCGAGACGGTCGCCAGGACATGTGGGAGCCGTACATCAGCGCGACCGCCGCCTACGTGCCGGAGGCGCAGCTCAAGATCGCGTTCGACAAGTTCCACGTCGCCAAGCACCTCGGCGACGCCGTTGACCAGGTGCGGCGAGCCGAGAGCCGCCGGCTGGCCGGCAGCGGTGACGATCGGCTGAAGGGCAGCCGCTATGCGTGGCTGACCAACCCCGAACACATGGACGCCGAGCGTTGGGAGCGGTTCGCTGCCTTGCGCGACAGCGCGCTGCAGACCGCGCGCGCCTGGAGCTACAAGGAACATGCGATGACGCTGTGGAGCTATCGCACCCGCGGGTGGGCGCGCGAGGCGTGGCAGAGGTGGTACCAGTCGGCGATCCGGTGTCGGCTGGAGCCGGTCAAGCGGGTAGCGCGGATGGTCAAGCGGCATCTGGAAGGGATCGTGACGGCGGTGGTGCAGAGGGTGAGCAACGCGCGGGCGGAGTCGATCAACGCGGGGGTGCAGCGGTTGAAGTACGCAGCGCACGGCTTTCGCAACCGGCAGAGGTTCCGCAACGCCATCTACTTTCACCTCGGCGGCCTTGACCTCTACCCCGCCGGTGTCGTCCGTGACCACCTCGTCCACACGAAATCCTGAAGACCCCAGTTTGTCGGTAGCGGGGCCGGCTTGCAGTCCCATTAGCAGATCCTTACTCGATCGCAACAGGAGCATGCGCTTCTCACCGGTGAACTTCAGTTCCTTTAGCAGGCCCGTACGCGACAGGAGTGTGCGCTTCTCATCGATAGTGAAGTCGTGAACGTCGCCGTACAGGAGGACGCCGATCGGGTCGCGCTCGACGAGGTCCCGCCGAGCGTCCTTGCAGAGCGCCGCCAGCCACGCGGCCAGTCCGCGAAGCAGCGTCACCACGCCGCCATCCTCGCCGGTTATCAGCGCCAGGACACGCCGCGCAGGGAGGCCGTCGGCGATGAGCCGCGCCAAGTGGCGGGCGCCAAGGAACTCGGCCAAGTGGCGGTGCACCGGGATGAACCGCCGCTCGGTCCCGGCTGTGAACAGCTTCGTGGACAGCGCCGGCAGCAGCGCGTTCCGGTTGTACGGATCGTGGGCGGCGCACGAGTCATGCGCGCACTGGTCGATGTCCAGATAGTCGCCGTCCGGGTGATCCTGGTCGGTCGTGAAGCCGGCGCTGCCGGTGATGAGGAGCATCGCGCACAGACGCCCGGCGGCGTCCAGCGCAGCCTCCACCTCGGGCGGCTGCCCGGCGGCCCGGTGTTCCTCGTTGTGCTCGGCCGCCAACTGCCGGCACGCCTCCTCGAAGGTCTGCCGCCGGCTCTGCGGCCAAGTCCCGTTCTGCGCGACTACCTTCGCCAGCAGGCCCAGGCTCTGCGGATTGCTCAGCAGTCCATCGAGACCGCGCGCTCTGGCATCGCTGATGAACGTATCGGGGTCGGTGATGTCCGACCGCTCGGCCAGCACGGTCTTGGCATCGGCGTCCGTCAACGGGTCGAGCCGCAGGACGGTTACCTCCGAGCCTTGCGGCGTGACGGAAGCAAGATGCCGGCGGTCGTTCGTGCCCAGCCAATCGGCCGTGCGGCAGGACAAGCGGAAGCGCGGTTTTCCCAGTTGGTCGAGCCGCCCGCGGATATGGTCGAACGGCGTGCGCTTGTCCTGCGTTCCGGCGCGGCTTTCGTCCAGGCCGTCGATGAACAGCGTCTTGTCGCGCCATTCGGGATGGTCGGCCGGTGCGAAGGTCAGGAAGTCGCGTGCCGTTACGTAACAGGCCTCGTCGCCCAGAGCCGCGCGTTCGCACTTGAAGGCGGTGGTCTTGCCGGCGCCGGGGTCGCCCAGCAACACGTAGGCGGGGGTGGAACGGAAGCGCTCCAGGGGCTGACCGGCATCGGCCGGACTGAGTGACGCATCCGCGGAAGCGTTCGCGGCCCGGAGATCGGTGCAGGTGCGCGGGACGATTCGGCTCATGCTTCTTCGAACCAATGGCCGGCGGGTTGCGTCAGGAACTCTTCCAGCGGTATGCCGTCCCCTCCGACAAGCAGGGAGCGGCGCGGGCGATACCGCTGTTCGAACGCCTTCATGCCGGCCGGCGTAACGGCCATACCGCCGCGCCGGGCGTGGCTCTTGACCTCGATGGCGACCAGTGTCGGGCCGCGCTGCAGGACGAAGTCGACCTCGTCCGAACCGTGCCGCCAATAGTGCAGGCGCACGTTGGACGCCGCGGTGTTGTACAGGTGGGCGCCAACCGCGCTCTCGACGATCCGTCCCCGGAAGGTCCGGTCTGCCGCGGCTTCGTCGAAGGAGTAGCCGGAGCCGGCGGTCATCAGGGCGGTGTTGAGCACGTTGAGCTTGGGACTGGAGGCGCGGCGCCCGGCCGCGGTGCCGACGTATTTCGGCAGGCCGGCGACCAGCCCGGCCGCGGCCAGCAGGTCGAGGTACGCGCCAGCGTGGTCGTGTTGCCGGCGTCGTCGAGTTGGCCGAGCATCTTGTTGAACGCCAGGATCTGCCCGGACCAGGCGGCGCCCAACTCGAAGAGCCGCTTCAGGAGCGCCGGCTTGTCGACCCGCGTCAACGCGAGGATGTCGCGCTCGATGTTCGGCTCCACGACCGCTCCGAGCACGTAGTCGCGCCAGCGCTCCTCGTCGCCGATCAGCCCGGCGGCTTCCGGGTAGCCGCCGTAGTACAGGTAGTCCTGCAGGTCGAAGTCGAACGCGGCCGCCATTTCCGCGAACGACCAATGGGTAACGCGAATCGGCTCGAAGCGGCCGGCCAGGCTCTCGCTCAATCCCGACTGCATCAGCAGCGGCGCGGAACAGATGATCACGACGTGCAACGGGCAGCCTCTGGCACGGTCGGCATCCCACAATCCCTTGACCGTTGCGGACCACTGAGGAATCTTCTGAATTTCGTCCAGCACCAGCACGAAGCCGTTCCGCCGTTCCGCCTCGAGGCGCGCTGCTTCCCAGTTGCGCACCAGCCACGGCGCGTTCCGCTCGTGCGATACCGGGACCAGCGGGTCCGCCGTGTCGAACGGCGGGCGGACTGCGGCGGAGTCCGGCTCATCGATCGCCAAGTAGCGGCTGTGGCGGTCGATTCGGCGCAGCGCCTGCTGCGCAATGGTCGTCTTGCCCGTCCGCCGCGGTCCGAACAGGGCGATGATCCGGTTCGGAGGTTCGGCGAGTCGCCGGCAGAGCGTGTCTACCTGACGGCGTTCGAAGATGCCTGCCATCGTGATTAACCTTGTGAGTAAAGTTACTCAGGTTGGCAACAAATTGGAAGTGCGCCCCCTTGCCGTGAATTGGTACCGATTCCGCCCTCGAAGCTGCCGGAAAGGCGTACTACGAGTACCGCGCCGCGCTCATGGTGAAACAACAACGAGGAGGATGACCAAGATATACCACCGCTTCCAGTAGCATCTGACGGAACGGCTAGCCGCTTGGAAATGCCCCGCCGAGTCACGCCAGCAGGTGGCATATTCCGGCCCGAATAACTTGACTCAAGTAGTTTCCATGATTATACTTATGCCATGAACGACCATGCCTCTGACGAGGCGTTCACGACTACCGTATCCGCTCTCTCAGACGACCGTCTGCTGGAGCGGACCAAGGAACTTTCCGGCATCGAACACCATCTCGAAGTGGTCGTGATCGACCACCTGCGCGAGATTCAGAAACGCCGCCTGTACCTGCGCCGCGGGTTTTCGAGCCCTGTTCGATTACGCGGTGCGCGAACTGGGTTACAGCGACGCCGCGGCGTGGCGGCGCATCAAGGCGATGCGGCTCTGCTCGGAGGTCGACGGGGTGCGCGAGCGCCTGCAGAATGGCTCGATGACGCTGAACGCGGCCGCGCAGTTGCAGAACGCGTTCGACCGGCAGGAGCGCAGGAAGGAGCGCGCGGCGCGTAGCGCGCCGGGCGGGACCGGGTGCGGGGCTGCCGCTCAGTCGCAGGACGGCGCGGCGCCGCTGCGGCCGGCGGAGCGGAAGCCGGCGGCCGCGCCGGTGCTGGACTCGGAGGCGCGGCGGGAGCTGGTGGAGCAGGCGTCGGGCAAGAGCAGCCGGGAGGTGATGCAGTTGCTGGCCGAGGTGGACCCGGAGCTGGCGCCGCCGGCGGATCGGGTGCGGCCCCTGGGCGGCGGGCGCTGGGAGCTCAAGGCGGTGATCGACGATGAGTGCCGGCGCGGCTTGGAGCGGCTCAAGGGTCTCCTTTCCCACGTCGATCCGCACCTGACGATGGGGCAGCTCCTGGGGCGGCTGGTGCGAGAAGGGCTCGACCGCCACGACCCGGCCCGGCCGCCGCGCGGGCGGCGCGCCGCGCCGGCCAAAGGCGCCGAGCAAACTTCGGCGCCGAAGACGCAGGCGGCCTCGGCTCGCGGCGCCGCCTCGGCAGCGAAGCAGGAGGCCGGCGCGGACAGCGCCGCTCCTTCGGCGGCGAAGGTATCGGCTCAGGCGCCGGCGCAGCCGGGAGACGCAGCCGCTGACCGCCCGGACACTTCGGTAGCCAAGCCGGCGACCGACACCACTTCGGCGCCGAAGACGCGGCGCCTCGGCCGGCCGGCTGCGGCCTGCGCGCCGCCGGCTGCGCCGCCGCGGACCCGGACTTCGGCAGCGAAGACGGGTGTGACCGGCCGCGCCATCCCGGCGGCGGTCAAGCGCGAGGTGTGGCGGCGCGACGGGGGCCGCTGCCGCTACGTGGACCGCACCAGCGGGCGCCGCTGCGGCTCCCAACACCTGCTGCAGATCGATCACGTGGTGCCGCATGCCTGCGGCGGCGCCGCCGAGCCGAACAATCTCCGACTGCTGTGCGCCGCCCATCACCGCTACCGCCACGCCGGCGCCGGATTCGGGCGCCCTGGCGAGGATCGTCAGGCGCCGGTAGACCGGTGATCACTGGGACTTGGGCTTGGCCGCCAAGCGGCCCGACGCTTACCTGCATTTTGGAAGTGCGCCCACGGCAAGGGCAGCGGCGGCGGAATTAGCGGCGGTGGTGTATGATGGGGTATGTCACACACCGATCCTGATTCGTGCAGGTAGCGGAACGGTTCCGGAGCGCGGGCCGCCGCGCGGCGCGTGGCACGTTCGCGGCGCTGGCGGTGCGCGACTACCGGCTGTTGTGGGGCGGGCTGATCGTGCTGTTCGGCGCCTCCCAGATCCGCATGGTCGCCTCCGGGTACCTGGCGTACGAGCTGACCAGCTCGCCGCTCCTGCTCAGCGTGGTGGCGGTGGGTTACGCGGTGCCGATGCTGACCTTGGCGCTGGTGGGCGGCGTGGTGGCGGACCGCTTCGAGCGGCGCCGGCTGGTGCAGGCCGCGCAGGGGATGTTCTCGGCGGTGGCGCTGTTCGTGGGCGTATCGATCCAACTGGGGGCGGTCACCTGGATGCACCTGTTGATCGCCTCGGCGCTGCAGGGAGCGCTGTGGTCGATCCTGGTGCCGGCCCGGCAGGCGATGATTCCCGGCATCGTCGGGCGCAAGCTCACCACCAATGCCCTGGCCCTCATGGCCGCGGCGTTCAGCATGACTACGCTGCTCGGCCCGGCCGTGGGCGGCTGGCTGTACGGCTTCGGCGGGCCGGCGGCCACCTACTACTTCGTCGCCGCCATGGGGGTGCTGGCGGTGATCCTCACCGGGCGCATCACCGCGGTGGGCGCGCCGGCGGCAACCGGCGTCTCGCACGGCGCGGCGATTCGCGAAGGACTCTCCTACATCCGCCGCCAACCGGACATCGTCCTGCTGTTCCTGATCTCGGTGGTGTACGCCCTGGTGGCGATGCCGTTTCGTCTCATCCTGCCGGTGTTCGTGGTCGACCTCTACGGCATGGGCCCGGAGGTGCTCGGCCTGCTGGTCAGCTCGATGGGGGTCGGTTCGGTGGCGGCCGCGGTGGCGGTGGCGGGTACGGCGCCGGGGCGGCGAGGCCTGATCCTGGTGTGCGGCGCGATGCTCGCCAGCGTGGCCATTCTGGTGATGGCGGGCGTGGCGCTGTTCTGGGTCGGGATGGCGGGCATGTTCGTCTTGGGCATCGGCGATGCCATCCGCAAGGCGCTGAATCAGGCGGTGACGCTGGAGATCGCCGCCGAGGAGTACCATGGCCGGGTCGCCAGCGTGTTCATGATCTCGTTCGGGCTGGTGCCCCTCGGCGCGCTCCCGGCCGGCGCGCTCGCGGAGGCGTTCGGCGGCCAGGTGGCCGGCGCGGTCATGGGCGGCTTCATGCTGCTGGTTTCCGCGGCGCTGCTGGCCAATCGCCGGCTGCGGCGCCTGAGCTGAGCGTTGGCGGCGTCCCGCGCGATAGCGCGCCGCGGCGAAGACAGGGTAGGGTGACGCGCGACGAGACCGACATGTTCGAGATGGTAGTCCACGCGCTGCTGTGCTGCGACCGCATCATCACCGAGGACAACGGCAAGAAGGGGCTGATCGGCGTATTTCACTCCTTTCAGTTCCCGAGTGTCCCCGCCGCCAGTCCGCAGTGGTTCATCTACTGCGCGGCGGGCAGCGTGACGCGCGGCACGCACGACTTCAGCATCGGCATCACCCACGGGCAATCCTCCGACGAGGTGTTCTCGCGGCGCGGAGAAATTCGCATCCGGCGGGAGCGCGAGGACCTGGAGCTGGTGGTGCCGGTGACCTGCACCTTCAAGCACTTCGGGGTGCACCTGATTACCGTGGAGATCGCCGACGAGCTGGTTGCGAGCCGTATCCTGCGCGTGGCGCCGGCGGCGGCCGGCGGCACCGGGAACGGCGCCGGGGCGTAGCGCCGCCGACGCGTCAGGCGTTGCGCGCCGCGGCGGCGCGGGTCTTGAGGACCGCGCCGCAGGCCAGCAGCATCAGCAGCGCCGCCAGCGCCACGTAGAGCAGGTAGCCGCGGCGAATCCCGATCTGTTGCGCCACCAGCGCCATGGCGAACGGAAACAGGAACGCGCCAACGCCGCCGCCGGTGGCGGCAAAGCCGATCACCATGCTCTGATGGCGCGGCGCGAAGAAGCGGCCCACCATCGACATCACCAGCGGATAGATCGACGAGAACCCGAATCCGGTCGCCGCGAAGCCGACCGCCGCCGCGGCGCGGCCGGTTGCCGCCACGGCGCCGATCAACCCTGCCGTAGCGACCGCGGCCAGCAGCAGGATCGCCTCCGCGGCGCGGGTCCCGCGGTAGCAGAACGCCAGCAGCAGGCGGCCGCCGAGCACGCCGCTCCAGAACAGCACCACCATCAGCGCGCCCTGCGCCGGGCTGGTGCCCAGGAAGCCGACGAAGTATTCCCCCAGCCAGGACGACACGCCCACCTCCGCGCCGACGTAGAGAAACAGCAGGGCCACGCTGATTGCCACCAGGCCGCGGTCCAGGGGCAGCTCGGCGCGGCCGGCGCGCTCCCGGCGCCCGCTGCCGACTCCCTCTTCCAGGCGCCGGAAGGGGAGCAGCGCCAGCCACACGGCCAGTACGGCCGCGCCCGCTGCCACCGCGCGAAACGCGAGCTGCCAGGGCGCGCCGCTCTCCAGCAGCCGGGCGGCCAGCAACGGGAACGCCACCGCGCCGACGGAGAAGGAGGCGTGGAGCAGGTTCATCAGTTGGCTGCGGCCGTCGCGCTCGATGCGCACCGCGCCGTAGTTCATCACTACTTCGACGGCGCCGCTGCCGATCCCGATCAGCGCGTGCAGCAGCACGTTGAGCAGCACCGACGGCGCCGCGCCGAACAGGGCCAGGGCCGCGGCCATCAGCCCCAGACCGGTCACCACCGTCGCGCGCGGCCCGAGGCGGCGCACCACGAACCCGCTGGCGAAGGTCGCGGCGAAGTAGCCGACCGCGGCCGCCGCCAACACTACCGCCGCGGCGGTGTAGCTCCAGCCGAACGACCGGATCATCTCCGGCAGCACGGCGCCCACCACCGTCAGGTTGGCGCCGAACAGGATGGTAACGGCCAGCAGGCCGAGGTAGAGCGAGCGAAACCGCGCCGGTACGCGCGGCAGCCGCGGCAGGCCGGACATGGAGAAAACGACCTGCCCGTGAACGGTCCGCTACGCGCGCTTCAGCCGCCGCCGGCGCGCGCCGCGAACGCCCGGTGGGCACGGCTGCCGACGCCGGCTTGCGCCGTCGCCAGCGCCGCCGCGGCATCGCCCTGCAGCGCCCCGAGCATGGCGGCGTGGGCCAGACCATGACCGTCGTAGCGCACGGGGGAGGGCACGTACACGACTCCTTCGATCAACTCCGCCTTCTTGAGCTGCGGGCGGGCGGAGTAGCGGCGTTCGAACTCGGTCCGCGTCAGCCGGTCGCCGGCTTCCAGAAGCAGGGAATCCGCTGCCGCCCGGCGGTCTGCCGGAGGGGCTTCGGTCTCAGTCACGCCGCCGGATCATAGCGCCGGCCCGCCGGCGCGGGCAAGGGCTCGCGTTGCCGGCCGGCTTGCCGGCTTCCCGGCCCTGCCTGCCAGACGGCGCCGCATGTGCTACGGTATGGGCGTGGGACGAGAACTGGGAGCGGCGCCGGAACCGGGGGCCGCGCGGCTGCCGCGCCGGCGCCTCGGGCGGGCCGGTCCGGAGCTGACGGTACTGGGGCTTGGCGGCGCATTCATCGGTGAGGCACGGGATCGGGACACGAGTCCGCAGGAACGCGGCGTCATCGCGGCCCGCACGGTGCGCCGGGCGGTTGCGCTGGGGATCAACTACGTCGACACCTCGCCGCTGTACCAGAGCGGCGTGGCGGAGCGCAGCCTGGGATTCGCCCTGGGCGAGCTGAGCGCGGCGGAGCGGGAGCGGTGGCACGTTTCCACCAAGGTGGGGACGCGCCCCGGCATGGTGGGCCGCTACGACCGCGCCTCGGTGTTCGCCTCCCTGGAGCAGAGCCGCGAGGCGCTGGGCCGGGAGTACCTGGATATCGTCTTCGTGCACGATCCGCAATCGGACGCGCAGATCGACGCGATCCTCGGTCCCGGCGGGGCCGCGGACGCGATTCTGGAGCTGAAGGCGGCGGGCAGCGTGGGCGCGCTCGGCCTTGGCGTGCGCACCCACCGCTGGCAGCGGCGCTGCCTCGAGGATGGACGCTTCGACGTGCTGCTGTTGCCCTACGACTATAACTTGGCGCGGGACAGCGCCCGGCCTCTGATCGAGCTGGCGCAGGCGCGCGGGGTGGGCGTGGTGAACGCATCGCCCTACCTGCGCGGGTTGCTGGCGGGGCCGGATCCCGCGGCGCAGGCGCGCTACGGCTCGCAGGAGGCGCCGGACGTGGCGTGCGCGGCCGCGATTCACGCCTGGTGCCGGCAGCGCGGGATCGACGTGGGCGCGCTGGCGATGCAGTTCAGTCTCCGGCATCACGGCATCGCCTCGACCCTGGTGGGCAGCCGCGACGCCGCCGAGATCGACGCCAGCTACCGCCACGCGACCGCTTCTCTGGCGGACGAGGTGTGGCCGGAGTTCACCGCCGCGGCGGCGGGGTTTCCGCCTGCGGCGCCCGGCGGCGAGACCGGGATCTTGCAGTGACGGCTCGGCCTCTCGGCGGCCGCGGCTGACCCGCCGGCCCGGCGGACCACAGCGCAGGAACACGAATTGCAGCAGGAGGATTTACTACCAGTGGCTGAATTGGAGCAGATGATCGACTTCGACAAGATGGGCGGCGTGGTCCCGGTGATCGCCCAGGATGAGGAAACCGGGGACGTGTTGATGGTGGCGTTCATGGATCGCGAAGCGTTCGGCGAGACCTTGCGCACCGGCCGCGTATGCTATTTCTCGCGCAGCCGCAACCGCCTGTGGCGCAAGGGCGAGGAGAGCGGCAACGTGCAGGAAGTGCGCGGCATCTACCTGGATTGCGACGGCGACGCGCTGCTGGTCAAGGTGCGCCAGATCGGCGGCGGCGCCTGTCACGACGGCTACCGCAGTTGCTTCTTCCGCAAGGTGGCGGATGGCGAGCTGCAAGTCGTGGCGGAACGGGTGTTCGATCCGCGCCAGGTCTACGGCGGCGCGTCGTAGCTGAGCGCTCATGGAATCACCCGTTCTCAAGCTGGGCATTCCGGCCGGCAGTCTGCAGGAGGCGACCGCCGGCCTGTTTCGCCAGGCCGGTTATCGCATCACCTTCCCCAGCCGCTCCTACTATCCGGAGATAGACGATCCGGAGATCGAGTGCATTCTGATTCGGGCGCAGGAGATGGCGCGCTACGTGCAGGATCGGGTGATGGACGCCGGCCTGACCGGGCACGATTGGATCACCGAGAATCGCGCGCAGGTAGTCGAGGTCACCGAGCTGGTGTACTCGAAGGTGAGCCGCCGGCCGACGCGCTGGGTGCTGGCGGTGCCGGAGGGCTCGCCGATTCGCGGTCCGAACGATCTGCAGGGCAGGCACATCGCCACCGAGGCGGTCAATCTGACTACCGACTACCTGAGGCGGCATGGCGTGCAGGCGCACGTGGAGTTTTCCTGGGGCGCCACCGAGGTAAAGCCGCCGCGGCTCGCGGACGCGATCGTGGAGGTCACCGAGACCGGCAGCTCGCTGCGCGCCAACAATCTCCGCATCGTGGACACGATTCTCGAAAGCACCCCGCGCCTGATCGCCAACGAAGCGTCTTGGCAGGATCGATGGAAGCGCAAGAAGATCGAGAACCTGGCCCTGATGCTGCGCGGCGCGATTGCCGCCGAGGGCAAGGTGGGGCTGATGATGAACGTCCCCGAGGCGCGCCTGGATGAGGTGGTCGAAGCGTTGCCGGCGCTGCGCAAGCCGACCGTGTCGGCGTTGGCCAACGGCGGCTGGATCGCGGTGAACACGGTGATCGACGAGGCCGCGGTGCGCGACCTGATTCCCCGGCTCAAGGAAGCGGGGGCCAGCGGCATCGTCGAGTATCCCCTGAACAAGATCATCGACTGACCGGCCGCGCGCGGCCGGTCAGGGCGGGTCGGGGGCGAGGAAGTCGAGGTCGGCGCCCAGGTGGGCCGGCAGCACGTGGCCGGCGTGCAGCCGCCGCCAGCCGCGGGCGGGCAGCGGCGGCCGCGAGTTGGCGGCGCGCGCGCGGCGCGCCGCCAACTCGGGCGCGGGCACCAGCAGGTCGATGCGCCCGGCGCGCGCGTCCAGCTCGATCAGGTCGCCGTCCCGCACCAGCGCCAGCGGCCCGCCGCGCGCCGCCTCCGGCGAGCAGTGCAGCACCACCGTGCCGCCGGCCGTGCCGCTCATGCGCGCGTCCGACACGCGCACCATGTCGCGCACGCCCGCTCTGGCCAGCTTGCGCGGAATCGGCAGGGAACCGGTTTCCGGCATCCCCGCGGCCGCGGGGCCGCTGTTGCGCAGCACCAGCACGTGGCCGGGCGTGACCGGCAGCGCCGGGTCGTCGATGCGCGCTGTCAGCTCGGCGGGCGACTCGAACACCAGCGCCGGGCCGCGGTGGCGCAGCAACTCGGGGGAGGCCGCCGCGGCCTTGATGATGGCGCCGTCCGGCGCCAGCGAGCCGCGCAGCACCACCAGCGCGCCCGGGCCGCCGATCGGCTCGGCCAGCGTGCCGATCACCGGCTCAGGCGGCGCGGCTCGCCCGGCGCCGGCGGGGCGCGCCGCCCCGCCGGCGAGCTGCTCATCCAAGGTTGCGCCGCTGACGCAGCGCGCTTCGAGCTGCAGCAGCGGCCGCAGCTCGGCCAGCAGCGCCGGCATGCCGCCGGCGTGATGCAGGTCCTCCAGCCACAGGCTGCCGCTGGGCTTGCAGTTGACCAGCAGCGGGACGCGCGCCGCGGCCTGCTCGAAGGCGGCCAAGGTCAGCGGGACGCCGGCGCGGCGGGCAATGGCCAGCAGGTGGATGATGGCGTTGGTGGAGCCGCCGAGCGCCAGCAGGCAGGTCACCGCGTTGGCGAATGCGGCCGGGGTGAGCAGCTCGCGCGGGCGCAGCGGCGCGCGCGCCAAGGCCGCGGCGCGGCGCCCGGCCGCCGCCGCCTGGCGCAGCCGCTCGCCGGAGCCGGACGGCGCGGTGGCGCCGCCCGGCAGCATCATTCCCAACGCTTCGCTCAAGCAGGCCATGGTGGACGCCGTGCCCATCACCATGCAGGTGCCGCCGGTCGGGCACAGCTCCTGCTGCACCTGCTCCAGCTCGGCCTGGTTCAGCGCGCCGGCCCGGAACTGCTGCCAATGAGCCCGGCAGTCGGTGCAGGCGCCGAGCCGCGCGCCGCGCCAGAAGCCGGTGCGCATCGGGCCGGTGACCAGCGCCACCGCCGGCACGTTGGCCGACGCCGCGGCCATCAACTGCGCCGGCACCGTCTTGTCGCAGCCGCCCACCAGCACCGCCGCGTCCATCGGGTACGCGGTAAGCGCCTCTTCCGTCTCCAGCGCCAGCAGGTTGCGGTACAACATGGAGGTCGGCGTCATCAGGATTTCGCCCAGCGCCAGCGTCGGCAGGGTGAGGGGCAGCGCGCCGCCCTGCAGCACGCCGCGGCGTGCGGCCGCCACCAACGCCGGCATGTCGCGGTGGCAGGTGGCGTAATCGGAGCTGGTATCGACGATGGCCACCACCGGGCGCGCCAGGTCGCTGCGGTCGTAGCCGGCGGAGGCCAGGAACGCGCGCCGCAGGAAGGCGCTGAACCCGGGATCGCCGTAGTCGGTCAGGCGGCCATCTACGCCGCGCGGCGGCTGCGTCACCTTGCCGGTCGCCGCCTACCCGCTGACGCGGAGGCCGGCTTCTTCCAGTTCGTTGCGGCCGGCGCGCAGGTCGTCGAGATACTGCGTCAGCTCCTGCGCCTTGCCGCGCAGAGACAGCAAGGCGCCCGGCTCCTCCGCCGGCGCGGCGCGCAGGCGCGGCAGGTCGAGCGCGAGCTGCTGCAAGGCCAGTACCGCCGACCTGGCGCGCAAATCGATTGTTTCGATCCGTTCCTGCAGGTCGTGCAGCGACTTGAGCTGGCCTTCATACTGCGCCGCCGTGTGCTGATATTCGCGTCGAAGTTCGGCCGACTTGGCGGCCTCCAACTTGCCGCGCAGGTCGTCGAGCTGGCGGGTAACGTCCGCGGCCGAGACCCGCGCCGCGGCCCGCTCCAGGTTGCCGCGCTCCTGCAGCAGGGCGCTGATGTGGCCGGTATAGGCAGCGAGTTCCGGTTGCAACTCCGACCGCCAACGCGCCGCGTCCTCCCCGCCATCCTCAAGTTCGGAGAGGATCGCGGTACGCAATTCCGCCGCCTCCGCCAGGAGCGGAGCGTGCGCGGCCGGCACGGCCGTCTCGTCGTCAGCCTCCAGCGCGGCGAGCTCCGCGGCCCAGCGGCCGGGCACCACCCCCGCATCCTGCAATTGAGCGCGCAAGCGGCGGCTGCGTACGCGCGCTGCGCCGGCGTGAATGGCGAGGGGAACGCCAAGCGCGAAGCTCGGGATGAGAAACCATTGGCCCGCTTCCGGCGACAGGAAGAGGTTGATGCCGGCCAGCAGCGCAGAAATGCCGGCGGTGGTGGCCAAGTGGTGCCGGAGGCCGCGGCGGGAACGAAACAGCTTGCGCACCAGCTCCAACTCGCGTTTGCCGGCGGGCGGCAGCGCCGCGGCCTCGCGCGCCTCCTGCGCCCGGGTGCGCGCCTTGATGTAGTGATGCAACAGGCCGATTCCCCAACCGGCGGCGGGGAACAGAAACCAGAGAAAGCCGGGCGAGGTCAGCAGGTTGATCAGTGCAAGCAGGCCGTTGACGGCGCAGTAGGAAATGCCGTGAACGGAGAACTGGGCCTTGGCCTGTTCGGCTCGCTCCCGCGCGCGCTGCACGAAGTTCGCCAGCCGCTTGCGCGGGGAGACGTCCGCAGCCGCGCGTCGGTCTGGCTCGGATGGTTGCGTCGCCATGGCGTGCGTCGTCTCATAGTAGCAGCTTCGGCAGGGCGCTCCAACCGACGGGAGGCGCCGGCCGCGCCGGCGCTGCGCGCCGCGGCACCACGTGGGCCGCTGGGGGTGGTCAGCCGGTCACTGCGCCGCGGAGCTCCGGGCCTGGAGACGGTCGGCGTAGTCGAGCAGCCGGTCGGCATATGCGAACAGCCGGTCCACGTACGCGAACAGCCGGTCGGCGTCCTGCAGCACCGCGTCGCTGCGCGCCGTCCCGGCCGCCGCGCTGCCGGCGCCGGTTCCGGCGATCGCACCGGCCGCGGCGGTATCCACCGCCGCCGCGGCTCCGCTGACCGCCCCGGCAATCGCCTCGGTGGCCGCGCCCTCGGCCGCCGCCGCTTCGGCTGCGGCCTCGTCACCGGCTGCGGCGACCTCCTCCACCACCGCGCCGGCGGCCGCCGAAGCGGTTTCCCGCGCCGCGGCCGCGGCGGCGCCGGCCGCCCCGGTCAACTCCGCGGCGACCTCGTCGGCCGCCCCGGTCAACGTGGCGCCCGCCGCGCCGGCCGCGCTGGTCATCTCCGCGGCAACCTGATCCACCGCGCCGGACAGTTCGCCGGCCGCGCCGGACAGCGTCGCGCTCACCTCGGCGGCGACGCCGGACATCTGGCCGGCGACGTCGTCCACCGTGGCGCGCGCCGTCTCCGACATAGCGGCGACCGCCTGGCTGGTCGCGGCGACCGCCTGCACCGTCGTCCGCAGCGGCTGCCACAGCACGATGATCAGCGCCACGACGGCGCCGTACATCACCGTCATCGACACTGCCAGCACGATGATGGAGATGTCGCGAATGCGCTGCACCGCGGTCCGGGCCGGAGGCTGCGCCGCGGCTTTCCGCTCCCGTTGCACGCTTGCCCGCCGGGTCCTATTCGCCGCCGGCCGGCGTGAGGGTCGCGGTGGCGAACACCACCTGGAACGGGCGGCAGTAGATCACCACGCTGGCGTAGCGCGCCGGGTCGGCGTCTTCCGGCAGCGTGTAGTTCTGATCGCCGACGTTGCCCTTCAAGGAGCCCAGCTCCAGATACTCGCCCAGCTCGCCGCGATTGGTGGGGCGGGCGCCCTCGGCCAGCAGCACGCGCAGGTCCGGCCCGTTGGTGGCGCTGAACCGCTCGAAGCGCAGCACGTTCCCCATGCCGGGGATGCGGTACAACAGGGCCGAGCCGCTGCCCTTGTGGAACCGGTCGGCGTCCTGAAACTCGCCGCTGGCCAGCAGCTCCGGCCCCGGCATCGGCTCCGCCACCGGGCGTTCCGGCATGGCCGCCGCGAACCGCTCCACCTCCCGGCGAATGCGCTCCCGCGCCGGCTCGGGCAGCTCCGCCAGCGCCTCCGGCGAGGGCAGGGCGTCCATGATCTGCTGCTCCATCGCGGCCAGCTCCGCGGCGGACATGCCCTCCATCTCGGCGGCGCTCGGCACCTGCACCGGAAATGCCTCGTTGACCGCCCGGTTGATGAACAGCGGCGACCCCAGATACCAGCCGGCGGCCCCGACGACCGCAACCGCGGCCACGATCACCACCACCAGGACGATGCGCTTGTTGTTCCTCGATGGGCGATCCGCTGCTTGGGAAGTGGTCTCGTTACTCATGACGCCCTGTAAGATACCGCGATTCGCGCCGCGCTGCAGGGTACGGCGCGCCGGGGTCCGTCAGGCGCGGGCGCGAGCGCGGGCGTCACGCGCGCGGGCGCGGGCCGTAGCGGGAGGGAGTGTCCTGCGCCGGTTCGTACACCACCCGGCCGCCGCGTAGAAACGGCACCGCCATGCCCCACATCTCACCGCCGCCGCCGCGGATCGGCGCGCTGCTGTACTGGGGCAGGTAGACGCGCCGCATGCCGGGGCTGGTGTTGGCCCCGCTGCGATGCAGGTTGTAGCTGCTGAAGGCCGCGATGCTGCCGGCCGGGGCCACCACCGGCACGCCCGGATCATCGCCGTCGTAGCCGATCAGGTCGTTGCTGCCCTCCTCGCGCCGGTGCGGGTAGATGGTGTTGCGCGTGCCGCCGCGGGAGTGGGGCAGCACGTAGGCGGTGCCGTTGGACTCGTCTACGTCGTCCAGGGCGCACCAGCAGGTCAGATAGGGCGGGTGCGCGGCGTTCGGGTCGCGCGTGCGGACGTAGCCGGAGTCCTGGTGCCAGGCGAACTTCATGCCCTGCTCGGGGCCCTTGACCACCCACTGCTCGTTGAACAGATACACCTCGCCGCCGAGCAGCCGGCGCGTCACTTCAGCCATCAGCTCCCCGAACAGGAAGCCGCGCATACGCCGGCTGGCGCGGTAGCGGTTGGCGATGAAGTAGCGGCTGCCGCGGTGGGTGATGCCGATGGTGGTCACGCCCTGCTCGTCCATGACCGCGTCGAGATACCCCAGGAAGTAGGAACACTCCTCGCGCAGCATGGTCACCGTCTCGGGATCGATCACCTGCTCCAGGATGCACAATCCTTCCTCGCGGAACTGCTCGCGTTGGCGGTCGCTGACTACTGAATTGGAGTGAGAATTGGAGTGCTTCATCTGCCGTTGCTCCGTCTTTCAATCGTAGGTCCGGATGCCGGTGCGGTGGGCCGCCACCCAGTCCCAGTCGATCTGCGCGCCCAGCCCCGGGGTCTGGCCCACCGGCACGTGGCCGCGGCGGTCGATGGCGGCCAGCGAATCGTGATGGTCCTGGTACAGGTCGGGGGCATGCGACGCCGCCACCTTGGGGTGCACCAGTCCCATCTCGTAGTAGTTGGTGTTGCGGATTGCCGCCATGCACTGCCGCGCCGCCGGGCTCGGGCCGTGGAATTCGATGTCGATGCCCAGCGACTCGGCGGCGTGGGCCAGCTTCATCACGCCGGTGATGCCGTCGTAGCCGACGTCGCCGCGCACGTAGTCGGTGGCGTCGGCCACCACGAAGTCGATGTGCGGCTCCAGGGAGCGCACGTGCTCGGTCTGCAGCAGCGGCGTCCTGATCAACTGGCGCAGCTTGCGGTGGGCGAACTGGGAGATGCCGCCGTCGCGGAACGGATCCTCGTACCAGAAGAAGCGCGCCTCGTCGCAGGCGCGGCCCACCTTGACCGCGTCGCCGAAGGTGCGCAGCTCGCATGCGGGATCGAGCATCAGGTCCATGCCGTCGCCGACCGCGGCGCGCACCGCCAGCACGTTGGCCGCTTCCTGCGCCACCGGCGCCTTGCTCCAACCGTGAATCTTGAACGCCGGGTAGCCCATCTCCTGACACTGGCGGGCGAAGTCGGCGTACGCCTCGGGACAGTCCAGGCCGCCGGCCGCATCGCCGTGGAAGGTGCTCGCGTAGCAGGGCACCGACTCCTTGTAGCCGCCGAGCAGGCGGTAGATCGGTACGTCGAACAGCTTGCCGGCGATGTCCCACAGCGCGATGTCGATCGGCGCCACGCCGATGCGCGCGCTCTGCCGGAGGGCGCGCTTGACGTCGTCGTTGATCCGCTCCCGCTGCAGGGCGCTCTTGCCCTTGAGGTAGTGCCAGAACTGGGGGATGGTGGAGAGCTCCGACGCGCGGCCGGCGAGACACTCGCCCACCGGGCCGGTGTCGGTGAACAGGCGCAGGACGTGGCCGCCGGACGGCAGCCGGCCCCCCGGCTCGTACACCACGTTGAAGCCATCCTCGTCGTAGCCCAGGTCCTTCGCCTCGTAGCGGAACTCGTGAATCTCGAGCTTGGTGATCTTGGGATCGGTCATTGGCGCAGCACTCCGCGCGCCACCTTGGGCCGACCACCGCCGGTTGTCAACCGCCCATGTGCGTGCGGGTGAGGTCAGCAACCGGTCAGCAGGGAGCTGCGGGGGGGCAGCCGCGTAAGAGACCGCCATATTAGATATAATCCGGAGCATCGGGCTGCGTATTGCCGCGCGCGCTGGACTGGCCGGCAGGCTGCCGGCGGCGGCGGTTGGGAGCTTACTACCATGGACGAGCCGATTACACCGGGTGAGATTCTTCTTGAGGAATATCTCAAGCCGATGGGGATTTCTCAGAACGCCATGAGTCGCGCGACAGGGGTTGCTCCGCGCGCGATCAATGAAATCGTACATGGCCGGCGGTCGATTACACCGGCCATGTCCATTCGCTTCGGCGCCTTCTTCAGTCAGTCGGACCAGTTCTGGCATGGAATTCAGGTGGAGTGCGATTTCCGCAAGCTCGCCAAGGATCGGCACGGGCTCATCGACCGCATTCGTCCTGCATCTTCCCTTCGTCAGGCATCCTGACCGGGCAGCGGCTCAACCGGAACAGGTGATCGCGAGCTCAGATTCGGCGCGATGACGGCGACGGTGGGACGCCTGTTTACGCCCGGGACGGGCGCGGCTCCGCCGGCGCTGACCGGGCGCGAGCGGGAACAGGAGGTGCTCAGGCAGTGTCTGGGGGACCTGCTCGGCGGCGCGGCGCCGCCGCACGACGCGGCGCTGATCGGGCCGCGCGGCAACGGCAAGACCGTGCTGCTCAACTGGTTCGAGGGCGCCTGCCGCGCCGCCGTCCGGATCGAAGTGGCGCGGCTGTCGCCAAGCCGGACGCGAACCATGCCAGAACTGATGGCGTACGTACTCGACGGCGCCCCGCATGAGAGCCCGCGCGCCTGAAGCCGGCTACACCGTGGGGCAAGCAGCTACCGGCCGTCACGATCGGTTACCATTATTACCGATTGTGGTAGTATCCGGTAAGAAATATGACCGATTCAGGCGTCCTGCAAGATACCCTCAAGGCGATGATCCTGGATTTTCAGGAGGCGGCGCCGGCGACCGGCGTGCCCCGGCGCCTGCGCGTCGAGACGGTGCCCGGCAAGGCGACCGTCTGCATCGGCGTGCGCCGCAGCGGCAAGTCGACCTTTCTGTACCAGTTGATCGAGCGGCTGGCGGCGCGCGGCATCCCCCGGCAGAACGTCCTGTACCTGAACCTGTTCGATGACCGGCTGCACAATCTGCGGCACGGCGGCCTGGGCGCGATCATCGATGCCTACTTCTCGCTCTACCCGCAGAAGAAACAGGTCGAGACGGTTCACTGCTTCTTCGATGAGATTCAGGCGGTTCCCGGCTGGGAGCCGTTCGTGGACCGCCTGCTGCGCACCGAACGATGCCAAGTCTACCTTACCGGGTCGTCGGCGCACCTGTTGTCGCGGGAGATCGCGACTCAGATGCGGGGGCGGGCGCTGGCATGGGAGATATTCCCGTTCTCGTTCCGTGAGTTTCTCGACTACCGGGGTATCGACGGCGCGGGTGAACTGTCGACCGGACGGCGCCTGGCAGTCGCCAACGCCTTCGAGGAGTACTGGGAGCGGGGAGGCTTTCCGGAGGTGGCCGGCGTGGGGCGGGAGCTGCGGCTCAGGATTCACCAGGAGTACTTCAACGCCATCCTGTTCCGGGACCTGGTGGAGCGCCACGACGTTTCTCATCCGCGGGCGGTCGCCGACCTGGCCCACCGGCTGGTGGACTGCGCCGCGTCGCTCTATACCGTGAACAGCCTCACCGGGTACCTCAAGTCGCTCGGCCACAAGGTGCCCAAGGCGGCGGTGGCAGAGTATCTGGCGTGGTTCGAGGACTGCTATTTCCTGTTCACGGTGCAGATCTTCGACGCCTCGGCGGCGCGCCGGAACGCCAATCCCAAGAAGGTGTACTGCATCGACCACGCGCTGATCACGTCGGCGGCGTCAGGCATTCTGGTCAATTCGGGGCATTTCCTGGAGAACCTGGTGTTCACTGCCCTGCGGCGCCGGCACGAGCGCATCTACTACTACCGGACCGGAACGGGCCGGGAGGTCGACTTCGTGGTCCCGCGCCGCGGCCGCCCGCCGCTGCTGGTGCAGGTGTGCGAGTCGGTCGCTCATCCGCAGACGCGCAAGCGGGAACTCGCCGCCCTGGCGCGGGCCATGGAGGAGCTGGGAGTGATGAGCGCGACGCTCGTGACCCGCAACCAGCGGGAGCGGATCGAAGCCGGCGGCGGGCGCATCGACGCGGTGCCGATCTGGAGGTTCCTCCTCGACGCCGACGGCGGGTAGAGCGCTCGCCGCGGTTGTAAAAGCCGTCCGACGACAGCAGGTTGAACCAGCCGGGTAGCCTCATCGCGCTGGCCGGCGGTGAGCCTGCCAGCGCCGGCGGAGGCGGGCGCCCCACTGGTCGACGACCGCGCGCGGGCGGCCCGGCGCGAGCGGCCGCCGATCGAGGCGGCGTTCCTCCGCAGCCAGCGCGTCCCGCAGCTCGGCCAGGGTCGCCGCCTGCGCCGGGGCGCCGGCGAGGTTGCGGGTTTCGCCGGGGTCCGCCCGCAGGTCGAAGAGCTGCTCCAGGCCGCGCTCGGCGCTGTCCGGCCCCGGCGGCACGTAATCCTCTACCGCCTTCGGCCGGTACTCGGTCACGTACTTGTGGGTGGCGGTGACCAGGGCGCGGCCCCAGTAGTTCGACTCCAGGTAGACGCGGTCCCGCCACGGGAGACCGCGGCCCTCGACCAGGGGCCGCAGGCTGCGCCCGAGACAGCGCGGGGGAGCGGGGATGCCGGCGTAGTCGCACACCGTGGCGGGCAGGTCGACGCCGGACACCAGGTGGTCGAGGCGCCGGCCCTTCGCCACCGGCAACCGGTCGCCGAGGGTGGCCACCACCAGCGGCGTGCGCACGCTCTCCTCGTACAGGGTGAACTTCTGGAACATCCGGTGCCGGCCGGCCGCTTCGCCGTGGTCGGCGCTGAAGATCACGATGGTGTCGTCGCGCCAGCGGCTGGCGTCCAGCGCGTCCAGCACCAGGCCGATCTCGGCGTCCACCTTCTCGACGAAGCGGTACAGGCTCCACGCCAGGTAACGCCACTGCAGCGCGGAGAACTTTCGCACGCGGCGCAGGATGTTCCAGTGGATCAGGCAATCGTCGTCCCGCCGCGCTACCCGCTGCAGCAGCGTTTCCTGCGGATCGTAGTGGAAGTTGTCCGGCAGCGGCGGCAGCTCCTCCTCGCGCAGGATGCCCTGGGCCACCGGGTCGGGCGTTTCCCGCTCCGCGTGGTAGCGCCAGTGCTCGCACACGTCGTGCGGATTCACGAACCCGAGCTGCAGATAGAAGGGCCGCGCGCCGTCGTAGCCGGTGAGGAACTGCAGCGCGGCGTGGGTGGTGGCGGGGTCGTAGAACTCGCCGGTGCCGGCGAGGATGCGGCGCGCCCCGAAGTAGAGCGTGTCGAAGCTGCCGGTGACGTCGCGCCCCTCGACGTGCCACTTGCCGGCGTGGTACGCGCCGTAGCCGCCGGCGCGCAGGAGCTGTCCCAGGTCCGGGAGGTGGGCGTGGAGCCGGCCGCCGTTGAACGGCACGCCGGCTTCCGAGGTGTAGCGCCCCGTCGCCCAGCTCGTACGCGCCGGAGCGCACACCGGGTCGGTGCAGTAGGAACGCATGAACGAGGTGCCGGACGCCGCCAGCCGGTCGAGGTGCGGGGTGCTCACCCAGCGGTTGCCGTACGCGGACAGCGCGTCCCAGGTGTGCTGGTCGGTGCTGATGAACAGGATGTTGGGCCGCCCGCTCATGGCCGTGCCGCCGGCGCGGCGGGCGCCTCGTCCGGCCGCGGTGCGCCGCCGGCGCGCAGCGCCAGCGTGTGGTACACGCTGGCCACGATGCGCACCACGTCATGGTCGTCTATCCACCAGTAGCTCGGCAGCATGCCGGCGCCGTGCTGGCAGTAACCGCGCAACCGCCGCCCGGCCACCTCCACCGCCGGTCCGGCGAGCGGGCGCACGGTGCACGGCGCGCGCAGCTTTTCCAGGTCTTCCAGCAGCGCGAACGGACCACCCGGCGCGGCGCCGCGCGCGATCGCCGGCAACCCGTCGAACAGCGCCCACCAGCAGGTCAGCGGCAGCGCCGCGTCGACCTCCCCGGTACGCATCGGTACGCCGTTGACGGCCAGCGTAATCACCCGGCGCCCGCGGCTCACGGTCGCCGCTCCGGCGCAGCGCACCCCGCGGTACCGGTCACCTGCGCGGTTGGCCGCCGTCACCTGCCATTCGCCGGCCAGCCGCGGCAGCGGATCGCCGGTGGTTCGGAACCGCAGCGTCACCTGCTCGCCGCTGGCGGCGTTGCCGTGCGCAACCCGGTAGCGCGCGCTGCCGTCCGCGGCCGCGCGGCGGCTGATCACGGCCGTTCCGATCGGCAGGGGAGCGCCGGCGGCCGGCGCGGCCGGCGCCCGGCCGGCCGGGTAGTTGGGCAGTACGTCGTAGCGGCGCAGCGCCGGGTCCACGCGCCCGCCCGCCGGCCGGTCAGCCAAGGCATCCTGCAGCGCGGCCGCAAAGCGCGGCTGGCCGGCGGGGTCAGGATCGAACGACCAGTGCGGCCGCGCGGCGTCGCGCTCCATCTACTGGTAGGGATCGGCGGCGTCGCGTAGCCCGTCGCCAAGCAGGTTGAACGCCAGCACGGTGATGATGATGAACGCGCCCGGCAGCATCAGCCACGGCGCCAGGGCGACGGTGTGGATGTTCTGCGCCTCGCCGAGCAGCACGCCCCAGCTCACCACCGGCGGGCGCAGGCCCAGACCGAGGAAGCTCAAGGCGGTCTCGGCCAGGATCATCTCCGGGATCGCCAGGGTCAGCGCCACGATCACGTAGCTGAGAAACGATGGGATCAGGTGCCCGGCGATGATCCGCGCGGCGCTGGTGCCGGCCACGCGCGCGGCCATCACGAAGTCTTCCTCGCGCAGACTGAGCAGCTTGCTGCGCACCACCCGCGCCAGGCCGGTCCATCCGATCAGCGACAGGATGATGGTGATGCCGAAGTAGACGCGCAGCGCCGGCCACTGCGGCGGCAGGGCGGCGGCCAGCGCCATCCACAGCGGCAGGACGGGAATGGAGCGCAGAAATTCGATGCCGCGTTGAATCAGGTTGTCCACCGCGCCGCCGAAGTAGCCCGATACTCCCCCGATGCCAAGTCCCAGAACGAAGCTCAGCAGCACCCCGATCAATCCCACCGACAGCGACACGCGCGCGCCGCACACCAGCCGGCTGAATACGTCGCGCCCGATCTCGTCGGTGCCCAGCAGCAGCAGCGTCCCTTCCCGGACCGAAAACAGGTGCAGGCGGGCGGGAAACAACCCCCAGAACAGGTACTCGTCGCCCGCCTCGAACAGGTAGATCGGGCGGCGGGCGCGGCGGTCCTCGCCGTATGACTTGCGCCAGGTAACCGGATCCTCCACCAGCGTGAAGTCGTACACGAACGGGCGCAGTTGGAAGCGGCCGTCGTGGATGAAGTGGATGCGCTGCGGCGGCGCCAGCGGCAGGTCGGAAAAGCGGGTGCGGATGGCGTAGGGCGCCACCACCTCGCAGAATATGCCGATCAGGTACAACAGACCGAGTACCACGCCGCCGGCGATGGCCAGCCGGTGGCGGCGGAACCGCTGCCACATGAGCTGGTACTGGGAGGCAAGGAATAGCTGCTCCGGATCGTACCGGCGGCGCGCGCGGCTCATTGCTCCAGCCGAATGCGCGGATCGAGCGCCGCCAGCAGCAGGTCGGAGATGAAGGTGCCGACCACGGTCAGCGCGCTCAGCAGCAGGATGAAGGCGCCGGCGAGCAGCATGTCCTGGCTCAGCAGGGCGCGCAGCATCAGGGCGCCGGTGGTGGGCAGGCTCAGCACCACGCCGACGATCGGCGCTCCCGAGATGATGGCGGCGAGCTGCCAGCCGATCGTGGCCACGATCGGATTGAGTGCGATGCGCACCGGATAGCGGAACACCAGCCGCCGCTCCGCCAGCCCCTTGGCGCGGGCGGTCACCACGTACTGCTTCTTGAGCTCGTCGAGCAGCATGCCGCGCATCACGCGGATGATCGACGCCGTGCCGGCGGTGCCGAGCACCACCACCGGCACCCACAGGTGAGACAGCAGATCCAGCAGCTTGCCGATGCTCCACGGAGCGTCGGCGTAGGCGGGCGAGAACAATCCCCCGACGCTCTGTCCAAACACCTTGAAGCCGAGATACATCAGCAACAGGGCGAGAAAGAAGTTGGGCGTCGCCAGGCCGACGTAGCCGACTACGGTGAACGAAAAGTCGAACGCCGAATACTTGTGCAGCGCCGAGTAGATGCCGATCGGAATCGCCGCCGCGTAGGTGAACAGCAGCGAGCCCAGGGCGACCACCATGGTCCACCCCATGCGCTCCCAGATCAGCTCGCTCACCGCCACGTTCCAGAGCAGCGAGCGCCCGAAGTTGCCGCGGCTGACGATGTTCCAGATCCACCGCAGGTACTGCACCAGCACGGGCTGGTCGAGCCCGAACTGGCGCCGCAGGCCCGCCAGCTCCGCCTCGGACACGGTCGATCCCTGGTTTTCGAGTTGAATGACGTAGGTGGTGAGGTAGTCGCCGGGCGGGAGCTGGATCAGCACGAACGCCACCACCGACACCAGCGCCAGGGTGAGCAGCAGGTAGAACGAACGCCGCAGGAAGTAGTTGAGCATTTACGGCATGGGCCGCCCGCCGGCCGGCGGGCGGCCCATGGTCTTCAGCGCCGCGCTATTGGCGGATGAACCACTGTTCCGGGATGGTGTTGTTGAACCAGCGGCCCTCCGGCCACCACCAGTCCACGTCGGGCACGTTGCGCAGGTCGTTGCGCACGATCACCGGCACCGGGGCCTGCGATACGGTGCCGATCCCGTAGAGCTGGCGCACCATCCGGGCGGAATACTCATTGCCGATTGCGGTCGACTCCGGAGTGAACAACGGGGTCTGCAGGTAGCGGTCGAGCAGCGCGTAGATCTCCTGCGCCTCCTGCGGCGGCGGCGTGCCGGAGGCGCCGCCAGAGGTCCACCACTCGTCCCAGCCGTTGTTGGTGATGTCGCCGGGACGGAACTGGCCGGCCTCGCGCAACGCGAAGCCTACGTCGGTGGTCAGATGCGCCGGGTGATGGGCCACCTGCACCAGGCCGGTCGCGTTGCGCGTCGAATAGAGCCGATCCTCCTGTTCCTTCAGCGTGATTTGGACGCCGACCGCTTCCCAGTACTCCTTGACCAGCTCGAAGATCGGCTTACGGTCCCCGCGGTTGTAGTACTCCAGCAGCAGGCTGAGGGTGGCGCCGTCGGGACGGGTCCGCCACTGGCGATTTTCGTCCCAGGCCAAGCCGATTTCGTCGAGGAGCGCATTCGCCTGGTCGAGGTCGTAGGCGGCGAAGTGGGAGGTCATCCACGGCTCGTGGTAGGTGGCCAGCGGCGGCGGCGCCACCTGACTCGGCACGGCGCGCCCGAAGAACACCAGGTCGTTGATCTCGCCGCGGTTGATGGCCAGCGACATCGCCTGCCGGAAGCGGAGATCCCGGAACAGGCCGCGCAGCACCGGGTCGTCCTCGTAGAGCTGGTTGAAGGCGAAGCGCATTTCGTTGCCTACCGGAGAGTTCCACAGCAGCGCCCGATACCCGCCCTGGGCCTCGTTCTCCTTGTACAGGGTCCAGTTCTTGAGCTGCAGGTGGGCGCGTCCGGTGTGAAACTCGCCGGCGATGGTCTTCAACTCCGCCACCTCGCGGTTCTCCACCAGAATCCGCGCCATGCTGTCCAAATAGGGGAGCTGCCGGCCGGCGCTGTCCACCTTCCAGTAGTAGGGGTTGCGGTGGAAGAAGCGGCTGCCGAATTCATCTTCGCGGGCCAAGTCCCAACCCTCGATGGTGGGGAAGTCGACGTCGTTCCGATTGTCCGACTCGCCGGCGAGAATCGACAGGAACTGCTGCGTCCAGTCCTCGAAGCCGGCCGCCTTGGCGTTGGCGTCGGCCTCGGCGTTGTAATCGGCGTGGAACCGGCTCAGGTAGTGCTTGGGGGTGACCGGAAACGTCGCCCGGTTGCGGGCGTAGGGAGAGAAGGCGATCTTGTCCACCACGATGGGGTAGGGCGCCGCGAACTGCATCCGCACCGTGGTGTCGTTCACCTTGGTCACGGTCATCGGCGTGCCGCCCGGCTTCCAGGCCACGTTGACCGCGTCGCTGAGCTGGTCGTTGGTGGTGAAGTCCTCCCACCAGAACAGGAAGTCGTCGGCCGTGAACGGCGCGCCGTCGCTCCACTTCATGTTGTTGCGCAGCGTCAGGGTCAAGGTCCTGAAGTCCTCGGTCAGGTCCCAGTCGAGCACCGCGTTGGGCAGCGTGGCGTCGATCTCCGGATTGACCGTGAGCAGGTTCTGGAAGCGGGTGAACATCACTTCGAAGTCGCCGCAGCACCCGGGCGTGGTGGTTGCGGCGCGGTATTCGCCGCCGTACACGCCCATCTCATCGAGCGGGTCGACGACCACCACCTCGTCCGGCAGCCGATCCTCCACCGGCGGCAGGTCGCCGGCGGCCACCAGCGCGGCCAGCGCCGGCGCTTCGGTAAAGGCCGGCAGCCGCTTGCCGGTGTCGGCCTCGAAGGCGGCCTGCGAGCCCCATACTACGGTGCGTCCCGGCACCAGCACCTCCAGGCCGGAGGCGGCCGCCGCGGCCTCGGCGCCCGCCTGCGCCCCGGACTGCTCCTCCGCGCCGCCGCCGAACGCCGTGCCGGCGGCCAGCGCCGCCAGCCCCGCGGCCAGCGCTACTCGACAGATCAAGGTCATCGTCGTATCTCCTTACAGGCGGCGTGTTCCGAAAGCAGGTACGCCGCCCTATGCTCCGCCGCCGATGGTAGAGGCCGCCCGATCCGCCGTCAAGCTGACGCGGCCGCCCGGCGGCGGCGGCGCTCCCACCGTTGGTCCTGGCCGCACGTACCTTGTAGCCTGCCGGGCCGTGCGGTAGGTTCCGGAGGTGTTCGTACACGAGCGATCATACCGGGGACTCCATCCGTTCAGCTTTTTTCATCGTACCCGGCTGCGTCGCATTCTCGACACGATACGGTCGCTGCCGTTACCGGGGGGGGGGGGGGGTATAGCTGACTTCGGGTGCTCGAACGGGTTCTTCTTCGCCGAGCTGTTGCGAGCGCTGCCCGAGGCTGGTTCGATGAATCTGTTCGGCTTTGACCACTCGACCGAGTTGCTGGCCGCAGCGAGGTCCCGCAACATCCGCAACGCGGTCTTCGGATACGTCGATCTCAACGAGCCGCCGCGCGCCCGCGAGCGACTGTTCGACATCGTAACCTGCTTCGAGACCTTGGAGCATGTAGGCAAGGTCCACAATGCGATTGAAACGCTGCTCGCCTCATGCAAGCCCGGCGGGACCCTGATCATCTCGGTACCGAACGAGATCGGCCTGCCTGGGTTGTTCAAGTACGTTGCGAGAAAGGTCGTCCGGCGACGGCCCTATGACAGCTTCTTCCGTGAGCGGAGCGAAGCCGATTATGTGCGGCACCTCCTCACGGGAAAATCGGTCTCGGTGTTTCGGGACCCGGAGGCAGACGGCTGGGGACAGCACCTCGGATTCGATTGGAGAGTGGTTCTGGAACATCTGAACGAGTCGAATTCGTGCCGAGTCCTGCGCGTCGACAGCCTGAGATTTGGTTACATCCTAGTAGTTCGCAGGACATGAAAGTGGCCGCACTTCAGCCACAGTTTTCATACAGTGGGTTGTTCGGCGATATCTGCCCACGAAGGCGCTATGGGCGCCAGTCGTTGAATTCCCGAAGAAGCCGGGCTTCGTCGCTCATACCGGCCTGCTCCAGTATCCGGATCGCCTTCTCGATGCCTTCTTGGCGGCCTTCCTCCCTGGCCTTACGGCGCTGGAGTTTGAGTAGAAGATCTGTTCCTCTCATAATGCCTCCCTCCACGGTGATCCAGCAGTCCGGAATAGAGCCCTACAATACAATCTATGGGTTCCCGTTGGATTCCCGCAGAAGCCGGGCTTCGTCGCTCTTACCGGACTGCTCCAGTATCTGGATGGCTCTCTCGATGCCTTCCTGACGGCCTTCCTGGCGGCCCTGCTGACGGCCTTCCTCCCTGCCTTCCTCTCTGGCCTTACGGCGCTGGAGTTTGAGTAGAAGAGCTGTTCCTCCCATAATGCCTCCCTCCACGGTGATCAGCATCGCGACAACCGTGGGAATATATCGACTCAATAGCCCGGAATAGAGCCTTATGATATTCTCAATACCGTCCCAACCATGCCATATCGAATAGACGAGCATGGATACCGAAGCCAGGGAGAAGGTACCCAAATACCCCGGCAGCCGCGTCTTCGCCACCCCGAAGATGGATGCTCTGTCGTCGCTGCCTCCCTTGGCTTCCCTGTCATTCTGCTCTCCCAAATGGAACGTTATCCTGCCGCTATCTTATCGGCACATGCAGAGATTGTCAAGTGGTTGGCTGACGGGCGGCTGTCGCGAGGCCCGTAGCCGGTAGCGTGCGCCGACCGGAGGGCCGCCGCGAGTCAGTCCGGTAGCAACACCTCGGCAACGAACGACTATCTGCTTCCTTCGTCACTTCGCTGTCACCGGCAACGCTCCGGAGACCAGTTCCGGGAGCAGCAGGTCGCGCATGCCCCGCAATTTCTGATTGCCGTGAACGTTGGCAACGATCCGCTCCAACATGGGACCGACGACGTTCTGGAACGCTCTTGCAACTCGCTCAGAAGGCAAGGCAAGCGGATAGGACTTCATCGTCTTCCAACTCGTTCGGGGCATTCTCGTCCCGGTTGAAGTCCGGTCTGCATAGTTGACGAACTCGGCTGACGAAATCACCATCAACGCGAACGCCGACCACATGATCTTCTTGGGGCACATAACGACAATATCAGTGGAACACACGCCGCTGACCGGCGCCAGACCGGCCTTGCGGAAGTAGGGCCTGAGCTTGCCAAAGAGCAGCTCGCCCTTCGAGAACGCGAACTTGCTACTCGAAACCTCGTCTGAGCTTCCCCATTCAGCTATGGCGATTGACCGGCGCGGCATGTGTTCAAGACCAATGTACGGCAAGCAGGCCCGCAGAACCTTCGTATCTACGCCCTGGCGCTTGGCGCTCACGACATCCCCAACGCAGCCAACGCGCCACCCTTCCGGGAGCTGCCCGACTTCGGAGCCGGTCATCGCATCGGGGAACAGATCGGCGATCTGCTTCGGCAAGCCGGTGCTGCGGCCGTCCACTTTGGCGCGTACCGGCTCGTAGTCTACGAACCACGACTTGAACAGCGCTCGCACCATTGCCTCCAGCGTGTCGTTCATGCGGCGGTTCAGCTCGATATTTTCGTCAAGTGGTTCAAGTACGCGGACGATGGCGCATTGCACGTCGAGGGGCGGCAGCGGTATCGATATGGAGCGAAGATAGGAGACCGGCTGCGCTATCGATGGGACGCCAACCTGGGACGTGTTCGCAAGTAACTTGTGCCGGCCTTCAGGTGTCTTGAAGTAATACGTCACGAACTGCGGGAGCACTTGGCGTCGATCACAGCGCATGTAGAACTGACGCTGGGAAATAACGTAGCGATCGTAGGCAGATGCCTCTGGCACGTAGGACACCTGACCGATGTTTCCAGCGTGAGTGAATACTACGTCGCCCCGTTCTACGTTCGCGGTCCTCAGCCGCTTCGCGTGTTCTTCAGTGATGAAGTTGAATCCCGGGCTGTCGTCGACCCTCATTCCATGGAGATGCTGACCGCTGATTATCGGTACGCCGTCCGGCACGAACGTACGGACGCGAATGGCTGACCCGAACGGACCCATTGCTACCTTCTCGGCGATCTCCTCGATGCGCTTCTCGTGCCACTTCATCCGCCGTGACCGATTCCTTCCCCCGGCTACGGGTGGACGGTGAGCAGGTAGAGGTCGGCGACGTTGGTGTTGGTCGGGCCCGGTTGGAACAGCGCCGAGCACGCCTTGCAGAAGTGGTAGGAGTCGTTGCCGGCGAGCGCGGCGCGCGGATCTGAGGCGCCCCCGGCGGCCAGCGCGGCGGCGTCGGCGAAGGCGCCGGCGGCGTCGGTGGGGCCGTCGTTGCCGTCGGTGCCGGCGGCCAGCAGGGTGGCGCCGAGCGGCGGGTCGGAGTCGGCGGCCAGCTCGGCCAGGAACGCCGCCGCCAGCTCCTGGCAGCGGCCGCCGCGGCCGCTGCCGGTGACGGTCACCGTGGTCTCGCCGCCGGCCACCACGCAGGCGGGCAGGCGCAGCGCCAGGCGCCCGCTGCGGAGGTCGCGCGCCATGCCGTAGAACACCTTGGCGATCTCGCGCGCCTCGCCGGTGAGCTGGGTGGTCAGCACCAGCGTGTCATAGCCGGCGCCGCGGGCGGCGTCCGCGGCGGCCGCCACCGCCGCCCGCCCGGAGCCGAGGAGTACGTTGCGGGTGCGCGCGAAGGCCGGATGCGCGGCGCCGGGCGTGTCGGCCAGGGCGCCGGCCAAGCCGGCCTCCAGGACGCCGCGCACCGCCGCCGGCGCCGCCTCCCACAGCCCGTAGCGGCGCAGGGTCGCGGCCGCGTCGGCAAAGGTGGTGGGGTCCGGGGCGGTAATCCCGGAAGCGATGATGTCGAGCCGGTCGCCCACCACGTCCGACAGAATCAGGTTGAGCGAGTGGGCCGGGTACATCAGTTCCGCCAGGCGCCCTCCCTTGAGGGCGGACAGGTGCTTGCGCACGCAGTTCAGCTCCCCGATGGTGGCCCCGGCCGCCAGCAGCAGGCGCGTGGTCTCCTGCTTGTCGGCCAGGGTGACGCCCGCGGCCGGAGCTGCCAGCAGCGCCGAGCCGCCGCCCGACAGCACGCTGATCAGCAGCGTGTCCGCGCCCGCGTCCCGGCACTCGGCGGCCAGCGCCCGGCCCGCGGCTACGCTGTCCCGGTCCGGCACCGGATGGCCGGCCTCCAGCAGCCGGATGCGGCGCAGCCCGCCGCCGCGGCGTTCGTGACCGCGTTTGGTGACCGCCACCCCGCCGCCGATCCGTTCGCCCAGCAGCGCCTCCACCCCGCGCGCCATCGCCCCCGCGGCCTTGCCGACCGCCAGCAGCCGCAGGGCGCGAAACTGCTCCAGGTCGACGCTCAGCGGGCCGCCGCCGGCGTCTACGACAAGGGTTCCGCCCTGCAGGCGCAGGCGCGCGGCGACCATCGCCTCCGGGTCGACGCGCTTCACCCCGGCGGCGAAGAAGGCCTCCAGCGCCGCGCGCCGCGGCTGCGCGGCGCCCGCGGCGCCCCGCCGAAAGCGCTCCGGGAACCGGGTCATGGCGCGCGCTCCCGCGGCCCGCTACCGCTCGTCGGGGACGATGAGGATGCGGCCCTCCTCTTCCACCAGCTTCACGCGCCCGCCGATACGGTAGGCGTCGCGCATGTCCGCCGGGATCTGCAGCCGCCCGGCCGAATCCAGCAACGTGAAGTGCTCGTGGCTGGCGTCCTCCGCGCCCGCGCTGCCGGCGCCGTCAGCCTGGGCCGCGCCGGAGTCATCCGCCCCGCCGCTCGCCGCCCCGGCCGCCGCGGCGGCGCCGTCCGCGCCGGCCTGCAGCGCCGCCGCCGCTTCGGCGGTGCCCCGCTCGGTGTAGGTGACCGCCACCCGCCGCACCGACTCGGTGCTGGTCTTGCCGTCCCGGATCTGCACGTACCGATCCAGCACCCGCGCCATCGACGTATCGTGCGTGACGATCACCACCGTCACCCCCAACTCGGTGCGCACCGTGTCGAACACCTCCAGCAGCCGGATCGTGTTCTCGGTATCGAGCGAACCGGTAGGCTCGTCGGCCAGCAGCACCGGCGGCTCGTTGGCCAGACCGATGGCGATCGCCACCCGCTGCTGTTCGCCGCCCGACATGGTCACCGGCCGGTGGTTCAGGCGGTGGCCGAGACCGACCAGCTCCAGCAGCCGCTGCGCCCGGCGGTGGTCGAAGCGGCCCGACAGGATCATCGGCAGTTGCACGTTTTCCAGCGCGCTGAGGTAGGGGATCAGGTTGCGGCCCACGTTCTGCCACACGAAGCCGACGCTGCGGCGCCGGTAGCGCAGCCGCTGCCGCTCCGAGATGCGGATCAGGTCGACGCCGTCCACCACCGCCTTGCCGGCGGACGGCACGTCCAGCCCGCCGAGGACGTTCATCAGGGTAGTCTTGCCGCTGCCGCTGGGACCGATGATGCCCATCACCTCGCCGCGCCGGATGGTGAGGTCCAGCCCCTGCAGCGCCACCACCTCCACGTCCTCGATCTTGTAGATCTTGACCAGACCCTCGCAGCGAATGAAGTCGTCCGCGGCCATGCTCGCGCGCTACGCCTCCTCGCCGAGCCGCAGGGCGCTGGCCAACCGGGCGCGCACCAGGAACAGCGCCAGGGCGACCACGCCGGCCAGAAACGCGGCGCTGACGATGGCCACGATCCGGGTCAGATCGGTCAGGTCGGTGACGATCAGGAACGGCGGCACCGGCTGCGTCTCGCTGGCGCGGTCGCGCAGGAACGGCAGGAACAGCGTGGTGGCGGCGTTGCCGGCGCCGATGCCGATCGCCAGCCCGATGCCGACCGTCAGCGCCTGTTCCAGACCGACCACGCCGAGGGTCTGCAACAGCGACAGACCGTTGGCGCGCAGCGCCCCGAACTGGATCAGCCGCTGGCGGGTGGCATAGATGGTGTACACCACGAAGGCCAGCACCGCCACCACCGCCGCGGCCAGGAAGCCGATCGTGAGGATGCCGAAGAAGCCGCGCCGGTACGGCTCCCGGTGCAGCTCGGCGAGGATCTTCTCGGTATCGAGCAGTTCCTGCGGCCACACCCCCATCGACGGCAGCCGCTCCTTGATTTGGGGAATGAGCTCCGGCGAGGCCACCGTGTACCACGAGTCGTACGGTTCCAGCGCGGTGAAGTCCTGCACGTGATCGAGATTGAGGATCACGAACGGGCGCCGTTCCGGGTTCAGCGACGGCCAATAGGGCAGCGTGCCCACGACGTAGGTCTCGATTGGCTGGTTGTTGTAGTTGATGGTGAGCCGGTCGCCCAGCTTCAGCTTGCCGCGGCGCTGCAGCTCCGAGCTGACCAGGGCGCCCTCGCGGTGCTTGCCGAGCTGAATCAGGTAGTCGTAGAAGTGGTAGGGGGCGAACAGGTCGCTGCGGCGCCAGGCGACCGGCGCGAACTCGTGCGGCATGATCGCCATCATGGTGACCGAGCCGGCGTGCAGCGAGGCGTTGCGCGCCTCGGCGCGGCGCATCAGTACCCGCGCCGCGGCTTCCACGCCGTCGATCTCCAGCCGCTTGAAGAATGGCGGCTCCGCGGCCGCGGTGGGCCGCGGCTGATCGGGCGAGGTGGGCGCGGGGGCCCCGCCGCGCTGGGCCGCCTGCAGCTCCTCCGGCGGCTCCCATGCCTCGCGCACCACCAGGTCGGCCCCGTGTTGGTAGCGGATGCGGTCTTCGAAGTTGGCCAGCAGGGTGCGCGCCGCCGAGCCGTTGTAGATGCCCATCGCCACGGTCAGGATCAGCAGCACCAGCAGCGACACGTACTGGCCGCTGCTGCGGCCCAGGCGGCGCAGGGTGAGCTGCAGCACGATGCCGCGGAAGCGGTTGCTGAGCCAGCCGAGCCCGGACATCGCCAGCGGATAGAGGCGCAGCAGCAGCAGCCCGCCGCCGATGAAGAACGCCACCGGCACCAGGAACAGGATCGGATCGGCATCCACCGTGGCCTCGGAGGCCAGCCGCACCTGCTGCCAGCGCAGCGCGCTGTAGCCGTAGAAGGCGAGGCCGAGCAGGATCACGTCGAGGAAGTAGCGGTGCCAGAAGGAGCGCCGCAGGCCGCGCGCCTGCACCTGGCGCAGGGTCACGATCGAAAAGCGGGAGCTGGCGACCACCGGGGCGACCGCGGCCGCCACCGCCACCAGCGTGGCCAGCAGCGCGAAGCGCTGCGACTGTTCGGTGACCACCAGCGGGAGCTGCGCGGCCTGGTCGCCGGTATTGGCGGTGAACTGGAGAAAGCCCTGAGCGTTGCCCACCAGGCGGCCGATGAGGAGCCCCAGGTGGGGGCCGATCAGCGCTGCCGCGGCGGCCAGCAGAATCCACTCCAGGGTAAAGCTGGCCAGTACCTGGACGCGCCCGGCGCCGCGGCTGTGCAGCACCGAAATCTCGTTCACGCGCCGTTCCACCGCCAGGGCGGCGATCAGCATCACGTACACCAGGATCATGCCGATGGTGGGGGCCGCCAGCGAGAACAGGAACAGCGCCACCTGGTCCAGTCTGATCCGGAAGCGCTCGAAGAACTCCAGCGGCGCCAGCCAATACCTGGTGTTGGGGTCCTCGGTGGTGTAGGGGACCAGCTCCGCGGCGCGCGCCTCGACCGCCCGCAGGTCGGCGATCAGGCCGCCGAGCTGATCGACCCGCACCAGCCGGTCGTCGAACACCCATTGCAGGTCGAAGGTGGAGGTGCGCAGTCCCGCGCGCTGCAGGTCGGCGAAGCTCTCCGGCAGCATGAACAGGCGTCCCGGCAGCGGCGGATAGATCCATTCGCGGGTGGTAACGGAGTTGCCCGGTTGAAACATCCCCACCACTTCGATCGGCGTCAGGGCGAAGCGCTGCTGCCGGTACGGCTCCACGCGCAGGCCGGTCAACTCTTCGCCCGGCAGGAGCTGGTAGGCCCACACGTAGCGGCCGCCCACCACCAGTTCCAGGTCATCCAGGGTCTTCTCGTCGGCCACCACCTCCAGCACGCCGTCGTCGCGCGCCGCGTACCAGCGGCCGAGGCGCACGTCGGCATGCGCGGCGAGGTTGCTCATGAAGGAGAGCTCCGCGCGGGTGGCGCGCCCGCCCGGGTCGGCGGCCTCGTTGAGCAGCACGAAGTCGCTGCCGAAGGTGCCGTAGAAGGAGGTGGCGAGGGGAGGGTGACCGATCCGCCCGCGCAGCTCGCCGTCCAGATAGCGCTGCAGGCGCTGCAGGTGCTCGGCGGTGACCGGTTCGCGGCGGCGGCTGTTGCGGTGCGCGACGATGACGGCGAAGGGCGGCCGGAAGTCGTCCTCCCGATGCCAATGCTCGATGAAGCTGCGCTGCAGGCCGGCGGAGGTGTAGATCGGCACCGCCGCGGCAAGCCCGGCGACCAGCACCAGGCCGGCCAGCAGGGCTCCGAGCAGCCGCCAGTTGCGCGCCATCCGCTGCAGCGTGATCCACAGCACGGTCAGCGGATAGCGGATCGCCGCGGCCGCCGGCAGACCGCGTTCGCGGCGCGGCCGCAGGCGCCCGTAGCTGACCGTCGGGGCGGCGCGGTCGGTCACTTGCCGATCACCAGTTCGCCGGCCTCCAGGCCACTCAGAATCTCCACCTGGGTGTCGGTACGAACCCCCACCCGCACGTCCACCTCGCGCCGCTGCTCGCCGTCGAGCACGCGCACGTAGGTGCGCTCGCGGAATTCGCGCAGCCCGGCCGCGGGGATCACCAGCGTCTGCGGGCGGCTCTCGACCACCACGCGGGCGGTCAGGCGGGCCTGCGCGCGCAGCTCGATGGCGGTGTCCTCCAGGGCGAGATGGGCGATGTACTCGTCGCGGCGCAGGGTCGGATCGGTGGCCTGGTTGCGGCTGGTGACCGCGGTCACCGTACCCGGCTGCCACGCGCCGCGGGTCACCTCCACCAGCGCCGGCTGGCCGGTCACCACGCGCTCGAACTCGTCCACGTTGACCCGCATCTGCAACTCCAGCTCGGTGGGGTCGGATACCTCGATGATGGTCTTGTATTCCTGGGTCAGTTCCCCCACCTTGCCGCGCACGGTCTTCACGTAGCCGTCGTAGGGCGAGCTGATCACGTACGCCGCGACGCGGTCGCGCAGGTAGGCAGTGCGGGCTTCCTGCTTGGAGACCTCCAGTTGGTTGATGGCGAGAGCGGTGCGGGTCACGTTGCCGGCGCTCAACGCCTGGTGGCTGAGGCGGGCGATCTCCAGGTCGAACTCGGCCAGCCGCAGCTCCTGCTCCAGGTCGGCGCTCTCCAGCCGCGCCAGCACCTGACCGGCCCGCACTTCGTCGCGCACTCCCACGTTGAGCACGGTGAGGCGGCCCGGCTCCCGGAAGTAGAGCTCCACCTCGCGGGTCGGGGTCACCACCGCGGTGCCGCGCACCTCCACCGCCAGATCGACGCGCTCCACCTCGTAGGTGACGGCGCGCGACCGCAGCGGGATCGGCGGCAGCTCGCGCAGGCCCTCCTCGGCGTCCTCGGGCAGCGCGCTGCAGGCGGTCAGCAGCGCGGCCAGCGCCAGCGCCGCGGCGCCCATCCCGGCGCGCGCAACGCGGCCCCGGTGCCGCGGCGGGGTCACGCGGCCCTCCGTTCGGCGCTGAGGATTCCGTCTCGCATTCCGTACACCTCGTCGGCAAAGTCGGCGGCGGTCGGATCGTGGCTGGTGACGCACGCCGCGATGTTGCGTTCCCGCGCCATGCCGCGCAGCAGCGCCAGTACGCCATGGCCGGTGGTCTGATCGAGCTCGCCGGTGGGCTCGTCCGCCAACAGCAGCTCCGGCTCCTTGACCAGGGCGCGGGCGATGGCGACGCGTTGCTGTTCGCCGCCGCTGAGCTCGTAGATGCGGTGATGAGCGCGCGGCGCGAGTCCCACCAGGTCAAGATAGTGCAGCGCGCGCTGGCCGGCGGCGCGCGGGCCGGCGCCGGCGATGCGCAACGGCAGGTCCACGTTCTCCGCCGCGGTGAGGCCCGGGATCAACGCGAACGCCTGAAAGATGAAGGCCGCCTTGGTGCGGCGCCAGCGGGTCATCTCCCGCTCCGAGAAATGGTGCAGATCGCGTTCGTGATAGTACACCGCTCCCGAGGTGGGCCGGTCCAGCCCGCCGAGCAGATTGAGCAGGGTGGTCTTGCCCGACCCCGACTTGCCGCGGATCAGGACGAAGCGGCCCCGGGTCAACTCCATGGAGACGGACCGGACCGCCTGTACCCGTTCCTGGCCGAGCACGAACTCACGGGAGACACTGGAGGCGCGAATGAGCGGTGGCATGCTGGTGCGGTATCGAGTCATGACGCCGACGGGCGCCGGCGCAGCATGATACCGGCAACGACCGCCGCTCCGCCAGCGGCCAGCGGCAGCAGGGCGTAGCCGTCCAGGATCAGGTTGCGCTCGTTCGCGGGGATCAGCCAGACCAGCACGCGGGTGGCGCCGATCCATGTCAACTGCAGCCCGGTCACCAGGGCGAACCGGGCGCCGAGCCGGGTGCCGCCGCGCGCCCGCTCGTAGGCCGCCTGGATCACGATGGTCAGCACGATCATCGCCAGCCCCAGGACGAACAGGCTCACCATGTCGAAGGTGCGCAGCAGCGCCGATACGCGAAAGGCGCTCATCTCCCCGGCCGTGGCCAAGCGGTAGAAGAATGCAAACAGCGTCTGGTACAGATCGCGGGTGACGACGAACGCCAGCAGAAACAGGGCGAAGTTGAGCAGGGTGAACACGTATGACAATACCCGGAGCATACCCCCTCCATTGATGAAGAACTGCGGCGCGGAGTACAACCCCGGCGGATCGGGGCGGATGAGGGGTGATCGTTTGAGCCTGAGCGGCGCGCTGCGGCGAATTCTGTTCCCCGGCCGCGGCGCGCGGCCGGGACCGCCGCGGGCTTCCGCGCTGAGCGCGGCGCTGCGGCCCGGCGACGTGGTGCTGCACCGCGACCAGGGCGATCTGCTCGGCGGCCTCATCGGACACTTCACGGCGTCGCCCTATTCGCACGCCGAGCTGTACTACGGCGGCGGCTGGTCGCTGTCGGCGGAAGCCCACGGCATCGCCTTCGCCGCCACTGACCGCGGCGGGCGGGCGTTCGTGGACGTGTGCCGCCACCCCGGTCTGAGCGCCGCGCAAACACGCCGGCTGCTGGCCGCGGCGCGCGCCACGCTGGCGCGCCGCTACGAGTTCACGCTGCTGTTCGGATTCCCCTACCTGGCGCGCCGCGCCGTGCTGCGCCGCGCCGCCAACCGCGGCTACATCTGCTCCGAACACGTCGCCTGGGCCTACCGCCAGGCGGGAATGATCCTGGTGCCGGAGCGCCCGCAGTCGCTGCAGGCGCCGGCGGATCTGGCGCACTCGCCAGCGCTGCGCTACGTGGCGTCGTTCCACGGCGCGGCGCCGGTGACCGGCGCGCAGCTCAACCGCTACCATCCGCGCCAGGGCCGGCGCAGTTGGCTGGCGGTGGCGCTGATCGAGCTGCTCGCCAAGCCGGTCTCGTTGCGCGACGAATACTACCGCGCGCTGGCCGCCAGTGAGCGCCACTACGCGCCGCGCTTCCGCGCCGCCGCCGGGCCCGCCGGCGGCGCAGTCGAGCCGCGACCGATTTAGCGCGGCCCCAGCAGATCGTCGACGCCCACCGCCGCGTCCGGGAACGCCTGCGGCGCGAGGGAGGCTCCTCGGGTTACCTCCAGCAACTCGCCGTATCCCGCCGCCGTCAACATTTCTTACGCCCTCCGGCTCACAAGTTACGTCGGGCAGCCGCCCGGTCCAGCGGCGCGCCGGTAGCGGAACTGCCGCCGGTGGTCTATCCTGCGGGCGCGATGTACTCGTACCTGGAGTTCGAGGTTTCACTACGTTTGATCAAGCCGCGCATCTGGCGCCGCTTTCAGATTACCGCCAACGCGTCGTTCTTCGATCTGCATGACGCGATTCAGGACAGCTTCCGCTGGGGGCGCTGTCACCTGTGGGAGTTTCATACCCCCGGACGAGATCGAGAGGTCATTGCCGGGATACCTCCGGAGGAAAGGACGTGGGGGGATGAAGATGATGCTCCCGCCGCCCGCTTGGTCAGGCTTACGCGGTACTTCCGCAACGCGAGGACGAAGTGCGTGTATTGGTACGACTTCGGTGATGACTGGCAGCATACCGTAGAGCTGCGCGAACGGGTGTCGTCCGGCGATCGCTTCAAACGGCGCCTGTTGGCCGGCCGCCGCAGGGCCCCGCTTGAAGATTGCGGCGGGGTCAGTGGGTACTATCAGCTTGTCGAGTCCCTGGAGACGGGGAACGGCGACGACGAGTTGGCAACGTGGAGAGGGAGCTGGAAGCCTGATGACTTCTCCCTGGCCGCCGCCCGGCGTGGGTTCGACCGGTAACTCGGACGCGCGGGTCGTGCGTCATGGCGGCGGGGCGGCGCCGCCGGGGGCTGCGAGCATGGCCAGCAGGGAGGGGATGCCGGGCTCGTAGCCGCCGTCCTTCGGCCACACCACGCCGCGCGCCACCAGCCCGCGGCGCGCGCGCCCGGCGTCCGGCCCGGCCAACGCCGCCGCCAACCGGGCGCGGGGCAGCCACTCGGCGTCGCCGAACGCCCGCGCGGCAGCCGCCGCGGGCGCCAGCAGTCCGGCGTCTTCCAGTTCGTCGACGCGGCTGTCGTAGAACGCGTTCTTGAGCGGCCCGAACGCCGCCAGGGCCTGATCCGCAATGGCGGCGTCCACGCGCCGCGCGCCGCTCCGGTTCAGCGCGGCCACCGCGGCGTGGCCCACTTCCTGGAGGAAGTAGGGGTAGCGGTTCGCCGCCTGCAGCAGCCGCGCCAGCGCGCTTTCGTCAGCCGCGCCGCCAAACTCCGCCAGCGGCCGCAGCAGCGCCTCCCGGTCCTCACCCGGCTCGAGGCGCCCGACCGGGACGCGCCGGGATCGCTCCCAGTGACTGGCCTTCATCTCCTGCAAGGTATGTTGGAGTCCCGGGGTCCCGGCCAGTACCAGCAGGAAGGGAGCCCCCTGCCGGCGAATGCTTTGGGAAGCGTCCAGCAGTGCGCCGCCCACCTCCGCGTCCAGCACGTGCGCCTCGTCCACCAGCAGCGCCAGCGCTCCGGCGGCGCAGCGGGCTGCCAACATCTGCTCCACCGACGGACCTGCCGACCGATCCAGCTCCAGCCGGACGCCGAACAGGGACAGGCGGCTGGGCGCGGCGCCGGTCTGCTCCGCCAGGCGGCGCAGGGCGCCGCGCCAGCCGCCGGTCGGGGCCAGCGCCTTCGCCAGCGCCTCCCGGGACGCCGCCGCGCCCTTGGCGGTCGCCTGCACCACCGCCGCGCCGGCCCGCTGCAAGCGGTCGCCAATGACGTTCAGCAGCACGGTCTTGCCGTTGCCGCGCGGGCCGTACAGGATGACGTTGGCGCTCGGCGCCCGCCGCGCCTGCAGGTCGGCCGCCGGCGGCGCCGCGGCGTCCAGCTCCCGGCGCCGGCCCGCCAGGTAGGGGGGCCGGTCGCCGTCACCGGGCCGGAACAGGTTGGACGGATACATCGCCGTTGCGGTCACCATACCATGCCCGCTTGACTCAGGGCCGGCGGCGGCCGGCGGCGGCGCCGGCGGGAAGCGGTCAGACGTGGGCGGCGAGGGCGATGCCGAGCGGCGCGCCGGCGGTGACCCGCAGCGGGTCGGGGAAGGTGAGGATGGTCCCCTCCTGGTGGAACGCGGTCTCGGCGGCGCCGAGCCGGACGCCGGTCACCGCGCCGCCGGCGGCGCCCGCCAGCCGGTCGCTGGCGAAGCTGGACAGCCGCAGCTCGCCGCGTTCCACCTGCAGCCGGATCTCCCCCAGGTCCAGCGTGCAGGTGCCCCAGCCGGAGCCGAGGCTCCAGAAGGCGGTGAACGGCGTATCCGGCACCTTGGGGCTGAACCCGAGGTGGCCGCGCACCGCGTCGAACTCGAACCCGGCGTACGCCGGCAGCAGCGCGAACGCGGCCATCGAGCGCGCGTAGTTGCTGCCGCACTCGATCTCGTTCCAGGGATTGCGCCGGCTGCCGTCGTAGCGGTCGCGCACCGCCCGCACCAGCTCCAGGCCCTCGGCCAGCATCCCCTCCTGAATCATGTGTCCGGCGGCCTGGTACTCGAAGCCGTGCATGCTCTCCTGGGCGTAGGTCAGCGGCACCACCGGCAGGGCGCGCGGGTAGGAGCAGATGATGGTGCCGGCCTCGTCATCCACCGCGTACAGCCGCGCCGGGTTGAAGTGCTGCCGGAACGAACGCTTGAAGTTGTAGCGGTAGATCGACGCCAGGGCGGAGCGCGTCTGCGCGCCGTCGAACACCGCGCCGAGACCGCAGATGTTGGCGTGCCACTGGGCCACCACCTGATCGATCCCGCACCCCTCGGCGACCTGATACTTGATCTCGCCGTGCTCGCCGTCCCAGTAGTTCCACACTTGGCTGCGCCCGCCGCGGTAACGCTCCTCGGCGCCGCCGGCGGCGTATGCTGCGAGGATGGCGCGGTCGGTGAGGTCGATCCGCTGCTGGTAGTACTCGCCGTTGAACAGGTTGCGGTCCACCCACTGCCGCCCGCGCGCGCACAGGGCTCGGTACTCCGCCGCGGTGGCGGCCTCGCCGAAGTGCTCGGCCATCTCGGCGCCGGCCGCCAGCGCCGCCAGGTAGAAGCCGCTGAGCCACGAATTGGGCCCGAACAGCTCCATGTCCAGGGTGTGGTGCTGGCGCCCCTCCAGCACGCCGTCGCGGTCGGCGTCCCAGCGGTCGGGGTTGCTCTCGGCCCAGGCGAAGGAAATGTTCTTCTTGATCGTCTCCCAGTGGCCGCGCAGCCACTCGGAATCGCCGCTGATCTTCCATTCCCGGTACGCCTTGATCACGCCGCCGAACTGGCCGTCCGCGCACGGCCGGAAGCCGAGCCGCTCCCGCCCCAGCGGCAACTGCAGGCGGAAGGTCATGCCGCCGTCCGGGCCGGCGTTGTAGCGGAAGTCGGCGTCGCGCATCGAGCGCTCCAGGTCGGGGAACAGAAACGGCAGCGCGTAGGCGTAGTTCCACACGTGGGTGCAGCTTCCCTCGCAGCAGCCCTGGTCGACGCGCACCCCTTCGAAGCCGTAGAAGGTGCCGTCTTCCAGCCGCAGCACGGTGGGGCTCTTGAGCACCGACAGGGTGGAGGCCGCGGCGTCCAATATGGCGGGAGGGACGCTGCTGGCGTACAGCGCGTCGCGGAACGCCAGGGTATCGCGCTGCAGCCGCTCCCATTCCCGCAGGCAGTAGCCGGCGCTGGCTGCGGAATCGGGGAAGCGGGTAGCGTAGTAGTTGCGCCATTCCGCGGTGTCGAGCGCCGGCGGCGGCGCGTCGCGCTGCTCATGCTCGACCCCGACTGGATGCCAGTAGTTGACGCAGTTGGGGTAGCTCCAGGTCAGCACGAAGCGCGCGCTGCGCGTTGCCCCCGCGGGAACGCTGATCCGCGCCGCCAGCACCCCGGTGTCGTGGCGGTCGAAGCCGCCGCCCGCGCTGGCGCGCGGCTCCGGGTAGCTGCGGTTGGCGAAGCCGCCCGGCGCCGTGAAGTCGCGCCAGTAGATGGTGAGGTCGTCGAACCACATGCCGCGGAACCAGTATTCCTGGAAGCTGACCTCGGCGTCGGCGCCGAGGTCGGTGGCGATGGTGAGGTCGCCGTAGCGCGGGTGGTCGGCGGCGATGCCGGTGCTCCCCAGGGTGAGCAACTGCGCCGGGCCGGCGCGCCGGGCGCGGTTGACCGACTTGCCCGGACCGGCCGGGTTGGTGACCGCCAGCGCCGCGGTGTAGTCGAGGTCGGCCCCGCCCGGATTGGTCACCTGCACCTCGAAGCAGGCGGCAGGAATGCTGGAGTCGTCGGAATTGCCGGGGATGAAGGGATTGAAGGCGCTCAGGGTGATGCGGCCGGGGAACTGCTCGTCGGCGAAGGAGAGGGTGGCCACCGGGAAGGTGCCCTCGAACACCGCCTCCGCGAAGTGGGGCAGGCCGGCCAGCGAGGCGCGGGTCGGCCCGAAGCCGAAGCTGTCCAGCCACGTGGAGCGCAGGCTGCCGGAGAGAGGGCCGGCGAGGTCGCCGTGCAGTACCCGCGCGTCAACCACTTCGCCGTCCCGCTCGGCCTTGACGGCGAAGTGGCTGAAGCCGTTCACGCTGCCTTTGTTGGGACGGTTGAAGATCTCCCAGTCGATCAGCCGGCCGTTGCCGGCCAGGCCGATCGCGCCGGAGCCGATCCCGCCCAGGGGAAACGAGATCTCATTGAGCCGAGCGCCGCGGTAGGTGAAGTGGCTGCGGGTGGCGTCGCTCAGAGGGTGGTTGGTCATGCTGGCTGCAGCGTGGGCGGGCGCGCGCCGTCCGTCAAGCGCGCGGCGGCGTCCGGCGCCCGCGGCGGACCGCGGCCAGCGCTTCCGCTAGCGCGCGCCGCGCGCCGTCCGGCGCGCGCTCCCCGAAGCGGTCCAGCACCCGCTCCGCCCGGTCCGGCTCGCCGCGCGCGGCGTGCGACCGGATCAGCTCGGCGGCCAGCGCCGCCGACGCCGGGTTCGATTCCCAGGCCGACTCGAGCAGGGCGTGCGCCGCCTCCGCGTCGCCCAGGGCGCGCAGCTCGGCGGCGTCTCGCACCGCGGACAGCGCGGCGTATTCCGCATGCGCCGGCAGCGTGGCGCGGAAGTAGGTGCGCTGCGGGTCGAAGTCGTAACGCGGCGCAGGGGAGCCGTTGGCGGCCATCGCCGCGGCCACCTTGCGCAGCCCGGTCAGCCGCGCCCCGGCCAGGCCCAGCTCCTTGAAGAACTCGCCGATGCGGCGGTTGCGCGCCGGTACCATCGGGAACGGGGAGCGCAGCGCAAAGTGTTCCGCCTCCAGCCCCGCCGCCGGCCCCGGATAGCTGATGATCTCCACGCGGTCCGGGTACAGGTACACCTTGGTAGGCTCCACCGCGTCGGGTTCGTAGCTGCGCGTTCACCAGAGTCTCGCGCAGCGCCGTCTCCGGCCAGGCGCGCCAGCGGCGCGCCTCGATCCGTTCCGGCACCTTGCGCAGGTGGACCGGCGACCGCGCGTACAGGTACTGCAGGCAGTCGCGCGCCTGCTGCGCCAGCGCGCCGCGAAACTCCCGCTCGTCCTGGACGTCACCGCTGCCGCCGGCGGCGAACAGCGCGCAGTCGATCCAGGCGCCGCGAAACCAGCGGGTCGGCTCGGCGGCGAAGAACAGCAGCCCGACGTGGCGCGGCACGTCGTGGTCGTTGACCCGCATGGTGATCCCCATGCGACGGTAGATCTCCGCTGCATCGGACTCCGCGATCAGGCCGCTGCCGATCTCGTGCAGGTGCTCCCGTACCGTCATTTCGCGCAGGTCGGCGAGGCTCCCCTGCAGCGCCCGGCGGTCGTCCCACGGCACGCGCGCGTGGAGCAGGTTGGCAAGGTCGATCGGCAGGCTGGCGCTGGCGGCGTCCATGGGCTCGCTGTTGATAGTACCCCCGTTGTGGCCTACCATCGAAGCGTGGCAGCAGAAGATTCCATTCGTACCGCGTTCGATGCCCAATTTCGGGCCGGCCTGAACATGCTGGAAGCGGCGGTGCGGGCGTGCCCGGACGACGCCTGGGACAGCGCCGAGCAGGTCAACCGGTTCTGGCACATCGCCTACCACACCCTGTTCTACGTGCATCTCTACCTGTTCCGGACCGTAGCGGAGCACCGCCCCTGGAGCGGACACCGCGACGGCGCCGAGGATCTCGGTAAGGAGGCGGCCCTCTATACGCGGGAGAATATCCTGGAGTTCCTGGCGTTCTGCCGCGGCCACGCGCGCCGGCAGATCGCGGCGCTGGACCTGGACGCCGAGTCGGGCTTCTCCTGGCTGCCGTTCGGCCCGGTGGAGCGGCTGGCCTACAATCTGCGCCATCTCCAGCACCACACCGGCCAGCTCAGCGAACGCATCCGCCAAACCACCGGCACCGGCGTACCGTGGCTCGGCCCCGACTGATCCGGCCCCCGCGTCAGGAGGCTGCGAATGCCGAAACGATACCCGCCGACTATGGATTCCACGGTCCGCCCAGTCCACGACCACACAAATCACTGTGCGACAGTAAGCGGGTGATCAGAAGGGACGAAGCTAAGAGGCTCCTCATCGATGGTCTGAGGCTTGGAATGGTGAGCACGTATCGCATGAGTGGTTACCCGAAATATGTCTGGTCAGTAGATCAGGACGGAGAGCCTTACGAGGCGAAACTGGGGCACGAAGGACGAAGCTATCACGGGTATCGACTGGGTGTGGACGACAGGGCAATGCGTGAAGAGGTGATTCGAGAGTGGCTCGCCAGAAGCAGGACACCGTGACTTTTCGCCTCGACCCGCAACCGCTCGATCACGGACAAGAAGAAGAAAGAGCAGGGTTCGGTCTGCTTGAGATCACCGTGAACGGCCGGCTCATGACCGAGGGATTCGATGATCATGTCCAAGGATACGCCACAGGACCGAGGGTTTCCGGCTACCACTTCGCCGAATGGCTGATCTGGAACTGGTGGCGCCTGCGGTGGGAACCTGGTCCTCCGGGGCCTCCGGGAAAACATGGCCGGGACGTCCTCCGTCGCTGGGACTCGGCGCACCGTACCGCCACGATTGGCGAAGGCTACGTGTGGCCTAATGTCGTGATTTCTTCGGACGGGTTTCGATGCGCCGTGATCGCCGAACCTTCGCAAGAACTCAAGGCGGTGCCGTTTCGGTATTTGGGAGCCGCGAGGATGGAGGTCGTCCCAGCCGGTGACCTGGAAGCGGAAATCGACCGGTTCGCCCGTCAGGTTCTGGGGATTCTCGACAACGCCAACGTCCACGATACCAATCTTCATCGACTCTGGAACGATCTCCGGACGGAGCGCACAGATCCTGACAGCACCCGCTTTCGTCGGCTGGAAGCGCGGCTTGGCTTTGACCCGGACGAGATCGACGAACGGACCATCAGCAGCTATCTCGACGATGCGAAAGAAATAGGTGACAATGCGGTGGAAGAGTTGGCTGCCCATGCCGCCCATCTTGACAGGGGGGCAAACGTGGCGTCCGCTTCCGCGCTCCGGCAAATTTCGATCGATCGCGGTTTCGATGCGAATGCCGGCGCCGCGGTTCGGTTGAATTTCGAGAACCGGGAGTGGGCCGAGAACCCGGCCTGGCAGACCGGAGAAGACGCTGCTCGCGCGATCCGCCGTCAAGAGAATCTCGGCACCGATCCTGTCTGCAACGCCCGCCTTGCAGACCTTGCGGGAACGACCATGAGCGCCATCGAGAATATCTCGGTGTGCTCCGACGAACTGTCATTTTTCATCGCCGGCGACGGCAATCGGTCGCGCTTGGCGCTCAGGCCGAAGTGGGAGACCGGCCGCCGCTTCGATCTCGCTCGGTTGATCGGCGATCGGCTGGTCGACGGCGTTGAACGTCTCTTGCCCGCGACCCGGGCGCACAGCTACCGCCAGAAGGCGCAGCGTGCGTTTGCGGCCGAGCTGTTGTGTCCATACGATGCGGTGGACGACATGTTGGACATCGACATTTCGGAGGAAAGACAGACGGAGGTCGCCGAGCACTTTCAGGTTTCGCCGCTGGCGATTCGGACTCTGCTGGTGAACAAGGGCCGCATCGCTCGAGACAACACGCCGTTCGTATCCGACCGCCTCTACTGACCTGCTCCGTGGCCGCCTCGCGCCCGGTCCGCGTGGCCGCCGGCAGGTCGTCGGCTGCGGGCGCCGAGCGATACCGACTCGACACCGCGGCCGTGGAGCAGGTTGGCAAGGTTGATCGGCAGGCTGGCGCTGGCGGCGTCCATCGGTTCGCTGTTGATAGTACCCCCGTTGTGGCCTACCATCGAACCGTGGCAGCAGAAGATTCCATTCGTACCGCGTTCGATGCCCAATTCCGGGCCGGCCTGAACATGCTGGAGGCGGCGGTGCGGGCGTGCCCGGATGACGCCTGGGACAGCGCCGAGCAGGTCAACCGGTTCTGGCACATCGCCTACCGTGCCCTGTTCTACGCGCATCTCTACCTGTTTCGGACCGTAGCGGAGCACCGCCCCTGGAGCGGACACCGCGACGGCGCCGAGGATCTCGGTAAGGAGGCGGCCGCCTATACGCGGGAGAATATCCTGGAGTTCCTGGAGTTCTGCCGCGGCCACGCGCGCCGGCAGATCGCGGCGCTGGACCTGGGCGCCGAGTCGGGCTTCTCGTGGCTGCCGTTCGGCCCGGTGGAGCGGCTGGCCTACAATCTGCGCCATCTCCAGCACCACACCGGCCAGCTCAGCGAACGCATCCGCCAAACCACCGGCACCGGCGTAGCGTGGGTCGCCCGCGCCTGATGATGAAGACGCTTGAGCTGCGCGGATTCCGCGGCTTCGATTCCTATCGGCTGACTGACTTGACGAGGGTGAACCTGATCGTCGGCAAGAACAACTGCGGCAAGACGACCGTCCTCGAAGCGGTCGAGCTGCTCGTCTCCAACGGCCGGCCCTCAGCCTTCGCAGAGGTCGCCCGGCGGCGGCGCGAAACTGGCTCGTTGCGGTATGGAGTGGACATCTCCCATCTGTTCTCCGGCCATGTGTGCCAACCCGGAACTCGTTTCGTGTTGAAGTCGGAGCAGCACGATATATCAGCGACGATTCTTTCGCTTGATGACGTCGGGGAAGATGCCGAACGCTGGGACCTAATGAGAAGTCGAACGCGGCAGCGTGCGCTTGATGTAGAAGACGAGACCGATCCGGAATTTGGCCTGCGCATCGCCACCGGGACCGAGAGATCGACCGTGTTGCCGGTGGACAAGGAAGGTACGCTCTTGTATCAGCTCTGGCCGAGATACCGGCGCAACGGCTCCTCCGAACCTCCGGTCCGCTTTCTGGATATGGGTTCTCTGGTGGATGCCAGGATGAGCGACGCATGGGACGAAGTGATTGCCGAGGGACGCGAGGACGAAATCGCGCGGGACATGCAGCTCCTCGTGCCGGAGATCGCCTCGATCTATTTCCTGACGGGGGACAGAACGAGGGGCAAAACGATCCTGGTGGGACGCCGTGAAGGAGGCCGGCGGATGCCGATCGGCAGTTACGGAGACGGTTTGCGGCGCTTGCTCGCGTTGCGGCTTGCCCTGCACGGAGCGAACCATGGATTCCTGCTGATCGACGAGATCGATGCCGGCCTGCACTGGACCGTCATGGAAGACGTGTGGCGGCTTCTCATCCAAGTGGCGAAAGAGTCCGACGTGCAGGTTTTCGCGACGACGCACAGCTATGACTCCATTCGAGGGCTCGGGTCGCTGGTGAAGTCGCGGCCTGATCTCGCCGGGGAAGTCTCCATACAGAAAGTGCACCCGTCGCTGGAGCGCGCCGTGTGCTTCGCCGGCGAAGAGATCGCAATAGCCGGCGACCAAGAGATCGAGCTCCGCTGACCGGTGCCCCAAATCGAGCCGTCTATCCTCCGCGTCGAAGGCAATGACGATACTCACGCCATCGTTCATCTGCTGTTGAGGCACGGCGTCGACTGCGAGAGCATCCCGGTCCGCATCAAACACGCCCGTGGTGATGAAGAGGATCCGTCCGGCGGAGCAGATCGGCTGCTTGCAGGGATGCAGACCGATGTGAATGCCAGTACCGGTCGATCGATAGGGTTCGTACTGGATGCCGACGAGGTCCCGGGAGATCGATGGAGTGCCGTTTGTGGCCGACTCAAACCAGTCGGCGTGACGCTGCCAGACGAGATTCCCCCGGAAGGCCGGCGATGCGGGCTTGGTGCAGGCGCGCGTAGGCGTCTGGTTGATGCCGGACAACCAGCGGTCGGGCGCCTTGGAGGAGTTCTTGCGCGACCTCGTCGAGAGTAAGGACCCGCTGCTGCCGCTCGCGGATACCTCGACCCAACATGCGCAGGAGCGAGGCGCACGCTTTCCCGACAGCGCACGGCGCAAGGCCGTCCTGCACGCGTGGCTCGCCTGGCAAGAGAGACCCGGGGTGCCCTATGGCACGGCCATTCGAGCCAAGTACTTCGGCCACGACAGCGCCGCGGCCTTGGCATTCGTGGCGTGGTTCAGGCGCGTCTTCTACCGTGAATGAACTGCCGTCAGGTGCTGGCCGAGGGTCTGCGGGTCGCGGCATACCAGGAAGCGCCACTCGCCGAGTCGGCGCCAGTGATTGACGGCGCGCACCCAGCGCTTGGCCGCTTCGTGCTTGGCGTCGGTGTCCGCGCGGGACTGGCCCTTGATCTCCAGCACCACGTGGAGGCCGTTGGTCAGCCGCACGATGAAGTCGGGCTCGTAGGCGCGCGGTTCGCCGTCGCCGTAGTGCTGGTAGGGGATGGTGAACTCCAGGTGGTCGTTGCGCGCGTAGCACTCGACGATGCCCTGCCCGGCCAGCCGTTCGAGCCGGACCGCCGCGGCCTGCTCCCAACTGCCGGTGTCGCAGGCCACGTAATTGAGGTGGCTGGCCTGCGTCGCCTGCACCGGGCGCGCGGTCTTGAAGCGGACCCGCGCGGTGCTGCCGAGCGGCTGGTAGCGGTTCAAGCGCGGTAGCGGCGGCCGTTCCCCTTGGGAGTCGTGCGGCCGGATCGCGGCGGCCAGCAGCGCGGCGATCCGTTCGGCGTAGGTCTGCAGGCCGATCTCGCACGGGTGGCAGCCGCGCAGGTCAACGCGCTCCCGGAGATACGCCTGCACGATCCGCAGCGCCTGCGGGAACAGCGCGTGGCGCGCGACCTGCCGGGCCGCGCCGTTGCCGTTGGCTGCGCCGTTGCCGCCGTCCGCCGCGTCGGTGAGCTGGCGCACCACGTCGCGGGCGATCTCGAAGGCGATCGTCTGCGGATGGTGCGCGGCGTAGTACTGCTGCCGGTCGACGGACTCGAATCCGAAGCCGCCGTAGTGGCCCGGCGCGCCGACCTTGTAGCCGACCTGCGGCCGCACGAAGGTGTCGACCGGCACGCTCGCCGGATCGAGCGCCGTGCGCTCCACCTGGGCGACGTCGCAGGTGACGCGGTGGCGCTCCAGCGAGATGACGTAGCCTTCCACCACCGGGAAGCGAATCTCGAACGCCTGCCGCTCCGGGAGCGCGGTCACCTCATGCTTGGGGGCCGAATCGTCCGCCGGCGCCGGCGCGCCCGGCGCGCGGCCCTTGAACGGGATCAGCGAGAACGGCACGCCGAAGATGTCGACGTACTCCGCGGTGAGCAGGCCGGTCTCCGGGTCCGGCGTGTAGTCCATGCGGCGCAGGCCGCGGCCGACCACCTGCTCGCACAGCAACTGACTCGAAAACGCGCGCAGCCCCAGGATGTGGGTCACGTTGTTGGCGTCCCACCCTTCGCTGAGCATGTTCACGCTGATTACGCAGCGGATGCGCGCCCCGGGCGCGCCGGGCCGGCCGATGGTCGCGACGATGCGGCGCAACTCCTCAGCGGCGTCCTTCCTGGTGGCCGCGGGATCGCCGCTCTCGGCGGCTTCGAGCAGCTTGGAGTCGATGCGCAGCGTGTACTGGCCGCCGGCGGCGTTCCACAGCTCGGGGAATCCCTTGATGCCGGAGCCGTAGCGCTTTTGCTGCGGGTGGTCCGCGTCCGGTTCCTCGCCGGAGATCATGCGGTGGAAGTGGGTGGCGATGGCGGTGTTGTCGCACACCACGATCATCACCGGCGGGGTGCGGTCCTGGCCGGGCGCGGCCGCCTGCGCCTGCTCGAACCGCTCCTTCCATTCGCCGGCGAGGGTGAGCAGGGCGTCTTCGACCTTGCGGTAGACCACCTCCGGCTTCGGCCGCCCCCGAGTCAACCGTTCGCCCGGTCGCAGGTCGCGGGTGACGTGTTCCCACAGCCGGAAGTACTTGGGGTCGGGCTGCCCGGTGTTGTCCGCCGCGGGCAGCCGCGGAATTTTCGTGATGCCGCACTCGATGGCGTCGACCAGACTGAAGTCGCTGACGATCCACGGGAACGGGGAGCCTTCGGGATAGCCGCTGCCCTGCAGGTAGAACGGCGTGGCCGACAGGTCGATGCAGACGTCGATGCCGCAGGCGGCGTTGATCCGGTCCAGTCCGTCCACCCACACCGTGGCCGCCTCGCGCTCGGCCCGCGCGGTTGCCGGCAGGTCGTCGGCGGCGGGCGCCGGGCGGTAGGCGTGGTGGCCTTCGTCGTTGAGCACCAGCAGCGGCTCGCCGTCGTACAGGTCGCCCAGGCGGTTGCGGGCGAACGCCTCCGGGGTCTCCTCGCCGATCCGGCCGACCGCCACCGTGCCGACGCGGATCTCCTCGGAGTCGGGGCTGAGCCGGTGCCAGTTGGTGACCAGCACCCTGCCTTTGGCCAGCTCCGGGCGCAGCGCGGACGGCACCAGGTCGAACTCCTCGTAGTAGTTGCCGGGCGCGGCCGGGCGCAGCACCTGCAGCCGCTCCTTGATGGTGAGGTTGGGACAGACCACCAGCGCGCGGCGCGGGAAGCGCGGGTCGGCGGGCGCCGCGCCGCGGTTGCAGAAGCTCCAGGCGGCGAGCATCGCCATGACCACGGTCTTGCCGCTGCCGGTCGCCATCTTGCAGGCGTAGCGCGGGATCGGCCGACCGCCGCTGCTGTTCGGGAAGTCGGCGAGCTTGGGCGGCTGCGCCACCTTGGCCACCCACTCTTCAGGGCGGGGATTGCGGCCCTTGCCGAGCAGCTCGAACTCGCGCAGCGAGAGCCGCGGCGTCCAGCGCGGCTTCCTGCCCCGCGCCAGCAGCTCGCGCAGGTAGATGACGGTCTCCACCGCTTCGAGCTGGCAGAAGAACAGCCGCCGCGAGCGGTCCTCGCGCCACCAGTGGCGCAGCAGCTTCTTGGTGATCGGCGACGAGCCGGGCCAGCCGGCCCGCCGCCAGCGGCGCACGTCGGCGCGCAGCACGTTCACCAGCGGCAGATCGTCCCGTTCCTCCTCCGCGAACAGCGCCTGCTGAGCGCTCCCCGCCCGCTCGGTCTTGAACCAGTAGCCGGCCTCGCGCCGCCCCTCGATCTTCGACGGCAGGCCGGTGCCGGTGTCGTACAGCCAGTGCGCCGCCGGCTCGGCGTAGGGCGAGCAGATGATCGGCTCCTCGACCGGCTGCAGCGGAAGCTGCGTATCGGTATCGGTATCGGAAGCGCTCAATGTTCGCTCAGATGCGCCGCGATCCGGTCGCGCAGACACTTCAGTTCCGGGCACAGCTGAAACAGCAACGGAAGATTCCTCAACGACTGATTGATCATCAGCCCTCTACCTCTGTCGGGCCGTCTTTGGTCACCGTGCAGATCGAGAAGCGGTTGGAATACTTCTTCCTTCATTCGAGGATTTGTTCGCGCTTCGTTCCAGGTCTCCGTCATATCGCCGCGGAACGCTGCGCAAGCGTATATCTCCACCTCGGGCTGCGCGGGACAACAGAGAAGCGAGACACCCTGCGCTGCGAGATCGGCCTCCAGCCGCTCCATCGCATCACGACTACCACGATCGGCATCCGGGAAGAACAACCAGAGGTCGTACCATCGATAACGACCGACGATCTCGTTGCGGATGGCTCGCAGCGCATGCGCGTAGCCGCGAATCCTTGGGTTCCCCATGATCTGGACCCGAGCCGATTCCCGGCCGGCGTCAGCCAGCAGCGCCTGCGCCAGCGGCTTCAGGACTTGACCGTTGTGGACCGGATCTTCCGCGATCACGAGCACCTTCACAGCACGGCTTCCAGCCAGCCTTCCGCAAGCAGGTCCGCCAACGGATACTTCTCCACCACCTCCTTGAAGTGGGGCACGTCGATCACCGGTCGGATCGTCGACTCGCCCGTGGACTCGTCACGGGCGGCCAGGAACGTCGTCCGGTGCTCGGACTCTTCGAGCCATTCGAGTACGGTCGGAGAATGCGTAGTGGCGAAGACTTGCGTTGCGCCCGATTCAGTCTGACTTCGCAGCAGCTCTATGAGCAACCTCAGGCGACTGGGGTGGATGCCGTTCTCGATCTCCTCGATCGTCATGACTTTAGGCATTGCCGGCTGAAAGAACGCGGCGGTAATCGCCGCGAACCGCAGGGTGCCGTCGCTCAGCACCGGCGCGGGGAATACCCGGCCGCCTTCCCGGATCATGAATAACGCCTCGCCGACAGCACCTCTCAACGTCCCTACGTCTTGCACCTCGTCCGGCCGAAGTTCCTGGAGCCATGCCAGGTAGGCGCCCTTTTTTCGCTTATCCTTACATATCGTCCGCACGAGCGCAGCGAAGTTCTCTCCGTGCTCCCCAAGACGTTGCACGTGACGGGCTTGCGAATACTGCTGCAACACCGGCGGCGACGGGTCGATCCGTTGGGAGTTTGCCAAGAGTACGAGAGTCCGCGCGGCGAATTCGCCAAAATCGAACAAACTACTGGCAAGCTGTCCGAGCACCGGCCGGGAGCTGTCAAACTCCATCATCGACGGCCTTTCTAGTGTTCCCGCGTAGTGTTGTACCGAGAGGATAGGATTTTCGTTCTTGTTGCTAACCGGAATAGAGTCGTAAATGTCTTCTCCGTCCACCCTAAGACGTTCACGGGTGACTCGTCCGTGCGCCGGCGAGAACGATATTGTGTACTCCCAGCGTGCTGACGTGATTCCACTTACCTCAAGCGTCGCATTGCCATCGCTGCCGGCGAAGCAGGTCAGTGAGCTGCCGCCTCGAATCCCTTCCCATACTTCGCTGGTCGCGCTTCTCGGTTTGCCGTCGAGAATCTCGCCGATGGTGAAGCCGTTGCCGATCCCCTGCAGCACGCGCAGCGCGTCGAGGAAGTTGGACTTGCCGCTGGCATTGGTGCCGATGAACAGATTCATCGGGCCGAGCGAGAGATCGACCTTGCGGAAGCTCTTGAAGTTCTCGATGACGATGCGGTCGATCATGCCGGGGCCTCGACGGTCAGCACGCGCAGACCCTCGTTGCCGCGCGGGTCGATCACCTTGACCGCGATGCGCCACGGTTCGCCGACGCGCCGGTCGGGCGGCGGGGCGAACGGCAGGCTGCGCAGGCCGCTCAGGTCGTCGAAGGCGGCCTTGTCCACCACGCCGGCGCTGCCGAGCGCCTTGGCCAGCCGGCGCCACTTGCTCTTGTCGGGGAAGAACGCCTGGCAGATGCAGAAGGTGCGCCCGTCGTAGTCGGTGTCCAGGAACCAGGCGGCGATGCGCGCCGATTCGGTGGGGGCGAGGGTGTTGGAGACCGGATCGTAGACGTCCATTCCTTCTACCTCGACTTCGTAATCGCCGTCCTCCCGGCGGGTGGGGCCGGCCACGCGCGGGGCGCTGAACACGGTGAATATCTGGCTGCCGGGCTGGGTCTTGAGCAGGTCGGCCATGGCCGCGTCGGGGCTGATCAGCGCCATGTGCAGGCGCAGATGGGGATGCGCGGCGTGCTCGATGGCGGCCTGCGCCGCGGCGTCGAAGCCGAAGCCGGCGAACACCACGTCGTCGTAGCCGGCCCGGTTGGCGGCGCGCACCACCTCCTCGACCTGCCACGTGGTGACGTTGCCGGCCTCCGGGCCGACGCTGACCGCCACGGTGCGAGCCGCGCCGGCGCCGTTCAGCCACTCGCCTTCGGCGTGGATCAGCGCCGGCCCGGTGATCGGGTCGAGCCGCTCGAAGCGCTGGTGCTTGTTGCCGGGGAACTGGACGCCGCTCGCCTTGAGCAGGCGGATCATCTTGTCCAGATGCGCCTCGGCGTTGGCGACCGCCGCGGCGCCGTCTTCGGCGCCGAAGTCGTCCAACTCCTCCGGCGCGCCGCCGATGGGCGAATCCGGCCCTTCCTCCAGCGCGATCACCCCTTCCATGGTGAACGGTCCGGCGACGCGGACGGTGCCCTTGACGACGGCCGGCTGGTCGACCAGCTCCTCGACGTCGGCGTTGGCGGCGATGCCGGCGTTGACCTCCTCCATCTTCGCGCGCCACGCGGCGCGGTAGGCGGCCAGCGCCTCCTGCAGCGGCGGCGGCCAATCCGGGTCGGCGTCGAACGGCGCCTGCCACGCGCGCCATTCCCGCGCCGGAATCCGGTCGCGGTACCGGGCTGCCTGCCGCGCGGTGACCGCCTTGAGCGGCCGGCGCGCCCCGACCGGGCGGAGCCGGTCGCCCGGCGTGTCCGGCAGCAGCCAGCGCCGCACGTCGGCATCGGTGACCGCGTTGGCGCCGTCGCGGCGGTGCTTGGCGATCAACTTCTCGACCAGCTTCCGCCGCGTCTCGGCGGTGACCGCGGCGAGCGCACGGTTCAGGGCTTCGAGCGCCTGGGCCAGTATCGGTTCGTGGCGGGCGAAGATCGGATCGAGCGAGGTGTTACGGGCGATGCTGCGCAGCGTTATGTGCGGCACCGTCCGGCAATCGAGCGTCAGCCGCGCGCCGTTCGGCCCGCCGTTGCCGTCCGTGCCCTCGATCCAGGTGCCGTTCGGGTTGCGCGCCACGTCCTCCGCGCTCAGCGCCCGCAGCCGGTAGTAGTCGAACCGGGCGGTCATCAGCCGGTGCTTGGCCAACGTCAGCGCCACCCGGCTGGTGTCGATGGTGATCCAGCGCCGCCCCCACTGCTCGGCGACGTAGGCCGTCGTGCCGCTGCCGCAGGTCGGATCGAGCACCAAATCGCCCGGATCGGTAGTCATCAACATGCATCGCGCTACGATCAACGACGAAGTTTGAACCACGTAAGTCTTTGATTGATCGCCGACGAACCCCCCAAATCCCGTATCTGTCCAGACGTTTGTCAGTGGATAGCATCGATAATCGTCGAGATAACGGACATAGCGAGGGGTTTTTCCTTTAAGGAATACGCGATCGGCGCTGAGGAGACGATTCATCCCATCTTGAGTTGTCTTCCAATGGGCATTGGCGGGTGGACGAAACTTGTATGGTCCTACCTGGATCTCGAATTTACCTGTTTCCGTAGCCCCTTCGGAGTAAAGAACACTCCCCTGTAACAATTTTCCATCTTCCTCTCCTATGCTATCTTTCTCAGATGTTGAGAATCGCCTAAGTTCCCCTGTAGGAAACAACACATGATCGTAGAATCTTCCGGAGGTGCCAGGATTCTTGTCCTCGAGCAGGTCTCTAGTCTTTGTCTGCTGCTTATCCTTACCGTACCAGAGTAGAAAGTCCAAGACGCTTCCGACGCCGAAAGTCCCCAGTCCACTTGTCTTCTTGAATGCTATGATCGCGATGAAGTTATCCGCTCCGTAGATTTCATCCATAACAGAGCGTACACGATGAAGATTCTCGTCATTGATCTGGACGAAGATGCTGCCGGTGGCGGTGAGCAGCTCGCGCGCCATCGCCAGCCGGTCGCGCAGGTAGGCCAGGTAGGAGTGGACGCCCAGCGTCCAGGTGTCGCGGTACGCCTTGACCATCTCCGGCTCGCGGGTCAGGTCCTGCCGGCGGTCCTTGACGTCGCGCTGGCCGAGCTGCGGCTGGAAGTTGGAGGCGAACCTGATCCCGTAGGGCGGGTCGACGTAGATCATCTGCACCTTGCCGGCCAAGTCCTCGCGGCGGGCGAGGCTTGCCATCACCTGCAGCGAGTCGCCGAGGATCATCCGGTTCGCCCAATCCACGTCGTGCCGGTAGAACTGCACCGCCCGGGCGTAGTCGAGTTGCGGATCGGCGAACAGGTCGCGCTGCGCGTCCTGCCGCTTGAGCACGCGCAGGATCGCCTGCGTGGAGACCCGTTCGTGCATGTGCAGCGCCACCGGATCGACCTCGAACCACGGACGCTCCCGCTTGCCGCTCCACTCCAGCCACGGCTCATGCCGGCGCAGCGCGGCTGCCAGCAGCGCCGCCTCTTCTTCGGAGAGCGCCCGCCGCCGCGCCGCCGCCAGCAACTCCGGCAGCCGGTCCTCGACCGCGGCGTCCGGCGCGGAGCGCAACGCCGGCGGCAGATGCGGGTTGTAGTCGTACCGCACCGTCGGCGTCTCCCGAACCACCCCTTGCGCCTCCAACCCCGCCGGCGGAATGTTCTTCCGCTTCGCCGGATACGTGATCGACCTAACGCTATCGGCGGCCCCCGGTTTCGGTGTTCTCTTGTCCCGCATACTCAAAACGGAAGTGCGTCATCGGCTGCAGCCGCGCGGAGAGCGCTGGCTTCTTCATCGCCGTTGTCATGATACGATTGACCCGCCGGAACACTACGAAAACGCCGAAGAATTAGGTAGATGAACGAAAACATCCTGCAGGCGACATAGTCGACGTGCTGCGGGGAGTCAAGACGCTCCTGATTCGTCTCCGAGTGTCGTATCTGAAAACTATTGCCGATCGACGTCAATTTCTTTGCCTCCTCTTCCAAAGTAGCGCGAAATTTCGATGCACTCGTCCCCGCAGCCTGATCAAGAAGACTCTTTACACCCGATTTCTTGTCGGGACCGTCTATCGTTTTGATCCGTTCCCATGCGTCCCATAAGAACTGGAGCGAATCACGGCGTTCGTCATCGTTAGGACTCAGATATTTTCTACGAGCACTATCGAGCATCCTGTCCAGATCGCTGTCACTCGTGCGGTATTCCGTATGAACCATCGCCGAAATCTGCTCCGGCACCAACCGTTCAACGATTCCATTCGTCGTTAACTCATATGCCATTCCGTTGCGACGGAATATTCTATTTATATCTTCACGAAACTCACTCTTTCCTGCGTCCTCGTCGAATTTCAGATGATGGTGATCAAAGAATTTATGATACCATGTCTTCTGAGGTTTGCCTACGGCACGCCAGCAGAATTCAATCAAGTCCATGGCTGCGAACAACGAAGGTTGTTCGGTCTCTGTGAACCGCTCGCATCGTTCACTGAGTTCCGGTATATCACCTGCTAAAGCGCACCAAAAAGAGTCTATATCAGTGCCATATGGATATGGTCCATCTTGACAAATTTCGGGGTAACGTGCACCAAACGATCCGTCTCTAATCCGAGTGTCGATAGCGGCAGCGACGCCCCGCCAGGAGGCGTTCGTAAATTCTGTAATCGTTGGTGGTGGCGGCGGGCGCTCGCGATCACTGAAGTAGTCCATATTCTCCATTTCCGCAGAGCGGGTTCACGTAGATCATCTGCACCTTGGCAGTGGCGCCGGCGGCACGCTGACCATGGGCAGTGAGGGGGTAGTCTATCATGCATCGGACGCGAACGTAAGGACGGTCTCCTGGCGCATGCGAGAGTCGAGCGAGCCGTCACCAACACCGGGCGGAGGAAGATACCGTCGCCGAGCAGGGATCTCCCGCACGTGTTGGCCCTGGAGACGTAATCCGACGTTTTCGGCAAGTTCCTTGATGAGCCGCGCGTTGTCGATGGTCGCCCCGCGGAGGAACGAATTGCCAAGCACCAGAACCACTTGGCCGGTCCGCTTGATGACGCGCACGATCTGACGGAGTACCGCGTCCATGTCGGATGCGTAACGCCGTATCCAGCCGAGATGCCGAGCAGCAATGTTCGACCATTCGACATTTCCCACGAAACGCCGAACGTCGCGATTCGTATCGGTCGCCGGTATCACGCGCTCCGCTCCGACGCTGTTCGCCCGGATTTCCCTCAGCGGTCTCAATTCGTGACCCAACCAGACGAGAGCCAGCCGGTGGCCGCGCAGGTAGTCTATGGCATTGAGGTACGGCGGCGAGGTAAGCACGAGGTCGATGCTCGCGTCGTCGACCCCGTCGAGTAGCCGCGCGTCGGCTTGGCGAATATCGGCCTGCCCCGTTATTCGATCCGGTGCGAGCCGTGCGGCCACGTACCGGGCGGAGCGCAGAAAGCCGGAAGGGACGTCAAAGTCATTGGAGTCGGCAACCTTGTGGGGCCGACTATGAGAGGTGTCACGAGCCAGAGACGCCATCCGTTCCTTGGATACGATGATCCGACTCACGGCGACCGCCAGTGCGTCCCTTGTCGGACGTTGCCAACGCCGCAGCACGGTTGCGATGCGCGCCAGCGCCGACTCCTGTCGCGGCGCGAACCAGTAGGAGATGAATTCCCTTGTCTCCGCATCCGCCGTCCGTTCGACCTCTAGATCTTCAAGCTTCCCGGCTTCCCGTATGATCCGCTCCGCATCATTCCGAATCTCCTCAGGTTCCACCGGGGTAGTCCATGCCCTTGCCATCAGGACCGCCAATGGATCGACATCGGTGCCAACGCACCGCAGCCCTTCCTCCACCGCGGCGCGGGCGACGGTGCCGGAGCCGCACATCGGATCGAGCACCAGTCCACCGTCCGGCACGGCTTCAATCGAACGACTGGCCAGTTCCGGGGCCATGCGAGCGGGAAACGGATGGATCGATAGCAGCGCCATCAGGTCGTCTCGGGAATCTGTTCCGCCTCGGGCATGAGACCGGCAATGTTACGCTCCAGCTCCGAGAGGATCTGCTCCGCGGTGTGGTGCATGATGACTTCACCGGAATCATCTACCTCGATCCAGCGGTTGCCAATGATATTTTCCGCTGCTTTCAATCGCGCGATGAGGCGTTCCGGCTCGAACTGCTGCAATAACTGGAGCTTTGCTCGAACGGCAACGATGTTCGGAATAGCCTTATTGTCGTCCTTCCTCTCCCGTTCGAGGCCTTCGAGAAGAACTCGCACCGGAACCTCCCCTTGCTCATCCAGTGTCTTCTTCAGATCATCGATCCAGGAGTTCACATCTGGCACCGTGCGCGCCCTCTCGAACAGGGTACGAAGTACGGTGAGCGTTATTCCCTGGTGATAATGCAGCCATACCAACCGTTGTAGATGCTCGACCTTGAGCAACGTAAGGCTCTCACCGACCTGTGAAATCCGTCGATTGAGTGCCCCATCGGGCGCCATCTCCGCTGCATAGGCGTTGGCGATGAAGAAGCCATAATCGGCATGTTCTTGCGTTCTGAAGTCTTCGAGACTGGCAAAGTCTAGCTTGTCGGCCGGTACTGACGGATGGTTGGTCTGCTTCGCGTCGTAAACGACGCTGAAGTTTGCCGACTCACGTTTGCGGCGCCCAAGACGGGCATATAATATCCCGTCCGGCCCCGATTTGTTCCCCCCCTTCCGTTCGTACTCGAAACCCAGTAAACGGAAGACCGCACCGACCGCCCGTTCGAGATCGAGAGAGTCATTACGGGCGGCGGCCAGACGACGCACCACCTCCGCGGCTGTAGGAGGAGCATCGCCGGCCGTCAACCTCAATATCCGGTCCCGGTCCCGTAGAAAATTGTTGATGGTAAGCGGGGAAACGCCCTGTACCTGGAGTTGTCCTTCCAGGAAGACTTCGGACGCCGCGAAGAGCTTGGCCGGATTCCGGCGCTTTCCGCCCGCCGTGAGTTTATCGACGAACGGATGGTCGAGATTCACGACCAGACGGCGCAAGCCTGGATCATAGCGCAGTGCGGGGGCATTCGGCCCTTGGCGCTCGAAGATTCTCTTGTCTATCGGTCTTTCCGAGACCTCGTTCTCGTACTTATCAAGCCACTTATGACGCCCATCTATGTCCACATTACTCGGAACTTCGATGTAGAAGGAATCTTCACCCGCTTCTACGGTGTTGCGCACGCTTCGCACCAACGGTTCTGTGATATGAATACTATGGCCATCCGACAGAGAGGTCATTTCCAGTGGTTCATTCGTGCGACGATCCCACTCTTCATAGGCTGATCTACAATCGTTGAATTTCTTCAAGAGGAACTCGCGAAACGCCTGAATATGGTCGCAATCTCGGACTCCTTCGCGTGAGGAGAGCAGGTAGTCACGCAACCCTTCGGCATGAACCACCAGAGCGAATCGGGACCAAGCAGCGTGGTTGACGGCCTCGATACCGAACAATTCATCTTCCAGGTTGATGACACGCCTGCGGACGCGCACGAAGAAACCATGACTACGGCCAAATTGTTCCGATTTGCCAGTAGTCAATTGATTTCCCCAGATGCTCGCAGCGCCCTCTATTTTTCCAATACCAGGCAGGCTGTCGTTGATCTCGATACGCTTGATTGGATTCCTGGCTTCCTTGCTCGACGTAACCCGGTCTCCGTTCAGGCGCACCTCGAAGTCCGAGTGAAGTGGAAGTCCCGTGCTCAGGACCCAACGCAGCGTACCGGCTACCAGCTTGCTGTACAGCTCCTTGAAATCGGACAAGCCGGCGGCGGTCCAACTCGAAGATCGGTTCTTGCCGAACATCATGTCCCACGCAGACGGGTCTCGCTTGGCGATCTCGTGCAGGTGAGACCGAGCCGTTGCCTCATCCACATCGCGCAACGTGATCTCGACTGGACTTGCGTTATCATATTGTCGCCGCCCGGTACACTTGTGAAAGTCCATGACGGTCAACAACAGACGGCCAGCTACGCAGCTGATGTGGGTCAATTCCCAGGCGAGGACGTAGGACGCCAGCTTACCAATTCCGAATTGTCCGATCGGGGCTCTTTTGCCCGGTGCTGAAGGTAGGTTCTTGGTAGAATCGGCAACTCGCCAGAGCTGCCGAAATCCATCCTCGTTCATCCCGTGACCGTCGTCGATTACCCACAGCGGATCGCGCGGGCCTGTCCCGTCTCCCGCTTCCGGCAACAGTACGTGGACTCGCCCTGCCTCGGCGTCATAGGAGTTGCTTACGAGTTCCTCTACGGCCTTGTGCGGACTCTTGTACAACCCCTCGGAGAACAGGCTGATGATGTCGTAGTTGATGGAGACCGGGATCTGTGCGATTTCGTCGCCTATCGTGTCCATCCGCATGACGTGATCCTTGGTCATCTACACGTAGTGTACCACGACGGCGCGCCGTTACCAACACCGGGCGCCCGCCGCTATCTTCTTGGCCCACCGAGAGATGGATACGGCAGCCGCCGTGGGTCAGGCCATGGCGCCGCGGGACGGAACACGGTCGCCGCGGACGCCGGCGCGGCCGGTGCGGTCCCTCGGGATCGGGACGGAACGTCCAAGCAAGTGCGGTACCTGACGTCCGGTACCGGGCGGACTCACTCGGCGCGGCCGGCGCCGTTGTCGTCGAGCTGCTGCTTGAGGCGCCGGAAGGCAGCCTCGTCGATGCCGGTGGCCGCCTCGATGGTCGACCATGGGACCTCGCTTCCCAAAAGTCCCTGGATGGTATGCAACCGCCCCCTCAGTTCGCCCTCCCGGCGGGCCTCCCGGCGGGCCTCTCGGCGGGCCTCCCGGCGGGCCTCTCGGATGCCCTCTCGGATGCCCTCGTCGATCATCTTGTGCACGTAGGTCATTACCTCTCCTCCTTGGCCCGACACGGTCCGTCGCAACGCCTCCTCGAACGCCTGCTGCTGCTCATTCGACTTCAGCGCCAGCAGCACGTACTCCACGTGCAGCGCCACCCCTTCGATCCCTGTGTCCTGATGCAGCATCTCCACCAACTGTACCAATTGGTTGAGCAACTCCTCCCGGCCCGCGCGACGGTACTCGGTCATCAACGCGAGCTGCGCCAGCCGCACGACCAGCGTCCCCTCCACCGACTCCGGGTTCTGCTCGGTCTGGTCGATCAGCAGGTGCTCGAACTGCGGCACCCAACCCGGGTCGGACTCCGCGCCGGCAACCAACTCCGCGAACTGCCGCGGGAAACGCCACGGTTCGGCTCCCTGATAGAATACCACCGGCACGATGAGCGGCAACTGCGGCTCCTGCTCGTGCTCGCGGTGCCACTGCATCCAGGCCATCAGGCAGTAATGCAGCAGCCGCAGCCGCATCCAGCGGTCGGGCGTGGACTGATGTTCGAGCAGCACCAGGACGAGCACCGGCGGGCCGGAGAGCTCGCGTTCGACGGAGAACAGCAGATCGGCCTCGCGGCTGCGCCAGTCGTCACTGACGAAGCGGCTGGGCCGGTGGGTGAGGGTGGACCACCGCAGCGTGCTGGCGAGTTCCTGGGGGAGGTAGGAGCGCAACAGGCCGGCGGCGTTCTCGGGGTCGGAGAACACGCGGTAGAAGTACTTGTCGTGCCGCTGGCTGATCGGCGGCGGGTCGGCAGATTGTGGCTGGTTGGATGCGTTATCGTCGGCCATTGCGACCCGCGGCGACCGTAGCCGCGCGCTACTCGGGGCGTCAAGCCTCGGAAATGCGCCCGGTGCGGTGCGCCGGTGGTCAAAGGGCGGGACACCGGATAACATTGCGGGCAGCGTGAACGAAAGGTCTGTTACCGGATTCGAGAGCATCGTCAAGCGCATCGGCGACCTGCCGCAGGCGCTGCTGGCGCTGCAGGACGTGCTGCTGGCCAACCTGGCGATGATCGCCGAGATCCCGGCGCCTACGTTCGACGAGGGCGCGCGCGGCGCGTTCGTGCAGGAACGGTTCGCCGAGCTGGGGTACTCCGACTGCTCCATGGATGAGGTGGGCAACGTCGCCGGGGTGCTGCGCGGCGGCGACACCAGCGCCGACCGCAACATCCTGCTGGTGGCGCACCTCGACACCCCGGTGGCCGCTACCGTCGATCATACGGTGATGGTGCAGCCGGACTACGTGATCGGCCCCTCGGTGGCGGACAACGCCCTGGGGGTGGCGGTGGTCACGGCGCTGCCCACGGTGCTGGAGCGGCTCGGACTGACCCTGCGCTCCACCGTCTTCGGGCTGGCCTGCAGCCGCGGCCTGGGCCGCGGCAACCTGGCCGGGATGCGGTTCTTCCTCGATCACGCCAAGCTGCCGCTGCAGTTTGGACTGTGCGTCGAGGGCGTGCAGCTCGGCCGCCTCAGCTACACCTCGATCGGCATGATTCGCGGGGAGATCGCCTGCGAGGTGCCGGAGGAGTACGACTGGACCCGGTTCGGAGCCGGCGGCGCCATCTCCACGCTCAACGACATCATCAGCCGCATGCTGGAGATTCCCACGCCGGACCGGCCGCGCACCACCATCGTGCTGGGGCGCATCGAGGGCGGCACCTCGGCGAGCACGGTGGCCAACCGCGCCGCGCTGCAGTTCGAGGTGCGCAGCGAGTCGGGCGCCACCGTGCGCCAACTGCTGCAGGACATCTCCTACATCATCGAGGAAGTCTCGTCGCAGACCGGAGCGGACATCAGGATGAACGTCTTCGCGCGCCGCCGCCCCGGCGGCATCGCCTTTACTCACCCGCTGGTGCGCCGTACCCGCCGGCTGATGCAGAGTCTCGCGCTGGCCCCGCGGCTGTCGCCGAGCACCTCCGAGCTGTCGGCCTTCATCGACCACCGCGTGCCCGCGGTCACCGTGGGGCTCACCTCCGGCGAGGCCCTGGGGCGGCGCAACGAGGCGGTGCGCATCGCCCCGATCTACACCGGTCTGGCCCAACTCCTGGGCATCATGCTGGCCATGGACGGCGGTTACTGCGAATGAGCTGGTTGACGAGCAACACCTTCCACCACGCCCAGTTCGACATCGGCGAGCTGGAGCGGCGCAAGCGGGAGGCGGGGGTGACCATCTCGCTGTGCATCCCCACCCTCAACGAGGAGCGCACGATCGGCAAGGAGATCGTGGTGCTCAAGTCGGAGCTGATGGACCGCTACCGGCTGCTGGACGAGATTGCGGTGATCGACTCCGGCTCCGACGACGCCACCCCGGAAGTGGCGCGCGCCTTCGGCGCCGACGTCTACCCGGCGGCCGAGATACTGCCGGAGTGCGGCAATCACCGCGGCAAGGGCGAGAACCTGTGGAAGGCGATCTACCAGTTGACCGGCGACGTGATCGTCTACGTCGATGCCGACATCAGCAACATCCACCCGCGCTTCGTGTACGGCTTGGTGGGGCCGCTGCTGAACATGCCGGAAGTGTCCTACGTCAAGGGGTTCTACGACCGGCCGCTGGCGGAGTCGGCCGGGCTGCGCCCCACCGGCGGCGGGCGCGTCACCGAGATTCTGGTCCGGCCCCTGTTCGCGCTGTTCTTCCCGGAGCTGTCGGCGCTGATCCAGCCGCTGTCGGGAGAATACGCGGTGCGGCGCAAGGTGCTGGAGCAGATTCCGTTCCCGATCGGCTACGGCGTGGAAACCTCCCACATCATCGACGTGTACCACCGCTGGGGCATGGGCGCCTTCGCGCAGACCGACCTGGACCGCCGCGTGCACACCAATCAACCGACCGAGGCGCTGGGGCGCATGGCGTTCCGCATCCTGCAGACCTTTCTGAAGCGGATCGACTCCCTGGAGATCGTCAGCGAGCTGCCGGAGCTGAACACCATCCTCCACCAGTTCATGGTCGATCAGGGCCGCTACGAGGTGGTGGCCCACGAGATCAACGAGCTGGAGCGCCCGCCGATGATCGAGATTCCCGCCTACCGCCGCAAGCACGGCCTGGACGAGGGCCGGGAGGAGGCCACGAAATGAAAGTGACGCGAATCACCAGCCTGCCGGTACGGGACGAGGAGGGCCGCGGCTACTTCATCGTCCGGGTCGATACCGACGCCGGCATCCACGGGCTGGGGGAGGTCGGCATCCGCAACTGGGGCCTGGCCATCGCCCGCGCGGTGGAGCACCTCGGCGAGTTGGTGCTCGGCGCCGACCCGTGGCAGACGGAGCGGCTGTGGCAGTTGATGTTCCGCGCCGGGTTCTTCCCGGCCGACAAGGTGTACGCCTGCGCCTTGAGCGCGATCGACATCGCGCTGTGGGACATCAAGGGCAAGGCCGCGGGCCTGCCGGTGTACAAGCTGCTCGGCGGGCCGGTGCGGCCCAAGGTGGTGTGCTATCCCCACGCTCAGGGCGCCACCATCCGGGAGCTGGTGGAGCACGCCGAAGGTCTGGCAGCCGAAGGCTGGCGGTTCGTGCGCTGGGGGCAGCCGGAGACCTCGGGCCGGTTCGAGGCGGCCGGCGGCGCGGCGCTGGAGCCGCGCCGCTCGATCGCCCTTGCCGTCGAGCAGATGCGCGCGGTGCGCGCCGCGGTGGGGCCGGAGATCGAGCTCTGCTTCGACGTGCACACCCGGCTGGAGCCGCCGCACGTCATCCAGATGTGCCGCTGGCTGGAGGAGTTCCGACCCTTCTTCATCGAGGATCCGATCCGTTCGGAGAACCCGGCCAGCTATCGCAAGCTGGCGCGCCACGTCTCGCTGCCGCTGGCCGCCGGCGAGCAGTGGGCGTCGAAGTGGCCGTTCCGCGAGGTGATCGAGGAGGAGCTGATCGACTACGCCCGGATCGACCTGTGCATCGCCGGCGGAATCACCGAAGCGCTCAAGATCACCCACTGGGCGGAGACCCACTACATCGACATCGCGCCGCACAATCCGCTCGGCCCGGTGAGCGCCGCGGCCTGCGTGTCCCTGTGCATGGCCGCGGCCAACGTCGGCGTGCAGGAGATGCCGCGCCGCCCCGGCACCTTCGCCACCGAGCTGTTTCCGCAGCAGATCGGCTGGGAGGACGGCTTCGCCTACTGCCCGGACGCGCCGGGGCTCGGCGTCGACCTGGACCTGGAGGCGGCCGAGCGCGCCCGCTTCCGCCCGCAGGAGTGGCCGCCGCGGCTGTCCCGCGACGACGGCGCCTTTACCAACTGGTAGCGCGGGCAGGGCGGCAGAGCAGCGGGCGCCGCCGCCCGCGCGCGCCGGGAACTCAGGTCAGCCGTTCGGCGGTGAGGTAGAAGGCGCCGGCCAGGTGGTTGCCGGCGGCGTCCAGCCACCAGCTCCTGATCTGCGCCGGGCCGCGTTCCAGGGGGAGCCGGAAGGTCACTTCGGCGGCGCCGTCCGGCACCGGCAGGGTCTCCTCGGCCGGGCCGGCGCGCAGCCAGGCCGAGGCCGCCGGCAGCGCGTTGCCGGCCGGCCAGCCGCCGTCCACGCCGCGCCACGGCGGCGCCGGCCCGGCGATGGCCAAGCCCGACTCCTGCGGCCAGCGGCGCAGGGTAAAGGAGTAGGCGCCGTCCCGCGCGGCCTGCACGTGCCAAGTGCCGCTGCCGGTCATGGGGGTGCGTATGTCGCGCTGGTTGTCGGCGTAGGCCCAGGCCCAGTCGGCGCTGCACAGCCGCATCGGATTCTCCTCCGCGGCGCCGATGGTGAGCGGCTGGTAGCGTTCCAGGTTGCCCTCCACTCCGGCCCACCACGCCTCGTAGTGAGCGCGCATGCGCGCCGCCACCTCCGGGTGTTGGGCGGCGACGTCGCGCGCCTGCCCGGGGTCGGCGGCGATGTCGTACAGCTCGCCGCCGTGCACCAGCCGCCAGCGGCCCCACAGCACCGCGGCGGCGTACTTGCCGCTCTTGCCGAACTCCGGCTGCTCGTTGGGGTGCCCGTACTGCACCACCGTCATACGCTCCGGCAGCGCTGCCTCGGTGCCGCGCGCCGCGCCCGCCAGCGACACGCCGTCGAACTCCACGCCGGGATCGACGCGCAGTTGGCACAGGTCGATCAGCGTCGGCAGCAGATCGGTGGCGCGCGCCACGCCGGACACGTCGCGGGCGGTGGTGGCGCGCCCGGCGGCCGGGGCCGGGCGCGGGCCGCCGCCCTGCCCGCCGATGCCGCCGGCCGGCCAGCGCAGCAGACAGGGCACCCGATGGCCGCCGTCGTACAGCGAGGCCTTCTTGCCGCGCATCCCGGCGTTGTGCACCGCCTCGCCGGAGGCGGTGCCGTTGTCGGTCAGGAAGATCAGGATGGTGTCGTCGTACAGGTCGTGCTGGTGCAGGAACCAGTCCAGGCGCGCCAGGTTCTCGTCGATGCAGGCGATCATGGCGAAGAAGCTGGCGTGGTTCGCGGTCACCTCGCCGCGCGCGACCGCGTCCCGGTAGGGCGCGCGATAGTGGTCGGGAACCCACAGCGGACCGTGCGGCGCGTTGGTGGCCAGGTAGGCGAAGAACGGGTCGCCGCTGCGCCGGCAGCGCCGCATCCAGGCGCCGGCCTGCTCGAACCACACGTCGGTGCAATAGCCGCGAAACTCCTCCAGCTCGGCGCGGTGCCGGTAGCGGTCGTCGAAGTAGTCGTTGCCGTAGTAGTCCGCGGCCGAGCTGATCCCCCAGCTCGGGTGCCAGATCGTTTCCTGAAAGCCGCGGTCCTGCGGCCGGTAGGGGTAGTTGTCGCCCAGGTGCCACTTGCCGAAGTGTCCGGTGCGGTAGCCGTTGGCGGCGAACAGGTCGGCCGCGGTGGGGAGGTCGGCGCGCAGCAGCGAGCGGCCCATGCATACGAAGGTGGCGCCGTTGCGCAGCGCGTCGCGGCCGGTCATCAACTCGCCGCGCGTCGGGGTGCACACCGGGCACACGTGGAAGTCGGTAAAGCGCGCGCTCTCGGCCTGCAGCCGGTCCAGCGCCGGGGTGCGCAGCACCGGGTTGCCGGTATAGGAGAGATCGCCGTATCCCTGGTCGTCGGTAAGGATGAGGATGACGTTGGGCCGGGTCGGCGCGCGCCTCATTCCCGGCGTTCCATTGCCCGGCGCAGATGCCTGAGGACGTCGTGCTCGGACACTACCGCGTAGATGCGCCCGGAGGGGTCGACCAGCGGGAGGTGGTGAAACGATCCCAATACCATCTTGTGGATCGCCACGGCCACGCTGTCGTCGTGGCGCAACACCACCGGGTCGCGGGTCATCACCTGTTCGACCGTCACCGCGCGCGGCGCCCGGCCGGCGGCGACCACCCGTTCCAGCAGGTCGCCGTCGGTAAAGATTCCCCTGACCTTGCCGGCGTCCACCACCAGCACGCAGCCGCGGCGCGACTCGCGCATCAGCGCGGCGGCGGCGGCGACCGAGGCGCCGGCCTCCACCAACACCGGACTGCCGGAGACCAGCGCGTCCACCGGGTCGGCCAGCAGGTGGTCGTCCTCGGCGTGCCGAGGCGCCGCCTGCGGCGCGCGGTACAGGCTGTCGCCGCAGGCTTCGCATTCCGCGCTCTCCGTCACGTTGGCGAACCCGCACTCGGCGCACACCAGCGCCGCGGCCGCGGCCGTCCGGTCAGCCAATGGTCCAGGTCTCCGGGCCGCGCAGCAGCGCCGCCACGTCGCCGTCGCCCTGCCGCTCCCGGGCGGCCTCGATCTGGCCGGCCATGCGCTCCTCGTAGGTGGGCTTGTCCACCGCACGCAGCACCCCGAGCGGCAGCGGCACGCCGGCCGCCGGCGACATGTGGGCCAGCACGTAGGGCAGCACGTTGCTCGGAATCTTTTCGTCGTGAATCAACAGGTCGGGATGGTCGGCGGCGCAGATCACCGGCCGCAGACCGTCGAGCCGGATGCCCTTGTCACGGTTCTTGCCGAAGATCAACGGCTTGCCGTGTTCCAGGTTGATGCTCTGCTCGGCCCGCACGCTGCGTTCGGCGAAGTAGTCGAAGGCGCCGTCGTTGTACACGTTGCAGTTCTGATACACCTCGACGAAGCAGCCGCCGCGATGGTGCGCCGCGCGCTCCAGGGTCGCTGTCAGATGCCTGGTGTCGGTGGCCACGGTGCGCGCCACGAAGCTCGCTTCCGCGGCCAGGGCGATGCGCGCCGGACTGATCGGCAGCTCCAGGGTCCCGTCGGGCGAGCTGACGGTCTGCTTGCCCACCTCGCTGGTGGGTGAATATTGCCCTTTGGTAAGGCCGTAGATCCGATTGTTGAACAGGATGATGTTCAGATCCATGTTGCGCCGCAGCGCGTGGATCAGGTGGTTGCCGCCGATCGACAGCCCGTCACCGTCGCCGGTAATGACGAACACCAGCAGCTCCGGGCGGGTGATCTTGAGCCCCGACGCCAGGGTGGCGGCGCGGCCGTGGATCGAGTGGAAGCCGTAGGTTTCCATGTAGTAGGGGAAGCGGCTCGAGCAGCCGATGCCGCTGATGAAGACGATGTTCTCGCGCGGCACGCCCAGCTCCGGCAGCACCCGTTGCGCCTGCGCCAGAATCGCGTAGTCGCCGCACCCGGGGCACCAGCGGACCTCCTGGCCGGAGACGAAGTCCTTGCGCGTCAGGGGCTGGCGCGCCGCGCCCGGCCCCGCCGTGGTAGCGGTCGCTACGGTATCAGTTGGCATGATGGTCGATCCTCGCCAGTTCCTCGACGATGGCGGCCTGCACCTCGCGCACCAGGAACGGCTTGCCCTGCAGCTTGGAGAGGCGCCGGGCATTGACGCCATAGGCGTCGGCGATGAGCATGCGAAGCTGGCCCAGGTTCAACTCCGGGATCAGCACCTGCTCGAACCGTTGCAGCACCGCGCCCAGGTTGGACGGAAACGGATTCAGGTGTCGCAGGTGGGCGTTGGACACCGCCACGCCCTGCTCGCGCAGCTTTTCGCAGGCGGTGGTGATGGCGCCGCTGGTGCTGCCCCAGCCGAGCACCAGCAGCCGGCCGCGGTCCGGGCCGCGCACCTCCACCGGCGGAATGCCGGCCGCGATGCCGGCGATCTTGCGCGCCCGCAGCCGCACCATGCGTTCGTTGTTCTCCGGGTCGTAGCTGACGTCGCCGGTGACGTCCTCCTTCGCCAGCCCCCCGACCCGGTGCTCCAGTCCCGCGCTGCCGGGAATCGCCCACGGGCGGGCCAGGGTGCGCGGGTCGCGCGCGTAGGGCTGGAACCCCGCCGGGTCGGTGTGGAACCGCACCGGTATCGACGGCAGGTCATCCAGCGCCGGGATGCGCCACGGCTCGGAGCCGTTCGCCAGGTAGCCGTCGGAGAGATACAGCACCGGGGTCATGTGGGTGACCGCGATGCGGAATGCCTCCAGTGCCATGGCGAAGCAGTCGCCGGGCGTGGCCGGGGCGACGACGGCCACCGGCGCCTCGCCGTTGCGGCCGAACATGGCCTGCAGCAGATCCGCCTGCTCGGTCTTGGTGGGCATGCCGGTGGAGGGGCCGGCGCGCTGCACGTCGATCACCACCAGCGGCAGCTCCACCACCACCGCCAGCCCCAGCGCCTCGCTCTTCAACGCCAGCCCCGGACCGCTGGTACCGGTCAACGCCAGCGACCCGCCGAACGCGGCCCCGATGGCCGCGCCGATCGCCGCGATTTCGTCCTCCGCCTGGAAGGTGACGATGCCCAGGTTGCGGTGGTGCGCCAGCTCATGCAGCACCGTGCTGGCCGGGGTGATCGGGTAGCTGGCGTAGAACAATGGCCGGCCGGCGAGATGGGCCGCGGTTATGAAGCCGAGCGCCGTGGCCTGATTGCCGGTGATGTTGCGGTAGGTGCCGGGCGGGAGCGCGGCCGGCGGCACGCGGTACGCGGAGGTGAACAGTTCGGTGGTATCGGCGAACGAGTAGCCGGCCTTCAGCGCCGCGCTGTTGGCGGCGACCACCTGCGGGCGCGAACCCCACTTCTGCTCGAACCAGCGCAGGGTGGGCTCCGCGGGACGATCGTAGAGCCAATAGATGATGCCGAGCGCGTAGAAGTTCTTGGAACGCCCGGCCTGGCGCGGGCTCAGACCGAGGTGGTCGAGCGCCTTCTCGTTCTGCGAGGTGATCGGCAGCCTGATCACGCGGTAGCTGCTCAGGGAGGCGTCGTCGAGCGGGTTGCCGTCGTAGCCCGCCTTGTTGAGACCCTGGGCAGTGAAGGCGTCCTCGTTGATGATCAGGGTGCCGCCGCTGGGAATGTCCGGCAGGTTGGCCTTGAGCGCCGCCGGATTGAGCGCCACCAGCACGTCCGGGGCGTCGCCGGGGGTGTGAATGTCCTCGCTGGCGAAGCTGATCTGAAACGCGCTCACCCCCGGCAAGGTCCCCGCCGGAGCGCGGATTTCCGCCGGGTAGTCGGGCAGGGTCGACAGATCGTTGCCGAACGCCGCCGAGACGTTGGTCAACTGCGCCCCGACCACTTGCAGGCCGTCCCCGGAGTCGCCGGCGAAGCGCACCGTTACCCGGTCCAGCTCGGAGCGGTCGAGGGTGCCGCCGCGCGCCGGTCGGCCGCTGTCCGCCATCACGCGCCGTCCGGCACGCGCAGCGTCTGGTGCGGCCGCGGCGGCAGATTGAGGATGCGGTCGGGCAACAGCTCGGCGAGAAACTGGAACAGGTTGTGGCTGGTAAGGACCCCGAGGTAGCCGCCCGCGCCGTCGGCGACCGGGAGGTGGCGGTAGCCGCCCGCGGCCATCGGTTCGATCGCCTCGCTCAGCGGCGCCGCGGCGGGCAGCGTGGTCGGGTCGGGCGTCATGAATTGGCGCACCGGCGCGGCCGGCAGACCGTCGGGGGTCACCGCCCGTACCAGCAGATCGCGGTAGGTGAAGATACCCGCCAAGCGCCCGCCGTCCAGCACCAGCGCGTGACTGCTCCGCGCGGCCCGCATGGCGGCCACCACCTCGCCGGCGGCGGTGTCGCTGCTGACGGTCAACGCCGTCTCCAGCGCGACGGAGCTGATTGGTTGAAGTTGCAATTCACGGTAGATGGTCATGCGCTCTCGTTTCCTCGGGGCTGCAACCGGCGACCGGCAAGCTGCGCTCTCTCAGAACCCTATTGTCGCCGCAACCATGCGAAAGATCAACCGCGCGGCGCGCGGCGGCGCCGCGGGCCGTTGAACAGGGCGCCGTCGTGGCCTACCGTGGCAGCGTGGATCATGCTGCCGCCGGCGCCGCGCTCCCCGCCGCCATCCTGTTCGACATGGACGACACGGTCGTCGATACCCACCGCGCGTCGCGCGCCGCCTGGGAGCGGGCGGCGGCCGAACTGGCGCGCACCCGCGGGCTGGACCGGGGCCGGCTCCGGCAGGCGTTTCTGACCGCCGACCGCTGGTATTGGCAGGACCCTGAGCGGGCCGACTGGGGCCGCCTCCAACAGGCCGAGGCGCGCTCCCGCATCGCCCGCCGCGCCCTGCGGCAGCTCGCGCTGCGCGACGACGGCATTTCGCGCTGGGTTGGCCCATTCGTGGTGCAGGCCCGCATCGAGGCGCTGCAGCCGTTCGCCGGCGCCCTGGAAACGCTCGCCGAGCTGCGCCGCCGGGGGGTGGCGCTGGCGCTGGTCACCAACGGCGAGGCGGCCGGTCAGCGCGCCAAGATCGAACAGGTGCAACTGGCGCCGCGCTTCGACGTGGTAGTGGTGGAGGGGGAGTTCGGGATCGGCAAGCCGTCGCCGGAGGTGTTCGAGCACGCCCTGGCGGCGCTCCGCGCGCCGCCGGAGCACGCCTGGATGGTCGGCGATGACTTGGCCAAGGACATAGCCGGCGGCCAGGCCGTCGGCCTGCGCACGGTATGGGTGGACAGCCGCGCCGAGGGCTTGCCGGCGCAGGCCGCGGTACGCCCCGACCGCATCGTCCGGGCGATCGCCGAGCTGGTGCCCTGAAGGCCGAATCGGTTCATGCGGTGAGGAAGGCGGCTACGGCGCCGGCGGCGGCGCGGGCCTGGCGGATGCAGTCGGGGATGCCGGCGCCGTCGTAGGCCGCGCCGGCGAGCCACAGGCCGGGCGTGGCGGCGCCGGCCGCCCGCACCTGGGCCAGCCACCGGTGATGGCCGACGCGATACAGCGGGGTGCCGCCCGGCCAGCGCTGCACGCCGCTGACGGCCGGCCGGCGGGCGTGGGCGAAGCCGCCGCCCAGGATGGCGCCGAGCTCGGCCTCGACCAGCGCGATCAGCTCGGCGTCGGTGCGCGCCGGCAGTTCCGGCTGGCGCCAGCCGCCGACGAACCCCCGTACCAGGACGCCGCCCGCCGGAGCGCGCCCGGCCCACTTGCCGGAGCTCCAGGTGCAGGCCAACAGGCGGCTGCCTTCGCCGCGCGGCACCACGAACCCGGAGCCGGGCCGCGGCAGCGCAACGCGCGGGTCGCGGTAGCCGAGCGTGACGATGGCCGAAGAGGCGGCCTCGGCGGCGGCGAGAAGCTGCGCCAGCGGTGGGTTGACGCGCCTCACCAGCGGCGCCGCGGCGGCCGCCGGCGTGGTGACCACCACCGCCGCGGCGGCAAGCTCCTCGCCCGCGGCGCGCCTGGCCGGCGCCCGCAGGCGCACGCGGTAGCCGCGCGGCGCGCGATCGATGGCCGCCGCCGCGGCGCCGGTGCGCAGCGACTTGCCCAGCCGCGCCGCCAGCGCGCCGGCGAGTTGCTCCATGCCGCCGGTGAGGCTCGCGAACGGGCTGCCGCGCAGGTGCGCCAGTTCCGGCGGGCCCGGCGGCGGGGTCGGCGGCGGCGCGGCCGGCCGGCGCCCGGCGCTGCGCAGCGCCGGGAAGGTGGCCGCCAAACTGAGCCGCCAGGGGTCGGCCAGATGGATGCCGGCCAACAGCGGCTCGCCGAGCACGCGCAGCAGCTCCGCCCCGTAGCGGCGCTGCACGAAGGCGCCGACGCTCTCATCTCCGGCGCCGCGCCGCGGCGGCACCAGGGGGTGGGCCAACGCCCGAATCCGCCCGCCCGGCGACAGCAGCGGAGAACGCAGCAGCGCCCACGGCCGGGTCGGGTGGACCAGCCGCATGCCGGGCGGGATCGGCACCAGCCGGCCGCGGCGCAGCACGAAGGCGGCGCGCGGCTGCGACTGCGCGATCAGGGAGGGCGCAAGGCCCAGCTCGCGGCACAGCTCGACCGCGTCCGGCTTGCCGGTCAGGAACGAGTCGGGACCGGCCTCCAGCAGAAAGCCGTCGCGGCGTTCGGTGCGCAACTTGCCGCCGGGCCGCGGCGCGGCCTCCAGCACCGCCACCTCGCACTGTTCGGCCGCGGCGCTGCGCTGCAGGTAATAGGCGGTGGCCAGACCGGTGATGCCGGCGCCCACCACCACTACCCGCGCGCGCCGCCGGCCCCCAGGTCCGTCACCGCAGGCCCGCAGCCGCGGCCTCCTGCACCCGGTCGGCCAGCGCTGCGATCAGCTCCGGGTCGCTGCCGAGCGCCGGGGTACGCGTCACCCGTACCCCAAGCGATTCGCCGAGCGCGCGCAGCTCGAGGTCGATGTCGAACAGGATCTCGACGTGGTCGGCCACGAAGCCGAACGGCGCCACGGTCACCTCACGTACGCCGGCGCCGGCCGCGGCGCGCAGCTCCTCCTCCAGCGACGGCCCCAGCCACGCCCCGGGGCGCGCTCCGGCCGACTGGAAGCACTGCCGCCACTGCCATGGCTGCAGGCCGGCGCGCGCCGCCGCCGCGGCCGCCGAAGCGCGCAGCTGCGCGGGGTAGGGGTCGCCGCCCGCTACCCACGCGGCCGGCAGGCTGTGGGCGGAGAACAGCACCCGGGCGCGAGCCGGATCGCGCAGCGCCGCCCGCACCTGCAGCAGGCCGCGCGCTACCGCGGCAATGAAGCGCGGGTGGTCGCCGAAGTGGGAGACGAAGGCGAAGCGCGGCGCCGCCGGCAGCCCGGCCGCCGCGGCGCGGACCTGCTCCTGGTAGGCGCCGACGCTGCGCCGGGAATAGTGCGGCGCCAGCGCCACCCCGACCGCCCGGGTTACGCCCTGCTCGGCCAGCCGGCCGACCGCCGCGGCAATGCGCGGCTGCCAGTGCCGCATCCCCACCGCCACCACCGCCTCGACGCCGCGCTCGCGCAAGGCCTGACCCAGGGCCGCGGCCTGCCGCTCGGTGGCGGCGCGCAGGGGCGAGCGGCCGCCGATCCTGCGGTAGCGCTCCCGAACCTCCGCTACCAGGGCAGGCGGGGTCGGCCGGCCGCCGCGAATGTCCTGCAGGTAGGCGGGCACGTCAGCGAGCGAGTCGGGACCGCCGTAGGCCATCACCAATACCCCGAGCAGGCTCATGCGCCCGCCCCTCGCGGCGCGGCGCCGGCGGCCGCGGCCGGCAGCGGGAAGCCGTGGACGAGCTCGACCAGCCGCGCGACCGCGGCGGGCGGGGTCTGGGGCAGGACGCCGTGACCGAGGTTGAAGATGAACCCCGGCGTGGCCGCCGCCGCGGCGAGGATGGCGCGCGCGCGCCGCTCCAACACCTCCGGCGGCGCGAACAACAGCGCCGGCTCCAGGTTGCCCTGCAGCGCCATGGCGTCCGGCAGCAGGCGCCGCACCGCGGCCAGGTCGGCGCGCCAGTCCACGCTCAGGACCGCGCACCGCAGCCCGGCCAGCAGGTGCAGCAGGCCGGTGGTGCCGGTGCTGAAGTAGATCAACGGCGCCCCCGCGGCCTGCAGGCCGGCGCCGATCTGTTGCACGTAGGGCAGCACGTGCTCGCGGTAGTCGGCGGCGCTCAGCGCCCCCGCCCAGCTATCGAAGAGCTGCAGCACCTGCGCCCCGGCCGCGGCCTGGGCGGCCAGATACTCGGTCACCATCCGCGCCAGCTTGGTCATCAGCGCATGCCACGCCGCCGGCTGCTCGAACATCATCCGCTTGGTGAGGGTGAACTGGCGCGAGGCGCCGCCCTCGATGGCGTAGGTCGCGAGGGTGAACGGAGCGCCGGCGAAGCCGATCAGAGCTACCGCCGGCGGCAGCTCGCCGCGCACCAGTTGCAGGGCGCGCAACGTCGCCGCCGCGTGCCGGTGCGGATCGGGCACCCGCAGCGCGTCCACGTCGGCCGGCGCGCGAATCGGGTTGTGAATCGCGGGACCGGCGCCGCGCCCGAACGACAGTTCCAGTCCCATGCCCATGAGCGGAGGCAGGATGTCGGCGAAGATGATTGCCGCGTCCAGGTCGAAGCGCCGCAACGGCTGCAAGGTCACCCTGGCGGCCAGCTCCGGGCTGCCGATCAGCTCCAGCATGCCATGCCGGGAGCGCAGTTCGCGGTACTCCGGCAGGTAGCGTCCCGCCTGCCGCATCAGCCAGATCGGCACGCGCGCCACCGCCTGCCGGCGGCAGGCGGCGAGCAGCGGAACGGCGCTCACCCGCGCCCGCCGGCGGCGCTCACGCGAACAACTCGAGCGCGCTCGCCGTGGGGTGGTGGAGCGCGCAGGTCAGCGGCGTGTCGCGCTCGGTGTAGGCGCGCGCCTCGGTGCTGCGCAACTGGTTCACCAGATCGGAGAACCGCGTCAGGTCATCGGTCTCGTAGACCACGACGAACTCCTGATCCTGCACCCCCACCGAATAGAGCAGCAACTGGGTAACGTCGGGGTACTCCTTCCCAACCCGGATGTGGCCGTTCATCATCCCTTGCCGGGTATCGCGGCTCAACGCGTACCAGGCGCTGGTCTTGACGAACGGATAGACGATCAGGAAGCGCTTGCGGGCCGCGCTGAAGGGATCGATCTCCTGCGTGGAGCGGCTCCTGGTATAGGTCGAGGGACGCGTGAAGCCCCACAGCGGCCGCTTCACTTCCAGCAGCGGGCGCAGCGGCGCCAGGAGCTGCGCGAGATCGCGAAAGTAGTCATGGACGCGCTCCGGCTCCGCCGCCTGCAGCGCGCTCCAGACCACCAGGTCGGCGCTGTCGTGCAGGGGGAACGTCTGGTAGAGATGCACGGCGTCCGCCACCCCCGCCAACCCCTCCCACAGCGCCTGGCGATGCTGCCGGCGCCGGGCCGCGTCGAGTTGCCAGTAGGCATCGGTGAAGCGCAGCAGCGCGAAGTGACTGAGGGTGCGGGGGGTGCGGCGCGGTGACTCGCTGGCGGCCATGAATGTGCTCCCGGATCAGGTAGTGGAATCGTCCGGCGCCAAGCCGGCGCCGCGGCGGCCGACGGATTCGGGGCCGGCGAACAGGTGCTCCACCACCGCCCGATAGTGTTCCGCCTGCGCGCTGCCGGCCGCCGCCCGCAGCCGCTGCAGCGGCCGGCGCAGGAGCCGCCGCGCCACGTTGTGGGCCAGTGACTCGACCACCCGCCGCTCGCGGGCGGAAAGTTCCGGCAGCCGCCGCCAGGCCCGTTCCAACTCGGCATCGCGGGCGGCGCTGCCGAGTTCGCCGAGCAGGCGCAGGGTAGGCGCAATGGCGCGGTGCTGCAACCAGTCTCGGAAGCGCGCCAACTCCTGGTCGATGACCGCTTCGGCGCGCGGCACTTCCGCGGCGCGCGCCGCATGGCTGGCGCGCGTGGCCTCCACCAGATCGGCGAAGTCGTAGTAGCGGACCGCGGCCGGCGCAGCGGCGTCCCGTTGCACGTTGCGGGGCAGCGCCAGATCGACCAGATGCAGCGGGCGCCGCGGCCGGGCGCCGGTCGCCGCGCGCAGCATCCGGCTGTCGATGAACGGTTCCGGGGCCGCGGTGGCGGCAATGGCGACGTCGGCCGCGCCCAGCGCCGTGAGGCCGCCTTCCCACGGCACGGCGCGGCCGCCGCAGGCGCGCGCCAGCTCCTGGGCGCGGGCAAGGGTGCGGTTGGCGACGGTCAGCCCGCCGACGCCGAGCGCCCGCAGGCGCTCGCAGGCGCGTTGCGCCATGGCGCCGGCGCCGAACACGAGGGCCTGCGCCTGCCTGATCGAGCCCAGCCGCGTCGCCACCAGATCGACCGCCGCCGGCGCCAGGGAGGTGGCGTGGCGGCCGATCGCGGTGGCCGTCCGCACCCGCTTGCCGGCGTGAATGGCGGCGCGAAACAGGGCGTCCAGCACCGGGCCTGCGCCGCCCGCCTGCGCCGCCTGAGCCAGCGCCCCGACCACCTGGTGCTGGACGTCGGTCTCGCCGAGCAGCATCGAGTCCAGGCCCGCGGCGACGCGCATCAGGTGGCGCGCCGCCGCGGAGCCGCAGCGCACCACCGAGGCTTGCGCCGCGGCGGATGGGAGGTGCGCCCGCAACAGGGCCTGCACCGCCTCCCCGCGCGCCTGGAAGGTGTACACTTCGCAGCGGTGGCAGGTGGTGAGCAGCGCCCACTCGCACCGCCCGTCGCCCGGCGGCGCGAGCCGGGTGAAGTGCTGCGGCAGGGTAGCGGCGGCGGCCGCGGCGGCGCTTGCAAGAGACTGGCCGAGGGGTCGATAATCGAGGAGCCAAGCGCGAATCATGCGTACTCGGTCGGGTACAACATGTATACGATTTTATCTGATTCGCAAGCGGGTGGCGAGACGCCAACTTCTTTCAGGAAGCCGTGGTCACCGCACTGGCCGACTGCGAGGCGCTCGACTATCCGCGCCTCAATCGCCGGTACGGCGTCGTGTCGTTGGCCGCCGTGACGCCGCCGTGACGGCCACCGAGCCGGCCTGATGTTGCCGCTCCTTAACGGCAGGTTAACTGCGAGGCAACGTGGCCGCGGTTCTCTACAATGGTATCGACACGAATGAGCAACGAGGTTCAGGACCATGGTTGACCAGGCACGTATCCGCTTGTCGCCGCGTCTCATTGCGGTAGGCGCCGGGCTCTTGCTGAGCGCGGCCGCCGCGGCCGCGGCCGGCATCTTCGATGACCCGAACGACAGCGCTCCCTCCTCCTTCGAGCCGCTGGCGCCGGCCGCGGAGGTCCCGGTGTCGTCACCGGCCGCAGCGGCGTTGCCGGGACAGAGTTCCGGCATGGCGTTGCTGCAGGAAATTCAGGCTTCGTTTCGGCAGGTCGCCGCTTCCGTGCGGCCGGTAGTGGTCAAGATCGAAACCACGCTGCCGCCCGGCAGTCGCAGCCGCTTCGACTTTGCGCCGCGCCGGGTGCCGGAGTTCGGCCGGCCGGAGGTGCCCGGCGGCACCGGCTCGGGCATCATCGTCAGCAACACCGGCACCCTCTACTACGTACTGACCAACAACCACGTGATCGTGGCCGCGGAGGGCATCACGGTGACCCTGGACGACGGGCGCGACTTCAGCGCCCAACTGGTGGGCCGCGACCCGCGGCAGGACATCGCCGTGATCGCGTTCCGCGGCCCGGACGGGCTGCCCCTGGCCCGCCTCGGGGACTCGAGCCGGCTGCTGGTGGGCGACCTGGTGCTGGCGGTCGGCAGCCCGTTCGGGTTCCAGTCGAGTGTCACGTCCGGCATCGTGAGCGCGCTCGAACGGGAACCATCTAGCCGTCTCGACGGTCTCAACATCGCCCAGTACATCCAGACCGACGCCGCCATCAACCCCGGCAACTCGGGCGGCGCGCTGGTCAACCTGCAGGGGGAGGTGATCGGCGTCAACACCTGGATCGCGTCCCGCAGCGGTGTCAGCGCCGGCGTCGGGTTTGCCCTGCCGATCAACGCCGCCAAGCGCGGCGTCCGCGATCTGATCGAATCCGGCGCCGTGCGTTACGGGTATCTGGGGGCGTTCGTCAGCTCGGCCAGCGACGCGATGCGGAGCGCGCTGGGCGTCGCCGACGTGGACGGCGCGCTGGCCTGGAGCGTGATCGAAAACTCGCCGGCCGCGCGCGGCGGCTTGCGCCCCGGCGACTGGGTGACCCACGTCGACGGAGCCGCGGTTACCGGCAGCGCGGAGCTGATACGAACCGTCGGCGCGCTGGAGCCGGGCCGGGACAGCAACTTCGAGGTGGTGCGCGACGGCCGGCCGGTCCGGTTGCGGGTGCGCGTGGCCTTGCGGGACGACGACGGCCAGCGCGCGGTGCGCGATTGGCCGGGTATCTTTCCGGTCCACGTGGCGGCCGCCAATCTGAGCGATCGGGCGCGGGAGCAGCTCGGCATCGGCGGCAGCCGGCGCGGGGTGCTGGTGGGGCAAGTCAACGAGACCGGGGCGGCGGCCATCGCCGGCTTCCGCCAGATGGACCTGATCACCCACATCAACGGCGCCGCCATCCGCGATGCCGCCGACTTCTTCCGCATCCTGGGCGACGGCGGCGAGGATGAGTACCTGGTGCGCGTCCTGCGCCGCGGCCGGCGTCTGACCATCGGCCTGCGGCCATAAGCGGCACCCGCAGCGCGCGGCCGCCGTCTGTCCTCCCCGGCGGGGCGCGTTGACAGCCCCGCGCCGACCGGATTGGATACCCGGCGATGAGAGTGCAAAGGTGAAGCTGCACGAGTATCAGGCCAAGGAACTGTTGGCGCGGTATGGCGTGAGCGTGCCGCGCGGGCGCGTGGCGCGCAGCGCCGCGCAGGCGGAGGCCGCCGCCGCCGAGCTGCCGCGCGGCTGCGTGGTCAAGGCGCAGGCGCACACCGGCGCGCGTGGCAAGGCGGGCGGCATCAGACTGGCGGCGACGCCGGCGGAGGCGGGCGCCGCGGCGCGCGACCTGCTGGGCGCGCGCCTGGTCACCAACCAGACCGGTCCCGGCGGTCTGCCGGTAGCCGCGCTGCTGGTCGAGGAACGGGTCGCCATCGCGCGCGAACTCTATCTCAGCGTGGCCATCGACAACTCGGTCGGCTTGCCGGTGGTGATCGCTTCGGCCGCGGGCGGCATGGAGATCGAAGAGGTCGCCGCGGCGCGGCCGGAGGCGCTTGAGCGCGCGTACGTCGATCCTGCCTGCGGGCTGCAGCCGTTTCAGGCCCGGGCGCTGGCCGGGGCCTTGGGGCTGGACGGCGACCTGTTGCGGCCTGCCACCCGGCTGCTCGGCGCGCTGGTGGCCGCGTTCGAGGCCAGCGATGCCAGCATGATAGAGGTCAATCCGCTGGTGGTTGCCGCGGACGGCCGCCTGCTGGCCGGCGACGCCAAGTTCGCGGTGGACGACAACGCGCTGTTCCGGCAGCCGGAGCTGGCCCGGCTGCGCGACCGCAGTCAGGAGGAGGAACGGGAGCTGCAGGCGCACGACGCCGGCATCGACAACTACGTCAAGCTGGAGGGTAGCATCGGTTGTCTGGTGAATGGCGCCGGACTGGCCATGGCTACGCTGGACGCGATCAAGTTGGCGGGCGGGGAGCCGGCCAACTTCCTGGACATCGGCACCGCCAACCGGCAGGAAGCGGTCGTCGCCGCCCTCGGCATCATCGGCGCCGACCCCGAGGTGCGCGCCGTGCTGATCAACGTCTTCGGCGGCTTGGCGCGCACCGACGTGATCGCGGCCGGGCTGGTGGCGGCGAAGTCGCGCGGCGACCTGCCGCAGCCCACCGTGGTACGGCTCGCCGGTACCAACGTCGACCAGGGCCTGGCGGTGCTCGACGCGGCCGGCGTCGAGCTGACCCGCGCCGACGGGTTCGCCGAGGCGGCGCGCGCCGCGGTCGCGGCGGCGCGCGCAGGAGGCTGAAGGTGGCGGTATTGCTGAACCGATCGAGCCGCATCCTGATCCAGGGATTCGGCCGCGCCGGCCAGCTTCAGGCGCGTATCAGCCGCGCCTACGGCACCAAGGTGGTGGCGGCCGTCACCCCCGGGCGCGGCGGCCAGCGGCTGGAGGACACGCCGGTGTACGACACGGTACGCGCGGCCGCGGCGGAGCAGGGAGCCAACGTGGCGCTGATCTTCGTCCCCGCCCCGCATGCCGCGGACGCCATTCTGGAAGCCGCCGACGCCGGCGTCCCGGTGGTGATCTGCATCACCGAGTACGTCCCCACCCGCGACATGGTGCAGGTCAAGCGCTGCCTGCGGGGTAGCGGGACCCGGCTGGTCGGCCCCAACTGCCCCGGCGTCATCGCGCCCAAGTTCCGCGCTCGGGCCGGCATCATGCCGCCCGCGGTCTACCGGCCGGGCGAGGTGGGCGTGATCTCCCGCTCCGGCACCCTGGTCTACGAGGCGGTGGACCAGTTGACGCGCCTCGGAATCGGGCAGTCGGGGAGCGTAGGGGTTGGCGGCGACCCGGTGATCGGCACCTCGCAGCGGGAGGCGCTGGAGTTGTTCGAGGCCGATCCGGCGACCCGGGCGGTGGTGCTGATCGGCGAGATCGGCGGTACCGCGGAACAGGAGGCGGCGGAGTACGTCACCGCCATGAGCAAGCCGGTGGTGGCCTTCATCGCCGGCGCGAGCGCCCCGCCCGGACGCCGCATGGGGCATGCGGGGGCGATCATAGCGGGCGCCGCCGGCACCGCCCGCGCCAAGCAGCAGGCGCTGCGCGCGGCCGGCGCCGCGGTGGTCGAGTCACCCGCGGCGATCGGCGAGACCATGCGCGAGGTGCTCGCGGGCCTCGGACCGGAGCCGACCGGCGCCAGGAGGGCGCTTCCCACCCATGGCTGATTCCAGCATCAAGAAGGCATATGAGAACCTGCCGTTTCTGCGCAGCCGCGACGCGCGCGAGCTGCGCATTCTGTCCGAGTACCTGGAGCCGCAGGCGCGCCTGCGCCGCCGCCGGATCCGCAGCGCCATCGTGTTCTTCGGTTCCACCAGCGCCCGCTCGCTGGCGGAGGCGGAAGAGCGCTACGGCGCGCTCGCTTCCGGCCGCCGCTCCGGCGCCGGGCGCGCCGAGATGCGCCACGCGCAACGCCAGATCCGCCTCGCCGCCTACTACGAAGACGCCCGCGCGCTGGCCCGCAAGGTAACCTCGTGGACCAAGGAGTCCGGCGCGGAAGGCGAACTGGTGGTGTGCTCCGGGGGCGGTCCCGGGATGATGGAGGCGGCCAACCGCGGCGCCGCCGAGGCCGGCGGCCAGAGCGTCGGACTGACCATCAGCCTGCCGCATGAGCCGCTGCCCAACCGCTACATCAGCCCGGGGCTGGCGGTGGAGTTCCATTACTTCTTCATGCGCAAGTTCTGGTTCATGTATCTGGCGCGCGCGTTGGTGGTGTTCCCCGGCGGCTACGGCACCATGGACGAATTGTTCGAGGTGTTGACGCTGCTGCAGACCCGCAAGGTGCAGCGCCCGGTGGAGGTGATCGTCTACGGGCGCGAATACTGGAACGACGTAGTGAACTTCGAGAAGCTCCTGGAGTGGGGCACGATCAGCGCCGAAGACCGGAAGCTGATCCATCTGGTGGACGACGTCGACGAGGCGTTCGCGATTCTGACCCGGACCATTACCGCCCCGAAGGCCGGCAAGAGCGGCTGAGCGGGACCTCCGCCGGCGGTGCCGCCGGCGCGCCGCGGAGGAAGCTCTGCAGGGCAGCCGCCACGCCGCGCGCGTCGTCGGCGTGGTACCAGCGCACCTCCGGGAAGCGGCGAAAGAAGGTGATCTGCCGCTTGGCGAAGCGGCGGGTGTTGCGCTGAATCAGCGCGCGCCGCGCCGCCGGCGCGGGCTCGTGGAAGAACTCGGCGTAGCCGATGCTGCGCAGGCCGGGGGTGCCGGCGTGGTAGCCGCGGGCGCGCAACGCCGCCACCTCGGCGGCCAGCCCGGCGCGGAACATCTGCTCTACCCGCCGGTCGATGCGGGCATACAGGGCGGGCCGCTCGCGCTGCAGCCCCAGTATGAGCAGCGGGTAGTCGCGGCGCATGGCCTGCGGGGGGCGGAAGGTCGACCAGGGTCGTCCGCTGAGCCGGTATACCTCCAGGGCGCGCACCACGCGGTTGGTGTCTGCGGCGGGAAGCCGGGCCGCGGCCGCGGGATCGCGCAGCGCCAACTCGCGGTGCAGCGCGTCCGCTCCCTCGCGGCGGGCGCGCTGCTGCAGCTTCCCGCGCAACTCCGGGTCTGCCGGCGGCGCCGCCGGCAGACCGTGCAGGAACGACCAGAGGTAGAACGCCGCGCCGCCGGCGATCAACGGCAGCCCGCCGCGCCGGTGGATGTCGGCCACCAGGCGGTGCGCGGCGCGCACGAAGTCGCCGGCCGTGAACTGCGCCTCGGGCGCGGCGACGTCGATCAAGTGGTGCGGCACCCGGCGGCGCAGCCCGGGCGGCGGCTTGGCCGTGCCGATGTCCAGGCCGCGGTACACTTGGCGTGAGTCGGCGTTGATTACCTCGACGCGGCAGGCCTCCAGGCGCTCGGCCAGCTCCTGCAGCAGCGCCGACTTGCCGACCGCGGTGGCGCCGATCAGCAACGCCACCGGCGGCTGCTGCCGCCCGCCCTCCGAGCCGCTACCGTTCGATCTCGTACTTTACCTTGCGGGTGAGGATCTGCTTGACGGCGGTGGAGACCACCTTGCCGCGGTTGGTCTCCACGTCGTCATCGCCGATGATCGTGAGATGATGGGCCCGGCGCATGGCCGCGGCGGCGAGCTCGTAGCGGTTGTCTACGTTGCGGACGAGCAGCGTGAGTGGCAGTATCACGACTATACAATATCGCTATTCGCCGCAGTCGGGTACCTCGGCCGCGGCCACGATGGCAGATGCCACCTGGAACTGGTCCCGGCTTGCCGTGTCCAACGTCAGATCGGCGTGCTCGCAGCGGTCGATGTCGATGGCGTAGCGCTCGAGGTAACGCGCGCGGTCCTGGTCGTCGCGGGCGTTCATGGCGGCCAGCGCCGCGGCGTACGGTATGCCCTCGCGCCGCGCGATGCGCCGCGCCCGTACGTGCGGCTCTCCCGCCAGATACACCTTCAGGTCGGCGTCCTCGAGCAACCAGATGGCGAGCCGCGAACCGAGCACGCAGTTACCGGCCGCGGCCGCGGCCAGTTGGCGCCGGTCCAGGAGGCGGTCGATCGAGGGGTCGTGCGCCGCCCGCCGGTGCAGCTCGGCGAAGCTGACCCGATACTCCGCCGCCAGGTCCTTGAAGGTGAAGTTGATCAACCGCAGGCCAAGGCGCCGCGCCACCAGGCGCGACACGGTGGAGTTCCCGCACCCGCTCTTGCCGGAGATCGCGATGCGCACTACTCGACGTTGCGCAGGTGCTCGCGCATGCGCTCGATGGCGGTCTTGGCCCGCACCGCCGCGGCGCTCATGGCGTAGGCGGAACCCTTGGCGGCGATCGTGTTGACCTCGCGCATCATTTCCTGACAGATGAACTCCAGCTTCTTGGCGGGTTCGCCGGCGCCAAGCGCGTGCCGGAACGCGTCCAGATGGCCGCGCAACCGCACCAGTTCTTCGTTGACGTCGGCCTTGGCGAGGACCGCAGCCAGCGCCGCGATCAGCCGGCCCTCGTCCACCGACTCGGCCAGCAATTCACGTACCCGGGCCGCCATCGCGGCGTGCATGCGTTGCGCCGCCGGGGGCGCCTCGCGTTCAATGACGCCCACCTCTTCCTCGAGCAGCGCCAGCAGCCGGGCCAGATCCTCGGCGGTCACGGCGCCGTCGCGGGCGCGCGCGGCCTCCAGCCGGGCGAACGCCTGCCGCAGCGGTAGCTGGCATTCGCGCCACGCTTCCTCGACCCGCGGCGCGCGCTGCTCGCCGAAGAATCCGCCCACGGCCAACAGGTGGCCCAAGGTCACCGGACCGCCGCCGACCAGCGCCGCCAGATCCTGCAGCGCCGCGAAGTAGGCCCGCGCGGAGGCGGTATCGACGGTCACCTGCAGCGCATCGGTCAGATCCTGCAGCGCCAGCGACAGTTCGACGCGCCCGCGCGCCACCCGTTCCGCGACCGCGCTGCGCAGGCGCGGTTCCAACTCCGCGAAGCCCGCCGGGACGCTGAGACTGGTCTCCAGGAAGCGGCTGTTGTAGGACTTGATCTCCACGCTTATGCGCCACCGCGGCGCGGCGTGCTCGGCGCGGCCAAAGCCGGTCATGCTCTTCATCCGCCGCCTCCGCGGGCGGCGCGCCGCAGCCGCCGCAGCGCCTCGCGCCCGACGCGCCAGTTGTCCCCCGCGCCCATGGTGACCAGCAGGTCGCCGCGGCCCAGGGTGGCGGCCAGGTAGGCCGCGGCGGCGTCCGGCGTCTCGCAGTAGCGCGCCCGCGGATGATGGCGCGCCACCGCGCGGAACAGCGCGCGGCCGGCGCGCGCGCCGGCCGCGGCTGCAGCCCCCTCCTCCCGCGCGGAGCCGTAGACCGGATGCAGGAGCACCTCGTCGGCGGCCGCGAACGCGGCGCCGAAGTCGGCCAGCAGCGCCAGCGTGCGGGAGACGGTGTGGCTCATGAAGTCCACCACGATCCGGCGCCCGGGATAGAACGCGCGCAGACCGGCCAGCGTGGTGGTCAACTCGGTGGGGTGATGCGCGTAGTCGTCCATGATCAGGACGCCGCGGCACTCGCCGACCAGTTCCGTACGCCGCTTGCCGCCGCGGTAGTCGGCCAGCGCGCGGGTCATGGCCCTCTGCGCGGCCCGGTCCGGCGGGCGCCCCTCCTCCTCCAGCAACAGCATGGCGGCCGCTACCGCGGCGGCCGCGTTGGCCGTGTTGTGGCGCCCGGGGACGCGCAGCGTGATCGGGTCCGGCAGGCAATCCAGGCGGAAGCGGGTGGCGCCGGGCGCCAGCGTCACGCCGCTGATCCGCAGCGGGCCGGCCGCGCGCTCGCCGTAGGGGCGCAGCCGGATGTCGGGGCGCCGCCCGGCGACCGCCGCCGCCACCTGCGCCGCGCCGGGGTCGTCGGCGCAGTAGATGAGGCACCCCCCGGCCGGCAGCGAGCCGGCGAAGCCGAGGAAGGCGGCCTCCACCGCGGCGCGCGTCGGAAACGCGTCCACGTGCTCCAACTCCACCGTCGTGATCACCAGGTGGCGCGCCTGAAAGTTGGCGAAGTGGCTTCGGTACTCGCAGGTCTCCGCCACCAGGTAGGTGGAACCGAGCTGCAGGGTAGCGCCGCCGCCGAAGTTGGGCACGCCGGTGGCGGTCAGCACGGTGGCCGGAAGCTCGAGGGCGGCCGCCAGCAGGCCGCAGAGCGCGGTGGTAGTGGTCTTGCCGTGGACCCCGGCAATCGCCACCGAGGTCGCCGCGCGGGACAGTTCGCCCAGCGCTTCGGGGTAGCTGGAGAGCGGGATCCCGCGCGCCGCGGCGGCCACCAGTTGCGGATTCTCGCCGCGTTCGTAGGCGGCCGAATGAATCACCCAATCGGTGTCCGCCGGCAGGTCGGCGGCGGCAAAGCCGACGCCGGGGCGCAGACCCAGGCGATCCAGAATCTCCTGGGTCTGGAAGGTGTCGGCCACGTCCGAGCCGCTCAGCAACGCGCCGCGCGCGGCCAGGATCTCGGCCAGGGCCGCCATCCCCGTGCCCTTCGCCCCTACCAAGTGAATGTGCCGTCCTCTCATCGCCGGGCCTGCGCGGGCCCCCGCTACGGCGTACCGTTACGGGGCATACTTCCAATATCGGCAGCAGCGCGGGCGCACGAGTTCCCGGCGTCCCGCCGCGGCGGGACGCTGCCGCCCCCGCAGGAGCCGCGCTGCGCCGGGCAGTGGTGCCGATGAGGTGATCGAATGGCTGGCGGTACATCTCCTAGGGGAGTCGAACCCCTGTTGCCGGGATGAAAACCCGGTGTCCTAACCGCTAGACGAAGGAGACTCGCAGGCAAACGGAATATCTCAACGCGACCGTCACTTGGTCAACTGCCGCGGCCGGGTTGGCTTGGGTGGCTGGTTGCAGGTCTTTGTCATGCATGCTCGGTGCGTTTGCAATCCCGGCGGCGCTTGAGTAGGCTTTCGTCACTCCGTGAGACGTACGACGACGACAAGCGTTGCCGCGGCTTCGCCCGCCGGCCGCTGGTTTCGGGCCTGCGGGCTGCCGCTGTTCGCCCTGGCGCTGCTGGCGGGCGGCGCAGCGCCGGCCGGCGCCGCGCCGCGCCCGGGCACCGCCGCCCCGGCGCCGGCGCTGCTCGAGGAGGAGGCGCCGCCGCGCGGCGCGGCGCGGGAGTTCCGCACCGACTTCAGCCGGCATACCGTGCCCTACGCCGAAGTTCTCTCCGGCGGACCGCCCAAGGATGGGATTCCGGCGCTCGACGCCCCTCGCTTCGTCACCGCCGAGGCCGCCGCGGCGTGGCTCGGAGCGCAGGAACCGGTGGTGCTGGTGGAGGTCGGCGAGACGGCCAAGGCCTACCCGCTGCAGGTGCTTACCTGGCACGAGATCGTCAACGACGAGGTGGGCGGGGTGCCCGTCACCGTCACGTTCTGCCCGCTGTGCAACACCGCCATCGGCTTCAAGCGCGAGTTCGACGGGCAGATACTCGACTTCGGCACCACCGGGCGGCTGCGCTACAGCAACCTGATCATGTACGACCGGCAGACCGAGACTTGGTGGCAGCAGGCTACCGGTGAGGCGATCGCCGGCCGCTACGCCGGCAGCCGGCTGGAGTTCTATCCGGCCAACATCATCAGTTGGGAGGAGTTCCGCGCCAGCTACCCGCACGCCGAGGTGCTGTCGCGCGATACCGGCTACCAGCGCGCCTATGGGCGCAATCCCTACGCCGGCTACGACAACGTGAACAACACGCCGTTCCTCTACCGCGGACCGCGCACGCCGGCGGCGCTGCGGCCGCTGGCGCGGGTGTTGTCGGTGGACCTGGATGGCGACACCGTGGCCTACCCGTACGAAGTGCTGGCCGAGCGCCTGGTGATCAACGATACGGTGGCCGGGCAGGCGGTCGCGGTGTTCTGGCAGGCGGGCACCGCCTCCGCGCTCGACTCGGCCAGCATCGCCGCCGGCCGCGACGTCGGCACCGGCGCGGCCTTCAGCCGGGAGCTGGACGGCCGCGTCCTGGAGTTCGAGTGGGACGGGGCCGGGATCCGCGACCGGCAGACCTCCAGCTCGTGGAATCTGCTTGGCGCAGCGACTGCCGGGCCGCTCGCGGGCAGCAGGCTGCGTCCGGTGGTGAGCGTGAACCACTTCTGGTTCTCGTGGGCCGCGTTCCGCCCGGACACCCGCGTCTACCGCGGCTGAGACTCCGCCACGCCGCGGCCGGTCGGGATCGACTTGACAGCGCGCCCGCGCAAGCGCGATAGTGGCGCCGCGCAGCGTACCGCCCGGTGGACCGTGACGGCGCGGCGCGGGTCGTGGGTCCCGCGGCCGCACAATTCGTTACGACAATTCTCGTTACGACGATTTTGGGAGTATCTGCCAGATGCCGTGTGGGCGAAAGCGTAAGCGTCACAAGATAGCCACTCATAAGCGCAAGAAGAAACTGCGAAAGAACCGCCACAAGAAGAAGTAGGGTACTCGGCGCTGCCGGGTAGGAGCCGTGTCGAATGCGTTACGACGTAGCTCACAACGTGCGCGTGAGCCCTCTGGGGGGCCGGCGTCCGGCCGCTCCGGGACGCGTTGCGCCGCCCCTGGTTCAGGTTCGCATCGATGCCCTCAGCGAGGCGCAGCGCCGCGCGGCCGGCGCCGCGTTGCGCGCGGTCGGGGCGGAGTTCCACGTGCGCGGCGCCACTTTGCAGGCCACGCTGGCCGGCCGTTGCGTGGCGGCGGTGGCCGCCTGCTGGCAGGCGGAGCCTGGCACGCGCCAGTTCGGCGTGGAGCTGGCGGCGGCGTGGGAGCCGCTGCCCGGAAGCATCGCCGTCGCCGGCGGGACGCTGGAGTATGGCCGCCGGGCGCTGGTGATGGGCATCGTCAACACCACCCCTGACTCGTTCTACCCGCCGAGCCGGCGGTGCGGCGCCGCGGCGGTGGAGGCGGCGTTGCGGATGGCGGAGCAGGGCGCCGACCTGATCGACGTGGGGGGTGAATCGACCCGTCCCGGCGCCGCGCCGGTTGCCGCCGAGGAAGAGATCCGGCGGGTGGTGCCGGCGGTCGAAGCCGTAGCCGCGGCCGGGGGGCCGCCGGTTTCCATCGATACCTCCAAGGCCGAAGTGGCGCGCGCCGCCCTGGACGCCGGCGCGGCCATGATCAACGACGTGTCCGGACTGCGCGACCGCGGGCTGCGCCGCCTGGCAGCGGACCGCGGCGTGCCGGCGGTGGTAATGCACCTGCGCGGCACGCCGCGCACCATGCAGCAGCGGGTCCACTACGAAGACACCGTGGGCGAGGTGCTGGGCGAGCTCAAGCAGCGCCTCAACGACGCGTTCGCCGCCGGCATCGCGCGCTGTCAATTGATCGTCGATCCGGGTATCGGCTTCGGCAAGCGGGCCGGCGACAATCTGCGCCTGCTGCAGGGCCTGCCGGTGTTGCGCGCGCTCGGCCCGGTGCTGGTAGGCGTGTCGCGCAAGTCGTTCCTCGGCGTGGCCCCGGAGGAACGTCTTGCGGGCACCACCGCGGCCAACACCATCGCCCTGCTGCGCGGCGCCGACATCGTGCGGGTGCACGACGTGGCGGCCGCGGTCCAGGCGGTACGGCTGGCGGCGGCGCTGGATGCGGCCGGCGAGGCGGCGCCGGAGCCAGTGGAGCCGGTGAGCGCCGGTTGACGGCCGGCGGATGGCGCGCAATGGTGAGCGTGATTACGGTAGTGCCCGCATGGTGACGACACGGTGATCCTGGGCGTCGGCATCGACGTAGTTCATCCCCAACGGCTCCGCCGCTGGCAGCAGATTCCGGGGTTGCTGGAGCGGTTCTACCATCCGGCCGAGCTGGAACAGTGCCGCAAGCGCAGCGGGGCGGCGGTCTTGCTGTCGCTGGCCGCCCGGTTTGCCGCCAAGGAGGCGTTCGGCAAGGCGCTGGGCTCGGGCCTGGCAGGCCTCTCCCTGCGTGACATGGCGGTAATGAACAACGCGCTCGGCAAGCCGGAGATGTGCCTCGCCGGGTCGGCGCGCGCGGCCCTCGACCGCCTCGGCGGCACCGAGGTGTTCATCTCGCTGTCCCACGAAAAGGAGGCGGTCATCGCCATGTGCGTCATCGAGCGCCGCCCGGCAGCCCCCGAGGTGGAGCGCGGGTGACGCCCGGGTCGCCGGCGCGCCTTGCCGCAGGCGAGACCAACGTCATGCTTACCCTGGCCTACGACGGCACCGACTTCGCCGGCTGGCAGGCGCAACCGCGGCAGCGCACGGTACAGGGAACGCTGGAGGCGGGCTTGGCCCGCATGTTGGAGCGTCCGGTGCGGGTGCGCGCCGCCGGGCGCACCGACTCTGGCGTTCACGCCGTGGGACAGGTCGCCAACTTCACCGCGCCGATGAGCTTTCCGGCGGAACGCTGGACGGTGGCCGTCAACTCCTACCTGCCGCCCGACGTACGCGTGCTGGCGGCGCGCCCGGCGGCGGCGGATTTCGACGCGCGCCGCGCGGCGCTGGCGCGGGCGTATCATTATCAGCTTCTCGCCGGCGCCGTAGGATTGCCGCATCTGCGCCGCTACTGCTACCACCTGCGCCGCCGTCCGGACCTGCGCTATCTGAACCGCGCCGCAGCGTACCTGGTGGGCGAGCATGACTTTACGGTGTTCGCCGCGGCGCGCGACCCGAGCCGCTCCAAGGTGCGGCGGGTGCTCAGCGCCTGCTTCTTTCCGCGCCCGCCGTACGTGGTGTTTCGCATCGTCGCCACCTCGTTCCTCTGGCGGATGGTGCGCAGCATTGTGGGAACCCTGCTGGAGTTCGCCGAGAGCGGCGCGCCGGCCGCCGACGTCGGCCGGCTGCTGGCGCGTCGCGAGCGCGGCGAGGCGGGGCCAACCGCGCCCGCGCGGGGGCTGTTCCTGGAGCGGGTGTGGTATCCGCCGTGCGTTGCGGCATGACGCGCGACCAGCGCTTCTGGCGGTTGCTGACCCTGCTTGAGGATTACTACACCACCGGCGAGCGTGCGGCCGGCGCGCCGCCGGCCGTGCGCTTCCCGCGCCCGCGGCGGGCACCGGCGGCTATGCCGGCGCCTGTGCCGGCGGCGCGCGGCGCGGACGAGGACAGCTTGCCGCGGGTGGCCGCGGAAGTCGCCGCCTGCCGCGCCTGCGGGTTGTGCGCGGGCCGCGCCAACAGCGTGCCCGGGGAGGGGGCGGCGCGCCCGCTGGTAATGGTGGTCGGCGAAGGGCCGGGGCGTGAGGAAGACCGCAGCGGGCGCCCGTTCGTCGGCCCGGCGGGCCAATATCTGGACCGCTGGCTGGCGGCCATCGACCTGCGGCGGGATGCGAACTGCTTCATCACCAACGTGGTGAAGTGCCGCCCGCCCGACAACCGCGATCCGCAGCCGGACGAGTCGCGCGCCTGCCGGCCGTTCCTGCAGCGGCAGATTCGCCTGCTGCGGCCGCGCGCGCTGCTCAGCCTCGGCCGCATCGCCAGCCAGGCGCTCACCGGACGGCCGGCGCCGCTCGGCGCGCTGCGCGGCCGGGTGCACCACTACCAGATCCGCGGCCTGCCGCACGCCCTGCCGCTGGTGGCCACCTATCACCCCAGCGCGGTACTCCGCGACTCCTCCTTGCGGCGCCCGGTATGGGACGATCTGCGGGTCCTGGAACGGCTGCTCGCCGCCGGCAGCGGCCCGCCGCCCGCCGCGGTCGCCGAACCGGAGTAGCGGGGCGACCGTGCCGCGCTACCTGGAGGTGGCGTTCAACCTCCCGCTGCGCCAGCATTTCACCTACCTCGACCTGGCCGACGCCGCCACCGAGTTGGGCGTGCGCGTAGTGGCGCCGTTCGGCCGCCGGCGGGTTACCGGCTTCGTCGTCGGGGTGTCGCGCCGGGCGCCGCCGGACGTGGAGTTGCGCGCCATCGGGCGCAGGGTGGACGCGCAGCCGGTGTTCGACTCGGCGTTGCTGGAGCTGGCGCGTTGGGTGGCCGACACCTACCTGTGTTCGCTGGGCGAGGCGCTGGCGGCGATGATTCCGGGAGGGCGGCGCGAGACGCTGAGCGACGACTTCGACCTCGACCCGGAGCGGTGGCGCACCTACGAGCTCACGGCCGAGCAGCGCCGCGCGGTGGCCGCCCTGACGGCGCATCTCGACGCGGCCGCGCCCGCCTCGGCCGCGCCCGCCGCGCCCGAGCAGCCGCCGGCAGCGGCCCGCGCCCGGCGCTTCTACCTGCGCGGGGTGACCGGCTCCGGCAAGACCGCGGTGTTCCTGGAGGCGGCCCGGCGCACCGTCGCGGCCGGGCGCGGCGTGATCTATCTGGTGCCGGAGATCTCCCTGACGCACCAGGTGGTGGATCAGTTCGGCGACGTGTTCGGGCCCCGGGTGGCGGTGATTCACTCGGCGTTGACGCCGTCGCAACGGCTGCAGCAGTGGAGCAGGATCAGGAGCGGCGCCGCCTGCGTGGTGATCGGCGCGCGCAGCGCGGTATTCGCGCCGCTGCGCGACCTCGGCATGATCGTCCTGGACGAGGAGCACGAGAGCTCCTACAAGTCGAGCGCCACGCCCCGCTACCACGCGCGCCAAGTGGCCATGCACCGCTGCCGGCAAGAGGGCGCCACCCTGGTGATGGGCAGCGCGACCCCGTCGCTGGAGGCGCTCCACAACATGGCCGGCGGCCGCCTGCGGCGCCTCGATCTGACGCAGCGGCCAGGCCGCGGGCGCATGCCGGCCATCGACGTGGTGGAGATGAAGGGCCGGCAGGGGCCGCTGTCGGCGCGGCTGGTGGAGGAGATTCGGGCCGCGACCGCCGCCCGCCGGCAATCGATCCTGTTCCTCAATCGCCGCGGGTTCGCCTACTTCTTTCACTGCCGCAGTTGCGGGTTCGAGATGCGCTGCGTCCGCTGCTCGGTCAGTCTGACCTACCACAAGGCGACCCGGGCCATGCTGTGCCACTACTGCGGCTATCGGACCGCGCCGATGCGGCTCTGCCCGGAGTGCTCCTCATTGGACGTCGGGTACAGCGGTTACGGCACCCAACGCGTCGAGGAGGAACTGGCGGCAGCGCTGCCGGGGCTCCGCGTGCGGCGTCTGGACACCGACGCCGCGCGCAACCGCCGGGAACTGCGCACGGTGCTGGAGCAGTTCCGGGAAGGGGCGGTGGACGTCCTGGTCGGGACCCAGATGGTGGCCAAGGGACTCGATTTCCCGGCCGTGCGCCTGGTCGGCATCATCAACGCCGATACCGGGCTGCACGTGCCTGACTTCCGCGCCGCGGAACGCACCTTCAACCTCATCGTCCAGGTGTCGGGCCGCGCCGGCCGGGCGCTGCCGGACGGCCGCGTGCTGGTGCAGACCTGCCTGCCCGACCAGGATGCCATCCGGCTCGCCGTGGAGGGCCGCGCCGAGGAGTTCTATCGCCGCGAGATCGAGCTGCGGCGCGAGCTGCGCTTCCCGCCCTTCGCGCGCCTGATCCGCATCGTGATCCGTTCCCGCAACCGCAACCGCGCTCATGCCGCGGCCGGCGATTTTGCCGAGCAGCTCCGGCGCAACCGCCGGCCGCCGCCGGCCGCGCGGACCGACGGCGAGCTGTTGGGGCCGGTAGAGTGCGCGATCGAACGGATCGCCGGGAGTTATCGCTATCACGTGTTGCTGCGCCACCCCACCCTGGGGCCGCTGCATGCGTGGGTGCAACGCACCTGCCGCGCATTCCGGGTACCCGCCGGCGTGCACCTGGAAGTGGACGTCGATCCCACCTCCGTGCTGTGACGCCCGCCGCGCTGCCGCGCTGTGGCCGCACCTGACAATGAGCTTGCCGCGCGGCTATACTGACCCCGGTCATGCTTGAGATCGTCACGCTCGGCCACCCCGCGCTGCGCAGGCGTGCCGATCCGATTCCGGAGGTTACCCCGGAGGTGCGCCGCCTGGCCGGCGAGATGCTCGACGCCATGAAGCAGCGCGAGGGGATCGGTCTGGCCGCCACGCAGGTCAACCGCATGGTGCGGATGTTCGTGACCAAGGCCCCGGACGACCGGGAACGGGTGTTCATCAATCCGCAGATCGTCCGCACCGGCATCGACACCGAGGCCGGCGAAGAGGGGTGCCTGAGCATTCCGGGGCCGCGCGCCGAGGTGAAGCGGGCGGCGGCAGTGCGGGTGCAGGCGCGGAACCGGCGCGGGCGGCGGTTTACCATCGACGCGCAGGGCATGCTGGCGCGTGTGATCCAGCATGAGCTCGATCATCTGAACGGCGTGCTGTTCATCGACCACCTGAGCGAGGCTGAGCAGGCCCGGGTGCAGCGCGAGTACGCGGCGCGCGGCGCCGTGCCGGAGGATCGGTCGTAGCCGGTGCGGATCGTGTTCGCCGGTACCCCGGAGTTCGCCCTGCCCGCGCTCGAGGCGCTTACCGACGGCGAACTGTGCGCGGTGCTCACCGCCCCGGACCGGCCGGCCGGGCGCCGCGCTACGCCGCGCCCGCCGGCGGTGAAGCGGGCGGCGTTGGCGCGCGGTCTGACCGTGTTGCAGCCCGAACGCCTGGGGCGCGCGTTTGCCGCCGAGCTGGCGCGGTTGCAGCCGCAGCTCCTGGTGGCGGTGGCATTCGGCAAGATCTTCCGCCCCTGGTTCCTCGACCTCTTCGCGCGCGGCGGCCTCAACGTGCATCCGTCGCTGCTGCCGCAGTGGCGCGGGCCGGCGCCCATTCCGGCCGCCATCCTGAGCGGCGCCATGCGCACCGGGGTTACGGTCCAGCGGTTGGCGCCCGAGGTGGATGCCGGCGACATTCTGGCGCAGCGGGAGCAGTCGTTGGACGGAACCGAGACCAGTGGCTCGCTGGGGCCGCGGCTGGCCCGGCTCGGCGCCGCCCTGCTGCGGGAGGTGGTGGACGCGGTGGCCGCCGGCGTGGAGCAGGCGCGGCCGCAAGATCCGGCGGCGGCGACCTGGTGCTCACTTCTCCTCAAGGAGCAGGGATGCATCGATTGGCGCCGCCCCGCGGCGCACATCGAGCGGGCGGTGCGCGCCTACGATCCCTGGCCGCGCGCCTTTACCTCCTGGAACGGGCGCCGGCTGGCGGTGCTGGAGGCGGCGGTGTGCGCTGAGGAGGAGGGCGCGGCGGGGCCTCGTCCCGGGGCTGCCGGGCAGGTGGTTGCGGTGGACCGGCAGCGCGGGATACTGGTGCGCACCGGCAGGCAGCGGCTGTGGCTCAAGCGCCTGCAGTTGGCGGGCCGGAAGCCCCTCGATTGGCGCGCCTTTGCCAACGGCCATCCCGCAATCGCGGGAGCTCGACTCGGTCCGCCGGAGGCGGCCGCTGCCGCGCGCGTCCCCCGGGCCGGCGCCGGAGGCTGATTCGCCGCCGTGGCGCCGCCGTCTGCTCCTGATCCCAAGCCGATCAGCGGCTTCCTGCTTGCCGCGCTCATCTGCGCGGTGCTGGTCGCGAGCGGGCTCATCGCGTTCTTCGCCACGCTGCGCGGCGCCGAGGAGACGCTGGTTCCCGACGTCGTTGCCGAAGACCTGCTGGCGGCGATGGGCCGGCTGCAGGAGAAGTCTCTCGCACCGCGCGTCGAGGGACGAATCTCTGCCGATCACCCCAAGTGGACGGTAATCGAGCAAGAGCCGCAGGCCGGGACCCTGGTGAAGGCCGGCCGCCCGGTGCTGTTGGTGATCAGCCGCGGCCCGGTGGTCGACCGGGTAGGCCACTACGTGGGGCGCGACCTGGAAGAGGTGCGGCTGGAGTTGCAGACGGTGTTCGCCTCCTACCGCGAGTTGATCCGGATCGAGGAGCCGGTGGCGCGGGTGACGGATGCGGCCCCGGCGGGAACCATTCTGGCGCAGAACCCCGCTCCCGACACGCCGGTCGACGGCGTGGTGCAGCTTGAGCTGGTGGTGAGCAAGGGGCCTCGGGGCGACCTGATCGAGTTGCCGGACTACGTGGCGCGGCCATTCCCGGAGGTGCGCGACGAGTTGGCGGCGCTCAACCTGCCGTTCGTGTTCCGGGTTCGCGCCGCGCTGCCCGGCGAGGCCCCCGGCAGCATCGTGTCGCAGTCGCCCGCGGCGGGCCAGGAAATACCCTCCAGTTCGATCCTACAGCTCGAGATGACCGTTCCGGGCGAGCTTCCCGAAGACGCGGTATTCGGGTTGTTGGAATCTTCCCTGCCCGAATATCCGATCCTGGTAGAGCTGAAGCTGGAGGCGATTACTCCCGCGGAGACCCGCACCATATTGACGATGCAACATCCCGGCGGGCCGGTGTCCATTCCCTACGTGGTAGACGCTGACAGCCGGCTCGTGCTGTCCATGTTCGGCGACGAGCTCCTCACCCGTCCGGCGCGCTGACCGGAGCTCGACTGACAGGCGGCTGACGTGGTAGCTTGTTGCCGGAGTCGGAGGGTGGAATCCACGGAGACCGGAAAGGCTCTCCCCGCGTCATTGCGCGACGAAGACCTCATCGAGCTGTTCAGCCGCCGCTTGCCCGACCTGCTCGAACGGCGCCCGGAGCTTGAGCCGGAACTTTACCGGGCGTTCCTGAAGACGTTCGCGCGCCGCGACGAGTTGCCCTGGTGCTGGCCGAACTGCGGGCGTTAAGTGCCGAGACTAACCGGCGTTTCGATCGGGTGGAGCGGCGTTTCGATCGGGTGGAACAGCGTCTCGATCGGGTGGAGCGCGAGCTGCGGGAGTTCCGGGCCGAGGTAGCCACCCGGTTCGATGACGTTCAGCGGGCGATCGATCGCCTGGGAGCGCGTTGGGGCATCCGCAACGAAAGCGTGTTTCGGCAGACCATGGCGGCGGTGTTGGAGCAGTCCTTCGGCGTCAGGGTCGAGCAGCGCACCATCGCCGGCGAGCAGTTCGATGTCCTGATCTACGATCACCGGCATATTCTGGTCGAGATCGCCGCCAGCGTGGGGCGCGCCATCGGCACCCGGCTGGAACGCAAGCGCCGTCTGTACGAGGAGCGCACCGGGGTGCGCCCGGCGCGGGTCATTCTGGCCACCGCGTCGATCCACAGCCGGCGGGCTCAGGAACTGCGGCAGATGGGGATCGAGGTAATCGAGCCGGAAGAGTCCGAGCAGGAGCTGCTGAAGTAGGCGCCCGCGCGATTGTCCGTTCCTGCCGCGCCGGCGGGTGGACAGCGGGCGCGTACGCTGGTACTATACTCCCCGAGACCGGCGAGCGTCGTATAATGGTTATTACCCGAGCTTCCCAAGCTCGTGACGAGGGTTCGATTCCCTTCGCTCGCTTTCCTTGAGTGGTGCGCGCTGCCGCGCAGGGGCGGCGCATGCGCAACGAACGCCGGCCCCGGCGCCGCGGTGCGGCGCCGTCACTCCCAGGGGTGGAGCACGATCTTGGCGGCCTCGCCGGCGGCGAGGAGGCCGAAGGCTTCCTGAATGCGGCTCATCGGCATGACGTGGCTGATCAGCTTGTCGATCAGCGGCGACTCGGCAATGACCCGCATCACCCCCTCGTAGTCGCGCAGGTTGTAGAGCCAGGTGCCGGCTACGTGCAGCCCTTTGCGGATCAGGTCGGGGCTCACCGTAACGGCCAGCTCCTTGGCGCTCTCGCCGACGAAGGCGACCCGCCCGCGGCGCCGCGCCGCATCGATGCACAGCCGCTCGCCGGCAACCGCCCCGGAACAGTCCAGCGCGCAGTCCACGCCGCGCCCTCCGGTCAACTCGCGGATGCGCGCCGGCACGTCGCCGGCCGCGGGATTCAGCACTACCTCGGCGCCCAGTTCGCGGCCCAGCGCAGCCCGCCACGGCGCCGGTTCCACCGCCAGCACCCGGGCGCCGCGAAAGCGGGCGTTGATCACGCCGCCCAGGCCCACCGGCCCCAGGCCGGTGATCAGCACCGTGTCGAAGGCATTCACGCCGATCGCCTGCATGCCGCCGAACGAGGCGCCGATGCCGTCGATCGCCATGGTGGCCTGCTCATAGGTCACCCCGTCGGGGATCGGCAGCAGCAGCCAGGATGGCTTGAGTACGTGGTGCGCGAACGTGCCGCGCCCGTCCTGGGTCCCGTGCACGGCCGCGTAGTCGATGGTGTCCTCGCAATAGATGTAGTCGCCGGAGCGGCACAGGGCGCAGGTGCCGCACGGGAACTGCGGCATTACCACGACGCGGTCTCCGACCCGCACCCGCCCCGGCTGCGCGACGGCCACCACCTCGCCGGCCCCCTCGTGGCCGATTACCTCGTGCCGGGTCCCGGCCAGCCAGGCCTTGTATTCGGTGCACATGGCCGAGGCGTGCACCTTGACCACGGCCCAGTCTTCCGTCGGCTCAGGTACCGGCGCCGGTACCACGTCCGCCTGCCGCCGGCCCACGATCCTTGCCTTCATGCGCGCTCCTCCTCGCCGCCGGGCCGCCGCCGGCCGGCGCCTGTGCGCTACAGGCTCCACCGGTTGGCGCGCAAAGTCAATCCGCCGGGGCGGCGTGCCGGGGCGCGCGGCGGAGCCGGTTTACCAGCCGGCCCGGTTGTGCTTCCGTTACGGCGACATCCGCGGCGCGGCGCCGGGCTTCAGGACCCCGGCCGGCGCCGCAGCACGGGAGCACGCTCATGAAGATCACCGGCGTTCGCGTCGAGAGTTACCGCTGGCCGCGCCGCCAGCCCATCACCAACGGCCTGCACACCTACACCCACAGCGGCGTGGGCTTCGTATTCATCGACACCGACGAGGGGGTGACCGGAGTCGGTATCGGCGCCACCAAGCGGGGCGTGGTGGGAGACGCCATCAGGCACTTCACCCCGCTGCTGATCGGCGAGGACCCGATCAACGTCGAGCGGTTGTGGCACAAGCTGTGGGTGCCGAAGCTGGTGGGCCGCCGCGGCCTCACCACCCGCGCCATCAGCGCCATCGACATTGCCCTGTGGGACCTGCGCGCCAAGGTCGCCGGCCTGCCGTTGTACCGGCTCCTCGGCGGGTTCCGCGGGCGCGTGCCGACCTACGTCGCCGGCGGCTACTACGAGGACGGCAAGGGGCTGAAGGAGTTGCAGGAGGAGTTGGCCGGCCACGTGGCGGCGGGCGCCAAGGCGGTGAAGATGAAGATCGGCGCGCTGCCGATCGCCGAGGACGTGGCCCGGGTGCGGGCGGCGCGCGCCGCGGTCGGCCCGGAGGTCAAGCTGATGATCGACGCCAACTGCGCCTACCGCTGGTACGAGGCGGTGCAGGTCGCCGAGCGGGTAGCGGAGTATGACCCGTTCTGGTTCGAGGAGCCGATCGCCCCGGACGACTACGAGGGACACAAGCGCGTCGCCGAGAAGACCACCATCCCGCTCGCCACCGGCGAAAACGAGTACACCCGCTACGGGTTCCGCGATCTGATCGCCACCGGCTGCGTGCCGATCCTGAATCCCGACGCGGTGATCCTCGGCGGCATCTCGGAGTTCATGAAGGTGACGGCGCTGGCCCAGGCGCACGATCTCGACATTGCCCCGCACGGCGCGCAGGAAGTGCACGTTCACCTGGTGAGCGCCATCGCCAACGGTCTCATTCTGGAGTTCTACCCGCGCTACCTGGATCCGATGTGGGGGAAGATCTACACCGAGACCTTGACCCTGAACGACGACGGCACCGTGAGTCCGCCGGAGGTGCCGGGGATCGGCCTGGAGCCGCGCTACGAGACGCTGCGCCCCTACCGCGAAGCGTAGCCGGTTGGCTCGCTAGCCCATGGCGATGCCGCCGTCCACGTGAATCGCTGCTTCTCGGAGGGCATGTTGTCCACCGGCGTATACATGCCGGCCTACGAGCCTTGCGACGTAAGCTACCGGTGGGGGCGGCGGCTTGCGTTGCGCCGGACCCCGGAGTAAGGTCGATGCCGTCATGACCTTCTACGCAGCCGGATACGACACCGAAGCGATCTATCCCTGGTGGGAGCTCGGCGCCAAGCCCTATTCCGCAACGACCTATCAGCAGGCGGTGAGCTATGAGGGAACGCGCCTCGACGAGTGCCTGGACGGCGTGCGGGCGGTGGCCGAGGTGCATCTGCGCCGCCGGGCGCCGGCTACCTTCTTCATCGTAGCCCGGCTTGCCGTGGCCGCGGGAGCGCGCCTGCGGGAGATCCTGGATCACGACCTGTTCGATCTGCAGTCGCACAGCTTCACGCACGAAAACATGGTGGCCATCCGCGACGATGCGGGCGCGGTGCGCCGCGAACTGGTCGACTCGAAACGGATCATCGAGGAGCTGTTCGGGCGCGAGGTGATCGGCTTTACCGCGCCGGGCGGCTTCGCGCACGGCTTCCTCGGCGAGACGCGGCTGCTGGAGGCATTGTGGGAGGCGGGCTACCGCTACGTGCGCACCCTGAGCTGGCAGGCTAATCAGGTCGCTCCCGCGCCGCTTACGCAGCCTTTCCGGTTCAGCGACGACGGCTACCCCGAACTGCTGGAGATCTCCGCCCACGCCTGGCACGACAACATCCTCACCGGCCAACCGGCGGCCGTCGCCTGGCCTCCGGCCTTGCCGTGGGGCTACCCGTCCCGGATCCCCGCCACCGGCCGCGAGGTGTACCAGGCATACGCTCCCGGCATCGACTACGCCCGCGACGAGGGGTTGCTGACCTACTCCCCCTGCTTCCATCCCTGGTCGGTCTACCGCGTGGACCGCGGCGCCGGCCAGATCGACCTGCTGCTGGAACACGCCCGCCGCGCCGGCCTGACCCTCGCCTCTTGCAGCGACGTATACCGCCACTTGATCGCGCACCCGCAGCTCGCCCATCCGGCGCCCAGACTCCCCACCCCCGCCTCCGCATAACGGAGCACGGGAAACACCGATGGCGCTGTCAGACCACCTTGAAAGAGTGCGAGAACGACTGCGGAGAGGAGATTTTCCTTCCGAGAGGGCTGTGTCCCAAGGTGTCCTCTTGCCGGTACTGAACGAGCTGGGATGGCCTGTCTTTGATACTAATGTTGTATACCCGGAGTTCTCGCTCGAAGGACGCCGCGTCGATTACGCACTGTGCGATCCGGCAGAGCGTCCTGTCGTCTTTATCGAAGTCAAGAACGTTGGTCTAACGGACGGGGCGGACAGGCAACTGTTCGAGTACGTCTTCCATTCGGGGGTCCCGATGGCCGTCTTGACGGATGGTCGAGAGTGGAGCTTATTTCTTCCTGGTGAGCGGGGGAACTACGATGAGAGAATGGTTTGTAAATTACGGCTCCTGCAGCAAGACGTCGATGAGTCTGCAGGCTTGTTGGACCGATACCTGAGCTATGACAGGGTAAGCTCCGGTAAAGCCCTTGACGCAGCGCGGTCAGATTATCAAGATGTGGTCAGAGCACGAGAGACAGCGGGCGCGCTTCCAAAAATATGGCGTGCTTTGCTTGAAGAACCCGATTCGTTGCTGCTGGATCTGTTGGCGGATAAGTATGAAGAAATGAATGGTGACAAACCCGATCTGGATTCGTGTCGACGATTTCTGATGGACAAATCAAAGTCCATCGTTACGACGACGCCGTCAACGCGCCATGGCTCACAAGTCACCTCACCAGCGAACCGTGAAAGGATGTCGAGAGTAGCTGTCGATCAGAAACCTGACGTTGTCCATGATACCGATACCGGATTGATCAAACTCTCCAAGTTCTCTCCGATCACAACTGAAAAGCCTTCGCCACCCAGGTCCTTACGGCTTCCGGATCAGTCAGAACGCCAGATTGTCAAGTGGTATGATATCCTTGTTGAAATTACCGAATGGCTCATCAGAATGGGTAAGGTAACGGCTGAAGATTGTCCGATCGTGTTACGCGGGCAACGATATACTATCCACGATACCCCAGTTCAGGCCAACGGTGATCGCTTTCGATCCAGTCGTGAGTTGTCAAACGGGTTGCACTTATGTACACACGAAAGCTCCGCGGGATTAGTGCGACTTAGCAACCTTCTGCTAAGGAAGTTCAGTCAAGATCCCGCACAATTCATGGTACGACGGCACTGACGCCTGCGGCACGCGTCGGTGATGACACACCGCGCAACGGCATGTGTCCGACCGCGGGGGCGCACTTCCCAATTGTTGGTACCGATTCCGCCGTCGAAGCCGCCGGCAAGGCGTACTCCGAGTACCGCGCGAGCTGCACGCCGCCATGGACCGCGCCGGAGTCCGCGACGAAGTGCTCGCCCGCCTGCTTGCTCTCAACGCCGCCCGCGCCGGCGCCGAAGCCGGCCCCTCGGTACCCGGCAAATCGCGCCCTGTCGACGCCGGCGACATTCTCGGCAGCAGCATCTGACGGAACGTCCAGCCGCTTGGAATACGCCGCCGAGTCACGCCAGCAGGTGCCATCTTCCGGGCCGAAGAAATTGACTCAAGTAGTTTCCATGATTATACTTATGTCATGAACAAACATGCTTCAGACGGGGCCGTCACCACTACCGTATCCGCTCTCTCAGACGACCGCCTGCTGGAGCGGATCAAGGAACTTTCCGGCATCGAACACCATCTCGAAGTGGTCGTGATCGACCACCTGCGCGAGATTCAGAAGCGCCGCCTGTACCTGCGCCGCGGGTTCTCGAGTCTGTTCGATTACGCGGTGCGCGAACTGGGTTACAGCGACGCTGCAGCGTGGCGGCGCATCAAGGCGATGCGGCTGTGCGCGGAGGTCGAGGGCGTGCGCGAGCGCCTGCAGAATGGCTTGATGACGCTGAACGCGGCGGCGCAGTTGCAGCACGCGTTCGACCGGCAGGAGCGCAGGAAGGAACGCGCGGCGCGTAGCGCGCCGGGCGGTGTCGGGTGCGGGGCTGCCGCTCAGTCGCAGGACGGCTCGGCGCCGCCGCGGTCGGCGGAGCGGAAGCCGGCGCCGGCGCCGGCGCTGGACTCGGAGGCGCGGCGGGAGCTGGTGGAGCAGGCGTCCGGCAAGAGCAGCCGGGAGGTGATGCAGTTGCTGGCCGAGGTGGACCCGGAGCTGGCGCCGCCGGGGGATCGGGTGCGGCCCCTGGGCGGCGGGCGCTGGGAACTCAAGGCGGTGATCGACGATGAGTGCCGGCGCGGCTTGGAGCGGCTCAAGGGCCTCCTGTCCCACGTCGATCCGCACCTGACGTTGGGGCAGCTCATGGGGCGGCTGGTGCGGGAAGGGCTCGACCGCCACGACCCGGCCCGGCCGCCGCGCGGGCGGCGCGCCGCGCCGGCCAAAGGCGCCGAGCAAACTTCGGCGCCGAAGACGCAGGCGGCCTCGGCTCGTGGCGCCGCCCCGGCAGCGAAGCAGGAGGCCGGCGCGGACAGCGCCGCTCCTTCGGCGGCGAAGGTATCGGCTCAGGCGCCGGCGGAGCCGGGAGGCCAAGCCGCTGACCGCCCGCACACATCGGCAGCGAAGCCGGCGGGCGACGCAACTTCGGCGCCGAAGACGTAGCGCCTCGGCCGGCAGGCTGCGGCGTGCGCGCAGCTGGCTGCGCCGCCGCGGACCCAGACTTCGGCAGCGAAGCCGGGCGTGCCCGGCCGCGCCATCCCGGCGGCGGTCAAGCGCGAGGTGTGGCGGCGCGACCGGGGCCGCTGCCGCTACGTGGACCGCACCAGCGGGCGCCGCTGCGGCTCGCAACACCTGCTGCAGATCGATCACGTCGTGCCGTATGCCTGCGGCGGCGCCGCCGAGCCGAACAATCTCCGGCTGCTGTGCGCCGCCCATCACCGCTACCGCCACGTCGGCGCCGGATTCGGGCGCCCCGGCGAGGATCGTCAGGCGCCGGTAGACCGGTGATCAAGAAACCGGTGATCAAGATCGCCGAGAACGTCATCTTACACTGGGACTTGGGCTTGGCCGCCAAGCGGCCTGACGCTTACCTACATTTTGGAAATGCGCCCACCGCGGGCGCTTGCTTGACCGGTGGGGAGCGGCGTGACATACTCGCGGAATCTTGCCGGTGGGCGTTCCTGCGGCGCTCCCGGAGTGTAGAGGGATTGCTGCCCTGACTCCACGCCTGATTCCGTCCGGCGCCTCCGCCGATTCACCGGTGCCCGAGGCGGAGGAGGAGGGGCTGCACGCTGTCGGCGACTCCACCAACATCGCGTGCGCCGCTGGCTGGCGGCGAACGCTGCTACTGGGCGGTCCGGGTCTGGGACGAGGCGGGCCGGCCCAGACCGTGGAGCGCGCCGGCGTGGTTCGAGATGGGATTGCTGGGCGCCGCCGACTGGAAGGCGACCTGGATCCTCCCACCAGAGCCCGCCATCTCCTCACCCCTGCTGCGCAAGGAGTTTGCACTGGCAGCCGGCGGCAGCGGCCCCCGAGCCGGTGGGACCGTTGCAGGCGCAGATGATCCCGCCGGTCACTGTCAGCGTGCCGGTCAACTGCCGCGCGCTGGTGGCGGTGCCGGTGGCCGGGAGCGCGCGGCCGGTGATCCGCGAGGGCGACCGCGTGGTGTGGCGCGGCGGCGCCTTGCTCCCGGGCGCGGCCGGCATCGGCGCGGCGAGCGCGGACTCCGACTACGTGACCTTCGACGTCGGCTCCGGAAGCCGCATGAGATTTCCGAAAGTGAGCGAACCATCGACACCATGAGCAACCTATGAGGAGGAACACCATGGTTGACTTCAAGAACCTCGCACCGGCCATCGCCGGCGCCGGTCTGCTGCTCCTGGCGGGAACCGCGGCGTTCGCCGCCGGCGGCGAAGAGGCCGCGGCCGGCGACGGGCTCAGCGGCCAGATGAGCATCCACCTCGGCAGCTACACGCCGGGGGTGGTGCGCGGCGAAGGGCTGGACAAGCTGGTGGTGGCGAACGAGATCGTCGCCGAGTATCAGCGGCTCCATCCCGGCGTCAGCATCGAAGTCCTGACCGATCCGGTGTCCGGGCTGGAATGGGTGGTCACCCAACTCAGCGGCGGCACCGCTCCCGATATTCTCAGCGTCAAGAACGAGTGGGCGTATCAGTACAAGGACAACAACTGGTTCGTCGACCTGATGCCCTACCTGCAGGAACCCAACCCGTACGCGCCCGGCAGCGCCAAGTGGTGGGACCTGTTCTTCGATTCCACCCTGCGCCCGAAGATTCAGTCGAACGGCGCGTTGTACGGACTCTCCATCGACTTGGTGGCGACCGGTTGGGTGTACAACAAGGCGATCTTCAATGAACTCGGCCTCGAGGTGCCGCGCGACTGGCAGGAGTTCATGGAGATCCAGGAAACCATCCGGGAAGCAGGTTACATTCCGTTCCAGACGGCGCACGTCAACAATCATCTGGACTGGACCTTCGTACTGCTGTACGAGGCTACGGCCCTGGATATCGTCGAACGGATCGATGCCGACGAGAGCGGCTTCAGCAATCACGAGGAGGTGGCGCGCGCGGTCCGCAACGGCACCCTGAACCTGAACGATCCACAGCAACAGGAGTGGCTGCGCCTGCTCAAGGAATGGGCGCCCTACTGGCAGGGAGACTGGGCCACCAAGACCGACGGCGGGGACTTCCGCCCCTGGATCACCGGGCGCGCCGCGATTGCCTGGGCCGGCACCTGGAACCTGCTGGCGTTGGTCAACGATCCGCTGCGCGACTTCGACTTCGGAACCTTCTGGTTTCCGCCGGTGACCACCGACAGCTCGCCGTACGGGACCGGCAAATTCGTGCGCGGTCTCGGCGGCGCCCACGCCACGCAGCTCGCCATCACCGCCACCGCGATCGAGGGCGGCAAGACCGATCTCGCGGTCGACTTCCTGCGCTTCCTCACGGTGCCGGAGCGGGCAATTCCGATGATCGAAGAAGCCAACGTGCTGATCCCGAACATCAAGGGCGAACGCAGCACCGACCTGCTGGACGGCATGATCTCATCGATCACCACCGAGGCGGGGCCCGGCGAGCAGCTCGTGTTCTTCGGCTTCTACGACGTGCAGGCCGGTGACATCGGGCGCAGCATGGTGGCCGAGATCCTCGGCGGCGGCATGTCCCTGGAGGACGGCGCCGCGGAACTGCAGAAGATCCTGGAGGCGGGCGTCGACCGCATGGTCGCGGCCAACCCCGAATGGGGACTGTAGCAGCTCCCGCCTGACGTAAGCGCTCCCGGGCGCCGCCGCGTCCGGGGCGCTCCCGGGACTAATCATCCTTGTCTGCGACGCCGATACCCGTCCGCTCGTCGTTCCAGGACCTGTTGCGGCGAATCTACGCCAACAGGACCGTCTACCTGTTCCTCGCCCCCTCCTTCCTGCTCATGCTGCTGTTCTCCTACTACCCGTTCCTGTCCGCCGTCCAGCATTCCTTTACGCGCTGGACGGTGGGCGGGGTATCGCGCTTCATCGGGCTGAGCAACTTCATCGAGCTGGCCGGCGACGACATCTTCCTGACGGCGCTCGCCAATCTTCTCAAGCTGTCCGCCTTCGCCATCGTGGTGAACGTCACCGCGCCGCTGTTCGCCGCGGAGCTGATATTCAACATGAAGTCGGCGCGGCTGCAATACGTGTCGCGCGCCATGCTGGTGTTTCCGATGGTGGTACCGTTCATCGTCATGGTGCTGGTGTGGGGGTTCATCTACGATGCGGAAGTGGGCATCATCAACCAGTTCCTGAGTCTGGTCGGGCTGGAGAATCTGCGCCGCGCGTGGCTCGGCGACGCGCGCTTCGCGCTGCTGGGGATGATGTTCATCGGGTTCCCCTGGGTGGGCGGGTTTTCCCTGCTCATCTATCTGTCAGGTTTGCAGGCCATTTCCTCGGAGATCCTCGACTCCGCGCTGATCGACGGGGTGAACGTGGTCAAGAGATTCTGGTTCATCGACCTGCCCATGGTGCTGGGACAGGTCAAGCTGATTCTGATCCTGAGCGTGATCAACTCGCTGCAGAGCTTCGGCGTGCAGCTCATCCTTACCGAGGGCGGCCCCGGATTCGCCACCCTGGTGCCCGGCCTCTACATGTACAACATGGGCTTCTGGTACGCCAGAATGGGGTACGCTACCACCATCGGCTTCGTCCTGTTCATCCTGATATTCGGACTCACCTACCTGAACTTCAAGGGCATCAGAGTCGAAACCGAGTACGTCGCCCGGCGGTAGCCGGCACATGTCTCTGCCACGCATCGCCGCTATTTCCGCGCTTACCCTGATTGCCGCGCTCACCTTCTTTCCCTTCATCTTCATGTTCATCACTTCGTTCAAGAACCTCAGCCAGTTCTACCACGAGTTCTGGCTGCCGATGTTCCCCCTGACCTGGAGCAACTACGCGATCGCCTGGGAAGTGGTGTCGGTGTATCTGGTCAACAGCACCTACTACAGCCTGCTGAGCATCATCGGCATCGCGTTGTTCGCCTCGCTGGCCGCCTTCGCCTTTGCCCGCTACCGGTTTCCCGGCGACCACGTTCTGTTCCTGGCGACCATTTCGCTGCTGATGATTCCGTCGGTGCTGCAGATCGTGCCGCTGTTCATGGAGGTCAGGCAGTTCGGCCTGATCAATACGCCGTGGGCGCTCATTCTGCCTTGGATCGCGGTCAGCCAGCCGTTCTCGATCCTGGTGTTCCGTACCTTCTTCGCCAACCTGCCGGAAGAGATCTTCGAGTCCGCCTACATGGACGGCGCCAACAAGCTGCACTGCTACTGGCTGATCGGTCTGCCACTGTCGGTGCCGGTCGTGATCACCATCCTGATCGTCCACCTGCTCGCTACCTGGAACGACTTCATCTGGCCGCTGGTGGCGATCTCCAGCGACTCGCTGCGCCCGGTGGCAGTGGGGCTGCGCTTCTTCCAGGGCACTTACCTGACGCAGTACGGACCCATGATGGCCGGCTTCGTAATCGCCACGCTGCCCCTGGTGGTGGTATTCGGCATCGCCCTGCGCCAGTTCGTGAGCGGCCTCACCGCCGGCGCCCTCAAGGGTTAGGAAAGGCCGCTCGGAGCCACCGGCCGCCGGCTACGCAACAGTGCTCTACGGCAAGCTGGACGGGTAGCGGGCGCCGGCCCGCGCTTGCCGGCGCCGCGCCAAGCGTCTTAGAGTTGCGCCATGGCTGGCGGCCCCGAGGCGGCGGCGCGCCGCGGGAGTGCGCGGCAGACGCAGGAACTGCTGGCGCAGCTCAGCGAGCTGCACCGGCTGACCATTCTCGACGACGGCAGCGCGCAGTCGTTCCGCGCCCGCGCCTACGACCGCGCGCTGCGCCGGCTGCGCGCCGCGCCGGAGGAGCTGGCGGCGCTGTCGGAGGCGGAGTTGCTCCGGCTCGACGGCGTCGGCAAGGCGATTGCCCGCAAGGTGCGCGAGTTCTTCGAGCGCGGCCGCATCGCCAAGCTGGATCAGCTCCGCGACCGGTTTCCGCCGGCCGTCCAGCAACTCGCCGCGGTGCCGGGCCTCGGCCCCAGGACCCTGGCGCGGCTGCGGGCGGAGCTGGGCGTCGCCAGCATCGAGCAGTTGCAGGCCGCCCTGGAGCAACATCTGGTGCGCGCGCTGCCGGGCCTGGGCGCCAAGACCGAGCAGGCGCTGGCCCGGGGCCTGCGCCGGGTCGGCATGGCCGGCAAGGAGCTGCGGCTGCCGATCGCCCAGGTGTTGCCGGACGCGCAGCTCGTGGTGGCCGCGCTGGCGGATCTGCCGGCGGTTGAGCAGGTGCGCTACTGCGGCAGCCTGCGCCGGCTGCGGCCCACCATCGCCGACCTGGACGTGCTGGTGGCCGCCGCCGACCCGCGCCCCGTGATCGAGCGCTTCGCGGCACTGCCGCTGCTCGACGACGGCGGCGGCGGCGCCCGGGTCACGCGGCGCGGCCTGCAGGTCGACCTGCGCGTAGTGGCGCCGGATCAGTTCGGAGCCGCGGCGCTCTACTTCACCGGCTCGGCGGCGCACAACGTCAAGCTGCGCGGGCTGGCCGCGGCCCGCGGCTGGCTGCTCAACGAGTACGGGCTGTGGGACGAGCACGGAACCCGGCTCGCCGGGGAGGCGGAGCGCGACGTCTACGCCGCGCTCGACCTGCCGCTCATCCCGCCGCCGATGCGCGAGGACTGCGGCGAGATCGAAGCCGCCGCCCGCGGCGAGCTGCCCGCGCCGGTGGCGCTGGCCGACCTGCGCGGCGACCTGCACCTGCATACCGACGCCTCCGGCGACGGGCGCAGTACCCTGCCGCAGATGGTGGCCGCGGCAGCGGCGCGCGGCCTCTCCTATCTGGCGGTCACCGACCACGGCGAGAATCTTGGCTTCAACGGCGTGAGCCGGGAGCGGCTGCTGGAGCAACGCGCCGCGTTGCGCGAGCAGGCCGGCGCCCACCCCGGCCTGCGCCTGCTGCACGGGGTGGAGCTGAACATCGGCCCCGACGGCAGCCTCGACTACGACGCCGCGTTCCGCGCTTCGTTCGACTGGTGCGTGGCCGCGGTGCATTCGGCGTTCGACCTGGACCGCGCCGCCCAGACCCGCCGCATCATCCGCGCCATGGAGGATCCGGCGGTCAACGTGATCGGTCATCTCAGCGGGCGCATGATCGGCCGCCGGCCCGGCATCGAGCTGGACGTGGACGCGGTACTGGCCGCGGCCGCCCGCACCGGCACCGCCATCGAGATCAACGGCGGCCTCAACCGGCTCGACGCCGCGGACGACGTGTTGCGGCGGACGCGCGCCCACGAGGTGATCATCGTGGTGAACTCGGACGCCCACCACGTGGGAGACTTCGACCGCCTGCAGTGGGGCGTGCGGCAGGCGCAGCGCGGCTGGGTCGAACCCGGCCGCATCGCCAACACCTGGCCGGCCGCGCGCTTTCTGGCCTGGGCCGCGGCGCAGCGGGCACGGCCGCGGGCACGACCGCGCGCGGGCTCGCCATAGGGCGCGCTCCCGGCGCACACTGCACGCCGCCATGGATAGCACGACGATCCGAATACCCACCCACGCCTGGTACGGGGACCGCGACATGGAGCTGCGGTTCCCGGCCTCCTGGCAGGTACGGGAGTGCCTGATGGCCGGGCACGACGCCGTTGCCCTCGACGACGCCCAGCTCCGCGCCCAACTGGAGCGCCCGCTGGGCACCGCGCGGCTGCGCGAGTTGGCGCGCGGCCGCAAGCAGGCGGTAATCCTGTTCGACGACCTCACCCGGCCGGCGCCCACCTGGCGCATCCTGCCGCTGGTGCTGGCCGAGCTGCGCGCCGCCGGTCTGGAGGAGGACCGGATTCGGCTGGTAGGCGCATTCGCCAATCACGCGGCGATGTCCCTCGAAGACTTCACCAAGAAGCTGGGCGCGGAGGTGGTGCGCCGCTACCGGGTCTACAATCACAATCCGTTCGACCACCTGGTCGAGGTGGGCACCACCAGCCGCGGCACGCGCGTGGAAATCAACCGCGAGGTGATGGAATGCGATCTGCGGATTGGCATCGGCGGTCTCATTCCGCATCGCTCGGCCGGGTTCGGCGGCGGCGCCAAGCTGCTCGTGCCGGGCGTCGCCGGCATCGCCACCGTGGATCACAACCACCGCGTCCTCGGCCGCCGTGACGCCGCGGCGCGGCGCGCGGACGGCGCCGGCGGGGTCGATCTGCTCGGCAACATCGAAGACAGCGTGATCCGCCGGGACCTGGAAGAAGCAGTCGCCATGGTGGGCCTGGACTTCAAGATCGATCTGCTGATCAACCCGCGGCGCGAGGTGGTGCAGGTGCTGGCCGGCCAGTTCGTGGAGCAGCACCGCGCCGGCGTGGCCGCGGCGCGGAAGCTGTACGCCACCGCCATGGCCGGCGACTGCGAGGTGGTGGTGACCAACACCTACCCGATCGAGAATCAGGCGGTGAAGGGGATGTGGCCGCCCGATCTCTCCCTCAAGGAGGGCGGGACCGCGGTGGTGATCTGCCAGAGCGTCGAGGGACAGGCGGCGCACTACCTCGGCGGCCGCTTCGGCACCGACTACGGCGGCAGCATCTGGTCACCGGTCGAGCACTGCCCGATCCGCAAGGCCGGGCAGCTCCTGGTCTGCTCGCGCTACCAGTCACGCACCGACCTGGACGGCTACGGCCGCGGCGGCCAGGTAGTGGCGTGCGCTGACTGGAGCGAAGTAATGACGCACCTCACCGCGCGCTTCCCGCGCGGCGCCAAGGCGGCGGTGTACCCCTACGCCGCCATTCAGCTTCCGGTCTGAACGCCCGCGCGCTGGACATTGCGGGGCCGTCCGGGCCAGCGAGTTATTCTGCGCTGGACCGTGGTAACCGACCGGGTGTACGATTTGCCGGTCGCCACCTCGAACCACGACCGCAGCGCGGTACGCGAGGGCCATTGGCCGTCACGCCATCCACTCGTACAACTCGACGGTCACACCAGCCGGAATATTGTAGCCGCAGCCGCGGAAGAAGATAGCGTCCTTATAGGTGAAGTGGTCGAGAGCGGTGCAATCCATCGGTACCTCCCGGACCCAAGTTCCAGAGGCTATGATAACTTATTTCTATGTCGTTGTTTATCGATCGGATCGGATAGGACTCGCCGTTGCGCCGGACCGTGGTAACCCTGGTGATCGGTGCTCAGTGTCATGGACGGCACGGCAGTGGACGGCGCCGTTGCGGTTGCCGGGGGCGGCCGGTTCACCACCGGAGCGCTGCCGTCGCGCCTCGCCGCCATACCGGCGACCGCTCATTCACGCCGCCGCCGAAGTTGTCTGTCACGGTACGCGAGGGCCATTGGCCGTCACGACAACAACTCGTACAAATCGACGGTCACGGGCACACCAGCCGGAATAGCCGGAATATTGTTGCCGCAGCCCCGGAAGTAGATAGCGTCCTTATAGTTATTTACGGCCTGCCGTTGCACGACAAGCATGACGCTATAACCATTCTGATTATTGTCAGGAATGGTCATGTAATAGCCCTGCTCGACATTATGAGCGTTAAGTGTGAGAGCGCTAGTGCTAGTGGGCGCAACCACCAGCGTCCACGGCACGATGAATGTCGATACCTTAGTAGAACCAACCTTCACTTCACCGTAAAAGCCCGATAGCGTAGCCGGCAGATTCCGCGGGATGCGCAGGGCAATGTTGTCATCGCTTGGCTCGTATCGATCGGGGGTAGCGGTGCTTGCGATGAGCCAACTGCCGTTGATAGGAGTACCCGCCGGGTACGGCTCTAAATCGGCAGGTGGAAAACTGTAGGTCGCAATCTTGGTGGGGGTGGCGCCGGCGCGCGCGAACGGCTTGATGCGGTCATCAACCGTCCTTTCGAGGCGCTCCGGGCGAATGTCAATCCGGTCGTCACGGATGTAGACGCGATAGGTACTGGGGGAGTCGGAACCGATCAGGAACTGGCGATCTTCTGACCTGCCAATGTACATCGTCCCAATGTACATCGTCCTACCCTCAACGCCCCGGAACGTCACCGAGTTGGACGAGTTCATCACATGCGAGCGAGTCGGAATCACCTGCTTGGCGAGAAGATCGGACAGCTTGATCGTGGTAGACTCGCCGTCCAGTTCCGCAGAATCAATAGCCGACGTGCTCGCCGCCAACCGTAGCCTCCTGTCAGCCTCTCTCTCAGGAACTATAGCATCGCTGCTTATCCGATAGGGAGCAGGACGATTCAAAATGTTGACGGTATCTCCGTCCACAATGACAGTTACGCGCCGTAGCGCTTCCTCAAAACTCCCACTACTCCCGGCCACCGACCCGCCACCGGAGTCACCTGCATCACGCCAACGCATATCACCTACCTCCTGACAGAGAATCTACCCCACCAACGGCCGGGGGCCGAGGGGCTCCGAGGCCGCCGCCGGCCCGGCGCCAGCCCGCGCCCGTTCAGATGTCCGGGTCCCGCAACGACAAGCCATTCGCGGCCAGTAGTCGGCGGGACCGCTTCGTACCAAAATTACCGGTGTTCTGAGATATTGTCAAGTCTTGTGGATTGAGATCAGGGTGGCCTTGCAGTAGTTGAGAATCTCGGTTAACCTACCCCTCGGACTGTCTAACCAACCGGTGACCACCTCACCGCTCACCGCTACGGCACGTATGGTACTTCCCATTGGTCAATGTAACCATTCGCATATTTAGTAGAAACTCCTTTCACCATTTCATGGCAGGTCACTATTCCATCACCTTTAGTTGCCGCAATACAGAAGGTATGATCATTGACCCCGTTTGGATCGAGATCGAGATCAAACGGGCGATGCGGGTGGAGGTCGGAGAATGCAAGTATGAAATACCACCTATCTGTGCTAGGAGAACTAGGCCAGCCTGGAGGTACGTAAAAAGTCTCCCTGCCATAGTGGCGAGGGTTGCTTTGCACATCACTATAGAGGAGATAGGCTGTCACGCCTATGGCATTGTCGCCGTCGGAAGATTGAGGCGAGGTAGAGGTAGGGAAATGGTCTACTGATGGATGCGGCGCGGTCCGTCCTGTGGCGTTATATGTAAACCGAATATGACCATCACCGTCTCCATTGCATTCGCCGTCGCTGCAGTGAGAATGGTCCCACCAGAATTTCAACGGTGCAACGCAGGTCACTCTCCCATTCCCTGTAGTAGCCACAATACAATTATGAGAGGTGATGTAACCGTCACGTGGAACGTTCAACTTAAGTATTAAATACAACCTACGTTCGTCAGGAAGATCGTCGTAATCGTCCAATCCCTCCCGGGTAACGAATCTCAGGCGGTCAACGCCGCCTCGGCTCTGATCCGGGTCCGCAATATAGGCGACCCTTGCATTCTTGAATTTCCTCTTTTCCGGCTTCGGGGCAGGCTCCGGGGCACCGGTATGCCCCCCGCCCACGTCGCCACCACCAGGACCGGGACCACCGGGAGGATCTACAACAGGACGCTCCGGTGCGCCTTCAGGAACAGGAAGTGGAACAGCAGGGAGATCGTCTACGCGAAATCCAGTAGCATCTCGTTCCACCGTTGCAAAGCAGGTCGCTCTCCCATCCCCTGCAGTGGCCGCAGAACAGTAGGTGCCATCGGAGAATTCAAGTATGAGATACCACCTGCGTTCGCCGGAAAGGGTAACTGACATGGTTGTTGCGGCTATGGCATCGCCCGCGTTCGATTCTACCCTGCCGACTATGCTGTTGTTTCGAGTGTCAGAGAAGCATCGCGCCGCTCCCGAGGTGCTCGAACCCCAGTAGAAGACATCGTTGACGACCGCGCCTTCCGGCCCGGGCACTTGATCACTGTCGAAGATGTAGCCATCGCCGCAGGAGTACTCGGCCGCCGGTGTAGGCGCCGGTGCGGCCGCCAGCGGAGCTGCAGGCTTCGGAGCTGCAACGTCGTCACATCCTGTCACCGCAATAGCGCCTGCCGCTAGAGCCAGATACACCAGATGCTTCATCATTCCCCCCGGTCCCGCAAGCGGAGACAGCACTGAGGCGATGCCGCCTGGACGGCATATGTTGGTAAGTTAAGGTGATTCCGTTCGGCTGTCAACCCCCGTACACAATGCAGTCCATAATATGATAAACAACGACATGGAAACAAGTTATCCTTAGCGGCCTCGGCGCGCGGCGCTGCGGTGGCCAGCGCGGACAGCGCCGCTCCTTCGGCGGCGAAGGTATCGGCTCAGGCGCCGGCGCAGCCGGGGACTGGGCTTGGCCGCCAAGCGGCCCGACCCTTACCTGCATTTTGGAAATGCGCGCGCCGTCGCCCGCCCGCCATCGAGGAGGTGACGAGGGCGGATATTGGGGGTATACTTCGACGCCGCCACTGGTCAATGGGAGGATCGCAGGATGGCATCAGATACTCCGTTTGGCGCCGCGCCGGGGCATCCGGGGCGCCGGCAGGCGCGGTCTCCGGAGACGCAGACCCATACGGTGCGCCCGGGGGAGACCCTGGGCGCCATCGCGCGCCGGTACGGCACGACGGTGCAAGCGCTGGCCCAGCGGAACAACATCGAGAACCCGGATCTGATCCATCCCGGTCAGGTGATCCGGATCACCGGAGGTTCGCGGGCCGTCGAACCGGTGAATGATGACCGGCGCACGAACCGGGATCGATGGCAGGGCACGGATCAGCAATACGATCAGATCATCGAGTCGCTGATCGGCAAGGAACGGTGGATCGACAAGCGCAACGACGGCGAGGAAATCAATGGCGAGATGGTGCGGAACGGCGTCTACAGGGACGCCGGCGACACCTGGGCGACGCTTGCCGGCGAGAACTTCGGGGCGGATTGGGGAGCTGCCGCACGCCGCGCCGATGAGGCGGAACGTCTGCGCGTCGACGAAGGGATGTCGAATAACCAGATCATGCGCACGGGCGCATTGTGGCGGTCGCACTGGGCTCCGGTGGCGGATGCCATCACCAAGGGTCTGGTGGGGACGGTCCGGCAGGCAGGCGGGCTCATGGGGCTGGCGTGGAATGCCGGCCCGGGCTGGGCCGGCAAGTACGTGCGGGACGTCATGCATGGGCGGTCGAAGCTGGAAGCAGCCAACAACATTCTCATCGGCAGCACTACGTCGCAGGCTGGGGGAGCGGAGCAACTGGGGCTGCCGTTGTTCGCCCGGCGATTGGAGCAGATGGAGAACCTGACGGGCCTCTCCGCCAGCCAGCTCATTTCGCAGGAGGAAGCTACCCGCCGGAACATCGCCGGCCGGTTCGAGCGCTATAACGTGTGAGCGACGTGGTCGAGGGTCTTGCGCGCCCGGCTGCGCTCGCCGACCAAACATCGCCGGTAGCGGGTCAACTGCCGCACTTGGCACCCGCGGAGCGCCGGCGATCGGGACGTTCCGGCAGCGCTGGACATTGCAGGGCCGTCCGGGCCAGCGATCTATTCTGGGAATCCAGCGAGAGCCAAGCTATCCAAGCCAGCCGAGCCGAGGGCCGCCGGGCCACTTCCGACGCAGATAGCGTCAGGTGGATCTGCGGCCTAGCAATGCCTCGAGTTCGGCCACCCGCGCTTCGGCCGCTTGGCGCGCGGCCGCCTCCTGTTGGACGCGGATTTCTGCGGCTTGGCGTGCGTCCGCTTCCTGGCGGCGGGCGGCCGCCTCCTGTTGGACGCGGATTTCTGCGGCTTGGCGTGCGTCCGCTTCCTGGCGGCGGGCGGCCGCCTCCTGTTGGACGCGGATTTCTGCGGCTTGGCGTGCGTCCGCTTCCTGGCGGCGCGCGGCCGCCTCCTGTTGGACACGGGTCTCTGCGGCCTGGCGAGCGGCCGCCTCCTGCTCTGCGCGCTGCTGTTGCTGCTCTGCACGCTGCTTGCCGGTGGGGATCAACTCGCCCTGCGCGTCCGTCCAGCGCAGCCACCGGCTGCGCACGCCCTCGAACTCCCCCTCCCACAGCGTCATCCCCAGCCCCAGCTCCGGGAACCAGGGCCACTCCTGGCGTTCGTATCCCCCGCCGCTCAACCGAAAGACGCGCAGCTCATCTCCCATCACCTGCCGCAACGGATCGGAGACCACGTAGTAGCCAACCCCCATCCGGGCGTACCTCATCCGCTTCTTCCCAATCTCCTCGCCCTTCCGGTTGGACACGATTTCCACCACCAGGTCCGGCGCCTTGCCGAACTCCCACACGAAGTAGGAGCGGTGCTCCTTGTCCCACCAGTTCTCGTGCACCTGCACGTCCAGACTCAGCAACACGTCCGGCACGATCGCCGGATTGCGCGCTTCAGGGAACACGCCCACGTTGGCGGCGGCCAGAAACGGGCGCCCGCCGCCGGGGCCGGCCCAGGAACTGTACAACGGCTCGGTGAGCAGGCGTTGCTGCTTCTCGGAGGGCAGGTTGTCCACCGGCGTATCATCCTCGGTGACCAGGGATTCGATGTCGCTGTCGAGCGCCGGCACGGTCCGCGGAGCGGCGTTGCGCACGGTCCGGGCCGGGGCGGCGTTGCGCACGGTCCGGGCCGGGGAGGCCGGCGGCGCGTTCGCCAGCGGCCGCACGGCGCGCGCGTCAGGCGCGGAACGACCGGTCGGGAATGACGGCGAGTCCATCACGCCATCCACTCGTACAACTCGACGGTCACACCAGCCGGAATATTGTCGCCGCAGCCGCGGAAGAAGATAGCGTCCTTATAGGTATTCAAGCCCTGCCGTTGCACGATAAGCAGGACGGTATAACTATCCCGAGCATCGTAAGGAATGGTCATGTAGTAGTCCTGATTGACATGATCAAAGTGAGTGCTAGTGGTTGATGGCGCAACCAGCAGCGTCCACGGCACGAAGAATGTCGATACCGTAGCAGAACCAACCTTCACTACACCGCGAAAGCCCACTTGCGTATCCGGCAGAACCCGCGGGATGCGCAGGGCATCGTTGTTACCGCTTCGCTCGTATCGCGAGGCGCCAGCGCTTTCGATGGTCCATGTGCCGTGGATCATGACCCTGGCCTGGTAACTCGCTGCGGCAACTGGAAACGCGTAGGTCGCAATCTTGGCGCCTACGCCGCTAGTACTGCCACCACCACCGTCCGCCGGCATGAACGACACGTCGAGCTGCGCGTCGATGGTGACGTTGTCGGTACTCGAAGCACCGCTCTCCGGCCGGTAGTCGAGCAGATACCCGGCACGATTCGAGCCGTCACGCCCCAGATAGAACCGCAGCACGCCCTGCTTCGCCGCACCCTTGTAAAGGAGGAGGTGGCCAACCTCGACCCCCTCTACCGTGCCCCCCGACACAAACGCATCAGCGGCCGCCACGGCGCTGGCGAACTCCAACCCCACGATCCGGCCATCAATGTCCGCGCCACCAGAGCCCCACCCGATGTTGGACGCACTCCGCGTGACGATGCGCGCCACCACCTCCGCATGGATCTCACCGGCAGGGTGATCATCGAGATCGAACGCCGGGGCGAAGCCGGTCAGGTTCTGGGTCCCAATCGCATTCAAGGCGGAAAGGGCCAATCGGGCGATGCTCCCGTGATGCAGCACCTGCAGACCGTGCAGGCGCCGCAGTTGCTCCCAGACCGGCCCATCAGCGCGCTTGGTCAGGACGGCGCCTGCATCCGCCGCCGTCCCCACCGGCACCCCGGTGTCGAGCTTGGTGCGGTCGATGCGGAACCGGGTGTAGCGCTGCACGATGTTGGTTCCCGCCGGCACCCCCGTGAAGCGCTGGATGTAGTACCGGTAGGTGCCGTCCGTGCTGTCCCCCACGTGGATCCAGCCACTCGACACCGCGATATCGCCCATGTCGTCCGGGTCGTTGTTGTAGTCGGCGATCAGACGCAGGTTCCCGGCGGCCACCTCATCCTTCAGCCCCGCCGGCACCCGCACGGTCAGCCACGCCGGCGTAATCGTGGGGCCGGTCCGCTCCCAGGTGGCGCTGGCGTAGGTGTAGCCGCGCGCCGCCCCGATGGTCGGGCCCACGGCGCTGGCAACCTGGGCGATCCAGGCATCCTCGGCGGCGTTGTTCCCCTCCGTGGACCACCCGCCGTCGGCCAGCGCGTCCAGAAGGTGGTCGAGGTCGGTCGGGAGGTGCGATTCCGGCACCCTGGTGGTGGTGCCGGCGCGCGCGAACGGCTCGATGCGCGCGTCCACCTGCCCCTGGGTCAGACCGCCGCCGTTCGGCAGGCGGTTGGCGGGGATCTGACCGCCGTTCAACCGCGCCCAACCCTCCAGGTCGATCCGGCTGTCCGTCAAGGTGATGGTGTAGGTGCCGGCGGTACTGGCGGACGCAACGAACCCCCCGGCGGCGGTGTGGCCAAGGCGATACGTCACCGTGCCCGCCATCCACTTTACCGAGTTGGCGTCCGTGAGCGTGATGGCGGCGGCGGCCGCATCCTTGCCGGCGAACGAGGAGAGCTGAAACGTCTGGGTGGGGGAGCCGGTCACCGCCACCACCAGCTCGCGGTCCGCTTCCGCGCCCGGCACCGACCCGCTGATCGCCACCGCGGCGTTCGGCGACGCCACCGTGAAGGCAGCGGGTCCGCTGATGACGGTCGTCTTGCGGAGCGCCGCCTCGAAGCGCGACAGACTCGTCACCCGCGGATTCGCGTCGATCCGCGCGTCCACCGCAGCCTGCCCCAGCCCGCCGCCGTTCGGCAGGCGGTTGGCGGGAATCTGCTCGCCGTTTCGCCGCGCCCACGTCTCAAGGTCGATCCGGCTGTCCGTCAAGGTGATGGTGTAGGTGGCGGCGGTACTGGCGGACGCAACGAACCCCCCGGCGGCGGTGTGGCCAAGGCGATACGTCACCGTGCCCGCCATCCACTTTACCGAGTTGGCGTCCGTGAGCGTGATGGCGGCGGCGGCCGCATCCTTGCCGGCGAACGAGGAGAGCTGGAACGTCTGGGTGGGGGAGCCGGTCACCGCCACCACCAGCTCGCGGTCCGCTTCCGCGCCCGGCACCGACCCGCTGATCGCCACCGCGGCGTTCGGCGACGCCACCGTGAAGGCAGCGGGTCCGCTGATGACGGTGGTCTTGCGGAGCGCCGCCTCGAAGCGCGACAGACTCGTCACCCGCGGATTCCCATCGATCCGCCCGTCCACCTGCGCCAACGACACACCGCCCGACCCAGGGTTGGCGCCGGGAATGTTGACGGTAGTCTCAGGCGAACCGGGCACGCGCGTCGCCGTCACGCCCGCGCCTGTGAAGTTGAGCTTCTCGACGGTATTTACCCGCCCGAGGTCGCTTCCCTCATCCGCCGTCGTGATGCCGGGCATCGTGAAGCTGACACTGCTCCCCCCGTCACTGGAGAACCCCAGATCACGCCCGGAGAGATCGATACCGTCCACCTGGACAGCACCCTCAAGGACCACCCGAGCATCGTCAGTCAGCGACAGCGTCAGCCTGAAATGCGGATCGTCCGCCTCGACGTGCACCCTCTCGGACGACTGTAGAATGGTCTTCAACAGGGCATACAGCGACGCCTTGTTCAGGGTCCCACTACTCCCGGCCGCCGACCCACCACCGGAGTCACCTGCATCACGCCAACGCATCTCACCTCCCTCCTGACAGAGAATCTACCCACCAACGGCCGGGGGCGCAAGGGCTCCGAAGGCCGCCGCTGGCCCGGCGCCAGCCCGCGTCAACGCCCGTTCGCACGCGAAATCGTAGGATTTTCTGGTGGAAGGCGGCTGCTGGCCGCGTGCGCCCACGGGGCGGCCCGCACCACCAGCTCGCAGTTCTACGGCTATCATTGGCTGCTGGCCGGTCGCATCGGCTACAAGCGCGCCGCGGCCATGCCTGCAGAGCCCCGGTTCACTTCATAGCCCAGGAAACGGAGCAGGAAACGGATGGCTCGTGCAGGTCACTATCCCATCCCCTGCAGTGGCCGCAGAACAGAAGGTGCCATCAGGGGATTCAAGTATGAGATTACCACTGGCTAGAGCGAAGTCCCACTACCGCAGCTATGGCATCGGTGCCTTCGGAAGATTGAGGTGAGGTGGTCCCGGAAAATTGGACAGGAGGTTAAGGTGTATTCCAGGCCATGAGGAGGGCCGATGGGATGGCGACGAAACGACGCCGATTCACAGCACAGTTCAAAGCCAGGGTGGCGCTGGAGGCGTTCCGCTGGGACCGCACGATCCAGGCGATCGCTGCCAAGCACCACGTTCATCCAAATCAGGTCAGCGTCTGGAAGCGGCAAGCCCAGACCGGACTCGAAGAACTGTTCGCCGCGACCGCCAAGCGCGGCCCCGCCGAGCAGGAGGCGCTCATCCATGACCTCCATGCCAAGATTGGCGAGTTGACCGTGGAGCGTGATTTTTTAGCGCGCGGGCTCGATCGCTGAGCCTGGAGCAACGACGGCTGATGGTTGACCGCGAGCATTCGAGTCTCAGCTTGAGTCGGCAGTGCCGGCTGCTCGGCGTATGCCGCTCGGCCCTGTACTACCGACCGCGCGGAGCCAGCGCGGCGACGCTCAGCTTGATGCGCCGCATCGACGAGTTGTACCTGAAGTACCCGTTCTACGGCAGTCGGCAGCTGGCCCGGCATCTGGCGCGGGAGGGGTAACGGCGGGGCGCCACCGGGTGCGACGGCTGATGCGGCTGCTGGGGTTGGAGGCGATCTACCGCAAGCCGCGCACCACGGTGCCGAACCCGGACCATCAAGTGTATCCGTATCTGTTGAGAGGGCTTACCATTACGCGACCGAATCAGGTGTGGTGCGCAGACATCACCTATATCCCGGTGCAGGACGGGTACCTGTACTTGGTGGCGGTGATGGACTGGGCGAGTCGGCGGGTGCTGGCCTGGGAACTGGCGAATACGCTGGACAGCGAGTTCTGCCTGCTGGCGTTGGCACAGGCGCAGGAGCGCTACGGCAAGCCGGAGGTCTTCAACACCGATCAGGGCAGCCAGTTCACCAGCAGGGCGTTCACGGGGCAGTTGGAGGCGGCCGGGATACGCTGCTCGATGGACGGTCGTGGGCGCTGCCTGGACAACGTGTTCATCGAGCGGCTGTGGCGGTCGTTGAAGTATGAGGCGGTGTACCTGCACGAGTTGGCGGACGGCTTCGCGGCGCAGCGCGTGATCGCGGAGTGGATGGAGTTCTACAACGAGGTACGCCCCCACTCGGCGCTGGACGGGCGGACGCCGGCGGAGGGGTACTGCGGCGTGGCGGCGCCGGCCGGGCAGGTGGCGTAGCGAGATGGGGGGGGGGGGGGCAAACTGCAAGCACCGGGAACGGAGCGAGTGGCTGCGCACCGCGGAGCGGGAGTTGTCCACATATCCACAGGGACAGCTACCCCCGCCCCGGACCCCACCCCCGATTTACCGCCGCCTGATTTGCAGAGGGAGGGGTAGGTTGACAACCGACGGATACACCTTAACCTACCCCTCGGACTGTCTAACCAACCGGGACCACCTCAGCCGCCTCAGCCTCAGCCACCACCAGGACCAGGACCACCGGGGGGGACCCAATCACCACTCAGCGGAGGATACGGATGGCTCGTGCAGGTCACTATCCCATCCCCTGCAGTGGCCGCAGAACAGAAGGTGCCATCAGGGGATTCAAGCACGAGATACCAGAGACCCCCCTGGCGACTAAAAACTCTAATGTACGCATATATGGCATCGGTGCCTTCGGAAGATTGAGGCGAGGTAGAGGCAGGGAGATCGTCTGTGGTATATTTATCGTCACCATTACCTTGAAACGTTGTTGCAGTGCAGGTCACTATCCCATCCCCTGCAGTAGCCGCAATACAGGCGGGGTCACCCCGCCCGGGGTCGTCGTCGCGCCCGTCGACGATCTCACCAGGACCGTACCCAAGTATGAGATACCACCTACGTTGGTCGGTAGTAACTTCTTCGATCCTTCCCCACCGGAAATAAGTATTGCCAACAGGCTGAGGATCTTCCGGCTCCGGGGCACCAGTTTGCCCCCCGCCCCCGTCGCCACCACCAGGACCAGGACCACCGGGGGGGACCCAATCACCACTCAGCGGAGGATACGGATGGCTCGTGCAGGTCACTATCCCATCCCCTGCAGTGGCCGCAGAACAGAAGGTGCCATCAGGGGATTCAAGCACGAGATACCAGAGACCCCCCTGGCGACTAAAAACTCTAATGTACGCATATATGGCATCGGTGCCTTCGGAAGATTGAGGCGAGGTAGAGGCAGGGAGATCGTCTGTGGTATATTTATCGTCACCATTACCTTGAAACGTTGTTGCAGTGCAGGTCACTATCCCATCCCCTGCAGTAGCCGCAATACAGGCGGGGTCACCCCGCCCGGGGTCGTCGTCGCGCCCGTCGACGATCTCACCAGGACCGTACCCAAGTATGAGATACCACCTACGTTGGTCGGTAGTAACTTCTTCGATCCTTCCCCACCGGAAATAAGTATTGCCAACAGGAGGCTCGGGGGGATCTTCAACAAGAGGAGGCTCCGGTGCGCCTGCAGGAACAGGGAGTGTAACAGCAGGGAGATCGTCCAAGCGAAATCCGGTAGCATCTCGTTCCACCGTTGCAAAGCAGGCCGCTCTCCCATCCCCTGCAGAGGCCGCAGAACAGTAGGTGCCATCGGAGAATTCAAGTATGAAATACCACCTGCGTTCGTCAGGAAGGGTAACTGACATGACTGTTGCGCCTGTGGCATCGCCTGCGTTCGATTCTACCCTGCTGCCAACGCCAACCATACTGTTGTTTCGAGTGTCAGAGAAGCATCGCGCCGCTCCCGAGGTGTTCGAACCCCAGTAGAAGACATCATTGACAACCGCGCCTTCCGGCCCGAGCACTTGATCACCGTCGAAGATGTAGCCATCGCCGCAGGAGTACTTGGCCGCTGTAGGCGCCGGCGGATCTGCCGCCGGCGGAGCTGCAGGCTTCGGGGGTGCAACTCCGCCACATCCCATCATCGCAAGAGCGCCTGCCGCTAGAGCCAGATACACCAGATGTTTCATCATCTCCCCCCTCTGTCCCGGCGAACGGAGACAGCCTGAGACGATTCCGCCTGGACGGTATAGGGATAGGTATAAGGTGATTCCGTTCGGTTGTCAACCCCCGTACATAATGCAGTCACAATACGTAAACAACTACATAGAAACAACTTATCATAGCCTCTGGAACTTGGGTCCAGGAGGTGCCGATGGATTGCACCGCGGTCGACCACGCCGCCCCGCGCGGGCGATTCGGTGAGGGGCGGTTCGGTCTTTGTGGACTCTAACGTCTTCTGAATACTTCGGTGGCGGGCGCTGTCAAGCGGTCGGCACGTGTGATACCGTAGGCCATGCATGTAGTAGGTGTCTCGCTGGCCAAGGTGTGGAGTATAGTGGTGATCACCGCGGTCGGGGTGATGGCGTTGGGTCTGGTGTTGCATCGGACGTTCGACCACGGCGCCGCCGGCGACCGTACCGAAGCGCAGATCGAGGCGCGCGACCAGGCGGCGCGCGACCGGGCAGTCGCCGCGGGACGCGCCGCGGAGCAGCAGGAGGAACAGGTTCTCGATGGGGAGACAGACGATCAGGTGCTCGCTGGCGCTGACCCTGCTGTGCGGGCTGCCGTGGCTCGCGCTATCGCAGACCACGAATGGCGACACCACCCTGCAGAGTGATGCCGCGGCGCTGTGCGCCGGCGCCGCGCCGGCGGTTCCGGCTGGCGGTTCCGCGCCCGACGCGGCCGCGGACGCGGGGCTGCCGGCGTTCCCGCCGGTGGACTTGGCGGCGTACACAAGCCTCTCGGCGGCCGACCGCGATAGCCTGCAGCGGGCGTGGCAGGCTGGCGTAGACACTGCAATGGCGCGTATCGCGGCGGCGCATGACGCGAGCGTCCAGGCGGCGGTCACCGAGGCGGTGGCGGCCGCGGTGAGGGTCTATCGGCCGCGCGAGCATGCGCTGTGCGCGGCGCTGGTTGCGCTGTCCGGGGACGTGGATCGGGTGCAGCGGGAGCAGATCGCCGGCTTGCAACGGCAGCTTGCCGAACAGCGGATCGTCAACGGTCTGGCGACGGCCGGCACTGCTCTCGCCAGTTTCTTTCTGGGCCATGAGCTAGGGAGCAGGTAGGTGGGGCCGCGGTTCACCGGAGTTCCGTACATGGCGCACCTCGCGCATCATCGAGGCGCAGGAGCGGGAGCGGCAGCGGCAGGCGGGCGCCGTGTCTGAGCAGGTCGGTCGGTGACTTGGCACCTCGCCGTCGGTGCGCTGGCCATCCTCCTGGGCGGCCTGGTGCTCGTGGTCGATCTGTACCTCGGTGATGGGCTGACGCCGGCGGCAGTTGCGGCGGCGTCCAGCTTCACGACGGCTGCGGTGGCGATTGCCCACCGCGGGTCCAGTGACTGAAGACGGCCTGCAACCGGACCTGTTCGCCGGCCAATCGGAGCCGGTTGCGCATGCGATTGCGTGACAAGGTGGCCATCGTCACCGGCGGCGGCGGCGGCATGGGCCGCGGCATCTGCGCCTGCCTGACCCGGGAGGGAGCCGACGTGGTGGTGTCCGACCTGGACCTGGAGCGCGCCCGGCAGACGGCCGCGGCGGCGGAGCAGGCGGGCCGGCGCGGTCTGGCGGTCGCCGGCGACGTGACCAGCGAGGCCGACTGCGGGGAGGTGGTGCGGCAGACCCTGGAGCGCTTCGGGCAGGTGGACGTCGTGGTCAACAACGCCGGCCACTTCGGCGAACGCCTCGCCCTGCCGTTCACGCGCCTGACCGGCGCCGACTGGGACGAAAACTTCGCCGTCAACGTCAAGGGCCCGTTCTTCATGTGCAAGGCGGTGGCGGCGCACATGATGGAGCGCCGCGGTGGCAAGATCGTGAACATCTCCTCCATCTCGGCGAAGCGCGACCCGGTGTTCGTGCCGCCCTACGCCGCGGCCAAGAACGCGCTGCTCAACCTCACCCGCATCGTGGCCAAGGAACTGGGGCCTTACAACGTGAACGTCAATGCGGTGTGCCCGGGACTGGTGTGGACCCCGTTCTGGGAGCGGCTGGCGCCGATGCTGGCGGCGCAGGATCCCGCCCGCGCCGGGCAGGAACCGCGCGCGGTGTTCGACGAGGTGGCCGGGAGCGCCGTACTGGGACGGCCGCAAACCCCCGAGGACGTCGGCAACCTGGTGGCGTTCCTGGCTTCCGAAGAGGCGCGCAACATCACCGGACAGGCGATTCACGTGGACGGCGGCATCGCCATGGGCTAGCCGGCGATGACACCGGTACGCAGAGCTGATCACGCGGTCGTGATCTGAGCCGAACAGGTGAGCGCCAAGGCGGGGGCCGAAATCCTGACCGTGGACGGGCGCGAGGTGCGGGTCACCAGTCCCGACAAGGTGTACTTTCCCGCCGCCGGCATCACCAAGCTGGAGCTGGTGCGCTACTACTTGGCGGTGGCCGAGGGCGCCCTGCGCGCCATCCATGGGCGTCCTCTGGTGTTGAAGCGCTACGTGGACGGCATCGCCGGCGAAGGGTTCTATCAGAAGCGCGCGCCGGCGAAGCGCCCCGACTGGGTGCGGACGGTGGAGTTGACCTTCCCCTCCGGGCGCACCGCCCACGAGCTGGTGGTCACCGAGCGCGCGCAACTGGTGTGGATGACCAATCTGGGCAACATCGACCTGCACGCTCATCCGGTGCGGGCGGACGACCTGGAGCGCCCCGACGAACTGCGCGTGGACCTGGATCCCGGGCCGGGAGTGACCTGGCAGACGGTGCGCGAGGTGGCCGGGATCGTGCGCGAGGTGCTCGCCGAGCACGGTCTGGTCGGGTGGCCCAAGACCACCGGTTCGCGCGGCCTGCACGTCTACGTGCGCATTCGCCGGCAGTGGGGGTTTACCGAGCTGCGGCGGGCGGCGCTGGCGGTGTCCCGCGAGGTGGAGCGGCGCGCGCCCGGCAGGGCCACCAGCAAGTGGTGTAAGGAGGAGCGCGAAGGGGTGTTCCTGGACTACAACCAGAACGCCAAGGACCGCACCATCGCCGCCGCCTACTCGGTGCGGCCGCGCGCCGACGCCCGGGTGTCCGCGCCGCTGGCCTGGGACGAGGTGCCGGCCTGCGAGCCGGGCGACTTCACGCTGCGCACCATGCCGGAGCGCCTTGCCGCGCGCGGCGACCTGGCCGCCGGGATCGATGCCGCGCCCGGCAGTCTCGACGGCCTGCTGGAGCTGGCGGCGCGCCACGCCGCGGAGGGGCTGGGCGGCGATGCGCCCTGGCCGCCCCATTTCCGCCGCCGGCGCGGCGAACCGCGGCGGGCGGCGCCGTCGCGGGCGCGGGCGCCCGGCGGCGCTCAGGCCACTCAGCCGCGCCCGACGAAGCGCTGAAACGTCTGCTCGGCCGCGGCCTGCGTGGCGCGCAGCTTCGCTTCCAGGTCGCCGAAGCCGGAACACTCGACCGCCGCGGCGAGCTTGCGGTGCAGCGCTTCCGGGGCGTCGCCGAGCGGGGTGTCGCGGTTCCAGGTGAGCCGCAGGAGCGCCTGCAGGGTGCGCTGCATGCGGCTGGCGCCGGCCAGGAAGCGCGCCTCCTCCTCGGCGAGGAGACCCGCGCCGGCCAGCGCCTCGAACGTGGCCGCAGTGCCGCCGGCGAGTACCTGCGGCGCGTCCGCGGCGTGGCGCAGTTGCAGGTACTGGGCGATGAACTCCAGGTCCACCAGCCCGCCGCGCACGTACTTCAACTCGAACGGGTCGGCGGACGGATACTCGGCGGCGACCCGTTCCCGCATCCGCGCCACCTGCAGGCGGAGTTGTTCCGGGTCGCGGCGCCGGGTCAGCACCTCGCGGATGCGGGCGGCGACCGCGTCCGCCACCTGCGCGGCGCCGCACAGCACCCGGGCGCGGGTCAGCGCCATCTGCTCCCAGGTCCACGCGGCCTTGTCGTGGTAGTCGCGGAACGCGGTGAGCGTAGTCACCAGCGGTCCGCTCTCGCCGGCGGGCCGCAGGCGCAGGTCCACTTCGTACAGCCGGCCCGCGGGCGAGCGGCTGCGCAGCGCGGCAATCAGCCGCTGCGCCGCGCGGGCGTAGAAGCGCCGCGCCTCGAGCGGCCGCGGGCCGGCAGTCAACTCGCGGTCGTCGCGCACCTCGGCGATGAACAGCAGGTCCAGGTCGGACTCGAAGGTCATCTCGTTCGCGCCCAGCTTGCCCAGCGCCACCACTGCGCAGCCGGCGCCCGGCGCAGCGCCGTGCTGCGCCGCCAACTCCGCGTTCACGTCGCGCAGCAAGGTCTCGACCACCACCGCGGCGACGTGCGACAGGGAGGCGGACGCTTCGTCCACGCTGATCAGGTTCTCCAGGGTCTGGACGCCCACCTGGAAGCGGCGGTCGCCGGCCCACCACGCTACCCGGCCGACGCGCCACTCGGCGCCGTTCCCGGCGCCGCGGCCGCCTCCGCCCTCCAGGAACTGCCCCAGCTCCTCGGCCAAGGCCGCCCGGTCCGGAATCGGCAGGAAGAACGAGGGGTCCAGCACCGCCTGCAGCAGCCGGTGGTTGCCGCCCAGGGTGTCGGCGATGCGCGGCGCGCTGCCCATCACGTCGGCGATCAGGCGGAGCAGCCAGGTATGCGCGCGGAGCATGGCGAAGAAGGAGATGTCCTGCGGCAGGGTCTCCAGGAACTTGTCCATGCGCGCCAGGGCGCGGTCCGGATCCGGCGTCTTGCCCAGCGCGGCGATGATTTCGTGCAGGATCTCGTGGATGATGGTGCGGGCGCGTTCCGAGGCGGTGGCCGCGTGGCGCCCGTCCGCCCAGCCCCGAAACACCTCGATTGCCGCCTCGGGGCCGGTGAACCCCGCCGCCGCCACCTGCGCCACCGCGTCCGGACTCACCTCCGGGCCTCCCAGGAGCGCCGCGCTGATGTCCTGCTCGCTCTCCGGCACGTTGAAGCGGGTGCGGTACAGGTCGTGCACTTCCCGCGCCGTGGTCTCGATCAGGCTGCTCAGTTCCGGCGCGGAGTCCAGGCCCATGAAGACCGCCGTCTGTTCGAGTCCCTCCGCCGACTCCGGCAGCTTCTGGGTCTGGTCGTCGTTGACCATCTGCAGGCGGTGTTCCACGCGGCGCAGCAGCAGGTAGGCGTTGCGCAAGGTGGCGGCCTCGCGCGGCATGACGTGGTGCTCGTCTTCAAGGGTCTGCAGCATGGCGAGCAGCCGCGCGCCGCGCAGGCGCCGGTTGCGCCCGCCGTACGCCAACTGGTGCATGTGGACGAAGAACTCGATCTCGCGGATGCCGCCACGGCCCAGCTTCACGTCGTGGCCGGCGGCGCGCACCGCGCCATGGCCGTGAAAGTCGTGGATCTGCTGGCTCATCGAGCGGATCTCCTCCACTGACGTGAAGTCCAGTCCCTCGTCCCAGATGAACGGCGCCAGCTCCTTCAGGAACGCGGCGCCGGCGGCCACGTCGCCGCCGACCGGGCGCGCCTTGATCATCGCGGTGCGTTCCCAGGTGCGCCCGAAGCGGTCGTAGTAGTCGCGGGCGAAGTCCACGGTAATGGCGGTGGGGGTGGAGGAGGCATCCGGGCGCAGGCGCAGGTCGGTGCGGAACACGTAGCCGTCGCCGGTGCGGGATTGGAGGATGGCGACCAGATCGCGCGTGACGCGCACGAAGCAGTCGCGCAGGGTCTTCGAGCCGGTGTAGCGCACCGCCTGCGGGTCGTAGAGCACGATCAGGTCGATGTCGGAGGAGTAGTTCAGCTCGCGCGAGCCATGCTTGCCCATCGCCAGCACGAAGTATCCCCAGCGGTCGCCGGCGGGGCGCTCCAGGTCGCCGCGCCGCGCGCGGCCGAGCAGCAGGTGGCTCACCGTCAGGCGCACCGCGTGATCCGCCATGTCGGACAGCAGCTCGGCGCACTCCATCACCCCGCACAGGCCGAAGCAGTCGTACACCGCGGCGGCGACCGCCACGCGGCTGCGCTGGCGGCGCAGGAACTTCATCAGGCGGTCGCGCCCTTGCGCCGGGTCGGCGCCGGCCAGCTCCGCGCGCAGCCGCTCCATCACCACCGCCGGCGGCTCGGTCACGACCGCCCGGGTAAACTCCGGATCGCGCAACAGCAGGCGGCTCAGATAGGGGCTGTTGCCGAACAGGAAGGAAAAGAACGTCTTGCCGGCGGGCGTTGCCAGCGCCTCCCCGAGCAGCGCGTCGCCGGCGCGCGCCGCGGCGTCCCGCAGCCGCTCCAGGCCGGCCGCGGCCTGATCGATCCGCTGTCCGCGCAGCCGTTCGAATCCCGGCGCGCGCGCCGCCAACGCGAGCCCGCCGTCCGGGCGCGGCCCCTGCTGCTCGGGCATGGCGCTTGCGTTCAGTTCCGCCCGCCGGCGCCGGCGGCGGTCACGGCGAGTAGTACATGTCGTACTCGATCGGATGCGGCGCCTGCTCGAAGCGCACCAGCTCTTCCTCCTTGAGCTCGATGTAGCCGTCGATCTGATCCTTGGTGAACACGTCGCCGCGGGTCAGAAATTCGTGGTCCGCATCCAGCGACTGCAGGGCGTCGCGCAGCGAATGGGCCACCGTAGGGATGTCCTTCAGCTCTTCGGGCGGCAGCGCGTACAGGTCCTTGTCCATCGGCGGGCCGGGGTCGGTCCGGTTCTCGATGCCGTCGAGTCCGGCCATGAGCATGGCGGAAAACGCCAGGTAGGGGTTGGCCATCGGGTCCGGGAAGCGAATCTCGATCCGCTTCGCCTTGGCCGACGCGGCGTGGGGAATGCGGCAGGAGGCGGAGCGGTTGCGCGCCGAGTAGGCGAGCAGCACCGGCGCCTCGAAGCCGGGCACCAGACGCTTGTAGCTGTTGGTCGTGGGGTTGGTGAAGGCGTTGATCGCGCGCGCATGCTTCATGATGCCGGCGATGTAGTGCAGCGCGGTGTCGGACAGATCGGCGTAGCCGGAGCCGGAGAACAGGCTGTCGCCATCCTTCCACAGCGACTGGTTGGTATGCATCCCGGAGCCGTTGTCGCCGACCACCGGCTTGGGCATGAAGGTAGCCGACTTGCCGTGGCGCTGCGCCACGTTCAGCACCACGTAGCGGTACACCTGGATCCGGTCGGCCATGGTCAGCAGCGGTGCGAACAGGAGCCCGATCTCGTGCTGACTGGCCGCCACTTCGTGATGGTGCTTCTCCACCTCCACGCCGGCGTGGCGCAGCGCGGTGAGCATGTCGCTGCGGATGTCCTGCGCGGAGTCGACCGGGGGCAGCGGGAAGTAGCCTCCCTTGACGCGCGGGCGGTGCCCCTTGTTGCCGCCGTCGAATCGCCGCGCGCTGTTGTAGGGGCCCTCGAAGTCGTCCAGGCGGTAGAAGGTGTGCTTGGCGTCCACCCCGAAACGTACGTCGTCGAACAGGAAGAACTCCGGTTCCGGCCCGAAGTAGGCCGTGTCGCCAATCCCGGAGAACTCCAGGTGCGCTACGGCGTCGCGGGCGGTGGAGCGCGGGCAGCGGGCGTAGCGCTCGCCGGTGGTGGGTTCGTGCACGTCGCAGATCAGGTAGACGGTCGGCGCCGCGGTGAACGGGTCCAGGCCGGCGCTCGCCGGGTCCGGGAACAGCGCCATGTCGGACTGATCGATACTCTTCCACCCGGCGATGGAGGAGCCGTCGAACATGATGCCATCCTCGAAGGCGTCCTCGTCGAACATGTCCGCGGTCATGGTCAGGTGATGCCAGCGCCCCCGCGGGTCGGTGAAGCGCAGGTCCACGAACTCCGCCTGCCGGTCCTTGATCAGCTTGAATACCGATTCCTGGTCAGCCAAATGAATGCCTCCTCGCGGGTCGGGAGTAGTGCGCCCGGCGCCATCTCCGGCCGGCCGCCGAACCCGTACCCGACCGCACTATAGCACAACTCCGCGCCGGAGAGGGTCAAGCGGAGCCGGATATGCCGGATATGCCGGAGATGCCGAAGATGCGCGCCAGTTCGTAGGGCGGGGTGACTTCGAGCTGGTCGTAGGTGCACTCGGCGGGAGGCTTGTCGGGGCGCCAGCGCACGAATTGAGCGGTGTGGCGCAGGCGCGTCCCCTGCATGTGGTCGTAGCTCACCTCGACCACCAGTTCCGGCCGCAACGGCACCCAGCTCAGGTCCTTGCCGCCGCTCCAGCGGCTGGCGCCGCCCGGAACGCGCAGCCCGGGCGCGGACTGCGGCGCCTCCGCACCGGCCGGCGCGGCCGCGGCGCCTGCGGCGCTGATCCGGGCGTGCCACGGATGGGTCTCGTCCACCTCCCGGTAGGGGCGCAGCTCCTCGACCAGGGCGCGCCGGCGGGCGGTGCTGAAGCTCCCCGCGACGCCGACGTGATGCAGCCGCCGCCGGTCGTCGAACAGTCCGAGGAGCAGCGATCCCACCCGTTCCTCCGGCGCCCCGCGGTGCCAGCGCAGCCCGGCCACCACGCAATCCGCGGTGCGCCGGTGCTTCACCTTGAGCATGGCGCGCTTGCCCGGCTGGTAGGCTGCGGCGCGGTCCTTCGCCATGATGCCGTCCAGGCCGGCGCCTTCGAAGCGCTCGAACCAGTCTTCGGCGCGGCTGCGGTCGCGGGTGACGGGCGTGAGATGCAGCGGCGCCCGGGCCGCGCTCAGCGCCTGCTCCAGGAGGCCGCGGCGGTCGGCGAACGGCGCTGCGGTCAGGTCGCGGTCCGCCAGGCACAGCAGGTCCCACGCCACCAGCGCCGCCGGCGTGCGGGCGGCCAGCAACGCCACCCGCGAGGCCGCGGGATGGATGCGCAGCTGCAACGACTCGAACTCCAGCCCGCCGGCGCCGGCGATCACCAGTTCGCCGTCCACCACGCAGCGCTCCGGGAGCTGCGCCAGCAGCGGCTCGACCAATTCGGGAAAGTAGCGGTTCAGCGGCTTGAGGTCGCGGCTCTGCAACAACAGCTCCGCGCCGTTGCGGAACACCAGGGTGCGAAAGCCGTCCCACTTGGGCTCGAACGACCAGTGATCTCCCGCCGGCAGCGCGGCCACGCGCCTGGCCAACATCGGCCGCACCGGCGGGGCCACCGCAAGCGGCGGACGCTGCTCGCTCACGCCGGCAACACCCCCGCCGTCTACAGCGCCGCGGCCACCAGGTCGCCCACTTCGCTGGTCGAATGGCCCATCCGCCCCGCCGACATGCTCTTCATCTTCGGGGTGGTCTTGCCGATGGCGTCTTCGACCCGCTGCCCGGCGCGGCTCAGGTTGGGCAGTCCCTTCTGATCGCCGAGCACGGTGAGCAGCATCCCCATGGCGGCGATGGCGGCAATCGGGTTGATGACGTTCTGGCCGGTATACTTGGGCGCCGAGCCGCCCATGCACTCGAACATGCTGCAGCCGCCCGGGTCGGGGTTGATGTTGCCGCCGGCGGACACGCCGAGGCCGCCCTGAATCATGGCGCCGATGTCGGTGATGATGTCGCCGAACATGTTGGGCACCACGATGGTGTCGTAGAATTCGGGATTCTTGACGAACCACATGCAGGCGGCGTCGATGTGGTTGTAGTCGCGTTCGACGTCCGGGAACTCCGCGGCGCCGATCTCCTGGAAGGCGCGGTACCAGAGATCGCCGGCGTAGGTCAGCACGTTGGTCTTGTGCACCAGGGTGAGCCGGCGGCGGTCGTTGCGGCGCCGGCAGTGTTCGAACGCCCAGCGCAGGCAGCGCTCCACCCCGAAGCGCGTGGCGATCATCTCCTGGGTGGCGATCTCCTGCGGCGTGTCCTTGCGCAGGAAGCCGCCGGCGCCGCAGTACAGGTCTTCGGTATTCTCGCGCACCACGTCGAACCGGATGTGCTCCGGGCCTTTGTCCTTGAGCGGACAGTCGACCCCGGGGTAGAGCTTGACCGGCCGCAGGTTGATGTACTGGTCGAGCTGGAACCGGATCGACAACAGCAGACCCTTTTCGAGGACCCCCGGCTGCACCCCGGGGTGGCCGATGGCGCCGAGATAGATGGCATCGAACTGCCGCAGCTCGTCGATCTGCCGCTTGTTGATCACCTCGCCGGTGGCCAGAAAGCGGTCGCCGCCGTAATCGAATTCGACCCGCTCGCAGGCAACGCCTTCCAGCGGCGCCACTGCTTCCAGGACCTTGCAGGCCTCGGCGGTGACTTCCGGCCCGGTGCCGTCGCCGGGTACTACCGCCAGTTTGATGGTGTCGGAGGTGTCGGACATGAATCTGCTGGTGCTCCGTGTCTTTGGTTTGGTTGAGGACGGGAGCCCGCCGCACCGCGGCGGGCCGGGCGCCGGCAAGTATACCGCTAGCCGCGCGCCGTTGTCTCGAACAGGTCGTCGTAGGCGCCGATCAGCCGCGGCCAGGCGTAGCGGGCGGCGATCCGGCGCCAGCGGCCGCGTTCGGCGGGCGGCGCTTGCAGCTCGCGGGCCAGCCGTTCGATCAGGCCGGCGGTGTCTTCGTACAGACAGCGATCATGCAGCTCCGGCGGGATCAGTTCCGGGTAGACCAGCCGCCGCGGCGCCAGCGGCAGGCAGCCGGCGTGGACCGCTTCCATGACCGCGATCCCGAAGTTCTCCTGCACCGCGGTCGAGACCACCACGCTGCCGCCGGCGAGTTGCCGCAGGTACTCCGGCCGGTCCGGGAACCCGTCATGGACGATGCGGCCGGCCAGCGCCGCGCGCGCCCGTACCAGCGCGTCCGGTTCCGGAATCAGGCGCTCGCCCAGGAGCGCCACCCGGAACGGCACCCCGCGTCGCGCCACCTCGGCCAGCGCGGCGACGAACGCCTGCGGGTCCTTGTCGAACTCCCAGCGGTGGTTCCAGATCACGACCGGCGGCCCGGGCGGCGGCCCGGGCGGCGGGGTCCCCGGCGGGCCGGGGCCGAACCGGCAGCCGGGATAGAGCACGCTCGAGCGTCCGTCCAGCTGAGCCGGCGGCACCTCCGGCCGCGCCTGCGCGTCGGGGAGCCGTTCGATGACCGCCGGCAGCCGCGCGCGAAAGGCCGCGCGGTGGAACTCCGAGTTGAACACGAGGCGATCGGCGGCGCAGACGTTGGTCACGTCGCGCCACAGCAACTCGGCGCCCGCCGCTCCGCCGGCCGGAACCGGATAGGAAATCTGGCTCTCGTGCAGGTACAGCAGCAGCGGCGGCGTGCGCGCGCCCCACACCGCCCGCACCTGCGCCAGATCGAGCAGCCCGGTGGCGACCACCAGGTCGTAGCGCTCCGGCTGCCGCACCCGCTGCGCCAGCGTCAGCCCGGCGGCGCGCAGCCGCCACTTCCACAACCGCGCCGGCAGGGTCTGCAGGTCGATCAGATGCCGCGAGTGTTCCCGCAGCCCGTCCGCGAACTCGCGGTGCGATCCGCCATAGAACGGCTCCAGAAACAGAATCCGCACCATTCCGATAGTACCTGCTCCGTGCCAGGCGGTCAGCCTTGCCGGCCAGTGCGCCAGCGCCGCAACCCCCTGGGCCGCCGGGCGGTCCGATCCGACCGTCCGACCGATTGCGGTTGACAGCGTTCCGGCCGGCGCACATGCTCGCCGCGATGGGCGAGCCGCACTTCGATACGATCATCGTCGGGGCCGGGGCCGCAGGGGCGGTGCTGGCGGCGCGGCTGACCGAGGATCCGGCGCGCCGCGTGCTGCTCCTCGAGGCCGGCCCTGACTTTCCTGACGGCGCGTTGCCGGAAGAGATCCGCTACGGCTATGGCCGCCACCGCGATCTGTGGGCGCGCGCCTTCGGCTACGATACGGCGTTCGGTTGGGGCTACCGCGCCCGCGCCACGCGCCACCAGCCGCGCATGTTCGTGCCGCGCGGCAAGGTGGTGGGCGGCTCCAGCGCCATCAACGCGCAGATCTTCCTGCGCGGCGTGCCGGAGGACTACGACGGATGGGCCGCTGCCGGGTGTCCCGGGTGGAGCTTCGCCGAGCTGCTGCCCAGCCTGCGGCGCGTCGAGGCCGATCCCGACTTTTCCGATCCCTATCACGGGACGGACGGTCCAATCCCGGTGCACCGCTTCCGCGAGGGCGAGTTGCAGCCGGAGCAACGCGCGTTTCTGGAGGCCTGCCTGGAGGCCGGCTACGCCGAGTGCGGCGACCACAACGCGCCCGACTCGGCGGGGGTCGGCCCGTTGCCGTTCAACAACCCCGGAGGAATCCGCTGGAGCGCCGCCATGGGCTACCTGGATCCTGCCCGCAGGCGCCCCAACCTGACCATCCGGCCCGACACCCAGGCGCAGCGCCTGCTGCTGGAGGGGCGCCGCGCGGTGGGCGTCGCGGTGCGGGATCGGGAGGGTAGCGAGGCGGTGTACGGCGCGGAGGTGCTGCTGTGCGCCGGGGCGATCGGCACCCCCCATCTGCTGCTCCGTTCCGGGGTGGGGCCGGCCGCCCATCTGCGGGAGGTCGGCGTGCCGGTGGCGCATGATCTGCCGGGGGTCGGCGCCAACCTGCGCGACCACCCGCAGGCCGCGGTGGTGCTGCGCACGGCAGCCGGCTTCCGGCAGTCGGGAACGGAGCCGCGCCTGCAGGTCGGGCTGCGCTACACCGCCGCCGGCTCCGCGCTGCGCAACGACATGATCATGGCGCCCACCGGATTCGCGACCGCGGAGGGCCACTACCGGCGCGCGGCGGCGGAGCCGGTCGGCTTCACCGTGGTGCCGGCGCTCTATCTGGCGGCGGGCGCGGGGAGCATCCAGCTGCGTTCCCCGAATCCCGACGCGCCGCCGCTTCTGGATTATCACTACTTCGCCGAGGCGAGCGACCGGGAGCGGATGCGGGAGGCGATACGGATCGCCGTTGACCTGGTCCGACACCGCAGTTTCCAGCCGCTGGTGGCGCAGCGCGTCAGCCCCGGCGACGCGGAGCTGCGCACCGATGCCGCCCTGGACGAGTGGCTGGCGCGGGTAGTGGCCACCAGCCACCACGTGTCGTCTACTTGTCGCATGGGCCGCGCTGACGACCCGGCCGGCGTGGTGGATCAGGAGGGGCACGTGCACGGCCTGGAGGGCCTGCGGATCGCCGATGCCTCCATCATGCCGGATTGCGTGCGGGCCAACACCAACTACACCTGCATGGCCATCGGCGAGCGGATCGCCGAATTCATGCGCTGAGGGCGCGGCCCGGCGCAATCAACGGGTCACTTGAAAGAACAGATCGTGTACTTGCTGCGCCCGCTGTTGCTCGGCGTCTCCGACGCGGCGCCGCACGCGGTGCGAGTTGTCGGCGAACGAACCGATGCAGGCGGCCAGGTGCTGCGCCGTCATCCGGGTACTGCGGTCGGGGCTGTCGTAGCCGAAGAACACGTACACCCGGATTGACAGCTCGGCGCCGCCCGGGCCGTTGATGCGCGGATGCCAGGGGTGGCGGGTGCCGGTGGCGATCACCTCGCGGTCCTCCAGCAGGCACCGGAACAGGAGGTTCCGTTCCTCCACTCGATCCAGCAGCAGGAAGGTCTCGTCATCGAAGTAGAGCACCTGGACCGGAAACCGATCGCCGCGCACCGGCTTCAGGTTCAGCTCGGTACCCAACTCGGCGGTGCGTTGCAGCGCCAACCGGAACTGCTGATCGGTGGTGCGCTCGTCCGGCGCGCGCCAGGAGTGCAGCAGCCGGCGCAATCCGCGCCAGTTCATGGGCTGATCGGGATCGGGCGGCGGCTGCGGATCGCGCAGGAACGCCTCGAAGCTCGTCACCATGGCATCGCCCTGATCGACGTGCACGGCGTAATCCAGGCGCCGCTCGGCGCGCTGGGCGCGGGTCATGGGGCGCCAACTGTCGGAATCGCACCCCGCCAGCACCGCCAGGAACACCGCCAGAACGGCAACCCCGGCCCGCCCCGGCAAGTTGGAATGACGCTTCCCGCCCATACCTATAAGGTGCCGCTTGTCTCCCCGCCGCGGCAAGCCGTTCTCCGCGTGCCTCCCTTCGGCTCGGACAACTGACGTATACTGTCAGTGATCCACCTCCAACTATCAACGGAATCAAGATCAAGAGTCCGTGTATTCTCTACGTCAGATTTATCGTCGAACCAAAGGTAGTCCCCTTGATGGGTAGATAGATCGACTTCCAGAATGACCGATTGATCACCGATGGACCACTCCATTTCTATCCCTCCTTCTGGTGTGGGACAGGTATATGGCAGCGGAATGTCATCGGGATAGTAACGGGTGAATTCGGTTGCAAACCAATCGAGTCCTTCCGTACGCGGAGCCACGCCTTCCCCTTCGTACCAGCCGTCCTCCATCGCTCGGAATTCCCGCAGTCGGGATGGAACGTCAAACGGATCGGCAGGATGTTCAGCACGCTTCGTGGCAACATGCTGCCAACGCTCCTCGGTAAAGTCTTTCGTCAGTTCCGAGAAAGGGTGGTGTCCACTCAAACGATTAGTCCTCGTCGCAACCCTATCGGATTGCGGCCCGTACGCTCGCAACACGATACAACCATGTTGTTCCCGCGAAAATCAACTTCCGTCCGTCTGGCATCATTTTACCAAGTCGTCGTCATCGCAATCACGGATGGCATTGACCACGACCGATGCGAACAGGCGAAGGGCCGATACAATTTGAAAGGATGGAATGCTCTCTCCAAAGGGCAGAAAGTAATCTGTGACCAATGTGTCTTCGTGGTTTTCGGGAATTGAGAAGCGGCAGAATATCACGTCGTCGTTCATCTTGTTCACGAATGCATGCTTGGATTCCAGCGGCGCATTCTCATCGACCTGATAGTACGTCGAGTATTTGAGTAGTTTATTGTCTCTGTTGATTGAGATGAAGACCGACATCGGCTCTGCGTTGACGACGACGTCGCCGTCATCATCCACGTGCGTGCTATAGAACGCTCTGGAAAACAGGTCCCGGATGTTTTCCGGGGTAACTTCGCCTTCTACGATATATTCCGGGGTTTCTGAGGGCATCTGATTTCCTCCTGAGTTGAGCCGAACGCCGCAGGGCGCAAACGCCGCGCCGACCTAGGCTGGCCATGTGGAAGTAGTTACCTTACAATAAGGTGCATATGGTACTGTTTGTCAATCCGTTTCCGAATGGGCGTATGGCCCCGCGCAGTGCCCGCGGGCCGGGGGGCGTATGAGGCGTATGAGCGAGCCGCGGGTGGGAGTGTGCGGCGCGCACGCGGAGCTGCGCGCGGTAGCCGGGGAGATCGATTTCGCCGAGGAGGGGGTGCAGCGGCTGTTGGTGCCGGAGCAGCCGGACGCGGCGTTCGCGCCGCCGCCGGCGGCGGCGCTGGCGGCGTTGCCGATCGCGGCCGCCAACGGGTTTCTGCCCGGCGACCTGCGCTCCACCGGGCCGGAGGTGGACCCGGAGCGGCTGCGGCGCTATGCGGCGGCGGCGTTCCGGCGCGCGCGGCAGGTGGGAATCGGCATCGTGGTGTACGGCAGCGGCGCCTCCCGTCAGGTCGAGGAGGGCTTCGACCGGGGGCGCGCCGAGCAGCAGTTCGTGGAGGCGCTGCAAACGGTCGGCCCGCCGGCGGCCGCGGCCGGGGTCACCGTCGTGGTGGAGCCGCTCAATACGGCCGAGTGCAACATCATCAACAGCGTGACCGAGGGCGCCGAGGCGGTGCGCGCCGCCGGCCATCCGCACGTGATGCTGCTGGCCGACCTGTACCACATGCTGCGCGAGGATGAGAGCCCGGCGGCCATCGAGCGGGCGGGAACGCTGATCCGCCACGTGCACGTGGCCGAGGTGGCCGAGCGCACGCCGCCGGGTGTGGCGGGGGACGACTTTCGCCCCTTTCTGCGCGCCCTGGCCCGGACCGGCTATGCCGGCGCCTACTCGCTGGAGTGCCGCTGGCGGGACCAGCTTGCCGAAGCTCCGCCCGGAGTGGCCGAGCTGCGCCGCCAATTGGCGGCCGTGGAGTAGGGGGCCGAACCGGGCGCCCGTGAGCAGGCGCCGGTCACCGGTCGCACACGCCATCAGGGGCGGCGCGCGGTCAGCCGGCGCCGCGGCCGGTATGGTAGGTGAATGGGCGTGAGACTTGCAGGCAAACGGATCATCGTAACCGGCGCCGCCACCGGCATCGGGGCGGCCAGCGCCCGGCTGGCGGCGGCCGAGGGAGCCGCGGTGGCGGCCATCGACCGCAACGACCGCGCCGGCGCCGCAACGGTCGCCGCGATCGCCGCCGCCGGCGGGCGCGCCCGCTACTGGCGCGTGGACGTCCGCCGCGCGGACCAGGTGGCGGCCGGCGTTGCCGGCGCGGTGGACTGGTTGGGCGGCGGCGTCGACGCGCTGCTCCATCTGGCCGGGGTGCTGCACGGCGCGGCGGTGGACCTCACCGAGTTCCCGGAGGCGGTGTGGGACGAGGTGATCGACGTGAATCTCAAGGGCTCCTACCTGATGAGCAAGCAGGTGGCGGGGCCGATGATTGCGGCCGGTTCGGGGGTGATCGTGCTGTGCAGCTCCGGCGCCGGGGTGACCGGCGGCAGTTCGTCGTTCGCCTACGGCTCCAGCAAGGGCGCGACTCATGGCTTGGGCCTGGTGCTGGCGCAGCGGCTGGCGCCGCACGGCATCCGCGTGCACGACGTCTGCCCCGGTTCCGTCGACACCCCGTTGAAGGTCGCCCAGTTGCGGGAGGTGTACCGCCGCGGCGGCGACCGCGCCGCGTACGAGCAGGCCATGCGGCAGCTCGTCCCGCCGGAGGGGATCGCGCCGGTGTTCGCCTTCCTGGCCTCCGACGAGGCGCGCTACGTGCGCGGCTCCATCTTCACTCACTGAGCGGCCACGGCGCCGCCGCGGCGGCTCAGCGGTCGGCCCAAGCCGCCCCGTTCGGGAATTCGTAGCGCTCCAGCGAGGCCGGCCGCATGGTAATGCTGTAGCCCGGCGCCTCCGGCAGTTGGTAGCGCGCGCCGCGCATCACCACCGGGTCGACGAAGTGCTCGTGCAGGTGATCGGAGTACTCGATCAGCACCCCGTCCAGGCTCGGCGCCACCGCGACGTAGTTGAACGCCGACAGGTGTTGGACGTACTCGCAGAGGCCGACGCCGCCGGCGTGGGGGCAGACCGGGATGCCGAACTTGGCGGCCAGCAGCAACACCGCCAGTACTTCGTTCACGCCGCCGAGGCGGCAGGCATCCACCTGGCAGAACGCCATGCCCCCGGCCTGCATCAGTTGCTTGAACAGCACCCGGTTGGCGCAGTGCTCGCCGGTCGCCACGCCGATCGGGGCAATTGCCTTGGCAATGGCGCCATGGCCCAGCGCGTCGTCGGGAAAGGTCGGCTCCTCGATCCACAGCGGATCGAACTGCGCCAGCGGCGCCATGCGGGCGATCGCCTCCGGGACGTCCCACACCTGATTGGCGTCGAACATCAGGTGGCAGTCGGGGCCGAGCGCTTCGCGCATCACCGCGGCGCGGCGCACGTTTTGGGCGTCGTCCGATCCTACCTTCATCTTGAACGCGCGCCAGCCGGCCGCGTGGTATTGCCGGCACAACGCCTGCACCTTGCTTTCGTCGTAGCCCAACCAGCCGGCGGACGAGGTGTAGCTCGGCAGCCCGCCGCGGCGCAGCTCCGCGGTGCGCTGCGCCTTGCCGGGCGCGTGTTCGCGCAGCAGCGCCAGCGCTTCCTCCGCGGTGAGCGCGTCGCTGAGGTAGCGGAAGTCGACCGCGGCCACCAGTTGCTCCGGGGGCATGTCGGACAGCAGCCGCCACAGCGGCTTGCCCTCGTGCTTGGCATACAGGTCCCACACCGCGTTGACGATCGCCGCGGTGGCTAGGTGAATCGCGCCCTTCTCCGGTCCGATCCAGCGAAGCTGGCTGTCGTTGGTCAGGCTGCGCCAGAAGCCGCGCAGGTCGGCGCCGATCTCCTGCAGCGTGCGCCCGACCACGAGGTGCTGCAGGGCGTGCGCGGCGGCGACGCAGATCTCGGTGCCGCGGCCGAGCGTGAAGGTGATGCCGTGGCCCTCCAGTCCGCTCTGATCGGTGCGCAGAATGACGTAGGCGGCCGAGTAGTCGGGATCGGTGTGCACGGCATCCGAACCGTCCAGGGTGGCGGAGGTGGGGAAGCGGACATCGCGCACTTCCAGGCCGGTAATGGTGGTCATGATGGTTCCTCGTGATTTTCGTGATTTGTGAGCCAGCTTCGCACGCGGGGATGGTCCAGCGCTTCCGGGTTGAGCACGTGCGCCGGCCGGCGCCCGGCGACCGCCGCGGTCACCTGTTCGAACGTTGCCGCGTCGAGCCGCGCCGACGACTCGACGGTGATGCCGGCGCTGTGGTTGGTGGCGATGACGCGCGGATGAGCGCGATGGATGGCGCGCGGCCCGGTCAGCGGATCGTCCACCACGTAGCAGTACAACTGCTGCTCCTCGAGCGCGGCGCGCACCGCCGCGTCATCCACCAGGTTGCCGCGCGACGGGTTGATCAGCGACGCGTGCGGCTGCATCAGCGCCAGTTGTTCCCGGCCCACGACGGTGGCGTCGCCGGAGAGGTGCAGCGAGACGGTGTCGCACTGCCGGAACAACTCCTCGGGCGCCGCTACCGCGGCGGCGCCGAACCGCGCCGCCAGCTCGCCGGCGTCGGGGCGGATGTCGTACACCAGCAGCCGGCCCGCGGCGCCCAGCAGCGGCCGCGCCCGCCGCGCCACCTCCTGGCCGATCCGGCCGAAGCCGTACAGGCCAAGGGTCGAGCCCTGCGCGTCGTAGCAGCGCAGCACCTGCGCGGCGCCGCGGTGGGCATTGCGGTTCAGGGTCCAGGTGCGCTTCATGGCGGCCAGCCACTGCGCGATGGTGTACTCCGCCACCGTATCCATGTGCACCGGCGTGATGGTGATCAGCACGCCGTGCCGGGTGGCGGCGGCGACGTTGACCTGATCGAAGCCGACGCCCCAGCGCGCGACCAGGCGCAGCTCCTCGGCGGCAGCGTAGAAGCTGTCCCGAAACGGCGCCGAATCGGCAATTACGGCGACCACGCCGGCCGCGTTGGCGGCGGTGAGCTCCGCCGGCTGCTCCTCCACCGCGGCCAGCGCCGCCAGTCGTTCCAGTCCGGCGCGGCGCGCCGGCGAGGCGAACTCCGGGTTGTGGAGTTGGCGGCTGACGTAGATGCGGGTTCTCATGACGCCCCTATCATGCCGGGAAACGGCGGGTCGCCGCGACCGCCCGCGGTCTGCTATGATTACGGCACGTCATGAGTACATTGGACCGCTCCCATCTGTTGACCGACGCGCAGCTCCGCGGCTTCATCGTCGATGGCTACGTGCAGGTGCGGACCCACCTGCCCGCGGCCGTCCATGAGGCGATCTTCGACCGCTCCGAGAGCGTGTTTCAGGACGCCCGCGACCGCAAGTCGGAGTTTGGCCGCAATCCGCAGAACAACATCGTGCCGATGATTCCGGAACTGCGCCAGGTGCTGGAGGCGCCGGAGGTGACCGGCGCGCTCACCAGCATCCTCGGCCCCGGCTACCTGCTGCACCCGCACCGTCACTGCCACCCCAACTATCCGGCCGCACCCGAGCAGGAGCAGGGCAACGGGACGCCGCCCGCGGGCGAAGCGCGCCTGACCATGGTGCCGCACAAGGACGGCCATGCCAACGGCGCCAAGCCGCGCCACCGGGTGCCGCGCTGGGCCATCCTGTTCTACTACCCGCAGGACTGTCCCCAGGAGCAGGGCCCCACCGCGATGATCCCGCGCTCCCAGTATCACAACCTGCTGACCCATGATCCCGACCTCCAGCACCCCTCCTTCGAGACGCAGATTCCGCACCCGCAGCCGGCCGCCGACGGCTCGCTGCTGCTGCCGGAGAGCTACGTCCACCGCACCCTGCTGCCGCTGGCCTGCCCGCGCGGCACGGTGTCGATCATGCACTTCGACGTCGGCCATTCGGTGCTCGCCAACCTGCTGCAGCGCATGCGCTACGGACACAAATTCGTGTTCATGCGCACCGCCGACCCGACCGGTCCGAGCTGGAACTCCACCGCCGTCCACTGGCAGAACCCGGAGCTGCCGCCGGACGTTCCCGACAACGAAATCGTCTGGACCGCGATCTGGAACTGGTTGCGCGGCAACCGCGACCGCTTCGCGCGCGCCGGCCGCGGCGGCGGGCCCGCGCCGGCCGAGCTGCTCGCGCAACTGCGCTCCGGCGGCGACGCCGAGCGTACCCGCGCGGCCAGCGAGCTCGGCTTCGCCGCCGCGCAGGGCCGCGCCGCCGCGGACGAGGTGGCCGAAGCCCTGGGCGCGGCGCTGCGCGACCGCTGCGAGCCGGTACGGCTGAATGCGCTCTACGCTCTGGGCGCCGCCGGCGCGGCCGCGGTCCCGCACCTGCGGCCGCTGCTGGCCGAGGGCGCCGATTACTTCGCGCCCAACCCGGTGCTCAACCTCAATCACGCGGCGGAGGCGCTGGCCCTGGCCGGGGAACCCGCGGTTCCGGCGCTGGTCGACGCCCTGCGCGCCGATCAGGAACACGTGCGCGCCAGCGCCGCCTACGGGCTCGGCGAGCTGGGAGCGCGCGCCGCCGGCGCGGTGCCGGCGCTGGTGGCGGCGCTCGACGACGCGGCGCCGGCGGTGCGGTTCCACGTCATTTCGGCGCTGGGACTGATCGGCGAGCCGCGGCAGCCGATCATCGACGCCCTGCTGCCGGTACTGGACGCCGAAACCGGCGCGGACGGCCTGTTCGAACCCGGCATCAGCCGCAGCCAGTTGCAGAACGTCGCGGTGCAGGCGCTGATTCGGGTCGACGCCCGCAGCGACGCCGCCACCGCGGCCCTGGGGCGGGCGGTGACCGCCTCCGAGCCCTACGTGGCGGCGTTCGCCGGCGAGCAGCTACGCCGCATCGGCAGCGCGCAGGCGCTGTCCCACCTGGCCGACGCCCTGAGCTGGGCGCGCTGGTTTCCGACCAAGCTGATAAAGCCGGCGGACCAGAAGAAGTTCTGGGAGAAGTTCGCCAAGCTGCGCAAGATGGAGCGGGCGGAGGCGCCGGTCACCGCGGTGTAGCGCCGCGGCGCACGTTCGCGCTACAAGCCCGCGACGGCCACCGTCCGGCCCTCGGCCAGGCTGCGGTGGACTGCGGCGGTGAACTCCATGTACTGCACGCCGTCGGCGAAGCGGGTATGGGTCACCTGCTCGCGGCCGCGGATGGCGTTGACGAACTCCTCTTCCACGCGCCACGCGCCGGCGTCCCCCGGCTCGATGGTGACCGGGGCGAGGCCGCGGTCGCCGCGCCCGGCGTAGTGCAGGCCGCCGGCCGCGTCGCGGTGCAGGGTCCCTTCGCTGCCGCACAGCCAGGCGCCGCCGGGCCGCAGGCCGGTGACCTGCGACACCTGCAGGCGGAGCTGGGCGCCGCAGGCCAGGTCGCCCAGCACGTCCACGTGGTCCGGGATCGGCACCGCCCGCAGCATCCCCTCCTCGGCGGGGCGCACCGGCACGAAGGTGCGGGCGAACGCGGCCACCCGGGTGGCGGGGCCGGCCCAGCGCATCAGCGCCTCGTACCAGATGCCGAGGGCCATCACGTTGAGTCCGCTCAGCTCGCGGTCGTGGCGCCAGTGCAGCGGCCCTTCGCTGCGGAACGTGCCGGCGCTGTCGACCAGCTCCACCGCCAGCAGGTCGCCGAGGCGGCCGCCGGCGAGGTAGCGCCGAATGGTGCGGTCCTCCCCCAGGGTGTGCGGGGCAGGCACCACCTGCGTGACCAGGTCGGGACACTTGCGGCTGGCCGCCAGCATGGCGCGCGCCTCGCCGGCGTTCATCGCCATGCGCGCCTCGCACAACACGTGCTTGCCCGCGGCGAGCGCCGCCAGCGTGATCGGGCAGTGCAGATAGGGCCAGGTGCCGATGACGATGGCGTCGCTGTCGTCCGCGGCCACCAGCTCCGGCCAGGTGTCGTATACCGCGCCGATCTCGAACTGGCGCGCCACGCGCTCGGACGACTCGCGGCTGCGGTTGCAGACGCTGGCGATCACCACCTCCGGCTGCTGCAGCAGTCCCGGCAGGTGCCGGCTCACGGTGTTGGCGCCGGCGCCCACCACGCCGACCCGTATTTTGGATGATTTGGATGATCCGGATGACATGCCGCCAGCATACGCCGCGGCGTTCCGCCGCGCCAGCCGAGCGGCGCCGGCTGGCAGGCGAGGCAGCAGCAGGCAGCGCAGCGGGGACTCCAGCCGGCGCCCAGGCGCCGCGCCGCCGTCAGGACTTTGCGTTATCTCCGGGGGCCGGCGGGGTGAACCACAGGCGGGTAAAGGCGCCGGAGCCGCGCAACCCGGAACGGCGCGCCAGCAGCAGGAATCCGGCGGCCACCAGCGCGCAGTAGCACAGCAGCACCGCCAGCGTGACGAGGTACAGGTTGGGGGCGCCGGTAGCGTACGCCAGGGCGGGGAACCCCATGATCAGGATCAGCGGCAGCACCAGCACGAACGTCACCGCGGAGGCATACAGGTAATCCGCCGCCGCCGGCGTCTTGAACTCCGGGTCGAGGGCGCGCAGCAGCGCCAGACCGGTGCTCAGGGTGCCGGTGAGGGTCCCCCAGAACAGCACCACGCGTTCGAACGCGTGGTCGTGCGCGAACAGCCGCGACCCGAGCCACAGGATGGTGAGCGCCGCGGCGCCGGCCAGCAGCGCGGCGAACACCACGATCGGCAGCCAGTTGGCGCGCACCAGGGCCAGCGGGATGGCGCCCAGGGCCGCGGCCACCATGAAGTCGACCGCGCTGCCGCTGATGCGGGTCAGGCCGCGCGGCTCCAGCAGATAGCCGCGCCCGGCCGCGCGCAGCGCCGCCTTCAACGCCAGCGCCACCAGCAGCCCGAACACGAAGGTGATGCCCCACAGGCTTTCCCCGACCTGCGCCGCGGCGCCGCCCAGCGGCAGCAGCAACCCGGTGAGCGCGCGCAGCAGCAGATAGGTCGCCAGGTACACGCCGAACACCGCGGCGAGCATCAGTGACAGGGTGTCGATCGCCTCGCTGCGGGTCGTCAGCCGCAGCCCCGTCGGGTGCTCGTCCTGCGCCGCCAGCAGCCCGCTGCGGGAGCGGCGCGCGCGGATCTGGTCGGGACTCAGATCGACGTACCCGCGCCGCAGCCCAAGATTGATCAGCCATACGCCGCCGAAGCAGGCGACCAGAAAGCCGATCGCCCCGAAGATCAGGCCGAGCCCCCCGGCCCCGGCGAATCCCTGCTCTTCCCAGCTCAGACCGATGGAGAACGCCTGGCCGGGGCCCAGCGTGTAGCCCAGGGCGGCCAGGAAGCCGTAGCTCGGAAACAGCGCCGGCAGCAGCGGCAGCCCGATGAACAGGAAGGTAACGGCGTAGCCGAGCAGGCCCTGCAGCGTGAACTGGGAAATGATGACGGCGGCGGTGCCGAGCACCGCCAGCGACTGGCGGCGGCGGCGCGGGGTGGGGCGCAGGGCGATGGCGATGAAGGTGACGTTGAGCAGGTGGAACACGAGGTTCTCCAGACCCTGCCGGCCCAGACCGAGGTGCGGCGCGAGCCAGTGGTAGAACGGCAGCAGCAGGAGTCCGGCGATGATGGCGTTGGGGATCAGGTAGGCCTGGAAGAAGCGGACCCGGGCGCGAATCAGCGTGGCGGCGCACAGCGCCGCGGCAATGATCCCCAGGTCGATGAACAGCGCCCACGCGAAGTTCACGCGCCTTCAGTCAACTCGCGTCGCGTCTGGGGCGGCGGCGGGTGCGGGCGGACCGGGCCTGGCGCAGCCGTTGCGGACCCTGGCGGCGCAGCCTGGCAAAGGAGTGGAGCAGCGCTTCCAACCGATCCAGCAGGTGTTGATCGACGATCAGGTCGGGATCCTTGGCCGCCTGCTCCAGGTGGGCGACGCAGTCGCGCACCCTGGTGTTGACGTTCTCGTCCATTCGCTCAGCGCCACTCATCGATCGATACCGTCTTCTGATAGCTGTTGCCCATGATGCGCCAGTACCCGTTGGTTTCGCCGCCAACCACCAGCACGTGAATGTGGCCGCGCGGAAAGATCGGAATCAGTTCGTCGTCCGCCGCGGCCAACCAGGTGGCATAGGGTTCCTCGCCCTGCAGCGCGCGCGGATACACGTAGTTCTGGACGAGCTGGTAGTCCCAGTACACCTGCGCTTCCATCCGCGCGTTGTCGTAGATCCAATTGATCAGTTTCTCCTTGGTATCGAAGCCGCCGCGGTCGACGAACAGCCGCGCCGCGATCGGGTCCAGCAGAAAGGTAGGCGGGCTGTGCGGATTCATCCCGCGCAGCAGATTGCGCACGTGGGTGCGCCAATACCGCTGCCGCAGCCCGAGGTGGAACGAGGTGGAGCGATTGCCGGCGAACAGGCTCACCGCGCTCGCCTCCGGCGCGAAGCCGTGCTGGACGTGGAACGGCTCCCACGGACTGGCCGCCTCGTTCTCGGCGAAGGTCAGGCTGCCGTAGGCGTAGCCGTTGCCCTGCGAGCCGAGATAGGTCACCTGCGGTTCGGACCCGCCCTGCAGGTTCTGCGACAGCAGGCCGTAGGCGCGCCCGATCGTGGCGTTGGCATGATTGTAGGGGCCGAGCGCGCCGATGCCGCAGTTCATGCCGATCTCGTCGCGGATCGGACCGTTCACCATCGCCATGCCGGCCGCCGAGCTGGTGGTGCTGTGGCGCGCCGACACCTCGCTCGCCGCCAGCGCCAGGATCACCGGGAAATAGGCCGGCTCCGCCCCCGCCATGACGGCGTTCACCGCGACCTTCTCCACGGTGTATTCCCACGCTTCGCGGGGCGCGGTAGGGCGCATGCGCCCCACCACCCGCTCGGCCGGCTGACTGGTGCCGGCCAGCATCGCCGCCACGCGCTCCTCGGTGGGCAGGACGATCGGGAGCTGATCGGTCCAGCCCTGCTCCCGAAACAGCCGCTGCAGGCTCGCTTCGCCGGCGGGCTCCACGAAGCGCGGGGTGGCGCGGTCGAAGCTGACCTGCGCCGCGTCCTCGGCGGACACCGGATCGGTGAGCGCCCCGATCACCTCGGTCATGAGCGGGCGGCCGGTGATCACGTCCGCGCCGTCCACGTAGGCGCGCAACTCGGCCGGCGACTTGCCCATCACCGGTTGGCGCACGAAGGCGAAGCGCTGCCGCGGCATGCCCTGCTGCCGGCAGGAGGCGCGCGCCAAGTGCTCGAACACGTGGGTCTGCAGGCAGGCGGTAGGGACGCCGTACTCGGTTTCGAGGATGAAGCATTGGCCGGCGACCGCCGGCGCGCAGGTGCTTCAATGGCCCACGCCGACGATGGCGGCGTCCCCCTGCGCGCGGATCTCGTCGTACAGCTCCGGGTCGCGGTCGGTGTACACCCCCGCCTTGCTGCGCAGCACGGTGCGTACCGCCGGCAGGTGCTCGGCGAACCAGTCGCGCATCTGCGCCATCAGGAGGTCGGCGTCGTCGAACCGGCAGTCTACCAGGTAGACCGTTTTCCCGTTCAACGCGGGCGGCCGCGGCGCCATTCCCACGGCCTTGATCTTGGGAGGGTAACCCTTTGGATGATAAACCTTTACGTGTTGCGCCACGAGTCTCCCCCGAGAGTGTCTTGGGGCGCCGCCGGGCGGCGGGCGCCGGCGCCTATGGTAGCGTTGTGCGGGCGCCCGTCAAGCGGCCCGCCGGCGGCGGGCGGGAGCGCCGGGAGCGCCTCGCGGACGGCGATTCTCGCGCCGCGCCCTTGACGGAGATTCGTCAGGCTGCGACTTTGTCCGGGACATGGCGCAACGTTCCGGTCATCGCTCCGCTGCACGCTCCACCCCCGCCGCCGGCGCCGGCGGCGGGCCGTGGTTGTGGGCCGCGCTGGCGCTGGTCGCCGCCGGGCTGGCGCTGGCCGTAGTGCTGACCCACAACTACTACCTGCACCTGCTGGCCGGCCAGGTCAGCGGCTGCTCCATCTCGGCCTACGTGGATTGCGACCGGGTGAGCGAGTCGCGCTACGCGGCGGTGGCCGGGGTGCCGATCTCGGCGTTGGCGATCGGTGTGTACGGCGCCCTGGCGGTGTTGCTGGCTCTGCCGCTGCTGCGCCCGCTGCGCCGCCTGGCCGCCGTCAACCTGGACCTCGCCGCCGGACTGGCCGGGCTGACCGTGCTGGCCGCGCTGGCCCTGGCCGCGGTGGCAGCGCTGGAAATCCGCGCGCTGTGCCTCTACTGCGCGTTGTTGCAGGCGGTCTCCATTGCCTTGTTCGTGGTGCTGGCCGCGCGCTGGCGGCGGAGCCGGGCCGGGCGCGGCGCCGGCGGGCGGCAAGCGCGGGGTTGGGGGCCGGCGGCCGGCGCGGCGCTGCTGGCCCTGGCCGCGGGCGCCGTGCCGGCCGCAATCGCGGCGTTGGGCTTCGAGGCCAACGCCCTGGCAGTTGCCGACCGCGCCGCCGGCGCCGCAGCCGCCAGCTCCGCGGCGCCGGCGTCCCGCTACCTCAGCCGCAGCGCCGTCAGCTTCGACACCGGCGACTCGCCCGCGGTAGGGCCGCCGGACGCCCCCGTGCAGGTGGTGGTGTTCGGGGATTACAACTGCTCCCACTGCCGCGACTTCGACCCGGAGGCGCTGCGCCTGGCGGAGGAGTTCGCCGGCGACGTGCGCGTGGTGTTCAAGTTCTTCCCCCTGGACGCCACCTGCAACCGCTACATGGAGCGGCAAAGCAGCTCCTGCCTGGCTGCCGCCGCGGCCTACGCCGCCCATCGGCAGGACCGCTTCCTGGACTATCACCTGCTGCTGTACGAGCACTTTCAGAACCACGCGCCGCAACGCCTTCTGGCCAACGCCGAGGAGGCCGGGATCACCGATCAGGAGGCATTTACCGCCGCGATTCAGAGCGATGCCGCGCTGCGCCACCTGGAGCGCGACATCGACGAAGGCGTGCGCGGCGGCGTGCAGGGCACCCCCACCATATTCGTCAACGGGCGCCGCCTGGTGACCAGCCGCCTGCCGCCGGGGGCGACCCGCTATCAGGCGCTGGTGCAGGAGATTCGAGTATTGCTGCGCGCCGCCCTGTAGGGCCGGAGCCCGCGCCCGCAATCCCGGCGGTCGACGTCCGGGGACTTTCCAAGACCTACGCCGTACCGGAACGGGAAGCGGGGTTGCTGGCCGCGCTGCGCAGCCGGCAAGACCGCGCCGGGCGGTCCTCCGGCGCGGCCCCGCCTGCCTGGCAAGCGGCTTGTCTAGCCGCGGCGCGGGCGTCACAATGCGGGCCGATGATCGACCTGCGCAGCGATACGGTGACACTCCCGACGGAGCGGATGCGCCGTGCCATGTACAACGCCGAGCTGGGTGACGACGTCTACGGCGACGATCCGACGGTCAATCGCCTGCAGGAGCGGGCCGCGGCGCTGCTGGGCAAGGAGGCGGGGTTGTTCGTCGCCTCCGGTACCCAGGGCAACCTGGTGTCGGTGCTGGCGCACACCCGGCGCGGCGACGAGGTGCTGGTCGGCGACCAGTGCCACGTGTTCCACAACGAGGCGGGCGGGGCGTCGGTGCTGGGCGGGGTAGCGCTGTATCCGATCGCCACCAACCACGCCGGCGAGCTGGCGCCGGAGCTGATCGCCGCGGCGGTCAAGCCGGACGACTACCACTGCCCGCGCACCCGCCTGCTGTGCCTCGAAAACACCCACAACGCCAGCTCGGGGCGGGCCTTGGACCGGGCGCAGACCGCGGCCATGGCCGCGCCCGCGCGCGCCGCCGGGCTGGCCGTGCACCTGGACGGGGCGCGCCTGTTCAACGCTGCGGTGGCGCTCGAGGTGGCGGCGGCCGAGCTGGCGGCCGAGGTCGATTCGGTCACCTTCTGCCTCTCGAAGGGGCTCTCCTGCCCGGTCGGCAGCGTGGTGTGCGGCAGCCGCGAGTTCATCGCCGAGGCCGCCCGCTGGCGCAAGCTGTTGGGCGCCGGCATGCGGCAGGTGGGGGTGCTGGCGGCGGCCGGGCTGGTCGCGCTCGACACCATGATCGAGCGTCTGGCCGAGGATCACGCCAACGCCCGCGCCCTGGCCCGCGGCTTGGCGCAGTTCGCCGCCATCGAGCTGGACCCCGACCTGATCCAGACCAACATCGTCCGCTTCGGCGTGCCCGCGGGCCGCGGCGCCGAAATTGCCGCCGAGCTGCGCCGCGCCGGCGTGCTGATCAACCCCGGGAACTCGGACCTGCGGATGGTGACCCACTCCGGGATAGCCGCCGCGGACGTCACCGCTGCCATCGCCGCGCTGCGCGCCGCGCTCGCCGCCATCGGCGCGGAACCGGTGGCCGTGCCGGCGGCCGGCCAGCTAAGCTAAGGAACGCCGAAATGAACCGCATCAAGAGCGCGCTGTTCCTCGACTTCGACAACTTCTTCAGCGGCTTGCTGCAACTGGATCGCAAGGCGGCCTACGTCCTGGCGGACGAACCGGGCCGGTGGCTCGACGCGCTTGCCACCTGGAACCTGCCGCCCGGCGACCGGCGGCACCTGCTGGTGCGGCGGGCCTATCTGAATCCCGCCGGATGGGTGGCCGACCGCGATTGGGGCAACGACAGCGGCCGTTTGTATCTGTCGACGTTTCGCCCGCGCCTGACCCGCGCCGGCTTCGAGGTCGTGGATTGCCCGGTGTTGACCGCCGGGCAAAAGAACGCGGCGGATATCAGAATCGTCATCGATACCCTGCAAGCCCAGGACGCGAACACGCGCTACGACGAGTTCATCCTGGCGTCCAGCGACGCGGACTTCGCACCGCTGCTCCGCCTGTTGCGGGCCAACGACCGCCGCACCGTGATCATCTCCACCGGCCAGACCTCACCAGCGTATCACACCATCGCCGACCTGCTGATCTACGCGGAGGATCTGGTCGGTCTGCTGAGCGCGGAACGGGCGTCCGAAACGGAGACCGAAGCCGCGGCCGACCCCGCGGTCGTCCGGGAGTCGGAACAGGGGCACCGCGAGCGGGTCCAGCGGCTGATCCACGATTACGTCGACCGGCAGGACCGACCTGCCTATCTCTCCTCGCTCGGCATCATGCTGCGCTCGACCGGCCTGGATGAGGCGATCGACCGCAGCAGATGGTTCGGGTTGGGTTCGTTGCGCGGCCTGATCAGTTCGATGGCGGCCAGCTCCGATCTGCGCACCAACGGACTGCACGTGTGGAACATGGCCAAGCATGCGGAGCCCGAGGACGAAGACGACGACGTGCTGACCCGCATGCCGGCGTTCGTCGCGCGCTGCTGCCGTGTCACCGACTTGCCCCGACTGAACCCGCAGGCCTGGCAGGCGACCTTCGCCGCGCTCGCGCGCTACGCCGCCGCCTATGACTTCAACTTGACGCATTGCACGGCCTGGACCAGGGATGATCTCAAGCAGGAGGGAATTCACGTCGGCCGGCAAGCGGTCGGCTTCGTGGTGCGCGGCGCCCTGTACGGCGGCGCCCGCCTCGACGCGCGGCCGGCGCCGAGCGCCGATCAGATTCGCGACGCGCTGCTCACCATCACGCTGGACCGGGTGCAGGCGCAGGGCGCCGACGTCACCGAGCAGGACCGGTCGGAGCTGAGGGACTGGTTCAGCGGCTCCGGCGGCCAGGAAGACGGCGCGGCGGCCGCGGGAGACGACGTCCGCTTGGCGGCGCCGTACGGCGCGCGGCCAGGCTGAAGGGCGGCACCCGCCAATGCCGGCGAAACGCGCCATCCTTTCCGCACTGACGAGCCGCGAGCTGCGCGCCGGCGCCGACCGCTACGCGCTGCCGGTCGCCGGCCGCGGCGACAAGGAGCAACTCGCGGACGCGCTGGCCCGCGCGCGCAAGGTGCGGGTCACGGCGCTGCTGCAGGAGCTGTCCCGAGACCGTCTGAAGGAACTGTGCCGGGCGTTCGATCTGGACGATTCCGGGCGCCGGAAGGCGGATCTTGCCGCGCGTCTCGCCGCGCCGGTCCCGGTGGCGATGCAAGTCCGCCCCGCCGCGCCGCCCGCGCCGGCGGCCGCCGCCGGCGCCTCCCGTCCGCCGCCGGACCCGACCACGGCCGTCGCGCCGGCGCGGGCGGCCGACATCCTGAGCGTGGCGCAGCTCGAACAGTACCTGTGGGCGGCCGCCGACATCCTGCGCGGATCGATCGACAGCAGCGACTACAAGACCTACATCTTCGGCATGCTGTTCCTGAAGCGGCTGTCGGACCGCTTCGAGGAGGAAGCGGAGAAGCTGATTGCCGGCGGCGTGTCCCAAGAGGTGGCCTGGACCGACCCCGACGAGCACCAGTTCTTCGTGCCCGACCGGGCGCGGTGGGGCGCCATCCGGGAAGCGGCCGCCAACATCGGCGAGACCCTCAACAAGGCGTGCGCGGCGCTGGAGGAACAGAACAGCGCGCTCGAAGGCGTGCTGGCCGGCATCGACTACAACGACGAGCGCAAGCTCGGCGACGCCCGCAACCGCGACACCGTGCTGGCGCGCCTGGTGCGGCACTTCTCCGAAGTCTCGCTCCGCAACGACCGCTTGGCGGAGCCGGATCTGCTCGGCCGCGCCTACGAATATCTGATCGAACAGTTCGCCGACGACGCCGGCAAGAAGGGCGGCGAGTTCTACACCCCGCGCATGGTCGTCAAGCTGATCGTCGAGCTGCTGGCGCCGGCCGCGGGGATGCGCGTCTGCGACCCGACCGCGGGCTCCGGCGGCATGCTGATCGAGTGCGCCCATCACCTCGAGCGGCAGGGCGGCAATCCGAATGACCTGACGCTCCACGGTCAGGAGAAGAACCTCGGCACCTGGGCGATCTGCAAGATGAACATGCTGCTCCACGGGCTGCCGGACGCGCGCATCGAGAAGGGCGACACGATCCGCGACCCGAAGCTGGTGGATGAAGGCGAGCTGCTGCGCTACGACCGGGTGATCGCCAATCCGCCGTTCAGCCTCGACGAGTGGGGCCGCGAGGTGGCCGAGAGCGACGGCCACGGGCGCTTCCGGTTCGGCCTGCCGCCGAAGACCAAGGGCGACCTGGCGTTCGTGCAGCACATGGTGGCGGTACTGAACGCTGCCGGACGGCTCGGCGTGGTGATGCCGCACGGGGTGCTGTTCCGCGGCGGCGCGGAGGGGAAGATTCGCCAGGGCATGCTCACAGAAGACCTGTTCGAGGCGGTCATCGGCCTTGCGCCCAACCTGTTCTACGGCACCGGCATCCCGGCGTCCGTGCTGGTGCTGAACCGCGCCAAGCCGCCCGCGCGCGCAGGCGCGGTGCTGTTCATCGACGCCTCCGGGGAGTTCGAGGAAGGGACCAACCAGAATCGCCTGCGCGACCGCGACCTGGAGCGCATCGCCCGGACCTTCCACGCCTGGACCGACGTGGAGAAGTACGCGCGGGTGGTGCCGGTCGCCGAGATCGAGCGCAACGACTGGAACCTGAACATCACCCGCTACGTGGACACCGCGGAGGAAGAAGAACGGATCGACGTGGCGGCCGCGGTGCGCAAGCTCCGCGAGCTGGAACGGGAACGCGCCGCCGCCGAAGCGACCATGAACCGCTACCTCGCCGAGCTGGGCTACGGCGGCTAGCGGATCAGCTCGTGGAACAACGGACCGCCTCGGCGCTGATCGTCCGGGTGCGGTCGCGCCCCGCTTCGCCGCCGGAGCACGCCTCCCGGGCCAGCGCGTTGACCAGCCGCGGCTGCCCGGCGGTCAACTCCCACACCGCCTGACTGAGGTCACCGCCGGCTCATCCCTGGTGGGGCGGCGCCGGAGTCCGCCCGTCGCTACCCACGGAAATACCTGATAACTCATTTTCTCGGTGCAAGGGCTCGACATTTGGCCAACGGTATCCTATATCTGATCTGACAAAGTGAGTAGCGCGCGCCGCGGCAGACATGCCGTGATTGATGCTGCGCGAGCTGCCGGGAGGAGAGGAATATGGGCGAGAAGACGATGACGGTCAGCGCTCTGCGCCAGCAACTGATCGAAAAGGCGACCGCGGACCGCGAGTTTCGCAACCAATTGATGGCGGACCCCAAGACCGCGATCGAGGCGGAAACCGGCCTGACCGTGCCCTCCGAGTTCAACGTCGAGGTGCACCAGGACACGGCGACTACCGGTCACTTGATCCTGCCGCCCTCCGCCGAGCTCGGGGAAGCCGACTTGGCGCAGGCCGCCGGCGGCATCGACTGGTCGTTCACCCCACCGGCGCTGCCCTACGGATGAGGACGAGGTGACCTTCGCGCGCCGGCTGGTGGCGCAGCGGTATCTGTACGGGTTCGACCGCAACCTGATGGCGGCGGACTTGGCCAAGGTGTCGCGGTGGCTGAGCACGCTGGCGCGCGACCATCCGTTCCCTGATGGATAGGTGCATCGACGGCGCTGTGGGTGGGGCGGCGCCGGAATCCCACCGCCGCCACCCACGGGAATTTCCTGATAACTCATTTTCTCTCGTCTCGGTGCACGGGCTCGACACTTTGGCCAACGTTGCCTATATTTGATCTGACAATGTGAGTAGCGCGCAGACATTGCCGTGATCGATGCTGCGCGAGCTGCCGGAAGGAGAGGAATATGGGCGAGAAGACGATGACGGTCAGCGCTCTGCGCCAGCAGCTGATCGAAAAGGCGACCGCGGACCGCGAGTTTCGCAACCAATTGATGACGGACCCCAAGACCGCGATCAAGGCGGAAATCGGCCTGACCGTGCCCTCCGAGTTCAACATCGAGGTGCACGAGGAAACGGCGACTACCAGTCACCTGATCCTGCCGCCCTCCGCCGAGCTCGGGGAGGCCGATCTGGTGCAGGCCGCCGGCGGCATGGGCTGGTCATTCCAATGGTGAGGCCCACCGCCACTCCGATGTTCTCCCCACCGGCGCTGCCCTACGGATGAGGACGAGGTGACCTTAGCGCGCCGGCTGGTGGCGCAGCGGTGTGTGGCGGCCGCGGTGCGCAAGCTCCGCGAGCTGGAGCGGGAACGCGCCGCCGCCGAAGCGACCATGAACCGCTACCTCGCCGAGCTGGGCTACGGCGGCTAGCAGACTCAGCCATGAATCCGAGAATATCGAGAGTTGCCGCGATGGAGGGATATAGACTGAGGATGCTCTTCGATAACGATGAACGACGGGTCTACGACTGTTCGACCCTGTTGGATTTTGGCGTGTTCCAAGAGCTCCAAGACAACAGGTACTTCGAGCGAGCAATGGCCGTGAATGGAACCGTCGTCTGGCCCCACGGACAAGATATATGTCCCGACACCCTGTACCTGGACTCTGTTCGCGACGAGTAGCAGACCTGCGCCGACTACACGACACGACACGAACGCAAGGCTTGACGCCGGCGTAGCGAGGGGCTACGGTCGCCATCGGGTTCATGGCTGACGATCACGCATCGGACCAACCGCAGTCAGCCGACCCGCCGCCGGTCAGCCAGCGGCACGACAAGTACTTCTACCGCGTGTTCTCCGACCGCGAGAACGCCGCCGGCCTGCTGCGCTCCTGCCTGCCCCAGGAACTCGCCCGCATGCTGCGGTGGACCACTCTGACCCATCTGCCCAGCCGCTTGGTCAGTGACGACTGGCGCGGCCGCGAGGCCGACCTGCTGTTCTCGGTCGAGCGCGAGGTCTCCGGCTCTCCGGTGCTCGTCCTCGTGTTGCTCGAACATCAGTCCACGCCCGACCGCTGGCTGCGGCTGCGGTTGCTGCATTACTGCCTGATGGCCTGGATGCAATGGCACCGCGAGCACGAGCAGGAGCCGCGGTTGCCGCTGATCGTGCCGGTGGTATTCTATCAGGGAGCCGAACCGTGGCGTTTCCCGCGGCAGTTCGCGGAGTTGGTTGCCGGCGCGGAGTCCGCCCTGGGTTGGGTACCGCAGTTCGAGCACCTGCTGATCGACCAGACCGAGCAGAACCCGGAGTCGGTGGAGGGGACGCTGGGCGCGCGGCTGGCGCAGCTCGCGATGATGACCGAGTACCGCCGCGCGGGCTCGGAGGGCTGGGACGACTTGCTCAACCAAATGATACGGTTGGTGGACGAGCTGTATCCGGTCGCAGGGTTTGACGGGGTGGCGCTGCATGTGGAGTACGTGCTGCTGGCGCTGAAGTCGAATGAGCAGCAGCAGGCGTTCGCGGACGCGCTGCGGCGGACCGTGCCGGGCCGAGGAGGAGAGATAATGACCTACGTGCATAAGATGATCGACGAGGGCATCCGGGAGGGTGTTCGGGAGGGCATTCGGGAGGGCATCCGGGAGGCCCGCCAACAGGCCCGCCAGGAAGGCCGCCAGGAAGGCCGCCAAGAAGGCCGCCAGGAAGGCCGCCAAGAAGGCCGCCAGGAAGGCGAGATGAGGGGACAGTTGCATACCATCCAGCGATTCCTGGAACGCGATGTACCGTGGTCCATCATAGAGGCGGCCACCGGCATCGACGAGGCTACGTTCCGGCGCCTCAAGCAGCAGCTCGATGACAATGGCGCCGGCCACGCCGAATAAGGGCCGCCGGCAATACCCACGACCGGCCCTGTCAGCCGCAGGGCATCGAACTAGTTGAACTGAACCACTTGAAGGCTCCTGAAGGATGGGTGCATCGACGGCTCTGTGAGTGTGCCGACCAGCGACTGATGAAGGTCACGCCGGCCGCAGGAGATGTCCGTCCGTATGTCGCCCTTGAGCATCTCGCGCAGGGGCGTCCCGCGCTTCTTGGCTGGTCGTCAGCCGGCAGTGCGACCAGTGCAAAGACCGTCTTTTACACCGGAGATATACTGTTCGGCAAACTTCGCCCGAATCTACGGAAGGCGGCGGCGGCTCCGTTTGATGGAGTATGTTCGACCGACATATTGCCACTATTTGGTAAAGACGGTCTTGACTCGCCTTACCTGCTCCAGCTTGCGCAGTGGAATCGATTGCAGTGGCATGCGATCGCCACGTCGTCTGGTACAAAGATGCCCAGAACGTCGTGGAAACAGCTTGGCGAGTTTACGTTTCTGCTGCCGCCTCTTTCCGAGCAGCGTAAGATTGCCGCGATTCTTTCCTCGGTGGACGACGCTATCGAGAAGACCCAGGCGGTCATCGACCAAGCGAAGATCGTCAAGCGCGGACTGATGCAGGAACTGTTCACGCGAGGACTGCCGGGACGGAACACGCGATTCAAGCAGACAGAGATTGGGAGTATTCCGAACGGGTGGACCGTTCGGTCACTCGCTGATGCTTGTATTGCACGCGGACAATACGGTGCCAACGTCGCCAAGAGGGACTTTGAGCCCGGCGGGATCCGTTATATTCGCATCACCGATATTGACGATGATGGCGCACTGAAAGACGAGGCCGTTGGAATCGATGACCAGGATGCTGACGGTTACTTGCTACGAACGGGTGATATTTTGTTCGCTCGTAGCGGGACTGTCGGAAAAGCATACCTTCATGTTGACGACGATACCGGTTTGCGCTGCGCGTTCGCCGGCTACCTTGTCCGCTTCCGCACCAGAGGCAGTGTCCTGCTTCCGGCGTTTCTGAAGGAATATCTCAACACCGCGGTATATTGGCGTTGGGTGGCGGTCCGCCAGCGCGCCCAGGCGCAACCGAACATCAACGCGACGGAATATGGCCAGCTTCCGGTTCCTTTGCCATCTCTGGATGAACAGCGGAAGATAGTCGACGTCGCAGATGGGTTCAATAGCTTTATACGGTCCGCGAGGGCCGAGGTCCGCGCCCGTCTACGGTTGAAGCGAGCATTGATGTCCGTGCTCCTCACTGGTGAGCTTCGCGTGACTCCGGATACGGAGGCGGCATGAGCCCGACCGCGGCCGGGTGGGACGAGCGCCATCTTGCGGAGGAGCCGGCGGTGAAGCTGCTGAGGTCCCTCGGTTACAAGTACGCCGCGCCTGAAGACCTGGAAGGCGAACGCGCGAGCGTCAAGGAGGCCGTGCTGACCCGCCGGCTTGCCCACGCCCTCAAGCGTCTGAACCCTTGGCTGTCCGAGGCCAACGTGACGCAGGCGGTGCGGGCCGTGACCCAGGTGCCGGCGGCCAGCCTCGCGGAGGCCAACGAGAAGCTCTACACCTCGCTTACCTACGGCATCGCGCTGGAGCAGGACCTGGGCGGCGGCCGCAAGAGCCACACGGTCCGGTTTCTCGACTTCGATGATCCAGGCCGCAACGACTGTATCGTGACGCGCCAATACAAGGTGCTCGGGGCGAAGAAGCACGTCATCCCGGACGTGACGGTGTTCGTGAACGGGCTGCCGCTGGTGGTCATCGAGTGCAAGAGTCCCACCATCGGCGACGCCTGGAAGGCCGCCGCGGTCAAGCAGCTTCGCCGCTACCAGGAAGCGGACCCGAGCTGGAAGGATCAGGGCGCGCCGCACCTGTTCGCCGCGGCGCAGGTTCTCATCGCCACCTGCGGCGAGCGCGCCGTGTACGGCACGGTCGGCACGCCCGAACGGTTCTTCCTCGAGTGGAAGGAGCCGTACCCCCTGAGCGTGGCGCAGCTCGGCGCGCACCTTGGCCGCGCGCCGGCGCCGCAGGACATCCTGCTCTACGGGCTGCTCGAACCGCGCAACCTGCTCGACGTGATGCGCAACTTCGTCGTGTTCGAGATCGAAGGCGGGCGCGCGGTCCGCAAGCTGGCCCGCTACAAGCAGTTCATCGCCGTGAACGAGGCGCTGCGGCGCATCGGGACCGCGCGCCAACCGAGCGCGCGCGGCGGGATCGTCTGGCACACCCAGGGCTCAGGCAAGAGTCTGACGATGCTGTGGCTGGCGCTCAAGCTGCGGCGCGACGCAGCGCAGCGGCAGCCGGCGGTCGTCATCGTCACCGACCGCACCAAGCTCGACCGGCAGATCGCCGGAGTGTTCACCGCCTGCGGATTCCCGAACCCCGAACGGGCCGACAGCGTGCGCGACCTGCGGCGAATCCTGGAACATCCCACCGGCAAGACGGTGATGACCACCATCCAGAAGTTCCAGGAGATCACCGGCGCCGGCAGCGCGGCGCGGCGGCGTTCGGTGCATCCGGTTCTGTCCGAAGCCGCCAACATCTTCGTGATGGTGGACGAAGCTCATCGCACCCAGTACCGCAGTCTGGCGGCGAACATGCGGCAGGCGTTGCCGAATGCCTGCTTCCTCGGCTTTACCGGCACGCCGATCGACAAGCAGGACCGCAGCACGCTGCGCACGTTCGGCCCCTACATCGACACCTACACCATCGAGCAGGCGGTCCGGGATCAGGCAACGGTGCCGATCTTCTACGAAAGTCGGCTCCCGGAGTTGCAGATCATCGGCCAGACCATCGATCAGGTGTTCGACCGCGTGTTCGCCGACCGCAGCGACGACGAACGCGCCGCCATCAAGCAGCGCTACGCCACCGAGCAGGCGGTCGCCGGCGCCCCGCGCCGCATCGAAACGGTCTGCCTGGACCTGCTCGATCACTTCACCAGGTTCATCGCTCCGAACCGCTTCAAGGCGCAGGTGGTGGCGGCCAGCCGCCACGCCGCGGTCACCTACAAGGAGACGCTGGACCGGCTGCACGGCCCGGAGTCGGCGTTGATCATGTCGGCGCTGCACAACGACGAGCAGCGGCTGGCCCGCTGGCATCTGCGCAAGGAGGAGCAGGACCGGCTCGTCGAACGGTTCAAGGATCGTGATGACCCGCTCGCCATCCTGGTGGTGTGCGACATGCTGCTGACCGGCTTCGACGCGCCGGCGGAACAGGTGATGTATCTCGATGCGCCGCTCAAGGAGCATTCGCTGTTGCAGGCCATCGCCCGCGTCAACCGCCCGCACGGCGACGACAAGACCTACGGGCTGGTGGTCGACTACTGGGGCGTGTCCGCCAAGCTGCAGGACGCGCTGGCGATCTTTTCGACGGCCGAAGTGACGGGGGCGCTGACGTCGAACGTGGACGAGTTGCCGCGCCTGCAGACCCGGCACGCGGCGGCGATGAAGTTCTTCCGGACAGTGGCGGATACGAGCGATCTGGACGCCTGCGTGCGGGTGCTGGAGCCGGAGGACGTGCGGGCCGCGTTCGACCTCGCGTTCCGCCGCTTCAGCCAGTCGATGGACATGCTGCTGCCGGACCAGCGCGCGCTCGCGTACCATGCCGACCTCCGCTGGCTGGGCAAGATCCGCGGTGCCGCGCGCGCCCGCTACCGCGACGACCGCCTCGATCTGTCCGGCTGCGGGGAGAAGGTGCGCAAGCTGATCGCCGACGCGGTCGTGGCGGACGGCATCGAGATTCTGGTCAAGGAAGTACCGCTCTTCTCGCCGGAGTTCGAGGAGAAGATCGGGGCGCTTGCAACCGACGAGGCGAAGGCCAGCGAGATGGAGCACGCCATCCGCCACGAAATCAGCGTCCACGTGGAGGAGAATCCCGCCTTCTACCAGTCGCTGCGCGAGCGGCTGGAGGCGCTGATCGAGGAACGGCGCCAGGAACGGATAGATGCCGCGGAGCAGCTTTCGCTCCTGAGCAACCTGCGCGACGAGGCCCAGGGTGAGCAGACGCAAGCGCAGGAACTCGGCCTCGACGCGCGCGGCTTCGCCATCTACGGCCTGTTGGCGGAACAGCGCCCGGGCAAGATCGAGGAGGAGCAGGCCACCGGCTACGATGCGGGCAACCGCGACCTCGCTTCCGATCTCGATGAGGCGATCGAACCGTTCACCAAACTGGTCGACTGGTGGCAGAAAGAGGACCTGCAGCGCGAGATGCGGCGCACGATCAAGCAGCACCTGCGCGCCCGCGGGCTCCCGGCGGATGACATGGAGGCGCTCGCCGCCGGCATCGTCGATCTCGCCAAGGTGCGGGCCGCCCCGTGACCGCGGCCGAGACCTCCGCCGTTACCTGGGGCGGGACCCGGCTCGCGTACGCCATCCGCCGCAGCCGGCGGCGAAAGAAGACCGTAGCGGTCACGGTGGCGTCTGACGGCAGCGTGATGCTGGTGGCGCCGGAACAGTTTTCCACCAGCCGGCTGGACGCGCTGGTGCAGCGCAAGGCGCCGTGGATTGCGCAACGGCGGCGTCACGTACAGTCCCACGACCCGCCGCCCGCGCCGCGCGAGTTCGTCAGCGGCGAGAGCGTGCTCTATCTCGGCCGCCATTATCGCCTGAAGGTGCATGGGGGGGAGACCGGCGCCGCCAAGCTGCGCGGCGGTTGGCTGCACGTACCCGCGCCCCGCGGAGCGGAGCGGACGGAGCACGTGCGCGCCGCCTTGGTCGCCTGGTTTCGCCGGCACGCGGCCGCGCGGTTGCCGGAACGGGTGGCGGCCTGGCGCGCGAAGGCCGGCGTCGAGCTGCCGCGCGTCGTCATCTCCGATCAGCAGAAGCGGTGGGGGAGCTGCGACCGCAACGGCACCATCCGCCTGAACTGGCGCATCATCCAGGCCCCCATGCGGCTGATCGACTACGTCGTGGTCCACGAGCTGGTCCACCTGCGCCACCGCGGCCACGGCCGCGACTACTGGCAGGCCGTCGGCCGCGTCCTGCCCGACTACCAACGCCGCCGCGAAGACCTCCGCCAACGCGGCATCAGCCTGGCCTGGTAAGCCGCGGCGACGCGGCGCGAGTATTGCGCCCCCGGCGGCGACCATGCCCGCCCGCAGACCGCTCCGGCCCCGTTGCGTGCAGAATCGACCGAGAAGCTCTCTACACTGGCGGGACGGCGCCCGGTGGTGATTTTGTGGGACCGGGTGACGCCAGCGTGCGCCTTGGCGAGCGTCTGGCCTGCAGTCTGGCACGTTGTCGTCCTGCTGCGCCGCGTGGTATGCTCGGCTCCATGAATCAAGCGGCCACAGATTGGCCGCCCCCGGCCCGCTGTAGGAGGTGGACCGATGGAGACTTGGATTGCCGGTGCTGTTGCCGTAGCCGCCATCCTTGGCGTATTGGTGCCAATGGTGATGATGCAAGGTAAGGCCATCCGCGCGGAAGCAAAGGCAGCTCACGATGGGATCGTCGGGAACATCAACACCCTTGGCGAGAGGTTGTCCGGGAAGATCGACACCCTTAGCGCGACCGTTACGAGCATAAACGAGAAGATTGACGAGACTCGCATCGACATGAGAGAGAACCGCGGGAAGATCGACACCCTGAACGAGAAGATCGGAGAGGTTGCGATCGATGTGAGAGGGAACGGCGCGAACATCGAAAGCCTGCGCCGTGACGCCGACAATCGCCCATAGCGTGGCCGTGTTGGGCTTTGCCGCCTCCCTGGTCAAGGATCTTGCCAGGGCCGGTAGCGGACGCCGAGGTGGTCGAGCATGGGGCGGTGCCGCTGCAGGCGGTCCCGGAAGTGGGCGGCCGAGCGGCGCGGCGCCGGGGTCCAGCCTACTTCCGCCAGCGCCAGGGCGCGGGGAAACGCCATGTATTCGACCTGCGTCGGGGTGGGGATGTACTCGGTCCAGATGTTGCCCTGGACGCCCAGCACGTGGCGGGCGCGGGCGCTGCCGATGGCGCGGGGAACGGGATCGAAGTCGTAGACCTGCTCCAGCGGCAGGAAGCCGCCGATGGCCGGCGGTTCGGCCGCGGCGTCGCGCGACTGATAGTAGTCGAAGTAGCAGTGGGTGTTGGGCGTCATCACCACGTCGTGGCCGGCGGCGGCTGCGGCCACTCCGCCGTCGATTCCGCGCCAGCTCATGACCGTCGCCCCGGGCGCCAAGCCTCCCTCCAGGATTTCATCCCAGCCGACCAGGCGCCTCCCGCGCGCCGCCAGCCACGCGCCGATGCGGCGGATGAACCAGCTCTGCAGTTCGTCTTCGTCGCGCAGCCCCTCGGCCGCGCGGCGCGCCCGGCAGTGCCGGCACTCGCGCCAGCACTGCTTGGGGCACTCGTCGCCGCCGACGTGGATGAAGCGGGCGGGGAACAGCTCCAGTACCTCGCTCAGCACCTCCTCCAGGAAGGTGAAGGTGGACTCGCGCCCGGCGCATAGCACGTCGCGCTTGATCCCCCAACTCACCGCCGTCTCGTAGCCGGCGCCGCGGCAGCCGAGATCCGGGTAGCTGGCCAGGGCCGCCAGGGAGTGGCCGGGCAGCTCGACTTCGGGCACTACCGTGATGCCGCGCGCGGCCGCGTAGGCCACCACCTGCCGCACCTCCTCCTGCGAGTAATGGCCGTGATACGGCGTGCCGTCCGATTGGTTGCGGTCGTGGGGCAGGGGAGTGGCGGCGCGCCGGGAGCCGATCTCCGTCAGCCGCGGCCGGGAGCGGACTTCCAGCCGCCAGCCCTGGTCGTCGGTCAGGTGCCAGTGGAAGGTGTTGAGCTTGTAGAGCGCCATCAGATCGAGAAGCCGCTCGATGAACGCAACGGGAAAGAAGTGGCGCGCCACGTCGAGGTGCAGCCCGCGCCACGCGAAGCGCGGGCGGTCGCGGATGGTCAACGCCGGCAGGGTGGTGACCTGAGCCGCGCCGGGGGCGAGCAACTGGCGCACCGTCTGGACGCCCCACGCCACACCGCGCGGCTCGCGGCCGGTCACGATGGCATACTGCGGCGTGATCGCCAGTTCGTAGCCTTCGTCGCCGAGGTCGGCGCGAGCGCCGTCAGTGACCACGGTGATGGTGTTGGGGGCGGGCTGCGGCCGGGCTGATCCCACCGGCCGCGGCCCGCCGCCTGCCGGCGGCAGCAGCCCGGCGAGCAGCGCCGCGGCGGTGCGGCTCGCCGCATCCGCCAGGACCGCGGTACGATCGCTCACCGGCAGGCTCCCGGAACCGGGTTCCACCGCCATCGGTCGCGGAATGAGGGCCGGTTCGTTCATTGACAATCCTCCCCGGGACTGCTCATCGCCCCTGGGCGCGCCTCCGGTGCGGAGTCCATGCGAGGTGAGGCCCCGTCACCACCCCTTGCGGGAGCGCAGGTTGGCGATGTGCGCGTGGTGGTGGCGACCGTGCCACGCGTAGCTCTGGATGATTCGGCTGACGGTGAGCATGCCATCTTCCGGATGGTGCAGCTTCCGCTGCAACGCCGTCTCGTCCAGGGTCCGCAACACCGCTACCCAACGCGTGTGCAGCCCCTGCAGCAGGTCCAGCGACGCCTCCGGCGGCGCCGAGCGGGTATCGGGCAGCGTCGCCCACGCTACCTGGTCGTAGGGCTTGATGGTCGGTACCTCTTCGGTCAGGGCCAACTTGGTACGGCAGTAGGCATTCAGGTGGCTGTCGGCCAGATGGTGCACCACCTGCCGCACCGTCCAGCCGCCGGGACGGTATGGAGTGTCGAGCTGCCGGTCGGCGAGACCCTGCACCAGCGTCCGCACCTCGCCCGGCAGGGCAGCGATGCTGTCGATCCAACGCTCGCGCTTCTCCGGGGTCGGCTGCGGGTCCTCGCGAAACCGACCGATCGGGTACCGGAGCCCTTCTTCGCTATCGTGATTCCCATCGGCGGCAGGTGACTGGCCTTGCATGCTCTCACGCTACGGCGGCGCGGTCGGTCGGTCAACCGGCGGGCGCTGCCTGCCAGCCGCCTGCCTGCCTCGCGGCGGACTCTGGCCCGGCATGGGCGAGGAACCCTGATTACTCCGTTGCGAAGGGGAAGGTGCCGGCGTAGCCGAGCGCGTGCAGCGTGAAGTCGGGCGTGCTGACGAATTTGATGCCCGGATACATCGGGTTCTGCTGGTAGTGCAGCACCAAGTTGGCGCGGATGTCGTCTTCCGGGTCGTCGCCGAACTTGACCCCCTGGTGCGGGACGTGGGCGAGGAACACGATGGCGTCGCCGGCGCGCGGATAGAGATGCTCCTGCGGCTGCGCGTCGCACCACGCCTGGAACGGGTTGCTGCGGTCGTCGGTGTAGTGGATGTGCGGCAACAGTTCCTCCGGCAGCCGGCGGTCGACGTAGTTCGTCAGGAACGTCAGCCGGCCCCGCTCGGGCGTGTTGTCCGTAAGATAGAAGGTTGTGTTCATGCACAGGGCGCGCAGCGGCCGCTCGGCCTCGGCGTTGCGCTCCTGGTAGTGGTAGTCGGCGAAGTCCATGTGCCACTCCTGGCGGTAGGCGCGCGGGTTGAGGTGCGCGCGCAACGACCGGAGCTGGCATTGCCGGCCAAGCATCGCCTTGAGATAGGGCGCCGTGCTGGCGTGGCCGATCAGGCCCCGCGACAGCTCCGGCTCCAGCCGCAGCAGACTCTCGAAGGCCACGTTGCCGACGCTGTTGTCGATCTCGTTCAGGCCGCGGCGGTGCAGGTCGTAGAGGGTGCGTTTCCACACCGCCACCGTTTCGGAATCGAGGGCGCCGGGTACCAGAACGAACCCGTCTCGCACCAGATCTTTCAGACCGGCGGGAGTTGCCGTGTCGACCATCTTCATCCTCCTGTCGTGCTCCGACTGCACGCTACGAGGGCTTCATCTCGCCCAGCGCGTACTGGCCGCGCGCGATGCGCTCCCGCGCCTCGATGCCCCCGTAGCCGAACGTCGGCCGGAAGCCGATCAGATCGAGCAGCTCGGTCGAGGCGTTCGCCAGGACTTCGGGGGAGACCCCCATGGCGAGGTTCTCCTGCTGGCGGAACTGCCAGGCGCAGAAATTGGTGGTCAGGCCGATGCGCGCGCGGTCGGTCCGGTTCTCGCCGGTCGAGTGCCACACGCGGCCGTCGAGCACGATGAAGCTTCCCGCCGGCGCCTCCGCGGGCTTCCAGCCGGCGTCCGCGTCCAGCTCGTGGTCGGGCTCGCGCCCGAACAGGTGGCTGCCCGGCACCACGATGGTGGCGCCGTTCTCGGCCGTGAAGTCATCGACGGTCCACATCACGTTGCAGACGCAGGCCGGCGCGATGGCTGCCGGAGCGCTGCCCTCCGCGCCGAGCCGGTAGTGGCCGCGATGGTCGTCGCGGGCGATCTCTCCCGGCCGCAGCAGCGTGCGCCGGGCGGAGGTGGTCGGCGGCGGCATCCACCACTGATCGGTGTGGAATCGAGTCGTACCGCCGGGAAGGGCGATGTGCCCGTTGTAGGACGACAGCAGGTAGCGCGGCCCGATGACGTGCCCGACGAGCTGGCGCATGGTCGGATGGAACAACAGGTCGCGGAATCCCTGCCCCTTGTTCAGGAGAAAGTAGATGAGCTGCTTCTTGTCCGGGAGCACGCTGGCCGCGCCGAGTTGAGCCTCCGCTTCGGCCTGCTCGGTGAGCCGCTTGCGGAGCGCGGCCGCAGCCGCGCTGCTGATCGCGCCTTCCACCACGCAGTAGCCGTGCTCGTCCAGGTGCGCCTTCGCCGCCTCGAGGCCGCCGGTCACCGCGGCAACGTCAGGTCTCTGCATCCCCCCGTCTCGTGCCACAAGCCGGCGCCGCTGTCAAGCACCAGACGCGCGGCGCCGGGTTATTGGGAGTAGGGGTCGGAGGCGTCGCGCAGGCCGTCGCCTACGAAGTTGAAGGAGAGCACGGCGGCCACCACGAACAGCCCCGGGATCAGCAGCCAGGGCTGCAGGGCGATGGAGCGGATCGCCTGCGCGTCCTGCAGCAGCACTCCCCAGCTTATCGCCGGCGGCTGCAGGCCCAGTCCCAGAAAGCTCAGGGAGGTCTCGGCGAGGATCATCTGCGGCACCGCCAGCGTCAGGCTCACGATCAGGTAGCTCAGGAAGCCGGGCAGCAGGTGGCGCAGCAGTATGGCGCCGGTGCGCGCGCCGGCGATGCGGGCCGCGGCCACGTAGTCTTCCTCCCGCAGGCTGATGATCTTGCCGCGCACCACCCGGGCGATCTGGGTCCACCCTACCAGGGACAGGATCAGCGTCATGCCGAAGTACAGCTTTACCGGGTCCCAGCCCGGCGGCAGCGCCGCGGCGAGCGCCATCCACAGCGGGATCTTGGGAATCGCCAACAGGAACTCGATGATCCGCTGGATGATCACGTCGGTGCGCCCGCCCAGGTAGCCGGACAGCCCGCCGCACAGCGACCCCAGCACGAAGCTCACCGCCACCCCCAGCAGCCCGATCGACAACGACACGCGGGTGGCGTAGATCACCCGCGACAGCAGGTCGCGGCCGAGCTTGTCGGTGCCGAACAGGAACAGACGTTCGCCTTCGCCGGCGCCGAACAGGTGCCGGCGCGCCGGAATCACGTTCCACAGCCGGTACTCGTCGCCGGGCGCGAACCACCGCAGGGGCAGCCGCCGGCCCTCGTCGTCGGTGTAGATGCGCGCCAGCGTTTCCAGGTCCACCGACTTGACCAGGGGGTAGACGAACGGGCGCACCAGACGGCCTTGATGGAAGATGCGTACCCGTTGCGGGCGCGCCTCGATGAAGCCGGAGTTGCGCTGGTTGGGGTCATGCGGGGCGATGAACTCGGCGAACAGCGCCGCCGCATAGAACAACGCCAGCACCACCATGCCGACCAGGGCGGCGCGATGGCGGCGAAAGCTGCGGCGCATGAGCTGCCACTGCGAGGCCAGCTCGTAGCGTTCGGCGTCCGGGGCTGGCGCGGCGCGGGCCATCGGTGCGCGTCCTACTCCATGCGGATGCGCGGGTCGATCACCATCAGCAGCAGGTCGGAGAGGAAGAACCCCACCACCGTCATCACGCTCAGCAGGGTCATGATGGCGCCGGCCAGGAACATGTCCTGTCCGCGCAGCGACGACAGCAGCAGCGGTCCCATGGTTGGCAGATTGAGCACCACGGCGACGATGGCGCCGCCCGACACCAGCTCGGGAAAGACCCAGGCCACGGTGCTGATGATCGGATTGATCGCCACGCGCACCGGATACTTGAACAGCAGCGTGGTCTCTTGCACCCCCTTGGCCCGCGCCGTGATGACGTACTGCCGGCGCAGCTCATCGAGCAGCGTGGCGCGCATGATCCGCTGCAACCCGGCGATGCCGCCCAGCCCGATCACCAGTACCGGCACCGGCAGGTGCTTCAACAGATCGAGCACCCGGGCAAAGGACCAGTCGGCGTTGAGATAGTCGGGCGAGAACAGTCCCACCACGTTGACGTCGAACAGGACGAGGAAGAACCAGACCAGGACCAGCGCCACCAGAAACGGGGGCGTCGACAGGCCCAGAAATCCCAGCACCGTGGCCGCGTAGTCGCCGATGCCGTACTGCCGGGTCGCCGAGTACACGCCGATGGCGACCGCCATGACGTAGCTGAAGATGATGGTGGAGCCGCTGATCAGCAGGGTGAACCCCAGGCGCTCGGTGACCAGATCGGCCACCGGACGGTTCCAGAAGAAGGAATAGCCGAAGTTGCCGCGCAGCATGCCCCACACCCAGTGCAGGAACTGGTCGATCAGCGAACGGTCCAGGCCGTACATCCGCTTGAGGGTCTCGACCTGTTCCTGGTCGACGCGGTCGCCGCTCATCTCCACCTGCAGGATGTAGGTGCTGAGCCAGTCGCCGGGCGGGAGCTGGATCACCACGAACCCCAGCACCGCCACCGCGGCGACCAGGATGAACATGTAGAGCAGGCGGCGAACGGCGAACCTCAGCATGGCGGGATCATCGCCGCAGGACCGTCGCGGCCGGGCGCCGCCGCGGTGGCCGCGAGCGCCGCGGCCGCCTGGTCACGCCGCCGGCGGCCTCCGGCGCGGCAGCCTCACTCGTAGTACCACTGCTCCGGGTGATAGATCATCCAGAACCGGTAGGAATAGATGAACAGGCCGCCTTCGCCCTTCACGTTGCGCAGGTTGGCCTTGACCGTCATCGGCTTCGGCGTGATGCCGGCAATGCCTATGTCCCACAGGTTGTTGGCCGCCACCGTGAGCAGCTCGCGGCCGATCTCGGTGTAGCGGGCGTGGCCCATCGGGTACTGCTGAAACTCCGCGGCCAGCTCCATCCAGCGCACCACTTCGGCCGGCGGCTCAGCGCCCTGTTGCCCGCCGGAACTGAACCAGGCGTTCCAATCCACGGCGTTCTCCAGCGGCGGCATGTGAAAGGTGGGCCGCCCGTGAAAGCCGATCTCGGTGGTCTGATCGAAGTTCCACACCCAGACGTCCAGCTCGCCGGCGGCGCGGCGCTGGCCGACCAGCGGACCGTCCACCGCGCGCGTCGGCACCTTGACGCCGATCTCCTCCCAGAACTGCTTGATCAGCTCCACGCCCACTTCCATCTTCTCCTCCAACTGGAAGTAGTCGATGTTGATGGTCAGCGCGGCGCCGTCCGGCCGCAGGCGGAACTCCCGGCGGTCGTCCCAGGCCAGTCCCAGCTCATCCAGAATCGCGTTGGCGCGGTCCACGTCGTAGGCAATGAACTTCTCGCCCATCCACGGTTCGTAGAAGCTGACGGTCGGATCGACCGTGGCGGCGCGCGGCGTCGCCAACCCGCGCCAGATCACCTCATTGATTTCGTCGCGGTCGAGCGCGAGCGACAGCGCTTCGCGGAAGCGAAGGTCCTGGAACAGCTCGCGCATCACCGGATCGCGGTGGTTGAGGTTGGGGCGGATCGCCAGCATCACGTTGCCGCGGCCATCGAACCACAGCTTGGTGCGGTACCCGCCGCGCTCCTCGTTCTCCTTGTAGAGGGTGAAGTTGTCCATCGTGGTGAACTGCAGGGCGTAGTCCAGCTCGCCGGCGATGATCTTGGAGGTGACCGCTTCGAGGTTTTCGTGCAGCAGGCGGTCCTGGGTGTCGATGTAGGGCAGTTGGTTGCCGGCCGGATCCACCTTCCAGTAGTACGGGTTGCGCTCGAAGAACTTGTTGCCCAGTTCGTCCACCTCGACCATGGTCCAGGGGTCGATGGTGGGAATGGCCGGGTCCATGCGCTGCTGCACGTCGACCGGCCACTTGCTGAGGAACAGTTGCGCCCAGCTTTCGTAGCCTTCGGACTTGGCGAGCTCGGCGGCGTCCGGGTTGTGATCGGCGTGAAACCGGGCCAGGAAATGGGAGGGCAGGAACGGCACTTCATGGTAGCGGCGGGCTTCGGTGCCGAGCACGTTCAGGACGCTGGGATAGGGCTTGCTGAACACGAAGCGCACGGTGTAGTCATCGATCCGCTCCAGACGTTCGAGCGGGCGCCATGACGCGGGCAGCGACGCCAGCAACAGCTCGTTGCCCAGAAAATCCTCGTACCAGAAGGTGAAGTCGTCGGCCGTCAACGGGTCGCCGTCGCTCCAGCGCAGACCCGGTCGCAGATAGACGGTGAGCTGCGAGAACTCGTCGTTCCACTCCCAGCCGGTGGCGGCGTTCGGGGCGATTGCCTGCAGGCTGGGGTGGACCATCAACAGCGGTTGGGTGCGCGCGGTCCACGACTCCGCGCCGGCGGTGACCGGGCTCAGCGCCGCATGGCGCAGGCTGCCGCCGTAGGAGCCGATGCTCTCGAGGGGAATGATCACCATCGGGTCGTCCGGCATGCGCTCCGCAAGCGGCGGCAGCTCGCCGGCCTCGACGCGGGCGGCCAGCAGCGGCGCTTCCCGGAAGCCGGTGATGCGGTTGCCGGTGGCCTGCTCGTACTCGGTGACGGTGGCGTAGAAGTTCACCATGCCGGGCACCAGTCCTTCGGCCTCCGGCATTGGCTGCGCGGCCGCCGGCGCCGAGGTCTCCGCGGCGCTGGCCGCGGGAGACTCGTCACTGCCGCCGGCGAACGCCGCCCACGGCATCAGCGCCAGCGCCGCGGCTGCCGTCAGTAGTCGTCTGTCCATAGCATTCTCCTTGACGGGAGTTACCGTAGTTGACGTTGCCGGGTTGTCAAGGGCGCGCGGGCGGCAGCGGAGGCAGCGGCGGTCACGTTGAGCGGTAGGGATCGGTTGCATCCCTGAGCCCGTCGCCCAGGAAGTTGAAGCACAGCACCGTGATGACCACGAACAGGGCCGGAATCAGCAGCCACGGGCTCACCGCCAGGGTACGGACGTTCTGCGCCTGCTGCAGCAGGACCCCCCAACTGACGACCGGCGGCCTCAGACCGAAGCCGATGAAGCTCAGCGCCGTCTCGCCCAGGATCATCGCCGGGACCGCGAGGGTCAGATGCACCACCAGGTAGCTCATGAACCCCGGCAGCAGGTGGCGCACGATGGTGGTCAGCTCGCCGGCTCCCGCGATCTTCGCCGCCAGCACGTAGTCTTCGACCCGGAGCTGAAGCAGCTTGCCGCGCACTACCCGCGCCAACCCGGTCCATCCCACTACCGACAGGATGATGGTAATCATGAAGTAGGTGCGCACCGGGGGCCAGTCGCTGGGCACCGCGGCCGCGAGCGCCATCCACAGCGGCAGGGTCGGTATGGAGACCAGAAAGTCGATCGCCCGCTGGATCAGCATGTCCGGGGCGCCGCCGAAGTAGCCGGACAGCCCTCCGAGCAGCGAGCCGAGGGCGAAGCTCAGCGCCACCCCCACCAAGCCGATGGTCAGCGAGATGCGGGCGCCGGCCAGGGTACGGGAGTAGATGTCGCGGCCCAGGTTGTCGGTCCCGAACAGGAACAGGGTACCGGGCTCCGCCACCCCCACGAAGCGGATCGTGGTGTCCCACAGCCCGAGCAGCCGGTAACGGTCGCCGCGGGTGAAGAAGCGGAGCGGGTGAAGCGTGCTCCGCTCCTCCACGTAGGTGCGCCGAAAGGTCTCCGGATTGACCTTGACCGCGGTACCGTACACGAACGGCGCGCGCAGCCTTCCGTCGTGAAAGAAGTGGATCCGTTGCGGCGGCGCCAGCGCGTAGTCGGGGTGGCGCCGGGCGATGTCGGCGGTCGAGAAGAAGCCGGAGAACGCCGCGCCCGTTACGTAGAACACCAGCAGCACGCAGCCGCCGGCAATCGCCAGCTTGTGGCGCAGGAACTTGCGCTTCATCAGCACCCAACTGGATGCCAGGTAGTACGCTTCGGTATCCTGGCGCTTCCGCCGCCGGCCGATCGGCGCGCCGCCGCTCATCCCGTTGCCTGCCGCTCGAAGCGAATCCGGGGATCGACCACCACCAGCAGCAGATCCGAAATCAGCGTACCCACAATGCCCAGCGCGCTCAGCAGCATCACCATGCTGCCCGCCAGGAACATGTCCTGCGCCTCCAGCGCCCGCAGCAGCAGCGGCCCGATGGTAGGCAGACTGAGCACGATCGCCGTGAGGGTCGCCCCGGAGATGGTCTCCGGCAGCAGCCAGCCGATGGTGCTCACCACCGGGTTGATCGCTACCCGCACCGGGTAGCGGAACAGCAGCCGGCGCTCGGCGACTCCCTTGGCGCGTGCCGTGATCACGTACTGCCTGCTCAGCTCGTCCAGCAGCGTTGCCCGCATGATGCGGATCAGACTGGCGGCGCCGGCGGTGCCGATCACGAGGAGCGGAATCGGAAAGTGCTTGAGCAGGTCGATCACCTTGCCGAGACTCCACGGCGCCAACTGATACTCGGGCGAGAACAGTCCCCCCACGCTCCAGTTGAAGTACTTGTAGAACAGGAACATCAGGATCAGCGCCAGGAGAAAGTTGGGCGTGGCCAGTCCGACGAACCCGAGCGTGGTGAAGCCGTAGTCGGCGACCGAGTACTGATGGGTCGCCGAGTAGATCCCGATGGGAATCGCGATCAGATAGGTCAGGATCAACGTCGAGATCGAGAGCGTCACGGTGAGCGCCAGCCGCTCCCCTATGATCTCGGTGACCGGCGCCTCCCAGATGAAGGACTCGCCCATGTCTCCCCGCAACAGATTCGCGAACCAGGTCAGGTACTGAACGTGAAGCGGACGGCCAAGCCCGTACCGCTCGGAGAGCACTTCGAGCGCCTCTTCGTCCAGCACCACGCCCGCGCGGCGCATGTTGATGGTGAGGGTGGTGAGGTAGTCGCCGGGCGGGAGCTGGATGATGACGAAGGTGGCCATCGAGAGCAGCACCAGCAGCACGATCATGTAGGCCAGGCGCCGGACGACGTAGCTCAGCATGTCCGCCCCCTTTATACCACACGCGCGCCGCCTGCCGAGCCCACGCACGCGCGCACGCTCGATGAGTGCCTTGACCGTGGCCCCTGCGGGGTTATCATGGCGGGGAACGCCGCGGAGCGGGCGAGGCGCGCCGCGCCGGCCTGATTCCGCGTCCGGGAGGAGAAGCCACATGAAGAAGCTATTCGCGGTCGCCGGGGCGGCGACCATGACGCTGGCGCTCGCAACCGCCGTCTGGGCGAGCGGAGCGGAGGAACCGGAAGGAGGGACGGAAGCGGTCATGGTCTCCGGCGGCGGCAAGTACCGCGAGGCGCCGATGCTGGCCGCCCGGGTCGCCGCCGGCGAGCTGCCGCCGGTCGACGAACGGCTGCCGGTCGAGCCGAAGGTGGTCGTCCCGTTCGAGACGGTGGGGCGCTACGGCGGCTCGATCACCACGTTCAACCCCGACAGCAGTCCCTGGGGAGACCTGAGCGACGGACCGGAGAACGGTTCGGCGTTCCTCCTGGAGTTCTCCTACGACGGCGAGGTCGTGGCCGACATAGCAACCGATTTCGAGATGTCGGCGGACAACAAGAGCATGCTGCTCACCCTCAGGGAGGGGCTCAAGTGGTCCAACGGCGACCCGTTCACCGCGGACGACATCCTGTTTCGGTGGGAAGCGATCAACTGGATCGACGAGGTCAGCTTCTGGGGCGGCGGCGCGCCGGCCACCATAGTGGACCGCGTCGTCAAGGTCGATGACCGCACGGTGCGCTACGAGAGCGATGAGTCGCTGGCTGCGCTGCCGGTCTTCTTTACGCACTGGCCGGGGAGTCACTGGATTTCGTTCTCGCCGAGCAAATACCTGTCGAAGTACCACATCAACTACAATGAGGACGCCGACAAGCTGGCCAAGGAGGAGGGCCACGATACCTGGGTGGACGCGTTCAACGCCCACATGCAGGTCAACCCCCTCGGCGACCTCGAAAAGCCGGTGGTGCTGCCGTGGTTCATGAAGGAGTTCACCACTTCCTACCGATTGTACGAGCGGAATCCCTACTACTACGAGGTGGACACGGCCGGCAATCAGCTCCCCTACATCGACACCATCGTCAACAATCTTGCCGGCAAGGAGACGATCGATCTCAAGATCGTGTCCGGCGAGGCGGACGTGCAGGCGTACAACACGTCGTTCGCCAACTACACGCTGTACAAGGAGAGCGAAGCTACGGCCGGCTACACGGTCTATCCCATCCCCGGAATACTCGGCAGCCAGCTTGCGTTCGGATTCAACCTGAACAACGAGGAGCCGGCGCTGCGGGCGCTGTTCCAGGACGTCCGCTTCCGCCGCGCGATGTCGCTGGCGATCGATCGTGACGAGATGAACGACGCGATATACTTCGGATTGGCCACGCCGCGGCAGGCTACCGTCGACCCCTCCGCCAGTTTCTACAAGCAGGAGTGGGGCGAGGCGTACGCGCAGTTCGACCCCGCGGAAGCGAACCGGCTGCTCGACGAAGCCGGTATGGCCCAGCGCGACGGGGACGGCTTCCGCCTGCGCCCGGACGGCGAACGCTTCGAATTGATCGTCGATTACTTCTTTCAGGCGGACATACCACAGGAAATGTACGACCTGGTCGAAGAGTACTGGGAGAACGTCGGCATCCGCGTGCAGCTCAGCGAGATGCAGCGAGAGTTGTACTTCGAACGCTCGGACATGACCGACCGCATGGTGGGCGCCATGATCTATGGGAATACGCTCGAAGCCGTGCACTACCTGACCGGCAACCACTGGGCGCCGGGGGCATCCGACTTCGGTTGGGCGCCGTTGTGGGGCACGTGGCTGGCAGCGGACCAGCGCGTGCGCACCGGACTGGCGACGCTGGCCGACTTCACCGACGGCGTCCTGCCGGGCGAGGAACCTCCGGAGGAATACAAGAATCTCTTTCTGGCGCTGGAGCAGCGCCTGCTGACCGTCATGGGATCACCGGAGTACACGGAGATTTCCGAGGAACTGCTGGACTGGCACGCCGATAACGTCGTGGTCGTCGGCACGGTAGGACTGGCGCCGACGCTCTACGTGGCCAATTCGAAGCTCGGCAACATCCCGCCGGCGTACAACGGCTCGGCGGAGTGGCAGGCGTGCCTGTTCTACGACGCCCAGCAGCTCTTCTACAAGGAATAGACAGGACACCGGCGACAGACGTCCGTTACGCCGCCGCCGCCGCCCGCGCGGCGGCGGCGTAACGGCGCTGCCGCGCTTGACCCCGGTTTGGCGGTGTGATCGCCGCGGTCACCCCTTCAGGGCGCCGATCATCACGCCCTTGATGAAGTAGCGCTGCAGGAAGGGGTAGACGGCCAGAATCGGCAGCGTGCCCACCATGATCACCACGAAGCGGTTGCGGGTGACGCCGGCGATCGCCTCGAACGCCATCAACTCCTCTTCTTCCGGCGGCAGGATCAGGAACTTGCGCAAGATCATCTGCAGCGGGTGCAGGTCGGGATCGGGCAGGTAGATCAGGGCGGGGAAGTAGGCATTCCAGTGCGCCACCGCGTAGAACAGCACGTTCACCGCGATGATCGTGCTGGACACCGGAATGACAATGCGGAAGAAGATGGTCAGGTCGTTGGCGCCGTCGATCTTTGCCGACTCCGGGATCGAGTCGTCGATGTTGCTCTGCAGATAGGTGCGCGTGATGATGATGTTCCAGGCCGCCGCGGCGGTCGGCAGCACCATCGCCCAGCGGGTGGCGTACAGCCCCAGGTTGCGCACGATGATGAACGTCGGGATGATGCCGCCGCTGAACCACATGGTGAAGGCGATGTAGAACATCAGCAGGCCGCGCCCGTTGAAGGCCCGCCGCGACAGCGGATAGGCAACCATGAGCGTGATCGAGACGTTGAGCGCCGTGCCGACGCCGGTATACCACAGCGTGTTGTAGTAGGAGCGCCACACTTCGGTCGACTGCACCACCGTCAAATAGCCGTTCCAGGTGACGTTGCGGGGCCACAGCCACACCGTGCCGCCGAGGATCTCGGCGCTGCCGCTGATCGAGTTGTTGAACACGTAGATCAGCGGGAAGATGGTGACCAGCGCGGCCGCCGCCAGCACCACGATGATGACGAACTCCGCGAGGCGCTCCAGCGCGCTGCGGCGATAGCGGACGGCCGCGCCGCCTACCACAGGCTGGTCCCGGTGAGCTGCTTGCTCAGGCGGTTGACGAACAGGATCAGCGACAGGTTGATCACCGAGTTGAACAACCCGGCCGCGGCGGCGAAGCTGTAGTCGCCGCCGGTAATGCCGCGGCGGTAGACGAAGGTGGAGATCACGTCCGCGGTCTCGTAGGTGCCGGGGCCGTACATCAACAGGATCTTCTCGAAGCCCACCGACATCATCTGGCCGACGTAGAGGATCATCAGGATGATGATGGTGGGCGCGATTCCCGGCAGGGTGATGTAGCGAAGCTGCTGCCAGCGGTTGGCGCCGTCCACCCAGGCGGCGTCATATTGCTCCTGGTCGATGGCGGTGAGCGCGGCCAGGTAGATGATGGCGCGCCAGCCGAAGTGCTGCCAGATGTCGGAGCCGATGTACAGCGGCCGAAACCATCCCGGCAGAATGAGGAACGGCACCGGCTCCATGCCGAGCCGGCCGAGCACGGTGTTGACCAAGCCGTTCTCGGAATTGAACATGGCGTTGATCAGCCCCACCACGACGACGATCGACACGAAGTGCGGGACGTAGCTGATGGTCTGCACCCAGCGCCGGAACAGGCTATGGTGCACCTCGTTCAGCAGCAGGGCGAAGATGATCGGTACCGTGAAGTTGAAGAAGAAGCCGTAGAAGTTGAGCAGCAGGGTGTTGCGCACCGTGCGCACGAAGTGAATCGAAGTGAAGAACTGCTCGAACCACACCAACCCGGCCCACGGACTGCCGAGGATGCCGAGAAACGGGCTGAAGTCCTTGAAGGCGATCAGCAGCCCGTACATCGGCAGGTAGTGGAACAGGAAGTAGTAGACGACGGCAGGCGCCGCCAGCAGCCAGAGATACCGGTCCTGCAGGAGCGCCTTGGCCGAACGCCGGACTGCCGGCGGCATGGGTTACAAGTTGGGCCGCGGCGCCGATCTCACGCGCCGCGGCCCCGGGGCGTTACCGGGACGAAGCGGTGTACGCGTCGTGCTGTTCCTGCGTGATTTCGACCAGCTCATCGACGCCGACGCGCTTCATCGTGGCCACGTAATCGGCGAACCGGTCGAGCGGCTCCTGGCCGGTGATGAACTTGAAGGTCCACTCCTCCTGGGTCGGAAGGACCTCCTCGCGCAGGGCGCGCAGGCGCCGCTCCTGCTCCGGCGAGGAAAGATAGCGCGGGAACGGCGTTACCGCGATCGGCGCGGCGAGCCGGGTCAGCTCGGCCGAGAACGGATCTTCCGAGAAGCGCGCCGCGAACGACTCGTCGTCATCGGCGTACAGCGGATGGTTGAAGGCCCCAATGTCGGACAGCACCGTCTGCACCGACTTGCCTTCCGGATTGTTGCGGATGCTGTCACTGTACTCGGGACGGCCGGGAAAATGCTTCAACCACGGCGAGTCGGAATTGAGTTCCGGATTGACGTTGTAGGTGTCGCCTTCGAGGCCGTAGTTCGAGTACAGGTAGCCCTGCGGGCTGGCCCACACGTAGTCCAGCCACTTGATGGCCACCTCGGGATTCTTGCTCTGGCTGGTGATCACCGACGCGGCGATGACCAGCGGCTCGTGCACGTAACGCGCTACGCCCTGCGCGTTCTCCGGCAGCGGCGTCCAGGTGTAGCGTCCGGGGATGCCGGCCTCGGCGAGCACCCGATTGCCGAACAACACCCCGCCGATGCCGGTCCAGAACCCTCCCACGCGGTCGTCGACCCGCAGCGAGTTGAGGGTCTGTCCGGTCATGGTCACTTCCTGCGACAGGGCGCCGGCCTCGTACATCTCATGCAGAAACGCGAGATAGTCGCGGTACTCGGGACTGACGTAATCGTAGGAGACCACGCCGGCGTCGAGTGAGAACCCGTAGCTGTAGTAGATGTCCAGGTCGAGGCCGGACGAGCCGAACCACTCCAGTTGCCACAACGTGCGCGGGGCCAGCGGGACTTCGTCCTGCTCGCCGTTGCCGTTGGGGTCCTCGTTGCGGAACGCCTTCAGGACGGTCTTCCACTCTTCCAGACTCGCCGGCTTCTCCAGTCCGAGCCGCTCCAGCCAGTCTTCTCTGACGTACCAGTTCTTGTAGTTGCTGATCGGCGGCACGGTGCGCGCCGCGGTGGCGTAGATGTCGCCGTCGGGCGCCACCAGGTAGGGGCGCACCGCGGTGAATTCCTCCATCAGCCGCTTGATGTTGGGGGCGTATTGGTTGACCAGTTCGGTCAGCTTGATGGTGGCCCCCTGGGCATGCAGATCCACCGCACTGCCGACCGCGTTGTTCCAGCCGAGGCTCATCACGTCGGGCAGATCGACCGCGGCGGCGATTCGGGTCTTGATGAAGGAGGGGTAGTCGTTGCCCGGCACGACCTGCCAGTCCACCGTTACGCCGGTGTCCTCATGGATGCGCTGCCAGACGGGGCCGTCGCCGAACCCGACGGGATGCTCCCAGCCGGCATAGCTCAAGGTCACGCTGCCCGGCTCCACGATCGGCAGCGTGTAGCCGGACTCGGCGGAGCTGCCGGCCGCTGCCTGTTCCGCTTCGCCGCCGGCCCAGACGCCGGTCGCCGCCGCTGCCAGCGCCAACCCGACCCCCAGCCGCAATCCGCGTTTCCCGTGGTTCCTCAACACAGCCATCCTCCCGGTGTCGCAGTCTCGATCGAGCACCAACCGCGACCATAGCCCACGAGCTGCCGGCGGTCAACTCGCTCGCTCGCTCGCCCGCCCGCCACCGCCCGCCGGCCGGCCGGCGGCGGTGGCAGCGGCCGGCGCTGCGCCGCTCAGCGGCGCAGCAGCGGGAACTCGGCGATGCGCAGGTTGCTGCAGCCGTAGGGGATCAGGGTCAGATCCTCGGGCGGGCCGGCGGTCCGGAACGGAGCGGGCGGCGGCGGGCCGGCGGAGCCGTTGCGCGCGGTCCACTCGGGCACGCGGCGCCCGCGGACGGTGGCGCTGACCGGCGGCGCGCCGGGCGTGAACACCGGTGAGCCGATGGGATGCTCGGCGAAGCGCACGGCTTCGCTCAGCTCGCCTTCCCCCAACTCGAGCGCGAAGTTCCACGGCGTGGTGGGGTAGATTTCCCAGTCCGCGTGCGGCGGCTCGCGGTGCGGCCGGTCCTGATTGATCCGCTGCCAGCGTTCGCCGACCCGCAACGCGTACCGCAGCGGGCCGCGCGCCAGCGCGACGGCGCCCTGCGGCCGCGGGATGACGCGCGGCGCCATCGGCAGCGACAGGACGATCTCGCTGGCGCCGTTCCACTCCCGCTCGATGGTGTGGAACGCGCCCGCGGCGGCCACCGGGGAGGGGCGGCCATCGACCGTGAGCGCCGCCGTCTGCGCCCAGCCGGGAACGCGCAGCCGCAACGGGAAGCGCACCGGGCGCGGCGCCCGGACCGTGAACCGCAGCTCTTCCCGGAAGGGGTAGTCGGTCCGCAACTCGACGCGCACCGGCACGCCGCCGACCGCCGCGTCCAGCGCGGAGGGGGCGTAGGCCGCGGCCACGATGCCGCCGTCAGGCGCGCGCATCCACTGATGGGCCGCGAACTTGGGCCATCCCTGGCTGAGGTTGGCGGTGCAACAGCCGTAGTTGGGTTCCAGGCCGAAGACGTTGGCCTCCGGGCCGTTGGTATTCCAGAGCCGGTCCGCGCGGGCGCTGCATTCGATCTGATTCACCTGCTGGTCGTATTGATGCGCCCACATGTCCGGGGAGAAGGTCGCCGGCAGCGTGTTGAAGGCGATGCTCTCCAGCCGGTCCGCGGCCGCCGGGTCGCCGAGCACGCCGACCAGCCACTCCAGCGAGTAGAGGTACTCCACCACGGCGCACAGCTCGGTGCCCTGGCTGGGGTTGGTGCCGGCCAGGCACTCGTCGCCGCTGAACACGCCGGTTGCCATGCCGTGGTGCCGGTCGAGCGCCTGCAGCATCCGGTGCGCCGCCCCGCGGTCGCCGGCGGCCCCGGTCAGCCGCCACCACAGCGCCCCTTCCTTGAGCGCCATGGCGTTGTTCACCACGTGGGCGTCGTAGCACCAGCGGCCCTTGGCAGTGGCGCCGGTGCGCGGCCAACGCTCGAAGTAGAGCTGCCAGTTGAACCCCTGCGCGCGCAGGCGCTGCGCGAGGTCGATCAACCAGCGCTCCCCGCTGCGTTCGTAGAGCCACCAGATCGAGATCAGGAACTCGAACCAGCGGTATTGGCCCCAATGCGCCAGCGGGTTGCGGTCTACGCGGCGGTCCAACATGGCCAGCGCGCGCTCCACGCAGCCGGCGACGCGGCGGTCCGCGGTGGCGTCGTGGTAGCCGACCAGCGCCTTGAGGGCGAGCGCCTGCGACCAGAGGTCGGCCGCCTCCGGGCGGTCCTCCACGCGCGGGCCGAGCCAGCCGTCGGCCTGCTGATGCTCGATGACGTAATCGAGGTAACCGGTGATGCGCTGCTGCAGGGGCCGGTCGCGCAGCAGCCAGGCCAGCGGAATGACGCCGTCGAGCCAGTACGGCATCCGCTCCCAGCCCTCGGCCGCGCCGCCGATCCAGGCGCTGTCCCGGATGTCGGGCCAGAACTGGTCGAGGTGGCCGCTGAGGCCGCGCGCCTGGATGCGGAGCTGCTCCGCCAGCCAGCCCTGCGGGGTAACCGCGCCCAGGGCCGCGGGCCGAAACTCCGGCTCGTGGAGGGAAACGTCGTTTGCCATACGCTTCGCGTCATAGCGCGGGCCGGCGCTCCCTGGCAAGGGCGCCGCCGGCGAACGGCTACGAACGTGGCCCCGGCGCGCTACATGCCCCAGACGTCGATCGCGCGGCCCCCGGCCGACTCCCGCCGGTGGAAGATCTTCTCCTCCCAGCGCCTGCCTTCATCGCGGTCGAAGATGACCAGGTGGCCCGCCTCGCCGGCGCAGCGGTCAAGATAGGCCGCCGTCTGCTCCAGCCCCTGACTGATGGTGCGCTCCAGACTGCGGTGCAGGATCTTGCACTCGACCACGAACCGGCGCTCCCGCCCGCGCTGCGGCCACACCACCAGCAGGTCGGTGCGCCCCCGCCCCAGGCCGAATTCCCGTTCGATGCGCCCGCCGCCGTTGACGATGCGCTGCAGGAACGCCTGCAGGAGAAGCTGCGGACCCGCCTCCCGGTAGCTGAACCGGGTTACCCAGTGTTCTGAGTGCTCGCGGAAGAATGCCTGGAATGCCGCCAGCAGCCGGTCCACCTGCAGCCCGCCGTCAGCGTCCACGTACCAGGCGGCCTCCTGCGCGAACTCCTCCTGCACCACCCAGGTGAGTTCGCGCGGCACCACTTCGGCGTAGATCGGGTTGGCAATCCGGATCGGTGGATCCGGCGCCACCAGCCCGAGGTCGCGCGTATATTCGAGATCGCGGTCGGTGAAGTGGCGCCGTTCACCGCCGCTCAGCAGCGGCTCGACCACGCGGCGCACGCGTTCCTCCTTCAGCTTGTCCGCCAACTGATCCAGGTGGGTCTCGCGGCGCACGATGAGCTGCTCCTGCGCGTCGCGCACGGCGCCGGCGGTGACGGGGCGGGCCCGGTCGCGGCCGCCCCGGTCGCGGAAGCAGGTCTCGTCCGCCAGCGCGTTCACCAGCCAGGGCTGGCCCCGGGTCCGCGTCCAGATGGTCTCCAGCGCGCCATCGGTGAACGCCTGTCCCGTGTCCCGGGTATGCTGCGCCAGCAGCGCCTGCATCTCGCCGCGCGAGAAGTCGCCGAGGCGCAACGACCGCGCCTTGACGTTGAACGCGCTGCCGCCGGTGATGACGGCGTTCTCGCTGCCGGAGCGGATCCGGTAGTCGCGCACGTCGCGTACGCCGCACAGCACGACGCTGTGCGGAAAGCCGTCGGGGTGCAGGTCATAGCCGGAGCGCAATTGGCGCAGGACCGAGATCAGGGTATCGCCCACCAGGGAATCGATCTCGTCGATCAGCAGCACCAGCGGGCGGGGGTCGGCCAGCGTCCAGCGCACCAACACCTCCTTGAGCGCTCCGTCAGGGCCTGCCCTGTCGAGGATTTCCGGCCACGTCCCGTCGAGCTGGTCGTCTTCCAGCACCAGCCGCGCCCGCAGGGCCAGTTCGCCGAGGATCGCCCGCATCGCCCGCGTGGTGCGCTCACGCGCCGCCTGACCGGCCTCCACGTTGACGTACAGGCAGCGGTAGGCGCCCTCGGCGCCGCCGTTGAGCAGGTTCTGCAGTGCCAGCAGCACGGAAGTCTTCCCGGTCTGCCGCGGGGCGTGCAGCACGAAGTAGCGCGCGGTGTGGATCAGGCCGAGCACTTCGTCGAGGTCGAGGCGGCTCAACGGCGGAACCGTATAGTGCCGGTCCCGGCGGACCGGACCGGTGGTGTTGAAGAACCGCACGCCGTTCGCTACCGGGCGAGGCTCGCCGCTGAGCTGGGGGTCAGTTCGCCGACGAGCTGGTCACGGTCAATCAGATCGACCGCCGGGGTATCGAAGCGGCCGTATCCGTTCCACACCTTGAGGCCGACCAGCTCCTTGAGGCGCAACGGGGCAGCGGCGAGCACCTCCGGCAGCAGGCCGAGGGTGTAGTTCTCCTGCGGCCGGAACTGGGGACCGCAGTAGGTGTTGAGCAGGCCCATCCGCGGTTGGTCGGTGCGGTTGGTGCCGGAGCCGTGCCACAGCCGGCCTTCGAAGAACATCGCGCTGCCGGCCGGGGCCTCGATTGCGACCAGGTCTTCTTCGGAATAGAGCGCCGGCTTCGGCTGGCGCCCGCTCAGGTGGCTGCCAGGCACCACCCGGGTGGCGCCGTTGGCGGCGTGGAAGTCCGCCAGCAGCCACATGCTGTTGACGCACGCCGGCGGCGCGATCATGGGGGCGGGGGAGGGCGCCTCGCCCGCCTCGGCGCGGGTAATCGACCCGACGGGCAGCCCGAAGCGGCCGTGGGGCACCGGCGGCGGCATCCACCAGGCATCGGTGTGCAGTTCCATCGGCGCGGCGCCCGTGCCGATGATGTTGGCGGTGCTGCAGGAGAGCTGGTAGTGCGCGCCGAGCACGTGGCCGACCAGTTCCAGGGCCTGCTCCATGAGCACGATGTCACCGAAGATCCGGCCCTTGTTGAGCAGCATGAACAGGCGCTGGCTCATGCCGCCGGCGCCGACCGCGAAGTCCTGCGCGCGCACCTTGCCGCCGGCGTCGGTAAACGCGCCCCAGCGCTGGTCGGGCGCGCCGTCCATGTAGGCCACGCCCTGCTCGCGTTCGGCCGCGGCCTGGGCGCTGAGCCGTGCGCGCGCCTCCTGCAACTGCGCCGGCGGCAACGCCTCCGCCAGCAGGCAGTAGCCGCAACGCTCCAGGTCCGCCTTGCAGCGTTCCAGGTCGGTGGTAAGCCGGGGCAGCTCCATCACGGTTCATTCGCCTCCCGGTGCCACCTGCGGCTGCAGCACCACGCCCACTGCGGCCTCCGGCCGCTCGACCAGCAGGTCCACCGCCTCGGCCACGCGGTCGAGGGGAAAGCGGTGGGTGATCAAAGGTTCCACGCGCAGGCGCCCGTCGGCCATCGCCCGCAACGACTCCATCATGTTGCGCCCGGTGTTCCACTCCACCAGCACCGGCGGGTAGTCGGCGCCCGCCTCCCATCGGCCGTCATGATAGCCGGGTCCGGTGCGCGCCGCGCTGCGGACGTCGACGTTGCCGAGCGCGGCGCCGAAACCGTGGCTGACGCGCGCGCCGCCGACGATGACGATGCGCCCGGTATGGTGGCTGTCGGGCCGTTCCCGCAGCGCCTCGTAGAGCTGCCGGAAGGCGGCGGAGGCGTCGCCGCCAAAGGCGATCACGCCGAAGTCGATCCCGAAGCCGCCGGAGAAGCGCTGCGCCGCGGCGGTCACGTTCTCGGCAGCCGGGTCCACCTCACCCTCGGCGCCGGCGAGGTGCGCGATGGCGCGCCTGCCCGCCAGGGGATCCATAGCCATGACGTGACAGCCCGACGCCTGGAACAACTGGCAGCAGAGCTGGCCCACGATGCCCAGGCCGGCCACGATGCCGTTCTCGCCGAACTGCGGCGCCGTGCGGCGGATGGCGTTGAGCGCGGTGGCGGCCAAGTGCACCGCGGCGGCGTGGTCGAAGCTCACCTCCGCCGGAATCGGCGCGCACAGGTTCTGCGGCACCACCGCGTAGTCGGCGTGGAAAGCCATCCCGCCGCCCATGCAGGCAACCCGGTCTCCGGCGCGGAAGCGGGTGACGCCGGCTCCGGCCGCGGCCACCGTGCCGGCGTTGGAGTAGCCGAACGGCCGCGCCGCGACGTCAGGGTCAGGCGCGGCGCGGAACCGCTTGGCGCGGCTCAGCTCGGTGCCGGGGCTGATCATGGAAGCGCGCACCGCCACCAGCACGTGGCCGGCGGCAAGCTCGGGCACGCCGCGTTCGATCAGCGTGCCGCGGCCATGGCCGTCGAGCGCGGCCACTCGGGTCGTGCGAGGCATCATGCGCCGGCATAGTGGCATCGGCCGCGGCGAGCCGCAAGCAAGGCAGCGGGCGCTGGTTCAGGGCGGAGTAGGGCTCGCTGCCGGTACTGGTCCTCGCGGCGGAATAATGGTATAGCGGTGCCATGCCCGATCCGGCAGCCAACCGCGAACTCCATGACGCTGCCGATTTCCGGCGCCGGCTGCGGGCTCTCGTGACGCGCTATCGGGAGGAGTGTCTGTGGGACCTCAAGGAACATCCCGACCTGGAACAGGAAGCGGTGGCGCGGATGGTGCTGCGCCGCATCATATCCTGCGCTGACCGCGGCGGATTCGTCGAAGCGCAGCGACTCCTGCGATGGCTGTCACGGACTCGCTCTGCGGCGCCTGCCCGCGCCTCGTGACCGATAAGCGTTAACCTGAACTTTGGCGGCTGGTAGGGTCGGTCGGGTGTAGGAATTGGCATCAAGCAACCGTCCGCCCGACCGGCAATGCCGCGAACCGGATCATGTGTGCCGAGGGCTATCCTCTGTCGATCAGGAAGAGGAACTCGCGGTTGGGCGCGCCCGCATCGCGCAGCCAGGCGTTGGTCCACTTCATGCCCGCCGTAACGTTGCGCCGGTGGTCCAGCTCCATGATGTCGATGACTCTGCCGTTTGCGTGCAGCAGGTCGTAAAGATCCTCGGCGGTCGCGCGGCCTCCCGAACTGTACGAGAGGATGATCCAGCGCGCCGCCGTGGATCGGATCAGCCGTTCGATTGCCTCGACCGCCAGAAACCGTCCCGACGACGGATTCCGCTGGAATTCCTCGAACACCGAAGCGGCGACGGCATCCGCCGTATCGGTGCGCCGCAACGCCTTGCCGACCAGCGCCGGCGAGTCGTTCAGACAGACGGTAGTCCAAAGATGATAATAGGACGCGTATCGGATCCGTGAAGGCGGCATCTTCTCGTTGTTGGAACCGTACGGCGGATCGAAGTAGGCGAGGTCGACGCTGCGCCCGGCGACGTCGAACACGTCCCCGCGCACCACTTCATTGCCGTCATTCGGGATGAACAGTTCCGGTATCCTGAGGTGCAAGGTGTCGTATGATCGGGGCGACCACTCGCGGAGATATGAGACGAAATGACCGAGGGTATTTGTCCACTCGGTCCAGCGCCAGCATCAAGCTCGCCAGAACTACCGCGCGCTCGGTCGAGGATAGTCCGAGTGAGTCGATCTCTTCACGGATGCCATCCAGCTTGCGAGTATTGTGAATCTGCCAGGGCTTCTTGAGACCGTCCGATTGGACGGAGAGGCCGCCGTTCGGGGCGCCGCCGTAGTGTTCCGTGAACCAACCGTCCCTTGGTCGAACGGCATTCAGGTGCTCGATCAGCGGGGAGTAATGCGCTCCAGGCTTTCGGTTCAGGAGATAGCACGTCGCGAGGACCTCCGACCAGACGGCCACGTCATTGCTGATGACCCGATACCCCGCCTTGGTGAAGGCTTGGGACACGCGGGTCGATCCCGAGAAACCATCGAGGACGGTCCGCGCCTCGGTCCGTTTCGCCATCTCGAGGATGTGCGGGAGCAGCCTGAGTTTGGAGCCGGCGTACTTGATCCCTTCCGTGACGGGAGCATCGACGACGATATCCGAAAACAGCGACAGGTTGCTCACCTCAGCCACCGCCCTGACCGGCACTGCCGCAGCGGTCTGCTTCGCTTCCGCCTGCGCCGTCGCCGCCGCGGCCGCGGCCCCAATCCCCGCTTCAATTGAGCAATGTCTTCACTAATCTTCGGAAGTGCAGCTGTGTGGCCGGTATCTGATGCGACGAGAGCGTGTGAAAACAGTTTCACCAGAGTGTGATTGTGGGAGTAGCATATCCAGCCGTTGGTGATGCTTTCGAAATACTCGATACCGTTCCTCGTGTTGGTCCAGAGTCCTCTCTGAAGTGCGTTCGCGTCTGTGCCGCCGTAACGAACTTCACATATGTAGCGACTATCCGCATCGTAGAACCGGTACACGGGATGTTTCCTTCGTCGTCCAGGTTCCTCACGAATGATCTTTACGGTAGAGCTGCGGGCGCGAGCGTAGTCGAACACTAGAATGTTACAACGTTTATTCTTCTCGTCGTAGATCAAAGAAAGTATATTATTGAAACCGGAGAAAACCTTCTCGTCGAGGATCTTCTTAACCTTTTTACCGACAATTTTTTTCCTTCATTTTTCAGACGAGTATACATTAAATGATTCTTGTCCGTTGATAGTTGCAGATCACCGTAGCCATACGCCTTGAGACTAACCGGAAACTCGGCTTTGGTGATCTCATTGGTGATCAGGATGTCTTCCTCCTGAGTTTTTTTTTCGATACCGGTCCTTGCCTACGTGGACGGAGCGAAAGTCATACATATACTGGTTGATGAACTCGGATACCGCGATCTCGGCCAAGTCGCCGTGGGTCTTGTTTCCGATCAGCCTCATCGTAAAGATATTGCTGAGCGTCGTGGTGATTAGGTCAGGCCGCTTCCCGATCAACAGCTTCAGGCGGGTCGTGAAGTCGCTGTACGCGCCAGTGCCGTCCATCAATGTTTGACGATATACCGTCAGGGGATGATTGTATAGGGTGGCCAAGCTCAGAGATGCGATCGGGCTTGGCGTATGTCCATGGAGTATACGGGTATGAGCGCTAGCAAGGAATCGGATGGGAGGACGGGCCTCGCGGCCGGCGCGGGCGGGGTGCGCGGGCGATTTGGAGCGAGTCGGTTTGCCGACCTCGGGCTGCCGGGCGGCGCCCTGGTCGATGAGGGATTGGCTGACCTGGCTTGCGGCCGCACCAGCGTCGCGAGCCTGCTGGTGTCGCTGGCGGCCCCGCGGCTGCGGCGTGAGGGCGTGCCGGTGACGAACACCCAACCCGACCCGGAGTTCCGGCTCTATCGGTTGCTCTCCTCCACCGAAGGCGACTTGGCGTATGCGCGCTACAACGCCTACCTTCGCCTGATCGTGTCGTTCGCCGACTCGTGCTCAGCCGTCAGATTGGCCGAGCCGGAGCAACGCGCGAGCGATTCGCACTCGAACGCCGGCGGCGGCCAGCGTTAGCTTAAGCTGATGGTACGACGCCGGCTTGACGGTTGGGGCGGGGAGCGGTAACGCTGGTCGTCATGAGCGGTACGCGCCCTCCGTTGGCTGACGTGCGCCGTACGTTGCGCGTCAAGTGGTATCGGAGCCCGATCGATCCGGGGCTGTTGCGGCAGCTCATGCGGCGCAGCGATCTGCAGGGCTGGTGGCAGACGCTGGGAGTGATCGGTTACCTGACCGGCACCGCACTGCTGAGCTACCACTTCTTCGCGCAGCAGCAGTGGGCGGCGTTTGCCGTTTCCCTGTTCGCTTACGGGACCTTCGCCTGCTTTCTGGGCGCCGCGTCGCACGAACTCGATCACGGCACGGTGTTCCGCACCAAGGCGCTCAACCGGTTCTTTTTGCGGCTGTTCTCGCTGATTACCTGGTTCAACCCTCACGACTACGCCCTGAGCCACACCTACCACCACCGCTACACGCTGCACCCGGACGGCGACCGCGAGGTGGTGCTGCCGCAGTCGGCGGCGGTGCGCGCGCTGTTCGTGCTGCAGATGTTCTGCATCAACCTGACCGGCGGGCTGGGCAGTGACGGACTGATCTTCCGCGTCCGGGACACGGTGCGCACGGCGTTGGGCCGGCCGCTGGACGCGAACGCCGCCGCCGCCGACGGCGAGCCGCTGACGCCGGCCGCCCGCGAGTGGCTGGCGGCGCTGTACCAGGCGCACCCCGAGGAACGGATCAAGGCGGTGCGCTGGGCGCGCAAGATCCTGCTGTTCCACGCCGCGGTGATCGCGGCCGCGGTCGTGTTTCAGCTCTGGCTGCTGCCGGTGTTCATCACGCTGTCCCGCTTCATCATGAACTGGTGGCGCTGCGTGGTGTTCCTGCCGATGCACTGCGGTCTGCGCGACAACGTGGCCGACTTCCGCAAGTGCACGCGCAGCATCCGGCTCGATCCGCTCTCATCGTTCATGTACTGGCGCATGAACTGGCACCTGGAACACCACATGTACGCCGGCGTGCCGTGCTACAACCTGCGCAAGCTGCGCCGGGCAATTGCCTTCGACCTGCCGGCGGCGAAGGGCGCGCTCGGCGCGTTCCGGGAGCTGCGCGCCACCTGGAAGCGCCAGCAGATCGAGCCGGGTTACCAGTACGACACGCCGCTGCCGGCGACCGCGAATCCGGGCCATCTCAACGGCCGCCGCGCGCAGCCGGACGACGACCTCAGCGGCTCGATTGGCGACTTGGCCCCGCCCGTGCTGGCGCGCGGGTAGGGCGCCGCGCCGGGGGGAGCGGCCGGCGCGCCCGCGCTATGCTATTGGGCCTGCATCAGCTCGATGCTGACGTTGTCGGGGGCCTGCAGGAAGCAGATCACGTTCCCGGGGCTGAACTCCCACGGTTCGGCGGCGAAGGTGGCGCCCTTGGCGCGAATCTCCTCGCAGAAGGCGCGCAGGTCGCCGTGGTAGTCGTAGCCGAAGTGGTCGGTGCCCCACCGGTTGTGGCTGGCGTAGCCGGTGTACTGCCGCATCGGGTTGGCCGCCGCCGGCGCCTCGCCGGGCCGGCGGCCGCGGATCAGCAGCCGCATGCCGCCGAGCCGGACGGCGAACTGCGGCGCCCCCAGCACCTCCGACTGGTCGGTGATGCTGCCGCCGAGGATTTCCTCGTACCAGCGCGCCGCGGCGCGCGGGTCCTCACTGAGCAGATGAACGTGGTCGAAACGGACTCCGGTAGCGGATTCCCCCATTTGGTTACCTCCTTCAGGGCTTGCCGCGTCTTCAGACCGGCATGACGCGCTTGGAATGGGCGCGCCCGATGCGGGCCAGTTCCTCGCTGGGTGCGGTAAAGATCATGGTGCCCCGGTCGATCCACGCCGGTGCGTCGGCGGGCGCGGAGAACCCGGTGTAGGGGTGGAAGTAGACGCCCGAAGCCGCGCACGCCTCCTTGACGCGCTGTTCGATTTCCACCATCTCCTGCGGCCACGGATCGGACAGCGTCCGGTAGCCGAGCGTCAGCGCCATGTCGCGCGGCCCCACTTCCGCGAATCCCACGCCCGGCACCTGCATGATCTCCTCGACGTAGGGGAGCGCCGCCTTCGATTCGATCTTGATGCCCAGGAACAGCTCGCCGTCCGGGTTCAGCGGCCACGGCTCGGCCCGCGCGATATAGGCTTCGGTGTCCAGGCCCCACACGTGCCCGGCGCTGTCTTCCGAGGCGAAGCCGCGCTGGCCGGCGCCGAGGCCCGTTCCCACCCCGAGGCGGTTGATCGGATAGCGGCACGCCTCCACGAACGCCGCCACCGCCTCGGGCGTGTTGGCCTTGCACAGAATCACGCCATGCGCGCCGCGCGCCAGAATCTGCTGGAACTGCCAGGCGTTGGCCTCCACCACCGCGCGTGAGATGCCGTTGACCGGCGCCTCGACGATGATGGTCGGCGTGCGGTGGCCGCTGCGCGTTGGCCCGGCATCCACCATGCCGTGCAGGTAGTCGTCGAGGCCGGCGAGATTGAACGCTCCGTGCTCGAAGCCGACGTTGAGATAATCGGCCCAGTGGCCGGCGTCGGTGCCGCCCTGCTCATAGGTAAGGACCGGCGAGTGCGACCCGGTGAGCGTGTCCTTGGGGCGCCGGTGAAAGGTGCCGGCGAGTCCGGTGTGGCCGCCCACGTAGTAGATCGGCTGCCCGTCCGCCAACAGCTCGATGCTCCGGTTGATCCGCATGCTCCGACTATAGCCTGATCCGCATCACGGTTGCCACGTCACGGACGAACGAACGGAGTCACGAAGCTGCTGGCGGGGCCGGCGGCTTGGACGTCCGGCCGGCGGACTTGCGAACCTTCGCCGCGCGCAAACGCCCGGCGCCGCCGGTCAGCCGGGGGTCGAGCAGGTCGCGCAGGGCATCGCCGAACATGTTGATGCCGTACACCACGATCGCCAGCGACAGACCGGGCCAGATCGCCAGCAGCGGCGCCCGCTCCATGAACCGGCGGCCTTCCAGACTCAGCATGCCGCCCCAGCTCGGCTGCGGCGGCGGAATGCCGAAGCCGAGGAAGCTGATCGTCGACTCGCTCAGGATCACCGCGCCGAGAGAGATGGTGAACACGACGATCACCGGCGGCCAGACCTGCGGCAGGACGTGGCGGAGCAGGATGCGCCATGTCCCCGCGCCGACCGCCCGCGCCGCCTCCACGTACGCGTCCTGCTTGGTGCTCAGCACCACGCCCCGCACGGTACGGATGTTGCCGATGCCGGTAAACGCGCCCAGGACGATCACCATTGGCACCAGCCCCTGACCGATGAGCGACATCACGGTCAGCACGATGAACAGCCACGGGAAGGTGAGCCAGGCATCGACGAATCGCTGCACGATCAGGTCGAACGTGCCACCCCAGTAACCGGACAGCAGACCGAAGAAGAGGGCGATGACCAGGCCGATGGCGACGGCTCCCACTCCCACGATCATGGAGACGCGCGCCCCGTAGACGACGCGGGTCAGCAGGTCGCGCCCAAACTGGTCGGTGCCGAGCGGAAACTCGGCCGATGGTCCTTCGAGCGCGCGCCTGAGATTCTGGTCTCTGAGGTCGTGGGTGGCGATAACGTCAGCAAACACGCCCACCAGGAAGAACACCAGTACGATGATCAAGCCGACGGCGCCCAGCTTCTTTTCCCGAAACAGACGCGGCAGCAGGTCGCGTAGCGACCCTTTTCTCGGAGCAGCCTTCGGAGCAGCCTCCGGTGCAGCCGAACCGCTCACTTGTACTGAATCCGCGGGTCGAGCCAGGCGTAGCTGATGTCGACGATGACGTTCACGAGCAACACGAATCCCGCCATCATCAGATTCAGTCCCGCCAGCAGCGGAACGTCGCGCTGCTCCAGCGTTCTTACCACCAGCGAGCCGATGCCGGGTATGTTGAATATGTGCTCCACCACGACCGCGCCGCCGATCAGGACCGGAAGCTGCAGTCCGATCGTGGTAAGCACCGGGTTCAGCGCATTCTTCAGCGCGTGCCGTACCACCACCGCCCGCTCCCTGAGCCCCTTCGCCCACGCGGTGCGGATATAGTCCTGCCGCATCACCTCCAGCATCATCGTGCGGGTCAGGCGCATGGTGACGCCGGACAGCCACATTCCCAGAACGATGGCGGGGATGATGAACATGGCCAGATTGCCGAGCGGATCCTCCCAGAAGGAGACCCAGAACATGGGCGGCGACCACCGCCACCACACCGCCGGCAGGACCAGGATCATCGTCCCCAGCCAGAAGCTGGGGATGCAGATGAAAGCAATGGCGATGCTGCGCAGTATCTGGTCGCCGGCGGACTCCGGCTTCAGACCGGAGTAGATACCTACGGGCAGCGCTATCATCAGCGCGAACACCAGGGACAGGGCGCCCAGCTCCAGCGACCTCGGCAGCCGCTCGAGGATCACCTCTTCGACCGCGAGCCTGGTGATCATCGTCTCACCGAAGTCGCCCTGAAACACGCCGGAGATCCAGCGTCCGTATTGGACGTGAGCGGGCAGATTCAGGCCCAGTTGCTCCCGCAGAGCCTCCATGGCTCCGGCGGCCATGTATCTGACGGAGACCATGTAATCGAGCACGTCCCCGGGGATGAGGCGCATCGAGAGGAACACGATGAGGCTGACGATCAGCATCGTCGGCACGATCAGCAGCACTCTTCTGATGATGTAGGCTTGCATGGGGCGAAAGCGGGGGCCGGACCAGCCGGCCCGGCCCCCGCGAACGGTCAGATCAAATCAGATCAGGGCAGACGCTATTCGTCCGCGTCGCGCCCGCTGAGCTCCTTCTTCAGGGCCGCGTCGATCCAGAAGTACTTGGTGAAGTGGTACTGGTAGGTCTGCAACCCGCTCATGCCCTCTTTGCCCTTCACCCACGGCTGCCATGCCATGTACTCGTGAACGGCGCCGAAGTCCAGGAACCACAGCTGCTCCTGCCAGTAGAAGACCAGCTCCAGAAGCGCCTCGGTCCACTCGGGAGTGTTGGCCTCGAGCAAGTTGACCGCGTTGAACAGTCGCTCCACCTCGAGGGCCTCGGGAGAACCCTGGATCCGACCCATGCTGTACAACGGCCGATAGGGCGCGTTCCAGAAATGGGTGGCCAGGACCGAGAAGCTCGTGCCGCCGGCATTGTGAAACGCCAAGCCGGTAAACTTCTCGTCGTTCGGTCCGGTCTCGCTGTGAATCATGCCCCAGTGGCCGCCGTTCGGGATCGGGTCGAAGTTGACCCGGATGCCGACCTCCTCGAGGTACCCGAAGTACACTTCGTAATTCTCGTAGACGGGGTCCGTAATGAAGCTCGTCTCGAAACGGATGCCGTCGTCGCCGCGCGGGTATCCGGCCTCGTCGAGAAGCCGCTCGGCCTCGGCGGGATCGTATTCGTACAACCGGGCGATGTCAGGACGCACCCGGTCCAGCTCCGCCTTGGTATGGTACTGGGGCTTCCCGGCTGACCGCTTGGTGGGGAACCCGGGGTAGTGGTAGTGCTCCGGCGTGAAGAACTCCTCGAGGCCGGCGTGGTCGACGGCCAGCATCGCTGCCTGCCGCACGCGGATGTCGTTCCACGGCGCCAGGTCGGCGCGCACCGCGGCGTACTGTCCGTGCGCCCACGTCTCGTTGGTTCGTATCTCCGGGTTGCTCCGCCTCAGATCGTCTACCTGCGTGGGCGTAAGGCCGTTTTGCACCATGCGGTCGAGCTTGCCGCTGCGCAGCGCCGCGATCCGCGCTGCGCCGTCGGCGAAGGAGATGATCTGCATGGTGTCCAGATACGGCAGCCGGTTACCCGGATTCAGAGGATCGTCCATCCAGTAGTTGGGGTTCCTGGTGTAGGTGATGTGGCTGCCCTCGACGACTTCGATGGGCCAGAATGGCCCCGATCCCATGTGGTTGCGCCAGTCTTCCCGGTTGATGGAGTCATCCCTCCACCACTCGGCCGGCAGAACGCCGTTCAGGGCGCTGGTGAGATAGACCCACTGACCCAGGCTGTCGGGCGCCGCCAGTTCGACGTTGATCGCCCAGGGGTCGTTCGGATCGGCGGTCATCTTGATGATCTCGTCGCCCTTGAACATCAGGCCGGATCTTGGCTCCGCGGTGACCTCGTCCCAGGTGACGAGAACGTCTTCCACGGTCATCTCTCTGCCGTTGGCCGGCGGCCGGTCGTGGTAGTGGATGCCCCGGCGAATCTTCCACCGCAACCGGGTCGGGCTCAGTACCGTGTTGGACTCGATCACCTGGAACCTGATCACGTTTGGATTCTGCCAGTTGAAGTCGTTCAACCCCCACTCGCCGGTGCCCCGAGGCCCCTGGGTGATGTCGTACTCGAACAACTGATCGTAGATCGCCGGCACCACCTGGATGCCGTGTTGGAGCACCGTCGGGTCCCAGACGCTCGACCAGGTGTTGTCGGCGGTGGTGAGGTTGCCGCCGTAGACGGGAACGGTGTCGATGTCCGAGGGCGACATCATGGCCGCCCCGGAGGACCCTTCCTCCTCTCCGGTGGCCCAGGCGCCGGTTGCTGCCAGCAACGCGGCCGCGGCCGCGGCGAGTACTGTCTTTATCTTTACATTGCAGATAGTCACGCTACCTACCCTCCAAATGGGCAGTTCCGATACGGACTGCCACGACTGATGCTCCACAGGACAACACGGCGCCCCGGCCGTGTCAACCGCCGTCAACCGCCCGTCGGCTGGCCGGCAACTCTGCCTCGGCGCGGTCACGGGGACGTCAAGAGGCGCCGCGCCGCAGGTAGTCGGTCGGTACGTAGGTGTGCCGCGCCGGCGCGGCGCTGCCGCGGTAGTCGGGCAGCAGCGGCTGCACCAGCGCCAGCTCCGCGGCCGGCAGCGAGGCCGGCGGCGGAGCCATCCGTTCCTGATAGGAGGCGCGCAACGGTTCGCTCAGCTCGTCGTAGCGCGGCAGGTACCACATCGTGATCACGGTTCGCCGGCGCCCGGTGGCGTTGGCATGCGCGGCGTGCAATACCCGCGAATCGCCGATCACCAAGTCGCCCGCGGTCACCGCCACGTCGATTTCTCCGGGCAGCGTCCGGTAGCCGGGCGCGGTGGCCGGGTCGAGGTGGCGGATGCCGTCGTCGTGGGTGCCGATCAGGTCATGGGCGGCCATCCGGCGGCGGTGCGATTGCGGCAGCACCCGCAGGCAGCCGTTCTCCGGCCGCGTATCGGTGAGATACCACATCAGAAACAACTGGTGCGGCGCCGGCTCGGCGCTTACCGGATCTTCCCACCAGGTCCAATCCTGATGCCAGTAGAGGGAGGTGGACCGGGGCTCCTTGGCGATGATCGATCCGCTCCAGTAGCGCGCCCGCGCGAAGCCCAGCTCGCGCAGCGCCGCCCAGGTGGCCGGCCAGGCGATCAGCTCGGCGAACGCCCGATCCTGGTAGGCGAGGCCGACCACGCTGCCCTGGTTGCCGCGCCGCTGCCGCTCCTCCGCCGGGCAGGCGTCGAGCAGCCGGTCGGTCACCCGCCGCAGGCGCGCCAGCAGGCCGCCGTCCAGCAGGCCCGGGAACACGCAGAATCCCTCATCCAGCAGTTGCCGACGGCGCGTGCCCGCGGCGCTCATGGTCACTCGTACTCCAGGATGGCGCGGCCCATGATCTTGCCCGCCTGCAGCGCCGCGCACGCCTCGTTGATCTGTTCCAGGCGGTAGCGGTCGGTCACCAGCTTTTCCAGCGGGAACAGGCCGTCGCGGAACCAGCGCAGGTAGATCGGGAAGTCGCGGTCGGGATACGCCGCGCCGAGACTGGTGCGGTAGCTCCGCTGGCCCGACAGCATGGCGCGCGGGTTCAACGTCATCTCCCGGCCGGGCACCCCGATCAGGATCGCGGTGCCGCCGGTGTTGGCGGCGCCGGGGGACCCGGGCCGGGTGACCTCGTTGATCGTTTCGGTGGTCTGCCGCACGCCGATCGCGTCGAACGCGTAGTCGACGCCGCCGCCGCTCAGCTCCAGAATCGCCGCCACCGGGTCGCCGGCGCCGGCGTCCACCGTGTGGGTGGCGCCGAACTCGCGGGCCAGGGCCAGCTTGGCAGGGCGCAGGTCCACCGCGATGATCGGGTCGGCGCCGCGCAGGGCGGCCGCGCGCACCGCCGACAGCCCCACGCCGCCGGCGCCGAACACCGCCACCGACTCGCCCGGCTGCACCCGCGCGGTGTGGATCACCGCGCCGGCGCCGGTCAACACCGCGCAGCCGATGATGGAGCACAGGTCGGCGGGCTCGCCGGCGGCGATCGGCACCAGGTATTCCTCCGCCACCAGGGTGTGTTCGCCCCAGGTAAACACCGGCCACGGGATCGGGCTTCCCCGGTAGCTGGCGCCGCACCAGCGGTCCTCCTGCTGTCCCCGCGGCAGCGCGTGGCGCCGCACCCAGGTGACGATTACCTGGTCGCCTTCCCGTACCCGCGTCACCTCGCTCCCGGCGCGGATCACCACGCCGGTGGCCTCGTGGCCGAAGGTGGTCGGCCGCGCCCGGTCGTCGTGCAGTTCGTGGACCTGCGAGTGACAGATCCCGCTGGCGAGCAGCTTGACGACCGCCTGCTCGGGGCGCGGGTCGGCAAGCTGCAGCTCATCGATGATGAGCGGCTGGCCGCTGGTTATCTGGATGGCGGCGCGGGTGGTCATTGGCATCGGCTGACTCGTCCCTACCTAAGCGCCAACCGCCCGGTTCCGTCAAGCGCGCCCGGCCTGGCCGGCCGCCGTCAGCGTTGCCGGTTCGCCCGCGGGGCGCCCGCTCCGAAGCGGCCGATGCCGCCGCGCAGCCGGGGGTCGAGCAGGTCGCGCAACGCGTCGCCGAACATGTTGATGCCGAATACGACTATCGCCAGGCACAGGCCGGGCCAGAACGCCAGCAACGGCGCCTCCAGCATGTAGGCGCGGCCCTCTATGCTCAGCATGCTGCCCCAGCTCGGCTGCGGCGGCGGTATGCCGAAGCCGAGGAAGCTCACCGACGCCTCGGCGAGTATGTTGCCGCCGACCGAAACGGTGAACAGCACGATCATCGGCGCCACGATCTGCGGCGCGACGTGGCGGGCGAGGATGCGCAGGGTGCTCGCGCCGGTCGCCCGCGCCGCCTCCACGTAGGGGGTCTCCTTCACGCTCAGCACGACGCTGCGCACGGTCCTGATGTTGACGATGCCCCAGGGTACGCCGAGGACGATGATCACCTGCGGGATGCCCGGTCCCAGCAGCGACATGACCGTGATGATCAGGAACAGCCACGGGAACGCCTGCACGGCATCCACCACCCGCTGCGCAACCAGGTCCACCGCGCCGCCGAAGTATCCCAGCAAGAGGCCGCACACCGAGGCGACCGCCACCGCAACGAGGCTGGCGGCGATGCCGACCAGCATCGAGATGCGGGCGCCCTGCACCACCCGGCTGTACACGTCGCGCCCAAACTGATCGGTGCCCAGGGGATAGTCGGACGATGGCCCCTCCAGACGCCGCGGGACGTTCTGCTCGAACATGTCGTGGGTGGCGAGCACGTCGGCGAAGATGCCGACCAGCAGGAACAGCACCATGATGATCAGGCCGGCGGCGCCCAGCTTCTTCTCCTTGAACAGCCGCGAGAGGGTGTCGCGCAGGAGGGACTTGCGCCCGGGCTGCGCGGCGGCCGGCGCCTTCCTGGTCGTCGCGGGGTCAGCCATCAGTCGTAGCGAATCCGCGGGTCGAGATAGGCGTAGCTGATGTCGATCAAGACGTTGACGACCAGCACGAACCCGGCCATGAGCAGATTTACGGCGGTGACGACGGGGTAGTCACGTTTCTCGAGCGCCTCGATTATGAGCGTCCCGAGGCCCGGTACGTTGAAGATCTTCTCCACGATCACGGCCCCGCCAATCAGCACCGGCAGCTGCAGTCCGATCATCGTGATCACCGGAATCGTCGCGTTCTTGAGGACGTGGCGGACCACCAGCACCCGCTCCCGCAGCCCCTTCGCCCACGCGGTGCGGACGAAGTCCTGGCGCAGCACCTCCAGCATCATGGTACGGGTGAAGCGCATCGTTATTCCCGACAGCAGCATCCCCTGGATCAGTGACGGCACGAACATCTGGGTCAGGTTGCCGAGCGGATCGTCACTGAATCGGACGAAGAACAACGGCGGCGCCCACCCCCACCACAGCGCCGGGTAGACTACGACCATGGTGCCCAGCCAGAAGGCGGGAACGGTCACTAGTAGAATGGCAAAGCTACGGAGAACCTGGTCGACGCCCGAGTCAGGCCGGATCCCGGAAACGATGCCCACCGGCAGCGCAATTACCAGCGAGAAGATGATCGCCATCAGGCCGAGCTGGAGAGATACCGGCAGGCGGAACAGGAGGTCCGTTCCGACCGGCTGCCTGGTCCACAGCGACTGTCCGAACTTGCCCTGGAACAACTCCCCGAGCCAGCGCACGTACTGAACGTGCGCCGGGACATCCAGTCCAAGCTGTTCGCGCAGTGTCTGCGCCAGTTCCGACACAACCTCGTCGCCGGTGGCGAGCACCGAGGTGCTGCCGGTGTACACGTACTGCTGCATGATTGCGACCATCAGGTCGATGACGTCGCCGGGAATCCAGCGAATCAAGAAGAACGCCAGCAGCGAGACGATGAACAGGGTGGGGATGATCAGAGTGAGCCGTCTGATGATGTAGGCAGTCATCAAGCTATGGGTTGCTGCTTCAGAAAAGGGGCTGGCGGCGCTCCCCGAAGGAAACTCCGCCAACCCCTGCCAGGCTCATCGCGGTGCCAGGAGGCCCGCTACGGCTGCATGTTCTGGTCGATCCAGATGATCTTGGCCAGCGAGTGCCATCCCTGGATGCCGACGTTGCTGATCTCTCCACTGTATCCCTTTACCCATGGGTTCCAGAACGTCAGCTTGTCGAACGCGACGCCGCCGGGGTAAATGGCCTCCTCCAGCGCCTTGGGAAAGAACTCCAGCCACGCCGCCTGCCTCTTCTCTTCGTCGAGCTCGGTCTCGACGACCTTGAGAATCTCGTCGTACATCGGGTTGTTCACCCGCGCGCTGTTGACCGTGCCATTTCTGGACAGCTGATAGATGACTACGTTGAACGGATCCTGCCAATTACCAGGGGTCCAGCTCGTCAGTCCGAGGTGGGGCTCCCGGTCCTTGACCGACTGCCACACCGCGAGCTCGACCACCTTGAGGTTGGCGCGGATGCCCACCTCGTTCCAGTAGCCCTGGTACAGCTCGTTGAACTCGGCCTCACCCGGCGGACTCCACAGATCGAACTCGAAACCGTCGGGGTACCCGGCCGCGGCGAGACACTCGCGCGCCTTGTCGGGAAGGTACGTCACCACGTCGCGAGCACTGGCGCAGGAACCGGGCAGCGTCGGCTCGGTCGGCAGATCCTCGTACTCGACAAACCAATCCGCGAAGTTCGGGAAGGTCGGATAGGCATACGCACTGGCGAATCCGCCGTAGAAGTCCTCGACGATCTCGTCGCGCGGAATGGACATCATGAGCGCCTGCCGCACCTTGATGTCACTGAATGGGCTGTCCGGCAGATCCACGCGCGGTACCCACACCGAAGGGGTCGCGGCGGCGGGGAACTGGCCAATCTCGGGGTTCGTCTCCTTGAGCTGCAGCCCCCACTTGCCCGATGAGCCGAGGCCATTGGTCAGGTCGATCTGGCCGGCCCGCAGCGCTGCGATGATCGCCGCCTCGTCGTCGAAGTCGACGATGCGAAAGGTGTCGGCGTAGGGCAGCCGCATGTCGGTGTGGATCGGGTCGTTCTCCCAGTAGTTGGGATTGCGCTTGTAGGTGACGGTACTGCCAGGCACGAAGTCAGTGGGGATGTATGCGCCGGTACCGAGTGCGTTTCGCCAGTCCCCCCAATCGTCCTGGGGGATGTTCTGCATCCCCGAGTTGAAGATGAAGGCGTACTGCGACATGTTGAAGCCCGCCTGGGTCGCGTCCGGCTCGGGCCACGACAACTCCAGGGTGTGGTCGTCGAGGGCGGTCCAGGTGATAGTCCCGGCTTGGCCCGACTGGAAGAAGTTCATCGTGGCGTACGACCAGGCCGCGTCGTGCGCAGTCAACTCGCGCCCGTAGTCAGCCTCGAGGCCCGGGTTCGCTTGCGCCACGTCCTCCTTTTCCCAGAAGTGGACGCCTTCGCGCATCTTGAACACCATCGAGGTGCTGTTGGGCATCGACCAGCTCTCCGCCAGCAGGGGCGCCACGTACAGGGGCGGTGTCGCCGCCACGAAGTTCGGGTAGTCATTCGTGCCCGAGGCGCCGCGCGCCCAGTCCAACTGCGAGAGGCGCTGGTTGGTGATCTGGACGTTGGCCAGCTCGTGCGGTCCGCCGCCGCCCCTCGGATCCCAGTTCGTGAACGAAACCAGCAGGATCTCCCGGTTCATGGTGATCGTGCCGCCGTAGCGGGGTTTCTCGTATTCCCGGGTCATGGTCGTGCCGTCGAGCTTGGTGAGCTCTACGGTGACGAACTCTGCCTCGGCGGCGGCTTCTTCTTCGCCCGCAGCCCACACGGCGGTCGCTGCCAGCGTGAGCGCCAAGCCGACAGCCGCTGCCCCCCTTATTGTGGAAAGAAACGTCATGCGCTCCTCCTTAGATGGTGTCGTCGGGCGTATCTTTGCCCAAGAACGCAGGCTAAGGTATTCCTCGATGACTGTCAATCATCACCACATCACGTAGCCGCCGGGGGTGTTGACGTCCTGGCCGGTAAAGCTGCCGGCCTCGTCGGATGCGATGAACACCGCCACCGCGGCGGCGTCGTCGGAGGTGCCGTGGTCCTGCACGTAGCCCTCGGCCTGCAGCCAGTGGCCGCACAGCACCTTGTTGGCCGGCTTGGGGCCGGGCGCGTAGTTGGTGTAGAGGTCGCCGTCGACCGGCTTGCCGACGTACTCGGCGAACGCCTTGGCGAGCTCGCGGTCGCGCGCGGCGTGGCCGCCGGGGCAGATGGCGTTGACGGTGATGTTGTAGGGGCCCACCTCGGCCGCCAGCGTGCGGGTGAGGCCGATCACCGCCATCTTGCTGGTGGCGTAGGAGGAGCGGTGCGCCAGCGGCTGCTTGCCGGTCGGCGAACTGAACATGATGATGCGGCCCCGCCGGCGTTCGATCATCGACGGCAGCGCCGCCTTGCAGCACAGGAAGATCGAGTCGAGATTGACCGCCAGCACCTGCTTCCACTCGGCCAGCGAGAGGTTCCACAGGTCCTTGGTGGGGCCGGCGATGCCGACCACCGGCGCCAGGATGTCGATGGCGCCGTACTCGGCCAGGGTCCGCTCCACCATCTCGTTCACCTGCCGCTCGTCCGACACGTCGGTGCGAAAGCAGAGCGCGCGGCCGCCCGCTTCCCGGACCTGCGCGCCGGTGGTGGCGTCCAGCTCCTCGGGCGAAGTCAGGTCGCAGATCGCCAGCCGCGCCCCTTCGGCTGCGAAGCGCCGCGCCATCGCCTGCGCGTGGCCGCGCGCGGCGCCGGTAATCAGCGCTACCTTGTCTTTCAAGCGTCCCATATCGGTTGATCTCCTTGCGGTTGTCGTGCGGCGCTCGAAGGCACCAGCCGGCGCCCGCGCAACGTGAACGCGCGGCGGACCCGGGTCGCGGGGCAACACATCGGTTCGTCGGGACCGTGCGCCACCATCGTAACGAAGATCCGACCGCCCCGGATGGCGAGGCGTTCCACGCGCACCCGATCACCCAGGAACGCGCGCGCCGCCTGCACCGGCGCGCCGGCGCGGTCATGCATCGCCAGCAAGTGGATGAAGGTGCCGCTGCCGCCGGGATCGATGAAGACGACTACCGCCGCATCGGCTACGCGGTCACCGTCGAGGTCTCCGAACGCGGCCAGGCCGCCTGCCAGTCCGGCGTGGACCTGCTCGGTGGCGCCGGGGCCGAACGTGAGCGATCCGCGCCCCTGGTGGAATCGAATCGGCGTCTCCTCATCGCCGAGCAGCGGCAGATGGTATTCGGCGTCGCGTAGCTGTTCGAGCGTGAGCAGCCGCAGCTCGCGGTCCGCGGGCGCCGCCGCTTCCGACCGGGCGCGGGCCGGCTGCGCAAGCGCCATCAGGCCAACGAAGACCAATGACACGAATCGGTTTCCGTACTGGTAGGTGATGAATGGATTCGATGACAACTTGGAGCCCTGGCCGATTTCAGCCTACCACAATCGACCGTTGGAGCCCCTGCCGAGGCCGGGGGGCTGAGCCTCAAGGGCCTGGGTCGCCGGGGTAGTCTATTATCGAAGGCTGCTGAACGATGCCTGCTGCCGATCCGAACACGCGCGCGCACCTGGAATGGCTGGGGTTCATCCAGCCGCACGGTCTGGTGGTGTCGCCGCCGGCGCTGCTCAAGGCGGGGGCGTTCGTCAACCGCCAGGATACCCACCGGCAGGCGCTGCTCGCCGGCTGCGCCGAGGAACGGGCGCTCACGCCGGGCGGCAACCCGCAGCCGTGCATCCGCGACTTCCGCGAGTTCGCCGCCGCGGTGCTCGGCTGGGGCTTCTCGCCCCGGGGCTACGCCGGCTTCACTGCAGAAACTCCGATCCCTGAAGAGCTCACGCTGCCGTTGCCCGATTACGGCGAGACCCTGCGCCCCGACTTCGCGGTGCGCGAACGCGACCCCGGCAACGGCGACTCGGCGTGGCAACTGCTGGTGCAGGTGCTGGCCGCCGGCCAGGAGTTCGACCGCCCGGCGCCCGGCGCCGGCGGGCTGGACGCATCCGCCCAGGGGCGCGCGGAACGCCTGCTGCGCGCCACCGGGGTGCGCGCCGGCGTGCTGGTCAACGGCGTTGCGCTGCGCCTGATCTCCGCCCCGCACGGCGAGAGTTCCGGCTGGATCGATTTCCGCTTCGCCGACCTGCTCACCACCGCCGGGCGCCCGCTCTGCTCCGCCCTGCACCTGCTCCTCTCCGAGCAGCGCCTGCTGGCGCTGCCGCGTCATGAACGCCTCACCGCGGTGCTGGCCGACAGCCGGCTGTATCAGAACGAAGTTTCCGAGCGCCTCGCCGAGCAGGTGCTGCATGCGCTGTACGAACTGGTGCGCGGCTTCCAGAACGCCCATGCCGCCACCGACGGCGCGCTGCTGAGCGAGCCGCTGGCGGCCGGCGGGGACCGCAACGCCATCTACCGCGGGCTGCTCACCGTGATCCTGCGGCTGGTGTTCCTGCTGTACGCGGAGGAGCGCGGCCTGCTGCCAAAGGACGAGACCTTCGCGCGCCACTACTTGCTGGGCGGCCTCTACCGGCGGCTGCGCAAGGACGCCGCGGCCTACCCGGACACGATGGATCAGCGCTACGGCGCCTGGGCGCAGTTGGTGGTGCTGTTTCGCCTGCTCCACGACGGGGTGCCGGCCGACCGCACCGGCGGCGCGGTGAGTCTGCCGGAGCGCCGCGGCGCGCTGTTCGACCCGGACCGCTACCGGTTCCTGGAGGGCCGCCGCGGCAGCGGGTCGCGGCAGCGGAACGCGCGGCTGGAGCCGCCGCGGGTGTCGGACGGGGTGGTCTACCGGGTGCTGGAAAAGCTGCTGGTGCTGGACGGGGAGCGACTCTCCTACCGGACGCTGGACGTGGAGCAGATCGGCTCGGTGTACGAGACGATCATGGGGTTTCGCCTGGAGACCGCGACCGGGCGCTCGCTGGCGATCAAGCCGGCGAAGAAGTTGGGGGCGCCCACCACCATCGACCTGGACGCGCTGCTGGCGCAGCCCCCCGCGCGCCGCGGACGCTGGCTGCAGGAGCGGGCGGACCGCCCAGTCAGCGCCGCGGTCGCGAAGGGGCTGCGCGCGGCGCACACGGTGAACGACCTGCACGCGGTGCTGGACCGGGTGCTGGATCACGCCGCGACGCCGGACCTGGTGCCCCGCGGCGGGCTGGTGCTGCAGCCCAACGAGGAGCGGCGCCGTTCCGGCTCGCACTACACGCCGCGGGAGCTGACCGAGCCGATCGTGCGCCATACGCTGGCGCCGCTGCTGGAGCGGCTGCGCGGCGAGGACGGCGGCCCGCCGCGCCCGGAGCAGGTCCTCGATCTCAAGATCTGCGATCCGGCGATGGGATCGGGGGCGTTTCTGGTGGAGACCTGCCGCCAGCTTGCCGACGCGCTGATCGAGGCGTGGGGCGCGCACGGAGCGCTGCCTGACATCCCGGCGGATGAGGACGAGGTGACCTTCGCGCGCCGGCTGGTGGCCCAGAAGTGTCTGTACGGCATCGACCGCAACCCGATGGCGGTAGACTTGGCCAAGGTGTCGCTGTGGCTGAGCACGCTGGCGCGCGACCATCCGTTCACCTTCGTGGACCACGCCTTCCGCCGCGGCGATTCGCTCGTGGGGCTGACGCGGCGGCAGATCGAAGCGCTGCACTGGCAGGGCGGACAGCCGATCCTGGCCGGCTTCGGGGTGCGCGAGAAGTTGGCGGAGGCATCTGAGTTGCGGCGCCGGATTCGGGAAGCGGACGACACCGTGACCGACCGGCAGTTGCAGACGCTGTGGCGCCGCGCGCAGGACGCGCTGGCGGAGGTGCGGCGGTTCGGCGATCTGACGCTGGCGGCGTTCTTCGAGGGCTCGAAGCCGAAGGAGCGCGCGGCGCGTCTGGAGGCGTACCAGGAAGCGATTCTCACGCGGCAGGGGTGGCGCCACGCCGCGGAGTTGAAGACGCGCCGTAACACTCAAGAAAAGCCGTTCGCGCCGTTCCACTGGGAAATCGAGTTTCCCGAGGTGTTCGAGCGCGCGAACCCGGGCTTCGACGGCTTCGTCGGCAACCCGCCGTTCGCGGGTAAGAACAACGTTGCCGCCGGCAACGTCGCCGGCTATCCGAGCTGGCTCAAGGAACTGCACGCGCAGAGCCACGGCAACGCCGACCTGGTGGCGCACTTCTACCGGCGCGCGTTCGACCTGCTGCGCGGCGGCGGCGCGTTCGGCCTGATCGCCACCAACACCATCGCCCAGGGTGACACCCGTTCCAGCGGCCTGCGCTGGATCTGCGAGCATGGCGGTCATATCTACCGCGCCACCAAGCGGGTCAAATGGCCTGGCGATGCCGCGGTCGTCGTCAGCGTGGTACACATAGAGAAGGGCAAGTCGTCGGGCAGGAGGACGCTCGACGGCGCCCCGGTGGAGCGCGTCACGGCGTTTCTGTTTCATCGGGGCGGGCATGCCGATCCGGTGCGGCTGGCGGCCAACGCCGGCAAGAGCTTTCAGGGCAGCATCGTGCTCGGCATGGGATTCACCTTCGACGACACCGACCGGAAGGGAGTGGCATCACCGCTCGCCGAGATGCGGCGGCTGATCGATCAGGACCCGCGCAACCGCGAGGTGATCTTCCCCTACGTCGGCGGCGAGGAGGTGAACACCAGCCCGACTCACGCGCACCATCGTTACGTCATCAACTTCGGCGAGCGAAGCGAGGCTGAGTGCCGTCGGCGCTGGCCGGACTTGATGGCGATTGTCGAGGAGCGGGTCAAGCCGGAACGCGCCAAGCTCAGCAGGAACGCCATCGGCAGGAAACGCGCCAAGTTCTGGTGGCGCTACGGATCGACCGCCAAGGAACTCTATGGCGGCGCCATCGCCGGCCTGGACCGAGTGCTGGCAATCTCTCGAGTCAGTGAGCACACGGGGTTCGCGTTCCTTCGGTCAGCGGCGGTGTACAGTGATCGACTCGTCATCTTTCCCAGCGAGAGCTGCCAATTATTCTGTGTGCTCCAATCTCGAATTCATGAGATATGGTCCCGATTTCTCGGGTCTTCACTGGAAGACCGACTCACGTATACTCCCTCCGACTGCTTCGAGACCTTCCCGTTCCCGGAAGGCCGGGACACTCATCCCGCCCTCGAAGCCGCCGGCAAAGCGTACTACGACTACCGCGCGGCGCTCATGGTGGACAACGGCGAAGGCATGACGCGGACCTACAACCGCTTCCACGACCTCTACGAGACCGACCCGCGCATCGCCAAGCTCCGCGAACTGCATGCCGCCATGGACCGCGCCGTGCTCGACGCCTACGGCTGGAGCGACCTTCCCACCGCCTGCGACTTCCTCCTCGACTATGCGATCGACGAGGCCGCCTGGGGCCGCAAGAAGAAACCCTGCCGCTACCGCTGGCCCGACGCGGTCCGCGACGAAGCGCTCGCCCGCCTGCTCGCGCTCAACGCCGGCCGCGCCGCCGCCGAAGCCCGCGCCGCGGCCGTGCCGGCTACGAGTTCATCACCTCGTCGTAGGTCCTGCCATATTCCCATTGCCCCACTCCGGACCAGTCGATGCCGCCGGCGGCCTGCGCCAGGTCGGCTTCCCCGAGCTCGGCGGAGGGCGGCAGGATCAAGTGACCGGTAGTCGCCGTGTCCTGGTGCACCTCGACGTTGAACTCGGAGGGCACGGTCAGGCCGGTTTCCGCCTCGATCGCGGTCCTGGGGTCCGCCATCAATTGGTTGCGAAACTCGCGGTCCGCGGTCGCCTTTTCGATCAGTTGCTGGCGCAGAGCGCTGACCGTCGTCGTCTTTTCGCCCATATTCCTCTCCTCCGGCAGCTCGCGCAGCATCGATCACGGCATGCCGCGGCGCGCGCGCTACTCACTTTGTCAGATCAGATATAGGATACCGTTGGCCAAATGTCGAGACCTTGCACCGAGAAAATGAGTTGTCAGGTATTTCCGTGGGCAGCGGCGGCGGGATTCCGGCGCTGAGATCAGTCAGACGCCGATTGGGAGCGATGCGTTTCTTCAACACTTCGGGGCCGGTGGTGGCCGCCGATCATTACTGCATTCCGCCGCTGCAGCGGGTGAATCTGGACGAGGTGCTGGCGCTGATCCGCGACAAGCGCTACTTCGTGCTGCACGCGCCCCGGCAGACCGGCAAGACCTCCGCCCTGCTGGCGTTGCGCGACCTGCTGAACAGCGGGACCGCGGGCGCCTACCGCTGCGTCTACGTGAACGTCGAGATCGGCCAGGCGGCCCGCGAGCACGTGGGGCGGGGGATGCGCGCCATTCTGGGGGCGTTGGGGACGCGGGCGCGCCGGACCCTGGGCGACGAGTCGCTGGCGAGCCTCTGGCCCGGCATTCTGACGACCTTCGGCCCGGAAGGGGCGCTTCAGGAAGTGCTGGTGCGCTGGGCGGAGGCCGACCCGACGCCGCTGGTGCTGCTGATCGATGAGATCGACGCGCTGGTCGGCGACACGCTGATCGCGGTGCTGCGCCAGTTGCGCGCCGGCTACGACGAGCGGCCGGACGGCTTCCCGCAGAGCGTGATCCTGTGCGGCGTGCGCGACGTGCGCGATTACCGCATCCGTTCCGCGGCGCAGAACGACGTCATCACCGGCGGCAGCGCGTTCAACGTCAAGGCCGCGTCGTTGCGCCTGGGCGACTTTGCGCAGACCGAAACAGGGGAGCTGCTCGCTCAGCACACCGCCGAAACCGGACAAAGGTTCGCCGACGCGGCCCTGCAGGCGGTGTGGGAGTTGACCGCCGGGCAGCCGTGGCTGGTCAACGCGCTGGCCCGGGAGGCGTGCTCCGGCGGCGAAGCGGGGCGCGACCGCACCCGCACCATCAGCGCCGAAGCGGTCCACGCCGCCCGCGAGCGCCTCATCCTGCGCCGCGAGACCCATCTGGACCAGCTCGCCGACAAGCTGCAGGAGGAGCGCGTGCGGCGGGTGATCGGCCCGCTGCTGAGCGGCAGCCCGGCGCCCGGGACCATCCGCGCCGACGATCTGCAGTACGTGCGCGACCTGGGGCTGGTGGCGGTCGATCCGCCGGTGCGCGTCGCAAATCCGATCTACCGGGAGGTCATTCCGCGCGCCATCACGTGGACCACCCAGGAGTTCCTGCCGCACGACCCCGCCTGGTACGTGGAACCGGACGCCGGACTGAACCTGAGCAAGCTGCTGGCGGCGTTTCAGGAGTTCTTCCGCGAGCACTCCGAGCACTGGCTCGAGCGCTTCCAGTACCGGGAGGCGGGGCCGCAGTTGCTGCTGCAGGCGTTCCTGCAGCGCATCGTCAACTCCGGTGGCCGGGTGGAGCGCGAGTATGGGCTGGGGCGGATGCGCACCGACCTGCTGATCGTATGGCCGGCCGGCGCGCCGCCGGAGCGGACCCGGCGCATGGTGATCGAGTGCAAGCTGCTGCGCGGCGGCCTGGATCGCGCCATCCGCGAGGGGGTGGCGCAGACCCGCGGCTACCTGGACCGATGCGGGGCCGCCGAAGGCCACTTGGTGATCTTCGACCGCACGCCCGGCAAGGAGTGGCGGGAGAAGCTGTTCCGCCGCCGGGAGGCGGGCGCCGGCGCGTCCATCACGGTGTGGGGGATGTAACTGAGGTAAGCGGCGCAGCGAATTGGCGCCCGCCGCCGCCATTGGCCTGGAGCCCGATCGGTCGGCGGTCCGCGGCCGCCGCCGTGCCGTGCCCGCCGGGCGGGGCGGGCGGGCGGGCGGCCGGGCGGGTTGATTGCGGGGCGGCCGTGTGGTACGTTCGTCATGGTCATGTTGTTCTTCGGCTGGGGACCGTTCGGCTTTCTTGCGCTGCTGGCGCCTTTCCTGCTGATGTTCGCTGCCCTGCGCGTAGGCACGGCGCTGTTTCGCCGCATCCAGGACGAACCGGAGGACGATCGGCCTCATCTGCGCGGGCGCGGCGGGGTCTACCGCTACCCGGCGGACGACAGCGTGGCCGCCGAACCGCGCGCGCCGTTCGGCGTGCCGAGTCCGTTCGGCCGGCGCTCGTTCGACAGCCGGGTGTTCCGGCTGGCGTACCAGAACGGGGGGCGGGTCACGGTTTCCCAGGTGGTGATGGAGACCGGTATGTCGCTGGAGCAGGCCGAGGCGTACATGGATCAGCTCTGCGACGGCGTGCGGGTGCGCATGGAGGTCTCCGACAACGGGCGGGTCACCTACGAGTTCCCGGAACTGACCGACGGCCGCGGCAGCCCCGGCCCGGACTGACGAGCGGACGACCTTACGCCGCCGGGTTGGCGGCGCCGCGGCGCGATACGCCGTCGCACGCCGCCCTTTCGGCGGAGGTCGAGGCCAAGCAGATAGAGGTCTGGCACGTCGATCCGGTCATCCGAACGCCGGCGGAAGATGCCGAGCTCGACCAAGTAATCTACGAGACGTTCGGGCCGTTCCTCCGGCGGCCGGAAGTCGGGGTTTTCGCCTGAACCCCACGCGCCGTCCCATTCGCGTTCCAACAAGCTCACGATTTCCTCGCGGGACCATGGGACGAGCGGCTGTCCGCGGAGACGGTCCCGCACGCCTTCGAGCCATGGCCACTCGCTGCTGATCGCTTGCGTCACGTGATCGCGGGATACGTCATCGAGCGCCAGCCGCAAGGCAGTCGGATGCAGCAGCTTCGGCGCGCGCAGCGTTCGATGTGAGGCGTCTTTCGTAGCTGCCTGCTCGAACAGGCGTACCAGCGTCCGGGGCGAGACCTGCGCGTTCCCGTCGCGCAGATGATCGAGAACCCAGTTGCGCACGTAGCCCTTCTTTCGGCCGGCTCCCATGTACTCTCCGGCTATGCGCTCCAGCAGCGGATATGCGTGCTCGGGCCGCCCGATCTTCGGCAGCAGTCCAAGCGCCGGGTCCTGAGCGAATGCGATTCTGGCTCCGCGGCAGTAATCGGCCAGAGGCGCGGAGGTGTTGGCGATGCGCTTCACTAGCATGCCGAGCAGGTTGGCGTCGGACCAGGCCAACTCGGACCGGTTGGCTGCCAGCTTGGCGAAGTCAGCGGTGCCCATGCCGGAGTGACGGCGAAACAGGTCGGACCGCAGGAAGATCTTGGCCCGGATTCGCTGCCACCGCCGGCCGTATTCGGACCAGAAGGCAACGAGTCCGCGAACCAGCCTGGCCATCAGGTCCCAATTGGAACCGCCCAGTGTGTCCAGCTCGTCGTATCCGACGAAGATCCAGCCGTCCTCCCGATGCAAGCGTTTTTCCAGCAAGTCCAGCGCAGCCGTGGGATTCACCTGCAGATCCTGCATCGCGTTTAAAATCGGGCCAAGGGCTGCCGCCGTCGGCACCGTCAAAGGTCTGAGCTGCTTCTTCACCGAAGTGGAGAACTCGTTGTTGAGGCTTCGTGTCAGCATGACGTGCCAGAGCGTCTTCGCTTGCGCGTCCGAATCGATGCGCCGCTCCAATTCCGCACTATCCGGAAACTCCGTTCCGGCCGGGTACGCCGGCTTCCACGCTACGGACGAGGACTGAATCATCAGCCGGACGGGCGTCGCGGCGTACCGCAAGATGGTGTCGCGGAGTTCGCTGTGCTTGAAGAACGTGTTGAACAGCTCGCTCTTTCCCGAGCCGCGCGGACCGACGACCAGCACTACGTTCGGGTCGAGGGCCCTGAGATGTTCCGGTACCGGATACAGGCGGCGGCTAACGGGCTCAGGAGTTACCGCTTCGGCTTGGCCGCGGCCAAGATCACGGAGCTCGGTACGCAACTCCGCGCAGGCCTGCTTGGTGAGTCTCCGGCTCATCGTCGCGATCGCACCCGTTCCGCGAGCTGCCTGTAGGGCTCGCCATCGAGCAGAACGTTGCTCACTTCGCTCAATTCGCGAAACAGCGCGAGGCGCTCGTCGTATGGCAGGACGACCGGAACGTGGGGGGCGTCGATGCTCTCCACGTCATCCAACGACCAGAACTTGTCCTCCTGTTCCCGCTCGGCGTAGTAGTGGTTGCTGAACACGTCGCGGGCGCGGTCGGTGAACGCCGCGACCAACTCCTGATATTGACGTTCCTGGGATCGAGGCACCATCGCCGCCGCCATTACGCATTCGGCTTGAGGTTGCCCTGCCTGCACCCGGTCTGCTCCGAGCCGGTCCAGAATCATCTCCAGACCGCGCCAGCTCGCGTCCGCCAAGGTCGCTGCCAGCACGTGGAGGTGGCACAGGCCCCCCATCACGAAGCCGGATGCGTTGCCGAGTCCGGCGCGGGCGTCGATGAGTATCCAGTGCGGATGGAGATGCTGGCGGATTTCCAGGAGGAGTTGCACGAAGGGATGCGTCTGACCGCGCGAAACACCGTAGTCCAGTCGCGCCAGCTTTTCCACGTAGCGCCGATCGGCGGACCCGGCTGGAAACACCGAGATCTCGCCCGTCCCGGCGAAGAGCGAAGTCGGACACCGGTGGAAGTAATCCGCGAGGTCCGGTCCGGAGCCGGCTCCGTATTCGGCGACGATCGGCTGCTCCAACAGGTAGTCGGCGACGCCCCACTGCGCGGTGGCGCCGTCGTGTCCTGCCAACAGAAAACCGACGCCCGGGGCATCGAGATCGAAGTCGACCACCGCTACGCGCTCGCCGGCGGCAGCCAGGTGCAGCGCCGCCGCCGCGAGCGCGGTCGATCGGCCAACGCCGCCCTTGAATGAATAGAACGAGACGATTGCCGGATTGTCGTTCAGAACCGCCCACGGAGGTTCGGCGGGGGCCTCGAACCAGCCCTCCTTGGTGCGCTGCCGTTCCACGATCCGCAGTTTGTTCGTCTCCGGAACGGCAGCGGCCTGTTGCCATGCATCGTTCTGCCACGGCCCGTCGGGATATTCCTTCGGTCCGCAGCCCTTGAGCACCGCGCCGGACCAATAGGCCGAGGATGCTTGCTTAAGTGTCTCGTCGATCTCCGTTCGGGACGATTCCCAGTTCTGCTTCGGGCACCACAGGATGATTCGGAGTTGGTAGAACAAATCGAAGATCAACAGGATGCGCCATGTACTCGTCTTGTCCCGGAGAAATTCGGTCAGAGAATCCCGTGCCTGGCGGTGAGCCTGGTCGGCATGGATCATCAGATCTTTCCGTCCTTTTTCAGCTCGCCAATGATTCGGGAGTAGATCGCCGTAGCCTCTCGAAGCCACTTTCCGGCGGTGGAACCAGTGACGTAGGCAGCTTGGTAACGCATTCCCGGTTTCCATGCAAGTATATCAGCGCCCTTCAGAATCTTCCTGGCGGATGCGTACATCTGCTTCGTCCTGCGATCCGCTTGAGCGGCGATAGTCCCTAGCGTGCTATCGAGGCCCTGAAGGTCGTGCGAATGATGGAACCGCCCTGTTTGCATTTGAATGAGAGTCTTCAAGGTGCACTCTACCACGTATCCGACCAGGTAAGCAGTGCCGTCATAGCGAGCACCGGCGATAAGAACCACTGCGTCCTCGAGGTGCTTCTCGGCGGCCTCGGGGAAGTCGTCACCGTTGCTCTTCTGCAGGCGGCTCATGTGCGGCTGGCAGCGTAGTAGCAGACGGAGCGGCCGGCGTCAACCGCCGAACAGCAGGCAGCAGCCCAGCCAGCCAACCCAATCCGCGCGAGCGCCACCTGAGGGCGGCGGCCCTAGCGAGGCATGATCGAAGCCGTGGGGCGGCGCCTGGGCCTGGAGTTGTTGGGCGAGCGGTCGCCCGCCATAATCGGACCCGATGCTGACCACCGGCCAGTTGCGCGCGCTGATGGCGGATCACGAATCCGACCGCGTCGAGATGACCGTCGCCGTGAACGATACGGACAAGTTCGGTGAGGCGATCTGCGCCTTCGCCAACGACTTCCCGAATCACCGGGAGCCCGGCTATCTCCTGGTGGGGGTCGACGACGCCGGCAAGGCAAGCGGCCTGACCGTTGGCGACCGGCTGTTGCGGAGACTCGCGGATCTGCGCGCGAACGTCAACCTGGAACCGCCTCCCGCGTTGACGGTGCAGAAGCAGGTGCTGCCCGGGGGTGAGGTGGCGGTCGTGGAAGTCATGCCGTCCGACCTTCCGCCCGTCCGCTACAAGGGCCGGGTGTGGATTCGGGTCGGTCCGTCCCGGCGCGGCGCGAACCAGCAAGAGGAGCGGCTGCTGGCCGAGCGGCGGACCGCTCTGCAGAGGACCTTCGATGCGCGGCCCTGCCGCGGCTGCACGTTAGATGATCTGGTCCCGGACCTGTTCCTGGTGGGCTACCTGCCCGCCGCGGTCAGCCGAGACGTGATCGAGGAGAACGAACGCGATCTCAGGGAACAGATGGCGTCGCTTCGCTGCTACGACTTGGCGGCGGACTGCCCTACGCACGCCGGCGTCCTGCTGTTCGCCAGGCAGCCTCTACGGTGGATTCCGGGAGCGTGGCTCCAGTTCGTGCGCTGGGCGGGAACGACGATGGCGGACGAGGTGCTCGACGAAGCAAGGTTCAGCGGCGATTTGCTCTCGGTGCTGCGCGAGATTCGGGCGTATGTTTCGCTTCAGACGCAAGCGCGTCCGGTCGCCGAATCGATGTTGCGGGAGCGGACCCACGTCGACTACCCGGCGGTGGCGGTCCGCGAATTGTTGCTCAACGCTATCATGCACCGCTCGTACGAATCGAACGCGCCGGTGCGCTTCAATTGGTTCGATGATCGGATCGAGATTCAGAGCCCCGGCGGGCTGTATGGAATGGCCTCCCCGGAGAACTTTCCGGCGCAGACGGACTACCGCAATCCGGTGATCGCGGAGGCGATGGCGACGTTAGGGTACGTCAACGCGTTCGGCCGCGGCGTGATCCGCGCGCAGGAGGCGCTGCGCCGCAACGGCAACCCGACGGCGGAGTTCAGGTTCGAGCCGTCGCACGTGCTGGTGACCATTCGGAGCAAGACGTGAAGACGATCGCGTTCTTCAATAACAAGGGGGGCGTCGGAAAGACGTCGCTGGTCTACCACCTCGCCTCGATGTACGCCGAACGGGGCGTTTCGGTGGTCGCCGCGGACCTGGACCCGCAAGCGAACCTGAGCGCCATGTTCCTCGAAGAGGAGCGGCTCGAAGAACTGTGGCCCGACGGCGATCATCATCAGACCATTCTCGGGGCGATCTCTCCGATTCTGAGGGGCCTTGGTGACATCCGCGAACCGCACGTGGAGGAAATCGCGTCGAACTGCGGCCTGGTGGTCGGCGACCTGGGTCTGTCCCGTTTCGAGGCGAAGCTCTCCGCGGCGTGGCCGGCCTGCCTGGACGGCGACGAATCCGCCTTTCGGGCCGAGTCAGCGCTCTACCGAACGATTCTCCAGGCTGCCAGGAAGCAGGATGCGGACGTGGTGCTGGTCGACGTCGGCCCCAATCTGGGGGCAATCAACCGGGCGGCGATCATCGCCGCCGACTTCGTCGTCGTGCCGCTCGCCCCGGACCTGTTCTCGTTGCAGGGGCTCCGCAACCTCGGTCCCACCCTGCGCGCCTGGCGTACGGAGTGGCAGGATCGGCTCGACCGGACGCCCGGCGATCCGGGCCTGCCGCTGCCCTCGGCGGAGATCACGCCGGCCGGGTACGTCGTGATCCGGAACGCGGTCAGGGCCGGCCGGCCCGTGCTGGCGTATCAGCGGTGGAGCCGGCGCATTCCCGCCGTGTATCGCAAGGAAGCGCTCGATGGGACCGGACCGGGCGTCTCCTCGATCGACGACGACCCGCACTGCCTGGCTACGCTGAAGCATTACCCCAGCCTGATGCCGATGGCTCGGGAGGCGCGCAAGCCGATGTTCCACCTGCGGGCGGCCGACGGCGCCCTGGGCGGCCACATCTACGCGGTGCAGGATTGCTACGAGGACTTCGAGCGGCTTGCGAAGGCGATCGCCGCCAAGTGCGGCTTCGAGCGATGATGACGCGGCAGCGCGGCGCCTTGGGTAAGCCGGCGCGCGGCGGTCCTGGTTGCCGGCGCCAGCGGCTACTGGCGGCGCGCACCGGCGCCGGAACCTTGACCAATTGCCGGCGGCCTCGGAACCATTGCCGGCGCGGCGCCGCGCCGGCATCGCCGCTGCTTGCCGGCTTCGCGGCCGACGTGGCCGCGGTATTCGACGCCCCGGGGTTGGAAGCCGGTAGCCGCTGAGTCAGGAGGCTTCGTCAAGAGTGTCTTTGGGATCGTTAGGCAGAGATCAGACCGCAACGTTCACCGTCGTGGTTCTTGCGGTAGCGTTGGTCATTACCGCGTCCATTCTGGTTCATGTTCTGTTTTCCAGTGACGTCAATGATCTGACGGTCGAGCTGCTCGCCGCGATCATCGCCGTCGTGCTCGTGGTCGCTTCGGTGGGCGTGACGATTCACTTTCAGGTTCGTTCCGAGACCGAGCGGGAGTACCGCGTCGAGTTGTTTCGGCAGAAGCTCGAGCTGTACAAGGATACCCTGGCGTGTGTCACGCGGGCCGACGATGACGGCGTGATCGACGAGCATGAGATCGAGGAGATGCGCAACTACGCGCGGATGACCGCCCTCGTCGGCAACCGGGAGTTGGTGCGCTCACTCGCTGAGTTCGTGGAGTCGGTGGAACAGAGCGGCAGCATCACCAGCGAGGACGACCGCGGATCCTTTCGCTCCGTTCTGCAGGAAATGCGCAACGATCTGGGTGTGGTAGAGGGCGACGTCCGCGAGTACGTCAAGCGCCTCATGAAAAGCTGATCCCGGTCGATGCTGCCCGCGCTCGCCGTGCTTGCCGCCGCCGGCACGGGGTGCCGCGGCCGGCGGTTCCGCCGCCTGGCCGGGCGTTCGTGAGCGGGGAGGTTGCGTGATGCCGCCGACTCCTGCCAGCAGGCCGGGCGCGCCCCGCAGCCGGGCAGAGGTGGTGGTCGGGGTGGACGTCGGCACCACGCTGATCAAGGCCGCGGCGTTCGATCAGCGCGGCCGGGTAGTGGCGCGGGCGCAGGCGGCGACTATCTGCGAGTCCCCCCGGCCGGGTTGGGCGGAACTGGCGATGGAGGGGCTGTGGCGGCAGGCGGCGGCCACCCTGCGCGCGCTCGCCGGACGGCTTGGCGGCGGCCATCAGGTCCAGGCCATGGGCATCAGCGCGTTCATGGGCGGGGCGTGGCTGGTCGATCGGAACGGGCGCCCGGTACGGAACGCCGTTGCGTGGCACGACGCCCGGGCGGTGGCGGTGCTGGACGAACTGCGGGCGGCCGGCCTGCTCGAACGCAGCTTCACCATTTCCTGCAACGCGCTTACGCCGGGCTTCGCGCTGGTGGTGCTGCGCTGGCTGCGCGACCATGAACCGGAGGTCCTGGCCCGGGCGCGTACCCTGCTGTTCGCCAAGGATTGGCTCCGCTTCCGGCTTACCGGCGAGCTGGCCACCGACGCCAGCGACGCCAGCCACGCGCCCGGCGACGCCTTGCAGCGCGGCTTCTCGCTGCCTTTGATGGCGGCCTGGGGGCTTGGCGGGTTGAGCGGCCTGCTGCCGCCGGTGCTGCCGTCCGGCGACGTGGCCGGTCGCGTGACTGCGGCGGCGGCCGCGGCTACCGGCATGCCGGCCGGCACGCCCGTGGTCACCGGGTTGGCCGACGTATCAGCGGCGCTGGTGGGCGGCGGCGTGGTGCGGGCGCGGCAGGCCGGCACCATCCTCGGCTCGTCGTGCCTCAACAGCGTGGTGACCGAGCGGCCGGTGTGGGAGCCGGCCGGGGTGGGGTTGAGCTTTCTGATTCCCCCCGGCGGCTGGACGCGCACCATGCCGAACCAGACCGGGACTCTCGCCCTGGACTGGTTCCGGCGTGAGTTCGGCGCCGCGGGGATGGACGCAGCGGCGCTGCAGGCGGCGGTCGCCGAGGTGCCGCGCGGCGCCCGCGGCGTGACGTTCCACCCCTACCTGAACGGCACCGGAGTGTTGGCGCCGGTGTACGAGCCGCGCGCGCGCGGCCGGCTGTCGGGATTGGGGCTGGAGCACACGCGCTGGGAGATACTGCGCAGTATCTATGAGGGGCTGGCGTTCGCGGTGGCGGATTGCCTTGATCTGCTGCCGGCGTTTGCGGAGCCGATAACCCTGTTGGGGGGCGGGGCGCACGACGCGGCATGGCGCCGGATTGTTGCCGACGTGACCGGCCGCGCCTTTGCGGTGGCGGCCAACGCCGAGCCGGGCGCGCTGGGAGTGGCCCTGCTGGCGGGAATAGCGGCCGGCTGGTGGGGCAGCCTGGACCAGGCGGTGGCGGTGTGCTGCACGCGCGGCGCCGCGGTGCTGCCCGACCCGGCCGCGCACGCCGAGTATCAACCGCACCTGGAGCGGTACCGCCGCCTGCGCCGCGGCTTGGTCGAGGAACAGGCGGCGCAACGCGCCCTCCGGCAACGCGCCGCCACAGAGCGGGCCGGCCGCTGACGCGCCCGCTCAGGGTTTGAGGTCTTGCAGGTACGCGACGAGGAGATGCACTTCTGTCGACGGGTCGTGTACTCCTGTTGTCTCCGCGTGTGATAGGGCACACTTCGCATTCGACTTCGCCGTTTCCAGTCGGTCTTCCAGGTTCTTGTACACGCCGGCCATGCGCTTCGTGTAGCGGTACAGATACTTCTTGAGGTGCCTTACGCAATACCGCGATTGGTAGTAAGGCTCGCGATGATAGACGAAATGCAAAACCAGCCAGTATTCGAAGCACGGCCAGGAGCGGGCCAGCTTCAACTTGGCGCTCTGGGCATCTCGAGACGCCTTTTGGAAGTGTGCATGTTGGTCACGGTCGAAGACGCAATAGACTTCATCATATGAATCTCCTCGTTGTATCTCTTTCTTCTTCAAACACTTCGCGGTTGCGACCAGCTTACTGGGATCATATCCGAATCCATCGATCACAACTTCGGCGGTGATCAGCCGACGCCGATCTACCAAATCCCGGAAATAGTTAGGCTCTGTTTTCTTGCCCTCACAGACGATGAGCACTCGCTTGTATATCTCCCGTGCGGTTTTCTTCCTCTGTCTAATCTCACGGCGTCCGCGTGGTTTTCCCGCCATCGGTCAGTCTGATGACCGGTCGCTTGACCGGATGTAAGGGAGCGCTCCGAAGCGGCCGGCCAGATATGCTCGTTCCAGGTTCTCGATACCCCGTCGTGGCCGAAAGTCGCTGAGCGGGAAGAGACTGGTTTCGAGGCGTTCGTTGCGCTCGCAGAGCCAGATCTGATCAGGCCGAAACAAATCGCGATTGAGCATGGACGTATCGTGCGTCGTGAAAACGAGCTGCGCTCCGTGCGGATTCGTTGTCGGATTGTGGAACCGGCTGACCAGAAAGCGGACAAGTGCGGGATGCAGGTTATCGTGCAGCTCATCGAACACGATGACGTTGCCTTTGGCCAGGGTGTCGAGCCATGGACCGGCAAGCGCAAACATCTTCTGGGTTCCGTGCGACTCCTCGGCCATTTCCAGTTCCGCCTGCTGTCCCTCTTTCGGTTGATGTTGCAAGAATATCTCTATTTCTTCGGGAAATTGGTCCGGTGATATTTCCTTTTCTACGATCCTCAGACCTGTTACCGCAAGATCGGCCGCGGCGAGAAAGCCGAGTACTTCGGCTCCGCCGTTCTTAGCGTAGTTCACTGAGAAGACGGGACTCCATCTCTCGACTCGGGCGACATGGAGCCGCTTGTGAAACCAGTCGAAGATCGGCCGTAGTTGCGTGCTGTTGAGGGAGACCGCCGTTGCCAGGAACAGGGCTTGCGGGCGAGTTGCTCTCTTCCAGACCTGCCGGTCGCCCGTGAGCTTTCCGCCAAGCTTCCATGAGGGCTCCCCGGTCGCTTTCCCGTTGCGTCTCTCGAACCAGACTTGCAGCCGTCCGCTCGGCCATGCATAGAGCCACTCCTCAGTTACTTCGCTGCGGGTCGCGCGGAAGCCGTACTGGTAGCGAACGCCGTCGGCGATGCACATCACTTCGAAGGCCGTCGGTTGGTCGCTGCACGCCGGGTCGAATCGGAACGGGGTCACCGGGAGTTCAGCAGGACCGCGGGCGGCGGAGCCGAGTACGATGTCATGCATCGTCTTGAGGCCGCGAATCACGTTGGTCTTGCCGGCCGCGTTCGCGCCGTAGATCGCGGCGGACGGCAGAAGTCGGAGCGGCCGCGCGGCGGTTTCGGCGCGACTCTCGGCCGTAAGGATCGAGTTGGCGTGCTCCTTGCCTGGACCAGCCACGAGACTGAGGCGTACCTCCTCTTTGATCGATCTGAAGTTGGCAACGGAAAATTCGACGAGCATGCCAGCTACCAGTTCTGCGTAGCCAAGCTCACGCCCCAGTCAGCGAGTGTCTCTTGCGGCAACGCGCCGTTATTGACGAAGGCGCATACGACTACCCAGGTCGAGACCGCAAAGTAATCAGCCGCATACTCTATGTCATCCACGCTCGGTGAGCCGCCGATTACCTCCCGAAGTGCGTCATAAGGGCACAGGAATTCCTGGGCAAATGCTCGCTGAAATTGCTGTCTGCCGGTCACCGTCCTGGTGACCGGCAGAAGCCTCTCCTCTGAAGGAGATACCAGATGATCAGCCACCATGCGAGCCAGCGAGAACCGGCGACCGGCCGGCGACCGTATGTGCCACGCAATGCGCATCCGGTCCGGTTCTTCGCCAATACGAAATCCGGCTGACACCGGACGAATCGGACTCGCCATGCAATCGGACAGGTCCGACTCTCTGATTGCGAATATGTTGGCGATCATGGAAGTTGTCGCCGGGCCGTCCAAGTGCCACGCTTGCCGTACCATACGAGCGGCCTGCTTTGCTCTCATCCAGGCGTCGTTTGCCCAGAGTTCCCAAATCAGCCGCCACCAATTGGAGGCGAACCACTCAGCCAGATGAAGAGCGGACAAACGAGCGGATCGACGGACGGTCTTAGCGCGGTTTTCGTGCAACTCAGTCGCACAATAATTGCGGACGTAAAGCTCGACATCGGCAAGTGTCATGCGCTCCTCGTTACTCCCGTAATTACAGGGTAACCGTTCGTATTGAATACGGAATGTTGAACTCAAGAACGGCCCCATAGAGAGATCACAATGTCTCGAAATGGATCCGCACCTAGCATAGGATAGCCGTGATATGTACCCTGTTCATGATCGTTTAGACATCAGGGGCCTGCGCTACCGCAACACGGTAGTTGAACATGATTGGAGTGTCAAGCTTTAATCGCTCTCTCAGGGCCTGCCGCGCGGCCCTGTCAGGACTTGCATCAGCCGCGATGCTTATCGAAGGGCGCTGGGGTCGTATTGACGCGCCGGTGTTACTGGCGCAGGCTACCGATCATGGGAAGCCTGGGGAGGTTGGAGCGATGAGGGTGCTGGTTACCAACAGCGACAGCCCGCTGGCCGGCGCGGTTGCCGCCGGCCTGGAGTCGGAGCACGAGGTGCGGCGCAGCCGCTGGGATGAGCCGCTGGAGCCGGGCGCCGCCACCGCCGCGCTGGTGGCCGGCGTGCGGGCGGTGATCCACTTCGGCTATCCGCGCCCGGCCGGGGACGCCGGCGAGCTGCTCGACCACGCCGCGCGGCGCACCTACAACCTGCTGCTGGCGGCCGCCGCGGCCGGCGTCGAGCGCTGCATCTACGTGAGCACGTTGCGCCTGCTGGCCGCGCTGCCGGCTCACTTGGCGGTCACCGAGCAGTGGCGCTCGCGCCCGCCGAGCGGGGATGCCGCGCTGCTCGCCTGCCATCTGGGCGAGGTGGTGGCCAAGGAGTGCGCCCGCGACCGGCTGCTGCCGGTCCTCACGCTGCGGGTAGGGTTCCCGGAAGTGATCGGCGACCGGCGCGCGCTACGGCCGGAGCATGGCCCGGCCGCCGTTGCCGCCGCGGACGTCACCGCCGCGGCGGCGGCGGCGCTGGCCGCCGAGTGGCCGCAGTGGCAGGAGATTCACCTGCAGTCGCCGGTGCCCGGCGCCCGCTTCCTGCTGCGCGAGGCGGAGCGGGCGCTGGGCTTCCCCGGCGCGGCGGCGCCCGGAGGCGGGCAATGAAGGTGCTGATCCTGGGCGGCAACGGCCGGATGGGACCGTGGGTGGCGGCGGCCCTGGCCGGGCGCCACACGCTACGCGTCACCGACGTGAACGATCCGCCGCCGGCGTTCGCGCACGAGTACCGGCGCCTGGACGTCGCCGACTGCGGCGCGGTGGCCGCCGCGGCCGAGGGGATGGACGCCATCATCAACCTGTCGGTGCTGCGCGACGACAATCGCCAGGCGTTCGCGGTGAACCTGCGCGGCAACTACCACGTGGCGCTGGCCGCGGTGCGCCACGGCATTCGCCGCATCATCAATACCGGTCCTCATTACCAGCTTGCCGGGCCGCAGTACGAGGATTGGGACTTCGGGCTGCACCCGGACCTGCCGCCGGCGCCGGGCAGCCGGCTGTACGCCTTGACCAAGGCGCTCGGCCAGGAGGTGCTGCGGGTGTTCAGCGCAGATCACGACCTGTACGTACAGACCCTGCTGTTCATGGGGATGCGAGTGCCGGGGAGCTGGCGGCTGGGGCCGGCCGATCCCGGCGCCGCTCCGCCGCTGGGCCGTGATCTGGACCGTCCGTTCGTCATTGCCTGGCCTGACACCGGCAGCGCGATACGCGCCGCGCTGGAGGTGGAACCGGCGCGGCTGCCGTCGCGCTGCGAGACCTACTTCGTGTTTCCGCCGTTGCCGCACGGCAAGTTCCGCAGCGACAAGATCAGCCGCGTGCTGGGGTGGCGCCCCGCCTATCATCTGGAGCAGTTCTGGATGCGCCCGCCCGGCGAGGCGCTCCAAGGCGATGGCGGCGACTGCGACCACCGGCCCGGGCCGTGACGCGGCGGTCGAGAACGAGCCGATGACCGCCGCCCGGCTACTGAAGCTTGCCGATGACGGCAACCGCTACACGGCCGGTGTTGCCGTTGGCGGCCGCGGTTCGCTACATTCGAAATCGACCAGTGGACGTCGGACAGATCGGCAGCGAGGTGCAACGCGAGAGCCGCTTGTTGCAGGAGGTGCGCCGGCAACTCGAACAGGTGATCATCGGACAGAGCTACCTGATCGAACGGTTGCAGATCGGGCTGCTGTGCAATGCGCACCTGCTGGTGGAAGGGGTGCCGGGGTTGGCCAAGACCCTGTCGATCACCACCCTGGCGCAGGCCGTCGACGCCCGCTTCCGCCGCATCCAGTTTACCCCGGACCTGCTTCCCGCCGACTTGATCGGCACCCTGGTGTACCACCCGGGCAGCGGTGAGTTCACCACTAGGCGCGGCCCGATCTTCGCCAACATCATCCTCGCCGACGAGATCAACCGCGCGCCGGCCAAGGTCCAGAGCGCCTTGCTGGAGGCGATGCAGGAACGGCAGGTGACCATCGGCGACGCCAGCCACCCGCTGGACGATCCGTTCATGGTGCTCGCTACCCAGAACCCGATCGAACAGGAGGGCACCTACCCGCTGCCGGAAGCGCAGGTCGACCGCTTCATGCTCAAGCTGCGGGTGACCTACCCCAGCCGCGAAGAAGAACTGCGCATCCTGCGGCAGATGGCGCGCACGGCCGCGCTGGCGCCGGTCGCCGCGGTCCTGCAGCCGGACGACTTTCGCCGCCTGCGCGGCCTGGTCGAGCGCATCTACGTCGATGAGCAGGTGGAGGAGTACCTCGTGGACTTGGTGTGCGCCACCCGCGAGCCGGCGCAGTTCGGTCCGGAACTGGCCGGGCTGGCCGGGCTGATCGAGTACGGCGCCTCGCCGCGCGCCACCATCTACCTCGCCCTGGCGGCCCGCGCCTATGCGCTGCTGCACGGGCGCGGCTACGTAACGCCCCAGGACGTCAAGACCATGGCGCCTGACGTGCTCCGCCATCGGGTCATCGTGAGCTACGAAGCGGAGGCGGAGGAACGCACCGCCGACGACCTGGTCAACGCAATTCTCGACGCTGTTCCGGTGCCGTGATCTCCCCGGAGCTGGCGCGGCAGATACGCTACATCCAGATTCGCGCGCGGCGCGCCGTGGATACGGTATTCGGCGGCGAGTACGCCAGCGTGTTCCGCGGCCAGGGCATCGAGTTTCAGGAGGTGCGCGACTATCAGCCGGGCGACGAGATTCGCAGCATCGACTGGAACGTCACCGCGCGCATGGGCCAACCCTACGTGAAGCGCTACGTGGAGGAACGCGAACTCACGGTCCTGTTCGTGGTCGATCTGTCGGCTTCGGGAACGTTCGGCTCCGGGGCGCGGAGCAAGACCGAAGTGGCCGCGGAACTCACCGCGCTGCTCGCGTTCTCGGCCATTCGCCACCACGACCGGGTGGGCCTCGTGGTGTTCACCGACGTCATCGAGCGGTTCATCCCGCCGAAGAAGGGGGCCACCCACGCCCTGCGCCTGGTGCGCGAGCTGCTGTACTTCACCCCGCGCCGGCGCGGTACCGACATCGGCGCCGCGCTCGGCTTCGTCAGCCGGGTGCAGCGCCGCCGCGCCACGGTGTTCCTGATTTCCGATTTTCTCGCGGCCGGCTACGAGCGTGAGCTGCGCCTGACCGTGAAGCGCCACGACCTGATTGCCGCCTCGATCGTCGATCCCCACGAGCTGGCGCTGCCGCGGGCCGGGTTGCTGGAGCTGCAGGACGCCGAGACCGGCGCGCGGGTGCTGGTGGATACCTCCAGCCGGCGGGTGCGGGAGGAGTATGCGCGGCGCGGGCGCGAGCGGCAGCAGACGCTGGCGGCGCAACTGCGCGGACTCGGCATCGACCAGGTGCCGATCCATACCGAACAAGGCTGGACCCGGGACCTGGTGCGCTTCTTCAAGGCGCGGGAGCGGCGCGCGGCGCGTGGCTGGTAGGGGACTGGGCGGCGCGCCGGCGGTACTCGCGGTACTGGCGGTACTCGCGGGCTGCGGCGGCGCGAGCGGTTCGCCGGCTGAGGCGGGCGCGGGCGAGGAATGGGCGGTCGAGCGCTCCTTTGCCGGCGGCGGCGTGGAGGTGCTGCTGCGGCTGGACCGCAGCGAGATTACGACGGCGGAGTGGGCGCAGTTGGAGGTGGTGGTTGCCGCGCCCGAGGGCCTGACGGTGCGCCTTCCGACCGCGCAGCAGGCCGCGGCGGGCGGCTTGCGGGCGGTGCGCACCCGCACCGCCGCGCCCGCCTTGCAGGAGGGCGGGCTGGTGCGCTGGGGGCGCCGCTTCGAGCTGCAGCCGTTCCTCGCCGGCGAGTACGAGGTGCCCGCTCTGGAGGTGACCGCGGCCGCGGCGGACGGGGCCGCGGCCGTCGCAGTCCGCACCGAACCGATTGCCCTGACGGTGACGTCGGTGTTCGCCGCGGGGGAGGAGCCGCCGGCGTTGCACGACGTGGAGGGGCCGGTGCCGGTGCCGCCGCCCGCCGGCCGCGTGCTGCTGTTCGCGGCGCTCGGGTTGGCGCTGGCCGGCGCGGCCGCGGCGGGCATCCTCCTGCTGCGCCGCCGCGCCGCCCGCGCCGCAGTCCGGGCGGCGGCCGTCCCGCCGCACGAAGCGGCCCTGCAGGCGCTGCGCGAGCTCGCCGCCGACGGCCTGCTGCAGCGTGACCTGCACGCGTTCCACACCGCGGTAGCGGCGATCGTACGGCGCTATCTGGAGCAGCGCTTCGGCGTCCGCGCGCCGCAGCGAACCACCGAGGAGTTGCTGTTCATCCTGGCCGCGGGAAGCTGGCTGGACGACTTTCAGCGCCGCGCGTTGCACGCCTTCCTCGCCCAGTGCGACCAAGTGAAGTTCGCCCGCGCCCGCCCCTCCGCGGGCGCGAGTCAAGGGCTGATCGAAACCGCCGTCACCCTGGTGACGGCGACCCGGCCGGCGGTGCCGGAAGCGGAGGCCGCGCGTGCAGTTTGAGCACCCGTGGGCACTGCTGCTCCTGCCGGCGGTGGGCCTGCTGCCGCTGCTGCGCCGCCGGCTGGGCCGGCGGCGGGTAGGCCTGGACTTCTCCGCCGCGGCGCTGGCCGCGGCGGTGCGGCCGTCGCTGCGCCAGCGCCTCGTCTGGTTGCCGGCGGCGCTGCAGGTGGCGGCCCTGCTGCTGTTGGTGACCGCCTTGGCGCGGCCGCGCCAAGGCCAGGAACGGGTGGTGGACGTCAGCCGCGGGGTGGCGATCGAGCTGGTGCTGGACCGCTCCGGGAGCATGGGCATTCCGCTGACGGCGCGGCCGGACAGCGGCAGCCGCCTGGCGGCGGCGAAGGAGGTGCTGAGCCGCTTCATCGACGGCGACGGCGCCGGCCTCGCCGGCCGCGGCGACGATCTGATTGGCCTCATCACCTTTGCCCGCTACGCGGAGACGGTGCTGCCGCTCACCCTTGCCCACGGCGCGGCCGACGGCTTTCTGCGCAGCGTGGAGGTAGCCACCGAGCGGTCCGAGGACGGCACCGCAATCGGCGACGCCCTGGCCCTGGCCGCGGCGCGGCTGCGCACCGCCGGCGAGCAGCTCGCCGCGGACTCCGGCGGCCGCGAGTACGAGATCAAGAGCAAGGTGATCGTGCTGCTCACCGACGGGCTCAACAACACCGGTACCCGGACGCCGCTCGAGGCGGCTGAGCTGGCGCGTGATTGGGGCATCACGATCCACGCCATCGGACTGGCCGCGGGGCCGGCCGGCGGCGCCGCGGCGGGGCTGCCGGGCCGCCCCGGCGGGCAGATCGACGAGCGCGAGCTGCGCGCCATTGCGGGCGCCACCGGCGGCCTGTTCCGCATTGCCGGCGACGCCGCGGCGTTGCGCGCCGTCTACCGAGAAATAGATCAACTGGAACGCAGCGAGATCGGGGCGGTGCGCTACCTGAGCTATCGCGAGCGATTCGTCCCGCTGGCGTTGGCCGCGGCGCTGGCGATTGCGGGCGCCGCGCTGCTCAACGCCACCCTGTTGCGGCGCAGTCCGTGATGCCGGCGGTTCCGGGAGAGATCGGCCTCCGCTTCGTCCATCCGGAGGCGTTCCTGTTGCTGTGGCTGCTGCTGCCGGCGGCGGCGGCGTGGCTGCTGGCCGGGCGCGCGCGCCGCCGCGCCGCGCGGCGCTTTTGCGCCACCCCGGCCGCGGCCGACTCCGCCGCCAACCTGCGGCCGCTGCTGGCGGCGCTCACGCTGCTGGGGTTCGCGGCCGCGGTGGTGGCCGCCGCGCGCCCGGGGTGGGAGTCGCAGACCACCGCGGTGCAGCGCCGCGGGCGCGACGTGGTGTTCGTGGTCGACGTGTCGCGCAGCATGTTGGCAGAGGATCTGGCCCCCAATCGCCTGGAACGCGCCAAGTTCGCGATTCTCGATACGCTCGAGCAACTGTCCGGCGACCGCGTGGCGCTGGTGGCGTTCGCCGGCAGCGCGGTGGTCAAGTGCCCGCTTACCTTCGACTACGGGTTCTTCCGCCTCGCGGTGCAGCAACTGTCCGTCACCAGCGTGGCGCGCGGCGGCTCGCTGATCGGGGATGCCCTGCGGGCGGTCCGCGATCAGGTATTCGACGACCGGACCGCCGACTTCAAGGACCTGTTGCTGATTACCGACGGCGGTGATCACGACAGCCTCCCGGTGGCCGCGGCGGAGGACCTCGGCCAGCGCGGCGTGCGCCTGCTGGCCGTCGGGTTGGGAGACGACGGCATCGGCCAGCCGATTCCCCTGGCGCCGGCCGCGCCGGGCGCGGAGCCGGCGTTCGTCGAACATGACGGGGAGCTGGTCCTCAGCAAGCTGGATGCGGACCTGCTGCGCGCCATGGCCGGCGCCACTCCCGGCGGGCGCTACATTCACGTCGCGACCGGCAACGTCGATCTCGGGCGGCTCTACCTGGAGCTGGTCGCCTCCGCCCCGGGCCGGCTCCTGGATACCGCGGCGGTGGAGCTGGTACGGGAACGGTTCCAGACCTTCGTCGCGCTCGCGCTGCTGTTCCTGGCCGCCGCCCTGGTGCTGCCGGAGCGGCTGGCCCTGCCGCGGCTGGCGCTGCCGCGATTGCGGTTGCGCGGCGGCGGCTCCCGCGCGGCCGCCGCGCGGCCGAGTACTCGCCCCGAGCCCGCGCCGGCGCTTCGGGAAGGCGCCCGGGAGGGTGCTCGCCCCGCGCAAGCGCCGGCGCTCCGGGACGGAGATCGGGAGGGCGCGCCGTGACGCGCCGCCGGCGCGCCCTCCGGCGCGCGGGGTGCGCCTTCCGGTACGCGGGGCGCGGCCGCACGCCGCGCAGGAGCCGCCGCGGGTTGTTGCTGGCCGCGCTGTGTTGGCTCGGCGCCGGACCGCTGGGGGCGGCCGGCGTGGGTGACGGGCTGACGGCATATCGGGCCGGCGATTTCGCGGCCGCGGCGGAGGTGTTCGGCGCCGCCGCGGAGCAGCGTCCCGAGGAGCCGGCGCTGCTCTACAACGCCGGCATCTCGGCCTATCAGGACGGTGACTATGAGGCCGCGCGCGCCAGCTTGCAGCAGGCCGTCAACTACGCCGCCCGGCCGGAGCTGGCCGCGGCCGGCCATCTGGCGTTGGGCAACACCGAGATGATGGAAGCCGAGCGCCTGCTGCAACAGCAGCCCGCCGACACCGGCGCCGCGCTGCAGACCCTGGAAGGCGCCAGCGCCAGCTTCGAACGCGCCCTGCGGGTGGTTCCCGGCCACCCGGCGGCGGCCCGCAACCTGGAACTGGCGCGCATGCAGCTCGACCTGCTGCGCCGCCAGCCGCCGCCCCAGCAGCAGCAACAGCAACAACAACAGCAGCAGGAGTCCGGCGGGCAGGAGCAGCCGCCGCCGGGGCAGCCGGAGGACGCGCCGGCCGCCGCGAACAGCGCGGATGACGACGACACCGGGGAGGGCGCGGGCGCGCCGCCGCCGGCGCCCGGCGCCGCGGAAGAGCAGCCGGCGCCGCCGTCCGGGGCCGGGCAGGAGGGCGGCGCCGCGCCGCCCGAGCAGTCGCCCGAGCAGCTCGCCCGGCAGATCATCGCCGCCGAAGAGGCCAACGCCGCGCGGCGCCGGGAGCGGCAGAGCCGGCTGCAGCCGGTGCCGCGGGACTGGTAGGCGCATGCTTGCCCGGCGCCCGGCGCCCGCTCCGCCGCGCCTCCTCCTGGGGGTGCTGTTGGCCTGCGCCGCGGCGGCGGCCGCCGGTGCCCAGGAGGTCACCGTGCAGGCCGAGGTGGAGCGCAGCGAAGGGTACGTGGGCGAGCCGCTTCACGTGCGGATCGTGGTCGCGGGCAGCGATCAGGTCAGCGCGCCGGACCCCGGCGTCATCGCCGGCTTCTCGGTGCGCGCGTTGGGCAGCGGCCCGAACAACAGCGAGATCATCACCACCATCAACGGCCGCACCACGCGCGAGGTGACCAGGGGGTACGTGCTCAACTACCAGTTTACCCCGACCGAAGCCGGCGACCTGACCATTCCCGCGCTCACCCTGCAGGTTGCGGGGCAGCCGCAGCGCACCAGGGCGCTACCGATTCGAGTGCGGGCGCCGCAGGAGACCGCGGACTATCGACTGCGCCTCAGCCTGGAGCGCCAGCAGGTGTGGGTCGGCGAGCCGGTGCTGCTGACCACCACCTGGATGTGGAACTCGGAGCTGGAGCCGGAGCGGGTGCACGGCCTCAGCCATCCGCTGCTGGATGACGCCGCGGCGCACGGCCTCGACTACGAGCCGCAGGCGCCCGCCGCCGGCCGGGAGGATCCGGTGTCGCTGCCGGTAGCGGGGCGCGACGTGCGCTGGCACTGGGGCCGGACGCGCATCGACGGGCAGCCGTTCACTACGTTGAGCTTTGCCGCGGCGCTGCTCCCCGAGCGCCCCGGACCGCTCCGCGTGGCGCCGGCCACGGTCGTGTTCGACGGCGTCTCCGGCTACCGCCGCGTACGCGACTTCTTCGGGCGCACGGTGCGCCAGCCGGTGCGGCAGCGCTTCGTCGTGCCGTCCAACGAGCTGACGCTCACCGTCAAGGCGCTGCCGGAGGCGGGGCGCCCGGCGGAGTTCAGCGGCCTGGTGGGGAGCTTCGAGCTGACCGCCGAGGCGGCGCCGCTGGAGGTGAAGGTGGGCGACCCGTTGGAGTTCACGGTGACCATCGCCGGGCGCGGCGACCTGCGCCGCCTGCGGGCGCCCGACCTGACCGCCATGGACGGCTTTGGCGAGTTTCGCGTCAGCGCCGACGCGCTGCCCGCCCTGACCGCGCAGCGGGCCGCGCTGCGCCATACTTTGCGCGCGCTGCACCCGGAGGTGACGGCGATCCCGCCGGTGCGCATCAACGTATTCGACGCCGAGCTCGGGCGCTACGCCGAGCTGGCCAGCGCGCCGATTCCGATCACCGTGCACCCCACCCGGGAGGTCACTCTGCGCGACGTGGAGGGGGCGGCCGCGGATCAGGCTCCGAGCGCGCCGGTAGCGAGCCGCCGGGAGGGCATCGCGCACAACTACGCCGGCCCGATGCTGCTGGTCGACCAGCGCTTCGCGGTGCGCTCGTTCGCCGCCTCCCCCGGCGGGCTGCTGGCGCTGTTCGCCGCGCCGCTGGCGCTGGCCGCGGCGCGGCTGGCGCTGCTCCTGCGCCGCTCCCGCCCGCGCCGGCCCGGCGCGGCCCTGGCGGCGCTGCGCCGCAGCCTGGCCGCGGCGGGAAGCGAGGCGCCGCCGCCGGCCCTGCTCGCCGCGCTGCGCGCCTACCTCAACGACTCCCTGCAGCCGGCGCGCGCGGTCCACGACTTCGCCGGCGCCGCGCGCCTGCTGCGCGCGCGGGGCGTGGAGGAGGCGGCGCTGGAGGAGTTGCGCGCCCTGTTCGCCGCGCTGGAGGCCGCCCGTTACGGCGCGGCGGCAGCCGCCGAGACCGACCGCCTCGGCGCACGGCTGGCTGCCTGGGCGGAGCGGGCGGAACGGAGCGCGCGCCGATGACCCGCGCCGTACGCCTGCTTCCGGTGGTGCTGCTGGGAGCCTGGCTGGCGGCGCCCGCCGCGGCGCAATCAGCCGCCGCGCCGGCGCCGGAATCGGCGCCGGCGGCGTGGCTGGCCGAAGCGGAGCAGCACTTCGCGGCCGCCATCGGGCTGGCCGGCGCGGGCCGCGCCGCGGCGGCCGAGGAGCGGTTTCGCGCCGCGCTGCTGCGCTACGAGCGCGCCGCGGCAGCGCTCGGCCGCGGCAACGGCTTCCTGCTGTACAACATCGGCAACACCTACCTGCGCCTCGGCGACCTGGGGCGCGCCGTGCTCCACTACCGCGAGGCGCAGCGCCTCATTCCGGCCGACCCCAATCTGCAGCAGAGCCTGCGCCACGCGCGCGCCCTGCGCCGCGACCGGATCAGCCCGGCGGCCTCAGGAAGCGTGCTGCGGCTGGTGTTCTTCTGGCACTACGCGTGGCCGCTGCGGGTCCGGGTCACGTTGTTTCTGGTAGCGGTCAACGTCCTCTGGCTGCTGGCGCTGGCGCCGGCGTTGCGCGGCCTGCTGGGCCGCTCCGAGCAGGCCGCGAAATCCAGTGCGCCCGGTGCGCGGCCGGGAGCGCGGCTCAGACGCGGGGCCGCGGCGGCGGTGCTGGCCGGCGCCGGCCTGGCGGCGGCCGCGGCCGGCGCTTCGACCGCCGTGGAGTTGTTGCGCCCCGCCCCCGAGGCGGCGGTTATCGTCGCCGCCGAGGTCACGGCGCGGCGCGGCGACGGCGCGGGTTACGAACCGAGCTTCGCCGGCCCGCTCCACGCCGGCACCGAGTTGCTGGTGATCGAGGAGCGCAATGACTGGTTCCACGTGGCGTTGGCCGACGGCCGCCGGGCCTGGTTGCCGGCGGCCGCGGTCGCCGTGGTCGGGCGCCCGCGTCCGACCGCCTCATGACGCTTCGAGAAACTGGTTGACCGCCTGATCCATGGCCAGCTCGCCCTCCAGCACCCGGCGCTGGTAGCGCCTGGTCCATTCGGCCAGCAGCGGCCGCGCGGTCTCCAGTTCCCGGCCGATCACCCGCGCCAGCGGGCCGCTGCCGGTAACGAACCCCTCGGCCACGTAGGCGCGCCGCGCCGCGCTCCAGTCGTAGGTGAGGCGAATGATCTCCACCTGCCACCCGGAGCGCCGCGCGGTGGCCTGGGCGTAGCCGGCGCGGCGGTCGCCGTCGAACGGCAGCCCTACCGAGCCGGCGTTCACCACCAGGGTGGCGCCGTGGCTGCGGATCAACGGGCGGTGGGTGTGACCGACGCCGAACAGCGCCGCGCGGGAGTCGACCTTGTCGGCCAGCTCGGCGGGTTCGGTGTCGGGGTAGATGCCGTTGCGGTTGCCGAGTAGCGAGCCGTGGGTAAACGCCGCCCGCCCGGCGGGGAGCGGCAGGTCCAGGTGGAGGTGGTCCGGCAGGGCCGCGAGCTGCGCCACCGCGCCGGCGAGTTGGGCCGCGGTCCAGTGGGTATGCTGGTGTACCGCCAGCTCGTTCCCGGCCAGCGGCCGGCGGTGCACGTGCAGTACGTAATCCTCGTGGTTGCCGGCCAGCACGTGCCACGCCGGTGAGGCCGCGCGGGCGCGGATCAGCTCGTAGCACTGGCGGGGATGCGGCCCGCGGTTGATCGTGTCGCCCAGCACCACCACCTGCTCCGGACGCCAGCGGTCGACGTCGGCGAGCACCGCCTGCAGGGCCGGCAGGTTGGCGTGAATGTCGGCTACCAGGGCCAGCTTCATCGCGCCGCGCCCGCCAGGCCTCCTTCCGCGCCGCCGGCGCCGGCCTCCGGCCACCGGTAGTAGGCGGTCGAGCCCTCGATGGCGGCCACCGCGCGCTCCATCGGGAACCGGTACTGCACGTCATGCAGGCCGCCGCCCAATGCAGCGGCGGCGCGGCGCAACGGTTCCAGCGCCGGGCGCAGGTGGACCGCGGCGGAGGGCGGCTGCGAGTCGAGCACGTTGGCGGCGCGCCCGCGCGCCACCGGCAGCGGGTGTTCGAGCGCGGCGATCAGCGCCGGCAGGGCCGCGCCGTAGCGGCGCAGCCGGAGCAGCCCGTCAGCCGCAGCAATCCGCACGCTCACCGCGGGGTCCTGCAGCGCCGCGTCGAACGCATCCACCGCGGCCTGATCGGCGCACTCCAGAATCACCAGTCCGGTGATTGCCCAGAAGCGCGCCGCGGAGTCGGGATCCGCCCTCCGGCGCAGCAACTCGCCGCGCTGCTCCGGCCCGCGCCGGCTCAGATCGGCGGTGTCGAGAATCCGTTCGTAGTCGTCGCAGCGCTGGCCGACCAGCCACAGCGGCGCGCCGGCCGCGCGTTCATGCAGTTCCGGCTCGTCGATCAACCCCAGGTCGCGGTGTTCGATCATCCAGTCGTAGAGCTGCCGGCGCATGCGCGCCACCACTTCGTCGTGTTCGCCGGCGGGCACCAGATCGCGCACGAACCAGGTATCGGCGGCGCCGTCGTAGAGTTCCTCGAACGGCTTGCGGCGGGCGGCGATCTGGCGCTGCGGGCCGCGCAACCCGCCGCGCCGCGCCAGACGGTCCCAGGCCCGGATATAGCCCGACCAGTAGATCGAGTTCTCATACGGAAAGTAGGGCAGGTGCGGGAAGAAGTTGCGCTGGTAGCGGAAGCGGCGGGCGCGCACCGCGCGCACCAGCTCGAAGCGGGTGTCGAGGCGGTCGCGGCCGGTCACCACGTACGGGCGGTGGCGGGCGCCGGCGCGCAGCACCGGCCGGCTGTGCAGGTGATCCGGCACCGGCAGGCCGGCCAGCGCCAGGGTGGAGGCGGTGAGATCGAGCGTGGTGACCGGCTCCTCCACCACCGCGCCGGGCGCCGCCGGGGCCAGGTGTTGCCAGCGCTGCGGAAAGCGGACGATCAGCGGCACGTGATCGCCCTGCTCCCACAGCCAGTGCTTGGCGCGCAGCATGCCGGTGCCGTGGTCGGCCCAGAACACGACGATGGTGTCGTCCCATAGCCCGTCGGCCTGCAGCTCGGCGACGTGACGCCCCACGTGGTAGTCGATCTGGGTCACCGCGTCGTAGTAGCGCGACCAGGCTTTGCGGAACTCGGGCAGGTCGGGGTGATAGGGCGGCAGCGGCGCCTTCTTCGGGTCGTGAAAGTCGTTCGGCTGCAGCAGCGTCAGGCGTTCGGCGACGACCGTCTCGTCTGGATCCTTGGTCACGAACGAATGGCACTCGGTGTAGTTGAACACCGCGAAGAACGGCTGCCCGGGCCGTCGCTGCCGCCAATGCGCGGCGCCGCTCCAGGCGTCCCAGGCGGCGGCGCTGAGCGGCGCCGCCGCGTCGGTGCGCGGCGACCCGGTGCCGGCCAGGTTGTAGTCGGTCTTGACGCAGTTGGAGGTAAAGTAGCCGGCCTCGCGCAGGTAGGCGGGCAGCAGCCGCAGGTGCGGCGGGGCGGCGACGGTGGAGCGGTGATGGTGCGTGCCGAGCGCCGCGGCGGCGACCCCGGTGATGATCGCGGAGCGGGAGGCGGAACAGACCGGCGCCATCGAATGGGCGTTTGCGTAGCGAATCCCGGCCGCGGCCAGGGCGTCGAGGTTGGGCGTCTTGGCGTAGCGGTCGCCGTAGCAGCCGAGCAGCGGATTGATGTCTTCGACCGAAATCCAGAGGATGTTGGGTCGTCCGGCGGTGCGTGATTCGCTCATCGGCGTCGAGTATAGCAAAGCGCTGCCGGCCGCGCCCGCCGCCCGGCGCCATCCTCCGCCGCGCTTCGTTGACGCCGGCGCGCCGGCGCGCCAATACTGGCTCGCGTTCGCAAGAATCCCGATTGCTACGTCCCAAGGAGGATCACCTATGTTTCGACCAAGTATGCGGACCGCGCTGGGCGCGGCGCTGCTGTTCGGGTTGCTCGCCGGCACCGCCTACGCCACCGGTACCGAGGAGGGCGCCGCTGACGCGCGCGGACCGATCACCATGACCTACCTGCGCTTCGGCGGCGCTGACGACATCACCCAGGAAGAAGCGTTGATCGCGCGCTGGGAGGATCGCAATCCCGGCGACACCATCGAGCCGCTGATCGTGCCGTTTCCGCAGTTCAAGGAGAAGCTGGACACCATGGTAGCGGGCGGCCAGTCGCCCGACATCATCTTCGGTTGGCCGACGCCGTTCGCCAATCTGTGGGCCAACGAGCGCATCATCGCCCTGAACGAACTGGTGCAGGGCGACGTCGACTTCAACATCGACGACTACCCGCAGCACAAGCAGTTCATTTTCGACGGCCAACTCACCGGCGTTCCCTACAACGCCACGGCCCACATCCTCGTCTACAACAAGACGATGTTCGACGAAGCGGGAATGGAAACGCCGATCGAGATGTACAACCGCGGCGCCTGGACCTGGTCCAACGCCATCGAGGTAGCCAAGGCGCTGACCGTCGACGAAGACGGCGACGGCACGCCCGATCAATACGGCATGGTGGACATGGGCGACAACCCGGTGCCGATATTGACCACCGTGTGGGCGCACGGCGGGCGCCTGTTCAACGAGGACTTCACCGAAATCACCTTGGACAGCCCCGAAACCCGTGAGGCGCTGCAGTTGCTGGTCGACCTGGTGCGCGTCCACCACGTGGCGCCGCCGCCGGAGATGCAGGCGGGCGACATCGGCATCTCGTTCAATACCGGCAAGGTGGCGATCGGCCGCCAGAGCGCCGCCACCATCATGCTGCGGCACATCCGTTGGGAAGAAGGTTGGGAGTGGGGCATCGTACCGTTTCCCGCCGGTCCCGCCGGCCACGCCGCGTGGGCCGACGGCAACAGCCTCGGAATCTCGGTCACCGCTCCCGACCGACTGCTGGCGTGGGATTTCGTCACCTCCCTGGTGGATGAGGAGTCGTGGCAGGTGCGCTTCGATCTGGGCCTGCCGTTCCGCCTGCCGCCCAACATCGACGTGATCAACTCGCCGACCTTCCGCGAGCTGTGGAGCTACGTCGACGTGGACATGATCCTGGACGTGATGCTCGGCGAAAAGGCGATCACGCCGCTGGTGCCGCGCCAAGCGAACGCATACCGCATCGCGTATGACGTGATGGACACCGAGGTGGAGAACGCGGTGCGCGGCGCCAAGAGCGTGGACCAGGCCATCGCCGACACCGTGAAGCAGGCCAACGACATCCTGGAAGGCTTTTAGGGCTTTTCAGGTAGGCTAAGGCAAGGTACAGCGCGCCGGCGCGGGGCGGCCTGCGCAGAGATGCGGCCGCCTGCGCCGGTGCGCGCGTCACCCCTTGATGCCGGTGGTGACCACGCCGTGGATGTAGTACTTCTGCGCCACGAAGAACAGCGCCAGACTCGGTATCAGCACCACGATGGAGACCGCCATCAGCAGCGTCCAGTCGGTGAAGTCCTGATCCTGAAAGAAGCGCAGGCCGAGCGACAGGGTCATCTTCTCCATCGAGTGGAGATAGATCAGCGGCTCCAGAAAGTCGTTCCACACCCGAATGAAGGCGAAGACGCCCACCACCCCCAGCACCGGCCGCGACAGCGGCAGGATGATGCGCCGGAAGGTGGTGAACACGCCGGCGCCGTCGATGGCCGCGGCGTCCTCCATCTCCAGCGGAATGGTCAGGAAGAACTGCCGCACCAGGAAGATGAAGAACGGCACGCCGCCGAAGAAGAAGGGCACCACCAGCGGCAGGTAGGTGTCGATCCAGCCGAGGTAGCGGAAGGTGATGAACATCGGGATCAGGCGCACGTGGAACGGCAGCATCATCGTGCTCAGGAGGATCACGAACAGCACGGTGCGGCCCGGAAACTCCAGGCGGGCGAAGCCGTACGCCACCAGCGATGACGAGAGGGTGGCGCCGGCTACCGACAGCAGGGTGATGAACGCGGTGTTGAAGAACCAGCGCGTGAACGGCAGCGCGGTCCAGCCGTTGCTGAAGTTGGCCCAGTGCAGCGGCCTGGTGAAGAGCTGCGGCGGATAGACGAACTCGGTGCCCGGCACCTTGAGGGCGGTGGACAGCATCCACACGAACGGCGCCAGGATCACGACGGCGCCCGCGCCCAGCGCCAAGTAGACGAACGCCAGGGTGATGCGCCGCCGCACCGACTGTCGTTCATGGTAGCGGACCAGCGTTACGCTCGACATGCCGGCTACTTCCGCGACTCGTAGTACACCCAGGCGGCCGACGAGCGCAGCACGATCAGGGTCATGGCGAGAATGATGACGAACAGAATCCAGGCCTGCGCCGCGGCGTAGCCCATGCGGTACCACTGGAACGCGTGCCGGTACAGGTACAGCACGTACACCAGGCTGGCGTGGTTGGGGCCGCCCTCGGTCATCACGTAGGCCGGCGTGAACACCTGGAACGACTGGATGATGCCCATGATCAGGTTGAACAGGATTACCGGCGAGATCATCGGCACGGTGATGCGCAGAAAGCGCTGCCAGGCGTTGGCGCCGTCGACGATCGCCGCCTCGTAGTAGGAGGTGGGAACGTTCTGCAGCGCCGCCAGGTAGATCAGCATCGGCCCGCCGACGCCCCACAGGCTCATGATTATCAGCGCCGGAATCACCCACGTCTCGTCGGCCAGCCAGGCCGGCCCTTCGATGCCGAATACCTGCGCCAGAAACAGGTTGAACACGCCGAAGCGGGGGTTGAAGATCCACACCCACAGCAACGACACCGCCACGCCGACGATCACGCTCGGCAGGTAGTAGATGGTGCGAAACAGGCCGAGTCCCTTGATCTTCTGGTTGAGCAGCACCGCGATCAGCAGCCCGAACACGAGGTTGAGAGGGATGCTGAGCGAATAGAGCGCGGTGACCTTGACCGACTTCCAGAACAGCGGGTCGTCCAGGAACAGCTTGGCGTAGTTGCGCAGGCCGATGAACTGCGGCCGGGAGAGGGCGTTCCAGTTGGTGAAGCTGAGGAACAGGGAGGCCAGCAGCGAGCCCACCACGAACACCAGGAAGCCGATCACCCACGGCGAGATGAACAGGTAGCCGGCCAGCATGCGCTTCTGATGATAGGTGTTCAGGGCCCCGCCTCCGCGGCGCGGAGAATAGCACGCCGCCGCCGGCCGGCCAACCGCGGCGGCGTCTGTCTGTCCCGGCGCGCGCTACGGCGGGTAGCTTCCGGTAGCTACCGCTTGTTCGGCGTCTTGGCCGGCCTCGACTCTGGCGATCCGCTCGCCCAGCCCGCGCAGGTCTCGGTGCAAGGCGTCAATGCGCTCGGTCTGCCCGTCGATGCGGGCCGTCAAGCGATTCTCGGTATCCCTGATGTTGCTCTCGATCCGGGCATGCGCCTGCTCCGCGCGCGCCGCGGAGTCGGCGATCTGCTTCTCCAGGTCCGTCTTGACGGCGGCGATCTGCTTCTCCAGGTCGGTCTTGAGAGTGCCGGCCTGGTCCTCCAGGCTGGTCTTGACGGTGCCGAGGTCGGTCCTGACGGCGCCGATTTGCTTCTCCAGGTCGGCCTTGAGAGTGCCGGCCTGGTCCTCCAGGCTGGTCTTGACGGTGCCGAGGTCGGACTTGACGGCGCCGATCTGCTTCTCCAGATCGGACTTGAGGGCGCTAATCTGGTTGCTCAAGTTGCGCCACATGAAGCCCGCAACCGCTACCTGCAACACCACCACTACGCTGACCAGGGCGACGACCGCCTCCGCACTCATACCGCTGACCTCGACTCTACCATAACCGTTCCGTCTGGTCTGGTCCACAAACAGACCCGCTGTGATAGGCTGCCGCGTCCGATGCGATGGCATGGTCTCCTTTCGGTGCGCATTACGGGTGATGGGCATGGCGGCGGCGCTCGGTAGCGCGGCCGGCGCCGCCGGGCAGCCGTTGGAGGGTTCCGGAGAGCCGCCGTTCCGCCTCAGCGAGGCGCAGCCGCCGGCCGCCGCGGCGCCGGCAGCCGTCGCCGCGACGCCGCTGGCGGACGCGCAACTGCGCCCGCTGCTGGCGCGGCTGGCGCGGCTGGCGCGGCTGGCGCCGGCCGCGGAGGGAGGCGGGGACGCGGTCGAGTACCGGCTGCCGGAGCGGAGCCGGCCGCCGCCCCCGCCCGGTCGGGCGGTCGCGCTGCCGTTCCCGCCGCCGGCCGACGACCCACCACCGGCAGCGCCGGCGCCCGGCGCGGGCGGCCCGCTGGCGGTGCTGCGCGCCTATCCGCGGGGCGACGTCGCCCTGGCGCCGCACGTGGGGGTGACCTTCAACCAGCCGCTGGTGGCGCTGGGAGTCCCCGCGAGCCGGCGCCGGAGGACAACCCGGTCACGCTGTCGCCGGCGGTGCCGGGCCGCTGGCGGTGGGTGGGGACCGACACGCTCCTGTTCGAGGCGGCCGCCGGCCGGCTGCCGATGGCCACCGAGTTCCGCGTCCGGATCGCCGCCGGAACCACCTCCGCGGCCGGCGGCCTCCTGCCGGAGGCGGTGGAGTGGACCTTCCGCACGCCCGCGCCGACCGTGCGGACCGTGCATCCGGACGACAGCGTGACCGGCCCGCAGCCGGTCCTGTTCGCCGCCTTCGACCAGCGCGTCGACCCGGCGGCGGTGCTGGAGCACGTCCGCGTGACCGCCGAGGGGCAGCGCCGGCCGGTGCGCCTGGCGGCGGCGGCCGAAATCGAGGCGGATGAAGCCGTGCGGCGGCTGGTCGACGAGGCGCCCGCCGGCCGCTGGCTGGCGTTCGTCCCGGTCGAGACATTGCCGGCCGATGCCGCGGTGACCGTGACCTTCGCCGCCGGAACGCCGTCCGCCGAAGGGCCGCGCGCCACCGAACGCCGGCGCAGCTTTGGCTTCCATACGTCGGCGCCGCTGCAGCTTAGCGGTCACCATTGCGGGCGGCGGGGGGACGCTTGCCGGGCCGGGATGCCCTGGACGCTGTCCTTCAACAATTCGCTCGATGACGAGCGGTTCGATCCCGACCTGATCGCCATCCGGCCCGAGCTGGACGGCGCCGACGTGCAGTTATCCGCCTCCGGCTATGACATGCGGATCTACGGCGCGTCCCGCGCCCGCACCACTTATACGGTCACCGTCGACGCCGGGCTGACTGACGCGTTCGGCCAGCCGCTCCGGCACGACGTGTCGGTCCGATTCGACGTAGAGCCGGCAGAACCGTACCTGACCATCCCGCGCGCCGATCCGGCGACCCTCCTGTCCGGCGAACCGGTCTTTCCCCTGCGCACGGTCAACGTCGACCGCGTGCGCGTGCGCGCCGTTCGCGTCGCGCCGGAGCGGTACGGGGAATATCTGCGTTGGGAGGGACGGCGCACCGGCGCACCGCCGGACCGTTTCGGCGAACCGGTGCTGGACCGGACGATCCGCATCCGCGGCGCGGAGGACGCCGTGACCGATACCGGCATCGACTTGGCCGAGGCGCTGAACGGCGCCTACGGTCACCTGATCCTGCACCTGCAACCCGCCGCGGCGGACCATGACCGGCTCCAGGAAGACGACCTCTGGGAGGACGACCAGCTCTGGGAGGACGAATATATCGAGACACGCTGGGTGCAGGTGACCGGTCTGGGGCTGACCGCGTTCGCCGACGCCGGTAAGCTGCTGGTGTGGGTCAGCGGGCTGGCTGACGGCGCGCCGCGCGGCGGGGTCCGGGTGGAGCCGAGTCGCGGCGGCAGCCACGCCGTAACCGACGACGCCGGCACGGCGCGGCTGCCGCTTCGTTCCCGCGGCCAGGACCACGTGATCATCGCCCGCGCCGGCGGCGATTCGGTGTTCCTGCCGGTCTGGCATCGGCGCGAGCCGGGTGCCGATACGAGGATGTCCGTGTTCGACGACCGCCGGCTCTACCGTCCGGGTGAGACCGCCGCCATCAAGGGCTGGCTGCGGCGCGCCCGGCGCGGTCCGACCGGCGACCTGGAGCTGTTCGGCCCGCGGGCGGCCGACCACGTCGCCTATCGGGTCACCGACGCGAGACGCAACGACATCGCCGCCGGGCAAGCGCCATTGAGCCGCCTGGGCGGATTTCACTTCCAACTCGACCTGCCGGAACGGATCGACCTGGGAACGGCCTGGATCTATCTGTCGCCCGGCGGCGGCACCCTCGAAGCGAGGAACGACCGCGACCTTCACTTCATCGAGGTCCAGGAGTTCCGCCGGCCCGAGTTCGAGGTGAAAGCGACCGTCAGCGGCGGGGCGGATGGCGGCTTGCACGTGGCCGGCGGCCACGCGGTGCTGACGGCGACGGCGCGCTACTTCGCCGGCGGGCCGCTGCCGGGCGCCGGGGTGGAGTGGCAGGTGAACGCCGAACGCGCCTCCTACGCGCCGCCGGACTGGCCGGACTTCGCCTTCGGCACCTGGGTGCCGTGGTGGCAGCGCTTCCCCGGCGGCACGGACCAGGACGACGACGAGCTGGGAAGCGCCGTGTTGCGCTCCACCACCGGCGCCGGCGGCGCGCATCACTTGCGCGTCGACTTCGTGCCGGGCGCGGCGGCTACTCCGGTCCTCATCGACGCGACCGCCACGGTAGCCGACGTGAACCGCCAGGCCTGGAGCGGCAGCGCCGACCTGCTGGTGCATCCGGCCGACCGCTACGTGGGCCTGCGTACCGGCAGCTACTTCGTTGAGCAGGGCGAGCCGCTGGCGGTGGAAGCGGTCGTGACCGACGTCGACGGCGCCGCGGTCGCCGGGCACGAGGTCGCCCTGCGGGCGGCGCGGATCGACTGGCAGCAGCGCGGCGGGGAGTGGCAGGAGGTCGAGCAGGACGTGCAGGAATGCGCGCTGCGCACCACCGCCGCTGACGCCGAGGTCGCCGCCGACCCGCGCACGCCCGCCGGCGCGTTCGCTTCCTGCGCCTTCGCCACGCCGCGCGGCGGCGCCTACCGCGTCACCGCCGAGGTCATTGACGCCGCCGGCCGGCGCAATCGGACCGAGCTGACGCGCTGGGCGACCGGCGGCGGCTACCGGCCCGACGACGGCGGCGTGACGCGGCAGGAGGTGCGGCTGATACCGGACCGCGACCGCTACCTGCCCGGCGACCGCGCGCGCATCCTGGTGCAGGCGCCCTTCTTCCCGGCCGAGGGGATGCTCACCCTGCGCCGGGACGGACTGGCCGCGGCCGAACGCTTCACGCTGGCCGGGCCGACCCACACCCTGGAAGTGCCGGTCACGGAGCGGTTCATTCCCAACCTGCACGTGCAGGTCGACCTGCTCGGCGCGGCCGGCGGCCGCCCCGCCTACGCCGCCGGCAGCATCGACCTGCCGGTGCCGCCGGTGAGCCGCACCCTGCAGGTAGAGGTGGCGCCGCGCGCGGCGCAGCTCGAACCCGGCGGCCGGACCACCATCGACGTGACGGTGCGGGACGCCGCCGGCGCGCCGGTGGCGGACGCCGAGGTTGCGGTGCTGGTGGTCGACGAGGCGGTGCTGTCGCTGGCCGGCTATCGGCCGCCGGACCCGATCGCCGACTTCTACCCGCCGCGCGAGCCCGGCGTCAGCGACCATGACACCCGCGCTTCGCTGGCGCTGCCTGCGGGGGAGGATTCCGGCCGGTCGGCCCGGGGGCGGCCGGAGGGGTTCGCCCTTGAAGAAGCCGACGTCCGTTTCTCGCGGGCGCCCGACGCCGCGGTGGAACGCGGCGCGCCGCCGCCGCTCGCGGTACGGCAGGACTTTGCCCCGCTCGCCCTGTTTGAGCCGGAGGTGCGCACCGGCGCCGCAGGCGGCGCCCAGATACCGGTCACGCTGCCGGACAACCTGACCCGCTACCGGATCATCGCCGTGGCCGCGGCGGGCGCCCGGCAGTTCGGCACCGGCGAGGCCGCGCTGACCGCCCGCCTGCCGCTGATGGTGCGGCCGTCGGCGCCCCGCTTCCTGAACTTCGGCGACCGTTTCGAGTTGCCGGTCGTGGTCCACAACCGCACCGAGGCGGCGTTGCCGGTCCACGTCGCCGCCCGCGCCCGCAACGCCAACCTGGCGCCCGACTTGCCGGCCGGCTCGCCGCCCGCCGTGGCCGGTACGGAGGATGGCGCCGGTAAGGCCGCCGGCTACGCGGTGACCGTGCCGGCCGGCGATCGGGTGGAGGTGCGCTTCCCGGCGGCGGCGGCCCGCGCCGGCACCGCCCGCTTCCGCTTCGCCGCCGCGGCGGTTGCGGAGCCGGCCCTCGCCGACGCCGCGGCCGTCGACCTGCCGGTGTTCACCCCGGCGGTCGCCGAGGCATTCGCCGCCTACGGCCACATCGACGTACCGGCCGCCGGCAGCGCCGCCACCCGCAGCGCCGCCGCCCGCAGCGCTGCCGCCCGGCACCGGATCAGCGTGCCGGAGGCCGTGCTCCCCGGCTACGGCGGCCTGCAGGTGACGCTCTCTTCCACCCTGTTGCAGAGCCTCAGTGATGCCTTCCTCTATCTGGTGGGCTACCCGTACGGATGCTCGGAGCAGATCGCCTCCGCCATCATCGCCGTGGCCGCGTTGCGCGACGTGCTGGCCGCCTTCACCGCCACCGGGCTGCCGGAACCGGCCGCCATCAGGCGGGCGATGGCTCGCTACCTGGAGAACCTGCAGGATCTGCAGAGGGCGGACGGCGGCTTCCCGATCTGGCACCGGCACGAGCGGTCGTGGCCGTACCACAGCATCCACGCCGCGCACGCCCTGGCGCGCGCCCGGCAGCGGGGCTACGCGGTGCGGGAGGAGGCGCTCGACCGTTCGCGCGCGTATCTGCGGAACGTCGAGGACCACATCCCCGGCGACTACGACCGCTCGGAACGCCTCGCGCTGCGCTCCTACGCGCTGTACGTGCGGGCGCTGCTCGGCGACGGCGACCCGGCCGCGGCGCGCCGGCTAGTGGCCGGCGCCGGGCTTGAGAACCTCTCCGCGGAGAGCATCGGCTGGCTGCTGTCGGCGCTGGCCGGCGATCCCGACTCGGCGGCGGCGGTGCGGGAGATCGCCGGCTTCCTGAACGACCGGGTCACGGAGACCGCCGGCGCCGCCACCATCGCCACCGGCTACGAGGAGGGCGCCTACCTGCTGCTCCATTCCAGCCGCCGCTCGGACGCGGTCCTGCTGGAGGCGCTGATCGCCGCGCAGCCGGACGGCGGCCGGCCCGACGACGGGCTGATCGCCAAGCTGGTGCGCGGGCTGCTGGGCCACCGCGTCAAGGGGCGCTGGGCCAACACGCAGGAGAACGTGTGGGTGCTGCTGGCGCTGGAGCGCTACTTCCGAACCTTCGAGTCACGGCCGCCCGACTTCACGGCCGGGGTATGGCTGGGCGGGCGCTACGCCGGCGGGCGCGAGTTCCGCGGCCGCTCGGTGGAGCAGGTCAGTCTGGACCTGCCGCTGGCGGTGGTCCGCGCCGGCGCGGAGGAGGGCGGGGCGGCGCCGCTGATCGTCGGCGCGGAAGGCGCGGGGCGGCTCTACTACCGCCTGGGGCTGCGCTACGCGCCCGCCGACCTGCGGCACGAAGCGGCCGCCCACGGCTTCGGCGTGGAGCGGCGCTACGCCGCGGTGGACGATCCGGCGGACGTGCGCCGGGACGCGGACGGCGCGTGGCGCATCCGCGCCGGCAGCCGCGTGCGGGTGGAGTTGACGCTGGCGGTGCCGTCGCGGCGGGTGCACGTGGCGCTGGTCGACCCGCTGCCGGCCGGCCTGGAGAGCATCGGCCTGGCCGATGCCCCGGAGTGGCGGTGGTGGCGGACGACCTGGTACGACCACCACAATCTGCGCGACGAGCGCGCGGAGGCGTTCGCGTCCTTGCTGAGCGCCGGCGTCTACCAGTTCCAGTACACGACGCGCGCTACCATTCCCGGCGCGTTCGTGGTCCCGCCGGCCACCGCGGAGGAGATGTACGCCCCGGAGACCTTCGCCCGCACCGCCGGCGACCGGGTCATCATCGCCGCCGGCGATTGACGGCGCCGATCCGATCCAGCTAGGGCTCGCCGGCGGGCCGGTCGGACGGCGCCTCGGTGCCGATCACCTCGATCAGTTCGGCGATCACGGCGACCGGGCTCTCGTCCTCGGCGGCCAGTTCGAGCGGCTCGTAATCGGGATTGAACGGCTCCAGGACGATGGAAAGGTGGCGCCAGCCGTCTTCGTCGACGGCCTTGTCGCTCCGATAGCGCTTCACGGTGAACCGCTGGCCGGTGTCCGGGTCGACGGCGTTCAGCAGTCGCGCGAGGACGATGCGTCCCTGGCGGGTGCCGGTCACCGGACCGGCGAACAGGCAATAGGAGCCGTCCGGTATGCGCGGCTCCATCGACTTGCCGTCGACGCGCGCCACGAACATGCCGCGGCGCAGCGAACGGCCGGTGTCGATCTCGACCCACTCCCACTTGCCTTCCGATTCGTCCGCGATCGTATCGGCGCCGCCGAACGCGCCGGCCGCGGCTTGCAGCGGGACCAGCGGCACGCAGGTCACGTAGCGGCTGGCCGGCGCCGGCGACACCAGGCGCAACGGCGGCCGGCCGGCCGCCGGCGTCTGCTCCGGCCCGTGGAACCACGACGGGTCTTCGCGCAGCCGGCGCCGGGCGGCGCGCATGCCCAGGTACTGCGCCAGCCGGCGAAAATGGCGCGTCATCGCCTCCCGGTCGTGCAGATCGTGGGCGGCGATCTCGATCACGTCGAACCCGCCGTTGCGCAGCCAATCGCGGATTTCGCGGTCGCGCGCCGCAGTCTCGGGATTGCCGTGGAGATGCGCGCTCAGCCCGTCCAGATAGATGCAGACGCCTTCGTCCGGCTCATCGTCGTCGGCGCGGTAGATCACGTCCGGCGTGGTCGTACCCAAGGCGCGGCTCAAGCGAAGCTGTTCGCCGCGAATGCCCTCCCCGAATCCCGCGGCGCGCAACAGATGACGCAGCCTGAGCTCCGCCTCGTTGGCCGGCAGCGCGTCCCCGCCCGGTGTCTCGACCGGCTGCCGGGGCGGAATGGCATGCTCGAACGCAAGCCGCGCGCCCCACTCGTCGAATCGGTCGCAGGCCGCCGCGCGATTCAGGTCGCGGTGATAGTAGGCGTTGCGAAACGTCTGCAGGCAGTCGATGCACGACGACTTGCACGCCGCCGGGCAATCGGCGGCGACCGCGCGGGCGGCCGCAACGACTTCGGAGAATCGTTCGCAGAGGCGTTCCAGCAGTCCGGAACCGCCCGGCATCGGGTCCCACAGCAGCCCGTCGACCTGCTCGCGGTCGACGTGGCCGATGACCAGTACCTGCAGGTCTTCGCCGTGCATGTCCAGCACGCTGGCGGCGCCGATCCGCAACGCCTCCAGCACGCTGTACGCGGTTACGGCGCTGTCACAGGCGGGCAGCGACAGCGCGTCGGCAACCACGTCGGCGTAGAAGCCGATCGACCGCGGCGCGCGACCGCAGCGCTGCCGGTGGTCCTGATCGAACCGTTGCCGTTGCTGGTCGGACGAAAGGGGAGAGATGCTCTGGCCGCATGTCGTGCACACCGGATAGCCGATCCGCTCGCCGCCGGCGATGGCGGCCGACGCGCCCACGTTTACCAGCCGCATGCGCACCCCGCGCCGGAGCTGCGCCGGCTGCGGGCCCCAGCGGTACGCGGTCCCGCCGTTATGCTGGCCGGTCTCCAGGCCGTGGATGGCGACGCCCAACTGAAAGCGCAACTCCTCCTCATCGGAGATGTGCGCGGTGTGGATGAGGTCGACGTCGCAGACCGCCATCGTCTGCAGCACGCGCCCGCCGAGCGCCGACCCGCCGCCCGGAGCGGCTTCCCGGACCGCCTTGCGGTCGACCGCCACCTCGTAGCAGGGCAGCTCGGCCCGCTCTTCATCGATATCGCGATGGAAGCGCCGCGCCACGAAGCGGTGACCGTTGGCGTAGATGAGGTTGCCGGGAACGTACTCCCGCAGCGCCGCCGCCGACGGCCGGGGCAGGGAGAAGTCCATGGCGCCGGTGCGCCAGAACGGAATCTCCGCCCAGCCGACCACCGATCCCGCTTCCAGGCCGTAGCCCGGCAGAAACCCCTCGGCTGCCAGCACGTTGAAGGTGTTGAAGTCGTCGTGCCCCTCCGCCTGGCTGCGCCGCCGGCGGGTGCCCTTCAGGCGCTTCACCAGATTATCGCAACGCCGGAACAACGCCTCGTCGGCCGCGTCGAGCGTCCCCTGCCGTTCGCGGCGTACGTCCAGCCGGCGGATCTGATCCAGCGCCCAGCGCAAGCGGCGCCGCAGGCGGGCGACCACCTGCTCCAGGTCATCGGCGAACGCGTCGACCCGGGCGCGCAGTTCGTCCGGGGCGGTCACCTCGGCGTCCGCCTCCGGCCAACCCTGCGCGAACACGCGCCGCACCTCGCCGGTCAGCGCCGCGGCGTGATCGGCAACCAGCGCGCGCAAGGGGGAGAAGTCGACCGGCGCCGTACGCACCTCGGCGCCGGCGAACAGATACGGCGCCACGTGCCGCGGCAGACAGGCCTGGAGGATTGCGCGCATCGCGTCCCGTTCCTCCTGCGGCCGGGAACCGTCGCGGCAGCAGCGATGCAGGCCGGCGATCACGGTTGCGCGCACGTGCTTGGCGACCATCACGTCGTTGCGCAGGTTGAACGCCGGCGGGTCGATCCTGCCGTCCAGCAGCTTGCGCGGTTCCCGGAAGTAGGAACGGTCGTGCGACGTCGGACGGCAGTAGGTGAGGTCGACCGCCATGCGGTGGCGGCGGCCAGCGCGGCCGGCGCGCTGCCAGTAGTTGGCCGGCAGCGGCGGCACGTTGCGCATCAGCACGGAGTCGAGCTGGCCGATGTCGATCCCCAGCTCCAGGGTCGGCGTACAGACCAGGCAATTCACGGCTTCCGACCTCCCCTTGAACAGGTTCTCCAACCGCTCGCGCTCGTCGGGCGGGACCATGGCCGTATGCTCCTCCGGGCGCAGCATCAGGTAGGCGCCGTCGAGCAACTGCAGGTCGTAGTCGTCATCGTCTTCCCGCACCCACTCCAGCGCGCCGCCGCAGCGCCAGGCCGCGCAGCGCCGATGGGGCAGGTTGCGCGTGGTGGTGCGGCGGCAGCGCCGGCAGCGCCGCACGCCCCGGTTCGGGGTCAGACGCAACCGGTCGGCGTTGACCTGATAGACGCCCTGCACGTTGGGCAACGGACGCCCGCGGGCGCCCTTGAGCCGCACCGACACCAGCAGCTCCCGCTCGACCAGCAGGTCGAACAGGCTCTCCAGCACCGGCTCGACCGCGCCTGCGGCAACCCCCCAGGTCGCGGCGATCTGCCGGATCGTGGTAGCGCCGCGGTCGCTCAGCCATTGCATGACCAGCTCCGGCTTGTCCGCTCCCTCCCGGCGCAGCTTGGTGGCGGCGGGACCCAGGAATCCGGGCAGGTATCCCTGCTGAATCTCCCGGTCGCCCTCCATCCAGTACTTCGTGAAGATCTCGTACTCCGGGTCGTGCAGCGCGCGCCGGCGCCGCAGGTAGTCGAGGACGCTGGCCACGCCTTCGCGCAGCTCGTCGGGCGCTATGCCGAGGGAGTGAGCGTGCTCCTGGAGCCACGGCAGGGAAGCGTCGAGCCCGACGTACTCCACCTTCACGCGGCCCCACGGTTCCAGGCCGAGCGCCTGCCGGGAGGACAGCGCCACCTCGCGCAACACCTGAAACCGCAGGAATTTGCGGCGTTCCTGCTGATGCCGGCCGCCGCCGCTTTCGCGGCGCGCGACCTGCCACACCTCCGGCACCAGCGCCCGCGACAAGGTCTCGTCGGCTTCCAGCCGATCGTCCAGGTAGCCGGCCAGATCGCCCACCGAACGCGGACTGGCCTTGATGCCGGCGGCCATCAGCGCCCGCAGCCGGAAGCGCCGCGCATGGTCCTTCATCCATCCGGCCTGAAACGCCGCGTCCTGCCGGTTGTCGCAGAACACCAACAGGCGTTGCCGCTGGGCGTGGTGCACCATGTCCTGCGTCAGGACGTGCACGTCGGCCACGTTGATCGCGCGCACCGACCGGGCCGGCTCGCGGTAGCGGCCGCTCATGCGGCGGCCGCTGGCGCCGCATGAGAGACAGCTCGTCAGGTGGCCGGGGTTCTTGGCGTGCTGGCGCACGGCCTGCAGCGTCACCGGGCCGCCGGCGGCGCCGCACGCCCGGCAGCGCGGCGCCGGCTCCGGGTGCGCGGCGCCGCAGCGGCGGCAGAAGTGGAGCGGCGCCGTCCGCGGGTGGCGGGCCGGCTCTTCCGCATCCTCGTCCGTTGCGCCGATCAGGCGGTCGATCAGCACGACCCGCTTGCCGCCCTGCGCCTCCTCCAGCGCCGGCCACCAGGAGCCGGCCGCGCCGACTCTCCCGCCGCCGGGCTTGGCCCCGGTGTAGCTGAAGTCTTCCAGGAACGCGAGGTAGTAGTGCTGCCCGCAGGTCGTGCAGGTCGTTACGGCAAAGTGCGCGTGGCCGGCGCCGGGCTCGCGGCCCTCGCGGCCGGCGAGCTGGTCTTCGGCGGCCAGCCACAAGCGCGGCCCGGCGCAGTCGTCCGGGAAGGTCGCCACGGCGCCGCCGATGCCGCGCACGAAGCCGTGCACGATGGGCCGCAGCAGCGGGCGGCCGTTCGCGCGCGCCGCCGCGCCCAACGTCAACCAGGCGAGAACCTCGGCCTCGGCGACCGGCCGCCCGAGGTGTCTCGCAAGGGCGGGGGGCAGCTCGGCGAGCGCTCTGGGCACGCCGAGTTCCTCGTTCAACCGGAACACGATTTCGTTGCGCGACAGAGCGGCGTGGAGCGCGTCCGGCCAATCTCCCGGCGGCAGGTCCTCACCGGCCAGTTCGGCGTATGCGGCGCGCACGGCGGCCGGTCGATCGTCAGCCTCGTCGACCGCTTGCACGCAACGGTCCAGGACGGCCGCGGCGTCCTGCCGCGGCGCTGGAGGCGTAACCCGAGGCGCTGCCCATACTTCCGCCTCGTAGTCCTCGCCGACCGTCCGCACCGCGGCGGCGGGAACGCCGAAGAAGCGCGCCGCGAACGAGCGCGCGGCCTCCGGTTCCCGGTCGTCGACGATGGTCGCCGAAGTGGCGACGCAGGTGGTGTGATCCGGCTCGGCCGCGCAGAACGCGCGCAGCCGCCGGATCAGGCAGGCGGCCTCCGCGCCCAGGGCGCCGGTGAAGGTATGCGCTTCGTCGAACACCAGGAAGTCCAGGCGAGCGGCGGCGAAGAGCTGGATGTCCTGCTGGCGCGTGAGCAGCAACTCGAGCTGCTTCACGTTGGTGAGCAGCACCCGCGGCTGCCGGCCCGGCGCGCGCATCATCTGCCGCGAACAGACTTCCTCGGCCGGATACACGGTCTCGCCGCTGCCCTCGCGCTGCGCCCGCCGCAGCCGCGCCTCGTAGTCGGCCCGCGAGGCGCCGGGCCGCAGCCGGACGCCGGCCACGTCGGCTTCGCCTTCCGGCGTCTTGCCGACGTAGATGCCGAACGGAATGCCGGTGCCGGCCAGCAGGCCGCGCAGGCGCATGAGCTGGTCTTCGGCCAGCGCGTTCATCGGATAGACGATGACGGCGCTGATGCCGGGCGGCGCCCCCTGATCGCGCAGCTTCAGACACTGGCTGACGATGGGATAGAGGAAGCACTCGGTCTTGCCGGAACCGGTGCCGGTGGAGATCAGCGTGGTCCGGTCCGCGGCGATGGCGCGTATCGCCTGTTCCTGGTGACTGCGGAGATGGGTGATCGCGGCCGGAATCCGCTCGCTCAGGTGCGGATGGAGCACCCCTTCGGCGACCAGCGACTCGACCGCGCAGCCGTCGCGGAACGGACGGGACAGGCTGACGTACGGCCCCTTGAGCAGCGGCGAGCGGCGCGTCCGGTCGAGCGACAGCAGCTCCCGCATCTGCCGGTGCAGCCCCGGATCGGCGAACGGGTACGCCGTAAGCTGGTAGCGCAGGAAGCTGCGCACGACGTTCTCGGTATAGGCGATCGGATTCAGCGGCACGCGGCTACCGAGTCATGAGACAAATCACGGGAACGCTCCCCGTCTTCGAGGGTCAGATGGCGGACGTGATCGACGAACAGCAGGAACTCCGGTGGAAACGCCATGAGTTGCTCGGACAAGTCTTCCCGGGCGCCTGGTTTGAGTGGCAGGCGGATGATGTTCGTGGCCCACGTCATCATCTCGCGCAGGTCTTCGTCGTCCTGCGATGCCTTGTGAGCGTAAACGGCAACGGGTAATCGGAGCACCGGATAGCGCTCCGCGGGCGCGACTTCCGCTATGCGCCGCGCCGCATCGTGTCGGTCGAACCGGAAGGAACCGGAACGACTGTAGAACTCGGGCGCGTCCGTGACGCCCAGCACCGACTTGAAGCCAAGTCCGAACCGTCCGATCTCGCTCGTGTCCCGCTTGCGCGACACGTGGGAGAACATGAGCGCTCGAACGCCGGCTTCGTCGATCGGCTTTCCGTCGTCGGCGCAGTAGAGGTACTCCCCGGTCAGGCGCACCAGGATGCTCGCGCCGTCCGAGTGAGTCAGCGCATCCGCTCCGTTCTGGACCAGCTCGAATATCTGCCGATGGGCGTAGGCGCCATGAGCCGTATCGTGCTCGAGGTTGGCGTGCTCGGTCACCAGACTCGGTTGCTCGCGATAGGCCCGGAGGGTCTTCCCGGTTTCGTCCGTGATGAAGCGGACGATCGGTCTCTCGTCGTGGGCCCAGGGAGGCTGTCGGGTGGAACTCGGCAGGTTCAGCGTGGCGCCCTCATGGTAGAACTTGCCGCGCTCGCCCTTGGAAAAGTCGTACTCTCGTTTCATCTGCCTGATTCAAACTGGCGCCGCTCGTGCCTGGTGGCCGGCCGCGCCGAGATGATACGCGCCATTATCCGGTCTCCGGTGCGCGGGCGCTACATTCCCCATACGGTGACGGGCGGGCCGCCGGCGGTTTCGCGGCGCCGGAACAGCTTGGCGGACCAGGGCTTGCCGGCGGTGCGGTCGAAGATGACCAGGTGGGCCTCGCCGGCGGCGCAGCGGTCGAGATAGGCGCGGGTCTGCGTCAGCCCGCTCGCCAGCGTCCGTTCCAGGCTGCCGTGCAGCAGCTTGCACTCGATCACGATCTTCTGCACGGCGGCGCCGGCCGGCCAGACGATCAGCAGATCGGTCCGCATGCGGCCCAGGCCGTACTCGCGTTCGATCCGGCCGCCGCTGTTGACGATGCGGTGCAGAAACGCCTGCAGCAGCAACTGCGGCCCGGCCTCCCGGTACTGGAACCGCTCGACCCAGTGCTCGGAGTGCTCGCGAAAGAACTCCTGGAACGCCGCCAGCAGCCTGTCCGCCTGCAGGCGTCCGCCGCGCTCGACGTACCACGCCGCGTCGGCGGCCAGCGTCGCTTCGGTGGTGTAGGTGAGCTCGCGCGGGATCACCTCCTGGTAGAGCGGATTGGCGATCGCTACGCCCCCTTCGATCCGGATGAGCCCCAGGTCGCGGACGTATTCCAGGTCGTCGCGCGGCAGGTCGGCGGCGGATTGGCCGCCGCTGAGGAGCAACTCGATGACGCCGCGCACGCGCGGTTCGGCGAGCTTGTCGGCGAGCTGGTCCAGGTGCGTGTCGCGGCGCAGGATGATCCGTTCGCGCGCCTCCTCGACCGCCGCCACCGGCACCGGCCGCCCGCGGGCGCAGTCGGGCAGGCGCTCGACCGCCTCCTGCGCGAGCGCGTTGACCAGCCAGGGCTGCCCGTTGGTAAGCGACCAGATGCGGCGCTCCGCTTCCTCCGCCCACGGCTGCCCGGTCGCCGCGGTATGTTGCGCCAGCAGCAGCCGGACTTCGTCGTACGAGAAGTCGCCTAGCCGCAGCGACGCCGCCTTGACGTTGAAGGCGCTGCCGCCGGTCACGACCGCCTGCTCCCGGGTCGATTGAATCCGATAGTCGCGCACGTCGCGCACGCCGCACAGAATCACACTCTGGGGATACCGCCGCGGCCGGTCGGGGTAGCCGTTGCGGAGTTGCCGGAGCACCGCGATCAGCGTGTCTCCCACCAGCGAGTCGACCTCGTCGATCAGCAGCACCAGAGGCTTGGGAGCGGTCTCCGCCCAGAGGGTGAGCGCCTTCAGCAGCGCGCCCAGGCCGCCCGCCGTTGCCAGGGCCGCCGGCCAGATGCCGGCCAGCGAGCCGTCTCCCAGCGTGCGCTCGGCCTCCACCGACAGCCGGTCCAGAATCGCCCGCATCGCCGCGGTCACGTCGTCGCGGGCCGCCTGCCCGATCTCCACGTTCACGTAGACGCAGTGACATTCGCCGCCGTCGTTCAACGCGTCGCGCAACGCCAGCAGCGCGGTGGTCTTGCCGGTCTGGCGCGGCGCATGCAGGACGAAGTAGCGCCACTGGCCGATCAGGCGCAGAACCCCGTCGAGGTCGATGCGTCCCAGCGGCGGGACGTGGTAATGGCGCTCCGGCTTGATCGGGCCTTCGGTGCAGAAGAAGCGGTCCGCGGTCATCGCCAACGATCTCGCCGGCCAACGATACTCATGCCGTCGTCAATGTGGCCGCCGCCCGCGGCAACGTCAAACTCGCGCGTCGGTTCGGCGCGTTTGACCGCGCGCGGCGCCGGAGGTAGCGTATGGCGGTGGCAATGGCCAGTCAGCAGCTCGACGTTGCGCGGCCGGCCGGGGCGCGGTTGGTGCTGCGCTTGCGCCCGGCGATCGACCTCACGCGCGATCAGTTCTATCAACTCTGCCAATTGAACCGGGATGTAGCGATCGAGCGTAATGACGCAGGAGACATTGAGATAATGGCCCCCACCGGCGGCGAGACGAGCGCCCGCAACGCCCGCCTGATTGCCGAGCTGCTGCGCTGGGCGGACCAGGATCGCTCCGGTGCGGCGTTCGATTCATCCGCCGGCTTCGAGCTTCCCAACGGCGCCGTACGGTCGCCGGATGCGGCCTGGGCCGCGCATTCCCGCCTCGCGCCGATCGTGGCGGAGTGGGGCAGGAAGTTCCTGCCGCTGTGTCCCGACTTCGTGGTCGAGATCGCCTCGCCGTCCGATTCCGTGCCGGCCCTCCAACGCAAGATGGAGGAGTACCGCAACAACGGCGCCCGGCTGGGCTGGCTGATTCTGCCTGACCGCAGGCAGCTTCTCGTCTACCACGCAGACGGCGCCGTGGAGCACCTCGACCATCCGTCGGCAGTCGCCGGTGACCCGGTGCTGCCCGGCTTCGTCCTGCAACTCACCCCCATCTGGGAATCCCCGTTCAATGTCTGATTCGCCGCGGTAGCGTCCCAAACCACCGCCTGCGGCACCTTCGTCCTATCCCCGCCTACGTTGTCGGTACAGGCGCGAATAGTCAGTCAGCGAAATGGTTGACAACGTTTTCATTGACAGCTATATTGTTGACTCAAGGAGACTCCGATGAAAGCATCGACCGGCCGCCCGGTCAGCGGCGACGACTTTTTCTTCAACCGGGATAAGGAGTTACAGATACTGGAAACGCTGGTCCGTGACGGCAACCACGTGCTGCTGACCGGCCAACGGCGCATGGGCAAGACCAGCGTGACCCAGGAACTGGGCCGACGGCTTGAGATCCAGGGTTGGGTGTTCCTTTTTGCCGACATCGAGGGCACTGCCTGTACGGCGGAGGACGCGATTGCGGCTATCGCTACGGCGGCGTATCCGATCCGTCCGATCTTCTCACGCCTGGGTGCCACCATGAAGCGCTGGTTCGGCGAGCAGGTGGAAGAGCTCAGTGCACGAGGTTTTCGGGTGAAGCTTCGAGCGGGGCTGAATCCTGGAACGTGGCGGCGCCAAGGGAAGCGGCTCATCGACGATTGTGCCAAACACGACAAGCGGGTGCTCCTGGTCATCGACGAGCTGCCGATACTCCTCAAGCGGATGCTCCGCGACGACCGCCATGCACGTCGAGTCGACGAGTTTCTAAGCTGGCTGCGTGCCGTGATGCAGGGATTCCAGGGCTCGCCGGTCCTGATCGTCTCCGGCAGCATCGGTCTCGAGCCGCTCATGCAGCGGCTCGGTATGTCCGACCGTATCAACTATCTCTATCCGTTTCGCCTGGGACCGTGGAATCGCAACGTCAGCATCGAGTGCTTTGAGCGCCTCGCCGAGAGCTACGGACTCCGAGTGGATGACGGCGTGGCGAATGCGGTGTACGACGCCCTCGGTATTGGCATCCCTCACCATGTCCAGTCGTTCTTCGTAAGGCTGCACGAGTTCACTGTCATGCAGGGCAAGGACCGAGTGACGGCGGACGATGTCGATAAGGTCTATCATACCGATATGCTCGGACCGTCGGGGCAGAACGACCTCATGCATTACCAGACGCGCCTTAAGGATGGGCTGGATGAAGACAGCTTCCGCGTAGCGATGGAGATACTCGCCGAAGCCGCCACGCAGGGGGTGTTCACGGAGGACGCTCGACGCTGCCTGGAACGGATATACGCCCAGGTGGTCGACGATGCGCCGGGCTGCGTGACCGAGGCATTCGATGTGCTGGTTCACGACGGTTACCTAGAATCCTCCGCCGACGGCTACCGCTTCCCGTCCCGGTTGCTGAAGGACTGGTGGGCAGCCCGCTTCCGGGATCACCACGTACCGGTCGAAAGACGTCTGCTGGCGCCGGGGGTGGGTAGCTCATGACCAAGCCATCCGAGCGGACGATTCGCAAGTTCAATCCCGGAACGTTCCAATCCGATGCGGAAGTGATCAGCCAGTTCGTGGTCCGGGAACGCGAACTGGCTATCGTACTCGAAGTTCTGAACGACAATCTCGATGCGCCGTCGTGTCAGCACACGTTGCTCGTCGCGCCGCGCGGACGCGGCAAGACGATGCTGTTGGCGCGCGTCGCCGCCGAGCTGCGCGCCCGCAGCGCGCTCGCCGAGCGGCTGTTGCCGGTGCGGTTCATGGAAGAGAGCCAGGAGATATTGGATTCGGGCGACTTTTGGCTCGAAGCCTTGTTTCATCTTGCAGCGGAGATTTCCAAGAGCGATTCGGCCATGGCTCAGGAATTGCGCGCGGCGCACGAAGATCTGGCTGCTCGGTGGCGAGGCGATGATCTCGATCTGCGCGCCCGATCCACGGTGCTGGACACGGCGGACCGGCTGGGGCGACAGCTCGTGCTCATGGTCGAGAACCTGCAGGACCTCTGCGGGGACGTGGATGACGACTTCGGATGGAAGCTGCGGGCGGTGCTGCAGACGGAACCGCAGATCATGCTTCTCGCCACCGCCACCAGTCGGTTCGAGGCGCTTGACGATCCGGAGCAGCCGTTCTTCGAACTGTTCCGCACCCTCCGCCTTGAGCCGCTGGATACCGGAGAGTGCCGGCGTCTGTGGCAGGTGGTCAGCGGCGACGACGTGATCGAGCGCCAGATCAGGCCGCTGCAGATACTCACCGGCGGCAACCCGCGCCTTCTGGTCATCGTGGCCGAGTTCGCGCGTCACCGGTCGCTGCGCCAGTTGATGGAGGAGCTGGTGACGTTGATCGACGATCATACCGAATATTTCCGCAGCCACCTGCAGGGCATCGCCAAGACCGAACGCCGCGTCTATCTCGCGGTAATCGATCTCTGGCAGCCGTCGAGCACCGCCGAAATCACGGCACGATCCCGCCTGGACGTCCGAACCGTATCCGCTATGCTCGGCAGGCTCGCCAACCGGGGAGCGATCAGCGTCGAAGGAAGCGGCAGAAAGCGGTGGTACGCCGCCGCGGAGCGCCTTTACAGCATCTACTACAAACTGCGCCGGCAGCGCGACGAGGCCGCGGTCATACAAAATCTGATTCGCTTCATGACCGCATTCTACAGCGGAGCTGAATTGGAAGATACGATCGATAAGGTCAGCATAGAGGCAACTCAAGAACCATCCATTCGAGAAGGAATCGAACGTGCCGGCGCCGAAGATCCTCGTATAGCAGAACTGTTCTCCAGTTTCTCACAGCCAAGCATCGATGAAGAATCGAAATCGGCTCACATGATCACCGTTCGGACACTTTTTGATAGAGCGTTGATACATTCCAACCGGAGGGAAAACACGGCCGCCCTTGAGCTCTACGATGAACTGGTGGAACGATATGGAGACAGTGATGTGCATGAAATACAAGAGCAGGTGGCGAAGGCGCTGTTCAATAAAGGAGCTACACTAGAGCAACAGGGCGCGCGAGAGGCCGCGATTAAGGTTTACGAAGAGCTAGCTATACGATATGGAGATAGTAAGGAATCTGTAGTTCATGTACAGATCGCGAAGGCGATGGTCAACAAGGGAGCTGAGCTATCACGGCAGCAGGGCAAGCACGAGGATGGGATTAGGATTTACGATGAACTAGTCGAACGATATGGAGCAAGTGACATACCAGAGGTTCAGGAGGTGGTGGCGAAGGGGACGTTCAACAAGGGAGTTGAACTATGGCGACAGGGTAACCACGAGGCTGCGATGAGGGTTTACGATGAACTAGTCGAACGATATAGAGTAAGTGATAGACCAGAGGTTCAGGAGGTGGTCGCGAATGCGTTGTTCAACAAGGGAGTTGAACTATGGCGACAGGGTAACCACGAGGCTGCGATGAGGGTTTACGATGAACTAGTCGAACGATATAGAGTAAGTGATAGACCGGAGGTTCAGGAGGTGGTCGCGAATGCGTTGTTCAACAAGGGCGTTGGGCTATCGAGACAAGGTGGGCGTGAGGCCGGGATTAATGTTTACGACGAGCTGGTCGACCGATATGGAGTAAGTGATAGACCTGAAGTTCAGGAGGTGGTCGCGAAAGCGATGGTAAATAAGGGATCTGAACTATCGTGGCTGGGTGACCACAAGGCCGAGACTAGAGTCTACGACGAGCTGGTCGACCGATATGGAGCAAGTGACATACCCAAAGTTCAGAAGTCGGTGGCGATGGCAATGATGAACAAGGGACTTGCACTATGGCGACAGGGTGCGCATGAGGCCGGGATTAAAGTCTACGACGAACTATTCGACCGATATGGAGAAAGTGAGGAATCTGTAGTCTGTGAGCAGATCGCGAAAGCGTTGTTCAACAAGGGAGTTGAACTATCGCGGCAGGGAGCGGACAGGGATGCGATAGACGTTTACGACGAACTGGTCGATAGATATGGAGAGAGTGAGCTGTGTGATATTCAGGAACCTGTAGCAGTGGCTCTGTTCAATAAGGCTAGGGTGCTGACCAAACAGGGAGACTTCCGTGCTGCCATAATCTCATTTCACGCCGGGTATACTGGGTCCTCAGTTGTCGGTGAAATGATCATGCTTCACATACAGGAAGTCGTGATTGGATTGGCCACTGAAGCGCAGCAACGTGACGTGCTTGATATTCTGTTGATGGACAACGATAAGTGCACCAAGTTGAGGCCTCTCGTAGTCGCCTTGCGTAAGGAGCTGGGGGAGCAGGTTCGAGCGCCGGCGGAAGTGATGGAGGTTGCCGAGGACATCATCAAGGAGATCGAGCGCCGGCGAGCTTCCAAGGTCGCCATGGCCGTATCCGCCGATCCCAAGGAAGGCCACGGGGCGCCGGCAGACCAGGGTACGACGCCGCGGCAGATCAATCCCGGTCGCGACGACAAGCGTAGCGTCGCGGCGCCGGGAGGGAGCGGCCATGTTGCCAAGTGACGACCGGGGGTGCCTCGAAGCACGGCAAGTGAGATACAGCGAAGCAATTGAAGACGGTATGCTCTGTCTCGTGCTGCATGATTTCCGCTGCCGGACGGGTTGCGTCCCGCCCGGTCCGATCTCCTGCTCAGGTTGGCGCCGGGCTATCCGGACGTCGCGCCCGAGATGTGGTGGTTCGATCCGCCGATACTACGGCTGGACGGGCAGCCGATTCCGCAGACCGAGGTGACGGAGCACTACCTGGGTAGAACGTGGCAGCGCTGGTCCCGCCATTTCCCGGGCCGGCCTGTAGCGCGACAATCAGGATGAGAACCGAGCGACAATCAAGATGAGAAAAATCGGTGTCGCAACGGCCGGGACGATGGCACAAGCGGGCGTGGGTTGGCAAGCACGAGAAGCGGCGGCGCAGGAGGCGCCGTCGGGGTCCGCTAGAGCGGTCAGATCGGCGCCGGTCGGGAGGGCGTGATGGCGCTTGCGAACGGCTGGTGGCGGCGGACGGTAGCGCGGGAGCAACTGCCGGCGGGCGGTCGCCGGCGCCATTCGCAAGCGCCTCCCGCTGGCAGTGAGCGCGGACCCGGAGGGGGTCGGGCAGGTGGTCGAGCGAAGCTTGGTACTCGTCCCGGAGGTCGCGCAGCGCGCGCACCCATTGTTGTATCTCACATAATCTCGCGGCTGGAATCCCAGAATAAATCGCGCCGAGAGACTCGGGATTTCTCGGATAATTCCGTCAGGTGAAATAATGGGGACAGTGAGGGTCAGCCCGGCGGTGATCGCGGTCACCGAAGTGACGTGCTGACACCGGCGGGCCGGTGGCCAGCCAGGATCAAGACGCGCAGCATGGTAACGCAGGTTTGAGCTGGCCGGCGCTGGCGTAGCGAACGGTGCGGAGTTGGCGCCGGTGCGCAGTGTCCGGGCGCGGGCGCCGGGGAGTGCGACCAGGTCTGGGTAAATGGTGGCGGCAGTCCCCGGTTGCAGCGGTCAGGGGCGCAGTTCGTCGAGGGCGTGCTGCAGGTGCTCGGCAGTGACGCGGTGGGAGTTGGCGAGGGCGGTGGCCGACAGGGCGTAATGGGCGATGCGGTTGATCTGCCGCGGCAGCCCGCGGGAGGCGTGGAACAAGGCCTCTGCGGCGGGCGCCTCGAACAGCGGCAGTTCGCAGCCGGCCAAGCGCAGGCGGTGGGCGAGGTAGGCATCGAGTTCGGGGCGTTGCAGGCCGCCGAGATGATGGCGCACGACCAGGCGCTGGCTGAGCGATTCGTGGACCGCCATCGAGAGTCGGCGGCGCAACTCGGTGAGGCCGACCAGCAGCAGGCACAGGCGGTGTTCGGAGTCCATGGTGTAGTTGGTCAACAGGCGCAGATCGGTGAGCACCTCGGTGCGCAGGAACTGCGCCTCGTCGACGACGAGCACCGGCAGGAGCCGGGCTTCCTGGACTTGGCGGGTGATCTCGGAGCGGATGGCGCGGTAGGCGGTGGCGCGGGAGCGTTCGGCCGGCAGGCCGAGTTCCCAGGCGATCGACTTGTACATGTCCATGACGTTGCCGGTGGTGAGCGAGACGTAGAGGACGCGGAACAGGCCGGGATGGAGGGAGGCGGTCACGGCGCGGCAGACGGTGGTCTTGCCGCAGCCGACCTCGCCGGTGAGCAGGCCGATGCCGCGGAGGTGGAGCAGATGCTGCAGGCGGGCCTCGGCTTCCTGGCGGGAGGCGGAAGCGAACAGTTGGTCGGATTCAAGGTTGGCGGCGAAGGGCCAGCGGGTGAAGGCGAAATGGCGCAGATACATCAGTCGTTCTCCTGGTTGCGGTGGAGGTGGCGCAGGGCCAGCGGCGAGGGCGGCGGCTGGGGCGCGGGAGCGTCGGGTTCGAGGTGGCGGGAGGGGCGGGCGCGCTTGACGAAGGCGTTGGCGTAGGCGTTGAGGATGGTGGCCTGCCCGGCGGCGGCGCCGGCGTGGAGCACCTGCAGCGGTCGGCTGGGCGGCGCGGCGGGATCGTAGCGCAAGGTGACGGTGCGGCCGACCAGCAGCGGATCGACTTCGTAGACGCGGCCATGGAGGCTGACGGTGCGGTCGTTCATGACGCGGCGCTTGGCCTCGAACAGGAACAGATCATCCAGGTCGAGGGCGGTTTCGGGGTAGCGGACCTCAGCGGCGCTCAGCGCCCACTGTTCGAGGGGGGTGTTGCCGTCCAGGCCGCGATGGGGGGAGTGGTGGTATTCGCCTTCAAGGTAGGCCCACAGGCGGCGGTTGAGAGTCTCGAGAGTGGCGGTGTCGGGCGGAGCGAGGGAGGCAAGCAACTGGGCGCGCAGGGTGCGGAAGAAGCGTTCGATCTTGCCTTTGCCCTGCGGCTGATAGGGGCGTGCGTGGAGCAGGGCGATACCGAGCTTGGCGCAGACCAGGGCCAGTTGTTGGGAGCGATAGTTGGCGCCGTTGTCGACGTACAGGCGTTGCGGCAGGCCGCGGCGGATCAGTGCCTGCTTGAACACCGGCAGGAAGGAGGCGGTGTTCTCGCCATGGGCGAAGGCGGCGAAGGGACACAGGCGGGTGGCGTCGTCGAGAAAGGCGATGAGGTAGCTCTTGCGGCGGCGGCGTCCGTCGGCGACGGAGGGGCCGTGCATGACGTCGCTCATCCACAACTGGCCGGCGTAGCGGAAGCTGAAGCGGCGGCGGTCGGCGGCGTCTGCGGCGGCGCCGGGCGGGTGCATCAGCCCCTCGGCGTGCAGCAGGCGGTGCACGGTGGAGCGCGCGAGCCGCACGCCGGCGGGGAGCTGGCCGCTGGCGGTGGCGTGCTTGATGACCTGGCGCACTGACCAGGCGGGATGCTCGGTCTTGATCGCCAGCAGCAACTCGGCGGCTTCGGGCGGCAGCCGCCGCGGCAGGCCGCGGTCGGCGCGCGGCTTGGGGTACAGGGCATCGAAGCCGCCAAGGCGATAGCGGTGCAGCCAATCGCGCAGGGTCTCTGCGGCCACGCGGGTACGGTGCGAGCCGGGGATGATGTGGTTCTGCTCGGCCTTGGCGCGCAACTGGGCGCCGATGCCGGGAGAGCCGAGCGGCAGTTGGGCCACTTCGAAGATCAGGCCGTAGCGGAACAGCGCTATCTCGTGGCGCAGGTCGGGATCGGCATCAGGCATGGATCGGTCTCCTTGAGGTACGGGGTCAGGTGACCCGGTGATGGGGCACAAGCTACCGCGGCGGAGCCCGAGGAACAGGCCCCGGATGGTGTTGGGCGGCGCAATTGGGATGGTCGGCAGCGCTGCGCTGGGGGCGGAATCCGAGCGGCGCCGGCAGCGCCGGCAGCCACGGGGCGGCCAGCGAGCGTAGCGCTACCAGCGCCGCGTTGCTGGCGAGCCGCGGGCGGCAGGCGGTCAGTTCGGGGCGGCAGCCGGCGAGATGCTGCGGCAGCAAGCCGATCACCACCCGCAGCACCTGCCGGACCAGGCGCACGCGGCGGCGCAGCCAGCGCATGGCGCCGGGCAGTTCGATGCCGTCGCCGCGCACCTGGTCGGCGGCCTGCATCAGACTCGCCGCCTGCTCGGCGTGCGCGACCACCGCTTCCAGCTCCTGGAGCGTTCCGGGCAGCCGCGCCGCCAGGCAGTCGGGCAGCAGGCTGAAGGTGGTGTGACTCTGCGGACAGTACCAGCGGGCGATCAGCGCGCCGGCCGGCTTCTTGCGCCGGTAGGTGCCGTGGCGCGCCAGCGAGCAGCTGCCGCGGCGGGGATGAAGGGGGCACCGGTCGAGCCTTGCGTCGCGCCACGCTGCGGTGCTAACGTATTGCTCACCGGTGAGGCCCGTTTGGTAGCGAAGTTGCACCGGTCACGGCCCGGCGGGGTGCTTCCCGCGCGGGCCTCTTTCTCCTTACGGGTGGGTCTCGGCCAAGGATACCCGACCCACGGACCTCAAGGCACCCGGCGTGGCGCCCCCTCCGACTCTCGGCCCTGCGGCCAGCTAATCCTGACCGCATTCGCCCCCTATCCCAGGCGATCCGTCAACGGATCAATCTGAGCAGATAGCTTGCCTTTCCAACGACTTAATGTGGGATCCAACACCCATCGGCTATTGAGCAGCGTTACGTAACGGACCGCTGACCGGCTGCTGCTGCGCTGCTCGCCGCAGGCGGTTCCGTCAGTCGCGGCCGTAGCCGAGCGGCGGCTCGATGCTCTCCAGGTCAGCCAGATCAAGCTCGCAGATCGCCTCCAGCTTGGCGCCGAGCGCGGATTCCCGAAGCGGGTCGGGCAGGTTGTCGAGCCAAGCCTGGTACTCGTCCTGGAGGTCGCGCAGGGTGCGCACCGCATCCTGCCAGCGTTGCGGGCGCGACCGGCGGTCGTGCGGCTTGCGGTACTGTACTTGGCGGGCCTCGGCCTTGCGGCGCGCGCGATAGCGGCGCTGGCGTGCTGCGTTGGTCAACGCCATCGGCTATTGAGCACCGTTACGTAACGGACCGCTGACCGGCTGCTCCGGGGAGCCCTGACCGACCGCCGGAGGGTCACTCGCGGTGGCCGGGTCGGCCGCGGGAGCGGTCGCCGCGCGCTGCTGCGCGCGTTTGTGCTGCATGGCAGTGCGGCGGCGGTAGCTGTCGACGTTGAGTTCGAAGATGGTGGCGCGATGCACCAGCCGATCGACGGCCGCCAGGGTCATGGTGGGGTCGGGGAAGATGGTGTCCCACTTGCCGAACGGCTGATTGGCGGTGAGCAGCAGCGAGCGGTGATCAACTCGAACAGCACGCTGGTCTCGGCCTGATCCTTGGTGACGTAGGCGAAGTCATCGAGGATCAGCAGGTGGTACTTGTCGAGCTTGGCGATGGCGGCCTCCAGGGACAGTTTCGCGGCGTGCGCGCTGCAGCCGTTGAGTGAGGTCGGTGGTGCGGGTGAACAGCACCCGGAAGCCATGCTCGATGAGCGCCAAGCCGATGGCGGCCGCGAGATGGCTCTTGCCGGCGCCGGGCGGACCGATGAGCAGCAGGTTGGCGCCTTCGTCGAGCCAGCGGTCGCCGGCGCAGAGTGCCATCACGTGCGCCTTGGAGAGCAGCGGCACGGCGCTGAAGTCGAACGAGTCGAGGGTCTTGCCGGTCGGCAGCCGCGCCTCGCGGAGTTGGCGCAGGAAGCGGCGGCGGGAGCGTTCGGCGAGTTCCTGCTCGGTCAGGGCGGCCAGCAGGCGGGCGCCGGGCCAGCCTTCGCGGTCGGCCTGGGCGGTGAATTGCGGCCAGAGCGCCTTGATGGTGGGCAGGCGCAACTGGCTGAGCATCAGGTTGAGTGCGGTGTCGTCGATCGGCTGGTGGTCGTTGCGCCGGTTCATGCGGCACCTGCCTGGGAGCCACCGGCCAGGGCGGGATGATCGAGCAGCAGGTCGTAGTCGGCGAGCGACCCGGCGTGCACGCTGACCTGCGGCAGTTCCTGCGGAGCGGGCAGGAAGTGGTGCCGCAGGTGGTCCGGGTCGGGCAGTTCATCTGCGACCAGCAACTGCTCCAGGTGCTCGCCCAGGGCGGCCTCGCAATTCTGATCGTGCGCCAGCGCCAGCAGCCCGACCATGCGCCGGCAGGCATCGCGCTCGTCGAGCGTCGCCAGCAGTGCCTCGAAGGCGCGGCGGTAGGCAGTGCGGGGGAACAACTGCTCGCGGTACACCAGATGGCGCAACGCCATCGGCTTGCGGCGCAGCGAGTGGATCAGGTGATGGTAGTTGACCACGTGCCCGCGGCGCCCGTCAGCCGGCGGCTTGCCGCGCGGCAGGGTGAGCAGTGCGCTGGCGCCGAGGAACACCTGCAGCCGATCCTGGAACAGATGCACCCGCAGGTGGTGGCCGATCAGCCGCGACGGCACCGAGTAGAACACCTTGCGCAACGTGAACCCGCCGTGGGAGGTGACCCGCACCCGTTCGATCTCGAAGTCCTGCACGCGGCGCTCCGGCAGCGGTTGCAAGGCCGCGCGTTCGGCGTCGATACGCGCCCGGTGGCGGGCGTTGTGGCGCCCGACCAGTTCGGCGATCAACCGGCGGTAGGCGTCCAGGTCATCGAACGCACGCGAGCCGCGCAGCAGCAGGGCCTGATCGAGGGCGCGCTTGAAGTGGCCGTGGGCACTCTCGACGCTGCCGTTCTCATGGGCGGCGCCGCGGTTGTTGCGGGTCGGGCGCATGCGGTAGTGCTCGCACAGTTCCCGGTAGCGCTTCGTGAGATCGTCGCAGGCGGCGGTGTCAAGGTTGCGGAACGCGGCCGACAGGCTGTCGGTGCGGTGTTCCTGGGGCGCCCCTCCGAGCGTCCACAGCGCCTGCTGCAGGCCGGCACTGAGGGCGCTGAAGGACTCGCCCCCCAGCACCACGGCCGCGTGCTCGAAGCCGGAGTAGGGCAGCCGAAAGTGGTACAGCAGGTGCGCCAGCGGCGCGCCGGCGACGACGACTCCGAGGTCGGTGGCGTCGGTGAAGTCCGACAGGCCCAGCAGTCCGGGCGGCCGGGCTTGCGCGAAGATCACCTCCTGGTCGGGACCGTGCAGCGCGCGCCAGTGGCGCACCCGGCGTTCCAGCGTGCGGCGCACGCTGGGCGGCAGGCCGGGATGGCGGCGCATCAGTTCCTCCAAGATGGTCACCGCGCGCAGGTCCGGCGCCTGCTGCAGCAGGGGGATGACATCTTCTTCGAAGATGCCGGCCAGCGGGTCGGGCCGCCGGCGACTGCGGGCGGTCTGCTTCTGGGACGGCAGCCGCGGATCGGATTCGAGACGGTAGCCGGTGGCGGTGCTGAACCCCGCCTTGGCGGCGGCCGCAGCCACCGACGGCTGGTTCTTGGTGCGCAGTTTCACGTAGCGCCTCACTTGGCAATCGGTCAGATGTCGGCCCGGCATGGGTGCTCCTTACGGGTGAAATCTCGGAGCACCCTATCAAACGCCGGGCCGGCCACGATCACCGACTGCGAAGCCCCCACGCGGAGCGCCGCCCACGCGCCGGCGGCTACGGTCGGGCTACGCCCTCCCGCCGCCACCGGCGGCCCCTCCGATCCTCCTCTGTCGGAGGCCGCCGCCCTACTCGCGCGTTCTCATCTTGATTGTCGCTGCATTCTCATCTTGATTGTCGCTGAACATCGGCCAGTGGCTTTCCGGCGTCGACTCGCTTGAGAGCTTCCTCGCGCTCGTAAGCCGGGAGTTGGCCCGGAGCTAGCCGCAGAAGTGCCAGGGTGACGATCGGCGCGATTCGCCGCCGCCCGGCACCGGCTTGACGCCGGAGTATCGCGCGGCTACGTTCTCCGCCGGGTATCATGGCAGACGATCAGACGCCGGACCGACCGGAGTCCGCCGCGGCGGAAACGCCGATCATCCATCCGCACGACAAGTACTTCTACAGCGTGTTCTCCGATACCAGGAACGCCGCCGGCTTGTTGCGCCCCTGCCTTCCGCAGGAGATCGCCCGAACGCTGCGGTGGTCCACCCTTACCCACGTGCCTGGCCGCTTCGTCAGCGACGACTGGCGCGGCCGGGAGGCCGACCTTCTGTTCTCGGTCGAGCAGCAGGATTCCGGCCCGCCGGTGCTCGTCTACGTGCTGCTCGAACATCAATCCACGCCGGACCGGTGGATACGGCTGCGGTTGCTGAACTACTGCCTGATGGCCTGGATGAGGTGGCACCGGGAGCACGAGAACGAGCCGCAGTTGCCGCTGATCGTGCCGGTGGTATTCTATCAGGGAGCGGAGCCGTGGCGGCATGATCGGCAGTTCGCGGAGCTGGTTGCGGGGGCGGAGCCGGACTGGGGCTGGGTGCCGCGGTTCGAGCACCTGCTGATCGACCAGACGCGGCAGAACCCGGAGACGGTGGAGGGGTCGGTGGGAACGCGGTTGGCGCAGCTCACGATGATGGCCACGTTCCGCGAGAGGTGGGAGGAGTTGCTGGAACAGGCGTCGCGGTTGATGGGAAGGATGTACCGCGTCGACGGGTTCGACGCGGTGGCGCTGCACGTGGAGTACGTGCTGGCGGCGCAGCCGGAGGAACGGCATCCGGCGTTCGGGGAGGTGCTACGCCGCAACGTGCCGGGCCGTGGAGGAGAACTGATGAACTACGTGGAACGGATGGTCGAGCAGGGCCGCCGGGAAGGTATGGTCAACGTGGAACGGATGGTCGAGCAAGGCCGTCAGGAAGGCCGCCAGGAAGGTCGCCAGGAAGGTCGCCAGGAAGGTCGCCAGGAAGGCGAACTGAGGGGTCGGTTGCAAGCCGCCCAGGGATTGCTGGGCCGCGATGTCCCGTGGTCGACCATCGAGGCGGCGACCGGTATCGACGAGGCCGCCTTCCGGCGCCTCAAGCAGCAGCTCGACGACAACGGCGCCGGCGCCGCCGAGTGAGGGCGGCCGGGGCCGTGATTGACGTCAGCGGCCGCTGATGCGCGGGCGGCCTCTCTGTGGGAGCACGTCCTCTATCTGGCTGAGCAGTTCTCCTTCGGTTTGGCACTCGATGATCCAGTCGCCGACCAGTGCCAAGTGTTCGGGATCGGACAGATGTTCCAACACGGCGGACAACAGCGGCGGCGGCGTTTTTGTGCGAAATTTCCGCGCCGCCAAGCGGCAAAGCAGCTTGCGTTCTTCGGCTCGGCCCTGTTCGATGCCTTCCTTCAAGCCGCGCTCATGGTGTTCCGCGTCATTTACGCGGGCGAGCAGTTCTTCCTCGGTTTCGCACTCGATGATCCACTCGCCAACCAGCGCCAATCGCTCCGGATCGGATAATCGCTGCAGCAGTGCGGACAACCGCGGCGGCGTGTCCGTGAACTTCCGCGCCGTCATGCGGCACAGCAGCCTGCGTTCTTCGGCCCGCGCCTGCTCGACACCTTGCTCGATGCCGTCCTTCACGCCCTGCTCATAGCCTTCCTCGGCCCACGCAGCGCGCAACATCTTCTCGTCTTTCAGCAGCGCCGACATCCGCTTCAGACTCGCGACCGAATCCAACGCGAATATCGAGCGCATGCGGGAACTCAGAGCCCGACGCGAAGTGACCGGAATTGGCGGTCGCTGCCGGCCTGGGGTCTGTTGTACGTGACCTCGTCCCGCACGGTCGAGCAGTTCTTCTTCGGTCTCGCACTCGATGATCCAGTCGCCGACCTGAGCCAGGCGCTTCGGGTCGGACAGATGATCCAACACGGCGGACAACCGCGGTGCCGTTTCCGTCGTGAACTTCCGCGCTGCCAAGCGGCACAGCAGCCTGCGTTCTTCGGCGCGACCCTGCTCGATACCGTGTTCGATACCCTCCTTCAGGCCCTGCTCACGTCCTTCGGCGACCCACGGCGCGGTCCATTCCCTCACTCTTTCGGCTCGCATCGCCGCACTTCCTCCAGTCTCGACAACGGATCCAGGTTCGCCGCGTCGGAGCGAACCTCCGTGCGGAACGTTCGCACTTCGGCGCGGAGCGCCGCCACGTTGCTACTTACCGACAGCAGCAGCGGCACCAGCACCGCCGGCAGCGTCACGCCAACGGCCACAATCGCTATTGCTTCCGCGTTCATGTGGAGATCGTCCGTGCTTGCTCGCCGTTCGTCAAGCTGGTACGGACGACGGGCGGCCCGCGGGAACGGCAGGGTATAGCGGCGGCAGGCGGCTATTGCGGGCCGCGCGCCCACAGGGTGAGGCGCAGTTCGTCGCCGAACAGGGCGTATTCCGGGCGGCGGCCGGAGTGGGCGTGGCCGGCGTCGAGAATCTTGCGCACGCCTTCGCCGCGCGATTCGAGGAATACCTGGCCGGTGCGCTTGCTGCGGATTCTCGACAGGAAGTTGACCAGGAGTTGGTTGCGGGTGAAGGTGCGGTAGGGCATGTCGTCGAGCGTGATGGTGTTGGGCAGCTTGCCGGGGCTGTAGAGCTCCAGCCGGTCGGCGAACAGGAACAGGCGGCGATCCGTTCGGCATGGATGAGGTCGTCGGATGACAGCCGGGCGCCGCGGTAGTCGGCGGCTTCGATCGATCCCGACGCCAGGAAGTCGGTCGGCTCGGTCCCGAACACCAGCAGGCCGGCCACGGTCGGACGGTCCACGCCGTCGGCGTCGCGCACGGTCACCCGCGTGTTGCGCAGCAGGTCGAGCCAGGGAATCGTCGGCGACCGTCCGAAGAACGCCTCGAGCCGGTGGCGGTTGAGGTGTTCCACGGCCGCGGCGAGCACCGGCTGCTCGTCGAACACGTACTCGCGTCCCCGCTGTTGAAAGAGCCGGGCGAGTTCCGCCGGGATCAGGTCCCGTTTCGTGGACCCGATGCGGACGAAATAGCGCCCGCCCGAGGTGCGATGGACGTAGATGCCGCGCGGAATCTCCACCAGCAGAATGCGCCGGTCGCCGCCGCTTGCCGCCGGCAGCAGCGCCTTGCGGACCACCGGCCGGATCGGAGGATCGCAATTGTGCGTCGCGATGTTGAGCAGCCATTGCTCGACGGCGTCCAATCGGTCGGCCGGAATGCCGATCACCGCTCCGGCGTCGTCGACCCCAAGAAAGACCGCGCCGCCCTCGGCATTCGCGAACGCCACCAACTCGCCGGCCAAGTCCTCGGTATGAGGAGCGGTCACCCGCCGTCCGCTCAGGCGCAGCTCCTTGAATTCGGCGCGCCCGTCCTCCGCGGCGCGAATCTGTTCGAGCATCTGCGCGGCGCTGTTGAACATCGACGTACCCTACCGCCTGGCCAGCGCGGCTTCGAGACTGGTAGCCAGACCGGTTTCACCCAGTGCTCGAAGTTGGCCGGGAAGTTCGGGGCGGGACGCGGGGTGGATTCCCGCGGCCGCCAACCGGGCGCGCGCGCAGTGGCTCAGGTAGGAGACGTTGAGCTCGTTGAAGGCGTCCTCGTCGCCGACGTCGCGCATATGTTCCCTGTGCCGCCAGGCAGCGGCCGCACGTTTCCGCTCTACGGCGGGATCGGGCAGCGGCAGACGATCGTCCCAACGGCGGACGATCGCTTCCCATGCGTGGTTCTTGTCCAATTGCGGCTCACCGAAGCGCACCGCCCATTTCAGAAGGTCGCCGCCATGCGCTATTTCCTCGTCCACGTCAGACAGGTTCTTCGCGCGCAGGTCGACTTCTATAGGCGCTCGTTCTTGCAGGCGGCTTGCATCATGGCAGCAAGCGATCAGGTCGAGATCGTCGGAGTCTACGCCGGACCTGACTGCCGATCCAATGGCAAGACGATGACTACGTTAGGATCGCGTTGCGCTCGCGAGAGAAACGCGGCAAGCCAGTTCTTGGCGTTGATCGTGGGCCACCGGAGGACAGCTTCGGTCGATGCGTTCTCAACGGTATCGAGATGACGTTCAGCGAGCGCGCGACTGCCAGCGGCGGAGGTCATGTTGCCCTCCTCATTTCGTCAGAGGCGAACAGTTCCGGTTGTTCTTCGGAGCCGGAATCGATTGCGTAGTTTGCGCCGCGTTCGGCTACCAGCCGTTCCGGCTGCTCATCGAGTGCTGGATGGTGACCGCCGCGGCGGAGCGACTCGTAGCGGAACTCGCCGAGCAGGTTGCGGGCGTGAAGCCGGCATTCGCGCTGCGATTCGTCCGCGCTCTGCGCGAGTTGCCAGTCGTAGAAGCGGGGGCCGAGGCTGCCCGCAACGGGTTGATGGTGTTTGGCGCGGTCATCGTGGCCGAGGCCGTAGTCGGCGAGACGGAGCGTTTCGGGGAGCAGCCAGCCTTCACCGTCGTTCTGGTTGAGGAAGGCTTCGATGCCCTGCTCGCGGTCTCCGCCGGCGGCTTCGATCTTAGCTTCTAGGTCGTGGAGGGCGATCAGCGTAAGGACCGTGTGGCGGAGTTCCGGTGCGATGTCCTGATCTACGCGCCAGAAACCCTTGGGATCCAGTCCGGTCGCTTGCGTCCGGTTCCGTAGCCGCTCAATGGGAAGGTCGCAGCTATCGACGACTCGAAGCATGTCTCCGCTGGTAATCCGATACCGATCCGCTACCAACGCATTGAGCATGGCCAGCAGCCGCGCCCGCTCGGCATGGCTCGACGCTGACGATACGACGGTCGGAGAGCCGCCGTTACTCAGTTCGAATCGCTGGGTAGCGAACCACCTTGGATTCGCGTTGAGTCGGACGGTGATTTCGGAAATGACCTGATGTAGACGAGGACTGTCGATGATCGGTAATGGACTCTGTTCCAGTACATGATAGTCAAGATTCAGCCCGATGAGTCGTGAGCGGGTGACGAAATCGAATACCAGGGTATTCAGTATGGCAGTAAGTACCAGGGTGTGTTGCACGCTGTTGGTATAGAACGCCGCAGCCTTGTCGCCGGCAGGCATGCCATGGGCGAACGAAGCGGTAGCCGTGCGCATGTTGGTGGCAGAGGCGATGCGCATATGCAGCGCCTTGGGGCGATCGGGCAAGCCGACCGCCGAGTTGTAGTCGAGAGACGCCATCAGATACTGGGGTTCGATCTGCTTTTGGTGCCAGGGGATTTCGCGCCAGACGGCGCCGCGGCCTTTGCCGCTTACCCAGCCCTTCTGGCTGAAGTCGAATTGGCCGATCATGCGGCCCTCGTAGAGGGGGAGCGCCAGGTCGCGGATGTCTTCTTCGCGAATCCAGGCGTCTCCCTCGCGTGAGAGGATAATGCCGGCGGGGAGGTCGGCGCGGGGGAGGGGGAGGCGGTCACAGGGCGGTTGGGCGCAGCGCAGGCGCCAGTCGGTGCGGGCGGCGTCGCCGGGTTTGAGCAGGTGGCCGTGGAGGAAGCGGGCTTCGGCAGCGCGGCGTTCGGGGCCGGCGGAGGTGTCGAACAGCCAGGCTTCGAGTTCGATTTCGGGTGGCTGCGGGCGGGATGGATCGATGCCCAGTTCGGCCCACAGGTCCTCGATGGGACGCCAGTCGCCGAGCAGCCAGCGGCTGTATTCGTCGGGGCGGTAGCCTTTGGCCTCCCACTGCGGGCGGGGTGGGAACAGACGCGAGTCGCCGGTCATGTGAAACTCGGTGGCGTAGCGGATGCCCCAGCCGCCGGGGCCGTCGTCGCCGAGCAGCACCGAGTTGGCGTAGATCTTCTCCAGTATCTCCAGGTCGCGGCGGGACTGGATTTCGAGGATGGCGCGGCTCTTGGGACTGAAGCGCTCCACCTGCGCGCGCGGGTAGGAGGTGACCAGGCCGTCGGCGTGCTCCCAGTCGTCGAGGCGGCGGCGCATGAACGCGGCGCGGATCGCCTCGGTGGTTCCGCCCTTTTGCACGATGATCGGATTGAACTTGTAGCTCCGGTGAATTGGAAAAATCTTGTCGCGGTTTTCGATGCCGAACAGCCATTCCCAGCGGCAGTGATCGAGCAACAGGCGGTGCAGGACGCCGCCGAGCGCGCCCGGCGCTACCGGGACGACCTGATCGGCTCGCCGGCGTGGCGGTCGCTGAAAGAGGCGATGGACCGCTGGTGCGCCTGCTGGTTCTGGCCGGCCGACCAGCTCGCCTGCGCCCCGCTGCCGACCACCTTCGCGGAGCCGCCGCCAGCACGCGCGGCCAGGCGGCGAAGCCGTCCCCGGGCAGGCCGCCGGCGCGTTCGAGCTGCTCCAGCAATCCGCCCAGCCCGTAGCTGTCATGGTAGACGGCGTTGTCGCCCGGCAGCAGATCGCGCGACTCGGCGAACAGGATCACCACCAGCCGCATCGCCACCCGGCACGCGGCGCGGTACACCTCGGCCGGCGTGACGGCCGGCGCGGCTGCCGCCGGCGCGCCGCCGCCGGAGTCCGCCGGCGGTACGACCAGCGCGCGCAGCGCCTCCCCGTGCTCCCGGATCAGAATCTCGACCGCTTCGCGGACGCGCTCGCCGAGCACCTCGGAGAGATCCGCCTGCCCCTTGCGCGTGTCGCGCACCGCCTGCAGCAGCGGCGGCGCGGCGCCCTCGGCCGGCGGCGTCCACAGCGCGGCGTTGAGCAGCGTGCGCAGCGCCATGAGCTGCGGGGCCAGTTCGCCCTCGTCGAACCACAGCTCCAGGTCCCACTCGCACCAGGCGTCGTAGTCCAACCCGGCGAACAGCAGCCGCCACTGGCGGCCGTTGGTCACCAGCGCCAGGTGATCGCCGCCGGCGCGCAGCCAGCCGAGCGCCTGACTGACGCGGCGGCGGCCGCGGCCGATGCCGACGCGCCGCTCGCCGTCCAGGAACACCGGCAGCGCCGCGCCGCGGCGGCCCTCCCACAGGTGGTTCGGCTTGACGATCTCGCCGGTAACGGCGCGCCGCCCCCAGGCGGGCGCCACGCGGCTGCCGCGCGTCCACGCGCCGGCGGCGGCGTCCAGGCCGCAGATTCGTTCCAGTACGAACGCGGCGAAGCCGGACCGGTCGCCGCCGCTGCCGCCGCCGTCCGGGGTCGCGCCGCTCAGGAATGCGGTGGCGCGCTGGCGGAGCTGGCCGGCGGCCCAGGGGTCGAGCGGCGGCGGCGCGAAGGCCGCCAACTCCGCCAGCCGCGTCCCGTCGAACAGCAAGCCGCCGTGGCGCAGCCGCTCCCAGCCGGGCAGGCCGGCCGCTTCCCCTGCTTCCCGGGCCGCCCTCATCCTCGGCGCTCCGGGAGGCGAATCTCCGCCGCCACGGGAAATACGCGCGCGGAGCCGGCCATGGCGAAGCGCTTGGGCAGGAGGTGCTCGAGGAGGCGGGCGCGTTCCTGCTGCAACTGCGCGCGCAGCTCCTCGTAGTGCCGGCGGCGGCGGGCGATCTCCTCCCGCTTTTCCTCGATCGACTGCGCCAGCGCGGCCCGGCGCCCCTCCTGGTCGAACAACTCACCCTGCGCGGCGCGCACGTTCAGGTCGTCGATCTCGCGCGTGAGGCGCGCGACCGTCGAGCGCTCGATCAGCCCCGACAACTCGCCCTGGCGTTGGCGGTAGCGGTCATCCTCCCGGCGGCGCGCGCCGGCGCCGTCGGCGGCGAGCTGCTCGCGCAGCGCCGCGCTCAGCTCGCCGCGGTACCGGCGCAGCCAGTCTCTCAGGTCGCGGTCGACCTCTTCCAGGAGCTCGCCGGCGCGGCGCCGTTCGGCGCGCGTCAACGCCGCGGCCGGCGCGGCGCGCAGTGCCTGCGGCGGCTGATGGGCGAGCGGCAGCCCCAGTTCCCCGTCCTGCACCGGAAACACCACCGTGCGGGTCCAGCGATGGAAGGTTTCGCGCAGCTCGTTTACGGCCAGCTCCTCGATGCTCAGCAGGAGCAGGGCGTCGGCCGTCGCCGGCACCGCGCCGCGGCGCACGGTCCAGCGCGAGACTTGGTGCTCGCCGGGGTAGCGGCGCCGCGCCAGCACCGCCAGCGCCCGCTGGATCAGCGGATGAGACAGGTGCATGAGCACGGCGTCGCGGCGCGGCCGGAACACGCTCAGCGCCCCCAGCCGTTCGATGAACGGCGCGGTGCTGAAGGCGAGCTTCGGCATCGGTCCCGGTTCGCCGCCGGGCGCAGGGCGGCGCACCGCCTGGTCGATCACGTCGCGCCAGCCGGCGAGGCCGGGGTCCGCCACGGTATGGCAACCGGGTTCCTCGGCCACCGGGCGGAGCTGGCGCTTGCCGCCGGCCGTCGCCGCCATGGCGGTGCCGAGGGCTGCGCCCAGCGCCGGCGCATCGAGATCGAGCTCCGCCGCCAGCGCGTCGAGCAGCGCGGCCTGCACCGCGTCGTTGTCCGGCGCCGCGCCGGGGTCGGCCGGGAAGGAGGCGCGTTCGCGCGCGCCGGCCAGCCCCCGGTCCAGGTCGGCCTGCACCGCGGCCGCGTCGTCGCCCAGGATCAGGCGGCGGTGCACGGCGCGGTCGAACACTTCGTTGACCGCGCCGAGGTCCTCGCGGATCTCGGCGGCCTTGCGGACCACGTGCGCGAGGAACCGCAGGTCATGGTCGGTGTCGCTGACGAAGTGATGCACCGTCACGTCGCGCGCCTGGCCGTAGCGGTCGAGGCGGCCGTTGCGCTGCTCCAGCCGGGACGGGTTCCAGGGACAGTCGTAGTGCAGCACGTAGCGGGCGGTGCGGTGCAGGTTGAGGCCCTCGGACGCCGCGTCGGTCGCCACCAGCACGCGTACCGGCGCCGCCGGATCGTTGAAGGACGCCTTGACCTGCTCGCGGTCGAGATCGTTCATGCCGTCCGGGCCGCCCGCCCCGAACAGGGTCAGGATCCGCTCCTCGGCATAGCGCTGCCGCAGGCGCCGCGCGAGGTAGTCGAGCGTGGTCTTGTACTCGGTGAAGACGATCAGCCGTTCGTCGCCGCGAAACCGGTCGCCGGCGCGCAGCAGCCGCTCGATCAACCCGACCAGGGCTGTAAAGCGGGCGTCCGCGGCCGGCGTCCGCTCCACCGGCGGCGCGCCGTCGAGGTCGAAGCCGAGGCCGGCCAGCGCCGCGTCGATGGCGCCGATCTCGGCCGCCAGCGCGGCGCCGAAGTTCTTCAGCCAGGCGCCGGCGACGGTAGCGGCGGTCGCGGCGCGCGCCTGCGTCTCGCGGTCGTCGCCGGTCTCCTGGCGCAGCGCGCGGGCCGCGGCCTGCAGCTCGCGTTCGCCGGCCGCGGCCGGCTCCGCCAACCCCTGCCGGGTGCGGCGCCACGACTCGGCGAACGCCGTGGGACACGACAGCAGCCGCTTGCCCAGGATCTCGACCGCGAAGGTGCCGGCCCGCACGCGCGGCCCGGACGCGCGGCCGGGATGCGGGGCCACCAGCCGGCGCACCGCGGCGCGCAGGGCGTCGAAGGCCGCGGCCAGCGCCGCCTCACGCGGGTCGAAGGCGAGCGGCAGGGCCGCCGGCGGGAGGCGGCGGCAGAACCGGGGCGCGGCGGCGGCGGCGTTGACGTCGCGCTTCAGACGCCGAATGACGACGTCGTCGACGCGCGCGCGCAGCGCCGGGGTCAGCTCCGCGGTGCGGGTGAAGCGCACCGGATCGAGCATCTCCAGCAGGCCGGTGAACGACCGCGTGTGGCCGTTGTGCGGCGTGGCGGACAGGAACAGCCGGTGCTCGAAGCGCGGCGCCACCAGGCGCATGGTGCGGCACAGCTCGCTGTCCTCGCCGAACGGGGCGGGCATGAGGTGGTGGCATTCGTCGACGATCAGCAGGTCCCACGGCAGATGCGGCGATCCCTGCGGGGCGCGGCAGGCGGCCAGAAACTGCTCGCGCACGTCCGGTTGGCGCAGGTAGTGGAAGGAGGCGACGATGCGGTCGAACGAGCGCCACGGATTGGCGTCCATGCCGAGGCGGCGGCGCGCCAGCTCGGTACGGTGGCGGTCGACCACCTCGAAGCGGAGCGAGAACTTCTCCCACAGCTCGTCGCGCCACTGTCGGCGCAGCGCCGCCGGGGCCAGCACCAGCACGCGCCGGATGCGGCGCCGGAGCAGCAGCTCGGTAAGGATCAGGCCCGCCTCGATCGTCTTGCCGAGGCCCACGTCGTCGGCGATCAGCAGGCTGACGCGGGGCATGCGGAGCGCCTTCAGCAATGGCACGAGCTGGTAATCCTCCGGCCGCACCGCGCCGTGGAAGGGGCTGGCCAGCGGTTCGCGGCGCGCCGCCCCCCGGCCGTCGAAGTCGAGATACGGAGTGAGCGCCGTCCAGCGCGCCGCGCGCAGGAGCGCGTCGAAATCGGCCGGGTCCATGGCGTCGCCGCTGCTAGCGTCGGGCAGCGCATTCGGTTCGAGCAGCGAGCCGCCGGGCTGCTCCAGCTCCCATAACAGGCGCTCGGCGGCCGGCGCGCGGCTGTCCTTGTACTCGACGTGCACCAAGTGCAGCCGCCCCTCATGGCCGTCGAACGGCTCGACCGCGGTCACCACGCCGCTCCGGTTGCGCACCTCCGCGAGCATGCCGGCGCGCGGAACCGTGCCGGTCTGTCGCTCGGCCTGACGAGCCACGGCCCCAGCATGCCACGATTCCCGCGCCGGCCGCGAGAACCCGCGGGCCTGCGACTCACAGCACGGCGAGCGGAATCCGTACTTCGGCGGGGGTCATGCCGCCGTGGACGCCGACGTGGCGCAGCGAGGTGGAGTCGGGGGATTCGTAGTAGGCGAGCGTGAACGGCGCCAGCGTGATGCCGATGTAGTCGCCGAACCGTTGCCGCGCCAGAGCGCTGAGCGGCTGCGGGCCGAACAGGCGCAGATCCTCGGCTTCGCCCTGGCTGAGCAGCGCAAGGCGGTCGCCGGCCCGGTCGGCGACGCGCTCGACCAGCTCCGCGCCCTTGCCGGGGCGGACGTGAAAGTGGGGTGTGCGGCCCTCGCCGGTCGGCGCGCAGCGCAGACAGGCGAGCAGCGGGTCGCCGGGGAACAGCGGCGCGCGGTCGCCGTCGCCGCCAAGGTCGATCAGGCCGTGGTCGGCGGTGGCGGCGATCAGGGCGTCGTCCGGCGCCGCCGCCGCCAGCTCCAGCAGCAGGTCCTGGATCTGCTGCAGCGTATTGCGCGCCTGCGCGCCGGCCACGCCGCCGGTATGGCAGGCGGCGTCGTAATCCGGTATGTACCAGTAGGTGATGGAGGGCGCGGACCGGCGGCGGCTCAGGTTGCGCAGGCGGCGCAGGATCCGGCGTTGCGCGTGGCGTAGCGAGTAGTAGCCGCGCGTCCGGCAGCGGCCGCTCAGATAGCGGCTGAAGGTGCTCAGCACGTACGCCAGCGGCACCCGCATCTCCATGCTGCGGCTTACCTCGGCGAACCGCGACGGATGCGGCCAGAGGTGCCCGGCGCGAACGCCGTGGCGGCGCAGGCCGCGGCCCGAGTGGCGTTCCCGGAACAGCAGCACGGTGGCCGCCAGATCATGCTCGGCAAGGTACGCCCACCAGCCGGGAACGCCATGCTGAGCCGGCCACATGCCGGTCGCCACGGTCGTCATGGCGCAGGCGGTGGTGGCCGGGAACACGGCGTCCAGTTCCAGCCGCACGCGGCTCCGCAGGTCGGCGGCGGCCGGGTCGGCGAGCGCGCTCATGCCCATGCCGTCGACCAGCACCAGCACCAGGTGGCGGCGCTCGAACAGGTGCCGGGCGACGGCGCCGCTATGCGCGGTAGGCGCCGCATCGACGCCGGCGCCGCGGTGCACGGCGCAGATCAGATCGACGAATGACGCTTCCGCCGCCGCCGGCCGGCGCAGGGAACCGCGCCGCAGCGCCGCCTCGACCACCGCGGCCTGCCCGGTCGGCCCCGCCGGCTCCCGCATCATCGGTTATCCGGAGCGACGGTCGTCGCCGCGGCGCTGACGCCGGACCCAGGCGGCCGGATCGTCGTCCCACTCGTGACCGGTGTCCGAAATCGTGCCGAAAGACGCTTCGATTTCATCCCAGCGTCGTTCCTGGGAGATGAACGCGCTGCGGCGTCCTGCCCCGGCGCGCCGGTCCAGCTCAGCCAACAAGTCATCATCCAGAGCGATGCGCACTGTCATGCGCCGAGTATAGAGGAAATGCGCTCGACGCCGGCGACAGTCTCGGCAGTAGCATCTGACGGAACGTCCAACCGCTTGGAAATGCGCCGCCAAGTCACGCCAGCAGGTGACATATTCGGGCCGAATTACTTGACTCAAGTAGTTTCCATGATTATACTTATATCATGCACAAACATGCTTCCGACGAGGCCGTCACCACTACCGTATCCGCCCTCTCAGACGACCGCTTGCTGGAGCGGACCAAGGAACTTTCCGGCATCGAACACCATCTCGAAGTCGTCGTCATCGACCACCTGCGCGAGATCCAGAAGCGCCGTCTGTACCTGCGCCGCGGGTTCTCGAGCCTGTTCGATTACGCGGTGCGCGAGTTGGGTTACAGCGACGCCGCGGCGTGGCGGCGCATCAAGGCGATGCGGCTCTGCGCGGACGTCGAGGGCGTGCGCGAGCGCCTGCAGAATGGCACGATAACGCTGAACGCGGCCGCGCAGTTGCAGAACGCCTTCGACCGGCAGGAGCGCAAGAAGGAACGGGCGGCGCGTAGTGCGCCGGGCGGGGCCGGGTTCGGGACCGCCGCTCAGTCGCAGGACGGCGCGGCGCCACCGCCGGTGCTGGACCCGGAGGCGCGGCGGGAGCTGGTGGAGCAGGCGTCCGGCAAGAGCAGCCGGGAGGTGATGCAGTTGCTGGCCGAGGTGGACCCGGAGCTGGCGGCGCCGGCGGATCGGGTGCGGCCCCTGGGCGGCGGGCGCTGGGAACTCAAGGCGGTGATCGACGATGAGTGCCGGCGCGGTTTGGAGCGGCTCAAGGGCCTCCTGTCCCACGTCGATCCGCACCTGACGATGGGGCAGCTCATGGGGCGGCTGGTGCGGGAAGGGCTCGACCGCCACGATCCGGCCCGGCCGCCGCGCGGGCGGCGCGGCGCGCCGGCCAAAGGCGCCGAGCAAACTTCGGCGGCGAAGACGCGGGCGGCCTCGACTCGCGGCGCCGCTTCGGCAGCGAAGCAGGAGGCCGGCTCGAACAGCGCCGCTCCTTCGGCGGCGAAGGTATCGGCTCAGGCGCCGGCGCAGCCGGGAGACCAAGCCGCTTCGCCGCTGCAGGCGAACCGCCGCCCGGACACTTCGGCGGTGAAACCGGCAGTGAAACCGGCGGGCGACACCACTTCGGCGCCGAAGACGCGGCGCCCCGGCCGTCAGGCTGCGCCGGCGGGCGCGGCGCGGGCTGCGCCGCCGGCGCGGACCGAAACTTCGGCAGCGAAGGCAGGCGGCGCGACCGGCCGCGCCATCCCGGCGGCGGTCAAGCGCGAGGTGTGGCGGCGCGACCGGGGCCGCTGCCGCTACGTGGACCGCACCAGCGGGCGCCGCTGCGGCTCCCAACACCTGCTGCAGATCGATCACGTGGTGCCGTATGCCTGCGGCGGCGGCGCCGAGCCGAACAATCTGCGCCTGCTGTGCGCCGCCCATCATCGCTACCGCCACGCCGGCGCCGGATGCGGGCGCCCCGGCGAGGATCGTCAGGCGCCGGTAGACCGGTGATCACTGAGACTTGGGCTTGGCCGCCAAGCGGCCTGACGCTTACCTGCATTTTGGAAATGCGCCCGGTCGCCCGGCCCGCCGGCTAGCCCGACTTGAGGTAGGGGAGGCCGCTGGCCTTGGGGGCGACGGCGCGGCCGACGAAGCCGGCCAGGAGCAGCACTACCAGCGCGTAGGGCAGGGCCTCGATGAGGAACGGGGCCGCGTCGACCAGCTCGCGCACCAGCCCGGAGCTGGCCTCCAGGTCGAACGCGCCCTGCAGCCGGGCGGCGACCGCGTCCAGAAACCCGAACAGCAGGCAGGCCAGCAATGTAGGCACCGGGCGCCACTTTCCGAACACCAGCGCCGCCAGGGCGATGAATCCCTTGCCGGCGGTCATGTCCCTGATGAACGCCGCCGATTGCGCGGTGGACAGGTAGGCCCCGGCGACCCCGCACAGCGCGCCGCACAGCAGCACCGCCCGATAGCGCATGCCGGCCACCGAGATGCCGGCGGTGTCCACCGCCTCCGGGTTTTCGCCCACCGCGCGCAGGCGCAGGCCGAAGCGGGTGCGGTAGACCACCCAGAACGCCAGCGGCACCGCGGCGAAGGCCAAGTACACCAGCACGTTGTGGCCCGACAACAGCTCGCTGTACAGGTGCCCGACCAGCGGCACCTCCCGCAGCGCCTCGGCGCCGGGCCACACCAGCGGGCGGAAGCGGCCCTCCGGCGGCAGTTGCGGCGTGCGTCCGCCCTGACTGAACCAGGCGATGCCGAGCAGCACGGTGAGCCCCGACATGAGGATGTTGATCGCTACCCCGGAGACGATCTGGTTGCCGTGGTAGCGAATGCAGGCCACGCCGTGGAGCAGCGCCAGCAGCATCGACCACCCGACCCCGGCCAGCAGCCCGACCCAGGCCGCGGCCGGCAGCAGGCCGGTGAGCCCGGCGGCCGCGAGCCGCTCGGAGCACACGTAGGAGGCTGCCGCGGCCGCGAACGCGGCGCCGAGCATCTTGCCCTCCAGGCCGATGTCCACGATCCCCGAGCGCTCCGAGAACAACCCCGCCAGGGCGGCCAGCACCAGCGGCACCGACACCCGCAGGGCGGCGTCCAGCAGCAGGACGAAGAAGCCGACGGCCGCCACGCCGCGCTACCCCTCCGCCCCCGCGCCGGCCGCCGCCGGCGGCCCGCCCGCGGCCTGCCGCCGCGCCCGCAACCAGGGCCGCAGCGCCGGCAGGAACAGGTACTCCAGGGCGCCCACGAAGAGGATCACGAGGCCCTGGATCACCACCACCAGGTCGCGCGTCACGCGCGGCATCTCGAACGCCAGCTCCGCGCCGCCCTGGTAGAGCGCGCCGAACAGGACGCTGGCCAGCAGGATCCCGACCGGATGGTTGCGCCCCATCAGCGACACCGCGATGCCGACGAAGCCGTAGCCGGCGGTGAAGTTGAGCAGCAGCCGGTGGTTCACCCCCATCACCTCGTTCAGCCCCATCATTCCCGCCAGCGCGCCGGAAATTGCCATCGCGCGGATGATGTTGCGCGCCGGCGAGATGCCGGCGTAGACCGCGGCCTCCGGGTTGGCGCCGACCGTGCGCAGCTCGTAGCCCCAGCGGGTATGCCAGATGAAGATCCACACCAGCACGCCGCATACCAGCGCCCACGGGAACGCCAGGTTCAGCGGCGTGCGCGGGAAGTCGATCCCGATCCGGGCGAGCAGCTCGTGCATCGCCGGCAGCGTGGCGTGGTCGGCGAAGGCGCGGCTCTGCGGCGACATCTGCCCCGGCTCGATCAATACGTTCACCAGCAGATAGACCATCAGGGTGGCGGCGATGAAGTTGAACATGATGGTGGTGATCACCACGTGAGAGCCGCGCTTCGCCTGCAGGTACCCCGGCGCCCAGGCCCACAGCGCCCCGCACAGGGCGCCGCCCAGCACCGCCAGCGGCGCCAGCAGCAGGAACGGCAGCCCGTCCAGGAACAGGCACACCAGGCCGACCCCGAGGCCGCCGATATACCCCTGCCCCTCGCCGCCGATGTTGAACAGTCCGCAATGCAGCGCCACCGAGACCGCCAGCGCGGTAAAGATGAAGTTGGTGGCGTAATAGAGCGTGTAGCCCCACGCCTCGCGAAAGCCGAAGGCGCCGCGCACCAGGCTCACCAGCGCCTGCACCGGGCTTTCGCCCAGCACCAGGATCACGACCCCCGAAACCGCGAACGCCGCCAGCAGGTTGATCAGCGGCAGCAGCGCGGCGTTGGCCCAGCGCGGCAGGCCGGAGCCGGGATCGTTGGCCGCCACCTCAGGCCGCCCCGGCTGCCCCGACCCCGGCCATCAGCGCGCCCAGGGTCTGTTCCGTCGCTTCCGCGCCGGCCACCTCGCCGGCAATCGCGCCGTCGAACAGCACCAGGATGCGGTCGCTCAGCGACATGATCTCGTCCAGTTCCACCGACACCAGCAGGATTCCCTTGCCCTGGTCGCGCAGCGCGATCAGGCGGCGGTGGATGAACTCGATGGCGCCGATGTCGAGGCCGCGCGTGGGCTGGCCGATCAGCAGCACGTCCGGGTCGCGGTCCAGCTCGCGGGCGACGATGATCTTCTGCTGGTTGCCGCCGGAGAAGCCGGCGCAGCGCAGCAGCGGGTCCGCCGGGCGCACGTCGAATTCGTTCATCTGCCGTTGGGAGGAGGCGACGATGCGGCGCCGGTGCATCAGCAGCGGGCCGTTGTAGGCGCGCTCGTCGTGATAGCCCAGGATCGACGACTCGTAGGCCGCGAAGCTGGTGACCAGCCCCATGCGCTGGCGGTCTTCCGGTACGTGCCCCAGGCCGGCGTGGCGCACTCGGCGCGCGTCCACCGCGCCGCGGCCGGGGGAGGCGCCCGCTTCGGCGGCGGGGGCGGCTTCGGCGGCGGGCGGGTACAGCGCCGCGCCGTTCACCGTCAGCGCGCCGCCGGCGGGCCGCGCGATGCCGGCCAGCAGGGCCAGCAGCTCCGACTGGCCGTTGCCGGCCACGCCGGCGATGCCGACGATCTCGCCGCGGCGCACGGTCAGGCTCAGGTCGCGGACGCGGCGCACGCCGGCGGCGTCGGTGTAGTCGAGATGCTCCGCCCGGAGCAGCACCGCGCCCGGCCGCGCCGGCCGCTTCCGCACCCGCAGCAACACCTTGCGCCCCACCATCAGCTCCGCCAGATGTTCGCGCGAGGTGTCGGCGGTGGCGACGTTGGCCACCACCGCGCCGCGCCGCATCACCGTGACGCGGTCGGTGATCGCCATGATCTCGCGCAGCTTGTGAGTGATCAGGATCATGGTCCGGCCCTGCGCCTTGAGCGCCGCCAGGATGCGAAACAGTTCGTCCGCCTCCTGCGGGGTCAGCACCCCGGTCGGCTCATCCAGGATCAGGGTCTCGGCGCCGCGGTACAGGGCCTTGAGGATCTCCACCCGCTGCTGCAGGCCCACCGGCAGCTCCCCGACCCGCGCGTCCACCTCCACTTCCAGCCCGTACTCCCGCTCCAGGCGCTCCAGCTCGGCGCGCGCCCGGCGCAGGCCGCGGCGCAGCAGCGGCCCCTGTTCGGCGCCGAGCAGCACGTTTTCCAGCACGGTGAGCGGCTCGACCAGCATGAAGTGCTGGTGCACCATGCCGATGCCGGCGGCGATGGCGGCCGCCGGACTGGTGATCTCCACGGCGCGGCCGTCCACCTCGATGCTCCCGGAATCGGCCCGGTAGAAGCCGTACAGGATGCTCATCAAGGTCGACTTGCCGGCGCCGTTCTCACCGATGATGCCGTGGATCGACCCCTTCGCCACCTCCAGCGACACCTCCCGGTTGGCGCGCACCGCCCCGAACCGCTTGTCGATGCCGCGCAGCGCAACCGCGCTGCGCGGCCCGGCGGCCGCGGCGGCAGGCCCCGCTACGGACAGGAGTTGGTGGCCATGTAGTCGTGCACCGCCAGCTCGCCGGCGACGATCGCCGCGCGCGCGGCGTCCACCTGCTCCGCCATCTGCGAGCTGATCAGCGCCTCGTTGTGCTCGTCCAGCGCCCAGCCGACGCCATCCTCGGCCAGCCCCAGGTTGCGGATGCCGGGGCTCCAGGTGCCGTCCCTGGCGGTCTGGTACACCTCGTAGGCGGCCACGTCGACGCGCTTCAGCATCGAGGTCAGCACCGATCCCGGATGCAGGTAGTTCTGGTTGGAGTCCACCCCGATCGACAGCTTGCCGTCGTCCGCGGCCGCCTGCAGTACGCCGAGGCCGGTGCCGCCGGCCGCCGCGAACACCACGTCCGCCCCGCGGTCGAACTGCGACTTGGCCAGCTCGGCGCCCTTCACCGGATCGTTCCACGCCGCCGGCGTGGTGCCGGTCATGTTCTGATACACCTCGGCGCCGGGGTTGACGTGCTTGACTCCCTGCTCGTAGCCGCACGCGAACTTGCGGATCAGCGGGATGTCCATGCCGCCGACGAAGCCGACCCGGCCGGTTTCCGAGGCCAGCGCGGCGATGATGCCGACCAGGAACGAGCCTTCATGTTCCTTGAACACGATCGACTGCACGTTGGGCAGGTCCACCACCATGTCGATGATCGAGAAGCTGGTGTCCGGGTATTCGGCGGCCACCTTCTCCAGCGCCGGCGCCTGGCCGAAGCCCACGGCGATGATCGGATCGTAGCCGCGCCGCGCGAAGTTGCGCAGCGCCTGCTCGCGCTGCGCCTCGTTGGCCACTTCGAACTCGGCGTAGCCGATTCCGGTTTCCGCGCGAAACTTCTCGACGCCGTTGTAGATCCCTTCGTTGAACGACTTGTCGAACTTGCCCCCCATGTCGAACACCACGGCGGGCTTGATCTGGGCCACGCCGGCCGCGGCCGCCAGCAGGGCGATGCCTGCTGCTCCTAGTAAGCGCTTCATCGTTTGATCGCCTCCCTGTATTGGTAGCGGGCGGCGCGCCGCCCGCCGCGACTGAGCTTTGCGAAAAAGCCCGATTCCTGCAACCGCCTGCCCGCCGCGCCGGGCGCCGCTAGCCGGGCGCCGGCGGGGCGCCGCGGCCGGGATCGACCGCGATCACCACGCCATACCCGGAGGTGGTGGTCACCGGCTCGGCCGCGAAGTGGGTGGCCGGGTCCCAGTCCCAGCGCAGGTCGGCGCGGCGCCAGGCGTACACCTTGCCGTCTTCGGCGCCGCAGATCAGGTCGGGAGCGCCGTCGCCGTCGAGATCGTGGCACCACGGCGCGCACTTGTGGGACGCCAGATCGATGATCGCGCCGTCCGCCTGCGTGATCAGGCGCGGCCGCTCGAACACCGGTTCGGCGTCGCTGCCGGCGTTGCGCAGCCAGAACGGGGTCGCGGCCGCGGGAAAGTGGCCGTTGATGACGCGCGAATTGATCCACGAGCTTCCGGCCACCAGGTCGCGGGCGCCGTCCAGGTCCCAGTCGCAGCCGCACAGGGCGGTGCGCCCCCACAGGCCGCCGGGACCGCAGCCGCGCACCAGGTTGCCGTCCAGGTAGCGCAGGAGCGGTCCCGCCTCGAGGCGCGCGGGGTCGGACCCGGCGCGCCGGAAGAGCTGCAGGCAGCCGTCGCCGTTGAGCAGCAGCAGGCCGCCGTCGCCCCACGCCGCGGGGCGCGAGCGCCAGGCGCCGGTGAGCGGAGACTCGCCGCAGCGCAGCGCTGCCGCGGCGGCGAAGCGCGGCTCCTCCCGGCGGCCCACGTTGCGGTACCACAAGTAGCGGCCGCGGATGTCGTTGGTGATGACGTCGATCAGCCCGTCGCCGTCCCAATCGGTGAGCAGCGGGTTCAGGTAGCCCCAGCGCGCTTCGTTCGGCCCCTGGATGGAGCCGGTCGCTCCGGCGAGATGATGCAGCTCGCGGCCGCCGGCGCGGAGCCGGACGCCGGCCGCGAAGTCGAACGCTCCCGGCCCCGGCGCGCGATTGGCGAACCGCCACAGGTAGCCGGAGGAGTCGCCGGCCACCAGGTCCGGCGCGCCGCCGCCCCCCAGCGGCGCCAGGCAGGGCACCGCCAGCGTCTCGACGCGGGCGGCGCCGCCGACCCGCTGCAACGGCGGGCGCTCGCGCCATTCCCCGGCGGCATGGTCGAGCCAGATGACCACCCCCGGGTTGCCGGTGATGAGGATCTCCTCTTCGCCGTCGGCGTCGAGGTCGCAGCAGCACAGCGAGGTCTCGAAGTAGCCGCGCCGCAGCGGGCTGCAGAGCAGCTCCCAGGCGCTGCCGGCGCCCTGCGCGGCCCGCAGGCGCGGCAGCTCCGCGCCGGGCGCGGCGGCCGGCGCCAGGCGCAGGGCGAACAGCCGGTCCACGTCGCGGCGCACCAGCAGTTCCAGGGCGCCGTCGCGGTCCACGTCCACCAGCGCGGCGTCGGTGCGCCCGTCCCACGACCGATATTCGGCCAGCAGCTCGGGCGGGCCGAAACGCGGCGCCGCGTTGCTGCCGGTGTTGCGCAGCAGGAACACCCGGGTGGTCGGCATGGCGCCCATCCAGGCGCCGTCGGGGCGGTAGCCGCGCCCGGCGCCCAGGTTGGGGTAGTCGCGCAGGTCGGTGCCGCGGGCATCCGGCCAGTACCCCTGCAGGTAGCGGTAGAGGCAGGAGATGACCAGGTGGGTGACGCCCGCGGCGTGGTACGGGCTGAAGTTCCACAGGTCGGCGGCGGCGAACACCTCGGCCAGCGCCCGGCCGTCCACCGGGACGCGCTGCGCCGGAGCGGCGAAGCGCGGCGCGGCGCGCGGCCCGCGGTTGCGGTACAGCTTGAGCCAGCCGGGATCGGGCTCCCGTTGCGCCGCGCGGGTGGGGTTGCCGTAGGTGAGCAGGGACAGCTCGCCGCGGCCGTCGATGAGCGGCATGGCGTGGTAGCCGGTCACCCCGGCGACCGGCTGCGGCGGGTGGTAGAGCGGCACCGCGGCGCGCGCCGCGTCCTGCCGCTCGCGGTACAGGTAGACGCCGCCGCCATGCATGTTGGGCAGCAGCGAATAGAGGAGGTCGCGCCCGCCATCGGCGTTCCAGTCGACCAGGAAGGCGGTCCCCGACAGCCCGTCGCCCAGCTCGCAACGCTCCTCCGCCGCCACCGGCAGCGGCTGCCCCGGACGGATTTCCGTTCCCAGCACTCTGTTCCTCCCGTGGCGCGCGGCGCCGCGCGCGCTACAGGGGCAGGGTGGCGACCGCGGCCCCTTCCTGCAACTGCGCGGCATCGGGCGGCACCACCAGCCAGCGATCCGCGCGGCGCAGCGCGCCGACCTGCGACGCCTTCTGGCCGCCCGCCGGCACCACCCGCTCCGGGCCGCCGCCGGGCGGGCGCGCGCCGCGCGCCAATACCAGCCGGGTCAGCGGCGGGCGCCCGAGGACCGGGGCGCCGAGCACCGCCTCCGCCGGCGCGGCCGGCGGCAGCCCCTGCAGCGCCCGCAGGCAGGGCGCGACCAGCGTCCGGAACGTGGCCAGTACCGCGAGCGGGTTGCCGGGCAGGCCGAACAGCGGGGTCGCGCGCTCCGGCAGGCGCGCGCACAGCACCGGCCGGCCGGGGCGCAGCGCCACGCCGCGGAACAGGTAGTCGGCGCCGAGCGCGTCCAGCGCCGCGGGGACGAAGTCGGCGGCGCCGCGCGAGATGCCGCCGATGGTTACGATCAGATCGGGCGGCGGCGCCGCGTCCAGCGCCCGCCGCAGCGCGCCGCGCAGCTCCTGCGGGTGATCGGGAACCACCGCGGCCGCGTGCGGCGCGCAGCCGAGCGCCGCGGCCGCGGCCAGCAGGTAGCGCGCGTTGGAGTTGCGCACCTGCCCCGGGCGCAGCGGCGCCGTGAGGTCGGCGACCAGCTCGCTGCCGGTGGCGAGCACCGTCACCCGCGGCCGGCGCGCCACCTGCAGCCGGGCGCAGCCGAGGTTGGCCAGCAGCAGCACGTGGGGCGGGCCGATGCGCTGCCCGGCGTCCAGCGCCAGGTCGCCGGGACGGTGATCCTCGCCCGCGCGGCGCACGTTGGCGCCGGCGGCTACCGGGGCGGTGAGCGTGACCGCGGCGCCGCGCTCCACCTCGACCACTTCCTCCAGCGGCACCACGCTGTCGCAGCCGGCGGGCAGCAGGGCGCCGGTGGCGATTCGCACCGCGCTGCCGGCGCCGACCACGGCGGCGAACGACTGCGCCGGCGGCGGATCGCCGGCCGCCGCGGCGCCGGCCACGGTGAGCCGGAGGAGGGCATCAGCGCCGGCGCGGCGCAGGTCGGCGGCGCGCACCGCGTAGCCGTCCATGGCCGCCAAGTCGGCGTTGGGCGACAGCTCGGCGCTGCGCACGGGGCGGGCGGTGACGCGCCCCACCGCTTCGCTCAGCGGCACCGTCTCCGCGTCCGGGGGGGCGGCCGCGTCCAGCGCCAGCCGCAGGGCACGGTGGTAGGGGAGGGCCACGCGCGGAGCGGACCGGCCTGACCTCAGGTCAGTCGTTGCCCCACGCGCGCGGATCGATGCGCCGCGTGCGGCGGGCAACGGGCAGGGGAACGGTCGCCCCGCCGGCGGCGCTCGACTCGTGCACTGCGAAGCCGATCTCGGTGGCGCGCCGAATCTGCGGCACGTCGCACTGGGTGCGAGTCCCGGCGCGCACCGCCTGCATCAGATCGCGCACGAGCGCCGCGCCGCGCGGCCACGGCCCCGCCGGCCGCGGCAACTCCAGGACCTCCGGCGCCGCGGCCAGGTGATCGCCGCCGGGGGCGCCGGAGCGCCCCTCCCACAGGTACGCCTGGCGGGCGTCGTTGACGATCTCCAGCCGGCCGCCGCGGCCCAGGACGGTGAAGCCGCGCCCGCCGCCCTCCGGCAGCAGGGCGAGCGCGGCGCCGTTGTCCAGCCCCACCCAGGCGCGGCCCGGCGGGTCAAGGCGGCGCCCCTCGTCACGCTCCTGCGGGTCCGCCTCATTCACCCGGCCGCTGACCCACGTCGGTTCCGGATCGCCGGCCAGCAGCAGGGCGATGTCGTACCAGTGGCAGCCGTGGAAGATCAGGTTGGGCAGCCCACAGGCGAGGATCGCCTGCACCTGGCCGACGATTCCGTCCCGCACCTGTCGCGCCAGCCAGCGGTATTCCTCGCTCCAGCGCCACTCGGTGCCGTAGGCGATGGCCACCCCGGCGCGGCGGCAGGCGTCGAGAGCGGCATCCGCCTCCGCCAGGGTGGTGGCGAATGGCTTGTCGCACAGGATGCCGCGCACCCCCGCGGCCGCGGCGCGGATGATCTGATCGGCGTGATGGGTCTGGCGGGTGGCGATGCACACGACGTCGGGGCGCGCCTCGTCGAGCATCCGCTGATAGTCGTCGTAGGCCGCGACTTCGCCCCAGGTGTCCCGCCAAGCGGCGCGGAACTGCGCGCGCGTGTCGGCGCCGCGGTCGTACACCGCCACCACCCGCGCCTCCGCCGCCTGCGCCAACCCGGCCGCCCAGTTGTGGGAACCGGGTTGCGGCGTCACCGAGCGATGGCAGCCGGCCATCGCCACCCGCAGTGCGTCAGCGTCTGAAGACATCCGCCGCAGCATGGACCCGCGGCGGCGCGGCGTCAAACGCCGCGCCGCCGGCCGGCCTGGTCGTTCGCGGTCAGCCTACCGGTTCCGCGCGCCGCGTGACCCGCGCCGCCCGAACAGCAGCCGGCCGCCCCACTTGAGCAGCACGAACAGGGCCGCGGCCAACACCAGGAACCACACCAGCGAGGCGCTGAAGAACAGCCAGACGCGCAGGCTGCGCAGCACCAGCGCGATGGCGAAGGTCACGCCGATCATGGTCATCAGACCGGTAATGCGCTGGAATCCCGGCACCTCGTCGAAGTCGACGTTGCGGCGCATCAGTCCCAGGGTCAGGACCATCGACGCGATCGGCGCTACGTAGACCGCGGCGTTGAGGTCGAGCAGGTTCTCGCCGGAGAACAGCAGGGCGTAGATCACCGCCACCGCGGCGAAGATGCCGGGCCCGCAGGCGGCGTACACCAGGACCGCGTACAGGTAGCGCCACGGCGCACGGCCGCCGTTGCCGCGGCCGTGCGCCAGGCCCAGCAGGCCGGACAGCGCCACCACCGCCCCCATCCCGATCAGCAGCGGCACGCGCGCGGCGTCCACCGCCGCGAACAACTCGCGCAGCGTCATACCGGCCAAGGATACCGCGCCGCGCGCCGCATGAGCAGTCCCGCCGAACCGGCCAAGACGCCGCGCCGCGCGCGCGCCGACGGTTGGTAAAGCGGGGAGCGCGTGCTACCCTGCCGCGGCCAGGAGGGGACCTGTGAGTAGAGCATCGTTGTTGTCGCTGTTGCTGGCGGCCGGTATCGCCGCGCTGATGGCGTGCGAGCCGGCGGCGCGGCCGCCCGCCATGACCGCCGCCCGGGGGGGGGGGGGGGGAAGCCTCCGAGTGAGCCGACGCCCACTCCGCAGCCGGCGGAGAAGATCGAGAAGAGCTGGACGATCGGCGCGACCGACTTTGGTAATGACGAACTGGACCTGATGGGCGAAGTGTCCAACCGTTCCGCGCCGTATGAGTGGGAGCCGATCACCGCCGGCGCCAAAGTGAGCGTTTCGATTGGCGGACACGATTTGCCGTTCACGAGCACGAGCGCCAAACCGGTCTTCGCGTCCGACATCTCCGGCGCGGAGTGGACGGTTGCCGCCGAGGTTCGGGCGGGCGCGGTGGCGCTGGTGCTCACCGCTCCGGATCAGACCGAAAACCTGGGCTTCGTGGAGTCGGTGAGGCTCACGAACCGGGGGAGCGGCTACACCTCGGTTCCCACCGTGACGATCGCGGCGCCGCCGGCAGGCGGCACCGCGGCAACCGGCGCCGCGGTGGGGCCCGGCGGCGTGGCGCGAGTGCAGATGGGGTCGGAACGCGGCTATTACTACTCCGGGTGTTGTCCAACCGTGACGTTCGGGGCGGCGCCGTCCGGCGGCACCACGGCGACCGGAACGACGACGATGACAGCCGAAGTAACCAGGCCGATTTTCTCGAACCTGGGGAGCGGTTACACCTCCCCCCCAATCGCGACGATCGACCCTCCGCCGGCCGGCTCAGGCGGCACCCAGGCAACCGTAACGATCCTTATACAGAACGGTCGAGTCTTCGCCTATGACATGGGGGACCGGGGGAGCGGCTACAGCGTCACGTCTCCCCCTGCCATTACGTTCTCGGGCGGAGGGGGCAGCGGTGCGGCCGCCCGCGTGGAGGTGGCGTACCGAAAAGTAACCGGAGTGACGATCGCGAACCCCGGGAGCGGCTACACGTCCGCCCCGACCGTGACCTTTCAGACCTCGACGGGCGGTGGTTCTCCCCGGACGGCAACCGGCAGCGCGGTGCTGCAAACCCAGGTCACGTCGGTGACGGTCACGAACCGGGGGAGCGGTTACCCGTCACCGCCCGCCGTTACGATTACGGGCGGAGGGGGCAGCGGCGCGACCGCCCACGCAATACTGGCGGAGGAGGGCAACGATCAATACCACAACCTGTTTTGGGCGCGCCAGACGCTGGCGGGCAAGCGGCTTCTGGTGCAGCAGGTGGCGGACTAGGCCAGTTCCTCCGGGCGGATGAGCGCTCCGACGAGGTGGCTCTTGCCGCCGTCGTCGCCCAGGTTGGTGTAGTCGACGAAGACGATGGCGCCATCCTCCTGCTGCAGCCAGGAGGAGTAGCCGTGATCGGGCCCCGGCTGCTGCTCGGGGTGGTTGCCGTGGATCTGGGTCAGCCGGTCGCGTTGATACTGGTCGGGCCAGCGCCCGGCGGCGGCCTCCCAGCTCCAGCGCCAGTCGGTGAGCCGCGGGTTGCGCGTCTCGTAGCGCACGCGGCGCCACCAACTGGCGCCGGCGTCGCCGAGCTGCCCGAACATCGTGCGCGCGTGCAGCGGGCCGCCGCGCATGAACTCGCTCAGCGCCAGCTCCTCGTGGAACACCGACGCGGCGCGCACCACCTCGCCGTCCACGCGGACCTGCAGCAGCCCGCCGCGATGGCTGATCCGCACGGTCCGAAAGCGGGAGAAGTCCACCGCTACCGGGCGCCGGTCGGCCAGCGCCAAGTGATTGCCGGCCAGGTACAGCACCACCGGGCCGCGGTTGGAGACCAGCCGCGACAGCGACAGGAACGCCGCCGGCTCGCTGCCGGACACCTTCACCTCGGCCTCGAACAGGATCTCGCTGCGGCTGCCCTCCGGCGGCAGCAGGCTGAACCGGCACTCGTGGCCGGGGCGGTTGTCGATGCGCAGCGCGCCGGCGGTCAACTCGGCGGCGAACTTGCGCCGCGGTCCGCCGACCTGGTGCGTGCCGGCCTCGGCGCGCAGGTCGCCGCACCAGGCGTAGGTGCCGAGCCCGCCGTTGACGTGGCGCCCGGTCACCAGCACCCGGCCGTCGGCCAGGCGCTTGGCATAGGGGCGGTGCAACGCGAACGGGCACATCTGCGGCGGCGACCAGGTGGCGCCGTGGTCGTTGGAGAAGGCGACGAAGCAGGGGATGCCGGCGGAGTGGTTCTCGCGCATCACGCAGGCCAGCTCGCCGCCGTCGTCCGGGCCGCCGTCGGGGCCGCCGTTCAGGAACACCAGCGCCCCTTCGCAGAAGCGGTGGTAGCCGTCGTGCGCCACCTCCGCCGCGGTGCGCCACGTCGTCCCGCCATCCTCCGACAGCGACAAGATTTCGGCGAACTCCTGGCTGTCGGGGCGCAGGAGGTGAGACAACACCGCCAGCCGCCCGTTGCCCAGCTCCAGCATCCGGTCCGGCTCGAAGCCCATGATCCCGGTCTCCTGCGCCGGCCCCCAGGTGCCGCCGTCGTCCGCGCTCCACCACGCCAGATTGGCGGGCGGCTGATCCGGGTGGAAGTGGCCGTCGTCGTCGCGGTCGCAGAGGATCACCAGCCGCCCGTCGCGCAGCCGGCTCAGGCGCGGCGTGACCAGCCGTTCGTCGCCGCGCCGCAGGTCGGCGCGCGCCACCTCCGCCTGCTTGCGCCAGGTGCGGCCGCCGTCGTCGCTGGCCAGCAGCGTGAGGATCACGTAGTCGCTGGCCCAGTGCCGGTCGGTGTCGGCGTACACCAGCAGCAGGCGGCCGGAGGGGAGGCGAATCAGGTCGGGATTCTTGGTGAAGCGGCCAGGGCTGCGCCACGCCTCGAATACCTGGTCGTGCAGGGAGTGTTCGGCGATCCTCATTGGGCAGCGCCGGGCCGGCGCCCGCCGGGCGCGGTGTTCGGTGCAGTCACGCGCGCACTCTACCGCAGCGCCGCGTTCCTGTCACCGCTCGCTGCTCACCGCTGCGGCGCGCCGCGTTGCGCGCGCGTTGCGCGCCCGGCGCACTGGCCGTACAGTGGCGGCCATGAACGATGCTGCAATTCGCGCCGCCTACGAGCGCGACGGCTTTCTGGTGGAGCGCGCGGCGCTGGCGGCCTCCGACCTCGATCCGGTGCGCGCGTTCCTCGCCGCCGAGGTGGAGGAGTACGCCGCCCGCATGCAGGCCGAGGGCAAGCTCGCCTCGCGCCGCGAAGACCTGCCGTTCGAGCGCCGCTTCGCCGCCATCTGCCGGGAGCTGGAACTGTCGCCGCGCGGCTGGATCGGGCGCAGCTTCGACAAGGTGTTCTACGACCTGTTCAAGCATCCCGCCATCCTGCGCGTGCTGCGCGCCGTGCTCGGCCCGGAGGTGACCGAGCTGGGCGGACTCAACATCCGCACCAAGCTGCCGGAAGCGGAGATCACCGCCTTCCCCTGGCACCAGGACAGCCACTACTACAACGAGCCGAGCCGCGGCAACAAGGTGGGCTACACCGAGGCGAGCCACATCGTCACGGTCTGGGTGCCGCTGGTGGACGCCACCGTCGCCAACGGCTGCGTGTGGGTGATGCCCGGCAGCCATCGCTGGGGACTGATCGACGCGGCGCGCGGCGCGGACATGAACGTGCGCACCGGCGAGGAGATCGAGCGGCGCGGGACCCCGGCGGCGCTGGAGATGGACGCCGGCGACGTGCTGTTCCTGACCAACCTTACCTTCCATACCAGCCGGATGAACCACACCGCCGCCTCGCGCTGGAGCATCGACTTCCGCTACCACGCGACGCCGGCGGCGCTCAGCGGCCGCCCGCGCGCCGCGCTCGAGGAGCTGAGCCGCCGCCAGCGCGCCGGCGGCCGCGTGCCGCTGCCGGTGCTCAGCGCCGGGGCGACCCCGACCTGGGAGGAGTGGCAGGCGGCGACCCTGCGGTTGCGGGAAGAACGGGAAGCGGCCGCCGCGCGCTGAGCGGGAACCCGCGCCGCGCCGGCGGAAGCCGCTGCTTCCGGCGGCATTTGCGCGGGCGGCGCATCCGTGGTATCCAGAGAGGCCACAGGTGCAGTGACGGCCCGCGACGGGCCGCAAGGAGGAACTGAATGTTCAAGATTTTGAGGTGCGGGGCCGCGGCGGCCCTGAGCACGCTGGTCGCGCTGAGCGCGTTCGCCGCCGGCGAAGGCGAAACCGCGGCCGCGGCCGACGACGTGATCGAGGTGCACACCTACGACACGGTGTCCCACTCGGCCGGGTCGGAGGCGGGTACCGCGCAGCAGGTGCTGGATGACGTGCAGGCGTACATCGAAGAGCACACCGGGGTGCGCGTGTTCACCCACCGGCTGCCGCGGCAGACCTACCAGGAGCAGGTTACGCTGCTGCTGGCGTCGAACGATCCGATGGACGTGATCGCCGGCATCCGGGTGGCGGACTTCCAGCCGAAGGGCGCGCTCAAGGCGATCAACCAGTGGTTCGACCAGATCCCGAATACCCGCAAGGCGTGGACCGACATCGCCTGGGCCAAGGTCAGCACCACCGACGGCCAGACCTGGGCCATTCCGCGCGGCGAGGTGGTCACCGCCTGGCCGGTGTGGATTCGCGGCGAGTTCCTGCAAAAGTACGGGCTGGAGTATCCGACCAGCATCGACGAGCTGGAGCAGGTGCTGGACGTGTTCAAGCGCAACGACCCGATCGGCGGCGGCCAGACCCAGGTGATGGTGACCAGCTACGCGCCCCACCTGCGCATGGTGATGGCCGGCGGCTGGCTGCCCGACGGCTACGGCCCGTGGCTGGATGCGGCCGACGGCAAGGTCAAGCCGCCGGAGTTGCACCCCGGCTTCGAAGACTTCATCGCCCGGATGCGCGACTGGTACGCCAAGGGGTACATCTGGCCCGACAGCTTTACCATCCCGGCGTCGGAAGTGCGGCCGGTCATCTACCAGGGGCAGTTCTCGTCCACCGCCTACTGGTGCTCCGCGGTGGGCATCGGCAAGTACACCATCCTGAAGAACTTCCCGGACGCCGACCCGGTCTATCAGCGGCCGATCATGGGACCGGCCGGCATGATCGAGACCCTGAACCCCGCCGGCACCCATGGCTGGGTGTTCCCGGCGCGCTCGCCGGACCGCAACACCGAGGCGATGCTCAAGGTGTTCGAGTGGCAGTACTCCGACGTGGAGAACTACATCACCGGCCAGGACGGCATCATGGGCAAGCACTGGCAGTGGGTCGAGGAGGGAGACACCTACGAGTACATCGGCAACCGCCAGTTGTTCGAGGACTACCGCTTCGCGGTGGGACTGCCGGTGGAGGTGCAGGCGCGGGTGCTGAGCCCGGAGATCGAGTTCTGGAGCGAGTATCTGATCAACGGCACCGACGATCTCGACGGCGTCAAGCATCCGTTCGACGTCTCGATCGTGTGGGACATGCAGTCGATCAACGACATCGTGCCGATGACCGACCTCAAGCGCCTGTGGGACTCCGAGCCGGTCAAGTTCATCACCGGCCAGCGCCCGATGTCGGAGTGGAGCGACTTCCAGCAGGAGCTGCGCGCCGCCGGCGTCGACAAGTGGATCGACGAGTACACCCGCCAGTACAACGCGATGAACTGACGGGATCGCGAATCGCAGGGTCCGGCCCGCCGCCTCGAGGCGGCGGGCCGCCCGAAGTCGCCGCCCCGGCGCTCCGGCGCCGCGGCGGCGCCGTTTCGTTCCTGCCGATGATCGAAGGAGAGTCATGTCGGGTAGTGATCACGCGTTGCTGACACGCTCCGCCGCCGAAACCGGCGCGCGCGGCAACCTGCTGCGCAGCATCCGCAAGCATCATTTCTACTACTACCTGATGCTGCCCGGACTGATCTACTTCCTGATCTTCAAGTACCTGCCGATGATCGGCATCTCCATTTCGTTCCTGGAGATCAACCCGTTCATCGGCCTGCAGGGCATCATCCAGGGCAAGTGGATCGGCTTCAAGAACTTCGAGAAGTTCTTCAGCTCCTACTTCTTCGGCAACATCGTCGCCAACACCTTCATCATCAGCGGCCTCAAGCTGCTGTTCACCTTCCCCACCACCATCGCGCTCGCCCTGCTGATCAACGAGTTGGTGAACGTGCTCTTCAAGCGCGTGGTGCAGACCATTTCCTACCTGCCGCACTTCATCTCCTGGGTGGTGGTGGCGGGGCTGGCGTTCAAGCTGTTCGCCACTTCCGGCGGGCTGGTGAACCACGTAATCGAGTGGTTCGGCGGCGAATCGCTGGGGTTTCTCGGTGATCCGCGCTACTTCCGCAGCGTGTTGATCGCCACCCACGTATGGAAGGAAATCGGCTGGGGGACGATCATCATCCTGGCCGCTCTGGCCGGCGTCAACCCGGAATTGTACGAGTCCGCGATCATCGACGGCGCCAACAAGTGGCAGCAGGTGATCCGCATCACGCTGCCGTCGATCGCCATGGTGATCTCGATTCTCCTGATCTTCAACGTCGGCAACCTGATCAACGCCGGCTTCGAGCAGGTGCTGCTGCTCTACAACCCGCTGGTGTACGACGTGTCCGACATCATCGACACCTACGTCTACCGCGAGGGATTGCAGCAGCTCAACTTTTCCTACGCCGCCGCGGTGGGCGTGTTCAAGTCGGTTGCCGCGCTGGCGATGGTGGTGATCGCCAACTTCACGGCCAAGCGTCTGGAGCAGGAAGGGCTCTGGTAATGGCGATCAGCATCAGCCGCGGCGAGCGCCTCTTCAACGGCGTCAACGTCGGCTTCATGGTGCTCCTGTCGAGCGTGTTCGTGATCCCGTTCGTGGTGGTTGCCTCGACCTCCATCGTGGGCGCGGCCGAGGCGGCGCGGCGCGGCGGGCTGGTGCTGATCCCGGAAAGCGTGGACTTCGGCGCCTATCAGGCGATCTTCGCGCAGGGCAGCGCCATCGTCCGCGCCTACGGCGTCACCCTGTTCCGCGTGGTGGTGGGCACCGCCATGAACCTGCTGTTCACGGCGCCGTTCGCCTACGCCCTGTCGAAGCGCAGCGTGCCGGGGCGCACGCCGATCACCATGTTCGTGTTCTTCACCATCCTGTTTCACGGCGGTCTGATTCCCACCTTCCTGGTGGTGCGCAACCTGGGGCTCTACAATACCTACTGGGCGCTGATCATCCCCGAAGTGGTGAACGCCTGGTGGATGCTGATCATGCGCAACTTCTTCTACACCATACCGGAGAGTCTGGAGGAATCGGCTCTGATCGACGGCGCCAGCCCCCCCGTGGTGCTGCTCAAGGTGGTGCTGCCGTTGAGCATGCCGGTGCTCACCACCATCGGACTGTTCTACGCCGTGTGGCACTGGAACTCCTGGTTCGACGCCAACATCTACATTCCCGACATCCGCCGCATGCCGGTGCAGAACATCCTGCGCCGGATCCTGATCAACGCCACCGAAGTGATCAACGACGACCCCGAAATGCTGTACGAAATGGACGCGCCGCCGCCGCCGGACGCCATCAAGGCGGCGGTGATCATGGTGGCCACGGTGCCGATCCTGTTCGTCTATCCGTTCATCCAGAAGTACTTCGTCAAGGGCGTGCTGCTCGGCAGCGTCAAAGGGTAGGGGGAGCGGGCGATGCGGCAGCGCCTGAGCGCGGAGCAGCGGGCGGCGTTCGCCCGCGACGGCTATCTGATCGTGCCTGAAGCGCTGCCGCGCGAGGAGCTGGCGGTGCTGGACGCCGAGTTCGAGCGGAGCTACCGGGCACGGCTGGCCGATCCGGCGGTCGCCGCCGACGAGCAGCGGCGCAACCAGATTCACCGGCTGGGCACCGACTCGCCGCGCTCGCGCGGCCTGGCGGCCGATCCCCGCATCCTGGCCCTGGTGGAGGACTTGGTGCATCCGGGCATCGCGCTGTTTTCGGCCAAGTTGATCAGCAAGGGGCCGCACGAGCCGCGCAACGTCTGCCACTGGCATCAGGATGAGGCGTACTGGCAGGAGTACGGCGCCAGCGAGCGGCGCATGTCGATCTGGCTGCCGCTGCAGGACACCCACCGCGCCAACGGCTGCCTGCGCGTGGTGCCCGGCAGCCACCGGCGCCGCGTCATCCCGCACCAGCCGCGCGCGGCGCGCGACCACGGCGCCTGCCGCCTGAGCTTCCTGCCGGGCGAGCGCGAGCTGCGCGGCACCGTCTACTGCGAGGTGGCGGCCGGGACCGCGGTGCTGTTCTCCAACAAGCTGTTCCACTCCTCGCTCGGCAACCACACCGCCGGGCACCGGCGGGCTTTCATCCTCACCTACCAGGAGGCCGGCGCGGTCAGCGCCAAGGACAGCGACTTCACCATACTGCGCCCGGCGTGACGTGACGTTGGCGTTACGGGCGTAGCGCCCGGGCGCTACGCGGCGCGCTAGCCGGGCGGGCAGGGCAGCGGCACCACGCGCTGGCGGCCGGTGTAGTCGTGGCCGCGCAGCAGCGCCACTTCGCGCGCCTCGTCAGGGGCATGGCGGGCGCGGTCGCGGCCGGCGCCGCGCGGGTTGCCGGTGACGCGCACGAACGGCACCGATACGCGCGGCGTGAAGCCGATGCGGGGATGGGGCGTGCGGTTGGGGCCGGAGGCGTGCAGGGTGTTCTCGTTGAACAGCACGAACTCCCCCGGGCGCATCTCCAGCGCGCGCACCGCCGCCGGGTCGACCGCGTCCGGCGGTACCGAGCGGCCGAACGCCGCGCGCTCGGGGTCGTGGGTGTGGGCGAAAGTAGTGGCGTGCGATCCGGGAACCACCAGCAGGCAGCCATTGTCGGCGGTGGCTTCGGTAATCGCGATCCAGGCCGACACCAGGACCAGCGGCTGCAGCCCGAAGTAGGCGCCATCCTGATGCCACGGCACCGCGGCGTAGCGCTGCCGGTCGCCGCTCGCCTCGGCCAGCGGCTCCTTTACCTGAAAGTTGCTGCGCCACACCATCAGGTCGGGGCCCAGCAGCGAGGCGATGCGCTCCACCAGCTCCGGCGCCCGGCACAGGCGGCAGACCGCGGGATGGTCGAGATGGCGGTCGTGGTAGTGCAGGGTGGGATCCTCGCGCTGCGCGGGGACGATCACCTCGCGCATTATCCGCTCCCGCAGCGGCGCCATCCGCTCGGGCGGGAGCAACTCGAAGGGGCCGAGCACGCCGTCCCGGTGGTATGCCTCCACCTCGGCGGCGGCCAGCGGAAAGCGCAGGCGAGTGATGAACGGAGCGCTGCTCATGCCCGCAGGGTAGCAGCGCTGCGGCGCAAGGTGAACCGGCAAGGGCGGACCGGCAAAGTGAACCGGCGCCGCGGACCGGCAAGGTGAACCGGGAAGATGAACCGGCGCGCGGACCGGCAAGTGAACCGGCGCCGCGGACCGGCGGCAGGCGGGCGGGGTCAGGTAAAGGAAACCTCTCCCGGATCGGTCGGGTCGTGCGCGGCCAGGCGAAAGCTGCCGTCGGACTGCCGCTGCCACTGCGGCGCGTCCGGTTCGCCGGCGCGGTTGGCCACCGGGCCGCGCAGGATGGGATCGTCGGTGGCGCGCAGGTGGTGGTCCAGTGCCGCGTCGAGCTGCGCCCGGACCGGCGCCAGCGCCGGCGTCCCGGCCAGGTCCCGCAATTCGTACGGGTCGGCCTCCAGGTCGAAGAGCTGGGTCTCCGGCAGCGGCCTGCCGTACCACCGTTCCACCGCCGCCCGGTCGCCGGCGTAGCGCGCCAGCCAGCCGCTGTCCACGTAGATCGGCCAGCGCCGGTAGCTGCGCAGCAGCTTGTAGCGGGCGCCGCGCACGGTCCGGCTCGGCGTGTAGTACCACTGCCCGCTGCGGCGGCCCCAGTTGAACTCGCTGAACGCCCATTCCCGGCCCGGCGCGGCGCGCTCGCCGGCGAGGCAGGGCGCCCAGCTCAGGCCGCGGATGGCGGCCGGCGCCGGCAGGCCGCACAACTCGGCCAGGGTCGGGAGCAGGTCCACGTTGCTGCTCAGGCGCTCCACGGCCGCGCCGGCGCGGACCACGCCGGGCAGGCGCAGCAGCAGCGCGGTGCGCAGCCCGGAGTCGTAGGTAGTGTGCTTGGCGCGCGCCACCGCAGGGCCGTGCTCGGTGGTGAAGACCACCAGGGTGGAGTCGCGCAGGCCGGCGCCGTCGAGCGCGGCGAGGATGAGGCCGACGCTGCGGTCCAATTCGCCGATCTGCCAAGCGAGGGTAGCCAGGTCGCGCCGCGTGGCCGGGGTGTCAGGCAGGTAGGGCGGCACTTCGATGCGCTCCGCCAGCGCCGCGTCGTAGCGGGCGCCGAACGGGCGGTGGCACTGCCGGAACGACACCGACAGCAGGAACGGCGCCGCGGCGGGGCGCTGCGCGGTGATGAAGGCAGCCGCGGCCGCGGCCTTGTCGTCGTCGTCGGCCGCGAGCTGCTCGGTAAATCCCGCCCACCGGGGGGCGTTCGGAATCATCAGGTTCCCGCACAGCACGGTGCGGTAGCCGGCATCGCGAAACCGCGCCGCCATGGCGGTGGCCTCCGGCGCCAGCGCCTCCTGGCCGGTGACGCCCACCTCGTGCGGCATCAGCCCGGTCAGGATGGAGGCGCGGCTCGGAATGCAGATCGGCGCGGTCGCCGTGTGCCGGGTGAAGCGCGCGCCGCCGGCCGCGAGTCGGTCCAGGTGGGGCGTCCGCAGCCAGGGGCGGTCGTAACAGCCCAGCCAGTCCCCCAGATCGTGGCAATCGAGGTAGACCACGTTGGGGCGGGAAGCGGTACGGCTTGGCATGCCGCTCACCTTGCCACTCCGGCCGCCTCCCGGCAAGCCGCCCGCCGAATGAGTCCCGATTCTCCCGCCGGGCCCGCCCGCCCGCCCGCCTCGCCTGGTAGCCGGCCTGGCCGCTGAGCGTGCGGCGCACCGCGCCGGCCAAAGGCGCCGAGCACACTTCGGCGCCGAAGACCCAGGCGGCCTCGGCTCGCTGCCTCGGCAGCGAAGCACAATCTCGGCTGCTGTGCGCCATCACCGCTACCGCCACGTCGGCGCCGGATTCGGGCGCCCGGGTCAAGCGCTTTCGGCCGCGTCGCCGGTACGGTATAGTCTGCCTTATGGACTCGCCGTCATTCCCGACCGGTCGTTCCGAGCCTGACGCGCGCGCCGCCGAGGCCGCCACAGCGCGGCCGGCCGCCCCGGTCCAGGTAGCGAAAGGGACCGCTGCGCTGGCCGTGCCGGCGCCCGGCTTCGACATCGAATCCCTGATCACCGAGGATGACGAGCCGGTCGACATGCTCTCCGAGAAGCAGCAACGCCTGCTCACCGGGCCGTTGTACAGTTTCTGGGCCGGCTCCGGCGGCGGGCGCCCGTTTCTGGCCGCCGCCAACGTGGGCGTGTTTCCGGAGCCGCGCAATCCGGCGATCGTGCCGGACGTGTTCCTGAGTCTGGACGTGCAGGCGCACGAGAACTGGTGGGACAAGAAGCACCGCTCCTACTTCGTGTGGGAGTTCGGCAAAGCGCCGGACCTGGTGGTGGAAATCGTGTTGAACCAGAACGGCAATGAGATTGGGGAGAAGCGGAAGAGGTACGCCCGGATGGGGGTTGGCTACTACGTGGTCTTCGATCCGTTGCGGCAGGTGATGGGAGATGAGCTGCGCGTCTTTCGGTTGAGCGGCGGGGGATACGAACGCCACGGAGGGCGGCTCTGGTTCCCGGAGCTGGGTCTGGGGATGACGCTGTGGGAGGGGGAGTTCGAGTGGGTGCGCGGCCGGTGGCTGCGCTGGACGGACGCGCAGGGCGAGTTGATCCCCACGGGCAAGGAGCGCGCAGATCAGGAAGCGGCCGCACGCCAAGCCGCAGAAACCCGCGTCCAACAGGAGGCGGCCGTTCGCCGGGAAGCGGCCGCACGCCAAGCGGCAGAAGTCCGCGTCCAACAGGAAACGGCCGCACGCCGCCAGGAAGCGGCCGCGCGCCAAGCGGCCGAAGCGCGGGTGGCCGAACTCGAGGCATTGCTAGGCCGCAGATCCACCTGACGCTACCTGCGTCGGAAGACGAATTTCTGGCACGAGTAGCGTCTATCGCGCAGGCGTGATGGCAGTCGCGCAGCGGCGGCGCCTCCGCGGCCGGTGCGGGCATTTCAGGACCGCAGCGGCCGCGCCCAACGCTGCAGATCGTGCTCGGTCAGACCGAACCGCGCGAGTTGCGAGCGGACGAAGCTGTCGTAGACGTCGCCCAGGCGCTGCTGGTATTCCTCGTCGAGGTCGTTGTGCCACTGCTTGAGCCACGGCACGTGCTCCCGGATCGCCGCCAGCAGCGGGGCGGCCCGGGCCGCGTTCCAACCGTCGCGCTCGTCGGCCTCGTTGTAGTAGGCGGCCAGCGCGTGGCAGAGGGTCAAGTGATCCCACCCGGCGCAGCCCACCAGGAGCGTGGGATCGTCGTCGCCGCTCACGCCCGGCAAGCTGAAGAAGCGCTCCTTGGGCACGTCGAGGGCGCCGCGCAGGCGCCAGTAGCCGGCTTTCAGAAAGTCCGCCGCGCGGTACTTGGGCGGCGGCGCCAGGTCGCCGAGCTCGTCCCGCTTGCGGCGGTCCTGTTCAGCCTTGAGGCGGGCGGCATGCTGATCTTCGGTCTCGCCGGCTAGTCGAGGGGTCGCGGCGGCCGTTTCGGCGTCGATTTCGTCCTCGCGCCGCTGCGCGGCCCAGACCGCCTCCCAGTCGGCGCGCTTGGCCAAGCCGGAGGGCTTGTAGCGCAGCGCCGGCAGCGCCGGCACGCTTTCGGCCTCCACCAGCTCGGCGATCAGCGCGTCGAGGTAGCCGTAGGCGCGATAGGAGAAGCGGGCGGCGGCCTGCTGGAAGTCGGCATCCGCAGCCGCCCGCGCGGCGATTTCGCCGACGGTGGTGAGCCGGGGTTCCGGCCAGTAGGCAGGCGACTCCAGCCGGTCGAGCAGCCAGGCGCGGAGGGCGCGCCGTTCCTGATCCTCCCATGGTTCGGTGTTCCAGCGGCGCTTGTACTCCGGCCTTTCGAGCAGGCCGACGAAGCGGTCGGAGCCGATCAGCTCGATGCGCCGCGCGACCAGGGCGCGGTAGTCCTCCGGCCAGTGGGCCGGGATCTCGGTGATCGGGGTGGAGCCGTGGCGCTCGAACCACCGGGTTTCCAGGTCGCCGGCCGCCATCCGCCGCGCCATGACGATCTCGAAGGCGCGCTCGCCGAGCGCCAGCGGCGGGGGTTCGGAGCGGTCGCCGGTGCCCGCGGCGTACCGGCAATCTTCGTCGATGAGGCCGTAGAGGCGGTAGCATTCCCAGTCGAGTTCCTCCTGCAGGGCAATCATGCGCGCCTGCAGAGACGCCGCAGCGTCGCAGTGAGCATCCAGTTCCTCCGGCGTCAAGGGAAAGCGGTCGGTCAGTTGCGCCGGCAGATGGTACTGCCATTCCGCAGCAAGACGATCTATGTTCTCTGCGATGTCCGTGTCCGCTGGCCGCTCTGGTGGAAGCGGAAACCGCTTCAGTCCGGTAGCGGTGTACTCATAGAAATTCTCATATTCGTCCGTCGTTTGGCGGGCGCCATGAACGTCCACCGTGCTCCCCTTGTTGTGAAACACTTGCTTCATCCAGAAACACGCCGTAGAGCTGTTGAGCAAACCGACAAGTGCCAGGTGATCTGCTTCGGTAGCGCCGTCTGGCAGCTTGATGACCGGCGCGGAACGGTTGAATACTTTGTCTCCTCGGTCGAGTACGAAGTGATTGTGAGTAGCTACGAAGGCAAACGCAATTGACAGAGGAGTGTGGAGCTTGTCCTTTACCACGAATGCGAATTCCCGCCAGTTCATCCCCCGTTCTTGACGTGTCTTTCCAAACGCCAATCCGGATCGCAACCTGGTTCGATAGGGCCAGAAAACTAGCGGCGGCGTGTCGGATGCGACGAATGAACCCGTTGCATCATAGTCGTAGAGGCAAGTGAGTGACGGAGCAATTGCCCAATCGCGCACCAGATCACCTTCTACGAACGGGCGTAGTACCCGCGGCGCTACCCCGAGACGCTCGAAACCTCCTCTGTCGGGCCGTGAGAAGACCTCATCTTCCCCCGATATGGCCATGAATCCTATCGCGGTCGATCGTTGCCCAAGGGTTGCGGCGCCGCGCTCATCCAGCTTCCGCTTCAGATCGACGGCGGCGCCGCCGCTGAGCGACCAGGGATGAACGTTCAGGTGGCGTCGTTCGTAATCGACCACGCTGACCCATTCGGATTCGCTTTCGGTCCGGTCTATCTGTTCGACGATCGCCCTCCACACTCGCCCGCGCGACGGGACCGCAGGCGGCGTCGGCTCGCCCCGGAGTCCCATCACGCATCTGACGGTGTCGGCGGCGGGAGCGCGTGATCGGCCAACCAGAATCACGGTCGGCGTGCCATGTCCCGGAATGTAGGCGCCCGACGTATCGACGACGTGAGTCAGATCGAGCTGCGAGAAGAACCGTTCTATCAGCTTCTTGCCGAACTCTCGCTTCATGAACGAGTTGGAGGTGATCTGTCCGACGTACCCGGCCGCGTCGCCGCGCAGCGCCAAATCGAACAGTCGCTCGGCGAACGGTACGCCCATGGCGTACTTCATGCGGCAGGTCGAGTAGCGGGCTCGGTACAACTGGTTGACTGCCTTGTCCTTCACCGTGATGTAGGGCGGATTCCCGACCACTACGTGATACTGCCGGCCGAGGATGCGGTTCAGGGCGCCGAGGTCTTCGGACTGGAAGGCATGCGCGAACTCGGCCTGGCCGGTGAGCGCGTGCTGTTCCGCGCCGCTGCCCAGGTCCAGCTCCCCGAAGCGGCGCCCGTGGAGCAGACTGTCGCCGGCGGCCACGTTGAGCGGGAACGCCGGCGCCTCTTGCAGGCGCCTGATGCCGCTCGCCCGCAGCGCCGCCACCACCAGCCGGAAGCGCGCGATCGCCGCGGCAAACGGGTTGACGTCCACGCCGTGCACGGCGGCCAGCGCGCGCTGCGCCAGCTCCTGCTTCGGCGCTTCGGGCTCGCAGGCGCGCCACCGGCGCAGCAGCCGCTGGAACGCGCCGAGCAGGAAGTGACCGGAGCCGCAGGCCGGGTCGATCAGGCGCACTGCGGCCAGCCCGAACTGTTCCAGCGCCGGCGCCAGCGTGCGCTCCAGGATGAACTCCTCGACGAACTCCGGCGTCTGCAACAGGGCGTAGCGCTTCCTGGCGTCGTCGGACAGGTCCTGGTACAGGTCGCCCAGGAAGCGGGTGTCCCACTCAGGGTCGGTGAAGTCGTGACGCAGCACCCCGGTGTCCGGGTTCACGGTGCGCCAGAACTCCAGCAGGCCGCGCGCCGCGTCGCCGGAGATGCCGAGGCGCCACACCGGGTTGTGGGCGCGGTCGTAGAGCATGGCCAGCGCCGGCAGGCGGGCGACGGCGGCGAACCCGTGAAGCAGGTAGTCGCGGTCGGTCGCGGTGGGATGAGCGCGGAAGTAGCGTAGCTGGCGATCCTCCGCCCGATCGATGGCGCGGTTCGGACCGCTGATGAGCGGCTCGTCGATCAGCCCGTTGTCCTCGATGAAGCGCACGAACACGGCGCCGAGCAGCCACGCGACTGCGGCCTGGGTGAGTTCGCCGGCGCGCCAGACGCGGAAGGTCGCGGCGGTGCGCTCGGCGGCGCGCGCCGCCTGATACTCCGCCTGCAGCGCCGCGGCCATCTCCGGCACGCTTTCGGCGCGCGCGGCCAGGTCCCGTTCCAGCAGCCGGAGCTGGCGCCGCAGGTCGCTCAGCAGCTCCCGCCGGTCGACCGACATCAGCGAACCCCGGTTCGGCCATCAGGCATCCCGACGGCCTCACTCAGATAGTGAGTCACGGATCTACGATATTCCGGCGCCGCTCACGCAACAAGGCGCTGCCGGGGCAGGTGCCGGAGGCCGCCGTGCAGCCGCTCCCTTGACCGCCCCGCGCCCGTCCGGTCGCCGGGGTCTCCTTTGCCGCACGTTGACGGGGGTGGGGCGAGCTCCCTACAGTCCGCGGCGGAATCTCGGCGTATGCAGTTGGGGCTGGTGTCCAACGTCTGGAACGTGCAGCTTGCCGCGGGCGCGGACTTGGCCGACCTGGTGGCCGCCGCGGCGCGGCGCGGCTTCCGGGTCTTCGAGCTGCGCCAGAAGTCCCTCACCGGCTACGAATCGGCGGATGGTCACCTGCCCGAGGTGGCCGCGCTGGCCGCCCTGGCCCGGCGCTCGCCGAACCTGCGCTTCGTCGCGGCCTACGAGGTCCCGTTCCTGCATCCCGATACCGGGCCGGACCATGCCTGCTTCGCCGCCGCGGTGCGGCTGGCGCGCGCCGTGGCGCAGGAGCGGCAGCCGCACGTGCGGCTGGTCGATTTGAGTACGACCGCGGAGGAGCTGGCCGCCGCCGGCCCCGAGGCGGCCGGCCACACCATTGCGCGCCTGACCGCGGCCCTGGCGGACGATCACACCCTGCTGTCGGTGGAGAACGCGCGCCAGCCGTGGCCGTTGCTGGCCGCCGCCGTGGCCGCCGCCCGTACCGAACTCGGCGCCGCGGCCGGCCGCCTGCGCATCTGCTTCGATCCCTGCAACTTCGCGTTTACCGGCGAACTTGCCGGCGCCGCCGAAGCGCTCGCGTCGCTGTCTCCCGAGCAGGTGGGCATGCTGCACTTCAAGCAGCGCCGCAACGGCCAGCTTCAACCCGCGGTCGCCGCCGGCGACGTCGACTGGCCGCGCCTGATACCGCTGATCGTCGCGCGCCGCCTGTTCCGCCAGAGCCTGTTCGAGATGGCCGGCCACCGCCAACTGTGGCGCAACCTGGAGCGCAGCAGCGCCTATCTGCACCGCCTGTGGCAGCAGACCGGCACCGCCGAACCCTGGGGCTAGCGCCCGGCGGCGCAGGCGCCCGTCTGCCGGCGGCCGGCGGCGGGCGGTGAACAGGTGGCAGAAATCACGACGCCGGCCTATACTTCGAGGGCATGGCCGAGCGACAGCAATTCGACCGCCTCGCCATTCGCCGGTTCCGCGGACTGGCGAACCTGGAACTCGACGGATTGGGCGAGGTCAACATTCTGTTGGGCGCGAACGACGTCGGCAAGACTTCCATATTGGAGGCAGTCGTCCTGATTGCTGATCCTGCCGAACCTCGACTGCTCTTCAAGGTGCAAAGCCGCCGGGGCTATCCGGTTTGCAGCGCCGACGACTTGGCATCCGTCTTTCTCGATCTCGACTTCAGTAGAGCGGCGGTGATCGAAGCGCGCGTAGCAGGCACTCATGTCGAACGCAGAAAGCTGATAATTTCAGCGCCCGATATGGAGTACTCGATAGATGTCACTGACGACCTTGAATTTCATGGAAAGCGTGTGTTGAAATTCCGATTCGAGGTTCAGGATTCATACCAGGAAGCACCAAGATCATCTCATATTGAACTGATCCATAATGGCGATACGTGGGGTGAAGGAGACAAAGCAATTGACGAAGTAATCGTCGACAAGATCAAGGCCAATTTGATAATTCCGACATCCGGGTACGACGCCGGACAGATAGGAAGATTGGTCGTCAATAAGAAAGATCAATTGCTAGTTGGTTATTTGCAACGGGTCAATCCAAGGGTCGCAAAGATATCGGTGGTAGGAAACATGGCCTATCTGGACATTGGATTGGCCCAGATGATGCCGCTGAACCTGTTCGGTAGTGGTATGATAAGAGCGGCAATGATCCTGTCTGAATGCATCTTGCGAGACGCAAGGGTCCTTTTGATTGACGAGCTCGAGCAGGGTCTTCATTATCAAGCGATTTCATTTCTTTTGGAAGCCCTGCTCAAGTTAGCGAAGGAGCAAGGTATTCAAGTATTCGCCACTACGCACAGCATCGAAGTCATCAAGGGGCTTCAACAGATTCTAGGTCAAGACGAGTTTACCGAACATCGGGACACTACCAAGTGCATCACGTTGCAACGGGATAAAGACGGTATAGTCCGTTCCTACCGGTATGACTATCAACAGTTCGATCATTGTATGGAACACGGAATCGAGATCAGGTAATGAAGGCCACGTGGGACGTCACGGTTGGGGGTCGGTTTCGTCGCCGGCGGCGAGCAGGCAGACGATGGCGGCCACGAAGATTCCGGCGATGATCAGGAAGGCGTTGGCGAACGAGCCGGTGCGGTCGTGAATCCAGCCGGCCAGCGCCGGGGCTCCCGCCAGCGAGCCGATCATCGCCATCTGCACCACGCCCAGGATGCTGCCGAACGCCTTCATGCCGAAGGCTTCTTGGACTACCAGCACCAGCAGCGCGCCCAGGCCGCCGAAGCCCAGCCCATACACGATGATGCCGCACCACATGGCCGGGACGGAGCGCGCCAGCGCCATGATTACCAGCCCCACGGTCTGGAAGGCCACCGACACGGCGCAGGCACGGCGCGCGGTCCAGCGTTCGCTGGCGCGCCCAAAGGCGAGTTTCGCGCCGACGCCCATGGCTGCGATCACCGCCAGTCCGGTAGTGGCCAGCACCGGCGCGAAGCCGTGCTCGGCAAAGTGCTGGCGGAGCTGGGTCAGTACCCCCTGGTAGGTAAAGGTGGCGCCGAACAGTCCGCCCAACACCAGCCAGAAGCGGCGGCTGCGCAGCGCCTGCCGCAGGGTCACGCCGCTGCCCGCCAAGCGGCGCGCGGCCTGCACCGCGCCGGCGCGGCCGGTCGCCCGCATCTCCCGCGCCACCAGCGCCTCGTCTTCGCTGATCGTGACCAGGGCCACCAGCGCCAGCAGCAGGAGCAGCAGGCCGAATGCCAGGTAGCCCCACTGCCAGCCGCCCAGCGCGATCATCGCCGCGGCCAGGGGCGGCATGGTCAGGCCGCCGACGTTGTTGCCGGCGGTCACGGCCCCCATCACCCGGCCGCGGGTGGCGGGAAACCACAGCCCCACCAGCTTGCCCGCGGGCAGGGTGGTGGCCCCCGGAAAGCCGGCGTACACCAGCGCGCTGAACAGATACCAGTGCCACAGCGAGTCGATCAGCGGCCGCAGCAGGAAGCCGGCGGCCACCAGCAGCAGTGAGATCACCGTCACCGGGCGCGCCCCCCAGCGGTCCATGGCGCGCCCCAGGAACGGCGCCAGCGCGCCGGACACCACCGCCAGGGTAAGCGACAGGTTGAGGGCGGTCTGGCTCCATCCGAAGTGCGCGCGCAGGGGCGCGGCGAACTCTCCGAAGGCGTACTGACTGGTGCCGATGGTCAGCCCGGTAGAGAGAAAGACGACCGCCGCGATGGGGTAGCCGCGGTAGATCCTCACCGGCGGCGCCCGGCCTCCCGGCAGCGGGCGAAGATCGGGCGATTCACGTTCACGGCGCCGCTCGTTGCCGCGGCGCGGTTCGTAATCGGAATGGCTCGGCGGCGGCGCGCCGCAGGCATCCGCGCGCCGGCCCTGCGCCGCGGCGCAAGGCCGGGCACTTCAACGCGGCCGGAAGCGGGCAATCGCGTCGTCGGCGAAGGCGTGGTTGGCGTTGCGCGTGCGCCCGGCGGCGTGCGGCGTGTGCACCACGTTGTGGCGCCCGAGGAGGGGCGAGTCGAGCGGCAGCGGCTCCGGGGCGAACACGTCGGCGGCCAGTGCCAGTTCGTCGTTCAATACCCGGCCGTACAGGGCCGCGGTGTCGCACACCCGCGCGCGGGTGACCTGTACCACCAAGCCATGCATCGGCAGCGCGTCGATCAGCGCCGCGGTGATCAGCCCGCGGGTCGAATCGGTGAGCGGTACCATCGGGACGAAGATCTCCGCGTCCGCGACCAGGTCCTCCACGTGGAAGCGACGCTCCGCGCCGGCCACCGCAAACGAGGCGTCGGGCGCGAACGGATCCCAGATTGCCACGTGGGCGCCCAGCGCCGCGCACCAGGAAGCGTAGCGGGCGCCGATGTTGCCGGCGCCGACGACGCGCACCCGCTTGCCGGCCACGGTGCCGTTGCAGAACCGCGAATCGTCCCCGAACTGACCGCCGCGTACGCCGGTGGCGCTCGCCTCGGGTGAATAGTCCCAGGGCGCCAGGCTGGTCTGCATCGCCGTGTGGTTCTGCGGTATCCGGCGCAGCCCGCAAATGGTCAACGCCAGCGCGTATTCGGCTACCGTCTGGCCCCAGTAGACGTCGATGCGGTGGTTGATGAAGCTCACGCCGCGCGCTTCCGCGGCCGCCACCGCGGCCGGCGAGCCGCGGCGCCAGTCCAGGTAGCACTCTTCAAGGGCGGTGAACGGGTCCAGGTCGTGATCCCCGAGTGAGAAACCGAGCAGCACCAGGCGCTGAACCGAAGCGGGCTCCGCCACGATCTGCGCCGGCGCGGCCTCACCCGCCGTGCGAATCAGCTCGCAACTGCCGTGCTGCTGCCACCGCCGCTGCCAGTGATCGGCGGTGTAGGGCCAACTGCGCTCGAACTGCCGGTGCACGCAGATTACCGAACGCACGCCGCCGGGTCGGTCCGTCGGCGGCGTCGCCGGGCGCGGTTGGCCGCTAGTGGCGCTCATGGCGGCAGTCCCTGGCGCCGGTCGCGCGGTATGGCCGGACCGGCCGCGCCGGAGAGCGGCGGGTCGTTCGGGGGCAGGCAGCAAGCATCAAACGTGGACTCCTTGGCGGTCGGGTGAGGCGGTGGCCGCGCGCGGCCAAGCCGCGCCGCCGCCAAGTGTGCCACAAGCGGCCGCGGTTTGCCATCGGCGCGCCACTTCCAATTTGTTGGTACCGATCCCGCCCGCGAAGCCGCCGGAAAGGCGTACTACGAGTACCGCGCCATGCTCGATGCCTGCTGGAGGGACAGTTCCAATGCCTGCGACCTCCTCCTCGACTACGAGATCGACGAGGCCGCCTGGGGCCGCAAGAAGAAGCCCTGCCGCTCGACGCCGGCGACATTCTCGGCAATAGCATCTGACGGAACGTCCAACCGCTTGGAAAATGCGCCGCCAAGTCACGCCCGCAGGTGACAAATTCCGGGTCGAATAATTTGACTCAAGTAGTTTCCATGATTATACTTATGTCATGAACAATCATGCTTCCGACGGGGCCGTCGCCACTACCGTTTCCGCCCTCTCAGACGACCGCCTGCTAGAGCGAACCAAGGAACTTTCCGGCATCGAACACCATCTCGAAGTGGTCGTGATCGACCATCTGCGCGAGATTCAGAAGCGCCGCCTGTATCTGCGCCGCGGGTTCTCGAGCCTGTTCGATTACGCGGTGCGCGAACTGGGTTACAGCGACGCTGCGGCGTGGCGGCGCATCAAGGCGATGCGGCTCTGCGCGGAGGTCGAGGGCGTGCGCGAGCGCCTGCGGAATGGCACGATGACGCTGAACGCGGCCGCGCAGTTGCAGCATGCGTTCGACCGGCAGGAGCGCAAGAAGGAACGCGCGGCGCGTAGCGCGCCGGGCGGGACCGGGTTCGGGGCTGCCGCTCAGTCGCAGGAGGGTTCGGCGCGGCCGCGGTCGGCGGAGCGGAAGCCGGCGCCGGTGCCGGTGCTGGACCCGGAGGCGCGGCGGGAGTTGGTGGAGCAGGCGTCCGGCAAGAGCAGCCGGGAGGTGATGCAGTTGCTGGCCGAGGTGGACCCGGAGCTGGCGGCGCCGGCGGATCGGGTGCGGCCCCTGGGCGGCGGGCGCTGGGAGCTCAAGGCGGTGATCGACCATGAGTGCCGGCGCGGCTTGGAGCGGCTCAAGGGCCTCCTGTCCCATGTCGATCCGCACCTGACGATGGGGCAGCTCATGGGGCGGCTGGTGCGGGAAGGGCTCGACCGTCACGACCCGGCCCGGCCGCCGCGCGGGCGGCGCGCCGCGCCGGCCAAAGGCGCCGAGCAGACTTCGGCGGCGAAGACGCAGGCGGCGTCGGTTCGCGGCGCTGCCTCGGCAGCGAAGCAGGAGGCGGGCGCGGACCGCGCCGCTCCTTCGGCGGCGAAGGTGCCGGCTCAGACGCCGGCGCAGCCGGGAGACGAAGCCGCTGACCGCTCGGACACTTCGGCAGCGAAGCCGGCGGGCGACACCACTTCGGCGCCGAAGACGCGGCGCCTCGGCCGGCCGGCTGCGGTGGCGTGCGTGGCGCGGGCTGCGCCGCCGGCGCGGACCGAAACTTCGGCAGCGAAGGCCGGCGGCGCGACCGGCCGCGCCATCCCGGCGGCGGTCAAGCGCGAGGTGTGGCGGCGCGACCGGGGCCGCTGCCGCTACGTGGACCGCACCAGCGGGCGCCGCTGCCGCTCCCAACACCTGCTGCAGATCGATCACGTCGTGCCGTATGCCTGCGGCGGCGCCGCCGAACCGAACAATCTCCGCCTGCTGTGCGCCGCTCATCACCGCTACCGCCACGCCGGCGCCGGATTCGGCCGCCCCGGCGAGGATCGTCAGGCGCCGGTAGACCGGTGATCCAAAGAAACCGGTGTATCAAGATCGCCGAGAACGTCGTCTTACACTGGGACTGGGACTGGCTTGGCCGCCAAGCGGCCTGTCGCGTACCCTACATTTTGGGAAATACGCCGCCCGCGGGCGGCAGGCTCGACACGCGGCGCGGGGCGCACTATGGTCAAGGGCATGAGTCAGGGTCAGTTCTTCGCGCGCGACCAGGTGCAGCGCGACGCGATGGAGGGTTTCGAGCTCGGCTGGCACAGCCGCCCCGAGACCACCGCGGCCGAGCAGCTCGTGGTAATCGAGGTGAAGCTCGATCCGGGCGGCGGCCACAACTTTCACCGCCACCCCAACCAGGAAGAGGTGATCTACGTGCTCGACGGCGAGATCGAGCAGTGGGTGGACCGCCGGCAGCGCACGCTTCGGGCGGGCGATTCCGCCTTCATTCCTGCCGCCATGGTGCATGCCTCGTTCAACGTGTCCGCCCGCCCGGCCAAGGTGCTGGCGATTCTCGCACCCTGCGTCGGCGCCGCGGGGTACGAGCTGGAGGAAGTGCACGAGCAGTCCCCGTGGAGCGGGTTGCGCGCCTGACTGCGGTTTGACAGCGCCCGGCGGCGGGAACGATAATGGCGCGGCTGTCGGACAGGCAGGGGAGGCAGGTATGAACCGACTTGCGGTGGGACTGACGCTGATGATCGCCGGGCTTCCGTTGTGGGCCACCGGGCAGGAGGAACCTCAGGCGGCGGCTGCCGTGAGCGTCTCCGCGGACTGGTTCAGCGGCTCCGGCGCGCCGGTCCAGTACAACTCGCCGGCGGCGTACGAGGCCGCGACCGGGCGCGCGCTCGACTACCGCGAGGCGCCGGTACTGGCGGCCATGGTAGCGGCCGGCGACCTGCCGCCGGTGGGCGACCGCCTGCCGCGCGACCCGATCGTGATCGCCCCCGCCCGGCAGATTGGCGTCTACGGCGGCACCATGGTGATTCCCGGGGACCCCGGCTGGATCAACGACGAGTACCTGCGCCAGTGGGGCCTCACCGTGCCGGTGAACGGCGAATCGCTGCTCAACAACGTGTTCGCGGCATACGAACCGAACGGCGACGCGTCGGTCTACACCATCCGGCTGCGCGACCGCCTGCGCTGGAGCGACGGCGCGCCGTTCACTACCGAGGACATCCGCTTCTGGTTCGACCGCGACGCCGCCAACCCCGAGCTCAACCCGGACGGCATCGGCAACCTCAAGGTCGGCGGGGTGATGGCCGAGCTGCGCGTGATCGACGACCGCACTTTCCAGTTTCAGTTCGCCGGCTCCTACCCGACGTTCCCCAACAACATGATGCGCTGGTTCCCCGATTCGTTCCTCGCCGCGCACTACATGGGCCGGTTCCATCCCGACGTCGCCGGCCGCGATCAGGCGGAAGGCGCGGCCCGCGAGGCCGGCTTCACTACCTGGATGGCGTACTGGCAGGAGTTCCTGATCTGGAGCAACTTCAATCCCGACCTGCCGGTGATCCACCCCTGGAAGCTGGACCGCAAGAGCGACACCCTCGGCGTATTTCAACGCAATCCCTATTACTACAAGGTGGACGCCGCGGGCAATCAGCTTCCCTACGTGGACACCATTCGCGTACCGCTGATGGGGATGGGGGGCGACGCCTACCTGCTGCAGGGCATCGCCGGCGAGATCGACTTTGGCCTGCACTGGGACTTCGGCGACATCAAGAACTTCAGCGTGTTGCGCAAGGCGGAGCAGGAGGGCGACTTCAAGCTGTACGCCGCCATGTCGCCGATCATCTACCACGGCACGGTGTACTTCAACTTCGCCCACGAGGAGGCTGAGCGGCGCGCCCTCTACAACGACGTCAACTTTCGCCGCGCCATCGCCCTGGCGATCGATGGCCAGGAAATCAACGACCTGTTGTTCCGCGGCCAATACACGCTGTCCCAGACTCCGGTGGCGGGCGATCTGGCGCATCCCGCCTCCGAGCCCTACAAGGAGTTCGATGCCGACGCCGCGAACCGCCTGCTGGACGAGCTGGGGCTGGCCTGGAACCGCAACCGCACCGCGCGCACGTTCCCCAGCGGCAAGCCGCTGGAGTTGTTCGGCATCGTCGAGAGCGACAAGACCACCGACGTCGCCATGTCGGAGATCTACAAGGAGCAGCTCAAGAAGGTGGGCATCGAGTTTCTCATTCGGCCCTACGCCGGCGAGGTATTCGGCGAGAAGCTGACCACCGGCGACTACGACCTGCTGGTCGCCTACGTCGATATCGGGCGCGGCATTCCCTCCTTCAGCATCGCCCGCTTCCCGCACGTGGTGCCGACCAACCCGGCGGGCTACCACGTCACCACCGCCTGGGCGCGCTGGCTGCACAGCGGCGGTTCCGAGGGGGTGGAGCCGCCGGCCGGAGTCAAACGACTGTACGAGCTGGCCGAAGAGTATCCGCGTACCTTGAGCCGGGAGCGCCGCGGGCAGATCGAGCAGGAGATAGTGGCGATCTTCAGCGCGGGGCTGTGGTCGATCTCGCCGCTGGAGTCGAAGGTGGACATACCGCAGGTGGCCTTCTACTACTTCCACAACCGGGTCGGCAACGTGCCGGTGGAACCGCTCAGCGCCGAGGCCAGCTACCTGTTCTTCGACACGCTGTTCCTGCGCCGGTAACGGCCGCCGCGGCGCCGGACGCCCGCCTCCCGGCGCCCCCGCCGCCCGGCCCGGAATCGACCGATGACCGTCTACGTGCTGCGGCGCCTGCTGATGATGGTGCCGGTGCTGTTCATCGGCAGCCTGCTGGTGTTCGTCGTCATTCAGCTTCCGCCCGGCGACGTGATCGACGCCAAGATCGCGCTGCTGCGCAACCGCGGGTTCGAAGTCACCCCGGAGCTGGTCGCGTCGCTGGAGGCCCAGTACGACCTCGACAAGCCGCTCATGGCGCAGTACTTCCTGTGGCTGGGGAACATCCTGCGCGGCGACTTCAGCTACTCGATGCTGTACAACAAGCCGGTCAGCGTGATCCTGGCCGAACGCCTGCCGCTGACCGCGCTGATGTCGTTCATCTCCTTCCTGCTGCTCAACCTGATGGCGATACCGATCGGCCTCGCTTCGGCGGTGCGGCAACACTCGCTGATCGATTACTGCTTTACCTTCGCCGGCTTCATCGGGCTTGCGGTGCCCAACTTCATCTTCGCCCTGGTGCTGATATGGGTGGTGTTCTCCCTTACCGGCAGCACCGCCACCGTCGGCCTGATGTCGCACCAGTTCCTGGACGCCCCCTGGAGTCCGGCCAAGGTGCTCGATCTGCTGAACCATCTGTGGATTCCGGCCATCGTCATGGCCACCGCCGGCACCGCCGAGCAGGTGCGCGTGATGCGCGCCAACCTGCTCGACGAGCTGGAGAAGCCGTACGTGACGGTGGCCCGCGCGAAGGGCGTGAGCGGGGTCCGGCTGATCCTGAAGTATCCGTTTCGCGTCGCCTTGAACCCGTTCATCGTCCGCCTGGGGTGGCTGCTGGCGAGCCTCATGTCGGGCGAGTTGATGGTCTCCGTTACCCTGGGCCTGCCAACGCTGGCGCCGATCATGCTGGAGGCCACCATGGCGCAGGACATGTTCCTGGCCGGCAGCATCCTGTTCATCGAGCTGCTGCTGACGGTGGTCGGCATTCTGCTCTCCGACATCCTGCTCGGGATCGTCGATCCGCGCATCAGGGACGCGGTGTGAGCGCGCGGCGGCCGCCCGCTGACCGCGCGCCCGCCGCCGGCCGCCGCGCCTACGCCTCGCAGTGGCAACTGATGCGCTGGCGCTTCCTGCGCCACCGCGTCGCCGTCGCCTCGCTGGGGTTCGTCGGCTTCCTCTATCTCGGCGTGATCTTCGCCGAGTTCATCGCTCCTTACGATCCGTTCTACTACGATGAGGAGTTCACCCTGGCGCCGCCGCAACGGATCAGGTTCGTGGACGCGGAAGGCCGCTTCCACCTGCGCCCGTTCGTCCATCCCATCGTCAAGACGGTGGACCCCGACACGTGGGAATACCTCTACGCGGTGGATACCTCCACCAGGCAACCGCTGTATCTGCTGGTGCGCGGCCAGCCCTACCGGATGTGGGGGTTGATCCCCGGCGACCGGCACCTGTTCGGCCTGCGCGGCGGCCAGATCTTCAGCCTGCTCGGCAAGGACTCGCTCGGCCGCGACCTGTTTTCCCGCATCGTGCACGGGTCGCGCATCTCGCTGACGATCGGGTTCGTCGGCATCGCGATCGGGTTCTTTCCCAGCCTGTTTCTCGGCGGAATCGCCGGCCTGCTCGGCGGGGTCACGGACAAGGTGATCATGCGCGTCACCGAGACCTTCATGAGCGTGCCGGCGCTGCCGCTGTGGATCGCGCTGGCCGCGGCGCTCCCGGTGCAGCTCTCGGTGGTGCAGCGCTACGCGCTGATCACCGTGATTCTGGCGCTGATCGGGGTGGTCACCGGGGGCAGCCGCACCGTGCGCGGCAAGTTCATGGCGCTCAAGCAGGAGGAGTTCATCCGCGCGGCCCGGCTCGACAACGCCGGCGACGCCAAGCTCATCTTCTCCTACCTGCTGCCCTCGTTCCTGAGCCACACCATCGCCGAGCTCACCTTGAGCATTCCGGGGATGATCCTGGGCGAGACCGCGCTGAGCTTCATCGGCCTCGGGCTGCAGCCGCCGGCAATCAGTTGGGGGGTCATGCTGCAGGAATGCCGCCACCTGCGCAACCTGATTGCCGCGCAGTGGCTGTTCATCCCGGCGTTCTTCGTGGTGGCCGCGATCCTGGCGTTCAACTTCATCGGCGACGGCCTGCGCGACGCCGCCGACCCGTACGCCAAGGTGTGACGAGTTGGCGGCGCCGCTGCTCGAAGTCGACGACCTGCAGGTGCTCTTTCCGTCCAGGGAAGGCGCGGTACGGGCGGTGAACGGCGTCAGCTTCGCCCTGCGCCGCGACGAAGTGCTGGGCATCATCGGCGAGAGCGGCTGCGGCAAGAGCGTTACCGCGCTGGCGATCCTCGGCATCCTGCCGCCGGCGGCGCGGGTGACCGGCGGCGCGGTTCGCTATTACCGGGCCGGCGGCATGGTCACCATCACCGCCGAGGCGCGCGCCAGCGAGACGCTGAAGAGCATCCGCCGCAACGACCTGTCGATGATCTTTCAGGAACCGATGACCTCCTTCAGCCCGGTGCACACCATCGGCAACCAGATCATGGAGGCGATCGGGATGACGGATGAGTCGCTGCGGCTTCCGAAGCGGCGTCGGCGGCGGGAGCTGACCGAGCGCGCCGCCGCGGTCCTGCACCGAGTCGGGTTGACCGACCCCGACATTCTGACCGCCTATCCGCATCACCTGAGCGGCGGCATGCGGCAGCGCGCGATGATCGCCATGGCGGTGGCTTGCGAACCGCGCATTCTGATTGCCGACGAGCCTACCACCGCACTCGACGTGACCCTGCAGGCGCAGGCACTGAACCTGATGCAGGAGATGCGGCGCAGCATGGGCATGGCGGTGATCCTGGTGACCCACGACCTGGGGGTGATCGCCGAAGTGGCCGAGCGGGTCGCGGTGATGTATCTCGGGAGGGTGGTGGAGACGGCGCCGGTGGGCGCGCTGTTCGCGCGGCCGCAGCATCCCTACACACGCGCGCTGCTGGCGTCGATCCCGCGCCTTACCGGACCGATTGCCGCGCTGGCGCCGATCAGAGGCATGGTGCCGAGTCCCTACGACCTGCCGTCCGGCTGCACGTTCCATACCCGCTGCGACGAATTCGCGCCCGGGCGGTGCGACCGCCGGACGCCGGCTGCGGTGGCGGCGGGCGCGAACCACTCGGTGGCTTGCCTGCGGCGCGTTCCCGGAGCGGCCTCGTGAGCGGCCTCGTGAGCGGCGGCCAGCCGCTGCTGGCGGTGTCCCGGCTCACCAAGGTGTACGTCAGGGAGACCGGTCTGTTGCGCCGCCGCGGCGGCGAGGTGCGGGCAGTGGACGGGGTTTCGTTGCTGGTGGCGCGGGGCGAGACCCTGGCGCTGGTGGGGGAGAGCGGTTGCGGCAAGACCACCACCGGGCTGTGCATCGTGCGCAGCGAGGAACCGACCGGCGGCGAGGTCCTCTACACGGCGCAGCCCGGCGCCCGGGCGCGCGACGTACTGAAGCTGGCGGCGGATGAGCTGCGCGGGGTGCGGCGCGAGATTCGGATGGTATTCCAGGATCCGTTCGCGTCGCTGAACGCGCGCATGACCGCGCTGCGCATCGTCGGCGAGCCGCTGATCAACAATGGGTTGGCGCGCAGCGCCGCCGCGCTGCAGGAGCGGGTCGCCGAGATGCTGCGTCTGGTGCAGCTCGACCCGATCTACATGAACCGCTACCCGCACTCCTTTTCCGGCGGCCAGCGCCAGCGGCTGGCGTTCGCGCGCGCCTTCATCCTGCAGCCGAAGCTGGTGATCGCCGACGAGCCGGTGTCGGCGCTGGACGTGTCGGTGCAGGCGCAGATCCTCAACCTGATGAAGCGCCTGCAGGCTCAGCGCGCCACCAGCTATCTGTTCATCGCGCACAACCTGGCGGTGGTGCGCTACCTGAGCGAGCGGGTGGCGATCATGTACCTGGGCCGGATCGTGGAACTGGCCAGCCGCCGGGAGGTGTTCTCGCGGCCCCGGCACCCCTACACCGAGCTGCTGCTGGCGGCATCGCCCAACCCGGATCCGACCGCGCGCAAGCTGCACCTGGTCAGGGCGGGAGAAGTTCCCTCCTCCGGCGCGCGCCCGTCCGGCTGCCCGTTTCATCCGCGCTGCCCCTACCGGGAGCCGCGCTGCGCGGCCGAGGCGCCGGAGCTGGAGGAGAGCGGCGCGGGCGGCGGCGAGTCCCACCTGGTCGCCTGCCACCTCCACCGGCGGCTCACCCTGCGCGCTCCGGGCGCCGGATGACCGCCCGGCGGACCGGCGGCGGGCCGCTGGACACGCCGGGGCGGGCTGGTCTATAACCGGTGCGGAATCACGCCAGCCATTCCCCGGAGGTTTGATGGCCAACGTCGAAACTGCCGGCGCCTTGCGGATGGAGGCAGCCGGCACGCGGGTCCGCGCCAGACGGAGTTCGCCGTGGATGAAGATTCGCCGCCACTGGCAATACTACCTGATGGCGGCATTGCCGCTGACCTACATCGTCATCTTCAAGTACGTCCCGATGGTCGGCGCCCAGATCGCGTTCCGCGACTTCTCGCCGGTGCACGGCGTGTGGGGCAGCGAGTGGGTGGGCCTGGAACACTTCCGGCTGTTCTTCGAGTCCCCCAAGTTCTTCCCGTTGATCCGCAACGTGGTGGCGATCAACGGGTTGATGCTCACCCTGGCCTTCCTCGCGCCGATCATTCTCGCGCTGGCGCTCAACGAGGTGCGCAACGGCTTCTTCAAGCGTTCGGTGCAGATGGTCACCTACTTCCCGCACTTCATCTCGACCGTGGTGATGGCGTCGATGATCATCCTGTTCCTGAACCCGCGCGTCGGCATCGCCGCCAGCGTGGCGCGCCTGCTGGGTCAGGAACCGGCCGACTACATGGGCGTGTCGGCCCTGTTCCCGTGGATCTACGTGTTCTCCGACATCTGGCAGCGCGCCGGGTTCGGGGCCATCATCTACATGGCCGCGCTGGCCGGCATCAACCCGGAGCTGTACGAGGCGGCGCGCATCGACGGCGCCTCGCGCGTGCAGAAGGTGCGCCACATCGACATTCCCGGCATCCTTCCGACCATCGTGATCCTGCTGATCCTGCAGTCGGGGGAGGTGATGAACCTCGGCTTCGAGAAGGTGTTCCTGCTGCAGAATCCGCTCAATCTTCCCAATTCCGAAGTGATCGCCACCTACGTCTACAAGATCGGGTTGATCAACGCCAGCTTCAGCTTCGGCGCCGCGGTCGGGCTGTTCAACTCGGTCATCAACTTCGTCCTGCTGATCACGATCAACGCGGTCGCGCGGCGGGTTTCGGAGCATAGCCTGTGGTAGCGAATTCCACCGCCGCCGCGGCCGTGCCGCGCAGCCGCATCCGCGAGTCGTTCGGCGACCGCGTGTTCCTGATCATCGTCACCACCGCGCTCTCCATCGTGCTGTTCATGGTGCTCTATCCGCTCATCTACGTGGTCAGTTCCTCGTTCAGTTCCGGCCACGCGGTGTCCACCGGCAAGGTGTGGCTGCTGCCGGTCGACCCCACGCTCGACGGGTACCGCACCGTGTTCGCCTACCCGCAGATCATGACCGGGTTCCAGAACAGCGCCATCTATACCTTCTTCGGAACCCTGGTGAACGTGACCTTGACCATTCTGCTCGGCTATCCGCTGTCGCGCCGCGACTTCTACGGGCGCAACGTCATCATGATGGCGCTGGTGGTCACGCTGATGTTCTACGGCGGCTTGATTCCCACCTACCTGACGGTACGCTCGGTCGGCATCCTCAACACGCGGCTGGCGATGATCTTTCCGCAGGCGATGGCGGTGTGGTACGTGATCATCGCGCGCACCTTCTTCCAGTCCACCATTTCCGACGAGCTGGTGGAAGCGTCCGAAATCGACGGCTGCAGCGACTTCCGCTTCCTGGGGGCCGTGGTGCTGCCGCTGTCGAAGCCGATCATCGCGGTGCTGATTCTGATGTACGCCGTGGGACACTGGAACGCCTACTTCGACGCGCTGATCTATCTGCACGATACCGACCTGTTTCCGTTGCAGATCATCCTGCGCAACGTGCTGATTCTGAATGACTCCGCGCGCGCGACCATTCGCGCCAGCGAGGAGATCGCGCGGCAGGGCCTGGCCGACATTCTGAAGTTCGCCTTGATCGTCGTGGCCAGCATTCCGGTGATGGTGCTCTATCCGTTTGCGCAGAAGCACTTCGTCAAGGGCGTGATGATCGGTTCGCTGAAGGGATAGAGCTACAGCTATAAACATAACATATAGACAGGATTTCCAAAGCGGTGCGTTGCACCCGGAAACATTTCAAGGAGGAGGTTCTTTCCAAGTGAGAAAGACTCTTTTGACGCTGGCCGTGTTGCTACTGGCCGGCACGCTCGCCTTCGCCGCCGGCGAGGGCGAAGGGGCGGCCGCGGGAGAAGTGCCGACCATCACCATGTTCGGCGGCCAGGGGCCGGCCATCGACACGCTGGACTCGCCGGAGAACGAGTACACCGCCTACATGGAAGAGAAGTTCGGCGTGAAGATCGAATGGGTGGCGGTACCGTCCCAGGAGCGGCGCGAGAAGCAGAACCTGCTGTTGGCCTCGGGCGACTACCCCGACGTGTTCTGGCAGGGGGCGTTCAACAACGCCGAGCAGATGCGCTACGGCGGGCAGGGGATCCTGACGCCGTTGAATCCGCTGATCGACCAGGCGCCCGACATTCTCGCCGCGTTCGCGTTCAAGCCCTATTTCCGGCCCGAGATCACCGCCCCGGACGGCAACATCTACTCGCTGCCGCACTTCGAGGAGTGCTACCACTGCTCGGTGGCGCAGAAGCTGTGGATCAACCAGACCTGGCTGGACAAGCTGGGCATGGCGATGCCGGACACCACCGATGATCTGGAAGCCGTGCTGCTGGCGTTCAAGGAACAGGATCCGAACGGCAACGGCCTGGCGGACGAGATTCCGTTGACCGGGGCCACCGGCACCTGGCACGCGGATCCCTACAACTTCCTGATGAATCCGTTCATCTACAACGACGGCTCCAACTACCTGTACATCAACCACAACAAGGAAGTGGACTTTGCCGCCAACAAGCCGGAGTGGCGCGAGGGTCTGGCCTACATGCGGCGCCTGTTCGAGCAGGGGCTGATCGATCCGCAGGGCTTCACCCAGAACATCGAGGCCGCGCGCGCGGTGACCAACGGCGAGCCGACCATCGTCGGTTCCTACACCGCGGGTCACAACCGCATGTTCCCGCGCAACGACGGGCTGTGGCAGCAGTACCTGGCGGTACCGCCGCTGATGGGTCCGGCGGGCGCGCGCCAGTCGGCCTACTTCCCCTCCGGCGTGGGCGACGGCAAGTTCGCCATCACCAACAAGGCGAACGATCTGCAGGCGCGCAAGGCGATGGAGATGGCCAACTGGTCCTACACCCAGGAGGGCACCGTCTACCAGATCTGGGGCATGCCGACCAACAGCGAAGGCGTGGTCAACTGGCGCTGGGCCGAAGATGGCGAGCTCGGACTGAACGGCCAGCCGGCCATCTACTGGGCCGCCCCGCACGCGTGGGAGCGCACCTCCCGCAAGGACACCTGGGGCATGGAGCTGATCTTCTGGCACTTCGACCTGTTCAACGGCTGGGCCGCCAACCAGGACGTGACGCAGGTGGAAGGCTACGAGCGGTTCCTGGTGCTGGAGAGCGACAAGTACATTCCGTACGTGCCGTCTCCCGACATGCGCGTGCCGATCGGGCGCGGCGCTTCCGGCGGCCTCTACTTCCCTGAAGAGACCGCGCAGCGCGTGGCCCAGATTCGCTCCGAGCTGCAGAGCCACGTGCAGCAGTACGCCGCGGCTTTCATCACCGGCCAGCGAGATCTGGATGCGGAATGGGATGCCTACGTCGCCGGCATCGACGCGATCGGCGCGCAGGAGTTCGTCGACACCGTGCAGGAGGCGATGGACGCCGCAGCCGCGTTGCAGTAGCTGACCGTCCACACGCGGAATCCCGCGCCCGGCGGCGCTTCGTGGCCTACGTGGCTACGTGGCCGCCGGCGCGGTTGACGTTTCGCCGCAAAGAAGAAGGGCCGCCCGTTCGGGCGGCCCTTCTTCTTTGCACCCGGCACGGCGCGCCGTGGGGCATGGGATCGTCCTGCGGGCGCGTCAATCGCCCGTGACCAAGTTACTCGACTTCCATGATCTCGGGATCGAGCTGATGCCAGAACACGGCTCCGGCATCGATGCTGTCGTTGATTCGGTCATCTCGCCGGAGGCCTGACACCACGGCGTAGGCCGTCCGGCCCGTGAATCGCGCCAGGAATTCCGCGTTGCGGAGCGCCCGGGTCGTATCTCTTCCGTTGGCGGTGAAGGAGATCTCAACGGCGACGTAGCAGGGTGCGCCGGCCTCGTCGGTCGCCTCCATGATCAGGTCGGCCCTTCGGAAGCTGCGCAGATCGGCGCGGTCGATCGCGGTGGTATCGGCGCGGTCGGTCAGCTCCCACAGATCATCACGCGTCAGCGTCTTCGTTCGCCGCAAACCCAGGTCCCGAGCGATGGTGGAAGCCTCCTCCACTGCCGCGTTTCTGGCGTGGGCGCCCTTGAGGACGCCGAGGTCGTCCATCATCCTGTCGGTCTTCGCTTCCAGGAGATCGAAGCGACGCTCGGTAGCGGCGATGAAGCGACCCACTTCCTCGCGGAGCGCAATATGTTGTTCGACCAATTCCGCGAACCGCGCCGGCAGCTCGAGCAGATCGCGCGTCAGGATCCGGGATCGGAGGGCGTCCAGCCACTGCGGATTCCGGTCCAACAGTGCGATCAGGTCTTCTATCGTGTCGATGGTGTTCGTTGCGGGTACCACTTGGTAAAGCTCCGGTGCGTCCCGTCTACCATAGCACGTTCCGAACCTGAGTCCAACTAACCTCGGGTTTGGGCGGTTTGGGCTTCGCGGGTGAGTTCGGCGATGGTGAAGCGGCCCGGCGGGGTGCGGTCGCGCGCCATCTCCTCGGCGCGGCGCCACAACACTTCGTTGCAGGGCGCGGCAATGCCGAGCATGCGCCCGAGCTGCACCACCTCGCCGTTGAGGAACTCGCTCTCGATGCTGCCGGCGGCGCGCACCAGGCTCTGCCACGACGACCCTCCGCGGCGGGCGGCGCCGGCCGCCTCCGGCCAGCGGTCGCTCCCCCGGTAGCGCTGCTCTCTGCGGGCGGCGGCCTCCTCTCTCTCTTCGAAGTCGATGCCGGCCGCGCGCCACACCCGGCGCGCCTCGTCGCGGACGCGCGCCATGAAGGCGCCGGCGCCGCGCGGCGTGCCGGTGATGGCGGTGACGGCGTTGGCCAGGTTGCCCAGACACTTGGCGCCCTTGGCGCGCATCACGGTCGGATTGACCGCGGCGGCGAAGCCGGCGGCCGCCAGATCCTCCGCCAGCCCGGCGCAGAGCGGGTCGGCGCCGGCCGGATAGCGCCCCACCTCCAGGTAGCCGTAATGGCCGGCGCGCGCGTTGATCACCTCGCCCGGCTGCAGGTAGACCCCGGGCACGAACACCACCGCGCCGTAGACGTTGCCGAACACCCGCTGCGCGTGGGTCTCGTTCCAGATGCTGTTCTGGCAGCAGACCACCGGCAGCTCCGGCGGCGCCCCCGCGGCGCGCAGCTCGCCGAGGGCCGCGGCCGTGTGCTGCGCCTTGCACGTGAGCAGCACGGCATCTTCGGGACCGAACGGCGCGGCTTCGGCAACCGAGGCCAGCGCCGGCACCGGCAGGCGGTGGTCGGCGTCACCGGTAACCAGCCGCAGGCCGCGGGCGCGAATCGCCGCCGCGTGCGCCGCGCGCGCGATCAGCGCCACCTCGCGCCCGGCGCGGTGCAGATGGCCGCCGAGCGTTCCGCCAATCGCCCCGGCCCCGAGAATCAAGTAACGCATGCCGCCTCCCACGTCGCCTCCGCCACCATACACCTTACGCACCGTATGCGCCGTATGCGCCCGTAGAGTAGACGCGGCCGGGCGATTCGATCACGATGGGGGAGCCGTGCCGCAGCTCGAGCTGTTTTCGCCGTCCCGGCTCTCGCGCAAGGAATCCGGCGCCTACTATACGCCGGATCACGTGGTGTGGAGCCTGGTTCGGTGGGCCGTTCGCGCGCGGACCGACCGGATGCTCGATCCGGCCTGCGGTGACGGTCGCTTCATTGCCGCTCATCCCAACAGCGTCGGCGTTGAACGCGATTCCAGGGCGGCGGCCCTGGCGGTTCGCCGGGCGTCCGGCAGCCGCGTTCACGAGGGTGACTTCTTCGCCTGGGCGGCGGCAGCCGCGGAGCGCTTCGACTGCGCGGCAGGCAACCCCCCGTTCATTCGCTATCAGACGTTCCGGGGCGAGGCGCGGGCGCGCGCGTTCCGGCTCTGCGCCGACCTGGGCGTGGAGTTCTCGGGGTTGACCGCATCCTGGGCGCCGTTCCTGGTGGCGACTGCCGGGCTGTTGCGGCCGGGCGGACGGATGGCGTTCGTCGTACCGGCGGCAATCGGCCATGCGCCCTATGCCGCGCCGCTGCTGGAGTACCTCGTTGCCAACTTCGCTGCGGTCCGGGTCGTCGCCATCCGCGAGAAGTTGTTTCCGGAGCTCTCGGAAGACTGCTGGTTGCTCTACGCCGGCGGTCGCGGCGGCGCCACCGACAGAATCGATCTTGCGATCCTCGATCGTTTCGACGCGGCGAGCAAGCCGCCGCAAGCGGCCGTCTCGATTCCGGTCAGCGAATGGCGCCGATCATGGAATCGCCGTCTTCGACCATACCTGCTCAGCGAGCGAGCGCGCACGCTCTACCAGACGGTGGCCTCGCAGCAGGGTTCGACGAGGTTGGGAGCTCTTGCCGCCATCGGGATCGGTTACGTGAGCGGCGCCAACCGCTTCTTTCATCTGCGTCCTTCCGAAGCCGAGTTCTGGGACATTCCCCCGGCGTTCCTGCAACCTGCCGTGCGCAACGGCAAGGTGCTCCCGGACCGCGAGCTGACCGTGCGGACGGTGGAACGATGGCGCCGGCGGGACGACCCGATGTTGCTGCTGCGGGTGCCCGGAACCGCGGAACTGCCGCCGGGAGTTGCCAGATACCTTGCGACCGAGCAGGGCAGGCAAGCTCGCAAGACCTACAAGTGCCGGATGAGAAATCCCTGGTACTCGGTCCCGGACGTCCGGGTTCCCGACTTCTTCGTGACCTACATGTCGGGGCGCGCCCCCCGCCTGGTTCGCAACTCCGCGGCCGCGGCCTGCACCAACGCGGTGCACTGTGTTCGGGTGCGCCGCAAGGAAGGGGTGCGCCGGCTCGGCGACGGTTGGGCGTCCCCCTTCGTGCAACTGAGCTGCGAGCTCGAAGGCCATCCCCTCGGCGGCGGCATGCTCAAGCTGGAGCCCCGCGAGGCCGCCCGAATCATTCTCCCGTCTCCCGCCGGAACACCCGCGGCGTCCCACCCTGAGATTCACGAAGCGATCTCCACCATGCGCCTGTGGAGACACTATGATACTTGGCGGCGGGTGGTGGCCTCCCAGGCGTCTCGCAGCCGTCGGAAGGCGTCCGAATCGGGAATCTCGGCGCGGTCTTCGGCGTAGTCCCAAGGCAGGTTGCCCCTGATGTCGGCTGCGGCGGGCTCGGCGCCGGCGTCCAGCAACGTGTCGATGATGGCGGGGTTCTCGCTGAACCAGGCCGCCCAGTGCAGCGGGGTGGCGCCGTCGTCGTCTTTCGCCTCCAGGTCGGCGCCGGCGTCCAGCAGCGCTACGACGATCGCCGGGCTGTCGTTGTAGCCAGCGGCTCGGTGCAGCGGCGTTGCACCGTCGTACTCAACCCAATAGAGCTGCGACCCGGCCTCCAATAGCGGTGCCAGGAGCGCAGTGTGGTCGTTCCAGCGCGCCCACCAATGCAGCGGAGTCAATCCCTCCCGGTCGCGGGCATCGACGGGCAGGCCCCATGACACGAGTAGCTCGACGATGGCGGGATTTTCGTTGTCAGAGGCAGCTTCGTGCAGCAGCGTGGACCCGTCGTCGGCGCGCGCCATCGGGTCTGCGCCCTGGTCCCGCAACGCGGTGATGATGGCCGGATTGCCGTTCGCGGCGGCCCGGTTCATGGGGGTGCGGCCATAATCGTCTCCTGACTCGAGATCAGCGCCGCTTTCCAGCAACAGGTCGATGACCGCGCGGCTGTCGCCATAGAGCGCCGCCTGGTGCAGTGGCGTGGAACCGTTATCCGTCCGCGCGGCGAGATCTGCTCCGGCGTTCAGCAACAGCTTGATGACTGCAGCGCTGTCGGTGTCGGCCGCGGCGGCGTGCAGAGGAGTCCAGCCGTAGTAGGTACGCGCGTCGAGTTCGGCCCCCGCCGCCAACAGCGCCGTAATCACGTCGCTGCCGCCATAGCCCGCCGCGACGTGCAGGGGAGTGGAGCCGTCGTTGGTCCGGGCTTGCAGGTCGGCGCCGGCTTCCAACAGGACGCTGATGGAGGCCGGCGCGACGTTAAAAGCGGCCAAGTGCAAGGGGGTGTCGCCGTCGGGGTCGCGTACCGCAGGGTCGGCCCCGGCCGCTATCAGTGCCGCGATGATGGCGTGATTGCCGTACAAAGCGGCCCAATGCAGAGGCGTCTGACCGTAGCGGCGGTCGCGGGCGTCACGGTCGGCGCCTGCCGCCAGCAACACCTGCACCAAGGCTGGGTCGTCATTCTCGTCGGCGGCCGCCTGATGAAGGGGAGTGGCGCCGCCATTGTCTCGTGCTTGCAGGTCGGCGCCGGCCGCCACCAACGCTTCGATCATGGCGGGGTCCACCGACGACCATGCGGCGGCGAGCAGCGGCGTTGAGCCAATATTCGTCCGTGCTTCCAGGTCAGCACCTGCGTCTACCAGGACGGTAATAATGTCCGCGTTGTCATTCCACACGGCCCAGTGCAGCGGCGTAAAGCCATCTGCATCACCAACCTGGAGATTTGCGCCGGCCGCCAGCAGCTCAGTGATCACCTCGGTGGTTTGGCTATCGCTAGCCGCGTGATGGATCGCGGTGGCGCCTTCGTCGTCTCGGGCGTGTATGTCGGCGCCGGCGGCGAGCAGCGTAGCGAGGATGGAGTGATTGTCGCTCCAGGCAGCCCAGTGGAGCGCGGTCTGATCGCGGTCACTGCGCACCTCAAGGTCAGCGCCGGCGGCCAACAGCGCCGCGGCAACGGCTGGGTCGTCGTCATCATCGGCGGCGGCCTCGTGGAGCGGAGTATCGCCGCCGTCGTCTCGTACCTCGAGGTCAGCGCCGGCGTCGACCAGCGCCTGGACGATGGAGGAGCTGGCACCTGACCAGGCGGCAACATGCAACGGGGTGGATCCTTCATCGTCTCGGGCGTGTATGTCGGCGCCGGCGGCGAGCAGCGTAGCGAGGATGGAGTGATTGTCGCTCCAGGCAGCCCAGTGGAGCGCGGTCTGATCGCGGTCACTGCGCGCCTCAAGGTCAGCGCCGGCGGCCAACAGCGCCGCGGCGACGGCTGGGTTGTCGTCATCATCGGCGGCGGCTTCGTGGAGCGGAGTATCGCCGCCGTCGTCTCGTGCCTCGAGGTCAGCGCCGGCGTCGACCAGTGCCTGGACGACGGAGGAGCTGGCGCCTGACCAGGCGGCAACATGCAACGGGGTGGAGCCTCTATAGTCTCGGGCGTGTACGTCGGCGCCGGCAGCGAGCAGGGTAGCGAGGATGGAGTGATTGTCGCTCAGGGCAGCCCAGTGGAGCGCGGTCTGCTCCAGGTCGTCGCGGGCCTCGAGGTCGGCGCCGGCGGCCATGAGAGCATCGACGACGGCGGGGTTTCGGTTCATCCAGACCGCCACGTGCAGCGGGGTGGCGTCTTCGTCGTCTTGGGCATCCAGGTCCGCGCCGGCGTCCAGGAGCGCAGTCAATACGGCCGGGTTCGCGCTCGCGCCGGCGGCCCAATGCAGCGGCGTAGCCTGTGATGCGTCCGGTGCGTTGGGTTGGCCGCCGGCCGCCAGCAGTGCGGCGATGACGGCCTCGTTTTCGTTCCATGCCGCCCAGTGCACGGGAGTGGAGCCGACTCCGGTTTCCGGATCCAATTCCACCTCGTTCTCAAGGAGCGTAGCGAGCACCTCGGGCATGCGGTAGAGCGCAGACAGGTATACGGGATCGGCGCCCGCCCGCACTGCTGCGTCGGGATCCGCTCCCGCCTCCGCCAACAGGACAGGGACCGCGGCCGCGGCGTTCAAGGCTGCCCAGTGCAGAGCGGTGGTTCCGTCCGCGGCCACTGCCCGGGGGTCGGCGCCGGCCGCCAGCAGCGCGCCGACGACCGCCGGGTCGGGCGTCGCCCAGGCCGCCTCGTGCAGCGGCGGGTTGGCGAGCCGCCCGCGCGCCTGCAGGTCCGCGCCCGCGGCCAGACACTCCCGCACCTGCGGCAGGGAGGCGGTCTTGAAGAACTCGCGCGAATGCCACTCCGCGCAGTCCGCCGCACCGGCGTGCGCCGCGATCAGCAGCAGGCACCCGCACCATGGCATGACCCTCATCGTTCGCCGCATCCGCATCGGCAACAGGATAGCGAAAGGCACGCCGGCATGATAGATTCCGGTAGTGGCTAGCAGAGCACAGGAGCAGCCGGCCGGCGCCCGGCCGCGCCGCATCGCGTGGTACCGCTCACCGCTGGGGCGGGCGGCGTTGATCGACTTGAACCGGCGCAGCGACGTGCTGGGATTCCTGCAGACGGGCGGCTATCTCGCCGTGTTGGCGGTTACCGGGGCCGCCGCGGTACTGTCGGTCGGACGCTTGGCGTGGCCTCTGGTCGTGCTCCTGTTCCTGGTGCACGGCACCTGCAGCAGCTTCCTGGTAAACGGGTTTCACGAGCTGGTCCATGACTCGGTGTTCAAGACGAGGTGGCTCAATCGCGCGTTCCTTTGGGTGTTCTCGTTCTGGGGTTGGTACAGCCACGTCCAGTTCTGGGCCAGCCATACGGCGCACCACAAGTACACGCTGCATCCGCCCGACGATCTGGAGGTAGTGCTGCCCACCGGGATTACCCTGGCGGCCTTCTTTCGTCTGGCGGTAGTCGACGTGCCGGGTATCGCGCACACGGCGCGCCAGTTCGGGCGCTGGAGCGCGGGACGGGTGCGGGGCGAGTGGGAGAGCCACCTGTTTCCGGCGTCCGACCCGGCGGCGCGCCGCCGGCTGTTCATCTGGGCGCGCATCGTGGTACTCGGCCACGGCGCCATCATCGCGGCCGCGCTGGCGCTGGGGTGGTGGGCGCTGCCGCTGGTCACCACCCTGACGCGCTTCTACGCCGGCGGGTTGCAGTATCTGTGCAACGCGGCGCAGCACGTCGGTCTGCAGGACAACGTGGCGGACTTCCGGCTTTCCACCCGCACCATCATCCTCAATCCGATCCTGCGCTTCCTCTACTGGCACATGAACTTTCATATCGAGCACCACATGTACGCGGCGGTGCCGTGCTACCGGCTGGGCCGGCTGCACCGGCTGATTCGCCGCGACCTGCCGCCCAGTCCGCGCGGCCTGCTGGCGACCTGGCGCGGCATCGGCGAGATTCTGCGCCGCCAGCAGGCTGACCCCGGCTATCAGTTCCACGCCCGCCTGCCGGTGTCCGCGGCGCGGCCGGAGCGAGGCTGAACCGAATGGCTGCGATCGACGGCGTCACCAACGCGAGCGCCAACGCCGAGACGGCGCCGGAACCCGACCTGGCGCGGGCGCGGCGGCTGGTCATGGAACTGATGGCGATTCCCGGCAAGAGCGGGTCCGAGGCCGCGGTCGCCCGGTACATTACCCGGCAGCTCCGCGCGGCCGGCGTCGCGGCCGCGCTGATCACCACCGACAACGTCCACCGCCGCACCCGCGTGCGCGGGGATACCGGCAACCTGGTGCTCAAGCTGCCCGGTAGCCGCCGCGCGCCGCGGCGGCTGCTGGCGGGCCACATGGACACGGTACCGATCTGCGTCGGCAGCAAGCCGGTGCTGCGCGGCCGCACGGTGCGCGCCCTGGGGCGCGCACCCGGCCGCGCTACCGGTCTCGGCGCCGACAACCGCGCCGCCTGCGCCGCGCTGCTGGCCGCGGCGTTGGAGATCACCGAGCGCGGTTTGCCGCACCCGCCGGTCACCTTCTGCTGGTTCGTGCAGGAGGAAGTCGGCCTGCAGGGTTCGCAGCGCGTGTCCAAGGCGTTCCTGGGCAATCCGCGGCTGGCCTTCAACTGGGACGGCGGCGGCGCGGCCAACCTGGTGGTGGGCGCCACCGGCGCCTACCGCATGGAGATCGAAGTGCAAGGCTTGGCCAGCCACGCCGGCGCCGCGCCGGAGCGGGGCGTGAGCGCCATTGCCATTGCGGCGCGCGCCATCGCCGACCTGGACCGCGGCGGCTGGCATGGCAAGATCGAGAAGGAGGGCAGCAGCGGCACCAGCAACGTGGGGACGTTCCGCGCCGGCAACGCAACCAACGTGGTAGCCGACCGCGCCACGCTGCGCGCCGAGGCGCGCAGCCACGATCCGGTGTTCCGCAAGCGCATCGTGCGCGAGATCGAGCAGGCGTTTCGCCGCGCCGCGGCCGCGGTGATCAACGCCGACGGCGTCACCGGGCGGGTCAAGGTGGCCGCCAACCAGGACTACGAGTCGTTCAAGCTGCCCCTGGACGAGCCGTGCGTGGTGGCCGCGGCGGCGGCGGTGGCAGCGGCCGGCGGGCGCCCGGAGTATCGCATCGCCGACGGCGGACTGGATGCCAATTCCCTCACCGTGCGCGGGGTGCCGACCGTGACCATGGGGGTGGGCCAGCGCAACGCCCACACCGTGACGGAAACCCTGGACCTGGACGACTTCGAGCTGGCGTGCCGCGTGGCGCTGCGCCTCGCCGCCGGGGCGGAACCCGCGCCGCGCGTCAATACGGCGTAGCGGCGCGGCGGTCAGACGGCGACCTGCGGTTCGGCCTTGCTCAGTACCTCGACCAGAGCGGTCCGCCCGTCGCGGTTGGCGGCCTTGGCGCGCTCCAGGGCGGGGCGCAGCTCGTCCGGCTCCGCCACCCGCTCGGCGTGCGCTCCCAGGGCCGCGGCGATCGCGGCGTAGTTGCCGCCCAGACGATTGCTGCCGTAGCGCTCCGAGGCCGCCGGCATGTGGCTGTCGTACTTGGTCATCACCCCGTTGTTGAGCACCACGGTGAGGATCGGCAGCTCGGACCGCACCGCGGTCTCGAGGTCCAGACCTGACATTCCGAAGGCCGCCTCTCCCATGACGTTGACGACGCTCCGCTCCGGCGCCGCCAGCTTGGCGCCGATCGCCAGACCGAGGCCGTAGCCGAGCTGGGTGGACTTGCCCCAGCCCAGGTAGCCGCGCGGTTCCGCGGCCTTCCACGTCGGCACGAGCTGGTCGCGCGGGTACCCGGAGTCGTGGGTGACGATGGTGCGCTGGCCGGCGAACGCGTGCTGCAGCTCGCGGATCACGCGGTAGGGACTGATCGGTACCGCCGCGGAGGTGAAGTGTGGCTCCCACTGCGCCGCGAACTCGGCTGCGACCGCCGCCACCCGCGGCGCCGCGGCGTTGCCGTCGCCGCGCGCCTTGGGGCCGTCCTGGCGCCGGTATTCCTCGATCATCTGGCCGAGCACCAGCTTGGCGTCGCCCACGGCGCCGAGGGCGACCGGGTAGTCCTTGCCGAGGTCCTCGCCGCAGTTGGTCACCTGGGCGAGGGTGGCGCCGTCCGGCATCGGGGTAGTGAAGGTGTTGCGGGTAAAGCTGGTGCCGATGCCGGCGATGAAGTCGGCCTCGGCGAGGAACCGGGACACCATCAAGGTACGCGTCAGGCCGCCGGTGCCGAGCGCCAGGGCATGGGTCTCCGGGAACGCGCTCTTGCCGGCCAGCGTGGTCATCACCGGGATCTGCGCCAACTCGGCGAATGCGACCAGCTCGGCGGTCGCCTCGCCGTACAACACGCCCTGCCCGGCGATCACCACCGGATTGCGGGCGGCCAGCAGCGCGCGGATCAGGTCGCGCACGTCCTCGCGCGCCGCCGCCGAGCGGTGCGCCCGCACCGGGACGTAGCGCAGGTCGCCGCCGGGATAGTCGCGCTGCATGGCATCGTGGACCATCTCCAGCAGCACCGGGCCGCGCCGTCCGTGACGGAGCTGTCCCACGGCGCGCCGCACCATGACCGGGACGTCGGCCGCCGCCCTGATCTGGGCCGCCCACTTGGTGACGGAGCGGTAGGCGCGCACCGGCTCGAAGGTGGGCGCCACGCCCTGGCGGCTGCTTGGCGCCCCGCCGGCCAGGTGAAGCAACGGCACCGAATCGGCGTAGGCCTGGGCCACGCCGGCGAACGCGTTCTCGGCGCCGGGGCCGTACTGCATGGTGAACACCCCGAGCCGCGCGCCGTTGGTCACCCGCGTATACCCGTCGGCGATGTTGACGCCGGTCCGCTCCTGGCGGCAGATGATGGGGCGGATGCCGATCTTGGCGCCCGTCTCGATCAGTTCCTGCAGCGGGAAGGCTGACAGACAGGTAACTCCCTCGGCGGCCAGTACGCGCGCCATCGCTTCATAGCCAGTCACTTGCTCATCGACTCCGCCCGCAGCCTATCAGATTTGCCCCGCCTGTGCGCGGCCCGCCCCCGGCCAAGCTAAGCTAAAGGCAGCCGTTGGACCGCCGGCGCGCCGGGCGCGGCCATTCGGCGCCACTCCCGTACGGAGGCATGCGCCGCGTGCGCCGACTTCCTCGGCCAGAGATTTCGACAGATAGAGAGACTCGACCGTCATCGCGTTCCTGCCCAACAGCGTGGCCTGCGACGAACGGCCCGCTTCGAGCTCCATCAGCACGAGGTCCAGGGAATCGGGCAGCGGTTTGCCGTATGACCTGTCCCCCGCGCGGCCGTCGTAGCTGACGGCATAGCGGACTCCCTTGAAGTTCAGATGGTCCAGGCCGGAACAGAAGTCGTCGAATGAAACACTCGACGAATAGCGATGATCTCGCGTTTGACCTACCCCCTGGTAGGGAGGATCGAGGTATACGACGTCGCTGGTCCCGACCGACCGCAAGACCTCGCCGAAGTCCCGTGACGTAAACGTCGACCTGCCGCGCAAGAGCATGGACACCGACATGATGTTCTGCCGCATTCGCGCGGGGTTTGTTCCCAGGCGCCGCTTGTCGGGGCTCTGATTGAACTGGCCGTTGCCGTTGTAGCGCACGGAGCTCTTCACGCACCGTGCCAGCAGATACAGCAGCAGTCGTGGATCGTTGGTGTGATTGAACCGGTCGCGGATGGAGTAGTAGTGGCGCAGATGATCGGCGGCGCGGCCGCGCCAGACGGATTGGTAGAAGTCCACCACTTCCTGCGGCCGGTTGACGATCAGCGAAAGGAGCTCGGTCAACGGACGGTTGAGGTCGTTCAACCAGTATTCGCCGCTTCTCCCGTGGCCCGCGCAGGCCAGCGAAATCGCGCCCGAACCGGCGAATGGTTCGACCAGCCGATTCATCCGGGGCGGGAGATAGTTCAGAATTCGCGGCGCAAGAAGCCGTTTGCTGCCCTGATACTGAAATGGCTGCGGGCCGGTCACGTGGCTCCGCAAACCGCCCGCCAACTGAACGGTGAGGTATGTGATCCGAGACAACCCGGCACGAGGTCTAGTCCTTGGCTGACCGGTGGTGGATGACAGTCGAATCCACCTTCTCTGTCAGCCAAACCTTGATGAGCGACTGGTACGGGACGCCCCGCCGGTTCGCTTCTATCCTGATCCGCTCCAGCAGATCCACGGGCATCCTGAGTGAAATCGCCTTGCTCGACGGCTTGAGCTTGGGAAATCGTACCCGTTCAGCCTTGCTCCAATCCACGTAGTCGGTCGAATCGTGAGTTTCCCAGAACTCACGCTCCTGCGCTTCGCTCTCGAATCTTGGAATGGGACGCAATCCCGAATTACTCAAGTTGCTCATAAAGTACTATAAGATAATAACATACATTCTCGACCCGCCGATGGCAATCGCGCCCGACGGCCGGGCGCATTTCCCAAAAGGTAAGCGACAGGCCGCTTGGCGGCCAAGCCTAAGTCCCCCCGTGTAAAGATGACGTTTCTCCGCGATCTTGATCACCGGTCTACCGGCGCCTGACGATCCTCGCCGGGGCGGCCGCATCCGGCGCCGGCGTGGCGGTAGCGGTGATGAGCGGCGCACAGCAGGCGCAGATTGTTCGGCTCGGCGGCGCCTCCGAGGGCATACGGCACGACGTGATCGATCTGCAGCAGGTGTTGGGAGCCGCAACGGCGCCCGCTGGTGCGGTCCACGTAGCGGCAGCGGCCCCGGTCGCGCCGCCACACCTCGCGCTTGACCGCCGCCGGGATGGCGCGGCCGGTCACGCCCGTCTTCGCTGCCGAAGTCCGGGTCCGCGGCGGCGCAGCCGGCTGCGCGCGCGCCGCAGCCGGCCGGCCGAGGCGCCGCGTCTTCGGCGCCGAAGTGGCGTCGCCCGCCGGCTTCGCTGCCGAAGTGTCCGGGCGGTCAGCGGCTTCGTCTCCCGGGTGCGCCGGCGTCTGAGCCGATACCTTCGCCGCCGAAGGATCGGCGCGGTCCACGCCGGCCACCTGCTTCGCTGCCGAAGCGGCTCCGCGAGCCGAGGCCGCCTGCGTCTTCGGCGCCGAAGTTTGCGCGGCGCCTTTGGCCGGCGCGGCGCGCCGCCCGCGCGGCGGCCGGGCCGGATCGTGGCGGTCGAGCCCTTCCCGCACCAGCCGCCCCATGAGCTGTCCCAACGTCATGTGCGGATCGACGTGGGACAGGAGGCCCTTGAGCCGCTCCAAGCCGCGCCGGCACTCATCGTCGATCACCGCCTTGAGTTCCCAGCGCCCGCCGCCCAGGGGCCGCACCCGATCCGCCGACGCCGCCAGCTCCGGGTCCACCTCGGCCAGCAACTGCATCACCTCCCGGCTGCTCTTGCCGGACGCCTGCTCTACCAGCTCCCGCCGCGCCTCCGCGTCCAGCACCGGCGTCGGCGCCGGCTTCCACTCCGCCGGCCGCGACGGCGCCGAGCCGTTCTGCGACTGAGAGGCAGCCCCGAACCCGGCCCCGCCCGGCGCGCTACGCGCCGCGCGTTCCTTCTTGCGCTCCTGCCGGTCGAACGCATGCTGCAACTGCGCGGCCGCGTTCAGCGTCATCGAGCCATCCTGCAGGCGTGCACGCACGCCTTCGACGTCCGCGCAGAGCCGCATCGCCTTGATGCGCCGCCACGCTGCGGCGTCGCTGTAACCCAGCTCGCGCACCGCGTAATCGAACAGACTGGAGAAGCCAAGGCGCAGATACAGGCGGCGCCTATGAATCTCGCGCAGGTGGTCGATCACGACGACTTCGAGATGGTGTTCGATGCCGGAAAGTTCCTTGGTCCGCTCCAGCAGGCGGTCGTCTGAGAGGGCGGAAACGGTAGTGGTGACAGCCTCGTCGGAAGCATGTTTGTCCATGACATAAGTATACTCATGGAAAGTAGTTGAGTCAAGTAATTCGGCCCGGAAGATGGCACCTGCGGGCGTGACTCGGCGGCGTATTTCCAAGCGGCTGGACGCTCCGTCAGATGCTACTGCCGAGAATGTCGCCGGCGTCGACAGGGCGCGATCTGCCGGGTACCGAGGGGCCGGCTTCGGCGCCCAGGGCGGGCTTCGGCGGCGGCGCGGGCGGCGTTGAGGGCCAAGCGGGCGAGCACTTCGTCGCGGACTCCGGCGCGTCCATGGCGGCGTGCAGGTACTCGTAGTATGCCTTTCCGGCGGCTTCGAGGGCGGAACCGGTACCAACAAATTGGAAGTGCGCCCCGCCGGCCCGGCATGGCAGGGCATGGCAGCGGTGCGCGTTGAGCGGTTCGGCGGCGGCAGTGTATCGTAGGCGGCATGAGTATCGAGCAGAAGGTCCATCCGAAGTCGGCGGTGCCGTTCCATACCTTCCCTGACACCCTGGAGGAGCAGGAACGGGCGCTCGCCGCCAATCCTCTCATGCAGCGGCTGCAGGCCGCCCGCGCCGGCTACGCCGGCGACCCGCACCGTCCCCGCTACCACTACGTGAACCCCGAGGCCAACCTCAACGATCCCAACGGGCTGTGCTTCTGGCAGGGCCGCTGGCATCTGTTCTACCAGGCGTATCCGCCGGAGGACACCCGCCAGCACTGGGGCCACGCCGTCAGCGCTGACCTGATCCACTGGCGCGATCTGCCCTACTGCATCTACCCGAGCCCGGAGGACAAGTGCTTCTCCGGCGCCACGCTGGTGGAGGAGGAGCGCGTCATCGCCATCTACCACGGCACCGAGGCCGGCAACATGGTGGCCACCTCCGGCGATCCGCTGCTGCTCAACTGGCACAAGGTGACCGGCGGCCCGGTCATCCCCATGCGCCGCCCCGACGGCTCGCCGCAGCCGTTCCGCGTGTTCGACCCCTGCATCTGGAAGAAGGAGGGGCGCTACTATTCGCTGTCGGCCGGCACCCGCCCCGCCGGCCCCGGCGGCAAGCCGATTCGCGCCAACTTCCTGCTCCGCTCCGACGACCTGGCCTCCTGGGAGTATCTGCACCCGTTCGTGGAGGACGACGCCTATACCCTGGTGGGCGACGACGGCGCCTGTCCCTATTTCTGGCCCATCGGCAGCGGCGACGGGCAGCGCCACGTCCTGCTGTTCTTCAGCCACATGAGCGGCGGACAGTATCTGCTCGGCGACTATGACACCGCCCGCGACAAGTTCGTCGTCACCCACGGCGCCAAGTTCAACTTCGGTCCATCGGTCCCCGCCGGGGTGCACGCGCCGTCGGCAACGCCGGACGGGAAGGGCGGGGTGATCGTGATCTTCAACATGAACCCTGCCAAGCCGACGCGCGGCTGGAACCAGATCATGACCCTGCCGCGGCGGTTGACGGTGGCGGGCGACGAGATCAGCCAGCAGCCGGCGGGCGCGGTCGAGTCGCTGCGCGGCGCCCACCGCCGCGTGGGCCGCACGCCGCTGCCCGCCAACCGGGAGGTGGTGCTCGACGGCGTGCGCGGCAACGTCATGGAGTTGGCCGCGACGATCGACGCCGGCAGCGCGCCGATGGTGGAGTTGAACGTACTGCGCTCGCCGGGGCGCGAGGAGTTCACCCGCTTCGGGTTCTACCCCGAACGCGGCTTCCGCGACCGCATCCACGGCAGCGCGGCGCGCGACAGTCTGGTCACGTTGGACAACACCTACTCCTCGACCGCGGCGGACGTGCTGTCGCGGGCGCCGGAGACGGCGCCGGTGCGCCTCGCGCCGCACGAGAAGCTGCAGCTCCGGGTCTTCATCGACCGCAGCGTGGTCGAGGTGTTCGTCAACGGCCGCCAGTGCCTGGCGGAGCGGGTCTATCCCGAGCGCTCCGACAGCGTCGGCGTGTCGCTCCGCTCCCAGGGCGCGCCGGCGGTACTGGAGTCCCTGGACGCATGGCAAATGGACAGCATCTACTGACCATATGCAGGACGTACTGAAAGTCGAGACCTCAAGCGACAGAGCGGTTTTGGAGAACTCACACGCCGAACTGTTGAAACGGATAGACTATCTCGCTGACCTTGAAGCTGACTGGGATGGCTACGGCGCCAGGCGCGTTTCGCGAATGGCGATCAAAAGATGTCTTCACCTGCTCAGTACGATAGCTCGGCGTTTCTACTCCCAGGCCGGAGAACCGTTCGTCGCGCCGATGGCAGACGGCGGGTTGCAACTGGAATGGGATCGTGTTTTCGAGAAGGAACTCATCTTGGTGATCCCACCTGACGGGACGTCTATTCAATTCCTGTTGACATCGTTCGACGAGACCGGCAACGCGAAAGACCATGAGGGGGTCCTCTCAGAGGAATCCAGAATTTGCGAATGGCTTTCGTCGGCCCTGTCCTAGATTCGATCGTTGTCGGAGTCCCGAACGGGGATGGCATTTCCGCGTCCTCTGAATGAAGACGACAGTTTTTTCAGAGCGGTCAACCCCGACGTCCATCTAAAGCCCGACGGAACACTGTCCTCTGCCGCCTTCTACAACTCATCGAACACCAATAGCATGTCGGTTGATTGGGCAGGGCGCTCGACACCTGCAGACACCGTGAGCCGGTTTCCCGACTGGCCAGAGACAAAGTTCGTGGCGTCCGTAACGGCCGGCACCTATTGGGACCTCAAACAGACCATCGAGTTCTCTCCAACTACACGCAATCCCGCACATACCGACATTATCGGTGACAAGACGGCCTCGGTGCGGAAAAAGCTTGCCAGAACTGCCAGGATACTGTGGCCCTGAAGGCGCCGTGACCTATCCGGTCCGCGCCGTCCGACCACCGCAGCCCCTCCCGAATCCGACACCGATTCGACCGATACTGAGATGCATGCCCCCATAGACCGAAAGAATCGGGCCGACCTCGGCAGCTCCCGCCGGCGAAGGTCAAAGGGATGAGCGGCAAGGCCGCGCTCCTGGCGCTGGCGGCGGTCATCGGCATCGCCCTGCTGGCGTGCCAGCAGACGGCCCGGCCGGCAACGACCGGCGGAGCCGGCGGCGGTGCGGGTGGAAACGGAGGAGGCGGCGGCACTGGCGGCGACGGCGGGTCACCGACCGCGCCGGCCCCGACACCGCCGGCCCCGACTCCGGCGGCCACGAAGAGCTGGCCCCTCGGAGAGGATGCCTGGTCATCGGTGCTGCCGCTGCCTGACGCAGCGGACCCGAGCGCCTTGACGATCCGCTCCGAGCCGTTCGCCTGGGACGGGCTCACCGGCGCCGAGGGCGAAACGGTGACCGTGTCGATTGGCGGCAACGAGCTGCCGTTCACGAGCACGGCGACCGCGCCGGCCTTCGCCGACGACCTCTCAGGCGCGCAGTGGGAGGTCGGCTTCGAAGTGAGCGCGGGCGCGATCGTGCTGGTGCTCACCGCCCCGGATCAGTCGGGGGCCACCGACACCGTCGCGTCGGTCACGATTACCGAGCCGGGCAGCGGCTACACCTCGGCGCCCACCGTGACCCTTGCGCCGCCGCCGGCCGGCGGCACCCCGGCAACCGCCGCGGTAGCGGGCGGCGGCGGCGTCGGTTCGGTGAACGTCACGACCGCCGGCGCCGGCTACACCTCGGCGCCCACCATCTCCTTTTCCGGCGGCGGCAGCAGCGGCGCGGCCGCCACCGCGGACCTCAGCGGCAGCGTCAGTTCGGTGAACGTGGATACCGCCGGCAGCGGCTACACGGACGAGGCCCAGCGTGACCTTCTCGGCGCCGCCGACCGGCGGCACCAGGGCGGCCGGCACCGGGATCATCTATCAAGCCGGGTCGGGGCCGACGGGGTGCACCTCAAACGGCGTCCATAGTGTTTCATTTTCGAACCGGGGAGCGGGTTACACCTCGGACCCCAAGGTCAGCTTTGGCGGCCCCGGCAGGAGCCGCCGCTACCGCGACAAGGTACCCGAGCGTGCAACGAGTCGACGTCACCAACGGCGGGAGCGGCTACACCTCGGCGCCCACGATCACCTTTTCCGGCGGCGGCAGCGGCAGCGGGGCGACCGCCACCGCAGTGCTGGCCTACGCCGTCCCGTCGGCGACGGTCACCAGCGGGGGCAGCGGCTACACCTCCGCCCCCACCGTGGCCTTTGCGGCGGCGCCGAGCGGCGGCACCACGGCGCTCGGCACCGCGGTGATGGACTACGGGGTCGCCTCGGTGACGCCCGGCACCGCGGGGAGCGGCTACCCCGCGGCGCCCACCGTCTCCTTTTCCGGCGGCGGCAGCGGCAGCGGGGCGACCGCCACCGCGGTGCTGGCCTACGCCGTCCCGTCGGCGACGGTCACCAGCGGGGGCAGCGGCTACACCTCCGCCCCCACCGTGGCCTTTACGGCGGCGCCGAGCGGCGGCACCACGGCGGTCAGCACCGCGGTCTTTGAAGAATACGTCATCCGGTCGGTGAGGATCACCAACGGGGGGAGCGGCTACGTGACGGCGCCGACCGTGGCCTTTACGGCGGCGCCGAGCGGCGGCACCACCGCGACCGGCACCGCCATCCTGGCGGCGGGCGGCAACGATCCGAGCCAGAACCTGTTCTGGGCGCGCCAGACCCTGGCCGGCCAGCAGCTTCGGGTGCAGGTAGGAGGGGAAGAGTGACCGGAGTCCCCGCCTGCCTGCCGGCGCTGGCGTGCGACTGTTCCTCCTCGGCGAAGATCGACGCCATCCATCCATCATCCATCCATCATCCGTTCCTGCGTTGACACCGATTCGACCGACGCCGATACTGAGATGCAATGCGTTCCGCTGATGCGCGTCGCTGGAAGCGTGGCAGGGTGCCTGCGGAACGTCGAATCCAGCCGTTGCCGCTGATTCGCCATCTTCGCGGGCGTTGGCCGGGCCGCCTCGGCGGCGTCTGTCCAGTTTCGGAGTATTTCTTGTGACCTGCTGTAACAAACAACAAGCTACCCCCCCCCCATAGACCGAAAGAATCGGGCCGATCTCGACAGCTCCGGCCGGCGAGGATGAAGGGGATGAGCGGCAAGGCAGCGCTCCTGGCGCTGGCGGCAGTCATCGGCATCGCCCTGTTGGCGTGCCAGCAGACGGCCCGGCCGGGCGGTACCGGCGGTGCGGGCGGAAACGGAGCAGGCGGCGGCGCCGGCGGCAATGGCGGGTCGCCGACCGCGCCGGCCCCGACTGCGCCGGCGGCCGAGCAGCGCTGGGACATCGGAGAGGATGCCTGGTCATCGGCGCTGCCGCTGCCTGACGCAGCGGACCCGAGCGCCTTGACGATCCGCTCCGCGCCGTTCGCCTGGGACGGGCTCACCGGCGCCGAGGGCGAAACGGTGACCGTGTCGATCGGCGGCAACGAGCTGCCGTTCACGAGCACGGCGACCGCGCCAACCTTCGCCGACGACCTCTCAGGAGCGCAGTGGACGGTTGGCGCCGAAGTGAGCGCGGGCTCGATCGTGCTGGTGCTCACCGCCCCGGATCAGTCGGGCGCCTCGGACACCGTCGCGTCGGTCAGGATTACCGAGCGGGGCAGCGGCTACACCTCGATCCCGACCGCGACCTTCTCGGCGCCGCCGGCCGGCGGCACCCGGGCAACCGCCGACGTAGCGGGCGACGGCGGCGTCGGTTCGGTGAACGTCACGACCGCCGGCGCCGGCTACACCTCGGCGCCCACCATCTCCTTTTCCGGCGGCGGCGGCAGCGGCGCGACCGCCACCGCGGATATCAGCGGCAGCGTCACTTCGGTGGACGTCGATACCGCCGGCAGCGGCTACACCTCGGCGCCCACCGTCTCCTTCACGGCCGCGCCGGCCGGCGGCACCGACGCGGCCGGCACCGCGGCGGTCAGCGGCAGCGTCGCTTCGGTGACGATCGATACTCCCGGCAGCGGCTACACCGCGGCGCCCACCGTCTCCTTCACGGCCGCGCCCTCCGGCGGCACCACGGCCACCGCCACCGCGACCAGAAGCGGGGTCGTCACTTCGGTGGCGGTCGGGACCGCCGGCAGCGGCTACACCTCGCCCCCCACCGTGGGCTTTACCGGCGGCGGCGGCAGCGACGCGGCCGCCGCCGCGGAGGGGCCCGACCGGGTCGCTTCCGTGACGAGGATCGGCAATCAGTATGGGAGCGGCTACACCTCGATCCCGACCGCGACCTTCTCGGCGCCGCCGGCCGGCGGCACCAGGGCGACCGGCACCGCGTGGGGGCCAGGCGCCGTCCAGGGGCAGACGGTCACCAACCAGGGGAGCGGCTATACCTCCGTCCCGACTGTCACCTTCTCGGCGGCGCCGGCCGGCGGCGTCACGGCAACCGCCACCGCCCGGTTACACTCCGACGGGAGGTTCGACCGCCTCATCATCACCAACCGGGGGCGCGGCTACACCTCGGTCCCCACGGTCACCTTTAGCGGCGGCGGCGGCAGCGGCGCGGCCGTCACCCCGCGGATGTACCCCAACATTCGAGGAGTCATCATCACCAACGCGGGGAGCGGCTACACCTCCGCCCCCACGATCACCTTTACCGGCGGCGGCGGCAGCGGCGCCGGCTACCGCGCGGTGATGGGCAGCACCATCACCGGGGTTGACGTCACCAACGGCGGCAGCGGCTACACCTCCGCCCCCACCGTCTCCTTTAGCGGCGGCGGCGGCAGCGGCGCGACCGCCACCGCGACCGTGGTCGTCGGGGCAGACGAGGTGACGATGACCAACCGGGGGAGCGGCTACACCTCGGCCCCCACCGTGACCTTTTCGACGCCGTCGTCCGGCACCGCGGCGACCGGCACCGCGGTGATGAACTACGGGGTCGCCTCGGTGACGCCCGGCACCGCCGGCAGCGGCTACACCTCGGCGCCCACCGTCTCCTTTTCCGGCGGCGGCGGCAGCGGGGCGACCGCCACCGCGGTGATGGCCTACGCCGTCCCGTCGGCGACGGTCACCAACCCCGGCAGCGGCTACACCTCGGCCCCGACCGTGACCTTTACGGCGGCGCCGAGCGGCGCCACCACCGCGGTCGGCACCGCGGTCTTTGAATACGTCATCCGGTCGGTGGAGATCACCAACGGGGGGAGCGGCTACGTGACCGCCCCGACCGTGACCTTTACGGCGGCGCCGAGCGGCGGCACCACCGCGACCGGCACCGCCATCCTGGCGGCGGGCGGCAACGACGCGAGCCAGAACCTGTTCTGGGCGCGCCAGACCCTGGCCGGCCAGCAGCTTCGGGTGCAGGTAGGAGGAAGCGAGTGACCGGAGTCCCCGCCTGCCTGCCGGCGCTGGGGTGCGACCGTTCTTCGTAGTTACCTGAGGTCAGCGCCGAGCACGGTCAGGCGGCGTCCTCCTGCCACAGCCGGAGCTGCTTCGGTTCGTCGATCCGGTCGCCGTACGCCAGGCGCGCCAAGTGGTAGAGCGCCTCGAAGTCGCTGCCGGCGGCCGCCGCCTCGCCCGGCAGGTCGATGCCGGTCCACCTCTTGCTGACCGGCAGCACTTCCAGCACCGCTTCCAGCGCGGTCAGGAACGCCCCCTCCCGCGCCCCCAGCTTCTCGTCGAGCAGCTTGCGGGCGTCGTCGAGCGAGCGGGTGCGCGCCAGGTTGGCGGCGTGGTGCACGGCGTCGATCATGCCGCGCGCCCCGTCGGGCGGCCCCAGCGCCCCGCCGGCCGCGCGCCGCGTCGAGTCCCACAGCCGCAGGTCGCTGCCGCGATTCTCCGCCAGCCGGCCCACCACCTCCCGCTCCAGGTCCACGCCCACCGCGCGCGCCAGCCGCAGCGCCTCGTCGTAGGCGAACACCGGCGCCTCGAAGGCGTCCCACGCCAGCACGAAGAAGGCGGTCGGCGGGTCCAGGTCGGCGTCCGCCCGCCGCTGCGTCAGTTGCTCCAGCCGCCAGCGCTTCACCTCCCGGCGGGCGGTGTCCAGCACGTCTTCCGGGCTCACCGCGTAGGGGTCCCGCTCTGCCTCCAACTCTTTCCGCCGCCGTTCCTGCGGCGCCGGGCGCGGCGTGCCGCGCGCCAGCGGCCAGTGACGCGAGAATTCTTCCAGGGCAGGACCGAAGCAGGCCAGGTAGAGATCGACCCCGCGGATGCCGGCCGCTTGATACTCCGCCACCCGGGCGCGCACCGCGCCGGCTACCCGCGGTTCGATGTCTTCCCAGTAGTACGGGGTCTCGTCCGCTTCGCGCGCGGCGGTGCGCGGGCGGCAGGCCAGGAAGATGGTGCTGTTGGCGGCCGCCTTGTTGCGCACGTGCAGGCTGCCCTCCGCCTCGGTGTTGATCGGCCATGACGCGGTGATCGCGAAGCCGGCCTGCATCAGCCCGGTGGTCAGCGCGTCCCAGGCGCCGGCCGCCTTGTGGGTGAACATCAGCGTCATCACCCCGTCGGATTTCAGCACGCGGCGCATCTCGGCGAAGATGCTCGCCATCCGTTCCTGGTAGTCGCGCCCGGCGAGCGCCTGCGCGCCCGGCTGGCCGCGGAACCGGGCCGGGTTGGCGACCGCCTCGTTCTCCTTGTCGGTGAGGCGGCGGCGGAACAGGGCGGGAAAGACGTGGCCGGCGGTGCGCTTCAGCCAGACGTAGAAGAAGTCGGACAGCTCGGCGTACATCACGTTGTCGTAGTAGGGCGGGTCCATGACCACCGCATCGACGCTGCCGTCGAGGATATGGTCGAGGTCGTCGCCCGGCTTGCAGGTGATGGTGACGGCGGGCCGCGCGTCGGACTCGGGGAACAGATTTCCCAGATCGCCGGCGCCGCCGGCGCCCGGGCGCAGCAGCGCGACCAGTTCCTTGATGCACTTGGCGGTCTGGCCGATGGCCCAGTCGTAGCCCAGGCCGGTGATCAGCGGCGCCATCTCGGCGTAGGACCACTTGAAGGAGAAGTCATGCCGGTCGAAGGTATTGACCATTACTTCGCGCCCTACGTGCCAGCGAGTCATGCGGGAGTTGTAGTCACGGGTCTTGTCGAGCGAGAGGGCCAGGTAGCCGTAGGCGGCCTGGCGCAGCGGGGTCAGCGCGCCGGCGGCGCGGTCGGCTTCGAGCAGTTCGCGGTACACCTCCACGCCGGTGCCGTGGCACAGGAGCTGGCGCGGCGAGAACAGGTCCCGCCAGCGCGGCATGCCGTAGCGGAGCGGTTCGGTAGTCTTGGTGCCATCGGGGATCCGCTCCCCCGGCACCAGGTCGAACGCCTCCCACTCCGGCAGCTTCTCCGCCAGCCGCGCCGCTATCTCGGCGGCGTTGTCGTCTTCCGGGCGCGGCGCGCGGTAGCGGCGCACCCACTTCTCGCGCCGGCGGCCGGTCTTGGTCCAGGTGTTCACCCGTTCCTTGTAGACCACCGCGAACAGTTGCTCGCCCATCGCGCCGGCCTGCGCCTGCGCCTTGATCTCATCGCCGGCGATCACCCGCCCGCAATCCGGCCACGGGCAGCTGCCCGCCCCGCGCGCCACCGTCCCCGCCGCCTGCTCCCGCGCCGAATGCACCACATGGAACCGGCACACCCGCCCCGGCGCTCCCGGTCCACCGGCGGCTAGCGGTTCCAGCCGCACCCCTGTCCCGTCCGGCGCCAACCGCCAGTTCGGCGCCAGCGGCACCCGCCCCCCGCAATACGGACACCTCACCGTCCGCGCCCACAGATAGCCGTCGGGCCGGGTGTCCTAGCCCGGCTCATCGGGAAACACGCCGGTGAGCCGTCCCCGGACGATCCGGGTCAGCTCGGCGCCCAGCGCTTCGACCGTCTCCTTGACCGCAAGCCCATGCTGCGCCGGCCATGCCGCGGTCGCTTCCTCGATCAGCGCCGCGACCGGATTCAGGTCATTGGCCAGGGTTGCAAGTCCCAGCCGCGCCGCCTCGAACGGCAGGCTGCCGCCCCCGGCGGTCGGATCGAGCACCGTGGCGCGGTCCAGCTCATGGCCCGCCAGCCAGGTCCATTCCGCATCGTCCGGCGTATATCCGAACGCCCGCGGATACCCGTACGCCGCGGCGCCCAGCCGTTCCCCGGTGCGGTTGGCGCGCGCGATCCGCGCCTTCGCCACCACCGGGTCGCCGTGGATGCCGAGCACGCTTCCGGTCGGCGTCCGCCGGCAGCAGCGACGCCAGCACCGCCGCCCGCGAGGCCACCAACGGCCGCCGCGCCCACCACACGTGCAACCGGTTCGGCGCCGGGAACGGCGTCATCGGCGTCCGCTCGCGGATACTCTCGATCCCAAGCGCCGCTATCGGCAGCCACCGCTCGATCAGCCGCGTGTCAGCCATAATCCTCCCGCGCCCGCGGCGGCCGTCAACCTGTGTCCGCTCCGGCGAGTGCGAATCTCATCTGGCCCGCGTACTGGGTGTTTCAGCTACCGGCGGCGCTGATAGTGGCAGGAGACGCGGCGCAGGCTGTTCGAGGTCGATCGGTTGTTGGGGCCAGTTCATGGGCCAAGTCTGCGACGGAGCGCGGGGCGCAAAAGGAACCGCGATAGCGCGCGAGATGGAGTGCTCCATCTGCGGCGCGCACGAGTGGCTGCTAGTGCCCACACTATAGGCGCCGGGCCGATGACGGCTGGCGGGTCACAGACTCAGATCCTCCGGGACCTCTACCGGGCGGTCGTAGTCCGCCCGCAGCCGTTCCTCGTCGAAGGCATACCAGCCGTCGCGGGCGAGGATGGCCCGGCTGCCGTCCGGCAGTTCCGCCAAAACGAACCGGCGCCGGCGGCGCAGCTTTGGTATCGCTCGCTTGATTTCCTCTGGGGTGAGGGCGCGCTTGACCCTTTCTCTCACATCGCGGCCGCCGGGATCGTTCTTCGATCAGCTCGCCGACGACTCCCAGGCGATTTCGCGTTCATCTAAGCTCAGCGCCGGTTACGAGATCGCGTCCTGCACGCGTGCCAGCAGCTCCTCCTCCGTCGCGCACTCGATGATCCAGTCGCCCACCTGTTCCAGGCTCTCAGGATCGGTCAGAAGCTCCAGCAGGACGGACAACCGCGGCCCCGTTTCCGCCGTGAACTTCAGCGCCGCCTGCCGGCATAGCCGCCTGCGTTCTTCGCTACGGCCCCGCTCGATGCCCCGCTCGATGCCTCGCTCGATGCCCTGCTCGATGCCCTGCTCGCGGCCTTCCTTCAGGCCCTGCTCATGGCCTTCCGCGACCCACCCGGCTACCAACTCCTGCAACATCGGCCCTACCTCCTCCGATCCCGGCAACGATTCCAGCACCGTGCCTTTCATCTTGCGCGGCACCAGCACCTGATTCACCCATTCCCGGTACACTTGCGTCAACTCCGGGGTCTCCAACTCCCGCAGCCGCTCGAACAGCGCCGCCAGCAACTCCGGAGCCCGCTCATCCGCGCGATTGGTCTCCAGCGCGATCAGCGCCGACACCAAGTTGCGACCCGGCAGATCGTCCGCTTCCAGCCGCCCCTGGTCAAGCAGATAGTAGCGCAGCGACGGCTGATACCGCGCCAGCGCCTCGCCGCCGAACGCGATCAGCTCCGCCACGTCCTCGGCCGCCGTCCACGGCTGGCGCCCGTTGTAGATCACGATCGGCAGCACCGGCGGCAGCTTGCCATGTTCGCGCAGCACGCCGTCGTCGATCAGCTTCTCGTACAGCATGCCGGTGTAGGTCAGCATCCGCGTTGCCATGGCCGGCTCGATGGTGGACTGGAACTCCAGCAGCACCAGGAGGTACAGCCATTCATCGTGGAACCGGACCCGCCACACCAGATCGCCGTGGCGCTGGCGCAGGCGGTGGCTGACGAAGCTGGCCGGCACCGGGGTGAGGGTCGAGAAGTCGAGTGCCTCGCTCCAGTCGCGGGCGGCGAAGCCGCGCAGCAGGTCCTGAACCGTGTGCGGCTGCGCGAACAACCGCTTGTAGCCGGCATCGTGCATGGTCAGGTGATCGACTATACCATGAAGTGGGGGCGGTGAGTGATTCGCAGGGCGGCCTGCAATTCGGCGCGGCCCATCTCGCCCGTCAGGGCGGCCACCACGCTTGCGACATGTTCGGTCTCATGTCGCCTACCTGTTCCAGGCTCTCAGGATCGGTCGGACGTTCCAGCAGGACGGACAACCGCGGCGCCGTTTCCGGCGTGAACTTCCGCGCCGCCTGCCGGCCCCCCCTGCGCGGCCGGGTTGGTGTTGCCGGCCGCTATAGCCTGTGACTGAAGCGACTGTTTTCGGGCGGACCTCAGTTGGCGTGGCCGGCGCCGTTGTCGTCGAGCTGCTGTTTGAGACGCCGGAACGCAGCCTCGTCGATGCCCGTGGCCGCCTCGATAGTCGACCACGGCACCGCGCGTTCCAGGAATCCCTGGATGGTTTGCAACTGCCCCCTCAGTTCGCCTTCCTGGCGGCCCTCCTGGCGGCCTTCCCGGATACCCTTCTGCCAGCCTTCGTTGACCATCTGTTGCACGTAATTCATCACCTCTCCTCCATGACCCGGCACGTTCCGCAGCAGCGCCTCCGTGATCTGCTGCTGTCGTTCCTGCGGCTGCGTCCACAGCAGGTACTCCACGTGCAGCGCCACCCCTTCGATTCCGACATGAGGAAACACCTGCCCTGCCAACCGGATCGCCCGTTCGATCAACTCCGCCGATCCGTCGCGGCGGTACTCGGCCATCAGCGCGAGCTGCAGCGTCCCGGTCACCGACTCCGGATTCTGCTCCGTCTGGTCGATCAGCAGGTGCTCGAATCGCGGCACCCATCCCCGCTCGGACTCCGCGCCCGCTACCAACTCGGCGAACTGCCGCGGGAACCGCCACGGCTGCGCTCCCTGGTAGAATACCACCGGCACGATCAGCGGCAAACGCTCCTCCTGCTCATGCTCCCGGTGCCATTGCATCCAGATCATCAGGCAGTAATTGAGCAACCGCAGCCGTATCCAGCGGTCGGGTGTGGACTGATGCTCCAGCAGCACGTAGACGAGTACCGGGGGGCCGGAACCGGGGCCGGAATCCGCGCGCTCGACGGAGAACAGCAGATCGACCTCGCGGCCGCGCCAGTCGTCACTGACGAAGCGTCCGGGGCGGAGGGTGAGGGAGGACCACTGCAGCGTACGGGCGAGTCCGTGGGGCAGGCAGGAGCGCAACAGGCCGGCCGCGTTCTCGGGGTCGGAGAACACGGAGTAGAAGTACTTGTCGTGCCGCTGGCTGACCGGCGGTGACGGATCGGCGGACGGTGGTTGGTCGGATGCGTGATCGTCGGCCATGAGACCCGGCAGGACCGTAGACCCACCCTGTTTCGGCGTCAAGCAGATATTAGCGCAGCGACGGCTGATACCGCGCCAGCTCCTCGCCGCCGAACGCGATCAATTCCGCCACGTCCTCGGCCGCCGTCCACGGCTGGCTGCCGTTGTAGATCACGATCGGCAGTACCGGCGGCAGCCTGCTATCGTTGCGCGGCCGGCGCGCCGCGCAGGCCAAAGGCGCCGAGCAAACTTCGGCGCCGAAGACGCAGCCGGCACGGCTCGCGGCGCTGCTTCGGCAGCGAAGCAGGAGGCCAGCGCGGACCGCGCCGCTCCTTCGGCGGCGAAGGTATCGGCTCAGGCGCCGGCGCAGCCGGGAGACGCAGCCGCTGACCGCCCGGACACTTCGGCAGCGAAGCCGGCGGGCGACGCAACTTCGACGGCGAAGACGCGCGCCTCGGCCGGCAGGCTGCGACGTGCGCGCAGCCTGCTGCGCCGCCGCGGACCCGGACTTCGGCAGCGAAGACAGGCGTGACCGGCCGCGCCATCCCGGCGGCGGTCAAGCGCGAGGTCTGGCGGCGCGACCGGAGCCGCTGCCGCTAGGTGGACTGCACCTGCGGGCGCCGTTGCGGCTCCCAACACCTGCTGCAGATCGATCACGTCGTGCCGTATGCCCGCGGCGGCGGCGAGCAGCAGGCGCCTGGCGCGGCCAGGACGGCGCAGGGTTGGAGGGTTGGTTTCGGGGGTTTGGCAGTGTTGGCAGTTTCGGGGGGTTGACAAAGTTAACCGGGCTTCACATACCTTTGCTTCATTACGCTTGCGAATGTAGGTGAATTCATCCGTACCGGCGGCGGGCTGCGGCGCTTGACCCGCCGGTCGCGCCTGGCCGGGAGCGGCGGCGAGCCGATGTCTGACTTCGCGGCCGGCCTTGCGGCGCGCCTCCGCGGCGTCGGCGCGCGGCTGCCGCCCCGGCTGCTCCGGCCGTTCCGGTTGCGCGCCGCCTGGCTGCGGCTTGCCCGGCGCTGGCGGCTGGCGGCGCCCGGCGCGAGGTGCGCGTCACGGGCGTGGCTGCTGGCGCCGGCGGCGCTGGCCGCCCTGATCGGGGTTCCGCTGGCGGTGGTGGGGGTGCACGTCGGCGCCCTTGGGACGCCGGAGGTGCGGCACTTGGCGCAGACCGTGCTGCCCCGCTACGCGGCCAATACGGTTGCCCTGGTGGCCGTCGTGGCCGCGCTTACCGGCGCGCTGGGGGTGACCACGGCCTGGCTTTCGACGGCGTTCGAATACCCCGGCCGGCGCGTCCTGAGCTGGCTGCTGATCCTGCCGCTGGCGCTGCCCGCCTACATCGCCGCGCTGGCCTACGCCGGCTTGTTCGATTTCACCGGGCCGGCGCAACTGCTGTTTCGCAAGGGCTTTGCGCTGCCCGCCGGCGGCTATCCCACCATCGACGTGCAGACCTTCGCCGGGCTCTGCTTCGTGCTCACCGTAACCGTATATCCCTACGCCTACCTGACGGTGCGCGCCCTGTTCGCGCGGCAGAGTGGGGCGGTCCTGGAGATCGCCCGCAGTCATGGCTACACGGGGCTACAGGCGTTCCGCCGCGCGGTGCTGCCGCTGGCCCGGCCCGGAATCGCCGCCGGGATGGCGCTGGTGGCAATGGAGGTCCTCGGCGAATATGGCGCGTCTCATTTCTTCGGGGTCGATACTTTGACCATTGGCATCTTTCGCGCTTGGTTTGCGCTCGGCAGCGTGCAGGCGGCCCTGAGCCTGGCGGCCGTGCTGCTGGTGGCGGTGGCGCTGATCATGGCGCTGGAGCGCTGGCAGCGGCGGCGGGCGCGGTACCACGCGCCCGGCGGGTCGCAGCGCCCGCTGCCGCGCGTCAGGCTGCGCGGCTGGCCGGCGGCCGCGGCCTGCGCCGCCTGCGCCCTGCCGGTGCTGCTGGGTTTCGCGGTACCGGTGGCGCAGCTCGGCTGGTGGGCGCTGCAGAGCTGGACCCGGGTGGAAGGCTGGCAACTGGTCCGCTATCTCGGCGTCAGCGTTGGCCTGGCCGCGGCCGCGGCGCTGCTGATCCTGGTCCTGGCGGTACTGATCGCCTACACCACGCGCCTCCGCGCCGGGCGCGCGGTCAGCGCGCTGGCGCGCTGCGCGACCGCCGGCTACGCGATTCCCGGAGCGGTGCTGGCGGTCGGCATCGCCACCGCCTACACCTGGCTCGATCACCGCATCATCGGCGCCGCCCGCCTGCTGTTCGGAGTCTCGCCCGGGTTGATCCTCACCGGGACCGTGCTCGCCCTGCTGGCCGGATACGTGGTGCGCTTCTTTGCCGTCGGCTACCACACCGTCGACTCCGGGTTCTGCGGGGTCACCACCCGCTTCGACGAAGTGGCCCGGGTCGCCGGCCTGCGCCCGCGGCAGGCGCTGCTGCGGGTAGGGATTCCGAGTCTGCGCCCGGCGCTGTTGGCCGCGGCCATGCTGCTGATCGTCGACATGCTCAAGGAGTTGCCGCTGACTATGATTCTGCGGCCGTTCAATCTGGAGACCCTCGCGACCCGCGTGTTCCGCATGGCGGGCAACGAGATGATCGCCGAGGCGGCCATCCCGGCGCTGCTGATCGTGGCCATCGGCGTGGCGCCGGTCATCCTGCTGCAGCGCCTCATCACCGTCCGCCAGGACGCCGGCTCAGCCGCGCCGGCGGCGCCGGCGGCCTGAAGCGCCCTCGCCGGGCGGACCCGCGCGCCCCCGACCGCGATGCGACTGGCCGATTCCGGCCGCGGCAGCCGGCTCAGCCGCGCCGCCGCCGGCGCCGACTCCGGCCCGCACCTAAGCCTGACCGGCGTTACCAAGTACTACCGGGGCAACCCGCGCCCGGCGTTGCGGCAGGTATCCCTGGAGGTGGCGCGCGGTGACGTACTGGCGCTGCTCGGCGAAAGCGGCAGCGGCAAGACCACCCTGCTGCGGCTGGTAGCCGGCTTCGAGCAGCCCAGCGCCGGCACCATCTCCCTCGCCGGAACCGTGGTGAGCAGCGCGCGCCGCTCCATTCCGCCGGAAGAACGGGCGGTGGGCGTGGTGTTTCAGGACACCGCGCTGCTGCCCCATCTGACCATTCGGCAGAACGTCGCCTTCGGGCTGCGCCGCCTGCCCGAACGCCGGCGGCGGGCGGTCGCCGACCAGACCCTGCAGTTGGTGCACGCCGCCGACGTCGGCGACCGCTACCCGCACGAGGTCTCCGGGGGCCAGGCGCAACGCGCCGCGATCGGCCGCGCGCTGGCGCCGCGCCCGGCGCTGCTGCTGCTGGATGAGCCGTTCAACAACCTCGACCCGGTGCTGAAGTGGGAGCTGTTCCGGGAGCTGCGAGCAGTCCTGCAGCAGACCGCCACCACCGCGCTGTTCGTGACCCACGACCGCGACGAAGCGTTTACCGTGGCCGACCGGCTGGCGCTCCTGCGCCGCGGGCGCCTGGTGCAGGCCGGAGACGCCGAGACCCTGTACCGGGAGCCGGCCAACGCCTTCGCGGCGCGCTATCTCGGCGCCGTCAATCTGCTGCCGGCGCAGCGCCGCGGCGGGGTCTGGGTCTGCGCGCTCGGCGCAGTCGCCGCCGCGGCGCCGTTCCAGGTCGCCGGCGCGCCGGCGGTGCCGATACGGCCGTGGCAACTGCGGATTGGCCCCGCCGGCGATGGCGGCGATGGCAGCGATGGGGGCGGCGCGGCCGGGATTCGCGGGACGATCTGTGGCCAGCGCTTCATGGGCGAGTATCGGGCGCTGCGGGTCTGCGTGGACGAGACGCCCGGCGTGACCGAACTGATCGTGCACGTGCCGGCGGAGCAGTACTATGCGCCGGGTCAGCCGGTACGGGTCACCCTGGTTGCGGGATGATCCACCGGCAGGCGCCGCCAGGCGGCGCCTTGAGCCAGGCGTCCGGCCGTCAACCGCCAGCCTCCTCCTCGGCGGGCACGCGGTTCTTGAGCCGCTCGTCGATCATGAACAGGCCAATCCGGGAATCACCCACCATCTGCAGTTGATCGACGATCTCGGTGGTGATGCGCTCTTCCTCCACCTGCTCGGTAACGAACCAGTCCAGGAGAATGCGCGTGGCGTGGTCCTTCTCGCCCGCTGCCAGATCGATCAACTCGTCGATCGACTGGGCTACCCGGCGCTCCTCGTCGCGCGCTTCGGTGAAGGCGCTGAGTGGGGTGTCCCAAGTCCCCGCCGGCTGGGTGACCACGGAGAGCGCCACCGCGCCGCCGCGCTCCAGGATATGGTCGAAGATGCGCAGCGCGTGGCTGCGTTCCTCTTCGTACTGCACTCGGAACCAGTGCGCGAAGCCGTTCAGGTTGCGGGCGGCGAAGTGCGCCGACATCGCCAGGTAGGTGTAGCTGGAATTGAGCTCATTGGTGATCTGATCGTTCAGCGCGCGCGTGATGCTCTCGGAAATCATGCGCGAAACGTAGCGCCGGCCCCCGCCGCGGTCAAGCGCGGGGCAGCGCGGCGCGGGGGTAGCCGCAGGGGCGCGCGGCCGCGCTATGATATGGTTTGATGTCTGCGCAACTGCCGCTCTCGGAACCGGCGCCCGGCGCCGAGGTGATGGCGGCCCGCCCGGCGCGGCGCCGGGCGTGGATCGGCGGGGGAGCGGCGCTGCTGCTGGTCCTGCTGGCCGCGTGGTTCGCCGCCACCCGGCAAGCGACGATCGACGCCGCCTTTGCGGCTCCCGTATCCGTTGCCGACCGGTTGCAGACCTTCACCACCATCTTCCTGGGAATCTTCATCGAGGCGGCTCCGTTCCTGCTGGCCGGCGCGTTGGCCTCCGGGTTCGTGGAGGTGTTCGTGCGGCCGGCCGCGCTGGCGCGGCTGATTCCCCGCCAGCCGGTGCTCGCCGCCCTCGCCGGGGCCGCGCTCGGCCTGGCGCTGCCGGTGTGCGAGTGCGGCATCGTGGTGGTGGTGCGCCGGCTGCTGGCCAAGGGGCTGCCGCTGCGGGTGGGCGTGGCCTTCCTGCTCGCCGCCCCGGTGGTGAACCCGATCGTGTTCGCCAGCACCCTGACCGCGTTCGGCCCCGGCCGCATGCTGCTGGCGCGCTTCGCGCTCAGCTTCATCATCGCGGCGGCAATCGCCCTCCTGTTCGGCGCCGCGCGCGCCGAGCAGGTGCTGCGCGCCGAGCCCGCGGCAGGCAGCCATCAGCATGCCGGCCACCACCACGGCCACGACCATCACCATGGCCATGACCACCACCATGGCCCGGAGGCCGCCGCCGGATCGCTGGCCTCCCGGGCGCGCGCCGCGGTCAGCGCCGCGGCCGACGATCTGTTCGACGTGGGGCGCTACCTCGTTGCCGGCTCGCTGCTGGCCGCCGCCCTGCAGGCGCTGGTGCCGCAGCAGGCGATCCTCGAAGTGGGCAGCGGCGCGGTAAGCTCGGTCCTGGTCCTGAGCCTGCTCGCCTTCGTCATCTCGGTGTGCTCGACCGTCGATGCCTTCGTGGCCCTGTCGTTCGTGGGCACCTTCACGCCGGCCTCGATATTGGCGTTCCTGGTGTTCGGGCCGATGGTCGACATCAAGAGCTCGCTGATGTTCTCCAGCATCTTTCGGCCGCGGGTGGTGGTCTACCTGATCCTGCTGCCGTTCAGCGCCACCCTGGTGGCGAGCCTGCTGTTGGGCACGCAGGTGGGGTTTTGAAGATGCGCGCGCCGCGGGTCGGCCGGCGCAGTTCCGCCGCCATCCGCGGCGGGGTAGTGCTGGCGCTGGCCGCGGTGCTGGCGGTGCGCCAGCTCGACGGGTCCCTGGGCTACTACATCAATCTGCGCTACGGCTGGCTGACGACGGTGGCGATCGGCTGCCTTGCGCTCCTGGGCGCGGTGCTGCTGGCCGCGGCGCTGCGGCGGGAGCGCGGGGCAGGGGGGCGCGCGGCCGTGCCGTGGCTGGGAGTCGGCCTGCTGGTGGTGCCGGTGGCGCTGGCGCTGATCCCGCCGCGCCCGCTGGGCACCGACGCCATGGCGACCCGCACCGTGGAGCTCGGCGCGATGCCGGCCGCCGCCGGGCGCGCGGTCAGCGCGGAGACGGTGCTTGCCGACGTGGAGGAAGCTGCGCCGCGTACCGTGCTCGACTGGCTGGTGTTGTTCCAGCGGGCGGAAATCCGCTCCGACGATCTGAGCCGGTTTGCCGGCCAGGCCGCCCGGGTGCGCGGCTTCGTGTACCGTGACGAACGCTTTCCCGCCGGTTCCTTCCTGGTGAGCCGCTTTCTGCTGAGCTGTTGCGTGGCGGACGCGGCCCCGATCGGGCTGGCGGTGCGCTGGCCGGACGCCGACTTTCTGGACGACGATGCGTGGGTGTGGGTGGACGGCGAATTCGCGGTCGAGACCTTCCTCGACGAGCGGGTGCCGGTGCTGATCGCCGGCGCGGTGACGCCCGCCGAGCAGCCCGCCCAGCCCTATCTCTACTACTGAGCGGAGTACCGGGCGCGGTGACCACCTTCGATCGCCTGGTGCTGGCGGCGCTGGCGCTGCTGGCGGCCGCCGCCACGGTATTGGTGTTGCTCGGCGACCGCGTCGGCGTGCGGGTGGTCGAAGTGTGGCCGCCGGCGGACGCGGCGCAGGTGTCGACGCGGGTCCGGCCCCGGGTGCTGTTCGATCAGCCGATGGTACCGCCGGCCCGGGCCGCGGCGCCGGCGCGCGTGACGCCCGACACGCCGGTGGAGCTGATCTGGTCGACGCGGGCGGTGACGCTGCGGCCACTGCGCCCGTTGCAGCCCGCGGTCACCTACACGGTCGAGGTCGACGCCGGGCTCGCCAGCGCCCAGAACCGGCTCCTGCTGCGGGCGTTGCGCTGGCAGTTCACCACCGCGGCGCCGGCGGTCGTCTATCTGGCACCCGACGCCGCGGGCCGCGACCAACTGTTCAGCGCCGGCTTGACCGGCGGCGCCCCGCAACAACTCACCGAGCAGCCGGAGGGGGTGTGGGACTATCACGTGGCGGGCGACGCCGCGGCCATCGTCTACTCCGCGCCGCGCGACCGGCACGGCAACGATCTGTTCACCGTCGGGCGCGACGGGCGCGGCGCCCGCCTGCTGGATTGCGGCAGCGACGACTGCTTCAGCCCGCGCTGGTCGCCCGCCGGCGGCGCGGTCGCGTTCGCCCGCCGCACCCTGCCGGGGCCGCCGCGGGTGTATCTGCTGGATACGCGCGACGGCAGGGTGCGGCCGGTGTTGGAAGACCTCAGCTACGTCGGCTTCGAACCGCGCTGGTCACCCGACGGCGCGTGGCTGGCGTGGGTGGCGCCGCTGGAAAACGGGATCCGCCTGACGCGGCTGAGCGATGCGTCCACGACGTTCGTTCCGAGCCGCACCGGGGAACCGCCGGTGTGGAATCGAGACGGCAGCAAGCTGTTCGTGACCGACGTGGACCTGAACGACGACCACTTCCGCACCCGTCTGGTGACCTTGGATCTCGCCTCGCTCACGCTCGACGCCCCGCAGAGCCGGTTCGAAGAGTGGGGCGTGCGCTGGGCGCCCGATGGCGGGCGCACGAGCGTGCTGCGGCGGGTTCCCGGCGCCGGCGGCGGCGGTCAGGTGTGGCTGGTGGAGAGCGACGGCACGGCGCGGCAGCTCACCCGCGACACCGCGGTCGACCACGGCCCCGCGCAGTGGAGCGCCGACGGGCGCTATCTCGCGTTCCACCGGATCGCCCTGGAAGCGGCCGGCGTGCCGGCCGAGGTGGTGCTGTGGGACACCGCCGGCGACACCCTGGTCGGCTCCCCCCTGACCGGCCGCTCCCCAAGCTGGCTCCCCTAGGCCGCCGGCTGACCGCGGGAATCTTGCGCGTTGGCGGGCAATCGCTTACGGTGCCGTAAGGAGCAGCCGCGCCATGTCGTTCAAGATTGCCTTCGTCGGCGCCGGCAGCATCGGGTTTACCCGCAAGCTGCTCGGCGATCTTCTCACGGTCCCGGAATTCGCCTCGCTGGAGGTGGCGCTGTCCGACATCAGCGCCTCCAACCTCGACATGATCCACCGGTTGGCGGCCCGGGACATACGCGCCAACGGGCTGGATCAGGTCAAGCTGAGCGCCACCACCGACCGCCGCGCCGCCATAGCGGGCGCTCGCTACGTGTTCTGCACCGTGCGCGTGGGCGGCGTCGAGGCGTTCGCCTCCGACATAGACGTGCCGCTACGGTACGGAATCGACCAATGCGTGGGCGATACCCTGGCGCCCGGGGGCATCATGTACGGCCAGCGCGGCATTCCGGTGATCCTGGACATCTGCCGCGACGTGCGCGAGGCCGCGGAGCCGGGGTGCCGGCTGTTCAACTACGCCAACCCGATGGCCATGCTCACCTGGGCCGCCAACGATCATGGCGGGGTGGAGACCATCGGCCTGTGTCACGGCGTGCAGGGCGGCCACCGGCAAATCGCCGAGGTGCTCGGCGTACCGCAGCAGGAACTGGACTTCGTCGCCGCCGGCATCAACCACCAGACCTGGTTCGTCCGGCTCCGCCACCGCGGCAAGGACCTGACCGGCGACTTGCTCGCCGCCTACGAGCGGAACCCCAAGTATCGGGAGACCGAGAAGGTGCGCATCGACGTGCTGCGCCGCTTCGGCTACTACTCCACCGAGTCCAACGGCCACCTGAGCGAGTACCTCCCCTGGTACCGCAAGCGGCCTGCGGAGATTCGCGACTGGATCAGCCTCGACACCTGGATCCACGGCGAGACCGGCGGCTACCTGCGGGTGTGCAGCGAGAAGCGCAACTGGTTCGAGGAGGATTTTCCGCGCTGGATGGCCGAGCCGCCGATGCGGTTCACGCCGGAGGAGCGCTCCGCGGAGCATGGTTCCTACATCGTCGAGGGGTTGGAGACCGGGCGCACCTACCGCGGCCACTTCAACGTGAAGAACCGCGGCGCCATCGCCAACCTGCCGGCCGACGCGGTGGTCGAAGTGCCCGGCTACGTGGACCGCACCGGCATCAACGTCCCATTGGTGGGCGAGCTGCCGCTCGGCTGCGCCGCGGTGTGCAACGCCAGCGTGGCGGTGCAGCGCCTGGCGGTGGCGGCGGCGGTGACCGGCGACGATACGCTGCTGCGGCAGGCGATGCTGCTCGATCCGCTGGCCGGCGCCGTGGCGACGCCGCCGGAGGTGTGGCAGCTCGTAGACGACCTGCTGCTGGCGCAGCGCCGGTGGCTGCCGCAGTACGGCGCGGCCATCGCCGCGGCCGAGGCGCGGCGGAGCGGCCCGCGCCTGCCAACTCGTGACTGGGAAGGCGCGGCCCGCCTGCCGGTGCGCAGCGTGGCGCAGTTGCGCGCCAGCGGCGGCAACGGCGCGGCGGCGCTGCGCGCCGAGGAGCACGCCTTCCGGCTGGCGCGCGGCGGCCGGACCTGAGCCGGGGAGGAACGATGGACCACGAGCTGGATCTGCAGCGCTATCTGTTCGACCTGACGGGGTTCGTGGTGATTCCCGACGTCCTCGGCCGCGCCGAACTGGAGGAGTTGAACCGCCTCATCGATGCCCGGCAGTTGCCGCCGCCGCGCGCCCGGACCCGCTTCGGGTCGGCCGCCGGGGGCGCGCCGGCCGGCCCCGGATTCCTCGACTGGGGCAAGCCGTTCTGCGATCTGCTCGACCACCCGCGGATCATGCCGCTGCTGCAGCTCACCCTGGGCGACTGGTTCCGGCTCGACCGCCTGTACGGCATCAACATGGAAGCCGGCATGGAGGGCGGCGAACTGCACGGCGGCAACGCCCCCTATTCGCCGGCCGAGTACTATCACGTGCGCGGCGGGAAGATTCACAACGGCTTTACGGTGGTGGCGTGGAACCTGGCGGACGCCGGGCCGGAGCATGGCGGGTTCTGCTGCGTTCCGGGCAGCCACAAGAGCAACTTCATCCGCCCGGACGCGATTCCGACCGTGAACCAGGGGCGCTGGAAGCTGCTGCAGGGGGACGCCCTGGCGCCCGGCGTGGTGGTGCCGGAGGCGCCGGCGGGATCGGTGGTGCTGTTCTCCGAAGCATTGACCCACGGCACCGCGCCGTGGACCGGCGCCCACCGGCGCCGCGCCCTGCTCTACAAGTACTGCCAGTCGCATCTTGCCTGGTCGGCGCGCCGCGTGCAGCCGCCGGCCGCGGCGCCGCTCACGCCGCGCCAGCAGATTCTGTTGCGCGAGCCGGCCAACCCCGGTACCTGGTTCCCGTCCCTGTTCGCGGACGCCGCGGCCAGGCCGGAGTGATGGCGGCGACCGGCCCGGCAGGGGGCTGCGCGCCGCGCGCGGGGGGAGAGCGATGAGCCTGAAGGTGTACGACTACCGTACCGACCTCGCCAACGTGCTGGTGACGCCGCAGCTCCGCTGCCGCTTTCTGAAGATGGCGCTCGGGCAGTGCAACGCCGGCCATACCCACGACCTCGGCCACGAGATCTTCCTCATGTTGCAGGGGCGGGCGGAGTTCGCCGTCGACGGCCGCCGCGCGGTGCTCGGCCCCGGCCAATTTTGCATCGCGCTCAGCGGCCAGTATCACACCGTGCGCAACGTGGGGGATGACGAGGTGATCATGTTCCTCGCAGTCAGCCCGCACGTTCAGCCTACCCACACCTTCTGGAATGAGGACGGCACCCGGCAACCGCCGCGCTTCGCCGCGGCCGCGGCCTACGACCAGACGCCGGACCGCACCACGCCCGACGCCGAGTTGGCGGGCCGGCAGAGCGCCGCGGCGGCCGCCGTAGCCCAGGCCGCGGCCGCCGCCGCGGCCGTGCAGCAGGAGCAGCTCGACCGTTACCGCGCGGCATTGGCCGCCGGCGACGAGGCGGCCGCCGGCGCCGCGCGCAACCGGATGTGGGACGCGCTGCGCGAGCTGTTCCGGCGCAACGCGGAGCTGGCCGCGGCGTGGAACGACTTCGCCGCGCGCAGCGTGGAGGCGGCTGCGGCGCCCCGCGCCGCGCCGTGAAGCGCGTCCGCATCGGCGTGGTGGGCTGCGGCGCCATCGCCCAGGTCCACCACCTGCCCAACCTCACCGCGCTGGCGGACCAGTTCGAGGTGGCCGGCGTCTGCGACGTCTCGCCGAGCGCCGCCGCGGACGCCGCGCGCCGGTTCCGCGTGCCGCGCCACGTCACCGACTACCGCGACTTGCTCGCCGCGGACGTGGAAGCCCTCCTGCTGTGCCATACCGATCCCAAGACCGAGGCCGCGGTGGCCGCCCTGGAGGCGGGCAAGCACCTGTTCATCGAGAAGCCGGTCTGCTTCTCGCTGCCGGAGATCGACGCCATGATCGCCGCCCAGCGCGCGGCCGGCACGGTGGCCCAGGCCGGCTACATGAAGGTGTACGATCCCGCCTTCGAGCTGGCGCAGCGGGCGGTGCGGGAGATGGGTGAGATCCGCTTCGTCCAGGTAACCCACCTGCACCCGGACAACCGCCTGCATCTGCGCCAGTTCGACCTGCGCCGCTTCGACGACCATCCCGCGGCCGCGACGGCGCGCACCCGCGCCGCGCGCGGCGCCGCGTTCCGCCAGGCGATCGGCGACGCCGCCCCGGAGGTGCGGCGCGCCTTCCTGCTGCTGGCCGGCAGCATGATCCACGACCTGTACACCATGCGCTCCCTGCTGGGACTGCCGCGCGCGGTGGTCAGCACCGAGATCTGGCGCGCCGGCCGCGCCGTGACCTTCACCCTGGCATATCCGGGCGGCGCCCGCGGCGTGGCCTCCTGGGTGGACCTGCCGGAGCTGTGGGACTTCAAGGAGACGCTGGAGGTGTACGGCGACGGGCACCGCGTCCTGCTCTCCTATCCGACGGGGTTCGCGCGCGGCATCCTCTCCTCGGTGGTGATCCAGGGCACCGACCGGCACGGCACCGCCTGCCGCACCGAGCCGGCGGTCGCCTGGGAAAGTCCCTTCACGCGCGAGCTGCGCCACTTTCACGCCAGCATCGTCCACGGCGCCCCGAACCGGACTCCGCTGGCCGCGGCGCGTGACGACGTCAGTCTGATCATCGACATCATCGCCCGGTACCAGGGGATGAACGGCGCCCGCTAGGCCTAAGCCGCGACCGGCCGCGCGCCGGTCGGCGGCGCGGTGCTCAGGCGGGCCGGTCGCCGGCCAGCGTCACGCGGTGCATCACGCGCCGAAACCCGTGGTAGTCGTTGAGCGGCAGGTGCAGCGTGCAGCGGTTGTCCCAGATCGCCAGCGCGCCGGGCCGCCAGCGGTAGCGGCAGGTGAGCTCCGGCTCCGCCTGGAGGCGGAACAGGTAGTCGAGCAGCGGCCGGCTTTCCGCTTCGCTCCAGCCGGCGAAGCGCGAGGTGTGCCCGGAGTTGACGTAGAGCGCCTTGCGTCCGGTCTGCGGATGGGTGCGCACCACCGGATGCTCGCTGGTGAGCGCCTTGGCCTGCGCGCCGCGTTCCCGCAGCCGCTCCTCCCGGGTGCGCGCCACCGCCGGCTTGGTGGAGGTGTACACCGCGCTCAGACCGGCAAGGGTGCGCTGCAACCCCGCGGACAGGCGCTCGTAGGCCAGATACTGGTTGGCGAACAGTGTATCGCCGCCGTACGGCGGCAGCTCCACCGCGTACAGCAGGCTGGCCATCGGCGGCCGTTCCAGGTAGCTGGTGTCGGTATGCCACACGCCGCCGAAGTTGACCCGCTCATGCTCCAGCTTGGTGACCGCGGTCACCAGCGGTTCCTCCGGCAGGCCCGGCAACTGCGGGTAGGCGAGGGGCTCGCCCAGCAGCCGGGAGAAGGCGAGCAGCAGCGCCGGCGTCAGCTTCTGCCCGGCGAAGAAGATCACCAGGTGATCCAGCAGCGCCTGGCGAATCAGCGCCGCGGCGGCCGGGTCGAGCGGCCGGCTCAGGTCCGCGCCGCCGATCTCGGCGCCGAGCGCCCCGGCGATCGGCGTTACCTCCAGACCGGCCGCGGCGCTCATCGAGCGGCGGGCGCCGGCCCCGCCGCCGGCCACGCCGAGCGCAGCCGCGCCACCGTCACCCGCCGCGCCAGCGCGCGCCCGCCGGCCGCCACCAGCCGCACCTCGCGTTCCCAGCGCGGCAGCACGATGCCCGCGGCGATGGTCACCGCGCCGCCGTCGGCATACAGCTCCAGCGACGCGCGGTCGGCCAGAATCCGCCACTTGAAGGGGCCGTCCGGCGCCGCCAGCGGCACCGTGCAGCCGCCGCAGCACAGCGCCTCCAGGCGCCGGTCGTAGAACACCGCCACGCCGCGCACCACCACCCCCACGCAGTCGGCGGCGCCCAGCTCCAGCTCCGCCTCCACGTCCAGGAGCTCGCCGCTCACCTCGGCGGTGAGCGGCCGGCCCGGCGCCAGCTCCGCCTCGGCGATCTCCCAGCGCTCCGCCCGCAGCCGCTCCAGCTCCCGCACCGGCGCCGCGCACAGCGCCCACCCGCCGCCGCGGCGCTGCAGCTCCAGGGAGTGCGGAATGGTCATGCACTGGCCGAACGGCATGCCCGGCATGCGCTGCCGCAGCCAGGCGATCTGCAGGCGCCGGCCATCCTCCGGCGGCACGTCGCTCCAGGTCTGGGCGGCGTAGCCGTTGCCGTCCGGCTGCAGCTTGCGCGGCGCCTGCTCCGGCCGGAAGGTGCGGCCGTCGAACGAGCCCACCAGGTAGGTGCTGTTGGCGCCCCAGAATACCCACTTGCGCTCGCTCGACCGCTCCCCGCCGCCGCCCGCCGGCAGCGGAAACAGCTCCGGGCACTCGGTGGTACGGGGCAGCGTCAGCTCGCTGGCGCGCTCCCACTGCAGCAGGTTGGGCGAAGTGAAGATGGCGTAGTCGAAGCGGTCCAGGTAGAGCGCCATCACCCAGCGCTCGGTCTCGGCGTGCCAGATCACCTTGGGGTCGCGGTTGCGATGCACGATGTGGTCGATTACCGGGTTGCCGTCGTACTTGCTCCAGGTGTAGCCGCCGTCGGTCGAGACCGCCAGGCACTGGGTGAAGGCGCGCGCCCAGGAGGCGTGGCCGGCGGTGTAGACGGCGACCACCGCGGGCGCGCCGGGGCGGCCCAGGCCGGAGGTGTTGGCGTGGTCCACCACCGCGCAGCCGGTGGACATCGCCCCCAGGGCGTCGGGGTAGAGGGCGACGGGGAGCTCGGTCCAGTGCACCAGGTCGCGGCTCACGGCGTGCCCCCAGTGCAGGTTGCCCCACTCGACGCTGTAGGGGTTGTGCTGGTACAGCAGATGGTACTCGCCGCGGTAGTGGAACAGGCCGTTGGGGTCGTTGTTCCAGCCGCGGCGCGAGGAGAAGTGGAACTGCGGCCGCAACCGCTCCCGGTACAGCTCGCCGGCGGGCACCGGCTCGCGCGCCAACCGCAGCCCGTCCAGGGAAGCGGCGCCGGCGCCTTCGAACTCCACCGTGAGCCGCTGCCCGCGAAACGGCTCCAGGTCGCTGAACACCGTATAGTCGCCGGCCCCGTCGGTCAGGTCGATGTCGAAGTGGCGCACCACCTCGCCCCCGGCGCGCAGGCGCAGGTGGCCGGCGGGCGGGTGCATGGTACCGGTAGCCGGCGGCCGGCGCACCGGCAGGATCAGGTAGCGCCGGTCGATCGTCAGCTCGCGGGTCAGCAGGGGCAGGGCATCACTCATCGGGGGCCTCCTCGGCGGAGTACTCCACTACCAGGTCGCCGCCTTCAACCGTTACCGGGTAGCTCTTGACGCGCAGCCGCGGGTCGCCCAGGCAGCTCCCGTCGGTAATGTCGAACGCCCAGTTGTGCCACGGGCAGCGCAGAATCTCGCCGTCGCGGTCCATGGTCTGGGTTGCGCCGGGGCTGGACGGCGGTCCGCTGGCGGTGAACCGGCCGCTCACGTGGCCGGTGCACAGCGGCCCCAGGTTGTGCGGGCAGATGTTGCGCAGGGCGTAGAAGCGGCCCTTGACGTTGAACACCCCGATCCCGGCGCGGCCCCGGAACGGCACCACGAGCTTGCGCCCGCCCTCCGGGACGTCGGCGGCCTTGCCGACCACGACGCGCCGCGCGCGCCGCGGCGCGCCGCCGGCCACGCTACGCCTCCGGCATGCGCAGCAGTTCGAGCGCGTTGTCGGCAAAGATGCGCCGCCGCATGCGGTCCGATATGCCCGGCAGGACGGTCACCGGATCGTTCTGGTCGAAGTGCGGGAAGTCGCTGCAGAAGATCAGCGTCTCGTCGGCGTGCAGCATCTCCAGCATCTGCCGCAACTGCTCCGGCCGCTCCGGCTCGTGCATCGGCTGGGTGCCGACCCGGATATGCTCGCGGAAGTATTCGCTGGGCCGCCGCTTGAGCCACGGCGTCTGGTCGCGGATCGCCCGCCAGTCGAAGTCCATGTGCCACATCACCGACACCGCCCAGAGCTGCTGCACCTCCAGCAGCGCGAATTTCAGCGTCGGGAACTTCTCGAACACCCCCTCGCAGATCAGCGACGCCGCCTGCGCGCTGGCCGCCATGGGCCGCGCCATGCGCGTCTCCATGTAGTAGGTGGGAAAGCCGACCGGCGTCATGGTGTTGCCGTTCGGCCCGCCGCCGCCGATGTGCGACACTACCGGCAGGCCATGCTCGGCGCACGCCTCCCAGATCGGATGGTAGCAGCGGTTGCCGAACGGATGCGCGGTATTCATCGGGACGTGCACCGCCACCGTGTCCCTGCGTCCGGCCAGGCGGTCGATCTCGGCCACCGCCTGCGCCGGGTCGCCGGGCGCCACCAGGATGGCGTGCACCACGCGGTCGTCGCGCTCCAGCCAGTGCTCGATCGTGTAGTCGTTGAACGCCCGGCACAGCGCCGCCCCCCAGTCGGGATCGGGCACGCCGGCGGCGCCGTAGATGTCGGACGGCGAGCCGGTCAGCAGCGCCACGTCGATGTTCCAGCGGTCGAGCAGCTCCTGCTGCGTGAACTCGAGCGAGAAGTTGAAGTCGCGCCGCTTGAGGTCGGGGTCCTTGAGATCGTTGCGCGTCTTGCGGAACGGCGTGTTGGGATAGCCGCCCCCGCCGAAGTGCAGCCCCTGGTCGTAGAGGTGCTCCTGGTGAAACTTCGACAGGTAGGGGAGGAGTTGCTCGGCGCGCTCGAAGCTGTGGTGGACGTCGCAGTCGACGATGCGGACGCCGGTTTCCTTCTGCGCCGTCCAGCCGGGAGCCGCAATCGGCGCCGCGCCGGTCATTGGCATGGAGGTACCTCCGTGTTCGCCATCGTCACCGTTTTGCCGCCCCCGGTCAACCGCCCGGCGCGCGGCGCAACGCGGCGCGGCGGCATGGTGGCGGCAACCGCGCCGGACCAGTAGCATGCAAACCACAACTTCGCGCCGGGAGGCTTGATGGCCAGCTACATCGCGCGCCGCATCGTGTACATGTTCATGCTGCTGCTGATCCTGTCGTTCGTGTCGTTCATGATCATTCAACTGCCGCCGGGCGACTACCTGAGCACCATGATTCAGAACATGCGCAACCTGGGGATGACGGTTGACGAGGAGATGATCCGCAGCCTGGAGGACCGCTACGGCCTGGACCGGCCGGTGCTGCTGCAATACCTGAAGTGGCTGGGCAATCTCCTGCAGGGCGACATGGGACGCTCCTTTCAGTGGAACGAGGAGGTCACCGCGCTGATCGCGGAGCGGCTGGCGCTTACGGTCACCATTTCCCTGGTTACCCTGATATTCGTCTACGTGGTGGCGGTGCCGATCGGCATCTACTCGGCCACCCATCAATACTCCGTTGGCGACTACGTCTTCACCGTGCTCGGCTTCATCGGGTTTTCGATTCCCAACTTCCTGCTGGCGCTGATCCTGATGTATCTGGCGTTCAGCACCCTGGGCTGGAGCGTCGGCGGCCTGTTCTCGCGCGAATACATCCTGGAGCCGTGGAGCATCGGCAAGGTGATCGATCTGCTCAAGCATCTGCCGATTCCCCTGATCGTGATTGGCACCGCCGGCACCGCCGGGATCATCCGCATCCTGCGCAGCTCGCTGCTCGACGAGCTCGCCCGGCAGTACGTGATCACGGCCCGGGCCAAGGGCCTGCGCGAAGGCATCATCCTGTTCAAGTACCCGGTGCGCCTGGCGCTCAATCCGATCGTCAGTTCCATCGGCGGACTGCTGCCGGTCATCGTCTCCGGCGCCACCCTGACCTCCATCGTGCTCAGCCTGCCCACCATTGGACCGCTGCTGCTGCGCGCCTTGCAGGCGCAGGACATGTACCTCGCCGGCAGCATGGTGATGCTGCTCAGCGCGCTGGCCATGGTCGGCACCCTGATCTCCGATCTGCTGCTGGTGACCATCGATCCCCGCATTCGCTTCGAGAGCGGGGCGCGGGCGTGAGCGCGCCGCCACCGGCGCAGGCCGCGCCGTCCGGCGTCGCCAGGTACCGGATCCCGCCGCCGGCCGAGGCCGACCGCCGCAACGAAAGCTACTATCTGGCGTCGAGCTGGACCCTGATCCGGCGCCGGTTCCTGAAGCACCGGCTGGCGGTGGTCGGCGGCGTGATCCTGCTGGCGATCTACCTGTCGGCGGCGTTCGCCGGGTTCCTGTCGGTGGCCGGCACGTTCGAGCGCCACACCGACTACCTCTATGCCCCGCCCACCCGGGTGCGCATCGTTCACGAAGGGCGGCTGCAGCGGCCGTTCGTCTACGGCCTGCGCGTCGGGCGCCACCCGGAGACGCTGGCCCCCACCTACGAGAGCGACCCGCAGCAGCGCTATCCGCTCCGCTTCCTGGTGCGCGGCCACGAGTACCGGCTGCTGGGACTGATCCCGGCCGACCGGCACCTGGTCGGGGTGGACGCGCCGGGGCGGCTGTTCCTGTTCGGCACCGACAGCCTGGGGCGGGACATGTTCTCGCGCGCCCTGGCCGGCGCCCGCATCTCCCTCTCCATCGGCCTGGTGGGGGTCGCCATCAGCTTCGTGCTGGGGTGCCTGTTGGGCGGCGTGTCCGGCTACTTCGGCGGCGCCGTCGACATGATCGTGCAGCGCATCATCGAGTTCCTTCAGTCGCTGCCCTCCATTCCCCTGTGGATGGCGCTGGCGGCCGCGGTGCCGCTCAACTGGCCGCCGCTGCGCATCTACTTCATGATCACCGTGATCCTGTCGTTCGTCGGCTGGACCGAGTTGGCGCGCGTGGTGCGCGGCAAGATCCTGCAGCTCCGGGTGGAAGACTACGTGATGGCCGCGGCCATCGCCGGCGCCGGCGAACCGGCCATCATCTCCCGCCACCTGCTGCCCGGCTTCACCAGCTATCTGATCGTGAGCATGACCCTCGCGGTGCCCGGCATGATCCTCGGCGAGACCGCGCTCAGCTTCATCGGCATCGGCCTGCGCCCGCCGGTGGTGAGCTGGGGCGTGATGCTGCAGCAGGCGCAGAACGTGCGCACCGTGGCGCTGCACCCGTGGCTGCTGATCCCCGGGCTGTACGTGGTGTTCACGGTGCTCTGCTTCAACTTCGTCGGCGACGGCCTGCGCGACGCGGCCGATCCCTACAAGTAGCTACCGGTGGCCACGTGGCCGGGCGCCGCAGGCGCGGGGCGCTGGAGCGCGGGCCGCGGGTGTGCGCGCCGGCGCGTCTTCGGGTAAGCTGCGGGGGCGCACGTCGTGAGCGACTTGCGAGAGGAGGATCCAGGAATATGTGGCGTAATTCCGTAACTGCGCTGGCCGCGGCGGCGCTCGCGCTGGGCGGCGCGGCGGCGTTTGCGACCGGGGCGGACGAGGAGGGTTCGGCGCCGGCCGCGGGCGCGGCCGCCGGCGCCGCGGCGGGGCGCTTCAACGAGGCGCCGGTACTGGCGGCGCTGGTGGCGCAGGGGGAGCTGCCGCCGGTGGACGAGCGGCTGCCGCCGGAGCCGATGGTGCGGCCGGTGTTCAGCGAGATCGGCCGCTACGGCGGCACCCTGTTCGTCTATCACCGCGATCCCAGTCCCTGGCAGGACGTCGGCGACATGACCGAGATCGGGCCGCGCTTCTTCCGCCAGAACCTCGACGGCTCCTTCGACGGCGGCCTGATCGTCGATTACGAGCAGTCGCCCGACTTCACCAGCCTCACCCTGCACGTGCGGCCCGGCATGCGCTGGTCGGACGGCGATCCGATCGATGCCGAGGACTTCGTCTTCGCCTTCAAGGACATGCACCTGAAGGAGGAGATCGAGATGTGGAACTTCATGGGCGCGCCGGTGAAGGACGCGCAGCGGATCAGCGAATACAGCTTCTCGATCACCTGGAACGATCCGGTGCCCAACATCGTCACCGCCTTCGCCGGACCCGCCGGCGGCAGCTGGGTCGGCGTCGAGCCCGCCCACTACCTGAAGCAGTGGCACGTCGACTACAACGCCGACGCCGAGCGACTGGCGCAGGAGGAGGGATTCGACACCTGGTCGGACGCGTTCCGCTCCCACTACTGGTGGAATCCCCAGGAGGACCTCGCCAAGCCGAGCATTCACCCGTGGGTGCTCACCTCCTCCGACACCGTGCGCAAGGTGATGGAGCGCAACCCCTACTACATGGTGGTCGACCCGGCGGGCAACCAGTTGCCCTACGTCGATACGGTGGTGGGGGAGATCGTCGACGCCGAGACCTACGACCTGAAGATCGTGTCCGGCGAGAGCGACATCGCCTACCTGTTCACCACCTTCGAGAACTTCACCCTGTACAAGCAGAGCGAGGCGGCCGGCGACTACCGCGTGCACCTGGTGCCGGGCCTGTTCGGCTCGGAGATGGGGCTGCAGCCCAACTGGAACGTGGCCGACCCGATCAAGCGCGAGCTGATTCAGAACCGCGACTTCCGCGTCGCGCTGTCGGTGGCGATCAACCGCGACGAGATCAACGAAGTGATCTACTTCGGCCAGGGCACGCCGCGCCAGGCGACGGTGCCGGAGAGCTTTCCGGTGTACGATGACGCCTGGGCGCAGGCGCACGCGCAGTACGATCCGGGGCTGGCCAATCAACTGCTCGACGAAGTGGGCCTGACCGAGCGCGACGGCAAGGGGTTCCGGCTGGCGCCGGACGGCAGCCCGCTGCAGTTCACCATCCATCATCAGACCATCGAGATCGGTTCTTCGCGCGGCGAGCTGCTGGAGCTGATCAAGGAGTATTGGGAGGAGGTGGGCCTGCGCGTCGAACTGCGCGGCCATGAGCCGGCGTTCTTCTGGGAGCTGACCGACACAGACCAGTTCGACGTCGCGGTGCGCGCCTTCGAGAAGCTGATCCAGCACCTGGCGGCGAGCACCGAGTCCAACTGGGCGCCGCTGTGGGATCAGTGGCTGAGCGAGGTCTACGCCCGCGAAGCGGGCGCCGGCGGGGAGGGTGAGCTGCCCGGCGAGCAGCCGCCGCAGTGGATCGAGGAGCATGACCGGCGCATCTATGAGGCGCAGCAGACGCCGCAGCAGAGCGAGGAGTACCGGCGGCTGATCTACCGGATCGCGGAGGCGCAGGCCGAGAACCTGTTCTGGATCGGTACCGTCGGCCAGGTGCCGGTGCCGGTGGTGGCGCAGAACCGGGTCGGCAACGTCATGACCCAGTTCGTGCCGCGCCATGTGTGGACCGGCGGCCTCAGCGAGTTCGCCGACCAACTTTACCTGAAGGAGCAGTAGCGCGACCGGAGCCGGCGGGCGCTTCCCGCCGGCGCCCGCCGGCCCGTTACGCCCCCAGCGATTCCAGCACCAGGTTCAGAGCGTGCTCGGCGTCGACGCGGTAGGCAACCTGGGCGTTGGCCGGGGCGCGCTCCGGTCCCGGGCGCTCGTCGACCACGGTCATGCCGCGGGTGAAGGTGCCGGCCAGCTCCACCGCCACCGCCCGCGGCGCGGTGGCGAACAGCTCCGGGTGGGTCACCGCCAGCACCGCGCAGGGGTCGTGCAGCGGCGCGGCGCGGCTGCCCGCGAGGCGCTCCATGGCGCCGTGCAGAAAGTCGAATACCTGCGCCCCGAACTGCGCCAGCGGCGCGCCGACCGCGCGCAGGCGCGCCACCAGCGCGTCGTCGGTCTGCACCTGATGGGTCAGGTTCAGCCCGCACATGGTGAGGTTGGCGCCGGCGGCGAACACCCGGGCCGCGGCCTCGGGATCGGCGTAGACGTTGAACTCGGCGGCCGCGGTGACGTTGCCGCCGGCGGTGCTGCCGCCCATGAGCGAGATGCCGGCGATGCGCCGCGCCCACTGCGGGTCGCGCTCGACGGCGAGCGCCAGGTTGGTCAGCGGCCCGAGGGCCACCACCCACAGGTCGGGCGCCGCGGCCTCCAGCAGGAAGGAGACCGCGTCGCCGCTCGCCGGGCGGCGGTCGTGGGCCAGGGGCGGCAGGTTGCCCATGCCCGCCTCGCCGTGGACGTGGCCGGCGTACACCGGCGCCGCGGCCAGCGGCCGCGCGGCGCCGCCGTGCACCGGCACGTCGGCGTCCAGCAGCGCGGTCATCATCAGCGCGTTGGCGGTGGTGGCCGCCAGCGGCGCGTTGCCGCTCACGGTGGTGATGCCCGCGATGCGGGCATGGCGGTGCGCCAGGATCAGGGCGATGGCGTCGTCGAGGCCGGGATCGCAGTCGATGATCATGCGCTTCATGGCAGCGCACCATAGCGCACCGCGGCGCGGCGCGATAGCGCGGCCCGAAAGCGCGGCGCGGGCCTCCGGCGCCGCTGCGCTGGCAACACCGGCGGCCGCCAAGTACACTGCGGCCCCAACGAGATCGAGACCGCCGGCGCGGTACAAGGAGACGCGATGGCCAAGTATATCGCACGCCGCATCCTCTACATGTTCATTTCGCTGTTGGTGCTGTCGTTCGTGTCGTTCGTGATCATCCAGCTTCCGCCGGGCGACTTTCTCGGCACGCTGATCGAGAACATGCGCCTGCGCGGCATGATCCTCGACGCCGAAACGATCATCGCGCTGGAGAAGCGCTACGGGCTGGACCGGCCGCTGATGGGCCAGTACTTCACCTGGCTGTGGAATCTGCTGCAGGGCGACATGGGGCGCTCCTTCCAGTGGAACGAGGAGGTGACCAAGCTGATCGGGGAGCGGCTGATGCTCACCTCTACCCTCGCTCTGGGCAGCCTGCTCCTGGCGTACCTCATGGCGGTGCCGATCGCCATCTACTCGGCCACCCATCAATACTCGTTCGGCGACTACGCGTTCACGGTGTACGGGTTCATCGGTCTGGCCACGCCCAACTTCCTGCTGGCGCTGCTGCTCATGTTCCTGGCGTTGAAGTACCTCGGCTGGAGTCCCGGCGGGCTGTTCTCGCGCGAGTTCGTGCTGGAGCCGTGGAGCCTCGCCAAGGTGGTGGACCTGCTCAAGCACCTCCCGGTTCCGCTGCTGGTCCTCAGCACCGCGGGCACCGCCTTCCTGATCCGCGTGCTGCGCAGCTCGCTGCTGGACGAGCTGGGCAAGCAGTACGTGATTACCGCCCGCGCCAAGGGGCTGCACGAACGCGGCATCCTGTTCAAGTATCCGGTGCGCATCGCCGTCAACCCGATCATCAGCAACATCGGCGGGCTGCTGCCGTTTCTCGTCTCCGGGGAGATCATCGTCTCGGTGGTGATGAACCTGCAAACGATCGGCCCGCTGCTGCTGCTCGCCCTCACCGACCAGGACATGTTTCTGGCCGGGAGCATCGTGATGCTGCTCGGCGGCCTGGGCATGGTCGGCATCCTGATCTCGGATCTGCTGCTGGCGGCGGTCGATCCGCGCATCCGCTTCAGCGCCGCGGCGCGGGCCTAGAGGGAGCGACCGTGAGCACTGTCGAGCACACCCCGGCGGAGGCCGCGGCGGTCCGCCGCGAGACCGAGGACGAGCGCTACTACCTGGCGTCGAGCTGGACGCTGATGCGGCGCCGCTTCCTCAAGCACAAGATGGCGGTGGTCGGCCTGGCGGTGCTGGCCGTCATCTACGCGCTGGGCGCGTTCGCCGGCTTCTTCTCGGCGGCCGACACCTTCGCGCGCAATACCGACTACGAATACGCGCCGCCGACCCAGGTACGCGTGTTTCACGAGGGCCGCCTGCAGCGCCCGTTCGTGTACGGCCTGCGCCAGGAGCAGGATCCGGAGACCCTGGCCAAGAGCTACGTGACCGACCGCAGCCGCATCTATCCGATCAGGTTCCTGGTGCAGGGCCACGAGTACCGCTTCATCGGCCTGATCCCGAGCCGGCTGCACTTCATGGGGGTGGAGCCGCCCGGCGCCTTCTTTCCTCTGGGCACCGACCCGCTCGGCCGCGACATGTACTCGCGCGTCCTGCAGGGAGCCCGCGTGTCGCTCTCCATCGGCCTGGTCGGCGTCGCCATCAGCTTCGTGCTGGGGTGCCTGCTCGGCGGCATCTCCGGGTACTTCGGCGGGGCCGCGGACATGGGCGTGCAGCGCATCATCGAGTTCCTGCAGGCGCTGCCGACGATCCCGCTGTGGATGGCGCTGGCCGCGGCCGTGCCCACCGAGTGGCCGGTGCTGCGCACCTACTTCATGATCACCATCATCCTCTCCATCATCGGCTGGACCGATCTGGCGCGGGTGGTGCGCGGCAAGCTCCTGCAACTGCGGGTGGAAGATCACGTGATGGCGGCGTCGGTCGCCGGCGCCAGGGAGTTCACCATCATCCGGCGCCACCTGCTGCCCGGCTTCATGAGCTATCTGATCGTCAACATCACCCTGGCGGTGCCGGGCATGATCCTGGGCGAAACCGCGCTCAGCTTCCTCGGCCTCGGCCTGCGGCCGCCGGTGATAAGCTGGGGCGTGATGCTGCAGCAGGCGCAGAACGTGCGCACCGTGGTGCTGTACCCGTGGCTGCTGATCCCGGCGCTGCCGGTGGTGGTCACGGTGCTGTGCTTCAACTTCGTGGGCGACGGGTTGCGCGACGCGGCCGACCCCTACGCCACTCGACACGGCTGAGCGATTGAGACTACGCTCGTACCGACGGCTCCGGGCGGGCTGCCCGGAGATAGCTGCATGGCAATGGGCGGAACGGTTGGGAGACCGCATAGCGCCCAAAGGAGAGGAGAAGTGATCGGAAACACCCGAATCGCGCTCGCGGCGCTGCTCGGCGCGGCGCTGCTGCTGGCGGCCGGCACGGCCTGGGCCGGCGGCCAGGAAGAAGGGGGGGAGGCCGGCGAGATGGCCGCTTCCGCCGCGGTGGCGAGCGGCGCCTACAACGAAGCGCCGATGCTGGCGGCCATGGTGGCCGGCGGCGAGCTGCCGCCGGTCGATGAACGGCTGCCGGTGGAACCGATGGTGCTGGAAGTGCCGGAGGTGGGCAACTACGGCGGCACGTTCTTCGTCTACGCGACCAACAACTCGCCGTGGAACGACCTTACCGAGGAGCCGAGCAGGGGACCCACGCTGCTGCGCATGCACGTCGACGGCAAGATCGGCCCCGACTTGGCCAAGGGCTATCTGCTGGCGCCCGACAACATGAGCTTCACCCTGTTCCTCCGGGAAGGGCTGAAGTGGTCGGACGGCGCGCCGTTCACCGCCCACGACTTCCTGTTCAAGTTCTACGACATGTACAAGCTGGATGAGGTCGATACCTGGGCGATCCGCTCGCAGATCGACGACGTGGTGGCGGTGGACGACTACACGGTGCGCTACGACTTCAACCGCCCGTTCCCGACGTTTCTGCTCGACATGGTGCACTGGCGCTCGTCCGACTGGATGCTCTACAGCCCCAAGCACTACCTGGAGCAGTGGCACATTACCTACAACGAGAATGCCAACGCGCTGGCCAAGGAGGAAGGGTTCCAGACCTGGGCCGAAGCGTTCAACCACCACGCCAGCTTCCGCCCCACCAATGACATCCAGCGCCCGCGGGTGGATCCGTGGATGTTCACCGATCAGACCACCACCATCCGCGCGTTCGTGCGCAATCCCTACTTCCATCAGGTGGATCAGGCCGGCAACCAGCTTCCCTACGTGGACAAGATCGTGTCGGAACTGGTGAACAAGGAGACCTACGACCTGAAGATCATCGCCGGCGACGCGGACATCGCCTTCCTCTCGGCGACGTTGGACAACTACACCCTGTACAAGCAGAACGAGGCGGCCGGCAACTACGTGGTCAAGCTGATTCCGGGGGTGGAGGGCAACGAGGCGGCCTACGGCTTCAACGTCAACCACGAAGACCCGGTGCGCCGCGAGCTGTACAACAATCTCAAGTTCCGGCAGGCGATGTCGCTCGGCCTCGACCGCGACGAGGTGAACCGCGTCGCCTTTTCCGGCTTCGCCACGCCGCGCAACGCCTCGGTGCTGCCCGGCACCAGCTATTATCAGTCGGAGTGGGCGGAGGATCATCCCTACGCGCGCTACGCTCCCGACGAGGCGAACCGCATGCTGGACGAGCTGGGGCTGACGCGCGGCGCCGACGGCATCCGCCGCGACGCGCAGGGCCGGAAGATACTGCTCACGATCGAATACTCCTCCATCATCCATCAGGGCATTGCCCTGGCCCACGAGCTGGTCAAGGAGTTCTGGGAAGACCTGGGCTTCCAGGTGCAGGTCAAGGAAGTGGGCGGCAACATCTGGGGCGAGCGCCGGCAGCAGCTCGACACCGACGTGCTCAGCCACCCGGTGCACGGCATCGAGATGTACACCTTCATGTCGCGCGACACCGCGGGATTCAGTTGGCATGCGCCGGCCTGGTGGCGCTGGTACGCGGCGAACGAACAGATCCAGGAAGGCATTCGGACGCTGGATGACTTCGAGGGCGGCGTGCTGCCCGGCGAAGAGCCGCCGGACGAGGTCAAGCAGATGCTCGCCCTGGGCCGCAACCGCGTCAACCTCGTCTACAACAGCGAGGAGTACTACGACGCCAGCACCCGGTTCCACCAGTGGATGGCCGACAACATGTTCGCCATCGGCACCGTCGGCATGTCGCCGATGGTGTTCATTTCGCGCCCGAACGTCGGCAACGTCCCCGACGTCCCTCACCCCTGGTTCGAGGAAACCTTGAACCTCAACTACTTCGCCGCCCAGTTCTTCTACAAGTAGGCAGCGAACCAAGAAGGCGGCCGCCCTCCCGGCGGCCGCCCCTCTTTCCAGGCCGCGAAGCCTCAACAGGCGGTATGGCGGCCGCCCATACTAACTAACTCAGCCGCGCATGTGTTTTCGTTGGGTATTGCTGGCAAGGATCTTGACACACATCATCTGCACCTGATCAGGACTCGTGGTTCGAGCCTGCGACAAGCATTCGATGCCGGATCGCGCGCTAGCGATCGCATCTTCGGCATCGCTCTTGTCCGGGTCGTAGGTATGGTCGTAGTCGGCATTTTGACGATCAATGTAAAGGTCCACGAATTGCTCCGCAAACTTTCGCAAGCTGGCGTCGCAACTGCTATCGTCTTTGAGACTGTCGCAAACTGAGCGGGCCTTGCCATGCTCGACCAATCTGCGAGCGGCGGCTTGCACGTTCTGCCGGTAGGGCCGGGCGAACTCGGCTGTCAAGGCGGTGAACAGCGCGTAGTAGGAGCTGGAGATCAAGCGGCGAATGCGGTCCCTCGATGGCCGGCCCCGTCCTGGGGGAATCAATGCCGCGGCTGCTTCGAGCAGACCTTTCGGTGTCACCGGCTCTCGGAGGTCGTGTCGGCAGCCTCAGGAACGGGCCGCGCGTTTCGGTATGCTTCGGCAACGTTCTTTGCGGTACGGAACAAACTCGACGTCGTGATGGTTCTCCCCAACCGATCCTCCAGCATCCGCCGGTAGCCCTTGAGCTTGTCCATCTGCCATTTGCGTCCGCGACCCGGCGGCGGCAGTTCCCAGACCGCTTTCACCCAATCGGCGTCCCAATCCGGATCAGGCTGGATCACAAAGTAGCGGACACGGGCAGGGTCACCCCTGCGGGACAGCTCCTGGTTCAACTCGACCAGACTTCGTTCCGTTTCTTCCCACACGTCCATATCGATGCCGCCTTAACGTTGGAGTGGATAGATGCTGTCATAACTTGCCGGTCAACGTCCACCGGTACGGGTTGGTTGGGTGAGACGGTCATATGTCAGGACCGCTGTAACGTGGCGACCTCCGAGTCGCCGCCGCGGTATTCGCCGCGCGGTATGCGAAAGTAGCGCCAGAAGATGACCGCGCTGGCCGCGGTGATGACGGCCGCCAGTACGTAGAGGCCGGGAAATCCCATAACCGGAATCAGGTAGCCGCCGCCGAGCGACATGGAGGTGAACCCGAGCCCCATGGCCATCGATACCACGCCCGAGGTGAGGCCGCGCCAGCTTGCCGGCACGATTTCCATGTGCACCACGCTGGAAACCGACTGGGTGATCGAACGCATGCCGACGACCAGCGTGAAGCCGATGCCGGCCGCGGCCCAGTGCGGCACCAGCGCCATGATCACCAGACTGCCCGCGGTCAACGCCGTGGTGATGACGATCACCGGCACCTTGCCGGCGCGCGCCGCCAGCGCCGGGGCGCACAGCGCCGCGGGGCCGGCCACCAGTTGCCCGAACGCCAGCAACAGACCGATGCGCGAGGTCGAGGCGCCGAGGTCCAGCTCCAGATAGACGTTGAAGAACGACCGCGCCGCGCCTTCGCCGGCCACCCTCAGCAGGGCGGTGACGCCCAGGAAGAAGATCAACAGATAGAGGGCGGCGTCGGTGCGCGGCGCGCCGGCGGCGGCGCGCCGCCGTTCGCTCCGGGGCCGGCGCCGGCTGCTCGGCTCCCGGTCCTGGGTGCGCGCCACGATCAGCGGCGCGGGCAGTAGCATCAAGCCGGCCAGCACCAGCGCCGCGGCGAACGGCACGGGATCCGCAGTCGTCAGGTTGAACCATGCGGCTACCCAGGCCGGCAGCGCGCCGGCCACCAGGCTGCCGGCGAAGCCGGTGACCGGAGGCAGCGCCGCCAACACCGCGAACGCGTAGGGCCGGTCGCGGGCGCTGGTGGCCGCCACCAAGTAGGGGTAGGCGTTGACCAAGTAGAAGGAGAAGCCGATCCCGGACAGCAGGCGCATGGCGATGATGCTGAAGTCGCGGACCTGGCCTGCGGGGAGCAGCGCGGCGATCGGCACCAGCGTCACGCCCGCGGCCAGGCAGCCCATCCCGGTCACCGTCGCGCGGCGCCGGCCGAAGCGGCTGCCGAGCGCCCCGGCCGGCAGCGACGACAGCGCGAAGGCCAGCGCCGTGCTGCCGTTCACCAAGCCGATGAAGTCGGTTCCGTACCCCAGACGCAGCAGATACAGGTTCAGCAATACCGCCACGAAGCCGAAGTAGCTGAACCCCATCAGGCCGCCGGCGACCAGGTAGCGGTATACGTCGGCGTTGAACTGAAGCAGCGCGTGGCGCAGATTGGTCATGTGGGAGCCAGCGCCGCGGCGCTCGCCAAATCCCCGGCCGCCGTCAGCGCGCGCCGAGCTGCTTGAGGCAGGCGTTGAGGTAGCCGTAGCTCTCGGCGGCGATGATCGCCGCCTCCGCCAGGCTCAGCCCGGCCTTGGCCGCGCCGATCACCTCCAGGCTGGCGGCGCCGCGGTAGCCGGCGTCGACCAGCACCTTGCAGTAGCCGAACAGGTCGATGTCGCCGCGCCCGCAGGCCTGCAGCGGCGGCGCTCCCGGTCCCTGCTGGCGTCCCTTGCAGTCCCGGATGTGGCTGTGCCGCACGCGCGCCACCACGTGACGCAAGGCCTCCTTGGGCACCTCGCCGGCGCGGTGAACGTGGCTGGGGTCCATGTTGACGCCGAACCCCGGCGCCGGAATCTCCTCCATCGCGGCCAGGGTGGTGGCGGTGTCGAACACCGCGCTGCCGACGTGCGCCTTGCAGCACACGGTTACGCCGAACGGGGCGGCCGCTTCGGCCAGCTCCGCCAGCCGCGCGAGGCGGGCGCGCAGATCGGCGGCGTCGCCGCTGGCGCCGCCGGAGCCCACCGCCACCACCGGAATCCCCAGTTCCGCGCAAGCCTCGAAGGCGCGCAGATGACGCTCGCCGCCGCGGTCGGAGAATTCCATCGCCACCGGTTCGAGCCCGGTCTCCGCAAGGATGGCGCGCAGGTCCGCGGCCTGCTCCCGCCAGCGGTCCACCTCCAGGTGCTCGCACATGCCGGGCAGAGCGGCAATCTCGATGCCGTCGTAGCCGGCCGCGGCGATATGGCGGGCGGCGGTGGCGAAGTCGAAGGCATCGAACAATACCGAGTTGACAGCGAGGGAAATCATGATGCTTCTCCGTGTTTGCAGGGGTTGGGGCGGTCAGGTCCGGGTGACGTGCGCCGGCCCGGGCGGCCGCGGCCCTGCCGGCGCAAAGCCGGAGTAGGCCGCTTGGCCGCCGCGGTGGCATTGCTTCTCCGCGCCGGGCATTATGGCGGGGAGTGATGGGGGAGACAAGCGCCCGCCAAGCGTCGCCGGCGGCGGTGCCGCCGCCGGTGACGATACGCCCGCTGCGGGAGGCCGATCTGAGCAACGGGTTTCTTGAGGCGCTGGATGCGCTGCGCCCGGCCAGCGAGCTGGCGCCGCACCGAGCGCGGGAGATCTTCCGGCGCCTGCAGCGGAATCCCGACTGCGTGGTGGCGGTGGCGGAGGTGGAGGGGCGCATCGCCGGCGCCGCCACGCTGCTGATCGAGCACAAGTTCATCAATCAGGGCGGGACGGCGGGCCACGTCGAAGACGTGGCCGTGGCCGCGGCGCAGCAGGGCCGGGGGATCGGCCGCGCCCTCATCCGCTACCTGCTGGCGCGCGCCGCGGCCGCCGGCTGCTACAAGACCATTCTCGACTGCGGCGATGGCGTCATGCCCTTCTACGAGCGGCTCGGCTTCCGCCGCCGCAGCAACGGAATGGAGCTGCGCCACCGTTAGCCGCGGCGGGGCAGGGGCGGGCGCGGCCGGCGAGGCCCGGCGGTCGGCCGGAGCGATGACCGCCCGCCCAGTTGTGCTACACTGCGCTGCCCCGACCCACGATCAAGGAGACTACCTGATGAGACCCAATTCCCTGCGCCGGAAGCTGGCGGCCAATGAAATCACGGTGTGCACGCGCATCTTCAACCCCGATCCCATGAGCGTGGAGGTGCTCGGCCAGACCCGCCAGTTCGACTACGTCGAGTTCGTGGCCGAGTACGGCTCGTTTCATCTGCACGACCTGGACAACGTGTGCCGCGCGGCGGAGCTGTACGGGCTCGGTTCGATGATCAAGATCGACCAGAGCCATCAGGCGTTTCTCGCCCAGCGCGGCATCGGCGCCGGGTTTCAGGCGGTGCTGTTCACCGATTGCCGCTCGGCCGCCGACGTGCGCGAGTGCGTCCGCATCGCCCGCCCCGACACCCCGCAGGACAATGGCCTGTACGGCGCCGCGGCGCGCCGCAACACGCCGATGGGATCGGGCGGCAGTCCGGCTTACGTCCAGGCGATCCGCGATACCGTCGTCGCCGTGATGATCGAGAAGAAGGGCGCGGTCGACGAACTGGAGGAGATACTGTCGATTCCCGGCCTCGACATGGTGCAGTGGGGCGGTACCGACTACTCCATGAACACCGGTCATATCGGCGAGCGGAACCATCCGCAGGTGGTGGCTGCGCGCGACCGCGTGTTCACCATGGCGCTGGAGCGCGGCGTGGCCCCGCGCGCCGAGATCGCCAGCCCCGAGCAGGCGCAGGAGTACCTCGACATGGGGGTGCGCCACTTCTCCATCGGCGCCGACGTCAGCATCCTCGGGCAATACTGGAACGACACCGGCGCTCAGCTCCGGGAGCTGCTCGGCGTTCCGGCGTAACGCCGCGTGTGCGTATCGGGAGATCGATTCCGGAGTCGATTGCGGCGTACCATGACGGATGTTCGTTCTTGAGCCGCTCAAGTTCCGCCGCGGTGTAGGGGAACAGGTCGATTCCGACCGGGAAGCCGAACGGCAGGTAGTCGCCGGCGCGGTCGCGAACGGGCCGGCTCGATTCGGCCAGCACCACGCACACGTCGACGTCGCTGCCTGGCGCAGGAGTGCCGTTCACGCGCGAGCCGAACCAGATGATCCTTTGCACCTCCGGTCGGCTCTCGCCGACGTACCGGGCCCAGCGGCGAAGCGCGGCTTCAACGCTCCTCTGGTTGTTCGATTTGACCACGAGCGAAGCCGATGAGCCGCTCGGCGCAGAGAATGGCATCGTCAGCATCTTTCCTGGTATAGAAGTCGACCGGCGCGCCGCTGTCGAAGCCGTTCGGGTCGCGGGTGGGAATGTAGTGCTTGTCGAGGCTCTTGGCGCACGTAATCAGCTCCTCCCCGGCACGCTCCGCGGTCGTCACCAAACCGAGCAGGGCGGTGACCGTATGGCCCCACGCATCCGCTCCTCGGCTCAGGATGACCGCCTTGAGCGCCTTCTCGGCCGCCTGCTGCGCGGCAAAGCAGGCCCACTCGTGCGCGCCATGATCGCGCGACCGGCGCGCGTGCCGGAAATCGGCATCCGCCTGCCGAAGCCAGTCCCGGTAGCGCGCGGCCATGACCCCACATTAGCACAGCCGAAGCGAGCCTACCTGCTTGGGGATTCAAGGCACTCCGGGAACGCGCGTATCCTTACGCGGATGAGGCGGCGGACAGCGCTTCCGGGTTGACGATGGCGGGCGGCTGCCGCCCGGCCAGTACCGCGATCACGTTGTCGACCGCCAGGCCGCGCATCGCCCTGCGCGTTTCGTGGGTGGCGGTGGCCATGTGCGGGAAGGCGATGACGTTGGGCAGCTTCAGGATCGGCTCCGCCGGGTCGGGCGGCTCCTGCTCCAGCACGTCGAGCCCGGCGCCGGCCAGCAGGCCCTGCCGCAGGGCGCTGGTGAGGGCGGTCTGGTCCACCACGCCGCCGCGCGCGGTGTTGATCAGGTAGGCGCCGGGGCGCATCAGCCCCAGTTCACGCGCGCCGATCAGGTGGCGTGAACTGTCGTTCAGGTCCATGTGGATGGTCACGAAGTCGGACGCCGCAAGCAGCTCGTCCAGCGGCCGGTAGGGCACCTGCGGCGCCCCCGGCGGCAACCGGTCGAACACGTCGTACCAGATCGGCTGCATGCCCATGACCTGCATGCGCCGCGCCACCTCGCGGCCGATCCGCCCGAAGCCGACCACGCCAAGCGTCTTGCCGGCGATGTCGTGGGCCAGCGCGGGCGGCGGTTCGCGGCGCGCCCACGCTCCGCTGCGCGCGAACTGCGAGTACTCCGCCAAGCGCCGCGCCAGCGCGATGATCAAGACCACGGTGAGGTCCGCTACCGCCGCGGTCAGCACCCCGGGCGTGTTGCAGACCGCCACGCCGCGCGCGGTGGCGGCCGCCACGTCGATGGCGTCGTAGCCGACGCTCGGCGTGGCGACCACGCGCAGGCGCGGCGCGGCGTCCAGAAACGCCTCGTTCACGGCGTAGAAACCCAGGAACGCGTGCGCCTCGGCGATGCCCTGCAGAAGCTGTTCGGGCGTGGCCGAGGCCAGACTGATGACCTCGCCGGCGGCGGCGAGCCGTTCCCGGAGCTGATCTTCCAGCATCGGCAAGCGGGTGACGATTCGTGGTCTGTCGCTCATGATTGGTGCCGCAACCCTACACGCTGACCCGCCGCCCGTCCACCCCCCGAATTGCCACACAAGCGGCCCAACCCATCAATGCAGGAGGTAGGAGATGAGGTTGACCAGTTCGGGAGGCGGCGCTGGCAGTGCCAATAGTCCGGGAGAAGCGCTAGCTTCCCTAGAGTCTCATCTGGAACATCTCGCAACGAGATCGTCGTCTATCAACTTGTACGTGCCTTGATTGTCGACAAACTCAATTTTCCCCTCGTTCCTCAAGTCCTGCAGGTACTTCGATAGCGACAGTTCCGGTGTCTTTCCCTTTGTCCGGGTGGTACCACACATCGCAGCAAATTGGAAGACAGCCTTGCCTCACCGAATCCACACGAACGGAAGTGGTGCTTCATCTGAATAATCCGGGGGTCGCCATCAGTCTATTGAGCGCTTCGGTTTGGACAAGAATCATCGACTCCACACCCGCGATCTGCGGAATGTTGACATTGTTTCAGATCAGTGTTAGTGTGATGATCCTGGTCACGATCATTTGTCAGTTTAAGGAGACCAAGTCGAAAGTGGATATGCAAAATCTTGCAACCAGAGAAGATATTGAAAAGAACGCCAAGAATACGATGAAATGGACGGTCGGTATAATGCTAACTTCGCTCATCACGGCGGTGGCTGCTACGGCGGCGGTAGTCGGAGTGATCGTCAACTGACGGAAGCTGGCCTGGTCGTCGAACTGATGGCGCAGTCGAGGCGGCCGCGGATCACGAGACGCGCGGTGAACGGCAACGGAACGGGCTGCCGTGCCCTGCCGGTGCGGTAAGTCTTGGGTTGGCGGCGGCGGGTGGGCGAGGGCGCAGACTATTCGTTCGTCCGCCACGCCGTCCCCAGAATCTCACTATAAGGAGTCCCCACGGCAAAGGTAGATTCGTAAATCAACTTGGCAGCCTTCTTGTCAAAAGTGCATGGCTTCGTGCATCCCGTCCTTCCCGCACTGAAAGTGGAAGTAATTGACTGATCATTAACCAACCTGCTTGTATGCCCCATCGTAACGTCACCCCCGGGATAAAGAGTCGTGTGGGCAAATTCGTGCGTTATTATTCTGGCGCCGTCTGCATAAATGCCCGCGTCGTTTGATTCTAGTTCAATCCTGTAACTGTCAATGTAACCGTCATTGTCTGAATCTCCTCCCGTCGCCCCGCCTGAAGCAAAATAATCATGCACCGGAACGACGACAATCCAGCCCGTATCAGGCGTTATCGTGCTTCCCGAAACCGTGTATTTCTTGTTCGCGTCCTGAGCCGTTCTCGTGGCGTCCTTCTGCACCGTTACCGTTCTTCCGTCAAACAATAACGCTATGTCATCCGATGCCTTTATTTTGTTTTCTATGTAATTCTGCTTCGTCGTGTCAAAACTTCCCGTGTTTGACGTCGGATTTTCCCTTAAAATTTCAACCCCGTTAAAACCGCTTGTTAAATCCCACTTCATGAATCCTCCGCCGGCACGATTAGAGGCATGGTTATTAACGTCTTCCATGAATGACTTGAATTCAGGTATGCTTACTATCGTGTCGGTCGCACTTACCGTTTGGGTTTCCGAAAGGTCCGTGTAGGGAACCGCCCTTATCGTCAGTCCCGTTAAAGTTGAAGTTGATGACGTCGGTATCGTCCTCACGTAACTCTTGTCAGCCGTTCCCTGTTTCAGTCTTGCCTGCAAGTCAAAATTTCCCCTGTGACTGAACGACATTGAAAACGCACCCGTGCTTCCCGCCGTCGTTTTTTTCAGTAAAGTATAAGTCCCGTCGCCGTTATCTTTATACGCCCTGACTTCCCCCGCCTTTCCCGTGTCCGTCTCGCTGTCCTGCAACGTCCCTGAAACGCTCAGCGTCGGCACGTCCTTCACCGAAACCGCGAACGAATGGCTCGTCGTTTCCTGCCCGTCGGAAACCCTCGCTTCAAGATTAACGTTCGTGTCAGAATTCACGGAAGGAGCCGTCCCGGTAATCAGTCCCGATGAATTCATTGAAAGCCACGCGGGTTTCGTCGGCAGACTAAAATTCATGCTGTCCCCGTCGGGATCCCTTGCGGTAACCTGATAGCTGTAAGCAGAATTTTCATCAACCTCGGTAACGGGACTTGAAGTTATTATCGGAGCCCTGTTCGGCTGTGGCGGAGTTGCAGGCGGAGGTCCTCCTCCTCCTGAAGGTCCTCCACCCCCGGAAGGACCGCCGCCGCCCGCAGGCGGCGGGGTCGGATTAACTGGCTCTGTCGGATCCTGTGGCGTTGTCGGTTCAGTCGGTGCGGTCGGAGTTACGGGTTCGGTCGGGTTTCCGGGGGGGGGGGGGGGGGGGGGTAGGCGTGGCCGGGCCGGCGGGCGCCGCCGGGGTTGCGGCGGGGGCGGCGGCTGAGCAGGCCGCGAGTCCGAACCAGGACGCGGCGGCCAGACCGAGGAGCGCCGCCCCGGCGGCGCTCCTCGCCAACGAGACGACGGGAGTTCGATGCGACGGGGAAACGGGCGACCGGTCCATGCGGGCAACGGTATCCCGTTACCGGGGAGCCGTCAACTCCAACGGCTGGTTGGTGGTTGGCCTCCGGTTTGAAAGCGCCGGCGTGATGCGGCCGGCGAAGCAGGTTGGTGGCCGGCTGCCCCGGGGTCAGATCGCCATTTGACGGGTACGGGCCGGTCGCGGTCAGGCCGGGCGTCAATCGGCGGGACCGGGGGCGCCGAACAGCTTGCGGTCCCATTCTTCGATCAGCTCGGCGACGACGGCGTCGAGCACTTCCTGCGGGCCGCCGGCGCGCGTCTGGCGCGGACCCCACTTCCAGTGCTCCAGGTAGGCGTCCGAGCCGTACATCCCTTCTTCCATGGCGACGCGGTCGATCTCTTCCTGGTAGCGGGGCGGAAGCTGGCCGGAGATGCGCTTGCCGGGGGCGGAGACGCGCACCTGGGCGGGAATGCCGCGCCAGGCAAGTATTCGGTACTCGGTCATTGGTCGTTCAGCTCTCCTTTCCGGTATGCGCGAATGAACGCGGCGCAGTACTCGTCGCGCCCCAGCAGCAGGTCTTCGGCCAGCCGCCAGGAGCGCGCCGCGCGGTCGAGCGCCAGCACCCGGTCGAGGCGGCTGGTGACCGGATCGAGGATGCCGCTGTCGGCGCCGGCGGCGATCGCCAAGCGCAGGAACACGTCGTTGATCAGGCGCCGCGCAGGCATCCCGAAGGAGACGTTGCTGAAGCCGCCGGTAAGGTGAATGGCGGCGCCGTACCGCTCCCGCAGCGCGCGGATGGCGGCCAGGCAATGGTTGCCGAAGCGCTGGTCCACGGCGATCGGAAACACCAGCGGGTCGACGTAGACGTCGCCCGCCGGAATCCCCTTGGCGAACGCCGCGTCCACCACCCGCGAGGCATTGGCGACCCGTTCGGCGGCGTCGTTCGGCATCCCGGACTCGCCGGCCGCGGTGACGATTACCGGCACGCCGTGCTCCCGCGCCAGGTCGAGGGCGTCCAGCCGTTCCAGGGAGGCGGAGTTGAGCAGGCCGCTGCCGTTCAGCGCCTCCAACCCGGCGCGAATGATGTCGAGGTTGGAGGAATCGATCGACAGGGGCAGCCGGCTGGCGCGCCGCATCGCCGCTACCAGCCAGCGCATCGCCGCCTGCTGCCGCTCCGGGCGCAGCGAGATCTCGTCGACGTTGAGGTCCAGGAAGTGGGCGCCGGCATCCTCCTGCCGCTCCGCCAGCCGGCGCAGGTAGCGCAGTCCCTCGGCCGCCTGCCCGCCGCCGGCCATGGCGCCGCGCAGCGCTATCTGCACGTGCTTGACCCGCCCCTCTTCGTAGTCCTGCGTCCTGGTGAATTCCGCCGGGATCGGCAGGTAGCGCACCGCACCGTCCTTGAGCCGGTAGTTCACCGCCGGGGTGCCGTCGGGCAGCTCGCTGATCCGCTTGCCCGCGCGCCGCAGCACGCGGGTGGTGTGAATGTTCTCGCCGATGATCTTGAAGGCGCTGCTCATGCGTCGGGTTCATCCTTGGCCGCGGGCCGCTCCGGCGCCGCGCGCCGCCGGTCCGCGAAGTGGTCGCGTTCGAGGTAGGTGTTCAACCAGGCGCTGGTGCCCTGCAGCGCGGCGTTCTTGACGATCGCCGGCCCGTCGCACAGCGTCCGCTCCTCGCCGTAGGCCTTGAGCCGGTCGTAGGCGCGCGCCCAGATGCACTCCTTTTCGCCTACCTCGCACTTGCCCTCGCGGGTGCCGCCGCACGGGCCGTTGCGCTGGTTCTTGACGCACTGCGACTCCGGGCACAGGAAGGCGACGTCGGGCAGCGAGCAGTCGCCGCAGTCGCGGCAGTCGTAGGCCAGCGCCTTGGAGGCGTGTTCGAGCGCGTGGAACAGCCGCTTGCCGCCCCGGCCGGCGCGCTCCACGGCGCCGGCCACCCGGCGCCCGGCGCGGAAGCCGGCGCCGCCGGGCGTGAACATGGCGTCGTGCGCCCGGCGGCCCAGCTTGTAGCCGAGCGGCGCCGCCCGCTGCAGCGCGCGCCGCGCCTCCGGCTGCAGCGACGCCAGGTAGGCGCGGTTCACCTGATCGCTGCTGGTGCCGGCCGCGGCGCCGGCCTCGAAGTAGTAGAACTCGTCGGGGAAGGGGAAGCGTACCTCGCCGGCGAACTGCCGCCAGTCGCCGGGGCCGAAGCCGGCGGCGAGCTGCAGCACGCGCTCGACGTCGGCGGCGCGCGTCAGGCCGCCGAGGTAGACGCCGCGGTAGCCCAGGCCGCGCGCGATGGCCACCTGCTTGGCGGCCAGCTCCAAAAAGAACGCCGTGCCCTTGTCGGGCGACGCCGCCCGCCGCTCGCACAGCTCCAGCAGCTCCGGCACCACCACCACGCCGGGAATCTTCCCGGAGGCGAAGAAGCGCGCCGCGGGCCGGCTCAACAGGTAGGCGTTGGCAATCGCCGGCGCCCGCAGCCGGTGCTGCGCCATGTAGCGCAGCAGCTCATCCTGCTTGCGCGCGTCCCAGCCGATCTGGCTGATGATGAAGCGCGCGCCGTTGGCGATCTTCCGGGCCAGCTTGAAGTACTGCGGCATTACCTCGCGCTCGTGGCGCTTGTGGTTGTTCACTACCGCCCCGAGGAAGAAGCGGGTTGCGGTGAGGGTGCGCCGGCCGGCGCGGATGCCGCGGTTCATGTCAGCGAACAGGCGCAGCAGGGCCGCGGAATCGAGGTCGAACACCGGGCTGGCCTGACCCTGGTAGCCGCTTACCGGATAGTCGCCCGAGAGGGCGAGGATGTTGTCGAAGCCGAGACTGGCGAGCTGCCAGCCGCGGCTCTCCAGGGCGTTGCGGTTCCAGTCCTTGCAGGAGAGGTGGATCACCACCTCCTGGCCGCGTGAGATCAGGTCGGTGCCGAGGGCGTCGGCGCCGAACATGGCGTGGCCGCCGGGATTGTCGGTGATCGACAGGGCATGGATCTGCGGGTGGCGGACCAGTTCCCGCGCCAGGCCGAGCACGCGCTTGCCGCCGCGGTCGGTGAGCAGGCCGCGCGAGGTGACCAGCTCCACCAGATGCACGAACGTGTCGCTGCGCTGCAGCAGCTCGCGCAGGGTGCGGACTCGGCTGGGAGGCGGCGCGGCGGCGCCCGCGGTGCTCATGGCGTGCCACGCAGCTTACCGTTTCCCGGCAAGTTGCGTCCGCCTCTTTCCAACGTGCGCAACGCGCGCGTTACCAGCAGCCCAGCAGCCGGCGCAGCAGGACGATCTGACCGACGTGGTAGGCGTTGTGGTCGGCCAGCACCAGCGCCTCGCGCAGCAGGGTCTGGCCGGTGCCGTGCGGGAGCGGCCGGTAGAGGTCGGCCGCCGGGTCCGAGATCAACCGGATCATCGCCTCGCGGTCGGCCAGGAACGCGTCGACGCTTCGCTGCCAGGCGCCGTCCGGCGGCGCCGCGGCGGCGGGCCAGTAGCCGCCGGGATACTCGGGCGACACGTGGCGGGGGTCGCGGCTGAACTCCAGGATGTCCCACTGCGCGAGGCGCAGATGTTCGAGCTGCTGCCACAGGGAGGAGGCGGCGCCCTCTGGGACCTCGCCGCGCAGATGCTCCGGGACTCCGGCCACCGCCTGCTCGAAGGGAACGTGCGCCCCGCGGCCGGCCAGCAGGGTCGCCGCGTGCTCGCGTACCGCCTGGTCACTCATCGTCTGCCTCCCGTTCGCCGGCGGGCTTGGCGGCGCGCAGCGAGAACAGCTTCGGGATCGAGTCGTTGCGCTCCGGCAGCCGCCACCAGCCGTCGCCGCTGCGCACCATACCCGGCAGCGCCCGGTAGTTGCTGAAGGGAAACTCGCGGAGGAACTGGAGGCGCAGCCCGGCCGCCAGCAGCGCGTTCACAATCTCCGCCATGCTGTGCTGCCACTCGTAGCTGGGGGAGGGGATGGTCTCGTCCCCGGCGTAGCTGTAGCCGTCGCCGCCGTAGAAGGTGCCGGCGGGATCGGGGAAGTAGGGATTGCGCACCTGCAGATCGGAGGCGTCCGGGTTGTCGTCATCGGCGAAGACCTGGCACAGCGGATGGCCGTCGAGCAGGTAGAACGTGCCGCCGGGCTTGACGAAGCCGGCGGCGACCTTGGCCCAGGCGGTGAGGTCCGGCAGCCACACCAGCACCCCGGAGGCGGTGTACACGACGTCGAACTGCTCGCGCAGCACCTGCGGCAGGTCGTATACGTTGCTATGGATGAAGCGCGTATCGAGCTTCAGCTCGGCGCTCAGCTCGCGCGCCAAGTCGATGGCGGCATCGGAGAAGTCGACGCCGGTGGCGCGGGCGCCGAGTCGGGTCCACGACATGGTGTCCATGCCGAAGTGGCACTGCAGGTGGAGCACGCTCTTGCCGGCTACCGGGCCTATTTCCTCCCGTTCGATCGCGTTGAGCGAGATGCGGCCGGCCTTGAAGCCGGCCACGTCGTAGAACTCGGAGGCGGCGTGCACCGGCACGCGGTCGTTCCAGTTCCGGCGGTTGATCACCAAGCGTCGGTCCATTTGGCCGCGATGATAGCACACCGCCGGCCACCGCCGGCCGCTATCGGCCGGCGTCCCTTTACCTGACCGCAGCCGCGGGGTACCGTCCTGCCGATGGACCTACGCAAGAATCGCATCAAGCAGCGGCTGGCGGCGGGCCAGGTGGCCACCGTGGTCACCGGCATCACCCACCCCGACGACATCGACGCCTTCGGACCGATCGCCGCCGGCGCCGGCGTGGACGGCATCTGGCTGGAGGGCGAGCATGGCCCGGTGGACGCCGCCGAGCTGGGCAACCTCACCCGCGCCTGCGACCTCTGGGACCTCACCTCGGTGGTGCGCGTCAACCACAACCACCAGGGGCTGATCTACCGTACCCTCGACCGCGGCGCCCAGGCGGTGGTGGTGCCGCACGTCAACACCCGCGCCGAGGCGGAGAACGTGGTAGCCGGCGGCAAGTTCGCCCCGCTCGGACAACGCGGCCTGTACACCAGCCGCCAGTACTACGGCGTGGACGACTACCTCCGCCAAGCCAACGCCGAGACCTGCCTCATCGTGTTGATCGAGGACATCGCCGCCTACGCCAACCTGGACCAGATCCTGGAGGTGGAGCAGATCGACGTGTTCTTCGTGGCGCAGAACGACTACGCGGCCTCCATGGGCCACATCGGCGACCCCGGCCACCCCGAGGTGCGGGACAAGATCGAGGATTCGATCCGCCGCATCGTGGCCGCGGGACGGGTGGCGGGCACCCTGACGTCCAATGACGACGCCGCCCGCTACGTCGACCTGGGCGTGCGCCTGGTCCTCACCGCCACCAAGGGCTGGCTGCAGACCGGCGCCGCCCAGTTTACCGCCAACGCCCGCCGCGGCCGGTAAATCGAGAGGTCGCTACGCCCGCCGCGCTCCGGCAGATTTCAGTGCCAGGTGTGGGTGGGTTGCCAGCCCAGGAGGCGGTTGGCCTTGGCGATGCTGAAGACGGCGGAATGCCCGTCCAGCGGTATGCGCAGGGGTACGCCCGGGTACCACTGCGCCAGCGCCTGCGCCGTGGGGAGGTCCAGGAAGGTGTCGGCGGCGTTGATCCAGAACCGTTCGTGGCCGGTCCACTCGGCCTCCAACGCCCGGCGGCAGGCGCGGGCCACGTCGCGCACGTCCACCCATGACCAGAAGCCCTTGGCGCTGCGCTCCCGCTGCGCCTGCGAATCGACATCTGCCCGCGCCCGGGCGCGCAGCGCCTCGTCCATCACCCAGGTAAAGCGCAGGCTGGCGATCTGCACCCGGCGGCGGCGGGCACAGGCCGCGGCCAGCTCTTCGCCCAGCCACTTGGTGATCGAGTAGACCTCCTCGCAGCGGGTCTCGTGTTCCTCGTCCAGCGGGAAGTAGCTCGGCGCCACCACGCGCTGGTTGAAGCTGGCGCCCAGCGCGTTGATGGACGAGGCCAGCACCAGCTTCGGAACGCCCAGCAGTTCGGCCGCCTCCAGCACGTTGAAGTCAGCCATCATGTTGGTGTGGAACAGGCGGCCCGGAACCTGTCCCGTCGGGTTGGGAATCGCCGCCAGTTGGATCGCTCCGTCGGCGCCGCGCAGGACCGATACCACGTCCCCCAGGCGCGTCAGGTCGGTGTCCACGTACAGTTCGGCGCCGGACTGGTCGTAGAGCCAGGTGACGTGCGGCGGCGGCCGGCGGTCGGCGTTGAGCACGGTGTGGCCGCCGGCGATCAGCTCGGCCACGACGTGGCGCCCGATGCGCCCGGAGCCGCCAAAGACGGTGACTTGCATGCGCCGGACTGTGCGCGGGAATCGCCGTGCCGCGCAAGCCTGCCGCTCCGCGGGCGGGCTGGGGGCGGGACGGGCCGCGCCGGCGGCCGGGGCGGCGGTTGGCAGCGGCGCGCGGGGCGTGCGACCATTCCGGCCGGGGAGGAGGCGATGCAGGCGCTGGTCCTGGAGCGGAAGCGGCAGCTCGCGCTGCGCGACATCGCGGTGCCGGAGCGGCTGGGGCCGCGCGACGTGCGGGTGGCGGTCCACACGGTGGGCATCTGCGGCAGCGACGTTCACTACTACCGGCACGGCCGCATTGGGCCGTTCGTGGTGCGGGAACCGCTGATACTGGGCCACGAGGCCGCCGGCACGGTGCTGGAGGCCGGCAGCGCGGTAACCCACCTGCGGGCGGGCGACCGCGTGACCATGGAGCCGGGCATTCCCGACCCGGACAGCCGCGCGGCGCGCCTGGGGCGTTACAACCTCGATCCGGCGGTCCGCTTCTGGGCCACGCCGCCGGTTCACGGCGTGCTGCGCCCCGAGGTGGTTCATCCGGCGGCGTTCACGTTCAAGCTCCCGGGCCGGCTCGGCTTCGCCGAAGCGGCGATGGTGGAGCCGCTGGCGGTCGGCATGCACGCCGCGGCCAAGGCGCGCATCGTACCGGGCGACGTGGCGGTGGTGATCGGGGCCGGACCGATCGGCATGGTAACGGCGCTGGCCGCCCTCGCCGGCGGCTGCAGCCGGGTGGTGATCGCGGACCTGGTAGCCGCCAAGCTGCAGTTGGCCGCCTCCCTGGGGCCGATCGTGCCGCTGCAGGTGGGGCGCGACTCGCCGGCGGAGGCGGCCCGCTCGCTCACCGGCGGCTGGGGCGCCGACTTGGTGTTCGAGTGCAGCGGCAGCGCCGCGGCGGCGGCCGAGGTGCTGGAACCGCTCCGGCCCGGCGGCTGCGTGGTACTGGTAGGCATGCCGGGCGCGCCGGTCGCCTTCGACGTGGTGGCGGCGCAGGTCAAGGAGGCGCGCGTGGAGACCGTGTTCCGCTACGCCCACGCCTATCCCCGCGCGCTGGCGCTGCTGGAAAGTGGCCGCATCGACGTCCGCCCCCTGATCACCGATACGTTTCCCTTCGCCGACGCCGTGGCCGCGTTCCGGTTCGCGGACGCCATGCCGGCCGCCAGCGTGAAGGCGCAGATCACCCTCGGCGGCGCCTGAGCGCCGGTCAGCCGCCGCCCGGTCCCACCTCCAACCGCGTCATGTGCGGCTTGCCGGCGGCGGTGAGCGGCCGGGAGCGGCAGCGACAGCCGGGAAACGCGCGCCGCGCGAACGCCTGGAACAGGGCGCCGTTGAACCACTCCACCACCGAGCCGTCGAACTTAGCCGGCCCGCGGTAGGACGCGTAGTGCGCCGCGGCTTCCCGCAGCAGAATGTCGGTAATCTCCAACACGCCGGCGGGATGCAGCAGCGCGAGAAGCTGCAGGCAGCCGTGCATCGCCCGCTCCGACAGGTGTAGCCACACGTCGCTACCGGCGCGTTCCAGCACTTCCCCGATCACTGCGCCAGGATGCGTCAGGCGTTGCCGCCCGGGCGTGTCCGGCGGCCACGGCGCGAAGCGCGCCAGGTCGGGGATTTCCACCAGCCGTTCGCGCAGCTTGAGCCCGGTCCCGCGCGCCGCCGGGTTGCCGTACAGATTGTGCCAGAACCGCATCAGGCGGCGCTCGCCGCCGGCCACAAGCGGCCGGTATGCCGCCAGGAACCGGTCCACCCCGGTGGCGGGAATGGCCGCCAGGTCGGCGGCCAGCCGCTCCGCCCGGAGGCCATAGTCGGCGGCGAGCTGCCGCAACGCGGCCGCCGGCAGATAGAGTTGCGTGCGCAGCAGGTAGCGGCGGCCATCCGCCTGCGCCACCTGCTCGCCGGGGAGGTTGTCGAGCACGTTGGTGAGGTGCGCGGTGAGGATGCGGCCGCGGTAGCCGGCGAGCGGCGCGCCGGGCTGCTGCAAATCGAGACGCACGTAGCGCACCGTCACCTGCGCGCGGCGCTCTCCCAGCCGCTGCCGCGCCCGGGCCAGCGCCGCGGGTGAAATGTCGCCGAGCAGGTACTCCACCGGGCCGGCGTTCGCCGCTGCCAGGTAGCCGATCATGGCCGCGGCGTGCTCGGTGCCGGCGGCTCCGACGTCGAGGTAGGCGAGGGGAGCGCCGCGCCCGGCAGCGGCGCGCAGCCGGGCGATGAAGCGCCGGGCATCGTCCTCGGTCAGCGCGCGGTCGGTGTCGGGGGAGCCGGCGATGGAGTCGCGGAAGTCGCGTCCGAGCGCCTGCATGAAGCGAGGCAGGTGACGCCAGAAGGCGGCGTTGAACAGCCACGCCGGACTGCGGCCGGCGCCGGCGAACGGGCCGATGGCGGCGCCCGGGGCGGGCCGCGGGCCGTCGAGCGCGCGCTGCAGTTCGCACTCCAGGTGCGCCGGCGAGGCGGTCTGGCCGAGGTCCACGGTCAGTTCATACGCGCGCCTGCCGTCAGCGCGGCGCAACTCGCGCAAGGCGGCAGCCGGGCGAAAGTGCTGCCGGTAGTGGATTCGGCTCCAGCAGACGCGCGCCGGCAGCGGGCGGGCCGCGGCCGCCCGCCGCGCGAGCTGCTCCAGACCAGCCGCCAGCAGCGGCGACTCGCGGAGCGCCGGGTCGATGACGCTGCGGACGCCGGCTCGCTCCAGCGCGGCGTCGAGGGCGGCGATCCGCGGCGCGGGGTGGCCGCGTTCAGCGCGCGGCGCTACGCCGGCGGCCGGCGCCGCGCGCCGCGCGCCGCGGTGGGATCAAGCAGCCTGCCGCCAGCGCCGGCGCAGCCGTTCGCCCCAGTGCTCGACCATGGCGCGCGGCGCGCCGGGGCGCAGCGGGCGCCGCCGCAGCGCGCGCTCGCTCTCCGCCAGGCGCCGCCGGCAGTCGGCGATCACCCCGGCCTGCGCGGCAGCGCCGGCCAGGTTGCGGGTCTCGCCCGGATCCTCGCGCAGATCGAAGAGCTGCTCCAGACCGCGCTCCGCGTCGTCGGGTCCGGGCGCCAGAAAATCCTCCGCCGCGCGCGGGCGGTATTCGGTGACGTACTTGTAGCGCGCGGTGACAATGGCCCGCGCCCAGTAGTTGCTCTCGATCAGCCCGTGCTCGCGCCAGGCGGTGGCAGCGCCCTCCAGCAGCGGGCGGATGCTGCGCCCCGGCAGGCCGGGCGGCGGCGCTATGCCGGCGTAGTCGCACACGGTGGGAAACACGTCCACGCCGGAGATGAAGTGCTCGCGGTCGTAGCCGCCCGTGGGAAGCGTCACGCCGTCGCCGAGGCAGGCGGCGATGAACGGCACCCGCGCGCTCTCCTCGTACAGGGTGAACTTCTGGAACATCCGGTGCTGGCCGGCGGCCTCGCCGTGGTCGGCGGTAAACAGGATCAGGGTGTCGTCGGCGTGGCCGGAGGCCTCCAGCGCGGCCAGCACCAGGCCGATCTCGGCATCCACCTTCTCCACGAAGCGGTACAGATTCCACGCCAGATAGCGCCACTGCAGCTCCGACCAGCTCCGCGTGCGGCGCAGGATTGGCCAATGCACCAGGCAGTTATCGTCGCGCCGCACCACCCGATGGGTCATGGTCTCCGGCTCGTCGTAGTGGAAGTTGGCCGGCAGCGGTGGCAGTTCCTCGGCGTTCAGAATCCCTTGCGCCACCGGATCGGGAATCAGCTTCTCCTCGAAGTTGTGTCCGTACTCGCACACGTCGTGCGGATTGACCATGCCGATCTGCAGGAAGAACGGCTCGCGGCTGCGGCGTCCGGTGAGGAACTCCACCACCGAGCGGGTGATGGCGCCGTCGTAGTACTCGCCGCCGCCGGCGCCGATGCGGCGCCGGCCGAAGTACAGGGTGCGGAAGCTGGAGGTGACGTCGCGGCCGGTGACGTGCCACTTGCCGCTGTGGTAGGCGGGAAAGCCGTGCGCGTTGAGATGCTGCCCCAGGTCGGGAAGGTCGTCATGCAACACGCCGCCGTTGAACGGCACGCCGGTCTCGGAGGAGTAGCGGCCGGTCATCCAACTGCTGCGCGCCGGAGCGCACACCGGATCGGTGCAATAGGCGCGCATGAAGGAGAGGCCGCGGCGTTGCAGGCGGTCGATGTTGGGCGTCGCCACGTAGCGGTTGCCGTAGGCGGATACGGCGTCCCAGGTGTGTTGATCGGTATGCAGGAAGATGATGTTGGGGCGGGCGGCGTTCATGCTGCCTCCTCCGGCGGCGCGCAGGCCACCCAGGTCTGGAACAGGCCCGACGCCACCGCGACGGCGCCGCCGCGGTCCACCCAGTAATAGGTGGGCAGCAGGCCGGGACCGTGCGCGCACCAGCCGGTGAGGATGCCCAGATCCGCGTCCGGGGGCGGCCACCGCCACTCTCCTACGGGAACCACCCGCACCGGCTCGCGCAGCCGCTCCAGCTCCTCCAGCAGGGCCAGCTCGCAGCTTCCCTGCAGCTCGGGGATGACGTCGAGCAGCGCCCACGGGGTGGTCAGCGGCCGCTCGCCGCTCCAGGCCCCCGCCGCCAGGGCGGCGCCGTTCACCTGCAGCCGCACCCGCCGAGCCCCGTCGGCGCCGGGCGGTTCCAGGGCGCCGGCCGCGGCGTACCTGCGCCAGGCGTCGCCGGAGTCGTTGCGGACCTCGACCTGCCACTCCCCGGTGAGGCTGCGCCAGCGGTCCGCGGCGGCGCTGAACGCGTAGCTGGCGCGCTCGCCGCTGGTGGTGTTGCCGGCGGTGACGCGGTAGGCGGCGCCCTCCCCGGAGGCGGCCGCGGCGCGGGTTATTTCCACGCTGCCGATCGCCAGCTCGGCCACCGGCGCGGGCTGATAGCCGCTCCAGAAGTTGGGCAACACGCGGTACACGCGGCGCTCCGCCGGGGTCGGCCGCTCATGGTAGCGGCGCAACGTGGCGCGCAGGTCGGCGCCGAAACCGGGCTGGTTGCGCGAGTGATCCTGATTGAACGACCAATGCAGCGGCTGCGGCGCCGGGCCGGTTGCGGCAGTGTTCATCTAGCTCTCTCCTCCGAGCGGAGCGCGGGGCCGCGCGTCGGCCCGGCGCTTGACTTCGACGGTGTCTCGAAGGCAACAGGGTAGGGCGTCGGGCGCGGTTACTCAACGCCGTAGCCGGACGGATCAAATCGGTCGGAGGCCGTATGATTGATTGAGGTCACCGTTGAATAGCCACGGAAGCGCCGTCATCATAGGATCAAGCGGTACCCCCCATGAGCAACCGGACGAAGGCGCCAAGGCGGCGCCGATCTATCCCCCCGGAGCGGTTGACCCGCCAAATGCGCGTGGAGCTTGACGCACTCACCCCTGACAAGGAGGCCACCCCATGACCGAATCCCTGACCGTGCTGCTGGCCGCGGTCGGCGCCGTGGCTGCCATCCTGGCCGTGCTGCTGCCGGTAGTGCTGCTGCAGGGTAAGAGCCTGCGCCGCGAGATCACCTTGCAGCGCACCAACCTGGACGCGGCCATGGCCAACCTCCGCGCCGACTTGGCGGAGGTGCGCAACGGCACCCGCGTCGACCTGGCCGCCGCCGTAACCGAGCTGCGCGCCGATTTGGCGGAGGCGCGCAACGGCACCCGTGCTGACTTGGCGGAGGCGCGCAACGGCGCCCGCGCCGATCTGGCCGCCGCCGTAACCGAGCTGCGCGCCGACCTGGCGGAGGTGCGCAACGGCACCCGCGCTGACCTGGCGGAGGCGCGCAACGGCGCCCGCGTCGACTTGGCCGCCGCCGTAACCGAGCTGCGCGCCGACCTGGCGGAGGTGCGCAACGGCACCCGCGCCGACTTGGCGGAGGCGCGCAACGGCGCCCGCGCCGACCTGGCCGCCGCCGTAACCGAGCTGCGCGCCGATTTGGCGGAGGTGCGCAACGGCACCCGCGCTGACTTGACAGAGATGCGCCGCGACCTGACCGCCCGGCTGGACTCGCTGGCTGGTCGCGTGGACTCGGTCGCGGAGCGCGTGGCGCGCATCGAGGGCGCGTTGACCGGTCCGTGGCGCCCGCCCGCGAACGGCAACCCGGCCTCCGCGCCGGCACCGGCGCCATCCGGCGCGGAGACCGCGCCATGACGGAGTCGTGGTTCCGAACGCTGCCGAAAGAGGCGGTGTCGGAGGTCGATCCGAGTGCAGCCGAAGAAGATGAATTAACCAAAATCGCCGATATTGCCAAAAACCTGCTCATTGAACGGTTCGGGGACGACTTCGTTTTTGACCCGGTTTGGGTGGAGCGGAAGGTTGACCACGACGACGAGGACTACCTGGAGCTGAACATCGTCTTTGACGGCGACCAGAACAAGCTGGATCCGGACTGGACCGTAAGCCTTGGCCGGCGGATGAGGCCGGCCCTGCGGGCAATCGGCGTAGAAGATATTCCCGACCACGCTTTCCACGAAAAGAGCGAATGGCAGGAAGCCCGCGAGACGTGACAGAGTGATACCGTCTGATCTGATTGGAATCGCCCGGCACCTGGCCGGGCGGACTACGCGCCGGTGACTGTTTTCACGCGCGCTCGCGTCATTCAGTACCCTAAATAAGCGATTCGATTGGGCGGGTTGAAAAAGGTCCTCCTAAGTGCTTTAATCGGAAGCACCTAACCTACCCGGTCAAAACACCGAGGAGGACCCGAATTGATTCAGTTCACGGCTCAATCATCAGACTACATCACTGACGATTCTTGTCAACCCCAATTTCTCCCATCCCCGCATGATGGTCGCCGAGCGCAAGGGTGCCCCGCTGTTGAGTTGCTCCGGCTTGGCCATCGTCCACCAACTGGTCGAGCGTCTCGGAGTCGCTGCGGAGATCGACTCCACGGTGCGTGCCATGCAGCGGTGCAAGTGGTATACCGAGTCCGACCATGTTCTGACGCTGGTCTACAACTTGCTCACCGGCGGGGACACCCTCAACGACATCAACCGGCTGCGTAGCGATGCCGGGCTGCGCCGGCTGTTGGGCGGCGCGCGGATGCCGCACGCGACGACGGTCGGGGACTTCCTGGCGCGCTTCGCCGGCAAGCGGGAGAACCAGGAGCAGCGCGACCTGCAACAGGGGGCATTGGCGCGCAGCGAATTGCGGGAGGCCTGCGAGCAGGTGCAGCAGCGCGCGTTCCGGTTGCTGCCGCGGGCGCGGCGCCGGGTGGCGACCCTGGACTGGGATTCGTCGATCCACGAAGTGTATGGGGAGAAGAAGGAAGGCGCGGATTACGCGTATGACAAGCGGTGGAGCTACAGTGCCTTGTACGGGACCTTGGCGGAGACCGGGGACGTGCTGCATCTGGGATTGCAGCCAGGCTGCCGCCATACCAGCTACGGGATCACCAAGGTGCTGCCGGGAACCATCGAGCGGGTGCAGCGGCACTTTCGGGAGGTGCGGGTGCGCGCCGACAGCGGCTACTATCAGGAGCGGGTCACGCGCATCTGCGAGCAGCGGCAGGTAGAGTTCTTCATCGTGGCGAGGCAGCATCAGAATCTGATGAAGGCAGTATGGGCACTCCCGGAAAGTGCCTGGCGTCGGTATGAGGACCAGATCCAGGAGTCGGTGAGCGGGCGCCGGCGGAAGAAGCGGGGCAACGTGAAACGCAAGATCACGCTGCAGCGGCAGCGCAAGAGCAAGCGCAAGGTGACTTTCAAGGGGAAGCCGGAAGTGGCCGAGATGCGGTTCCGTCCGAGGACTTGGAAGCAGGGCTATCGCTATGTGATCAAGCGGACGCCGATCATCGATCGGGACGACCAGCAGGCGTACTTGGACGACGGGCTGCGCCAGTATGACTACTGGATCGTGGTGACGAACGCGCTGCGGCGGAGCGCCACGGAGATACTGCGGATGGCGCAAGGGAGGGGCAATCAGGAGAACCTGATCAAGGACCTGAAGCAGGGGCTGGGACTGGACCATGTGCCGACCGGCTTCCTGGGAGCCAATCAGGCCTACTTCATGATTGCGGCGTTGGCCTGGAACCTGAAGACCTGGATGCTCAATCTGCTGGACCTGGGAGATGGGGCGGTGCTGAGATGCAAGCGTTTTCTGTACCTGTGGATGTGCCAAGCGGGAGTGGTGGCCAAGACCGGGCGGGGTTGCGTACTGCTCAAGCTGCCGGCCGGGGAGTACTACCAGAGGTTCGGCACGGCCCTGGCCCGAGTGGCAGCGCTGTAGTGGGCCGGCAGCGAGCAGGTGGCAGGGAGTAGTCTGTTCCGAGGGTGGGCCAGGAGGTCAAATCAAGGCGTTGCAACGGGAATTGGAGCTGCTGAGGCAGGATAGCGCGGCATGCGCACTGCAGTTCCTTGCCGATCGTCAGTGCCCCACCCGTTCATCATCCCAAGAGCTGCCGAAATTCCTTGAACTCTCCGTCATTTCTGTGGCCGATCGAGATATAACCGGAAGTTGTGGACGGGATGAAAAGAGCGCATCCTCCCAAGAACGATTCAACCACGAATCAGGAGGAGTACGCTCGTGGAGAACAATACCGGCAGGACCACCGAGGCTCAAGGTCCTCAAGGTCCTGGTGCCATTCTGGATGAGATCGTACGCGCCGGAGCGCGGCAGATGCTGGCTGCGGCGCTGGAGGCGGAAGTGGACGAATTCCTGGCGCGGTACGCTGACCAGCGGGATCAGCACGGCCACCGGCTGGCGGTCCGCAACGGCCATCTGCCGAAGCGCTCGTTGGTCACCGGGATCGGTCCGATCCCGATCCGGCAGCCGCGGGTCGATGACCGCCAGCTCGCCAAGCAGGGCGAGTCGAGGTTCAGCAGCGCGATCCTGCCGCGCTACGCGAGACGGACGCCGAGTGTGGACAGCCTGATACCGACGCTGTACCTGAAGGGGGTATCGAGCGGGGACTTCTCGCAGGCGCTGGCGGCGATCCTGGGAGAGCAGGCCGCAGGGCTGAGCGCGACCAACGTGGTGCGGCTGAAGAAGGTGTGGGAAGCGGAGTACCGGGAGTGGACGCAGCGTGATCTGAGCGGCAAGCGGTACGTGTACTTCTGGGCCGACGGCCTGCACGTGAACGTGCGGCTGGACGAGGAGCGCAGTTGCATCCTGGTGATCATGGGAGCCGACGAGCAGGGGCGCAAGGAAGTGGTGGCGGTCAGCGACGGCTACCGGGAGAGCAAGACGGCGTGGTGTGAGCTGCTGTTGGACCTGCGGCGACGGGGGCTGACGAAGGGGCCGCGGCTGGCGACGGCGGACGGGGCGTTGGGGTTCTGGGCGGCGCTGCGGGAGGTGTATCCGGGAACGGAGGAACAGACCTGCTGGTTCCACAAGGCCGGCAACGTGCTGGACAAGATGCCGCAGTCGGTGCAGGGGCGGGCGAAGACGATGATCCGCGAGATGTGGCAAGCGCCGTCGTTGGAGCATGCCACCAGCGCCTACCACCAGTTCTGCACGGCGTGGGAGGCGAAGTACCCGAAGGCGGTCGCCAGCCTGCGCAAGGATGAAGGCTCGCTGTTCAGCTTCTATGGGTTTCCGGCGGCGCACTGGACCCATCTGCGGACCAGCAACCCGATCGAGTCGACGTATGCGACGGTGCGGCTGCGGACGAAGCGGACGAAGGGCTGCGGGTCGCGGGCGGCGACGCTGACGATGGTCTGGAAGCTGGCGCTGGAAGCGCAGCGGAGGTGGCGCCGGCTGATGGGCTTCAAACTCATACCCCTGGTGATGGAGGGGCGTGAATTCGTAGACGGCGAGCTGACGGAGGCAGCGGCTTAGAGAGACGGAACGATTGGAGATGCGCTCGCTGATTCTCAATCCACAAGACTTGACAATATCTCTGGCCGATCCCTACCGAGTCGCTTATTCTGGGTCAGTACATTGACGAAACGGAGCGAATCATCCGGCGATTCAACGATGCGCCTGACGGCGACCTTCAAGCCTTTGCCGTCTATGCGCTGTTCCGGCTGCGGCAGAACTGACTGGCAGCGCGCGATTCCTGACACCCGTGGTTGTCCCGATGCTGGTGCGCCCGCGGCGGCGCGGCGGATGCGGGCGCCCGCGGGAGCGGCTATAGTGGACCGCGTCATGTTGTTGAACGCGTCTGGGGAGAGCCGTAGCGGGCGCCGGAGGGCCGCGGCGCGGCTGGCCCTGGCGCTGGCCGGCGCCGTGCTGCTGGCCGGGCCGCCGGCGCTGCACGGGCAGGAGCGGACGGAGCCGGCCGGCGCGGAGCGCGTCGCGCAACGCGCGCGGGCGGCGATGGTGGAACGCCAGCTCCGCGCCCGCGACATCGACGACCCGCGCGTGCTGGAGGTGATGGGCCGGGTGCCGCGCCATCGGTTCGTCCCCGAGCGCATCCGGGGCAGCGCCTACCGCGACTCGGCGCTGCCGATCGACGACGGCCAGACCATCTCCCAGCCCTATATCGTGGCGCTGATGACCCAGGCGCTTGCGCTCCGGCCCGGCGACCGGGTGCTGGAGGTGGGCACCGGCTCGGGCTATCAGGCCGCGGTCCTGGCGGAGCTGGTGCGGGAGGTGTTCACGATCGAGATCCGCCCGCTGCTGCACGCCCAGTCGAAGGAACGGCTGCAGGCGTTGGGATACGCCAACGTGCGCGCGTTCGCCGGCGACGGCTACTTCGGTCTGGAACAACACGCGCCGTTCGATCACGTCATGATCACCGCGGCGGTGGATCACGTTCCGGCGCCGCTGCTGGAGCAGCTCGCGCCCGGCGGCACGATGATCCTGCCGCTGGGCAACCCGTTCAGCTACCAGAACCTGGTGCTGGTCACCAAGACCGGCAGCGGCAGCCGCGGGTCCGACTACACGGTGGACTTCATCCTGGGCGTGCTGTTCGTGCCGATGACGGGTCAGGCGCTGGACGGCTGAGGGAGGCCGGATGGCCCTCCTGCTGGTCTTCACCGCGTCGGCGGCGGCGCTGGCGCTGGAGGCGCTGCTGGCGCGCTACTTCGCGCTGACCCAGTGGCACCATCTGTCGTTCATGGTGATCAGCGTCGCGCTGCTCGGCTTCTCGGCCAGCGGCACGTGGCTCAACCTGGCCGCGACCCGGCCGGGGTGGGGCGGGGCGGGAACGGCGCCGCCGGCGGGCGCCGCGGAACGGCGTATGCGGGGCGCCGCGGGCGGCATGGCGGTGAGCTCGGTGGCCATGTTCCTGGTGTTGCGCCTGCTGCCGCTGGACTTCTTCAGAATCCCGAGCGAACCGCTGCAACTGCTGTATCTGGCGGCCAGCTTCCTGGCCTGCGCGGTGCCGTTCTTCTTCGCCGGCCTGGTCACCGCGGTCGCCTTTGCCGGCGCGGCGCGGCCGGGGGCGGTGCACGCCGCGGCCATGTCGGGTTCCGCGGCGGGCGTGCTGCTGCCGGTCTTGCTGCTGCCGGCGGCCGGCCTGCGCGCGGCCCTGCTGGTGCCGGCGGCGCTGGTGCTGGTCCCGCTGTTGGCATCGCTTGGCCGGCCGGCGCGGCCGTGGCTGGCTCCCGCCGCCGCGCTGGTGGCGGTGGGGTTGGGGGGCGGCGTGGTACTGGGGCTGCCGGCGCTGGAGCCGCGCCCCGGTCCCTACAAGTATCTCTCCCACCTGCTGCGGTTCCCCGATACCAAGCTGGCCGCGCGCCGCGACACCGTGCGCGGGCGCATCGACGAAGTGACGGGGCCGACGATCCGGTTTGCGCCGGGCCTGAGCCTCGGCGCGGGCGTGCCGGTGCCGCCGCAGCGAGCGCTGGTGCGCGACGGCGACGCGGCCCTGTTCCTGGTGGAGGGCGGTGGGGGCGCCGGAGCCGCCGGGGAGTGGCTGGATGCGCTGCACCCGGCGCTCGCCCTGCAGCTCGGCAGGGCGCCGCGTTCGGCGCTGGTGCTGCAGGAGGGCGGCGGCGTACTGCTGGCGGCGGCCTTGCGCGCCGGCGGCGAGGTGCAGGTGGCCGAGCCGAGCGCGGAGGTGGCCCGGCGCCTGCGCGCGTTGCCGGTGGCCGAGGGCGCCGGTCTGCAGGTGGTGGAGGATGAGCCGCGCGCCCTGGCCCGGCGGCTGGCGCGCGCCGGCGCGCGTTTCGACGCCGTCCTGATCGAGGACTGGGGCGCCTCGCTGGCGGGCACCGAGAGCCACGCCCAGGAGCCGTTGTTGACGGTAGAGGCGTTCCGCGACTATCTGGCGCTGCTGGAACCGGACGGCGTGCTGTCGATCTCACGCCGCCTGCTGCTGCCGCCGGCCAATGCCCCGCGCCTGGCGGCGCTGGCGGTGCGGGCGCTGCCGGCCGCCGCGCAACAAGCGCCCGCGGCGCACGTCGCGATGGTCCGCAACTGGGATTCCTTCACCCTGCTGGTCACTCCGCAACCACTGCCGGCGCCGCGGATCGCGGCGATCCGCGCCTTCGCGGCGGGCCGCGGCTTCGATCTGGTCGCTCTGCCGGGGCTGCGCGCGGCGGAGACCAACCGCTTCAACCGGCTGGCCGAACCGTTCCACGCCCAGGCGGTGGCCGCGGTGCTGGACCGTGCGCGCGCGGCGGCGAGGCCGACAAACGCCGGCGCGAGCGGCGGCCGGCCCGCGGACGGGCTGGTAGACCTGCGGCCGCCGACCGACGACCGCCCGTTCTTCAACCGCTTCGTGCGCTGGGCGCACTTGGCCGACTACCAGCGCGCCACCGGCGGCCGGCTGTACGGGCTGCTGCTGTCCGGCGACGTGGTAGCCCTGGCGGTGCTCGCCGAGGCGCTGCTGTTGGCCCTGGTCCTGCTCGCCGTCCCGTGGCTGCGCGCCGGCCGGATGCGCCGCGCGGGTGCCGCAGCCCGCCGCCCCGCCGCGGCCGCGAGTTCGACCGGGGCCGTGGTGGCCTACAACCTGGCGGTGGGGCTGGGCTTCATCCTGCTGGAACTGATGCTGATCCAGCGCCTCACCGTAGCGCTGGGCGACCCGGTGGTCAGCTTCAAGGTGGTGCTCGGAGCGCTGCTGGTATGGTCCGCGGCCGGCGGCCTGCTGTCGGAGCGGGTAGCGCCGCCCCGCGCCTGGTTGGCGACGGCTGTCGCCGCCGGCGTGGTCCTGGCCTACGCAGTCGCCGGCGCAGCGCTCCTGCCGGCGTTGCTCGGGCTGCCGCGAGTGGCGCGCGTGGCGGCCATCGTCGCGGCGCTGGCCCCGCTCGGAGCGGCCCTCGGCATGGCGTTCCCGCTCGGCCTGCGCCTGCTGGCCCCGGCCCCCGCCGCCCGCGCCCTGGCCTGGGCCGCCAACGGCTGCGCGTCGGTAGTAGGCGCCGTCGCCAGCACCCTGCTGGCCGTCGCCCAGGGCATCACCGCCCTGGGTCTGATAGCCGCCGCCAGCTACGCCATCGCCGCCCTGGTCTCCGCCCGCCGAACGTCGTGGGGACGCCCAGTTAAGTTAAGCGACCGCTCAACGAAGGCCGGAGTATAGACATAGACTCCGGCGACACTCGACCCGTTCATCCTCGTAGATGGTGTTCCGCGTGAACGCTCAACGAAGGCCGGAGTATAAACTCCGGCGACACCGTCGGGCCGCTGCCGGATCAACTGGTCAAGTTTCTCTGCTCAACGAAGGCCGGAGCATAAACTCCGGCGACACGGCTCCGGGTCGGACGGCCGGGCGTCTCGCAGGCGGGCTGCTCAACCAAGGCCGGAGTATAAACCCCGGCGACACGGGACCCCGGCCTCGACAAACCGGTTGATCTCCTCGGTCGCTCAACGAAGGCCGGAGCATAAACTCCGGCGACACCGGCGCCGGCGGCGCCGCCTGGGTGATCGGCCAGGCATCCGCTCAACGAAGGCCGGAGTATAAACTCCGGCGACACTCGGGCGGGTCGTCGTCCGGGGTAAACTCGCCGCGGCCCCGCTCAACGAAGGCCGGAGTATAAACTCCGGCGACACGCGACGAGAAGAAGAAGAAGCGCCGGCTCACTTCTCGCTCAACGAAGGCCGGAGTATAAACTCCGGCGACACCACACCGGATCATGCTGGCGGCCTACTGTTTGTTCGACCTCGCTCAACGAAGGCCGGAGTATAAACTCCGGCGACACGGTTGGGTATAGCGAATCCGCAGATTTGCGGCTCATCGCTCAACGAAGGCCGGAGTATAAACTCCGGCGACACCACACCGGATCATGCTGGCGGCCTACTGTTTGTTCGACCTCGCTCAACGAAGGCCGGAGTATAAACTCCGGCGACACGGTTGGGTATAGCGAATCCGCAGATTTGCGGCTCATCGCTCAACGAAGGCCGGAGTATAAACTCCGGCGACACCCGCAGCGCGGCGACGCCGGCGCTCCCCACGTCCAGGTCGCTCAACGAAGGCCGGAGTATAAACTCCGGCGACACTGGCAGGATACCTGGCGCATCCTTCCGGTCACCATCGCTCAACGAAGGCCGGAGTATAAACTCCGGCGACACACGTGCTGTCGGCGGCGCGCAGCGGCGGGATCGACGTCGCTCAACGAAGGCCGGAGTATAAACTCCGGCGACACGCTGTCGGTGCCGCGCTTCCCGAACGCGAACCGCCCGCTCGCTCAACGAAGGCCGGAGTATAAACTCCGGCGACACCCCCGTGGTTGCGCCGCGGCGCGCCTGGCCGTGTCTGGCGCTCAACGAAGGCCGGAGTATAAACTCCGGCGACACTTCCGATTGAGCTACTGAGGCGCGGCCCGGCGCACATCCGCTCAACGAAGGCCGGAGTATAAACTCCGGCGACACCTCCATATCGGTAGCCGCGGTTGGTAGGTTCGTACAGCGCTCAACGAAGGCCGGAGTATAAACTCCGGCGACACGGCTGGAAAAGGTCCCGCAGGTGGCGAGTCGGATGCGCTCAACGAAGGCCGGAGTATAAACTCCGGCGACACCCCTCCCTTGAACACTTGCGGGCCGCGGGGCCGATGTCGCTCAACGAAGGCCGGAGTATAAACTCCGGCGACACCCGCCGGTCGCCAAGCCCTGGGAATTGCATTTGCGTACCCGCTCAACGAAGGCCGGAGTATAAACTCCGGCGACACCTGCGCGCGCCGGTCGGAAAGTGAGCCATTTGCCGGTTAGAAATTGACCCACCCCCGGCAGTCAGCCTCCGGTTGGTAAGTTTGGCGTTGCCAACACAACAAACTGACCGGAGAGAAGGATGCTGGGGATGGATCGTGCCTACGTTATCAGACACAAGTGGCACCACGAAGGTCTGTCGATCCGACAGATCGCCCGTGATCTGGGGGTAAGCCGGAACACGGTGCGCAAGTACGTGGCCGACGACGACGAGCCGCAACGGCGGGAGGCCGGCCTGCGGCAGCAGCCGGTGCTGGCTGCGGTGCGGGGACGGATCGACGAGTTGCTGCAGGAGTGGAGGCCGCAGACGACGCGCAAGCAACGCATCACCGGGACGCTGGTGCACGAGCAGTTGCGGCGGGAAGGCTACCAGGTGGGCAGCACGACGGTGCGCGCCTACCTGGCGGAGCAGCGGCGGGCGCGGCAGGAGGTGTACGTGCCGCTGGTGTGGCGCGCTGGCGACGCGGCGCAGGTGGACTTCTTCGAGGTGACGGTGGAGGTGGCCGGGGAGCGGCAGCCGGCGTGGCTGTTCGTGCTGCACCTGATGTATTCGGGGCGGGACTATGCGTGGCTGTACGAACGCTGCAACCAAGTCGCCTTTCTGGACGGGCACGTGCGCGCCTTCGAGCATTTCGGCGGGGTGGTGCGGCGGTGCATCTACGACAACCTGAAGGCGGCGGTGAAACGGCGGCTGGGGCTCGAACGGGAACTGAGCGCGCGGTTTCTGGCGCTGTGCACGCATTACTTGATGGAGCCGTGCTTCGCGCGGCCGGGAGAGGGGCACGACAAGGGCGGGGTGGAGGCGCGCGGCAAGAACGTACGCCTGCAGCACCTGACGCCGATTCCGGGGGGCCAGTCGTTGGCGGCGATCGCTGGGCGGCTGGTGCAGGACCTGGATGCGGCGAGCGCTACCCGCGCCGACCAGCAGGGGCGCACGGTGGCGCAGCGCTTCGCCGAGGAGCGGGCGCAGTTGCGGCCGCTGCCGGAGCGGAGCTACGAGGCGCGGCAGGTTGTGCCGGTGGCGGTGAATCGGCAAGCGCTGGTGCGGGTGGACGGCGCGCAGTACTCGGTGCCCAGTCACTGGAGCAGCAGCCAGGCGACCGCCTACGTGGGGGTGGCGGACATCGTGCTGGAGTGGCGCGAGGAGCAGATCACGGTGGTCAAGCAGCCGCGCGGGAGTCGGACGGTGAAGTACCAGCACTATCTCGATGAGTTGGCGAAGAAGCCGCAGGCAGTGCGCCAGGTAGCGCCCGAGTTGATGGCTGAGCTGGGGGCGCCCTATGAGCAGTTGTGGCGGCTGCTGAGTACCCGCTACGGGGAGCTGGAGGCAGCCCGGGTGGTGGCCAAGCTGGTCGGCGCCATCGTCGAGCATGGCGAGCAACTGGTGGCCGACACGCTCAGCGAAGCGCTTGCGGCGCCGCCGGCGCCGCAGTCTGCGGAGCGCATGCCTGCGGCGCGGGTAGCGGTACCGGCGGCACTGGCGCACTACCATGTGGAGTCGACCCCTGCGGCGGCGTATGACGCGCTCCTGCTGAGCAGCGACTGATGAGCGAGCTGACCGACACGCTGATCGAGCAGCACCTGAAGACGCTGAAGCTGCCGGGCATGCGGCGCGAATACCAGCACTTGGCGCGGCAAGCGGCGGCCGACTCCTGGAGCTACGCCGACTATCTGCGGGAACTGCTCGACCGCGAGGTCCGCGCCCGCGACGCCAGCGCCACCGCGCGGCGGCTGCGCGAAGCGCGCTTCCCCGACCTGAAGACCCTGGGACAGATCGACTGGGAGGCGCTGGCGGGGGTCTCCAAGCAGCAGATCATCGAACTGGCGACCTGTCAGTTCGTCGCCCGACCTGAAGACGTGGTGATCGCCGGGCCGATCGGCACCGGCAAGACGCATCTGGCCATCGCGCTGGGCATCGAAGCCGCCAAGCGGGGCTTCCGCGTGCTGTTCGTCAAAGCTGCCGATCTGGTCCGCCAGCTCCTGGAGGCGCGCGATGACCGCGAACTGGGCCGGCTGCAGATGCGGCTGCGGCGGGTGAGACTGTTGATCATCGACGAACTGGGCTTTGTTCCGTTCGACCGCGCCGGCGGCGAGTTGTTGTTCAACCTGATCGCTGATCGCTATGAGCGCCGCGCCACGCTCGTCACCACCAATCTGGCGTTCGGCGAATGGGTCAGCGTGTTCGCTGACGAGAAGTTGACCACGGCACTCCTGGACCGGCTCAGCCACCACTCGCACATCATCACCACCAAGGGCGACTCCTATCGCACCGCAGCGCGCCGCCGCAACGCCGGCGGCGGGACGCAGCCATGACCCGGTGTTCGGTCACGGCCGGCCAGGAGCCGCAGGCACGGTTGCGCCGCTTCCCGTTGCCGACCGCCCGGCCTACGGCTGGCCGCCCGACGCCGTTACGTAACGTTGCGCAGGCGGCGCCATGGCGTTGACGAATGCGGAACGACAACGCCGCTATCGAGCGCGGCGCAAGACTCAGCCATCGCAGGCGCAGTACCGCAAGGCGCCTGACCGGCGCTCGCGCCCGCAACGCTGGCGGGCTGCGGTGCGCGCCCTGCTCGACCTCCAGGAGGAGTATCAAGCGTGGCTCGACAACCTGCCCGACGCATTCCAGGAGTCCGCGCTCGCCCAGAAGCTGGAGGCGATCTGCGAACTTGACCTCGACGAACTGGCGAGTGTCGAACCGCCGCGAGGGTATGGGCGCGACTGACGCGCCGTTGCCGCCAACCCGCCGGGGTTGTGTTGCCCGCTTCCGGGGTGGGTCAATTTCCAAGCGGCGGTACGGTCCGGACTCCAGCTCCTGAAAGCATACGAGCGCCCGGCCTCAGCCTGCTACGCCACCGCCGCCAAGAGTCGCCCGGCCAGCGGTTGGACCACGGCGCCGTTACGTAACGGTGCGCAGGCGGCGTCGGTGGTGCTTGCCCCGCACTCCCGGTGGGTCAATTTCCAAGCGGTGAGCCGCCCGGTCCGCCCAGACTCCGGCTCCTGACCGCAGCATGGCCGGCGACCGCAGCCAACCAGCGTCCAGGTCCCGCATCCCTGCCTCAGATCGAATGCGGGTTATCCACTTATCCACAAGCAAATCCATCCCTCCCCCAGACCCCCTCCCCATTCTCCGCCGGCTCTGCTACATTCCTTCCGTACTGCCGGGGTGGGTCAAAAACCGACCGGCAAACGGCTCACTTTCCGAGCGGCGTCAGCAACACCTCCCGTCCGGGCCGGCGGACGTTGCCGACTACCTGGACGCTCAACGAAGGCCGGAGTATAAACTCCGGCGACACGCCTGCACCGCCAATTTGCGCGTCGCCAGCAGGGAGCGCGCTCAACGAAGGCCGGAGTATAAACTCCGGCGACACGCGCGGTCACACACCGGCGCCCCCGGCGGTCTACATCCGCTCAACGAAGGCCGGAGTATAAACTCCGGCGACACTGCCGCGGATTCCGGGAATGTCATCCCACACGTCACCGCGCTCAACGAAGGCCGGAGTATAAACTCCGGCGACACACGCTGCCAGCGCATCGAGCCGCCCGGTAGTGCGCCACGCTCAACGAAGGCCGGAGTATAAACTCCGGCGACACGGGCAGCCCGCGAGCGGGCCGGAATGGATCAGATTGATCGCTCAACGAAGGCCGGAGTATAAACTCCGGCGACACGCAGTCGCGCGTATCGAAAAGGTGGGCGAATAGTAGCGCGCTCAACGAAGGCCGGAGTATAAACTCCGGCGACACTTCCTTGGGCGGGACGCATCACCCTGCCGATCATTTGGCGCTCAACGAAGGCCGGAGTATAAACTCCGGCGACACCAGAGGTTGCTGCGGTGACCAGGTAGTACCCGCCCTTCGCTCAACGAAGGCCGGAGTATAAACTCCGGCGACACCAGAGGTTGCTGCGGTGACCAGGTAGTACCCGCCCTTCGCTCAACGAAGGCCGGAGTATAAACTCCGGCGACACGATGAGGAAGTTTCCGCATGATGACCGTAGAAGCCCAGCGCTCAACGAAGGCCGGAGTATAAACTCCGGCGACACCTGGGACGTGCACATTTCCCGTGGCCTGGTGCAGGAACGCTCAACGAAGGCCGGAGTATAAACTCCGGCGACACTTCGGCTTGCTTGAGGGATACTTGGGTACCCGCCACCCCGCTCAACGAAGGCCGGAGTATAAACTCCGGCGACACGCCCTCAAGGCTCGTAGTGCCTTCTGCGACGCGCCCGCTCAACGAAGGCCGGAGTATAAACTCCGGCGACACTGGTCGCCGCGGGCGTTGTTGGCGGTGAACGTCCACCACGCTCAACGAAGGCCGGAGTATAAACTCCGGCGACACATGGTGGTGGGGTTGAACGTCTCCCCACCCTCTCCCACGCTCAACGAAGGCCGGAGTATAAACTCCGGCGACACCGACCAGTTCCAGGTTGCCCGCACCACGCAGAAGACGCGCTCAACGAAGGCCGGAGTATAAACTCCGGCGACACGCCGGTGTACTTCAGCCAGGTGTTGTGCTGCTCGAACGCTCAACGAAGGCCGGAGTATAAACTCCGGCGACACCTGGGTGAAGGAAGGCGAGACAGCGCGCGCCATCGAACGCGCTCAACGAAGGCCGGAGTATAAACTCCGGCGACACCCGTTTTCAGATCGCGGTAGACCCGAGCGATCTTTGTCGCTCAACGAAGGCCGGAGTATAAACTCCGGCGACACCGTTCTTCAACCCGCGGCAGAAGTCGTCCATGCAGTACCGCTCAACGAAGGCCGGAGTATAAACTCCGGCGACACGGCATGGTGTCGAGCCGGAGTTCGGACAGGAGTTCCGGCGCTCAACGAAGGCCGGAGTATAAACTCCGGCGACACGGCATGGTGTCGAGCCGGAGTTCGGACAGGAGTTCCGGCGCTCAACGAAGGCCGGAGTATAAACTCCGGCGACACGGCATGGTGTCGAGCCGGAGTTCGGACAGGAGTTCCGGCGCTCAACGAAGGCCGGAGTATAAACTCCGGCGACACTCGTTCTTCAACCCGCGGCAGAAGTCGTCCATGCAGTATCGCTCAACGAAGGCCGGAGTATAAACTCCGGCGACACGCGCCAAGCGCGCGGCGCGGAACATCGCCGAGAAGGTCGCTCAACGAAGGCCGGAGTATAAACTCCGGCGACACCGCCTCATCCGGCCATATCATCGTGGAACCCCGATACGCTCAACGAAGGCCGGAGTATAAACTCCGGCGACACGCCAAAAGACCATCGAGGTGCGCCCGCGGCCGCTCAACGCTCAACGAAGGCCGGAGTATAAACTCCGGCGACACTCGGTATGGGTGGACGCGGTTATATCCGATGAGCTTCACCGCTCAACGAAGGCCGGAGTATAAACTCCGGCGACACTGACAGCGAGTTTGTACGAAGCTCGATACTGCCGCTCCGCTCAACGAAGGCCGGAGTATAAACTCCGGCGACACCCGCCCGTGCCCGCATCCGCTCCAGCTCATCGACCCCGCTCAACGAAGGCCGGAGTATAAACTCCGGCGACACTTCGACGCCAAGAACTTCTTCGCCGTCGATCATCCGGTCGCTCAACGAAGGCCGGAGTATAAACTCCGGCGACACGACTTGGATGATGCGTACCACCAGCACGGGCAGGTGACGCGCTCAACGAAGGCCGGAGTATAAACTCCGGCGACACTCTCGATCTGCCGGTCGGCCCAGTTGCACAGCCGCTCCGCTCAACGAAGGCCGGAGTATAAACTCCGGCGACACTTTCGGGCGAACGGGGAATATCTGGCAGCTCCCCATATCCGCTCAACGAAGGCCGGAGTATAAACTCCGGCGACACACCGACGGGCCGCTGCTGGAGGTGCGCGCGCAGTGTCTCGCTCAACGAAGGCCGGAGTATAAACTCCGGCGACACAGTGGGCAGTCTGGGCGCGCAGTTGCGTGACGTACTGCGCTCAACGAAGGCCGGAGTATAAACTCCGGCGACACGCTGGACGCCGCGGCGCAGACGGAAGCGGAACAGGTCACCGCTCAACGAAGGCCGGAGTATAAACTCCGGCGACACGCGCAAGCGTGACAGGGTAGCGGCGCAAGCGTGACAGGCGCTCAACGAAGGCCGGAGTATAAACTCCGGCGACACTGGAATCGCTTAGCGCTCTCGCTTTGCTTATGCTGTAATCGCTCAACGAAGGCCGGAGTATAAACTCCGGCGACACGAACTTGGCGTGTTCGACAACCTTCCAGAGGCGAAGCGCGCTCAACGAAGGCCGGAGTATAAACTCCGGCGACACGTGCGCGGGGCCGGCGGGCCCGGCGCGGGTGGGGTGTACGCTCAACGAAGGCCGGAGTATAAACTCCGGCGACACCGCTGCGCGCAGCGTCACGCTTTTCGACCTCTTGATCCGCTCAACGAAGGCCGGAGTATAAACTCCGGCGACACAGGTGATGCCGCACCTCCGCGGTCACCCGGTCGCGGTCCGCTCAACGAAGGCCGGAGTATAAACTCCGGCGACACGTGATCGAGCACGGGGGGCTCACGGACACGCGCGACTGCGCTCAACGAAGGCCGGAGTATAAACTCCGGCGACACGATGGTGGTGGGGTCGAACGTCTCCCCCCCCTCTCCCACGCTCAACGAAGGCCGGAGTATAAACTCCGGCGACACCTCCGGGAGGCCGGGCACGGGTCGGGCCGCCGCCGCCCGCTCAACGAAGGCCGGAGTATAAACTCCGGCGACACGAGGAGCTGCGGGAACAGCACGCCAAGGCGCGGTTCGACGCTCAACGAAGGCCGGAGTATAAACTCCGGCGACACGGGCCGACGGGGACGGCGAGGTCCGCAGACGGGGTCACCGCTCAACGAAGGCCGGAGTATAAACTCCGGCGACACCCGGCGATCCCCTGGTGGGTCTGGCCGGTGCGCTTGTTCGCTCAACGAAGGCCGGAGTATAAACTCCGGCGACACGCCATGATCGACACGGGTCGCGATGTGAGAGCCACGAGGCGCTCAACGAAGGCCGGAGTATAAACTCCGGCGACACCCGAAGTACCGCTTCGAGTAGGCGTTCGCCTGCTCGACTCGCTCAACGAAGGCCGGAGTATAAACTCCGGCGACACTCGCCCTCGATCAAGGGCTGCTGCTCGTCGTCCAGGTACGCTCAACGAAGGCCGGAGTATAAACTCCGGCGACACTCGCCCGACTTCTTCTCGAACTCCAGCCGTCCCAGCGCTCAACGAAGGCCGGAGTATAAACTCCGGCGACACTCGACCCGCTCGTCCTTGTGGACGAAGTTGACGGTATCCGCTCAACGAAGGCCGGAGTATAAACTCCGGCGACACTGCTGCGGTGCTTGGGCCGGGAGGGGAACGCCTACCGCGCTCAACGAAGGCCGGAGTATAAACTCCGGCGACACATTGTCGTTTGGCGATGCGATCCAGCAGGGAATCGAGCGCTCAACGAAGGCCGGAGTATAAACTCCGGCGACACTCGACCGTCTCGTCGAGCCCGCTCGCGGTGACTCGCGCTCAACGAAGGCCGGAGTATAAACTCCGGCGACACCCAGAGCTGGACGGAGTGGTCGGACGGCTACCGGGCCGCTCAACGAAGGCCGGAGTATAAACTCCGGCGACACTGCTAATCGGGCAGAATGCCCGATCCTGCGGCAAAACATGAGCGTTCCATGAACACGGCCCATCGATCATTGGCGGGATTTCTGTTAATCACCGTGATTGAAGATCGTCCGCCGCAACAAACCCGACGCGTTTCTTCGGAAATCGCCTGATCCTGGCACTTGGCACCCGCGCTCCGCCGGATCACCGAGGGTTCGCACGGTTATCAGAGTACCCACGGCTGCCCGAGTTCGTGAACTCCATGCCGCCCGTATCGGACTCTGGCGTCCTCTAGGCGACCGGGGAAGCGGTACACGAGCACGGAGTCGCGATCACGATCGATCACATCCTGGATCTCGCCGAGCATCCGAGCCATGCGCTCGGGAGATAACCGAAACTCGAACACTGAGAACTGCACCCGTTGACCATATCTCTCACATATCTGGGCGATTCGTCTGAGCCTTGACGCCCCGACTCCGTCGGTGTCGGCGATGTCGTATGCTACGACGATGTCCACAATGTCAGGCCATCACAAACGGTGGATACGCAGGGAGATCGCCTCGCAGATGACGCGCGAGCAGAGTTGCCTGGACTGACGGAAGCGCCCACCGGCCTATCCGTCGATCGGAAAGGGCATGATGAGTCTCTACTTCCTTGTGAGCTTCCCATGCCTTGATCAGGCTCGTTCTTCCCTCATCGCTCAGGTAGACAGCACCCCCGGGCATCCTCACGAAACTGTTCCTCCCTACCTGCCGGCGGCGAACCAGAGACACCACGAACCGATCCGTCAGCGGCCGCAGTTCTTCCGTAAGATCCAGGGCCAGCGACGGCCGACCGGAACGCGGGCGATGAAAGAACCCCATCTGGTAATCCAGACCGACACTTTCCAGGGCACCGATGAACTCCGTCACCAACAACCCGTAGCAGAATCCGAGCATGGCGTTGACGGGATCACGCGGCGGTCGCTTGTTGCGCACCGAGAACCGGAGATCGCTCTTCGAAAGCGCCCGACCGACCGCACCGAAGTAGGCTCTGGCAGCGTCACCTTCGACTCCTCGAACATGGTCGGCTGTGTGAGCACCGGGCAGCCGAGAAATGCGGTCCGTGATCTGTCCGGCCCGCTCGGCGAGAAGGCAGGATTGAGCTGGCTCCTTCTCATCCCGTGCCCACCGGTCTACCACCTTTCTGCTGTTCTGAAGCTTCGCCGCTACGATAGCCTTGGACAGCTCCAACGAATGATCGGTGTCGGAGACGGCCCGGTATAAGGCGGTTCGCAGGTGTACGTTTCCACCGGTCGAGTCGCCGACTACGAACCGCACCGCTCCGCTCATCTTCAACGCGGTGACGCGAACGCCGCGTCGGACACACGCCTCCAGCGCCTGGGTCGTGATCTGGCCGCTGCCCAGCATGATGACCGCTTCGATCGCTTCCAGCGGGACTCTCTGGCTTCCGTCAGGAGAGGTCACCAGCAGCGAGCCGCGACGATGCGTTACTCGGGCGCGATGATCACGAACGTATACCGTGCTCAGATAGCGCACTGGCATACGACGTCCTGCATGTAGCGGGTCACCCTCTGCGGATTGCTGGCGACTTGAGGCAAACAATGATGCAGTAGCTGGCACTCCGCGCAGCGTCGATCGTTGGGAGCGTCCGGCAGGACCGCCGTCAATAGTTGAGCGCGGATTTCGAGAACGATCTCGTGAACTTCACGGCGCAGCGTCGGTGTGAAATCCACTCGCACTCGGCGCCGCGGTCCGCCATACCATATGCATCCATTGGGGATCTCGACGTCGAGCATCTCTTCGAGGCACAGTGCCTGAGCACAGAGCTGAAGGTCAGCGGCGGCCCCATGGCGCGTACCGGATTTGTATTCGACGGGTCGAACGACTCCTGTCTCGATCTCAACCGCATCCGCACGACCGGACAGCCCGAGCGTCTCCGACCAGAGCGGAATCGCTCGCAGCACCATCCGACCGCGTTCATGGCGATGGGTACCGCTGTCGACACGACGGTGGTCTCGTGTACCCCTGACGGTATGGGCGTTATCGGACCACACGCCGTCGCAGTGGATCAGCGCACACTGCCGGGGGCAATAGACGAAGTGCTCAATCGCCGAAATCGCGACGACCGGATCATCATCGGTCATCGTTCACAGGCGCTCGGCTCCGAACGCTCGCGTCGTGTCCGCGGTAGCTCTCGGCAGGAAGCGGACGCTCTGCCAAGCGGCATGTACGCCGATCCGCGGCCAGAAACGCTTGTCGGGCTTCCAGACGTCGAGGAGTGCGTCTACGCCCGCATGGTCAAGGGCGTCCGTCCACACTGGCCACATGAACACGCGTTCACTACTGCGGCCCCGTATCCTGCGCCAGCCTCGCTGGATCGCAGTAGAGTGTGACGTATTGCCGGTACTCCGGTCTGTCCCTTCGCCGCGCATCGGCAATAGAGCAAGGCCGAAAAACGCGAGTATCTCGACCACCGGATCGATCCACTTCTCAGCGTCATCTGCCAGAGACCCAATCCGGTAGAGGTCGAATCCTAGTCCGTTGCCCTCGACTCGCTCTGCGCGACCCATGAACGAGTCCGCCAAGCACTGCATAATTGGTCTATCTCTCAAGCGTTTCTGAATCGCCAACAGTCGATCATGTAGAGTAAGTCCCTTGGGAACTGGTGGATCAAACGGCGCATGGGCGACTTCGCCGTTATTGTCTACATCAAGGTCCGTCATCGTCGATGACAACGTCCAAGAGTAGGCGTGTCCTCGAGTCTCCTGCGCTCGGGCGACGAACGTGTCCACGGATACCTTTCTCGGCAGTGAACGGGTACCTTCCCTCTGTCGGCAAATCGGCATGTCCGCCAGTTCGTCCTTGTCCGGCCATGAATCAGCCAAGGCCGCCACAGGATCGATCTTCTCGGCGGAGAGGACGGCGGCCGGCGTGTCCTCTGTCGTCCAGCGAAGACGAAGCCGGGAGTCCAGCACCGTGGCTCCGACAGCAGCCAACCAAGCGTTGAGCCAGGACGCCGGCAATCCCGGACAGATCACTTCCCCCATCAGCGGATCTCCATCTCCCGTACCTGCGCTCCAGCCGAGACCGTGTGGTCGGCCCGGCGCACGATCGCCTCCAGCAGAGCCAGTCCCCACGGCCCGAACAGACTATTGAGATTGCGGAATCGAGTTGGCTGATTCCAGTCGATTTTCGAAAGATCGGCCGATACTTCGACGAGATCCCCATCGATTTTCGAGGACACCTGCTCCGCCGCTTGGTCATCCGCCGGGAGCAGTAGCGGGCGACCGTTACCGTGATGGCTTATGATGAGATGGACGAGCAACTCCGCCAACGGCGGCTCGAATCGACCGGGTTGTCTGTTCAGCCAGCGCCGCACCAGGCGCGCCGACAGCTCCTCGTGACGCCCGCCTCGCGGCCACCCCGCTACGATCTGCGCGGCGTTCCAGCGACTGCGCGGGATTCCGGATTTGGCTACCAGGACTGGATGCTGCTCGTCGGGATCGAGCCACCGCTGGAAGCGCCGGTCCGCCTTGCCCAGGTCATGAAACCGGCCGGCCCGTTCGACTATGGCCGCCAGATCGGCCGAAATACCGAGCCGCTCCGCGATCGAGTGCGCCCGAGCGGCTACGGCTCGGCCGTGACTCTCCAGTTCGATCGCAGTCTCCGCGCGGCACATTTTGTCAAGTTCGTCGCTGAGCGGTTCGCTGGCCGCGTCCTTCCTGATCAGGCGAGCGACCTCGTTCCAACCTACGGAGATCCGCCCGTCTAACGCGTCCATGAGACCGTCCCATTCGACCTTCTCCCATCCCGGTGGCGTCACACTGCCCAGGGCACCCAGGATATGCGCGATCGCTTCCGCACGATCATCCTCGTCGAGGTCCTCATCGTCCGCCACCCGGCCCAGCGCTCTATCGACCAGATCGTTCATGGAAGCGCCGCATAGCCTCCGAAGCGCGTCGCAATCCAGCGGCACGCCGTATTCCGCAATCGACATATCGACCACGGGAGCAGAAGACTCCGGAGCCCACCCGAACCGATCCAACAAGCCGCGGTCCGTTGGCAACACGATCACGTCACCGGGACGAATTTTTTCGTCCTTGGAGATCGTCGCGATTGAAACGCCGTCGGCTTCCAGACGCTGCAAATCATCGTCATCGCCGAACACGTCCCGCGCCTCGCTGAGAGGCACGTCGATCGATTCCCGATCGATGGCGCGCGGCCACAGCAGCTGACCGTCCTTGGGAAGGCAGGCTCGCCAGATGACGGAGACCGCATAATCAGGCGCGGCGATACCGGAAAAGTAGGGTTCGACCGGTGCATGGCCATCCGCAGGAGTGGTCGTCTTTACCCACTCCCACAGAAGACCGCTCAGTATCTCCGGCGCTCGGCCGGGATCGTCGCCCGGCTCTCCCAGGATCCCGGCTACCCGCCGCGGCGACAGATCCACGGCGCCGGTACCGCTGTCGAGCGCAGCCTGGAGTCTGCGCAGCACCGACGCCGGTTCGCATCCGTACACCGGCCATTCTTCGCGCTGTCGGGTCTTCCTGCCCTTGTTCTTGGGCGGCGGCAGATGCACGTAGATGGCGCGAGCATGCCGATAGCGGCCCAGTCGATTCAAACGACCGAGGCGCTGCGTCAGCGCCCGGACACCGCACGCCTCCGTTACGAGGAAGTCGGCGTCGATGTCGGCGCCGACTTCGAGGGTCTGCGTCGCCACTACGATAAAGTGTCGCTGGCGGCCGGCCGTCGGATCGCGGGTCGCTGCAATACCGGTAACGGGATCGAGAATCAGCTGCCGCGTCCGTTCCGCTTCCCGTTCCCGTGCGCGACCCGTCAAGAGCAGAATTTCGGCCGTCTCGTCGTCGATCATTTCTCGCAGCCGGCCAAAGACTGACCGAGCGGTTGCAGGAGTGTTGACGAACACGACGCATGCCGCCGGATCGGCCGCTTCTTCGATCAGTGACCGCGTCGCCTGGGCAAGCCGTTGCGCGCCATCGCCCGACTGTACTCGCACCTCCATCGACTTCACTGCGTCGAGCCGGAGCCGCACGATGGGGTGCGCTTCGTCGTCGGCATCGAGATCGAACCGGTCTCCTCCGGCGGCATCGCCAGTTGCGGTCAGCGCCACCATCGAGGGGCGTGAACGAGTCGGGTTGAGGACCGGCCGCGCGTCCGGAGTGCAATCCGACAGCGCCGGCAGCAGGTTGGCCAAATGGGGGGCGAGATGGGCCTCGTCCAGAATGACCAGGCTGTCGGTCCCCGCCATGGCAGCTTCGATCGGCCGCGTCGATTTGGTAGCGCCGTAGCCTCGAAACAGCAGCCGAGAGCCGTACATGGGGAGCGTGGACAGTACCACCGTCGGCCGTGACGGGTCCGTTGGACTACGCGCGGGGATCCCACCCCGCAGCCGGATGACTTCAAGCGGTACGGAGGTCGGGTCCGCGGACAGGGAGCGCAGCCGATCGGCGATCGCAGCGACAACATCGGCTGCATGCCGGTCGCTGAGAGCCTCGCCGATCGTTTCGGCATGTCTGGCCGTCGAGTCGACCAGCAGGCGCCGGTTGACGAGCCACCAGATCCGGGTGGGAGCGGTCCGGTCGGCAGGATGGCGATCGGCCTGCGATGCCAGCCACCAGATGGCGATTTCCAGACAGGCGGTCTTTCCCAGACCTGTCGGTATACCTACTTCCTGCGGCCATTCTTCGGTCTTGGCTACCTGTCTGGCCAGCCGCGATTGCCACGGAAACGGGTCCCGGCCGTTGATCGCCCGATAGAATTCAGCAAACGGCGGAGTCTCGATCATCCCTATCCGTCCACCGGTACGCAAAGTCCGAAGCCGCGCTGTCGGCCAGAGCCGATTACCACCGGCCCGGCGACGCACTCCTCGAACCAGAGTTGGACGTGTGAATATGGCAGCCCGGGTCTTCCGGGACGGTTCACTTCCCCGGGAGCGAGATCAACCGCGCCTCGGACCAACGGCGAGCGTGCCGATCGAAATCTGACCGGGGCCGGCAGACCGGCGTGTTCGCACCACCGCGCCACCTCCGCCAGGTCAAGAGACGCGCGGCGTTCGTGGATCGCTGGAAATGCCGTCGCCCAGCAACGTGACGACCGGGTCCAACGGGCTGGAGTCGCGGCGACAGGCCCTTCCTCGTCGTCTCGCGGTTGAACGGACACGTTCACGCCGCGGCCGGCCAATCGCCGCACCGCAAACGCGGCCTCGCGAACACGGTTGCGCAATGCGATGTCGCATCCAGGCGGCATCCATAAGGCCAACCCGTGAATCCTTCCGCGCGATCGCCGATAGCCGACGTCGGGCAGGGCCAGGAACCGGGCGATCTCGTAGCCGGTCTGTGTGAACCCGTGCCCGTGAAGGACGGCCGGCGGTTCGCCGTGGAGTTGCTGGTGCCGGACGAGGACTGCTTCCTTGAATAACGCGGTGACCGCGGTAATGCGGCGGCCCGAAACCGCCGTGCCCAAACGAAGCCATGCTGCTACCGTCCCGGCGGTATCGTCGGGAGCGGCAGCCGTCGGAGAACGGTACGATGCCTGATGGCGAAGGGCTGGAAACTGGGCGCGAGCAACGTTGGCTCCGCGTTCGACCCACTGTTCGTACATCGCGTCCAGGATACGGACGTCGCCCGTCGCAGGTATGCTGATCCTCATGTCCCCGTCAGGGTCGGGACGAAACGCTTCTCCGGTTGCGGGATGACTTGGCATTCGAGTGCCAACCCGCACGCGTACCGGGGAGTCGGCAGCTCCCAGGTAGCCGATACGGGCGGCGCGGCGGCGGAGGGCGTCGACTATGTTGGGTGGGGTTTCCGTGTCCCAGGAGTAGACCACGTGAGGATAGCGAGGCGTAACCCGAACCCCCGGGCGTATCTCCGCTACTTTGCGCCCCACGTATTCCTGATGCGTTTGTTTTTCCGCGCTCCCTTTGTGGAGCACGACGTAGCGAGGTTGTAGCGGCTGATGCCATGGCGTGCCGTGAGCGTGGATGACGGGTGCCGGAAGCTGCTCGAACCACTCCAGTTCGGAGCCGTCCGTCACCCTGCATCTGTCGCGGGTGCCGTCCGCCGCGACCATCGCCGCCAGGAGACGGGACGGTCCGGGAGGCCACTCCGCACGGGTCAGGCCGCCTGTGCCGGCCGTGCCATCGGGGTCGGCACGGAATGTCCCGTGCAATAATTCGACGGAAATCGCCAGCATCAGTCCGAGAGATCAGGCCACGTCTCCCGGATGGCCTTCCGCAGATTGTCCTTTGGCTTGAGCATCAACGGTGGCTTTCCCCAACCGTCGAGCGGTACTCCGGTCGACTTGGCATGGTTGGCGGCGGCGGCAAGCAAGGCGGCGGTGTCATTGCTGCCGTCCATCGAGCAGGGTGTATCGCCATCGTTGCCTAGCCACGTTACCGCAGTGACCCTTGGCCTGAGATCGGCGCCCGACCGCAAAGCGAATCCGCGACCAAAGGCAAGCTCATGAGCGTGCAGCCCAAGCGCGACGAGGAGGGCACGAGCCGCGGCATTCCGTTCGTTGGAGGCGTCCGTCCCGATACTGATCCTGCGCAGTTGAGCAAACGAGACCGTTGCACGCTGAGTTAACCGGGCGAACGAAACAGAAGCCGGCGCTGGCGGATGCTCGGACTCTGATCCTCCCATGAAAAGTACCTGGCCGTGACCAATCTTGGAAAGCTTGAGGCCGTTCTGTTGGAGTTTCCAGTCGGTTAGATCATCTTTGGAGGCAGAGGCGCGATCATCGATGTTGAGATTGAGTGAGTCGCCCTTCAGCCCGAGCACCCTGGTATCGGTCGCGGCCGGCTTCCAGCCGATGATCTCCGACACCCAGGCTCGGGCGTGCTTGGTGTTCTGTCGCTTATTTCCCAGGTGTGACTGCCAGAATCCGTACAGCAGTGCCTGCGGAAACCACGCCATCAATGGCCCACACGTCTGCGCCGTGGCCTCGAAGATCGACTTTCCCAAATCGCTCTTCATGAAGTCGGTGCCGTCGTCGCGCTGGGCGTCCCGGAGATATGCATCGGCGTTGCGATGCGGGAACTCCAGACTGGAAATCCGGCGCGGAAGATGCGCCGGCAGATTGCGCACGTCGGAGAGGTCGAGCACCAGCTCCGGCACCTGGATCGCCTCCCGATGACGGCGGATGGATTCCTCAAGGCGGTTCGCCTGAGATGGAACGTTGTCGATTACGATCACCGGCGTCGGTGCCTGATCTTCAGGCGATGCCCAGCGGCGATCCTCCTGATACTTTCCGCCCTCATATACGGCAGGCTTGACCGGACCGCCGGGGCCTGCCAGTGGATCCAGTTCCGTGTCGATGCGTATACCGGCATCGAATGAGTCGTCGGCACAGCCGGCAAGAAGCGACTCGAGATTGATTGTACAGGCCATCAGGCCACCTCCGGGGTCCGGGATTGTTGAGCGATGCGGCGCCGGCAGCGCTCATACCGGCCACGCTACCACAAGATTTCTGTCGCGCACAGTCGGCGGTGATCTCCACCTACGCAGCGGCACCGTGCCCCCTTCGGCTCCGGCGCGCGCCGGCCCCGGAGGAGGATGCCAGTCGGCCGCGGTGATCGGCGATCGCGGCAGGGTAGGCGTTTGCCCCGCAAGCGCACGAGCGAGCGCACGACTCGTTGTGGTTTCCGCTTTACCGGCGTGCTACACTGGCGCCCTATGGCTGACACCGCGCCGGAGGAGGAGAGCGCATGAGCGAAGCCTTGACCGTTCTGCTGGCCGCGGCCGGCGTCGTGGCCGCCATCCTGGCCGTGCTGGTGCCGGTAGTGATGCTGCAGGGCAGGGGCCTGCGCCGCGAGATCACTTTGCTGAGCAACCGCGTGGATGCCAACGCGACCGCCGTGGCCGGTCTTCGCGCGGACGTGACCGACCTGCGCGCCGGCATGGCCGCCAACGCGACCGCCCTGGCAGGCGTTCGCGCGGACGTGACCGACCTGCGCGCCGGCATGGCCGCCAACGCGACCGCCCTGGCAGGCGTTCGCGCGGACGTGACCGACCTGCGCGCCGACTTGGCCACCAACGTGACCGACCTGCGAGCCGACATAGCCGCCAACGCGGCCGCCTTGCGAGCCGACTTGGCCACCAACGTGACCGACCTGCGAACCGACATGGCCGCCAACGTGGCCGCCTTGCGCGCCGACTTGGCCACCAACGTGACCGACCTGCGAACCGACATGGCCGCCAACGGGACTGCCTTGCGCGCTGACTTGGCGGAGCTGCGCCGCGAACTGCACGCCCGCATGGACTCCCTGACCGCCCGCGTGGACACAGTGAGCGAGCGCGCGGCTCGCATCGAGGGCGCGTTGACCGGCCCCTGGAGTCCGCCCGCGAACGGCAACCCGGCCCCGGCCCCGGCAGCGGCGCCATCCGGCGGGGAGACGGCCCCGTAGCAATGCGCAGCGCGCGCCCGCGGCTCCGGCGCCACGCCTGGAATATCGTCGTTGCGCTGGTACTGGCCGCCGCGGCCGTGGTACTGAGCGGCTGCGATGCTGCGCTCCAGCCGGACGGCGCCGTCACCGGCAAGCCGGCCGGCGACGCGATCGTCCGCTCGTTCACGTGGCGCGGCAGCGGGGATCAGGTGTTCTTCCTCAACCCGAACGGCGAGGCGCTGGACCGGACGCTCTACACGCTACGCCTGGGCGGCCGCAGCTCTGCGGAGGTGTACGTGATCGCCACCGCCGGCGCCAAGGACGCGGCCCCGCGGGTCGAGATCGTGGACCTCACCGGCGCCGCGGCCAGCCGGGTGGGGACCGCCGCGCTCGGCCCGCAGCCGCGGCCGCCGAGCGAGCCGGCGCCGGAACCGGCATGGAGGAAGGATCTCGACGACGCCGCGCGCCGGTTGTTGCGCCGGTCGGCACCGCGCTTGCCGAGCGCGCCGCCTTGGCCGCAACGAGCGGTGGTACCCGGCAGCCGCGAGACGCTCCGGAACCTCAGCGACCGCTCCGGCAACTTCGATTCCATCCCGGCCACCGCCCGCGCGGTGGTCACCGACGGAACGATCACCGCGGTGGTGTGGGTGGCCGACCGGGAATGGGCGTGCGGCGCGGGATGCGTGACCCAGCCGATGGCGGACGCGCTCGCTAACGCGTTTCTCCGCCCCGGTCCCGACAACGACATCTACGACTGGCTCACCGCCATCTTCGGGGCACCGTGGGGGCAGCAGAGATATTGTCAAGTCTTGTGGATTGAGAATCAGCGAGCGCATCTCCAATCGTTCTGTCGTCTCTCTAAGCCGCTGCCTCCGTCAGCTCGCCGTCTACGAATTCACGCCCCTCCATCACCAGGGGTATGAGTTTGAAGCCCATCAGCCGGCGCCACCTCCGCTGCGCTTCCAGCGCCAGCTTCCAGACCATCGTCAGCGTCGCCGCCCGCGACCCGCAGCCCTTCGTCCGCTTCGTCCGCAGCCGCACCGTCGCATACGTCGACTCGATCGGGTTGCTGGTCCGCAGATGGATCCAGTGCGCCGCCGGAAACCCATAGAAGCTGAACAGCGAGCCTTCATCCTTGCGCAGGCTGGCGACCGCCTTCGGGTACTTCGCCTCCCACGCCGTGCAGAACTGGTGGTAGGCGCTGGTAGCATGCTCCAACGACGGCGCTTGCCACATCTCGCGGATCATCGTCTTCGCCCGCCCCTGCACCGACTGCGGCATCTTGTCCAGCACGTTGCCGGCCTTGTGGAACCAGCAGGTCTGTTCCTCCGTTCCCGGATACACCTCCCGCAACGCCGCCCAGAATCCCAACGCCCCGTCCGCCGTCGCCAGCCGCGGCCCCTTCGTCAGCCCACGCCGCCGCAGGTCCAACAGCAGCTCACACCACGCCGTCTTGCTCTCCCGGTAGCCGTCGCTGACCGCCACCACTTCCTTGCGCCCCTGCTCGTCGGCGCCCATGATCACCAGGATGCAACTGCGCTCCTCGTCCAGTCGCACGTTCACGTGCAGGCCGTCGGCCCAGAAGTACACGTACCTCTTGCCGCTCAGATCACGCTGCGTCCACTCCCGGTACTCCGCTTCCCACACCTTCTTCAGCCGCACCACGTTGGTCGCGCTCAGCCCTGCGGCCTGCTCTCCCAGGATCGCCGCCAGCGCCTGCGAGAAGTCCCCGCTCGATACCCCCTTCAGGTACAGCGTCGGTATCAGGCTGTCCACACTCGGCGTCCGTCTCGCGTAGCGCGGCAGGATCGCGCTGCTGAACCTCGACTCTCCCTGCTTGGCGAGCTGGCGGTCATCGACCCGCGGCTGCCGGATCGGGATCGGACCGATCCCGGTGACCAACGAGCGCTTCGGCAGATGGCCGTTGCGGACCGCCAGCCGGTGGCCGTGCTGATCCCGCTGGTCAGCGTACCGCGCCAGGAACTCGTCCACTTCCGCCTCCAGCGCCGCAGCCAGCATCTGCCGCGCTCCGGCGCGTACGATCTCATCCAGAATGGCACCAGGACCTTGAGGACCTTGAGCCTCGGTGGTCCTGCCGGTATTGTTCTCCACGAGCGTACTCCTCCTGATTCGTGGTTGAATCGTTCTTGGGAGGATGCGCTCTTTTCATCCCATCCACAACTTCCGGTTATATCTCGGGGCAGCACCGCCACCGCAACATCATTCCTCCGCAAGCCGCCAGCGAAATTCACGTCCTGCTGTTCGACATCGACGGGGACGGCCTCCCCCGGCCGGGTGACGTTCGCGTCGTGGGCTTCTTCCAGCGACTGCACAATTTCCTCCGGGCCGGCAACCCGCCCCTGTACCGAGGCTCGAACGAACGGCTGATGCTGTTTGCGGATTCGCCGTTTCTGACGCAGGACCCGGATGCGATCCTCTCCGCCTTGGCGCACGAGTTTCAGCACATGATCCACTACTATCAGAAAGAGATTGCGCGGGACAGCGATAATGAAACGTGGCTCAACGAGATGGCCTCCGAGATGGCGGCGGACCTGGTCGCCGACAAGCTCGGCGTCAGCGGACCGCGCGGGGTGGCCTCCGGCGACGCCACGGCGGGCGATGCGGACAACCGGTTTGGCCGCCTCCCGGAGTACAATCGCTACAACGACATTCAGGTGACCGCATGGGACGGCACGCTGGCCAACTACGCGATCAACTACGCCCTGGGCGCTTACCTGGCCCGCAACTACGGCGGCGCCGAGCTGTTCAGCCGGATCGTGCAGAGTGGGCGGTCGGGGGTCGAAGCGGTCGAGGGAGCGCTGCGCGAGCTGGGCCATGAAGTCCCGTTCCCGCAACTGCTGGCCAATTGGGCCGCTGCCAACCTGCTGTCGGACAACACCGCGGCCCCCGTTCCGTACCGCTACAACCCGGGGACGTGGAGCACCTCGCGCGCCGCCGGCACGACCTTCCGGTTGGGATCGATCAACCTGTACAACTACACCCCGCCGAGGCCCCGAGGCTATCCGGACCGGCCGGGGCCGTACCTGCACGACTTGATCGCGTTCAACGCCCGCGCGCAGCCGCCGCACTCCAACATGTACACCACGCTCGGCCGCGTGGCCGGCACCCTCCGCCTGCGCGTTACCGCACCCGCCGGCAACCGCGTCACCGTGGTGGTCAAGGAGTGACGCGCGCCGGCGCCGCGGCGGCGCTGGCCGCCGGAATGCTCCTGGCGTGCGTTTCCGCGCGCCCGGCCGGCGCGCCGGACGAGGCGGAATCGGACGCCGAGATCACGGTCACCGGCCGGGTAACGGTGACCGGCTCGGAGCCCCACGTCCGGCTGGTGGTCGTCACCGCGGCGGAGACCTACGAGCTGGTCGGCCCCGCGGCGGAAGAGCTGCGGCGCCTGCAGCAGCGCCGGGTGACGGTTCGCGGGCGGGTAGTGCGGGAGGCGTCCGGACCAGGCTTCCCCGCGCAGCTCCGGGTCGACTCCTACGCCCCGGAGCGCGGCGCGGACGGGTGACCGCGCGCCGCGGCCGGATCGAACCGGTGCCGGCGGAACGCCTGCTGGAGCGGCCGCTGGTGGAGTCCGCGGCGGCGCTGGCGCACCGCTACCTGGCGCAGGCCGAGCGGGCCGTGCGGCAGGTGGGCCGCCCGGGCCGGCGCGAGGCGCTGCACGACTTTCGGGTAGCGCTGCGCCGCTGCCGCAACGTGTTGCGCGCCTATCGGCCGTGGTTGGGCAAGGCGGCCGGCAAGCGCGTCCGCCGGTCGCTGCGCCGCCTGATGCGGCAGACCAACCGCAGCCGCGACGCCGAAGTGCAGATCCGCTGGCTGGAAGGGGTGCGCCCGGCGCTGCGGCGCAGCGAGCGGGCCGGCCTCAACTACCTGCTGGCGCGCCTGCGCCGCCGGCGGCAGGCCGGGCAGGCGGCCGCGGCCGCGCTGCGCGGCCGCTTCGAACGGCTGGACGCCGAGGTGCGCGCGCGCCTGGAGCGGGCGGCGCCGGCGGCCCTGACCTTCGGCCGCGCGTTCGGCGAGCGGCTGCAGGAGTACGCCGCCGAGGTCACCGCCCGCTTGGCGGCCGCCGCCGAACCGGCGCGCGGCGGCGAGCTCCACGACGCGCGGCTGGCCGTGAAGCGGTTGCGCTACCTGGCGGCGCCGGTGGTGGACGGCCTCGCCGGCGGCGCCGCCGCGGTCGCGGCGCTGAAGGGGCTGCAGGAGGTGCTGGGCGAGCTCAACGACGCCCGCGTGCTGGCCGCCGCGGTGGACCGGGAGCTGGCGCGGGTCTGCGCCGAGCAGATCGAGCGGTTGCGGCGGCTGGCGGTCTCCGGCACCGACGAGGAGCTGGCGCGCGAGCGGCGCCGCGACGAACGCCTGGGGTTGCTGCGCGTCATGCGCCTGCTCCACGAGCGCCGGCAGGAGCTGCTCCGGCTGCTATGCAGCGATCACCTGGAAGCTGCGCGGAACGCGTGCGCGGAGTTGCGCCGCGCCGGCGCTGCGTTGGCCGGCGGCGCGGACCGGTGACCCGGGCCGTGGGTCGGCTGGCGGCGTCAATCAATGCGACGGCTTGAACGTCGCCCATTCATCCGGTACGATGCCGTGCTGGAAGAGATGGCCGAGCCGCGGCGGCGGCGTCTGCCTCAGCTTTGGGAGTACTTCGAGTGACCTACTACAATAAGTTAGCGCTTACCCCCCCCCCCCCCCCCCCCAGAGGCCGCCGGGATGAGAGTATACCGCGCCGCACGCGACAGAACCAATCCGACTCGTAAGGCATCCAAGGCATCGCTGCTTCTGGCGTTGGCGGCGGTCACCGGCATCGCCCTGCTGGCGTGCCAGCAGGCGGCCCGGCCGGCAGCAACGAACGGCACCGGCGGCGCGGGCGCGGGGAGCGGCGGCACCGGCGGCGACGGCGGGTCGCCGACCGCGCCGGCCCCGACTCCGGCGGCCCCGGCGCCGGCCACGAAGAGCTGGCCCCTCGGGGAGGACGGGGAGGATGCTTGGTCATCGGCGCTGCCGCTGCCTGCCGCAACGGACCCGAGCGCCTTGACGATCCGCTCCGCGCCGTTCGCCTGGGACGGGCTCACCGGCGTCGAGGGCGAAACGGTGACCGTGTCGATCGGCGGCAACGAACTGCCGTTCACGAGCACGGCGGCCGCGCCGGCCTTCGCGGGCGACCTCAGCGGCGCGCAGTGGGAGGTTTCCGCCGAAGTGAGCGCCGGCGCGCTCGTGCTGGTGCTCACCGCCCCGGATCAGTCGGGAGCCCCCGACACCGTCGAGTCGGTCAGGATTACCGACCGGGGGAGCGGCTACACCTCGACACCCACCGTCTCCTTTTCGGCGCCGCCGGCCGGCGGCGCCGAAGCAACCGGCACCGTAGCGGGCGGCGGCGTCGTCGCTTCGGTGACGATGGGGACCAACGGCAGCGGCTACGTCTCGGCACCCACCGTCTCCTTCTCGGCGCCGCCGGCCGGCGGCACCACGGCAACCGGCGCCGCGGCGGTCACCGGCAGCGTCGATGACGTGACGGTCGGGACCGCCGGCAGCGGCTACACTTCGGCACCCACCGTCTCCTTCTCGGCGGCGCCCTCCGGCGGCACCGACGCCGCCGGCACCGCGGCGATCAGCGGCGGCGTCGATGACGTGACGATCGGGACCGCCGGCAGCGGCTACACCTCGACCCCCACCGTCTCCTTCTCGGGCGGCGGCGGCAGCGGAGCAGCCGCCACCGCGACGAGAAGCGGAGTCGTCGGTGAGGTGACGATGGGGACCGCCGGCAGCGGCTACACCTCGACCCCCACCGTCTCCTTCTCGGCGCCGCCGTCCGGCGGCACCACCGCCACCGGCGCCGCGGAGGGGCCGGACCGGGTCGCTTCCGTGGCGAGAACCGGCAATCAATATGGGAGCGGCTACAGCTCGGTCCCGACCGTGACCTTCTCGGCGCCGCCGTCCGGCGGCACCACCGCCACCGGCACCGCGTGGGGGCCCGACGCCGTGTCGCGGGCGCGTTTCGCGAGCGCCTCTCACCGGGGGAGCGGCTACACGAGCAATCCGACGGTGTCGTTCCAGGCGCCGCCGTCCGGCGGCACCAGGGCCACCGGCACCGCATATCGGTACAGCGACGGGCGGATGGAGCGCATCTATGTGTCTAACCCGGGCCGCGGCTACACCTCGGCGCCCGCCGTCACCCTTGTGGGCGGGGGCGGCAGCGGGGCGGCCGTCACCGTGGATCTGTTCACCAACATTCGAGGAGTGGACATCACCAACGCGGGAGCGGGCTACACCTCGGCCCCCACGATCACCTTTTCCGGCGGCGGCGGCAGCGGGGCCGGCTACCACGCGGTGATGGGCACCACCATCACCGGGGTGAGTGTCACCAACCCCGGCAGCGGCTACACCTCGGCGCCCACCGTCTCCTTTACGGGCGGCGGCGGCAGCGGAGCGACCGCTACCGCGAGCGTGACCTACGGGGCAGCATCGGTGAGGGTCACCAACCCGGGGAGCGGCTACACCTCGGCCCCCACCGTGACCTTTTCGGCGGCGCCGAGCGGCGGCACCACCGCCACCGGCACCGCGGTGATGGACTACGGGGTCGACTCGGTGACGGTCGGGACCGCCGGCAGCGGCTACACCTCGGCGCCCACCGTCTCCTTTACGGGCGGCGGCGGCAGCGGAGCGGCCGCCAGCGCGGTGATGGACTACGGGGTGGCCTCGGTGAGGATCACGAACGGGGGGAGCGGCTACACTGCCGCCCCCACCGTGACCTTTTCGGCGGCGCCGAGCGGCGGCACCACCGCCACCGGCACCGCGGTCTATGAATACCGCGTCCGGTCGGTGAGGATCACGAACGGGGGGAACGGCTACACGACGGCCCCGACCGTGACCTTTTCGGCGGCGCCGAGCGGCGGCACCACCGCCACCGGCACCGCCATCCTGGCGGCGGGCGGCAACGATCCGAGCCAGAACCTGTTCTGGGCCCGCCAGACCCTGGCCGGCCGGCAGCTTCTGGTTGAGGTAGGGGTAGATCAGAAGTGAAGTTCTCGCTCGGCGTCGTTACCGACGAAATCGCTGACGATCCCGCGCTGGCGCTGCCGGCGGCGCGGGAGATGGGCTTCAGCCACGTCGAGCTCAACCAGGTCGGCGGGCGCGCGGTGCACGAGTTGTCGGCCGCGGAGATCGCCGACCTCGGGCGGATGATCGCCGGCGAGGGGCTGCGGGTGGTGGCGGTCGATCCGCCCGCCTTCAAGGCGGTCGAGCTGGACGAGGTGCCGGCGGCGGAGGTGACCCGCCACCCGGCGGTGGTCGAGCACCTGGAGCAGATCCGGCGCGGCTGCCACGCCGCCGGCGAGCTGGGAGCCGGCATCGTGCGCGTGTTCTCGTTCCGGCGCAGCTCCATGATCGGCTTGGGCAACCCCTCCCCGCGGGAGGCGCGCGGCGGCGCCATCCCCGACTCCCTGCTGCCGAAGATCGCCGCCGGGCTGCGCGCCGCGGCGGCGATCGCCGGCGAACACGGCGTCACCCTCGGGCTGGAGAACGTGCGCTCCTGCTGGGGCAACTCCGGGCACAACGCGGCCCGCATCCTGGCCGCGGTCGACCATCCGCGCGTGCGCGCCATCTGGGACCCCGGCAACGACTTCGTGTCCGGCGGCACGCCCTGGCCGGACGGCTACCGCGCCGTGCTGCCGTATCTGATCCACGTGCACGTGAAGGACGCCGAGGTCGTGGACGCCGCCGCCGGCCTGACGCGCTGGGCGCCGATCGGCGGCGGCGCGGTGGACTACGCCGGTCAGATCGCCGCGCTCCGCAGCGACGGCTACGCCGGCGTCGTCAGCGTCGAAACCCATTGGCGCAAGCCGGGCGATACCGGCCCGCAGTCCACCCGCGAGACCCTCGCCGGCCTGCGGCGGTTCCTGTAGCGCGTCCCCCGACCGCGCTCCGCCGGGCCGGGCGCTACACGCCCAGGTCGAGGTAGGTGTTGGCGATCTTGCGCAACGCGACCACGAACGCGGCGGTGCGGTAGTCGTCGATCCGGTCGTTGCGGTGGAACGTCTCGCTGATCTCGTCATAGGCCTGCCGCATGGTGTCGTCCAGGCCGGATCGCACCAGCGCCAGTTCGTCGGCCCCGGTGATCAACTCGGCGCGCAGCGCGGCGCCGGCGGAACGGCCGGTCATCTGCTCCAGGGCGCTGACGATGCGCGCGCCGCGCCCCTCGTCCAGGCGGCGGTCCAGCCGCCCGAAGCGGATGTGCGACAGGTTCCTGATCCACTCGAAGTAGGAGACGGTCACGCCGCCCGCGTTCACGTACAGGTCCGGCAACACCGGTATGCCGCGCTGCCGCAGAATCTCGTCCGCGCCGAAGGTGACCGGGCCGTTGGCCGCCTCCACCACCAGCCTGGCCCGGATGGAGGCGGCGTTGCCGCGATGTATCTGCCCCTCGATCGCGGCCGGGATCAGCAGGTCGCACGGGGTGGCCAGAAACTGGTCCGCCGTGACGTCGGTCCGCCCGCCGGGAAACCCCTCGACTCCGCCGCAGCGGTCCAGATGGCCGCGCAGCTCGGCGACCGCGATGCCGCGCTCGTCCAGGACTACCCCTTCGCGCGTCATCACGCCGACGATCAGCGCGCCGTCTTCCTCGGACAGGTACTTGGCCAGGTGGAAGCCGACGTTGCCGAGCCCCTGCACCACGATCCGCTTGCCCGCCAGCTCGCCCTCCAGGCCGGCCAGCGCCATCTCCTCCGGGCGGCGGAACAGCTCGCGCACCGCGAACTGCGCGCCGCGTCCGGTCGCCTCGATCCGGCCCGGGATGCCGCCGGAGGTGACCGGCTTGCCGGTCACGCAGGCCAGCGCGTTGATCTCTTCGGGGCGCAGGGTGCGGTAGACGTCGGCGATCCAGCCCATCTCGCGGGCGCCGGTGCCCATGTCGGGCGCCGGCACGTTGCCGCCGGGGCTGAGGTAGCCGCGCGCGATCAGCTCGCGGGCGAAGCGCCGGGTAATCGCCTCCAGCTCCCGCTCGGAGTGGCGGCCCGGCTCCAGCCGCACGCCGCCCTTGGAGCCGCCGAACGGGACGTCGACCAGCGCGCACTTGTAGGTCATCAGCGCCGCCAGCGCCTCCACCTCGTCCTGGTCGACGCAGACGGCGTAGCGGATGCCGCCCTTGGCCGGCAGCAGATGCGAACTGTGCGTGGCGCGCCAGCCGCGGAAGATGTGATACACGCCGTCGTCCAGCCGCACCGGGAAGTGCAGTTGCAGCACCGAGTCGCACGCCTTGATCTGCTCCGCCAGTCCCGGCGGCAGCTCCAGGTGCCGCAGCGCCCGGTCGACAGTCATGGAGAGCCCTTCGTTGAAGCTCGGCTCCATCACATGCCCCACACCTCGATCATGCCGCCTCCTTCCGCCCGCCGGCGGTCGTGGAACACCTTCTCGTCCCAACTCCGACCTTCGCTGCGGTCGAAGATCACCAGGTGCCCGCGGTCCGCCGCGCACCGGTCCAGGTACGCCGCGGTCTGCGCCACTCCCTCCGCGATCGTCCGTTCCAGGTTGCCGTAGCGCACCTTGCACTCCACCACGTAACGGGCCGCCCCGCCGTCCGCGCCGCCTTGCGGCCACTCGATCAGCAGATCGGTGCGCCCGCGCCCCAGCCCATATTCCCGATCGATCCTGCCTCCGCCGTTCACGATGCGCTGCAGGAACGCCTGCAGCAGTAGTTGCGGCCAGGCATCCTGGTACTGGAACCGCGCCTTCCAGTGTTCCGAGTTGCGGCGGAAGAACTCCTGGAACTTCACCATCAACTCGTTCAGCTTCAGTCCGCCGCCGGCGTCCACGTACCACGCCATCTCCTCCGGCAACTCCTGCTGGGTGATCCAGGTCAACTCCCGCGGCACCACTTCGGCGTAGATGGGGTTGGCGATGCGCACCGGAGGGTCGGGCGCCACCAGCCCCAGATCGCGGACGTACTCCAGATCGAGGGCGCCTGCCCGGCCGCCGGCGCCGCTGAGCAGCGGTTCCACCACCCGCCGCACGCGCTCCTCCCGAAGTTTGTCGGCCAATTGGTCCAGGTGGGTCTCGCGGCGCAGGATCAGTTCCTCGCGCGCGGCGAGCAGGTCGGCGGCGGTGATCGGCCGGCGCCGCTCGCGTCCGGCCGCGTTCTCGAAGCACGCCTGCCAGGCGAGCGCGTTCACCAGCCACGGCTGGCCGCGGGTCTGCTCCCACGCCGCGGCCACCGCCTCCGGCGTGAATTCCTGTCCCGTCGCCGCGGTGTGCTGGCCCAGCAGCGCGCCCACCTCAGCTTCCGAGAAGTCGTCCAGCCGCAACGACTTCGCCTTGACGTTGAAGGGGCTGCCCAGGCCTGCCTGACCGTCCCCGCGGACCGGGATGCGGTAGTCGCGGACGTCGCGCACGCCGCACAGGCACACGCTGTGCGGAAATCCCTCCGGCCGCAGGTCGTAACCTTCCCGGAGCTGGCGCAATACCGCCAGCAGCGGGTCGCCCGCCAGGGCGTCGATCTCGTCGATCAGCAGCACCAGCGGCGTCGGGTCCGCCGCCGCCCAGCGCATCAGCGCCTCGCCCAGGGCGGCCGGCCCGAATTCGGCGGCGATCCCCGACCAGTTTCGCGCCAGGAACAGGTCGCCCAACGCCGCCCGCGCGCGGGCGGCGAGCCGCGCCAGGATGACGCGGGTCGCGCGCTCCACGTCGTCCCCCATCGCCTGAGCGCTTTCCACGTTGGCGTATACGCAGCGGTAGGCGCCGCGGGCGCCGCTGTTGAGCAGGTCGCAGAGCGCGCGGAGGGTGGAGGTCTTGCCGCTCTGGCGCGGCGCGTGCAGCACGAAGTACTTCTCCTGCCGGACCAGCAGCAGCACCTCGTCCAGGTCGAGACGGTCCAACGGCGGGATGCAGTAATGCCGGTCAGGCTTTACCGGTCCGGCCGTGTTGAAGTAGCGCATCGCTCCGCGTCCGCTACCCGGCGCCGCCGCGCAGAAAGCTGGTCTTGTCCACGTACAGCCAGCCGTGCCGGCGGATGCGCATGAGGTCGGCTTCGCCGTAGGGGATGCGCGGGTAGGCGGAGGCGGGTGGCGAGTTCACTACCGTAGCCTGCGGGCACTGATTCTATCGCCTCCCCGGCGCGGAAGGCAAATCCGGTGGGGCGCGCACCGCCGCCGGACCGCTGCGCCGGGCCGCTGCGCCGGGCGCGTTGAACCGCCGGCGCCGGGCTGATAGGCTGGGCCGCGTTCATCAACGCAAGAGGAGGAATCAAACCGTGAACCAAATCCGATTGTTTCGCTTCCTGACCGCGGCGCTGGCCGCGGGCCTTGCCGCGGCGCCGCTCTTCGCCGCCGGCGAGGAGGAGGGCGGCGGCAGCGCCGGCGCCGGCGCCATGATGGCGCTGGAGGCCGCCGGCGGCACCCCCTACGTCGATTACTACTGGCCCACCGCCAGCGCCTACACCGCCGCCACCGGCAACGCGATTGCCGCCTACGGCGAGTCGCCGGCGCTGGCGGCGCGCGTCGCCGCCGGCGAGCTGCCCGCGGTCGCCGACCGCCTGCCCGCGGACCCGGCGGTGATCCGCCCGCCGTTCGAGATCGGACAATACGGCGGGCGCTTCCGCTGGCACGGGGTGGCGGTGCAGAACGAGCCCGGCATGATGATCGAGGGCGCGTCCCAGCCGCTGGGCAAGCTGGCCCCCGACGGCGGCGCCATCTATCCCAACGTGGTGGCCGACTGGAGCGTCTCCGCCGACCGCCACACCCTCACCGTCAACCTGCGCCCCGGCCAGAAGTGGTCGGACGGCGAGGACTTCGACGCCGACGACTTCGTCTTCTGGATGGACGCGGTCGGCACTGACGACCGGGTGTTCTCCCGCGCCCGCCCGCGCGTCACCTGGCAGGGCAAGTTGCCGCGACTGGAGGTGATCGACCAGTACACCGTCGCCTTCACCTGGGAGGACCCGTTTCCGATCGCGCAACTGGTGCTGCTGCGCGATCGGCCCTTCTACCCGGAGCACTACCTGGCGCAGTTCCACGCCGACTACAACCCGCAGGCCGACGCGGTGGCCAAGGAGGCCGGCTTCGAGAGCTGGACCCAGGCGTTCCGCGAACGCTCCGCCGAACGCGACGGACCCGGCTCGCGCCCGACGGTGATGTCCGCCAACGACATTGGCATGCCGAGCCTCGACCCGTGGATCATCGCCGAGGATGGGCTGGATTCCGAGCTGTGGGCGCGCAATCCCTACTACTGGCGCGTCGACACCGCCGGCAATCAGCTTCCCTATCTCGACGAGGTTCTGGTCACCTTCCTGTCCAACGCCGCCGAGCAGCTTCCGGTCAAGGTGATGGCCGGCGAGCTGGACCTGGCCACCGGCCTGTCGCTGGCCGACGCCCCGGTGCTGAAGCGCAACGAGGAGGACGGCAACTACGTACTGACCCAGTACCAGAACATGACCACCGCCACCGCCGCCGGCTGGGTGTTCAACTACACCCACACCGACCCGGGGCTCAACGCCATCTTCAACGACGTGCGCTTCCGCCAGGCGCTGTCGGTGGCGGTCGACCGCCAGGACATCAGCGACACCCTGTTCTTCGGCCAGGCCACGCCGGTGCTGATCCCCGCGCCCGAGGCGTGGACCGGGTTCGAGCCGTGGATGAAGCAGGAGTACGCCCAGTACGACCCGGAGCTGGCCAACCGGCTGCTGGACGAAATGGGGCTGCAATGGGACAGCGAGCGGAAATGGCGGCTGCGTCCCGACAACGGCGAGCCGGTGGCGTTCGAGGGTTCCTGGCCGGCGGAGTGGAGCGCCTACTTCGAGAACCTGATGGACCTGATCAGCGGCTACTGGGAGGCGGTCGGCATCAGGATGACGCCCAAGTTCGTGCCCGAGGAGCTGGGCTTCGAGCGCGCCATGGCCAACGACATCGACTCCTCGTTCTGGCCCGGCGGCGGCGCCAGCGAGCTGATCGCGCGCCAGCGCTACCCGATGAAGCTGCTGCCGCCGTGGCACTGGATCCACTGCTGCAGCGCGACCACCGCGCCGTGGGGCATCTGGTATCACTCCGGCGGCGCCGAGGGCGAGCGGCCGGACGACCCCGAGGTACTGCGCCTGTTCGAGCTGGCCGACGCGATGAAGCTGGCCGAGTTCGGCACCGCCGAGTACGAGGCGATCACCAACGAGCTGCTGACCCTGAACGCGCGCAACCTGTGGCACGCGGCCACGGTCACGCCGGAGCCGCTGATGCTGGCGGTGGGCAACAACCTCGGCAACTTCCTGATGGACGGGATCCTGGTACTCGCCTGGACCTACGACAACGAGGTGTACTATCTGAAGGACCGCTAGGCGGGGAGCCGGCAACACCGGCGCCGCCGCTGCGAACGGGCGCCCGGCCGCCACCCGGCCGGGCGCCCCCATTCCGCCGCTCCCGTATCTCCCGATGGCGAACTATCTGATCCAACGCTTCCTGTACATGATCCTGCTGCTGTGGCTGCTGACCCTGGTGTCGTTCGTCATCATCCAGTTGCCGCCGGGCGACATCGTGTCGTCGATCGCGCGCCGCATGGCCGAGACCGGCGAAGCGGCCGATCAGGCGATGATGGACGCGATGCGCGAACAGTGGGGGCTGGACCGCCCGCTGCACGTGCAGTACTGGCGCTGGTTCCGCAACCTGCTGCGCGGCAACATGGGATTTTCCTTCCTGCTCAACCGCGCGGTGGCCGAGGTGGTGGGCGAACGCATCGCCCTCACCGCGCTGATCTCCGGCACCACGCTGATCTTTACCTTCGTGATGGCGATTCCGATCGGCATCTACTCGGCCACCCACCAGTATCGGGCCGGCGACTACGTGTTCTCCTTCGTCGGCTTCATCGGCCTGGCTACGCCCAACTTCCTGCTGGCGCTGATCCTGATGATGGGGCTGCTGGCGCTGGGAATGAGTCCCGGCGGGTTGTTTTCGCCGGAGTACCTGAAGCAGCCGTGGAGCCTGGGCAAGGCCGCGGACCTGCTCCTGCACCTGCCGCTGCCGATCGTGGTGGTGGGCACCGCCGGCACCGCCGGCGTGATCCGCATCATGCGCGCCACGCTGCTGGACGAGCTGGAGAAGCAGTACGTGATCACCGCGCGCTCCAAGGGGGTGGGGGAGAGCCGGCTGCTGTTCCGCTACCCGGTGCGGGTGGCGCTCAATCCGATCATCAGCACCGTCGGCTGGCTGCTGCCGGTGATCGTGTCCGGTGAGATCATCACCGCGCTGGTGATCGGCATTCCCACGGTGGGGCCGCTGCTGTTTCGCGCGCTGCAGTTTCAGGACATGTTCCTGGCGTCGTCGCTGCTGCTGCTGCTCAACGTGCTCACGGTGGTCGGCACGCTGCTGTCCGACCTGCTGCTGGTGGCCAGCGATCCGCGCATCCGCTTCGAGGCGCGCGCCGCCTGATGGGAGCCGGCAGAACCGCCGCGCCCGGCTCCGCCCCGGAGGCCGCGGCCCCGGAGAGCGCCGCCCAGGAAGCGTACTGGATGGCGTCGCAGTGGCAGTTGATGTGGCGCAAGTTCCGCCGCCACCATCTGGCGCTGGCCGGCGGCGCGCTGCTGATCCTGTTCTATCTGCTCGGCATCTTCTGCGACTTCTTCTCGCCCTACGCCATCCGCGAGCGGTTTCAGGGGCTGCAGCATCATCCGCCGTCGCGCATCCACTGGCTGGCCGACGGGCGGCTGGTGCGGCCCTACGTCTATCCGACCGAGCAGACCCTCGACCCGCAGACCTTCGAGGCGACCTTCACCGAGATCACCGCCGCCCGCTACCCGATCCGCTTCTTCACGCCGGGCGAGGAGTACCGGCTGCTGGGGCTGTTCCGCACCCGCGTGCGGCTGTTCGGCGTGGAGCGCCCGGCGGGAATCTTCCTGTTCGGCACCGACGCGCTGGGCCGCGACCTGCTGTCGCGCACCCTGTGCGGGGCGCGCATATCGCTTTCCATCGGCCTGGTGGGGGTGGCGATCTCGTTCGTGCTCGGCGTGGTGCTGGGCGGCATCTCCGGCTACTTCGGCGGGCGCGCGGACATGTTCATCCAGCGCCTGATCGAGTTCATCATCTCCATCCCTACCATTCCGCTGTGGATGGGGCTGGCCGCGGCGCTGCCCAAGGAGTGGTCGGTGCTGCAGCTCTACTTCGGGATCGTGATCATCCTCTCGCTGGTGCGCTGGGGCAGCCTGGCGCGGGTGGTGCGCGGCAAGCTGCTGGAGCTGCGCGAGCACGACTTTACCATGGCGGCGCGGCTGGCCGGCCTGCGCGAACGGGCGGTGATCGCCCGCCACCTGCTGCCGTCGTTCGCCAGCTACCTGATCGTGCACCTGACTCTGGCGATACCGGACATCATTCTCGGCGAGACCGCGTTGAGCTTCCTGGGATTGGGGCTGCGGTCGCCGGCGGTGAGCTGGGGCGTGCTGCTCAAGGCGGCGCAGAACGTGCGCAGCGTGGCCGCCTATCCGTGGATGCTGATCCCGGCGCTGTTCGTGATCGCCACGGTGATGGCGTTCATGTTCGTGGGCGACGGCCTGCGCGACGCCGCCGATCCCTACCGCCAGCGATGACCGCAGTGGCGGCGGTGACGGCGGCGGCGCTGCTGCTGGCGGCCGCGGGCGCTCCGCCGGCGGACGCCGAGCTGCGCTTCCGCGGCGCGGGGCTGAGCGCCGGGCTGACCGCCGAGCGGCGCCCGCTCGACCATCCGGTGGCGGACATGACCGGCGGCGCCGCGGTCGGCGACTTCAATCGCGACGGCTGGCAGGATCTGTTCCTGCTCGGCGGCGGCGGCGCGGTGGACGCGCTCTACCTCAACCGCGGCGACGGCACCTTCGGCGACTACGCCGCCGCGGCGGGGGTGGCGCTGTCCCACCGCGGCCTGGCGGCGGCGGTGGGCGACTTCGACGGCGACGGCTGGCAGGACCTGTACGTCACCAGCCTGGGCGAGGCGGGCGGCCCGCGCCGCCCCGGCGCGCACCGCCTGTACCGCAACCGAGGCGTGGCCGTGGCCGGCGCGGCCGAGGCGCGGAACGAAAACGTGCCGGGCGGGATTCCGGTCTTCGAGGAGGTTGCGGCCGCGGCCGGAGTGGCGGTTACCGCGGCGCCGCGGCCCGACGGCATGGGCGCCGCGTTCGGCGACTACGACCTGGACGGCGACCTGGATCTGTTCGTGACCGGCTACCAGTATCACGCCGGCAACCGCCTGTTCCGCAACGAAGGCGGGCGCTTCATCGACTTCACCGCGCCGTCGTTCGGGCCGGCGCTGGAGCAGGGCGTGCTGGAGGTGTGGGGGTTCGCGCCCGCCTTCGTGGACATGGACGGCGACCGCTACCCGGAGCTGCTGATCGCCGGCGACTACGGCACCTCGCGCTACTTCCGCAACGACCGCGGGCGCTTCTTCAGCGACCTGACCGCGGCCTCCGGCACCGGCGCCGGCGCCATGGGCATGGGCAGCGCCTTCGGCGACTTCGACGGCGACGGCCGCTTCGACTGGTACCTGACCTCGGTGTACGCGCGCACCGGCACCGAGTCGCTGCGCAACGGCAACCAGCTCTACCTGGCCGCGGGGGAGCACCGCTTCCGCGAAGCGTCGGTGGCCGCCGGCGTCAACCACGGCGGCTGGGGCTGGGGGGCGGTCGCCGCCGACCTCGACCACGACGGGGTGCTCGACCTGGCGGCCACCAACGGCTGGACGCGCGCCAACCACCAGGGCGAGATGGAGTGGCTCAGCGAACCGACCCGGGTGTATCTCGGGGGCGGCGTGGCGGGCGCCGAGGCGGGCGAGGCGGACGGGCCGGGCGCCGGCGGCGTGCCGCGGTTCCGGTTCGTGCAGGAACAGGTGCGGCTGCATCACCGCGACCAGGGCCGCGGGCTGATCGCCTTCGACTACGACAACGACGGCGACCGCGACCTGCTGATCGTCAACCTGCGCGGCCCGGTGAGCCTGTTCCGCAACGACCTGAGCGGCCCCGGCGCCAACTACCTGCGGGTGTTCCTGGATCGGGGGGCGAGCCGGACCGTGGCGCCGGACGGGATCGGGGCGCGGGTGTCGATCCGGACCGGGGAGCGCGAGCAGCACCGCTTCATCGGCGGCGGCGGCGTCTACCTGGGAACGGGCGAACTGTCCGCCCACTTCGGCGCCGGCGCCGCCGCGGTGATCGACGAACTGACCGTGGCGTGGCCGGACGGCGCGGTAACGGCGCTGCAGGGAGTCCCGGCCAATCAGACCCTCACCGTCCACCATCCCGCCGCCACGCCCTGACGCCGCGCGAACCGGACTAAGGCTAGTTCAGCCGAGAGGAAAATACGTAACCAAGTCAGCCCACTCTGCCCCGCTGCTGCATGAGTCGTTCGCGCAGGCCGCGCTGATCGGGCTGCACGGCCTGAACGCGGCGGCGCAGGTCTACCGCCTCTGCGTCACGGCGGCGCATGTACTCGTCTATCCGTTCTTGATGGGTCAGGCAGTAGGCAAGCACGGCATATACGTCAGCGAGGCGCAGCGTTTCGTACGATTGAACGATCGTCTCCGGAGTCGCCCCACAGCGAAATGCATCTACTACCACTTCCAGCAATACCCGGGTGTCTCCTACTCGATAGACCCCCGCGGGCTCCTCTCTGAGAGGGACAGCCACGGCTTCGATGGTTGGCATGGACGGGAGATGATCAGCCATTTCGTGGTTTATCATACTCGGATTCCTGCGCGCGCAGCCACTGCCGGGCCAGCCCGGCAAGCCGGGCAATGGCGGCCGCCCCCGTGTCCGCAAAGCGCGCCACGCGTCCGAAGCGCAGTTCCAGGTATTCGTGCGCCAGCACGTTGCGTAGCGCGGCGAGGGGCCTGAGACGGCCGGCCAGGTCGGAGAAGTGTTCCACCGACTCCAATTCGGCGAGGATCTGGCCATAGGTGCAGGGGACCGGCCGGCGTTCCGCGGCGATCACGATCTTGCCGGCGTCGAGCGCCGCGTTGATCAGCGTCTCTACCCAGCGGTCGAGATTGCGCCGCAGGTTGCGGTCGCTCTGATAGCGCTGCAGCGTGACGCCGCGGAACTGGCCGCGGTCCTGCAGCTCGGTGTCGATGAAGTCCAGAACGCGCTGCAGCCGGCTCCGGTCGAGCGCCGAGAGTGACCGGCTGCGGTCGCGGATGGCGCGGAACTCGCGCTCGGCGCGCAGGAACTCGCTCGCCGCCGTGGTGACGGCGAGGAAGTAGCGGGTGTAGAAGGCGGCGTCGCGCATCAGCACCGGGCGTCCGGTGAGCACCGCCGCGGCGCACACCGCAGCCGGCGACCGGTTCAGGTTGAGCAGGTCTACGTTGCGCTGCGCCGCGCGTTCCAGGGCGACCTGAATGGCGGCTTCCTGCTCCAGCTCCCGTTCCGCTTCGATCTCCAGCCTTCCCGCCGACGCCTGGTACAGCGCTACGTCCACGTCCGAGTCGCTGCGGAGGCGGCCGGCCGCGGCCGAGCCGAACAGGAACCCGAAGAGCAGATGCGGGAACGGTTCGAGCGCCGCGCCGACGGCTGCGGCGATGCGCTCGGGCGCCGGCCGCGGCGCGTTCACGCCAGTCGTTGCCAGCGCGCGTGATCGATGGCGCCGGTCACCGGCCGGCCGGCGAAGAAATCCTCCAGCGCCTGCAGCGTGGCGGCGCCGATCCGCAGGTGGCCGTAGCGGCCCTGTCCCGCCAGATGCGGCGTGATGATGACGTTGGGCATGCGCCGCAGCGGACTGTCGCCGGGCAGTGGCTCCGGCGTGGTGACGTCCAGCGCCGCGCGGATGCGCCCGCTGCCGGCCTCCCGGATCAGCGCTTCCTGATCGATCAGCGCGCCGCGGGCGGTGTTGACCAGCAAGGCGCCGTCGCGCAGCAGCCGCAACTGCGCCGCCCCCACCAGATGCTTGGTTTCCGGGATGCTCGGCGCGTGCAGCGTGACGATGTCCGCCCGCGCGAACAGGTCGTCGAGGCCCGTCTGTTCGACGCCCAGGGAGCGCGCCTCGCCGGCCTCCAGGTAGGGGTCGTACAGCAGCGCGCGCACGTTGAACGGCTGCAGCAGGCGCAGCACCTGGCGCCCCACGTCGCTGGCCCCCACGATTCCCACCGTAGCGCCGGACAGGTGCTGCTCGTCCACCGCGATGCCGCGGCTGCGCCAGCCGCCGGCGTGGCGAACGTGCAGCGCGGACTCCAGCAGCCGCTTGCTGCTCATGATCATGAGTCCGAGCGCGGTTTCGGCGACGTTGCAGCCGATCTCCACGGTGGCGGTGAACACGCAGATGCCGCGCGGCGCGACGTAGTCGCGCCACACCGCGTCGAGCATGTGGCGCACCGAGCCGGCGGCGTGGGCGATGATCTTGAGGCGGTCGGCCGCTTCCATGATGCCAGGCGTGAGCGGCGGCGCCGTGCGCGGGAGCAGCCGGCCCGGATCGGTCGCGCCCCACCCGGTGACCAGCGCGTCGCAGCCGCCAATGCGAGCGCTCAGCTCGGCTTCGGTGAGGTCTTCCGGGCGGTCATTGCGATCCACCTCGAAGCCCTCCTCCAACCGGCGCAATACCTCCGGCGCAAACACTTTGACGGTATGTTCGCGGGCCGGGGCGAAGAGCAGGCGCGGCTTGCTCACGGGGTGGCTCCGGACGGTGTTGCCGGCGCTGCCGGCGTAAGGCGGCGGGCGTCGTTGCCGCGGTAGACGCGCTGCCCGCAGATCACGGCGCGCTTGGGATCCCAGGCGCCGGCGTGGTGGTCCACCACGTGGTAGCCGGCGGTAAGGGTCATGCGCGTGCCGTCAGTGCGGTTCCGGCCGGCGGCGTGCAGCAGCATGCTGTCGATCGCCACCATGCCGCCGGCCGGCATCGGCAGCGCAATGCGTTGCTCCAGCAACCCGGAGCCGATCCACCAGGGATCGTCCTCCGCCTTGCGGCCCGGCGCCAGGTTGGGCAGCAGGTGGCTGCCGGGAATCAGTTGCGTGCAGCCGTTCTCCACGCTGGTGTCTTCCAGGTAGAACAGGATGGTGCAGATGGTGCGCGACCAGTTGGTCACGTCGCGGTGCAGCTCGATCGACATCGCGGTCCGCTCATCCCGGCGGCGCAGGGTGAGGTGGTTGTGGCGGTTGAGCATCAGCTCGACGTCCGGTCCCAGCAGCGACTGCAGCGCGGCCACCGCCTCGGCGCCGCCCAGCGCCTCCCGGAACGCAGCGCCGCGCTCCCAGATCGCCGACAGGCGCATCACCTCGCCGCGGTAGTCGCGCACCAGCGGTTCCACCGCCTGCTCGATGGCGGCCGCGGCCTGCGCCTTGAGCCGCGCCACCAGCTCCGCCGGCAGGCGCCACGGCAGCTTGAGGAACCCGTTGTAGCGAAAGAAGCGAATCTCGTCGGTGGTGAGGGGCCGCGGTGCCTGCATGGTCGTTGCCCGCCATGATGCCCCCAATCGACCGCGCTTTGCAAAACAGGGTGGGGGATGCGGCCGCGCTTCAGAGCGCGGCAGCGGGGCTGGCGGCGCGTTCGGTCAGCTCGAACTGGCTGTGGTAGATGCGCGCGTAGGTGCCGTTCGCCTGCAGCAGTTGATCGTGGGTGCCGCTTTCGGCGACCCGCCCGCCGTCGATGACGTAGATCACGTCGGCGCGCTTTACGGTGCTCAGGCGGTGGGCGATCACGAAGCTGGTGCGGCCCTGCAGCAGTTCGCCGAGCGCGGCCTGAATGAGCAGCTCGGTGCGCGTATCGACGTTCGAAGTCGCTTCGTCGAGCACCAGGATGCGCGGATCCTTGAGCAGCGCGCGGGCGATGGAAACCAGTTGCCGCTGGCCGCGGCTGAGGTTGGCGGCGCCCTCCTGCAGCATGGTGTCGTAGCCGTCGGGAAGCTGGGAGATGAACTCGTGCGCCCGCGCCCGGCGCGCGGCCGCTTCCACCTCGGCGTCGCCGGCCTCCGGGCGCCCGTAGCGGATGTTGTGGCGGATGGTGTCGGCGAACAGGAAGGTGTCCTGCAGCACGATGCTGATGTTGCGCCGCAGACTTTCCTGGGTCACGCCGCGCACGTCCTGGCCGTCGATGGTCACCGACCCGCCGTGGATGTCGTAGAACCGTTCCAGCAGGCTGATGACGGTGGTCTTGCCGGCTCCCGTGGGACCTACCAGGGCCGCGGTCTGGCCCGGTTCCGCCACCAGGCTCAGCCCCTGCAGCACCGGCGTCTGCGGCTCGTAGGAGAACACCACGTCGCGCAGCTCCACGCGGCCTTCCGGCACCAGCAGCGGCCTGGCGTCGGGCGCGTCCTCGATCTGCGGCTGCTCGTCCAGCAGCTCGAAGATCCGTTCGGCGCCCGCAATCGAGGATTGCAACTGCGCCCACAGCATCGAGATCGCCCGCACCGGCTCGAACCAGCGGCGCACGTATTGCAGGAACGCCACGATGACGCCGATGCTCACCAGCTCCAGGCGCGCCAGGTAGCCGCCGTAGGCCAGCACCACGGCGATGCCGACGGCGCTGATCACGTCCATGGTGGGGGCGAACGCCGCGGTCAGCGACTCGGCGCCGACGTTGGCGTCGCGGTTGGCTTGGTTGAGTTGGCGGAAGCTCTGCGAGTTCCACGACTGGCGGTTGAACGCCTGCGCGGTACGCGCGCCGGAGATGTTCTGCTCCAGCTCGGAGCTCACCCCGCTGATCGTCTTGCGGGTCTTGCGGAAGGCGCGGCGGGCGCGCTTGGAGAATACCGCGGTGCTGGCGTACATCATCGGCAGCAGGATGAAGGTGGCCAGCGCCAGGCGCCAGTTGAGCGCCAGCATGCCGATCAGGATCGCGAACAGCAGCAGGAAGCTGGTGACCAGGCGCGACAGGCCCATCCCCACGGTGCGGTTGATCACCTCGGTGTCGTTGGTGAGCCGCGACAGCAGGTCGCCGGCCTCGTTGCGGTCGAAGTAGGTCAGCGACAGCGCATGCACCTTCTGCATGATCTGATTGCGCAGCTTGAACAGCAGCCGCTGGCCGACCGCGGCCAGCGCGTAGCGGCTGCCGGCGTTGGTGAGCCAGCCCGCCAGGAACAGCGCCAGCACCAGCAGCATGGCGATGGTGAGCCCGCGCAGGGCCGCGGCGCGGTCGGTTTCGCCGGCCAGGAACGCCGTCAGGTCATCCACCGCGAGGCCGATGTAGATCGGCGCCGCGGCCTGCGCCGCGGCGGAAATCACCGCCAGCGCAATCACCAGGAACAGGGCCAGGCGCATGTGGCTCATGTAGCGGAACAGGCGCAGGAGGGTCTGGCCCACCTTGGCGGCCTGCTGGTCGTCGTGGAAGCCGAACGGCGCCATGCCCTTGCCCGGCAGGGAGTTGCGGCGGGAGTCGCTCACGACGCCACCTCCTCGGCTTGCTCGGAAAGCTGCGCGTAGTAGATCTCCGCGTACAACGCGTTGTCGTGCAGCAGGCGCTGATGCTCGCCGAGACCGGCGACCCGGCCCTGGTGCAGCAGCAACACGCGGTCGGCGGCCAGCACCGTGTTCATGCGGCTGGCGATGACGAACGAGAGGCGCTCGTGGCGCAGCTTCTCGATGGCGCCGCGGATCTGCACCTCGGTTTCGTAGTCGACGTTGCTGGTGCTGTCGTCGAAGATCAGGATGCGCGGATCGATGAGCAGCGCCCGGGCGATGGCGACCCGCTGCTTCTGGCCGCCCGACAGCGTGACGCCGCGCTCGCCGACCACCGAATCGTAGCCGGCGGGAAAGCCGCTGATGAACTGATGCGCCGCCGCGGCGCGCGCCGCGGCCCGGACCTCGGCGTCGGTGGCGTCCGGCCGCCCGTAGGCGATGTTTTCCCGAATGGTGCCGCCGAACAGGGTGGTCTCCTCCAGCACGATGCCGATCTGGCGGCGCAGCGACTGCAGCGTGACGGCGCGGATGTCGGTGCCGTCGATGGTGATCCGGCCGCTGGTGACGTCGTAGAAGCGCGGGATCAGGTTGATGACGGTGCTCTTGCCGGAGCCGGTGGCGCCGACGATGGCCATGGTCTCGGCGGCGCCGGTGGCGAAGCTGACCTCCTGCAGCACCGGCGCGCCGACGCCGAAGTAGCGGAATCCGACCTCCTCGAAGCGCAGCCCGCCGGTCAGCGGGCGCAACGCCGCGGCGCCCGGCCGTTCCTTGACGTCCGACTCGGCATCGAGGATCTCGAAGATCCGTTCGGCGCTGGCCGACGCCTGGGAGATCGACATCATGATCATGCCGAGCATGGTGATCGGGAACATGGCCACGATCAGGTAGCCCTGGAACGCTACCAGTTCGCCGATCGTCAGGCGCTCGGCGAGGATCTGAACGCCGCCGCCCCAGGTCACCACCAGGGTGCCGAAGTTGGCCATGGCGAACACCAGCGGGATAGCCAGCGCGAAGATGCGGCTGGCGCGCATCGACACCTCGTAGAGGTCGTGGCTGCCGGCATCGAACTGGCGCTGCTCATGGCCGGCGCCGGTGAACGCCTTCACCATGCGCACGCCGACGATGTTCTCTTCCAGCCGGGTGTTGAGGACCGCCACCTTCTCCATCATCGCCCGGAACAGCGGGCGGCCGACCCGGGCCATGTAGGTGAAGATCGCGAACACCGCCGCCATCACCGGAATCACGTGCAGCGCCAGGCGCCAGTTGGTGGCGAACAGCAGGTAGAGGCTGCCGGCCAGCAGCACCGCGGTGGTGATGATCTGGATCACGCCGTGACTGATGAACATGCGCACCATGTCGACGTCGTTGGTGGCGCGGGTGAGGAGCTGGCCGGTCTGGGAACGGTCGTGGTAGCTGAAGGAAAGACTCTGGATGTGATCGTAGAGCGAGTTGCGCAGGTCGTACGCCACGCCCTGCGAAACGCGCGCGGCGAGCACGCCCTGGATGTAGGTGAACAGCGAGCGCAGCGCCGTGACCGCCACGATCACCGCGGCGCCGATCAGGATGGCCTGCAGCCGGTCCTCGAGAATGCCGCTGTCGACGATCTGCTGCGTCAGGCGCGGCACCGCCAGGTTGCCGGCGGAGCTGGCCAGCAGGCAGATCAGGCTGACCAGGGTAGGCCACCGGTACTTGCGCATGAAGGCCAGGCTGCGCACCAGGGCGCGCAAGGCCAGCCGTCCGGGGGGAGGTCCGAACCGCGCGCCGCCGGCGCCGGCGGCGGCGCCGGGCCAGCCGGCCGCATTGGGGCCGCCGCCGCGCGGCCCGCGGCCGGTGTCGGGCGGCGCGCCGTTCAGCGTGGCGCCGCCGGGGCCGGCGGCGCCACGCGCGCGGTCTGCGCCGGGCGGCCAATCGCCGGGCCGGTTGCGGCCGCCGGCGGCGGCGCCGTTCGGTCCCGGCGGGCGCGCGCCGCCGCGGCGCTGATCGTCGTTGCCGGGTTGCGGTGATGGTCGCCTCTGCACCTTCAGTCCTCCGTTGCCTCGAGTTGCTCCAACAGCCTGCCCAGGCGGCTCAGTTCGGCATCGTCCAGCGGCGCCATGATACGTTGGATACGGCGCCGGAAGGCCGGCCACAGTTGCTCGACTCGTTGCCGCCCGGCGGCGGTGAGGCGCACCAGGACGACCCGCCGGTCGTGGGCCGCGGCGCGCCGCTCCACCAGACCCTCGCGTTCCAGCCGGTCGATCACGCCGGAGGCATTGCCGGGGTCGGACCAGGCCTTGGCGGCCAGCTTGGTGACCGGGATGCCTTCCTCCGGGATCCGCACCAGGGTATGGAACTGGGCGCCGGTCAGTCCGGCCTGGTTGAGCAGCGGCCCGAGCGCCCGCTTGCCGCGCAGCGCGGCGCGCATCAATTGCCGGAAGGCGGCGAGCGGCGGATCGTCCGGGGCGTCGAAGCGGTCGTACGTGGCGGCCATTACCTTGTGATTACAATAAGTATAATCGCAAGTATTTTCCCAGGCAAGTCGGGCGCATTCGTTCCTGTCCGCCCCGCAGCTTGCGGCGGGCGGGCGTGGGCGGGCGTACGGCGGGTTTCGGGCGGCGGACCGAATCGGGTAGGGTAGCGGCCGCAGTCATGAAGATCTTCGTACAGGGGGCCGATCTGAGGGGCCGCTACCAGCTCGCCGACCCGGCGCTGGACGCCCTGGCCGAGCGCTACCGTTCCGCCCGCCGCACCCGCTTCAGCGCGGACTTCGATCAGGAACAGCGGCGCCGCGCCGACTGCTTCCTGATCACCGCGGAGGAACAGCTCGACTGGATGTTGGAGGACACCGAGATCCTGGAGCGTAACCTGTACGGCGATCCGGCGCGCACCGGCCTGCTGCAGCGCGCCCTCGAAGCGCTCGAACGGGAACGCCCGCTCAACGGCGAGGAGTTCACGGAAGCGGAGCTGATCCACCTGCGGGGGCTCAACCTGGGCACCCTCAAGCCGGGAGTCGTGATCTCGGGCACGCCGCCGGATGAGGAGCTGCAGCGGCACGTCCGCCGCCTGCACCGGGCGTTGGGGCGGATCTTCTTCTACACCGCGGGCAAGAGCGAGGCGCGGGTCTGGGAGGCGGCGGCCGGCGCCGCGGTCAGCGCCGCCGCGGGACAGATCCACAGCGACCTGGAACGAGGGTTCATCCGCGCCGAGGTATTCAACATTGCCTCCCTGGACCAGTTCCGCACCCCGCAGGAAGCGAGGACCAAGGGCCTGCTGCAGGTCGTGGACCGCAGCTACCGGATTTCCGCCGGCGACGTGATCGACGTCAAGTTCAACGTGTAGCCGCGGCTGCCTGCGCTGCCTGTTGCCGCTGCTGCTGCCGCTTGACGAACCACTCCCACTTGAGCACCGACTCGCGGGGGAGCACGGCTTCCAGATAGCGCTGCCCGGAGCGCAGGGTCAGCCGGCGCCGCATGTCCACGGTAATCGCCTCCACTTGGCCGATCGGCAGCCGCCACGGCTGCGGCCCTTCCACCAGCAGCTCGCCGCCTGTCAGCCGCAAGCGGCCGCGCCCGGCCACGCGCGGCCGCCGCCGGCGCAGGTCGAGCAGGGTCATCGGTTCGCTCGCCGGCAGCGGGTCGCGGCCGGGCGCGGCCTGCCCCGCGCCGGCGTAGTGGGCGCGGATGCGGTCCACCACCTGCGGCAGGGTGTAGCTGCGGGCGCCGCCGCGGCCCCGCAGCCGGGCGTCGCAGTCCACCCGCCACTGCGACCGGCAGCCGCGGCACCGGAGGCGGCTTCCGGCCTCCTGCAACCCGTCGATGAGGAAGCAGCGCGGGCAGGCCCAGGCCACGTTGGCGATCCCCTGCGCCAGCCCGCCGCCGGCGACCGGAAACCGCGGGTCGGCCAACGCATCGACGGTGATGCGTTGCTCGATGTAGCTCCTGATGTCCACCAGCGCGGAGCGGCGATCGAACAGGCGCGGCGGATCGATCTCCACGTGGATCCGCCCGCGCCGCTGGCGCGGCGCCCAGCGCGGAGACTGGCGAAAGCCGTTGTAGATGCGCATGGTCACCAGCGGCAGGCCGAGCAGCCGCACCAGCTTGTCGATGCCCGGCACCAGCGGCAGCCGGCGCCCGTCCCAGGTGCGTTCCCCCTCGGGAAACAACCCCACGTGCGCGCCGGCCTCGGCCCAGCGCTTGAGGGTGAAGATGGCGCGCGCGTCGGCGGTGTACTTCATCTTGGGCACCGCTCCGAAGTAGACGAAGAAGCGGCCGATCGGCCCCTCCCGGAAGTTGGACTCGGTGGCCAGCATGGTCACCGCCTCACCCGCGGCGCGCACCACGATGGGCGGATCGAAGAAGCCGGTGTGGTTGGCCAGGAACAACAGCGGCTGGCGCCGCGGCAGCGCCTCGCGCCCGGACACCGTCAGGCGCACCCAGCGCGCAGTGGCGGCCGCGAACGGCGGCTTCCAGCGCCGCACGCGGCGCCGCACCAGGGCCAGGTTGCGCGCGCCGGGCGCCAGCGCCGCCAGTTGCCGTGCCGCCACCGGCCCTCAGCCCGCCCTCACGAGGCGGAGAGCCGCCTCAAGCAGCCGACTCCAGCCCGAATTCGGGAGCCCCCGCCGCCGCGCATGCCATCAATTCTACGGCAATCTCGCGGCGTTGGCGTGCGTCCGCGTCCGCCAATCGTTCCTGCGCTTTGCGCATGAAGACATCCACAGGGCGGGATACGGCGCTATCATCCCTGCAATAGTGATTGCGCCACTCAGCCGCGCCGGATCGGTTATCGTCGTCCGGCCCGGCGAGGACACGCAGGAACTCGGTTTCCGGGTGGGCCTCGGGGAATTGTTCCGCCAGATGTTGCCAACCATCCGTTTGCGTGGGCTGTTGCCAGTACCGGCAGGCGTTCCAAGCCCAGGCGTGGGGAGGACACTCCGGTGTCTCGTCCGGCATCAGCCATTGCGAATAGAAGCCGGCCAACGGGTCGCCGATCTTCGTTTCGCGCTTAATGAGACTCGTCGATGCGACGTGTCCGTTGGCCTTGGCGATTTGCGCACGGCTGAACTCGCTTGCAAGGTCGCCGCGGCGGACAAGTTCTTTCAGAACGTTGGGTAGAGGTGCCGGCTGGTCACCACGACTAATCGCGTTCTGAACGGTGTTTTCTCCATCTTCACTAAACTCCGCGGCGGCACCCCCCGCTCGCAATCGGTCGAGAGACTGCTGCACCCGTGGGTTGTCAGGGTACCGTTCCAAGAACTTGGCAAGCATTGTCTCGGCTTCTGGATGGCGTTGGCTCAGCGCCAGCAATCGGGCCATTACTACCCGAGCGTGCCCGCTGTCCGGCGCTCGCTCCATTGCTTGTCGCAGGCAGTGCTCGGCCTCGTCCCAATAGCCTTCTCCTCGGGCGATCAGCAGGCGCCCCAATTCGACCCGCGCATGCGCGCTATCCGGCGCTCGCTCCATTGCTTGCCGCAGCCAGTGCTCAGCCTCGTCCCAATGGTCTTCTCCTTGAGCGATCAGCAGGCGCCCCAATTCGACCCGCGCATGCGCGTCATTCGGAAACAAACGCAGCATCTCTCGCAACGTCGACTCGTGCCCCTCCCCGTGACCCTGGACCCGGAACCAGTCCGCCCAGAGCATCCAGCAATAGGGATTCGACGGCTCCCAGACTAGAGCGCGTTCAATCATGACACCAAATCGTTTCATTTCGGCCCGGCCGAGCTGATGCCGTTCCAGCAGGCGGGTGCCGACGTTGTGCAACGTACGGACGAAGAAATGGCTCACGCCGGTGGCCTTGGCATAACGATGATTCTGCTCCAAAAGCTCGAACAGTCGCCGGGCGAGAGTCTCCGATCGATGGTCCGAGTCGAGGACATCGTTTAGTAGATGGCCCCACTGGTCCTGTGTTGCCGGCCTTGCTACCCTTGCAGGGGAGGAACTATTGGGCTCGGCCAGCGAGCTCGTCCGCAATGTGTCGGCCAGCTTTTTTGCCGCTTGCTCCTGCGTATGTTCCAGGAAGCCATCCAAAGCATCGCCCAGGACCTGTCTCCAATGCTGATAGTCACGTGGGAAGAAGCCGCGTAGTGCCGCGAAGTGCTCACTAAAGAACGTGTGGGCCGCGTTGGCGTCATCTTCTGTCCTGACAGCGTGGCGCAACAGCGCCTGCAGCATCAACTTATGGTTCGTCTGCGCGTTGCCCTGGTTTGGCAGCAACTGCAGCCCGGCCAGGGCTACCGTCAGATACTCCGGCCTCGGATCAACGGCGAGACGCAACCACAGAGCGGCGTGGCGAGCATCGCGTTGTTCGCGGGTCAGCAACCGCAGGCACTCCAGCGCCGGATCGCGCTCTGGAGCAAGACGCAACGGCTCCAGCCAGTTTAGCCAAGTGGTCAGTTCCGCTCGGATCTCGTGTATGGCCTCCGGCAGATCAAGCAATTGTAGCGCAATCAGGACGTCACACACTCGCTTGCCATACACTGAAAAACCGAGATGCTTCACTTGCTCCGCATAGTGCTCGCGCATCCCACACATCCAAGTCAATAGCGCCGTGTTAAGCTGCGCGCGCTCATTGGTCAATTTCTTCGGAAACGCTTGATACAGTAGTTCCGGCAGGTCGAGGCGGAGGTTGGAACCGACGCCGGCACGGCCGCTGATGAGGTCGTCTACCGCCGTAACGGGTTCGTGACTAAATTCCTCCTTAATCCAGCGCTCGATCATGTCCGAAACTCGCCGAAATCTCCGCGGTCACACTCCTCTTGCAACGCGAGCAGGTGCCAGTCGCGCGCTTCGCGCAACTGGTCGTCAGTCAGTTTGCGGGGACGTTTGATATAATCGATCTTCCACAGATGCTCTCGCCGGTAATCGATCCGGCAATGGAGTATTTCGGCAGTAATGGTGCCGGCGCGCTTCGGCGCCAAGTGGACGGTGGCGCCGGAGGAGCGCTCCCGCGGCGCCGGGAAGAAGAATTGGTGCATGCCGTCGTCCAGAACCGTGGGTACGGCGCAGGCGACAGGCAGTTGCCGACTTGCTCGAGCCGAGAAGACCTCGGCGAACGGGTAGCGCATCAACGCCACGGGGAGTGTGGCGCCGCAGTAGTGCCCAAGCCCGAGACGGTCTCTCAGCGCGTGGGGCCAATCAGAGCCGTCCGCCTCTTGTTGCACTTGGTCGTAAAATGCGGCGAACGCAGGGCGGGCATCCCGGTCCTGATTCCATTCGTCGAAGAAGTCCTGGACCGCACGGCGCGCATCATCATTACCGTTGTCCGCCCCCTGCAACAAGTCCTTCAGATGATCCAGATTATCCAAACGGCTGCTTCGTATTAGCGGACGTGTGAGGTCCTCGATGCGTACCAGGGACTGGTTGGCGGGAAGATCCTGGAGCCAAGCGCACCGATTGATTTCAAGAAAGGCATCGGGCACGCATGGTCTGTGGACCTTGCAGTAACGGTCGCGGTGCCGCTTATTGGTTGCATTCCAGTCCTTCCAGTCCATCGCGCTGAGATTCGCCGCCTCGTCCCGAAGCAGCGAGTCGAATCGTTGCCAGCGGCCAATTCCTGCCCGTTCGTCGAAGCGACAGTTGTCAGCTACAGCGGCGACGACCGCGTCGGGGGATTGGCTGTGACGCTGTAGGAATCCCTGGTAGGTCATTGTGCTCGGCGTATAGCCGGATCCTTGAAGTGATGATAGCGCTGTCAGGCGATACAAGCCCACGCCCCGCATGCCGCAGGGCACGGCCCGCTCGGTCTCCTCGCGGAAGTTGGTCTCGATGACCCCGGCGCGCGCCCCGCCGATGGCCGCGGCGTAGGCGAGGGCGAGGTTCTTGCCCCGGCCGGATGGGTCGTTGGCGACCGCCACCAGACATGGCACGCCGTGTCCCAGTTCGTACTGGCGGCGCACGGTGTGGCCTGGGGCTTTGGGAGCGACCATGGTGATGTCGACGTCCGCGTGCGTCTCGATCAATCCGAAGTGGATGTTGAAGCCGTGGGCGAACATCAGGCTGTTGCCGGGCGCCAGCCCCGGCTTGAGGTCGCGCTGGTAGATCTCGGCCTGGAGATGGTCCGGCACCAGGACCATGACCACGTCGGCCCAGGCCGCTGCTGCGGCCATATCCATTACCTGAATCCCGGTTGCCCGCACCTTGGCGGCGCTGGCGCTGTTGGGGCTCAGCCCAACGGCAACATCCACCCCCGAGTCACGCAGGTTGTTGGCATGCGCAGAACCCTGGCTGCCGTAACCAATCACCGCAACCTTCTTGCCGTCTATCCACTGGCGGTCGATGTCATCTTCGTAGTAGACCTTCATCCTGTCTCCCGCGGTCTAGGGGCCCAAGCATACCGGTAACCTCCGCAGCGCGCTACGCCGCGGGGCAAGCGTTGCCAGGGAGGCGGGGGGCGGGCTACGTTGCGGCTGGCCGCCGGTGACCAGCGAACGGATCAAAGCGCATCTCTATCTGCATGCGGTGCTGCCGCAACTGGAGGAGGTGGTGCGCGTCGATGCCGCGGCGCAGGAGGAGGTGGCCGGCTGGCGCAGCAGCATTGCGTTGCGCGTTGCCGGCGGCCCGGGGCTGCGGCTGGAGGTCGCCGCGGGCCGGCTGCGCGCGCTGCGCCGCGGCCGCGGGCTGCCCTCGCTGGGCCTGCTGCTGCTCGGTCACGGCGCCGCGGTGCGCCTGTTCGAGGGCGGCGGCGCGGCGCCGGTGCCCTGGATCGGCGCCTGGCGCCCGCGCCTGATCAACGGCCTGCGCGCGCTGAGCGCCCGGCTGCAATACTACCTGCGCAGCGAGCGCGAGCGGCTCGATGCCGACGGCACCTTCGCCGCCGCGGTCGCGATTCGCTTGGCGGTGCTGGTGTACGCCATCGGCGTGCTCGCCGAGGCCTGGGACGAAGGCCGCCGCATTGCCGCGCAGGCCGGCGTTGACGGGGTGGCCGCCATCGGCATCGCCGGCCACCCGCCGCTGCAGCTCGGCAACGCAAGCGGCCGCCTGCAAGCCGCGCGCGGCGCGCCGCGCGCGCCCAACGTGACCGCGGAGTTCGCCGATCCCGAAGCCGCCTACGGCGTGCTGAGCGGCGCGCTCGATCTGTGGACTGCGCTGGGCACCGGCGCGCTGCGCCTGCGCGGCCGCCTGCCGCTGCTGGAGCCGATCTTCCAGCTCATGGCGCGCGTCGGCCGGTTCCTGTGAGCACCCGATTCGAGCGCAGCGACGCCCTGTTCCGGCGCGCCGCGCGCGTCATTCCGCGCGGCATCTACGGTACCCGCGGGCCGCTGCTGGTGGTGCCCGGCTCCTACCCGCTGTTCGCCGCGCGCGGGCGCGGCGCGCACTACTGGGACGCCGACGGCAACCGCTACATCGACTACCTGTGCGGGTTCGGAGCCAGCGTCCTGGGTTACGCCGACGCCGCGGTGGACGCCGCGGCGCGCGCCGCGGACGGCGCCGGCTTCGGCTTCAACCATCCCACCGCGGCGCTGGTCGAGTTGGCGGAGTTCTTCACCGCCCGCATCCGGGGGATGGATTGGGCGCTGTTCGGGAAGAACGGTTCCGACGCGACCACCTTCGCCCTGCAGGTGGCGCGCGAGCACACCGGCCGCCGCACCGTGCTCAAGGCCGCCGGCGCCTACCATGGGTCCCATCCCTGGGCCACTCCCGGCCACGCCGGGCTGACGCCCGCGGACCGCGCCCACGTCCACGACTTCACCTGGAACGACCACGCCGGCATGGAAGCGCTGGTGGCGGCGCACGCGCGCGATCTGGCGGCGGTGATCGTCACGCCCTATCACCATCCGCTGTTCGCCGACTCGGAGTTCTCCGCCGACGGGTTCCTGCAACGGCTGTGCGCCCTGGCGCGCGGCCACGGGGCGGTGGTGGTCAGCGACGACGTGCGGGTGGGCTTTCGCGCCTCCCTCGACGGCTCCCACACGGTGTTCGACTTCACGCCCGATCTGGCCTGCTACTCCAAGGCAATCGCCAACGGCTATCCGATCGCCGCCTGCATGGGCGACCGCCGCCTGCTGGCCGCGGCCGGCGCGGTGTTCGCCACCGGCACCTTCTGGATGCAGCAGGGGCCGATGGCGGCCGCGCTGGCCTGCCAGCGGCGCCTGCAGGAGCTCGACGCGGTGGAGCTCATGCGGCGGCGCGGGCGGCAGCTCATCGACGGCTTGCGGCAAGTCGCGCTCCGCCACGGCGAACGCCTCCACGTCTCCGGCCTGCCGAGCATGCCCAAGCTGCGCTTCGCCGCCGAGAGCGACTTCATGCGCTTTCAGCGGTTCTGCGCGGCCGCGACCCGCCGCGGCGCCTACTTCCATCCCTTCCACAACTGGTTCCTGAGCGCCGCCCACAGCGCCGAGGACATCGAGCGCACCATCGACATCGCGGACGCCGCGCTCGCCGAGGTGACCGCGGCCGCGGAGCGGGATTCGTCGTAGCGGAGCGCGGCGCGCCGTTCAGCGCCGCGCCGCCGCTTGCCGGCGGCAGTGCCAGTCCCAGCAGCGGCGCAGGCCGCCGGCGAGCGGCGAGATGCGGTAGCCCAGTTCGGCGACCGCCTTGGCGGAACGGTAGCGCCGGTTACGGGTCAGGACGTGACAGGAGGGGAGGGAGACGCGCGGCTCCCTCCCGGTTGCCAGGGAGGCCGCGGTGTGGGCCAGCGCCAGCGCTCGCAGCATCCACGGCGCCAGCCGGCGCCGCGGCGCCGGCACGCCGACCACGGCGGCGATCTCCGCGAACAACTCGCGGAACGAGAGTGGGGCGCCGCCCAGGATATAGCGTTCCCCCGGGCGCCCGCGCTCCAGGGCGGCGACGTGGCCGGCCACCACGTCTTCCAGCACCGCGGCGGTGGTGGCGCCCGGCGGGTAGCCGGGTACGCCGGCGGCGACCTCGCGCAGAAATCGCAGCCCGTGGCCGGCGCGGTCACCGGGGCCGAACACCAGACCGGGGTTGACCACGATGGCCGCCAGCCGCGGATCGCTCAGCACCATGCGCTCCGCCTCGTACTTGGTGTCGAAGTAGGCAATGCCGAAGCGCTGCCAGTTGTAGGCGGTGGATTCGTCGCCGAGCCGGTCGTTCGGCAGCCAGCCCAGGGTGGCGATGGAGCTGGTGTGCAGCAGCGTGCGCACCCCGGCGCCGGCGCAGGCGTCCAGCAGGTGCGCGGTGCCCTGCAGGTTGACCTCCCGCATCTCGGCCGCCCGCGCCGGCCAGTAGGAGGCCGCGCCGGCGAGATGGGCTACCGCCGCCACCCCCCGCAGCGCCGCGCGCAGGCTGTCCGGCGCGGTAAGGTCGCCGCGGACCAGCTCGATCCGGTCGCCGAGCCGCCGCCGGGCGCGCTCCTCGTTCCGCACCAGCGCGCGCACGCGGTAACCGCCCTGCCGCAGCGACAAGGCGAGCGCCGAGCCGAGCTGGCCGCCGGCGCCGGTGACCAGTACCGTGCGCGCCATCCGTCAACCGCCCCCGCCGGCCCCCGGCCGGCGGGGCGCCGCCGCGCGCGTCAAGCGGCCGGCGGCTCTCAGCGGCCGGCGCGCCCGCGCCGCCGGTCGCCGGCCCCGGACTCCAGCGCGGTCTCGCGGGCGCCGCCGGCGCCCGCCGCCGGACGGACCGGACGGAGCGCCTGCCGGTACCGTGACAGCCGCAGCAACGCCGGCGCCGGCCCCGCGCGGCCCCCCGGGCGCCGGCCGCGCCGCGCCGGCCAGCGCCCGCCGCCGGGCACCGCCGCGGACGCCGCGCCCGGGCGCCAGCCGGGCGGCCCGAACAGGTACATCAGGCGCTGGCGCAGCGGCCCGGGCCGCGCCGCGTCGCGGAACATGTCCCGCGCCTCATGCAGCGTCAGCGTCACCGGGTTGTAGGTATCGACGTTCTTGGTGAGGCCGTACACCGGTTCTTCGCGCTCCGGTTCGTAGGTGCCGAACAGGTGGTCCCAGAAGATGAACATGGCGCCGTAGTTGCGATCCAGGTACTGCGGGTTGGAGCCGTGATGGACGCGGTGATTGGACGGGGTGTTGAAGATCCGGTCGAGGATGCCGAGCTTGCCCACCAGCTCGGTATGGACCCAGAGCTGATACAGGGTGGTGATCGAGTTGACCGCCAGAATCGCTTCCGGCCGGAAGCCCATCAGCGCCAGCGGCAGCATGAACAGGAAGTGCAGCGGCAGGATGAACAGATTGAGCCGTATCGCCACCGAGAAATTGTACTTCTGCGAGGAGTGGTGCGTGACGTGAAACGCCCACATGAAGCGGCTGCGGTGCCCCAGGCGGTGGAACACGTAGTAGATGAAGTCGTTGACCAGCACCAGCAGCGCCCAGCTATGCCAGGCGAGGCCCAGGTCCACCGGCGCGAACCGGTGCAGGAAGGCGAACAACAGCAGGAACACCGCCTTCATGGCCGCCGCCATGAACAGGTCGCCAAGCGCCAGGGCGAAGTTCGCCGCGGTGTCCCTGAGTTCGTAGGTGCGCAGATTGCGCACCCAGCTCAGCGTGGTTTCGATGCCGACGAGAAGGAAGAAACCGGCGGCGATGGCAGCTTCCAGGTGCACGCTTGCGAGACTCCGACTATGCCGCCGCGGCCGCGCCGGGACGAACCGGGGACGCCGCGGTCGTCACGGCCCGGTACGGTAGCGCACCGCCGCCGCTCCGGTCAATCAACGTGCCGGCCGGCCGGCCACGGTGCGCAGGAAGTGGCGGTGGAGGCGCCGGTCGGCGGTCAGCTCGGGATGGAACGCGGTGGCCAGGTGCGGGCCCTGCTGCACCGCCACGGCGCGACCGTCCGGCAGGCGCGCCAGCACGCGCGCCGCGGCGCCCACTTCCACCACCGCCGGAGCGCGAATGAAGACGGCATGCAGCGGCGCCGCGCCGATGGCGGCCACCGTCAGCTCGGTCTCGAAGCTGTCTACCTGACGTCCGAACGCGTTGCGGCTCACCACCATGTCGATGGCGCCCAGCGGCTGCGGGCGATCGTCGGTCAGCCGCCGCGCCAGGAGCACCATGCCGGCGCACGTGCCCCAGGCCGGCATGCCCGCCGCCAGGCGCGCCAGCAGCGGCTGCCGCAACCGGTAGCGGTCCAGCAGCAGCGCCATGGTGGTGCTCTCGCCGCCCGGGATGATCAGAGCGTCGACCGCCTCCAGGTGCCGCGGCAGGCGCACCGGCAGGGTATCCGTCCGCAGGGCGGCCAGCGCCGCCTGATGTTCGGCGACGTCACCCTGCAGCGCCAGGATTCCGATCAGCACGCGGTTCGCGGGGGAAGTGCCCGACCCGCCGCTACCAGCCGCGCGCGGCGAGCTGCTCGGTGGCCGGGAGCTCATGCACGTCGAGGCCGGGCATGGCGGCGCCGAGACCGCGTGACGCCTCGGCCACCAGGCCGGCATCCTGGTAGTGGGTGGTGGCCTTGACGATGGCGTCGGCCATGCGCGCCGGCTGCTCCGACTTGAAGATGCCGGAGCCCACGAACACCCCGTCCACTCCCAATTGCATCAGCAGCGCAGCGTCCGCCGGGGTGGCGATGCCGCCGGCCGCGAAGTTCACCACCGGCAGCCGGCCGTCGCGCCGAATCTGCTGCGCGAGCTGCAGCGGCGCGCCGAGTTGCTTGGCGGCGGTCACCAGCTCGTCGTCGCCGAGGGTGGCGATGCGGCGCAGCTCGCCAAGCACCGCGCGGGCGTGGCGCACCGCCTCCACCACGTTGCCGGTTCCGGCCTCGCCCTTGGTGCGGATCATGGCCGCGCCTTCGGCAATGCGCCGCAACGCCTCGCCCAGGTCGCGGCAGCCGCACACGAACGGCACCTTGAAGTCATGCTTCCACACGTGGTGGGCCTCGTCGGCCGGGGTCAGCACTTCCGATTCGTCGATGTAGTCGATGCCGAGGGCCTGCAGCACCTGCGCCTCGACGAAGTGACCGATGCGGCACTTGGCCATCACCGGAATCGTCACCGCTTCCTGGATCTCGCTGATCTTGGTGGGATCGGCCATCCGCGCGACGCCGCCGGCGGCGCGGATCTCCGCCGGTACCCGCTCCAACGCCATCACCGCGCAGGCGCCGGCGTCCTCCGCGATCTTGGCCTGATCGGCGGTTACCACGTCCATGATCACGCCGCCCTTGAGCATCTGCGCCAGCCCCGCCTTCACGGTCCAGGTGCCGGTCTTCTTGTCGCCGTTTACCACGCTGCCTTCTCCGTTCGTCTTCAATGGCTCCAATCTAATGGCTCCATCTTCAATATAGGTCGCTGATCGCCAGGCTGACAACGCGCAGACGCGCATCGCCGGCCCGCGCCCGGCCCGCCGCCCGCAGGCGGGCGCGGCGGCGCGGCGCGCCTCCGGGCCGTCCCGGGCGTCCGGCGGCGCCCGCCATCCGGGGGCCGGCGCCTCGTCAACGGCGGGAGTTTCCGGTACCGTGGGGAGCGTGACGGAACCGGCGGAGGCACTGGCGGCGCAACTGCGCCGGCGGCTGGCGCGCGCCCGCGAGCGGGTGGCGGCCGCGGCGGCGCGGAGCGGCCGCTCCGGCGCCGAGGTGCGCATCATGGCGGTGACCAAGACCCAGCCGCGCGCCGCGCTGGAGGCGGCGCTGGCCGCCGGCCTCGACCTGCTCGGCGAGAACCGGGTGCAGGAGGCGGCCGCCAAGCTCGACCCGCCGCTGCCGGGCGCCGGCGCGGAAGTGCACCTGATCGGCCACCTGCAGCGCAACAAGGCGCGGCCCGCGGCGCGCCTGTTCCATACCGTGCAGTCGATCGACAAGCTGGCCACGGCGCAAGCCTTGCAGCGCGTCCTCGGCGCCACCGGGGGGAGCATGGACGTGCTGCTGGAGCTGAACACCTCCGGCGAAGCGGCCAAGCACGGTTTCGCGAGCGCCGCCGAGCTGCGGCGCGCCCTCGATGCGATCGCGCGGCTGGACCGCCTGCGGGTGCGCGGCTTGATGACCATGGCGGCGTGGAAAGCCGATGCCGGGGCCGTACGCGGCTGCTTCCGCACCTTGCGCCGGTTGTTCGAAGACCTGGCTGCGGGCCGGCCCGGGTTCGACACCCTCTCGATGGGCATGTCCGGGGACTTCGAGATCGCGGTCGAGGAGGGCGCTACGCTGGTACGGTTGGGGACGGTCCTGTTCGGGGCCCGCGCCGCCGCGCCGCCGCCGGGAGCGCCGCGCTGATGGCGGCCGCGGGGCGCCGCCTGCTGGCCGCCGCGCTGCTGGCCGCGGCCGCCGCGGGCGCGGCGCCGGCGCAGGAGCAGCCGGTCCCGGAGCCCTACGACCCGGCCGAGTTCGCGCCGGCGCTGCACCACCTGCGGCGCGCCGAGATCGTCGCCGTGGGCGCCTTTCCGTTCGCGCTGCTGTTTTCCACCCTGGTGTACGACGCCGCGCGCTGGGCAGGCTCCGGGTTTGCCGAGGAGTGGGCGCCGTTCCGGGATTCGTTCGAAGACGGCGAGAAGGTTGGCATCGCGCTGGCCGCCGTCGGGGTAGCGGTGGCGGTGGCCGTTACCGACTACCTCATCGGGCAGGCCGGGGAGGAGCCGCGCTACCCGGCGCGGCCCCGCAGCGCCGCGCGCGCCCGCCCGGCCGCGGCGGCGCCGGCCGCGGCGCCGTTGCGGCCGGAGCTGTTCCTGCCGTCGCTCGCCACCCTCTGGCAGCGCGGCGCGGGCGCTCCTGCGGCCGCGCATGGCTGACGCCGAGCCGGGAACCGCCGGCGCCGCCGTTTGCCTGGAGGTGGCCGCGGACGGCGTCGGGCAGCGCGCCGACCGCTACCTCGCCGACCGGGCCGGGCTGCCGTCGCGCACTCAGCTTCACCAGCGCCTGGCGCGCATGACGATAAACGGGCGCGCCGCCAAACCGAGCGCTCGCTTGGCCGCGGGCGACCGGGTGGAGGTGACCCTGACGCCGCCGCCGGCCGCCGGCATGCTGCCGGAACCGCTGCCCCTGGAGGTGCTGTACGAAGATGATGCCGTCGCGGTACTGAACAAGCCCAGCGGCCTGGTAGTCCATCCGGGAAGCGGCAACCGTAGCGGCACGCTGGTCAACGGGCTGCTCCACCGGTACCCGGACCTGGCCGACCGGTTCCCCGGCTCGCCGCGTCCCGGCATCGTCCACCGCCTGGACAAGGACACCTCCGGCGTGATCATCGTGGCCCGGCAGGCCGCGGCGCACGCGCACCTCGCGCGCCAGTTCAGCGAGCGGCGGGTTGCCAAGCTCTACTACGCCTGGGTTGCCGGCCGTCCCATCCCCGCGGCCGGCCGGATCACCACCGGGCTGCGGCGCGACCCGCGCAACCCGCTGCGGGTGCGGGTGAGCCGCGACGATCAGGGCAAGGCCGCGGTCACCCGCTACCAGGTGCGGGAGACGCGCGCCGGCGCCTCCCTGGTGGCGCTGCGGCCGGTGACCGGGCGCACCCATCAACTGCGCGTCCACCTGCGCTGGCTCGGCCATCCTATCCTGGGCGATCCGCTCTATGCCGGCCGCGCCCGCGGCAGCGCGCCGCGGCTGCTGCTGCACGCGCGCCGGCTGACGATCCTGCTCCCGGAAGAAGCTCAGCCGCGCGTCTTCACCGCGCCGCTGCCTCCCGGCTTCGCGCCGCCCGAGGCGATCCCGCTACGCCGCAGGTCCGACTGACGCTACCTGCGTTTTTGGAAGTGCGCCCGGAGCCGGGCGGCGCCGGCGTCCGGGCGCGGTGACGGCGGCGCGGCGGTCGATCCGGGGCCGGTGTTCCAGCGGGGGCGCCGCGAATGGTCCGCTTCGGGCGGACGGTGGAAGTCTCGTTGCTCCGGGGCCGCGGCTCGCTACCGCCTAGTTCCTCACAAACTCCACGGACGGCGCTGACGCGTAGCCGCGGCCGCCCTCCGTGACCGTCACGCCAGTCACCGCGCCGCCCGATACGGTGGCAGTAGCGGTGGCACCGGCGCCGTCGCCGCCGCTGAACGACACGGTTGGCGCCGAGGTGTAGCCGCTGCCGCCGTTCGTGACCGTCACGCCAGTCACCCTGCCCGGCGCGTCAAACGTCACGGACGGCGCCGACGTTAAGCCGCCTTTGCTGATCAAGATCGTCACGCCAGTCACCGTGCCGCCCGATATGGTGGCAGTAGCTAGTGCGGCAGGACTATCAACGCCGCCGCCGCTGAACTGCACGCGCGGCGCCGAGGTGTAGCCGCTGCCGCCGTTCGTGACCGTCACGCCTGTCACCACGCTGCCCGACTGCGCCGTAAACGTCACGTCCGGTGCCGACGTGTAGCCGCGGCCGCCGCCAAAGAGCGTCACGCGCGTCACCGCGCCGCCCGATACGGTGGCATACCCGCTGGCACCGTCGCCGCCGCCGCCGCTGAACGCCACGGTTGGCGCTGACGTGTAGCCGCTGCCGCCGTTCGTGATCGGCACGCCAGTCACCGCGCCGGCGACGATGGCAGTAGCGGCGGCCCCGGAACCGCCGCCGCCGCTGAACGCCACGGTCGGCGCCGACGTGTAGCCCGCGCCGGGAGACAGGATTCCTACTCTATTCACTTGGACCGTGCCGATGCTGGCAGTAGCGCTGGCATCGTCACCGCCCGGCGGCGGCGAGGAAATCGCCACGAACGGCGCCGAGGTGTAGCCGCTGCCGCCGTCCGTGACCATGACGCCCGTTACCGCGCCGCCCGATACGGTGGCGGTAGCGACGGCCCCGGAACCGCCGCCGCCGACGAACCCCACCGCCGGCGCCGAGGTGTAGCCGCTGCCGCCGACCCCGACCGTCACGCCTGTCACCTCGGCGCCGATAAAGGCAATAGCGGCGGCCCCGGAACCGCCGCCGCCGTTGAACGCCACGGATGGCGCCGAGGTGTAGCCGCTGCCGCCGTTCGTGACCATCACGCCTGTCACTATCATCCTTCCGATGGTGGCAGTAGCGGCGGCCCCGGAACCGCCGCCGCCGGCGCCGATGGTGACGGTACCGGTTGCGCGGGTACCGGCGCTGATGGTGGCAGTAGCGGTTGCGTCGCGGGTGCCGCTGTCGCCCCCGCCTCCGGTGGTCGGGGGCGGCGTTGCTGGTTCTGTCGGTTCTGTCGGGGTTGCTGGTTCTGTCGGGGCCGTCGGTCCTGTCGGCTTCGTGGGTGCAGCAGTAGGCGATGCGTCAGGCTTGGTTGCCGGGTTTGGGCAGGCCAACAGCACGCTGACGGCCACGCAACCGAGGGCGGCGACGATTGTTCGGCGCGCGGCGCGCGCTTTGTCGGTATCTGTTGTATTAGTCATCGTTCCCGAATACACCTGTGTCCTACACTTGTCAAGGCCCCGCCAGCCCCCAGAAAGCCCCCAGAGCCCCCAGCACCGCACCTGGAAGGGCTGTCGCCCCCGCGCGCGGCGTGCTAAGCTGGCCGGCGTCTGGAGGCGTGGTCAAATGGCAAGTTCAATCAGCGCACCGCCGGCGCCGGCGCGGGCGGCAGCGATAGACTACCCCAGCTCGGACGGCAAGCCGATGGCGGAAAGCGAGTCCCAACTGATACCCCTCACGTACGCCGTGAGCTGCCTCCGGCACTACTTCCGCAACCGCCCGGAGGCGTTCGCCTCCGGCAACCTGCTGATCTACTACGAGGAAGGGACGCTGGCAAGGGTGGCGCCGGACGTGTTCGTGGTGTTCGGGGCGCGCAATCGCAAAGAAGAACGCGCGTCGTACCGGCTGTGGGAGGAGGAGAAGGCGCCCGACTTCGTGCTGGAGATCACGTCGCCGGCGACGTGGCGGGACGATCAGGACCGGAAGCGGGAGTTGTATCGCCGGCTGGGAGTGGGGGAATACTGGCAGTACGACCCGACGCGGAACTACCTGCGGCCGCCGCTGCAGGGGTTGGAGTTGGTGAGGGGAGAGTACCAGCCGCTGTCGGGGTGGAGGTTGGCGGACGGGACGTTGGCGGCGCGGAGCGAGGTACTGGGACTGGAGTTGCGGGTGGCCGGCCGGCGGCTGCGGTTCCACGATCCGCAGGCGGGAGAGGACCTGCGGGACTTGGCGGAAGCCGAAGACGGACGGCAGGAGGCCGAAGAACAACGCCGGGAGGCGGAGGCTCGCGTGGAGCGGGAAGCGGCCGCCCGCCAAGCCGCGGAAACCCGCGTCCAACAGGAGGCGGCCGCCCGCCAGGTCGCAGAAACCCGCGTCCAACAGGAAGCGGCCGCACGCCGCCAGGAGTCGGTTGCCCGCCAAGCCGCGGAAACCCGCGTCCAACAGGAAACGGCTGCCCGCCAAGCGGCCGAAGCGCGTCTGGCCGAACTCGAAGCCTTACTACGCCGCAGGTCCGACTGACGCTGCCTGCGTTTTTGAGAAAGTGCGCCCCGGGGCGGGTCGGCGCCGGCGTCCGGGCGCGGTGAGTCGGCGGCGCGGCGGTCGATCCGGGGCCGGTGTTTCCAGCGGGGGCCGCCGCGAATGGTCCGCTTCGGGCGGACGGTGGAAGTCGCGCTGCTACGGGGCGACCGGCTCGCCACCCGCTAGTTCCTAATAAATCGCACGGACGGCGCTGACGGGTAGCCGCGGCCGCCGTCTGTGACCGTCACGCTTGTCACCGCGCCCCCCGATACCGTAGCAGTAGCGCTGGCGCCGCCACCGTCAAGAAAGTAGTCGACGACTCCGGTGCCGGCGCCGAACGCCACGTCCGGCGCCGACGTGTAGCCGCGGCCGCCGTTCGTGATCGTCACGCCTGTCACCTTGCCCGGCGCTTCAAATGTCACCGTCGGCGCCGAAGTTAAGCCGCTAAGGCTTAGAAGGACCGTCACACCTGTCACCGTGCCGCTTGATACGGTGGCAGTAGCGGCGGCGGCCGAGCCAACACCGCCGCCGCTGAACGCCACGAACGGCGCCGACGTGTATCCTGTGCCGCCGTTCGTGACCGTCACGCCAGTCACCGCGCCACCCGATACGGTGGCAGTAGCGGCGGCCCCCCTACCGCCGCCGCTGAACCCCACGTCCGGCGCCGAAGTGTATCCGCTGCCGCCGTTCGTGACCGTCACGCCTGTCACCGCGCCGCCCGATACGGTGGCAGTAGCGGCGGCGATGGTGCCGCCGCTGTCAATGCGCACGAGCGGCGTCGTCGTGTATCCGCTGCCGCCGTTCGTGACCGTCACGGCTGTCACCACATTCCCCGCCGGTACCGCCCGAAACGACACGGTCGGCGCCGAAGTGTATCCGCTGCCGCCGTTCACGAGCGTCACGCTTGTCACCGCGCCGCTCGATACGGTGGCATACCCGCCGGCGCTAACATGACCGTCGGCGTTTGGACCGATCTGCACAAGCGGCGCCGAAGTGTATCCGCTGCCGCCGGCTGTGACCGTCACGGCTGTCACCGTGCCGCTGATGCTGGCAGTAGCGGTAGCACCGGAACCGCCGCCGCCGGTGAACGACACGGTCGGCGCCGAAGTGTATCCGCTGCCGCCGTTTGTGACCGTCACGGCTGTCACCGGACCGCCGATGCTGGCAGTAGCGGCGGCCCCGCTACCGCTACCGTCGGGGACACCACACGCGGCGCCGAAGTGTATCCGCTGCCGCCGCTCGTGACCGTCACGCTTGTCACCACGCCGCTTGCGTTGGTGGTGGCAGTAGCGGTGGCACCGGAACCGCCGCCGCCGCGGAGAAACACATCAAACTCTAGCGGCCCCGGGTATCCGCTGCCGCCGTTCGTGACCGTCACTTCTGTCACTATCATCGTTCCGATAAAGGCAGTAGCGGCGGCCCCGCTACCGCCGCCGCCGGTGAACGACACGGACGGCGCCGAGGTGTATCCGCTGCCGCCGCCGGCCGTGACCGTCACGCGTCTCACCTGCTTCGTGATGCTGGCAGTAGCGGCGGCACCGGAACCGCCGCCGCCGGCGCCGATGGTGGCGGTAGCGGTTGCACGGGTGCCGGCGCTGATGGTGGCAGTGGCGGTTGCGTCGCGGCTGCCACCGCCGCCACCACCGCCTCCCCCGCCACCTCCTGGTATTGGCGGCGCCGGCGTTGCAGTCTCTGTCGGGGTCGGTGTTGCTGGTTCGGTCGGTGTTGCTGGTTCGGTCGGAGTGGTCGGCGCCGATGCGCTCGGCTCGGCTCCCGGGTTTGGGCAGGCCAATAGCACGGTGATGGCCACGCAACCGAGTAGGGCGGCGGCCATTGTTCGGCGCAGGGCGCGCGCGTTGCCTGTACCGTCATCATCTGTCGTCATATTCACCTTCACCTCAATCATCATCTTCTCCCTCTGCGTCGCCCTCCGGCGTGATCATCGTCACCCGGCAGGCCGCCGCACGCGCACCTCGCGCGCCAGTTCAGCGAGCGGCGAGTTGCACGCCTGGGTAGCAGGCCGTCCCGGGTGGACGCTATCGATTCGATTCTCGTGTTATTGTTCCGGTTGCTTGCTCAACCATAAGCGTGGATCTACCAAGCTGCCCCCCAAGGAAAGTCTGCCGTCTGACGAAAACACGTAGTAAAGAGTCATCCGATACCCGCGGGCGCGAGCGACCACCTCTGGGGAGGCTAGGCCGTCCGGATCGGGGGTACGCCGAAGGTCTTGCAACACGACGTCTAATGTCGTATCGCCGATTTCTTCGATATCAAAGATATACTCGACAAAACTCGTTACGCCGCCGCAACTCTCCGGTAGTCCGTGTTCGCTCCCCGAAGGGGATACCGGGGCTGGCGGTGGCGGCGGTTCGGGAGGTGGGGCGGGCGAGGGGCAAGCTGCTGGTTCATAGTAACCGAAATGTCTAAGCCGAGTTGAACTGATCTCGAAACCGTAGCCCTGGCTTCCCCATGTTCCGAATAGCGAAGGCCGCTCTTGCCGATGCGACATGACCGGTCCTGTACTGCCGATGCACTTCACGACTCCAGCCATCATCTCGTCATCAAACGTATCGCCGGTTGTCGCGATAATGGCGCAACTCGTGTACGCTGAAAGCTCTGCGTCTTCCAACTCCTGTCCATCCCGCTCAACCCCAGTTATGGTAACCGTTACGTTGCTGCCGGAGACGGTGAGGTCGCCCGTAAGTATCACCCACACTTCGACCTCGGGAGTCGCCGCCGCGGCGTTCGCGGATAACGCCGACGCTGCCTTTGGAGAAGTGGCGATGCGCTGAGTCGTGCTCGGCTCCGTGAATGCGACCGCCGTTATTGCGTCCGCCGTGACCTCAAGATTGATTGCCGTCCTGCCTACAGTTGCGCCATAGGAACCGGTGTACTCTGTCGGTCTCGAAGGAGTAGTCGGCGATTGAGGCGTCGGAGGCTGGGTTCCGGGAGCGCCTTGACAACCGACTAGTATGGCCACGCAACCGAGTAGGGCGGCGGCCATTGCTCGGCGCAGGGCGCTGCCTGTACCGTCATCATCTGTAGTCATATTCACACCTCACCTCAAAGGTGGCGCCGTCAGCACGTCCTACGGACTCGTCAAGATCGTCCAGCCGTCGGCGCCTTCGCCGACGGCGACGAAGCGCGTACCGCCCCACGTGACTCCTCTGAGAGAACCAGCTAGAGCACCGGCACGGGAAACGGCGGACCAAGTATCCCCGTCCGTGCTGCGCATGATCATGGCGCCCCGGGGGGATTCCTCGCCAGTGTTGGTGTCGACGATATCGCTCCCCGTACCGACGGCGACGAAGACACCGTTACCCCACGTTACTCCTCTGAGATAGGAGGCATCGTCCAAAGCGTCGGCGCCGGAAGCGTCAGTCCAGGTAACTCCGTCCGCGCTGTGCACGATCGTGGCACGACCGGAGGCATCGGACTGGCCGACGGCGACGAAACGCCCGCCACCCCACGTCACTCCTCTGAGATAGGAGGAATCGTCCAAAGTGCCGGTGCCGGAAGCGTCAGTCCAGGTAACTCCGTCCGTGCTGTGCACGACCACCGGCGCCACATCAAAGGTGGACTCCGACGGGGACCACGACCAAGTGCCGCCGACGGCGACGAAGCGGGTGCCGTTCCACGTCACTGCGTTGAGAAAAGCACCATCCAAGGCGCCGGAGGCGGCAGTCCAGGTAACCCCGTCGGCGCTGTGCAAGACCATCCCGCTGGCAGTGAGGTTCGACGCCGAGGACCCTGACGATCGGCCGCCGACGGCCACGAAGCGGGTGCCGTTCCACGTCACTCCGGTAAGAAAGGCATTGTCGAAGGCGCCGGACGTGGTGGTCCAGGTGACCCCGTCGGTGCTGTACGCGATCACCGAAGAACCTGAAGATGTACCGCCGACGGCGACGAAGCGCGTGGCACCCCAAGTTACTCCGTTAAGAGCGGCACCAACAACGCGCTCGGAAGCTCCGGAAGTGGCGGCCCAGGTAGCCCCGTCGGCGCTATGCATGAGCACGCCGTTGCCGACGGAAACGAAGCGCGAGCCGCTCCATGCCACACTCGAGAGCCTGCCCCGTGTGCCGCTGTCAGCTTCGGACCAGGTAGTCCCCGGAGGTTCGCTCGTCGGCGGCTCGCTTGTCCCCGGCGGCCCGCTTGTCGTTGGCGGCTCGCTTGTTCCCGGAGGCTCGCTCGTCGGCCGCGGTACGCTTGTCGGCCGCGTCGTAATGTAGCAACCTGCCAGCCACAGCAGAAGGAACGGTAGCAGAACGGCCAAGAGGCGCGAGGTCGCCGCTCCTCGAGAGCTTGGCCGAACTACGGACGCATCCCAAACCCGCATTGTTACAGGTCATTTCCTGATTCCGCCGCTGCTTTCTTGACAAGTTCCAATACCGCCCGACGGCCGTCTTCGGTTACTCGGAAGTTGATCTCGATGTACTGTCCCGCGTGCCAAGCGCCTTCATGGTTTCTGAAACGATAGTCGAAGAACGAGTCGCTGCCGATATAGAACACCTTTCGACTATTCCAGAGCGTGTATCCCATGAAGCTCGTTACCGTCTCATCTACCGTGACCGTGTGCACCGGCGGACTGCAGACGTTACCGCGCAGCACGTAGTTCCCCGTTCCCGCCACTCGTACATCGAGAAGGGACGTTCCGTCGGTGGGAGCGTAGATCGTGTCTGACCACAAGTTCTGAACAGGGATGTCGTTGCCGTTGAACAAACGGAGTCTCCCAAGCGTGGCTCCCGTAGAATCCAACAGTGTGGTACTCGAGGCGGTATACTCGGCCGATCCCGACCGGTCAACGCCGCAAAACGGATTGCCCCTGACAAACAGCCATTGCGTCGCCAGCAATGAGTTTGATTCGCTCACCGTGTTGTCCACCGAGACTTGGCGAATGGTCTTGTTGGCTCCAAGTCGACTCGTCCCGCTCTCCAACAAGCGCACCGCGTCTCCCACGAGCACGAGCGTACCACCCGATTGGTGATAGGCGGCAACGCGCGAGCGGAACCGCGACGACGTCACGTGTTCGAGCAGATCGGGAACCGATCCCTCCATACTCGCTTTGGTGAACGCTCGGCCGTTCGTCTTCAATGGATCCTGAACCACGACGACGTCGTAGTCATCGGCGTCGATAGCCGGCATCGCGCCGGCCTCGAAGTAAGACACGTCGTATCCATTCGTATCGAGTAGCTGGCCAATGAAGTCGCGTTGCCGTCCAACGCCTCTGTAGCATCCGGGACTTATTTCGTAAATATTTTCATGTTCTCTCTCCTCGATACATCCAGAAAGTTGGTCTCTCCCTGGTCCAGTTCTGAGCTGCGCCAGTTCTCCGACGGCGATGCTATGGTAAACACCTCTGTCAGTGAGGACACCTGCCTTCAGGATCCGGTTCACGTCAGGGTTGATGATCGCCACGCTTGGCGTAGTATCGGTATCGACGTCTCCACCTGCCGTGGTGAACGACCATACCCGCCCGTTCGTCAATCCGCCCGGCCCGCGCGCGTCGACGCGCCAGTAGTAGGTCGCTCCGGGAGCCAACGGCGTCGAGAAACTCGGTACCGCTACGCTGCCTTGGAAGTCTGCCGCACTCAGGTTCCGTTCCGTTCCGATGTACACGTCGAAGCTGGTGGTCCGGTCGTTTTTCGTCCAGCTCAACTGCGTGTCGGTCTCAACCGCAGTCGCTGCATTGTCAGGGTTCGGGTTGGAGGCTGCCACTGGCGTCGCGGGGGTGACGTCAGCGCGTACGTCCTTGGTTACGTAGGCCTCCCATATCAGCTCGTCGCTGGCGTCGTAGTCGATCCATCCGTAGCCGCCGAACCCCCAGCCGGTGCCCCACGAGTTGATTATCTTGAACGCCGACCGCGCATCGTCGTAGCCGACGATCACGATCGCATGTCCGCCGAAGGTTTGGCCGCTGGTGTCATCGTAGATATCGTTGCCATTCTCTCCGAGTGAATAGAAGTCGGGCTTGACGGGGATCCCGATCACCACCGGCTGCTGAGCCACTAGATGGCGTTTGACCTCCCGTACGAACTGAGCGTGGGTGGTACGCAGCACGGAACCCCAGTCAGCGATCTTGTAATTGGCCGCCTCGGATCTGGCGGCGGCGCTAGGCTGGGTGCGGTCGTCGCGCGGGTTATAGGGCATCGTCGCCCAGGACGAGACTCCTTCGTTGAGGACCAAGCTGAACGCATCGACGAAGAATGCTCCGCCACCGGGAAGCTTGACTTGGTTGTAGACGTACGCGGGGCTCATGATGTGCCGATTGTTGGTGAGTGGCCAACCCCGTTCGGTTCGTTCCTGGAAGCTTTTCAGGGCATAGGCGACCGCCCAGCCAACGCAACTAGGCTGCTGTTTCTGGTCGCCCGGGGGTGGCAGATCGACGCTGATGTCCACGGAGGACGGCAGGGAGACAGGATCGGCTCGGAGGATGTGGGTACTCTGGTAGGCGCGGACATCCATGCGTTCAAGGCCGAGGCCGTGATCCGGGATGGTAGTGGGCGTTGTAGGAGTGTCGGCCTGTGGCTTCGGGACCGCCGGCTCACAAGCCATCAGGAGGATCGCGCCACCGGCTGCAGCCGTGAGTACTACTAACTTGGCCGCGCGGAGGAAGGATTTACACAGATTGGACATAGACTCTACCTCGTAGGCTTGGATTTACAAGTGGAAACTTGCGCCGAGTTCGAAACGATGGCTCAGTATGGTCGGGCTGGCCGTTGCCGTTACCGTCGTTGTCGCGATCTCGTTCTTGTATTCCAGCTTCGATTCGGTCGTTCCGAAGAATCGGTAACCTAGTTTGAGCTCCACGCCGGGAGCAACTTCGACGCCCGCGCCCGCACTCGCCTGATACGCAAGCCCCCAACCTGCGAGGGTGGGAGTCTCGGTACCGGCCGGGACATTCGTGGCGGGTACCGTGAGACTCGCTCCGCCAACGCCGACACCGAGAAATGGAATAAATCCCGTACCGGTCTGGAAACGGTACCAACCGTTCGCCATGAGGCCGATGACGTTCATTCGGAGAGTTTCCTTGATTTCGCGGATGACGGCGTCCGGCGTGCGTGGCTGGTACGCCTTGGCGCCGGCCGTCAGATAGCTGAAATCCGCTTCGACGCGAACATCTCCGAATCCATAGCCAATGGCTCCGTGAAGGCTGAAACCGGGAGAGTATTCCCAGACGACCTTCGTATCCGTCGTGCTGATTACGCGGGAGTCTCGTTCGGTCTTGATTGAGCCTGAAATGCCGTCGGTCTGCTTGTGGATCAGAACTACGCCGGCGCCGACGTCGGCATAGATGCCGGTCCTCGGGGTGTGGCTATCTGCAAATAGTGTTTGCTGCGGGACTGCTAGGAGGAGTAGGGCGACAGCGCCAAAAGCTATCGCGATCGGCCCGCCCGGAGGGTGCGGGGGCCGTTGCCTGACTAACGGCTTAGAGCGGTTGAGCGGTTGAGCGGTTGAGCGGTTGAGCGGTTGAGCGGTTGAGCGGTTGAGCGGTTGAGCGGTTGAGCGGTTGAGCGGTTGAGCGGTTGAGCGGTTGAGCGGTTGAGCGGTTGAGCCATCTTATCTCCTTTTGCAGGCATGTGTCAAGTACGAGTAAGCGCTTTCATACAAACAATTAGCTTGTTGTCACTCGTTGCCGACTATCCCCTTGTACACCTGATGCCCCTCACTTGTCAAGGCCCACCGCCCCCTTTTTTTCCGGGGACGATGTCGGCGGGATTGGCCGACAGTCCCGGCGGCCCTCGGGCGACCGGGGCCACGTCGGCTTTACCGTCGCGCTGCTCACGCCCAACCTCGCAGGCGGTAGACGAGGAGACCGAGGTGTTTCCCGGAACGCCTTGGTGCTTTCCCGCAGCGCCCAGCTCGCCGGGAGGAGCCGCAGGAGCAGAGGTTGAGCGTCTCTGCTCCCGTGGTCCGTCGGGGCGGCGAGCGCCTGCAGTCCCGCCCGTCGGAAGGCGGCCAGAGTGCGGCGCATGTGCCAGGCTGACGTGACCACCAGCACCGTCTCGAGGCCGCGGGCGGCGGCGATCTCCGCGCTGTACGCCGCGTTGCCGCGGGTGGTGCGGCTGCGCCGTTCGCTGACCACGGCCGCTTCCGGGACCCCGAACGCGGCCAGCACCATGCGGGTGGCGTCGGCCTCCGACTGTCGGCCGGGCGCGTCCCACACGTTGCCGGCGGAGACGATGATCAGTGGCGCCTTGCCGGCGTGGTACAGGCGCGCCGCGTGCCACACCCGATCGGCGCTTTCCCGCAGGTCGGGATAGGGCGCCCGTTCCCCGTTCCAGGCCGGGACGACGCTGCCGCCGACCAGCACGATCGCGTCCGCTCCGGGCAACGTCTCCGCCCGCTGCGGCGGGTACCGAGTCGTCAGCGAACGCATGATCACCTGCGCGGTGACCGGCAGCGACCATGCCCACAGCCACAGCAGCGAGAAGCCGAGCAGTCCGGCGGCAAGGCCGCGCCCGCGCCGCCGGAGCGCCGGCAGCGCCAGCAGTCCAGAGCCGAGTGCGACTCCCAGCGGCGTGGCGATCAGGCCGAGGACCTTGTACCACAACATGAGGAGCCTTCGTCTACCTGACGTCGGGATTGGCGTTCACGATGGTCTCGATCGAACGTTCGACCTTCTGCTCCACCTTGTCAGCGCCGGTCTCGGCGCGCGCCTCGGCCGGCAGAAGTTGCATATTCTGAAGCAGGAGGCGCAGTTGGTGCACCAGCGCGATCCGCTCGCCGTTCGACATCGAACCGGTACGGAGAGCAACGAAGGGTTCCAGTTCAGCGAGTACCTGGACGGCGTGCCATCGATAATTCACGTCGCCGATCATCGGCCGTACCTGCTCCAGTTTGTCGATGATCCTGTCGAAACGTCGGACCGGACCGGCGTCCGCCGCGCGCGTCTCCAAGATCAATAGCAGTCTGAGCGCGTAGGTGTCGATCTGGTAGGTCCTGAATCCCGGTATCTCATGAGCGCGCCCGTAGGCGGTTTCGATAAACGCCTCCGCCAACTGCAAGTCGTTCGCCTCGGTCTTCAATATGGCGTACTGGAGCCAGAACAGCGGCTCTCTGCTAATCAGCTCGTGGCGCCGCCACAGCTCGAACAGGTCGGTCAACCGTTCGAGCCGCCGCACGTCGTTGCGAAATGCCTGATACAAGGGCGAAAAGCGCATGAGCCGTCTCAGTGTCGTCTGATTGCGTCGCTCCGACTTTCTCTTGACTGCCTCGACGACGATCTTGTAGATCCAGGAGATAACGTCCTCCGCCGTCAGAAGCTGTTTGATCAGGTACTCGGAAAGGATCGACGACCGCACGCCGAAGCTGTCGTCGTCGAAACTGAATATGTCTGCGGACACGCCCGGATACCGTCTGATCTGAAGGTACGGATCACTGCGCGTGACGATCCGGAGCATTGCGTCGTCCGCCTCTTGACCGACCCACTTCAGTACATGGCATACGATGAATACCCTCTTGTACTCCGCGTCATCGAGCAACGGCTTCAACGCCTCCAGGATTCCGCTCCTGACCGTCGCGTTGTCGAAGAGCGCCAGCATGACATCGCGAAAGTCGTTCTTGTGGCGCACCAGCCGGCGTTGTTCATCGGTGGATATCCCGATGCTGTCCAACAGCTTCCTGAAGTCGTCGACGTCGGTCTGCTGAATGCCGTTCAGATTGACGCTCTGGATCGGATCGGGAAGCTTCGAGTGTATCTCGTGCGTCCGCACGCTGTGGACCCCGGTACGCACCGAAACTATGAACTTGACGTCGGAAAGCGATTCCGAGAGCGCGTCCGACAGCTCGATGGCCGTGTCGTAGGAGTCGAAGATGATGACCACGTTCCCCAAGCTCCGCAGAGTATGAATGTCTCGGCGTAAATGGGGGTGATATGAATGCAATGCGGGGGTGCCTGACTTGCACCAGAAGCACCGATAGCCGGCTTCGAATAATCGGTGCGCGAGTATGTGCAGGAAGGTCGTCTTGCCGTTGCCGATTCGGGAGTGCACGAGCAGACAGCGGGCCGTTGCCAGCTTCTCGGCGGCTTCGTTCGCGAGCGCTTGTCGAGGGACGACGTATTGCGCTTTCGGAAGGGTGGAGATACAACGCTGACGGTTGAATGCGCCGTATCTCAGCAGATTGAGTATCTCGACGGCGGTCGGAGGAGCAAGCGTCCTCTTGTCCTTCAGTGGATCGAGATAGCGAAAGAGCTTCAACGAGTGCGGATCGGACGTAGAGGGCTGCGGTGGGGGAAGTGTCTTGCAGAGGTCGCTGAACGCGTCCATGCCGATCGGCATGACCGTTCCGTACCGTTCCATGGTCCGTGCGGATATCGGGTCAGGTACCGGTCCGGTGATGAAGAAGGTCTTCTCGCGGAGGCCGGGATTCTGCATGAGGATGGCCGAAATGTGATAGTCCTTGAGGCTGTAGCCGACGAAGTAGCAGGCGCTGCACACTTTGAGGTCGCGGACGAACTCATCGTACCAGGGAGACGTCTCGAAATGCTGTCGCACGTACGCCTCTTCGCTGAGGATCAATTGGTCGAGAACGTTGCCGTCGGTGATGTTGCGGATCATCCCGTGCAGGTGGATCACGGTACTGTTCGGCAGCCGCCGCGGCTTGGCGTCGTGGTAGCTGAAACTCGGCGCCTTACGACCGGTACGCTGGTAGAACAGTTCTATGGAGTCGTCGTAGTTGGTCGTATAGATGCGCATCCACGGCCGGCCCAGCACCTCCTTCTGGCCGTCGGCGAGCTGCGCGACGGTAAAGGTCTCATAGAGTAGATCGCGCAGGCTGACCTGCGGGTCGGCGTTGACGGCGTCCGCCAACGTAGGGAGATCGTAATCGTCAGGCGCGACTCCAAGCAGCTTGGCGAAGTGTTCCTTCAGCTCGCCGCCGGTGGGCAGATTCTTGCCTTGAATGTTCCGGGAGCTCCGGGAAAAGCCGGAGCCGAGAAACAGAACCGATCCGTCGGAATCGAGTTCCCTCAAGGGAGGTGGCGCCATGTAGGTTACAGGATTCCGAGGAGCGTTCGCCTCGTCAACCGACAGCGTGCTCGCGGAGCGCGGGGTTGAAGGCGCGTTCCACCCGTACCGTCGTGGGCGGGCCGTGGCCGGGCAGGATGGTCACGCGGTCGGGGAGGCACAGCACGCGCTCCCGCAGCGCGCGGATCAGGGTGCTGCGCGCCGCCGCGTTGGGGGTGCTGCCGATGCCGCCGGCCAGCAGCGCGTCGCCGGTGAACAACAGGTCGCCGGTGCGGAACGCGAGGCAGTCGTCGGCATGCCCCGGCAGCTCGCGCGCCTCGAACTCCAATCCGCCCACCGCCACCGTCTGACCATCCTGCAGCGTCTGATCCGGCGCCCGGCTGCTCCCGCCGCCCCCGTAGACGCGCGCCCGGTATACGCTCAGCACGGCGCCGACGCCGCCGGCGTGCGCCCGGTGGGAGTGGGTCAGCAGCACCGCCACGATCTTCAGCCCGATGCGTTCCACCCGCTCCAACAGGCCCGCGTCGAAATGGCCCGGATCGATGATCGCGGCCGGTCCGCCGTCGTCGGGTCCCACGACGTAGCAGTTGGCGAAGCCGGTCCTGGCGTGGCAAGAGATCAGGGTCACGAGAAATGCGCCGCCTCGGGGTTGGCATAACGCAGGTTGATGTCTTGCAGGCGGGCGGTCTCGAAGTGCGCGTGATACAGGTTGCAGTCCTCGAAGTCGACTCGCTCCAGCCGCGCCCCGATGAAGCGGCAGGAACTGAGGTCGCTGCCGCGAAAGCTGGTGTCGGCGCAGGTGAGGCCGACGAAGTTGTTGCGCGGCAGGTCCGACTCCTCGAAGTGGCAGGCGGTAATGGCCGCGCCGGCGAACACCGACAGCGTAGCGGCAATGCCGCGTAGCGAGCACGCACGCAGCGCGGCGAAGTCCAGGCAGGCGTGGTGCAGGCGGGAGCCGTCGAGGCGTACGTTCTCCCAGGTCGCGCCGGTGAACCGGCAGCCGATCAGCTCCCGCTCCCGCAGGTCCAGACCGCGGCAGCGCACGCCGGCCAGATTGACGCCTTCCAGCCGCCGCTCGCGCAGCAGCAGGTCTATCGCCTCGGCCTCGTAGGCGGCGCGGTCCGTACAGTGGGCGGCGCACCAGGGGCGCCGGTATACGGCGTAATCCGTACACGCCCGCTGCCGGCACACGGGAAAGCTCGCCACCACGCGCTCAAGCTACGCCACCTTGCGACCGGACACAAGGTTCACAACGCCCAGCGCCCAACGCCCAACCGCCTTGAAGCCGGCCGTCCTCCGGCAGCGGTGCGGTCCCGCTCCCGCCCTCCCACCGGCCGCCCACCGCCCGCGTCCCCAGGCTTGAAAGGCACGCGATGAGAGGATAGGTTGCACGCAGGGATATGGCCGGGTCGTTTTCGCTGGTGGTAGCCTGTCCTTAGGGAGCGAACCGGCCTGTCCCGTATCAGATCAGCCTCTGCCTGTCTTCTTCAAGACCACCCAGGTCAAGACGACCCTGGTCATTGGCCATCCGGCGGTTCATCGGTCCCTGCCGGGAGCAGATGCGCCGTGTATCGGTGAATAGGGTAATGTCGCACAGAGGAGGCCGAGGAGGCCCCGGCCGATGTTGAAACGCCTGCACGTCAAGGGCTACAAGTCGCTGGTCGACGTCGAACTGTCCCTGGAGCCGCTCACGCTGCTGATCGGGCCGAACGCCTCCGGCAAGAGCAACCTTCTCGATGCGCTGCAGCTATTGGCCGGGCTGGCGACCGGCAGGACCCTCAAGCAGGCATTCGATCCGCCCTGCCGCGGCAAGCCCCTGGAGTCGTTCCATATCGGGAAGCAGGGCATCAAGGGGTTGCTCGAGCGGGACCGGTTGACGTTTTCGATCGAAGCGGACCTGCAGATTTCCGACGCAGTGGCAGAAACCGTCGACCGGCAGATACGCGAGATGCGGCGCCGGCCGCAAGACGACGACGGCAGCAAAAACACCGCCAGGCGGGTCGCCGGCGTCCGTGAGAGGAATCTCCGCTACCGCGTGGAGGTGGAGATGCTGCCGCGGACCGGCATCCTGCGCGTCGCTGACGAATACCTGGCGGCGCTCAACAGCCGCGGCCAGCCGACCGGCAAGCGCAAGCCGTTCATCGAGCGTCACGGCGGCCGCCGCCTTCATCTGCGCCATGAAGGGCAGGCGCATCCGACCTACTACGATCTCTATCTCGATCACACGATTCTCTCCTAGCCGCACTATCCGCCGCATTATCCCCATCTGATCGCGGCGCGCTGCGAGCTGGAGCGCTGGCTGTTCTTCTACTTCGAGCCGCGCGAGCGGATGCGCGCTGCCAATCCGGTCAAGGAGGTGCGCCACATCGGGTTGATGGGCGAGGAGCTGGTCGCGTTTCTCAACACGCTCAAAGCGGTCCACCCGGGCCAATTCCAGGCCGTAGAGAAGGCGTTGCGCAGCCTGCTGCCCAATATCGACGGAATCGATCTCGACGTGACCGATCTCGGCGAGGTCGAACTCCGCATCATCGAAGGCGGCGTCGCCATGCCCGCGAGCGTGCTGTCGGAAGGCACGTTGCGGATGCTCGGGCTGCTGGCGCTGGCCAGCGCGGAAGCGCCCGCGCTGGTCGGATTCGAGGAGCCGGAAAACGGCGTGCACCCGCGCGCATCGAGCTGATCGCCGAGCTGCTGCGGACGCAGCGGAGCCTGGGCCAGACCCAGTACATCGTCACTACCACTCCCCGCGGCTGCCTGACCTGCTGGCAGACGATTCACTCTTCGTGGTCCGCCGCCGGAACGGTCAGACCCGCATCGACCCGCTGGCCGGTGAGCCGATGGAACACGGCAAGCCCTCGCCGACGAGGACCAAGCCACGTCCACCTCTGAGCGGATCCTCAGAGGGGACTTCGATTAGGCCGCCGGCAGCGGCAATACAACTTCGGCGCCGAAGACGGGGCGGGAGTCGGATCTCACCGCTCCCGCGTGCGTCACCGTCACTGCCGCGCGGGCGAGACGTGCTCCCGAAGTCAGCCGCGCACGTGCCCGGTTCGCTCGCCCCGCGTTTGGCTTCCAAACACCGTATCGACCTCCATTAATCGGTGCGGATCAGTTGACTCAAATAGTTTCCATAATTATATTTATGCCATGAACAACCATGCCTCTGACGAGGCAGTCACGACTACCGTATCCGCTCTCTCGGACGACCGCTTGTTGGAGCGGACCAAGGAACTTTCCGGCATCGAACACCATCTCGAAGTGGTCGTGATCGATCACCTGCGCGAGATTCAGAAGCGCCGCCTGTATCTGCGGCGCGGGTTCTCGAGCCTGTTCGATTACGCGGTGCGCGAGTTGGGTTACAGCGACGCCGCAGCGTGGCGGCGCATCAAGGCGATGCGGCTCTGCGCGGAGGTCGAGGGCGTGCGCGAGCGCCTGCGGAATGGCACGATGACGCTGAACGCGGCCGCGCAGTTGCAGCATGCCTTCGACCGGCAGGAGCGCAAGAAGGCCCGCGCGGCGCGTAGCGCGCCGGGCGGGGCCGGGACCGGGTTCGGGGCTGCCGCTCGGTCGCAGAACGGCTCGGCGCCGCCGCGGCCGGCGGATCGGAAGCCGGCGCCGGCGCCGGCGCCGGTGCTGGACCCGGAGGCGCGGCGGGAGCTGGTGGAGCAGGCGTCCGGCAAGAGCAGCCGGGAGGTGATGCAGTTGCTGGCCGAGGTGGACCCGGAACTGGCGGCGCCGGCGGAGCGGGTGCGGCCTCTGGGCGGCGGGCGCTGGGAACTCAAGGCGGTGATTGACGATGAGTGCCGGCGCGGCTTGGAGCGGCTCAAGGGCCTCCTGTCCCACGTCGATCCGCACCTGACGTCGGGGCAGCTCATGGCGCGGCTTGGAGCGGCTCAAGGGCCTCCTGTCCCACGTCGATCCGCACCTGACGTCGGGGCAGCTCATGGCGCGGCTGGTGCGGGAAGGACTCGACCGTCACGACCCGGCCCGGCCGCCGCGCGGGCGGCGCGCCGCGCCGGCCAAAGGCGCCGAGCCAACTTCGGCGGCGAAGACGCAGGAGGTCTCGGCTCGCGGCGCTGCCTCCGCAGCGAAGCGGGCTGCCATCTCGGACAGGGCGGCTCCTTCGGCGGCGAAGGTGTCGGCTCAGGCGGCGGCGCCGCCGGGAGACGAAGCCGTGTCGCCGCTGCAGGCGGACCGCGGTCCGGCCCGCCCGGACACTTCGGCAGTGAACCCGGCGGGCGACACAACTTCGGCGCCGAAGACGCGGCGCCCCGGCGGGCAGGCTGCGACGGCGGGGGCGGCGCGGGCTGCGCCGCCGGCGCGGACCGAAACTTCGGCAGCGAAGGAGGGCGGCCCGACCGGCCGCGCCATCCCGGCGGCGGTCAAGCGCGAGGTCTGGCGGCGCGACCGGGGCCGCTGCAGCTACGTGGACCACACCAGCGGGCGCCGTTGCGGCTCCCAACACCTGCTGCAGATCGATCACGTCGTGCCGTATGCCCAGGGCGGCGCCGCCGAGCCGGACAATCTCCGACTGCTGTGCGCCGCGCATCATCGCTACCGCCACGCCGGCGCCGGATTCGGCCGCCCCGGCAATGATCGTCAGGCGCCGGTCCCGCCCCCGGGCGGGCGAGCGGCCGGCTGAAGGCCGACCACCCGGGGTTGGATTAGATCTTGAATGAGAAGCTGCGTGGCGGCGGTTGGATGGAGACCATGCTTGGCCGCGTGATCGAGCTGAAGCGTGGTTACGACCTGCCGGCAGCAGTGCGGGTAGCCGGTTCGATCCCTGTCGTTTCGTCATCGGGGATCATCGACTACCACGCGGAAGGTAAAGTGCCGGGGCCGGGCGTGGTAACAGGTCGTACCGGCACGCTCGGGCGCGTCTTCTACCTCCCCGGCGAGTACTGGCCGCACAACACGGCGTTGTACGTACGGGACTTCAAGGGCAATGACCCCCGGTTCATCAGCTATCTGCTGGAGTGCGTGCGCTTTTCGTCCTACTCGGACAAGGCCGCGGTACCGGGAGTGAACCGGAATCACTTGCACCAGGAAATTGTTCGGCTCCCGAAGCGTGTTTCCGAACAACGTGAAATCGGGCGCGTGCTTGGCGCGCTGGACGACAGGATCGAGCTGAACCGGCGCATGAACGAAACGTTGGCGGCGATGGCGCGGGCGCTGTTCAAGTCGTGGTTCGTCGACTTCGAGCCGGTGCGCGCCAGGATGGAGGGCCGCGCTACCGGCTTGCCCAAGCACGTCTCCGATCTGTTCCCGGACCGCTTCGTGATGACGAACCGCGGCGCCAACGTACCGGTGCCTGTGCCTGACGGTTGGCAGGTTGGCGCCTTGGCGGAGGTCATCGAGATCATCAACGGCGGCACGCCCCGAACCTCGGTGCCGGAGTATTGGGACGGCGGTATTCCCTGGTTCACTGCAAAGGACGCGCCGTCGTTCAACGGCGTGTTCGCGATCGACACCGAGCGGACCATATCCGATCTGGGCGTTGCCCATTGCTCCACGCGGATTCTTCCGGCGCGGACGACGGTGATCACGGCGCGAGGCACGGTCGGCAAGATCGCCTGCCTGGGCGTTCCCATGGCCATGAACCAGACTTGCTACGGGATTCGCGGACGTGACGGCTACCCGGATTTCTTCACCTACTGGAACCTGAAAAGGTCGCTCAAGGAGCTGTCCGGCCTGACCCACGGTACGATCTTCGACACGATAACGCGGGAGACGTTCGCGGTCGCAACGACGATCATTCCTCCCGCGAGAGTCGCGGTCATGTTCGACGACCTGGTGTCTCCGTACCTGGCACGCATCCTGGCGAACCAGCAGGCATGCCGCAACCTGACGGCGCAGCGGGACGCGCTGCTGCCGAAGCTGATCTCGGGCGAGCTGCGCCTGGCCGCCGGCAGATGATCCAGCGACCACCGGCTTGGCGCCGCGATCCCTTGACGATGCCCGAGGCGGCCAAGCATGATTGATGCTGTAGGGGAAGCACTATGGTATCGAAGGAAACGCAGGATCGCGTGTGGAGCCTGCTCCTGGACAGCAACCGATTGACGCGGTACTACGGCAGACTCGCCTCGCGGATGACTGGTCGGCACAGTCTGCGGACGCTGGCGTTGGGGTTCTTCGCCACCAGCGCCGCGGTGTCGCTGTTGAACATTGTTCCGCCGGCCGTGGAGCTGGTCACCAGCGCGGCCGTCGCCTTGCTGGCCGTCTGGATGATGGTTGACAATCATGCTCAGAAGTTGGCGGTGGTCCGCTTGGTCAGCGAGCGCTGCCAGGAGCTTGAAACGGAGACCCGGGCATTGTTCCTCAACCGGGATCGACTGGATGACCTTCAGGCGAGGTCGAAGTTGGAGGAGCTGGGCCGAGAGATCGACCGGGTAACGGCCCGGCCGGAAAGCGTAGGAGTCCGTATCGACGACGCGCTGAACAAAGCCTGCGCGGAGGAAACCTATCAGGTGATCGAGGAGGAATATGCCGCCGCGTAAGGAGGGAGCGTCGGAGAAGCGCGGTACCCCTCCGCGGCCTCCCGTGTCACGACCCCCGCCGCCACCGCCGCCGTCACCGCCTCCCCCTCGTAATCAGGAGGCAGCAGAGCCCCGTCCGGACGGACCGGTAGATTAGATTCGCCGCCCGTGCCGCCCGCGCCGGCGTACCGGGCGCGGCCCGCCGCTTCGCGGTGACCTGCCGGGGGCGGGTTGGGCAGCGGCCGGCACTTGCCCTATCATGCGGGCCGTGCTGGGGCAGGTGGCCAGTGGCATCAACAACATCTATCGCGTGCGGGTGGCGGAGGCGGTCGTGGAGTGCCGCATCATGGGCAAGGTGCTGGGCGGCAAGCAGCGGCTGTCGGACGCGGCCTACAACCCGCTGGCGCCCGGCGACTGGGTTACCATCTCGCTCGAGGCCGGGGCGCCGCGCCAGGGCTGGATTTTGGAGCGGCGCGCGCGCACCTCGGCGATTCGGCGCTGGAACCGGAAGCGGCAGGCGCCGCAGACCATCGCCGCCAACGTGGATCGGCTGCTGGCTGTCGGTTCGTTCGCGGCGCCGCCGTTTCGGCCCCGGTTTCTCGACCGCCTGCTGCTGTGCGCGGAGCTGGGCGGTGCCGCCCCCGCGCTGGTGATCAACAAGCGCGACCTGGGCAGCAGCCCGGCGATCGACCGGCGGCTGGCCGGCTACCGGGCCATGGGCTACGAGGTGGTGACCTGCTCGGCGGCGGCCGGGCGCGGTCTGGCGGAACTGCGCCGGTTGCTGGCCGCGGCCGCGCTGCCGGTGCTGGCAGGGCATTCGGGCGTCGGCAAGTCGGCGCTGCTGAACCGGCTGGATCCCGCCCTGCGGCGCGCCGAGGGGAAGCTGTCGCGCAAGTACGACCGCGGCGCGCATACCACCCGCTACGGCGAACTGGTGGCCGCCGCCGGGGACGTGCTGGCGGTCGACACGCCCGGCATTCGCGAGCTGGAGATCAGCGACATCAAGCCCCACGAGTTGCGGCTGTGGTACCGCGACTTCCTGCCCTTCGTCGAGCAGTGCGAGTTCCCCGGCTGCCTGTGCGCCGGCGAGCCGGGCTGCGCGGTGCGCGCGGCGCTGGCGCGCGGCGACATCCTGCGCGACCGCTACCTCGGCTACCGCCGCATCCTCGGCGAGCTGCAGCAGGCCGCCGCCGAGCGCCGCTGAGCATGCCGATGGATCAGCACGCGCTCACCCTCCTGGAGTTCGCCGCGGTGCGCGCCGAGCTGGCCGAGCTGTGCCTGTCGCCGGCCGGCGCCGCCTGCCTCGCCGGGGAGCAGTTCGTCTGCGACGCCGCGGCCCACGCCGAGTTGCAAGGCGAGGTGGGCGCCCTGCGCGCGCTGCTGGAGGCCGACCGGCTGCCGCCGGAAGCCGACCTGCCGGAGGTGGCCGACGCGCTGCCGGCGCTGGCCAAGGCGGGGGCGGTGCTGGAGCCGGACGCGGCGGCGCGCCTGGGACGCTTCCTGCGCACCGCCGGCGTCCTGCGCCGGGCGCTGCGGCCGCGCGGGCGCAACGATCCGGCCATGGACCGCATTGCGCCGCTGCTGGCCGCGGCCGACGGGGTAGCGGAACTGCCGGCGGAGATCTTCCGGGTAGTGGAGCCGGACGGCGCCATCCGCGAACGGCAGATTCCTTCCCTGGCCGCGATTCGCAGCCGCATCCGCCGCCTGGAGCGGGCAGTGGACCTGGCGGCGCGGCGCTACCTTGCCTCGCCGGAGTTCCGCCCGCTGCTCAACGGCGACCGCGCCACCGAGCGCGGCGGGCGGACCGTGCTGCCGGTAAAGGCCGGCCAGCAGGCCCGCATCCGCGGCGTGGTGCACGAAGTGTCCGCCAGCGGCGCCACGGTGTTCGTCGAACCGGAGGAGAGCGTGCGCGCCGGCCATCGCGTGGCCGCGGAGGAACTGGCCTACCGGCGTGAGCTGCGCCGCATCATGCGCGAGCTTACCGCCCGCGTCGCCGCGCGCGCGCCGGAGGTGCGCGCCGCGGTGGCCGCGGTCGCCCGCTACGACGCCCGCTACGCGCGCGCCCGCTATGCCCGCCTGCACCGCTGCGCGCCGCTGCAGCGCCGCTCCGGGGAGATCGACCTGCGCGCCGCGCGCCACCCGCTGCTCGGCCCTGCCGCGGTGCCGATCGACCTGCGCTGGGGCGGCGCGCGCCGGGTGCTGATCATCACCGGGCCCAACACCGGCGGCAAGACGCTGGCGTTGAAGACCGCGGGCCTGCTGGCGTTGATGAATCAGTTCGGAATGGAGGTGCCGGCGGCTGCCGGCAGCGCGCTGCCGCTGTTCGATCAGGTGCTGTGCGACATCGGCGACGAGCAGTCGATCGCGCAATCGCTGTCCACTTTCTCCGGCCACGTGCGGCAGTTGGCCCACATCCTGACCGCGGCCGGCGAGCGTTCCCTGGTGCTGCTCGACGAGCTGGGCGCCGGCACCGACCCCGAGGAAGGGGTGACGCTGGCGATGGCGGTGCTGGACAGCCTCATCGAGCGCGGCGCGCTGGCGGCCGCTTCCACCCATCACGGCGCGCTCAAGAACTACGGCTACGCCAACCCGGCGGTGGAGAACGCCGCCATGGAGTTCGATCTGCAGTCGCTGCGCCCCACCTACCGGTTGCTGCCGGGCATTCCCGGCGAAAGCCACGCGCTGGAGATCGCCCGCCGGCAGGGGATGCCGGCGCCGGTCATCGCCGCCGCGCGCGGCTACCTGGCCGAGGGGCGCAGCGACGCCGGCGAGATCATTCGCTCGCTGACGGCGCGCCAGCACGAGCTGCGCGGCGCGGCCGAGGAGCAGGCGCAGGCGCAGGCGGAGCTGGAGCGCCGGCTGCGGGACACGGCGGCGCGGGAAGCCGAGCTGGCGGCGCGGGAACGCGACCTGCAAGCCGCGGAGGGGCGCGAGCTACGCGTCTTCCTGCGCCGCGGCCGGCAGCAACTGGAGGCGGCCATCCGCGAGCTGCGCGAGCGCGGCCGCGGCGCGAACGGGGACGGAGACGGCTGGCGCAGCGCGGCCGCCGCGGCCCGCGCGGTGGTGGAGCAGGCTGCGGCGCGGGCTGCGGCGCGGGCTGCGGCCGCCCCCGGCTCCGCCCCGGCCGCCGCCGGTAGCGTGCCCGCGGCGCCCGCCGCCGCCTCACCCGCGCCCGCCCCCGCGCCGGCGCCCGGCGGCGCGCTGGCGCCGGGGGCGCGCGTGCGCCTCGCCGCCGGCGGCGGCGAGGGCGTCGTGCTGCGGGCCGCCCGCCGCGGCGCCTGGGTGGTGGCGACCGGCAGCGTACGCGGTACCTTCCGCGCGTCCGAGCTGCAGCTCCTGGGCCAGCCGGAAGCGGCCGGGCGCGCACCGGCCCCGCCGCGGCCCCCGCCGGTGGAGGTGACGGCCGCGGCGCCGCGCCCGCGGCTGGAGCTCAACGTGCGCGGGCTGCGCCTGCGCGAGGCGCTGGCGCAGGTGGAGCGCCAACTCGACGGCGCGCTGCTCGGCGGGCTGCACCAGTTCACCATCCTGCACGGCACCGGCGAAGGTGTTCTCCGCCACGGCATCCACCAGTATCTTGAGCGGCGCCGTGACGTGGTCGGCTTCGCCCTTGCCGCTCCGCAGGCGGGCGGCGCCGGCAAGACCGTGGTGAGACTGGCATGAAGTACCTCCGCATCAAGGGGGCGCGCGAGCACAATCTCAAGGCGATCGACCTGGAGCTGCCGCGCGACCGCCTGATCGTGATCTCCGGACTCAGCGGATCGGGCAAGTCGTCGCTGGCGTTCGACACCATCTTCGCCGAGGGCCAGCGCCGCTACGTGGAGTCTCTCTCCTCCTACGCGCGCCAGTTTCTGGGCCGGCTGGACAAGCCGGACGTCGACTACATCGAAGGGTTGTCGCCGGCGATCTCGATCGAGCAGAAGACCGTGCACCGCAACCCGCGCTCCACCGTGGGCACGGTGACGGAGATCTACGACTACCTGCGCCTGCTCTACGCCCGCGTGGGGCATCCGCACTGCCACGTGTGCGGCGCTCCCATCGAGGAGCAGTCGCTGGACGAGATCGTCGACTCCATGATGAGCCTGCCGGAACGCAGCCGGGTGGTGCTGCTGGCGCCGGTGATCAGCGGCCGCAAGGGCGAGCATCGCAAGATCCTGGACGATGCCAGACGCCTCGGCTTCGTGCGGGTGCGCGTGAACGGCGAGATTCGCTCCCTGGACGACGCCATCGTCCTCGACAAGAACCGCAAGCACTCGCTGGAGCTGGTAGTGGATCGACTGGTGATCCGGCCGCAGGTTCAGAAGCGGCTGGCGGAGTCGGTCGAGACCGCGCTGGAGCATGCCTCGGGCCGCGTGACGGCGCTCATCGAGACCCCGCGCGCCGAACCGGCCGCGCTTCCCGCCGGCGCGCTCCCCGGCGCCGCTCCCGCCGCCGGCGACCCCGGCAGCCCCGGCGCGCCCGGCGGCGGCGGCAATGTCGCTGCCGGCAGGGTCTCTGCCGGCAATGGCGCTGCCGCCAACGGCGCCGCGGCGCGCACTGAGCCCGAGGCGGGCGCCGCGCAGGTGCGGCAGTTCTCCCAGAGCAGCGCCTGCAGCGCGTGCGGCGCGGCGTTCCCGGAGCTGGAGCCGCGGCTGTTCAGCTTCAACAACCCGTTCGGGGCCTGCCCCGACTGCTCCGGTCTGGGCGTCAAGATGGAGTTCGATCCCGAGTTGGTGATCCCCAACCCCAGCCTCAGCTTCGACGAAGGGGCGGTGGCGCCCTACAACCCGAAGGCGGCGTGGCACCGCAGCGTGTTCCAGTCGCTGGCCGACCACTTCGACTTCACCCTCGACACGCCGTTCGCCGACCTGCCGCCGGAGGTGCTGGCGGCGCTGCTGCACGGCTCCGACGAGGAACTCGAGGTGCGCTACCAGAATGAGCGCCGCACCAGCAGCTACCGCTATACCACCCGCTACCGCGGCATCCTGCATGATCTCCGGCGCCGCCACCGCGAAAGCTCGTCGCCGGGCGTGAAGGAGTGGCTGGAGCAGTACATGCGCCACCACGACTGCCGCGGCTGCGGCGGCGCGCGGCTGCGCCGCGAGGCCCTGGCGGTGACCCTGGACGCCGGCGCGGAGCGGCGCAACATCGATCAGGTCTCGCACCTGAGCGTGCAGGAGGCGGCCGCGTTCTTCGCCCGGGTGCGGCTGTCCGACACCGAGAGCCAGATCGCCGCGCAGATCCTGAAGGAGGTGCGCGACCGCCTCTCGTTCATGGCCAGCGTCGGCCTCGAATACCTGACCCTGGACCGCCGCGCCGCCACCCTGTCGGGCGGCGAAGCGCAGCGCATTCGTCTGGCCACCCAGATCGGCTCGGCGCTGGTAGGCGTACTCTACATCCTCGACGAACCGACCATCGGCCTGCATCAGCGCGACAACGAGCGCCTGCTGGACACCCTGGTCCGCCTGCGCGACCTGGGCAATACCCTGATCGTGGTCGAGCACGACGAGCAGACCCTGCGCACCGCCGATTACGTGGTCGACCTGGGCCCCGGCGCCGGCGTGCACGGCGGCTACGTCACCGCGGCCGGCTCGCTGGAGGAGGTGATGGCGGCCCGCGCCTCGGTGACCGGCCGCTATCTGGCCGGCGCCAACCGCATCGGCGTGCCGGCGCGGCGCCGCCCCGGCAACGGCCGTCTGCTGCGGGTGATCGGCGCCCGCGAGCACAATCTCAAGGAGATCGACGTAGACCTGCCGCTGGGCACCTTCAGCGTCATCACCGGGGTTTCCGGCTCCGGCAAGTCGACCCTGTTGAGCGACGTGCTGTACCCGGCGCTGGCCAACGCCGTGGGCCGCGCGCGGCTGGCGCCCGGCGCCCACCGGCGGCTGGAGGGGATCGAGCACGTCGACAAGGTGATCAACATCGACCAGTCGCCGATCGGCCGTACGCCGCGCTCCAACCCCGCCACCTACGTCGGCGTGTTCGGGCCGATCCGCGATCTGTTCTCCTCGCTGCCGGAGGCCAAGGCGCGCGGCTACCGGCCGGGCCGGTTCTCGTTCAACGTCAAGGGGGGCCGCTGCGAGCACTGCCAGGGCGGCGGACAGATCAAGATCGAGATGCACTTCCTGCCCGACGTGTACATCGCCTGCGACGTGTGCAAGGGCCGCCGCTACAACCGCGAGACCCTGGACATCCGCTACAAGGGGCGCAACATCCACGAGGTTCTGGAAATGACGGTGGAGGAGGCGCTCGAGTTCTTCCGCGTGATCCCGGCCATCGAGCGCCGGCTGGCCACCCTCAACGCCGTGGGGCTGACCTACGTCAAGCTGGGCCAGTCGGCGCTCACCCTGTCCGGCGGCGAGGCGCAGCGCGTGAAGCTGGCGCTGGAGTTGTCCCGGCGCAGCACCGGCAAGACCCTCTATCTGCTCGACGAACCCACCACCGGCCTGCACTTCGAGGACGTGCGCCAGTTGCTGGAGGTATTGCACCTGCTGGTGGAGCAGGGCAACACCGTGGTGCTGATCGAGCACAACCTCGACGTGATCAAGCAGGCGGACTGGATCGTGGACCTGGGACCGGAGGGCGGCGACCGGGGCGGCGAGGTGGTGGCCAGCGGCCCCCCGGAGCAGGTCGCCCGCGTGCCCGCGTCGCACACCGGCACCTTCCTGCGCGCCGCCCTCGGCGCCGCGGCCGACTGAGCAAGCGCGCCCCGGCCCGGAGCGCGGCGGGCGCTGGCGGCCGGCCGGGGGCGCGCGCCGCCGGCCGGCGGCGGTGGGCCGCGCCGCGCCCGCGCGCGGCGCCGTTGCGGGCGCTCTTCGCGGCCGCGGCGGTCGCCGCGGCGGTGGCCCAGACCGGTCCGCCGGAGGAGCAGGGCGGGCAGGAAGCGGTCACCGCCGACCTGGCCCCGGAGCCGGGCGGCATCTCCGGCGGCCCCCGGCCGCCCCCGGCCCCGTCGGGCGCGGCGCGGGCGGCGTCGCCGGCGGCGCAGGAGCTGCTGCGCGCCACCCTGGCCGACGACATCGCCGGCGCCGATGACGCCGAGCTGCGCGCCGAAGCGCGCCGCCTGGGCCTCGACGACGCCGGCAGCCGGCAGGACCTGCAGACCCGGTTGCGGCGCTTCTACGCCCTGCCGGAAGCCGCGCCGCCGGCGCCGCCTCCGGAGCAGACGGTCGCGGTGCGGCAGGCCGCCCATGCCGAGTACCGCGCCAACGCCGTGACCGGCGCGCGCTCCCTCGTCCTGCGCGGCGGCGTGGAACTGGCCGTACGGGAGGCGGAGGATGACACCGAGCACCTGATCCGCGCCGACGAAGTGATCTATCAACAGGTGGAGGAACTGCTCTCCGCGCGCGGCGGCGTCGAGTATCGGGTGTCCGCCGCCGGCGGCGAGCCGCAGGAGGTGAGCGCGGCGAGCATGGCGTTCGACCTGGCCTCCTCCAAGGTGGTGTTCGTGGACGGCTTCACCCGCCACCGGCGCCAGGGCGCGGCCGGCCCGCTGGTGTTCAGCTTCGCCGGCGACACGATTACCCGCCTCGGCGACGGCACCATCATCCTGGATGGGGCGCGGGTGACCTCCAGCCCTGATCCGAGCCTGCCCAACTACGAGCTGCGCGCCCACCGCATGTGGCTGCTGGCCCCGGGCGAGTGGGCGCTGGAGCGGGCCACCTTGTTCGTGGGTGAGGTGCCGGTGCTCTATCTGCCGTTCTTCTTCCTGCCCGGCGACGAGCTGGTGTTCCATCCCGCGCTGGGGGTGAGAGACCGGGAGGGGTTGTTTCTGAATACCACCTTGTACCTGATCGGCCGCCGCCCCCCGGACGAGGAACCGCTGTCGGTGCTGAGCCTGACCGATCCGGGGCAGTATCGGGAGGAGGTGCGCGGCCTGTTCCTGCGCAAGGTGGCGGGCGAAGCGCCGCCCGACGACCACTACCTGAAGCTGATGCTGGACCTGTACGCGCGCCTCGGCCTGTTCACCGGCGTCGCCGGGGTGTTGCCGCTGGCCGGGGACGGCGCGGTGGAGTTTCAGGCCGCGGTGGCGCGTTCGCGCGGCATCTGGGAGCTCCCCGGCGACGGCGGATACCTGGCCTCCGACCCCGCCGACCCCGCCGGGCGCTCCCGGTGGCATGATTCCTCCCTGTTCGGGGTAACGGTCCCGCTGCGCTACGGGGCGGAACTGGCCGGCCGCCTGGCGTTTCCCGCCGGTTCGCTGAACGGCCGTCTGGAACTGTTCTCCGACCCCGACTTCCTGAGCGACTTCGGCAACCGCGAGGAGCGCTTCGACTGGCCGTCGCTGATCGGATTCGGCGGCGCCGGCGAGGAGGAGGAGCCGGCGCGCCGTTCCAACCTGATCTGGGAGCTCGACGCCAACGCCGACTTCGCGCCGTTGCTCGCCGGCGGCGCCGCGCCCGCGCTCGATCAGCTTCACCTGCAGAACGTGGGCGTGCATTGGCTGTGGCGCAGCAAGAAATCGGACCCGCCTCCCGCAGCGCTGCCGGCAGACGATCCGACGCGCGAATTCTTCTATCCCGCGACCCTCCGCCTGCCGCTGCTGGCGCAGCTCGGAGGCACGTTGTGGCAGCGCCCCGCGGCGCCGCAGACGGCGCCGGAACCGGAACCCGCGCCCGATCTGCCCGGCGGCGGATTGCGCCCGCGAACCGGCGCGGCCGGGACCGATCCCGCGCCGGCGGCGGAGGAGGAGGAGCCGGCCGCCGGCGGGGCGCGCCGCGCGCGGTTGCGCGAACCGGAGGCCCTGCCGCAGCAGCCGTCCCTGCTGCCGGCGCGGCGCGCCGGCGACGGGGCGCGGCTGCGCTACGAGCTGCGCCCCGGCGCCACCGTGGAAGGCACCCACGACCACGACGACTGGAACACCGCCGCGGAGGTGGACGACGCGCTGCGCCACGCCACCGTGCAACTGACCAACACCGCGCTGCTGGAGCATCACGCCGAGCTGTTCGGCGGGGTAGTGGGGCTCGACAACAGCCTGCGCCACCACGTCGTCACGCAGTACCTGCTGCATACCGCCGACTCGCTGCCGGACGACGAACGGGAGCGGTTGCTCGACGAGGCCCTGGGGCAGTTCGCCAGCACCGTCAGCCTGAGCAATCAGGTCTCGCTGCGGCCGCTGCGCGGGGCGCCGGCCTGGGAAGCCTCGGCGGTGACCTACGACCTCGGTCTGCGCCTGCTGCGCCTCGACTATCCCAAGGATCCCAACGATGACTTGGGCCGGCGGCTGCGCACCGAATGGGGCGGCTGGGACGTCGACGCGGTGACCAGCCACCGCTTGCAGACGCTGGCCGAAGTGCAGGTGGCGGACCACCCGCAGCGCCTTACGCTGAGCGCCGATCTGCCGCCTCTGCCGCACGATCTGAGCGCCAGCCTGGCGCTGAACGCCGCCCGCCTTACCGCCAGCGCGAGCACCGGGTTCCGCTGCCGCGACGACCCCGAAGAATCGACGCTGTTGGAATGTGGCGACTGGAAGCCACGTCCGCTCGAGCTCAGCGCCGGGGTGACGCCCTTGGAACCATTGTCGCTGCAGCAGCAGTTCAGCATCGAGCTGGATCCGGCGGCGCGCGTCACGCGCAGCGTCAGCTCGCTGGGGCTGGGCGGCTTCAGCGCAGCGCTGATCCTGGGACGCGGCGCAGACGAGCCGCTCAGTCTGCGGCAATTGCGCCTCGGCTATGACGAGACCCATGGGCCCGCCTATCTATGGCGCAACCGGGTGCGACTGGAGCTGGCGACGCGGGCCGGCTGGACGATCAGCTTCCGGGAGCCGCGGAACAATCGATTCACCTTCGGCACCGACCTTACCGCCAAGGTGCACGAGTTCCTCGACCTGACGTTCAGCGTCTCGTCGCGCAACGACCGCACCTACCGCTACCTGCCCGATTGGGCGCGGGAGGAGGGGGTGGAGCCGCTCAATCCGCTCCAGGATCTGTGGGAGTCGTTTGCCTTCTGGAACCCGGAGCTGCGCCGCGGGTCCGGGTTCAAGCTCGAACAGGTGAGCGTGAGCGCGGTCCACCATCTGCAGGATTGGGACCTGACGGTGGCGTATACGGCGCGCCCGCAGCAGAAGGAGGGGCGCGAGGAACTGTCCTCCGAGTTCTCGATCGTGGTGCAGTGGCTGCCGTTGCCGGAGATTCGCAGCCGCCTGCAGGCCGACGACGAGTCGTTTTCGATCAACGAATGAGCTGGTTGTCCGGCGCGTTTCCGGCGCGTTGCGGCCAGTTGACAGTTCGGCGTCGATCGCGCACGCTGCCGTTCACTGTTATCGGCGTTCACGTCTACCCAGCACCCCCCTTCCCGTGAGCGGTCGGGCGGCTGACGGCGCTTGCCCTTGGCGGTAGCCGTCACCAATCTCGGCTTTCTGCGCGAACTGTGCGGCCCCAACGACGCCAATCTGCGCGCGTTCGAGGAACTGTTCGGGGTACCGGTGCGCAGCCGCGGCAACGAATTGCTGCTGGACACCGGGGATGCGGACCAACGGCGGCGCTTTGCCGCCATGCTCGACTGGCTGCGCGAGCAGGCCGGCGCCGGGCGCGCCATGGATCGGTTCGCCATCGCCGCGGCGCATGCCGCGGTGACCGGACCGGCGGCGGCGGACGCCGTCGACGATGCCCCGGTCCTGATCCCCGGCGGCCGCAACCGCATCTATGCCCGTAGCGACCGGCAGCGGCGCTACCTGCACGCGTTGACCCGCCGCGAGCTGGTGGTCGCGATCGGCCCGGCGGGCACCGGCAAGACCTTTCTGGCGGTGGCCGCGGCGCTGCAGGCCGTGCTCGCCCGCCGCAAGCGCCGCCTGGTGGTCACCCGGCCGGTGGTGGAGGCGGGGGAGAGTCTCGGCTTCCTGCCCGGCGACCTGGCGCAGAAGGTGGACCCCTATCTGCGCCCGCTGTACGATGCGATGGACGCGCTGGTCGCAAGCGACACGGTGCGGCGCATGGAGGAGACGCGGGTCATCGAAGTGGCTCCCCTGGCCTACATGCGCGGGCGCACGCTGGCCGACAGCTACGTCATCCTGGACGAGGCGCAGAACACCACCCGCGAGCAGATGAAGATGTTCCTCACCCGCCTCGGCGAGGGCAGCCGGGCGGTGATCACCGGCGACATCACCCAGATCGACCTGCCGCGCCGCCAGGATTCCGGTCTGATCCACATCATGTCGGTGTTGTCACCGGTGCAGGAGATCTGCTTCGTGCACCTGGGACAGGAAGACGTCGTACGCAGCGTGCTGGTGCGCAAGATCGTGCAGGCCTACGAGGCGGCCGAGCAGCCGCGCGGCGCGTCATGACGGCCTCGGGGCCGGCGCCGGCGCGCGTCGAGGTGCGCTGGAACGGCGCCGGGCGCCCGGCGGCGCCCGGGTCGGAGCGCCTGCGCGCGGCGCTGGAGCGATTCGGGAACCGCGCGCTCGAGCGCCTGCGCTGGCCGGTGGAGGTGTCGGTGCTGCTCTGCGACGGCGCCGCGATGCGCGGCCTCAACCGCCGCTACCGCGGCGTCGACGCGCCCACCGACGTGCTGTCGTTCGGCCAGCTCGAGGGCGCCGCGCCGCCCGGAGCCGGCGGCGCGGCGGCGCAGGCCGCGGCCGGCGACGTCGTCATTGCCGTGGACGTCGCGGCGCGGCAGGCGGCGGCGCGCGGCGAGGCGCCGGAGCGCGAGCTGCGCCGGCTGCTGCTGCATGGCGTGCTGCACCTGCGCGGCATGGACCACGCCGACCCGCCCGCTGAAGATGAGCCCATGCTATCGTTACAGGAACAGCTGCTGGCCGACCTGCAGCCCGCCGCTGGGGAGGAATGAAATGGGGTTCCTGGAGAAGCTGCTCGGCCGAGCGGATTCGGACGAGGACGACCTAGCCAGACTCGACGGCGCCGCCAGGGAGATGATCCAGGGCGTCGTCGAGCTGTCCCGCAGCACGGTGAAGGAGATCATGGTGCCGCGGCCCGACGTGATTTCGGTGCCATTGGACACGCCCGCCGAGACGCTGGTGGAACAGGTGGCCGCCAGCGGCCATTCGCGGCTGCCGGTCTACCACCAGAACATGGACAACATCGTAGGGGTGGTCTACGCCAAGGACCTGTTGCGCTCGCAGGCGTCGGCCGCCGCCAACGGCGCCGCGCAGGAGCCGGAACTGGAGCGCATCATGCGCCGTCCCTACTTCGTTCCGGAGAGCAAGAAGGTCGATGAACTGCTGCGTGAATTCCAGCTTCGCCACGTGCACATCGCCGTGATCGTGGACGAGTACGGCGGCACCTCCGGCATCGTCTGCCTCGAAGACGTGATCGAACAGATCGTCGGCGACATCCAGGACGAATTCGACGACGAGGCCGACGAGATCCAGAAGATCGCCGAGGGCATCTACCTCTGCGACGCGCGCGTGGGCCTCGATGAACTGAACGAATACTCGGAGTTCGACCTGCCGGCGGACGATTTCGAAACCCTTGGCGGCTTCGTATTCGATCTGTTCGGCAAGATTCCGGTGAAGTACGAGAAGGAGAGCTACGGCATGGCCGACTTCGTCATCCAGCAGATGGAGGGGAACCGCGTCACCAGCGTCAAGATCGTGGTCCGCCGCGGCGCTGCCGCGGGCGCCGGCAGCGGCGGCAGCGCCGGGGAGGAGGGTTAGCGGTGCCGCGGGTGCCTGCGCTGACCGATCTTGCCCTGGCCGGCCGGCGCGTGCTGCTGCGCGTCGACTTCAACGTGCCGCTCGCGGAGGGGGCGGTGTCGGACGATACGCGCATCCGGGCGGCGCTCCCCACGCTGCGCGCCATTCTCGACCAGCCGGGGGCCAGCGTGGTGTTGATGAGCCATCTGGGCCGGCCCAAGGGCAGACCCCGCGCGGCGCTGAGCCTGGCGCCGGTCGCCGCCTGTCTCGGCGCGCTGCTCGGGCGCCCGGTAACGATGGCCCCCGACTGCGTCGGTCCCGAGGTGGAGCGGCTGGCGGCCGAACTGCCGCCGGGCGGCGTGCTGCTGCTCGAGAACCTGCGGTTCCATCCCGAGGAGGAGGCCGGCGACGCCGCGTTCGCGCGCCGTCTGGCCGCCCTGGGCGGCGCCTACGTGAACGACGCGTTCGGCGCCGCCCATCGCGCCCACGCCTCGACCGCCCTGGTGGCGCGCCATCTGCCGGCCGCCGCCGGGCTGCTCATGGAGCGCGAGGTTGCCGTGCTGACGCAACTGCTCGCCGCGCCCGCGCGCCCGTTCGTGGCGCTGGTCGGCGGCGCCAAGGTTTCCTCCAAGGCCGCGGTCCTCGACCACCTGCTGCCCAAGGTGGACTCGCTGCTGATCGGCGGGGGAATGGCCTACACCTTCCTGCAGGCGCGCGGGGTCGCGGTCGGCGGCTCGCTGGTGGAGCCGGACCTGGTGGCCGCGGCCGGCGAGCTGCTGCGCCGCGCCGGCGAGCTCGGGGTGGAGCTGGCGCTGCCCTGCGACCACGTGGCGGCCGCGGCCGTCAGCGCCGCCGCGGCGCACGCCGTCACGCCGCATGCGGCGATTCCCGGCGGCGCCGTCGGGGTGGACATCGGCCCGCGCACCAGGGCGCTGTTTGAGGCGCGCATCGCCGCGGCGCGCACCGTAATGTGGAACGGGCCGATGGGGATCTGCGAACTGGCCCCGTTCGCCGCCGGCACCCATGCCGTGGCTCAGGCGGTGGCGGAGTGCCCGGGAACCACCGTGGTGGGCGGCGGCGATTCGCTGGCGGCGATCAACGCGGCCGGGGTGGCCGGCCGCATCACCCACGTCTCGACCGGGGGCGGCGCGTCGCTGGAGCTGCTCGAAGGGCGCGCGCTGCCCGGCGTGGCCGCGCTGCAGGAGGAGTCATGAATACCAAGCGCAAGAAGCCGTTCATAGCCGGCAACTGGAAGATGCACGGCACCCACCTCGAAGCGGCCGCGCTGGCGTCCGAGGTGGCGGGGTGGCTGGCAGCGCCGCCGGCGCGAGTCATGGTGGCGCCGCCGTTCACGGCGCTGGCCGTGGTAGGCGAGGTGCTGCGCCGCAGCGCGGTGGAGCTGGGAGCGCAGAACGTGAACCCGGAAGCGGCCGGCGCGCATACCGGGGAGATCTCCTGCGCCATGCTGCAAGCGCTGGGCGTGGGCCTGGTAATCGTGGGCCACTCCGAGCGCCGGCACGTGTACGGCGAGGACGACGCGCTGATTGCGCGCAAGGTAACCGCGGCGCTGGCGGCCGGCCTGGAAGTGGTGCTGTGCGTCGGCGAGACCCTGGCGGAACGGGAAGCGGGCGCCGCCGAGGAGGTCGTCGGGCGCCAGCTCCGCGCGGCGCTGGCCGGGCGCGGCGCCGGGGCACTGCGGCGCGTCACCGTCGCCTACGAGCCGGTGTGGGCGATCGGCACCGGGCGCACCGCCACGCCGGCGGACGCCGGCGAGATGCACCGCGCGGCGCGCGCGGTGGTGGCCGAGCTGGCCGGCGCCGCCGCGGCGCAAGACCTGGTGATCCAGTACGGCGGCTCGGTAAAGCCGGACAACGCCGCCGCGCTGCTCGCCTGCGACGGCGTCGACGGCCTGCTGGTGGGTGGCGCCTCGCTCGCCGCGGCCAGCTTCGCGCGCATCGTCGCGGCCGCGCTCACGGCGCCGGCTTCCGGCGATTGATTCGACTAGCGGCGCGTTGGTATAGTTGGCATCGGCACCGTAGCGCCTGCCGCCGCGGCGCCGTCACGGCATGGCAGTAATTTCCGTTCTCATCCTCGTGGTATTCGTCGTCAGCGCGCTGTTGTTGATGGCCGTCGTTTTGATCCAGGACGATCAGGGCGGCGGCATCGGCGCCATGTTCGGCGGCGGCAGCGGCACCCCGTTCGGGGCGCGCACCGGCAACGTGCTGACCCGGCTCACCACCGTACTGGCGATCATCTTCCTGGTAGCGGCCTTCGCCCTGGCCTGGATCAACCGTACCCCGGAAGCCGGCAACGTCATTGGCCGCGCCCGCGCCGAGCGCCTGCTCGGCATCGAGCGCTCCGACTGGTGGGTGGAGGCGCCGCCGCCCGAACTCCTGACCGAGGAACAGGTTGCGCCGGCCGCGGCGGCCGCGACCGCCGCCGGCGCGGATCCGGCGGGGGAAGCGCCCGCGCCCGCCGCCGCGGCGGAGAACGCCGCGCCGCCGGCGGAGGAGCCCGCGGCCGCGCCAGCCGCCGCGGCGCCGGCTGACGGGGCGGCGCCGGCCGGGGAAGCGGCCGCCGCCGCGGACGAATCGTAGCGGCCGATGAAGATCGCCCTGCTGATCCTGCTCGCGCTGGCAGTGATCGTGGTTGGCAACCTGCTGCTGCCGGTGCCGCGGGCGGCGATCGAGGTGGCCGCCGAACCGATCGGGCTGGGGCCGGTCTTTACCAATGCGCTGCTCACTTCGTTCCTCCTCAGCGCCTTGATCCTGCTGGTCGCGTTCTTCGTGGGGCGCAATCTGAAGTTGCGGCCCGGCGGGCTGCAGAATGCCATCGAGGCGCTGATCGAAGCGCTCGACAACCTGGTGAATCAGACGGCGACGCGCACCTGGGCGCCGCGCTTCTTCCCCATCTGCGTCACCATCTTCATCTTTCTGCTGGTATGCAACTGGTTCGGGATCCTCGGTCCGGCCTTCGGCAGCATCGGGCTGATCCACGCCAGCGATCACGGCACCCTGAGCGCGGACCAGATCGTGTTCCTGCGCGGCAGCGCGGAGCAGGTGCTGGCCGAGCATGAAGCGCACGGCGGCGCCGGGCACGACAAGTTCGTCATCGTGCCGCTGCTGCGCGCTCCGAGCAGCGACCTCAACCTCACCCTGACGTTGGCTCTGATCACCATGTTCATGGTCCAGGTGTTCGGCTTCTGGAGCCGCGGCGTGGGCTATCTCGGACAGTTCTTCCGCTTCAAGAGCCTGCGCACCAAGGGCATCGCCATGGGCCTGGTGGACATCTTCGTCGGCTTGTTCGAGGGGCTGAGCGAGCTCACCAAGATCGTGTCGTTCTCGTTCCGGCTGTTCGGCAACATCTTCGCCGGAGAAGTGATCCTGATCGTGATCAGCAGTCTGGTGTCGCTGGTGCTGGTAGTGGTGTTCTTCGGTCTGGAGATGTTCGTCGGCCTGATTCAGGCGTTCGTGTTCTTCATCCTCTCGCTGGCGTTCTTCCACCTGGCCACCGAGCAGCATGAGGAGCACTGACCATGACGGCGCCGGCGCTCAACACCAATCGCCTTCATCTCGGCAGGACCGCCGCGGTCCTGCGTCAACTAGTCAGAAGATTCGGATAAGGAGTTTCGTTGCATGGACGCTCAGGCAGTGAAGTTTCTGGCCGCGGGCATCGCCATCGCCCTGGGGACGTTCGGACCCGGCATCGGCATCGGCATGATTGCCAGCGGGGCGCTGCAGGCGCTCGGCCGCAACCCCGACGCGCGCGGGGCGATCGTCACCAACATGTTCGTGGCCATCGCCTTCGCCGAGGCGCTCGCCATTCTCGCGTTGGTGGTTTCGCTCATTCTGCTGTTCGTGGTTTAGGTCCCCAGGCTTACCGTGGAAGCTCTCGGCCTCTCGGCCTTCGGGTTGCTCGCCTACGCGGTCAACTTCGTGATCCTGGTGGTGCTGTTGCGCCTGCTGCTCTACAAGCCGCTCAAGCAGATGCTGGAGGGGCGCAAGCAGCGCATCGCCGAGGGGCTCGACGCCGCCGACCGCGCCGCGGCCGAGGCCGCCGACCAGCGCGCCAAGTTCGAACGCGAGCTGCAGGAGGCGCGCGGCGCGGCCCAGGAGGAAGCTGCCCGGTTGGCGCAGCAGGCGGAACAGGTACGCCACGAGGTGCTGCGGAAGGCCGAACAGGAGGCGGAGGAGATCAAGGAGCGCGCGCGCGAGGAGATCGAGCAGGAGCGCGGGCAGGCGGCGGCGGAGCTGCAGCGGCAGACCGCGGAACTGGCCCTGGCCATCTCCCGCAAGGTAATCGGCGCGGCCCTCGATCAGGCCGCCCAGCGGCGGCTGGTCGATCAGTTCGTACGGGAGCTGGGCGAGGGCGGCAGGTGACCGACGCGCGGAACTATGCGCTGGCCGCGTTCGCGGCCGCGGCCGCGCCCTGGTTGAGCGCGTTGCGCGCGCTGCAGGGGCAGTTGGAACGGGAACCGCAGGTGCTCGCGCAGCTCAGCGACCGTAGCGCGGAGTTCGGCGCCCGCCGGCGGCGGCTGGAGGAGCTGCTGCCCGCCGGCGCCGGCGCCGCGTGCCGCAACTTCCTGTTCACGCTGCTGGAACGCGGCGACCTGGGGCAGTTGCCGGCCATCGTCGACTGGATGGGGGCGATGGCCAGCGCGGGCCCGCAGGCGCGCATGGCGATCGTCACCACCGCCTACGCGCTGGACGCCGGCGAACGGCAGCGCTTCGTGCGCACGTTGCGGCAGGACCGCGGCGCCGACCTGGAGGTCTCCTTCGCGGTGGACGCGGACATCGTGGGCGGCGCGGTGGTGCGCATCGGAGACCAGGTGCTGGACGGCAGCGTGCAGGCCCGGCTGCAGGCGATCGACAGCGCGCTGGTGCGAGGAGACTGACCGATCATGGATTTCAAGCTCGACCGGATTACCAGTGAGATTCGGCGCCGCATCGACGGCTTCGAGGCGCCGCTGGAGGCCAGCGAGGTGGGCACGGTGCTGTCGGTCGGAGACGGCATCGCCCGCGTCAGCGGTCTGTCCGGCGTCATGGCGACCGAGCTGCTGGAGTTCCCCGGCGCGGTGCAGGGCATCGCCCTGAATCTGGAGCCGGATCAGGTGGGCGCGGTGATCGTCGGCGCCTACACCCACGTCGAAGAGGGCGCGCTGGTCAAGGGCACCGGCCGCATCGCCTCGATTCCGGTCAGCGAGGCGCTGCTGGGACGGGTGGTAGACGCCGCCGGCGCCCCGCTGGACGGCCAGGGGCCGATTCGCGCGGCCGCGGCCATGCCGCTCGAGCGGGTGGCGCCGGGCGTGGTGGAACGGGTCAACGTCGACACCCCGGTGCAGACCGGGATCAAGGCGATCGATACGATGACCCCGATCGGGCGCGGCCAGCGCCAGCTCATCATCGGCGACCGCCAGACCGGCAAGACCGCGCTCGCGGTCGACACCATCATCAACCAGAAGGGCAAGGACCTGATCTGCGTCTACGTGGCGATCGGCCAGCGGCAGGGGCAGGTCGCGCAGGTGGTGGCCACGCTGCGCGAGTACGACGCCATGGAGCACACCGTCGTGGTGGTGGCGGGAGCCGCCGCCTCGGCGCCGCAGCAGTACGTCGCCCCCTATGCCGGCTGCGCCATCGGCGAATACTTCATGGAGCAGGGCAAGGACGTGCTGGTGGTCTACGACGACCTCAGCAAGCATGCCTGGGCGTACCGCCAGATCTCGCTGCTGCTGCGCCGCCCGCCGGGGCGTGAGGCATATCCCGGTGACGTGTTCTACCTGCACTCGCGGCTGCTGGAGCGGGCGGCGCGGCTCTCCCCGCAACGCGGCGGCGGCTCGCTCACCGCCTTGCCGATCATCGAGACCCTGCTCGGCGACGTCAGCGCCTACGTTCCCACCAACGTGATCTCGATCACCGACGGCCAGATCTATCTGGAAGAGGACCTGTTCAACGCCGGCCAGCGGCCGGCGGTGCACGTCGGCCTGTCGGTCTCCCGGGTCGGCGGCGACGCCCAGACCAAGGCGATGAAGCAGGTGGCCGGGCAGTTGCGCCTGGAGCTGGCCCAGTACTACGCGCTGGCGGCGTTCGCCCAGTTTGGCTCCGACCTGGATCCGACCACCCGCGCGCAGTTGGAGCGCGGGCAGCGCCTGACCGAGCTGCTCAAGCAGCCGCAGTACCAGCCGCAGGATCTGGCCCAGCAGGTAATCGGAATCTTCGCCCTCACCCGCGGCTTCGCCAAGCGGGTGCCGGCCAGCGCCATCGGCGACTACGCCGCGGGGCTGATCCGGCACGTCGCCGGCTCGCAACCGGCCCTGCTGCGCGCCATCGAGTCGCAATTGGAGATCACCGACGAACTTGACGGGAGCCTGTCGGAGGCGGTCGCGGCATACACCCGGCAGGCGGGTTACGAGGTGGCGGAGGAGGACCAGGCCTAAAGGGCCTGGCCAAAGGCACCCGGCGTGGCGTCGATCCGTGAGCTGCGCAAGCGCATCCGCAGCATCAGCAACCTGTCCCAGGTTACCCGCGCGATGGAGATGATCGCGGCCTCGCGCATGCGCCGCGCCCAGGAGCAGGTGGCGGCGTCGCGCCCCTACGCGGCCAAGGCGTGGGAGCTGCTCACCCAGCTCGCCGCGCAACGGCGGATCATCGACACCCCGCCCGCGCCGCTGCTCATGGAGCGCGATCCGGTGCGCGCCGTGGTGCTGATCCTGATCACCGCCGACCGCGGGTTGGCCGGCGGCTACAACGCGGCCGTGGTGCGCGCCGCGCAGCGGTTTCTGGCCCGCCAGCAGGGCCGCGAGGTGCGCCTGCTCACCGTCGGGCGCAAGGGCCGCGACGCCATGCTGCGCGCCGGGTATACGATCGAGGCCGAGTTCGGGCAGTTGCCGCCGCGGCCCGGTGAGTTGGACGTGGCGCCGATCGCGCGCCTCGCCACCGACGGCTTCCTGGCCCGCTCCAGCGACGCGGTGTTCATCGGCTACACCGACTTCGTGAACCTCCTGCGGCAGGAGGCGTGGGTGCGGCGGCTGCTGCCGCTGCATCCGGGGGAGCTGGATGACGCGGCGGCGGGCAATGGAACTGCGCCGGAGCGCAGCCCGGTGATGAGCCGCTATCTGCGCCCCACGCCGCCGGTCGTAGCCGGCGGCTACAGCTACGAGCCCGCCATGGAGGAGCTGCTGGAGCAGGTAGTGCGGCGGTTCGTGGAGCTGCAGATCTACCAGGCGGTGGTGGAGTCGCTGGCCAGCGAACACGCGGCGCGCATGATGGCGATGCGCAACGCCACCGAGAACGCCAATGACCTGCTGAAGGACCTGAGAATGACCTACAACAAGTTGCGCCAGCAGTCGATCACCGAGGAGATGCTGGACATCGCCGGCGGCGCCGAGGCGCTGGCCGCAACGGCGCGCCGCTGACGCGCGGGGGAGAGGAAGGAATGGCAAGCGGAAACGGTTCGAGCCCCGCCGACGGCCGTATCGTGCAGGTGGTCGGGGCGGTGGTGGACGTGGAGTTTCCGGCCGGGCGCCTGCCCGAGATCCATCATGCCCTGGAGGTGCCGGCGCCGGATGAGGATGAGGCCGCGGCCAGGCTGGTGCTGGAAGTGCAGCAGCACCTTTCGGGAGCGGTGGTGCGCACCGTGGCGATGGACACCACGGACGGCCTGCGCCGCGGCCAGCGGGTGCTCGACACCGGCGCCCCGATCACCGTGCCGGTAGGGGAGGCGACCCTGGGGCGGATCTTCAACGTGACCGGGCGGCCGGTGGACCAGCGCGGTCCGGTGGAGGCCGCCGAGCGCTATCCGATTCACCGCCCCGCGCCGGCGTTCACCGAGCAGGTCACCCGCACCGAAGTGTTCGAGACCGGCATCAAGGTGATCGACCTGATCGCGCCGTTCACCAAGGGCGGCAAGACCGGCGTGTTTGGCGGCGCCGGGGTCGGCAAGACGATCATCATCCAGGAACTGATCTCCTCGCTGGCGCGCGAGCATGGCGGCTATTCGGTGTTCGCCGGCGTGGGAGAGCGCACCCGCGAGGGCACCCAGCTCTACGGCGAGATGCAGGAGGCCGGCGTCATCGACAAGCTGTGCATGGTGTTCGGGCAGATGAACGAGTCGCCGGGGGTGCGCCTGCGGGCGGCCCTGACCGGGCTCACGATGGCCGAATACTTCCGCGACCAGGGCCGCGACGTGCTGTTGTTCATCGACAACATCTTCCGCTTCGTGATGAGCGGCTCGGAGGTGTCGGCGCTGCTCGGCCGCATGCCGAGCGCGGTCGGCTACCAGCCCACCCTCGGCACCGAGATGGGCGAGTTGCAGGAGCGCATCACCTCCACCCAGCGCGGCTCGATTACCAGCATGCAGGCGGTGTACGTGCCGGCCGACGACTACACCGATCCGGCGCCGGTCGCCACCTTCGCCCATCTCGACGCCACCCTGGCCCTGGAGCGGTCGATCGCCGAGCTGGGCATCTACCCGGCGGTCGATCCTCTGGCCTCCACCAGCCGCGCGCTGCAGCCGCACGTGGTGGGGCAGGAGCACTACGACGTGGCGCGCGAGGTGAAGGAGGTGCTGCAGCGCTACCGCGACCTGCAGGACATCATCGCCATCCTCGGGGTGGACGAGCTGTCCGAGGATGACCGGCTGGCGGTGTCGCGCGCGCGCAAGATCCAGCAATTCCTGTCGCAGCCGATGTTCGTGGCGCAGCAGTTCACCGGGCGCGAAGGGCGCTACGTGACCATTGCCGAGACCGTTTCCAGCTTCCGCCGCCTGCTGGACGGCGAGGTGGACGAGGTGCCGGTGCCGACCTTCTACATGGCCGGCGCGCTCGACGAGGTGCTGGAGCGCGCCGGGCGCGAGAGCGCGGCGGGGACGCCCGCGGCAGGCTGAAGGTGAGTCCCGCTGCCGGGCGCCTGCGGCTCGAGATCGTCACCATCGAACGCCAGTTGCTGGACGAAGAGGTGAGCATGGTGATCGCGCCGGGCGCGGACGGCGTGGTCGCCATCCTGCCGCGCCACCAGCCGATGTTGACCGCCCTGCAGCATGGCGAGCTGGTCATCCGGGTCGACGGGCTGCAGGACCGCTACCTGGCGATCGGCGGGGGCGTGATGCAGGTGCTGCCCGATCACGTGGTGGTGCTCGCCGACCGGGCGGAGCACGCCGCCGACATCGACCTGGAGTTGGCCGAGGAAGCTCATCGCCGCGCCCGGGAAGCGCTGGAACGAGGCCCGACCGGCATCGAGCTGGGCCACGCGCACGACGTCCTGCGCCACTCCGCCACCCGCTTGGCGGTCGCCCGGCGCCACCACGGCAGCGGCGCCCGCTGAGCTACCAGCTCCCGCCGCTCTGCGGCTCGGCTGGGCCGCGGCCGGCGAGGGGAGCGCGCAGCAGACGCAGTTCGCGCCCGCGCCGAAACGCCACGATCAGCTCGCCGCCGCGGCGCACCGCGCGCAGGTCGCGCACCGGCTGCCCGCCGCGCACCAGGAGCTGCTTGCGGTAGGTGCCGCCGGCATCGGGCGTCACCATCGCCAGGCGGTGCTCCGGCGCGCCGGAGTCGTCCAGAGCGAGTTCCGAGAACAGCACCGACAGGGCCGGCTGGCCGCCGCCGGCGAGCGGCGGTTCCGGGAACACCGCCAATACTCGTACGTCGCGCGCCAGCGTGACCTTGATCTCGGCGCCGCCGGCGTCCACCGGCACGGCCACCACTTCGCGCGCCTGCAGCGCGGGTCCCGAGCTGGTGCGCGTGGCGCGCGGGTCCTCGCGGGTGAACGCCAGCACCATTCCCTGCGGGCCGCAGCCGAGGGCGGCCGAGCCGTCGGCGGCCGCCGCCGGCGGCGGCAGGGAGATGCGCTGCGGTTCCCGCGCCGCCTCCACCAGCAGCAGGCCGCCGCCGTCCGCGGCGGCGAACCCGCGGCGGCCGGCGCAGGAGTAGCCGCTCACCGCCGGCCCGGCGGCGCCGGGCGCGATGTCCGGCGCCGTGACGGTCATGATCACCCGCCGCCCGGTCACGGCCGCGGCCACGCTGTCGGCGGCGGCCTCCGGACGCACGCCGTAGGCGGCGAACGCCACCCCGCCATCCTCCTCGACCGGCGCGTCGACCAGTCCGTAGAGGGTGAACTGCGGCGCTGCGGGCGCCGGCTCGGCGGCCGCCGGCGCGGCCGCCGCCCGCAGCACGGCGACCGGCAGCAGCGGCTCCGGCAACAGGTCCACCAGCCACGGCGCGGCGCTCGCCGTTTCCCGGTGCACCCACTTGGTGACCCGCACGTCAGCCAGTTCCTGATCGCTGTAGAACAGATGTTCGAACCCCTCATGCTGCACGTAGGCATGGCGCCCGAAGTAGGGGTTGATCCCCGGCGGCACGTCGATGCGGTCGATGGTGATGACGGAACTGACCTCGGCCGCGGCGGCGGCCAACGGCCCGCGGGCGACCTTGAGCGTCAGTTCGGCGGCATCGGCGAACACCGCCACCCACTGCCGGCGGTCGGCGCTCAACTGCAGCGAGTAGTAGGGCGCCGCCGCCTCCGACAACACCACGCTGGCGGGCGGCTGCGCGGGGGCGCCGGCGGTGGGGCAGGCCGCGGCGAGCGTCAGGGCGGCGAGCAGGGCGGTTGCCAGGGTCCGCCAGCGCGGCCGCCGCATGCAGCGCTGCGGCGGCCGCGCCGTTGACCGGCATTTGGACGCTTCCGTATACTGGCGCGGCCCGATCATGCGTACCGCGGTAGTGTTCTTCGAGGGAAAGAGTCGCAAGCGCATGTTGGGCCTGGCGCAGGGGCTGGCCAAGGGCATGCAGGAGCAGGGCCACCAGGTGGACGTGATCGACGGCGGCCACGACGTGAACAGCAAGTTGACCATCTATCAATACATTGCCGTTGGCGGGGAGTCCACTACCACCTTCACCGGCAAGATTCCGGAGGTGGTGACCCGCTACCTGAAAGGGGCGGGAATGATCTCCGGCAAACGCTGCTACGCGTTCGTGTCCAAGGCCACGCTGAGCTCCAACCGGGCCCTGCAGCGGCTCATGAAGGTGATGGAGGGGGAGGGGATGTTCCTCAAGAACTCCGGGGTCCTGAACTCCGCGGTCGAGGCCGAGGCGGTGGGCCGCCGCCTGCACATCGAGTAACCGCTCCGCAACGCCGCTATTCCTTCCACGGAAAGATCATCCCGCGCAGGGTACGCTTCCCCACCCGATCCCGGTCGTCCACCAGCAGCGCGTCCCAGGGGATCTTCTTGCGGTTGGTCTCCGGGTGTTGCTCCAGGTGGTCGTACTTGTAGAGGCGCAGCTTGAGGGCGGCGTTGTGCCACACCAGCACCGCGCCCAGGCCCGGCAGGATGCCGCCGGTGAACACCGACGCGGCCAGCGTCACCAGCGCGCCGAAGGCAAGGAAGATCATGAAGCCGGTGTTGTCGAAGAACAGCAGCAGCATCTTGCGCAACATCTTGCGCGGGTTGCGCTCCAGCCGCGACTGGATGGGAAAGAAGAACTGCGCCGCCAGCACCCACCCCACGGTGACCCACAGCAGGATCACCTGACCGAGGAATCCGAGGAGCTGCTGCTCCACCACCGAGTACACCTGGAACGCGACCGAGAGGATCACGAAGTAGACGCTGTTGACCAGGGCGAACAGCAGCGTGGTCGGGCAGGTGTCCCGGATTGCCTGCCAGAAGGCGGCGAAGTCGGGCGATTGGTAGTCGGCGATGGCGCTGGCTACCACGCTCGCGCCCCCGGTGTAGATGCAGAACAGGCCCAGCGCGATTACCTGCAGCAGGAGGGTGAGCGGCAGCAGCGGGGTGAGCAGCGGCGCGTACACCAGCAGCGCGATCGGCGCGTAGAAGCCGATGTTGAGCAGCAGCACCCGGAACAGATTGTCCCAGGTGTCGAAGAATGCCTTCTTGACCAGAAATCCGAGCATGTCGCCAGTCTCCCCTTAGGTACCATGAGACGGAGCGCCCGGCAACTGCCCGAAGACCGCCGTTGCTGACCTCAGGTAACTACGAGGAACGGTCGCACGCCGGCGCCGGCAGGCAGGCGGGGACTCCGGTCACTCTCCCCCGCCTACCTGCACCCGAAGCTGTTGGCCAGCCAGGGTCTGGCGCGCCCAGAACAGGTTCTGGCTCGGATCGTTGCCGCCCGCCGCCAGGTTGGCGATGCCGGTCGCGTCGGTGCCGCCGGAAGGCGCCGCCGTAAAGGTCACGGTCGGCGCCGTCACGCTGAGACCCGACAACGCCCACCGGCAGGCGCTGCTCGCCGGCTGCACCGAGAAACGCGAGCTCGCTCCGGGCGGCAACCCGCAGCCGCGCATCCGAGACTTCCGCGAGTTCGCCGCTGCGGTGCTCGGCTGGGGCTTCTCGCCCCGGGGCTACGCCGGCTTCACTGAAGAGGCTCCGATCCCTGAAGAACTCACGCTGCCGCTGCCCGATTACGGCGAGACCCTGCGCCCCGACTTCGCGGTGCGCGAGCGCGATCCCGGCAGCGGCGACTCCCCGTGGCAACTGCTGGTGCAGGTGCTGGCCGCCGGGCAGGAGTTCGACCGCCCGGCGCCCGGCGCCGGCGGGCTGGACGCATCCGCCCAGGGGCGCGCCGAGCGCCTGCTGCGCGCCACCGGGGTGCCCGTCGGCGTGCTGGTCAACGGCGTTGCGCTGCGCCTGATCTCCGCCCCGCGCGGCGAAAGTTCCGGCTGGATGGACTTCCGCTTCGCCGACCTGCTCACCACCGCCGGGCGCCCGCTCTGCTCCGCCCTGCACCTGCTCCTGTCCGAACAGCGCCTGCTGGCGCTGCCGCGCCATGAACGCCTCACCGCCGTGCTGGCCGACAGCCGGCTGTATCAAAACGAAGTCTCCGAGCGCCTCGCCGAACAGGTGCTGCACGCGCTGTACGAACTGGTGCGCGGCTTCCAGAACGCCCATGCCGCCACCGACGGCGCGCTGCTAAGCGAACCGCTGGCCGCCGGCGGAGACCGCAACGCCATCTACCGCGGGCTGCTCACCGTGATCCTGCGGCTGGCGTTCCTGCTGTACGCGGAAGAGCGCGGCCTGCTGCTGCCAAAGGACGAGACCTTCGCGCGCCACTACTTGCTGGGCGGCCTCTACCAGCGGCTGCGCAAGGACGCTGCGGGCTACCCGGACACGATGGACCAGCGCTATGGCGCCTGGGCGCAGTTGGTGGTGCTGTTCCGCCTGCTCCACGACGGGGTGCCGGCCGACCGCACCGGCGGCGCGGTGAGTCTGCCGGAGCGCCGCGGGGCGCTGTTCGACCCGGACCGCTACCGGTTCCTGGAAGGCCGCAGCGGCAGCGGGTCGCGGCAGCGGAACGCGCGGCTGGAGCCGCCGCGGGTGTCGGACGGAGTGGTCTACCGGGTGCTGGAAAAGCTGCTGGTGCTGGACGGGGAGCGGCTCTCCTACCGGACGTTGGACGTGGAGCAGATCGGCTCGGTGTACGAGACGATCATGGGGTTTCGGCTGGAGACTGCCACCGGGCGTTCGCTGGCGGTCAAGCCGGCCAAGAAGCTGGGGGCGCCCACCACCATCGACCTGGACGCGCTGCTGGCGCAGCCTGCGGGGCGCCGCGGGCGCTGGCTGCAGGAGCGCGCGGACCGCCCCGTCAGCGCCTCGGTTACGAAGGGGCTGCGCGCGGCGCGGACGGTGAACGACCTGCACGCGGCGCTGGACCGGGTGCTGGATCACGCCGCGACGCCGGACCTGGTGCCGCGCGGCGGGCTGGTGCTGCAGCCTAACGAGGAGCGGCGCCGTTCCGGCTCGCACTACACGCCGCGGGAGCTGACCGAGCCGATCGTGCGCCACACCCTGGCGCCGCTGCTGGAGCGGCTGCGCGGTGCGGACAGCGGCCCGCCGCGCCCGGAGCAGGTGCTCGATCTCAAGATCTGCGATCCGGCGATGGGTTCGGGGGCGTTTCTGGTGGAGACCTGCCGCCAGTTGGCCGACGCGCTGATCGAGGCGTGGGGCGCGCACGGCGCGCTGCCTGACATCCCGGCGGATGAAGACGAGGTGACCTTCGCGCGCCGGCTGGTGGCGCAGAAGTGTCTGTACGGCATCGACCGCAACCCGATGGCGGTAGACTTGGCCAAGGTGTCGCTGTGGCTGAGCACGCTGGCGCGCGACCATCCGTTCACCTTCGTGGACCACGCCTTCCGCCGCGGCGACTCGCTCGTCGGGCTGACGCGGCGGCAGCTCGAAGCGCTGCACTGGCAGGGCGGGCAGCCGATCCTGGCCGGCTTCGGGGTGCGCGAGAAGTTGGCGGAAGCCGCGGCGTTGCGGCGCCAGATTCGCACTGCGGACGACACCGTGACCGACCGCGAGTTGCAGAGTCTGTGGCGCCGCGCGCAGGACGCGCTGGCGGAGGTGCGGCGGTTCGGCGATCTGACGCTGGCGGCGTTCTTCGAGGGCTCGAAGCCGAAGGAGCGCGCGGCGCGCCGGGAGGCGTATCAGGAAGCGATCCTGACGCGGCAGGCGCGGCGCCACGCTGCGGAGTTGAAGACGCGCCGTAACGCCGAGATGCCGTTCGCGCCGTTCCACTGGGAGATCGAGTTCCCCGAGGTGTTCGAGCGCGCGAACCCGGGCTTCGACGGCTTCGTCGGCAACCCGCCGTTCGCGGGCAAGAACAACGTTGCCGCCGGCAACGTCGCCGGCTATCCGAGCTGGCTCAAGGAACTGCACGCGCAGAGCCACGGCAACGCCGACCTGGTGGCGCACTTCTACCGGCGCGCGTTCGACCTGCTGCGCGGCGGCGGCGCGTTCGGCCTGATCGCCACCAACACCATCGCCCAGGGCGACACCCGTTCCAGCGGCCTGCGCTGGATCTGCGAGCGCGGCGGGGAAATCTACCGCGCCGTCAAGCGCGTCAAGTGGCCGGGCGATGCCGCGGTGGTGGTCAGCGTGGTGCACGTCGCCAAGGGCGAGTTTGCCGGCAAGAGGATGCTCGACGGCGCCCCGGTGGAGCGCGTCACGGCGTTTCTGTTTCATCGGGGCGGGCATGCCGATCCGGTGCGGCTGGCGGCCAACGCCGGCAAGAGCTTTCAGGGCAGCATCGTGCTCGGCATGGGCTTTACGTTCGACGACACCGACCGGAAAGGAGTCGCATCACCGCTTGCCGAGATGCGGCGGCTGATCGATCAGGACTCGCGCAACCGCGAGGTGATCTTCCCCTACATCGGCGGCCAGGAAGTAAATACCAGTCCTACTCACGCGCACCATCGCTACGTCATCAACTTCGGCGAGCGAAGCGAGGCGGAGTGCCGGCGGCGCTGGCCGGACTTGATGGCGATTGTCGAGGAGCGGGTCAAACCGGAGCGAATGAAGGTAAACCGACAAGTACGACGAGACCGTTGGTGGCAGTTTGGTGACCGGCAGCCCGCGCTCCATGCCGCTATCACCGATCTCGAAAGAATACTGGTTATTTCAAGAATTGGCGATTCATTCGCGTTTACGATTCTTCCCAATAAAATGATATGTAACGAGAAAATAGTCGTCTTCCCGTTTCACAGATTGGCGCCGTTTTGCGTTCTTCAGTCCCGTATACATGAAATATGGGCGAGGTTCTTTAGCTCTACGCTCGGGGATGCCCTGCAATACACCCCCTCGGACTGCTTCGATACCTTCCCGTTCCCGGAAGGCTGGGACACCCGTCCCGCTCTAGAAGCCGCCGGCAAGGCGTATTACGAGTACCGCGCCGCGCTCATGGTGGACAACGACGAGGGCATGACCAGCACCTACAACCGCTTCCACGACCTCTACGAGACCGACCCGCGCATCGCCGAGCTGCGCGAGCTGCACGCCGCCATGGACCGCGCCGTGCTCGACGCCTACGGCTGGACCGACATTCCCACCGACTGCGACCTCCTCCTCGACTACGAGATCGACGAAGCCTCCTGGGGCCGCAAGAAGAAGCCCTACCGCTGGCGTTGGCCAGATGAAGTCCGCGACGAAGTGCTCGCCCGCCTGCTCGCCCTCAACGCCGACCGCGCCGCCGCCGAAGCCCGCGCCGGCATCGCCGCCGGCCCTCCGGTACCCCGCAGATCGCGCCCTGTCGACGCCGGCGACATTCTCGGCAATAGCTTCTGATGTAACGCTCAGCCGTTTGGAAAAGAGCCCCAGCCACGCCCGCTTGCGGTATCTTACCCCGACGAAAACTTGACTCAAGTAGTTTCCATGATTATACTTATGTTATGGACAATCATGATTCCGACGGGGCCGTCACCACTACCGTTTCCGCCCTCTCAGACGACCGCCTGCTGGAGCGGACCAAGGAACTTTCCGGCATCGAACACCATCTCGAAGTGGTCGTGATCGATCACCTGCGCGAGATCGATAAGCGCCGCCTGTATCTGCGGCGCGGGTTCTCCAGCCTGTTCGATTACGCGGTGCGCGAGTTGGGTTACAGCGACGCCGCAGCGTGGCGGCGCATCAAGGCGATGCGGCTCTGCGCGGACGTCGACGGGGTGCGCGAACGCCTGCAGAATGGCTCAATGACGCTGAACGCGGCGGCGCAGTTGCAGCATGCGTTCGACCGGCAGGAGCGCAAGAAGGAACGCGCGGCGCGTAGCGCGCCGGGCGGGGCCGGGTTCGGGGCTGCCGCTCAGTCGCAGAACGGCGCGGCGCCGGCGCGGCCGGCGGAGCGGAAGCCGGCGCCGGTGCTGAACCCGGAGGCGCGGCGGGAGCTGGTGGAGCAGGCGTCCGGCAAGAGCAGCCGGCAGGTGATGCAGTTGCTGGCCGAGGTGGACCCGGAACTGGCGGCGCCGGCGGATCGGGTGCGGCCCCTGGGCGGCGGGCGCTGGGAACTCAAGGCGGTGATCGACGATGAGTGCCGGCGCGGCTTGGAGCGGCTCAAGGGCCTCCTGTCCCACGTCGACCCGCACCTGACGTTGGGGCAGCTCATGGGGCGGCTGGTGCGGGAAGGGCTCGACCGCCACGACCCGGCCCGGCCGCCGCGCGGGCGGCGCACCGCGTCGGCCAAAGGCGCCGAGCAAACTTCGGCGGCGAAGACGCAGGGGGCCTCGGCGCGCGGCGCAGACAGCGCCGCTCCTTCGGCGGCGAAGGTATCGGCTCAGGCGGCGCAGCCGGGAGACGAAGCCGCTGACCGCCCGGACACTTCGGCAGCGAAGCCGGCGACCGATACCACTTCGGCGCCGAAGACGCGGCGCCCCGGCCGGCAGGCTGCGACGGCAGGCGCGGCGCGGGCTACCCCGCCGCCGCGGCCCCAAACTTCGGCAGCGAAGGTCGGCGGAGCGACCGGCCGCGCCATCCCGGCGGCGGTCAAGCGCGAGGTGTGGCGGCGCGACCGGGGCCGCTGCCGCTACGTGGACGGCACCAGCGGGCGCCGCTGTGGCTCCCAACACCTGCTGCAGATCGATCACGTCGTGCCGTATGCCCGCGGCGGCGCCGCCGAAGGGTGGGTTGACATGCCCGGCGGCGATCTACTACCGTCCCCTGCAATGCCCGGCGGAGGCAATGCCGGGTAGGTCCGTCGTGGTTGTCAGGGAGGGGTAATCCTCGGCGAGGCGAAGGGGTACTTTGTCTCGGAACTACTACAAGACCCTCGGCGTCTCTCCCCAGGCCAGCGCGGTCGAGATCAAACGCTCCTTCCGCCGCCGCGCGAAAGAGCTTCATCCCGATACCGCGTCGTCCGGCTCCACGTCATCCGGCTCCGAGGAGCGGATGCGCTCGCTGATCGACGCCTACGAGGTGTTGAGCGACCCGCAGCGGCGCGTCAACTACGACCGCACCCATGCCAACCTGTTCCGCACCGTCACCTTCGACTACCGCGAATTCCTGCGCCGCCGGCGCACCGACTACGTCAGCCAGACCAAGCTGATCTTCTACGACCTGCTGCACTCCCACGACGAGGAGGCGCTGGAGACCTACGAGCAGCTCCTGCTGGCGCACATCGACTTGCGCGAGTACATGCCGCACGACGACTTCATGGATTGCTCGTTTCTGCTGGCCGAGGCGTTCGAGCGCCGCGGCGACCTGATCCGGGCCGCGGAGTTGTACCGGCGCCTCTACCTGCATGAGCGCGAGCGCCCCTACTTCCATCACTTCATCGAAGAGGTGGTGGAACGGTTGCGGCTCCTGACCTGCTTCAAGATGGTGCCGCTGCTGCCGGCGGCCGTGGTCATCGCGCACATCGAGGAACTGATCGAGCTCCGGATTTCGCGCAAGGAGTCGGCCTTCTTCCACAAGAAGATCGCCGAGATCTACTCCAATCACGGCGCCAACGAGCGCGCCGCCGATCATCTGCGCCGCGGCCTGGAGCTGGACAGCAAGCTGGCCGGGGTGAAGAAGCTGAAAGAGAAGATCGGGTTCAGCGACCTGGCCGGCTCCCTCCGCTAGGCGGTCCGGCGCCCGCGCGGCTGCCGCGGCCGCCAAGCGCTCGCGGCGTAGTATATTGGGGTTGGCGAATGGGGGGTGCAGTGGCCGCGCGCGCGACAGTTCTTGCTCTGATTCTCGGCCTCATGGCGGCCGCCGCGGCCGCCGCCCAGGCGATCGACAGCCCGGCGGCCACCGTGCGGCTGCAGAAGCTGGAAGTGATCAGCGTGCGCCAGCTACGCACGCAACTGGATTTCCTGGAGGGACGCACCGGTCAGCCGGTGCCGGCGGAGCAGCGCCGCGCCATTCTCGACCTGCTGGTCGGCGAGAAGCTGTTCGAGCAGGCCGCGGCCGAGGAGCGCATCGAAGTGACCAGCGCCGACGTCGCGGCGCGCATCGACCAGCTCCGCCAGCAGGAAAGCGAGCGGCTCAACCTCGGCCGCCCATTGACGCTCGACGAGTACCAGGCGCTGGTCGGCCAGACCGGGCTGTCGTGGGAGGAGTATCAGGAACAGCTCCGCAAGGCGTTGATCCAGCAGCGCTACGTGGCGCGGGTGCGCGGCGACGAGCTGCGCAGCGTCCCGCTGCCCACCGAGGCGGACGTGCTGGAGTTCTACGAGGCGAACAAGACCTCGGTGTTCGTGCAGCCGGACATGGTCCAGTTCAGGCACATCTACTTCGATACCCGGCAGATCACCGACGACGCGGCGCGCGCCGCGGTACGGGAGCGCGCCGAACGAGTGCACCGCGAGCTGGCGGCCGGCGCCGACTTCGGCGCCCTGGTACTGGAATACTCCGAGGACCCCGGCTCGCGCGAGGCCGGCGGCACCTTCGGCACCTACCTGCGGCGCGACGACGCCGCCACCGGCCAGCTTCTGGGACAGGAGTTCTTCGAAGCCCCGTTCGCGCTGCAGGTCGGAGAAACCAGCGGCGTGCTGCGTTCCAACGTCGGCTTTCACATCATCCGGGTCACGGACAAGGTGCAGGCCAAGATCCTGGGGCTCGACGATCCGGTGAATCCTCAGTCCGGCGGCCGCGTGCGGGATCGAATTCGCGTGTTGTTGGCCAACAACGTGCAGGCGCGCGCGTACCAGGATGCGCTGCTGGCCACGCTGGAGGAGCTGCGGGAGCAGGCCGAAGTGCGCATCTTCGACGCCAACCTCCGCTGGTAGGCAGGGGCGACCCATGGGAATGCGGCGCGACGGTCGGGTCATCGCCGTGCAGACCTTGTACCGGTACGAAATCGCGCGCCCGGCGCCGGCCGAGCTGGCGGATTACTCGTGGATCGAACCGCGCCGCCGGCGGCAACTGGCCGGCGCGCTGGACTTCGCCTCGCTGCTGGTCGCGGGTTGCATCGAGAACCTGGCCGCGGTCGACCGCATGATCGGCTGCCATCTGCAGCACTGGGACCTCGACCGGGTAGCGCGGGTGGACCTGTCGGTACTGCGGCTCGGCGTGTACTGCCTGCTCTATCAACCCGACATCCCGGCGGAGGTGACCATCGACGAGAGCGTGGCCGTGGCCCGGCAGTTTGGCGGCGACGATTCGTATCGCTTCGTAAACGGGGTGCTGGACGGGGTGCGCAAGACCGCGGCGGAGCGCGCCGGCGCCGGCGCCGCCCGCCGGCCGGCGCAGTAGCAGCAGTAGCGGCGGATCCGGCTTGGCGCAGCCGGCCACCCTGTAGTAGGGTAACGCCAGTGGCGAATCTCTACCGGCGGCGGTTCCGGCCCGGAACCGCCTTGGCGTGGTGGCTGCTGGGCGCGGCGTGGTGGTGTCCGCCGGCGGTCTTTTCTCAGGAAGCGGAAGCGGAGGACCCGGAGCAGGCGGAAGTCTCGGCGCCGCGCTATGACCTGGGCGACAGCGCGTTGTCGATCCGCCTGGGCGCGGGATTCCCGCTGTTTCTGCTCGCAACCGAGGCGGTCGAAACCTACGAGCATGGAAGCCGAATCGCGCTGGCGCCCAACTTGTCGGTGATGGGCACCGGCGCGGTGAGCTGGAACGCCTACCTGAACCCGTCGTTCACCCTCGGCATGGAGGTGAGCGGCGCGGTGGCCGGCGACATCAACCAGGCGCTGCTGTATCTGGTGCCGATCCTGGTGCGCGGCGGCTACGTGATCAACACGCCGCAGTTCGAGATTCCGCTGATGCTGGGTCTGGGCGCCACGGTCATGCGGCTGGTGGACAAGACCAGCGTCGCCTTCGCGCTGCAGCCGGCCGCGTCGTTCCTCTGGCGCGCCACCGAGGACTGGTCATTCGGGGTCACCGCGGAGTACTGGTTCACCTGGGAGCCGCCGTGGTCGGGCGGGGAGGGCAACCCCCACATATTCGGCAACTTCGTTACCGCCACCGCCACCGCGGTGTATCACTTCTGATGGGCTTGACCGGGCGGCGGCGGGGCGCGCTGGCGGCGGCCGCGCGCGGGATGGGCGCCGCGGCGGTGATCCTGGCGCTGGCCGGCTGCGAGGGGCGCGGAATCTTCTACACCCTGGCAACCGAAGCGCGGCGCGACAACGGCAACCTGAACGATGAGCTGACGGCGACCGCGGTGGTGCGGGCAGGCGGGCATTTTTACTTGGCGGCCGGGGGCGCGTGGCGCACGGTCGACCGGGACGAGAACAGGGATTGGCAGCCGGTGGCGCGGCCTCGATCCCGCGGCGAGGAGTTGCTCGTCCTCGGGCTGGCGGCTGCCGGCAACGACCTGTGCGCCGGCACCGAACGCGGGTTGTTCCGCGCCGCGGCGGCCGCGTCGCCCGACTGGAAGCAGGTCGCCGGAGTGGACGCCGGCGAGCAGGTGCAGCGCGTGTTCGCCGTGCCGCGCAGCCCCGACGGCAAGCTCCTGGCGATTACGATCACCACGCTGGGGGAAGCTCAACACACCTACCGCGTGTACGCGAGTGACGCTGACTGCCGCAGCTTCAGCCCGGTGGAGGGAATGCAGGACACGGCGAGCCGCCCGGTCGACGCGGCGTACGCGTTCGGCGCGTACTGGATGACGGCCGGCGCCAAGCTGTACCGCGGTGAGACGCTCGAAGAGCTTGTCGAGCACGAGGAGCAGCCTGAGGGCGGCGGCGGATCGTACGAGGGCGTGTTTCTCAACGCCGCGCGCGACCGGCTCTACGTCGCCGGCGGGAACGGGTTGGTTCACTTCACCACCGACGGCAATACTTGGACCAAGGGCGAGATCGAGCGCCAGCCGCAGCCATCCGCGGCGGACGATAGCGCGTTGGCGCTGACCGCATTCACGCAGATCGACCGCACCATCCTCGTCGGCACCCGGGACCATGGCTTCTACCGGTTCGAGGACGGCAGTTCACCCGACGACGCCACCCGCGGGCCGCGCCTCACCAGCCAGCTCTACGAGGCGCACGTCACCGGCTTCGCGCGGTTCGGGAACATCGTGTTCGCGACCACTGCGGGCGACGGACTGTCCAGCATCGACTTGAGCAAGGCCGGCGGGCGACTCGAGATCTGGAACTGGGAGTAGCTCCGGCTGCCGCGCGCCCGTTCCGTTCAGGCGGTGAGGATCTCGGTGCGATCCTTGAAGATGGCGATGGTGTGCTCGAAGTGGGCGGAGGGCTGGCCGTCGTCGGTTACCACCGTCCAGCCGTCCGCCAGCACCGAGATCTCGCCGGTGCCGGCGTTGAGCATCGGCTCGACCGCCAGCACCATGCCCGGCTTGAGCCGCGGATTCTCGCGGTAGTCGGGATAGTTGGGGACCTGAGGGTCCTCGTGCACCGCGAAGCCGAGGCCGTGCCCGCAGTATTGCCGCACGATGCCGTACCCCGCGTTTCTGGCGTGGTTGTAGATGGCGCGCGATACGTCCTTGACCCGGTTGCCGGCCACGGCCTGGGCGATGCCGAGACGGAGACACTCCTGGGTGGTGTTCAGCAGGCGCTGCAGGTCCGCGGAGATGCGGCCCACCGGTATGGTCAACGCTCCGTCAGCATAGTAGCCGTCGATCTCGACTCCCAGGTCCAGCCCCACGATGTCGCCCTCGCGCAGGCGCCGCTTGCCGGGGATGCCGTGGATCACCTCGTCGTTGATCGACACGCAGATGGCGGCCGGATAATCCATGTAACCGAAGAACGAGGGGCGCGCGCCGCGCGCGCGCAGATGAGCCGCGGCGACGTCGTTGAGGTGGCGCGTGCTGACGCCCGGACCTGCCTGCCGGCGCAAGATCCCGAGCGTCTCCTTGAGCAGCGCGGCTGACTCGCGTATGCGGCGTATGTCGTGCCCGCTCTTGAGGCGCCTCACTCCGCTTCGCCGCCGCGCAGCGGCGCGCCGTTGGCGGCGAACGCATCTTTCGCATCCGCCCCGTAGGCGCTGATCACCGTATCGACCACGGCGTCCGGCTGTTCGGAGGTAATCGTGACGTTGCCACTGGTGACCACACCCGGCTCCAGGGTGAGCTTGGGAGTGGTGATGCTGCCGAGCACCTTGCCGCTCTGCTTCACGTACACCTCTTCGGAGGCCTGGATGTTGCCGATGAAGGTACCGGCGACGATCACCTTGCGGGTGGAGACGTCGGTCTTCGCCTGGCCCGTCGGACCCACCTCGACGTCACCCTCGGTAATGATGTCGCCCTGAAACTTGCCTTCGATGTGGAGTTTGCCGGTGACGGCGAGCCGCCCGTGAAAGATCGACCCGGCGCCGATGATACAATTGGCGGCAACGTGCTTGGTTGCCATTTTTGCTGTCGCTCGCATCCTCTGATAACGTGTGTTTTCGATTAAGGTGGGTTCAACATACCCGCTTTCGGCCCGCAACTGCAAGATCGGGACCGGCGCCGCTTGCCGCCCGCGGTGGACTTGGGGAAGCCGGACCGCTACCTTAGCGATGGTGACGGAGGGCACGGGTGAGCGACTTGGTACCGAGAGAGAAAGTATCGCAGCAGGGAGTGCGCGCCATCGGCGGCATTGGCGGCGGGGTGGGGCTGTTCGTCGCGGCCGCGCTGGTGAACCTGATCCCGGTCGTGGGCGGGATCGGAAGCACCCTGCTGACGCTGGGAGGCGTCGGACTGCTCGCCCTGGGCGGTTACAACGGCTACCAGTTCATTCGCAACCTGCGGCGCCGGATGTAGCGCGGGCCGGTGCGCGGCGCGGCGCGCGGGCGGCGCGCGGCACCTGCCGATAATCTATCCGTGAAGGACCATCAGCCTATGCCGTGGAGGGTATTCGGACTTGTCGGGCTCCTGATCGTCGTTACCGCCTTTACGGCGTTCAACCTGGACCATCGCTCCGACGTGTCAATCGGGATCTATACCTTCAGGTCGGTTCCGGTATTCCTGACCAGCTTGGTCTCGGTGACGCTCGGGGCGCTGCTGGTAGTGCCGTTCATGGTACCGCGCCGCCGCCGCCCGCAGCCCGAACCCCAACCCCGGCCCGAACCCCGGTTGCAGCTCACCGATGAATCTGACGCGGCGCCGGCTGCCGGCGCCGCGCCGGTCGTCGGCGCCGAGGATGAGCCGGCGGTGACGGTGCCGCGGGGCGAAGCCGAGGAGCAGGAATCCGCGGTCACGGAGGGCGCGCCGGAGCCTCCCGCCCGGAAGGCAAGGAGGTGGCCGCTGGGGTCGCGGCGCAAAGAGAGACCGGATTGAGCTTGCGCGCCCGCGCCGGAGCGCCGGCGGGTTGCGCCGGCGGGTTGCGCCGGCGCCCGCGGGCCGTACCCGCGGGCGCCGCGCGCGTCGGGGCGTGCGCCGGGGCGTGCGCCGGCGGCAGGCCAATGGCGCGGGCGGCCGCGCGGCGGCCGGCGCTGCGCGGCCTGGCGATTGCCGGCGCCCTGGCGGCGCTTGCGACCCTGGGAGCGGCGCCCGCCGGAGCAGCCCAGCCCCCCGGTGACGCCGCCGCCAACCTCGCCGGCAGCGGCAGGCTGGACGCCGCGCTGGCGCTGCTGGATACCTGGCTGGCCGACCATCCCGATGACCCGCGCATGTTTCCCCTGTTGTTGCAGGTGGTGACCGCGGCGCCGCTGCGGTCCACCGTGGAGGCGGTGGTGGAGCGCTACCGGAGCGGTCTGGCCGGCGACCAGGTGGCGGTGCTGCGCGCGGCCCCGGCTGACTTGGCGGAATTGAGCGGCGGGGTGGAGCAGGCGCTGCAGGCGCTGGAGCTGCCCGGCGTCCGCGCCGCTGCCGAGCGGCGCGCGGCGCTGCTGCTGGAGTTGGGGGAGGTGACGCCGGATACGGCGCCCGCCGGCATGCCCGCCGTTCACGCCGGTCTGGTGCGTTCCGGTGAGGGTCTGGGCGAAGCCGGCCTGGAGCCGGCGTTGCGCGCCGCCTTCGACTCCTCCGGCGCGCCGGGCGGCGGCGCCGCCGCCGTAGCCGGGTATGGGCTGGTGTCGTTGCTGGCCGCCAACGGCCGCGCCGCCGCGGCGGCGGAGGTATTGGAGGAGCTGCGCCGCCGCTACCCGCGCAGCCCGGAGTACGCCTTGGCGGCCGCGGAGCTGAACGCCGGCGCGGCGCCGCCGCCGCGGGTAGTGGCGTTTCCGTCGCCGGCGATGCTGCTCGGCTCCCTCGCCGCCGCCTGCCGGCCGCCGTGCCCGCCGCCGGCCGCCCGGTTGCTGGCGCGTGAGGCGGAGCCGGCCCCGGCGCAGCTAACCCCGGCCCCGCTACCTGACGTCGAGCGAACGGCGCCCCTCTTGGCGGTCTCCACCGCGGAACCGGCGGTTGCCCCGGAGCCACTTGCCGTGGAGCCCCTGGTTGCCCCGGAGCCGCCGCCGCGTGCGGCGCCGGAGCCGGCCGCGGCGCCGGAAGCGCCTCGCGCCGACGCTGCGCCGGCCGCGTTCGTGACTGCGCCCGAGGCCGCCTCGCCGGCGGTATTGGTGCCGCTGCCGGAGCCGGAACCACCGCCGTTCGCGGCCGAGCAGCCGCCCGTCAGGCCGGCGCTGGTGATGCCGCGGCCCGAGCTGGAGCCGCCGGCGTTCGCGGCGGCGCGTCCCTCCGCCGCGCCGCCCGGGGCGCCTGCGGCCGAGCCCCCGGCGGCAGCCGCGGCGCCGGCTGACGCGGCGCGCGACCCGCTGGTGCGCGTCTCGTCGCAGCCGGCGCGCCCGGCAAGGCCGGCAACCGCCGCCGCGGAAGGCGCCGTGGACACGATCTCCGGCCGCGTCCTGGCCTTGTTGGGATCGAGCGCCCGCTCAAGGCCGCCCGCGGTCCCGGCAGTGCGGGCGGTGGCGCGGCCCGATCCCGCGGCGTTCATCGTGCAGACCGGCGCGTACCGCGATCCGGACCACGTGCTGGAGTTGGAGCAACGACTCGCCCAGGCCGGATTCGCCGCGCTGGCGCGCTCCTACCGCGTCGCCGGCGGCGGCATCATCCACCGCGTGACGGTGGGCGGCAACATGACTCGGGCTCAGGCCGAGCAACTGCTGGCCAGTCTCAGCGATGCCGGCCATGAGGGCATCATCGTTCGCCGGGACGATGCCTCCTACCTGCCGCCCGCTCCTCCCACCCGCTAAGCTAAGCGAAACGAGCGGCGGGCGGCGGGCGTCAGCGTTCGTCGGCGGACGGCGAGATGACGACCAGGGCGTCGTCGGCGCCCTGATCTTCGGCGGCAGCCTCTTCGGCGAACTCCAACCGTTCGAAGTGCAACGCCGCGGCGCCGGCGTCCGCAACCCCGGAAATCTCCAGCCGCGCCGGGTGCAGCACGAGCGACCGCAGCAGCCGTTCGCCGCGGCGCCGTTGCCGGTAGTCCACGGTGTAGGTGCGCAGTTCGCGGGTGACTCCGGCCGGCGACGTGACCTTGAACACGATGACCAGCCGTTCCAACGAGTAGAGCGCGTAGACGCCGGATACTCGCTGGTCTCCGCTCTGCCACGTAAAGCGCGGCGGTTCGAAGTCGATCGCCTGGCCGTCGGCGGCGTGATAGCGGCCGGCCAGATCGAGCTCCGCCGGGCCGGGCCGAACCGCGCCCGACCGCGCGAGCCGGGCGCGGGCGGCAGCATCCAACTTGCGGTAGGCGCCGTCGAAGTGGTGGTCGCCGCCCTGCATCGCCATCCGAATCTCGGCGCCGGTCACCACCTCCACGTCGATGGTCCGTTCGATGGAGGGGACCAGCTCGTTGCGGACCCGGATGCCGATGCGGGGCGCCGGCGGCCGGTGGGAGTCGTCCCAGATGTAGCTTTCCTGCACGTCGCCTTCGAACAGGGTGATGCGGCGCCGCTCCGGTTCGAAGAGGATCAGTTGCAGCCCGCGGTCAGGCGCTGCGCCGGCCTCCGCCGGCGCGAGCCGGTACCACGGTCCCGCAAGATGGCGTTCCCATTGCGCGGCGCCGTCACCGGCGCCGGGGGCGCCGGGCAACGGCGCCGGGGGTGGCGCCGGAGACCGCCCGCCGGCGCCCGGCAACGACGCCGGAAGGGCCGCGGCGCCGGCCGCGGCTGGCGCCGCGCTTCCCGCGGGCAGGACGGCGGCGGGCGGCGCCGCGCTCAGCTCCGCGCCGCCCGCGCCGCGCGCTCCGCAGCCGGCGAGCAGCGCCGCGCCCGCCAGGGCGGCGGCGGCCAGGGCGGCGGCGCAACGCGGCGGCAGTGGCGGGCGGCAGGGGAACGGTCGGGTGCGGCTATGCTGCAGTGGGCGCCTTCCTGGTAAGCGGGATGCGCGCAGCTTGCCATGAACCGGGCGCGCGCGGCTACCAGGGCCGGCTGCCGATGCTGCAGCGCGCCAGGGCGGAGCGGATCAACCCGGCCGCCCGGCGCGCCTCCGAGGCCGGTATCAGGCACTCCTCCTGCAGGGTCTTGGCCATGAACGCGTGGATCGTATCGAGCGCGCCGGGGCGCGGGAGGAACAGGAAGGCGAAGTCGATTTCCGCCGGGCAGGGGATGGTGAACTCCGCCGAGATGACGACCGGGGCGCGGCTCACCATGATCCGGGAGTGATTGCGCACCGCCACCGCCGCCAGCTCCGCGAAGCAGTGGGGGATGCGGTGGCGGGCGCCGCGGCGCCACGGTTCGGCGGCCTTGTCGGGCCAGGCCTCCGACTCCACGAGCACGAAGACGCGGCTGCCGTCGGCCGCGAAGGTAAGGCCCTCGCGCGACAGACGCAGGCTGCGCGCCCGCCGGTAGGCCACGATTTCGTAGCGCACGTAGGCCGACCCATCCACCATGAACGAGGACACGACGTAGCCGCCGCCCGGCGGCACCCGGCCGCTGCGATAGGCGCTGAACAGCTCCAGGGCCTTGGTTGCCATGCGCGCCAAGGGTACGCGCCCTGCCCGCCGCGCGCCAATCGGTTGCCGGGCGAATCCGCGTCGGCTTGTCGAGCAGGGTGGCCAGCCCATAGACTGCCGCATGGAAACGCGCGACCGGTTCCGCTTCATCTCGCCGTTGGACCACCGCTACTGGCTGGCCAACCGCGAGCAGTTCGAAGCGCTGGCGGATTGCCTGGGCGAGGAGGCGGGGGTGCGCTATGCCGCGCAGGTGGAGAGCGCGCTGCTCATCGAACTGCTGCGCCGGCTGCCGGGGAACGCGCCGGACGAGGGCCTGGAGCAACGCATCCGCGCGGCCGCCGGCCGGGTCACCGCGGCCGCAGTGGCGGCCGAAGAACGGGTCACCGATCACAACCTGCGCGCCCTGGTCAACGTGCTGCAACGCGAGCTGCCGGTCGAGGTGCGCCACCTGGCGCACCTCGGAGCCACCTCGTACGACATTACCGACACCGCCAACGCGGCGCGCTATCGGGACGCGCTGCGCGGCGTGGTGCTGCCGCTGCTGATCCGCCTGGAGGCGGCGCTGATCGAGCTGGCCGAACGGGAGGCGGACAGCGTGCAGGTGGGGCGCACCCACGGCCAGTACGCGGTGCCGGTCACCTTCGGCTTCGCCGTCGCCGAATACGTCGCCCGACTCGGCAAGTCGATCGTGCGCCTCAAGCGGCGCTGCGACGACTTGCGCGGCAAGCTGGCGGGCGCGGTCGGCGCCTACCACGCCACCGCGCTGCTGGTCGACGACCCGCAGGAACTGGAGCGCGCGGTGCTCGCCGGCCTCGGACTGCAGCCCTCGGAGAGCGCTACCCAGATCGTGGAACCGGAGTATCTGCTGCGGGCGCTGCTGGAGCTGAACACCGCGTTCGGGATTCTGGCCAACCTGGCCGACGACCTGCGCAACCTCCAGCGCTCCGAGATCGACGAAGTGCGCGAGCCGTTCGGCCGCCGGCAGGTGGGCTCCTCCACCATGCCGCAGAAGCGCAACCCCTGGAACTGCGAGCACGTCAAGAGTCTGTGGAAGACGTTCGCGCCGCGCGCCATGACCTTCTTCATGGACCAGGTGTCGGAGCACCAGCGCGACCTGACCAACTCCGCGTCGGCGCGCTTCGCCGCGGAATTCGTCGCCGGGTTCACCGCCGCGGCCAACCGCATGCTGCGGGTGGTGGCCGGCCTGCAGGTGGACCGCGCGCGGATGCGCGCGCGGCTGCGGGCCGGCGGCGCCGACCTGGTGCTGGCCGAGGCGGCCTACGTGCTGCTGGCCGCGTCCGGCGACGCCGGCGCCCACGAGCGAATCCGCCGCCTGACGCTGGCGTGCGAGCGGCCCGGCGGGTCGCTGCTGGACGCGGCGCGGGCGGAGCCGGACACCTGGGACCGCCTGGACAAGGCGGTGCGGGCGCGCTGCGGGACCGGCGCGCAGGAGTTCTTCTCCCGCCCGGAGCGCTACACCGGCAGGGCGGGTGACCTGGCGCGCGCGCTTGCGGCGCGCTACCGCACGGTCATGCAGCGGCTGGGCGAACAACTTGCCGCCGGCGCCTCCGGCTGACGGCCCCATGGATACCATTCTGGTCCTTGACTTCGGCGGCCAGACCTGCCAGCTCATCGCCCGCCGCATCCGCGAATGCGGCGTGTTCAGCCGCGTGCTGCCCGGCGAGGTGAGGCTGCCGGAGCTGGAGCGAAGCGAGGAGGTGCGCGGCATCGTGTTGTCCGGGTCGCCGGCGTCGGTGTATGACGCCGGCGCGCCGGCGCCCGCGCCGGAGCTGCTGCGGCTGGGCGTGCCGATATTGGGCATCTGCTACGGCATGCAGTACCTGATGCAGCGCCGCGGCGGGTTGGTGGCGCGCAGCCGGGTGCGCGAATATGGCCGCGCGCGGGTCGATCGAGTGGCTGACTCGGCGCTGTTCCGCGGCCTCCCGGCGGCGTTTCGCTCCTGGATGAGTCACGGCGATGCGGTCACCCGCGTCGCGCCCGGCTTTCGCCAGACCGCCGTGTCCCAGCATGGCGCGGTGGCGGCGGTCGAGTCAGTGCCGGACGGCGCGCCAGGTAGCGCGGACGCGCCGGCCGGCGCGCCAGGTAGCGCGGACGCGCCGGCCGGCGCGCCGGCGCCCATCTTCGGCCTGCAGTTTCATCCCGAGGTTTCGCACACCGAGTACGGCCGCCAGCTCCTGGACAACTTCGCCACCGCGGTGTGCGGAGCGCGCCGCTCGTGGGACCTGGAGTCGGTCGAGCGGCGCGCGGTCGCCGAGCTGCGCCGGAGGGTGGGCGCCGAGCCGGTGGTCCTGCTGATCTCCGGCGGCATCGACTCCACCGTCGTGGCCGCGCTGCTGCTCAAGGCGCTGCCGCCCGAACAGGTGCACCTGCTCTACGTAGACACCGGGCTGATGCGGCGCGGCGAGACCGCCGAGGTGCAGGCCGCGCTGCGGCAGCTCGGCGCCCGTCAGGTGCAGGTAGTGGACGCCGCGGCCCGGTTCGCCGCGGCTCTGGCCGGCGTCACCGAGCCGGAGCGGAAGCGGCGGATCATCGGCAACCTGTTCATCGAGGTGCAGCGCGATGCGCTGCGGGAGGACTTGGCGGACTGCTTCCTGGCGCAGGGAACGCTGTACACCGATCTGATCGAGTCCGGCAGCGGAGTCGGCGACAAGGCGGAGGTGATCAAGTCGCATCACAACGTCGCCGCCCCGCTGGTGGCCCGGCGGCGCGCCGCCGGACGGTTGCTGGAGCCGCTGGCTGCCCTCTATAAGGATGAGGTGCGCCGCCTCGGGCGCGCCCTCGGCGTGCCGCCGCGGGTGCTGCGGCGCCACCCGTTCCCCGGCCCGGGATTGGCGGTGCGGATCCTGGGGGAGGTGACCCCGGAGCGCTGCGAGCTGCTGCGCGCGGTCGACGCGATCTACCTGGAGGAGCTGCGCCGCCGTGACCTGTACCGGCGGGTGACGCAGGCGTTCGCGGTACTGCTGCCGCTGCGCTCGGTAGGGGTTACCGGCGACCGCCGCAACTACGGGGTAGTGGTGGCATTGCGCGCCGTGGTGAGCGACGATTTCATGACCGCCGAAGTGTACCGGTTCGAGCCGGAGGAGTTGCTGGCGATTTCGGCGCGCATCACCAACGAGGTGCCGGAGGTCGGCCGCGTGGTGTACGACATTTCCAGCAAGCCGCCGGCGACGGTGGAGTGGGAGTGAACCGGCGCCGCGGCTGCGCCGGGCACGTGGCCGGGGTGGCGCAGGCCCCTGCGCGGGCGGCGCGATGACGCTGTTCGCCTGGCTCGCGACGCCGTTGTTCGTGGCCGCGCTGGCCGCGCGCGGCGCCTCCCCGGGAGTTGGCGGGCGCGCGGCGATGCTCCCCTGGTTCGCCGCCGCCGCGCTGCTGGCGCTGCCGCTCTATCCGCTCGCAACCCTGCTGGCGCGGGTGTTCCCGCCGCTCTACGAGCCGCGTCTGCTCTACCTGCAGGCGCTGGCGCTGGATCACGGCGGGCCGCTGGCCGCGGCGCTGGCGGTCACGCTGGCGCTGCGCCTGCCGCGCGCCCGCGCCCGCGCCCGCGCGTCCGGGTTGTTGCGGCGCGCGGCCCGGGCGCGCCGCGCGCCGACCCCCCGGCCGGTGCTGCGCGCCCGCCGGCAAGCGCAGCTGCCGCTCCTGCTGGCCGCCCTGGGGGGCTTCTTCAGCATGTACGCGCTCCTGGAGCAACTCGACCGGCAGGCCGATCCCAGCTTCTATCGGTTGATCCTGCTGCCGCTGCTGCGGCTGGCGCTGGTGAGCGCCGCCGCGTTCCTGTTGGCGCGCAGCGCGGGCGCCCGCATCTGGTGGCAGGGGCTGGCGCTGCTGGCCATTCTGGCGCTGCCGCTGCTGACCGCGGCGGCCGCGTACGGCGTTGCGCTGCGGCGCCCGGAGCTCGCCGCGGCCGGCAGCGCCGCGGCGTTCGCCGCCGCGCTGTGGCCGGTGCTGCGCTACTACCCGCGGGGGGCTCCCGACGGCGGCGGCTAGCCGCCGCCGTCCGGGCGCGGGCGCAATCAGGCGGCGGCGGCGCGGGCTGGCCTGCGCCGCCGCCCTCCTGCTCCTGGCGGCCGCCGGCGGGTGCGCCGGCGCGCGCCCGGAGCGCACCTATCTGGTGGCGGTGGAGGCGCCGTTCTGGCACGCCGTCACCGCGGCCTGGCCGAACTTGGCGGCCGGCCTGGAAGACACCGTGTTGGCCGACGGCAGCCGCCTGCAGGTGCTGCCGGTCGGCGCCGAGCAGCCGCACGCGGAGCTGGCCGAGCAGCTCGCCGGCGCCCGCTACGCCGGCGTGGTGCTGACCGCGCTGCTCGCGCTGGAGGCGGAGGAGTTGGCCGCCGCCCATCCCGAGGTGCGGTTCGTACTGCTCCCCTGGTCCGGCCCCGGACGCGGTTCCGGCGCTCCGCTGCCGGCCAACGTCACCGCGGTCTCGTTTGAGCGCAGCGCCGCCTACGAGCGCGCCGGGCGCCTGGTGGCGGCCTATCTGGCGGACCGGTCCGACGCGGCGCAGGCCGCGGTGCTGGCGACCGGCTGGCGGGAGAGCGCCGCCCTCGCGGCGTTCCGCGCCGGCCTTGCCGACGCCGGCGCCCGCCCGCCGGTCGTCAAGCGCTTCGACCGCGCGCGCGGCAGCGCCGGGCTGAGCGACAGCCTGGATGCCGTCATCCGCGCCGGCGCCGCGGTGGTGTATCTGGAGGTCGGCGAACTGACCGCCGAGGCGGTGCGCGCCCTGGCCGACGCCGGCCGGCTGGCGGTAGTCGGCAACTGGGGCCGGCGCCGCGGTTTCGAGACCGCGGTGCTGCTGTCGGTGGACGATGCCGCGCGGGAGGCAGTCGTTGCCGGAATCGAAGCGCCGGCGGGAACGCGCGCCGCGGTAGCGGCGCGGGTGGTATGGGGGCTGGCGGCGCCGCTGCCGGACGCCGCCGCCGGCCTCTACGACGACCTCCGCGGCCCCCCGGCGCAGGCCGGCGGCGCGGCGGCCCCCGCGGCCCCCGGCGGGCAGTCGCCAACGGAGACCGATTCGTAATATCCTGCCGCCATCGTGCGTGCCAATGTCTCCGCCAACACGACGATCGGCGAAGATTCGGCATTCGAAGGGCGTTGCGCGATCAACGGCAACCTGCGCGTCGATGGCCGCTTCGTGGGACCGGTGCTGGAGGTGGAGCAGCTCCACGTAGGCCCGGCGGGCAAGATCAAGACCGACGTCACCGCCAAGGTGGTGGTGGTGGAGGGAGTGGTGCTCGGCAACATTACTGCCGAGAGCCGGGTGATGCTGCGCTCCACGGCGCGGGTGCTCGGCAACCTGACCACCCCGGAGCTGATCATCCATGACGGCGTGATCCTCGACGGCGAATGTTCCGTCGGCCGCATGCACGGCGACAGCGCGCGGCGCTTCATCCGCGCGTTGTACGAGAACCGAGGCGAGTCGCAGTAGCGGCCGGCGGCGGTTACGCAGTCGGCGTTACGCGGTCGGCGTAGTACCCTCCGGGGAATCTCCGCGCCCGCGCTCCCGCTCCCGGCGGCAGGCCGCGAACCAGCGCCGCCAGAGCCGGTCCAGCTCGGTCACCAGTTCGGGCCGCTCGCGCGCCCGGTCGATCAGCTCGCAGCGATCGGCGGCCACGTCGTACAGCTCCCAGCCGTCGCAGCCGGCCGCGATCCGATGCCCCACGTGCCACCGTTCCGGCCCCAGACTCACCGCCTTCCAGCGCCCGCGGCGCACCGCCCGGCAGCCGTTCAGCTCCCAGAACAGGGCGGCGTGCGGCTCGCGCCTGGCGCCGCGCAGAATCGGCGCCAGGCTGCGGCCGTCGAGCGGCGCCACCGGCTGCCCGCGGAACCGCGCCGGACAGGCGGCGCCGGCCAGCTCCGCGAAGGTAGGAAGGAAGTCGATGACGTGGCCCACCTGATGAGTGATCGAGCCGGGCCGGATGACGCGCGGCCAGGAGGCGATCAGCGGGGTCGCGATGCCGCCCTCGTGGTCGAACACCTTGTACTTGCGGAACGGCGTGTTGCTGGCGTTGGCCCACGGCGCGTCGACCGTGGTGTAGGTATCGACGCTGCCCGGATCCCGCTCCGGGGTGTTGTCGATGTGCTCGCCGCAGCCGCCGTTGTCGGACAGGAACAGCACCAGCGTGTCCTGCTCCGCGTCCAGTTCGCGCAGCTTGTCGAGCACCCGCCCGATGCCGCGGTCCATGCGCTCCACCATGGCGGCGTAGACGGCCATCTTGCGGTCCCAGCGCGGCTTGTCCGCGGCCTGCTCCCAACTGCCGCAGATCGGGTCGCGCTCGGACACGCCCCACTGCGGCTGCGCGAGGCCCAGGTCGAGCAGGCGCCGGTAGCGCCGCCGGCGCACCTCGTCCCAGCCGATCAGGTAGCGGCCCTGATAGTGGGCGACGTCCTCGGCCGGCGCCTGCAACGGAAAGTGGGGGGCGGTGTAGGCGAGGTAGAGCAGGAACGGCTGCTCGCCGGCGCCGTAGCGGTCGAGGAAGGAGACCGCGCGGTCGCTGAACGCGTCGGTGGCGTAGAAGTCGGGCTGCTCCGGCGTGAACGGCCGCAGCAGGCGGGCGTCGTCGCCCCAGTAGCGGTAGTCGCCGGGCGCCTTGTGCACCGGCTCCGGCTCGCCGGGCCGGCGGAGGCCGGGATTGAAGTAGTTGCTGCCGCCGTCGACCAGCCCCCAGTAGCGGTCGAAGCCGCGCTCCACCGGCAGTTCGCCGCGCCCGTGCCCGTTGTGCCACTTCCCGGCCATCAGGGTGCGGTAGCCGGCGGCGCGCAGCAGCTCGGCGAAGGTGACGTTGTTGCGGCCGGCGCGGAGGCGGGCTCCGAGGTGTCCCAGGCCCACCTTGTGGCAGTACTGGCCGGTGAGCAGCGAGGCGCGGGTAGCGACGCACACCGCGTTGTTGTAGAAGTGGGTGAAGCGCAGTCCGCCGGCCGCCAGGCGGTCGAGATTCGGGGTGGCGATCTCGCCGCCGTAGCAGCCCAGGTCGCTGAACCCCAGGTCGTCGGCCATGATCAGCACGATGTTCGGGCGCGGCGCGGCGGGCTGCGGCATGGTGCGGCTAGGCCTCGGCGAGGGCGTCGTAGACGATTCCCTTCACCACCCGGCTGAGCGGCGAGAAGGGCAGGTATTGCGCCAGGGTAATCACCACCAGCTCGCTCTGCGGGGCGATCCAGAACTCGGTGCTGGCGCCGCCGATCCACCCGTACTCGCCGACCTGGGAGGCCGGCACGAAGGCGGATGGCCGCACCCGTACCGAGAAGCCGAGTCCGAACCCCAGCCCGTCGTAGCGCTCCTGCGGCTGCTTGCGGATCGGGATCAGTTCCCCGGGGAGCTGGTTGCGCGTCATCATCGCCGCCGTGGCGGGTTGCAGCAGCCGCACCCCGCCCAGCGCGCCGCCGCCGGCCAGCAGCAGGCAGAAGCGGAGATAGTCGCCGGCGGTGGAGACCAGGCCGCCGCCGTTGGAGAGGAAGATCGGCGGTTCGCGGAAGCTGAACGGCGTGACCGTGCCGCCCTGCGGCGCGGCGACCGCCTGCAGCCCGCCGCCGGAGTCGGGGCCATACATCGCCGCCAACCGGTGCGCCTGCTCCGGCGGGCAGAAGAAGGCGGTGTCCGCCATGCCCAGGGGCCGAAAGATGCGCTGCTCCAGGAATTGGTCGAAGTGGAGCCCTGAGGCCACTTCCACCAGCCGGCCCAGCACCTCCGCCGCGAAGCTGTAGCGCCACTCCGTTCCCGGCTGATAGTCGAGCTGCACCCGGTCGAGGCAGTCGACGATCTGTTGCAGGGTGCAGCGGCGCAGGGGCGGCAGACCGTGCTCGCGGAGCGCCTGCTCCACGGCCACGTTGCCGGGCAGTCCCGCGGTATGGCGCAACAGGTCGCGCACCGTGATCTCGCGGTCGGCGGGCGCCGGGTCGCGCTGACCGGCGGCCGGGTCGGGCGCCACCTGCAGCCCCCGCAGCGACGGCAGGTAGTCGGCGGCGGGCGCGTCGAGCTCCAGCCGGCCGGCGTCGCACAGCATCATCACCGCGGCGCTGCCCACCGCCTTGGTCATCGAGTAGATGCGGAAGATGGTATCCGCGCGCATCGGCCGGTCATGCTCGACGTCCGCCATGCCGCGCGCTTCCAGGTGCGCCAGCATGCCGCGGCGGGCCACCGCCACCACCGCCCCGGCCAGCCGGCCGCGGTCGACGAACTCCTGCACCGCGGCGCCGATGCGGTCTCCCAGGTCGTCCGCAAAGCCAAGCTGCCCCGGCGCCGCGCAAGGAATCGAACCGGCCGTCATGGGCTGACGACGATGGTCCCGTTCCACCCGACCGCCACGAAGCGCCCGTTACCCGAGGCAATGTCGTTCAGCTTGTCGAAGGTGGCGATGTCGGAGGCCGGATCCCAACGGTCGCCGTCGGCGCTGTGCATGATAGTGCCGTCATAGTAGCTCACCGCCGCGAAGCGCGTGCCGTTCCAGGCGACGGCTCCGAAACTCTCATCCGCCAGAAAGTCGTGGTCATTCGCCAGCTCCCAGCGGTCGCCGTCCCTGCTGTGCACGACCGTGCCGACGCGGTCGTTACCGTACCCGCCCCATCCGACGGCGACGAAGCGCTTACCGTTCCACGCAACGCCGCTGAAGCCATAGAAGACGGTCCGATGAGGATCGTCCGGTTGCGCAGCCCGAACCGGCACCGCGGGCCGGCTGGCCGGCCGCCATCGATCTCCGTCGTCGCTGTGCACGATCACGCCATTCAATCCGACGGCGACATAGCGCTTGCCACCCCAGACTACGTCGGTCAAGTCCTCAATGGTGGCGCTGTCGGCGACCGTCGTCCAACGTTCTCCTTCGCCGCTGCGCATGATCATTCCCTCGTAGCCAACGGCGACCAGGTGCTGGCCGTTCCAGGCAACGGCGTTGAGTTGTTCATCCAAGGAAGCGGAAACTTCCTGCCAGCGGACACCATCCGCGCTGGAGGCAATCGTGCGCCCAACGGCTACGAAGCGGTCGCCGGCCCAGACGACGTCGTTAATGTCGTACAATTCACGGCCGACGTTCACGGTCTGCCAACGCTGCCCATCCGCGCTGTGCAGGATCGAATCCGACCAGTCCGCGAATGCTACGAACCGCTCGCCGCCCCAGGCGACGCCGTCGAGTTCAGGGAGGAGAGCGCCGGAATCGCTTGCCTGCTCCCACTGGAGACCGTCGCTGCTGATCAGGATCGCGCCGCCCCGGCCGACGGCTACGAAGCCGGCGCCATTCCAGGCGATGCCGTGAAGGTAGTAGTCCCAGTCATCGGAAATCACCAGCCGCCCGCCCGACCATACCAACTGGGCCGCTTCAAATGTCTTCCCGTCGACCTGTACCGTCGCCGGTTCCCACAGGTCGCCGTCGCTGCTATGCAGGATCCTGTTGCCGGCCGCCACGAAGCGTCCTCCCGCCCAAACCACGTCGTTCAGCCGCTCCGGGGGAGAGAGATCGCTGCGGCCCGCGTCCCAGCGCTTGCCATTGCTGCTGTACAGGATGATGCCTTCGCCAACCGCCACGTAGCGCTCGCCATTCCAGGCGACGTCGAGGAGCGGGGTCGAGGTGCCGGTGTCTCGTGACCTCTGCCAGTGTTCGCCGTCGGCGCTGTACACGATAACGCCATCGCTCCCGACCGCTACGAAGCGGCCGCCTCCCCAGGTAATGCCGAACAGGTTGGCGGGCGTAGCCCGTTGTGGTACCCGCTGCCAGCGCCGGCCGTCGCGGCTCAGCGCGATGGCGCCGTCGATACCCACCGCGACGAAGCGATCGTTGCCCCAGGCAACGCCCTGCAAGTTCAAAGGCCAATTGGGAGTACGTGAATGCTCCCAACTATCGCCGTCGGTGCTGCTTACGATCGTAGAGCCACCGACTGCAACGAAACGCCTTCCTCCCCACACGACCTCGGTGAAATCGGTGTCGGCGGGATTGAAACGTGCCTCGGACCAGTTGTTTCCATCGCTGCTGCGCACGATCGTGCCTCGTTCTCCGACCGCGACGAAGAGCTCGCCGTTCGACGCAACGCTCTCCAGGCCCATTCCCGTCGTTCCGCCGGGAGAGGAAAAGCCGCCGCCGCCGCGCACCAACCGCCATACCACTCCCGCATCGTCGGGCGGCAGCTCCGCACGCTGCGCCAGCGGCCCACGGGGTGAGCAGCAAGAGAATCCCGATCCCTATTCCTTGCCGGCGCTGCGCGTGTGTCATGGGGCTTCATGGTAGCACAGGAATCGAGCCGGCAGTCATGGGCTGACGACGATGGTCCCGTTCCGCCCGACCGCCACGAAGCGCCTGTTACCCCAGGCAATGTCGTTCAGCTTATCGAAGGTGGCGATCTTGGAGGCCGGATCCCAGCGGTCGCCGTCGGCGCTATACATGATGGTGCCGTCAAAGTAGCTCACCGCCGCCAAGCGTCTGCCGTTCCAGGCGACGGCTCCGAAGTGCTCCTCCGCCAGAAATTCGTGGTCGTTCGCCAGCTCCCAGCGGTCGCCGTCCTTGCTGTGCACGACCGTGCCGACGCGGTGGTCGCCGTACCCGCCCCATCCCACGGCGACGAAGCGCTTACCGTTCCAGGCAACGCCGGAATAATGCCCGTTGAGGGTCGCCCGGTTGCGCGGCGCCGCCCGAACCGACACCGCGGGCCGGCTCGCCGGCCCGCTCGCCGGCCGCCATCGCTCGCCGTCGTCACTGTGAACGATCACGCCATTGAATCCGACGGCTACAAAGCGTTTGCCACCCCAGACCACGTCGCTCAAATGCTCTGTGGTCGCGCTGTCGGCGACCGACGTCCAACGTTCGCCGTCGCCGCTGCTCATGATCGTTCCCTCGTAGCCAACGGCGACCAGGTCCTGGCCGTTCCAGGCAACGGCGCTGAGTTGTTCATCCAAGGAAGCGGAAACTTCTTGCCAGCGGACACCATCCGCGCTGGAGGCGATCTTGATGCCGACGGCTACGAAGCGGTCGCCAGCCCAAACGACGTCGTTAAGGCCGTACAATTCAGGGCCGACGTTCACGTTCTGCCAACGCTGCCCATCCGCGCTGTGCAGGATCGAATCCGACCAGTCCGCGAGTGCTACGAACCGCTCGCTGCCCCAGGCGACGCCGACGAGTTCAGGGAGGAGAGCGCCGGAATCGCTTGCCTGCTCCCACTGGAGACCGTCGCTGCTGATCAGGATCGCGCCGTTCATGCCGACGGCTACGAAGCCGGCGCCGTTCCAGGCGATGCCGTGAAGATAGTGGTCCCAGCCGCGGGAAATCCAACCGCCGCCTGCCAACCATACCAACGGGGCCGCTTCAAATGTCTTCCCGTCGACCTGTACCGTCGCCGTTTCCCACAGGTCGCCGTCGCTGCTATGCAGGATCCTGTTGCCGACCGCCACGAAGCGTCCGCCCGCCCAAACCACGTCGTTCAGCCGCTCCTGGGGAGGGATGCCGCTGCGGCTCACGTCCCAGCGCTTGCCGTTGCTGCTGCGCAGGATGATGCCCTCGCCAACCGCCACGTAGCGCTCGCCATTCCAGACGACGTCGAGGAGCGCGGTGGAGGTCCCGGTGTCTCTTGACGTCTGCCAGTGTTCGCCGTCAGCGCTGTACACGATCACGCCATCGTTCCCGACGGCTACGAAGCGTCCGCCTCCCCAGGTAATGCCGAACAGGCTGGCGGGCGTAGCCCGTTGTGGCACCCGCTGCCAACGCCGGCCGTCGCGGCTGTGCGCGATGGCGCCGGTACCTACTGCGACGAAGCGATCGTGGCCCCAGGCAACGCCGTTCCAGCGGTCCGTATTGGGGGTACGTGAACGCTCCCAGCTATCGCCGTCGGCGCTGCTCACGATCGTAGAGCCACCGATTGCAACGAAACGCCCGCCTCCCCAAACGACCTCGGTGAAATCCGCCGCCGCGGGCCTGAAACGTGCCTCGGACCAGTTGTTTCCATCGCTGCTGCGCACGATCGTGCCTCGTTCTCCGACCGCGACGAAGAGCTCGCCGTTCGACGCAACGCTCTCCAGGCCCATTCCCGTCGTTCCGCCGGGAGAGGTAAAGCCACCGCCGCCGCGCACCAACCGCCATACCACTCCTGCATCGTCGGGCGGCGGCTCCGCACGTTGCCCCAGCGCCGGCGCCCACGGGGTGAGCAGCAAGAGAATCCCGACCCCCATTCCTTGCCGGCGCTGCGCGTGTGTCATGGGGCATCAAGGTAGCAGATGGTTTCAGTCCGCACCACCGTATGCGTGAGTGAGTATGCGGATTCTTGCCGCTCATCTATCGGTTCGATACTCTGTTTCAAGGCACAAGGATGGCTGACCAGGACCAATCTGTAGACACCGACAATTCGGGCCGGCGACGTCGGACTCGCCCCTGGGAGGTAACGCCATGGCCGAGACCTTGACCGTGCTGCTCGCCGCCGCCGGCGCCGTGGCTGCCATGCTGGCCGTGCTGGTTCCGGTGGTGCTGCTGCAGGGTAAGAGTCTGCGCCGCGAAATCACCCTGCTGAGCAACCGCGTGGACGCCAACGCGGCCGCCCTGGCGGAGGCGCGCGCCGGCGCCCGCGCCGACCTGACCGCCGCCGTAACCGACCTGCGCGCCGATCTGACAGACCTGCGCCGCGACCTGACGGCCCGCGTGGACGCCCTGACCGTTCGCGTGGATGCCTTGACCGTTCGCGTGGACTCGGTAGCGGAGCGCGTGGCGCGCATCGAGGGCGCGTTGACCGGCCCCTGGCGCCCGCCCGCGAACGGCAACCCGGCCGCGGTCGCCGCACCCCGCACGGAGCCCGCGCCATGACAAGGCTCATCGCCGCTTTCCCCTGCCGGTGCGATAAGCAGCCCGCCGGTCACTGGGAAGTGTAGCCGCCGTCTACCGGGAGGCATACGCCGGTGATGAAGGAGGCGTCGTCGGAGGCCAGGAACAGGGCGGCCTTGGCGACCTCCTCCGGCCGGCCCAGGCGGCCGAGCGGCTCCATGGCCAGCATTTGGCGCAGCCATTCCGGGTCCTCGGTGAGGGTGCGCGTCAGTTCGGTGTAGATGAACGCGGGACACAGCGCGTTGACGCGGATGCCGCGGGCGCCGAGGGAGTTGGCCATGTCTTTGGTCAGCGCCACGATCGCGCCCTTGCTGGGCGGGTAGGGGTCGTGGCCGGTGCCGAAGAACGACGGCCGCCCCACCAGCCCGTAGATCGACGACAGATTGACCACCGCGCCGCCGCCGCGGCGCTGCATTTCGGCGGCGGCGTAGCGCGACATCAGGTAGGTTCCCTTGAGGTTGACGTTCAACACCCAGTCCCAGGTCTGCTCGAAGTCCCATTCCGTCGGCGCGTCGCGCGGCGTCACCCCGGCGCAGTTGACCAGGATGTCGATACCGCCAAAGCGCTCGACCGCCGCGTTGACCATTCGCTCGGCGTCCGCGCGCCGGGCCACGTCGCCGGCCAGCGCCAGCGCCCCGCCGGCAAGCTGCGCGGCGCGCTCCCGTACCCGCTCCGGCCGCAGGTCGGCCAGCGCCACCGCGGCGCCTTCCTGCGCGAACAGGGCGGCCGTAGCCGCGCCGATGCCGGAACCGGCGCCGGTGATCAGCGCCACCTTGCCCAAAAGCCTGTCCGCCACGGTCCGCGCCCGCCTCCGACCTCATGGTGCCGCCAAGCCGGCGCCCATGCAACCGCAGCTTGCAGGACCCGGCAGGTTATTGAGAGACTCCCGCCGTGACGCTTGCGGTGCGTCGTTACACGCTGCTGAGCGGGGTTCGGATCATATTTGGCGATGCGCCGATCGCCGCGGCGATTCGGGCGCTGGCGGCGGTCGCGGCGGGCGCTGCCACCGGTCCCTTGCTGGTTCTTGCCACCGAGTGGTTCATCGGAACCGCGCTCGACCTGGCGGGCGGGCGGCTTCCCTGGGAGGCTATTGCCGCGCCGGTGCTCGCGCTGCTCGCGGTGTTCACGGTCGAGACGTTGGAGACCGCGGCGCGCGGTCTGACCGACCGCCGGATCGAGCTGGGATTGCGCTGCGGCTTCCGCGCCGCGCTGACCGAGAAGCGGGCGCGGCTGGAATATGGGCACGTCGAGAACCCGGAGACGGCCGACCTGCTGCGCCGCGTCGCCGCCGGCCCGCAGATGGAGTCGCAGCCGGCGCCGGAGCAGGGACCGGTCAAGCAGGCGTTCGACGATCTGATCGGCCTGGCAGCCGTCGCCGTGCGGGTCGTCGGCATCGCCGTGGTGCTGGCGCGGTTGCACTTGTGGGTCGTCCCCGTAGTGCTGGCGGCCACGGTTCCCTTCGTGCTGCTCGGCATCAGGAGCGGGCGCGGGCTGTACGCGTTCGAGCGCCGGGTGACGCGCCAACGCCGGCGCGCCAGCTACCTGTCGGAGGAAGTGCTGCAGGGGCGCGACGCGGCCGCCGAACGCGCGCTGTTCGGCTACTCCGGCTACGTCATGGGGAAGTGGCGCACCATCTTCGAGTCGGTGATCAAGCTGGAGTCGCTTCTGAACCTGCGTATCTGGGCGCAGTTCAAGGGTGCCGGCGGCGTGGTGATCGCCGGCATCGTCATCGCCATGCTCGCGTTCCTGCGCCCGCTGCAGACCGGCGCGATCGACGTCGCGTTCTACGTTGCCGCCGTCACCGCGTTGCTGCAGGCGGAGCGCCTGGTGACGCTGGATCTGGTGCAGATCACCTCGCGTCTCGGCCGGCACCGCGAGTATTTCCGCGACCTGACCTCGTTCGCCGCGCTGGCGGAGACCAGACAGTCGCTCACTCGGCGCGCGCCGCAAGCCAAGTTCGCGGCGCTTGAGTTCACCGGCGTGCGCTTCACCTATCCCGGTACCGAGGAGCCGGTATTGCAGGGCGTGAGCTTCGTACTGGAGGCAGGCCGCCACTACGCGCTGGTCGGCGCCAACGGCTCGGGCAAGTCGACCATCACCAAGCTGATGCTCGGATTGTACCGCCCCACCGCCGGCGACATCCTGATCAACGGCGCTCCCATCGCCGACTGGCCGCAGGATGCGCTCAACGGCCTGTTCGGCGTGGTGTTCCAGGACTTCGCCCGCTACTCGCTTACGGTGCGCGACAACGTGACGCTCGACGGCCCGGACCGCGGCGGCGCTGCCGCGGTCGCGGCGAGTCTGGAGGAGGCGGGCCTGGGTGACCTGGTCCAGGAGTTGCCGCGCGGCGCCGATACGCCGTTGGGGAAGGTGTTGCCGGGCGGAGTGGACATCTCCGGCGGCCAATGGCAGCGGCTGGCGCTGGCGCGTTCGCTGGCCGGCGCGGCGCCGGTCCGCATCCTCGACGAGCCTACCGCGGCGCTGGACCCGCTTGCCGAGAGCGAGGTGTACCAGTCGTACGCGCGCGCGGCCGCGGGGCTGACGACGCTGTTCATCAGTCATCGGCTAGGGTCCACCAAGATCGCGGATCGCATCCTGGTGGTCGACGGCGGCGTGATCAGCGAGTCGGGTACCCACGACGACCTGATGCGGCGGGATGGCAGCTACGCGCAGATGTTCACCACCCAACGGCATTGGTATGAGGCGGATGACGCGGATGAAGCCGGGTAGCAAGCCCTCCTACGCGCGCGTGCTCGCCGCGGTGATCGGCATCTTGAGCCGCCGGGCGCCGTTCCATCTGTGCGTCGAGATCGTCGTCAGCCTGACGCTCACGGGCTGCGCTGTGCTGGTGTTCCACCTGCTGGAGCGGGTCATGTCACAGCTCCCCGACGTGGCCCGGGCGGCGCAACTGACCGGCCCCATTCTCGTCGCCGGCGCCGCGATTCTGCTGCGGGAACTGTTGGAGATGCTGTCCGATCCTATCTCCGTGTACTTCGGCGGCAAGGGGGCCGGCGCGTTGACCGCGGCGTTGAACGAAAAGGCCGCGCGGTTGGAGGTGATCGAGTTCGAGACCCTCGCCGCGCACGAGCGGCTGGAACTGGCGCAACAGGGAGTGGACGCCGCAATCACCATGCTGCTGTTCTTCCTGTTTCCGGTCTACCAGTTGATCTTCTCCGTGGCGGCGGCGGGCTACCTCTATTCGCTGTCGCCGCTGCTGGCGCTGGTGGTTCCGCTGGTGTTTGCGCCCCGGATCGTGAGCCATCTCGTCCGCGCCAGCCGCTACTACCGGCTCGAACGCAAGACCGTTCCACTCCTGCGGGAGTTCGAGTACCTGGAGCGCTGCCTGGTGGACCGCGAGTACTTCAAGGAGACCCGGGTCCTGGGCGCCGGCGCGCGCCTGCTGCAGCGCTACCGCGCCGCGCTCGCCCGCTTCAGCGCGGAACGCTGGCGCGAAGACCTGCGGGTAGGCGGGATCGATCTGGGGTTGAACGTGGTGGTACTGCTCGGTTACGGGGGATCGTTCCTGCTGGCGGCCTGGCTGCTGGCCGACGGCAGCATCGGAGTCGGCGGGTTCGCGGTGGTGATCTACGCGGTGAGCCGGTTGCTGCTGACGACCGAGGCGGTGATGAACATGTTGGGCGCTTCCTCCGGCGCCAGCGCCACGGCGTCCCACCTCATCGAGTTCCTGCGCCTCGACGAGGGCCGGCGGCAGGAGCGGCAGGAGCGGCAGGGAAGGCAGGGCGCCGGCGGCGCGCGGCCGGGGCCGGGAAGCCTGGCCGCGCGCGGGGCGGCGTTCACCTATCCGGGCGGCGCGCGGCCGGCGCTGCGCGGGGTGACCCTGGCGCTCGACCACGGGATCACGCTCGCATTGGTGGGGGTCAACGGCGCCGGCAAGACCACGCTGGCCAAGCTGCTGCTGGGTCTGTACGCGCCGAGCGAAGGGCAGGTGATCAGAGCCGGCGTCGATACCCGGCGGGCGGCCAAGGAGGAGGTGCGCGCCGACACTTCGGCGGTGTTCCAGAACTTCCAGCGCTATCAGATGACCCTGCGCGACAACGTGGTCCTGGCGGACGAGGCGGCCGCGGGAGATGAGTCGCAGGTGCTCCGGGCGCTGCGCGACGGGGGCGTACCGGAGGAGTTGTGGCACGGACCCGACGGCCTGGACGTGATGCTGTCGCGGGAGTTCGGCAACCGCGATCTCTCCCTCGGACAGTGGCAGCGGCTGGCCATCGCGCGCGGGCTGTTCCGGCGCCGCGGCACGATCCTGCTCGACGAACCGACCGCGTCGATCGACCCGTTGGAGGAGCAGGCGGTATACGAGCGGTTCATGAAGATCGCGGCCGGCCGCACGGCCATCATCGTCACCCACCGGCTGGCGTCGGCGCGCCTGGCCGACCGCATCCTGGTGCTGGACGGCGGCCGGATCGTCGAAGACGGCACCCACGCGGATCTGCTCGCCCGCCGCGGGCGGTACCACCGGATGTTCACCGCCCAGGCCGCCTGGTATCGGCGCGACTGACCTCAACTGACGCGCCGCGGGTTGACACGGCGACCGGGCCGCCCGCCTCATTGCGGCGCGAGGACAGGTCAGGTTGGCTCCGCTGACGAACGATCAGGAACAGGCATATGCCGCGGACGGGTATCTGGTGGTGCGGGGCGCGCTGCCGCGCGCCGTGATCGACTCTTTCATCAGGGTGCTGGAGGCGGAGGTGGACCGCCGCGCGCGGGCGCTGCGCGCCCGGGGCGAAATCTCCCATCTCCATTCGCAAGAACCGTTTTCGACGCGCTGGTACAAGCTGCGGCAGGAGCACCGCGGGCGGGAGGAGCGCCTGACTTGGCACGCCTGCGTGTTCAGCCGCGAGCTCTACGAGCTGTGGACGCATCCGGCGATCCTGGACGTGGTGGAGTCGCTGCTCGGCGCGGAACTACAGGTAAGCGGCGACTACATTCTGCGCCCGAAGCTCCCCGCGGAGAGCGTCTCCGCGCTGCCGTGGCATCAGGATTCGGGATACATGGAGGATACCGGCCAATACCACTGGCCCACCGTGTGGGTGCCGCTGGTGCCGGTCAGCGAGGCGAACGGCGCCATGCAGTTCCTTCCCGGTACCCACCGGCTCGCGATTCAGGAACACGGCGACCGCAGCCACGACTCCGGCTTCGGGACGCCGGACCACGATCCCGCGGCCGGGCGAAAAGCGGTCACCCTGTCCATGCAGCCCGGCGACTTCGTCATCTTCCACAACCACGTGTTCCACCGCTCCACCCTGGGCCGCGCGCCGTCGGTGCGGTGGTCGATCGACTTCCGCTTCAGCCCGGCCGGCACCCCGGTAGGAGACCACCTGTGGTTTCACGGCATGCGGCACGTGGTGCGCAGCGCCAAGGACCCAAGTCAGGTACCGAGTTGGGATGCAGTCCTGGCGCTCTGGCAACGAAGCCCGCAACGAGTCCACTCCCCATGACAGGCGACGCACACCTATAGATCGTCCGTGGTGAGCCGAAGAAGCTGGTTCATCGTCGCTCCGCGCCATCGTCCCACGCCCGCCATCCGCCGTCAAACGAGTCTCGTCGGGTGAGCCGGCAGGGCGGCGGCGCGAATCTGTCCGCGTCCCAAGGCGACCGGCCGCCCGCTTGAACCATTGCGACGAAGGGGAGTTGGTGCCATGCTGAACGCCCCCATGCCATACCTTCGCGCGCGCGGCGATGCGGCCGGCGCCTACCTGCTGCTGATCGCGGCCTTCGCCGCGTTCGCCGCGGCCTCGGCCACGGTCGAGATCAACTTCCCCAACTTCCTCCGGGAGCGCTACCACGTCGGCGAGTGGTTTCGCGGGTTCCTGGAGTTCCCGCGCGAGTCGCAGGGGTTCGCGATGGTGTTCTACGTGGTGCTGCTCGGCACCCTGTCGGAGCGGCGCCTGTTCTCGCTGGCCGCCGTGGTGGCGGCGTTGGGCGTGGTCGGCCTGGCGCTGATCCCGGTGCGGCCGCTGGCGGACGGGATTGCGGGCATCATTCCCGGCCTGCCGCTGATCGTGTTCGTGATGCTCTACTCGGCCGGCCAACACATGGGCATGCTGATCGAGCGCGCCATCGTGGTCGATCACGGCGACTTGGCGCGCGCCGGCAGCCGGCTGGGCCGGGTCGGCTTCTGGAAGACGTTGGCCGGGCTGGTCATGGCCGGCTGCGTGTGGGGGCTGCGTTCCGTCACCAACCTCGACTTCGGCTTCTTCTTCGCGCTTGCCGCCGGCCTGTTCCTCTCGTCGATGGTGCTGACGCGGCTGGCGGTGCGCGGGCAGCCGGAGAAGCGCATGCAGCGCCGGCGCTTCGTCGTGAACCGCAAGTTCACCCGCTACTACGCCCTCTGCGCGCTGTTCGGCGTGCGCAAGCAGGTGTTCATCACCTTCGCCGTATGGGTGCTGGTGGTGATCTACGAGCAACCGGTGCAGACCATCGCGTTGCTGTGGGTGGTGACCGCCGTCACCAACTTGGCGGCGCAGCCGTTGATCGGCCGCCTGATCGACCGCTTCGGACCGCGCACCATCCTCACCGCCGACGCCCTGCTGCTGTGCGGCGTGTGCCTGATGTACGGCTACGGCGCCCAGCTCTTCCCGCCGGCCATCGGCCTGATCGTGGTCGGCGCCACCTACGTGCTGGACCACGTCCTGTTCTTCGTCGGCGCGGCGCGCGCGGTGTACGTCGGCAAGCTGTGCGCCAACCGCGACGAGCTGTCCACCACCCTGTCGATGGGGGTGACCATCGACCACGTCTTCTCCATGACGGTGCCGTTCCTGGGCGGCATCCTCTGGAAGGCATCCGGCTACGAAACGGTGTTCCTGCTGGCCGCCGTCATAGCCGTCGCCACCGCGGTGACCGCGTTCGGCATCCCCCGGCCGGCGCCGGCCCCGCAACCGGCGCCCGCGGTCACCGGATAGACGCCGCGCATCGCATCGCCTCCGTACGTGACTGATGATGAACGATTGAGGTAGAATACCACCGCCATGGCAGAACCCGATTCCAAGGACGTAGGGATAGAGCAAGAGGATGAGGATGAGACCCTCCGGATCAAACGACCGTTCGATCCCGAAAAGATACGGGTGCGTACGGTCAACGTCGTGGTCGATCAAGTCGTTGCTCGCATCCGTTACCAGGAAATCGATCTCGCTCCTGACTTTCAACGCATGGCGGATATCTGGAACGATCTTCAAAAGAGCCGTCTCATCGAATCTCTCCTGCTGCGCATCCCGATACCGGTCTTCTACGTTGCCGCCGACCACGACGAGAAATGGTCCGTGGTCGATGGTCTGCAGAGAACGTCGACCATGTTCAATTACGTCGAGGGAAAGTTTGTCCTGCAACAGCTCGAGTATCTCACGAGCTTGAATGGCAAGTCGTTCATGGACCTCCCTCACCGTATGCAGAGGCGGATTCGTGAGACGCAGCTGGTGGTGAACGTCATCGATCCTGGCACTCCCGAAGAGGTGATGTTCAACATATTTCGACGCATCAATACGGGCGGAGCGACACTCAACGGCCAAGAGATTCGGCATGCCTTGCATCCGGGGCCGGTTCGGAAATACCTGAAAGAGCTGGCTGAATCGGACGAGTTCAAGAGGGCTACCGATAACTCTATCAGGAACATACGCATGGAAGATCGGGAGTGTGTATTGCGATTCATTGCGTTCCACATCGAACCATGGGAAGACTATTCAGCCAACGACCTGGACGGCTATCTCGGCACCGCGATGAAGCGCGTCAATGCCATGGAGACCGCACAGCGAGACGTCCTTACCAGAGACTTCAGGCGAGCGATGCGCGGCGCGTATCGTATTTTCAAGACACACGCATTCCGCAAGCGCTACGGCAGAGACGAAGGCCGGTACCCGATCAACAAGGCGCTGTTCGATGCCTGGAGCGTCGGGTTGGCTCGGCTTACGGACGATAAGGTCGAGATTCTGGCGGAAAACCGCGATCGGATCATTGATGAATTCATATCGCTGATGAACACCGATGCGGAATTCGAAACTTCGATATCCGCATCTACCGGCCATCCGGCCCGGGTACGGAAGCGGTTTCGGACGACTCAGGAACTGATCGAGAGGTGTCTCAATGCTTGAACGGATCGTACTGCGGAACTTCAAGTGCTTCGATACGCTGGACCTGACCTGCTCGCCGCTGACGATGCTGTGCGGCGTGAACGGCATGGGAAAGAGCAGCCTCATACAGGCGCTCCTCGTGTTGGGACAGTCCGCTTCGTCCGGGGATCTGCTTCGGGGGGAACTCGTTCTGGGCGGGGAGCTCACGGATATCGGTACCGGTCAGGACACGCTCTTCGAAGACGCCGAGGAGGAGGTCATCGTATTCGGGTTGCATCACCAGGTGGTGCGAACCCCGCTCAGATTGACGTTTCGCTACTCCCCGGAGGCCGACCGGTTGAGAGCCGATGATGAAGGGCTGGACGGTGTGGAATTGTGGGACGGGTATCCGCCGGTCGGAGGGTCTCTCATCTACGTAAGCGCTGAACGTCTCGGCCCGCGCAAGCTCTACCGCCAGTCGGAGGCGTTCGCCCGTAGCGGCTATCTTGGCGCGCGCGGCGAGTACGCGCTGAATTACCTGGCGGCTCACCAGAATGAGGCATTGACGCCGGACGATCCTCGTCAGACCGGGCATGCCGGCCGCCGGCTGCTCGACGTAGTCGATCACTGGCTCCGGGAGGTGACGCCCGGCGCGCACCTGCAACTGGAGGCCGTCCGGGACGCCGACGCCATCATTGCCGGCTTCTCGTTCGACCGCGCCGGCGACGTGACGACCAGACGCTTCCGAGCGACCAACGTCGGGTTCGGCCTCTCGTACACGCTGCCGGTGTTGACCGCCCTGTTGGCGCCTCCCGGTTCGCTCTGCCTGATCGAGAATCCGGAGGCCCATCTACACCCGCGCGGTCAGACCAGATTGGCGGAACTTGCCGTTCGCGCCGCGCTGGCCGGCGTGCAGGTGATAGTCGAAACTCATAGCGATCACTTCATCGATGGCATACGGATCGCCGTGCGTGACAAGCTGATCGAGCCGGGCGACACCGCATTCCACTACTTCGAACGCGAAGGCGGCAGGACGACGGTGGCTTCGCCGAGGGTGGACGCCGACGGGCGCCTGTCGGCGTGGCCGGCAGGTTTCTTCGATCAACATGAGGAGAATCTCGCCAGACTGATCGCGCCCAGGTCATGACATGCGAGAAATGATCCTCAACCACGCCAGCCTCTTTGCGCCGGGTTCCGACCGTCATTCGATTTCGACATGGCTCAAGGACGTTGCGGTCGGCATGAGCCATCTCGTCAGCAAGAGGGTGGTAGATGCGAGCCTGCGGACGGCGAAGAACCTTTCCGATACGCGATGTCTGGCCGATTATACGTACTTCGATGCCTGCATCGACCTGAGACGGTCGAACCATCGGGAAGAATACCTGTTCCTCATGAGGATGGCTTCCAAGCACCCACTTCTTGACGACGTCGGCGAGGAGGTGAGGGAAAGATTTCTCGGCTGCCAGGAATTGAAACTGGCGGACAGAGACGGAGAGCCGCTCGTGCTGTGCGCCATCGACGATGGGATAGCCGTCGGATTTCCTTCGGCTTCGACCTGGGACAGTGACCGCCTGACAGTCGAATTCGAGGAGCTGTTCGCCGGCGAGATTATCGGGCGTGTATCCGAAGAGATCGACCAGCTCACCCGTTCCCGGCACGCATACGGCATTTGCGACCGACACCGCGATCGAATCCGAGTTCCAAATGATCCGAAGACCTTGTGGGAGAACCGCGGCGAGCTGTTCCCCGGACTCATCTTCGGTCCGGGAGTGCAAGATAATCTCCGCATGTGCGCCAACCAGTTGTCGACTATCGCCGGGAAGCTGCTCGATCTGGACCGCTCGGCTCAAGAATGGAGTAAAGCGGGCGGCCCCGCGCCGTCCTGGAGAACGACGGTAACGCCGGAGAGCGACCGTGTAAGGAATAGTCGCAAACTTCTGGCAGCACGTAGATTTCAGTCTCATATCGGCTCCCGCGAGCTATTCGAGTGGCATGCCCGCTTCGGAAACGGCGGTCGCATTCATCTCCGATTTGATCCCACGTCCCGCGAAGTAGAAATCGGATACATCGGCAATCACCTGCCCCTCTGATTCAATGTAGTCGCGTTTGGTTGCCGGGCACCGGGTGGCGGCGGCGACCGGACCGCGTCTGTGAAGTGGGAGCGCCGCCGGGCAGCGGGAAGCCGCCGGCGGGGCTCCGCAAGCCAAGCGCGCTGAGCGCTTGGCTTGCTTAGCTTAGCGGTACTGGCGCCGGTAGGCGGCGGTGGTCATCTCCAGCACCTTGGGCAGGCCGATGTCCTCCAGACCGTTGACGAATTCGTCCCAGTCGCCGTCGATCTCCTTGCGGCCGGTGATGAACAGGGCGTTCCACTCATCCACGTGCTGGCGCAGCAGGGCCAGCGGTTCGCTCAGCTCCTGCACCATGTCCAGGTCGAGGAACAACGGCGGCAGCGCCTTGTTCTCGACGCCGTAGGGCCTCATGGCGTGGGTGCTGGCCTTCCACAGCTCATGCTCCAGGTTCCAGGCGCCCTGCTCCGCGGCCACGCTGAAGTAGTAGGTGTCGCCGTTGGCGATCTGGGGAATCGACTGCCCCCAGTGGGAGTTGTGGGGCACCCCCCATTCGGTCAGCCGCACCCAGGTGGCCTGCTCGCCGGTGATGCCCAGCTCGCCGGGCCGGGCCGCGCGCCAGTCCTCGTCCTCCTGGCCCCAACCGCCGAGAATCGCCTTTTCGTCGTCGTACATCATGTCGCCCCAGCGGTAGGCGATCTCCGGGTACTCGCTGTCCCTGGTGACCACGAAGATCGGGGTGATGCCGACGTAGTACACCGGCGTCTGCCGGCCGGCCGGTCCCTGCAGCGGCGGCAGCGCCTCGTAGTCGTGCTTGGCGCCGTCGGCGTCCAGCGCCGCGAACATGCCGTGGTAGCCGCCCAGGCTCAGGCCGACGCGGTTGCCGGCCGGGTTCTCGGTGAGCTGGCGGAGGCCGTTCTGGTCGATGGAGAAGCTCTCCGGGTCCAGCAGCCCCTCGTCGTGCAGGCGCCTGAGATAGCGCAGGCCATCCTTCCAGCCGGGTTGGACAGGCGCGAACACCACCTCGTCACCCTGGACGTAGCGCCACAGGGTGGAGTTGCCGGGGTTGAAGGTGAACGGATTCATCAGGAAGTCGGTGCTGTCGCTGTGCCAGCTGTTGGCCTGCGACAGCAGCGGAATCTCGTCCGCCTTGCCGTTGCCGTTGGCGTCGTTCTCCTTGAAGGCGCGCAGCACGGTCACCAGCTCCTCGGTGGTCCGCGGCATCTCCAGGCCGAGGCGCTGCAGCCAGTCGACGTTGATCCAGGCGCGCTGCGCGTAGCGGCAGTGATAGCAGTCGTTGTAGTAGGGCAGGGTGTAGATGTTGCCGTCCGGCGCAGTGATCACGTTGCGCGCGTTGGGCTCCAGCTTGAACACCTTGTGGATGCCGTGGCCGTACTGGTCGATCAGGTCGTTCAGCGGGATGAACAATCCCTGCGCGCCGTACAGAATCACCTGCTCGAAGCTGAGGTGGGTCGAGAAGACGTCGGGCAGGTCGGAACCGCTGGACAGCATCAGGGTCAGCTTCTGCGCCTTGTCCTGTTCCGGCACCTGGATCCAGTCGACGTGGACGCCGGTCATCTCCTCCCAATAGATCGTCGCCTTGTTGGTGTTGAAGTCGCCGATGAACGCCGCCGGCGCCACGAACACCTGCAAGGTCACCGGCTCCTCGACGATCGGCAGCACCCCGGCGGGGGTCGGCAGCAGGCGCCCGGCGGCGCCCTCCTCCATGGTCTGACCGGCGCCGAACGCCAGCGCCGGCAGCACCGACAAAGCGAATGACAATGCGAACAACAGGCCGAGCTTTCTCATACGAGCTCCTCCTCGTCGTGATTTATCCCTTGATCGCCCCAATCATGACACCTTTCACAAAGTATCGCTGGGCAAACGGATACATGATGAGAACGGGAACGCTGGCGACTACGATCAGCGAGTACTTCAGCAGTTCCACCAACCCCTGGCGGGCCTCCAGCGCTTCCAGATTGACGCCGGTCAACATCATCGAATCGACCTCGTTGAGAATCAGGATCTTGCGCAGCACGAGCTGCAGCGGATACAACCGTTCCTCGTTGAGATAGATGAACGCCTGAAAGAAGCCGTTCCAGTGGTGCACGGCGTAGAACAGCGCGTTGACCGCGATGACCGCGCCGGCCAGGTGGAGCACGACGTAATACACGAACTGGAAGTCGCTGCAGCCGTCGATGCGCGCCGCTTCGAGCAGTTCGGGCGCGATGGTGCTTTGAAAGAAGGTGCGGGTGATGATCACGTTCCATACCGACAGCGCCAGCGGAACGATCATCACGGCGCGCGTATTCACCATCCCCAGGTTGCGGATCAGGATGTAGGTGGGGATCAGGCCGCCCTGGAAGATCATCGTGAAGACGAAGAACAGCATGATGCCGTTGCGCGCCTTGAAATCGCGCCGCGACAGCGGGTAGCCGGCGAGAATCGTCATCGCCACGTTGACCGCGGTACCGACGGTCATGTAGAAGAACGAGTTGTAGTAGCCTCTGAGGATGCCCTCGTGTTCGAACACCGCCTCGTAGCCGCGCAGCGACGGCTCCACCGGCCACAGCCAGACGCGCCCGGCGATCACCGCGTCGGTGGAGCTGAAGGAGGAGCTGACCACGTAGACCAGCGGATACAGCACCACCAGCACCGCCAGTACCAGGAAGGCGGTGTTGCAGGAGTAGAACACCCGGTCGGCGGTGGAGACGGTGATCGAGGGCCGCGCCATACGCTACCAGAGACTCTGCCCGGTGGTGGTCCGGGACAACTTGTTGACCGCCAGGATCAGGAGCAGGTTGATCACCGCATTGAACAGCCCGATCGCGGCTCCGTAGGAGTAGTCGGGGAAGACGCTGCCGGCCAGTCCCACCTTGTAGACGTAGGTGGTGATGATCTCGGAGCGCGCGAGATTGAGCGGGCGCTGCATGAGAATCACCTTCTCGAAGCTCACCGTCATGAGCTGGCCGCACTGGATGATCAGCAGCACGACGATGGTGGGCAGGATGCACGGAACGTCGACGTGCAGGATGCGCCGCAGGCGGTTGGCGCCGTCGACGATGGCCGCCTCGTGCAACTCCGGATCGACGGTGGAGAGCGCCGCCAGGTAGATGATCGAGTTCCAGCCGGTGAACTGCCAGATGCCGGACCATACGTACACCGAGCTGAACAGGGCCGGCTCGGAGAGGAACATCACCCGCTCGAAGCCGAGGGCGGCGAGGAAGTCGTTGACGAAGCCGATCCTGAGGGAGAGGAACTGGAAGAGCATGCCGACCATGACTACGGTAGAGATGAAGTAGGGCGCGTAGGTGATCATCTGCACCGTCTTCTTGAAGCGGCGGTTGAGGGCGCTGTTGAGCGCCAGCGCCAGCAGGATCGGGAACGGGAACCCGGCGATCAGGGTGTAGAGGCTGATTTCCAGCGTGTTGCGCACCACGCGCACGAAGTAGGGGGAGTCGAAGAACTTGAGGAAGTACTTGAAGCCTACCCAGTCGCTGCCCCAGATGCCCTTGACCGCGAGAAACTCGCGGAACGCGATCTGGGTGCCGTACATCGGCAGGTACATGAACACGAAGATGTAGACGACCGGCAGCAGCACCAGCAGGTAGAGCTGGTAGTTGACGCTCAGGTCGCGCCGCCACGACAGCAGAGAACGGTGCACGGCACGTCGCTCCGGCATCCCGGAAGGCTTGCACCGGCAGGCGCCGCTGTCAACCTCGCCGCGACCGACGGTGACCGACGGGGCGCCCGAGCCAGGCGGAAGCGCGCATCGCCGCACTTGAGGCGATGCTCCGCGAGCGGGGTGAGAACGACACGCCAAGCAGATAACCGTCGGCGCCCGCCGGCCGGAGGTCCCGGCCGGCAGTCACCAACAACACTTTGGAAGTGCGCCCAGCGCTTGCATCGCCTTTCGGTCTGCGCCCCGGTGCCGAGAATCAGGGGCGGTGCCGGTTCCCGGAGCTACCCGCCGGCACCGGCCGCGCGCGACGACCTTGATCCTCTCATAGTCCCCGGATGCTGCTGAGCCGTGATCCGCATTCCATCGGAATTATTCTGCGGCTCTGCCCTCGAAACTCAATCCGGCTGCTTCGCGTCGAGGTTCAACACCTGAACGATCCTGGTTCGGCCGGTCAAGTCGATACTGCAGTTCCCTTCGCTGCATGAATCGCAGACGCAGCCAAGTGTTTGCGGAGGAACGTACACGGGCGCTATCCGTCATGCTCCATCTTGACGGCTTCGTCGTAGAGGGCGCGGTGAACTGCGTCGAACGACTCGGTAGAGATACCGTAATCGCCATCGACCGAAAGCGGAGTTACGTGAGTGCCGCGGTCGCCGGGTCTGAACACGTATGCTGATACGTCACTTGGGGTCAGCACTTCGGCAGCCTTGTAACCCATCCTCAGACGTTTTCTTGGTGCAAGACTGGAAATCTGCATCAAGTTGTTGATCTGGTTCAGAAAAATGTCGCTATGAGTCGTCACTAGAATTCGTACGCCGGCGTTTACCAACATCGCGATGGCTCGGGCAAGGAGGCGCTGATTGGCCGGGTCCAGGTGCGACTCCGGCTCCTCGATGATGCATAGATGATTCAGTCTTACCAGATACTTCAGGTATAGCACCAGCGGGGCTATTTCGGACACCATGGACGATACTTGGTGCAAGTTGAACTCTCCCACATCGCTCCGGTATTGCAGATCCGCGTATTCATATTGCCGTTCGAGGTCCACCGACCCCGCGAGGACATTCGATTCCAGGAACTCTACGGTGTTCTTTATCTTTCCGGATCGAAGTTCTGTACGTGTAAGGAAGAGCAACGCCCGAACGAAATCCGCGATGACACCGGGCATCTGATCGACCTGCTTCGACTCGATCCACGCGGTGGATGCCTGTCCGACGATCAGACCCGCCAGCGTCTTGTGTCTTTGCAGGATGGCCGACCTGCCGGCCGGTAGATAATGCGATGGAGTTGAATAACCTCGTAGCAGGAATGCCGGATACCACGTCGTCAACAAGTCGACCAAGTCACGTTCTTGGTCTAGATCGTGACTTGACGAAATGAGCGATGGTCGATCGTCACTTTCTGACATAATCGATGTGTTTGGTTCCCATCTATCGACCGTTAGATTGTCTCCAATACAACGCATGTTCCAGGATAGTCCGGTTGACTTGTCACACACCTTTATTTCAAGTCCTCCGTGCTCTATCCGGTGATCTTTTCTTTCAAGTTGACTCATGTTGAAACCAGAACTGCGCTGCAACTCGTACGCCATGTAATCGGAGTACACCCTGGCCCATAGTTTCGATTCCTTTCGAAGAGATTCCTTGATCTCTGCTGGCAGATTGCGGAACCGGGATGCCCCTGAGATGACGTTGACGACATCCGGCTTGATACGGCTCCAGTCACCTCCCGCGCTCACCAGGCGTTGAACCGAATTTTCATGCTCGTACAATGGTTTCAGAGTTCTTCGCGATCTTGTCGGCCGATATTTATGGTCGCGAATCCTCAAGACGGCCTGAAACAGGGAGTATACTGCCAGAGCGAGGTATGATTTTCCGGTGTTGTTGGAGCCGATCAGCACGGTAAGCGGTTTCAGATCGACCTCGGCGTGCGCGATCGGACCGAAGTTTCTGACTGCGATGGACGGCATGACTCCCTCTCTCTTAGCGCTAACGATACGTGCCGGAAGCTACCATAGCAGAATTGCGGCGCGCATGCTGCCGCCGAGCGCAGGCAGGGAAGGGCTGAGGCCGCCCGCCGGCGCGCACGGGGCGGCGGGCCGACGGCGCCACCCGCCACCCGGCATGCCTGAGGACGATCCCCCATGCTCGCAGGGTTGGCGTCGCCGGGCAAAAGCGCCACAGACGGCCGGCCCGTTATATGGGGCATGGCTATCCATCAGCCCCACGACCATCTGTTCAAGCGCGTGTTCGGCGCCCCGGCGGACGCCGCGTCATTCCTGCAAGCCAGGCTGCCCGCGCGGCTCAGCCGCGCCCTGCGCTGGCCCACGCTCAAGCAGCTCCCCGCTTCCTTCGTTGCCCCGGACCTCCGCGGCACCGCGTCCGACCTGCTGTTCGAGATCGGTTACGCCGCACCCGGCGCCGCGCAGGCTCCGCTCTGGCTCTACCTGCTGTTCGAGCATCAGTCCACCCCGGACTACTGGCTGCGCCTGCGCCTGCTGGCCTACTGCTGCCGCATCTGGGAGCACGACCGCCGGGACCACCAGGATGCCGGCTATCTGCGCCCGATCCTGCCGCTGGTCTTCTACCAGGGTCCCACCGGCTGGCAGCACTCCCCGCAGTTCGCTGACCTGTTCCCGGCCGCAACGCGGGACTGGCCATGGCTGCCCCGGTTCGAGCACGTGCTGTTCGATCAGACGCAGGTGTCGCCGGCGCAGGCGGCCGGCAGCGTCCGGGCGCGGTTGCTGCAGCTGACGATGATGCACGCCTTCAGCCGCGCGGTGCGGGAGGCACGGGCGCGGATGCGGCCGCTGCTGGACGACTTGGAGCGGGAAGGAAGCGGCGGTCAGGACGACATGAAGATGTTCATGCACTATATCGCGGAGACGGGACCTGAAGACACGCCCGAGGCGATGGGCGATATACTGAGCCGCACGGCGGCAGGAGGGGAGTTGATGACGAGCGGCGAGCGGCTGCGCCAGGAAGGGCGCGACGAGATGCGAGCGGTTGCCGAACAGCGGCACCGCGAGGGCCGGTTGGAGATAATCGATGGATTCCTGCGGGTCGGCGTCGACTGGTCGTTGATCGAGCGGGCGACCGGGATTGGCGAGCAGGAGTATCAGAAGCTCAGGAGCCAACCCAACGGCGCGGCCGCGGCGGGCGGCGACGGGACCTGACGACACACACCCGAAGAGATCGGCGCTGCCGGGCGCTGCCCGAAGCCGTGCGCGCAGCCGGCTGCGCCCGAAATGCGGTCGCGCCTGGTGGAGAAGGCTACGTCCGACCCGGAGTTTCGGGCTTAGCTGATCTCCGATCCGAAGGCTGCCATCAAGGACGAGTTGGAGATGGCGATCCCCCCGAACTTCACCATCAAGGTGCATGAGGACTCGCGGAACACCGCCAACCTGGTACTGGCGCCGCCGGCGTCGCTCGCCGAGTCGGATCTGGAGACCGCGTCCGGCGGGGCCGTCTACAAGTGGAATGCCGCATATGGCAACGCGGGCATCGACGAGGCGTTTACCTTCTGGGACGATGTCGGCGGTCCGACCTATATCGGCGGCCCGCAGCATAACGCTGACTGACCGGCGTTCCGCAGCCGCGGGGACGATCTCGATCCCCGACGGCGCCACCCGCCACCGCCGGACTGCCTGAGACTGGCTGGCTGCGGGAGGGGTTGACGTGCGCAGCAGGGCTGGCGGGACCTCGACGATTACCGCGTAATTGATTTACAGGTAATTCGATAGGGAATACCAAGGGCGGTCCGGAAGGGCACCGGGAAACCGGCCGGCGGCCCGCCGGGGGGCGCGGGCCGGTGGGCGAGCGGCCACTGAAATACCGGATAAGTGATTTTCTGCGCCAGGTCAGGTACGTCTCGGTTGACACCTGTCGCCGGTAGCCGATACTCTCCATTTGAACACTTACTTATGGAGGGAAGGTAATGAGCGAAGCAACCCTGACCGTTCGGGAAATGCGGTCGCGCTTGGTGGAGAAGGCTACGTCCGACCCGGAGTTTCGGGCTCAGCTGATCTCCGATCCGAAGACTGCCATCAAGGACGAGTTGGAGATGGCGGTCCCCCCGAACTTCACCATCAAGGTGCATGAGGACTCGCCGGACACCGCCAACCTGGTACTGGCGCCGCCGGCGTCGCTCGCCGAGTCGGAGCTGGAGACCGCGTCCGGCGGGGCCATCTACCGGTGGAATGGCAGCAACTACGTGGGCACCGACAATCTGTTTACCTTCTGGGACGACGTCGGCGGCCCGACCTATCACGGCGGCCCGCGGCATAACGCCGACTGACCGGCTGACGTTCCGTTGCAGCCGCAGGGACGATTTCCGATCCCTGCGGCTGTGCATGGGTAAACAACAGCACCGGGGCTCCTGATCGGGAAGCGCTTCGCCGGCGCGGCGTTATCGTAGCGCCGGCGTTGATCCGTACGGATGGACGTCCATGCCGGCGTATGCTTTCGCCGCCGTCGGGGTATCCGGGGCTATGACGACCTTCACGTGGTTGATGCCCCGGCGAACGGCGCGCACCTCCCGGTCGGCGAGCAGCCGTTCGGCGCCGGGCCAGCTTCGCAGTCCGTCAGCCTTGGCCGGCAAGCACCAGCCGCGCTCCTCGATTCGGGCGATGAAGGGGTGCCACCCGGTGCGATCGACCGCGAACCACTTCGGCGGGCGGTATAGTTCCAGACCGAGCCGCGGGCCCACGCCGCGCGGGGTCACGTCGAGGCTGACCGCGGCGTAGGCGACCAGGTCGTCCAGCGCGGCGAGCACGTCCGCCGCCTCGGCTGTCGGGCCGGGCCACTCGATACGCTCCAGCAGCGCGGGAATCGCGTCTTTCGCCACGCCCTTGATGACCAGCCGAAACGCCTTCGGAGAGCGCCCCGGGAGGGCTCCCGCCTGTAGCAGATAGCCGCTGTCCGGCAGCGACTCCAGGATGCGCTCGACGCGCGGGACCTCATCTTCGTAACTGCTCCAGCCGGCGGTCACGGCAAGCGCCGCAAGCAGGCCGGCGGGATCGCCATGTTCATGAAACTCCGGCCGCGCCCCCGGGGCCGAGTGCCGCGGGGTGAAGAATATCCCGGGGGCCGGCGGCGGACGGTCCGGTTCGACCTTGGCCAGATCGTATTCCAACACCATCCCGGCCACGCCGCGGGCAAGGTACGAATCGGGATTCTCGGTCTGTTCCCGCAGCCCGGCCGCGAGCGCGGCGGCCGGCGACCCCGGTTCGGCGCGCGCCCCCTCGCGGACGTAGTGACGCGCCAGCTCCGATGCCGGGAGCACGACTACGCCGAGGTCGGCGGCCGGGCTCGACTCGCCGAGACGGAACTCGAAGCCGAAGTGATGGTCTGCCACGCAACGGGGCAGCCGCCGCGCCTGCTCCAGGAGGCGCTCCCAACCGGCCGCGCCGAGCAGCGCGGGCGGAAACAGGGAGCGGCATCCGGCGAGGACCGCGGCAAAGCTGGCGCCGGCGGGTATTGGGTACTGGCGGTCTGACAACGGCACTGCTCGATTACCCGCCGCTGCCGGCGGGCGGGGAACCATCCCCGCCCGTCAGTCAGGCGTTGTGCCTCGGGCCGCCGTGATAGGTCGTGCCGCCGTAGTCGTCCCAGAAGGAGATCACGTTGTCGATGCTGACATAGGTGCGATCTACGGCATTCCATGCTTTGACGGACCCGCCGGCCGCCGCCGCCAGCTCCGACTCGGCGAGCGCCGCCGGCGGCGGCAGCACCATGTGGCTGACGTCGGCGGCGTCCTCATGCACCTCGATGGTGTAGCCGTCGGGCAGCGCCACCCCCAACTCCTCCTTGATGGCAGCCTTTGGATCCGCGATGAACTGCGCGCGGAACTTCTCATCGATGGTCGCCTTCTCGATCAAGTGCTCGCGAAGTTCACCCATCGTCTTGGGTCCGGTATCCACGACTTCCACCTCCTCGTCGAGTCTCTGCGCCTGCGCTCGGCGGCAGGCGCCGTCGATCAGAGTATTGGGCTATCGTTGGCCGCGGGTCAAGCGAACGGCCATCAAGTTGGATTATCCGGCATCGCCGTGGTGCGTGTGGTGCGTGTGGCGGCGCATGCGGACCTCGGCCCGGTTCGGTATACTACCCTGCGTCATGGACGCTCGTAAGCTTTTGCACGGCGAGGCGCCGGTGGTGTGCCTGGCCTTCCACTATGCCTTCAAGCAGGAGGCCGACTACCTGAGCAGGATCCGGCCTGCCGCCAGTTCCGGCGGCGCGGTTCCGCACATCAGCATCGAAATCATACCCGACACCGCGGCGAAGCAACCGGACCGCGCGCCGGCCGCGCGCGCCGAAGGGGAACGCGATGAGTGAACGCGGCGAGCGCGTTCCGCCAGCGGCCGCCGCGGCGGTCGAGGTGCTCCCCGCCGGCGCGGAGCGCCACGATCCGGCCGAGTTCGCCGGCCTCGTCCGGCCGCTGACCACGCAGGAGTTCCTCGATACCCGCTACCGGGAGAAGCGCCCGGTCCTGTTTCGGGCGGAGGCGCCTCGGTTCGCGTCCCTGTGCTCCTGGGAGCAGCTCAACGAACTGCTGTGCTCGGACGCCTGGTACGTCCGGATGAAATTGGTCAAGGAGGGCAGGAACGTCCCCTCCATCGCCTACACCAGGCCGATGTTCGGTCTCGGCTGGAGAATGGGCGCCTCACCGGCGAATTCGAGCGTGCTCGATGGCCGGCGACTGCAGGCGATGCTCCGCCAGGGCGCCTCCGTCGTCCTGCCCGGCATCCACGAGCTCCATCCTCCGATTCGTGCCGTGGCCGACGCGATCGAGGAGTCCCTGGGCGGCTACGCGATGATCAACCTCTACGCGTCGTGGATGGCCTCCCCCGGCTTTGCAACCCACTGGGACGACCACGACGTGTTCATCTTGCAGGTGGCCGGCACCAAGCGCTGGCAGATCTACGGCGAAACGCGGCGCTTTCCGCTGACGCGGGATGCGGAACCGCCCGCGACGCCGCCCGGCGAGCCGGTGTGGAACGGGATGCTCAGGGCCGGCGACGTCCTCTACCTCCCGCGCGGCTGGTGGCACGACGCCCGCGCCGAGGCTGACGACGGTTCCGACGGCGCCGGCAGCGTGCACCTCACCTGCAGCATCAACGCGGTCACCGGTATCGAATTCATGGAATGGCTTTCCGGCCGGCTCGCCCGCCACGAGACCTTCCGCCGCGATCTTCCCCACCCGACGGACCGCTCCGGCGGCGCCCACTACGCGGCGCTCCGGGAGCTGCTCCTCAGGGAACTGGACGGAGACCTGAAACGGGGATTCGACGACCACATGCGCGCTACCTGGTCGGAACGGTCGCGCCCGGGCCTCGGCCCCTATCTCGATCCGTGGAAGTCCCCCGACTGGGAACGCTGCGAGATCCGGCTGCGCGGCGCCCGGCACGCGGCGCTGGAACGGGGCGCCGGCGGCGAAGCGGTGCTGCAGGCGAACGGCTACCGCTGGACGTTCGACGGCCGCTGCATGGAGCTGCTGGCTACCCTGCTGCGCGGCGCGCCGGTGCGCGCCGGCGCGTTCCGGGAGGCGTTGCCCGAGGGGGCCGCGGCCGACCTGGCCGACGACTTCCTCAAGCTGCTGGTCGAGCAGGGAATCGCGACCGCCGCCCCGCCGGCGGGCGTCTGAGCCGCGGAATCGACCTCCGGTAGATCCGGGTCGAAGGGCCGGGCGCCGGCGCGGGGGCCGGCGCCCGCATCGCGCCCGGACCGCAGCGGTCGTTGCGCACGACATGCAGCTCGAATACGTCGACGCCATCGAGCGGCGCCTCTGGAGCGCGGCCGACACGCTGCGCGCCAACTCCAACTACGCCAGCAACGAATACTTCCTGCCGGTGATGGGCTTGGTCTTCCTGCGCCACGCCTACCGCCGCTACCTGGCGGTGGCGGAGGAAGCCGCCGCCGGCCGGCCCACCCGCGGCGGCCGGGCGCGGCCGCTTGCCAAGCAGGACTTCTCGCAGCGGGACGCCATCTTCCTGCGCCCACAGGCGCGGTTCGACCACCTGGTCGCGCTGCCCGACGGCCTCGACCGCGCCGCGGCGATCATCGCCGCCATGGAGTCGATCGAAGCCGACTACGAGAGCCTGCGCGGCATGTTGCCGAAGAGCGAGTATCACGAGCTGGATAACGAGGTCCTCGGCCAGCTCCTGCGCACCCTCGACCCCGACGAGCTGAAGCGGGTATCGGGCGATGTCTTCGGGCGCATCTACGAGTACTTCCTCACCCAGTTCGCCGATCAGAAGGCGCATGACGGCGGCGAGTTCTTCACGCCCTCCTCACTGGTCTCGCTGATCGCCCACGTGCTCGATCCCGAGCGCGGCGCCGTCCTCGATCCCGCCTGCGGCTCCGGCGGCATGTTCGTCCAGAGCGCGCGCACGGTGCGGGAACAGGGCCGCAGCCCGACCGAGCGGCTCACCTTCCGCGGGCTGGAGAAGAACGCCGCCACCATCCGCCTGGCGCGGATGAACCTCGCGGTCCACGGCCTGGAGGGGGACATACGGCAGGCGATCACCTATTACGAGGACCCGCACGAGCTGGTGGGCAAGGCCGACTACGTGATGGCCAATCCGCCGTTCAACGTGGACGAAATCGACGCCGAGAAGGTCAAGGCCGATCCGCGCCTGCCGTTCGGCCTGCCCGGCGTCAACCGGCGGGCGCGCGTCAGCAACGGCAACTACGTCTGGATCAGCTACTTCCACAGCTACCTGAACCGGAACGGCAGGGCCGGCTTCGTGATGTCGTCGCAGGCATCGAGCGCCGGCGGCGCCGAAGCCGCGGTGCGCCGCAAGCTGGTGGAGACCGGCGACGTGGAGGTCATGATCGCCATCCGCTCCAACTTCTTCTACACCCGGACCGTGCCGTGCGAGCTGTGGTTCCTGAACCGCGCCAAGCCGGAGCGCCGCCGCGGCAAGGTGCTGATGATCGACGCGCGCGCCATCTTCCGCAAGGTGACCCGCAAGATCTACGACTTCAGCCCGGAGCAGATGCGGAACCTGCTCGCCATCGTCCATCTCTACCGGGAGCAGACCGATCGGTTCCGGGACCTGGTCGCCGATTATTGCCGCCGCGCGGTGCGCGCAGGGGCCGCCTGCCGGGGCGCGGCCGCCGACTTCCTCGGCGCGCTGGAGGAGCTGCAGGCCGCGCTGGCGCCCGTTCTGCGGACCCTTGGCGCGGACCGCAGCCCAACCGGTCCGCTTGGCGAACTGGACGCGGCGCGCGCCGCCTTCGAGCGCGAGGTGGACGCTTTCGGGACCGCGGCGGCCGCAGCAGACCGGATGCGAAACTGCGAGCCGCCGGCCCAAGCGGCGGTCCGGCAGCCGGTCGACCGCCTTGCCCCGTTGGCCGCCGCGGCCGGCGGCTTGGCGCGGCAGGCGGACCGCCTCCATTCCCTCGCCACCCGGCTGATCGAGACCTGCGAGCAGCGGCGCGACGCCGGATCGAGCGCCGCCTGGAACAACCGCGCCGTGACCCGCGCCCGCAGAGCAGCGGACGAGGCGCGCCGGAACGCAGTGGCGCGGCTGGAGCGCGTGCGCTACCTGTGGCGGCAAGCGCAGTGGCTCGCCGAGCGCTTCCCCGACGCCGAGCTGCGCGACGTGGCGGGGCTGGTCAAGCTGGTGGACCGCGCCGAGATCGCGGCCAACGACTGGAGCCTCACCCCCGGCCGCTACGTCGGCATCGCGCCCGACGACGAGGAAGAGGACTTCGACTTCGCGCAGACGCTGCGGAACATCCACGCGGAGCTCGACGACCTCGACGCCGAATCGGTGACGCTGGCGGCCAAGATTCGCCGGAACTTCAAAGCGTTGCGCGTCTTCTCTTGATTGCCGCTCGTCGGATCATACTGCTACGATGCGGTAATGAGCCCCGGACGCGAGTCCCGCCCCCGCTACGACGAGCGGTACAAGATGCTGTTCGCCTTCCCGCGCATGGTCGAAGACCTCGTGCGCGCCTTCTTCGGCGGCGAGCAGCTCGCTACCGTTGACTTCTCGACGCTGCAGAAGCTGTCGGCAGAGTACGTCAGCGACGAGTTGCTGAAGCGCCACGGGGACGCCGTATGGCGGCTGCGGGTGGGAGACGAGTGGGCCTATCTGCTGGTGCTGCTGGAGTTCCAGTCGCGCGATGACTACTACATGGCGCTGCGCATCCTGGTCTACGTCAGCCTGATGTACCAGGAGTGGTTGCGCAACGAGAGTCGGAAGAGGCGGGACGGACAGGAAGGGCAGGAGGCGCGCCGCTTGCCGGCGGTGCTGCCCGTAGTGCTCTACAACGGCACGGACCCGTGGGGCGCGCCGCAGGAGGTGGGCGAGTTGATCGCGCCGGTGGGGCAGTGGTTGGCGGCCTACCAGCCGGCGCAGCGCTACTTCGTAGTGGACGAGCAGCGGGTGGGGGCGGACTCGGTGCCGCGCGGGAATCTGATGCGGGCGGTGGTGGGGCTGGAGCAGAGTCAGTCGCCGGAGGACTTGTTGCGGGTAGCGAACGCGCTGGCGGAGTGGCTGGCGGGGTCGGAGCACGAGGAGTTGCGACGGGTGTTCGAGGACTGGCTGCGGAGTTCGATGGAGCGGATCAAGCGGAAGGGGGAGAAGCTGCCGGAGATGAAGAACCTGGAGGAGGTACGGATGACGCTGGAAGATCGAGTGAAGGAGTGGCCGGCGCAGTGGATGCGGGAAGGCCGCGAGCAAGGCCTTGCGCAGGGACTTGCGCAGGGCCGCGAAGAAGGTCTTGAGCAAGGACTTGCGCAAGGCCGCGAGCAAGGTCTTGAGCAGGGCCGCGAACAAGGCCGCGAGCAAGGCCGCGAGCAGGGACTTGAACACGAGCGAACGCTGTTGCGCCGTATGGCAGCGCTGCGGTTCGGCGCGGAAACCGGCGAGCGTGCGGCGGCTCTGATGGCGGACATCGGGGAAGCGGATCAACTGGCCGACATCGGCGACTGGCTGGTGCAGTCCGGCGCCGGCGACCAATTTCTGGCACGAGTAGCGTCGATCGCGCGGTCGTGACGGCGCTCGCGTACCTGCCGCGCCACCCCGGTCGAACTCTCCTGCGCGGTACGGTAACGGCGGGAGCCTGACCTCGTCCCCTCCGGTATCGCTCCCGTTCAGAGGAATTTCGAGGAGATGCCACTTGGCGCCGGTCATGAGAACCAGCATCTGCGTCTTCTCTTCTTGATTGCCGCTCGCCGGATCATACTGCTACGATGCGGTAATGAGCCCCGGACGCGAGTCCCGCCCCCGGTACGACGAGCGGTACAAGATGCTGTTCGCCTTCCCGCGCATGGTCGAAGACCTCGTGCGCGCCTTCTTCAGCGGCGAGCAGCTCGCTACCGTTGACTTCTCGACGCTGCAGAAGCTGTCGGCGGAGTACGTCAGCGACGAGTTGCTGAAGCGCCACGGGGACGCGGTATGGCGGCTGCGGGTGGGAGACGAGTGGGCCTATCTGCTGGTGCTGCTGGAGTTCCAGTCGCGCGATGACTACTACATGGCGCTGCGCATCCTGGTCTACGTCAGCCTGATGTACCAGGAGTGGTTGCGCAACGAGAGTCGGAAGAGGCGGGACGGACAGGACGGGCAGGAGGCGCGCCGCTTGCCGGCGGTGCTGCCGGTAGTGCTCTACAACGGCACGGACCCGTGGGGGGCGCCGCAGGAGGTGGGCGAGTTGATCGCGCCGGTGGGGCAGTGGCTGGCGGCGTACCAGCCGGCGCAGCGATATTTTGTAGTGGACGAGCAGCGGGTGGGGGCGGACTCGGTGCCGCGCGGGAATCTGATGCGTGCGGTGGTGGGGCTGGAGCAGAGTCGGTCGCCGGAGGACTTGTTGCGGGTAGCGAACGCGCTGGCGGAGTGGCTGGCGGGATCGGAGCACGAGGAGTTGCGACGGGTGTTCGAGGACTGGCTGCGGAGTTCGATGGAGCGGATCAAGCGGAAGGGGGAGAAGCTGCCGGAGATGAAGAACCTGGAGGAGGTACGGATGACTCTGGAAGATCGAGTGAAGGAGTGGCCGGCGCAGTGGATGCGGGAAGGCCGCGAGCAAGGCCTTGCGCAGGGACTTGCGCAAGGCCGCGAGCAGGGACTTGAACACGAACGAACGCTGTTGCGCCGTATGGCAGCGTTGCGGTTCGGCGCGGAAACCGCCGAGCGTGCGGCGGCTCTGATGGCGGACATCGGGGAAGCGGATCAACTGGCCGACGTCGGCGACTGGCTGGTGCAGTCCGGCGCCGGCGACCAATTTCTGGCACGAGTAGCGTCGATCGCGCGGTCGTGACGGCGCTCGCGTAAGTGCCGCGCCACCCCGGTCGAACTCTCCTGCGCGGTACGGTAACGGCGGGAGTCTGTCCCCGGCCCGCTCCGGTATCGCTCCCGTTCAGAGGAATTTCGAGGAGATGCCACTTGGCGCCGGTCATGAGAACCAGCATCTGCGTCTTCTCTTCTTGATTGCCGCTCGCCGGATCATACTGCTACGATGCGGTAATGAGCCCCGGACGCGAGTCCCGCCCCCGGTACGATGAGCGGTACAAGATGCTGTTCGCCTTCCCGCGCATGGTCGAAGACCTCGTGCGCGCCTTCTTCAGCGGCGAGCAGCTCGCTACCGTTGACTTCTCGACGCTGCAGAAGCTGTCGGCGGAGTACGTCAGCGACGAGTTGCTGAAGCGCCACGGGGACGCGGTATGGCGGCTGCGGGTGGGAGACGAGTGGGCCTATCTGCTGGTGCTGCTGGAGTTCCAGTCGCGCGATGACTACTACATGGCGCTGCGCATCCTGGTCTACGTCAGCCTGATGTACCAGGAGTGGTTGCGCAACGAGAGTCGGAGGAGGCGGGACGGACAGGACGGGCGAGAAGGGCAGGAAGCGCGCCGCTTGCCGGCGGTGCTGCCGGTAGTGCTCTACAACGGCACGGACCCGTGGGGGGCGCCGCAGGAGGTGGGCGAGTTGATCGCGCCGGTGGGGCAGTGGCTGGCGGCGTACCAACCGGCGCAGCGATATTTTGTAGTGGACGAGCAGCGGGTGGGGGCGGACTCGGTGCCGCGCGGGAATCTGATGCGTGCGGTGGTGGGGCTGGAGCAGAGTCGGTCGCCGGAGGACTTGTTGCGGGTAGCGAACGCGCTGGCGGAGTGGCTGGCGGGGTCGGAGCACGAGGAGTTGCGACGGGTGTTCGAGGACTGGCTGCGGAGTTCGATGGAGCGGATCAAGCGGAAGGGGGAGAAGCTGCCGGAGATGAAGAACCTGGAGGAGGTACGGATGACGCTGGAAGATCGAGTGAAGGAGTGGCCGGCGCAGTGGATGCGGGAAGGCCGCGAGCAAGGCCTTGCGCAGGGACTTGCGCAAGGCCGCGAAGAAGGTCTTGAGCAAGGACTTGCGCAAGGCCGCGAGCAGGGCCGCGAGGAAGGTCTTGAGCAGGGCCGCGAACAAGGCCGCGAGCAGGGCCGCGAGCAGGGCCGCGAGCAGGGCCGCGAGCAGGGCCGCGAGCAGGGCCGCGAGCAGGGACTTGAACACGAACGAACGCTGTTGCGCCGTATGGCAGCGTTGCGGTTCGGCGCGGAAACCGCCGAGCGTGCGGCGGCTCTGATGGCGGACATCGGGGAAGCGGATCAACTGGCCGACGTCGGCGACTGGCTGGTGCAGTCCGGCGCCGGCGACCAATTTCTGGCACGAGTAGCGTCGATCGCGCGGTCGTGACGGCGCTCGCGTAAGTGCCGCGCCACCCCGGTCGAACTCTCCTGCGCGGTACGGTAACGGCGGGAGTCTGTCCCCGGCCCGCTCCGGTATCGCTCCCGTTCAGAGGAATTTCGAGGAGATGTCACTGGCGCCGGTCATGAACCTCGATGATTTCAGGGCCGAGGCTGCCGTCAAGATGGTTGCTCTCGGCGATCTGATCGATGAGTACGGCGGACTGATACAAACCGGCCCCTTCGGTTCGCAGCTTCATCAGCGCGACTACACCGAGCACGGTGTCCCGGTTGTCATGCCCAAGGACATACGGGCGGGACGAATCGACGAAAGCACGGTTGCGAGGGTGTCGGAGCACAAAGCGACCGAGCTGGCGCGTCACTATCTCAAGCCGGGATCGATCGTCTTCCCAAGACGGGGCGAGATCGGCAAGTGCGCATACGTCGACGGCTATACGGAACGGTTTCTCTGTGGAACCGGATGTATGAAGATCGAACCTCCTGCCGAGACACTGGAACCGCAGTTTGTCTACTACTATCTCTACCGGCGCCGCCCGGACCTGATCGGCTTCGTCAATGGCCTGCCGCTGCTGTTCATCGAGTGCAAGAACATGCACCGCGACCTCAAGGCCGCCTTCGAGGCGAACTACTCGGACTACCGCGACACCGTTCCCCACCTGTTTCACCACAACGCGGTGGTGATGTTCGCCAACGGCGAGCAGGCGATGATCTGTTCGATCACCAGCCGCTGGGAACACTTCCACGAGTGGAAGCGGCTGGCCGAGGAGGAGCCGGGCGCGGTCGCCATGGAGACGCTGCTGAAGGGCGTCTGCGACCGGCGCAACTTCATCGACCTGGTGGAAAACTTCATCCTGTTCGATGACTCGTCCGGCGCGCTGCGCAAGATCGTCGCCCGCAACCACCAGTTCCTGGGCGTGAACCGCGCCGTGCAGGCGGTGCGCGAGCGCCGGTCGCGGCAGGGGCGCCTCGGGGTGTTCTGGCACACGCAGGGCGCCGGCAAGAGCTACTCCATGGTGATGTTCACCCGCAAGGTGCGCCGCAAGCTGGGCGGCAACTTCACCTTCCTGGTGCTCACCGACCGCGACGATCTGGACCGCCAGATCTACCGTACCTTTGCCGGCTGCGGGGTGGTGGACCACGACCGCGAACCCTGCCGCGCGGCGAGCGGCGCGCACCTGAGCCGGCTGCTGGCCGAGCGCACGTCGCACGTCTTCTCGCTCATCCAGAAGTTCAACCAGGACGCCGCGCCGGGCGCCGGCTACACCCGGCGCGACGATCTCATCGTCATCACCGACGAGGCGCACCGCACCCAGTACGGCAACCTTGCGCTCAACCTGCGCCGCGCCTTGCCCAACGCGAGCTACCTCGGCTTTACCGGTACGCCGCTGTTTACCGACGACCAGCTTACCCGGCGCGTATTCGGCGACTACGTATCCACCTACGACTTTCAGCGCGCCGTGGAGGACGGCGCCACGCACCCGTTCCGCGTCGCCATCGTCTGCGCCATGTGGCTGACCGGGTTTGACGTGCCGAGCCTCGCCACGCTCTATCTCGACAAACCGCTCAAGGCGCACACCCTGATGCAGGCGATCGCGCGCGCCAACCGCGTCAACGACGGCAAGAACAACGGCCTGATCGTCGATTACTGCGGCATCCTCAAGCACTTGCGAAGCGCGCTGGCCACCTTCGCCGGCACGCTGCCCGGCGCTGGCGCCGGCGGCGGCCGCCTCGACCCCGCTCGACCCGAAGCGGAACTGCTCGACGACCTGGACGAGGCGATCGCGCTGGTGCGCGGCTTCCTGCGCGGCGGCGGGGCGCCGCTCGACGCCGTGCTGCGCGCGGAAGGCTTCGCCCGCAATGCCGCCATCGTCGCCTGCAAGGAAGCGGCGAACGAGAGTGACGAGACCCGCAAGCGCTTCGAGGTGATGTGCCGCGAAGTGTTCAAGAAGTTCAGGGCGTGCATCACCGTACCGGGCCTCGCCGCCCGCCGCGCGGACCGCGACGCCATCGACATCATCTACCGCAGCCTGCAGCAGGATCGGGAACGCGCCGACGTCAGCGGCATCATGCGTTCGCTGCACGAAGTGGTGGACGACGCCATCGAGGTGCGCTCCGACCGCGTCGCGGAGGCACCCGAGCCGTTCGACGTCAGCCGGATCGACTTCGACCTGCTGCGGCGGGAGTTTCGCCGGGGCCGCGGCAAGCGCACGGCGATTCAGGAACTCAAGCACCTGGTGGAGACCCGGCTGCGCCGTCTGCTGGAGCGCAACCCGCTCCGTACCGACTTCCAGGAACACTATGAGGGCGTCGTTGCCGCCTACAACCGCGAAAAGGACCGCCTGACCATCGAGCGGACCTTCGAGACTTTGCTCAAGCTGGAGCAGGAACTGGATGAAGAAGAGCGCCGCGCCGTGCGCGAGGGGCTCGACGAAGAATCGTTGGCGGTCTTCGACCTGTTGAAGAAGCCGGATCTGAAGGCACGTGACATCAAGCGAATAAAGGACGTTGCCGTCGGCTTGCTGCGGACGTTGAAGGCGGAAAAGCTCCGCGTCGACCGGTGGCAGGAGAAGGAGGCCACCCGCGCTGCGGTGCGCGTCACCATCAAAGACTTCCTGTGGAGCGACCGGACCGGACTCCCGGACGACTACACCGACCCGGAAGTCGACGCCCGCTCCGAAGCCGTGTTCCGGCACGTGTTCCGCGTCTATCCCACCGTGCCGTCTCCCTACTACCGGACCGACGCCGCATGACGGCCACTCGCAAGCCTGCGTCATATCCTGTTCTCAACGTTGAGTACGGATGGCGTCTTGGTACGGAGGCGATGGGGACCAAGCGCAAGTTCTGGTATCAAGATCCATCGTCACAGGATACGACGAAGTGGCTCTTCAAATTCCCGCGACCGAATACCGGTGAGCACTGGGCCGAGAAGATAGCCGCCGAGATCGCCCGCTTGCTCGACATTCCGCATGCAAAGGTCGAGTTGGCGACCTGTGACGGACAACGAGGATCGACATGCGAGTCATTCGTTTGCAAAGAACAGGTCCTGAATCATGGCAATGAGCTCCTGCAAGAGGTTGTTTTCAATTACGATTATAGAATGAGGTTTCATCAGTCGAGTCACACGATCGAGAATATTTGGGCAGTAATGGACTACGTCTTTGCGAATACAGAGAATGCACGGCAGGCGAAGATCCGCGTCTCGGAATATCTGGTCCTCGATGCCTTGATCGGCAACACTGATCGTCATCATGAGAACTGGGGCATACTCCGGGAGCGGTACGGCAAGCAGTGGCGCGATACCGTAGCGCCCTCGTTCGATCATGCGTCTTCGTTAGGCCGGGAGCTTCGGCCCGAGCGACGTGAACTGCTACTGGAAGGATCCAGGATCGGCGAGTACGTTGAGCGGGGACGAGGGGCGATCTTCCGGTCGGCGGAAGATCACCATGGGCCGAGCCCGCTACAACTGGTAAGGTTCGGCTTCAGCTCTTACCGCGAGTCGTTCCTCCCGGCATTGCGGAAGATCGAGAATCTGGATCGGTTTGCGGTGCGTGAAGCAGTAGATCGCGTACCCGGCGAGTGGATGTCCTGTTCCGAGAGGAGATTCGCCATCGAAATGATGACCTATGGCCACGCGCAATTACAGGAGCTATACCGATGAGTGAACGGACGTTGTTTCTAGCATGGCAGGACGACTTGACTCGTCAATGGTTTCCGGTGGGTCGTCTGGATGCCGATGTCGGCAATGCTTCCTATCGCTTTCGCTATATCGGCGGCGCGAAGCGTGCGAAACAGAAGGTCAGATTTCCACCTTTGTTGGAGTTTCCCGATTTGCAGAAAGATTATCGGTCATCCGAACTGTTTCCTCTCTTTCAGAACCGGGTGATGAACCGTAAACGGCCTGATTTTAAGGACTACTTGCGCAGTCTAGATCTGCCGGAGGAAGCCGACTCCATCGAAATTCTGTCGACGAACGGAGGCCGTCGGGAAACGGATTCCTACGAGGTCTTTCCAAAGATCGAAAAGGACGGCGACGGATGCTTCCGCTGTCGATTTTTTCTGCATGGATCGCGGCACGTGGAGGCGGCAGTGCAGGAGCGCATCAAGGACCTGCGCCACCGGGAACCGCTCCATGTAATTCTGGAACAAGACAATCCAAAGACCGGCTTGGCAGTGCAGATCCAGACCATGGACGGCCACAAGATCGGATGGTCACCACACTATCTCGTGCCCGATCTTGCTACCGCCATAGATGGGTGGCCTGATGACTGCCAGGCAGAGGTAGTCCGCCTGAGTCCGCCGCCGGTGACAATCGAAGTGCGGGGAAGGTTGGGGGACCATGAACCGATGAGCGGCGGCGATTTCATCCCACTGGTGCCGTGACCGGTTGCCGGTTACTTGTCGTGCCAGCGGGTATCGCTGTCGGTGCCGGTAAAGCGGTTGTAGCGGTTCCGGTAGTCCTCGCGCACCGGGCTGAAGATGTCGAGGACGCGCGCCGGCCCCTCGGTCACCTCGCCGGAGTGCGCCACGTGGCTGGGGATCAGGAAGGCATCGCCGGGCGCCAGTTCGCGCTCCTCGCCGCCGATGCGCAGCCGCAGCCTGCCTTCCAGGACCAGGCCGGCCTGCTCGTGCGGGTGGCTGTGCTCCGGCACCACCCCGCCGTGCTCCATCTCCAGCGCCGAGAGCATGAGCTGTTCACCGGCGGCCAGGGCGCTCCGTATGCCGGGAAACAGCTCCATCTTCGGCAGCTCGCGCAACGCTATGAAAGGCATCGGGTTCCTCCTGCCGGTAGTGTACCATGCGGCGCGCGAGTTCGACGGCTCAGATCAAGTTGAACCGGGTCGGGCAGGGATGATCTGCGCCACGGGGATGCGCAAGTCGGGAAGCTCCGTCGGGGCCACGCTTTCGCCCGCGGCGTGGCGGCGCGACTGACGGTAACCGCCCGCGGCCGGCTCGGTGTAGCACTCGATCTGATCCGTACGCAGGTTGACGATCCACAACTCGCGGATACCGGCAGCGGCGTAGAACGGAAGCTTGGTGCGGTGGTCGTAGCCGGCGGAGGAATCGGCGACCTCCACCAGCAGGAGCACGTCCCGCGGCTGCGGATGTCGAAAGTCATAGTGGTCGTCGCGATGGGTCAGCAGCATGAGGTCGGGCTGCGGTTCGGAGTCTTCCGATTCCATCAGCGGGCTCTGGACGCGCAGCAACGCGCGCCCGGCCAACCGGCCCGCAGCCGTGAAGCAGTGGGTAAGCCGGTCGACGCATGCGGCATGACGAAGCCCGATGGGGGACATGACGATAATCTCTCCAGACAGCAACTCGACGCGTTCCTTCAGCGCGAGGATTCCGGCGCGGCCCATGGCGTGGTACTCCTCCCGGCTGAATCGCCGGCGCCTGACCGCGAATGACTGCGGAGATTGCGTGAGCGTCGCCATGATTACCGGAGCGTATCGCGGCTGCGCCGCGGATGTCGAGAGAAGACAAGGCCGCGGCTTGTGCGTCTGCCCCTACCGGCGACGCGCCGTACTGAACGGTCTACGGTGGGGTCTCTCGTTGCGGGGCAGCTTCAGGTGAGGTTCGAAGCGGGCGCGCCAGAGCTGCGCCACCCGGCTGCGAAGCTGCTCCATGCTGCCGCGGTTATCGATCACCACGTCGGCGTAGGGGAGCCGCTGTTCCGGGGTGAGCTGGGCGGCGATCACTGCGCGGATGGTGGCTTCGCTCATGCGCCCGCGCGCCCGCACCCGTTCGATCACTTCGGCTTCCGCGGCGGTGACTACCCAGATCTCGTCGAGCATCCGCCGCCAACCCGCCGCGTTGCGGATCGCTTCGATCAGCAGCGGCACCTCTACCACCACCACCGCCGCCCCCCGCCGTTGCAGGCGCGCGATCTGCTCGCTCAGCAACCGGCGCACCTGCGGGTGGACGATGGCGTTCAAGCGGTCGCGGGCGGCCGCGTCGTGGAACACGATGGCGCCGAGCTTGCGGCGGGAAATGGCGCCCGCGGCATCGAGAATCTCGCGCCCGAACGCGGCCACGATCTCCTTCCAGCCGGCGGTGCCGGCGCGGTAGACCTGATGGGCGGCGGCGTCGGCGTCCACCACCGCGGCGCCCCGTTCCGCGAGCAGCCGCGCGACCGCGGACTTGCCGCTGCCGATGCCTCCGGTGAGCCCGATTACCGAGCGCCGCGTCTCCTCACTCATGTGGTACGTGGACCGGCGCACGAGGTCGGCAACCGTCGCCGGCCGCGAGCCAACTGGCGAACCGGCCGAGGAGTCCCGACCGGCGCGGTCAGAAGGGGTGGTCGGGAGTGGTGAGGGGGCACCAGCGCGCCATCGCCAGCCAGTCCAGCACCAGCTCGGTGGCGGCGGGCCTCCCCAGCCGGCGCAGCGCTGCCGCAGCCAGTCCGCGCACGTAGCGGTTGCCGTTCTCCAGGTGCGGGGCGAGCAGGCCGGTCAGGCGCTCGGCGGCAGCGTCGTCCACCCGCGGCGCCAGGCGGGCGATGGCCTGGGCCGCGATCTGGCGCCGGTGGGGGTGGTTCGGCAGCGCCTCGTCCAGGGTCGCCTCCAGCGCTGCGATCGACGCTCCCGCATCGCCGCCGGAGCAGGTGCCGAGCGCCGCGGCAGCCCAGGTACCGACCTGCTCATCGCTGGCCTCCAGCGCCCGGCGCAGCGCCGGCACGGCCGCCTCGGTGGCGCCGCCCCCCATCTCGGCCAGCGCTTGCGCGGCTCTGCCGCGTACCCGGACAGTGCCCTGTTCCAGGGCCGCGGTCAGCGCCGGCACCGCGCCCGCGCCCAGCGCCGCCAGGGCGTACACGGAGCGCGTTGCAGTAGCGGCGCATTCCGCGCCCAACGCTGCGCACAGTTGGGCGGCGAGGTCAGCGCCACCGTCGCCGCCGGCGCCCGCCGCCGCGGCAACGGCATACGCGGCCTCCATGCCGCGTTGCGGATGGCGCTCGGCCAACCCCGTCAGATCAGCGCCGCCGCCGCCACCACCGGCGGCGGGCAGGGGAGCGGCCGCTGCCTCGCCCCGGTGCCAGCGCCACATGGCTTGCCAAAGCGAGCGCTCGGTATCCCAGTCGCCGCCGGCAGCGTCCCAGCTCGGCGCCCGCGGTTCCTGCATCCGGTGCAGCAGGAACTTCATCATGTAGCGCGGCACCGGCGCGCGGTTGGCGGTGGCGCCGTGCCACAACTCGTAGTGGGTGATGGTGACGGTACCCGCGGCGCCGGGCAGCGGCCGCACCTCCACCCCGGCCGGGCGTTCCCCGTAGTACTGGCTGCCGGGCAGTACCCCGGTCGGACCCATCCGCTCCGGCGTATCCTGCGGGTAGTAGAGCAGCAGCACCTTGCGCGTGCGATGGTCGCCCTGGCTGCCGCCATCCTGGTGCAGCTCCTGCGCCTTGCTGCCCGGCTGATTGTCGTGGCAGTAGCGGTGATCGTCGAGCAGGTAGCCGGGACCGAGAATACTGGTCAAGGCGCCGCGCACCGCCGGGTCCGCGAGCATCTTCGCCAGGTCCGGGATGCGCGGCAGCAGGTTGTTGCCGGGATTCGGTTCGCCGTCGAGCAACCGCTCGGCCTGCCGGCAGATCGAGGTGTGGATCCAATCGGGCACCCCGGTCCTCACCGTCACGTATCCGTCGCGTATGAATCCCTGCATCTGCCGGTCGGACAGCAGGCGCCCGTTCCGATCGCTGGTGGCCATGGCTCCTCCCGGCGCCCATTCTACCATTCCGCGGCCAAACGGCCACCCGCGATCGGGCGATCAACGGTCAGCAAGACACTGGCTTGGCGGCACCCGCGCAACGTGCCGCGTTGCGGCCCGCCGGGGCGTGTGGTACGGTCGGCCCGTCGACCGGCCGGGAGCGGCGGCATCGCCATGGAGATCCAGCGACATCGGTTCAACGTTGACGACTATGCCCGGATGGGAGAGGCCGGCATCCTCACCGCTGATGACCGGGTGGAGCTGATCGCCGGTGAGATACGCGAGATGAGTCCCATCGGACCACCCCACGCCGGCATCGTGGACCGGCTGGCCGAACTGCTCTTCGCCCGCCTCGCGGGCGCGGCGCAGGTCAGGACGCAAGGCCCGGTTCGTCTGAACCGATACACCGAACCGGAGCCCGATCTGGCGGTCCTGCGGCGCCGGGACGACTACTACCAGCGGCATCACCCGCAGGCCGGGGAGATTCTGCTGGTCGTCGAGGTGGCCGATTCCTCGCTCCTCTACGACCGGGCCGAGAAGATGCCGCGTTACGCGCAGGCCGGAATACCGGAAGCGTGGCTGGTGGACGTGGCCGCCCGCGAGGTCACCATCTACTCCGTGCCGCAGCCTGACGGCTATGCCCGACAGCGGGTGGTGCGCCGCGGCGAACCGATCGTTTCCGCCACCGTCGCAGCGCTCCGCCTGCCGTCAAGCGCGCTGTTCACGCACGACGACTGACCCAAGCCGCAGGAGGCTCCCGCATGCCGCAGCAGCAACCCGCCGCCGTTCCGCCGCGCACCCCGAACTTCGTGGTGATCCTCTGCGACGACCTGGGCTACGGCGACCTCGGCTGCTACGGGGCGACCGTCCATGACACGCCGCGACTCGACCGGATGGCGGCCGAGGGCACCCGCTTCACCAACTGCTACGTGCCGTCAGCGGTGTGCTCGCCGTCGCGCGCCGGGTTGCTCACCGGCTGCTACCCCAAGCGGACCGGGCTGGACAGCGGCGTCGACTTTCCGGTGCTGCTGCCCGGCGACCCGCTCGGGCTGTCCACCGAAGAGGTGACCATCGCCGCGCTGCTGCGGCAGCAGGGCTACGCCACCAAGGCGGTCGGCAAGTGGCACCTCGGCGACCAGCCGGAGTTCCTGCCTGATCGCCACGGCTTCGATGACTACTTCGGGCTGCCCTACAGCAACGACATGCTGCCCGACCTGCGCGCTCCCGGACGCAAGCCCTATCCGCCGCTGATGCTGATGCGCCGCGACCGGGTGGTGGAGGCAGACCCCAATCAGGTGTCCCTCACCGACCGCTATCTGGTCGACGCGCTGCGCTTCATCCACGACCACCGCGACCGGCCGTTCTTCCTCTACCTGGCGCACCTGTACGTGCACGTGCCGATCTACACCCCGATCAAGTACCACCACGGATCGCGCAACGGTCCCTACGGCGCGGCGGTCGCCCATCTGGACTTCACCACCGGCGCCATTCTCGACACGCTGCGCGACCTGGGGCTGGAGCGCGACACCGTGGTGCTGTTTACCTCCGACAACGGCGCCGGGGTACCGCGCACGCCGGCGGGGGTGGACGCCGCGCGCCTGAGCCGCGGCGGCGTGGGCAGCAACCGGCCGTTGCGCGGCGGCAAGGGCACCACCTGGGAAGGCGGGATGCGCGAGCCGTTCATCGCCTGGGCGCCCGGCCTGGTACCGGCGGGGGCGGTCTGCGACGAGCTGTGTTCGACCCTCGACCTGCTGCCCACCCTCGCGCGCCTGGCCGGCGCCGCCGCGCCGCAGGACCGGATCATCGACGGGGCCGACATCGGAGCGCTGCTGACCGGCCGGCCGGGCGCCGCCAGCCCGCACGAGCAGTTCTTCTACTACGGCACCGGCAATCACTGCCTCGACGCGGTCCGCGCGGGGCGCTGGAAGTTGCATCTGGACAAGGACGAGCTCTACGACCTCGACGCGGACGTCGGCGAGACGATGAACCAGTTCGAGCGCCACCCGCAGGTAGTGCGCGAGTTGCGCGACCGCGCCGACGCCTGCCGCGACGACCTGGGCGACGCCCGCACCGGCATCCGCGGCGCCAACTGCCGCCCGCCCGGCCGGGTCCAGAATCCCCGTACCCTGCTGCCGATCACCGAAGACCAGCTCTGGGTGCGGGCAGTCTACGACTGATCCGCGCCGGGTCACCGCATGCGCGCCTACCTCTACCGCAGACTGCTGCTCACCGTGCCGACGCTGTTCATCGTCAGCTTCGTGATATTCGCCGTGATCCGGTTCATGCCGGGCGACATCGTGGACGCTGAAATTGCCCAGATGGAGGAGATCGGCGTCTCCCGCGAGTCGCTCGAACAGGCCAGAGATGAGCTGCTGAAGCAGTATGGGCTCGACGTCCCGATCTTTGCCCAGTATGGACGCTGGATCGGCGTCTATCCGCAAGCGGACGGCGCCTTGAGCGGCCTGTTGCAAGGCGACTTCGGAACCTCGTTCCGGCGCCATACTCCGGTGCTGCGGGACATAGCCGTCAGGTGGCCGGTTACCCTGGAGCTCGGGTTGATCGCGTTCGTCATAGCGAACCTGATCTCCCTGCCGATCGGCGTCTATTCGGCGTTGCGGCAGGATACCGTCAGCGACTATCTGGTGCGCAGCTTCGCCATCCTGTGCATGGCCGTGCCGAGCTTCTGGCTCGGTACGATGATCGTGGTGTTCCCGTCATTGTGGTGGGGCTACTCACCGCCCATCATGTTCACAAGATTGACCGATGACGTCCTCGAAAACCTCAAGATGTTCATCATTCCGGCGATTGTCCTGGGTCTGGCCATGACCGGAGGAACCATGCGCATGACGCGCACCATGATGCTGGAGGTGCTGCGCCAGGACTACGTGCGAACCGCCTGGGCCAAGGGACTCCGGGAGCGCGCGGTGGTCCTGCGCCACGCCCTCAAGAACGCCTTCATCCCGGTGATCACCCTGATCGGGTATACGCTGCCCGTCATGATCGGCGGCGCCGTCATCATCGAGCAGATCTTCAGCCTGCCCGGAATGGGCCGCCTGCTGGTGGACGCAACCCTCAACCGCGATTACACCGTGGTGAGCGGCATCATGCTCATGTTCGGCGTCGGGATGGTGCTCATCAATCTGGTCATCGACCTCACCTACGGCATACTGAACCCGAGGGTCCGATTGTGAGCGCGCCGGGCCGGGCGCCGGAGAGCGGCGCGGCGGGCGGCAGCTCCAGGCGGACGCGCTTTCTCCGCCGGCTGATAACGGAGAAGCCGCTCGGCACGGTAGGCGCGGTCATAACGCTGCTGTTGCTCCTGACCGGCGTGTTCGCCGACCTGCTGGCGCCCTATGGATTCAACGAGACCGAAGCAGGCGAGTTCCTGGAGCCGCCGTCGCGCCAGTTCTGGCTGGGCACCGACAATCTGGGCCGCGACGTGCTCAGCCGCGTCATCTACGGCGCCCGCATTTCGATGGTGGTCGGGATTTCGGCGACCGCGGTCAGCACCCTGATCGCCACCGCCATCGGCGTACTGTGCGGCTATCTGGGCGGCAAGTTCGACCTGCTGGTGCAGCGCTTCGTCGACGGCTGGATGTGTCTGCCGTACCTTCCCATTCTCATGGTGGTGATGGCCATCGTCGGTCCCGGGCTGCTCGGTCTCATCATCGTGATGGGAGTGTCGGGCGGGATTGGCGGCTCGCGCTTCTCGCGCAGCGTGGTGATCAACATCAAGGAGAACGCCTACCTGGAGGCTTCGCTGGCCGTCGGCAGCTCGACTCGGCGCATGCTGCTGCGCCACGTCTTGCCGAACATCATGGCGCCGATCATCATCAGCTTTTCGCTGGCGGTGCCGGGCGTGATCCTGGGCGAAGCGTCGCTCAGCTTCCTCGGCTTCGGCATCCCCGCCCCGGCGCCGAGTTGGGGCGGCATGTTGAGCGGCAGCGGCCGCCGGTTCATGTTCAACGCGCCGTGGATGGTCATCTGGCCGGGCTTGGCCTTGAGCATCGTCGTATACGGCGTAAACATGTTCGGCGACGCGGTGCGGGACTTGCTCGATCCCCGGCTGCGCGGGGGCGCCGGCAGCTATCGCGCGCACGGCGCGCAGGGCAGGAAGAAGGCTCGCGGATCGACCGGCGGCGGCGTCACCGGCGCCGCGCGCGGAGTCGACCTGTAGAGGAACACCAGTTCCTCATCGCATCACGTCATCTGTCTTGGAGGATATTGCAGATGAACAGAATCGTCATGTTGACGTTGGCGCTCGCAGTGGTCGGGCTGCCCGGCTACGCCGCCGGCGAGGCCGAGTCGAGTGAGGCGGCGGCCGGCGCCGCCGCCGGGCCGCAGTACGGCGGCACCCTTACCCTGGGCTACGCCGATACCGATCCGCCCACCGCGGACACCGTCGAAGGCCGCTGGCCAACCACCAAGTTCACCAGCTTCGTACTGGATTACCTGCTGACCGCCGACATCGACAAGTTCGGGCCGCGCGGCAGCGGCGAACACGCCTTTACCTCGCCGCTCAGCGTACCGGAGGAGTTTACCCGAGCCGGGGTGATCGAAGATTGGGAGATCACCTCCAACAAGCTGATCTTCCGGCTCCGCCCCGGCGTGCAATGGGCCGCCATCGGCAAGGAACACGTCATGGAATCGAGGGAGTTCGTTGCCGAGGACATCGTGTTCAGCCTCATGCGCTTCTGGACGGCGCCCAACATGGGCTGGCTCGAAGCCAACGAGTTCCCGGATTGGCTGGTCGGCATGTACGCCGAGGACAAGCATACGTTCGTGGTCGAATACAAGTACTTCAACGCGGTCTGGCGGGGGCGTCTCGGATCTGGTTGGGCGAACGATTTGTATGCCCCGGAAGTGGTCGCGGCAGGAGCCCACGACTGGAACAATCTGGTCGGCACCGGGCCGTTCATGGTCAAGGAGTACGTCCAGGGATCGGCCATGGTCTACGAGAAGAACCCCATCTTCTACGATACCACGACCATCGACGGCGTCGAATATCAGATCCCGTTCGTCGACGAGATCGTGCTGCCGATCATTCCCGATGAATCCACCCGCATCGCGTCCTTGCGGACCGGCAAGATCGACTACATGGGAGGCTACCTGGCGCCGGTGCCGATCCACTACCGGGACACGCTGAGCAAGACGCCGAACCTGATGGTGGAATCGGTGAAGGGCAGTTGGGCGCACACGCTGTCGTTCGCCATGGCGGAACGGACGCGCGGCCGACCGGGGACGGAGATCGCGGACAACGTGGCCGTGCGCCGCGCCCTGGCCCTCGGCACCAACCGGGAAGCGATTGCCAAGGCGACGTTCTTCGAAGCGGACCTGCACAGTTGGCCGGTGAGCGACAAGAACGCCGCGGCGTTCGTACCGATGAACGAGCTGCCGGAATCGGCGCAGGAGTTGTTCGCATATGACCCGGAGAAGGCGCGGCGGCTGCTGGCGGAAGCGGGCTACCCGAACGGCTTCACCGTGGTGGCTCCGGTGAACGCCGCGGATACCACACGGGTGGACATGCTGAGCCAGATCGCCGACCAGTGGAGCAAGATCGGCGTTACCGTAGACATGCGGCCGATGGAGTCCGCCGCGCTCAACGAGTTCATGCGGCGTGAGGAGGGATCGCCCCCCAACTTCGATATCTGGCTGCACGGCGAGTACAACATCGACCCGCTCATCACCATCGGCGGCCGCTTCGGGTTCTACTTCCATGAGGATTTTCTGGAGGCGAAGCAGACCGCGGCGGGCCCGGACCGCATGGCAATGCTGCGCGACATCAGCGTACGGGCCATCGATGAGGTGGTGCCGGGGATACCGCTGGGTACGCCGTATCAGTTGCGGGTCACCTGGCCCTGGGTCAAGAACTGGTATGGCGAAACCGAGGAAAGCGCCTGGGGAACGGCCCACATCAACGCCCGCATCTGGATCGATCAGGAGCTCAAGAACAGCCTGGGGTACTAGGCCGATCGTCAGCTACCGGAACGGCAGTGGTGCTGCGCCCGCGGCGCAGCACCACTGCGGCCGGCGCAGGGTTGGGCTGCCTACTTCAATCCGGTGAGCGCAATGCCGCGCACGAAGTAGCGCTGCGAGAAGAAGAACACCAGCAAGATCGGTACGACCGCCATGGTCGCCGCGGCCATCCGCGCCGCCGGTTCCTGGGCGAACTCCGCGGTCAACACCGAGAGTACCTGCTCGATCAACATCTTCCGGCGCGAGTTGAGAATGATCAGCGGCCACAGGAAGTTGTTCCAGGCCCCCAGGAAGGCGAAGATGGTGATCGTGCCGATGGCGGGCTTGATGTTGGGCACCACCACGTGCCAGTAGCGGCCGAGCACGCCGCTGCCGTCGATCCTGGCGGCGTCCAGGAGGTCGTCGGGGATGCTCTTCACGTTCTGGCGGAAGAAGAACACCGCGAACGGAGTGATCATTGCCGGCAATACGATGGCGGCGTGGGTGTCCACCAGCCCCAGGTCGCTCATCAACAGGAACAGAGGCACCATTTCGGACTGAAACGGGATGATCATGGTGATCAGAATGAGCGTGAAGCACAGCTCGCGGAAGCGGAACCGCGCCTTCTCGAAGATGTAGCCGGCGACCGAGCAGAACAGGAGCTGCGACAGCACGATGTACAGCGAGGTGTAGAAGGTGTTCCAGTAGGCCCGCGCCAGCGGAATCACCTCGAACACGCGCGCGAAGTTGTCGGCCGTGACCGCCTGCGGGATCAGCGTGGGCGGGAACTTGAACATCTCGCTTTGCGGCTTGATGGCCGATGCGATCATCCAGTAGAAGGGGGTAATGTAGATCACCGCCACCATCCCCAGCACCAGGTAGAGCAACAGCCGCCAGGGAGACAGGATGGCACTGCCGGCGGCCCGTTGCGCGGCGCGGGTGACGCTGCGGTCGACAGGCGGCAGCTCGGTACTCATCGACTCAATACTCGTAGTCGAAGCGCTTGAACGCCTTGCGCTGCAGGGTGGTGATCAACACTACGATGGCAGTGAGTACGAACGCCAGCGACTGTCCGGCGCCGATGCGGAAGTCGGTGAACGAGGTTTCGTAGATCTTGAGCACGATGGTCAGCGTGCTGTTCATCGGTCCGCCGAAGTAGGTGCCCCCCTGTTGCCCCATCACGAACACCTGGGTAAATACCTTGAATGCCCCGATGGTGTTGACCACCACGACCAGCAGCGTAATCGGCGTCAGCAGCGGAATGGTGATGCGGCGCGCCACCTGCCAGACGCCGGCTCCATCGACTCGGGCGGCGTCGTAGAAGTGCTCGGGGATGGTCTTCAGGCCGGCCAGGAAGATCACCAGGGCGAAGCCCATCTCCCGCCACACGTTCATGATGATGATCGAGGTGAGCGCGTAACGGGTGTCGACCAGCCAGCCCACCTTGCCGATCCCGACCAGCGACAGCGCCCAGTTGAGCAGGCCGAGATCGCGGTGATAGATCCAGATCCAGAGTTGCGACAGGGCCACCACCGACACCACTACGGGCATGAAGTAGATGGTGCGCAGCACCACCGAACCGGTGCCCATGAGGTCCAGCAGCAGGGCGAACACCAGTCCCAGCAGGGTTACCCCGGCAACGTTGCCCACGACGTAGATCGAGGTATTGACGATCGACCTGACGGAGCGCTGATCGGTGAAGGCATCGACGTAGTTGTCGAGGCCGACGAAGGAAAACGCGCCGGTCAGCAGGTCGTACTTGCTGAAGCTGACGAAGAATGCGAACAGGGTGGGGTAGAGATGGCGCAGGGCGAAGTACGCCATCAGCACCAGCACGATGGCGTAGGTGGTCACCAACTCCCGGTTGAGGCTCCGGCTCCGGTCATGCCTGACAGGTGTGCTCATCGTACCTCTTTGGATGACGCGCGGGCCGGTACGGCCCGCGCGTCATCGCGCCGGCGCGCGCGGCGCGGCGCCGGCGGCAAACGCTCCTACTGATAGGTGATCGGCAGCTCCCGAATGGGACGATCCTCCATGATCTTGGCGAACGCCGCGGCCAGGTCGTCCAGGCTCTGATCCAGGGTCTTGCTCTGTGACAGGTACGCCTCCACCGCGCGCCCGACCTCCTGCCACGCCTCGTTGGCGCCCAGGCCCTGCATGCGCAGGCGGCGGTTGGGCTGCTGCAGGAAGGTCTGCCATGCCGGGTGATCCACCGCCACCAGCTCCGCGGTGCTGCGGTAGGGAGGCAACTGGCTCTCACTCTCCGGATCGAACAGCGTCTTGTGCCGCTCCGGCTGCAGCGAGAAGCGCAGAAAATCCCACGCCACTTCCGGGTGCTCCGACTTGCTGGAGACCGCAATGCCGCCCACTGCGCACACCGGGCTTGAGTAGCGGTCCGCGGGGATGTTGTCCAGGATGTAATCGAGCTCGGGCGCGTTGCGGTGGAGATTGGCGATTTCGTAGATCCCTTCGGCGTGAATGGCGACGTCGCCGTTCCAGAACAGCTCACGCGGGTTGCCGGCGCCGAAGTCGCCGGAGCCATCCTCCCAGGTGATGTCGTAGATGTACTGCATGGCGCGCTTCCAGGCGGCGCGGCCTTCCGCCGTGGTCACCGCGGCGGCGGTCTGCTCCGGGTTCAGATAGGTGCCGCCCGCGCCGAACACCCACGGCGACATGTGCCAGTGGGGGTTGGGCATCTTGAAGGTGTACCCGGCCCGGACCATGTTGCCGTCGGCATCCCGTACCGTGAGCTTCCTGGCCCAGTCGCGAAACTCGTCGCGGTCGGCGGCGCCGCGCTCGGGCAGTCCCGCGGCGGCCAGATAGTCCCGGTTGTACAGGTACTGCTGGCACTGCCAGGTGATGAGGGCGGCGTGGATCGGCTTGGACGGGTCACCGTCCAGGTGCTGAAACAGGAGCGCGTTCTCGGCGATCGTCTCCTGCTCGATCAGCGCCACCAGGTCGTCGGGAGCCGGTGCGGTGAAGCCGGCGGACATCAGCGAGGTCAGGTTGACGTCATGCGGTTCGTGGATGATGTCGGGGCCGGTGCCGGAGCGGAACGACAGGCGCAGCTTGGCGCCGTAGTCGGAGTGGCTGCCGCCTTGATGCTCCATGCGCATGGTAACCTGCGGGTGGGCCTGCATGTACTCGGCGGCCATGCGTTCGAACCATTCCACGCCGCCGGCGCCGCCGCGCAACCAGGCGACGACCTCGGCCGGTCCCTCCGGGGCGCTTCCTTCGCCGCCGCCGCCGGCCCAAAGTAGGGGCGCCGCCAGCAGCAGCGCGGCAAGCGCGGTACCTGCACGTACGTTACGGGTCATCCTGTGCCTCCTACGGGTCTGGATAGAGCCACTATAGTGCACCCCCGGCAGCGGTCAAGCGCGCGCGTTCCGTCCGACACGGACAGTTCCTGCTCCGGCGGGCCGCAGGTGCGGCGGCGGGTGGTTCAGGCGTGGGTAAGGGTCTGGGCGTCGGCCAGGGCGCGTTGCGCCTCCACCATGCGGCGGTAGCGGCCGCGGGCGGCCAGCAACTGGCGGTGGGTGCCCGACTCCGCGATGCGGCCGGCCTCCATCACCACCAGCCGCCGGGCGCGGCGGAGCGTCGCCAGCCGGTGGGCGATGGCGATTACGGTGCGCCCGGCGGTGACCGCGGCCAGCGCGGCGTGGATGCGCTCCTCGGTTTCCAGGTCGAGGGCCGAGGTGGCTTCGTCCAGAATCAGAATGCGGGGATCGCGCAGGATGGCGCGGGCAATGGAGATGCGCTGGCGTTCGCCGCCGGACAGCCGTTGCCCGCGTTCCCCGACCAGCGTATCGAAGCCGTCGGGAAACGCCATCACGAAGTCGTAGGCCTGGGCGATGCGCGCCGCCCGTACCACTTCCGCGGCGCCGGCGTCCGGCTTCGCATAGCGGATGTTGTCCGCCACCGTGCCGGAGAACAGGAAGGGGTCTTGCAGCACCACTCCCAGGTGGCGCCGCAGGCAGGCCGGCTCCAGGCGGCGAACGTCGATGCCGTCCAGGGTAATGCCGCCGCGGTCGACGTCGTAGAGGCGCAGCAGCAGGTTGATCACGGTCGACTTGCCGGCCCCCGAGGCGCCCACCAGGCCCACCATCTCGCCGGCGGCGATGCGCAGTGAGAACTCCTGCAGCACCGGCTCGCCCGCGCGGTAGGCGAACTCCACGCCGCGGAACTCGACCGATCCGCTCAGCGCGCGGCTGACCGGGCGCGCGGGCGCCGCAATCTCCGGCTGCTGGTCGATCGCTTCGAACACCCGCTCGGCGGAGGTCAGCGTCTCGACCAACCGCTGCGGCAGCTCCCCGGCCCAGGCCAGCGGCTCCACCAGCAGCACCACGTAGGCCGCGAACTGCACCAGCTCGCCGACGCTCAGCTCGCCGGCCAGCACCAGGGCGCCGCCGACCAGGAACACCAGCAACTCGCCCAGGCGGGTGGAGAACTCGACCAGCGGCCCCATGGTGCGCCAGATCTTCTGGTTGCGCACGTCGATGACGTACTTGCGCGCCGTCCAGCGGCGGTAGCGGGCGATCTCGGCCGGCTCGCGACGAAACGCCTTGACCACGCGGATGCCGGCCAGCACGTCGTGGACGAAGGTGCCGATCTTGTCGTGCAGGCGGTGATGGGTACGCTCCATCCACCGCGCCAGCCGCCACACCGCTACCGCCAGCAGCGCCGCCAGCGGAATGGTGGCGATGGTGAGCAGGGCCAACAACCAGTTCTGGACGAAGGCGACCGCGCACAGCAACACGAACAGCAGCGCCTGGCTCACGCCCTCGGTGGCCCAGCTCTGCAGGAACCGGCGCAGGTTGGTGGTGTCGGCGGCCACCCGGTTGAGGACGTCGCCGGGCGGCTTGGCGGCGATGAAGCGCAGCGACATGGTCTGCACGCTGGCGTAGACGGCGCGCCGCAGGTCGTACACCAGCCCGGCGCTGAGGCGCGCCACGCCGCGGTTGCGCAGCACCAGGATGGCGGCGCGCAGCACGTAGCAGCCGGCCATTGCGGCCAGCAGCCAGGCCACCGGCGCCGGCCGGACGGTGCGCGGCACCAGCCAGTCGTCGAGCAGCACGCGGGTGAACTGCGGGATCGCCAGCGCGAGCAGGTTGGCCGCGGCGAACAGCAGCAAGGTCAGGAGCAGGGTCCCGCGATGGGGCCGGAGGAAGGCCAGCAGCCGCAGCAGGACCGCGCGCGGGTTGCGCAGCGGTTCCGCCACCCAGTCGCGGGCGAAACCGCCGCGCTGTTGCGCGCGCAGGCCGTCGGCCGCGGGCGCGGCGTCGCGCTCCGGGCGCGCGCTGCGCGCGGCGCCGCCCAGGGCCGCGGCCAGCCGCAGGTAGGCGCCGGCATGGCGGCGGCTGAAGCGGGCGAGGGCGCGGCTGCCCGGCGCGCCGCCGGCCGCCTCGCCGCGGTGCTCCGGGAGGAGCAGAAACAGGCCGGAGCCGGTCATCACGTGGGCGGCGAAGCGGTCGCCGGGCCGGCGCGCGTGACGCAACACCACGCGCCCGCCGGCAATGGCGAGTACGCTGCGCTCGGTGACCACCAGGTGTCCGTCCTGGTAGTGGGCGCGCGCGTCGAGGTCCGCCGGCGCGTAGTGCAGCGGCGCTTCTCCCGGCGCCGCCGCGGCCACCACCGCCAACACCGGGGGCGGCGCGGTCAAAACATCGCCTCCAGCCGGCGCCGGATGCGCGGCGGCAGCTCGGAGCGCGGCGCCAGGCGGTAGCGGTTGCCGTCCACGTCGAGCAGCAGCAGGGTCCCGTCCGGCAGATCGCGCAGGTTGGCGTGCTCGTTCCGGGCGGTGAACCGCGCCGGACCGGCTTCCGTTTCCACCTGCCAGTGCGATTGTCCGAACCGTTCCGTCAGGGAGGTAACGGCGGTGATCCGCGGGGCGAAGTAGCGGCGCTCAAGTTCCTCGTCGATCAGCCGGCGAGCGGCCGCGGAGAAGGTCTCGAGCGGCGCCAGCAATCCCAGCTCCGCGCCATCCGCGTCATGCACTGCGACCAGGTCATCCGGCGCCGAGAAGGGAAATGCGCGGTAGAAGTCCACCGGTTCATGGCGCGTGCCGTCGGCCAGAATGGCGCGCACCAAGTCGCCGCCGGTGCGTTCGAAGCGGATCTGTTCGGGGCCCAGCCGGGCCGGGTCAGTGCGATTCATTCGCCAACTCCGATCACGTGCAACGCCTCCCGCTGGCGCTCCACCAGCCGCTGATAGAATCCGCCGCTGCGCATCAGCCGGTGGTGCGGGCCGCTCTCCACCACCTGTCCGCGGTCCAGCACGTAGAGCCGCTCGGCCATCCGCAGGGTGGACAGCCGATGGGCGATCATCACCACCGTGCGGCCGCGCACCAACCGTTCGATGGCCGCCTGGATGCGCAGCTCGGTCTCGCTGTCCACGCTGGAGGTCGCCTCATCCATCAGCAGGATCGGCGGATCCAACAGCAGCGCGCGGGCAATGGCGAGACGTTGCCGCTGCCCGCCGGACAACTCCTGGCCGCCCGGCCCCAACTCGGTGTCGTACCCGTCGGGAAGCTGCACGATGAAGTCGTGGGCGTTGGCCGCCATGGCCGCGGCGACGATCCGGTTGCGCCCCGCGTCGGGCCGGGCGTAGCCGATGTTGGCGGCCACGCTGCCCAGAAACAGGTAGGTGTCCTGCAGGACGATGCCGATCTGGCCGCTCAGGTCGGCGGCGGCGAGCGAGCGCACGTCGCGGCCGCCAAGCCGCGCCACCCCTTCGTCCGCATCGTAGAGCCGCGCCAGCAGGTTGATCACCGTCGACTTGCCGGCCCCGGTGGGCCCCACCAGGCCGATCATCTCGCCGGCCGCGGCCTGCAGGCTCACGCCGCGCAGCGCCGGCTGGCCGGGGGTGTAGCTGAACGACACCCGCTCCAGGGTGACCCCGCCGCTTGCCGGAGCGGCGCGCCGCGGGCGCGCCGGCTGCGGCAGGTCCGGCGGCGCGTCGATCAAGGTCAGCAGCCGCCGCGCCGCGGTGGCGACGCGGGCCCAATCCTGCGCCAGCGACACCAGGCCGCCCACCGGCCAGAAGAATTGCGCCAGATAGGCGGCGAAGGTCACCAGAGCCCCGACGCTCACCTGATCACGCGCCACCGCCCAGGCGCCGGCCGCCCACACCCCCACCAGTACCAGCTCGGTGACGAGCTGCATCGGCGGCTGCGTGGTTCCCTCCATGACGTCGGCCAGGTGACCGAGCCGCGCCGCGGCGCGATTGGGTCCGGCGAAGCGTTTCAGCTCATACTCCTGGCGGCCAAAGGCGCGCACCACCCGCGCGCCGGTCAGGGAATCGCTGGTGACGGTGCGCAGTTCTGCCTCGGCGCGGAACAGGCGCTCGAAGTAGGAGTTGACTTCCGGAATGATGCGCCGGAACACGATGAACAGCAGCGGGAAGGGGAGGATGGCGGCCAGGGCGAGCTGCCAGTCGAGGAGCAGCATGGCGATCAGCGAGCCGGCCACGAACAGGCCGCCGGTGAGCGCGTTCGGCGCGATGAGGTGGAACAGCAGCGCAATGTCGGAGGCGTCCTGCTCCAGGCGGGTCATCATCTCGCCGGTATGGCGGGCGCCGTAGAAGCGCATGGAGAGGCGCTGCAGCGAGCCGAACGCGGTGCGCTTGAGCGTGATCTCCAGGTCATGGATCAAGGCGGCGTTGGTCCACCCCCAGGTGACGTTGCACGCCACGTTGGCAAGCCGCGCCAGCAGCAGCAGGCCCACCGCCAGCAGCAGCCGGCCGGCAAAGCGGCCGTCGGGGGCCAGCACCTCGTCGAACAGGAAGCGCCCCGCCAGCAGCGGCGCCAGCACCGCGGCGCCGGCCGCCCCGGCGAGCGCCAGCGCAATGACCGGCAGCCGCCAGTATTTGCCGGGCGGCATCAGGGCGAACAGCCGCGGCAGCACGCGGCCGGCGGCCGGCGCGGCCGACGCGGCGGCGGCGCCCGGCTCCGCCGCGGCCGCGGTATCCGGCGCCGCGGCCTGCTCGATGCCGCGCGCCGGTTCCTCGTCCTCCCGCAGCACGCGATTGGCAGTACGTACGAACTCCTCCGCGGCGCCCGCGCGGGCGCCGGAGTAGCGGGCCAGCAGCAGCTCGCCGCCGGCGCGCCGCGCCGTCAGCCGCCCGCCGCTCAGATAGCGGTGCGTGGCAAGCGACTCGAGTTCGGCCCGCGCCAGCACGGTGACCGCCCGGCCGCGCACCAGCGCCAGGCCGGCCGGCCCGGCGGCCAGCCATTCGGTGGTCAGGCGGCCCTCCCGGCTGATGTCGGCGGCGAAGGCCGCGGCCACGCGAAAGCCCGGTTGGGTACGCTCCACGAGCGCGGCGATGTCGGCAGGCAGGGTCACGGAAGCACGGAATCTATCGCCCGCCGCGCAACGCGGTCAACGCCGGGGCTCGCTCAGCCGCGCGCCGCGCGCCGCCGGCCAACCGTCAAATGAGCGCTCGCGGCGAACGTGGCGCCGCGGGACTACATCGCTGCTACCGCCGGTTCCTGCAACGTGATGCCCCGAACGGCGCCGCCCGCCGCCGAACCGGGCCGCCAACCGGCAGCGCTAGCCGGCGTAGGGGATGGCAGGGAGGCCGCGCACGCCGGGCGCCACCTTTACCAATGAGCCGGCCAGCGGCTCCGCCTCCCGCTCGGCGGGGCTCAGGCGCAGGCAGGCCGAGGTGACGTACAGATCGCTCAGGTCGGGGCCGCCAAAGGCGCACGAGGTAATCTGGCTCATCGGCAGCTCCACGGTGGCCAACAGCTCGCCGCTCTCGGGGTGGTAGCGGCGCACTGCGCCGCCGCCGAAGATCGCGATCCACAGCATGCCTTCCTCATCCATCGTCATGCCGTCGAAGCGGCCGCGCCCGGCATTGGTCACCGTGACCCGTTCGTTGTCGATGGCGCCGCTGTCCAGGTCGTAGTCGTATGCGCGCACGTCGTTGCGCCCGGTATCGACGTAGTACATGGTGCGCCCGTCCCGGCTCCAGACGATCCCATTGGAGATGGTAACGCCGCCGAACTTGCGGGTTACGGTGCCGTCCACTTCGAGGCAGTAGAGCGCGCCGCGCCCCGGCGCGCCGTCGAACTCCATGGTGCCGGCCCACAGCCGGCCGGCCGGGTCGCACTTGCCGTCGTTGAAGCGGTTGGCCGGGAGATGGCGTTCCGGATCGGCGATGGGGCGCATCGAACCGCTGTCCGGGTCGAGGCCGGCAAAGCCGTTGTGGAGCGCCACGACCACCCCGCCGGCGGCGCGCGGCACCACCGTGCCCACCGCCTGCAGGGTGTCGAGCGCGCGGTTCTCGCCCGTCGCCGGGTCGTACACGAACAGCTTGTGGCCGATGATGTCCACCCAGTACAGCACCTGCCGCTCGGCGTCCCAGATCGCGCCTTCGCCGACCAGCGACCGCCGCCGCACGATGATCTCTACCTGGGTCTCCCGGGACTCTGCCTGCCTTGCCATAGCGGCCCGACCATAATACGGGGGCGCGCGATGATGATAGAGTGCGCGGGGAACGCAGGGAACGCACCGTGCAGGAGGAAGCATTTTGGAAAAACTGACGTTCAAGCAACGGATCCGCGCCGGCGAGAAGATCTTCGGCGCTTCCATACCGATGCGCCCGGAGGTCGACTGGCTGCGCGCCGTCGTCGCCCGGCGCCCCTACGACTTCGTGTCGGTGGACGCGCAGCACTCGGCATTCGATGAACGGACCCTGGCGGCATTCTGCGCCGCGGCCGCGGAGGTGGGGGTGGCGGTCTGCTTTCGCATCAAGCACACCCGGTTCACCTTTCTGGTGGGCAACTACCTGGACCTGGGGCCGCAGGCCATCGAAGTGCCGCAAGTGGAACAGGAGGCCACGGCCGACGAGGCGGTAGCCAACTTCTACTACCCGCCGACCGGCGCGCGGAGTTGGGGCGGCGCGGCGCGGTACGGCTACGCCGATCAGAGCCTGGAGGACTACGCCCGGACCTGGGAGCGGACCGGCGCGCTGGCGCTGCAGATCGAGTCGGTCGCCGCGGTCACCGCGGCGCGGCGCCTGGCCAAGCCCGGCGTCGACTTCTTGACCATCGGCCCGGCCGACATGACCTTCGATCTGCGCCGCCATCCCCGCCATGCGCTGCGGAGCGTGGATGACTGCGTCCGCTATCTGGCGCGCGAAGTGGAGGGCACCGGCGCGCACGTGTGCATGCGCACCACGGCCGGCGACGATCCGGGCCGCTACCTGGACATGGGGGTAACGATGATTCTCGAAGCGGGGGTGGCCTGAGCGTCCGCGCGGCGCGCGGCCTCCAGCGACTTCAGGTCTCAGGTAAGGGCGGCGCCGCCGTCCACGGTGATGGCGGAGCCGGTGATCATGGCGGCGGCGTCGGAGGCGAGAAAGGCGAACGCTTCGGCGATCTCCTCCGGCTGATTGAGCCGTCCCAGCGGCGTCGCCCGGCGGCGGCGTTCATAATTGTCGGGGTTGTCGATCGAGGTGGACCAGTCGTTGGGGCTGTAGTCGCTGGAGCCGCGGATGAACGGTGTGTCGACGTGGCCCGGGTTCACTTGGCAGCAGCGGATGCCGTCGCCCGCGTAGGCCGCGGCGGTGGCCGCGGTCAGGGCGTTGACGCCGAACTTGCTGCAGGCGTAGGCCGGGGCGCCGCGGCCGGCGCGCAGCGCGGCCAGCGAACCGACGCTGATGATGCAGCCGCCGCCGGCGCGGCGCAGCGCCGGCACCACCGCCTTGATGCCGATGAAGATGCCGGTCAGGTTCAACTCCAGGATGCGCCGAAACTGCGCTACGGTCATCGCGTCGTAGCTCACCCGGTGATTGCCCCCGGCCAGGTAGCACATGGTGGTCAGCGAGCCGAAGCGCGCCTCCACCTGCGCCGCGGCAGCCTGCCACGCTTCGGGTTCGGTGACGTCGAGCGCCACCGCCTGCGCGCCGCCGCCCGCCGCGGTCAGCTCCGCGGCGACCGCCGCGGCCGCGTCCAGGCGGTAGTCGGCCACCCCGACCCGCGCCCCGGCCGCGGCGAACCGGCGCGCCACCGCCGAACCCATGGCCCCCGCTCCGCCGGCGATCAACGCCACCCGGCCATCCAGCCGCCGGCGGCTGCCTTCCCGCGCGCTGCCCTCCGTACCCATCGACCCCTCCGGCTCAGAACGTAGGCCGGTTGGCCCGCAAGACGCAATGCGCGCCGGCAGAGCAGCGCGGCCGGGAGCAGGGTAGATGAACCCAGGGGAGACGGCCTATGCTACCCTTAACGAGCGGTCCCGCGGCGGCGGCGCCGCGCTCGCAGGAGACGGTCATGCTGACCCGCATTGAAGTAGACGGCTTCAAGAATCTGGTCGATTTTACGCTTGATCTGGGACCGTACACCTGCATCGCCGGAGTCAACGGCGTCGGCAAGTCCAACATCTTCGACGCCATCCGGTTTCTGTCCTTGCTGACCGACCACACCATCAATCAATCGGCACTGCTGATTCGGAGCTCCGCGCAGGATACCGGCGAAATCGGCGACCTGTTCTTCTCCGCCAATGGCGAAACGATGGACCGTATCAGGTTGGCCGCGGAGATGATCGTGGACAGACAGGTCGTGGACGACTTCGGACGGCCGGGAGCGCCTTCATCGACGTTCTTGCGGTACGAAGTCGCGTTTCGACACGAACCGCCATCCTCCTCCGCCGGACCGTTCGGCGGCCTCGTTCTGGAACGTGAAGACCTGCGCCACATCCCGTCCGGCGAAGCCGCTCAAAGGCTTCGGTTTCCGCACGACAAACAGCAGTTTCGGAGCAACGTCATCTTCAACAAGCGGCGCGGAGCCGGCTATATCTCCACGCGCAATGACCGAGCGGCGGAACCGGCGGCCATCGTCGTCCATCAGGATGGCGGCTCCTCGGGGCGGTCGCGGCCCGCGGCGTCCGCCGAAAGCGCCCCCCGAACGATCATCGGCACCGAGAACACTGCGGCGACGCCGACGATCCTGGCGGCGCGCCGGGAAATGCAGCGGTGGCGCATCCTGGCGCTGGAACCATCGGCGATGCGGAGGCCGGACAAATTCACCGACCAACCGGGCATCACTGCGGACGGCGGACACATCCCCGTCACCCTGCACCATCTGGCCAGCCGCACTTCCCCATCCGCGGGCGCGGACGACCCGCATGACGACCTCCTGAGCCGAATCGCCAACACGCTGTCGCGCCTGGCGCCGGTCCGGGCGGTGCGGGCGGTGAGCGACGAAGTGCGCCAGCTCTATTCCCTGGAGCTCGAAGAACGCGGCGGGGTACGCCTGCGGGCGAATTCGATTTCCGACGGTACCCTGCGGTTCCTGGCCCTGACCGCTATCTCCGAAGCGGCCGACGCCGGCGTGTACTGTATGGAGGAGCCCGAAAACGGCATCCACCCGGAGCGGCTGGCGGCCATGAATCAATTGCTGCACGACATCGCGATCGACCCGGAAGAGCGGGTGGCCGCCGACAACCCGTTGCGGCAAGTGATCGTCGCTACCCATTCGCCCTACTTCGTGCAGTTGCAGAGCGCGGACGAAATCGTTCTGGCAAAGAATCCCGCCGTTCGATCGCCGGCCGGAACAGCCACGTGGCCGCTGAAGTGCTATCCCATGCGGGGGTCGTGGAGAGATCGCGCGGACCGGGACCATGATGCTCGTACTTCAGATGGAGTAGGGGAGCTCGAATTGCAGTCCTATCTGATTCCGCCGGCCAACGCTCAATTCAGTTTCCCGGCCGAGTTCTGGCCTGAAGACCACTGGCCTGAAGGGTTTGGGCCGAGCAGGCGCGGCCGGTAGGCGCGCGGGTTCACGGGCTGATGATGGCGAAGCGGATAAGTAGCGGCTCGGTGCCGTGGCGTCGAAGCGCGGCGCGCATACTGGCGGTTGCCCAGTAACCCGGATCGGTCTTGTCAACGTAGTAGGACGGCGGGTTGGTGTAAGCAGTGCCAGCGTTGCAAGGCTTCCGGTAGCCTGTTCCTCCGTTCGTTACGACAACGGCTGTTACCCGTCCGGCCGACACTGTGAAGGTGAAGGTAGCGCCGCTACCACGCTGCAGTTCGTTCCAGAATGTTCCCCAAGTGTAGACAACGTTGGTTCCGGCAAAGGTGCCGCTTCCATGTTGGATATTGCCGACCGCGGTAATCATCCCGTTCGATAGCGTAGCCTCTGCGGTAGCTGTTGCGGATCCTTCGGTAATTGTCATTGTCGGATGGTGGGGTATTTCGTAGGTAAAATCTGTCTCTGTGGTAGTGCAATCATGCTGTCTATGACGACCTCCTACACTGCCCCCCAGAAGGGAGTAGGTGAAGTGCATTCCAATCTTCACGTATCCGCCAGATTCGTTGTATCCCCATCGGTGAACGATAGGCAGGCCGTAAATGGCGCCGGATAGCCATTCGGTTCCGCCGTTCATGCTGAACGACGGGATCACGGTTCCGCCGTTGTTCAGAAAGTCTTGCGTGATAGCGGGCGCTTCCTCTTTCAATCTCCATGGTAAGGAAGTCGTAAGATTCAGTATTGTCGGAGCGTGGTAGGTGAAGTCTCCGGGGAAAGTCTTTCGTATCATCTTGCTAGTGATGGTTGATTCTTGCCGGGTGCCATCAATCGGAGGCAGCGAGGCGATGCTTGATGATCTGGTTGGCGCGGCGCCGGTGTTGATCTCAAACACGATGTTGCCTACCACACTAGGCAGTGCAGGGCTGCTTCCACCTCCAGATACTGGTACGGCAGGCGCGGTAGGCGCGACGGGGTCGGCAGGCGCGCTAGGCAGTGCGGGGCTGCTTCCACCTCCAGGTACTGGTAGCAGGTGTTAGGAGCCGCAGCGGCGCCCGCTGGTGCGGTCCACGTAGCGGCGGCGGCCCCGGTCGCGCCGCCACACCTCACGCTTGACCGCCGCCGGGATGGCGCGGCCGGTCACGCCCGGCTTCGCTGCCGAAGTCCGGGTCCGCGGCGGCGCAGCAGGCTGCGCGCACGCCGCAGCCTGCCGGTCGAGGCGCCGCGTCTTCGGCGCCGAAGTGTCCGGGCGGTCAGCGGCTTCGTCTCCCGGCTGCGCCGGCGCCTGAGCCGATACTTTCGCCGCCGAAGGAGCGGCGCTGTCCGCGCCGGCCTCCTGCTTCGCTGCCGGGGCAGCGCCGCGAGCCGAGGCCGCCTGCGTCTTCGCCGCCGAAGTTTGGTCGGCGCCTTTGACCGGCGCGGCGCGCCGCGCCGGGTCGTGACGGGCGAGCCCTTCCCGCACCAACCGCCCCATGAGCTGCCCCAACGTCAGGCGCGGGTCGACGTGGAACAGGAGGCCCTGGAGCCGCTCCAAGCCGCGCCGGCACTCATCGTCGATCACCGCCTTGAGATCCCAGCGCCCGCCGCTCAGGGGCCGCACCCGATCCGCCGGCCCCGCCAGCTCCGGGTCCACCTTGGCCAGCAACTGCATCACCTGCCGGCTGCTCTTGCCGGACGCCTCATCGACCACCTGCGCGGGATTCATAAGCGCCGTCCGGCTGGACCTCCCGTCAGATGCTACTGCCGAGAATGTCGCCGGCGTCGAGCGGGCGATCTGCCGGGTACGGCGCCGGAGCGAGGCTGCGGCGCCGGCGCGGTCGGCGTTGAGGGCAAGCAGGCGGGCGAGCACTTCGTCGCGACTTCGTCGGGCCAACGGCAGCTTCAAGCGCGGCATCGGTACCAACAAATCGGAAGTGCGCCCGCCGTCAACCCAACACCGCGTGGCTTGACGGCTCAGGGTGGCTGCGCTATATTGCAGGGGTCATCAGCCGCGGCCCCTTCGTCTATCGGCTAGGACATGAGACTCTCATTCTCAAAAGAGGGGTTCGATTCCCCTAGGGGCTAAACCGGGTACCGCAGGTCCTCGCCGCTCATGCCGACTTCCACCTTGCGCGTCACGCCGCTGTCTCCCGTAATCGGTGCCGAAGTGTCCGGCGTGGATCTGGCGCAGGCGCTCGACGCTGCCGTCCTGACCGAGTTGAAGGATGCCTGGGCTCAGCATCTGGTCCTGTTCTTCCGCGATCAACACCTCTCGTTCGCGCAGCACAAGGCGCTGGGCCGCTGCTTCGGCGAGCTGCACGTCCATCCGGCCGCCCCGAAAGACGACGAGCATCCCGAGATCCTGGTAGTCCACGGCGACGACAAGGTGAAGTTCGTCGCCGGCAGCCTGTGGCACTCCGACGTGTCGTGCGACCGCGAACCGCCGCTGGGCAGCATCCTGCGCGTCGTGCAGGTACCGTCGTCGGGCGGTGACACGCTGTTCGCCAACATGTACGCGGCCTACGAAGGGCTGTCGGACCGGCTGCAGCGACTGCTGGCCGGATTGACCGCGATCCATGACGGCGAACAGTACTACCGGGGGCGCTACGGCTCGGCCAATCTGCGCGACGACCGCCATCCCGCCGCCGAGCATCCCGTAGTACGCACCCATCCGGTCACCGGGCGGCAGGCGCTGTTCGTGAATCAGGGCTTCACCACGCGCATCAAGGAGCTGCCGATCGCCGAGAGCGATGCCCTGCTGGCGTTCCTGTTTCGTCACTGCGAGCGCCCGGAGTTCCACTGCCGATTCCAGTGGCGCGAGCACTCCGTGGCGTTCTGGGACAACCGCTGCACTCAGCACCTGGCGATTTGGGATTACTACCCGCAGACCCGCCACGGCTACCGCGTATCCATCAAGGGCGACGTGCCGTTCTACCGTCCCAACGGCGCCTGAGCCTGCATCGTTCCTTCCGACGCGGAGCGGGATTGAAGCACCGCTGCCGAAACGCCTGTTGACAGGGGCATGCGTCCCATCCCATTACCTGCCGGGGGCTTGGCAACCACGCGCGCGCGTGGTAGTAACTACCATGATATGGTAGTTACTACCACGGCAGCGGGCTACCCCTGATGCAGCAACGGTTCAAGTCCGTCTACTTCGCCGATCATCCGTCCGGCAGCACCAAGCGGCGCCATCTGAAACTGGCCTTCGGGTCGGGTGACGCCGACCTGTTCCAGGCCGTCGGGCGGTTGTCGAGCGAGGAGGTTCGTCATCTTCTCGGGTACGGCAGCTTCAACGCGCTCAAGGACGGCGCGGCAGCCGAAAGCGCCAGTCTGAACGCATTCTGCCTGCGCCGCCTGCGGCAAGCTGCTGCAGCGCACGGGGAAGCTGCCCAGCTCGATCTGTTTCCCGCGGAGATCGATCCGGCGCGCAGCCCGCGGTTCGACCCGATTCAAGCGACGTATCGCGGGGGCGTCAACGAACCGCTCCACGACTGGTACCCCTACCTCGAGGGTTACTCACCCGAGTTCGTCAAGAACGTGCTGCACGCCTTTGCTCCAACCGCCACGCGAGTGCTCGATCCGTTTGCGGGAACGGGAACGACGCCGCTGACCGTGGCTCGGGCCAACTGCCGGAGCTTCTATTGCGAACTCAACCCGCTGCTTCAGTTTCTGGTCGGCGCCAAGGCGATGGTGCTGGCAATGCCAGGACAGGATCGTATGCGACTGGCGGCGCGACTCTCCGGCTTGGCGGACGACCTGCGGGCGCTGCTTGCCGAGCATGAACCCGATCAGCGTCTCATCGCCGCCTACCATGCCACCTTCGGTGACAGCGTCTTCTTCCCGCGCGATACCTTGGAGTCCTGCCTCAAGCTGCGGAGCTTGATCGACGCCGCGGCGTACCAGGCCCCGGTCCTCGCATCCATGACGACCGTGGCCGCGGTCGCTTCGCTCGTACCCTGTTCCCATCTGATGCGCCGGGGAGACCTTCGGTTTCGCCGGGGCGCCGAGTGTGATGCCAGGGCCGATCTTGTGGAGGAAGTGGCATCCCGGCTGCGGATCATGGCGCGCGACGTCGTACGTCTGCCGACCATTCCCAACCCCCCGCTGCTCGTTGCCGGCGACGCCAAACGTCTCATCCGCGTCGCCGATCTGGAGGTCGATGCGATCGTCACCTCGCCCCCGTATCTGAACGGGACCAACTACTACCGCAACACGAAGATCGAGCTGTGGTTCTTGCGCGTACTGTCGTCGGGCAGCGATCTGTCCTCGCTGCGCCGCCGGACGGTCACCGCCGGGATCAACGACGTCACCTTGGAAAGACAGTCTTCACCGGTCTCGAAAAGCGTCGAGGAGGTGGTCCGAGCACTCGACGATCGGGCGTATGATCGGCGCATTCCGCGGATGGTTCTCAACTATTTTGCCGACATGGATCGAGTCTTCGCCGCCTTGCTGCGCCACGCGGCGCCTGCTGCGGCCCTGGTCATCGACATCGGCGACTCCGCCTACGCCGGGGTTCGGGTCGATACGCCGCAGATTCTGGCCGAGTTGTTGGGTGCGCGCGGCTGGCGCGTCAACCACGAGATGACGCTGCGCCAGCGTCTTTCCCGAAGCGGCCAGCCGCTCCGGCAGATCGTCCTGGCCGCAACCGCGCCATCTCGGAAGCCGCGCCCGTCCCGCACCTCTCCCTGGTGGGGGTCCGGTTGGGTCCGCTTCAAGCAGGAACTTCCTCATCAGCGTGGTCCGTTTTCCAAACGAAACTGGGGAAATCCACTGCATTCGCTCTGTTCCTACCAGGGTAAGATGAAGCCGTCACTCGCTCATCATCTGGTACGAACATTCGCCCGGCCCGGAGATCGTCTGCTCGATCCGTTCGGCGGGGTAGGGACCATACCGTTCGAAGCCGCGCTCCACGGCGTTGCTGCGTGGAGCTTCGACCTGAGTCCCGCCACCATTCCGGTAGCGCGAGCGAAGCTTCTGCCGGCCTCGAAAGAAGCCTGTCAGATGTTGGTCGATGAGCTGGATCGCTTCATCGGCAGCCATCGTCCGACTCCGGCGGAAGCGAATGACGCCGCATCGATTCAGTTCAACGGTCCGCTGCCGGCGTATTTCCACGCCAAGACCTTCGCGGAGATCCTCCTTGCACGCCGCTTCTTCCAGGAGAGACCGCCGGAATCCGCTGCCTCTGCGCTGGTGTTCTCTTGTCTTCTGCACGTGTTGCATGGCAATCGGCCGTACGCGCTCAGCCGGCGCTCCCACCCGATCACGCCGTTCGCGCCAACCGGCGTCGCCGAATACAAGAGGCTCATCGACAAACTTGCGAGGAAGGTCGAACGGTGCTTCATCGCTGAGCGCTCCGCTGATTTCGTGAACGGTACGGCGACGTACCAGGACGCGACGGGTATCTGGCCGCAAGAGGTAGACGAGCTCGATGCGGTCATTACCTCCCCGCCGTTCTTCGACAGCACCCGGTTCTATCTGGCAAACTGGATGCGATTGTGGTTTTCCGGTTGGACTTCGAGGGATTTCAAGGAACGGCCGCACGCGTTCCTGGACGAACGGCAGAAACGGGACTTCGATGCATACCAGCCGGTCATCCGGCAGGCTCGGGAACGGCTCAAGCCCGGCGGCGTATGCGTCCTGCATCTGGGCCGGAGCAGGAAGTGCGACATGGCGGCGGAACTGACCGCCGTAGCTGCCCCGTGGTTCCGTAACATCGACGTCTTTGCGGAAAGCGTGGCGCACTGCGAGTCACACGGCATCCGCGACAAGGGAACCGTAGTCGAGCACACCTACCTGATCCTGAGCTGACTCGGAATCCTATTCGTCCGGTTCCCGGAGATAATCGGGAACATGCCTGGCGTGCTCGAAGATATCGACATTCCCATACTCACGGATCAGACGCCGTACTCCTTTGATCTCGCTCGGATATCGGATAAATTCTTCGATGAATGCATCGGTATCTTCGAGTATCTTCAATACGGATTCCTCGTTCACGGTCGGTTGGCTGGCGATCAGATCATACGGATAACCGGTCATTGCCGCCAAACGCTTGAGTTGTCGAATGTCGTAGAACTCCGATGGCCAGCGATCGTGCTTCTCATTGTTGCAGGAGGAACATAGCAAGGTCGCATTGTCGGTAGTGAGTGGCCAGAGCAGGCGAGCGGGAAGGGTATGGTCCAGGTTGATCTCTTTCCGGTCGGTCAGTCGGCGCCCGCAATTGAAGCATGCGCCACCGAACTTCCTGTAGATCGCGGCACTGTCGATGTTGCCGGTTCGTCCCGTCAAGCGCTGGTAGAGACGCCGCCGTTGAGCCGCTTCACGGTGCTGGTCGGTGACGCGAGACTGGTTCTTGATTCCATTGTAGAGCGTCTTGCAGAGCCGGCACTCGCCCTGCCGGCCTGATCGACGTGCGCGGTGCACGTCGAAGAATTCGAGCGGCTTCAGTGCGTAGCACAGCAGACAGTACTTGAATCGTTGCGTTTCGTGGATATAGTCGTCGTGCAGTACGACGAAGTCGCCTTCCTCGATTACTCGATCGTCACTACGATGGACCAGTCGGTACTTGAAGAACCTGGTTTCTCGTCCGGCTCCGTGCATGAATCCGCATGTCTGACACCTGATCTCGAAGTCCGGTCCGATCTCGTCTTCGCGAACGACGATGAATTCCTTGCAGTCGCCGCTCAGGCACTGAAACCCCTTGTAGACGACGTCGCCTTGCCCCTGGACGTGAGGTGGCCGGGACTGACCTTCCTTTTCGAGTCTGGTATAAGGCGTTCGCCGGGCCACGGCAACATCATTGCATCGTTCGCCCGGTGTATCAATGTGTCCACCGGAGGCCACACTGGCCGTTGCCGGTGCCGGCGGGCTGTCTTGAGCCAACCGTGCGGCTCGCCGCGGCGCCGACAAAGCTGTCCGGTTGCGGAAGGGCGCGGGGCCAGGTAGTATCGCGTCATGTACCGATGTGGCGTGCTGGTCCTGCTGGCGGCCGGTCTTGGCCTGCTTGCGGTGGGCTGCGCGAGGATGATCTCGACCCCGGCGCCCGGAGCGGTCGCGGCGGGCAAGATCTATTGGACGGACGCCGGGACGAACCGCATCCAGCGCTCCCGGCTGGACGGCACCGGCGTCGAACACCTCGTGGCCATGGTCGGGGAACCGTATGGGATCGCGCTGGCGGTCGGCGGCGGGAAGATGTACTGGACGGACGCCGAGACGGACCGCATCCGGCGCGCCAATCTGGATGGTTCCGGGATAGAAGACCTGCTGGTAACCGGCTCGTCCCCCAACGGGATCGCCATCGACGCGGCGGGCGGCAAGATGTACTGGACCGACTATGGCGCGGACAAGATTCAGCGCGCCAACCTGGACGGCTCCGCGGTCGAAGACCTGGTGACCGATGGGTTGTCGAATCCGTATGGCATCGCGCTGGACCTGGCCGGCGGCAAGGTGTACTGGACCGATGCGGGAACGGAGAAGATTCAGCGCGCCAACCTCGACGGCAGCCACGTAGAAGACTTGGTGTTCTCCGGTCTGTTGAATCCGCGCGGGATTGCGCTGGACGCCGCGGCCGGCAAGATGTACTGGACCGACCGGCAGACGGACAAGATTCAGCGCGCCAACCTGGACGGCACCGAAGTCGAAGACCTGGTGACTGCGGACTCTTCGGCTTCGCATCGCGATTCGATCGCGGTGGACGCGGCGGGCGGCAAGATGTACTGGACCGACCGCGGCGCGCGGCGGATCCAGCGCGCCAACCTGGATGGTTCCGAGATCGAGGATCTGGTCACCGCCGGCTTGGCGCGTCCCTATGAGATCGCGTTGGATGCCGCCGGCGGGAAGATGTACTGGACCGACTGGGAGCGGGGCATCCTGCGCGCCGACCTGGACGGTTCCGGCGTGGAGTCGCTGGTGTCCGCCGGCGTCGAGTTGCGGGGAATCACGCTCCACGTTGCCGGCGGCACGATGTATTGGGCGAGTGGGGGAGCGATCCGCCGCGCCAGGCTCGATGGTTCCGGGCCGCGCGAGGTGGTGGCGAGCGGACTTGAGGGCGCCCGCGGTATCGCGCTGGACCCCGCCGGCGGCAAGATCTATTGGACCGACTCGGGGAACCATTCCTCGGCGCCGGACAAGATCCAGCGCGCCAATCTGGACGGCTCCGGGGTCGAAGACCTGGTGACGACCGGTTTGGTGGCGCCGCGGGAGATCGCGCTGGACGTTGCCGGCGGCAAGATGTATTGGACCGACCCCGGCGCGAAGCGGATCCGCCGCGCCAACCTGGACGGCTCGGAAGTGGAAGACCTGGTGACCAGCGGACTGGTGAATCCGCAGGGAATCGCGCTCGACCTCCGCGCCGGCAAGATGTACTGGACCGACCGGCGGACCGACAAGATCCAGCGCGCCAACCTGAACGGCGCCGGAGTGGAAGACCTGGTCACGGCCGGACTGCTGAACCCGCAGAGCATCGAGTTGGACGTTGCGGCCGGCCGGATGTATTGGACCGACTCCGGCACCCGAAAGATCCGGCGCGCCAACCTGGACGGCTCCGGCGTCGAGGACCTGGTGACCACGGGATTGACAAGCCCGCACGGTATCGCCTTGTATCTGCCATGAAGAGACGCGCATGTATTCCCTTGGTCTGGCGATGAAGCTCCGGCCCGGCGCCTACGCCGAGTACCGCCGCGCCCATGACGAGCTGTGGCCCGAGGTGGCGCGCAGCATGACCGACAATCAGGTGAGCATGGCGATCTACCGCTACGGCGACCGCCTCATCATCCACGCGGTCGCGCCCACCGAGGAGGATTGGCTGAAGAGTCGCCAGGCGCCGATTCTGGATGAGTGGATGGCCTACATGGCCACGCTCATCGAGACCGACGCCGCCGGGCAGGTGGCGCTCGACGAGCTGGAAGAGGCGTTCGCGTTCGGTCTGTTCCGCGGCGGGGCTTGATGGATCTGTCGCGGACGCTCACGCCCGAGGTCGTCCTGGTGCCGCTCGAGGCGGCCGGCGATGACGATGCCTTGAGTCAACTGGTCGAACGGCTCGTGGCCGCGGCCGGCCTCAGCGCTCCCGAACGGATCCTGGCGCGGCTCACCGAGGAGGCCGCGTTGCGGGCCACCCTGGTGGGGAACGGCGCCGGCATCGTCCACACCCGGCTGGAGGAGTTGAATCACCCGGTGGCGGCGCTGGGGGTGCTGGCGCCGGGCCGGTCCCTGCACCTTGGCGCGACCCTGCAGTTCGTGGTGAACGTGATCTTCCTGGTGCTGTCGCCGGTCGAGCCGCCGGAACCCCATCTGGAGCTGATCACCGCCATCGCGGTTCTGGTCCGGGACGAGGCCGCGCTGAACCGGCTGCGCGGCGCCGCTGACGCGGCCCAGGCCATCGCCGCGCTGGCGGCCTCCGGCGGCGGCGCGCCCGGGCGGTAACGCGGCCGCCTTACCCCAGAAACAGTTCGAGGAAGCGCTCGATGTCGAAGTGCTCCTCGAACAGGCGCTCGATTTCCTCGATCTTGCCGGTGTCGTAGACCTGCAGCTTGGTGTTCTCGTAGAGCCGGAACAACCGCTCCTCGGTGGCGGCGGAGTCTTCCCGCACGTACAGCGTCGGCAGACCGGCGCGAATCAGCGCGTCACGCACCTCCGGCTCCAACCGCTCGGTTTCGCCGCAGGTCAGGATCAGGCCGGCGATGCCGCCGCGATGCCGGATGGCGGCGTGATAGTCCAGGATCTGGTGGATGCGGGGCGTGGAGCTGGCGCTGATGATCAGCACGTCTCCCGCGCCGACGTAGTGGCGGAGCTGCGACTTCAGATGCTGCGCCGGTATGGATACCAGCTTGATCGCCGCGCAGGGGCGCCGCCAGGCGATCGCCTCGGAGTCGCCCAACGGCTCGACGTGGGGGAGGGCGCCGAGAATGACCCGCATCGAGGGCCGCGGCAGGGCCGGAATCGTCGGCAGGTAGCCGAAGATGTGCAACGGGGAGCCGTTGGCCGCGGCGTACCGCTCGTTGATCAGCTCCTCGGTAATGTAGCGGCGCACCTGGGCGGCCTTCTCGGGGATGATCTTGTTGACCAGCAGACCGCGTACCCGGCAGCCGTGGTGCAGGAAGTAGGTCAGGTCCACGTCGATGGTATCCAGCGCGCGGCCGATGCCGCCGCCCGAGACGAAGATGATCTCCGCGCCGAGCAGCTTGCCGACCGCGGCGTTGGACAGTCCGACCACGCTGCCCACGCCGGGATGGCCCGAGCCTTCGGCGATGACGATGCGCCGGTCGGCGAGGTGTTCCAGGGAGCGGTTGATTTCCAGGGAGAGGGCGCGGGTGAGCCGCGCGCGATGCCGCGAGTCGAGATAGGAGCGGGTGAAGTTCCCGGAAAACCGCACCGGAGACAGCTTGGCCAGCGGCAGGTCCGGCAGTTGGGCGAATTCGCCGATCAGCTCCACGTCCTTGTCCACCACGATGCCCTTGGCGTCGCGGACCAGTTGCTGGCCGACCGGCTTGAGGTAGCCGATTTCGCTCGGCTCCAGGTGCTTGCGGAGCTGCGAGATGATGCCGAGACTGGTGACCGTCTTGCCGGCGTGCTGGCGGAAGCCGGTGAGGTAGACTACTACCGGAGCCACGCCGGGTCTCCGCGGCGCGGCATCACTTGAACAAGCCGGCGATCCGTTGCTCGTACTGGGCGGAGATTACGTGGCGGCGCATCTTCAGCGTGTGGGTGAGTTGCTCGCCGACCGCGAACGGCTGATCGAGGAGCGCGATGCGCGCGATGCGTTCGAAGCTCTTGAATCCGTTCCTAGCGTTCACGCGGCTCTGCACCTCGTTCTGAATCAGGCGTTGCACCTCGGGGCTGGCGGCCAGCGCGGCCAAGTCGCCGCCGGAACCGCCGTGCTCGGCGGCGTAGGCCGCGGCCGCTTCCGCATTGGGAACCACCAGGGCGCCGAGGAACCGCTGATCCTGGCCCACCACCATGACGTGGTCGATGTAGTCCGACTGCCGCACCAGGTCCTCGATCGGCTCCGGCTCGACGTTCTCGCCGCCCAGGAGCACGATGGTGTCCTTGGCCCGTCCGGTAATCTGGATTTCGCCGTTCACCGTGAGGGTGCCGATGTCGCCGGTGTCCAACCAGCCGTCGGCGGACAGCACCGCCGCGGTGTCGCCCGGGCGTTTGTAATACCCTTTCATCACCTGCGGGCCGCGCACGTGGATCACCCCGCGTTCGCCCGGCAGCGCGGACGCGCCGTCCTCCTTGATCACCTTCACCTCGGTGCCGGTGAGCGGCGGTCCCACCGTGCCGCTGACCGGATGGTCCAGCTTGCGCACCGACACCACCGGCGCCGCCTCGGTAAGCCCGTAGCCTTCCAGCACCAGAATGCCGGCCGCGGCGAAGAAGTCGTCCACGTATCCCGGCAGCGCTCCCGCGCCGGAGATGCCGGCCTTGAAGCGGGTTCCCAGGCGCGCGGTGATCTTGCTGAACACCAGTACCTTGCCCAGCAGCGCCAGCGGCGTCAGCAGGGCCAGCGGAAGCGCGGCGGCCAGCACGTCCAGCGCCCGCGGGCGCACGGTGAAACACGGCATTCGCCCTAGCAGCCGCCGCTGCAGCCCGCTGTGGGCGGCTCCCACCGCGATGAAGAACTTGAACAGCGCCGCCTTGACGCCGCCCTCGGCCTCCACGTTGCGGTACACGCCGGCGCGAACCCCCTCCCAGATGCGCGGGACGGTAGGGAAGAAGGTCGGGTTGGCGGCCACCAGATCGGCCAGCATCACCTCCCGGATCGGCTTCGAGTAGGCGATTCCGGCGCCGGAAAACAGCGCCGCGTACTCGATGATGCGTTCGTAGGAATGCCACACCGGCAGCACCGACAGCAGCATGTCGCCGCGCCCGATCGGCACCGAGTCGGGAATGGCGTCGATCTGGTAGATGAAGTTGGCGTGGGTGAGCATCACCCCCTTGGGCTCGCCGGTGGTGCCCGAGGTGTAGATGATGGTGGCCACGTCGTCCGGCTTGCCCTGCGCCGCTTCGGCGCGGAACAGCGCCTCCGCCTGCTCGCCGCCGCCGGAACGGATCAGGTCATCCAGGGTGACCACCTGCAGCCCGCGGGACTTGGCCGCGGCGCGATTGGCCGCGGTGAGCTCCGCCGCGTCCAGGACGATGGCACTGCCGAGTTGCGGCAGGCGCTCCTTGATGCCGGTCAACTTGGCGAGCTGCGCGGCGTTCTCGACGCAGGTGGTCTTGCAGTCGGCGTGGTCCAGGATGTAGGCGATTTCATCGCCCGTGGAGTCGCTGCCGCGCGGCACGTCGACCGCGCCCAGCCCGAGCAACGCCTGATCGACCAGCAGCCACTCCTTGCGCGTGTCGCAGATCAGGCCGACGTGATCGCCGCGCGCCACCCCGTGGGCCGCCAGTCCGGCCGCCACCGCGGCAATCTCGGACCGCAGCTCCCGGTAGCTGGCCGGTTGAAAGGTATCGCCGGCGTCCTTGCTGAGCACCGCGACGGCATCGCGGTGAGCGTCGGCGACGCGCAGCAGGCGCTGCGAAACGGTATCTTGATCTTGCATGGTCATGCTCCGCGCAGACAAAGCCACTCAGCCTCGGCTGCCAACTGATCGCCCAGGTAGACCTTGCCGCTTTGCCGAATGGCATTGCGGCTGCGCCGTCTGGTGGTGACCACGACGCGCACCTCGTCGCCCGGGCGCACCTGGCGGCGAAACCGGGCCTTGTCTACGCTGGCCAGGAAGGTCACCCCGGGCTCACCCCCCGCCTCGTCGAGACCGCCCATGGCGGCCACTCCGGCGCCGCCGGTCTGCGCCATGCACTCCACCAGCAGGACCCCGGGCACCACCGGATAGCCGGGAAAGTGCCCGGCGAAGAACGGCTCGTCGGCGGTGAACCGCTTGTAGCCCACGATTTCCTCGGCATCGGCCCGCTCGATGCGGTCCACCAGCAGAAACGGGTAGCGGTGGGGAATCAGCTCGGTGATCGGCGGCATGGTCAGATGATCCCCAGCGCCCGCGCCTGGGTGGCGCACACTTCCAGGGCGCGGTCCAACTCGTCGTCGCTGTGAATCGCCATGTAGGAGGTGCGAATCAGCGCCCCGCCGGGAGGGGCGGCCGGGCTCACCACGGGATTGGCGTAGACCCCGTGCTCCAGGAGGGCGCGGTAATACTGGAAGGTGAGCACGTCGTCGCCGATCACGAGGGGCACGATCGGGGTCTCCGTCTTCCCGACGTCGAATCCCAGCCGCTTGAACTCGCCGATCATGCGCGCGCCGATTGCCTGCAGGCGCTGCACGTGCTGCGGTTCCTCCTTCATGATGCGCAGGGCCGCGGCCACCGCGGCAATGGTGCCCGGCGCCATGCTGGCGCTGAAGATGAACGAACGGGCGTGGTGCTTGACGTAGTCGACCACCTCCGCGGCGCCGGCGATGAAGCCGCCGACGGCTCCGAACGACTTGGAAAAGGTGCACATCAGCAAGTCGGCGGCGTCATGGCAGTCGAAGTGCTCCTGCGAACCGCGCCCGGTCGCGCCGATCACCCCCAGCGCGTGCGCTTCGTCCACGTACAGGCGGGCGCCGTAACGGCGCGCGAGCGCGCCGATCTCCGGCAACGGGGCGATGTCTCCTTCCATGGAAAACACCCCGTCGGTCACGATCAGCTTGCCGCCGCCCTCCACCGAGCGCAGCAGGCGCTCCAGCTCGTCGAGATCGTTGTGGTGGTAGCGGTGGATGCGGGTGCCGCCGGTGGTGCCCGCGGCCAGCAGCATGCCGTCCACCAGCGAGCCGTGATTGAGGCGGTCGGAGAACACGTGGTCGCGGCGCCCGGCAAGCGCCTGCAGCGCGCCCAGGTTGGTCTGGTAGCCGGTGGTGAAGCACAGCGCGGCCGGCTTGCTCACGAAGTCCGCCAGCTCCTCTTCCAGCTCCTCGTGGAGGCGCAGGGTGCCGTTGAGGAAGCGCGACCCGGAGCAACTGGTGCCGTAGCGGCGGGTAGCCTCGATCGCCGCCTCGATGACGCGCCGGTCCCAGGAGAGGCCAAGGTAGTTGTTCGACCCGATCATGATCAGCTCGCGGCCGTCGATGACGACGCGCGAACCGCGATTTTCCTGAATCGCGGTGTAGTAGGGGTAGAAGCCGATGGCCGCTATCTTGGCAGCCTTGTGCTCCTCGAAGGACCGCACCTTGCGGAACAGGTCGACTGCGCTGCTGCTCGTAGTTGATTGCTCCATGCTATCGAGTTTCCGTCACGGGGCGCTCCGCCCGGACCCATTTGTACACCGTGCGCGGGGCGATGTAAAGACCGGCGCGGGCGCTCCTCAGCCGGGCGCCGGCGGGCGGTCGGCGAGGGAGCGGAAGAGGCGCTCGAATTCCGGCTGGTCCCAACTGCGGATGCCGATGACGCGCGCCAGGATCGATCCGTCCTTGTCGATCAGGTAGCTCATCGGCAAGGTGCGCGCCCCGTAGGCGGCGGCAGTTTCGCCGCTGCTGTCGAGCAGGATCTGGAACGACAGGCCCATGTCGTCGGCGAAGCGCCGCACCTGCGCGGCGTCCTCCTGCAGGTTGACGGCGAGCATGACGAAGTCGGCGCCGGCGGCGAGGCGTTCATGCAGCTCCTGCATGGCCGGCATTTCGGTGCGGCACGGGCCGCACCACGTAGCCCAGAAGTTGAGGAACACCACCGAACCGCGGTAGGCGTCGAGCGAGTGGGTGGCGCCGGCGAGGTCGTGCAGGTCGAAGCTCGCCGCCTGCACGGCGCGGCGCGGCAACTGGAAGCCCAGTTCCCGCATCCGTGCGTCGACGGTGTCGGCGGGCGGGGGCGCGTCCGCAGCATCCGCCGGCGGCGCCGCCGCGGGCCGCGGCTCCGGGGCCGCGGCCTCGCGCTGCCCGAAGGCCGCGCCGCTGGCGGCGGCGAGGCAGGCCAGCAGCAACGCCAGCGACCGCCGGAGGGCGGCGCCGCCGGCGAGTCTGCGCACTGCGTTCAATGCTCCGCTGCTTTGCTTCACGCTCAGGGTCGGCAGCCGGCGCGGCCCGCGCGCGTTCCCGGCGCGGGCGGCCCGGCGTTCGAATAGTAGCGGAGCCGTCAGGCGGTGAACAGGGTGGCGCTCAGCACGGTCAGGTTGAAGGCCGCGTGCGCCCATGCCAGCCGGTGCAGCGCCGGCCGGCGCTGGTAGAGCAGGGCGAAGGCAATGCCGATCAGCAGCGCGCTGCCGGCGGCCAGCCAGCCCTGGTACAGGTGTCCGACGCCGAACAGCAGCGCCGAGGTGAGCGCCGCCAGCCATGCCGGGGTGGCGGTCTCCGCCAGGAGGGTAAGGACGTAGGCGCGGAAGTAGAGTTCCTCGCGGTAGGCGCTGACCAGCACGAACGCCAGGGCCGCCGGCACCTGGGCGGCGCCTTGCAGCTCCCAGCGGTAGCCGCGCAGCAGCGCCTCGCGCGCCGGCTCCGGCACCAGGCCCGCCAGGAGCGTCACCAGCGCCAGCAGGGCCAGCAATCCGGCGGCGATGATCCCGGCTTCGGCGGCGTCGCGCCGGCGCGGGCGCCAGCCGAACCGGGCGCGGCTCCGGTCGCGCGCCATGACCAACACCAGCATGCCGGTCTGCAGCGCGGCCAACGCGGCGCCGGTGAGCAGCGTGCGCGGCAGGCCAAGCGCGCCCGCCGGCAGCATCACCAACGGGTACAGCAGCGCGATCCGCCCCAGCGCCGCCCCCGGTGACCGCAGGGCAGGGGGGCCGCCGGCCGGCGTGACCACGTTCATGGCCGCGGCGCGCGCCAAGCGGGCGCTCACTCACCCCTGTTCCGGGTCGATGCCCGCCCGGCGCAGCACGGCACCGGTCGCCTCTCCATCCGCAGCACTGCGACCCGAAAGCCGTAGGCTTGGTAGAAGGCGACGGCCTGTTCGTTGTGGGCGAACACGTCGAGCCGCACCGGTTTCCCGTCCCAGACGTGCGCGTACATCCAGTCCAGCAGCGCGGTGGCGAGGCCGCGGCGCCGGTGGCTGCGGGCGATGAAGAGCTGCCGCAGGTAGAAATACCTTCCGGCGTCACGGAACAGGCAATAGCCGACGGTCGCCCCGGCCCGACGCGCCACGTAGCAGGTGTGGTCTTCCCGCAACCAGGACGCCATGCGCGCGGCGAGCTCGGCGCGGGTCATCGACTCGGGATGCCGCTCGTCCTCGAGGAGCTGCCGGTTCAGATCGGCCAGTTCCTCCGCCTGCGACGCATTCACTTTGACTACCGTCATGCGTTGAAACAGGTTGGTGGCTGGCGCGTCGTTACTCAACTTCCCAAGTTACTCATCTGCGCGGCCGGTCGGCCGATTTCCACTGCTCGTACCGTTCCAGTATCGCGCGGCAGCTCCCTCCGCCTGCAACCGATCGAGGCGAACTCTCCGACGTTTGCCCGGACAACTACCTTGTCAAGCTGCGCGACGCGACCGGAGACGTCTTCTCCACGCGTGAGGCGAAGCGTTACGCGGGCGCCGACCGACGCTTCCTGTCGGAAGGCCGCCAACTTGTTCATGGCCGCAACACCGCCATCATTCATCGACGGCCTACGCCGTCAGCGTCCATCGAGCCGGCTCCTCGTGCGCTCACCGCAGTTCTCCATGTTCGGATGCCGCATCGCCCAACCGCCCCGCAAAGGGGTCGGCATGCCGCGCGCTAATGGTAAGTGCGCCTATCCGGCAGGCGCAACCCCCTCTGAAGCGGGCGACAGGGGGAACACTTCCAATTTGTTGGTACCGATCCGCCCTCGAAGCCGCCGGAAGGCTACTACGAGTACCGCCACACACCGCGCCCCGCTCGACGCCTGCGGATGGAGCGACGTTGCCACCGCCTGCGACCTCCTCCTCGACTACGAGATCGATGAGGCCGCCTGGGGCCGTAAGAAGAAGGGAAGGCCCCAAGGGATCGGCGCCGCTCATGATGGCCAGTCTTTCGACTGGGAGCGAGGCGTACTGCCAAGGGGCGGATGCCATGAATCTAGCCCCTCGTCAGCCGATTGGTCAAGCGGTCGAAGCGCTCATGGGCGGCCCGAGCAGCGAGCGTTCCCTCGGAGCCGGCGTCCGCCAGGGGCTCGATAGCGCCTTGATGCGGGTTGAACAGCGCGTTGCGCCGGCAGGCCGCCAGGCGCGTGTCGGTCTTGGGCTCGACCGCCACGATCCGGCCCGGCCGCCGCGCGGGCGGCGCGCCGCGCCGGCCAAAGGCGCCGAGCAAACTTCGGCGGCGAAGACGCAGGCGGTTTCGGCTCGCGGCGCTGCCCAGGAGGCCGGCGCGGACAGCGCCGCTCCTCCGGCGGCGAAGGTATCGGCTCAGGCGCCGGCGCAGCCGGACGACGAAGCCGCTGACCGCCCGGACACTTCCGCAGCGAAGCCGGCGACCGACGCCACTTCGGCGCCGAAGACGCAACGCCCGGCCGGCGGGCTGCGCCGCCGCCGCGCACCCGGACTTCGGCAGCGAAGGCGGGCGGCGTGACCGGCCGCGCCACCTCGGCGGCGGTCAAGCGCGCGGTCTGGCTGGCGGCGCGACCGCGGCCGCTGCCGCTACGTGGACCGCACCAGCGGGCGCCGCTACGGCTCCCAACACATGCTGCAGATCGATCACGTCGTGCCGTATACACATATGCGTTTAGGTAAGTATGGTGCCGTGGGAGAGGAGGCAGGAGTGCCCGACAGGACCCGTTGCCGTGGTCGCCTGGAGTGCCTGGATCGCCCGTTGCGCGTGTCGGTCTTGGCCAATGCCGGACGGCAGGATCGCCCCCTACGGCTGCACCTCGTTCCTGGGCGGATGAGCCGCGCGACAGGAAGGCCGGCATGAAGACGGCGAACTTGGCCGACCGGGCGCCTGTAGAGGGAGAGCGAACGATGGAACCCCCGTTGGCGCCCGGCACGGAACCCCAATCTGCGCAGCGTCTGATGTTTCGGATCGACTGGGCTACCATCATTCAGTTAATGGTAGCGGTCGCTGCCGTCATGGGACCGGTCCTTTTCGTCATACTCACGACGAACGGCAGTACGAACGGCAGCATCCAGGCCGTGCGTGTCGAGATACAGACCCTGCGCGCCGAAGTGGGCGCCAACGTAGGCAAGGTAGGTGACGCCGTCGAGACCCTGCGCGCCGAAGTGGGCGCCGACATAGGCAAGGTGGGTGACGCCGTCGAGACCCTGCGCGCCGAACTCCATGCCATCGACAAGCGCTTGGTGCGCATCGAGACCATCCTGGACCCGGAATCAGCGACCGCCGAAAGCCAGTAGCCACGGCGCGCCTGTGCCGTGATGACGCCACTTGGTCGCCGGGGCACGCGCGGCGCACGGTGAAACAGGGGGCGGGGGAGAGCGAAGGTGGGGCCCGGTTCGTGGGCCGGGGACGGGGCGGCTACGTCGAGGGGCTGCGGTTCGTGGGCCGGCGCCGCGCGGTCTGTGGCGGCAGACACCGTTGGCGGACCCCGCCGTCGCTGACGCCGCGCGGTCTGCGGCCGCAGACACCGTTGGCGGGCCGCGCCGTCCCGGCGGCGCCGCGGCGACCGGCGGCGCGAGGCTGGCAGAGGGGGCGGCGCACCGGTGGGGTGGGCGAGGGGCGCAGGCTATTCGTTGGTCCGCCACGCAGTCCCCAGAATCTCACTATAAGGCGTCCCCACGGCAAAGGTAGATTCGTAAATCAACTTGGCAGCCTTCTGGTCAAAAGTGCATGGCTTCGTGCATGCCTGTCTCGGCGTAACGGAACCCGTGGAAGTAATTGACTGATCATTAATCAGCCTGCTTGTATGTCCCATCGTAACGTCACCCCCGGGATAAAGAGTCGCATGGGCAAATTCGTGCGTTATTACTCTGCTGACGTCTGTATAATTAGTGGATGAGTTTGATTTTAAATCAATTCTGTATCTGTCAATGTAACCGTCATTGTCTGAATCTCCTCCCGTCGCCCCGCCTGAAGCAACATAATCATGCACCGGAACGACGACAATCCAGCCCGTGTCAGGCGTTATCGTGCTTCCCGTAACCGTGTATTTCTTGTTCGCGTCCTGAGCCGTTCTCGTGGCGTCCTTCTGCACCGTTACCGTTCTTCCGTCAAACAATAACGCTACGTCATCCGATGCCTTTATTTTATTTGCTATGTAATTCTGCTTCGTCGTGTCAAAAATTCCCGTGTTTACCGTCGGATTTTCCCTTAAAATTTCAACCCCGTTAAAATTGTCCAAATTCCACCTCATGAATCCTCCGCCGGCACGATTAGAGGCATGGTTATTAACGTCTTCCATGAATGACTTGAATTCGGGTATGCTTACGATTGTATCAGTGGCACTTACCGTTTGAGTTTCCGAAAGGTCCGTGTAAGGAACCGCCCTTATCGTCAGTCCCGTTAAAGTTGAAGTTGATGACGTCGGTATCGTCCTCACGTAACTCTTGTCAGCCGTTCCCTGTTTCAGTCTTGCCTGCAAGTCAAAATTTCCCCTGTGACTGAACGACATTGAAAACGCACCGTTGCTTCCCGCCGTCGTTTTTTTCAGTAAAGTATAAGTCCCGTCGCCGTTGTTTTTATACGCCCTGACTTCCCCGGCTTTTCCCGTGTCCGTCTCGCTGTCCTGCAAAGTCCCCGAAACGCTCAGCGTCGGCACGTCCTTAACCGAAACCGCGAAAGAATGGCTCGTCGTTTCCTGCCCGTCGGAAACCCTCGCTTCAAGATTAACGTTCGTGTCAGAACTCACGGAAGGAGCCGTCCCGGTAATCAGTCCCGATGAATTCATTGAAAGCCACGCGGGTTTCGTCGGCAGACTATAATTCATGTCGTCCCCGTCGGGATCCCTTGCGGTAACCTGATATCTGTAATCGGAACTTTCATTAACTTCCGTGACCGGACTTGAAGTTAAGTTATTATCGGTGCCCTGTTCGGCTGCGGAGGAGTTGCAGGCGGAGGTCCCCCTCCTCCTGACGGACCACCCCCGGAAGGTCCTCCACCCCCGGAAGGACCGCCGCCGCCCGCAGGCGGCGGGATAGGATCAACGGGCTCTGTCGGATCCTGTGGAGTCGTCGGTTCAGTCGGTTCGGTAGGAGTTACGGGTTCGGTCGGGTTTTCGGGGGGGGGGGGGGGGGGGGGGGGGGTAAACGCGGGGTCGGCCGGGGCGGCGGCTGAGCAGGCGCCGAGGCCGAACGAAGAGGCGGCCGCCAGACCGAGGAGCGCCGCCCCGGTCGCGACCAGCCTGGCACACGAGACGACGGAAGCGTGATGCAACGGGGAACGGCCGGCGGGGTCCATGGGCGCGACTCTACGCCGGCGCCGGGGGAGCTTGCAAGTCACGGGTCGTTCGTCGTTGGTTCTTCCTCCGGTTTTAGAAGCGCCGGCGCGGCGGGGCCGTTGTACCGGTTGGTGGCCCGCGTGTCGTTACTCAAGTTACCCAAGTTACCCATGGCGCTCACTCGGCCCGCGCCGGCGGTGGCGGCGGCCGCGGCGGCGGTGGCCTGCCTGCTGGCCGCGGCGCGCTTCCCGCCGGCGGCGCCGAGCGCCGGCGCGGCGCTGTGGTTGGCCGGGCCGGCGCTGTTGGCCGCGGCGGCGGCGGCCGTGCTGCCCGCGCGGCGGCGCGGGCAGCGGACGTTGCTGGCGGCGGCGGCCGGCTGCGCGTTGGCCGGCGGGCTGGAGCTGGGAGCCGTGGCGCGCCGCGCCGGCGACGGGGCAGGGCTGCCGCCGGCGGCCATCGACGAGCTGCACGGGGTGCTGGTCCGGGACGACCGCCCGTCCGGCGCCGGCGGACGCTACCGCATTGCGGTGGATCGGGTGGCGTCGACGCGCCTGGCAGCGACCGCCTCCGCGCGCTTCACCATCGACGCCGCCTTCGCCGCGGCGCCGGCCGAGCGCGGCTACCGCGGGCGCCGGGTGGTGGTGCGCGGGGTGACCTTGCGGCGCGGCGCCGCGGGCCGGCTGCGGGCGGCCGGCGGGCAGCTCGCCTGGGCCTCCTACGCCGGACCCGCGGCGGCGGTCCGGGCGCGCGCCCGAGCCGCCGCGGAGCGGATGATCCTGGCCCCGGGCGGGCCCGGCGCCGCCCTGCTGCTGGCGGTACTGCTGGGCGACCGGCAGCATCTGCGGGCGGAGGAAGTGGAAGCGTTCCGGCGCGCCGGGGCGCTCCACCTGCTGGCCCTGTCCGGCCTGCACGTGGGACTGGTGTACGCGCTGGCCGGCGGCGTCGGGCGCGGCATCGCCATGGCCGGGATGCTGGCCGCGCCGCGCCGGCAGCGCCTGTGGCCGGCGCTGGCGGCGGGCATCGCCCTGGGAGCGGTGTTCCTGTACGTCGAGCTGGCCGGCACCCGCCCGTCGCTGGCGCGGGCGACCATGATGCTGGCGCTGGGGCGGCTGGCGGCCGCCCTGGGCCGGCGCCCGCGCTCCCTCCACCTGCTGGCGCTGTCGGCGATCGTGGTCGTGGCGACCGATCCGAGCGTGGTGCGCGACCTGTCGTTCCAGCTCTCCTACGCGGCCCTGCTCGGCATCCTGCAGCTCGGCCCCCGGATCGCGCGGCGGCTTCCCGCCTGCCTGCCGCCGGGTCTGCGTTCCGCCATGGGAATGGCGGCCGGCGCGCAGGCGGCTACGCTGCCGCTGGTACTCGCCGTGTTCGGCCGGGCGCATCCCATCGGCGTCGTGTCGGGGCTGGTGATGGTGCCCTATACCGCGCTGTTCCTGTGGACCGGCATCGCCGGCGTCGGGCTGGCGGAGGTGAGCGCGGGCGGCCTGCAGCCGCTGGCCCACTACGTGCTGAACCTGTTGTATAGTGGGCTCACGATGCTCAACGATCTGTTCGGGCAGGCGCCGGGAATTCGCTGGTGAACCACAACTCGCCGGCCGAGGTGCGCGCCGCGCTGCGCCGCCTGGGAGTGGAGCCGAAGAAGCGTTGGGGCCAGAACTTCATGCTCAACCCGCGCACCCGCGCCAAGCTGGTGGACACCCTCGCGCCGCGCGCCGGCGACACGGTGTGGGAAATCGGACCGGGACTCGGCGCCGTGACCGGCGAGCTGGCGCCGCGCTGCGCGCGGCTGGTGCTGTTCGAGATCGACCACGGCCTGATTCGCCATCTGCGGGAGGAGCTGGCCGGCCAGCCGCAGGTGGCGATCGTGGCGGGCGACTTCCTGCGCACCTGGCGGCAGGCGCGCGCCGAGCATGGGCCGCCGAGTCGGATCGTCGGCAATCTGCCCTACCGTTGTTCCGCCGCCATCATCGCCGCGCTGGTGCAGCATGACGCCATTGGGGTTAACTGCGTGTTCACCGTCCAGCGGGAACTGGCCGAGCGGCTCACGGCGCGCCCCGGGACGCGCAATTACTCCTCCCTGTCGGTGCTCTGCCAGTGTCTGAGTGAAGTTGCCGAGCACGGCGAGCTGGCGCCGGGCACCTTCTACCCGGCGCCGGAGGTGACCTCCGCGGTGATCGAGCTGCGGGCAGGCTCCGGCCGGCGCCGGGTGAGCAATCGCTCGGTGTTGTTCGCGCTGATCCGCACGGCCTTCCGCACGCGGCGCAAGACCTTGCGCAACAACCTGTTGTCGCACGACGGCTTCGGCCTGAGCAAGGCGCGGCTGCTGGACGCGGTGGAGGCCGCGGGGGTGGACGCCGGGCGCCGCGCGGAAGAGTTGGCGCCGGCCACCGTCATTCGCCTGGCCAACGCGCTGGCCGCGGCCGGAGCGGCGGTGGACGCCGCCGGCCCGCTGCTCGAGGAGGAGTGCCCCGGCCAGGAGCCGCCGGCGTAGGGTGGGGGGTCAGTCGGGGTCGTATTGGTTCAGGACGCTTTGCAGCTCCGCCTTGGCCCGCTCGGTAAGCGGGGTCATCGGCAGGCGGTAGTTCGCTTCGATCAGACCGACCATCTCCATGGCGCCCTTGATCGGAATGGGGTTGGTGTCCAGCCCCATGAGCGCGGTAATCACCGGCAGAAGCTGATAATGGATCGCGCGCGCCCCGGCGCCGTCGCCGGCCCGCATGCGCTCCACCAGCGCCACCATCTTCTCCGGCAGCAGGTTGCTGGTGACCGAGATCACCCCGTTGCCGCCCAGGGCCATGATCGGCAGCGTGACTTCGTCGTCGCCGGACAGCACGGTGAACCCTTGCGGCCGGCGCCGCAGCAGATCCATGATCTGCTTGAAGTCGCCGCTGGCCTCCTTGACGCCGACGATGTTGGGGTGGTCGGCGAGGGCCAGCATCGTTTCGTTGTCGATGTTCTTGCCGGTGCGGCCGGGGATGTTGTAGACGATGAGGGGCAGATCGACGCGGTCCGCGATCAGCCGGAAGTGCCGCAGGAAGCCGTCGGCGGAGGGCTTGTTGTAGTAGCCGGCGACGTGCAGGCTGGCCTGGGCTCCCACCTCCTTGGCCAGCCGGGTGTGCTCCAACGCCTCCGCGGTGTTGTTGGAACCACAGCCGGCAATCACCGGCACCCGCCCCGCCGCCTGCTCCGTCACCAGCCGGATCACCGCATGGTGTTCGTCGTTGGTCAGCGTGGGACTCTCGCCGGTGGTGCCGACCGGAACCAGGCCGGTGATGCCGGCCGCGATCTGCCGTTCCACCAGCGCCTTGAGCGCGCCGCGGTCCAACTCGCCCGAGGTGGTGAACGGCGTCACCAGAGCGGTAAAGGTGCCTTCGAACATCAGTCTGCCTCCAGTTGGTTGATCAGATCGTCGATCAGGTCGTCGATGCCGTAGATGCCGGTCTTGCGCGGCTCGGCCGTGAGCCAGGCCGCGCTGCGCAGCGCCCCGGCGGCCAGCGCGGCGCGCCCGCGCGCCCGGTGGGTCAGCTCGATGGTGTCGTCCGGGGAATCGAATACCAATGTATGGGTGCCCGGATCCTCGCCGCCGCGCACCGCGGCCACGTGCAACTCGTCGCCCGCAATCGCCCGGTCGAGGCGTTCGGTCGCCACCCGCCGCTTGCGCGAGCTGGAGTCCAGCACCGCCTGCGCGAGGCTCAGGGCGGTGCCCGACGGCGAGTCCGCCTTGCGCCGGTGGTGGCGCTCGAAGATGGCCAAGTCGTAGTCGTCGAACGGGTCCAGCAGGGCCGTCGCCCGCGCCGCCAGGCGCATGAACAGTTGCACGCCCAGGGAGAAGTTGGCGGCATGCAGGTAGCCGCAGGAGCCGGCGGCGACGATGGCGCTCACCTCCGCGAGGCGTTCGTGCCAGCCGGTGGTGCCGACCACCGCGCTGAGGCCGAAGCGGACGTAGCGGCGGGCGTTCTCGACCACTCCCTCCGCGCCGCTGAATTCGATGGCGACGTCGGCCGCGGCGGCATGGCCGGCGGTCAGCTCGGCCGCGTCGGCATCGCCCGCCGCGGGGTCGATCCGCGCTACCACCTGATGGCCGGCGGCGGCCGCCGCCTCGCCGGCCGCGCGGCCCATCCGGCCATATCCGACCAGGGCAATTCTCATGCGCGCATCATAGCGCGCCGCGGCGGCCTCGGCCAAGGACGCGCGGGCGCGCGTTGCGGCGCGTTTCGGCCGGGCGCGTCTTGCCGGCGGCCGAGCCCCTCCGTATGATGCGGGCCGTGCAGGTCGGCCTCTACGGTCTGGGGCGCTTTGGCGTGTTCTGGGCTGCGCAGCTCGCTCGTCACTTCGCCGTGTGCGCCTACTCGCGCCGCCTCCATCGGCCGCCGGCCGGCGTCCGCATGGCGTCGGAGCGCCAGGTATTGCGCTGTCCGGTAGTGATCCTGTGCGTCGCCATTTCCGCGCTGGAAGAAGTGGTCGACCGCATCGCCCCGCACCTCGGGCCGCGTACCCTGGTAATGGACACCTGTTCCATCAAGGGCTTCGCGGCGCAGGCGATGCAGCGGCGGTTGCGGCCGCCGGTGCAGCTCCTGGCCACCCATCCGATGTTCGGCCCCGATTCGGCGCGCAAGGGGATCGCCGGCCAGCCGATGATTCTCTGTCCGGTGCGCATCTCCGCGCCCCGGTTGCAAGAGTGGCGGACGCGCTTCGCCGGGATGGGCCTGCGGGTGGTAATGATGAGCGCGGAACAGCACGACCGCGAAGCCGCCTTCACGCAGGGCATCACCCACTATCTGGGACGGGTGCTGGCGGAAATGGGCCTCAACGAGTCCGCCATTTCGACCGTCGGCTACCGCATGCTGCGCGCGATCGTGGAACAGACCTGCAACGACTCGCTGCAACTGTTTCTCGATCTGCAGCGCTACAACCCGTTCACGGCCGACATGCGGGAACGGCTGGAGCGCGCCTTGAGCACGGTCCGCGCGCAGCTCGACACGCCGGCCAATCACCGCAATCACCGCGCGCGCCGGTTTACACGGTAGCGGCCGGACCTCTACATTGGCGCTTCACCCGGGCCGCTAGCTCAGCCGGTAGAGCAACAGCCTTTTAAGCTGTGGGTCGACGGTTCGAATCCGTCGCGGCTCATGGAGGGAGCGGCGCGCCGGCGCCGCCCGGCGGCGAGGCTGCTCAGCCGAGCGCCACCCGGCTGCCCTCGGACCGCAGCGCCGCCTCGTAGACGCGCATCAGGTGCAGGGTGAACTCCAGCGAGCCCTGCTGCGCCGGCCGGTCCGCCAGCGCGCAATCGCAGAAATAGCGCATCTCGTGGTAGAAGCCCTGGATGAACAGCGCCTTGTTTTCCAGCGTGGCCAGGGTGTGCTGCGGTTCCCACACCACCGCCCCCGAGTCGATGCCGGGCGGCGCGAAGCTGGTGGTGCGCCCGTATGAGAACGGGATGCCGCGCCGCACCGTGACCCGGCAGCCGTTGTCGATGCTGAGGTGCCAGTTGCCCCAGAACGAGTAGCGCTCCAATGGCAGCGTCGGCGCCGACACCAGGCTGAACGTGCCCACCGCGCCGCCGGTGAACTCCAGCACGCAGGCCCCCACCTGAGTTCGGGTACGGTGCATCGTCACCGCGCCGACCTCGCCGCCCACGGCCAGCATCAGAGCGAGCGGGTGGCACGCGTCGGCGAACGGGTTGCGCCGCCGCGGGTCGGCCAACACCGCGGCGCCGTCCGCCGGCAGCCGCAGCCGATACTCCGCGGCCATGCCCTGCAGCGGCCCGCACTCGTCGCTCGCCATGATTTCGATCACCTTGCGGGTGGCCGGCAGGAACGCCTTCTTCAGCCCCACTACCACCACGCGGTCGCGGCGCTGCGCCATGATCGCTTCCACCTCCGCGGCGCGGGTCGCGGCCGGCTTCTCCATCCACACGTGCAGCCCGGCGGCCAGCGCCTCGCAGGCGAGTTCCGGGTGCAGCCGCGCCCCGACGCACAGGAACACGGCGTCCAACTCCTCGTTGCGGTACATCTCGGCGGGGCTGGCGTAGCAGGCCGGCGCGCCGTACTCCGCGGCGGTCCGCCGCGCCAACTCCAGGTTCCGGTCGCACAGCGCCCGCAGCCGTACCGGCAGGTAGTGCAGGGTAGGCAGGACGTTGCGGTAGCCGTGCGAGCCGACCCCCACCACGGCGACGTTCAGGCGCCGCTCGAACTCGCGCTGGTAGCTCACCGGCCAGCCGCCGATTGCGCGCCGAACGCGCGCCGGACGAAGGCCAGGTCGCGCGCGAGCAGGTCGTGATACGGGTAACCCGGTTTGCGTTCGCCGTGCGGCGCGTTGAGGCAGATCACGGGGCTGGCGCCGTCGGCCACCACCTGCCGGGTGATCTCGACGACCGGCCACGAGGCATCCTCCAGACCGGACCGCCAGCGCAGGGCAGCGCCGCCCGGTTCCGCCTGCCCGCCCTTCAGGTGGTAGTAGGCCAGCAGCGGGCGCAACCGCCGGTAGACCTCCAGCGACGGGAAGGTGCCCATCTGCCACATGTTCTGCACGTCCCAGGTCAGGTTGACGGCGGCGCCGCAGTCCAGCTCGGCGAAGAAGCCGGTCACCTCCTCCGGGGTGGCGAAGAGGTTGGCGTGGCACTCGTTTTCCAGCGTGACCTGCAGCCCGGCCGCGGCCAGCCGCCGCACCGCCTCCCGGTAGCAGGCGATCACCCACGGCTGCTCGTTGCGCAGATAGGCGATGCTGTCGGCTACCTGGCCGCGCCGGCGGGTGCGCGCGGACAGCAGCCGGAACAGGCTCGGCCGCAGTACCGCGGCGACTTCGATGGCGCGCTCCAGCGGCTCCAGGTGGGCTTTGCGGAACGCGGCCTCGCCCACCTCCACGTCACCGTGAAACAGTTGCGTGGACATGCAGTGGACCGTCAGCCCGCGCGCGTCGATCAGCGCCGCGGCGCGCTGCGCCTCGGCCACGCTCAGGTCGGCGACCCGCTTGCCGAAGATCGAATCCTTCAGGTCCAGATGGTTCAGTCCCCATTCCACGTGCCGGTCCAGCGCGGTCTCGAACTCGGGAGCGGCCATCGAGTTGAGCATCGTGATCGACGGGGGGTTCAATGGCGGCGGCATGCTGCGGGATGGTAACCGGAGGCGGCCCGGTGTCAACTCTCCGCCTGCCGGTCCTGCCGGTTGCCGCGCGCGCGGATTCGGCGCACTCTCCTGCAGGTGATGAGGTCCGTGATCTGCGTCCACGAACGGTTCGAGCGGCATTGGCCGTTTGCGGCCGACTATTGGCACCGGCGCTGGCAGCGCGCGGGCGGTTGCGAATTGTTCCGTACCGGGCGGGCCGCGGCGCGGGCGCCGGAGTTGGTGCCGGACCCCGCTGCGGTGCGGCGGCTGGCGTTGCTCGGCCTTCCCGGCGAGGCGGAGGACCTGGAGCCGTTCAGTTCGCTGGAGGAGTGCTACTTCCACCATGGCCGCCGGCTTTCGGCGGCGGGAGTCGCGCCGGCCGAGGCGCGCGGCGTGCGCTTCATTCCGCACCGCCGAGACCTCTACTGGGGCCAGTCGGTCGCCGAATACGGCCTGGGGCTGACGATCTGCGCGCTGCGGCGGATACCGCAACGCTACACGGCCATGATGGAAGGGCACGCGACGTGGCGCTTCACGCCGGCGGCCGGCAAGCCGGGGCAGCCGGGATCCCAGATGTGCGACGACACCAGGTTCAGCAACGGCACCATCGCCGGCAAGCGCGTGCGGGTGGCCGGCCTGGGCAACATCGGCGGCCGCTATGCGTCCTGGTGCGCGGCCCTGGGCGCCAAAGTGGCGGCGTGGGACCCGTTCGCGGCGCAGGCCGCATTCACCCTGGCCAAGGCCGAGCGCCGCCATGAGCTGTCCGATCTGGTCCGCGACGCCCAAATCTTCGCGCCGATGCTGCCGCCTACCGAGGAGACCCATCACCTCGTCAGCGCCGAGCTGATCGACGCATTGCCGCGCGGCTGCCTGGTCGTGCAGGTCACGCGCGCCTTCATCTGCGACCTGGACGCCCTGTACCGGCGGGTGCTGAACGACGAACTGGCGCTGGCCGCCGACGTGTTCAGCATCGGGCCGGGGCGGCGGGACGGTGAGCCGGTGCCGCTGGACTCGCCGCTGCTGGGCCGCCACAACGTGGTCCACACGCCGCACATTGCCGGCCGCACCGTGGACGCCAATCACGCCTGGGTAGACGACATCATCGCCCGCTTCAAGGTCCGGCAGGGTGGAGTGTGAAGGATGGAGGAGGAGCCATGACAATGCCATCGGAGGCGTCGCCGGCGGAGGCGTGCGCCGAGGAACGGGGCGGGGCCGGCGTACTCGGCGCTGCCGACCTGGCGCGGTTCGCCGAGCAGGGGTACGTAGTGGTGCCCGAGGCGGTGCCGGCCGCGAACCTGCAGGCCATGGTGGAACTGATCTGGCGGTTCCTGGGCGCCGCCGGCGATGATCCGGCGAGCTGGTACCGCATCGCGCCGCGCGAGGCGACCGGCGCGCCGGCGCCGATCTCGCGCGCCGGTATGGTGGAGGTGTACCAGCAGCAGGCGCTGTGGGACAATCGCCAGTGCCCGCGCGTGTACCGGGCGTTCGCGGACATCTGGCGGACCCCGCGCCTCTGGGTGACCCTCGACCGCGCCAACATGAAGCCGCCGGTGCGCCCCGACCGCCCTGAGTGGCAGCATGGCGGCTTCATCCATTGGGACGTGGATACCTTCCGGGACCCGATCCCGTTCGGGGTGCAGGGCGTGCTCTATCTCACCGACACGGCGGCGGAGCAGGGCGGCTTCCAGTGCGTGCCGGGCTTTCCCCGGCGCTTCGGGGAGTGGGTGCGCACCCAGCCGGCGGACCGCCACCCGCGCGTCCCCGACCTGACCGGCCTGGAGGTGCGGTCGATTCCGGGCCGCGCCGGGGACCTGCTGATCTGGAATTCGCTGTTGCCGCACGGCAACGGGGAAAACACCTCGGACCGCCCGCGGCTGGCGCAGTACATCTCCATGTTCCCGGCGGCGTCCGGCGATGAGGAGCAGCGCCGGGAACGGGTCGCCGCGTGGCGCGAGCAGCGCCCGGCCGGCGGCTGGCCCGGCGACCCGCGCCGCTGGGAGCAGCGCCATGGCCGGCGCGCGGAGCTGAGCGGGCTGGGGCGCCGGCTGCTGGGCCTCGACGCCTGGGACTAGACCGAACCGCGCTGCAGGCAGGACCGTATGCTGACCCGGCTTCGGATACGAAACTTCAAGCTGTTCGAGGAGGTCGACCTGGAGCTCGGCCAGCAGGTGGTGTTCATTGGCCCCAACAACGCCGGCAAGACCACCGCCCTGCAGGCGCTCGCATTGTGGGACCTCGGCCGCGCGCGCTGGCTCGAGAAGCGCGGCGCCGGCGTCGGGCCGTCGAAGCGTCCCGGGGTAACGATCAACCACCGCGATCTCATCGCCCTGCCGGTGCCCACCGCCAACCTGCTGTGGCGCGGCCTGCGCCTGCGGGTCGGCCGCCGCGAGAACGGCAAGACCCGAACCGACAACGTACTGATCGAAATCGTCGTCGATGGCGCCGCGGGCGCCGCCGATACCCCGCAGCGGTGGACCTGCGGCCTGGAGTTCGACTACGCCAATGAAGAGACGTTCTACTGCCGGCCGCGGCTCCGGGAGGATGGCGGCCGCCAGCCGGTGCCGGCGGCCGCGCGCGGCGTGCGCGTCGCCTACCTGCCGCCGATGTCGGGACTCGCCGCCAACGAGACGCGCCTCGACCCCGGCGCGATCAACGTCCGCATCGGCGAGGGGCGGACCGCCGAGGTGTTGCGCAATCTCTGCCACCAGATCGTCGAGGGCGCGGGCGGGGAGGACAAGTGGCAGCGGCTGTGCGACCGCCTCGAACGACTGTTCGGCAGCCGTCTCGATCCGCCGCGCTATCTGCCCGAGCGCGGCGAGATCACGATGTCCTACCGTACCCGAGCCGGGGTGCGCCTCGACCTGTCGGCCAGCGGCCGCGGCGAGCAGCAGACCCTCCTGTTGCTCGCTCACATGACCGCCAATCCCGGCTCGGTGCTGCTGCTCGACGAACCGGACGCCCACCTCGAAGTGATCCGCCAGCGCCAGACCTATCAACTGCTGAGCGAGACCGCGCAGGAGACCGGCAGCCAGATCATCGCTGCCAGCCACTCCGAGGTGGTGCTCAACGAAGCCGCCGGCCGGGACGTGCTGATCGCCTTCGTCGGCGCGCCGCACCGCATCGACCGCCGCGGCAGCCAGGCGGCGAAGGCGCTCCGCGAGATCGGCTTCGAGCACTACCTGCAGGCGGAAGAGAAGGGATGGGTCCTGTACCTGGAGGGATCGACCGACCTGGCGATACTGCTGGCGCTCGCCCGCCGCCTGCGGCATCCGGCGGCGGAGCTGCTGGAAGCGCCCTACGTCCACTACGTCGCCAACCGGCCGCGGCGGGCGAGCGACCACTTTCACGGCCTGCGCGAGGCCAAGCCGGACCTGGTGGGGGTGGCGGTCTACGATCGGCTGCGGTCGCCGCCGCCGGCGGATGACCCGCACCTGCTGCATCTCACCTGGCGGCGGCGCGAGCTGGAGAACTACCTCTGCCGGCGCGAGGTGCTGCTGGACTTCGCGGAAGCGGAGGGCCGGCGCCTGCAAGGCGAGCTGTTCGGCGCGGAGCGCCGGGAGCGGATGCAGGAGTGCATCGCCGCGATCGAGCAGGCGCTGCGGACGCTGGGCGCGGCGTCACCCTGGGGGCCGGAGGTCAAGGCCAGCGACGAATTCCTGGACCCGCTGTTCGCGCGCTTCTACGCCGCCGCGGACTCACCCAATCTGATGCGCAAGACCGACTATCACCACTTGGCCGGGTTCCTGGCAGCCGATGCCATCGACGCCGAGGTCACCGAGAAGCTGGACGCGATCGCCGCCGCGGCGCGCCGCGCGCGCCCGCGCCAAGCCGGCTGAAGCTACAGCAGGGAACGGAAGCCGCGTTCGCGGCCAAACAGGATGCGGTTGGAGTCGTGAAAGTTGCGCGCCCCGCGGGCGGCGGCGCGCACCACGTAGATCAGATCGCCGCCGTCGAACTGCCAGTCCACGTACTGGTAGCCGGTCAGCCGCACCGAGTCCTCCGGCGCCAGCCCGCTGTCGTCGGCCAGCAGGGTCTTGACGGCGCGCCACCGGAGCAGATCGTCCGAGGCGCACAGCGCCATGACGTTGCGCTGGCGCGGGTGCGCGCGCACCCCGCTCTGCGCCGGCGAGGCGCGCCAGTGCGCCAGCAGCCAGTCGGGGTCCGGCACCACGTTGGCGAGGGTGAGGTAGGCGCCCGACACCGGATCGCGGCGCAGGGTGAACTTCGCCTTGGCGCCGGGGAACGGGACGAAGCCGCCGGGAGCGGCGCGGCCGGCGCGCGGCTCGAAGCTGAGGCGCCGGCCCTGATCTTCGATCTTCACCATGGCGGCGGTGTCCTGCGTCCGGGGCCGCGCTTCGAAGGCCAGCACGTCCCACAGCGTACCGGAGGGGTCGGCGACCACGTTGCCCTCGCGCCAGCCCGGAATGGTCACCGGCCCCCACGCCGGCGGAATCCATTCCGCGCGGAACGGCAGCTTGTTGCTCATGCGCCAACTGTCGGCGCGCAGCAGATCGGCATCCTCCGGGGCCGAAATCACGCAGGCCTGAAAGCCGGTGCCCCACTGCAGCGGGTCGCAGTCCTCGAACGCCTTGTAGATGCGGCCCTCATGGATCAGCACGGCTACCGGCGCGCAGTGGTAGTTGGGCGCCGCGCCGGACGCTCCGCCGCGAAACAGGAGCCCGCTCCCCGCATCCTCCGGGTGAGTCCACCGGAATCCGCCGTCGTCGCTGCGCCGGATCACGATCGAGCCATACTGCTGCGACGTGCCCAGCAGGTAGACCGCGTCGCGGTGCACGAACAGCGTGCTCCAGAACGCGTTCATGATATGGGTCACGTTGCTCCAGGTCGCCCCTTCGTCCTCCGACCGGTAGACGCTGGTGAGGCTCTGCTCGCCGGCGTGGTTGCGCGGGCAGCCGGTACCGAAGTAATCGTGGGTGGCGAGCAGGGCGCCGTCCGGCGCCCGCGCGAGGCTCGGGCTGCCCAGGAAGGTGACGGAGCGCTCCGGCTGATACTTGATCTCGACGTGACTCATGATACAACCATCATCGCACGTGAGAACCATCTTCATCATCATGGACTCGCTGAACCGCCACTACCTGCCCTGCTACGGCGGCGAGTTCGCCATCACGCCCAACATCGACCGGCTGGCGCAGCGCGGCACGGTGTTCGACAACCACTTCGCCGGCTCCCTGCCCTGCATGCCGGCGCGCCGCGAAATGCTCACCGGACGCGTGAACTTCCTGGAGACGCCGTGGAGTCCGGTGCAGCCATGGGATGAATGCCTGCCGGCGATGCTGCGCGAGCGGCGCGGCGTGTACAGCCACATGATCACCGATCACTATCACTACTTCCATTCCGGCGGCGAGGGCTACCACACGATCTACAGCTCCTGGGAGTTCCTGCGCGGTCAGGAGGGCGACGTCTGGCGCCCGCTGGTGGAGGAGCCGCCCAAGCCGGAAGGGGCGCGCGGCCTGGAGGGGCCCTGCCGCTGGGGCTACTGGCGCAATCAGACCTACGCGCCGCCGGAGCGTGACGAGGACTACTCCACGCCGCAGTGCTTCGCCCGCGCCCTGGACTTCATCGAGCGCAACCACGCGGCGCAGGACTGGCATCTCCACCTGGAGGTGTTCGATCCGCATGAGCCGTTCGATTGCCCGGCTCACTACCGGGAGCGGTACGGCGATCGGTGGGACCGCTACCACTTCACGTGGCCGCTGTACGGGCGCCTCGATCCCGAACTGGACGACGCGGAAACGGTGCGGCACGTCCGCGCCTGCTACGGCGGCGCCCTGACCATGGCCGATCACTGGCTCGGCAAACTGCTCGACAAGCTGGATCGCTACCGGATGTGGGACGACACCGCGGTGGTACTGACCACCGACCACGGCCACTTCGTCGGCGAGCGCGGCTACTGGGGCAAGATGCAGATGGCGCTGTATGACGAGCTGGCCCACATCCCGCTCATCGTATGCGTCCCGGGCGGCGCCGGCGGCCGCCGCGCGCAGCGCGCGCTGACCACCACCATCGACCTGATGCCGACCTTCCTGGAGCTGCACGGGGCGCCGGTGCCGGACCACGTGCAGGGGCGCTCGCTGCGGCATCTGCTGGCCGCCGACGAGGCGCATCACGCGGCGGTGTTGTACGGCGGCTTCGCCAAGGAGGTGTGCGTCACCGACGGCCGCTACCGCTACTTCCGGCAGGCGCAGCCGGGGAGTTGGGCCCATCACCACACCATGATGCCGCGCGGCAGTCAGGACTTCCTGGCGCTGCCCAGGCTCGACGTGGAGTACGGCTTCTTTCTGAAATATGCCAGCGACCGCGGCTACCCGCAGCTACGCTGGCGCCAGCCGTCGGAGAGGGCGCTCGACGCCCCGGACTTCAACCTGCTGTTCGATGGCGATACCGATCCCGGCCAGCAGCGCCCGCTGCGCGACCCGGCCCTGGAGCAACGTCTGTCCAACCTCCTGCGCGACCGCCTGACCGCCGCGGAAGCCCCCGACTGCCAGTACCAACGCCTCAACCTGTAGCGAGACTCCGGCTACTGGGGCTACCGGAGGCTACAAGCGGCGCCAGGCGTTGATCTGCTCGGTCAGGGCGGCCATCAGCTCGGGTATGGCGTTGGCCTCCGCTTCGCGATTGCCGACGATCCGGGCAAGGTCGGGAACGGTGCGGTCGAGTTGGTCGGCGAATGTTCCCATGGCGGCCTTGGCGGCGTCACGATCACGTACTGCTCCCGACGCGAGCCGCTCGAGGCCGCTCATCGTACGTTGCAGGTCGTCCGCACTCAGGCCGAGCCTGGCCGCGTAGTCGTCCGGCCGCCGGCGGATGGCATCCCATAGCCACTGCTCGGGCGGCGCGCTGCCGGGAAGAAACAGCGGCCGCACGTAGTGGCCATACTCCCGGGCGGTCGCCTGCAGGGTCGGTTCCAAGTCGCGCGAGTCGCCGTCCAGTACCAGGAGGAAGTCCCCGAGCTTGCCGAACTTGCCCAACGCCCGCACGTGGCCGGCGAACTCGTTGCGGCCGGTATTCCTGCCGATCACCACGTCCTCGTGACGGAATCCCAGCTTCACGTTGAGCACGTCCAGCACTCCGCGGATCACTCCTTCGGCGACGGCATCCTCGCAGAGGATGGAAAGCCGGTCCCGTGATTGCCCGTACAGCGCCTTCTGAAAGATGTCGCGGTAGAGGGGAACGGCATGAACGTGGCCGGTCACCTGGTCCCGGTCCAGGAATATGCGGGCATCCGGGGGTACGCTGCCCAGGACCACCGGGCTGTGCGAGGCAACGATCACTTGCAGGTTCTGCCGCAGCGCGGCGCGCTGCAATTCGAGCATCGTCTGCTGTTGGGTATAGGGGTGCAGACCGGTGTCCACCTCGTCGATCAGGACCAAGGCGTTTTCGAGCTGGGAAACGTCCTTCGAAATTCTGAGGATGCTGCGTTCGCCGGAGGACATGTGAAACTCGGAGTAGCCGGTCCCTGCAGCGTCGTCCAGCTTCGCGAGCAGCAGGTCTTTCGTTGGCGGGCCACTGATGACGGCCAGTTTGCGATAGCGCCACGGAAGGATGCGGTGCGCGAACACGAGCAATTCGGGGCTGACGGTGTCAGTACGGATCGGCTTTCCGCCAAGGCGCAGAATACTGCGTACTTCAGACGGGTTGGTGAGGTTGGCAAGCGTGCGCAGGTACACCTCCCGGGCCGGCTGGCCGGCCCCGGAACCGCCCGCGAAGCGGCGGCTCCAGGCCCTGCTTCGGCGCCATACCATGGACCGGCGCTCGCCTTGGTCCAGATAATGAAACTCAAGTTCGGAGCGTTGCGTGGTATCCGCCATCGTATTCTGCCGGCGGCTGCTGAAGTTGGGAAACAGCCGGCCGGGCGCGAACCCGCGCGCTCCGGGAACCTGATAGGCGCAGGCGCAGGCGAACAACACCGTAGACTTCCCGCTTGCGTTGGGGCCGGCCAGTACCGACACCGGATATTCGAAGGAAACCCGCAGCTCTTCGATACTGCGGAGTCTTCTGATGCGCACTTCCAACAGAGCATCTTCACGGTCGCGGTTGTTGGCCCGCAACGCGTCCCGCACGTCACGAAGTTCCCGGTCGATCAGAGGCATTTCAGTACCGTATATGGGCCGCTCATGGGGCTGCGGCCTCCGCGGGAGCGTCGTCGAACTCGATCTGCCGCGGTTGCGCCTCCCTCATGGAGAGCCTTCTGATTTCCGGCCAGCTCTTCACCAACCCGTCGTAGGCCAGCGCCTCGGCTGGGCGCTTCCGGCGTTCGCTTACCACGTACAGCCGGTAGCACAGCTCGCGGGCGAGGTCGGCAACGCCGCCGAGCCGGCGCAGCAGGGCGGCCGCGGCCATCTCTCCGCCGTGCCACACGACGCGGATCAGATGGTGCGCCGCCTCCCAGGTCGTGAGCCGGTCGTCTGCCGCCGGGTCCCAGTCGGCGGGCAATTCCAGCGGGCGCAGCAGCCGCACCTTCCCGGCCTGCGAGTGGATGATGCCCGCGTGCACCATGCCGCTCACGCTGGTGTTCTTGGCCGTGGCCAGGGTCTCCGCGCTGCCATACTCGCCGGCCTCGAAGCCGTGCTGGTCGAACCACGCCAACGCCCAGCGGCTATCGGTGTCGAAGTCTCCTTCCTGCGCGGCCAGGATCTCATCGAGCGTCTGATTGATGAGGGCGAGCGCCTCGCCCACGGTGACGCGGTTGCCGGCACCGTGCAACACCTTGGCGTAGCGGGTGAAGATCGCCATGCCGGGGCCGATGGCGGCCTGCGCGAGGTCGACGGGAGCGATATTGGAGCGCTGCAGACGAGCCAGCGCCGTCGGGAGTTCGGCCTTCAGGGCGGCCATGAGGTCCCGGCGCGCGGCGAGCGGAGCATCGGCGGGTCTCCGGCGACAGACCAGAACGATACTGGAGGCGAGCGCGTTCGATCCTATGCCGATCATCCGATTGCCGCGTTCGGTGCGCATCGGCCAAGTGCCGTTGACCGCGAACCCGGCGTCGATCAACGCTTCCAGAAACTTCTCCCAGCCGGTGCTGGAGACGCCGCGATCGTCGCGGCTCTCCGCCTGCTTGAACGCGTAATAGATCGTCGTCGGGAAGCCAGGGTGCGCCTGCCGGGCCAGCCGCTCCAGCGCCTGCGTCATGCCGTTCATGAAGAACGCTTCGGCCTGCGCCCTGGAGCCGTGCCGATGGGCGGTGGCGACCAGCTCCTCCGCCTTCGGGACCATCATCGTGGCGAACAGGTCAGGGAAGGTCGATCGCAGCGAGCGCCGCAGCCAGACGTAGAAAAAGTCGGAGAGGTCAGCGTAGCCGATGTTGTCGTAGTAGGGCGGATCGGTGGACGCAAGGCGGAGACCCGTTTGAGCAGGAGATCGAGCGTCTGCCTGTATTGCGCTGCCCCTTCCGACCGCCGGTAACGCGGCGATGGCCTTCCAGGTCCAGTCGACCATCGCCATCCAGTTACCCGACGAATCAGATAGCGGATTGGTCTCCGCGAAGTCCCACATCATGGGAATTGCCTGTCTGCTGAACGTGTTGCGAACTATCTCTCTGGGCGCATTCCAACTACAGATGCTCGACCAATAGTCGGCGCACTTATCCAGCATGAAAGCCAGATACACCGCGGCCTCATCGGCGTATGCGGTGGCTCCCGCCCCGCCGGCGTGAAGGGGACGGCCGTCGTCGGCCATGCCGGCGGCGATGGCGTCCTGCCGGACGCGGTCGCGCGTCTCGACTACCAGGTCGGAAAACGTGTTCAGGGCGGCGAGCTGCCGGGGCGTGAAATAGTCTCCGAACGTGCGGAACCCGTAGCGGCGGCCTTGCGCGTTGCTGGCCCACGTTCCCCGGCTCGGAACATCCGGCTGCCACTCCGGCTTCGGGCGCGCGGCCACGGCGGCAGCCGCCTCCGTGGGAGACAGGTACAGTCGGGTCCGATCACCCTGAGCCACGATCGCCATCAAGCGCGCACCCATGCGCCCGGCGTTGGCTTCCGCGTCGATGTAGGAGTACGTGATCGGTACGTCGGATAGCAGGCACCGAAACGCGCCGCGTGACAGCTTGGTGCCGGCCTTGGCCGCGGCCGCGTCGGGCGGCGCGCCGACCTTGACCGTGAAGCGGTAGCGGTAACCGTCCGCGCCGATCACCGGCTCGACGTACGCTTCCTTGCCCTGCTTGGTGGACAGCATGAAGGTGGAGACCAGCGGCACCTCCATCTGCCCGAACGCCGGGTTCGAGCTCTTCACCGTGCGCGCCCACAGCCACGCAATCACCGTCAGCTCCCGCCCGGCGTAGGGCAACAGATCGGGGCGCTCCCGCACCATTTCTTCGGTCACCGCGACCTTGGGATAGAGATGGCCGATGCGCCGCTCCGCCTCCTCCCGCATCCAGCGCCCATAGCAGCGTACGTCCTCCGCCAAGCCGCGCGCCCCGGTCCACTTGGCGCCCAACAGCTCGCCTTCCGACCGCGCTTCCGGGTGTACCGGCGGGCGTCCGGCAAACTTTGGCGGCAGCTCGATCATCGCCTTGTTGATCAGCACCGCCACCGGGTTGAGGTCGCTGGCGTGCGCTTCCAGGCCGAGCCGCTGCGCTTCCAGCGGCAGCGCGCCGCCGCCGGCGAACGGATCGTGAAACGCCGGCAGGCGCTCCGGGTCGAACAACTCGGCCGCGCGCGGATGATCGGCGTGGTCGGCGCAGGAGCGCCGCCAGCACGCGCGGATCTCGTCGCGCGCCTGCTGCAGCACCTTCTCGTTGGTGGTGTTCTCCCACTTGACCAGCTTTTCGATCAGGTCGAACAGCCGCTGCCGCTCCCGGTCCTGCGCTTCCTCGGTCGGGAAGAGTTCCGGTCGGCTGGAGGGATCGTCGACGAGTTGCGCGAAGATGACGGCGCGGGCGGCCGCCAGCGGGCGCCGCGCCCACCACAGATGCAGGGTGCTGGGATGGCCGTGACGGATCGACTTCTCGCGCGCCGCGGCCGCGTTGATGGCATCAAGCGGCAGCGCCACCTCGATCAGCTTCCTCCGCTGGGGAGGGTCGCGCCGCGGTTCAGTGCGCAAGACGCTTGCTCACTTCAGCTTCCATTCTCCGCCAGTGCGAGACGCAACTGAGGGGTTTCTGCTCCGTTCGGGCGTCCGAGTTCCATCTCGAGCCGCTGCGCTGCCGCAGCATGATACTTCGGATCCATTTCGAAGCCGATGAAGTGCCGCTTCAGACGCCGCGCAGCGACTGCCGTCGTTCCGCTGCCCATGAAGGGATCGAGAATCGTTTGGTTCTCCCGGGTCGTAAGTCGGATAAGAAACTCCATGAGACGCAGCGGCTTCTGCGCTTCATGTATTTTCCACTCGTCTTTTCGAAATCCGAACTCCAGCACGTTGGTCGGGTTGGCGCCGCGGACTTGACATGCATCGAAATTCATCGCCCCGACCGCATTTTCAATGACATTGTCAGCGATCGTGCCCCCGATTCGGTACGGCTTCATAAACCATGCAACCGGCTCATACAGAGGAGCGAGGTTTCCGACTCGCCATCCTCTCCACGCCGCTGCGATTTCATTCTGCCCGCGGCGTTCGAAGACGATACTCAATCTCTGCGCGCGATGGTGCGCCGACTCCTTCTTCCATGCGAGAATATCCTTGAGGAGGAATCCGCAGTCTTCAAAGGCATTGACTATACGGTGCACCGTGCGGCGCGCACCGAACACGAACAGAGATGCACCACTTTTCAGCTTGGGCAGGATCATCTCCGCCCACGTACCGCACCATTCCTCGTATTCCCTCCCGATGTGCCTGTCCGCCCGTGACCAACCGTTGATCGGCTTCCCTCTCCGCTTGAATCCGGATTTCCCGACCTGGGCCGGAGAGCGTCCGAGCAGCGCGGCATTCGTGTTGTTGTGAAGGACATCCCAATCGTCGAGGCTGATTCCGTACGGAATATCGGAAAGAAAGAGCTCGACGCTGTCATCCTGCAACAGGGGAAGATGATCCCTGCAATCCCCTATCGTGATCCGGTCCAGATAGTTTTCATTCATTGATTTATTCAGAAGTTCAGTAGACCTTTGTCGGCGACAGATCTGAACCGATGATCTACGATCCAGTGTGTGCGCCCGTGTTTCCTGCGGCGTCAAGATTGAGGTCCGGGCTACGCGGGTGTCATTGTCCGTCTGCATACGTCGCTACCATACTGCAGACCAGTATGAATTGCATGCTACCTCAAGCCAACGCCGCAAGTCGCCCGGGCGCATTTCCAAATGTAGTAAGCGTCAGGCCGCTTGACGGCCAAGTCCCAGTCCCAGAGTAAGATTACGTTTCTCGGCGATCGTGATCACCGGTCTACCGCCGCCTGACGATCCTCGCCGGGGCGCCCGAATCCGGCGCCGGCGTGGCGGTAGCGGTGATGGGCAGCGCACAGCAGCCGGAGATTGTTCGGCTCGGCGGCGCCGCCGCGGGCATACGGCACGACGTGATCGATCTGCAGCAGGTGTTGCGAGCCGCAACGGCGCCCGCTGGCGCGGTCCACGTAGCAGCAGCGGCCCCGGTCGCGCCGCCACACCTCGCGCTTGACCGCCGCCGGGATTGCGCGGCCGGTCACGCCCTTCTTCGCTGCCGCAGCCGGCCGGTCGAGGCGCCGCGTCTTCGCCGCCGAAGTGGTGTCGCCCGCCGGCTTCGCTGCCGAAGTGTCCGGGTGGTCAGCGGCTTCGTCTCCCGGCTGCGCCGGCGCCTGAGCCGATACCTTCGCCGCCGAAGGAGCGGCGCTGTCCGCGCCGGCCTCCTGCTTCGCCGCCGAGGCTGCCTGCGTCTTCGCCGCCGAAGTTTGCTCGGCGCCTTTGGCCGGCGCGGTGCGCCGCCCGCGCGGCGGCGGGGCCGGGTCGTGGCGGTCGAGCCCTTCCCGCACCAGCCGCCCCATGAGCTGCCCCATCGTCAGGTGCGGGTCGACGTGGGACAGGAGGCCCTTGAGCCGCTCCAAGCCGCGCCGGCACTCATCGTCGATCACCGCCTTGAGCTCCCAGCGCCCGCCGCCCAGAGGCCGTACCCGATCCGCCGGCGCCGCCAGCTCCGGGTCCACCTCGGCCAGCAACTGCATCACCTCCCGGCTGCTCTTGCCGGCCGCCTGCTCCACCAGCTCCCGCCGCGCCTCCGAGTCCAGCACCGGCTCCGGCGCCGGCTTTCGCTCCGCCGACCGCGGCGGCGCCGAGCCCTCCTGCGTCTGAGCGGCAGCGCCGCACCCGACAAGAAACCGCAAGCGGCGTAACTCGGCGGCGCATTTGCAAGCGGCTGAACATTCCGTCAGAAGCTACTGCCGAGAATGTCGCCGGGGTCGAAAGGGTGCGATCTGCCGAGGGGCCTCGTCGATCTCGTAGTCGAGGAGGAGGTCGCGGGCGGTGGCAATGTCGCTCCAGCCGCAGGCGTCGAGCACGGCACGGTACTCGTAGGACGCCTTCCGGCGGCTTCGAGGACGGGATCGGTACCAACAATCGGAAGTGCGGCAGGCATCGGCGGGATGGTTCAACGCGCCGGTAGCCGGGCGGCGCCGGGGTGCAGTTCGAGGTCGTGGATCTTTCGCAGCGGCAGGGCGGTGATGGTATCGCTGAGCGGGTATTCCTGGTCTCCGGGGTAGAGCACCCACAGATGCGTCAGACCGAGGTCGTCGATCACGGTGCGCATCGACTTGGTCGTGCGCGGGGCGTCGGTACACTTGAACTCGAAGCCCCAGCGGCGGCCGCGGCGCAGCAACAGCAGGTCCAGCTCGGCGCCGCGCTGGGTGGCGTAGAACCATGCGTCGCGCTCGCCGTGGGCGCGGAGCGTCTGCTCCAGGGCGAATCCCTCCCAACTGGCGCCGTAGCGCGGATGCAGCGGCAGTTCCTGCGCCTCTTCCAGCCCCAGCAGAAAGTGCAGGATGCCGCTGTCGCGGAGGAACACCTTGGGCGACTTGACCAGCCGCTTGCCCAGGTTCTCGAACCAGGGCGGCAGTACCCGGATCATGTAGGTGCCGGCCAGCAGGTCCCGGTAGTGATTCACCGCCGCGGCGCGCACGTCCATCGAGCGCGCCAGCTCCGCGGCGTTCCAGGTCTGTCCATGGTAGTGCGCCAACATCCGCCAGAAGCGGCCCAGTGCGTTCGGAGACACCTTCGACCCCAGCCCGGGAATGTCGCGCTCCAGGAAGGTGCGCGTGAACGACTGCATCCAGCGCGTCCAGGCCGCGGCCGACGGCGCCAGCCAGGCGCGCGGAAACCCGCCGCGCATCCAGAGCCGGTCCTGGTGCTCCGCGCCCACTTCGGCCAGCGAGAAGCCGCCAACGTCGACGAAGAGGATGCGGCCCGCCAGGGATTCGGAAACGCCTTTGATCAGATCCCAGGAAGCGCTGCCGAGCAGCAGGAACACGGCATTCCGGTCCCGGGAGTCGCAGACCGGGCGCAACACCTCGAACAACGCCGGCAGCCGCTGTACCTCGTCGATGATTACCAGCCCCTCGGCGCCGCGCAGCAGCCGTTCGGGAGTTGCCGACAGCGCCTCCCGCATGGCAGTCACTTCCAGGTCGTAGAGCGTCACCGGCCCGGTCCAGGCGGCCGCCGCCTGCTCGGCGAGGGTGGTCTTGCCCACCTGCCGCGCCCCCAACAGCGCCACCGCCGGCGCCTCGGAGAGACCGCCGGCGGTGGCCGCGAGCAATGCCGCCCGCGGAATTGATTGTTGCATATCAACCTTCACCGAGAGGATATTCTACAATGTCTTGGGCGCAGCGGCGCCTGGCTACTCGTGGCTACATGCGGAAGTCGGGGCCGAGGTAGAATTCGCGCGCCAACCGGTTGCCCATCAACTCGCTCAGGGTGCCGCTGACCATGATCTCGCCGAGGCGGATTATGTAGCTGCGGTGGGTGATCTCCAGCGTGTCGCGCACGTTGTGATCGGTGATCAGGACGCCGATGCCGGCTTCGGCCAGACGCTTGACGATGCTCTTGATCTCGTGCACCGCAATCGGGTCGACGCCGGCGAAGGGCTCGTCCAGCAGCAGGAACTTGGGCTGCGCGGCCAGGGCGCGCGCGATCTCGGTGCGGCGCCGCTCGCCGCCGGAGAGGGTATAGCCGGGCTGGCGGCGCAGTTCGCTCATGCCCAGTTCTTCGAGCAGCTCGTCGCAGCGCCGGCGCCGGGCGCGGCGCGCCAGTCCGCGTTGCGTCTCCAGCACCGCCAGCACGTTCTGTTCGACGGTGAGCTTGCGGAATATCGACGCCTCCTGCGGCAGGTAGGAGATGCCGCGCCGGGCGCGGCGAAACATCGGCAGGCGGGTGATGTCATAGCCATCCAGGTAGATGCGTCCCGAAGTAGGGCGGATGAAGCCCACGATCAGGTAGAACACGGTGGTCTTGCCGGCGCCGTTCGGACCGAGCAGCCCGACGATTTCACCGGTATGCATGCTGAAGTTCACGTCCCGGGCGGCGTACTTGCGCCCGTACCGCTTGTTCAGCCCCTCCGCCCGCAAGGTCGGCAACGCTCCGCCCGCGGCCGCCCCGTTCGCTGCGGCGCCCGCCGTCGCGGCCGCCGGCCGTTGCGGGTCGCTCATGGGGCCGCCTCGCCGGCGTCCGCCGCGGCCCCGGCCGCCGGCTCCTCCTCCGCGGCGGTGCTGAGCTCCCCGCTTACCGCTCCGTCGAGCACCACCCGGTCGTCGTCGAGGTCGATGAAGATGCGCGCGGCCCGGTACTCGTCACCCTTCCAGGCAGCTACCGGCAGCCCGCTCAGGGTCACCGTCCGGTCCTCCCGGTCGTAGCGCACGAACTGGGCGCGCGCCACCAGATCATCGCTGAGGATCCGTACGCCGATCTGAATCAGCGTTTCGTCGCGCCGCTCCCAGTGCTCCAGAAACCCGCCCTTGATCACCATTTCGTTCTCATGGTCGATCAACAACGCCTCACCCTCGATCCGCACCACGCGGTTGCGCCGGTCGAACAGCAGCTCGTCGCTGACCAGCTCCACGCCGGCCTCGGTCTGGACCACCCGCACGCCGCCCTCGGAGAGAGCGAAGTTCAGCTCGTCGCCGTACAGTTCGATCCGCTCGGCGGTGATCTCGAAGTCATCCGCGACCAGCGTGACGTTGCCGGTCAGCAGCGTGCGCTCCCGGCCCTCGGCCAGTACCGTCTCCATGCGGTCGGCGGTAAACGAAAAGCGCTCGCCGTCGTCCGCCCCTGCCGCGGCAGGCAGCAGCAGCGCCGCGGCGGCCGCGGCGCGCCGGAGCTGCCGCCGGCATCGTCGCCGCCGCCGCCGCGGACCCGACACCGGCGGCAGGCGAGTCACCCGCGCACTTCGTAGGAACTGGCGGTGTAGACCACCGACTGGCCCGTCTCCAGCGGTACCACTGCGGTCCCGGGACTGAGGAACTCCACTTGGCGGGAAAGCTCCGCAATGTCGGCCGGCTGCCCGAGCGCTTCCCCGTAGTGGCAGGGAATCACCAGGTCGGCGCGTATCAGGCTGGCGGCGCGCGCCCCTTCGCGTACCCCCATCGTGAACTTGCCGCCCACCGGGAGAATCGCTACCTGCGGCCCGTACATCTGACTGATGAGCTGCATGTCGCCGAACAGGCAGGTGTCGCCGGAGTTGTATACCGTGACCCCATTGTCGTAGCTCATGACGAAGCCGGCCGCGGCGCCGCCGGCGTGGTAGATCACCCCCTCCGGCAGCGGATGCGGCAGCACGTGGTCCGACAGCGAATGGGAGTGGTGCGCCTGGGTCATGGTGATCGCCACGTCCTTGACGGCCACTGAGCCGCCGGGATTGAGGGGCCGCAGCGCCGCGCCCGGCACCCCGGCCCGCGCCGCCGCGTCGCACAGCTCGTAGTGCCCGACGAAGGCGGCCTCGGTGCGCCGGCAGAGCTCGAAGCAGTCGCCGAGGTGATCGACGTGACCATGGGTGCAGAGCACGAGGTCCGCGCGGTCCACTTCGGCGCGGGTCAACTTGGCGGTGGGATTGTCGTCGAGCCACGGGTCGAAGTAGCTCACGCTGCCCTGTTCCGACTCGAAGCGAAACGACGCGTGGCCGAGAAAGGTAATGGTCAACTGTGCCATGCCGGGTAGTCCTCCTGTGCGCGGGACGTCGTCTGACCGCGGCGCATCAACCGCGTTGAAAGAGTTGCAGCAGGACGCCGTCGGGCCCGCGGAAGAACGCCAGCCGCAGTCCCGCTTCCGCGTCGAACGGCTCCTTCTCCATGGCTACGCCCTGCGCCGTGAGGGAGGCGGCCGCGGCATCCACGTCCGCCACCCTGAATGACAGGTGATGGAACCCCGGCGCCGTTCCCATTGCCGCTTGCGGCATCAATTCCAGCAGGGTGCGCCCGGCCCGCAGCATTACGTAGTCCTCGCCGCTGCCGCTCGGAATCCGCTCACTCACCTCGAGGCCGAGCACTTCGGTATAGAACCGCTCGGCGGCCGCGACGCTTTCCGTCACCACTGCCGCCTTGTGCAACTCGCCGATCATGATGCCAGTCTATATGATCGGGCCGCGCGCGGCGAGATGGCGGTCACGCACGCCGCAACGGGCCGCGTTGCCGCTCGCTCCGTTGCGTTGCGGCGGCTAGATGGCCGTCCGGCGCCGGGCCGGCTACAATAGCCGCCGTGAGCAAAGCGCCACCAGCGGGATGCCGCGCGCCGGCGGAGCGGCCGGGCAGGGCCGCGGCGATGGCGGGCGCGCCGCGCCGGCCCCGGCAGCAGGGGCGCGCCGGCGGGGGCGCGCGGTGAGGGCGCTGGGGGTCGGCGTGGTGGGCTGCGGAGCGCGCGGCCGGCGCCTCCTGGAGCAGTTGCAGGCGCTCGGCCGGACGCGGATAACGGCGCTGTACGATCCCGCTCCGGGCAGCGCCGAGCGGGTGCGGGCTGAGTTGGCGCCGCGCGCCCGCGTTGCGGCCGATTACCATGAGGTGGTGCGGCGTGACGACGTGGAGCTGGTGCTGGTGTGCTCGCCCGACCACCTCCATCGGGCGCCGGCGGTGGCCGCGTTCGAGCATGGCAAGCACGTGTTCTGCGAAAAGCCGATGGCCACCACGGTGGCCGACTGCCAGGCGATCTGGGAGGCGGCGCGGGCCGCCGAGCGCCATCTGCTCATCGGCTTCGTGCTGCGCTACGCGCCGTTCTACCGGGAGATGAAGCGCCGCCTCGACCGCGGCGACCTGGGGCGCCTGGTGAGCATGGAGGCGAACGAGAATCTGGGCGCCGCGCAGGGGGCGTTCTTCCACCGTGACTGGCGCCGGTTCGACCGGTTCACCGGCGGCTATCTTCTGGAGAAGTGCTGCCACGACCTGGACATCCTCACCTGGTTCGCCGGCGCGCTGCCGCGCCGCGTCGCGTCGTTCGGCGGCCGTTCGGTGTTCACGCCGCGCCCCGAGGCGCCGCGCTACTGCCGCGATTGCGGCCTGGATTGCGCCCATCGCCTGCACCTGGAGGAGCCGCCGCCGAAGCCGGCCACGCGCGCGGCGCTGGAGTTGAACCGCGGGCGCGCGCTGGATCTGTGCTGCTTCAACTCGGAGAAGGACATCGTCGATCACCAGGTGGCGATCATCGAATATGAAAACGGGGTGCGCGCCACCTTCCACTCGAACCAGAACTGCGGCATGCCGAGCCGGCGGTTGTACCTGGCCGGCGCCGCCGGCTGCATGGAGGGCGACCTGTACTGGGGCCGGTTCCAGTTCGCCCCGGTAACCTGGACGCGGGATTTCGGCGGCAGCCACTGGGAACGCACCGAGGTGGGCAACGCCAGCCAGCATGGCGGCGGTGACGAGCCGCATCTCGCCGCCTGCCTGGCGGCGCTGCTGGAGGATGGACCGCTGCCGGCCGGCGGGCGCGCCGGACTGGTGGCCAGCGTCACCGCCCTGGCCATCGAGGAGGCGCGGCGGGAAGGCGGCGTGGTGGACCTGAGCGAGCGTTGGCGCCAACTGGGCGTGGCGCCGCCGGACGAAGGAGATCGAGCATGAGCACGGGATCGCTGGGCATTGCGGGTCGAGTGGCGCTGGTCACCGGCGCCGGGCACGGTATCGGACGCGGTATCGCCTACGCGCTGGCGCGGGAAGGGGCGCGCGTGGTGGTCAACTGGTCGCGCGACGCGGCCGCGGCCGCGCATACGGTACGCCGCATCGCCGAGCAGGGGGGGCAGGCGCGCGCTATTCAGGCCGACGTCGGCGAAATCGACCAGTGCCGGGCGTTGGTGGAGCGCTCGCAGGAGGCCTTCGGACCGGTCGAGATTCTGGTCAGCAACGCCGGCATCGGGCAGCCGCACCGCATCGTCGACACGCCGGACGAGGAGTGGGAGCGGGTGATCAACGTCAACCTGCGCGCCACCTTCGCCCTGGCGCGCGCCGTCATGCCGTCGATGATCGCGCGCCGGTACGGCCGCGTGGTGACCATCTCCTCCAACATTGCCTACACCGGCAAGGGCGGCGCTTCCTTCGCCACCTACGGCGCCTCGAAGGCGGGCCTGATCGCACTGACCAAGGGGATCGCCCACGAAGGCGCCCCCTACCTTACCGCCAACGCCATCGTGCCGGGAGCCACCAGCCGCCAGACCGCCGACGAACGCGGCGAGGAGTGGCCCCCGCCGCCGGCCCACGACGACAAGTTCTGGCTCGGCTGGCGGGTGCCGCTGAACCGGACCGGGACGCCGGAGGACATCGCCGCGGCGGTGCTGTTCTTCGCGTCCGACGCCGCGTGCTTCATCACCGGCCAAGCGCTGCACGTCAGCGGCGGCTCGATGATGCCGTAGCGCCGGCAGCCGGCGCCGCAACGCGGCATGGTATGGAACGGGTTATGGTGCGGAACGGTCGGTACGCGGTGCGGCGCCCCCGCGTTTGCGGGGGCGCCGCGATGTGCGCGACATGGAGGTGGCGGGAATCGAACCCGCGTCCTGAAAGGTGCGCGTACGGCGTCTACAGGTTTAGCCGGCTGTTGCATGCTTGGCGCCACCGTTGTGATCCGGCTCACGGGTGACGGCGCAGCCCGCTGTGTGTCTTTCCCGTCTCACCCGCGGGCCGATGAGACGGTGAGTCCTGAATTGCGTCGGGGAGCTCGTCGCTCAGGACCGCACTTCAAGTCCCCGTGGCTACGCTAGATCAGGCAGCCAGTGCGTAATCTGTTTCGGCAGATCAAATTGTCCAGGTTAAGGAGACTGGAGCTCCACCTGCAACCGTAAACATCAAACTCCCAGTCGAGGCCTTGTCACCCCCAAATTGCAACCGGCCGGGCCCGGCAAAGCCGGGTCACAGCCGCCGCTGCCCGCGGCGTACCTGGCGGTCCAGATCACGCGCGAGGTCGCGGCGCTTGATCGTCTCACGCTTGTCGAAGGTCTTCTTGCCGCGGCAGATGCCGAGCTCGACCTTGACCAAGCCACGCTTAACGTAGAAGCGCAGGGGGACCAATGTCAAGCCTCGTTCGGCAACCCGCCTGCCGAGGCGGCGGATCTCGGCGCGGTGGGCGAGCAGCTTGCGGACTCGCGTCGGGTCGTGATTGAACTGATTGCCGAACGAGTAGGGAGTGACGTGCAGGCCCACCAGGAGCAGCTCGCCGTCGACGATTCGGGCATACGAGTCGGTGAAGGAGAACTGGCCCGACTTGAAGGACTTCACCTCGGTGCCGCGCAGCGCTATGCCGCACTCCAGGCGGTCGTCGACGTGATACCGGTGGCGCGCGCGCCGATTGGTGGCCAGGGTCTTGCCGGCGTCAGGGGCGGCGTGGCGGCGGTTCATGACTCCTCCACCAGCACCAGCCGGAAGCCGAGCACCGGCGTGCACCACGCCGCCGGCTGCGAGCCGCGCGTGTGCACCTTGACGACCCGCGGATCGGAGGTGAACGAGCCGCCCCGAACCACGCGCCGGCTGCCGATCGGAAAACGCGCGTCGGTCCGGTAGTCGGTCGCAAAGTCGCGCGCCAGCAGATACCGGGTAGGGGAGTACCAGTCGGCGGTCCACTCCCACACGCTGCCGAGCATGTCGCGCAGCCCGAAGCCGTTCGGCGGCGACTGACCCACCGGCAGCAGGCCGGTTGCGGGAGCCGCCAAATGCGCGCCCGGGGTCTCGGAGCCGCGCGGGTAGGGTTGGCCCTCCGGCCCGCCGCGCGCCGCGTATTCCCATTCCGGCTCGAACGGCAGCCGCACCTGCCAGCGGCCGCCGCCGGGCGCCGGCGGCAGCTGCCCGCCGACCCACGCCGCGAACGCTTCGGCGGCATAGGCCGACACGTACACCACCGGCTCGCTCGCGCGGCCCGCCGGCACTTCGCCGGCGTCCCAGTCGGCCAGGTAGTCCTCGGCCACCAGACCGCGCGCGGCAAGCGCTGCCCGGTTGCCCGGCGCCCACTCGGGCGCGGCTGCCAGGAAGCGCGCGTAGGCCTGCTTGGTTACTTCCCGCTCCTGCAGATAGAACGTGCCCGGGGTTATCTGGTGAGGCCACTCCGGGAACGGCAGGGCGGGATCCGGGAGCTGCCCGAGCCGCGCCGAGTCGCCCATCACGTAGCTCCCGGCCGGGACGCGATGAAACACCATGCCCGCCGCTTCGATCACCGGCGCCGGCGGGGTGGCCGGCGCGGCCGCGCCCGCCGGCGGGGAGAGGGCGGCGCGCGCCGCCGCCCGGTGCCGCTGCACCACGGCGCGGTACCAGGAGGTGGCGGCCAGCTCCCCGGCCGCGGCCTCCGGCAGCAGCGCGGCGAGCCACAGCGGCAGGCGCGGATAGTCGGCGGCGAGCCGCGCCACGTCGCGCAGCAAGCGCTGCAGGCCGAGCGGAGAACGCGGCGCGCCGCCGGCGGTGAGCAGGCCATGGGCGGACAGGAGGGCCGCCAGCCCGGCCTGACTCTCGATCAGCAACATGGCGTTATGGAGAAAGGCGGCGCCCAGGTCGGGCGGCGCGGCGGAGCTTGCCAGGTCGGCGGCCGCGTCGATGATGATGCGGGCAATGCCGGGATTGCGCGCCAGATCGAGCAGAGCGGCTTGCGTCAGCGCCGCCGGATCTTCGAGCTGCAGCGTCAGGTGACGGCTCTCGCGGCGCGGAAACGGCCAACTCAGGAACACCCGGCCACCGACCTCGACCGGTTCTTCGCGGGGTTGGAAGTGATCTTTGGAGAGGCGCAGCGTATGGCGGCCCGCGGCCACGCGGGTGGTGAGCGGCGTGGTGCCGGCGAAGCGCCCGTCGACGTATACCGCGGCGCCCGGCGGCGACGACGAGACGGCGACCAGGGCGCCGTTGAAGCGCAGGCCGGGGAAGATGGCCGCGAAGAACAGCAGCGCCAGGAGCGCAGCCCCGTAGAGCCAGGTGAGATAGATGCCCGGCGCCACCCCGGCGAGCGGCCGCAGCCGCACCTGGTGGTCCGGCGGCGCGAGGTCGTGAAGCGGCCGGTTCCGCTGCTCCGCCATGGTAGGGGAGCATAGGTATTTTCTCGGCTTGCCGGCAACCGCGCGGCCGGCCGTTGCCGCGCGCGGGCGGTTCGACTACGCTCCCCGGCCGTGGATGGCAAGTTGCGGCGCGCGGACGGCGCCGCCCGCGCCGGCTCCTGGCAGCGCTGGCAACGCGGCGTGGTCAGCGCTACCGAACGCTACCTGTCGTGGCGGCGGCGGCGGCGCCTGCGCCGCAAGATTCGGCAGCAACGCAAGAATCCGCTCCTCGACTGGGCCGAGGCGATCGGTTCCGCCATCCTCATCGTGCTGCTGATCAACCAGTTCCTGCTGCAGGCGTACCGCATTCCCTCCGGGTCGATGGTGCCCACCCTGCTGGTGGGCGACCGCATCTTCGTCAACAAGCTGATCTTCGGTCCCGAGTTGGTGCCCGGCGGGGTCAAGCTGCCCAGTCCGCGCACCCCGCGGCGCGGCGAGGTGATCATCTTCGAGAACCCGACCTACGTGCCGGTCGGTCCGCTGATGGAGCTGCTGCAGCGGGTCATCTACATGGCGACCCTGTCGATCGTCAACATCGACACCGACGCGCAGGGCCGGCCGCGCGCTCACTTTCTGATCAAACGCGCGGTCGGCATGCCGGGTGACCGCGTCCGGATGAAGGAGGGAAGCGTGCAGATCAAGGTCGGCGGGGCGGGGCCGTGGCTGCCGGAGCGGGACCTGATGCAGCAGCTCGGTCTGCCCTACAACGTCTCGCGGCTGTTTCCGGCGGAACGCTACCCCGACCTGCGGCGCGCGGTGGTCGCGCGGGTGCGGGCCAGCGCCGGGATGGCGGTGGCGGCCGCCGACCGGGCGGCCGTGGAGCGCATCCGCGAGGTGCGCTGGCTCGACCACAGCTACTCCAACGCGTGGATTGCCCGCGCCCGCTACGAGCTCGATCCTCACAACCACTCCCTGGCCCGAGATTGGAGCCGCCTGCACCATGGCTGGCTGGTGCCGGACGACGCGTTCATGCCGATGGGTGACAACCGCGACGACTCGCGCGACAGCCGCGACTTCGGGCCGGTGCCGCTGCGCAAGGTGCTCGGCCGCGGTTCGTTCCACTACTGGCCGCCGTCCCGCTGGGGTGCGGTGCGCTGAAGCGGTCTTCCGACCGAGCCCGCGCCGCTCCCTGCGGCGTCGCGTTCTACGTCCACGTACCGTTCTGCGCCGCGCGCTGCCCCTACTGCGACTACCCGGTGGTGGTCGGCGACCTGGCCCTGGCGCAGCGACTGGTCGGCGCGATGCTGGCCGAGGCGCGCGCCCTGCGCGCGGCCATGCCGGCCCGGCCGGTGGCCGCGTTGTACGTCGGCGGAGGGACGCCGAGTCTGCTGCCGCGCCCGGAGTTGCGGCGCCTGCTGGCCGGTCTCGCGGCCACCCTGCTGCCGGGCGCGGCCGGCGGCGCGGCGCCGGAGTGGACGCTGGAGGCGAACCCGGAGGACCTGGACGAGGAGTTGTTGGAGCTTTGCGCCGCGGCCGGGGTCAACCGCCTCTCGGTAGGCGTCCAGACCTTCGACGACCGCCTGCTGCGGCGCCTTGGGCGGCGCTGCGATGGCCGCGCGCTCGCCGCCCGGCTGGAGCTGCTGAAGCGCTGCTGGCGCGGCCGGCTGAACGTCGATCTGCTGGCCGGCGTATCGGGCCAGCGGGCGGCCGCGGTGCTGGCGGCGGTGGACCGGCTGGCCGCCATCGATATCGAACACGTGACCCTGCTGCAACTGGAGGACCCGCCGCCGGGGGGACCGGTTCCCGCCGCGGACGCGGATGAGTTGTGGCTGGCCGGCGGCGAGCGGCTGCGCAGCCGCGGCTACTGCCAGTATGAGGTAACTCACTTCGGCCGCCGCGGTGACCGGTCTCACTACCTGCGCCACGCGCTGCTGCTGCGGCCGGTGGCCGGCGTCGGCCCCGGCGCGGCCGGCACGTTGCCGGCCGCCGCGGCCGCGCCCCTCTACGGAGCGGCTCCGGCGTCGGCGTCCGGCGCGCTGCACGTCGGTCACGGCGTCGAGCTGAGGCCCTACCTTGCCGCCGCGGACCGCGGCTGGGCGGCGTCGGCGCGCGCGCCCGCGACCGCGGAGTTGCTCGCCGAGTGTCTGCGCCGGGGGTTGCGCCTGGCCGAAGGCGTGGCGGCCGGCCCCGGCTGGCTCACGCCTTCTCTGGCGCGCCTGCTGGGTCCGCTCTGGGAAGACTGGGAGCGGCAGGGGCTGGCTCTGCCGCCGGGCCGCCGCCTGGCGCTGACGCCGCGCGGGCGCCTGCATCTCGACCGCCTTGCGGAGCAGGCCGAGGCCCTCCTCGCGGCGGCGTGGCCGCCGGACGCGGCCGCCGCCGCCGCCTGGCCCGAGGCCGGCCCCCGCTGACCGGCCGGCGCCGCGTTTGACCTCCGGCAAAGATCGTTGCTACTGTTACCGGGAGGGGAGTAGCAGCTAGTGTCCGGCCACAGCAAATGGCATTCGATCCGGCACAAGAAGGGCGCCACCGACGCCAGGCGCGGCAAGATATTCACCAAGCTGATCAAGGAGATCACGGTCGCCGCGCGCCTTGGCGGGGCAGACCCCGATGCCAATCCGCGCTTGCGCACCGCCATCATGAAGGCGCGCGATGCCAACATGCCGCGCGACAACATCGACCGCGCCGTCAAGAAGGGCAGCGGGGGCGGTGACGGGGCCGACTTCCAGGAACTGCTCTACGAAGCCTACGGTCCGGGCGGGGTGGCGTTGCTCATCGAGGTGCTGACCGATAACAAGAACCGCTCGGCGGCCGAGATCCGCAACCTCCTCACCAAGGGCGGCGGCCATCTCGGAGATTCGGGATCGGTATCCTATCTCTTTTCTCGTAAAGGAGTAATAGCGTTTTCTTCGGACCGTTACGACGAGGACCAGATTATGGAAGCGGTGCTCGACGGCGGCGCCGAGGACGTGTCCGCCGAGTCCGAAGTGATCGAGGTGCTGACCGAGCCGGAGGACTTTCATACGACCCTGGAGGCGGCGGGCCGGGCCGGTTTGCAGCATGACGTGGCCGAAGTTTCCTGGGTCGCCGAAGCCAGCATCCCGCTGCCGGGGGGCAAGGCGGAGAGTGCCCTGCGGCTCATCGAGACCTTGGAAGACCACGACGACGTGCAACAGGTGTCCACCAACATGGAAGCGCCCGAGCAGGTCGCCGCCGGGAATTCCTGAAGCAGCGCGCCGCCGGCGGCCGGCGCGGGCAGGGCGCGGGGCAGCGGCCGGGAGCAGGTCTGACGCTTGAGTGTGGTATTGGGTATCGATCCGGGGTTGGCGGCCACCGGCTACGGAGTGCTCGCCGTCGAGGGCAGCCGGATAAGGAAGCTCGCGGACGGCGTCATCCGCACTCCCGCCGGGCAGGATCATGGCCGCCGCCTGCTGGCCCTGAGCGACCGCCTGCACGCCATCGTGACCCGGTATCGTCCCGCCGAGGCGGCCATCGAGGAGCTGTTCTTCTCGAAGAACGTGCGCACGGCGTTTCCGGTGGCCCAGGCGCGGGGCGTGATCATCCTGGTGCTGGCGCAGTTCTGCGTGCCCTGCAGCGAGTACTCACCCGGCGCCGTGAAGCTGGCGGTGGCGGGCCACAGCCGGGCGCCGAAGGGGCAGATCATCCGCTCGGTGAGGCTGGTGCTGGGGCTCCACGACGAGCCCTCCAGCGACCACAGCGCCGACGCTCTCGCCGTCGCGCTGTGTCACGTTCAGCATGCTCCGGTGCGCGCCGCGGTGGCGCGCGCGGATGCGGCTCCTTAGTCCCGGAGCGGCCGGCCATGGGTCGATTCGTCGTTCCTCGAGAAACGGTCAGGTTCGGTAGGGTGTCTTGCAGATGTGGAACAGCGTCAGCGGGCGGCTGACTCACAAAGGGGTAGAAGTCGCCCACGTGCGCACGGGCGGCCTGGAGTGGGAGCTGCATACCACCGCGCGCAGCCTGGAGGTGTTGCCGGCGCCGGGCGAGAAGGTCACCATGTACACGTTTCTGTACCACCGCGACGATCAGATGCGGCTGTACGGCTTTGCCACCCAGGCCGAGCGCAACCTGTTTCTCGATCTGCTGCGGGTCGATGGGGTGGGACCGCGCCTGGTGGTTCGCATCCTCTCCGGGATCGACGCGGCGGAGCTGGTGCAGGCGCTGGAGGGCAACGACTTGGTGCGCCTGGTGCGGATCCCGGGATTGGGCAACAAGACCGCGCAGAAGATGGTGCTTGCCCTGCAGGGCAAGCTGACGCTGCCCCCGGCCACTCCGTCCGCGGCGCCGGGTCTGGAGGCCGACCTGCTGGCCGCGCTGACCGGCATGGGCTTCGGCCGGCGCGAATCGCGGGATGTGGTACGCGCGGTCCTGCGCGAGACCGCGGCCCACGCCGGCAGCAGCGCCGAACGCGAGCAGGAGGCGCTGCGGCGGGCGGTGGCGCGCCTCAGTTCGCTGACCAGCGAGCGCGCCCGCGGCGCGGGCGCGGCGGGCGATGGCTGAACGTACGGTCGGCGCCGGCTTTCAACAGGAGGCCGACGGCGACGAAGCGAATCTGCGGCCGGAGCGGCTGGCGGACTTCATCGGCCAGCAACGCCTGCGCGAGAACCTCGGCGTGTTCATCGCCGCGGCGCGCGCCCGCCGCGAAAGCCTGGATCACGTGTTCTTCAGCGGACCGCCGGGGCTCGGCAAGACCACGTTGGCCGCCATCATCGCCAATGAGATGGGCGTGGAGCTGCACTCCACCTCGGCCCCGGCGTTCGAGAAGACCGGCGACCTGGTCGCCATCCTGACCCACGTCGGCGCCTATAACGTGTTCTTCATCGACGAGATCCACCGCCTCCGGCCGCCGGTCGAGGAGCTGTTGTATACCGCCATGGAGGACAACGAGATCGACGTGGTGGTGGGGCAGGGGCCCGGCGCCCGTTCCATCAAGATTCCGCTGCCGCCGTTCACGCTGGTCGGCGCCACCACCAAGACCGGCCTGGTAGCGGGGCCGCTCTACTCCCGGTTCGGCATTACCATGCGCCTGGACTTCTACGGGCCGCGCGAGATCGAGGCCATCGTGCGGCGCTCGGCGGGTATTCTGCAGGTGGAACTGGACGCCGCCGCGGTAACGCAGTTGGCGCGCTGCTCGCGCGGCACGCCGCGGGTCGCCAACCGGCTGGTGCGGCGGATGCGCGACTTCGCCCAGGTGTGGGGCGACGGCACCATTTCACCGCACATCGTGGAGCGCGGTCTGGCGGCGCTGGAGGTGGATCACGACGGCCTGGACAAGGTGGACCGCGACATCCTCGAGACCATCATCGCCAAGTATGACGGCGGCCCGGTGGGGTCGGAAACCCTGGCCATTTCCATCAGCGAAGCGGTAGATACCTTGGAGGACGTGTACGAGCCCTACCTGATTCAGCGCGGCCTGCTGCAGCGCACGGCGCGCGGGCGGGTGGCGACGCGGCTTGCCTACGAGCATCTCGGGGTGCGCGCGGACGGCGGGGTGCGCGGCGGGAGTGATGGAGACCAGCAGGTTCTGTTTTGAGCTGCCGCCGGAGCTGATCGCGCAACGCCCCGCGGCGCAGCGCAGCGCCGCGCGCCTCTTGGTGCTGGAGCGGAGCGGCGGGGCGCCGCAGCATCTGCGGGTGCGCGACTTGCCGCGGCTGCTGCCGCGCGGCGCGGTACTGGTGTTGAACGACACCCGGGTCCTGCACGCGCGTCTGACCGGGCAGTTGCCCGGCGGCCGGGCGGTGCCGTTTCTGCTGCTGGAACCGGCGCCCGACGGAAGGAGCTGGACGGCGCTGGCTCCGGGGGCGCGCCGGCTGCCGCGCAGCGCCGCCGGGCAGGTGTCGTTCCCGGCGGGAGTCACGGCGGCGCTCGCCGCGCCGGAGCGCGGCGCGGTGCGCCTGACCTTCAGCGAACCGATCGACGCCGGCTACCTGGAGCGCCACGGCGCCGTGCCGCTGCCTCCCTATATCCGGCGTGACCCGGACGGCTGCGACGCCGAACGCTATCAGACCGTATACGCCGCCCACCCCGGCTCGGCCGCCGCGCCTACCGCGGGGCTCCACTTCACGCCGCCGCTGCTGCGCCGCCTGGAGCAGGGCGGGGTGATCGTGGCCGCGGTGACGCTGCACGTCGGCGCCGGCACCTTTACGCCGATCCGCACCGCCCGGGTGGAGGATCACACCATGCATCGGGAACGGTTCACAGTACCGGAACCCACCGCCCGGGCGGTGGCGGCGGCGCGCCGCGACCGCCGCCCGGTGGTGGCGGTGGGCACCACCGTGGTGCGCGCGCTGGAGTCGGCCTGGGACGGCGCCACTCTGCGCGCGGGCGCCGGCTGCAGCGATCTGTTCATCTATCCCGGCTACCGCTTCCGGGTGGTGGATCAGCTCCTGACCAACTTCCACACGCCCGGCTCCTCGCTGTTGGCCCTGGTTTCCGCCCTGGCCGGCGAAGATCGCATCCGCGCCGCCTACGCCGCAGCCATCGCGCGCCGCTACCGCTTCTTCTCGTACGGCGACGCCATGCTGATTCGCTGACGGCGCCGGTGCAATGCGAGCGCTCGCTCGGCTCTGGCCGCGCTCTAGTCCCGGAACTGCCGCCAAATGCGGGCGAACACCGCTTCCCGGGAGCCGTTGCCGTCGACGCGGCGCACCGTTACCCCGTAGCCGGCGAACTGCCGGAGCACGGCAAGGTAACGCCGGCGGAGCCGCTGCTGCAGAGACAGATCTTCGAACAACTCGCGCCGTCTTCGACCGGCGATCCGCCGCTGGCATTGCTGCGGAGGCGTGTCGATGAAGATCAGGCGGCGGGGCAGGGGAAAGCGTGCATTCAGCGCGGCAACATAGTCAGCGGGGCACCCCAGTGACTGGTATACCAGACTGGAGAACAGATAGCGGTCGCTGGCCACGTAGCCGCCTCCCTGCAGCGCCGCCACGATGCCGTCGGGCGCGTTCAGGTGTTCGCTGCGGTCGGCGGCGAACAGCAGCGCCAGCGAGCAGGGGGTCATCGCCGCCTGCCCCGCCAGTACGCTGCGGATCAGCTTTCCGATCGGTCCGGCGGTGGGTTCCGCGGTGGCGCGGCAGCGCTCGCCGCGCCGCTCCAGGGCGGCTCGCAGCCGCCGCACCTGGGTGGTGGTACCGGCCCCGTCAAGACCTTCGAGCACCACGAATCGGTCCAGAATCTCACCTGCCCACGCGGCGTCCGCCATCTCTGCGCCGGCCCAGTGTATACCACGTTGACCATGTTGCCGCGGCCCCTGGCCGGCGGCCCGGGGTCCGCCTCGCGCTGCTGGGCGCGGTCGTTGCCGCGCTGCCGGCGGGGCCGGCGCCGGCCCAGGATTCCGGCCCGGCTGCGGAGATGGTGGTCCCCGAGATCACCGTCACGGCCGAGGACCCCCTGATTCTGCTGCCGCCGCTGGGGCCGGCGCCCGCGGACTCCGCAGTTCCGCTGCCGCCGCCGGCCGGCGCCCGCGCCGCGGCGCGGCAGACCCCGCTCACGCCCGCGTCCGGGTTCGCCGCGGCGCCCCCTCCGGCGGTGGTCCTGCAGCGCGCGCGCGCGCCGCGCGCCGTGGAGCGCACCAGCGACCTGGCGGTGAGCGCGGCGCTGGACCCGGTGGTTCACACGCACGCGGTGGGCGCCGCCCTGCGGTTGGCAACCGGCTCTCCGGGACGGGAGGCGGCGCTGGAGGTGGCCGCCACCGTACCGATCAGAAGAGAACGGTTCAGCAGAGAACGGCCGGAGCGGATCTCCGCCCGGGGCCGGTTGCGGACGCCCGGGTATCAGCTCGGACTGGACCTGACGTTCGCCGAATTCCTCGACCAGACGCAGGCCGCGCACGCCGCGCTGACGGCGCAAGGCGCCGGCGATGCGGCGCTCACCTACGCCCGCTGGCGCCGCGGCTCCAGCGCTTCCCTGGCGGCGCAGTTCGACGTGGGGCAACTGCTTGCCGGCCTGGACCTGGCCGTCGGCGGGGCGGTGACGCTGCAGGCCGGCGCGGCGTATCCGTTGCCCGCCGGGCGGATCACGTTGACCCCGGCGCCGGAGTGGCGGTTCGAAGCCGGGCTGCGCCCCTACCTGCAGGTGCCGCGCTGGGCAGCGAACGTGGTGTTCAGGGAGGACGATTACCTGGATCTGGCTCCGGAGCGCGCCTGGCTGGCGTGGTTGGGCGGCAACTACCGCAGCCTGGAGCTGCGCTTCGGGGTGGCGCACGGCCTGATCCACCGGTTTCACCGCCGCGCCGTGGACCGGCTGCCCGACGACGTAGTGCTGCTCCTGCTGGCCCTGGAGTGGGAGGCGGCGCTGCTCCGCAGTCGGGCCGGCGACTTGACGCTGCGCGTCGCCGCCGGAGGGGCGGGGACGTGGCCGGCGCCGGCCGTGCGGCTGCTGCTCGATGCGGTGTGGCCTGTCCTGGCGGAACCGTCCGTTGCCCTGCTGCTGCAGGCGGAGTTCCTGCAGGCGCCGCTCTACGGCGTGGAGGATTGGCTCGCCGGCGAGTCCGCAAGTCTCGGGCTGGCGGCCGCCGCAGGGGTGCGCTGGGCGCCGGTCCACGGACATCAGGTGCAGCTCCTTGGCGGAATACGGGAGGCCGCCCGCGAGGACTATTTCTCGCTGTTCGCGGGAGTCGAGTACGCCCACCGCGTGGTGCGTCTGGCGGCGCCCCGATGATGGCGCTGCTGCTCCAGGGCGGGTTCCTGCTGGCGCCCATCGCGCTGCTGTCAGTGGCCGCGGTGTTCGTGATCGTGGAGCGCGCGCTGTACTACTGGCAGCAGCGCAGCCGGGAACCGGAACTCGCCGCGGCGGTGGTAGCGCGGCTCCCGCGCACCCCGGCGCGCGAACTTGCCGCGGAGTTGGCCGGCGCCCGTTCCCCCGAAGCGCGCGTGATCGCCGCCGCCCTCGGCAGCGGCCCCCGCCTCACCCGCCCGGACCACCGGCACCGCCTCGACTACGTGGTGTTGCGGGAGATCGCGGCGCTGGAACGTCACGTGTCCTACCTGCAGGGAATCGCCAACATCGCCACGCTCCTGGGGCTGCTGGGCACCGTAGTCGGCATGATCGCGGCGTTCGTCAACATGCGCAACGCCGGCAGCGCCGACCTGACCATCCTGTCCGGCGGCATCGCCCAGGCGTTGATCACCACCGCGGCCGGCCTTGCCGTGGCGATACCGAGCGCGCTGTTCCATCACCTGTTCGTCACCCACGTGCAGCGTACCGTCGCCCGTCTCAACATCGCCGTAAGCGAGTTGACCGCATACTTTGCCGCGCGCGACTGACCACTCCGTTCGGGCGCCCGAAACAGGGTATCATCTACGAGTATCATGACGCTAGCCGCGCCGCGCACGGCGGGGAATGATCGGTGGACCGGCAGTACTACCGCAGCTCGTTGAGCACCGGGGCGGCGCTCCCCCTTACCCCGCTCATCGACATGGTGTTCCTCATCGTCGTCTTCTTCATGGTGAACGCCGCGTTCGCCGCGCACTCGACCATTCCGGTGCAGCTCCCGCGCGCGGCGGCCGCGGACCCGGCCGCCGGCGCGGCGCTGGTCATCACCGTCGATGCCGCCGGCAACATCTATCTCGAAGGGGAGGCCGCGGCGGCGCTGACGCTCGACCAGTTCCGCCGCGCGCTGGCCGCGCCGGCGGCGGCCGCAGCCTCCCGCGTCGTGCTGCGCGGCGCCGCCGGCGCGCAGTACGGCCGCCTGGTAGCGGTAATGGACGTACTCCGCGGCGCCGGGATCACCGATCTCCACCTCGTCACGGCAAGCTCCCCGGCGCCGCCATGACCGCGGCCCGCGAGTCCCAGGCCCTGGCAGTCAGCCTGGGGTTTCATCTGCTGCTGCTGGCGGTGCTCCTGCTGGTACGGCAGCCCGCCGCGGAGCCGCGCGCCGCCGCGTTGCGGCTGACCCTGGCGCAGCCGGACCGCGGGCCGGCGGCGAACACCGCCGCGGCGCAACCGGCCGTTCCGGCAGCGGTTGCGGCAACCAGTGCGGCCGGCGCGGCGCGGCCGAACCCGGTCGCGGGCGCGGCCGCTCCCCGTGCGCGGCCGGCTCAGACGCCGGTGGCGAGCCGCCCGGAGGCGGGCCGCGCGGCAGCGCACCGCGGCAGCCCGCCGCGGCCCGCCGCAGCGCTGGCCGCGGCGTTGGCAGTGATCGCGCAGCCGGCCGGCGCACCGCCCACCCCGGTACCGGACCGCGTCTCCGCGCCGCGGCCGCCGCAGCCGCGCGTGTCATCCGCCGGACTCCCGGAGCCCCGGCACGAGATCGACTTGCCCTACCCCGCGGAGTTGATCACCCGCGGCGTGGAGGCGGAAGTCGAAGTGCGCTTGACGGTGGCGGACGACGGCCGGGTGATCGGCGCGGAGGTGCTGCGCAGTTCCGGCTTCTCGACGGTCGACGCCGAGGCGCAGCAGGCGCTGCGCCGGATTCTGTTCGCCGCCGAGCGTACGGTAACCGGCACGATTCGCATCAGCTACCGTCTGGAGCGCGGTTTTTGATTGGCCCCAGGCTGACAGCGCGCCGTTCCCGCGCCCGCTGGAGGCCGTCGATTCTGGAGCTGGCGCTGCTGGTCCTCATCATCGGCGCCGCGGTATGGGGGCTGCGGTCCCTCGGCGAGATGATGGAGCGCCACGTCATCGCCCGGCGGGAGGAAGCGATCGGCGCGCTGTTCAAGCTGTTGAACCGCAACTTCAGCTATGGGGCCATAGCGCCGTCGCTGCTGCGCGCCCTGGAGATCCGCGATCTCACCATCTACAGCGGCGAAGCGCCGGACCAGCCGGTGGTCTCGATCCGCCGGCTGCGCCTGCGCTACAGCCTGGCGCGCCTCATCGCCAGTCGCGACCCGATCGCCTCGCTGCGCGAGGTGCAACTTGCGAACTCGCACGTCGTGGTGGACCTCACCCGCGACCAGGAGCTGGTCCAGGTGTTGCGGGAGCTCGGTCTGGTAGTGGGCGGCACGCGCGGTCCCGCCGCCGCCGGCGGTGTGGTGGTGCCGCCGGTGACCCTCGCCGGCGCCAACCTGGGCGTGACGCTGCGCGGCTTGGGGTTTCGCCTGGAGGTGGAAGATCTGTTCTTCCGCGTGCAGGCGGGCGCCGAGCTGCAGCTCACCGCGCGCGGCCGCGCCCGCGCGGCGCCCCCCGCCGCGGCGCTCGGCGCGCTCGGCGCCGGCCAGTATCTGGCGGCCGACTTTCGCATCAGCGGCAGCGCCGACGACGACCTGAGCCGCGCCGCGCTGACGGTTCGCCTGAACGAGCTGGCCTCGGCCCAGGTCCGGGTTGCGCCCCAGGAGCTGCAGGTGTCCCTGCTCGAGGATGAGTGGCAGGTAGTCAGGCTCGAGGATCGGCTCCCGCTCGAGCTCTCGTTTTCGCACCGCCCGGGCAGCGGCCGCAGCGAGCTTGCGGTGGCTGCTACGGGGCTGAACCTGGCTGACGTCGCGGAGTTCGCGGAACGGCACCCGCTGGTGCGGCTGCTGCCGGGAACCACGGTCAGCGGTACCGCCCGCTGGTCTCACGACCCGGCCGCCGGGATGCGGTACGAGGCCAAGCTCAGCGGCCACGTCGCCGCCGGGGCCGATACTCCGCCCGCCGCGGCGGCCTTGACGGCGCGCGGCGACGGCGCCCGCGTGGAGGTGTCGCGGTTGACGCTCGAAACCGCCGAGGGCGGTCTGGAGTTTGCCGGCGACGTGGTGCTGGACACCCTGGTTCCGCAGGGGGAACTGGTCATCCGCTCGCTGCAGGTGCGGCCCGGCGAGAAGTTGCACGCCCAGGCGTCGCTCACCCGCGGCGCGGATGGCGCCATGGCGCTGCGCAGCGAACGGCTGGCGCTGGAAGACACGGTGTTCCGGCGCTTCGACGTCGACCTGCGCCCCACCACCGCCGCGCCGCTGACCTACCGCTATGAGGTTCGCGCCGAGCTGCAGCAGGAGGCCGCCAACTTCATCGACGGCGACGGTTCGGTGGCGCTCGGCGGCCCCCGGCGGCTGGAACTGGCGGCCAGCTTCGAATCCATCAACGCCGGCCTGCTGTATCGACTCGTTACGCCGCCCGCCACGCGCCGGCCGTGGATTGCCGATGCGCTCGAGCCGCTGCTCATGAGCGGCTCCATGGATTCCGTCACCGACTTCGAGACCGCCGCGGTCCGCGCTCCGGTGGTGCGGATGCGCGACGCCGCGGACCCCGGCAACCGGCTCCAGTTCAGCCTGACCGCCAATGAACGCGGCCTGCGGCTGGAGGCGGCGGCCGCCGAGTGGCTGGGGCTGGAGGTGCGCGGCCAAGCGCTGGTGACCCGCGGCGACGAAGCGGTCGACCTGGCCGCCGAGTTATCGATCGACGACGTTCCCTACGAGGTGCGGCTGACCCATACGCCGGGACGCGGACTCACCGCCGCCGGCAGCCATGAACTGGAGCTCGCCGCCGAATACGACGCTCGCGCGCTCACCGTGCGCGGTTCCGCGGTCCGGCTGCCGGTACCACTGCCGTTTGCCGCGGCTCCGCTAGAAGCGACCTTTGCCTTCCGGGGAAGGTTCGCCGGGCCGGACGACTGGTCGCTGCGCAGCGACGCGGTCACGTTGCACCGGCTGCCGCTGCCGGACCGGCCCGACCTGCAGCTCGAGGCCGGAGTGCAGGCGGAATCGGGCGTCGTCGAACTGGAGCCGGTGCTGGTGCGCGATCGATTCTCGGAGCTGCGCGGGCGCGGCAGCATCGTGTTCACCGCCGGCTCCGACGCGGTCGAGGCGCAGCTTGCGGTGGCCGATGCCGACAACGGCGAAAGCTACGCGGCGACCCTGGAGCTGGCCGGGGGCAGGGTGGACGCGGCCGCGGAGCTGCGCGGCATGCCGTTGCCGCGGCTGGGCCAATTCCCGTTCAGCGGCAACGTGCATGCCGACGTGCGGGCCTCCGGTCCATGGCAGGAGGTTGCGTGGCAGGCGGCGGTGGAACTGCGCGATGGCCGCCTCAACGACGAGCGCGTTTCCCTGACGGGCGCGGTCGAGCGCTCCGCCGACGGCTTGGCGGTGCGCGGCCTGACGTTCGATCTCCTCAGCCACCGGCTGCGCAACGGCAGCGCGGCGTACCGGCCGGAGAGCGGGCTCCTGGAGTTCGCCGCCGACTACTCCGCCGAGTACTTCGGTGATCCGGTAACGGCGCGGCTGCAGCTCGACTCCCGCGATCTGCAGGCGGGCGCCGGCGGCGGCCTGCGCGCCGCCCTCGCCGCCGGCGTTACCGGGCAACTGAGCGTCGAGCGCGTCCGCGTCGCCGGCGAGCCCCTCGATCCGTGGCAACTGCGGCTGGCCGCGCAGCGCGTCACCGGGGAGCCGGCCGGCGCCGCCGACCCCGCGGCCGACAGCGCGGCCGCGGCCGGCGAGGACCTGCTGATCCGCTTCGAAGGAGGGCCGCGCGACGCGTTTGCCGGCTCCGTGTCGACCGGCGGCAGCTTCTCGCTGCAGGTGCAGCGGGGGCGCTATCCGGTGCACGGCAGCGCCAGCGGCACCGTGAGCGGCGGCCACGTCAGCGCTGCGCTGGAGATCGAAGACGCCGACGCGCGGACCATCAACGAGCTCCTGGGCCAGCTTCCGGTCTCCTTCCAGGCCGGCACCGCCTCGGGCCGCGCGCGCGTGGCGGGGCCGATCAATGACCCCGACTTCTGGGGCGAGTTCCGGCTTGCCGGCGGCGTGGTGGCGTCGCCGTTCTCACCGCGCCCGGTAGGCCCGTTCAGGGCTGCGATCACCCTCGACGAGAAGCGCGTGGCGCTCGCCGGATTCGCTGCGGAGGGGCCGGCTGCGCTGCCCGTCGCGGTGCGCGGCACGGCCAGCGTGGAGCGCTGGGTGCCGGCGGTCTTCGCGTTGGAGCTGACCAGCGCCGGCGGGGTGCCGATCAACTACCAGTTCGGGCCGCTGCTGTTCAACGGTACCGCGTCCGGCACCCTGTCGGTCACGGGTGACTCGGGCACGGTAATGGTCGACGGCGAGCTGCAGGCGGGCAACGCGGAGCTCTCGCTGGTCGAGACCGAACCGGCCTCCCGCCAGGAGCAGTTGCTCGTGGATCTTGACGTGGTCACCGGCCGCGGCGTGGAATTCACCTGGCCCGTTCCCCAGTTCCCGGTGCTGCGGCTGCAATTGGCGCCGTCCGAGTCGGTGCGCATCGGCTATGACGGACAGTCCCGCAGCGTTTCCGTGCAGGGGGAACTGACGGCGCGCGGCGGCGACCTGTTCTACTTCGACCGCCAGTTCCTGCTGCGCGAAGGGCAGATCCGCTTCGCCGGGGAGGAGGGCCCGCTCGACCCGCGCCTGGTGGTTCGAGCCGAGACGCGGGAGCGCGATGCCCAGGGCGACCCGGTACGCATCATCCTGCAGGCCGACACCACCCTCAGTCGGTTCGGCCCGGACACGGTGCGGCTGTCATCCGATCCTCCCCAGAGCGCGCTGGTCCTGGATACGCTGGTGCGCGGCCCGCTGGCGCAGGGCGACCGGCCGAACGACGGCGGGGCGGCGGGCCTGTCGGCCGCGGCGTTCTCCGGCGAGCTGATGACCCAGATGGCATTGTTGCGCCCGGTGGAACGGGCGTTGCGGGAGGCGCTGGGAGTCGACATGGTCAGCATCCGCTCGCAATTCGTGCAGACCCTGGTGCAGGACGTGTTCGGCGCCTCGGTCTCCGGCGGAGTCGTGCCCGGCACCGGCAATCCGCTTGACAACACCTCCCTCTCTTTCGGAAAGTATCTGGGCAGTGACCTGTTCCTTACCATGCTGCTCCGACTCGACGCTCCGGACGGCCAGCCCGGCGATGATCTGCCGCTGCTCTCGGACGTCGAGCTGGGCTTGGAGTGGGCCACCCCTTTCTTTATGCTTGAGTGGTCGTTTCTGCCGCGTAATCTGAACACCTTGTTTGTCACCGATAACACGATCTCCCTGCGCTGGAGGTGGAGCTACTGACGGCTCGCTCCAGCCCTTCCGGCCGCGGCCCGGCGGCACGGCCGAGCCATGCCCTCGATCACCGGCTGGCGCGCCGCCTGCCGGCCGCGGTTCTGCTCGCGCTCGTGGGGCTGCTCGGCGCGGCGCCGCTGTGCGCCCAGGACCAGACCGACGACTGGTACCTCGCCAAGCCGATTGCCGACATCCGGTTCCTGGGCCTGCGCCACGTGGCCGCGGACGACCTGCGGCCGATCGTCGAGCCCTATCTCGAACGCCCCTTCACGCTGGACCTGTTCTGGGAGCTGCAGGGAAAGCTGTACGCCACCGATCTGTTCGCCAGTCTCGAGTCCAACGCCGTTGCCCCCGGCGGCGACCGCTCCACGGTGCTCATCGAATTCACCGTGCAGGAGCGTCCGGTGGTCGGAGCGATCACGGTAACCGGCAACGACCGCCTGCGCAGCACCGAGATCCTCGAGGTGATGACGCTGGCGCGCGGCGACCGGTTCGATCCGGTGACCCTCGACGCCGACCGGGCGGCGGTACTGGCGCTGTACGCCGGCAAGGGCTATCCGGACGCGGCCGTCAACCTCGTGACCGCGGCTGACGAGGAGGCGGCGCAGGTCGACGTGACGGTGGAAATCACCGAAGGATACGTCGTGTCCGTGGAGCGGATCCAATTCGTCGGCAACGAGTTCGCCTCCGACAGCACGCTCCGCGGCCGCATGCTCACCAAGGAGCGCTCCCTGTTCGAGAGCGGGGCGTTTCGCGAAGTTGCGCTGCAGGAGGACCGGCAGATCATCGCGTCCTACTACGCCTCGAACGGGTACGTGGATGCCCGGGTGGAGCGGGTCGAGCGCGACCTGCGGCTGGACGAGGATGAGCGACGGCGCTCCCTGGTGCTGACCGTGCACGTGGTCGAGGGCGTGCAGTACACCTACGGGGGCATGGTCTTCGAAGGCAATGAGGTGTTCTCGACCGAGGAGCTCGCGCGGCTGCTGCGCCACCGCGCGGACCAGCCGGTCAACCGCGACGTCGTGGCCGCGGACTTCGCCCGCGTGCAGGACCACTACTTCGAGAACGGTTACATCTTCAACCTGATCGAGTTGGTCGAAGAGCGCGACGAGCAGGCGCGCAGCATTACCTTCCGCGTGCTCATTCGGGAGGCCGACCGCGCGCACATCGAGAACATCATCCTCAGCGGCAACGAGAAGACCAGGGACCACGTGCTGCTGCGCGAGTTGCCGTTCGAGGTCGGCGACGTGTTCAACAAGACGCAGATCCTGCAAGGGCTGCGCAACCTCTACAACACCCAGTACTTCTCCGCAGTCACCCCGGACACGCCGGCCGGCAGCGCGGAGGGCTTGATGGACGTGGTGGTGACCGTCGAGGAACAGAATACCGCCGCCATCAACTTCGGCCTCACGATCGGCGGCTCCGACTTTCCGCTGGCCGCCTCGGTGCGCTGGAACGAGCGCAATCTGGCCGGGCTCGGACAGACGGTGGGCGCGTCGCTGGAGCTGTCCCCCATCAGGCAGTCGCTCTCGGTGGAGTTCGTCGAACCGTGGCTGCTGGGCGCCCGCTGGTCAGGCGGCGTGAACCTGGGAGTGCAGCGCTCGGTGGTGCGCAACGTCTTGCAGGACATCCTGCCGCCGATCTTCAGCGACCCGGAGAACGCCGCGCCCGATCCCTACCGGAGCAAGGAGGAATGGGACGCCGCCGGGCCCGATTCCGACCGCTACACCATGGAGTATTCGGAATGGGACGTCAGCCTCGGGCTCAACTCGAGCTACAGCATTCCAACGGTGGTGGGGTTCGTGCGCTTCAGCGGCGGCCTCTCCTCCACGCTCAGGTTCCTCACCTACGACACCGCCATCTATCGGCCGTTCGACAAGACCATTCGCGACGAGCGCGAAAACTGGGTGGTCATCAACCGGCTCGACGCCGGCGTGGCGTGGGACGCGCGCGACTTCTACCTCAACCCGTCCGAGGGCTTCCTGCTGTCGCAGGGAGCTTCCCTCACCGGCGGCCTGCTCCACGGCGCGCGTCACTTCATACGCCTCAACAGCCGCGCGGATGGATTTCTGACGCTGCTCAAGGAGCCGGTGTTCACCAACTGGGACCTGCAGGTGGTCATTGCCCTCCACTCCGGGTTCGCGGTGATCCTGCCTCAGTTCTGGTTGCCGGCGGAATATCAGAATCAGGGCGGCCTGGTCATCGATTCCGCGACCGACCTGTTGCTGCTGGACGGGATTCGCGTGGCGCGCGGCTGGGAGCCGGTTCGCGGCGGCCGCGCCCGGTGGGAAAACTCACTTGAGGTGCGGGTACCGATCGATCCGCGCGTGCTGTGGGCGGTTACCTTCCTCGACGGCGCGGTGCTGTGGCCCCGGTTGGAAGATATCGGCAGGACCACACTGGCGCAGTTCCGCTTCAGCCTGGGAGCGGGCTTCCGCTTCGCCATCCCGCAGTTTCCCGTGCGCCTGTACTTTGCCAACACGTTCCGCTTCGCGGACCAGCCGGAAGCCCCGGACGACACGCTGGAGATCTTCCGGCTCGAGGAGTGGAAGTTCGTCATCTCCCTGGGAGGGGACGTCTTCTAGTCTGGCAACGGAATGAGAAGCGCGTCGAAGCGGACGCTGGTACTGTGGTGTCTGTTCCTGATCCTTGGCGGCGGCGTGGTGACCGCGGAACGGATCACCAACGTCGGACTGGTGGATCTGCGCGCCGTGACCACCGCCTACTTCCGCGAGTCGGCCGCGGTGCGCGAGTTGCAGGCCGAGCGCGATCGCATGGACGCCGAGCGGGCGCGGCTGGAAGCGCAGATCTTCGAGCTCGAAGCGAGCAAGGTGCAGGCCGAGCGGGATGGCCGGATGCAGCGCGCGCTGCAGTTGGAGCAGGAGCTGTACCGGCGCAAACAGCATCTGCGCGACTTCGTAGCCGTCAAGAACCGCCAGCTTGCGCAACAGGAAGCCCGCCTGGCCGAGTCGGATGCATTCCTGGGGGAGCTGGCCGCGGCCATCGAATTCGTCGCCGAGAGCGAGGGCCTGTCGCTGGTGTTGAACAAGAACAACCCGTCGTTGCTGTTCTTCGCCCTGGAGATCGACGTAACCGACTTGGTGATCGCCGAGCTCGGCCGGCGGGCAAGTGGCCGCTAGCTAGGGACTGCCATGGCGCGCGTTATGGCTCTCGACGTTGGGGAGCGCAGGGTAGGGGTGGCGCTCAGCGACGCCGGCGGACGAATCGCCGCGCCCCACGCCACGCTGGCGAACCGCGGGCTGCGCCGGCTGGCAGGCCGGATCGCCGCCCTGTGCCGCGCGCAGCGGGTCGCGCTGGTGGTCGTTGGCCTGCCGCTGCAGGCGGACGGCGCGCCCGGCGCCGCGGCGCGGTTGCCGCGCCGGATGGCGGCCGAGCTGCGGGCCGCCGGGCTGGCGGTCGAACTGTGGGACGAGAGCCTCACCAGCCGCGCGGCGCGCGGCGTGCTCGCCGGCAGCGTTCCCCGGGCGCGCGCCCGCCGTGCGGGGATGGTGGACCGCGTGGCCGCGGCGCTGATCCTGCGCTCCTACCTCGAAGCGGTCGCGGCGCGCAGCAGCCCGCCGGAAGCACGCGCCGCGCATCCGCCGTTCGCCTGACCGGAGCACGCCGTGGCCGCGCTGTCGAATACTCCCATGATGGCCCAGTACCGGGAATTGAAGCGCCAGCATCAGGAGGCGATTCTGTTCTTCCGTCTCGGCGACTTCTATGAGATGTTCGACGCCGACGCCAAGGATGCGGCCGAGCTTCTCGAGATCGCTCTGACCCAGCGCAACGGCGTTCCCATGTGCGGCGTGCCCCATCACGCCGCCCGTTCCTACATCGCGCGGCTGCTCAAGGCGGGCCGCCGGGTAGCGGTGTGCGAGCAGACCGCCTTGCCTCCGGACGGGCGCGGCCTGGCGCAGCGCGATGTGGTGGAGGTGGTGACGCCCGGCACGGTGATCGACGAGGAGTTGCTCGATGGCGCGAGCAACAACTTCCTGGCGGCGCTCGGGTGTCCGGCCGCGGCTCCCGGCGGGCCGCCCGACTCCGGCGACCGGTCCGCGCGGGTGGCGGTGGCCGCCCTCGACCTGTCCACCGGCGACTTCCGCGCTGCGGCGTTCCCGCTGGCGGACGCGCCGGCGCACCTGGCCGACGAGTTGGCGCGCCTCGCTCCGCGCGAGTTGCTGGCCCAGGAGTCGCTGCTCGAGGAGCAGCCGGAGGTCGCCCGCGCGGTCCGTCAACATCTGCCGCAGACCACCGTAATCCAGCGCTACCCCGATTGGCAGTTCGACGCCGCGGCCGGCTACGAGACCCTGTGCGGCCTGTTCCGGGTGGCGAATCTCAAGGCCTTCGGTCTGACCCGCGGCGCCGCCGAACTGGGCGCCGCCGGCTTGCTGGTGAACTACGCGCAGCAGACGGCGCGGCAGGCGCTCCGCCACCTGGACGGCATCGCCGTCTCCGGCCGCGACTCGCGCGTGGCGCTGGATGAGACCGCTCAGCGCAGTCTGGAGTTGGTGCGCAACCTGGAGGATGGTTCCCGCCAGCGCACCCTGCTGGCGGTGCTGGACCACACCCGCACCGCGATGGGCGCCCGCCTGCTGCGCCGTACCGTACTGGAGCCGTTGCGCGACGGAACCGCCATCACCGCCCGATTGAACGCCGTGGAGGCGCTGTTTCGCCGGCAGCACACCCTTGCGGAGGTGCGCGAGGAGTTGCGTCGAGTCTCCGATCTCGAACGGCTGGCCGGCCGGGTCGCGCTGGCCCGCGCCCATCCGCGTGATCTGCGCGCCATCGCCGCCGGCGTGCGGGCGGCGCAGCGGGTCGCCGGCGTACTGCACGGGGCGAGCGCTCACTCACCCGAGGCGGACGGCGGACTCGCCGGCCCGCTGGGCTGCGCCGCCGCGGCGGCCGAGCCGGCGGCGGCGCTCATCGAAGAAGCGCTGGTGGATCAGCCGCCGTTATCCATTGCCGAGGGCGGCATCATGCGCCCCGGTTATGACGCGGAACTGGATCGACTGCGCGCCGCGGCGGAGAACGCGGAGACGCTGCTGCATTCCTACCTGGAAGAAGAACGGGCGGCCTCGGGTATTCCGAGCCTCAAGCTGCGCAGCAACCGCGTGCTGGGGTGGTACCTGGAGGTCCGGCCCGCGCAGGCGGCGCGGGTGCCGGATCACTTCGTGCGCCGCCAGTCGCTGGTCGGCGGCGAGCGCTTCACCACCGAGCGGCTGCGCCAGCTTGACCATGAGATCGCGGTTGCCGGCGAGCGGCTGCGCGAGCTGGAACGGGAGGCGTTTCTGATGGTGCGCAAGCAGGTGTCCGGCCAGGTCGCGGAGGTCCTGGCCCTCGGCCGAGTGTTGGCCGGCGTCGATCTGGCGCAGAGCCTGGCGCTGGCGGCTACCGTTGGCGGCTATACCCGGCCGGAACTGGGAGCGCCGGGCACCGGCATCGTGATTCGCGAAGGACGCCACCCGGTGGTGGAGGCGATGCTGCCGGCCGGTGAATTCGTCCCCAATGATCTGTCGCTGGAGCCGGACGGCACCCGCTTCGTGGTGCTTACCGGTCCCAACATGGCCGGTAAGTCCACCTATCTGCGGCAGACTGCGCTGATCGTGCTGATGGCGCAGCTCGGGTCGTTCGTGCCGGCCGCGGCCGCCCGCGTCGGGGTAGTGGACGGAATCTTCTGCCGCGTCGGCGCCAGCGACAACCTGGCGCGCGGCGAGTCGACCTTCCTGGTGGAGATGAACGAAACGGCGCGCATTCTGCGCGCCGCCACCGCGCATAGTCTGGTGATTCTCGACGAGATTGGCCGCGGTACCAGTACCGAAGACGGGCGGGCCATCGCCTGGGCAGTGTGCGAATACCTGCTGCAGGCGGTACGCGCGCAGACCCTGTTCGCCACCCACCTGCGGGAACTGGCTCAACTCAGCCATCCGCGCGCCGCCAACTTCGCCATGCAGGTAGTCGAAGAAGACCAGGAGGTGGTGTTTCTGAAGCGCGTGGCCGCGGGCGCGGCGGACCGCTCGTACGGCGTCCACGTGGCTGCCCTTGCCGGGGTGCCGCAGGCGGTGGTAGGGCGCGCGCGGGAACTGCTGCGGCAGTGGGAGCCGCACGCGCACGCGCGCCCGAGCCCCGCGCCGCCGGGCGCGGCCGCCCCCGCACCGGGCGCCGGCCATCCGGGGGCCGCGGCCGCGGCCCCGGAGGAGCGCTATCGCCAGCGAGATCTGTTTTCCGCCTACGAGATGGTGGGCCGGGCGGTGGCCGCGGTGGACGTGGAGGCCACCACGCCGCTGCAGGCGCTGGAGCTGGTGGCCCGCTGGCAGGGCGACCTGCGCGGGAGCGAGCCGTGAGCGTCAGCCTGCCGCGCCGGGCAGCCGCGGCGGCGCTCGACCTCCTGTTCCCGCAGCCCTGCGCCGGCTGCGGCGGCGAGCTGGCGCCGGGCCGCGGGCACCTCCCGTTGTGCCGCGTCTGCCGCCGCGCCGTGTACGCGGCGCGGCGGCAGGAGACCGGCTATTGCGGCCGCTGCGGAGCGGCCGTGCTGCCGGAGCAGGAGACCCCCTGCCTGCGGTGCCGCGACCGGGACTTGGCGTTCCTCTCGCATGAGGCGCTGTTCGACTACCGCGGGCTGCCGCAGGAGCTCCTGCAGGAGTTCAAGTTCTCAGGCTGCACCGGATTGGCGGCGCTGTTCGCGGCGCTGCTGGCGCGGCGCATCGCCGCGCGATACGGCACCGCCGTCGTCGTGCCGGTGCCCGCGCGCCGGCAGCGTGTTCTCCGCTACGGGTACGACACCGCGGACCTGCTCGCCCGCCGCCTGCAGCGCGCTCATCGGCTGCCGGTTCGACGGCTCCTGCGCCGCCGCCGCGGGCGCCAGCAGAAGGGACTGGACTTCGCTTCCCGGTCCGGCAACCTGCGGGGCCGCATCCGGCTGCTGCGGCCCTCGCCGCAGCCGGTAGTGCTGATCGATGACGTCTATACCACCGGCGCCACCGCCAACGAATGCGCCGCTCTGCTGACCGCGGCCGGAACGCCGAACGTGCGAGTGTTGACGCTGGTGCGGAACTGAAAGGCTCCGCCCGCCCGGCGCCCGGTTGACAAGGGGGGCGCCCCGTGGCTACGTTAGTGGCGAACTTTGGTGCGGCAAGTTGAACGCAGGTGGAAAAGAGTCGCTTCGCCGGCTCTTTTTTTGGTTCTCAGCTAGCGGTCGTTCTTAGCCAACGGTTGGCACTCTCCTATGCAGACAGCGCGGGACACTACTGAGCGGTATCTTGGAACGGCGCTGGAACCGGTCATTCAGGCCGAGGGGTTTCAGTGCGTCGAGCTGCAGCTCCAACGCAGCCGGCGAGCCCGGCTCCTGCGGGTAATCGTGTACCGCGAGTCTGGAATGGACGCCTCCGCCCTGGAACGGCTCACGCGCGCGATACAATTCCATCTGCCGTTCCTCGCGGACCCCGGCGGCAGCGCGCTGAGCGATCTCTCGCTGGAGGTAAGTTCGCCCGGGATTCGACGCGTTTTGCGCCGGCCCCACGAGTATGCCATCTTTGCCGGCAAGGCGGTGCGCGTGCTGCGCGGCGCCGCGACCGACTGGGAGCACGCCGTCATTGAACGCGCGGCCGGCGACAGCGTCACGCTGCGCATCGCCGGCAACACCACGACCATGCCCATTGCGGAACTACGGCGCGCGCAGCTCACCGGCGCCGAGAGAGAGGGAGCGTAGTACATGTCGAGCGAAATGGCGCTTGCAATCCGCCAGATAATCCAGGAACGCGGCATCTCGGAAGAGTTGGTGATGCACACGATCGAGGATGCGCTGCTCGCCGCCTACAAGCGGAAATACGGAACCATCGACAATGCCGTCGTGCGCTTCGCCGAAGATGCCACTTCGGTGTCGATCTTCGCCCAGAAGAAGATCGTGCCGGACCGGGAGATCGAAGACCCGGCGCTGGAGATTTCCCTCAGCGACGCGCAGGCGTACAGCACGGACACCGACGACGAGGCGGAAGTCGGCGATGAGTTGCTGATCCGGATCAACCCGCGCGACTTCGACCGGGTGTCGATCCAGAGCGCCAAGCAGAAGACGCGCCAGTCGCTGCGCGAGATTCAGAAGGACACGCTCTACTCCGAGTTCAAGGACCGCGAGGGCGAGCTGATCGTCGGCTACTACCAGCGGGAGCGGAACGGCACGATCTTCGTCGACGTCGGGCGCACCGAGGGCATCCTGCCGCGCCGCTACCAGTCGCCGCGCGAGATCTACCGTCCCAACGACCGGGTGCGCGCCATGATCTACGAAGTGGAGAAGGCGGCGCTCGGGCTGCAGATCGTCCTTACCCGGACCCACACCGAATTCGTCAAGAAGATATTCGAGCTCGAGGTGCCGGAGATCTATGACCGCACCATCGAGATCCACAAGATGGTACGGGAACCCGGCTACCGCACCAAGATGTCGGTCTACTCGACGCGCGACGACGTGGATCCGGTGGGCGCGTGCGTCGGCATGCGCGGGGTGCGCATTCAGACGGTGGTGCGTGAGCTGGAAGGGGAGAAGATCGACGTACTGCGCTATGACCCGGACGTGCGGTCGTTCATTACCGAAGCCTTGAAGCCGGCCGAGGTGGAACAGGTCATCGTGCTGGACGAAGCCAAGCGCCAGGCCCTGGCGGTGGTGCCGGAGAGTCAGTTTTCGCTGGCGATCGGCAAGCAGGGGCTGAACGTGAGGCTGGCCAACCGCCTCACCGACTGGAGCATCGACGTGCGTACCCGCGCCCAGGTGAACGAGATGAACATCGGGGCCGATCCGCAGCGCGCCGCGGCCGCGTTGTTTGGCGACGTGCAGGAGGAGATAACCGACGTTGCGGAGCTGCCGGGCATCGTGCCGCGCGTGGCGGCGGCGCTCAAGGCCTCCGGCGTGGAGCTGCTGGAGACCCTGGTAGCGATGGATGAGGCGCAGCTCCGGGCCGTGCCCGAGCTGTCGGAGAAGGACATCGGCGAACTGCGCAAGCTGATCGAAGAGAACGTGGAGATCGTCGAGGAGGAACCGCCGGCCGCCGACGCCGAACCGGCGGCCGCCGAACCGGCGCCGGAGGCGGCGCCCGCGGTCGAGGAGACGGCGGCGCACGCCGCCGCCGAGGAGGCTCCTCAGGAGGGAGACGCCCCTCAGGAGGAAGCGGCCGAGGAGCCGGAAGCGGTGGTGCGCGCGAGCGAGCTGCCGGGGCTGCCGGAAGGGATAGCGGCCGCGCTGACGGCCGCCGGGCTGGACGACGTGGTCGAACTGGTGTCGATGAGCGAAGAGCAGCTCGGCGCGGTGGAGGGGCTTTCCGCCGGCGACGTAACGACCCTGTTGCGGGTCATCGAGGAGAACGTCGAGGTGGTGGAGGAAGACGAAGATGACCCGGATACTCCGCAGGAGGCGGGACAGTAGGCCGATGTTCGCGCACGCACGCACCGGGCCGATTGACAAGGCCCTTGCGTCTCCCGGATACTTCGCCCTGGTTGTGTGTCCGCGGTGCGCTCTATACGGCAGCCCGCCGGCACGGTAACTTGCAAGACTGAAGAATGAGCGACGACAAGCCCACGGCCACCTCCGAGCGGCAGGACTCCGAAGAACGACAACGGCCCAAGGCCACTCTCATAAAGCGCAAGCCCGAGCCGCCCAAGGCGGCCGCGCCGCCGCCGGAACCTGCCGGCGCCGACGGCGGGCGGGCCGACAGCGAACGCCGCCGCATCGTGGTCGTCAAGAAGCCGCGCCGGGTGGTGGTAAAGCGCAAACCACCGGCGGCTCCCAAGCAGGACGCCGGCGCTGCGGCGCCGCCGGCGCCGCAGCGCGAGTCCTCACCCGAGGCGGCGGCTGCCGCCCGCACCGCGCGTGAGCCGCAGTCGGCGCCCGGGCCTGCTCCGGCGGCCGCCCGGCAGCCGCGCCCGGCGAGTGGCGCTCCTCATCAGGAAACCGCCGCGCCGCCGCGACCCGCACGCCCGGCAGCCAACACCGCGCCGGCAAACGCTGCGCCGCAACAGCGTCCCTCCGGCGGCAGGCGCGGCGCCGGTCCGCCGCCGCGCCGGAGACCGGACGGCGCCGCCCCGGAGCCGCCGCGCCGTCCTGACCGCCCGCCCCGACGAGCGCCGGCGGCGCGCGGGGTCCCCGGGCCGCCGCCGGGTCGAGCCGGGGGGCGGCCAACCGCCGCCGGACCCGCGCGCGAGGCCGGTGCAGCGAAGTTTGGCGCCGGTCGTCGACTTACCTCGTCCGCCGATCGTATTCGGGCGGCGGAAGCGCCGCTGCGCCCGATTTCCCGTGCCCGGGACAGCGATCAGCCGCCGCTCGAGATTCGCGACCGTAGCGACCGCAATGCCCGGCGCCGGCCGCCGGCGCGCACCACTGCCGTGCGCGGGCGGATGCCGCCGGGACGCGGCGGCGGTATCCGGGGACCGGCCGACCGCAGCCCGGGCGGCCGCCCGCTGGCGGGCGGCGGGCGCGGCGCGCCGCCGCGCAGTCGTCCTCCCGCCGGCCGCGGCGGCTCCAGGATTGGCCTGCCGCGCGGCGGCGGGGCGCCGGCGCCGCCCGTTACCGACGGCAGGACCGGCGGCAAGAGATTCATCCGCAAACGCCGTCCCGGAGTCGGCTACCACGTCGGACCTGAGGAACACGAGGAGAAGCTCTCCCTCGCCCGGAAGAAGCCGGTCCCGGTCGCCAATCCGGTGCCGAAGGAGATCGACATCCTGGAGGTGATCACGGTTTCGGAACTCGCCCGCAAGCTGAACCTCAAGGCCTCCGACCTGATCGCCAAGCTGATGTCGATGGGCACCATGGTGACCATAAATCAACAGATCGACGCCGATACCGCGACCCTGCTCGCCGATGAGTATGGCTCCAAGGTCAACGTAGTCTCGCTGTTCGATGAGACGGTGATCGAAGAGGACGAGGATACCCTCGACAAGATGCAGCCGCGGCCCCCGATCGTCACCATCATGGGCCACGTCGACCACGGGAAGACCAAGCTGCTCGATGCGATTCGCGAGGCCAACGTGGCGGACGGGGAAGCGGGGGGAATCACCCAGCACATCGGCGCCTATTCGGTCGATACCCCGCGCGGCCGCATCGCCTTTCTCGACACTCCCGGCCACGCGGCGTTTACCGAAATGCGCGCCCGCGGGGCGCAGCTCACCGACATCGTGGTGTTGGTGGTGGCCGCGGACGACGGCCTGATGCCGCAGACCGTCGAAGCGATCAACCACGCGAAGGCGGCCGACGTCCCGATCATCGTGGCGATAAACAAGATCGACCTGCCTGAGGCCAATCCCGAACGCGTCCGGCGGCAACTGTCGGCCCATGACCTGATCTCGGAAGAGTGGGGCGGGTCCACGTTGTTCAACGAGCTCTCCGCACTGACCGGCTCCGGGATCGACGGCCTCCTGGACAACATCTTGCTGCAAGCTGAATTGCTGGAGCTCAAAGCGAACTTCCAGGCGCGCGCGGTGGGCCGGGTGGTGGAATCCGCGGTCGACCTCGGGCGCGGCATCGTGGCGACGGTGATGATTCAGAAGGGCACCCTGCGTACCGGCGACTCGTTCGTTGGAGGCGTGTTCTCCGGCAAGGTGCGGGCCATGTTCACCGACCGCGGCGTGCGGGTAACCGAAGCGACCCCGGCGCAGCCGATCCAGATCGTGGGCCTCGCCGGGTTGCCTGAGGCCGGTGATCCGTTTCAAGCCACCGAGAACGAGAAGACCGCCCGCCAGGTAGGGGCCAAGCGCCAGGAACTGAAGAAGGTGGAAGAGGCGCAGAACGTTACCAAGGTTACCCTGGACAACCTCTACCAGCAGATCAGCGAAGGTGAGACCAAGGAACTGAAGCTGATCATCAAGGGCGACGTCTACGGCTCGGTGGAAGCGCTGCGGAGCGCTCTGGAACGGCTCAGCACCTCCGAAATCAAGCTGAGCGTGATCCACTCCGCAGCCGGCGCCGTGAACAAGGACGACGTTGCCCTCGCTTCCGCGTCGAACGCGATCATCGTCGGCTTTCACATCCGTCCGACGCCCAACGCGCAGGCGCTGGCCGACCAGGAAAAGGTAGAAATACGAAAGTACGACATCATCTACGAGGTGATCGATGACGTTCGCGCTGCCATGGAGGGGCTGCTGACCCCCGACGTGGTCGAGGACACGGTAGGCAGCGTCGAGGTGCGCGAACTGTTCCGCATCTCTCGGGTTGGCACCATTGCCGGGAGCTACGTGGTATCGGGTACGGTCCGGCGCGGAGCGCTGGCGCAGGTCATTCGCGACGGCCGCCCGGTGTACCGCGGCAGAATAGTCGCCCTGCGGCGCTTCAAGGACGACGTGCGCGAAGTGGAGTCGGGCTTCGAGTGCGGCATTCGCATCGAAGGCTTCAACGACATCAAGGTTGGCGACTCCGTCGATGTCATCGAGCAGCGCACGGTGGCCAAGAAGCTGGGCGAGCCGGTTGCCAACGGCACCGGTCAGCCGGCGCGTGAACGGCGTCCACAACATGTCGGAGCTGCGGCTCAGAAGGGTTGAGAGCTATCTCGGCGCCGAGCTGGGCCGTCTGATCAGCAGCAAGACCCTGAAGGATCCCAGGGTCGATTCGCTGGTGACCATCGCCGGGGTGCGCGTGGCCAAGGACCTGACTTCGGCCCGGGTCTACGTCTCGTACTACGGTAACGAACAGGTACTGGCCGCCACCGTGGATGCTCTCAACCATGCCGCCGGCTTCCTGCAGGCCCGAATCGGGCGCCAACTGCGGATGCGCCATACGCCGCGGCTGCGCTTCATCGCCGACACCTCGATCCTGGATGGATTCCGCGTTACTCAGCAGCTCAAGGACGTCAAGCGCTGAGCAGCGACACGGCGGCGAGGCCGGCCATGGGCGGCCTGGTACTGCTGGACAAGCCGGCGGGGATCTCCAGCTTCCAATGTCTCGGACCGATAAAGCGGGCGCTCGGTTCGCGGCGGGTAGGGCACGTCGGCACCCTGGACCCCTTCGCCAGCGGCCTGCTCGGCGTCCTTACGCAACGCGCCACCCGGCTTGCCCCGCTGTTGAGCGGGCTGGAAAAGCGCTATCTGGTCACCATTCGGTTTGGCATCGAAACCGACACGCTGGACCCGGAGGGGAGCGTGGTGCGAACCGCGCCGCTGCCCGACCTGGAGCGCATCCGGCGCGCGTTACCCGCCCTGTCGGGGCGAATCCGACAGCGCCCTCCCCGGTTCTCGGCCGTGCGGGTGGGCGGTGAGCGGGCCTACGCCCTGGCGCGCCGCGGCGCGCAGCCGGACCTGCCGGTGCGTGAGGTGTCGGTGACCGCGCTGGACCTGCGCCGGTGGCGGCCCCCCGAACTGACGCTGGGGTTGACCGGCAGCGCCGGCACGTACGTTCGTTCCTGGGCGCGCGACCTGGGCGAGGCGGCCGGCTCCTGCGCCTGCGTAGCGCGGCTGCGGCGCACGGCAATCGGGCCGTTCGGCCACCGCGAGGCGACGACTGCCGAACAATTCCGCGGCGACCGGGTGTTGCCGCCGGCAGCGTTCCTGACTCGTCTTCCCGGCGTGCGGAAGCTGCAGGTGAGGGAGCGGTTCCGGCAGGGCTTGGTGCGCGGGCAGCCGCTCTGCGCGGCCATGTTCACCGCCGCGCCGGAGCCGGGCGCCGACTACTACGCGGCGTTCGACGCGGCTGAGCGCCTGCTGGCGGTGCTGCGTTGGAATGGGGAGGAGTGGAGCTATGCCGGCGTATTCGCCGACGCCTGACCGCGCCGGAGTGCGGCGCAACCGGCCCGGCCGCGTGAGGCCGGCGGCATAAGGTGGTCGTCACCACCTGGCGCGACCTGATGGGCGGACGCGAGGTGATCCGCGGCCCGGTGGCGCTGACCATCGGTACCTTCGACGGGGTACATCGAGGCCACCGCGAGATCGTGCGCCGGCTGACCGAGTGTACCGCGGGAACGGGCCGCGGCGAGCCGGCCGCGCCCGGCGCCCGGGCGCCGCACCGCGCGGTGCTGACCTTCCGCCAGCACCCGCGCGCGGTGCTGACGCGCCGGCCGCCGGGGCCGCTGACCACGTTGCGGCAGCGGCGCGAGCGGTTCGCCGCCCTGGGAGTGACCCATCTGGTACTGATTGACTTTTCCGTACCGTTCAGTAGACTGTCGGGCGGGGAGTTCATCAGCGCGCTCCGGCGCGCGATGTCGTTCCGCAAGTTGGTGGTCGGTGTGGATTTTCGCTGTGGCCGCGAACGCGGCACCGACGTCGTTGAGTTACGGCGGCTGCTGGCTCCGGCCGGAGTTCCTGTCGTGGCCGTCCCCCCGGTAATGGCAGGAGACCACGTCGTCAGCAGCACCGGAATTCGGGCTGCGGTGCGAGCGGGGGACTTCGCAATGGCCCAAGAGATGATGGGCTCGCCGTTCGAGATCGATCTTCGCGGGGCCGTCGGCCATGACACCGTGCCCGATTGGTCCGCTCGCGGCGCCGTTGCAGATCGTTGGTACGTCGCCGCGCAGCAGTTGGAGCAGATTCTCCCGCAGCCGGGAACCTATGCCGCGTCATTGGCGGTAGCCGGCGGGGACCAGGTTGCCGTCGTGGTCGAGGCAGCGCCGGACGGGTTGCGCTGGGCTTGGCCGGCCGCCAGGCGATGCGTTCCTCTGGCCCTGCGATTTCACCGGCGAGTCGATCCGGCAGGCGATGTGACAATCGCATCACGAATACAGGAGAAGTAAGGAACATTGGCTCTCGATCCCAAGGAAGTTACCGCGATCATCAATGATTTTGGCGCCGGCGATGCCGGCGGACGCGACACCGGACGCACCGAAGTACAGATTGCGCTGCTTACCCGGCGCATTCAACAGTTGACTGGACATTTTCGCGATCACCGCAAGGACCATGCGTCCCGCCGCGGCCTGTTGAAGATGGTCGGCAAACGCCGCCGGCTCCTGCGCTACTTGCGCAACAGCAACCTGGAGCGCTACCGCGCGACTCTGGCCGCACTCGGCCTCCGCCGCTAGCGACCTTCGGGCGGCGACCCGAAGAAGCAAAACAAGGAACTACTACATGCTACAACGAGTAAGCTGCCGCCTGGGCAGCGAGGAACTGATTCTCGAGACCGGACGCCTGGCGCGTCAGGCCAATGGCGCGGTGTACGCGGAGTACGGCGGATCGGCCGTGCTTGCCACGGTGTGCTGTTCGGAAGGCACCATCGAAGGGCTCGACTACGTGCCGCTGCAGGTGGAGTACAACGAGAAGGCGTACGCCGCCGGCAAGATACCGGGATCGATCTTCAAACGGGAGGGACGCCCCAAGGATCGCGAGATACTGGTGTCGCGGCTCATCGACCGGCCGTTGCGGCCACTGTTCAGCAAGGCGTTCAAGCGCGACATCCAGCTGGTGCCTACGGTCATTTCCGCCGATCAGGAGAACCCGCCGGACGTGGTTGCGATGGTCGCGGCGTCAGCCGCCGTGGCGGTCTCCGACATACCGTTCGACGGGCCGGTAGGCGCGGTGCGCATCGCCGAAGTGGCCGGCGAGCTGGTGGTCAATCCAACCTACGAACAACGCGCCAAGGCCAGTCTGGAGATCGTGGTGGCGGGCACCGCTACCGGAATCACCATGGTCGAAGGCGGCGGCGACGAGGCGGCCGAGGAGCGCATGGTGGAGGCGGTGACCCTGGCGCACGAACGGATCAAGGAACTGTGCGCGGTGCAGCAGCAGCTGGTCGCCGCGGCCGGGCGCGGCGCCAAGCTGCCGCTGCCGCCGGCGCCGGCGCCGCTCGCGATACGTGACGAGCTGTGGCAGTGGGCGTTGCCGAAGATGCGGGAGGCGTGCTTCGTCAAGGGCAAGTTCGAGCGTTCCAATGCCATAAAGGAGGCCGCCGCCGCCGCCCTCGAGCAGTTCACGGAGCGCATCGCGGACGATGAGCAGGGCCGTGCGCGCGACCTGCTGGAGGAGCTGGAGACCCACGTGGTGCGGGAATCGATCCTGTCACGGCAGGTGCGTACCGACGGCCGCGGACCGGACGACATTCGCCCGATCACCTGTGAGGTCGACGTGCTGCCGCGCGCTCATGGGGCGGCGCTGTTCACGCGCGGCGAAACCCAGTCGCTGGCGCTCACCACCTTGGGCAGCGAGAGTGACGAGCTGCGCGTCCTGGATGCTCTGGAGACCGATCACGACACGCGCAAGGGCTTCATGCTGCACTACAACTTCCCGCCGTTCTCGGTCGGCGAGACCGGTCGCCTCGGCACCGGCCGGCGGGAAGTCGGCCACGGTCACTTGGCCGAACGGGCGCTGGAGGGAGTGATTCCTCCCAAGGAGAAGTTTCCCTATACCATACGCCTGGTCTCGGAGATACTGGAATCCAACGGCTCCTCCTCCATGGCGTCGGTATGCGGCGGCACCTTGAGCCTGCTGAATGCCGGAGTGCCGATCAAGAAGTCGGTGGCCGGCATTGCCATGGGGTTGGTCACCGACGGTGACCGCCACGTCGTGCTGAGCGACATCCTCGGCGAAGAGGACCACCTCGGCGACATGGACTTCAAGGTCGCCGGCACGGCCGATGGCATTACCGCGTTTCAGATGGACATCAAGGTGGCCGGGGTGGACCGCGCCGTGCTGCAGCAGGCGTTGCAGAAAGCCAGGGCCGGACGCCTCAAGATCCTGGAAATCATGGCCGCCACCATCGACGCCCCGCGGCGGGAAGTTTCGGATCATGCCCCCAAGATCATGTCCACCTCCATTCCCGAGGACAAGATCGGCGCGTTGATCGGAACCGGCGGAGCCAACATCCGCTCGATTACGGAGCAGAGCGGGGCGGACGTGAATATCCACGACGACGGCACGGTAATGATCTACGCGCGCCGCAAGCAGGGCGCCGACAAGGCGTTGGAGCTCATTGCAGCCTCCGTCGAGGAACCTGAAGTGGGCAAGGATTACGACGGGGTGGTGAAGCGCATCATGGACTTTGGCGCGTTCGTCGAGTTCCTGCCCGGCAAGGAGGGTCTGCTGCATATCTCGAAAATTTCCCGGGAGCACGTGGACTCCGTCTCCGACGTGCTCGAAATCGGCCAGCAAGTGCGGGTTCGTCTGATCGAGATCGACCGTCTCGGGCGCGCCAACCTGGCCAACGCCGAGGCGTTCGACAGCGACGAGCTGCCGGTAGGGCGCTTTGCCGACTCGCGGCCGGCGCTGGCCAGCCGCCGCGGCGATGGCGGCCGCTCCCGTGACGGCGGGCGGCGCGACGGGGGCCGCCGGGACGGCGGCCGCCGGGATGGCGGCTGGGACCGGGAGCGGCGTCCCGACCGCGGGCGCCCGCCCCGCCGCGGCCGCGACCGCGACCGCGGGCGCTCCGATTCCAACTATCGGAGCGGGGGTTGATCGAGCAGGGGACGCTCGCCAACGGCGTCACCCTGCTGTGCGAGCCGGTCACTACCACCGCCACGTGCTCGATCGGCTTCTGGTACCCGAGCGGCTCGCGCGATGAGCGTTCCCACCAGCGCGGCTACGCCCACTTCCTGGAACACATGCTGTTCAAGGGCACGGCGCAGCGGTCAGCGTTGGACATCGCCTTGCAGGTGGATCGAGTCGGTGGCTCCATCAACGCCTTTACCGACAAGGAGACCACCTGCTTCTACTGCACCTTGCCGGCTGACCACGGTGAGCTGGCGCTGGACATTCTGTGCGACATGGTCAGCGCCGCGGCCTTGGCGGAGGAGGAGATCGCCAAGGAGAAGGTGGTGGTGAGCAATGAGATCCGGGCCGCCGAGGACGCTCCGGACGAGCACGGCTACCAGCTCTTCCTGGAGGGCTTGTGGCGCTCCCATCCGCTGGCGGCGCGGGTCGCCGGAGTGGTGGAAGAGGTGGAACGTATCGAAGCGCGGGCGCTCGCTGCCTTCTACCGCAGCCGCTACCATCCCCGGCACCTGCTGGTAGCCGCCGCCGGGGCGCTGGACTACGACCGGCTGGCGCGCGCGCTGAGCGAGCGGCTGGCGGCTGACGGCGCCGCAGGGGCGGCGCCGTCAGCTCACGCGGCGCCGCCGCGCGAGCGGCCGCAGCGCTACGCGGCGCGGGAGTACACCAGCGGTCACTATCAACAGGTCCAGGTGTACCTCGGTACCACGTTCGATCCGGCCGCCGATATCGAGACCTATCTCGCCCTGGTGGTGTTGTCCACCGCGTTCGGCGAGTCGATGAGCTCGCGGCTGTTCCAGCATCTGCGCGAGGATCAGGGACTGTGCTACGCGGTCGAGTCGTTTCGCAGTCACTTCTCGGATATCTGGAGCTGGGGCATCTATGCCAATGCGATGCCGGAGCTGGCCCCGCGGCTGCTGGAGGCGGTGAATCAGGAGTTGCACCGTCTCGCCGATGAGCCGCTCTCCGCGCCGGAGGTGGACGCCGCCGTCAGCCACGTCACCGGCAGTATGGTGTTCGCCAAAGAGGACATGGAAGCCCGCATGAAGCGTTTGGCAGGGCAGTATCAGATGTTCGGCCGGGTCATCGAGATGGATCAGTCGGCATTGCTCCTGCGCGCGGTCACCGCCCGGGAGGTGGCCGGGCTGAGCTGCCGCCTGCTGCAGCCCGGCCGCTTCAATCTGCTCGCCTACGGTACCAGGAACATGGACGACATGCGCCGCGTGCCGTTCGACTGGTAGCGGGTAAGGCCGGCCGCCGCGGCCGGCTCTTGCGCCGTTCGATGGGCGGAATACTGGCGCTCGTGATTGCGGCGTGGGCCGCCGGTTTCGGCGTTGCCGCGGCCGGCGCCGAGCCGGCGGCTCCCGGCGCTGCGGAACTGCTCGAGGCGGCGCGCGCGTCCCTGGCGGCCGGGGCCGGGCAGAGCGCAGCCGCCGCCTTGCGGCGGCTGCGCGTGCGCTACCCGGAGTCCCCCCTGGTGGCTGACGCGCTGTTGTTGTCGGCGGCGGCCGCCGCGGCCCGGGACGATCCCTATCAGGAGCGTTTCTTCCTGCGGGAGGCGCGCCGCGCGGTACGCGGTCTGGCGGCCGGCGGCGTGCTGGCCGCCGCGGCCGCCAACGACTATCATCTGCAGGCGGCGTCCCGCCTGGCGCAACTGCTGGCCGCCGACCGTGACTACGCCGGCGCGCTGCGTCACTACGAGGAAGCGATCGGCTTGCTGGCGGCGCGGTTGCCGGCCGGCCGGCAACCGGCGCCGGAAGCGGCCGGCGCGCGGAGCCAGGCGCAACGGCTGGCGGCGTTGCGCCTGGCGGCGGCGGAGTTGGCGTACCATCACGGGGCGGGGATCGCCGGCGATGCCGAGCGCCACTTCGATCAGATAGCGGTGGGTGAGCTTACCGCCGCGGCGCTGCCGGCCTACCGGGAATTGGCGCGCGGTCTGATGTGGCGTCACTTGACCCCCGGCCAGCTCGGCATGGGCGACGCCAACGTCTCCGCGATTGCCACTGACGGCGACGACGTGTGGGTAGGAAGCTGGACCGGCGGACTGACCCGCCATACTCGCTCCACGGGCCGGCGCCAAGTGTTCCGGGAGGAACCTGACGCCCTGCTTTCGCGGCGGGTACGCGCCATACAGCCAGTCGAGGGTTACGTCTGGGTGGGCACCGACCGGGGGCTGTCGGTGTACGCGCGCTCCAGCAGCCGCTGGCGCCACGAGGTTCTGGACGGCGGCGCGCCGAGCCCGGTGGCGGCGCTCGTCGAGGTGGGCGGGGTAGTGTATGCCGGCACCCTGGGACAGGGATTGTGGCGCCGCGACGCCTCCGGTTGGAGAGCCGTCGGCCGCGGCTCACTGCCGGGCCAGTTCATCAACGCCCTGCTGGTGGTCGGCGACACCCTGTGGATCGGAACCATCGATCTCGGACTGGTGAGCCTCGACCTGCGAAGCGGCGCCCTGCGCGGCTTCGACGAAATCAACGAGGCGCTCGGCCCGCAGAACGTCACCGCACTGGCGGCGCAGAACGAGGCCACGCTGTGGATCGGAACGTTCGGCGCCGGATTGTATCGCTGGGAGGCGGGACCGAACCGCGTCACCCACTTCAGCGCAGCCACCGGCCAGCTTCCCGACGACTGGATACTGGCCGCCGCGGTAGGCGATACCGGAATCTACTTCGGTACCTTCGGCGGCGGCGGCGTGCGCTACGACCCGCGCCGCGGCGCGTGGACCACCATCAGCCTGGCGCAGGGCCTTCCCTCGCTGAACGTGGCGGTAGTGGCGGCCGCGCGCGGCCACGTCTACTTCGGTACTCTGGGGGCCGGGGTGGCGATTCTGTCGGAAGCGCGCAGCGTACACGGTCTCCCATGAGGTACGGAAGCGGCCTGCTGACGCGCTACGTGGCGCGCGAGTTCCTGGTTTCGGTTCTGGTCTCGTTTCTGTTCTTCTTTTCCATCTTCTTCATCAACGTGCTGCTGGTTACCGCCACCGACATCATGGCCCGCCAGGTGCCGGTCGGGGACGTCGTCCTGCTGGTGCTGTACTCGTTGCCGCAGATCATCCACCTGTCGCTTCCCTTCGCCACCCTGCTGGGCGCGCTCATGGCCCTCGGCCGCCTGCGCGCCGACCGGGAACTGATCGCGCTGCAGGCTGCCGGCATCCGCCTGCTGCGCGGCATGGCGCCGCTGATGCTCCTGGGGGCGCTGTTTTCGGCGCTGTCGTTCGCGACCAACGATGTGTTGCTGCCGGCCGGCACCATCGAGTTCAACCGGGTCTATCGCCGCATCCTCAATCGCAACCCCGGGCTGGAGCTGGAACCGAATACCGTTACCCACTTCGAGGACAGCGCCATCGTTACCGGCGACCTGCACGGCGGCGTGCTGCGCGGCGTGACGATCATCGATCGCGACGACTCCGGCCGGCAGCGGGTGATTACCGCGGATACCGTTGGCTTGCGGGAGAGCGGGCGGCAGGCCGGGGTGATCTCGCTCCAACTCAGCGGCGTCTTTACCCATCTCGTCGGCGCCGAGCGCGGCAATTTCGAATATGTCCGCGCCGCCGGTATGCAGTACCACATCGTGCTCCCGGAGATCGTCGAGGCCCTGGTCGAGATCGGACCGGCCGAGCAGAGCTCGGCGGACGTGTGGCGCGCAATCACCGTGCAACGCGAGCAGCAGCGGCAACGACGACGGCAGCATGCCGCGGTGTCGTCCCACGCCCTGCTGCTCGACATCGGGGCGGTGGCCGAACGGGCGGCCGCGGCGCCGCCGGACGAACGCGCCGCGCTGCTGCAGCGGGAGCGGCAGCGGCTCGCCGCCGAGCACCGCACCATGGCCGCGCCGGCCGAACCGGAGTTCGACCTGGAGCTGCGCAATTATCTGTTCGAGTTCCACAAGAAGCTGGCGATGCCCGCGGCGTGTCTCATCTTTTCCCTGTTCGCCATACCCGTCGGGTTTCTGGCGCCGCGCAGCGGCCGCGCCTACGGTCTGTTGGTGGGAATGATCGCGGCGGCGGGGTACTGGGCGCTGCTGGTGTCGGCTCATGGCGGCGGCCTGCGCCATCAGTTCGCTCCGGTACTGGCTATCTGGTCCCCGAATCTGGTGGTGCTCGCGCTGGCCGGCTTGCTCTACCTCCTGTGGCGGTGGCGATGCGGCTCGAGCGCATGATTCTGAGTTCGCTGTTGCCGGTATTGGCGATCGCCGTGTTGCTCTTCGTCCTGATCCTCGAGCTGGCCGACATTTCGCCCAACTTGTACCGCTACCTGTCCGCCGGCGTGGCGCCCGCGGTAATAGCGCGTATCGCCCTGCTCTACCTGCCTACCTGCATCATCTACGCGGTTCCGATCGCGCTGTTGTTCGCGGTCGCCCACACCATGGGTTCCTGCTACGCGCGCAACGAGTTGATCGCCATCTTCGGCTCCGGCGTCAGCCTGCGGCGCCTGGTGGCCCCGCTGGCGATGTTCGGCGTACTGCTGAGCGGCGCCCTGTTTCTGTTCGAGGACCGGGTGGCCATCGACACGCTGCGCATGAAGAACCGGCTGCACCGCACCGCGTTGGATATTCGGCTGCCGCTGGACAACTTCGACGTGACGATAACGAGCGCCGACCGCGGGATGGTGTACCATGCCGGCAGTTACGACGATGAACGCGCCGAACTGACTCAAGTGGTGGTGATCCAACGCGCCCCTGACGGCGGGGTGGCGATGCGGTTGGACGCCGAACGGGCGCGCTGGGAGGACGATCGCTGGCAGTTCGAGAACGTGCGGCGGTTTTCCTGGCGCGGCGGCAGCGGCCCGCGGACGATGGTGGAAGAGCACCGGGAACGCTACGCCGCGCCCCAGTTTGCCGAGGGGCCGGCCGCGTTTCGCCGCGGCAACCGTGAGGTGAACGAGATGCGCTACCTCGATGCGCTGGCGTGGGTGGATACGTTGCGCCGCGCCGGCCGCGACTACCGGGCCGCGCTTACCGAGTCCTACGGCAAGATCAGCTTTGCCGCGACGCCCCTTGCCGTGACGCTGATCGCGGCCGCGGTGGGTGGTCTGATGCGCAGGAACATCGTGCTCATGAGCATGCTGCTGGCGTTGGGCATTGCGGTGGTGTTCTACGTGCTGCGCATGGTGGGCGGCATTCTGGCGCAGAACGGCGTGCTCTCGCCGGAAGCAGGAGCGTTCGGCGCGGTCCTGCTGTTCCTGCTGGCGGGCGTGACGCTGCTTCGGCTGGCGCGGACCTGAAGCGGCCCAGGCCGTGGAGTTCGTCATCGAACGGCAGGACCGGCTCAGCGCCGCGCGCAGCGCGCGCCTGGTCACCAACCGCGGGCCGGCGCAGACCCCGTTGTTCATGCCGGTAGCCACCAGCGCCTCGGTCAAGGCGATGTGGCCGCACGACCTGGCCGCCCTCGGTTTCCGCGTGCTGCTGAGCAACACCTATCACTTGACGGTGCGGCCCGGCATTGCGCGCATTCGCCAAGCCGGCGGGCTGCACCGGTTCATGGGCTGGGATGGCGGTGTGCTCACCGACTCCGGCGGCTTCCAGGTGTTTTCGCTTGCCACGCTGCGCCGCCTGCACGAGCACGGCGTGCAGTTCCAATCGCACCTGGACGGCAGCGCGATGTCCTTCACCCCGACGGGCGTCGTCGCCAGCCAGGTGGCGCTGGGCAGCGACGTCCTGATGCCGCTGGACGTGTGCACCGCGGCCGCGGCCGAACGCGGCGAGGCGCTGCGCGCCGCGGAGTTGACCTACCGTTGGGCGGCCGCGAGCAAGCGCGCCTGGGTTGCCGCTCGACGAGCTGCCGGCGGCGCTCGGGCAGGGGCGTTGTTCGGCATCGTCCAAGGCCACTTCCACCGCGACCTGCGCGTCCGTTCCGCCGATCAACTGCGCAGCCTGGAGCTGCCCGGCTATGCGGTGGGCGGACTGTCGGTAGGCGAAAGCCGCAGCCGCTTTCTGGAGTTCCTCGCCCTCTCGCTGGAACTGCTGCCCGCGGACCGCCCGCGCTACGTGATGGGAGTGGGGAGCCCCGATTACGCGGTGGAGGCGGTCGCGGCCGGCGCGGACATGTTCGACTGCGTGTATCCGACCCGGGTGGCGCGCAATGCCCGGGCCCTTACCCGATACGGGCCGTTGTCGCTGCGCGGCGCGGAAGCCGCCGCCAGCGATGACCCGGTGGATCCCACCTGCGCCTGCCAAGTGTGTACTCGCTTCAGCCGCGGCTACCTGCGCCATCTGTTCAACCAGCGGGAGATCATGGCCCCGGTACTCACCACCTTTCACAACCTCGCCTTCATGGCGCGGCTGCTGGAAGAGGCCCGCGGCGCCATCCGCAACGGCACGTTCGCCGCCTTTCGCCGCCGCTTCCTGAGCGACTATCTCGATGCCGTCCCAAAGCGATAACCGCGCCGGTCCGCGCCGGGCAGTCCTCGCGCTGGTGATCTGCACCGGCCTGTCCCGCGTGCTGGGCTTCGTCCGCGTGGCCGTGATCGGCGCGGTGTTTGGCGCCACCGGCGTGGCGGACGTTCTCAACGCGGTCTTCATGATCCCCAACAACCTGCGCAAGTTGTTGGCTGAAGGCGCGCTGTCATCGGCGCTGATTCCGGAACTGGCGCAGGCGGTGGCGCGGCAGGAGGCGGGCAGGCCGGCCGACCCGCGCTCCCTCGTACGCCGCCTGCTGACCTTGCTGGTCGCGGCGGTGACGATCCTGGTAGTCGCCGCGGTGGCGCTGGCGCAGCCGGTGGTACGCCTGGGGTTGGAGTTCCCGGAGCCGTGGAAGATGGAGCTGGCAGTGAAATTCTTCCGGCTGGTGTTTCCCTATCTCCTGCTGGTGAGCATCAGCGCGGTATTGATGGCTGCCCTCAACTGCCACGAGGTGTTCGTGGTGCCGGCGCTGGCGCCGTTGCTGTTCTCGGTCAACGTCATCGGCGCCATCTTGCTGTTCCACCGCCAGTGGGGGCTGATGGCCGCGGGGGTTGGAATCCTGGCCGGGGGGATCGGCGGGGTAGTGGGGCAGCTCCCGGCATTCCTGCGGCGCGGTTACGACCTGCGGCCCGACTTCCAATGGCGCGACGCGCGGGTGCGGCGCATCGCGCGGCAGTGGGTTCCCGTAGTGGCGTCCGCCTCGGTGTTCGTAATCGCCCAGCAGGTAGCGATCGTATTCGCCTCCGGCCTGGAGGATGGCAGCACCTCGGCCCTGGCGAACGCGGTGGTGTTCTGGCAACTTCCCTTCGGCATCTTCTCGGTGTCAGTCGTTACCGCCCACTTCCCGCGCATGAGCCGCTACGCCGCCGCGGGTGACCGCGCGGCGCTGGCGCGTACCTTTGCCGGCGGCTTGACGATGATCGTCGACCTGTTGCTGCCGCCCGCCCTGTTCTACCTGTTCTTCGGCGAAGCGGTCATTCGTGCCGCCCTCGAACGCATGACCTTCACGCCGGCCGGTACGGCGCTGGCGGCGCGCGTCCTGGCCGGCTACGCCGTCGGACTGGTCAGCGTCGGCGTGTTCAACTTCGCCCAGCGCTATTTCTTCGCTGCGCGCGACTATCGCAGCCCGCTGCTGGCCGCCTTGCTGGTCGCCGCGATAGACATTCCGCTGGCGTTGTGGTTGAAGGAGACCTCGCTGCGGGTGGCGGGTCTGGCGGTCGCCAATTCCATCGCCTTCTCCGCCGGCGCGGCGACCCTGCTGGTCATGGCACTGCGCCGGATGCCGGCCCTGAAGAGTGCCCGCCTGCTGTCTCACACCACGCGCGCGCTGGCGGCGAACGCGCTGTTGGCGGCGCTGTTGTGGGCTGCCGCGGACTTCACCCGCCAGTGGTGGCAGCCCGGAAGCACCTGGCGCAACGCGTTATTGCTGAGCATCGTGGGCGGCGGCGCGGTCGGCGTTACGTTGATTCTCTATCGGCTGCTGAAACTGGCCTGGTGGCAGCGCTAGCCGCTATCCCCGCGCCGCCGCAAGCTGTTGCCGCTCACCCGGTCGATACGCTCGATACGATAATGAAAATCTTTCTCATTGATGGTGAACTGCAGCTCCTCGGCGGCGCGATGCTGCCACAGTGCGGCGCCGAGAGGAGACAGATATGAGATTATGTTGTGGTCCGGGTCAGACTCCCACGGGCCGAGGATGACGTAACGCTCGGTAGCGTGGCTGTCGAGATTGGTAAGCTGCACCTCGGTGCCGAACGAGATCACTGAATCGTCAATTTCAGCGAGGTCGAAGATTTGCGCGTTCTGCAGATCCTCCTGCAGCCGGGACACGGCGTTCTTGAGGTGTTCCTGCTTCTCCAGTGCGGCCTTGTATTCGGCATTCTCGCGCAGGTCTCCCTTCTGCAGAGCAACTCCTATCTCCTTCGAGTTTTCCGGTATTTCAACCTCCAGAATCTGGCGTAACTCACGCTGCCTGCCTTCGTAACCAAAGCGGGTGACCAGAAGACCCATCCGCACGGTATCTTTTGCCGCTTCGTCGTCGAACTTGTATTCCGGGACCGTGTCCTTGATACGCTGGCGAACCCGTATCTTGACTGACGGATCGAGCTCCTTGACGTCCTCCACCAGAGTGTAGATGCGGGTGATCGATTCCTCACCTGCCGAACCAATGTAGTCGCTGAGCTTACCTTCCTTGAAGAGGTAATCGGAAATTTGGCGGTTCAACCTGCGGTTCGCAGGAACCTCCCGACGATTGCCGATATCGCGATAGGTCAGATCCAGGAGATGGATCATGCCGATCATTACCTTCTCGCGCTTGATGCCCTGCTTCTGAAACCAGTCCGAATCGCCTTCGTTGCGCACCAGCCAGACGAACGGAAGACGGTGTTCGCGATAGTCGTCGACGATGTCGGTGACAAGGCCGGCTACGACTTCGAGGTGGCCGGCTTTCTTGATATCGTCGATGATCTGGCGGGTGGGGTAGAACAGGAAGATGCTCGCATAGACGTGCGGCCAGATCTCGACGTCACTTCGGACGTGAGCGAGAAACTCCTTGGCGACACCGCCGTCGTCGAGCGCCTTGAACACCTCTTCGAGATCATTGATCTCCATGAACAAATCGCGAAAGTGAACGCGGATGTCAGGATTGAGATGGGGGTGCTCGGCGATCAGCTTGTCGACGATCAAGAAACTGGCGATGTTGTTATCGAGCTGCCCCGAGGGCGCCTTCAGGAACCCGGCGAAGTATTCGAACATCTCGCCGAAGTACTCGGACCTGAGAGTCCGCTCCAGTTCCTCGTCGATGGTCTTGCGCTCTTCCGCGGCGCGTTCATCATCGATCTTGCCTTGCTCCACGTCCTGCTGCAGCTTGGCCCTGGCTTTGGCCGCTTCGCCTTCGGTGTGGTTGAGAAACTCGTGCAGGGTCTTGACCCGGCTGAAGAAGTTCTTGTCAGTACGGAACTTATTGTAGATCTTCTCGTCGAAGGGCAGCGGCCGCTCCCGCACCGAGTAGTGATTGAGCTTGCCGGCGACCGCGTCGAATGAGGAATCGGTCTTCAGTATGTTGCGGGCCTCGGTACTCCATTTGGTCCATTCGGCGGGACTCAGGATCCGCGGCACCAGCTCCGTCTTGACCCGCTTCATGTCCGCGGCGTTGCCAAAGCTCTTGATGACGGCCCGCAGCGCCCACCTCGGATCGTCCTTGACGCGCACCTTGAGGCGCTCCCGCGGCACCGTCGCGCGCAGCACCCAGATATGTTCACTGGAAAGTATATTGAGCGCGCTTACCGCCATCTTCAACGACATCCGGTGTCCGCGCTTCTTCAGAAAATCGATGGTGAAGCGATCGTCCCTGATTTCCTTGATACGCCCCAATCCCCACGTTCTGTGGTACACGTAGTTGCCTTCATCGAAGCTGATGTGCTTTTCGAAATCGGTGATTGCTTCATGTACGTTGCGCCACGCCTGGTTCAGGTTGGAAACCTTGATATATTCCTGAAGATGACTGTGTCCGGCGTAACGACTGGCATATACCGACACCAGTTCGGAGCGCGTGCCGCTCTTCTTCGGATCGTGATTGAGGATGCGCTTCAATATGTCAACTGACGCATCCCAATCTTCCTTCTCCCGGTAATAGGGATAGAGCATCTCCAGCAGGGTGATGGCGCGGTCACCGCCCAGATTCCTCACCACCTTGCTCTCGATCTGCAATAAGCCTTCCAGGTCTTCGGATTGGAATTCGATGATCTTCTCCCACGTTTGCTTGATCTGGGAGAACTGCCGGCGGTTGATGTAACGATGGAGCGCCTTCTTGTAGTAGGTAAGGGCGCCATCGAGGTCTCCTTCCTGTTCCCTCTTGTCGGCCAGATGGCGCACCGTATCAGCTTCCTCATAGTCCACTTTGATGAGCCGTTCCAGGATTTCATATTGGCGCTCGTTATCATTCTTCTTGGCGTACGTATCGGCCAACGTGCGCAATGCAAACTTGTTCTCGCCATATTCCAGAATCCGTTCACAAAGATACTCTACGATATTCCATTTTTCGCTGTCGACGAACATGTTGGTCAGTACCACCAGATTGGAGTCGTCAACGATTCGCTTCTTGAGAGCAATGATACCGGACAGGTACAGACCGATCACACTGTCTCGGGAACTCTGCAGGTGTTCCTCGCAGAGCTCCTGAACCTCATCCTGAGTTTCATCCGCGAGGGTCTCTCTCAACAGCTCGTCGAACGTATGGAAACTCGAGATCGAATACCCGGAAAGATCCGCCCTGGTCCATTTCTCTTCATTTATCAGCTCACTGATCCTACCGGAAAGTATCTCTGTCATCTGTTGCTCCGATTCTCTAGTATTGGAACCCGTTCGTCATCCAGTGTAGCGTTGATACACGTCCATGTCGAGTGCCTTGATACGGCGTAATATATCTTCCACCTTGGCGTTGTCCTCATCGTTCGCCAGATAGTGTTGGATCAACCAGAAGTAGCGGTTGAGCAGCCGCGGTACCAGCGCGGTACCGGCGTCGTCCCGGGCGGCGGCCACCGCCGCGAGCCGGTCCGGCGTGGTCTTCACACCGAGTCTCTGCTCCAGTTCGAAGATCGACTGCCGCAACTTCCCGTACTCCAGCGCAGTCAGCTCGCGCGTTACCCCGAACACTCCCAAGAGGGTGCCGTAAACCGGCACCCAGTCGCGTACGTCGCGGGTCAATCCGGCGCGTTCCACGGCATTCAAGAGATCTTGAATCAGCGGCGACTCGAGATCCTCGACCGGTATGTCCGCGGCGCCGAGAAAGAAGGCTTCGCGAAAGAATATCTTGGCGGCGCGGGTCTCGTCGATCAATGAGTAGCAGTCGGCGAGCTCCGCCAACAGCGGCGCCCAATCGCGTTCCAGGCGCCGCGCGCGCTCCAGGCAGCGGATGGCGTTGGCGAAGTCGCCCATTGCCTTGAAGGAATGGCCGATGAGCAACAGCCGGCGCGTCTGAGCGCTCGGTCGCAGGTATTGCGCAGCGGCTGACGGCGCAATATCCGGGGCTGAGGTTTGCAGCAGGCAGGCGACGGCAGTGGCGTGCACGTGGTACTTGATGTCCTGGTAGCATCGCTCCGGCAGCTCCTCAATGCGCGCCGCAAAGCCGCGGAACGAAGTCCACTGGTCCAGCAGAAAACCGGCTCGGTCGGCGCTCGTTTCGATCTCATCCAGCCGCTGTTGGCGTTCATCCCAGAAGCGCACGCACTTGAGCGCCGCGCCCACGCCCTCATACTCTACGTCGAGTTCGAGGGTGCGCTCCAACAGCTTGGCGGCGTCCCCAAATTCCCCGGACCGCAACTTGTCGTACGCGCCATTGACCATGTGCGCAATGTCATTCTCGTCGAACGTGAGCTGCCGATCGGTCATGTGGGGTTGTATGCTTATGACCGCAGCCTACACCGTGCCGGCGGCGATGGTCAAATGAGCCTGGTCAATCAAATGAGGCGGCGGCCGCGCGGGTCCGGTCCGGGCCGGTTGTCCAATGCGGCGGCGACCTCCTACGATGGCCTCAAGTGATGAGCCGCGCCCAGCGCCTGCGCCCCTTCCTGCCGCCGGCCCGCCTGCCGCGCCGCCCGGTCGTGGCGCCCTCGATTCTGGCGGCGGACAGCGCCGATCTGGCCGGAGCCGCCGCTCTGGCGGCGCGGGCCGGGGCCCGGTGGCTGCACCTCGACGTGATGGATGGTGTGTTCGTCCCGCCCATCACCTTCGGCGCGCAGACGGTGGCGGCCCTCCGCCGGCGCACCGAGTTGCTGCTCGACGTCCACCTGATGACGAGCCACCCGGAGCGCCACGTGGCGGCGTTTGCGGACGCCGGCGCCGACCTCATCACGTTCCACCTGGAGGCCGGCGTCCACGTTCACCGCGCCTTGCAGGCGATCCGCGCGGCGGGAGTCGGCGCCGGGTTGGCGCTGGTACCCTCGACGCCGGCGGCGATGATCGGCGAGGTGCTCGAGCTCCTGGATCTGGTGCTCGTCATGACGGTGAATCCCGGGTACGGCGGCCAGGGTCTCATTCCCCGCTGTCTGGACAAGGCCGGTGAGGTGGCGGCCTTGCGGCAGGCGGCCGCGGCCTCGTTCCTGATTCAGGTGGATGGCGGCATCAACGCTGCGACCGCGGCGCGGGCGCGGCGCGCCGGCGCCGACGTGATGGTGGTCGGGACGGCCTTCTACGGAGCCGCGGACCCGGCGGCCGCGCTGCGGTCTCTCGCCGCCGCCGAGGGCGGCTGATGCGCGCCGTGGTGCAGCGCGTCAGCCGCGCTGAGGTGAGCGTCGCGGCCGCGGAGTTTCGCCGCAGCATTGGCGCGGGGCTGCTGGTATACCTGGGCGTGGCTGCCGGCGATGACGAGGGGGGCCTGGGCTACTTGGTGGACAAGGTAAGCGGCCTGCGGCTCTTCCCCGACAGCGCCGGGCGGATGAACCGCTCGGTACTGGAGTGTGGCGGTGAGGTGCTGGTGGTGCCGCAGTTCACGCTCTACGGCGATGCGCGGCGCGGACGGCGGCCGTCGTTCAGCCGCGCCGCCGCGCCGGACCTGGCCAAGGCCCTCTATGAGGAGTTCATCGTGCGCTTGCGGGGGTGCGGGCTGCGCGTGAGCGGCGGCAGATTTCAGGCTCACATGCTGGTGGCGGCGGTCAACGACGGTCCGGTTACGATTCTGCTCGACTCCGCGCGCACGTTCTAAGCAATTGACCGCGGGAGCGAGGCTGGCTTACCATGCAGTTCGACGGTCGCGGCCCGCCGCAGCCGACACTGCTTTGAAGCGCCAGCCACCACGCACCGTTATCAATACCATCACAGTCCGGCTGCCACCGCGCGCAACCAGCATGAGTGGCTCGGTGACAGCCCAGGGGGAGTAATGAATGAACCGGTCCAGTAACGGCAGCGACGGCAAGGGAGAGGCGGCGGTGGCGGAATTCACCGTACGGCCCGACCCGGAGCGGCTGAAGGCGCTCGACGCGGCTCGCCTGCAGATCGAAAAGCAGTTCGGCAAAGGCTCGCTCATGCAGTTGGGAGCGGCGGGCCAGCGCGCCGACATCGGCATCGTGCCATCCGGGTCGGTGCTGCTCGACGCGGCCATGGGGGTGGGCGGCTACCCGCGCGGCCGCATCATCGAGATCTTCGGCCCCGAGTCGTCCGGCAAGACCACGCTTGCGCTCCACGCCATCGCCGAGGCGCAGAAGCTGGGCGGGATCGCGGCCTTCGTCGACGCCGAACACGCCCTCGATCCCGGCTATGCCCAGCAACTCAAGGTGGACATCGACGAATTGTGGGTGTCGCAGCCTGATCATGGCGAGCAGGCCTTGGAAATCGTGGAGTCTCTGATTCGCTCCGGCGCGGTGGACATCATCGTGGTCGACTCGGTTGCGGCGTTGACTCCGCGGGCCGAGATAGAGGGAGACATGGGCGACTCCCACATGGGGCTGCAGGCGCGGCTGATGAGCCAGGCGTTGCGCAAGCTCACCGGGACGATCGCCAAGTCAGGCACCTGTCTGGTGTTCATCAACCAGACCCGGATGAAGATCGGGGTGATGTTCGGCAACCCGGAGACCACGACCGGCGGCAACGCGTTGAAGTTCTACTCCTCCATTCGTATCGAGGTGCGCAAGATCGAGACCATCACCAAAGGTCCGGACAACCCGCTTGGCAACAAGGTGCGGGCGCGGATCGTCAAGAACAAGGTGGCGCCGCCCTTTCAGAAGGTCGAGTTGGAAATCATGTTCGGCAAGGGAATCTCGAGCAGCGGCAGTCTGCTCGACGCGGCGGTGGCCAACGGCATCATCGACAAGAGCGGCACCTGGTACTCCTACGGCGATGACCGTATCGGTCAGGGGCGGGAGAACGCCAAGCGCTTTCTGGAGGACAACGAGGATCTGCGCGCCGGGATCGAGTCCCGGGTGCGCGCCCTCCTGTTCGGCCGCGAGAAGGCTGCCGCCGCGGTCGGCTGAGAACCCGGGCGGCCGTGCAGTGGTTGACGCCCGGATGACCGACCAGGGAGCCGAACCGGCAGCTCCGCCTGCCGAGGTCAACGGCGGCGCCGCCCCGCCGGCGCCGGGCGGCGCGGCGCCGGCGGCGCCGCCCGGCGCGCGGGTCAGCTTCCGGCTGGACGACTTCGAAGGCCCGCTCGACCTGCTGCTGCAACTGATCCAGCGCGCCGAAGTCAACATCTACGACATTCCTATTGCCGCCATCACCGACCAGTACCTGCACTACCTGGCAGCCGCCGCGGCGGATGGCGGCGAATCGGCGCCGCGCCGGCTCGAAGAGCTGACCCGCTTCCAGGTGATGGCCGCCACCCTGCTGCACGTCAAGTCGCGTATGCTGCTGCCGCTGCCGTACGCCTCCGAGGAACCGTATGAAGACCCGCGCCGCGAGCTGGTAGAGCGACTGCTCGAGTATCAGCGCTTCAAGCGCCTGAGCGAGGCGCTGGCCGAGCGGCAACGGCAGGCGCACTGGATCATCACCCGCTCCGAGGCGCGGCTGCTGCCGGATTCGATGGTGAACCGGGAGCCTGACGAGGCGCGGCTCTCGCCGGACGACTTGCTGGCGGCGTTCAAGGAGATCGCGGCGGCGCTCGGCGGGGAGCGCCTCACCAGCCTGTACGAGGAGTTTACCGTCAAGGAAAAGATCGCCCTGGTGCACGAGCGGCTGGCTCTGAGCGCGGCGTTTTCCTTCCTGGACCTGGTACGCGGAGGTACCGCCGGCGAGCTCATCTGCGCATTCTGGGCAATCCTCGAACTGGCCAAGACCCAGGCTGTCGCCGTGATTCAGCGCCGTCCGTTCGCGGCCATCACCGTACGCCGCGGGCGTCATGCCTCCGGCCCGCCGGGGGCTGCGGGCGGGGGCGGGTGACCAACGAGGGGAGCGCCGGCCCTGACGGAGCAGGGGCCGCGTCCGGCCCGGCAGCGCAGCAGAGCCGGCTCGTGGAAGCGATTCTGTTCCTGGAACCGGAGCCGCAGAGCGTAGCGCGGTTGGCGCGGCTCACGGGACTGGCGGCGGCCGCGGTGCGGGCCGCGGTCGGCGAGGTGCGGCGCCGCTTTGCCGGCGCCGATCACGGCGTACAGGTGCTGGAGGTCGCCGGCGGCTATACGTTGGTCCCGAAACCTGATCTGTGGCGCTCGCTGCAGCCTCACTATGGGCGCCTGTCACAGGACCGGATGTCGCGCGCCGCGCTCGAGACGCTGGCCATCATCGCCTATTCGCAGCCGGTGACCCGCAGCGAAATCGAGAGTATCCGCGGGGTGTCGCCGGATGCCATGATCCGCATCCTGGGCGAGCGGGACCTGATACGTGAAGTGGGGCGCAAGGCGGTGCCGGGGCGGCCGATACAATATGGTACCTCGGCGGAGTTTCTGCGGGTCTTCGGCCTGACGTCCATCGCCGACCTGCCCAAGCTGACCGATGCCGACCAGGCCAGGTTCAGGGCCGCCGATGACTCCTGACGCAGCGGCAGCCGGCAGCCGCCGGCGCGAGCGCCTGCAGGTGTTCCTGGCGCGCGCCGGAGTGGCCTCGCGGCGCGCCGGCGAGCGCCTGATCGGCGCCGGCCGCGTGACGGTGAACGGCAAGCCGGTGGTCGCGCCGGGAAGCAGGGTGGGGCCTGCCGATCGGGTCATGGTCGATGGCCGGGAGGTCGCCGCTGCCGTTACGCCGCGCTATCTCGCATTGCACAAGCCGTCAGGCTACCTGTGCTCCAACCACGATCCGGGCCGGCGGCCGCTGGCGCGCGCCCTGCTGCCGCCGGCCGCGGGGCGCCTGTTCCACGTCGGCCGGCTGGATCTGGCGTCCGCGGGACTGATCCTGTTTACCAACGACGGCCAACTCGCGGTGCGCGCCGCTCACCCGCGCTTCGGAGTGGAAAAGGAGTACGACGTGGTCACCGACCGCCGCGTGCCGCTCTCGGTGCTGGAGGAGTATCGCGCGGGGTGCCGCATCGCCGGCGTCACCTATCGGCTGGCCGGCTACCGGCGGTGTCCCGCTACGCGGGTGGCGCTGATCCTGGCCGAGGGCCGCAATCGCGAGATCCGCCGCGTACTGGGCAACGCCGGCCTGGAGGTGCGGCGCCTCACCCGGGTACGGGTAGGGCCGGTGACCTTGCGCGGGCTGGCGCCCGGCGCGTGGCGGCCGTTGACGGGGCGCGAGGTGGCATGGTTCCTGGACCGGCAGCCGGTCCCGGTGAGCGCTCACTTGGGTGGAACCGGCCGGTGCCGGTGATCGCCATCGACGGGCCGTCAGGGTCGGGCAAGACCACGGTGGCGGCCTGCCTGGCGCGGCAGCTCGGCGTGCGGTGGCTCAGTTCCGGCGCATTGTACCGCGCCGCGACCCGCCTGCTGCTGGACCGCCTGGGGGCGGGCGCCCCGGTCGCGTCGGTGGTCGCCATGGTACGGTCGGTCCGCTGGGAGGTGTCCGGCGCCGCGGTACGCGCCGGCCGCCGCGAGCTCACCGCGGCGCTGCACAGCGCCGCGGTCGACCGCCGCGTGGCGCAGGTATCCGCCATTCCGGGCGTGCGTGACGCGATCAACCAGATCCTGCGGGCGACGGTAGGGACCGAACGCTGGGTGGTCGAAGGCCGCGACATCGGCACCGAGGTGTTCCCCGACGCCGTGTTGAAGGTGTTCCTCGATGCCGCGCCCGAGGTTCGCGCGGCGCGGCGCGCCCGGCAGCGCCGCCCCGACCGCGTGCCGCCGGTGGCGCAGGTTGCCGCGTCGCTGGCCGAACGCGACCGGCGCGACCGGCGCAAACCGGTGGGGGCATTGCGCCCGGCGCGAGACGCCCAACGGATTGACGCCTCGCGCTTGACGGTCGCTGAAGTTTGTGCCAAGCTGCGCCGCATTGTCCCCAGCAACTTCCTCCAGGAGTAATCCTGTTCGCACTATGAGCGACTCGGAAACGGGCGTGTCTCAGCCCCAGTCCTTTGAATCTCAGCTTCAAGAGCAATACATCACCCGGCTCGACCGGGTGGAAGAGGGTCAACTGATCACCGGCCGGGTGATAGAGGTTGGCCCCGAAACCGTGTTCGTCGACGTAGGTCTCAAGTCCGAAGGCCGTATTCCGATTGACGAGTTCGTCGAACCGCCGCACGTGGACGACGAGGTGAACGTGGTCCTGCTGCGCAAGGAAGGCCGCCACGGCGAGGTGGTGGTGTCCAAGCGCAAGGCCGACGAGCAGGTGGTCTGGCGCTCCCTCAAGGAGTCGGGAGAGACCGGTGAGCCGGTGACCGGCCGCATCACGCGCAAGATCAAGGGCGGCTACGAGGTCGACCTCGGCGCTGCGCTGCGGGCCTTCGTGCCCTTTTCCAAGGTAGACGTGATGCGGGTCCGCGACGAAGACGCCTACATCGGACTGGACACCCGTTTCTTCGTCGAACAGCTCTACAACCGCGGCAAGGTGAACATCGTCCTGAACCGCAAGGCGTGGCTGGAGCGCGAGGCCAAGAAGAAGCGCGACCAGTTCTACGAGACTGCGGCCATCGGCGACGTGTACCGCGGCACCGTCAAGACCTTCACTTCCTTCGGGGCGTTCGTCGACCTCGGTGGCTTCGACGGCCTGCTGCACGTCAATGACATGCGCTGGGGTCACGTCGCCTCGCCCAAGGACGCGGTGATCATCGGCGAAGAGGTCAACGTCAAGGTCATTCGCATCGACCGCGACTCGCAGAAGGTCAATCTCAGCCTCAAGCACTTTACGCCTGACCCGTGGACGACGTTCGAGGAGCGGTACGGTCTCGACGATCTGGTGACCGGCAAGGTCACCAAGATCACGGACTTCGGGGCCTTCATCGAAATCGAACCGGGCATCGAGGGGTTGTTGCACATCTCCGACATGTCGTGGGTCAAGAAGATCGGCCATCCGCGCGAGATCCTCGGCAACGGCGACGAGGTGCAGGTGAAGATCCTCGGCTACGACCTGGAGCGCGGCAAACTGTCGTTGGGGCTCAAGCACGTGCTGCCCAACCCGTGGGACAGCGCCGAGGAGCGCTATCCGCCGGGCAAGGTGGTGAAGGGCATCGTGCGCAACATCACCAGCTACGGCGCCTTCGTCCAATTGGAGGAGGGGATCGACGGCTTGTTGCACGTCGATGACATGTCGTGGACCAAGAAGGTCCGCAATCCGGCGTCGGTCGTCCAGACCGAGCAGGAGCTCGAGGTCGCGGTAGTGGATCTGGACAAGAAGGCGCGGCGCATTCGGCTCGGCCTGAAGCAGCTCTCCGACGACCCGTGGGTAGCGCTGACCCGTGCCTTCCGGCGTGGCAGCGTCATCGAGGGACAGGTAACCAGCAAGACCGACTTCGGGGTGTTCGTCCGGGTGCAGGGCGGCATCGAAGGGCTGATCGCCAACAACCAGCTCGCCGATTCGGGCGGCGGCAGTATCGATAAGGCGCGCGAGGAACTGGAGCCGGGCGTCCAGCTCAAGGCGGTGGTCACCGAGATAAGCGCCGAAAAGCAACGCCTGTCCTTGTCACTGCGTGAGCTTCAGCGGCGCGAGGAGCGCCAGGAGCTGGTGAAGTACATCCACGACGACGAGCAGCCGGACCGCGTGTCCCTGGGTGAGTTTCTGAAGGACCGATCGTCCGGTTGATGGGTAACGCCGATGAGTAGCGCCCTGTCCTCCGGCGGCGCGCCGGGACCGGCGGCCGTAGTTTCCGCGTTCGTCGAACGTTACCGGGTGGCGCTGCTGGTGGCCGCCGGCGTGGTGCTGGCGGCGCTGATCATCTGGCTGGCCTGGGCGGAACGGGAACGCCGGGTGGAGGAGAGCTCGGCGTTGCGCGCCGAACGCCTGCAGGAACGGTACGAGACCTGGCAGGGGGTGGCGGAGGGGACCCGCAAGACCAACCTGGCCGAGGAGCTGCTGGACGACGTGGAACAGATCCTGCGGCAGTTCCCGCGGCGCTATGCCGCCCAGCGAGCATTGTACGTGCGCGCCCGGTACCGGTTCGAGCTGCAGCAATGGGATGCCGCGGTGGCCGACTGGCAGGAAGTGGCCGCGCGCTGGCCGGACAGCTATCTGGCGCCGCTGAGCATCTTCAACGCCGCAGTGGCACGCGAGGAGGCGGGCCAACCGGAGGCAGCGCAGGAGCACCTGCAACGTGTGGTGGAGCAGTGGGGCGGCACCCTGCTGGTCCCGCGCGCCCTGTTCTCGCTCGCCCGCATGGCTGAGCAGCGCGGCGATTATGCTGCCGCGGAAGCCACCTACGATCGCTTGACCGGGGAGCATGGCGGCAGCCGCTGGGCCGCGGCGGCGCGCAACCGCCTCATTACATTGGAGACCCAGGGCCAACTGGCGGCAGAGTAGGGGAGCTTGGGGCACTTCCGGGGGCGGTCCGGCTTGTTGCTCGCGGCGCTGCTGGCCGGCGCTCTCGCCGGCTGCGGCCTGCCCGACGGCCCGTCGGTGCCGCCGCCGAAGCCAACTGACCCCTCCGCCTCCGACGCTTCTGACAGGTTCAGCTTCTCCGGTACGAAACCCGAGGGCGGGACGGCGGCATTCGGCTACGAGATCCACTACCGATTCTCCGCGCCAGGACCCGAGACCGATATCAACCTCCGGGACCGCGCTCAGCTACGCGCCAGGCGGTTCGTGCGGCTGGCAAAGGAAGGCGACCGGGATGCGATCGACGTGGCCGACCGGCCGCTGCTCGAGGTAACGCGCGCGGCGCGTGTTACCGTTGACTTCGCCGGTATCGGCGAAGTCAACGGCCCGCATGCTGCCGTGAACGGAGGCCCCAGGATCGTTCTGCGCCGCGGCGTGGTGGGCAGCGACGGCACCTATGAGCCATTCACCTGCGACCGGTTTCAGAAGGGGCACGCCGACGTGGCGGCGGCGCCGGCGCTTGCCGGCGGCTGCCCGGGGGGGCGGTTCCAACTGCAGCTCTACGTGCTCTCCTACAGCCGCGACGTCAGCCGGGAACAGTTCAGCGAGCCGCTCTACCTGGGCTCGATCGACGTCGAGTTTCCGTAGCCGCGCGCGTGTTCCAGTACCTCGACGTTGGCCTGACCTACCTTACCGTCGGACTGGCGGCAGCCGTCTTCTGGCACGTCATCCTGCGGCGGCGCGTGCCCGGCGACTTCTGGGGGGCGCTCATCGTCGGCCTGATCGGCGCCGTGCTCGGCGGGGTGCTGGATCAGTTGCTCACCGGGGTGATCGAACGGCTGGCGCGCTTCAACAGCGTCAACCTGTTTGCCGCGGGATTCTGCGCAATCGCGCTGATCTGGATCCTGGCGCGTCTCAACGAGTGACCGCGGCGGCCCAGGCGCGGGCGCGGCGGACATGCTCCAGCGGCTGGAACAGCGACGAGAAGATATCGCGTACCACGCCATCCTCATCTATCAGATAGGTGACCCGTCCGGTCGGCAGCAACCCGGCGACCGCGCCGTAGCGCCGCCGCACCGCGTTTCCGGCGTCGCTGACCAGCGGAAACGGCAGACCGCGGCGGGCGGCGAACTGGCGATGTGAGGCGACCTCTCCGTTCACACGACTTCCGATAATGTATATTCTGTCTACTTGCGGGCGCCGAGGCATGGCGAGTACTCGGCCGGAGTTACGCCGCTCGCGGGGCTTGTGCTATGCTGGCCGGCGATGAACAAGATCGAACGCATGCAGGCGATGCTGCGAGGTGAACGCCCGGACCGGGTGCCGGCCGGATTCTGGTTTCACTTCCCTGCCGCCAACGCCGCCGGGCACGCGATGGCCCAGGCGCACCTCGACTACTACCGCGCCGCCGACCCGGATCTGTTGAAGGTGATGAACGACAACGGCTACGAGCCGGTCGGCGTCGACGCTATCGAATCGCCAGCGGATTGGCGCCGGCTGGAGCCGGCGCCGCAGTCATCGGCCGCGTATCAGGCGCAGCTCAGCGGCCTGCGCGAGCTGGTGGACACGCTGGGCGGCGAGGTGCTGATGGCCAGCACCATCTTCAACCCCTATGCCACCGGCAACAAGATCAGCGGCAACAGGGTCACCGAGCACCTCAAGGCGGACCCGGAGGCGGTGTCGGCCGGGCTGGCGGCCATCGCCGCGAGCCTGGCCGGGTTCGCCGCGGCCTGCATCGAAGCGGGCGCCGCCGGCATCTACTTCTCGGCGCAAGGCGGCGACGGCGACCGCTTCACCGCCGAGGAGCACGCCGCCTACCTCAAGCCGCACGACCTGACGGTGCTGGAGGCGGCGACCGCGGCCGGCGCGACCTGCAACGTCCTGCACGTGTGCGGGCGCGGGCTGCGCCTGGAGGACTTCCGCGACTATCCCGGCCACACGGTCAACTGGGCGCCGCAGAACGACAACCCGAGCCTGAGCGAGGGCCGCGCTTTGTTCCAGCGGCCGATCATCGGCGGCCTCGACGAGCGCGGCCCCATCGTGGACGGGCCGCGGGACGCGATCGCCGCCGAGGTGGGCGCTGCGCTGGCTGAGATGGGCGACGCCGGGTTCATGATCGGCGCCGGCTGCACGGTGCCCAACGACATCTCGGTGCAGCACCTGGCGTGGGCGCGGGAGGCGGCGCGGGAGCACTGAGGGGGCGCGGTTGCGCGCGCCGCCGCCGGCCGACCGGTCAGGGGTAGCGGGCGCGGAACTCCCCTACCCGCGCGCGGGCGCTGACCTCAAGCGTGCTGCGCTCGCCGCGGGCGAGCAGATGGTAGCCGAGACCGGCGATCATCGCCGCGTTGTCGGTGCACAGCGCCAGGCTGGGGTACACGGTACGCACCGGTTCCCGGTCCAGGCGCCGGCGCAGGTAGGTGTTGGCGGCCACCCCGCCGGCGGCGACCACGCAGTCGATGCCGGTCTCGCGGCTGGCCAGGAGCGCCTTGTCCACCACGATGTCGACCGCGGTCTGCTGAAAGGCGGCCGCCAGGTTGGCCGGCGTGGCCGGATACGCGGGATCGCGAAACTGCTCCCGCTGATGGATCACCGCGGTCTTGAGTCCCGAATAAGAGACGTCGAAGCGGTGATCTCCCTTGCGCAGCGACGGGCGGGGAAAGCGGTACGCCGCGGCCTCGCCGCCGGCGGCCAGCCGCTGGATGGCGACGCCGCCGGGATAGCCCATGGCGAAGTACTTGGCCACCTTGTCGAACGCCTCGCCGCAGGCGTCGTCGATGGTAGCTCCGAGCACCTCGATGCGGTCGAAGGCGCGCACTTCGGCGATCAGCGTGTGCCCGCCCGACAACAGCAGCCCGATATAGGGATAGGAGAGATCGCGCTCCATGTGCGGGGCGTAGAGATGGGCCTGGACGTGATCCACCGCGATCAACGGCAGCTCGCGCGCCAACGCCAGCCCCTTGGCATACGAGAGTCCTACCAGCAGCGAGCCGATCAGACCCGGACGGGTGGTCACCGCCACCGCGTCTATCTTATCCAGGTCGACGGCGGCGGCGCGCAGCGCGTGCGCGACTACCCCATCGATCCACTCCACGTGCTTGCGGCTGGCGATTTCGGGGACCACGCCCTGATAGCGGCGATGTTCCTCGATCTGGGAGTAGACTACGTTGCTGCGCAGCTCGACGCCGTCGACCACCACCGCCGCGGCGCACTCGTCGCAGGAGGTCTCGATGCCGAGAACGGTCACGGGCCGGCAGCGGCGCCGCGCAGCCCGCCGCCGGCCCGGTTGGCGAGCCGGTCGGCGCCGCCGGGAGGGAACAGCGCGGACAACGGCACCACCTCGTAGCCGTGGCGTTCGAGGTAGGGAACCACCTCGAACAGCGCCTCGGCCACCGCGGCCACCGAGGCGTGGCCGATCAACACCGCGTGGCCCTGCGTCCGGGCGACCTCGAGTCCGTCCTGCAGCGCCGCGCGGATCGCCTGCGGGTCGCGGTCATGGTCCAGAAACACGTCGCGCTGCATGAACGGGACGCCGTACTTGGCGGCATAGGGAGCGGCCACGCTGGTGGGCGTGGTCCGGCTGTCGACGAAGAACTTGTCCAGCGCCGCAAGGTGCGCCATCACCGTATCCATGACGCGCGGATCCGAAGTGCCGGCCGAGCCCATGTGGTTGTTGGTGCCCTCCGCTCCGGCAATGGAGGCGAAGTTGCGCTCCAGAAGGTACCGAATCTCGGCGTCGGAGAGTTCCGCGGAGATGGTTCCGGGGCCGGGATAGAGGCCGCTGACCGCGGCCATCGGCAGGTGCAGAATCACTTCGTGACCGTGGGAACGCACCAGCTCGGCCGCTCCCGCGGAGTGGCGGAGTTGCGGGAGAACGGCGAAGGTCAGGGGCGCCGGGAAGCGCAGAAACGGGTCCAGTTCCTGCAAGTTGTTGCCGGCGTCGTCGATCACGATAGCCAACTGCGGCCCCTTGGCAGGTGACCGCGGGGGCGCGGGGGATGGTTCGGAACGCGGCGCCGGCGGCTCGAACTCCGGCCCCATTGGCAGGGCCGCGCGGCTCGGCGCGGCCGGCCGCCGCGCCGCCGCAGCGCCTTCGCCGGCGCCGGATTGCGGCGGCCGCAGCAGGAGACCGACGAGGATTCCGGTGAGCACCACGATCATCGTCACCAGGAACACCACCAGGCGGGCCTGAGGTACCTGGGCCGCGGTGCGCTTGGCGTTCACCGGCGAACCACCGCGGGAGCGGCGCGCGCCGGCGTACCTCGCATGCTGGGCCTCACCCTCTGTTTATCGGTCCGCGGCGCCGGGCGGTGAAGTTTGACCGCCCGGCGCGGCCTGCGCCACACTGGCGCCATGTGCGGCCGCTACGCACTGGCTGCTGACGCCGACGAGTTGCTCGCCGCCTACGGCGTCGAGCGTGACGCCGCCTCCCCGCCGCCGGTGCCGCGCTACAACATCGCGCCTACCCAGGAGGTTCCGATAATCGTCGCCGAAGGCGGCGCGCGGCGCCTGCGGCTGGTGCGTTGGGGCCTGGTGCCGGCCGCGTGGTCCGCGCCCGACGAACGCCGCGCGCCGCTCATCAACGCGCGCGCGGAGAGCGTGGCGGCGCGGCCCGTGTTTCGGCGCCCGTTTGCGCGCAGCCGCTGCCTGGTACCGGCCAGCGGCTTCTTCGAATGGCAACGCGAGGGGAGCCTGCGCCAACCCTGTTACTTCACCCTCGACGCGGACGGCCCGATGGCCTTCGCCGGACTGCACGACCGGTGGCAGCGAGATGCTCACCCTCCGATACCGAGTTGCACCATCATTACGGTGCCGGCGCGCGCGCCGGTGGCCGAGCTCCACGAGCGGATGCCGGCCCTGCTGTCCGCCGCCGAGTGGGAGCCGTGGCTCGACGCGGCTACGCCGCCGGAAGCGTTGCGCGCCCTGCTGCGCCCGAGCCAGGCGCCGCTGCGCAGATATCGGGTGACGCCGCGCGTCAACCATCATGCCTACGACGAGGCCGACGCCGTTACGCCCGCGGCGGCGCCGGCCGGCGGAGGCAGGTTGAGCGCGGAGTGGTGAAGCCGGGAGGGCAATTCCGGCCGCCAAGCGCTACCCTTCCTGAACCAGCACGAAGTAGTGGCCGGGATTCCACGCCTGGCAGATCAGATAGAGATGGCCGGCGTTCCGGTACCACACCGCGTTGTGAATGTGATCGGCCAGCTCCACGCCCAGTTCCTCCTTGGGGCGCACGGTAGACACCACCTGGTAGGTGATGGCGTCCAGGACGTAGATCGGCGCCGCCCTCCCCTCCTGCGGATCGTCGAGGCTGCCGACCAGGGCGTACCAGCGCTCGCCGCTACGCAGAAAGTCGATGCCGCACGGCTTGGAACCGTGCGGAATGGGATGCGCCGAATGGAAGTGGCCGCCGTGATTGAAGTGCTGGAAGCGGGCATGCGGGCGGTCGGCGATCGTCAGATGATGGCCGTCCGGGTGGGCCGCCAAGCCGTGGGCGGTGCCGAACAATCCCTTGGCCGAGGGGTCGTCGGTCTTGCCTCCGAACAGCTCCTGCCACGTGCGGCGCCGCGGGTCGGCGGTGGAGATGTAGTTGGCGCCGTAACCGTCGGCTACGTAGAGGGTCCCGGCGGCGTAGGCGGCGTCGGTGGGGTTGAACGGCGTCTCGGAGTCCCGGTATTCGTCGAACTCGGGCCGCGCGAGCACGTAATCCACGGTACCGTCCAGGCCGATCACCACCACCTTGGCGTCGTTGTTGGCCGGCAGCACCAGCCGCCGCTTGCCGTCGAACTCCATCATGGTGGTGGCGTGGAAGTTGACCGGCTTCAGATCGGAGGGCAGCTCGATGATCTCCTGGCTGCGCAGGTCGTGCGCAATGGACATCAGACCGCAGCCCGGCATCCCGTAGTAGATGCGCCCGCCGGGGTTCGGGTCCACGGCAAAGCCGCCGTGGAGGTTCACCTCGCAGGCCCGGGCCGCTTCCGGCAGGGTGTACAGGTCCTCGCACAGCGAGAACGCGAAGGGAGCTTGACCGCTGGTCTTGGGCATGGCGACCTCCTCGCTTGGGAGCGGTTTCGGTGTACGCCATCTTACCCGCGCATGGTTTATAATCAAGAGATGCGAATGGCACAGTACGGCATCGGCCACGATCATGCCGCCGGCAAGGCGCGCGTGATGCGCGCGAGTGACGCGGTGGAGTTGGCCGGCGTATGCGAACCGTCAGAGCAGTTGCGGACCACGCTCGGCGCGGCTCCCCCCTACGCCGGCGCCCACTGGTACGCCACCCCCGAAGAGATGCTCGAGGACCCCACGATCGAGGCGGTTGCGGTGGAGGGACGGGTGGCGGAGAACCTGGCGTTCGCCCGCGCCTGCCTGGAGCATGGCAAGCACGTGTGGCTGGACAAGCCCGCCGGCGACGACCTGGAGGCGTTCGCCGCGCTGCTCGATCTGGCCGCGGAGCGCAAGCTCCACCTGCAGCTCGGCTACATGTTTCGCTACAACGCGGGCTTCCAGTTCATCATCGATTGGGCGGCCGCCGGCAAGCTGGGCGCGATTCTTTCGGTGCGGGCGCGTATTTCGACCCGTCCGTCGAGTCCCGACAACTGGCAGCGCTGGGACTCGCGCGGCGAACGCGCCGGCGGCATCATGTTCATTCTGGCCGGTCACGTGATCGACATCGTGGTGGCGTTGCTGGGGCGCCCGCACCGGGTGACGCCGTTTGCCCGGCAGCACAGCGCCGAGTATCGGTGGTACCGCGACAACACCGCGGCGGTGCTGGAATATCCTGCGGCGCTGGCGGTAGTCGAGTCGGTGGCCGCCGAGGTGGACCCGCTGGCAGCGCGCCGGCTGGAGGTGTACGGCACCCGCGGCAGCGCCATTCTGGAGCCGCTGGAGCCGCCCCGGCTGCGCTTGTGCCTCGACCGCGCCCGCGACGGCTACGGCGCGGGTTGGCAGGAGGTGGCGGTGACCAACCGTCCGCGCTACGTCGAGAGCCTGCGCGCGTTCCTGGCCACGATTCGCGGCGAGCAGCCGCCGGACCGCAGCTTTGCCCACGAGCTGGCGGTGCAGGAAACCATCCTGGCCGCGGCCGGGTTGCAATCGCTGCCACCCCCGGCGTAACGCCCCCGCGGCCTGCTTGCCTGCTTGCCTACTTGCGGGGGCGCAGGCGGGCCGGGGTGTGGTCCTGGAAGGTGTCGCCGGAGACCAGCCGCAACCGGCGGTCGGCGAGCGGCAGGCTCACCCGCTGGCCGGCGCGGCGGTGCGATTCGCGCAGCGCCAGCGCGATCTCCAGCGCGGCCCGGGCATCTTCGGCGGAGCACTGCGGGGTACCGCCGCCGGCGATGCACGCCGCCAGATCTTCGACGATGGCCAGCCCGCTGGCCTGGAGGCGGTTGGGCAGCGGAAACGGATACTCCACCGGCAACGCGCCCCTGAAGCGGTTGGAGAGCGGCCGCATGCTGGGCCGCTCGACGTCGCCCGGTACGCGCCGTACCAGCCGCCAGCTCATCCCGTCGTCGCCGGTTGAGGCGCGCGCCTGCTCGCCAATGACGTCGAATGAGGTGAACGCGGCGCCGCTGGGCATGCTGCGTACGAACCCGCGCACTCCGTTGGCGTACGCCAGGTAGCCGTTGCCCTGCAGATCGTCGTCGCCGGCGGCGGCGGCATCCGACTCCATTTCGCCGAACACCCACTCGACGTGGCTCCCGGCCAGGAAATTCATCGTGTCGAGCATGTGGCTGCCGTTGCTGGACAAGCCGAAGGTGCCGTGCACGGTGATCTGTTGCAGCCGGCCGAACTCGCCGGCGTCGAGCATGCGCTTGAGCTCCCTGAACAGTGCGTTCCAGCGCCGGTGGCAGTTGACCGCTACCTTGGTGCCGTGTTCCCGGCACACCTGCAGCAGGGAATCCGCCTCCGCCAGGCTCACCGCGATCGGCTTTTCCGCCCAGATGCCGCGCACGCCGGCCCGCGCCACCGCCTCGATGATGGCGGCGCGCGGCCGCGCGCTGGTGCACACGCTGACCAAGTCCGGCTGCTCGCGTTGCAGCATCTCCCGGTAATCGGCGTAGACGTGCTCCTCGCCCAGTCCCCAGCGCTCCGCGAACCACGCGCGTTGCTGCGCATTGAGATCCGCGCCCGCGACCAGTTCCACCAGCGGCGACTCCGCGTACGCCGGCGCGTGACAGTAGGGAAGGAAGAACGTGCCGCCGCGGGTGATCTCGTCGTCGAAGGTGCTGCCGATCCGCCCCAGTCCAATGACCGCGGCCCGAAGTAGTGCCATGGCCGGCAGCATGCACCGGCATGACGCTCCGTGCAAGCTCGCGCGGAATCGCGGTATATTGTCCGCAACGTTCTCTACTCTCGATACTCGATACAAGGAGACCTCATGTTGCAATACGTGCTGCGCACCTACGCGATGAACCTCAAGGTCGCGGGGCTGCAGGTGCAGGACCTCAGCGACGAGCAGATGGTTCAACAGCCCGGCGGAGTGATCAATCACCCGGCCTGGACGTTGGGCCATCTGGCGGCGGTGGCCGACAACCTGGCCCAGGTGCTAGGTCAGGAGTCCACCTTTCCCGAGGCGTGGCGCGAGGCCAGCCGGCCCGGCGGCACCCCCAGCGGCAACGCCGCCGACTATCCCTCCAGGCAGCAGCTTGTGGATCAGCTCACCGCGCAGCACGAGCGGGTGGCGGCGGCGGTGGCCGCGGCTGACGAGGAGCAGCTCGCGCAGCCGCACCCCAACCCGAAGGCGCGGCAGCGGTTCCCTACCGTCGGCGACTACGTCGTGCCGTTGATGACCTCGCACGAGGCCAACCATCTGGGCCAGTTGGCGGCCTGGCGGCGGGCCATGGGCCTTGGCTCCGCCACCGGCCGCTGAACCCGCGGCGCGGCCCGCCGCGCCCAACCGCCTGCAATGATGGTAGACGTTCACCATTCCGCCTTCCGGGCCATGTTCCGGGAGTACGACCTGCGCGGCCGCGTCGCCGAGGGCGAGCTCACGGACGACTCGGTGCGGCTGATCGCCAACGCCTTCGGACGCCTGCTGCTGGCGCGCGGCAACGACCGCGTCGTGGTCGGCTACGACAACCGGCCGGCCTCGCCGGGGTTCAAGGACGCGGCCGTCAGCGGCCTGCTGGCCGCGGGCCTGGAGGTGGTGGACATCGGCCTGACCATCAGCCCGGCGCTCTACTTCAGTCAGTACCACCTGGAGAGCCCGGCCGGGTTGATGATCACCGCCAGCCACAACCCCAGCGACTGGTGTGGCATGAAGCTGGCGCACGGCTATTCGCGCACGCTCGGCCCGGCCGAGATGCGCGAGTTGTACCGCCTGGCGGCGGCCGGCGAGAGCGGCGGAAGCAACGGCCGCCGCCGCCGCGCGGACACCCGCGACGCCTACCTGGAGCGGGTCACCGCGGGCACCCGCCTGGAGCGCCCGTTGCGGGTGGCCGTGGACTGCGGCAACGGCGGCGCCGGCGTGTTCGCCTACGAGGCGCTGCAGCGCCTGGGCTGCCTCACCTTTCAGCTCTACTGCGACCCCGACGACCGCTACCCCCACTACTTCCCCAACCCGTCCGACCTGAAGGCGCGCGCGCGCCTGCGGCAGATCGTGACCCACCCCTACATCCGCGCCGACGTGGGGTTGGCCTTCGACGGCGACGGCGACCGCATCGGGGTGATGGATGAGCGCGGCGAGGACGTGTGGAGCGACCGGGTGCTGATCCTGCTGGCGCGGCAGGTACTGCAGCGCCGGGCGGGCGCCGCGGTCGTGTACGACGTCAAGTGCACGCGCGGCCTGGAGGAGGAGATCACCGCCCGCGGCGGGCGCCCGGTGATGTGGAAGACCGGCCACTCCCACATCAAGGCCAAGCTGCACGAGACCGGGGCCGCGCTGGCCGGCGAACGCAGCGGCCACATCTTCTACCGGGAGGGATACTACGGCTTCGACGACGCCCTCTATGCCGGCGCGCGCCTGCTGGAGGTGCTGGCGGCGAGCGGAGAGACCCTGTCGGCGCTGGTGGCCGGCACCCCGCCCTACCTCACCTCCCCCGAGATTGCCGCGCCCTGCGCCGACGACCACAAGTACCGCGTGGTGGACGCGCTGGTGGCCGACTTCAAGCGCGAGTTCGGCGCTCGGGTGAACGACATCAACGGCGCCCGGGTCGACTTCGGGGATGGCTGGGGCTTGGTGCGCGCCTCCTCCAACCTGCCGGAGCTGGTGCTCATCTTCGAAGCCGGGACCGAAGCGCGGCTGCGCGAGATCCGATCCCTGTTCCGCGCGCGGCTGGCGGCCCACTCCGAGATCGATCCGGCGTGGCGCAATGACATCTACGCCTGACGGACACACCCGGTGAAACCGCCAACCACATGCGCTTCTCCGCCCAGGGTGGCGGTGGCGTTGTCGCCCTGGGAGCAGGCGATCACGGCGCCGCCCTGGAGATCTTCGCCGAGGCGATGCGCTTCCGATCTTACGCTGATCCCGGAGAGAAAATATGCAAAATGAAGTCAAGAATGCCCCTCGCTTGCCAAGCTCAAAGCACGCTCCTCCGTTGACGCGCATCGTCCTTGAACGGTTCACGGCGTTCGAGCAACTCGATCTGAAGCTCGGCCCAGGCATAAACGTATTCATTGGCGCCAACGGAACCGGTAAGACGCATCTCCTCAAGGTTGCCTACGCGGCATGTGAATTCAAGACAACCAATATCGATTACGTGATGGGTCCGGAAGGACCCTTCTATCACAAGCTCGTTCGAGTTTTCTTGCCGTCTCGAAACAGTATTCAACGTTTGGTAAGACATCCAAGTGAAGATCGTCAAGCAATCGTTGAAGTGTGGCGCGGCAGCCTCAGATTACGTTTTCCCGTATCCGACGAGGCCAGACGAATGGGCTCCTTTGCGAAACTTAATTGGCCCGAAGAGGTTGTCAAAAGCACGTTCATTCCGGCCAAGGAAATACTCTCTAATGCACCAGGATTCCGTTCACTTTACAAACAGCATGAGATCCACGTAGAGGAGATCTACTCCGACATCATAGACCGCGCCTATCTACCGCCGTTGCGTAAGAGGACGAATGCCGTCAGGCGGATCGAGAAGCGTCTTGAGGCCGCGATAGGAGGCAGGGTGACGGATGAAGGAGAGGAATTATTCGTCGAGAACGGCAACAGCAAGATTGAGTTCATGTTGCTCGCTGAGGGTCTGCGCAAGCTCGGTCTTCTTTGGCTGCTGGTTCGCAACGGCTCACTGCCGAGCGGCTCGGTCCTGTTCTGGGACGAGCCGGAGGCGAATCTCAATCCCGGCCTCCTGACCGTCGTCGTCGATATTCTGCTGCAGTTGCAACGCTCGGGTGTCCAGATCCTGATAGCTACCCATGACTACGCGGTCTTGAAGGAGTTGGAGCTGCTCATAGAGGAGGGCGACGAAGTACGCTTCCACGCACTATACCGGGACTCGACCGGCGAAGTGAGCTGCGAGTCCGCGTCACAGCCCTTCGAGCTCCGACACAGCCCAATTGCCGAAGCCTTCACGTCCCTCTACGACCGCGAAATCCAGCGCTCGCTGGGCAAACGTGGAGAATTCAGACCGGTAGCCGATACCACCGGCGTCGGAGAACGAGAATGGAGCAGAGCTTGATCGCAGATGAGGGGTCGGTTCGTCCGTCTGACGTATCGGAAATCATTGCCGAACTCGATGAACGCGGTTACTGCGTTATCCCGTCGGTGATATCGGTAGAGAAAGCGGATCGGGTGCGCGCCATCCTGGAGCGTTTTCTGGCCGACGAGGAGAGCGAAATCAGCCGCGAGAAGAAGACTCAGCGGGTTGCGCGGATAGCCGTCAAGCACCCGATCTTCGTCGAATTGATGTCCCATCCCCTGATCGTGGCCATCTGGAGACGGTATCTCGACGAAGACATGATCTGCTCCACCTGGACGGCCAATACCACCTATCCCGGCTATTCCCGATACGGCTGGCATCCTGACTGGCCGTATCAGCGGCTCAATCAACCCTGGCCGACCGACCGCATCAGCGGGCAGACCATGTGGCTGCTGAATGACTTTTCAGCGGAGAACGGCGGTACCGGGATCATCCCCTGCAGCCATCGCAAGGGGCATCGTCCACCGCCGGAGATAGCCTCCGACTGGCATCCCGACGGAGAGATACTGACGGCCGTTCGCGGCAGCGTGATGGTGATGCATGGGGCCACTTGGCATACCGCCCGTCCCAACACGTCGAACGCGGCGCGCAGCGCCCTGCTGGGGATGTATACCCGACCGATCTACGTCACCCAGGAAGATATGCGCGCCCAACTGGCGGACCTGGACAACCCGTCGGAACTGGTACGCCAACTGATGGGCGCCAACCAGCACCAGCCCGGCGTCGTGCGAAATAACCAATAGGCAGATTCCAGCGGCGAGACGGGCGCCATCTTCGTCGAACTGGCTGCTTGACCGGACGGAAGGCAGAATACTACCATAGAGTTTGATCGGTCCGTCACTCGGACGGCGGTTCGCCGTCAAGAACGGCGAACCCTTCTTGGACAGCGGCATTTTTCAGTCGTCTATCGAAGGATACGAATCCAATACTCCCCGGATTGCTTTCAGCAATGGCGAGTGCCGCCGCTAATTGCAGACCGTCCGCGGCTCTCAACGGATAACGACGAACCAGTGTCTGAGCTGTCTTTCTGATCTTCGAATCGGGCTGAATCTCGTACCATTCTCTCGATAGTTCCTCGAGGTAATGAACAAGCTGGTCGATTTGGTCTGCAGTCAGGGTGCCTTCACGCACCCGCCGGGACACCGCTGAAACGTATTCGACAGAGGCTCCCCACCACACCGCCATCCTGTCATCGTTTTCGAGAGTGCTCCGAGCAAACGGCTGGTGTGGCTCATCGACCACAAGCGCCACGATCCCAGAAGTGTCCAGAAATTCACCGATGACCTTCTTCGTATTCTTCGGAGCGCTCCTCCAGCAGCGCGCTCAGGATATTCGCGTCCGTCCGTACCGGCTGCCCCAACACATCAAGCGGACTCCCGGAAGAACGGCGTACTATTGTCCCTGCACGTTCCAACCGCGCAATCCTGCCATCGTCGCCCCTCCGCGCACTGATACGTCCTCGCTCGCCTTCAGCCGGAGCAACTATCTCGATGCGGCCTAGCGATTTCAGAGCCCAAGCAACCTGCGGGTGGCGGTGTCTCTCTATATCAGCGATCCGGCGCCTGCGCTCCTGCGCGAGCCTATCGGGAAGCGCCTCGTCGCGCCGAAGATTTGCCTCCCAAACAGGAATAATTCGGCGCACTGAGTCGTCGTCGCTCGACTGAAGACGATCTAACGTAGCTCGAGTAGCGGTCAAGCGGTCTCTGGCTACCCGCTCCCGATAGTCGAACCAAGTGTTGAGTCGAGCAACCTCATGATCTATTCGACCGGCCGCTTTAATCTCGGCATCCCGCTGCAGTCTTTGCTGAATGGTGTTGACAACGTCTTTCGCCAATGGCTCGAGTCTATCGAGATTATCGGGAATTTTCGGCAACGGTATCTCCTGTTCGTGATCGTCGAACTCGCATGCACGATCCAGAATGACTTGGCCCGCATCGTCGTCCACACGGCCGTCGTCGTTCACGAATACCGGTACTATGTGTTCAGTGGACTGCACACCGGGAACAGTAAACTGGAAACTGAAAAGCCATCCTTTGGCAGGTGAAAGTTCATCATTCGCACGGATGCGACGCGTACCGGTCACTCCCTCATAGCCTTCTTCCAGGATACGCTGAACAATCGTATCAACGATCGGATGCCCAAAGGCCATGAATTCAACACTCTCTTCATCAGGCCGACGGTCACGCCGAAACACTGCGTTCATTTTTTTCCCACCTGCCAGGATCAGCTTCCGGTGGGTATCATAGAATTCGCCGTGGAAGGTAAGACGGTAGCCGCTGCCCATACGTTTGATGTAAGTCCCTACGCTAGCAAGCAGTTTTCCGATGAACCGCTCAATACGGTCGTTATCGATCGGTGACGGCTGCCCGGTAATACGCTCAACAATCTCTCTGCGGAATGACTTGGTGTCCATGATAAAATTGCCAAGTTGTTCCCGTGCTTCTCGGGCTCTACTGATCCGCTCCGCTACGCGTTGACCAAACTCGGTAAAGGCGGCGTCCCTCTGTGCCTCGGCCTGACGCATGATCTTCCTGAGGTCTCGCTCGGCCGCGCCAAGGATAGGATCGAGCCCTCCCACCGTTTCCTGGAAGACATGAATGCGATGCTCCAACACGTCGAGAATACGAATATCGATGGTATCCCTTACCGCGAAGTTGAAAATCTTAACAACATGTTCCTGACCAATTCGGTCCACCCGTCCGATTCTCTGCTCAATTCGCATCGGGTTCCAGGGCAGGTCATAATTCACAAGCATATGGCAGAACTGAAAATTTCTCCCCTCTCCTCCCGCTTCGGTGCTAATCAGAACCTGCGGCCCGACATTGTCCCTGAATCGAGCCACGGCGCGGTCTTTGCTAACAGCGTCAAGCTGCCCGTGAAATACGTTGACTCCCCACCCTTGAGCAACCAGAAGGCGCTGAAGATAGCGCTGAGTCTCTCGGAACTCCGTGAAGATAATTATCTTGCCGTCGTCTTGGTCGCTAGCACGCCGATGCGACCCCGCTTCATGGCGCGTGAACAGCGTATTGATTTGCTCAACAAGTACGCAAGCCTTGGAGTCACGTTCTACCGCACCAAGTGCTGCGAGAGCCTGATCCAGCAACGCCTGCTCATCTACAAGGCCATAGGCTCCGACGACATCTGCTGCGTCGTCGTCTTCTTCCAGCCTTTCTTGAAGATCAACATATGACTGCCCTTCTGCGAAATCGGCACCTATTTTTTCTCGACGTTTGCTCAATGCAACCTGAATTGCGGCGATGCTGGATGCCATCAACTTTTGGAATACAACCATTGCGAATCCAACCGCATTGTTATTGCGTTGTTCGGCAAGCTGGTAACCATACTGCACATACTCTTTTACGGCACTCAGTGCAGCGAGTTCTTTTGGCGTCAGATCGACCTCCCAGCGCACGGCGATACGCGTTACGAAATCGCCCACTACGGCTTTTCGGTTGCGAATCAACACCTTGCTAAGGAGGTGGCGTTCCGACAGATCTTCAGTCAGCTTCCTGAGCTCTTTTGAATCGTTGAGTCGTCGATGCGCTTCATTGCAGTCGATGTCAAGCCATTCGCCAACCTGTCGGGCGGTTACCTCCCTTGTCTCATCGGGCAATGGAAATCCATGACGAGACAGGCGTTCGACGAGATAAGAGAGACCAGGAACTGTCGTACGATGGCGGTCGAAGTGTTGTTCCGAAGGGAACAGCGCGGGGTCAAGAAGTTCTACGAGGGAGTAGAGTTCGTGAGTGTCGAGCTGCATCGGCGTCGCAGTGAGGAACAACAATCCTCTTGTCAAGTGTTCCATCGTCGCAAGTTTGTTTACCAAATGGTATAGACGCGTACGCTCTATCCTGTTTCCGCTACGGCGGCTTCGCGCATGGTGCGCTTCGTCGATAATGACAAGATCCCAATCCGCGGCAGCGCACTGGCTCGCCCAGGGTTCGTTAACCACCCAGGCCGCAGAACACAAAACGCTGTCTCGGTACGTGAACGGGTTGTCATTGAAACCGCTATCATTTTGCAGGAAACGAACAACATCGGTATTCAATATAGCGAATATTTCGTTGAACTTGGTCTTCATCTCGAATTGCCATTGAAAAATCAGGTTAGGTGGCACAATGGCGAGGACTCGTCTAGCTACTCCGCGGGACCGGAGCTCTTTGAGTGCCATCCCTGCCTCGATTGTCTTTCCCAGACCGACTTCGTCGCACAGCAGAAAACGGTGAGGATACTCGGAGACTACCTTGTGAACCACCGAAACCTGATGCGGTTTCAGGTCTACACCAACCTGTCCTAGCGAAACGAGGTCGTCGTAATGATGCCGCTCCCAATACCATCTCGTTACTTCCTGAAGCCGGTATTTTTGAAGTGAACCGATGTGCCCGCTCTTGAATCGCTCGACAGGATCTGTGATCGATTGCGGGCGCAAGCCTGCTTCCGGCACGTTCAGAGTCCGCGGTGGCTGCCCGGTAACGAGCAAACTCCAAACCGGAGGCTCAGTAGTCACAATACTGAGGACGGCGGCGGTTTCGTTGGTCGATCTCAGTTGGACAACGTGACCGGCTGAAAATTCGACCCTCGATAGCGGTGGATTCGTGGCAGCGAATTGCGGGGGGTTACCTTCATGATCCCAACGGACGCTGATCCGTCTTGCGTCGATACCGGTGACCTCGCCGTATCCCTGTCCTTCGGTCCATTGGACCAGAGCTCCGACGACCAGATCATTTCCGCTCATTACAGGACATCATATCGCCCTCTAGCAAGGCGAGCAAGGAGCACGCCCGCACTGGGCGACCGCGACGATCGCCGCGGACGACTCGGGCGGCCCGCTGTAGGTTAAGCGGTGAGGGGGACTACGGCGGCGTGAGGGTGGAAGCTGATGGTTACGGCAGCGCCGGCGGCGGGGAGCGTGCGCCGGCCGGTGACCAGGACCTGCAGGGTGGTGGCGCGGACCAGTACGGTGGCGAGCGCGGCAGTGCCGCGGAATGAGGTGGCCTGCAGCGTGCCGCGCAAGGACACGGCTCCGGCGGGGGCGCCGGCAGGCGGCTCGCGTTCGACCAGGTTGATCTGTTCGGGCCGGATCAACACTGCGCCGCGCGCGCCGGGCGGGGTGGAACGGTCGTACGGCAGGAGGCCGAGGTCGGTTTCGAGTGAGCGCTCGGCCGGGCCGCCGCGCACGGTGCCGCGCACGGTGCCGTGCAGGATGTTGGCGCGGCCGAGGAAGCGGGCGACGAACACGCTGGCGGGACGCTCGTAAAGCGCGCGCGGCGCGGCCACCTGCGCGATCCGGCCGGCGCGCATCACCGCTACCCGGTCGGCGACGGCGAGCGCCTCTTCCAGATCGTGGGTCACGAACAGCGCGGTCTGCCGGAGCGAGCGCAGGATGCGCGGCAGGTCGGCCAGAAGCTGTTCCCGCAATGGCCGGTCGAGACCGGCCAGCGGTTCATCCAGCATCAGCAGCCGCGGGCGCGGCGCCAGCGCGCGCGCCAGCGCCACGCGTTGCGCCTCGCCGCCGGAGAGAGCGTCGACCGGCCGCCGGCTGAAGCCGCTCAGCCCCACCAGTTCCAGCAGCTCCCCTACCCGCCGCGCGCGCTCGGCGGCGCCCCAGGCCCGCATGCGCAGGCCGAAGGCGACGTTGCGCGCCACGTCCAGATGCGGGAACAACGCTTGGTCCTGAAACACCAGTCCGAAGCCGCGCCGGTGGGCGGGCACGGCCGCCACCGACCGACCCTGCCAGCGCACCTCGCCGGCATGCGGCTGCAGCCCGGCGATCACCCGCAGCAGGGTGGTCTTGCCGCACCCGCTGGGGCCGAGCAGGGCCACGATCTCACCGGCCCGGGCCGCCAGCGACACGTCCGCCAGCACGGCGCCGCCGCCGAGTTGGACGCTGACCCGCCGCACCTCCAGCGCCGCGCCGGCCGGTTGCCGGGCCGCTCGCGCCGCGGCCTGCTCCGGGGCTCCCGCGGAGCTGGACGGCGGCGCTTGCCGGTTACGGTCGGCGTCGGAGTGGTCCACGTCGGTCATCGCCGTCAGAAGTCGCGCGCCGCGGCGGTGCGCAGCCGTTCGATGGCTGCGACGCTGGCCGCGGTCGTGACCATCAGGATGGTTGCCAGCGCCATACCCTGGCCGTAGTTGCTGGCCCCCGGACGCGACAGCGAACGGAAGATCGCGGTCGTGATGGTGGGCAGCTCGGGACGCGCGATCAGCGCGCTGGCGCCAAACTCGCCGAGCGAGATGGCAGCCGCGAACAGCGCCGCGCTGGCCGCGGCTCGCCCAAGCACCGGCAACTCCACGTATATGAAGCGCCGCGCCGGGGCTGCGCCCAACACCGCGGCGGCCTCGCGCAGGCGCGCCGGGACCGCCTGCAGCCCCCCGACCAACGCGCGGAACACCAGCGGCAGCGCCACCAGGGTATGCGCCACCGGCAGCAGCACCGGCGACGCGCGCAGGTCGAAGCCGGGCAGCCCCAGCGCGAGGATGAAGCCGAAGCCAATGGTGACCGGCGAGGTGCCAAGCGGGAGCATCACCGCGATGTCGACCAGCCGCCGCAGCCACGCCCGCCGCACCCCCACCGCCGCCAGCGCCGCGGGCAACCCTACCGCCAGGCTGAGCAGCGCGGTCAGCACCGCGAACAGGAGCGAGTTGCGCAGCGCGAGCAACGGCGGCACCGCCAGCGCCGCCCCGCGCGGCCGGCTGCCGAGCCGGGTAAACAGGGCCAGCGTGAGGCGGCCATCCTCCAGCGAGAACAGCGCGCGCAGCGCCAGCGCCGCCAGGGGCACCACCAGCCACACCAGCAGCGCGCCGACCGTGACCGCCACCAGCCACCGCTCGCGCGCTGCCGCCGGCGCCCGCTCGTACGCGGCGGCCCGCCCCAGCCGCGGCGTAGCGCGGTAGCGGGCGGCCGCGTTGCTGTAGGCGGCGGTAACCAGCGCCGTCAGCAGGAGCTGCAGCAGCGACAGAACCGCCGCCGCGCGCAGGTCGAACAGGGTGACCGTCTGCAGATAGATCTCGACTTCGAGGGTGGCGTAGCGGCCGGCGCCGAGCAGCAGCACCACCCCGAACGAGGTGAAGTCGAACAGAAACACCAGCAGCGCCGCGGCGAAGATGGGCCGGCTCAACAGCGGCATGGTTACCGCGCGCCAGCGCCGCATCGGCCCCGCCCCGAGCACCGCCGCGGTCTCGATGACGCGCGGATGAAGCTGCGCCCAACTGTCCCCGACCAGCCGCACCACCAGCGCGGTGTTGAAGAACACGTGGGCGGCGATGATCGCCCCCGCGCTGCCGCCGGCGCGCAACGGCGGCAGCGCGAGCGCCGGCAGGAGCTGGTTCAGGAAGCCGCGCGGCCCCAGGAGCGCCTGCCAGGCGGCGGCCACCACCAGGGTGGGCAGCACGAACGGCACCAGCGTGATGGTGCGCAACAACCGCTTCCCCGGAAAGCGGTAGCGGGCGAACACGTAGGCCGCCGGCAACCCGACCGCCAGCGTGCCCAGCGTCGATACCACCGCCTGCCAGGTGCTGAACCAGAGCGCCCGCCGGGTGGTGGCCGCGGTCAGGAGCTGCCAGATATCTGCTCCGGCAGCCCCCCCACTGCTCAGCCCGCGCTGCATGATGGCGCCGAGCGGATAGAGGTAGAACAGCGCCAGGAACGCCAGCGGCAGCAGCCACAGCCCGAGGCGCGCCGCCGGCCGGCGGCGGCCGGAGCCGCCGCCGGCGCGCGTGACCGCTCCGCTCAGCGCGCCATGACCTCGCGCCACTCCCGAATCCACCGTTCGCGGTGCGCGGCGATGGCCGCGGGAGCGACTTGCGCGGTGCGCTCGGGAAGCGACAGGAACCGCTCGAACTCCGGCGCCAGCGGAACGTCAGCCAGCACCGGGAATACGAACATGTTGAGCGGCAGCTCCGCCTGGAAGGTGGGGCTGAGCATGAAGTCGATCCAGCGCTCGGCCAACTCGCGGCGCGGCGTGCCCGCCAGGATGCCGGCGAACTCGATCTGCCGGAAGCAGCTTTCCCCCCCGACCATCACGCCGGTGGTAGGGGCCTCGATCGGAGTCTCGGCGTAGATCACCTCGAACGGAGGGCTGGAGCCGTAGGACACCACCAGCGGCCGGTCGCCGGTACTGGTGCCGCCGCTGAACTCGGCGAAGTACGCGCTCTCCCAATCGGGGGCGACGCGCACGCCATTGGCGCGCAGTTCACGCCAGTAGTCGAGATAGCCGGGTTCGCCGAAGCGGCCGATCGTGGCCAGCAGAAAGGCGAGGCCCGGCGATGAGGACGCCGGATTCTGGACCACCAGGAGATCGGCATAGGCCGGGTCGGTCAGCTCCTCCAGCCGTTGCGGCGGCGCCACTCCGGCGGCGTCGAAGTAGGCGGCGTCATAGTTGACGCACACGTCCCCGAAGTCGATCGGGGTGGCGTGGCCGCTGGCGTCGAGGCGCAGCTCGGGGGCGATTCCGGCCAGGGCCGGCGGCTCGTACCGTTCGAAGACGCCTTCGTCGAGTGCCCGGCTCAGGAACGCGTTGTCGACGCCGTAGAGGACGTCGGCCAGCGGCCTGCCCTTCGCCAGGATGGCGCGGTTGAGCGCCGATCCCGCGTCGCCGGCCAACAGGATGCTGACGCGGGCGCCGTAGCGCTCCTCGAACTCGGCCAGCACCGGCTCGGGGATCACCGTCGAGTCGTGCCCCATGACAGTGAGCGCCCCCGGCTCGGCTTCGGCTTGCGGCTCGGCGCCAAGGTAGGCGGCGCCGGCAAGTGCCAGCAGCGCCGGCACCCAGACGGACAGATAACGCATTACATATCCTCCCGCCGGGGAGTGAATCTGACGGGGAATCAGGCTGCAGGTGGGCGATGAGCTCCCTCCGCCGGCATTACCCGGATCAGGTGTACGAGTCGAAAGCTCTGGGGTCGGCGCGCAACGGCCCGTCCCACGGCTCTCCTCTCAGCTTGGCAACACCAAGCTCCCCGGTCTCTTGCCGACATGCTATGCCGCCACCCGAAGCACGGTCAACCGGGAGTACCCGGTCTATTGCCGGCAACCGTCACTTCCTCGCTGCGCACCGGCTACGTGGTGCTCCTGCGCCCGGTCGACGGTGCTGCGCCGGCGGCTTGTCGGGGCCGGGCTTGTTGGGAAGTGAGTACGACAGGTAGTAGAGCACCATGTCGGTGTTGTAGACGACGTTGGGGGCGGTCTTGGCGAAGCGGTAGCCGTCGTACCACTCGCGCATCGTGTCGAGGGCGGCGTCGGGGTCCTGGTCGAAGACGCCGAGGTCGCGGTAGGTCGAAAGCAGGTCCCGCACTTCGGCTTCGGTGAAGCCGAGCATCTCGCCGCCGTGGGTGAAGGCGTGGTAGGCGTCCGCCCCCTGATGCGCCAGGATGGTGTTGGCGAAGTTGTCGTACTCGTCGATCAGCACGTAGAGCGGTATCTGCGCGCGCCCGGAGTGCAGGAACAGGGCGTTGAGCTTGTCGTTGATGGTCGCCTGCGAGCAGATTCGGTGGACCACCGATTCCGGGAACGACTCCGGGCAGGCTTCCAGCGTGTAGAGGAGCTGGAGGTGGCAGTAATTCTCGAAGTTCCGCTCCAGCGTCTCCGGGGCGTCGTTGAAGGCGGAGAAGTTGAACCGCAGCACCACGTAGCGGCTGCGGTTGGGAGTGGGAACGCGGCCGATGTCGGTGCCGGCGAACACCGCCTCGAAGTCGCCGGCCTCGGTGCGGGAGTAATAGCTCTCCAGCAGCGACAGCCAGCAGGTCTTGCCAAAGCGCCGCGGGCGGATGAAGAACACGAACCGCTCCTGTTCCAGGGCGCGCAGGAAGCGGGTCTTGTCCACGTACAGGCAACCCCTCCCGGCGGATGCCCTTGAAGTAGGCAAGGCCGTAGGGGATGGCCGGAAATGGCGGCGCCGCGCGGAGCGGCGCTTCGGACGCCGACATGCCGGCATCCTACCAGACTGCCGGGCGCCGCGCCGGCTCGCTCGTTGTCTCGCGCCGCTGCCTGTGAATCGGCGCCAGTGTCTCCGCGCGCGTGAGCGGCGGGCGGGCTTACCGCGGCGGCAGGACTCGCGTGATTGCGGACCGCCCGCTCACGCGCGGTTCACTCGGAGAGCGCGGTGGACGCCCGGGAGCGGCGCAGGGCGTGCGCGATCACTTCCTGCAGACAGTCGCGTTCGTTCAGGAAGTAGACGCCGTCTCGCTTCCAGTCGGCGGCGGAGCGGGCGCCGGCGTCGATCTGCGCGGCCGGGGTGACCGACAGGACATAGGCATGCAGCCGCAGATTCGGGTCGGTGCGGCGCGCGTGCCGCTCCACTTCGCCGATCGCACGGTGCAACCGCACCTTGCGGCGTTCCCGGCCGCCGAACCGGCTCAGCCCCTTCGGATCCAGGAACAGCACGTGCTGGCTGGCAGCGTCCTTCAGCCAGGCGATGAAGTCGGGGTAGTAGCCGAAGTCGTCGAAGAAGGAGACGCCGCGCCCGCGCGCCTGGTTGCGAATCAGGAACAGCTCCCGGCCCTGCAGGGCCGGGTCGCCGCGCATGGCGAGCCCCGCCAACTGCTCGACGACGCGCTTCTCGTGGAGGTCCAGGGGCGTCGGTTGCACGGTGACGGCGCGTTCGCCGCGCGCGTAGAGCAGCGGGCGGTAGGCGTGCGCGGCAAAGCTCATGGTCCCGATCTGCAGGCCGTCGTACCACGGCTTCAGGGCGTCGAAGCGGCCCTCCCGGAGGGCGCGCGCCAGTTCGCCGGCTTCCTTGACCAACTGCTCGCGGGCGGCGTCCAGCGTCATCTCGTAGGCGCCGACGCTGTTGGGATCGTCCCGGGTCAGCGGGACCACCTCGATTCTGGCGTGCTCCCAGCGGCGGCGGCTCGCGCGCCAGAACCGGTCGGCGTACTCGGTGAGCAGATCGAGGGCGATCTCCTCAAGGCCGCCCACCTCCCGAAACCCGGCCAAGTCCAGGCGCTCGGCCGGCAGCGTGAGCTGGTACCAGTCGTCGCTCCCCAGCAGTCGTTCTACGGTACGCCGCTCGATGATCAGGTTATGCCAGCCCCGGCGCCGCTTGCGCAGCAGCAGCCGCTGGTATAGCCGATCGGCGTCGAACAGAACGGCGCGGGGCTTGAGGCTGACGGCGTTCCGGCCCGCCCCGGCGCCCGCCGCGGCAGCGCCGGAGGCGATCGATTGCAGGCGCGAGTATCGGTCCAGAGTGACCAGCGGCAGGCCGGCGGCGGCGGGCTCCGGCAGCACGGGCCGTTCGCCGGAGTATTGGTACTGCCGGTCCTCGCGCAGCCGGATCAGCTTCAAGTCGGTGGTGCGGGCGAAGTTCCAGGTCACCGGGAGGCGCACCGTCTGCGGCTCGGTGCGGATCCCCTCCTGCTGCAGCAGGTCGCGGAAGGTCTGCATGTAGTTGGCGCGCAACCCGAAGATGTACAGCCGCTCCAGCTCCATCAGGCCGGCGCTGTCCGCCGGCGGCGGGGCGCCGCTCGCGCGGTGCCGCTTCAGGCTCAGATTCCAGCCCTTCAGCCGCACGCCGCGGCCGAACATCTGGATGATCTCCGGTCCTTCGCCAACGCCGACGTGCATCAGCCCCAACGTGCTGACGCGCCAGGAGTTCCAACCGGCGATGAAGCGCCGTGCTCCGACCACCACGTTCACCGTCGAGTCGGGCCGGTCCACGCTGCCGAACAGCCGCCCGGCGAAGCCCAGCTCCCGATCGACGGCGAAGTCCCGGGACGCCGTATCGGTATCGGTGAGCAACTTGTAGAGCGCCGCGGAGTCGCCGACGTTGACGACTCCGAAAGGTTCGTTGTCGGCGGTGCGGAGGTGCAGTTCTCCCTCGCCCGCGGTCAGGTACACGACGCGCAGCCGCCCCGGTCCGTGGAACACGGTCTCGCACAGGTCGGCGTACACCGCGGCGCCGTTGCGCGGCAGGTGGTGGAAGCGGCCCGCGAAGTAGTCGGTGCCGGCGTCGTCGAGCAGCCCCGAGGCGCCGGCCAGCAGGTGCTCGATCATCACCTGCGCCACTTCGCCATGCCCCAGTACCCAACCGAGAAAGCGCAGGATGCGGACCACGTCGGAGCGGGTCTCCCGGTCGGCGCGGCTCGATCCGGCCACGGTCTTGCCGAGGAACACCCACAGCGGCTTGGCCGGGTTGAACGCCGCGTATTGCTCGCCCTGCTCCCGCCAGATCCGGCATTGCTGGTAGAAGGTGAGCAGGCATCCCAGCAGGTACATGTCGCTGCCTTCATCCTGCGCCCCGCCCGGCAAGTTGAGGATGGCGTAGTCCTTGCCGTAGCCCTCGGCGTGGAAGCGGCGGTAGGAGTAGTCGAACAGGAGGCACTTGCCGTAGGCGTTCAGCAGCTCAGGGTCGCGGCCGCTCGTCACCTGGTTGAACGTGGCGGAGTACTCGAAGGTAAAGCCGCCGTGCGACAGTTCGCGCCGGCGCTCGCGCCACACCCGACCGGTAGCGCCCAGGTGGCCCTCGTCGACCAGCACCAGGTTGTCGCCGCCGAAGTCGCCCACCGCGACGCGCTTCACGCCCGGCCGCTCGGCCAGCTTGTTCAGGTCGATGATCTCCACCGGGTCGAACAGTTCGGAGCCGGCGCCGCGCGAGAACAACCGGGCCGGCAGGCCGCTCGCGAGCAGCTCCCGTTGGTGCTGCAACGACAATTGCTCGTTCGGGGTCACCAGCACCACGTTGTTCAGCCGCCCGCCGGCCCGGCTCAGGTAATGGCGGTATTGCAGCAGGTTGGCGTGCATCAGCAGGGTCTTGCCGGAGCCGGTAGCGCTCTGGAAGGCGACCGTGCGCAGCTCTTCAGGCCGGTACTCCGGCAGGGAGGCGGTCAGGCGGTCACGTTGCCGGTGGCGGTCGAGGTCGGCGCACAGCGCCGCGGGGTCCTCGAAGTAGCGGCGCAGGTAATGTTCGGCGAACAGCAGGGCGGCGTACTGATGCGGCTTCCAGGTGCGGTCATGCTCGCCGGACATCCGCAACCGCTCGCTGTGGAGCGCGATGTTGGCAGCGTACTCGGCCAGCAGATCGGAGGTTACGCGCGTCGCGCCGGTGAGGTACACGGCGAGTACTGCGGCATAGTCACTTGCCCCGCCGGCGGGATCGACCGGCGCGTCGCGCAACCGCCCGAGCATCGTTCCCAGGTCGTCGAACCCGAACTCCCGGCAGACGAACCGGTGCAACACCAGCCGGTTCTGCAGCAGGTCCCGGCGGCGCGGTCCGGGAGGCGGCACTACTGTTGTTCTTCCTTGAACATCAGTTCGCGGAAGATCGGTTCGATCAGTTCCGCGGTCCAGGCCTCGTCGGGCGGCAGCAGGGCGTTCAAGGTGTGGTCGCCATTGACGTAGATGAGGTGCAGCGGGCGCGGAAACCGCTCGCGATGGCGGATGAACCAGGCTTCCAGCTCGGCGTAGCCCGTGGCGCGCAGACTGCGCCACAGGATCAGGCAGCGCCGGCCCTCGGGGTCGGTGCCGGCGATCGCCAACACGCCGTCGATGCGCCGGCGGGACGCTACGCGCAGGCCGAGCAGGTAATTGAAGGTCTCCGGCAGGTCGACCGGCACCTCACGCCGCGCGCCGCCGCGCATCACGGCAACCGTGTAGGAAAAGGGGTCGGTGAACACCCCGCCAAGCAGGCCGGCGCGGCCGGCGGTTTCCCTACCCAACGCGTAGCGCAACCGGTAGTCCTCCGCCAGGTCGGGGGCTGCGGCGAGCAATGCGCGCCGTGCGGGCGACGGCGGGGTCGCTTCCAGACTCTCCAGCGTATCTTCGTAGGCCTCCAGGCGGAGGTACTTGAACAGTTGCGAGAGACCGCGGCGGGAGACCGGTCGGCCCTCCTTCCAATCCGGGGAATGGATCGCCTTCTTCAGACGCGGCAGCAATACGGTGTCGAAGTGGCGACCGACCTCGACCAGCACGTAGCGGCGGCCGCCGCCATCGATCCGATTGAGATTGATTACCGCGTGGCCGGTGGTGCCGGAACCGGCGAAGTAGTCGAGCACGACGGCGCCGGCGCCGCAGCGGGAGGCGCGCAGGCAGTCCTCCACCAGACCGGTGGCCTTGGCGAAGTCGAACTCCTTGTCTCCGAACAGGTCCTTGAGCATCTTGGCGCCGAGATTCGCGGACGCGTACCTGGCGTCGTCCCACCACGTCTTCGGCATCGAGCCCAGGTCGGGACGAATCTTGAAGTCGATCTCTATTCCGCGGGCAGGGCCTTCCTTGCCGTTCCGGCGGACGCGATAGTCGTGCAGCGCCGCCCTCACCCGCTCCGGGCCGCGATGCCAGCGCTTCTCGATTACGCCGCCGTCCGCTACGACGATGGGCCACACGGCGACTTCATCGTCTCGCGGCTCCTCCGACAGGTCATACTCCTGCTTGTCCGAATCCCACTCCATTTCAGGAACGCGAATCGTGTCGTCATGGCTGACGTATATCGGAAAGAACATCGTGGGGCGATCATGTCTTCTGTCTCCGGATCCATGGCGGATCAGGTTGTTCCATGCGTACCGGCCCTGGTCATCGGTCAGCGGGTAGCGAGCAAGTTCCCGCGCTGTCTTGTCCAGCGTGCCCGGCACGGCCGCCGGATTGCCGAAGAACAGCGCGTATTCGTGCGCCGGAGAGAACTGTCCGCGCGACTTCCTGCCCGCCGGGTTGGAGCGGACCGCAACGATTCCCAGCTCGCGCGGCAGCAGACCGCGCATGAGCAACCGCAACAGGGACACCTCTTCGTCATCGATCGCCGCGCACAGCACGCCGTCTTCGGTCAGCCAGGCGCGCGCCAGCCGCAGCCCCTCCGCCATCAGCGACAGCCAGGAGGAGTCCTTGTAGTCGTTCTTGTAGAGGATCGCGGACGCATCGGTGTTGTAGGGCGGGTCGATGTAGATGCACCGCACCTGTCCCCGATACCGCGCCTGCAGCAGGTTCAGCGCCTGGAAGTTCTCGCCCTGCACCAGCACCCCGTCGGTCTGTTCGTCCAGCGGGCCGGCCTCCCCCAGCGCCGCCAGCAGGCGGTCGGTGAAGCCGCGGTCGAAGTGGCGCGTGTCCACCACGAGGCAGGGGTTCGCCTTGAGCAACTCGACGCTCGGCGGTTGCTTCCAGGCGCCGCCGTTCATCAGGTCGCCCTCGATCCGGTCCACCGCGAACAAGCGCACCCACTCGTCGCACTGCCCCGCGTTGGCCGCGATCTCCGGCAGGAAAGAATCCGGGACGCGATCCAGGGTGACGCACCAGTGCGTCTCCAGCACCAGCTTCTTCTTGAGCCAGAGCTGCTTCTGAAAGTCCTCCAGGCGGGCCAGGAAGTCGATGATCTTGCGCCCGACGCGGCGCACCGCCCGGACCCGCGCCAGCGCCCGGTCCAGCCGCGGCGCGCCGCCCCGGTCCAGATCATCCGGGTTCAGCACCTCGCGGTTCAGGTACAGGTCCAGCTCGCGGCGCAGGAAACCGCCCAGGTCCTTGTGGATGAAGTAGTCGAAGCTGTTGCCGGCGGTGTAGCGCGCGAGGTGACGGGCCAGCAGGGTACGGTCGGCGTTGGCCTCCCCAGGCGCCGGCGCCGCCAGCAGGAACCGCCAATCCTGGGTGACCGCGCTCAGAATCCGGTCGCCGGCCGCGGCGTTGATCCGTTCCTGCTGGCCGTTGCCGTTGCCCGGCCAGCGCCTCTTTTCGCGGTCGGTCAGCGGGCGGTGCTCGAATCGCACCACCAGCTCGCCCTCCTCCACCGCCGGCCGGCCGCCGGACCGGCCGGCAAGGACGAAGCGCCGCTGCCGGCCGGCGGCCTCCCCGACGGCGTCCCGGGCGCTGTCGGCCGCGGCAATCTCGAAGCGTACCCGCCGCGCCGCCTCCCCCGCGCCGGCCGTGAACGCGTAGCCGGCGTAATTCTCGGTGGTCTTGACGTAGTACTGGCCGGCGTTGGCCCAGTGCAACTTCACCTCCTCGCCATCGTAGGGAATCAGGTATGCGGAGCGCCCGCCGCTCATGTAGCGGCGCTGCGCCACGAAGTCCCCCTCCGCGTAGTATCGGGCGAAGAAGTTGGCCAAGTGGTTGTAGACGTCGGCTTCCGCGGCTGCGTCCTGGCGCAGCTCGGCAACGCGGCGCTGCAACTCGACGACCGCCGGCGGAGCGTTGGCGTCGGGGTCGATGCCCAGCCTGCTCGCCGACTCCCGGGCCGACTCCAGTTGCGCTTGCAGAGCGGCAAGCTCGCCGGCGCCGCTCAGGTCCATCTCGGTCTTGACCTGCGGTAGCAGGTCGCGGTCGAGAAACGCCGTGATCTCCCCCGCCTGCAGCTTGATGATCCGGTAGAGGCCGAAGTCGAGGTCGCCGCGGTCGAGCTGGAACATCTCCCGTAGCAACGCCGTCAGCCGTTCGAGGTTGCCGGCGGGTGAATCAGGAGGAGGCAACATAAGGACGCGCGCGTCGAATACGTTGGGTAGACGCTGCAGTTATGGCATGCGCAGCAGCGCGTGCACGTGATGCGGTACTTGGACGAACACAAAGTACGACTGTGGGTACAAGTAGTCTTCCCGTGATTCGTCTATGACGCGCAAGTATCCCTCTTTCGCTGCTTCTTCGTCAGGAATTACTTGGTAGAGCTTCCGTTTCTCAAGATCATCGCACTCTCGATTCTCGATACACAAAGCGTACTGATCTGCCACGTTATCAGTCCAGAAATCGCTTGATCTTCATCTTCACTCTACCGATTCCATGCGCCTCGTACCAATGCAGTTCTGCGTTGCGAATGCTGCCACCGGGAAGCCGGACGGCCGCAACGCCCTTCAGCTTTCGCCAGCGTCCGCGACCGTACTGTTTTTGGAGCCTCATGATCTCTCGTATCCGTCCGCCAATTGCAATTGTTTCGACGCTCTCGATGGCGCTGAGCACTGCAAAGTGCATGGACACCACCGTAATCGCAATGGCGACACGGAGTATACGGGAGCCGGTGATCCTCGTCAACGGAGCCACGGGCACGGAGGACACGGACGGGCCGGCCCGCCCCGCCCGCGGGCGGGTTGGCGCGGAGCGGCGTTTCATGCTAGAAGGATTGCGGGATGCGGCACCCGGTCGGCAGGACCTTGGCCCGGGTCGAGACGCTGCTGGTGCGGCGCTCGGCGCTGGTGGCGCTGATCAGCGTCGCCGCCCTGGCGGTGATGTTCTCCATCCTCACCCCGGACACGCTGCTGACCGGCGTTTCCATCTCCAACGTCATCACCTTCAGCGTCATCCTCGGGATCATCGTAATCGGCGTCGCGATCCTCATGGTGGCCGGGGAGTTCGACCTGTCGGTCGGCTCCACCTTCGCCGTGGTGGGCTTCACCTACGGAGTGATGATCAGCCAGGGCGGCATGAACGTATGGCTGGCGGCGCTCATCGCGGTGGGCGCCGGCGCGTTGCTGGGGCTGTTCAACGGGACCGTGGTCGTCAAGTCGGGCAACCCCTCCTTCATCATCACCCTGGGAATGCTGCTGGCCTACCGCGGCGTGGCCCGCGCCATCGGCGGCGGGCGGGTGGTGACCTATGCGAGCGACGAACCGCCGTTCCTGTTCGGCATGTTGAACTCCGGCATTACCGGCCTCAACGAACTGTCGGCGCCGGCCGGCAACTTCCGCACCTCCATCATCTGGTTCGCGGTGCTGGCGCTGGTGTTCGCCTTCATCCTGCACCGCACCCGCTTCGGCAACTGGGTGTTCGCCGCCGGCGGCAACCGCGACGCCGCCCAGGCGCAGGGGGTGCCGACCGCCCGCGTCAAGCTGATCGCGTTCGTGCTGGTCGGCGCGCTGGTGGCCATCGCCTCGGTCATCAACTTCGCCGAACGCACCTCCATCGATCCGCTGGCCGGCAACCTGTGGGAGCTGTTCGCGGTGGCCGCGTGCGTCATCGGCGGGTTGCGGCTGCGCGGCGGATTCGGCACCGTTGCCGGCGCCTGCCTGGGGATCGTGATGATCTCCTTGCTGCGCCAGGGGCTGGTACTGGTGGGGTTGTCGATCGAGACCTTTCAGGCGGTATTCGGATTTCTGTTGATCGCCATCGCCGCGCTCAATCAATATCTGGGGCGGGCGGCGGGGGACGACTGAGGCAGTAGCGAGACGCCGGGCCGGAGAGGCCCTATATTGAGTGCGAGAAACGCGAATCGAGGAGGTAACGAGATATGCGCGTTTGGTCCGGATCGATACGGTGGCTTCTGGTCACCGCAGGACTGCTCGGGGGGATGGCCGTACTGATGGCCAGCCCGTCCGCGGAAGATGGCGACGCCGCCGCGGACGCCGGCATGGAAATGGCCGGCATGGAGATGGCGTCCGGGATTCTGCATGGCACGTTCGACTTCAGTGAGGAGATCGGCGCCAACATCAGATCCGGGGTGACGCTGTTCGGGGTGAATCAGCAGCAGGCGCTGCAGGGCTACAATTCCGTCGTCGCGCTCACCCTGGAGGCGCGCTACGGCATCAGCCCGGCCTCCAAGGTGACCAGCACCGGGCCGGCGTTCCTCACCGCCGCCAACCTCGACACGGCGCCTACCCGCTTCATCGTGGACCCGGATCGGGAGCTGACGTTCATTGCGGTGCAGCACGCGCGCTGCGCGTGGGATTCGTTCTGGTGCACGGTGGAGGAAGGCATTGCCCAGGCCGCCGCCGACACCGGCGTCGAGGTGACGGTGCTGGGGCCCGACTCGTTCGACCTGAACCGCGTGGCCGAGCTGATCGACCAGGCGGTGGCGGCGCAGCCGGACGGCATCCTGCTCACCTACACCGACTCGCGCTTCAAGGCGCCGGTGCAGCGCGCGCTGGACGCCGGCATTCCGGTGGTCGCCTACAACGCCGGGCGGGGCCCGGAGCTGGACGAGGTGGGCTACCTGACCTATCTCGGCCAGGACGAGTACCTGGGCGGCTACGAGGGTGGCCGGCGCCTGGTCGCGGCCGCCGGCGGCGGATCGCATCTGGGCGTGTGCATCAACCAGGCGGTGGGGCACGTCGGCCTGGACGCGCGCTGCCAGGGGTTCGTGGACGCCCTGAGCGAAGCCGGCATCGGAGTCGCGGGCAGCAGCGGAGTACTGGCGGTGAGCGACGACGCCGCTTCCTCGCAGCAGACCATCAGCGACTTCTACGCCGCCAACCCGGCGGTGGACATCTTCCTGACCCTGGGCCCCAACGGCGCCACGCCGTTCTACGGCTTCGTGGAGCAGGAGGGTATGATGGACGCCGACTACGTGCACGGCACCTTCGACCTGAACCAGGAGATCGCCCGCAACATCCGTTCCGGGCGCACCGAGTTCGGGATCGATCAGCAGCCGTTCCTGCAAGGCTACGGCGCAGTCACCATCCTCTACCTGAACCACCGCTTCCGCGCGGTGCCGCCCACCTCGGTGACGCCGACCGGCCCCGGTTTCGTGACCCGCGCCAACATCGACGTGCTGCCTACCAGCGTCGATCAATACGGCGCGCAGCGCAACCGGAGCGTGGACCTGATCGCGGTGCAACATGCGCGCTGCGACTGGGATTCGTGGTGGTGCACCATGCGCGACACCATGACCATGGCGGCCGCCAACCTGGGGGTGAACCTGCAGATCCTGGCGCCCGACGCGTTCGACGTGAACGAAGTGGCGCGGCTGGTGGACCAGGCGCGCGCGGATCAGCCGGACGGGATGGCGATTACCATCACCAACGCCGACATTCTGCGTGACTCGGTGAAGCGGGTGCTGGCCGACGGCATCCCGGTGGTCGGGTTCAACGCCGGCGACGGCCCCGACTCCGACCGGATTCCCTACGGCACCTACATCGGCCAGCGGGAGTATGACGGCGGCTACGCCGGCGGCAAGTTCCTGGCGCAGGCGGCGCCGGCCGGCTCGAAGGGGGTCTGCGTGAACCATCAGGTGGGGCACATCGGCCTGGACGCGCGCTGCAGCGGCTTCGCCGACGCCATGCGCGAGGCCGGCATCGCCCTGGCCGGCAGCAACGGGGTGCTGAGCATCAGCGACGACGTCGCCGCGTCGGCGCAGGTGATCAGCGACTTCTACGCCGGCAACCCGGACACCAACATCTTCTTCACGCTGGGGCCCAACAGCGCCACGCCGTTCTACGACTTCCTGGAGAGCGAGGGGCTCAATTAGGATGCCCTCCCCGGCGCGCCGGCGCGGTATCTTGCATATCGTGCTCGGCACGCCGGCGGGCATCCCGGCCGCGATCCTGGGGCTGCTGCTGGCGCTGTTCTGCGTGCTGTCGGTCCCGGGCGTGGTCAACGGATTCTACTTTCTGTTCGATGCCCGGGGGGCGCTCACCCTGCGCACCCTGGTGAGCATCCTGAATGGCTCGGTGCTCACCGGCATCATCGTGCTCGCCGTGGTCATGCTGATGATCAACGGCGAGTTCGATCTGTCGGTGGGGCCGATCCTGGCGCTGGGCGGGTACCTGTTCGGCACCCTGTCGATCGGCGGCACCACCCTGCTGGGCGGGCTGCTCCCGGTGGGCGCGCCGCTGCCGCCGCTGGCCGCCTTGCTGCTGGCCCTGCTCGGCTGCGCCGCGCTGGGCGCGGTCAACGGGTTGATCGTGACCACCACCCGCATCCCCTCCTTCATCGCCACCCTGGGCACCCTGTTCATCTTCCTGTGGCTGGTGTCGGTGTACTCCGGCAATCAGTCGTTCGAAGCCAGCCGCGAGGCGGCGCAGGAAGTCGCCCTGTTTCAGGTGTTCAGCGGCCGCCTGCGCGACTTCAACGCCGGCATCGCCGGGCCGTTGGGCAATCTGCGGGTTTCCGTGTTCTGGATGATCGGGTTGGCGCTGCTGATGCAGTTCGTGCTGACCCGCACCCGCTACGGCAACCGGGTGTTCGCGGTGGGCGGCAACGAGCAGGCGGCGCGCGCGCAGGGCATCAACGTGCGCCGGGTCAAGATCTCGGGGTTCGCCCTGACCGGGTTGTTCGCCGGGATCGCCGGCGTGGTGTTGTTCAGCCAGTTCGGCCGGGTGCAGGGCAACTCCGGGCAGCAGCAGGAGCTGCTCGCCATCGCCGCGGCCGTGGTGGGCGGCTGCCTGCTGACCGGCGGCTATGGCAGCGTGCTGGGCGGCTTGGTGGGGGTGTTGACCATCTCCACCCTGCGCAGCGGCGTGGTGCTGCTCTCCAACCCGCTGCAAAACTCGTTCATCGGCGAGATTCCGGGGTTGGGGATCTATCTGGTGCGATTGACCTCGTCCGACAATTTTCTGACGATCGTCGGTCTCACGATCGTCGGCGCGGCGGTGTTGAACTCGTTCATCCGCCGGCGGCTGTAAATGCGGGAGCGAAGCGAAGATGGCTGACGGCAGCAGCGACAGCGTGGTGAAGATGGTGCGGATCGGCAAGCGGTTCGGTACCGTTTCCGCGCTGGAGGAGGTCGACTTCGAGGTGCGCGCGGGCGAAGTCACCGCGCTGCTGGGGGACAACGGCGCCGGCAAATCGACGCTGATCAAGATCCTGACCGGGGTCTACCCGCCAAGCTCGGGGAGCATCTATTTTCGCGGGCGCAAGGTGCGGATCGAGTCACCGCGCGACGCGCGCGCGCTCGGCATCGAAACCGTGTATCAGGACCTGGCCCTGGTGCCGCTCCTGAGCGTGGCCCGCAACTTCTTTCTCGGCCGCGAGCTGACCGGCATGTTCCGGGTCCTGCAGGTGGGCCGCATGGAGCGCGAGACGCGCCGGGCGCTGGGCGACATCGGAATCGAGAAGTTTTCCCAGGCGGGTAATCGCTCGGTGGCGGAGCCGGTCGGCAAGCTCTCCGGCGGCGAGCGGCAGTCGGTGGCCATCGGCCGCGCCGTGCACTTCGGCGCGTCGCTGCTGATCCTGGACGAGCCCACTTCCGCCCTGTCGGTGGCCGAGACCGACAAGGTGCTGAGTTACACCCAGGCCGCCAAGCGCCGCGGTCTGGGGGTGATCTTCATCAGCCACAACATCCACCACGTCTACCTGGTCGCCGATCGCTATACCATCCTGCGCCACGGGCGCAAGACCGGCGACTACGTCAAGGGCGACCTGACCGAGGCCGACATCGCCGCCATCATCACCGGCGAACGGGAGCGCTGAACCGGCGGCAAGCGCGCGGCCGCGCCGCGTGCTATGCTGGCGGGCGGACCTTCACCCATGAGAGACCCTGGCACCGGGCAGGATCGGCGCAACGTCATCCTGATCATCGCCGACACGTTCCGGCGCGACAATCTGCGGCCCCCAGCGCAAGGCGGGCCGCGCACCCCGCATCTGGATCGGTTCTTCGCCGAGCGCGCCGCGTCGGTGGAGCGCTACTATTGCGGCAGCTTCCCCACCGGCCCCAACCGCACCGACGTCGCGACCGGGCGCGCCGGCTGGCCGCGGTTTCCGTGGCAGCCGGTCGCGCAGTCGAGCGCCAACCACCTGGCGCGGCTGTTCGCGGACGCCGGCTACCTGACCCAGTTGATCTGCGACTCCTCGCACTTGATTCAGCCCAATCTGGCGCTCTTCCCCGGCTTCCACGCCTGGTACTGCGAGCGCGGTCAGGAGGGCGATACCCCGCTGCTGCACGCCAACGACGCGATCCCGGCGGTGGTGCCGCACGACAAGACCTTTCCCATTCCGCCGGGGGCGCGCCCTACCCTGGTCGACCGCCACCGCTGGCACAACCGCTACTTCGAGCTGGAGGAACAGACCTTTTCCTACCGCACCGCGCGCACTACGGTGCGCTGGCTGGAGGAAAACTACCGCAGCCCGCAACCGTTCTTCCTGTGGGTGGACTTCTTCGACCCGCACGAGCCGTGGGACCCGCCGGAGTACCTGGTGCGGCGCTACGATCCCGACTACACCGGGACGCCGATGCTGATGCCCAACTATGGACTGGCCAGCCGCTACCGCCCGGCCGAGCTGGCCAACCTGCGCGCCCACTACCTGGCGGAGACCGAGCTGGTGGACCGCCACGTGGGGCGCATCCTGGAGAAGATCGAGGACCTGGAACTGTGGCACGACAGCGTGGTGGTATTCGCCTCCGACCACGGCACTTCCCTGGGTGAGCATGGCCGCACCTCCAAGATCAACCGCGACCCGGACGACCGCCGCTACTGGACGCTGTCGCCGGAGCTGTCGCACATACCGCTGCTGGTGGCGGCGCCCGGGGTTACCGCGGGCATCCGGCACCCGGTGTTCGCCCAGCCGGTGGATCTGATGCCGACGCTGTTCGACTTGAGCGGGGCGGCGGCCGGCGGCCCGGTAGCGACGCCGGAGCCGCTCCACGGCCGCTCGCTGGCCGCGGCGCTGCGCGGGCGCGGCGGCGGCCCGCGCGGCGCCGCCCTCGCCGGATCGTGCCCCGGCGAGCTCGCGCCGGGCGGCGACTGGCCGCGCGGCATAAACACGCCGTTCCTGATTACCGGCGACTACGGCTACGCCCCGATCGGGGAAGACGGCACCGCGCAGCTCTTCGATCTCGCGGCGGACCCGTTGGCCGAGCGCCCGCTCGGCGCCGGCAGTTCGGCGCTCGCCGCCGGCCAAGCCCGCTTCGAGGAGCTGCTGCGGGAGATCGAGGCGCCGCCGCGGCTGGTGGAGTTCTTCGAACAGCGCGCCGCCGCGCGCCGCGCGTGAGGAGTGCGCCGGCCCCGTGCTATGCTGGGCGCCGTGGACCTTGCGGCGGCCCGATCGATCTTCGCCCGGCACGCGGGCGACTTCATCGCGGCGTACGTGTTTGGCTCGGTCGCTGCCGGCACCGCCGACGAACACAGCGACATCGACGTCGTACTGGTACGCGATACGGCGCAACCGTTCTTCGACCGGGTACGGGAAGTCATGGACCTTCGCCTGGAGCTCGGGCCGGCGGACCTGCTGATCTATACCCCTGCGGAGCTGGACCGGATGCTCGGCGAGGAAGGACGCTACTTCATCAAGCGCGCGGTCCGCGCAGGACACCGAATTGAAGGAACCCAACGGCGAGCGAAGCCTCCGGCCTCCGTTGACACCGATCCGACGATACTGCATTGATTGATGCGTATGCCGGCGCGCGACCCGAACGATCCCCCTAACCTAACTAACGATACCCCCCCCCCCCCCCCGGAAGCCGTCGGTAAGAGGATACCGCGCCGCACCCGACAGAACCGGTCCGGCTCGTAAGGCAGCGCTGCTCGCGCTCGCGGCGGCCGCCGGCATCGCCTTGCTGGCGTGCGCGGAGGCGGCTCGGCCGCCCGCTGCTACTCCTGCCAACGCCGGTTCGGGCGGAGGGACCGGAGGCAGCGGCGCGCCGCCGCCAACGCCGCCGCAGGACAACGCCAAGAGCTGGACGATCAGCGCGGCTCACTTTGGCGATGACGCCGACGTGTTGAGCCAGACCAGCAACCGTTCCGCGCCGTATCTCTGGGGTCGGATCGCCGCCGGCAAGGTGCGCGTTGCGATCGACGGGCACGAGCTGCCGTTCACCAGCACGACGACCACTCCGGTCTTCCCGTCCGATATATCCGGCGCGGAGTGGACGGTAACGCCGGACCTCCAGGCAGGCGCGGTGGTCCTCGCGCTCACCGCGCCCGATCAGTCGGGCGAGTCGGACTCGGTCGAGTCGGTCACGATCACGGAGCCGGGGAGCGGCTACACGGCTGACCCCACCGTGACCTTTTCCGATCCGCCGCCCGGCGGCGTCACGGCCACCGGCACCGCTACCCTGATTACCCGGCTTACGTCAGTGACGATCACGAACCCGGGGGCCCTCTACACGTCCGCCCCGACCGTGACCTTTTCGGCGCCGGCCAGCGGGACCACCGCGACCGGCACCGCGGTGCTGCAGAGCGGCGTCAGCGGAGTGACCGTCACCAACCGCGGGAGCGGCTACGCGTCCCTCCCCACCGTTACCATTTCCGCGCCGCCATCCGGCGGCGTCACCGCCACCGGCACGTCGGTGTCGCACAACGGAGTAACTTCAGTGACGGTCACGAACGGGGGGACGGGCTACACGTCCGCTCCCACCGTTACCTTCTCCACCCCGTCCGGCGGCGGCATCCCGGCCCTCGGCACCGCGACGATCAGCTCCGGCAGCGTCACTTCAGTGTCGGTGGGTCACGCCGGGGGCCACTACGCGTCTGCCCCCAGCATCACCTTTTCGGGCGGCGGCGGCACCGGGGCAGCGGCCACCGCAGTGCTGCAGAGTGGCCGCTTCAGAGTATCTGTTTCGAACCCGGGGCGCGGCTACACGTCCGCCCCGACCGTGACCTTTTCGGCGCCGACCAGTGGGACTACGGCCACCGGCAGCGCGGCGCTGCAATCCGGCGTCGAGTCAGTGACGATCACGAACCCGGGGGCTGGCTACGCCGCGGGTTCGCCCCCCACCGTGACCTTTTCGGCATCGCTGCACCCGTCCACCACCGCTACCGGCACCGCGGTGCTGCAGGTCAGGGTCCGGTCAGTGACGATCACGAACCCGGGGCGCGGCTATCCGTCGGCCCCGACCGTGACCTTTTCAGCGCCGGCCAGCGGGACTACCGCTACCGGCACCGCGAAGCTGGCGGCGGGCGGCTTCGATCAGTACCAGAACCTGTATTGGGCGCGCCGAACGCTGAACGGCAAGCTGCTTCGGGTTCAGGTAGTGGAAGAGTGATGCATCCACTGCTCTGCGTTTATCGCCGCGGTGACCGGGCTGCTCGTACTTTGGCCAATTCCCGGACGAACCGGGATTCGTCCGGCAACAACTCGATCGCCTTGCGATAGGCGGCTTCGACGTCGCCAGCCGGCAGCCGCAGCCAGTTGCAGGCGCGCGCGAGCTCGCGCCACGCCCAGGCATGGCGGGCGGGAGAAGCATCGAGCTGGATCACGCGCTCCAGGAGCGTCCGGGCCTCGGCAAGCAATCTTCGATTCGAGTCACGGCGCCGGTAGCGGTGAGCCTCTACCGCCAACCACAGTTTGGTCTGCGCGAATTCGAGCAGCGCTCGAGCGTCGGCATAGACCGCTTCTCCGGCGCGTTGGAAGTAACTGTGGGCGCCTCGCTCGTCCCTGGCGCGGCGTGCCAGAATAGCGGCGTCGATAGCGTCCTTGCCGGAAAGCAACGGGCGGCTCCGCATGAGCATGCGGCGCGCCTTTTCTCCCTCCCCCATGTCCACTAACGCCTCGATCATCCTGTTTTCGACGTACGGGACCGCGGTCTCCGCTCCCTCGCTCTTGAAGTCGTCCAGGATTCCTTCGGCGCGGGCGAGGTCGCCGAGGGCCGCGTACACGCCGATCAACTCCGCGGCGAGGAGCCCGGAACCGCGGTGATACTCCCACGCGGACTCGACGCGGCGCAGGGCTGCGGCCTGCTCGCCCAGCGCCCGCAGGTGCGCCGCGTCCCGCAGCGCGGACAGGGCGCCGTATTCCGGGTGGGCCGGCAGCGTGGCCTGAAACCAGGTGCGCTGCTCGTCGAACTCGAAGCGCGGCACCGGCGAACCATTGGCTTCCATCGTCTGGAACACCTTCGGCAACCCTGAGAGGCGTCCCTCCGCCAGCTTCAGTTCCTTCAGAAACTCCCCGATTCGCCGGTTGCGGGCCGGCGCCGCGCGCGCCTCGGCATTCGGCAGCAGATGACGCGCCTCGATTCCGGGAACCGGTCCGGGGTAGCTGATCACCTCGATGCGGCTCGGAAACAGATAGACCTTGGTGGGATCGGGCCGGTCGACGTCGTAGCCGCGGTGATACACCGCGTTGACGAGCGTCTCGCGCAGCGCCCGCATCGGATAGCTCACCCAGCCGCGCACCTGGCTCCGATGCGGTTGCTTCTGCAGGTGGACGGTGGACAGGTTTTCGAGGTAGTTCAGACAGTCACGAAGCTGGTCTACGAGGCCGCCTTCGAAGATGCGCTCTTCCTGAACGTCTCCGCCGCGGTCCGCGGCAAACTGCACCACTTCGATCCGGGCGCCGCGAAACCACCGTGTAGGGCGGCTCGAGAAGAACAACAACGCCGCGTTCCGGGGCACCTCATGATCGTTGACTTTCATCGTGAGGCGCAGGCGCCGGTAGAGGTCGCGCTCGTCGGTCTCATCAGGGAGCCCACTGCGGACGTCGCGCAGATACTCGCGGACCTTCGCTTCGCGCACGTCTTCGACCCGCGCGTCATGAGCGCGGCGATCGTCCCACGGCACCCGCGCGGTCTGCTGCAGAAGCGCGGGCAGCAGGTTGCCGCGGCGCTCGGCGTCGACGGTCTCGGAGCCGAGGCGGACCCAGTAGCGCGCTGCGCCCTTGCCGCCGGGTGCGCGGTGCGGCTTGGTGTCGCTTGCCGGCGCCCAGACCACCAGGATGAGCCGACCCTCGACCGATTCCGGCGACAGGATGGGGAAGTACGGCGGATCGATCCGATTGCAGTTGCCGCGAATCCATTGCTGCGCGGCCTCGACTTCTTCGGCGGACAGGCCGGCCGGCGGCAGCGCTGCCCGTCCGTCCCGCTCCACGACCCCGATCACTACGTAGCCGCCGTTCAGGTTGTGAAAGTCGTTCGCGAACGCGCCGATCGTGCGCAGCACCTGCGGGCCGGTCGTGGCCGGGTCCCACGACGCCTTGAACTCCACTCGTTCGGACTCCACGCTGCGACAGTAGAGGAGATCGTCAAGGTTGACGGGGAGCATCGTGCTCATGGATACGTGCGCGCCATTCTACCGCAATCGGCCCATAGCGGCTTTACGCCGGCGCGTGGCGCACGGACCGGCGCAATGGTTTCCCGGTGCGAAGCCGGCCGGCGACCGCTTGCCACGCCGGGGCGCCGCCCCTACCCTGCGTCACCATGGCACCCGCACCGGATACCGGCGCCGCAGGCGCAATCGAGCTGTCCGACCGGCAGCTCGCCGATTACCGCAGCGACGGCTTCGTCGTGGTCGATGACCTGGTCTCGGCGGCGGAATTGCGCGCCCTGCAAGAGCGGCTGCGCGAGTACACGCACGGCGGGCGCTCGCGGGAGCGCATCAGGGTCCAGACCGAGCCGCGCGTCACCCGCGGCGAACTGAGCGTGGCGCATCCCGGCGACGGCATCCGCAAGATCGACGGTCTGGTGGAGTCCGACGACCTGTTTCAGGGGCTCGGCCGCCACCCCAACGTGGTCCGCGTCCTCACCCGCATCCTGGGGCCGGACCTCAAGATGTTCCGCAACGCGGTATTGCTCAAGCCGCCGGAAGTGGGCTCGGCCAAGGGGATGCATCAGGATTCCCCCTATTGGCCGATCCGGCCCATGGAGCTGTGCAGTTGCTGGTTGGCCATCGACGAGGCCACCACCGAAAACGGCTGCATGGGGGTGATCGCCGGCGCCCATCGGGGCGGCGCGCTGCCCCACGTGCACGTCACCGACGACTACGTGATCGCGCCGCAGCACTACGCGGCGGCCGCCAGGACGCTGGTGCCGATGCCGGCCGGCGCGGGGCTGTTCTTCCACTCCCTGCTGCCGCACGCCACCGAGCCCAACCGGAGCGCCCACTGGCGGCGCGCCATAGCGCTCTCCTACATGAGCGCCCGCTCCACCCACACCGACCCCGGCGGCGGTCCCGTGTACTTCCCGATCGCCGGCGCCACCTATCCCGGCTGCGTGCGCTGACCCGGCGTAGCTACCGGGGGCCACATGACCGGCCACCAAGGCCCGGCGAAGCGCTGTCCGGGGCGGGCGTCAGGGCCGAGGAACACCAGGTTCGGGTGATGCTGGGGGCTGGGCCGATAGCTGGTATCCCCCGGCATCATGTGGGAGATGACGCACAGGCGCGCGGCGCCGCTCAGGTTGGGGCCGGAACCGTGCAGCGTGAGGCAGTGATGGAAGCTCACCTCCCCCTCGCGCAGCACGCACGGCTCGTCGATCCAGGCGCCGCTGATCGGCTGCGTCGAGAGACGCGCCCGCAGGCCCTCCAGATCCTTCTTGCCGAAGTTGTCGCTCTCCTCCAGCAATCCCCAGCGGTGCGAGCCGACGATGGTGCGCATGGCGCCGTTGCCGAGGTCGGTGTCCTGCAGCGCCACCCAGGCGGTGCACATGTCAGTCGAGCTGGAGCACTGCCAGTGGCCGTAGTCCTGATGCCAGCCGATGTTGCCGGCCGTCACGGCGCCGCCGGCGGCGCCGGCGGCCGGCTTCTTCACCGCCTGGTCATGCCACAACCGCACCTCGGCGACGCCCATCAGCCGCGCGCCGATGGCGCCCAGCAGCGGGCTGGTGGTCACCGCGCGGATGTCGTCGTTGAGCCAGAAGGCGTTGCACTGCTGACGCACCGCCGCCCGATCCGATTCCTCCCCGGGCGGGCCGTACTGCGAAGCGATGGGATGGTCGAAGTCACCCGCCCAGAGGCGCCGGTGGGCGCGCCGCAGCCGCGCGGTGGTCTGCGCGTCGAACAGCCGCGGGCTGCGCCAGTAGCCGCGTTCGCGGTACTCGGCCAGCACCCGGGCGTCGATGAGCGCGTCCACGTCGATCCCCGCGACCAGCATTCCGCCCACCTCCGTTCACTCCGGCGCGTTACGCGAAGCCAGAAAGGGGATTCGAACCCCTGACCTGTTCATTACGAGTGAACCGCTCTGCCAACTGAGCTATTCTGGCGAATACGTCCAAGGGACGCAGGTAAGGTAGCGCATCCACGCGGAATGAGCAACACGCCGGGCGGGCGGGCGGTCGCGGCCGGATACCGCTTGCCCCTCAACCGTAATCGCCGAGTCCCAGTTGCGCCAGCAGCGGCGGCAGGCGGGACTTTTCCTCGTCGCTGAGGGGCCGCATCGGAGCGGACGCGGTATCGTGCTCGATGATGCCGAGCAGCTTCAGCGCCGACTTGAGCCCGGCGACGCTCGCCCCGCCGCCGCGGCCGAGCTGCATTACGCGCGCCGCGGTGAGCACCTCGGCGAGGCGGCGGTCAGCGGCCTCCTCGTCGCCGCGGGCGCCCGCCTCCCACGCCGCCGCGGCGCCGGCGGGGGCCAGGTTGGCCACTCCGGGAATCACGCCGTGCGCGCCGCTGCCGGCCATGGCGACGCGCCAGATGGTGCCGATGAAGCGGTACAGGTCGAGGCGGCGGTGCCGGCACAGCGTGACGAGCTGGGCGAACGCCTCGCCGGCGCCGGAGCTGTCCTTCACGCCCGCCACCGTGCCGTCGGCCGCCAGCGCGGCGATGGTGTCCGGTTCCACGGTCAGCCCGACCGTGCCGGGGATGTTGTAGACCCACAACGGGTGCCGGCTGCGCTCCTCGACGGCGTGAAAATGGTCGATCAGTTCATCCTGGGAATGGAGGTGGTAGAACGGCGGCGTGGCCGCGACGCCGGCCAGCGGGCAGCCTTGCAGCGCGGCGGCGGCGGCGCCGGCGGCGCGCGTCGCCGGGGCGGCGACGTTGCCGATCACCGGCACCCGCCCGCCCGCCTCCTCGGCCACCGTCTCGATGACCAGCCGCCGCGATGCCTCGTCCAGGGCGGCGAACTCGCCGGTGGTTCCGGCGGCCCACAGGCCATGGACGCCGTTGTCCACGAGGTAGTTCACCAGGCGGCGCAAGGAGCGCACGTCCACCGCTTCGCCGGGGGTAAGCGGGGTCAGAATCGGCACGATGACGCCGTGCAACGCGGGTTGATCGCTCGGTTGTGGCATGGTTCTCCGGTTGCCCATCATCGACCATCCTGGCGGAGCGGCTCAAGCGCGCGGTATCGTAGGTGTCGTGAGGTGTCGCGAGCCCGCCGGGAACGTCATTCGGTGAACGTCATTCTGTTCGCCGGCAGCGCGCGCCGGCAGACCCTGGCGCGGGCCGATCAGCGCGCGCGCCACCTGTTGGAGGTGCTCGGCTGCCGCCCCGGAGACCGGTTCCGAGCCGGCGTAATCGACGGTCCAACCGGCACCGGCACGCTGCTGGCGGCCGCCGCGGACCAACTGGAGCTGGCCTTCGACTGGCACGGCGCCGCGCCGCCGCCGGACGACATCCTGCTGATCGTCGGCCTGCCGCGCCCGCCGAGCGCCCGCAAGATCCTCTATCAGGCGGCGGCGCTCGGCTGCCGCGAGCTGCGCTTCGTGCATACCGAAACCAGCGACCGCAACTATGCCCGCAGCCGGCTCTGGACCACCTCCGAATGGCGCCGCCACCTGCTGGACGGGCTGCAGCAGGCAGTGGCCACCGCGCTGCCGGCGGTGACCTGCGGCGCTTCGCTGCAGTGCGCGGCGCGGCAGCTTCCCGCCGGCGCGGCCGCCGTCGCCCTGGACCACGCCGCGGGCGCGGCGCGCCTCGGAACCTGCGCGTTGCGCCTGCCCCTGGTGCTGGCGGTGGGCCCCGAACGCGGCTGGAGCGAGGCGGACCGCGCCGTGCTGCGCCGGCACCGCTTCCTGCCGTGCACCCTCGGCGCGCGCATCCTGCGCGTGGAAACGGCGTGCGTCGCCGCGCTGGCGATCGCCAAGGCCCGGCTCGGCGCCATGTGAAACGAGGCTACTCCTGCCCGGTCCCGCTGCGCGCCGCCAGACCGTCCAGCAGCAGGCCGGCGAAGGCGTCGCCGAGCCGCCCGCCATCCTCCAGCAGGGCCAGCGTCTCCTGGTCGCCGATCTGCGCCAGCAGCTCGATTCCCATGAAGATGGCGTACACCAGCCGGGCCGCCGCCGGGACGTCCATCTGCCGCATGGCGCCGCCGGCGACGGCCGCCTGCAATGCCCGTTCCGCCTTGTCGATGCCGGGCTGCAGCAATTCGCTGCGCACGTGGCCGGCCAGTTCGCGGTCGGCGAGAATGGCTGAAAGCAGGGCGAAGAAGGTTCTCATCTGCGGGTGCGCGCCGCGCACCCGCACGTTGATGGCGCGCCGGTAGCGCTCGTACAGATCGGCCGCGCCGCCGCCGCCGCGCTCCCCCTGTACCGCCCCGATCACGCGGGCAAGGACGCCGAGCAACATCTCGCGCTTGCCCGAGAAGTGATGGTAGAGCGCGCCTTCCGACAGCTCCGCGGCGGCGGCGATCGCCTTGGTGGTGGCGCGGTCGTAGCCGCGCTCGGTAAAGACGCGGGAGGCGGCGTTGAGGATGTGCTCGCGTTGGGCGGAAGCATATTCGCGCCTTGGGACGCGGGCCGGGGACTTCTCCATGACTTGCTTGTCGGCTGCCGGGGCGCCCGGCTTGAGCGGAAAAGTGAGCGCTCGGATCAGGTAGCGCGCGCTTGCTCGTTCACTCGCCCGGCGCCGGCGGCGCCAGCAGCTCGCGCGGTACCCGCCCCTGCAGCGCGTCGATGACGCCGTGCGCAACCTGTTCCGAGACCGCGGCCATCGCCTCGCCGGTAAGGCCGCTCAAGTGGGGAGTAAGCAGCGTATTGGGCGTCCGGGTGAGCGGGTGATCGGCCGCCAGGGGTTCCTCGGCGAACACGTCGAGCGCCGCTCCGGCCAGAGTGCCGGCGCGCAGGGCGCCGGCCAGCGCGGTCTCGTCGATCACTTCGCCGCGCGAGGTGTTGACCAGGCGGGCGCCCGGTTTGAGCCGCGCCAGCGCGCCGGCATCGATCATGCCGCGCGTTTCGCCGGTAAGCGGGACGTGCAGGGTCACGAAGTCGGCGCCGGTGAGCAGTTGCTCGAAGGTATCGACGAAGCGCGCCGGCCCCGGATACGCGGCGCGGTCGACGTAGGGGTCGTAGGCGAGCACGCGCAGCTCCAGGCCGCGGGCCTTGCGCGCCACCCGCGCGCCGATGCGCCCCAGGCCGACCACGCCCAGGGTCTTGCCGGCCAGCTCGATACCGGCGAACTGCTCCCGCTGATAGGGCCGGGCGTCGCGCAGCGCGGCGTCGGCGCGGCCGGTGTTGCGCGCCAGGGCGAGCAGCAGGCCAAGCGCGTGCTCGGCGACGGCGTTGGAATTGGCCCCCGGGGTGTAGATGACCGGCACGCCGCGCCGCGCCGCCGCCGCGCAGTCGATGTTGTCGAGGCCGGCGCCATGCTTGGCTACCACCTTGAGGCGGGGCGCCGCGGCGAGGTCCGCGTCCCGCACCTCGAACAGCCGTACGACGACGGCGTCCACCGCGGCGAGCTGCGCGCGCAGGCGGCGCGGGTCGGCCGGCGCGCCGCCGCGCCAGGGGGCGATGCAGTTGCAGGAGCGTTCCAGGATACTCAGACCGGCGGCGCCGATCGGCTCGGTAATCAGGACCGCGGGACGGGCGGTCGTCGAATCAGCCACGCCGTACCCTATCGCGTCCCGGCGCGGGCCGGCTACGGGCGCGGTCCGTTCCGGCCCCTTCCGGCCCGTTCCGGGGTACACTTGGCCGGCGTGCTGCCCAACCCGTCGCTGTTCGGTTCGGCGCTCTCCGACCTCCTGGGAGGAGGCGGCAACCGGCGCCAGCGGCCCGACTACCGCCAGTCGTTCTACCTCGCCTTGGCCAAGGTGTTGGCGGCCGCGGCGTGGATCGACGGGCCGATCAACCAGACCGAGGTCAACGTCGTCAAGCGCCTGCTCAACGAGTTGTCCCCGCGCCTCACCACGCGCGAGCTGCGCCGCGTGCAGCGCTACCTGACCGAGCCGGCGCCGCGCGGCCACTGGACGGAGCTGTTGGCGCAGTTGAGCGAATTCACCCGCCGCCGGGCGCGGCTGCAGTTCGCGCTGCAGCGCCTGCATGACCTGCTGGCCTGCGACGGGGAGCCGAGTCCGGCGGAGACCCACCTGTTCAACCAGGCGCGGACCCGGCTCGGTTGGCGCGAATCGCAGCGCGGAGCGGCCGGGGCGGCGGCAGCGGCGGCCGGTCCCGAGGAACGCCCCGCGGCCGGCGGCGCGCTCCCCTCCGCGGCGGCGCCGGCCGATGCCGGCATCCGCCTTGGTGAGCTCGGCGCCGAGGCGTGCGCTTCCGCGCGCGCGGCGGCGCGCGCGGAAGCGCCCTCCCCTGCCCTGATCGAGCGCGTCCGCGCGGCCGGCGGCGGGGAGCCGCCGCCGTACAAGTTGGCGGTGGTGGCGGCGGTGGTGGCGCACGTCACCAGACACCGCGCCGGCACCGAGGGCGAGGACGCCGAACTGGTCGGTTTCGCCGCCGCCGTCAGCGCGGTGGACGCCGCGCTGGCCCAGGAAGTGCTGGAGGAAGCGCGCCGGCAGGCGGCAACCGGTTGGGAACCGTCCGAGCTGGCCGGCGCGCTGCGGGCGTGGACCAGTCCGCAAGAAATCGCCGCGCTGGCCAAGCTCCTGAATGCCATGGCGGACGGCGAAGCGGCGTTGCGCCGGCTGCGGGAGCTCACCGCGCCGCCCCGGTGACCGCCGCCGGCCGTCCGGCCGGCCGCCCGGCTACGCGCGGGCGGGAATGATCTGCGCTACGGCGAGCTGCAGGTCCGGGAGCGCGGCGGGCGCCAGCCGGTCGCCGAGTCCGTAACGCCGCGTGACGCGGTAACCGCCGGCTTCCGGCTCGGTGTATGACTCGATCCGGTCAGCCTGCAGGTTGACGATCCACACCTCGCGGATCCCGGCCGCCGGGTAGAACGGCAGCTTGGTATGACGATCGTAATTGATGGACGACTCGGCGGCTTCCACCAGCAGAAGCACGTCCTGCGGCTGGGGATGGCCGAAATCGTAGCGGTCATCGCGGTGGGCCAGGAGCATCAGGTCGGGCTGCGGCTCCGAGATTTCAGACTCCGCCAGGGGACTCTGAACCCGCACCAGCGCGCGCCCGGCCAGACGAGCCGACCGTGCGGCGAACGCGCTGTTCAGGCGGTCGACGCACGCGGCGTGGCGATGTCCTATGGGCGACATGACGATAACCTCGCCTACCAGCAGCTCGACGCGTTCGGCCGGCTTCAGGATGCCGGTGCGTCCCATGGCGTGGTACTCCCGTCTGCTGAACAGCCTGCGGCTGCAGCGCCGGCCGGAGGCCGGCGGCGATTCGGTGAGCGCGGCCATGCCGGCAACAATCTACCCGCTGCCCGGTCTGTTGTCACGCAGGAGCATCTTTGATAGGCTGCGAACCGCAATCCCCTACCGAACGCGGGAGGATCTTTGAACATGGCCGAAGCCGACCTTACCGGGCAGGCCGGGCGCAGCCCGGCAGCACGCGGCGAGTGGCAGCCGGAGTCGCTGCCCAAGCCGTCGCCGCTCTTTACCTGGCCGCTCAAGCTGCGTCCCGTCCTGAAGATGCTGTTTGGACATGACGGGCTGCTGTGGCCGAAGAACGCCATCTACATCGGAATCGCCGTCGTCGCCTGGCTGTTCCTGACGCCGGACCTGTCGCGCACCGGCACCTTCGCGGTGGGCTGGATCGCCGAGATCTATCTGCGCAACGCCGCGCTGCTGCTGGTAATCGCCGGCGGCCTGCACCTGCGGCTCTACGTCCAACGCGCCCAGGGCGAGCGCTACAAGTACAACCCGCGCTGGTTGATGGCCAACAGCCGGGCATTCCTGTTCGGGAATCAGACGCGCGACAACATCTTCTGGAACTTCGCCAGCGGAGTGACCATCTGGACCGCCTACGAGGCGGTAACGCTGTGGGCCTATTCCAACCGCATCATCCCCTACGTGGACTGGGCCGAGAGTCCGGTCTATTGCGTGCTCATGCTGGTGTTCATCCTGCTGCTGCGCCAGGCGCACTTCTACTGGACCCATCGCCTCACCCACTGGAAGCCGCTCTACAAGGCCGCCCATTACCTGCACCACAAGAACGTGAACATCGGGCCGTGGTCGGGGCTGTCGATGCATCCTATCGAGCACCTGCTCTACTTCTCCGGGGTGCTGCTGCACTGGATCATCCCCTCGCACCCGCTGCACGCCGTGTTCCATCTGGTGCACACCGGCCTCAGTCCGGCGGCCGGGCACGCCGGGTTCTACAAGTTCGAGCTCGGAGAAAAGCACGCGATGAGCAACGGCGGCTACTTCCACTACCTGCATCACCGCTACTTCGACTGCAACTACGGCAACGAAGGGGTGCCCCTGGACAAGTGGTTCGGCAGCTTCCACGACGGTTCGCCCGAGGCGCACCGGACGATGCGCGAACGCAAGCGCAAGCTCGGCAAGCGCGGAGCTCCGACTGCCGTAGACGCGGCGCCGGCCGAGTAGCCGAAAAAGGGGAACGGTTACACCTCGGTCCCCGTCCGTCACCTTTTCGGCCGCCGTCTCGAGGCCGGCGAAAAAAAGCATCGGAACGTGTCTGACGCGGCGTAGATTGACTATCGAGGAGAGCGATGCCCAAGAGCAACGGAGAGATCATCAGTCGCAATTTCGCCGACATATTCTCGGGCGAGATGCGCTACGTGATCCCGTTCTTCCAGCGCGGCTACGTGTGGGGCTCCAGGAACTGGAATCAGCTCAAACAGGACCTCGAGGAACAGGTGCTCGACCCCGCGCAGAACGGCGACCTCGCCGAGCAGGAACATTTCTTCGGGCCGGTCGTGGTGGCGGAGCAGTCCGGGGATCCTCGCTTCAAGATCTTCGACATCATCGACGGCCAGCAACGATTCACGACGGTGTATCTCATGCTCGCCTACTTCCGGCGCCGACTGGAAACGCTGCTGTCCAAGGCGCCGAAGGCGCGCGCGCACTACGATGCGACAGGACAATGGCTGATCAATCGGACGGACGAGCGGCAGGCGCGCGATGACTACTGGCGGATCAAGCTGTTCAGCGTCAAGGGCGACCGATTGGCCACCTATTATTCCGTATTCGGAAACCGGAACCCCGAGGCGCCGACCCTGCAGGAAGACCTGTACCTCTATCTGCCGAACGGCAACATATCCAATAAGTTCGAGCGTTGGATGGGACGCCACTTTGGCGATATGGGAGACGAGGGCATCTGGCGCTGGATCAGAGCCTTGACCGAGTGCCTCAAAGTCGTCTGGATACCACTCGGCAGGCGGGACGATCCGCAGGCGATCTTCGAGAGCCTGAACGACAAGGGAATACCGCTCACGGCGGCCGAATTGATGTGCAACTACCTGTTCCGGCCTCTCATTGCGAACCAGGACGATTACGAGTCGCTGCACCGCTCGCACTGGGTCAACGTGCAGCGGATCGACCGCTCGTCGCCGCTGGCGGATTCCTTCGACTTCGAAGAGTACCTGCGGCATCTGTTCTCCATCGGTCACAGCAGGATCATCGGCAAGGGGCGCCGGCTCTACGTGTTCTTCAAGCAGCACAACAAGCAGCTCGATGCCGGCGCCGCCCGCCGGCATCTGAACGAAATCGCCGACTCGGCGCCACTGTACCGCAGAATACTCGGCGAATCGAGAAACGGCGCCGCCGCCTTGGATGCCGTGCTGAAGAAGATCGGCGAAACCAACATGTCGTCCTGCCGGCCCTTTCTGCTGGCGGTTCTGAAGACGCAGCGCGCCGGCGCACTCTCCACCGAGGAAGCGGCGAGCCTGGTCCGCACGGTGTACGTGCTGCTGGTCCGCCGCAAGGTCGCCGAACTGCCGGTAACGAGATACGATTCGTTCTTTCCATCCCTGCTGGACCGGATCGAGGAACGGGATGATACGGACTTGGCGGCAACCCTGCGTGACGTCATCAAGCAGGAGGGGCTATGGGTCGGGGACGACGAGTTCAGAGACGCCCTCGTGAAGTCTCCGGTCTACCGGCCGCGCGAGATCGGATTCACCCGCCTCGTTCTCGAAGAACTGGACCGCCATCTGGCGACCGCGCGAGGTGGTGAGTTGCCGGACTACTCCACCCTCGACACCGTGGAGCACGTCGCGCCGCAAGACATCGGCAGCAGCGGCGACTGGCAGCGCGAAATGGGAGACGACGCGCACCGCGACGACTATTCGAGGGTCGTCAATTCGATCGGCAATCTGTGCCTGCGCAAACGCGAACGCAATTCGGAAATGGGGCGCCGTCCGTTTTCCGAAAAACAGCGCTTGCTGCGCGAATCTCCGAGCCGGCTGGCGCTCGACATCGCCGATCGCGCCGGGCCGTGGAACTTTGCGGCCATCGAACAGCGGTCGACGGAGCTCGCGTGCACTGCCGTCGCCGTATGGGCGTGGTAGGCGGCGTCATAACGCAAGGCGACACGGGTCGTCACACGATGGCCGAAGCTCTGAATGTCGGCGCTCGCTGACGCACTCGCCGCGGTCGCCCGGGTGCTCGACGGTCACGGCCTCCGCTGGTTCGTCTTTGGTGCGCACGCGGTTGCGGTGCGCGGCGCTCCCCGCGCTACGCAGGACCTCGACATCACGGTGCAGGTGGAGGGTGGGAGCGCCGGTCTGCAGGGGTTGATCGACGCCCTTGCGGCCGCGGGACTGCGCCACCGCTTCCCCGACATTGCGGATGAGCTCCGTGCACGCGGCGCGGTCATTCCTCTGACCCATGCCTCGGGAATGGAGGTCGATCTGGTAATCGCAGGATCGGGATTCGAAGCGATCGCACTGGGCCGCGCTACGCGCACGGCTATCGATGGCGTCGAGGTACCCATCGCCCACGCCACCGACCTGGTGGTGATGAAGGCGCTCGCCGGCCGCGGCAAGGACCTGGACGATCTGCGTTCGCTGCTGGCCGGCGGCGAAGTGGACCGGACCGAGGCGCGCGACCTCCTCTGCCAACTGGAGGAAGCGCTTGGACAATCGGATCTGGTTCCGAGACTGGATGCGGCCATCGCCGACGTCACGCCCGGCGCGGGGTAGACACCGCCCGCGGTACCACTAATCCCGAGGAGGAAGAATATGGGAGTACCCGCAATCCATCCGGGCGAACATATCGCCGAGGAGTTGAAGGTACTTGACATGAGCGCGGCCGAGCTCGCGCGGCAACTCAAGGTGCCTGCGAACCGAATCACCGAGATTCTCAACGGACGACGTGCGATCACGGGGGACACGGCACTCCGGTTGGCGCACTTTTTCGGCACCAGTGCGGAGTTCTGGATGAATCTGCAGAAGCTCTACGAGTTGCGGCGCGCGGAGGAGCGAGTGGGCGACGATCTGGATTCCCTGCCGACACTCAGGCGCGAAGCAACGACCGCTTAAGGGGGAGAGTGGCCTCCGATGGCGCCGCGCCTCGATCCTGCGGAACTCCGCGCCTACGCGCGGCGCGATTGGGATGCGCCGGAGCGCCTTTCACGCCGGCGCCGGGTGAACCTGCCGGTAGCGGACAAGGTACGGATCGCCATCGATCTGTCCGAAGCGGCGCGCGCGACTCGACCGGACTGGCCGAACGACGCGACCCGCCGCGCTGATCTCGAGACGCACCTTCGCGTCCGCGCGCTGCTCGACCGCGCGGCCCACGTCGGCGCTCGCTGACGCAGAGGCGCGAAGCAACGACCTGCCGGGCGGCGCCGCGGCAGCACCCGCTCCCGCCATCCTAGTCCGCCACCTGCACCAGAAGCCGCTTGCCCGCCAGCGTCTGGCGCGCCCAGAACAGGTTGTGGTATTGATCGTTGCCGCCCTCCGCCAGTGTTGCCGTGGCGGTCGCGCCGCTGCCCCCTCCGCCCGTAATCGTAACCTCGGGCGGTGACAGGTAACCGCTCCCCCGGTTCGTGACCGTCACCGACGTGACCTCGGTTCGCAGCGCCGCGCTGCCGGTTGCCGTCTGGGGGGAACCACCGCCCGTCGAGGTCATGAAGGTCACGGTCGGGGCGGACGTGTAGCCGCTCCCGGGGTTCGTGATCGTCACTCCGGTTACTCTTCTTTGCGCCACGTCGGGGTTGGCGGCTGCACCGCTGCCCCCTCCGCCCGAAAACGTAACGGCAGGGGGAGACGTCAGGCTGTAGCCGCTCCCCCGGTTCCCCATCGTATAGGAATAAAGTGACCCGCTCTGTATCGCGACCGTTACGGTTGCCTGGGTGCCGCCCGAGCCGGCCGGCGGAGGGTCGATCGTCACGGTTGGGGCAGAGGTGTAACCGCTCCCCGTGTTCGTGATGATTATTCTCGTTACTTCGGTTCGCATCGTCGTCGTTCCGGTCGCCGTGGTGCCGCTGGTCGGCGCCGCGAACGTCACGGTGGGACAACACCCGGAGTAGTAATAACCGAGGGCCCCCATCGTCACTGACGCCACGCCGCCAGGCCCCACCGCGGCGCCGGTTGCCGCGGTGCCGCCGGACGGCGCCGCCTCGAACGTCACGGTGGGAACCGAAGTGTAGCCGCTCCCCGGGTTGGTGAGCCTCACCGACTCCACGAAGCCCAGGTTTTCGGTCTGATCCGGAGCGGTGAGCACCAGCGTCACCGCGCCCGCCCGAACCTCGGCGGCAACCGACCACTCCGCGCCGGAGATGTCGGACGCGAAGACCGGCTCCGCACTCTTGCTCGTGAACGGCAGATTGTGTCCGTCGATCGAAACGCTCACTTCGGCGCCGGCGGTGATCGGCTCCCACTCATACGGCGCGGAACGGTTGGACACGTCGCCCACCAGGTTCAGTTCATCATTACCAAAGTCCGCCGCGCCGATCGTCCAGCCCTTCTCCCTCTTCTCTGCCGGCTGAGTGGGCGTCGGCTCACTCGGAGTCCCCTCTCCCCCTTTTGCCGGGGCGGCGGTCATGGCGGGGGCCGCCGGCTCGCACGCCATCAGCGCGGCGATGCCGGCGGCCAGCAACAGCGACAACAACGATGCTCTACTCACAGGTCCCCTCCTGGCAGCGGCAGTGTAGCATGCGCTCCCAAGACCCAATCAACCGGCTGTAGACATGTGATTTATCCGGTATTTCCGTGGAGGGCGCGAAGCAACGACTTGCTGGCGGCGCCGCGGCAGCACCGCTCCCGCAGTCCTAGTCCGCCAGCTTCACCAGAAGCCGCTTGCCTTCCAGCGTCTGGCGTGCCCAAAACAGGTTGTGGTATTGGTCGTTGCCCTCCTCCGCCAGCATTGCCGCGGCGGTCGCGCCGCTGCCCCCTCCGCCCGTAATCGTAACGGCGGGCGGTGACAGGTAACCGCTCCCCCGGTTCGTGACCGTCACCGACGTGACCTCGGTTTGCAGCACCGCGCTGCCGGTTGCCGTACGGGGAGTACCACCGCCCGTCGAGGTCTGAAAGGTCACGGTCGGGGCGGACGTGTAGCCGCTCCCGGGGTTCGTGATCGTCACTCGGTTTACGCTTCTTTGCACCATGTCGGGTCTGGCGGCCGCACCGCTGCCCCCTCCTCCCGAAAACGTAACGGCAGGGGGAGACGTGAGGCTGTAGCCGCTCCCCCGGTTCCCCATCGCATAGGTGCTAATCGCCCCCGCCACTATCCCGACGATCGTTGCGGTTGCCTGGGTGCCGCCTGAGCCGGCCGGCGGAGGGTCGATCGTCACGGTTGGGGGAGAGGTGTAGCCGCTCCCCAGGTTATCAAAGAATAGTCTCCCTACTTCGGTTCGCATCGTCGTTGTTCCGGTCGCCGTGGTGCCGCCGGACGGCGCCGCCCCGAACGTCACGGTTGGACAACACCCGGAGTTGTAATAACCGCCGACGCGCCCGGTCACGCCGTCCACCGCAAGCTGCACGCGCAAGACGCCGCCGGGCCCCACCGCGGCGCCGGTTGCCGCGGTGCCGCCGGACGGCGGCGCGTCAAACGTCACGGTGGGAACCGAGGTGTAGCCGCTCCCCCCGTTCGTGAGCCTCACCGACTCCACGAAGCCCAGGTTTTCGGTCTGATCCGGAGCGGTGAGCACCAGCGTCACTGCGCCCGCCCGAACCTCCGCGGCAACCGTCCACTCCGCGCCGGAGATGTCGGACGCGAAGACCGGCTTGGCGCTCTTGCTCGTGAACGGCAGCTTGTGTCCGTCGATCGAAACGCTCACTTTGGCGCCGGCGGTGATCGGCTCCCACTCATACGGCGCGGAACGGTTGGACACGTCGCCCACCAAGTTCAGTTCATCATTACCAAAGTCGGCCGCGCCGATCGTCCAGCCCTTCTCCCTCTTCTCGGCCGGCTGAGTGGGCGTCGGCTCACTCGGAGTCCCCCCCTCCCCTTTTGCCGGGGCGGCGGTCATGGCGGGCGGCCGCGCCGCCGGCTCGCACGCCATCAGCGCGGCGATGCCGGCCGCCAGCAACAGCGACAACAACGATGCTCTACTCACAGGTCCCCTCCTGGCAGCGGCAGGGTAGCACGCGCTCCCAAGACCAATCCACCCTGCTGTTGTGTGTGCAGGCCTCGCCTCGCGGAGGCGCGTTGACAGGGCGGCGGAGATGGTGCACAGAGTTGATCGATGACTCTGTCGATTCGTACCCTTGCCTCCGTCATTCTCGTGGGGGCCTGCTTTACTGTCCCGGTCGCCGCGCAGCTGCAGGAGCTGCCGCCAAGCGCCGTCTACGGCGACTATGCGGTCGGCTCCGCGCTGGGATTCGCGGTCGACGACCAGCAACGCTTCGACCCGTGGACCGCCGCCTACGCCAGTCCCCGGTATCGCGAGCTGGTGCGCGCGATCGAAGCGACCGGACAGCGGCGCACCGTCGTGTTCCACCTGTGGTATCCGGCCGCGGCCGCCGCCTCGGCCGAACGCATCGCCGGGCCGCGCTCGCCGCTGCCGGCCGCCGGCGGCCGGCGCGCGACCTTTCTGGATTTCTTCTTCGGCGACCAGGCGGTAGGCCAGGCGCTGAGCGCCGGCCTGCCGGTGGATCCGAACCTGCTGCACGTGCCGGGCGGCACCCTGGCCGACGCCGACGGCGCAACTCAGGAGCGGGTGTTCGCCGAGCTGGGCCGGCGCTACGTCACCGCGCCGCGCGGCGCCTGGCTCGACGCCGCGCCGGCCGAGGGCCGGTTTCCGCTGATCGTGCTGGCCCACGGCCTCGCCGGCTCCCACTCCATGTGGAGCACCCTGGGCGAGTTCCTCGCCTCCCACGGCTACGTGGTGGCGGCGCCGACCTTCATTTCCGACGGCGGCCTGCCGCTGGTGTTCCACGACCCCGATTCGCCGTTCGCCGCGGCCAAGACGGCGGCGGAGGTGCAGCGCGCCTATCAGACGATCTTCGGCGAGTTCAAGGTCGTGCCCTACTTCTATCGGCTCCTGTTCGGCATGGAAGAAGACCCGGGCTTCGGCCCGCCGGAGGACTTCGACCCGGCCGCCGCCGGACTGGTGCCGGGCGGGGTGGAACGCGCGACCACCATGATGCAGAACCTGTTCCGCCAGCGCGTCGCGGACGTGGCGCTGCTGATCCGCACGCTGCGCCTGCTGGGGGCGGAAACCGCGACCTGCCGGACCTCCCTCGCGTCGCTCGGAGCGACCGCCGCGGCGCGCGAGCTGTGCGGCCTGCTGGCGGGGCGGATCGACGGCGGCAAGGTCGGCGTCGCCGGCCATTCCCTCGGTTCCATGACCGCGCAACTGGCGGCCAACCACGTGCCCGGCGTCAGCGCCGCGTTCGGGCTCAACAATGCGCCGCCGTTCACCTGGACGCCGGAAGAGATGTTCGGCGCCGGCGAGCGGGACGGTCTGCCGGTGGGCAGCCGCCAGCCGGTGCTGCAGCTGATCGGCGACGAGGACGCGTTCGTGCAGGGCGTGTTCGTCGGCCTGTTTCAGTCCACGGTAGCCGCCGCCGGCGGCGACCCGGCCGCCGCCTTTCCGCTGGCCGCGGAGCGCGCCGCGCCGGAGCGGATCGACAATCCGCAGCCGGTGGCGCTGAGCGGCTGGCTGCGCGCCGCCGGCGACCGCGGCCTGGTGATCGTGCGCGACACCAACCACGTCACCCTGGCCGAGGAGTTCGCGCGGCAGTTCCCCTGGCCGGAGTTCCGGCGCGGCAACCTGCCGTTCGCGATGTCGCCCGAGCGCTCGCGCAAGCCGACCGGCGCCGCCGCGTTCGGACCGCCGGGGGCGCCCGGCGAGAGCTACGCCGAGCTCGGCTGGGCCGCCGTCGCGACGGGCGAGGAGGTGTACCTGCCGCACGTGATCCGCGACTGGTACGCGCGGGCGTGGTTCGACTGGTACCTCAAGGGCGACCGGGACGCCCGCCGCCGGCTGCTGGCCGGCGACCCGTTCGGCGCCCTGACCTCGGTGCGCATGGACCTGCGGTAAACCCGCGCCCCGAGCCGGCAGATGAGCGCCCCCTACTCCGACCGCGAGTTGGAAGCGATGCTGAGCGATCCGGAGTCGGATCTGGTGGAGCGCAAGGAGTCTCTGCGCGGAGACGGCCCGACGCGAGTCCGGGAAGCGGTCTGCGCGTTCGCCAATGACCTCCCGGACCACGGCCGGCCGGGCGTGGTCTTCGTGGGCGCGGACGATGCCGGCAATCCCGTGGGATTGGAGATTTCCGACCGCCTCCTGCTGCGCCTTGCCGACATCAAGACCGACGGCAACATCGTGCCGCCGCCGTCGCTCACGGTCGCCAAGCGGGTGCTGGGCGGGAGTGCGGTCGCGGTGGTCACGGTCCTGCCCGCGCACTCCCCTCCGGTGCGCTTTCGCGGGCGCACCTGGATTCGCGTGGGACCGCGGCGCGCGGTGGCGAGTGCGCAGGACGAACGGCTCCTGAACGAGAAGCGCCGGCACCGCGATCCGCACTACGACGTGTCTCCGGTGCGGGCGGCGGGGCTTGGCGAGCTGCGGGTGGGGCGCTTCATGGACGAGTACCTGCCGGCGGCGGTGGATCCCGAAACGCTGGCGGCGAACGACCGCACCGCCGAGGAGCGCCTCGCCGCGGCCAAGATGATCGCTGCGGTCGATGACCCGGTGCCGACCGTGGCCGGGCTCCTCGTGCTGGGCCGGCGGCCACAGCACTTCCTGCCGGGCGCGTACGTGCAGTTTCTGCGCGTCGCCGGGCGCGAATGGGGCGACGAGGTGGTGGACGAGGCGCGCTGCGAGGGGTCGGTAGCGGATCTGATGCGGCGGGTGGACGACAAGCTGATCGCTCACAACCGCACCGCGGTCGACTTCATCTCGGCGCCGACCGAGGTCCGCCGCTCGACCTATCCGCTCGGCGCGCTGCAGCAGCTCGTGCGCAACGCCGTGATGCACCGCGCCTACGACGGCACCAACGCGCCGGTGCACGTCTACTGGTTCGACGACCGGATCGAGATCAACAGCCCCGGCGGGCCGTACGGCGCCCTGACCCCGGAGAACTTCGGCCATCCGGGCGTGATCGACTACCGCAACCCGGCGCTGGCGGAAGCAATGCGAGTGCTCGGCCTGGTGCAGCGCTACGGGTTCGGGATTCCGGCGGCGCGCCGCGAGTTGCGCGCCGCCGGCCAGCCCGATCCCGAGTTCCGCGTCGACCCGCACTGGGTCCACTGCACGGTGCGGGCGCGCGCAACCCCTCGCAGCGGCGAGCAGGCGGCGCTCCTGACGCGCCCATGAACTAGCCGCCCAGGAGCTGGCGTTGCCTCCGTTCGCCGTCGGCGTCGTCCTGTTCTCGACGATCCTGCATGCCGGCTGGAACCTGATCGCCAAGCGGCGCAGCGACTCGTGGACGGCGCTGCTGCAGATCCTGGCGGCGATCAGCGTGCCCGGTCTCCTGATCGCGCTGGCGGCCGAGCTGCTCGCCGGCGGCCTCCTGCGCCACGTCTGGCCGTTCCTGCTGGGCGCCGGTTGCGCGCAGGCGGTCTACTTCCTGGGGCTCACCCTGGGGTACCGCGCCGGCGACCTGGGCATCGTGTATCCGGTGACGCGGGCGTTGCCGGTCCTGGTTCTGGGAGGCTTCGATCTGGCGCGGAACCTGTCGCCGAGCGCGACCGGGTGGCTGGGCCTTGCCCTGGTGGCGGCCGGCTGCATCGTCATCTCCGGGGCGGCCGGTGACGACCGGGGCGCGGCGGTGCGCGGCCGGCGCGAGCGCCGGCTGCGGCCGACGCTCGGCTGGGCGGCGGTCGCAGCCGCCGGCACCGTCGGCTACACCGCGTTCGACAAGCTGGCGGCCGAGGTCCTGCGCCGCCAGTCGGGCGGCGGGCTGCCGGACGCGTTCCGGTACGGACTCTGGGAGTTCGTCATCTCGACCGTCCTGTACGCGGCGCTGCTGGCCGCGGCGATGCGGGCCAGCGCCCGCCGGCGGACGGGGCCGGCGACCGCCGCGGCGGCCCGGCTTTCATGGCGGACCCTGGCCGGCGACTGGCGTACCGCGGCGGGCGGCGCCTGCATGTGCGGCGCCTATACGCTGGTACTGTGGGCCTATCAGCTCGCCGAGCGCGCCAGTTACGTGGCGGCCCTGCGGCAGTTCAGCATCGTGCTGGGCGTGGCCGCCGGCGCGGCGCTGATGCGGGAGCGGGCGCCAGTGCTGCGCCTCGGCGCGGCGGTCGTGATCGTGGCCGGCATCGCCCTGGTCTCCGCGGCGCCGTAGCGGGAGCGACCGCCGGCCAAAGGGCAGGCAGCGGCGCGCTCGCCGCCGCCTGCCGTGCGGGCGCGCCCTTACAGCGGGCGCACCGGGTGGCCGGTGCCCCTGTCGTAGGGGCGCGGCGTGACGCCGCCGGTGCCGTCCAGGAACTTGTCCAGGTTCTCCTGCCAGATCTCCAGCAGCCGCGGCAGGCCGATCGAGTTCATGTCCTCCTGGAACTGATCCCACTCCTCGTCGGCGCCGCCCTCGGTGATCCACCGGGCGAGGGTCTTCTTCACCAGGGCTTGAATGTCAGGCAGAATCGCCTGCTCCTCGTTGATCTGCGCCGATGGCAACATCGGGCGCGGCCAGTACATCTCCGGCCACTGCGCGGAATAGGTGTCGTACTTGACCGTGCCGCACATCTCCGCGCCCTCGAAGATGAACATGTTCAGGTACATGTCGATGTCGATCGAGGTGATGAACCCCGGTCCGATGGTCTCCAGATCGCGCCACTCCGAGAGCCCGAGGCCCTCCGGGGTCGGCGCCACGCCGTAGGTGCCGTCGTCGTTCTCGATCACCCGCACGCCGAGCGGCCCCTCCATGGTGGTCAAGCTGTTGAGCGGCTCGTACCAGTAGTCGATCCAGCGCATCACCACCTCGGGGTGCTCGGCGGCGGCGGTGATCGGCGCCAGTCCGCGCGTCCAGTCGAAGCGGTAGTTGGCCTGCGGCTCGTAGCCGGGGGCCTTGAGCGCCGGCAGATACTCCCAGTCCAGCCAGCGGGTGGTGTCCACGACGTTCTGCGCCCACCAGGAGTTGAAGCTGAACAACTGGTCCTGCTTCAGCTTGGAGTAGTATTGGCCGGCATCCTGGGAGAACGACTCGGGGTCGATCAGACCCGCCTCCCACAGCCGGTGCAGGTACTTGGCGGTATCCCGGAAGCCCTCCTGCGTGGGCGCGTAGACCGCCTTGCCGTCCCGCACCATCATCAGGTCGCGGTTGTCGCCGTGGCCTTCCTCCACCGGCAGGCCGTGCGCCCACAAGAAGGTGCTCATGCCCTGATGGCAGGTGCCGAAGCGGAACGACAGCGGTACCTCGTCCGCCTCGCCGTTGCCGTTCAGGTCGCCGGCGTTCTTCACCGCCAGCAGCAGCTCGTAATACTCCTCGGTGGTGGTCGGCACCTCGGCGCCGAGCGCATCCAGCCACGGCTTGTTCAGGTAGGTCAGCGGACAGGTGGTGGTCCAGCTTCCCTCGTTGAGCCGAAACAGCGAGTAGATGTTGCCGTCGGACGCGGTGATGAACGGGCGCAGCGTGGGCTTCTTGTCGAATATCGCGTTCACGTTGGGAGCGAACCGGTCGAGCAGGTCGTTCATCGGCCGGAACGCGCCCGCCTCGCCGTTGCTGACCACGTTGAAGTCGCTCAACGGCGCCCCGAAGGTGTCGGGCAGGTCGCCCGCCGCCAGCATCAGGTTGGTGCGCTCCACCCATGCATCGCCGTTCACCGCGATCCAGTCGACGTTGACCCCGGTGGTCTCGCGCGCCAGCCCCGGCACGATCATCTCGGAGGGATCCTTCACGTGGCTGGGCCACTTCTGCCACACCACGCTGATGGTTACCGGTTCGTCGACGATCGGGTAGCCGGCGGCGTTGAAGCCGGCGGCCGGCGCGGCGCCCTCCTCCTCTCCCGCGGCGAACGCCGCGGCGCTCAGCGCCAGCAGCAGGCCGGCGGACAGTGCGAACACTCGTAGTAACGTAGGCATATCGGTCTGACCGTACACCCGCCGCCGCGCCGCCGCAAGCAACGCCGCTGGCCGGCGGCCCGCCGGCGCTACCCCTTCAGCGAACCGATCATCACCCCGGTCATGAAGTAGCGCTGCAGGAACGGATACAGCAGCAGGATCGGCGCCGAGGCGACCACGATGGCGGAAAACTTGATCAGCTCGGCCAGCATCTGGATCTCCGCCAACTCGCGCGGGTCGCCGGTGAACATCATCTGCGACAGACGGGCGCGCAGCAGGATGTCGCGCAGCACCATCTGCAGCGGGTACTTGTCGGGATCGTTGAGGAAGATCAGCGCCTCGAAGAAGGCGTTCCAGTGGAACACGCCGTAGAACAGCACCTCCACGGCGATGATCGCCGGCGAGATCGGCAGCACGATCTGAAAGAAGAAGCGGGCGGTGCCGCAGCCGTCCACGCGCGCCGCCTCCAACAGTTCGTCGGGAATCGTGGTGGCGAAGAAGGTGCGCGCGATGATCAGGTTGACCACGTTGACCGCGGTGGGCAGCACCATGGCGCCGATGGTGTCGAGCAGCCCGAGGTTGCGCACCACCAGGTAGAGCGGAATCAGGCCGCCGTTGAACAGCATGGTGAACACGATGAACCCGGTGATCAGATTGCGGCCCTTGAAGTCGCGCCGCGACAGGGCGTAGCCGGCGAGCACGGTCAGGGCGACGTTGAGCGCCGTGCCGACCCCGGTGTAGAGGAAGGTGTTGCGGTAGCCGATGAGGATGTTCGGATCGCGCAGCACCCGGGTGTAGCCCTGCAGGGTCAGCTCGCGCGGGTACCAGGTCACCTTGCCGGTGCTTACCAGGCTCGGTTCGCTGATCGACGAGATCACCACGAAGTAGAGCGGGTACACCAGCGCGGCCAGCACCAGCGCCAGGATGGTCAGGTTGACGGCGTCGAACACCCGGTCGGGGGCGCTCGGCCGCAGCCGGCCGCGGCGCCGCGGGGCGCGCTCCAGAACCCGGTCGAGCGCTTGGCCGGCGCCGCCGGCGCTCAACTCGCGGTCGGCCATCGTTGCCCCACCCTTCCGCCTACCACAGGCTGTTGCCGGTCACCCGCTTGGCGAGCTGGTTGACGAGCAGAATCAGCGCCAGGTTGATCACCGAGTTGAACAGGCCCACCGCCGCCGAGAAGCTGAACTGCGCCCCGATCAGGCCCTGCTTGTAGACGTAGGTCGGGATGATTTCCGAGGCGTCCACGTTGAGCTGGGTCTGCATCAGGAACGCCTTCTGGAAGCCGATGTCCATCAGCCGCCCGACCCGCAAGATCAACAGCACGATGGCGGTGGGCACGATGCCGGGGACGTCGATGTGGATGATGCGCTGCAGCTTGGTGGCGCCGTCGACGACCGCGGCTTCGTGCAGCTCCGGGTTGATGGTGCTGAGCACCGCCAGGTAGATGATCGCGGCGAAGCCGGTTTCCTTCCAGATCTCGGTGGCCACGTAGACGTGCCGGAACCAGGCGGAGCTGCCCATGAAGTCGGTCGCCTCGCCGCCGAGGAACACGATGAAGCGGTTGACCACGCCGACGGTGGGCGACAGGAACAGGAAGATCATGCCGATGAACACCACCATCGAGATGAAGTGCGGAATGTAGGAGGCGGTCTGCAGGGTCTTGCGCAGCGGCGCGTAGTCGACCTGATTGACCATCAGCGCGAACACGATCGGCACCGGAAACGCCGCCACCAGCACGTACACGCTGATCAGGATGGTGTTGCGGATCAGCAGCTCGAAGAAGTGGGAGTTGAAGAACCGTTCGAAGTGCGCGAACCCGGCCCAGGGGCTGCCCAGGATGCCCTTGACCGCTACGAAGTGCTTGAACGCGATGGTGGCTCCGTACATCGGCCAGTAGTGGAACACCAGGAAGTAGACCAGGGCCGGCAGCACGAACAGATAGAGCACCCAGTTTTCCCGCGCGTAGCGCAGCCGGCGCCCGTGCCGTAGTGGCGCAGGTCCGGCTGCCGGCCGCGCGGCCGGTGACGATTGCTCAGCCATGCTCCGCCGGGACGCTAGCACGGCGGCCGGCGGCGGTCAACGACGCGCGCGCGGTCGTGCTACCATGACCGCGCCATGAACGATGAAACGAGCGTTCCCGCCGGGCCGTTGAGCAGCGCCGAAGTCGCGGCGTACCGCCGCGACGGCATCGTGGTGCCGCGCCGCGCGCTCCCGGCCGAGCAGCTCGCGCGGTTGCGGGCGGCACTGGAGCGACTGCTCGCCGACAACCCCGAGGTGCGGCCCGAGAAGCTGGTCAGCGCCCACCTCGAACACAGCGCCGAGGGCGTCAAAGGAAGCCGCGTGTTGCTTGAGATCGCGCGCCACCCCGCGGTGCTGGACGCGGTGCAGCAGCTCATCGGCCCCGACCTCATCCTCTGGGGCTGCCAAGTGTTCTGCAAGCCGGGCGGCGACGGACTGGAAGTGCCGTGGCACCAGGACGGCCAGTACTGGCCGATTCGGCCGCTGGCCACCTGCACGGTGTGGATCGCCATCGACGCCAGCACCACCGAAAACGGCTGCCTGCGGGTCATTCCCGGCTCCCATCTCCACCACCGGCTGCGCCGCCACCACCGCAGCGCGCGCCGCGACGTGGTGCTCGACCAGGAGCTGGACGCCGGCGCCTTCGACCCGGCCGCGGCCCGAGACGTGGAATTGCAGCCCGGGCGGATGTCGCTCCACGACGTGTACCTGATCCACGGCTCCCGCGCCAACTCCTCGCCCCGCCGGCGCGCCGGGCTGGCGCTGCGCTACATGCCGGCTACCTCCCACTTCGACCGCGCTCTGCTGCAGCCGGGAGCCTCCACCTCCACCTACCTGGTGGACTTCTCGCAGCGTCCCATCTGGCTGGTGCGCGGCGTGGACCGCACCGGCAAGAACGACTTTCGGATCGGTCACCCGGCCGCGGCTGCGGTAGCGGGCAGTTTGCGGTAAGATCGGAACCATGAGTGAACCGGGCGCAGGCGCGCAGCTCTACACGGTGCGCGAACACACGCAGACGCCGGCAGGGGTCGCCGAGACCTTCCGCCGGGTACGAGCCATCGGCTACCGGGCGGTGCAGGTATCGGCGTTCGGCCCCATCGCTCCCGACGAGGTGGCGCGGCTGGCCCGCGCCCACGGGCTGCGGATCGCGGCCACCCATTTCGCGTGGCACCAGTTCCGGACCGAGCTGGCCGAGCTGATCGCGGTGCACCGGTTGTGGGGCTGCCGCCACGCGGCCATCGGCAGCTTGCCGAAGGAGTACTACGCGCCCGGCGGCGCGGCGCGCTTCGCGGCCGAGCTGGCGCCCATCGCCGAGCGGCTCGCCGGCGCCGGCATCGACTTTTCCTATCACAACCACAGTCATGAGCTGGTGCGCTACGGGGACACTACCTGGCTGCATCAGGTATACGCGGCGGCCCCGCCGGAGCGGCTCAAGGCGGAGCTGGATCTGTACTGGCTGACGGCGGGCGGCGCCGACCCGGCGCAATGGATCGCCGACCTGGGCCACCGCCAGCCGATCGTGCACTTCAAGGACATGGTGGTGCTGCCCGACCGCACGCAGCGCTTCGCGCCGGTCGGCGCCGGCAATCTCAACTGGCCGCGCATCGTGGCGGCGTGCCGCGCCGCCGGGGTGGAATGGGCGATGGTGGAGCAGGACCAGACCTACGGCGCCGACCCGTTCGCCGAGTTGGCCGCCAGCTTCCGCAACCTGCAGGCGATGGGGATCGAGTGACCCGGCGGTGGTAGACCACCTGGTGTACGGAGTGCCCGAACTGGCGCCCGCAGTGGCCCGGCTGGAGGCGCTGCTGGGAGTCGCGCCGGTGCCCGGCGGCAGCCACGAGGGACGCGGCACCCACAATGCCCTGCTCGCCCTCGGCGGGGAGGCCTACCTCGAAGTGATCGCGCCCGACCCCGCGCAGCCGGAGCCGCCCTCCCCGCGCCCGTTCGGCCTGAACGACCTTACCGCGCCGCGCCTGATCACGTTTGCGGTGCATGCCGCGCCCCGCGCGCCGGACGCGCCCCGAACGAGCGCCGCGCAACGGCTCGAACAGTGGCGCCGGCAGGCGGCGGCGCGCGGTTACGACCCCGGGCCGGTGGCCGCGGGCGGCCGCCGCCGGCCTGACGGCGGGCTGCTGCGCTGGCACTTGTGCCAGCGCCGGGAACTGCCGTTCGCCGGCGTGGTGCCGTTCCTGATCGACTGGGGAACGGAGGTCTCGCCGGCGGCGGGCGCGCCGCCCGGATGCCGCCTGTTGCGCCTGGAGGCCCGCCACCCGCAGCCGCCGGAGGTGGGCGCCGCGCTGCGCGCGCTGGGGGTGGAGCTGCCGGTACGGCCGGGACCGGCGCCGGCATTGCGCGCTACCCTTGCCTCGCCGCGCGGCGAGGCCGTGCTGACCTGACAGGCGCCCGCGCCGGACGCTTGCATCACAGCCGCCCGGAGCCGGGAGCCAGGTGGCGGTTGACCACCTCCTCGTTCAGTTCGACGCCCAACCCGGCCCCTGCGGCACCAGGTCGCAGGCCTGCCGCTCCACCAGAGGGCGGAATCCGTCCGCGCGGCAACGCCACTCACCGGTACAGATCGGGATCGGCGTGCTGTGCGTTACCTTGGCCAGCGCGGCGTCGTTCTCCGGCGGTACCGGGTCCTCCAGAAACATCAACGCGAACGGTTCCAGCCGCTGCGCGAGCAGAATTACGTCGCGCACGTGATAGATTCCGTGGCAGTCTTGGAGCCGCGGATGGATGCGGTCTTGACTGCGGTGATAGTCATGCCTGCCTCGCTCAGGATAAGGTAACGGCCCGACTTGCCGCCGGTGACGTAGTACGCCATTCTCGCGCTCCGGCAACCGATCGGCAAGAAGTTGCGGAGTGTCTCATCAACCCCGCTTGACTAGCATGGCAGGATATACGTTATTGTATGGTGATTCATGACAACGCACTCTCGAACTTGCAACCGGCGCGGCAGGCCTGGCTCACTTGGTGATTCGGCCTGCCGGCAAGGCGCGAGTTCGCTGCGAGAGTGCCGTGTTTGAACTCAATCACTCTTAGGAGGCTAGTATGCCACGATTCTCTACTCGCGCGCTCAAAGATGTCAAGGAACCCGGTGTTACCGACTCTTTGGTCGAGAAGTATGAGAAGTACGTCCAGCGCATCGATGGCAATTCGGTGGGCGTCTTGAAGTTCCGTGAGTCCGAGGATATCGCCCTCGCCCGGGAGGCGCTGCGCCTCGCCGGCGCCAAGCTCGGCCGCGATCTGATCGTCCGGCGCCCGCGCGGCGTCGAGAACGTGCTGGAGTTCCGCATGCGGAATCCGAGCGACGACGCGGCGGGATCGGCGGCGGCGGAATAGCGCAGCAACACTTCCCTGTCGTGACCGCATCCGCGGCGGTCCCACGGTGCTTCACTGCGCGCCGCCGCGGACGCGGTTTCGTTCCAACTTCCACCCTCGCTTGCACCGCCGGCGCCCGGTTGCCGAAAGGCCGGCAAGGGTGATTTCGGTCCGCAACGTCACCAAGGTATACCGCCGCGGCAGCAGCGAAGTCGCCGCCCTGCGCGGCGTCAGCCTGAGGTGGCGCGCGGCGAGTTTCTCGCCATCGCGGGACCATCCGGCTCCGGAAAGTCAACGCTGCTCAACCTGATCGGCTGCCTCGACGCGGCCACCGGCGGCGAGGTGCTGATCGACGGTCAGCCGGTTTCGGGCCTCGACCGCAAGCAGCTCGCCCGGTTCCGGCGCCATCATCTTGGGTTCGTGTTCCAGTCGTTCAATCTGATCCCGGTCCTTACCGCGTACGAAAACGTCTCCTTCGCCATGTCGCTGATTACCCGCGACGCCAACCAGGTGCGGGCGCGGAGCCTGGAGATGCTGGCCGAGGTCGGCCTGCGGGAGGTGACCGAACGGCGTCCGGGCGAGCTCTCCGGCGGCCAGCAGCAGCGGGTGGCGATCGCCCGCGCGCTGGTCAGGAAACCGGCGATCGTGCTGGCGGACGAACCCACCGCCAACGTCGATTCCGCGACCGGTGAGGGACTCCTGAAACTGATGCGCCGCCTCATTCGGACGCGCTCTGCGGGCGCCGGGCGGCGCGCTGCCGCAGCGCGAGATCGAGCGCCTGAACGCCGCTCTCGCCGGCGCCGTCCCCGGGACCGCGGCCGCGGGATGGACCGAGCTGGCGCCTGACTACCTGGCGCTGAGGGAGTCCAAGAGTTCCAGCAACGGCGTGCTGCTGTTCCTCATCTTCCTGATCGCCGCGATGGGAATCTCCAACACCATGCTGCTCGCGGTGTACGAACGCATCCGCGAGTTCGGAATGATGCGCGCCCTGGGCATGGACGATACCGCGCTGCGCGCCGCGATCGTGTTCGAAGCGGGCGCCATCGGGCTGCTCGGTTCGCTCGCCGGTCTGGCGGCGGGCGCCGCGGCCACCTGGTGGCTGGTCAACCGGGGCATCGACCTGCGCGCGCTGTACGGCGACGTCAACCTCGGCTACCGGGTAACCGGAATCTTCCGCGGCGCCTGGAATCCTGGCGGCGGGCGGCAAGTTGACCATCCTCACCCGCACCGCGCTGCTGAGCACCCAGGCCTGGACCTTCACCGTCAGCGGCGTGATCGGCTATCCGATCGGCGGTATGCGCGGCCTGTTGTTGGCGCCGCTGGACGTGGCGCAGCGGTTCCTGAAGCTGACCGCGGCCGACGGCGTCACCGAGATCCTGCTGTACGCCGGCAGCGAGGAGCAGGCGCCGGCGCTCGGCGCGGCGCTGCGCGCCGAGCTGCCGGAGGCGCCGCCGGCGCTTGCCGTGCAGTCCTGGACCGAGGCCAATCCGCTGTTCCCGATGCTGCAGGTAGCTACCCGTGTCTACGACCTCGTGGCGCTGTTCTTCTTCCTGCTGGCGACCACGGTGATCGTCAACACCACGTTGATGGTGGTGTTCGAGCGCAGGAAGGAGATCGGCACCATCGCCGCGCTGGGGATGACCGGAGCTCAGATCACGCGCCTGTTCCTGCTGGAGGCGTTGTTCATCGGCGCCGGCGCGGCGCTGGTCGGGGTAGCGCTGGGCTGCGCCATCGTGCTGCCGCTCGCGCAGGTGGGGCTCGACTACGGCGCCGCCCTGGAGGGAGTGGAGCTGGACTTCGCGGACGTGTTGTACCCGCGCCTCAGCGTGCGCTCCACGCTGTTCGTGTTCTGCTACGCCGTCGCCGTGACCGCTGGAACTGGTGGCGCTGCCGCCGCTCGATCCGCTCACCATCGACCGGACCGACGCCGGCGGGCGCGCCGTGGCGCGGCTCGGCGAGCTGACCGTGGAGGGCGGCTACCTGTACGCCGCGGCGCCCGCCGCGGCCGGGGACGGGGCGGCCCGGGCGCACCGCGGCTACCTCAGCCTGAAGGGAGCGGTCACCGGCATCGACTGGCACCTGAGCGCCGGCACCGCGCTGCCTGCGGCCGCCGGCGCCGACCTGCGCCGCGCCGCCGCGCACCACCTGCTGCTCACCGGCGGCGGCCTCGCGTTTCTGGACCTCGGGCCGGCCGCCGGCGCCGTCAGCCTGCTGCTGGAGGCGGGCGTGCGCCCGTGGCGCGCCTGGGACACCGGCGCGCCGCCGCCCCCGGCGGCGCTCGACCACTATGGGCTGTACCTGTTTCCCGAGCTCGGCTACCGCCCGGCCGACGGCTGGAATCTGTCGCTGAGCGGCGTGGTGTCGCCGCTCGACGCCTCCGGGGTGGCGGCCGCCGGCGCCTCCTGGAACATCCTGCAAGGGCTGACCCTCGGGTTCCACGGCACGGTAATGTTCGGCCGCCCCGAGGCCACCTTCGCGTGGCGCCGCACCGGTGGACTGACCGCTACCCTGCTCGCCCGCTACGTGTTCGGCTCGGCGTAGCAGGCCGGGCCGCGGACCGGGTATTCTGTGGGTATGGTTCACGTCATCGTCACCATGCGGATCGCGCCCGGCTGCATGCAACGGTTTCTCGCCGCGGCCCGGGAGCTGGCGCCGCTGGTGCGCGCCGAGGCCGGCTGTCTGCGCTACGACTACACCGTCGATACCCCCTCCCCGCTCCCCATCCAGGAGCCGCCGGACGAGCAGCGCGTTACTCTGATCGAACAGTGGGAGTCGGCCGCGGCATTGGCCGCCCACCTGCAGGCGCCGCACATGAAGCAGTACGGACCGGCCATGGCGGCGCTGCGCACCGGCGACGTCACCGCGCGCGTTACCCGTCCCATCGGCGACGGCTAGCGCCGCGGCGATTGGGGCGCGTTCGACCGGGCTCGGGGCGCTGAGCGCTGCCGCCGTGGGGAGCGGACTTGCGCGCCGCATCGTGCGCGGCTACCTGGCGTTGCTTCGGGTAATGGCGGTTCTCGGCGCCGTGGTGCTGGCCGCGGCGGCGTGCGGCGCCGCCATCGCCGTTCCCCTGTGGCTGATCGCCACCCGCGCCACCCCGGTCTACAACTGGCTCGTCGCCGCCGCGGCCGCCGCGGTGCTGTGCGCGGTTGCCGGCGCCCGCCTGCTGCGCGGCGCGCGCCGGGCGCCGGCCGCCGGCCGTTACCTGCGAACGCGCGCCGCCGCCGCGGCGCAGGTCGCCGGGCGCGGCGCGGGGGTGGCGCTGCTGGCGTTGGGCGAGTTGCTGCTGTTCGCGCGCTGGGGGACTCTGCCCGGGCTGCTGGCGCTGCCCGCGGCGCTGGCACTGGCCGGCGTGCTGCTGTTCGTGCGGCCGGCGCGACTCCGGTAGACCCGATTGAAAAACTGCGCGCGGAGAGTTGAAAGCGGCGCGCGGATAGCGTATACTCGCCAATGGCGACCCTCTGGGGTAATGGAATCTCCCGCCGTCATGGCGATGCCGGCGGGTTTGCCTTCGTGTCTCAGGTTTCGCCGTTCACTGTCGATAATCAGGGTGTCGGTCGCAAGATTTAGTTCCCCTCCCAGTTTACTTCATTTTGCGCCGGCGCCCGAAAGGGTCGGTCGGTCCCCCACCCGGGGGCCGACCGTTTCTTTTGGTACTCGAGGCGGTACCGGTTGACGCGGGCGCAAGCCGCGGTCTGCCTGCTGGTGGCGCTGGCGGTGGGAACCGCTTCCGGCCTAGCCATTGCCGCGACCCGCAACATTCGCAGTCTGGACGTATACGAGCGCGACCGGCCGGCGTTACCCACCAGAATACTCGACCGTCACGGACGTCTGATCACCGAGTTCTTCCGCGACCAGAAGCGGGAAATCATCAGCGTCGAAGAGATCTCGCCGCACCTGATCCAGGCGCTGTTGACGCGCGAGGATCGTCACTTCTTCGAGCATCCGGGATTCCGCATCCCGGACACGATTCGCGCCGCCTGGAACATGATCAGCGGCCGTTTCTGGTCGGGCGGCTCCACCATCACGCAACAACTTGCCGGCACCGTCTACGCCGACCGCACCGAGATCACCATTCGCCGCAAGCTGGTGGAACTGTGGTGGTCGATTCAGTTGGAGCGCTGGCTCACCAAGAACGAAATAATGGAGCGCTATCTCAATCTGGTGTACTTCGGGGAGGGAACCTACGGGGTGGAGGCGGCGTCTCAATTCTATTTCAAGCACTCGGCCCGCGACGTGTCCCTGGCCGAGGCCGCCATGCTGGTGATCCAGCTCAACCGCCCGGGCGGAAACTCGCCGATCAATCACCCCAACCGGGCGCGCACGCTGCAGCGCGAGATCCTCAACCAGATGGCGGCGCTCGGCTTCGCCGGCGCGGCTGACGCCGAACGCTCCTTTCGGCAGTACTGGGACAACTACGACTTTACCCGGTCGAACCGCTCCACCGCGTTCCTGGAGCGCGCGGACGCGGCCCCCTACTTCAGCGAATACGTGCGCGGCCGGCTGGACGAGCTGTTGCTGGGCTCGATGGACGTGTATCAGGATGGACTGACCGTCCACACCACCCTCGATCTGGACTACCAGCACGCCGCGCAAGCGGTGCTGACCCGCCACCTGGAACGGGTCAACGACACGCGCCGCAGCGCCGCGCAGGCGCGGCTCGAGGCCGCCGACCGGAGCTTCCTGCCGCTCATCGATCTGCTCTCGCTCAGCTTCAACGTCGGCGATCTGCGCGTGGCGGGGGTCCGTACCCGCCAGCAGGGCACCGAGCAATTCATCCGCGAGCTGGCGCCGACCCTCGACCTGCTGGGAATGACGCTCGCTGCCGATGACCTGCGCTTCATCTCCCGGGTCGCCTATGACCGGGTCGAGCAGGAGGCGAAGCGAACCCAGGTGGAGGGCGCCGTAATTACCCTCGACACCCGCAGCGGCCACGTTCTGGCGATGGTAGGGGGCAGCAAGTTCGAGACCGGCAATCAGTTCAACCGCGCCACCCAGGGCAGGCTGCAGCCCGGTTCCGCGTTCAAGCCGCTCTACTATTCGGCCGCAATCAGCTCACGTCACTTCACGCCCGCTTCCATGATCGTCGACGCCCCGGTCGCGTTCATCAATGACGACGGCACCGAATACGTACCGCTGAACTATCGGGGCGAGTGGAAGGGACCGGTACTGCTGCGCACCGCGCTGGCCCGCTCGATGAACGTGCCCTCGCTCAAGGTGTTGGACGAGATCGGCTTCGACGCCGCCATCGACCGCTCCGCCCGCATGCTGGGCATTTCCGAAGCGGAGGAGATAGAGGCGACGTTCCCGCGCAAGTACCCGCTCGGCCTTGGCGTGATCGCGGTGTCGCCGCTGCAGATGGCGCGCGCCTATGCCACGTTCGCGAACGAAGGGCGGTCGGTGGCCCCGCTCGCCATCCAGTATATCGAGGACCGCAGCGGACGCATGGTGCTGGAAGTGGAAAAGGAGTTGCGCGCGCGCCAGCGGGCCGAACGCCGCGCGCGCCAGATCATGAGCCCGCAGGTGGCCTACCTCATGACCAACCTGCTGCAGAGTACCGTGCAGTGGGGCACGCTGCGTTGGGCCAGCAGCCAGGCCGGAGGATTCGCCAGCGATACGGCCGGCAAGACCGGCACTACCCAGAACTGGTCCGATGCCTGGACGGTCGGCTTTACGCCGCGCCAGGCCACGGCCCTGTGGATGGGCTTCGACGAGCGCGGCGAGACCCTGGGGCTGAACCTGACCGGCGCCACCGCCACCGGTCCGGCGTGGGCCGAGTACATGAAGGAGATCGAGCCGGAGCAGCCGCAGCGCTTCGTGCGTCCCTCCACCGGGTTGATCGAGGTGACCGTAAATGCCCGCTCGGGACTGCTCCCGTCCGGCGCGCCGGGAGAAGAGATCATTGCCGAGGTCTTCCTTACCGGCACCGATCCCAAGCAGCGGGACCGAATGTTGGCCCATGAATCGGAGCGCCGCGCCGAGGTGATAGCCAACCTGCGCAGCTCGCTGCTGGCCATCGACGTGGGGCCCCCGCTGGGGCTGGCGCTGGATCCGCCGCGCGCCGGCGGCGCGGCCCTGACCCGGCGGCCGGCTCCGGCGGGCGCCGCGCCGGAGCCGAGCGCCGGGCGGCCGAGCGCCAATCCACTGCTCGATTGAAGTCATGGAACCTGGCGAACTTGGCATGGAACTACGCTACTCGCACGACCATCAGTGGGCCCGGCGCGACGCGCCGGGCCGGGTTACCGTCGGCCTGTCCGACTTTGCGCAACGTGAGCTGGGCGCGATCGCCTACCTGGAGCTGCCGCGGATCGGCACCCGGGCGGCCGCCGGCAGCGCGCTGTGCGCGGTCGAGTCGCTCAAGTCGGCGGGTGAGCTGTATGCGCCGGTGAGCGGGACCGTGGTGGCCTGCAACGAGCGGTTGGCGGACGCCGAAGGCCGCGCGCTGATCAATCTCGACCCGTTGGGAGCGGGCTGGATCTTCGTCCTGGAGATGGCGGATCCGGCGGAGTTCGACCAGCTCCTGTCAGGCGAAGAATACGCGCGCCTGACGGCGGACGGCGGCTGACACCGGCACGGCCGCGGCGGAGGCCCTGCTTGCCGCGGCGCCCCGGCGCCGGCGCGCCTAGCGGCCTACCCGCTTGACCAACTGGTTGCGCGCCACCGCGTACCACAACGGGCGCCCGTGCGGGCAGTGTTGCAGGTCGATGGCGAACGAGCGGCGCGCGATGGCGGCGCCCGCCTCGTGATCCACCACCTCGCCATCCTTCACCGCCAGCTTGCAGGCCACGTCGGCGAGCACGGCGCGCTCCAGGTCCGCTTCGCTGCCGCGCAGGCCGGCCAGGTAGCGCGCCAGCCACTCGCCCGGAATCCGGTGCAGCGGCTCGGCCAGGGCGGTAATGCGCGCCGGGCGCCCGGCGCCGGGCGCGAGCACGATTCCCAACTCTTCCAGCCGGGCGCGCGCCGCGGCCAGCGCATCCGCGGCGGCCGGTTCCAGCTCCAGCGCAATCGGCAGCAGCAGCCGCTGGACGGGAAACGCCCGCCGCCGCAAGTCTTCGAAGAGGACCCGTTCGTGCGCCGCATGCTGGTCCACGAAGTAGAGGGTGGTTCCGATTTCGACCAGCAGGAACAGCCCCAGGGTCTGTCCGAGGTAGCGCATTCCGGCGCCGGGGTCAGGCGCCGCCGCGGGCGCTCCCGGGGCCGGGCCGGGAGCCGGAATCATCGCCGCGGCGGCCATCCCCGGCGGCCGGTCGAGAATCGGCCCCGGCGCCGGGCTGGCCGTGAAGCCGGCCGGCGACTCGGCCAGCGTTTCGCCCAGGGCCGCCGGCGGCCGGAACGGCAGGTTGCCGGCCGGGGGCGGCGGCGCGGGCGCGGCCAGCGGCGAGCGGCTGCCGAACTGCGGCGCCACCTCCTGGACCACGCGCACCACGGCCTGATGGAGCGGGGCGAGGTTGCGAAAGCGCACTTCCCGCTTGGCCGGGTGCACGTTGAAGTCCACCAGCCGCGGCTCGATTTCCACGAACAGACAGGCTACCGGATGGCGGCCGCCCGGCAGCACCGCGCCGTAGCCGTACTCCACCGCCTGCGTCAGACCGAACTGCTGAATGCGCCGGCGGTTGACGAACACCAGCAGCCGCGACCGGTCGCGGCCGGCGAGCTCCGGGCGGGCGCCGATCACGGCAACCTCAAAATCGGCAAAGCGGCGCCGCGCCTGAAACAGATCGTCCGGCCGCAGCCGGCCGCCGAGGGCCTCCGCCACGCGCTGCAGCGGGGCGGAGGCGGGCAACGCCGTGTCGGCCGCCCCGTCCACCGTGAGGCGGAACGTCACGCCGGGATGGGCCAGCGCCTTTTCGAGCACCATCCGCCGGCAGAGCGAGGTTTCGGTGCCGGCGCGGCGCAGAAACCGGCGCCGCGCCGGCAGCTCCGCAAACAGGCGGGTCACCTGCACCCGGGTGCCGGGCGCCGCGGCCGCGGCGGTTACCCGGCGCCCGCCGGCGCCGGCCACCAGCCGCGCCGCGCCCGGCGCGGCCGCCGGCCGGCTGGTCACCTCCAGCAGCGCGCAGGCCGCGATGCTGGCCAGCGCCTCGCCCCGAAACCCCAGCGTGGTGACCCGCTGCAGGTCGCGCTCGTCCGTTATCTTCGAGGTAGCATGGCGCAACGCCACCTGCTCGAGATCGGCGCGCCCGATGCCGCGGCCGTTGTCGCGCACCGCCACCAGGCCGAGGCCGCCGGAGTGCAGCTCCACGTCGATTTCGTCGGCCCCGGCATCGATGGCGTTGTCCAGCAACTCGCGCACGATGGAAAAGGGGCGGTCGATCACCTCCCCGGCGGCAATCCGCCCCGCCACCTGCTCGTCGAGCAGCCGGATCGTGCGCTGGTCGGGCAGCGCTGCGGAGCCGGGTCCTGCTATACTGGCGCTCATCCGCATCATGGTGGTGTCGATGCTGCAGTTGGGGATCGATCTGCCCGGCGTGCGCTCGCTCAAGGAGAAGCGGCGCGCGATCGGCTCGCTGAAGGACCGCATCCGCAGCAAGTACAAGGTATCGGTAGCCGAGGTCGGCGCCAATGAGCTGTGGCATACCGCGGAGATCGGCTGCGCGGTGGTCTCCAACTCGCATACCTTCGGCGAGGCCGTACTGCACAAGATCATTTCCTTCGCGGAGGAAAACTCCGCCTTCCCGATCCGTAGTGCGCGGGTGTTCTCGGAGCACTACTGATTGGCGGCGGGCGCGGGCGCGCGCCGCCGGCGCGCTTGCCGCCCTCCTGGGCGCGGCGCTGCTGCTCGGCTGCGCCGACGAGCAGCCCCCCGCCGCCGGCGCCGCGGAGTCCCCGCCGGCGGCCGCGGCGGGCGACCCGAGCGCCGCGGCTGCCGATTCGCCGGATACTGCGCCGGCGGCGGACGGGGAAACGGCCGCCTTGCCGGCCGTTTCCCGCGCCAGCGCCCGGCGCCTGCTCTACCCGCGCGGGAAGCGCGTCATGCCGCAGGATTACGCCATCGGACCGTTGCAGGACCTGATCGCCCCGGACGAGCCGGCGGGCGCGGTCACCGCCGCGCTGGTCACCTTTCTGCGCGCGCTGGCCGAGGGCGAAATCGCGGCCGCGGCCGTCGCGCCGGACCGGCTGCGCAGCCTCCGACGCTCATTGCAGTACCACCTGGACGCGGGCGCCGTGCCGCACGCGGCGCGGATTGGAGCGGTGACCGTGGCGGAGCGCGAGGCGCACGCCGCCATCCGTCTGTTCGGGGAGCCGGGACGGGTGGCCGGCGAAATCTATCTCGAAGCGGGCGCCGGCGGCTGGCAGGTGGTGGACGCGCAGCTCGACCTGACTCGGCTGGCACTGCCCTATTCGCCCCGGGAACGGAAGTTCGCGCCGCGTAGCGACCGCCCGCTGCTGCTCCGGTAATCCGCGCGCCCGGCGCGCCGCCGGCGGCCGCGGCGGGCGGTTGACATTTGGCGCGGCGCCGCTAGATTATAGGAGCAATAACATGCAAGTTTGGAGCGCTATTTGACGTCATACGAAGCCACGTTCGTGTTTCGCCCCGAGGCCGAGGCAACGGAACGCGGCAAACAGGCCGTACAGGAGATCTTCGCCCGGGCCGCAACGCGGATCAGCGGCGAAGATGACGTGGGTGAGCGAGCGCTCGCTTACCCGATCGCCAAGCAGGATCGGGGACACTACACCCGGTACGAGATCGAGACCGATCCACAAAGCGTTCAGGGCATCTATCAGGCCGCCGGTCTGCTGCCCGAGGTGCTGAAGTGCTTCATCGTGCGGCGAGACCCGCTCGCGCGGCAGGACCCGCTCGCGCGACGGGAACCGCGAGTGAGGCAGGACCCGCCTCAGCGGCAGGACCCGCCTCAGCGGCAGGACCCGCCTCAGCGGCGGGAACCGCTGGCGGCGGGAGCCGCCGGCGGCGAAGCCGTCCGCAGGGCGCAAGGCAGGTAGCTGAGCATGGCCGACATCAATCACGTCACCCTGGTGGGCCGCCTCACCCGGGATGCGGAGCTGAAGTACACCAATTCGGGGCAGGCGGTATCCAACATCGGGCTGGCGGTGAATCAGCGGCGCCGGCGCGATGACCAGTGGGTCGATGAGGCGCATTTCTTCGATTGCGTGGTGTGGGGCCGGACCGCCGAGGTGCTCAATCAGTATCTGGTCAAGGGCAAGCAGGTCGGGATCGAAGGTCAGCTCCGGCAGCGACGCTGGGAGCAGGAAGGGCGCACCCGCAGCATCGTGGAGATTTCGGTCAGCAACCTTCAGTTGCTCGGCGGGCGCAACGACGGGGCGCCGCGCGAGGAGCCCGGCGCGCCTCCCCCCAGCCGTCCGTCCGGCCCTCCGTCCGGCCCTCCGCCGGCCCGTGCCGGAGGCATCCCGCCGGCCGACGAGTTCGACGACGACATTCCGTTCTAGTGCCCAAAGGATACGTACTCCATGTCTGACACCACCCCAGCCGATCCGGCTCCGCCGCCCACCGAAGTGGCGGCGGATGCGCCGGAGGCCGTTTCCGGCGCCCGCCGCGAGGGCGTCGACTCCGCTCCCGCGCCGCGCGGCGCGGGAGCATATGCCGGCGGCGGGCGCGAGCGGCGCGACGGCCCGCCCGGCGACCGCCGCGACGGGCGCGGCCGGACCCGCCAGGGACGGCCGTTCTACCGCAAGAAGTTCTGCAAGTTCTGCGCGCGCAGCAGGCCCGGCAAGGCAATCATCGATTACAAGGAGATCGATACCTTGCGCCGGTACATCACCGACCGCGGCAAGATCCTGCCGCGCCGCGTCACCGGGAATTGTGCCAAGTGCCAGCGCAAACTGTCGGCGGCGGTCAAGCGCGCCCGCGCGCTGGCGCTGCTGCCGTTCACGGCGCAGTAGAGCCGCCGCTTTCAGGAAGTTGCACCGCCGCCCGGCGCCAGCATGAACAACCGGGGTTTCCCCAACCGGATCTGGATCGAGACCGGCGTATTCGCCGCCGTGAGCCTGGCGCTCCATCTGCTGGCGCCCGGCGTGTTTCTGTTTCTGATTCCGCTGCAGGTGCTGGCGGTGCGCCGCGGGCGCAGCGCCTTCGGCTATGGCGTGCTCCTGCTCGTCATGCTGGCGGCCCTGGTCGAGCTGGCCACCAGCGGGGCGCGCGCCGATCTGACGGCGGCCGAAGGCTATCTCCACAACATCCAGTTGTTCCTGTCGGCGGCATTGCTCGGCGGCCTGTGGCTGGTAAACGAACCTCGGGTCCTCCCCTACCGGCACCTGCTGCGCATCATGATCGTCACCGGGGCCGCGGGCTTGGTTGCCGTCCCCTTCGTCGGCGGCCTGCTGAGCGACCCTGAATTCGCCCCGGCCATGCGCGCCTACATTGCCGATCAGCCGCTGCTGCGCGTGAGTCTCAACCCCTCCGCGGCGCTGGACGCGCCGCCGCCCACCGCCGCGGCGGTGGACCTGTTTGCCGACACCATCGGCGAGGTGCTGTTGCGCGGCGTCATGTTCCTGTATCTGGTGTACCTGGTGACGGCATGGTGGCTCGGCTCGCTCTGGGGGGCGCGCAGCATGGGCATGCGCTCGCCGGTCGGGCGGCTGGTTGCCTTCCGCCTGGAGCCATGGTGTATCTGGGCGATCCTGTCGAGCGGCGCCGCGGTACTGGGCGATGCCGTGCTGGGCGAGATCGGACCGCTGCGCTACGCCGGCTGGAACGTATTCTCGGTGTTTCTGTTCCTGTTCACCCTGCAGGGCATCGGGGTCTTGCAGTGGCTCTATCGGCGCTATAACGTACCCGGTCCGATGCGGGTGATGATCGGCATCGCCCTGGTGTTCATGCTGTTTCGGCCGGTGCTGACGTTCGTACCGGTGTTCGGGCTGCCGCTCCTGGGAATCTCGGAGACCTGGGTGGACTTCAAGCGCCCGCCGCCGGAGCGCCGGACCAACGCTGCCTGAGAGCGTACCACGTGTGAGGAGAGAACCATGAAGGTGATTTTGCAACAGGACGTGCTGGGTCTTGGCGAAGAGGGCGACGTCTGCGACGTGGCCGCCGGCTACGCGCGCAACTTCCTGTTCCGCAAGCGGGCGGCGCTGCCGTTCAGCGACCACGCGATAACCCTGCTGGAGCACCGCCGCGAGGCAATCGAGCGGCGCAAGGAAGAGAAGCGGGTCGGCGCCGCGGGATTGCGCGAACGGCTGGAGGCGGAGGAACTCACCTTTCGCATGACCGCCGGGGTGAGTGGCAAGCTGTTCGGCTCCATTACCAGCGTCGCAATCGCCGCGGAGTTGGAGCGGCGCGGCTTCGAACTCGACCGCCGGCGCATCGAGGTTCCCGACCACTCGCTCAAGATGGTCGGCGAGCACACCGTGCGCGTCCGCCTGTACGAGAATCAGGCCGCCAACGTCAAGGTGACCATCGAGTCCGACGCCGACTGACCGCGGTGGCTCGTATTGCGGCGCTGCCGGCCGCACCACCGACAGCGGCGCCGCTGCGGGATTCCGTACCGCCGCACAACCTCGACGCCGAGGTGGCCACTCTGGGGGCGCTGCTGCTCGACCCGGAAGCCCTGTCCACGGTATTGCGCTATCTGCGCGCCGACGACTTCTACCGCGCCGCCCACCGCAAGATCTATGAAGCGATCCTCGCGTTGTTCGACCGCAATGAAGCGGTAGACCTGATTACGCTGTGCGATGAACTGGGCCGCGCCGGCGAGTTGGAGGCCTGCGGCGGCACCGCCCAGATCTCCCGGCTCACTTCCGCGGTTCCCACCAGCGCCAACGTCGAGTACTACGCGCGGATCGTCCAGGCGTTGAGCATGCGCCGCGAGCTGCAGCGCATCGCGGCCTCCATCATCGCCGACTCGTATGACGACACCCAGGAGGTGCGCTACATCATCGAGGAAGCGGAGCGGCGCATCTTCGAGATCACCGACCGCCAGCAGAGCGGCGCGTTCCGCCTGGCGCGGGAGGTGATCGCCCAGACCGTGACGGCGATCGAGAAGCTCTATCACTCCAGCGGCAGCTATACCGGCATTCCCAGCGGCTTCCCGGACCTCGACAACTTGACCAGCGGGTTCCAGGACTCCGAGTTCGTGGTCATCGGCGCGCGGCCGTCGGTCGGCAAGACCGCGCTGGCGCTGACCATGGCGGCCAACATCGCCGTGCAGCAGAAGCGGCCGGTGGGCTTCTTTACGTTGGAGATGTCAGCCGTCGCGCTGATGCAGCGGCTGCTCGCCAGCGAAGCGCGGCTGGACTCGAACCGCATCCGCTCCGGTCTGCTGCGGCCATCGGACTTTCACAAGATCACCGACGCCGCCGGCCGCATCTACGACGCCCCGCTGTTCATCGAAGACTCGCCCAACCTCAAGCTGCTCGATCTGCGCGCCCAGGCGCGGCGCATGCGGTCCAACCACAACGTCGAGATCATCTTCATCGACTACCTGACCTTGATCACCTCGGAGCACCATGAGTTGGCGCGGCACGAGCAGATCGCCGAGATCAGCCGCTCGTTGAAGGCGCTGGCGCGGGAGCTGGACGTGCCGGTGCTGGCCCTGTCTCAGGTACGGCGCGAGACCGAGGGGAAGCTGCCGACGCTGGCCGATCTGCGCGAGTCAGGCTCCATCGAGCAGGATGCCGACGTGGTGATGTTCCTGCACCGCGAGCGCGGCACCGACGAGAACCTGAACGACGTGGAGACTGACCTGATCGTGGCCAAGCAGCGCAACGGTCCCGTCGGCAAGATCAATCTGGCCTTCATTCCCGAATACACCAAGTTCGAGTCACTCTCGCGCCAGAGCCAGTGAGCCGGCGGCGGCCGGCGCGGCCGCGCTCAAGCGGCGCGCGCTGTCGCTGAGGTAGCGCCACGCGCCGGAGGAGTGAGCGTAACGGCCGCTCTGCTCCACCACCAACCATTCGAAGTCACGGAACAGGTACAGGTCGAACAGCACCGCGCGCGTCGCACGGTCCCAGACCGTGAACGTGCCGTCGGCATTGTGCGCCACCAGCACGCCGCCGGCTACCGCCAGCCGCCGCGGGCGGTGACCGGAACGCTCCAATTCCTGCAGGCGCCGGCCGTCCCACACCCGCACCGTGTCCTGGCCCAGCGACGAATACACGCGCCTCCCATCCGGCGCCGCGGCCAATGCGGCGAACAGATCTTCGCCGGCATAGGTGTCGAGCACGTACTGTCGAATCAGGTTGCCGCCGGTGCGGCGCTTCAGCACGGTACGCGCCGGCGCCGGCCCGGAACCGGCCGGCGCGGACTCCACCCCGAGGGTGAACAGATCGCCGGCCGCATGTTGGGCGACGTCGTAGATGAGCAGCGCCTCGTCCGGCAGGAGGATGGTCTCGGCGGTGGCGGTATCGATCCGCAGCAGCGGAGCGGCGCCGGCCGGCGCGCCGCTGCGCCCGACGACGAGGCGCCGATCGCTGCCGGCGGCCTTGTTGGCGCCGGGCAGCCGGAACCGTTGCTCCGGCTCCGGCGGCCGGTCGGGGTCGGCGCCGAGCACCTGCGCCAGGGAGTACAGCCGTAGTTCGCCGGCGCGGTCGAGCAGGAGCAGGCGCCGCTCGAGGACGCTCACCTGCGCCAGCGGCGCCGGCAGGCCGGTGAGGCGAAGCTGGAACGCGCCGGTGGCGGGGTCCAGCGTTCCCAGCGCGCCGGCCTCCCCTTCCCGGTTCCACAGCAGCACGGCCCCGGGCGCGGCCACGGTCAGCCCCACCGGCGCCGGGAGCGGATTGGGCACCTGCTGCCGGCTGAGCACCCGCGGCAGCGGCGGGGTGCCCGCGGTCGCGCGGCCGCCCGGCGGGGCGGCCGGCAAGGCGGTACGGAACAGGGCGAGGCGCGCTCCGGCGGCCACCACCAGGGTATCGCCGGCAATCGCCAGTTGCGCCTCCGGCAGGAGCTCGTCGCGGGCGAAGGTCCGCACCGCGCCGGAACGGTACTCGGCAATGCCGCCCGGTTGCGCCATGAACACCGAGTAGTCGGCGGCCGCGATGACACTCACCGCACCGGTCAGCTCCAGGGCCGCGCCGCGGTCGCCGGTCAGGCCGCGGTCCAGGCGGATGCGCCGCAGCCGGACTCCGCCGCCGTCCGCCGCCGGCGCCGTTTCCAGCAGAATGAGTTGCGGCCGCAGGTCCGATACGGCGAACACCGCCGGCGGCGCCGGCGTGAGGCGCCGCCGTACCTGCCCGGTCACCACGTCGATGGCTACGATGTCGCCGCCCGAGCGCGCCACCAGCAGCGTGTTGTCGGCGCTGACGGCGATCTGCTCCAGCCCCGGCAGCGTGGTCACCTCGGCCTGCAGGCCGGCGCCGGCAGCGTCCCAGTAGCGAATTCTGCCGGTGGGCTGGTAGGTCATGATGGTGCGCTCGTTGGTGGAGGTGGTGACGAACGAGACGATCCCGAGGCCGGGCGGCAGGCGCGGCAGCGGGCGGCCGCTGCGGGCGTCCAGGAACACTACGCTGTCGAGCTGCGCCCTGGTATAGACCAGCGCCGAGCCGCGGCTGGTAAAGCCCAGGTGCAGCGGCGGCTCGGTCAGCGCGCGGCCATGCAGCCGCCGGCCCGAGCGCCAGTCCCACACCTCCAGCAGATGGTCGCCGGCGGCGGAGCGCAGCACGGCCGCCAGCAGGGTGCCTTCCGGCTGCAGCGCGATGCGCGCGACCCGGTGGACGCCGAGGAACAGGTGTTGGACGATGGTTTGGCTGCCATGCTCCCAGACCCGCACCGAACCATCGTCGCCGGCGGAGAACAGCAGCCGGCGCCGGGCATCGTATTCCAGGTCGGTAATCGCCCCGCGGTGACCGCTGTTGATCAGCGGCCCGGGGGCCGCGCCGGCCGGCATAGCGGCGGCCGCGGTCAACAACGCCCACGCGGCCAGGATGGGCGGCAGGCGGAGCCGCCGGGGGCGCATGGCGCTAGCGGCCCGCAAAGAACAGGATGTCGCTGAAGGTGGCGGCGATGGCGAGGAACAGCAGCAGCGGCAGGCCCACCGTCTGAATCCGGTAGACGATCGCCGGGCGCAGCGGCTTGCCGCGCACCAGCTCGATCAGGTACAGCGCCAGGTGGCCTCCGTCGAGCGCCGGCAGCGGCAGCAGATTCATCACGAACAGCACCGTGCTGATCAGGCACAGCAGCCTGAAGAACTGCACCAGGCCAACGCCGAGGCCGCGCTCGAAGCCGTCCGAAGCGGCGCGCCCCATCACGTAGGTGATGCGCAGCGGCCCGGCTACGGCCTGTTGCGGGTTGCCGCGAAACAGCAGCCGAAAGCCGCCGACCGCGGCGCCGATGGTACGCCCGGTGTCCGCCGCGCCGCGCCCCAAGGACTCACCCAATGTCAGCCGCGGCGAGCGCGACGGGGGGACCCGAAACGCGAACCCCGGATCGCGCAGGCCGCCGGCCAGCGGCAACTCGATTTCCCATTCGGCGCCGGAGCGCTCCACGGTGAACACGGCCCGCGCCGGGCTCTGCTGCAGCGCCTGCACCACGTCGATGGAATGGCGCACCGGGCTGCCGCCGAGCGCCGTGACGCGGTCGCCGGAGCGCAATCCGGCGGCGGCTGCGGCGCTGCCCGGCGTCACCTCCAGCACCGGATCGACCCACGGGTACACCCAGATGCGGCCGGCCAGCGTCGCCGGGTCCAGCTCCGGGGTGATGGGAAGCGCGAGCAGCGCGCCGCCGCGTTCCACGGTAAGCTGCAGGGTGCGCTCCGGGGCCGCGGCGATGCGCCCGCGCAGCTCCTGGAAGTTGGCGACCTCGCGGCCGTCGACGCGCACGATGCGGTCGCCGGTCACCAGCCCCGCGGCGTCCGCCGGCGTGGTGCCGGCCACCGCGTCGAGGGTGTACTCGGAGGCCAGCACGATGCGGCTCTCCGGGCTGTCGATGCGGAACCCGATCCACCAGATCGCGCTCAGTACCAGGATGGCGAAGGCAAGGTTGGCCAGCGGCCCGGCAAGGATGATGACGATGCGGCGCCAGGCGCTGGCCGCGAAGAACGACCCCGGTTCCGCGGCCACCTCGCCGCTGCCGGCGCGCGACGCCTCGCGCAAGCCCTCGTCCCCCTTCATCTTGCAATAGCCGCCCAGCGGGAACCAGGAAAGCTGATAGACCGTGCCGCGGTAGCGAACGCCGCACAGCGCGCGGCCCCAGCCGAGGGAGAACACTTCCACCGCCACGCCGTTGGCCTTGGCGGCCAGGAAGTGGCCGAGCTCATGGACGAACACCATGATCCCCAGCCCGAGGATGCCGAACAGGATGGTGACGGGCAGCATGTTCACGCCGGCGGCGGCCACTCCACCGTCTGCATCCAGAGGAAGAACACCGGCGCGCACAACAGCATCGAATCGATGGAATCCAGCAGTCCGCCGCGGCCCGGAATGAGATGACCTGAGTCTTTCACCTGCGCGGCGCGTTTCAGCGCCGACTCCACCAAGTCGCCCAGCGCCGCGCACACCCCGATTGCCGCTCCGCCCATAGCTGCCTCAATGGTACCGAAGCGCGGCGCTCCGGGAAACAGCGCCCGGGCCGCCAGCAAGGCCCCTACCGAAGCGGAGATGCCGGCGACGTAACCCACCGCGGTCTTGGCCGGACTGACGGCCAGACCCAGGGCGGTGCGCCCGCGCGCCAGCTTGCCCGCCGCGTAGGCGATGGTGTCGTTGCCGAATACCGCCGCGAAGAAGGTCAGCAGCATCCAGCGCGGCTCGCCGACGCCGGCCAGCCGCACCAGGTAGCCGATCAGCAACCCCGGATAGCAGCAGGCGAACAGCGTGGCGCCGGCGTATTCCAGCGTGCGGGCCGCCGGGGTCCGCCCGCCCGCGGCCGGACCGGCCGCCCCGCCGCCGCCCCCGGCGGAGGCCAGCACCGACACCGACAGCGCCGCGGCCGCGGCGATGGTGACCGCGGCGCCGGTGGTGTGGGCCGGCACGAAGTCCCAGTTCTCCAGGTACGCCCCGGCCGGAAACAGGGCGGAGCAGAACCCTGCCAGCCGCCAATCTCCCGCCATCCGCCGGCGCTCGAACAGCCGCGCCACCTCGCGCGAACCCAACACCGCGGCCGCGGCGCAGAACAGGCTGAACAGGAGATGGCGGTATCCCGGCAGCAGGAAGATCACCACGAAGAAGAACGGCACCGCGGCCAACAACAGGAGTACGCGCACCCAAAAGCGATCTCCCGTCAGCGGCTTCCCTGCGCCCAAGCCGGCAGGCTCCTGAAGATCTCCTTAGATCTCCATGATCTCCTTTTCCTTGGACGCGAGCAGCTCGTTGATCTCGGCAATGCGCTCGTCGGTCAGGGTCTGCACCTGATCCGACTCGCGCTTCGCCGCGTCCTCGCCGAGCCCTTCCTTCTTCTGCTGCCTGATGCTCTCGTTGAGGTCGCGGCGGATGTTGCGCACCGCGACCCGGGCCTGCTCGGCGGCGCTGCGCGCCTGCTTCACGATTTCCTTGCGCCGTTCCTCGGTAAGCGGCGGAATGGCGATGCGAATGACCTTGCCGTCGTTGCTCGGATTCAAGGACAGATCAGACTTCTGGATCGCGCGTTCGATGTGGCTCAGCGTGGATCGATCCCACGGCTGGATGATGACCAGCCGCGCCTCGGGGATCGAAATCGTGGCGGTCTGGTTCAGCGGCAACTGCTGGCCGTAGGCCTCGACCCGGATCTTGTCGAACATCGGCGCGCTGGCGCGCCCCGTGCGGATGGTCGTGAATTCGCCCACCAGCGCGTCGATCGACTTCTGCATGCGCTGCTTCGCCTCAGCGGCAAGTTTGGCCACGGCTTCCTCCTCGGTTTCGCCTTCAGGCGGACGGCGCGCCCTCGCCTACCTTGTAGTAGACGTAGTCGACCACCGACACTTCCGTGCCGAGCTCCTTGCCGAGCTCGGCCAGCACCTGCTTGACGCTCCGCTTCGGTTCCTTCACGAACGGCTGCTCAACCAGGCACACTTCCTGCAAGTGCTTGCGCAGTTTCCCCTTGACGATCCCGTCCAGGACCTTGAGCGGCTTGTCCAGGGCCTCCGCCTGGGTGCGGAAGATCGCCTCCTGCTCGGCCAGATAATCGGCGCCGACGCGCTCGGCGGTCAGGAACGGCGGCGCGTACGCGGCCACGTGCAGGGCCAGATCGAACGCCGCCTGCCCCATGCTCTCGGCCTGCGCCTTGGCCGGATCGGCGGCATGCAGCTTGACCAGCACGCCGATGTTGCCTTCGCCGTGCAGGTAGTGGGCCACGCGGTCACCGGCCGCCAGGGTCACGCTGCGAAACCGGCGCAGGGCGATGTTCTCCTTGATCCGGCCAATCGCCTCGGTAATCAACTGCTGCATGTGCTCGGTAGGCGCTTCCAGGCGCCCCTGCGCGATCTCGGCGACCAGCTTTTCGCCCAGCTCCACGAACTGGGCGTTGCGCGCCACGAAGTCGGTTTCGCTGGAGAGCTCCAGGATCGCCGCGGCGCCGTTCACCGTGGAGAACACCCGTCCTTCGGTGGCCGCCCGGCCGCTGCGCTTGGCGGCGGCGGCCAGTCCCATCTCCTTGAGGCGGCGCGCCGCGGCCGCAAGATCGCCGCCGGCGTCCACCAGCGCCCGTTTGCAGTCCATCATTCCAGCTCCGGTCTGTTCCCGGAGTCGCTTCACGTCCTGAGCGGAAATTGCCACTTGTCACTCCTGCATCGCTGACCGGCCGCCTGCCGCGCGCGCCCGGGCGGGGCCGCGCGGCGCCCGTCAGCGGGCTTCGTAGAGGGTGTCCTCGTCGATGCCCGCTTTCTCGGTGACCGTTTCCGGTTCCGGTTGCTGCTGTTCCTTGTCGGCCTCGTCGCCGGGATCGTAGTTGGAATAGTCCTGGTCGGTGAAGCCGTCCTGCACCTCGGTGGCCACCGCCGCTCCCGCGGCCTCGCCGAGGGAGACGGTCTCGACCTCCATCGCCGATTCGTAGTCCTCGCCGTACTCGTCCTTGTCGATGATCTGGTCGTAGTCGTACTCGTCGCTGCGGTCTTCATCCTGCAGCGTCTCGATCACCTCCAGACCGACCTCGTTCTCCGCTTCGACGACGGCGTTGGCGACGATCTGGGTGAACAGGTTGATCGCCCGGATGGCGTCGTCGTTGCCGGGAATCGGCAGGTCGATGACGTCGGGGTTGCAGTTGGTGTCGACGATGGCCACGACCGGAATCTTCATCTTGTTGGCTTCGGCGATGGCGATCGCCTCCTTGCGGGTGTCGACCACGAACATGACCCCCGGCAACTCCTTCATCTCCTTGATGCCGCCGAGATTGCGCTCCAGCCGGGCCTGCTCCTTCTGCATCCGCGAAATCTCTTTCTTGGTCATGTTGGCGAAGGTGCCGTCCACTTCCATCTTCTCGATCTTCTTCAGCTTGAGCAGCGAACGCTTCATGGTCGAGAAGTTGGTGAGCATCCCGCCGAGCCAGCGGGTGTTGACGTAGTACATGTTGCAACGCCGCGCTTCGCGCTCGATCGATTGCTGCGCTTGCTTCTTGGTGCCGACGAACAGGACGTGCTTGCCGGCCAGCACGGAGGTGCGCACCGCTTCGTACGCTTCCTTGATGGCGGTGATGGTCTTCTGCAGGTCGATGATGTGGATCCCGTTACGATCGGTGAAGATGTAACGCGCCATGCGCGGATCCCAGCGCTTGGTCTGATGCCCGAAGTGAACACCCGACTCCAGCAGGTTCTTCATGGTGACGACGGCCAACTAATCCCCCTCTGCATTGCGGTGGCTGCGAAATGGATAGCCATGCCGCGCCAACATACGATATATCGTTTCCAGCGGCAAGCCTACGACGTTGCTGCAGGAACCGCGCAGCGCGGTCACCAGCAGTCCGGCGCGGCCCTGCAGGCGATAGCCGCCCGCCGCGCCGCGCCACTCCCCGCTATCGAGATACCACTCCAGCTCCCGGTCGCCGAGCGCGGCGAAGGTCACCTCGGTGCGCGCCAGCGCCGTGTCCAGCGCGCCCGCCGGCGTGACCAGCGCCACCCCGGTCAGCACGCGGTGTTCGGCGCCGGCCAGACGCCGGAGGATGCGCCGCGCCGCGGCGCGGTCGGCGGGCTTGCCGATCAGTTCCCCGTCGAGCAGCATTCCGGTGTCGGCCGCCACGATCCAGCGGCCGCGCCCCAACCGGCCGGCCACCGCGCGCGCCTTGCGCCGGGCCAGCAGCACCACCGCCTGTTCCGGCGCCGCCGGAGCGGCCAGCGTTTCGTCTACCTGCGGCGGCACCACCCGCACCGGCAGGGCGGCCGACTGCAGCAGGCGGCGCCGTTGCGGCGAGGCGGACGCCAGCACGATGGTCGCATCCGGCGCCGGCGCGAGCGTGGAGCTTGTCATGGCGGACGATAGCATGAGCCGCTCGACCTGCGCCAGCGGGCTCCGGCCGGCGGAAGGCCGGCGGACGGACGGGCCGGGCGGCGCGGGTTCGCGCGCCCGTTCGGGCCAGGTGACTCCCGGTAGCCACGTCGGCTTTCTCGGCGCCCCGGGCTCGCCGCGGCGTTGATTGACAGCCGCCGGCCGGTTCCGCACCATGCCGCGCGATGCAGCGCGCGCTGGCCGCTTCCGCCCCTGTCCGCCGCACGCCGTTGGCGGTCCGCGTGGCCCGTTCCTGGCAGCTCTACCTGTTGCTGCTGCCCACCATCGGTTTGATCTTCCTGTTTCAGTACGTGCCGATGTACGGCGTCACCATCGCCTTCAAGAACTTCAAGCCGCACCTCGGCATCATCGGCAGCGACTGGGTCGGCCTGCGCCACTTCATCCGCTTCTTCGAGTCGCCGAGCTTCTGGCGGCTGATCCGCAACACCATCTTCCTCAGCGGCTACGAGCTGCTGGTCGGGTTTCCGCTGCCGATCATCCTGGCGCTGATGATGAACATGGTGACCGGCGCGCGCTTCAAGCGCACGGTGCAGATGGTCACCTACGCGCCGCACTTCATCTCGACCGTGGTGATCGTGGGCATGCTCAGCGTGTTCCTGTCCAAGAACTTCGGTCTGACCAACCATTTCATCGCGGCGCTGGGCGGCGAACGGCTGTTCTTTCTGGGCCAGGAACGCTGGTTCCGCTCGCTGTACGTGTTCTCGGGGGTGTGGCAGAACGCCGGCTGGGGCACGATCATCTATCTTGCCGCCTTGAGCGCCATCGATCCCGAGCTGCATGAGGCGGCGATCGTGGACGGCGCCACCCTGTGGCAGCGGGTGTGGAACGTGGACATCCCCGGCATCCTGCCCACCATCGTCATCCTGTTGATCCTCAACGTCGGCCAGATCATGGGCGTGGGCTTCGAGAAGGCGTTCCTGATGCAGAACGCGCTCAACCTGGATGTGTCCGAGATCATCTCCACCTTCGTCTACAAGGTGGGTCTGCTCGACGCCCGGTTCAGCTTCTCGGCGGCCGTCGGCCTGTTCAACGCGGTGATCAACTTCGTGCTGCTGGTGTCGGTCAACCGCCTCGCCAAGCTGCTGGGCCAGTCGGGGCTGTGGTAGGGTTGGGGATAGCGGCATGATCGCGCTGGCGCGGCAGGACCGCGTGCTCAACGCCGTGCTCTACGTGCTGCTGTCGCTGATTCTGGCGGCGGTGGCCTACCCGCTGTTCTTCGTGGTGATCGCCTCGATCAGCGACCCGGTGCTGGTCAACACCGGCAAGGTGTGGATCATCCCGCGCGGGCTGACGCTGGACGGCTACGCCCGCATCGTCCAGCACGAAGACCTGCTGCGCGGCTATCGCAACAGCCTGGCCTACACCACGCTCGGCACCATGCTCAACCTGGGCTTGACACTCACCGCCGCCTACGCCCTGAGCCGCCGCGACCTGCCGGGCCGCAACGCCGTCATGCTCTACCTCACCTTCACCATGTTCTTCAGCGGCGGCCTGATTCCCACCTTCCTGGTGATCCGCGACCTCGGGCTCTACAACTCGTTCTGGATCATGATCCTGCCGGCCGGCGGCAGCGCCCTGCATCTGGCGGTCTCGGTATTCAACATCATCATTGCCCGCACCTTCTTCATGAACACCATCCCGCAGGAGCTGCTCGACGCCGCGGTGATGGACGGCTGCAGCGACCTGCGCTTCTTCCGCTCGGTGGTGCTGCCGCTGTCCGGGGCGATCGTGGCCGTGCTGATGGTGTTCTACGCGGTCGGCCACTGGAACGGCTTCTTCCACGGGTTGATCTACCTGCGCGACCGCGAGCGGTTCCCGCTGCAGCTCATCCTGCGCGACATCCTGATCCAGAACACCTTCACCGAGGAGCTGGAGATAGACGACGAGAACGCGCTGGCGGCGATGATGCTGGCCGAGTCGATCAAGTACGGGATGATCATCGTGGCCAGCGTGCCGGTGCTGCTGCTCTATCCGTTCGTGCAGAAGCACTACGTGCGCGGCGTGATGATCGGAGCGATAAAGGGTTAGGCAGCCCGCGCCGCCGGCGCGCGGACGCGCCGGCGCGCGGACGCGCGGGCGCGTGATTGAAACGGGGGGAGAAGTAGCGTATCGTGCCTCCACTCAAGGAGGAGGATGCGTGATACAGAAGCACAAGCATCGAATCGCCGTTGCCGCGCTGGCGCTGGCACTGGTCCCGGCCGGGCTGCTGCCCGCCGCCGGGGAGGCCGACGCGGGCGCGGCCGCCGAAGGGGCCGCCGGGCGCCTGGCCGCGGTCGGCTTCAACAACGCCGGCTACCCGATCGTGGACACGCCGGTCACCGTCCAGGCAATGGTCCTGGGCGCCGCCCACGTGCACTACGAATTCGACGCGATGACCCTCATCGCGGAGCTGCAGGAGCGCTCCAACATCGACCTGGTGTTCGAGACCGTGCCGTCGGCGCAGGTGTCGGAGAAGCGCAACCTGATATTCGCCAGCCGCGAGTATCCCGACGTGATGTTCAACATGGGCGTGACCGACCGCAACCTGTGGGGCGCCGCGCAGGCCGGCGACGTGTGGGCGCTGGACGAGATGATCGACGCCTACGCGCCGAGCTGGAAGCGGGCGTTCGCCGAGCGCCCGATCGTGCAGCAGGCGATTACCCAACCCGACGGCAAGATCTACAGCCTGCCCTACTACCGCGAGATCCTCAACGACTACGGCATCCGCGACACCATGGCGATCAACGTCGATTGGCTCGGCAAGATGGGGATCGACGAGATTCCCGAGACCACCGAGGAGTTCTACCAGGCGCTGAAGGCGTTCCGCACCGGCATCGACGACGGCACCCTGCCGGCCAACGGCGTGCCGTGGCTGGGCCGCTTCCACGCCTGGGGCAATGGCGGCGAGTGGGAGCTGTACAACGCCTTCGGCCTGTGGATGAAGGGCCAGGGAGTGGGCGCCGAGAAGTACCTGTCGGTGAACGACGGCGTGGTGGAATTCGGCGCCACCGACCCCAAGCTGCGCGACGCGGTCAAGTTTCTGCACCGCCTCTACGCCGAGGATCTGATCACCGAGGAGTTCTTCACCAACAAGGGGTCCGACTTTACCCCGCGGTCGCGTTCGGTGCCGCCGATCTCCGGCTACTGGGGCTCCTACTTCATCACCGCGCCGGTGGAGGAGTTCTACGATCCGCTGCCGCCGCTGATGGGTCCCACCGGCGTGCGCCGCTACCGCTCGCAGCCGGTGCGCCTGCAGAAGAACGCGTTTACCATCTTCAGCCGGTTCGAGTATCCCGAAGCGATGGTGCGCTTCATCGATCCGTGGGCCGACGACACCTTCAGCATCGAAGCCTCCTACGGCGGACCGTTGATCCGCCGGGAAGCGGACGGCACCCGCACCGTGACCGGGCGCGGGGTGGACTGGTTCGAGCATGGGCCGCACAACTTCTTCCCGACCTACGTGTCGAAGCGCGCGGCCGACAAGGTGAACTGGACCGGCGAGCAGGGCAACCGCGACCGCTACATCCGCGAGGTCTACGAACCGTGGATCTGGCCGCAGGAGCGGCACTACGCCTACATCACCTATACCGACGAGGAACAGGAAGAGCTGGCGGTGACCAGCACCGAGATCTTCAACTTCATTCAGACCTCGATCGCCAACTGGATGGTGGACGGCGGGGTCGACGAGGGCTGGGACGATTACCTCAAGGAGCTGGACCGGCTCGGCCTGGATCAGGTCATGGCGATCTTCCAGACCGCCTACGACCGCTTCCACGGCAACTGACCTGATCGGGGGCGGCGCGCCGCATGGCCGTGCAGCTTGGAATCTCGCCCATTGCGTGGAGCAATGACGATCTGCCGCAGCTCGGCGGCGCGACTTCGCTGGAGACCTGTCTCAGCGAGAGCCGCCGGGCCGGCTTCAGCGGCGTGGAGTCGGGCGGCAAGTTTCCGCTCGACGCCGCGCTGCTCGGCCCGCAACTGCGGGCGCACGATCTGCGGCTGGTTTCCGGCTGGTTCTCGGGGCGGCTCCTGGAGGGCTCGGTAGCCCGCGAACGGGAGCGAATCGAGCGCCAACTCGCGGTCTTCGCGGCGCTGGGGGCGCCGGTCATGGTATATGCCGAGACCACCGGCAGCGTGCAGGGCGCGCGCGGCGCGCCGCTCAGCCGGCGCCCGGTCCTGGCGCGCGCCGACTTCCCCGACTACGGCCGCCGGCTCACCGAGCTGGCCGAATATCTCGCCGCGCGCGGCGTGCCGATGACCTACCATCACCACATGGGAACCGTGATCGAGACCGAGCAGGAAGTGGATCTGCTGATGGAACACACCGGCCCGGCGGTGGGGCTGCTGGTGGATACCGGCCACATGGTGTTCGCCGGCGGCGACCCGCTGGCCCTGGCGCGGCGCCACGCGGCGCGGGTCAACCACGTGCACTGCAAGGACGTGCGGCGCGCGGTGCTGGCCCAGGCGCGGGCCCGCGACCTGAGCTTCCTGGACGCGGTGCTGGCCGGCGTGTTCACGGTGCCGGGCGACGGCGGCATCGACTTCCGCGCCTTCGCCCGGCTGCTGGCCGAGATCGGCTATCGCGGCTGGGCGGTGGTGGAGGCGGAGCAGGATCCGGCCACGGCGAACCCGCTGGAATACGCGCGCCTCGGCTACCGGGAGCTGACCGCGGCGCTGGACGCCGCCGGCGTGACCGTAGCCTCCTGACAGATAGATAGCTGATAGATAGCCGACTGGCGTAGCCGATTCGCGCCCGCGCCGGGTATGCTGCAGGCAGATGAGACGCACGCCATTCTCCACCGCCGAACGCGCCTGGGTGCTGTACGACGTCGGCAACTCGGCCTACGTGCTGGCGGTTACCACGGCGATCTTCCCGCTGTTCTTCAAGAACGTGGTGGCCGCCGACCTGCCGGGCGCGACTTCGACCGCCTGGCTGGCGTATGCGAGCAGCCTGTTTACCCTGGTGGTGGCGGTGCTGGCGGCGGTGCTGGGACCGCTGGCCGATTACGAAGGCCGCAAGAAGCGGTTCTTCTCGCTGTTCTTCGGGCTCGGCGTGCTGGCCACCGGGGTGCTGGCATTCGTGGCCGAGGGCCAGGTCATGGCGACCCTCGCCGTCTACGTCCTGTCGTCGATCGGGTTTGCCGGCGCCAACGTGTTCTACGACTCCTTCCTGACCGACGTCACCCCGCCGGAACGCATGGACCGGCTGTCCAGCGCCGGCTACGCGTGGGGCTACATCGGCAGCACCGCCCCGTTCATCGTGGCGATGGCGGTGATCATGACCGCGCCGCGGTTCGAGGTGCTTTCCACCGTGGACTCGGTGCGCATCGCGTTTCTGATCGCGGCCGCGTGGTGGCTGCTGTTTACCGTGCCGCTGCTGCGCCGCGTCCGCCAGACGAAGTTCATCCCGCCGGTCGAATCCACGGTGCGCGACAGCCTGCGCCGGCTGACCGCCCTGGTCCGCGACCGGCGCCGCTACCGCACCGTGTTCCTGTTCCTCATCGCCTACTTCTTCTACATCGACGGCGTCGGCACCATCATCAAGCTGGCCACCGCCTACGGGACCGACATCGGGCTGTCGGCCAACACCCTGCTGGTGGTGCTCCTGGTGGTGCAGGTGGTTGCCTTTCCCTGCGCTTTGATCTACAGCCGCCTGGCGCGGGCGCGGTCGTCGTCGGTGCGCACCATGCTGCTGGTGGGGATCGGCGTGTACGTGCTGGTGACGCTGCTGGCGTTCGTCATTCCGCGCCTGCCGGCGGGCTTGCAGGTGCCAACGTTCTGGCTCACCTCGATGCTGGTGGCCAGCTCGCAGGGCGGGATTCAGGCCCTCTCCCGCTCCTACTACGGCCAGCTCATCCCGGCGGCCGCGTCGGCCGAGTTCTTCGGGTTCTACAACATGTTCGGCAAGTTCGCCGCCATTCTCGGTCCCTTCCTGGTAGGGGTGTTCGCGCAACTCACCGGCGACACCAGCATCGGGGTGCTCAGCATCGCCCTGCTGTTCGTGGTGGGCGGCGTGTTCCTGCTGCGCGTGCCCCGGCAACCGATAGCGGTAGCCCCCGCGCCCGGCTGAGTCGAAGGCGGGAAGCGAGCAGAGCGAACCCCCGCTGCGGGTGATGGAGATCAGGACGAAGCGGCTCGTCGCCGCCGTCGAGGAGTACTTCACCGGCTTGCGCAGGATGCGCGCGTCCGGCGGCGCCACCGGCGAACGGTCGAGCTACGGGCCGCTGGCGGCGCTGCTCGATGCGGTCGGAACCACGCTCAAGCCCAAGGTGTTCTGCGTCGGCGAGCTGGCCGATCAGGGCGCCGGCCACCCCGACTTCGGCCTCTACACGGCGCGGCAGGTGCAGCGCGGCCGGCCGCGCGCGGGACAGGCGCCGGAGCGCGGTGTGGTGGAGGTGAAGTCCGCCGGCGATGACACCGGCGCCGCCGCGGTCCGCGAGCAGACCGCCCGCTACTGGGCCCGCTACCGCCTGGTGCTGGTCACCAACCTGCGCGAGTTCACGTTGATCGGCCCCGGCGCCGCGGGACAGGCAGCGGAGGAAACGGCGCTCGAAGCGTTCAGCCTGGCCGCCGGCGAAGAGGAGTTCGACCGCCGCCTGGAGCGGCCGCGCGCCTTCGCCCGCGCGGTCGGCGCCGGCCTGGGCGAGTATCTGCGCCGGGCGCTCGCGCACGGCGCGGCGCTGGCCGAGCCGAAGGACTTGGCGTGGCTGCTCGCCTCCTATGCCCGCGACGGCCTGGCGCGCGTCGCCGCGGCCGGCGACTCGCCGGCGCTGGCGGCGGTGCGCGCGGCGCTGGAAGACGCGCTCGGCGTGCGCTTCGAGGGCGAGCGCGGCGCGCGCTTCTTCCGCTCCACCCTGGTGCAGACGCTGTTCTACGGCGTCTTCTCCGCCTGGGTGCTGTGGTCGCGCGCGACGGCATCCCGCCCGGCGGGCGCGTTCAACTGGCACGACGCGGTCTGGCACCTGCGCGCGCCGGTGCTGCGGGCGCTGTTTCAGCAGTTGTCCGATCCGGGCCGGCTGCGCCCGCTCGGTCTGGTCGAGGTGCTGGACTGGACCGCCGCGGCGCTCGACCGGGTCGACCGGGCAGCGTTCTTCGCCCGCTTCGACGAGGGCGATGCGGTGCCCTACTTCTACGAGCCGTTCCTCGCCGCCTTCGATCCCGAGCTGCGCAAGCAGTTGGGCGTCTGGTACACGCCGGCCGAGGTGGTCCGCTACATGGTGGCGCGCGTGGACCGGGCGCTGCGGGACGACCTGGGCATCGCCGGCGGGCTGGCCGCGGACCACGTCTACGTGCTCGACCCGTGCTGCGGCACCGGCGCCTATCTGGTGGAGGTGCTGCGCCGCATCGCCGCCGGCTGCCGGCAGCGGGGGCTGGGCGCGCTGGCCGGCGCGCGCGTGCGGCAGGCGGCCACGCAGCGGGTGTTCGGCTTCGAGATCATGCCGGCGCCGTTCGTGGTCGCCCACCTGCAGGTCGGACTGATCATGCAGGAGCTGGACGCCGCGCTGGCCGGCGACGGCGGCGAGCGGCCCGGCGTGTTCCTGACCAACGCGCTGACCGGTTGGGAGCCGGAGGCGCAGCCGCCGCTCCCCTTCCCGGAGCTGGAGGAGGAGCGCGACCGCGCCGGGCGGGTGAAGCGGGAGGAGCCGGTCCTGGTCATCCTCGGCAATCCGCCCTACAACGGCTTCGCCGGCGTGGCGGTCGAGGAGGAGCGGGCGCTGTCCGAGGCCTACCGCGCCGCGCGGCGGGTGCGGCGACCGGAAGGACAGGGATTGAACGATTTGTACGTCCGCTTCTTCCGCATGGCGGAGCGGCGCATCGCCGAGCGCACCGGGCAGGGGGTGGTCTGCTTCATCAGCAACTACTCGTGGCTCGACGGGCTGTCGTTCACGGGAATGCGGGAGCGCTGTCTGGAGGCGTTCGACGCCATCCGCATCGACTGCCTGAACGGCGACAAGTACCAGACCGGCAAGCTCGCGCCGGACGGCTCGCCCGATCCGAGCATCTTCTCGACCGCCGGCGATCCGGTCGGCATCCAGGTGGGGACGGCGATCGCGACGCTGGTGTGCAAGGCCGAACACGCGCCGGCGCCGGCCATCGAGCTGCGCCAGCTCTGGGGCCGGGCCAAGCGCGCGGCGTTGGTCGAGACCGCGGACGCCGAACCGGAAGCGCTGTACGACCGCATCGAGCCGAGCCTGCCGCTCGGATTGCCGTTCGTGCGCGCCGCGGTCAGCGCAGAGTGGTTCGACTGGCCGGCGCTGCCGGAGCTGTTTCCCGTGTCGTTCCCCGGCGTCAAGACCAGCCGGGACGGCCTGCTGGTCGACATCGACCGGGACCGGCTCAAGGAGCGAATCGCGCGCTATTTCGATCCTGCCGTGCCGCATGACGAGATCGCCCGGCGCTACCCGGCGGCGATGCGGAGCACGGCGGGGTACGACGCCCGCGCGGTGCGCGCGGCGCTGCTCGCCCGCGGCGGGCCGCGTGAAGACGGTTTCATGCGCTTCGCCTATCGGCCGTTCGATTACCGCTGGCTCTACTGGGAAGCGGACGGATATTTGCTCGATCGACCGCGCCCCGACTACCGGCCGCACGTCTTTGCCGGCAACGTGTCGATCGTGACCCAGCAAAAGCCTCGCCGAGCCTGGTCTCCACCCCAAGTAGTTTCGCCGATCGGTTGTCTTGACCTCATCGATCGCGGCGCCTCCTGCATCCCGGCGCGGCTTCGGGACGATCGCGCGTGGCGCCGCCCCAACCTGACGGACGCGGCAGCGCACTATCTCGCGCGCCTCGGCCTCACCGTCGAGGACCTGTTCCACCACGTCCTTGCCGTGCTCCACGATCCCGCCTACCGCGAAGCCAACGCCGGCGCGCTGCGCATGGGGTGGCCGCGCATCCCGCTCCCCGGCTGGCCCGACGCCAACGACGCGACCGCCGCTGCCGCGCTCGCCCGGTCGGCAGCCCGCGGCCGGGAGCTGGCCGCCCTCCTCGATCCCGCCGCCCCGGCGCCGGGCGTGACCGCAGGCGCGCTGCGCCCGGAGCTCGCCGCCATCGCCGTCCCCGCGACCGCGGACGGCCGCAACATGACCGGCGCCGACTTCGCCCTGACCGCCGGCTGGGGCCACTACGGAACCGGCGGCGCCGTCATGCCCGGCCAGGGCCGCGTCACCGAACGCCCCTGCACCGCCGCCGAACGCGCCGCCCTCGGCCCCGCCTGCCCCACCCTCGGCGCGACCACGTTCGACGTGCACCTGAACGACCGCGCCCGTTGGACCAACGTCCCCGCCGCCGTCTGGACCTTCCGACTCGGCGGCTACCAGGTCCTCAAGAAGTGGTTCTCCTACCGCGAGCGCGCCATCCTCGACCGCCCCCTCCTCCCCGACGAAGTCCAGCACTTCACCGACACCGCCCGCCGCATCGCCGCCATCCTGCTCACAGTCGGAGCAGGAAACGCTTGACGACGGAGGGTCGGGGGGCTACGGTCAAGGCTGGGTCGCATGGCCGACGATCACGCCGCAGACCAGCCGCAGCCCCCCGAGCCGCAGCCGCCGGTCAGCCAGCGTCACGACAAATACTTCTACCGCGTGTTCTCCGATCTCGAGAACGCCGCCGGCCTGTTGCGCTCCTACCTCCCCCAGGAACTCGCCCGCACGCTACGGTGGTCCACCCTCACCCACCGGCCCAGCCGCTTCGTCGGTGACGACTGGCGCGGCCGCGAGGCCGATCTGCTGTTCTCCGTCGAGCGCGAGCTCTCCGGCCCTCCGGTGCTCGTCCTGGTGCTGCTCGAACATCAGTCCACGCCCGACCGCTGGATGCGGCTGCGGTTGCTGCATTACTGCCTGATGGCCTGGATGCAGTGGCACCGCGAGCACGAGCAGGAGCCGCAGTTGCCGCTCATCGTGCCGGTGGTATTCTATCAGGGAGCGGAACCATGGAGATTCTCGCGGCAGTTCGCCGAGTTGGTTGCCGGCGCGGAGTCCGACCCGGGTTGGGTGCCGCAGTTCGAGCACCTGCTGATCGACCAGACCGAGCAGAGCCCGGAGTCGGTGGAGGGAACGCTGGGCGCGCGGCTGGCGCAGCTCGCGTTGATGACCGAGTACCGCCGCGCGGGCCGGGAGGAGTTGCTCAACCAATTGGTACAGTTGGTGGAGATGCTGCATCAGGACACAGGGATCGAAGGGGTGGCGCTGCACGTGGAGTACGTGCTGCTGGCGCTGAAGTCGAACGAGCAGCAGCAGGCGTTCGCGGACGCGCTGCGGCGGACCGTGTCGGGCCAAGGAGGAGAGATAATGACCTACGTGCATCGGATGATCGATGAGGGGCGTCGGGAAGCCCGCCGGGAAGGCATCCGGGAAGGCCGCCAGGAAGGCCGCCAGGAAGGCCGCCAGGAAGGCCGCCAGGAAGGCCGCCAGGAAGGCCGCCAGGAAGGCCGCCAGGAAGGCATCCGGGAAGGCATTCGGGAAGGCATTCGGGAAGGCCGCCAGGAAGGCATCCGGGAAGGCCGCCAGGAAGGCATCCGGGAAGGTGAGCTGAGGGGACAGTTGCAAACTATCCAGGGACTCTTGGGACGCGAGGTACCGTGGTCCACCATCGAGGCGGCCACCGGCATCGACGAGGCGGCCTTCTGGCGCCTCAAGCAGCAGCTCGACGGCAATGGCGCCGGCCACGCCGGCTGAGATACGCCCGGAACACGTTACGGTAGTCTGGAACGACGGACGATGGAGGCCCGTGAACTTGGGAGCAGGCTGCGGTCGGCGCGCGAGGCGAGGGGCCTGAGTCAGCAGACAGTGGCCGATGCGCTGGGTGTGCCGCGGACGGCGGTCACCGGCATCGAGGCGGGCAGCCGCGCAGTGTCGTCACTGGAGCTGACCGGCCTCTCGGAACTCTACCTCCGGCCGGTGGCTGACTTTCTGCAGGAAGGCGCGCGCGATGAGGATGATGACGTGTTGGAGTCTCTGTATCGCGAGGCCCCTGGACTGGCGCGGGAGCCGGATCGAGCGGCGCGATGGGTAAGTCTGTGCCGTGAGCACGTGACGCTGAAGCGTCTGCTCGGAGCCGAGCCCCGCTCCGGCCCGCCGGAATACCTCCATGCGATGAGCAGCGATGTCCGCGAACCAGATCAGCTCCAGCATTGGGATCGTAAACTTCGCAGCGAGATCGCTCGCCTTGCCATCAAGGCATATCGCCGTGAAGAGATTTCCCGCGGCCGCGTCCTGGAACTCAGCAATCTCCTCAACATCAAGGGGGACACTCTGCTCCAACTAGCCCAGGCAGCCCGCGAAGAGTGCCCGCCTTGCCCGACTGACGCGGTCCAGCGAGGGTGACGACCGTGCTCGACTCGGTCTTGTAACGTTCTGAGGCCGTAACCGGTGCCGGCGGCATCGCCGAAGGTGGCGCTCGGTCAGATGGAGAACCAGGGGTAGACGTTGAGGCCGGCCCGCAGATAGCGGTCGCCGCCCGCGTACAGCAGCGCCCCGCGTTCCGCCGGCGCGCCGGCGGTCCGGCACCACCACCGCAGCCCGTCGCCCATTGCTGACGCCACCGTCCGGCCCGACTTGATTTCCACCGGACAGGGCGTTCCGTCCTGTTCGATCACCAGATCGATCTCGTGGCCGCTGCGGTCGCGCCAGAAGTACAGCGGCGGCTGCAGCCGGTGATGGCGGTACGCCTTCACCACTTCGGCGATGACGTAGTTCTCGAACAGCGCGCCGCGCGCGTGATGCGTGGCAAGCTGCCGGTGATCGCGAATGCCGGTGAGATGGCAGGCAAGGCCGGTGTCGAGAAAGTACACCTTGGGGCTCTTCACCAGACGCTTGTTGAAGTTGCGGTGATAGGGCCGCAGCAGCGCGATCACGAAGCTGGCGGCCAGCACCGAGGTCCAGCGCCGGGCGGTGTCGACGGCGATGCCGCAATCGTTGGCGAGGGAGGCGTAGTTGAGGATCTGTCCGACCCGTCCCGCCATCAGCATCAGGAAGCGTTCGAACGTCTCCAGGTCGCCGACGTTCACCAGCATGCGGACGTCCCGCGCCAGCCAGGTCTGCACGTAGTCCGGCAGCCACACCTCCGGCGGAATGGCCCGATCATGAATGCGGGGATAGAAGCCGGTGAGCAGGGTGCGCCACAGGTCGAGGCGCGTGGCCCGGTTGGCGAACAGCGATTCCGGCAGCGGACCGGTTCCCGGCGCGTTCTGTTGCTGGGATTCCAGTTCCGCCCGCGACAGCGGCAGCAGGTGGAGTATCGCGGTGCGCCCCGCCAGCGACTGCGAAACGTCGCGCATCAGCAGGAGATTGTGCGAACCGGTCAGCACGTAGCTGCCGGGGCGGTCGGCGCGGTCTACCGCGACCTGCACGGCGGAGAGCAGGTCCGGCGCGCGCTGGACCTCGTCGATGATGACCGGCGGGCGGTAGTGGTCCAGGAAGCCGCGCGGGTCCTCCGCGGCGAAGCGGCGCGACGAGGTATCTTCCAGCGTCACGTAGTCGTAGTCGGGAAAGGTGGCGCGCGCCAGGGTGGTCTTGCCCGACTGGCGCGGCCCGGTCAGGGTGACGACCGGATAGTACCCGGCGTCCCGCGCCAGGTACGCCCCGAGGAATCTCCTGAACACGTGTCAAATATACGATCTGATCGTAAATCTGCCAAGATAGCGGTCAAGACTGCGTTGGCGATGCCAGGAAATCTGCCAGCTTGGTCTTGCGTTTGGCGCGGGCCAGGTCGAAGGCGGTGTGGCCCGCGGCGTCGCGCTGGTCCACGTTGACGCCGCGCTCCACCAGCAGGCGCACCAGGGGCACGCCGGCGCCTGAATTCACCGCCACGTGGAGCGCGGTCTCGCCGCTCTTGCTCTGCACCTCATTGGGATCGCAGCCGTGGTCCAGGAACCAGGTGACCCCCTTGAGGCTGCGCATGTTGACGGCGCAGCCGAGCGGGTTGTAGCCGCCGTGGTGCTCGGTGCCGCGGGTGCCGTTCAGGTCGACGGCGGCGTGGCGCATCAGCATCTCCAGCACGCCAACCTGGCCGTCGCAGGCCAGATGGTTCACGGTGTCGTCATCGCCCAGGCGGGCGCCGCGCTGCAGCAGCAACTCCACGATCGCGGCGTTGCTCGACCAGCAGGCGTAGTCCAGCGCGGACGAGGGGTCGGCGCCGTGGTCCAGCAGCAGCGCCGCGCTGGTCACCCGGTCCTGCTCGCTGCCGGCCGCCGAACGGGCGCAGTACTGCAGCGGCAGCCAGGTCCCGTCGCGGGAGTCGGCGTCGGCCCGCGTGGCGGCGGCGCGGGACTCGGCCAGGAGGGCGGCGATGTCGCGGTGCCGGGCCAGCACCGCGGCGGTGTACAGGTCCGGCTCCGGGGGCGCATGTTCCAGCAGCAGCGGCAGGAACTCGGTGCAGCCGAACGCCGCCACCGCGATGGCGCTGTGCAGATGCCAGCTCCCGCGCAGCAGCGGATCCGCGCCGTGCTCCAGCAGCAGCCGCACGCTGGCGAAGTGGCCCGGCGTCTTGGGCATGGTGCGCTTGTGCTCCACCGCCCGGTGCAGCGGCCGATAGCGATGCGCGGTGGGGGCCAGCACGTTGACGTCCGCTCCCTCGGCGATCAGAAACGCGGCCACCTCGGGCCGGCCGCCGAAGCAGGCGTTCATCAGCAGCGACCAATGCCGGGCGACCGCGGCATCCTCGGTCACGGCCGCGCGCACCGCGTCCAACTCGCCGGCCAGCGCCGCAGCCGCGGCGCGCCTGGTCAGATCCTTGTTCATAATCATCCTCCCTGACCTGTGCTTCCTAATGCAGGCCCCGGACGCGGCCGCTGCGGGTGTCTACGTCGATGCGGCGGAAGGCGGGATCGGAGGCGGTGCCCGGCAGCAGCTTGATGTCGCCGGCCACCGGCACCGCCAACCCCGCCCCGCGGTAGAGCAGCAGATCGCGAATCGGCAGCGTCCAACCCCGGGGCCGGCCCTTCAACGCCGGATCGTGGCTCAGGCTGAGCTGCGTCTTGACCATGCAGGTGCCCAGCGCCGCCAGCTCCGGGTCCTGCTCCACCTCCCGCAGCTTGGCCAGCGCCTGCGGCTGGTAGCTCACGCCGGCGCCGCCGTACACCGCGGTGGTGATGCGTTCGATCCGCTCGCGCTGCGGCGTCGCGTCCTCGTACAGGAAGCGGAACTGCGCCGGCCGCTCGCAGGCGTCCACCACCGCTTCGGCCAACTCGCGCGCGCCGGCCCCGCCGCGGCGCCAGTGGCGGCTCACCACGCACGGCGCCCCGCTGCCGGCCACCGCGTCGCGGATCACCGCCGCCTCCTCGTCGCTGTCGGTGTGAAAGTGATTGATGCACACCACCGGCGCCACCCCGCTTTGCCGCACCGTATCCAGATGCGCCAGCAGATTCTCCACGCCGCGCTCCACCAGCGCCGTGTCCGGCTCGGTGTAGGCCCGGTCCAACGCGCGTCCCGGCGCCACGCGCGGGCCGCCGCCGTGCATCTTCAAGGCGCGGATGGTGCACACCACCACCGAGCAGTGGGGCGTCAGCCCGCTCATGCGGCACTTCAGGTTCCAGAACTTCTCGAAGCCGATGTCGGCGCCGAAGCCGCTCTCGGTAACGTGATAGTCGGCCAGCTTGAGCCCTACCCGGTCGGCAATGATGGATGATTGACCGATGGCGATGTTGGCGAACGGACCGGCGTGCACCAGTACCGGCTGCCCCTCGATGGTCTGCATCAGGTTGGGGTTGATCGCCTTGGCCAGGAGCGCGGCCATGGCGCCGTCCACCTCCAGGTCGGCGGTGGTGACCGGGCTGCCGTCCTTGGCGTAGGCCAGCACCATGCGCCCCAGGCGCGCGCGCAGATCCGCCAGGTCGGTAGCCACCGCCAGAATCGCCATCACCTCCGACGACACCGATATCTGGAAGCCGCTTTGCATCATCAGGCCGTCCATCCGGCCGCCCAGGCCGATGATGATTTCGCGCAGCGCCTGGGCGCTGAAGTCGATGGCCCACCCGGCCGCGACGTTGCGCGGGTCGATGTCGAGGCGGCGCAGCTTCTTCCGCGCCAGGGTCCGGTCGCCGTAGTTGGCCTCATGCTGCAGGCGGCTGGTGAGCGCCACCATCGCCAGATTGTGGGCATTGGTGATGGCGTCGATGTCGCCGGTCAGCCCCAGGCTGAGGTCGCTCAGCGGGATGCACTGCGCCAAGCCGCCGCCGGCCGCGGAGCCCTTGATGTTGAAGGTGGGTCCGCCGGAGGGCTGGCGAATGGCGCCGATCACCCGCTTGCCGATCGCCGCCAAGCCCTCCACCAAGCCCATCGTGGTGGTGGTCTTGCCCTCGCCCAGGGGCGTGGGGGTGATCGCGGTCACGTTGACGTACTTGCCGTTCGGCTGCGCCGCCAACCGTTCCAGGATGCGCGCGTAGTCCAGCTTGCCGAGGTAGTGGCCGTAGGGCAGCACCTCGTCGGCGTGCAGCGCCAGCTCGGCGCCCAGTTGCCGCACCCGCTTCATGTGCGGTTCCGCGGCGGCGCTGAGCTGCCAGTCGGCCATGGTGGTCGGATCAAGCGATGCCAGGTCGGATGCGTCCATTGCTAAGGCTCACCATAGCAGATCACGGGCCGCGCCGCAGTCCCGCATCGACGGCGCCAACGGCGCCGGCGCTCGGGCGGTCGGCGGAACAGCGCGCGGCCACGCCCCGGATCGACGTGGCTACCCGTAGCCACACCGCGATTCCGCCCTCCTGCCCGGCGCCGGCGCGCCGAATCGCGCCGCGGCTGCCCCTTGGCTGCGCTTGCCGGCGCCGGCGGGCGCGGCCATGACCGTGACCGCGGCAGTCGCTATGATGGCGGCCATGGGAACTTCCACTGAGCCCGCGTACCGCGACAAGCGGCAGAGCTTCTGGCGCGACGCCTTCGCCCAGGCCCTGCCCTACGCCGAGTACCTCGCCGCCGGCCCCGAACAGCACCGCAAGCGCTGGCAGACCATGGAGCGGCAGCAGGCGCCGGTCGGCCCCGCGCAGCAGCAGCGCCTCGGCCAGTTCACCCGGCGCATGAACCTGTTGTGCTACAGCGGCATCTGGTGCGGCGACTGCGTGCGCCAGGGGCCGATTCTCCATCACCTGGCGGCGGCGGCCAACGCCGCGGCCGGCGCGCAGGTAGTCGACCTGCGGTTCGCCGAGCGCGTCGACGCCAGCGAGCTGGCCGACGAATTGCGCATTCTCGGAGCGCTGCGGGTACCGGTGACGGTGTGCCTGTCGGAGGACTTCTTCGAAGTGGGGCGCACCGGCGACCGCATGCTGGTGACCTACCGCCGCAAGGCGCAGCGGGAACTGGGGGCGGCCTGCGACGTGGGCCTGGTGCCGCCGCCCGCGGCCGAGGTCGCCGCCGAGGTGGAGCAGTGGCTCGACCACCTGGAGCGCATGCAGTGGATGCTGCGCCTGTCGCCGCCGCTGCGCGCCCGCCACGGCGACTGACCCGGCATGGAGAAGCGCGCCCTTCCGGGCGACACCCTGGAGGCGCGGCTGCGTGCCAGCCGGCGCGACCAGCTCTACCAGTTCCTGTTGGACTACGGCGGCATCCGCGGCGCCGTGCTGCATGCCACGCGGCTGGTCGGCGAGATGCGCGCCAACCATCGACTCGGGCCGCTGGAGACCCTGGTCCTGGGCCAGGCCTACGTGGCCGCCGGCCTGATGACCGTCAACCTGAAGTCGCCCGAAAGCCTGACCATCAAGGTCGATTGTTCGGGGCCGATCGGGGGCCTCACGGTAGACGGCAACGCGTTCGGGGAGGTGCGCGGCTACCTGGCGCAGGATCCGATCGCGGTGGCCGCGGAGCGGGGCGTACCGAGGCTGCGGGACCTGTTCGGGCGCGGCACGCTGGCCGTGACCAAGCACCTCGGCGACGGCGGGCGCCCCTTTGCCGGCGTCGTCGAGATGCGTTACGGGAGCCTGGCCCAGGATCTGTCCTACTACTACGCCGCCTCGGAGCAGACGCCCAGCGCCTTGCATCTGAGCGTGGCGTTCGACGCCGCGGGCGGGCTCACCGGAGCCGGCGGCGTGTTTCTGCAAGCCCTGCCCGGGGCGCGCGCGGAGCAGGTGCGGGACGTGGAGCGGCTGCTGCGGCAACTGCCTTCCATCGGCGCCGCCTTCGCCGCCGGCGAGGCGCCCAGCGCCTTGTTGGAGCGCGCCTTCGGCGCGCACGAGCCGGTCATCATCGCGCGCCGCCGGGTGGTGTTCATGTGCCACTGCAGCGCCGCGCGGTTCCAGGGCCATCTCGGCGCCCTGCCGCGCGCCGAGTTGCAGGACCTGCTGGAGCGCGGTCCGCTGCCGGTACGAACCACCTGCATGTACTGCAACACCACCTACCGGTTCGAGCGCGGCCAGATCAGCGCCCTGCTCCACGCCGCCGGCTGACCGGCGGGCGCATGGCTGGGACCTTGGCTGCCTTCCCCGGCGCGCTCCGGCGCTGCCACCGCCGCGGATGAGACTGTTCAGCCGGCAGCAACTGGAGCGCGCCCAGGCGCGCCTGCGCACGCCCGCCTTCGCGCCCGCGTGGGCGCGGCTGCGCGCCGCTACGGAGGCGTTTCTGGGCCTTGATCTGGAGCCGCCCGCGCAGCCGGCCGGCTACTATCACGACTACTTCTGCCCGGCGCACGCCGTCGAGCTGCAGTTCGACGCGCGGCGGCCGCGCGAGCACCGCTGCCCGGTGGACGGCCGCCGGCTGCGCGGCGAGCGCTATGACGCCGCCTGGCGGTTCGGCGCCAACCTGTTGCTGGGGCGCATGGCGGTACGGCTGGCGCTGCGCTGGCGGCTGGACGGAGACCGCCGCTGCCTGCAGCGCGGGCGGGCGATTCTGGCCGGCTACGCGCGCCACTACCCGCGCCATCCGCCCACCGCCGCCCGCACCGAGTTCGGCGCCGGGCGCGGCAAGGCCACCTGGCAATCGCTGGACGAGGCCACGCTCATCGTGCGACTGGCGCGCTGCTACGACCTCCTGGCGGAGGGACTGGACGCCTCCTGCCGCCGGCTGGTGGAAGCCGACCTGCTGGCCCCGGCGCTCGCCCACCTCGACGAACAGCGGTTCCGCCGGCTGCACAACATCGAGTGCTGGCACCTCGCGGCGATGGTGGCCGCCGCCAGCCTTACCGGCAATGCCGCCGCCCGCGACGAGGCGCTGCACGGCGAGTTCGGCTTCCATCACCAGCTCGCGGCCGGCGTGCGCAGCGACGGCCTGTGGTGGGAGGGCTCCTCCAGCTACCACTTCTACACCGCGGCGGCACTGCTGACCACGGCCGCGTTCCTGCGCGCGCAGGACCCCGGCTGGGCGGCGCCGGAGCGGCTGCGCGCCATGCTGGAGGCGCCCCTGACTCTGGTGCTGCCGGACGGGCGGCTGCCGGCGACCAACGACTGCTGGGCTTCCTCATCGCTGTTCGGCGCGGTGTGCCACGGCATCCCGCCGGCCGCGGCGCTGTACGAGATGGCCGCCGGCTGGTGGCCGCGGCCGGCGTTCTCGGCGCTGCTGACCGCCGCCTACCGGCGCCGCCGTCGGGACAGCGTGGAGGCGATGCTGTATGGCTCCGAGCAGGTGGCGCCCGGCAACGACGCGCTGGCGCGGCCGCGCTCCGGCCTGCTGCCCGCGTCCGGCTACGCCGTGCTGCGCAGCGACGCCCCGCTGGCGGAGCAGTCGCTGCTGCTGCTCAAGTACGGCCCGCACGGCGGCTCCCACGGCCACCCCGACAAGCTGGCCATCCTCCTCTACGCGCGCGGCGCGCCGGCCGCGCTCGATCTCGGCTCGCAGGGCTACGGCCTGGAGCTGCACCGCGGCTGGTACCGGCAGACCGCCAGCCACAACACGGTGCTGGTGGCCGGACAGGCGCAGCCGCCGGCGGCGGGCCGGCTGCTTCACTTCGGCCCGCCCCCGGGCGCCCGCGCCGCGGCCCCGAACGCCGGCGCGGTGACCATCGCCGACGCCGCGGTCTCCTGGTCGGGCGCCGCGGCCGGCGCCTACGACGGCGTGCGCATGCGGCGGGTGGTGGCGTGGCGCGCGCCCTACTTCGTCGACTGCTTCGAAGTGCGCTGCCCGGCGCCGCAGCGCATCGACTGGCTGCTGTACCTGCAGGGCGAGCTGCTGGAGCCGCCGGCCGTGCGCCCGGCGCCCGCGCCGGGCGCCGCGCTGCCGGCCGCGCCCGGTTGGGAGCACCTCACGGTCACCCGCTCGGGACCGGCGGCGGGCGCCGCGGTGACGGCGCGATGGTCGCTGCGCGGCGGCGGCGGCCTGCGCCTCCTGCTGCCGGAGGAGACGGCGACCGTGATCACCGTGGGCGAAGCGCCGTCCAACCCCGCCAGCGAACGGTCGCAGGCGCTCATTCGCACCCGCACCGCGCGCGCCGCCCGCTTCGTGGCGGTGCTGTGCCCGGCGCCGGGAGCGGCCGGGGTGAGCGCGGCGCGCCGGTTCGACGCCGGGCGGGCAGCCGGCCTGGAGGTGGTCGCCGACGACCGCTGCGACCGCTGGCTGCTGCCCGCGGCGGGGGCCGGCGCGGCCCACGCCACGCTGCGGCCGATCCCATGACCGGAGGGCAATCATGCATCAGACTCAGGTAACGACCCGGGGGCTGTTCTTCTGGGAAGGGAGCGGCCTCGAGCTTGGCCGGGCCAATCCCTACGGCGCCCTGCTGGCCGCGGCCCTGCGCCGCCGCGGCGTGGAGCTGGCCGAAGGCGACTACGACTTCCGCCGTTCCTGGCTGGAGGAGTCGCGCACCGCCTGCGGCGTGCTGCATCTCAACTGGCTCGACCGCTTCTACGCCCGCTTCGAGGAGCCGCGCGACCTGGAGCGGGCGGCTACCCGGTACGCGGACTTTGCCGACAACCTGATTCACGCCCGCCGCCTCGGCTACCGCCTGGTGTGGACCGTGCACAACCTGTACCCCCACGAGCGGCGCTATCCGCAGTTGGACCGCCTGATCAACGCCCTGGTGGCGCGCGAGGCCGACCACGTCATCGCCCACTGCCGCTACGCGGCCAAACGGATCGAGGAGTGGTACGATCCGCCGCGCCCGGTGCAGGTGATCCCCCACGGCAACTATCTGCCGGTGTTCCCCAATCGGGTCAGCCCCGGCGCGGCCCGCGCCCGGCTGGAGCTTGACGGCGACCGGTTCGTCTATCTGTTCTTCGGCAACACGCGCGATTACAAGGGGGTGGCCGCGCTGGTGGCCGCCTACCGCCGCGGCGCCGCCCGCGACAGCGCGCTGCTGCTGATGCTGCGCGAGCACGCGCGCAGCCCCGGCCTGATCCCGCAGCTCCGCGCCGCGGCCGCCGGCGACGCCCGCATCCGCATCCACTCCTCGCCCTACTTCGACGTGGATCAGTTCCAATACTTCCTGAACGCCGCCGACGTGGTGGTGCTGCCGTTCGCGGCCGTGCTCACCTCCGGTTCGGCGATCCAGGCGCTGGGCTTCGGCAAGCCGCTCATCGTGCCGCGCCTCGGCTGCCTGCCGGAGCTGGTCGCCGGCGGCTGCGGCCTGCTCTACGATCCGAACGCCCCCGGCGGCCTGGACGCCGCCTTGAACGAAGCGCGTTCGCTGGACCTGCACGCCGCCGGCGCCGCGGCCCTGGCGCGCGCCCGCGAACTGGACTGGGACCCGATCGCGGCCCGCATCGCCGCCCTCTACCGCGGCCGGTGATGGCGCGGCGCATCAACGGCGCAATCGAGGCCGCAGTGCGTTCCGGTTGCGGGATGATCCCGGTTCACGGCATGCTGCGAGGCAATCGGGCTGGCCCCAGGTCCGCCGCCCCGAGCGAGGAATCCTCCCGAATGACATTCATGTTCGAGTTGCGGTGCGGCTGCTGAGCGGGATCACCGCCGGCTCCACCCTGGTGCTGATCTTCGTGGGCAGCCTGGTCACCAGCACCGGGTCGGGATTGGCGGTGCCCGACTGGCCGCTCTCCTACGGAACCCTGTTCCCGCCGCTGGTAGGCGGGATTCTGTACGAGCACTCCCACCGGATGGTGGCCGCCGCCGTCGGCCTGCTGGTGGTGGCCCAGGCGCTGGTGTTCACGTGGCGCGAGCCGCGCCGCTGGCTGCGGGTACTGGCGTGGACCGCGGTAGGCGCCATCGTCGTGCAGGGCACGCTGGGCGGGCTGACGGTGCTGTTCCTGCTGCCCACGCCGATTTCGGTGACCCACGCGGTCCTGGCCCAGAGTCTGTTTCTGTTGCTGCTCGGCATCGCCTACGCGCAGTCGCGCGAGTGGCGGCAGCGTAGCGCGCAAGGTCCGGCGCCGGGGGTGCGCGCGACGGTGGCGCTGGTGCCGGCGGTCGTGTTCCTGCAGTTGCTGCTCGGCGCGTTGATGCGGCACACCGACTCCGGACTGGCGATCCCCGACTTTCCGCTGATGGGCGGCCAAGTGATACCGCGCTTCGACGCCGCGATGCTGAACGCGGTCAACGCAACGCGCTTTCAGATGCTGCTGGAACCGGTGGCAATGAATCAGGTGGTGATCCACTTCCTGCATCGCCTCGGAGCGGCCGCGACCGCCGCGGTGGTGGTGGCCGCCAACCTGGACCTGCGGCGGCGGCCCGCCTACGCCGCGGCGCGGCGCACGCTGCTGTGGATCAACTGGCTGCTGGCGGCGCAAGGCACCTTGGGCGCGTTGACGGTGCTGACCGGTCGCTTGCCGCTGGTAGCGAGCCTCCACGTGCTGCTGGGAGCCGCGCTGCTCGGCCTCACCCTGTGGTGTCTGCTGCGCTGCGTGCCCCTGCCTGCCCGCCGCGAAGTAGGCGCGGCGCTCGGGGCGGCCGGGCGCGGCGGCCGCCGCGGGTCGTAGCGGCGTGCGGCCGGGCGGCCTCGGGTCGCTGATCAAGAGCCGCATCGCGCTGCTGGTGGCGGCCACCACGGCGCTGGGCTACTGGGCGGCGCAGGGCCGCGTCAGCGCCGGCGGCGCCCTGCTGGCGGTGGTCGGCGGAACGGCGCTGGCGAGCGCCGGCGCCGGCGTGCTCAACAACGTGCTGGAGCGCGAGGTGGACGCGCGCATGGCGCGCACCCGCGGGCGCGCGCTGCCGCAGGGCTCGGTGACGCCGCGCGCCGCGGCGTGGTTCGGCGGGTTGCTGACCGGCGGCGGAGCGGCGCTGCTGCTGTGGCGCGGCGGCGCGCTGCCGGCCCTGCTCAGCCTGCTGGCGGCGGGCCTCTATCTGTTCCTGTACACGCCGATGAAGCGGCGCTCGTGGTTGAACACGCCGCTCGGCGCCATTCCCGGCGCCATTCCGCCGTTGATCGGCTGGTCCGCCGCGGCCGCACCGGGCGGGCGGCTGGGAATCGGCGCCTGGGTCCTGGTCGCGATCCTGTTTCTGTGGCAGCACCCCCACTTCTACGCCATCGCCTGGGCGTTCCGCGACGAATACCGCGGCGCCGGGCTGCGCATGGCCGGCGCCGTAGGCGCCGGCGGCGACTTTCTGGCGGCGCAGGTGATCCTGTTCCTGGCCGCCCTGATCCCGGTGTCCCTGCTGCTGGTCGCCGCGGGCGTGGCCGGCGCCTGGTACGCGGCGGGATGTCTCCTGGCCGGGGCGCTCTACCTGGCCGCCGGGATCCGCTTCGCGCGCCGGCGCGACCGCGACAGCTCGCGGCTGCTGCTGCGGGCGTCGGTACTCTATCTGCCGCTGGTGCTGGTATTCCTGGCGGTGGACCTCAGCGTGGCCGGCGCCGGGGCCGGCGCCGGCGGCTGAAGCGGAAAAGCGCCCCCGGTCAGCCTGCCGAAGCGGCGGCGGCCGCGCCGCGCACGGCGTCGAGCACGGTCTCGGTCACTACCCCGTCGCTGCCGGGGATCAGGTTGCGGGCGCCGTCGAGGAGCACCGTCTCGACGTGGCGCACCAAGCCCAGGTGCGGCGCCGCCAGCGGCTGGAAGCAGAACTCCTCGGCGCCGTTCCCGGCGGCGAGCGTGAACTCGTGCCCATCCAGCGGATCGGCGATGATGCAGCCGCTCTCCCCGTCGATGACGAAGCTGTCAGCTTCGCTGCCGGAATAGAAGTCGCCGCGCACGCTGCAGAGCGCGCCCGACTCCATCCGCAGCACGACGGCCGCAGTCTGCTCCACCGCCGCGCCGGGATGGAAGCGCGCGGCCACGGCGTGCGCCTCGGCCACCGGCCCGAGCAGCCACACCAGCAGGTCGATGCTGTGACTGCCCAGGTCCACCAGCCCGCCGCCGCCGGAGATGGCGGGGTCGTCGCGCCACTCGCGCCGGCCCGCCGCCAGCCGCCGCGCGACGTCGGCCGCCGCGATCTCGACCGCGGCCTGCACCGGGCGCCCGATGGCGCCCTCCGCCAGCAGCGCGCGCATGCGCAGCACGTGGGGCTGGAAGCGGCGGTAGTAGGCGACGAACAGCTCCACCCCGGCGGCGGCGCAGGCAGCCACCATCGCGCGCCCCTCGGCGGCGTTCAGCGCCATCGGCTTCTCCACCAGCACGTGCTTGCCCGCCGCCGCCGCGGCGCGTACGTACTGCAGGTGCGAGCTCGGCGGCGTCGCCACGTAGACGACGTCCACGCCGGCGCCGGCGATCACCTGCTGCGCGTCGTCAGTCCAGGCGGGGACCTCGTGACGGCGCGCGAAGTCGCGCGCCGCGGCGCCGTCGCGGCGCATCACCTGGACCATGCGGCTGCGCTCCGCGCAGGCGATGGCCGGGCCGCTCTTGCGCTCGACCACGTCGCCGCAACCCACCACGCCCCAGCCCAGGACCGCGCCCGGCGCCGCCGCCATCAGCCAGCTTCCCGATCCGGCATGAGACCTTCCGCCAGGCGGCCAATCGCCGCAGCCGGGTCGCCCGTCACCTGCACGGCGAGCACGGCGCGGCCGCCCGCGGCCAGCGCCTGGCGGTCGCCAAGCGCCTGCGCCTGCTTCAGCACGTCGAAGCTGAGCGCCGCGGCCGGCTCCCCCGCCCGGTCCGGGATCGGCAGGTCGGGAGCGCTGGCGGCCACGATCTGCAGGCAGCGGCCGCGGCCGGCGTCGCCCTTGTGCAGTTGCCCGGTGGAGTGCAGGAAGCGCGGGCCGTAGCCGCTGGTGGCGGCCAAGCCGGTGCGCGCCCGCAGCGCCCGGCGCAGCGCCTGCAGCGCGGCGTCGGTCGCCGGCGTCGGCGGCAGGTAGGCCTGGAGCGCCAGGTAGCCGCCGGCCGGCGCCGCGGCGGCGAAGCCGGCCAGCGCCTGCGCCGGCGTGCTGCCCGTCACCTCGCCGTAGAGCGCCAGCCCGGGGCCGCGCAGCTCCGGCTCCTCCACCGGCAGGCTCCCCGCGGCGTGATAGGCGGCGACCATCTGCCGCGCCTGCGCCTTGGCCGCCTCCACGTCCGGTTGATCGAACGGGTTGATGCCCAGCAGCGCGCCGGCTACCGCGGTGGCCAGCTCCCAGACGAAGAACTGCCCCGCCACCTCGTAAGGGTCGTCGAGTTGCAGAATGACGAGCGGCTGGCCGGCGGCGCGCAGCCGCTCGGCGGCGGCCGCCGCGGCCTGGTCCGCGCCGCGGCGCAGCCACACGAACAGCCGGTCGGCGCCGTACTCGTCCGGCGCCGCCGGCGGTTCGCCCACCACCGGCAGGATGCCGCGCCCCTCCTTGCCGGTGCTCTCGGCGATGAGCTGCTCCACCCAGTCGCCGAAACTCGCCAGCTCGTCCCCGCACAGCAACGTCAACTTGTCGCGCCCGGCCGCGGCCGCGGTGCCGAGGACGATCCCCAGCCGCGCCGCCGCGTTGCCGCCGGCGCGCGGGCTCCGGTCCGGCCCGGCAGCCGCGGCCGCCTGCCGGGCGCGCCGCAGCAAGGCGCGCAGGTCGAGCCGCAGCAGCGCGGCCGGCAGCAGCCCGAACACGCTGAGCGCGGAGTAGCGCCCGCCGATGGCCGGGTCACCCAGGAACGTGGCGCGGAACCGGTACTGCGCGGCGAGGTCGGCAAGGCCGCTGCCGGGATCGGTAATCGCCGCGAAGCGCTCCCCCGCCGCGGCCCGGCCCAGCTCCGCCGCCACCAGGTTGTAGCAGTACTTGAACAGGGACAACGTCTCCACCGTGCCGCCCGACTTGGTCGCTACCAGAAACAGCGTGGCGCGCAGGTCGAGCGGCGCAGTGCGGGCGGCCACCGCGCGCGGGTCGGTGCTGTCCAACACCGCCAGGCGCAATCCTCCCGGCCGGCGGTCGAAGGTGCGCGCCAGCACCTCCGGCGCCAGACTGGAACCGCCCATCCCCAGCAGCAACACGTCGGTGTAGCCGGCCGCGCGCAGCTCCGCCGCGAAGCGCTCCAGCGGCTCGATCTCCCGCTCCATCCTCTCGGCGACGTCGAGCCAGCCGAGGCGATCGCTGATCTCGGTTGGCGCCGGCTTCCAGACGCGGTGATCGCGCGCCCAGATGCGCCGCATCAGCCCCGCCTCCTCCGCCCGCGCGAACGCCTGCTCCACCGGACCGCGCAGCGGGCCAAGGTGCAACTCCATGCGCGGCGCGTTCATTACCTGCACGCGTCCATTACCTGCTCTACGGGCCGGCGTCGCAGACGTCGTAGGAGCGCTGCAGGGACTCGCCCAGATCGCCGCTCGGCTTATACTCGTGGCCGAGGTACAGGTCGTAGTCGGACTCCGCAATGGCGTTGCAGATGCCGCGGTAGTTGAGTTCCTGGGTATCGTCCAGCTCCCCGCGCCCCGGGTTGCCGGCGGTGTGGAAGTGGCCGACGTGCGGCAGCGCGCGGCGGATGGCGCGGATCACGTCGCCCTCCATGATCTGCATGTGATAGATGTCGAACAGCAGCTTGACGCGCGGGCTGGCCACCATCTCGCACAGGGCGACGCCCCAGTCGCTGCGGTCGGCCAGGTAGCCGGGATGATTGACCCGGCTGTTGAGCAGCTCCACGTTGAGGTTGACGCCCTGTTCCTCGGCGCAGGGAGCGACGCGGCGCAGCAGGCGGGCGCATTCGATCATCCCCTCCAGGTCGCTCTGTCCGGGGCGGCGATTGCCGGTGAAGCAGATCAGGCCCGGCACGCCGTGCTGCGCCGCCAGCGCAATGGCATCGCGCAGCTCGGCCTCGATCCGGGGATGGTTGGCCGGATCGTTGCAGCCGTCCGGCAACGACGCGTGGCCGATGAAGCTGGCCAGCGCCAGCCCGCGCTCCGCGGCCGCGGCGGCCACTTCCTCCACCGTGAACTCACCTTCGACGGGACCGCCGCGGCGGCCCCACATTTCGACGGCGCGGTAGCCGATGCGCGCGAGCTCGCGGCACAGCTCCGCCAGCGACGGGAATTGCCGCTGAAAGATAGGAAAACAGACCGATTGCTTGATTCTCACGCCGCCATCATACCCCGAAATCACTCCACGTGGGGCGGCGCACCGGCCGGAACCGGGCAGGAATCGGCGCCGGCGGCGCGTCCCTCCCCCCACTGACGGCCGGTTTGACCTCGGCCGGTGCGCGCGCAACAATGCCGGCCGAGGGGAAGACCATTCGCATCGGCGTAATCTGCGGCGGCCAGTCCGCCGAACACGACATCTCCCTGCGCTCGGCGCGGGCGGTAGCGGCCGCGCTCGGCGGCGCACACGAAGTGGTGCTCATCTACATCCAGCGGGACGGCACTTGGCGGTTGGCCGACGCGCACCACTTCATTACCCCTGCCGCCGCCGCCCAGGCGGCTGCGCCGCGGCTGCGCCGCGGCGCGATCACCCTCACCGGGGGCGCCCGGCCGGACCCTGCGCCGGGCGCGAACCGCCCCTCCGCGCAACTCGTGGAGCTGGTCTCCGGCGCGCCGCTGCCGCCGCTGGACGCGGTGTTCCCGGTGCTGCACGGCCCGTTTGGCGAGGACGGCACGGTGCAGGGGCTGCTGGAGTTGGCGGGCGTACCCTACGTCGGCGCCGGCGTGCTCGGCTCCGCGGTGGCCATGGACAAGGAAGTGACCAAGCGCCTGCTGCGCGACGCCGGCATTGCCAGCGCCCGCTTCCGCGCGGTACGCGGCCCCGTGGCGGCGGCCGGCGCGGAGCGGATGGGCGCGGAACTGGGCCTGCCGCTGTTCGTCAAGCCGGCCAACCTCGGCTCGTCGGTCGGGGTGACCAAGGTCGCCGCCGCCCGCGACCTGCCGGCGGCGGTTGCCGGCGCGCTGCGCTACGACCGCAAGGTGCTGATAGAGGAATACGTCGCCGGCCGCGAGCTGGAAGTCTCGGTGCTCGGCAACGACCGGCGTTCGGCGTCGCTGGCCGGCGAAATCGTCCCCACCGGCGGGCACGAGTTCTACGACTACGACGCCAAGTACGTCGATGCCGGCGGCGCGGAACTGCTGATCCCCGCGCCGTTGACGTCCGCCGAACACCGGCGCGCCCAGGAATTGGCGTGCCGGACGTGCGCGGTGTTGGAAATCGAGGGCATGGCGCGGGTGGACTTCTTTCTGCGGCCCGCGGCCGTTCCGCAGCGGGAGGCAGAACTGCTGGTCAACGAGGTCAACACCATCCCCGGATTCACCGAAATCAGCATGTACGGGAAGCTGTGGGAGGCCAGCGGCGTGCCGTTCCCCGAACTGCTGCGCCGCCTCCTCGACCTCGCCATCGAACGCCGGCGCCACCGCGCGGCGACCGGTTGAGCGCAATGCGCCTGCGCAAGCGCCTGGGCGACTGGGCCGGTGCGCCGTTCACCTCCGCAAGCACCAGCCACACCTCCCTCTACGAACGGACCCTGACGCTCACCAGCGATTCCCGCCAAGCTCGCCGGAGCCCCACAGCTCTCCCAGACTGTAATCGTCGAGCCGCTTCCACAATCTGGCGGCGTCCAACCGCTCGAACCGGGACTGACCGTTCTCCTCTTCGCAGACCACGACGCTGGAGGGAACGTCCGACAGCGCATCGACAAGCATTCTGGAGTGAGTGGAGATCACGAGCTGAGTGCGCTGCGAGGCGTCAACCAGGAGTTCCGCCACCTTGGCCACGACGTCCGGGTGCAGGCCCAGATCCGGTTCGTCGATCGCGATGAGCGGTGGGGGGTTCGGATGCAGGAGGACCGCAAGCAGACCGAGGTAGCGCAACGTGCCGTCGGACAGTCGGCTTGCCGGGATCTGGCGGCCGCCTCGCTCCTCGAGGAAGAGCGATACCGTCCCGCCGGTCACCCGGCAGGAGATGTCGACGATGCCGTCGAACAGCTCCGGCAACGCCTCGATGAACCGCCGCTTGGCAGCGCCATGAAAGGACGCCAGGACGAGCGGCAGGTTGGCTCCTGCCTCAACCAGGAAGTCAGACGGGTCGTGCGCGCTCGCGGGGCGCCGCAACGGTGCGGTCGGCCCGAAGAACCAGTCTCGATAGAGGCGTATCCTCCCGTACTGATCTTTCAGGAACCAGAGCGCCGGGTGCAGCGGAGTTGCGAACGACAGCAACGACTGCTCTGGGAGAAAATCAGCGGCGAACTGAATCCCGCCCGCGTGCTCGACGGCGACGCTCCGGGGAAAGGCGCCGCCAGCCGGTCGACTCGCTTTCGGGAACGCGGGAGGCGACACCGCGTTCGGCATCTTCTCAACGGCTTGGTGATTACGCGGCGGGCGGCAGTAGAACATGGCGGCAGCGCCATCAGGCTGTGCCTGCGCCGGCTCGATCCGCTCGTCGATCAATGCAGGCTGGCCGCCCCGGTCGACCAAGGTGAGTGCGTGCCGCAACGCGCCCTCGAAATAGGCTACCTCGACTTCGACGTACGCGCTTCCGGCGTCTGCTGCGCCCTTCCATAGCCACTCCCTTACTCCGCCGCCTCGATTGATCGGCTCGCCGAGTTCACGAGGCGCAGCCTTGAGCAGTGCCAGAACCTCCAGCAGGTTGGACTTCCCGGAACCATTCGGGCCGATCAGCACGTTGAGCGGCTCCAGCGGCAGGTCGATTCCGTCGCGTCCGAACGAGAGAAGACCCTGTACCTTCAAGCGATTGATCAGCATGGCGGTCCCTTGCCGCGGATGGCAGATAGACACGGCAGTTCGGCAGCCAAGCGGGCTCTCACGGCTGCAGAATAACTCCAACGCGGGGGGCGCGCAAACCGGCCAAACGCCGGCAACGCCTCGAGTCCTCTCGGCGGAGGGTATGGAACCGTCACTGCCGCGCTGAGCGTGCCGGTCGAGGTTCCATACCCGGCAGTATCACCGTGTTCTGCGACAAGTTGCACGGCATCGGTCACGCGGGAACGTCGCGGCGCGGATCCAGGGCGCGGAGAAATCGTTCGCACGGCAGACAGAGCACGCCGTCGAGGGAGAGCGCCTCATCCCCCAGGTAGAGCAACAGGCGCTGCGCCTCGGGGTAGTCGGCGTGGAAGGAACGCAGCGGGCGCAGATCGGAGCGGCGCACCGCGGCGCTGTGCTTGACTTCGATGGCGCAGAATAGCTCTGGCCCGTAGATGATGAAGTCCACCTCCGAACCGGCGCGGGTCCGCCAGTAGTAGAGGCGTTCGCCGCGGTTGCGGTACGCCAGCCACGCCCGCAGGTGCTGGGCGACCAGCCCTTCCAACGCCGCCCCCGCGATTTCCGCCGGACGATCCAGCGGCCCCGCCGGGCGCAGCCAGCGGAACACCCCGCAGTCGAACAGGTAGAACTTGTCATGGGCCACCGTCGCCCGCGCGGCGCGCTTGCGAAACACCGGCACGCGGAAGCTGAGCAGCAGGTCCTCCAGCACCCCGAGGTAGCCCTCCACCGCCTTGCGCCCCACGCCGCTGTCGCGGGCGATGTTGCTGACGTTCAGAAGCTGCGCATGCGAGAAGGAAGCGGTTTCCAGGAAGCGGGAGAAGCGGTCCAGGTCGCGCACCAGCCCCTCCATCTGGACCTCTTCGCGCACGTAGACGGCCAGATAGCTCTGCAGCGTGTCGATGGGGTCGGCGGCGCCAAGCACCAACGGCAGCATGCCGCGCTCCAGCGCCGCGGCCAGCTCGAACGAAGCTCCCAGCTCCGCGGCCATGAACGGATGCATGGTGCGGACCACGGCGCGCCCCGCCAGCAGATCGACGCCGCTCCGCCGGAGCTTGCGGGCGCTCGATCCGGTCAGCACGAACCGCCAGCCGCGACCTTCTTCGATCAGCGCGTGGACTGCGCTCAACAGCGCCGGCACCCGCTGCACCTCGTCGATGACGATCACGCCGCCGGCAGGCACGGCGCGGACCACCTCGAACAGACGCTCCGGCCGCGCGCGGTAGCGCTGCAGCGTTGCCGGATGGAGCAGGTCGATGCGTACGTTGCCGGGATAGTGGCGCTGCGTCCAGGCCGACTTGCCGGTGCCGCGCGGGCCGAACAGATAGTAGCTCTGCGCCGGCGGCTCGAAGAATCTCCCTACAAAATCCAAATTGTGACCCAATATGGCGCCGGAAACTCCAAATTGCAAGCACCTGACGTGCACATGGCGCCCGGCCGGACCGGAATGGACCGGACGCGCCAAGGTAGACGGTTTCCGCACCGCGCGGTATGCTCGCGGACAGTGGCGGCACTCATAGTACCACCTCCGTTGCGGGACAAGCTCGGCGACGAGGCCAGCGCAGCGCTGCTCGATCTGCTGCACGAGGCCCGGAACGGCCAGCGAGAGCTGCTGTTGCAGTCGGTCGAGGATCGGTTCCTGCGCCACGTCGCGGAGAGCGAAGGCCGCCTGCGCAGCGAAATGCAGGCCGGCTTTCTGGATCTCCAACGTCAAATGGGCGGCCTGCGCACCGACTTCAGCAAGGAAACCACCGATATACGCAAGGAAATCGGCGACGTACGCAAAGAAATCACTACACAAACTCGCTGGATTCTGACGGTCATGGTCGGCGCTGCGGTATTGATTCCCACTCTTCAGCGGGTGATGGCGTGGTTGTTCCCGTAGCGAACGAAAGACCAATGAAGAATACTATTAGCAAACTTACTGACGAACAACGGGAAGAGATCGCAGCTCTCAAGGAACTTTCCGACGACTCGATAGATACAACCGACCCATCCGAAACGATCGATTGGTCGATGGCGAGGAGAGGCGTATTTTACCGACCAGTAAAGCAGCAGATCACGCTGCGGCTAGATGCCGACATCGTCGCTTGGTTCAAGAATCATGCCAGTGACGGTCGTGGATATCAGACCGAAATGAACCGTGTCTTGCGTCGTCATTTGCAGCATTCCGGAGAGAATTAGCAGAACGTAGCGCAGCCGACGGCGGACGTGACCACGCCTCGCGGACGTCAAGCCTGCCGGTCACCACGTCAGCTATGAGGCGATCGCGGAGATCCGTTACCAACTCGGTTTCGCGTTTGACCCTCGCTACAGCGCCATCTATTCTGCTGACCGACGCAAGCAGATGCCGAGCAATATCACGCTGCTCGTCCAAGGTGGGCACAGCGAAGTGGAATCCTCTTAGGGCAGAGAGCGGAAGATTGCTGGCCAGACCCTCCGCGCCGCTAATCGCCTGCTCGACCAGTCTCCGGTAGTAGCGGCTGTTCATGGCGAAGACCATGAATTCGGGATCCACTTCATGCGCGAAAACAGGGCGAAACGTCTTGTCCGACAGGATGAGCCGGTACGTCAGCGATGATACCCGCCCTGCCGAACCGACGAGATGAGTTGACCCGCTTGCTCGCGACACCAGAACGTCCCCGACGCGAACGGCGAGATTCGGATTGAAGGCGAAGCCTGCGGCAAGTCGCTTGTGTTCCCTTTCCCGGAACACGCCTCCGTTGACGCAGCCCGCCTTCAATACGCCCCAGGCGTCTTCTTCCGCGAGATAGTTCTCGGCCTGCGGACTCACGCCTTGCTCGATGCGCGTTACGAGAGACTTGAAACGCCGAATCTCCCAGGGCTCTGGCACATCGCCCAACGCCGCTACGCCGGAGGGCTTGTACGCTGAGTAGGGCCGGCCGGTTCGGACGTCGATCTGGCCGGTAACGGCTTGGTCGATGACGGCCTGCTTCATCTCCTCCAGCAACACAATCAACCGACACTTGGCTCGGATGTAGCGCCTGATCCGGCGATCGACGTAGTCTAGGAAGCGAACGATGGCCGCTTGCTCGGCCAGTGGTGGAAGGGGAATGGTCAAGTACTTCAACTGAGTTCCGTAGATGTGCATGATCGTAATTCCTCGACCCATAGTCGCCTTCTGAATTGCGGCTGGACGGCAATCCAGAGCGTATCCCAAGTAGCCGGCTTCAACCTGTTGCGCCGGACGAAACAGGATGACGTCACCGCCACAGCAAGCATCCTGTCGCATGAGATTGACCGCTGACTTGCCGATCTCATCTATGGTCTCGCCAGAACCCGCAAACAGTACGTCGCCGAACTTGATAGTCGTATATTCTTTGGCCTTGTCACTTGAAACGTATGATCTGCTCTTTCCTATGAAAACATCGTAGGTAGTGTACAGGTCGCCGTATCGGACACATGGAATGCCAGCGGCAACTTCGTCATCCCTGTTTCCGCCTCTACCTTTCGAGATCGTCCCGATCTGAGACAGTCTTCGTACCTCCCAATGAGTGGGTACGTCGCCCAGCCATTCCACACCGGATTCCTTCATGTTCGGGTAGGGTTTTAGGTTGGCGGTCATGGAGTCATGGCGGTCAACCGGACCACGGTGCGGGTCTGAGGGGCATGATGAACGCCAACGTAGGCGTGTCGCGCTCCATCGGCTCAACGGCAAACCCCATGGCCAACTTGAGCTGCTGGTTCTGGGGATGGTTGCCGGTGCTCACCGAGCGCACCTGATAGCAGCCGAGATCCTTGGCTTGACGCAGCGCGTGTTCCTGAAGCGCCCTTCCGATGCCCTGTCGGCGATACGCCTCCTTCACCCCGAATGCCATGATCTTCGCCTCCGTGAGCGGCGCTCCGTCTACGGCGAGAGGTGGATGATTGCGATCATTGGGACCGATCTGCCAAATCAGGTACATCAGGAATCCGACGACACGGCCATCCTGTCTTGCCATCAGGTAACGGCGCCGAAACCGCGCATGGCGGGTGTCGAACGCCCAGCCCGACTGCCCCTCTCCTTCGACAACGTCAACATACTCCGGCCAATCACGATGGCCCGGCGCCAACTCATGGATCGAATACCGAGGCACGCTCACGTTCATCTCTCCGGGCTGGAATCGTTGGCCGGACGCCGCCGCCATGCCGCCCACACCGGTTCGGGGAGTGCCGCGGCCATCAGTGGACCGGCGAACATCAACGGCCACGCGTTGTAGTCGCGGGCGCCCGTATTCGCCGGCGCGTGGCCTTCTGGATGGCAGGTTGACATCGGAGACAGCCTCTGCCGATATACTACCGAAAGGACGTTTCGCCGCCGAGACCCGATTGGACTATGCTATACTGCAGGGAGGAGATCAGGCTATGCAGACCCGTGGTGAAGTGCATGACCACTCGATCGACAAGGCGACCACGGAGAACGCGTTCCGTGCTTGGCCGCTGATCTTCACCTACCAGGGACACGTCTTCGGCCGGGGGTTCATCGCTACGATCAATGCGGTGAGCCGTGTACTCGGAGTCCAGGAGGACGACGGCATCTGGCTCAGCGGCGTCCAACCCGGAGGCATGGCCGCCGGAGGAAAGGATCTACCGGCAGCGTACACCGATCTGCGGAATACCTTCCTTGGCATCCTGGCAGACATCGCATCCACGGCCGACACGTACGAAGCCTTTCGAGCCGAGGTCGAGCGCTTCTTCGAAGAGCGTGACGAGACCGCGGTGGCTGACTGGAACGCCGCCGTGGCCGCCTGTCGTAGCAACCGGGTCGATCTTACCCCGATGAGCGAATTGCCGGTTCTGCCTGCCGGTATGGCACCGACGGTGACGGTGGCCCGCCGGTCGGAGATGACCCCGGCCGACAACCTCATCGACGACAGCATCGGCCTGGCCGCGGCCGCGTGACCACGTGCTCCGGGAAGTAGCATTGCGTGTCGTGTGGTCCATGCTCGCGGAATGCGCTCCCGGTCACACGGTCGAGGAGAAGCTGCACCACTACTGGATACGCTATAAGGGGAAAGCCTACCGGTCGCTTCCTACGGGGAGACGTGGCGCCCGTCGCCCTATGGTGCAGGTTTTCCACGTCCGCAAGATGGTCAACCATCTCGGCATCAGCCCCGCATGTGCAGATGAGTATCTGTCGTAGCCGCTAAGCTAAGCTAAGCTACGGCGGCGGCGGGGCGGTTACCTCCGCTGCGGGGCGTCGCGGTTCAGGTAGTCGGGCAGGCCGTCTTTGTCGCGGTCCTCGGTGCCGGCGTCGCGGTTCAGGTAGTCGGGCAAGCCGTCGCCATCTTCATCTCCGTCCGCCCGGCGGTAGTTGCGGTCGCCGTCGCTCGGCGCCGGCTGGGCGGACGCGCCGGCGACGCCGCCCAGGTCGAGGTCGCCGCGAAAGCGGCGCAGCACCATGTCGGCGGCGACGCCGGCGTCAGCCTCGACGATCTCGGCAAGGCTGTACTTCGGTTTCACCGTCGTGATCCTGACGAAGCCGACCGGCATCTCGAGGCGGCCCAGGCTTTCGCCGGTGTCCGGGTCGACCAGCGACGGGCCGAGCGCGAACACCTCGAAGAGATCACCGGCCGCGACCGTGTTGCCGCCCCGGTTCACCGCCACCGTGCCGCCGCCGAGCACCTGTATGACCACCGGCGGGTAGATGTTCTCAGTCAACTCGTCGGCGATGCGGGCGGCGGCCTCGTCCAGCACCGCTTCGGCCAGTTGCTCGGGCCACAGGTCTTCCTCCGCGACCTGCTCCAGCTCGACCGCGGAGGACCACTTGACCTGCCGGGTGGCGACCGCCAGCACCGAAAAGCGCACCTGCGCCGCGGCCAGCACCCGCGTCCGGGTCTCTCCGGTGAGCCGGATGTTCGTGCGCCGTTCTTCCACCGCGATGCGGTCGACCGTGCCATACAACAGGTAATCGGCGCCGAGCACCTTTCCCAGCCGCGCGCCTTCGGCCGCGTCGACGTCGGTTGACTGCAGGAGCCGCTTCTCCTGCTCGTAGAGGTCGGGTGCGCGGCGGTCGAGCACCGCGAAGCGCCGGCCCTGCGTGAGCAACGACTCGATGCGCGCCCGAAAGCGGTCTTGCAAGTTGCGGATCAGATCGTAGTCGACTTCCACGCCGCGGCGAGCCGCGCCGTCGCCGGTGCGCTGCTCGCGTTCACCGCCGGCGCCGTACAGATGCACCTCGTCGATCTCGAAGTCGAGCACCGCAAGCCGGCGCCGGTCCACGTCCGGCCCCGGCACGCGGTAGGACGCGTGGCTGACCCGCACCCGCACCAGCACGCCGCCGTCGTCGGGCGTCGAGCTCAGCACCTCGTAGCCGGTGAAGCGGCAGGCATCGCTGCCCAGGGAGATGCGGATGTGCTCGTTGAGGCTCTCGACGATCTCCATACCGTCACCCCGGACGGCAAGCGAGACCGCCGACGCGCTGTCCGACTCCAGGGTGACGCCGCAGACCTGGAACGCCGCCTGCTGCAGCGCCTTCCCGATCGCTTCCTGGCGATTCGATCCGACGCCGACCGCTTCGTGCAGCTCCGCCGCAACCTGCGCCTGGGCGGCCCCGGCAAGCAGCGCCCAGCCGAGCGCCGCTCCCGCAATCACCAGCGCGGCGCGGCGCCGGCGTCCATGACGGTCAGAAGTCGCTTGCATCCATCAGATCCTTGCTCTGCGCGGTGCCGCTCGCGGTCGGTCTCGACTCCGCTTCGGGAGCCGGCGCGGGCTCAGGTTCCGGCGCCGGATGCCTGGCCTCCAGTCCGAGGCTGGCGCGCACCGCATCTTCCCGCGCCGGCGACCAGTAGGCGACGGCCCCGGTCAGTTCCTGGTGCTCCGCCACCGGATGCCGCGCCGACCAGGTGCGCAGGATGTCGAGCCCGGTGAGCTGCACCGTCGACCTGGTCCTGGCTTCCTCGACCATCCGGTCCGCGATGTTCGTTCCCGCTACGTACTCGTGAAACCCGTCGGCGCCAACTTCGACCGCCTCCTCGACGGCGGCGCCCACGAAACTCGACGAAGTGAACTGCGCGTTGACCGTGACGAACTCCGCCAGGGAGCTCTTGGCCTGGAGCGCCGCCTGGTTCCTGGCGAACCGGTAGCGGCGGTCCCGCTGGGCGGCGCTCAGCGCCTTAGTCGACCAGCCCCATTGGCCGAACGAGACGATGACCGGGTAGCCGTCCTCGTCCCACCATCTGCGGACCCCGAATTCCGTTACCAGGTCTTCGTCCGACAGCGCGCCGATCCGGTCGCCGAGCGAAACGCCGCCCCGGTCCGGGTCGGGCCGAATCGCATCGCCGTCCTGAATCCGCTGCGCCAGCTCGCGCATGCGGGTCGAGAACACGGCGATCACCCCAACCGACGAGTTGCCGTCGCAGTCGATCGCCTCGAACGTCTTGATGGGAACGAGGCCGGACGCCCGCCCGAACGCGCGGGAGGTGACCTCACGGGCAAGCGCATCGCGGTACCGGGGGATCTTCTCCCGGACCGACAGCCGCGCGAGATCGTCGTCGCTCATGCCGGCCTCCTTGAGCTCCTGATCGAGCTTCATCTCCGCGAGCAGCGCTTCCTTCTCCGCGATCCGTTCCAGATAGGAGGCCGCATCCTCGTTCGCCTCGAAGGCGATGGACGTCTCGTCCTGCAGCAGGTCGCGGACCGTCTCGGTGGTGATCTCTTCGTTGGTCTGGCGCACGAACGCGCCCATCGCGTCCAGGTAGGCTCGGGTGTAGGCCAACGCCCGCGCCTTTCCCCAGTCGCCGTGGTCCACGTGCACGCCGATTTCGGCCAGCCCCTCGATCACGCTGACGTTGCGCTGCCGCAGCGAGCGGACGGTCGGATTCTCGACCTTCCAGGCCTGCATCATGTCGTCGACCACGCGCATGGCGGTCTTGCCGCCGTCGCACGCCGGGACGCCCGACTCGCCGGCGCCCGCGTCCTGAGCCAGTGCCGCCGGCGCGGCGGCCAGCAACAGAGCGGCCGCCGCGAGCGCCCGACCGGCCAGTCCCGGCGAGGTCCGGTCCCCAGGCGACGAACGTTGCGGCCCACCGGTACGGTAATCGTGGATCGTGACCCACGCAGACGGATTCATCTTCATGCCGCCGTCAATATAGTGACGCCGGCCGGCGATAGCCACCAATCCCGATGCGAGCATCGCGGGCGGCGCGCCGCTCCTACATGGCGAGGAGTTGCTTGATGCGCATCAGGCGGGTGATGTTGCCGCGCTCCAGCTCCTCCAGCTTGGAGGAGATCACGCGGATGGTCTCGGCCTGCTGCGGGATGAGGACGTACTCCAGGGCGTTGACGCGGCGGCGGGTCTTCTCGATCTCGTCGGCCACCAGCTCGATGGTCTTCTCTGCTTCGGCCAGCTTGACCAGACGCTCCAACACCTCCTTGAGGCGGACGATCGCCTGATCCAGCTCCACCACGGTGCCGTCGGTGCCGTAGGAGAGCAGGTTGCCCTCGATGGCGAACGAAAACACCGGTACGCGCACGTTCATGATCAGCTTCTCGGTCATGGTCAGCTCCGCCTCGCACTCCGGGAACGCCAGCGCGCTGCGGTACACCTCCGCCGGCATCGACGCCGACGCCACGATGAACTGCTGGAACAACTCGCCGAGCTCGCTGTCCACCTGGCCGCGCAGCACCGCGTACTCCTGCACGATACCGGTGAAGTCCTTGAGCAGCCCTTCCAGCTTGTCCTTCAACAGCTTGTGGCCGCGCTGCGCGAACTGCTGCTTCTTCTTCATCCGCAGCAGCTCCATACGGTTCGGACTGACCGCTACGGTAGCCATTCTTTACGCCCCCATCGACTTGGCCTTAGCTTCAGCGGTCTGCAATCGAACCTTCCAGTGGTCAGAGATAGGGACGGCAAACGCATTATTCACAGCAATTCCAGTGCTGCCCCATTTCAATCAGCTTGCAGCGCTCTTGCCTGGCGATCGACGCGAGTGATTCGATAATCTGCTGATAGCAGGAATAACGCTCGACTCCATTGAGCGAAAATCCCCTATTGCGTCCTCCCATTAGATCGTTGAACTCTGGATACTTTTCCTTCAGTGTTCTAATCATAACAGGGCCGAACGGTGGGTGGATTACCTCATCCAGCCCCTTACGTCCGCGCCCGCCCACGTAGCACTGGGTCTTGAGATACACGTTGATGATCTTTGCGGCCCATCCGATCGAGCACTTGGCTTCGTTTCCGAACCTCTGCACTTGCGCTTCATGCCATTGATCGAATTCCTGCTTATCGATCGGTCCTTCATTGCATAGAACCTGTTGGAAGTCGATCTTCTCGAGAGCGGAACAAACCCGGTGCCTGCTAGGACCGGCTGCTAACTTGGCAGTCCATGCGGCGAAGTTGTCGATCATCCTATGTCTCGTACTCACCTCCGAACAGTCATGCCCCATGCTTCATTCCTACGTTGCTTCCGGGGTGCCGAGGTACTTGTCGATCAGCTCGGTGTCGATGCGGGTCAGCTCGGAGCGGGGCAGCAGTTCCAGCAATTGCCAGCCGATGGTGAGGGTGTCCTCGATGCTGCGGTTCTCCTGAAAGCCCTGGTTCACGAAGCGCTGCTCGAACTGGTCGGCGAAGGCGGCGTACTGGCGGTCGATCGGCGTCAGCGCCGCCTCGCCGAGCACCACCGCCAGCTCGCGCGCGTCGCCGCCGCGGGCGTAGGCTGCGAAGAGCTGGTTCGCCACCCCGGAGTGGTCTTCGCGCGTGCTGCCCTCGCCGATGCCCTTCTGCATCAGACGCGACAGCGACGGCAGCACGTCGATCGGAGGTTCCAGGCCCTTGCGATGCAGCGACCGGCTCAGCAGCACCTGCCCTTCGGTGATGTACCCGGTCAGGTCGGGAATCGGGTGGGTCTTGTCATCCTCCGGCATGCTCAGGATCGGAATCTGGGTGATGGAGCCGCGCTTGCCCTTGATCCTCCCGGCGCGCTCGTAGATCAGCGACAGGTCGGTGTACATGTAGCCGGGATAGGCGCGCCGCCCCGGCACCTCCTTGCGCGCCGACGAAATCTCGCGCAGGGCGTCGCAGTAGTTGGTCATGTCGGTGAGGATCACCAGCACGTGCATGTCGCAGTCGAACGCCAGGTACTCCGCGGTGGTCAGCGCCACGCGCGGGATCGAGATGCGCTCGATCACCGGGTCGTCGGCCAGGTTGATGAACAGCACCGCCCGCTCGATGGCGCCGGTGCGGCGAAAGTCCTCCATGAAGAAGTTGGCTTCCTCGAAGGTGATGCCCATCGCCGCGAACACCACCGCGAACGACTCCTCGCCGCGCAGCGTCCGCGCCTGGCGCGCGATCTGCGCCGCCAGCTCCGAGTGCGGCAGCCCCGAACCGGAAAAGATCGGCAGCTTCTGGCCGCGCACCAGCGTCAGGTTGCCGTCGATGGCCGAGATGCCGGTCTGGATGAACTCCGATGGAAAGTCGCGCGCGTAGGGGTTGATCGGCGAGCCGTTGATGTCGCGCAACTGCTCGGGGATCACCGCGCCGGCGTCGTCCAGCGGTTCGCCGATGCCGTTCAGAATCCGCCCCAGCATGTCGCGCGACACGCGCGCGGTCATGCGCTGGCCGGTGAACCGCACCGTCGCCAGGCTGGTCGCGATTCCCTGCGGCGCCTCGAAGAGCTGCACCAGCGCGCGCCCGGCGGCCGCCTCCAGCACCTGCCCGCGGCGCACCGAGCCGTCCGGCAGCTCCACGTCCGCCAACTCGCCGTAGGTGACGTCCTCCACCTCTTCCACGATCATCAGCGGCCCGTCCAGGCCGCGCGCGCTGCGGTACTCCTTGATCACTAACTCGCTCTCCTCGCGGATTCCGTCCCAACCTGTTCCAGGGCGGCCCGTATCTCGCCGTCCACCGCCCGCAGGTCGTCTTCGTCATCCTGCGGCGTGAACTTCATGCGCGCGACCCGCTCGCGCACCGGCAGCGCCAGCAACTCGTCCAGCGCCACCCCCTCCTCCAGCTTGGCCAGCGCCCCGTGATGGAACTGCAGAATCGCGTCCAGCATCAGGTACTGCTTGCCCAGCGGGGTGAAGGTGTCAACGTCGTGGAACGCGTTCTGCTGCAGAAACGCCTCGCGAATCGCGCGCGTGGTCTCCAGCAGCAGGCGGTCGCGGGCGCTGATCGCGTCCAACCCGACCAGCCGCACGATCTCCTGCAGGTCGGCTTCCTCCTGCAGCATGCGCAACGACTCGGAGCGGTTGCTCAGCCAGCGCTCCGCCACGTTGTCGCGGTAGAAGGCGCCGAGCGTGTCGGAGTCGCCGTACAGCGAATAGGAGGTGAGCCAGTCCACCGACGGGAAGTGGCGCGCGTAGGCCAGCTCGGCGCGCAGGCTCCAGAACACCCGCACCTCGCGCAGGGTGCCCTGCACCACCGGGTCCGACAGGTCGCCGCCGGGCGGCGACACCGCCCCTATCACCGACAGGCTGGCCTCCTCGTCGCCGGGCGCGCCCAGCGGGTACACGCGCCCGGCGCGCTCGTAGAACTGCGCGATGCGCGACGCCAGATAGGCCGGATAGCCTTCTTCGCCCGGCATCTCCTCCAGGCGCCCCGAAATCTCGCGCATCGCCTCGGCCCAGCGCGAGGTGGAATCGGCCATCAGCGCCACGTCGTATCCCATGTCGCGGTAATACTCGGCGATGGTAATGCCGGTGAACACCGACGCCTCGCGCGCCGCCACCGGCATGTTGGAGGTGTTGGCGATCAGCGTGGTGCGTTCCATCAGCGGGCGCCCCGACTTGGGGTCGGTCAGCTCCGGGAACTCGATCAGCACGTCGGTCATCTCGTTGCCGCGTTCGCCGCAGCCGACGTAGACGATGATGTCGGCGTCCGCCCACTTGGAGAGCTGCTGCTGCACCACCGTCTTGCCGGAGCCGAACGGGCCGGGCACGCAGCCGGTGCCGCCCTTGGCCAACGGGAAGAAGGTGTCCAACACGCGCTGCCCGGTGACCAGCGGCACGCCGGGGTTCAGCTTGCGCCGGTAGGGGCGGCCCTGCCGCACCGGCCAGCGCTGCGCCAGCCGCAGCTCATGCTTCTGGCCGAACGGGTCCTCCAGCTCCCCGATTCGTTCCGTCACCTGATAGGTGCCGGAGGAGAGGCTGGTAATGGTGCCGCGCAACCCCGGCGGCACCATCACCCAGTGCTTGACGATCTCGGTCTCCTGCACGAAGCCGAGGCGGGTGCCGCCCACCACTTCGCGGCCGTGCTGGGTCACCGCGGTGAACTCCCAGCGCCGCTCGTAGTCGATCGCCGGTTCCTCGATGCCGCGCGCGATGAAGCTGCCGTGGCTGGCGGAGATCACGTCCAGCGGGCGCTGGATGCCGTCGTAGATTTGCGACATGAGACCCGGCCCCAGCTCCACCGAGAGCTGGTCGCCGGTGCTTTCCACCGGCTCGCCCGGCCCGACCCCTTCGGTCTGCTCGTAGACCTGGATCGAGACCGTCTCGGCGCCGAGACTGATGATCTCGCCGAACAGGCCCAGCTTCCCCACCTTGACCACGCCGTACATGATCGGGTCTTCGAGGCCCTCGGCCACCACCAGCGGCCCCGACACCCGTACAATCCTACCTGCCATGTTCGTTCGTACCTTCCTTACTCATAATTCACTCATATTCGTTGGGCGATTGACTCACGCTCGCGCTCACTGCTGCTCGCCGGCCTGGCGCCGGCGGGTCTGGCCGAGGAGGTCGATGCCGATGGCGCGTTCCACGGCGAGGCGGGTCTTCTCGAAGCCGAGGCCGCGCGCGCCGGACTGGTCGGGAACCACGATCACCGCCGGGATGGCGCCGGTGCGCAGGCGGCTGATGGTGTCCAGGATCGGCTCCGCCAGCGCCTCGGTGATGAAGATGATGGCGTACTTGCCGCCGGCCACCAGCTCGCGCAGGGTGGCCAGCGCCTGCTCGCTGGCCGCGGCCGGATAGGGGTGCACGCCGCCGGCGGCGAAGCCGCGCACCGTGGAGCTGTCGCCGATCATGGCGATGTGGTAGGTAGCGGAGGCCGGCGATCGGTCGGACATCGATCCTGCCTCCTACGCCGCCGGCGCGGCCTGCGCCAAGCCCATGAACGGGCCGCCGACGCGGGCGCCGATCGCCGCCTCCGACACGCCCTTCAACTTGGCGAGGCAGATCAGGCGCAGCGCGTCCAGATCGGCCCGCTTCTTGCGCAGGTAGTACACCGCGAACGCGAACGACGGCGGACTGAACCGCCAGGCGGCGGCGCGCCGGTCGACCGCTTCCTGTTGGGCGCGCAACGCGGCGCCGGTCTCGGCGCCGCCGGCGACCGCGGCCAGCAGCGCGCGCAGCACGCCGCTGAAGCCGGCCAGGCGGCCGCCCCACTCGCCCGGCGGCGCGGCGTACAGTTCCTCCAGGTCGGCCTGGCCGGGCAGGTCCAGCAGCCCCCAGCGCGCTACCTCCCAGGACAGCCCGGCGGCGCGCCCGCGCGCCAGCAGCTCGCCGGCCGCCAGCGCGGCGTGGTCGGCGTAGACCGCGCCCACTTCCGGCGCCGCCGCGGCGGCGGTGGCGGTCTGGAACAGGCGGCTCAGGCGGTCGATGGCCAACTCCAGCGCCTGCCCGTTGCGGCCGGCGGCGTAGAACGCGGCCAGCGCCCGCTGCAGGATGCCGGCCAGCGCCCGGCTGGCGCGGTCGGTGTCGCCGGCGGTGATGAGCGCCGGCCCTTCACCCGCCGCGGCGGCGCGAATCGCGGCCGCGCGGCGCGTACCCGGCGGCCCGAACAGCGCATCCACCGTTGCCGCGGCCTCGTCACCCGCCTCTTGCGGGGGCTGCGCATCCAGGCGCAGGGCCACCTTCAGGTTGTACAGGTCGCGCGGCACCAGCAGCAGCTCCCGCAGCGCCGGCTCCGGCGCATAACGGTCGAGCAGCGCCCGCAGCTCCTCCTGCTCGGCCGCGATGGCGCGCTCCAGGCTCGCCTCGTCGAAATCGGGCGCGAACGCGCTCAGGAAGGGCGAGTCGGGATAGATCTGCCCCAACTCTGCCACCGACTGCATGCCCACCATGGCGCGCAGCCGCGCGCCGTCGATCAGCTCCCCCTCGCGGCTGCGGAGCAACCCGTACAGGTAGTTGTAATCGGCTTCCGGCACCGGCGCGCTCCCCTTCAGTCAGCCGGGAACAGGGCAGCGCTGATCTCGATCTCGGCGTCCGTCTTCAGCATGCGGAACTCCTCGTCCAGCGAACAGTTCAGCCTGGTGCTGCCGCGCTCGATGATGAACCCGGCGCGGAAGCGGCCCACTTCATCGGCAAGCCGCACCCCGTGGGCCGCAAGTAGCTCCTTGAAGCTACCGGCGAATCGGTCGCGTTCGCGCGCCGCCACGACGATCCGGTCGCCGCGGCGGGCGTGGGCGCGCAACTGGCGCTCCACCCACGACCGGTAGCCGGCCTCTTCGGTGATCCGCTGCCACGCGGCGTCGTATACTTCGTCCAGCAGCCGACGCTTGCTGGTGTGCAGCTTGCGGCGCTGCTCCAGGCGCGCGGTGGACAGCTCCTGCTGAGCCGCCTCCTCCGCCTGCCGCCGGCCGCGGCGGCGCTGCTCCTCGGCCTCGCGCTCCAGCTCCGCGGCGCCCGCGCGCAGCTCCGCCTCGTAGCGTTCCTGCGCCTCGCTGAGGAGCTGCTCGCCGGCGTTGCGGGCTGCGGCCAGGATCTGGTCGACGATATTCTCGGCCATGGTACCGGCCGCGCTAGGCCGCGGCGGGAAGCTCGATGACCACCATCAGGATGATGATCGTCGCGATCAGGGCGAACAACCCGAACGTCTCCACCAGCACCGGCATGATGACCGCGCGTCCGAAGGCGTCCGGCTTCTTCGCCACCACGCCCATCGACGACACCGCCACCTTGCCCTGCCAGATGGAGGAGATGAGCTCCCCGAACATGGCCGGCACGCAGGCGGCGAAGATCGCCAGCCCGGAGGCCAGATCCAGATCCAGCATGCGCGCGGGGCTGAAGCCTTCCAACTTGACCAGCACCAGAATCGCCACCACCAGACCGTAGATCGACTGCGTGGCCGGCAGCGCCTGCAGGATCAGCATCGAGCCGAACTTGTCCGGATCCTCCGAAATCACCCCGCCGGCCATCTCTCCGGCCAGACCGACGCCCACCGACGACCCGTAGGCGGCCAGGCCCGCCGCGAGCCCGCCGCCAAGGATCGCGATGGCGAATCCCAACGAAATCATGGTTGTTCACTCCTCCCTGTTGAGGGCCCGCAGCTACTGCTGCTCACTATCGGCCCGCCTGAAGAACCGGCCCGTGCGCTGGAACGGCGTAAACGCCCTCCCCCCTTCCGGGTAATAGCGCTGAAACGACTCCAGATAGTTCAATCGCAATGAATGTACGAAGGCGCCCAACATCGACAGCACCAGGTTGAGCAGATGAAAGAACACGAAGATGACCGCGCCGATCAGCGCGCCGATTACCGCCAGCAGCACCGAGCCGCCGCCCAGGAACAACCCGCCGATCACCTGCGCCACGAAGGCAATGAACGCCGACGTCATGTTGAGGATCGCCAGCCGCATGTAGGAGAGCGCGTCGGAAAAGAAGCCCACCAGACCGTAGTAGCCGACGATGCCGTACAGCGACACCACTCCCGCCAGGATGCGGGCGACCAGGTTGCCGCTGCCGCGCCCGGCGAACAGCACGATGGTGACCGCGCCCGCGGCCGCCAGGACCGCTCCCGCGGCGCGTAGCGCGGCCTGATCCAGGAACATCCCGCCGACCGCCAGCAGGCCGCCGGCCAGCAACACCAGCCACGCCAGGTTGTCGTAGACGGCGCCCTGCCAATCGCCGCGCTTGAGCAGGTTGATGAATCCGGCGGTAATGGAGGCGAGCTGAAAGAATATGCCCACGCCCACGGCAAAGCCGATCAGCGGGATGATGTCGCGCGTCGGACTGATCAGCGGCAGCAGCCCCAGGAACTTGCTGCCATCCTCGCCGACGCCCGGCGAAAACCCGAAGAAGCTCCAGGTCAGGACCCCGACCACCAGGGTCGCCGCGCCCATGTATACGAACATGGTGAGGAACAGGCGCGTCTCGCCGGCCGACCGGAAGCGGCGCCGCAGCCAGGCCGCCAGCAGGATCTGCAGCACGCCGTAGCCGAAGTCGCCCAGGGCGATGGCATAGAACACGGTCATGGCGACCGCCACGAACGGGGTCGGGTCGATGCCGAAGTAGTTCGGCAGGCCGTACATGGTGATCAGGGTCTGGAACGGCTCCACCAGCTTGCGGTTGACGAGCTTCACCGGGGGGCGGTCGCCGGCGGCGGGCGCCGACAGCCGGAAGCGAACCCGCGGATGGCCGGACAGCAGCGCCTCCAGGGCGCCGCTGCGGCTCTCTTCGACCCAGCCGACGATCACCGCCGCATGGCGCGAATAGAAGATGCTCCCGTGGGTGTCCAGACTGCGGCGGCGGCCCTCGTACTCGTCGGCCACCGCCTGCAGCGCCCAGCGGCGGCGCTGCGCTTCGCCCGCCAGGGCCGCGGCCAACTCGGCGCGGCGCCGTTCCAACTCCGCGCTGCGGGCGCGGGCGGCGTCCAACGCCGCCGCGGCGGAGGTGTCCAGCCGGGGCAGCTCCACCTCTTCCGCCCGCACCTGCCGCAACGCGGCGCCGACCGCGTCGAGATCCTCCGGCAGCGATACCACCACGGCATAGGCCACCTTGGCCGCGGCGCCGACCGGGGCCAGGCGCAGGTGACCGCCGCGCGCGGCCAACAGCGTCTCGAGCTGCGCGCGGGCGGCCAGCGGCAGGCGCACCGCGGTAAGCGCGGCATAGCTGCCGCGGCCGAGGGCGGCCAGGTCCACGCCCAACTCGGCCCACGGGGTGAGCGCGGCGATGCGCTCGCGCAGCACGTCCAGCTCCGCCACCAGCGCGTCGTAGTCGGCCACGCGCGCTTCCAGCTCGGCGCGGTAGGCGTGCACGTCCACGGAGTTCACCAAGGCGGAGAACTCAGCCTCGTCCACCGCCGGCGGGGAGCCGAAGAAATCCTCCAGCAAGCCGGTCTTGTGCGGTGCGAAGCGTTGAAACAGGTCGAGGATCCAGCGCGCCGCGGCCAGCGTGCCATCCACCGCCGCGGTGTCGAGGGCGGTGCGGCGCTCCCACTGCGCCAACTCCTCGGGGAGGCCGTCATGCACGTCGTCGACGTGCAGCAGCGCCGTTCGTTCCAGGGAGCGCAGCAGGTCCGCCACGGCGTCGCGCGGCGCCACCAACTGCGCCCTGACGAGCCGGGCTATCGCCATGGCCGGCGCCTGTTCATGGCGTTGCGGAGATCGACGGGGGCGGTGCGCGCTGCCTGCATGCCGATTCTTCGAAGACCCTATCGCTGGTTCAGCTTGTCGAGCAGGATGGCCACCGCGGCGTCGCGGTGGGCCGCGGCGCGGCGTTCGAGCCGCCCCAACTCGCGGGTGCCCGCTTCGTGCACGCGGTTCTTCTCCGCCGCCAGTTTGCGGCGCAGTTCGTCACGATACCCTTGCAACTCGGCGTCGACGGCAGCCTGGCGTTCGCGGCGCCCGCGCTCCAGGTCAGCGCGGCTGCGCGCTGCCAAGTCGGCGGCGCGCCGGCGGTACTGCGCCTCGATCTGCTCCGCCTCCGCTTCGGCGTTCTTCACGTCCTTGAGGACATCCATGAGCGGTGTGCTCCCCCTTCAGTTACTTGCGGCCCGGCGACGCCCTCACTCGCCGGGTGTGGCCGGGGGCGCGCTCCGCCGCCATGCCGTCGTACGAGCCGCGCGCAACAGAGTTGTCCTGCGGCGCGCCTGCGAGGATCTCGTGGGAATGTCAATATAGTGGCGGCCGGCGCGGAGTCTGTCAACACGGCGCTGCCGCGCCTGCCGCGCCGCGCGCAACCGCGATTCGCGCCTCCGGCCGGCTGCCCGGCGGCCGGCCGCGACGCCGCCGTCACCAGCGCACCGTCAGGACCTGACGCTCGGTCTGCGCCGCGTAGCGCGCCAGCGGTATCGTGACGGTCGCCTGGCGCCGGTCTGCGCTCAACGCGCCGCTGCTGACCTCGCGGATCTCGCGCGGCGCTTCCACCACGAAGCTCACCACGTGGTCGCCGAACAACATGGCCAGCAGTTCCCAGGTCTCGGCGTCCAGCGCCGGCGCCGCGGCCGCGGCGCCGATCACCAGCTCGAAGGTGACCGGATCGCTGCCCTCAAGGCGCGGCTGCAAGTCGGCGAAGCTGGGCAGCTCGGCCAGCCGCCGCACCCGGTCGAAGCGCAACGTCGCCGTTACCACCACCGTGTCCTCGTCCTCGGTACGATCGTACTCGATGAGATCCAGGCCCTCGACCCCCGCCGCGGCAGTGCGGAAGTCGCGCTCGGAGATCGGCAACGGCAGCGTTGCCGGCGCCGCCGCCATTCCCGGCGCGGCCGCATTGCCGAGTTCCGCCAGCACCGGGTCGAGATGATAGCGCAGCCGCAATCGGCCTGACCCGTCGGCGTCGAACACGAAGCGCGACTCGATGCTGACGCAGGCGCCCAGCGTCATGGCCAGCGCCAGCGCCGCGAGCAGCGCGCCCCCGCGGCCGGCGGCGGCGCGGCGCGGGCGGCGCACCGGGCGCGGTGGCGTGGGCCTCATAGTCCGGCTCCTCGGCGCGGCGCCGTTGCGCCGCCCGGGAGCGGCGGCGCCGCGGCGGCGGAGCGTCCCATGACCCGGTAGATCTCCCGGCAGGCCCAGGCATCGGTCGCGGCGTAGCGCTGCTGCCGCTCGCTCAGGCGCGGCGCCGCCCAATTGGAAGTCTGCGCCCCCTTCGAGATGCGAATCCCCAGGTAGGCCGCCGCCAGGCCGCGCAGGCTCAGGGGAGCGCAGCCGGCGGCGCGGGCCGCGGGAATCAGGTCCGCCACCGGCTGCGCCGCAATGCCCCAACGTTCGCGCAGCTCCCGCAGCTCGTCGGCCGGGCCCTGCGCTACCTTGACCACCGCCCCATCTTCCAGGAGCTCGCGCAGCGCCGCGGCCGGCCCCGCCTGCGGATCGATGCGGAACAGGCACGCCAGCTCCGCCGTTGCCAGTTGCACCAGGGCGATCGGGTGGCGCTCGCCGCGCCGAAACGCCGGGCGGGATTCGGTGTCGAAGCCGAGCACGCGCCCGCCGCCAAGCGCGGCGCCGGCATACAGCGCCGCGCAGGCGCCCGCCGCGGCGGCGGATTCGACTACCTCGATGCGGCCGGTGAATCCGCCGAGCGGGAGGGCGTTGATGGCTTCCTTGGACAGCGCCAAGCCGCGCGGCCGAGCGGAGCGCGGTCTCTGGCCGCGCCCGCGGTGACCCTCCCCGCCGCGCGGTGCCAGCAGCGAACTATCTTGCATGGATGACGTTTGCGTATTGCTTCCAGGATCGATCATGGGCGGTACTGGACTCGAACCAGTGACCCCTAGCGTGTCGAGCTAGTGCTCTAGCCAACTGAGCTAACCGCCCCGACTGACGGTACGGTGCACCGCCTTGCGCCGCCTCGTCAACACCCGGAACACCGCACCCGCCGCACCGCTGCCGGCGGCTCCCGGCCGGCGCGCGGCGCGGGCGCGGCCGCCGATAGCGCGGAATTACTGCGTAAACGGCAGTTGACCGCGGGCGCAAAACGGCCTATGCTTAGGCGGCAAGGATAGTTCACTCCCTCCCACCGCACGGTCGCGCGCCCCCTGCGGGGCACGGAGACGCAGTACCTGTTTGGTCGACATACCCTGCCGTCATTCAAGACTGACTGCCACCCGTTGTCGCGGTATGCAATGAATATAAGGTGCAAGGCTGAAGTGAACTCAGGAGAAGAAGGACATGAACAAGAAGCTGTTCGTCGGCGGCCTCCCCTACGCGGTCACGGATGATCGTCTGGAAGAAGTCTTCGCCGCTCACGGAACCGTCGAGTCGGCGCGCGTGGTTACCGACAAGTTCACCGGCCAGTCGCGCGGGTTCGGATTCGTGGAGATGAGCTCACCGGCGGAAGCGGCGGCGGCCGTCAACGCGTTGAACGAGACCGATCTCGATGGCCGCCGGATTACCGTAGCCGAAGCGCGGCCGCGGGAAGACCGTTCGCGTTGGTAGACCGCCGGTAGATCGCAAGTCAGGTATTCCCGGCTCGCCGCCCCGCGTCCCCGGCGCCGCACTACCGGTTGCCGGGGCGGATTTCTCAGTATACCATCGCCGCGCCGCCTGCCACCTGACCCGCGGGCGCCGGCGGCGGAGGAGAGCCTCGTATGACGACGGCGGGCGGCGGCGAGCCGGTCGACACGGCCCGCCGGGACTACCTCACCGGGCATCACGAGCCGGGCGAAGGCGGGCGCCTCGACGGCAGCCGGAAGGCCGCGGTCCTTCTGGTACTGCTCGGTTCCGAGCTTGCCTCGGACATCTTCAAATACCTCAATGAAGAAGAGATAGAGCACCTTTCCCTGGAGCTCGCGCAGTTGGGCGCGGTGGCGCCGGAGGATCAGGTTCGCACGCTGGCGGATTTTCAGGAGCTGATGCTGGCGCGCGGCGCTGCGCCCGGCGGCGGCATCGACTATGCGCGCGGGGTTCTGGAACGGTCGCTCGGCGCCGACCAGGCGGAAGCGGTCGTCAGCCGCGTCGCCGGCCTCTTGCGCCCGCGCCCCTTCGGCTTCATGCGCCGCACCGACCCGGCGCAGGTCGTGTCGTTCCTGCGCGAAGAACACCCGCAGACCGTCGCCCTGGTCCTGACCTGTCTGGAGCCCGGCGTCGCCGCGCTGCTCCTGGCGCGCCTGCCCTACGCCATGCAGGGCGAGGTGGCGCGGCGCATTGCTACCCTGGATCGTGCGGCGCCGGAGGTGGTGCGCGAGGTGGAACGCGCGCTGCAGCACAAACTGGCGCGGGCGGCCGGCTCCTCGGCCAGGGCGGAGGCGGCGGCTGCCGGCGGCATCGACACTGCGCTGAAGATCTTCCATCTCATGGATCGCGCCAGCGAACAGACCGTCATCGACGCGCTGGAGCAGGAAGATCCCGAACTCGCGCAGGAGATCAAGCAGCGGCTGTTCGCGTTCGAGGACTTGCTGCTGCTCGACGACCGGGCCTTGCGGGCGGTGCTGCGCGAGGTGAGCCGCCAGGAGCTGGCGGCCGCGCTGAAGGCGGTAGATGCCGAGATCCTGGACCGGGTGCTGCGCAACATGTCCAAGCGGGGGGCTGCGCTGTTGCGGGATGCCATGGAGCGCCTGGGCGCAATCCGCCTCGGCGAAGTGGAAGCGGCGCAGCGGCGGATCGCCGCGCTCATGCGCAACCTTCAGCAACGCGGCGAGATCGTGATCGATCATCATTGACCGCGCGCCGCCGGTACCGTAGCTTGACAGTTGTGCATATGGCGGCAAGATCACCAGCTCCGCGGCGCGGGCGTCTGCCGGCCGGCCTGCTGGCGGCCGTGCTGGCCTCCTGGTGGCTGCCGGCCGCGGCCGGCGCCGGCCCGGGGCCGGAACAGGCGGCGCCGGCCGCCGCCGCCGAGGAGACCTCCTTCGCCGTGGTGGAGTTGTTCACCTCCCAGGGCTGCAATAGCTGCCCGCAGGCCGAACTGAGCCTGGCGCGGCTCGGAGAACAGACCGGCGGCCTGCCGGTGTTTCCGATCGAATGGCACGTAGACTACTGGGACTATCTCGGCTGGCCCGATCCCTACGCCCTCCCGGAGGCCGAGCGCCGGCAGCGCAGCTACGGCCGCGCTCTGGGCAGCCGCATCTACACGCCGCAGATGGTCGTCAACGGACGCGAGGTCGTGCGTCCGGCCCAGGACTACGCCTTGGTGCGCGCCGCCGCCCTTGCCGCGGTCGGCCCTCCGCCGCCGCCGGATGCGCGCCGCCCGGCCCTCGCACTCGCCCGGCCGGCGCATGACGAACGTTCGGTACGGGTGGACTACCAGGTCACGGACGCGCCGGCCGGTTGCGTCCTGACCGTGGTCGCGGTGGAGACCGGCCTCGAGAACTTCGTGCCGCGGGGCGAGAACCGCGGGCGTACCTTGCGCCACCACAACGCGGTGCGGGGCTTCGCGACGGTGGCTCTGGGAGACGCCGCGGCCCACTCCGGGCAGGTGCGGATCGACCTCCCGGAGGGAGTCGTACGCGCCGCGAGTTCGATCATCGGTTACGTGCAGCAGCGCGCTGACCTGCGCATCCTGGCCGCCGCGCAGGCGCCGCCGGGGTGATCCCGCCGCCCCCCGGCCGCGGCGCCATTCCGCGGCGGCTGGGTCTGGTCATGTTGGCGGCGCTGGCCGGGGCCGCCTGCAATGGCGGACCGCGCGGCGCCGGCGCGGATCAGGCTCCGGCGACCGCGTTCGCCCTGCCGGCCGGCGGGGAACAGGCGCGGTTCGGCGGAACGGTGGTCGATGCCGGCGGGGCGCCGCTGGCGAACGTGGCGGTGGCGATGTGCGCCAGCGCCTGCTGGCCGGCGCGGACCGATGGCCGAGGCCGCTTCGCCTACGAGCAATTGCCGGTTGAACGCTACGCCCTCGACGTGCGCGGCGACTCGGTTGCGGAGCGCGCGCTGACCTCGGTGGTGTTTGCGGTGGAGCTGACGGCCGGCGACCAGGAACTGACAGAGCCGATCCAGCTTCAGGACGCGGTGTCGGTGCCGGAATGGGACGGCGCGCGGCCGGTTCGCTTCGCCGGGCTCAGCCTGATTCCGTCCACCCCCGTAGACCTGAACCTGCTGGAACGAGACGGCGGCGCCATCGGCGGCGCGCGCGTCCCGCCGGCGGGCTGGCCCGACTATCGGCTGGCGGTCGACGAAGCCCCCTATCGCCCGCTGGCGATGTGGGCGTTGCGTCCGTTCGGGGCGCATGCCGGCCAACGGCTGGCGGTGCGCGCCGCCGCGCCGGAGCCGGGCGGCGGCAGCGAGCTGGCATTCTTCAGCGTGAACCCGGTTTCCGGCGCGGCCGAATTGCTGGGGCCGGCCGTGCCGGTGGCCGGCGGGGTAGGCACCGCGCCCGGAAGCGGCGTCGAAACGCTTACCTGGATCATCCTGGCGGCCCGCCAGCGCTAGCCTCCGCCAGCAGCAGGCCGCGTCCGGCGCTGGCGCCATCCTCCGTTCACGCTCACCAGTGCAATTGGCCCTCCAGCCTGAGGCCGTGGGCCGGGTCGGCGCCGGGGTTCTCCTGCCGGTCCAGCGCCAGATCCATACTCAGCCCGCCCAACTCCAGACGGCTGCCCACCCGGTAGCCGGCGCTGTCCGGCTGCCCCTGCGTCAGCCCGCCGTAGAGCGTCACCAGCCCCGCCGCCCCAGGCATCTCCATCCCGTAGCTCAGCTCCGCGTCCAGCCGGTCCGGGCGCAGCCCCGCGCCGTCTCGCGCCGCCCCGCCGCCGCTCTCCGCCGCCAGCGGCGCCGCGCTCCACACTCCTTCCGTCCGGCTGCCCGGCGCTCCCCACGCCGGCGCCACCGCCAGCGCCAGCCCGCGGCCCGGCGCCCCCGGATCGAAACTCAGCCCCGCGCTCGCTCCCCAGTCCTGAAACTCCCGCTCCTGATGCGCCAGCAAATACCGTCCGTGCGCCCGCACTCCCAACCCCAGCGCGGTGTACCCATACTCCAATCCTCCCCCCAGCTCCGCTCCGAACCCCTGCGCCGCGGCCCCGGCGTCCCACCGACCGCCCACCTCCAGGTTCACCCCAAGCCGCGAATCGACCGCCATCTGCCAGTCGAAGCGCGCGTCCGCCAGCAGCCGCACCCGCCCCACTCCAGCCGGCGCCAACTCCTGCGTCAGCCACTTCGCGGCCTCCGACTCCGCGCTCAGCGACGCATAGTAGCCGTCGGTCGCCAGCGCCAGGTCCAACCCGTTCCACGACACCACCGACACCCGCGCCCCCGCCGCGCCCAGCCACAGCGTGTTGCTCGTTTCCAGCCGCGTGCTTTCCCAGGTGACCCCGCTGCCGCCCAGTCCGGCCCCCGCCAGCGTCCACAGGCTCACGCCTTCCAGCGGCCTCCAGTGGACGTACGGCAGCACGCTGGTCAGCGAGGTCTCCACCTTCGCCTTGAACTCGTCGCCGCGGTCGGCAACGCTCTCCTGATACTCCATCGCGCCGGCGTTGTGGGACACCGCCAACCCCAGCACCAGCGGCTCCGCCACCCGGATGTCCGCTCCCAGGTAGCCGCCGTATACGCCCCCGTTCCAACTGGCGCCCGGCGCCGCGCTCTGCCCGCCGTACTGGCTCAGCGCTCCCCGGCTCCACACGCTCCATTCCGGGCCCCCGCCCACGGCGGCGACCGCTCCCGCCTCGCTCAACGGCGCCCGCCCCACCAGATCGAAGGAACTCCCCACCAGGAACTCCCGCAGCGGCACCTGACTCAGCGCTGCCTCCTCGGACGCCGGCGTCCACTCGGCCGCGCCTGCCGCCGGCTCCGCGCCGCCCGCCGCGGCCCCCGCCAGCTCCAGCCGCCGCCCGTTCAGCGTGAGCTGCGATTCCGCCGCGCCTCCGGCCGCAAACCGCTCCCCGATCACCGCCACCGCGTCGGTCGCCACCACCCGCGCAAACTCCGCGTGCGCCCGCCGCAACGCCCGCCGCATCCGCTCCTGGTCGTCGTCTTCGATCACTCCCTCGGCCGCCAGTCCCCCACTCGCCGCCCGCTGCTCGGCGTCATGCAGCGTCACCCCGAACGTCTCGTCCGCCTCCGGCTGCGTGTCTCCCAGCACCGTCACCGATACCCGCTTCGCCGCCTCTCCCGGCGCGAACACCAGCACCTCGCTCGCCGCCTCGTAGTCCTCCCCGGCGCGCGCCGTCCCGTCCATCGTCGTGTAGCGCAGCATCACCGGCCGCTCCGTCTTCGAGATCATCCGCACCTCGAACCAGGCTGCCGTCCGGCCACGGTCCCCTTCCCTCACCTGCGTGTCGTCGATCGCCAGCAACGCCACGTCGTTGTCCCCGATCGTCCCCCGCGCCATCCCCCGTTCCAGCACCGCAGCCTCCGGTTCGGCGAGCATCACCATGAACTCCTCGTTCGCCTCCACCGTCGTGTCCGGCAGCACCGTCACCGCTATCGTCCGTTCCGTCTCTCCCGGCGCGAACGTCACCGTTCCCGCGCGCTGCGCGTAGTCGGCCCCGGCGGTCGCCGTGTCGTCCCGGGTCGCAAACCCCACCGTGACCGGCACCGCGCTGGCCTGGTCCAGCTTCACCGTGAACTCGGCATCCACCCGCCTCCCGTCGCCTTCCATGATCGACGCGTCTCCGATCGACACCTTCACCGCCACGGCCGGCGGTCCCGGCGCTGACGGCGATGACCCCACCGGCGGCACCGGCGGCTCGTCCCGGACCGCGCCGGCAAGCACCTCGATGGTGAACGTCACGTCGGCCGTCGCGCCTCCGCCGTCGGTCGCGGTCCAGGTGTATTCGGTCTCCGCCTGGGCCGCCTCCGGCGTCCCGCTCACCTCCCGGCTGGCTGCGTCCCGGCTTACGCCGCCCGGCAGTTCCGGCGTCAACGCATAGCTCACCGCTCCGTCGCCGCCGGTCGCTTCCGGCAGCGTCAACGGCGTGATCGCCTGCCCCTCGGTCCACTCCTGATCCTCCACCGAGCCGCTCAGCGCGAACGCCGCCACCCCGCCACCGCCGCCAGCGCGGAGGGTCAGCTCCGCTCCGGTCACCTCCCCCGCGCCCTGGCTGTTCTGCGCCGTTCCCGTCACCGTCACCGTGCGGTCGCCGGTGCTCTCCGCGTCGGCCACTGCCGTGATCCCCGCCGTGTCCGCCGCGTTCGCCGTGTCTCCTGCCGCGATCTCGATCGTCGCGTCGGTCCCGACCGTGTAGGCCCCGTCGACCGCCGTCACCGTGATCGTCGTCGCCTCGCTCGATGCATGGCTCAGCGTGGCGGTCACCGTCGTCGTTCCGCCGTTCTCGTCGATCGCGCTGTCGGCCACCGCCAGCGTCACCCCAGGCGCCGCCTCGTCGTCCTCGATCGTCAGCGTCACGCTTGCGGGGGCCGCTATCCCGCTGTCCCCGCTCACCGCCGCCGATACCGTCACTTCCTTGTCCGGCGCGTCGACCGTGTCGTCCACCGCCGTCACCGTCACCTCACCGGTGCTGCTGGTCGCTCCGGCGGCGATGCTCAGCGTCGTCGTGCTCGACAGCGTGAAGTCGCCCGCCACTGCGTTCGTACCGGCCGCTGCGGCCACCGTCAGCGTCACCGCCTCGCTCGACGCCCGGTTCAGACTCGCCGTCACGGTCGCCTTCCCCGGATCGGTCCCGTCGTGCTCGGTGATCGTCTCAGGGCTCAGCGCCAGCGTCGCCATCGGCGCTCCCTCGTCGTCCGTGAGGGTGAGACTCGCTCCGGTCACCGTCCCCACGCCCTGGCTGTTCTGCGCCGTCCCGCTCACCGTCGCCGACCGGTTGACCGTGTTGTCGATCGCGTCGTCCACCGCCGCGATCGTCGCCGTGTCGGCCGCGTTCGCCGTCTCTCCTGCCGCGATCTCGATCGTCGCGTCCGTCCCCACCGTGTAGGCGCCGTCGACCGCGGCCACCGTGATGGTGGTCGCCGCGCTCGATGCGTGGCTCAGCGTGGCGGTCACCGTCGTCGTTCCGCCGTTCTCGTCGATCGCGCTGTCGGCCACCGCCAGCGTCACCCCGGGCGCCGCTTCGTCGTCTTCGATCGTCAGCGTCTGCGCCGCGGGGGCCGCTATCCCGCTGTCCCCGCTCACCGTTGCCGTTACCGTCACTTCCTTGTCCGGCGCGTCCGTCGTGTCATCGACCGCCGTCACCGTCACCGTGCCGGTGCTCCTCGTCGCTCCGGCGGCGATGCTCAGCGTCGTCGTGCTCGACAGCGTGAAGTCGTCCGCCACTGCGTTCGTACCGGCCGCTGCGGCCACCGTCAGCGTCACCGCCTCGCTCGACGCCCGGTTCAACGTCGCCGTCACCGTCGCCTTCCCCGGATTCGTCCCGTCGTGCTCGTCGATCGTCTCGGGGCTCAGCGCCAGCGTCGCCGTCGGCGCTCCCTCGTCGTCCGTGAGGGTGAGGCTCGCTCCGGTCACGGTTCCTACGCCCTGACTGTTCTGCGCCGTTCCGCTCACCGTTACCGACCGGTTGCCCACGTTGTCGATCGCGTCGTTCACCGCCGTGATCGTCGCCGTGTCCGCCGCGTTCGCCGTCTCTCCCGCCGCGATCTCGATCGTCGCGTCTGACCCCACGGTGTAGGCACCCGTCACCGCCGTCACCGTGATCGTCGTCGCCGCGCTCGATGCGTGGCTGAGCGTGGCGGTCACCGTGGTGGACCCGCCGTTCTCGGCGATCGCGCTGTCCGCCACCGCCAGCGTCACCCCAGGCGCCGCTCCGCCCGTCTCACGATCCAGCAACAGCTTCCCCGTGAGGGCGAGCCTCGCTCCCGTCACCGGCTGCACGCCATGGCTGTTCTGCGCCGTCCCGCCCACCGTCACCGTCGGGCCGCCGAGGTTGTTGATCGCGTCGTTCACCGTCGTGATCGTCACGCTGTCCGCCTCGTTCGCCGTCTCTCCCGCCGCGATCTCGATCGTCGCGTCTGACCCCACGGTGTAGGCGCCCGTCACCGGCTGTACCGTGATCGTCGTCGCCGCGCTCGATGCATGCGAGAGCGTCGCCGTCACCGTCGTCGTTCCGCCGTTCTCGGCGATCGCGCTGTCGGCCACCGCCAGCGTCACCCCAGGCGCCGCTTCGTCGTCCTCGATCGTCAGCGTCACGCTCGCCGGAGCCGCTATCCCGCTGTCCCCGCTTATCGCCGCCGATACCGTCACTTCCTTGTCCGGCGCGTCCGTCGTGTCATCGACCGCCGTCACCGTCACCGTGCCGGTGCTCGTCGTCGCTCCGGCGGCGAAGCTCAGCGTCTTCGTGCTCGACAGGCTGAAGTCGCCCGCCGCCGCGTTCGTCCCCGCCGCCGCAGCCACCGTCAGCGTCACCGCCTCGCTCGACGCTCGGTTCAGACTCGCCGTCACCGTCGTCTTCCCCGGATTCGTCCCGTCGTGCTCGTCGATCGTCTCAGGGCTCAGCGCCAGCGTCGCCGTCGGCGTCGCCTCGTCGTCCGTGAGGTTGAGGCTTGCTCCGGTCACCGTTCCTACGCCCTGGCTGTTCTGCACCGTCCCGCTCACCGTCGCCGTGCGGTTGCCCACGTTGTCGATCGCGTCGTTCACGGCGGTGATCGTCACCGTGTCCGACGCGTTCGCCGTCTCTCCCGCCGCGATCGTGATCGTCGCGTCCTCGCCGACCGTGTAGGCGCCCGTCACCGGCTGTACCGTGATCGTCGTCGCCGCGCTCGATGCATGCGAGAGCGTCGCCGTCACCGTCGTCGTTCCGCCGTTCTCGGCGATCGCGCTGTCGGCCAGCGCCAATGTCACCCCCGGCGCCGCTTCGTCGTCCTTGATCGTCAGCGTCTGCGCCGCCGGGGCCGCTATTCCGCTGTCCCCGCTCACCGCCGCCGTTACCGTCACTTCCTTGTCCGGCGCGTCCGTCATGTCATCGACCGCCGTCACCGTCACCGTGCCGGTGCTGCTGGTCGCTCCGGCGGCGATGCTCAACGTCTTCGTGCTCGACAGGCTGAAGTCGCCCGCCGCCGCGTTCGTTCCCGCCGCCGCAGCCACCGTCAGCGTCACCGCCTCGCTCGACGCTCGGTCCAGACTCGCCGTCACCGTCGCCTTCCCCGGATTCGTCCCGTCGTGCTCGTCGATCGTCTCAGCGCTCAGCGCCAGCGTCGCCGTCGGCGTCGCCTCGTCGTCGGTGAGGGTGAGGCTCGCTCCCGTCACCGTCCCGGCGCCCTGGCTGTTCTGCGCCGTTCCGCTCACCGTCACCGACCGGTCGCCCACGTTGTCGATCGCGTCGTTCACGGCCGTGATCGTCACCGTGTCCGCAGCGTTCACCGTTTCTCCTGCTGCGATCTCGATCGTCGCGTCCGTCTCCACCGTGTAGGCGCCTGTCACCGGCTGTACCGTGATCGTCGTCGCCGCGCTCGACGCATGGCTCAGCGTGGCGGTCACCGTTGTCGTCCCGCCGTTCTCGGCGATCGCGCTGTCCGCCACCGCCAGCGTCACCCCCGGCGCTGCTTCATCGTCCTCGATCGTCAGCGTCACGCTCGCGGGGGCCGCTATTCCGCTGTCCCCGCTCACCGCCGCCGTTACCGTCACTTCCTTGTCCGGCGCGTCGACCGCGTTGTCCACCGCTGTCACCGTCACCGTACCGGTGCTGCTGGTCGCCCCGGCGGCGATGCTCAACGTCTTCGTGCTCGACAGGCTGAAGTCGCCCGCCACTGCGTTCGTCCCGGCCGCCGCAGTCACCGTCAGCGTCACCGCCTCGCTCGACGCTCGGTTCAGACTCGCCGTCACCGTCGCCTTCCCCGGATTCGTTCCGTCGTGCTCGTCGATCGTCTCAGGGCTCAGGGCCAACGTCACCGTCGGCGTCGCCTCGTCGTCCGTGAGGGTGAGGCTTGCTCCGGTCACCGTTCCTACGCCCTGGCTGTTCTGCGCGGTCCCGCTCACCGTCACCGACCGGTCGCCGACGTTGTCCACGTCGTCGTTCACCGCCGTGATCGTCACTGTGTCCGACGCGTTCGCCGTCTCTCCCGCCGCGATCTCGATCGTCGCGTCCTCGCCGACCGTGTACGACCCGTCCACCGCCGTCACCGTCACCGTGGTCGCGGCGCTCGACGCGTGACTCAGCGTCGCCGTCACCGTCGTCGTTCCGCCGTTCTCGGCGATCGCGCTGTCCGCCACCGCCAGCGTCACCCCAGGCGCCGCTTCGTCGTCCTCGATCGTCAGCGTCACGCTCGCCGGGGCCGCTATCCCGCTGTCCCCGCTCACCGCCGCCGTTACCGTCACTTCCTTGTCCGGTGCGTCCGTCGTGTCATCGACCGCCGTCACCGTCACCGTACCGGTGCTCGTCGTCGCTCCGGCGGCGATGCTTAGCGTCTTCGTGCTCGACAGCGTGAAGTCGCCCGCCGCTGCGTTCGTCCCGGCCGCCGCAGACACCGTCAGCGTCACCGCCTCGCTCGACGCTCGGTTCAGACTCGCCGTCACCGTCGCCTTCCCCGGATTCGTCCCGTCGTGCTCGTCGATCGTCTCAGGGCTCAGCGCCAGCGTCGCCGTCGGCACTCCCTCGTCATCCGTGAGGGTGAGGCTTGCTCCGGTCACCGTCCCTACGTCCTGGCTGTTCTGCGCCGTCCCGCTCACCGTCATCGTCCGGTCGCCCACGTTGTCGATCGCGTCGTTCACCGCCGTGATCGTCACGCTGTCCGCCGTGTTCGCCGTCTCTCCCGCCGCGATCTCGATTGTCGCGTCCGACCCGACCGTGTAGGCGCCTGACACCGGCTGTACGGTGATCGTCGTCGCGGCGCTCGACGCGTGGCTGAGCGTGGCGGTCACCGTGGTGGTGCCGCCGTTCTCGGCGATGGCGCTGTCGGCGACCGCCAGCGTCACGCCCGGCGCCGCTTCGTCGTCCTCTATCGTCAGCGTCACACTCGCGGGGGCCGCTATACCGCTGTCCCCGCTCACTGCCGCCGTTACCGTCACTTCCTTGTCCGGCGCGTCCGTCGTGTCGTCCACCGCCGTCACCGTCACCGTACCGGTGCTGCTGGTCGCCCCGGCGGCGATGCTCAGCGTCTTCTGACTCGACAGGCTGAAGTCGACCGCCGCTGCGTTCGTCCCGGCCGCCGCAGACACCGTCAGCGTCACCGCCTCGCTCGACGCTCGGTTCAACGTCGCCGTCACCGTCGCCTTCCCCGGATTCGTCCCGTCGTGCTCGTCGATCGTCTCAGCACTCAGCGTCAGCGTCGCCGTCGGCGTCGCCTCGTCGTCGGTCAGCGTCAGCGCCGCGCCCGTCACGCTCCCGGCGCCCTGGCTGTTCTGCGCCGTCCCGCTCACCGTCACCGAACGGTCGCCGACGTTGTCCACGTCGTCGTTCACCGCCGTGACCGTCACCGTGTCCGCCGCGTTCGCCGTCTCTCCCGCTGCGATCGTGATCGTCACGTCATCGCCGACCGTGTACGACCCGTCCACCGCCGTCACCGTTACCGTGGTCGCCTCGCTCGACGCGTGGATCAGCGTTGCCGTCACCGTCGTCGTCCCGCCGTCCTCCGCGATCGCGCCGTCCGCCACCGCCAGCGTCACCCCAGGCGCCGCCTCGTCGTCCTCGATCGTCAGCGTCACGCTCGCCGGGGCCGCTATTCCGCTGTCCCCGCTCACTGCCGCCGTTACCGTCACTTCCTTGTCCGGCGCGTCCGTCGTGTCATCGACCGCCGTCACCGTCACCGTACCGGTGCTGCTGGTCGCGCCAGCGGCGACCGTCAACGTCGTGGCGTCCGACAAGCTGAAGTCGCCTGCCGCCGCGTTCGTCCCCGCCGCCGCAGCCACCGTCAGCGTCACCGCCTCGCTCGACGCCCGGTTCAGACTCGCCGTCACCGTCGCCGACCCAGCGACCGACCCGTCGTGTTCGTCGATCGTCTCAGCGCTCAGCACCAGCGTCGCGGTCGGCGTCGCCTCGTCGTCGGTCAGCGTCAGCGCTGCTCCGGTCACCGTCCCCACGCCCTGGCCGTTCTGCGCCGTTCCGGTCACCGTCACCGACCGGTCGCCCACGTTGTCCACGTCGTCGTTCACCGCCGTGATCGTCACGCTGTCCGCCGCGTTCGCCGTCTCTCCCGCTGCGATCTCGATCGTCGCGTCCTCGCCGACCGTGTACGACCCGTCCACCGCCGTCACCGTGATCGTCGTCGCCGCGCTCGACGCGTGGCTGAGCGTGGCGGTCACCGTCGTCGTGCCGCCGTCCTCCGCGATCGACGAGTCCGCCACCGCCAGCGTCACCCCAGGCGCCGCCTCGTCGTCCTCGATCGTCAGCGTCACGCTCGCAGGCGCCGCTATCCCGCTGTCCCCGCCCACCGTCGCCGATACCGTCACTTCCTTGTCCGGTGCGTCCGTCGTGTCATCGACCGCCGTCACCGTCACCGTGCCGGTGCTGCCGGTCGCTCCGGCCGCGACCGTCAACGTCGTGGCGTCCGACAAGCTGAAGTCGCCCGCCGCCGCGTTCGTCCCCGCCGCCGCGGCCACCGTCAGCGTCACCGCCTCGCTCGACGCTCGGTTCAGACTCGCCGTCACCGTCGCCGACCCAGCGACCGACCCGTCGTGCTCGTCGATCGTCTCAGCGCTCAGCGCCAGCGTCGCCGTCGGCGTCGCCTCGTCGTCGGTCAGCGTCAGCGCCGCGCCGGTCACCGTCCCCACGCCGTGGCTGTTCTGCGCCGTCCCCGTCACCGTCACCGACCGGTCGCCCACGTTGTCCACGTCGTCGTCCACCGCCGTGATCGTCACCGTGTCCGCCGCGTTCGCCGTCGTTCCCGCCGCGATCTCGATCGTCGCGTCCGTCCCCACCGTGTAGGCGCCCGTCACCGCCGTCACCGTGATCGTCGTCGCCGCGCTCGACGCGTGGCTGAGCGTGGCGGTCACCGTCGTCGTGCCGCCGTCCTCCGCGATCGACGAGTCGGTCACCGCCAGCGTCACCGCAGGCGTATCGTCGTCGAGGATCGTGCCGGTCGCGGAGGTGGCGTCCAGCGCCGCGTTGACCGGGCCGCTCAGCGCCAGCACCACCGTCTCGTCCGGCTCCGCCGTCGAGTCGCCGTGCACCGACACCTTTATCTTCCGGCTGGTCTCCCCGGGCGGGAACACCAGTTGCGGCGTGGACGGAAATCCGTGGTCCGCTCCCTCCGCGGCTCGCTGGTAGGTCCCCGCCGTCGCCGTGCCGGCCTCCTGGTCGAGCGCGATCGAGACCCTCACCTCCTGGTCGCTCGCCGGCGCCAGCGTCACCGTCCAGGTCAGCGAGTTCGACTGCGAGGGATCGCCCGGCCCGCCCTCGGCGACCTTGGGCGAATCGACGTACAGCGTCGGCGTGGACGGGCGGTCGTCGTCGGCGATCGTCAACGTCACCGCGGCCGGGGCGGCCACGTCGTCGTTGTCCACGCTCCCCGACACGGTGACCGACTTGTCCGGCTCCGCGTCCGCATTGTCCACCGCAGTGATCGTCACCGCCCCGGTGCTGGTGGTCGCGCCCGCCGCGATGGTCAGCGTCTTCGCCGTGCTCAACGTGAAGTCGCCCGCCTCGGCGTTGGTTCCCGCCGCCGCCGAGACCGTCACCGTGGTCGCCGCGCTCGCCGCCTTGTCCAGCGTCGCGGTCACCGTCGTCGCATTGCCGGTCCCGCTCTCGTCGATGGTCGCCGGCGTCAGCACCAGCGCCGCCGCCGGCCGATCCGCCACGGTCACGTAGAAGGTCAGCGAGTCCTGATCCCCGTCTCCGTCGGTGGCCGTCCAGGTATATTCGGTTCGCGCCAGCGCCGCGTCCGGCGCGCCGCTCACCCGGTGGCCGGCGTCCTTCGCCACCCCGGCCGGCAGGGCCGGAGAGAGGGCATAGGACACGCTCCCGTCGCCGCCGGTGGCCGCCGGCAACGTGAACGCCGTGATCGTCCGGCGCCGGATCCACGACTGATCCGCCACCGCCGCGGCGCCGAAGTCGGGCGCGCCATTGTCCAACACCGTGAGGGTGAAGTCCCACACCGCCTGGTCGCCGTCCGCGTCGGTAACCGTCCAGGCGTACGAGGTCTTGGACATGGCCGCGGTGGGCGCGCCGGCGTAGCTGCGGTTGGCGGTGTCGACCGGTGGTCCGCCGGGGGTCCTGCCCGGACTGGCGCTGCGCGCCATGCCGGCCGGCAGGGCGCGCGACAACGTGTAGGTCAACGGGGCGTCGCCGCCGATCGCCGGCGGCAGCGTGCCGCCCGCCTGCTTGTACCGCGTATACACGCGGTCCTTCGGGGCGAGGACCTGGAATGCCGGCAGGCTGTTGTCCGCCACCGTGATGGTGAACGTCAGCGCCGCGGTGTCGCCGTCGGCGTCGGTGGCGGTCCAGGTGTAGGAGGTCGCCGCCAGGGCCACGCTCGGCGTGCCGTTGACCCGGTGGGCGGTGTCGTAGGTCACGCCGGTCGGCAGGTCCGGGGAGAGCGCGTAGGACAGGCTGCCGTTGCCGCCGGTGGCGGCCGGCAGCGTGAACGCGGTCATCGCCCGGTACCGCTTCCACGACTGGTTGGCGATGGTGGCGGTGCCGAAGTCAGGCGTTGCGTCGTCCTGCACCTCCAGGGTGAAGGTGAGCGTGGCCGCGTCGTCGTCCGCGTCGGTGGCGGTCAGCGTGTAGGTCGCCTGGGCGGCCACCGCGGTCGGCGTGCCGGAGAGGGTGCCGCCGGTGTTCGTGCCGGAGGGCCGGGTCCAGGAGATGCCGTCGGGCAGGGTCAGGGTGGCCGCGGCGCCCGGCCCGGTCAGCGCGTAGCTCAGCGGCGCGTTGCCGCCGGTGGCGGCCGGCAGCGCGACCGGGGCGATCGGTGCGTCCTTGACGTAGACCTGCGCGTCGAAGGTGGCGGGGATGAACACCGGGGCGGCGTTCGGCGTGATCTCGATGGAGAAGTCCAGCGTGCCCTTGGCGTTGGTCGCGCTGTCGGTGGCCTGCAGCGTGTAGGTGGCGCGCGGCGTCACGGTAGTGGGCGTGCCGGTGATGGTCCGCGACGCGGCGGAGAACTCAAGGCCGTCCGGCAGCCGCTGCCGCATCGCGTAGCCGATGGTCCCCCGGGCGCCGGTGGCGGCCGGCAGCGCGTAGCTGACGCTGGAGCCGACGGTCCAGGTCCGCGCCGTCACCGATCCGGTGAAGGCCGGCTGCGGCAGGATCCGCCCGTCCACGCGCCGATTGGCGTCGGTCGCCGCGGCCGGCAGCGTCAGGTTGGCGGTGGTGCCGCCCGGACCGCTGATCGAACCGCCGTTCAGGGTCAGCGCGCCGCTGCCGAAGCCGATGCCGTCGTTGTCGAGGTCGCCCGATTGGACCACGTAGCGGAACCGGCTGTAGAGCTGATTCCCGCTTTGCAGCGCTGCCTGCCGGGTCCCGGCGCCGATGTCGAGGGCGAGCTGCGGCGTGCCGGTCACGGTGACGCGCTTACCCCAGTTGACCACCACGTCGATCATGTCGCCCCTGCCGTACACGCCCCCGATCGGGCGGCCCGCGAACCCCGCCCGGATCGCCACCGGCGGATGATTCGCCGCGCCGTCGACGTTCAGCGGAGGCCGGTAGATCAGGTGGCCCAGCGCCGCGTCCACCCCGTGCCGGTTGCGGATGGTGCCGCCGTTCAACGCCAGCGAGTTGGCCGGCACCACCACCCCGTCGGCGTCCGCGTCGCCGGCCTGCACCTCATATACGAACCGGAGGTAGGACCCGAACGATCGCGCCATGTTCAGGGTCTTCGTCCGGGAGCCGATGACCAGGGACAACTGCGGGGTGCCGGTCACCGTCAGGTCCTGGCTGAACCGGACGTTGATGCCGATCTCCTCGTGACGGTCGAAGGTGGAACCGCGCTGCGGGCTGCTCATCACCAGGGTTCTCACCACCGGCGGCCGTGCGGCGCCGTCCACCTTCTGGCCGGCTCCGCCGTGGCCGGTGAAGCCGCTGAGGTCGGTCACCGCCGGGTTGCCGCTGGCCGCGGCCGTGATCGCCAGGCCCTTCAGGTCCAGCCCGCCGCGGGTGACGACGCTGACCCCGTCCGGGTCGCGGTCGCCGGCCTGCACCGCGTAGCGAAACCCGATGGCGCTGGCGCCGCTGCCGGTGTAGGTCATCTGCCGCGTGTTGCGGCCGACGGCGAGGGCCAGCGTGGGACTGCCGCCGGGGTAGGGCCCGACCGGGACCCGGACCGGCATGTCGAACGTGATCGCCACGTGGATCACCTCGCCCGCCGCGTAGGTGTCGCCGGCGCCGGGCCGCGACGTGATGCTCACCCCGGACACGCTCGGCCGGCGGCCGTCCACCTTGAACGCCGCGGCGGCGACGGCGTGGCGGCCAAGGCTCAGGTTGGCGTCCACGCCGCCGTGCCGGATGCTGCCGAGGTTGGCGTCGAGCGCGGCCGCCGCGATGCCGAGGCCGTCGCCGTCGTAGTCGCCGGCCTGCACCGTGTAGTGGAAGGCGAGGGTGGTGCTGGCTGGCTGCGAGCCCCATTGGACGCTGGTCTGCAGCGCGGCGCGGTGCGTCCGGCTGCCGACGGTGAGCGCCAGCCGCGGGTAGCCCGGGTTCCCCTGCCGGTAGGTGCGCCGGCTCGCCACCACCGCCTTGCTGAAGGTAACCCGCACCCGGATCTCCTCGCCCAGACGGAAGGTGTCGCCCTTCGCCGGGCGCGACGTGATCGCCACGCCGGTCACGATCGCCGGCGAGTTGACGGCGCCGTTCACCTTGGCGTTGGCGGCGTTGCTGATGGCATGGCGGCCCAGGCCGAGCGCCGCGTTGGTGCCCTGGTTGTTGCGGATGGCGCCGCCGTTCAGGGTCAGGGCGCCGGTCCCGATGCTGAGGCCGTCGGCGTCCACGTCGGCCTGCTGCACCACGTAGCGGAAGTACTGCGTCGCCGAGGTAGCGCCCGCGCGGTCGTAGTTCGCGTAGCGGGCGGCGCTGCCGATGCCGAGCGCGAGCCGCGGCGTGCCGGTCACTCCCACGCCCTGGCTGAAGCGAACCGCGACCTCGATCGCCTCGCCGCGGCTGTAGGTGTCGCCCGCGGCGGGCGAGGTGGAGATGGTCACGCCGGTCACGCTCGGCGCGCGCCTGATGCCGCCGTCCACCTTGTGCGACGCGTGGTTGGCGACGCGGTGGCGGCCAAGGCCGAGCAGCGCCGCGTTGCCGGCGCGGTCGCGGATTGCGCCGCCGTTCAGGGTCAGGGCGCCGGCGGCGATGGAGACGCCGTCGGCGTCGCGGTCCGCCGCCTGCACGGCGTAGCGGAACAGCACGCCGTCGCCGCTGACGCCGTAATAGGCGGCCTGCCGGGTCACGCTGCCGATCCGGAGCGCCAGGCGGGGCGACCCAGTGACCGCCAGGGCGCCGCCGCCCTGCCGCCGGAAGCGGACCGCCACCCGGATCTCCTCGCCGCGGCCATAGGTGCTCGCCGCGGCCGGGCTGGACCGGAAGCTCACGCCGTGGACCGTCGGGCGGTCGCCGGTCACCGCCAGGGTGAAGGTCAGGGTGTCGGTGTCGCCGTTGGCGTCCCTCACCGTCAGCGTGTACCTGGTGGAAGGCGATGCCACCGTTGCGGCGCCGACCAGGACCGCGGTGCCGCGGTACAGGTTCAGGCCGCTCGGCAGCGGCGGCGAGACGGTGTAGGCCAGCGGCGCGTCGCCGGTGTGCGAGGCGGCCAGGGAGCACCCGACCGGCACCGGGCCGCAGGCCGGGTCGAGCAGGTAGGTCACGGTGACGTTCTTGCCGATCGACAGGTCGGGGCCGGCGGCGGCGCCGAAGTCCGGCCAGAGGCCGGTCTTGCTCCCGTCCACCTTGGCGTTGGCGAAGCGGGTTGCGGCGTAGCTGCCGAGATCCAGGACGGCGCCGGCGCCGTCGGCATCCCGGATGGCCGCGCCGCTCGGCAGCGTCAGCGCCGCCCCGGTGATGCCGAGGCCGTCGGCGTCCGCGTCCGCCGCGGCCACGGTGTAGCTGAAGTCGAGGTACGCGTTGCCGCTGCCGGCCGCGGCGGTCGCCGCGCGGGTATCGGCGCCGATGGTGAGGGCGAGCGCGGGGCTGCCGGTCACGGTGACGCTCTGATCGAAGGTCACCCGGGCGGTGATGACGCCGCCGCGGGTGTAGGTGCCGGCCTGCTGCGGCTTGGAGACGATCGCCAGCCCGGTGACCTTGGGCGGGGTGCTGACCTTGTGCGCCGACAGGTTGGAGAGCGCGCGGGAGCCGAGCCCGAGCGCAGCGTCGGCGCCGGCGGCGTCCCGCACCGCGGCGCCGTCCGGCAGGGTCAGGGCGTTCGCGGCGACGCTGATGCCGTCGGCGTCGTGGTCGGAGACCTGCACCGTGTAGCGGAAGTAGAGCTGCTTGTGCGCGGCGCGGTCGAAGGCCGCCTGGCGCGTGTTCGTGCCGATGCCGAGCGCCAGGCGCGGGGACCCGGTCACCACCAGCGGCTCCGAGAATCCGACGTTGAGGCGGATCACGTCGCCGGCGGCGTAGCCGGCGCTCGCCACCGGCCAGGAGTCGACGCTGACCGAGCGCACCGCGGGCGGTTGGTTGGTGCCGCCGTCCACCTTGTGGCCGGCGGCGTTGGCGACCGCGAAGCTGCCGAGCGCCAGCGAGGCGGCGACGCTCGCGTCGTTCGACCGCACGATGCTGCCGCCGTTCAGCGACAGCGCGCTGGCGCCGATGCTGATCCCGTCGGTGTCGCGGTCGACGCTCCGCACCGTGTAGGTGAACGGATGGTGCCACCGCGTGACTCGCGACGGCCGGCTGAAAAGGGTCGCGTAGCGCGTCACGCCGCCGATCGACAACGCCAGCCGCGGCGAACCGGTCATGGTGACGCTCTTGTCGAACTTGATGCCCGCCACGATCGTCTCGCCGACGGCATAGGTGGCGCCGCGCCGCGGCGTCGACAGGAAGGTCAGCGCCGATACCTTCGGCGCGCCGGCCGCGGCCACGGTGATGGTGAAGGTGAGCGCCGTCGCGTCGCCGTCGGCGTCGGTGGCGACCCAGGTCTGCGCGCTGGCGGCGGCGGCCGCTTGCGGCGTGCCGCTGATCCGGCGGTCGGCGCTGTGGTAGATCAGCCCGCCCGGCAGCGCGCCGGTCAGTTGGTACGATATGGCGCCGTCGCCGGTGGCCGCGGGCAGCGTCAGCGACGCCGCGGCGCCGGCCACGTAGTGCTGCGCGGCGACCGCGGAGGCGAAGGTCGGCGCGGTGTCGCGCACGCGGTGGTTCGCGTCGTTGGCGATGGCGTGGCTGCCCAGGCCGACCAGCGCGCGCCGGTTCGGATCATCGCGGCTATGGGCCAGGAAGCCGCTGTTGGCGGTCACCGCGCCGGCGGCGATGCTGATGCCGTCGCCGTCGAAGTCCGACGACTGCACGGTATAGGCGAAGGTGTGGGTGTTCGGGCCGCCGATGCTGGGGCCGCCGTGCCACGTCGCGGTGCGGGGGTTGGCGCCGATGGTGAGCGCCACCGTCGGCGGATTGCGGCGCACGAACACCGACTCGGTAAAGGTGAGGCGCGCCGCGATCACGTCGCCGGCGGCGTAGTTGCCGTTCGTCGGCCGGGAGGTGATGGCGACGCCGGAGATCTTCGGCGGCGTGTCGACCTGGTGGCCCGCCGCGTTGGCGATGGCGTGGGTGCCGAGCGCGAGCGCCGCGTCGCGGGTGCCGGTCGCGTCGCGCAGCTTGCCGGCGCCGTTCAGCGTGAGCGCGCCGGCGGCGACGCCGATGCCGTCGTCGTCATCGTCGGAGGCCTGCACCCGGTAGCTGAAGCGCAAGGTGCTCGCGTTCGGCTTGCCGGCGAAGGCCGCGCTGCGGGTGCGGGCGCCGACGGTGAGCGCCAGGCTGGGGTTGGGCGCGGTGACCGTCACCGCCTGGTCGAACCGCACCTCCACGCTGATGGTCTCCAGCGCGCCGTAGGCGTCGCCGCTCGCCGGGCTGGAGCTGACGCGCACCGCGCTCACCGCCGGGACGTCGGTCACCGCCAGCAGGAAGGTCAGCGCGGCCGCGTCACCGTCGCCGTCGGTTGCCCGGTAGGTGTAGGTGGCGGGCGGGGCGCGGACGGAAGGAGTGCCGTGGATGCGGCGGCCGGCCGGGTCGAAGGAGAGGCCGCGCGGCAGCGCCGGCTGCAAGGTGTAGCGCAGGGTGCCGTCGCCGCCGGTGGCCGCCGGCAGCGATTCGTCCACCGCGGCGTTCTTGGGGTAGTTCCGGGCGGACACCGAGGCGCTCCCGAAGGATGGCTGCGTATCGCGCACCGTGTGCCCGGCGGCGTTGGCGACGGCGTAGCCGCTGAGGTCCAGCGCCGCGGCTGCGGCGCCGGCCGCGGTGCCGACGATGGCGCCGCCGTTCAGGGTCAGCGCGGCGTCGCCGATGCTGATGCCGTCGCCGTCGAAGTCCGAGGAGGTCACGGTGTAGCGGAACGAGAGGTCGTCCGAGTCGCTGCCGGCGGCGTGGTACGACGCTTGGCGGGTGTTGGCGCCGATGGTGAGCGCCAGCCGCGGCGCGCCGGTGACCGTGACGCCCTTGTCGAACGAGACGAAGGCCCGGATCACCTCGCCGGCGGCGTAGTCGCCGTCGAAGCCCGGCGGAGGACTGAGGGTCAGCGCGCTCGGCTTCGGCGCGCTGGCCGCCGCCACCGTGATGGTGAATGGCCCGAGCGCCGTGCGGTCGCCGTCGGCGTCGGTCGCCGTCAGCGTGTGCGTGGTCGCGCCCGCAACCCGGGGCGTGCCGGTGATCTTCGGGCTGGCGCTCGCCAGCGAGAGGCCGCGCGGCAGCGCCGGGCTGACGGCGTAGGTCAGCGCGCCGTCGCCGGTGGCCCGGGGCAGCGTGGTGGAGGTCGCCGCGTTGAGCGCGAACGACCGGTTGGCGGCGCTCGCCGACTGCGAGAAGGCAGGCGCCGTATCGCGCACCCGCATCTGGACGCTGGTCGCGTCGCCGCTGGCGACCGCGTGCGTTCCCAGGCTGAGCTTGGCGTCGGCGCCGCCGTCCACCGCCCGGATGGTCCCGCCGTTCAGGCTCAGCGCGTCCGCCGGGACCGCGACGCCGTCGCCGTCGAAGTCGTCCGCCCGCACCGTGTAGGTGAAGATCAGCAGATCGTAGGGGTCGTCGTTCGTCGCCAACCGCAACCAGGCCGTGTCGGCGGCGCTGTAATCGGCCTTGCGCGTCCGGTCGCCGACGACCAGCGTGACCTGCGGCGTCCCGGTGACCGCTACCTTCTCAGGATACTGGACCAGGAACCAGATCGTCTCGCCGGGCCAGTAGTTGTACTTGGTGCGCCCGTTCACGGTCTCCAGGCGCACGCTGGTCCCGTCGACCGCCGGCCCGGCGGGTGCCCAGACCCGCAACGAGAAGGTCAGGGTGGCGCGGTCTCCATCGCCGTCCGTCGCCTGCCAGGTGTAGGTGGTGGCGGCGGTGACCGCGGTGGGCGTCCCCGCGATGGTGCGGGTCGAGGCGGTCCAGGTCAGGCCGCGCGGCAGCGTGGCCGGCGAAAGCGTGTAGCTCAGGGTCCCGGCGCCGCCGGTCGCTTCCGGCAGCACGATGGGAGTGATGGCGGTGCCGGTATCGTAGAGCTTGCTCTCCACCGCCGCCGAGCCGAAGGAGAGCGCGGGAGATTGCGCGGCGGCCGGGGGCGCCAGGCTCAGCAGCGCGACCAGCGCCGCCGCGGCGGCACTGCCGCCGGGTAATTTCTCGAGCCCCCCCCCCCCCCCCCCGCAAAATGCGTGCCATCAACAAGGATCTGCCGGTCGTCGCTCCCCTCATCTCCGGTGCCTGCCATGAAGAAGTGGCATGAAGAAGTAGCCAGCCTGACGCCACTATCGCAGATCCGCGCCGCTGCCGCAAACACTTATGCGGCAGGCAGCCATCGCAGACCGGCGCGCCGTCGCCGCGCGGTCCGGAACTCCCGCCGCCGGCGGGGTTGAGCCCGCGGCAGCGCTGCAATACATTCACGTGGTCATGAGACAGGCCCATCGCGCACGCTCCCGGGGCGGGTGGTCGCTGCTGCCGCTCGGCGCCGCGCTCGCAGTCGCCGCTTGCGCCGCCGGCGACGCCGCCGGAGAGCAGCCGCGTCCTGAATTGGACGACGGCCTCTATGCGGAGCTGAAGACCAGACACGGCGCCATCTATCTGCGCCTCGAGTATGAGCGGGTGCCGTTGACCGTCGCCAACTTCGTCGGGCTGGCGGAAGGCACCATTCAGTACCGCCACCGCAACGCGGAACGGTTCTACGACGGCCTCAAGTTCCATCGCGTCATCGACGACTTCATGATCCAGGGGGGAGATCCGCGCGGCAACGGCAGCGGCGGCCCCGGCTACCAGTTCCCGGACGAGATCGTCGCGGAGTTGAAGCACGACGGTCCCGGCGTGCTGTCGATGGCCAACTCCGGCCCCAATACCAACGGCAGCCAGTTCTTCATTACCCACAAGGCCACTCCCTGGCTGGATGGCAACCATACGGTGTTCGGGCGCGTGGTCCACGGCCAGGAGGTGGTGGACGCGGTGGGCCAGGGCGACGTGATGGAGGAAATCAACATCCTCCGCATCGGCGCCGCGGCCGAGGCCTACGCCGTCGATCAGGCGCGCTTCGACGCGCTGCTGGAGCAGACCGGGGGCCAGTCGCAACGCGCCGCGGCCTTGGAACGCGCCGCGGCCGAAGAGATCATCGCCGCCACTTGGCCGGAGGCGGCGGCCACCGACTCAGGCTTGCGCTACGTGGTCACCGCGGCCGGCAGCGGCGCCGACAAGCCGCAGTCGGGTCAGAGCGTCACCGTGCACTACACCGGCAAGCTGCTCGACGGCAGCGTGTTCGACAGTTCCCACTCGCGCGGCGACGCGGCGCAGTTCACCATCGGCGATCTCATCCCGGGCATGAATGAAGCGTTGCTGGACATGGTCGAGGGGGAACGACGCACCGTGATCATTCCGCCGGAACTGGCCTACGGGAGCCGCGGCGTGCCCGGGGTAATTCCTCCGAATTCATTTCTCGTGTTCGAGTTGGAGCTCATCTCGAAGTAGCGCTCGCGGACCTGGGGACATGGGGCAGAAGCGCGAGAACACCGGCTTTCGTTGCGCGCAGTGCGGCTGCCGGGTGGCGCCGCTGGACACCGGCAGCTACCGCAATCACTGTCCGCGCTGCCTGTACTCGCTGCACGTGGACGTGCGCCCCGGTGACCGGGCCAACTCCTGCGGCGGGCTCATGGCGCCGGTCGCGGTCCGCCACGCCGGCCGCAAGGGCTGGCAACTGCTCCACCGGTGCGAGCGCTGCGGAACGGTCCGCGCCAACCGCGTCGCCGGCGGAACCCGCCAGCCGGACGCGGTCGCGGCCCTCGTCAGGGTAAGCCTCGAGGCGCCTTGCGGGTGACCCGAGGCGGCGCGCAATCGGGTTCGCAAATAGGGTTTGACACACGTCGAATCGTTTGTGATTATAGCGCCGGGATCTCGACGGGCGACCGTGCCGCCGGGCGTGCTGCCACCGTTTGACCGGGTGCAGCCTGCCGGTGCGATCAGGCAAGCTTGGCGTGGGTCCGGCAACTCTCCGAAATTGCGCGCGGCTTGTTGCGCCGACGATGGGCGCGCGTCATACTTTGCGGAGGAGGAGTAATGCACAGTATAAGTCTCGACATGGAAACGCTCACTGCAAGCTCGTTCGCGACAGCTCGGCAGCTCTACCCCGATCCCTCGTCTCTCACTCCGGTTCGCCCTCGGCGGCCGCTCCGGGGCCTGCGCATGCTCCTAGTATCGGCATGCGCGGTCATGGCGACAGCGTGCGCGACGCTGAGCGCCCCTTCCGACGAGACTCCCCCTACGCGAGCCGAACTGGACGCGGCCGCCTCCGAAGCGGCCACCGCGAAAGCCGCGGCCGAGGCCGCGGAGGGCGCCCTGAGCGAAGCGCAGGCGGCAACCGCCGCGGCGCAGGCTGATGCGGCGCAGGCGCGCGCGGACGCCGAGGCTGCCCAGCAGGACGCGGCGCGGGCGCGCGCGGACGTCGCCGCGGCGCAGCAGGACGCCGCTCAGGCGCAGGCGGACGCTACCGCCGCGCAACAGGACGCTGCCCAGGCGCGCGCGGCCGAGGCTGAAGCAATGGCCAAGGTCGACGCCATGATGATGGCGGCCCATCATCCTTCCGCGGTGATGGTCTCGGCCGACATGCTCGACGTCGGCCTGCTCGACTTCGATGAGGCGCAGGCCTCCCTTGCCGGTCCGGACTCGATCTACATCTCATCCATCCGGTACGGCGGCGAGACCTATTCGGCCCTGCTGAAGTACCAGGGCGGCACCACCGCTTCGGTGGAGGGAATCTTCGGGCACGACGGCAAGCTGATTCCCGATTCCGTAAACCTGGGCATGACGGAACTGACCTTCCTCGCGCCGAACCGGCTCGTGGTCTCCAACGTGGACGTTGGCGGCGCTGGCTACTCGGGTGAACTTCAGTACGTCGGCGGCAACCGGCTGCAGGTAGCCGGAATCCGCCGCGCCACGCTGCCCCCTGCGCAGGCCACGCGGATAGCCGCGCTCGAAGCCGAATTGGCCGCCGCCCAAGCTGCGGCCGATGCCGCCATGGCGCAGGCTGAAACCGCCATGGCAGAGACTGAAACGGCCATGGCCGATGCTCAGACCGCCCAGGCGGCCGCCCAGGCATCGGCAGCGGAGGCTGCGGCCGCGCAAGCCAAGGTCGACGCGATGATGGCGGCTGACCATCAGCCTTCCCAGGTGATGGTTTCCGCCGAAATGCTCGATCCGAGCCTCGCCAATCTCGACCAGGTGCAGGTTTCTCTGGCCGGTCCCGATGCCATCTACCTCTCCAACATCATGTACGGCGGCGTGCCCTACTCCGCGCTGCTCAGGTACTCCGGCGGCACCACCGCTACCGTGGAAGCGGTCTACGGCCCGATGGGCAAGCTGATTCCCGACTCCGTGGGGTTGGCGCAGACCGAGTTGGACTTCATGGCGCCGGCCGCGCTGGCGGTCTCCAACGTCGAGGTCGGCGGCGTCGGTTACTCCGGCACGCTGGAGTACGCCGGCGGCGACCAGTTGCAGGTCACCAACATCCGCCGCGTCACCCTGCCGCCGACCGCCGCGGAACGAGCCGCGGCAGCCATCGCCAAGGCGGAAGCCGACGCGGCCGCGGCGGTAAGCGCCGCCCGGGCGGAAGCCGAGGCGGCTATGGCAGACGCCCAGGCCGCCATGGCGGATGCCGAAGCGGCTATGGCCGACGTTCAGGCCGCCCAAGCGGCTGCCGGGGCATCGGCCGCCGAGACTGCGGCCGCGCAGGCCAGGATGGACGCGATGATGGCGGCTGACCATCAGCCTTCCCAGGTGATGGTCTCCGCCGAAATGCTCGATCCGAGCCTCGCCAACCTCGACCAGGTGCAGGTCTCGCTGGCCGGTCCCGACGCCATCTACCTCTCCAACATCATGTACGGCGGCGTGCCCTACTCCGCGTTGCTCAGGTACACCGGCGGCACCTCCGCCACCGTGGAAGCGGTCTACGGCCCGATGGGCAAGCTGATTCCCGACTCCGTGGGGTTGGCGCAGACCGAATTGGACTTCATGGCCCCGGCCACGCTGGCGGTCTCCAACGTCGAGGTCGGCGGGGTCGGTTACTCCGGGAGGTTGGAGTACGCCGGCGGCGACCAGTTGCGGGTCACCAACATCCGCCGCGTCACCCTGCCGCCGACCGCGGCGGACGAGGCGCGGGCTGAAAACGAGTCGCTGAAGACGACGATCGCCGAACATCTCGAACGGATCGCCGCTCTTGAAGCGGAGCTGGCCGATGCCCGGGCCGAGGCTTCGGCCGCCCGGGCGGAGGTCTCCGCAGCCCACGCCAAGGCGGAGGCGTCCTCCGCGGAGGTTGCGGCCGCGCAGGCCAGGGTCGACGCGATGATGGCGGCTGACCATCAGCCTTCCCAGGTGATGGTCTTCGCCGAGATGCTTGATCCGAGCCGCGCCAACCTCGACCAGGTGCGCGTCTCGCTGGCCGGTCCCGACTCCATCTACCTCTCCAATATCATGTACGACGGCATGCCCTACTCGGCGCGGCTCAAGTACACCGGCGGCACCTCCGCTACCGTGGAAGCGGTCTACGGCCAGATGGGCAAGCTGATCCCCGACTCCGTGGGGTTGGCGCAGACCACGGTCGAATTCGTGGCCCCGGCGTCGCTGGCGGTCTCCAACGTCGAAGTTGGCGGCGTCGGCTACTCCGGGACGTTGGAGTACGCCGGCGGCGACCAGTTGCGGGTCACCAACATCCGCCGCGTCACCCTGCCGCCGACCGAATCGGAAAGCGCGAAGGCCGAAGCCGCGGCGGCCGTCGCCAAGGCGCAAGCCGACGCCGCGGCGGCGGTAAGCATGGCTCAGGCGGAAGCCGAGACGGCCATGGCAGACGCCCAGTCGGCGATGGCCGATGCCGAGGCGGCAATGGCGGCCGCAGATGCGGCCGCAGCCGACGCTGCGGCGGCGCAGGCCAAGGTCGACGCGATGATGGCGGCCGGCCATCAGCCTTCCCAGGTGATGGTCTTCGCCGAGATGCTCGATGCGAGCCGCGCCAATCTCGATCAGGTGCGGGTAACTCTGGCCGGTCCCGACGCCATCTACCTCTCCAACATCATGTACGACGGCATGCCCTATTCGGCACTGCTCAGGTACACCGGCGGCACTTCCGCTACCGTGGAAGCGGTCTACGGCCAGATGGGCAAGCTGATCCCCGACTCCGTGGGGTTGGCGCAGACCACGGTCGAATTCGTGGCCCCGGCGTCGCTGGCGGTCTCCAACGTCGAAGTTGGCGGCGTCGGCTACTCCGGCACGTTGGAATATGCCGGCGGCGACCAGTTGCGGGTCACCAACATCCGCCGGGTCGCCCTGCCGCCGTCCGCCGCGGAAGCGGCGCGGGCGGAAGCTGACGCGGCCGTCGCCAAGGCGCAAGCCGACGCCGCCGCGGCGGTGAGCATGGCTCAGGCGGAAGCCGAGGCGGCAATGGCCGATGCTGAAGCTGCGATGGCCGATGCTCAGGCCGCTCAGGCAGCCGCCGCGGCATCGGCAGCCGAGGCCGCGGCCGCGCAGGCCAAGGTCGACGCGATGATGGCGGCTGGCCATCAGCCTTCCCAGGTGATGGTCTTCGCCGAAATGCTCGATGCGAACCGCGCCAATCTCGATCAGGTGCGGGTAACTCTGGCCGGTCCCGACGCCATCTATCTCTCCAACATCATGTACGACGGCATGCCCTATTCGGCACTGCTCAAGTACACCGGCGGCACCTCCGCTACCGTGGAAGCGGTCTACGGCCAGATGGGCAAGCTGATCCCCGACTCCGTGGGGTTGGCGCAGACTACGGTGGAATTCGTGGCCCCGGCCGCACTGGCGGTCTCCAACGTAGAAGTTGGCGGCGTCGGCTACTCCGGCACGTTGGAGTATGCCGGCGGCGACCAGTTGCGGGTCACCGACATCCGCCGGGTCACCTTGCCGCCGACCGCCGCGGAAACCGCGCAGGCGGAAGCTGCGGCAGCCATCGCCAAGGCGCAAGCCGACGCGGCCGCGGCAGTAAGCGCTGCCCAGGCGAAAGCCGAAGCGGCCATGGCAGACGCCCAATCAGCGATGGCGGATGCCGAGGCGGCAGCGGCGGACGTGAAGGTCGCCAAGGCGTCCTCGCAGGCATCGGCAGCCGAGGCGAAGGCCGCTCAGGCCCAGGTCGACGCGATGATGGCGGCTGCCCATCAACCTTCCCAGGTGATGGTCTTCGCCGAAATGCTCGATGCGAACCGCGCCAACGTCGATCAGGTGCGGGTAACTCTGGCCGGTCCCGACGCCATCTATCTCTCCAACATCATGTACGACGGCATGCCCTACTCGGCACTGCTCAAGTACACCGGCGGCACCTCCGCTACCGTGGAAGCGGTCTACGGCCAGATGGGCAAGCTGATCCCCGACTCCGTGGGGTTGGCGCAGACCACGGTCGAATTCGTGGCCCCGGCGTCGCTGGCGGTCTCCAACGTCGAAGTTGGCGGCGTCGGCTACTCCGGCACGTTGGAGTACGCCGGCGGCGACCAGTTGCGGGTCACCAACATCCGCCGCGTCACCCTGCCGCCGACCGCCGCGCAAACCGCACGGGCGGAAGCTGCGGCGGCCCTGGAACGGGCGCAAGCGGCCGAGGCCGAAGCGGCAGCCGCGCGGGCGGAAGCTGACGCGGCCCTCGAACGGGCGATGGCAGCCGAGGCCGCGGCTGCGATGACAATGGACGCGGCCGACGCTGCGATGGCGGAGGCCGATGAGGGCGTCCCGTTGGTGGGCCTCAATCTGGGGCTCCTCGATCTGGAGTCCGCTCGGCTCAACATCGCCGGCCCCAACTCGATCTACATCTCCGGAGTGCAGTACGCCGGACGAGACGTATCGGTGCGGGTGAGCTACGAACAAGGCGGCATGGGCAAGGTGGAAGCGCTGTTCGACAGCGCCGACGACATGTTCACCGACTCCGTAACCATGGATGCTGCGGAAATCGAAGTCGTTGGCGATGCTCTGGTGTTGTCGAACGTCGGCATCCAGGGCCTTGCGCACACGCTGACCTTGACGTTCGACGCCGAGGGCGGCATCGACGACGTAGCCGTGCGGAACAACGGATGGGCGGTCAGGACCGTCGCCGAACTGCAGCGGGACAAGTTGATTACCGGCGGCACCTACCTGGTGAACGGATTTACCGACGGGCAGGCGCTGGCGAACGAGGGTGCGTGGAGTGAGAGCGGCGCGACGGTGACTCAAACCGACTCCGGCGCCAGCCACGCGAAGTACACGATACCCGCGGCGCAGTCGGGGTCGGAGATGCTGTTCGGGGTTACCGCCAGCGCTCCTTCCGGGAGCGACAAGGTTGGCTTCGGCCTGCACCTGCTCGCCTCCGATACGCCGGATACCGCGAATACCTGGAACTATGGTCGTTCCTACCTGATCTGGGCGACGCGGGATCCGTTCTACGACACGGACGCGACCCACCTGCAGTTCTACGAGTCGAGTGACAACAACACGTTGGCCTGGCTTGCCAGCAGGCGTATCGAACAGTCGCTGAACTCGCCGCTGACGCTGGAAGCGCTCTACCAGAGCGACGGCACGGTTACCCTCCTGGTAGGCGGAGAGGAACAGCTCAGGCTGAACGTCGGCGCGGCGATCACCGCAGGAGACCGCGTTGCGTTGCGCTCCCTCGGCGGCCCGGTGGAGTTTACTCAGGTCTACGTAACCGCGCGCTAGAACGCGAATCGCGCGCTGACCGCGCGAACGCCAAGGCGGCCCGCAAGCGTGATCTCCCCTGTGGAGATCACGCTGCGGGCTTTCTTCTTTTAAGGACGTTCGTTCACCCCCGCGGTCAGCGAGGCGGCGCGATTTCGAGTCAGTTCGTTACAGGTCTATGATGAGGCGACCGGCGGCGACGCGCACCGGGTAGCGCCGCACGCGCGCGTTGGGGATTGCCGGCGCGCGGCCGTCGGCGAGGCGAAACGCCCATCCGTGCCACGGGCACTGCAACACCGTTTCGTGTCCGGTAAACACCGCCCGGCCCGCTTCGAGCCGAGCGCAGGGCTGCTCCAATACCCGCCCTGACGACAGGGCGGCGCCTTGATGCGGGCACTGGTCGCGCAGGGCATGCAGCCGCCCGCCGCGGTGCACCACCACCAGCGCGCGATTGCCCGCCCGGACGCGGCGCACGCTCCCTTCCGGAAAGGCGGCGGCCGGTCCTGCGTCAATGCTCACGGCAGCACCGCCAGCACCGCGCCCGAGCCGTGCGGGGCGGTACGAACGCGGCTACCGCCCGGCACCGCCGCCGGCCGGCGCACCGCGCTCGAAGTCGTAGAACCCGCGCGCGTTGGCGGCCATGACGGCGCGGCGCAACGGCGTGTCTCCCAGCGCCTGAACCGCGCGGTCGGGCGCGTCGAAGTCCCAGTGGGGGTAGTCGGTGGCGAACATCAGAAAGTCGTCCCGTCCGAGCATGGCGATGATCTGCCGCAGATGGTCGGGATCGTCGGGTTCCTCCATCGGCTGCGTCGTGGCGCGGAACCGCTCGCGGATATAGTCGCTAGGCAGCCGGGTGAGCCACGGCACCTCGTCGCGGAGCCCCTTGTAGTTCTTGTCCAGCCTCCACATCAACGGCGGCAACCAGGCGAAGCCGCCCTCGACGAGGGCGATGCGGCACTCCGGCAGCTCTTCCAGAACGCCCTCGCATACCAGACTGATGATCTGGGACTGAAACGCCTGCGCCATGCCGGTGTGGTCTTCGATGTAGTAGGAAGGCCAGCCAACCGCGGTGATCGGCGTGCCGCCGCCGCCGAAGTGGATTCCCACCGGCAGCCCGGCTTCGGTAGCGGCGCAAAAGATCGGCCGATAGCGCTGCCGGCCGTACGGCTCCGGCGAGCGCACCAGCAGCAGCACCTGCACGAAACGGCCATCCCGCGCCACGCTGCGGATCTCCTCCGCAGCGGCCTCGGGGTCTTCGATGTTGACCACGATGGAACCGCGCCAACGCGGGTCGGCATCCAGCCAATGCGCCGCGGTCCAGCGGTTCACCGCCCGCGCCAGTTCGCTGCCCAGGTGCAGGTTGCGGACCTGAGAGTGGGCGTAGAGCGGGTTGAGCACCGCGTAGGCGAAGCCCCACGTATCGAGGAGCTGGCGCGCCGCGAACTGCGGATCGCTGCCCGGCTTGCCGCCGCCCGGAGGGTATGCGTCGCGCCGGGCGGCGTCGGCATACACCTTGGGATAGAGGTTTACCAGTGGACCGGAATAGCCGATCTGCTCCACGAACGAGCGCCAGCGCGGCGCCATGAAGGGCAACAGCGCGTCGATCGACTCCGGGTAGTTGTGGGCGTCGCAATCGATGTAGCCGGTGGCGCGCGGCCGACCGGCGCCATTGCGCTCCTGCTGCGGGCTCCGGCCGGGTACGCGGAGGGCAGCCTGCGTCAAGGTATCCGCCATGGGCCGCATCATAGCGCATGCCGCCGGTGCCTTGCGACCTACTGACGCGGTGCTACCGGGATGCGCGGTTCGGCGCAGACCTCACTGCCGGGAAACCGGGCCGGCCCGGCTCCGTGCGTACCGGCTGACTCCCGCAAACCCGAGCAGCCACAGCAGCCCGGCGGCGGTGGACGCCGTCCACAACACCGCGTGCACGGTCAGCGCGAAGGCGGCGGCCGCGGCCGGGGCGGCGCCGTAGGCGGCCAGAGCCTGCGCGGTGAAGTAATCGAACGTACCGATGTGCCCGGGCGTGCTGGGAATGACCGTGGCCAGCGTACCGGCGGCCGCCGCAAACCACGGGGCCGGCGCCGCGCCGCCGGCCCCGACGGCCGCGGCCGTGGCCGCGAACACCGCCCCCTCGCAGGCCCAGGCGGCGACCGACAGCCCGAACAGCCCGACCATGCGCGCTCGGGAGTGCAGCAGGCGCAGCGCTTCCACCAGATGCCCACCGTGTCGAGCGATGCCCTGAAGCAGGCGGCGCCCGGCCGGGAACCGCGCGCCCGGCGCGGAGCGGCGCCAGCGCCCGCTGGCGGAGATGCGGTTCAGCAGACGGTCGAGCAGCGACGGGAACAGCAGGATGACGAGCAGCGCGGCCCCGCCGGCGCCCGCCAGCCAAGCCACCGCGGCGGTGAAGGCGCGCGGGAAGGCGCCGGCAGGCACGCCCAGCAAACCGAGAAAGAACAGCGGGACCAGGACCGATACGTCCAACAACCGCTCGATCAGCACCGTGCCCGCCACCAGCGCCACCGGCGATCGAAGTTGGCGGCGGAACCCCACGACCCGCACCCCGTCACCGGCCCGGTACGGCAGCAGGTTGTTCACCGCCATGCCGACTATGAACGGCCCGACGCAGGCGCCGAGCGGCAACGCCGGTTCCGGCACCCGCAGCAGCCACCACCAGCGTACGATCCGCAGCGCCCAGCCCGCGGTCAGGAAGCCCAGGATCAGCAGGACCGCGGGGAGGGACAAGCCGGCGATCGCCCGGCCCAGAGCTTCCCAATCCAGATTGCGGGTAAGCAGCCACCCAAGTCCGGCGCTCGCCGCCAAGCCGAACGCCGCCTGCCACCAGCGCCGCGCCCGCAACGCCGGCGGCCCGGACCCGCGGCGCGCTCGCGCGGCTCGGATGGCGTCTGAAACCCAGGCCATGGCCGTGCCGCTCAGGATCGGGCCAGTACGCCGTCGAAGTAGTCGATCGTACGCTCCAGACCCTCCTCCAGCGGCGTGCTTGCACTCCAGCCCAGCGTTTCGCGGGCCTTGGTCACGTCCGGCCGGCGGCGGCGCGGGTCGTCCGCAAGCCGTTCGCCGCGCACGATGGGCGACTTCGATCCGGTCATGCGCACCACCATCTCCGCCAGGTCGCCAATGGCGACCTCCCGGGAGTTGCCCAGATTGATCGGTCCGGTGACCTCGGCCGCGCTGTCCATCAGCCGAATCAGCCCCTCCACCAAGTCGTCCACGTAGCAGAACGAGCGGGTCTGCCGGCCGTCGCCGTGCACGGTGACCGGCTCGTTGCGCAGCGCCTGCACGATGAAGCTCGAGACCACCCGCCCGTCGTCCAACGCCATGCGCGGGCCGTAGGTGTTGAAGATGCGCGCCACCTTGACGGTCAGGCGGTGCTGGCGGTGGTAGTCGAAGAACAGCGTCTCCGCGCAGCGCTTGCCCTCGTCATAGCAGGAGCGCGGGCCGATCGGGTTCACGCTGCCCCAGTAGTCCTCGGTCTGCGGCTGAACCTCGGGGTCGCCGTACACCTCGCTGGTGGAGGCCTGCAGCACCGGCGCCCGCAGCCGCTTGGCGAGACCGAGCACGTTGATCGCGCCATGCACGCAAGTCTTAACGGTCTGCACCGGGTCGAACTGATAGTGGCGCGGCGAGGCCGGGCAGGCCAGATTGAAGATCCGATCCACCTCCACGTAGAGCGGAAAGGTGATGTCGTGCCGCAGCGCCTCGAATCTCGGGTTGGCCAGCGCCGCCGCCACGTTGCCGCGCGCGCCGGTGTAGTAGTTGTCCGCGCACAGCACTTCGGTGTCCGCGCCGCGCAGCAGCCGCTCGCACAGATGCGAGCCCAGGAAGCCGGCGCCGCCGGTTACCAATACCCGTTGCGGCCGTCTCATCGCCTGCATGATACGCTACTCGGACGCTCCGCGAAACCGCAGCCGTACCAGCGTCCACGCCGACGACACGAAGTCGCGCCACTTGATCTTCTTGCCTTCGGCGTAGGTCCTGCCCGAATACGAAATCGGCACCTCGACGATCTCCAGCCCCTGGCGCAACACTCGCGCCGTCAGCTCCGGTTCAAGGTCGAAGCCGCTCGATTCGATGGCAATGCGCGCGATGACCTCCCTGGCAATGAGCTTGTAACAGGTCTCCATGTCGGTCAGCGAAGTCCCGTAGAGGCGGTTCGTCAGCCAAGTCAGTACGCGGTTGCCAAGCCGCTGCGTGAAGAACATGCGCGGCCGGCGGCCGAGGAACCGCGAGCCGTAGACCACCCGGCACCGGCCCTCCGCCAGCGGCCGCAACAGCCGCGGGTAGTCGCCCGGATCATACTCCAGGTCTCCATCCTGAATGACGACGCAGTCGCCGTCGGCCTGCGCCAATCCGGTGCGGACCGCCGCAGCCTTGCCCCGATTGCAGGGATGCCGGAGCACCGTGATCCAATCCGGCTGGCCGACCCGCCACCCATCCAGCCACTCCGCGGTGCCGTCGGTCGACCCGTCGTCGACCACCACCACCTGCTTGTCCACGTCCGCCGCCAGCACCCGGGCCAACAGCTCCGGAATCCAGCGCCGCTCGTTGTAGACGGGAATGATGACGGAGAGCCGCAAGCGGACCGCGCTCACGACGAGCGGCTTACCGGTTGACGGCGCGCCGCAGGCCAGGCGCGGTCACAGGCCGCGCAGCTCCGGCGCCCAGTGCTGCCACATGTCCGCGCAGGGCGGGCGGCCCTCCACTTCCGGCAGATCCCGCTTGCGGTAGTCGTAGAGCACCGCCTGGCGGATGCGGCGCGAGTAGTTGTGGCCTGCCATGTGACCCAGACGATGGTGCCAGAAGACGACGTCGCCGGCCGCGCCGTGGCAATCGACCGGCCCGTTGCGGTTGACCTGCGCCACCATCTCCTCGTGGGCCGGCGTGGTGTCGCGCAGGTAGCCGGTACGGAAGGTATGGTAGAACCGCCGGTGGCTGCCCGGCCACACGCAGAACCCGCCGCCGTCCGGCGCTACGTCGTCGATGTAGCCGACCACTCCCAGATGGAACGGGTGGCCGTCGCAGTGACAGCCGACCGGAGGCCGCGGCCGGTCGCCATACGGCAAGGTGCAATAGATGCCGCGGATGCGGTCGGGAGGCTGCAGCTCGCCGGGACCGAGCATCTGTTCCGCCATGGCGAAGATCGCCGGATCGGTAGCCAGCATGCGTACGATCCACGGTTCCGCGCCGATGCGCCGGTACTGCCAGCGGTATTCGCCGCGCTGGTTGTCCGAATCGGAGGAGTGGTCGGCGGCGGGCAGCGGGCCTACCCAGGATTCGGGGGCGTCCGGTTGCATCGATTGCGGTGGATCGTCCCACAGGCGGCGGCGCGCCTCGGCCATCAGCGCGCGATCCATCACCTTGCGCTTGATCAGGTACCCGTTGCGCTTGAAGAAGCGCAGATCCTCAGTGGTGAGCGTCATTGCGCGTCGCGCCCGGCAGGCCATTCCAGGCGATCGGTCCTGCCCTCCAACGCCGTCGTCCGTTCCACGATCGTACTCATCGGGTGACCACCTGTTCGCAGAGCATACGCCCCTGCGCAGTCAGCGGCAACCGCCGCGGGCGGCACGGAGCGGCGTCAGCTTGCGTATTGCGATTGGTCGTAATACGGTGCGTGGTATGAAGCGCAAGTTGGTGCAGGTAGGCAACAGCCTTGCCGTAACGCTGCCTCACGATCTGGTAGAGGAATTGGCGTTGCAGCCCGGCATGGAGGTGGATGCCGCGGTCGACCCGCGCGACGGGAGCTTCATCGTCCGTGCCGGAGTCAGGTTCTTCGAGGCGGGTGAGGCTTCCGCACGGTTCAGGAAGATGGTGGACAGCCTCGTCCGGGAGCGGCGTGAGCTCTACGAACGTCTCGCTGACGACGACGGCAACGAGGCTGATGGTCGAGTATCTGAGTGAAAAGCAAGTCTTGGTTCTTCACCGAGCGATCATCGCTGACGTGCCAGCCAACACAATTGACGCCGTAAGACTACTCCTCGATTTATTTGCAAACCCAGTCAAGACGGACACGGTGCTGAATCGGCGGGGCCTCCAGTCCGCGCTCGGTCGCCCGGCCGCCTCCTTTGGCGGCCATGACCTCTATGTCTCAATTGCGGAAAAAGCCGCTGCCTTGATGCACTCCCTGGTGACGAACCACCCGTTCGTCGAAGGCAACAAACGGGTTGCGGTCGCGGCTACCGAACTGTTCCTGAGCATCAACGGCTACCTCCTGTTGGCCGACAATGAAGCGTTGGAGGATCTGACGCGAGCCGTGGCGTCCCACGATATGTGCGTGGAGGAGATCCGTATCTGGATTGAACGACGCATCCGACGAGAATGAGTGATACTCTCCCCGGGGTGACGCCTCTACCTTCATGCGGGTGCTTGCCGTTCGAGGTCCAGCAGGCGGCGTTTGCGCCAAAGCCCGCCGCCGTAGCCGGTCAGCCCGCCGCCGCTGCCGATTACCCGGTGGCAGGGAACCACGACCGCGATGGGGTTGGCGCCAACGGCGCGGCCTACCGGCCGGGCCGCCCGCGGGCGGCCGATCGCGGCAGCGACCTGCGCGTAGCTCCAGGTAGCCCCATACGGAATCCGCAACAGCGTGTCCCACACTTGGCGCTGCAGCGTCGTACCAGCCGGCAACAGGGGCAGCTCGAAGCGCTGCCGGGAGCCGGCGAAGTACTCCGCCAACTGCTGCGCGGCGCGCTCGACAGGAGGCGCGCGGCCCGGGACGAGGGCGGCGTTCAGGCGCTGACGCACGCGCCGTACTTGCGCTTGCAGCCGTTCCTGATCGGTGAACTCGGCCAGACACAGCTTGCCATCTGCGGCGCCGAGCAGCATCGTGCCCAACGGTGTCGACAGCGGCGCCACCGTCAGCAGCGGCGCATCGGCCGCGGCGCCGGGGGCGGCGCCAAGCAGGTTGCGGAGCGCATCGTTGAAGCCGCTCAATGACTCGTATCCGTGAGCGAACGCGGTATCGGCAACCGGCGCGCCCTGTTGCAGGTGGCCGACCGCGGCGGCCAGCCGGCGGGCGCGCGCGTAACCGTGAAACGTCATCCCGCAGCGCCGCTGAAACCAGCGCCGCGCCGCCTCCGGACGCAGGCCGGCGGCGCGCAGGTCGGCGTCGGTCCAGCGGCGCTGCGGGTCGCGCTCCACCGCCGCCAGCAGGGGACTCAGCCAGGCCGGCGCCGCGCCGCCGGGATCGAGCGGCCGGCAGCGCAGACAGGGCCGGTAGCCGGCCGCCAGGGCGCGGCCGGCGGAGGCGAAGAACTCGACGTGCCGCGGGTGGGGTTTGCGGGCCGGGCAGGAGGAGCGGCAGAAGATGCCGGTAGTGCGCACCGCGGCCACGAAGGCGCCATCATAGTTTGCGTCCCGCCCGATGAACGCCGTGAGCATCTCGGCGCGCGGCGGCATTGCCTGATCCATGCGCGAACCGTAATCCGGTGGCCGACCGGTTGACCACCGAAGAATGAACGGCAAATCCGGTCGCCGCCGCGGCGTCCCGACCTGCCGGCAGGCGCGGCGGTCCGCAGGCGCGGCGGCGGTATGCGCGCTTGGCTGGTTGAGATACTCTTGTCCGCGCGGAGCGGCGCTCCGCGTGCGGGAGAGTGATGGGTGCCTGGTGGTCCCCGCGGTCTTCAAAACCGTTGTCGACCCTGCCGGTGCAGGGCGAGGTGGGTTCGATTCCTACCCTCTCCGCATATCCCATGGCCCAGGAGGTGATCGAGCTTGACTCGCGAGGATATCTTCCAACTCACGGCGTTGTCCTCCTGCGCCGGGTGAGCGTCCAAGCTCAGCCAGCAGGCACTGGCGCAGGTCCTGGGCCAGCTTCCGGCGTTCGATCATCCCAACGTCATCGTGAGCTCCGCGGCCGGCGACGATGCCGGCGTCTACCGGCTGGACGCCGACCGCGCCCTGGTGCAGACCGTGGACTTCTTCACGCCGATAGTCGACGACGGCTATACCTATGGCCGCATCGCCGCCGCCAATGCCCTCTCCGACGTGTACGCCATGGGGGGCCGTCCGTTGACTGCCCTCAACATCCTCGGCTACCCGCCGCAGAAGGTGCCGGCGGCGGTGGCGGCGGAGATCCTGCGCGGCGGCGCCGATGCGGTGCATGCGGCCGGCGCGGTCACCATCGGCGGGCACACGGTGCGCAACCCCGAACCGGTGTACGGCCTGGCCGTCACCGGGTTGGTGCGGCCGGAGCGCCTGCTGACCAAGGCGGCGGCGCGGGCGGGAGACTACCTCGTGCTCACCAAGCCGCTGGGTACCGGGATCGTCACCACGGCCCTGAAGCAGGGCCGCGCCGGCGCGGCGGCGGTGGAACGGGCGGTCCGTTCCATGGTTCGTCTCAATAGCGCGGGTCCCGAGTTGGCGGCCGCGGGCGTAACCGCGGGCACCGACGTCACCGGCTTCGGCCTTACCGGCCATCTCGCCGACCTGTGCGCGTCCAGCCGCTGCGGCGCGGAGTTGTGGTACGACCGCGTGCCAACCATCGACGCCGCGCTGCCCGGCCTGATCGCGGACGGCTGCGTTCCCGGCGGCAGCGCCGACAATCTGGCGGCCGCGGCCGCGGTGGTGGACTGGGGGACGTGCCCGGAGGCCAGCCGCGTGCTGTTCGCCGATGCCCAGACCAGCGGCGGGCTCCTGCTCTGCGCTGCCGCGCCCCTGCTGGATGCGGTGCGCCGGGTGCTGGCCGCGCACGGGGCGCTGGCCGCGGTCGTGGGACGCGTGACCCGCGCCCGGACCACGCCGGTCGTAGTGCGGGCCGGGCCATGAGCCTGCGGCCGGGCAGTCAGCGCGCCGCGGCCAACCCGCAGGCGACAATCCCGCCGGTCAACCAGTTGCTCGACGGGCTCGCCGACCTGCGGCTGCCGCATCTGCTGGGCGCGGATCTCGTACGCCGCGAGCTGGACGCGGTGCGGGCGTCCGCGCCGGTCCCGGCGCGGACGGCGATTGCCGCGCGCGTGCGCGCGGCCGCCGAACGGCTCGCGGCGGCGCGGCTGCGGCCGGTGATCAACGCCACCGGGGTACTGCTGCACACCAACCTCGGGCGCGCGCCGCTCGGCGCGGCGCTCGCTACGCTGGCGCAGGTGGCCGGCGCCTACACCAATCTGGAGCTGGACCTCGTGACCGGCGCGCGCGGCAGCCGCGGTCACTACGTGGAGCAGGCGCTGGCGGCCCTGTGCCGGGCGCCGGCGGCCACCGTGGTGAACAACTGCGCCGCCGCGCTGCTGCTGGTCGTTGCGGCTGTGCGCGCCGCTCCGCAGCGCAGCGAAGTGGTGGTGTCGCGCGGTGAGCTGATCCAGATCGGCGGCGGGTTCCGCATCCCCGACCTTCTCACCGCCGCCGGCGCCGAACTGCGCGAGGTCGGAACCACCAACCAGACCACCGCGGCGGACTACGCCGCGGCCTGCGGCGCCCACACCGCGGCGCTGTTGTCGGTCCATCGCAGCAACTTCGTGATGCGCGGGTTCGTCGCCGCGCCGCGGCTGGCCGAGCTGCGGGATACCGCGGCAGGCGCCGGCGTGCCGCTGGTAGTGGACCTCGGCAGCGGAGCGGTCACGCCGACCGACGCCGGCACCGGCCTGCCGCGCGAGCCGCTGCCGCAGGAGGTGCTGGCGGGAGGCGCGACCCTGGTGTGCTTCAGCGGCGACAAGCTGTTCGGCGGCCCGCAGGCCGGCGTGGTGGCGGGCGACGCGGCATGGATCGCGCGCCTGAAGCGCCATCCGCTGTTTCGCGCGCTGCGCCTCGACAAGGTCGCGCTGGCGCTGCTTCAGCAGACGTTGGAGGCGCATCTTGGAGACGCGCCGCCGGTGCCGCTGCAGGAGCTGATGCGGGTCCCGGTGAGCGACTTGCAGCGCCGCGCGGCGGCCATGATCCCGCGGCTGCCGGCGGCGCTGCGGGCGGTTCCGATCGCCTGCGCCAGCCGCCTCGGCGGCGGCACCCTGCCTACCGGCACGCTGCCGTCGGCCGGCATCGCCTTGCGCCCCGCACCGCCGCGCGGCGCCGCGGCGCTGGCCGCGGCGCTGCGGCGCGCGACTCCGCCGGTGGCCGGCTACCTTCGCCGCGACCAGGTGCGGCTCGATCTGCGCACGGTACTGGCGTCCCAGGACGAGGTTCTCGCGCGCGCCCTCGGCCAGGCCGCGGATGCGCTGCCGGCGGCCGCGAGGCCGACACCGGAATGAAGGTCCGCCACTACATCGCCGCCACCGCGGGCCACGTCGATCACGGCAAGAGCGCGCTGGTACAGGCGCTGACCGGCGTCGACCCGGACCGCCTGGCGGAGGAGAAGCGCCGCGGGATCACCATCGAGCTCGGCTTCGCCCACCTGAACCTGCCGGTGCCGGGGCAGGACCTCAGTCTGCGGGTGGGCATCGTCGACGTGCCCGGCCACGAGGACTTCGTCAAGAACATGGTGGCCGGCGTGGGCGCCGTGGATCTGGCCATTCTGGCAGTGGCAGCCAACGAGGGCTGGATGCCGCAGACCGAGGAACACCTGCAGATCGTGGAGTATCTGGGCGCCCGCGCCCGGGTCGTGGCGCTCACCAAGGCGGACCTGCTCCCCGATCCCGGGCCGCGCATCGAGGAGATACGGCGAATGGCCGCCGGCAGCGGGTTTGCCGACTGCCCCATCGTTCCGGTGTCGGCGGCGGGCAACCGCGGACTGGAGGAGTTGCGCCGGGAGATGACGGCGCAGTTGGCGCCGCTCCCGCCGGCCGCAGCCGGCACCCCGCGGCTGGCGGTCGACCGCGCCTTTACCATTGCCGGCGCCGGGATCGTGGTCACCGGCACGCTGTCCGGCGGAGCGCTGCGGCGCGGCCAGGAAGTGGCGCTGTGGCCGGGCGGCGACCGCGCCCGCATCCGCGGCGTGGAGAGCTTCAATCGTTCCGCCGACCGCGTGGGCCCGGCGACGCGGGTAGCGCTGAATCTGGCGCCGGCCCGCTCCGCGCGCGGCGGGCGCGCGATCCGCCGCGGCGACGTGGTGACCATCCCGCAGGCGGCGGGCGGCGGCACGCGCTGCGACCTGCGGCTCACCCGCAGCGCCCGCGGCGCCGGGAACCGTCCCACTCCCCTGCTGCGGGACGGCGCGCGCGTGCGGCTGCACCATGGCACCGCCAACCTGGCCGCCGCGGTGCGCCTGGAGCCGGCGCGCGCGAAGTCCGGCCTGGCGGCCGGCGCCGACGCCCTGGCGCGCGTCCAACTGGACGAGCAGCGCCCGTTCCTGATCGGCGACCGGGTGGTGCTGCGCGACTGGTCGCAGCGGTTCACCCTTGCCGGCGGGGTGGTTCTCGATCCGGCGCCCCGGATACCCTTGCGCCACGCCGCCCAGCGCAGCCTCCTGAACGCGGTGGCGCGCGCGCCGCACCGTATCGACACCGTCCTCCGGGCGCGCGCCGCGGCCGCCGGCGCGGTCGATCTGACCGCCGTCGGACGCCTCCACCCGGCAACCGAACAGGAGTTGCGGCAGGCCGCCGGCGCGCTCGCCCGGGAAGGAGCGCTGCAGGTGTTCGGCGCCGTCGCGGTCGATGCCGCCTGGTTCGCGCGCCAGGTGGACGCCGCGGCGCAGGCGATCGCCGCCGAGCTGCAGCGCCATCCGCAACGCGCCGGCGCGCCGATCGCCAGCCTCCGCGCGGCGCCGGCCGGCGGCGACTCCGGCACCGGGGGCGCGGTGCTGAACGCGGTGCTCGCCGCGCTGCAGCGGCGCGGCTATCAGCGGACCGGCTCCGCCATCCGTCCACCGGGACACGCCGCGGCGCTGCCGGCCGGCCTGGAGCGCGCCGCCGCGTCCCTCCGCGCGGCCCTGGCCGCCAACCCGCTGGCGCCGCCCGGCCGCGGCCAGCTCACTGCCGAACGCGAGGGCCGCACCGTGCTGGAGTACCTCCTCAGCAACGGCGAAGTGGTGGCGCTGAGCAGCGACGTCGTGCTGGCGGCCGGCGTCTACCGGCAGGCGCGCGCCGCGGTAGTCGACTACTTGCGCCGCCACCGGCGCGGCACCACCAGCGCCCTGCGCACCGCGGTCGGCACCAACCGGCGCGTCATCGTGCCGCTGCTGGAACAGCTCGACCGCGCCGGCGTTACCCTCCGGACAGGTAACGAACGCCGCCTCGCAGCGGCCCCGACCGCAGAGCGGCGGCCGACCGCAGAGCGGCAGCCGCCCGCCGGTTCCTGATTGCCGCGCAGCGGCAGCGCGCCCGCGCACTGGCCGCGGGCGCGCTGCGCTGGTAAGCTGGGATCCAAGCATATGGCACGTTCTCCCAATCTCTTGTTCGTATTCAGCGATCAGCAGCGCTACGGCGCCCTCGGCGCCAACGGCAACGACATCGTGCGGACGCCCCATCTGGACGCCATGGCCGGCGCCGGCATGGTGTGCGACGGCGTGTTTTCCAATCACCCGCTGTGCTCCCCCTACCGGGCGATCCTGGCGTCGGGACGGTACGCATGGCAGAACGGGGTGATCGATAACGAGTACCGGCTGCGCACCGACCTCCCGACCCTGCCCGGCACCCTGCGCGCGCACGGCTACGCCACCGCCCACGTCGGCAAGTGGCACCTCGGCCACGGCCCGTTTCCCGCGGAGCGCCGCTACGGGCTCGACTACCTGGCGGCCAACAACATACCGGGCAACTACTACGGCTCCACCTACTACGAGAACGAGAGCGGACCGCACACCCACCCCGCCTGGGCGCCCACCGGCGAGACCGATCTGGCCATCCGCTTCATGGAGCGCCATCGGGAGACGCGCCCCGGCGATCCGTTCGCCCTGTTCGTATCGTGGTGTCCGCCGCATTGGCCGTACGACCAGTATCCGCGCGAGTACGCCGTCTACGACCCGGCCGCGGTCGATCTGCCCGCCAACGTGCCGCCGCAGATGGCCGACTTCGCGCGCCGCGAGATCGCCGACTACTACGGCTGCTGCAGCGGCCTGGATGCCGAGATGGGGCGCCTGCTGGCCGCTCTGGAGCGGCTCGGCGCCGACGGCGACACCATCGTCTGCTACACCTCGGACCACGGCGACCACCTCTCGTCGCACGGCTATACCAAGCCCTTCGACACCTGGATGCACCACTCCCTGCGCGCCTCCAAGGCCACTCCCTACGAAGAGTCGATCCACGTGCCGTTCGTGATCCGCTGGCCCGGCGTGGTGGCGCCGGGCAGCCGTAGCGGCGCCTTCATCGGCGCCATCGACCTGATGCCGAGCCTGCTGGGGGCCTGCGGCGCGGCCTTGCCGGAGGGCCTGCAAGGCCGCGATCTGTCAGCGGTATGGCGCGGCGGCGCGGTCCCGGCCGACCGCCCCGACACGCCCGGCGCCGCGCAGTCGGTCTATCTCCAGAACATGGCTCACGGCTGGCCCAACCGCGACGGCTGGGTGGGCCGCTGGCGCGGCGTGCGCACCGCCCGCTACAGCTACGCGCGCTGGTTCGCCAACGAACGCGGCCCGTGGCTGTTCGACCGCAGCGAGGACCCCTGGGAGATGACCAATCTGGCCCAATCGGTGGAGGCGCGCCCGGTCGTGGAAGAGATGGAAGAGCGCCTGCAGCGCTGGATGAGCGCCACCCGCGACCCGTTTTCCTACGGCCGCCGCGGGCCGCGCGGGTTCCTCGACGTCGGCCAGAGCTTCGCCAGCCCGGAGCGCTGGGGCGGTCTCGGCGTCAGTTAGCGGGCGGAGCGGCGGGCGGGCGCAGCATGGTTTCGCCCATGATCGCCTCGAGGCCGAAGGCGCGGCCGCGCGAGCGGTCGGCCGGACTCGCTCCATCCGTATGCAGGGTGTCGATGCGGAACACTTCGCTGCCGTCGGCGGCCGCCTCCACGACGGTCAGCGGAACGCCTTCGAGTGCGGTGGTGGAGAAGTTGACCAACGTATTGCCGTTGCTCAGCCGGTACGCGCTGCCGCCTCTCGCGGAGTACCTGTCCGGCTCCAGCCGGTATTCCCATACCTTCACCGCGGTGCCGGCCGCCTCGTCCAGGCGCAGCTCCAGCGCGCGCGAGTAGTGGCCGCCTTCGGAGTCGGGCCGCCCCCGGCCGTTGTCGAACACCACGACGTTGCCGTTGCCGAGCTGCGACGCCGAGTGCTGCGCGTAGAACCGGTCGGCCGGGTTCGGGAACTCGTAATCGCTGTCCGGCCCGTGCAGTTGCCACTCGATCGTCTGCAAGTCGGAGCTGAGGGAAACCACCTGATGCCGCCCGCGGAACGAGAGCACGTAGTTGCCCCGCGGGCCGACGGTTATCGAGTTGAGATGCGTCCAACTGAAGCGGCCGTCGTCGCGCGGGGGGGCCGGCACGCGCTGGTCCGGGTCCAGAACGTCCCATGCCTCCTTGGAGTCCCAGACCTGACGGATGCGTCCGCTCGCCGGGTCCCAGATGCGCACGTTGTCGACCATGAAGGTGGTCTCCGCGGAGCCGCCGTTCGCCGAGTCATCGAAGACCAGGATTTCGCGGCCCGGATAGATCACGCGTCCGTCGGCGAGAACGGTGAGATCGTGGTGTGGATTCCCCGAGCGGCGGCCGCGCTCGATGCGGTTGACTACCTCGCCCGGCGGAGTGATCTCGACGATGGCGCCGCGCGTCAGAAGGATGAAGTTGCCGCCGGGTAGCGGCTTGATCGGCCCGGTCTGGGGCGCCTGGTCATGGTACCAGACGGTGGCGCCCACTTCGTCCCAGATGGAGAAGAATCCGGGTCCGCCGCTGCGGCGGTAGTTGGACATGATGAGGGGCTGCGAGCTGCGGCCGGTCACGCGCCTGGTTACCGCGGCGAGCGGCGGCGGCAGCGGTCCGGTGGTGAAGCGGCCCTCCGGCCCGGCGACCGCCTCCTCGCCGTCCAGCACGAAGATCGTGTAGTCGTAGGTGGTCTCGGCGCGCAGCCGGACGATCGGGATCGCGTGCTCGGCGCCAAGCTCGGTCATTGCCGTGCGGTAGCGGCCGGCCTGGGGGTTGTCGTACTCGACGAACACCCGCGCCGCGCGCGCCAGCGCTACCTGCACCTCGGCGACGAGCGCGTTGCTCTCGCTGACCGCCGCGCCGTGCCGCAGGACCGCGGCGGCCTCCGCCAGCGCCGGCTGCGGCGCGCCGGTGAGCAGCAGCGACGCGGCCGCCAAACCGAGGATCACGCGCCGGCGTACCGCCGCGGCGCCCAAGCCTGCCGAGTTCATCATCTACCTGAATCTACACACCCATGGGCGCGCCGAGCAACGCCGAGCAAGAGCCGCGCCGCCCTCGTCACATGCCCCACACCTCCACCGAGGCCGCCGCGGCGGCGCGCCGGTGGTGGAATATCTTCTCCTCCCAGGTGCGGTCCTCCCGGCAGTCGATCACCACCAGGTGCGCCGCCTCCGCCGCGCAGCGCGCCGCGTACCCCGCCGTCTGCTCCACCCCCTCGGCGATGATCCGCTCCAGCCCGTCCCGCTCCCGCACCACCTTGCACTCCACCACCACCTCCTGCACCCGCTGCGCCAGCGACCGCTCCCCCACCGGCCATACGATCAGCAGGTCGACCCGTCCGCGGCCCAGCGCGTACTCCCGCTCGATCCGCCCGCCCCCGTTCACCACCCGCTGCAGGTACGCCTGCAGCAGCAACTGCGGCCACGCCTCCGCGTAGGCAAAGCGGTCGCGCCAGTGCTCGGAGTGGCGCCGGAAGAAGCTCTGGAACTCCGACAGCAGCAGCGCCGCGTCAAGGCTGCCGTCGGCCTTCACGAACGGCGCCGTCTCCTGAGTCAACTCTTCCTGCACCGCCCACGCCAGCTCGCGCGGTATCACCTCCGCGTAGATCGGGTTGGCGATGCGCACCGACTTGTCGCGGGCGAGCAGCCCCAGGTCACGCGCGTACTCGACATCGCGCGCCACGGCGCGGCGCGCGCCGCCGCTCAGCATCGGCTCGATCACCCGCCGCACGCGCTCCTCGCGCAGCTTGTCGGCCAGGTAGTCCAGGTGGGTCACCCGGTTGACAATGAGATCCTCCCGAACTGCGGCGATGGCGGCGGCCGTGACCGGGCGCGAGCGGTCGTCGCGCAGCGTCTTGTCCTTGAAGCAGGCGCCGTAGGCCAGCGCGTTGACCAGCCACGGCTGGCCGCAGGTCTGCGTCCACACCGCTTCCAGCGCCTCCGGCGCGAACGGCTGGCCGGTAGCCTCGGTATGCTGGCCAAGCAGGGCCAGCGTCTCGTCACGCGAAAAGTCGCCCAGCCGCAGCGACGCCGCGGCGATGTTGAACGGACTGCCGGTTGCGCCCATGCGGTAGTCGCGCACGTCGCGCAGGCCGCACAGCACGACGCTCTGCGGGAAGCGCTCCGGGCGGCCCGGATAGCCGGCGCGGAGTTGCTGCAGCACCGACAGCAGCGAGTCGCCCACCAGCGTATCGATCTCGTCGATCAGCAGCACCAGCGGGCGCGGCGCCGCCTGCGCCCAGCGCCGCAAAGCGGTGCGCAACGCCATGTTCGGCCCGAAATCGGCGAGAATCTCGGCCCGGACACCCGCCAGGAAGCGATCGTCCAACGCGTCGTCCGCCGCCTCCGCCAGCGCGGCGAGCACCACCTGCACCGCCTGCTGCACGTCGCCGCGGGCGGTGCGGGCGGTTTCCACGGTGACGTACACGCAGTGGTAGCCGCGTTCATTCAGCAAGTCGGCCAGCGCCAGCAACGCCGAGGTCTTGCCGGTCTGGCGCGGCGCGTGCAGCACGAAGTACTTCTCCTCCCGCACCATACCGAGCACTTCGTCCAGATCGATCCGCGACAGCGGCGGGATGCAGTAGTGCTTGTCGGACTTGACGGGACCGGCGGTGTTGAACGAACGCATGGGTGGTCAAGTGTACCACCGCGAGCGCCGCGCTGCCGGCCGTACCGCGCCGTGGCCGCGTTCGGAAAAGAAAGGGCCGCCCCTTCGGAGGGCGGCCCAGGTGGATCAGCCCGTGCGATACCTCACACGGGCTCGTATTTCACTCAACTGACAATTACCTCCTCAACATTAAAGTTTCGTCGGCATGGACATCAGGCGATGCCCGACCCGGGGTGCCCGTCAACGACGCCAAGCCCAGGCCCAGTAACGTGCTTGGTAACCAACCGCCTGCAACTTGCCAGCAGCGCGCCGCAAGTGTCAACCCACCGCGCCGAGGGCGCATTTCCAATTTGTTGGCAGACCCTGGCAAGAAGCCTCCTGTCCGCTCTGCCGCCGGCGCTACCTGCGTCCCCTTGGTCGTCGGGTAGGCTATTATGAGGGCTGCTGAAAACGATGCCTGCTGCCGATCCGAACACGCGCGCGCACCTGGAATGGCTGGGCTACATCCAGCCGCACGGCTTGGTGGTGTCGCCGCCGGCGCTGCTCAAGGCGGGCGCGTTCGTCAACCGGCAGGACGCCCACCGGCAGGCGCTGCTCGCCGGCTGCGCCGAGGAACGCGAGCTCGCTCCGCTCGCTCCCGACCGGCAGCCTATCGCATGCATCCGCGACTTCCGCGAGTTCGCCGCCGCAGTGCTCGGCTGGGGCTTCTCGCCCCGGGGCTACGCCGGCTTCACTGCAGAAACTCCGATCCCTGAAGAACTCACGCTGCCGCTGCCCGATTACGGCGAGACCCTGCGCCCCGACTTCGCGGTGCGCGAGCGCGACCCGGCGAACGGCGACTCGCCGTGGCAACTGCTGGTGCAGGTGCTGGCCGCCGGCCAGGAGTTCGACCGCCCGGCGCCCGGCCCCGGCGGGCTGGACGCATCCGCCCAGGGGCGCGCCGAACGCCTGCTGCGCGCCACCGGGGTGCGCGCCGGCGTGCTGGTCAACGGCGTTGCGCTGCGCCTGATCTCCGCCCCGCACGGCGAGAGTTCCGGCTGGATCGATTTCCGCTTCGCCGACCTGCTCACTACCGCCGGGCGCCCGTTGTGTTCCGCCCTGCACCTGCTTCTGTCCGAACAGCGGCTGCTGGCGCTGCCGCGTCATGAACGCCTCACCGCCGTGCTGGCCGACAGCCGGCTGTACCAGAACGAGGTCTCCGAACGCTTGGCCGAGCAGGTGCTGCACGCGCTGTACGAACTGGTGCGCGGCTTCCAGAACGCCCATGCCGCCACCGACGGGGCGCTGCTGAGCGAGCCGCTGGCGGCCGGCGGGGACCGCAACGCCATCTACCGCGGGCTGCTCACCGTGATCCTGCGGCTGGTCTTTCTGCTGTACGCGGAGGAGCGCGGCCTGCTGCCAAAGGACGAGACCTTCGCGCGCCACTACTTGCTGGGCGGCCTCTACCGGCGGCTGCGCAAGGACGCTGCGGCCTACCCGGACACCATGGATCAGCGCTATGGCGCCTGGGCGCAGTTGGTGGTGCTGTTTCGCCTGCTCCACGACGGGGTGCCGGCTGACCGCACCGGCGGCGCGGTGAGTCTGCCGGAGCGCCGCGGGGCGCTGTTCGATCCCGACCGCTACCGGTTTCTGGAGGGCCGCAGCGGCGGCGGGTCGCGGCAGCGGCACGCGCGGCTGGAGCCGCCGCGGGTGTCGGACGGGGTGGTCTACCGGGTGCTGGAAAAGCTGCTGGTGCTGGACGGGGAGCGGCTCTCCTACCGGACGCTGGACGTGGAGCAGATCGGCTCGGTGTACGAGACGATCATGGGGTTTCGCCTGGAGACTGCGACCGGGCGTTCGCTGGCGGTCAAGCCGGCGAAGAAGCTGGGCGCGCCCACCACCATCGACCTGGACGCGCTGCTGGCGCATCCCCCCGCGCGCCGCGGGCGCTGGCTGCAGGAGCGCGCCGACCGCCCCGTCAGCGCCGCGGTCGCCAAGGGGCTGCGCGCCGCGCGGACGGTGAACGACCTGCACGCGGCGCTGGACCGGGTGCTGGATCACGCCGCGACGCCGGACCTGGTGCCGCGCGGCGGGCTGGTGCTGCAGCCCAACGAGGAGCGGCGCCGTTCCGGCTCGCACTACACGCCGCGCGAGCTGACCGAGCCGATCGTGCGCCACACCCTGGCGCCGCTGCTGGAGCGGCTGCGCGGGGCGGACGGCCGTCCGCCGGAGCCGGAGGAGCTCCTCGATCTCAAGATCTGCGATCCGGCGATGGGCTCGGGGGCGTTTCTGGTGGAGACCTGCCGCCAGTTGGCCGACGCGCTGATCGAGGCATGGGGCGCGCACGGCGCCACGCCCGACGTTCCGCCGGATGAGGACCAAGTGACCTTCGCGCGCCGGCTGGTGGCGCAGCGGTGTCTGTACGGCATCGACCGCAACCCGATGGCGGTGGACCTGGCCAAGGTGTCGCTGTGGTTGAGCACGCTGGCGCGCGACCATCCGTTCACCTTCGTGGACCACGCCTTCCGCCGCGGCGACTCGCTGGTGGGGCTGACGCGGCGGCAGATCGAAGCGCTGCACTGGCAGGGCGGGCAGCCGATCCTGGCCGGCTTCGGGGTGCGCGAGGCGATGGAACAGGCCGCCGCGTTGCGGCGCCGGATTCGGGAAGCGGACGACACCGTGACCGAGCGGCAGCTGCGGACGCTGTGGCGCGCAGCGCGGGACGTGCTGACCGAGGTGCGGCGATTCGGCGATCTGACGCTGGCGGCGTTCTTCGAGGGCTCGAAGCCGAAGGAGCGCACGGCCCGCCTGGAGGCGTATCAGGAAGCAATCCTGACGCGGCAGGCGCGGCGCTACGCCGCGGAGTTGAAGGCGCGCCGTAACGCCGAGGTGCCCTTTGCGCCGTTCCACTGGGAGATCGAGTTTCCCGAGGTGTTCGAGCGGGAGAACCCCGGCTTCGACGGCTTCGTGGGCAACCCGCCGTTCGCAGGTCACGTTACAACAGTCGACGGCAACGTGAGCCATTACACCGACTGGCTCCGCACCCAACATCCCGGAAGCGCCGGCAAGTGTGACGTGGTTGCCCACTTCTACCGGCGCGCCTTTGACTTGCTACGAAACGGCGGGGCACTCGGATTGATCGCTACGAACACCATTGCCCAAGGAGATACCCGATCCAGCGGTCTGCGCTGGATCTGCGAGCATGGCGGTCATATCTACCGCGCCACCAAGCGGGTCAAATGGCCTGGCGATGCCGCGGTCGTCGTCAGCGTGGTACACATAGAGAAGGGCAAGTCGTCGGGCAGAAGGATGCTCGACGGTACGCCGGTGAACCGCATCACGGCGTTCCTGTTTCATCGCGGCGGTCATGCCGACCCCGTACGGCTTGCGGCGAACACCGGCAAGAGCTTTGTTGGGAGCTCCATACTTGGCATGGGCTTCACCTTCGACGACACCGACAAGAAAGGCGTCGCGTCACCGCTCGCCGACATGCAACGGCTGTTCAGCGACAATCAAGATGAGAATGCAGCGACAATCAAGATGAGAACGCGCGAGTAGGGCGGCGGCCTCCGACAGAGGAGGATCGGAGGGGCCGCCGGTGGCGGCGGGAGGGCGTAGCCCGACCGTAGCCACCGGCCCGCGGCGGCGCTCCGCGTGGGGGCTTCGCAGTCGGTGATCGTGGCCGGCCCGGCGTTGATAGGGTGCTCCGAGATTTCACCCGTAAGGAGCACCCATGCCGGGCCGACATCTGACCGATTGCCAAGTGAGGCGCTACGTGAAACTGCGCACCAAGAACCAGCCGTCGGTGGCTGCGGCCGCCGCCAAGGCGGGGTTCAGCACCGCCACCGGCTACCGTCTCGAATCCGATCCGCGGCTGCCGTCCCAGAAGCAGACCGCCCGCACTCGCCGGCGGCCCGACCCGCTGGCCGGCATCTTCGAAGAAGATGTCATCCCCCTGCTGCAGCAGGCGCCGGACCTGCGCGCGGTGACCATCTTGGAGGAACTGATGCGCCGCCATCCCGGCCTGCCGCCCAGCGTGCGCCGCACGCTGGAACGCCGGGTGCGCCACTGGCGCGCGCTGCACGGTCCCGACCAGGAGGTGATCTTCGCGCAAGCCCGGCCGCCCGGACTGCTGGGCCTGTCGGACTTCACCGACGCCACCGACCTCGGAGTCGTCGTCGCCGGCGCGCCGCTGGCGCACCTGCTGTACCACTTTCGGCTGCCCTACTCCGGCTTCGAGCACGCGGCCGTGGTGCTGGGGGGCGAGTCCTTCAACGCCCTCAGTGCCGGCCTGCAGCAGGCGCTGTGGACGCTCGGAGGGGCGCCCCAGGAACACCGCACCGACAGCCTGTCGGCCGCGTTCCGCAACCTTGACACCGCCGCCTGCGACGATCTCACGAAGCGCTACCAGGAACTGTGCGAGCACTACCGCATGCGCCCGACCCGCAACAACCGCGGCGCCGCCCATGAGAACGGCAGCGTCGAGAGTGCCCACGGCCACTTCAAGCGCGCCCTCGATCAGGCCCTGCTGCTGCGCGGCTCGCGTGAGTTCGATGACCTGGACGCCTACCGCCGGTTGATCGCCGAACTGGTCGGGCGCCACAACGCCCGCCACCGGGCGCGTATCGACGCCGAACGCGCAGCCTTGCAACCGCTGCCGGAGCGCCGCGTGCAGGACTTCGAGATCGAACGGGTGCGGGTCACCTCCCACGGCGGGTTCACGTTGCGCAAGGTGTTCTACTCGGTGCCGTCGCGGCTGATCGGCCACCACCTGCGGGTGCATCTGTTCCAGGATCGGCTGCAGGTGTTCCTCGGCGCCAGCGCACTGCTCACCCTGCCGCGCGGCAAGCCGCCGGCTGACGGGCGCCGCGGGCACGTGGTCAACTACCATCACCTGATCCACTCGCTGCGCCGCAAGCCGATGGCGTTGCGCCATCTGGTGTACCGCGAGCAGTTGTTCCCCCGCACTGCCTACCGCCGCGCCTTCGAGGCACTGCTGGCGGCGCTCGACGAGCGCGATGCCTGCCGGCGCATGGTCGGGCTGCTGGCGCTGGCGCACGATCAGAATTGCGAGGCCGCCCTGGGCGAGCACCTGGAGCAGTTGCTGGCCGCAGATGACCTGCCCGACCCGGACCACCTGCGGCACCACTTCCTGCCCGCCCCGGAGGAACTGCCGCAGGTCAGCGTGCACGCCGGCTCGCTCGCCGACTACGACCTGCTGCTCGATCATCCCGCCCCGGCCGGCGGCTCCCAGGCAGGTGCCGCATGAACCGGCGCAACGACCACCAGCCGATCGACGACACCGCACTCAACCTGATGCTCAGCCAGTTGCGCCTGCCCACCATCAAGGCGCTCTGGCCGCAGTTCACCGCCCAGGCCGACCACGAAGGCTGGCCCGGCGCCCGCCTGCTGGCCGCCCTGACCGAGCAGGAACTCGCCGAACGCTCCCGCCGCCGCTTCCTGCGCCAGCTGCGCGAGGCGCGGCTGCCGACCGCCAAGACCCTCGACTCGTTCGACTTCAGCGCCGTGCCGCTGCTCTCCAAGGCGCACGTGATGGCACTCTGCGCCGGCGACCGCTGGCTCGACGAAGGCGCCAACCTGCTGCTCATCGGTCCGCCCGGCGCCGGCAAGAGCCATCTCGCGGCCGCCATCGGCTTGGCGCTCATCGAGCACGGCTTCCGGGTGCTGTTCACCCGCACCACCGACCTCACTCAACGGCTGCAGCGCGCACGCCGCGAACTGTCTCTGGAGGCGGCCATCGCCAAGCTCGACAAGTACCACCTGCTGATCCTCGATGACTTCGCCTACGTAACCAAGGATCAGGCCGAGACCAGCGTGCTGTTCGAGTTGATCACCGCTCGCTACGAGCACCGCTCGCTGCTGCTCACCGCCAATCAGCCGTTCGGCAAGTGGGACACCATCTTCCCCGACCCCACCATGACCCTGGCGGCCGTCGATCGGCTGGTGCATCGCGCCACCATCTTCGAACTCAACGTCGACAGCTACCGCCGCCGCACTGCCATGCAGCACAAACGCGCGCAGCAGCGCGCGGCGACCGCTCCCGCGGCCGACCCGGCCACCGCGAGTGACCCTCCGGCGGTCGGTCAGGGCTCCCCGGAGCAGCCGGTTAGCGGTCCGTTACGTAACGCTGCTCAATAGCCGATGGCGTTGACCAACGCGGCACGCCAACGCCGCTATCGCGCGCGCCGCAAGGCCGAGGCCCGCCAAGTACAGTACCGCAAGCCGCACGACCGCCGGTCGCGCCCGCAACGCTGGCAGGATGCGGTGCGCACCCTGCGCGACCTCCAGGGCGAGTACCAGGCTTGGCTCGACAACCTGCCCGACCCGCTCCGCGAATCCGCGCTCGGCGCCAAGCTGGAGGCGATCTGCGAGCTTGATCTGGCTGACCTGGAGAGCATCGAGCCGCCGCTCGGCTACGGCCGCGACTGACGGAACCGCCTGCGGCGAGCAGCGCAGCAGCAGCCGGTCAGCGGCCGTTACGTAACGCTGCTCAATAGCCGATGGGTGCGCGCGCTGCGCGACCTCCGGGACGAGTACCAAGCTTCGCTCGACCACCTGCCCGCCCCCCTCCGCGGGTCCGCGCTCACTGCCAGCGGGAGGCGCTTGCGAATGGCGCCGGCGACCGCCCGCCGGCAGTTGCTCCCGCGCTACCGTCCCGCCGCCACCAGCCGTTCGCAAGCGCCATCACGCCCTCCCGACCGGCGCCGATCTGACCGCTCTAGCGGGACCTCGACGGCGCCTCCTGCGCCGCCGCTTCTCGTGCTTGCCAACCCACGAGCACCATCGCTACGTCACCAATCTCGGCGAGCGAAGCGAGGAGGAATGTCGCCGGCGCTGGCCCGATTTGCTAGCGATCTTGGAGGAGAAAGTAAAGCCGGCCCGTTTGGCATCGACCAAACGAAGCAAGTCAGGCCATGGACATCGGGCGGCCGTGTGGTGGCAGTTCATGCACCACGCCAAGGACCTCTATGCTGCCATCGCGGGAATGGAGCGCGTATTGGCCAACTCTCAGGTCAGCGCGAACCTCCAGTTCGCCTTCTTACCTTCCAACAAAGTGTATGCCCACACGTTGAATGTCTATCCGTTCCAGACGTACTCGGCACTCTGCGCGTTACAATCCCGCCCGCACGAAGTCTGGGTCCGCTTCCTTGGCTCGTCAATGAAGGACGACCTCCGCTATACCCCCTCCGATTGCTTCGAGACCTTCCCGTTCCCGGACGGCTGGGACACTCATCCCGCCCTCGAAGCCGCCGGCAGGGCATACTACGAACACCGCGCCGCGCTCATGGTGGACAACGGCGAAGGCATGACCCAAACCTACAACCGCTTTCACGATCTCTACGAGACCGACCCGCGCATCGCCGAACTGCGCGAGCTGCACGCCGCCATGGACCGCGCCGTGCTCGACGCCTACGGCTGGAGCGACATTCCGACCGCCTGCGGCCTCCTCCTCGACTACGCGATCGATGAGGCCTCCTGGGGCCGCAAGAAGAAGCCCTACCGCTGGCGTTGGCCTGACGAAGTCCGCGACGAAGTGCTCGCCCGCCTCCTCGCCCTCAACGCCGACCGCGCCGCCGCCGAAGCCCGCGCCGGCACCGCCGCCGCCCCCTCGGTACCCGGTAGATCGCGCCCTGTCGACGCCGGCGACATTCTCGGCAGTAACTTCTGATGGAACGTCCAACCGTTTGGAGATGCGCCGCCGAGTCACGCCCACAGGTGGCATATTACGGGCCCGAACTACTTGACTCAAGTAGTTTCCATGACTATACTTATGTCATGAACAATCATGCTTCCGTCGGGGCCGTCACCACTACCGTTTCCGCCCTCTCAGACGACCGCTTGCTGGAGCGGACCAAGGAACTTTCCCGCATCGAACACCATCTCGAAGTGGTCGTGATCGACCACCTGCGCGAGATTCAGAAGCGCCGCCTATACCTGCGGCGCGGGTTCTCGAGTCTGTTCGATTACGCGGTGCGCGAGCTGGGTTACAGCGACGCCGCGGCGTGGCGGCGCATCAAGGCGATGCGGCTCTGCGCGGACGTCGACGGCGTGCGCGAGCGCCTGCGGAATGGCTCAATGACGCTGAACGCGGCCGCGCAGTTGCAGCATGCGTTCGACCGGCAGGAGCGCAAGAAGGAACGCGCGGCGCGTAGCGCGCCGGGCGGGGCCGGGTTCGGGGCTGCCGCTCAGTCGCAGGAGGGCTCGGCGCCGCCGCGGCCGGCGGAGCGGAAACCGGGGTCGGTGCCGGTGCTGGACCCGGAGGCGCGGCGGGAGCTGGTGGAGCAGGCGTCCGGCAAGAGCAGCCGAGAGGTGATGCAGTTGCTGGCCGAGGTGGACCCGGAGCTGGCGGCGCCGGCGGATCGGGTGCGGCCCCTGGGCGGCGGGCGCTGGGAGCTCAAGGCGGTGATCGACGATGAGTGCCGGCGGGGCTTGGAGCGGCTCAAGGGCCTCCTGTCCCACGTCGATCCGCACCTGAAGTTGGGACAGCTCATGGCGCGGCTGGTGCGGGAAGGGCTCGACCGCCACGACCCGGCCCGGCCGCCGCGTGGGCGGCGCGCCGCGCCGGCCAAAGGAGCCGAGCAGACTTCGGCGCCGAAGACGCAGGCGGCCTCGGCTCGCGGCGCTGCCCCGGCAGCGAAGCAGGAGGCCAGCGCGGACAGCGCCGCTCCTTCGGCGGCGAAGGTATCGGCTCAGGCGCCGGCGCAGCCGGGAGGCGAAGCCGCTTCGCCGTTGAAGGCGAACCGCCGCCCGGACCGCCCGGACCGCCCGGACACTTCGGCAGCGAAGCCGGCGGGCGACGCAACTTCGGCGCCGAAGACGCGGCGTCTCGGCCGGCAGGCTGCGACGGCGTGCGCGCAGCCGGCTGCGCCGCCGCGGACCCAGACTTCGGCAGCGAAGCCGGGCGTGCCCGGCCGCGCCATCCCGGCGGCGGTCAAGCGCGAGGTCTGGCGGCGCGACCGGGGCCGCTGCCGCTACGTGGACCGCACCAGCGGGCGCCGCTGCGGCTCCCAACACCTGCTGCAGATCGATCACGTCGTGCCGTATGCCTGCGGCGGCGCCGCCGAGCCGAACAATCTCCGCCTGCTGTGCGCCGCCCATCACCGCTACCGCCACGCCGGCGCCGGATTCGGGCGCCCCGGCGAGGATCGTCAGGCGCCGGTACACCGGTGACCAAGATCGCCGAGAACGTCACCTTAATGCGCCCGCCGATTTGCGCTACGCCGACCGCGGCAATGGCCTGTCAGGCCAATGCCCGCGGCTCGCGCGCTGGGGGAGGAATCTGATGCCAGCGCTTCGACATACTCCGCTCCACTCGCCGCGGCGCCGATACAGAAACAGATATGCGTACGCTCGTGTTGTGCGATGACAGCGCCCATCCCGGTGCGCTCACCCGCGCCGGATTGCTTGGCCTTGGCGACTGCGGCCTCCGGTTCGACTGGCTCGAAGACCCTGACCGCTGGTCCGCGGAGCGGATGGCCGAATATCCGCTGGTGATCTTCTCCAAGGCCAACAACCGCTCGCAGACCGATTCGGCGCCGTGGGCCACCGAGACCGAGGGCCGCGCCCTGGCCGACTACGTGGCGCGCGGCAACGGCCTGCTGGTGCTGCACTCCGGCTCGGCATTGTACGACGACTCGCCTTCACTGCGCCGGCTCATGGGCGGCGTCTTCGCCGGCCACCCGCCGCAGTGTCCGGTCACCGTCCAGCCGCGGCCGGGTCATCCCCTGACCCGGGGCAGCAGCGCGTTCACCCTGCGGGACGAACACTATCGGATGGCAATGAACGATCCCCAGGTGGACCTGTTTCTGCGCACCGCCTCCGAGCACGGCACCCAACCGGCGGGCTGGACCCGCCGCCACGGCGCAGGCCGGGTCTGTATGCTCACCCCCGGCCACAACCCGGAGGTGTGGCAACACCCGGCGTATCAATGCATATTGCGCAACTGCCTGGCGTGGTGCGGACCGGACGCCGGGCAAGGAGCCGCCGAGTGAATCAGGCATTGCCCTCCCCGCCGCCGCGCCGCGTGCTCGGCAAGACCGGGCTCTCGATCCCGGTCATTCCGTTCGGTACCCAGGGTTTCGGCAACCACTTCGGCTTCGTGGCCGACGCCGACGCCGTGGCGTTGGTCAAGCATGCCGTTGCGCTGGGGGTAAATCACTTCGATTGCGCCCGTTGCTACGGCGACTCGATGCGCAAGCTGGGACTGGCGTTGCGCGAAGTTCCGCGCCGCGAGGTGATCATCACCGGGCGGCTGTGCTGTCACTCCGCGGCCCAATGGGGCGGCTACGGCGACGGCGCGCCCGACTATTCGGCGGAGCGGGTGCTGCGCGACGTGGAGGAGCAGCTCGCCATGCTCGGCACCGACTACTTCGACGGCATGCTGATCCACGACCCGCCCACGATGGAGCCGACGCTGGCCGCGAACGGCACCCTGGCCGGTCTGCTCCGCCTCAAGGCGCGCGGCCTAGTGCGCAACGTCGGCTACGGGATGCGCCCGCACCAGTTTCACCGCCAGGCCATCGCCACCGGCGACGTCGACTTCCTGCTGTGCTTCAACGACTACCATCTGCTCCGCCAGGGCGCCGCGCACGGGGTGTTGCCGGCCGCCGCGGCCGCCGGAGTCGGGGTGATGAACGGCTGGTCGATCCTGCGCGGTCTGCTGACCGGGGTCGACGTCGACGCCGCCAGCGAGCATGGCAACTACCGGCACGCCGACGACGTCGCCGCGGCGCGCCGGCGCCGGCAGTGGTGCCGCGGCGAAGGGATCGATCTGCTGCAACTTGCCCTGCAGTTCTGCCTGCGGGAGCCCCGCATCCACGGCAACCCGATCGGCAGCCTCGACGCCGCTCAACTGGAGCGCAACGTCCGCGCCGCCGGCACGCCGCTCGGCGCGGAGGTCTGGGACCGGTATCGGGCGGCGTTCCCCGCCGCCTGACCTGACTAGCCGGCCAGGAACGCGCGTTCCGCGGCGGTGAGCGGAAACGCCAGGTACTGTTCTTCGGTGTATTGCCGGGCGCCCTTGAAGCCCGGCCGTTCCAGGTCGCGGCTCAGGCTGCAGTCGAAGCGCACCAGCCGCGAGCGGTAGCTGCCGGCGTACGCCGCGCGCACGAAGCACAGCCCCCAGAGGATGCCGCGCCCGTCCCCGTCGTCCGCCAGCAGGTCGGGGATGAACGGACCGCCGGCGTGGGGCGGCACGTCCACGATTGCCTTGAGCTGGAAGTTCACGCCGTCCGGCGCCCACTGCACCGTGTTGCCTTCGTTGCCGTTGCGGATCTGCAGGGAAGCGATCCCCTCGCGGTAGGGCCACAGCATGGTTTCGTGCCCGGAGTTGAGCACCGGGTTGGCCGGATGCTTGGCGAACGGGCCTTCGGGGGTGTCCGCAATCGCCAGGCCCTGCGCGAGATACATCGTATCGGGCGACTTGAATCTGATCGGATGCCCCTTGTAGTAGAGGTGGACGCGGTTGCGGTAGAGCAGCGGATAGGGATCGTGGATCGAGTTGCCGTCCCAGCTTCCGGCGTCGCCGAGCGGAATCACCTCCCGCTCCAGCAGCTCGAACGGGCCCGCGGGATGCTCGGCGACGGCCACCCCGACCGGGCACGAGTCGTTGCGAATCAGATCGCTGTAGACCTGCGCGAACAGGTAGTAGCGGCCGTTCCACGGCAGCACGTCCGGGGTCGACAGCGAGCGGTTGCCGAAGCGCCCGCCCGCCGGCCGCCGCAGCGCCGGCCCCAGCTCGTCCCAGGCGAACCCGTCGCGCGAAACCGCCACGCAGATATCCGCCAGGTCCCAGTCGGTGGAGGGATGGGTCGCGTCGTCCTCGCCCGCGGGCACCACCGCGGTGCCGGTGTTGCGGCAGGTGTAATACACGTAGTAGCGCTCCCCCACCTTGATGATCTTTGAGGGGTCGCGCCGCGAGATGAAGCCGTCGTCGGGGAATCCGGTCAGTTCGCTGTACTTGAACCGGGAGTAGAACTCGTTGTCGTATTCGGCGGTGCTGTCCCACAGATCGTAGAGCCGGTGCATCGCCGCGCTGAGCGTGACGCCGGCCGGCTTGCGGGCCGGCAGGCGAGCGGGGAACGTAGCCATCTGTCCTTAGCGCCTCCGGCGCAGCGTAGTCATTGGAGCGCCCATTCGGCGAGCGTGGGGCGGGGAAACTTGCGCCCCTGGTAGCGGATCGTCAAGCCGCCCGCCCCCTCCGGCACGACGTAGAGGATCTCGCCGCGCACCTTCTCCCCCTTGTCCAGGTGGGGCGCCAGCACCAGCGCCTTCTCGCCGAAGTAGGGCGCGTAGGAATAGTCGTTGCCGGCGCCGTCCGTTACCGTGAACTGTCCGCGCAACGCGAGCTGGTTGCCGTTCGTGCCCAACGACCAGCCGCCGAGCGACTCGAACTCGATATCGACGATCAGGAACACCTCGCCGGGGTCCGCCTGCCTGGTCGCGTCCGCATCCGCGCCCTTGTCGAAGTAGTCGTAGCCGGCGACCACGCTGGCGCCGCGCACCGTTACCATGAACGCGTCGGTGGAGTACGCCGCGCCGACCGCGAGCCGCGGGTGCTCGGCCGGCGCGGCTTCCGTGGCCGGCGCCGCCTCCCCTTCCGCGGCCGCCGCGGGCGGCTCGGAAGCCGCGGCGCGCTCCTCCTGCCGCCCGCCGCACGCCGCCAGCCACACCGCGGCCGCCGCCGCGGCGCACGCGCGCCACCGGGGACTACCGCTCATCGCGGGCCCGATTGCCGCGCGCGGCGCCGGCGGCCGGCGGCGCTCAGTAGCCCATCTCCTGCTTCAACGCCTGATCGATCCAGATTCCCGCCTCCACCATGCTGCTCGACCGGAAGGTGGTCGATGACTCGCCGTAGTAGTTCTTCACCCACGGCCACCAGTACGACAGCTCATATTGAATCCCGAGCGGAATGTAGGCGGCTTCCTCCACCACGATCCGCGCGAGCTGCGCCCACTTCCGGTTGCGCTCCTCCAGGTCGAGCGTGGCGCTGGTCTCCACGAACAGTGGATCATAGTAGGCCGGATCGGTCCATATCGCGTCGTTCCAGCCGCCCGCGAAGTTGATCGAGTGCTTGTTGAACGCTCCCACTTCACGTTGATTCTGCAGGGTGGAACGAATCACGTGGTAGTTGCGCGCGCGCCGCTCGGTCTGATAGGCCAACTGCTCCAGGGCGTTGATCTCCAGGTCGACGCCCACCTCCTCCCAGTAGCTCTTGGCGAGCTCCAGGATGGCGACGCTGTTGGTGTCGGCGGCGCGCACGATGGTGGTCACCTCGAACCCGTTCGGATAGCCCTCCTCGGCCAGAATCTCCTTGGCCCGCTGCGGATGGTACTCATAGACCGCCCGGATCTCCGGGCTCAGCTCCTCCGGCGGAATGTGGCCGGGGTAGCCTTCGATCATCGGGAAGATCCCCTCGGTGTGGGCTTCCAGCAGCACCGTATCGGCAATCTGCTTCGCGTCCAGGGCCATCGACATGGCATGGCGCACGCGCTTGTTGTCGAACGGCTCGATGTCGCTGCGCAAGCCCAGCGCGTGGGTGCCGGAGCTCAGGTAGCGGAACTTCTCCAGCTCCGGCGCGGTCTCGGCCAGCGACTGTTCCTGCTTCACCGGCATCCAGTAGTACAGGTCCAGGTTGCCGGTGCGCAGCGCCGCCACGCGCGTCGAAAGGTCCTTGATGATCAGGTAGATCATCTCGTCGACGAACGGCGTCTCGTACTCCACCCCGTCGATGATGGTGGGACTGCCCCAGTAGTCGTCGTGCCGCTCATAGCGCATGAAGGAGCCCTCGACGTACTCGGCGAAGCGGAACGGACCGGTCCCGGCCTGATGCTCCCACTCGCCGGCTCCCGCCTCGACCACCTCCGGCGCGTAGATGGCGTTGGGGTTGGCCGCGGTCCACACGATCCACTCCAGGTCGAAGCGGCTCAGCTCCACCACGACGGTGTAGCGGTCCTCGGCGACGATGTTGTCGATCGCGCCGCCGTCCCAGGTCCACGCCGTCGGCCGCGAGTTCCACGCCCGCGTCAACGCGAACACCACGTCGTCGGCGACCAGTTCGCGCGGTTCGAAGCCGATCACGTCGTTGCCCTGCCACATCACTCCCTGCCGCAGGTGGAACACGATCCGGTCCTCGTGCGCTTCCCAGCGCTCGGCCAGGGCTCCGGTCCAACACTGCTCCGGCGTCAGGTAGATGCCGGGGTAGGTGCTCGGAAACACCCCCGAGCCGCGCGGGCCGCACCCCTCGTAGTCGGTCATCATCAGGTAGTCCATGATCGGACCACTGAAGACCAGCGCCGGCGCCCGGCCCACGGTCGAGGTCTGGTCGGCCTGGACCGGCTCCAGGTCGGTGCGAAAGGCGGTCAGCGTGCCGCCGTACTGCGGGCCGTCCCCGGTTGCCGCGGCCGCCTCTTCTTCGCCGGTGGCGAACGCCGGCCCGGCGGCCAGTACGGCCAATGCCGCGGCCATCACGTGCAGCGCGCATCGCGCGATGCGCCTGCATGCCAAACTCTGCATGAATGTCCTCCTTCGCGAGACTCCTGCCCGCGATACCAGTCTAGTCCAGTGCCTGATTCGTTCAACCACGTCCGGCCGCTCCGGCGCGCGCCCGCTCGCCGTCGGGCAGCGCCCGGTCTCCTTCGGGCAGCGCCCGGTCTCTTTCGGGCAACGCCCGACTTCCCGGTGCGGCGCCCCCTTCCGCGCGCGCCGCCCGCCGCCGCGCCCGCAAGCCGACGCCGAAGCGGCCGCTCCCGCCGCGCAGCCGCGGATCGAGCACGTCGCGCACCGCGTCGCCGAACATGTTGATGCCATATACCACGATGCTGAGCGCCACCCCGGGCCAGATCGCGATCCAGGGGGCGGTCAGCATGTGCTCGCGGCCGGGACCGCTCAGCATGCCGCCCCAACTTGGCGCCGGCGGCGGAACGCCGTAGCCGAGGAAGCTCAGACTCGCCTCGGTCAGGATGATGCCCGGCACGCGCGTGCTGAAGTTGATGATCAGCGGCGCCACGACGTGCGGCAGCACGTGGCGCAGCAGCACCTGCGAAGTACGGCAGCCGGCGGCGACCGCCGCGTCCACGTAGACGTTGCCCTTGATCGAGATTACCGCGCCGCGGATGATGCGCGAACCGTTGATGCCCCAGCGCAGCCCGAGCACGATGATGATGGTGAGCATTCCCGGACCCACCAGCGACATCACCACCACCAGCAGCACGAGGCCGGGGAACCCCATCACCGCGTCCACCACCCGCTGCAGAATCAAGTCGAACTTACCGCCGAGATAGCCGCTCGACATCCCCAGTACCAGCTCCACCAGGGAGGAAACGACGGCGGCGGCGAGCCCGACGATCATGGAGATGCGGGCGCCGTAGATTACCCGGCTGAGCATGTCGCGCCCTATGTGGTCGGTGCCGAGCCAGAACTGCGCCGACGGCGGCGACAGCGCCTGCGCCGGGAACACCTCGTTGAAGCCGTAGGGGGCCAGCAGCTCGGCGAACAGGCCGGTGAACAGCAGTCCCAGCGTCACCACCGCGCCCGCCGCGCCGAGCGGCTTTTCGGTGAGCAGCCGGCGGCCGGCGTCGATCCAGAGCGACCGCTTGCGGAGCGGGTTCGGCTCGGCGGCGCTCATCGATAGTGAATCCTCGGGTCCAGCCAGGCGTACAGCAGATCGACGCCGAGATTGATCACCATGATCGCCGCGGCCACCAGCAGCATCAGCCCGCTCACCGTGGCGTAGTCGCGCTTGCTGATCGCGTCGAGGGTGAGCTGCCCCATGCCCGGCAGACCGAAGATGTTTTCGATGATGACGGTGCCGCCGACCAGCAGCGGCAACAGCAATCCGATCTGGGTGACCACCGGAATGAACGCGTTCTTGAGTGCGTGGCGCACCACGATGAGGCGCTCGCGCAGGCCCTTGGCCCAGGCCGTGCGCACGTAATCCTGGCGCAGCACCTCCAGCATCATGGTGCGCGTCATGCGCATCGTCATGCCCGACATGCCCATGCCCAGCACGATCGCCGGCAGGATGAACATCTGCAGATTGCCCAGCGGATCGTCGCCGAAGCGGACCAGCATGAGGGGCGGCGTGTAGCCCCACCAGATCGACGGCAGCACGATCACCAGGGTGGCGACCCAGAAGTTGGGCACCGCGATCAGCGCGAAGGCCACGCTGCGCGCCGCGTAGTCGCCGAGCGTGTCCTGCCGCAACGCCGAATAGATGCCGATCGGCAGCGAGATCAGTTGACTCACCGCCAGCGCCATCAGGCCCAGCTCCAGGGTGACCGGCCAGCGCGGCCCGATGCGCTGCAGCACCGGCTTCTTCGACCACAGCGAGCGCCCGAAGTCGCCTTGCAGGATGCCGCTCACCCGGCCGTCGGCCTGCGGCAGCACCCCCAGCCAGCGGGCGTACTGCAGCGGCGCCGGAACGTCCAGACCCAGCTCCTCCTCGATGAAGGCGCGCGTGGCGGCGATGGCGGCTTCGTTGGTACCGCGGTTCTGCAGGTCCTCGATGATGGTGTCGATCACGTCGCCGGGCATCAGCCGGATCAGGAGGAACACCACGATCGTGGCGATGAACAACGTCGGGATCATGGAGCAGAACCGCCGAATGATGTATGCCGTCACCGCCGTCGAGCCTCAATGAGCGACCGCGCTCTGCGGCCCGCTCGGCGGCCCGCACCCTGCGGAGCGCACTCTATCGCGGGCGGCGGCGGTTGGCAACGAACTCCGGTCTGAGGCGTCTGAGGCAGGCTGAGGCGCCGGAACCGGCGGCGGCGGGGCGTCCGGCAGGTAGGCGGCCGCGGGAAAGCGGAAGTTCCAGGCGCGGAAGAAGCCCCGGCGGCGCGCGCGCCGGCTCAGGTTGCACTCGAAGCGGACCAGGTAGCTGTTGGGCAGGGTGCCGCGCGCGCCGTGATGGAGGTGCGCCAGACCCCAGGTGATGCCTTCGCCGTCGGCGGTGTCGGTGAAGGCGTCGGGAACGTAGGGGCCGGCGGCCACCGGCGGCGCCGACACCTTGCCCACCACCTCGAAGTTGAGGCCGTCGCGGGCGTACTGCACGGTGTTCTTCTCCGGCCCCTCCAGGCTGGTGACCGCGGCCACGCCCTCGCGGTAGGGGTAGAGAAAGGTCTCGTGGCCGGAGTTGGTCACCGGGTTGAGCGGGCTGCGGAGGAACGGCCCCTGCGGCCGCTCGGCAAAGGCCACGCCCCATTGGCAGCCCAGGTCGTGCCGGTAGTGGCGCCCGAACGGGACCCCCTTGTAGTAGAGCCAGATGCGGCCGCCGCGCACCAGCACGTAGGGGTCGTGCAGCTTGTGACTGTCCCAGGCGCCAAACCGGGCCAGCGCATCGGGATCGTCGCTGCCCGGCAGCAGCTCGGGCGCGGGCCGGCCCACGCGCAGCACCGGCTCCGGCCAGCGCCGCCACGGCCCGTCGGGCGCCGCGGCCCACGCCATGCCGAGCTGGTAGAGCGAGCGTTGGCGGTAGGGCGCCTGCAGCACCTGATAGTAGAGGTAGTAGCGGCCGCCGAACACCAGGATGTCGGGGGTCAGCACCGAACGGTCGTCGAACGCGCCGCGCGGGCCGCGCGCTACCGCCCGCCCGCGCTCCTGCCAGTGGAAGCCGTCGCTGCTGGTCGCGTACCACACTTCGCCCAGATCCCAGTCCCACACCGGGACCGTGTCGCCGGCGCCTTCGAAGCCCGCGGGCGGCGCCGACCGGCGCCGCGTGTACCACACGTACCAAGTGTCCCCTACCCGTATCACCTTGCTCGGATCGCGCCGGCTGACCCCCGGTTGCTTGCCGATGCCGGTGACCGGCGCGTACTTGAACGCCGAGAAGAATTCGCTGGCCTGATCCTTGGCGGCCCCGTAGACCTGCCGCACGCGGCGCGCGGCGGCGCTCAGCGGGGCGGGCGGCGCGGCGCGCGCTGCCGGCGGAGGCGCGCCGTCCCGGGGCGCCCCCGGCAACGGCCGGCCCGGCACGCCCTGCCCCGCCTCGGCTGGCGCATCGCTCCCCGCCCCCTCCGGCGCCGGCGCATCGCTCCCCGCCGCCCCCTCCCCTTCCGGCGCGGGGGCGCCGCTGAACACCAGGTCGGGCGAGAAGTACACCGCTTCCGGGAAGCGGTGGTTGGAACCGCGAAAGCCGGGCCGTTCCCGGTCGCGCGCCAAGTTGCAGTCGAAGCGGATCAGGTAGGAGCTGCCCCGCTTCAGTTCCTCCCGCGCCAGATGGGCCAGTCCCCAGGTGATGCCGCGCCCCTCGCCGTCGCCGGCGAACAGGTCGGGGGCGAACGGCGCGCCGGCGGGCGGCGGCAGCACCACGTGCGCCTTCACCTCGAAGTTGAGGCCGTCCGGCGCATACTGCACCGTATCCTTCTCCGGGCCGTCGTGGTTGCAGATCGCCGCCACCCCCTCCCGGTAGGGGAACAGCAGCGTCTCGTGGCCGCTGTTGGTGACCGGGTTGAGCGGCGACTTGCAAAACGGCCCCTCGGGGCGGCCGGCGGTCGCCACCCCCCAGCCGATGCCGCCGTCGCCGCCGGTGCCCCAGCCCATCGGCTGGCCCTTGTAGTAGAGCCACACCTGGCCGGCGCGCAGCAGCGGCTGCGGGTCGTGCACCTTGTGACTGTCCCAGGCGCCGTAGCGGCGCACGGCGTTGCCGTCGCCGCTGCCGAGCCACTCGCCGGCCGCGCCCGGAACCAGCACCGGGCGCGGGTGGCGCCGCCACGGCCCGGCCGGCGACTCCGCCCAGGCCAGACCGATCACGTTGCGGGTGCGCAGCACGTAGGGGTGCCCCACCGCCTGGTAATAGAGGTAGTAGCGCCCGCGCCACACCAGGATGCCGGGGGTGAACACGCTGCGCCCGTCGAAGGCGCCGCGCGGCCCCGGCGCCACCGCTCGGCCCTGCTCCTGCCAAGTGATCCCGTCGGCCGACGCGGCGTGCCAGATCTCCGCCAGGTCCCAGTCGAAGGCCGCCGCGTCCCAACGCTGGCCGCGGCCCGCGGGCGGGCGGTTGGCGGGGTCAGGTTCGCCGCCGGCGCGGCGCGTGTACCACACGTGGTAGCGGCCGCCGGCGCGCACCACCGCGCTCGGATCGCGCCGCGTCACCCCCTCCTGCGGCCCCAGTCCGGGCAGCAGCGTATAGGAGAAGGTGGTGTAGAACTCGTTGGCGGAGTCGCCGTACCGGCCCCACTGCTCGTAGAGCCGGCGGCTGGCGGCGCTCAGCGGCCGGTCCCGCGGCAGGCTGCGCGAAGGTTCGCCGGGCAGCGGGGGCCGATCGTCCACGAGGCGCACGGGCGGCAGCGTAGCCTCCCCGGCCGTTGATTGTCAACTGTTGACAACTTGACGAAGGCGCGCAGTTTCGTACACTGGCGGAAATGGCTGCGTTTCCGGCGATTCCCCCGCGCCAAAAGCCGACCGACCGGCCGCTGTCCGCGGCGATGCACCGGCTGTACGATCAGTGGAGCCCGCTGCAGGACCCGGGCAACGAATTCTTCACCAGCTTTCGCTACTCCCGCGTCACCGGCATTGGCCGCGACGCCCGGGTATCGCGCCGCGATCCGTCGTCGGTGATCAAGGTGGGCGATCTGTTCTACGTCTGGTACACCCGCCGCGAGACCGAATCGGAGCCGGTCGGGATCGGCAACGGCCCCGACCACCTGCCGGCGGTGGATTGGGACCTGGCCGATCTGTGGTACGCCACCAGCAGCGACGGCTTCCATTGGCAGGAACGGGGCGTGGCGGTCGCCCGCGCCGCGCCCGGCGAATATGGCGACCGCGCCGCCACCACGTGCGACGTGCTGGCCGCCAATGGCCGCTACTACCTCTACTTCCAGACCTTCACCGGCCCGTTCCGGCGCGACCGCGGCGACTACTGCGACGTGAGCATGGCGTGGGCCGACTCGCCGGAGGGGCCGTGGCAGCGGCTGGACCGGCCGGTGGTGGAGCTCGGCGCGGACGGCGACTGGGACAGTCGTTCGATCCACGATCCGTTCGTGATCGTCTACCGCGGCAAGTATTGGCTCTACTACAAGGGGTCTCCGCTCTACCGCGAGGAGGGCAAGACCCTGATTCGAGCCGGCGGCGCGGCGATCGCCGAGCGGCCGGAGGGGCCGTTCGTCAAGTCGGAGCTGAACCCGGTGGTCAACTCCGGCCACGAGACGATGTACTGGCCCTACCGCGGCGGGGTGGCCGGCCTGGTGGCGATGGACGGTCCGGAAAAGGACACCGTGCAGTACGCGCCCGACGGGCTCAACTTCGAGGTGAAGGCGCACGTGCAGATGCCGCCCATCGCCGGCGGCCCGTTCTGCCCCGATGCGTTCGCCGGCAATGGCGACGGGCGCGGCATAAGCTGGGGCCTGTCGCACGTGACCGACATCCCCGACCCGGAGCAGCTCTACCCCAACCGGCGCTCCTTCCTGGTGCGCTTCGACTGCGGCCTGCACCGCGACCAGCCGCGGCGCGGGTTCAAGGCCAACAACGTGCGCTGCGACGAACATACCTTCATGCAGGGCGCGTTCGCCCTGCGGGACGCGCAGCGCGCCGAGGCGGCCGCCCTGGCCAGGTCGGCCCCGGCCACCGTCAACTACCGGCGGTGAGCGAGCTGCGGGCGCCGGTGTACCGCTCCATCCCGGAACAGATCGTGGAGCAGCTCCGCCTGGAGATCATGACCGGCCAGCTCGACGCCGGCACCCACTTGCGCGAGCAGGAACTGTCGGCGCGCTTCCGGGTCAGCCGCGGCCCGGTCCGCGACGCGCTGCTCAAGCTCGGCCAGGATGGTCTGGTCACCGCCCGGCCCAACGCCGGCGCCGCGGTCGCGGCGCGCCCCAACGAGTCGATTCGCCCGCTGATCACCGACATCCGGCGCCGCATCGAGGGCTTTGCCCTGACCAGCATCTTCGCCGGCGGCGACGCGAAGCGGCTCGCCCGGCTGGAGACGCGGCTGGGCCGGATTCTGGATCGGATCCGCCTTGCCTGCGAAAGCGAGGACGTGCCCGCCCTGGTGGCCGGCGACGTCCACTTCCACGAAGAGATCATGACCTGCTACGGCGACCCCGACCTGCGGGCGCTCTGGCAGCGCGTGATCATGCGCATGTTGATGCGCTACGACCGCTTCGACGACCTGATGGACAGCTTCGCCGAGCACCGGCGCATCTACCGGGCGCTGGCGGCGCGCGACCGGGCCGCGGCGCTGCGCGCGCTGCACGCCAACATCGTATGAATCGTATAGGATGAGCGCCGGTGAAGATCAACGACCTCATCGCCGCCTGGTACCGGATTCCACTCGCCGCGCCGCTCACCGACGCCACCCACGGGCGGCACGATCATTACGACCTGGTGCTGGCGCTGGTGACGGCCGAAGGGGGGCATACCGGACTCGGCTACACCTACACCGTGCATGCCGGCGGCGCGGCGATACAGGCGCTGATCGAACACGACCTGGCGCCGCTGCTGCGGGGCGCCGACGGCGATGACATAGCGGCGTTGTGGCGCAGCATGTGGCAGCGCACCCACTACGTGGGGCGCGGCGGCCTCGCCGCGTTCGCCATCTCCGCTGTCGACATTGCGCTGTGGGACCTGCGCGGGCTGGCGCGGCAGGAGCCGCTGTGGCGGCTGCTCGGCGCCGCCGCGGCGGAGCCGGTGCCGGCCTACCTGGGCGGGATCGATCTGCTGCTGCCGCTGGAGGAGCTGCTGCGGCAGACGCGCGCCGCGCTCGACCGCGGCCATCGCGCCGTCAAGATGAAGGTGGGGCGCGACTCCCTGAGCGAGGACCTGGAGCGGGTGGCGGCGATGCGCGACTTGGTGGGCCCCGAGGCGCCGCTGATGGTGGACGCCAACATGCGCTGGAGCGTAGAGGAGGCGATTGCCGCGGCGCGGGAACTGGCGCGGTTCGGGGTGCGCTGGCTGGAGGAGCCGATCGCGCCCGACGACTACGCCGGCCACCGCCGCGTGGCGGAGGCCGGCGGGGTGCCGTTGGCCGCCGGTGAAAACCTGCGCACGGTGCGCGAATTCGCGCACCTGATCGACGCCGGGGGGGTGGCGTTCCCGGAGCCGGACGTGTCCAACATCGGCGGCGTCAGCCCCTGGATCGAGGTCGCCAACCTGGCCGCGGCGCGCGGCCTGCCGGTGACCTCGCACGGCGTCCACGAACTGCACGTGCACCTGCTGGCGGCGGTGCCCAACGCCTCGTTCCTGGAGGTGCACGGCTTCGCCACCGAGCGCTTCGTGCGCGAGCCGCCGCGCTTCGCCGCCGGCGCGGTGACCCCGCCCGACCGCCCCGGCCACGGCGTCGAACTCGACTGGGACGCCCTGGAACCGTACCGCATCCCTTGACGCCATCCTCTGACGCCGCGCCGCGCCAGGCAACCGCGTTACAGGGTCATGATTCGCCGAATGACGTCGCTCAAAGTGCTTGCCGAGCGGTTATCGAGGTGTCGCTCGAGCGCTCTCAGGAGCTCGCGCCGGAACGTCCGCAGGCGGGAGAATACCGCGCCGGCGGAGGCGCCGAATTCCACCGCGAATCCGCACGCCGCCCGGTCCAGCTCGGCGCTCCCGATGCTGTAGAGCAGGGTCTCCCCGGTCACCCCGCCATCTACCGTACGGCCAAGCTCGATCAAATCCGTCAGCTTCCGCTCGGGAAACGCACCGAACAACCAGAGCACGTCATACAGGTCCTTTTCGCTGCACCGCGAAACGAGTGCCGCGGCCTTCATCGCCAGCAGCGCCGGCAACCCTGCTACCACCACCTCCCCGGCGGTATTGGTTCCCGTCAGACCGGCGGAACGCTCGTCGAGCACGACGTCCACGGTGAAGCCGAGCTCCCGGTGATAGCACACCGCCCGGTAGTACTGGTTGCTATGGCTGCGCTCCTCCAGTTCGACTTCGATGGTCCGCAGTGAACGGACTGCCAGCACGACCTGCGTGAATGCGGTCGCACTGCCGGTAAACAGGTCGAGATCATCCGACCGCCGATGCCCGGCGTAGAAGCCGGCCAGGGCCGTGCCGCCGACCAGGACGCAGTCATTCAGCCCTTGCGCGAAGACGTGGCGCAGGGCCTGCAGTAGCGGGAACGGCAGCACGCGGCTCGCTAACGCCGGGTCGAATCGTGATGAATCTGCCATACCGTATCGACCACCGCGCGCCGCGCCGCAGGCAGGAGCTGGCGGAGTCCGGGGTACATGCGCCACACCTGCGCGCCGACTACGGCCGCCGCTTCGTAGATCCCGCGGCTCTCGATGAGGCGCGCCACCGCGCGCGGCTGCGCGGCCGCCAACGCGACCAGGAACCGATAGATGTCCGGGTAGGACCGATCCCAGCAGAACTCGGCATGCAGCCGTCGTTCGGCGGCTGCATCTTGCAACCCCGGCAGCGGGCGCAACAGTTCCTCCGGTGCGATCCCGAGTCCGGCGCTCAGCTTCAGCAGACTGGCCACGTGCACGTTGCGGAAGTCGCCTTCCCCGGCGAACCAGAGCGCCACCGCTTGCCGGCTCACCCCCGCGGCCCGGGCCACGTCTGACCGGCGATACCCCTTCTTTGCCATCGCCGCTTTGAGCACGCTCATATACACGACCTCTCAACCCTGCGGCCGGCAACCCCGCCTGTCAACTACACTTGTCAGGTGGGCGCACCGGTCTACGGACGCCTGACGATCCTCGCCGGGGCGCCCGAATCCGGCGCCGCCGTGGCGGTAGCGGTGATGGGCGGCGCACAGCAGCCGGAGATTGTTCGGCTCGGCGGCGCCGCCACAGGCATACGGCACGACGTGATCGATCTGCAGCAAGTGTTGGGAGCCGCAGCGGCGCCCGCTGGCGCCGTCCACGTAGCGGCAGCGGCCCCGGTCGCGCCGCCACACCTCGCGCTTGACCGCCGCCGAGATGGCGCGGCCGCTCACGCCCGGCTTCGCTGCCGAAGTCCGGGTCCGTTGCGCCGCAGCCGGCCGGCCGATGCGCCGCGTCTTCGGCGCCGAAGTGGCGTCGGTCGCCGGCTTCGCTGCCGAAGTGTCCAGGCGGTCAGCGGCTTCCTCTCCCGGCTACGCCGCCGCCTGAGCCGATACCTTCGCCGCCGAAGGAGCGGCGCTGTCCGCGCCGGCCACCTGCTTCGCTGCCGGGGCAGCGCCGCGAGCCGCGGCCGCCTGCGTCTTCGGCGCCGAAGTTTGCTCGGCGCCCTTGGCCGAAGCGGCGCGCCGCCCGCGCGGCGCCCGGGCCGGATCGTGGCGGTCGAGCCCTTCCCGCATCAGCCGCCCCATGAGCTGCCCCAACGTCAGGTGCGGATCGACGTGGGACAGGAGGCCCTTGAGCCGCTCCAAGCCCCGCCGGCACTCATCGTCGATCACCGCCTTGAGTTCCCAGCGCCCGCCGCCCAGGGGCCGCACCCGATCCGCCGGCGCCGCCAGCTCCGGGTCCACCTCGGCCAGCATCTGCATCACCTCCCGGCTGCTCTTGCCGGACGCCTGCTCCACCAGCTCCCGCCGCGCTTCCGGGTCCAGCACCGGAAGCCGGCGCCGGCGCCGGCTTCCGCTCCGCCGACCGCGCCGGCGCCGAGCCCTCCTGCGACTGAGCGGCAGCCCCGCACCCGGTCCCGCCCGGCGCGCTCCGCGCCGCGCGTTTCTTCTTGCGCTCCTGCCGGTCGAACGCATGCTGCAACTGCGCGGCCGCGTTCAGCGTCATCGTGCCATTCTGCAGGCGCTCACGCACGCCGTCGACGTCCGCGCAGAGCCGCATCGCCTTGATGCGCCGCCACGCCGCGGCGTCGCTGTAACCCAACTCGCGCACCGCGTAATCGAACAGGCTCGAGAACCCGCGCCGCAAATACAGGCGGCGCTTATCAATCTCGCGCAGGTGGTCGATCACGACCACTTCGAGATGGTGTTCGATGCCGGAAAGTTCCTTGGTCCGCTCCAGCAAGCGGTCGTCTGAAAGGGCGGATACGGTAGTGGTGACGGCCCCGTCGGAAACATGATTGTACATGACATAAGTATAATCATGTAAACTACTTGAGTCAAGTTATCCGGCCCATAAGATGCCACCTGCCGGCGCGACTAGGAGCCGTTGCGCGCGGCGGGTGGATTTACTACCGGGGCGTTCGTTGAGTACATTGCGACGTCGTGACGGTTACGCTACGCCGCTAACGGGCGGCCGGTGCCGATGTCGAAGTGGCACTGCCGCTGAAAGGAGGAGAACATGAATGCGCTCGCACAGATGGAGAAGCTGTTAACCACCATGACGCGAGCGGAAAAGGCGCAGGTATTGCAATGGGTCGCGCGCGACCTGGGTGATGCCGTTCCGGGAATCGAAAGCACGCCCGGTGTTTGCGGCGGGGAGCCGCGTATCGTCAGGACCAAAATAACCGTCTGGGTTCTGGAGCAGGCGAGACGGCTGGGCACCGGCGAGGCGGAACTCCTGCAGGCTTACCCCGCGCTCCGTGCGGAGGACTTGACCAATGCCTGGGCGTACGTCCGTTCCCATCAACAGGAAATTGAGGAACAAATCAGAGCCAACGAGAACGCCTGAATGGCGCGGCTTTATCGATAGCCGGCCCAAGCAGGCTCGGTCTGCGGCAGGTTTGCCCCTCCGCGCCCTGGAGGCCAACGTAATCGATCGCGGCACGCTATACTCCACCCTCAAGGCGATCAGCGATCATCCACGCTGCAGGCTGCCACAACCCGAAGTGACCGAGCGGCTCGACCGTTGGCGGCTCGCGGCGTCTTGATTGACCGGCCCGATGCCGAGCACCCAGAGCATGACCGTCCGCAAGAAGCTGATCGAGGTGGCGCTGCCGCTGGACGCGATCAACGCGGCCGCGGCGCGCGAGAAGTCGATCCGTCACGGCCACCCCAGCACCCTGCATCTGTGGTGGGCGCGGCGCCCGCTGGCGGCCGCGCGCGCCGTCATCTTCGCGCAGCTCGTCGACGATCCCTCCAGCCTCCCGGAGCTGTTCCCGACCGAGGAAGCGCAGGACCGGGAACGGCAGCGGCTGTTCGACCTGATCGAAGAGCTGGTCAAGTGGGAGAACACTACCAACGAGGAGGTGCTGCAGCAGGCGCGCGACGAGATCCGCGCGTGCTGGCGGCGCTCCTGCGCCGACCACGCCGATCATCCGCGCGCGGCCGAGTTGTTCGACCCGGAGCGCCTGCCGGCGTTTCACGATCCGTTCGCCGGCGGTGGCGCGCTGCCGCTGGAAGCGCAGCGGCTCGGCCTGGAGGCGCACGCCAGCGACCTGAACCCGGTGGCGGTGCTGATCAACAAGGCGATGATCGAGCTGCCGCCAAAGTTTGCCGGACGCCCGCCGGTACACCCGGAAGCGCGGTCGGAAGGCGAGCTGTTGGGCGCCAAGTGGACCGGGGCGCGCGGCTTGGCGGAGGACGTGCGCTGCTACGGGCGCTGGATGCGGGAGGAGGCGGAGCGGCGCATCGGCCATCTCTATCCCAAGGTCGCGGTGACCGGAGAAATGGTGCGGGAGCGCCCCGATCTGCAGCCCTACGCCGGGCGGGAGCTGACGGTGATCGCGTGGCTGTGGGCGCGCACGGTGAAGAGCCCCAACCCGGCGTTCGCGCAGGTGGAGGTGCCGCTGGTCTCCACCTTCATGCTGTCCACCAGGCGGGGCAAGGAAGCGTACGTCGAGCCGGTGATCGGCGCGGACGGTTACCGCTACCGGTTCACGGTCAAGGTCGGCGCGCCGCCCGACGCGGCCGCGGCCACGGCCGGCACCAAGCTGGCGCGCGGCGCCAACTTCCGCTGCCTGGTGTCGGGGGTGCCGATCCCGCCCGACCACATCAAGGCCGAAGGCATGGCCGGCCGCATGGGCGCGCGGCTGCTGGCGATCGTAGCGGAGGGCGATCGCGGCCGTGTGTATCTGGCGCCGACCGAGGAGCATGAAACCGCGGCATCGCGTGCGCAGCCGGAGTGGAAGCCAGATGGAAGTGTTCCTGAACGGCTCACTGGTGGTACCTGTTATGCCTACGGTCTCACCACCTTCGGCGATCTGTTCACGCCCCGGCAGCTCGTGGCGTTGAACACGTTTTCCGACCTGGTAGCCGAAGCGCGCGAGCGCATCCGGCAGGACGGCGGCGCCGGCGTCACCGCCTACGCCGAGGCAGTGAGCCTGTACTTGAGCTGCGGCATCAGTCGTCTCGCCAACCGATCCGCAACGATCTGCGTATGGAACAGGGGCGGAGAAAAGGTCGAACAGGTGTTTGCTCGGCAGGCGATTCCAATGACCTGGGACTATCCCGAGACCAATCCCCTTTCCGACAGTACGGGAGGCTGGTCAGGATCACTCGGCTGGATACCGGAAACGCTACGTCTTCTTCCTCTGGAAGTTTCCGGTCATGGTACGGCGGCACAAGAAAATGCCGTGAGTCACGCCGGTTTGGAGTCGTCGATCGTTTCTACCGACCCGCCCTATTACGACAACATCGCCTACGCTGATCTTTCAGACTTCTTCTACGTGTGGCTGCGCCGAGCGCTGCGATCGGTCTTTCCAGATCTGTTCGCGACCATGGCCGTACCGAAGGTGGAAGAACTTGTCGCATCGCCCTACCGGCACGGCGGCAGGGAGCAAGCCGAATCGTTCTTCATGTCCGGTATGGCGCGGGCACTGGGACGATTGTCGCTGAAGACCCCGCGCTCCATTCCCACTACGCTGTACTATGCTTTCAAGCAATCCGAAAACAAGGACGATCGCGGGTTTGCCAGCACGGGCTGGGAAACCTTCCTGGATGCCGTCATCAGATCAGGGTTTGAGATCAGCGGCACGTGGCCGATGCGCACCGAAAGACCAACCGGGGTCAAGGCTGCGGTCAACGCGCTCGCCTCCAGCATCGTCCTGGTATGCCGGCGGCGGCCGGACGATGCTCCGACCGGCTCGCGCCGCGAGCTCATTGACGCTCTGAAGGAGGAACTGCCGCCGGCCCTCGTACACCTGCAGCGCGGCAACGTCGCCCCCGTCGACCTCGCGCAGGCCGCCATCGGTCCCGGCATGGCGATCTTCACCCGCTACGCCAAGGTGTTGCACGGCGCCGGCAACCGCGTCACCGTGGGCGAGGCGCTCGCCCTCATCAATCAGACGCTCGACGAGATCCTGGCCGCGCAGGAGGGAGACTTCGATACCGATAGCCGCTGGGCGCTGGCGTGGTTCGACCAGCACGGCTTCGAGGCCGGGGAGTATGGCAGCGCGGAGACCCTGGCCACGGCCAAGAACACCAGCGTGAGCGGCATGGTGCAGGCCGGCATCATCCACTCGCAGGCCGGGAGCGTGCGCCTGCTGCGTCCGCAGGAGTTGCCCGCCGACTGGGACCCGGCGGCAGACGACCGCCTCACGACCTGGGAGGCGGTGCACCATCTGATCCGCGTCGTGTGGCATGGCGGGGAGATGGCCGCGGCCCGCCTGCTGCGCCGGCTCGGCGGCGTCGCCGACCTCGCCCGCGAGCTGTGCTACCGGCTGTACACGGTGAGCGAGCGCCGGAAGCGCCCCGCCGAGGCGCTGGACTACAACGGGCTGGTAAAGAGCTGGCCGGAGATCAGCAGGCTCGCCGTGACGGAGGCGCGGCTGCGCCAGACCGAGCTGTCATGGTAAACGCGCCGCCGCCCGACCCGAGCAGCGGGCGGGCGTTGGTCGGTTGACAGCGGGGCGGAGCCGGGTAACCATGCTGCGATAACTCTCTTTTGCGCAAGGAAGGAGGAACCCCCATGGAACCCATGAAAGGGTTGAGACGACTGGCGCTCATCGCGCTCGCGGCCGGGACCGCCGCCGCGGCGGCGTTCGCGGCCGGCGAAGGCGAGGAAGGAGCGCAGACCGGAGCGGCCGCCGAGATGATGATGGCCGAGTACGGCGACGTGTGGCAGTGGGACACGCTGGCCGACTACGAACGCGACACCGGCAACACGATCACTTCGTTCAGCGAGGCGCCGATGCTGGCGGCGATGGTGCAGGCGGGCGAACTGCCGCCGGTGGCGGAACGGCTGCCGGAGGAGCCCCTGGTGCTCAACGTGTTCGAGGGCATCGGCACCTACGGCGGCACCCTCAAGGCGGCCTCGATCGGCACCGAATACACCGAGCTCACCCCGATCCGCGGGCTGGTGGGCACGATCCAGACCGCCAACCGGGGCCCGGGCAAGCCGATCGACATCGTTCCCTACATCCACAAGGGGTGGGAGATGTCGGACGACCAGAAGACCGTCACCATGTACCTGCGGCGCGGCCTGAAGTGGTCCGACGGCCACCCCTACACCGCCGATGACGTGATGTTCTCGTTCGAGGACTGGCTGCTGATCGACGAGTTCCCGTCCGGCTGGCGGCGCAACGGCTGGGGCCCGATGTCGCACGCCGAGAAGGTGGACGACTACACGGTGCGGCTGCACTACTCCGACCCGTTCCCGACGCTGCCCGGCTGGTACGAGTTCTGGGGCGGTTGGCACCCTCACGCCTACCCCAAGCACTACCTGTCGAAGTATCACGCCAAGTACAACGAGAACGCCGACGCCCTGGCCAAGGAAGAGGGCTACGATAGTTGGGTGGACGCAGTGTGGCAGAAGAGGGGGGGGGGGGGCGACTTCCGGGTCGAAGACACGAATACCCCCAGCCTCAAGCCCTGGAACCATGAGGAGATCACCACCACCTACGTGCTCCACGTGCGCAATCCCTATCACTTCGCCATCGACCCGGCCGGCAATCAGCTCCCCTACCTCGACCGCCTGCGGGTGGAGACGGTGGCGGACAAGCAGACGCTCAACCTGAAGGTGATCTCCGGCGAGCTGTCGGTGGCCGCCATCGGCCTGTCGACGCCCGACTTCCCGCTGTTCAAGGAGAACGAGGAAGCGGGCAACTACGAGACGCTGATGTGGCCGCGCGCGGCCGGCGCCGAGAGCTTCTACGCCTTCAACCTCACCCACCCCGACCCGGTGGTGCGCGAGATCTTCCAGGACGTGCGCTTCCGGCAGGCGATGTCGCTGGCCATCAACCGCGAGGAGATCAACAAGGTGCTGTTCTTCGGGCTGGCGGTCCCGCGGCAGGCGGCGATGGACCCGGAGAACTCCTTCTACAAGGAGGAATGGGCCACCCGCTACGCGGAGTACGATCCTGACACCGCCAACCGGCTGCTCGACGAACTGGGCCTGCAGCGCGGCGCCGACGGATTTCGCCTGCGGCCCGACGGCAAGGCGCTGGATATCCAGATCCCGATCCCGCTGGAGTGGCCGAGCCACGTCGCCGTCAGCGAACTGGTCGCCGAGTACTGGAACGACGTCGGCATCAAGACCGACCCGCGCTCGAACAACATCGACCTGGTGTTCGAGCGGGTGGGCGCCAACGAGTATGACGTAGCGGTGTGGTTCCTGCGCCGCACCAACCAGAGCAAGGGCTACCTGCCGTCGAACAAGTTCACCTCCGCCGACGGCAACTACGCGTTCCCCTGGTGGAGGTGGCACGAGTCGGGCGGCGAGCAGGGCGAGGAGCCGCCCGAGGAGTTCAAGGAGTACTTCAAGCTGGCCGACCGGTGGTACATCACCGCCGACCGTACCGAGCGCGACCGCATCGCCACGCAGTTGTTCGACTTCGCCTCCGAGCAGGTGCTGCTGATCGGCACCGTCGGCTACGCTCCGGTGCCGGTCGTGGTGAGCAACGAGGTCGGCAACTTCCCGCGCGACACCCGCTTCGCCGGCGACGACGTGCAATTCTTCCGCGACGTCAAACCCGATCAGTGGTACTTCCGGCAGTAGCGGTACCGGCGCTCAGCGCTGCAAGGGGCCCGCTCCGGCGGGCCTCTTGCGTATACGTATAGCGGGACAGTACCGGCATGACCGCGTACATCGTGCGCCGATTGTTCTACATGGTGATCACCCTGGCGCTGGTGTCGGTGGTGGGGTTCGCCATCATCACCCTGCCGCCGGGCGACTTTCTGTCAACCCACCTGCGGCAGCTCGGGCTCACCGGAACCAACCTGAGCGAGGCGGTACTGCAGGAAATGCGCGCCTACTACGGGTTGGATAAACCGGGCTACATGCAGTACTTCGTGTGGGTCGGCAATCTCCTGCGCGGCGATCTCGGCGAGTCGTATGCGTTTCGCATCCCGGTCGCGGAGCTGTTAGGAGCGCGGCTGCCCCTCACGGTGCTGGTGTCGGTGCTGACCATCGCCCTCACCTTCCTGCTGGCCATCCCGATCGGCATCTACTCGGCGACTCACCAGTACTCGTTCGGAGACTACACGGCCACCGTGTTCGGCTTCGTCGGTCTGGCCACGCCCAACTTCATGCTCGCGCTGCTGCTGATGTGGATTTCGCTCGCCTGGTTCAATTTCCCGATCACCGGTCTGTTTTCCTCCGAATACCTCGATCAGCCGTGGAGCGTGGCCAAGGTTCTGGACATGATGCTGCACCTGCCGGTCGCGATCTTGGTGGTGGCTACCGCGGGGACCGCGGGACTGATCCGGGTGATGCGGGGCTCGCTGCTGGATGAGCTGCAAAAGCAGTACGTCATTACCGCCCGCTCGAAGGGACTGCCGGAGCAAACGCTGCGCTTCAAGTACCCGGTGCGCATCGCCATCAACCCGATCATCAGCGGCATCGGCGGCGTGTTCCCGGAGATCGTCTCCGGCACCATCATCACGGCGATCGTGCTCAACCTGCCGACCGTGGGGCCGCTGCTGCTCAGGGCGCTCACCATGGAAGACATGCAGCTCGCGTCGAGCATCGTGATGGTGCTGTCGATGCTCACCATCTTCGGCGTGTTCGTGTCCGACATGCTGCTGCTGTGGATCGATCCGCGCATTCGCTACGAAGGGGAAAAGAGCAGCGCATGAGCGACCGCGGGACGGCACTCACCACGGCCGCGGCCGACGCAACCGACGAAAGCTACTTCATCGCCTCGCAGTGGACCCTGATGCGGCGCCGCTTCAAGCGCCATCGGCTCGCAGTCGTCGGGCTGGCGGTGCTGGGCTCGCTCTACTTCGTGGCCCTGTTCGCGGAGTTCTTCTCCACCCAGGACATCTACCGGCGCGATTCCGACCACCTGTACGCGCCGCCGCAGCGCGTCCGCTTCGCCGGCGAAGATGGTCTCTCGCTGCGTCCCTTCGTGTATCCGTGGCGGGTCGAGCTCGACCTGGAGACGTTCCGCAACCGCTACACCCCGGACACCTCGCGCAAGACCTACCTGCGGTTCTTCGCCCAGGGCGACGAATACAAGCTGTGGAGTCTGTTTCCGAGCCGCATACATCTGTTCGGGGTCGACGAAGGCACCCTGTTCCTGCTGGGCGCCGACAAGTTCGGGCGCGACAACTACTCCCGAATGCTCTACGCCGCGCGCACCTCGCTGTCGATCGGCCTGGTCGGGGTGGTGGTGACCTTCGTGCTCGGCTGCGCGCTCGGCGGCATCTCCGGCTTCTTCGGAGGCAGCGCCGACATGGTGATTCAGCGGTTGATCGAGTTCATGCAGTCGATTCCGTCGATCCCGCTGTGGATGGCGCTGTCGGCCGCGGTGCCGCGCGAGTGGGGTCCGCTCGAGGTGTACCTCTCGATCACCGTCATTCTGTCGCTGTTGGGATGGACCGGGCTGGCCCGGGTGGTGCGCGGCAAGCTGTTGCAACTGCGCGAGGAGGACTTCGTGATGGCGGCGATGATCGCCGGCTCGACCTCCCCCCGCATCATCGTCCGCCACCTGCTGCCCTCCTTCATGAGCTACCTGATCGTCAACCTGACGCTGTCGATACCGAGCATGATCCTGGGCGAGACCGCATTGAGCTTCCTCGGCCTGGGGCTGCGCCCGCCTACCGTGAGCTGGGGCGTGCTGCTCATAGAAGCGCAGAACGTGCGCACCATCGCGCTCCATCCCTGGTTGATGCTCCCCGGCACGCTGGTGATCGTCACCGTGCTGTGCTACAACTTCGTCGGCGACGGGCTGCGCGACGCCGCGGACCCCTACAAGAGCTGAGCGCGCCGCCATGACCTGGCCGCGAATCGTCGGGCTGGCGCTGTTGGCCGGCGCGGCGGGCGCGCTCCCGGCGCCGGCGGAACCGGCGGAACCGGCGATCAGCCATCTGGCGCGGCCGGTCGCCGCGGGGGCGGCGTGCACCGGGGCGTTCGTGTCCCATGCCCTGCCTCACACCACCATCGTCTCGCCGCAGCGCAAGCCGATCTTCGCCGGCGTAGGCTCCGCGCTCGGCGTCAACGACCTGGACGACGACGGCGACCTGGACCTCGTGCTGGCCAACCTGGACGGCCCGAGCACCATCCTGTGGAATACCGGCGGGCTCACGTTCGCCCGCGAGGAGCTGGCTGCCGGCAGCGCGCGCGGCGTCAACGTCGTCGACTTCGACGGCGACGGCTGGCTCGACCTGATCCTCTCCCACCCCGGCAGCCCGCCAAGCCTGTGGCTGAGCGCTGCCGCGGCCGGCGCGGGGGCGGGCGGCGGCGCCGCCCGCGCCTTCAGCCGGACCGAGGGGTTCGGCGCCTGGCACGTCCTGAACGCCATCGCCCTGGCGGACCTGGACCGCGACGGCGACCTGGACCTGGCGGGCGCCAGCTACGACGCCGAGATCGCCGAGCTCTACGACGGCTTCGCGATCGGCGGCGGCGTCGCCTACTACGAGAACGCCGGCGGCAAGCTGCGCGGGCGCGAGCTGGTGCGCCACGCGCAGGCGCTGGCGCTGCTGCTGACCGACTTCAACGGCGACGGACGGCTCGACATCCTGGTCGGCAACGACTTCGAGCTGCCCGACTACCTGTTTCTGTGGACCCCCGCCGGCTTCCGGCTCGACGACCTGCTGCCGCGCATGCCGCGCAACACCATGAGCCTCGACGCCGCCGACATCGACAACGACGGCCGCTTCGAGCTGTTCAGCGCCGACATGAAGCCCTACGCCGACGATGCCGCCACGCGCGCGGCGTGGCAGGCGCTGAGCGGCAACTACGACGAGCTGCCGGCGGACGATCCGCAGATCGAGGAAAACGTGCTGCTGGTGGGGAGCGCCGCCGAGGGCCTCGAGAACCAGGCCGTCGAGCGCGGGGTGGACGCCAGCGGCTGGAGCTGGTCGGCCAAGTTCGCCGACCTGGACAACGATGGGCTGCAGGATCTCTACGTCGTCAACGGCATGTACAGCGAGCGCTCCTTTGGCCACCTTCCCGGCGCCGAGCTGATCGAACGCAACCAGGCGTTCCGCAACGAGGGGGGCGGCCGCTTCCGCCGCGCGCCGGAGTGGGGCCTGGGCAGCGCCGCCGGCGGGCGCGGCATGAGCAGCGCCGACCTCGACGGCGACGGCGACCTCGACGTCGTGGTGAACAACCTGCGCGCCCCGGCGGAGCTGCTGGAGAACCGGCTGTGCGGCGGCGCCAGCCTGCAGGTGGACCTGCGCTGGCCGGCGAGCGGCAACACGTTCGCCGTCGGCGCGCGCCTCACGCTGCGCGCATCGACCGGCAGCTACGTGCGCGAGACCCGCAGCTCCAGCGGCTTCCTCTCCGGCGACCCCAACCGCGTCCACTTCGGCTTCCCGGCAGGCGCCGAACTGCAGCGCCTGGAGATAACCTGGCCCGACGGCGCCCGCTCCACGCTGCCGGCCCCCGCCGCCAACACCCTGCTCACCATTCAGCGCGCCGCCCCGTAGTGTACACTCGGTGGATGCAGCTCGAAGAAATCGTAACGGAAGCACTCAAACTCAGCCCACGATCACGCGCGCAGTTGGCCGGAACGCTGTTGCAAAGCCTCGATCAGCTTACGGCGGAGCAAACCGAGGAAGTCTGGGCGGAGGAGGCTGCCAGGCGCGATCTGGACCCGGAATCCGCCGATCGTCCCGCCGACCAGGTATTCGAGGAGCTACGCCAACGGCTCTCGTAGAATGCAGCGACTTTCAGGTGAGGTAGTGGCTGGGGGTGCGGACGCTGTTCTCGTAGCGCGCGGCGGGATCGGCGTTGCGGACGGCGGCGGGAACGTCGCCGCGCCACCAGCTCGGCGGGCGCGGAAACGAGAACACGTCGTGCCAAGCCAGGAGCAGCGTGCGGCGCCGGTCGGTGCGATTGGGCCAGGCGGCGTGCAGCAGGCGGGCATCGGCAATCAGCAGGTCGCCGGCGCGCAACGGCACGTCCACCGCGTCGGGGTCGTCGGAGAACGCCGGATGGGACAGGTCCTCCAGCGCCTGCAGCTCCTCGCCGTGGGCGTCAGGGAGATCGTGCAGTCGGTGGCGCTTGCGGTGACTGCCGGGGATGACCCGCAGGCAGCCGTTCTCCCGCGTCGTGTCCACCAGGTAGTAGGAAAGGAAGATGCGCGTCGGCCACGGCGTGGCCGCCCTCGGGCTGTGCCACTGCATGAAATCCTGATGCCAATAGAGCGGCGGGCCGTGGGCCGGCTTGGACAGGATGATCACCACCTCATCGGCGCGCAGCTCCTCCAGTCCGAGCGCGCGGCAGGCGGCCGCCTGCGCCGGCAGGCCGATGATCCGTTCCGCCCAGGGATCGCGAAACCGGCGCGGATCAGCCTCGGCCTGCCGCCTCCGCTCCGGCGCCATGGCCGCCCACCCGCGCCCGGTGTGCGCGAACAGATCGCTGCCCTGATAGCGGATCGAGTAGCGCACGTGAGTGCGGGCGAAGATGGCGTCCGACCACGCGCGCAACTCCGCCACCATCGCCGGCGGCATTACCCCAGGAATCGAGGTGTAGCCGCGCGCTACCAGCTCATCTCGCTTGCCGAGCGCTTCCGTTGCCGCAAGGGCCATTCGCGCTACATTCCCCAGACCGTGACCGGAGCGCCGCCGCCCGCCGGCGCGCGCCGGAAGATCTTGTCGGCCCAGGTTCGGTTCGGGGCGCGGTCGAACACGATCAGGTGTCCTGCCTCCGCGCCGCAGCGGTCCATGTAGCCGCGGGTCTGCTCCACCCCCTCGGCGATGGTTCGTTCCAGGTCCTTGCGCAGCAGTTTGCACTCCACCACGAAGCGGCGTTCGCGCCCGCCCTGCGGCCACACGATCAGCAGGTCGGTGCGCCCGCGCCCCAGCGCGTACTCCCGCTCGATCCGCCCGCCGCCGTTGACGATGCGCTGCAGGTGCGCCTGCAGCAGCAACTGCGGCCCGGCCTCGTGGTACCGCTCGAAGCGCTGCACCCAGTGCTCGGAGTGCTCGCGGAAGAACTCCTGGAACGCCGCGACCAGGCCTGCCACGTCCAGCGCGCCGTCCGCGCCTACGTACCACGCCATCTGTTGCGTCAGCCCCGCCTGCACCGCGTAGTTGAGGTGCCGCGGCACCACTTCGGCGTAGATCGGATTGGCGATGCGCGGCGTGCCGGCGGCGTCCTGCGCCACCAGTCCCAGGTCGCGCGCGTAGGCGACATCCTCGGCCGACCATGCCTGCCGGTCGGCGCCGGTCAGAATCGGCTCCACCACGCGCCGCACGCGCTCTTCGCGCAGCTTGTGACCCAGATCGTCGATGTGGGTGTCGCGGCGCAGGATCAGCCGCTCCTGCGCCTCCAGGACCGCGGCCGCGGTGATGGGACGCGAGCGGTCGCACCCCGGCGGGTGGCGGAAGCAGGCGTCGTAGCAGAGCGCGTTCACCAGCCACGGCTGGCCGGCGGTGCGCGCGCCGACCAGCGCCTGCGCCCCCTCCGTGAACCCCTGCCCGGTCGCCGCGGTGTGCTGCGCCAGCAGCGCCCGCGTCTCCTGCGGCGAAAGATCGCCCAGCCGCAGCGATTCGGATTTGATGTTGAAGGCGCTGCCGCCGAGCACGGCCCGGTTCTCGGCGCTTGAATGGATGCGGTAGTCGCGCACGTCGCGCACCCCGCACAGGATGATGCTGTGCGGAAAGCGCGCCGGGCGGTCGGCGTAGCCGGCGCGCAACTGGCGCAGGACCGCCAGCAGGGTGTCCCCGACCAGCGCGTCGATCTCGTCGATCAGCAACACCAGCGGGCGCCTGTCGGCCATGCTCCAGCGCAGCAGCGCGTGCCGCAATGCCGCGCCCGGCCCCACGCGCTCCAACACGCCGGGCCAGAGTTCGTCGAGCGTCTCGTCGCCCAGCGTCACGCTGGCCTGGAGCGCCAGTTCGGCAAGCACCGTGCGCATGCCTTCCGCCACGTTCTCGCGCATCGCCTGGCCGGCTTCGACGTTGGCGTACACGCAGCGAAAATCGCCGTGCTCGCCGCCGTTCAGCAGATCGCGTAGCGCCAGCAGCGCCGAGGTCTTGCCGGTCTGGCGCGGCGCGTGCAGCACGAAGTACTTCTTGTCGCGGATCAAGCCGAGCACGGTGGCGAGATCGATCCGTTCCAGCGGCGGGATGCAATAATGGTCCGCGGCCACCACCGGACCTGCGGTATTGAACGTACGCGCCACTACCGGTTACTCCTCCACGTCACGGGGGCAGCCAAGGTAGGGTATCTGCGGATACGCTCTGCTCATCGACCCAATTACTTGATCAGTGTCCGGGAATCAGACAGGCGAGATGCTCCATCACAGGCAGCTGAAACGGTAAATTCAGGTCGTCGAGCCGCGCCTCCAGGTGCTGCTCGGCCTCGGTCAGGAGCGCCGCTACACCCACCTGCCCTGAGGGCTTGGCATCGAACACGGTACTGCGCGGTCTGTCGGCAGCCGGGTTCAAGAGTTTCAGCACTTCCCAGTCTCTCAGCAACCCCCAGGCTCCATCGTGAGCGCGTTGCATGCCAACGACAGTTTTACGCACCGTGCGCTCCGAACCGGTGATCCGATCCCGAAGGGCGAACACGACCAAGGGGCCGGCCAAATCTCGCATGGCCGCCAGCGATTCCGTAGCGTCAACGGCCGCACGCAGCGCCCGGTCCACCACCCGAAGCCCGATCCCGGCGATGTCTTCCCCCTCCCGTGGGCGCGACTCTCGGGCGAACAGTAGCGCGTAGTGATCAGCGATCGTAAAGTCGTCCTTCGTCCACTCCTGCGGCGTATGAAATTCCAGGCGAACGTCGTCGATCCGCGTCGGCCGCCGACGCAGCATGGCGCATAGCGATTTGAAGAACGGGATCAGGTCAGGGAGGTCTACTTTGGGAATCTGGGCGGCCGCCTCCCCGAAATCAAACCGAGCGACGTTCCCGAACATGCTGGCGACGGTCTTCACCGCATCTTCGCCGCCGAAGGTCGCAGTCTTCGAATCGAACCACTCTTCCAGACGCTCGCCGCGCAGATCGGGGGCGCTGGCGAACACGTCCGTGTACATCCTCGGCGACGCCATGCCGATCACAAGTTGGCGCATGTCTTCCGGGTCTTCCATCGCTCCCTGAAAGGCTAGCGTAATCCGATCGAGCTTCCGGTCCAGGCACTCCCAGACCCGGCTCTCAACAGTTTCCGGGTTGCGTACCGTCACCACGTCGACCGGCTCGGTCTGCCCGTAACGGCTCAGCCGCCCGACCCGCTGATGCAGACGCGTCGGGTTCCAGGGCAGATCGACATGGATCAGTGCGCTGCAGCACTCCTGCAGGTCGATACCCTCGCCCGCTGCCTCGGTAGAGACGAGGAAGCGGACCTCTCCACCGTTGAACCGACGTGCGGCCTCACGTCGATCGTCGGTTATCTTCGACTCGCGTCCCGTCGCATCCTTTACTCCGTCGATAAATCCGTCGCCGTTGATGAAAGTGACGCAGCGGTCGCCGTATCGGGCATGCAAGGCGCTCATCAGCAGTGCCTGGGTCGCCTTGTACTCGGTAAAGAACAACACCGAGCGACCTGGGAATTGCTGGTCAACCACGTTCAGGATGCGCGCTACCTTTGTCTCCTGGTCTACGTCGTCGGCGGCGGCAAGAAGTTCTTCAATCGCCGGAATTTCGTTCGGGTTCAGCTTGATCGCATCGCCGACACTGTCGAGGAACAGCTCCTCCAGCCAGGATATTTCGTCCTGATTGGCGGCGTCGTCTTCGGCCTCCAGCTCCTCGATACGCCGCCGGTATCGAACGGCATTCTCCAACTTCGATTTGGTGCCGTGAAGTCGCGCCAGGCGCCCGGCGAGGGCACGCCGCACGGCAGCGATCGAGCTAGAGGCCAGTTTCTGCATCGTGATCAGTACCAAGATCGCCATACGCCGCTGCCGCTGACCAAGGCCGGCAGCGTATGCCTTTCCTTTGAGGATGAAATTGGTGAGCATCGCGTAGAACCGCTCCTCCTCCGGAGAATAGGAGTAGGTTTCGCTGCGCGGCCGTACCGGCAGGAAGACCGACCGACCCTCCATGTCCGTGACGCGCTGCTTGTTGTTGCGGATCATCACACTGCGGAGCTTTCCCAACTGCGCTTCGAGCGGCTTCTGCGGGTCGAATTCGGCGGGGCGCAGCAGCTTGAGCAAAGAGAGAAATCCGTAATCTTTGCCGCGATGCGGGGTACCCGTGAACAGGACCAGTGACCGGACGCGGGCATGCCGATGGAGGCGCTCCATGAGCTGAAAGGACAGCGTACGTCCGTGCTGTTCGTCGACGTTCATGTGATGCGCCTCGTCTACCAGTATCAAGTCCCAAGGCGCCGCCTCCGTGAGCCGCTCCCAGCGGTTGCCAGTGTTCATGCGCAGCGTATGCGCAGAAGCTATTACCTTGTCGGTCGTGTTCCAGTAGTCGGACCTCGGCGTGTCGGCTGCGGCGGCGTATATCGGGATGCGGATGTCGAACATCTCCCGCAGACGCATCTGCCACTGCTCTACCAGACTTGCCGGAGCGAGGATAAGAAGGCGACGGACACGACCGGAAGACAGCAAGGGCGTAAGAATCAGGCCTGCCTCGATGGTCTTGCCAAGGCCGACATCGTCGGCGACGAGCCAGCGCGTCGGCCACGACTCGAGCACGCGCTTACACACCCAAAGCTGGTGCGGAAGCAGCGTAATTCGGGAACAGGAAAAGACGCCCCACGAGTCGTTCACCGACAGGATGCAGTTGCCCAGAATGCGGGTTACCACGTTGACGGCGGGGTCGAATTGGGCAGTTGCTGCCCGTTCGGATAAGCCGGGCAGCAATTCCAGGTCGGTCCGAAGGCAATCCTCGATACTGTGTTCGAAACGGACCACCACGCTCCGGCCATCGTCTATAATGACCTGACCCCGGCCGAACCGCGCGTGCCGGACCACTGAATCCGGTGGAAGTCGCATAGTCAGTCCGACAAACCGAGCTTTCGCTGCAGGTATTTATTGGTGGCAACGTAGCGCAGCGGAATGTCGAATGCGTAATGAAGATGTGGCGTCCTCAATCTCGGCTCAAGAAAGTTGTACACTGCCCGCGCTTTGTCGGAGTTGGAGGCGTTGCTCTCAGGATACGGAAGACCAAGACGCTCGAGGAAGCGGAGTACCTGGTCCGACGGCACCCAGCAGTAAGGCAAGAGGTGTTCAACGCGGCCGAGAACATCAAGCCGTACGAGTTCGCGCAGGATCCAGTGTAAACCCATGTTGAGCGGCGCTGGCGGCGCATCGAAGATGCGGCCGGCGCCGCTCAGCGCTGAATCGCTCCGAGGGGCCAGAAGCCGTGTCAGATCGTCGAGATTCGGACGTTGATCTGCTGTACGCAACAAGTCCCGGTATTTGCGCAGATAGCGACTGAGCAAGTAGATGGTCGGAAAGAGTGACATCCAGTATGAGTACTCTAAGGTGTCCACGGCGCTGTCATGCCAGGAGCGAAGCACTTCCATCCAGTCTGCGGGTTCGCTGGGCCGCTTGAACACCTTCCACCATCCTTTGCGGTGGGCAGCCTCGAGAAAACCCCGGTGCTGTTTTAGCCCCGAGCGGCCAAGTCCCTGGCAGGCACCCAAGACGAGCAGCGCAAGCCAATGGTCGTGGGAGTCCTGACCGAGATCACGGTCGATACGGCCCCTTCTGAGCCAATCGGGCCAAGTCTCCGTCTCGTGACGGCCGAGGACGACTTGTCGGTTGCTCGAATCGTCCCACCAATCCTGGAGTCGTTCAAAGAAGTCCTCGGGCGGCGGGTGAGTGTGGAGCGCGAAGTCGGTCTCAGGGTCGCCTGGGGTGTCCGGTGCGCTTCGCCCGTGGTCAGGGAACAGAGCGATAAGGAGAGATTCACATCGCCAGGGGTCGCTCAGGCCATCGACCATACGGCTTACGTCGCTATGGTCGCTCAGCCATGGCGGCCGGGTCTCGGATGGGACGAGCTTCTCCAGGATTTCGTTTTGAAGGTTGCCGTGTAACAGATATCGCAGCGCAGCGGGACGCTTGGAGTCGTCGATGTCGGTGAACCAGGCGGCCATGGTGGCGGAATCGATTTGGAGCCGCATCCGCAGCCGGCGGAACACCGCCGCGTCCTCGGGTGTGTAGGCGCTGTCCAGGACGTGCGCGTCGGGAGCGAACGCCGCGCGTTTCGGCTCGTCGTCCGATGTCTCCGGGCCCGGTGGAAGCAACAGCTCGCGCAAAGGAACGAACGCCCCGGCGACCGATTGAGCGACAAGATTCGTGGGCCACTCGGCGCCGATCATCTTCCAGACATGCTCCGGCTCGATTGGCCGCAGCGCATGCAGCCGTTCCGGTGTAAGGCAGTGGCTCCAACTCTCCACCAGCTCCCTGAAGAGATCCATCGGTTGTAGCGGGTTAATCTCGATCCTCGGCAACAGCCGGCGCAGACGCTCCGCTACCGCATCCGAAACAACCAGATGGTTCCGCGCCAGCTGGGCCAGATCCTCGATACCGGCGACAGCGCGCCACAAGTCGCCGTTCTCCACGAACTCGATCCGCATGTCCTCCAGCCGCCTGACCGACGCCAACGGCGGAAGCTGTTTGCCGAAGGGTGCCGGGAGTTTCGACGGCACCACAGAGCGGGCGAACATCCACGCCGAGATTCCGCTGCCCAGACCTTGTAGCCAGCCAAGGAAGTCGCGGCGGAGGGTATCTTCGGTGTCGACTCCGGAAGAAAGCACATTCCAGAGGGCCGCGGTAAAGGTCGCGACGCCCTCTCTTCCGGGCAGGCCGCATGCCGGCCCCGCATCATTGGCGAGCGCATCGTGCAGTGCCACAAGCCCCTTTCCAAGCGCTTCGCCGAGCTGAATGGCCGCGCGCCGGGTGTTCTCGTGATCCAGCGCGACGTGTGTCCTGCCGTGGTCGAGCTTGAATGGTCCGTTGACTGCGTACCCGCAGCCCCAGAGCTCCGTGGTGGGAGTTACGTTCCAGAGGAACGACACGTCGGGCGGGAACGGAGCCGGCATCTCATCGCAGAGGCCCAGGACGAGCGCCGCGGTGCCGGTTTCCGCGCCGCCGGGCCGGAAGCGCAGGATGCGCCACGACCCGCCGTTCGGGAGCTCGGCAGGTGTTCTGGCGACGGACCATCCCGGTGCTCCTGCGACCGGTTCGCAGTCGAAGACACTGACTCCAGGCCACGGCCCACCCTCGACCACGATCTCCCGGAGTTCTCTAGCAAAGGCGGGTAACAAGAACCGGGTGTGGCAGAAGCGACAGAACATCCGGGTAATCAAGTCATCGTCGTGGCGCAGGGGCAGACGGATACGCGTAACCTGCTGGCCGTCCACCGACTCCAGGTCCGGATCGTCCGGGATTTGCTCCTCTTTTGGCAGCAGGCCGCCAGCGATGGAGAAGGCGATATACCCACTGACCACCGATGGAGCGTCGGAAACCAAGTGGACTGACTTGAATCCGAGACCGAAGCATCCGGTCGTCGACGCCACTGCTCCTGACCCCGAGGCTTCGCCCGGCTTTGCGGTTAGATCCATCAGCATCATGAAATAGAGGTCCTGATCCCATTCCCGATCCCGATCCTGCCTGGCGAGAAACTCGGCGTCGCCGGTGTCGTTGATCGGGCGCCCGAAGTGCTTGAGGTCGACAGTTGGCTGCCCGACGTGTTCATCGACGCGAACCACAACGCTGCGCGCGTCCTTCGATAGCTCGCGTCCCGCGATCTCGCGCGCCTGCGCCAGCGCGTCATCCGCATTCTGCACCAGTTCCAGCAAGGTGCTTTCGGCCGTGTAGCCGGAACTTTCCATCCGGTCCCGGACTCGTCCCCTCAGGAAATCGCTGTGCTCGGGCTTGCCTATGAGCGATGCAAGACGATCAAGCGCCCGCTTCGCGGGGTCGGCATACGGCTCCTGCCCGGCCGCCTGTCCACGCCTTCTCTGCGCCCGCTCCGCGTCTGTGACGGCGGCCTGCAACGCTGGGCACTCGCGCACGTCGAGCCTCCTGAGCGTAAGGGGAAGATTGGCCAGAATCAGGGCTCTCACCGGTTCCACCTGAGCCTGCGAGCCTGTCCCCCACCGCCGCCACCACTCCAGCATCCGGCGACGGTCGATTTTAAGGTACTTAACTGCCCATAGTTCGATGGTCGTGCCAAGCATCTCGTAGAGTTTTTGCGCGCTGTGCTTCGCGGGCTCCACGTGGCGCAGTGTGACCTCCCAGAAACCCGCCCTGTCCCGCTTAGGGGCGGTCGCGAAGATGGTTTTGTTGTCCCGGTCAGCCGTCATACTTACCGAGTTGCCCAGGATATTGACCGCCGTGACCCGCCCGTCTTCCTTGCTCCCTACAACGAACACGGGGACGGTAGAAAAAGGAGCTTCATCGGCGCCGGTCAAATTTCGCCGCACTTCTGAAACGTCCACTTCGCCGAGCCAACTCTGGGCAAGCCGTCGCATAGCGCCTTCGTTGTCGGCGCTGCGCAACTCGATCCTGTTGCCATTCCCGAACAGACTCAATAGCGCCCCGACGGCGCCGCGGTTGAGACGCCCCTTCCACGGCTTGAAGTACTGATCGAACACGTAGTCCGATGTCTCTCCCGACCTGACCACTGTTTTACCGGAGGCTTCCTTCCCGACCGACTCGCCGTCATCAAGTCGAAGGGCGCGGCGAAGGTCCTTCAATATCCGGTGGTGCCGCGCGACACCGAACGACGATTGGGCTATTTTCGAAGCCCGCCGCCATTTGCCGTCCTGAGTCGGCAACATGATACACGGTAATACTTTCTGGAAGAATAAGTTATCGGCCTCGGCGTACTTCTCGACCAAGCGGCGGAACAGACGGCCGGGGGGAGAGTCCTTGCCGGGACACGAGTCTGCAATTTGCTGCAGCGTAGACAACTGGCGGTCAGAAGGGACCGGGGCACAGAGAGCGCATGCCAGGCGCGAAACGGCGCGAGGCACCCGGCCGCCCGTAATTCCCGCGAGATTCGCCGCGGTTCGTACGATCTTCCAGCCGGGGTGAGATTCGACGAGCGGAGACCGAAGTGCATCCTCGATCAACTGTTGGTCAACATCGCCGGCGTGAGGCAGAATGAGGTAGGCTCCTGATTCAACTTGAGCGACAGCGTCCGTATCGAGCCCATCGGCCAAGCGTTCAACCTGCGTCGCGGAGCTAGGTCTCCCGAGTATCTCGTGCACAACGTCCTTGGCGACGGACCAGCAATCGGGGGCAACATGTGAAGAAAGCCGATGCCCGTCAAGCGCCGCGGATAGAGGGGCGACCAAGGCCAGTAGCTCCGGCGGAATACACAGGAGTCGCCCCGGAGCGATGCCGAGGTATGCGTCACGGTCGGGGAGCCACGGGCAGCTCTTGAGCAGATCGCGCAGCTGCCGGTTATTCGGCAGAATGATCTGGTCTCCGTCCGACCGGAGTCGATCGATAATATATCTGACGAACCGCTGCGGATGCTCGTTCTCCAACATCATGCGCAGGACGCCGTCATCATCGAGTTTCGGAACGTCGAGGTACAGGCCCGCGACTTCATCATCGGGCTCCAATAGGATAACTTCCGTTTCAAGCTCGGACGGCAGCCGACCTCCTCCCGTTGCGCGCGCGGTCTGGTCGTCGAGGCGCCCGCGGTCGCCCGTGATCCTCTTGTGCAGCGGCATTGCGCGCCACAACGCGCGATCTGTCCCATACAAGTGCTTTAGCAGATGGAGCACGTCCGGTTCCGGAAGGAGCTGCCAGTCATCATCGGAGGATTTATCCAACGTCTCCCGGAGTAATTCTTGCAGCACCCCCGGATCAATCTCCTTTATTCTCAGACTGGCGAACAGTTGGGGAAGGGCATCGATCAGTTTCGGCTCTGCGACGCGCCATGACTCGCGCCGGACGCCGAGCAGAATGTCCAGCGTTCTTCGATTATCCCGGCTGCGAACGTGGTAGATGTCGCACTCTTCTAAGCCACCCGCCATCACGCCGGTGAGCAGCACACGCATGGCACGTCCGACCAGCGAGCCTACGGCTCCGGCGGCCAAAGCGCTTAAGAGTGATTTTCTCGGCTCCGGGTCCTTGCTGATCGCCTTGGCATGGAGCAGTGCGCCGGCCAGAGCCTCATTACTGACCGGACGCACCTTCGCTGTTGCGGGCATGCTACGGACAAGCCAGAAGCTGCTGCAGACTGCCTCGGCGAGTTCTTTGACGGCCTGCCGGGGTTGCCGGGCCGCCCGCCCAGCTCGTCCGGTCCGTACCCCAGCGGGATCGACACCGTCCCCACCTCCGGCGTCCACTTGATCGGACGATGGTTCGTCTCCGCGGGCGAACACACGATGTTCTGCGACCCGCCGATGCAGATCGCCTTGGGACCACGCTTCGTATCTTCCTTCGGGAAGGCAGAGCGCCCGAATCAGCGGCAACTGGGCGAGTTGATTACCGAGGGTCCGGGCATCACGGATGGCGAGGAGGGTCTCGGCCAGAATCAGCCGGGCGTCATGCTCGCTTTGCAGCCCTTCTCTTCTCAAGAGAATCCCCAAGGTCCGCAGGGCGCCGTCCAGTCGCTCCGGATCAGGGTGTGCCGCAGCCGTCTCCCGCGGAACCCCAAACGGAATCGGCAACAACCCGGCACCCACAGCTTTCGCGTCCGCGAGTTCGACAACCGCGCGCTGGCTCTCGACAGGAGCGGGTATCAGCCACTCTTTCGGCAGGCGTTCGTACACTCGCCGCCATGTTTTCCTTAGATTCTGTCGAGTGTCCGGTGGGCTGTCGAAGCAAGCGGTCAGCGCACCTTCTCCGATCCTCTCTGCAAGCCAGTCCGCAACCTGCCCGGTCCGCTGACGTCCACCTGCAAGGCGCAGATGCCGCGCAGACGTACGGCGTGCGTCGTCGTCATCGTCGTGCTGCCGCTCAAGGACGGACTTAATGCAATGCTCTACCCAGGCTAACCCCAGCGGCGTTCGCAGCAAGTCAACGGACACGCAGCTCAACAGACCGCATAGCAAATCCGCGGGCCAAGCGCGCGGGGTTCCCCCGATCCTCGGTGCGGCGTCGTCGATGCAGATGACGTCGGAGGCTCTGTCGATTCGCCGTACGAACGCCTTGCGCACGCTGCTCGGAGCGTCCTTCCACGGAATGGCCACCACACGCGCCTCATCGGTACGGTAGGTCTTCCACCTCATACCACATTCCGTAACAACAGGCAGAAGCACATGGTTCTTCGTGATGGCGGCGTTGTTTCTCCGTACGATCTCCGTACGGTCGACCGCACCCAGCAGCCTGCCCGCGACATCCTGCGGAACATCGCGGACCGCAAATTCGAGCGCTTGCGGAAGCAGCGGCAACATCAGATCGTCGCGGATGCCGCGGTTCCACCGGCCTCGTACGCTCGATTCGTCGTCCGTGACGCCTGGGATCGATCTTCGGTCGTGGGACGGCCAGAAGTAGCCGTGCATGATGATGTCCCACCAACCCGTGCTGGAGGCGCATTCTACCGTCTCAATGAGGGGCCCGTAAGGCTGTTTAACAGCATCATCAAGCGGCAGAAACACGGCCCAGCGCAGGCGTACTCCGCCGGTTGCAGCCGCCGGCCGGTGCAGCACGGTTATAGCTGCGTGAGCTAACGCCTTGCGCGGAACCCGATCACGGCGGCCGTCGACATAAACCCGATCTTTTGGCCAATCTGACGCCACTCTGATTTCGCGCAGGCGCTTGTGACCAACGGCATCGACGCCCGCCACGGACCACTTCTGGTCGCCAGCGCGGATAATCCCCTTGAACGTGCGTGTGCGTGTACGACGAACGTCATCATCACGGTACCGTCCTACCCACGAACGCCTCTCGAAACAGGGCCGGTCGATGCGAACCAGAGCGGTGCGCGGGTCCAATGCCGGTATCGTGTCGGCGCGGAATGCCTCCACACAGCGCAGGTGTCCGCACTGGGCGAGGACCAGGGCCAGGGAATCTGGATGCCTGAACCAGGTAACAACATGTTTGGGATCGACGAGGTCTGTCCCCAAACCGTCCTGCTCTCCCTCTTGGGCTCGGTCGAGATGCGCCCGGCGTCGCAGCGGAATCCACAACAGCAGTCCGCAAGTGAAGAACCCGATGATTGCTCGGGCGGCGTCCAACAGGACCTGCGCATCGCTGGGTTCCAAGGTGTCCCAGTCGGGGTGGAGCAGGTCCTGGTCGCCGTCCTGTCCGGTGCCGGCCCATGGATTCAGGGCGCCCGGCCTGAGCGTAGGGGGTCCGGGTTCTCTGGGTTCTGCTCCGAGGTAGACGAACGCCTCACAGACGTGGAACACGCTCTTGAGACCCACCCCGAACCGGCCGATCTTCTCCGTGTCGGCGGACTTGGCGTCTCCTATGGCTTGATGCAGGGCACGCTGGTCTCGCTCGAGAAACGAGCCGTCGTTCACGACCATCAGCCCTGGCCCCCCAAGCAGAGTGTTTTGGGGATTACGCAGCCCCTGATCGACCACGGCAAACGCCAGCCGCGACGCCTGCGCGTCATCGGCATTCTGCATGAGTTCGCGCAGAAGCGTTCGCCCATCACCGGTGTCCCGGTAAACATCAGAGAGAAGCCTCTGAATCGCCGTGATCTCGTCCTCCGCAGACCGAACGATACGCGGGCTAGGGGACTTCTCGAAATGCGTGGTTATCACAGGTAGAACGTAAGTGTAAGGTTTGTCCGTTGTAAAACATAGCCATTGACGGCGAGTTTCTGCAGTTCCTGGATGACGCCGGGTTGGCGGACGACACCATCGTGGTCTACTCGTCCGACCACGGCGATTACGCCGCCGAGTTCGGGATCATGGAGAAGGCGCCGGGATATGCTCCGACGCCATTACCCGGGTGCCGTTCATCTGGCGCTGGCCGGGCCGCTTTCCCGCCGGTCACGTGGCCGGCGAGCTGGTGGAGAGCGTCGACTTCGCCGCCACCGTCAGCGCCCTGGCCGGAGTGGACGCCCTGGAGACCGGCGACGGCCACGACCTGGGCCTTCTGCTGCGTGGCGGAGCGGCGCCGTGCGCCACATCGCGGTGACCGAGTTCGCACCCAACGGCCCCTACCGCTACGTGCACTACCCGGCCGGAATGTTCGCCCGCTTCGGCGCCGAGTGGGAGGAGCGCGGCTTCGCCGAGTTGTACGACCTGGGGGCAGACCCGTGGGAGCAGGAGAACCTGGCCCCGCTGCCGCGGCACTGCGCCGCGGTGGAGGAGCTGCGCGTCGAGTTGATCGATTGGCTGGTCACCACCACCCGTCCGACCACCGTGCTGCGCCTGCCGGAGGCCGCCGGGGCCAGCGCGTCCTGCGATACCGCAAGTTCAATCCCCGCCGCGTCGCAACGTCTGCATTGATTGAGAGAGCGCGGGGCGGTATGGTGTGGCCATGGCTGCGGCGACCGTGAGCGCGGAACGGGCTCGGTTCGATCGGGACGGATTCTTCATCTTTCGTGACGTGTTGGACGCGGGGCTCCTGGACCGCCTCCGGGAGGCCAGTGACGCCAGTCTGGCGGAGCAGGACGAGCGCCACTTTGCCGAGCAGGTGGCTACCGGCAGCATGATCCTGGTGAACGGCCCGTTCATCGAACGCTACCCGGTGTTCGCGGAGTTCATCGCCTATCCGCCGATCCTGCAGGCGCTGGCGAGGCTGGGGTTCCACGCCCCCAAGTTCGGCCACGGGCGGGTAATCAGCAAGCCGCCGCACAGCCCGCCGCTGTTCTGGCACGAGGATGGCCGCTTCTGGAACGACCCGGTGAGCTACACCCCCGTCCCGATCCAGGCGTTCCTGATGTTCTACCTGACCGACACCACCCCGGAGAACGGCTGCCTGCGCGTGGTCCCCGGCTCCCACCTGCGACGCCACGCGCTGCATGACTTGGTGCCGGAGCAGCACACCGACGAGAACCGCAAGTACCGGGCGCCCGGCGCCAATCCGGCGTTCGCGCGCTACGCCGACGAAGTGGACGTACCGCTGCGCGCCGGCGACTTCGTGGTCGGGTACGGCACCCTGTTTCACGCCTCCCACGCCAATGGCAGCGGCGCGCGCCGCACCTGCCTCACCATGTGGTACTACCCGGCGTTCCCCGACCTCCCGGAACGCACGCAAGCCACGGTGGCGTCGGTGGAGCGCGGCAACCGGCTGCCGCCCGGCGCCGCGCCGGAACTGGCCGCGGCGTTGCGCCCGTTCGAGATCGACTACGCCGGCGCGGCCGAGCCGATCGCGCTGAACTGGGTGCCCGGACTGCGGTAGCCCGCGCCGGCGCGCATGAGGCGCCGCGCCGGCGTGGCCGTCATGCGGGGGGACAGACGCGTACGTACACCCTGACGCCGGCGAGCGCGGCCACCGCGTAATCCAGTACCGCGGCGCCGGGGTGCGAGCTTGCGAGACGCTGCTCGATCCGCTCCACTATCGGCGGCGGCGAGGGGGGCAATTCGTGGCCGTATCCGTGGCCAACGAGATGCAGTTGCACCTTGCCGGTCATGGGAGTCACTTCCAGCGTGTAGGTGGTGCCGTGCGTGGTCCCCGCCGACAATGTGGCGGCGAGCGCTGGGGTGAGTCTCTCCGGGACGCTGAATCCACACCCGAGCGCGCAGCACGTCGTCCGCCGGCAGGGTGAACCGATGTTCGTAGGTACCCTCGTGCGGGCTCCCCGGGCGCCTGACGAAACCGCCCGCGCCGATCGTGGTGGGTACCGCAATGGGGTCGTCTCCGGGAACGCAGACGGATAATACCGGAGCAGGGGCGGCGGGTTCCCCCGGGTCGCCCTTCGGTCCGGTCTTTACCACTTCGACGCACGCTGCCAGCAACAGCGCGAACAGCGCCGCGGCGACCACGACCGACGCCTTCTTCGAAAGCTCTATCAATTCGGCCTTCTTCCCTTCAGTAGCCGTCGCAACTTCGCTGACGAAGGTAATCCTCCTGACCACCCGACCCACGCCGTAACGGCGCCGATAGTACACCATGCCACCTTGATTGTCGGCAACGGACCGCTCCTTCTTCCTGCTTCTCAGCGCAGGAAGCGGTCCATCTCGGCGAGATCATAGTCCGGGATCGAGCTGCGCCTCGTGGAGATCAGCGCTCCCATCCGGTTGGCGAAGTCGCACGCGTCAGCGAGTGAGGCCCCGGCGCCAAGGCGATGGAGCAGACCGGCGCTGAAGGCGTCGCCGCAGCCCACCGTGTCGAGCACCGCGACGCGGTAACCCGGGGCATGGATCACCTCGGCGCGGCCGCCCGCCAACGCGCCCGCCGCGCCGAGGGTAATGCACACCAGCTCGCTGCCGAACTCGCGGGCGATCACCGGAAGCAGTTGCCGCAGATCCTGCCGCCCGAAGCCGAACAGCTCATTCACCACCCGCGCCTCGTGGTCGTTCATCTTGATGACGTCGGCGCGGCGCATGGAATAGTCGAGCAGATCGCGGTCGTAGCAACCGCCGCGCAGAGTCAGGTCCAGGAAGACCTGCCCGAAGCGGGCACCCTCCAGTACGCTGCGGAGGGTGGCCCGGGAGGTGCCGCTACGCTGTTCCAGGGTGCCGAAGACCAGTACGTCGAAGGCCAGGGCGTCGACTTCCGCGGCCAGGTTGGCCGGCGCTTCGATCCGATCCCACGACACCAGGCCGGGGATGCGGTAGCCGGGCTGGCCGGCACGGTCGAAGGTCACCTCGATCAGGCAGGTGGGCTCGGCCACGCTGCCGATGAAGTCGCGCCGGATACCGAGCCGGTCGAGCTCCCGCCAAGTGCGCTCGCCGAGCGCGTCATTGCCGATGGCGCTCAGCATGTAGCCGCTATGACCGAGGCGCTGCAGGTGCACGACCACGTTGAACACTGCGCCGCCGATGTTGGCCTCACCCGCGACCGAGTCGGTCGCGGGTGCCGCGGGATCGACAATGTCGTCCCACAGGACGGCCCCGAAGCCGAGCACCTTCATGCCCGCTCCATGGTAGACGCCCTCACGCCTGAAGCGGCCATATCGGCTCCATCTGCCAGGCATCGAGCCGGCGCACCCTGGCGCCGCCGCCGCGGGCAAAGAGCCGCACCCCGGTGGCGCCGCGGCTGGCCGGGTAGACGCGCTTCACCAGGTAATGCTCCCCGCCGGCGAACACCTCGACCATGCTTCGGTCCACGAACACGCGCAGTTCGACGTTCCCGTCGCCGCCCACCTCCAGCGGACAACGCTGCGTCCCGCGGTCGGCCACCTGCGGGCTGACGCTGGAACGGCTGGCATCGAGAATCAACTCCGCCTGGCGCCGGCGCGGCTGCCGGGGGTCGCGCCAAGCGGTCCAATCGGTTGCGCGGATCCGGATCAGGGTCTGCTCCCGATCATCCGGCGAGCAGCGCACCTTGAGGCCAAACTCCTCGGCGTCCTGCCACTGGAAGCTCACCGCGAGCTCCAGCCGGTCGCCGCTTACCGCCTCCAGCGGCAAGTCCGCCTCGGCCGCGAGGTCCACGCCGGCCACCTCCCGATGCTCGCGGCGCAGGGTCCGCAGCTCGGGCACCGGAGCCACGTGCACCCGGCCGCGCTCCGCCAGGGTCAACACCATCGGCAGGGTGATGACGCCGGCCCAACCCCAGGCGCGCTGCACGTGACCGTACACCCCTTCATGAACGCGCCCGAACAGGATCCGCCGGCCCTGTTCGTCGCGCAGGGTGAGACCCTCGGCGAACACCCCCAGACGTTCGGTCTCGGCGACGGTAAAGCGCTTGTGCCGCTGCGCCGTGAAGCGCCGGCCGGCGTACCGGCCCACGTAATACTGGGCGCCCCGCAGGTGGCTGGTGAACAGCAGCACGTGGCGGTCGCCGAGCGGGAAGAAGTCGGGGCAGCCGATATCCTCGCCCCCTTCGGTGAAGCGGCCGCCCTCGCAGAACGGGTGCAGATACTCCCAGTGCTCCAGGTCGCGAGACCGAAACAGGTACGCCACGTCGCGGCTGTCGGCCCGTCCCAGGTAGTCCCCCGGGGTGATCGGCGGGCGCACTCGCGGCGGCGTGGTCCCGCCGGTGACCGCGTAGTAGGCGTCGCCCTCGACCCAGGCGCAGGGAGCGCCGGCCACCTGATACTCGTCGGCGGCCGTCGGGTTGGGGATCACCGGGTTGGCGGGATGCTTGGTCCAGCGCTCCAGCAGCTCGCCGCCGCTGCTGGCGATGCAGATCCCGCCCTCCCTGCCCGGCGCTACGCCATGGTAGATGGCCGTGGGAACGCCGTTGCGGTCAATGAACGCGGCCCCGCTGTAGCAGCCGTCCCGGTCGGGCGAACCCGGCTCCGGCGCCAGCGCCACCGGCAGGTCGCGCCAGTGCACCAGATCTTCGCTCACCGCGTGGCCCCAGTGCATGGTACCGCGGTCACCGCCATGGTACGCGCCGTAGGGGTTGTATTGATAGAACAGGTGATAACGGCCGCGCCAGAACAGCGTGCCGTTCGGGTCGTTCATCCAGTTGGCCGGCGCCAGGTAGTGGTACGCCGGCCGGTGGGGGTCGGCGGCCAACTCCCGGCGCCGCGGATCGAATTCCCCTTGCATCGGTGCGCCTCCTTGCTCACGCGGTGCCGACGGCAGGGCGGCCGGGGGGGCGCCCCGCCGGCGGCGCCTGAATCAAGCCAACGCCGGCGCTACCGGCGCCGGCACTTGCCGGACGCGTCGTCGGCGCAGTACTCCTGCACCTCCACTTCCAGCTCGTCGTAGCCGGCCCGCCGGTACTCGCTGACGAACTCGTCCCAGTCGGACATCTCGCGCTCGCCGGTGATGAAGCCGGTGTAGAACTCATCTCGTATCTTCTGCAGATCGGCCTGCGCGCGCTGCAGCGTGGGAGACGCGAAGCCGATCACGTAGGGCGACACGCCATGTTTCTGGCCCCAGGCGATCAACTCCTCCTGACGCTCGATTTCGATCGAATAGGACGGCACCCAGTCAGGCATGATGTTCGAGAACCAGCGCCACTTCGAGATCGGATCGGAGGGACTGCCCGTGTCCTTGGCCAACTCCTCCTCGTTGGGGACGATGTTGCCGTCCGCGTCGCGCGTCCAGTGGACGCCCTCGATACCGTAGAAGTTGAACAAGTCACCATCCTCGGAGAACAGGAAGTCCCACAGCGCCAGAATGCGATCGGGGTGCTTCGCCTGCGACGAGATCAGCATGTCCACGGTCCCGTACGGCGATCCGGTGAGCGCGTTGTGCGCTCCCCCCGGCGCCATCGGCGGCGGGGTCACGAACACGTCGGCGCCCGGAATGCTGTCTTCCGTCAATCCCACCATCTCATCGTAGAAATAGTTCGCCTCCACGTGAATCGGTATCGCCGCCACCTTGCCGGTGGTGAACTTCTCCCGAAACTTGGCGAAGTCGCTCATCACCACGAACTCCGGATCCAGCACGCCGTCGGCGTAGAACCGGCGCAGCAGCTCGACGCCTTTGCGCCACTCGTCGGAGATCGACATGTCCACGTACTTGCCGCCGTCCCAGCGCCACGCGGGCAGCCCCCAGCCAACGTCGGTGTAGGCGCCGTAGAAGTAGTGGTTGCCGAAGTAGAGGCCAAGCGAGATATATCCCGGAATCCCTTCTCCCTGCGCCACCACCTTCAGCACCTCGCCGTATTCGTCGATGGTCTCCGGGATCTGCTGGTTGTACTTGTCCAGCAGATCCTTGCGATAGTAGAAGCCGGTGGTGTGGTAGAAGTAGCGCTTTGGCACCACGTAGTGCTGTCCGTCCCACTTCGAGAACCGGCTCGCCTCCGGTATCTCCAGATACGCCTTCAGATTGGGATAGTCGTCCAGAAACGGATCCAGCGGGATCACCATCTCGCCGTCGATCATCTGCCGCACCAGCCGGGCGCCGGGTCCGGTCGGTGCGCGCACCTGGATCAGATCGGCCAGCTCGCCGGCCGTCATCGCCAGCGTCAGCTTCTCGGTGTACTCGGCAATCGGGATCACGACTATTTCGAAATCGATGTTGAAGCGGTCGTTGATATAGTCCAGCATGCGGCCCTTGGGAGGCGGCACGCCGTCCGACCAGAACCCGGTCACGTGGACGCGCTCCGTCGCTGCGCTCTCCGCGCCTGCGCTCTCCGCGCCCGCGGCCGCCCATGCGCCGGCCGCAACGACCATCATGGCCGCCCCGGCCATCACCAGTACCAGTATTTTCTTCACGATAGGCTCCCTTTCATATTCGCCACTCGCTTGCGCTCCATCGGCGGGCTGCAACCCAGCCGCGTCGATCCGCTGGTTCGTCTACATTCCGGTATCCTCCTCACATCACATAATTCCTCAGCCCTTGATCGAGCCGATCAGAATTCCCTTGGTGAAGTGGCGCTGAATGAACGGATAGACGATCAGGATCGGAACCACGGCAATCACCACGGCCGCCATCTTGATGGTTTCCAGCACCACCCCGAGCGATTGCAGATAGGTCTCGGTAATCTGCGCGAAGGAAGCGCCGCTGCCGGGCGAGATCAGGCTGTAGACCAGAAGCTGCAGCGGCTGCAGCCGCTCACGGTTGATGAACATCAACGCGTAGAAGAAGTCGTTCCAGCGCTCCACCGCATAGAACAGACCGATCACCGCGATTACCGCCTTGGACAGCGGCATGACGATGCGCAGCAGGATGACGATATCGTTGGCGCCCTCGATCTTGGCGGATTCCTCCAGGCTGACGGGAAAGGAGATGAAGAAGGCGCGCATGATCAGCAGGAAGAAGGTGTTGATCAGCAGCGGCAGCATCAGCGCCCACAGAGTGTTGACGATGCCCAGTGAGCGCGCCACGAAGTAGAGGGGGATGATGCCGCCCTCGAACAGCATGGTGAAGAAGAACAGAAGCAGGAACAGGCGCTGTCCCATCAGGTAGCGCTTGGAGAGCACGTAGGCGGTGGCGGTCGTCACCAGCAGACTCAACAGGGTGCCGAACACGGTGATGTATACGGACACGCCGACGGCTCGCAGGATGTCCTCCTGGAGGAACACCAGCCGGTAGGCGTTGATGCTGAAGGCGCTCGGAATCGGCATCAGCGGATTCTTGAGGTAGACTTCGTAGGGCAGAATGGAGGTGACCACCACGGTCCAGAACGGGTACACGCAGCCGAGCGCGGCCACCACGAAGAAGCCGTAGAGAAACACCTCGAAGAGGATGCGCGAGGGGCTCTTCTTCAGGGCCATGCAGCGTCTCCGCAGTCTCGCGCCGCTAGAACAGCCCGTCGGTGCCGAGCCGCTTGGCGCCCCAGTTGGCGACCAGCACCAGCGCCAGCGCGATGATCGAGTTGAACAGCCCGACCGCGGTGGCGTAGCCGAACTGCCCCTGCAACAGACCGGTCCGGTAGACGTAGGTCTGGAAGATGTCAGCCACCTCGTAGACCGCGGGGTTGTACATGGCGATTACCTGCTGGAAGCCGACGCGGAGTATGTCGCCGACCTGCAGGATCAGCACTATGGCGATTACCTCCGCCATGCTCGGCAGGGTGATGCGCCACGTCTGCTGCCAGCGGTTGGCGCCGTCGATGACGGCCGACTCGTAGAGCGTAGGATCGACGGTGCTGAGCGCGGCCAGGAAGATGATGGTGCGCCAGCCCGAGCTCTTCCAGATGTCGGAGATCACCAGCAGACCGCGAAAGTGCGGCTTGCTGGCCAGGAAGATCACCGGGTCCCCGCCGAACGCCTTGATCACCTCGTTGATCGGACCGCCGTCCACCGTCGTGAGCCGGAACACCAGTCCGGCCACGACGATCCAGGAGATGAAGTGGGGCAGGTAGATGATCGTCTGCACGCTGCGCTTGAAGGGCGCGTAGCTCACTTCGTTGAGCAGCAACGCAAGAACGATCGGCACCGGGAAGCCGAACGCGAGCTGATAGAACCCGAGCAGCATGGTGTTGCGAAAGATCAGCGGGAAGTCACGCGCCGTCACCAGCCGCTGGAAGTTCTCCAACCCGATCCAGGGGCTGCCCAGGATTCCTTTGACGGGCGTAAACTGCTTGAAGGCGATGATGACGCCGTACATCGGCAGGTACTTGAACAGAATGTAGAAGATCAGGCCCGGCAACAGCAGCAGATAGAGGTAGCGGTGCTTGACGACGTGCGCGGCCAGGGCGGACCGCTGCGGGAAAGCTCGCGTCGTTGTTTGAGCCCGCGTCATCATTTCTACCTCACGGCATGGCATCGTAGAAGCGTTGCGGGCGGCCGTCAAGCAACGCCGCCGGCGCCGGCCGGGGCGGAGCCGATAGCGGCGGCCGCGCGCCGGCGGCGCGATTTGACCGCGCCGCCGGGGGCCGCCTATCATCGCGGAATGCCAGCATTCGACATGCGACCGGCGCAAGTGCCGCAGCCCGTGCTGGACGGGCTGAAGTCGATTCCGACCGCGACGGTGTACGGCGCCGTGTGCCACTTCGGCTCCCCGCTCAACGTCTGCGAGGGAGTGATCAACCTCACGCCGGGCCGGCAGCGGTTCGCGGCGCGGGCGCGCACCCTCAGGTTTCTCCCGGTGCGCCCCGACCTGATGAGCGAGCGGACCGGCGGGGAAGACGAGCTGGAGTACCGGGCAATGGGCCGCTGCGGGCCGGGCGACGTGCTGGTGGCGGACATCATGGGCTCCCGCCAGGACGTGGTCGCCGGCGACGTCAAGCTGCTGCAGCTCGCGCTGAACCGCGCCGACGGGGTGGTGGTGGACGGCGCCATCCGCGACCTCGACGTGATCGTCGACGAGGAGTACGGGCTGACGGTGTACGCCCGGCAGCGCAGCTTCCACGGCGGCCTGGCGGCCGCGCCGGCCGAGGAGAACGGCCAGATCCAGTGCGGCGGCGCGCTGGTGCGGCCCGGCGACGTGCTGGTCGGCGACAACGACGGCGTCCTGGTGGTGCCGTCGTGGATGGCCGCGGCGGCGCTGGAGTGGGCGCTGGAGCACGAAGCGGCCGAGAACTACGCCAAGGAGAAGATTCGCGCCGAGGGAGCGGTCCCCGGCCGCTACTATCCGCCGACCGCGGAGCTGATTGCGGAGATGCACCGCGTCCAGGGACGCTGAACCCATGGCGCGGCGCCGGCCCAACATCGTGTTCGCGTTCGCCGACGATTGGGGGCGCTACGCCGGCGCCTACCGCCAACTGCAGGGCGGCGGCACGCCCAACGCGGTCATCGACACGCCCAACTTCGACCGGGTGGCGCGCGAGGGGGCGTTGTTCAGCAACGCGTTCGTGCCGGCGCCCTCCTGCACCCCCTGCCGCAGCTCGATCCTGAGCGGCCGCTACTTCTGGCAGACCGGGCGCGGCGCGATCCTGCAGGGCGCCGAGTGGGACGCCTCCATCCCCTCCTACCCGCTGGCGCTGGAGGCGGCCGGCTATCACATTGGCTACACCTACAAGGTGTGGTCGCCGGGCACCCCGCGCGACGCCCCCTACGGCGGCGACCGCACCCGCTACGCCCCCGCCGGCACCAGATTCGGCCAGTTCTCGTTCGTCGCCTCCGAGCTTGCGCCGCAGCGCGGCGTGGAGGGCGCCAAGCAGGTCCTGTACGACGAGACCCGCGACAACTTCCAGGCGTTTCTCGACGCGCGCGAGCCGGGGCGCCCGTTCTGCTACTGGTGGGGTCCGACCAACACCCACCGCAAGTGGCAGCGCGGCTCCGGCAAGCAGCTCTGGGGGCTGGAGCCGGACGATCTCAAGGGGCGTCTGCCCGCCTTCCTGCCCGACGCGCACGCCGTGCGCGAGGATTTCTGCGACTACCTCGGCGAGTGTCAGGCCGTCGACGCCGGCCTGGGCGTCCTGCTCGCCAAGCTGGAGGAGATCGGCGAACTGGACGACACCCTGCTGGTGGTGAGCGGCGACCACGGCATTCCCGGCTTCCCGCGCGGCAAGTGCAACCTGTACGACCTTGGCTGCGAGGTGGCGCTGGCGGCGCGCTGGCCCGGCCGCGTGCCGGGCGGCAGGATCGTGCACGACTTCGTCAACCTGATGGACCTGGCGCCGACGTTCCTCGACGCGGCGCAGGTCGCGCGGCCGGAGGGCATGACGGCGCGCAGCCTGCTGCCGGTGCTGGAATCGCCCGCCGCCGGGCTGGTGGACCCGGCCCGCGACCACGTGGTGCTCGGCCGCGAGCGCCACGTCGCGCGGGCGCGCGCCGGCAATCTGCCCTACCCGCAACGCGCCATTCGCACCGGGCGCTATCTCTACGTTCGCAACTTCGCGCCGGAGCGCTGGCCGATGGGCGACCCGCGCGGCCTGGACGACCCCGGCGCCGCGCCGCCGTCGTTCGAGTCGCTGTGCGAGGACACCATGATCGCCTACGCCGACCTGGACGGTTCGCCGTCGAAGGCGTGGATGGTGCATCACCGCGCCGAGCCGGAGGTGCGCGCGCTGTTCGAGATGGGGTTCGGCAAGTTCCCCGCCGAGGAGCTGTACGACCTGGAGCGCGACCCCCACTACCTCACCAACATCGCCGGCGACCCGGCCTGCGACGCCACCCGGGAGCAGCTTTCCTCCCGCCTGCTGGCGGCGTTGCGCGCGCAGCAGGATCCCCGCGTCACCGAGCCGGACTGCCGCTTCGAACGTTCCCCCTACACCGACCCGCACACCACGTGGTAGCAGCCGGCCGCTACGGGTGTCCTGCCCCACCGGCGGGCCGCACTCAGCGCTATAGCCCGCCCCCGCCTGGTCTTGATTGCCGCTCTCCGGATCGTACTGCTACGATGCGGTAATGAGCCCCGGACGCGAGTCCCGCCCCCGCTACGACGAGCGGTACAAGATGCTGTTCGCCTTCCCGCGCATGGTCGAAGACCTCGTGCGCGCCTTCTTCAGCAGCGAGCAGCTCGCTACCGTTGACTTCTCGACGTTGCAGAAGCTGTCGGCGGAGTACGTCAGCGACGAGTTGCTGAAGCGCCACGGGGACGCCGTATGGCGGCTGCGGGTGGGAGACGAGTGGGCCTATCTGCTGGTGCTGCTGGAGTTCCAGTCGCGCGATGACTACTACATGGCGTTGCGCATCCTGGTCTACGTCAGCCTGATGTACCAGGAGTGGCTGCGCAACGAGAGTCGGAGGAGGCGGGACGGACAGGACGGGCAGGAGGCGCGCCGCTTGCCGGCGGTGCTGCCGGTAGTGCTCTACAACGGCACGGACCCGTGGGGCGCGCCGCAGGAGGTGGGCGAGTTGATCGCGCCGGTGGGGCAGTGGCTGGCGGCGTACCAACCGGCGCAGCGCTACTTCGTAGTGGACGAGCAGCGGGTCGGGGCGGACACGGTGCCGCGCGGGAATCTGATGCGGGCGGTGGTGGGGCTGGAGCAGAGTCGGTCGCCGGAGGACTTGTTGCGGGTAGCGAACGCGCTGGCGGAGTGGCTGGCGGGGTCGGAGCACGAGGAGTTGCGACGGGTGTTCGAGGACTGGCTGCGGAGTTCGATGGAGCGGATCAAGCGGAAGGGGGAGAAGCTGCCGGAGATGAAGAACCTGGAGGAGGTACGGATGACGCTGGAAGATCGAGTGAAGGAGTGGCCGGCGCAGTGGATGCGGGAAGGCCGCGAGCAAGGCCTTGCGCAGGGACTTGAGCAAGGACTTGAGCAGGGACTTGAGCAAGGCCGCGAGCAGGGCCGCGAGCAGGGCCGCGAGGAAGGCCGCGAGCAGGGACTTGAACACGAACGAGCGCTGTTGCGCCGTATGGCAGCGTTTCGGTTCGGTGCGGAGGCCGGCGAGCGTGCGGCGGCTCTGATGGCGGATATCAGGGAAGCGGATCAACTGGCCGACGTCGGCGACTGCCTGGTGCAGTCCGGCGACGGCGACCAATTTCTGGCACGAGTAGCGTCTATCGCGCAGGCGTGATGGCAGTCAGATCGTGCTCGGTCAGACGGAACCGCGCGAGTTGCGAGCGAACGAAGCTGTCGAAGACGTCGCCCAGGCGCTGCTGGTATTCCTCGTCGAGGTCGTTGTGCCACTGCTTGAGCCACGGTACGTGCTCCCGGATCGTCGCCAGCAGCGGGGCGGCCCGGGCCGCGTTCCAACCGTCGCGCTCGTTGGCCTCGTTGTAGTAGGCGGCCAGCGCCTGGCAGAGGGTCAAGTGATCCCAACCGGCGCAGCCCACCAGGAGCGTGGGATCGTCGTCGCCGCTCACGCCCGGCAAGCTGAAGAAGCGCTCCTTCGGCACGTCGAGGGCGCCGCGCAGGCGCCAGTAGCCGGCTTTCAGAAAGTCCGCCGCGCGGTACTTGGGCGGCGCCGCCAGGTCGCCGAGCTCGTCCCGCTTGCGGCGGTCCTGTTCAGCCTTGAGACGGGCGGCATGCTGATCTTCGGTCTCGCCGGCTAGTCGAGGGGTCGCGGCGGCCGTTTCGGCGTCGATTTCGTCCTCGCGCCGCTGCGCGGCCCAGACCGCCTCCCAGTCGGCGCGCTTGGCCAGGCCGGAGGGCTTGTAGCGCAGCGCCGTCAGCGCCGGCACGCTTTCGGACTCCACCAGCTCGGCGACCAGCGCGTCGAGGTAGCCGTAGGCGCGATAGGAGAAGCGGACCGCGGCCTGCTGGAAGTCGGCATCCGCAGCCGCCCGCGCGGCGAGCTCGCCGACGGTGGTGAGCCGCGGTTCCGGCCAGTAGGCGGGCGACTCCAGCCGGTCGAGCAGCCAGGCGCGGAGGGCGCGCCGTTCCTGATCCTCCCACGGTTCGGTGTTCCAGCGGCGCTTGTACTCCGGCTTTTCCAGCAGGCCGATGAAGCGGTCGGAACCGATCAGCTCGATGCGCCGCGCGACCAGGGCGCGGTAGTCCTCCGGCCAGTGGGCCGGCGCCTCGGTGATCGGCGTGGAACCGTGGCGCTCGAACCACCGGGTTTGCAGTTCGCCGGCCGCCATCCGCCGCGCCATGACGATCTCGAAGGCGCGCTCGCCCAGCGCCAGCGGCGGGGGTTCGGAGCGGTCACCCGTGCCGGCGGAGTACCGGCAGTCTTCGTCGATGAGGCCGTAGAGGCGGTAGCACTCCCAGTCGAGCTCCTCCTGCAGGGCGATCATGCGCGCCTGCAGAGAAGCTGCAACGTCGCAGTGAGCATCCAGTTCCTCCGGCGTCAGGGGAAAGCGGTCGGCCAGTTGCGCCGGCAGATGAGATTGGCGCTCCGCGGCAAGACGGTCTATTTGCTCTGCGATGTCCGCTGGCCGCTCCGGTGGAAGCGGAAACTGCTTCAATCCGGTACCGGTGTATTCATAGAAATTCTCATATTCATCGGTCGTTTGGCGAGCTCCGCGAACGTCTACCGTGCTTCCCTTATTGTGAAACACTTGCTTCATCCAAAAGCACGCCGCGGAACTGTTGAGCAAGCCGACAAGCGCCAAGTGATCTGCTTCGGTTGCGTCGTCCGGCAGCTTGATGACCGGCGCGGAACGGTTGAACACCTTACCACCACGGTCAAGTACGAAGTGATTGTGAGTAGCGACGAAGGCAAATGCTACACAGAGATTGGAACGAAGCTTCTTGAAATATAATTCTTGGTATTCGTACCACGACAGGCCCTTCTCAAGCATCGGAGTACCAAATCGTTTTCGGGATGAAATCGACGTTCTGTATGACCAAAAGAGCCGGGCTACACCAGGCATGTCGTTCAGGTCACGAAGTCTGTAATTCTCACCATAGGGCCAGACGGCGATCAAACCACCCGTAGTCCAGTCGCGAACGTTGTCTCCAATCACCAAAGGGCGTACGGATTCTACCCCAAGACGCCGGGCAGCCAGCATATCGCCGCCGATGATGAATAATCCGTCCTCTCCGGTAACCGCCGTAATACCCACGTCGGTAACAATCTCATCGAGTACTAGCGGCGACTCCGACTCCAAGTGACTCTGTAATTCTCGAGCTATTCCGCCCCTGATCGACCAGGGATGATCGTAAAATGTCTTGCGGTATACGTCAGACACGCTCATCCATTCCGATTCGCTTCCGGGTAAGTCGATCTGGTCGACAACCGCAGTCCAGACCTTCCCGTTTGCAGGATCGGTCGGCGGTTCCGGTTCACCCCTTACTCCAAGCGCTGCACGAACCGTTTCGGAAGCAGGCGCCTGATTTCGACCGATGAGGATTACCGTCGGAGTCCCATGCCCCGGAATGTACGCGCCCGAGGTATCTATTACGTGGGTGAGATCGACCGACGGCATGAGACGTTCTATGAGCTTTCTTCCGAACTCGCGCTTCATGAACGAGTTGGAGGTGATCTGTCCGACGTACCCGGCCGACTCGCCGCGCAGCGCCAAATCGAACAATCGCTCGGCGAATGGCACGCTCAAGGCATATTTCATGTGGCAGGTCGTGTAGCGTGCGCGGTACAACTGGTTGACCGCCTTGTCCTTCACCGTGATGTAGGGCGGATTCCCTACCACCACGTGATACTGCCGGCCGAGGATGCGGTTCAGGGCCTCGAGGTCCTCGGACTGGAAGGCGTGCGCGAACTCCGCCTGGCCGGTGAGCGCGTGCTGTTCCGCGCCGCTGCCCAGGTCCAGCTCGCCGAAGCGGCGTCCGTGGAGCAGGCTGTCGCCCGCGGCCACGTTGAGCGGGAACGCCGGCGCCTCTTGCAGGCGCCTGATGCCGCTCGCCCGCAGCGCCGCCACCACCAGCCGGAAGCGCGCGATCGCCGCGGCGAACGGGTTGACGTCCACGCCGTGCACGGCGCCCAGCGCGCGCTGCGCCAGTTCCTGTTTCGGCGCTTCGGGCTCGCGCGCGCGCCACCGGCGCAGCAGCCGCTGGAACGCGCCGAGCAGGAAGTGACCGGACCCGCAGGCCGGGTCGATCAGGCGCACTGCGGCCAGCCCGAACTGTTCCAGCGCCGGCGTCAGCGTGCGCTCCAGGATGAACTCCTCGACGAACTCCGGCGTCTGCAACAGGGCGTAGCGCTTCCTGGCGTCGTCGGACAGGTCCTGGTACAGGTCGCCCAGGAAGCGAGTGTCCCATTCGGGGTCGGTGAAGTCGTGGCGCAGCACGCCGGTGTCCGGGTTCACGGTGCGCCAGAACTCCAGCAGGCCGCGCGCGGCGTCGCCGGAGATGCCGAGGCGCCACACCGGGTTGCGGGCGCGGTCGTAGAGCATGGCCAGCGCCGGCAGGCGGGCGACGGCGGCGAACCCGTGTAGCAGGTAGTCGCGGTCGGTCGCGGTGGGATGGGAGCGAAAGTAGCGTAGCTGGCGCTCCTCCGCCCGATCGATGGCACGGTGCGGGCCGCTGATCAGCGGCTCGTCGATCAGCCCGTTGTCCTCGATGAAGCGCACGAACACGGCGCCGAGCAGCCACGCGACTGCGGCCTGGGTGAGTTCGCCGGCGCGCCAGACGCGGAAGGTGGCGGCGGTGCGCTCGGCGGCGCGCGCCGCCTGATACTCCGCTTCCAGCGCCGCGGCCATTTCCGGCACGCTGTCGGCGCGCGCGGCCAGGTCCCGCTCCAGCAGCCGGAGCTGCCGCCGCAGATCGCTCAGCAGCTCCCGCCGATCGATCGGCATCAGCGAGCCCCGGTTCGGCCATCAAGGATGTCGATGGCCTCGCTCAGATAATGGGTGAGCAGCGACGGAGCGGCGTCTCCGCTCCGATCAGATAGCGGCGGCATTCCGTTGATCCGACAATCTACGGCAGATCTTCGCAAGGGGTCACGTCCGGTTCGCGGCCGCCAGCCGCCCGACGCCCCCCAACGCCTACCCGCATTTGCAAGACCGCGGATCACGGTTCACAATAGGCGGCGCCGCCGGACAGTGTAGTGCTGCCGGACGGCGGCGCAGAGCGTAAGGGAGGCGATTGATGATGAATGCCAAGCTCGCGAAGTACGTAGTGACCGCGTTGTTGCTGGCCGGGGTGGCCGCCATCCCGCTGGGCGCGGCCGGCCAGGAGGGAACCGCGGCCGAGCCTGCCGAGCCGGGCGAGCCGGTGGTGCTCACCTTCAAGCTGCGGCCCAACACACCCGGTTTCGACGCCGACACCGACGCCGACGTCGCGGAGTTCGAGCGGATGATGGCCGCCGCCGGTACCCCGGTAACCGTCGATCTGCAGCGGTTCGCGGGTCCGAACGCGGAATACGCCACCAAGAACACCCTGGAGCTGCGCTCCGGCCAGGGGCCCGATCTGTTGTTCGAGGAAACGGGCCGCTCGCAGAACTACATGCGCGCCGGGTTTCTGATGCCGCTCGACGACTACGTGGCGGATTGGGAGCTGTGGGATCAGGTGATCGACCCGTTCGTCCGCTGGATGGGCCACGACGGCCACGTCTACATGATCCCGATTCAGTCCAGCGCCATTCCCCTCTACTACCGCAAGGACCTGTTCGCCCAGGCCGGGCTCGACCGCGACTGGCAGCCGACCAGTTGGGACGAGATCCTCGCCGCCGCGGAGCAGATCAAGGCCGCCCTCCCCGAGGTCACGCCGCTGCTGTTCATCGGCGGCAAGGAAGCCGGCGGGCAGGTAACGTTCAGCCGCTTCAACCTGCTGTTCAACGGCGCCGGCGGCCAGCTCTACGACTACGACGACGACAAGTGGATCGTCGCCAGCCAGCCGCTCCTGGACGTGTTCGAGTTCTACCAGACCATGACCGAGCGCGGCCTGCTCGATCCCGAGCGCGCGGTTGGCGGACAGGCCAACGACTGGTCGATCGAGGCCTTCCAGAGTGGCGCCGGCGCGATCAACCTGTACGGTTCGTGGGCCTACATGTTCCACTGGAGCGAAGGCCGGTCGCACCCGATCCCCGACCTGCAAGAGACCGTGGGCTACGCCAGGATGCCGGCCAAGGAACCCGGCGCCAGCTTCCGCGGGCAGGACTGGGTGTCGCAGTCGGGCGGCTGGAACTACATGATACCCGCCAGCAGCACCGAGCGGGCCGACCTCGCGTGGCAACTGATCGAATTTCTCTCCGCCACCGAGCGCCAGGCCAAGTACAACGCCACCAAGGGGCAGGCGGCGACCCGCTGGGACGTGATGCGGCACCCCACCTTCCAGGCGAACGAGTTCCTCGCCGAGACCAGCACCTGGCTGGAATACACCTACATGAAGCCGCACTTCGTGGCCGGCTTTGCCGGCGGCCCCGACAATGCGATCCGCGAAGCGGTGGGCCGGATCATCATCGGCGAGTGGACCGCAGTCGAGGCAATGCGCAACTTCGCGCGTGAGATGGAGCAGCTCATGGGGCCGGACAGGGTCAAGCTGGACTACGAGTTCTAGCGCGGGAGGAAGCTGAAGGCGCGCCGGTGGCGCAACGACTGCGGCGACAACCCTATCTGTTTCTCGTGCCGGGACTGGCCATGATCATGGCCGTGTTCGTGGCGCCGTTCTTCTGGACCTTCGCCCTCGGGTTCACCGACTTCAACCTGTGGGCCGATGCAACCCGCGGGGTGAGCTTCGTCGGCCTGCGCAACTTCGCGCGCCTGCTGCAGGACCGCGACTTCTACAACAGCGCCGCGGTCACCTTTTCCTTCGTGCTGCTGGCCGTGATCGGGCACGTCGCGCTTGGCCTGCTGTATGCCAACCTGATCAGAGTGCCGCGCATCCGCTTCACCAAGGTGATCTCGGTGAGCATGCTCATTCCGTGGCTGACGCCGGGCCTGGTGGTCGGCTACATGTGGCGCAGCGTACTGAACGTCGACTACGGCTCGCTCAACGATCTGCTGCAGCTCATCGGCCTGACGCGCATCGACTGGCTGCGCAACTACCCGCTGATCTCCATTCTCATGGCCAACTGGTCGCGCGGCATGGCGGTGGCGTTCATCCTGCTGTCGTCAGGTCTGGAGAGCATTCCCTCAACCGTCTACGACGCCTCCAAGATCGACGGCGCCTCCGCCTGGCAGACCTTCCTGCGAATCAAGCTCCCGATGATCCGCTACAGCATCCTGCTGACCGTGCTGATGAGCACCTTCGGCACCCTGCTGGCGTTCGACATGGTGTACGGGCTGACCGGCGGCGGTCCGCTCGGGCGCACCGAGGTATTCGCCATCTACCTCTACAACGAGGCGTTCCAGCAGATGGCCCTCGGCTACGCCGGCGCGGCGAGCACCGTGATTCTGGCGCTGACGGTGGGACTGGGGCTGCTCTACATCAGGCTGAACCGTGTTGCGGTCTAGGCTGCTGCGCGGCGCCGTCTATCTGGCGTTCGCGGTCCTGCTGATCTACGTGTTCGCGCCCTACCTGTGGCTGATCTTCACCTCACTCTCGACGCAGGCGAATCTGCGGTTGCGCCTCCCGGCGCAGCCCACGTTCGACAATCTGCGCGCGGCGTTCACCGGACAGACCCTGCGCTGGACGCGCAACAGCCTGCTCATCGCCGGCTCCACCACCGTGCTCGCGCTGGCCGCCAGCGTGACCGGCGGCTACGCCCTGTCGCGGGGCACGTTCCGCGGCAAGGCGACGCTGATGTACGCGATCATCCTCACCCGCGTCATTCCATCGACGCTGATCATCGTACCGGTGTTCGGGATGATGCTGGCGCTGGGGCTGCTCGACACTCACTTCGGCCTGATCCTGGTGTACGTCGGCATCACCACGCCGTTCAACCTGTGGATCATGAAGGGCTCGATCGACGCCGTGCCGGTCGAACTGGAGGAGGCGGCGCAACTCGACGGGGCCACCCGGCTGAAGATCCTCCGCGCGGTGGTCCTGCCGCTCATCGTGCCCGGAATCGGCGCGGTGGGCGTGTTGTCGTTCGATGCCGCGTGGGGCGGCTTCATCATGCCCCTGGTGCTGCTCAGCAGTACCGACCGGTACCCGGTCTCCGTGGGGCTGTTCACCGCCTTCGGACTGGACGAGGACGTGGACTTCCCCAAGCTGGCGACCATGTGCCTGATCTACATGCTGCCGGTCATCGTGCTCTACTTCACGGTCGGGGCCTACTTCCGCAGGGGGCTGGCCTCCATCGGCGGCGGCGACCGTTAGTTAGATTAGAGTAAGCCTGCGCCGGGCGGCCGGCTAAGCGCCGGCGCGGGCCAGGATCCCGGGCGCCAGGTCGCCGATCGAGGCGCCGAGATCATCATCGTCGTCGTTGCGGCCGGCGGACGCCGCGGCGCGCGCCGGCGCCGGCACCGGGGTGTCGTACTGGTAGCCGGGCTCACTCTGCTGCCGCTTCCAGATGGCGCGCATCTCGCGCCAGGCGCCGAACAACGTGCGCGCCGGCGGCAGGTCGGCAGCCAGCGCGCGGCGCAGGCGGCGCAGGTTGTAGCACGGCACGCCCGCGTACATGTGGTGCTCCAGGTGCCAGTTCATGCGCCAGTACACGAACGTGGACAGCGGGTCCAACGTGATCGAACGCACGCACTTGCGGAAGTCGGGCACGTTGTCGCGCAGACCGCAGTGCATCGGCACGCCCACGAAGTAGCGCCACACGTTGCCGAACAGCAGCGGGAAGCTCACCAGCAGCGGCAGCAGCCAGAGTCCGGACGCCGCCCCGGCAACGATCACCAGGGCATGGCCCAGCAGCGTCAGCCGCGCCCAGCGCACCGACTTGGCGCGCTCCTCGGGGTGAGCTTCGTACAGCGCCCGCACCCACGCCTCGCCGACGCGCCCGGCAGCCCCCGGGGCGCTCCGCGCCGAAGGGCCGGGGAAGAAGCCGAAGGCGGTGCCGCCCACGCCGTGCAGCAGCGGGATCAATCCGTTGGACTCGAAGCCGCCGGTGACGCTGAAGGTGCACAACTGCAGCAGGTAGAGCGCGCGCAGCGACGGCGTCTTGGGCAGCACCACTTCGCGGTCGCCGTCCGGGTGCAGCGTGTAACGGTGATGATAGGTGTGGCTGAGCGCGTAGTCGTGGTAGTTGAACCACGCCAGAAACGCGTAGATGCGCAGGAACAAGCGGTTGAGCCACTTGGTCTTGAACACCGTGCCGTGATCCAGCTCGTGGCAGGCGGCAAAGAAGAAGCTGGTCACGCCGCCGTGGAACAGCAGCGCCAGCGCGAACGCCGCCCACAGCCGCTGGGTGAACAGATAGTAGGTCAGCGCGCCGGTGCCGGCGGCCAGCGCCAAGTGCCCCACGGCCTGGAACGCGCCGCGCAGGTCGCTGCGTCGCATCAACTCGCGCAGCTTCGCCGGTTCGATCGGGCTGCGGTACCACCGCACCCGCAACTCCTTGCGCACCTCCGCCAACGGGCGCCACTGAGCATTCACCGGCATGCAGGATTCTCCTCGTTCACCGCGGTCGCAGGCAGATTCGGGCGCGTCGTCAGGTCCCGTCGCCGCCCGCCGCAGCCGTGCCGTTGGGTTGGCTCCTGAGCTGCCGGTACTCGTCAAGCAGTGGCACAACGACCTCGACGAGGAATACCAGGAGCGCCTGGGCGACGTCTACGACAGCTTCGTCCGCTCGCAACTCGCGCGGTTCCGTCTCACCGAGCACGATCTGACTGCCATCACGCCTGCGCGATAGACGCTACTCGTGCCAGAAATTGGTCGCCGTCGCCGGACTGCACCAGGCAGTCGCCGACGTCGGCCAGTTGATCCGCTTCCCCGATATCCGCCATCAGAGCCGCCGCACGCTCGCCGGCCTCCGCACCGAACCGCAACGCTGCCATACGGCGCAACAGCGCTCGTTCGTGTTCAAGTCCCTGCTCGCGGCCTTGCTCAAGTCCCTGCGCAAGTCCTTGCTCAAGTCCCTGCGCAAGGCCTTGCTCGCGGCCTTCCCGCATCCACTGCGCCGGCCACTCCTTCACTCGATCTTCCAGCGTCATCCGTACCTCCTCCAGGTTCTTCATCTCCGGCAGCTTCTCCCCCTTCCGCTTGATCCGCTCCATCGAACTCCGCAGCCAGTCCTCGAACACCCGTCGCAACTCCTCGTGTTCCGACCCCGCCAGCCACTCCGCCAGCGCGTTCGCTACCCGCAACAAGTCCTCCGGCGACCGACTCTGCTCCAGCCCCACCACCGCCCGCATCAGATTCCCGCGCGGCACCGTGTCCGCCCCGACCCGCTGCTCGTCCACTACGAAGTAGCGCTGCGCCGGCTGGTACGCCGCCAGCCACTGCCCCACCGGCGCGATCAACTCGCCCACTTCCTGCGGCGCGTCCCACGGCGCCGTGCCGTTGTAGAGCACTACCGGCAGCACCGCCGGCAAGCGGCGCGCCTCCTGCCCGTCCTGTCCGTCCCGCCTCCTCCGACTCTCGTTGCGCAACCACTCCTGGTACATCAGGCTGACGTAGACCAGGATGCGCAACGCCATGTAGTAGTCATCGCGCGACTGGAACTCCAGCAGCACCAGCAGATAGGCCCACTCGTCTCCCACCCGCAGCCGCCATACGGCGTCCCCGTGGCGCTTCAGCAACTCGTCGCTGACGTACTCCGCCGACAGCTTCTGCAGCGTCGAGAAGTCAACGGTAGCGAGCTGCTCGCCGCTGAAGAAGGCGCGCACGAGGTCTTGGACCATGCGCGGGAAGGCGAACAGCATCTTGTACCGCTCGTCGTAGCGGGGGCGGGACTCGCGTCCGGGGCTCATTACCGCATCGTAGCAGTATGATCCGGAGAGCGGCAATCAAGACCAGGCGGGGGCGGCCTATAGCGCTGAGTGTGCCCGCCGGTGGGGCAGGACACCCGTAGCGGCCGGCGGCTACCAGTTTTGTCCAAAAGTGGACCAGTCGTAGCCGCCGGCGGCCTGCGCCAGATCGGCTTCTCCGAGCTCGGCGGAGGCGGCAGGACCAGGTGACCGGTAGTCGCCGTGTCCTGGTGCACCTCGACGTTGAACTCGGAGGGCACGGTGAGGCCGGTTTCCGCCTCGATCGCGGCCTTGGGTTCCGCTACCAGTTGGTTGCGAAACTCGCTGTCCGCGGTCGCCTTGTCGATCAGGTGCTGGCGCAGAGCACTGGCGGTCATCGTTTTCTCGCCCATGTTCCTCTCCTCGGCAGCTCACGCGACGTCGCTCAAGGCGAGACGGCGTGCCGCTCACTAGGTCATCGAATCTTAGCAGGTCCGCCGATCAGGTCAAGCCTTCGCGCCGCGAAACCGGGTTATCAGGAATTCCCGTGGGCGGTCTTGCGCCTCCAGGCGCGGGGGCGCGCTTCCAATTTGTTGGTACCGATCCCGCCCTCGAAGCCGCCGGCAAGGCGTACTACGAGTACCGCGCCGCGCTGCACGCCGCCATGGACCGCGCCGGAGTCCGCGACGAAGTGCTCGCCCGCCTGCTTGCCCTCAACGCCGCCCGCGCCAGCGCCGAAGCCCGCTGCGGGCGCCGAAAGCCGGCCCCTCGGTACCCGGCAGATCGCGCCCTTTTGCCGACCGCGACATTCTCGGCAGTAGCATCTGATGGAACGTCCAGTCGCTTGGAAATGCTCCCTGAATCACGCCGCTTGCGGTTTCCTAGCCCGACGAAACTTGACTCAAGTAGTTTCCATGATTATACTTATGTCATGAACAATCAGGCTTCCGCCGGGGCCGTCACCACTACCGTTTCCGCCCTCTCAGACGACCGCTTGCTGGAGCGGACCAAGGAACTTTCCCGCATCGACCACCTGCGCGAGATTCAGAAGCGCCGCCTGGGGCAGCTCATGGGGCGGCTGGTGCGGGAAGGGCTCGACCGCCACGACCCGGCCCGACCGCCGCGCGGGCGGCGCGCCGCGCCGGCCAAAGGCGCCGAGCAAACTTCGGCGCCGAAGACGCAGGCGGCCTCGGCTCGCGGCGCTGCCTCGGCAGCGAAGCAGGAGGCCGGCGCGGACAGCGCCGCTCCTTCGGCGGCGAAGGCATCGGCTCAGGCGGCGGCGCAGCCGGGAGACGAAGCCGCTGACCGCCCGGACACTTCGGCAGCGAAGCCGGCGACCGACGCCACTTCGGCGCCGAAGACGCGGCGCCTCGGCCGGCCGGCTGCGGCGTGCGCGCAGCCGGCTGCGCCGCCGCGGACCGAAACTTCGGCAGCGAAGCCGGGCGGCGTGACCGGCCGCGCCATCCCGGCGGCGGTCAAGCGCGAGGTGTGGCGGCGCGACCGGGGCCGCTGCCGCTACGTGGACCGCATCAGCGGGCGCCGCTGCGGCTCCCAACACCTGCTGCAGATCGATCACGTCGTGCCGTATGCCTGCGGCGGCGGCGCCGAGCCGAACAATCTCCGGCTGCTGTGCGCCGCCCATCATCGCTACCGCCACGCCGGCGCCGGATTCGGCCGCCCCGGCGAGGATCGGCAGGAGCCGGTAGACCGGTGATCAAGATCGCCGAGAAACGTCACCTTACCCTGGGACCGGGCTTGGCCGCCAAGCGGCCTGACGCTTACCTACGGTCGCCGCCGGAAGTGGCACCGGAGCCCGTTCCCACACCTGGACGCCGGCCCAACCTGCTCATCATCATGTCGGACGAGCACGATCCGGCGGCGATGGGGTGCGCCGGCCATCCGCTCGCGCGCACCCCCAACCTGGACCGCCTCGCCGCCGGCGGAACCGTGTTCGACAGCGCCTACTGCAACAACCCGATCTGCGGTCCGTCGCGCATGTCCTTCCTCACCGGGCAGTACAGCCACCGGATCGGGGTGTGGGACAACGGTGCGCCGCTGCCCGCCGAGGTCCCGACGTTCGGCCACTACCTCACCGCCGCCGGATACGAAACCGTACTGTGCGGGCGCACGCACCTGGTAGGCCGCGACCGGCTGCGCGGCTTTACCACCCGGCTGCTCGATGACCTGGACTCGTGGACGGGCCGGGGCGCGCCGCGGCGCACCCCGGAGGCGCGGCGCGCGAGCAATTCCCACGTCACCGAGTGCGGTCCCGGGCGCGGCGCCTGGTACGACTACGACCGCACGGCGACCGACCTGAGCACCCGCTTCCTGGAGGGCAAGGCGGCCTGCCCTTCCGGCCGCCCGTGGCTGCTGGTATGCGGCCTGATGTACCCGCACTTTCCGCTCACCTGCCCGCCGCGCTACTACCGGCAGTACGACCCGGAGCGCGTGACTCCCGCTGACCTGCGCGGCGAGACCCTGCAGGATCAGCACCCGGCGATCCGCCAACTGCGCTACTTCTTCCGCAATGACGAGGTGTTGCCGGAGCCGCTGCAGCGGCGCGCGCTGGCCAGCTACTACGGGCTGGTGACCCTTACCGACGACCTGGTGGGGAGGATGCTGCGCGTCGTCGAAGGCAGCGCGCTGCGCGACGACACGGTGGTGATCTACCTCAGCGACCACGGCGAGATGGCCGGCCGGCACGGCATCTGGCAGAAGCAGTGCTTCTACGAGTCGTCGGTGCGCGTACCGCTGATCGTCAGCGCGCCGCACGTGGCCGGCGGGCAGCGGATTGGCGCCAACGTGTCGCTGGTCGATCTGCTGCCGACCATCCTCGACCTCGCCGGCCTGGAGCCGCCGGACGGTCTGCCGGGCATCAGTCTCAAGGAGCTTCTCGACGGGCCGAGGCCGGGAGCGGAGGCCGCGAACCGGGCGGTGTTCAGCGAGTACCACGCCCAGGGCATGCTCACCGGCGGGTTCATGATCCGGCGCGGCGACTACAAGTACAACTACTACGCAGGACACGCGCCGCAGCTCTTCGACCTGCGCGAAGATCCCGGCGAGTTCACCGACCTGGCCGCCGCCGAGGGCCGGCGCCCACTGCGGGCCGCCCTGCACCGGGAGCTGTTGAACATCGTCGACCCGGAACGGGTCAGCGAGCAGGCGTTGCGCAATCAGGCCCTGCGCCGGCAAGCGCAGGAAGCTCAACCAGCCCGCTGACGCGCGTGACGCGGGCGTACGAGCGGCGCGGGTAGTCGGGCAATGCGGGATTCGAACCCACGACCTCTGGCTCCGGAGGCCAGCGCTCTATCCAGCTGAGCTAATTGCCCCGAAACGGCTCCGGCAACGACGCTACGATACCCGGTTTGCGGCGGTCAGTCGAGTGCCTCGGCAATGATTCGCAGTGCGGCGCTGAAGCGGTCGTGCGCCGCGCGCAACGCGGCCACCGCGGACGGCACGCGAGATTGCACGCCGCGCACCCGGTCGGGGTCGAGCCGCGAGCCGTAGAGGTTGCGGCCGGCGGCCTTGCGGTTGGCCGCGACCGGGCCGCCCAAATCGCCGATGTCAGCGTCCAGCTCGGCCAGCAACGTCTCGATTCGCGTTCGATCGTGCATCGAATATCACCTTACCGTAGCGGGCGACCGCCTGGCGGATGGCCGGACGGGCGGTCGCAAGATCGACGACATCGACCTTGAACGGGCTGTCCAGTGCGATTGCCACCAGTTGCAGGTAGCGGGAGGACTCCACCGCCAGATCGACGTCCGGCTGCCGGTTGCCCAACTCGCCGGTGGCCAGCGAGCCGAACAGCACCACTTGGTGCAGATCGGGGTCCACCACGGCAAAGGTCAGCGCGAGCCGCTGCGCTTCCGCAAGTCCGGCCGCCAGCCACCGCCACCGCAACCGCTCCGCTCGATGCGCCTCGCGCCGCGCCTGCGCGGTTCTTCGCTGCGCGAGGTCGCGCAGGAACTGCAGCCACTCCTCGGTCACCGGTCACTCCTCCCTGTAATTGGGCGGCCGCAATCGTAGCATGCAATCCGCGCGCAGGGGGTGGGCGCCCGCGCGGCGGACGTGTCGGTTGCCGGAGCCCGCGAATGTGGACCATAGTTTGCGCGCAGAGGGGGAGGAGCATGAGCGTACTCAGCGGGCGGCAGACCGAGTTCTTCGAGCGCGAGGGGTATCTCCTGGTGCCCGACGTGTTCGCGGCGGCCGATCTGGAGCCGCTGCGGGACGAATTCACCGCGGTGATTCACCGCGCCGCGGTCGACCTGCAGGCCGCCGGCAAGCTCTCGCGGCTGTACGAGGAAGAACCGTTCGAACGGCGCCTCACCTGCATCTACCGGGAAACCGAGGAGATCCTCGAACCGATCGTGGGCGCGGGCGGCGGCGGGCACAGCGGGCCGGCGCTGTTCGGCGTCATCACCCACCCCCGGTTGCTGGCGGTGGTGGAGTCCCTCATCGGGCCGGAGATCGTGGCGTCGTCAGTCTACCGCGTGCGCCCCAAGATACCTGGCATGGGGCGCGGGGTGGTTCCCTGGCACCAGGACTCGGGGTACTTCAACCCGCACTGCGACCGCGACCTGATCGTGACCTGCTGGATCCCGCTGGTGAACGCGACCGTGGAGAACGGCTGCCTGGAAGTGATGCCGCGCGCCCACCGCCGCGGCGTGGTGCGCCACTACGCCAACGGCCCCCACGGCTACCTGGCCATCGACGACCCCGACCTGCCGCCCACGGCGGCGCCGCTCGCGGTGCCGGTGCCCCTCGGCGGCGTCCTGCTGCTCACCAATCTCACGCCGCACTGCTCGACGCCCAACCGCTCCGGCGTGGTGCGCTGGAGCCTGGACCTGCGCTACCAGGACGCCGCGGTGCCCAACAACGTCGGCGAGGCCCCGCAGGACTTCACCTGGGACCGGCCGGAGGGCGAGATCGCCTGCTACCCGCCGGAGGCCGACTTCGTCGTGCGCAGCGCCCGCGCCCCCGACTCGGAGGTGCGCTCGGCGGAGGCATTCAACCGCCTCCGCCAAAGCTACGAACGCCGCCGGCCGCCCGGCCCGCAGCGCGGCTGGACGCCCTACGACCGGCGCCCGCAGCGGGCGCCGGCGCCGCAACCGACCGCCTAGCCCTGGCCAGGTGAGCCGGGCGGCGCCGCTGAGAGCGCCCGCGCTGCCCGCAGCCCTCTCGACCGGCGCCGCCGGACCGCCGCATCCGTCCGCCTGATCCGCGCGCGGCCGCGGGACCCTCCCCGTCCGGCGCCTCAAGCCCGCCGCCGCGCCGCGCTGACGCTGCGGCGGCGGGCTTGGCGGGCCGCCGCTACAGGTTGGCGTCGGCGTAGTCCTGGTAGGCCTGCAGGAACTCGGCGTAGCGGTTGTCCTGCAATGCCTGCTGATACTCCGCCCACAGCGCGTCGATCTCCGCCTCGGTGCCGGCGATCAGCATCTTCGCGAACAGCGGGGCGCGCACGTTCTCGTCCAGGTTCACCCGGATATCCTCCACCTCGCCCAGGGTGACCTGATCCATCGGGTTGGGCCGGAACAACGTCTTCGACTCCGAAACCGCGTGGCGGAAGGTGCCGCCCAACTCGTAGTCGGCGCGGTTGGCCCAGATCTCGACGTTGGCCATCGCCTCTTCGAAAGTGGGATGCTCGGCCACCGGGATGTAGCCGTGGGTGGTGGTGAAGAAGCCCCACCAGCGCGGCCACGACTTGTTCACCAGGTCGACGTCGTAATCCTGCTTCCAGGCCTCGAAGTCGAGGTCGTACAGCCCGTCGACCATGTTGCTCCAGTGGCGGCCTTCGACCCCGGCCACGAACAGTTCGCGGCCCGCGCGGCTGTTGGCGAACTCGATGGTCTCCAGCGACTTGTCGACGTACTCGGAGTCGGCGGAGATGCCGAGCAGCAGCCACCACGCCACGCCGCCGCCGTTGAGCTTGTAGCCGGGAGCGACCACCGGCGGATTGGGCGACGCGAACTGCGCCTCCGCCACGCCGATGCGCGCCACGCGGTCCGGGAAGACGTACGCTCCCGGCGCCCAGAACGCGCCGCCGCGGTTGGAGTAGATCCACTGATTGGAAGCCTCCTCGTTGGTGGCGTGGTTGATGAAGTCGGTGTTCAGGGCGCCTTCGCGGTAGAGCCGGTTGGCGAACTTGATCGCCTCCAGGGTGCCGTCGTGGGTGGCCAGCGAAATCACCGTGCCGTCATCCTGCAGCTCCAGATCCTTGATCCCGCCGCTGGCGTTGTAGGCCATGAAGATCGGCCCCAGGCCCCAGCCGTTGCGGTCGCCATTGGCGACGAATCCGGTGGTGTCGTCCTTGCCGTTGCCGTCCGGATCGCCCTCGCTGAACGCCTTGAGCACCGCGTACAACTCATCCGGCGTCGTCGGCATCTCCATCCCCAGGTTGTCCAGCCAGTCGCGGCGGATGCGGAACTGCCAGTCGCCGCCGTGATGGGTACCAGGCACGTAATAGTGCGCGCCATCGATCGCCAGCGGCTTGAACGTGTCGGCGTTCATCACCTTGTAGCTGTAGGGATGTTCCTCCGGGGTGACGTGCTCGTCGAGGTTGACGACCAGTCCCTCCTGGGCCCACTGCTGCCACGCGTTCTGCCCCTGATTGGAGACGTGCATGATATCCAGCGGATCGCCCGACGCGACCATCAGATTGAGCTTCGACCACACCTGATCCCAGGGGCCGCCCTCGATCTGCAAGTCGATGTTCAGGCGCCGCTCCATCTCCATGATGCTCGGATCGGCCTCCGGGTCCATGCGCAGCGGACCGGGCACGAACACCTTGATCGGAACGATCTCGACGGCGCCGCCCGCGGCTCCGGCTTCTCCCTCGCCGGCAGCCCAGACCGCCCCGCCCATGGTGACCAGCAGAGCGGCGCACGCCGCCGCCGCCGCGCCGCGGCGCGGGCGCCGCCGCGCCGCGGCGCGGGCGCCTGCCCGCCTGAAAAAGGTTCGTGATGTTGATGTCATTCGACACCTCCTTCTGAAAATATGAAGATTGCAGACAACGCTGCGCTGATTCTTGCAGAGCCGTGTCGTGCGGGGCCGGGCCGACGCGCGCCGCGCACCGCTACTCCTTGACCGCGCCGAGCATGATGCCCTTCACGAAGTGCTTCTGAATGAACGGATAGACCATCATGATGGGGACGATGCTGATGACGATCACCGCGGCCTTGAGCATCTGCGGCACGACGTCGCTCGGCACGAAGATCGAGGAGGCGTTCACCACCAGGTTGCGCATCACCATCGACAGGGGATAGAGCTTGGCGTCGGAGATGAACAGCATCGGAAAGAACCAGTCGTTCCAGAAGAACACGGCGTAGAACAGCCCCATGGTGGCCACGATCGGCATCGAGGTGGGCAGCACGATCAGGAACAGGATCTGGATCTCGTTGTAGCCGTCGATCTTGGCCGAATCTTCGAGACTTTGCGGCACTGAGGTGGCGAAGTAGTTCTTCATCAGGATCAGGTTGAAGGTGTTGATGGCGTTGGGCACGAACAGCACCAGCAGCGAGTTGCGCATGCCCATCGAGGTCAGCAGGATGTACAGCGGCACCAGCCCGCCGCTGAAGAACATGGTGAAGATGATCAGCCGGAAGAAGAAGTTGCGGCCCGGAAGGTCGTTCTTGGAGAGGACGTAGGCGCCCATCGAGGTGAGCAGCAGGCTCAGCGCGGTGCCGGCCGTGGTCACCACCACGCTGATGAAGAAGGCGACGTACACCAGCGGCCGCGACAGCGCGGTCTGGAAGCTGGCCAGCGTGAAGCTCTTGGGAATGACGTGGTAATAGTCGGCGAAGAAGCCGCGCTCGGTGGCGGTCGCGATCACCAGGATGTACCAGAACGGATACAGCGTGACCAGCGTCGCCAGCAGCAACAGGAAATAGTTGAACAGGTCGAACGGTTCCATCCGCCGGCGGGCCATGTTCAGCGCACCGCCCCCACGCCGCGCGACGCGTAGATGCCTTCCAGACCGAACAGCTTGACCGCGTTGTTGGCGGCGATCAGCAGCGCCAGCCCGACCACCGACTTGATCATGCTGGCCGCGGACAGCAGCCCGAACTTCGGGTTCTGCTGCAGGTTTCTGACGATGTAGGTGTCGAGGATGTCGGAGGTTTCGTAGACCACCGGATTGTACAGGTTGAAGATCTGATCGAAGCCGATCGCCAGGATATGGCCCAGGAAGATGATCGCCATGATGGCGACGGTATTGGAGATGCATGGCAAGGTGATGTGCCATGCCATCTGGCGCCGTTTCGCGCCCTCCACCTGCGCGCATTCGTAGAGCGTCGGATCGATGCCGGCGATCGCGGCCAGATAGATGATCGACGTCCAGCCGACCTCCTTCCACAGCTCGGTGGCGATCAGCACCCAGCGGAAGTAGCGGTTGTCGATCAGGAAGCCGACCTGCTCGAAGCCGAGCGCGGCCAGCGCCACGTTGACGGCGCCGGTGTCCCTGGTGAGCAGCGTGTTGATGATGCCGGCCAGGGCGACCCAGGACACGAAGTGCGGCAGGTAGGTCACCGTCTGCACCACCCGCTTGTAGCCGGGGTGGAACACCTCGTTGAGCAGCAGCGCGAACAGCACCGGCGCGGGCACGCCGAAGATGAAGCGCAGCACGTTTATGACCACGGTATTGCGAAACGCGAGCTGAAAATTCTTGTCGGTAAGCAGCCGGGTGAAGTTGTCGAAGCCGACGAACGGGCTGGCGAAGCCGCGCGAGAAGCGGAAGTCCTGAAACGCCAGCACGATGCCGTACATCGGCAGGTACTGGAATATGACGTACCAGGCCAGCACCGGCACCATCATCAGGTACAGGTAGCGCTTCTTCACCAGCACCTTGATGAAGCGCTGGCGGCGAGGCACTGCGACCGCGACCGCGGCGGCCTCGATCCGGTTGGCCATGGCGCGAATCCTACGGGTGGGTTACAACATGCGTCAAGCAAGCGCCGCGCGGCGCCGGCTCGTTGGCGGCGCCGCGGCGGGCGGATTGGCCGGCGGGTTCCCGCGCCCGGGCGTTGAGCGGCGGCAAGGAGTCGAGCAGGGATGAAGGTACTGATAACCGGCGGCAGCGGCCGGCTGGCCGGCTACGTGGCGCGCGAGTTCGCCGATCACGAGGTGGCGCTCACCGACCTGCGCCCGCCGCCTGAGGACCGCGCCCACCTGCCCTTTCTGGCGGGCGACCTGACCGACGTGGCCGACTGCCGGCGGGTGGTCGCCGAGAGCGGCGCCGAGGCGATCGTCGCCCTGGGCGCGATCCCCTACGCTACCGACCGCGCGGAGCGCAGCGACGACACCGCGCCGCCGTTCGACACCACCGTCCGGGTGAACGTGCTCGGACTCTACTACCTGCTCACCGCGGCCGCGGAGGCGGGCGTCAAGCTGGTGGTGCAGACCAGCTCGATCGTCACCGTCAAGGGCGGCGCCACCACCTACCGCTACCTGCCGCTGGACGACGACCACCCGGGATGGGTCACCGACTCCTACGTGTTCTCGAAGCAGGCCGGCGAGTTGCTGCTGGAGTGGTTCTGGCGCGCGCACGGCATCCGCGCCATCGGCTGCCGGCCGGCCTGGATCTGGACCCCGCAGGCGCTGCAGGCGCATGCCGGCGCCGTCAGCCCCACCACCGAGTGGGACCCGGCGCTGTGGCACTACGTCGACATCCGCGACGCGGCGCGCGGTCACCGCCTGCTGTTCGACGCCGCGGAGCGGCTGCCGCCCGCCTCCTGCTACCTGCTCACCGCGGCCGACCACCGCGCGCCGGAGGAGTCGCGCGAGCTGGTGGCGCGGCTGCGCCCGGAGCTGCTGAGCGCGATTCCGGTCGACCTGACCGGCCGCCAGTCGTTCGTGAGCAGCGCCAAGGCGCGCGCCGCGGCGGGTTACGAAGCGCGCCATTCGTGGACCGACTGGAGATGACCAACGCCGGCAGCCGGCGCCGCCGAGGCGCCGATTGGAGGTGACCGCATGGAAGTAACCGCATGGCCGTGACCCGCGGCCCGGTGCGCACGACCTGGCTGGAATTGCCGGCCGGGGCGCCGTTGCGCCCGCCCTCCCGGCCGCGGCCCGCCTGCGAGCTGCGGCGGGTAGCCGCGGTCAGCCCCGAATTCTGCCGCTTCCTGTATACCGCGGTGGGCTACCGGTGGAACTGGACGCGGCGCCTGCCGTGGAGCTACGCCGCCTGGGAAGCCTACCTGCGGCGCCCCGGTCTGGAGACCTGGGTTGCCTGGGTAGACGGCGCCCCCGGCGGCTACTTCGAGCTGGTGGCCGGCAGCGAACCGGATCAGGCCGGCGTGGAGATCACGCAGTTCGGACTGGTGCCGCGCTGCACCGGGCGCGGCCTCGGCGGCCATCTGTTGTGCGACGCGGTGCGCCGCGCGCGCGAGCTGGGCGGCGGGCGCGTGTGGCTGCACACCTGCACCGCCGATCACCCGCACGCGCTGCCCAACTACCTCGCGCGCGGCTTCCGCCCGTTCCTCGAGAAGGTGGAGCAGGAGGAGCTGCAGACCGCCGGCGAACCGTGGCCGGGCGCCGGACCGGCCGGCGACCCCGGCGGCGGACCGGGCGAACCCGGCAGCGGACCGGGCGAAACCGGCAGCGGACCGGGCAGCCCCGGCAGCGGACCAGGCGACCCCGACAGCCCCGGCGCGGTCAGCAGGTAGTGCCGGTGAACCACTGGATCTGTTGCTGGTCGGTGCGCGGGGGCGGCGGCCAGTGGCCGCCGCGCTGGCCGGACAGGCCCTTGTTGGGGCCGGCGCGGTAGGCCGGATCGGGCACCCCCACCAGTTCGCCGGCGCGCACCCAGGCGCGGTCGCCGCCGTGCAGTTGCTCGATCAGCAGCCGCTGCAGGCGCGCGAGCATCGCGCCCGCCTCGGGGCCGGCGGGAGCCGCCGCCAGATCGGTCAGTTCATGGGGATCGGCCTGCAGATCGAAGAGCTGGCAGCGGTTGCCGGCCGGGTAGTAGATCAGTTTGTAGCGCCCGGCGCGCAGCATGCGCCCGGCGAAGTGATCTTCGCCCAGCTCGCCGTAGAGCCACGGGCGCGGCGCGCCGGTCACCGCCGAGCGGCCTTCCACGCTGTCCGGGACTGCGATTCCGGCCAGGCCGAGCAGCGTCGGCATCACGTCCTGCAGCCCCACTAGGCGTTGATCCACCCCGCGCTCCACACGCGCGCCGGCGGCGTCGGCCCCCACCAGCAGCAACGGCACGTTGGCCGACGGTTCGTAGAACAGCCGCTTGGCCCACACCCCGTGGTTGCCGAGCATGTCGCCGTGGTCGGCGGTGAAGCAGATCACGGTGGCGTCGAGCAGCCCCTCCTCCCGCAACGTGCCGAGGATCACGCTGAGCTGATGATCGATATGGGTGCAGAGCGCGTAGAAGGCGCGCCGGGCGGCCGCGGTCTGTTCCGGCGCCGCCAGGTACGCCTCGCGCTCGCGCGCGGCGCGCAACGCCAGCGGCAGGCGCTCGGGATCGGCCGCCCAGGCGCCGCAGCGCGGCTCGTCGAGCGGCTGCCCGCGGTACAGGTCGAGGTAGGCGGCCAGCGGCACCAGCGGCGGATGCGGGTGGCGGTAGGAGAGATACCAGAACGCCGGGCGGGTGGGGTCGCGGCGCTTGATGGTGCGGACCAGCTCCGCGGTGGCCCAGTTGGTGGCGTGGGTGCGCTCCGGCAGGTGCCATGGCCGGCTCACGTAGCGGTTGTTGCTCATGCCGTGGAAGAACTGCTGCCCGGCGTATCCGGCATCGCCGAGGAACAACTCGTAGTCGTCGGTCACGCCGTACTGCGCGCGCCCCTCCTCGTCCAGGATCACGTCGTCGAAGCCGATGCGGTTGCGCTGCGGGTAGACGTGCAGCTTGCCTACCGCGTACGCCTGATAGCCGGCGCCGGAGAAGGTTCCCGCCAGCGTGGGCAGCGCCGGCATCGGCAGCGTTTCGCCGAAGTTGCGGTCGCCGTGGGTGCGCGGGCTGACTCCCGTCATCAGGGTGCGGCGCGCCGGGATGCAGACCGGGCACTCGGAGTAGGCGTTGGTGAAGCGCGCGCCGCTCGCGGCCAGCGCGTCGAGGGTGGGAGTCTGGATCACCGGGTGGCCGGCGCAGCCGAGCAGCGCCGCGGGCCAGTGATCGGTGGTGATCAGGAGTACGTTGGGACGGGTCGCCATGCCGGCCGCCGGCGGCGCCTACAGCCGCACCTGGCCGCCGGAGTCGCACAGCGACGGCAGCGGGCTGCGCCAGCCGTAACCGGGCCGCCGGAACAGGCTGGAGGCGGCGGCCGGCCCCCAGCTCCCCGCCGGATAGCCGTGCAGCGGGAATCCGGGCTGCTCCCGCCATACCGTCAGGATCGGCTGCACGAAGTCCCAGCACGACTCGATCGCGTCGGCGCGCGCGTACAGCGTGGCGTCGCCCATGATGCCGTCCAGGAGCAGCCGCTCGTAGGCGTCCGGCAGGTAGGTATCCGCCAGCTCGGCGTAGCGAAAGTCCATTCCCACCTGGCGCACGTCGAATCCGGCTCCCGGCAGCTTCACGTTGCAGCGAAGCTGAATCGCCTCGTCCGGCTGGATGCGAATGATCAGCTTGCTGGCCGCAGCCGCGGCCGCCGACACCGCGTGCCCCGCGGCCTCCGGCCACGGCTCGGCGGAGGTCACCGCCGGCGGCGGCTTGCCGAACAGATGGTGCGGCACCTGCTTGAAGTGGATCACCACCTCGGTCACCCGCGCCGGCAGGCGCTTGCCGGTACGCACCAGGAACGGCACCCCCGCCCAGCGCCGGTTGTCGATGTAGAAGCGCAACGCCACGTAGGTCTCGGTGCGCGAGTCGGGCGGTACGCCGGACTCCTCGCGGTAGCCGGCCATGGCGCCCTCGGTGGTGACCGAGCCGGTGTATTGGCCGCGCACCACCTGCTCGGCCACTTGCGCGGGCGCGATCGGGCGCAGCGAGTCGAACACCTTCACCGTTTCGTTGCGCACCGCGCTCGGCAGGAAGTGGGCCGGCGGCTCCATGGCGATCATGCCCACCACCTGCAGCAGATGATTCTGCACCATGTCGCGCAACGCGCCCGACTCGTCGTAGTAGCCGCCGCGCTGCTCCACCCCCACCTGCTCGGCGGCGGTGATCTCCACCCGGTCGATGGTGGCGCGGGTCCAGAGCGGTTCCCACACCTCGTTGGCGAAGCGCAGCACCAGGACGTTCTGGACCGTTTCCTTGCCCAGGTAATGGTCGATGCGGTAGATCTGCCGCTCCGCGAACCAGGCGTGCAGCCGGTCGTTGAGCGCGCGGGCCGACTCCAGGTCGTAGCCGAACGGCTTCTCCACGATCAGGCGGCGCCATGCGCCCTCCTGCTCCGCGGCCAGCCCGGCGCCGGCCAGGCCGCCGGCGATCGGCTCGAACAGACTGGGCGGCGTCGCCAGGTAGTAGAGGACGTTGCCGCCGGTTCCCGCGGCGGCGGCAATCGCCTTCAGCCGTTGCGCCAGCGCGCCGTAGGCGGCGGGGGCCGCGGTATCGAGCTGCTGGTAATGCAGGGCGCCGAGAAAGCGCTCGGTCTCCGCCCGCGGCCGGTTGCCGGCGTCGGCGCCGAGCGCCGCGGCCAGGTTGGCGCGGAACTGATCGTCGCTCATCGCGGTGCGGCCCGCGCCGAGCACCGCGAACCGCTCCGGCAGCAGGCCGCGGCGGTGCAGCTCGTACAGTCCCGGAATCAGCTTGCGGGCGGTCAGGTCCCCCGACGCGCCAAAGATGACCATGGTGAACGGCGCCGCCTGCTCCATTACCCGGCGGCGGGGTCCAGGAGACCGAGCCATGCGCGTCGCCGGATTCGGTCGTCCGTCTTCATGGGCGCCTCCCCTCCTACGGTCAGAAGATGCCTTCCGGTCGGCTTCGTGTCAACGGATGCTGTCAACCAACCGACCCCGGCGCTTCGGAGGGAGGCCGGAGGCTTGACCGGAGCCGCGCTCGCCATATAGGTTCGATCGGGACGTGGGACCACACATGGCTGGACAACTGAAACCGGAATCGCTGGTGGCCCGCATCATCGCCGAGCTGCAGGCCAACCCCGAGGCACAGCGGATGTTGTTGCGCGCCATGCTCACCAACGAGTTTCTCGGCATGCCCGCACGGCTGGACCGCATCGAGAAAGATATTGCCGAGCTCAAGAAGGACGTGACGGACCTGCAGGCCAAGGTGACGAACCTGCAGGCCGATGTGAAGGACCTCCAGGCCGACGTGACGGTCCTCAAGACCGACGTGGCAGGCCTCAAGACCGACGTCGGATACCTGAAGGGCTCGGACCTGGAGATGAAAGTGCACCGCAGGATTCAGCCGCTGCTGAGTCAGCTCATGGAGCTGCGGCGCGTCCGCATCATCCAGAGCGGCGTGCACCAGTGTCCTGAGGATTTTGCCGATCGGGTCGCAACGGCCGCCGACGAGGGCCGTATCAGCGCGGCGCAGGAGCACCGGGTCATCGCTACCGACATCATTCTGCGCGGGCGGCGGCGGCGCGAACGCACGCCGGTCTGGGTCGCCGTCGAAGTTGCCAATCGGATCGATGCCGACGACATCGTCCGCAGCCGCAACAGCGCGGATACGCTTGCCGCGGTGTTCGGCGAGGAGGCGGTCCCACTGATCGCCGGGTATCGGATCGATGCCGCCGACCGGGAACGCGCCGCGGCCGCCGGGGTACGTTACCTGGAAGTTCCCGAACGGCTCTAATCTAACCGCTGACGCGGTACGCCAGCGGCGGGGCCGCGCAGGAGGACCATCCACACAGCGGGCTGCTGCGGCCCGGCGACCTGCTGGTGTGCGAAGGCGGCGAGATCGGCCGCGCGGCGATCTGGAACGGCGAAGTGGAAACGATGTCGTTCCAGAATCACCTGCATCGACTGCGCCCGATTGAAGACGTGGAGCCCCGCTTCTACGTGTACTTCCTGCAGTCTGCGTTCACGCAGCTCGGCATCTTCGAAGGCGCCGGCAACAGGACCACGATCCCGAATCTGTCCTGCAGCAGGCTGGCCGCGCTCAACGTGCCGCAACCTCCGAAACGCGAACAACAGGCCATCGTGCAAGCGCTGAGCAAGGTGCGCAAAGCCGTCGACTTCCATCGGCGTAAGGCCGCATTATTGGAAGAGCTGTTCAGATCGCTTCTTCGGATATTGATGACGAGCGAGATCGGCGTAGATGATCTACGGTGACCACACTTCGCAAAGTTTATTATCGAATGAAGCTTGCCTCTGATCCATCTCTTGAGTATATTGTCTTCATGGATAATGCGAGCTCGAACGTAGAGATCATGACCACGGTCTCCGCTCTTTCCGACCAGCGATTGTTGGAGCGGATCAAGGAGTTGTCCGGGCTGGAACACGAACTTGAGGTGGTGGTCATCGATCATCTGCGCGAGCTTCACCGGCGCCGTCTGTATCTGACGCTGGGCTTCTCCAGCCTGTTCGATTACGCGGTGCGCGAGCTGGGATACAGCGACGCGGCGGCCTGGCGGCGCATCAAGGCGATGCGGTTGTGCGCGGATGTCGAAGGCGCGCGCGAGCGGCTGCGGGACGGCTCGCTGACGCTGAACGCGGCGGCGCAGTTGCAGAACGCCTTCGATCAGCAGGAGCGCAAGCGGGGGCGCGCGGGGCGCAGCGCAGGGGCGGGAGCCGGCTCGACGGCGCCGACATCGGGACCGGCCCGGCCGGCGGAACCGCGGCCAGCGCCGGGGCCGGCGATGGCGCCGATGTTGGACGCGTCGGCGCGGCGGGCGCTGGTGGAGCAGGCGGCCGGCAGGAGCACGCGGCAGGTGCAGGAATTGTTGGCGAACGCCGCTCCCGAGCTGGCGGCGCCGGCGGAGCGGATGCGCCCGCTGGGCGCGGGGCGGTGGGAGATCAAGGCGGTAATCGACGACGATTGCCGGCATGGGCTGGAGCGGCTCAAGGGCCTTCTTTCCCACGTCGATCCGCACCTGACGGCAGGCCAGCTCATGGGCCGGTTGGTACGGGAGGCGCTGGATCGCCATGACCCGGCCCGGCCTCCGCGCGGCCGGCGCACCGCCAACCGGCCCGCGGACGCCGCGCAAACTTCGGCGCCGAAGAAACGGGCCGAATCGGCTGCGCTGCCCGCGGGTGCCGGGAATTCGCCGGCGATGGAGCGGGCGGACGAGGCCCGCACCGCCGTCGCGCCAGCGAAACGGCCGGCCCCGACCGCCGCCACCCGCACTTCGGCGCCGAAGACGGAGTGCGACGCGCAACGGCCGGCCCCGCCGGCGGAGAAGCGGCCGGCGCGGCCGGCGGATGCCGCCGCCGTCAAGCCGGAGAAGCCGCGCGCAGCCGGCCGCGCTATCCCCGCCGCGGTCAAGCGGCAGGTCTGGGAGCGCGATCAGGGCCGCTGCAGCTACGTGGACCGGGGCAGCGGGCGGCGCTGCGGCTCCCGCTACCTGCTGCAGGTCGATCACGTCTTCCCGTATGCGCTCGGCGGCAGCGCCGAGCCCGATAATCTCCGTCTGCTGTGCGCCGCGCATCACCGTTACCGTCACCGCCACGCGGCCCGCGCCGCCGCCCGCCGGAATGAATGATGACCTCACCTGGCGGCGCAGATCATCGATCAACAGGTGTCGGGCATCGTCGAGCGGCATGCCGACCTTCTTGCCGGCGAGCTTCGGCTGGGCAACGACGAGCAGAAGATCGAAGCGGCGGAGGTGCTGGTCCGCATCTACGAGCTGGAGCGGCATGACGACGCCCTGGTGGAGGCGATCACGTTCGCCACCAACAGTCAGAACCCGGTCGATCTGCGCGACCTGCGCGCGAACGACCGGCGCCAACAGGACCTCGCTACGTCGATCTCCGGGTTGGGGTACGGTACCGGACCAAGCGTGAGGACCGGGCGCCGGCGGCCGACGAGTTCACCAGCGCCGCGGTCGCGGAAGCGGTGCTCGCAGTCTGGCGCCGCCGGCCGCATCAGGCCCGGTTCAGGGGCCGCGACCACTTCGGCGCTGCAACGGCTGGCCGCGGCCTTCCGCCGGGCCGACCTGGTCGACCTGTTGGAGCCGGAAGCAGAGGAGCTGCGATGAACCGGCAAGTCTCCGTGTCCAAGCCAGCGCTTGCCGCGTTCCGGCGGCGGATCGGTAGGGCTTTGTGACGGGGGGCGGGATCACGGAGGCGGGGGCGGCGCAGTTTCCGATGGTGCGGCATGCGGAGGAGATCGGGTGGACTCCCCTGCCCCCGGCGGCGGCGCTGGAGCTGCGCGGCGGGCCGGACGGCATGCTGTTTCGCGGCGTCCTGGAAGATCCACGACCTGACCCGCTGACACACCCGACACCCTGACCCACCCACCCGGCGCGAGCTTGACAGCCGGATAGGGGTCTGCTATCGGTAGCCGCATTGTCGAGCCTCGATCCGGTGGAACGCCTACAGCGGTAAACGTAATCCAAAGCGCGCCGGGGTCGACCGCGGCGGCGCGCGGGCAGCGCCCGGCCCTGTGGGGCGAGATCAGGAAGAACCGCGCGCTGCTCTATCTCATTGCTCCCGGCGCGCTGTACTTCATCCTCTTCCATTATCTCCCGATCTACGGCATCTCGTTCGCATTCGTGGACTATGCCCCCAAGTATGGCCAGGGGGTGGTCGCCAACTACCTCACCAGTCCCTGGATCGGCTTCCGGCACTTCATCGACTTCTTCACCGGCCCGAAGTTCTTTCCGCTGCTGCGCAACACCGTGCTGCTGGGCTTCTACTCGGTCCTGTTCGAGTTTCCGGCGTCGATCCTGTTCGCGGTGTGTCTGTATGAGGTGAGCAACACCTTCTACCGCAAGTTCGCCCAGACGATCAGCTTCCTCCCCCACTTCATCTCCACCGTCTCGGTGGTCGCCATGATGGTGATGCTGTTCTCGCCCAGCGACGGCTACGTCAACTGGCTGCTCAGCCGCCTCGGCATCGAACCGATCTACTTCATGGCCGAGTCGGCTTGGTTTCGGCCGCTCTACGTGGGATCCGGCATCTGGGCCGGCATCGGCTGGGGCGCGATCGTCTATCTGGCCGCCATGTACGGCATCCCGGCGTCGCTGTACGAGTCGGCGGCGATCGACGGCGCGACCCGCTGGCAGAAGATCCGCAGCATCACGCTGCCGTCGATTCTGCCCGTCATCATGATCCTGCTCATTCTGCGCATCGGCAGCTTCGTCAACGTGGGCGTGGAGAAGATCCTCCTGATGTACAACCCGCTCACCTACGAAGTGGCCGACGTCATCGGCACCTACGTGTACCGCCGCGGCATCGTCAAGTTCGACTACTCGTTCGCCACCGCGGTCGGCATGTTCAATTCGGTGGTCAATCTGCTGCTGCTGGTGATTGCCAACTACAGCGCGCGCAAGGTAGCGGACGAAAGCCTGTGGTAGTCGACCGCTCGCTGTCGTCACGGTTCGTCGGGCTGGCGGTGCACGGGGTGATCGCCGTGGTGCTGCTCACCACCATCTTCCCGGTGCTCAACATTCTCTCCAACTCGGTCAGCGAGACCTACCACATCATCGCCGGACACGTATCGGTCCTGCCCGTCGGATTCTCGCTCCGGCACTATTCGATCCTGTTCAGCGATCCGATGATCCCGCGCTCGTTTCTCAATTCCATCACCATCACGCTGTTGGGCACGGCCATCAACCTCACCTTTACCGTGACCATGGCCTATCCGCTGGCCAAGCGGCGGCTGCCGTTTCGGCGCTCCTTCACGGTGATGATCGTGGTGACCATGTTCTTCAGCGGCGGCCTGATTCCGCGCTTCATGGTGGTGCGGGCGCTCGGCATGTACGATACCTACCTGGCGCTCACGGTGCCGATCGCCATCAGCGCGTTCAACCTGCTGGTGATGCGCACCTTCTTCAAGCAGGTGCCGGAGGAGCTGGAGGAGTCGGCCTTCCTGGAGGGGGCGCGGGAGACCGCGGTGCTGGTGCGCATCGTGCTGCCGCTGGCCAAGGCGGGCGTGGCGACCATCGCGCTGTTCTACGCGGTGAGCCACTGGAACGCGTTCTTCGATGCCATGATCTATCTCTACGACACCAGGAAGTATCCGCTGCAGTTGGTGCTGCGCGACATCGTGATGCGCACCGAGATGGCGCGCCTGTCGTTCATGCAGGATCAATATGGCCGCAACGACTTGATGGAGCAGGAGGCGGTGGCCATCCAGGGCATCAAGTACGGCCTGATCGCGATTACCATGCTGCCGATGCTGGTGCTGTATCCGTTCATCCAACGCTACTTGGTCAAGGGCGTGATGCTCGGATCGTTGAAGGATTGATTGCCGCCGGAAGGAGGTGAGCCGGAGGGAAAACGGATTCGGGTGCGCCGCGCGGCGCACCGTGGCAACGACTCACGACAGGAGGAACCGACGTGAAGAAGATGAAGCTATCGTTACTGGCCGCGGCGGCGGCCGCGGCGGCGGCCGTGGCCGCGGCGCCGCTGTTCGCCGCGGGAACGGAGGAGGCGGGCGCGGTCGAGGAGCTGGAAGTCGCCACCATCACGGCGCTCACCTACGACCTGCACGCCAACGAGCCCAAGGCAGTGATGGACATCCGCCAGGACATCCTGCGCGACCGGTTCGGGCTCGAATACGAGTGGGTGTACGTGCCGCGCAATGAAGTGGACACCAAGTTGCCGGTGATGTTCGCCAGCGGCGACTTCCCGGAGCAACTGCACATGAACTGGAACTGGAACGTGTCCCCGCAGCGGGTAATGATGTTGAACCACATACCCGGCGGCTTCTTCGTCGCGGTCGACGACTACCTCGACCGGATGCCCAATTACCGGGCGCAGTGGAGCGACGAAGAATGGGAATTCATGCGCTCTCTGATGTCTGCCGGCGACGGCAAGATGTACGTGTTGCCGACCAAGTATCCGTGGCCGCTCGACCGCGGCTACATGTACAACGAGACCGAGTTCAACAAGCTGGGATTGCAGTTTCCGAGCACCACCGACGAGCTGCTGGAGGTACTCCGGGCGTTCAAGGTTGAGTATCCGGAGTCGGTGCCGTGGACCCACAAGTGGGGCTGGCCGGGGTCCGCCACCATGGGCTTGCGCGAGTCGTTCCGCACCTACGATTGGGGCGGTCCGATCTATGATCAGGACGCGGGAGCCGTGGTGTACGGGCCGGCGACCGACAAGTACCGCGACCTGCTCAAGTACCTGAGCACGCTCTACGAGGAGGAGCTGATGGAGAAGGAAGCCGGCACCATCACCCTGGAGCAGTGGGAAGCGCGCATCGCCAACAATCAATCCTTCATTGCCGGCGGCTGGTTGAGCTGGGCCGGATTCTTCGATCAGTTGCAGCGGTCGCAGTATCCCGACGCCAAGTGGGTGGTTCCCAAGACCGAAGTGCGCGCCTACGCCGACCGGCCGATGCTGGCTTACAAGAATCCGGCCGGGCAACCGTTCGGCGCCACGTTCACCGCCAAGATGGACATTTCGAGCGCCAAGTTCGCGCGCTGGATGGAGTTCTCCGAATGGCTCCTCACCTACGAGGGGACCCAGGCCATTACCGCCGGCATCGAAGGAGAGACCTTCACCTGGATGGACGGCGTACCGACCTACCGCGACGACATCAAGGCGTCCGGGCACCCGGACGCGCAGCGCACGTTGAAGGATTACGGTCTCGGCGGCTACGCCGGCGAGTTCCCCGAATTCCTGGCGATGAACGTGCGCCACCGGCCGATGCTCACCGCCAAGGAGGACTTCGACCATCTGCCGGCGGTCGGATTCGTGTACGGCGGGTTCACGCCGCAGGAAATCGAGGACAAGGTGGACTTGGAGACCGTCATGCAGGACACCTTCAAGGAGCACACCCTGAAGTTCGTGATGGGCCAGAAGGATATCGATTCGGACGCCGAGTGGGAGGCGTATCTGACCGAGCTGCGGCAGGCCGGCCTGGCCGAGTACGAGCGGGTATACCAGGCCGCCTGGAACCGCGCTCCGTTCTTCTAGGAAGAACAGGAAGAGATTCAGGTGAGCAGGCGCAAGTGGTTCGAGGAGCGCAGGAGGGCCTACCTGCTGGACTTTCAGATGCCCGATTCGGCCGACCAGATGCCGATCGGCCAGCCCGGCAACCTGGGCGCGGTCGATCCGGCGGCCATCGTGCGGCGGCTGCATCGGGCCGGCGTCCAGGCGCTCTACGTACACGCCAAGGACAACCAGGGCAACTGCTACTACGACACGCGCTACGGCCACAAGCACCGCGCCATCGGCGCGCGCGACCTGATGCGCGAGTTCTCCGCCGCCTGCCGCGAAGTCGACATGACGCTGCTGTACTACGTGCAGACTTCGCGCGAGCGGCGCGGCGGCCTGGTGGCGTCCTACGCCGCGCGCCACGCCGACGGCCGCCCGGTGGTGCGCACCAACACGGCGCCGCTGGTGCCGTCGGGCGACGTGGCGCCGGTGATCTGCCTCCTCGGACCGGCGCGCGAATATATCAAGAACATCGTTCGCGAGCTGGCGCAGCGCTACGACTTCGACGGCTACTGGCTGGACGGGTTCGGCTGGTTCGGGCGCACCACGATCTGCTACTGCGAGACCTGCCGCGAGCTCTACCGCGAGGACCGCGGGCGCGAGCTGCCGGACGCGGCGGACCGGCGCGACGCCGGCTTCCGCCGCTACTACCGGTGGCGCCAGACCATGAACCGGCGCGCGCTGCACGAGATCATCGGCGCGATCCGCGCGGTGAACCCGGACCTGACGGTGACTCACAACGGCAGCGGCTTTCAGGCGGCCGCCGACGCCTGGTTCAACGACTGCGACGACTACGTGAGCCGCGAGTTCCACTACCGCGACGGCTACGGCGGGTTGGCGCTGTGGTGCCGCATGCAGGACGCCTTCACCCCCGACCGCCCCTATGAGATCGAAAGCTGGCGCTTCTTCAACACCGGCGGCCAGGGGGGCGCCGCGACCGGCGACGGCGGCGCGGCCGGCGGGGCGGGCGGCGGGAGCGGCGCGGGCTCGATGCACATGGTGCGCGGCTACCAGGTGAAGCCGGTGCCGATGCTGTTCACCGAGATGGCGACCATCACCGCCAACGGCGGCTTCATCCAATACTACGACCAGGTGCGCCCGGACGGCGGCCTCGATCAGCTTTCGCTGCGGCGGATGGAGGCGGCGTTCGAGCAGGTGCGGGCGCGCGAGCCGTGGCTGCCGGACCGCGCCGCCGGCGCGCGGCGGGTGCGCTACGCCGACCTGGTATGGTCGAAGCGGAGCCAGGACTTCGCCCAGGAGCACCACGCGCAGGCCCACCTGGCCGGGTTGGAGGGCGTGCACGAGGCGCTGTTGGAGCGCCGCGTGCTGCACGGCGTGGTGACCGAACGCCGCATCGCCGAGGGGCGGGCCGGCAGCCCGCGCGTGCTGGTGCTGCCCAACGTGGTGTGCATGAGCGACGCGCTGGCGGCCGGGTTGCGCCGCTTCGTGGCGGCCGGCGGCGGGCTGGTGGCGACCTTCCGCACCTCGCTGGCGGACGAGTTCGGGCGCCCGCGGGAGAACTTCCTGCTGGCCGACCTGTTCGGCTGCGACTACCTGGAGCCGTTCGCGTTCACCTACGGCTTCATGCGCTACGACCGCGCCGGGCCGCTGACCGCCGGCCTGGAACCGGGCTGGCCGATGACGCTGTGGCACAAGCTGCAGCTCAAGGTGGCGCCGCGCGCCGGCGCGCAGGGCCACGGGGTGATCGTCAACCCGATGCGGGGGATGATGATGGGCTCACCGCCGCAGGAGGACACGCCCTACCCGGCGGCGGTGAGCCAGCAGTTCGGCGCGGGCCGGGTGGTGTACTTCCCGCAGCCGCTCGGACAGGCGTACCACGACTACGGCCACCCCGACTTTCGCGCGCTGTTGGAGAACGCGGTGCGCTGGGCCGCCGGCGCCGCGCCGCCGCTGGAGGTGCGCGGTCCGGCCACCGTGGAGGCGGTGCTGTGGGAGCGCGCGCCGGAGCGGGTGCGCTGGCTGCACCTAGTCAACCGCACGCCGGGCGGGCCGGTGCGCACCAAGGCGAGCGTGATCACCGAAGAGATCCCGGTCTACGAACTGGAGGTGCGCACCCGCTTCGCGGTGCGGCGGGCGGTTCTGCAGCCGGCGGGAGAGGAGCTGGCGGTAACGGCCGCTTCCGCGGGCGCGGAAGCGGGTGCCGGCGCGGAGGCCGGCGCGCGCTTCGTGGTACCGCGCGTCGATGTCCACGCCATCGTCGAGTTGTCGTGACGCGAGACGCGGCGCCGGACGCAGCGCCGGGCGCCGGCTCCACCCTGGTGGTGAGCGCGGACCTCGCCGCGCTGGAGCGGGAGTTCGTGGCCGCGGTGCGCGCCGCCAAGGGGAACGATCCGGTGGCGCCGGTGCTGGTGGTGGCAGGTTCGCACCTGCAGCACGTCTACCTGCGCCGCCGGCTGGCGCGCGCGCTGCGGGCGGCGGCCAACGTGCGCTTCGTGACGCTGATGGACCTGGCCGGCGAACTGGCGCTGCCGGGCGGCGCCGCGGAAGCGGCCGGCGGCCGCGCCGCGCCGCCGCTGCCCGACGGCGCGCACGTTCCCCTGCTCGAACAGGTGATCGCCGAGCAACGCGCGCCCGGCCGCGGCCATCCCGGGCACCGCCTCGCCGAGGCCAGCATGGTGCACGCCGTGGCCGCCACCCTGCGCGACCTGCGCGAGGGCGGCATCGCCGCGCCGCTGGTAGCCGCGGCCGCGCCGCGCCCGTGGCTGCGTGCGCTGGCGGCGATCGCCGCCGCCTACCGGCAGGCGCTCGCCCCCTTCAGCGACGCCACCGCCACCGTGGAGCAGGCCGCGGCCGCGGCGCCGGCGCAGACCGCCGCCATTCTGCAGCGCTGCGCGCCCGGCGCGCGGCAGGTCCTGATCTACGGCATCTACGACGTCAACGCCCTGCAGCTCCGGATGCTGGCGCGGCTGGTGCGCGCAATGCCGGCGCGCATGTTCCTGCCGTGGAACGCCGGCGCCGAGCAGTTCGCGTTCGCCCACCAGACGGTCGAGCGGTTGCGGCAGTGCGGCCTGCGGCTGGTGTCGCTGGACGCCGGCCCGGCCGCGCGCGCGCCGCGCGCCCGCCGCGCGGTGTTTTCCTGCGCCGACCGCCAGGCGGAGACCGAGGAGACGGTGCGCCGCGTGCTGGAAGACCTGGAAGCGGGCGTGCCGGCGGGAGAAATCGCCATCCTGCACCGCATGGACCCGGTCTACGACGAACTGATCTGCGGCGTGCTGGACCGGGCCGGGGTGCCCCACTACCGCTCCACCGGCAAGCCGGTGCGGCGCTCAGCCATAGGACGGGCCGCCCTCAACCTGCTGCAGTTGCTGTATGCCGAACCGCGCCGCGGCCCGCTGCTGGAGTTGCTCTCGCTGCCCGGGATCGACCTGGCCTGGATCGAAGCCGAGGCCGAGGCCGCCGGCGGCGCTCCCCCGCTGACGCCGCGCCCGGCGCGCTGGGAAGCGCTGAGCAAGGAGCTGGGACTGGTCAAGGGGTGGGAGGAGTTCGACTCGGTGCTAACCTTTCACCGCCGCCAGGCCGCGCCCGGCGCCGACGAGGAGCGCACCGCGGAAGCGCTGGCCGCGGCGGGCGAGTTGCACGCCGTGGTGCGCGCGCTGGCGGGCGCCGCGCAGCAGGCGCTGGCCGCGGCCGCCTGGCAGGAGCATGCCGGCCGCTTTCTGGAGCTGTTGGCGCGGTTCATGCCGGCGGCGGCCGGCAGCGACGAATGGGAGACGATCGCCGACCGCATCCGCAAACTGGCGGTACTCGACCAGGCCGCCACCCGCCGCGGCGCCGTCGCCGCCACCGCCGAGCGGTTTCGCCAGGCCGCCGAGACCGCCATTCGCCAGGCGAGCGTGCGCGGCGGCAACTTCCAGCGCAGCGGGGTGTTCGTCGGCAACGTGATGAGCGCCCGCCTGGTGCGCTTTCGGCGCGTATACGTCACCGGCTGCGCCGAACGCTCCTTTCCGCCGGTCATTCGCCAGGATCCGTTGCTGCTGGACGCCGAGCGGCAGCAGCTCAACCGCCGCGCCGGCAACGCCAGCTACCTGCCGCTCAAGGGGCAGCGGCTCGAGGAGGAGCGGCTGCTGTTCGAGCTGGCCTGTCAGGCCGCCGGCGAACGCCTCACCCTCTCCTACCCGCGGCGCGGCACCAGCTCGACCAACGTGCGGCTGCCCTCCAGCTTCCTGCTCGAAGAAGTGGGCGACCTGGCCGGCGGCTTTCTCTCCGCCGCGGCGCTGGAGCGGAACGCCGGCGACTGGTATCAGCGCCTGCCGGCGCGCATCGGATTCGCCGGCGCCGGCGCCGATGCCGCGCTGCGGGCGCTCGATGCATCCGACCTGCGCTGGCACGTGCTGGAGCAGGGCGCGGGCGGCAAGCCGGCCGTGGCCGCGATCGAACCGCTGTGGCCCACCATCGACGCGGTCCGCGCCCAGCAGGCGGAGCGCCGCACGCGCCGCTTCGGCCCGTTCGACGGCGTCGTTCCGGCCGCGCTGGTAGCCGCCCGCGGCACCCTGGAGCGCGATCTGACCGCCACCGCGCTGGAGAACTTCGCGGTGTGTCCCTATCGCTTCTTCCTCTCCCAGGTGCTGCGCGTCCGCGCCCGCGGCGAGCCGGAGCAGACCCTGCAGATCGCGCCCCTGCAGCGCGGCAACCTGGTGCACGCCATCCTCGACGAGCTGGTGCAGCGGTTTCTTGCCGGTTCGGCATCCGGCGCCTCCTGGGCGGAGTTTCTGGACGGCGCCGATGCGGCGCTGGCGCAGATCATGGAGCGGCGCTTCGCCGAGCTGCCGGCCGGCGTCACCGGGCTGCCGCTCTCCTGGAACCTGATTCGCCGCCAGGTGGAGGAGGAACTGGCCGCCTATCTGGAGCAGGAGCAGCGGCAGGCCGGCGCATCGGACGCTCCGGACGCGGCGGGCGGCGGCGCCTGGCAGCCGGTCGCCGCCGAACGGGAGTTTCGCGGCGTGCCGGTCGCGGCCGGCCACCGGCGGCTGCGATTCTCCGGGCGCATCGACCGCATCGACCGCGGCGCCGACGGCCCGCGCATCGTGGATTACAAGACCGGCGCCGGCGGGCGCGATTCCGCAATCGGCTACCGCGCGGGCCGCTCCCTGCAGTTGCCGGTCTACCTGCACGCCGCCGCCCACCTGCAGCAGGCCGAGATGGCCGAATGCAGCGCCGAGCTGCACTACGTGAGCGAACGCGCCGCCTACCGGCGCCTCCCGTTGAGCGGCGCGCAACTGGCCGCGGACCCGCGCTTCGGCGAGGTATTGGCCGCCATGGCCGAGGCGATCGCCTCCGGCGCCTTCTTCTACCAGCCGGGCGAAGGCCGCGCGAACTGCCGGTGGTGCGATTACCGCGACGTGTGCCACACCCGCGTCGCCGACTATGCGAAGCGCAAGTCCGCCGGCAGCGACCGGCTCATGGAGCCGTTCCGCCGTATCGCGCCCGCGCAGCAAGGCCGGGACCAGCGAGGCCGGGGCCGCCAACCATGACCCCGCCGCCGCGCGCCGCGGCCGCGCCGGCCGGCGGCCGGCCGCCGGTCGACCAGGAGATCCGCTCTGCCGCCGCCTCCGACCTGGCCGCCTGCTTCTTCCTGGAAGCGGGCGCCGGCACCGGCAAGACGCGCATTCTGGTCGACCGCGTGGTCGAGATCATTCGCCGCGGCGGCGCCGAGATCCAGGAAGTGGTAGTGATTACCTTCACCGAGAAGGCGGCGGGAGAGCTGCGCGCCCGGGTCAGGGACCGCCTGCACGAGCGGCTGGAGGCCGCCGCCGAGCCGGAGCGCGCCCGCTATCGGGCGGCCCTGCGCGGCCTGGTGAGCGCGCACGTCGAGACCATCCACGCCTTTGCTTCCAGTCTGCTGCGCGAGTTCCCCCTCGAAGCAGGCGTCAACCCCGGTTTTCAACAGCTCGACGAAGTAACCAGCCGGGTCGACTTCCGGGACCAGTGGGACGACTGGATCTGGAACCTGGAGGGAGCGCACCTCGCGGCGGTGGAACGCTGCGTGAGGCTGGGCATGACGCTGGATACGGTGCACGAAGTGGCCGAAATCCTGGACCGGCACCGCGAGCTGCGGCTGTCCGGCAGCGCGGCGCGCCAGCCCGCCGCCGACCGGGTGCTGCGGGAACTGCAGGCGTTATGCGCGGAGGGCGGCCAACTCGCCGCCGCCTGCCGCGGCGATGCCGACGCCTGCCTGCGCAGCTTCCGCGAGCTGCGGCGCGGGCTGGCGGAGGTGGAGCAGCTTGCCGGCCGCGCCGCCGGTGACCTGCGGGCGGCGCTGGTGGAGGCGGCGCTGCATGACTTGGCCTTCCGGCCGCAACGGGGCAACCGCGGCAACTGGCGCTCGGCCGAGGCGCTGGCGCGTATGCGCGAACTGCAGGAGGCGGCGCGCGACCGACTCATCGGGTGGCGCGCGGGCCTCAACGACGATGCCCTGTACCGCCTCAGCGCCGCGCTCGGCGCGTTCGTGACGAGCGCGGCCGCGGCGCGGCGGCGCGCCGGCAAGCTCAACTTCGACGACCTGCTGATCGAGGCGCGGGCGCTGGTGGCCGGCGATGAGCAGGTGCGCGCCGCGCTGCGCGAACGGTTTCGATTTCTGCTGGTGGACGAATTCCAGGACACCGACCCGCTGCAGGCCGAAATCGTGTTTCTGCTCGCCGCCGATGACACCCCGCCGCCGGGCGGCGGGGGGCCGGGCGGCTCGGGGCCGCGCGCCTGGCACGAGGTAACGCTGCAGCCGGGCAAGCTGTTCATCGTCGGAGATCCGAAGCAATCGATCTACCGTTTCCGGCGCGCCGACATCGATACCTACCTGCGCGCCCGGCAGGTGTTCCAGCGGCAGCCGGAGGGCCGCGCGCGCATCGCGACGATCTCGCAGAACTTCCGCTCGCTGCCGCAGATCACGGACTGGGTCAACGCCACCTTCGGCGCGGTGCTCACGCCCGACCCGCAGTTCCCCGGGGCGCAGCCGAAGTACCAGCCGATTCACGCCTACCGCGCGGCCGCCGGTGGGCCGCGGGTGGCGCTGCTCTATCCCGAGCTGCCCCTGCATGAGGCCAGGCTCAACGAACTGCGCCGGGAGGAAGCGACCGCGGTGGCGCGCTTGATCGCCGATCTCACTGCCAATCCGCGCTGGCGGACCGACGCGCCGCCGCCGGGCGACTCGGACGCGCGCGGCGTCGCGTTGCGCGACATCTGCATCCTGGTGGAGACCCGCACCGCGCTGGACGGGTATACGCAGGAATTGGCCCGCCGCGGCATCCCCTACGTCGTCGATGGCGGACGCGACTTCTTTCAGCATCAGGAGATCAACGATCTGGCCGCGATTCTGCGCGCGGTGGACGACCCGAGCGATCAGGTCTCCCTGGTGGCGGCGCTGAAGTCCGCGGCCTTCTGCTGCTCCGACGCCGAGCTGCTGCAGCACCGCCTGGAGCACGGCAGCTTCAGCCTGCTGGCGCCGAAGTTCCCGGACAGTCGGATCGGAGCGGCGCTGCGGCGGTTGGCGGACCTGTACCAGGCCAAGAGCGAGTTGACGTTGCCGTTTCTGGTGGACCGCGCCATCCGCGACAACTTCCTGGCCGAACCGCTGCTGATTACCAGCCGCGAACGGCAACGCGCCGCCAACCTGCGGGCGATCGTGGACCGCGCCGCCGAGTTCGCCGTCAGCGAGGCGGACGCGCTGCGCCCCTTCGTCCGCTGGCTCGCCTCGCGCCAGGGCGAAAGCGGCGGCGAGCGCGACCTGCACCTGGTGGAAACGGACGACGACGTAGTACGCGTCATGACCGTGCACGGCGCCAAGGGGCTGGAGTTCCCGGTAGTGATCCTCGCCAAGCTCAGCTCCGGCGCCAACCAGAATGCGGCGCGCTCGGTGGCGGACCGCGAACGCGGCGTGATCGAGTTCGCCGTCGGCCGCCGTGACAACCGCTTCCGCACGCCGGGCTTCGCCGCCGCCGCGGCCCGCGAAGCAGCCTACGGACGCGCCGAGCAGGCGCGGCTGCTGTACGTGGCCGCCACCCGCGCCCGCGACCTGCTGGTGGTGTCGGCCTTCCGCTCGGAGGAGCGCCCCGGCATGTTCGTCCATCTCCCGGCGCTGCCCTCCTGGGTGGCGGTGTTCGACGGCGGCCTGCGGGAAGCGCCGGGCGGCGGGCGGATCATGCTGGACCAGGAGCTCCCGGAACCGCGCCCGCTGCCGAAACCGGTGCCGATCGACTTTCCCGCCGACCTCGCCGCCCGCTGGCAGGAGCGCCGGGCGCAGCGGGGCGAGCGCGTTCGGCAGGGACCGCAATACACCTCCCCGTCGCTGCTGGCCGCGGAAGCGCGCAAGGAACCGCGCGAAACCGAGCCCCGCGACCGCAGCGCGCCGGAGACCGATCTGACCCGCTTCGGCGACGCCGACCGCGCGCTGGCCACCGCCGACGGCGCCGCCGGCGTCACCTTCGTGGGCTCCTCGACGGGACTGCGCCGCGGCTCGCTGGTGCACGAAGTGCTGAGCCGCTGCGCGCTTGGCGACGCCGCCAGCGCTGCCGCCTGGGCGCAGCGGCTGGCCGCGGCGCAAGGCTCGCCCGAGCTGATCGACGAGGTGACCCGCGCCGCCGCCGCCATCATCGACAGTCCCGCCATGCAGCGGGTGCGCGCCGCGCGGCGCGTGCTGCGCGAGTTGCCGGTGGCATGGTACGACGAAGGCCGCGACCGCTACGTGGAAGGATTCGTGGACTTGGCGTTCGAGGAAGCGGACGGCTGGGTGCTGGCCGACTACAAGACCGACGCGCTGCCCGCCCCGGAGCCCCGGGGCGTCCAGCTTCTGAAAGAACGCTATCGGCCGCAGGTGGAAGAATACCGCCGCGCCGTCTCCGCCGCCGGCCTGAAGGTCACCGCCTGCGGCCTGTGGCTCGCCGCGACCGGCGGCCTGTACCTCTGGTAAACGCCGCCGCGGCTTTACGGGATGAAGTAGAGCACCGCCAAGTCGATCCGATGAAATACGAAGTCGGCCACGGGGCTCATAGTGCCGACGCCAAACCCGCACGTATGACAACACCACTTCCAACGTCAACTGCGATTCCTGCGCGCGCCTGACTGGTCGAAAACCAAAGAATGTCGGGATTTTCTGGAGTGGTTCCCGTTTTCAGTTTCCCGTACGACCGGAAAAAAGCCTGAAAACCGGCGCCAATCCCCAAATAGGGCCAAACAGGAAACCCGGTTTCAAGCTCGTACTGAGCGTTGACCATGATCGACGTAGTGCCGACGAATGGTGCTTCGTCATAAGTTTGAGAGCTTGCTACGCAGCGGTCATTGATGCACACTTCGTTGGCGTTCGCTCGCGAGTAGGACACTTCGACTTCCGCCAACACTCCGTTGTTCAGATCGTACCCGACAGCGCCGCTGCCGCGAATGCCGAGTCCGTATTCTATGCTGGCGGCGCTGCTGCTGCCGATCTCCACTGGTAGCAGCGCACTTCCTCCTGCGGACACGTACACCTGCGAGAATGCGCTGACCGTCAGCGCAACCATGAGAACGATCACCAGGACCGTCTTCTTGAGAAGCTTCGTGTCCTCTCTCTCCTTTGATCTGTCCGCGTACGAGGCTGCGCTGCGGAGTTTCGTCTGCTTGGGCCGGTGGTCCATGCGCGCCTCTCCAAGTGCCGGGCCGTCTTGAAATCGATCCGACACGCAGATGTTCCCCCTGAATAGTTGTTGGATTTCACGCGCGTATTTGCCCGCGGACCGATGGGTAACTGTTCCCAGTATCCGCATGATGGGCTGTGGTATTCCGCGTGATGACCGACTTGTGCGGGACACCGATTCGCGTTCGCGGCCAGATCGATTTCAGAGTAGATCGTATCGTAGAGCAACAGATTCAGTGTGTCAAACAGCCCCGCCGGTGCCCTCCGGCGCCCCCGGCGGCCTGTAGGCCCGAGGGACTACATTCCCCAGATGGTGATGGGGCGTCCGTCGCCGGAGCGTTGCGCGCGGCGAAACAGCTTGTCTGCCCAGCGCTTCCCGGCGGTACGGTCGAAGATCACCAGATGGCCGGCCTGCGCGGCGCAGCGGTCCAGGTAGCCGGCGGTCTGTTCCAGGCCCTCCGCCACCGTCCGCTGCAGGCTGCCGCGCAGCACCTTGCACTCGACCACGAACCGGTCCTCGGCAGGCGGCGGCGCGCCGCCGCCGCGCGGCCAGATGATGAGCAGGTCGGTGCGGCCGCGGCCCAGGCCATACTCCCGCTCGATGCGGCCGCCGCCGTTCACGATGCGCTGCAGGAACGCCTGCAACAGGAGCTGTGGCCCCGCTTCGGCGTAGTCGAAGCGCGCCACCCAATGTTCGGAGTGCTCGCGGAAGAACTGCTGGAAGCTGGCGAGCAGCTTGTCGACTTCCAGCCGGCCCGCGCCATCGACGTACCAGGCGGTTTCCTGCACCAGGCCCGCCTGCGCCGCGCTGGTGAGCTCGCGCGGCACCACCTCCGCGTAGATCGGGTTGGCGATGCGCGGCGCTTCCTCCGGCGCGACCAGACCCAGGTCGCGGACGTACTCCAGGTCGCGCGCCGTGAACGCGCTCTCGGCGGCGCCGCTCAGCAGCGGTTCGACCACGCGCCGCACGCGCGCTTCCTGCAGCTTGTCGGCGAGCTGGTCGAGGTGAGTCTGGCGGCTCACGATCAGGTGCTCCTGGGCGGCGAGAATGGCATCGCGCGTGATGCCGCGCGCGCGGTCGCGGCCGCCCTCGGCGTCGAAGCAGGCGCGGCGGCAAAGCGCGTTCACCAGCCACGGCTGCCCGCGGGTCTGATTCCATACCGCAGCGAGCGCCTCCGGCGTGAACGGCTGCCCGGTCTCCGCGGTGTGCTGCGCGAGCAGGGCGCGCACCTCGGTCTCGGTAAAGTCCCCCAGGCGCAACGACGCCGCCTTGACGTTGAACGGGCTGCCTCCGGCTATCGGCTCGTTCCGCGAGTCGGCGTGAATGCGGTAGTCGCGCACGTCGCGCACGCCGCACAGCGCGATACTCTGCGGAAAGCCGGACGGGCGTTCGTCGTAGCCGGCCCGCAACTGGCGCAACACCGCCAGCAGCGCGTCGCCGATCAGCACGTCGATCTCGTCGATCAACAGCACCAGGGGGCGCGCATCCGCCGCGCTCCACTGCGTCAGCAGTTCGGCCAGAGCGTCGTCGGGTCCGCACTTCGCCAGCAGGTCCGCCCAGACCTGGTCCGGGAAATCGTCGCCCAGCCGCCGCGCCCGCGAGGCCAGGCGGCTCATGACGGCGCGGATGGCGCGGGCCACGTCTTCCCGGGCCGCCTGCGCGCCTTCGACGTTGACGTACACGCAACGGAAGCGGCCTTCGGCGCCGCTGTTGAGCAGGTCGCGCAGCGCCAGGAGGAGCGACGTCTTACCGGTCTGCCGGGGCGCGTGCAGCACGAAGTAGCGCTTGTCCCTTATCAGGTCCAGCACCTCGCCGAGATTCACCCGCTGCAGCGGCGGGACGAGGTAGTGATCCGCGGCGACGACGGGGCCTTCGGTGTTGAACTTGCGCATGGTGCCGGTACGATGCCTCAGGGCTCAGAATACCCCGGCGCGGGCCACGCGTGTCTGCCTGCCGTACAGCTCAAGGCTGTTGCTTGCGCCGCAGGGGGCCTATACTGCAAACACGGCCGCCGGCACGGTGGCGGTGCCGCTGAAGTCCGCCCGTTCAGCTTAGCCGGGGACGGACGGCGAACCCCCAGGCGGCGGCGCGCGCAAGTCCGGCGGGCCGGCCAAAGGAGCAACCCGATGGCGCATGCGACAGCCCTCGATTCGTCTCTGGCGCGGCACTACCGCGAGCATGGCTTCGCCCTGGTGCCCGGCCTGTTCCCGGGCGCCGAGGTCGACCGCCTGCGCGAGCACTTCGACGCCATGCGCCGGAGCCGGCTGGCCGCCGGCGCGCTGCCGGCCGGCGACGGAATCGGCGACGCGCGCGATCCGCTGGCCGAGTACCCGCGCCTCATGCACCCGCACCGGCATGATTCGGTGAGCCGCGCCTGGTTGCTCGACGCGCGCCTGCGGGGCTGGCTCAACGCCCTTGCCGGGCGCGATCCCTACGCGGTGCAGACCATGTACTACTTCAAGCCGCCGGGCGCGCGCGGGCAGGCCCTGCATCAGGACCAGTACTACTTGCGCGCGCAGCCGGGCACCTGCATCGCCGCCTGGATGGCGGTAGACCGCTGCGACCGCGAGAACGGTTGCCTGCAGTTGGTGCCGGGCACCCATGACGTGCCCGTGCTGTGCACCGAACAGGCCGACCGCGAGGTGAGCTTCACCGCGGTCACGGTGCCGCTGCCGGCGGGCCTGACGCCGGTCGAGGTAGTCATGGAGCCGGGCGACGTGCTGTTCTTCAACGGCCAGGTGATCCACGGCAGCCTGCCGAACCGCAGCCGCAGCCGCTTCCGGCGGGCGCTGATCGCCCACTACGTCGCCGGCGAGGCGCGGCAGGTGGCCCGCCACTATTTCCCGGTGCTGGATATGGATGGCCGCGAAGCGTCTCTGGAAGAGAGCGCGGACGGCGGCCCCTGCGGCGTATGGGTGGAGCGCAACGGCCGCCCCGCCGTGGAGCCGGCCTCCCCTGCCCGCCAAGCGGTCCGCGCCGCGGCTCGCCGCGGGGCCTTGCGCTGGAACGGAGGCAAGCCTACCGGAATACCGGGCGTACCCATAAGGGGCGGCCCGATTTCAGACACGATCATCGAGGACCGCGGGTGATCCCTACCCGGACACCTGCAGTCGCGTCTGAATGGGTGAGGGCCATCCGGCACTGTTTTTCACCGCCAGTTAGCGTTTTTCGGGACCAGCGCCTTCCCGTAACCGCCGCTCCGGCGGGCTACGCGGCGCTCATCGACGCCTGCGGCCTGAACGTGCCGCTCCCGCGCACGCTGAGCGCCATCGGGGAGCGGCACCGCCTCGTGGCGCAGGACGGCTGGCGCATCTACTCGCCGCGCTACGCGCCCCCGCCCAGCCTGGCCGGCCACCTGACCCTTACTCGACGCGGCTGCTGCCGGCGGTAGACTGGAAGGTGACCGCCGGCGGCAACGTCGCCGTATTGAACGACACCGCTGACTTCTACCGGTTCTTCGATGCCACCCCGCACGCCGAGTTCCTGTACGGATGCGTGCAACACACCATCGAGCGCCATCTGCCGGACGAGGCCGAGTTTCTGCGGCGCCACGATGCGTTTCGCGCCGGACTGAACCTGATCGTCGACATGCCGGACCGGCTGACCGACCTGCTGTTCCGGTTCCTGCGCCAGAACGACGGAAAGCTGTCGCGCCGCGGCCGGACGCAGGAGTTCGCCGCGCTGACCGGCGCCGAAGTCGGGCGCATCGAAGCGCTGTACCGGGAGGTGTTCCTCGACCCGGAGCCGACGGCGCCCGCCCGCGGGTCCGGCCAGGGGTCTCCCCTCCCCTGACACGGGCTCCCCTGACGAGGGTTCGGCCCCAGCCGCAGGTGTCGTAAGCGGGCGCTCCAGCGGCTGCCCTTCAGGCCGCCCTCCCCTGCCGCGCGCGCATCCGGCACCGGAGGGCGACAAACTGCTATCATCAACACGACGGGAGGAGATAAGGAGTTGGGCCAAGTGAACGCACGCGCGCTGATTTGCGACGCGCAGCGCCGGTTCGCGCTGCAAGAGGTTACGCTGCCCGATCCGGGCCCCCACGATCTGGTGATCCGCACGCTGTGGTCGGGGGTCAGCATCGGCACCGAGTTCATGTTCGTGCGCGCCGCGCTGGCCGGGGTCAGCTACCCGCTGTGCACCGGCTACATGGCGACCGGAGTGGTCGAGGCGGCCGGCGCCGCGGTGGCCGGCTACGCCCCCGGCGAGCTGGTGTACTTCCGCAACAGTCCCGGCATGCTGCTCGGCGGCGAGCAGGTATGCACCGTGGCCGGCACGCACTGCAGCCACGCAGTGGTGGACGGGCGCCGTCCGGGTACCGCCCCGCTGCCCGCAGGGGTGCCGGTCGACGTGGCCAGCGCCTTCGTGCTGCCGGGAGTCGGCCTGCACGGCGTGGACGTCAGCAACCCGCGGCTCGGCGATTCGGTGCTGGTGTTCGGGGTTGGCCTGGTGGGTCTGTCGGTGGTGATGTGGGCCAACCTGCGCGGCTGCGTGGTCGCGGCGGTGGACCGCGACGCGGCGCGCCTGGAGGTGGCGCGCAAGCTGGGCGCCCGCCACCTGATCGACGCCTCCGCCACCGACGCGGCGCGCGCCGTCGAGGAGCGCTGGCCGGGAGGCTGCGACGTGGTGTTCGAGGCCAGCGGACTGCCGCGCAACGTCGACGCCGCCATCGCCCTGACGCGGGCCGGGGGCAAGTTCGTGTGGCAGGGGCACTACGGCAAGGAGCCGATCCACTTCCGCTACCCGGTGCCGCACGGCAAGCGCCTGCGGATGTTCTTCCCCTGCAACGACGGCGAGGAGCCGGCGCGCGAGATGATCATGCACAACCTGGCGCTCGGCTACCTGCCCTGGGAGCACACCGTGACCCACCGGGTCACCAGCGCCGCGGCCCCCGATCTCTACCGCGGCATCCTGAACGGCAACCCCGACGGCGTGCTCGGCGCCCTGATCCACTGGTCCGACGCTCCCTGAAAGCCGGCGACGATGAAGCTCCGCTCTCTCACGCTGTCCAATTTCAGAGGTATTCGCGACCTCACCCTCGAGTTCTCGGACCACGTAAACGTGCTGGCAGGAGTCAACGGCGCCGGCAAGACAGCAATCCTGGACTGCGCGGCTATCATGCTGTCCCGCCTAGACGTGCAGGCCGGGCGCCCGCAGGGCGCGCTCGCGGGCGCCGGCGGCGGGAGGCTTCAGCCCCAGCCGTTGGTACGGGAACGGTTCCTCCTGCGGGAAGCGGCCGGAACGCCGGCGCGCTTCCACGGCGAGCGGGATCAGGAGCCGCCGCGCCTCGATTGCGGACGCATCCCACACGCCGCTGATCGCGGCGCGGTGGTGGAAGCCGACGTACCAGGTCGCGCGCAGCTCGGGTGAGGCGTTGGGCGGCGAGCCGTGCGCGATGGAGCGGCTGTGCACGTTGGCATCGCCCGGTCCCGCCGGCGCCGCGGCGGCGCCGGGCAGCGCAAAGCCGTGTTGGGACTCCATCTCCTGCAAGTCGAGAATGCCGCGCCGATGCGAGCCGGGCAGCACGTGCAACGCGCCGTTGGCAACCGTAGAGGAGGTCAGGTAGATGCCGAAGTTGTGGCCGCGCTCGGCGGCCGCTCCGGTCTTGAAGGAGCCATCCTGGTGCCACGCGAAGCCGGCGCCGTGGTACGGAAGCTTGAGCACGATCGATTCGTCGAACGGCACCATCATATCGCCGTACAGGTCATTCGCGGCGTGCAGGATGCGCGGATTGCCGTATACCTCCAGGAACGGACGCGAGCGCCACAGCGGAAACCTGATGCGGTTCAGCACCGGTTGGCCGCCGGGGTCACGGGCAAATACGTAGTCCTCGGGCTGGCTTACGGGGATGCCGCGGAGGTCGTCCGGCGCGCCCGGTTCGGCCGGCGCCCGGTCGATCAGGCGCCGCGTTTCCGCCAGCAACTCCCCTGCTTCCGCGCCGTCGATCAGTCCGCGCAGCAGGTAGTACCCGCGCTCCCGCAGCTCGGCGAGTTGCGGCGCCCCCAGCACCCGACCGCCGCTCATGCTCATGCTCATGCTCATGCTCATGCTCATGCTCATGTCGGACCCACCTCCACCGGCGCCGCCTGCGCGGCCGAGTCGTAGGCCGCGAACACCAGCGCCAGGGTCTTGAGATTATCGCGGCCGCTGGTGGGATGTTCCGCGCCGCCGGCGATCCACCGGGTGAACTGGCGCACCGTGGCCTGCCAGGCGAGGTTGCGAAACTGGTCGCGGGCCGGCAGCTCCGGCACGATCCACGCCTTCAGCTCCGCGCTGTACGCCTTCAACGGCGTATCGGCGTCGGGGTTGAGATACAGCGCGCCGCGCTCGCATTCGAGGTGCATCCAACCGTCCCATTGGACGGTGCCGCCGTGGCAGTCGGAGGAGTTGAACACCTGCACGGTGCAGCCGGGGAAATCGACCGTGGAGACGCTCCAGGTGTCGCCGCGTTCGCCGATGGCGGTGCGGAACGGCGCCTGCCCGGCGCGCGTGTAGATGCGCTGCGGCTCGGCGGCGAGCAGGTAGCGCAGCATGTCGAAGTGGTGGACGGTGCCGTTGAGCAGCAGCACCTTGTCGTACTTCACGAAGTAGTCGCTGCGCTTGGCGCCCTTGAGCGGGAACCAGCCGAGGTGCGCCATGCGCAGTTCGCCCAGGAACGGCTTTCCCAATGCGCCGGAGTGGAGCAGCTCGAAGGCCGCCTTGACGTGCGGGAAGTTGCGGTACTGCTGGGACACCGCGAGCTTGACGCCAGCGGCGGCGCAGGCGGCCACCATTCGCCGCGCCTGTTCGCGGGTGAGCGCCATCGGCTTCTCCACCAGCACGTGCGTGCCGGCGGCCGCGCAGGCGAGCACGATGTCGAGCCGCTCGTGGGTCGAGGAGGTGCACACCGTAACGAAGTCGAGGCGCTCGGTGTCGAGCATGGCGCGGAAGTCGGCGTAGGTGCGCCGGAAGCCGAACCGGCGTTGGAACGCGCGCGCCGCGGGCTCGTAGACGTCACAGCATGCCGCCAACTCGAACAGGTGGCGGTAGGCGCCCATGTGGCCGCGCGCGATTCCGCCGCACCCGATCAGTCCGTATCTGAGAGTTTCCGCCATCCAGGCTCGCTTGCGGCGCCGGCAGCCGCGCCTGTGTTTGGTAGCCCGTTTCGCCCCGGCAGTCAAACGCCGGCGGCGGAGCGCCGGGGGCGGCTTGGCGGCTTTGCGGGGGTGGCGGAAACCGCCGCCAAGGGGTAAGGTGGGCGTATGGCTGACTCGACCGGTGTCCCGTCGGACACCGTCTATCAATCGCAGGTACGCATCGAGCGGATCAAGGGGCCGTTGCGGCGCGCCCACCTGCCGGCTGAGCCCGCGCCGGTGTGGTTCGGGGTTCATTCGGAAGTGGCGCAACACTACGGGGTCGATCCGCAGGTTCACGAGCCGCATACCACCACGCTCGATTACGTGGTAGCGGCCGCCGCCGGGTGACTGACCGGTACGTTGGGAGGCGCGCTGGAAGCGCGCGACATACCCGCCGGTGAGGGCTTCCTCACCAGCGAAGCGACCGGATACATAGGCAAAGAGGGCTCGGTGCTGGTCATCCGAGCGGTGCACGTCGACTACCATCTGCGGCTGCCCCCGGACCGGCGCGCCGCGGCGGAGCGCGCCCACCGGTTTCACGCCGACCGCTGCCCGGTAGCCGTTACCCTGCGCGGTTGCATGCGGATCACCACCGCTTTGCACCTGGAGGAGCTCCCCGCCGACTGAGCGCCCGGCGCGGCGCACGCGGGGGGCACGCGGTTCAACCGGTACCGACCACCGGACCGGCCGCGGCGCGCTCGTACAGGCGCCGGAACTCCGCGCTGCCGTCGTCGTCGAGCAGCTCGGTGATCACGCCGCGTTCGCAGGCCGGTTGATTGCCGGCGGCGAAGTAGCTCCACATCGACGATCCGGGCCGCGCCTCGGGCGCGAAGTGGACGGTCAGTCCGGACGGCCGCCGATAGCGAATCAACCGCCGCGGCAGGGTCGTGTCCGCCCGCGCGACGCGGTAGCGGTCGAGCGCCGCTTCGTCCACCTCGATCCCCAGCCCCGGCCGCGCCGGCACGGCAGCGTAGCCGCCGGCGACCGGGATGCGCGCGGTGAGCAGGTGGTGCTCGTACAGTTCATGCACGGTGACCGCCGGCCAGCGCGCCGCGGCCAGCACCGCGCCCAGATGCAGGCACAGCGAGGCGGTCAGCCCGGTGCCGACCAACTGCAGGAAGAACGGCATGCGCGCGGCGCCGGCGAAGTGGCCGGCGCGGCAGACCGCGGAGATGCCGCCGCCGAGCACGTAGCCGTCGCAGTACTCGCTGCGCGCCACCCCCTGCGGCTCCTCCGGGTAGTGGTGCGCGATCGGCGTCCGCAGCGCGGCGCGCAGCCGCCGGTTGCCGTCGACGTCGGAGGCCGGAATCGGTCCCTCGAAGAGCTTGATCTTCGGGAACTCCGCTTCCAGGGCGCTCAGCACCGGCAGCGCGGTGGGAGCGTCGAGCAGGAAGTCGTTCCAGTCGGCGTCGATGGCGAACCACGGCGGGGTGGCCGCGGAGATACGGGCGATGGTCTCGGTAACGTCCCACCAGGGCCGCGTCTTGATCTTCATGCCGGTGTAGCCCAGACGCACCGCCTCGCGCGCTTCCGCCGCGTACCGCTCCGGCGCCATGTCGTGGTCCCAGAACGACACCGGACAGTGGCTGCGCACCTGCGCCCCGAGCAGGCGGTGCGCCGGCACGCCGGCCAGCTTGCCGGCCAAGTCCAGCAGCGCCATTTGCAGCCCGGCGCCCAGGCTGTCGTCCCAGTACAGCTCGAACGGCGAGCGGCCGATGACGCGCCGGTCGGCGTCAGCGCGGCCCCAGGTGTAGTTCTGCAGCGTCTCGCCCCAGCCGGTAACCCCTGATTCGGTAGTCACGCGAATCACCTCGACCTCCGACCAGGTGTGAATGCCGGCCCGCTCCATCTCGACGCGGATGCGCTGCGCCATCGGCACCCACAGCAGGATGCGTTCCACGGCGGCGATTGTGGTATCCATCGATTCCTCCAGGCGAGGCTACGGTAGCACGGCGCGGGCGCCGCGCGCCTCCGCTCCCCCCTACCGAGGCCGTGCATAATGGTCGATCTGGTCCGTCCGGCCGCACGCCGGAGAACTGGCGAAAGGAGTTTGAGCGCCACGCATGGTCCTCGCGCCCGGCGCTACAGGCCACCAGGGCGGGGGTGAGCGCAATTCTGGCGGGCGCCAAGGCCGCACGGGCGCGCTATGGGCGTTCAGTTGGGGTTCCTGTGCGGACTTGGGGGCCGCGCGTTCCTTGCGCTTCAGGCGTTGGGCGCGTTTCCCATGGGCGCGCCGGGTACTGTTGGGTCGCCGGATCAGTCAGGGGGCGGCCAACGATTACAGCGGCCAAGGAATGGCCTAAGTTTGCTATGTCGGCGCGGTGGCGCAGGCTTTCTATGTCGGCGCGGATCACGTTGTGATTCTGATCGATCTTCTTGTCCAGGGCGCTGATCATCGCTTGGTTCGCCTTCACGTCGCCGGTCAGGGTATCGATCTTCGCGCGGGTCTCCTTCACCTCGATGACCATAGATTTACGACGGCGGTCAAGGCTTCAATCTTCCCGCCGAGCTCCGCGCGGGTCGCCTTCGCGCGGCTTCCACCTACCACCAGCAGCACGGTAGTGATACCGGCACCCGTACCCACCACAATCAAGATCACGGCCAAGTTCTCCATCGGTCACCTCCTGCCAAATCGGCATCGGGCCGGGCGGCCAAGTCAGGGCCGCCGCCGGGCACTGGCGCCGAGCATACCAGGGGCGCGGCGGCAGTGTCACACCACTAAGGGGGGGGCGGCCACTACCTGCCCCGCTGCAAGTGAGCGTGCGCGCCGCGGCGACCAGCAACGCGATCGGCTGCCAGAGTAGAGTAGAGTCCCGCGCGCTTGCGGGGCGAATCGGTAATTCGATAGTATCTCGTGCCATGCAGCGCCCCGAACCGGTACCGATGGCGCCCGCCGACCTCGGCGGCAGGAAGCCCGGCGGCATGAAACTCGGCTACAGCGCCATCCATTGGCATGAACCCGACCTGGAGCGCTGCCTTGCCGAGCTGGCGGCCGCCGGCTGGCAGGGCTGGGAATGCCGGCTGCCCCTCGATTGGCTCGGTTCGCCCGCCCGGGTACGGCGGATCTGCGCCGCCGCCGGCATGCCGCTGGCGGTGTATACGGCGTGCGGCAACCCCGAAGATCGAAGTTGGAGCAATACCGAAGCCAACCGCCGCCGGATCGAGTTCGCGGCCGAGATGGAGGCCGACTGCTTCATGTTCATGACCGGCCCCAAGCCGCGCGGCCGCGCCGTCACCGCCGCCGACCTGCGCGCCGCCGCCGAGGCCGCGGACGCCTGGGCCGAATACGGCGCCACCTGCGGGATCGAGCTGAGCTATCACATCCACACCAACACGCTGGTGGACTCCATCGCCGATTGGCGCGCCTACGTGGGGTTGCTGGAGCGCGCCCGGCTCTGCATCGACGTGTCGCATGCCCAGCTCTGGGGCGCCGATCCGGTCGCCGCGCTCCGCGAGTTCGCGCCGCGGCTGAACTACGTCCACCTGCAGGACTACGGCTCCACCTCCCGCGACCCGGAGGGGACCTACCAGCCGGTGTGGTGCGACGTGGGCGCCGCCGAGGCGGTCGACTTCGGCGCGGTCATGGCGGCGCTGGCCGAACTCGACTTCCGGCGCTGGGTCACCGCCTGCCCGCGCCGCGGCGACGCCCCGCTCGCCGAGGCGCAACGCAGCCGCGCCGCGCGCGCCTACCTGCGCCGGCTCGGCTACTGAAGATGCTGGAACGACTCAAGGTTCACGGATTCCGAACGCTCGTGGACACGGAAATCGAATTCGATCCCCTGACGATCATGATCGGCAGAAACGGCGCCGGGAAGACCACGATCCTGGACAGCCTGCAGGTGCTCGGAAACTTCGCTCGGGGCGGCGTAGATCGCGCGTTCGGGCCGCCGCCCTGGTCGCTCGGTTGGCAGCGCACGAAGGGCATAGGCCAGATCCCGGCGGTCCGATTCGAGGTTCAGGTCGCTACCGGGACCAACTACCGCTATGTCCTTGGCCTGAGTGAAGAAGATCGAAAGCCACTGGTCACCGAAGAACGGCTGATGCGTCTCGCTGACAACAGCACGGTTGCCAGTCGCAGTCACCAGCCTCTGTCCGGCACTATCTTGAATCCGGGATGGGATGCCGACGAGCCTGAGATCGAACCTGTTTCGCAGGTACTCAAGTCAACCATAAGCTACGAACTGAACCCCAGGAATATCGAACAACCGATCGATCCGGAGCACAGCTATATTTCCAGGGAAGGGTACGGCGTAGCCGGCGTGCTGGCCAACATGAAAGACTCCGATCCGGACTGCTTCAAACAGTTGGAAACCCGCTTTAGGCGGTTTCGAGCCGAAACGGAGAGCATCGATGTTTGGACGGCGGGCGGGAAAGTGTTCTGGGGTTTGCGCGACAAGGGGCAGGAGTACCCGTTCCCGGCGGTCCATCTTTCCTGGGGCGATCGCCAGTTGGTAGGAATGCTGTGCGTGCTGTACACTACCCGGCCCGGGGCGACGATCGCCATCGAGGAGATAGATCGAGGCTTCAACCATTCGCGGTATGCGGAGGTGATCGAGGTCCTCACCGAAGCCGCCTATGATGGTCTCGACGGGCGCGACCGCATACAGATCGTCGTCACCACGCACAGTCCTTCGTTTCTGAACAAGCTCGATGATCACCGCGGCGAGGTCCGACTGGTTACGAGAGTGCCGGGTGGATATACGGTCGTCAAACCGTTGCTCGAAGTAGCCAAGGAAAAGCTGGGAACCGATTCGCCGGAGTCCCTGCCCGGCGAACTCTGGGAGACCGGCCTGCTCGATGATCTGACCGCTTAGCCATGCGAGTTCTTCTAGCCACTGAAGGACCGGGCGACGAAGAAGTTGCAGCGCGGTTGATCAGACGGTGCTTGGGTCCGGTCACGATCAAATCGATGAGTCTGCCGGCACGTGGTCTGTCTGCCATACTGCGGCAGGTATCCGATTTCGTACGAGCCGCGTATTTCGGACACTACGACCTGCTGGTCGTGCACTTCGACATGGACGACACTCTACCGGATGGATTTACCCATGCCCGCCAGAGTACTAGATGGATCGATATCAACTTGCGAATCGACAATACGCTTGCCGGCCTGACACACCCGTCGCGAAGCGCCAAGTTGAAGATCGTGCTGATGACGCCCCGGCGGGCCGTGGAGGCGTGGCTTTCCTGGGGTCGCAATAACAAGTCCGGTCGTATGTGGGAGGATGGTGATACTAGGATACTGAAGCGTCAACTGTTCGGTAATCCGCCTCGACGGGTCCCAGAACAAACGGAGCTTTATGCGAGCGACTTGATCGATCAAATGCAAAAGAACGATGATTGGCCGGTAACACTCAGATGGTTCGTGCTAGATGTTCACGGTGCGGGCTCTGCTATCCAAGAGTTCGCTATGGGTGTCAACGGTAAACTCCCCAAGGCCGATGTTGTTGATGTGGCTGCCCGCGTCGTGCAAGCTGCGATTGCGTATACGGTCGGCCCTTGCATCACCGTCGACGATGAAGATGGAGACTTGGATATTCACTTGCGGCTCACCGACGGCCTGATAGTGATGGCTAACCTGTTTCCTGACGGGACCATTGACGCCAGTGTCTATGACGATAGCCAAGTGCCCGCCAAAACGGTTAAACGTATGCGACGGTCAACGACCTCCCCGGAGGAACTGATCAGTCTTTTTGAGAAGGGCGGTTGTGCCGCTACCGAATAGCGGCATAGTGGTCGCTTCGGCAGCGAAGCAGGAGGCTGGCGCGGACAGCGCCGCTCCTTCGGCGGCGAAGGTATCGGCTCAGGCGCCGGCGCAGCCGGGAGACGAAGCCGCTGACCGCCCGGTCACTTCGGCAGCGAGCCGGCGGGCGACGTAACTTCGGCGCCGAAGACGCAGCGCCTCGGCCGGCCGGCTGCGGCGTGCGCGCCGCCTGCTGCGCCGCCGCGGACCCGGACTTCGCCAGCGAAGCCGGGCGGCGTGACCGGCAGCGCCATCCCGGCGGCGGTCAAGCGCGAGGTGTGGCGGCGCGACCGCGGCCGCTGCCGCTACGTGGACCGCCCGACGCTTACCTGCATTTTGGAATGCGCCACGGGCCGGTCCATGCCTTGGCAGGCGGGCGGCGATGCGGTAGCCTGTGGGCCGCGGCCGGCGGGTGCGAGGTATCGCCGCAGCCGGACGACACGGGCACGAGAAGGAGAGAGCGATGAGCCGTAAGAGCACGTCAGGACTTTTGGCGGCACTGCTGCTGGCCGGCGGGGCGCCGCTGGCGCTGGGGCAGGAGGTGCAACTTTCCATCCTGCAGTGGAGTCACTTCGTCCCCCGGTACGACGAGTGGTTCGACGCCTACGCGGAGAACTGGGGCAAGGAGAACGGCGTCAGCGTGCGCGTCGATCACGTCAACGTGCCGGAGCTGCCGCCGGCGCTGGCCGCGGCCATCGAGGCCGGCGAAGGGCACAGCATCGTCGAGATGTTGTTCCCGGCCACCGCCTTCATCGAAGGGCTGCATCCGCTCAACGACGTCAACGAGGCAGCGGCCGCCGCCCACGGCGAGCGCACCGCGAACTGCCAGGCGACCAGCTACCTGCCGATCACCGATACCTACTTCGGCTTCACGCACGGCTACATCCCCGACCCCGGCGACTACCAGATCAGCCTGTGGGAGAGCGTCGGCATGCCGGCCGGCCCCTCGACCTGGGACGAGCTGTACGAAGGCGGCAAGGCGATCATGGAACGGCACGGCGTGCCGGTCGGCATCGGCCTCAGCCCGGAGCTCGACAGCCGCATGGCCACGCGCGCGGTGATCTGGGCGCACGGCGGCAGCGTGCAGGACGAGAACGAGAACGTCGTGCTCAACTCCCCGGAGACGATCGCGGCGGTCGAGTTCTACGCCAGGCTGCAGAACGACGCCATGACCGATGAGGTGTTCGGCTGGACCGCCTCCTCCAACAACCAGGGGCTGATCGCCGGCGAGCTGAGCTACATCCTCAACTCGATCTCCGCCTACCGCTCGCTGCAGAAGATCGACGAGGAGGCCGCCGCCGACATCGGCTTCGTGCAGGCGCTGGAAGGACCGGCCGGCGCCTTCGCCTCCAGCCACGTGTGGCAGATCTACGTAATCCCCAAGTACGTGCAGGGCGCGGAGCTGGAAGCGGCCAAGCGGTTCATCCTGGATCACACGGCCACCTACCGCGACGCGGTGTACCACTCCGAGTTGTACAACTTCCCGTGCTACGCCGGCACGGTGCCGGAACTGACCGGTTGGCTGCGGAACGATCCGTTCGGCTCTCAGCCGGCCGACAAGCTCAAGGTACTGGAGACCGTCAACGACTGGTCGGTCTACATCGGCTACCCCGGCACCGCCAACCCGGCGGTGATGCAGGTCTTCGGCGAGAACGTCGTGGTCAACATGGTCGCCAGGGTCGCCAAGGGCGAGCAGACCGCCGAGCAATCGGTCGCCGCCGCGCATGCCCGCGCGGAGGAGATCTTCGCCGACTGGCGCGCCCGCGGCTACCTGCGCGGCGGCGAATAGGCCGGCGCGGAACACGGAGCGAAGGGCCGCGCTGATGCGTGCCGCGGCCGGGAAGCATGTTCGCGGGGCGGCGGCGATTCGGGGCGCTGAGGCACGGGCGTGAGCGCGGTGCGCGTTGCCGGGATCGTGAAGCGCTTCGGCGAGGTGGTGGCGATCGCCGGGGTCGATCTGGAGGTCGAGTCGGGCGAGTTCCTGGTGGTGCTCGGGCCGTCCGGGTGCGGCAAGACCACCTTGATGCGCACGGTGGCCGGCCTGGAGAAGCCCACGGAAGGGAGCGTGCGCATCGGCGCGCGCGACGTCACGGCGCTGCCGCCGCGCAAGCGCGGCATCGCCATGGTCTTCCAGTCCTACGCGCTCTATCCGCACATGACCGTGGCCAACAACATCGCCTTTCCGCTCAAGGCACAGGGGCGCACCAGGAACCGGGCGGAGCGGGAGGAGCGGGTTCGGCAGGCGGCGCGCAAGGTGAGCATCGATCATCTGCTCGACCGGCGCCCGCGCCAGCTCTCCGGCGGCGAGCGGCAGCGGGTGGCTATCGCCCGCGCGATCGTGACCGAGCCGGAGGTCCTGCTGCTCGACGAGCCGCTGAGCAACCTGGACGCCAAGCTGCGCGCCTATGCCCGCGACGAGCTGAAGTTCTTTCAGCGCGAGCTCGGCATCACCACCATCTTCGTCACCCATGACCAGATCGAGGCGATGGGCCTGGGCGACCGCATCGTGGTGATGGAACGGGGACTGGTGCAGCAGGTCGGACCGCCGCAGGCGATCTACGACCGGCCGGCCAACACCTTCGTCGCCACCTTTCTCGGCTCGCCGGGGATGAACCTGTTGCCGGTCGCCGAGGAGGAGCTGCTCGGCTTCCGGCCCGAGCATCTGCAGCCGGCGGCGCCGGGCGAAGGCGCCGTGCGCCGGGTCGACTATCACGTCACCCGCATCGAGTACCTGGGCGCCGACCGCCTGCTCTACGGCCAGATCGACGACTTTCGCGGCCAGCCGCGGCTGACGCTGGCGCGGCTGCCGAGCAACGTGACCAAGCCGTTGCAGGTGGGCGCGTCCTACCCGTTCGCGGTCACGGCGTCGCACCGGTTCGACCGGCGCAGCGGCGACCGGCTGGACGGTGCCGGAGCCGAGGCCGCCCGCCGATGACCGCCGCCGGGGCGCGCGGCAGCCTGCTCGACAACCGCCGCCTCATGGGATTCGTCTTTCTGGCGCCGGCGGTGCTCTACATCGCCCTGCTCATCGGCGTGCCGTTCTTCACCGCCATCGCCTACAGCTTCAGCGACGCCACGGTCGGCAACGCCAGCCTGAGCTACGCCGGGTTGCGCAACTTCCGGAACGTCTGGAACTCGCCCGACTTCCACGCCGCGCTGCGCAACACGTTCGCGTTTACCCTCATCGCGCAGTTCTTCGTGCTGATCCTGGCCAACGTCCTGGCGCTGATCCTCACGGCGTCCCTGCCGCAGAACGGCTGGGCGCGCGGCGGCATGTGGGCGGCGCGGCTGCTGCTGATCATGCCGTGGGCCACGCCGCTGGCCCTGTCCGCGATCGGCTGGCTGTGGATGTTCGATTCCAAGTACAGCCCGATCGACTACGTGTTGGAGCAGATCGGCCTGCTCGGCCCCGGCACGGTCTGGGGTCCGTCCCGCAACCTGACTTGGCTGGGCAAGACTTGGCTGGCCAAGGCGTCGGTGATATTCGTGCACGTCTGGCGCATGACGCCGCTGGCGACGGTGATCCTGATGGCCGGCCTGTCGAGCATCCCCACCGATCTGGTCGACCAGGCCAAGGCGGACGGCGCGCGCTACTTCCGCGCGCTGTTCCAGGTCAAGCTGCCGTTGATCCTGCCGATCATGCTCAACTCGCTGCTGTTTTCCTTCATCTTCACGTTCGGCGATCTGACGGTGGTCTACGTGCTGACGCGCGGCGGGCCGATCAACCACACGCTGACGCTGCCGATGTACAGCTTCCTGGTCGGCATCGACGGCGGCAATCTGTCGCAGGGCGCGGCGATCGCGCTGTTCATCTTCCCGGTGCTGCTGGGCGTGGCCGTGGTGCTGCTGCGCACGGCCAGCCGGGCGCAGGTGCGCTGATGGCCGGCGGCTCGGCGACGCCGGAACGGGCGCGGAGCTCGTTCGCGCGCGTCAGCCCCTGGCGCGTGGCCAAGGGCACGCTCTACACCGTGGCCGTGCTGGTGTTCTGCCTGCTGGCAGCATCGCCGTTCCTGATCATGGGCATCACCACCTTCCAGACCGACCGCGACCTCTACCGGCGCGACGCCAACCCGTTCGACTACGCGGAGGCGCCGACCCTGGAGCACCTGGACAACCTGTTCAATGACACCAACTACGCGGTCTTCGTCCGCAACTCGGCGGTGGTGGGCGCGGCGGTGGTGGTGATCACGCTGGCGCTGGCGCTGCCGGCGGCCTATTCGCTGGCCCGCCTGACCGGGCGCTGGGGGGAACGCGCCGGCATCCTGATGTTCATCGTCTACCTGGTGCCGCCGACGCTGCTGTTCATCCCGCTGTTCCGCATCGTCGCGGCGCTGGGGCTGAACAACTCGCTGCTGTCGCTGATCCTGGTCTATCCGACGATCACGGTGCCGTTCAGCGCCTGGCTGCTGATGGGCTTCTTCAAGTCGATCCCGCCGGAGACCGAGGAGGCGGCGCAGGTCGACGGCTACCATCCCTACGGGGCCTTCCTGCGCGTGGCGCTGCCGCTGGCGCGGCCGGGCATCATTTCCGTGATCGTGTTCAGCTTCACGCTGACCCTGCACGAGTTCATCTACGCGCTGGTCTTCATCCAGCGCTCCGAATGGCGCACCCTGAGCGTCGGCGTGCCGTCGGAGCTGATCCTGGGCGACGTCTTCTTCTGGCAGCCGCTGCTCGCCTCGGCGCTGATCGTCGCCATCCCGGTCGGGCTGATCTACAACTTCTTCCTGGACCGCCTGATCCAGGGCTTCACCGCGGGCGCCGTCAAGGGGTAGCCGACTCGACCACGGCTATCGCTTCGATTCGCCATCATCGGAGGAGCATGAAGGTGGAGAGGGGCAGGCTGACGATGCGCGGGTCGTCGAGGGGCGCGGCGTCGGCCTGGGTGATCAGCACGCCGAAGGCGGCGTTGTTGGCCGATTTTTCGACGAACGAACGGATGCCCAGGGTGTCGCGCAGGGGGTCGATGCGGCGCTGATACTTGATCTCCACCGGCACGCGCCGGGCGCCGGCGGTCAACACGAAGTCGACCTCGCGGTCCGCGCCCCGGGCGGGCAGGTGGGCGATGTCCAGGCCGGGTATCGTGGCCGCGACCGAGCCGAAGACGCTCTCGGCGAGATGGCCGGCAAGGGTGGTGAGCGCCGGAACGGCCGCCAGTCGATCGGGCGCCAGCGGTACCTGCTCCTGCAGCCAGGCGGCGCGCAAGCCGTGATCGGCCAAGCATATCTTGGCGCTCCCCCGCTTGCGCTTGAGGCGTATCTCCAGCGGCGGAATGAGGCGCAGCAGCAGGGTGTCGCCGAGGAATCGCAGGTAGTGGGTCACCCGCTGGACGCCGACGTTGGCGGCCAGCGTCAGCCGGGCTTCCTCCGCCAAGGTGGCCGCCGCCGGCGTCTGCCCGGCGTGGCGGCAGGCCAGCCGGAAGATCTCCTCCAGCAGCGCGGGGTCGCGCCGCCGGCCGCGGGCGCCGTGGCGCAGGTCATGCTGAATGACGCGGCGGATCACCGTTTCCTGCAACTGGTCGGCGAGCACGGCCCAGTCGGCAGCCGCCTGCTTATGGACGATCGGATAGCCGCCCCGCTCCGAAAAATGGCGAAACGCCTCGTCCCTGACCGCCGCGTGGATGAGTCCGTGGGCGCGCAGGCGCCGCCAGAAGTCCTGCTCCATGAGCAGGCTCAGGCCGTTGTCCGGGAGCAGCGGCGGCGGCGCCGGCAGCGCGCGCAGCGCGGCGATCTCGGTGAGCGACAGCACGCCGGCCTCGACCGTGCTGACGCGCCCGGCCAGGCTGTCGCGCCCCAGCTCGATACGCAGCGCGGAGCTCCCGGTGATGGCGACCTTCAGCGCCGCATTGTCCACCAGCGACTTGAGCTGCGCGTCCCAGCCGGCGAGGTTCTGCACTTCGTCGAAGAACAGATAGGCGGTGCGGCCGCGGCGCGCCAGCTCGTTGAACCGGGCCTCGGCCACGCTCCGTTCGAACCAGTCGGCGATGGCCAGGATCGGTTCCTCGACCGCGCGCAACGACGCCAGTTCGTCGAACTGGACCCGCAGGAGGTTGCCGGGAGGCACGCCTTCGGCCAGCAGGTCGGCGATGATCTGCAGTTGGGCGGTGGTCTTCCCGACCTGGCGCGGGCCGCGCACCGCCACGATCGGGGCGATGCCGGACTCCAGACGGCGGCGTATCCAGGTCACCAGATGGCGGCGCGCGGGCGGTTGCGGCGGCATCGGATCGCCCTCCCACCAGGGATTCATGCGGCGCAGGTCGCGCAGGAGCTGCGGCGGGAGCCGTGCGGGAGACGCGCCGGCGGACATGCTAAGCCAAGAGACCTGCGGCGCGCTCAGGCGACCGCGTTCCAGACGACGCCGGCGGCCACGGAGCCGGCGAACGCGATGCCGAGATAGGCGCCGAAGACGCGCGGCTTGACCAGCGCCCAGACCGCGATCGCCGCCGGGATGCAACTGGCGCCGCCGGCGATGACGAACGACATGGCCGCCCCGTTCGACATGCCCTGCGCCAGCAGCGCCTCGACCAGCGGCACGGTGGCGTACCCGTTCAGGTAGGCCGGCGCTCCGACCAGCGCGCCCAGCACGATCGGCCACAGCCCGCCGCCGCCCAGGACCGATGCGATCATCTCGGCGGGAAGGTATTCCAGCAGCAGCGCCTCCACCAGGTAGGCCAACAGCAGCCACTTCCCCAGGAACAGCGCGTTCCCGGCCGCGGTGCCGAGGAACGTCCGGCGGCGGGCCGGCTCGCGCCAGAAGGCCCACTGCGGCCGGCCGGCCAGCGGATCGGACCCGCCGCCGGTGCCGCTGCCGGGTCCGCACGCGGCGGCGCAGGCGCCGGCGGCCGGCCGCGCCCGGAGCGGAGCGGCGAACACGGGGCTCCGGGCGCCCGCCTTCACCACCAGCCCGCCGGCCAGCCCGAGCGCCACCGCCGCCACCGTCTTGGCGGCGGCGAACCCGGTGCCGAGGGTGCCGGCGGTAATCAGGAACATCGCCGGATCCATCAACGGCGACGCGAGCCAGAACGCCATCACCGCCGACAACGGCGCCCCGACCGCCAGCAGCGCGGCGATGAAGGGGATCACCTCGCAGGAGCAGAACGGCGCCAGCCCGCCCACTACCGCGCCCAGCGCGATCATCCGCACCTCGGGTCCGGCGAACGCCCGGCTCAGCAGCCGGTCGGCGTCGGCCGCCTTCAGCCAGGCCACCGCCAGCACCGCGCAGACGATGAGCACGCCGGTCCGCAGGATCGCTCCCCCGGCGAACTGCAGGGCGGGCAGCGCCTGCCCGGGATCGAACAGCGCGAGCAGGGCCGGGATCAGCCCGATCGCCAGCCACGCCCCGTCGAGCCGCCGCAGGCAATGACCTGCCGCCCGCCACCGGCGGCGCAGGGGACTTGGCTGCGACGGCGCCTGCGACGGCGAAGACGCGGCGCCGGGCCGGTCTCGGCAGCACGCCCCCGCGGCGGTCCCGCGGAACGAAGCGGTCCCACCGAGCGCGGCGGTCGATTCAGGCATGATCGGCTTGCGTAGCGGGCAGCGCGCCGCCGGCGCAGCACTCGGACTGAGAGGCGCAGCAGCATTCGGAATCAGCGGCGCAGCATTCGGAATCGCCGGTGCAGCATTCGGACAGCAAGTAGGCCGAAAGCGCCCGCACCTTCGGATAGGCGGCCGCGGCGCAGATCACCGAGCGGCCGCGCTTGACGCGATGGACCAGGCCGGCCTGGGTCAGGACGCGCACGTGGTGGGTCAGGGTCGAGCCGGTGACCCCGCTGCGTTCGCCCAGCGTGCCGCTCGGGATGCCGGCCGGCCCGGCGCGCACCAGGGTGCTCAGGACCGCCAGCCGCTGCTCCGAACCGAGCGCCGCAAAGGTCGAGGCGGCGTCTTCCACCGCCAAGGGATCGAATTCAGACTCCATGTTTCTACAATAAACGAAATATGGAAGTATCGTCAAGCGCGCCTGCGATGGCCTTCGGCCGCGCCCCTCCGGCGATGGGTTTGAGCAGCCGGCCGCCGCCCACAGCGCGCTGAGGTGAGGCTTGGGGCGCATTTCCCAAATTGATCACCCATCTACCGGCGCCTCACGATCCTCGCCGGGGCGCCCGAATCCGTCGCCGACGTGGCGGTAGCGGTGATGGGCGGCGCACAGCGGCGGAGATTGTTCGGCTCGGCGCCGCCGCCGCAAGCATACGGCACGACGTGATCGATCTGCAGCAGGTGTTGGGAGCCGCAGCGGCGCCCGCTGGCGCGGTCCACGTAGCGGCAGCGGCCCCGGTCGCGCCGCCACACCTCGCGCTTGACCGCCGCCGGGATGGCGCGGCCGGTCGCGCCGCCGGCCTTCGCTGCCGAAGTTTCGGTCCGTGCCGGCGACGTAGCCCGCGCCGCGCCCGCCGTCGCAGCCTGTCGGCCGAGGCGCCGCGTCTTCGGCGCCGAAGTGGTGTCGGTCGCCGGCTTCGCTGCCGAAGTGTCCGGGCGGTCAGCGGCTTCCTCTCCCGGCGGCGCCGGCGCCTGAGCCGATACTTTCGCCGCCGAAGGAGCGGCGCGGTCCGCGCCCGCCTCCTGCTTCGCTGCCGAGGCAGCGCCGCGAACCGAGGCCGCCTGCGTCTTCGCAGCCGAAGTTTGCTCGGCGCCTTTGGCCGAAGCGGCGCGCCGCCCGCGCGGCGGTCGGGCCGGGTCGTGGCGGTCGAGCCCTTCCCGCACCAGCCGCCCCATGAGCTGCCCCATCGTCAGGTGCGGATCGACGTGGGACAGGAGGCCCTGGAGCCGCTCCAAGCCCCGCCGGCACTCATCGTCGATCACCGCCTTGAGCTCCCAGCGCCCGCCGCTCAGGGGCCGCACACGATCAGCCGGCGCCGCCAGTTCCGGGTCCACCTCGGCCAGCAACTGCATCACCTCCCGGCTGCTCTTGCCGGACGCCTGCTCCACCAGCTCCCGCCGCGCCTCCGGGTCCAGCACCGGCACCGGCTCCGGCTTCCGCTCCGCCGGCCGCGGCGGCGCCGAGCCGTTCTGCGACTGAGCGCCAGCCCCGAACCCGCTCCCGCCCCGCGCGCTACGCGCCGCCCGTTCCTTCTTGCGCTCCTGCCGGTCGAACGCATGCTGCAACTGCGCCGCCGCGTTCAGCGTCATCGAGCCATTCTGCAGGCGCTCCCGCACGCCCTCGACGTCCGCGCAGAGCCGCATCGCCTTGATGCGACGCCACGCCGCGGCGTCGCTGTAACCCAGCTCCCGCACCGCGTAATCGAACAGGCTCGAAAACCCGCGGCGCAGGTACAGGCGGCGCTTATGAATCTCGCGCAGGTGGTCGATCACGACCACTTCGAGATGGTGTTCGATGCCGGAAAGTTCCTTGGTCCGCTCCAGCAAGCGGTCGTCTGAGAGGGCGGATACGGTAGTGGTTACGGCCTCGTCGGAGGCATGATTGTACATGACATAAGTATAATCATGGAAACTACTTGAGTCAAGTTATCCGGCCCGGAATATGCCACCTGCTGGCATGACTCGGCGGCGCATTTCCAAGCGGCTGCCCTGAGCGCGGCGCGGTACTCGTAGTACGCCTTCCGGCGGCTTCGAGGGGCGGGATCGGTACCAAACAGGAAGTGCGCCCGCTGCGCGTGTCCGGTAGCGGTACCCGGCGCGTTCGGAGTATGGTGGGCGGCGGAGGATCACGGATGGCTTACGCGGCAGGTGCGGCAGGCACGGCTCTCGCTCCGGTTGCTCCGGTCGAGATCGAGTACCCCAGTTCGGACGGTGAGCCTTTGGCGGAAAGCTATTTTCAACTCATTCCCCTGGTCTATGCCTTCGACGCGCTACGGCGCCACTACGCCCACCGCGACGACGTGTTCGTGGTGGCCGACATGCTGATCTACTACAACGAGGGAACCATGGATTCGGTGGCGCCGGACGTGTTCGTGGTGCTCGGAGCGGAGAATCGGCCGCGCCACTCCTACCAGTTGTGGAAGGAACCGAAGGGGCCGGACTTCGTGCTGGAGATCACCTCGGCGAGCACCCAGGACAAGGATCAGGGGCCGAAGCGAGAGACGTACCGGGAGTTGGGAGTGCGGGAGTATTGGCAGTTCGACCCGACGGGGGACTATCTGCGGCCGCCGTTGCAGGGGCTGGAGCTGATCGGGGGACGGTACCAGCGGCTGCCGGAGGAGGAGTTGGCGGACGGGACGCTGCGGCTGGAGAGCAAGGTGCTGGGGCTGGAAGTGCGGCAGGAGGCGGAGGGGCTGCGGTTGTACGATCCGGTAACGCGGAGCTATCTGCTGTCGTCGGACGAAGAACAACAGGGGCGGCTGCGGGAAGCCGCCGCCCGCCGCCAGGCGGAAGCCCGGCTCCATGACGAGGCCGCCGCCCGCCGGCAGGCGGAAGCCGCTCAGCGCCAAGCGGAAGCCGCTCAGCGCCAAGCGGAAGCCGCTCAGCGCCAGGCGGAAGCCGCCCAGCGCCAGGCGGAAGCGCGCATCGCCGCGCTTGAGGCGGCGCTCCGCGAGCGAGGCGAGAACGGCACGCCAAGCAGATAACCGCTGGACTCTACGCGCGCCCTTGCGGCGCGATGCCCGGCACATCCTCAGCCAGCTCGGCAAGCTGCCCGGCTGCCCGGCTGCCCGGCTGCCCGCCTGCTCAAGGCCCTACTTGGCGGCCGGAGGTAGCCGCTACGTTCTCATCTTGATTGTCGCTGGCCACTCCGGCCTCCGCGTCGGCGCGGCTCCGACCAGCCTCTGTAGCATGGGGTTTTCCTGCCCGCTGCGCATGTCCGGTAGCGGTACCCGGCGCGTTCGGAGTATGGTGGGCGGCGGAGGATCACGGATGGCTTACGCGGCAGGCGCGCCAGGCACGGCACTCGCTCCGGTTGCTCCGGTCGAGATCGAGTACCCCAGTTCGGACGGTGAGCCTTTGGCGGAAAGCTATTTTCAACTCATTCCCCTGGTCTACGCCTTCGACGCGCTGCGGCGCCACTACGCCCACCGCGACGACGTGTTCGTAGCGGCCGACCTGCTGATCTACTACCAGAGGAGAACCAGGAAGTCGGTAGCGCCGGACGTGTTCGTGGTGTTCGGCGCAGAGAATCGACCGCGCCACTCCTACCTGTTGTGGCAGGAACCGAAGGGGCCGGACTTCGTGCTGGAGGTCACCTCGGCGAGCACCCGGGACAAGGATCAGGGGCCGAAGCGAGAGACGTACCGGCGGTTGGGAGTGCGGGAGTACTGGCAATACGACCCGACGGGGGACTATCTGCGGCCGCCGTTGCAGGGGCTGGAGCTGATCGGGGGAAGGTACCAGCGGCTGCCGGAGGAGGAATTGGCGGACGGGACGCTGCGGCTGCAGAGCGAGGTGCTGGGGCTGGAAGTGCGGCAGGAGGCGGAGGGGCTGCGGTTGTACGATCCGGTAACGCGGAGCTATCTGCTGTCGTCGGACGAAGAACAACAGGGGCGGCTGCGGGCGGAGCAGCGGTGGCAGATGGAAGCCGCCGCCCGCCGCCAGACGGAAGCCGCCCAGAGCCAGGCGGAAGCCCGGCTCCACGACGAGGCCGCCGCCCGCCGTCAGGCGGAAGCCGCCCAGAGCCGGGCGGAAGCCGCTCAGCGCCAGGCGGAAGCGCGCATCGCCGCGCTTGAGGCGGCGCTCCGCGAGCGGGGCGAGAACGACACGCCAGGCAGATAACCGCCGGCGCCCGCCGGCCGGTGGTTCCGGCCGGCAGTCACCAACACACTTTTTTGGAAGTGCGCCCGGCGCTGCATCGCCTTTCTGCCGCTCCTCCGGTGCGGTTATGGAGATCGTGTCGAACCGGAAAGGCAATGAGGTCGGGGAGAGGAGAAGCGGCTGAAGTACGCCAGGATGGGGGTCGGCTACTACGTGATCTTCGATCCGTTGCGGCAGGTGATGAGCGATGACCTGCGCGCGCTCGCGGCTCTTGACAGGGATCGGGTGGACGATACTTAACTTAAGGCGATCCTCCTCGGCCGGAGCGACGGGTCCTCTCTGTCTGAGTCCGTCGGAGCCGAGGCGTTTGCTGGGAGGAAGCGCTTTGAGGTGGGTGATGGAGCCGATCGACGCCGCAGGAGTCTTCGACTCCGGTCCTCGCGGCGGCGCGGGCCGACCGCGGCTGCGGGGCGGGCTGCCGTGGCCCACCACGGAAATTACCGATAAGTGAAGTGCTTTGGATGGCCGCGTTTGACCCGATCGACCGCCGTCGATACCATGGATTATGGTGGACGATGCTTCGTCCGGCGCGCCGGGAAGGATTCGACAACGTGAAGATGGCGAGGAAGGGCATGAGTCGCAGGGCCGCGCTGCTGGCGCTCGCGGCGGCCGCCGGCATCGCTCTGTTGGCGCGCCGACCGGCGGCACCACCGCGACCGGGGTCGCGAACTTGGCGACGAGCGGCAATGATCAGTACCAGAACCTGTTCTGGGCGCGCCAGACCCTGGCCGACCGGACGCTTCGGATACAGGTAGGAGAAGAGTGATGCTCTACCCCCCCCCCCCCCCCCATGAAACGGAAATTCGAGCCGACCGCGGCAGCCTGCGGCCGGCGCGCCCAGAGCGCCCAGGAGGAAGGAATCACGTGGCACGGAAGGATAGAGGAAGAAGGATGAGCGGCAAGGCCGCGCTGCTGGCGGTGGCGGCGGTCACCGGCATCGCCCTGCTGGCGGCGTGCCAGCAGACGGCCCGGCCGGGCGCGACCGGCACCGGCGGCGCGGGCGCCGGCGGCGCGGGGAACGGAGGAGCCGGCGGCAATGGGGGCAATGGCGGGTCGCCGACCGCGCCGGCCCCGACTCCGGCGGCGGCCGAGCAGCGCTGGGACATCGGAGAGGATGCTTGGTCATCGGCGCTGCCGCTGCCTGACGCAGCGGACCCGAGCGCCTTGACGATCCGCTCCGAGCCGTTCGCCTGGGACGGGCTCACCGGCGCCGAGGGCGAGAAGGTGACCGTGTCGATCGGCGGCAACGAGCTGCCGTTCACGAGCACCGCGACCGCGCCGACCTTCGCCGACGACCTCTCAGGCGCGCAGTGGACGGTTGGCGCCGAAGTGAGCGCGGGCGCGATCGTGCTGGTGCTCACCGCCCCGGATCAGTCGGGCGCCTCGGACACCGTCGCGTCGGTCAGGATCAACGAGCGGGGCAGCGGCTACACCTCGGCGCCCACCGTGACCCTTTCGGCGCCGCCGGCCGGCGGCACCCGGGCAACCGCCGACGTAGCGGGCGGCGGCGGCGTCGGTTCGGTGAACGTCACGACCGCCGGCGCCGGCTACACCTCGGCGCCCACCATCTCCTTTTCCGGCGGCGGCGGCAGCGGGGCGGCCGCCACCGCGGACCTCAGCGGCAGCGTCACCTCGGTGACGGTCGATACCGCCGGCAGCGGCTACACCTCGGCGCCCACCGTCTCCTTCTCGGCGGCGCCGGCCGGCGGCACCGACGCGGCCGGCACCGCGGCGGTCAGCGGCAGCGTCGCTGACGTGACGCTCGGGGCCGCCGGCAGCGGCTACACGTCGGCGCCCACGGTCTCCTTTACGGGCGGCGGCGGCAGCGGCGCGACCGCCGCCGCGACGACCAGCGGCAGCGTCACTTCGGTGACGATGGGGACCGCCGGCAGCAGCTACACCTCGCCCCCCGCGGTGAGCTTTTCGGGCGGCGGCGGCAGCGGCGCGACCGGCGACGCGACCGGCCCCGACCGGGTCGCGTCCACGGTGCGGAACGGATTGGCCGCCAACAGTGGCTACGGCAGCGGCTACACCTTGAGGCCCACCGTGACCTTCTCGGCGCCGCAACGGGCCGGCGGCACCACCGCGACCGGCACCGCATGGGGGCCCGACGCCGTCCGCAGGGTCGTGATGACCGCCTGCGGCAGCCTCTACACGACGCCGCCCACCGTGACCTTCTCGCCGCCGCCGACCGGCGGCACCAGGGCGACCGGCACCACGCTCATCTATGCAGGCGGGTCGGGGCCGACGGGGTGCACCCAGAACGGCGTCCAAAGAATAAATATGGTGAACCGGGGAGCGGGTTACACCTCGGACCCCACGATCACCTTTGGCGGCCCCGGCAGCGGAGCCGCCGCTACCGCGTCAAGGTACCCGAGCGTGCAACGGGTCGACGTCACCAACGCCGGGAGCGGCTACACCTCGCGCCCCACGATCACCTTTACCGGCGGCGGCAGCGGCGTCACCGCGGCCACCTACGTCGCGGTGATGGGCGCCACCGTCACCGGGGTGACGGTCACCAGCGGGGGAAGCGGCTACACCTCCGCGCCCACCGTCTCCTTTTCCGGCGGCGGCGGCAGCGGGGCGACCGCCACCGCGGTGATATCCCAGGCGGTGGACGACGTGCAGGTCTCCAGCGGCGGAAGCGGCTACACCTCCGCGCCCACCGTGGGCTTTACGGCGGCGCCGAGCGGCGGCACCACCGCGACCGGCACCGCGGTGATGAACTACGGGGTCGCCTCGGTGACGCCCGGCACCGCGGGGAGCGGCTACCCCTCGGCGCCCACCGTCTCCTTTTCCGGCGGCGGCGGCGGCAGCGGGGCGACCGCCACCGCGGTGATGGCCTACGCCGTCCCGTCGGCGACGGTCACCAACCCCGGCAGCTACACCTCGGCCCCGACCGTCTCCTTCTCGGCGGCGCCGACCGGCGGCACCAGGGCGGTCGGCACCGCGGTCTTCGAATACGTCATCCGGTCGGTGGAGATCACCAACGGCGGGAGCGGCTACGCGACCGCGCCGACCGTGACCTTTACGGCGCCGACGAGCGGCACCACCGCGACCGGCACCGCCATCCTGGCGACGGGCGGCAACGATCCGAGCCAGAACCTGTTCTGGGCGCGCCAGACCCTGGCCGGCCGGCAGCTTCGGGTGCAGGTAGGAGGAGAAGAGTGATGCGCTACCCCCCCCCCCCCCATAGAACCAGAATTCGCGCCGCCGGCAGCTCCGGCCGGCGCCATACGGGAGGAAGGAATCACGTGGCAAGGAAGGTAAGAGGGATGAGCGGCAAGAGCGGCAAGGCAGCGCTTCTGGCGCTGGCGGCAGTCATCGGCATCGCCCTGCTGGCGTGCCAGCAGACGGCCCGGCCGGGCGGTACCGGCGCCGGCGGCGCGGGCGGCGCGGGTGGAAACGGAGCCGGCGGAGGCGCCGGCGGCAATGGCGGGTCGCCGACCGCGCCGGACCCGACTGCGCCGGCGGCCGAGCAGCGCTGGGACATCGGGGAGGATGCCTGGTCATCGGCGCTGCCGCTGCCTGACGCAGCGGACCCGAGCGCCTTGACGATCCGCTCCGCGCCGTTCGCCTGGGACGGGCTCACCGGCGCCGATGGCGAAACGGTGACCGTGTCGATCGGCGGCAACGAGCTGCCGTTCACGAGCACGGCGACCGCGCCGGCCTTCGCCACCGACATCAGCGGCGCGGAGTGGAAGGTCGGCTTCGAAGTGAGCGCGGGCGCGATCGTGCTGGTGCTCACCGCCCCGGATCAGTCGGGAGCCCCGGACACCGTCGAGTCGGTCACGTTTACCGAGCGGGGCAGCGGCTACCAGGCGGCGCCGAGCGTGACCTTTTCGGCGCCGCCGCCGGGCGGCACCACCGCCACCGGCGTCGTTGCGGGCGTCGGCCTCGTCGATTCGGTGAACGTCACGACCGCCGGCGCCGGCTACACCTCGCCCCCCGGCGTGACCCTCTCGGCGCCGCCGCCCGGCGGCACCACGGCGACCGCCACCGCGGACGTCAACGGCCGCGTCGCTTCGGTGGACGTGGATACCGCCGGCAGCGGCTACACCTCGGCGCCCACCGTCGCCTTCACGGCGGCGCCCGCCGGCGGCACCGACGCGGCCGGCACCGCGGCGGTCAGCGGCACGGTCGCTGACGTGACGCTCGATACCCGGGGATCGGGCTACACCTCGGCGCCCACCGTCACCATTTCGGGCGGCGGCGGCAGCGGCGCGGCCGCCACCGCGACGATACGAGGGCAGGTCACTTCGGTGACGGTCGGGACCGCCGGCAGCAGCTACACCTCGCCCCCCACCGTCTCCTTCTCCGGCGGCGGCGGCAGCGGGGCGACCGCCACCGCGACCGGGCCCGGCAGCGTCGCTTCCGTGACGAGGATCGGCAATCAGTACGGGAGCGGCTACACCTCGGTCCCGACCGCGACCTTCTCGGCGCCGCCGTCCGGCGGCACCAGGGCGACCGGCGTCGCGTGGGGACCCGACTCCGTCCAGGGGACGACGAGAACCGCCTTCGGGAGCGGCTACACGGCCGCCATCACCGCGACCTTCTCGGCGCCGCCGGCCGGCGGCACCAGGACGACCGGCAGCGCGCGGAGGTTTGCCGACGGGCGGTTCGACCGCATCGTGTTGGCCTCGGCAACCTGGCAAAACCGGGGGCGCGGCTACACCTCGCCCCCCACGATCACCATTACCGACAGCGGCGGCGGCAGCGGCGGCGCCGCCACCGCGAGGATGTTCCCCAACATTCGCGGGGTGATCATCACCAACGCGGGGAGCGGCTACACCTCCGCCCCTACGATCACCTTTACCGGCGGCGGCGGCAGCGGGGCCGGCTACGCGGCGACGTTGCACAGCACCGTCACCGGGGTTGAGGTCACCAACGGCGGCAGCGGCTACACCTCGGCTCCCACCGTCTCCCTTACCGGCGGCGGCGGCAGCGGCGCGACCGCCACCGCGACCGTGCTCGTCGAGGCAGACGAGGTGACGGTCACCAACGAGGGCAGCGGCTACACCTCCGCCCCCACCGTGACCTTTTCGGCGCCGTCGACCGGCACCGCGGCGACCGGCACCGCGGTGATGAACTACGGGGTCGGCTCGGTGATGGTCGGCACCGCCGGCAGCGGCTACACCTCGGCGCCCACCGTCTCCTTTACCGGCGGCGGCGGCAGCGGGGCGACCGCCACCCCGGTGATGTCCTACGCCGTCCCGACGGCGACGGTCACCAACCCCGGCAGCGGCTACACCTCGGCCCCGACCGTGACCTTTACGGCGGCGCCGAGCGGCGCCACCACCGCGGTCGGCACCGCGGTCTTCGAATACCGCATCCGGTCGGTGAGGATCACCAACGCGGGGAGCGGCTACGTGACCGCCCCGACCGTGACCTTTGCCGCGGCGCCGGCCGGCGGCACCACCGCGACCGCCACCGCCAACCTGGCGGCGGGCGGCAACGATCCGAGCCAGAACCTGTTCTGGGCGCGCCAGACCCTGGCCGGCCAGCAGCTTCGGGTGCGGATAGGAGGAGACGAGTAGCGCTCCCCTTCAGCGCCGACCGCCGGCGGCGGCGGTCGGCGCGAGCGGGAACTCCACGCTCCAGAGGCGCCGACCGCCGGCGCGGATGAACTGGCCGGTGCGGACGTGCGAGATCTCATACTCCGGCAGCGCCGCGGCCACCAGGCAGGCGCCGTCCCAAAGAAAGCCTTCGGAGCGGAACGCGAAGTCGCGCCGGAACCCGAAGTCGAGATTGACGAAGCCCTGCTCCCGGGCGGCGGGGGGCAGATCGGCTGCGGCGGCCGGGAAGACGTGCAGGAAGAACGGCGCCCGCACGTCCTGCGGCGCGCACGGCTCCTTCGCGTATACCAGCCGGCCCGCGGCCGCATACAGGTCGAACGTTCCGGCGGCGGCGCGCGGCCGGCCCTCCAGGGTCGCCTCCAGCGCGCGGAACCGCGCCCGCTCCTTCGCCAGGGAGTGCTCCCTGCTCGCCGCCGCGGCGCGCAGGTGCGCGGGCGCCGCGGCCGGCGGGCGCAGCATGGTCTCGCCCATGATCGCCCCGCTGCCGGCGGTGGCTCGATACCGGGTCGGCAGGTCCCAACCGGCATGCAATGGCAGGGTGTCGATGCGGAACACTTCGTTACCGGCGGCGTCCACCTCGACCAGGGAGCGGCCTCCCGCCTGGTCGCCGCGGGAGAAGTTGATCAGCGTGTTGCCGTTGCGCAGCCGGTAGGCGCTGCCCTTGGCGCCGACGTAGATGTCCGGCGTTGGCCGGTACTCCCACACCTTCACCGCGGTGCCGGCCGCCTCGTCCAGCCGCAGCTCCAGCGCGCGCGAGTAGCGCCCGCCCTCCGCCGCGGGCCGCCCCCAGCCGTTGTCGAACAGCAGGACGTTGCCGTCGTCGAGCTGCGCCGCGGTGTGCTGCCCGTAGAACCGGTCGGTCGGGTCCGGGAACCGGTAATCGCTGTCCGGTCCGTGCAGTTGCCATTCGATCGTCCACGAATCGGCGTCGAGCGAGACCACTTGATGGCGCGTGCGGGAGGAGAGGACGACGTTGCCGCGCGGGCCGATGCTCACCGAGTTGAGGTGCGCCCAACTGAAGCCGCCGCCGGCGGGCCGCGTCAGGTTCCAGGCCTCCTGCGAGTCCCAGACCTGATCGAAGCGCCCGCGCTCCCGGTCCCAGACGCGCAGCCGGTCGACGAACCCGGGCCCCTCCTGCGGCGGCCCGCGGCTCAGGTAGATCACCCGTTCGCCGCCGGCGCCGCCGCCGGAGTCGAGCACGGCGAGGCCGTGGTGAGGATTCCCCGCGGCGCCGCCCCGCTCGAACCGGTCGACCACCGCTCCCAACGGGGTGATCTCGACCAGAGCGCCGGCGCGCGCGAACAGCAGGTTGCCGGCGGGCAACTGCGCGATCGGGCCGTCGGACCCCGCATGATAATGGTACCAGACGATGCCGCCCACCTCGTCCCGGAAGACGTAGTACCCGCGCGGATGATCGGACAGGATGAGCGGCTGCGAGCTCCGGCCGCGCACCTGCATCGGGATGGCGGCCAGGGCCAGCGGCAGCGGCCCGGTGGTGAACCGCCCGCCCGCGCCGGCGCCCGCGAAGCCGTCGGCCGCCTGCGCGCCGTCGGGCGCGGCGCCGTCGGGCGCGGCCCCCGCCACCGCGAAGTCCCCCACCGCGGCGCCCTCCACCACGAAGATGGTGTAGTCGTAGGTCGTCTCCGGGCGCAGCCGGACGAGCGGGACGGCGTGCTCGGCGCCCGGTTCGCTCAGCGGCGTGCGGTAGCGCCCGGCCTGCGGGTTGTCGTACTCGACGAACACCCGCGCCGCCCGCGCCAGCGCTACCCGCACCTCGACGATCAGCGCGTTGCGCTCGCTGACCGACGCGTCGTGGCGCAGGACCGCGGCGGTGGCCGCCGCCGGCCGCGCTGCCGGCGCCAGCACCGGCGCGGCGCCGGGCACGCCGGCCGGCGCCGCCGCCAAGCCGAGGAGCAAGCCGATCCGGAGCGCCGTCGAGAGATGCCGCATCGCCTCCCTTCAGCCTGGCTTGGCTCGAACCACCTCTATCGGTTCTCGACGTCGGGCCTGCGGCCTAGCAACGCCTCGAGTTCGGCCACACGCGCTTCCGCCGCCTGGCGCGCCTGTTTCGCCTGCTCCCACTCCTGCTCCGGGGCTCCGCCAGCTCCTCGTACTCCTTGGCATGGCAAATTCCTCCAGGCGGCCACACCATAGCATGCGCCGGTCCGCCGGGCCAGCGTATCTACCGCACCCTCCAACGCGCCGCCCGCGGCACGGAGCAGACCGCGCCCGCCAATAGTCCCTGCCGCCGGGCCGGAGGCGCGTCCACCACGGCGAACGCGCCGCGCCGCCAATGCAAAGCGCGGCCGACGCCGCGCCGTTGTAGGGGTCAGAGAACGTACAACGGCGCGACCCGCTGGGACGCTCCGCAGTCGCTGGCGGAGCTGGTGCCGACGAGTCTGGAACACGACGGCCCCGCGCATCTCGCGCTGAGCTATGACGTGGTTGATCTGGTAGCGCTGGCAGCGGAAGACCTGCCGCGCCCGAACCTGATAACCTGGATGGCGGAAGTGGAGCGCAGCCGGCGCGCCGTGGAGCTGGCGGAGCGGGTGCGGGAGTTGGGACAGTGGCTCGCGGCAGAGGACGAGCCGGAACTGACGAAGAGTTTCGACCTGTGGCTGGGAGCCTTGGGTGAAAAGTGGGGCGTGGAGTTGCCGTCGATTCGCGACTACAAGGAGACAAGCGCAATGCTGTTAGAGAAGATCGATCGCTGGGAAGCTGAGCTCCGCCAAGAAGGCCGCCGGGAAGGCGAGTTGAAGGGTCGCCTGGAAGGCCGGTTGGAGACCATCGACGGGCTCCTGCGGGCCGGGATCGGGTGGCCGGTAATCCACTCCGCCACCGGCATCGACGAGTCCACCTACCGCACCCTCAAGCGCGACGCCAACGGCACGGAGCAGACCGCGCCCCGCCAATAGTCCCTGCGCGCCGGCCTCCTGCTTCGCTGCCGGGGCAGCGCCGCGAGCCGAGGCCGCCTGCGTCTTCGGCGCCGAAGTTTGCTCGGCGCCTTTGGCCGGCGCCCGGGGGCCGCACCCGCTCCGCCGGCGCCGCCAGCTCCGGGTCCGCCTCGGCCAGCAACTGCATCACCTGCCGGCTGCTCTTGCCGGACGCTGCTCCACCAGCTCCGCCACGCCTCCGGGTCCGGCGCCGGCGGCGAGACGCGAGCGGGCGGTTCGTGCGATGCTGGAACCTGGGTAAGGAGGTTCTCTGAAAAGATGCCTGAGCGACCGCGGGTTCCTCGAGCGAGCGCGTTGCGCGCCGCGCTGTCCGGCGCGCTGCTGCTGGCGGCGCACGTGCCGGCCGCAGCGCAGGACGCCGCCGGCGATCGCGGCGATGCCGGCGATCACTGGTTCGCGCTCGACCACGTGCTCGACGTGGCCGTGGAGCTGCCGCCCGCGGACTGGGACCGGCTGCGCCGGCAGACGCGCACCATGGCGGACCTGTTCGGCGGCACCGAATGCCTTGCCCGGCCGTTCGCCCAGATCTTTTCCTGGTTTTCGGCGGACGTCACGGTAGACGGCGTGCGCTACGGCGAGGTCGGCGTGCGCAAGAAGGGGTTTCTCGGCTCGCTCAGCTCTGAGAAACCGTCGCTCAAGCTCCGCTTCGACAAGTACCTGGACGGTCAGGCGCTCGGCGGCGCGCTGGAGCGCGTCACCTTGAACAACAGCGTGCAGGACCCGTCGATGCTCAACACCTGCCTGGCCTACCAGGTGTTCGCCGCGGCCGGGCTGCCGGCGCCGCGCTGCAACTATGCCAGCGTGACCGTAAACGGCGAGCGGCTCGGCCTCTACGTGCAGGTCGAGGACGTCGAGGGGTCGCTCCTGGAACGGGCATTTCCCGACGCCGACGGGACAGGCGCCGACGCCGCCGGCACCCTCTACGAAGGCACGGTAAGCGACTTCCGGCCCGGGTTCCGCGGCACCTTCGAACGGAAGACCGCCGGCGACTGGTCGGCGATCGACGCGGTCACCGCCGCGCTGCAGGACCCCTCCCCGGCCGGCCGGGAAGCGCTGGCCGCGGGCGTCGACCTCGACCGGTTCCTCACCTTCTGGGCCGCGGAAGCGCTGGTCGGGCACTGGGACGGCTATGCCGGCAACCGCAACAACTTCTACGTCTACGGCGCGCCGGGCGGACCGCTCGCGTTCATCCCGTGGGGCGTGGATCAGACCTTCACCACCACCGACAGCCCGTTCGACGACTTCGTGTCGCCGCCGTCGGTGATGGCGCACGGCGCCATCGCCCACCGCCTGTACCGGGACGAGGCGGGGCGCGCGGCGTACGCGGCGCGCCTGCGGGAACTGCTCGACACGGTCTGGGACGAGGCGGCGCTGCTGCGCCGCAGCGAGCGGATGGCGGCCATCGTGCAGGCCCACGCGCTGCCCGAACGGCGCGCCGAGGCGGCCCGCGACGCCGGCCGCGTGCGCCGCTTCATCCGCGAGCGCCGGGCCGCGATCCTGGCCGACCTGGAACCGGAGCCGCCGGAGTGGCCGTGGCCGCCGGTGTCCGCGGACCTGTGCTGGGGAGCGCCAACCTCGTTCGAGCTGCGGTTCGAGACCGCCTGGAGCACCAAGGAGAGCGCCGACCCGTTCGCGGCCGGGACGGTGACCCGGTACCTGCTCGACGGGGCGGAGCAGGCGATCGGGCCGGCGGGCGCCACCGCCGGCCCGGCGGGCCCCGAAGAAGCGGCGCAGATGGGCGTCGAGCAGGCGGCGGTAATCACCCTCATGCGGCTGGGAGCGGACTTCGCCACGCTGGAGGGAGTCACGGCCTGGCTGCCGCCGGACCGCGTGGCGGACGGCGCGCGCGCGGTCATCGGCGAGCCGGGGGTGGGCGGCGTGAGCTGGTCGGTGCCGCCCGGCGCGAGCGAGCCTGAGGACCTGAACCCGATCTCCAGCGGCTGGCTGGAGCTGGACGCGGCCGGCACGGAACCGGGAGTGGCCGTCACGGGCCGCTTCTCCGGCACGCTCTGGGGAGTGGCGGAAGCGGCGGCGGACGCCGGCGGCGGCGAGCGGACCGACGCGCCGGGAGCCGCCGGGCTGGTCATCAACGAAGTCGCCGCGCGCGGCGAACCGCTCGACTGGTTCGAGCTCTACAACGCCGGGCCGGCGCCGCTGGCGCTGGCCGACTTCGTGGTGGCCGACGACCTGACCGACCGCGGCAAGCGGACCCCCTTTCCGCCCGACCTGATCATCGAACCGGGCGCCTGGCTGCGGATCGAGTTGGACAGCGACGGCTGGCCCGGCTTCGCGCTGGGCCGGGACGAGGAGCTCGGCATCTGGACGGCGGACGGCCGCCTGGAGGCGCAGGTCGACTGGGAGGAGGGAGAGTCCGACGCCGGCACCAGCTACGCCCGCGTGCCCGACGTCACCGGCCCCTTCCGCACCGTGACCGACCCCACCCCGGGCGCTCCCAACGCGCCCCGGTAGCAGGGAGCAGGACGGAATGACGATCGACTACGCGGGCCGGGTGGCGCTGGTCACCGGCGCCGCGCACGGCATCGGGCGCGGCATCGCCCTGGAGTTCGCCGCCAGCGGGGCGCGCGTGGCGCTGGTGGACGCCGACGCCGAACAGGGCGCGGCAACGGCCGCGGCGGCCGCGGCGCGCGGTCCGGGCGCGGAGTTCATCGGCGCCGACCTGGGCGTTACCGGCGAGTGCCGGCGCGCCGCCGCCGAAGCCGCGGCGCGCTTCGGCGGCATCGACATCCTGATCAACAACGTCGGCATCCAGAGTACGGAGTCCTACCGCACGGTGGAGGACACCTCCGAGGAGCTGTGGGACCGCATCCTGGCGGTGAACCTCAAGAGCCACTTCCTGATGGCCAAGTACTGCCTGCCCGAGATTCGCCGGCGCGGGGGCGGCGTGATCATCAACGTGGCCAGCGTGCAGGGGCTGCAGTCGATGCCGAAGGTGCCGGCCTACGCCGCCAGCAAGGGCGGCCTGTTGGCCCTGACCCGGCAACTGGCGCTCGATTACGCCGCGCACGGCGTGCGCGTGCTGGCGGTGAACCCGGGCACCATCGATACCCCCCTGGTGCGGCAGGCCGCGGCCGCCACCGGCGACCCGCGCGCGGCGCTGGCGGCCTGGACGCGCAACCAGCCGCTCGGGCGGCTCGGCCGGCCGGACGACGTCGGCAAGGCGGTGGTGTTCCTGGCCAGCGAGCACGCCGGCTTCATGACCGGTGAGTACGTGTGCGTGGACGGCGGCATGATGGCGATCGGCGCCTGGGCGCCGCCGGTGGCGGAATGGCAGGCGCCCGAATGACCGCCTCCAGCCTGCAGCTCGGCGTAAGCCACCAGACGCCGGAAACCCTGACCCCGGCGCGGCTGCGGTTCCTGCGCCAGATGGGCGTCGAGAAGGTGGAGGTGCGCATCCCCAGCAGCGCCAGCGGCTACGACGACATCTGCCGGGTGCGCGATACCGTGCGGGAGGGCGGCCTGGGCCTGCACGAGATCATGCTGGCGGACCGCTACAGTTGCCGCCCGATCGCCCTCGGCCTGCCGGAGAGCGGCGCGGAGATCGCGCTGTTCGAGCGCTTCATCCGCGATCTGGGACGCGCCGGCGTCGGCACCATGACCTACGCCTGGCACACCGGCGGCGCCTACGCCACCGGCCGCGCCGAGACGCGCGGCTGCAGCACGCGCCGGTTTCACCTGGCCGCGGCGCAGGCGCTGCCCGACGCCTATGAGCGGCGCTACTCCCACGCCGAGCTGTGGGACAATTACGCGGCGTTCATCCGCCGGCTCCTGCCGGTGGCCGAGGAACACCGGGTGCGCCTGCAATTGCACCCCAACGACCCGCCGGTCGACCATCAGGGCGTGCCGCGGCTGTTCAGCAGCCGCGCGGCGTTTCGCCGCGCCATGGAGATCTCCGGTCACAGCCCCTGGTCCGGGATCCTGTTCTGCGTCGGCTGCTTCGCCGAGATGTTCGGTCCCGACGGCCGCGGCGAGGACGTCACCGCCGCCATCTACGAGTTCGGCAGCCGCGGCCACATCTTCCAGGTGCACTTCCGCAACATCAGCTCACCCCTGCCCGACTTCCACGAGACCTTTCCGGACAACGGCTACCTCGACATGCACCGGATCATGGCGGCGCTGGCGCAGGTGGGCTACGCCGGCATGGTGGTGCCGGATCACGTGCCGCAACTGGACGCCGGGGCCGATTCCCAGGCCGGCGAGGCATACGTCCTGGGCTACATCCGGGCGCTGATGCAGGCGGTTGCCGCGCCCGCTCAGGCGCGCACGTAGCGCCAGTCGAGGGCGCGGTCGTTGGCGTAGGGCAGGTAGCCGTGAAACGGGCGCGGGTCATCGTCGAACACCATCGGGAGGAAGTAGCGGTCGCCCTCCCACAGCGGCAGCGACTCGAGCCGGTCGATCGGGTGCCACTCCAGGTCCCCCTCCGGGTTGCGCGCGCGCGGCTCGCCGGTGAAGCGGTCGATGCGAAAGATGAAGCCGAGCCAATCTTCTCCGCGCGGCCCGAACCCGGTCCAGTTGATGGTGCCGCGCAGCAGCATGCCGCGGCACTCGATGCCCGCCTCTTCCCGAATCTCGCGCCGCATGCAGGTAGCGACGTCCTCGCCCGGCTCCATCTTGCCGCCGAGACCGTTGTACTTCCCCAGATGATCGTCATCCGCGCGCGCGTTGCGGTGCACCAGCAGGGTCTGGCGGCGGTCGGGCGAGATCACGTAGCCCAGGGTACCCACGATCGGCGTATACACACTCACGCGGCATACATACGGCGCGGCCCGCGGCGCGTCAACCGCGCGCCGGGCATGAGAATGCCGCGCCCGGCGGCGGCGCGCGGCCATGCGCTGCCGCCGGCAGGCCGTGGCGCGCCCGCCTGAAGGCTCGGCCGCGCCGCGCGATCCGCAGCGGCGGCGCTTTCTCGCCTGGCTGCCGTTGCGCGCGCTGGACCTGGCCGCCCTGCTCTGCTCGGCGGGCGTGGCCGGCGCCGTCACCCGCTGGGTGCTGCGCGCGCAGCGCGGGCGCCCGCGCTTCAGGGTGACCTCCGCCGACTCCACCTGGCTGCTGCGGCCCGACGCCGACCAGGTGCTGGAGGTCCCCGGACCGTTGGGCAACAACCGCGTCGTGGTGCGCGACGGCAGCGTGTTCGTGGCGGCCGCCCCGTGCGCCAACCAGATCTGCGTCAAGACCGGCCGCGTGTCGCGGCCCGGCCAGTGGATCGCGTGCCTGCCCAACCGCGTGTTCGTAGCGGTGGAGGGCGCCGGCGAGGAGCAGATAGACGCCCGCAGCTACTAGACTAGAGTGCGCCGCGAATCACCCGGCCCAGGGTCAATCCCTGCACCAGAATCGAGAACACCACCACCACGTAGGTCATCAGCAGCAACAGCGCGCGCTCCTCGCCGGCCGGCAGCGACAGCGCCAGCGCCACCGAGATGCCGCCGCGCAGGCCGGCCCAGGTAATGACGCGCACCGCGCGCGGCGTGAACGCGCGCCCGGCCAGCCGCAGCAGACTGACCGGCAGGCCGATGCCCACCCACCGGCACGCCAGTACCACGGGCACCGCCAGCAGCGCCGCGGCCAGGCCGGCCACCGACCACGGGCCGGGCAGCGGCAGCAACAGCAGCTCCAGACCGATGAGCAGGAACAGCACCGCGTTGAGGATCTCGTCCACCAGTTCCCAGAAGGTGTCGAGGTGCTCGCGGGTGGCCGCGGACATGGCCAGGCGGCGGCCGTGGTTGCCGATGAGCAGCCCGATCACCACCATCGCCAACGGCGCCGACAGGTGCAGCGCCGCGGCCAGCGCGTAGCCGCCGGCCGCCAGGGCAAGGGTGATCAGCACCTCCAGGCGATGGTCGTCCAGCGTGCGCAGCACCAGATAGCCGAGGGTGCCGGCGGCGAGGCCGAACGCCAGTCCGCCGCCCGCTTCGCGCAGCAGGAACAGCGCCACGCCGCCGAAGCCGGCGCTCCCGGCGGCGCCGGCGTGCGCCGCGGCCGCGCCCGCCTCCTGGTGCAGCGGCGCCAGGCTCAGCAGGGTGAGGAAGATCACCACCCCAAGGCCGTCGTTGAACAGCGATTCGCCGATCACCTTGGCCTCCAGGCTGCGCGGCGCCCCGGCGCGGCGCATCACCCCCAGCACCGCGACCGGATCGGTGGGCGAGATCAGCGCCCCGAACAGCAGGCAGTACAGGAAGCCGAGCGACAGGCCAAGCGTGCCCAGGAGCAGGAAGGTCGCCGTCCCCACCAGGGCGGTGGATACCAGCAGCGATACGGTGGCGAACGAAGTGATCGCCAGGCGCCGGTCCAGGAGATCGTCCAGGTTGACGTGCAGCGCGCCGGCGAACAGCAGGAATCCGAGCAGCACGTCGAGCACCAGATGCCGCAGATCCACCTGCCGGAGCAGCCCCTGCAGTGCGCTCAGGACGCCGCCCCCGGCGGCGCTGCCGGCGCTGGCGGCGCCGAAGATCAGCAGCGCCAGCGAGGCGATCAGGGCCAGGCTCATCACGCCGATCGTCTGCGGCAGGCGCAGCAGGCGGTGATTGAGGTAGCCGAACAGCGCGGCCAGCGAGATGAGCAGCGCCGCCAGTTGGAAGTCAGTCACGGTGCGGCGGGTCTCCCTAGAGCAGCTCGGGGCGGTGCTCGCGCAGCCCGGCCACGACCTCGCGCACCAGTTGCGTGCGGCCCTTGCGGGTGACCAGCACCGCGCCGTTCTTCACCACCACGATCAGGTCGTCGACGCCCGCCAGCGCCACCGGCAGCTCGCTGAACACCGCGTTGCCGCGCGCTTCGGCCGCGGCCGCGGGCGCGTCGCCGCGGCTGATCCGCGCCAACTCGTCCCAGCTTCCGACGTCGCTCCACTGAAACGAAGCGCGCACCGCGGCCACCCGCCGGCTGCGCTCCATGAGGGCGTAGTCGATGGAGATGGCCGGCAGCTCCCGGTACACGGCGCGCAGCTCCGCGCTCGGCGCCACCGCCACCGAACCCGAACCCGGAGCGGCGCCCGGCGCCGGCATTGCCGCGCGCTCCAGGGGGAGCGCAATCTCCGGCGCGCAGCGGCGCAGCTCGCGGCGCAGCGACGCCAGCGGAAACAGGAACAGGCCGGCGTTCCACAGAAATCCGCCGGCGGCGACGAAGCGGGCCGCGGCCGCGCGGTCCGGCTTCTCGCGGAACGCGGCCACCTGAAAGCCCCCCTCCAACGCGGCGCCCAGTTCCAGGTAGCCGTAGCCGGTCTCCGGCCGCGTGGGGCGGATGCCGAAGGTGGTCAGCCAGCCCTGCCGCGCCAGCCGCCGCGCGGCGCCCACGTCGGCGGTGAAGGCCGCCAGCGGCGCGATGGCGTGGTCCGAGGACAGCACCAGCAGCGCGGCGTCGGCCGCGGCGGAGGGGCGGAGCTGGGCCACGAAGCGCGCGCCGAGCGCTACCGCGGGACCGGTGTTGCGCGCCGCCGGCTCGCCGAGGAGGTAGCAGGGCGCGTCGTTGGCCGCGGCGGCCGCGGTCTCCGGGGCCGCGCACTGCGCCGCCACCGCCGGCAACTGATCTTCGCCGGTTACCACCACGATCAGGTCGGACGCGGCCGCCCGCGCGCGCAGCACGGCCTGCTGCAGGTAGCTGGGGCCGCCGTCGAAGCTCAGGTACTGCTTGGGCGCGGCGGCGCGCGAGGCGGGCCACAGCCGCGTGCCGCTGCCGCCGGCCAGAATCAGGGTAGCGAGGCTCACCGGAGGCGTCCCGGCGGCGTCCCGGAAGCGGTCACGGCAGCTCCAGGCGGTCGGCCAGCGGCGCCAGTCGGCGGCGCAGCTCCGGCGCCAGCGTAGCGCCGATCTCGTATTGGGGCGGCGTCCCGGAGGCGGCGTATCCCAGATGCAGCAGGCGGCGCGGTCCGGCGCTGTAATTCGCGCGGGCGCCGTGCCAGGTGTCGCCGTGCAGCATGATCGCCGAGCCGGCGGGGCAGACCGCCAGCACCTCGCCCTCCACCGGAGCCAGCGGATCGTCCAGGACCGCGGGAGGAAACGGACGCCGGTGGGAACCGGGCACCAGCCGGGTCGCTCCGTTCTCGGCGGTGATGTCGTCCAGCGCCCACAGGACGTTGAAGTACGCGGGAGTCTGCGGCCAGCTCTGGCGGTCGGCGTGAATCGCCTGGTGCGCGTGCCGGTGACCGGGCAGGGGATCGTGGGCATTCATGGCGTGCCAGCGCACCGGTCGGCCGATCACCAGCTCGGCGTACTCCAACGCCAACGGATCGGTGGCCAGCTCGACGAACCGATCACCCTTGCTGAACAGGTTGCAGAGCCGGCGCACGAACGGCGCCACCGCGGGCTGCTCCCAGCCGGCGCGAGGCCCTTCGCCGGCGTAGAGTTCCTCCACCGCCGCGCGCACCGCGGCCAGCCGCGGCGGCGGCAGATGGCCTTCCACGATGAGATACCCGTGACGCTGAAAGAACTCTCGTTGCTGCGCGGCGGTCATCGGCGCCATCCTATGAGCTTGGCGCGCCCCCGGCAAGCCTGCGGCAGCCTGGTTGGGTTCGGTCGCTACGCCGAGGCGCCGGCTAGACCCAGGCGATGCGTTCGATTTCCTGCGCCAGGGCGACGTCCTTGGCGGTTACCCGGTTGCCGGCGTCGTGGGTGGCCAGGGTAACGCGCACCCGCTGGTAGACGTTCCACAACTCGGGATGGTGGTTGGCCGCCTCGGCGGCAAACGCGATGCGCACGATGAAGGAGACCGCTTCCCGAAAGTGGGAGAAGGCATAGGTCTTGGTGATCGCGTCACCGTCCGCCTCCCAGCCCGGCAGGTTGGCCAGCGCGGCGCGCAGTTGCCCGGCGGCGAGGGGCTCAGCCACCGGTTCCTCCGCCGGCAGCGGCGGCCGCGGCGCGCGGCTCCTGGCCTTCGATCAGCATGCGTACCTCCTGCAATTCGGGGAAGTTGTAGCGAATGGCCGCGGTCAGCGCCTGAATCCGTTCCGCGCCGGTACTGGGCACCGGCGTCGCTCCGAACCACACGTGGCGCGACAGGTTGACGTACGCGGTACCGCCGCGCACGTGCGCCGATATCACCTCCAGCGCGCGCGGCAGCAGCCGGTGGGCGCGGTGATCGGCGGGCCCCAGAATCGTCTCCTCCAGCAGCGTGCGCAGGTCGGCGCCGGCGGCGGCCCGGTAGGGCACGTAGCGCACCTCACCGATCAACCGCAAGGCGCCGCCGCCGCCCGAAAGCGCGGGAAAGAACAGCACCCGCCGTTCCCGGCCCGTGATGGACGGCTGCGCCATGAACAGGCTGTAGCCAAGCGCCGCTACCCACAGCGCGGCCGCAATCAGCGCGGCCGCGCGGCGGCGGGCATGCGGAGCGGGCGCGGCGCGCTGGTCGCTCATTCGGTTTCGGTCTCCTCGAACACGGTTACGAACGCCGTCACCGCACTGTAGATCGCCTCGGCCAGCGTCTGCAAGTAGCCGGGGTCGGCGAGCAACTTCGCTTCCCGCTCGTTGGTGGCAAAGCCCAGCTCGATCAACACCGCCGGCATCTTGGCGTTGCGCACCACGAACCACGACTCCTCGCGCACGCCGCGGTTGAGGCTGCGGTCGCCGACCCGGTGCTGAAAGTGATCGACGATGCTCTGCGCCAGAAGTTGCGAGTCGCGGGTGAACTCCTCTTCCTGCACCGTGTTGAGGATCGGCGCCAACTCCGGCGACTCGGCGGCGGAGCTGCCGGGCAGAATCACCTCCCGCCGATAGTCATCGGGCAGGTACCACACCTCGAAGCCGCGCGCCACCTTGCTGAGCGAGGCGTTGGCGTGAATCGAGATGAAGATCACCGCGGCGCCGGTATCCCGCAGCAAGCCGTTGGCCAGATCGGTACGCTGCTCCAGGGACAGATAGCGGTCGTCGCTGCGCGACAGCACCACGCGCTTGTTCGGATAGCGCGCGCTGAGCAGCCGGTGCAGCGCCAGGCTGGTCTCCAGCACGATCTCCTTTTCGCGCAGCGCGAGGGTATGGTCGTCGAAGCGGTGGGTGGCGATGGCGCCGGGATCCCTCCCGCCATGGCCGGGATCGATCAGGATGGCGCCAATGCGGTGCACCGGAGCGGCGTCCGCGGGGCGCAACAGTTGGCGCAACTCCTCCGCGCCGGGCGCCGTCAGCAGTACCGCGCCCGCGCTGCGCACGACGTGCCCGACGAACAGCGGCTTGGCGCGGTCGACCAGCACCCACGGGGTGCCGACCCGCAGCGCCACCCGGTGGCGGTCGGAGGCCAATACCCCCATCTGGCGGACCGGGTTCCACTCCAGCACGGCCCCCACCTCGTCGACCAGGTCGAGCAGATCCACGTGCTCGCCGGGCGCAAAGGCGCCCGAATCCGCCACCGCCGCGGGAGCCGCGGCCAATGCGCCGCCCAGCGCCGCCAGCGCCGCGGCGCGCCGCGCCCACCGCATCACCCGGCGCCGCCGGTCCGCGCGCGGCCGTTCGGTTGGTCCGGCATCGGACGCAGCCCGCGCTTCCCGCCGCGCTCCCACTCGCCGAGCAGGGCCGCCAGCCGCTCCCGCATCCATCACCGTGATTATCGTCCGCCCGGCAGCTCCCCCTGAGCGCAGCGCGCCGCTCGCCGCCGCGCCCGCGCCGCGCTTGTCGCGGGGCGCGGCGGCGACTATGCTCCGCGCGTGAGATCATGGCCGCGCAGTCCGCGCGCCGCGCCCAATTTCCGCGCCCGGCCGCCGGCGCCGGCGGCGCCCGAGGCGCCCGGCAGCGCGCCGCGCCCGGACGGCGCCGTCACCGTGTCCGAGCTCACGCGCCGCATTCGCGGCCTGCTGGAGGGCCAGTTTTCCAACGTGACGGTGGAGGGCGAAGTGAGCGGGTTTCGCCCCTCCAGCACCGGCCACTACTACTTCAACTTGGTGGACCGCAGCGCGACCCTGGGCGTGGCGCTGTTCAAGAACCGGCACTTCCTGCTGACCTTCATCCCGGCCGACGGCATGCTGGTACGGGTGCGCGGCGCCATCTCGGTCTACGGCCCGCGCGGCAGCTATCAGCTCATCGCCGACGGCATCGAACGCGCCGGCGAAGGCGATCTGCTGGCGTTGCTCGAACGACGCAAGCGAGCGCTGGCCGCCGAGGGCCTGTTCGACGCCAGCCGCAAGCTGCCGTTGCCGCTGCTGCCGCGGCGGGTGGCGGTGGTCACCTCGCCCACCGGCGCCGCGCTGCGCGATCTGCTGCGGGTACTGGGCCGCCGCAACGCCGGCGTCGACGTGGTGATCGTCCCGGCGCCGGTGCAGGGCCCCGACGCCGCGGCCCGCATCGCGCGCGGCGTGCGCACCGCCGACCGCCGGCGCCTGGGCGACGTCATCATCGTTACCCGCGGCGGCGGCGCGCTGGAGGAGTTGCTGCCGTTCTCGGACGAGCGCGTGGTGCGCGCCATCGCGGCGGCCGCCACGCCGGTCATCTCCGCGGTCGGCCACGAGGTGGACAGCGCCTTGAGCGACCTGGCCGCGGACCACCGTGCCGCGACCCCGTCCGCCGCGGCGGAAGTGGTGGCCGCCCCGCGCCGCGAGCTGCAGCGGCGGGTGGCGGCGCTGCGCGTCAACCTCGGCGCCGCCCTGGAGGCGCGCGCGCAACGCCCCCGCGCCCTGCTGGAGCGGTACCGCGCCGACCACCTGGCGCGCAGCCTGCGGCTGGCCCTCCATCCGCGGCAGCAGCGCCTGGACGAGGCGCGCGCGGCGCTCAGCCACGGCGCGGAGCGCTGCGCCCGCAACCTGCGCCATCGCCTGGCGCTGGCGGCGCAAGGGGTGGAGGCGGCCTCGCCGCGCGCCATATTGCAGCGCGGTTACGCCGCGGTGACCGACGTGGCTACCGGAAGCTACGTCACCTCGGCGCAGCAGGTGCGGGCGGCGCAGGAGGTACGGGTTCAGCTCCACCGCAGCGCCTTCCGCGCCGCGGTCACCGCCACCGAACCCGCCGCCAATGAGGCTGATGATGGCGACCTTTGAGGAACGCCTGCAGCGCCTGGAACGGCTCGGCGAGGAGCTGCGCCGGGGTGACCTGCCGATCTCCGAGGCGATGGCCCGGTTCGAGGAAGGCATCGCGCTGGCGCGCACGCTGGAGCGCGACCTGGCCAAGATCGAACGGCGGATCGAAATCCTGGTCAACGAGCCGGAACCGACCGGCGCCGCGCCGGCGTTGGAGCCGTTCCCGGACGGCGCCGCGGCCGCCGCCGACCCGCCGCGGCCGTAACGAAGACGCTCCTCTGCGCCGGCCGCGCTCAGCGCAGCGCGGGCGGCAGCGCCACCACGTCGCCCACCGCCACGCCGGCGCGTTCGAAGGCGCCGCGGTTCACCTCCAGCGCGAAGCGGGCCGGCACCCGCGATGACACCCGCCGTTCCGACCAGGGCACCAGGTCGGCGAGGTGCACGATCACGCCGCGCGCGTCGATGAACGCAATGGAGAGCGGCAGCGAGGTGTCGCGCATCCAGAAGGAGAGCATGCGCTCCTCCTCGAACACGAACAACATCCCTTCGCGCTCGCCGAGCCGGTCGCGGTACATCAATCCCCGGCGGCGCTGCTCTGCGGTGACCGCCAGCTCGACGCGAAACTCCGCGCCGCCCACCGCCAGCTCCAGCGGGGCGGCCTCCCGCGCGCAGGCGCCCGCGGCGCCGAGCAGACAAAGCGCCGCGACCGCCTGCCGCCAACGCCGCGCCGCAACCGCCCGCGATCGGCTATGCTGCGGGGCACGATGCCGAACATACGCATACTGACCGGGCTGGCGGCCCTGGCGCTGCTGCTGGCCGCGGCCGGCGCCGCCGGCCAGTCCCGGACCTGCCCCCCGCTCTACGACGTGACGGTCGCCGGCCTGCGCCACTACGCCGAGGCCGACATTGCGCGGCTGACCCCGGCCGCGGTCACCCGCTACGTGGACGGCGACACCTTTCACGTGCGCCTGCCGTGCCCGCCGCCGGGACCAGAGGCCGACGAGAAGGTGCGCCTGCTGGCGATCGACACCCCGGAGCTGGGCGAGCCGGGCGCGGCCGAGGCCGCGCGCTACGTTCAGCAGCGCACCGCCAACGCCGAGATCTACCTCGCTTTCGACTTTCGCCGCCGCGACCGGTTCGACCGGCTGCTGGCCTACGTCTACCTGGCGGACGGCTCGCTGCTCAATGCCCGCCTCCTGGAGTGCGGCCTCGCCGAGCCCTATCGCGCGGAGCCGAACCACTTCTCAGACCAGTTCGAGCGCCTCGCCGCCGGACCGCGCCCGGCGGACTGCCCGGCGGCGGCGCCGCAGCGCGCCGCGCGCGCCGCAACCGCAGCGGACGCGGTGGTAATCGAGCGCGTGGTCAACGACGGCCGCTCCGAACACCTGCTGCTGCGCAACGCCTCCGGCGCCGCGGTCGACGTCAGCGGCTGGCAGGTCAGGGACGACGACGGCACCAACCTGATGATTCCGGCGACCGCTCCGTTGGCCCCCGGCGCCGTTCTGGCGCTCTGCAGTGGCCGCGGCTGCGTCGGCGACGCGCAGCCGAGCCTCACCCTGACGGAGGAGAACATCTGGGGCAACGGCGGCGACGCCGCCTTCCTGCACGATACCCGCGGCGAGCAGGTGAGCAGCCACTGCTACGAGGCCGGCTGCTAGACGCGCTCGACGGTACGCTTGAAGCGCTTGTAGACGGCGTACAGCGGCAGGTCCAGCTTCTTGGTGTCGGACCAGCGGCGCAGCGAGTCGCCGCGGTCGGAGGCCGCGCGCGAGGCGTAGCTGCGCAGCACCTTCTCTTCGCGGCGCAGGCGCTTGAAGCGGTACTTCTCCTCCAGGAGCTGCACGAACTGCGCCGCCTCCAGGCGGTCTTCGGCCGCGAGCTGGGTCTTGGCCTGCTCCTGATCGCCGCCGGTCTCCGGTTCCAGGATGGCGCGCACCGCCTCTTCGAAGTCGCCGCTCTCGGTACGCCGCAGCTCCTGTTCCACCCGCGCCAGGAAGCCGCTGGGCACGAACTTGATCTGATCGACCGCGTTGCGCAGCGCGATGCGCTTCTTCATGGCGGCATCCGAGCCCATGTCGCGGCGTCCCAGGAACAGGTACGAGCCGATGCCGGCCGCCACCGCGACCAGCAGCTCGTCCACGATCAGGATCGGATCGGGCACCGCGTAAGAGAGGATCATGAAGCTGGCGAAGAAGGCGCCGGCGGAAATGAGGAACCGCGGCACGAAGCGGGCATCGGAGAGGAAGCGCCGCACCGCCACCTCGACGGAACGATACAGGTCGTTCCGAAACGAAGTGAGCAACGCCACCGGCGGTTCCGCCCCATAGCGGCCCTCGATCTCCTGCGTCTCGAGGCCGGCCCGCAAGCGGTCCGAGTTCTCGAACGGATGCAGGATCAGCGACTGTCCGTCAGTCCGGTAGAGGTGGAAGATGTAGCGCAGTTCTTTCTTCCCCATCGTGGTACATAGTAAAGCGCGGCGCCGCGTTCAGGTCAACGCGGCGCCGTCTCGGCACGTCTCGGCATCTTAGATGCCGGCGGCGTTGCGCAGCGCCCGGCCGGCGTACACCGCCGCCAGGTGGCGGCGGTAGTCGGCGACGGCGAACGCGTCGCTCAGCACCTCGGCATCCCGCGCCGCCAGCGCCGCGGCCGCGGCGACCGCCTCGGCCGTGGCCGGCCGGCCGGCCAGCGCCGCCTCCACCGCGGAATCCCGAAACGCGGCGTTGGCCACCCCGGTAAACGCCACCCGCACGTCCGCGCAGGTACCGCCGGAGGCGTTGACCGCGGCGGCGCAGCCGACCACCGCGAAGCGCGACGCCGGGTGCGGAAACTTCAGGTAGCAGGCGCCGCTGCCCGCCGCCGCGGCCGGCGCGCGCACCTCGGTAATGATCTCGTCAGGCTGCAGACTGGTCAGATACAGGTCGACGAAGAAATCGGCCGCGTCGATCACGCGCTCCCCGTCCGCGCCCCGGACCACGATCTGCGCCTCGGCGGCCAGCACCGCGGCCGGATAGTCGGCCGCCGGGTCGGCATGCGCCAAGCTGCCGCCGATGGTGCCCGCGTTGCGCACCTGGACGTCGCCGATCATCGCCGCCGCCTGCGCCAGCAACGGCGCCTGCCGCGCCGCCGCCTCGCTGGAGGCAATGGTGTGGTGGGTAGCGGCGGCGCCGATCGCCACCACTCCGTCCCGCGCGCGCACGTAGTCGAGCTCGGCGAGGCGACCGATGTCGATCAGCGCGCGCGGCGCCGCCAGGCGCAGCTTCATGGAGGGAATCAGGCTGTGGCCGCCGGCCAGCAGCTTGGCGTCCGGATGGCGGGCGAGCAGCGCCACGGCGTCTTCGACCGAGGCCGCGCGGTGGTAATCGAATGCACTACTACTCATGTCAATCTCCTCTCTCAATCTCCGCTCAGGTCAGCTCCCGCTGCTCGCGGCCCGCTGAATCGCCTGCCACACCCGCTGCGGGGTGAGCGGCATGTCCAGATCCCGCACCCCGAGATGCCACAGGGCGTCGACCGCGGCATTGACCACGGCCGGCGTCGCGCCGATGGTGCCGGCCTCGCCGGCGCCCTTCACCCCCAACGCGTTGTGGGGGCACGGGGTCACGGTGCGATCCAGCTCGAACGCCGGCAGGTCGTCCGCGCGCGGCAGGGCGTAGTCCATGTAGGAGCCGTTGACGAGCTGGCCGTCGGCGTCGTAGATCGCCCCCTCCAGCAGCGCCTGGCCGATGCCGTGGCACACCCCGCCGTGCACCTGGCCGTCGACGATCTGCGGATTCACCACGTTGCCCACGTCGTCGACGGCGATGAAGCGCCGCAGCGTCACTTGGCCGGTTTCCGCGCACACTTCGACGATGCAGAGGTGCGCGCCGAACGGAAAGGTGAAGTTGGCCGGGTCGTAGAAGCTGGTGAAGTCCAGCCCCGGTTCCAGGCCCTCGGGATAGTTGTGGGGCACGTAGGCGGTCAGCGCCACGTCGCCGAAGGCCACCGACTGATCGGTGCCGCGTACCGTCCACTTGCCGCCGGCGTACTCCAGGTCCTCCGCGGCCGCCTCCAGCAGGTGCGCGGCGATCCGCGCGCCCTTCTTCTTGACCTTTTCGAGGCTGCGCACGATGGCGCTGCCGCCGACCGCCAGGCTGCGCGAACCGTAGGTGCCCATGCCGAACGGCACCGACTCGGTGTCGCCGTGGATGATGTCGACGTCCTCCATCGGGATCCCCAGATGATCCGCCACCACCTGGGCGAAGGTGGTCTCGTGCCCCTGCCCGTGGGTGTGGCTGCCGACGAACACCGAAACCTTCCCGGTCGGTTGCACGCGCACGATGGCGCTCTCGAACAGACCGGCGCGGGCGCCGAGCGAGCCGACCACCGCCGAGGGCGCGATGCCGCACGCCTCGATGTAGGTGGAGAAGCCGATGCCGAGCAGGCGGCCGGCCGCGCGCGCCGCCTGCTGCTCCTGCCGGAACTCCTGGTAGCCCACCATTTCCAGGGCCCGGTCCAGCACGCCCTGGTAGTTGCCGCTGTCGTACTGCAGGGCGACCTGGGTCTGGTAGCCGGGCTGCTCCTCGCTGCCGTCGAACGGCGGGATGAAGTTCTTGCGGCGCAGCGCCGCGGGATCGAGGCCCAGTTCGTGCGCCGCGGTATCCACCAGCCGTTCCAGCAGGTAGGTGGCCTCGGGCCGCCCGGCGCCACGCAGCGCGTCCACCGGCACGGTGTTGGTGAACACCCCGGTGACGTCGACGTAGATCGCCGGGGTGGTGTACAGCCCCTGCAGCAGGGTGCCGTAGAGATAGGTGGGCACGCAGGTGGAGAAGGTGGACAGGTAGGCGCCCAGGTTGGCGTGCGTGGTGACCTCCAGGCCGACGAAGCTGCCCTCGGCGTCCAGCCCCAGCCGCGCCGTGGTGACGTGGTCGCGCCCCTGCGCGTCCGAGATGAAGCTCTCGCTACGCTCCGCGGTCCACTTCACCGGGCGCCCGAGCTGCCGCGAACACCAGATCGCCAGCACCTCTTCGGCGTAGTGAAAGATCTTGCTGCCGAAGCCGCCGCCGACGTCGGGGGAGATCACCCGCACCTTGTGTTCCGGCAATCCGAGCACGAAGGCGGTGAGCAGCAGCCGGATCACGTGCGGATTCTGCGACGAGGTGTACAGGGTGTAATGATCGCGCGCCGCGTCGTAATCGCCGATCGCGCAGCGCGGCTCGATGGCGTTGGGGACCAGCCGCTGATTGGTGATTTGCAGCGTGGTGACGTGGTCCGCGCCGGCCAACGCCGCGGCGGCTGCCTCCTTGTCGCCGAGGCCCCAGTCGAACGGGACGTTGCGCGGTACGTCGGCGTGCACCAGGGGGGCACCGTCGGCGGTGGCCGCGAGCATGTCGACGGCCGCCGGCAGTACTCCGTAGTCCACCTCCACCAGCTCGGCCGCGTCGCGGGCCTGATGTTTGGTCTCGGCGATTACGATCGCCACCGGGTCGCCCACGTGGCGCGCCTTGCCCGCCGCCAGTACCGGGTGCAGCGGCTCCTTCATGGTGTCGCCGTTCTTGAAGTCCACCTGCCAGCCGCACGGCAGGCCGCCGACCCCGGCCGCTTCCAGGTCCTGGCCGGTGTAGGCCGCCACCACGCCCGGCGCCGCCAGCGCCGCCGAAGTATCCACCCGGTCAAGGGTGGCGTGGGCGTGCGGGCTGCGCACGATTGCTGCCCAGGTCATGCCCGGCAGCTTGATGTCGTCGGTATAGCGCGCCTTGCCGGTCAGGAACCGCTGATCTTCGACTCGCTTGACCGCCTGGCCAATGTACTTTGCCATCTGAAGATACCTCCCGCTACGCCTGCGCGCCGGCCGCGCGGCGCACCGACCGAACGATATTCTCATACCCGGTGCACCGGCAGAAGTTGCCCTCCAGGGCATGGCGAATCTCCGCGTCGCTCGGCGCCGGGTTGCGCTCCAGGAGCTGCCAGGCAGCCATGATCATGCCCGGCGTGCAGAACCCGCACTGCAGGCCGTGCTCCTCGTGGAAGCCCTGCTGCAGCGGGTGCAGTTCGCCGTTGTCCGCCAGCCCCTCGATGGTGGTGACGTTGGCGCCGTCCGCCTGCACCGCCAGCAGGGTGCAGCTCTTCACCGCCTTGTCGTCGACGATGATGGTGCAGGCGCCGCAGCCGCTGGTATCGCAGCCGACGTGAGTTCCCGTCAGCCCCAGGACCTCGCGCAGGAAGTCCGCCAGCAACAGCCGCGGCTCCACCTCTTCGCGGTAGCGCCGCCCGTTGACGGTGACGCTGATCGACACGCTCATGAATCCCCCTCCTGTAGCTCCCGTAGCTCCTGTAGTGGCGCCGCCGGTTGCGGCGCAACGTCCTTGAGTTCCCGCTCCAATGCCTGAAAGAACTGCCTGGTGAGCAGGCGCCCGACGCCGCTGAGGACGCGCTGGCCCATGCGCACCAGCAACCCGGTGAGGCGGGCGTCCGCGGCGAAGGTCACCCGGGTCCGCTCCTCCCCGCCGGCGCCGGGCGCAGGCAGCGCGGTGACGGTGGCTTCGGCATCCACCGTACCCACCTTGCCGGCGACGTCGATCAGCAGCCGGAAGCGCTCCGGCGCGGCCCGGTCCACCACCCGCAAGGTGCCGCTGAAGGTGCTGTTGATCGGCCCCATCTTGATGGCGAACAGGGCGCGGTAGGCGTCCGGCTCCTGCTCCCCGGCTTGCAGCTCCTGCAGCCCGGGCGTGACGCGGGCCAACACGCCGGCGTCGTTCAACTGCTCCCAGAGCAGCCCTTGACTGGCGGAAAAGGTGTGTTCGCCTTCCAGATGCATCAACCCGGCACCACGCGCCTCCGATCATAACCGGCGCCCGCCGCCGCGTCAAAGCGCGCCCGCGGCGGGCGCGCATTCCAAAAATGCAGGTAAGCGTCAGGCCGCTTGGCGGCCAAACCCAGTCCCAGCCGCAGTGTAAGATGATCGTTTCTCGGCGATCTTGATCACCGGTCTACCGGCGCCTGCCGATCCTCGCCGGGGCGCCCGAATCCGGCGCCGGCGTGGCGGTAGCGGTGATGGGCGGCGCACAGCAGCCGGAGATTGTTCGGCTCGGCGGCGCCGCCGCAGGCAAACGGCACCACGTGATCGATCTGCAGCAGGTGTTGGGAGCCGCAGCGGCGCCCGCTGGTGCGGTCCACGTAGCGGCAGCGGCCGCGGTCGCGCCGCCAGACCTCGCGCTTGACCGCCGCCGGGATGGCGCGGCCAATCACGCCGCCGGCCTTCGCTTCCGAAGTTTCGGTCCGCGCCGGCGGCGCAGCCCGCGCCGCGCCCGCCGTCGCAGCCTGACGGCGGGGGCGCCGCGTCTTCGGCGCCGAAGTGGCGTCGGTCGCCGGCTTCGCTGCCGAAGTGTCCGGGCGGTCAGCGGCTTCGTCTCCCGGCTCCGCCGCCGCCTGAGCCGATACCTTCGCCGCCGAAGGAGCGGCGCGGTCCGCGCCGGCCTCCTGCTTCGCTGCCGAGGCAGCGCCGCGAGTCGAGGCCGCCGGCGTCTTCGGCGCCGAAGTTTGCTCGGCGCCTTTGGCCGGCGCGGCGCGCCGCCCGCGCGGCGGCCGGGCCGGGTCGTGGCGGTCGAGCCCTTCCCGCACCAGCCGCCCCATGAACTGCCCCATCGTCAGGTGCGGGTCGACGTGGGACAGGAGGCCCTTGAGCCGCTCCAAGCCGCGCCGGCACTCATCGTCGATCACCGCCTTGAGTTCCCAGCGCCCGCCGCCCAAAGGCCGCACCCGGTCCGCTGGCGCCGCCAGCTCCGGGTCCACCTCGGCCAGCAACTGCATCACCTCCCGGCTGCTCTTTGCCGGACGCCTGCTCCACCAGCTCCCGCCGCGCCTCCGGATCCAGCACCGGCGCCGGCTTCCGCTCCGCCGGCCGCGGCGGCGCCGCGCCCTCCTGCGACTGAGCGGCAGCCCCGAACCCGGCCCCGCGCGGCGCGCTGCGCGCAGCCCGTTCCTTCTTGCGCTCCTGCCGGTCGAAGGCATGCTGCAACTGCGCCGCCGCGTTGAGCGTCATCGTGCCATCCTGCAGGCGCTCGCGCACGCCTTCGACCTCCGCGCAGAGCCGCATCGCCTTGATGCGCCGCCACGCCGCGGCGTCGCTGTAACCCAGTTCGCGCACCGCGTAATCGAACAGGCTCGAGAACCCGCTCCGCAGATACAGGCGGCGCTTCTGAATCTCGCGCAGGTGGTCGATGACGACCACTTCGAGATGGTGTTCGACGCCGGAAAGTTCCTTGGTCCGCTCCAGCAAGCGGTCGTCTGAGAGGGCGGATACGGTAGTGGTTACGGCCTCGTCGGAGGCATGATTGTACATGACATAAGTATAATCATGGAAACTACTTGAGTCAAGTTATCCGGCCCGGAATATGCCACCTGCGGGCGTGACTCGGCGGCGCGTTTCCAAACGGCTGGACGTTCCGTCAGATGCTACTGCCGAGAATGTCGCCGGGGTCGAGCGGCAGGGTCCGCGGCGGGCAGGAGGCGGGCGGCGCGGGAGTTCACGGCGGCGGCGGCACCGTGCGCAACGCCTCGTTCGCGGGGCGCTGGTAGGCGTCCAGGGTGCCGTCGATCACCTCCGCGAGCGTGACCGGGCGGCCGGCGGCGGACGACTCGTGGCAGGCGAGCACCAGCGCGGCCGCGGCCAGGCCCACTTCCGGGCCCACCTCCACCGGCGGCCCGCCGTCGGCGGCGTCCAGCAGCTCGGCCAGCTCCAGCGCCAGCAGCTTCAGGTCCGCGCCGCCGCCCAGGCCGGGGCCGGCGTTGGCGTAGCGCGCCAGCCGCGCGCCGCCGAACAGGCGCGCGGTGCGCTCGTCCAGCGCGAAGTCGGGCACCAGCGCCAGCACCGCGGCGTCGGAGAGCGCGCCGGCGTGGTCGTCGCGGAACACCTGCAGCGGGCGGCCGTTGCGCACCCCCGGCAGGTCGATCTGCCCCTCGCTGCCGAACAGGGTGAAGCGGCTCAGGCCGGGGCCGTGCACCGAGTGGTCGTAGCGCCATTGGCCCAGCGCGCCGCCGGCATGTTCGACGGCAGCCAGCAGCAGGTCGGGCGCGTCGGCCGGGGCCACCGCCGGGTTGCGGTGGGCGTAATGGTCGTGGAACGCCTTGAGCGGGACGCCGCGGTAGACCCGCCGCGCCTCGTGCAGGCGCACCTGCGCGCTCACCCGGATGGCCGGCCCGGCCAGGTACTGCTGCAGGTCGGCGTTGTGCACGCCGGCTTCGAGGATGGGGCCGCCTTCGGCGCGCAGGTAGCGCCACGCTCCGGCGTGGCCCCGGTTGCCGCCGCTGCCGGAGAGGTCCAGCAGCGAACGCAGCTCGCCGATCGCGCCGCCGGCGACCAGGGCGCGCGCCAGCCGGCTGAGCGGGTCGCGGCGGTAGTTCTCGGCGATCGACAGCACGCGCCCGGCCTGCGCGGCGGCGCGCTGCATGGCGCGGCAGGCGGCCACCGTGGGCGCCATCGGCTTCTCGCACAGCACGTGCATGCCCGCCGCCGCGGCCGCCTGCGTGAGGCGGTGATGCGCCGACGGGGCGGCCACGATGTCCGCCACGTCCAGCTCCGGCACCGCCGCGGCCGCTTCTTCCAGAGAACCGAACGGCGCCGGCCGGCGCCCCAGCAGTCGTTCCGCCTCGGCGGCGACGAACTCGGCGCGTTCCAGCTCGGGATCGACCACTGCGGCCAGCTCCGCGCGCCCCGGCTCGGCCTCGCCGAGCACCCGGTAACTGCGCAGGTGGCGGCGCCCCATGCCGCCGCAGCCGGCCAGCACTATACGGTGCAGTTGCGGCATCTCCCCTCCTCCGCGCGCGCCGGTCAGTGGCCTGACCCCCGCGCACGCCGCTCACTCTACCGCGCCGGCGCGGCGCGGCCGACCAGCTTGGCGGCAGTGGTCGATCCAGGCGCGCCACAGCGCCGAGGTCCCATAGATCGGGTAGGCATCGAGCAGGCGCAGCACCCGATCCGCGAACTGCCCATGCGGGTCGCGCTTGACCGCCCGGGCGATGGGCCGCCAGTCATCCAGGTCACCGCGCTGCAGGAGATCGACGACAGCGGCCAGCGGTTGCCGCTCCGGCGGCGCTGTGTCTGCCGTCTCCAGGTGTCGATGGATCACTCCCCTTCCTCCGCCAATGCGTCGAGGACGCGCACGGCAACCCGCCGGCACCCATCAATCACCGCCTGCCAGTCGCGCCAGCGCCGATCGAGCCCCCGATAGGAGAGCAGATCGATCTCACCGAGGTCGTCGGGCCGCGGCTCCGCCAACTGCCGCGCCACCTGCGCGGCGACCCGCCGGCCGCCGGCGCCGAGCTGATCGGCGTAATAGCGATCCATGCCCCCGACCACCGCGGCGGCCTCCCCTGCTCCGAGCCGGTCCGCCAACGCGACGAAGTCGAGGTAGTCGCGCGTGGCATTGCGAATCAGACACAGCCATGCCTTGATGCGCGTAATCTCAGCCAGCGTCGGCACCCGCAGGCGGCGGTTTCCGACGACGACCAGTTCCACCTCCAGCGGCATCCGGCGGATCAGATTCCGAACCCCGGTCTCGACCCCATCCAGCTTTCCCAGAATCAGTACGGGCCGCCGCATGCGCGCGGTGACCCAGCCACTGGTCTCCTCCAGAGCGGCGAGCACGTCATCGAACCGCCCGCGCAAGTCGGCTACGACATGATCGTGGTCTAGTGACACGCGGTGGCCGGCGTGGTGGACCGCCGCGGTACCGCCGACCAACACGGCATCCGGCACCAGCTCCTGCAGCCGCGCGGCCGCCGCGAAAACCGCCTCCATCGCAGACGCCTTCATACCCTGCATAGCGGTGACTCAGCCGCGCGGTCGATGAACGCCAAGTGACCGGCAGACGCTGGCGTAATCTGGCTCGGGCCGGCCGCGGTTGCGGTCACCATCCCGAATACTTCGCTGTCACCTTCGCAGATCGTGGTTTTGACCTTGGTCTTTCCGGCCCGATGCCGAGCATCGAGTTCGTGAGTCAGATCGTCCCACTTAGCGGATCTTTGCGAGCTGTCGGTGTTGAAGACGACCCGTTCGACCGTGACGGTGTTCGCGGCCAGCAGACCGACCAAACCACCGATGTGATCGACGTCCGCATGCGAAACGAAGACGGTCTTGATACGATTGACGTTCTGCTCTTTGAGAAAACGGAGCAGCCCGGAGCCGGGTCCCGTATCGAAGACCGCCACGTCGTCCCCGGAAAAGAGGACGGCGCTGGAGCCGTGTCCGACGTCCAGCACGGCCAGCGTCTCCCGCAGGCGCCCGGCGCAATCGTTCATTCCGGCTCCCACTCATCGAAGTACACCTCTTCGAAACTGTCGGCGCCGATATTGACCTTGGCGTGCAATCGCGCACCCGTTGTCATACGTGGTCGTATCATGTCGGGAAGGTCCTCAAGATAGAGACGGATCGCCTGGTTGGCATTCCAGGCAGGCACGATGACGTGACAGTAACCCGCGTCCGTCGGTCCGGCGTGCACCCGGACCAGGGTGCGCCATGGTTCCCGAGCTGGATGAATCGAACCGGCGAGTTCCTCCTGGCAGGCGCTTAGTGATGCGAGAATGTCGTCAGGATTTGGCGAACTCGTGTTGAGGAGAGACGGAATGAACCGGCGCAGACGCCGATTCATTTCGAAGACCACGTCGGTGTACTGCGTGCACAGCAGACCCGGAATGCCGCTCCGATAGCACGCGGCAACCACCTCATCCCCGCCGTACGAGGAGTAGGTACCGGAGGTCTTCAGTCGATAATCACACAGTACTGCCTGCGCTCGGCGCGGCACTTGTTTGACGAACTGCTCCAAGTTCTTGATCGGTCCCTCCTCCAGAACCGGAGTGATCTCCAATTCCTCAATCGAATAGCAGAGTCCTTCTCTTGTCTCGGCGTCATCATCGACGACCAGAATGCTCTCGATCGCACTGCTGCTCGAATTATTCACCTAAGCCCTCCAGAATCGGTATCTCTACGATGATCTCGGCGCCGCCCAGGCCGCCGTGCTCGCGGGCATCGACGTCGCCGTCGAGGTCCCGGACCGCATCCCGCACGATCGTCAGTCCCAGTCCGGTGCCGTTCCTGCGGGTGGTGCGGCCGGGCAGCCAGATGTCGCGCGTACTGATGTCGGTGATCCCCGGACCGTTGTCGGACACTGCCAGCCGCCAGCGGCCATCTTCGACCGAGGTGGCAAGCTCGATCCTTCGCCCCATCGTACCGGCGCTTTCGAACGCGCTGAGGCTGTTGTTGAGCAGATTGGTGACGATCGATTCGATCGCTGCCCGGCTGCCGCGGACATATGGGTTACCTGAACACATACACACCGCGGTCGCCACGTTTCTTCCATCGAGAAACGGTCGGAACGTGCCGACGACCTCACGTAGGACGTCATGCAGATCGACTCTCGACAACCGCCGTTTGTCGTGGTCGAGCAGCTTCAGCGTAGCGTTTCCCAGAACCGAAAGGCTGCTCACGGCGCGTCGAATGCCGGTCACCGGCCGCCCCAACTCTGACTCGTACCGGTCGCCCAGCATCTTGCTGGCGCGGCGCGCGAGCGCCTCGACCGACTGCCCTATCACCTTGATCGGATTGCCGCTCGACTCGTGCGCAAAGGTCGCTGCGGTGATGCCCGCCGTACTCAACGTCCGATACAACTGCACCTCCTTGCGCAGGGTTTCCGCTTCCTGGTTTCGCAACCGATCATACTGCTCGAACGCGGCCTCCAGGGGCTCGCGATCCGAGGGCGGAACCTGGTCGATGGCAGTTCGCAACGCTCGGTGCGCCGCGCGTGACCTGGTCGAGACGAAGCCACGCACCTTGGCGCGGCGCCGCTCCGCTGCCTCCATCCGCCGGTTGGCCATCCAATCCAGGGCGTCCTGGGCGAATCGCACCAGATCGGTAAACGCTTCCTCCTCGACGTACCCGGAACGGTCGGTCTTCTGGACGAGCCGGGCATCGGTATCGGTCACCACGACGCGGCCGATGGAGGTATTCGTTCCCGGCCGTTCCTCCGGACTGCGCACGCGCCGCAGGTTCATCTCCAACCAGTCGTTGCCGGGGTTGCCGTACGGCATCACCCGCAGCCCATTGTGATAGACGTGCACGCCGCCGAACTCACCCAACCAGTGACGTACTTCCTGCAGGGTGCTGGTTCTCGTGGAGAAGGTGGCGCGATTCAGAATGAAGACCCAAAGGTCGAAGCGGACCGCGGGACAGTGGTAGGGCCGGCCTGCGCCGGCCGCGGCGATCTCGTCATGGCCCGCGCTGAACAGGCGCCGGCCCCTCCAGTCGACCACCGCCGCGGTCGCGCGGCCGCTCGCGTCGACGCCGGCGGCCAGATGGTACTCGGCATCGTCGAAGTATCGATTCCGCACCAGCCGGGCCAAGTCTTCGAAGTCGGGCGCGATCAGCGTGGGCGCGAACCCGGCGGGATCGCCGCCGAACGGATCGGCAAGCAGGATCAGTTCGCGCGCCAGACGCTTGACCTCCATGCGCTGTATCCGCTTGCGCAATCCCTGGATCCTGATCTCGGTGCCGGGGCCGGCGTCCGGTGACCTCACGGCATGGTCGATATTCAGCGCTACGTCATCGACCAGCTCCGTGGCCTCGAACGCGCGCCAGTCGATCGGTAGCCGGTACTCGTCCGCAGGATGGGTCCGCGGTCTGGCGGTCAGCAGCGCGCGCGTTCCCATGCGCAGGGCCGCCAGCCGCCCCAACCCCTTGCTGCCGGCCGGAATGCGCCCCAACCGCGTACGTCGCGCTGCGTTCTTGGTGGAACTTCCCAGCACCAGCCACCCCTGTTCGATCTCGAACGGCGTCATGCCGTCGCCGTTATCGGTAACGATGATGGTGCCGCCGGCGCGGTCGGTTCCGCGCATCTCGATGCGGCACCAGGTCGCGTCCGCGTCGTAGGAGTTCTTGACCAGCTCCACGATCCCCTTGTCCAAGTGGGGATTCAGCTCCTCGCCCAGTCGGCGCAGGATGTCGGCGGAAAACCGTATGCGCGGCGTGCTCATGGAGCCTCCCGCATGGACGGCAGCATACCTTAACCTGGCCCCTGTCCCGCCGCGCCGTTGCCGGCAAGTTCGATCCAGCCGACCAGCTTGGCGGTGTAGCCGCCGGCGGCGGTGACCAGGCCGCGCTGGTCCAGCTCGCGCCGGATCATCGGCTCCAGGGCGTCGCGCAACAGCGCGCGCCGCTGCGCCGGCGCCAAGGCCGGCGGGCCGGGGGCGCGCCGGAACAGGCCGGCGCCTTCGCGTTCCAACTGCGGGAGGCGCCGGCCGTCGGCGGCGACGGCCAGCGGCTGCACCAGCGAGCGGCGCTCGCCGTCCCCGCCGTCGATGCGGATCGACCACCACGAGACGACCGCCGCGCCGTTCCCGCCCGCCGCGCCGCCGGCTTCCACGCCGCCGGCCACCGCGGCGCCGAGTTGCTCCGGCTCCAGGCGCTGCCAGCGGCGCAGCGCGGCCACCAGCAGCGGATGGTCGAGGCCGATCAGTTCCAGATCTTCCTGCGCGCGGGCCTGCTCCCGATCGGTCGTGAACCGCGCCTCCTCGGTGACCTCCCCCGAGACGAGTGCGAACGTGGTTCCGTCGAGCCGCCGCAGCGACTGGCCCTGTTCCGCCAGCGCGGCGCCGAGGAAGCGAACGATGCGGTCGAACCCGGCGTCCACGTTGGCGAACGGGCGGTAGTCGTCGAGGGAGAACCGGTCCAGGTCCTGGAACAGCTCGAACACCACCTTGCGCGCTTCGCTGGCGTTGGCCATGGCGGCGTCCAGTTCCTGCCGGGTGCGCCGCAGCTCCGGGTCGGAGAGCGCCTCCCGGTAGAGGGCGTCGTAGGTGAGCCGCTCGGCGAGCTGCCCCAGAATCTGCGTGCGCAGGTCCTCGGCGACGTTGCCCTGCTCGTCGAGCTTGCCAAGCGTGCGCGCGATCTCCTCCAACTTGTCCTTGAGCAGCAGGAAGATGCGGCCCTCGATGGTGTCCGACAGCACCAGGTTGTAGACCTGCGCCGTGTGCTGCTGGCCATAGCGATGGATGCGCCCGATGCGCTGCTCGACGTCCATCGGATTCCACGGCAGATCGAAGTTGAACAGCACGCGCGCCACCTGCAGGTTGATGCCTTCGCGCCCGGCGGCGGTGCAGACCAGCGCGCGCGGCCCGTCGGCGCGGCGGAAGCGGCGTTCGGCGGCCAGCTTGGCGCCGTGGTCCCCGCCCCGCAGCACCACCACGCCCTGGCCGGGACAGGCGCGCTCGATCTCGGCGCCGAGCAGCTCGACCGTGCCGAGATAGGTGGCGAAGATCACCACCTTCTCGCGCGGATTCTGCTCCCACAGCGCGCCCAGGCCGCGCAACAGCTTGGCGACCTTGGTTTCGCGCGTCTCCGGAAAGCGCGCCAGCAGGTCGCGGATGCGCAGGCGTTCCTCCGGCAGCGCCAGGTTGACCGCCATGGCGGCGGCGTCCTCGCCGGCCGCGGCGCTCTCCTCGCCCGCGCCGGCGTCGGACGCGCGGGCCAGCTCCTCCTCGTCCAGGCGCTTGAGCAGGCGCACCTTGAGGTCGGCCAGCACGGCGTCCGCGCGGCCGCGGGACACCGGATCGCCGCGCGGGATGCGCTGATCCTCATGGATCAGGTCGCGCGCTTCGTCGTGCAGCGCGGTGCGGGCGTCGAGGTCGAGCTCCCGGTCCTTGAGGATCGCCTCGTGCAGGGTGAGCATCAGCAAGCGGCGGCGCAGCGTGCGGCGCACGGCCGCGAAGCTGGAGGCGGCGATCTTCTGGAAGATGGTCATGACGAAGCCGAGGGCGCGCCCCTGATTGCCCTGCCGCTGCGCCAGCGCGAACCCCTCTTCCAGGTATTCCCGCAACGCGCCGTAGAAGGAGCGCTCGGCGCCGGTCATGGTGAACGATTCGGTGTGCACCCCGCGGCGCGCGAACAGCGGCGAGCCGTCCGGGCGGCAGGCGTCGGCCTTGGTGCGGCGCAGCACGACCGTATTGAGGCGATGGCGCTGCGCCACCATCTCGCCGGGGCCGGCGAACAACGTCGGGTTGAGGAGCTGCACCAGCATCCAGAAGCGGAAGTGGTCGCCCTGATGCGGCGTGGCGGACAGCAGGATCAGATCGCGGGCGTGGTTCTTCAACGCCTCGGCCAGCTTGTAGTTCGCGGTCTTGCGCACCGTGCGGCCGGAGCGCTGCGCCGTCAGGTGGTGCGCTTCGTCGAACACCACTAGGTCCCAGCGCGGCGCAGCGAGCAGGCGCCGCACCCGGGCGCGCCGCTTCAGGGTATCGATGCTGGCGATGAGCCGGTCGTGCCTGGCGAACGCGTTCGACTTGCGGTCGGTGACGTCGCCCTCGCTGCCGAACACCTCGAACTGCAGGTTGAAGACCTCGTTGAGTTCCCGGTGCCAGTTATTGACCAGTCCGGCCGGCACCACCATCAAGGCGCGGCGCAGCTCGCCGCGGCTGGCCAGCTCGCGCAGCAGCAGCGCCACCTCGATGGTCTTGCCCAGCCCCACTTCGTCGGCGATCAGGTAACGCCGCGGCGAGGCGGTCGCGATCCGGTGGGTCAGGACGATCTGGTGCGGGAGCAGGTCGATCGGCGCCGCGGTCAACGCCGCGGCGTTCTCCGCCAGCGGCAGCGCATGCGCCTCGCACGCCAGCCACGCCTGCCGCAGGCGCTCCGCGCTCCCCTCCACTCCCGCCAGCACGCGCTCGGCCCGCGGCACGGATGGCAGGGCGGCCGCGACCGGGATCTCCCGTTCGCCGTCGCCGAAGAATACCCGCAGGTACCCGCCGCGCACCGCGCCGATCACCACTCCGTCGCCGAACTCGGCGTGGCGCACCCGTGCGCCGGGCGCGAACCGCAGGACGTTAGCCTTTACCGCAGGAATCCGTTCATTCCTTGACGAGGTCAGAATTAGTCCCCTTCCAGATTATATTCGCAGTAAAAACACAGGTCGTTACGTTCACCAACGTAATCCGGCGTTAGTTTACTGTCGCAGGATTTGCAATTACCCAGCTTACATTCGCACCAAACACATCCGATTTCGTCTTTGCCATCGTCATTCATGATGTAGGTAGCTAAGCTACATTCTGGACACGTCCGCAAAGTTCCATCGCCACTATCCAGATGAATAGCCATATTTTGGATCAACCTTTCGGCGCTGATCGTCACTTCACACGAGCGACATTCAGCATCAATCTCTTGTTTATTCGTGTTTCCGCTGTCTTTTTGTGCCACCAAATCGGACTGGCACTCCGGGCAAACCAAGTGTACGGTGGACAAGATATCGGATACCCAGTCGATCTTGTAGAATGTCTTAGAACACTCGTTCTGTTCCTTATCGTAGATCGTACGTTCTTCCAACATCGTCTCCCACGCGTCTCCTAGGACTTGATGGGGTTCTTCACCAGCCTGAAGAAACAACTCGTAGGCAACGGGGAACGCTGCGGCGATCAACAATCGCATGGAATCGTTCTTCTCCGTCGAGAAGTAGTGCTCGACATTATTGCGAATATTACCGATCTTTTTCAGCGCCTCTTTGTCAATATTCAATCCAAAGTCGTTAAAGCGTTCCCCGATACCATTCAGGTCGATACTGACCTTGCCTCGTGGGACATATTTTATGACGCCTGCTCTGTTGCGCTTGGGCTTATAATTGGCAGCTATAACATCCCATTCATCGGCACCGGGTACGGCCCGTACAAGGACTTCCTTTGAGAGTAGCAGCAGGCCTGCATAGAAGTTGCGAATTGCAGACAGCGTCCGCGTCGGGTCGTTCGCTTCATAGTCCTCAAGCCCAAGTTTGATCGACTGGACGGCATTGTCAAACAGTTTCGACACTTGTATCTCCTCTATCTTACCTGCACGTGTCACTCAATATAGCCCGTCATGAGAGGCGCGGGTGGTAGAGGCCGGCCCAGGCGGGACCGTCGACATCGGGCTGCGGCGCGGCGGAGACGATGATGCGCGCCGCGTCCGACTCGGCGCCGGCCCACAGGCAGCGGCCGAGCGGCAGCCCGCCGGAGGCCGCGGCGCGGTCGTCGTGCCAGAAGTACTCCTCGGTGGCGGTGACCATGCGGATGCGGCTGCGGCCCGACGGCAGCCACAGGATCAGCGCCGCCTGCCCCTCATACTCATCCTGGAAGCTCAGCAGGGCCGGCTTGAGGTCGGTCTCCAGCCAGGTCCGGCCGTCGGCGCCGCTCAGGGCGTCCAGACACCCCTCCACGCCGGCCACCACCAGCGCGTCGCCGCCGGCGCCCGGCAGCTCCCTCGGCCAGGCGCGGGTCATGGCGAAGAATTGCCGCAGCGAGGCGACCGCGGCCGGCGCGGTCACCGCCGCCAGGGCGGCGGCGTCCCACAGCAGGGAGCAGCCGCGCCGCTTCCAGACGTCGCCCTGCTGCAGGTTCACGACGCCGCTTCCTGGTCGACGAACAGTTCGCGCTGCGGGTCGCGGCGCCGGTCGCGGTTGCGGGCGTTCCAGTCGCGCAGGAGGCGGCGCGCCCGGTCCGCCGCGGTGCGGGTCTCGTCAGTCGCGCCGCGGCGCGCGAACCAGTCGAGCAGCGCGCCCAGGGCGGGATGCTGGGCGAAGTTGCCGTTGTCGAGCGTAGCGGTGACGTTGATGCCGCTGTCGTCGCAGCAGGCGCCGATCAGGAACGCCGCCTGGTCGTAGTCGCTCACCATGCCGGCGGGGTTGTCGATCCGGGCCTGCGCCAGTTCCCGCGGCGGCACGAGGTGGTAGACCCGGGTCTCCTGCCGGCACCAGCCGCGCTCCGCGAAGTCTCCCGGCGCGCTGCCGGTGCCGCGCAGCAACTTCTGGAGCTGGTCGCGCGGCACCTCGGTGCGGCCGTCGAACAGGCGCAGGAACTGGCGCGTGAACGGCTCGGCGGCGGGCGGCGGCGGATCGCCGGCGCCGCCCAGTTCCTCGTCGAGGAGCTGGTTGATTCCCCGCAGTGCTTCCTGCACCGACATCGGCTCGCCCACGTTGACGTACACGTGGCCGTAGTGGCGGCTGAAGTACTCCAGCGCCTTGCCGCGCCGGATCACCTGCAGGTCGGCCTCCGGCAGCCCGTTCCGCCGGTGCAGCTCCAGCAGGGCCTGCAGGTGGCGCACGTCGGCCAGCACCTGGCGGCGCATCCGGGCCCAGCTCACCCGCGGCGGTTCCTCCCGGCGCTTGCGGCATACGTGGATGATGTCGTACTCGATCTTCTTGGAGCCAAACTCGCCCCTCCCCTTGGTCTCGTCGCTGCGAATCGGATAGGTCGCCTGCAGGTAGAAGCCGGCGTCGAACAGGCTCTCCAGCACCGCCACCCACGGCGCGTCCTCGCTGTGATGGAAGGTGAACGTGAGCAGCCCGCCCGGCTTGAGGATGCGCGCCGCCTCCCGCCAGCAGGCGGTCAGCAGGCGCCGATAGAAGGCGTCGGGAGCATCCGGGTGGCGCGCCCGGTTGGCCACCGCCTCCAGGCTCTTGGGGGTGTGTTCGGCCGTGAACCGATCGGGATAGCGGTCGCGCAGCGCCAGCCGCAGCCAGACGTAGAAGAAGTCGGCCAGCTCGCTATAGTGCAGCAGACCGCCGAACGGCGGATCGGTGACCACCAAGTCGTAGGCCTCGTCCGGGATGCCGGCCAAGTCGGTCGCCGACCGGCACTCGAGCGTTGCCCGCCGCCCGCGTACCGGATCCGCGGGAAACACCTTCTCGCTCTTGCCGGCGAGCCGGTCCCGCAGCGCCGGCGCCTGCTGGCGCAGGCGCGCATTGGCCACGACCTCCCACGGCGCCCCGGCCCACTCAGACGCATCGATAAGGCGTGAGTAGGTAGACGGCCAAGTACCGTAGCCCACGCCCGTGTAAACCCCCACCTCGACGGATATGTCCTTTGGATGATAGTTGCTGTTGGAAAGGGCGGGAGCGAAGTGATCGCGCGCACGATGCCAGAACGAAAACATGCTCTGGTTGCGCAGGTACTGTTGGAACGCGCCGAGCACGTATTCGCGCGCCGGCCACCGATGGCGCTCCGGTTCCGCGGCGACGATGGCGCGCAGCAACTGGGTGTGGACCAGGAGCTGGCGCGGGTTGAACATCGTCCACCAGTGAGTGAAACCATGGCCTTGGCGAATGTCGCCGTTGGCCATCCCGGTCATGTAGCCGTACGGGACCTCCTGACGCGGCCACCAGGCCGCAAGGTCCTGCTCCTTGCGCCGTTCCCACTCGCGCGCCGCGGCGTCGAAGCGGCGCGGGTCGTCGACCGCGGCGAAGAACCGCCCGCGGTAGGGGCGCCGCTCCTCGGCGCACGTCGGGCAATACCCCTGCAGCGCGTAGGCGGCGACCGGGCCGGTGGCGCCGGACGCCTTGATCGCGGTCAACACGTCCTGCACCGTGCCGCAGGCGCCGCACGCGAAGCGCGACTTCGCCGGGACCGTGCCGCCCGCCTTGCCGGTCTTGAAGCGTTGGCCGGTCTCCGGGCAGGTCACCTCCTCCGGCAGCGGGCCGCGCACTTCGAGCAGCCGCAGGCGGGCGGCGCGGGCGCCGTTCCACCGGACCGTGGACGCGGCGTCGTCGGCTACCGAGCCGCCGTAGCGCGCGCCGTCCGCCGCCCGCCCGGCCTCCCCGGCCAGCCATTGCGGATGAATCAACAGCGCCAGCTCGACTTTCTTGCGCCGCGGCGTGCGGTCGGGGGAGACCACGGGCTCGCAGGCCGCGCAGTGCGGGCAGCGCACCGAGAAGTCGGCCTGCCGCACCGCGTAGGCGGCCTCCGACGCGGCGGCGACCAGCGGCGCCCCGGGCGCCATGCGCGCGTCCTGCTCCTCCACCTCGAACGGGCGCCCGCAAGCGCGGCAGCGGTGCGCCCAGGCGTTCACGGTGAGCGTCTTCACGGCCATGACCGGGGCGGTGATGATCGGCGTGCGGTGGCCGCAGCCGGTCACCTGACAGGGGCCGTGCTTGGCCCAGAACACGTAGATCGCCTCGGGGCCGGCGTAGTCGTACTCGGCCCGCTGCTCCGGGCGCAGCGCCAGCGGATCGAACTCCGGTCCCATCGCCTCGCCGGTCGCGCGCCGGGTCCAGGTTCCAGAGTGGCCGCGCGGACAGTCGCAGGCGTAGAACGGCATGATCGCCGGGCGCACCTCGGCTTCGACCGCGGCGAGCAGCGCCTCCACCTCGGACCGCTCGACCTCGGCCAGCTCGTTGCGGACCACGAACCAGGCGACCGGGTTGAGATCGGTGCCGTACATCTCCATGCCGAGGCGGGCGCCCTCGACGATGGTGGTGCCGCCGCCCATGAACAGGTCGGCGACCTTGAGACCGGCGAACGCGCCGCCCTCGGAGTGATTGCCGTAGTAGGCGTCCCAGACCTGCTTTGCCGCGGCGGCCGGATCGTCCGGCGCCTTGGCCGCGGCGGCGATCAGCAGCGCCCGGAACACGCTCGACCGCCGCCGCGCCCACCACTTCGACATCTGGTAGATCGGCTTGCCGGCGTTGCCCTCGATGGCCGCCACCTGATTCACCGGCAGGATCGGAAAGTCGACCTCCAGGCAGGTCCGCGGGCGATCGGGATCGGCGAAGTCCACGGTGGGAAGCGCCCGCGGCCGGCCGGCGTCCACCGCCCGGGCGATCTCCGCGGCCAGCCGCGCCGCTTTCGTGGTTCCGTTGCGTGCCGGCATCCGCAGGTCGATCTTCAGGTCCCGCCGGGCCGCGACAGCTCGATGAAGGGCACCGCGACCTCCAGCAGCGACAGGCCGCCGTGAGCGAGCGTCGGGTAGCCGCCCCGGCTCCGCCACTTGCGCCGGCCGAGCACGAACGCGTGCCGGCCGTGCGGCGTCTCCACCACGGCATCCAGCGGCGGCGCCCAGCCGCCCGGCGCGGCGCCGTCCGCCGCGGCGCCGTCCGGCGTGGCCCCTTCAGGCGTGGAGGGCGCGGACCGCCCGCTCTTGAAGCGCGCTCGCAGATAGCGGGTCTGTTCCCGGTCGGCGGCGTCGGGGAACAAGCCGGTGGCGGCGTAGCCGTGATCGCCGGTCACCACCAGCCGCCGGCCGGTGGTCAAGCGCTCGACCAGCGCCCAGAAGTCGTCGCCGGCAAGCTGCGCAGCGGTATCCGCGGCGAGCGCCTCCAGCCCCCGCCCCGGCACGCTCAGGCCGTGGATGCGGTCATCCGGCCAGTGGTGCCACAGCACCCAGTCCGGCGCCGCGTCGATCAGTTCAACGCAGTCGCGCCACGGCAGATCGACGCTGTCGGTGCGGGCGCCCGGCAGCCGGTGCGCGCCGCCGGCGCCGTCGTTTTCGAGCGCCGAGCGCTGCCCGAACCCCAGGGCGCGGGCAAACGGGCCGGTGTCGGCCGGCAGCTCGGCCCCGGTCGCCGCCGCGGCGTGCACGGCGTAGCCGCGCTGCGCGGCGCCGTGCAGCAACCAGGGCGCTTCCCGCAGCGACAGCGCGTCGAGGATCAGCACCGCGCGGCCCGGCGCGGTCGCCGCCCACCACGCGGCCAGCCGCTCGGCGGTACGCGGCACGCTGGCGTAGTACTCGGTCCAGAGGTCCCAGCCGGCGGTCGCCAGAAACAGGTCCGCCGGCGCCGCGGCGCGGTCGCGCCGCGTCACTTCGGCGGCGTCCCCGGACAGCGCCGGCGAGCAGAGTTCCCACACGAACCCCAACAGCGCCCGCCACGCCTCCGCCGGCGCGGCGGCCTGCAGCGTCCGCAACAGGCCAAGCGGCAGGGCGGTCACTGCGTCTCCCGGTTGCGCCTCAACGCTCCGATCTCCTGAGCCACTCGGATCTGTCCAAAGCGATGCGCGACAGCGTGGACCCGAGGGTCTGCCCCACGCTGTGCGCGACCTCCGTCTTCAATTCCCCGATCCACTCGTATCGCTTGCCACATACGTCCGTGAAGACGTACCCGGCCGACCCGTTCTCCTCCTTCTGCGCGACGACCGCCTTGGCGGTCGGATCGGGCTCGAACTCGATCATTTTCCACCGCGACATGTCCGTGTCTACACTGACCGGGCAGTACTTTGGACCCTTCGCACTCGATCGCACCACAAGCTGAAACTTACCCGGCTTAGGATCGATCAGCAGCGGCAGAAAGAGGAACGATTCCGCTCCCTTCATCCGCACGCTGTCGCATCTCGGCCTCATGCATAGCAGAAGCTCCTCGCAATCGGAGTATCCGCATCTCCGCACGGCGGTACCCAGCCAGAGCCTCTTGTCCGGCGGATCAATGGCCCGAAAGCACATTAGCCACGCAAGTCGGCGATCGATATCTTTCGGATCGTCGGAGCGGACAAAGCCGTCTGTCAGCCAAAGGTGCGGACGCTCACGTTTCCTGTTACTGCGCACCTTCGTAGCGTCTACTCCCCTCTCAAGCATATCGAGCACGCCTTTCTGAGGAACCCGTTCGTCCTCGAACACAATATCCCCGCTACCCTTGAATTTCTCGATCCACAATTTTATCGCTTCCATCCACTTCGGCGGATCCCGGCCGACCTCCTCCTCCATAATAGCGCGTAATTCACTCGCGATCTGAGCCACCATGTGCTGCCCTGAATCATCCGGGATGGGAAGGCACGCTCGATGCGCGAGGAACGCCGCATCGAGTCTGCTGTCGAACTTGTCCAGTACTTGATGTGGGTTTTCGCGGACCGCGGTCAGCGCGACGAGCGCAATACTCGGCACGAGTCCCGTCGTCATCCGCACAAAGTCATCGATCAGCAGATCCGGAAGGTTTGCTTCGCTTACCGCCCAATTCATAAGTTCCTGATTCAACTGCGTACCCAGCTTCGCATAGATTACGATGCGGCAATGTCCGCAAGATAGCGTAACGGGATGGTCCCTCGTTCCACTCTTAAGATCGTATCGATTACACAACTTCTTATTTATCTGCTCTCCGATCCCGGCGATATCCGGCTCTCCGGTATACACGGCTATCAAGCGGAGCCGTTGGCCTTGATCGCCTTCCAAGATCGAATTGATCAGTTTCAGAGCTCGCGTGCCACTGTCATCTTGCAATTGCCAGTCGATCACGAGCAGATCCGCACGCCTGACCGCCGCCGCGTCGACGTCCCCGTCATCTGCGGGCTTGACGACTCCGCAAATGAGACCGACCTTGGAGAACGAATCCGTAATCGCGCCCGCGTCCAGGCTCTGACCGCCGCCGCGTCCCGGCGGTTTCTCGTCGCCAACCGTCCGATCGGTGCGGCTTGGCGTTCGCAGAGGTCCGACCGGCTCCGTTCCGCCGTAATACGGCTGGTCATCCACGACCACCGCGCTGACGAGAAACCGTCTTGCGATCTCCCGGCATCGTTCATCGAAGTTATTTGGCACCGTTGGTTCGCTCCTTGTGCGTATTGTGTGGACTAATCAGGAACGTCGCTCCGCCGTTCGCCGCGGGTTCTGCCAGCGTGAGATCATAGCCTACCCTGTGTAGCGTCTCGCGGGATATGGCTAGGCCCATCCCTCGTCCGCCGGGCTTCCTGGTGAAACCGTATTCGAAGATCGCCTCCCGGTCTCGTCGAGGTATGCCGGGACCTGAGTCATTTATCATAAACGCTCCTTGCGCGGCATCGAGTTCGATGGTCCGCTCCTCGGTAGGGTTCCGTTGCGACAGCCAGAAGATCGCGTTATCGACCAGATTGACGAACACCGGGTAGAAGGATGACGGGTAGCCTATCGTCACGGATTCGGAAAAGGCGTCGGTCCGTGACATCCTCACGTCATGGCGCGCAAGCCGTTCGTTGAACAGATCCTTCAGGAAGGTGTATATCTCCGAACCGAGGATCTCGACCTCCTTGCGGTAGAGCCGTCGATGCAGCGGCGTGAACAGCGTAAGGTACCCGTCAAGATGATCGAAGCTGGCCCGTATGTTCCGATAGAGCCCTTTGAGTCCCGGGTTCACGTCCGCCCACGCCTTGAGTCCCCGCAGATTGTTGCGCAGCGAACCGACCGTAGCCCGGAATTCGTGGTTTATGATCTCGACCGCCATGCCAAGCTGAGCTAGCTGGAGATCGACGGCCGCTTCCTCCTCCAGCAGCACGTTTCGTTGTTCGACGGCAACGAGCTGGTCCTCCAGCGTCGACGCCGCACCGCTCAGATCTATTGCCTCGAGCTGCGACCGAATCGATTCGAGGCGCGTCGACCGTTTCTCCCACACCTCGCGTATATTCGATTCCCACCGCTCGCGTATACGCCGGAACTCATCGTTTTCGAACGATGACAACTCCGTGCGTTGGAAGTCGACGACTACGGACCGCAATGCCGACTCGACCTCCCTGATGCACGCCGTCGCCGCTGTGCGCACCTCATGCGCCATCGAGTCGGCTTTGCGTCGCGCCTCGGCTCCGCGGTGGCGCGTCTCCTTCCTGGCGTGTTCCGCAAGTTCGTTGAGGGTCGTCTCCATCCGCAGCCGATGATCGAGTTCCAGGCGGGCCTTCTCCGCCTCGTCGCTGATGAGATCCTCGATCGATTCCCGTGTTTCCCGAAATACATTGGTCTCGAGCTCGGCGGACGCGGCAGTGTACGCGCGCCACTCCCGCTGCAGTGCCTTGGTCAAAGCGACCTTCGGCCGCGCTACGCGATAGCGCGCCTCCAGGTCACGCAGGTCAGCCGCAGCGCTCCGTTCGATGCGTATGATCTCCTGCGCCGCCTGTTGTGGATCTTCCATGCGAAGCGCGTTCCGTAGTTGGTCCTCGACGTTCTGGCTCAGCCGCAGTGCCCGGTCCTCCGGCTCACCTCGCTCCACCCGCGCGAAAAACGTGCCGAGGTCATCCATCATGCGGCGGCGCTTCACGGAAACGAGTCTTTCCCGCCGCCGCCGGTCCATCTCCGTCTTCTCCAGATCCGCCTTCCGCGTCTCGAAACGATCGCTGTGCGCGCCTTCCTTGCGAAAGAAGTCGGCTGCCATCTGCACGAAGAAGTTGCGCAAGATACTACGGAGCTGACGATATGCCTTGTTTTCTCGAAAGCCTTCCCTGCCGGCCTTCTCGTGAAGACCGCCGTTGCGCTCGGAATCGATTTCCACGACCCCGAACATCTTGCGGTGAGAGAAATAGTAGTAATAGGCGCTCTTCGTCCGTCGAAACTCGATGTCGAGCCAGTCGTAGTCGGTATCCCCGTACGGCAGAATACGGATGCCATCACGAAATATGTACAGACCGCCCAACCGATTGGTCTTGTCCACGATCGACGCGTGTTCCTCCGGCGGAAGCGTGGAATGTCTGGCCTCTCCTTCGACCGCGGCGAAACTGATGTCGAACGGACCGCACGCCGTAGGCCGTCCGTCCGGATTGCGCCAGGGTATGACGTGGTCCTCGATCGTATCTCCGTATATCGCTACGCGACCGGTAAACTGACCATACTCGTCGAACTTTCCGGTTACCTGATGATCCGCGTTGCGAAAATCTTCCCGAGTGAAAAACTTACGCTCAGTGATCAGGTCATTGCAGAGCACATTCGATCTATGGTCTCTGAAGGCGGTACGGATGACCGGTTCCCGCTTGTCGATCGACATGGTATTCGCGAAGCCCAGCAGCGCTTTCGTCAGTCGAGGCTCTTTATCGACACTAGGATCAACGTCAATGTCTTCAGCGAGCAGATCGGAAGCCGGAAGCAGAATGAAGTGCGTGCCGGCCCCTGATGCGCGGAGCGTCGGAGCGCGACGGTAGCCATCGATGTCCTGAGGATCGACCTTGAATCGATCCAATTCACGCTCGATGCGCTCGTAGTGATCACGGTCGATCCTTGCTTTCAGTCGCCCAATACCGTGCCGGAAGTCGGCAACCATCTCGGCCACCTCCTCGGCGTTCGGCAACTCTCCGCCGCGAAAACTGCGAATCGGAATACGAATGTCGTCGAGGTCTATTCCCGGGCACGCGAAGATACTCCAGTTAATGAACGCCGCCGTCAGGTCCGACAACGTACCGTTGCGTTTGGCGCGCGTCAGTACCAGCACCTGGTGGCCGATCGTGGCGATCGCCAGGCGACCGATACCTTTTTCTCCCAATATCGGCCGTCGTGGCCTGCCGGAGGAATGATGAAGACCGCTCCGTTTCTGAGGGTCGACCTTGCTGTCGGTACCGATGGTAAGCCATCGCTCAGTAAACTCGGCCTTGGTCATGCCGATGCCGTCGTCGCGCAGCACGAACAGCCCGTCGCTCCGGTAGTAGTCGATCTCTACCCGGTCGGCGTACGCGTCGTGCGCGTTCTTGAATAGCTCGCTGATCGCCGTTGGAATCCCCGCTATCTGTTGGCGACCGAGCATGTCGAGCGTTCTGGCGCTGGTCTTGAAGGTCGCCATTCTACGCCGGCACCTTCACATCTCTCAGGTGTCCGTTGACATGGTTTCCGATCACTTGTGTCACCCGCACCGGCACCGCGTTGCCGATCTGCCGCGCCATCGATCCGAAACCTCCCGTGAACACGAAATCAAGCGGAAACGTCTGCAATGACGCGGCTTCACGCAAGCTAATCGCGCGATCCTGTTCCGGGTGTCCGAAGCGTCCATTGGAGTAACTGATGCAGCGTGTCGTCAACCCGGCGGCCGGACGATCCCATGACATCCGGCCGTAGACGTCGCTGTATCCCCCGCTCTTTTCGTGACACGGAAGTTTCAGGTGTCTTGGCCAACCGCGGTGTCCGCCACCCTCCGGTGTCGCGCGTATCCGTTCCAGATTGCGCTGCGACAGGCTCGCCGCTCGATGATCAGAGACTTGCGGATGGCTTTCCCCGGCAGCGATCGGGGGAAGTTCTCCGATCCAGTCCTTCACCGTCTCGTACCGCGGATTATCGGTCCCCGGTCCGTGCGTCTCCGGAGGCAGTTCGATCGGTCCGTGACGACTCGCCAGCATCATGAGCCTGCGCCGGCTCTGCGGCACACCGTACCGCATGAGCGGTACCACGTCATACTTAGACTGATAGCCGGAGGCTTCGAGGGTATCCAGGAAACTGGCAAAGGGCTGTGAGCCGTTCGGGCGTTGTAGACCAGGCACGTTCTCGACGAATACGATGTCAGGATTGCATTCTTCGATGAAGCGGGCGAAGTGAGAAAGCAATGTAATTCGATCGTCTTTATCCGGTTCCGGTCGCGTGGTGTTCTGTTTGGTGAACGGCTGACATGGCGCGCAACCGCAGAACAGGATCGGGGCCGGTCTTAGGTCATCGATCAAGCGGCGCACCGTATCGACGGACGCCTCCTGAATATCCTTACGCTCGAAATATGATGACGGGAAGTTTATCTGGAACGTGCGTGCGGAGTCGGAGTCGCGGTCAAGCGCGTACACGATTTCCATGCCGGCGGCACGAAACCCGCAGCTTGCTCCTCCGCAGCCGGAGAAGAAATCGAATACCTTGACGCCGGGATTCACGTCTCGCATCTCAATGCCGGGAATTCGAGGAAGGCACGGACGCGGGTGGCGAGCGCGTCGCGGTCTCTCGTCTCACACTCCCATATTACCAAGGTCTGCCAGCCGCTCCGACACAATGACGCCACGTTTTGCCGGTCCCGTTCTACGTTTCCGGACAGTTTCCGCTCCCAGAAGGCGTGGTTGGAAGCCGGGATTGTTGCCTTGGCGCATCGTTCGTGCTGATGCCAGAAGCAGCCATGGACGAAGATTACCTTGCGGTGACGGGGAAATGCGAGGTCAGGCTTGCCGGGAAGGCCGTCATGATGCAGGCGAAAGCGGTACCCCAGGCTATGGGCGAGTCGGCGAACGAGCATCTCCGGCTTGGTTCCGGTCGAGCGCACCCGGCTCATGATCTCGCTTCGTTTCGCAGCGCTGTAGATGTCACTCACCGGTCATCCTCCACGACAGAGCACCTTACTGCTTCTCCCGGTTGAGGCGGAGCTCGTAGGTGATCCCGTCGGGCAGGGTGCGCAGCAGCGCGGCGAGTTGCGCGCCGGTCAACGAGCCGACCTTCAGCGCCACGTCCTGCACCTGCGTTCCGGCGCCGATGCCCCACGACTCGATCTTTCCCAGCAGGTTCAGCGCGGACGTGGCATCGGCGGCGTGCTCCACCAGCTCGGCGCCGCCGCCGAAGATGGCGCCCGGCCGGTCCGGCGGGGTCGTGCCGCCGCCTTCGGTCCCGCGCGGCCGCGGGTCGCAGCCCGGCTCGTCTCCCTCCTTGAGGGAGTCGTCCTTCGACACGCCGCCGGCGTGCGGCGCGGCCTGCGGGCGCAGCAGGTAGGTCTCGTCGAGGTGCTTCCCGGTGCCGAGCTTGCCGCGCATCCGCATCCAGGCGCTTTCCTCATGCTCGTCGGCGCGCGCCTGCAGGTGCTCCATGCCGCGCAGGTTGAGCGCGATCTCGCCCCGCGCGCAGAGGCGGATGAGCCGCTCCTTCAGCTCCGTCTCGCCCAGCCAGGGAATGCACGGCGCGCCCGCCGGGCGGGGTTCCTGCAGCTCGCGCAGCAGCTTGCCCACCGCCTCGCTGCGGTTCGCCGCGGCCCGCACCAGCGCCTCGAACTCCTCGGGAATGAAGAGATCGTCGCGCACCTGTTCGTCGATTGCGTCCGGTATCGCGCCCTTCCCCCGGAGGGCTTCGACGTGGAACGTGCACGAGGCCGGCTCCCGGTAGTTCCAGGTGTCGATTATGGCGAAGCGGTCGAAGCGCTTGCCGAGGGCCTCCCGCAGCTCGCGCTGGTAGCGGCCGAGCAGCGCGCGATACTCCGGCTCCTGCGTCCGCCACCGGTCCGCCAGCACCACGGCGCGCGCCGGCACCAGCAGGTCGGGGTCGTGATAGAGGTTGGCGCTGCCGGCGCGCGGCAGCAGGAACCGCACCGCGTTGCGGCGCGCCTGCAGGTGGTCGCGGAGCCACGGTCCCAGGGCCGCGCCGGCCTCGTCGGGGCTGTCCGGGAGCACCAGCAGCGGCAGCCGCTCATCCCATGCCGGCGAGCGCTCGCGTTCGTCGAACGCATCCCACGGCGCGGTCTGCCAGCGCTCCGGCAGCACCACGACCCGAAACGTCTTGGCAACCCCTTCCTGGCCGCCGATCACGTAGCGCGCCTCCCGCGCCAGGCGGTCGTGGTCGGCTCCGTCGCCGAACAGTCGGTCGTTGCGGGCGCTGGCGATCAGCTTCGCCTGCGGGTTTTCCTCCTCGCGGAAGACCAGCCGCGGCCCGGCGCGGTGAATGTTGAAGCTGTTGTTCTCGAGCGTGGCCAGTTCGACCTGGAAGGCGTTGTCATCGATCGCCTCGCCGCGGGTGACGTCGATCTGCAGCGTCGCCGGCTCCGCGCCGGCCAGGTTGCCGACCGCCAGCGACCGCAGCCAGAGCGCGCCCACGATCTCCGCCAGGTGCGGCACCACCGCGTCCGCGTTGCGGACCGCGTCGCGCACCGCGGACAGGTTGCGCTGCGCCTTCTCGCGCAGGGCGGCGTGGTGCCGGTTCGACACCGAATCGAGCAGCGCGGCGATGCCGCTCCGCTCGTCGTCGAGGCGGAAGTCGGCCGCAGTGATGATCGGGCGGTCCGCATGGCGCTTGAACAGATCGGCGAGGATGCGGATCAGGTCGCGGGTCTCCTGGGCCTGGGTGGCGATCAGCACCTGATCCTCCAGGAGCTGCATGAGATGGGGGGCGAACGGCCAGCAGCGGACGAACTCGCGCCGAAGCCGGTCGTGCTCCGCCGGCGGAGCCTGCCGCAGGCGCAGGTACTCGGCGGCGTGGACTGCGATCAGCTCCTCGATCTGCGCCTCGGCGACCTGCAGGCGGTTGCCGAACAGGCGATGCAGGAGCAGCTTCTGCCGGTCCTGCCGCGCGGTCGGACCCTTGAAGTCGACCAGGGCCGGCCCCACCCGCTGGATTTGCTGATAGGCGTCGGTGCCGCCGTCGCGCACCGACACGACCAGTACGAGCCGGTCCGGATGCGCTGCGGCGATCTCGGAGAGGAGCTGCACGAAGTTGAACGCCCAGTTGCGCCACGGGTACTGCCTGGTGTTGGTCAGGCCGTCGTACCAGGTCTGAAACTCGTCGAGGACCAGCGCCGTGGGCGTGTGGGTCACCAGTTCGAGCAGGAGGTCGTAGCTTGGCACGTCGGTCTGCCGTTCGCCGCGGCCCCTCCACATGCCGCGCACCTCCGCCCCGTGCGGGTGACGGTCGAACAGCAGATCCCAGAGGAACTTGTAGTGCTGGCGGTGGAGGCTCTCGCTGATGACGTACATCCCGTCCCGCAACGGCATCGCGGCCAGCTCGGGGGCGCCGAGACGATCGGCCCAGGCCGCCAGCCAGCGGCGGGTCGCGTCCGGAGCGCGAAAGCCGTGGAACAGCAGCCCCAGCAGGTGCGACTTGCCCTGGCCGCGCTCGCCGATCAGCACCAGGGGCCGGCCCTGCCCGGAGCCGGTGGCTTCGAGCGCCTTCAGGGCATCCGCCGACGGATAAGTGATCTCCAGGAAGTCGGCCGCCGCCATCTGCGTGGCGCCCGTGCGGTTGGCGTTCGCCAGCTCGATGGCGGTGCCCTTGAGGCGGCGGCCTCGAAACTCGTCGCGCAGCGTCAGTTGCAGCATGGTGGCGTTCCGTTTCGCGTCAAGTCAGGCATGTTCATTATTTCGTGCGGCTGATGACGTGTGTGTAGCGAGTTCCGGGTAGGCTTGCAACCGCCGGGCCGGTAAGCGTGGTATGCTGCGGTGGAATGGAGGATAGCCTATGGCCAGTCCGCTGCTCGCGCCCGCCAAGGTGCGCTACCCCTCGTCCGACGGCAAGCCGATGGCGGAAAGCGATTTTCAACGCACCCCGCTGATGTACGCCGTCGGACGGCTGCGGCGCCACTTTCGCCGCCGCCGCGACGTGTACGTTTCCGGCAACCTGCTGATCTACTACGAGGAGGGAGTTCCGGGCGCGGTGGTGGCGCCGGACGTGTTCGTGGTGTTCGGCGCGGCCAACGAGGATCGTTCGAGCTACCGGCTGTGGATGGAGCCCAAGTGCCCTGACTTCGTGCTGGAGATAACCTCGCGGACCACGTACCGCGAGGACCAGGGGAAGAAGCGCGCGGTGTACCAGACGCTGGGCGTGCCGGAGTACTGGCAATACGACCCGACGGGCGACTATCTGGAGCCGCCGCTGCAGGGCCTGGAGTTGGTTGCGGGGGAGTATCGGCGGCTGCCGGGCAGGGAGTTGGCGGACGGCACGCTGGCGCTGGCGAGCGCGGCGCTGGGGCTGGAGTTGCGGCTGACGGATCGCGGGCTGCGCTTCTACGATCCGCAGAGCGGGCAGGAGCTGCCGGACCTCGACGAAACCGACGCCGCGCGGGAGCGCGAACGGCAGGGGCGGCAAGCCGCGGAGCTGCGCCTCGCGCAGGAGGCGGCAGCCCGCCGGCAGGAAGCGGCAGCCCGCGCAGCCGCGGAAGCACGGGTGGCCGAACTGGAAGCCTTGTTGCGCCGGGAGCGCGGCAGCGACTCCGATTAGTCGGCGACAATCCCGATAGGCAAACGGGGGCCGATCACGTAAGCTGTGAAACAACGCTGCCGGCTACCCTGAGAGCGAACCAATCCGCCCCATCCGGGCACCGGCGGCGCAAGGAGAGCGACACCGTGATACGGACCGATCTGGGCCGCCGCATCGAGCTGGTGGCGATGGATCCTCACTTTCACGACATCACCGTAGCGCTGCACCGCGCCGCGGGCGCGGACGGGCGCCCGGCCTACGACGTCCACAGCTACAGCACGCGGCACGGCGCCCGCGACCGGCTGGCGGGCATAGTCGCGGCAATGCAGGAGGTGGCCGGCATGGAGGCGGCCCCGGAGTCGCCGTTGCGGGTGCGCTTCGCCTGCGGCGCGGCGCACGAGCTGGCCGCCCGGCGCGCCTTCGTCGAGGCCTGCAAGCTGGATCCGGAGCAGCCGCCGGCGCCGCGCCCGATGGAGATCCATGACAAGAAGACCGCCGCCACCATCCGGGTCCTCGCCGAGGCCGGCGGGTACTACCGGGCGGTGGCCGTCGGCGGCGACGGCGGCCCCAAGGTGGCGCGCCGGGTCGCCACGTTGGCCGCCGGTCTGGCGAAGCTGGCGGGCATGGAGCAGGTACCCCGCGCCGGCGATACGGTGCGCTTCGCCTGCGGCATCGGTCACGACCGGCTGGTGGCGATGCTGCTGAAACTGGCGTTGAACGCGCGCGGCGTGTTGCGCGCGCAGGAAATGGCGGCGGCGCGCGGCGTGCTGGCCGCGCCCAGCCAGCAGCGCTGACTCAGAACGAGGAGAGTTCGCATGAAGCAGATGACCGGCCGCCAGCGCGTGCTGGCCGCCCTTGCCGGGGAGCCGGTGGACCGCACCCCGGTCTGCAATCCCACCTCGGTGGCTACCGTGGAACTGATGGACATGGTGGACGCCACGTTCCCCACCGCCAATCGCAACGGCGAACTGATGGCGCGCCTGGCGGCCACCGGCTATACCGAGCTGGGGTTCGATTCCATCATGCCGGTGTTCACCATCATCCAGGAATCCGCCGCCCTGGGCTGCAAGATCCAGTGGGAGCAGAAGGACAACTGGCCGACCGTGAAGATGCGCGAACCGATCTGGCAGGACGCCGACGACATCCTCATTCCCCGCGACTTCCTCACCCACCCCGACACCGCCTGCGTGCTGGACGCGATCAGTCGCCTCAAGCGCGAGTACGGCGACGAAGTGGCGGTCATCGGCAAGACCATGGGGCCGTGGTCGCTCGCCTACCACTGCTTCGGCGTGGAGATGTTCCTGCTGCTGTCGCTCGACGATCCCGGCAAGACCAAGCTGATCCTCGACCGCCTCAAGCAGGCCACCATCGACTTCGGTCTGGCGCAGATCGAAGCGGGCGCCGACATCCTGACCCTTCCCGACCACGCCACCGGCGACCTGGTGAGCGGCGAGTGGTACCGCCGCTTCCTGCGCGATCTGCATCAGGAGTTCGCCGAGCGGCTGCCGGCGCCGCTGATCCTGCACATCTGCGGCAAGACCCTGGACCGGCTGCCGGCGATTGCGGAGACCGGGTTCGCCGCCTTTCACTACGACTCCAAGAATGATCCGCGCGCCGCAATGGAACTGGCGGGCGACCGGATCGCGCTGATCGGCAACCTCAACAACCCCGAGACCCTGTTCGCCCGCGGCCCCGAGGAGGTGCGCGCCGAAGTATTCGCCAACCTGGATTCGGGCGTGCCGCTGATCGGACCGGAATGCGCCATCCCGCTGCAGACGCCGCTGGACAACCTGCGCGAGATTCCGGGCGCGGTGCGCGCCTGGCACCGCGACCACCCCGCCGGCGACGGCAATCAGGACGGATAGACCCCGAAATGGCAGAGTTGAGCGACGTAAGCAACGACTTCATCCGCGAAGAGATCGAACAATTCGTGGAGCGCCCGGACGAGCGCCAGCGGATGATCGACATCTTCGCGCCGGTGCGCCCCGAGCTGCAGGAAATCGCGGCCGGCCTGATCGAAGGCGAGGACGGCCTGGTGGACGAGATGACGCGCGCGCAACTGGAGCGCGGCGTCGAAGCCACCGAGATAATGGATGACGGCCTGATCTCCGCCATGGGCATCGTCGGCATCAAGTTCCGGGAGAACATCATCTTCGTGCCCGAGGTGCTGTCCTGCGCGCGGGCGATGAAGGCGGGAATGGCGCATATCGAACCGATCCTGTCGGCGTCCGGCATCGAGTCGATCGCCAAGGTGATCATGGGCACGGTGAAGGGCGACCTGCACGACATAGGCAAGAACCTGTGCATCATGATGCTGCGCGGCGCCGGCTTCGAGGTGATCGACCTGGGGGTGGATACGGCGCCGGAGGAGTTTCTCGACGCGGTCGAGGAGCACGAGGCGGAGTTGATGGGCATGTCCGCGCTGCTCACCACCACCATGCCCAACATGGGGCGCACCATCGAAGCGTTCATCGACGCCGACCTGCGCGACGACGTGCAGATCATGGTGGGCGGCGCGCCGGTGACCCAGGAGTTCGCGGACGACATGGGAGCCGACGGCTACGGCAAGGACGCGGTGGCGTGCGTGGAACTGGCCAAGCGGCTGTTGACCGAGAACCGGGATGACTGATCCCGAGGCGCGGCGGCGCGCGGGGCAGGTGGACGCCGCGGCCTGGGAACGGCGGCGCGAGCGGCTGAGCGCCATCCTGTCCGCCATGGCCGATCACGCCATGGTCCAGGCCACCTTCCGCTGTCCCTACAAGAATCGCCACGACGAGTGCACCGCCAAGTTCGGCTGCCGCAACCAGCGCCCGGCGCGGCGCGGCGGCAGCCTGCAGACCTGCGGCGGCGACGACAAGCTGGACTACCGCAGCGCGTGGGAGAGCGCCGCCGCGGCTTCCGGCAACGCGCAATCGTAACCCTCACCCGCGCGAATGGGCACCATTTCCCATGACGGCGAGGTGCGCGAGTTGCAGCGCGGCAAGACCGTGTTCGACTATGCCGACGAGCTGGCGGTGCGGGTGGCGACTTCCTGCGGCCGCGCCGGCACCTGTCACGAGTGCGTGGTGCGGATCGACGCCGGCGGGGCGGCGCTGAGCGCGCGCACCGAGGCCGAGCGGTTTCTGAACGACCCGTACCGTCTGGCCTGTCAGGCGGTGGTGGAGGACCCGGCCGCCGAGGTGCGCTTCGCGCCGCTGCGGCGCCAGCCGCGGGTGCTGGTCGCCGGGGTATCCGCGGCCCCCGATGGGGAGGGCGCGGCGCAGCTCGACCCCGCGGTGACGCGCCGCGGCGACGGCGTCTACCTGGACGGCGAACCCATCGACCGCTACCACGGGCGCCTGCTGGGTCTGGCCGTCGACGTGGGCACCACCACCGTGGCCATGGAGCTGATCGACCTGGAGACCGGCGCGGCGCTGCAGGTCAGCTCGTTCGGCAACCCGCAGTCGTTCGCCGGCAGCGACGTCATGAACCGGGTCTCCTACGACGGCGGTGAGTTCCGCGGCGAGCTGCAGGCGGCGATCGTCAGCGCGCTCAACAGCGCGATTCTCGACCTGGGGCGCGAGCTGGGCACCAGGCGGCGCCAGATCTACGAGGTCGCCATCGCCGGCAATTCCACGATGCGCGACCTGCTGTTCGGGGTGGACGTGCAGGGGCTTGGCCAGAAACCCTACAAGTCTCGGATCGAGAACCAGTTCCGCGCCGGTGAACGGGATACTACGGCGCTCAGCAGCCGGCCGCGGCCGCTGGGCCTGCTCATCCATCCGCAGGCGCGCGTCTACGGCCTGCCGCTGATTGCCAGTCACGTCGGCGGGGACACCGCGGCCGACCTGGTGGCGATGGACATGGCCGGCCAGAGCGGGCTGGTGATGCTGGTGGACGTGGGCACCAACACCGAGGTGGTGGCGCGCCGCGGCGGGCGCATGATCGCCGCCTCTTGCCCCGCCGGACCGGCGTTCGAGGGCGGCCTGGTCGGCTACGGCATGCCCGCCTACGAGGGCGCCATCGAGCGGCTGCGCTGGCGTGACGACGGCTTTTGCTACCGCACGATCGGCGGCGCCGCGCCGGCCGGCATCTGCGGATCGGGGTTGATCGACCTGCTCGCCGAGCTGCGCCGGCACGGCAAGATGACCGCCAAGGGCGTCTTTACCCACGACCGCCGCGCCCGGGAGATCGCCGTGGTGCCGGAGTACGGCATCACCTTTTCGCGCCGGGACGGCAGCAACCTGGCGCAGGCCAAGGCCGCCAACTACTGCGGCCAGCTCATCGTCACCCGCGAGCTGGGCGTGGCGCCGCAGGAGGTGGACCGCCTCTACCTGGCGGGCGGCTTCGCCAACTACGTCGACGTGAACAGCGCCATCGCCATTGGCTTCCTGCCGCCGGTGGACGAGCGCCGCATCGTCAAGCTGGGCAATGCGGCGCTGCGCGGCTGCCGGGAGGTGCTGCTGTCGCAGCGCAAGCGGCGCGCCCTGGAGCGGCTGGCCGCCGAAATCGAGCACGTCGAACTGGAGACCGCGCCCGACTTCTTCGAGGTATTCGTCGACGGCTGCCGGCTGGAGCCAATGACCGCGCCCGCGCCTGCCCCAGCGGCCGCCCCCGCGCTCCGCGCGTAGATCGCCCATATGTGCCATGCTGCGGCGCGGGAGGAGCGATGAAAGCAGCCATCATGCACGGGTTCAACCGTGACCTGACCATCGAAGAGATCGATCTTGGCGCGCCGCGCGCCGGCGAGGTGCTGGTCGGCATCAAGGCGAGCGGCGTGTGTCATTCCGACTGGCACGCGCTCAAGGGCGACTGGGGCGACTATCCGCTGCCCCTGGTGCTCGGCCACGAAGGCGCCGGCGTGGTGGAGGAGGTCGGCGCCAACGTCACCTCGGTCAAGCCCGGCGACCACGTCATCCTGGCGTGGCGCGCCAATTGCGGCGTCTGCGAGATGTGCCAGTACGGCCACCCCAACCTGTGCGCCGCGCCGCCGTCGACCGGCCAGCGCGGCAGCGTTGGCGGCCAGCCGCTGCACCGCTTCACCGACACCGGCACCTTTGCCACCCACACCATCGTGCCGGAAGTGGCCGCGGTGGTGATGCCCAAGGAGATTCCGTTCGCCCAGGCGGCGCTGATCGGCTGCGGCGTGATGACCGGCTTTGGCGCCGCGGTCAATACGGCGCGCGTGCGCGCCGGCAGCACGGTCGCCGTGTTCGGCTGCGGCGGCGTGGGGCTGAACTGCATCCAGGGCGCCCGCGTGGCCGGCGCCGCCGCGATCATCGCCGTCGACCTGCGGGACAACAAGCTGGAATTGGGCCGCCGCTTCGGCGCTACCCACACCGTCAACGCGTCGTGCGACGACCCGGTGGAGGCGATTCTCAAGCTGACCGGCGGCGCCGGCGTGCACTACGCCTTCGAAGCGATCGGCGTCGCCTCCGACCCGTTCCTGCAGAGCGTGCGCTGCACCCGGCGGCGCGGGATGACCGTATGGGTGGGCCATGCCCCGTTGAACACGCCGGTGCAGCTCGACGCGCGCGATCTGTTCTTCGAGCGCACGGTAATCGGCTCCTTCTACGGCAGCGCCCGGGCGCATGTCGACTTTCTGCGCATCCTGTCGCTCTACCGCGCCGGCAAGCTGATGCTCGACGAACTGGTCAGCCGGCGGCTGCCGCTCGACCAGGTCAACGACTCGTTCGAGGCAATCGCCCGGGGCGAGGTGGCGCGCAGCGTCCTCATCATGGAGTAGCCGCGCCGGCAGCCCTGCCCTTACGCGGCGGCGCGGCGGGCGACGTCGATCAGCGCGCGGATGTAGCCGATGGCGTAGGCGCGCCCGCGGTGTCCCCAGTCGGTGTCGTCGACCATGCGCGGCACGTGATCGGTGATCAGGAAGCCGCCGAAGCCGACCTCGCGCAGCGCCCGCACCACGGCGAAGGTGTCGACGTTGCCCTGATCGATGAAGCACTCATTGAAGCGCGGCACCGCGCCCTGCACGTCGCGGAAGTGGACGTACACGATGCGCCCGCGGCCGCCGAAGTGACGCACCGCGTCGAGCACCCCGGCCGGTCCCATCTCCGACCAGCAGCCCATGCAGAAGTCGAGGCCGTGGCAGGGGCTGTCGAAGGTGTCGATGGCGCGCTTGAAGCCGGCGAAGTTGCGGAAGATGCGCGCCACGCCGCCGAGCGACGCTACCGGCGGGTCATCGGGATGAAGCGCCAGCGTAACGCCGGCCTCCTCCGCCACCGGCAGGATGCGGCTCAGATAGTACTCGTAGTTGTCCCACATCTCCGCTTCGCCGAACACGCGGCCATGCGTCAGCGGGGCGCCGGCATGCTCGGCCAGGTCGAAACGGGTGGCCTGAGCGCCGCCGCGCAACGGCGCCAAGTCCGCTGAGCGCCACACCTGGTTCGGCATCCAGTGATAGCCGAGGATGGGGATGCCGGCCCGGCCCATGTTGCGGATGGTGGCCTGCATGTGTTCGATCTGTTCATCGCGCCCGGGCAGGCCGAGCATCGCCTTGTCGTAGAAGCTCACCGGCACGTTTTCCAGACACATCAGGCGCAGTTCCGCGGCATCGGCGCGCTGCCGGAGCGCCAGCAGGTCCTCATACTCCCAGCGCCGCTCACCCGGCAGCCTGGGCGTGTTCATCAGAAAGTCATCGGCGCCAAGCTGCTTGATGAAGGCCAGCTTCTCATCGGTGAGCTCGCTGAACTGGCCGAGCCCGATCCGCATCTCATTCCGTCCGCGCATCGCATCCTCCCCGCCGCTACCCTACCCCACGGTGCGCGCCCGGCGCCACCGGGAGCGGCTGCCCGCTGCCCGCCGCTGCCCGCCGCTGCCCGCCGCTCGATGCCCCGCTGCATCCGGTTCCGCAGCCGCGCCGGCCAAAGGCGCCGAGCAAACTTCGGCGCCGAAGACGCAGGCGGCCCGGCTCGGCGAGCGCGGACAGCGCCGCTCCTTCCGCGGCGAAGGGTATCGGCTCAGGCGCCGGCGCAGCCGGAAGTGCGCCCCGGAGTGGGGGCGCACTTCCAATTTGTAGGTAGGCCCAAATAGAGAAGCCCTCCCAGCGACAGGTGATGTAACATCAGGCCGTCACTGGGAGGGCAACATATGTGTGATTCATTGGTAACCGAGATTCTCAACTACTGCAAGGCCACCTGTGGTCTCGAACTGGGCCGCGCTAGCGGTCCCCACGACCTGTTGCGGGCAGAACTGAGTCTCCTCAAGTGCTTGGTGCGCCTGTGCCGCGCCGCCATGGTGGAGTGGTTCAAGGAACTGGGCCGCGATTACCGCGGCGCCACGGTCCAGCGCAACGGGGTGTCGTATCGGTTTGTCGGCCACCGCTCCAAGACCCTGCACGGACTGTTCGGGACGGTACCCTACGAACGGGCCTACTACGCCAGCGGTAGCGGCCAGGGCTGGGCGCCGTTGGATGAGCGGCTCGGCATCAAGCGCGGCCATACGCCGGGCTGCCAGTACTTTCTGAGTCAGTTCGTAGCGCGCCAGGCGCACGCAGAGAGTCTGCGGCAGTTTCACGAGGTGTTCCGCGCCGACGGCGGGGAGCTGGTGTCGGAGAAGAAGGCGTTCACGATGGTGCAGGAGGTAACGGAGGGGTTGGAACGGCAGCGCCAGCAGGAGGTGGACAACTACCAGCAGACTGCGGCGGGGCCGGAGCTGCACGAGCCGATTGGCGGGACGGTGGCGGTATGCATCGACGCGGGGAAGGTGCCGGTGCGCGGCAAGGAGCGGGTAGATGATGCCGGGAAGAAGCGCTACGAGCGGGAGTACCGGGACGCCAAGGTGGCGGTGGTGGCGGCGGTGGAGTGGGACGCTGAGGAGCAGGAGGCGCAGTGCAGCAGCAAGCCGAGCTACGTGGCGGCGAGCGAGCATGCCGACCAGTTCTTCCCGCGCATCGAAGTGGAGCTGAAACGGCGCTGCGGCGAGGGGGCGGCGCGGCAACTGGTAGTGCTGGCCGACGGGGCGGGATGGATTTGGGATCGGGCGGAGACCTGGGCGGCAGGGGGGCTGCGGGTGTGGTACATCCTGGATTTCTGGCACGCCTGCGAGCATCTCGCGGAGGCGAGTCGGAGCGTCTACGGGGAGAGGAGCAAGCAGGCAGAGGAATGCTTTCGGAGGTGGCGGACGATGCTGCGCGGCAGTCGGGCGGGGGAAGTGATAGAGGAGCTGGAGGAGTTGCGCGACGGCGGGGGGTTGAGTGCCCGGCAGCGGCACGAGGTGCAGGGGGAGATCAACTACTTGAAGAGCAACCAGGGACGGATGGACTACCGGCGGTACCGGCGGGAGGGGCTGCCGATCGGCAGTGGGGCGGTGGAGAGTACGTGCAAGAACATGGTGGGGGCGCGGCTGAAGGGGAGCGGGATGATCTGGTCGTTGGGAGGGGCGCAGGGGATGCTGCAGCTCTGCACCTCGGTGAAGAGCGGGCGGTTCAAAAGGGACTACGCGAGCCTGCTGTCCGCCTCGGTGCCGCAGGAGGCCCAGCCACAGGCCGCCTGACGCTACCTACGTTTTGGAAGTGCGCCCCCGGAGTGGTGGGCGTTGGACGCTCCGCAGGCGCGTGTGATAGAGTGGTTGGAGTGTCTGCGCCGCTACGATCCCCCCCCCCCCCCCCCCGGCAAACGGCGGCATCCAAGTCTACGTCCTGAGCGACGAGTGCGACCGGCCAGCTCCGACCGGCAGAGATTGGGCGAATGGTCCGCAAGAGGAGCGCGCGCCATAGGCGCATGGACAATCGCTGCGGCAAGCCGACCCAGCCGACGCGCGTAATGGCGGACGGACACGGCCACCGGAGGAAGATGAAGATCATGATGGGTAAGTCGAGCACGGCATTCATGCTATCGCTGTTGATGGCCGCCGGCATCGTCCTGCTGGCGTGCGAGCAGGCGGCCCGGCCGGCGGCAACGACCGGCGCGGGCGGTGCGGGCGCAGGGAACGGAGGGACCGGCGGCGACGGGACACCGACCGCGCCGGCGCCGCAGCAGGCCGAGCAGACTTGGTCCATCGGGGAGGATGCCTTCGATGACGAGGCGAACCTGGGCGCCACGACGATCCGCTCCGCGCCGTTTGGCTGGGACGGGATCACCGGCGCCGAGGGCGAGAAGGTGACCGTGTCGATCGGCGGCCACGGGCTGCCGTTCACGAGCAAGGCGACCGCGCCGGTCTTCGAGGACGACATCAGCGGCGCGGAATGGACGGTTGCCGCCGAAGTGAGCGCGGGCTCGATCGTGCTCGTGCTCACCGCCCCGGATCAGTCGGGAGACACCGACTTCGTCGAGTCGGTCAGGATTACGAACCCGGGCAGCGGCTACACCTCGCCCCCTACCATCTCATTCTCGGCAGCGCCGGCCGGCGGTACCACGGCCACCGGCGACGCCGTGGCAAGCGGGCGCGTCGATTCCGTGTCGGTTTCGACCCCCGGCAGCGGCTACTCCTCGATCCCGACCGTGACCTTTTCGGCGGCGCCGGCCGGCGGCACCACGGCTGCCGCCACCGCAGACGCCAGCGGGAGCGTCGCTTCGGTGGACGTCACCACCCCCGGCAGCGGCTACTCCTCGGCCCCCAGCGTGGCCTTCTCGGCAGCTCCGGCCGGCGGCACCACGGCTACCGCCACCTCGGTGCGCAGCGGGAGCGTCGCTTCGGTATCGGTCACCACCCCCGGCAGCGGCTACTCCTCGGCTCCCACCGTGACCTTCTCGGCGGCGCCGTCCGGCGGCACCACGGCTGCCGCCACCGCGACGAGAGACGGGCGCGTCGATTCGGTGTCGGTCCACACCTTCGGCAGCGGCTACTCGTCTCCCCCCACCGTGTCCTTTTCGGGCGGCGGCGGCAGCGGGGCAACCGCCACCGCGCAGGGCCCCGGGAGCGTCGCTGCGGTGTCGATGACGAACAACGGCAGCAGCTACACCTCGGTCCCCAGCGTGACCTTCTCGGCAGCGCCGTCCGGCGGCACCACGGCCACCGGCACCGCGTGGGGGCCCGACGCCGTCGCTGAGACGACGGTCACGAACGCCGGGAGCGGCTACACGTCGACCCCGACGGTGACGTTTTCGGCGCCGCCGTCCGGCGGCACCAGGGCCACCGGCGCGGGTCAGAGGCTTGGCGACCTCACGTTCTCCCGCGTGTTGATATGGACCCGGGGACGCGGCTACACGTCGGCCCCCAGCGTTACCATTTCGGGCGGCGGCGGCAGCGGGGCAACCGTCACTGCGACGCTGTACACCAACATTCAAGGAGTCGATTTCACGAACCGCGGGAGCGGCTACACGTCGGCGCCCACCGTCTCCTTCTCCGGCGGCGGCGGTTCCGGGGCAGCCGGCACGGCATCGCTGGAAGCCAGAGTTCAAACAGTCGACGTCACGAACGGAGGGAACGGCTATACGTCGGCCCCTACCGTCGCCTTTTCCGGCGGCGGCGGCTCCGGGGCAGGCGGCACCGCGGCGTTGGCATACGGGGTAGGGTCGTTGGTGACGATCACGAACCCGGGGAGCGGCTACACCTCCGCCCCCACCGTCTCCTTTTCGGCGCCGGCGTCCGGCACCACGGCCGCCGGCACCGCGGTCATGGCATACGGGGTAGGAGAGGTGTCGATCACGGACGGTGGGAGCGGCTATACCTCCGCCCCCACCGTCACCTTTTCGGGCGGCGGCGGCTCCGGGGCAGACGGCAGCGCGGTCATGAGCTACGCGGTAGGATCGGCGTCGGTCACGAGCGCCGGGGACGGCTATACGGCGGCGCCCACCGTCTCCTTTTCGGCCGCGCCGTCCGGCGGTACCACGGCCGCCGGCAGCGCGGTCATGGACTACCGGGTACGGTCGGTGCGGGTCACGAACCGGGGGGACGGCTACGCGTCGGCGCCCACCGTGACCTTTTCGGCGGCGCCGGCCGGCGGCACCACCGCGACCGGCACCGCAACCCTGGCGACCGGCGGCAACGATCAGAGCCAAAACCTGTTTTGGGCGCGCCAGACGCTGTCCGGCAAGCGACTTCGGGTGCAGGTAGCGGGAGAGTGACGATCGCCCCTCACCCTCCCCTTTGACATTGCCGGCGCCGCCGGGCTGCCGGCCGAGGACAGGCGCGCCTGTGATAGAGTGTGCGCGTGTCCGCGCCCGTTCTGCCTGCTGATCCCGCGCCGTTCCCGGCGATCCCCTACGGGCGCGGCAACTTCCGCAGCATCCGCCTCGACCGCTGCCTCTACGTAGACAAGACCCGCTTCATCCGCGCCCTGGAGCAGGAGCGCTATGCGTTCTTCATCCGCCCGCGGCGCTTCGGCAAGACTCTGTGGCTGACCATGCTCAACGCCTACTACAACCGCTCCCAGGCCAAGGACTATGACGCCGTCTTCGCCGGCACCGACATCGGCCGCCGGCCGACCGCCAACCGGAGCCGCTACGTGGTGCTCTACTTCGACTTCTCGGCCTTCAAGCAGGCGCTGCCCACGTTGGAGGAGTACTTCGACGAGTACTGCAGCCGTCATCTGCGGCACGCGCTACGCCGCAACCGCGACCTGATCGACGAGGAGACGGCGCGCGTCATCCTCGGGCAGCGGTCGTTCAGCGGCCAACTCGACGAACTGCTCCTGCATGCGAGCGACCGCGGCATCCCGCTCTACGTGCTGATCGACGAGTACGACAACTTCGCCAATACCATCCTCGCCGAACAGGGCGCCGAAGCCTACCACTCCTTCACCCGCGGCGGCGGCTTCTACCGCAACTTCTTCGCCATGCTCAAGGCCGGCACCGCCGAGTCCGGCTGCATCGAGCGCCTGTTCGTCACCGGCGTCTCCCCGGTCACCATGGACGACGTCACCAGCGGCTTCAACATCGGCGCCAACCTCAGCCTGCGCCCCGAGTTCAACGAACTGCTCGGCTTCACCGAAACCGAAGTGAAGCACATGCTTTCGACCTACCGCGGCCTCGGCGTCTTCGACCAGGACCCGGAGACCGCGCTCGACACGATGCGCGAGTGGTACGACGGCTACCGCTTCGCCAAGACCGCACCCAACGTCGTCTACAACACCGACATGGTGCTCTACTACCTGTCGTACTCACTTCCCAACAAGCCCGGTCCCGACAACCTGATCGACGCCAACGTGCGCATCGACTACGGCAAGCTGCGCCACCTGCTCACCGTCGGCCGCCGGCTCAACGGCAACTTCGACCTGCTGCGCGAGGTGATCGCCGAAGGGCGCGCCGACTGCGAGATCGTAGACAGCTTCCCGCTGGAGCGCCTCGCCGAGCGGGAGAACTTCCTGTCGCTGCTCCACTACTTCGGCCTGCTGAGCATCCGCGGCGCGACGGTCGAAACGCCGCGGCTCGGCATCCCCAACCAGACGGTGCGGCGGCTGCTGTACGGCTACCTGCGCGACGCCTACCGCGACGTGGGCGTGTTCTCGCTCGATCTGGTGACGTTCGACCGGCTGACGCGGCGCATGGCGCTGCAGGGCGAGTGGCGCCCGGCACTGGAGCGGCTGAGCGCGGCGGTAGCCGAGCAGACCGGCGTGCGCGACTACCTGCAGGGCGAGAAGATGCTGCAGGGCTTCGTGGCCGCCTACCTGAGCATCTCCCCCTACTTCGTGCTGCACACCGAGCTGGAGTTGGCCAAGGGCTACGCCGACCTGGTGCTGGAACCGCGCGCGCTGCCCTATCCGGGCATGCGCTACGGCTACGTGATCGAGCTGAAGTACCTGCCCCGCAGCGCGGCGCAGGCGCAGGTAGCGGCGCAGGCCGCCGCGGCGGAGGCGCAGGCGCGCCGCTACCTGACGGACCGCCGGCTGGCGCGCCGGCACCCGGAGGCGGCGTTCAAGGGGCTGGCGCTGGTGTTCCGCGGCTGGGAGCTGGTGCACGACTCAGAGGTGCGTGGCGCAGAGGTCCCGGCCGGCGCAGAGGTCCCGGCCGACGACGGTCCGGCGCGGCGCGTGTGATGACCACTCCCCGTGATCCCGCGCCGTTCCCGGCGATCCCCTACGGGCTGGCCTACTTCAAGGGTATCCGCCGGGAGGGTTGCCTGTATGTCGACAAGACACGCTTCCTGCACGCCCTGGAACAGGAGCGGTTCATGTTCTTCATCCGCCCGCGGCGCTTCGGCAAGACCTGCTGGCTGTCGCTGCTGGAAAGCTACTATTCCCGCACCGAGGCCGACGACTTCGCGGCGGTGTTCGCCGGCACCGACATCGGCCGCGATCCCACTCCCAACCGCAGCCGCTACGTCGTGCTGCGGTTCAACTTCTCCGCCTTCAACGACGCCCCGGAGACGCTGGAGCGCGAGTTCGAGGAGTACTGCACCAGCCATCTGCGACACGCGCTGCGCCGCAACTGCGATCTGATCGACGAGGAGACGGCCCGCGTCATCCTCGGCCGGCGATCGATCACCGGCCAGTTGGACGAGCTGTTCCAGTACGCCAGCGACCGCGGCATCCCGCTCTACGTGCTGATCGACGAGTACGACAACTTCGCCAATACCATCCTGGCGCATCAGGGGGCGGACGCCTATCACGCCCTCACCCACGGCGGCGGCTTCTACCGCAACTTCTTCGCCGCGCTCAAGGCCGGCACCGAGAACGGCAGCGTTGCGCGGCTGTTCGTCACCGGCGTCTCCCCGATCGTCATGGACGACGTCACCAGCGGCTTCAACATCGGCGCCAACCTCAGCCTCCGCCCCGAGTTCAACGAACTGCTCGGCTTTACCGAAGCGGAAGTGCGGGACATGCTCTCGACCTACCGCGACCTCGGCGTCTTCGACCAGGACCCCGACGCCGCCCTCGACACGATGCGCGAGTGGTACGACGGCTACCGCTTCGCCAAGACCGCACCCAACGTCGTCTACAACACCGACATGGTGCTCTACTACCTGTCGTACTCACTTCCCAACAAGCCCGGTCCCGACAACCTGATCGACGCCAACGTGCGCATCGACTACGGCAAGCTGCGCCACCTGCTCACCGTCGGCCGCCGGCTCAACGGCAACTTCGACCTGCTGCGCGAGGTGATCGCCGAAGGGCGCGCCGACTGCGAGATCGTAGACAGCTTCCCGCTGGAGCGCCTCGCCGAGCGGGAGAACTTCCTGTCGCTGCTCCACTACTTCGGCCTGCTGAGCATCCGCGGCGCGACGGTCGAAACGCCGCGGCTCGGCATCCCCAACCAGACGGTGCGGCGGCTGCTGTACGGCTACCTGCGCGACGCCTACCGCGACGTGGGCGTGTTCTCGCTCGATCTGGTGACGTTCGACCGGCTGACGCGGCGCATGGCGCTGCAGGGCGAGTGGCGCCCGGCACTGGAGCGGCTGAGCGCGGCGGTAGCCGAGCAGACCGGCGTGCGCGACTACCTGCAGGGCGAGAAGATGCTGCAGGGCTTCGTGGCCGCCTACCTGAGCATCTCCCCCTACTTCGTGCTGCACACCGAGCTGGAGTTGGCCAAGGGCTACGCCGACCTGGTGCTGGAACCGCGCGCGCTGCCCTATCCGGGCATGCGCTACGGCTACGTGATCGAGCTGAAGTACCTGCCCCGCAGCGCGGCGCAGGCGCAGGTAGCGGCGCAGGCCGCCGCGGCGGAGGCGCAGGCGCGCCGCTACCTGACGGACCGCCGGCTGGCGCGCCGGCACCCGGAGGCGGCGTTCAAGGGGCTGGCGCTGGTGTTCCGCGGCTGGGAGCTGGTGCACGACTCAGAGGTGCGTGGCGCAGAGGTCCCGGCCGGCGCAGAGGTCCCGGCCGACGACGGTCCGGCGCGGCGCTGGTGACCGCATGGCTCGTGCGTCCGCATCGATGACCGCTCCTGATCCCACGCCGTTCCCGGCGATCCCCTACGGGCGCGGCAACTTCCGCAGCATCCGCCTCGACCGCTGCCTCTACGTGGACAAGACCCGCTTCATCCGCGCCCTGGAGCAGGAGCGCTATGCGTTCTTCATCCGCCCGCGGCGCTTTGGCAAGACGCTGTGGCTGACCATGCTGAACGCCTACTACAACCGCGCCCGGGCCAAGGACTATGAAGCTGTCTTCGCCGGCACCGACATCGGCCGCCAGCCGACCGCCAACCGGAGCCGCTACGTCGTAATCTACTTCGACTTCTCGGCGTTCAAGCAGGCACTGCCCACGTTGGAGGAACACTTCGAGGGTTACTGCGCCCGCCACGTTGAGGACGCGCTGCTGCGCAATCCCGATCTGTTCGACGAGAAGAGCGCGGAGCGAATCCTCGCCGCGCCGTCGATCGACGGCAAACTCGACGCGTTGTTCCTGTATGCGGACGCCCGCGGCATCCCGCTCTACGTGCTGATCGATGAGTACGACAACTTCGCCAATACCATCCTGGCCGAGCAGGGCGCCGAAGCCTACCACTCCTTCACCCACGGCGGCGGCTTCTACCGCAACTTCTTCGCCATGCTCAAGGCCGGCACCGCCGAGTCCGGCTGCATCGAACGCCTGTTCGTCACCGGCGTCTCCCCGGTCACCATGGACGACGTCACCAGCGGCTTCAACATCGGCGCCAACCTCAGCCTGCGTCCCGAATTCAACGAGATGCTCGGCTTCACCGAACCCGAAGTGCGGGACATGCTGCATACCTACCGCGGCCTCGGAGTCTTCGACCAGGACCCCGACGCCGCCCTCGACACGATGCGCGAGTGGTACGACGGCTACCGCTTCGCCCCCGCCGCCCCCAACGTCGTCTACAACACCGACATGGTGCTCTACTACCTCTCCTGGTCGCTGCCCAACAAGCCGGGTCCCGACAACCTGATCGACGCCAACGTGCGCATCGACTACGGCAAGCTGCGCCACCTGCTCACCGTCGGCCGTCAGTTGAACGGCAACTTCGACCTGCTGCGCGAGGTGATCTCCGAAGGGCGCGCCGACTGCGAGATCGTAGACAGCTTCCCGCTGGAACGCCTCGCCGAGCGGGAGAACTTCCTGTCGCTGCTGCACTACTTCGGCCTGTTGAGCATCCGCGGCGCGACGGTCGAAACGCCGCGGCTCGGCATCCCCAACCAGACGGTGCGGCGGCTGATGTACGGCTACCTGCGCGACGCCTACCGGGACGTGGGCGTGTTCTCGCTCGATCTGGTGACGTTCGACCGGCTGGCGCGGCGCATGGCGCTGCAGGGGGAGTGGCGGCCGGCGCTGGAGCGGCTGAGCGCGGCGATCGCGGAGCAGACCGGCGTGCGCGACTACCTGCAGGGCGAGAAGATGCTGCAGGGCTTCGTGGCCGCCTACCTGAGCATCTCCCCCTACTTCGTCTTGCATACCGAGATGGAGTTGGCCAAGGGCTACGCCGACCTCGTGCTGGAACCGCGCCCGGCGCGCTATCCGGGCATGCGCTACGGCTACGTGGTTGAGCTGAAGTACCTGCCCCGCAGCGCAACGCAGGCGCAGGCAGCGGCGCAGGCCGCCGCCGCGGAGGCGCAGGCGCGCCGCTACCTGACGGACCGCCGGCTGGCGCGCCGGCACCCGGAGGCGGTGTTCAAGGGGCTGGCGCTGGTGTTCCGCGGCTGGGAACTGGTTCACGGCGCAGAGGTGCGCGGCGCCGAGGTCCCGACCGCCCAGGTCACTCCTTGACGCCGCCGAACGTGAGGCCGGCGACGAACTGCCGTTGCATGAGGAAGAACACCAGCACCGACGGCAGGGCCGCCACCACCGAACCGGCGGCGATCAGATTCCAGGCGATCGACCACTGGCCGCGCAGCGCTTGCAGGCCGAACGTGATCGGGCGCGCCTGATCGCTCTGTACGAGCGTCAGCGCCCAGAAGAAGTCGTTCCATATGAAGGTGAACAGCAGCACTGACAGCGAGGCGAGCGCGGGCCGGATCAGCGGCATGATGATGCGGATGAAGATGCCGAGTTCGGTGGCTCCCTCGATGCGCGCCGACTCCACCAGTGAGAACGGCAGCTCGGCAATGAAGTTGCGCAGGAAGAAGGTCGCGAATCCGGTCTGGAACGCGGTGTGAAAGATGATCAACGCCCACACCGTGTCGAGCAGATCGAGGCGTGCGAACAGGCTGCGCACCGGAATCATCAGGATCTGAAATGGCACGAAGTTGCCGGCGATGAACATCGCGAACAGCGCAATTCGGCCGCGGAAGCGATGAATCGCCAGCGAGTAGCCGGCCATCGCGCTGATGAAGATCGCCAGCGCGATCGATGGCAAGGTGATCACCACGCTGTTCAGGAAGTAGCGGAGCATGGGGCTGCGCGCCGGATTGAACACCTCGCCGTAGTTTTCCAGCAGCCGCACCTCGCGGGGCCAGCCCCAGTAGTTGCCCGAGGTGATGTCGGCCCCCGAGCGAATCGAAGTGAGCAGCACCGCCAACATCGGCAGCAGCCACAACAGCAGCGCGACCGGCACCGCCACGCGATAGATGACGCGCGTTGCCGGGGAGGTTTCGATGATTGGCGTGGGGAACAGCGCTAACGCTCCGCCTTGACGACGCGGTAGAGAAACCAGGCGATGAAGCCCACCATCACCAGGAACAGAACCACGGCGATGGAGGCGCCGTAGCCTACCTTGAAGTTGAACAGCGCCTCTTTGTACATGTGGAAGGCGAGCACGTAGGAGCTGCCCCACGGTCCGCCGTCGGTCATGATCGCGACCAGGTCGAAGCTGCGCAGCGCGCCGACGATGGTGACGACTACGGCGATGAAGGTCGCCGGGCGCAACTGCGGCAGGATGACGCGGCGCAGCATGAAGAATCCGGCGGCGCCATCGATGCGCGCCGCCTCGACGATACTCGGCCCCATGCTGGTGAGACCGGTAAGGTAGAGAATCATGCAGTAGGAAGTCTGCGGCCAGAGAGCGGCGAAGATGATTCCCAAGGTAGCCAGGCGCTCGTCCGCGAGAATCGGAATCGGAGTCAACCCCAATACCTGGAAGAGCTCGGCCAGCAACCCGAGATCGGGATTGTAGAACCAGGAGAATATCAGACCTACGACCACCAGGTTGACGACGAAGGGAAAGAAGAACAACGATTTGTAGATTCGGATACCGGGGATCTGCTGGTTGAGAAACAGCGCCACCGCCAACCCGCCGAGCGGGGCGAGCAGCATCAGCACCAGCCAGGTAACGTTGTTGCGCAACGACACCGCAAAGCGCGGATCAGCGACCAGGTTGCGGTAGTTGTCGAACCCCACCCACTGCCTGGGCCCGAAGCCGCCCCATTCGAACAGGCTGAGCCACAGGCTCTGGGCAATCGGCCACAGTACGAAGAGGGAGAACAGGATCACGGCCGGGGCGAGAAAGTACACCGGAGCGTACCGATACTGCCAGCGCAGCCAGCGGTACGCGCGGTACGCTCCGGTGTCAGTCTCCCGTGCCACAGCCGTCCCGGTGCGGCGGCGTCGGCTCAGCCGAACACCTGCAGCCGCTTTTCTTCGAGCCGGGCGCGGATCTCCGGCAGGCGGTCGGGGTTCACCATGAATTCCTGGAACCCCTCCATGCCGGTGGCGGCCATCTCGGGATGGGTGTCCCGGTCGTAGAACTGCGCCAGACCGTCGGCGTCGCTCAGCACCTGGAAGCCGGTGCGCTTGAAGCGGTCGGTGGGCGCCGGCGACTGGTTGTTGGGCGGCAGCGAGCCGGAGGTCAGCACCACCTGGACGTCGGGACGGGCGATGAATGCCAGAAACAGGCGCGCCGTATCCTTGTTTTCGGCGCCCGCCGGGATGTGGAACGTGTCGGTGGGCGCGTCTTCGTACACGCCGGCGTCAGGATTGATGATCGGGAACTGGAAGTAGCCGACGTTGTCCACCACGCCCGCGTTCTCCAGGTCGGGGACTATGAAGTTGCCGATGAGGTACATCGCGGCGCTGCCGTTGATCAACGGCGCCTGCGCCTCCTGCCAGGAATAGGTCGCGTGATTCTGCAGGAAGTATCCCCGATCCAGCAGCTCGCGCCACGCGGCGAACACTGCGTCCAGCTCCGGGTCGAGGTAGGAAGCCTCACCGTCGGTCAGCGAGATGTGGTAGTCGAGGCCGTTGATCCGCAGGTTGAGGTAATCGAACCAGCCGGCCGCCGTCCACAGAAACTTGGTCCCGATGGTAACCGGGGTGATCCCGGCCGCCTTCAGCTTCGCCGCCACGTCCAGGAACTGGTCCCAGTCTTCCGGCACCTCGGCGCCGACCTGTTCGAACAGGTCGGTACGGTAATAGACGCCCCACTGGTAATAGGAATAGGGCACGCCGTACTGCTTGCCGTCCACCGTCATCGAGGCCACCGAAGAGGCCATGGAATCGTACAGGCCGTTGTCCGCCCACACGTCGCTCACGTCCTCGAACATGCCTTGATCGACGAAGAACTTCATCCGGTTGCCGGCAAACCAGAGCGCCACGTCGGGCGGCTCGGTAGCCAGGAAGTTGCGAATGGCGGTCTTGTACGCCTCGTGATCGAACGTATTCAACTCCACCTCGATGTCCGGGTACTCCGCCCGGAACATCTCCACCGCTTCCGCCAAGTCGGCCTTGGGAGCCGGGTCGGACAGGTTGGAATTGATGACCAGCCGGCGCGAGTCCTCTCCCTCTCCGTTGGCGTAGAGCGACACGCCGGCGCCCAGCGCCACCGCGAACACCAGCAGCACTTGCAGAACGGTCCGCAGGGGCTTCCTGCGGTAATGACATGATTGCATAGCGCGGGCGAATATACCGTTTGCGCCCGCCAGAGTCAAATCAACTCGGACGGCGCGGCCGAACTGCGCGAAGGCGCGGCCGGCGCGCGGCCCGCCGCGTATGGCGCCGGAGTTACTGCACGGCGCCGAGGGTCAGCCCGCGTACCAGCCGCTTCTGCACGATCAGGGCGAAGACGATTACCGGTATCGAAGCGGTGACGCCCACGGCGGCCATTTCGCCCCACAGAATGCCCTTGTTGGTGGAGAATCCGGCCGCCGCCACCGGCGTGGTCTGGATGTTGCGGCTGGTGAGGATCAGCGAGAACAGGAACTCGTTCCAGCCGCCGATGAAGTTGAGAATCGCCACCGCCACCAGACCGGGGGCGGCAACCGGCACCACCACGCGCCAGAACAATCCCCATTGCGAGCAGCCGTCTATCAACGCCGCTTCCTCCATCTCGCGCGGAATCTCGCGGAAGAAGCCGACCATGATCCACGCCACCAGCGGCGTCATGTATACCGGATAGACCAGGATCAGCGCCCAGTAGGTGTCGAGCAGCCGGAGCTCGCGAAACATCGTATAGATCGGAATCACGATCGCAATGGCCGGCAGGGTGCGCATGGCGAGCAGGAAGAAGCGAAACGGCGTGCCGCCGAGGCGGTGGCGGGCGATGCCGTAGGCAACCAGCGAGCCGGCCACCAGCGCCACCGAAGTACTCGCCACCGTGACCACCGCGGAGTCGATGAAGTGGGTGTAGAACCGCTCCCTGATCAGCGCCTGGGTGTAGTTCTCGAAGGTGGGCCGGAAGATGAACTTCGGCGGATAGGCGTACACCTCCTGCTTCGGCTTGAAGGAGGCGAGAAATACCCACAGGAAGGGAAACGTCACCACGATCAGCACCAGGAAGATGGCCGCGTTCTGCAGCCCGACGGCGAGCCGTTTGCGCATCGTCTAGGGCTCCCGCTCCAGGCGGATGAAGACGTACGCGGCGGCCAGCACGATCAGCACGATCACGTACGACAGCGCCGCGGCGTAGCCCATGTTGAAGAAGCGCAACCCCTGCATGTAGACGTACATGCTCGCCAGCAGCGTGCTGTCGGCCGGGCCGCCGCCGGTCAGCACGAAGACGATGTCGAAGGAGCGGAACGCGTCCATGAAGCGCAACAGCGCGGCGATGTAGATGAACGGCGTCAGCAACGGCAGGGTGATGCGCCAGAACCGCTGCCAGTTGGAGGCGCCGTCGATCCGCGCCGCCTCCATCACGTCCAGCGGCAGACTCTGCAGCCCGGCGAGCAGGATGAGGTATACGAACGGGGTCCACTGCCAGGCGTCGATGGCGATGATGGTGGGCATCGCCCACGCCACTTTGCCGGTCCAGATTGGCGCGTCGATGCCGGCCAGGGACAGCAGGTACTTCACCACGCCGAACTCCCCGTTCAGCATGTAGCGCCAGTACATGCTCACCACTACCGGCGTCATCATCATCGGGATCAGCAGGATGGTGCGGGCCACCCCGGTGAAGCGGCGCCGCGGCGCCAGCAGCAGCGCCAGCGCCAGCCCCACCACCAATTCGCTGCTCACCGCCCCCACCGTGAACACGGTGGTCGCCTGCAGCGAGCGGCCGAAGCGGGGGTCGGCGAGCATCTCGCGGATGTTCTCGGCCCCGGCGAACACCGGCGCCGGATCCTTGGTCAGCGTCCAGCGCGACATCGCCAGCCGCAGCGAGTTGCCGAGCGGGAACACGCCGACCCCGACCAGCACGATCAACGCCGGCAGCATCATCAGCAGCGGCACGCGCTTCGCGGGATGGATGGAGAACAGCGGCCGCCGGCGCGCGGCCGGCGCCGGCGGCGCGGCCGGCGGGGAACGGGACGCTGCGCTGCGGTTCACGTCGCGTCAGCCGCGTAAGCCGCGTGGCGCCTCAGTCTAATAGTAGCCGGCCTTGCGCATGATCTGATCGACCTTCTCCTCGGCTTCGTTCAACGCCGTCCGCGCGTCCTTCCGACCCGCGATCACCTCCGACATGGCCAAGCCGATCACGTCGTTCACCTGGGCATATTCCGGAATCTTCGGCGGGGTGAAGTAGTTCACCGACAACGCCTCTTCGATGCCGGTCACGAACGGGAACTGCTCGATCATCTCGGAATCGCGGTAGTTGTCGTAGCGCACGCCGACGCCGCTGCCCTTGGTGTAGGTCAGCGCGTCATTCTCCCGGCTCACCTGCCAGCGAATGAAGTCGTACACGGCCTGCTTGTGGCGGCTCGCCGAACCGATCGACCACACCCAGTAGTCGTCCATGGTGTAGGGCGTCATTCCCTCTTCCGCCACCGGCATGGTGGTCCAGCCCAACTTGCCGACCACCTTGGACTGATCCTCGCGCAACGACAGCATGGCTACGTGGGTCCAGTCCCACACCACCGCGGTGCGGCCTTCCAGCACCGGGCCGAGCTTGTCGCCCACGTCCCAGGTGGTGGAGGCGGGATCGGCTACCATGTCGGTATTGAGCAGGTCGACGTAGAACTGCATGGCGGCGAGCCCCGCCTCGGTGTTGAAGGCCGGCCGCCACTCACTGCGCTGCCGCGGTCAGCCGGGCGCGGCGCGAAGCTGCGCCGCCAGCGCGTCCAGGTCGCCGGCCGGGCGGCGCTCCTGCGCGCGCTGCTGCAGATCCTTGACTACCACCGTCCCCGCGGCCGCCTCGTCGGGCCCCACGATCAATGCGAAGCGGGCGCCCACGCGGTCGGCATGCTTCAACTGGCGTTCCAGCCGCTGGCCGGCGTCCAGCCACAGTTCCACCGCCACGCCGCGCCGGCGCAGGCCGTCCGCCAAGCGCGCCGAGGCCGGTTGCTGCTCCGGCCCGAACACCGTCACCACCGCCGCCGGGCCGCCGCCCGCCGGCGCCGGCAGCCGCTCCAGCGCCCGCAGCAGCTCCAGCAGCGCCAGGTCGCCCACCGCCATGCCCACCCCGGGAACGCGCTGCTTGCCGCCCACCTGACGGGTAAGGTCGTCGTAGCGCCCGCCGCCGAAGATCGCCCGCCGCAGCGCGCCGGTCGCCCACGCCTCGAACACGGTGCCGGTGTAGTAGTCGAAGCCGCGCGCGATGGAGCGGTCCACCTCGACCCAGGCCTCCTGGCCGGCAATTGCCACCTGCTCCATTACCGCCGCCAGGCGCGCCGGCGGCGCCTGGCTTGGCGCGCCGACGTACGCCACCACCTCCTGCGCCTGCCCTGCCCCGAGCCCCAGCTCGGCAAGCTGGCCGCGGGCGCGCTCGGCGCCCACCTTGTCCAGCCGGTCGATCACCTGCAGCACGCCGCGCACCTGCTCCGCGGCAACCCCCAGGGCCCCGGTGAGGGCCTGCTCCAGGTCGGCGCGGTCGTTGACGCGGACCCGCACGTCAGCGGGTGTCAGGCCGAGCGCGCGCAACAGCTCGCAGGCCACCAGAATCACCTCGGCGTCGGCCACCGGACTCTCGCTGCCGAGCAGATCGACGTTCCATTGGTAGAAGGAGCGCCCGCGCCCGCGCTGGGGGCGCTCGTAGCGGAAGAACTGGCCGAACGACTGCCAGCGCGCCGGCAGCGTCACCTCGCGTTCGCGCGCGGCGATCATCCGCGCCAGGGTGGGCGTGAGCTCGGGCCGCAGCAACAGCGCCTTGCCGTCGCGGTCCCGGATGCGGAACGTCTGGCGGGCGATGATCTCGTCGCTGCTCTTGCCCAGGTAGAGATCCAGGTATTCGAGGACCGGACCTTCATACTCCCGGTAGCCGTAGGCGCGCCCGGCGGCCAACATGATCTCGCGCAACGCCACCTGCTGCGCCCAGGCCTCGGGATAGAAATCCTGCGTCCCCTTGACGCGGGCTACGGGAGGCATCGCCAGCTCCCCGTCCGGCGCGGCGCCGGCCGCGGCCATTGGTCGAACCCGTTCATCGGTGCGGGCCATGGTAGCACGGCCGATACGGTGCTACACTACCGGGCACGGGAGGAACTGCGTGATTCATCATCGCATAGTTGGAACCACCATCGTGGGCCTGTTCGTCGCTTCAATGCTCCTGTTGGGCGCTTGCCAACTGAGAGGGGGGGCGCCGGCGAGCAAGACCTACCTGATTACGCTGGACGCCGAGGACTTCGACGTCTTCGAACGCCCAGAGACGACATTTGCAATTGCCGACCACAAGGTCGCCATTACGGCAGCCGACGTGAAGGACGCCGTGATAACGGCCCAACTGCAGGACCGAACATCAGACACCTGGGGACCATTCCCTTACACGGGCCACGGCTCTATTCCCGACAGCGAGCCAAAACGTTCCGCTTCCTTGACGTTGACCTATGAGGTACGGGAGGGATACGTGAGGCTCATTGCAACAGCCGACCTGACCGGCGCCGAAATGGCAGGCGCCCTCAGGGTCTTCAACGGCTTCAAGATTCGCATTCGGGTCGTGCCAACGAGCGCGCAGTAGCAGACCCGGCGAGAAGCGCCCCGTGCCGTTTACCGTTTGCGTCACCACCGAATATGACCGTGAGCTGATCACGCCGGCGTTGGAGCCGCTGCGCGGGCGCGCCCGCGTCACGTTCGGGCCAATCGTGGGCCGTTGCGTGACGGACGCCGAATTGCTCGCCGCGGCCGCCGGCGCCAACGCGGTGATCGCCAGCAGCGAGACCTACGACGCGGCGGTGTTCGCCGCTCTGCCGGAGCTGCGCCTGGTGACGCGCGACGGGATGGGCTACAACTCGGTCGATCTGGCCGCGGCCAGCGCGCGCGGCGTGCTGGTGACCAATGCGCCGGTGATGCACGTCGCCACCGCCAACTTCGCCATGGGCCTGATCACCGCGCTGGTACGCCGCATCGTGGTGGCCGACCGCGCGGTGCGCGCCGGCAACTGGACCCGCCGCGAGCTGTTCCTGGCGCCGGGGTTGGACGCCATGACGCTGGGCATCATCGGCTACGGCAACATCGGCCGCGGCGTGGCGCAACGCGCCCTGGCCCACGGCATGAAGGTGCTGGCCTTCAGCCGCTCGCTGAGCCCCGCCCAGGCGCGGCGCGACGGCGTCACGCTGGCCCCGGTCGAACAGATTCTCGGCGCCGGCGACGTGGTGAGCCTGCACGTTCCCCTGACGGAACGGACGCGCGGTCTGATCGGCGCGCCGCAACTGGCGCGCATGCGGCGCGGCAGCTACCTGGTCAATACCAGCCGCGGACCGGTAGTGGATGAAGCCGCGTTGATCGAAGCGCTGCGCCGCGGCCATCTGGCCGGCGCCGCCCTCGACGTGTTCGAAGAAGAACCGCTGGCGCCGGACAGCCCGCTGCTGACCCTGGAGAACGTCATCCTCGCGCCGCACGTCGGCAGCAGCACCACCGTGGCGATGCGCCGCGCGGTGGAGGTGTGCGTGGCCAACATCATCGCCTGCCTGGACGGCGAACGCCCTCCCAACCTGCTCAATCCCCAGGCCCTCTCCGTCCCCCGCCCCGCACCCTGACCGCCCGGCCCGGGCGGCGCGGCGTGTGCTACTCTGGCGGGCATCATGCAGAGCACTGAGCAGGCCGGCGTCAGCAAGCGCGCCGGCGCCGTTCCCCTTCAGCCGGTGGCCGCGGGCACCGCCACCGAGACGCAGGTCCTGATCGGTCCCGGCGACGGCGCGCCCAACTTCGCGCTGCGCCGCTTCGTGATGGGCGCGGGCGGCGGCATGCCGCGCCACACCAACGCCGTGGAGCACGAGCAGTTCGTGCTCGCCGGCGCGGCCCGCGTCACCATCGGGACGACCGTGCACGAAGTGCAGGCCGGCAGCGCGTTGTACATCCCCGCCGAGGCGCCGCACTCCTACGAGGTGACCGAGGCGCCGTTCGAGTTTCTGTGCATCGTCCCCAATCGCGAGGACTGCATCACCCTGGTCGACGACTCGGTCGACGGCTCGTGAGCGCCGCCGATCTCTGCTACCTGTCCGCGGTGGAGTTGCGCGCCCGCTACCGGCGCCGCGAACTGTCGCCGCGCGAGGTGACGGCCGCGGCGCTGGAGCGCGCCGAGCGGCTGCAGCCGCGCCTGAACGCATTCGTCACGGTCACCCGCGCGCAGGCCGAGGAGCAGGCGCGCGCCGCGGAGGCCGCCTACCGCGACGGCAGTGCCGGGCCGTTGGCCGGCATCCCGCTGTCCATCAAGGACCTGGTGCCCACCAAGGGGATCCGCACCACCATGGGGTCGCTGTTGACGCGCGACTGGGTGCCCGACTACGACGCCCCGCTGGTGGAGCGGCTGCTGGCCGCGGGCGCGGTACTGCTCGGCAAGAGCAACACCCCGGAGTTCGGCTGGAAGGGCGAAACCAGCAACCGCGTGGCCGGGACCAGCCACAACCCGTGGCGCCGCGGCCTCACCCCGGGCGGCTCCTCCGGCGGCGGCGCGGCCGCGGTGGCGGCCGGCCTCGGCCCGCTGGCCCAGGGCAGCGACGGCGCCGGTTCGATCCGCATCCCCTGCTGCTTCTGCGGCGTGTTCGGACTCAAGCCGTCGTTCGGGCTGGTGCCGCAGTACCCGGCCAGCGGGGTGGAGCTGTTGTCGCACGCCGGGCCGATGACCCGCACCGTGCGCGACGCCGCGCTGATGCTCGGCGTGATGGCCGGCCGCGACGAGCGCGACCCCCACTCCTGGTCGCCGCGGCGCGACTATCTGGCCGAGCTGCGGACGCTGCCGGAGGGCGGCGGCGCCGGGACCCGGGTGGCGTGGTCGCCGGACCTGGGATCCGCGGTGGTCGATCCGGAGGTGGCGGAGCTGACCGCCGCCGCGGCGCGGCGCTTCGCGGAGCTGGGCTACGAGGTGGAGGAAGCCGCGCCGCCGCCGGGCGCTGACCCGTGGGAGTCGATCAACGTCATCTGGGGCGCCGGCATGGGCGCCGCGGTCGGCGACCGGTTCTCCGCGGTGCGCGAACAACTTGATCCGGGTCTGGCGCAGATGATCGACCGCGCGCGCGCCGTGAGCGGCCTGCAGCTTGCCGCGGCGGTGCGCGCGCGCCTCGACTACTACCACCGCATGCGCGTCTTCATGGAGCGCTACGAGCTGCTGCTCACGCCGGCCATGCCGCTGCCGGCGTTCCCTGCCGGCCTCGACCGCCCGCCGCGGATCGGCGCCGCGCCGTTGGACGCCGGCCTCAGTTGGACGCCGTTTACCTACCCGTTCAACGTGACCGGCCAGCCGGCGGCCACCGTGCCATGCGGGTTCACCGCCGCCGGCCTCCCGGTGGGCCTGCAGATCGTCGGCCGCCGCCGCGCTGACCTCGCGGTGCTGGCGGCCGCGGCGGCGTTCGAGGCGGCCTGTCCGTGGGCCGAGCGCCGCCCGCCGTTGGATTGACGCGCCCGGAGTCCGCGCGCGAGCGCCGCGGCAGGCGACTCACCAGCCGCAGGCGCCGGCAACCCGCCGCAGTTCAGCCGCCCTGCAAGCAGTCCGCGAGCCGTTCGGCGGCGGCGCGCAAGTCGGCCGCCCCGGCCCGCGAGTACGCCAGCCGCAGGTACTCGCCGGGCGGGCGCGGTCCCTCCGCGGGGAAGAATCCGCGCCCGACGGGAAATACCACGCCGCGCGCCAGCGCCCGTTCCTGCACCTCCTGCGCCCGCAGCGGGGCCGCCAACCGCAGCCAGAGAAAGAATCCGCCTTCCGGTTCGGTGAACTGCAGCGCGTCGCCGCACGCGTCGCGCAGCGCGCCGGCCAGCGCCTGCATCTTGCTCCGGTAGAGCACGCGCATGCCCGCCAGGTGCCCGGCCAGCTCACCGGAGACCATGAACTCGTGCAGCATGCGGTGCTGCAGCGGGCTGTTGCCCATGTCGAAGCGCGCCGGCAGCAAGCGGCGCAGCAATTCCGGCCGCGCCTGCAGCCAGCCGACCCGCAGGCCGGGCGCGATCACCTTGGAGAAAGTGCCGGCAGTCAACACGAAGTGGCCCTGCGCCAGCGCCGCCAGGGTGGGAACCAACTGGGTGCCGAAGTAGAGCTCGTTGTAGGCGGTGTCCTCCAGGATCAGGACCCCGCGCCGCGCCGCCACCTGCAGCAGCTCATGGCGGCGCGCGAGCGGCATGGTGATCCCGGTGGGGTTGTGGAAGGTAGGCGATACGTAGATCAGCTTGGCCGGCGTGCCGGCGGCGGCAAGCCGCTGCAGGGTGGCGTCGAGCTGGTCGACGCGCATGCCGCCGGCGTCCATGGTCACCCCGACCAACCGCGCGCCGTGGCCGCGAATGGTCCGCAGCGAGCCGGAGAAGGCCGGCACCTCGGTGACGACCACGTCGCCCGGGTCGAGCAGCGCCGAGCAGGCCAGGTCGATCGCGCCGGCCGCGCCGTTGGTAAGCACGAAGTGCTCGGCGTCGATCGCCGGGCTCTGGTCGCGGGCGAAGTACCGCGCCGCCTGTTCGCGGAGCGGTTCATAGCCTTGCGCGCCGCCGTAGGAGAGCGCGGCAGCTCCCTGCTGCGCACCGCGGTCCGGCCCGGGGGCCGCGCCCGGAGCGCAGCAGTCGGCCGCCGCGGCCGCGCCGGGCGCGGTCTCGGGGCCGCAGCAGGAGGCTTGGCTCAGGCCCAGCGCGCGCGCCATTGCCGCCAGCAGCCCGGCGCGCGGCAGGGTGGCGTCGTCGGGAATGCCGCCGGCCAGGGAGATTGGCGGCAGCGCGGGGTCGGGTTGGCGCGCGGAGAGGCCCCAGTCGGTGGCCGACCCGGCGTTCAGCGCCCGCACCCGCCGTGCCAGTACACTGTCCAGGTCGCGCGCCGCCCACCGTTGCGCCAGTTGTCGCAGGTCAACGTTCACGGCGCCAATGTAACCGGCCGCGGCGCCGGCCGCCACCGCCCGCCGTTGGGACCGGCGATGGCGCGCCGACGGCGTGGCGCGGGCGCGCCGCGCGATGCTACACTGGGAGCCGTGATGCCGCTTACCGTGCCGGGCGTGGTGGTGAACCACACTCCGGCCGCCCTCCGCCAGTACAATGGCTGCCCGTCACTGGCCCGCCTGCCAAACGGCCACTACGTGGCGAGCCACTCGTTGTTCGGGCCGGCCGCCGCCAACACCGACAGCTTCCTCTACCGCTCGACCGATCAGGGGCGCTCGTGGCATCGCATCGCCGTGGTGCGCGGGCAGATCTGGTCCAAGCTGTTTCTCCACCGCGGCGCGCTCTACCTGATTGGCACCGATCACTGCGACCGCTACGGCGGCCGGCTCAACGGACGGATGGTGATTCGGCGCTCGACCGACGGCGGCGCCACCTGGAGCGAGGCGCGCGACGCCGCCGGCGGCCTGCTCAGCGATGAAGACGGCTACCACACCGCGGCCGTAGCGGTCGTGGAGCATCGCGGCCGGATCTGGAAGGCGATGGAATACGCTCCGTCTCCCGACCGCAAGACCTGGGAGGCGTTCGTGATCTCGGCGCCGGCGGACGCCGACCTGCTGCAGCGCGCCAACTGGACCTTCGGCGAACGCCTCGCGCACCGCTGGTCGCGCTGCCAGTGGATCGAGGGCAACGTGGTGGTGGCGCCGGACGGCGAACTGTGGAACGTGCTGCGCCAGGATCAGGACGCCGGCCGCTTCGCCCGCCGCGCCCCCGAGCAGGCGGTGGTGGCGCGCGTTGCCGCGGACGGCGCCGCGCTCACCCATTCTCCCGCCGCCGACCGGATCACGTTCCCCGGCGCCAACACCAAGTTCACCATCAACCGCGACCCGGTCAGCGGCTGCTACCTGGCGCTGGTCAACCCGCAGGATCGGCCAGACCGGTACCGCAATCGGCTCGCGCTGTCGGCGTCGCGCGACCTGCGCCGCTGGTCCGTCGTCCACGAAGTGCTGTTCCACCCGGATCCGATCGCGCACGCGTTTCAGTACGTGGACTGGATCATCGACGGCGACGACCTCGTGTTCCTGTCACGCACCGCCTACGCCGACGGCCTCGGCGGCGCCCATCGCGCCCACGACGCCAACTACGTCACCTTCCACCGCCTCGAGCGGTTCCGCTCCTTCCTGCCGGCCGCGCCGGCCGGCGCTTAGGTTAGTCAGTCAGCCCGCGGGCCCGGCGCGGGAACCGGCCGCCGGCCCCGCGGCGCCCCTATCAGGGCATTCAGGGCGCCGGCGTTGCCGACTCCGGCGGTTCTTCTTCCGGCAGCAGGATGACGCGGACGTAGCGGTCGGAGCGGAGGTAACGGCGCGCCGCGGCGGCAATGTCGTCCAGCGTCACGGCGTCCAGGCGCTGCTCGAAGCGGCCGATCACGGCGAACGACTCGCCGGTTTCCACCGCGGCGCGGATCTGGTTGAGCCAGAAGTGGTTGGTGCGCAGCCGCTCCTCCCGGCCGGAACGCAGCAGTTCCTTCGCCTTGTCCAGGTAGCTTTGCTCGGCGCCGGCCTGCAGCCACTCCACTTCGGCGAACACCGCGGCCAACAGCTCGTCGGCGCGCGCCGGGTCGCTGTCGAAGGCGACCCACACCTCGTATTCCTGGTCGGGCAGCGCCTGCCCGCTGCCGCCGGCGCCGTAGCTGTAGGTGCCGCCGAGCTCCTCCCGGATCGACTCGCGCAGGCGGATCTGCAGGATGTCGCCCAGCAGCACGAGGGTAAGCGCTTCGCGACGGCTCCACTCCATGTCGCCGGCAAATATCAGGTAGGTAGTGCTGAGCGGCTCCAGGCCGCGGCGCACGGTCTCGTCCACCACCCCCGGCGGCGGGTCGATGCCGACGTCGCGCCACTGTTCCTGCCGGCCCGCGGCCGGCAGCGCGGCGAGATAGGCCGCGCTCAGCTCCCGCAGTTCCTCCCAGTCGAAGGCGCCGGTGAAGATGAAGGTGAAGTCGCCGAAGTCGGCGAAGCGGTCCTCGTAGAAGGAGCGCGAGCGCTCCAGACTCAACTCCTCCAGCATCTCCAGGGTCAGAGGCCGCGCGCGGAAGTGATCCTGCGCCAGGACGCTGCGCAGCCGGTCCCGGAACACCGCCTGCGGCGCCGCGTCGCGATTTTCGACCTGGCTTTGCAGCCGCGACCGGAATGACGCGAAGTAGGTCGGATCGAAGCGCGGCGCGGTGGCGTACAGCGTGACGAGCTGGAACAGCGTCTCCAGGTCGCGCGGCGAGGCCTGGCCGTTCAATCCCTCGAACAGTTCGCCGATGGTGGGCGACAACGACACGTTCTTGCCGGTGAGCAGCTTGTCCAGCGCGACCTGGTCGTGCGCGCCGGCGCCGCTGCCGGTGGCGATCATGGCCGCGGTGAACGCCGCGAGGTAGTCCTCATTGGCTGCCAGCGAGTCGCCGCCCGGGCTGGTGGCGGCCATCAGCACCTCGTCGTTGCGGAAGTCGGTCTGCCTGGCGATCACCGTGACGCCGTTGGACAGGGTCCACTCCAGCGCGTCGATCTCCTCCAGCCGGCGCTCCCCGACGATGGCGCCCGGCTGCGGCGCGCGCGCCAGCAGCGGCGCGTCTCCGGTCAGGTCCTCGTAGGGTTCGACCGCGCGGGTGACCGCGGCGGCCAGTTGCGCGCGCAACGCCGCCGCCAGCGCGGCATTGGCAGCCTCGGTGTCCTGCGGGTCGACGCCGGCGGCTTCGGCGGCCGCGGCGCTGATACCCGCCGGTCCCGATACCAGCAGCACGACGTTGCCCGGCTCCGCCCACAGGTCGGCCACCGCGTCCACCGCCGCGGTATCGATCTCCGGCAGCAACCGCTGGTACAGCTCGTACTCGACCTCCAGGCCGGGCACCGGCTCCTGCTCCAGGAAGTGACGCAGGTACTCGGCCGCCAGCCGCGCCGACGGGCGCTGGTCGCGCTCCTGATAGGCGCTCTCGATGTTGCGCAACTGGTTGGCCTTGGCCCGCGCCAGCTCGGTGGAGGTGAAACCGTGCGCCTGCGCCCGCCGCAGCTCCTCCAACACCACGTCCAGCCCGCGCGCCACGCCCGCCTCGTCCACCCGCGCCCGGGCGACCAGCACCGCGCTGGCCCCCACCAGGTTGCCGCGCCCGGAGCTGGCGCTGAGGTAGGGAGGATCCGCCACCTGGCGGCGCTCGAACAGGCGCTGGTTGATCATTTCGCCGTACAGACCGTCAACCACCAGCCGCCGGTAGGCCGCCACGTCCTGGCCGGCTTCCGCGGGCAGCTTGCGGTACAGGGTGAACGAGGCGGCGCTCGCTTCCGGGTCGGTCACCACGCTTACCCGCGCCTCACGGTGGTCGGGTATCGGGAATTGCGGGCGGTCGACGGGCGGCTCGGAGCGCCGCGCCCGCGCGTACTCCGCCTCGCCCTGCGGCGGCGGGGCGAAGTGGCGACGAATGGCGGCCTCGATCCGCTCCTCGTCGAAGTCCCCCACCGCGGCCACCGCCATCAACTCCGGGCGGTACCAGGCGTCGGCGAACTCGCGCAGGCGTTCCGCGGTGGCGCCGGTGAACACCTCCGGCTCGCCGATCGGGCGCCGCACCGCGTAGCGGGAATCGCCGAGCAGCACCGGAAGCTGGCGGTCCCAGATGCGGGCGGAAGCGCCGCGGTCGGAGCGCCACTCCTCCATGATCACGTCCCGCTCCTGCACCACCTCGTCGGGATCGAAGGCGATGGCGTAGGCCCAGTCGGCGAGAATGCGGAACCCGGTCTCCAGCGCCTCCGGGTCAGCGGTGGGGAGTTCGAGCTGGTACACGGTTTCGTCGAAGCTGGTGTAGGCATTGAGGTCGGGCCCGAACCCGCTGCCGAGCGATTCCAGGTATTCGATGATTTCGTGCTTGGCGAAGCGCTCGGTGCCGTTGAACGCCATGTGCTCCACGAAGTGCGCGAACCCGCGCTGCCGCTCCTGCTCCAGGACCGATCCGGCGCGTACCGCCAGCCGCAGCTCGGCGCGGTTGCGCGGCTCGACGTTGCGCCGCACGTAGTAGACCAGCCCGTTGCTCAGCGTTCCCCGCCGCACCGCCGGGTCGAACGGCAACGGAGCGCCGGGGGCCAGGTCCTCGGGCAGGGCCGGCGCGGCGGGGGCAGCGGCAAGCCCCAGGAGCAGCGAGAACGCCGCGGCGGCCAGCGCGGCGACCGGACGACGACGAGCGAAGCAATGACGTATTGACACAACCCCAATGTACCGGGCGGCCCGTGCCGTCGTCACTTCTCCTGACCTCCCACCCCCTCCCACCCGCGCGGCGCGTCTCCGGGCAGCCGCCGGGCGCCGGGTGGGCCGCAGGCGGCGCTACCCTCCCGGACCGGAGTCGGCGCCCGGCTCGGGCCGCCGCGCCAGCAATGCCTGCAGCTCCGCCACCTGCGCCGCCGCGGCCTGCCGGGCCGCCACTTCCCGTTCCAGGCGCGCTTCCGCGGCCCGGCGCGCGTCTTCCGCCTGGCGCTGCGCCTGTTCCGCCTGCTGCCGCGCCAGCTCCGCCTGCTGCCGCGCCTGCTGCCGCCCCTGTCGTAGCTCGGTGAACGTCGATATGCTCTCTCCCGTCTCAGGGTCGCGAAAGCGCAGCCCCCCTTCCTCGACCCGCACTTCCAGCCCCAGCACCGCGCTGTACATCACCAGCGACCCGTCCCCCAGCCGCGTCTCCGTCAACTCCTCGTACTCCCCGCGCACCAGACTCAAGCAGCGCAACGGCGGCTCCAGGTAGTCTCCCGTCGGATCGTATTGCCAGTACTCCCGCACCCCCAGCGACTCATACAACTCCCGCTTCGGCCCCTCGTCCTCATCCCGGGTGTGATTCGAGGTGATCTCCATTACGAAGTCGGGGCTCTTGCCCTCCTCCCACACCTTGTAGATCGGCCGGCGGTGGCTCGGCACCCCGAACACCACGAACACGTCGGGTGCTACCGACGCATCGACGTTGCCCTCCTCGTAGTAGACCAGCAGGTTGCCCGACACGTAGACGTCGGGGCGGCGGCGGAAGAAGTCGCGCAGTCCGGTGACCGCGTACATGAGGGGGATGGCTTGGTAATCGGATTCGGCCAGAGGGACACCGTCCTCGGTGGGGTACTCGATAGCGGCGGGAGCGAGCGTGGAGCTGGTCATGGCGCCAATCCCTCCAAACAGGCAGACGATAGCATGAGCTGGTCATCCGCGCCAACGGAGATGGAGGGCCGGGCGCACTTCCAATTTGTTGGTACCGGTCCCGCCCTCGAAGCCGCCGGAAAGGCGTAAGGAGATCGACGAGGCCGCCTGGGGCCGTAAGAAGAAACCCTGCCGCCCGACGCCGGCGACATTCTCGGCGGTAGCATCTGACGGAACTTATCCGCTTGGAAATGCGCCGCCGAGTCACGCCCGCAGGTGGCATATTCCGGGCCGGATAACTTGACTCAAGTAGTTTCCATGATTATACTTATGTCATGAACAATCATGCTTCAGACGAGGCCGTAACCACTACCGTATCCGCCCTCTCAGACGACCGCTTGCTGGAGCGGACCAAGGAACTTTCCCGCATCGAACACCATCTCGAAGTGGTCGTCATCGACCACCTGCGCGAGATCCAGAAGCGCCGCCTGTATCTGCGCCGCGGGTTCTCGAGCCTGTTCGATTACGCGGTGCGCGAACTGGGTTACAGCGACGCCGCAGCGTGGCGGCGCATCAAGGCGATGCGCCTCTGCGCTGACGTCGACGGCGTGCGCGAGCGCCTGCGGAATGGCACGATGACGCTGAATGCGGCCGCGCAGTTGCAGCATGCGTTCGACCGGCAGGAGCGCAAGAAGGAACGCGCGGCGCGCAGCGCGCCGAGCGGGGCCGGGTTCGGGGCAGCCGCTCAGTCGCAGGAGGGCTCGCCGCCGCCGCCGCGGCCGCCGCGGCCGGCGGAGCGGAAGCCGGCGCCGGAGCCGGCGCCGGTACTGGACGCGGAGGCGCGGCGGGAGCTGGTGGAGCAGGCGTCCGGCAAGAGCAGCCGGCAGGTGATGCAGTTGCTGGCCGAGGTGGACCCGGAGCTGGCGGCGCCGGCGGATCGGGTGCGGCCCCTGGGCGGCGGGCGCTGGGAACTCAAGGCGGTGATCGACGATGAGTGCCGGCGCGGCCTGGAGCGGCTCAAGGGCCTCCTGTCCCACGTCGATCCGCACATTACGATGGGGCAGCTCATGGGGCGGCTGGTGCGGGAAGGGCTCGACCGCCACGACCCGGCCCGGCCGCCACGCGGGCGGCGCGCCGCGCCGGCCAAAGGAGCCGAGCAAACTTCGGCGCCGAAGACGCAGGCGGCCTCGGCTCGCGGCGCGGACAGCGCCGCTCCTTCGGCGGCGAAGGTATCGGCTCAGGCTCAGGCGCCGGCGGAGCCGGGAGACGAAGCCGCTGACCGCCCGGACACTTCGGCAGCGAAGCCGGCGACCGACGCCACTTCGGCGGCGAAGACGCGGCGCCTCGACCGGCCGGCTGCGGCGTGCGCGCAGCCGGCTGCCGCGCCGCGGCCCCGGACTTCGGCAGCGAAGACGGGCGTGACCGGCCGCGCCATCCCGGCGGCGGTCAAGCGCGAGGTGTGGCGGCGCGACCGCGGCCGCTGCCGCTACGTGGACCGCGCCAGCGGGCGCCGCTGCGGTGATCACTGGGACTTGGGCTTGGCCGCCAAGCGGCCCGATGCTTACCTACATTTTGGAATGCGCCCAGGCAATGCGGCCCCTGGACGTGTCGGTTCGTTTGGGAATAGACTTCGGGCCGAAGCGGACGCGCCCGAGGAACCCTCGGACCCGATGCGTGGCCGTTGCGCAGGCCGATCCAGCAATGCCGTCGTTGCAGTTCAAGGGTAGGACGTTCGTCGAGAATCATCATCTGACGGTGCCGTTCCATGACCTGCGGCCGGCGGCGGACAAGGGGCTGAGCAGGCCGGCGAGCCTGCACGACAACCTGATCGTGCACGGCGACAATCTGGCGGCGCTGAAGGCGCTGCTGCCGGTCTATCACAACCGCGTCAAGTGCATCTACGTCGATCCGCCCTACAACACCGGCAACGAGGGTTGGGCCTACAACGACAACGTCAACTCGCCGATGATGCGCGCCTGGCTCGGCAAGACGGTCGACCGCGACGACCTGACCCGGCACGACAAGTGGTGCTGCATGATGCTGCCGCGGCTGAAGCTCCTGCGCGAGCTGCTCCGTCCCGACGGCGCCATCTTCGTCTCCATCGACGACCATGAGGTCCATCACCTGCGCGCCCTGATGGACGAAGTATTCGGCGTCGAAAACTTCCTGGCGACCGTCGTCTGGCAGAAGAACTTTTCGCCGCGGAACACGGCCAGACACTTCTCCGAAGACCACGACTTCATCGTCATCTACGCGCAGGACGCGGACCAATGGAAGCCGCATCTGCTGCAGCGCAGCGCGCAGGCGGCGAGCCGCTACCGGAACCCGGACGACGACCCGCGCGGCGCGTGGTCATCGAGCGATCTGACCGCCCGGAACTACTACCGCCTCGGCACGTATGAAGTGACCAGTCCTTCCGGCAAGACGTTCCGGCCGTCGGTCGGCAATTACTTTCGCGTCTCGCCGGATCGGTTCGCCGAGCTAAATGCGGAGAACCGCATCTGGTGGGGGCCGGACGGCGCCGGCATGCCGCGGTTGAAGCGGTATCTTTCCGAAGTACGGCAGGGCGTCATACCGCAGACGATATGGCCGCATGCCGAAGTCGGCCATACGCAGGAAGCCAAGAAGGAGCTGGTCGGCGTGCTGGACTTCGAGCGCTCGGAAGACGTGTTCAACACGGTCAAGCCGACCGCACTCGTCAAGCACATCCTGCGCATCGCCACGGACCGGGATTCGATCGTGCTCGATTCGTTCGCCGGTTCCGGGACCACGGCGCACGCGGTGCTGGCGCTGAACCGGGAGGACGGCGGCAACCGGCGCTTCGTGCTGATCGAATGCGAAGGCTACGCCGACTCCATCACCGCCGAGCGCGTGCGCCGCGTCATCGCCGGCGTGCCGTCCGCCCGCGACGCGGCGCTGCGGCAGGGGCTCGGCGGCACCTTCAGCTACTTCGTGCTGGGCGGGCCGATGCGCCAGGAATCGTTGCTGGACGAGGCGAATCTGCCCGACTACGCGGCGCTGGCCGGCTACGTGTTCTTCACCGCCACCGGCGACCAGTTCGATCCCGGCGCGGTCGACCGCGCCACCGGCTTCATCGGCAGCAGCCCGCGCGGCGACGTGTATCTGATCTACGAACCGGACGCGGAGCGGCTCAAGGAGTTGGCGCTGACGCTGGAGTTCGCCCGCTCGCTGCCTCCGCACCGTGACCGGCGGCGGCTGGTGTTCGCGCCCGCCCGCTACCTGGACCAGGACTTCCTGGACGAAAACCGCATCACCTTCTGCCAGTTGCCGTTCCAGATCTACCAGACCGCCGCCCGCGGCGCGCAGCGCGACGGCCCGCCCCCCGCGCGATGATCCTCAAGGAGTACCAGCGGCGGGTGCTGGCGGCGGTGCGGAACCTGCTCGAAGCGCTCGCCGAGGCGCGCCGGACCGACGCCCGCGCCCGCGCGGCCGATCCCGAATTCGGCTTCGACTGGGCGCGCCGGGCGTGGGAGCGGAGCCGGCCGGCGCGGCCCTACGCCGCGCGGACCACCGGCAGCGGCGAGCCGTTGCCCGCCTTCTGCCTCAAGATCCCGACCGGCGGCGGCAAGACCCTGCTGGCCACCCGCGTGATCGGTCTGGTGAACGGCTCGTTCCTGTTCCGGCCGACCGGTCTGGTGCTGTGGGTGGTCCCGACCGTCCAGATCTACCGCCAGACCCTGGCGGCGCTCAAGGACCGCAGCCACCCCTACCGGCACCAACTCGACCTGGCCTCCGCCGGCCGCACCCTGCTGCTGGAGAAGCGCCACGGCTTCAGCCCGGCCGACGTGGCCGACAACCTCTGCATCCTGCTGCTGATGCTGCCTTCGGCCAACCGCGAGACCAGGGAACAACTGCGGATGTTCCGCGACAGCGGCGGGTTCGACCGCTTCTTCCCCGCCGACCACGACGCGGCCGGCCACCGCGCGCTGCTGGAACGCATCCCCAACCTCGACACCTTCGACGATGTCGCCGGCGGCTTCCGGGGCCGCCAGATCAAGACCTCGCTGGGCAACACGCTGCGCCTGCTGCGCCCGCTGATCGTGCTGGACGAGGGGCACAAGGCGTACAGCCGCAACGCCAAGGCGACGCTGGAGGGGTTCAATCCCTGCCTGATCGTGGAGCTGTCCGCCACCCCGGCGCCGCAGGCCAACGTGCTGATCGAGGTCGTGGGCCGCGACCTGCACGCGGAGGAGATGATCAAGCTCGACCTGCACGTCGGCAACCGCTCCGGCGCGAGCTGGAAGGACACCCTGCTGGCCGCGGTGGAGCACCGCGCGAAGCTGGAGGAACGCGCGCGGCGCCACGCCGCGGCCACCGGCCTGCGCATCCGCCCGATCTGCCTGATCCAGGTGGAGCGCACCGGCCGCGACCAGCGGCAGCCCGGCGTGGTGCACGCCGAGGACGCCCGCGAGTACCTGCTGCAGCATCCCGCCGTCAACCCCGAGCACGTCGCCGTCAAGACCAGCGCCCGCGACGACCTGAAGGAGGTGGACGACGCCGGCGGTCTGCTGGCGCGCGACTGCCCGATCCGCTTCATCATCACCAAACAGGCGCTGCAGGAGGGATGGGACTGCGCGTTCGCCTACGTGCTGGCGATCCTGACCCGCCCCGGCTCGAAGACCGCGTTGACGCAGCTCGTCGGCCGCATCCTGCGCCAGCCCTACGCGCGCAAGACCGGTGACCGCTGGCTGGACGAGAGCTACGTGTTCTGCTTTCGGCGCCGCGGCGCCGAGCTGCTGCAGGAGGTGCGCCGCGGCTTCGGGCGCGAGGGGCTGGGCGACCTGCAAGCGAACGTGGTCGCCGTCGAAGACGGCCCGGTGCAGCCGGACCGGCCCGCGGCGCGGCGCCAGCGCGCGCGCTTCCGGCGGGCCGCGCGCGACCTGGTGCTGCCGGCGTTCATGATCCGCGACCGGGGCGAGTGGCGGCCCGCGCACTACGAGGCGGACCTGCTGGCGCGGGCGGCGTGGGATGAGGTCGACGTGAGCCCGCTGTTCGACCTGCCGCTCGGCGAGCGCCCGGAAGGCGGCATCGAGCTGCGGATCGGCGTGGACGGCCGCGTGGAGTCGTCGGCCGCGGCAGCCGCCGCCCGCTCCTCCGCCGGCTCCGCCGCGGGCTCCGCCGCCGCGGTCGACGCCCGCCTGGACCATGCGTTCGCCGCCGGCCACCTGCTGGACGTGATGCCCAATCCGTGGCGCGGCAGCGCGCTGGCGCGGCGCGTCTTCGGCGCCCTCCTGGAGCGCCATCCGCGCCCGCTGGTGGTGCGCAACTACGGCTTCATCCTGGAAGAGCTGCGCAAGCGCCTGGAGGCCGAACGCGACCGGCTGGCGCGCGGCGTGTTCACCGGGCTGCTGGAGTCCGGCGCGATGCGCTTCATCGTGGCGGCCAACGACCTTGGCTTCAACCGCCTGCCCCGGCAGCTCCGGGCCGCGGCGCCGCCGGCCAACCGCCGGGACGGCGGCCCGTTCCAACTCGATCTGTTCGACCGCGCCGGCGACGACCCCATGAACGAGCTGGAGCACCGCGTGGCGACCTTCCTGGATCGACAGGAACGCCTGTTCTTCTGGTACCGCAACCGGGCGCGCCAGGACTACTACGTGCAGGGCTGGAAGCGCGGCCGCATCTACGCCGACTTCATCTTCACGTTGAAGCCGGACGAAGCGGACGCGACCGATGCATTTCATCAGGTGTTCGTGATCGAGACCAAGGGCCTCCATCTGCAGGAGGCGGCGGACACCGAATACAAGCGCTCGGTGTTCGACCTGTGCTCGCGCCACGCCACCCGGCGCGACTGGGCCGAATTCGTGCCGGCGATGCGCGGCAAGACCATGCGCTTCGAGGTGGTGGACGAAGCCGAGTGGCAGCGCCGCCTCACCGAACTGCTGGCCGGCTGACCGCCGCCGGCGCTACGGCTATACTGCAATGGCCGTTGTCATGCATGCCGACCACCCCATCGACCTGGACAAGGTACGAGCCTTCCTGCAGGCCAAGGCCGACCGGCGGCGCGCACGGATCGACGCGTTGTTCGAGCGGACCACCCGCGAGGCCGACGCCGTCATCGCGCGGATCGCGCGTGAGGTCAACCCGCGCCGCATCTACCAGTGGGGTTCGCTGCTCGACCGCGGTCGGTTCAGCGAGATTTCCGACATCGATATCGCCGTTGAGGGATTGCGCGGCCCGGAAGAATACTTCCGCACGGTCGGTATCGCTCTCGACGGCGCGACTGCCCCCGTCGACGTCGTAGAGATGGAGAAGTTGCCGGCCGAAGTAGCGGAGTACGTCAGACGGCGCGGGAAGGTAGTCCATGAACGCGTCGACGAGTGAACTGACGGCGCTGATTCGACAGAATCGGGAACGATTGGAGACGATTCGGAGCTCGATCGACGAGGCTCTCGACCAGGAAATCGCGCAGCTTGGCAAGACCGAACGGTCGGCGCTCATCATTGCGGGGCTGCTGGAAAACTACTACACCTGCGCTGAGACCATCTTCCTGCGCATCTCGCAGTATTTCGAGAACCGCCTGGCGCCGGAGCGTTGGCATTCCGATCTGCTGCGAAAGATGACGCTCGAGATCGAGGGGGTGCGGCCCCGCGCCGTGGCATCGCCGGATGTCCCGGCGTTGCACGAGTTGCTCAGGTTCCGCCACTTCAGGCGCAACTACTTCGAGCTTGCATACGACTGGGACCGGCTCGACTTCCTGGTCAAGAAGGTGCGCCAGCTCCATCCCGGTCTTGGGCGGAGTCTGGATCGATTCGAGCGCTTCCTGCTCAGCCTCGGGTGAAGCGGGCTGCGCGCGCGCCGCCTGCGCCGCGACGGCGGCGATGGCTGCTGCGCATCGCGCTGCTGGCACTGGCGTTCAATCTGGTGATCCCGCCGTACGTGCGGCCCGTATCGGGACCGGTCACCTCACGCTACTTCCTGCGCACGCGGCCGGAGAGCGGGAATCCGCTGGCGCTGGAAGTTCACAAGGGCATCGACTTCGGCGCGCCGCGCGGCAGTCCTGTGCGCGCGGCCAAGAGCGGCATCGTCGATGCGGTGGGGCACAGCCCCACCCTGGGCACCTACGTCATCATTCGCCACTGGCTGGGATTTTCGACCCTGTACGCCCATCTGGACGCCGCGAACACGCGCGCCGGCCGGCCGGTGGTGAAGTGGGCGCGCATCGGCGCCGCCGGCCAGAGCGGCCGCGCCACCGGACCGCATCTGCACTTCGAGGTGCGCTGGCGCGACCGGCGGCTGCCGCCGGGTCCGTTCCTGGCCATCGACAGCGCGCGCCGCGCCCTCTGGCGACTGGTGCGCCCGGGATAGACTCCGGGTTTACGCGTTCGCCGGCGTCTGGCTTCTTCGAGACTCGGTCAGCGCCACCGCGTGCTCGGCGAGCAGCCGGCCGCCGAGGGTCGACGGGGAGATCACTTCATCCACTCCCAGGCGGTGCACTTTTTCGACGTTCTCCTCATCCTCGATGCGCACCAGAATCGCAAACCGGGCGCGCGGCAGGGAGTCGCGCAGATCCTTGGCATTTACCGCCACCAGCGTGTTCATGGAATCGCTGTCGAAGGTCGCGATCAGCGCGCGCGCGTTGCCGGCGCTGGCGTCGATCAGCGTCTCGCGCAACGTCGGGTCGCCCTCCAGAACCTCGTGCCCTTTGTCGCGCAGTTGCTGCACCACCTTTTCGCGGTCGTCGACGATCACCACCACCACGCCGCGGTCGCGCATCTCGTCGATGACGCTGGCGGCAACGCCGCTGTAACCGCACACCACGACGTGGTTGCGCAACTGTTGGAACCGCTTCACCAAGTACATCACCCCCTTGACGCGGCCTTCGACGATCGGGCCCAGCGCCACCGTCAGGGCGGTGATGAACAGCGTCATGCCGATCAGATACATCGAGACCGCGAACCACCGCGTGTTGGTGGTGTTCGGATAGATTTCGGCGACGTCGAAGTCGTAGCCCAGGGTAACGTAGGCTACCAGCGCGAAGTACGCCGCATCGGCCCAGTTGTCGACGCCGTGGAACTGCTCCCGCATCAGATAGGTGCCGACGACGCCGTAGACCAGCGCCAGCGCGATGGCGATCCCGGCCACCACCTGCCCGTAGCTGAAACGGCGCGCGGCGCGCACCGAGAACTGCCGGTGGAACGCCAGCAACCCGACGATCACCAGCAACGTCGGCACGTTGGTGAGGATGCTTTCTCCGTGGACTACGCGAAACAGCGTGGACGGCAGGGTTGCCGCGGCCAGCGCCAGGGCGGCGCCCCAGGCTCGGCGCCGGCGCTGCAGCAGGCCCCGGCCGAGCAGCATCAGGAGGACGCCGAAGAAGCTGAACAGGATGCCGATTACCTGGGCGCCGCTGTCCGCCGTGTCTCCCGCCGCGGCATCCTGGCGGGACGCAACTGCTTCGCCGCCGGTGCGAAGTTCGATGCCCGGCACCACCAACAGCAAGAACCCCATGAACAGGAGCAGGAGGCCGTAGCATCCCACCACCACCGCGAGCACGGTGGAGGCGCGCGGCAACCGCAGCCAGCGGCGGCGCGGAGATGCGTTCCGCGCCCGATTCCGGGAACGAACGAACACTAGAGGTCACCGAAACGGGGCGCCGCCCACTTCGACCAAGCACCGGGGCGCACGCTCATTGAGGCGCTCATCCGCACTGCCCCGGCTCGACCGGATGTCAGGAAAGCGTGACCGCGCCAGTCCTGCCCTCATAGACCAAGGTGAAGTTCCGCAGGAACGTTCTGCCTATGAGCGCAAAATGAAGCTGTCCTCCGGCAGTCAGGTGAACGCCGGCGAATGGGCCATACACCGTAACACCCAAGACCGGGACGTAGATCTGTGCAAGATGCATGTCGACCTCGCCGCTTCCATGGACTCCAGCCACCTGCTGCCGATCGACGAGCGGCAACTTCAACGCAGCGGCGAGCGCCGAGTCGATGCAACACGCGGCCGCACCCGTATCCACCAGCGCGGGAAACTGTCGTCCCGGTAGACTGGGCCGGACACCGGGCCGAAAGTTCGGATCGAAACCGATCTCCACCGGCAGCGACGGACCGAACAAGGCCAACATATCCCGTCCTGGCAGCCCCGGACGGTCAGGGAAGCCGCAATCAACCGGCATGGACTGGCCGATACTGCACCACAGCAGGTAGTACCAGCGGCGGCGCACCGATCTGTCTGATCAAATACGGCCCCCTGCCGAAGCGCTGCACCGCGTCCTCGGCTGCCTTCTCGAATGACTCGTACGTGCCGATCAGCTTTTCGTCGTGCACCACGACCCACTGGCCGAGGTGGTCGAGTTCCAGGTCGTTGCGCATGCGCTCGTAGGCAGCGATTTCATTACTCAAAGTGGCCATGGCTCAGTTACCTCCTGCTCATGGAGTCGGACCGGGCGATTCCCTCGGGAGAACGAGCGACCACTGATACGGTAGTGGTTTCCCGAGCTTGCGGCAACTTACCTTCCTTTCCCGCGGCAGGGATCAGGCGGAGGTGGCGGTGACCAGGGTCAGGCGGTTCTTTCCATCCTCATACCGGTAGCGCACCTCGTCCATCATCTCGCGCACCAAGTGAACGCCGAGCCCGCCCACCGGGCGCTTATTCAGCTCCGCCTCCGTGTCGGGGGGCGGCGCGTCCCGGAGCGGGTCGAACGGCGGGCCGTCGTCCACGATCTCCATGGTCACGGTGTCCGGCTCCGAGGTCAGGATCACTTCCAGCTCGCGCGCCCCGGCGCGCTGGCCGTGCGTCATGACGTTGAGGCCCAGCTCCTCCAGTACGAGATTCACGCGAAACATCAGCTTGGGCGGCCACTCTTCCCGCTCCCCCAGCTCCTCGATCGCGGAGGTGATGCGCTCCAGCGCTTCGGGCCGGGCCTCGAGCTTCAGGTGCAGCTTCGCGCTCAAGGCCCAACCTCACCGCGGCGGAGCGCCGTACCGGCGCCGGCCGGATCGAACTCGTTCCGCAAGACAACCAGCCTGACTCGCCGCCGGCGCTTCATGCCACGCACTCCGCCCGGCGCGAGCAGCCCGCAAGGTCAGCCGGCGACCGCGGCGACCGCTTCCGGCCGCGAGGCGTGTACCGGGATGATCCGGTCGAAGCCGCTGATCTCGAATACCTCGCGAATCGATTCCGAGAGCGAGCACAGCGCAAACTTGGCCTGCTGTCGCTGCAGCTTGCGCGCTATCAGCAGCATGACCCGCAGACCGGAGCTGCTGATGTACGAGAGCTCCTGCAGATCCAGGACCACGGCGCGCTCGCCTTCATTGATGACCTCTTCGAGACCATCCTGAAACTCCTGCGAGTTGCTGCCATCCACCCGCCCGGACGCTTGCACGATCAAGGCGCCGCCATCACGTTCGTTGCTTATTTCCACTCCAACTGTCTCCTGTCCACCTGACGAAATATCGCAGACGCCGGTCCCGGAACCAAGGCCCCGCCCGGCGGCCTGCCTGCAAAGGTGGTATGCGCCGATAAGATAGCACCATTTCTACGGTTCTGCTACGTGGTCGGGCCGCGCGCCGCCGGCGCGGCGGATGCCGGCCCGCGCAGCCCGCCGGTCGGCCCGGTCCGGCCAACCCGGTCCGGCCACCGGCAGCGTATCATACCTGGCCGCGGCGTTGCGCCGCCGCGCGAGCGGCGCCGCCAGCGCGGCGCTGGCGGTTCGCCGCTCCCGGCCCCCGGTAGGGCCGGCCGAACGGCATGACGAACGGCTCCTCGAAGGGCCGGAACGGCACCAGGGCGGCGATCTGCGCGATCCGGCCCAGGATCTCCGGGGACAGCGGCCCGCGCTCGGCGGCGGCGACGTTCGCCTCCACTTCGGCTACGGACCGGGCGCCGGTCAGGGTGCAGGAGATGTCCGGGTTGGAGAGCACGAACCGCAGCGCCAGCTCCGGGAGGCCGATCCGCAACTCGTCCACCAGGGCGTAGAGCGCCCGGTACTGCTCCCGGCGCGGCGCCGAGAGCCAGCGCGCGCCCCGCTCCACCTCCTCCCGGTACACCCGCGCCAACGCCCCCTGCTGCAGCGGCGAGCCGACCACGATGCCGGTCCCTTGCCGCTTGGCCTCGGGCAGTACCGCGAGCAGCGCTTCCTGCCACAGCAGGCTGTAATTGAAGGCGGTCAGCACCACGTCGAACCGGCCGGTGGCGATGAGGTGCGCCATGGTGTACGCGGTGGTGCCGCCGATCCCGGTGAAGCGAACCACGCCGGCCTGCTTCAGTTCCTCCAGCAGGTCGATGACGGGGCCGTGAAACCGTTCCCAGTCGGTGAACCAGTCGTGCTGGCCGGGGCGGTCCGGCTCGTGGATCATCAGGATGTCGATCTGATCGCGCTGCAGCAGCCGCAGGCTGGTGTCGACCGAACGCCGCAGGGCGTCCTTGTCCCGGGCGTCGAACGGCTGCGGCCGCCCGCCCAGCTTGGTGGACAGGACGACCGGCTGCGCCACGCCCTCCAGCGCCAGCCCGACCACCTCCTCGCTGTCAGCGTAGGCGGGCGCGGTATCGACGTAGTTGACGCCGAGCTCCAGGGCGCGGCGCACCGCGGCGATGCCCGCGGACCGCGCCGCGGCGCGCGCCGTGATCCAGGCGCCGCCCATGCCGAGTTCGCTCACCTGCAGACCGGTTCGGCCCAGCGCGCGGTATCTCATGGGGGCGCTATGGCTTTCAGCGCGCGGCCTTGACGCCGCCGCCGGCCGCGGCCCGCCGCACCTCCGCCTCCACCGCGCGCTGGTTCACCATGGTGATGTCGCCCGGCGTCTCCTGCACCAGGATGCCGTGCGCGGCGCCCCACTCCGCCGCGGTCTGCAGCGACTCGCCCTTCAGCAGCGCCGCCAGCACGCCGCAGGCGAACGAGTCGCCGCCGCCGGTGCGGTCGGTGATGTGCACCTGCTCGCGCAACGGCGCGCGGTACCAGGCGCCGGCGGCGCAGTCGTAGAGCACCGCGCCCCAACTGATCTCGTCGGCGTCGTGGGCGCCGCGCCACTGCGTGCCGATCAGACTCAGGTTGGGGAAGTCGCGCGCCACCTGCGCGATGGTGTCCCGGTAGACCGCCAGCCAGTCGTCGAACGAGTCGGAGGCCGGCGCCGCGGTCTGGTAGCCGAAGGCGTCGGAGAGGTCGGAGTCGTTGCCCACCAGCATGCTGAGATAGGGCGCGAGGCGGCGGTTGATGGCGCGCGCGCGCTCCTTGTTGGGCTCCACCTTGGAGCGGTAGTTGAGGTCCGCGGCCACGAAGCTGCCATTGGCCTGGGCGGTGCGCGCGGCCGCGATCGCCAGCTCTGCGGTCTCGCTGCCGATCAGCGTCAGAATGCCGCCGGTGCTGAAGATGCGGGTTCCCTGGTGGGCGAACAGGCGCTCGAAGTCGAAGTCGCCGGGGCGCAGACGGGCGGCCGGCGTATGGGCGCGGTAGTAGAGCGTCTCCGACGGCAGCACGCCGCGGCCGGCGGTGGTCACGCTGATGCCATTGTGCAGGGTGCCCTTCTGATCGGTGGAGTGCGCGCCGCCGTCGCCGGCGGTGTTCCACCACAGAATGTTGCTGACGTCCACCCCGGCCTCGCGCAATTGATTGCGGATGTTTTCGCCGATGGCGTCGTCCACCAGGGCGGTGAGCACGCCGGCGCGCAGGCCGAAGGTGTAGGCGGCGCCGCACGCGACGTTGGTCTCACCGCCGCCCTGGGAGACGCGGATGTTGTCCCGCATGCGCGCGGTGGGCACGTCGCGTGGGTCGATGCGCAGCATCACCTCGCCGAGTGCGAGCAGATCGTAGCGGCACGCCGCGGCGGGCTTGATCGAGTGGTAGGAAACGGTATCCGGCATCGTCTGTCCCCATCGTGGAAGCCGCACTATCATGGCGGCGTTGGCTGCCATTAGTACCCGTGACCACGCGGAGTTCAACCCCCACTTTCAGATCGGCCTGGACGTGGCCGGGCGCCGCTGTCTGGTGATCGGCGGCGGCGCCGAGGCCGGCGACAAGACCGCGCGCCTGCTGCAGGCGCGCGCCGAGGTGCTGGTGGTGGCGCCGGACCTGAACCGGGAGCTGGACGCGTGGGCGGCCGCCGGCCGCATCCGGCACTCCCGGCGCCGCTACCGGCGCGGCGACCTGCGCCGCGCCGCGCTGGTGTTGAACACGGTGCGCTCCGACGCCGCCCTGTGCCGGCGCGTGTTCGCGCAGGCGCGGCGGCGGCGCATCCCGATCAACACCTTCGACCTGCCGCAGTACTCTACGGTGGCGATGGCCGCCCTGGTGACCTGCGGCCACCTGCGCCTCAGCATCAGCACCAGCAACGCCTCCCCGGCCCTGGCCGGGCGGGTGCGCCGCGACCTGGAAGCGATCTTCCGGGACGGCGCCGCGGGCGCCGAACTGGAGCAGTTCCTCGACGGCCTGGGAGAGGTACGGGAACTCGCCAAGCGGCGCGTCGCCTCGGCGGCCGAGCGCCGCGCCCTGCTGCGCGGGCTGGTGGACGGGTTCCGGCTGGCCGGCGCGGTCCACCTGCCGCCGGCGTGGCGCCCGCGCCTCGCCGCCGCGCGCCGGGAGCTGGAACGCCGCCCGCCCGGAGCGGCGCCGCCCTAGCCGGCGGAGCCGCCGCCAGCCACGGCCCGCGCCCCTTCGCCGGCCGCAGCCGGTCGCCAACGGCGCGCGACGCGCGCCGCCCGCGCGTGCTACCCTGGCCGGGTCGATGCTCGATCTGAACCGGATCCGTTCCGACCCCGCCGGCGTGGCCGCGGCCCTGGCCAAGCGCGGCGCGCGGGTGGAGTTCGCGCCGCTGCTGGAGTGGGACGCGCGCCGCCGCAGCCTCGTCGTCGAAGGCGACGCGTTGCGCGCGCGGCGCAACGAGGTGTCGGGCCTGATCCCGCAGGTCAAGCGCCGCGGCGAACCGGTGCAGCCGCTGATCGAGGAGATGCGCGGGGTCGGCCAACGCATCAAGCAGTTGGACGGCGAACGCGCCGCGCTGGAACGCCGCATCCGGGAGTTCCTGGAGCAGCTCCCCAACCTGCCGGACGCCGACGTGGCCGCGGGCGGCAAGGAAAGCAACGCCGTGCTGCGCGTCTGGGGCGAGCCGCCGCACCAGGAGTTCCCGCCCCTGGACCACCTGACCATCGCCGCCAATCTGGGGCTGATCGACTTCGCCCGCGGCGTGAAGATCGCCGGCAACGGCTTCTGGGTCTACCGCGGCGACGGCGCGCTGCTGGAGTGGGCGCTGATCAACTACTGCATCGCCCGCAACGTGGCGGCCGGCTACGAGTTGCTGCTGGTGCCCCACGTCGTGAACTGGGAGTGCGGCTACGTCTCGGGGCAGTTCCCGAAGTTCGGCCAGGACGTGTACCGGCTGGCCGGCGCCGGTGACGGCGATGGCGACGGCAAGCCGGAGGCGCCGGCCGGCGCCGGCCAGGTGCTGATTCCCACCGCGGAGACCGCTCTTGCCGCCCTCCATAAGGACGAGATCCTCGACGCCGCCACCCTGCCCCGCAAGTATTGCGCCTTCTCCCCCTGCTACCGCCGCGAGGCGGGCAGCTACCGCGCGCACGACCGCGGCACGATTCGCGGCCATCAGTTCCACAAGGTGGAGCTGTTCCAGTTCGTGGCCCCGGAGCAGTCGGACGCCGCGCTGCCCGGCATGCTGGAGCAGGCCGAGTCGCTGGTGCGCGATCTGGGGCTGCACTACCGGGTGTCGCAGCTCGCGGCCGGCGATTGCAGCGCCGCCGCCGCCAAGACCTTCGACGTCGAGGTGTGGATTCCGAGCATGCGGAGCTACGAAGAGGTCAGTTCCGCCTCCAACACCCGCGACTACCAGGCGCGCCGCGCCCGCACGCGGCTGCGCGGCGCGGCCGGCACCACCTTCGCGCACACCCTCAACGCGTCCGGTCTGGCCACCAGCCGGCTGCTGCCGGCGCTGTTGGAAACGTATCAGCGCGCGGACGGCGCGGTGACGGTGCCCGAGGTCCTGCGCCCCTACACCGGCGTGGCCGCCATTGCCCCGGCGGATCCCGCTCGGGAGGCTCCGCGGCGCGCTGCCGCGGACGGGTAGACGCATTCCCCGATCTGTCGTATGGTGCCGCACGATCGGGACGACTGCCGGTTGCCATACGTCACGTGCCGCTCGGTTCAGGTACCCCGCGGCCACGGTTCGGCGCGCGGCCCGGCGGTCTCCCACGCAAACAAGAGGATAAGTAGAACGAGGGTCCATGGATAATCTGTATCGACGAATCCGCCGCGGAATGGCGGACCTGCAAGCCGTCTCCGCGCGCACGCCGCTGCTGGTGCTCGGCCTGCTGTTGGGCGGCGCCAGCCTGGCGTACGCGGCGGTCGACCAGGAGACGCTGTTCGTCTTCAACACCTTTTCGTTTCTGGTCTGGGGCGCCCTGGTAATGTGGATGGCCGCCGGCTTCACCATGCTCGAGGCCGGCTCGGTGCGCACCAAGAACGCCTCCGTCATCTGTCTGAAGAACATCGGCCTGTACTCCATCGCCGGGTTGGCCTACTACCTGGTGGGCTACAACCTGATGTACGTGGACGTGGGCAGCGTCATCGGCTCGTTCAAGCTGCTCTACGGGCCGTCCGCCGACGAGCTGGCCCTGATCGGCGGCCAGGCCGAAGCGGGCGCGGCGGTCATCGAGAGCGGCTATTCGGTCATGTCGGACTGGTTCTTCCAGATGGTGTTCGTGGCGACCGCCGCCTCCATCGTGTCGGGAGCGCTGGCCGAGCGCGTCAAGATGTGGCCGTTCTTCCTCTTTACGCTGATCCTGACCGCGGTCCTGTACCCGGTGGTCGGGGCCTGGACCTGGGGCGGCGGCTGGCTCAGCAGCCTCGGCTTCCAGGACTTCGCCGGCTCCACCATCGTCCACGGCACCGGCGGCTGGGCCGCGCTGGCCGGGGCGCTGGTGGTCGGGCCGCGCCTGGGCAAGTTCAAGCGGGACGGCACGGTCCGCGCCACGCCTCCCTCCAACGTGGTGCTGGTGACCCTCGGGGTGTTCATTCTGTGGTTCGGCTGGTTCGGATTCAACGGCGGATCGCAGTTGGCGCTGGGGTCCGCGCTGGACGCGGTGGCGATGAGCAACGTGCTGGTCAACACCAACCTGGGCGCCGCCGCCGGCGTGATCACCGCGCTCGCCTGCTCGCGCTTCATCCTGGGACGCACCGACATGTTCGCGGCGCTGAACGGCGCCATCGCCGGACTGGTGTCGATCACCGCCGGCCCCGACATCACCCAGCATCTGTGGGCGGTGGTCATCGGCGCCGTCGGCGGTCTGTTGTGCACCCTGGGGATCAAGCTCCTGGAGAAGCTCAAGGTGGACGACGTGGTCGGCGCGGTACCGGCGCACCTGATGGCCGGCGCCTGGGGCACGCTGGCGGCATGCATCGCCGCCGGCGCCAACTTCGGGGTACAGATCCTGGGCGTGCTGGCGGTCGGCGCGTTCGTATTCATCGTCTCGTGGATCGTGTGGCGGGTGCTCGACGCGCTGTTCACGGTGCGGGTGTCAAGGAACCACGAACGCCTCGGGCAGGACGCCAGCGAACTGAAGATCGAAGCCTACCCCGAGTTCGTGCTGATGCCGGAAGAAGATGACGGCGAAGACGACTGAGGGGGGCGCGCGACACCGGCGCTAGAGCCGGTGTCGCAGGCCCGGAGCAGGAGGTAATGGAACGTGCATCTCAATCTGCCCGCTCGCGTTGCGGTGAACATCTTTCTCATTCTGACGCTGGCGGTGTCCCTTACCGGCCTCATGAACCATTACAAGTACCGCAAGTTTCTGTCCGACCTGCTGCGCGACCGCCACGCCCTGGTGCTGCAGGACATCGCCCACACCATTGAGTCGTCGCTGTCGCTGGGCCTCGCGGTCGACGCTCTGCAAGGCGTAGTCGCGGACCTGCAGAAAACGGTCGAGGACCATCGCGGCGTGCTGTCGATCGAGATGTTCGACGACAAGGGTACCGTGCTCTACAGTTCCGACGAGAGTCTCCGCGGCGATCTGGTGTCGGTGGAGTGGGCCGACGCCTGGAACGCGGACGCCGAGGATCCGGTGTGGGACCGCGCCGAATTCGACGCTCACGTGGTAGGCGTGCGGGTGTACGACAGCATTGGCCGGGCGGTCGGATCGCTTGCCCTGCGCTACTCGCGCGCCGGGTTCGAAAGCGACGTGCGCGCCATGGCGCTGCGCATCGTCGGCCTGTGCGCCGCGGTCCTGTTGGGATTCGCCGTGTTCGGCAGCGTGCTTGCCGTGCTCTTTACCCGCAAGCTGCGCCGGCGCCTGCAGGGCATGCGGGCGGCCATCGAGGCGGCGGCGGACGCCGCCCCCGACGTCGAACCCGATCCCACCTCCGCCCACTTCGCCGAGACCGCGGCCGCGGCGCGGCGCGCGGTAGCGGACGCGGCGGACGAGATTCGGCGGATCGAGGCGGAACCGCACGCGGCGCAGGCGGGCGCCGGGGGCGACCGGTGAGCGCCGCCGCGCCGTTGGCCTCGTCCGAGCAGTCGGAGCGCAACGTGTTTCGCGGCGTGGTGCTGCGCCTGGCCGCGTTGACCGCGGTGCTGTTGCTGCTCTCCCAGGGCGTCGTCTCCTTTCTGTTGGCGGCCACGTTCGAAGACTCGCTGCTGCCCGAGATTCGCCAGAAGGCCGAGGTGGCCGGAGATCTCGCCGCCGACCAGATCGGCTACGGCCTGTCGCTGGGCATCCCGCTGGATTCACTGGTCGACATGGACGTGTTTCTGCAGGACGTGCTGGACCGCAACCCCGACTTCACCTACCTTGGCGTGTTGCGCACCGGCCATGAAGTACTGTACGAGACCGGCGGCGCCGCGGCGCCGGCGATCGGCGGCGCCGACTCCCTGCTGCTGCCGATCGAGGTCGCGGACGAGAGCCGCGGCGGGGAGGGCGCGCGGGTGCTGCAGGCGTACCTGCACGTAGGTGTGCATGAAGGAGCGATCCGTTCCGAGCTGGCGGAGTTGCGGCTGGACATCGGCACGGTGTTTCTGGCAACGCTGCTGATCGGCATCGAACTGCTGGTCGCCTTCGTCGTAGTGCGGGTTTCCGGCCCGATTCAGCTCGCCGACCGGCTCATCATCCTCAGCTCGAAGGGAGACTTCCTGCGCCGCCTCGGGCTGCGCAACAAGGACGAGATCGGAGCGTTCGCCGGCGCCTACAACGATGCGGTGCATCGCGTGAATACCGAATTCTCGATCTTGACTGAGGAAGCCGAAGATGCGCGCGCGGTGCAACTCGACCGTACCGTTCAGCAACGCATCCGCGACGTGGTTTCGGCGCTCGGCCAGCGCTTCCGCTTTACCGCGCCCGGCTCCGAGGAGACCGTCGTTCCGCGCTCGCCAATGGACGTGCGCGTACCGCTGTTCCTGTTCATGCTGGCGCAGGAGCTGTCGCGTCCGTTCCTGCCGCTGTTCTTCGACCAAGTCTATACCCCGATCGGCTTCCTGAGCAAGGAACTCATCATCGGACTGCCGATCACCACCTTCATGGTGATGGTGCTGATCTCGATTCCGATCGCCGGGGCGCTCACCGACCGGATCGCGCCACGCGCCATGTTCGTGGCCGGCATCCTGCCCTCGGTGATCGGCCACGTCGGCGCGGCGCTGTCGGGCAGCATCGTCGAGGTGCTGGTGTGGTGGACGGTGGCCGGCGTCGGCTACGGCATCATCTTCATCTCGGCGCAGGCCTACGTCGCCCACCATACCGCGCCGTCCAGCCGGGCGGTGGGCATGTCCGGCTTCCTGGGAGCGGTGTTCGCGGCCTTCGTCTGCGGTCCGGCGATCGGCGGGATCCTGGCCGATCGTCTGGGCTACCAACAGACGCTGCTGGTGGCCGCCGGGCTCGCGCTGTTCTCCGGCGTGGCGGCGCTGGTGATCGTGGATCGGGAAACCGGCCGCGGGCGGCCAGTCAGTCTGAGCAGCGGCGTCAGGGCCAACCGGAGCTGGCGCCGAATCCTCGGCCAGCGCGACTTTCTGGTCCTGACCTTCCTTTCGGCGCTGCCGTCGAAGCTGGTCCTCGGCGGACTGTTCTTCTACCTCATCCCGCTGTTCCTGTCTGACCTCGGCAACTCGCAGTCGAACGTCGGGCGCATCATGATGGTGTTCGGCATTGCCTGCGTCGCCATCACCCCGCTTGCCGCGCGCCGCTCCGACCGGCTCGAACGGCCCCACACCTTCATCATCATCGGCGGATTGATCGTCGGGCTCGGCGGTCTGCTGCCGACGCTGTCGACCACTACCGGCGGGGTGCTGGCGGGAATCGCCGTCATCGGCACCGGCTACGCGCTGGTCAATACCCCGCAGCTCGCTGCCATTCAGAAGATCGCCGAGCGCGGCCGGGAGTTCGGCGTCGGCCCCGGCGTGATCGTCGGTTCGTTTCGCACCCTGGAGCGCATCGGCACCGCGGCCGGCGCCGTGGTGGTGGGAACGGTGGTTACCTTCGTCGGCTATAGCGAAGCGATGCTGCTGGTAGCGGCGTTCGTGGTCATCTGCACCATCGCGTTCTTCCTGCTCGGCATGGGCCGCACCGAACCCGAGGCGCAAGCGGAGGCGGCGGCATGAGGCGCGGCCGCCTGCGCCTCGCCACCCTGTTCCCGGCGCTCGCGCTGCTGGCCGCCGCGGCGGGGAACGGCGCGGCGCAGACCTCCGCCGAGGCCGAGCCGTTCCACGTGTTCCTGGTGGTATGGCGCGGCGAGACCGATGTCGAGCACGGCTTTCGGGCGCACATGCGCGAGCGCGGCATCCGCGTGCGCTACACCTTGCGCAACATCGCGCAGGACCGCAGCCGGATTCCCGAGATCGTCGCCGAAATACGGGCCGCCCAGCCGGACTTGGTGCATACGTTCGGCACCTCGGCCACGCTCGGCGTCCTGGGACCGCGCGACGGGGCGGAGGCGGGCGCGCACGTGGACGGCATCCCGGGCGTGTTCTCGATCGTCGCCTATCCGCTGCAGGCCAACATCGTCGAGAGTTTCGAATCCACCGGCCGGCCGGTCACCGGCACCGCCTTCCTGGCGCCGGCGGACACTCAGCTCGAGGCCCTTCTCGCCTACCGTGAGATCGACACGCTGGGCATGATCTACAACTCCCTGGAGCGCAATTCGGTGATCAACATGGAAGAAATGCGCGCCGTTGCCGAAGCGCGCGGCATCCGGTTCCTGGAAGCGCCGGTACCCCTCAACGAAGCAGGCCGACCGGATGCCGGCCGCCTGGGCGAACTGGTAGACGGCCTGGCCGCCAGCGGCGCGCAATTCCTCTACATGGGGCCGGACTCGTTCGTTACCGTCAACAGCGCGCGGATCAGCACCATGGCGGCGGCGCACGGCGTGCCGGCGTTCGCCGGCACCGACGCGGTGTTCGCGCGCTCCCAGGCAATGCTGGGGCTGGTGAGCCGCTACTACCTGATCGGCAAGCTGGCCGGGGCCCAGGCGGAACGGATCCTGGTGGGCGGCGAGCAGCCGGAGGACCTCCCGGTGGCTTCGCTGGCGCGGTTCCTGCTGCTCATCCGCATGCCGGTAGCCTTGCAGCTCGGCATCTATCCGCCGCTCGATCTGCTGCGCGTCGCGCAGGTGGTCGACTAACCGGTCATGGGAATCAAGGCGCGAATCAGCATCATCGTCGTGTGCTTCATGGCGGTGATGGTGGCCGGGTTGGTGTTCGCCGGATTTCAGCGCGAAGCGCTGCTGCGCGAGCAGCTCGACCAGACCGCCATCGGCGGCAGCCGCGCGCTGTGGAGCAAGATCGTCGAGACCGGAATCCAGCGCATGCGCGAGCTCACGCCGGTCGTCGAGCAGGACGCGGCCCTGCGCGCGGCGCTCGTCAGCGACGATCGGGGACTCATTGCGAACGCCGCGCGAGACCTGCTCGGCAGGTTGCAGCGCACCGGCGACGTGACCCGTCTCGACCTGGTGTCGCTGTCCCGCGAGGTGCTGTACTCGTCGGTACCGGCATTCGAACCGGCGGCGGCCGCCAGCGATGACGCCCTGGCGGCGATGATCGCCCAGCGCCGCGGCAGCAGCGGGGTGGCAATCGACGCGGAGCGCAACGTTACCCTTTCGCTCGGCGTGCCGCTGGCGGACGACGCCGGCGCGCCGCTCGCGGTGGCCATCTACGCCACCGACATCATCCAGGCGCTGTCCCAGTTGAAGGACGATACCGGCGCCGAGGCCCTGATCGTGAACCGGCGCGGGCGCCTGCTGGTGGGCACCGACCCGCAGGTGTGGGACGCGGTTGGCGGCACCGCCCGGCTCCGCGAGGGCGCCTCCCAGGAGTCGCGCGACGGCGGCCGCGTGTGGTCGCTGGCCGCCTTTCCGCTGGAAGCGGAACTGGGCCATCTGGTGGCGCAGGTGATCACGGTCCGCGACGTGAGCGCCGCCGACGCCGAGCAGCGCCGGGTAAGCTTGATTACCTTCGCCGCGATCGGCGGCTTCCTGTTGCTGTCGCTGCTCGCGCTGTCATACTACTTGCGGCGGTCGCTGTCGCCCCTTACCGACGGCGTGCGCGTGCTGGACGCGCTCTCCCACGGCGACACGCAGGCCGCCGTCGAGGTGGGCGAAGGGCGCGGCAACGACGAGTTGGCGCGCATCGCCGAGGCGGTCAACACCTTCCGCACCCAGACCATCGCGCTGCGGCGCCATCGCCGCCGGGCGGCGCGCCGCCAGCGCCAGCAGGAACGGTTCATCCGCGGCGAGATGACGCGTCTTTCCTCCACCCTGAACAAGGAGGAGCGCAAGGACATACTCACCGATCTCGCCGAGATCGAAGCTCCCGCGGCGGCGCGCAAGGAAGCGCGCGCCGACGTGCCCGCCGACGAGGACACCACCGGCGACCTGCAAGTGATGGGCTTCGCGTTCCAGAAGATGGCCGACCGCGTGGGACGGCAGCAGGAACGCCTGCGGACGCTGGTGGCCGAGCTGCAGGAGGCGTTGCGCACGCAGACCGCCTACATGGCCCTGCAGCACGACCTGCAGGTAGCGACCCGGGTGCAGCGCTCGTTTCTCCCCGGCGAGACCCTGGACACCTCCAGCTCGCACATCCACGCGACCATGCACGCCGCCAAGGAGGTGGGCGGCGACTTCTACGACTTCTTCCCCCTCGACGACCACCGCATCGGCGTCGTCATCGGCGACGTGGCGGGCAAGGGCGTACCCGCCTCGCTGTTCATGGCGGTGACCCGCACCGTGATCCGCGCCACCGCCCGCTACGTCGAGGACGGCCCCGGCAAGTGCCTGGAGATGGTGAACGAAACGCTCGTCGACGCGTCGCGCTCAGACCTGTTCGTGACCGTCTTCTACGGCATCTACGATCAACGCGACGGCAGCCTGGTGTATGCCAACGGCGGCCACAACCCGCCCGTCCTGGTAGCACCGGGGCGCGCCGAGCGGCTGCCGCTGACCGGCGGCGTGGCGCTGGCGATGTTCGAAGGACTGCCCTATGAGGTCGGGCGGGTCGAAATCCCGCCGGACGGCAAGTTGTTCATCTATACCGACGGAGTGCCGGAGGCGACCAACCGGGAGGAAGAGGAGTTCGGCTACGAGCGGATGGAGGCCAACCTGCTGACCAGCGCCGAGCGCAGTCCCCGCGACACCATCGAGACCATGCTGCGCACGGTGGAGGAGTTCGTCGGCGAGGCGGCTCAGTTCGACGACATCACGATGCTGGTGCTCGGCCGCGCGAGCGTGCCGGATACGATCGTCGTGCACCGCTTCTCGCTGCGCAACGACCTTGCCGACGTTCCGCGCGCGGTCAAGGAGATAGGAAACTTCGCCAAGCGCGCCGGCATCGCCGCGGCGGCGGCGAAAGACCTGCAGAACTCCCTTGCCGACGTGCTCACCACCACCATCGACTACCGGCTGCCGGCGGGCAGCACCTACGAAATCAACGTTCGGGCGTCGCTCGAAGACAGCGTCGTGGAACTGGCGATGGACGACGAGGGGCCGCCCTATGCGCTGATCGACGCGCCCCCCGACGCCGCCGCCGAGGAGCGCTACGTGAGCCGCGAGCGCGGTCAGATCGTGCGCCCGAAGCCGATGGACGCGGTGGACTACGCCACCGTCGGCGGACACAACCGGCTCATCATGCGCAAGCGGGTCGGCGCCTGAGCGCGCTGGACCGGCGGCCCGCGGCGCCGCTATACTTCGCCGCCATGACTTCGGGGGGATAGATGCTCAGATTTGCTGAAGAGATCATGTTACTGTTGCTCGACGACGGCGACGGTACCTTCGTCGAGCTGCCGAAGCACTCCCTGGAGTTGGCCCTCGCCGGCGCCGTGCTGATGGACCTGGCTTTGGAGGGCCGCATCGACACCGATCCGCAACGCCTGTTCGTGGTGAATACGGAACCGGTCGAAGACGACCTGCTGGCTCCCACCCTGGACCGAATCGCGCACTCCCTGGTCACCTACGACGCGCGCCACTGGATTCGCGAGCTGGCTTCCCAGGCCGACGAAATCCGCGAGCGATCTCTCGCGCGGCTCATCGAGCGCGGTATTCTGCGCGAGGAGCAGGGTCGTTTCATGTGGGTGTTTCGGACCCGGCGCTATCCGGTCATCGACGACCAGCAAGTGCAGGAAGTGCGGCTGCGGATCATGGCGATGCTGCGCAGCGACGAAATCCCCGACGCCCGCGATACGCTGATCACCGCGCTCGCGGACGTCTGCGGCATATTCGGCAGTCTGCTGTCGGCGGAAGAACTGAAGGCGCTCACGCCGCGCATCCGCCAAGTGGGCAAGCTGGACCTGATTGCGCGCGAGGTTGCGGCCGCGGTACGGGAGATCGAGTCATCCCTTGCCTACGCCATGCTATCGATCCACTAGGCACTGACGCCCGATGCTGCAGGAAGTCCTGCTCCCGCTCGGCTTGCTCATCGTCGTGTCCAAGCTGGTCGAGGGGATCTTCGGCCGCTTCGGCCTGAGCTCGATCCTGGCCTATACCGTGACCGGGCTGCTGCTCGGCCCGGTACTCGGCATCGTCCACCCGAACGACGAAATCGAGCTGTTCCTCAGCATCGGCATCTTCGTCCTGTTCTTTCTGATCGGCCTCGACGAGATTGATCTGCCGGGCTTCGTGGCCACCATCCGCGGGCGCTACTTCGTGGCCGCGGTGCTGTCGGTGGTGGTCTCCCTGCTGGCGGCATTGACGGTGACCTCCGACCTGCTCGGCGTCGATTTCGCGCTCGGCCTGGGATTTACCGAGGCGCTGGCGCTGGCCGGCATTCTGTCCCTGTCCAGCCTCGGCCTGGCGGCCAAGGTGCTGGCCGACGGCGGCCATCTCAAGGAACCGATCGGCCTCAAGATCTTCACCGTGGTGATCATCGCCGAAGTGACCGCGCTGCTGGTGGTGGGGTTCACCATCGGCGAGCACTACGAATTCAGCCTGGTGCGCGTACCCATACTGCTGGGGCAGATCGCGGCGTTCGTAATCGTGACGTGGCTGCTGTCCACCCGCGTGCTGCCGCCGGCGATTCTGTTCATGCAGCGCCTGCTGAACGTGCCGGAGCTGTCGTTCGGGCTGATGATCGGCGGGCTCTTTCTGGTGGTGGTCGGCGCCGAGGTGATCGGCCTGCACGGCACGATCGGCGCGCTGCTGTTCGGCATCTCCCTGTCGGGCATGCCGCAGCGGGTTCGGCACGAGATTCTGCCCGGCATGCGCAGCGCCGCGGAGGGGCTGTTCGTGCCGATGTTCTTCGCCTCGGCCGGCCTGCACTTCGACCTCTCCTTCACCGCCCTGCCGGGGGTGACGATCGCCGCGCTGGTGCTGATTCCGCTGGTGGGGAAGTTCGCCGGTTCCTTGCTGAGCACCTACGTGAGCCGGCTGGACGCGCCGTTCACGTTGGCGGCGGGGTTGATGTCGAAGGGAGTGGCGGAGATCGCCCTGCTGCTGGTGCTGTTGCAGAACGGGACGATCGAGCGCAACGTCTTCTCCCTGTTCGTGCTCATCATGTTCGGCTACATCCTGCTGATGCCGCCGGTAATCGACTTCGCGGTGAGGCGGTCGAAGGCGGCGGACCGCGGCGCCGCGCCGGAGCCGGACGTCACGCCCACCTACGCCCGCTACGCGCTTGCCGGGGTCAAGGTCAGCAGCGTGCTGGATCGGACGCGCGCCTATCCCGATTCGCGCACCTCGGTGCAGAGCTTCATGGCCGACTGGCTGGTGCCCAATCAGCGCGACTACCTGGTGGTCGACGGCGGGAAGGTCACGGGGAGCGTTTCGCTGGCCCGGCTGCGCGCCCTGCGCCGCCGCTCATGGGCGGCCACGCCGCTGGGCGACGTGCTGCGGCGCAACCTGCCGGGCGCCTTCCCCGGCGAGCTGATCGCCGACGTCCTGGAACGGATGGCGGCCCAATCGGTCGGGGTGATCGCGGTCCGGGATCGGGAGTCGGGCGCGTTCATAGGTTCCGTCGCCCGTCATGACGTGCTGGACCTGGCGCTGCTGGCGCAGGAGATCGAGCAGGAAGAAGGGCCGCGGCAGGAGAACGCCTGACGCGGCCACGCTCAGCGCGCAAGGATGCGCTGCGCCGCCTGCCGCGCCTGGTCCAGGGTTTCGACCACGCGCTCCGCAGGCAGCCGCGCCAGGACGTCGAGGGTGCGCAGGGTGTCCTCGGCGGAACCTGACAGACCCATGACGATGCACTCAGTGCTCTCGCCCGCGGCGCTGTCCATGAGTTGATCGATCAGCATGGCGGCGCTGTCATCCAGGTAGGTGGCGCCGGAAAAGTCGAAGATCACCACCTCATGATCCTTTATGTCGGCGCTGATCACGCCGACCAGCTTGTGCGACGAGGCCACGGTGAAGCTCCCCTTGAGCGCCACCAGGCCGACCCGCGCGGCGTAGGGGTCGGTCGTTCCGGCCGCCGCCGGCGCGAAGAACTTCAGGTCCAGCAGCGGCACCGAGACCACGCTGTCGAGCTCCAGCCGTTCCAACTGCCGCGCGTGCGCCACTCCGGCGGCGATCAGCCCGATCGCCACCGCGGTCACCAGATCGACGAATATGGTAAGGGCGAGCGTAAGCAGCATCACGAACAGGTGCTCGCGGCGCATCCGGTGCATGCGGGTGAGCATCCGCCAGTCGATGATGTCCCAGCCCACCTTCATCAGGATTCCGGCCAGCACGGCATGCGGAATCGGCTCGACGTAGCGCCCCAGGCCCAGCAGCAGCGCGAGCACGACCACTGCGCGCAGCGCGCCGGACACCTGCGTCTTGCCGCCGGCGCGGATGTTGGTAACCGTACCCATGGTGGCGCCGGCGCCGGGCACCCCGCCGACCAGGCCGGCCACCAGGTTGCCGATGCCCTGCCCTACCAGCTCGCGGTCCGGGTTGTGGCGGGTGCCGGTCAGCGAATCGGCTACCAGGGAGGTGAGCAGGCTGTCCACCGAACCGAGCAGGGCGAGAATGAGCGCCGGCTGCAGGGCGCGCAGCAGGAACCCGGCGGACGGCAGGGCAAACCGCACCTGCGGCAGGCCGGTGGGCACCGGGCCGATCACCGGCGCGCCGCGCAGCCACAGCACGCCGAGCAGCGTGCCGGCGATCAGCGCCACCAGCGCCCCCGGCAGGAAGCGCTGCAGCCGCCGCGGCCACGCCACGCCGATGGCCAGCGTGGCCGCGGCGATGGCGAGGGCGCTGAAGTTGATGCCGGCCACCGCCTCCGGCAGCGCCCGAATCGCCCCCAGCGCGCCGCCGGTGGCGGTGGGCGCGCCGAGGAACGGCAAGGTCTGAATCAGCATCACGATGATGCCGATGCCGGACATGAAGCCGGACACCACCACGTGCGGCGTATAGGCCACGAAGCGGCCGAACCCCAACACGCCGAGCAGCACCTGCAGCAGGCCGCCCATCATCACCACGGTGAGGGCCTCGGCCAGGTTGGTGGAGTGGGTGGTGATGATCACCGCCATGGCCACCGCCATCGGCGCCGTGGGACCGGAAATCTGCGAGCGGGTGCCGCCGAACAGCGAGGCAAAGAATCCGACCGCGATGGCGCCGTACAGCCCGGCGGCCGCGCCCAGCCCGGAGGCGACGCCGAAGGCCAGCGCTACCGGCAGCGCCACCACCGCCGAGGTGATGCCGCCAAACAGGTCGCCGCGCAGGGTATCGAGGTCGTATTTCAACCCGCGTACTGTAGCGCGAACCGCAGCCGTCCCGCACCGGTCGTTTCGTGCGCAATCGGCATATGACGCGCTCGATTCGTTCGCTGGCCGGCGCCCTCGCCGCCGCCGGCGGCCATTACCACTCGATCTACCGCAACCCCGCCAACGAATACGGCCGCGGCCGGGCCGCCAGCCCCGGCCGCTGACCCACCACCCGCTACCCCGCTGAGAAGCCGCGATCGTGACCACGTACCTGCAAGGTCGCGGTTGAGCCGCGTGCCGGCTTCCCGGTACCCTCGCCAGAGATCAAATGCACCCCGTGATCGACCGACACCGTACGCGGATTCTCGCCATCGCCAAGCGCCACGGCATCCGCGAGGTACGCGTGTTCGGGTCCATGGCAAGGGGAGATGCCGGCGATGGCAGCGACGTCGACCTGCTGGTGACGCTTCCGCCCGAGAAAACGGGCCTCGCTCTCGGCGGCCTGCTCATGGACGTGCAAGATCTCCTGCACCGCCGGGTGGAAGTAGTAACCGAAAAGAGCCTCCATCCCGACCTCCTAGACCGCGTGCTGCAAGAGGCGCAGACCCTATGACCTCCGGCGCGCAGCAAGGATTTCAATGGCAGCTATGGCGATATGCCGTATTCCGTCAGACCGATCTACCACACAAGACGCGCCGAGTACGTACAGGAGCGGCCGCGGGCGGCGGTTGGAGGTCCTGCCGAGGCGCTACCGCCGGTTCGGTGTATCGGGTCCGCCGCCCTCCGCTCGCCCGACGGGTGGGGGCGCACTTCCAAAATGCAGGTGAGCGTCGGGCCGCTTGGCGGCTAAGCCCAAGTCCCCAGTCCCCAGTACAAGAGGACGTTTCTCGGCGATCTTGATTACCGGTCTACCGGCACCTGACGATCCTCGCCGGGGCGGCCGAATCCGGCGCCGGCATGGCGGTAGCGGTGATGGGCGGCGCACAGCAGCCGGAGATTGTTCGGCTCGGCGGCGCCGCCGCAGGCATACGGCACGACGTGATCGATCTGCAGCAGGTGTTGCGAGCCGCAGCGGCGCCCGCTGGCGCGGTCCACGTAGCGGCAGCGGCCCCGGTCGCGCCGCCACACCTCGCGCTTGACCGCCGCCGGGATCGCGCGGCCGCTCACGCCCGGCTTCGCTGCCGAAGTCCGGGTCCGCAGCGGCGCAGCCGGCTGCGCGCACGCCGCAGCCGGCCGGCCGAGGCGCCGCGTCTTCGGCGCCGAAGTGGTGTCGGTCGCCGGCTTCGCTGCCGAAGTGTCCGAGCGGTCAGCGGCTTCGTCTTCCAGCTGGGCCGCCGCCTGAACCGATACCTTCGCCGCCGAAGGAGCGGCGCTGTCCGCGCCGGCCTCCTGCTTCGCTGCCGAGGCAGCGCCGCGAGCCGAGGCTGCCTGCGTCTTCGGCGCCGAAGTTTGCTCGGCGCCTTTGGCCGGCGCGGCGCGCCGCCCGCGCGGCGGCCGGGCCGGGTCGTGGCGGTCGAGCCCTTCCCGCACCAGCCGCTCCATGAGCTGCCCCATCGTCATGTGCGGATCGACGTGAGACAGGAGGCCCTTGAGCCGCTCCAAGCCCCGCCGGCACTCATCGTCGATCACCGCCTTGAGTTCCCAGCGCCCGCCGCCCAGCGGCCGCACCCGCTCCGCCGGCGCCGCCAGCTCCGGGTCCATCTCGGCCAGCAACTGCGTCACCTCCCGGCTGCTCTTGCCGGACGCCTGCTCCACCAGCTCCCGCCGCGCCTCCGGGTCCAGCACCGCCGCCGGCTTCCGCTCCGCCGGCCGCGGCGGCGCCGAGCCGTTCTGCGACTGGGCGGCAGCCCCGAACCCGGCCCCGCCCGGCGCGCTGCGCGCCGCGCGTTCCTTCTTGCGCTCCTGCCGGTCGAACGCATGCTGCAACTGCGCGGCCGCGTTCAGCGTCATCTCGCCATTCTGCAGGCGCTCGCGCACGCCGTCGACGTCCGCGCAGAGCCGCATCGCCTTGATGCGCCGCCACGCTGCGGCGTCGCTGTAACCCAGTTCGCGCACCGCGTAGTCGAACAGGCTCGAAAAGCCAAGGCGCAGATACAGGCGGCGCTTCTGAATCTCGCGCAGGTGGTCGATGACGACCACTTCGAGATGGTGTTCGATGCCGGAAAGTTCCTTGGTCCGCGCCAGCAAGCGGTCGTCTGAAAGGGCGGAAACGGTAGTCGTGATGGCACCGTCAGAAGCATGTTTGCTCATGACATAAGTATAATCATGGGAACTACTTGAGTCAAGTTATTCGGCCCGAGAGATGCCACCTGCGGGCGTGACTAGGCGGCGCATTTCCAAGCGGATAGACGTTCCGTCAGATGCTACTGCCGAGAATGTCGCCGGCGTCGAGCGGCAGGGTTTCTTCTCACGGCCCCGGCGCGGCGCGGTACTCGTAGTACGCCTTCCGGCGGCTTCGAGGGCGGGATCGGTACTAACGAAGTGCGCCCGAACGGTGGGCCGCCGTTTGAACGCGGTCCGGGGTTTGCGGTAAGTTGGCAGTTGAGAGGGGGCAGGAAACGTCAACCGTGACCACCGAATCTGTGCCGGCAGCGCCGACCTCCCAGGAGGCGCTGAACGCGCTGTTGCGCGACGTCCTGCCGCCGCAAGGCGCCTGGAGCGAGGCTGCCTACCTGTGGCTCACCGACCACAGCAATCGTCTGATCGAGTTCACCGACGGCCACGTACAGGAATTGCCGATGCCCACCTTCGGGCACCAGGCCGTGCTTCTGTTCCTCTACGGCCTGTTCCACGGCTACCTGCAGCCGCGCGGCGGGGTCGTGATGGTCGCCCCGTTGCGCATGCGCATCCGCGCGGGCAAGTTCCGCGAGCCCGATCTTCTGCTACTGCGGAGTCGCACGGATCCGCGCTGCCGGAATCCCTACTGGCTAGGGGCGGACCTGGTAGCGGAGGTGGTCAGCCCGGACGATCCCGCTCGGGACTTGGTGGAGAAACGGGCGGACTACGCGGAGGCGGGCATCGCCGAGTACTGGATCGCCGATCCGCGCGCTGCGACGATCGTCGTGCTCACGCTGCAGGACGGCGCGTACGTCGAGCACGGGGTGTACGGACGCGGCGCAACGGCGCGGTCGCCGCTGCTCCCCGGCCTGGCCGCCGGCGTGGCGGCATGCTTTGACGCCCCGACCGCCGGAGCGTGAATCGGAGCTGAATCACCGCGCCCGCGGCGCGGCGCAGCGCGCCGGGCAGTTGATAGGAGTGGGGGGATAGCTTAGGATAGGGCCGCAACGGTCCGGCGGGCCGCCGGTCTTCCCATGATGCAGCGTACTTTCGATCTCAACGTGCTGGCCATCGAGCCGCTTACTTCGCCGCGGGCGCTCAAGGAGGAGTTGCCGATGCGGCCCGCCGCCAACCGGACGGTGGTGCGGGCGCGGAACACGGTGGCGGACATCCTCGCCCGGCGCGATCCGCGCCTGCTGGTGATCGTCGGCCCCTGTTCGATCCATGACGAGGGCGCGGCGCTGGAGTACGCCGCCCGGCTGGCCGAGCTGGCGGCCCGCGTGCAGGATGAGCTGTTCGTGATCATGCGGGTCTACTTCGAGAAGCCGCGCACCACGGTGGGCTGGCGCGGGATGATCATCGACCCCCATCTCGACTACTCGTCGGACATTCCCGAAGGACTCCGCATCGCCCGCCGCATTCTGCTGGCGATCAACGAACTGGGGCTCCCCACGGCGACCGAGGTGCTCGACCCGATCGTTCCCCAGTACACCGACGATCTGGTGTCCTGGGCCGCGGTCGGGGCGCGCACCACCGAGTCGCAGACGCATCGCGAAATGGCCAGCGGCCTGTCGATGCCGGTCGGCTTCAAGAACTCCACCGACGGCAATCTCCAGGTGGCGGTCGACGCCATCGTGTCGGCGCGCGATCCGCACCGCTTCCTGGGCCTCGATCAGGACGGGCGCATCGGCGTGGTGAGCACGCGCGGCAACCGGATCGGCCACGTGATCCTGCGCGGCGGGCGCAACGGCGCCAACTACGACGCCGCCAGCGTGCGCGCCGCGGTCGGCTTGCTGAGACGCGCCGGACTGTCCCCCGTGCTGATGGTGGACTGCAGCCACGACAACTCCGGCAAGAAGCACCGGAATCAGGAGACCGCCTGGAACAGCGTGCTGGAACAGCGGGCGCAGTCCGCCGCCGCGTCCAGTCCGATCATCGGCGCCATGCTGGAGAGCAACCTGTTCGAAGGCCGCCAGAGCATCCCCGAGGACCCCAGCGAACTGCGCTACGGCGTCTCGATTACCGACGAGTGCATCAGTTGGGACACGACCGAGCGTATGCTCACCGGCGCGTTGCGTGCGCCCCAGGGCCAGCTCGCCGCAGGCTGATCAGCGCCGGCGCCGCCGCGCGCGGGCCGCGGGGCGCGCACGCTCCCACCGATTCCGCCCGCCCGCCGCCGCGCCGCGCGCCGGCGGGCCGCCGTGCCACGCCACCTGCGAGAGGAGAACGCCATGGCCATCGTAATACCCGGGATCTCGCGCACCTTCAGCGAGTATCTGCTGCTCCCCAACCTGACGCGGCGGGAGTGCATCCCCGCCAACGTCAGCCTGCGCTCGCCGCTGACCCGCCGGCGGCCGCCGGCGGCCGCGGGGCTCACCCTGAACGTACCGCTGGTCTCGGCAATGATGCAGTCGGTGTCGGACGACACCATGGCGGTGGCCCTGGCCCGCAGCGGCGGCCTGGCGTTCATCTTCACCTCGCAGCCGATCGCGGACCAGGCGGAGATGGTGCGCCGGGTCAAGAAGTTCAAGGCCGGATTCGTGGTCAGCGACACCAACGTCACGCCGCAGGCCACGCTGCGCGACGTGCTGGACCGCAGCCGGGCCACCGGCCACACCACCATGGCGGTCACCGACAACGGCGCCGCGGACGGCCGCCTGCTGGGCATCCTGACCGGGCGCGACTACCGCATCGGCCACGTCGCCCCGGAGCAACCGGTGGCGCGGATGATGACCCCCTTCGAGGAGCTGGTGTACGGCCGCGACGGCATCTCCCTGACCGAGGCCAACAACCTGATCTGGGAGCACCGCCTCAACTGCCTGCCGATCATCGACGGCGAACGCCGCCTGCGCTACCTCGTGTTCCGCAAGGACTACGACGAGCACAAGGAGAACCCGGACGAGCTGATCGACCACGAGAAGCGGCTGATGGTCGGCGCGGGCATCAACACCCACGACTACCGCGAGCGCGTGCCCAGTCTCCTGGAAGCGGGCGTGGACGTGCTGTGCATCGACTCCTCCGACGGCTTCTCGGAGTTTCAGCGCGACTGCCTGGCGTGGGTGCGGGAGCGGTACGGGGACGCGGTGAGCATCGGCGCCGGCAACGTGGTGGACGGCGAGGGGTTCCGCTACCTCGCCGCGGCGGGCGCCGACTTCGTCAAGGTGGGCGTCGGCCCCGGTTCCATCTGCATCACCCGCGAGCAGAAGGGACTGGGCCGCGGGCAGGCCAGCGCGGTGCTGGACGTGGCCGCCGCCCGTGACCGGCTGTTCCGGGAGAGCGGCCAGTACATCCCCATCTGCGCCGACGGCGGCATCTTCCACGACTATCACATCACCCTGGCGCTGGCCATGGGCGCGGACTGCGTGATGATGGGCCGCTACTTCGCGCGCTTCGACGAGAGCCCCGCGCCGCGCCTGCGCATGGGCACCAACTTCGTCAAGGAGTACTGGGGCGAAGGCACCATCAAGGCGCGCAACTGGCAGCGCTACGACGGCCAGGCGCCGGCCGCCGGACTCGCCTTCGAGGAGGGGGTGGACGGCTACGTGCCCTACGCCGGCGAGCTGCGCGACAACCTCAACCAGACGCTGAGCAAGATCAAGAGCACGATGTGCAACTGCGGGGTCACCGACCTCGCCGCGCTGCACCGCGAAGCGCGCCTGACGGTGGTCTCCTCCACCAGCCTGCGCGAGGCCGGCGCCCACGACGTGGTGCTCAAGGAATCCGAAATCGTCGCCCCCGGCGGGGCCGGCTGGTAGGGGCGCGTACCACGGTCCGGCGCAACGGCATGTCGTGTATCCGATCGTCAAGCGCTTTCGGCCGCGGCGCCGGTACGGTATAGTCTGCCCTATGGACTCGCCGTCATTCCCGACCGGTCGTTCCGCGCCTGACGCGCGCGCCGCCGAACCCGTCACGGCGCGGCCGGCGCCGGACGTGGTTCGCAGGCCCGACCGGTCTCCGGCGCCCCGGCCCGCGCGGCCGCTGGCGAACGCGCCGCCGGCCGCCCCGGTCCGGGCCGCGCGCAACGCCGCTACGCGGTCCGTGCCGGCGCTCGACAGCGACATCGAATCCCTGGTGACCGAGGATGATACGCCGGTGGACAACCTGCCCTCCGAGAAGCAGCAACGCCTGCTCACCGAGCCGCTGTACACTTCCTGGGCCGGCCCCGGCGGCGGGCGCCCGTTTCTGGCCGCCGCCAACGTGGGCGTGTTCCCCGCACCGCGCAATCCGGCGATCGTGCCCGACGTGTTCCTCAGTCTGGACGTGCAGGTGCACGAGAACTGGTGGGACAAGGAACACCGCTCCTACTTGGTGTGGGAGTTCGGCAAAGTGCCGGACCTGGTGGTGGAAATCGTGTCCAACCAGAAGGGCAATGAGATTGGGGATAAGCGGAAGAGGTACGCCCGGATGGGGATTGGCTACTACGTGGTCTCCGATCCGTTGCGGCAGGTGATGCGCGATGAGCTGCGCGTCTTTCGGTTGAGCGCCGGGACATACGAACGCCAGGGAGGGCGGCCCTGGTTCCCGGAGCTGGGGCTGGGGATGACGCTGTGGGAGGGGGAGTTCGAGGGCGTGCGCAGCCGGTGGCTGCGCTGGACGGACGCGCACGGCGAGTTGATCCCCACCGGCAAGCAGCGCGCAGAGCAGCAACAGCAGCGCGCAGAGCAGGAAGCGGCCGCTCGCCAAGCCGCAGAAACCCGCGTCCAACAGGAAGCAGCCGCTCGCCAGGCCGCAGAAACCCGCGTCCAACAGGAAGCGGCCGCTCGCCAAGCCGCAGAAACCCGCGTCCAACAGGAAGCGGCCGCTCGCCAAGCCGTAGAAACCCGCGTCCAACAGGAAGCGGCCGCTCGCCAAGCGGCCGAAGCGCGGGTGGCCGAACTCGAGGCATTGATAGGCCGCAGATCCACCTGACGCTGCCTGCGTCGGAAGTGGCCCGGCGGCCCTCGGCTCGGCTGGCTTGGCCAGCTTGGCTCATGGTAGCGCGACAATCAAGATGAGAAGAATCGGTGTCGCAACGGCCGGGGCCGGTGCCACAAGCGGCGTGGGTTGGCAAGCACGAGAAGCGCGGCGGCGGGAGGCGCCGGGTGGTCCCATAGAACGGTCAAGGAGTACTGGGGCGAGGGCACATCAAGGCGCGCAACTGGCAGCGCTACGACGGCCAAGCGCCGGCCGCCGGATTCGCCTTCGAGGAGGGGGGACGGCTACGTGCCCTACGCCGGCAAGCTGCGCGACAACCTCAACTAGACGCTGAGCAAGATCAAGAGCACCATGTGCCAACTGCGGGGTCACCGACCTCACCGCCCTGCACCGCGAAGCGCGCCTGACGGTGGTCTCCCCTACCAGCCTGCGCGAGGCCGGCGCCCACGACGTGGTGCTCAAGGAATCCGAAATCGTCGCCCCCGGCCGGGCCGGCTGGTAAGGGGCGCGGCGGGAGGACTACTTCGCGCCGGCGGCGGTGGTCGAGGGGTACTCCTCGTTGGCGCAGGTCTGGCCGGGCGCCACGCCGCACACGGGACACGCCTGCTGCTCGTCCATGAACGCATTGGCGTTGGCGCAGCCCGGCTTGCGCACCTCGTCATCCTTGCCCAACAACACCCGCAGGCCCAGGAACGCCGCCAACAGCACCATCACGCCAACCGCCAAGATCACCGTCATAACGACACCCAGGATACCCTATTCCCCGCCCCGCCGCCACCGCCGGCCCGGCGCACTTTCATCACGCAGTGGCGTTCAGGCAGCAATACGCTCAGCGCGCCCGCGCTGCCCCAACGTTCCGACCACGGCACACACCACGCAGCCTACCCCGGACCCAGGTCTTTGATCCGCTCGCGAAGCGATCCCCGGTCTGGCACTCCACGCTCAGAACGCTTCTTTTGCCTTGTAGACCGTAAGATGTCTATCATAGTGTCCCTGCTATCAGTAGGACTATTCCCCATAGGAAACCCCTGTGGATATGTGGACAACTCCCGCTCCGCGGTGCGCAGCCACTCGCTCCGTTCCCGGTGCTTGCAGTTTGCACCCCTTCCCATCTCGCTACGCCACCTGCCCGGCCGGCGCCGCCACGCCGCAGTACGCCTCCGCTGGCGTCCGCCCGTCCAGCGCCGAGTGGGGGGCGTACCTCGTTGTAGAACTCCATCCACTCCGCGATCACGCGCTGCGCCGCGAAGCCGTCCGCCAACTCGTGCAGGTACACCGCCTCATACTTCAACGACCGCCACAGCCGCTCGATGAACACGTTGTCCAGGCAGCGCCCACGACCGTCCATCAAGCAGCGTATCCCGGCCGCCTCCAACTGCCCCGTGAACGCCCTGCTGGTGAACTGGCTGCCCTGATCGGTGTTTGAAGACCTCCGGCTCGCCGTGGCTTTGAACTGTGCTGTGAATCGGCGCCGTCTCGTCGCCATCCCATCGGCCCTCCTCATGGCCTGGAATACACCTTAACCTCCTTGTCCAATTTCCGGGACCACCTCAGAATCAGAACACGTTAGCGTTTCCCAACCGGCCTATCTGATCAGATTGATCCGTTGACGGATCGACTGCCTGGCGCGGCTGCCGGGGACGCTCCAGGGCCTGGAAGCGGTGGACGCGCACGCCGAACAGGCGGCGAGTCTGATGCAGGCCGCCGACCAAGTGCGCCGTGACGGCATCGAACTGCCCGGCGCGCCATGCGCTGGCTGCGCCGCCGCGTGCACCTAGTCCGGCAGGTGCTGCGGGTGGTGATCGGCTTCTACCGCAGCATCTCGCCGGCTGCCGCCCCGAACTGACCTCCTGCCGCCAGCGGCTCGCCAGCAACGCGGCGCTGGTAGCGCTGCGCTCGCTGGCCGCCCCGTGGCTGCCGGTGCTTCCGGCGCCGCTCGGATTCCGCCCCCCCCCCCCCCACCGCAGCGCTGCCGACCATCCCAATTGCGCCGCCCAACACCATCCGGGGCCTGTTCCTCGGGCTCCGCCGCCGTAGCGTTGTCGTTGCCTTGTGTTGTTTGTCACCGGCGGATGGACATGTTACCTTACCTTCTGTCGTACCAACTGCGCCGTGAGGTCGTCCCGGAGGTCGCCGCATCGCACAGGAGGGAGGTTAGGTAATGAACAAGACCTATGAGCTAGGCGCGGCGATGGCCGCAGGTGGAGGAGGAATGGCTGCCGGTAGTGCCGTACTGCGGATGATCTGCCGGTACACAGCATATTTCGCGGGTCGCTGGCGGAGTTGGGGACGCTGATGGCCGGCAGGAGCGCTCCTCCCGAGGGCTGGAAAGGACTCCTGGAAGACAAGACGCACGGCCACCCGGAGCCCAGGCGCCCTAAGCCGATCAGGCAAACCGTTCAGTTTATAGCAATGTTGCTGACCATCCTTGTCGCCGTACTCGTACTGAGCGCTGACATACGAAATTTACGCGCCGATGTTCGCGCGCTAGGCGTCGATGTCAAAACCGACACTGCCGAGGTCAAGACCGACACAGCCGAACTGCGCGCCGACATGAAGGCCATACAAGAGAGCTTGGTGCAAATCAACAATAGGAGTTTCATTCAAATCGGCAGCGGTAACAACAGTAATCGACAATGATTCGGAAGATGGTCGCGCGATGCACCAGCCGATCGACGGCCGCCAGGGTCATGGCGAGGTCTCGGACAATCGAGTCCCACTTGCCGAACGGCGATTGGCGGCGAGCATGGCAACGTCGTTCCGGAAGGACGCGGCAAGGCTTCCGACGCTGCATCACCATGCTAGCCGAGTGCGCCCACGGGTCGGCCTGATTCAAGCGACATTCAAGGTGTAGGCGAGTAGGACGCCTGCAATACAAGAGGGTGGAGGGGCCTCCTGCGGGGCGGCGGAAAGGGAGCGTAGCCCCGACTCGTAGTCAGAGGGCGCGACGGCGACCCCGTGGGCCTTCTCGGCCGGTGACCGTGGCCGGCCCGCTCGCAAAGGGCCTAGCCGCCGCCAAGGCGCGGGATCAGTACCGCCGCCGCCTACCGTCTCGAATCTGATCCGCGGCTACCATTCCAGAACAATCGCGCCGAGAAGTCGCCTATTCTGGGCAGTATGTCATCTTGACGACATCTACCGTACATCCGATGAGGCGGGTGTGAAGTCGAGGGGGTCGGCGTCGGTGAGGGCATCGAGGTCGAGTTTCAGCAGCCAGCGGTCTACCCGCAGGATGTCGCCGTCCAGCGCCAGCAGTTCGTGGTCCAGCTTGGCTTGGGCCAGCGCTGACGGTACGGCGACGCCGGCGTCCAGCGCAGCCTTCGTTTCCATTACCTTGAGCGCCGCCAAGCGAGTGCTCTCGCGGTGCTCCCAGGCTCTGCGGTCAAGGTCGCTGATTTCGCGTTCGTTGGCGACCAGCGCCTCCGCGAAGTCCCGCCGGGCGCTGGCACCCTCCAGCTTCGCGGTCGCAACCGCGTTGTTTTGCCGCTCGCTCTTGATCTGCTGCAGGCCGCCGTCGAGTATCGGCAGGGTAAGATTGAAGCCGACGCCGGCCGAGAGACGACCCGGGTCCGGCCAATCGATAGAAGCGTTGACGGTAACTTCCGGCCAACGGCTGTTTTCGTCCTCGCGGATGCGGTGCTCACTGACGCGCAGGCCCACGGCGGCGTCCACCACCGCCGGTGCGCGCTCGACCTCGCCCGCAGGCAGCACGAGCAAAGCCTCGGTGAGCAGCCCGAAGCTGCGCGATCCGGTGCGCTGCTCGAAGGCATCGATATCCTGCTCCAGCCGGCGCTGCGTGGTGTCCAGGTCACGACGCTTCTTCTTGAGGTTGAATAGCCGGGTCTCGAAATCATGGCTCTCCGGGTTGTCCCGGAGCACGTCGCGCCGACGGGTAACTTCATCCTCCATCTCGTCCAGATCATGCTTGCTACTCCGCGCAGTTTTCCGTTGTTCCAGGATCCCTTTTATGCGCTGCAGGATATCGCGGGTGATGGCGCGTACTCGTGCGCGCACGCCGCGTTCAGCCTGCACCACTTCGTGGACGGCCTCCAGGTCGGCCGCAGGAGTGGCATCGAGACCGAGCAAGGGCCTGAGCGGTTGCTCCAACGTCGAAGTGAGACCGATCCTGGCGGCGTCATCCAGATCCCACCGGGGGATCTCGCCGCCCTTTTCGCATTCTCCTTCGTCGACGAGTGGCCTGGTACAACTCAAAGAGGCGGAGGTCGAGATGCTGCCGAACGGATGCGGTAGATTTGCCGTCACTCCGGTCCTGACTCCGTAGCTGACATTGGTTTTGCTGTCATCTGTCCAGATATCCGTCAGCGAGGCGCCCACCAGACGGTCGTTCCCCAATGTCAGGGACAGCCCGAAACCCTTCTCCGCGGCCCCCTGGGCCACGGCGAGCTGCTTGTTGCGCAGCTCCAGTTGCAGTTTCTGGAGTTCTACGTCACGGGCCATGGCGGCGCGCACCAGTTGCTCGAGACTCGGCCCGTCGCCCGCCGCGGTCTGCGCGGCCCCCACGGCGGCGGCGATCAGGACCTGCGCCGCGCCGATGACCAGTGCAGCGCTCCGCGCGCTCCGCGCGCGCCGCTGCCGCCTCTTCCTCAGCACGCCGCCAGAGTAGTCTGGTTCGTTGCCAATGGGAAGTGGCGGCGGCCCGGCCCTACCCGCCGCCCCCACCGCCGCCCCGCAAGCGGGCGCGCCGGCCCCGGTGCCGCGGCCCCGCGACACAGCGCCCCCCGCCACGTCGCGTTTCCGCCGCTCCGCGCTAGCGATTTGCGCGGCAGCGCCGATATAACCAATGTGCGCGCCCACCGCGGCCAACCTCTGCATGCCGCCTCCGCCCTCGATTCCGCGCCGGGGCGGCCGGCGCGTGATCCCGTCATGCGGCGGCTCTATCTGTTCCTCTCGTTCCTCGGCCTCTGCGTGCTGGCCCTGCTCTTTCGCTACGCTACGTTCATGACCGGGGTGGACTTCCCCCCGGAGGGGCCGACCGTGCGCCTGCCGGAGGTGGAACGCGGCCCCATCCTGGACCGCAACGGGCGCGTGCTCGCCCTCACCATCGAGCGCGACTCGGTGACCGCCTGGACGCCCGCCGTGGCCGAGCCGCAGGAGTCGGCGCAACGGCTGGCGGCAATCCTGGACACCGGCGCCGGCGAGATACTGCAGCGCCTGAACGCCGGCCGCTTCGTCTACCTCCGCCGCCACGTCACCCCCGAGCAGTCCGCCGAGATCCGCGCCGCCCACGACCGCGGCGAGCTGCAGGGCATCCATCTCAAGCCGGAACAGACCCGCTCCTACCCGGAGGGGGCGCTGGCCGCCCAGCTCCTGGGGTTCGTGGGCGTGGACAACGTCGGGCTGGAAGGCATCGAGAACACCTTCAACTACGTGTTGGCGCCCGACACCATCACCGCGGACGGAACCGAGGTCTTCGGCAACCAGCTCTTCCTGACCATCGACGTCAACGTCCAGCACGCGATGGAGGACATTGCCGCGGACGCCTACCGGCAGCATGACGCGGACGCCGTCTTCATCATCGTGACCACCGCGGACAGCGGCGAAATCCTGAGCTACGCCGCGCAACCCGGGTTCGATCCCAACGACTACACCGCCTTTCCGAGCGCCCGCTGGCGCAACGCGATGGCCGCCGACCCCTACGAACCGGGGTCGGTGTTCAAGATCTTCACCATCGCGGCCCTGCTGCAGACCGCGGCCATCAGCACCACCATGACGTTCCCCAGTCCCGGCTACTACCGGCGCACCCTCGCCAACGGCCGCACCATCCGCATCGGCGACCTCGGCGTGTACGGCGACCTGAACGCCGAGCACATCCTGCGCTACTCAAGCAACGCCGGCACCGCCCATGCCTCGGACCGGATCGACGCCGACACCTTCTACCGCATGCTGCGCACCTTCGGCTTCGGCCAACCCACCGGCGCGCCGCTGCGGGGCGAGAGCGCCGGGGTGCTGCGCCCGGTCGCGGAGTGGTCCGCCCGCACCAAGCCCACCGTCGCCATCGGCCAGGAGATTTCGGTGACGCCGCTGCAGATCGTGCAGGCAGCCACCGCGCTGACCAACGACGGCGTGTTGCTGCGCCCGCAACTGGTGCGCCGGATCGTCGCCGCCGACGGAACGGTGGTCAGGCCGTTCGCGCGCGAGCCGTTGCGCCCGGTGCTGGCGCCGGAGGTGGCCGCCGCGGTGCTGGGGATGATGGAAACGGTCACCGAACAGGGCACCGCCCGGCTGGCGCGGCTGCCGGGCTACCGGATCGGCGCCAAGACCGGCACCGCGCAGGTGTTCGACCCGGTCGAGCGGCGCTATTCCGACGAACACGTGATCGCCTCGATCATCGGAGTGCTGCCCGCCGGCGCCCCCCGGTTCATCGCCTACATCGTGATCCAACATCCCAAGGGAGAGCAGCGCTACGGCGGCCAGATTGCCGCGCCGCTGCTGCGCGAGGTCGCCGGCTTCCTCACCACCTACTACCGGCTGCCGCGCAGCGACGAAGACAGCCTCCGCCACTCGGCCCACGTCGTGGTCCCGGCGACGCCCTATCTGACGCTGGACGGCGAGCTGCCCAATCTGGTGGGCCTGCCGAAGCGGCGCCTGCTGCCGCTGCTGGCGGACGGCGGCCTGAAGGTCGCGCTGCACGGTTCCGGCTACGTCACCCGCCAGGAGCCCGCGCCCGGCGCCGCCCTCACCCCGGACCGCACCATCCACGTATGGCTGGAATGACCCGGTTGCCAAATGACACCTTGTGCCTATGCCAGGCTCGTGCCGCTGAAGCTGACCGAGTAGCTACGCGCGGGCCACGGGCCGGTGCTGAAACGCCCGGTGGGGTGGCTGAACTGAGTCAGGACTCCCGATCTGACGCGTAGTTCCGGCGGCGGAGCAACTCGAATGCCTCCTGGTCGATGCCGGTCGCCTGCTCGATGATCGGCCACCCGACGCCGGCGCGCAGAAAACTCTCGATCGTGGCTACTTGGCCTTCCTGCCGGCCTTCTACTCGGCCCTCCTCTCGGCCTTCCACCCGGCCTTCCACCCGGCCCTCCTGCCGGCCTTTCAGCTCGCCTTCTTGCCGGCCTTTCAGCTCGCCCTCCTGACGGCCTTCCCGGATCAGCTCCTCTGCATACGTCATCATATCCCCTCCTGGTCCTCGTACCTCGCGCCGCAGCGCCGCGAAGAACTCCCGCAACGTCTCCTTATCCTGGGTATGGAGCACGTAAAACACCACCGCCCGGAACCGTTCGCCCTGTCCCGCCCGGTCCAACTCTCCCATGAGCCGCACCGTCCGCGCCAGCGCCTCCCGCGCCAGCGCCTCCCGCAGCTCGCGGCGCGCCGCCGCCATCAGCGCAAGCTGCGCTGCCCGGCCCAGCGTTTCGCCCGGTACCGCTCCCACGTCCGCCTGCGACTGGTCCACCAGCAGGTGCTCGAACTGCGGCGTCCAGGGCCACCGCCTGGCCGGTTCCGCAAACAACTCGCTGAACTCCGTCGTATGGTGCCAGCGCGACTCACCCTGATAGAACACCAGCGGCACGATCGGCGGCAAGTCCGGCGTCTCCTTCGCTTCGGCGGAGCGCAAGAAATCGTCCCAGATGCCGCAGCAGTACTTCAGCAGCCGGAAGCGCATCAACCGGTCCGGACTCGATTGGTGCTCGAACAGCAGGTAGAGCCGCAACGAACGCCGCAAGTCTCCCGGCTCCGCAGCGCCCGGGCGCCACTCGACCGCGAACAGCAGGTCGGACTCGCTGGCCCGCAGCTCGTCGTCCACGTAGCTGTCGGGCATCAGCGTCAAGCTGGACCAGTCCAGCGTATCGACGAGCCACGAAGGCACATAGGCGCGCAGCAAGCCGGCCGCTTCCGCCGGCTCGGAAAACACCTTGCGAAACAGACGATCATGCGGCTGGTACAGGTCGCGCGGCATGCGTGGTGCCCGGCCCAAGCATAGCATGATCGATCGAACGGCGCGGTTGCCTTGTTATTCGCGCGCTGAGCCGCTACCTTGGCGCCAGCCATGCCAGCCCGACGACCGCGCACCGCCATCTCCCCTACCCGCGCCGAGAACTACCCCGAATGGTACCAGCAGGTGGTGCGCGCCGCGGATCTGGCCGAGCTGTCGCCGGTGCGCGGCTGCATGGTGATCAAGCCGTGGGGCTACGCGGTGTGGGAGAACATGCAGCGGGTGCTCGACGGCATGTTCAAGGCGACCGGCCACGAAAACGCCTACTTCCCGCTGTTCATCCCCCTGCGCTACCTGGAACGGGAAGCGGAGCACGTCGAAGGATTCGCCAAGGAGTGCGCGGTGGTCACCCACCACCGCCTGGAGGCGGGCGCGGACGGCGGCCTGGTGCCGGCGGGGGAGCTGGACGAGCCCTACGTGGTGCGCCCGACGAGCGAGACCATCATCGGCGAGATGTACGCCAAGTGGGTGCAGTCGTACCGCGATCTGCCGATCCTGATCAATCAATGGGCCAACGTGGTGCGCTGGGAGCTGCGCCCGCGCCTGTTCCTGCGCACCGCCGAGTTCCTCTGGCAGGAGGGGCATACGGTGCATGCCAGCGCCGCGGAGGCGCAGGAGGAAACCCTGCGCATGCTCGGGGTGTACGCCGACTTCGCCGAGAATTACATGGCAATGCCGGTGGTGCGCGGCGAAAAGAGCGCCGCCGAGCGCTTTCCCGGCGCCGTCAACACCTACACCATCGAAGCGATGATGCAGGACCGCAAGGCGCTGCAGGCGGGCACCTCTCACTTCCTGGGCCAGAACTTCGCCAAGGCATGTTCCATCAACTTCGCCGCCCGCGACGGTTCCGTGGAGTACGCCTGGACCACCTCCTGGGGAGTGTCCACGCGCCTGGTGGGCGGCCTGATCATGACGCACGGCGACGACGACGGCGTGGTGCTGCCGCCGCGCCTGGCCCCGCAGCAGGCGGTGATCCTGCCGATCTACAAGGACGCCGCGCAGCGGGGCGCGGTGCTCGACGGCTGCCGCAAGCTGCAGCAGGAGCTGAGCGCGCAACGCTACGGCGGCGAGCCGCTGCGAGCCACCATCGACGACCGCGACCTGCGCGGCGGCGAGAAGAACTGGCATCACGTGAAGCGCGGCGTGCCGTTGCGCCTGGAGGTGGGTCCCCGCGACCTGGAGGCCGGCACCGTGTCGGTGGCGCGCCGCGACCGCGCGCCCCGGGACCGGCGCGCCGTCGCCCTGGACCGCTTCGCCGCCGAAGCCCCGGCGCTGCTCGCCGAGATGCAGGACGCCCTGCTGCAGCGCGCGCGGCGTTTCAAGGACGACCACACCGTGACCGCGGCCGGCGCCGCCGAGTTGGAGGAGTACTTCAGGGACGACCCCGACGCCGGCTTCGCCGTCGCCCCCCTGGCGCCCGGCGCCGAGCAGGAAGATTCGTATCAGGCGCTGCTGAAGCGCCTCAAGGTGAGCCCGCGCTGCATCCTGGGAATGGACGACGACGCCGGCCCCGACCAGGCCGACGGCCGCCTGACGTGCGCCTTCACCGGCGCCCCCGGCGCCGCGCGCGTAGTGTTCGCCCGCGCCTACTGAGGAGCCCGCGCACCCTCCCCCACCTCCGGCGCCGCGCGCGCGAGAGCCGGAGCCCACTCGGCGGAATCAGTTCGCCCCGGGATCGAGCTCAATCTCCGAGTATGGATCATCCGAAACGTCGCTGTCCGCAACCGTTGCCGCGGTCCGCTCCGCCGGCGGTACTACGTTCAACTTGGTCATGAACTCCCGCTCGCCGGCGATCAGCGTCTCCAGCCGCAACTGGATCAAACCCGCGCGGTCGCCGTCTCGCAACCGCTGGATCGAGTCCACCGGAAAGCCGTGGGTTGGCAGCAGCTCTCGTAGCCGCCGGTCGCCCATATCCTGCAACACGCGGAACGCCTGACCGACGTGGTTTCGATCCACGAACATGCGGTTCGCCGGGCTGCCAATCAGGTTCGCGAGCGACTGATTCGTCGACACGTATCCGACGGCTCCGGTTCCCACAGTGGAGAGCAGTTCCCCCGGATCGAGTGCTCCCGCATCACGAAGCGAAAGTGGGCTGAGCGACGCAAGATAGAGCAGAAAGGCTCGCACGCGAGCGCTCCGGCCATCGAATCGGTCAGGAAACGGTTGCGCCGGAGCTTTCGGATCAATTACGCCGAACCCCGACCCGGTGCCCTCGGAAAGCTGAATGATCTCGCTCAAGGCGCGTTTTGCCTGCGCCGTGTTGACCCCTCCGAACCAGCCGGTAAATGAAGTCACCCAGAACCAGCGTTTCAGCCGCTCGACAGCCGGTTCGGTTGGCTCCGGACAGCGCCGAAAGAATTCCCCGAGCAGAACGAGCTGAAGCCCATAGGGCAGCAACCGATCGGAGGTTACGCCAAGCGTCTTGAGGAACTCCAACGTGCTCCGGATTCCCTCCGCGGCGCGCTCAAAGGCGCTCGGAAGCTGTGCGCGAACCTCCTCCTTGACCATGATATCAGCCCAATCCTTCGCATAGAGGTCGCGGCCCAGGGCTGCCAACACGGATCGCAGCAGGAAGACGCGGTCGATGTTTCCGAAACCGCGCGGAGCGAGCTCGGCCTGAAATTCGCTCAGTTGCTGGGCAAGATGGAATTTATCGGCGTCGTAGGTCAACGCGGATACCATTTCGTCGGCCGTCATCTTGCGACCGGTGCGGTTCAACCGGGCAAACACGGTAACCGCGGTGTCCAGGTCAGCCTCGCGGATATGGATGAGAGGAAGCTGATAGTCCCGAAACGCGCCGGCGAGACGGTCCGCCTCTTCCAGCCAGCGCCGGCTCCGAGCAGGATCATCGACTTCCGATTCGATGCGGCGGCACGCGTCGAAGAAACCCGCGGTGTTGAGCAAGCTCCGAACCGGAAAATGGTGCGCCTTAAGACCGTCCGTCGGTTCGCGGTGAAACTCCAGGGTGTCGAGGTTGCAGTACACGCGCCAGTCTACCTGGTGCATGGTATGCTCCATCTCATCGGTCAATCGCAGCGTACCGGCCAGCGTAGAGACGCGCTGCTGGCCGTCGAGCAGGTAGCCGACCGACGCGGCCGGCGCGGGATTGATTGTGACCGGCCCGATACGTTCGGTCGATGCGACGTTCTCCCCGGTATCCCAAACGAGGATGGAACCAATCGGAAATCCGCGCAGGATGCTTTCGAGCAGCGCGTGCAGGTCCGCCTGTTTCCAGACGAACGCCCGCTGGAACCGCGGCACGCGGATCTTTCCGGCCATGATACGTTCGATGAGCTTCCCGAGAAACACGACTTCGGACACGACCTCGGTACGACCGCCCCGGCTATCGAGCATCTACACTTCGCTTCGAATCAGGCAGATGCCATGTTCAAGATCACCCTGCCCACGGATGATGAGCTCATACTTCGCCGGCACGTTACAGAGCGTCCAGCACTCGTCCAGGTTCGAACCGAATCCATTATTGAGAACCGCTCGATCGTCCGCAGATAGCCCGTCGAACAGCAGCTGCTCGGCCTCGGACAGGGTTGCCGGCAGGCCGTTCTTCATGTCGAAGAAGTTCTTTTGATCATCAGTGAGTCGGTCCCATGCGTCCATCCGCTGCTGGTGGTTCGCGCCCGGGTTTGGTTGAGCACTGAGGAGGAGTCGAGGTAGATAATTCTCGGCCTCCCGTTTTGCGAGGACCCAGCACGGCAGATTATACTGGTTGCAGGTGTCTTGCAATCGTTTTGCCTCCGCGCTGGGGGCAGCGCCGGGCGCCGTCCGATCGCTATCGATTATCGCGACGAGTCGGGGACGATACGGATTTTCCCGCATGCGGCGAGTTACCTCCCGCGCCATCTGTCCCTTGCCCCCGACGCTGTCGATTCGGATCGGCCGTGTCGAACGTTGCCACAGCTTGTGAAGGGACTGATCGAGTTCCTTCACGACGCGTTTGACGAATGCGCCGTCGCTGAACCGATTTTCGACCAGGATCCAGAGCGGTTCTTCGGCGAGCCGAACCGCGTCTTGAGGCGTGAGTTCATCCGCTGCCGTGGGGACTGTTGTTACCCGCACCGACCGTCCGTACGTGCTCCACGCGTTACGACTAGTCGACGCGACGAACAGTTCTTTGACCCTCTTACCGCCGGTGCTTATCCATGTCGTGGCCGACAGCGTATCGGGATTCGATTGGCCGGTGGTATCCCACACGTGCCAGCCTTCGTATATCCGGGGCAGAATGCGGTCCAGCCACTGGTGAGATTCCGGATCGTCGGCTGCTTTCGGGTCTATTTCGATGCGCATTCAGCTCTGTTCCCGCGGCCTAGCCGCGCGTCTGATGGCCATGATTTCCTCATAATCTTCGATGAACACGCCGTCCGGCCAACGGTCCAACTGACCCTCTTCGTCGATTCTGATCTTGCGCAGGACGGAGCCGATCCCCGGCTCCACGTGCACCCAATAGATGACGACGTCATCGGCCGGCAACCGCCCCTCCGCGATCCAACGCCGGGCGCGTAGCAGCACCATCTCGGAGTGCGTTTCCACGACAAGAGGCCGACCCCGACCTGCGAGGTTGGCAAGCAGCAGTTCCGCAACGTGGGCGTGAGCCTCCGGATGCAGCTCGGCCTCCGGGTGCTCGATGACATCGACGCCCGGTCCCGCCGCCTTGGCCGTCAGCGCCATGACCACGACCGGCAAAACCTGTAGCAGCCCGCGCCCCGATTGCGTGAGTCGTACGTTGGCGTCACGGGCCGGGGAGCCGACCATCAGTTCAGAGTAGGCCCCCTGAGATGCCACGTCGATGGTCACCCCAAACGCGCCGCGGTACCAGCTCCGCACCGATTCGCACAACTCGTCGTTCGCCGCCACGACGAACTGAGTGTTCCTGCCGTCCGGCGCAAAGACCGCCGGCGCGCTCTCCGGCGTGATGAACGGCGCTGCCGGAAGACTGCGCTGGCACTGCAGATGGCGAACGCCGCGCGCCCACCTCCGCAGTCTCTCGAAGTCCGCCAAGGTGTTCATGATATTCAAGCCCGCCATGATCTTCGCGAACTCCCGCGACTGCAGCGCCTCTTGCGTGAGCAGATCCGGTAGGAGCCCTTGCCAAGGGACCGGCCGGCGCAATGGGGCCGACCCGGAAGCAGTGATTTCATAGTCTGATTGGTGTTCGAACCCTGATCTCTGCAACGCGATCTCGCCGCCGCGGGTCGTGAAGCGCCAGTCGGCAACCTGGCGCGCAGGAGGCCGGGGCGGAATCTCCACGTGGCGTACGGTAGCAGACAGGGATAGCTCACGGTTGGCGTCAGCCATGCTGGCCGACAGGTGCAACCAGCCATGCACGCTGCGTCCGGTCACCAAGTCCGCGAATGTCTCGCCGTGCCGGATTCCGCCGGACTCGAGCGGTAGCGGCTCCGACGTGGCCCACCATTCGGGAGCCAGCCCGCCCGCCAGCAACTGGATGGCCTGCCCAAGCGCCGTCTTGCCGGAGTTGTTAGCGCCTACGAGGATGGTGAGCGGCGCGAGCTCCAACTCGGCCCGCTGCGCGTAACCCTTGTAGTGCTCAAGAGAGAGTCTCCTCAGTTCCACGAGAGCACCGTAGCAGCATTCCGGCAGACCGGCCAACCAGTGTCGCCAAGTCGGTAGAAACTATAGCCGCGCCGTTTTGGCGCGGCTATAGTTAGACAGAGTTGGATGGTTAGCGACGAATGCAACTACGTTGCATGAGATACTTCGTCTACACGCCTTTAAGGCAAGCGGGTTACCGCTGAGACGGCCTGGCCGCTTGCCCGCGCTTCCCGATCCCGGCAACGTCCCGGAGGTCGAGAAACTCCGCCTAAGGGGATCCTCCGCTACACGGAGCTTCGGAGTCCACGCGAAACCGAGCATGATCATGTACCCCAGGAGGCACGACGTCAAGCGGCCCGGCCGGCAGGCAGGCAGGCAGGCAGGCCTGGACAACCGGCGGACGGACCGACCGGCACGCGCGGTTGAGCCCGGGGCGGCTTGGCGGTATGCTGTTGCCGTGCCCGTCAACCTGCTCAACCTGTTCGTCATCGTCATGGTCGTAGCTGCGGGCGTGCTGCTCGGCGTCATGACCGGCGCCCTGGGTACGCCGATGCTCAAGATGGTGCGCTCCGGTCAGGGGGTGCGCGTCAGCCAGGGGCTGCTGCTCGCCGTCGTGCTGCTGGCGGAGTTGGCCATCGTGATCTGGTTGGTGGTGGTCGTCTCGCGCCTCTGAGCCTCTGAGCGCGCGCTCCTACGGCGCCACCGGGTCGAGGCGGTAGAGCCCCCCGCGGCGCTCGTCGGTGAGCAGCCACAGGCGCCCGTTCGGCCCCTGGCGCACGTCGCGGATGCGCCCCGGGCGCCCCTCCAGCAGCACCTCCTGGTCGACTACCGCCCCGCCGCGCAGCACCACGCGGCGCAGATGGCGTCCGGCCAGCGCGCCCACGAACAGGTCGCCGTTCCAGCGCGGAAACTCGGTACCGGTGTAGAACGCCATCCCGGAGGGCGCAATGGAAGGGGTCCAGTGCAGCAGCGGCTGCTCCGTGCCCGGCGCTTCGCTGCTCGCGATGCGGCCGCCCCAGTACTCGCGCCCGTGGGTCGCCAGCGGCCAACCGTAGTTGGCGCCGCCGCGCAGTACGTTGATCTCGTCGCCGCCGCGCGGGCCGTGCTCGTGAACCCAGATGGCGCCGGTCGCGGGATGGATGGCCAGGCCCTGGGCGTTGCGGTGGCCGAAGGTGAACACCTCGGGGGCCGCGCCGGGAATCGCGAGTGCGGTGGTACGCGGCGACGGACTGCCGTCCGGGCGGATGCGCAGCACCGAGCCGGCGTGATCGGACGGGTCCTGGGCGCGGTCGCGCTGCCCGCGGTCGCCTATGGTCACCAGCAGGTCGCCGTCGGGCAGGAACGCCAGGCGTGACCCGAAGTGGCGCCCGGCGCTCGACGCCCGGTTCATGGCGAAGATGCGTTCCAGCCCGGCCAGGCGGTCGCCGGCCAGCTCGGCGCGCGCGACCGCGGTGCGCAGGCGGCCTCCGACCTGCTCCGAATAGGAGAAGTAGAGCAGACGGTTGTCGGCGAAGTCCGGATCCAGCACCAGGTCCAGCAGCCCGCCCTGACCTGTCGCGGTGACCTCCGGCAGCCCGCCGATCTCGCGCGTGCCGCCGTCCGCCGTGATGCGCAGCAGGCGCCCGCGGCGTTCGGTGACCAGCAGGTCGCCGCCGGGCAGGAACGCCAGCGCCCAGGGATGGTGCAGGCCGGCGGCCACCGTGACCAGTTGGAACCGGTGTTCCTGCGAAGAGTGCTGCTGCGTCTGCGCGGCCGCGCCCAGGCCGGCGAGCAACAACAGGAACGAGATGGCAACCCGGATGCCCGGCCGCAGGAACGATGCGGCCGTACGGGGTACGGGCGCAGCGCGACGCGGAGAACCACCTCCGCCGCCGTGTCCCGGCCGCAGCGGCCGCTTCGGCCGGCGCGCAGGGTCGGCGCGGTACGGAAGATCATTCCCCGCGCTGCGGCGGGACGGTCCGGCGGAAGACTGCTTTGGTTCAAGGTGCATGTACTCATTGATACCGCCGCCCGCGCCGTTCGTCACCCGGCGATTGGCGGTTGCGGCTGGCCGGGGTTGGCCGGGATTGACGGTTGGCGGTTGGCGGTTGGCGGTTGGCGGTTGGCGGTTGGCGCTTGCGGTTGGCGCTTGCGGTTGGCGCTTGCGGTTGGCGGCTGGCGCTTGCGGTTGGCGGCTGGCGGTTGGCCGGCGGTGGCCGGCGGTGGCCGGCGGCTGGATGTTGCCGGTTGGCGCTTGGCAGTTGCCGGTTGCGGTTGGCGCTTGGCGATTGCCGGCGGGCCGGTTTAGCATCGTCCCCATGAATGATGACGCCACCCGCACCGCCGCCGACCTGCTGCGCTTCCTCGGCGACGAATTCGCCCTGGCGCGCCGGCTCGCCGAAGGCGCCGTCGCGCAGATGCCCGCCGCCGACCTGGCCTGGCTGCCGGACGAACGCGGCAACAGCGTGGCCATGCTGATGAAGCACGTCGGCGGCAACCTCCACTCCCGGTTCACCGACTTCCTCACCAGCGACGGCGAGAAGCCGGACCGCGACCGTGACTCGGAGTTCCGCAACGACGTGGTGGAAAAGGAGGCGGTGATGGCCAAGTGGCGCGCCGGCTGGGAGCGCCTCGAAGCGAGCCTCGCCAGCCTCACGCCGGCCGACCTGAACCGCGTGGTCACCATCCGCGGCGAGCCGCATACCGTCCTGCAGGCGCTGCTGCGGGCCGTCAACCACGCCTCCTACCACAGCGGCCAGATCGTGGACCTGGCGCGCCGGCGCGCGCCCGTCTGGACCACGCTGAGCCGGCCCCGCACCACGCCGCCGTAACGCGGGGCAGCCCGCCGCCGGCGGCGGCCGCCGGCAACGCTCCGCGGCTACTGCCGGACCGCGCGGAACCGCAAGCGCACGTAGTCCACCGTCCAGGAGCCGTCGGCAGCCCGCAGGCGCGGCGCCGTGGCGGCCTTCACTTCCGCTTCGACCTGCCGCTTGGCGTCCGGTTCGAGACCGTCGAGAAACGCGGGGGCGAACGTGCGCAACCATTCGGTGATGCTGCCCGGTACCGCGGTGGGGCGCGGAAACAGCCTGATTTCGGGGACGGCGAAGCCGCCGGCCTCCAGCAGCGCGCGGTACGCCGCGGCGGTGGGAAAGTACCACGGATCGCGCGCCGCCGGATCGATCCCCCGCCGGCGCAACGCGCCGTGCAGGGCGGCGCGTACCGCGGCGACGTTGCCGGCGCCCCCGAACTCGGCCACGAAGCGGCCCCCGCGCCGCAGCAGGCGGCGCACTCCCGCGATCACCGCCTCCGGCTGCCGGATCCAGTGCAGCACGGCGTTGGAGAACACGGCGTCGAACCCGCCCGCCGGCAGCCCGGCGTCGCGCAGGCGTCGCGCGTCCCCTTCGACCACCTCCAGCCCGCGCCGCCGCGCCGCGGCCGCGAACGCGGCGCTGCGCTCCAGCCCGACCACCGCGCAGCCGCGCGCGGCGAGGCGCTCGGTCAAGGCGCCGTCGCCGCAGCCCAGGTCGAGCACCCGTTCCTGCGGGCGCGGATCGAGCAGGTCCACCACCCCGCGGCCCAGCTCCGGCACGTAGGAGGCCCACCGGCGGTAGTACTCAGGGCTCCAATGCTGGCCGCCGGCAGCCCCGGCGCGCTCCGCTGCCGCCATCGGCGGAGACGGTACACGACGTTAGGCGTTGATGGTAGGGTGCGCGGCAGATGAACGCTTCAATCGCCGTCCTCGAAGGCGACGGCATCGGGCCAGAGATCGTCACCGAAGCGATCAAGGTGTTGGACGCCGTGGCCGAGCGCTACGGCCATCGCTTTGCCTATCGGCGCGCGCCGTTTGGCGCCGGCGCCTACTTCTCCTGCGGCGCCGCGTTTCCCCAGCAATCCAAGGAGACGTGCGACGCCGCGGACGCCATCCTGAAAGGCCCCGCCGGCGTGGCGCTGGAGGAGATGGCGGCGATCCCGGTGGACCAGCGCCCCGAACTGGCCGTCCTGGAGCTGCGGCAGCGTTACAACACCTTCGCCAACTACCGGCCGGTGGCGCTGCCGCCGCGGCTGGCCGAGCTGTCGCCGCTGCGCCCGGAGATAATCGGCCAGGGGATCGACATCCTGATGATACGGGAGCTGGTGGGCGGCATCTACTTCGGCGAGAAGGTGGAGGGCGAGCACACCCGGGGGCGCTACGCCAGCGACGACTGCCGCTACTCCCGGGAGCAGATCGAACAGGTCGCCGATGTGGCGTTCGGCGAGGCGCGGACCCGCTCCTGTCACCTCACGGTAGTGCACAAGGCCAACATCCTCGCCACCTCGCGGCTGTGGGAGCAGGTGGTGGAGCAGGTAGCGGCGCGCTACCCCGACGTCGAGCAGTCGTTCATCCTGGTGGACAACGCCGCCTTCCAGTTGGCGGTGGACCCGGCGCAGTTCAACGGCGTGATGCTGCTCGACAACATGCAGGGCGACATTCTGAGCGACCAGGCCGGCGGCATCGTCGGTTCCCTCGGCCTGATGTGCAGCGCCAGCGTTGGACCGGAGCAGAGCTACTACGAGGCGGTGCACGGTTCGGCGCCGGACATCGCCGGGCGCGGCGTGGCGAATCCGTTCTCCCTGATCGGCAGCGCCGCCCTGCTGCTGGAGAAGAGCTTCGGCCTGCGCGCCGAGGCGGACGCGGTGTGGCGCGCGCTGTGGGGAGCGCTGGAAGCCGGCCGGCGGACCGCGGACCTGGCGCCGGCGAACGGCGCCGCGGCGCTGTCCACCGCCGCCTTCGGCGACGAAGTAGCCGCCCGCGTGCGGCAGGAGGGATGAAGGTGAACCAGCACGTTCATCCCGCTGCCCCGGCGGCCCCCACCGTCCCCGCGGCCGCTCCGGTCGTGGTCCCGGCGGCGGGAATCGACCCCGCGGCCGCCAGTCCGCGGCAACATGGCATCGCCCTGCCGCCGGCGCTGCAGGCGCGGCCGCCGCGGGTGCTGATCCCCGAGCAGGTGCTGCAGCGGCGGGTCACCGAGTTGGCCGCGGAGCTGGCCGATCATCACCCGCGCGGCAGCGAGCTGGTCATCACCCCGGTGCTCACCGGCGCGTTCATGTTCGCGGCCGACCTGGGCCGCGCGCTCGCCGCGGCCAGCACCATCGACGTGCGCTACGAGTTCGCCAAGACCAGCACCTACGGCGCGGCGCTCGGCGCCGGCGGCGCGCAGCGGCGGGTGCAGATCGACCTGCAGCCGGCCGACGTGGTCGGCCGCGCCATGCTGCTGGTGGACGACATCCTCGATCACGGCTTCACGCTCGCCGCGCTGCGCGACCGCATGGCCCGCTGGGGGGTGCGCAGCGTGCAGGTGTGTGTGTTGCTGGACAAGCAGCTCACCGATCCCCCGGCCCGCACCCTTGCCCAGCGCGCCAAGGCGGCCCCCGATCTGGTCGGGTTCCGCATCCCCGACGTGTGGGTAGCGGGCTACGGCCTCGACGCCGCCGGCGCGCTGCGCCATCTCCCCTGCATCGTCGCCGTAGACGACGCCGACTAATCCGCGCGGCTGCCATGAAGACCATCCAACGACTCCATCTCGATTCGTTCCTGTCATTCGCGCCCGGATCGGAGGCCATCGAACTTGAGCCGCTGAACGTCCTGATCGGCCCCAACGGAGCGGGCAAGTCGAACGTGATCGAAGCCGTGGAGCTGCTCCACGCGACTCCTGCCAACTTGGCGGCCGCGATTCGCGACGGCGGCGGTCCGCAAGAGTGGCTGTGGAAGGGACAAGGACCAGGGGATCGGGCGGCCACGATCGACGTCGAGTTGGGGACCGGCACGCCAACCCACCGGCCGCTGCGCTACCGCCTCGAGTTCACGGCCGTGGGAGGACGCGTCGAAGTGCTGGATGAGGCGATTGAGGAGACCGTCGCTGAACCCGGAAAGGCCGATGTTTACTTCTACTATCGTTTCCAACGCGGGCTACCCGCCATCAACGTAAAGGATACCTCCGGCGGTGGACCCGGTTATACTCGGCATCTCCAGCGGGAAAAGCTGTTGCCGGATCAGTCAGTCATGGCGCAGCGCAAGGATCCCGACGTGTATCCCGAGATTACGTGGCTCGGCGAGCGTTTCGGCGCCATGCGGACGTTCCGGGAATGGACGTTCGGCCGTTATACGCCGCTGCGGCAGCCACAACGAACGGATCACCCCGAAGACCGACTGCTCGACGACGCAAGCAACCTGGCATTGGTGCTGAATCAGATCGAGCACCGGGACGGCCGCAGATTCGATGACTTGCTGGCGCGGTTCTTTCCTCGCTATGAACGGATGTCGACCCGCATCTCCGGCGGCACTGTCCAGTTCTATCTGCACGAAACGGGCTTTCGCGCGCCGGTACCGGCGACGCGCCTGTCGGATGGCACGATCCGCTTCATCGCCATTCTGGCGGTGCTTCTGTCTCCGTCTCCGCCGCCGCTGGTATGCATCGAAGAACCGGAGCTCGGCCTGCACCCCGACGCGGTGGCGCTGTTCGCCGAGATCCTGGTCGAGGCATCCGCGCGCATGCAACTGATCGTGACCACCCACTCGGATGCGCTGATCTCGGAACTGACCGGCCAGCCGGAAGCCGTGCTCACCTGCGAGCGTCCCGGCGAGGGCACCGTCCTGCGCCGGCTCGACCCCGAGCGTCTGAGCAGTTGGCTGGACGAATATCGACTCGGCGACCTGTGGCGAATGGGTGAACTAGGCGCCAATCCGTGAACGGCATCACCATCTACCTGGAAGGCGGGGGAGACGGTAGGGACACCTTGGTTGCGCTACGACGAGGCATGGATGCATTTCTCCGCCCGATCAAGCAGCAGGCCAGAGCGAAGTCGCTGCGTTGGAGCTCGTCCCGTGCGGTAGCCGTCAGCAGACATTCGAACGCTTTCACAACGCGGTTACCGGAACTCCACCTGACCAGCTGGTAGTGCTGCTCGTGGATGCGGAAGCAGCCGTCGGCAACCACGCGCCGTGTGCACGATTGCATCTGAATTGGGGGTTTATAAATGTCAAAACAATTAATTGAATCAGTTCTAACTATCTTTTCAATGGAAGAAGTAAAAATTGAAACTACTTCTGAACGTATTCCAGAAATTGTTCTTTATCTAAAAGATGGAAGCGAAATAAGAACAAAAATAAAAAACCATTATGGTTTTAGTTTATCACGGCACCAAAATTACATCAAATACACGAAGAAACGTAGTCCGCTCTCCTATTATTCAAAGAAAGATAGAAAAATAATACCCTGACATTCGGCGCACGCAGAGTTGCAGCATGCGTTCGACCGGCAGGAGCGCAAGAAGGAACGCGCGGCGCGTAGCGCGCCGCGCGGGACCGGGTGCGGGGCTGCCGCTCAGTCGCAGAACGGCTCGGCGCCGCCGCGGCCGGCGGAGCGGAAGCCGGCGCCGGCGCCGGTGCTGGACCCGGAGGCGCGGCGGGAGCTGGTGGAGCAGGCGTCCGGCAAGAGCAGCCGGCAGGTGATGCAGTTGCTGGCCGAGGTGGACCCGGAGCTGGCGCCGGCGGATCGGGTGCGGCCCCTGGGCGGCGGGCGCTGGGAGCTCAAGGCGGTGATCGACGATGAGTGCCGGCGCGGCTTGGAGCGGCTCCAGGGCCTCCTGTCCCACGTCGATCCGCGCATGACGATGGGGCAGCTCATGGGGCGGCTGGTGCGGGAAGGGCTCGACCGCCACGATCCGGCCCGGCCGCCGCGCGGGCGGCGCGCCGCGCCGGCCATAGGAGCCGAGCAAACTTCGGCGGCGAAGACGCAGGCGGCCTCGGCTCGCGGCGCGGACAGCGCCGCTCCTTCGGCGGCGAAGGTATCGGCTCAGGCGGCGGCGGAGCCGGGAGAGGAAGCCGCTGACCGCCCGGACACTTCGGCAGCGAAGCCGGCGACCGACGCCACTTCGGCGCCGAAGACGCGGCGCCTCGGCCGGCAGGCTGCGACGGCGGGCGTGGCGCAGCCCGCGCCGCCGGCGCGGACCGAAACTTCGGCAGCGAAGGCCGGCGGCGTGACCGGCCGTGCCATCCCGGCGGCGGTCAAGCGCGAGGTCTGGCGGCGCGACCGCGGCCGCTGCCGCTACGTGGACCGCACCAGCGGGCGCCGTTGCGGCTCCCAACACCTGCTGCAGATCGATCACGTCGTGCCGTATGCCTGCGGCGGCGCCGCCGAGCCGAACAATCTCCGCCTGCTGTGCGCCGCCCATCACCGCTACCGCCACGCCGGCGCCGGATGCGGCCGCCCCGGCGAGGATCGTCAGGCGCCGGTAGACCGGTGATCACTGAGACTTGGGCTTGGCCGCCAAGCGGCCTGACGCTTACCTACATTTTGGAAGTGTGCCCGTGCCTGCCTGGCGGTTGCATGAGGGCGGGTAAGGCACTACGGTAGCGCCGTCTCATGTCTCAGACTCCGGCCGTCACCCACCAACCCGGCGCCGAGCTGCACGGATTTCGCCTGCGCAGCGCCGCCCCCGTGCCCGAAGTGCGCTCCGTCGCCTATCTGCTGGAGCATCCGGCCAGCGGCGCGCGGCTCCTGCACCTGCACACCGCCGACCCCGAGAACCTGTTCTCGGTGAGCTTCCCGACGCCGCCCCCCGACGACACCGGCGTGGCGCACATCCTGGAGCATTGCGTGTTGGCCGGCTCGCGGCGCTTTCCGGTGCGCGAACCGTTCTTCGAAATGATCAAGATGAGCATGGCGACCTTCATCAACGCCATGACCGGCGAGGACAGCACCTACTATCCGGTGGCCAGCAACGTCGCCAAGGACCTGTTCAACCTCGCCGAGGTGTACTTCGACGCCGTCTTCCATCCGCTGCTGACCGAGCAGACCTTCCGCCGCGAGGGCCATCACCTGACGCCGCGCGGCGAGGCGAACGGCGGCGGCGCCGGCCGGCTGGCGATCAGCGGTATCGTGTACAACGAAATGAAGGGCGCCTTTTCCGACCCGGATGCATGCCTCGGGCGGCAGCTCAACCACAACCTGCTGCCCGACACCATCTACTCCCATGAGAGCGGCGGCACGCCGGAGGCGATCCCCGACCTCGACTACGACTTCTTCCGCCGCTACCACGCCACCTACTACCATCCGAGCAACGCCTACTTCTTCGCCTACGGCGACATCGCGACCGCCGACTACTGCCGCTTCCTCGGCGCGCGGCTGAGCGACTTCACGCGCCGCCCGGTGAGCTGGCCGCCGGGCGCCGGCGCGGATGCGTTCGCGCCCGCCCGCCAGCAGCGCTGGAGCGAACCGCGCGTGCTGCGCGAGAGCTACCCGATCGGCGCCGCGGAGCCGGAAGCGGAACGTACCTATCTGGTCAACGCCTGGCTGACCGGCGACGCCCTCGATCCGGTGGACGCCGCCCTGATGCGCATTCTGTCGCTGATCCTGGCCGGCAACGAGGCGGCGCCGTTGCGCAAGGCGATCGTGCAATCCAGGCTGGGCGCCGACCTCACCTACTCCGGCAGCTCCTCGGTGGGCCGCGAGGCCACCTTCCTGATCGGCCTGCGCGGCAGCGAGAGTGACCGCGCCGGCCAGTTCCGCGAGCTGGTGGACAGCACCCTGCAGCGCGTCGCCGACACCGGCATCAGTCCCGAGCTGGTGGAGACCGCCTTCCGCCAAGCCGCCTTCGAATATCTCGAAGTGCAGCCCCTGTTCCCGTTGCACACCCTGTTCCGGGTGGTCGGAAGCTGGCTCTACGGCGAGGATCCGCTGAGCTTCCTGCGCCTCGGCACGCATCTCGAGACCTGCCGCGCGCAATGGGCGCAGGAGCCGGACCTGTTCGGGCGCCTGTTGCGCGAACGGCTGTTGGACAATCCGCACCGGCTGAACATGGTGTTGCGGCCCGACCGCGCCATGCAGGAACGGTTCGACCAACGGCTGGCGGCGCGCGTGCAGAGCCTCGAACGGGAGATGAGCGAGGCTCAGATCGCCCAGGCCGCGGCCGACGCCGCGGAGTTGGAACAGCTCAACAGCACGCCCAACACGCCGGCGCAGCTCGCCAGCCTGCCGCAGCTCCGCGTGGATGATCTGCCCGCGGCGCTGCAGCACGTCCCCACCGCGGTGAGCGAGGTGGCGGGGATCACGCTGCTGCGCAACGACGTGTTCTCCAACGGCGTCAACTACCTGGCGCTGGACTTCGACCTCACCGGGCTGCCGGCGGAGTTGTGGCCGTTCCTGCCGCGCTACCTGGAGGCTGCCGCCAAGCTGGGCGTCGCCGGAGCCGGCTACGAGGAGGTGGCGAGGCGCAAGGCCGCGGCCACCGGCGGGATCAGCGCGTCAGTGTCGCTGAGCGCCCACAGCGCGGCCGCCGGCCGCATCCTGCGCGGGGTGCGCTTCAGTCTGAAGGCGCTCGACGACCAGATGGAAGATGCCCTGGCGATCCTCGACCGCGTGGTGTTCTCGGTCGACCCGCGCGACCGCGCGCGGCTGCAGGAGGTACTGGTGCAGGCGCGCATGAGATACCGCACCGGCCTGGTGCGCGGCGGGGCCCGAACCGCGAGCCTGCACGCCGGACGCGGCCTCGACCTGGAGGGGCATCTGGCGGAAATCGTAAACGGGCTGCCGCAGTTGGCGCTGTGCGAGCGGCTGACCGGCGCGTTCGACCAGGAATACGCGGCGTTGACCGAGCGCATCGAGCAGATCCGCGACTTTCTGCTGGTGCGCGGTCGGTTGACGGTGAGCCATACCGGCACCGAACGCGGCGCCGGGCGCGTGGCCGCGGCGCTGGCAAGCTGGGGCGAACGGCTGCGGGCCGAGCCGATCAGCGACGTCGACCTCGGCTTCACGCCCTACGCGGCTCCGCCGCGCGAAGGGCTGGCCGCGCAGATGGACGTGGCGTACTGCGCCCAGGTGATGCCGGCGCCCCACTTCTCGCAGCCGGGGGCGGTGCCGTTGGAGGTTGGAGCCCACATCGTGAACCTGGACTGGATCCTCCCGGAGATCCGCTTCAAGGGCAATGCTTACGGCGCCTGGTTCCGCTACGACGCCCTCGGTGGTTCGCTTGCGCTGGGCTCCTACCGCGACCCGCACGTCACCCGCACCCTGGACGTGTTCCGCCGGACGCGCGACTACGTGGCCGCCGCCAACTGGAACGAGAGCGACGTCGGACGCGCCGTCATCGCCGTCGCCAAGCGCGGCTTCACGCCGCTGCGCCCGCGCCCGGCCACCGGCCTCGCCCTGCAACGCCACTTGGCCGGCATCACCCCCGAGCTGCGCGAGGCGCGCCACGAACGCCTCAAGGCCACCACCGCCGCCGAAGTGCGGCAGGCCCTGCAGCAGGCGCTCGCGGCCGGCTTCCCGCGCAGCGCGGTGTGCGTCGTCTCCAGCCGCGACAAGCTGGAGCAGGCCAACCGGGAACTGGACGCCGGCCAACTGGCCATCGAAGAAATCCTGCAGCACGGTTAGTTAGCGGGTCGCGGTCGGCTGAGGTGGTCCCGGTTGGTTAGACAGTCCGAGGGGTAGGTTAAGGTGTATCCGTCGGTTGTCAACCTACCCCTCCCTCTGCAAATCAGGCGGCGGTAAACCGGGGGTGGGGTCCGGGGCGGGGGTAGCTGTCCCTGTGGATATGTGGACAACTCCCGCTCCGCGGTGCGCAGCCACTCGCTCCGTTCCCGGTGCTTGCAGTTTGCACCCCCCATCTCGCTACGCCACCTGCCCGGCCGGCGCCGCCACGCCGCAGTACGCCTCCGCCGGCGTCCGCCCGTCCAGCGCCGAGTGGGGGCGTACCTCGTTGTAGAACTCCATCCACTCCGCGATCACGCGCTGCGCCGCGAAGCCGTCCGCCAACTCGTGCAGGTACACCGCCTCATACTTCAACGACCGCCACAGCCGCTCGATGAACACGTTGTCCAGGCAGCGCCCACGACCGTCTCATCGAGCAGCGTATCCCGGCCGCCTCCAACTGCCCCGTGAACGCCCTGCTGGTGAACTGGCTGCCCTGATCGGTGTTGAAGACCTCCGGCTTGCCGTAGCGCTCCTGCGCCTGTGCCAACGCCAGCAGGCAGAACTCGCTGTCCAGCGTATTCGCCAGTTCCCAGGCCAGCACCCGCCGACTCGCCCAGTCCATCACCGCCACCAAGTACAGGTACCCGTCCTGCACCGGGATATAGGTGATGTCTGCGCACCACACCTGATTCGGTCGCGTAATGGTAAGCCCTCTCAACAGATACGGATACACTTGATGGTCCGGGTTCGGCACCGTGGTGCGCGGCTTGCGGTAGATCGCCTCCAACCCCAGCAGCCGCATCAGCCGCCGCACCCGGTGGCGCCCCGCCGTTACCCCTTCCCGCGCCAGATGCCGGGCCAGCTGCCGACTGCCGTAGAACGGGTACTTCAGGTACAACTCGTCGATGCGGCGCATCAAGCTGAGCGTCGCCGCGCTGGCTCCGCGCGGTCGGTAGTACAGGGCCGAGCGGCATACGCCGAGCAGCCGGCACTGCCGACTCAAGCTGAGACTCGAATGCTCGCGGTCAACCATCAGCCGTCGTTGCTCCGGGCTCAGCGATCGAGCCCGCGCGCTAAAAAATCGCGCTCCACGGTCAACTCGCCGATCTTGGCATGGAGGTCATGGATGAGCGCCTCCTGCTCGGCGGGGCCGCGCTTGGCGGTCGCGGCGAACAGTTCTTCGAGCCCGGTCTGGGCTTGCCGCTTCCAGACGCTGACCTGATTCGGATGAACCTGGTGCTTGGCCGCGATCGCCTGGATCGTGCGGTCCCCGCGGAACGCCTCCAGCGCCACCCTGGCTTTGAACTGTGCTGTGAATCGGCGTCGTTTCGTCGCCATCCCATCGGCCCTCCTCATGGCCTGGAATACACCTTAACCTCCTGTCCAATTTTCCGGGACCACCTCACTCCGGGCTGGCGGTGGTTGCGGTTGCCGGACCACGGTTGCATGCAAGCAGGCGGCGGGCGGTTCAGCGGTCCAGCAGGTCGGGAAGGGCGGCGTTCGGGGGCAGGGCGGACGCCGGCGGCAGGTAGTCGGGCGGGCGGAACAGCGGGTTGCCGGGGGACCACAGCTCGACGCTTTCCGCGTTCTCCGCGTAGTAGGCGGGGTCGGTGGTGACCCGCACCGGCGCGCCCATGCCGGGCGCGAGCAGGCCGAACTCGCGCGGTCCCAGCGGTTGCGCGTCGTTGCCCGGCGGCAGCAGGCCGGGGTCGGCGATCACCCGCTCCAGGTCGTCCAGCGTGAGCGCCGGCGCCTCCCGCGGCGGCAGGGTGAGCTCCTCGCCCAGCGCGGCGTCCAGGTCGAAGCCGCCGGCCTCGGCCGCCGCGGCGTCCCGTTCCAGCGCCTCCACCGCGGCGGCGCCGCGCTCCGCCGGCCCGGCGCCCGGTCCGCCACTCGGTCCGCCGGCCAGTACCGCGCCGGAAATCGCCTGCGGCACCTGCGCCAGGATCGGCTGCAGCCGGCCCACCACGTTCTCGAACAAGCCGATGCGACTGCGCAGGGCGCGGTAGACGTCGGTCTCCACGGTGCCCTCGTAGTGCAGGTTGACGATGCGGATGACCGGATGCGCCTGCCCCAGGCGGTCGATGCGGCCGATGCGCTGCTCCACCCGCATCGGATTCCACGGCATGTCGTAGTTGATCAGCGCGCCGCAGAACTGGAAGTTGAGCCCCTCGGCGGCGGCGTCGGTGCAGAGCAGCAGGTCCGCCTCTCCGTCCCGGAAGCGGCGCCGGGCGTCGTCGCGGCCGATGGCGCGCCACGTACCGTCGGCGGCCGGCGCCTCGCCGCCGCGCCCGGAGAAGCAGAGCAGCCGCAGGCCGCCGTCCCGGCTCAGCTCGTCGCGCAGGAACTCCATGGTCGCGGTGTACTGGGTGAACACCATCGCCTGCCGGTAGCCGGCGCGGCGCAGGCCGGCGACCACCCGGCGCAGGTGCCCCAGCTTGCCGTCCGGCGGCAGGCGCGCGATGGCGGCCAGCAGGAGCTCGATCTCCCCGCGCTGCGCGGCGGCCAGCGCGCTCCGCTCGCGGTCGCCCACCTCGTCGGCGTCCAGCGCCTCCTCGCTCGCCGCGTCGTCGGGCGCGTCCTCCTCCAGCTCCGCGGCGCCGGCCGGCCGCGGCCCGCCGCCGGCGCCGAGCGCGGCGCGGTGGCGCTCCAGGGTGGCGCGCAACGCCCGGAAGCTGCTCGCCAGGCGGCGGCGGTAGATGGTCATCACGAACCCCACCGCGGACCGTTCGGCAGCGCCCGCCCGCGCGTAGCTGGTGGCAATGTAGCGCTCCACCGCCTCGTAGAGTTCCCGCTCGGCGGCGCTCAGGTCGATGAACCGATCCTCCACCCGGCGCTCGGCGATCGGGGTGGAAAGCAGGCCGTCCCGGAAGTAGCGGCGCAGCAGCTCGCGGGTGTGGCGCGAGATGAGATGGCGCAGCGGCGTGCGCGCCCGCAGCACGGCCAGCGCCGCACGGCGCTCCGGGGTCTCCAGTTGGCGGCGCGGGATGCTGGCCGCGTCGCGCAGCGCGCGCAGCACCTGATTGGCCTTCAGCGGCGACAGCCCGGTCAGCCGCCGCACCTCCTCGGCGGAGGCCCTGCCATAGGCGCGTTCGGCCGCCTGGAACAGCCGCGCCATGCGGTCCAGCGCCGCGGCCGACGGATTCGGCTCGGCCACGTCCCTGAAGAACTGCAGAAACGCCTCCTGCGTCCACTCCGGCGGCAGGCCCAGCAGGCTCAGCAGGTCCCACACCTCGACCGGATGCACCTGCATCGGCGTGGCGGTGAGCAGCACCAGGCCGGCGGTCCGCTCGCGGAGCGGGCGCAGCAGCCGCAGCAGGGCGTTCGGTCCGCCCTCGCGCGCCGACCCCGCCGCCCGCCGCCGCGCGTGGTGCGCCTCGTCGACCACCACCAGGTCCCACGGCTCCGCCTGCAGCAGCGCCGCCGCGCGCCCGCGCCGCCGCAGGAGCTGGCTGGAGGCGATTACCGCCGGCTCGGCATGCCAGCGGTCCGGCTCCACCGCCCGCTCCGCGCGCCCGCGCACCGCCGGCGAGGGATAGCGCAGCAGCCGGCGCCCGTCGTAGATCGGCCAGTTGAGGTTGAACTTCTCGCGCAGCTCCAACTGCCACTGCGGCAGCACCGCGCGCGGCGCCAGGATCAGGATGCGCCGCGCGCGCCCGGCGAGCCACGCCTGGCGCAGCAGCAGGCCGGCCTGGATCGTCTTGCCCAGCCCCACCTCGTCGGCGATCAACAGCTTCGGCGGCCACTGCCGGTAGAGGCGCTCGAAGGCGCGCACCTGATGCGGCCACGGCGTCACTGCGGCGGTGGCCTCCCCCACCCGTTCGCCGCCGGCGGCGCGCCGCGGCGCCTCCCGGATGAAGGCCCACACCAGGCCGCGCCGGTCGTGCGCCGGCGGCCCGGGCGCGGGCGGCGGCTGCGGGACCGACGCCTGCCCTGCCGGGTGCGCCGGGTGCGCGGGCGCGGCGCCTCTGTCCGCCCGCAGCCGCGCCGGCAGGCGGTCGTCGGGCGGCAGGAACCGCAGCAGGTCGCGGCGCGCCGCCTCCGGCACGTCGAGCACGATGGCGCGGCGCGCGCGGTTGGCCCACAGGCGCGCGAAGTTGTCTTCCTCGCAGGCGACCCGCTTCGGTTCCGGGCCCCAGCTCGTGGCGACGTTGATGCTCTCCCAGTTGCGCTGCCAGCCGGCCGCGGTCTCGTTGAGGCTGCCGGTCCAGGCGATGCGGTCGCCGCCGCGGTCCTCGATCACGCCGGTCTTCTCGTGGAACAGGGCGCCGTCGGCGATCGGCCGCCGCTCGGCGTCGCACGGCACCGCCGCCTTCACCTCCAGGTGCCCGCGCGCCACCATCCAGGCCAGCAGTTCCAGCGCGCCCGCCGCGGCCGCGTCCGGCGGCGCCAGCGGCAGTCGGTGCAGGCGCTGCTCTACCTGTTCGCGGAGCGCCTCACCCCGGTCGAGCGCATCGATTTCGTCGGGACCAAGGGTGCAGCCGACCACCAGCCGCATGCGGCCCCGGTTGCGCACCAACCCTTCCACGCCGCGCGCGGCGAGCGCCAGGGCGCCGGCGTCGAAGTAGCCGGTCAGGCGGTCGTAGCGCTCCGCCTCCTGCAGCGCCGGCACGTAGAACAACCGCACCAGGTCGCCGTCATCGGGCGTGTACTTGAGTTGCCAGGGGTAGTCGGCGAGCACGGTCAGGCAGCTTCATCCTGCCACAGCCGGAGCTGCTTCGGCTCGTCGATCCGGTCGCCGTAGGCCAGGCGCGCCAAGTGGTAGAGCGCCTCGAAGTCGCTGCCGGCGGCCGCCGCCTCGCCCGGCAGGTCGATGCCGGTCCACCTCTTGCTGACCGGCAGCACTTCCAGCACCGCTTCCAGCGCGGTCAGGAACGCCCCCTCCCGCGCGCCCAGCTTCTCGTCGAGCAGCTTGCGGGCATCGTCGAGCGAGCGGGTGCGCGCCAGGTTGGCGGCGTGGTGCACGGCGTCGATCATACCGCGCGCGCCGTCGGGCGGCCCCAGCGCTCCGCCGGCCGCGCGCCGCGTCGAGTCCCACAGCCGCAGGTCGCTGCCGCGCTTCTCCGCCAAGCGGCCCACCACCTCCCGCTCCAGGTCGACGCCCACCGCGCGCGCCAAGCGCAGCGCCTCGTCGTAGGCGAACACCGGCGCCTCGAAGGCGTCCCACGCCAGCACGAAGAAGGCGGTGGCAGGGTCCAGGTCCTCCCGCCGCCGCGTCAGTTGCTCCTGCCGCCAGCGCTTCACCTCCCGCCGGGCGGTGTCCAGCACGTCTTCCGGGCTCACCGCGTAGGGGTCCCGCTCCGCCTCCAACTCCAACTCCGGCTGCCGCCGGCGGCGGGGCCGTTCCTGCGGCGCCGGGCGCGGCGTGCCGCGCGCCAGCGGCCAGTGGCGCGAGAACTCTTCCAGGGCAGGGCCGAAGCAGGCTAGGTAGAGATCGACCCCGCGGATGCCGGCCGCCTGATACTCCGCTACCCGCGCGCGCACCGCGCCGGCTACCCGCGGTTCGATGTCTTCCCAGTAGTACGGGGTGTCGTCCGCTCCGCGCGCGGCGGTGCGCGGGCGGCAGGCCAGGAAGATGGTGCTGTTGGCGGCCGCCTTGTTGCGCACGTGCAGGCTGCCCTCCGCCTCGGTGTTGATCGGCCATGACGCGGTGATCGCGAAGCCGGCCTGCATCAGCCCGGTAGTCAGCGCGTCCCAGGCGCCGGCCGCCTTGTGGGTGAACATCAGCGTCATCACCCCGTCGGCTCTCAGCACGCGGCGCATTTCGGCGAAGATGCTCGCCATCCGCTCCTGGTAGTCGCGCCCGGCGAGCGCCGCGGCGCCCGGCTGGCCGCGGAACCGGGCCGGGTTGGCGACCGCCTCGTTCTCCTTGTCGGTGAGGCGGCGGCGGAACAGGGCGGGAAAGACGTGGCCGGCGGTGCGCTTCAGCCAGACGTAGAAGAAGTCGGACAGCTCGGCGTACATCACGTTGTCGTAGTAGGGCGGGTCCATGACCACCGCGTCGACGCTGCCGGCGGGGATATGGTCGAGGTTGTCGCCCGGCTTGCAGGTGATGGTGACGGCGGGCCGCGCGCCCGACTCAGGGAACAGATCACCGGAGCCGCCGCCGGCGCCGGGGCGCACCAGGGCGACCAGTTCCTGGATGCACTTGGCGGTTTGGCGGATGGCCCAGTCGTAGCCCAGGCCGGTGATCAGCGGCGCCATCTCGGCGTAGGACCACTTGAAGGAGAAGTCATGCCGGTCGAAGGTATTGACCATTACTTCGCGCCCTACGTGCCAGCGAGTCATGCGGGAGTTGTAGTCACGGGTCTTGTCGAGCGAGAGGGCCAGGTAGCCGTAGGCGGCTTGGCGCAGCGGCGTCAGCGCGCCGGCGGCGCGGTCGGCTTCCAGCAGTTCGCGGTACACCTCTACGCCGGTGCCGTGGCACAGCAGTTGGCGCGGTGAGAACAGGTCCCGCCAGCGCGGCATCCCGTAGCGGAGCGGCTCGGTAGTCTTGGTACCGTCGGGGATCCGCTCCCCCGGCACCAGGTCGAACGCCTCCCACTCCGGCAGCTTCTCCGCCAGCCGCGCCGCTATCTCGGCGGCGTTGTCGTCTTCTGGACGCAGCGCGCGGTAGCGGCGCACCCACTTCTCGCGCCGGCGGCCCGTCTTCGTATACGTGTTCACCCGTTCCTTGTAGACCACCGCGAACAGTTGCTCGCCCATCGCGCCGGCCCGCGCCTGCGCCTTGATCTCCTCGCCGGCGATCACCCGCCCGCAATCCGGCCACGGGCAGCTGCCCGCCCCGCGCGCCACCGTCCCCGCCGCCTGCTCCCGCGCCGAATGCACCACATGGAACCGGCACACCCGCCCCGGCGCTCCCGGTCCACCGGCGGCCAGCGGTTCCAGCCGCACCCCTGTCCCGTCCGGCGCCAACCGCCAGTTCGGCGCCAGCGGCACCCGCCCCCCGCAGTACGGACAACTCACCGTCCGCGCCCAGAGGTACGTCATGTCCACCCGGTCCGGAAGGTCGATCTGAGGGAATACCCCTGTGAGACGGTCCTCCATTCGTCCCCGCCACTCTGCCGCCAAGCTGGTGAATACCGTCTCTATCTCCTGGTGAAATTGGCCGACCCATTCCACCGTCGCCTTCAAGATCAGGGCGGCAACGGGATTGAGATCATTCCCCAAGCAAGCAAGACCCAATCGACCTACCTCGAACGGTATACTTCCTCCACCGGCGGTAGGGTCGAGCACCGAAACGTCCGCTATCTCAGACTTCAACCAACGAAAATCACGGTCATCAAGGACGTAGCTGAAGGCGCGGCTATAGTCATATGGGTTGCTTACTCTGACGCCGGACCGTTGCGCTTTATCGATGAGTCTTCGAGCCGCCACCGGGTCGCCGTGGATGCCGAGCACGCGCAGGAACCGCTTCCGGTCGGCGTCCGCCGGCAGCAGCGACGCCAGCACCGCCGCCCGCGACGCCACCAACGGCCGCCGCGCCCACCACACGTGCAACCGGTTCGGCGCCGGGAACGGCGTCATCGGCGTCCGCTCGCGGATACTCTCGATCCCAAGCGCCGCTATCGGCAGCCACCGCTCGATCAGCCGGGTGTCAGCATCGCGTTTGCTGGCGGCGCCACTCATGCCCGCCACCAATCATGCTGTCCATGCTGCTCAAATATCACCAATCGATTCCGAATTCAGGCAAGTCTTCCGTTGTATGCCGCCAACGCGGCGTCAGCCTGTCCACAGAATCCCCATAATTCGGGAACTATATCGCAGATCTCTCTCAACCAGCCTTGAAGCTGATGTCCCTCGTCATCCGCTAACTCACCAAACGCCAGACCTGTCAGCGCACTCCCCACATAATCCATCCATTCCTTCGAATCGCCGCGACTCGCCGCCGCCGCAAGAACAATCGTCACCGCCTCGGCGACCGATAGTCGGCATCGAGCATCGCGTCGATATTTGCCGACGAGTACCGCTATCCGGTCTCCAAGTGCCACACTCCTCGTTACCGCCGCCACCGTCGCCAGGCCATGCATTGCGTGCACCAAAGACTCTTTATCCTCCGATTCCGAAAACCGGAACCCGTCTTCCTCCACACGGCTCCTAAGTGATTCCGCTTGATCCGCAACGTCTACAATACGTACAAGATAGCCCAAACCTGCACACGCAGCCGGATCAATCGGGTCAACAGCAAGCCACTCATCGACCAGTTCGGTGATTTCAGATGGAACCCTACCTTCGACTTCGCCCGCACCCTCAAGCGGACCAGGTTGAAGGAAAGGCGTCCAATTCAGCCCTCGGCAAGACCCGTCGGCTTCATTCACCGCAAAAAGCGACCGCAAATGACGATCCCTGATGTCGCTAAAAACAGGCTGCGCTCCCGCCACTATACGTTTCATAAATTCCGACCGAAGAAATATCGGCTCTGCCAGGTCGAAGCCCCACCGTGGTTCCGTACGTGTGTCGATCAGCGTTTGAACCATAAATCGGCTCCCGTAACTTCGCACTATCCGATTGCCGACCTCCGCCATCCCCTCGTAAGAGTCTCCGAATATGCGATACAACAGCGCCGCGTGCGCCATGGCCGCCAATCTACGATAGAATGCCGGGCGGTCGGAAAACAGACGTACCCTAGAAATCTCACCGTCGACGAGTTGAAACAGTGACGACATGAACCGTACTCCACTCTTCGGTCCATGGCCATCATCATCCCGCATGCGCTCAATGAGACGAACGAGAACCGGTTCCAAGTCCGGCATGACTCCTATTAGCCGAAACCCGACCTCGATCGCCCCCATTCGCGACAGCACGTCACCCTTTTTTTCCAAAAAACGAAACGATCGCATAAGATCGTCAGGGTCAATTCTCTCGACGTCTATCTGATTGACCAACGATGAGTGTGCCGACAAAAGAAGACTATAAAAGAATCCGTTACAAGGCTCCCATTCCAGTAGTGCCTGAATATGCCGTCGACCAGCGCCACAAGCGTAATCCTGTATACTATCGCTTCCATCATACGCCCCCACCAGTCTCTCGAAATATCGACGTGACCGAGGTACCAAGGAGTCAACCCGGATGCTCTCATCGCGAGCTACCATGCTTTGGATAATTCGCATTCTTCGAACTGGCGTATTGGCAATATCACCCATCAACTCATACACCTCGTGATCTTCAAGTGCTCGATCTGATATTACGGTCCGCCATGACGATATCGGATCACGTGACAGATTCGAGGTACGCAACAAGCGGTCAAAGTAGCCCAACCGTGTACGCTCATCCGGCGACAGTACGAAGTGATCACTCACATCGGTATAACTACCGTTAAAAGAAAGTACAATTCTAGGAACCCCCGAAGTATCGTCCACCCGCTCGACCCTGCACGTCCGATTCTTCTGATCAATAATTTCTGCCGTCGAGGAACCCGACAGGACCCTGCGGATCGCATCACACAGATCCGATCCCTGGACGAAAAGATCGCGGCCGAACTGCAGAATAGGATCTGGCCTGATGTCGTATTCGTTCCGAAAATTCGCATCCTCCAGTAGCTCGTCGCGCACCAGCGGTGTTATATTTTGTAATGTGAAATGTACGACCGAACGCCTCCAGTAGCGACTACTGCTCACTTCTTCTGAAACTCCTTAAGGTTGGTATTAGCGGCTTTCGAAATCAACTCTCGACAATATCCGACCATCTGCGAAAATACTTCACGATCATGGTCCCTGATAGGAATCAGTATTCGCTCCTCCAACCAAACGATGGAATTCATCCCGTCTCTCCACAGGAATCGTCATCGGAGAAAGCACCAAATCGGCGACTGTCATCATGTACATTCGCGCGATAACGCCACCATCCTTTACCTTGTCGAAAGTGTGTATCCATCCACGAATATCGACCTGGCTCATGATCCAATCCGACCAAGCTCGGACATTGGAAAGTTCATCGCTACCACTCCAGAGATCCTTCAAGGTATCCTTGAGTACCTTGAAGAACGAGTTGATCCAAAGGAATCCGTCGTGATTATGAATCCAACGTCCCATTCTAAGAGCTAGAATGTTCTCTCGAATGGCCCTCAATTCAGCCGTCTCTAAGACCGCACCACCCTTTACCGTGGACATCGCAATGTGCTGCCTTAGTTCGTCGGGTTCGAGAGAGATAGAGACGTACCCATATCTACGGAGAGAAGCACGGTAATCCAACCGATCGTCCTCCGACATAGCGCCCTGACCAACCAGTATGTCGATTACATCAAGCGTAGTAAGAACTTCGGTATTGGCTACATTCTGGTGTCTATTCATGAACCTGTCATCGATCACCATCGCATTACAGACATCTGCTAATCCAACGACACCTATCGTAGAGTGTCTCGCGATTGATTCGTCCGCCATATCACGGTTGACGAACCTCTTTCCAACCGAAACCTTGCCTGCGATTAATCCCCTGTGAAGCGCATCTCTGACTTGTTCAATTGCACAGTCCACCTTCGCTAAAACGCTCTGATACGAAATCAGACGATTGGCATCCGATACGCGTCTTTGGGAAACTAATACTCGATAACCCGCGCTGTAGATTTTATCCAAGATACCGATATGCAAGAAGTAGGTAATCGACAGATCATCCAAATACAATGTTGCTCTATCCGCTAGCTCCGGCTCATCTGGCCACGATCGCTCATGAAGATCTAGATATTCGCTTGCCAGTCTCTCCTCCGTAACCGTGATCACTCCCCTCGTTCGGAGCGCCTTCACGATCGTACTGCACGAAACTAACACATCGGAGTATTCGATCAAATCGACTTCTTCTTCCATCAGGGACGACAGTCGATACACGGGCGCCGACCGGACAACAAGGGGCCGCGGCTCGTCACCGCTCCTTGACTTCATTGCCTCCGCTATCATCTGAGCCAGATCTCCACCAACCTGTTCGCGCAGATCGCTACTCGGCGCCACACTCGGCGACATTATCTCTAATACGTTTGTAGCAAGCAACTGATGTAATTCGCGCGCTTCTTCTACCAGTCGCCGTTGATGGAACATGGACGTCTGTTTTTCATGTAGTAGCCAAGGCAACGTATTATGCGCAATATAGACCATGGAGAATGAGTCGATAAATTTGTCTAAGATGTTCAACAGGCTCATTGTGAATAACGCAGTCCCATCCACCGCGATTGTCGAGGTCCCATCGATTCCAGTCGTGGTCGATCGCTGTCGATTCTCACTATAGGCAGGGATCGTCGATCTCCGTCTAGGGTCACGTTCTTCATAGTTACCATACGCTTGCCCGAGGACCAATCCGCAGAGAGACGCATTCATGAGCTGCGCCGCTACGAACATAGGAACCTCTCCGGACCACAATCGTCGCGATACGTCTGTAACACGACCATTCCAAGACTTGCTCAGATCCTTGACCTCCTTTAGGGAGATCTTCCAAACCGGTCCATCAGTATCTGACAAGGACGCGGCATCCCGCAACCACTTCCCTACTTCCTCATGATTATCCCAGCCATGTGTCGACGCCAGATTAAACCCTCTCATCAGAATAGCCGGATCGCTCCTGCCCTTCTCTACGGCTGCAAACACGATATCCTTACCGTACGGAAATGATAGACCGCACGCTATCTCGGCCAACTTCATCAGTTCTTCCGCACTCCGCTCGTCTCGTCTGCCGTATTCCTCCGTCACGATTGCGGTAACAGCTTTCCAATCACCTAAGGCGACCAGGATTTCTATCTGAAGTGTACGATAGGATTTCTCTTGAATCGAGTCTCCCGACTCATCACGAAGCTTCTTCAGATCTTGGAGAGACTCAACAAATCGGCCCTCATAATATAGCGCTACGCAGCGGAGAAATTTTAGTCGCGACGACTTCTCGACCAGTTCAAAATTATCCGTCAGAAATGTAGACAAGTGGTCGTCACTTGCCGTCATGTGGAAACCATGCGCCAGCCGTTCCGCGTGATCGATCGATTTTGTCCTATCGAAAAGTATTTTTCCATAGCGACATACATCAGACCACCGCTTGGCTGACTCGAGACCGTCTACAAGCTGTATTAAGTCTATAAGATCATCCGTCTGTTCGAACTGATGTCTTCGTATGTCGACTGGATCTGCTCCCTTCGACTCTTCGATACACGCCTGGAGCCGATCGACGTCAGCATCCAAAGTACCGTCGATCGACAACTCGCGCATGCGCTCCTTCGCCTCGTGAGGACGGCCGGCACGCGCAAGCATCTCGATCTCGATCTTTCGTAGTGCCTGATTATCAATGAAATCAGTCAGTTCGCGTCCGTACCTGGAGAGGTAATCCAGTATCGCGCCCGGTGTCGTTTGGGCCGTCGCAATCGCAAACCTCGCCACGGCAGTGTCGTATGTAGGCCCTCCCCTGATGGCAATCTGCTGCTCGATCTTACGCTCGACGTCCTGTTTATCTAAATCGAGTCCAAACTGAAGACCGAGCGACACAAAGCGAAGACGCGACGAGTCCTCGCACCGTATCTGCTTGAGCCGGTGTCGCGCACGCGCCTTCAAGTCAGGATGTCTGAGACCAGTCCATAGCGAATATTCTTCTGCTGTCGAGCACGCTTCGAGACAGTCAAGGTCCTTAGCCGCGTCCCTTGCGCGGACAAAGTGACAATAAGCGGTACGCAGGTTGATCATCGCAATTGTATCCGATGCAAGCGGCACTCCGATAGAAGACGGATATCGAAGTACAACGTTGCGAAGCTCCGGCGGGACAACTTTCATCAGATTGGTCATCCCGATGAAGAAATGCAGAGCCGGCGCTTCCCGTAAATCGTTATCGTCGACAATATCCAGACTTGCAAACGCCTGGTTCCAAAGACCTAGTTTAAGTTGACTCCTAAGAAGCAGCAATTTGCCATCGTGGTCGAGCTTTGCATGCGGTATATTCGAGGCGTCGAGCCACTCGATGGCTCGCTGCAGTCCGTCGTGACGGGCGACCACCTTGAATGCTGCCGATCGAGATGTAGGCGTATCGAGATCTCCTAACTCGCTAAGCGCACCTCTTTTGTTTCTTTTGCCTGCCAACGTCATGGCACTGGCGATCTTGATTTCTGCGCAGGAACCGATTTTCCGGGCAGCGCCGAGGTATCGCTCGGCGTCATCAAACTTGTCTCCGGCCGATAAAACTCTGACGCACCATGCAAGTCCGATCACTCTGACCCTGTCCGGACCAGTCGAGTAGTTTCCTTCGGTCAACCGGTAGGCGAGTGATAGTGCCGTTTCGATGTCCTTGGAATCTCCGAAGGAAAGTCTCTTTCTGAGTCTATTTATGTCCTTTTCGATGATCTTTGTGAAGAATTCTACCGGGATGCGATTGGAATACATTCTGTCCTTTACTTTCGCCTCATGCTCTCGCTTCCATTGCTTGAGTGTCTCGGCGGTGTAGGTCTCCGGTTGCTTGTCCACTATCCCGTGGTGATGCGCGCAAAGTAGTATCAGGTTATCGTCGGAATCTCGTTGCTCTTCAGTAAGGCCCGGGTTATTCCTAGGGCCACTATCGCTTCTTGCATATATGTGGCAGATATTATTGACAACAGCAGCATCTGATTGCTCGGTTTCTGGTGCAATTAACAGGTTCTGACATCCTGGGTGTGCACACTGGTTCCCACTAGGGGCGTATAGTCTCTTTATCGTTGACTGCTTCAACGTACGTCGTTTCCTATTGGGGTCGGACATCGCCGCGGTTGCCGATCATGTCGTGATCTGCACGCGAAGTCGGTGCACTACCGGCAAGGCACCACAGCAGGCATGGTATTGAGCAGAACCCGCATGGATCACGGCGTCCATCGGCCAGATCGCTCTCCGGGAGCGGTTCGAAGAAGCGGTCATCGACGACGATCCGATCCCGCAACGCGCCGAACCGGCGCGTGCCCTGCGTGCCCTCGAGGCCGACAAGACGCGCCACCGGATCGCCGTTACGAACGATAACAACGAAACGAGGCGAGATCTGCGTCTTGGCCGGATGACGTTCACCGTCACCGCCGGCGATCCGGGTTATGGGATCGCGTCCTGCACACGGGCCAACAGATCCTCCTCAGTCTCGCATTCGATGATCCAGTCGCCGACCTGCAACAGGCTCTCCGGATCGGTCAGACCCTCCAACAGGACGGACAACCGCGGCGCCGTTTCCGGCGTGAACTTCAGCGCCGCCTGCCGGCACAGCCGCCTGCGTTCTTCGCTACGGCCCTGCTCGATACCCTGTTCGCGGCCTTCCGCGACCCATCCGGCTACCAATTCCTGCAACATCGGCCCTACCTCCTCCGATCCCGGCAACGATTCCAACGCCGTGCCCTTCATCTTGCGCGGCACCAGCACCTGATTCACCCATTCCCGGTACACTTGCGTCAACTCTGGGGTCTCCAACTCCCGCAGCCGCTCGAACAGCGCTGCCAGCAACTCCGGCGTCCGCTCATCCGCGCGATTGGTCTCCAGCGCGATCAGCGCCGACACCAAGTTGCGACCCGGCAGATCGTCCGCTCCCAGCCGCCCCTGGTCAAGCAGATAGTAGCGCAGCGACGGCTGATACCGCGCCAGCGCCTCCCCGCCGAACGCGATCAGCTCCGCCACGTCCTCGGCCGCCGTCCACGGTTGGCGCCCGTTGTAGATCACGATGGGCAGCACCGGCGGCAGCTTGCCATGTTCGCGCAGCACGCCGTCGTCGATCAGCTTCTCGTACAGCATGCCGGTGTAGGTCAGCATCCGCGTTGCCATGGCCGGCTCGATGGTGGACTGGAACTCCAGCAGCACCAGGAGGTACAGCCATTCATCGTGGAACCGGACCCGCCACACCAGATCGCCGTGGCGCTGGCGCAGGCGGTGGCTGACGAAGCTGGCCGGCACCGGGGTGAGGGTCGAGAAGTCGAGAGCCTCGCTCCAGTCGCGGGCGGCGAAGCCGCGCAACAGGTCCTGAACCGTGTGCGGCTGCGCAAACAACCGCTTGTAGCCAGCATCGTGCATGGTCAGGTGCCGATCATACCACATGCGAGCGGCACACAAGGACCGGCCCTCAGCAGGTGCGGCAACCAGGCGCATTGCCGCACCCAAATCCACTCGAGGGGTAAGTGGTGCCTCATCTAATCTAAGAATCCACCCGAACGACCTGGCCCAAGATCGGGGCAGGAGGTCGGAGGAGATGGGGCTGACCATGGCAGAGCGCAAGTCGGTGACGCGCGAACTGGCGCGGGTCGCGGCGCACGAAGGGCATCATCCTGGATCAGTTGATGCAGTTGAACGGCTGGACGCGCCATCATGCCGCGTGGGTGCTGCGCTGCTGGGGGCGCACCGTGTTCATCTGGCGGGGCGGGCGCCTGGTCAAGATCGCAGAAGCTGGTGGCGAAGACGAGGCAGGGAGCGCGGACGCGGCGCCAGTACGATGCGCCGCAGACGCCGTATCAACGGGTGCTGGCAGCGGAGGAGGTGTCATCGGCAGCCAAGGAGCGGCTGCGGCAGCAGTTCGAGAGTCTCAACAGCCGCCAGCGCGCCACCCTGCGCCAGCCAGCAGCAGATCGCGTCCGCAACGCTGGCAGGAGGCAGTACGCACGCTGCTCGACCTGCAGGCGGAGTATCAAGCGTGGCTCGACAACCTGCCTGCCAGCCTGCAAGAGTTATGCTACCCTGCGAAGGCAGACGATTGATGGAATACAAAGTACCGCTGGTCATGACACCTCAACCGGAAGGCGGCTATACCGTGACCTCTCCTGCGCTGCCGGAATTGGTAACCGAGGGGGATACTCTGAGTGACGCCCTGGAAAACGCCAAGGATGCTCTTGCCGCGGTCATCGAACTCTACCAGGAGGACGGCCGGTTGTTGCCGCGGAGCATCTGGATTACCGAAGCAAACGGCCCGGTGTGGTTCGAAACCGTGATAGCGGCCAGTCACGTACCGTGAAGTCGCCCGAAATTGGCGATTTCTCGGTTGCAGCGAGCGTCAACGACGAGGCAGTGGTTCTCATCGGAAGTGGTACAATCCCGCGTCCCGGAGAACCACGGTCATTCCTGACCACGGTGGACGCGATCTGAAATCGGGAACGATCCGTGCGGCCGTTCGGCAGTTGGGAATCGATTGGCAGGATTTCAGAGCATGTAGCCGCCCTGGGCGGCAACAGGTCTCAATCGGCGGCGGGGCCGGGGGGCCGAACAACTGCGGTCCCATTTCTTCGATCAGCTCGCCGACGACTCCCAGCGGGCCAGCTCGCTCTCCGGGAGCGGTTCGGGGAAGCGGCCATCGACGACGATCCGATCCCGCAACGCGCCGAACCGGCGCGTGCCCCGCGTGCCCTCGAGGCCGACAAGACGCGCCACCGGATCGCCGTTACGAGCGATAACAACGAAACGGCGCGAGAGCTGCGTCTTTGGCCGGATGACGTTCACCATCACCGCCGGCGATTTTCGTGCGTTCATCCAGCTCAGCGTCGGTTATGGAATCGCGTCCTGCACGCGGGCCAGCAGATCCCTCTCGGTCTTGCACTCGATGATCCAGTCGCCGACCTGCAACAGGCTCTCCGGATCGGTCAGGCGCTCCAGCAGGACGGACAACCGCGGCGCCGTTTCCGGCGTGAACTTCCGTGCCGCCTGCCGGCACAACAGCCTTCGTTCTTCGCCGCGGCCCTGCTCGATACCCTGCTCGATACCCTGCTCGCGGCCTTCCGCGACCCATCCGGCTACCAACTCCTGCAACATCGGCCCTACCTCCTCCGATCCCGGCAACGATTCCAGCACCGTGCCCTTCATCTTGCGCGGCACCAGCACCTGATTCACCCATTCCCGGTACACTTGCGTCAACTCTGGGGTCTCCAACTCCCGCAGCCGCTCGAACAGCGCCGCCAGCAACTCCGGCACCCGCTCATCCGCGCGATTGGTCTCCAGCGCGATCAGCGCCGACACCAGGTTGCGACCCGGCAGATCGTCCGCTCCCAGCCGCCCCTGGTCAAGCAGATAGTAGCGCAACGACGGCTGATACCGCGCTAGCGCCTCCCCGCCGAACGCGATCAGCTCCGCCACGTCCTCGGCCGCCGTCCACGGCTGGCTGCCGTTGTAGATCACGATCGGCAGCACCGGCGGCAGCTTGCCATGTTCGCGCAGCACGCCGTCGTCGATCAGCTTCTCGTACAGCATGCCGGTGTAGGTCAGCATCCGCGTTGCCATGGCCGGCTCGACGGTGGACTGGAACTCCAGCAGCACCAGGAGGTACAGCCATTCATCGTGGAACCGGACCCGCCACACCAGATCGCCGTGGCGCTGGCGCAGGCGGTGGCTGACGAAGCTGGCCGGCACCGGGGTGAGGGTCGAGAAGTCGAGCGCCTCGCTCCAGTCACGGGCGGCGAAGCCGCGCAGCAGGTCCTGAACCGTGTGCGGCTGCGCGAACAACCGCTTGTAGCCGGCATCGTGCATGGTCAGGTGCCGATCATACCACATGCGAGCGGCACACAAGGACCGGCCCTCAGCAGGTGCGGCCACCTGCGGCCACCAGGCGCCGCTTGCTTGCCTCGCTGCCGGCGCATCTGGTTCGAGCAGCGCAGCCGACGGGAGTGAGAGGCGCGGCCAGCACCGGCGGCCGCGGCCGTGACCGGGCTCAGCGCAGTACTTCCCCGTTCCAGAGTCGCTTCAGAAACTCCGGCGCCGGCAGCACCCGGACGCTGCCCCACGTCGCCGGCCGCTCCCCTTCGTAGACGCCGTAGCAGGTGACCCGGCCGGCGCCGAGCTCGTCGCGGAGCCGGTTGAGGCCGCGGTTGTAGCGCGCGTCCCACCGCGCCGACGCTTTCATCTCCACGGCGATGAAGCCGGCGCCGCTCTCGCACAGCAGGTCGACCTCCACTCCGTCGTGGGTCCGCCAGTAGTGGAGCGGATACCGCAGCCCGTTGTACGCCAGGTACGCGCGGATCTCGCCCAGCAGCGCCGTCTCCAGCAGAGCGCCGCGCTCCTCCGGGGACGGCGGATAGGCGATCCGGCCGGACAGCGCGCGCGCCACCCCGCAATCGAACAGGTAGAACTTGGGGTGCGCGACCTGCTTGGTCGCGCGCTTGAGCTTCCAGGCGGGCAGCCAGTTTCCGATCAGGGTGTCGATGAGGATCTCGAAGTAGTTTTGCACCGTGGACCGGCTCACCGCGGCATCGCGGGAGATGGAGGAGACGTTGGTCACCTGTCCGTTCTGCCGGGCCGCGATCTCCAGGAAGCGGTTGAAGCTGCCGACGCTCCGCGTCAACGCCTCGGCGCGGATCTCTTCCTGCAGATAGGTCTCGGCATAGGCGCTCAGGTAGGCGGCCGGATCGTCGCCGGTGACCGCAAGCGGCAGGGCGCCGTGGCGGAGCGCATCGTCGAAGTCGACCTGAAAGGATCGTTCCGCCGACACCAGCGGAAACAGATGATGGACCACCGCCCGCCCGGCGAGCAGGTTGGCGCCGCCGCGGCGCAGCTTGCGGGCGCTCGATCCCGACAGGACGAACCGGAGCCGGCGCGTCTCGATCAGGCGGTGGACCTCGTTGAGCAGCTCCGGGACGCGCTGGACCTCATCGATCACCACCCAATCGCCGGCGGACAGTCCCTCCACTTCCCGAAACAGCGTGGCCGGCTCGCGCGCCAGGCGCAGCGCCTCGGTCGTGTTGAGCAGATCGTAGAGCCGGGCGCCCGCGAAGTGGCGCGCAATCCACGTCGACTTCCCGGTACCGCGCGGGCCGAACAGAAAGCACGACGATCCGGGGCGCCGCAGCAGCCGTGCAAACATGCCTGGCATTATTCCCGGAAAAATGCCAGACGTAAAGACATCTTCATCGGGCAGCGGGTCCGGCTGGCCGAGGGACGCAGCCGTCGGCGGCTCCGGGGGAGCGGGGCCGGCGCAGGGGCGGCGCCGCTTGAGTTATTCTGTGCCTTCAGCCGTCGGCGGCGCCTCGGTCGGTTCGGGAGCGGCGGACCAAGCAGGCGAGCCCCTGCTTGATGGCGCGCAGCCCGGCCTCGTCTATTCCGGTCGCCGATGCCGGCCACGGCATGCCGGCGCGCACCATAGCCTCTATGGTATCGACGCGTTCCTCCAGGAGCCCTTCCGCATAGCCCTCGGCATAGCCTTCCGCATAGCCTTCCGCATAGCCCTCGGCGCGGCTGCGCCTGAGCAACAGGCGCTGGAACGGATCGTCATACGGCTGCGTGCCCGCGGCGGCGCCCAGCAAGCGCCCGACCCGGTCCAGCGCCGCCGCCGTCTCCTCGGACATCTCGGACTCGTTCAACCCGCGGTGTATCTCCGCCGCCGTCCAGCCGTGAAACGCGCGGCTCACCGCCGCGGGGCGCAGGCGGCCGCCCTCCCGCACGTAGATCGTCAGGCCGGGGCGCAGCCCCGCCGGCCGGCTCGGCGCCGGCTGGTCCGGCACCTCGACCCATACCTCGGGAAAGCCCCAGGAGTCGTACAACCCCAGCTTGCCGCAGCGCACGTCGGTAGTATTGTCCACCTCCAGCACCACGTCCGGCAGCTTGTCCACGCCCACCTCGATTGCGTCGCCCCGCGGCCGCGCAGGGCGCAGGAACAGGATCTGGTCGGCCTGCATGATGCGCTGCCACTCGCCGCGGGCATTGCACAACCGCAGGTCGGTGCGCCCCGCCGCCCCAATTGGCAAGCTCCGCGCCGCGGCGATATTCCCGGTCAGCGTGGTGAGGAGATGGATGGGGGACTCGTGGTAGTAGCTGTTCTGTTCGCACACCATCGCGATCTCGGTGGCGGCATCCCAGTACTCCAGGCGGACCTCGCATTCGGCTATCACTCGGCGCGTAATGCGCACCGGACGGCAGCCGGGAAACTTGGGCTCGGCCGGCGGCGCCGCGGCAACGGTCGGTTCAGCCATCCGGTACGTTACCGGGCCGTTACCCGGCTCTCCCACTCTCCGTGCAGGCGATGCAGGAAGTCGCGAGGCGTGACGCCTTCGATTCCTCGTTGCTCAGACTCCTCCCTACATATGCGGAACATTTCATTCAGATCGTCGGCTCCCAACAGGTCGACGGCTCCCTGCCCCTCGCCTTGCACGCGTGGGTTCGATCTCGCCGCCTCGCGCCCTCGTCTCAAGTAGAAATCGAACAGTCGGCGGGCCTCGGTCCGGTCTTTGATAGGCGACAACGGTATTCTGTCCTGCAGACGGCCTGCCAATGCGGGAAGCATCGCGAAGTAGCGCGTGCGGGCCTGAGGAGTCATCGCCAGCATCAGGAACAGCCGCTCCGGCAAGGCGTCGATCAACGCCCGTATGGAGAGGAGGAAGCGGAGCACCGGGGTCTTGCTGAGCGAGTAGTCCTGTTTCTCGAGCTCGTCCAGCAACAGGAAAACACCCTGCAGGATATCCAACCGTTCGCTGACATAGATGATGTCACGCAGAGCCTGCGTACGCGATTCGACCGTATCCAGCCTGAAGCTCACGCCGAGTACTTCGCGGTGCCGCTTCAGGACGCGCAAGCCCAGGAACCAATCCAGAGCCAGTTGAGCGCACTCGGCTATCCGTTCGTTATCGTTACTATCGCCCGCTCCCTCCAAACTGTTGAGAACGATCCTCACGTCATGGTGTAGAGCACGTTCCTTGGCACTGTTTCTCACGGCTTCCTTGCCCTGTGCGAGCTTCCTGCCGATGTTCTCGAAGTGGCCACGGTCGAAGCTCTGGAAAATCTTTCTCAGCACCGAATCGAAGGACGGCTCCGGATCCGGGTAGTATCTGATGATATAGTGTGCGTTGCTATCCCGATAGTAATCGCGGAACTGATATTCATAGTAGTTGAGCAAGTTCGTCTTGCCGACGCCCTGCGTTCCCTCGATCGTGATCACCTGCGAGGCATGGCTTCCGTCCTCGAACTGCCGGAAACGATCTACTACCTTGTCGTCGATCGCATCTTCCAATCTCGGATGGCCCGACGGTTGCCCTGCTGAGGGAAAGGGATTACCGATCACGCCATACTCTCGATACAGAGTCAGCTGTCGGCCCGAATCCGTGCGCTTCATCCGTTCACGAAGGCTCATCGCTCCCCCTTCGACAGCCTGATACTGACGGCGGCTCGGCCTGGCATCAGGAAGTCTCCGTGATAGAGATTGACATTGCGCACTTTGGGAACCCCGCCGTCGAAGCTGAGTACATGGAGATTCCTGTTCCCGTATCTGGTTTCCGGAGTCGATCCTTCCACGTAACGGCGGATATGTCCACTCTGATGAGCCTCCGCCAAGCGCTGCCGCGCGCGCACCGGGTGTATGCCAAAGCGCTTGGTCATCTCATCCAGCCAAGCGCCCGTCAGGGCGTAATCTTCTCCCCGCCGTACCGTATCGTAAGCCGCGAGGGCCGGACGTGAGAAATGCTCCGGCGTCGGATTCTCCGGTGTGGGATAGATTCCCGCGTCGACGAAGCGCACGCCCGCGCAACACATCTCTGCCAAGGCACAATAGGAACGAAAGGAGGTCGCGTTAATTTTCGAATCGCCTTGCGTCAAAGGACTCCCTACCTCCACGTTGGTCAGAAAGCGCTTGAAAGATGGCACGAGGGAAAGCAGCACCCGCATCTCATCGAATGCACCGGCGATCATACTGCCGATCAAGGAGGAGAGGCGGTCCGTCTTCTCCATTTCCGCACCGCTCTTGACGGCGAATCCTCCTGCGTACAGGAATCTCCGATACTGTTCGTACGAGTTCCTTTTATTGACGTGCGCCACCTCCATTCCCGCTGCGTCAGAAAGGGCGGCACCATTTAGAGCCACCATGAGATCGATCATGGAACCGGGGCTGAAGCCGTAGGCGCCAGACAAGGTACGGCTCCGCGGACTCGGTGTGGTCGACAAGGTGGCTGCACCGGCCGAGTCCGACTCAGTAGAGTCAGGGGCAGCCTTGATCTTCGGCGAAGGCTTCGCGGCAGCAGACTTCGGTACCGATCTCGTCCAAAGAAGATCGTCACGAGAGTGGTAGGGCTGCCATGAACATCCCTCGCCGATCGCAACAGCTTCGAATGAGTCATCGGAATCGATGCCGATCAGACGGGCGGCGCCGAACGTCACGGCCAGTTCCCAAAGAATGGCGCACAAGGAAACGGGGTAGGTACGAAGACCGTCGGTCATGAATGGCTTGAACGTGACGCCGCTCAGGGTGGAGCCGAGTAGCGCCGACGCCGCGTTCGCATCGAAGAAGAGTGGTTCTATCCCTTCAGCCAGCGCCATCCGCGTAAGGCCCTGATCGGCTGTCATCAATGTGACGGGATGGTCGGGGGCGGCGTCATTGCGTCGTTGCACCGCGGTCTCCAGAATGAGACGGTCGGCGAAGCTCCTCTGTACCACCTGCAGGCCCAGGCTCTTGTCTTCGGCGTCGGAATCGGGCTGAACGATGCCGCGCAGCGGTTCGGCCCCGAGCCGCGGCCGTTCCACCCGATGAGCCAGTCCCAGCCTGATGAGGGCGCGTTGTCCGGCTTGACTCAACATGTGGTCCACCAACATGGTGGAGATAGGCTTCCCTCTGCGTCGCTGGCTGAAGTAGCGGTCGACGAAATTCAGTATCTCCATCTGCACGATCGCCGGAACGCGCAGCCGGGCGGCTGGTGTCAAATGGCGTGCGGCAAAGTCGAGTCCCCCCTGCAGCACGGCCGTCGTATCCATTACTATCCCGACGTTCCTGCGAAACGGCATCTTCGAAAGGGTCATCGCGTCGAAGGCGGGGTGCGCCACGCCGCAGCGGATGGCTGCGTGGGCCAAGCCTCTGGTTACTCTGTCAATGTCCTTCACGGTCCGGGCACTTTCTCTGGCCGGTTCCTCAATCGCCAACGCCTCTGTCAGCTTACTCTTCAGCCAGTCCTCTTTTGGAAGCTCCCAGTTGAAGAAGCCGTATCGGAGTGCCCGCTCCAGCAAGGTGTTCCCGTCCTCCTCATCCTGTGATGCAGCCGGCAATTCGGGATGCAAGGATACGGTGCCGACCGACACCCAGACGTCGGGTCGAAAGCACTTATCTTCACGAACTTCGAGCCGCAGGTGTTCGCCGCCGGACATGGCGCAAGCGGCAAAGAGGTCAGCCATAGCCTTCTCGGCACCGGTAACGGATCGCAGTACGTACTCATTCATTGGAGCAGGACCGAGGCATCCGGGACGTCGGCGTAGACGCCGGCGACCCACAGAAAGTGTCGGAGCACGCCAAGAGTGACGTTGGCGCGCAGATTCAGGTCCCCGCTACCCGTGGGCACCGTGTCCGGGCAGTCCGACCAGAAAGTCCCGGCGCGTACCTTGGAATCCTCAAGCAGATCGGACAACGCGCGGCGGAACCGGCGCACGCCGCGTTTGGCCGGAGGCTCGTGCTGGCCGAACGGGCGCAGCAAGCGGCTTTTGATCAGATCGGTCACGTCCGACTCGGAAGATCCCGAGATGTCATACCAGCCGGAGTCCCATGAGTATATCTGCTCCAGGAGGCCTGTCTCGTCGAGCGGCGAATACCGGTCCGATCCCGACCCGCCATCCTGGGCATGCAGGTACGTACGATCGAGCGATGCAGGTCGCCAGATCGACAGACGAAGGCGAATTTCAGGTACGTCCGGCATTGCAATCGGTGAGGAGGATGCGGAGGGCCTTCAGCACGCGGCGGGGGCGGCGGCGGTGGATCGCCATGCCCGCCCAGTACGCGGCTTCCTCAGGCTCCATCGCCTCGATGCCCGCGGTCACCATGCGCATGTTATCGCGGTTGCGCATCGGCGCCAAGGCGCGGAACAGCAGCCCCAGCAGCAGCGCCGCCTCCTCCGGCAGCGGATAGCCGCGGTCCGCGGCGCCGGCGCGCGGGCCGAGGCGGACGCCGGCTCGCGCCAGCCGGCGCAGCACGCGGTGTTCGATCAGGTCGAGGTTGGCGCCTTGCAGGCGGGCGACGCGCTGCGCCCGCTTCACCTGCGGCGTGGCCGGCGCCGGCAACTGCCAGACCGCGTATTCGGCGGCGCCGGGCCGATGCCGGCGCACCCGCAGCTCGTAGCGCGGCGCCGACGCGGCCGGCTCGATGCGAATCTCCCGCTCCGCGCGCGCCATCACGAGGCCTGCGCCGCGGCGGTCGCCGCCACGTACGCCGCCCCGCCGGCGAACCGCGCCAGCCGTTCGGCGAGCCGCTCCGCGGCGTCGCCCGCCAGCGGCAGGCCGGCGGCGAAGGTGATCCGAAACGACACCTCCAGCGTGCGCGAGGCGCAGTCCCGCAACTGCGGTTCGAGGAATTCGCGCACCGGCTGCGCGTCCGCCACCGGACCGTTGAACTCCAATATGAAGGAACCGCCGTCGCGGGTCTCGTAGCCGCCGGCCATGGTCACCTCCTTGTCCGCGCCGGTCACCGCGCCCACCGCGCCGAGCAGCCGGAAGCCGTCGCCGGCCTCGAACATGCGGATCGTCAACTTCGAGACCCGCGCCGCGCCCCCGGCGCGCGCCTGCTCCCACAGCCGCGTCAGCGCTTCCCGCAGCACGCCCTCGGCGGTGAACTCGCCCGGTCCGGGGCTCTCCGGCGGCAATCCCCCGTCCGGCGGCTGACGCACCTCATCCGGTCCGCCGCCGTTGCTGCGGGACCCTTCGGTCGGCCCGGCCCCGCCCACCTGGCCATCGCCGGCCGCGGCCCCCTGCGCCGGGCGGGGCCAGATGCCCTTGGTGCGGGCGTAGGCCACGGTCAGCACCAGCGCCCGTTCGTCGATCAGCAGGTCGGCCGGCGGGTCGTCCGGGCCGTAGAGCAGCTCGCCGCGCCGGTAGACGTAGTCGCCGCGCTCCACCCCGCGCCGAATGCCGCGCAGAAAGATGTCGTCGCCGCTCAGGATCGGCAGCGCCGGATCGCGGCGGAACTCGTCGCGCAGCGCCAGGGTCGTGATCTGGCCGCTTGAGCGGCGTGCGGTCGCGCACGTAGGCCGGCGAGTCGGGTTCATCCTCGGCCAGTCGCAGCTTGGCCAATTCGCGCAACGCGCGAACCACCTGCTGCTGGCCGGCGCCCGGCTGGTCCGACGCCGCCGGCAGCTCGATCGCGGTGTGCGCCAGATCGACGTCGGCGGCGCCCACGCGGTTGCGCGACGGATAGAACAGGTGGCGGTAGCACTGCTGGATGGCGATCGCCAACTCCTGCTCCGACCGCGCCGCCTGCTCGCGCACCGTGGCCTGCTGATGCTCGGCCAGCTCCGCCAGCCGTTCCGGGCGCAACAGCGCCTGCAGGGCCAGCCGCCGGACCGCGGCGCGCTGCATCTCCGCCTTGCGCTCCGCGTCCGCCACCGCGAACACCAGGTGGTTGCGCAGCATGCGCAGCGCCGAACCCTCCGCCCCCTTGCGGGCGTAGATGCGCGCGATCAGCTCCGGCGCCGCGCCGACGCTGTCGCCGACCGCCACCCCGTCATAGGCCGGCACGATCAGCCGCGGGCGCCCGTCGCCAACGTCGTCCGGCACGTCGAACGGCCCGCCCGGAAACGGCACCAGCTCGAACGCGTCCCCCGAAAACACCCGCTTGATGCGGTCGTTCAGATCCGCGCGGGCATCGCCGGCGTCCACGTGCTGTTCTTCGCGGCGGATGATCAGGCTCAGATTGGCCTCCGCCAGGAACCGCAGCGGCGCGCCCGGACGGTCGTCGAGATAGGCCGAATCGGCCACGAACCGGCGGCGCGCCTCGTCGATGAAGCCGACGTCGGTAGCCGGGCCGAGCAGGGAGTAGCGCAGCCGCTCCGGCGACAGCCCCTTGAGAGGATCGTTGAACGCCAGCGTGTGCATGAAGATGGTGCGCGCGACGTAGGCCCCGTAGGGCGGCAGGCCGCCGTGCCGGGCGGCGTCGATCTGCTGCGCCAGCGCTGTGCCGCCCTCGCCCCCGCCGGCGGCGATGTCGTTGGCGATCGCCGGCAGGTAGGCTGACTGCCCCAGGCGGATGACGATCTCCTGGCGGATCGGCTCATGACCCAGGTCGACGTGGTGCAGGTGGATGGCGGCGGCGTCCGAGGGCCGCGCCTGCCAGAGCTGCGCGATGGTGCGCGCCAGCAGCCGCAGCATGCCGCGCACGCGCTGGAAGTTGCTCAGCGTGGCGGTCTTGCCGGTGAGGGTGGCCAGCACCTCGGGATGCAGCGGATAGCTCGCGGCGAAGGTCTGCGCGGTCTCCGGGCGGGCGGCGTCCGCGGGCAGCGCGCCGCCGTGCAGCGCCCACTGCTCGCGGTAGGCGTCGATCGCCGCCTCCGCCCCCGCTTCGTCGATCCTCTCGAACAGGCGCCGCCGCAGCACTTGGACTGTCTCGTCCTCGGCCGTGGGATCGAGCAGCGTGGCCTTGCGCGCCGACACGCTCTCCGCCTCCGCCATGCGGTCGCCGATGAAGCGGTTCTCCGCGCCGTAGGCGTCGGTCGCGCGCCCATCCTTGCCGATCGCCAGGGTGTAGACCAGGGCCGCGTTGGGCGCTCCTTCGACCGCCTTGAACAGCGAGGTGAGAAACGCGGTCAACTGGTCGCCGGCGCCGGGCAGACGCTGCACCTTGCGCAGGTATACCGACAGCTCGTCGAGCAGGATCAGGGCCGGCGCGCCGCCGAACAGCTCGCGCAGCGTCTCCGCGCCGGGAGCCGCCCCCTCCCGGTCGCTGCGGCTCACCCGCTCGTAGCCCTGCCGGCCGGCCAGCGCGTACGCGAGCTCGCCCCACGGCGTGTGCGCCAGCACCCCGTCGCCCAGCGCGCGCCCGTTTGCGGGATCGGCGTTCTCGCCGTCGAACGCCGCCACCCGCACCGCGCCCGCCGGCAGCAGCGCCGGCGCGACGAACTCGCTCAGGTCGGCGCCGGCCGCCCGCCCGCGCACCGCGTGCGCCAGGGCGATCAGCGCGTGGGTCTTGCCGCCGCCGTAGGAGGTGTCGAGGCGGAAGATCGCCGCCGCCTCGCCGCCGGCGCCGCTCAGCCGCCGGCAGACGTTGGCGAGCAGGGCCTTGAGCCCGCGCGTCGGATAGGTGTTGGCGAAGAACCGGACCGGATCGCGGTACTGCGCGCTGCCCCGGCCGGTGACCACCTCGGCCAGGTCGGCGGCGAAGTCCGCCTCGGCGACGCTGCCGGCGAGGACGTCGGCGCGCGGCCGGCAAGTCTCGAAGATCGTCGGGGTCGCCATGCTCAGACCTTCCGCTCGCGTAGCGCCAACACCAGCATGATCAACGTCATGGCCGCCAGCGCCCAGCCGGCGAGCGGAGCGCCGTGAAATTCGTTCGCCGCGCGCCGCGGGAACAACGTTTCGAGCATCTCCTGCCAGCATAGCATGCGGGCTGCCGGCGGTGCGCGCGCGGCGCGGCGCACTTCCAATTTGTGACCGATCCCGCCCTCGAAGCCGCCGGAAGGGCGTACTACGAGTACCGCGCCGCGCTGCACGCCGCCATGGACCGCGCCGGAGTCCCACGACGAAGTGCTCGCCCGCCTGCTTGCCCTCAACGCCGCCCGCGCCGGCACCGAAGCCGGCCCCTCGGGACCCGGCAGATCGCGCCCTGTCGACGCCGGCACATTCTCGGCAGTAGCATCTGACGGAACGTCTAGCCGCTTGGAATGCGCCGCCGAGTCACGCCGCAGGTGCCATCTTCCGGGCCGAATAACTTGACTCAAGTAGTTTCCATGATTATACTTATGTCATGAACAATCATGCTTCCGACGGGGCCGTCACCACTACCGTTTCCGCCCTCTCAGACGACCGCCTGCTAGAGCGGACCAAGGTACTGTCCGGCATCGAACACCATCTCGAAGTGGTCGTGATCGACCACCTGCGCGAGATTCAGAAGCGCCGCCTGTACCTGCGGCGCGGGTTCTCGAGCCTGTTCGATTACGCGGTGCGCGAACTGGGTTACAGCGACGCCGCAGCGTGGCGGCGCATCAAGGCGATGCGCCTCTGCGCTGACGTCGACGGCGTGCGCGAGCGCCTGCAGGATGGCTCGATGACGCTGAACGCGGCCGCGCAGTTGCAGCATGCCTTCGACCGGCAGGAGCGCAGGAAGGAGCGGGCGGCGCGTAGCGCGCCGGGCGGGGCCGGGTGCGGGGCTGCCGCTCAGTCGCAGGAGGGCTCGGCGCCGGAGCGGAAGCCGGCGCCGGTGCTGGACCCGGTGCCGGTGCTGGACTCGGAGGCGCGGCGGGAGCTGGTGGAGCAGGCGTCCGGCAAGAGCAGCCGGGAGGTGATGCAGATGCTGGCCGAGGTGGACCCGGAGCTGGCGGCGTCGGCGGATCGGGTGCGGCCCCTGGGCGGAGGGCGCTGGGAACTCAAGGCGGTGATCGACGATGAGTGCCGGCGTGGCCTGGAGCGGCTCAAGGGCCTCCTGGCCCACGTCGACCCGCACATGACGTTGGGGCAGCTCATGGGGCGGCTGGTGCGGGAAGGACTCGACCGCCACGACCCGGCCCGGCCGCCGCGCGGGCGGCGCGCCGCGCCGGCCAAAGGCGCCGAGCAAACTTCGGCGGCGAAGACGCAGGCGGCCTCGGCTTGCGGCGCCGCCCCGGTAGCGAAGCAGGAGGCCGGCGCGGACAGCGCCGCTCCTTCGGCGGCGAAGGTATCGGCTCAGGCGCCGGCGGAGCCGGGAGACGAAGCCGCTGACCGCTCGGTCACTTCGGCGACGAAGCCGGCGACCGACACCACTTCGGCGCCGAAGACGAAGACACTGCGCCTCGACCGGCCGGCTGCGGCGTGCGCGCAGCCGGCTGCGCCGCTGCGGACCCGGACTTCGGCAGCGAAGACGGGCAGCGCGACCGGCCGCGCCATCCCGGCGGCGGTCAAGCGCGAGGTGTGGCGGCGCGACCGGGGCCGCTGCCGCTACGTGGACCGCACCAGCGGGCGCCGCTGCGGCTCCCAACACCTGCTGCAGATCGATCACGTCGTGCCGTATGCCCTCGGCGGCGCCGCCGAGCCGAACAATCTCCGCCTGCTGTGCGCCGCCCATCATCGCTACCGCCACGCCGGCGCCCGATTCGGGCGCCCCGGCGAGGATCGTCAGGCGCCGGTAGACCAGTGATTCAAGATCGCCGAGAAACGTCATCTGCCACTGGGACTGGGGCTTGGCCGCCAAGCGGCCTGTCGCTTACCTACACACATTTTGGAAATGCGCCCCGCGGCAGGCGGCGTTGACGGAAGCGGTCGTTTGCTGGTTGGCTCCGGGGGGAGCCGGCAGCGTAGCGGGTGCCGGACCAGGGAGGACGGCGATGAGGGGGCAAGCGATGGCGGCGCAGTTCCGGCGGCTGAACGGGGGCCGCCGGCACGGGGGCGACCGCCAATGACGGCAGCGAATCCGTTCTCGCTCGCCGGGCGGCGGGCGCTGGTGACGGGGGGCAGCCGCGGCATCGGTCTGGGGGTGGCGCTGGCGCTGGCCGATGCCGGCGCCGCGGTGGCGCTGGTCAGCCGCGACCGCGACTCGCTGGCCGCGGCGCGCGCGCAGATCACCGCGCGCGGCGGCCAGGCGGAGGAATACCCCTGCGATCTGACCGACCTGGACGGCATCGAAGATCTGTACCGGCAGGTGCGCGCCGGCGGGCCGGTGGACATTCTGGTGAACAACGCCGGCCACACCCGGCGCGCGCCGGCCGAACGCATCTCCCCCGCCGACTGGGACTTCGTGGTGGGCCTCAACCTCACCGCGGTGTTCCGCCTGTGCCAGGCGTTCGGGCGCGACCGCATCGCGCAGGCGGAGCGCGCCGCGCCGGCTGCGCCGGCCGCCAAGATCATCAACATCGCCTCGCTGATGAGCGAGCAGGTGCGCGCCGACAACGCCCCCTACGCCGCCACCAAGGGGGCGATACGCCAACTGACCAAGTCGCTGGCGGTGGACTGGGCCAAGTACCGCATCAACGTGAACGCCATCGGCCCCGGCTACGTCAAGACCGACCTGACCCGCCCGCTGTGGGAGGATGCGGAGTTCGACGCCTGGGTGCGCCGCCGCGCGCCGCTCGGCGCCTGGGGCGCGCCGGCCGACATCGGCGCCGCGGCGGTGTTTTTCGCCGCGCCGGCCGCCGATTACGTCACCGGCCAGATCCTGTACGTGGACGGCGGCTGGCTGAGCTCCTTCTGACGGACTCGCTCCGGGCGTTCCGGCGTTTCCCGCAGTCCGAGGTGGTCAGCGTTGGGGAGCGCGTGCTACCATGCCCGCGGCCCGGCACGTCGGCGAACCGCCGGCAGCGGCCGGCGCGATCGACGGCGGACACGCCACGGAGGAGAAGCTTTGGGTAGAGCATCGCTGGTATCGCTGGTATCGCTGTTGATGGTCGCCGGCATCGTCCTGCTGGCGTGCCCGCAAGCGGCACGGCCGCCGGCAACTACCGGCCCCGGCGGTGCGGGCGCAGGAAACGGAGGGACCGGCGGCGGCGACGGGACACCGACCGCCCCGGCTCCGCCGCCGGCAGCGCCGGCAGAGAACAACTGGACGATCGGCGCGGCTGACTTTGGTGACGATGAAACGGACCTGACGGGCGCCGTGTCCAGCCGTTCCGCGCCGTTTGCCTGGGACGGGATCACCGGCGCCGAGGGCGAGAAGGTGACCGTGTCGATCGGCGGCCACGAGCTGCCGTTCACGAGCAAGGCGACCGCGCCGGTCTTCGAGAACGACCTCACCGGCGCGGAGTGGACGGTTGCCGCCGAGGTCCGGGCAGGCGCAGTGGCGCTGGTGCTCACCGCCCCGGATCAGGTGGTCGTCGGCGACACGGTTGAGTCGGTAACGATCACGAGCCCGGGGAGCGGCTACGCGGCGGACCCGACCGTGAGCTTTGCGGGGCCGCCGGGGGGCCGCGGCACCAGGGCATACGGCACCGCGGTAAAGGGCTCCAGCGTCGATTCGGTGACGATTACGACCGAGGGGAGTGGCTACACGGCGGTTCCCACCGTGACGCTTGGGCCACCGCCGTCGGGCACCACGGCGACCGGCGCCGCGGTGGGGAAAGGCACAGTCCATTCCTTGACAATTACGAACCCCGGGAGCGGCTACAGGTGGCCCTCGCCCGGCAACCCGGGCCAGCTTGTCGTTGACGCCCCTGCGGTGCATTTTCCGCAAGCAGCGGCGTGGGCCATCCTGCCATACGGGAACACCGGCGCGCAAGGCACGACGGTGCTGCAAACCGGCGTAAAGTCAATCACGATCACGAACCCCGGGAGCGGCTACACGTCCGCCCCTTCCGTGTCGTTTATTGGCGGAGGGGGCAGCGGCGCGGCCGCCACCGCGATACTGCTAAACGGCAGAGTAGTGGACGTGACGATGACGGCCCACGGGAGCGGCTACACTGGTGTCCCACTCATAGCGTTTTCGGCCGCGCCGATCCAATCTCAGACGGCACGAGGCACCGCGGTGGTGCAAAGCGGCGTAGCGTCGGTGACGATCGACAACCCGGGGAGTGGTTACACCGCCACCCCAACCATATGGTTTCAAGCGCCGCACGACGGCACCGCGGCAACCGGTACCGTGGAAATGCGCTACGGCGTAGCGTCGGTGACGATCACGGACGGAGGGAGCGGCTATACCTCGGGGGCCCCGACCGTGACCTTTTCGGCGGCGCCAAGCGGCGGCACCACGGCCGCCGGCACCGCGGTGATTCAATCCTGGGTTACGTCAGTGAGGGTCACCGACGGCGGGAGCGGCTATACGTCTGCCCCGAGGGTATCCTTTTCGAGGCCGCCCACCGGCGCTGGCAATACCCGCGCGACCGGCAGGGCCAATCTGGTGGAGAGCGGCAACGATCAATACCAGAACCTGCATTGGGCGCGCCAAACCCTGGCGGGCAAGCAGCTTCTGGTTCAGAGAGCCGATCAGGCGCCGGCGGGGCCGCCGCCAAGCGGGCGATACGCCAACTGACCAAGTCGCCGGCGGTGGACTGACGGACTCGCTCCGGGCGCTCCGGCGCCGGCAGTCCGGTCAGCCCAGCAGGTCGGCCAGCGCTTCCTCCAGCCGCGGGTAGCAGAACCGGTAGCCGGCCTGCTCGGCCGCCGCGGGAACGACCCGTTGCGACGCCAGCAGGGTGTCGCTCATCGCCCCGAACAGCAGCCGCAAGACGAACCGCGGCACCACCATGAACGCCGGCCGCCGCAGCGTCCGCGCCAGCGCGCGGGTCAGTTCGGCGTTGGTCGCCGCGCCGGGAGCCACCAGGTTGAGCGGACCGCGCAGGCGGTCGGCGGCGAGCGACAGACCGATCAGGCCGACCACGTCGGCGACGTGCGCCCACGGCATCCATTGGCGGCCGCTGCCCAGGCGGCCGCCGGCGCCGGCGCGGAACGGCGCGGCCATGCGCGGCAACGCGCCGCCTTCGCGCGCCAGCACCACCCCGGTGCGCAGGTACACGACGCGGACTCCCAGCTTCTCCGCGCCCGCCGCCTCCCGTTCCCAGCGCTCGGTCACCGCCGCCAGGTAGCCGGAACCGGGCGCCGCGTCCTCCGCCAGCGGTTCGTCGCCGCGGTCGCCGTAGTAGCCCACCGCGGAGCCGGCCAGCAGCACCCCAGGCCGCGGCTCGGCCGCCGCCAGCCCGCGCACCAGATTGGCGGTGCCGGTCCAGCGGCTGGCCTCGATGCGCGCCCGCCGCGCGGCGTTCCAGCGCCCGGCGGCGATCGGTTCCCCCGCCAGGTGGATCACGGCGTCGGCGCCGCGCAGCGCCTCCGCCGGCGGCGGCCCCTGCAGCGGCTGCCAGGCGACCGCCCGGACCCCCGCCGGCGCCCGTCCCGGATCACGGGTCAGCACCACCAGCTCGTGCGCCGCGCCGCCGACGCCCAGCTCCCGCACCAGATGGGTTCCGATCAGGCCGGTACCCCCGGTCAGCACGATTCTCATCCCGCTCCCCCGCTTGCCGCTGCCCTGCCCCGACGAATCAAGCCCATGGCCGCCGCCTTCCCAGTCTCCGCAAACTCCGCTAATCTCGTTCCCTGGCGGCGCCGGCCCGTCTTCGACCCTGCCACGGAGTTCCCGGATGACCCAATCAAGTATACCCCAATACTTGACGATCGCTCCACAGCGCGCGAGCTTCCTAGTAGGATGCGCCCGCACGCCGCGCTGACCAACGGCGCGGCAGGCGGGCGGTTGCGGACCTTGGCGGGCCTGCGCCCGGCTCGGCATGCGGCTTCCGGCGACAACCTCGCAGCGGAGCCGGCGCACCTGGAGGATGCGAACATGACTACTGGTATCGGCGACATGGCCGTCTACATCCCCAAGCTGCTGATGCGGTTGAGCCGTCTGCTGGAGCGTTACTCGCTCTCCAACCCCACCATCAAGCGCATCCTGGACCGCGCCATCCACAAGACCGGGCAGATCTCGGTGCGCTTCCCCAACTTCTGGGAGGACGCGGTCACCATGGCGGCGCAAGCGGCGATGCAACTCCTGTCGCGCATGAACCACAGCGCCATCGCCAGCCTGCGCTACATCGCCGTGGGCACCGAATCGGCCACCGACATGGCCAAGCCGATCGCGGCCCACGTCGGCGGCATGCTGCGCGCCGCCGGATTCCCGATCCCGGAAGCGATCGCCACCTTCCAGACGCAGCACGCCTGCGCCGGCGGCACCTACTCGCTGCTCGGCGTCAACGCGCTGCTCTCCCTGAGCAACGGCAGCGACGACCGCGGTCTGGTCATCTGCACCGACGTGGCGCGCTACGACGCCGGCACCAGCGCCGAGATCACCCAGGGCGCCGGCGCCGTGGCGATGATCGCCGAGCGCGGCTGCGGTCTGGTGGAACTGGAACTGGCCGGCGCCGGCTACGCCTCGCGGGACGTCGATGATTTCTTTCGCCCGGTCGGGGCCGCGACCCCGCGGGTGCGCGGCGCCTTTTCCGTAAATTGCTACAAGGAGACGATCGAGGACGCGTTCCTCGATCACTGCCGGCGTACCCGCCAGACGCCGGCGGAGACGCTGCAACAGACCGATCTGTTCGCCTTCCACGCCCCGTACCACGATCTCCCCCTGGAGATGATGAGCGCGCTGGTAACCCGCTACCTGGGGCTGTCCGGCGCCAGCCTGCAGCGCTACCTGGCGCAGCGCGACTTCGAGGCCTCGATCGCCCCCGCGGCGATCGTCGGCAACCTCTATTCCGGTTCCATGTTCCTCGGGCTGGCCTCGCTGCTGAACCGGCGCTGCCAGCAGCGCGGCGAGCGGATGGTCGGCGAGCGCCTGCTGCTGCTGTCGTACGGATCGGGCAACACCGCGGTAGCCCTGGGGGGGCGGGTGGCGCCGCGCGCGCCGGAGATCATTCGCCGCTGGGACATGGACTCCGCCCTCAACCACACCCAGGACGCGCGCTCGGACGACTACGATCGCTGGGTGGCCGGCGACCGCGCCGGGGACGGCTACGCGGCGCTGAGCCGCGACGCGGTGGGAGGGATTCCACCCGACTCCTTCTACCTGGAGCGAATCCGCGAGGACGGCTACCGCGTGTATGCCCTGCATCGCTGACGCCGGCTGAGTGACGCGGTTGCCGACGACCGTCAGCCCGCCGGCGCCGGCCGCGGCCGATTCCTGCGCGCGCCGCGACCGCCGCGCGGTGGAACAGTTCCTGCGCCAGGCGATCGGCGCCGTGCCGGCGCGCCGGCCATGACCGCGGTCGACCTGGCGCTGTGCGGCGGCGGGCTGCAGAACGCGCTCATCGTGGCCGCGCTGCAGCCGGTCGGGGCGCCGCGGCCGGCGCCCGCCTGGCGGCGCGTCGCCCTGGTGGAGCGCGGGGCGATCGGCGGCAACCACACCTGGTGCTTCTTCGGCGGGGATCTGTCGCCGGCCATGCAGCGGCGGGTGGCGCCGTTCGTGACCCGGAGCTGGAGCTCCTACGAGGTGCGCTTTCCCGGCTACCGGCGGCGCCTGGACACTCCCTACTACATGATCTCCAGCCTGCGCCTGCGGCGCGCGGTGCGCGCGCTGCTGGCCGCCCGCGGCGGCGCGCTGCTGTGCGAGCGAACCGCGGTCGAGCGCCTGAGCGCGGCCACGCTGCACCTGGCCGGCGGGCGCCGGCTGCGCGCCCGCATGGTGATCGACGCGCGCGGCGGGCACCCGCCCGGAAGCGACTGCGGCTATCAGAAGTTCTACGGCCAGGAGCTCACCCTGCGCGCGCCGCACGGCCTGACCCGGCCCATCGTGATGGACGCCACCGTGCCCCAACATGACGGGTTCCGCTTCATGTACGTGCTGCCGCTCGGGCCGCGCCGCGCCCTGTTGGAGGACACCACCTTCTCCGACGGGCCGGACCTCGACGAGGAGCAGCGGCGCCTCGGCATCGCCGCCTGGCTGCAGCGCCGCGGCTGGCGCGCCGAGCAGGTCCACCGCACCGAACGCGGAGTGTTGCCGATGCCCCTGCGCCCGCCGCCCCTGCCGCCGCCCGCCGCCGGCGTGCTGCCCGGCGGCTACCGCGGCGGCTGGTTCCATCCCGCTACCGGCTACTCGCTGCCGCTGGCCGCGGAGTTGGCGGAGCTGGTGGCGGCCCACCCGCCGGCGGCCCTCGCCGCCGCCGCGGCCGGCGCGCGGCGCCGGCTGCGGCGGCGGCAGCGCTTTTGCTGCCTGCTCAACCGGTTGCTGTTCCAGGGCTACCAGGGCGCTGCGCGGCGCGCCGTCTTCAGCCGCTTCTACCGCCTGCCCGAGGCCACCATCCGGCGCTTCTACCGCCTGCGCCTCGGCTGCGGCGACCAGCTCCGCATCCTCGGCGGGCGCCCGCCGCGCGGCCTGTCGCTGCGCGCCTGGCGCGCCTGGCGCCGGCCTCCGCCGCCGCGCCCGGCAAGCGCCGCCCGCGCCGCGGACGAAGCGGCCGGGGGCGCCCGGTGACGGCCGCGCCCGCGGCCGCCGCCCGCCGGCCCGGCGCGCCGGCGCGGGCGCGCGAACGGCGCCGCGTGGCGGTGGTGGGCAGCGGCTTCGGGGGCCTGGCCGCGGCCATCCGCCTGCAGGCCGCGGGCTTGGAAACCACCCTGCTCGAAGCCCGCGCCCGCCCCGGCGGGCGCGCCTACGTGTGGCGCCGCGGCGGCTTTACCTTCGACCTGGGGCCCACGGTAATCACCGACCCCACGCTGCTGGAGGAGCTGTTTCGCGTGGCCGGCAGCAACCTTGCCGACCACGTGGAGCTGCTGGCCGTGGATCCGCTCTACCGGCTGCTGTGGCCGGACGGCGACCGCTTCGACTACCGCGCGGACGAGGCCGCGCTGACCGCCGAGATCGCCCGCCGCAACCCCGCCGACGGCGCCGGCTACCGCCGCTTCCACGCCTATGCCGGGGCCGCGTTCAAGGCCGGCTACGAGGAGTTGGCGGCCACCCCGTTCCTGCGCTTCCGGGACATGCTGCGGGTAACGCCGCGCCTCGCCGCGCTGCGCGCCGACCGCTCGGTGTACCGCGCCGTGGCCCACTTCATCCGCGACGAACGGGTGCGCCAGGCGCTCAGCTTCCATTCCCTCCTGGTAGGGGGAAATCCGTTCGAAACCAGCGCCCTCTACACGCTCATTCACTACCTGGAGCGGCGCTGGGGCGTGTTCTATCCGCGCGGCGGGGTCGGCGCGCTGGTCGACGCCCTCGCCGCCCGGTTCACCGCCATCGGCGGGCGCCTGCTGCTGCGCAGCCCGGTGCGGCGCGTCGCGCTGGCCGGGAGCGGCGCGGAGGCGGCTCATCTGGTGACCTTCGGGCGCGCCGGCGAGGAACGCCGCGAGCGCTTCGACGCGGTGGTCTCGAATGCCGACGTGCATCACACCTACGCCGCCCTCTACCGCGGTACGGCGGGGGCCGACCGGCGCCGGCGGCGGCTGGAGCGCTCCGCCTGGTCGATGTCCCTGTTCGTGTTGTACTTCGGCACCGACTGCGCCTACCGCGGCCGGGTGGCGCACCACACGGTGCTGTTCGGCCCGCGCTACCGGGAGCTGCTGGCCGACATATTTCACGGCGCCCGGCTGCCGCCCGACTTCTCCCTCTACCTGCATGCCCCGCACGTCACCGACCCGGCAGTGGCGCCCGCCGGGTGCGGCGCCTTCTACGTGCTGTCGCCGGTGCCCCATCTCGGCAACGCCGCGCTGCCGTGGGACGAGCTTGCCGGCTCCTATGCCGACCGCATCCTGGCCGCGCTGGAGCGCGTGCTGCCGGAGCTGCGCGCCCGCGTCGTGGTGCGCCGCTGGATGACGCCGCTCGACTTTCGCCGCGATCTCCACGCCTACCACGGCAGCGCGTTTTCGCTGGCGCCCACGCTCACCCAGAGCGCGTGGTTTCGGATGCGCAACCGCGATCCCCGGATCCCGAATCTCTATCTGGCAGGAGCGGGTACCCATCCCGGCGCCGGCATTCCCGGGGTACTCAATTCGGCGCGGGCGACCGCCGGCCTGGTGCTCGCCGACCTGGCCCCATGAGCCGCGCCGCGTCCCGCGCCGTCCCGCCGGCGGTGGCGGCCGACTGCCGGCGCCGCATCGCCGCCGGCTCGAAGAGCTTCGCGCTGGCCGCGCGCCTCCTGCCGCGCCATTGCCGGAACGGCGCGCTGGTGGTGTACGCGTGGTGCCGGCGGGCTGACGACGCGATCGACCGCAGCCCGCCGGCCGCGCGCCCGGCCGCCCTGGCCGCCCTGCAACGCGAGCTGGAGCGGCTGGCCGCGGGCGCCGCCACCGGCGATGCCGCGCTCGACGCCTTCGGCAGGGTGGCCCGCGCCACCGGCCTGCCGTGGCACTATCCGCGCGAGCTGCTGGCCGGGATGCGGATGGACCTGGAGCGCCCGACCTATGACGACGAACACACCCTGCTGCACTACTGCTACCGGGTCGCCGGCACCGTCGGCCTGATGATGGCGCAGGTGATGGGCCTGCGCCGCGATGCCGCGCTGCACGCCGCGGCGCGGCTCGGCATGGCGATGCAGCTCACCAACATCTGCCGCGACGTGGTGGAGGACTGGGACCTGGGGCGGCTCTACCTGCCGCGCACCCTGCTGCAGGCGGCGCATCTCGGGCACTTGCCGGCGCTGCTCGGCGGTCCGTTCCCGCCGGCCGCGCGTGACCCCCTGCGCCCGGTGGTCGCCCGGCTGCTGGAGCTGGCGGCGCGGTTCTACGGCTCCGCGGAGGAGGGGTTCCCGGCGTTGCCGTGGCGGGCGGCGCTGGCGATCCGCTCCGCGCGCGGCATCTACGCCGCCATCGGCGGCCGGATTCGGGCGGCCGGCTGCGACGTCACCGCCGGGCGCGCGGTGGTGCCCCTCGCCGGCAAGCTGCGCGCCGCGGCCGCGGCCGCCTGGGCCGGCGCGCGGGAGGCGCCGGCGCGCGTGCGCGCCGGGCGCGGGCGGTTCCGCCCGCCCCGGCGGCTGCTGCGCTTCGCCGAACTGGAGCTGCCGTGACCGGCCGCGCGGCCGAGCTGGCCGCCCGCTTCAACCGCGTGGCCGGCGCCTACGACCGGCTGACGGCGCTCAATCCCGGCTACCGGCGCGACCTGCTGCTGAGCGCCCGGCGCCTGCGCCTGGCGCCGGAGGCGCGCATCCTCGACCTGTGCTGCGGCACCGGCCAGTCGACGCTGGCGCTGCGCGCGGTCTACCCGCACGCTACCCTGGTGGGCCTCGACGCCGCCGCCGACATGCTGCAGGTGGCGCGCTTCCGGCCCGAGCTGGCCGGCGTCACGTTCCTGCACGGCGACGCGACGGATCCGCGCGGCGCGGGGGTGGAGGGGGAGTTCGACGGCATCCTGATGGCCTACGGCATCCGCAACGTCGCGGCCCGCGGCGCCTGTCTGGCCGCGGTGCGAGGCCTGCTGGCGCCGGGAGCGCCGGTCTGCTTCCACGAGTACTCGGTCGCCGGCTCGCGCCGGGCGCGCGCGGCGTGGCGCGCCGTGACCACCCTGATCGTCACCCCGCTGGCGCGCCTCCTCGCCGGCGACGCCGGCCTGTTCAGCTACCTGCGCCGCAGCGTGCTGGCCTTCGACAGCGTGGCCGCCTTCGAGCGGCGGCTGCGCGCGGCCGGCTTCGGCGCGGTGCGCACCATGCCGATGGGCGGCTGGCGGCGCGGCATCGTGCATTCCTTCCTGGCGCAGCGGCCGGCCCGCCCGCAGCCGCGCCCGCCCCGCGCCGGCGCGGGGCGAATCCCCGCCCGCAGCGCGGTGGTGGTCGGCGGCGGCATCGCCGGGGTGGCCGCGGCCGCGGTCCTGGCCGAGCGCGGCGTTGCCACCACCCTGCTGGAACGGGAACCGTTCCTCGGCGGCCGCGCCGGCGCCTTTCCGCGCGCGCTGGCCACCGGCGAGACGGTGCGGATGGCGCGCGGCTTCCACGCGTTCTTCCGCCAGTATCACAACCTGCGCCGCCTGCTGCGGCGCGTTTCGCCCGATCTCGGCGTGCTGACTCCCCTGCCGGACTATCCGATCCTCGGCCCGGACGGCGCCCGCCGGTCCTTCGCCGGGCTCCCGCGGCGGGCGCCGTGGAACTTCATCGCCCTGACCCGGCGCACCCCCGAACTGACCCTGCCGGCGCTGCGCCGGGTCGACCTGCGGCAGGCGCTGGCGATGCTGGCCTTCGACCAGTTCCACACCTACCGCCGGCACGACGCCCGCTCCGCCGCCGCCTACCTCGATTCGCTGCGCTTTCCGCCGCCGGCGCGGCGCATGCTGTTCGACGTGTTCGCGCACTCCTTCTTCAACCCGGAGAGCGGGATGTCGGCCGCCGAACTGCTCATGATGTTCCACTTCTACTTCATGGGCAACTCCGAGGGACTGCTCTTCGACGTCGTCAACGCGCCCTTCTCGACCGCGCTCTGGCAACCGATGAAGCGCTATCTGGAGAGCCTCGGGGCCGGCGTGCGGACCGGCGCCGCGGCGCGCGCCGTGCGGCGCGCGCACGAGCGCTGGGAAGTCACCGCCGGCCCCGGTAATCGGGTCGCCGGGGACGCCCTGGTGCTGGCCATGGACGTGCCCGGGCTGCAGCGCCTGCTCCCCGACACCCCGTTCGCCGCCGGACCGTGGGCGGCCCGCCTCGACCGCCTTGAGGTAACGCTGCCGTTCGCGGTGTGGCGCCTGTGGCTGGACCGCCCCACCGCCGCCGGGCGCGCGCCGTTTGCCGGCACCGCCGGGGTTCCGCTGCTCGACAACATCTCCCTGTTCCACCTGTTCGAGGATGAGAGCCGCGCCTGGGCCGAGGCCCATGGCGGCTCGGTGGTGGAGCTGCACGCCTACGCGGTACCCGAGGCCGCGCCCGAAGCGCAGCTCAAGAGCATGATGCTGCGCGGCCTGCACCGACTCTACCCCGAAACCCGCGCCGCGCAGGCGCTGGACGACGTGTTCCTCCTGCGCCGCGACTGCCCGGCGTTCGCCCCCGGCTCCTACGCCGAGCGGCCGGGAGTCGCTACCCCCCACCCCGGCGTGTATCTGGCCGGCGACTTCGTGCGCCTGGCGCAGCCCGCGGCGCTGATGGAGCGCGCGGCCACCGCCGGGATCACCGCCGCCAACGCCATCCTGCAGCGCTGGGGGCTGGCGCCGGAACCGGTGGCCGCGGGCCGCCGGCGCGGCCTGCTGCCGGCGAGCGCCGCGTGAACGGCTTCCGCTTCGGGCGCCCGCCGGCGCGCCGCGCGCCGGCGCAGTCCCGGCAGCCGGACTGGCAGCAGTCCGATCCGCGCTGGATCGGACAGGCGCTGCGCCGCGCCCTGCAGCTTCCGTCCGGCGGCTGGCACGTGATCGACGCGGCGCGCGCCATCGGCGACCGCCCGCGCCGCTACTGGATCGACGGCCGCGAGCTGGTGGTGTGGCGCGGCGCCGAGGGCCTCCTGGTGGCCCCCAACGCCTGTCCCCATCTGGGGGCGTCGCTGGCCGACGGCGCGCTGCGCGACGGCTGCGTGGTGTGCCCGTGGCACGGCCTGGCGCTGGGGCCGGCCGGCCACCGCGGCTGGCGCCCGCTGCCGAGTCACGACGACGGCGTGCTGCTCTGGGTGCGGCTCGCCGGCGAGGCGCCGTCGCCGGCGCCCTACCTCTGCGCCCGCCCCGCCAGCTTCCTCGACGCGGTGATCCGCATGGAGGCGCGCTGCGAACCGCAAGACGTGCTCGCCAACCGCCTCGATCCGTGGCACGGCACCCACTTTCACGCCCACTCCTTCGGCCGCCTGCAGGTGATCGAGCAGCAGCCGGACAGCATCACGGTGCGGGTGCTGTTCCGCGCCGCCCGGCGCCTGGGGGTGGAGGTGGACGCGCGCTTCCACTGCCCCGACGCGCGCACCATCGTGATGACCATCATCGACGGCGAAGGCGCCGGCTCGGTGGTGGAGACCCACGCCACGCCGGTACGGCCCGGAATCTGCGCCATCATCGAAGCGACCCTGGCCTGGTCCGACCGGTTCGGATTCCGGCTGGCGCGGCGCGCCGCGCGCCTGGTACGCGGCCGCATGCAGGCCGCGGCGCGCCGCCTGTGGGTGGAGGACGCCGCCTACGCCGAACGCCGCTACGCGCTGCGCCGCGGCGCGCGGTGAGGCGCAGCCGGTGACGGCGCCCCGACCACCGCGGCGCTGGCCCTGGCGCCGGCTGCGCCCGCGCCGCCCGGCGGTGCCCGCGGCGCAGTGGCGCTGGGTCCGCGAGCAGCATCCGATTCTGGCCGGGCTCACTCCCGCGGAGGACGCCCGCCTGCAGGCGCTGGCCGGGCGCTTCCTGCGCCGCAAGCGGTTCGAGCTGCGCGGCCTGAAAGAGGACGCGGAGGCCTGCCGGCTGGTGGTAGCGGCCCAGGCCTGCCTGCCGATCCTCGGGCTGGGCTTCGACTGGTATCGCGGCTGGCACACCGTCGTGCTGGTGCCGCGCGAATTCACCGCGCATCTGGAGGAGACCGAGGCCGGCGGGGTGGTACGCGAGTGGGAAGAGGAACTGGCCGGCGAGGCGTGGGACGAGGGACCGATCGTACTGTCGTGGAGCGACGTCGAGGAGTCGGGCTGGGGGGACGGCTGCAACGTGGTGATTCACGAGGCCGCGCACAAGCTGGACCTGCTCGACGGCGCCATGAACGGCCGCCCGGCCCTGCACCGCGGCATGGATCCGGGCGCCTGGCAGCGCGAGCTTGGCCAAGCCTACGAGCGGCTCTGCGCCGACGAACGCCGCGGGCGCGGCGGCGCGGTCGATTTCTACGCCGCCGAAAGCCCGGCCGAGTTCTTCGCCGTCACCAGCGAGCTGTTCTTCGAGCAGCCGCGCGCGCTCCACGGCCAGTTCCCCGGCGTCTACGACCAGCTCCGGGCATTCTACCGCCAGGATCCGCGGCAGCGCCTCCCGCCGCCGGCCGGCCGCCGCTGAGCGCGGCGCCGAGCGCGGCGCCGGCGCCGCCGGTCAGTGGGCGTGGTACAGCAGCAGGTGGTCGCGCAGCACGTCCTGCGCGAAGTCGTTCTCCAGGTCGCGCCACACCGAGTGCACGTGGTTGGCCTGATCCTGGCAGTTGTCGAACTCCACCAGGAAGTTGCCGCCGTGGATGCGGTAGTAGTGCCCTGCCCCGGCCCCGGCCCGGCGCGCCACCGGGCCGGCCCAGGCCAGATGCAGATGCCCGATCCCGGCGCGCCGCAGATGCTCCAGCTTGTGGCGGGCGAGGTCGCTGCGCACCTGCGCGACGTAGGTCTCCACCAGGGCGGTGAGCAACGCCTGCTGGGCGGCGTCGAGGCGCTGCGCCGGCAGCCCCTCCTCACGCGGCAGCACCGCCCGGGTGCTGTTGTAGGTCAGAATGTCATACGGCGCCCGATCGTAGATGATCGCCTTCGCCTGCTGGCCGCGGTCGAGGCTCTCCATCAGCTCGAAGGCCAGGTCTTCGCGCCGCGCCAGGATGCGCAGGCCGCGCCGGGGGCCGTGGCGCACTTCCGCCGGGTTGGCGCCGAAGAAGAACGGCGTGGTGGAGATTACCCGCTGCCCCCACACGCTGAAGTGGAGCGACAGGTGGTGCCCCTCCGCGCGCCATCCCCACGGGTCGGCGCCGCGCGGGTCGCCGAAGATGGTGAAGTAGTAGCGCCCGGGGTCGCGCGCCCAGTGCACCTGTCCCGCGGCGCGTTCCTGCTCGCCGAGGATCAGCTCGTGGTCGATGATCGCGCACGCCTGCTCGTACCCGCTCTCGGAGAGCCCCGCCTCCAGGATCCGCTTCGCCAGCCGCTGTTGCTCATCGCTCATGGCCAGCAGCGGCAGTCCGTGGCGGTTCAACGGCGGGTAGTACCAGAACAGGCGTTCGCCGTCGAGGTAGGGATAGCAGGCGCGCGCGCGTTGCGCGCCGTCCAGGCTCTCCAGCAGGTCGGAGCAGGCCGCGGCCATCTGGCGGGCGGCGTCGGGGTGCGGGTTGGCTGTCACGGTTGCCTATTGTAGCGAGTTGCGGCCGCCCCCGCATGGCGCTATAGTCATCGCAAGCAGGTGATCCGAGGGGACGCCGCGGCGGCGCAGACACGCGGCCGCGGCCCGTCTTCAGGCGCCTTCAGGCGATCAGGGGGTATCCGCGATGCGGAGTGGTCGGACAATGACAATTCGGACAATGACAATCATGGGTGCCGGTATGCTGTGGCTGCTGCCGGCGTTGGCAGCCGTGGCCGCGGGCGGCCAGGGCGAAGAGAGCGCTGCGGCCGAGACCGAGGCCGACATGACGATGGGGCGCTACAACGAGGCGCCGATGCTGGCCGCGATGGTGGCCGCCGGCGAGCTGCCGCCGGTCGACGAGCGCCTGCCGCTGGAACCCGCGCTGGTCTACTTCGCCGCCGGCGACGAGATCGGCGCCTACGGCGGCACCCTCACGGTGTTCCACACCAGCATCAACCCGTGGGCCGACCTCGGCTACGAGACGGAGATCGGCGGCTACGTGATACGCGCCAACCCCGACACCAACGCGTTGGAGCCGCTGCTGGTGCGGCGCGCCGAACTGGCCGAAGACGCGATGAGCGTCACCTTCTACCTGCGCGAGGGCGTCAAGTGGTCGGACGGCCACCCGCTGACCGCCGACGACTTCGTGTTCATGTATGAAGACGCGCACTGGAACGACAAGGTCACCACCTGGAACTGGATTCCGCAGATCAAGCGCGCGATCAAGATCGACGACTACACCGTGCGCTTCGAAACCGACGAGCCCTACCCCGCGCTGCTCGCCAAGCATGCCAGCCCGCCCGGCGGCGGATGGCAGGCGTTTCACCCCTTCCATTACCTGAAGAAGTGGCATATCAACCACAACCCGGAGGCTGACGCGGTGGCCAGGGAGGAGGGGTTCGAGAGCTGGGACGAAGCGTTCAACCATCACTTCTTCTGGGCCCCGCAGCAGGACCTGGAGCAGCCCACGCACCATCCCTGGATCCTCACCGAGCGCACCGACACCGGCAAGCGCTACGAGCGCAACCCCTACTACTGGAAGGTGGACGCGGCGGGCAACCAACTGCCGTACGTGGATCACATCCAGGCCCAGATCGTCGAACCGGAGACCTACCACCTCAAGATCATCTCCGGCGAGGCGGACTTCGCTGTGCTTGGCACCCGCTTCGACAACTTCACCCTGTACAAGGAGAACGAGGCCGCCGGGGAGTATCGGGTGGTGCAGATCCCGGCGCCGGTGGTGGGCGCGAGCGTGCTGATTCCCAATCAGTTCCACGAGGATCCGTTCACCCGCCAGATCTACCGCGACGTGCGCTTCCGCCGGGCGCTGTCGCTGGCGTTGAACCGCGCCGAGATCAACGAGCTGGTGTTCTTCGGCGTCGGCACCCCGCGCTCGGCCACGATCGTCTCGACCAGTTCCTGGTTCAAGCCGGAGTGGGAGCAGGCCTACGCGCAACACGACCCCGAGCGGGCGGCCGCGCTGCTGGACGAGATCGGGTTGACCGAGCGCGACCGCGACGGATTCCGCGTCAAGCCGGACGGCGCGCCGTTCCTGCAGCTCCTGGAGCACAACAACGAGGGCGACGTACCGGTGCTGGAGCTGTACAAGGAACACTTCGAGGCAGTCGGTCTGAAGACCGAGATCCGGTTCCGCGGCGATCTGTTTCAGCGCCACAACGCCGGGACCGACAACATCTTGACCAACACCATCAGCTCGGCCGAGTTCCGCGAGTACACCGACGCCGCCAAGGCGACCGAGTACGACTCCGGCTTCTACGCCGTCCAGTGGGGCACGTACATCAGGGCCGAGCGCGACCTGGCGAGCGGCGCCAAGACCCTGGACGACTTCGCCGACGGCAAGATTCCGGGCGAAGAACCGCCGCCGGTGGTGCGGGAGATGGACGACGCCGTCCTCGCCTGGGGCACCAGCGCCTACGGATCCCCGGAGTACGTGGAGGCATTCCAGAAGGTATTCGACCTCCACGCCGAGCACCTGTTCCTGATCGGGTCGGTGGGGGTTCTGCCTACCCTGGGCATCTACAAGAACCGCCTCGCCAACTACCCGACGTTCTACAAACCGGAGGCGATCTGGCCGGGAGATCTGCTTACTTCGGCTGACAAGCTGTTCATCAGGGAGTAACGCGCGGCGGAGGCGCCGGCCCTCAGGAGATGCTGAGCTATGTCATCAGGCGGGTGCTGTACATGGCGGCGCTGTTGCTCGCGCTCTCCTTCTTCAGCTTCGCGCTCATCGAGCTGCCGCCGGGGAACTACCTCGACCATCTGATTCAGCGACTCCGCACCGCCGGCGTGCAGGTGGACCTGGAGGAGATCAGGACGCTGGAGGAACGCTACGGCCTGAAGCTCCCGTTCCTCAACCGCTACGGCCTCTGGATGCGCAACCTGGCGCGCGGCGACCTGGGCGATTCACTGGCCCACAACCAGCCGGTCACGCAACTGATCGGCCGGCGCCTGGCGCTCACGCTCACCCTTACGACGCTGACGCTGCTGCTGGTCTACGCGCTGGCCATACCGATCGGCATCTACTCCGCGACGCATCAATACTCGTTTACCGACTACGCCTTCACCGTGTTCGGATTCATCGGCCTGGCGATGCCGAACTTCCTGCTCGCGCTGGTCCTGATGTTCGTGGCCTACAGGTACCTCGGCTGGAGCGTCGGCGGTCTGTTCTCGCCCGAGTTCGAATTCGGGCCGTGGAGCCCGGCCAAGCTCCTCGACCTCCTCAAGCATCTGTCGATTCCGTTGATCGTGGTCGGCACCGCGGGGACGGCCGGGGTGATTCGCGTGATGCGCGCGGCGCTGCTCGACGAGCTGCGCCGGCAGTACGTGCTGACCGGGCGCGCCAAGGGGCTGGACGAGGGCCGGCTGCTGTTCAAGTATCCGCTGCGCATCGCGATCAACCCGCTGGTGAGCTCCGCCGGGGGCCTGCTGCGCGATCTGATCTCGGCGGACGTGCTCACCGCCATCGTGGTCGGACTGCCGACCGTCGGGCCGCTGCTGCTGGAGGCGCAGCTGTCGCAGGACATGTACCTCGCCGGCAGCTTGGTGATGCTGTTGGGCGCCCTCGCCGTGATCGGCTTCCTGATATCGGACCTGTTGCTGGTGGCGGTCGATCCCCGCATTCGGTTCGGGCGGGAGCCGACCGCGTGATCCGGCGGCGCCGGACCCGGGACGAGGAGCGCTACTACGCGGCCTCCAGTTGGACGCTGCTGCGGCGCAACTTCTTCAAGCACAGGTTGGCGCTCGCCGGTGGCAGCGTGCTGCTGCTGTTCTACCTGGTCGGCTTCCTGTTCACCGGCTTCTTCTCCACCTACGACACGCTGCGGCGCTTCCCGGACCATTCGCTGGCGGCGCCGCAGCGGATCCGGCTGTTCCACGACGGCAGGCTGCGGCGGCCCTTCGTCTACGGACTGGAGATTGCGCGCGACCCCGAGACCTACCGCCGGAGCTACGTCGAGGATGGCGCGACCCTCTATCCGCTCCGCTTCTTCAGGCCGGGCGCCCCCTACCGCCTGCTGGGGCTGTTTCGCTCCACGCTGCGCTTCGTGAGCGTGGACGAACCGGGCACGCTGTTCCTGTTCGGGACCGACCGGCTGGGCCGCGACCTGTTCTCGCGCACGCTGGCCGGGGCCCGGGTCTCGCTGTCGATCGGGCTCGTAGGCGTGGCGCTCAGCTTCGTGATCGGCTGCCTGCTCGGCGGGCTGTCGGGCTACCTGGGAGGTCCGCCGGACACCCTGATCCAGCGTCTGATCGAGTTCCTCGGCGCGCTGCCCACGATCCCGGTGTGGATGGCGCTGGCCGCGGCGGTGCCCAGCGCGTGGGATCCGCGCGCAAACTACTTCATGATCACCATCATTCTCTCCGTAGTGGGGTGGACCGGGCTGGCGCGGGTAGTGCGCGGCAAGCTGCTGCAGATCCGGGTGGAGGACTACGTGCTGGCGGCGAGGATCGCCGGCGCTACCGAGTTGCGCACCATCACGCGCCATCTGCTGCCGGGCTTCATGAGCTTCCTCATCGTCCACCTCACCCTCGCGATACCAGGCATGATCCTGGGCGAGACCGCGCTCAGCTTCATCGGCGTCGGACTGCGCGCTCCGGTGGTCAGTTGGGGCGTGCTCCTGCAACAGGCGCAGAACATCCGCAGCTTGGCGCTGTCTCCCTGGCTGCTGATCCCGGGCCTGTTCGTGTTCCTTACCATCCTCTGCTTCAACTTCGTAGGCGATGGTTTGCGCGACGCCGCGGACCCGACGCGGAACCGCTGAGCGCGCCGGCCCTGCCGCGGGAGCGGCGGCCGGTGGCGGCCGGTAGATCCGTTGCCGGAGGGCGCCGCTAGCAAGTAGGATCACGCCCGATGTCCCCGACCCGCCATCCGCCGGCCGCCGTGGCGCGGCGCCTGGCCGCGGCCGCCGCGGCGCTGCTGGCGGCCGCGCTCCCGCTCGCCGGCCAGAACCAGGACGCCGCCGCGGGCGCCGGCGGCGAAGCGCAATTCCGCCAGCAGATGCCGCTGGGCGCCATCAGCGGAGACGCGCGCACGTTGCGCCAGCGCATCCTCAGCGACACCCGCTACCGCATGACGGTCGGCGACACCTACGAGCTGCAGGTCCAGGTGGGCTCCCAGCGGGTCGAGACCTACCCCCTGGTGCTGCAGGACAACTATGAGCTGGAGATCCCCTACGTGGGGACGATCGCCGTCGAGGGCCGGCTGTTCAACGACGTGCGGCGCGAGGTGCTGCGGCGCCTCAAGGGGCTGGGGACGGTGCGGTTCGCCAGCTTCGCGCTGCGCGAGCCGGCGCTGTTCGACGTGGTGATCTTCGGCGGAGTCGCCAACCCCGGGATCTACACGTTGACCCCGCTGTCGCGCGTCTCCGACCTGATCACCGCGGCCGGCGGGCCGCAGGAGGGAGCCAGTCTGCGGCGCGTCGAACTGACCCGCGGCGGCGCGGTGACGGGGCTCGACCTGACGCGCTTCTCCTCGCGCGGCGAGCTGGCCGCCAACCCGCCGCTGGCGCCCGGCGATCGGATATGGATACCGCGCGCCGAACGGGTGGTGGCGATCGATGGCCTGGTAGCGTTTCCCGGCGCCTTCGAGCTGCTGGCCGGCGAAGGGATCGACGACCTGATCGGCTTTGCCGGCGGCGTCGTGGCCGGCGCCGGCGCCACCTCGGTGGCGGTGATCCGCGCCCGCGACGGCGTCCCGGAAGCGCTGCGTCTCACCGCCGCCGAACGCGCCGCCTTCCGGCTGGCGGCGGGCGATCGGGTAACGGTGTCGGCGGCGGCCGGCCCGCGCCGCAACGTGATGGTCCGGGGCGCGCTGTTCGGCCAGCCGGTCACCGGCGAGGGGCCGGTGGAGCTGCCGGCCGGGCAGCTCGCGTTGTTGATCCCGTTCCGCAGCGGACTGACGGTGTTGCAGGTGCTGGACCAGGTGGGCGGCCCCACGCCGCTGGCGCGCCCGGAACGGAGCACGGTGCTGCGCGCCGCCAGCGGCGCGCGGCTGCCGGTCGACGCGGGCCGGCTGTGGGAGACGCGCGACCCCGGCCTCGACCTGCCGCTGGAGGCGGGCGACCAGCTCCACGTGCCGCTGCGCGACGCCAACGTCTACCTGGGCGGCGAGGTGGTCACGCCGCGCGCCGTGCCCCACGTCCCGGGCCAGACCATCGGCGACTACCTGCGCAGCGCCGGCGGGCTGACCGATGACGGCGCGGCCAGCTTCACGGTGATCGACGTGGACCACCGGCGCAGCCGGGGCGACCTGCGCACCCGGCCGGAAGCGGGCTCCACGATCCTCGCCGAGAAGCACGGCTGGAGCGTCACCACCGAGGTGATCGCCGAAGCAACCACGGTGGTCACGTTCGCTGTCCTCGTGCTCAACTTCGTCATCAGGATCATCGATAACCGGGAAAAACTGTTCGGATGACGATGGCGGCCACCGCGACCTATCTCGACTGGGCGGCCTCGGCGCCGCCGCAGCCCCCGGCCGCGGCCGATTACCGGCTCGGCAACCCCTCTTCCGCGCACGCCTGCGGGCGCCGCCAGCGGCAGGCGCTCGGCGCCGCGCGGGCGCAGCTCGCCGCAGTGCTCGACTGCCCGCCGGAGGAGATCGTGGCCACCGGCGGCGCTACCGAGGCCGATCACCTGGTGCTCTACTCGCCGCTCGCGCAGGCGCGGCTCGGCGCCCCGGCGGCGGTTCGGCGCGGCATCGTCCACTCCGCGGTGGAGCACGCCGCGGTGGCGGAGCCGGCGCGGCAGTTGGCGCGCATCGGCTTGCCGGTGGCCGAGGCGCGCGTCGGCGGCGACGGCATCATCGATCTGGACCATCTCGCCGCCTGCCTGGACGACGCCACCCGGCTGGTGGCGGTCATCGCGGTGAACAACGAAACCGGCGCCATCCAGCCGCTGGCGCAGGCGCTGGAGCTGGTGCGCGGCCATGCCCGCCGCCGCGGGCGCCGCATCCACTTCCACACCGACGCGGTGCAGGCGCTGTGCCGCGGCCTGCGGCTGCCGTTGACCGCCGCGGACAGCGCCGCGTTCAGCGCCCACAAGCTGGGCGGGCCGGTCGGGGTCGGCGCCCTGTGGCTGCGCGCCGCCACGCCGTTCGAGCCGCTGGGCCGCGGCGGCGGGCAGGAGGGCGGGCGCCGCCCGGGCACCGAAAACGTCGCCGGCTTCACCGCGTTCGCCCGCCAGGCGGCGGCCCTGGCGCCCGCGGCCGAGCGCCATCTGCGCCGCGCGCGCGCCCTGCACGAGCAACTGATCGCCGGCGCCGAGCGGCTGGGGCTGCTCCTGCTGCCGGCGCAGCGCCGCCGGCAGCAGGAGCGCTACTCGCCCTACGTCACCTGCCTGGCGGCGCCCGGGGTGCCGGCGGAGGTGCTGGTGCGGGTGCTCAGCGACCGCGGCGTCTACGTGTCGCGCGGCTCGGCCTGCGCCTCCAGCGGCAGCGCGATCTCGCCGGTGCTGCGCGCCATGGGCGTACGCCCGGAGTTGGCGGCCGGCGCGTTTCGGGTGTCGGTCGGATGGACCACCACCGAGGCGGACATAGCCCGCCTGCTGGAGGTGCTGCAACGCGAGTTGCCGCCGCTCCGGGCGGTGGCCGGGTGACCGAGTTCCTGATCAAGTACGGGGAGATCTCGCTCAAGGGAGCCAATCGGGTAGCGTTCGAACGCCGCCTGCTGCGCAACATCGCGGCGCGGCTGCCGCCGGAGGCGGCGCGCGCGCGCCGTATCTGGGGACGGATGTTCCTCACCGTGGACGACCGCCTGGCCGCCGCGGCCGAACAGACCCTGGCCGCCACCTTCGGCGTGGTCTCCTTCGCGCGCGTGCGGCGATTTTCCAAGAGCGAGACGGCATTCCCGCAGGCGGCGGACGCCGTCGCCGCCGAGCTCGCCGCCGGTGCGCCGCCGCGCAGCTTCAAGGTGGAGGCGCGCCGCGAAGACAAGAGCTTCTCCCTTACCTCTTACGACATCGCCTGCCTGCTCGGCGACCTGCTGCGCAAGCGGATGCCGCAGGCAGCGGTGGACGTGCGCCGGCCGGAGGTTACCGTCAACGTCGAGGTACGCGACCGGATCTACGTCTACGCGGAGCAGCGCCGCGGCCTGGGCGGGCTGCCGGTGGGCGCCTCCGGGCGCGGGCTGTTGTTGTTGTCGGGCGGCATCGACTCGCCGGTGGCCGGCTATCTGATGGGCGGCCGGGGGTTGGCGGTGGACGCGGTCTACTTCCACTCCTACCCGTTCACCTCCACCGAGGCGGAGGAGAAGGTGCACTCCCTGGCGCGCGCGCTGAGCCGCTTCCTGCCGCGCCTGATCCTGCGCGTGGTGCCGTTCACCCCACTGCAGGTGCGCATCAAGGAAGCGGCGCCGGCGGCGGAAGTCACGCTGCTGATGCGCTGCGCCATGATGCAGGTCGCCGACCTGATCGCCGGCGAGCGCGGCCACGGCTGCCTGATCACCGGCGAGAGCCTCGGCCAAGTCGCCAGCCAGACCGTGCCAAGCCTGCACCTCACCGGCAGCTACGCCTCCCTCCCGGTGTTGCGGCCCCTGATCGGCCAGTCCAAGGAAGCGATCATCGCGCTGGCGCGCGAGATCGACACCTTCGCCATCTCGACGCTGCCCTACCCCGACTGCTGCACGCTGTTCGCCCCGCGCCACCCGGTGATCAATCCCAAGGTGGCGCAGCTCCGCGCCTCCTACGACCGCCTGGCCATGACGCCGCTGGTGGCCGAAGCCGCGGCCGCGGCGCAGGCCACGCGCTTCGAAGGGTTGCCTTAAGTAGCCTTGGCCGCCGCGGCCGATTTGGCCGCCTTGTTGCCGCGCTCCTTCGAGGACTCCGCGGTCTGCTTGGCGCCGTCTTTGGCGCCCTCCTTCGGGGAACCGTCCTTGGCGGCTGCGCTGTCGCCGCCGGCCCCCTCCTGCTTGGCGGGCTTGTCGGCGCGCTTGCCGTTCTTGGAATCGGTTACGTAGAATCCCGATCCCTTGAAGATGATCCCGGTGCCGCCGCCGATCAGCCGGCGGACCGATGCCCCGCAGGTGATGCACTCGGACAGGGGCTCAGCGGTGATCGACTGCAGGCATTCGAACTGATGGCCGTTCGAGCACTCATAGTCGTAGGTGGGCATTCATACCTCTTTGAAGTGCCTCTACTATAGTCACGCCGGCGGCGAAAGGCAACGCTCCGCCGCTCCGGCCGTTTCACTCTTCGCGGATGCAGATGCCGCGCCGGGCGAGGCTGCGCTTGATCTCGCGCACGGTCCAGGTGCCGAAGTGCACCATGGAGGCGACCAGCGCGGCGTGCGCGCGGCCCTCCCGCAGCACCTCGTACAGGTGGTCCGGCGTGCCGGCCCCGCCGGACGCCACTACCGGAATGGTCAGGGCGTCGGCCAGCAGGCGCGTCGCCGGCAGCTCGTAACCGGCCTGCACGCCGTCGGTGTCGATGGCGTTGAGCACCACCTCACCCGCTCCCAGCTCCTGCGCCCGCAGCGCCCACTCCAGGGCATCCAGCTCGGTGGAGCGGCGCAGGCCGTCGATCATCACGCGGTAGCCGCTGGGCATGGCGGGATCCCGCTTGGCGTCCAGCCCCAGCACGATGCACTGCGTGCCGAACGCGGCCGCCCCTTCGCTGATGATCGCCGGATTACGCACCGCCTGCGAGTTGACCGACACCTTCTCGGCGCCGGCCAGCAGCACGGCGCGCATGTCGGCCACCGACCTGATGCCGCCGCCCACGGCGAACGGAATGAAGATCTGCTCCGCCACCCGGCGCACCACGTCGAGCATGATGCCGCGCCGCTCCGCGGAAGCGGTGATGTCGTAGAACACCAACTCGTCCACGCCGTCCCGGTAGTACTGCCGCGCCATGGCCACCGGGTCGCCCACCACCCGGTTGTCGAGGAACCGCACCCCCTTGGTGGTCTTGCCGTCGCGCACGTCCAGACACACGATGACGCGCTTCGCCAACTCCGCGGCCATCACGGGGTCCAGGAGAGGAAGTTGGCCAGCAGCCGCAGTCCCCAGCGGCCCGACTTCTCGGCGTGGAACTGGGTGGCCACCAGGTTGCCGGCAGCGACGATGGCGGCGAATTCGCCGCCATACCGGGTGGTCCCCACCGTGGCATCCGGCTGCTCCGGCCGGGCGCAGTAGGAGTGCACGAAGTAGAACCGGGCGCCGTCGGCAATGCCGGCGACCACCGGGTGGCGCTGCCGTTGGCGCACCACGTTCCAGCCCATGTGCGGCACCTTGCGCCCCGCGGCCGGCCGCATCCTGGTCACCCGCCCGGCCACCAGTCCGAGACAATCGGTCGGCCCCTCCTCGGAGGAGTCGAAGATCACCTGGCAGCCCACGCAGATGCCCAACATCGGGCGGCCCGCGCGATGCACCTCGCGCAGGGCGGCGTCGAGCCCGCGGCGGCGCAACACCGCCATCGCCGCATCCGCGCCGCCCACTCCCGGAAAGATCACCCGCCGCGCGCGGCGAACCCGCTCCGGGTCGGCGCTGGCGACCGGCGCGGCGCCGAGGTGGGCAACCGCCAGCTCCACGCTGCGCAAGTTGCCGGCCTCGTAATCGACGATCACCACTTCGTCAGGGGGCTTCATCCGCACCTCGCCGCGCCGCGCTCATCAGCTCCCCCAGGATGGCGCGCGGCAGGCGCAGGCCGGTAACCGCAATGCTGCCCGGCGCCCCCTCGCCAACCTGCACCCCGCGCAGCGCGGCGGCGTCGAGCAGGTCGAACTGCGCCAGCAGCGTCACCAGCAGCAGCCGGGTGAGCGCAATGTAGGGAGCGGGGTCGTCGGTCTGCAGCGCCACTCCCGCGCGCAGCAGCAGCGGATCGTCCGGTTCGAGACCCGCCGGTTCCCCGGCCGCCCACGCCGCCTCGGCCTGCAGCCGGCGCATGGCGCGCGCCGTGCCGGGGGTCGCCGGATACAACTGCGCCGCAAAGCCGGCGACGTCCTGCAGGTAGGCAAACAGGTGCGCCTCGCTGAGCGGCGCCGCAAGCGGATGGAGCGGCACGCCGGAACCGCGCCGCGCGGCGCGGATCAGCTCGAGCACCGCCGGCGCCGGACCGCTCGCCGCGGCGCCGGCCGCCGCTTCGTACGGAGGAAGCCAGAAACTGTAGATGAGGTTGGAGAACACCAGAATGCCGAAGCCGGTCTGCGGGTTGCTCCAGTAGCGGCGCACGCCGCTGGCGCCGCCGCTGAAGAACTGCAGGTCACTCACGTTCAGCTGCCAGCCGATCAGCTCCGCCGGATAGGTCTCGCGCGGCACCAGCGCCAGCACCGCGCCGCGCCCCTCCGGGAGCACGCTGAGCACGATCCGCTCCGTCATTGCGCCAAGCTCGTCCGCGCGCTCGGCGAACAGCTTCGGCAACGAGCCGGCGGCGCCCAGTCGGGACATCACCTCGCCGGCCAGCGGCTGCCGCAAGGTCACCACCAGTTGGGCGTCGGCGGGCGCCGGTCCCACCGCGGTAGGCGATGGCCGCACCGCGGCCCCCGAGGCGCAGGCGGTAATCAAGGCCGCCGATCCGGCGATGCTCAACCAGCGCCCGAGCCGTCCATTCCTGCTGCTGCTCCGTGTAGCGCTCCAGCGCCTCCTCGATTCTTCGGCTGCCAAGTTCTCCCACCATGTCGTATTGCCTGTCGTCCGCCCCCGGCCGGTTTGACAGAGGCGGAACGGTGGCCGTACAATACCCGCACCTCTCAGTCGTTGGAAGCGGCAGCCCGCGTTCCGGCACCATGTCTTACCCGGCACCATGAGCAGCATTTCGAGACCCAGGTCCGCAGCGGCGCGCCATTCCGCGGCGGCGCCGGCGGCGGCCGCGCCGTGGCAGGAGTCAGGTTCGGTAGGCCTGGTGCAACCGCACGACCACACCTTCGCCGCTCCGCCCGAGGAACTGGTGCTGGAGAGCGGCCGCCGGCTCGGTCCGGTCACCATCCGCTACGAGACCTACGGCGAGTTGAACGCCGCGCGCAGCAACGCGGTACTGGTGTTTCACGCCACCTCCGGCAGCCACCACGCCGCCGGCTACCATACGCCGTCCGACCGCCGGCCCGGCTGGTGGGACCCGATGATCGGCCCCGGCAAGGCGTTCGATACCGAGCGCTACTTCGTGGTGTGCACCAACTTCATCGGCGGCTGTCACGGCAGTACCGGCCCGGCCTCCGTCGATCCCTCCACCGGCAAGCCCTACGGGCTCAACTTCCCGGTGGTAACCATCGGCGACATGGTGCAGGCGCAGCGCGAGGTGGTGCGCTGCCTGGACCTGCCGCAGCTCTACTGCGTGGCCGGCGGCTCCATGGGCGGGATGCAGGCGCTGGAGTGGTCGGTGCGCTTTCCGGACCTGGTACGATCGGCGATCGTGCTTGCCTCGACGGCCACCATCTCGGCCCAGGGCATCGCCTTTCACGCCATCGGGCGCAATGCGATTACCACCGATCCCGCCTGGCACGCCGGCGACTACTACGGGCGCGATCAGCCGCGCCGCGGCCTGGCTACCGCGCGCATGGTGGGGCACCTGACCTATCTGTCGGACGAGTCGCTCGGACGCCGCTTCGGCCGCAAGCTGCAGGAACGAGACCGGTTCGAGTACGACTTCTCCCATGAGTTCGAAGTGGAGAGCTACCTCGACTACAAGGGCACCCGCTTCGCCGAGGAGTTCGACGCCAACGCCTACCTGTACATCACCAAGGCGATGGACTACTACGACCTGAACGGCCGTGACGGCGGCTTGACGGCGGCTTTCGCGTCCAGCCGGGCCAAGTTCCTGCTGGTCTCCTTCACCTCCGACTGGCTCTACCCTTCGGCCCAGTCGAAGAGCATCGTCAGCGCCCTGATGCAGGCCGGCAACGACGTGTCGTACGTGGAGATCGACAGTCCCCACGGCCACGACTCGTTCCTCATCGAGACCGAGCGCCAGACGCGCATCATCCGCTCCTTCCTGGCGAGCGTCGACGCCTGACGGCGATGCCCGCGGTTGCTTCCGATCGGCCTCACGTCGACTACGACGAGATCGTCAACCTGGTGGAGCCGGGCAGCAGCGTGCTCGACCTCGGCTGCGGCGACGGTGCGCTGCTGGCGCGCCTGATCGCGGCCAAGCAGGTGCGCGGGCGCGGCGTGGAGCTGCGCGAATCGATGATCATCGAGAGCATTTCCAAGGGAATCTCGGTATTTCAGGGGGATCTGGACGAGGGGCTGCGCGACTATGCCTCCGGCAGCTACGACTACGTGATCCTGAACCAGACGCTGCAGGTGATCCAGCGGCCGATGTTGCTGCTGGCCGAGATGCTGCGCGTCGGCAAGCGCGCCATCGTGTCCTTCCCGAACTTCGGCTACTACCGGGTGCGCCTGCAGTTGCTGGTGACCGGCCGCATGCCGGTCACGCGCGACCTGCCCTACTCCTGGTACGACACGCCCAACATCCACCTGTGCACGCGCAAGGACTTCATCGACTACTGCGGCGCCGAGGGAGTCTCCATTCTCAAGGAGATCGACATCGGGCGGCGGCGCACCATCAGCCGGCGGCTGGCCAACTGGCTCGCCGCGGAAGTATTGTTCGTGTTGTCCAGCGCCGCCGGGCGGGTGGGCCGCGGGGCTGACGCGGGCGGCGGGGGCGGCGGGCGCGTGCTTTGACCCGTTTGCCGGCGGCTTGCTATACTCCGGCCTGACAGGTGGACCGGCGGGCTGCCGGGAGCAAGATCGGCGCCCCGGCGCCGGGGCCGCAACAGGATGATATTCTGACGCCGGCGCGCCTCGGGCAGCCGCGCCGGCGTCAATGAGGAGGTCGATTGGCCGAACGCAGACTCAGAATAAACGACATGATCCGCGTGCACGAAGTGCGGCTCATCAGCGCCGACGGCAGGCAGGCAGGGGTGGTGAGCACCGAGCAGGCCATGATGCTGGCGCGCGATAACGGCTTGGATCTGGTTGAGGTCTCGCCGATGGCGCGGCCCCCGGTGTGCAAGATCCTCGACTACGGCAAGTACAAGTTCGAGCAGGAGAAGCGAATCAAGGAGTCGAAGCGCAAGCAGAAGCTTGGCAAGCTCAAGGAGATTCGCATGCAGCCCAAGATCGAGTCCCACGACCTGCAGTTCAAGGCGCGGCAGGTGCGCCAGTTCCTCGAGGAGGGCAACAAGGTCAAGGTTACCATCCGTTTCCGCGGCCGGGAGCTGGCCCACACCGAGATCGGGCGGGACGTCCTGGGCCGGATTCTGGAAATCCTGGTCGATGCCGCGGTGCTGGAGCGGAGGCCGCAGATGGAAGGGCGCTTCATGTCGATGTTTCTGAGCCCCGGCCCGGCCGCCAAGGCGGCGGCCAAGGCCGCCGCGCGCGACGCGGCGCAGGCTGCGAATCAGCCAAGACGAGAGACAACCCGTGCCAAAGATCAAGACACGTAAGAGCGCCGCGAAGCGGTATTCCTTGACCGCCGGCGGCAAAGTCAAGTACAAGAAGCAGGGACTGCGGCATATCCTCACCAAGAAGAGCCGCAAACGTAAGCGCAAGCTGCGGCAGGGGGCGACGCTGAGCTCGGCCGAGGAGAAACGCGCCCGGCAGCTCATCCCGTACGCCTAGGTTTTTCTGAGGAGGTCGAATCATGCCGAGAGCCGGGAGCGGGCGGCGTCACGCCCGCCGGCGCAAGATTCTCAAGTCCGCCAAGGGTTACTGGGGACGCCGCAGCAAGCTGTTCCGACCGGCCAAGGATGCGGTGGCGAAGGCCCTCGCCTACTCCTATCGCGACCGGCGGCGGCGCAAGCGCGACTTCCGGTCACTGTGGATCGCGCGTATCTCCGCGGCCTGCCGGGCGCAGGGCACGCGCTATTCGGAGTTCATGCACGGCTTGTCACTGGCGCAGATAACCCTGGACCGAAAGGCACTCTCCAACCTGGCGATCCAGGATCCGGCGGCGTTCTCGCTCTTGGTGGAGAGCGCGCGCGGCGCCGTGCGCGCTCAGCTGGAGGAGGCCGCCGCGTCATGATCAGCGTCGAACAAGTCCACCGACTGGAGACCAGGATCGAGCGCGTGCTGCGGATGCTGGCCGAGTTGCGGGACGAGAACGCTTCCCTGACCACCGAGTTGCAGGCCGCCAACGCCAGCCTCGAGGAGTCTGACCGCAAGCTCCAGGAGTCCGAACGCGCCCGTAGCGCGACCGAGGAGAAGTTGCGCCAATTCCGCACCAACCAGGCGGAGATCGAAGAGCCCCTCAACCGCATGCTGCACCAGTTGGACGAATTCGAAGGGGAGCAGCCGGACGCGCCGCAGGACACGCCGGCGGCGGCCGATGACGCTGCCGAACCGGAGCCGGCTGCGGCGCAGACCGTCATCGCCGGAGCTGACGAATCGGCCGCGGCGCCGGAGGCCGAGGCGGAAGCCGCGACCGAGACGGAAGCGGTGGCCGAGACGGACGCTGCGACCGAAGCGGAGGCCGCAACCGAAGGGGACGCCGCGACCGAGGCCGATGCCGCGACCGAGGCGGACGCCGGCGAGCAGCCGCCGCCGAATCGAGAGGGTGCGGAGCTCGACATATTCTGACGCTCGGCTCCCACCGAGCGCCGCAATGGCAAGGCAATGGCTCTGACCAGGATCGAACTACTCGGCGCCTCATTCACCATCCGCAGCGACGAGGAGCAGGCATACTTCGATGACGTGGTTGCCTACTTGCGCAAGCGCATCGATGAGACCGTCGCCAGGAACGTGGTCACCGACCCGCTGAAGGTCTCGATCGTGGTAGCGCTCAACGTGGTCGACGAGTTGTTCAAGGAACGGGTCGCCAATGGCGCGGCCGCCGAGGACGCCCGTCAGGCCGGCGAAATCACCACGCGGATGATCGCCCAGATTGACCGCGCGCTTGATTCCGTGCCCGCGTCCGGCCCGGAGCCGGCGGAGCAGGGCCGCGCGCCGGCGCCGAACTGACCGCCGTTCAGACGCGCACTGCGGCGGGGTCCAGGCGCGCGTAGTCGCAGCCCTCCACGCCGACCACCGCTCCCGCCAGCAGGTTGCCCATCGCCGCGGCGGCGGCGGGCGCGCCGCCGGCCAGCCAGCGGAACAGGAAGCCGGCGGCGAACGCATCGCCGGCGCCGGTGGTGTCGACGGCCGCGACCGGCGCGGTCGGTACCGCCCGGACGCGGCCGCGCTCCCATACCAGCGCGCCCCCCGCGCCCGCCTTCAGCACGACGATGGAGGCGATCTCGCCGGCGGCCGCGAGCGCGGTCTCGTCGGCGCCGCAGCCGGTCAACACGCGCAGCTCCTCGCGGTTGCCGATGAGCACCGTTACCGTGCCCGGCAGCCAGTCGCGCAGGGTGCCGTGATGGCGTTCGACCACCAGCCGATCGGCGAGGTCGAACACCACCGGCACGCCGCGCCGGACCGCCGCGGCCGCGCACCCGCGCAGGGCCGCGAGACTGGGGGCCGCGTCGCACAGGAAGCCGGTAGCGTAGCAGGCGCGCGCCGCAGCCCACGCCGGCGCCGGTACCGCCGGCGGCGCGAACTGCGGGCACACGGCGAGACAGGTAAACATGGTGCGTTCGCCGTCGGGGGTGACCAGCACCGTGGAGGTGGCGGTGGCGCCGGCGCGGCGCTGCAGGGCCGGGACCACCCCCGCCTGCCGCAGGGCGCGGCCATACTCCCCTCCCTCCTCGTCCCGGCCTACCACTCCCGCAAACAGGGGGGGCTGCAGCGTGCCGCCCAGAACGGCGCGGAGCCAGCCCAGCCCGCGCATCGTGTTGGCGCAGCTCCCGCCGGGCACGATGCGCGCCGCGGCCAGCGGCCGGCGCAACGCCCGGCTGCGGCGCTGATCGACCAGCCGCATGGTGCCCGGCTGCGCCCCCAGACGCGACACGTGCGCCGCCGGCACGTGGGCGATGAAATCCACGATCGCATAGCCAATTCCGACTGCCGAGTACACCCTCTTCCCGCGCCGCGCAGCGGCCGGCCGCATCCTACGCGGCTGCCGGCCTCCCGGCAAGCAGCCCGGGGTGGTGGGTGGTGGCGCACCTGCGGCAGCGGTAGTATCTTAGCGGGTATGGCGCACGACGGCGCGCATGATCCGCTGGCGCGATTGGCCTACATCTCCCTGCCCGACGACTTCGACTACCGGTTGGCAGAGTTCAAGGTAGACCCCGAGGTAGCGCTCCCCATCGAATTGGCGCCGGAAGCCGCGGCGGTGACTCCCGACGACCTGACCTGGGACGCCACCATAGCCGCGATGCTGAAGATTCTGGCCTACCAGCCGCAGCACCGCGACGCGGCCTACTACCGCCGCTTCATCCGGGCCGCCAAACCCGCCGTCAAGGAGGAGCTTACCGAAGCGGGGATCATCAAGGCCCACAACGGAGACTTCACCCTTGCCGAAGAGTTGTTCCTGGCCTTGACCGGGTTGAATCCCGAGGACGTGGACACTGCGCTCAACCTGGCATTCGCCTACGAGGAACATGCCGCCGCCAGCGAACGCGGCGCCGAGCCGGAGGCCGCGGCGCGGCTGCGGCAGAGCGCGGAGCGCGCCTACCGGCGGGCGCTGGAGCTGGCGCCGCGGCACGCCAACGCCCATCTCAACCTGGCCCACTTCTACCTCACCCAACGGCGCTTCGGCGACGCCCGGCCGCACCTGCAGGGGTACCTCAGGCACGGCTCCGACCCGGAGCGCCGGAGCGAGACGGAACGCCTCCTGCGGCAGATGGCGGCGGACGGTCTGGAGGAGGAGAACTTTCGCCGCGCCTACGAACTGGTGCGCGACGGCGCCGAACAGGAAGGGCTGCGCACCATCGACACCTTTCTGGCGGCGCACCCCGAGGTATGGCAGGCGCACTTCCTGCGCGGGTGGGCACTGCGCCGGACCGGCTCCTACGCGGCCGCCAAGCGCGCCTTCGAGACGGTACTGGCGCAGGCGCCGGCCGCGGATCAATCCGGCCTGGCGGACACCCACAACGAGCTGGCCATCTGCAACCTGGAGTTGCGCGCCTACGCGGCCGCCGAGCGCAACCTGAAGGCGGCGTTGCAACTCGACCCGGAGAACACCAAGATCATCTCCAACATGGGCATCCTGGCGATGAAGCGCGGCTTGCTGGAGGAGGCGCGGCGCTACTTCGAAACCATCCGCGAGTTGGATCCGAAGGATCCGCTGGCTGCCAAGTACCTGCGCCGGCTTGGGGCCGGGCGCGAGGCCTGACGGGCGGACCTGTCGATGCTGCTGCGGACCCGGGAGATGCTGAACGCGGCCCTCACGCTGGACGATCCGGCGCTGGTCTGGGTGGCCGCGGCGGCGTTCGGCGCGCTGATCGCCGTGCTGGTGGCGCTCGCCGCCCACGACCGGCGCTCCGGCATTCAGCTCGGCGCAGGCACCGCCCGCGTGGTGCGGCGCGGGGGACGCAGTTGCCGGTTGACCGAGCGCGAAGTCAGGGTGTTGCAGAGCCTGGTCGGTACCGGCCACCACCGGCAGGACGCCGGCCTGTTCCGCGACCGCGCGCTGCTGGACGGGGTGTTGCTGCGCGGGCGCGCGGCGCTGCCCGCGGCGCTGCGCGCCCGCCACGTCGGCCGCTTGGCGGTGCTGCTGTCGATCAAGGCGCGGATCGAGGCGCGTAGCGACGCCGCGATCGAATCATCCTCATCGCTCAGCGCGGGGACCAGGATCGTGATGACCCCGGCGCTGGCCGGCAGTTGCGAGTCGGAAGTGATCGCCAGCCTGCGCGACGAGCTCGCCTGCCGGGTCCCCGGCGGTGAAACCGGCGGCGAATCGCGCTGGCGGCGCGGGGCGCTGGTAACCGTGCGGGCGGCGCCGGAAGCGGCCGGCGCGGAGGAAGGCGCACCCCTGTTTACCACCGTACTGGGCTACGGCTGGGTCGGCGGCCGGCAGGCCTTGCTCCTCGGCCGCGCCGCGGCGCCGGCGGCCTGGCGCCGCCGCCGCCCGCCGCGGAGCTGCCTGGTAACGCGGGTGCTGGCGCGGCTCACCGCCGGCGACGGCGAGCCGCGCCGGCACCCGGTACTGCTCGACGAGCAGCGCAGCCGCGGCGCGCTGGTGGCGCTGGTCGCGGGGCGGGCCACGATCCACAGCGCCGCCCCGCTGCGCGCCGGCAGCCTGGTGAAGGTGGAAGTGGAGGCCGGCCGCGCCGCGCGCATTCCGCTGTACGGCAAGGTGGTACGCAGCCCGCGGCGTTCCGGCGGCGGCATGATGCAGGTGCAGCTCACCGGCATCTCACGTCGCCAGTTGCGCGGCCTGTACGGTTTCGTCGACGAGTTTCGCGCCGCGCTGCCGGCGGCGCGCGGGCCGGCGCCAAGCTGGTAGCGGCGTGGCGCGGGTGACGCGGCTGACGTGCCGCACCGCGGCCGACACCGTGGCGGCCGGGGCGCGGCTCGCCGGACGGCTGCAGCGGCGGCTGGCCGCCCGCCGCGGCGCGGTGATCGCGCTCCGGGGGACGCTGGGCGCCGGCAAGACGACGTTCGCCAAGGGGGTGGCGCAGGGGCTGGGGATTACCGAGGCGGTCACCAGCCCCACCTACCAGTTGGTACTGGAATATGAGGGAGGACACGCCGGCGGGCCGGTCACGTTCTACCACATAGACCTGTACCGGGTGGACTCCGCCGCCGAGCTGGCGTCGCTGGCGCTGGACGACTTCATCCATGGTTCGGGGGTAGCGCTGGTGGAGTGGGCGGAACGCGCCGGCGGCGCGCTGCCGGAGGATACGATCCAGGTGCGCCTCGACATTACCGATGACCTGGGCCGGCAGGTGGAGATTACCGAGCCCGACGGGGAGCACGCTTGAACGCTCTGGTCTTCGACACCGCCACCGAAACGCTGGTGGTGGCCGCCGCGGACGGCGACTCGTGGGCCGCTCACTATGCTCACTGCGGGCTGCAGCACGCGGCGCAGCTTGCGCCCTGCATCGCCCGCGTCACCGCGCAGCTCGGCCTCAAGGCCTCGGAGACCGCCCTGATCGGCGTCGGCATCGGGCCCGGTTCGTTCACCGGGGTGCGCATCGGCCTCGCTACCGCCAAGGGCATGGCCGCGGGGGGCCGCGCGAAGCTGGTGGGAATCAGCGGCCTGGACGCCCTGGCCTACTCCCGGCGCCGCGCGCCGGGGCTGGTGGTGCCATTGATCGACGCCCGCAAGCGTCGCTTCTACGCCGCCTGCTACCGGGAGGGCCGCCGCGTCGGTCCCTACCTGGACCGGCGGCCGGCCGAGCTGGCCGCCGCGCTGCAGGCCGCCGCGGCGCCGGACGAGGCGGTGCTCCTGACCGGCCCGGCCGCCGCCCAGTTCGCCGCCGGACTTGGCGGCGAACTGGAAAGCCGCTGGCTGGTGGACGCGGAGCTCCCCGCCCCGGCGCCGCGCAGCCTGCTGGAGCTGACCCTCCGCGGCACCCCCACCCCGGCCGCCGACGTGACCCCCCTCTACCTCCGCCAAAGCGAAGCCGAACTCGGCATCTCACCCCCGCAATAGGACGGACCGCTGGCGGCGTCGGGTCGCCAGGTGGCCCGGTGGTGCGCGGTTGCGCGACCGGGGCGGTCCGCGTACCGTGGCGCCATGGCAACCACCAAGAGTTCCAAGACCGCCACGGGGTCGCGCCCCGGCGCGGAGGCCGCGCCGCCGGCGCCGGAGTTCCCCGGCTGCACGCCGGTCCACCTGCCGGCAGACGAGCTCGACCGCAGCGAACGGCGGCTGGAGTACTGGGACGGCGCTACCGAAACCGCCTGGATCTGCGAACCGACCAGCCCCTATCACGAACGGCCGTCCGGCCGCCTGACCCGGCTCACCGAACGAATCGCCGCGGTGCGCGGCGCTCCCATCGAAAGCTACGGCTCGATGGACCTGCGCCAGCACGACGGGCCGCGCAGCATCATGCAGGCGGACGAGTCGGTCTACCTGCATCCGGGCAGCGCCCGCCTGCCGGGACCGTCGGCGATGGTAATCGGCGTCGACGACTATCCCGACGTAGTGCTGGAGGTGGACCACACCACCGACGTGCGGCGCGGCAAGCTGGCGCTGTACGAGTCGTGGGGGTTCCCGGAGGTATGGGTGGAGGTGCCGGACGAGGCCGCGCCGAGCCGCCCGCGGAGCCGGCGGCCGGGGCTGACGATCCACCTGCTGGAGGCCGGCGCGTACCGGACGGCGCCGGAGAGCCGCGCGTTTCCGGGGTGGACGGCGGAGGAGATTCACGAGGCGCTGAACGAACCGGCGCTGTCGGCGCAGACCAGCGCGGTGCTGGAGCGGGTTGGGACGGCGCTCGGCGAGCGGGAGGGCACCGGGCCGGATCACGATCCGCTGCTGCGGTCGCAGCGGCGCCGGGGATACGAGCGCGGCCTGGAGGAGGAACGCGCGCTGTTGCGCCGGCAGGCGGCGCGGAAGTTCGACCACGACACGGCGCAACGGCTGGCAGCGCTCCTGGAGCAGACCGCCGATGCGGACCGCTTGGCGCAAGCCGGCGTCTGGATCATCGAGTGCGAAAGCGGAGCCGAGCTCCTCGACCGGGTATCAGGGAAAGGCCGCCCGCCGTACTGAGAAACTGCTCGCGCGCGCCCGCAGGTTGGGCTTCGGCCGGCGGCGGGCCAATGCAACGAGCCCCGCGCGGAGGCGGGGCTCGTTGGTCGGAGTCGAGGGGCGGCGCGTCAGGCGCCGCTCTGCACGGTGATCTGCTTGCGCTGCGCCTTGGCCGTCTTGGGGACGGTCACGGTCAGCAGCCCATCCCGAAAGCGGGCGCTGATCCCGTCGGCGTCGGCATCCTGCGGCAGCGCGAACGAGCGCTTGAAGGCGCCGGCGCGCCGCTCGCGGATCACGTAGCCATGCTCCTCGCGCTCGCTCTCCTGCGCGCGCTGCGAGGCGATGGTGAGCAGGTCGTGCTCCACGTTGACGGTGAAGTCCTGCTCGGTCAGACCCGGCAGCTCCGCTTCCAGGTGGTAGCCGTCCGCTTCCTCGCGCACGTCCACGCGGGGCGCGGCGGTGGCGAATGCAGGGCGGTTCCAGTCCTGAAACAGGGTGTCGAACCAGCGGTCGACGTTCTCCAGCGAGGGGCGGTAGGGACGATAGGTAACGAGGCTTCTCATGTCCTTCCTCCTATGAGTTGGTGTGTCACCAACCTGTAAGCAGGAACCGTGCCAACTGCCGCGGCGGCGATTCCGGCCCCTGCAGGACGTTTCCCGGGCTTTCCCAGAGCTGTTCGGCGCGGCCGCGGGGCGGGCCAATGGGTCGAAACGACCCGCGGCGCCAGAACCGGCTGCAAGCTGGATACATTTTACCCAACCGCGCCGGCGTCCCCTGAAATCTGTTACCGGTGGCGGCGCGCGTCCGCGAAACCGGCGTTCCACGTCGGTATCTTGCCGGGCCGGCGCCGGCGGTCAACTGCCGGCGGCGGCGGTGTGGCCGGCGAGGCCGTCGAGCAGGCGCGCGACCTGAGCGCGGGAGACCATGAACTCCGCGGCCCCGCCGCGCACCGCGGCGAAGAACTGGCGGTCGTAGGGCACCAGCGCGACGGCCTGCCGCGAGTCGGGCGGCGAGTTCATCAGGTAGGTGATGCGCACCTCCGGCGCCGCCTCCAGCATCGCCGCCTGGCCGGCGGCGGGCAGCTCGGCGTCGGCCAGCAACCCGATGATGAGCTGATACAACTCGCGGAACGGCTTGTCCTCGACCGCGGCGCCGTCGATGGCGAACGTCTCCACCAGCTCGTCCCCGGCGCCGGTGCGCTCGATGGCGAGGCGGCTGCCGCCCCCGGGATGCTCGATCTCGATGGCGTCCACCGACTCGATGTTGAGGATCAGCACGAACTTGTCCACCAGCTCGAACGGCTGCAGGTCGAGGATGCCGGCGCGCGACCGCTTCATGGCATACACCGTGACGCGCCCCGGCACCTGGAAGAACACCTCGTCGTCGGTCTCGGCGCCGGCCAGCAACTCGAACACCGCGCCCTCGGCGTCGCGCGCCAGCAGCTCCAGACGCGGCGGCGCCAGCCCGTACTCCTGGGCCGCCGCCGGATCGTCGCTCACGATGCGGTCGATGCGCGGTCCGGCCAGCAGCGACTGCACCTCGGTAAACTTCTCGCTGTCGATGGCGCGCGGGGCGGCGTAGGGCTGCACCACCGCCAACCGGGTAAGCAGGTTGGCGAAGCGCACGTCCACCGGGTTGGTTTCCACCACCTCGATCGTCGGCGCTTCCGGCCCCCGCAGCCGCAGATAGCTGAGCGCCTCGGAGTTGATCGCCGGCAGCTCGTCGCCGCGCAGGTCGTCCAGCGTGTAGTAGTAGTGGTTGCCGTGGTTGACCCACACGGAGTAGACGATGCGCCTGCCCGGCAGGCCCAGATACCAGGTATTGCCCGCCGGCGTGCGGTCGCCGAGATGCACCTCGATGGTGGATTCGTCATCCAGCGCGGCCACCGCCACCACGGCCGGCGGATCCAGCCCGTACTGGGCCAGGTCGGCGGCCTCCTCCTCGATCACCCGTTCCGCGTACAGACTGCCGAAGCTGTACAGGACGTCGTCGATCCGCGATTCCTTGATCGGAATCTCGCGCCCGGCGCCGGCGATTTCCCAGCCGGACTCCGTACGCCGCATGCTGAACGGCTGCTCGCGGCCCGGCCCGGTCAACGACACCGCCGTGATGCGGTCGATGTCGACCCGCGAAATCTCCGGCTTGGGCGGCGTCGGGTCGGCTTCGGGCACCGGCGGCGGGCGCCGCTGCGCCACGATCAGCAGCGCCGCCAGGGCGGCCACGCCGAGTACGATCGCCGCCAGCATGAGCAGGCGCCGCCCGCCGCGGCGCCGCGCCCGGGCCTGGCCCGCGCGGTCACTCGCCATCGGTCCCTCCGCTACAGGTGGCGCCGCCGCAGCCACACCGCCAGGCCGCCGCCGAACACGGCCAGCGGTATGATCAGCACGGCGACGCCGGAGATGATCAGCGCGGCCAGCCGGGTGATGCGCAGCGGGAAGGTGCGCAACGACTTGGCGCGGATGGAGATCGACTCCTCGCGGCTGCGCGCCCAGCTCAGGCTGTTGAGCAGCATGTCGTAGTTGGCTTGGTAGGGCTGCGTCAGGAACAGCACCGACGAGAACACTACCAGACGCGACTTCACGTAGCCGTCGAGGTCGTTGTCGGTGATTGCCGCGCCCACCGAGAACGGTCCGTTGGGCTCCCCTTCCTGCTGCTCCACGGAGTTGATGTCGAAGTCGGTGCGCAGAAACGAACCCTCCGAGGTATCGAGAAACGACTCCACCGTGAGGGTGCGGCGCCTGGTTTCCAGGGTCTTGATGGGGCTGGCCGCCGGCAGCACCGTGAACAGCCGCGCGGAACGCATCGGCGACACGATTTCGTGGCCGCTCATCTCCGGCACCAGGAACGCGGGGCTGTCGGGCGTGTGGCGGCCCGACTCCTCCACCACGATGCCGGCGGTGACTTCGACCCCGAAGCCGGCGAGCAGCTCGGCCAGGTTGGGCAGCGCGGCGCGGCGCGCTCCCTGCAGCGCGAACACGGCGCGGCCGCCGCCGCGCAGCCAGCTATCCAGCCGCCGCAGCTCGGCGCCGGTCAGATCCTGCTCCGGCTCCAGAATCAGCAGCACGTCGGCATCCGCCGGAATCTCGTCGCGCGACACCAGGTCCAGACTCTCCACCTCGTAGTTCTCGTTCTCCAGCAGGTCGCGGACGCTGAGACCGGGGAGGCCGAGCTGGAACAGCGACCTCTCGCCGTGGCCTTCCAGCACGTAGACGGTGGGCAGATCACCGGTGGTGACGTACAGCAGCGCCGCGGTCAGCTCCTGCTCCAGGGAGAGGGAGTTGGCCTGCCGGGTCTGCATGTTGACGTTGAATATGTCGAACTGGCTGATCAGGCGGAAGCGGTCGCCGCCGTCGACGATCAGGCCGCCGGGCCGCACCTGCCCCTCCTCCTCATACTTGCCGGCCAGTCCGGGGTTGCGCTCCGGGTCGAGGGTGGCCAGCTTGACGTGTTGACTGCGCCGCGCGTACCGCTCCAGCACCGAGTCGATCAACTGATTCTCGCGGCCGGTGGTGGCGATCTGGTAGACCGTGACGTCGGAGGTCAGGTCGTCCAGCACCCGGAAGGTCTGGTCCGACAGGGTGAACAGCCGATTCTCGGTCAGGTCCACCTCCAGCGCGAACTGGTCGACGAGCAGATTGACCAGCACCAGGGCGGCCACCACCCCGAGGGAGGTCAACAGGGCGTAGCCGCCGTAGCGCACCTGCTTGCTCTCGCGCAGGCGGCGCACCTGGGCGCGCAGGAAACCGTCGCTCACGTCGCTCATGTCAGGTCCACCTGGTGCGCTCGATCACGCGCACGGTCAGAAATACCAGCGCGGCCGAGAAGGAGAGGTAGTAGACGATCGGGCTCAGCGCCAGGACCCCGCCCATGAAGCGCTGGAACCGACTGGTAAGGGAGAACCACGCCAGGAAATCGATGATGAAGGTCTCGAAGAACCCGGTCACGGTGAGGGCCACCAGGACGATGACCGCCGCGGCGACGACCGCCATCAGCGCGGTGATCACCAGGTTGCGGGTGGCCAGATAGACCCACAGCGCCAGCAGCGCCCCCAGCGCGGAGGCGAACACGATGCCCGGCGCGGTGCCGGCCGGAACCCCGTTCTGGACGAAGTCGATGATCCACATCAGCAGCAGCGCGGCAAAGGTGGAGACCGCGGCAATCACCTGATTGTCGGTGAGCGACGACATCAGCATCCCCACCGCGATGAAGGTGCAGCCGAGCAGGAAGAAGCCGACGTAGCCGCCCAGAATCTCCCACCCCGGCAGGCGCCCGAAGAAGCTCATGGTCACCGGGTAGAGGATGGTGATCAGCAGCGTGAACAGGAACACGGCCACCGCGGCGAAGTACTTGCCCAGCACGATGCCGGTCACGCTCACCGGCACGGTCATCAGGAGCTGGTCGGTGCGCTGGCGCTTCTCGTCGGCGAACAGGCGCATGGTGAGAATCGGCACGATCACCAGGAACACGAAGATGATGGAGCTCAGCACGCCCTGGAACTGCGGGTTGGAGCGCAGCACGTTGTCGGTGGCGAAGAAGAACCCCGCCAGCAGCAGGAAGAAGCCCATGAAGATGTAGCCGATCGGCGAGAAGTAGTAGGCGCGCAGCTCGCGCAGCAGTACGGCGAGCATCAGCCGGCCTCCCCCGCATCCTGGCCGGCGTTGGCTTGCGCCGCGGCGTCTTCGGTCGTGAGCTGCAGGAAGATCTCCTCCAGGGTGTAGTCCATGGCGGTCATCAGGTAGATCGGCAGATCGGCCTTGCTCAGGGCGTGGAAGATGGCGCGCCGCGGGTCGGCGCCGGCCGCGGTCTCAACGCGCAGATCGACGGTGCCCTGCTCCACGCTGCCCTGCGCGCTCACCTCGTGGACGCCGTCCACTCCCCGCAGAGCGGCCAGCGCCTCCGCTTCGCCGCCGGCCACGCGCAGCCGGAACTGGTTGCTGTCGTGCAGGCGCTTGCCCAGGTTGGCGGTGGTGTCGGAGGCCACCAGCCGGCCGCGGTTGATGATGATCACGCGGTCGCACACCGCGCTCACCTCCGGCAGGATGTGCGAGCTGAGGATGATGGTGTGCTCGTGGCCCAGCTCGCGGATCAGATTGCGAATCTCGATGATCTGATGCGGGTCGAGGCCGATGGTCGGCTCATCGAGAATCAGCACCTTGGGGTTGCCGACCAGCGCCTGCGCCAGGCCCACCCGCTGCCGGTAGCCCTTGGACAGGTTCTTGATCAGCCGGTCGCGCACGTGGGCGATCCCGGCCAGCTCCAGGATGCGTTCCCGGCGGGCAGGCGGCGCGCTGCGGTCCGCCTTCTTCAGCCGCGCCACGAAGCGCAGGTACTCGCGCACCGTCATGTCGAGGTAGAGCGGCGGCAGTTCCGGCAGGTAGCCGACGCGCCGCTTCACTTCGTTCGGCTCCTCCAGCACGTCGTAACCGTCCACCGCCACCTGGCCCGAGGTGGCCGACAGGTAGCCGGTGATGATGTTCATGGTAGTCGACTTGCCGGCCCCGTTGGGGCCGAGAAAGCCGACGATCTCGCCGTCGTCCACCCTGAAGCTGATGTCGTCGACGGCGAGATGCTGGCCGTAGCGCTTGGAGACCCCCTCCACCGTGATCACGTTCGTGTAACCTCCGCGAGCGCCGAACACGCCGCCGTCGCCGGTGCTCGACGGCACGCAGCCAAATCACTACGCGCGGCCGATCCACGGACAGCGGCAAGAGAAACCGGGCTATTGCTTGGTATGCTCACAACCTACTGAAACCGCGGCGCGGAGTAAAGCCGAATGCCCTGGGGATAGCGGCCAGGGGCGAAGCGGAAACTGCGCGGCGCACGGCTGCGCTCCCTCGCCGGCGCTGCCGCTGGCGGTGTGACGGTAGTCAGGCGGCCCGCCGCGTAGTTGCGCCCGATAAACGAAAGGCCACCGGGTGTAACCCGGTGGCCTTTCACGTGACGACTGCCACCTTATTTGTCCTTCAGTGGCCCAAATGGGGGCTGATGCCGGTGGTCCGGCCGCGGCACTGTCACTCCCGTTTGTCAGGGGTTCGATCCCCCCAGCCTCCAATGATGCGCGTCACGTCCATAATCATCATATCTCCAGAAAGGTATGTCAACAAAGTATTGTCGGGTCGGTCGATCGACCTCCCAATCTGATGCCGGCCAGTCGGCGGATGCGCTACACTGCGCCGCGATGGCCGCACTGGCTGAACACCTGACGTTTGCTCGCCGACCGCCGGGCGGCTCGCCGCGGCATTCGTGACCCGTGCGCATCCCCGCAGCCGGAGCGGGCACCTCGCACTCGTTCTGACGCTGGCCGCGATCTGGGCGCTCGGCGCGTGCACCGTCACGCAGCAGCTCCACCTGCGCGGCGACGGCTCGGGCGAGACCACGGTGGCCATCGACTACTCGACCGAGATGGTCGCCCTCGTGCGCGACCTCGCCGAGCTCCCCGGCGCCGAGCTGCGGGGAGACGGCATCATCAACCTGGAGCCGATTCACAACCGTCTCATGAAGCGCCCCGGGGTGACCGTCTACCGGGTCGAAGCGCCCGAAAGGCACCGCGTGGAAATCGAGTTTGCCTTCCGGGACGCGCGCGAGGTCCTGCCGGCCGCCGCGGCGAACGCCATCGGCCTCGTCACCTTCGAGGAGGTCGAGGACGGCGCCCTCCGCGTGCGCCTCTACCTCGATCTGGCAAACTACGGACTGTTCGCCGAGGTGTTCCCGCTGCTCGAAGACCCGGTCATCCGCTCCCTGGGACCGCAGGATAACACGCAACGTACGCGGGAAGACTACTTGGAGTTGATGAGCTTCATCCTGGGGCCGACCGGCCCGGAGGCGCTCGCCGCGGCCCTGGTCACCGTCCGCGTCACCGCCGACGGCGAGCTGGTTTCGCAGCGCGGCGGCCGCGTGGAGGGCAACGCGGTGGTATTCGAGGTCCCGTTGCTGGACCTGCTGCTCCTGCCCGAACCGCTCGACATGGACATCGTCGTGACGTGCGCTGCGGATGCGGCGGGCAGCCGCTGCCCGGGGCCTCCGGCCGGCCTGACCGCGGAGGGAGAAACCGGGAGCATCATCCTCGGCTGGGACCTTCCCGCCGATGCCACCATCACCGGCTACCAGATCAGGCTGCGCCATCCCGCAGACCGCGACTGGCGGGCGTGGCGTACCATCGACGGCAGCACCCACCTGACGACCGGCCACACGCTGCCCGGCCTGACCGCCGGCGCGCTCTACCAAGTGCAGGTGCGGGCCATCAATCCGTTCGGCGCGGGCGATCCGAGCGAAACCACGGCAACGCCGTAGCCGCCACCGGAGGATGCCATGCAGATGTGCCTGGTTCCGGTCGGAGCCTCTGCCGGGATTCGCTAGGCAGACGCCTGGTCGGATCCGCCTGAGTTGACATGAACATTTCATGTTATCCATACTGATCACATGTCGATTATGATCCAGATTCGCAACGTCCCGGAAGACACGCATCGCCGTCTGAAGGCGCGAGCGGCGATGGAAGGGGTCTCCATGTCGCAGTACGTGATGTCGACAATCGAGCGGGCGCTTGAGCGGCCGAGCCGCCGGGAACTGCTCGCCGCCATCCAGCAGCAGCCGGAGGTGACCCTCGACCCGTCGCCAGCCGACGTACTCCGCGCAGAACGCGACCTCCGCGGCGAACTGCTCGGGCGCAGTCGATAGCCCTTGCCGCTGGTCCTGGACGCCTCCGGCGCGGTCGAATTGCTGCTGAATACTGACGCTGGTAAACGCCTCGCGAAACGCGTAGCGAGCCCTGAGGTCAGCATTCACGTACCTCACCTCATCGACTTGGAGATCGCGCACGTACTTCGCCGTTACGTCCGCCGAAGACTGCTGAGCCGCGCGCGTGGCGCGCTAGCGCTCGCTTATTGGCGCGCTCTGGATATCGAACGATACGCGCATGAGCCGTTCCTGGACCGCATCTGGCAACTCCGCGACAACCTGAGTGCCTACGATGCAGTGTACGTCGCCCTGACGGAAACGCTGGGGGCGGTGCTCATTACAGGCGACCGTCGCTTGGTCCGCACACCCGGGCTGCGCATCCGCGTGGCTCCTATCTGAGGGCTGGGCGTGGAATCGTGAAACGCACTGCCGCGGTTGCGGTCGTCGCGCTGGCGCTGGCGCCTTGCGCTCCTCTGTCGGCGGACGAGGAGGGACCGGCCGCCGGCTACCTGGCGATCTACCACTGGTTCGACTACATGCCGCAGGAGCTCCTGGCCAAGTTCTCCGCCGAGACCGGGATCGAGGTGACCATGGACGTCTACGAGTCCAACGCGGAGCTGCTGGCGACACTCCGGGCGGGCCGGCTCGGCCTCTACGACGTGGCGGTCCCCAGCGACTACCTGGTGCGCGTCATGGCCGACGAGGGAATGCTGGACGAGATCGCGCCGGGCGAGCTGACCAACGTCGGCAATATCGAGGCGCGGTGGCTGGACGTTCCCTACGACCCCGGCCCGCCGGCACTCGATTCCCTACCAATGGGGCACCACCAGTTTCGCCGTGAACCGCGACGTCTACGCCGGCGACATCGATACGACCGCCATCCTGTTCGACCCGCCGGCGGCGCTGCGCGGCCGGATCAACATGCTCGAAGAACGGCGCGATCTCCTGGTGCTGCGAAAGCCGCGCGATCGAGTACTTCAACCCCTGCCGTCTGAGCCGGCGCAGCAAAATTATCGTTTGATAGCCGTTGGACAGGAGCTGCAGCAGCCGCTACATTGGACGGGATGACGGACGCCCGGCGCGTGCGGCGTACGCGCCGGCGCATGGAACTGACGCAGGCCGGCTTCGCCGCGCGGGTCGGCGTTTCTCTGCTGACGGTGCACCGTTGGGAAACGGGCCAGTCGCAGCCGCAGCGGTTGGCGCTGCAGCGGCTGCGGGAGCTGGAGGAGGCGCTGGCCGAGCAGGACGCGCGCCGCGGGCCGCCGGGCGCGGCTCCGGCGGCGGCGCCGGCCCTCGACTTCGCCGGCAACCCCGCCGCCGTGTCGGCGGTCGCCGAGGCGTTGCGCCTCGCCCACGGCCACCAGTTCAACCCGGCCTTCGCCAGCGAAACCGCGCGCATCGACCCGCTGCCGCATCAGCGCATCGCCGTGTACGACCGGATGTTGCCGCAGGAGCCGTTGCGCTTCCTGCTCGCCGACGACGCCGGCGCCGGCAAGACCATCATGACCGGCCTGTACGTGCGCGAAATGCTCTCTCGCGCCCGCCTCCGGCGGGTCCTGATCGTGCCGCCGGCCGGGCTGGTGGGCAACTGGGAGCGCGAATTGCGCACCCTGTTCCGCCTCCGCTTCCGCATCGTCACCGGCCAGGAGCTGCGGGCCGGCAACCCGTTCGCCGCGCCTGCCGGCGATCTCGCCATCGTGTCGGTGGACACCCTGCGCGGCGCAACCGCGTTTGCGGCGCTGCGGGAGTGCGCCGCGGGGTACGATCTCGTGGTGTTCGACGAAGCCCACAAGCTGAGCGTGACCAACGACCGCGGCCGCATCCGCCGGACGCAGCGCTATGCGCTGGCGGAGGCGCTGGCCGGCGGCGGCGCCCCGCCCGGCGGCCGCTTCGCCGGCCTGCCATGGGCGGCGCATCATCTCCTGCTGCTCACCGCCACGCCGCACATGGGGCGAGACGAACCCTACCACCACCTGTGGCGGCTGCTCGATCCGCAGGCATTCGCCACCGGCGCCGCGCTCAAGCGCTGTCCGCCGGCCGCGCGCGCCCGCCACTTCATCCGCCGCACCAAGGAGGAGATGGTCAGCCTGGACGGGCGACCGCTCTATCGCACGCGCGCCTGCGATACCTTCAGTTACGACCTGACCGGCGGGCCGACCGGCGAACAGGCGCTGTACGACGCGACCACCGATTACCTGCGCCGGGTCTACGGCCGCAGCCTGGACAACCGCCCCGCGGTGCAGCTCGCGCTGAGCGTGTTTCAGCGGCGGCTGGCCAGTTCCACCTGGGCGCTGCTGCGTTCGTTCGAGCGGCGCATCGTGAAGTTGGAGCAGACCGCGGCCGACCTGCGGTCCGGCAAGCTGCGCGCCGCCGACCTGCGCCGCCGCCAGAGCGATCTCGACCGGCGCTGTCGAGACGACTTCTACGACACCCACGGGGCGGACGAGGACGCGCGCGACGATGCCGCGGGTGAACGCAACGAGGACTACGAAGACGCGGTGCTCGGCGCGCTGGCGGCGGTCACGGACGCCGAGCTGCAGCGGGAGATCGAGCTCCTCAAGGACCTGCGCGACCGGGCGCGCGCACTGTGCGCGGCGGGTGAAGAATCGAAGTTCGAGAAGTTGCGTGAAGTGCTCGAAGACGCGCGCTACGCCGGCGAGAAGTGGCTGCTCTTCACCGAACATCGCGACACGCTGGAATATCTGGTGCGCCGCCTGGAGGGACTGGGCTTCTCCGATCAGGTGGCATGGATTCACGGCGGCCTGGGGTGGCAGGAGCGGGAGTCGCAAGTCGAACACTTCCGCCGCGCGGACGGCGCCCGCTACCTGGTCGCCACCGACGCCGCCGGCGAGGGCATCAACCTGCAGTTCTGCCGGCTGATGGCGAACTACGACATCCCCTGGAATCCGGCGCGCCTGGAACAGCGCATGGGGCGCATCCACCGCTACGGCCAGCGGCATGACGTGCGCATCGTCAACCTCGTGGCCGGCGCCACCCGCGAGGGCCGCGTGCTGCAGGTGTTGCTGGAGAAACTCGAAGCGATTCGCACCGAGTTGCGCTCGGACAAGGTGTTCGACGTGATCGGGCGGCTGTTCGAGAACGCCTCGCTACGCGAGTACCTCGGCGCGGCGTTGACCGAGGCCGGCGCGCAGCACGTCCGGGAACGTGTGGAGACCCTGACGACCGGCGCACGGGTACGCGCGGTCGATGCGCGCGAGCGGGCGGTCTACGGTCCGCCCGGTGACGTCGCCGGGCACCTGGACGCGCTGCGTAGCGAGCTCGCGCGCGAGGATTACCTGCAACTCCTCCCCGGCTACGTGCGCCGCTTCATCGAGAAGAGCGCGCCGCTGCTCGATCTGGAGATCCGCGGCGACCCGGAGGGCTGCTTCTCACTGGCGCCGGGCCGACCCGGCGCGCTCGACGGCCTGCTGCCGGCGCTCGAAGGCTACCCCGACGCGGCGCGCGCACGCCTGCGCACGCGCCGCCCCGAGGACGACACTCCCTGCATCTGGCTGCACCCCGGCGAGCCGGTATTCGACGCGCTGGCCGCGCAGGTCACCGGCGCCTTCGCCGGCGACGCCCTGCGCGGCGCCGTGTTCAGCGATCCGCGCGCACCTGCCCCCTACCTGCTCCACCTGGCGAAGATCTCGGTGGAGCGAGAACCCGATGAGCCGGCCGATCGAGACGCCGCCGGGCTGTTTGCGCCGGCCCCGAACGCGCGCGGCGAACGCCGCACGCTGGAACGCCGGCTGGTAGCGCTGCGCCAGGGCGAGGACGGGGTGCCGGTGGAGTGCGACGGCGAGCAGCTCCTGCTGCTGCGCGGCGCTCCCGCGGTCGCCCCGGGCGCCGTGCCGCTGGCCGGACGCGGGCTCGACCTGCGCGCCGCGGCCGCGCGCTACGCCGAGCACCAGGTAGTGGCGCCGCTGGCCGAAGAACGCCGCGCCGCGTTGCGCGCCGAACTGCCCGACCGCCGGCGCCGCGCCGGCGCCGGCTTCGACCTGCGCGCCGCGGCGCTGGCCGCCCGCCGCGTCCAGCTCGCCGCGAACGGCGCCGGCGAAGCCGCGGCCGCGGGCGAATTGGCCGAAATCCGGCAGGAGCAGCGCGCGCTGAGCGCGGACCGCAACCGCGCCCTGGACCAGCTCGACGCCGGCCCCGAGCGGGTCGTTCCCGGCGCCGTGCGCTTCCTCGCGCATGCCCTGGTCGTGCCCGCGGTGGACTCCGCCGACCGCGAGCGCTACGACGCGACCATCGAAGAACTCGCGGTGCGCATCGCGGTCGCGTGGGAGCGCGAGCGCGGCGCCGAGGTGCAGGACGTCTCCAAGCCGCCGCTGGCGCGCGTGGCCGGACTGCCCGACTGGCCCGGCTTCGACCTGCTGGCCACGCAGCGCGGCGGCGCGGTGCGCAACATCGAGGTCAAGGGTCGGTCCGGCCGCGGCGCCATCGAGGTAGAGCCCAACGAGTGGAAGCAGGCGGCCCATCTGGAAGATCGCTATTGGCTCTACGTAGTGTTCAACTGCGCCACCCCCGCGCCGCAGCTCTTGCGGGTGCGCAACCCGTTCGCCAAACTGCTAGCCCGCAGCCGCAGCTCGGAGAGCTATACTATCTCCGCCGCGTCCTTGCTGGAAGCCGCGGAGACCACCGAGGAAGGGCGCAATCTTCTATGAGAAGAAAGAACAAGGTCAATTTAGGCAAGAAATTGCCAGATCCGTACCAGTTGATATTGTCGATTTTTCTGTTGGTGATGTCGATTGCAGGAGCGGTGTACTTCGTATATACCGCGACCACACGACGACTGACCCAGGTTGAAGGTGTGTATCTTCAGGCACTTCCCTGGATAACCGGGGTATTGGCTTCACTTGTCTTTGGGCGGATGTCAGCGCAGACAGCAGCACGAGAAATTATAAGACCACATGCACGATCAGCTTTCCGTCGTTTAGTGTCTTTGTACAATAGTGTCTCCAGGGTTGCTAGTGTTGTTGCCGAAGCTCAAGAATCAGAAGGCGACGATCATCGGGTAGCACTTTCACAAATCGAAGCGTTCGTCGTTGAGCAACTTTCGACAGCGGATGATGCTATTGAAGACTGGCGCGACATTGTTCCGCACGACGTAGATGAACTGCGGGGAAGCATCGATTTGGAAGATGCTCAAGGAGCGAGAAATGGATGACCTTATTCATGGAAAAGTTGCGAGAGTACTCAATTCACGACACCTCGTAATAAACGTTGGAGCTAAGGACGGAGTAGTTCGCGGTATGAAGTTTCACATATTCGATCCGGGTGATGATGACCATGGCTCCTATACCATATCTGATCCTGACACACATGGCGTACTTGGATATGTACGTCTCGCCCCTAAGAGAACTGTGACTGTTATCGATGTACAAGATCATCTCTCGGTGGCGTCAACTCTGGAACGAAAAGCCAACGTTGGAGGAGTCAACACGATAGTCCGTGACATGGGCTCCCTTACTCGCGCCCTGATGCCACCTCAGTGGATCACAAAATATGAAACATTGAGGCGTATCGAGTCACGCTCGCCGGATCCACACTTTACCCACGTCCGTGCCGGTGAGCCTATGGATGACTCCGAGAGTCTGGTTAAGGTACGAGATCCGGTTATTCAAGTATCTGCGGTAGTTGAAACAGCTTCTGAAGATAATTCTGAGTCGGTCAAGATGAAACATTGAAACATGGCGAGTGCCGATAGCAGGATCATTGAACACGCGTTTCCGTTGAATCAGGTTTCGCTGGATTCGGTGCATGAGAAGAACGTGCGGCACGGGCATATTTCGACGCTGCACATCTGGCCGGCGCGGCGGCCGCTGGCGGCGAGCCGGGCGGCGTTGCTGGCGGCGCTGCTGCCCGATCCCGGAAGCTCGGAGGAGCGGCGGGAGCTGCTGGATCGCATGGCGGGGCGGGTGGAGAAGGTTCCTGACGCCGCCGGGACGGGGACGCAGGAGGCGACCCGCGGCGGGATTCTGCACTGGGGCCGCGAGAGCACCTACGACGGGCGGCAGGAGCTGGCGCGATTCCGGAACGAGATTCGGGCGGCCTATGGCGGCCGGGCGCCGCGGGTACTCGACCCCTTTGCGGGCGGCGGGGCGATTCCGCTGGAGGCGATGCGGCTCGGGTGCGAAGCGGTAGCGGCCGATCTCAACCCGGTGGCGTGGTTCATCCTGCGCTGCACGCTGCACTACCCGCAGCGACTGGCGGGACAATCGCGGGCGCTTCCCGAATTCGCGTTGCGCGAACGGGCCTTCGCCGAGGCGTTCCTGAAATCCCAAGGGATTACCCGCAAGGACGCGCTGCGCGAGGGACTCGCGCGGCTAGGACACGGTCACGACCCGGCGTTCGATTTCGAGATGGACGCGCCGTCCTGCGATGCGGAGTTCGCGTGGCACCTGCGCGCCTGGGGACAGCGGGTCCTGGCGCGCGCGCGCCGCGACCTGGCGGCCCGCTATCCGATCTACGCCGAGTTCGAGCCGGTACGGCGCAAAGGCCGGCGGAGCAATCGCCCCCCGGAAGCGCCCTGGCAAGCCCGCCCGGCGCGGTTGCTGCAGCCGGACGATCAGGGGGCCGTAGCGACCGCTTCGCTCAACGCCGAGTTCGATGACCGCTATCTGGAAGACGAGGCCAACCCGCGCTGGATTGCGAAGCCGCCGGTGGCGTACTTGTGGGCGCGCACCGTGCGCTGCAGCGGCTGCCGGGCGGAGGTCCCCCTGCTCAAGACACGCTGGCTGTGCAAGAAGCCGAGAAAGCGGGTGCTCCTTACCCTGGAGTCCGGGAACTCCGACACCGGCGTGACGTTCGACGTCAAGCAGGACGTTCCCGAAGGCAGCGGCAGCGCGGCGCAGAAGCGCGAGCACGACCGCGAACTGGGAGCCGGTACGATGAGCGCCAGCGGCGCGACCTGCCCCCGCTGCGGCGTGATCGCGACGACCGGAGACATTCGCACCGAGGGCCGCGCCGGCCGTCTCGGCGAGCGTATGACCGCCGTCATCGTGGAGGGCCAGCGCGGCAAGGAGTACCGCCTGCCGACCGACCTCGAGCTTCGCGCCGCGCGAGTCACCGAGGAAGAACTCGTCAGCCTCTATGAAGAGATTCCGTTCGGACTTCCCGACGAGCCGATCAGTCCCGAGCGGCCGTCTCCCAACTCGCGCGGCGCTTCCGGCCTCCCGCGCTACGGATTCGATACGTGGCGGCGGTGTTTCACGAATCGGCAGCTCCTGGCGTTGGGAGCGTTCATCCGTGAGATGCGCCGTTGCGCCGGCGACATGGCCTGCTACCCGGAGACGTGGCGGGAAGCGCTGCAAGCATGTCTTGCGCCGGTGGTCAGCCGGCTGGCCGATCGCGGCAGCGCTCTGGCGACGTGGCAAACCAACGCTGACAAGATAGGTCACGCTTTTGCGCGGTTTGCGTTGCCTATGGTGTGGGATTACGCCGAGTCCTGTCCGCTGGCGGACACCAGCGGCGGATTCGTTCAGGCGGTGGAGTGGGTCGCCGAGGTGCTTGAACACGCCGGCGCCGCCGCCGCCGGCGCGCCTACGCCGCACGTCGCACTCCGATCGGCTGCCGCGCCGGCCGGGGAACGCTTCGACCTGATCTGCACCGACCCGCCCTACTACGACGCCATTCCCTATTCCGACCTGATGGACTTCTTCCACGTCTGGTTGCGGCGCGCGTTGTCCGGGCTCTCGCCGGAAACCAACGCGGCGTTCTCCGATCCGCTCGGCCCGAAGTGGGATCGGGCCGCGAATGACGGAGAGTTGGTCGACCAACCCGGCAGGTTCGCTGCCGACGGCGCTCAGTCGAGGAAGGTCTACGAGGACGGTATGCTGCGCGCCCTTCGGCATTGTAATGACGCCCTGCGGGACGAGGGACGACTGGTGGTGGTGTTCGCCAACAAGCAGCCGGAGGCTTGGGAAACGCTGGTGGCGGCGCTGGTCCGGGCCGGCTTCGTCGTAACTGCCTCGTGGCCGATTCAGACGGAGCGGGAAGGCAAGGTGGCGCGCGGCGCACGCCTGTCGGCTTCGATCTGGCTGGTTTGCAAAAAGCGGCCCGCCGCCGCCCGCCCCGGCTGGGATGGCAGGGTGCTGGGCGAGATGCAGGACAACATCACCGAGCGGCTGCGCGGCTTCTGGGACGCCGGCATCCGCGGGCCGGACTTCGTGTGGGCCGCCACCGGACCGGCGCTGGAAGCGTTCAGCCGGCATCCCGTGGTGAAGCGGGCGGACGCTCCCGGTCAGGTGCTGACCGTGGCCGCGTTCCTGCGCCGCGTGCGGCGCATGGTCGTCGGCTTCGTGGTGAGCCGGCTGCTTGGCCGCGACAGCGCCGCGGCCGGCGAGCTGGACGACCTGACCACCTACTACCTGCTGCACCGCAACGACTTCGGCCTCGGCGCAGCGCCGGCCGGCGCTTGCATCCTCTACGCCCTCTCCTGCAATCTGTCGGACGCCGACCTTGCCGGACGCCTCGCCCTGCTGATCCGCGGCGGCCGCGCAACGCCGGCCGATGAAGAAGCGGACGCCGCCGAAGCTGTCTCCGGCAGCGCGGCGCGCCTCAAGCCGTGGCACCAGCGCCGCGCCCGCGACCTCGGCGAGTCCGGCGCTGACGGCAGCCCGCCGCCGCTGATCGATTGCGTCCACAAGGTGATGCAACTCTGGAAGACCGGCGAGCAGAGCCGGGTGGACGGCTACCTGGAGGCGCGCGGCCTGTGGCGCCACGAACTGTTCGCCCGCGTCGTGCAGGCAATCATCGAGCTGACCGAGAGCGGCTCCGACGAGCGCGCCACGCTCGAATCGCTCCAGAATCATCTGCGGGGTCACGCCGCGGCCCCCACAGCCCGCCAGGTCCTGCTCTGGCAGGGTGACGGGTAGTGTACCAGCGCGGTAGAATGGTACGCAGCCGCTACTTGTTGTTTCGATGATTCGTCGTATTCAGGCACTCAATTACCGTTGTTTGCGCTATGTGGACGTATCGTTGAACCGCTTCCACGTTCTGGTAGGTCCTAACGCCAGCGGCAAGAGCACCGTGCTGGATGTCCTGTCGTTCCTCAGTGATCTCATTTCGGACGGACTCGATGCGGCAATAGAGCGGCGTACTCATAACTTCCAGGACCTGGTATGGGGCAGGCCGGAGCGGAATCCCTGTTTTGAACTGGCCGTGGAATTCGATATCCCCGATACCGTTAGAGTACATCTCCCCGCGGCCAGGCAATTTCAGGTCCTTCGTTATGAAGTGCGTATCAGGGAACAGGAAGACAAGGCGCTTCTTATTGACTCCGAAAAGGGGCTTCTCATGCCGGCTACCGACGTCGATGCGCGTCGAGGTGTTCGATTCCCGAGTCCTGCCGCCGCTCCTGATACGATTCTGACAACAAGCAGGCGCAATGGCGTTCGAACCGTCCTGAGCAAGTCCCGGAAGGGGCGCGATAACTTCAGCATCGAGGTCTCGGAGAGACCTGGACAGGGATGGGTCACCGATTTTTCGTTTGGACCACACCGCTCTACGCTAGGAAATCTCCCGGAGTCGTCGAAGCAGTTTCCCGCGTCCACCTATGTGAAACAGTTCCTTAAGAGCCGGATCATGCCCGTGTTTCTGGATAGCTCAAGAATGCGCCAGGCGAGTCCACCGAAACTACGTCATCTCGAGTTCTCGGCGGATGGAGCCAATCTTCCGTGGGCCATCGCCCGCCTCAAGACGAGGCACAGATCCGACTACGAGGAGTGGCTGCGGCACGTGCAAACGGTGTTGTCGGACTTGGACGATATACGAGTGGTCGCACGCAAAGACGATCGCCATGCGTACCTGATGCTTGAGTACCGCACCGGGGTGCGGATACCGTCGTGGACTGCTTCCGACGGGACACTACGGTTCTTGGCGCTCACGCTCCTTGCCTATCTGCCAAGCTCGGGCGGACTGTATCTGCTGGAGGAGCCGGAGAACGGTGTCCACCCGCTGGCACTCGATCCGATATATGATTCGCTTGCTTCGGTTCATCGTTCGCAAGTGTTGGCGGCAACTCATTCCCCCTCTTTCCTGAATCTTGCTGAACCCAAAGAGGTGCTCTGCTTCGCGAAGGACGCCGACGGAGCTACCGACATCGTTCGCGGCGACGACCATCCCCTCTTGCGAGACTGGCAAGGTGCGGTCGATATGAATATCCTGTTCGCGACGGGCGTTATTGGATGAGTGACAGAATCGACCTCATGGTTCTGGTTGCTGATCTCGACATGGAACAGGCAGTCCGCGGCCTTTTCTCACGTCCGCAGCCTCTGAGGAACGCTCAGTTCAGCTATGACGTAGCACGGCATCCGAATCGAGATCCAGGATGTAGAACGCAAGCCGCTGACTACCTTAGGCCGTTCTTCCGGAGCCACCGATACGCAATGGTAGTTTTCGATCTCGACGGTAGTGGGAGCACGGCATCACGTGAAGAAACACAACAAGAAGTCGAGCGACAACTCAGCATGAACGGATGGGGAAAACGCTCGAAGGCCATTGTCATCGATCCGGAGCTCGAAGCATGGGTGTGGATCAAGTCACCAATCGTTGCCCGATTTATGGGTTGGGAAGGCTACGGTGACCTTCGATCTTGGCTTGGATCGCAGGGTCTATGGCCAACCGATCGTCCGAAGCCGCCCGATCCCAAAAGCGCAATGCAACGCGCCATGAGACAGGCGGCGGTGCGCAGGCGGGTAAGACGCTCGTCGAGCAAGTTCTTTCGGCTTGGCCAGCAAGTGGACGCAAGGGGATGTACCGATCCGGCCTTCGGTGAGCTGCGAGGCACCCTCCAAACTTGGTTTCCGGAGGTGAATGATGGCGAAGGGTAGTCGTTCGAGGCCGTGGCACGAGGTGGTGCGGCTGAAGGAGGAGCTGCGCACCGGCGAGCTCGCGCTGGCCGAGTTCGCGGCCGACCTGCATGAGGTGACGCTGGCGCAGGGCCGGCGCCCGGTCTACGAGGACCCTGCGAAGTTCTTCGCGCTGACCTACCCCACCCATGCCCTGCGGGAGCTGGTGAAGGACGTTGCCGGCCGGCTGGCCGGGCGCAGCGACAAGGCGGTGCGGCAGTTGGAGCTGACCTACGGCGGCGGCAAGACGCACACGCTGATAGCCCTCTATCACCTGTTCCGGGAACCGGCGGCGCTGCCCGAGGTGGCGGCGGTGCGGGAGTTCCGCGAGCACGTGGGGGCCGACTTGCCGCCGGCGGTCACGGTGACGCTGTGCTTCGACAAGATCGACGCCGAGCGCGGCATCGAAGGGGTGCGCGCGCCGGACGGCGAGCGCCGCACGCTGCGCCATCCGTGGAGCGTGCTGGCGTTCCAGCTTGCCGGCGCGGACGGACTGCGCGCCATTCACGGCGCCGGCGGCGACGCCGAGCGCGCCACGCCGCCGGCCGAGCCGTTGCTGGTGAAGCTGCTCGAACTCCCGCAGCAGCACGGCCGCGCGACCCTGATCCTGATCGACGAGGTGCTGATGTACGCGCGCGAGAAGGCCGGGCTCGACCCGGTGTGGCGCGAGCGCATCGTCGACTTCTTTCAGTATCTGACGCAGGCGGTGGCCAAGGTGGACCGCGCCGCGCTGGTGGCGTCGCTGTTGGCCACCGACCCCAACCGGCAGCGCGGCGAGCTGGCGCAACAGTTGATCGCCGAGCTGTTCGACGTGTTCCGGCGCCAGCGCGAAGAGGGGGTGCAGCCGGTCCAGCGCGGCGACGTGGCCGAGGTGCTGCGCCGGCGCTTCTTCGCGCCCGGCGAGCTGGGCGACCGGAACGCGTTTCGCTCCCACGTGATCGGCGTGGTGCGCGGCCTCGCCAAGCTGGACGAAACCACCGCCCGCGCGCGCGCCGCGGCCGAGGAGCGGTTCATCGACTCCTTCCCCTTCCATCCCGACCTGACCGACGTGTTCTACAGCCGCTGGACGCAACTCGACGGGTTCCAGCGCACGCGCGGCATCCTGCGCATCCTGGCGACCGCGCTGCGCGCGGCCGAGCGTTGGGACCGCAGTCCGCTGATCGGCGTCGGGGCGCTGCTGGCGGCGCCCGGAGCGCAGACGGTGTCGGAGGCGGTGCGCGAACTCGCCGGCGTCGCCACTTCGGAGCAGGTGGAGGGCAGCAAGACCGACTGGGTACCGCTGCTGGAGGCCGAACTGGCCAAGGCGCGCCAGATTCAGGAGGAGGTGCCGGCGCTGCGGGAGGGACGCGAGGCGGAGCAGGCGGTGCTGGCAGTGTTCCTGCACTCGCAGCCGGTCGGGCACAAGGCGTCCACGCCCGATTTGCTGCGGATGGCCGGCAGCGCGGCGCCGGACGCGATCGAGATCGACAAGGGGTTGCGCCGCTGGCGCGAACTCTCCTGGTTTCTGGACGACGAGGACCTGGGGGCGGAGGATCCGCGCACCGCGGCGGCGCTGCCGAAGTCGTGGCGCCTCGGCAACCGCCCCAACCTGCGCCAGATGCACGACGAAGCGTGCCGCCAGCGGGTGACCGCTGAGGCGGAGGCGGCGCGCCTGGAGCAGGCGGTGCGCGAGACCCGGGCGTTGGTGGAAGGCGCCAAGGCGGCCGGAGCAAGCGTGCATCGGCTGCCGGCGGCGCCGCGCGAGGTGGGCGACGACGGCGCGTTTCGCTACGTGCTGCTGGGCGCGGACGCCGCTTCCGAGTCGGGCAAGCCGAGCAGCGCCGCGCGCCGCTTTCTGACCGAAGTGAGCGGGCCGCACCAGCCGCGCGTGCATCGCAACGCGGTCGTGCTGGCGGTGCCGTCGCGCACCGGTCTGCAGGCGGCGCGCAGTTGCGTGCGGGCGTTGCTCGGGTGGGAAGAGGTGGAGCGTGAACTTGCCGGTCACCGGGTCGATCCGGTGCCGCGCGAGCTCCTGCACCGGCGGCTGCAGGAAGCGCGCCGGCTGGTGCCCGACATGGTCCGGCAGGCGTACCAGGTGGTGGTGACGGTGAACGACGACAACGAGGTGCACGCCTTCCGACTTACTCCCAGCGCCGGGCCGCTGTTCGCGGCGATCAAGAACGACAAGCGCGCGCGCATCACCGAGACCGCGTTGGATGCGGAAGCGCTGCTGCCCGACGGTCCCTACGACCTGTGGCGGGAGGATGAGGATGCCCGCCTGGTGAAGGACTTGGCCGGCGCGTTCTCGCGCCAGTCGCGCCTGCCCAAGGTGCTCGATCCGCGGGTGCTGTTCGACACCGTGCTGCAGGGCGTGGAGCGCGGGTTGCTGCTGGCCCGGCTGGCGCGCCCGGACGGCAGCGTTCGCACCTGGTGGCGCGTGGCCGTGGACCCGGACGCGCAGACCGACCCCGGGTTGGAGGTAGCGCTGCCGGAACGCGCCGAGCTGCTCGAACTGCCCCCCGCGCTGCTGGCGCCCGGCGCGTTGCCGGCGTTGTGGCCGGAGGAGCGCGGCGCCGCGCCGCAGCTCACGCTGCGCGCGCTGGCGGCGTACTTCGCCGGCGGTCACACCGTGCAGGTCCGCCAACAGGGATACGCCTGTGACGATACGCTCAGCATCCCGCGGTGTTCCGCGGAGACGGTGCGGAGCGCCGCGGCGCGCGCGGTGGAGCAGGGGCGGGTGTGGCTCACCAACGGCCCCACCTCGGTGTGGAACGAGCCGGTCCCCTACGGCGCGCTCGACGAGGCGGCCGTGCTGCATCCGCCGCCGGCGCTGATCCCGGCGCAGGAACTGACCGCTCATGCGCTCCCCGAGGAGTGGCGCGGCGGCAGCGTGAACGGCGTTGCCCTGACCCGGGCGCTGTCGCAGACGCGGCGCACCGCCCTGCCCTGGGGTCTGGTGCGGGACAGCATCAAGGCCGGCGTCGAGAGCCGCTGGCTGCAGTTGGCCGCCGCCAGCGGCGTGCTCAACTGCGGCTACGACCAGGCCGGCAGCGTCCTGCTGGAGCGGCCGGCGGAATACGATCCGCAGCCGCCCGCGGTCCCGTCCGGCGCGTCCGGCGCGGTTACGCTTGACGCCGGGCAGATCCAGGACCTCGCCGAGCTGCTCCCGCAGTTGTTGGAGGAGAGCGCCGGCTACGCGCTCCGCTTCAAGATGAACGTGGAACTGGACAGCGACTCGCCGCCCGAGGTGCGCGCCGCCCTCGACCGCCTGCTCGCCGAAGTCTCCGGCACCTTGAAGACCGCGCTTTGAGGACGGCGGGCGGTCCTCCGGTGCGCACGGAACCTTGCGGTAGAGCAGCGTGCAGGGAGACGGCCGCGCGGTCGGTGCTCCAGATGACGCCGTTCTGCGGGTCGGCGCGCAACTGGCGAATCACGCCGGACTCGGCCCATGGACGGACGCATATCCGCTTCCTTCTTCGATCCACCGCAGCACCGCAGCGATCCGGTCGCCGCCGGACGGACGAACACCATCAGGAACAGCGCGTACGCGGCCACGAACCCCAGGCAGAGGGTCAACGCGCGTCGCCATGCCGCCGGAGCAGGCCGGGTAAGCGGGCGCGGCGCCGTGCGAGGCTGCGCCGTAGCGGGCCGCCTCGATCACCTCCGGGCCGAAGGAGCCGGCAAACGCCCGGAGCAGAGTGAACAGCGGTCCGCCCTGCTCCGGGCTGCCGAACGCCGCGGCCAACCCGTTGCCATTCCAGCAGATTGCGCGCGCCCGCCACGTAGCGAGTCGAATCGCGCGTCAGCCCCGCCCCGTAGGCGGCTTGGCGGACCAGGACGAGCAGCGCGCCGACCCCGCCGAGCGCCGCGCACGCCTGCGACCGCAGCCGCGCCTGGGAGCGGGCGATCTCCATGATGACCAGGATTGCGCACGACAGGCCCAACGCGTCCGGCACGAACAGGTACCGGCCGAGGCGATGGCTCTGATGGTCGGGCGCCCGTAGCGAACTCGGCCGCGAATCTCCGCACCGCCGTGTCGTAGGAGAGGCCCAGGTGGTGCAGGAAGATGACGTTCCGCGGCGCCCCTGTCGGGTCAGCCCCCGCCCCTCTGGGCCGGGCCGCAATCCCGCCTCAACCATCGTCCCGGTCGATTCGATGCTTATGCTCGGCGGCGCCCGGCGAGCGCCAGGATCGGTGCCACGTCAGGCGCTTGGGCATCAATCGAGGCGCGGTGCGGTATCCGGTATGATGAGTGGCAGACCATGCGGCACGAACGTAAATGTACCATCGACTATCCGTTCCACGCCGTCGACGACCGCTTCCCGCAGCGCGTAGGCGAGCTGGGCGCTGCCGGCGCATACTGCAGCGCGCCGCCGCACGAATACACCCCGAGGCAGTCCTGGAGGCCGCTGATTGATGCCGCCACCGAAGTTATCCCGGTAGGTCAAGGGCACCGGTCACGCCAGCCACTCGTACAACTCAACCTTGATACCGGCCTTGAATGCCTTCCCAGTCGCGTTGAAGAAGATCTTGTTAACGTCACTGGATCTAAACCTCTTCTCAAACACTTGGTTCACCGACCGTTGGGTACTATCATAGGGAAGCGGGATAAGGTAAACCGTTCGAGCAACGCCAGCTGTCGTTCTCCTATAAGACACAACTGGAGGAGACCACGGAATATAGAACGAAGAGAGCAGGTCGTCATTGACGTCCTTCACCTCGTTGATAAATCCCAATTGATTCGCTGGTAGAAAATTTGGAAGAAACATGCTCCCATCGGTTGTACGCGAATTATATTCGGTCGAAAAGGCACTCTCCACGGCCCATGTCGTGGTACGGATAAAGTCCGTCCCACTGGCCACCGCCGGAAGCGTGGCGGTAGCGATCAGGCGCCCCCGCCCGCGCGTTGCGCTGGCCCCGCCGGCGGGGTCGGACGGCGCGAAGCTCACCTGGAGCTGCGCCCCCAACGTGATGTTATCGGTGCTGCTGGCTCCCGTCTCAGGTTCGTAGTCCAGTACCGCCCCTACATGGTTGTCGGAGTTGTGAACCAGCCACAAGCTCACCTCGCCCTGCTTCGCGGACCCCTTGTAGAGGTCCACCTTCCCTACTTTCACTCCCTCAACCGCGCCAGCGGTCACAAAATCCGCAGCCGCAGACAGCACGGAAGCGAACACATAGCCGCTGATCTGCTCTGACAGATCGTTGCCGCCATCGTTCCATCCGACGGTGCTGTGCGACCGCGTAGAGATCGTCAGCACGCCTTGAACGTGAAACTCACCCCTACCGTTGTCATCGAGGTCGAATGCCGGCGAGAACAGATTGATGGTCTGGTTCCGAACGTTGCCCAGGTTCGTGATGCTCAATCCGGGAATCGTACCGCTGTGGAGCCGCTGGATGCCGTGCAGGATCGGCAGCTCCTCCCACTCATTGCCGCCCGGATGGTAGGCCAGTACCTTGCCGTCATCTCCCGCTTCACCTGCCGGCACCCCGGTGTCGAGCTTGGTGCGGTCGATGCGGAACCGGGTGTAGCGCTGCACGATGTTGGCTCCCGCCGGCACCCCCGTGAAGCGCTGGATGTAGTACCGGTAGGCGTCGTCCGTGCTGTCCCCCACGTGGGTCCAGCCACTCGACACCGCGATGTCGCCCATGTCGTCCGGGTCGTTGTTGTAGTCGGCGATCAGACGCAGGTTCCCGGCGGCCACCTCATCCTTCAGCCCCGCCGGCACCCGCACGGTCAGCCACGCCGGCGTAATCGTGGAGCCGGTCCGCTCCCAGGTGGCGCTGGCGTAGGTGTAGCCGCGCGCCGCCGCGAGGGTCGGTTCCGTTGGGCTGGCAACCTGAGCGATCCACGCGTCCTTGGCGGCGTTGTTCCCCTCCGTGGACCACCCGCCGTCGGCCAGCGCGTCCAGAAGGTGATCGAGGTCGGTCGGGAGGTGCGATTCCGGCACCCTGGTGGTGGTGCCGGCGCGCGCGAACGACTCGATGCGCGCGTCCACCTGCCCCTGGGTCAGACCGCCGCCGTTCGGCAGGCGGTTGGCAGGAATCTGCTCGCCGTTTCGCCGCGCCCACGTCTCAAGGTCGATCCGGCTGTCCGTCAAGGTGATGGTGTAGGTGGCGGCGGTACTGGCGGACGCAACGAACCCCCCGGCGGCGGTGTGGCCAAGGCGATACGTCACCGTGCCTGCCATCCACTTCACCGAGTTGGCGTCCGTGAGCGTGATGGCGGCGGCCGCCGCATCCTTGCCGGCGAACGAGGAGAGCTGGAACGTCTGGGTGGGGGAGCCGGTCACCGCCACCACCAGCTCGCGGTCCGCTTCCGCGCCCGGCACCGACCCGCTGATCGCCACCGCGGCGTTCGGCGACGCCACCGTGAAGGCAGCGGGTCCGCTGATGACGGTCGTCTTGCGGAGCGCCGCCTCGAAGCGCGACAGACTCGTCACCCGCGGATTCGCGTCGATCCGCGCGTCCACCGCAGCCTGCCCCAACCCGCCGCCGTTCGGCAGCCGGTCGGCGGGGATCTGACCGCCGTTCAACCGCGCCCAACCCTCAAGGTCGATCCGGCTGTCCGTCAAGGTGATGGTGTAGGTGGCGGCGGTACTGGCGGACGCAACGAACCCTCCGGCGGCGGTGTGGCCAAGGCGATACGTCACCGTGCCCGCCTCCCACTTCACCGAGTTGGCGTCCGTGAGCGTGATGGCGGCGGCCGCCGCATCCTTGCCGGCGAACGAGGAGAGCTGAAACGTCTGGGTGGGGGAGCCGGTCACCGCCACCACCAGCTCGCGGTCCGCTTCCGCGCCCGGCACCGACCCGCTGATCGCCACCGCGGCGTTCGGCGACGCCACCGTGAAGGCAGCGGGTCCGCTGATGACGGTGGTCTTGCGGAGCGCCGCCTCGAAGCGCGACAGACTCGTCACCCGCGGATTCCCATCGATCCGCCCGTCCACCTGCGCCAACGACACACCGCCCGACCCAGGGTTGGCGCCGGGAATGTTGACGGTAGTCTCAGGCGAACCGGGCACGCGCGTCGCCGTCACGCCCGCGCCTGTGAAGTTGAGCTTCTCGACGGTATTTACCCGCCCAAGGTCGCTCCCCTCATCCGCCGTCGTGATGCCGGGCATCGTGAAGCTGACACCGCTCCCCCCGTCACTGGAGAACCCCAGATCACGCCCGGAGAGATCGATACCATCCACCTGGACAGCACCCTCGAGGACCACCCGAGCATCGTCAGTCAGCGACAGCGTCAGCCTGAAATGCGGATCGTCCGCCTCGACGTGCACCCTCTCGGACGACTGTAGAATGGTCTTCAACAGGGCATACAGCGACGCCTTGTTCAGGGTCCCACTACTCCCGGCCGCCGACCCACCACCGGAGTCACCTGCATCACGCCAACGCATTTCACCTCCCTCCTGACAGAAAATCTACCCACCAACGGCCGGGGGCGCAAGGGGCTCCGAGGCCGCCGTCGGCCCGGCGCCTGTGCGCGTGGCAGAGTCGCCGCGCGCTGCCCAGCGAGGCGACCTTACTCCCGCGCCTTTGCCGAGTTCGCGCAGAGCGCCCTGCCAAGTCGCCTGCACGAGACCCTGATCCACCCGCAACGGCACGATCGGCCCCAGGGAGGCGGCCAACTGCAGCTTGGCGGCTACCAAGTCCGCGATCACCACCCGGCTGCAGCCGCCGGCGAGGGCGGCCAGCGCCGTTACCATGCCGTCGCCCGGTACGATGCGCGCCTTATGGCATTCACTTGTCGCGCCGGTCTTTGACAGGCGACCGGCAGCCTTCTGCTCTGTCTTACCTGTTGCAGTTGCCGGTGTACGGCCCGATCGCTGCGAAGAACCGGTCGAAGTCAGCGTTCTTCAACCTTCCTTCAACCCATTCCCGCCGGCCCCCGATGAACCGGACAACCCGCATCGTATCAGCGTTGTCGCCTACTGCCTCGGCAATCCTTCCGACGTATCCGAGCAGCCTCACTTCATTCCAGACCGTTGCCAGCAGCCGGCGCATGGTGCGCTTGTAGGCTTCCTTGTGCTTCGAGTACAAAGCGCGGGCCAAAGCCCCGCGCATGTTCATCACTTTCGACTTAGGGTAGACGAATGCTTGATCCGGCCCATATGGGATGAACACCAACCCGTCCGCGCTTTCGTGGAAGTAGTAGTTGTTGATGCCTTCGGTATACCCGTCATGGAATCCGACCAGCGACTCAAGCGCCCAATACGTCAGGAACCGATCTACGTCCACAAGCCGTTCGATGCTGGCAACGTCGTCGCTGGCGATTGCCTCGGTCAGCTTGTCGATGTCGCCCAACCCCGGATTCTCAGTCTTCTTCTCGAAGGTGCCGGTAAGCTGCGGGCGGAAGTCACTGAACGTACCCTCGTAAAGGTTGCCAGCGCCGTCCCATACCCGGTCGAAGTAGTCCGTCTTCATATCTTCGACGTTGACGTAGGTCCCAAGATCGTCTCCGTTCACCGCCACCTTGGCGTAGTTGCACAACGGCGCAGGAATGCCGGCGCGACGGAACAACTCATACGTCAAGCAGGTGTTCACCAGGGACTTGTCCTGGATGCTGTTGTTCAGCGTCATCCGCGTTGTCCCGAAGTGATCCTGGTCGTTGATGTACTTGTCCAACCGCAGCTTGAGCGATGGCTTGTCAGTGGACAGCGAACCGTAGAAACCTTTCTTGCGAATCCGGGCGCGCTTGTACTCCTTCCCGTCGATAGACACCGTTGCCTCGAACCAGTCGAAGGGACTGTCGAACGGTTCACAAGACCAGTTCGGAACCGGGTTGCTTTGATCCAAGCCGATGTCGTGGCTACGGCCAACCATGCGCAATTCTTCCCAGTCAGCATCCGGCATCGTCACTTCGATGCGTACTACATGGTCAATGCTGCGCCAATCGACAGCCGGCGCCGGCGCCAATGGCTGCTTGGCTACCGGCGGGTTCGGCATCGCTTCTTCGGCAGCGGTCAGCGCAAGCGCCGCCGCCACCATCAATACTGCGGTCTTCATTCCATTTCCATACCCTACTTCCCGTCGTCGTTCATGCGGGCTTCCAGCGCTGCAGGACCTGCCGCTTCCGCTCCAGGACCAGCGCATCGCCTCCTCCCCGGCCGGAATGGTCGCACGTCCCGCGCTCCGCTGCCAACCGCCGCCCGCGGCCGCCGGCGCGGCTCCGTGCGGTACGGCGGCAGGCGGGCGCGGCAGACTTGCGCGGCACGGCGATCCCCGCGCGCAGTCCGGCGCATGCAAATCACCGTCTTTGGGGCCGGTTGGCGCTTTGGGCGGCGTTCGGTAATCTGCGGGCGCATGGACGACGCAGGGCCTTCGCGGGGCATCGCCTATCTGCTGTGGGCGCTCTGCCTGGTGGGCGTCTCGGGCATTCACCGGTTCTACCTCGGGCGGCCGGGCACCGGAGTCCTGTGGCTGCTCACCCTGGGGCTGCTCGGAATCGGGAACCTCATCGACCTGTTCACCATTCCCTCCATGGCACGGGCCAAGAGCGCGCGGGCCGGCGCGGCGCCCGATCCGGCGCAGACCGGCTCGTCGGAACCACTCGAACGGGCGGTTCTGCAGGCGGCTGCGGCCAACGGCGGCAGCATCACGCCCGCCGCCGTCGCGGTGCAGGGAGACTACAGCCTGGATGAGTGCAAGGTCTGCCTGGACGGGCTGGTCGAACGGGGGCACGCGGAATTGAGGATCGCAGAGGGCAGCGCGGCATACGCGTTCCCGGACTTGCAGATGCAGTCGGCGCTGCGCCCGAGCAGCCCGCCGGAACCGGCGCCGCCACAGGCGGCGCCGCAGGTTGCGCGGAGCGAGCCGCGGGCATTATTGGTCGAACGACGCAAGCGCTCCGACCGGCCGCCGGCGGACGCCGGCCGCCCGAGAGGCCCGCGGGCGCCCCGGGCGAGCCGGAAGCCGCGCTGGGTTCCGGCCGGCGAATCGGTCACCATAGCCGGGCGGGAGATCGGCGGCATGGTATACGTCGGACGCGGCCCGACCGTGGGCGGGAAACCCGACCATGCGTTCATCGATCCGGCGAAGCTGGTCGCCTACCGGGCGGACGACCTGCAGGCGGAGGGCATGCCGTACTGGCCGAACTATTCCTCCATCCATCCCCGCTCGCGCGCCACCTATCTCGCGTGGCTGGCCGGCGGACGCTCCCATCCTGACTACAACGTCGGCTACGTCTTCCTCTACTTCTACGGCCTCGAACGGAGATTCTTCGTCGACCGCCCTGACCGGCGCGAGCAACTGGCCATCGTCGCCGAGGTCGAGCGGCTGCGCGGCGCGTATGGCGTGAACGGTTCGGTAAACGGTTATCTGGGGTCGTTTCTGCAGGCGGCTCAACTCGCCATGGCCAAAGACGACGACGCGCCGGACCCGGAGTTCCGCAGGTCCGGCCACGAGCTCCCGCTGGCGGTTCGCCTGGCGATTGGCGGCCTGCTGCAGGATGCCAAGCCGGTGCCCGCGGAGTGGATGCTCTCCTGGCTGGCCACCCATCCGGAACGGCGGCTGCGCATGCCGGCGCAACGCGCCTTCCCGGAGTACCGCGAGCTGTTCCTCATACGGTTTCGAGAACGGCATCCGGACGGGCTCAAGATAGCTGCCCCGCGGCGCCTTCTTTCCCTGACCTACCGCGCGGCCTCCACCAATTTCGAGGTGGAGCTTGCCACCAAGGTGCCGGACATTTCGCAACTCGCCGCACCGCTCGAAAAGGCCGTTCGGATCGCCGACCGGACCGCCGACGAGCTCGACAAGTTCAGCCGCTATCTGGGGCGCAATCCGGAGGGGCGCGGCACCATCGAAGCGCACGCCCTGTTGCCCGAACCGCTGCAGGCGCTGTTTCCCTGTCCCGAGCTGGATGAGCTGCGGGAGTGGGCGCGGAGCAGGATCGCCGGCGGCGGTCTGATCGCAGTCGATCACCTCATCGAACGCCTGGAGGGCCGGGCACCGGAGAAGATCGGGAGACGGCAACTGACCGGCGCCGCCGACGCCCTGGCCCGGCTGTCGATCGGCATGGCGCCCGATCCTCGATTCGCGCTGCGCAGCCCCAAGTCGGGCGAGCCGGTGGTGCTGTTCGCGCTGCCGGACGGGATCACGCGGTTGGAGGAGGTGAGCAGGGACTATCCCGCGGCGCTGCTCTCGCTGGTCATGGGCACCTTCATTGCGCACGCCGACGGCACGGTGTCGGAGTTGGAGCGGCGCCATCTCACGGAGCGGTTCGCGTCATCGACGGTGCTCAGCGTCTCCGAGAAGGCGCGACTGCAGGCCAATCTCGAGTGGATGATGGCGGTTCCGCCCGACCTCGCTCCGATCCGCCGGCGGGTTAAGGAAGTCGGACCCGAAGTGCGCCATGGACTTGGGCGCCTCGCTCTGGCCGCGGTCGGCGCGGACGGCGTGATCGACCCGGCGGAAATCAAGGCGATTCAGAAGCTGTATCGAATCCTCGATCTCGATGCGGACGGCATCTACCGGGAGCTGCATGCGCTGGCCGCGCCGTCCGAACCGGTCACGGTGTTTCAGCCGAAGACCGCGGACGCCGAATACCTCATCCCGGCGCCGCCGCCGGCCGCGGCGGAGGCTGAGCCGGCGTCGATCGTCCTCGATCAGGAACGAGTCGCGGCGATCATGCAGGACACGACGCAGGTGTCGAACGTGCTGCATGCAGTATTCGCCGACCCTGCGGAAGATGCTGCCGAAGATGCCGCGGAAGATGAGGACGAGGCGCGCGGCGGGCAGGCCGCCCGGAGGTCCGACCGGAGCGCCCGGTTCGCCGGCCTCGACGCCAGGCATCGCCGCCTGGTCGAGGAGTTGCTGCGGCAGCGCTCCTGGGCTCCGCAGGAATTCGAGAAGCTGGCTCGACAGTTCGAGCTGCTGCCGGACGGCGTGTTGGAAACGATCAATGAGTGGGCATTCGAACGCTTCGACGCCGCGTTGATCGAAGAAAATGGGAACTACGAGGTGAACCCGGAGCTCGTGGACGGCACCGCCGCGTGACGTTCGGAGGCGCCTGATGCCGCGGCCAAAGCTGAAGCGGCGGGAACGAGACACCATAATCCAGGCGTTGCGGGCCGGCGTCGTTCCGAAATTGGGACTGCAGCACATCCAGGTCGGACGGGTCCGCGAAGTTGACGAAATGATCAGGGAGGTCGACCGAATCGGCGCCGGCGGCGCGGCGCTGCGCTTCGTGATCGGCGAGTACGGTTCCGGCAAGACCTTCTTTCTCAACCTGGTCCGGCTCATCGCGTTGGAGAAGGGGCTGGTCGTCATGTCCGCCGACCTCGCGCCTGACCGCCGGCTGCACGCCACCGGCGGCCAGGCGCGCTCGCTGTTCGCGGAGCTCACCAGCAGCACCGCGACCCGCACGCGGCCCGCGGGCGGCGCGTTGACCAGTGTGGTGGAACGGTTCGTTACGCGCGCCATGCAGGAGGCCGAAGAACGGGGGCTGACGCCCGACCGGGTGATTCGCGCCCGGCTCGGTCACCTCGAGGAGTTGACCGGCGGCTACGAGTTTGCGACCGTCATCGGCCGCTACTGGCAGGGCCACGAGCAAGACGACGAAGCGCTGCAGGCAAACGCGGTGCGCTGGCTGCGCGCGGAATACGCCACCCGCACCGACGCCCGCGCCGCCCTCAAGGTGCGCACGATCATCGACGACGCCGGCGTCTACGATCATCTGAAGCTGTTCTCGGCGTTCGTCCGGGAGGCCGGTTACCGGGGCCTGCTCGTGGTCCTGGACGAAATGGTCAACCTCTACAAGCTGGTGAGCCGTCAAGCCCGAAACGGCAACTACGAGCAGATCCTGCACATCCTGAACGACGTGCTGCAGGGCAGCGCCGCCGGGTTCGGCCTGCTGATGGGCGGCACGCCGGAGTTTCTCATGGATACGCGGCGCGGCCTGTACAGCTACGAGGCGCTGCAGTCTCGACTGGCCGAAAACACCTTCGCGCGGGACGGACTGGTCGATCTGTCGGGACCGGTAATCCGCCTCTCCAACCTGACGCCCGAGGATCTGTTCGTGCTGCTGACCAACGTTCGCCGCGTGTTTCAGGGCGCCGCGGAGCCGCTGCCGGACGAAGCGCTGCACGCCTTCATGCAGCACTGTTCGGACCGGATCGGCGATGCCTACTTTCGCACGCCCCGCAACACCGTTACCGCGTTCGTCAATCTCCTCGCCGTCCTCGAGCAGAACCCCGGCGCCGACTGGCGCCGCCTGATCGGCGCCGCGCACGTCGCGCCGGACGGCGGCGATAGCGCGGGCGCTGCCGCGGCGGGCCAATCCGATGACGGCGACCTCGCCCACTTCCAACTCTGAAACTCACACTCCCGCGCCGCGGGAGTCGAACAGCTTCGAGCTGCTGGCGGAACCGGTCCGGCGCTGGATCTGGCGTCAGAAGTGGTCGGCGCTGCGCGACATTCAGGAGCGTTCGATTCCGCTTCTCCTGCAGGGCAATGCGGACCTCATCATTGCTGCGGCTACCGCCGGCGGCAAGACGGAGGCCGCCTTCCTGCCCCTGATTTCCCGCGTGCTCCGGGCGGCTGCCGCGGGCCGCGGATTCGACCTGCTGTACGTGGGGCCGCTGCGGGCGCTGATCAACGACCAGTTCCGCCGCCTCCAGGATCTGTGTGAGGAAATCGATCTTCCGGTGCACCCTTGGCACGGTGACGTTGCGGCGGCCACCAAGGCGAAGGCGCGCAAGAATCCCCGGGGCATCCTGCTGATCACGCCGGAATCTCTGGAGGCGGCGTTCGTGCGGCGCGGCCTTGAGATCAGAGGGCTGTTCGGCAAACTCGATGCCATCGTCATCGACGAGCTGCACGCGCTCCTCGATACCGAGCGCGGCGTCCACGTGCGTTCGCTGCTCAGCCGCCTGGAGTTCGCAACCGGACGCCGCGTTCGGCGCGTCGGCCTGTCGGCAACGCTCGGCGACATGGAGCTCACCAGACAGTACCTGCGGCCGGAGGCGCCGGGCGCGGTCACCGTCCTGCGGAGCGCCGCGGAAGGCCCCGAGCTGCGCGCGCAACTGCGCGGCTACCGGGTCGGCCCGCGCCCCGCGGACGAACCGGATGCCGCTCAGAGCAGTACCGAGGCGGCGATTGCCGCCCACCTGTTCGACAAGCTGCGCGGCGCGACCAACCTGATGTTCGCCGGCTCGCGCCAGAACGTGGAGCAGTTCGCGGATCTGCTGCGCAGAAGCTCCGAGCGCCGGCGGCTGCCCAACGAGTTCTTCCCGCACCACTCCAGCCTGGCGCGCGATCATCGGCTCGCCGTCGAGCAGCGGCTCAAGGAAGGACGGCTGCCGACCACGGCGGTCTGCACTTCCACCCTGGAGCTGGGGATCGACATCGGAGAAATCGCCTGCGTCGCTCAGGTCGGCGCTCCGTTTTCCGTAGCCTCCCTGCGCCAGCGCCTGGGACGATCCGGGCGCCGCGGCCAGCCGGCGATTCTGCGCATGTACGCGACGGAGCGCGCGCTCGATGCGGAGCTGCACCCGGTCGATGGGCTGCGTCTGGGGCTGGTGCGGTCGATAGCGATGCTCGATCTCCTGCTGGAACGCTGGTGCGAGCGGCCGCGGCCCGCGGCGCTCCATCTGTCCACTCTGGTCCATCAAGTGCTCTCGGTCATCGCCGAACGAGGCGGCGTAGCCGCGCAGCAGGCGTTCCTGATCCTGTGCCGGCGCGGCCCGTTCAAGCGCGTCGACCCGGCCCTGTTCGCTCGTCTTCTGCGCCGCATGGGACACCCCGAGGTCGCCCTGATCGAGCAATCGCCTGACGGCACGCTGCTGCTGGGAGCGGCGGGCGAGCGGATCGTCGAGCACTACGGCTTCTACGCCGTGTTCGAGACCCCCGACGAGTACCGGGTAGTGTTCGGCAGCCGGACGCTCGGAACCATTCCGATCGTCACGCCGCTGGCGCCCGACGCGACGATCATCTTCGCCGGGCGCCGGTGGCGGGTCAGGGCGGTCCACGAACGGGAGAAGATCATCGAGGTGACCCGGGACGCGACCGGCCGCCCGCCGCCGTTCGCCGGCGGGGCCGGCGTGATCGACGACGTCGTGATTCGACGGATGCGCGCGACACTGGAGGGCGGAGGGATTCCGCGCTATCTCGATCCGGCGGCAGCCGCGCTCCTGCGGGAGGGGCGCGGCGCCTACCGCCGCATGGAGCTGTCCCGGCGCCGGATCGTCGACCTGGGGCCCAACCATTACCTGGTCGCCACCTGGGAGGGATCGATCCGCACCGCGACCCTGGCGCTCGCGCTCCGGTCGCAAGGCTACGCCGCGACGCTCCACGACGGGTTTCTGGAGCTTTCGGCCCTGCAGCCTGACGGCGCGGACCTGGCAGCGACCCTCGAGCTGCTGGCCCGCCGGGAGCCTCCGAACGGGCGCGATCTGGCAGCCGGCATGAACGCCCTCGCCAGCGAGAAGTACCATCGCTACCTGTCGCGCGAGCTGCTGATCGCGGATGCGGCCGCCAGCCGCATCGAGCCGGAGGCGGTACCGGCCATGGCGCGGGAGATTCTCGACGGCGCCTAGTCGACCGGCTCGGCGGAGCGTTCTACTTCGGTTCTGCGGCGCGCGCCGATCGCCAGCTCTTCGAGCGTGCTCGGGGTTCTCGTGAAGCGCTCCCGGCGCACCAGTTCATAGTCATCCGGGAGCGGCCGTCCCTGGCTGTAGGCGGCCGAGACCCCGGGGCTCCGGTACACGAACAGCTCACCGGGTCCGGCGCTGCCGGCGCAGCGGTGGACCCGTACCTGATACAGATACTGGCCGACCGGGAAGTCGTATTGGTGATTCCCGCAGCCGCCGTGACCAAACACCCTGCCGCCGAGCAGAATCAGATCCGGCTTCCGCCGGTGGTGCGCGCCGGCCGGCCAGGAGGAGTAGCGAAAGCTGCCGCCTCCCAGACTGTCGATTCTGACGCGATGGCGCTCGGTGTCCCATTCGAGTATCGGCCGTTCATAGGCCCGCAGACTGACGTGCAGTTGACCCCGCTCCAGCTCGATGAGCCGGTTCCACTCGGCCTGCCACTCGGCGGGCCAGCCGCCATATACGCCGCGCAGCGACCCATCGTGATGCAGCCACACCCAGGTGTCGCCCGGGCCGCGCAGCGAGATGCCGCGCCAGCCGTCCACCTGCCAGTCGTCCACTTCCGACGCGGCGATGAATCTCGTCAACTTGTCGGTGAAGAGGTCGTCGAAGCGGGCGCCAAACTCCTCCCGCTCGATCGGCGCCACCACCGGGTACCCGCGATAGACGGGAAAGTCGACCAGCGCCGCCAGGTCATTCCGGTCCTCACTACGGAACGCCTCCAGGAAACGCGCTACGGCGGAGCGGCAGTCCTGTTCGGGGCAGAGCTCATGAGTGAGCCGTTCGGGCGCCGGCTCGTGGTCGTCGGCCCGCGCCGGCAAGGCAGGAATCAGCGTGAAGATCAGCGCCCCGAGCAGTCCGAGCAGCGCCCGCGGTTGCGCAGCCTGCATATTCCGCCTACCTTATCATGGCAGAACACTTGCGTCACGCCGCCGCGCCCCGGCCGGGCTTCATTCCGTTCGTTCATCCATTCCCGGAGCATCTTTCGTTCCGGCTGCTGGTGGACCCGCGGCAGCCCGGGGCGCGCAACATGGCGGTGGACGAAGCCCTGCTGCAATGCATGGCGGACGGCGGCGATCCGGTGCTGCGGCTGTATGGATTCGCCCCGCCGTGTCTGTCGCTGGGACGGTTCCAGCCGGTCGCCGACCTGGAGGATGACGCGCGCCGCCGGCGCGACGGGGTGGACTTGGTGCGCCGTCCCACCGGCGGGCGCGCGGTGCTGCACGACGACGAGGTCACCTATGCCGTGGTGCTGGGGCGCCGGCACCTGCAGCCGTTTTCCAAGCGCGCCGCCTACCGCGCCGCGGCCGCGATTCTGCTCCGCCTGCTGCCGGCCCTCGGCGTGCATGGCGTGGTCCGGTCGGAGCCGGCCGCGCATGCGGAAGCCGCGCGCCCGGCGCCGCCGGCTCCCGATCCTGACTGCTACCGGACCACCGCCGAATACGAGGTCACCGCGGGACAGCGAAAGCTGGTCGGCAGCGCGCAGACCACGACCCGCGGCGCGGCGCTGCAACACGGAACCATACCCCTCACCGGCGCCTACACCCGCATCCGGCGCTACCTCCGGCCGCACCGGCCCGCCGCGCCGGCCGCGCCTGCCGCCACCTCGGTAGCCGGCGAGACCGAATGCCGCCACACCTACCAGGGAGCGCTGCAGCTTCTGGCAACGGCCGCCGCCGCCCGCCTGCGGGTGCGCCGGTCGGAGCTGTCGGCGGCCGAAGCGCGGCTGGCGCGGGAGCTGGAACAGCGCCGCTACGCCGCGCCCGGGTGGACCTGCTCCCGATGACGCGCGGCGCGTTCGCGGCGGCGCTGCTGCTGGCCGCCGCCGGCGCGGCCGGCCCCCTGCCGGCGGCAACGCAGGAGCGCGCCGCGGCGCCGGCCACGTTCCGGGAGGCGCTCTCCGGTCCCGCGGCCATACGCGCCCTGACCGGCGCCATGAGCGACGACGAACTGCTCGGACAGGTGTTCATGCTCGGCTACCCGGGCGCCGCGGTGCCGCCGGAGTTGCGGCGCTGGATCGAGCAGCGCGGCCTCGGCGGCGTCAAGCTCTTTCCCCGCAACGTGACGAGTCTGAAGCAGCTCGCCGCCACCACCGCGGCGCTGCAGGAGGCGGCGCGGCGCCAGCCGCGGCAGATTCCGCTGCTCATCGCCACCGACCAGGAGGGGGGCTGGATCCGCCACGTCAAGCACGCCGCGTCGCAGACTCCCGGCAACCTCGCCCTGGGCGCCGCCGGCCTGGCCGCGGACGCCTTCCGCACCGGGCGCTACCTCGGCGCCGAGCTGGCCGCGCTCGGCATCAACATGAACTTCGCGCCGACCGTCGACGTGTACTCCGATCCCGCGGCCGCGGTGATCGGCCCGCGCGCCTTCAGTTCCGACCCGGTGCAGACCGGGCTGCTGGCGGTCGCCTTCTTTCGCGGCCTGCAGAGCGCCGGCGTCATGGCCACCGCCAAGCACTTCCCCGGCCACGGCGCCGCGGACCGCGATTCCCACCTGGTGCTGCCGCGGGTGAGCGCCGATCTCGACCAGCTCTGGCAGCGCGAACTGGTCCCCTACCGGTTCCTGATCCGGGAGGGAATCCCGGCGGTCATGACCGGCCACCTCGCCTTTCCCGAAGTGACCGGGGATCATGAATCGGCGTCACTTTCGCCCTGGTTCGTCGGCACGCTGCTGCGCGAACGGCTGGGCTTCAACGGCATCGTACTCACCGACGACCTGGAGATGGATGGCGCCGTCGAGGCCGCCGGGTCACCGGCGCAGGCGGCCCTGGCGGCGTTGCGCGCCGGCACCGATCTGGTGATGATCGCCCACACGCCCGACTGGCAACGGCGCGCCTGGGAGCTGGCGCGCGCGCGCATGCGAACGGACGCCGACTTCCGGCGCCAGATCCGGGAAGCGGCGCAGCGCGTGCTGGAAGGCAAGCGCGCCGCGGTGAGCGCGGCGCCGCCGGCGCCGCTGGGGCCGGCCGGCGCGCCGCCGGAGGAGCTGGTGCCGGCGCCGGGGGCGGCGGAGTTCTTCTTCGCCGCGGCCGCGCGCGCGGTAACGGTGCTGCGCGACGGCGGCGGCCTGCCGCTGGCGGAGGAGCGCGGCCGCACGCTGCTGGTGGGCCAGCACCAGGCATTCATCGACGCCGGGCGCCGCCGCTATCCGGAAGCCGATGCCGCGACCATGCCGTACGCGCCGTTCTACTCCGCCAGGGAGCCGCATCTCAGCCGCATCCCCGCCCTCGCGCGCGGCTATGACACGGTGATCTACGAACTGGCCAACTACAACAGCTTGCAGATTCTGCAGCGGCTGGAACCGCTGGCCGCGCGCCTCGTCGTGGTGTCGGCGCTGACCCCGGTGTACCTGCGGCAGGTGCCGTGGGTGCGCACCGCAATCGCCGTATACGGCACCGGCGCGGCCTCGTTCGAGGCCGGCTTCGGCGTGCTCGCCGGCGACTACCGCGCCACCGGGCGGCTGCCGCTCGACTTCGCCGGCATCGCGCAGCCGGCCGCCGCCGGCGCGCCATGAGCCGCTGGCGCTACGCGGAGGCCGCCGACCTGAAAACGGTCGCGCAAAGCCTGCGCCGGCGCGAGTGGGCCTACGTACCGTTCAGCGCGCGCTTGACCGGTTCCGGCCGGCGTTACCGCTGGCTGCGCCGCTCCTGGGCCATCGTGTTGGAGCGGAGCGCTGCCGAGCACCCCTCCGCGGTGCTGATCACCCGCTCCGGCCTGGTGCTTCCGGCGCTGCGCGACGGGCGCCCGCTGCCGCCGGCGCTGCGTTCGCTCATCGAACGCAGTTGCCGGAGCCCGCAAACGGTCATGGGCACGCGCAGCGACGTGCTGCGGGTCCAGGAGCTGTTGGGGCGCGGTTACGCCATCGTGGACTACACCTTGATGACGCTGGAGGCGACCGGCTTTCGCCCCCCGGAGCTGCCCTCCGACCTGCAGGTCCGGCGCGCCCGGCCGCGCGATGCGCGGCGGCTGTTCGAGCTGCAGCGCGCCTACGAGCTGGAGGAGGTGCTCCTGGACCGCAGCCGGTTCGACGGCGCCCTGTGCCGGCGCCTGCTGCAGCGCAGCCTGCAGCGGGAGTTGATCTACTTCGGCACCGTCGGCGGACACCCCGTATCCAAGGCCGGCACCAACGCGCGCGGCTTCGCGGTGGACCAGATCGGCGGCCTGTTCACCGAGCCGGCGCGCCGCCGGCGCGGTTACGGCGGCGCGGTGCTGACGGCGCTGCTGCGGGAGCTGTTCGCCGCCGGCAGGTCGGCGGCGCTGTTCGTCAAGCCGAACAACGCCACCGCGATCCGGCTGTACGAGAACCTCGGCTTCGCGGCCCGCGACAGCTATCGCATCTGCTACTACTACGCCTGACTACCGCCCGCGGCCGCGGCCGGCGGCGGGCAGAATCACATTGTGTAATACCGGATTACATGTTATTTTCAAGTAGTAGTGGCAAAATACACCAGGCTGCTGGAACTCCGCCGCGGCCATCCGGGAACCTTCTTCCTGTGGGGGCCGCGCCAGGCGGGCAAGAGCACGCTGCTGGCCGAGACCTTCCCCGACGTGCCCTGGGTGGACCTGCTGCGGCCCGAATCCTACCGCCGGTACCTGCAGGCGCCGCAGTTGCTGATCGACGAGCAGCGCCGCCACGGCGCCGACTTCATCGTGATCGACGAAATTCAGAAGGTGCCGGCGCTGCTGGACGCGGTGCACTGGCTGATCGAACGCCGCGGCGTGCACTTCGCGCTGTGCGGCTCCAGTGCCCGCAAGGTTCGCCGCGGGGCCGCCAATCTCCTGGGCGGCCGCGGCGAGCGCCGGGAACTCTACGGCCTCTCCGCGCGCGAGATCGGACCGGACCTGGACCTGGAACGCCTGTTGAACCACGGCTATCTGCCGAGCATCCATGACGCGCCGGCCGCGCTGCCGCGGCTGGACGCCTACGTCTCCCAATACCTGAAGGAGGAGGTGGCGGCCGAGGGGCTGTCGCGCCGGCTGCCGGCCTACGCCGAATTCCTTGGCCTGGCGGCGCTGGCCGACGGCGAAGCGGTCAGCTACACGACGATCGCCCGCGACACCGGCGTCACCAGCCAGACGGTAAGGTCGTACTTCGAGATCCTGGAGGACACCCTGCTGGGGCGGTTTCTGCCGGCGTACCGGCGCCGCCCGAAGCGCCGCACCGTCGCCGCCCCGAAGTTCTACTTCCGCGACGTCGGCGTGGTGAACTTCCTCGCCCGGCGCGGGCGCCTGCGGCCCGGCGGCGAGCTGTTCGGCAAGGCGTTCGAGAACTGGGTGTTTCACGAGCTGTGCTGCTACGACTCGTACCGCGCCCGCTACGCGGAGTTCGCCTACTGGCGGCTCAGCACCGGCGCCGAGGTCGACTTCGTGATCAACCACATCGACTGCGCCATCGAGACCAAGGCCGCCCGGCGGGTGCGCAGCGACCATGCCCGCGGCCTGCGCGAATTGGCGCGCGACCATCCGCAAGCGAAGCGCCGCCTCGTCGTGTCGCTCGACCCGCATGACCGCACGACCGGCGACGGCATCGAGCTGCTCCACTACGCGACCTTCCTCGACCGGCTCTGGGCCGGCGCGCTGTTCTGAATCGAGTGTGCTATACTGTGAGAAGGGCGCGAGGCGATGCCGGAACCTGAGCAGATCCTGCCGCTGTTTCCTCTCAACGTGGTGCTGTTCCCGCGCGCGCCGCTGCCGCTGCACATCTTCGAACAGCGCTACCGGCGGATGGTGGCGGCCGTGCTCGAAGGCGAGGGCCTGTTCGGCGTGATCTGCGCCGACGGCGATGGGGCCGCCCGGACCGGCTGCTGCGCCAAGATCGTGAAGATCATCAAGCGCTACGACGACGGCCGCCTGGATCTCCTTAGCGTGGGCGTGCGGCGCTTCCGCATCACCCGGCTGCTGCGCGAGGAAGCCTATCTGCAGGCGCGGGTGCGCTACTTCGCAGACAGCGCCGCGGACGACCTGGCCGATCTCGTGGCGCCCTGCCTGCGGCTGTTTCAGGACCTCTACGACACCACTCCGGGCAACCTCCCCTACGCGGAGCTGGAACGAACCTCCGCCTCCGTGGTTTCCTTCTACGTGTCCTACTTCAGCGACCTCGCGCTGGCGCAGAAGCAGCGGCTGCTGGAGCTCACCGACCCCGAGGCGCGCCTGCGGCAGGTCCACGCCGCGCTGGAGAAGCGCCAACACGAACTACGCGACCGCCTGGAACGCCTCCGGCTGACCCAGAGCAACGGACACTTCCCGACATGAGATCCTTGAAAATTGAACAACAGATGTTCAATATTCAAGCATGTCGGTGTCCTTCGTCGCACGAGATGAGATCGAATCCCGGATCACCCAGGCGCTGAACCGCAGCCGCGGCGCCGTGCTGCTGGGGCCGCGCCAAGCCGGCAAGACCACCATCGCCCGCCGGATCGCCCGCCGCCGCCGCGCCGAGTACTTCGATCTCGAGGATCCGTCCGACTTGGCGCGTCTGACCGCCCCCAAGCTCACGCTGGGGCGCGCCCGCGGTTTGGTGGTCCTCGACGAGATCCAGTTGCGGCCCGACCTGCTGCCGCTGCTGCGCGTACTGCTGGACCGGCAGCCGCTGCCGGCGAAGTTCCTGCTTCTGGGCAGCGCGGCTCCGGACCTCGTGCGCGGCACCTCCGAGACGCTTGCCGGCAGAGTCGAGCTGGTCTCCATGGTGGGGTTCCGCATTGGCGAGACCGGCGCCGGCCAAAGGGATCGCCTCTGGCTGCGGGGCGGGTTTCCGCCGTCGTACCTGGCGGCGTCCGAAGAGGACAGCTTCGCGTGGCGGCAGAGTTTTCTCCGGACGTTCGTCGAGCGGGACCTGCGACAGTTCGGATTTGAGATGGCGCCGTACGCCATGCGCCGCTTTCTGCTGATGGTGGCCCACCTCCACGGGCAGCGCTGGAACGGCTCCGCAGTGGCCTCGTCGCTAGCCGTATCCCACACTACGGCGCGGCGCTATCTGGACCTTCTGGCGGGCGCCTACCTCGTCCGCCAGCTTCATCCCTGGTTTCAGAACATCGGTAAGCGGCTGGTGAAGTCGCCCAAGGTGTACTTCAGGGACAGCGGCCTGCTGCACGCCCTGCTGGGGCTGGAGCACCTGCGCGACGTCGAATCCCATCCCTGCTACGGCGCATCCTGGGAAGGTATGTGCGTGGAGGAGATCGCGGCGGTCCACGGCGAACGTGACTGCTGGTTCTGGGCGACCCACGGCGGCGCCGAGCTGGACGTGCTGGCGCTCCATCGCGGCGCCCGCATCGGCTACGAGTGCAAGCTGACCGACAGCCCGCGGCTGACCAAGTCGATGCACGTGGCCCTGAACGACCTCGGCCTCGACCACCTGTTCGTGGTGCATCCCGGCGAACAGCGGTTCCCGCTGGCGGAACGGGTAACCGCCATCCCGCTCTCGGACATCGCTACGGCCGCAACTCTCGCGTGCTGAATAGATGGCCTGTTCGAGGCGTTTGGCGTCACGATAGCTCATTCCACGTGCTGGTACGAACGCCGAGCATATTCGATTCGTTTTCTGACGCGGTCTTTGTGAGTTGTGCCTCGAGTATAGAGATCTTCCGCTTTCAGACGATTCAGCAACGCCCTATGTGCCGAACGCAAGGCGCTGTGATCCCGAACGACGGAATCCGTCTCCAGACGGTGCGCAAGGCCGACCAGCGCGGCATCTACTACTGATACGTTGAGATTTCGTTCAGGTCTAAATGCCTTGGCAGTAAGCACTTGATCCGCTATCTTTGCAGCTCTCAGAAACGTAGTGCGAAACTTTTTCACTTCATCGTCGTCTATATCTTTGTTACGCTCCATGAACTCGTTGAGGAATCCCTTCATTGGCGGCTGGTAAGCGTCTATCGAAAAGTGAAGCGCCAGAAATCGCAAAATTAGTTCCTCATCCTTCTTTCGTTTACCAGACGCACGGAACAGCCTTCGCCAATGTTTATCCTGCGCCAGTTCTGAGAGAAGATCGTTCAGCCTGCCTCGATAGATGCACGATCTGATCTCTTGCGAACTAAGCGACGTTCCGCCGGTATTCAGACGTTCGAATACCGAATACACCGAGCTGTTCCCTTCTCCCGGATCGTCCTGCTGAAAGATCGTAGCGTGGATGATTGAATCATCGAGCATGCGGCGGTCGTGATCGCTGAGGTCTCGATAGGTCTGTCCAGCGAACTCCTGGGCCACACCCTGCAGCTTGAAGAGGCGATCATCGAATGTTCCGTGCCGGAACCCTTGCAGCGTCCGCAGACGCTGCTGACCATCGACTACCATGAGCCGCTTCGTATCCGGTTCCTTGAACAGGAATACGCCCGGAACCGGAAGTCCCAGCAGGAGTGACTCGACGAAGCGCGACGCCTGGCTCAGCGTCCAGACCAGCCTCCGTTGCGACGGCGGGACGACGATGTCGTCACGGTCCAGGCGGCCTACGACTCCATCAACGGTAAGGTCAGCCCCGTAACTGGAAATCGTGTAGCGGACGCGTCCGACGAGTTCGTCGTCGCCATCCTGGGGATCGTCGATAGCGTCTTCATAGGACTGAGCGTCCGACACGGCGGTCACCTCTCGGGGGATTGGAGTACCATACGAAAATACTCCACACGGGCCGGAGCCCGCAACCCGCCGGCGGAGCGGTTACTCGTGGCGCAGGGCCGCTACCGGGTCCATGCGGGCGGCGCGGCTGGCGGGATAGAGCCCGAATACCAGGCCGGTGCCGAACGACAGCAGGAACGCCAGGCGAGCCGTGGACAGGGTGATCAGGCCGGGCCAGCCGGTGCCTTGCTCGACGATGGCAAGCACCGCCGCGGCCAGGCCGATGCCGGCCAGCCCGCCGCCGCCGCACACCACCACTGCCTCGGCCACGAACTGATTGAGAATCGCGGCCGGCTGCGCCCCCAGCGCCTTGCGGGTGCCGATCTCGCGGGTGCGCTCACGCACCGATACCAGCATGATGTTCATGACCCCGATGCCGGCCACCACCAGCGCGATGATCCCCAGGACCGAGACCAGCGCGGTGATGGTCCCGGTGGTGGCATCGATGGTGACCAGCAACTGCGACCAGTCGTGCACCTGGAACTTGTGGTGCACGCCGTCGAAGCGGCCGTGGTTGGCGTCGAGGATCGCCAGGATCTGCCGCTTGGCGGCATCGACCTCGCGCAGGCTGTTGGCTTCGCCCCACAGCAGGTCCACGCCGTCCGACCCGGTGACCCGTTCCACCAGGGAGATCGGCACGAACACCCGCCCGTCGGCCGAAGTCTCGCCGCCGGTAACCGAGATCGGCGGCTGCTCTTCCGGTCCCAGCACGCCGATCACCTCCACCTCCAGATCGACCCGGTCGTCGATGGAAATCAGCGCCAGCCGGCCCAGCGCCGGTTCCGCGGCGAACAGGTCGTCCGCCACCTTGGCGCCGAGCACCGCCACCTTGCGCTGCAGCCGGTCATCCTCCGGATGCAGGAAGCGCCCGCGCGCGAGCCGCACCCGGGTCGCCGCCGCCAGATAGTGGTGCAGCGTGCCGTAGATTTCGACGCGCCGGGTGCGGCCCGCGTAACGGGCGGTGGCGGACACGGTCTGCTCCGGGGTCACGGCCCGTACCGCGTCCGCCTCGGCGTTGATGCGGGCCACGTCGTCGCGCGTAATCGACTCCCAGTCGTAGCGCCCCTCGCTGGCGATGATCGCCTGGTAGTTCTGCACCACCATGAGCGAGCCGGCGCCGAAGCCGGAGATGGTATCGCGCACCACCAGCTTGGCGCCGTCGCCCAGCCCCATGATGGAGATCACCGAACCGACGCCGATGGTTATGCCGAGCAGCGCCAGGGCGGTGCGCAGGCGGTTGTTGGCAATCGCCGTCAGCGCCGCCATGACCAGCGCTGCAAGGCCCATTCCGCCTACTCCCGGCTCAGCGCGGCTATCGGCGGCAGGCGCGCCGCCTTGGCCGCGGGATAGACGCCGAAGAACAGCCCGGTGGCCACCGCCACGCCGAGTCCCACGGCCGCCACCTGCGGCAGGACCAGGTCCCAGCCCTGCGCCAGCGCCACCGCCAGGGTGCCGCCGAAGCCGAGGATCACCCCGCACACCCCGCCCAGCAGGCAGATCACGACCGACTCCAGCAGGAACTGGCTGAGGATGTCGCCGTCGCGGGCGCCGACCGCCTTGCGCAACCCGATCTCCCGGGTGCGCTCGCTCACGCTTACCAGCATGATGTTCATGATCCCCAGGCCGCCGACCAGCAGCGAGATGCCGGCCACCAGCGTCACCACCGTGGAAACGGTCCCCAGCACCCGCGCTTCTGCGTCGAAGCTCGCCTGATCGGTGGCCACCACGAAGGGCGACAGCGACGGCGAACCGGGAAACACGCGGTCGAGGAGGCGCTGCACGCGGGTCATCGACTCGTTGAGCAGCGCCGGGTCGCGGGCGCGCAGGGACACGTCCTGCACGTACGGCCCAATGGCGCGGTCCCACGGGTAGATGGCGCGATACACCTCGTGCAGCAGGAAGCCGGTGCGATTGCTGGCGCCGGAGTCGGAGAAGAAACCGGGATCGACCGCTACCCCTACCACCTGCAACTGCAGGTTGCCGGCGCTTACCACGTTGCCCACCGCGCTGCGGGGATCGTCGAACAGGTTGCGCGCGGCGCGGTCGCCGAGCACGATCACCTTGCGCCGCTGCCGCCGGTCCTGTTCATCGAGAAAGCGCCCGGCCTGCAGCTCCACCGGCCACAATTCGGCGTACTCCGGGGAGATCCCGAACAGGTCCGCCTGCTCCTGCCGACTGCGGAAGCGCAGCTCGGCGGCGCCGCGCAGGATCGGGGTGATCCAACTGACGTCGGCCACCAGCTCGGCGATCGCATCCAGGTGCTCGATGCGCAGATACTGCTCGCGGCGTTCACCGCCACCGCTCTCCTGGCCGTCGCCGCTCGCCGGCTCGATCCAGTGCAGCCCGCCGCCGAGGGTAGCGAGGTCGCCCACCACCGCGCGCCGTCCCATGATCCCTACGGCCATCACGGCGATCACCGAGGCGACCCCGATCACGATGCTGAGAATCGTGAGGATGGTGCGCAGCTTGTTGTGACGCACGGTGTCGAACGCCTCGCGCAGGCCCGCGGCGAGCTTCATGCCGGCGCGGCGCGGACGGGTTCGTCGCGGGTCACGCGGCCGTCGCGCAGGTGGACCAGGCGGCCGCTGAGGGCGGCGACCTCGTCGTTGTGGGTGACCAGGACGATGGTGGCGCCGTCGCGGTGCAGGTCACCGAGCAGTTGCATGATCGCTTCGCCGTTGGTCGAGTCCAGATTGCCGGTGGGTTCGTCCGCGAACAGGATGGAGGGCTCGTTGACCAGCGCGCGGGCAATCGCCACCCGCTGCCGCTGGCCGCCGGAGAGCTCCTGCGGGCGATGGTGCATGCGTTCCCCCAGACCGACCCGTTCCAGGACCGCGGCGGCGCGCCGGCGGCGCTCGCGGCGGCCTACCCCGGCGTAGACCAACGGCAACTCGACGTTGCGCAGGGCGGTCACGCGCGGCAGCAGATTGAAGGTCTGGAAGACGAAGCCGATCTTGGCGTTGCGCACCTGCGCCAGCTCGCGGTCGGTCATGCGCGCGACGTCGGTTCCATCCAGGCGGTAGCGGCCGCCGGTGGGCCGGTCCAGGCAGCCGATGATGTTCATCAGCGTGGACTTGCCTGACCCGGAGGGGCCCATCACCGCGACGAACTCCCGCGCCGCGATCTCCAGGTCGATGCCGGCCAGCGCGGCCACCGAGACATCCTCCCCCATGTGGTAGACCTTGGTGATCCCGGACAATTGGATCACGGCGCCGGGTCCTGCTCCTCGGGCGCCGGGGCGGAATCCTCGCCCGCGTCCTGCTCTGCCATCACCAGCAAGTCGGCGCGCAGCAGGGAGAGATTGCCCACCACCACCTGCTCGCCCGCCTCGACGCCGGTGGTAACTTCCACCTCGTTGACGCTGGACACCCCCAACGTCACCTCGCGGCGTTCGAGCCGGTAGAGGTCGCCCTCCGGGACCGCCACGAACGCCACGCTGCCGCCGGGCCGCTCCTGCAAGGCGGCGAACGGCACCGCGGTCACGTCGCGCTTCAGTTCCGCTTCGATGCGCGCGCGGCAGGAGGCGCCGGCGCGGAGCTGGGCCCCGGCCGGCAGGCGGCGCTCGTCCACGTCCACTTCCACGGTGACCTGATGGTCGGTCATGGTCGGCGGAATGAGCGCGATGGCGCCGGGGAACTCGAGGTCGCGTATGCTGTCGCTGGTCAGCACCACCTCCTGCCCGACCCGGATCTTGCCGACGTCCACCTCGTCCACCTGAACATCCGCTACGATGTCGTCGAGGGTGGCCACCGTCACCACTTCCGCGCCGGGAGCCAGGTGATTGCCCAGCGATGCAGCCAGGCTGGTGACCGTGCCGGCCAGCGGCGCCACGACCGTCGCCTGCGCCAGGTCGAGGGCGGCCTGCGCTTCGCTCAGACGCGCGTTGATCACGTCCGGATCGGCGGCGATCACCGCGCCGTCGCCGGCGCCGTCGGCGGCCGGTTCGGCCTCCGCGGCGCGGCCGGTCGCCAGATTCAGCCGCACGCGCGCCGCCCGCATTGCGTCGGCGGCATCCGCCTCATCCTGCTCCGCCTGCCGTACGTCCGCCTGCTGCGCGCCGCCGGCGGCGTACAGCTCCCGCTGCCGCTGCAGCGTGGCGCGCGCCCGCTGCAATGCGATGCGGGCGGTGCGCAGCTCGGAGCGCCGGGTCAGCAGGTTGTTCAGGACGCTCACTTCGGCCGCGCGCCGGCCAGCCTCGGCCTGCCGCATCGCCACCAGCAACTTGCCGTCGTCGATCAGCACCAGCTCCTGGCCGGCGGTCACCGCATCGCCCACCGCAACCGGAATCGCCGCCACCCGGCCGCCGGAATCGCTGACCAGAGTGACGCTGCGCCGCGGCCGGAACGTGCAGCTCCCGACCACCCGGGTCTGCAGCGTGGTGCTGCGCGCCGCGGCGATCGTCACCGGGACGGCGTCCGCGCCCGGATCGCTGGCGAACAGTTGCCACAGCGCCACGCCGGCGACGGTCAGCAACAGCAGGGAAATACCCCCGAATCGAAGAACGTTGCGCGTGCTCCGCTTCATCGCCGCGCCCTCATGCCAGCAACGCCCAGCGCCCGCCGGCCAGCGTGTCGAACGACGTCCACAGCAGGGCGATCACTGCGCTCATGGCGAGCGCGCGCGGCACCGGCAGCCGCAGCAGCGCCGCGCTGCCGGCGGTGAGCACCGCCAGCGCCCACAGACCAAACGGATCGGTAACCAAGGAAACGCCGCGTTCGACGAAGGCCGGCGGCGTCCACTCGGCCAGCGCCGCCAGGTCGAAGCGGGCGATAGTGCGCTCCCGGTAGACCGCGACCGTCGTGGCGTTGCCGGCCGCCGCGGGATCGATTGCCAGGGTCACGCCGCCGGCCAGCAGCCGCCGCAGCGCCAGCGGCGCGAATGCCGCCGCCACCAGCCGGATGGACGCGCGCGGCCGCCCCGGAAGGCGTTGTTCTTCGCCGCCGAAGAACTGCGTCAGCACCAGCAGCGCCATCCAGGTCAACGGCACGGCCGCCACCACCGTGAGGCTGGCAAGCAGGACGCGCGCGGTCTTGGCCGCGGCGCCGGCCGGGGCGGTAAGGCGGCGGTACTCGGCGGTCTGGCGGCGCTCCACGTCCTCCGCGTCGGCGAGCGACAGCGAGCGCTGCTCGGCGGCGTGGCGCGCCTCGACCAGGGCGATCTGGCGGAGCGCCGGAGCCCGGAGCTGCCAGAGGATCATCGCCTCGCCGGCGGCGGTGGCGAGCGCCAGCAGCGTGACCAGCGCGAACAGCGAGAACACCGGAGTCGCGTGGGCCGCAAACGCGCGCTCCGGGACGAACAGCGCCTGCGCCACGCCGCCGATGAACTGCCCGCGATGAGCCGGCGGCGCCGCCTCCATAACCGCCATGGACGCAGTGTCGCCTTAACCCGAACAGATAATCAACCGCGCGCCGCATTCAGTCGTTTCGTCACCCCAGCGCGCCGAGCTTTTCGCTGAGGAACTCCGACTTCTCGCGCAGGCCGATGCCGCCGGTATCGATCAGCAGGCAATTGGGCCGCGCCGAGTCCAGGCGCACGCTGCCGTTGCTGTCGGCCAGCACGCGCATTACCTTGTCCACCGACACCTGCTGCATGCGCGCGAACTCCACCCGTACCACGCCGCGCCGCTCGCGCAGCGAGGACACCGCCAGCCGGCGGCAGGCGATGCGAATCTCGGCGATCGACAGCAGGCTCAGCACCACGTCCGGCAGCGGCCCGAAGCGGTCGGTCAGCTCGCCGTGGACCTGCTCCAGCTCGGCGGCGCTGGTTACCGCGGAAATCTTCTTGTAGACCTCCATCTTCACCACCGGCTCCGCTATGTAGTCGTCCGGGATGTAGCCGGAGTATTCCAGCTCCAGATAGACGTCAGGCGTCTCCAGGTCGACGCCGCGGCCCTTGCCGTCCGCGTTCAGCGCCGCCACCGCCTGCTCGAGGAGGCGCACGTACAGGTCGTAGCCCACCGCCAGGATGTCGCCGCTCTGCTCGCCGCCGAGCAGGTTGCCGGCGCCGCGCACCTCCAGGTCCTTCATCGCTACCTTGAAGCCGGCTCCCAGATCGGTGAAGTCGGAGATGATGCGCAGGCGCTTCATGGCCAGCTCGCTCAAGGCGCGCTCCTTGGGATAGAACAGGTAGGCGTACGCCGGCTTGTCGGAGCGCCCCACCCGCCCGCGCAGCTGGTAGAGCTGAGCGATGCCGAACATGTCGGCGCGGTCGATGACGATGGTGTTGACGTTGGGAATGTCCAGCCCGTTCTCGATGATGGCGGTGGCCACCAGCACCTCGAATTCGCCGCCGACGAAGCGGTGCATCACGTCTTCCAACTCGCGCTCATCCATCTGCCCGTGGGCGAAGTCGATGCTCGCCTCGGGCAGCAGCCGGGTCAGAAAGCCGCGCACCTCCTGAATCGAGCGCACCCGATTGTGCAGATAGAAGACCTGACCGCGGCGCGCCAGTTCCTTGCGCACCGCGTCGGCCACCAGCTCCTCGTCGAACTCCTGGATGAAGGTCTCGATCGGCAGCCGGTTCTGCGGCGGGGTGGTGATGATCGACATGTCGCGGATCCTGGTCAACGACATGTGCAGGGTGCGTGGAATGGGCGTGGCGGTGAGGGTGAGGCAGTCGATGTTGGTCTTCAGCTCCTTGAGACGCTCCTTGTGCTTGACCCCGAAGCGCTGTTCTTCGTCGATGACCAGCAGCCCGAGGTTCTTGAACTTGACGTCCTTCTGAATCAGGCGGTGGGTGCCGACCACTACGTCCACCGCGCCGCCCGCGACCGCGGCCACTACCGCGCGCTGTTCCTGCTTGCTGCGAAACCGCGACAGCATCTCCACCCGCGCCGGAAACGCGCCGAAGCGCTCGCTGAAGGTCTCGAAGTGCTGCTCGGCAAGGATCGTGGTGGGGGTCAGCACGGCCACCTGCCGGCCGCCCATTACCGCCTTGAACGCCGCCCGCAGCGCCACCTCGGTCTTGCCGAAGCCGACGTCGCCGCACACCAGCCGGTCCATCGGACTCGGCGCCTCCATGTCGGCCTTCACCTCCTCGATGCAGCGGATCTGATCCTCGGTCTCCTGGAAGGGGAAGCCGGCCTCGAACTGCGCCTGCCAGTCGGTATCGGATTCGAAGGCGGTGCCCTGCGCCTGCTTGCGCCGGGCGTACAGCCGCACCAGGCGCTCGGCCAACTCCTCCACCGACTTGCGCACCTTCGCCTTGCGCGCGTCCCAGGCCTTGCCGCCGATGCGGTCCAGCTTCGGCGTCCGCCCTTCTTTGCCCACGTAGCGTTGGATCAGGTTGACCTGCTCGATCGGCAGGTAGACGTGCTCCTCGCCGCCGAACTCCAGATCGATGTAGTCGCGTTCATTGCCCAGCACGCGCATCCGTTCCAGTCCGTGATAGCGGCCAATCCCGTAGTTGACGTGGACCACGTAATCGCCGGCGGTCAGGTCGACGAACGAGTCGATCGCTTCGCTCTGCACCCGGGCGGCGGCCGGCGGCAGGCGCCGCTTGCGGCCGAAGATCTCGTTTTCCTGGATGACGACGATCTTCGCCTCCGGCAGCGCGAACCCGGCGCGGATGCTCTGCGGCACGACGCGCACCCGGCTGTCGCGCGCCGCCTCGCCGAGCAGCGCCTGCACCCGCTGCGCCTGGTGCTCGTACACGGCGAAGATCACGATGTCGTTGCCGTTGCCCAAGAGCCGCGCCACTTCGTCGCGGAAGTAGGGAATGTTGCCGAAGAAGGAGCGCGGCGGTTCGCACGCCAGCCGCAGGCGCGCCGGCGCGGGTTCGGCGACCGGGCCGCGGCGGGCGGGCGCCAACTCGTGCAGCGCCACCCGCCGCGGGCAGTCGCGGAGCAGGCGCGCGTAGTCGAGCAGGAACTCCTTGGGCAATGGCCCGAAGTGGCCCGCGGCCGCCGCCTGCCGGTGCAACTCGTAGTACTCCTTGCGCACCGCGGCGAAGGTGGAAGCCAGGCGCTCCTCTCCGGCCAGCACCAGCAGTACGTTGGCCGGCAGAATCTCCGGCAGGGTCGCCGGCTGCTCGAAGCACAGGGGAAAGAACAGTTCGGCGCCGCGCGCATCGGGGTCGCGCCGCAGCGCCTCCAGGAACAGCTCGCGCGACTCCTGCGGCAGGCGCGCCCGCTCCAGGTTGGCCGCCAGCGTCTCCAGCTCCTCGCCGGCCACCCGCACCTCGCGCGCGGGGTAGACCGCGGCCCGCTCCAGCGCCGCCACCGAACGCTGGGTGGCCGGCTCGAACTCGCGCAGGTCCTCGACGGCGTCGAACTCCAGCACCGCGCGCACGGCGTGCTCGCGGGCGTAGGGATAGATGTCGATCACCTCGCCCTTCACCGAGAACTCGCCGTGGATCGACACGCGCGGCACGCGCACGTAGCCGAAGCTGACGAGCTGCTCCTCCACCGCGACCGGATCGAGGTCGCTCCCGACCGCCAGTTGCAGCACCCGCCCGGCCAGGTAGTCCGCCGGCGGCACCGGGGTGACCAGGGCGCGCAGGGAAGTGACCACCACGTCGATGGCGTCGGGCGCGGTGGCCAGCTCGGCGAGCGCGCCGGCGCGCTCGCCGAACACCGTCGGCAGCGGCGCGACGTTGGAATAGGGCAGCAGCCCCCACCAGGGGAAGCGCCGCACGCGGTCGCCGCCGCCGGGCCGCTCGGCGTCGGGCGGGCCGGCAAACAGGCGCAGGTCGCCGACCAGCGAATCGGCCTCCTGCTCCGTCGGCGTCACCACCAGCAGCGGCCCCGCGGCCGGCTCGCGCAGCCAATGCAGCAGCAACGCGGCAAAGCTGCCGTGCACCCCCTCGACCGCCGCCGGCAACTCCTGCGCCGCGACCTTCCGCAGCAGCGTCTGCAGCGCGCTGGAGTCGGCCAGGCGGCGCCGCGCCAGACTCCCGAGCTGAATACTCTCCGGCGGCGGAGGCGGCGCGCGCCGCGCCGCCCGCCGCCGCTTACGCTTGCTCATAACCGCGGTCTCTCTGTCGCGCTCATCAAGTAATCCTCGCCGATCGACCGATCCCAGTCGCCGCATTTGCGCTCATTGTACGTCGGCCGGTAGATAATCCGAGAGGCGGCGATTATACCTCCGGTGTTATTCGCAGTCCGTGATGGAAGATTTCGTTCATGAAGATAGTCCATTCGCGCTCATCGTCGAGTAACCGATCTATGTCGAAATCCTTTTCCATGCGCATCTCGCGGAGTCTGGAGCGCATCGTCGCAGTAACGACGCCGACGATGAGGAAGCTCTTGCAATCGACCGGCGCCTCGTCGAACGTCTTCTTGATAGCGCCGAGTCGTTCCAACGCTCCTGCTGGATCCTTACCGCCCTTCACTTCGATGATCACGGCCCATTTCCCGTTCTTCTCGAATCCGATGTCGGGTTCGGAGCCAAATAACATACGGATTCCGTCGGTCAACTCCCATTCATCGCGGGATTCGTCAGAGTTGACCAGCAATCCTTGAGATCGTACCCAGTCGACGAGCGCTTCTTGATCGCCAGCTCAGCCTCCTGTCCGATGATGTTGCGGATGGCGCCGTCTTCGGTGATGCCCATGGTCGCGAGAATGTTCCGATAGCCGTCATCCACCGTCCACTCGGTGTGATCTACGATCAGCGAACTGATGACCGCGTTATACAGACGGCATACCTTCAACGCCTTCGAATCGCTGACTCGGGCGGTCGGGGGTTGTCGCTCCCAGTTGTCGATCGATCCGGCGATTTCCTGAACTCGCTTGCGCGAGAGCAGCGCGATGCCCCGGTAGTGCAGGGAGGCGTTGGGTATGGTCTTGAGAAGCTCCGGATGGGCGAAGACCAAACGTGGCTCGATGCCTGCGCCAGTTACGTACCGCCAAGCGTCCTCTGCAACACACAGTGAAGTTCGATCGGTATAATCGAGTTCACGTCCGAATCGCTCGATCTCCGCGCGTATTCGCAGATCCTCTCCCTTCGCAATTCGCCCGGCGATCTTGCGGGCACGGGCGATAGCGTCCTGCATGCGGCCACGTTCAACCATCGGGTCCGCTCCCGGTCCGCCGCCAACGGTAGACGCATTTACGGAGTTCGCGGCGGCCGAAGCGGCCCATCTGCTGGCTGGCGTTGCCCTTGCCGCGCGGCAGCACGCTGATCTCCTCGCAGGAGAACCCGCACTGCTCCGCTATGTCCGCCAGGATCAGGTCTACCGGTACCTCCTCGCCGTGGTACTGAACGTTGTCATTGACCATGATTACCCAGCCGCCGGGCCGGGTGATGCGCGCCAACTCGGCGATCACCACCGCCATCTCGCAGCAGTAGTTGGCGACCAGACGAATGACGTGCGGGTTGCTCAGCTCGGCCTGCCGCGCGCGCAGGGCATCCAGCACTTCGGCGAGCGCCGCCTGCGAGTCGAGCGCGGCGCGGGCCTGCGCCAGCACCTCCGGGCGCGGGTACTCGCGGGTGAGCAGCGCTTCCTTGGACCGATTTTCGACGGTCGAGCTTATCAACTCCTGCCGCAACTGCCCGAACGCGGTTCGGTCGTAGCCGAGCCATGCCAGTTCCAGCGCATAGGTGCGCGTGTAATCGTAGCGATTGGCATAGGGCGGCGAGGTGACGGTCAAGCCCACCGAACCGCCGGCAAGCCGCGGCAGCTCCCGCAGGACGGAGCCTTCGATGATGCGCGGCGCAGGGCCGCGGTAGCGTTGCGCGAGCAGGGGCGCGTCGTGCAGCATCTCGCGGATGCGGCGGGCCAGCGCTTCGGCATAGCCGGGGATCGGCCCCTTGTGCATGCCGCTGCGCAACGCGCGCCCGCACCGCAGGTCCCAACGCAGGTACTGCCCGTCCTTGCGCGTGTAGCTCACCTCTTCCAGGACGCTCATGCAGGCGACGTCGAGGAGCAGCCGGATCGGCCCTTCCTCCAACCGATCCAGAAAGGCTCTCGCCTTGGCGATGGCATCCTCGGTCTCCGGCGGGAATGCCCGCGCGGTGATCGGGACATGCGGAAAGCGGAACGCCGGATCGGCATCCCGGCCGCCGAGCGCCTCCAGCAGCCCGCGTGCCGCGCGTTCGAACCGGTCGCCGCCGGACAGTTGGGCCGCCAGGGCGATGGCGCGGGCAGCCCGCGCGCCGACCGGCATGATCTCGATGCCGGTGGCGGGGCGGCGCGCCGCTCCGGCGACCAGCACCGCGGTGCCGATGCCGGCGAATGGATCCAACACGGGGCCGGGGCCGGCGCGCAGCGCGTCGCGGACCAGCTCCGAGGAGAACCCCTCCTTGTACTTGAACCAGCGCAGCCCGGGCTGCTCCTTGTTCGCCTGGTACGACACCAAGCGGCGATTCAGATCGCGCCGCACGATCAGGCGGTCACTGAACCGCTGCCGCAAGGCCTCCCGCGCGGCGCCGCGGTCGTCAGCCTCGGCGGGCGCGTGCATGCCGAGGCGCGGATCGACACGAATCACGGCCTGCACTCTATGTCATCTTGCGCAGCAGCGCCTCCAGTTCGGCCGCCCGCGCCTCGGCGGCGGCGCGGGCGGCGGTCTCCCGCTGCCGCGCCGCAACTTCCTCCCGGAGCCGCGCTTCCGCCGCCCGAAGCTCCGCTGCGGTCTCCTTCAAGTCCGCGTTCCGCTCCCGCATCTCCGCGTTCCGCTCCCGCAGCTCCGCGTCCCGCTCCCGCAGCTCCGCATCCCGCTCCCTCAGGTCCGCTTCGATCTCCTCCCGGGTGCCCAGCGCCCGCCCCGCGACCGGGTCGTACAGCCGCAGATCGCCGCCGTCCAGCCGCAGTTCCAGCCCCAACACCGCGCTGCCCAGCGCCACCACCCCCGCCGCCAATTCCCGCCCCGGCAGCCGCTCATACTCCCCGCCGCGCAACTCGTAGCCCTGCAGCGCCGGCGCCAGATAGTCCCCGGTCGGATCGTACTGCCAGTACTCCCGCACCCCCAGCCGCCGGTACAACTCCCGCTTCGCTCCCTGATCTTCCTGCCGCGTGCTCTTCGACGTCACCTCCATCACGAAGTCAGGCCCCTTCGGCTCCTGCCACAACAGATACGAACTGCGCCGATGGTTCGCCGCTCCCATCACCACGAACACGTCCGGCGCCACCATCGCGCGGCGGTTCCCTTCCTCGTAATACAGCAACAGGTTCCCCGTCACGTACACGTCCCGCCGCGCTCGAAAGTGCTCCTGCAGCGCATCCACCACGTACAACAGGTAATCGCGCTGAAAATCGCTTTCCGCCACCGGCTTGCCGTCCGTGCTCGGATACTCAACCGCGACCGGCGAGAGAACTGCGCTCATGGTCCATCAACCTCCGCATACCGCCACGAGCGAACCATACCGTTGAGCGCCCCCAGGGGCAATCAGCCGGGGCGCGTCTTGCGGCGCCCGGCGCTCAGCGCTACCTTGCACCCGGATCATGTACCAGCGCGGCGACTACCTGTTTACCTCGGAGAGCGTGGGCGAAGGCCACCCCGACAAACTGTGCGATCAGATTTCCGATGCGGTGGTGGACGCCGCGTTGGCGGAAGACCCGGCGGCCCGGGTCGCCTGCGAGACCTTCGCGACCACCGGGCTGATCCTGGTGGGAGGCGAGATCAGGTCGCGCAGCTCGTTCGATCCCCAGCAGTTGGCGCGCGGCGTGCTGCGCGACGCCGGGTATGACGACCCCGGCCTGGGCATCGACTTCGAGACCTGCGCGGTACTCAACACCTTGCACGCGCAGTCGCCCGACATCGCCCGCGGCGTCGACCGCGGCTCCGGCGAAGCGCAGGGCGCCGGCGATCAGGGGCTGATGTTCGGCTACGCCTGCTCCGATACGCCGCACCTGATGCCGGCTCCCATCGACTTCGCCCACGCCATCATGCTGCGCGCCGCGCAGGTGCGGAAACAGCGGCTGCTGCCGTTTCTCGGCCCCGACGGCAAGTGCCAGGTGACCGTGCGCTACGCCGGCGGGCGGCCGGCCGCCATCGATACCGTGGTGTTGTCCCATCAGCACCGGCCGGAGGCGGCGGCGGACCGGCTCCGCGAGGGACTGGTGGAAGAGGTGATCAAGCGCGCGCTGCCGGCCGAGATGTTGGCCGGCAACGTCTCCTACCTGATCAATCCCACCGGCCGCTTCGTGGTGGGCGGCCCGCACGGCGATACCGGACTGACCGGGCGCAAGCTGATCGTCGACACCTACGGCGGCAAGGCGCGCCACGGCGGCGGCGCCTTTTCCGGCAAGGATCCCTCCAAGGTGGACCGCTCGGCGGCGTACATGGCGCGCTACGTGGCCAAGAACGTCGTCGCCAGCGGCGTCTGCCGGGAGTGCGAGGTGCAGTTCGCCTACGCCATCGGGGTGGCCGAGCCGGTCTCGCTGTACGTCAATACCTTCGGTACCGGCAGCGTGGCGGAGGCGCGCATCGAAGCGGCGGTGCGGCGGCTCTTCGACCTGACTCCCGGCGCCATCATCGAGGCGCTGGAGCTCGCGCGGCCCATCTACCGCCCGACCGCCACCTACGGACACTTCGGGAGGGACGAGTTCACCTGGGAGCGAACCGACCGGGCGGAGGAGCTCCGGCAGGCGCTGTGACGCCGGCGACCGCCGCGGCGCGCGCGCCGCAGGGCCTCGACGAGCGCCGCCGGCGGCTGGCGTTGCTGGCCGCGGTGGCGTTGTTCCTGGCCGGCGTCGAGCACGTCATACCCAAACCGGTTCCGTTTCTGAAGCTGGGGCTGGCCAATCTGCCGGTGCTGATCGGCCTCACGGTGCTGCGGCCGCGCGAGATCTTCACGCTGGTGGGGCTGAAGGTCGCCGGGCAGGGACTGGTGCAGGGAACCCTGTTCTCCTACATCGTGCTGTTCTCGGCCGCCGGCTCGCTGGCCAGCGCCGCGGTAATGCTGGCGCTGCACCGCGCGCTGAGCCCGCACCTGTCGCTGGTCGGAGTCAGCATCATGGGCGCCCTGGCCAGCAACTTCGCCCAGATCGCCGGCGCGCGCCTGCTGATCTTCGGCCCGAGCGCCTGGCTGATCGCGCCGGCGTTTCTGATCACCGGGACCATCTCCGCCCTGCTGCTCGGTCTGTTTGCGGAGCGCTTCGTGCAACGCTCGCAGTGGCTGCGCGAGCTGCCGCCCGTTAGCCGCGGCCGGTCCAGCCGGCGCTGCCGAGAGGGTCGGTCGGATCCAGGCTCCATTCCGCCCGGCCCATGATCCACGCCGTTCCGGTCAGCCGCGGCAGCACCGCCGGCAACTCCCCGACGCGGGTCTCGGCGACGATCCGCGCGCTGAACACGCCGCCGGCGATGCCCTCGTTGCGGAACTCGCGGCCGACCGCCAGCGCGCCGCGGGCGTGCAACGCGGCGAGGCGCCCGCAGGTACCGGTGCCGCACGGCGAGCGGTCATAGAAGGTCTCGCTCTCCACCACCAGATTGGCCTGGTCGGCGCCGGCCCGGCGGCGCGGCGGTCCGTAGAACGAGACCCCGATCAGACCGTTGGCGACCTGCGGCTGCTCGGGATGCTCCAGCCGCCCGGTGCGGTTCCAGGCCTGCTTGAGCTCGTTGCCGAGCCGCAGCAGCGCCGGGATCGCGGCCGGCGCGATCGGCTGGCGCACCTCGGCCGCGTTCAGATACAGGTACCAGTTGCCGCCGAAGGCGATGTCGCCGCGCACCGCGCCCACGCCGGGCACCTCCACCGTGACGCCGCGGTGGCGGATGAATGCCGGCACGCTGTCGAAGCTCACCGCGGCCACCCGCTCTCCCTGCCACCGGGCCCGCGCCGTGACCACCCCGGCCGGCGTTTCCAGCCGCACCTCCCGGCGCCGCGGCAGCCGCCCGCTCGCCAGCAGCGCCGTTACCACGCCGATGGTGCCATGTCCGCACATGTCGTCGTAACCGACCTGGCTGCAGAAGATCACTCCCACGTCGGCAACCTGCGACGGCACCACGTAGGCGGCGTACATCGCCTCGTGGCCGCGCGGCTCGCAGCACAACAGGGTGCGCAAGGCATCGTGGTCGGCGCGAGCGCAGGCGCGTTGCGCAGCCACCGAATCGCCGTCCAAAGCCGGCAGGCCGTCCACCACCACCCGCGTGGGGTGGCCGCAGGTATGGGTCTCGATGGTCGTCAGACAGGGGTGGGCGGGAGCTGCCATGGCGCGGGCTTCATAGTGGCGCGCACCGGCGCCGGGCGCAACCGCGTGCAACCGCGCGCGGCGGATGGCGCGCGGGCGAGCCGGCCCGCCGGCGGTCAGCGCCGGGCCGGCGGCGCGGGCGCCCGCGGCGGCCGCGTTCCGAAGATCAAGCCGCCGGCGACGGCGCACAGCGCCAGCACGATCAACCACGCCAGCCGGTAGCTGCCGCTTGCGTCGCGCAACGCGCCGGCCAGAGGCGCTCCCAATCCGCCGGCGAGCACCGTAACCGGCAGCACCACGCCGCGGATGGTACCGACGAAGCGCCAGCCGTAGTACTGCGCCCAGATCACCCCCTGCACCACCATGTTCAGGCCGACCCCGGCGCCGAACAGCACGGTGGAGGCGAGCAGCAGCGGCAGCCACGCCCGCCCCACGACCATCAACAGCAGCGCGGCGCAGAACAGGCTGCAGGAGATGCCGCCGACCACGCGCACCGGCAACCGTTCGACCACGAAACCCGCGGCCAGCGCGGTGACCGTGGCGGTGGCGGCGTCGATGCCGAAGGCGATCGACACGGTCGTGGGGCTGAACCCCAACTCCACCCAGTGCGGCACCCGATGCACGCTGGCGGCGCCGAGCAGACCGCCAAGGATGGCGAACGCCGCGCAGAGCCGCCACATGGCGGGGCTGCGCGCGGCGCCGCGCAGGGTCCACACGTCCTCGGCCGCCGCCCGCCGCGGCCGGTCGCCGGCGGCGCGCGCGGGGGCGTTGCCGCGGCCGCGCCCGGCCCGCGCCGGCCCCCCGTCCGGCTCCAGGCCCATGTCGCCGGGCTGGCGGCGCAACAGCAGCACCAGCGGCAGCGTGGCCGCGGAGAACCAGGCAAGAACCACCCACGCCGCCCGCCAGCCGCGGTTGCTGATCAGCATCTGCGTCAGCGGCAGGAGCAACGCGCCGCCCACGCCGAGGCCAAGCTGCACCATGCCGGTAGCGCGCCCGCGCAGGCGGATGAACCACTTCGCCACCGGGACCGTGGCGAACAGCGCGCTGCCGCCTGCGCCGGTCCAGCCGCTGGCGCCGAGCGCCAGCAGCACCCCGAACAGAACCGCGGCCGACTGCACGCGCGCCAGCACCAGCAGCCCGGCAGTGGCAATCGCGATAGCCGCCAGCACCGGCACGCGCGGCCCGTAGCGATCCAGCCACCAGCCGATCGCCACGCCGCTCAGGCCGCCCGCCCACAGGCGCCCGGTCTGCGCCCAGCCGATCGTCTGCCGCGACAGACCCAGCTCCTCGCTGATCGGGATCACGAACAACCCGAAGTTGAGGGTGCCGCTCGCCTGCCCCGCGACGTTGAGCAGAAAGAAGGTGCCGACGATGACCCAGCCGTAGTAGATGCCGCCGCCGCGCGGCGCAGGGCCTGCCCGCGCGCCCGTCACCGCGGCGCCGTATGCCGGGCGCCGCGCGCGCGGATCTCGCTGGACGAAAGGTCGCACCGGAAGGAACGTTCCGGCAGTTCCCGGAACAGCCGGCGCAGCCCGGCCGGCAGCGCCAGATCGAGGTCGGCCAGCGTGCGGTAGCGGCCGCCCACCCGTCGGCCGGCGACCAGGAAGCTGGCGCCGCAGCGCGCTATGGCGGCCAGCGCCTGCTCCATCGAGGCGCGGGAGCCGCCATAGAAGCGGGCGTCCAGCAAGCGCGCCGCGGTGTCCATCCCGACGATGAACACCGCGCCCGGAAACCGGGCCGCCTTGGCGGCGAACAGCGGCAGCCGCGACAGCACCAGCGGCGCGCGGCCGGCGAACTGCGCGGCGCGCCGCTGCGCCTCCGCCAAGTCGAGGGGGGCCTTGTCGGCGTTGACCAGGGTCAGCTCGAACACCACCTGCCGCCGCAGCATCCGGGCCGCGGCCTCGGCCAGCGCCAGATGGCCGGCGTGCAGCGGATGGTAGGAGCCGGGCAGCAGGGCCGCCTCGTCCCAGCGCGGCGGTCCCTCCGCAAGGTGGCCGCCGGTGTCCAGCAGCAGCCAGTCGGCACCGCCCGAGGCGAGCGCGGCGAACGCCTCGGAGGGGCGAAACTCACGCTTCGCCACGTCGCCCTCCAAGGCTGCCGCGGCCCTGCCCGGCGGCGGCCCGGCGCCGCACGCGGCGGCCAGCTCCGCCAGCAGCAGGCGGCTCACCGCGGCCTCCTCCTGCCGGCGCGTGCGCTCCCCCTTGGCCAGCTCCAGGTCGCTGATCACGCTGCCCAGGGCGTCGGCCACCGCCACCACCGCGCGGTGCGCGCCGCGCCGCGGCCGGTCGCTGGCCAGGGCCGCGGTGCAGGCCGCCCCCACTACCGGCGTGCCGGGCGCGGCCAGCGCCAGCGCCCGGCGCCGCGCCGCGGCGGCCATGGCCGCCGCCACGCCGCGGCTCACCGCCTTGGCCGGCGCGGCCCCGAGCAGCGCCGCCAGCGAGGCCGCGCTGTAGCGGTCGGTCGCCTCCAGCACCGTCCGCGACGAGCCGCCCACGGCATGCAGCCACGCCAGCGCCTGGGTACCGCCGGCCAACTCCAGCACCGCCTGCTGCGGCGCGGCGTGCAGCGCCCGCACCAACTCGGTGGGCTCCGCCGGCTCGCGCCGCGCGTCCGGCGGCGCGCGCCGGCCTGGCTCCGCGGGCGGCAAAGGCGGCGCCCGGCGCGGGGCTAGGCGGCGGGCGCGCCGGCCGCGGCGGCCGCGGCCGGCGCCGCCGGATGGCGCTCCAGCCAGGCGCGCAGCGGCACGTCCTCCGGCTTGGGCGAGGTGTAGCCGTGGCCGCCGCTCGGCCCGGCGCCGAGCAACTGGCGGCGAATGGGATCGCTGCGCTCCAGGTAGTGTTCCACCGTCATGTCGTCGCGCGGCCGCAGCCAGCGGTAGCTGTACCCGTAGAACAGCACCTTGCGCGGAACGTCGGCGTAGTTCTCGGTCCCGGTGTGCCAGATGCGGCGGTCGAACAGGACGATGCCGCCGCGCGGCACCAGCACTTCCGTGGCTCCCGGCGGATCGAGGTGGCGCCGGTCCGGGTCCACCGGAGGATCTGCCAGATGACTCCCCGGCACCGCGCCGAAGTTGCCCCGCCCGCGCTCGCTGCAGTCGGTCAGGAAGAACGCCGCCTTCAGGGAGACCCGCGGTTGCGGACGCGACTCCAGTTCCCGGTTGAGCCGGTCGCTGTCCTGGTGCCAGCCGCGGCTGCCGGGGTCCGCGCCCTGGCCCGCCCCCGGACTGATGATCATGTGGGTGTGGTAGATCTGGATGTTCCAGCCCAGGATGTCCATCACCTTGGGAAACGTCGCCGGCCAGTCGATCATCTCCAGGAAGCGCTCGTCCTTGCCGAGAAAATCGTACATGTTCAGCTTGTCGAGTTCGCTCTTGCCGCGCGCGGCGCGTTCGGCGGCCCATACCGTGTCGAACGCCCGCTCCAGGCCGTCGGTTACCGCCTCCGGCAGCCGCTCCTGCAGTACGAGGTAACCGTCCCGGGCGAACGCCTCGCCTTCGGACAGGGTGAGACGATGATCGTTCCAGGCGCCGCTGGCAGCGTTGGTCTGTCCCATGGCGCTCTATTCTGCCGGCAGCGCCGCGGCAAAGCAAGCGCGCGCCGGGCGTTGCGAGAGCGTCACGCCACCCGTTAGCATTGGCGCGTGGATCCCGCCCCGGACACGGTAAGCCTGTGCCATCCCGCCGCCGGCGCGCCCGCCGCCGGCCCGCGGCTCAGCCGGCAGGCGGCCGCGGACACCGGGCTGGCGGCCCTGCGCGAGCAGTTCGGGCTGCCGGAGGAACTGCTCTACGAACTGTGCCAGGACCTGGCCACGATTCACTACCGCCAGAGTGTGCTGGCCGACGTCCTGGCCTCCGCTCCGCTGCGTGAGGTGCTGCGCGAGGTCCGCCCGATGCTGCGCGAACTGGCGTACTTCACCACCACCCGCAAGGAACAGAGCGCGCCCCTGCAGCAGGCGGTCTGGCGGCTGGGCGAGCTGGAGACCTACGTCGCATGCCTGCAGCGGCTGGCGGATGCGACCCAACTCCCCAACCTGGAGTCGGCCGGTCTGCGGGCGCTGCTGGCATTCGTGCGGCGGCGCCAGGCCGACCCGGTGTACCAGCGGCTGCTGCAGGAACTGCCGGCGCTGCGCGGCGGCCTGAAGCGGCGCGCCAGCGTAAGCATCGGCATCAACCTGGACGATCAACTGCGCCCGGCCGAAGCCACGCTGCTGGCCGTGCATGAGGAGAAATTCGCCGAGCGCCCGCTGCTGAGCCGCATCTTCGGCGCCGCCTCGCCCTACCAGCCGGTGGCCAGCATCAAGCGGGTGGCGGCGTTGGGGACCCTGTTCGGCGACCTGGACCGGATTCTGGGCGCCGTGGCCCGGCCCCTGGCCAAGGCGCTGGGCCAATACGTGCGCCTGCAGGTCCAGGATCTGCTCTCCCTGGAGCGCGAGATCGCCTTCTACCTGGGCGCCGCGCAGCTCTTCGAGCGGCTGCGCGCGCGCGGCTTGCCGATCTGCCGGCCGCAGCTCGCGCCGGCCGCGGCGCGCCGCCTGCAGGTGAGCCGGCTGTACAACGTCAACCTCGCCCTCGGCAGCTCCGAGGAGCGCGCCGGGGAGATCGTCGGCAACGACCTCGACATGGAAGCCGACGGCAGAATCCTGGTGCTGACAGGTCCCAACCAGGGCGGCAAGACCACCTTTACACGGGCCGTGGGGCTGCTGCAGGCGCTGGCCCAGGCCGGTCTCTACGCGCCGGCCGAGTCCGCGGCGGTGAGCCCGGCGGACGTGGTCGGCACCCACTTCCCGGTAGACGAACCGGGCCACGCCGAGGGCGGCCGGCTGGCCGAGGAGGCGCGCCGGCTGGCGTCGCTGTTTGGCGCCGCCAGCGAGCGCAGCCTGATCCTGATGAATGAATCGCTGGCCAGCACCAGCCCCAGCGAGAGCCTGTACCTGGCGGAAGACGTGGTGCGCGGACTGCGCCTGCTGGGAGCGCGGGCGGTATTCGCCACCCACCTGCATGAGCTTGGCGAACGGGTCGACGCGATCAACCGGGAAGTGGCCGGCGCCAGCCGGCTGGTGAGCATGGTGGCGGGGATCGAAGCGGGCGCCGCCGGCCGCGGCGAGAACGGCGAAGCGCGCCGCACCTTCCGCATCCGGCCCGGCCCGCCGGTCGGCCTGAGCTACGCCCGCGACGTCGCGCGGCGCTACGGCATCAGCTTCGACGATATCCGCGCCCAGCTCGCCCGCAAGACGGGGTAGCGCGCCGGCAGCGCCGCCCCGCCGCCGTTCAGCGGCCGCCGCGGTCGAAGGAGTCGATCAGCCGCTCGGTGGAGGCGTCGTAGAGATTGCCCCGCCGCAGCCGCACGGAGACGCGCTGGCCGGCGCGCCACTCCGGCGCGGCATGCGGCACCCGCGCGACCAGCTCCTCGCGGCGCCCGGGGAAGCGCAGGTGAATCAGGGTGGAGGCGCCCTGCGGCAGCACCGCGAATACCTCGAACCGCGGCCCCGTCGCGTCCGGCGGCGCGCCCGCCGCCAGCTCCAGGTCCTCGACGCGCACGTTCAGCACCGCGCGCTGGCCGCTGAAGGCGCCGTTCATCGCCGGGAGGCGAAACGGCTTGCCGGGAGCGGCGGCCGCGGCCAGCAGCACCGCGCCCTCGGCGCGGGTCACGGTGGCGGGAATCAGGTTGGACTGCGGCAGACCGGTCATCTCCGCCACCTGCAGCGTCTCCGGGCGGTGGTACAGGTCGCCGGCCCGGCCGATCTGGTGAATGACGCCGTGGAACATGATGGCGATGCGGTCGGCCAACGCGAACGCCTCCGATACGTCATGGGTCACGTACAGGGAGGTGGCGCCGATCCGGCGCTGCAGGCGTTTGAGATCGGTGCGCAACGCTACCCGCAACTTGGCGTCGACGTTCGACAGCGGCTCGTCGAACAGCAGCACCTCGGGCTGCCCCACCAGCATGCGGGCCAGCGCCACCCGCTGCTGCTGGCCGCCGCTGAGCTGGCGCGGATAGCGCTGCTCCAGACCGGTCAGATCGACCAGCGCCAGCGCCTGCTCTACCGCCAGGGCGATCTTTTCCCGCGGCAGCCGTTGGGTCTTGAGGGGGAACGCCACGTTTGCCACCGTGGTCATGTGGGGATAGAGCGCGTAGTTCTGGAACACCATCCCCACTCCGCGGCGCGCGGGCGGCAGGTCGACGGCCGCCGCGGCAGAGAACATGCAGCGCCGGCCAAACAGGATTTCGCCGTCGGCCGGCCGTTCCAGGCCGGCGATGGCGCGCAGGGTGGAGGTCTTGCCGCTCCCGGAGGCGCCGAGCAGCACCATGAACTCGCCCTCTTCCACGTGCAGCGCCAAGTTGTCCACGGCCAGCACCTGGTCGTAGCGGACGGTCAGATCCCGAACCGTTATGCTCGGCATGACGCGTATCCTGCGTTACTCACGGTTCGTTCCTGCGAGGGGGTAGCTGCCCGACAGGGATTCGAACCCCGACGAACAGATCCAGAGTCTGTCGTGCTACCGTTACACCATCGGGCAAAGGGAACGTGAGGCAATATAGCACATCCGCACCGGCAGCGTCAGCCCGCGCCTGATTTTAACAAAATTTGACATTCCGCGGCGGCGCGCGGCAGCCTGCCGCCGGGGCAGCAGGTGCCGACAGGTTTCTCATTCACGACCGAGATAGCGGCGCCGGCGGAGCGGGTATACGAGTGCCTGACCGACCTGGAAGGCTACGGCGCCTGGATGAGCGGGCTGGTGCGCGTCGAACGCCTCTCCGGCGGTCCGTTCGTTGCGGGAACCCGCTGGCGCAAGGTGCGCCGCTTCGACCGCCGCGAAAGCCGCGAGGTATTCGAGGTCGCCGCCGCCGATCCTCCCCATGACTTGGCGCTCCGGGTCGATGGCACGCAGGGTACCAGCGGCAAGGGGGTCTATCGGTTCCACTACCGGCTGACCGAGGGAGCCGGCGGCCGAGGGACCACCTGCCTGGAGCTGCGGGTCGAGATCGACCTGCCCGGCGTCGTCGCCAAGCTGCTCGGCAGGATGGCGCGCGGCTCCCTGAAGCAGGCAATCGCCAAGGACACCGCCGCGATGAAGGCGTTCCTGGAGTCGAATCAGGGCAGCAGATAGGTGACCGCCGGCCGCGGGCCGGCAATCACGTTGAACTTCTCGGCATACTTCACGCCGCACTCGGCGCCCACCGCGGCGCGCCGCCGGCGCAGGTTCTCGGCCGCCTTGTCCCAGTGGTAGACCTTGGCGTACAGCTCCATCACCTCCCCGATCTTGTCCATGTGCGGCGTCACGTCGACGTAGCAGGCCGGATAGGGACTCGCCTCGTCGTAGTAGGCGAAGAACGCCAGTTGCCGCGGCCGGTGCGCGGGGAGCGGCGCCACCATCCGCGGCAGGCGGGCATAGGTCACGGCATCCTGCAACAGGTGGCCGATGTTGCGATGGTCCGGATGGCCCCGCAGCACGTTCCAGGTCACGATGGCGTCGGGCCGCACGTCGGCCACCAGCCGCGCCAGTTCCAGCGCTTCCTCGTGGGAGCGGCCGATATGGGCATCGGGGAATGCGAGTTGCCGGATCTCGCAGCCGACGATCCGCGCCACCTCCTCGGTGTGACGCTTGCGTTCGGTCACGATCTCGGCCATCGGCTTGTCGCCGAACAGGGAGGTCATCTCGCCGCGCGTTGCCCACGCCAGCACCACGCGGTCGCCGCGGGACAGGTGATTGAGCAGCGTCCCGAGCACCCCCATCTCGTCGTCGGCGTGAGGAAAGCAGGCGAGAATCGTCAGCGGTTTGTCATTCTTGGCGGCCACGGCGGCAGCTTACCCCGGACGCGCAGCGCGCCGCTACCCGACTGCCCGCCCGCCCGCCGGCGCGGCCGGGCGATTCGCTGCCTGAAAGCAGCAGGTCAGGCAGTCAGGTATAGTCAGGTCCTCCACCGCTCGCGCAATGCCGGCGGCATCCGCTACTCTGGAAAACGTGATTCGGTTTGCCCTGTTTGGCGCGGGACGCATCGGCGCCCTGCACGCCGCCAATCTGGCCGCCTCCCCCGCGGCGCGCCTGGTGCGCGTGTACGATCCGGCCGCCGAAGCGGCCGCCGCGGTGGCGGAGCGCCACGGCGCGCAGGCCGTGAACGACGTTGCGGACGCCTTGGCGGCCGGCGTGGACGCGGCGCTGATCGCCTCCGCCACCAACACCCACGTCGACCTGATCATCGCCGCGGCCCGCGCCGGCAAGGCGGTGTTCTGCGAGAAGCCGATCGATCTGAGTCTGCAGCGGGTCGCGTACTGCCGGGAGGCGGTGCGGGGCTGCGGCGTACCGATTCAGATCGGCTTCAACCGCCGTTACGATGCTTCCCACCGCCGGGTGCGGGAGCTGGTCGCCGGAGGCGAGATCGGCGCCCTGCATCAGGTGATCATCACCAGCCGCGACCCGGCGCCGCCGCCGCTCTCCTACGTAAAGGTCTCCGGCGGGCTGTTCCGCGACATGATGATCCACGACTTCGACCTGGCGCGCTTCGTGCTCGGCGAGGAGCCGGTCGCCATTACCGCCGCCGGCAGCGTCCGCATCACGCCGGAGCTCGCCGCGCTCGGCGACGTCGACACCGCCATGGTGTTGATGACGACCGCCTCCGGCGTGCAGTGCCACATCAACTGCTCCCGGCGCGCGGTGTACGGCTACGACCAGCGGCTGGAGGCGCACGGCAGCGCCGGGATGGCGTGTTCCGGCAACCACCACGCCGATCAGACGCGCCGGTACACGGCGGACAGCGCCGGCGCCCCGGCGGCGCTGCCGCGGCCGTTCGCCGAGCGCTACGCGGCCGCCTACCGCGCCGAGCTGGCCGACTTCATCGACGCGGTGGAAACCGGGCGCGCGCCGGCGGTGACCTTCGAGGACGGGCGCCGCGCGCTGGTGCTGGCGGAGGCCGCGCTGCAATCGCTGGCCGCCGGCGCCACGGTGCCCGTGCCGGCTTCTCCGGGGGCCTGATACGGTTGCGCGCCGCGGCGGCGCAGGGCGGCGCAGGCGGCGCACCGCGCTTCTGACGGGCCGCCCGATTCCGCGGTATCATTGGCGCATGAGCAGGCTACGGTGAACGGCACCTTCCGCATCCAGGGAGGGGTCCCGCTGCATGGCGAGGTAACCCCCATCGCCAACAAGAACGCGCTGATGGGCGCGCTGCCGGCGGCGGCGCTGGCCGGCGACGGCATTCTGTTCCGCGCCCTCCCCGACACCCTCGACGTCCACAGCTATCTGGAGATCCTCTCCCGCCTCGGCGCCAAGGTGACCGGGCGCGGTCAAGGCGCCGTGCACGTGGACCCGGCCGGAATCCGCGCCCGCACCATCGACCCGGCCATGGGCCGCCGGCTGCGCGGCGCGTTTTCCCTTACCGGGCCGTTGCTGGCGCGGTTCGGCAGCGTGGAGATGCCGCTTCCCGGCGGCTGCGACCTGGGCTTTCGCGGGGTTACCACCCACCTGGACGGCTTCCGCAAGCTGGACGTCGCCGTGCGGCAACGCGACTCCTCGGTGGTGCTCACCGCGCCCCGCTCCCACGCCGACCACTACGACATCTGGCTGGCCGAAGCGAGCGTCTCGGCCACGCTCGACCTGGCGCTGTACGCCGCCGGCAGCCGCTTCTCGGTGACCATCAGAGACGCCGCCTGCGAGCCCCACGTGGTGGACGTGCTGCGCCTGTTGCGGCGCCTGGGGGTGGCGGTGACCGGTGAGGGCACCAACCAGCTCACCATCCGCGGCACCGGGCAGCCGCTTGCCGACGCCGAGTTCCAGGCCGGTCCCGACTACGTCGACCTGGCCGGCAGCATCGTCGCCGCGGCGGTGACGGGCGGGGCGCTGACCATCCGCGGCGGCAACGTGCCGGGGTTGGTGAACGGCATGGCGAACTGGTTCCGCGCCTTCGGGATCGAGCTGGAGAGCCGCGGCGGCGACCTCCTGGTGGCGGCCCCGGAGCGGCTGCAGGTGCGCCCCGGGTTCCTGCCGCTGGCCGGACGCGACCTGCCCAAGCTGGCGGTGAGGCCGTGGCCGGGCTTTCCGGTCGACGTGCTCCCGGTGATGGTGACCCTGGCCTGCAAGAGTCACGGCGCCATCCTGTTCCAGAACTGGATGTACGAGTCAGGCTTCGACTACGTGCGCGAACTGAACTACCTGGGGGCGGAGATCCTGATCTCGGATCCGCAGCGGGTGATGGTACGCGAACCGGCCATCACCTTCCGCGGCGGCGAGATCGCCGCGCCCTACATCATCCAGGGCACCAAGGCGATCTTCCTGGCGGCGCTCGCCGACGAGGCGGAAACGATCATTCACGGGGTCGACCTGCTGCGGCGGCGCTACCCCACCATCTTCGAGACCTACCACGCGCTCGGCGCCCGCATCGAGTACGCCGGCCCGGCGCGCGCGGCCCAGGCAGGGGCCTGATCCGCCGCGCCGCCCTTACAGGCCACGGTCTAGTAGGGACGGCTGGTGCCGTCCGCCAGCCGCGGCACCGGCCGCCGGCTGGCGGCGTCGTCGCAGGGGAAGCGCGGCGCCAGCCGTTCATCCATCTCGATCCCCCAGCCGGGCCGCTCGCTCGCGTCCACCGCGCCGGCCCGCGCCTGCGGCAGGCCGGGAAACAACTCCTCCTCCGCCGGCGACCGAAACGCCCACTCCTGAATCCCGAAGTTCTCCAGGTGCAGGTCGAGGTGGACGTTGGCGGCCATGCCGATGGGGGACACGTCGCGCGGCCCGTGCCACGCGGTGCGCACCCCGAACGCGCCGCAGAGATGGGCCAGCTTGAGCGCCGCGGTAATGCCGCCGTAGGTGGAGACGTGCACCCGCACGAAGTCGAACAGCCGCTCCCGTACCAGCGGCTCGATCTCCAGCGGATGGACGAACAGCTCGCCCATCGCCAGCGGCACCGCGCACTGCCCCCGCAGCATGCGGAAGTAGCCGAGGTCCTCCGGCGCCAGCGGGTCCTCCAGGAAGAACAGCCGGTACGGCTCCAGGGCCTTGGCCAGCCGCACCGCGTCGATCGGCGCCAGCCGCTCGTGAATGTCGTACAGCAGCTCCGCCTCCGGCGGCAGGCCGGCGCGCACGACGGCGAACAGGTCCGCCACCCGGCGCAGCTTCTCGCCCGGCTCGAAGAACGCCGAGCCGCTGCCGCCGGCCGCGGCGAAGGTCCCCGCCGCGGCGCCGGCGCGCCCCGCTTCCACGCCCTCGTAGCCGCCGAGCTGACAGCGAACGTGGCGAAAGCCGCGGCGCCAGAACTCCTGAGCCTGCTCCAGCACTTCGCGCGGCTCGCGGCCGTTGGCATGCACGTAGACCGCGGCGCTGCCGCGGCTGCGGCCGCCCCAGAGCTGATAGCAGGGGACGCCGGCGGCCTTGCCCTTGATGTCCCAGAGGGCCATCTCGACCGCGCTCACGGCATTGTTGAGCACCGGGCCGTTGCGCCAGTAGCCGTTGTGCATGGCGCTGTGCCAGAAGTCGGTGATCGCGCTCGCGTCGCGCCCCACGGCAAACGGCTTGAGGTGGCGGTCGATGGCTGCCTCCACCGCCCGGAAGCGCTGCGTAAAGGTGCCGCAGCCCCAGCCGTGCAGCCCCGGCTGGTCGGTCATCACCTTGGCCACGACCAGGGGAATGCCCGCCGGCTGCACCGTCCAGGTCACCACGTCGGCGATGCGCACGGTCACCCCGGCGCCCGCGGCCGCCGCGCCGCCGCCGGCGCCGCCGCTTCCCCTCCGCTCATCCACCGCGCCACCCTACCCGATCGCGCGGCGGCGTGCTTGACGTCCTGGACGCGGCCCGGCATCCGCGGCACAATCCGCGCGACCGTATGACGGCGCCATACAGCGATTCAGAGCTTGAAGAGATGCTGGCGGATCTGGAGTCCGACCTGGTAGAGCGCAAGGAGTCTCTGCAGGGAGACGCGCCGAACAGAATCCGGGAGGCGGTCTGCGCGTTCGCCAACGACCTGCCGGACCACCGCCGCCCCGGCGTCGTCTTCGTCGGCGCGGATGACGGCGGCAGGCCAACCGGCATTCAGGTAACGGATCGGCTTTTGCTGCAACTTGCCGATATCAAGACCGACGGCAACCTCGTTCCGCCGCCGACGTTGACGGTAGCGAAACGCATTCTCAAGGGAACGCCGCTGGCGGTCGTACTGGTCCAACCGTCGGACACTCCCCCCGTCCGTCTGCGCGGACGAACCTGGATTCGGGTGGGTCCCCGGCGCGCTTCCGCCACCCTCCAGGATGAGCGAATTCTGAACGAGAAGCGGCGCTACCGCGATCCTCACTTCGATGCGATTCCGGTTCCCACGGCCGGCATCGAGGATCTCGATCTGCGGCGCTTCGAGGAGGAATATTTGCCGCTGGCCGTCGATGCCGCCACCCTTGCCCAAAATGATCGCAGCGTCGAGCAGCGTCTCGCGGCCATGAAGATGATCGGGGCCGATGCCAGCCCCACCCCAACCATCGCCGGTCTCATCGTACTCGGCAAGAATCCCCGCGACTTCCTGCCCGGCGCATATATCCAGTTTCTTCGCATTGCCGGAGCCGAATTGAGCGACCCGGTGGTGGATGAGGCCCTCTGCGACGGCCCGCTCATGAGCGTAATCAGCAAGCTCAACGGCAAGCTCGCAGCCCATAACCGCACCGCCGTCGACTTCACTTCCGGGCCGCGCGAAGTGCGTACCTCAACGTACCCGATCGCGGCCCTTCAGCAGCTCACCCTGAACGCCGTCATGCATCGAACGTACGAAGGGACCAATAGTCCGGTCCACGTCTACTGGTTCGATGACCGGATCGAGATCAACAGCCCCGGCGGACCCCACGGCGCCGTGTCCCGCGCCAACTTCGGACGCCCGGGCCTGGTCGATTACCGGAACCCGAGCCTGGCCGAATCGATGCGCGTGTTGGGTCTGGTGCAGCGCTACGGGGCCGGCATACCGAGCGCAAGACGGCACCTGCGGGAAAATGGCCAACCCGAGCCGGAGTTTGGCGTCGAAGAGAACTGGATCCATTGCACGGTCAAAGCGCGGACATGACCACGCCGGTGGTGACCTTCTTCAACAACAAAGGAGGAGTTGGCAAGACTTCGCTGGTCTATCACGTCTCCTGGATGTTGTCCGAATTGGGACACAGACTACTCGTCGTAGACCTTGACCCCCAAGCTAATCTTACGGCGACATTCTTTGACGATAGTTCTCTCGAAGAACTGTGGGATGAGCAAGACCAGGATCGAGCGAGGACGATATATCAGTGTGTCGCGCCACTTACCGAAGTGGGTGACATACGGGAGCCGGTACTGCGCCGGGCGGCGCATGGCATTCATGTCCTTCCCGGCGATCTTGCACTGTCAGGATTCGAAGAAATACTCTCCACCGAGTGGCCCAACTGCCTGGGCAGCAAGAACCTGTACCGCCCGTTTCGGGTGATCACCTCGTTTTGGCAGGTGATTCAGGCGGGGGCGAGAGAATGTCAAGCGCAGATCGTACTGGTCGACGTAGGCCCTAGTCTGGGGGCCGTGAATCGCTCCGCGCTGATCGCCACCGACTTCGTGGTCGTGCCACTTGCCGCCGATCTGTTCTCTCGACAGGGGCTGCGAAACCTCGGCCCAACCCTGCGGCAGTGGCGCGCGGATTGGAAGAAGAGGCGGGACAACTGGACCGCCCCTGCGTTCAGGCTGCCCGCGGGAGACATGCACCCCATCGGCTATCTCATTCGGCAGCACGGAGTACGGCTGACCCGCCCGGTGCAGGCGTATGACCGGTGGGCGAAGCGGATGCCGGCCGAGTATTCGGCCAGCGTCCTGGGAAAGCCGCCTGCCTCAGGCGTGCGCGATTCGGCCGCCGACGACAATTCCATAGCGACGGTGAAGCACTACCGCAGCCTGGTTCCGCTCGCGCAGGAAGCTCGCAAGCCGATCTTCGCGCTGGCGCCGGCGGACGGCGCCATCGGCAGTCATGCGACCGCGGCCCGCGGCGCGTTCGGCGACTTCCGGCAACTTGCGGAAGAGATCCTGCGCCGGGTCGAGGCGGTCGAGGCTGGACGCGGGCGCCGGGCGGGGGTAAGGTAGGCGGCGCCTGCGATGGCCTCCCGATCGATTGTCACCGGCGACGCCCGTTCCCGCTCCCGGCCTCGGCTGCTGCGCGAGCTGGCGCGCGATTACCAGCTCCACCTGATCATCGCCCTGCCGGTCATCTGGTTCATCGTGTTCAAGTACCTGCCGATGTACGGCGCGCAGATCGCGTTCCGCGACTTCGCCGCCGCCAAGGGCATCTGGGGCAGCCCGTGGATGGGACTGGACCACTTCCGGCGGTTCTTCGATTCCTACCTGTTCTGGCGCATCGTCGGCAACACCTTCTTCCTCAGCATCTACACCCTGGCGGCGACCTTTCCGATCCCGCTGCTGCTGGCGCTGTCGATCAACAACGCCAACAACCGCCTGTTCCGCAAGGCGGTGCAGATGATCATCTACGCCCCCTACTTCATCTCCACCGTGGTGATGGTCGGGCTGCTGATCCAGTTCCTGTCCACCTCGGTCGGGGTCGTCGGGCCGCTGATGCTGGCGCTGGGGATGGAGCCGGTCTCCTATATGGGCCGCCCGGAGGCATTCCAGTCGATCTACGTGTGGTCGCACGTGTGGCAGTTCGCCGGCTTCGGCACCATCATCTACCTCGCCGCGCTGGCCGGCATCGATCCCGAGCTGCACGAGGCGGCGATCATCGACGGCGCCACCAAGCTGCAGCGCACGCGCTTCATCGACGTTCCCGGCATCATGCCCACCGCGGTGATCCTGTTCATCCTCACCCTGGGCCAGCTCATGAACGTCGGCTTCGAGAAAGTCTACCTCATGCAGAACGACCTCAACCTCGAACGCTCCGAGGTGATCCAGACCTACGTCTACAAGATCGGTCTGACCGGCATCCCGCGCCCCTCCTACGCCTCCGCGATCGGCCTGTTCAACTCGGTGATCAACTTCGTACTGATCATGGCGGGCAACTGGATTGCCCGGCGGCTCGGCTGGACCAGCCTCTGGTGAGCGGCCTGTCGACAGCAGAAGCGGCCGGCGCGCGCGCCGCGCCGGGCCGCCGGCGCGCGCGCCGCGCCGAGCGGCGCATCCGGTCCGCGCGCGCGGACCGCCTCTACGACGCGGCCAACGTCATCGCGCTGGCGGTGGTTGCGCTCGGCGTGCTCTATCCGCTGGTGTACATCGTCAGCTCCTCGTTCAGCAATCCGGCCGCAGTCACCGCCGGCAGAGTCTGGCTGTGGCCGGTGGAACCGTCGCTCATCGCATATGAACGGGTCTACAGCTACCCGACCATCTGGCGCGGCTATGCCAACACCCTGTTCTACACCTCGTTCGGCACCATCATCAGCGTGGCGCTCACCCTGCTCGCCGCCTACCCCGTGTCGCGGCGCCGCTTCCGCGGCAGGAACCTGTACATGCTGCTGTTCGTGTTCACCATGATCTTCGACGGCGGCATCATCCCGACCTACCTCGTGGTGCGCGGCGCGGGCATGATCAATACCCGCTGGGCGATGTTGATACCCACCGCGGTGGCGGCCTGGAACGTGATCATCACCCGCACCTTCTTTCAGGTGAACGTGCCGGATGAACTGCTGGAGGCGGCGCAGATCGACGGCAGCAGCGACCTGCAATTCTTCTGGCACGTGGTGCTGCCGATCTCCGGGGCGATCATTGCCGTGAACACGCTGTTCTACGCGGTGTACAAGTGGAACTCCTTCTTCGAGGCGTTGCTCTACCTGAACGATGAGCGGCTCGTCCCGCTGCAGATCGTGCTGCGCAACATCCTGATAGTGAACTCGATGGACGCCAGCCTCTTCGCCATCTCCGCCGGTTCGGACGCGGCCCAGGCGCAGCTCCGCGCGTTGATCAAGTTCGCGGTGATCGTGGTGGCCAGCGTGCCGGTGCTGATGCTCTATCCGTTCGTCCAGAAGTACTTCGTGAGGGGCGTGTTGATTGGATCGCTGAAGGGATGAGCCTCTCCATCCCGTACCCCAACAAGGAGGTCGAAAGATGACCTGTATCGTTCGTAATTCACTGCCGCTGCTGCTGGCCCTGGCGCTGGCGGCAGGCGGCGCGGCCGGCGCGTTTGCCAGCGGCGAGGAGGAGAGCGCCGCCATGTCGATGGGCGAGCTGTCGGCGCCCGGCGTGGTGCCGATCGTCGAGGAGCCGGTCACGATGACCGCCTTCGTGTCCTATACCCGCACGATTCTCGACTTCGAGGCCAACGAGATGACGAAGTGGATGGAGGAACAGACCAACATCCACTGGGAGTGGGATGCGGTCAACAGCTCCGAGGACGCCAAGGCCAAGTTCACGCTGCTGCTGAACAGCGGCTCCGAGCTGCCCGACATGATGATGGGCATGCAGATCAGCAACGACGAGAAGCACCTGTACGGCTCGCAGGGGCTGTTCATCCCGCTCAACGACCTGGTCGACGAGCACGGCTTCTACATCAACGACGTGCTGAAGGCGGCGCCCAACTTCCTCAAGGAGAGCGCCGGACCGGACGGCAACGTGTACGTGCTCACCGCCTACGAGGAGTGCTACCACTGCGGCGTGGCGCAGAAGATGTGGATCAATCAGGTGTGGCTGGACAAGCTGGGCCTGGCGGTGCCCACCACCACCGAGGAGCTGCGCACCGTGCTGCGCGCGTTCAAGACCCAGGATCCCAACGGCAACGGCGTCGCCGACGAGCTGGCGCTGTCCGGCTTCGCCAATAGCTGGCACACGCGGCCCTGGCCGTTCCTGCTGAACGCCTTCCTCTATACCGACGACGGCAACATGCTCAACGTCCAGGATGGCGCGGTCGTGGCCGCGTTCGTGCAGCCGGAGTGGCGCGAGGGAATGCGCTACGTGCACAGCCTGTTCGCCGAAGGGCTGATCGACGAGGAAATGTTCGTGCGCGACCGGTCGGCGCTGGCGCCGCTGGTGGAGGGCGAACCGCCGCGGGTGGGCGCCGGCACCGTCGGTCACCGCGGCATGCTGGGCGCGTGGCGCGGCGGCTACTCCGGCGGCTCCGGCGACTTCCGCGTGGTGCCGCCGTTGCGCGGCCCCGATGGCCACGTCAGCGCCGGCTACTTCCCGCCCGGACCCAAGACCGGCGACAGCGCGGCGATCACCAAGGACGCCGACAACCCGGCCGCGGTCTACAAGTGGATCGACTTCATGTATTCGCGGGAGGCGTCGGTGCGCAACTGGTGGGGCGTGTTCGGAGTCGACTGGCGCTGGGCCGAGCCGGGCGAGATCGGCATCAACGGCAAGCCGGCGGTGCACACCAACCTCGGCGCTGACGCGGTATTCCTGGAGCCGCAGCAGACCCAGGCGTGGATCCACTCGTCTCCGTTCTTCATGCCGGCCGACCTGTTCGGCGGCTCCAGCGGCGATCCCGAGGAGTTCAACTACGAGGGCTTCCTGATCGATTCGTCGCACGTCTATTACGATCACATCCCCGACGTGTGGGTGCCGCGCATGGCGCTCGACGTCGACAACGCCAAGGTCGTCTCCGAGATCCGCCCGGTGGTGAACTCGTTCGTCTACGAGTCGGCGGCCAAGTTCGTGACCGGCCGCCTGGACATCAACGACGACAACGACTGGAACGGCTACCTGGCCGAGCTCGACAAGATCGGCCTGCCCCGCTACCTGGAGATCATGAACGCCGCCTACGAGAACTACAAGTAGAAGGCGCTGCGGCGCGGAGTGCTGCGGCGGGGGCGCATGGCCGCCCCCGCCGCCCCTACCCCTTCACGCCGGTCATTGCGATCCCGCTCGTAAGGCGCCGCTGGAACATCAGATAGATGATGAGCGTCGGGAGGCTGACCATGGTGGCCGCCGCCATGAGCGGACCAAACTGACCAACGAGGCGCTGCTGCAGCAAACCAAGCCCCAGCTGCAGCGTGAACTGATGCGGCTTGGTGAGGTAGATCAGCGGGTAGACGTACTGGTTCCAGACCATGAAGGTTGAGTAGATGGCCATCGTAATGACTCCGGCCTTGGCAAGCGGAAGCACGATCTTGAGGAACATCCAGATATAGCCCATCCCATCGACCTTGGCCGCATCGAAGTAATCGTCGGGAATCGTACCGATGAACTGTCGAATCATGAACGTCTGGAAGCCCTGGCCGATGATCAGCAGAATCACCGGAATGTAGGTACCGGTAAGTCCCCAACTCGTCATCATGAGGAAGCGCGGTATTATGTCCACCTCGGTCGGAACGATCAGTCCGGCAACGATCAAGAGGAAGCAGAACGTCCTCATCGGCCAGTGCAGCTTCGCAAAGGCGAATCCGCCCAGCGCGCTCACCATTACCAGCAGGAAGACGCTGACTCCGGTAATCCAGAAGCTGTTTGCGAACATGGGCAACCAATTCAGCTCGTTCCACATGGTCGCGTAGTTGTCAGCTACCCAGCGTTCAGGCAAGAATCGCGGAGGGAAGCGGACGATGTCGGCCGGGGCCTTGAACGAGGTCGTTATCATCCACACGAACGGACCGACGAAGAAGAGCAGGAACGAAACGCAAATGAGAAGCCACAGCAAGTAGTTGAGACGCTTCTTGACCAGGTAGACGTCAGTCTGATGCATGGCCTTCTCCTGACCTACTTCTCGTACGACTCGGGCAGCACTTTGAACTGAATCACCGTGATGAAGAGTACGATGAAGAAGAAGATCGCGGCCTGCGCCGACGCCCGCCCCCAGCGGGCAAATTGAAATGCCTGCTCGTAGATCTGAAATGACACGGTCGTCGTGGAGTTCAGCGGACCGCCGCCGGTCAGGAGCAGGACCGGCTCAAAGAGGCGCAGCGAGAGGATCGTGGCGGTGATCGTCACGAAGTAGATGGTAGGCATCAGCAACGGAATCGTGATCCGCCAGAACATCCTCCAGGGACCGGCGCCGTCCACGGTGGCGGACTCGTAGAGCTGGGAAGGGATGTTCTTGATGGCCGCAAGGAATATGAGCATGTTGAGCCCGACGTTCCAGAATCCCAGGATCGCCACGGAGGCAAGCGCGGTGCTCGGATGATAGAACCACTGGAGGGCCGGGAGCCCGAGGAATTTCAGGGCAGTGTTCGCCAAGCCGTAGTTGTTCGGACTGAGGACCCACGACCAGACCTGCACTGCGGCGACGATGGAGACGACCACCGGGGTATAGTAGGCGACCCGGAAGATGGTCTTGCCGGCGCGTTCCTTGGAGACCAGCAAGCCCAATATGATTCCGAGCACGACCGTGCCGGGAACGTACATGAACGCATAGAGGAACGTATTCACGAATCCGCGAATGGCGTATTCGTTGCGGAGCACGAAGAGGTAGTTCCCCAGCCCGAAGAAGGTCTGAAGCGGATTCAACAGTGTTCCCCGGTAGAGACTGAGGCCGATGGAATAGAGAACCGGGTAGTACTTGAAGATGACGAGGTGCAATACTACGGGCGCCGCGAAGAGGAGTCCAAAGAGCATTTCCTGGCGCTTCGCGGTGAGCCCGGAACGTCGTTGCTTCGTTGCCGGCGCCGTGTGACTGACTCCGCTCCGCATGATCCAATCTCCTTATCATTCCGGACGCAGCCGGGCGCGCTGCACGGTTTCCAGCCAGTGCGCGTAGCGCGCTTCCCGCTCGCCGGCCGCCAGGGCGGGCTCGAAGCGGCGCGGGGCGAGGGGCAGCGCGTCGATCTGGCCGGTATCCTGCCACACCCCGGTCGCCAGGCCGGCCATGAAAGCGACACCGAGAGCCGACATGTCCTGGTGCGGCGCCGCCAGCAGCGGAGCGCCGATCAGATCCGCCATGGTCTGCATCAGGAAATCGCTCTCGCTGGCGCCGCCGTCGAAACGCGGCTGCAGGTCGGCCAGCGAGGCGCCCACTACCGCGCATGCCGCCTCCAGCACGTCGCGCACCTGGTAGGCGATGCTCTCTTCGGCCGCCCGGGCAACGTGGGCGCGGGTGGTATCGCGGCTCATCCCGGCCAGCACTGCCGTTGCGCCGTTGTCCCAGTAGGGCGCTCCCAAGCCGCTGAACGCAGGAACGAGGCACACCCCGCCGCTGCCGGCGGCCGAGCCGGCCAGCCGCTCGATCGTCTCGACGTCGTCGAACAGCTCGAGTCCCTCGATCAGCCATTGGATGGTGTCGCCGGCCGAGTGCACGTTTCCCTCCAGCACGTAGTCGACCCGCTCCTCGAGTCCCCACCCGATCGAGCTGACCAGCCCGCGGCCGGAATCACGGACCTGCGGGCCCACGTTCATCATGATCGAGGAGCCGGTGCCCACGGTCACCTTCACCTCGCCGGGCGAGAAGCAGCGCTGGCCAAAGAGCGCGGCGTGCGAGTCGCCGGCGATACCGGCGATCGGTACCGGCGCCCGCAATGCGCCGTCCGCGGTCGTCTCGCCGTGGAGCCCGCTCGAGGAAACCAGCTCGGGCAGCATCTCGAGGGGAATGCCGAAGTGGGCGCACAGCTCGGGGTCCCACCGCCGTTGCCGTAAATCCAGCAGCAGCGTACGGCTCGCATTGGAGAAGTCGGTGACGTGAACACTGCCTCCGGTGAGCTTCCACACCAGCCAACTGTCGATGGTGCCGGCCAGCAGCCGGCCTGATTCGGCCTTCCGGCGGGCGCCGGGCACGTGCTCCAATACCCACCCTATCTTGCTCGCCGAAAAGAATGGATCCAGAATCAGCCCGGTGCGCTGCCGGAACAGGTCTTCGAGCCCCCGAGCGCGCAGTTCGCGGCAGGCCTCGGCGCCCCGCATGCATTGCCACACTATCGCCGGGTGCACGGGACGGCCGGAGCACCGGTCCCAGACCACCGCGGTTTCGCGCTGATTGGTGATGGCCAGGCTGGCGAGCGACCCGGCGTCCACCGCGCCCCGGACCAGTTCTCCGATCACCGCGAGGAGGTTCCGGTAGATCTCCTCCGCGTCATGCTCGGCCCAGCCGGTACGGGGATGATGCTGGCGGTGAGGCCGCGCCGCCCGCGCCACGACCGCGCCCCGTTGATCGAAGATCACGCCTTTCGTGGACGCGGTGCTCTGATCCACGGCCAGGACGTGCATGGGGCTCAGGAGAGCAGCAGGTCCAGGACCAGGCGCTGAGCCGCCAGCGCATCTTGCCGGCTCCGGGCGTCGGCGAGCGCTTCGCGGTCGACCCGGTCGACCAGCGCGTCCAGTTGCCGGATGGTGCGAATGCTCTCGCGCGCCGCTGCCACCGGATCCTCGCGGAACGGAAACTGATCCAGCAGCAACGGCTCGCTCCAGCCGATCTCACGCAGCGCCAGCATCACCTCCAACGTCTCGATCAGGTGGATCGACCCCGCCGCCAGATCGTCGTCCCACTCGCGCCAGTTGTCGTTGACCTCGACGCTCGTCAGACTGTCGAAGCGGTGAGCCAGGCGCAACGCTTCCGCCGGCGTCTCCTTGGCAAACAAGGAATGCCCCACGTCGAGCACGATACCGACGTTTTCCACCCCCATGTCCTGGATCGCCAGGATGGTGGTCGCCGCATTGCAAAATAACATGTGGGCGCGCGGTTCCTTCAACTTGTACTCGATCGCAAACCTCATGTCAGGCGCGGAGTTGGCCAGCTCCCTGACCGCCCCGACCGACTGCTCCCACAGCCACTCGTAGTCGACCTGCAGCGGATAGTCGTAGCCGTCCTGCCCCGGCCAGAACTTCACGTACTTCGCCCCGAGCCGGTGCGCTACCTCGATGCCCTCCCGGCACCGGTCCAGCGCTTTCCTTCGCAACGCCGGATCGGGGTTGGTAAAGGCCCCGCGCGTAAACTCGCGCATGTAGATGTGGGGCGTCACGGCCATCGCGCTCAGGCGGTGGCGGGCCAGCGCCTCCGTTACCTCGGCGACGCTGATCCCGTCGCCAAACGGGTAGTTGATGTCCAGCACCTCGAGGCCTTCCACCTCCCCGGCCCGCGCGATGGCGTCCAGGGTCGTCATTGGCGGGCCGTAGGCGTCGGTCGCGTAGCGGTCTACGAACTGACCGAACATCCACAGCCCCGCACCGAATCTCAACTCTGCCATGTCGTTCCTCCTAACCTAACCTAACAGCCGGCGAATCTCGCCGGCGATGCCCGTCGCCGAGATACCGTAGTGCGACAGAATCTCCTCTTGACTGCCGGTCACCGTGTACTCGTCCGGAATGCCGATGATCCGATAGGGGACCTGAGCCCCTTCCTGCATGAGCAACGCCGCGCATTGCTCGCCAAGCCCGCCGTGCACCGAGTGCTCCTCGATGCATACTATTGCGCGTACCGACCGCGCCGCTTCCAGAAGCGCGGCGCCGTCGAACGGGCGAATGGAGTGCATACTCAGAACTCGGCAGGAGATCCCCTCCTCGGCGAGGGCCGAGCGCGCCGCCATGGCTCGCCACACCGTCTCCCCGGTGGCCACCAGCGCGGCATCCGCACCCCCGGCAAGGCATTCTCCGCGTCCGATGGAGAACTCGCCGGCGCCGGCGGGCAGATCCGGGACCGGACGCTTGCCAAATCGCAAGTAGAGGGGGCGCGGGTGGTCGAGCGCCGCCAACACCGCCTGGCGCGTCTGACGGTTGTCAGCCGGCACGACGATGTCAAGGTTGTGCAGTGCCCTGAGCGATGCCAGATCGTTGAGGGAGTGGTGGGTCGAGCCCAAGGCGCCGTAGCTCACCCCGGCGCTGATCCCCACCAGGACTACCTTGTGACCGGAATAGGCGACGTCGTTCTTGATCTGCTCCAGCGCCCGGGTGGTGAGAAAGCATGCCGGCGAGACGGCGAAGACCTTGTGGCCCGCGGCGGCCAGACCGGCCCCGATACCGACCACGTTCTGCTCCGCGATGCCGACCTCCACGATGCGGTCGGGGAGCTCGTTGGCGAACTCCACGAGCCGGGCCGAGCCTCGCGAATCGCTGGTGACTACCAGGATGGTCGGGTCGCGCCGCGCCGCCTCCAGCAACGTCTCGGCAAAGACCTCCTGGTTCGGCCGGCCGGCCGGCAGAGCGGGAAGGTGCCGCCAGCCATCGACTTGGCTGCTCAAACCTGCCGCCTGCAACTCAGCCTCCGCACCTGCGGTCGAGAAGGCGCCTGCCCTCGTCTCTGCTTACGGGACAGGCGCCGGTTTCCGTCATCCCACTCCTGCGCGAGACGCGGGTCTACCAGACTGGCTCCTGAATCGCGATGAACTCGTCGAGCTCACGGCGGTTCTCGCTGAACACCCGCCTGGCATGCTCCTTGAACTGCTCGACCGACTCGCGCGGTGTCAAGCGGCCCAGAAGCACGTTCTCCACCACGGCCGGTTCTTGCGAGCGTACGTCAAGCCGGGCGGGAAAGACGTGGAACCGCCGCACCGGGCTCTTCAGCAGGTGATCCACCATCGCCGCATAGGTAGGATCGTTCCGATACCGATCCAGGTTTCCGGCGTATGCGGGAAAGCTCGTGTTGATGGAAGCGTAGTCCGCGGCCTTGTTCTCCACCATCCACTTCATGAACAGATAGCTCTCGCGCGGGTCGGCTGAGTTGAACATCACGTGGAGGCCGTTGTAGCCGGTGCTGATCCGTACCGTGTCGCCGGCCATCGGGCCGCGCGGGATCGGGAACAGCCCGATGCGGAGATCAGGATTCCTTGCCATCTCATCAGCAAACCCGCTCGAACCGATCTTCATCGCGATCGTCTCGTTTTCGAAGCCCTGTTCGCCGGCAAGCATCTGTGACGTTCCGGTCCAGGTAACCCCGCGGGGGATCGGCATGACCTGCAACTCGTTGACCAGTCGGTCGATCCACGCGACTCCGCCGATCAGCTCTTCCTTGTATGGCGCGTACTCGGACATGTCGTCGTTGTTCCAGTCGCCGCCGTTGGCGAACATCACCTCCTGCAGGAGCCAGTCCACCGAGTCCGCGGTGACGGCCCACTGCACGGTCTCCTCACCTTCGCGAATCGTCAAGGCCTCCGCCCACTGTTCGAATTCCGCCCAGGTCTGCGGCGGATCGCTGGCATCGAGGCCCGCCTCTTCGATCAGTCGGGCGTTGTACATGACCGCTCCGAGACCGAAGGAGATCGGCAGCGCGATCACCTTGCCGCCGTAGTTGACCGACATGCGCGGGGCCGGCATGAACGACTCTGAGGATAGCCCGATCTCGTCGTCCAGGACGAACTCCTGTATGTCGTAGATGGAATCCAGACCGAAGAACCACACCGTGTTGTGGTTGTAGTGAAGAATGTCCGGACCCTGACCGCCGGCAATGGCGGTCGCCATCGCCTCGTTGCTGTCCGGGCGTTCGACGAACTCGATGTGCGGGCCGCCGGACTGCGCGTTGTACTCGTCCACGGCTGCGCGCATATACGCGATCTCCGGCTCCGAGGCAGAGAACCAGTACGTCAACTCCTCCGCGCCGGAAGCGCCTGCGCTCGACTCCTCTGCGCCGGACGCAAACGCCAGCGCCCCAACCAGGAGCGCCAGAACGAGTACCATGCTTGGTTTGACCATACGCATCTCCTTACCGATAGTCTCCGAACACTATAGACTCGACTACTGTCGATGTCAACCGTTTCCTTTCGTTTATCTGCTCAGAGGGTGCCCTGCCTGCAACTCAGCCGCGGCACTCCGCAGCTCTCGCAACGCCAACCGGAGCTCCTCGTCACTCGGCACGTGGTGGTGCCACCGGGCCCGGTCCTCCATGAAGCTCACCCCCTTGCCCTTGACCGTGCGGGCGAGCAGCAAGCCAGGCCGTCCCGAAGCAAAGGGAATCTCCTCGAACGCGGTACGCAGCTCCGCGATGTCATTGCCGTCGCAGGCGCGCACCTCCAGGCCGAACGCGGAGAACCGCTGCGCCAACGGCTCCAGACCCATCACCTCCTCCGTGCGCCCGGTGATCTGCAGTCCGTTGCGATCGACGATGACGACCAGGTTGTCCAGCCGATAATGAGCCGCCGCCATCGCCGCCTCCCAGACCGAACCCTCGGTAAGCTCACCGTCGCCCAGCAGCGCGAACACCCGGAATCGAAGCCCGCTCCTCGCGCCGGCCAGCGCCATCCCCACCGCCACCGACAGGCCGTGCCCGAGGGCGCCGGTGTTGTGCTCGATGCCGTTGACCTTCCGGGTCGGGTGCCCGACGAAGTGCGACCGGTAGCGGCTCAACGTGCGCAACTGCGAATCGGGGAAGAACCCCCGGTCGGCGAGGACGGTGTAGAGCGCCTCGACGGAGTGACCCTTGCTGTGGACGTACCGATCCCGGGCGGGGGCCGAAACGGTAGCGGGGGAGACGTTCAACACCTCGTTGTACAAGACGTTGAGAATGTCGATACACGACAGGCTGCCCCCGGTGTGGCCTGCCCCGGCCTCCTTGATGATCCGCAGCACCGTCTGGCGGTAGCGGACCGACTTCAGAGCCAACTCTCGATTCGTCATCTGCACGCTCCGTCTGAAATCCGCAGATCATCGTAAGTGATCCTCTGGTGATGGTCAACTCATTGTTGCACGTTATTCTTCGTTCGCCTATAGTATACCCGCGCAGCTGGCCGAGACGAGCGAGTCGCAGGCTATCGGCCGGGCGCGATCGTTTGCCAGCAAATCATTATTGGATATGAACTTCAGCCGTCTGATCTCGGCGTCGAAATCGGCGTCCCGCTTGCCTCCCCGGTTGCGCTTCACGCGTAATCCGGGCATTCTCAAGACTGGAGGTCACGGCATACTCATCCACATGGCAACCAAAGCGAATTCGAGCAAAGGGCCATCGAATCTTCTTGGCCAGCAGCGGCGGGTGAGAATCCTCGAGCTGCTGCAGGAGGAGGGCAGCGCGCGGGTCAGCGAACTCAGCCGGGTGTTCTCCGTCTCGGAACCAACGATCCGCCAGGACCTGGAGCGTCTGCAGGAGGATGGCCTGATCATACGCGAGTACGGCGGCGCGTTCCTCAAGAGCATCCCCGACCAGGTGCGGAGTCTCAGCCTGCAACACACCGAGAACATGCAGCGCAAGAGCGCGATTGGCCGCAAGGTCGCGGAGTTCGTGGGTGACGGTGACACCATCATCCTGGACGCAGGTTCTACGGTTACCGAAGTAGCCAAGAACCTGGAGGGCAAGCGCAACCTCACGATCGTCACCAATGCCTTGAACATCGCGCTGCTCCTGGGAGGGCACTTCGGTTTCGAGGTCATGGTCACGGGCGGTGAGTTCAAGGGTCCGACGCTGTCTCTGACCGGCGAGCGGGCCGCCGCGTTCTTCGACAAGGTTCACGTGGACAAGCTCTTCCTCGCCGCCGGGGGGATCTCCTTCGCCGCCGGTCTTACGTACCCGGGGTTCAACGACATCCAGGTGAAGCGCGCGATGATCGCTTCAGCAGATCAGGTGTATCTGGTGGCCGATTCCACGAAGCTCGGCACGTCCGCCCTTGCGGCGCTCGGCGGGCTGGACCTGATTCACACCTTCATCACCGACGACGGCATCGGCGCGGACGACCGCGCCGAGTTCGAGCGCCGCGGGATCGAGGTCGTCGTTGCCAACGCCGGCGCGGCAACGCGCGAGCCACTGACGAAGTCCGCGAGCAAGGGGATTCCGCCGAGAGAGTGAGTGGATCCCGTCGATACCGCGCCTGAACAGGAGAAGATCAATGCAGTACGAGTTCCCGGCCGACAAGAAGATTCGGGTTATCGTGAACACCGACGCAAAGAACGAAGCGGATGATCAGTTCGCCATCGTGCACGCGATACTTACGCCCGCGTTCGAGCTGCACGGCGTAATTCCCGCCCACTTCGGGACCGGAAAGTCAGCCCACAGTCTGCGCGACAGCCACGACGAGACCATGCTGCTGCTCGATCTCATGGACCTCCGCGGCCGGGTCCACGTTGCCGACGGCGGCGAACGTGCCCTGCCCGACGAGCGCACCCCGGTCGAGTCGCCGGGCGCGCGCCTGATCATCGAACAGGCTCTGAGGGACGATCCGCGGCCCTTGCACGTCGCCTTCTACGGCCCGCTCACCGACATGGCGTCCGCGCTGCTGCTGGAGCCGGCGATCGAAGCGCGCAACGTAACCGTGATCTGGATTGGCGGCGGGAAGTGGCCGCAAGGCGGCCGCGAGTACAACCTGTCCAACGACGTGAACGCCGCCAACGTCATCATGCGGTCCCGGCTCGAGGTGTGGCAGATCCCGCAGCCCGTGTACCGGAGGATGCCGGTAAGCTACGCCGAGCTGGCCGACAAGGTATATCCGTGCGGCAAGATCGGCCGCTACCTGGTCGAACAACTGGTGGAGCACAACAGCAACACGCGGCCAACCGCCATGCCGTACCGCTCGCTGGGCGACTCCCCGTGCGTCGGCGTGCTGATGTACCCGGACTGCGGCGCATGGAGCTGGCGCCCGGCGCCGGAGTTCGAGCCCACCATGCATTACCGGCACACCGGAGAGCATCGGCCGATTCGCGTCTACGAAGACATCGACGCGCGGTTCATCCACGAGGATTTCTTCGCCAAGCTCAAGCGCTTCGCCCGCGAGCGCGGCGAATACGAGGGATGACCGGCGCTGCGTCCCGGACTATCCCTTGAGGCCGGAGAGCACGATGCCCTGCGTGAAGTAGCGCTGCAGCGCGACGAACACCACGAGCACGGAGGCCGTCATCATCATCGCGCCGAACAGCCGGATAAGATGCGTGTTTAACTGGTTGTCTGTGACCTAATTGCGCTCCTTTGCGCCGGCCGACCAATCGAAGACCACGCCCAGGTACTCGTCCTTGCGCGTCCGCAGGCCGTCGTAGACCGCAGGTGCGTCGTCGGGGCTCACGACGTGGGTGATCAACTGGTGCATCCGCAGCCTGCCGGTCTGTTGCAGCCACCACGCGACGCGGGAGTTGCGCTCCAGGGAGTGCTTCGCGTTGGGGTCGTGCATGACGGGATAGCGCCACTCGTGCGCTCCCTTGAGCGTGACGCAGCCGTGCGGCCAGAGATGCACCCTGCTCAGCAACTCCGTCAGGTCGCCCCGGACCTCGCCGCGCGGCGTGCCCAGGAGAATCAGCTCCCCCTGCTTGGCCACCCAATCCAGCTCGGCGACGATCGCCCGCGGGTTCCCGGTGGCGTCGATCACCGAGGCGGCGCCGGCGCCGCCGGTCAGCTCCGCGATCCGTTCCGCCGCGTCCTCCTGCGAGGCGTCTATGGTCTGCTCGATGCCGCACTTCCTGGCAAGGTCGATGCGCCCGGCGCTCACGTCCACCCCGATCACGCGGCCGCCCTGGATCTGGGCGAGCTGGGCGGCCAGATTGCCCACCGGGCCGAGACCGGCCACCACCACGAAGTCGCCCGCTTCGATGCCGGAAACCCGTATGCTGGTGAAGGCGACCGTGGCAAGCCGGGTCATCGCGGCCACCTTCCCGTCGATTCCCGGCGGCACCGGCAGCAGGAAGTCGCCCCGCTTTCTTCGATTGCAGGACTGGTGACCGCCGTAGTGCAGAACCACGTCGCCCTCGCGCGCTTCGGTCACCGAGCTGCCCGCCGCCGCGACGCGTCCGACCGCGGCGTAGCCCGGCACCCGCGGCAACGAGAACCAGGCTTCCCGACCCGACAGGCAGGCGAGCTCGGTACCCGCGCTCACCACCGAGTAGAGGGACTCGACGAGCAGCTCGTCAGGTCCAAGATCATCGGTACTGACCTCTTCTTGCTGAACCTCCACCGTCTGCGGCGCGGCAAAGACGATCTTGCGGTTGCTTATTCGCATCTCCAAGGCAGATTAGGTCCGCCCCGGCGGCCGGTCAAGCAAGAAGCGAGACTGCCGGCGGCTTCGCCGTCGGTGGCCGCAGAGTGCGTTTTACCGCCCCGGACCGGAGTCAGCGCCGGGATCGTGCTGCCGCGCCAGCAGTGCCCGCAGCTCTGCCACCTGCGCTTCCGCCGCATGACGCGCGGCTTCCGCCTGCTGCCGTGCCTGTTCCGCCTGCTGCCGCTCCCGCTCCGCCTGCCGCCGTGCCTTCCGCTCCTGCTGCCGCTCCCGTTCGGCCTGCTGTCGCGCCAACCGCTCCTGCTGCCACTCCCGTTCGGCCTGCTGCCGCCCCTGTCGTTGCTCGGTGAACGTCGATATGCTCTCTCCCGTCTCAGGGTCGTGAAAGCGCAGCTCCCCTTCCTCGATCCGTACTTCCAGCCCCAGCACCGCGCTGTACATCACCAGCGTTCCGTCCCCCAGCCGGGTCTCCGTCAGCTCCTCGTACTCTCCGCCCATCAGACGCATGCCGCGCAACCGCGGCTCCAGGTAGTCTCCCGTCGGATCGTACTGCCAGTACTCCTGCACCCCCAGCGACTCGTACAACTCCCGCTTCGCCCCCTGATCCTTGCGCCGCGTGTGGCGCGAGGTGATCTCCATTACGAAGTCCGGGCTCTTGCCCTCCTCCCACACCTTGTACGTCGGCCGGATGTGGTTCGGCACCCCGAACACCACGAACACGTCGGGCGCTACCGAGGCATCGAAGTTGCCCTCCTGGTAGTAGATCAGCAGGTTGCCGGAAACATAGACGTCGGGACGGCAGAGGAAGAAATCGCGCAGTCCGGTGACCGCGTACATGAGCGGGATGCCCTGGGCATCGGTTTCGGCCATAGGGACACCGTCCTCGGTGGGGTACTCGATAGCAGCGGGAGCGAGCGTAGAGCTGGTCATGGCGCCTAATCCCTCCAAGCGCTCAGACGATAGCATGATCCGGTCCACTTCCGCCTTCGGCAGCGGGCGAGGGGCCGGCGGCGGTGCCGGCGCGGGCTTCGGCGGCGGCGCGGTCGGCGTTGAGGGCGAGGAGGCGGGCGAGCACTTCGTCGCGGACTTCGTCGGGCCAACGCCAGCGGTACGGCTTCTTCTTGCGGCCCCAGGAGGCTTCGTCGATCGCGTAGTCGAGGAGGAGGCCGCAGGCGGTGGGAATGTCGGTCCAGCCGTAGGCGTCGAGCACGGCGCGGTCCATGGCGGTGTGCATCTCGCGGAGCTCGGCGATGCGCGGGTCGGTCTCGTAGAGGTCGTGGAAGCGGTTGTAGGTGCCGGTCATGCCTTCGCCGTTGTCCACCATGAGCGCGGCGCGGTACTCGTAATACGCCTTGCCGGCGGCTTCGAGGTCGGGATGAGTTTCCCAGCCTTCCGGGAACGGGAAGGTCTCGAAGCAGTCGGAAGGGGTGTAGCGGAGCCGTTCTTCCAGCGACGATCCGAAGAAACGGACCCAAACTTCGTGAGGGCGGGATTGTAATGCGCAGAGTGCGGCGTACGAAGTCAACGGAAAGACGATCATGGATTCCGCGTACACCATGTCTCTTGGGAGGAAGGTAAATGCCGCGTGTTGGCCGACACGGGAGACTACCAGCACTCGGTCCAGGCCAGCGATGGCGGCGTAGAGGCCCGGTCGCTTTTCGGCGTAATGCCACCAACGCTCTCGAAGTGCTTTACGGTTCTGAACGTCGCGCTCTGGCTTGGCCTTCGACTCGACGATTCTCAGCAGGTCCGGCCAATCGGCCGCAACCGGGCCGGGGTAGTCGTGCGGCACGAGCGGACGGCGCCGTAACGCTCGCCTTCGCTCCGCGTCAGCCGCGGCCCACGATTCTCCGATCTTCGCCCGGTGCAGGGGCCAGTCGTGAAAGTTGATGACGTAGCGATGAGGCGCGTGAGTGGGGCCGGTGTTCAACTCCTCGCCGCCGATGTAGGGGAAGATCACTTCCCGATTGCGCGGTTCCTGAGCGACCAGCCGCCGCATCTCGGCGAGCGATGACGCGACTCCCTTCCGGTCGGTGTCGTCGAAGGTGAATCCCATGCCGAGTATGTAGCTCCCGACAAAGCTCTTGCCGGCGTTCGCCGCAAGCCGCACCGGGTCGGCGTGACCGCCGCGATGGAACAGGAACGCGGTGATGCGGTCCACCGGGACGCCGTCGAGCATCTTCTGCCGACAAACTTGCCCCTTCTCCACGTGCACCACACTGACCACCACCGCCGCATCGCCCGGCCATTTGACGCGCTTGACGGCGCGGTAGATTTCCCCGCCCCGTTCGCAGATCCAGCGCAGGCCGCTGGAACGGGTGTCACCCTGGGCGATCGTGTTGGTGGCGATCAGACCGAACGCGCCGCCGCCGCGCAGCAGGTCGAACGCGCGCCGGTAGAAGTGCGCCACCAGGTCGGCGTTGCCGTGGCTCCGCGCGTGTAGTTCCTTCAGCCAGCTCGGATAGCCGGCGACGTTGCCGGCGGCAACGTTGTTCTTGCCCGCGAACGGCGGGTTGCCGACGAAGCCGTCGAAGCCGGGGTTCTCCCGCTCGAACACCTCCGGAAACTCGATCTCCCAGTGAAACGGCGCAAACGGCACCTCGGCGTTACGGCGCGCCTTCAACTCCGCGGCGTAGCGCCGCGCCTGCCGCGTCAGGATCGCTTCCTGATATGCCTCCAGACGCGCCGCGCGCTCCTTCGGCTTCGAGCCCTCGAAGAACGCCGCCAGCGTCAGATCGCCGAACCGCCGCACCTCGGCCAGCGCGTCCTGCGCGCGGCGCCACAGACGCTGCAACTGCCGGTCGGTCACGGTGTCGTCCGCTTCCCGAATCCGGCGCCGCAACGCCGCGGCCTGTTCCATCGCCTCGCGCACCCCGAAGCCGGCCAGGATCGGCTGCCCGCCCTGCCAGTGCAGCGCTTCGAGCTGCCGCCGCGTCAGCCCGAGGAGCGAATCGCCGCGGCGGAAGGCGTGGTCCACGAAGGTGAACGGATGGTCGCGCGCCAGCGTGCTCAGCCACAGCGACACCTTGGCCAAGTCCACCGCCATCGGGTTGCGGTCGATGCCGTACAGACACTTCTGCGCCACCAGCCGGCGCGCGAAGGTCACCTCGTCCTCGTCCGGCGGAACGTCGGGCGCGGCGCCGTGCGCGGCCCACGCCTCGATCAGCGCGTCGGCAAGCTGGCGGCAGGTCTCCACCAGAAACGCCCCCGAGCCCATCGCCGGATCGCAGATCTTGAGTTCGAGCACCTGCTCCGGGCGCGGCGCGCCGCCGTCCGCGGCGCGTAGCCGCTCCAGCAGCGGCGCCAGGGTGTGGCGCACGATCGGCTCGGTCAGCTCGCGCGGCGTGTAGTGCGAGCCGGAACGGCGCCGCTCCTCGTTGGGCTGCAGCACCAGCCCGCCGCGCGGCACCAGGTCCGGCGTCGCAGCGTGGTCCAGCACCCGGTCCAGCGCCGCGTGCAGGTCGTTCACCGTCCGCGCGGCGCGCAGCCCCTTGGCGACCGCGGCGCTGACGGGGCGGTCGGCGCGCTCCTGCAGCCAGCGCCCGCGGCGCCCCGAAGGCTGCGCCAGCAGCGCGTCGAGGTCGATGGTGGTGGGCGCGCCCAGCTTCTTGCCCGGCTTGACCGCCAGCGAGCGCCCGGTCGCGGTCTCCAGCCGAAACCCCATGATCGTCTCGTACACCGAGCCGATCTGCTCCACGTCCAGCGTCCGGTAGGAGAGCCGCTCCCCGTCCAGCACCAGCAGCTTTTCCAGCACCCGGTAGACCACCCCGTCCGACACCCGCGGCGGCTCCAGCCGCGCATGCCGCTGCCGCGACCCGCCGCCGCTACGGCCTTCCAGGAACCGGTAGCGGTCCGGATCGAACAGCGCACCGCGGCGCTCCGGCAGACTCACCGCGCCGCCGGTGCGGTCCGCCGCAACCCCGTCGTGGAGCAGGCGAAACAGCACCACCAACTGCGCCCAGGCGCCATAGCGCTGATCCATCGTGTCCGGGTAGGCCGCAGCGTCCTTGCGCAGCCGCCGGTAGAGGCCTCCCAGCAAGTAGTGGCGCGCAAAGGTCTCGTCCTTCGGCAGCAGGCCGCGCTCCTCCGCGTACAGCAGGAACACCAGCCGCAGGATCACGGTCAGCAGCCCGCGGTAGATGGCGTTGCGGTCCCCGCCGGCGGCCAGCGGCTCGCTCAGCAGCGCGCCGTCGGTGGCGGCATGGGCGTTCTGGAAGCCGCGTACCAGTTCGTACAACGCATGCAGCACCTGCTCGGCCAAGCGCTCGGAGACCTCGTTCTGGTAGAGGCGGCTGTCGGCCAGCACGGCGGTGAGGCGTTCATGGCGCGGCAACGCCAGCAGGCGCTGTTCGGACAGAAGCAGGTGCAGGGCGGAGCAGAGCGGGCGTCCGGCGGTGGTGAGCAGGTCGGCGAAGCGGAAATCCATCCAGCCGGAACTCTCGCCGTGCGGGGCGGAGATCAGGCGCAGCGCAACTCCGTTGACCAGCACGCCGGCGCGCACCCCGGTGGCGCGCAGCAGGCGTTCCGCGCGCCCCTGGGCGGATGCGTCCAGCCCGCCGGGGCCGGGCGCCGGACGGTCGAACTCCTGGCCGGCGGCCAGCACCTGCACCAGCAGTTGCCACGGCGAGTCGCCGTTCGCCGGGTCGCGTTCGCGCACCGCGAAGTCGGGGCGCAGGGTCTCGCCGTAATCGGGCAGCGGCAGCGTGAGTTCTTCAGGGATCGGAGTTTCTTCAGTGAAGCCGGCGTAGCCCCGGGGCGAGAATCCCCAGCCGAGCACCGTACCGGCGAACTCGCGGAAGTCGCGGATGCACGCGGTGGGCGGCCGGTCGGGAGCGAGCTCGCGTTCCTCGGCGCAGCCGGCGAGCAGCGCTTGCCGGTGGGTATCCTGCCGGTTGACGAACGCGCCCGCCTTGAGCAGCGCCGGCGGCGACACCACCAGACCGTGCGGCTGGATGAACCCCAGCCATTCCAGGTGCGCGCGCGTGTTCGGATCAGATGCAGGCATCGTTCAGCAGCCTTCATCATAGACTACCCGGCGGCCAAAGGCCCCTCCCCAGCCCAAAGCTCTCCTTGACGAGGCCGTCGGCCGCGGCTATAGGTGACCGGCGATGTTCAAGAATCTCAACGCCCGAGCGATTGGCATTCGCGGAATCTCACTTGCCGAGACCGTCGAGCTGGCCGCAGCAACGGGCTACTCCGGAATCGATTTCGACATCCGTGAGGCGCGAACGCTCTCCGGCGCGCACGGCGTCGAACACGTGCGGTCGCTCTTCTCCGGGGCGGGCGTGCGCCCCGGTCTCTGGTCGTTGCCGGTGGCGTGGCGGACCGACGAGTGGCGGCGCGACCTGATCGAGTTGCCGCGGCTTGCCGAGCTCGGCCGCGAGCTCGGGTGCAGGCGCACGGCGACGTGGTGCCTCTCCTGGTCCGACGAGTTGGATTACGCCGAGAACCTGCGTTGGCATACCGAACGATTCCGCGCCATCGCCGAGATTCTGCGCGAGTACGACTGCCGGCTCGGGCTCGAATTCCTTGGCCCATCGACGCTGCGCGCCGGGCGCCGCTACGAGTTCATCCATACCATGGACCGGATGATCGAGCTGGCGGAGGAAATCGGCACCGGCAACGTGGGCCTGCTGCTGGACGCCTGGCACCTCTATTCCTCGGGCGGTTCGCCGGCCGACCTCGACCGCATCTCTGCCGGCGACGTCGTGACGGTTCACGTAAGCGATGCTCCGGCCGACACTCCGCTGGATCAGCTCATCGACAACGAGCGATTCCTGCCCCTGGAAACCGGCCAGATCGACCTTCCCGGTTTTCTGCGGAAGCTGCGCGCGCGGGGCTACGACGGGCCGGTGACGACCGAACCGTTCAACGCGCGCATCAACGCGGTCGCCGAACAAGACCCGAAGCAGGCCGCAGCCGAGGTCTCGGAAGCGTTGGATCGCCTGTGGAGGAGCGCGAGCGCTTGACAACGCGCGGGTGACCGGGCAACCTCGCCGCTACCGTCCTCAACTCCGACTAGCGCAGAAGAGGCCGGCGGTGACCTCAGCGCTCTTGAGAAAGGATCGAAGGAGACCTGTTCCATGAGAGAAAGAACGTTCAGGACGAGCCTTGCGGTACTGTTTGGCTTGACCCTTGCCGCGACCGGCCTCTGGGCCGCCGGCGGCGAAGAAGGAGCAGAGGAAGCACCGGCTGCCTCTTCCCGCGAGGCTGAAGGCCCGGTGAGAACCGGCGAATTCGTGACCGGCGACTACCTTTGGGCAACCCTTGGAGATTATGAACAGGCCACCGGCAACACCATCTCCGAGTTCGACGAAGCTCCCATGCTGCGCGAACAGGTGAATGCCGGCGAACTGCCTCCCGTGGAGCAGCGGCTGCCCGCCGGCGGCGACGTCATGGTGGTCAAGCCGTACGAGCAGGTGGGTCAGTACGGCGGCATACTACGAACCGTCACCACTTGCCAGGCTTGCGCGAACGACCCCTACTTCTTCAAGAAGGCGTCCATATTCAGGTTGAATACCGCGGCCACCGAGGTCCTGCCGAACATCGCGAAGGGCTACGCATTCTCTGATGACTACAAGACCCTCACGATCACGCTGCGACAGGGGTTGAAGTGGTCCGACGGCGCCCCCTTTACGGCCGACGACGTACTCTTCACCTGGAACGACATCGTGCTGAACGAAACGCTGACGCCGGCGACGCCGAGCTTCTGGACTCCGGGCGGGGAAGTCGCCGAGCTGGTAAAACTCGACGACTACAGTGTTCAACTGAGCTTTCAAGTCCCGTACCAGCTTGCGCTCATCGGACTTGGCCATCACGAGGGATCGCAGAAGAAATGGTCGGCCGGGTTCTACAATCCCAAGCATTATCTACGGAAGTGGCATCCCGCCTACAATGCCGATGCTGAGGAAGTAGCGAAGGAAGAAGGTTACGATAACTGGTCGCAGGCGTTCAACTTCCATGCGAACACCCACGCCGCTCAGGGTGATCCGGACCTTCCCCATGCCGGACCGTGGCTGCTCGGTGAGATAAACCCGGATCATGGGTTGTACGTGCGTAATCCGTACTACTTCGCGGTTGATACCGCGGGCAACCAGTTGCCCTACATAGACCGGATCATGAGGCTCATCATCGCCGATTCGGAAGTGCGGAAACTGAAGACGATTGCCGGTGAGATCGACTACAATTCGTACACGAGCCTGGAAGATTATCCGTTGTTCAAGAACAATGAAGAAGCCGGCGGTTACCGGGTCGTTCTGCTGAAGGATACGCAGGGGTCAGACGCGATTTTCACGTTCAATCTCAATCAAGTGGACCCGATCAAGCGCCAGGTGTTCCAGGATGTTCGGTTTCGCCGGGCGCTGTCAGTGGCGATAGATCGGGACGAAATCAACGAGATCGTGTTTCAGGACACCGGCACCCCGCGCGCCGCGGCGCTCCATCCTGCCGTCTCGTTCTACAAGCCCGAATGGGGTGAGCGGCATCCCTACGCGCGGTTCGATCCCGATGCCGCGGCAGCGCTGCTCGACGAAATGGGACTGAACGAGCGGGACGCCGACGGATTTCGTCTTGGGCCTGACGGTAACAAGTTCAGCGTCATGATACAGCACACCGGTGAGGTTCCTTCGTGGGAGGCGCAGGCTGAGCTGGTCAAGGAGTACTGGGACGAGGTCGGAATTCGTACGAACGTGAAGACCACGGAACGCGGCCTCTATCACACCATGATCGGCAATGCCGAGACTGAGGTAACGATCTGGTCCTTCTCCGCGGCGGAGTTGGAAGCCACCGGGCGAATGCTCAAGTTCTGGAATCTGCGTTTGGGCGCGATGAGTACCGGAGCCGCCCCGAAGTGGGAACAGTGGTGGAACACGAAGGGAGACAGCGGAGAGGAGCCTCCCGAGGAGATCAAAGAATACTACCAGCGCCTCGAAGACATGATGTACCTTACGTCGGGGACGCAGGAGTACGTCGACCACATGCACGCGATTTTCGACCTGCACAGCGAAAACGTGTACCAGATAGGTACCGTCGGCATGATGGGGCGCGTCATTCCGCTCAACAAGAAGCTCAAGAACGTTCCCCTCGAAGATGGCAGGCTTTGGGGCATCTGGGCCAACATGTTCACCGCGCCGTACCTGCACGAACAATGGTACTTTGAGCAGTAGGCGGCATCGGAACCCGTCCTCCCCGGTCGCTCGCTGACGGGGAGGACGGCGTTCGCCTCGCCGCAGCCGGCAGGCAGCAGCAACGTGCTGATCTATACTACGCGCCGCGTGATCTTCATGCTCGTGACCATGTTCGTGGTTTCGATTCTGGCGTTTCTCATCATCGATCTTCCACCCGGCGATTACCTGGCCAGCTACGTCATGAGACTGGAGCAGAGCGGACAGGCGATCAGTCGGGAAGCCCTTGAAAGCCTGCGCCGGCAGTACGGGCTCGACCTGAACCTGCCGGCGCGCTACCGAAAGTGGATGGCGAATTTTCTGCGCGGCGATCTTGGCCGGTCTTTCGAGTGGAACAGGCCGGTATCCGACCTGATCGCCGAGCGGCTGCCGCTTACGATCATCATATCGACCGTTACCCTGGGATTCACCTACGGCGTAGCGGTACCGATGGGCATATATTCGGGGCTCAGGCAGTATTCCGGCGGAGACTACGTCGTCACCGCCCTGGGCTTCATCGGGCTGGCAGTCCCCAACTTTCTGCTGGCCCTGATGCTCATGTTCTTCTTCTTCAAGTATCTAGGCTGGAGTCCGGGCGGGTTGTTTTCCACCGAGTATCAGATTCAGGCCTGGAGCTTTGCCAAGCTGGTCGACATGTTGAAGCATCTTCCGGTCCCCGTCATCGTCATCGGGACCGCCGGTACCGCGGCCCTGATTCGGGTGATGCGCGGCTGCCTGCTGGATGAGCTGCGGCGGCAATACGTGATAACGGCCCGGTCGAAGGGCCTGCCGGAGCGGCGGCTCACCTTCAAGTATCCGGTACGGGTCGCGATCAATCCCATTGTCAGCACCATAGGCTGGACCCTTCCGGCCATCGTTTCCGGGGAGACCATCACCGCGATCGTGCTGAACCTGCCAACCACCGGTCCTCTCCTGTACGGCGCGCTGATCAGCCAGGACAGTTACCTAGCCGGCAGCACGGTGATGTTCCTCAGCTTTCTGACCGTGGTAGGGACGCTGGTGTCCGATCTGCTGTTGATGTTCATAGATCCACGAATACGGCACGAATGACAAGCCTGGCAGGCCGCGAACAGGAACGAGAGTCGACGGCCGCGGAGAGGTTCTACGTGGCCTCGCAGTGGCAGTTGATCTTTCGCAAGTTCAAGCGGCACAAGCTGGCGGCGGCCGGCGCCGTGGTCCTGGGGATACTCTACGTCTTTGCGGCGTTTGCGGAGTTCATAAGCCCTTATGACATCTCCGAGCGCTCGCGGCTCAGGTATAGTCCTCCGCACCGTATTCGTCTGGTCGATGACAATGGCAGGTTCCACTTTCAACCGTTCGTATATGGCATGGAGCGGCGGCGGGATCCGGAAACGTGGGAGTTGGTATATTCCGAGGACCAAAGCCAGCGCTACCCCATTCGTCTCTTTACCCGGGGCGCCTCCTACGAGCTGTGGTCGTTCGTTCCGCTCAACCGGCGCCTGTTCGGCGTGGCGGAACCGGGCAGGATATTTCTGTTCGGCACCGACCGGCTTGGCCGAGACCTGTTCTCCCGCACGGTCTACGCGGCGAGAGTCTCGCTGTCGATCGGTCTCGTCGGTGTCGCCTTCAGCTTTGTATTGGGCTGCATACTGGGCGGGATTTCCGGCTACTTCGGCTCCAAGCCTGACTTGATCATCCAGCGTATCATCGAGATATTCATGAGTCTTCCGCAGATCCCGCTGTGGATCGCGCTGGCCGCGGCGCTTCCGCGGGATTGGTCAGTGATCAAGACCTACTTCGCGATCACCGTCATACTTTCCCTTATCGGTTGGACTACGCTGGCGCGGGTGGTGCGAGGCAAGCTCATCAGTCTGCGGGAAGAGGACTTCGTCCTGGCGGCAAGGATTTCCGGGATGCGGAGCGGATCAATCATACTGCGGCACCTGCTTCCCTCTTTCATGAGCTACCTTGTGGTGAACGTAACGCTGGCCGTTCCGTCGATGATTCTAGGCGAGACTGCGCTCAGCTTCCTGGGATTGGGCATTCGCCCGCCGGCGGTGAGTTGGGGGGCGCTGCTCACCTCCGCTCAGCAGGTGAACGTCGTGGCCATGTATCCGTGGTTGTTGATCCCCGGCATTCTCGTCATCGTTACCGTCCTGGCCTTCAATTTCCTGGGAGACGGTCTCAGAGATGCGGCCGACCCCTATCGATGATCCGGAGGATCGGTACGGCGGCTCAGTCCAGCGGCTTGCGGACGTTGTATTCTTCGTGGGTAACGACTCGTACCGGCGTCAACGCGCCGCCGGAAGCGCGGCACAGCAGGCGGTAGCTGCGCGTAACCGGAATGCTGATGACGGAGCGGTCATGCTCCAGCCGCTTGCCCGAAAATTCGCGGTAGTCGCGTCCCTCCGCCAGCCCCTGGATCGTTTGCCGCGCCTTTACCACGATCGCTCTGGGCAACCCCCGCAGGTCGATCGGGTCCGCGGCGAAGGTCTGCTTCCACTCCTCCTTCTGTTGTCGCTTCCGGCCCCGGCGGCGCTCCTCCTCGGCGCACTGGTGACAGAATTGCCCATATCCCCGGTGACCACAGGGAAAGGTGCGCTTGCGCTTCGGCATCGTCCGGACCGTACCTACCGCGCCGCGGCGGCGGCCAACGCGCGGCCGCCGCCGACCGCGGCGCCGGGCTGCCGGCCGGCGGCGAACGGCGCCGCTTCCAGTTGGGCGTCGACGAGACTGCGATAGCGGCTGCCGGCGGCGAGCAGTTCGGCCGCGGAGCCGCTTTCGATGACGCGGCCGGCCTCCAGCACGATCAGCCGGTCGGCGCGCTCCAGGGTGGAGCGGCGGTGGGCGATGATCAGCGCGGTGCGCCCGGACAGCAGCCGCTGCATCGCCTGTTGAATCAGCTCTTCGGTTTCGGCGTCCACCGACGAGGTGGCCTCGTCCAGGATCAGGATCGGCGCGTCCTTGAGCAGCGCGCGGGCAATCGCCACGCGCTGGCGCTGGCCGCCGGAGAGGCGCACGCCGCGGTCGCCCACCACCGTGTCGTAGCCATCCGGCAGCCGGCGGATGAACGGGTCGGCGTTGGCCGCGCGGGCGGCGGCCCGGAACGCCTGTTCGCCGGCGTCGGGCCGCCCGAACAGGATGTTGTCGCGCACGCTGCCATGGAACAGGAACACCTCCTGGCTGACCACCGCCACCTGCCGGCGCAGGTACGCCAGATCGAGCGTGCGGACGTCGTGGCCGCCGACCAGCACGCGGCCCGCGTCGGAGTCGTAGAAGCGCGGCACCAGCCGCGTGACCGTGGTCTTACCGGCGCCCGTGGGTCCGGCCAGGGAAACCACCTCCCCCGGCGCCGCCGCCAGACTGATCCCGCGCAGCGCCGGCGCTCCCGGACCGTAGGAAAACGTCACCGCATCCAGTTCCACCGAGCCGGAGCAGGACGCCGGCAGCACGGCGTGCGGCGGGCTGACGATGTCCGGCTCGACGGCGAGCAGCTCGTCGATGCGCTGGTAGCTGGCCACGGCGCGGTGCAGCACCTCGCCGATGTCCGCCAGCTTGAGGAACGGCTGGTAGATGAACGTCAGGTAGGCGAGGAACAGGTACAGATCGGCCACCTCCAGCCCGCCGCGCAGGGCGGTGGCGCCGCCGGCGGCCACCGCCAGGATCACGCCCACGCCGCCGGTCATCTCCACGATGCCGGAGGGCAGCAGCGAGCGGTGGGTAGCGCGGATGATGGCGTCGCGGTAATCTCCGGCCAGCCGCGCCACGCGCCGCTCCTGCTCGGCCTCGCGGGTGAACGACTTGATCTCGCTCATCCCCTGCAGGTTGTCCTCCACCAGGGCCACTACCCGCGCGTATTGTTCGCGCACGCCGCGCCACTTGCCGCGCACGTTGCGGGTTAGGAGATAGATCACCAGCGCGGCAACCGGCAGCGGGCTGAGCACCACCAGGGTGAGCGATGGATCGATGCTGACCAGCACCACGATCATCGCCAGCGGAATGGCGACCGCCTGCACCAGCTCCGGCACGCCGTGCGCGACGAAGTCTTCCAGCGCCTCCACGTCGCTGACCGAACGCGCGATCAGCGTCCCGGTGCGGTTGCCGGCGAAGAAGCGGTGCGAGAGTTGCTGCAGGTGACGATAGACCCGCTGCAGCAGGTCGGCCAGCAGCGCGTAGGCGGCATGATGCGAGGTGAGGCCGTACAGGTAGCGCGCCGCGCCGCGCAGCAGGAACACCCCGACCAGCGCCGCGGCCACCACCGCCAGCGAGACGCCGTCCGGGCCGCCGGCGGCGCCGGCGGGCGGTTCGGTGATGGCGGCGATGAGGCCGCGCACGTACAGCGGCGGGATCAACGTGGTCCCGGCGAACAGCAGACCGCAGGCCGCCGACCATCCGATCAGCGGCAGGTGGTCGCGGAACAGGTCGGCTACGCGGGCGCGCGGCGCCGCCTCAGCCATTGGGGCGAAAGTGCTCACTCGCCGCCGGCCGCGGCCAGATGGCGGGCAAGCTGCTCCCGGAAGCGCACCTCGCTGTTGTCGCGCGGCGCGTAGCCGATGACGCGGCGCGCGTTGGCGATGCTCCAGAAGGCGTGCGAGTTGTCGCTGATGCCGTAGAACACTTGAAACGGCACCCCGTGGCGGTCGCGGATGTCGGAGGTCTCGACGCTCTTGACGATCAGTTGCACCAGATCGCGGCGGCTCAGGTACACCGCCAACCCGCGCCGCACCTGGCGCATGTTGCCCGGTTCGGCGCGCTCCAGGTCATCCTCGCGCGGGCCGCCGATGCGAATCTGCACGTTCTCCAGCGGCGCCTCGCCCGGGCCGCCCTGGGCGAAGATGAACCCCAGGTGCTCGTAGGAGGCCTTGGCCCAGCCGTAGTAGCCCACCGCGCGCTCCTGCATCTCCGGGGTGACCAAGTCCCAGGCGCCGTCGAGGATCAGCGGCTCGTAGAAGTCCGCGGCATGATTGGAGCTGATCATCACCACCCGCCGCACCCCTTCCTCGCGCGCCGTCTGATAGATGTTGTAGGCCATCGCCACGTTGGCGAACTCGGAGCGGAACCGCGCTTCGCTCCGGGAGGCGATGGCGCCGAGGTTGGCGGCGCCGCCGCGCGGGCGCACGAAGGCGGTATGCACCACCGCGTCCGCGCCGGCGAAATGAGCGCGGTAGCGGTCGCGGTCCTTCTCCGTCAGGTCCGCGAGCGTCACGCCGTCCACCGCCGCGCCGCCGCGATTGTCCCGGCGCACGTCGAGCAGCGTCAGGTCATAGCGGCGGCGCAGGTCCGGCAGCATGAGGCCGGCGACGTAGCCGGCGGCGCCGGTGATCACCACCCGCCGCGGCGCCGCGGCCGCCGCGCTTCGGCCGCCCATCGCTACGGTACCAGCACCACGCGGCCGGGGATGCGGCCGGCGTGCAGATCGGTGAACACCTCGTCTATCTCCGCCAGCGGCCGGCGCGCGATCGGCGGCGGCTCGATGTGGCCGGCGCGGCGCAGCTCGATCAGTTCGCGCAGGTCCTGCGGCGTCCCCAGGTGCGAGCCGCGTACCGCCAGCAGCTTGTAGACGTAGTCGGGTATAGACACCGTCAGCGCGCCCCCGAACATGCCCACGACGACGTGGGTGCCGCCGCGGCGCAGCGAGTCGATCGCCATCTGCGACGTCTCCGGCCGGCCGACGAAGTCCACCGCCGCGGCGACGCCGGCGCCGCTCCGCTCCTTGAGCCGGCGCCCGGCGTCCGGGTCGGCGGCGTCGATGGCGGCGTCGGCGCCGTTGGCCTCGGCCAGCGCCCGTTTCTCGGCGCTGATGTCCGCCACCACGATGCGCGCCGCGGTGAGGGCGCGGGCCGCGCGCAGCGCGCTCAACCCGACGCCGCCGGCGCCCACCAGCAGCAGGGTGTCGCCGGAACCGATCCGGCCCAGCGTGCCGGCGCTCTCCGGGTAGGTGGTGAGGGCGCGCTTCACCGCCGCGTAGCCGGTAATGCCGGCGCAGGCGTAGGTGGCCGCCACCTCCGGCGCGATGCCGGCGCAGGGCAGCAGGTAGCGCGGATGCGGCACCAGCAGGTGGTCGCTGAAGCCGCCGTCGACCCGCGCCCCCAGGTAGCGCCCGCGCTCGCACAGGATGTCCTCTTCGCGCCGGCAGGCCGCGCATTGCCGGCACCCGACCCACGGCCACACCACCCGGCGCGCGCCGACCGGCACCCCCGCGGCCTGCGGGTCATCCACCTCCGGGCCGACCGCGGCCACGGTGCCGACCGGCTCGTGACCCAGGGTGAGCGGCAGTTGCACCCCCAGATCGGTGAGCATGCGCCGGCGCCCGCCGCCCATGTCGAAATACCCCTCGTGGATGTGCAGGTCGCTGTGGCACACCCCGCACATCTCCACCTGCAACAGCACTTCAGTGCCCTGCGGGTCGGGCGTCGGGCAGGTGCGCCGCTCCAGCGGCCGGCCCCACGCCACCACCTGATAGCTGGTCATGACGAACCTCGATCAAGCTGCTTCATCGCTACCCGATGATAGCACCGCTCATGGTCCGCGTCACGGGCACCCATTCGTTGGGGCGCACTTCCAATTTGTTGGTACCGATCCCGCCCTCGAAGCCGCCGCCGGGAAAGGCGTACCACGAGTACCGCGCCGCGCTCATGGTGAAACAACAACGAGCAGCATCTGACGGAACGTCTAGCCGCTTGGAAATGCGCCGCCGAGTCACTCCCGCAGGTGGCATATTCCAGGCCGAAGAACTTGACTCAAGTGGTTTCCATGGTTATACTTATGTCATGAACAATCAGGGTTCGGTCGGGGCCGTCACCACTACCGTTTCCGCCCTCTCAGACGACCGCCTGCTGGAGCGGACCAAGGAACTTTCCCGCATCGAACACCATCTCGAAGTGGTCGTGATCGACCACCTGCGCGAGATTCATAAGCGCCGCCTGTATCTGCGCCGCGGGTTCTCGAGCCTGTTCGATTACGCGGTGCGCGAGCTGGGTTACAGCGACGCCGCGGCGTGGCGGCGCATCAAGGCGATGCGCCTCTGCGCGGACGTGGAGGGCGTGCGCGAGCGCCTGCGGGAATGGCTCGATGACGCTGAACGCGGCCGCCTAGTTGCAGCATGCGTTCGACCGGCAGGAGCGCAAGAAGGAACGGGCGGCGCGTAGCGCGCCGGGCGGGGCCGGGTTCGGGGCTGCCGCCCAGTCGCAGAACGGCTCGGCGCCGCCGCGGCCGGCGGAGCGGAAGCCGGCGCCGGCGGCGGTGCTGGACCCGGAGGCGCGGCGGGAGCTGGTGGAGCAGGCGTCCGGCAAGAGCAGCCGGGAGGTGATGCAGTTGCTGGCCGAGGTGGACCCGGAGCTGGCGGCGCCGGCGGATCGGGTGCGGCCTCTGGGCGGCGGGCGTTGGGAACTCAAGGCGGTGATCGACGATGAGTGCCGGCGCGGCTTGGAGCGGCTCAAGGGCCTCCTGTCCCACGTCGATCCGCACCTGACGATGGGGCAGCTCATGGGGCGGCTGGTATGGGAAGGTCTCGACCGCCACGATCCGGCCCGGCCGCCGCGCGGACGGCGCACCGCGCCGGCCAAAGGCGCCGAGCAAACTTCGGCGCCGAAGACGCAGGCGGCCTCGGCTCGCAGCGCCGCCTCGGCAGCGAAGCAGGAGGTCAGCGCGAACCGCGCCGCTCTTTCGGCGGCGAAGGTATCGGCTCAGACGCCGGCGCAGCCGGGAGACGAAGCCGCTTCGCCGCTGCAGGCGAACCGCGGCCCGGACCGCCCGGACACTTCGGCGGTGAAACCGGCAGTGAAACCGGCGGGCGACACCACTTCGGCGCCGAAGACGCGGCGCCCCGGCCGTCAGGCTGCGACGGCGGGCGCGACGCAGCCCGCGCCGCCGGCGCGGACCGAAACTTCGGCAGCGAAGGCCGGCGGCGTGACCGGCCGCGCCATCCCGGCGGCGGTCAAGCGCGAGGTGTGGCGGCGCGACCGGGGCCGTTGCCGCTACGTGGACCGCACCAGCGGGCGCCGCTGCGGCTCCGAACACCTGCTGCAGATCGATCACGTCGTGCCGTATGCCTGCGGCGGCGCCGCCGAGCCGAACAATCTCCGGCTGCTGTGCGCCGCCCATCACCGCTACCGCCACGCCGGCGCCGGATTCGGGCGCCCCAGCGAGGATCGTCAGGCGCCGGTAGACCGGTGATCAAGATCGCCGAGAAACGTCATCTTACACTGGGACTTGGGCTTGGCCGCCAAGCGGCCTGTCGCTTACCTACATTTGGGAAATGCGCCCCATTCGTTGCGAGCAGCTCGTCGGCGGTGACTGGCCCATGGTGATAGCCGCAACGTCCCCAAGACAAATCGTCTCCCATGCTGCGCTACTACGGTATGCCATGTCCTGCGGGCGACATGATAGCGTATTTCCTGTCGGCGCGGTGGCGCCGGGCGCGGTTTTGGGCTATCGTCGCCCGGACGGTGGGGAAGCTGGAGATTCAGGCCGGACCGCACGAGCGGGTCCACTGCCCGGTGGAGCTGCCGCCGGCGGCGGTGGAGGGCGGCGGCGCGGCATTGCGCATCGCGGGCGGCGCGCCGGCCGTGCCGCTGCAGGCGGGCGACGACGGGGCGCGGTGGTGCGTACTCCCCTACTTGGCGGCTGCGGCCCGAGAGCGGGTCGAGGTGACAGGCGGCGGCGCCGCGCCCGCCGGCGGGGTGCGGATCAGCGACCGCGGGGCGCACCTGGAGGTGACCGTCGACGGGGCGCTGTGGTGCCGCTACCACTATGCCGCGCATCCGGTGCGTTCCTTCCTGCATCCCGTGATCGGGCCGTACGGCTTGCCGATGACGCGCGCCTGGCCGCTTGCCGACGTGCCCGGCGAAGCGACCGACCACGTGCACCACCGCTCGTTCTGGGTGGCCCACGGCTTGGTGAACGGGGTCGACTTCTGGAGCGAGGCCGACGGGCACGGCTGCCAGGTCCACGACGGCTTCGAGGCGGTGCAAAGCGGCCCGGCGTTCGGGCGCATCGTGCAGCGCGTGAACTGGCGGGCGGGCGGCGCCGCCAGCCCGCCGCTGCTGGAAGAACGCCGTACCCTGACGTTCTGGAACACGCCCGCCGCGGCGCGGCTGCTGGACCTGACCGTCACCTTCCACGCCGCCCGCGGCGCGGTGACCTTCGGCGACACCAAGGAGGGCGGACTCTGCGCCCTGCGCGTCCACGAAGCGATCAAGGAGAGCCGCGGCGGTACCATCAGCAACGCCTACGGCGCGCTCCATGAAGCGGAGACCTGGGGGCAGCGCGCGCCGTGGGTGGACTATTCGGGCGCCGTGACCGATGCCGCGGGCACGCCCCGTACCGTGGGCGCGGCGATATTCGATCATCCGCGCAACCCGCTCTACCCCACCCACTGGCACGTGCGCGGCTACGGTCTGTTCGCCGCCAATCCATTCGGGTTGGCCGACTACCGCAGCGGCCACCGCCGGCGCGGCGACTGGACTCTGGAGGCCGGCGCGCGGGCCACGTTTCGCTACCGCGTGCTGTGGCATGCCGGCGGCTGCGCCGCGGCGCGGGTCGGCGAGCGCTACCTGGACTGGGCGCATCCTCCGGTCATCACCGCCGCCGGCGATCAGCCCCCCTGACGCGGGGCGGCGTTTCGGCTACCATGCGCGGGGAGGAAATGTGGCGGCGACGATACGGTTCGCAATCGTAGGACTGGGCATGGGCGAGGGACGCGCGTCGCTCTGCGCCCAGACCCCCGGAGCCGACCTGGTGGCGGTGTGCGACCTGTCGGCCGCGCGCGGGCGGGAGGCGGAGCGCGACTTGGGCGTGCCGTGGCTCGACAGCTACGACGAACTGCTGAAGCGCGCCGACGTGGACGTGGTCGGTCTGTGGACGCCGAGCGGCTCCCACGCCGGGATGGCGCTGCAGGCGCTGCGCGCCGGCAAGCACGTGTGCATGACCAAGCCGATGGACATCACCACCGCGGCGTGCGATGCGGCGATTCACGAAGCGCAGAAGCGCGGGCTGCTGCTGGCGGTGGACTTCGAGCAGCGCTACCAGCCGCGCAACCACCGCGTCAAGCGCGCCCTCGACGCCGGCGCCGTCGGCCGCCCGCTGCTCGCCGACCTGCGCATGAAGTGGTACCGGGCGCAGTCCTACTACGACGCCGGGGTGCCGCAACGCTGGCGCAGCCGGCTCGACACCGAGGGAGGCTCGCTGGCCAATCAGGCGGTGCACTTCCTGGACCTGATGCTGTGGTGGGTGGGAGACGCCGAGCGGGTAGCCGGACGCCGCGGCACCTACGGGCACGACATCCGGACCGAAGACGCCGCCGCGGCGGTGGTGCAGTTCCGCGGCGGCGCGGTGGGCTCGGTGCTGACCACGACCTGCAGCGTTCCCGGCGCCGAAGCCGAGATGAGCGTCAACGGCAGTTGGGGCACCCTGCACTGGAAGGACGAAGACGTGCCGCGCCTCAAACACGTGCCTCCGGCCGCGCGCACCGGCAGCGACGCATTTCGCGCCGCCGGCGCGGCCGCCGCGCCGGCCGTGGCTGCCGGCGACCTGATTGCGTACCCGGTGCCGGACGACCTGCCGGAGAACATCTTTCAGGACCTGGTGAGCGCGCTGCGCAACGGCACCGACCTGCAGTGCGACGGGCGCGAGGGCCGCCGCACGGTGGCGCTGTTCGAAGCCGTCTACGCGGCCTCGGACCGCGACTCCTGGGTCGCCGTCAAATGAGCCACGCTACCACCGCCATTCCGCAACGCAGCCAGATTGCCGCCGCCGATCAGTGGGACCTGGGGAAGCTGTATCCCGACGAGGACGCCTGGGAGCGGGGCTTGCGCCAGTACCAGGAGCTGGTGCCCCGCATCGCCGCCTTCAAGGGCACCCTGGGGCAGTCAGCGGCCGCCCTGCGCGCCTGCCTGGAGTTCCTGAACGAGCTGGAGCTGCTGGATGAGCGGGTCGGCTACTACGCCCACCTGCGCACCAGCGAGGACGCCGGCGACAGCGAACACCAGGGCCGCTTCGCGCGCTACCTCAACGCCGCCAGCCGCGCCGAGGCCGAGAAGAGCTACGTCACGCCGGAGATTCAGGCGATTCCCGACGCCGTCATGGAGCGGATGTTGGCCGACGAGTCGCTGGCCGAGTTCGCCATCGCCCTGCGCAAGTTGCTGCGGTTCAAGCCGCACGTCCTGCCGGCGGCGCAGGAACGGCTGCTGGCGCTGCAGCTCGAAGCCAATCAGACCGCGCGCAAGACGTTCGCCGCCCTGACCGACGTGGACCTCGACTTCGGCGCCGTCGATACCCCGGAGGGGGCGCAGCCGCTCAGCCAGGCGTCGTGGTCGCAGTTCATGATCCACCCCGAGCGCGACGTGCGGCGGCGCGCCTACCACCAGTTCTACGGCCACTTCGAGCAGCACAAGAACACGCTCGCCGCGCTCTACGACGGCAGCGTGCAGCTCGACCTGTACCGCGCCCGGGTGCGCAACTATCCGTCGGCGCGGGAGGCGGCGCTGTTTCCCGATCAGGTCGCGGCCACGGTGTACGACAACCTGATCGCCGCGGTGCATGAGAATCTGGACCGGCTCCACGCCTACTACGCCCTGCGGCGGCGCGCCCTCGGCGTGGCGGAGTTGCGCCACTACGACGTCTACGCGCCGCTGACCGGCGACGTGCGGGTGCGGCACACCTACGACCAGGCGGTGGAGGTGGTGCTTGCCGCGCTGGCCCCCCTCGGCTCCGACTACTGCGCCACCCTGGGCGCCGGGCTGCGCGGCGGCTGGGTGGACCGCTACGAGAACAAGGGCAAGCGCTCCGGCGCGTTCTCCGCCGGCTCCTTCGCCGGCGATCCCTACATCCTGATGAACTTCAAGGAGGACGTGCTGCGCGACGTGTTCACCCTGGCCCATGAGGCAGGGCACTCGATGCACTCCTGGCACAGCGTGCGCCACAACCCGATCCAGCACTACGGCTACAGCATCTTCGAGGCCGAGGTGGCGTCGACGTTCAACGAGCAGCTCCTGTTCCACTACCTGCTGGAGCGCGCCGGCAACCGGGAGATGCGCTCCTACCTGGTCGGCAAGCGGGTGGACGACATCATCGCCACCGTCTACCGCCAGACCATGTTCGCCGAATTCGAGCACCAGACCCACGCCATGGCGGAGCGGGGCGAGCCGCTGACGGTGGAATCGCTGCGCGCCGCCTACCGGCAGTTGCTTGAGCGCTACTTCGGGCCGGAACTGAAGCTGGAGGAGGTGAGCGACCTGGAGGGGCTGCGCATCCCCCACTTCTACAACGCCTTCTACGTGTACAAGTACGCCACCGGCCTGGCCGCGGCCGTGGCCCTGGCGGAGGGCGTGCTGGCCGGCGGTACGGAGGCGCGCGACCGGTACATGGCGTTCCTGCGGTCCGGCGGCTCCCGCTACCCGTTGCAGTCGCTGCAGCTTGCCGGAGTGGACATGAGCAGCCCGGAGCCGGTCAGGCAGGCATTGCAGGTCTTCGGCTCGCTGGTGGGCCAACTGGAGCAACTCCTGGATTGCTGACCCGCGGCGGCCCGCCCGCGGGCTTGCGGCGCGGCGTTGCATGGGGCGGCCCGCCCGCGCCGCCGCCGATTCGCCTGCGCGGCCTACCCGCCGAGAAACAACCGGCCCACCCGCGGGTCCTGCAGCAGCTCGGCGCCGCGCGCGGCCAGCGCCAGCTCGCCGGCCACCAGCACGTAGCCGAGATCGGCGAACTCCAGCCCCTTGCGGGCGTTCTGCTCCACCATGATGATCGTCTTGCGCTCCCGGTCGCGCAGCTCGACGAGGATCTCGAACACCATGTCGATGTAGCGCGGCTCCAGGCCGATGGACGGCTCGTCCACCAGCAGCACGTCGGGTTCCATCACCAGCGCGCGCGAAATCTCCAGCAGCCGCCGCTCCCCGCCCGACAGCACCCGCGCCGGCTGCGCGCGGCGCGCGGCGAGGCGCGGATAGCGGTCGAACACCGCGGCTACGGCGCGCCGCGCCGCGGCCTTGTCGCGCATCAGGTAGGCGCCCATCCGCAGGTTCTCCTCGACCGTCATGTCGGGAAACACCGAATTGTCCTGCAGGATGTAGGCAATGCCGGCCTGCTTCAGCTTGTCGGCGGGGCGCAGGCGGGTGATGTCGCTGCCCTGCTTGCGGATCGCCCCGCCGGTGATGGTCGTGAACCCGTAGATGGAGTGCAGCACGGTGGACTTGCCGGCGCCGTTGGGACCGATCAGGCACAACGACTGCCCGCGCCCCACCTGCAGGTCGATGCCGTGCAGGATCTCCATGCGGCCGTAGCCGGCGGTCAGGCGGTCGATGCGCAGGAAGTCGTCGCCGCCGGCGAGCGCGGCCAGCGTTGCGCGCGGCACGCTGAGCTCCAGCAGCGACGCGCTCTCGCGGGCCACCTGCTCCACCGACACCGCGGCGCCCAGCTCGCCGCCGCCATACCCGGAGGTGCCGGCGCCGGTCGTGGATTCCGTCATGAGCCGCCCCCCAGATACGCGTCCACGACGCGCGGGTCGGCGCGCACCTGCTCCGGCGTGCCGGCAGCCAGCAGCCGGCCGTGCGCCAGACAGTAGATGTGGGTGGCCAGATTCATGATCACCCGCATGTTGTGTTCGATCACCAGCAGCGTGATTCCCAGCTCCGCGTTGGCGCGCAGCAGGCGATCGATCATGCCGTTGATCAGGGTCGGGTTGATGCCCGCGGTGGGCTCGTCGAGCAGCAGCATCTTCGGCTCGTACATCAGCGCCATGGCGAACTCCAGCAACTTCTGCTGGCCGAACGACAGGCTGGCGGCGGGTTCGCGGCGCAACCCGTAGAGGCCGACGAACTCCAGCAGCGCCGCGGCGCGCTCGGTAACCGCGTCCGGCACGCGCCCGAACAGCGTGCCGCCGCGGCCGTTGCCGTGGGGCGCGCTGATCTGCATGTTCTGCAGGCAACTGATGCCGCCGTACACGTGAGTCTGCTGGAAGGTACGCACCAGACCGAGGCGCGAGATGCGCGCCACCCGCAGCCGCTCGATGCGCACGCCGGCGAAGGTCACCCTCCCCCGGTCTACCGGATGGGCGCCGGCAATGCTGTTGAACAACGTGGTCTTGCCGGAACCGTTGGGACCGATCAGCCCGTGCACGGCGCCGTCCGCCACGCTGATGCTGATGTCACGGTTGGCCTGCACTCCGCCAAACGACTTGCTGACCCCGTCGACCTCGAGCAGCGGCTTCACGCTCCGGTTCCTCCGGCCGGCGCGGCCGGCGCGGCGGGAGCGGCGGGCGAGCCCGGCGGGGAGCCCGCCGCGGCGCCGGCGCGGCGCTCCCGGAACCAGCCCAGGAACCCCTCCGGCAGGAACATCACGATCACCACGATGAGCAGCCCCATCGCCACGCGGTGCCAGCCGAGCAGGTAGGTCCAGAACAACTCCTGCGTGACGTGGAACACCATCGCCCCCAGCACCGGCCCCCACAACGTGCCGCGCCCGCCCATGATCGCCATCAGCACCATCCACACGCCGAAGGTGGCGCCGGAGAAGGCAACGTCGAGCGGATCGATGAAGCCGACGAAGTTGCCGTAGGCGCCGCCGGCCAGGGCCAGGAACGCCGCGGCCACGGCCCACGCCACGATCTTGCAGCGCGTGGTGGGCAGCCCCATCGCCTCCGCCTTGTCCTCGTGGTCGCGGATGGCGTTGAGCAGCAGCCCGAAGCGGCGCCGGTACAGCAGCCGCAGCACGCCGAAGCAGACCCCCGCCAGCGCCAGAAAATAGAAGCAGAAGAAGCGGTTGCGGTCGCCCAGCGCGGCCGGCAGCAGCGGCGTGACCAGCCCCGAGCCGGCGCCCAGGAAGTCGATGCCGTTGGCGATTTCGCCCGCCGCCACCCCCAGCCCCAGCGTGCAGATCGCGAAGTAATGGCCGCGCAGGCGCAGGATGCCGCCGCCCAGCAGCACCGCCAGCGGCACCGCCGCCAGCAGCGCGCACGCCAGCCCCAGCCCCAGGCCGCCCAGGTAGACCGCCGGCGCCAAGTTCGCCACCTCCCCCGCGCCGCCGGCCAACTCGCGCTGCACCACCGCGGAGGCGTACATTCCGACGCCGAAGAACACCACGTTGCCGAACGAGTTGTAGCCCATCTGGCCGCCGGCGACGTCCCAGGTCAGCGCCAGAATCACCATCACCCACAGCACCGCCATCTGCGACTGGAACTGCGGCGCAATGAACGGCCCCGCAATACCGGCCGCCGCCACCAGCAGCGGCCCCCACCACTTCCGCGCCCGGGGATTCACTCCAGCACCTTGCGGCGGCGGGCGAGCAGCAAGCTGCGCAGCAGCAGGATCACCACCAGCAGCGAAAACACGAACGCGGTCTGAAACTCCACGCCGAGGATGAAGCCGGCGAAGTTCTCCACCACCCCCAGGGCCGACCCGGCGATCACCACCGCGGCCACGTTGCCCAGCCCCGCGACCACCGCGATCATGAACGAGCGCACCGTGTAGGTGATGCCGATGAATGGATGCACCACCCACACCATCGCCACCAGCGACCCGGCGACGCCGCACAACGCGGCGTTCAACGCATACGCCAGCGCGTAGACGCGGTCGGTCTGCACGCCGACCAGGCGCGCGGCGCGCGCGTTCTGCGCGGTTGCCCGCAGCGCGCGCCCCACGCGGCTGCGGCGCAGGAACAGGATCATCGCCCCGCCGGCGGCCAGCGCCGCGGCGAACGCCGCCAGCTTGACGTTGTCCAGCACCACGTTGCCGCCCCACAGGAGGGTCGCGCCGATCTCGGCGTTGGCGCTGCGGATGTCGGCGCCGAATACCTGATTCATCAACTGCTGCAGCAGGATCGACAGGCCGAAGGTGGCCAGCAGCGACACGAACAGGTCGCGGTCCACCAGGCGGAACACCACCGCCCGGTACAGCGCCCAGCCGACCACGAACAGCGCCGCGGCGGACAGCGGAATGCCGAACAACGGGTGGAGGCCGAGCGCCGCTACCTGCCAGGTGACGAAGCCGCCCAGGATCACCAGCTCGCCCTGCGCCACGTTGATGATGTTCATCACCCCCCATACCAGCGCCATGCCGTAGGCGGCGAGCGCGAAGATCGCGCCCACCAGCAATCCGTCCAACAGCAACTGCGCGGACAGCGGCCAGAACTGGAACAGAAGGAGCAGGTTATCCATCGCGGTCCGGTCGTCCCTGCGGCGCCGCGCCGGGAAGCGGCTCAGCCGCGCCGCGGGTACACCAGTTCACGGGATGCCAGGTGGTCGGGCGCCACGATCTGGTAGGCGCCGTCCTGGATCTGGCGCAGCACCATCGGCTTGGCGATGTTCTTGCCGGTCTCGTCGAACCGCACCTGGCCGTAGAAGGTTTGCAGATCGGTCGCCGCCAGCGCGGCGCGCACCGCCTCGGCGTCGAATGAACCGGCGCGCTGCAGCGCGTCCACCCACACCATCACCGAGGCGGAGGACTCGGCGGCCTGGTAGGGCGGCGTATAGCCGTACTCCTGCTCGAACAGCGCGGCGTAGTCGGCGGCGCTGCCGAACAGGTCGTCCTCGTAGGCGAGGGTCGGCGCCCACTGGGTCGCGCACAACATCCCCTCGGCGGCGCTGCCGAACCGCGTCCGGTCGGTAACCTCGGCCGACTCGCAGTGCGTCAGCGCGATGATCGGGGCGTTCACCCGCATGCTCTCCGCCTGCCGTACCAGCAGCGCGGCGCCCTTGGAGTGGCCCGACACCATCAACACGTCGGGCCGCACCGCCTTGACCTTGATCAGGGTGGAGGTCATGTCGTTCAGGTCGCGCGGCAGCTTGTCGTCGATCACCACCCGCATGCCGCGGCTTCCGGCGTCGTCGACGATTCCGGCGCGCACGTCCTGGGAGAACGGATCGTTCTCGGTGGCGATGGCGATCTTCAGCGAGGCCGGCTCCCGGCCCTGCGCGGCGGCCTGCGCGGCGGCCAGGCGCAGCACGTCCCGCAGGTACTGCTCGGAGGTGGACAGCACCGCGAACAGATAGCGGTACCCCTTGTTGAACAGCTCGCGGGAGGCGCCGTTGCCCTCCACCATCGGCACCTGGTAGCGCTCGGTAACCGGTGCGATCGCCTGAGTCAGGCCGGAACTGTAGGGGCCGAGCATGAAGCGCACCCCATCCTGGCGGATCAGACGCTCGGCCAACTGGGCGCCGCGCGCGGGCGTCGACTCGTCGTCGTAATAGAGGATTTCGAGCCGATAGTCCTTGCCGGCGACGCGCACGCCGCCGGCCCGGTTGATCAGATCGACGGCAAGGTCGTAGCCCTTGCGGGTGTGGTTGCCGGCGGTGGTGTACTTGCCGGTCAGCGACACCGCGGCGCCCAGCGTTATGGTGTCGTCGCTGACCCGCGCAAACCCGGCCGCGGGAACCATCAACAGCGCCGCCGCCAGCGCCGGCCCCAGTCGAGAGGTAATCCGATTCAAGTACATGATGACGACAATATGATACATTCGCAGTCAATCATGCTACCATCACCATCACCCGGCTTCGATGCCGCCACCACCGTAACCTACGACTTGGCCCTCAACTTCCATCTGATGCACCCCGGCGAGGACAGCCAGCCCGGCGACCCCAACCTCGCCTACTGCCTGGACGGCGTCTATCACCTGCACTACATCCTGCGCCACCCGTGGCAGGGCGGCACGGCGCGGCTCCGGGACGGCAAGCATTCGTTCTGCTTCATCCACGTGACCAGCACCGACATGCTGCACTGGAAGTGGCAGACCACCAAGCTGCAGCCAAGCTTTACCGGCCACGGCACCTTCAGCGGCACCGGCTTCATCACCAAGGAGGGCAAGCCGGCGGCGATCTATCCCGGCCTGTCCGATCCGGGCCGCACCTACGTCACCGTAGCCGAGGACAACCAGCTCAGCCGCTGGGGCAAGCCCTACCCGATCCTTCCGGCCGGCGTGCCTCCCGGCAAGCGGGTGATCCTGAGCGGCGACCCCGACCTGTTCCGCGTCGGCGACGCCTACTACGCCTATTCCGCGGGCGACAACCTGGAGCTGGTCAAGTCCACCGACCTGGTGAACTGGCGCTACGTCGGGCCGCTCCTCAAGCACGAGCTGCCCGCCGTCGCCATGGGCGAGGACACCTCGTGCGCCAACCTGTTCCCGCTCGGCGACAAGTGGATGCTGCTGTGCATCAGCCACCAGATCGGCTGCCGCTACTACCTCGGCGACTGGGACGCGCAGGCGGAACAGTTCGTGCCGCAGACTCACGGGCGGATGAACTGGCGGCGCGCCGTCCAGTCGATCACCGCGCCGGCCTACCGCGACTTCTTCGCGCCGGAGAGCGTGCTCACCGCGGACGGGCGGCGGGTGATGTGGGCCTGGCTGGCCACCGCCGACGAGGAGATCGACCTGAAGACGGTGCAGTCGCTGCCGCGCGAGCTGAGCCTGCACGACGACGGCAGCCTGCGAATCGCGCCGCTGCGCGAGCTGGAGTCGTTGCGCTACGATCCGGTGGAGTTGCGCGACGTGGCGGTGCAGCCGTACACCGTCTCCAAGGGAGATCGCCCCTACGCCGCCACCACGCTCGCCGAGATGTACCACGACGCGTTGGAGATACGGGTCACCGTCGACCGCGCCCAGGCCGAGCGCCGCCGCTTCGGCCTGCTGCTGTTCTCCAGCGACATCCACGAGGGGCTGCCGATTCTGATCCGGCCGGAGTCGGGCACCATCAGCGTCGGCGGCACCGAGGCGCCGTTCGCGGTGGCCGAGCTGCCTCCGGGCGAAGACCTGGAGCTGCGCGTCTTCGTCGACAAGTACCTGGTGGAGGTGTTCGTCAACGACCGCCAGGCGGCGCTGACCGCGTTCATGCCGTACCCCAGCCGCGGCGCCGAGCTGCGCGCCTATCTCTTCGGGAGCCGGGCGCGCGCCACGCCGCCGCTGACGCTGCGCAAGGTCGAGCTGTGGAAGCTGCGGCCCACCAACCAGGGCTTCTTCGAGGCGCGCCGGAACCGCATCTGGGAACCCGCCACCCATTAGGTAGCGCTACTACTACAAACGCATGCGGCAAGCGGTTATACTGCGGCCGCCATAAACCTGCCAGGCCGGTAGCCGATACCGGCGCGCGGCAGCCGCCCGGCGGCTGCCGCGCGTGGTCGGAGCCAGATCAAGGAGTCGGGGGGCACGCTCGTTGTTATTCTATAGCAAGGTTTTCAGGGAAGAGGCGGTGGCCCGCCGGTCGCGCCCGGAGCCGCTCGACGGGCGGCTGCAGGTCACCGCGCCCCATGAGTGGATGGTGCTGGCCGGACTCGGCGCGGCGCTGCTCGTGTTCCTCGTCTGGGCGATGTTCGGCAGCGTGGAGCGCCACCTCTCGGCCAACGCGGTGCTGGTCCGGCCGGGCGAGCGCTACGCCATCGTGTCCCCGGTGACCGGTACCGTCATCGAGATACTGGCCGACGCCGGCGACACGCTGGAGGCGGGGCAGGCGATCGCCCGCGTGCGCCTGCCGGAAGCGGAGCGCCAGGCGCGGATCACGCGCACCATCGTAGGAGTGGTCGAGGAGGAGCCGCGGCCCGCCGAGGCCGCCGCCGCGGCGCTCCGCGACGCACTGGTCGCGGCGGCGCGGGACGAGCTGGGAGAGATCGAAGTCCGCGCGGGAGAGACGATCGCCGCCACCCACCCGGGCACGCTGGTGGCGCACCGTCTGGTTCCGGGCCAGCCGGTGCGCGCCGGAGAGACGGTCGCGCAGGTGCGCGGCAGGTCCGCCGACGCCTGGCAGGCGCTGGCCTTCCTGTCGCCGCAGGAGGCCGAGCGGCTGGAGGACGGCATGCCCGCGGAGGTGCTGGTGGCGCAGCCGGAGCAGCCCGGTTCCGGCACGCTGCCGGCGCGCGTGGAGACGGTGTCGCCGGGGCCGGTCGCGGCCCCCGAGTGGCTGGCCGACCTGGGGCTGGCGCCGCCCGCCCCGGCGTACCTGCTGCGGCTGGTGCTGGACGACCCGCCGGCCCCGCCGCTCGCCGACGGCACCGGCGGGCGGGTGCGGATCGCGCTGGGCAGGCGGTCGCCGGCGGCCCTGCTGTTCGGCCGGAGCGGTTGACGCCATGAGCTCTCAAGCTGCGCTCGATCAGGCGCTGAAACGGATCAGGGCCACGCGCGCGGTCCCGGCGCGGCAGCGGGTGCGCACCTCCGTGCTGCTGCAGCTCACCGAGACGGAGTGCGGCGCCGCGTGCCTGGGAATCGTGCTGTCGCACTTCGGGCGCTGGGTATCCATCGAGGAGCTGCGGGACGCGTGCTCGGTCGGCCGCGACGGCTGCTCGGCGGCCGACATCTTCCGCGCGGCGCGCCGCTACGGTCTCAAGGCCAGGGGATGGCGCAAGCAGCCGCACCAACTGCGCGGCTCGCCGCTGCCGATGATCCTGTTCTGGGAGTTCCACCACTTCGTGGTCCTCGAAGGGTTTCGCGGCGACCGCTACCTGATCAACGACCCGGCCAGCGGCCACCGCTCGGTCAGCGCGGAGGAGTTCGACCAGGCGTTCACCGGGGTCACGCTGACGTTCGAGCCGGAGCCGGAGTTCCAGCCCGGCGGCACCCGCCCCGGCCTCCTGTACCGCATCCTGCCGTGGCTGCGCGACGTCAAGAAACCGATGGCGTACGCGATGTGCTGCGGGCTGCTGCTGGCCCTGCCCTCCCTTGCGCTGCCGTTCCTGGTGAGCCTGTTCGTCGACTACGTGCTCCCCGGGCACGAACCGTCCTGGGGCGCGGTGCTGGCCGGCACTCTCGTCGGCGCCGCCGGCCTGCTCTACCTCCTCACCTGGCTCCGGGAGCGCTGCCTCCGGCTGCTCGCCGTGCGCCTCTCCATCGATCACGCCACGCACTTCATGACCCGGATGTTCCGGCTGCCGATGCGGTTCTTCGCGGACCGCCTGGCCGGCGACCTGACCTCCCGCATCCAGCTTCTCGACTCGGTGTCGAACGTCGCCACGCGCCACCTCCTCGGCATCGCCCTCGAGCTGGTCACCAGCCTGGCGTTCCTCGCGCTCATGCTGGTGTACGACCCGCTGCTGTGCGCGGTGGTGGTGGCGATCGGCGCGTCGAGCGCCCTCGCCATGCGCCTGCTGGCGCGCGCCCGGGTGGACGAAAACCGCCGCCTCCGACGCGAGCAGGGCATGCTCTACGGGATCGGCATGTTCGGCGTCGGCAAGATCGACACCCTGCAGGCGACCGCCGCCGAGGACCACTTCTTCGCCCGCTGGACCGGGTATCAGGCGCGCGAGCTGCTCGCCCGGCAACGGTTCGCCGAGCTGGGCTACGTGAACGCCGCCCTGCCGATGTTGTTCCTGGTCCTCGGCAACGCAGCCGTGCTCGGCATCGGCGGTTGGCGCGTCATGGCCGGCGACATGACCGTCGGCATGCTGACGGCGTTCTACATGGCGGCGGCCAACTTCCTGCTGCCGATCGGACGCTTCATCCAGTTCGCGGATCAGTTTCAGATTCTGGAAGCGGATCTGCAGCGCCTGGACGACGTGCTCGACGCGCCCGAGGACCGCACCTACGAGACGGCTGCCGACACCTCCGGCGGCCGGGTCTCGACCTTGGCCGGGCGGCTGCGGCTGAAGGGGCGGATCGAGCTGCGCAACGTCACCTTCGGCTACCAGGGCAACCGCGAGCCCCTGCTCAAGGACTTCAGCCTGACCATCGAGCCGGGCCAGCGGGTGGCGATCGTCGGCCCCAGCGGCTCCGGCAAGTCGACGCTGTCGGCGCTGGTGGCCGGCATCTATCAGCCGTGGTCCGGCGAGATCCTGATCGACGGGCTCCCGCGCAGCGCAATCCCGCGCGAGCTGCTGACCAGCTCCGTGTCTCTGGTCGACCAGCATATCTTCCTGTTCGCGGACACGGTCCGCGACAACCTGACCATGTGGATCCCGGACGTGCCGGACCATACCCTGCTGGCGGCCGCGCAAGACGCGTACATCCACGAAGAGATCATCTCCCGGCCGCTCGGCTACGACTCGCCGGTCGACGAGGAGGGGCGCAACTTCAGCGGCGGCCAGCGGCAGCGGCTGGAGATCGCGCGCTCGCTGGTCAACAACCCGTCGGTGCTGATCCTGGACGAGGCTACCTCGTCGCTCGACACGATCACCGAGGTGCGCATCGACGACGCGTTGCGGCGCCGGGGTTGCACCTGCATCATCGTGGCCCATCGGCTGAGCACCATCCGCGACAGTGACTTGATCGTGGTCCTGGAACACGGGCGCGAGGTGCAGCGCGGCACCCACCAGGACCTGATGCAGGACAAGGGCGGTCGCTATTATCGGCTCGTGGAGTCGTCGTGAATGGGCATGCGCCCCCCAACGCGGAAGGGAGGATGATGGATCAGATCGATACGGATGAGGGAATCGGCCTGCGCCCCCAACGCGGAAGGGAGGATGACGCGCAGCAGCCGGCGCAGGACCCGATCGCGACGATCGCGCTCGCGCAGGGCGAGGAGTTCGTCGGCGGCGGCAACCGGCCCATCAGCCTGTCCGATCCGGAACTGGTGTGGTACGTCGTGGAAGGCGCGGTGGACGTGTTCGTAGCCGAGTACTCGGAAGAGGAGTCGGCATCGAACTTCAGGCAACTCCTGCGCGCGGGGCCGGGCCGGCTGATCTTCGGCGTCGGCAGCGACGATACCCTGTCGTCGTCGGTATACATCGGCAAGGGGCTGCCGGACACGCATCTGCGCCGCGTCCCGCGCAGCGCGTTCACCGCCCCGGAGGCGGCCGAGCTGCTGACCGCGCAGGTCGACGCCTGGATCACCGACGTCGCCGCCACCATTGCCCGCGAGGTGGTGCCGCGCCCGCGCCCCGAGCGCTTCCTGACCGCCGGTGAAGAAGTAGACAGCGTGAGCGAACGGATTCTGTCGACCCGGCAGGGCGTGGTCTGGGCCCACTGCCCGAACGGCGGAGCGTTCCTCGACACCGGTGAGCCAACCGGCGACGGGCCCGGTTTCATTCCCATGTCGGTCCATAGCTGGATCACGCTGTTCAGCCCCTCCCCGGTAAAGGCCACCTCCTCCCGGGGGCTCGAAGCGCGCGGGCTGCTGTTCGACGCTCTGGCCGAGTTCCATCGGCTGGCGCTGTCGGTCGACGAGATGAACCAGCGCCTGATGCTGGTCGACATGGCCAACCTGCAGCGCGCGCAGGTCCAGCACCGGCGCCAGAGCGAGGAACGCGCCCGCGACAGCCTGTTCGGCGTCCTGGACACGCGCCGGCCCCTCGCCGCGGACGAGGGGTCGGCCCTGCTGAGCGCTCTCAAGCTGGTCGGCGACCACGAGGGCATCCAATTCCGCGTTCCGCCCCGCTGGCGCGAGGGCGAGGATGGCAATCTCGATCTGGCCGAGATCCAGCGCGTGTCGGGGGTCCGCGCGCGCCAGATCAAGCTGGCCCCGGACGACCGCTGGTGGCTCGGCGACAGCGGCGCGCTGCTGGCGTTCCGCCGCGAGTCGGGCGCGCCGGTAGCGTTGCTGCCGGGATTGTCGGGGCGCTACCGCATGATCGACCCGGCGACGGGCGGCACGGAACGAGTCGACGCGCGCCTGGCGCGCAGCCTGGAGGCCGAGGGGCGCTTCTTCTACCGCTCACTGCCGCCGGAGGAACCGGTCCGCGTCGTCCCGTTGTTGCGCTTTGCATGCCGCGGGCTCGGCCGGGAGCTCGCCCGCTTCATCCTTGCCGGGATGGTCGTCGGCCTGCTGATGCTGGCCCCGTCGATCCTGCTTGGCGCGGTCGTGGACAGCGTGATTCCGAGCGGCTCCGGCGGGCGGCTCCTGGAGGTGGCGCTGGCGCTGGTGCTGCTGGCGTTCCTCACGGCGCTCCTGCAGGTCCTGCAGGGAACGGCCCTGATGCGGCTGGAAGCGCTTGCTTCCGCCCGCGTCGGCGCCGCGGTCTGGGACCGTATGCTCGGTCTGCCGCAGCGGTTCTTCCGCCGCTTCGCCTCCGGCGACCTGGCGATGCGCGCCATGGCCTTGCAGGGACTGCGCGATCAGGTCTCCGGCGTGGTCGCCAGCGCCATCCTGTCGGTGATCTTCCTGCTGCCGACGTTCATTCTGCTGTTTCTCTACGACAACCGGATCGGCTGGCTGGGGCTGGGGCTGGGCACGCTCTCCCTGGGAGTGACGTCAGTCATCGGCATCCTGCAGCTCCCCATCATTCGGCGCCTGCTGGAGACCACCCGGAAGCTGGCAGGAGACGTGCTGCAACTGCTCAACGGCGTCGGCAAGCTGCGGTCTACGGGATCGGAAGGCATCGGCTTTGCCGAATGGGCGAAGGGTTACCGGGACCAGAAGCGGACCGAGATGCGGCTGGGCATGCTGGGCGAACACCTTGGCGCCTTCCTCGCCGCGGCTCCGCTGCTGGCCGTGGCGGCGGTATTCGCGGTCGCGTTGGGCGCCGGCGGAACGCTCGCCACCGGCGACTTCCTGACCATCTACGCCGCCTTCATGGTGTTTTACATGGCGGTCGCCCGGCTCGGCGGCTCGTTCTCGGCGATAGCCTCCATCCTGCCCGCGTACGAGCAGGCGACGCCGATCCTGGAGGCGGTACCGGGCGCCGCTACGGAAGGCGAGCCGCCGCCGGATCTGAGCGGCGACGTGCTCATCGATCACGTGAGCTTCCGCTACGCCGACGACGGCCCCCCGGTCGTCGACGACGTCTCGATCCGTGCCCGCGCGGGCGAGTTCGTGGCCATCGTCGGCGAGTCCGGAGCCGGCAAGAGCACCCTGTTCCGGCTCGCGCTGGGACTGGAGTCGCCCCTGTCGGGCGCCGTCTACTACGACGGGCGCGACTTGGCGCGCCTCAACCGGCGCGCGGTGCGCAGCCAAATCAGCATGGTGGTGCAGGACGCGTCGATGCGTCCCGGCACCGTGCTGGAGAACATCGTCGGACTGGCCACCGATCTCACCGAACAGGACGCGTGGCGCGCCGCCGCCCTGGCCGCCATCGACCAGGACATCGCCGCCATGCCGATGGGAATGCACACGGTCGCCGGCTCGGGAACGTTTGCGGGCGGGCAGATCCAGCGCATCATGCTGGCCGCGGCGCTGGTACGCGATCCGAGCATCCTGTTCCTGGACGAGGCCACCAACTGGCTCGACAACAACAGCCAGGCGCAGGTGATGCAAAGCGTGGCGGACCTTGCGATTACCCGCTTCGTAAGCGCGCACCGCCTGTCGACCATCCGCCGGGCCGACAGCATCTACGTGCTGCAGGGCGGCCGGGTAGTCCAGACCGGCACCTTCGATGAGTTGATTGAGGCGGAGGGGCCGTTCCGCAACCTGGCCCTGCGGCAGATGGCCTGACGGACTACTACTTGGGTTGGTCGTCCCAGAAGGTCTGGGGGGCGTCGCCGGCGTGTTGCCCGGCTCCGCCGGCCGCGTGTTCCAGGTCCGACGGCGTGAGTTGGGTGGCCGGCGGCAGCACCATGTGACTGGTGTCCACGTGGTCCTCGTGCACCTTGATGCTGAAGCCGTCGGGTATCGTCAGACCCAGTTCTTCCTCGATGGCGGCCTTTGGATCCGCGATCAACCGAGCGCGGAACGCTTCGTCGGTGGTCGCCTTCTCGCCCACGTGTTCTCGAAGATCGTCGATGGTCCGGGCTTTGCTATCCATGACCTTGCTTCTTCACCTCCCAATTTGAGTTCTACTCCACTGCGGTAAACAGTATCGGCTAGCGCCGGCCGGAGTGTCAACGCGAACGGGCCGGGCCGACCGGACGGAAATGGCCTATGCGTCGTTCCCGCGCGGGCTTCCCGGCTTCAACCGGCGCGCGTCCGCCCGATCGCGCCGCGCGCCGTGCTCGGCCGCTACCTGGAACAGGTTGTACACGATCCTGGCGCGCGGGCAGTGGCGCCGCACTTCCTGTTCGTAGGTGCTGTTGATGTCCATTGCGACCGCTCTGACGGCGTGGCAGCCGGCGCTGCCCACCGCCTCGAAGAACGGCCGCACGTTCTCGCGCCGATGCCCGCGGCTCACCCACAAGACGCGCTTGGTCACCGCGTCGGTGATCACCGTGGCGTACTTCTTGCCGGCGAGCAGCACGAACTCGTCCAGCACCAACTGGGTCACCCCTTGCATATCGACCGGCCCAAAGGAACGCTGCAGGTACCGCTTGTCAAGGTCCCTCACGGTGTCCCAACCCAACCGGTAGAACTCGGCCACCTGCTTGATCGTCATCACCGCGCACAACTGCGTCACGTTGTCGGCCAGCCGCTGGGTTACCCGCGCATAGCGGACCAGCCAGCTCAACCGTTCCAGCTTTGGCCCACAGCGCTGACAGGCCAGCCGCCGCCGCCGCAGGAGCAGACTGGTCGGCGCGTTGAGGACCGGAAGATCGCGCACCCGGCGCCGCTCGTACCCGTGGACGGCGGCCACCTCCTGGCCGCAGCCGGTGCAGATACCAGGCTCCCCGGCGATCGGTTCCAACTCGATCTCGACCATTCCGCGGCGCCGCGCGGCGGCCACCACTTCGTAGCCGTCCCACTGTCCAAGAAGATCGCCGATCTCTATCTCTGCCAAACCCACCTGCTCCTGCCTCTCCGCACCAAGACGTGAAGGCGCCGCCTCGGCAGGTCCTCATATAACAGAATCCGCGCCCTTCTCACAAGGGCCACCGGCCAAGGCCGGCCAGGCCGGCCAAGCCAAGGGCACCGGGCACCGCCGCTTGATCCTAGACGTCCGGACGTCATATAATCCTCCGAATGAGTGAGCAGGCTCTCAGATACGCTCCCGGCCAGGTACGAGACGCGATTCTCGATATCCTGAGCCTCACCTCCGAGGGCCTGTCAGCCAAGCAGGTCGCGCAGCGGGTCGCCAAAGTAAACGGCCCGACACCCGAGTCCTCCGTTCGGTCGTTTCTGCGCCTGAACACTCCTTCGCTCTTCGTCAAAGAACGGCGCGGCGTCTATCGGTTGAGAACGGAATCCGCAAGCGGCGTGCAGCGCCTGCTGCCGGGGCTGTCCCTGTGGCAGGAACCATACCACCACGGCAAGGCTACGCTGGTTCACGGCGATTGCTTCGACTGGTTGGATGAGCGAGAAGACAATACGATCCATGCGGTGGTCACCGACCCGCCGTACGGGCTTCAGGAGTACACGCCGAAAGAACAGTCGAAGCTGAGAGCAGGCCGGGGAGGAGTTTGGAGACTGCCGCCATCGTTCGACGGTCACGCGCGATCTCCGCTGCCGCGATTCACCACGCTGACCGATTCGCAGAAGAAGTATCTCCATGAGTTCTTCTTCATCTGGACGCGCCTTCTGATCCCGAAGCTGGTACCGGGGGCGAATGTCGTGGTCGCCTCCAGTCCGCTGCTGTCGCACATCGTGTCCGCGGCCTTGGCGGGCGGCGGGCTGCAACGAAGGGGCGAGATCATCAGGCTGGTCATGACCATGCGCGGCGGGGATCGCCCCAAGGGCGCCCACGAGGAGTTCGAAGGCGTCAGCGTGCTGCCGAGGTCGATGTGGGAACCGTGGGTACTGTTTCGCAAACCGGTCGAAGGCAGGGTTCAGGACAACCTGCGGAAATGGCGTACCGGAGGATTTCGCCGGCCGTCGGACCGGTCGCCGTTCGGCGACGTCATCAGGTCGGCCCCGACCGGAAAGCGGGAGAGGGGCATCGCTCCTCACCCCAGTCTGAAGCCGCAGGCGTTTCTCCGGCAACTCGTGCGCAGCGTGCTGCCCCTCGGCGAAGGCGTGGTGGTCGATCCCTTCGCCGGAGCGGGATCGACGCTCGCGGCGGCGCAGGCCGTGGGCTATGCCTCGGTGGGCGTCGAAAAGGACCATCACTATTTCGAGATGGCCGCCAGAGCGATGCCGCTCCTGGCCGAGCTTCCGGTCAACGGCCCAGCATGACACCCGGTACGCGATAGAGCCAATTCGCGCGCAGCTTCTCCACCCCGTGCCGGTGCAACGTAGCGGTCCGTGTCCCGAGTTCGCCTCTTGGATTCCTTCTGAAGTCATTGACCGTTACGTTGGCCAGATAGACTTCAGTAAACGTCATCGGATTTCTGTCGATCGCCGGTTCCGTTTCGCTGTCTATATCGTAGACGAACACACACATCCACTGATCACGGGCTCCGTGCGTGTCGACGGCGCCTCCCTTCTTTCTAGTCGTCTTGATCTCGACGCCCTGGCTACCGGCCTTGACAGCGTTTTGAGCGTAGACGCCCCGTACAACGAGGTCGGGGTGGCCGTTGAAATAGGTGTTCTCCGTAAGCACCCGAGAGTGCTTCGCCAGACTCGCCGTTACCATGTCGGACAGCATGCCGGACATGATTGCCGGCCGCAGCATGTCGTCGAGCCGCTGCAACCCTTTGCCTACCAAATGAGAATTGACATCAAAGAAGAAGTCATAAACGTCCTGCATCGCCGAATCGAAGTCGCTGATCCGAAGCTCATAAGGGAACCGATACGCGAGATTGAAGCTGTTCCGATCGACTTGGCTCCTGGTGATAGGCACTGTGTCTCTCTAGCCTAAGGGCACTGGAAATGAGCTTGGTGGTATCATCGCAGATCGGCCCGGTGGCAGCAGCTTGCCTCCGTTCGTCCCGGCGCAGGGCTTCAGCCGATGGCGATGTGTACGCTGTGCCCGGACTCCGCGTCGTGATAGTCCATGATCTCACCCGGCTCGCCTGAGCGCAGCGCGTCTCGAATCCGGTTGACGTCGCGGCCATGCTCGCCGAGCAGCGCGGCGTGCGGCAGGTCGAACAGCGGCAACACCATGCGGGCGCCCTCCAACGGTATGGACAGTCTGACCATCTTGCCGTCCTTGCGCTTCACGGTGATGTGTACCAGCATCCCATCGTCGCGCGGGTCCGAAGCAGGTGCCGCCGCCGGGGCCGCGCTCGGCGCCGCCGGTTCGTTGTCGTTGATTCCGCCCAGTGCGATGAGCAGCCGCGCGCCGTCATCGACGGAGATCTTGGACTCCTCCACCATGCGCAGCACCTGTTGCGGCTCGCCGCTCAGCGGCTCGCTGTCGCCGAGCTCGCCAAGCGCCATCAGCAGCCGCGCCCCGTCTCGGGGAGAGACGTTGCCTTCCTCGATCATGCGCAGCACGTGCTGCCGTTCATCGTTAAGCGCCATACGTGTCGTTCGCCGCTTCGGATTCTAACGCGTAATGAGCACCGCGGCAACGCCGCCACAAGCCACAAGGTGGCGCAGCCATTTGGGTTGCGGCGGCGCCGCCCGCACCGGGCCGGCAGGGCGACCGACTTCCGCAGCCGTCCCCGCTTTGCCGGGGCGGCTGAGGCCGGGGCGGCTGAGGCCGGCACGGATGGCGGCGGCCGGCTCCGCCGGCCGGCTCCGCCGGCGCCTAATCCGCCAGCCGCACCAGAAGCGGCTTGCCCGCCAGCGTTTGGCGCGCCCAATACAGGTTCTGGTATGGATCGTAGCCGCTCTCCGCCAGTCGTGCCGTGCCGGTCGCGCGGGTACCGCTGGCTGGCGCCGAAAACGTCACGGTCGGGGCAGACGTGTAGCCGCTTCCGCCGTTGGTGACCCTTACCGACGCTATGCCGCTTTGCAGCACCGCGGTGCCGACGGCCGTGGTGCCGCCGCCCGGCGCCGCCGAAAACGTCACGGTTGGGGCAGACGTGTAGCCGCTCCCGCGGTTGGTGAACCTCACCGACGCTACGCCGTAGCGTATGACCGCGGTTCCGGCGGCCGTGGCGCCGCTACTCGGCGCTGCCCCAAAGGCCACGGTCGGGGCGGAGGTGTAGCCGCTTCCCCCGGTCGTGACCATCACCGACGCTACGCCGCTTTGCAGCACCGCGGTGCCGACGGCCGTGGTGCCGCCGCCCGGCGCCGCCGAAAACGTGACGGTTGGGGCAGAGGTGTAGCCGCTCCCCCGGTTCGTGATCCTCACTTCCTCTACCCTGGTCGTCAATATCGTCGCCCTCGCGGCCGCACCGCTGCCCCCTCCGCCCGACAACGTGACGGAAGGGGCGGAGGTGTAGCCGCTCCCCCGGTTCTCCCAGCTCAGGGCTTGCACTGTACCGGCGCCACTTATACTTGCTGTTGCGGTTGCCTGGGTGCCACCGGCCGGCGGAGCGCCAATCGTCACGGTCGGGGCAGACGTGTAACCGCTCCCCGTGTTCGTAATCAGCAATTGACCCAATTCGGTGCGCCGCGTTGCGGTGCCGGTCGCCGTGGTGCCGCCGGACGGCGCCGCCCCAAACGTCACGGTGGGATCAGAGGTATAGCCGACCCCCCGGTTCGTGATCGTCACTGACGCTACGCCGCTTTGCAGCACCGCGGTGCCGGCTGCGCTGTTGCCGCCGCCGCTCGAAAACGTCACGGAAGGGGCAGAAGTGTAGCCGCTCCCCGCAGTCCCGACCGTCACGGAATCGACGTACCCGGACCCCACTGCGGCGCCGGTTGCGGTGGTGCCGCCGGACGGCGGCGCCGAAAACGTCACGGTTGGAACCGCCGTGTAGCCGGTCCCGGCAGTCGTAATGTCTACCGAATCAACGCCGCTGGGCCTCACCGCGGTGCCGGTCGCGGTGGTACCGGCCGGCGGCGCCGAAAACGTCACGGTCGGGTCCGCCGCGTAGCCGCTCCCCGGGTTGGTGATGTCTACCGATTCAACCGTGTCGCCGACGACCAACCGATCCTGGGCGGTGAGCACCAGCACCACTGCGCCTGCCCGGACCTCGGCGGCAACCGTCCACTCCGCGCCGGAGATGTCGGACGCGAAGACCGGCTTGGCGCTCGTGCTCGTGAACGGCAGCTCCTGTCCGCCGATCGAAACGCGCACCTTGCCGCCGGTGAGCCGCTCCCAGGCATACGGCGCGGAACGGCTGGACGCGGCGCCCGTCAGGTCCGGTTCATCGTCACCAAAGTCAGCCGCGCTGATCGTCCAGGTCTTCTCGGCCGGCTGCGAGGGCGGCGGTAGCGGCTCGCTCGGCGGATTACCCCCCCCCCCTTGGGCCGGGGCGGCGGGCGCGGCGGAGGGGCGCGCCGCGGGCGCGCACGCCATCAACGCGGCGATGCCGGCGGCCAGCAACAGCGATCCCAGCGATGCTCTACCCAAGATTCCCCTCCGGTGGCGTGTCCGCCCGTCGATCACGCGCCGGCCGCTGCCGGGCGATTGGGCCCGCGAGCCGGACGGCGCGATGGTAGCACGCGCTCCCAACGCTGACAACCCACGGATCCCGCCCGCCCGCAGGGCGCATTTCCAATTTGTTGGTACCGATCCCGCCCTCGAAGCCGCCGGAAGGCGTACTACGAGTACCGCGCGGCGCTGCACGCCGCCATGGACCGCGCCGTGCTCGACGCCTGCGGCTGGGAGCGACATTTCCATCGCCTGCGACTCCTCCTCGACTACGAGATCGACGAGGCCGCCTGGGACCGACGGTGACCCGAGGACACATCTCGAGCACTGGCCGTACGAGGAGTTTCTGCCTATAGTGGAAGCGTTCGATGTCTTGTTCGAGGAGTTGGGATGGCTGAGCAGAACCTCGCGACCGACATGTCCGGACGTCCGATCCGACGGGCCACCGTCGCAGAAGCGATAGCAGCCGCCGCGGCCGGGCCTCCGAGGCGGCCATCGTATGACATGGTAGCGGTTCTGCCGGATGGTACTGAGCTCGCCTACACCGGAGGCAAGTACTATCCGATCAAGGATGACGGCCACCCGGACTGGGACAATCCGGTCGACCGCTCCATAGCGGAGGGCCCCGGCCGGTCGATGAAATAAGGACGAAAGCAGCCGTCCTCCCGCTTGAACTAGAGTACGCGGGCCATCCAGCGCACTTCGCCGATGATCTCGGCGGCTGGCGGCCAGGGGCCGGGCGCCAGGCCGAGTGGTCGCTGATCATCTGCCAGTGGCCGTAAGAAACCCTACCGTTGGCGTTGGCCCGACGAAGTCCGCGACGAAGTGCTCGCCCGCCTGCTCGCCCTCAGCGCCGCCCGCGCCGGCGCCGAAGCCGGCCCCTCGGTACCCGGCAGACCCGGCAAATCGCGCCCTGTCGACGCCGGCGACATTCTCGGCAGTAGCATCTGACGGAACGCCCAGCCGCTTGGAAATGTGCCGCCGAGTCACGCCCGCAGGTGGCATCGTACCGGACGAAAAAACTTGACTCAAATACGTTCCATGATTATACTTATGTCATGAACAATCATGCTTCCAACGGGGCCGTCACCACTACCGTTTCCGCCCTCTCAGACGACCGTCTGCTGGAGCGGACCAAGGAACTTTCCGGCATCGAACACCATCTCGAAGTGGTCGTCATCGACCACCTGCGCGAGATTCAGAAGCGCCGCCTGTATCTGCGCCGCGGGTTCTCGAGCCTGTTCGATTACGCGGTGCGCGAGCTGGGTTACAGCGACGCCGCAGCGTGGCGGCGCATCAAGGCGATGCGGCTCTGTGCCGACGTCGACGGCGTGCGCGAGCGCCTGCAGAATGGCGCGATGACGCTGAACGCGGCGGCGCAGTTGCAGAACGCCTTCGACCGGCAGGAGCGCAAGAAGGAACGCGCGGCGCGTAGCGCGCCGCGCGGGGCCGGGTTCGGGGCTGCCGCTCAGTCGCAGGAGGGTTCGGCGCCGCCGCGGTCCGCGGAGCGGAAGCCGGCGCCGGTGCTGGACTCGGAGGCGCGGCGGGAGCTGGTGGAGCAGGCGTCCGGCAAGAGCAGCCGGGAGGTGATGCAGTTGCTGGCCGAGGTGGACCCGGAGCTGGCGGCGCCGGCGGATCGGGTGCGGCCCCTGGGCGGCGGGCGCTGCGAACTCAAGGCGGTGATCGACGATGAGTGCCGGCGCGGCTTGGAGCGGCTCCAGGGCCTCCTGTCCCACGTTGACCCGCACCTGACGATGGGGCAGCTCATGGGGCGGCTGGTGCGGGAAGGGCTCGACCGTCACGACCCGGCCCGGCCGCCGCGCGGGCGGCGCGCCGCGCCGGCCAAAGGCGCCGAGCAAACTTCGGCGCCGAAGACGCAGGCGGCCTCGGCTCGCGGCGCTGCCTCGGCAGCGAAGCAGGACGCCAGCGCGGACCGCGCCGATCCTTCGGCGGCGAAGGTATCGGCTCAGGCGCCGGCTCAGCCGGGAGAGGAAGCCGCTGACCGACCGGACACTTCGGCAGCGAAGCCGGCGGGCGACACCACTTCGGCGCCGAAGACGCGGCGCCTCGACCGGCCGGCTGCGGCGTGCGCGCAGCCGGCTGCGCCGCCGCAGACCCGGATTTCGGCAGCGAAGCCGGGCTTGACCGGCCGCGCCATCCCGGCGGCGGTCAAGCGCGAGATCTGGCGGCGCGACCGGGGCCGCTGCCGCTACGTGGACCGCACCAGCGGGCGCCGCTGCGGCTCCCAACACCTGCTGCAGATCGATCACGTGGTGCCGTATGCCTGCGGCGCCGCCGCCGAGCCGAACAATCTCCGCCTGCTGTGCGCCGCCCATCACCGCTACCGCCACGTCGGCGCCGGATTCGGGCGCCCCGGCGACGATCGGCAGGCGCCGGTAGACCGGTGATCACTGGGACTTGAGCTTGGCCGCCAAGCGGCCTGACGCTTACCTACATTTTTGGAAATGCCCATCCCGCTCGCCCGGGTGACGAACGCCGCCGGCGGACGCCGGCGCCGGTTACCCGCTTGGGGTGTCCTTACTCACCCCGCTCGCGGCTGCCGCTGTCCGGCCTGGATCAGGAAGCCTGCCGTACCCCAGGGGGCTCAGCGCATCTACTGGTAGGTGACGCCCAACTTGATACTGGACGCCGGGTCGGCGTCGATTTGGCGGTAAGCGGCGGCGCTGTCCGCGAACGGCACCACCGGATCGAGCAGCCCGTCCACCCGCAGGCGTCCGCGCTCCAGCAAGGCGAAGGCGGCGGCAAAGAGCCGGCCGGCATCCCACCGCGGGCTCAGGCGGTGGGGCGCGCTGACGTCGCGACTGGAGAGCAGATTGATGCGGTTGCGGTGCCACTCGCCCTCCAGACTGAGGCCGCGGCCATCCCCAGGGTAGTAGGCCACCGACACCACCGTCGCGCCGTAGGCGGCGGCGCGCAGGGCATCGTTGAGGCCGGCATAGCTGCCGCTGGTTTCGATCACGGCGTCGGCGCCCACCCGATCGGTCGCGTTCTTTACCACCAGGCCGGTGTCCTGGGAGGCCGGGTCGATCACCAGGTCGGCGCCGCGGCGGCCGGCCAGCGCGCGGCGGCGGGCGATGGGGTCGGCGCCGGCTACCCAGGCGGCGCCCTGCAGCCGCGCCAACTGCACCGTCATCTGACCGATGGCGCCGAGACCGGTCACCAACACCCGGTCCCCTACCCCCAGCGCCGAGTCGCGCACCCCCGACAGGGCGACGCAGGCCGGGTCCGCGCACACCACCGCGTGAGGGTCCATCCCCGCCGGCACCGGCCGCAGCCGGGCAGCCGGCACGGTGTGGGTCTCGCGAATCGGCAGGTCTCCGTAGACCACGTCCCCGACCGCGAAGGTGTCGACCGCGCTGCCGACGGCGATTACCTCGCCCACGGTCGCCGTGCCCAGGGCCAACGGGAACTGCGGCCGCCAGCCCTGCGGCGGCGGGTCGCCGCCACGCAGGTGCAGGCGCAGCTCGGGATCGAACGGCTCAGACGCGTCTCGGGTGTCGGCGCGGTACGCCCGGAGCTGGGTGCCGTGCTTGACCGTGGAAAAGGTACTGCGCAGGCGCACCTCGTCGGTCTCCAGCGGCGGTTCGTCGTAGGAACGCAACTCCGGCGTTCGCGGCGCGGTGGCAATCAACTCCAACGGCACGCAGCACCTCCTGTTCTCTGCCTGCACCAATGGCCGGCACCGTCCACCTGCCGCCAGCTAAGCTAAGACGCAGCGCGGCGCCGGCCGCGCCGGTCCGCTCGCGCGGCTTCGATGCGGTTGGAGATTCCGACCCATTCGTTGTACAACGACTCGGTAACCTCGTCGAACCCGGCCGGATAGGTTCCAACCTCGACGTCTAGCGGGATCTCCTCGACCACGGTGCCAGCGGCGCCGGTACTCGGCTTGAACAACCACGCGCCCACTTGGCCCGGAGTGAGTGCGACGTCCGCGCCCGGTATTCCCTCGCGCTGCGGCTCCGGGAGGTCCGACAGGCGCACCAGATTGGCCAGCGCTTCCAGCATCCATTCGCTGTGCGTGGTCAACATGATGCGGACCCCGAACCGGACCAGACGCGCCAGCTCGCGGGCGAACCTCGCCTGCATCGCTGGATGCAGGTGCGACTCCGGCTCTTCGATGATCAGCAGGTCGCCCGGCCGAACGAGGTACCGCAGATAGAGGACCACGGGAGCGAGTTCCGACACCATCGAAGAAGTACGCATCAGCGGCAGATCGGCGTCCCAGTTGGCCGGTCGATAGGCGAACGAAGGATACCCCGTCTCCGAGTGCCGCAGCCGGATTGCGCCGGCAAGCAGATTCTGCTCCACGACCTCGGACATCGCGCGCGCCGGCCTCTTCATTCGGCTCATTCCGATCAAGCCTTCCAGGAAGTCAGCCACCACTCCCGACAGCAGCGGAACGTTGGTGGACGGACGCACCCCTGCCGTAGTCGCGCTCTGGATCAGGGTGCTGACCAATACCTGATGACTGTGCATCACGCCGGTGCGGTCGGCCGGCAGGTAGTATGCTAGCGGGGTCAGAGGGCCAGTCAGCAAATTGAACATGACGTCCAAGACCTCGTGCAGGAGTAGTGGCCATCGTTCGGTATCAACCCAATCCGGAATGGATTTCTGAACCTCAACCATTGTACTTGATAGCTCGGGCAGTGAAGAAACCTTTCCCGAAGCCGTTATCTGCTCCGGTCCGAACTCGACAAGGTAGCGGAACGGCTCCCCACCATGTGCTTGCGGTACACACAGCTCAATCGCGGCTCCGGCTTCGGGAATTTCCTGGCTTACCAGCTCGGCGAGCGTATCAATGCCGAAGCAGCGGCGCACTTCCTGCTCCAGATGGCGCTCGGCTCCGGCAGTCTGCTCCAACGCGGCGCGAAGCTCCGCCGCCAAGTCGTCCGGCAGCGGCGCCGGTTCCCGCTCGGTCCCGTTGGACCACCAGTCCTCCACACGCTTGGCGATGGCGTTGTGATCCGGTAGCGATTTGAGCCTTTGGATCGTGCCGTCGTGGTTAATTGGGTCGAAGCACCGATGCAGGGCGTACACCAGCGTCGCCAGGTAGGACTTGCCGGTGTTGCTCGGACCGGCGAATACCGTGAGCGGCCGCAGGTCGACGCGGGCGTGACCGATTGGTCCGAAGTTGGCGACCTCGATGCGGTAGTTGCCGTCCGGGCCGGCGGCCGACGGGGAACTCATGCCGGTCGGGCGCGCCGGTCGTTGCCGATCTGCCGCGCCTCAGGCACGGAAGCGCGCCCGGATTCGGCGGATTCCATGCGCTTGAGCGCCAGGACCCGGAGCAGCACGCGGGCGTAGAGGAGGCCGTTCACGGCCAGCACGCCGGCGCCGATGGCGATCTGCATGCCGCGTGTCAGGCTGCCGGGGTAGATCAGCCGCAGCAGGTAGTGTTCGAGGAAGCGCACCTCGTAGCCGGACGCGCCGGCCAGCGCCCGCAGGTGCAACTCCAGCGGGGTGAGCGGGCAGATCCAGCCGGCGAACTCCATCAGCGCTCCCCACAGGAACGACGGCACGTGCAGCAACGCCACCCACGGCCAGCGCAGTACCAGCAGGGCGCCCAGCACGACGAACACGATGAACGCCAGGTGGAAGACGAGGACGCCGTCGGCCAGCGCGCCGTAGATCATGCGAAGTCCTGATTCTCGGTGATGCGGGTGCCGTCGCGGCGAAAGGCGTCCACGTAGCTGTCGATGCGCCGCTGCGCCTCTGTCAGGTCGTGGTTGTCGAGGTTGACGTTGAGCAGATCGATGTACCAGGGCGGCTTGGTCTCATCCCGCACGTAGACCTCCGCGATCGCCCGCGCGATCGGCAGCGTGGTGCGCTTGGAGTCGTCGTGCACGTCGCGGTTCCGCGCGGCCTGCAGCTTCGCGTACTCCTCGGCCAGCAGCCGCTCGACGAGCTCGGAGTTGAACCGCGTACCGGCGCGGAGGCCGGTCTCCGGGTCGTCCTCGGTGAGCGCGGCGCCCTTGTGCAGCCACTCCCACAGGATGCTGAGGCGGATCTCGCCGGTCGCCATGTCTTCCATCAGGTAGAGCACGTTGTCATCGCCGAACGAATCCGCCGGCTTCAGCGCCGCGGCCTGCATCCCCTGGCCGAAGGCGTTGCCGTACTGCAGCGCCACGCTCAGCAGGTCCCGCGCCCCGCGCACGGTGCGCGGCGCCTCCTCCAGCTCGATCAGCCCCGCCGCGTCCGCCGCGGTGTAGGTCAGCGGCGGGAACTCGCGGCCGAGCTGGTTGGCGGCGCCGGCCCGTTCCCATACCGGGCGCACGATGCGCACCATCTTCCAGTGCGCCACCCACTTGCCGCTGGCGCCGGCCTGCTGCTCGCGCTCGCCGCCGGCCACCGCCTTGCGCATCGACGCCGCCACGCCCGCGGCCGAGCCCACCGGGATGTTGGGCTCCATGCCGCCCTGCCACAGGGCGCAGTTGCCGTTCGCGTCCGGCGTGTTGACGGCGCGCCGCACGCGGTCTTCGTAGTTGCGCATGTAGCCGTAGGTCATGAGGATGGCGTCGATGTTGGGGTTGATGAAGTCGGCGTCCCAGGCCATGGCGTCGGCCACGCTGTTGATGTAGTCCCAGCGGCCGGTGTTGTAGCCGACGAAGTGGCGGCCGAGGGCGGCGCGGATTTCCATGAGCTGGAACGCCGCCTCCAACTGCTCCACCAGCACGTAGGCCTTGATCGCGCCGGCGCTCAATCCCAGGTGGCCCTCCAGCGCGTCGAGCAGGTCGTTCCACAACGCCGCCTCCTCGGCGGTCTGAATCTTCGGCAGGTAGAGCACCAGGGAGGAGCCGGCGTCGCGCAGGCGCCGCTGGTTGTGCACGAGGTACATGACCGTGTCCACGATCGAGGCCGAGAACCCGGTGCCGCCGGTCTCGCGCACGTGGCGGTCGTCGAGGTGCAACCCGCGGGCGCGGAAGATCCTGGTGGTAAACCCCAACTGCCGCTTCCAGTCGGGCACGATGGCGCGCCCGAAGAAGCTCTCGCCCCAGGCGTTCATCGCCGCGGCCACCCCCTCAGCGGCCTGCAGAAACACCGGGTCATGGGCGAAGGCTAGGCGCAGGTTGCGCTGATTGTCCAGCGACATGGTGGTGATCTGCCCCAGCGCGTCCTCGCCGTCGAACATCCAGCCGTCGGCGCCGGACAGCAGGGCATAGGCGACGTTGCGGATGCTGCGGGGCACCGGCGCGTTGGGCTTGGCGCCCGGCCCCGTGCCCTGAATCCACTGGCGCTGCAGGTCGGGCGGAATCTCACTGCCGGCAAAGGCGCCGGCGCGCGCCGCCTGCACGCTGAGGCCGGTCCCGGCCAGGGCGGCCCCCGGGTCGAGGAAGCCGATCCGCTCCCCGGCCCGCGCCCGCCGGGCGCGCCGCTCGATGCGCTCGCGCATCAGCCGCCGGCGGCGCCCGTTGAAGCCGGCCAGGGCGTGCAGCGCGTCCACCACCGCGGGGGTGTATACGTCGTCATACTCGCGCTCCAGGCTGGCGCGGATCTCCAGGGACGGGGTCGCCTTGCTCATATGCCGCGAGTCTACGGCGCGGCCGGGTTTACCGGCAAGCTCCCCCGCTGACTGCGCCCTCCTGCGGGAGGCGCCGGCCGCCCTTACGCCGCCTCCGCGCCGCCGCTCAGCCCGCACCGCGATCCGCCGACCAAAAAAAGCGCCCCGCCGAAGCGGGGCGCCAGTTTTCCGAAGACCGTCGTTCGCGGCGGTCAGTTCTTGAAGAAGACCATGTTCAAGTAGTAGTTGAAGCTCAACATACCTTCCGCCGAAGCCGGCAGTTCGCGCGGCACGTTGCCCAGGTTGTTGCGCACCACGATCGGCGCGGGAGCCTGCCCCACCACGCCGATGGTCCACAGCTTCTCCGCATGCAGATCGTAGATTCGGGTACGCACGTCCATGTACTCGGGGCTGCCGTAGACCGTCGACTGCATCTCGACGCGGGCCATGTCGTAGAGACGCTGGAAGTCTGGCGGCGGCTTCTCGCCGGGCAGGTCGGTGCCGTCGGTGTTCTGGACGCCGGCGCTGCGCGCGTTGTTCTCCGCCGACCAGTAGGCGTAATAGCGGCCCGCGCCGCGGTGGCCGGCGCCCATCAGGCTGCTGTTGCCGGAGACGAAGTCGTAGAACTCGATGCCCGAGGTGCTGGTGGCGCGGATGTCCATGCTGCCGTCGGTCTCGGCGGCGCGGATCGAGTCGCCGTCCAACGGGTTGAGCCGGACGTCGACGCCGACGGCCCCCCAGTATTCCTTGACCAGCTCGTGGGTAAGCACTTCGGGATTGCTGCCCGCGGTACCGCCGTCATCGGGAGAGCCGAAGGTCAGCACCAGGTTCAGCGGCTCGCCGTTGGCCATCAGCCGCACGCCGGCGCCGTTGCGCTTGTCGAGGCCGATCGAGTCGAGAATCCGGTTGGCCTCGTCCGGATCGTAGCGCGCGTAGGGATGCTCCTCGCCCCACTCCGACTTGTAGAAGCGCACGTCGTTGCGCGCCGTCGCCTGGCGCGGCACCGCCTGTCCCAGCCACACCGTCTCGTTGACGGTGTCGCGGTCGATCGCCAGCGACATGGCGCGGTTGAACTCCACGTTGTTGAACAGCTCGCGCTTCACCGGGTCGAGATGGGCGACGCCGAAGGTGTACGCCACGTTCGCGCCCTGCACGCCCTCCACCAGAGTGGCGGTGAAGTTGCCCTGTTCCTCGTTCTGCTTGAGCAGCGGATAGTCGGTGAGCGCCATGCTGGTCGCGTAGTCGGCCTCGCCGGCGATCACCTTCAGCTTGTAGGTCGCCAAGTTGACGGTCTCGCTGACGATGCGGTCGATGTAGGGGAGCTGCTGTCCGGCGGTGTCGACCGCGTAGTGATAGGGGTTGCGCTCCCAGATGCGCACGGTCGTGGTCTGCTCCTCCCACTGCCAGGCGTGCACGGTGGGCTTGGTGATGTCCTTCGCCGGGCAGCAGAAGGTGTAGTGGTCGTTGAACGCCGCGGCCCAGTTGTCGAAGCCCTCCTCCTTGGCCTTGGCATCCGCATTCGGGTTGTACTCGATGTGCCACTGCTTGAGCCACTTGCTCGGCGCGTAGGCGCGCCAGTCGCTGCCGCGCCAGTGCAGCATGTTGAGGATCACGCGCGGATAGGGCACCCGGAAGTCGTAGCGCACCGTGTAGTCGTCGACCGCGGTGATCGACTCGAGCTGTTCGGGATAGCCCCAGGTGCTGATTCCCTCGTCGCGGTCCATCTCGTGCTTGAAGCGGAAGTCCTCGGCGGTGAAGTCGTCGCCGTTGGACCACTTCATTCCTTCGCGCAGGTACATCGTGAAGGTCATGTTGTCAGGCGCCAGCTCGTAGCCCTTCACCTGGTCCGGCTCGATCGAGCCGTCGAAGTTCATCCGCAGCGGGTACTGGCTGCGCTCGGGCGAATCGCCGCCGTCCACCCAGGGATGGGCGCCGGTGCCGATCACGTTCAGCGTGCCGCCGTAGGTACCCACTTCCTCCAGCGGTACCAGCACCTTCGGTTCGATGGGCAGCCGCTCATCCACCGGCGGCAGCTCCCCGGCCGCCACCATCGCCGCCAGCATCGGCGCTTCCCGGTATTGGCCGCCCGCGGCCATCGCGGCGTCTTCGCCGGCCGCGGCGTCGGTGGTCCCGCTGGCCCAGACCAACGTACCGATGAGAAATGCCCCCCCCCCTATCAGGGCGGGGATCAGCTTCTTGATCATTTTCGCAGTCTCCATAGCTGCTCCTTTTGCGTGTTTGCGTGAAGTATGAGGGTAGACACGCAACCGGTTCGACTATCCCACAAACCGAGTGCCCCCGCAAGCGCGGCCGCGAGAGAGAGGAGACCGCGGGCTGACGCCGGGCGGCGCAGCGCCCCCGCCGCCCGCTAGCGGTAGGGGTCGGCGGCGTCGCGCAGGCCGTCGCCGACGAAGTTGAAGCACAGCACGGCGAGCACCACGAACAGCGCCGGGATCAGCAACCACGGGTACAGCACCACGACGCGAATGCTAAACGCCTGCTGCAGGGCCACGCCCCAGCTCACCACCGGCGCCTGCAGGCCGAGGCCCAGGAAGCTGAGCGCGGTCTCGCCGAGGATCATCGCCGGCACCGCCAGCGTGAGATGGACGATCAGGTATCCCAGGAAGTTGGGCAGCATGTGGCGTACGATCACGCTGAGACGGGTCGCACCGCTCACGCCGGCGGCGGTCACGTAGTCCTCCTCGCGGAGCTGGAGGAGCTTGCCGCGCACCACCCGCGCCAGCCCGGTCCAGCCGATGATCGACAGGATGAGGGTGATCATGAAGTACTTGCGCAGCGCGGGCCAATCGAAGGGGACGGCGGCGCTCAACGCCATCCACAGCGGGATAGGCGGCAGCGACTGCAGGAACTCGATGACGCGCTGAATCGCCATGTCGACCGGTCCTCCGACCAGGCCGGACACCCCGCCGAGCAGGCAGCCCAGGATGAAGCTCACGGCGACGCCGAGCAGTCCGATGGAGAGGGAAACGCGCGCCCCGTGGATGATGCGGGAGAGGATGTCGCGCCCGAGCTGATCGGCGCCGAACAGGAACATCACGCCCGGCTCATCCACCCCGAACAGGTGCGTGGTGGAACGGAACAGGCCCACCACCCGGTACTCGTCGCCGGTCACGAACAGGCGCAGCGGGTGCCGTTGCTCCGGGTCCTGCCGGTACACCATCAGCAGCGTCTCCGGATCGCGTTGCCGGGTGAGCCCGTACACGAACGGGCGCTGCAGTTGGCCGTCGTGGAACAGGCGCAGGCGCGTGGGCGGGGCGAGCGCAAACTCGGTGCGGCTGTCCAGCCGGTCGTAGGGGGCGACGAACCCGGCGAACGCCGCGGCAAGGTACAACGCCGCGAGCACGCAACCCGAGGCCACGGCAAAGCGGTGCCTGGCGAACTTGCGCCGCATGAGGGTCCAACTCGAGGCGACGTAGTACTGCTCGGTCCGGTCGGCGACGGTTGGTTTGGCCACTTCAGTTCTTCCGCTCGAAGCGGATGCGGGGATCGACGACCACCAGCATCAAGTCGGATATCAGGGTGCCTATCATGACCAACATGCCGAGCATCAGCACCACGCTGCTGGCCAGGAACATGTCCTGTTGCCGCAGTCCGTCGAGCAGCAGCGGGCCGATGGTGGGGAGATTCATCACGATGGCCACCAGCGCCTCGCCGGAGACGATCGCCGGCAGCAGATAGGCGATGTCGCTGATGATCGGGTTGATGGCGATGCGCACCGGGTACTTGAACAGGATCTGCCGCTCGCCCACCCCCTTGGCGCGCGCGGTGATGACGTATTGCCTGCCCAGCTCGTCGGCGAGGGAGCTGCGCAGGACCCGGATCAAACCGGCGGTGCCGGCGGTGCCGATCACGATCAGCGGCACCGGCAGGTGCTTCAGCAGGTCGATCACCCGCCCGAAGCTCCAGGGAGCGGCCAGGTATTCGCGCGAAAACAGACCGCCGGGACTCCACCCGAACAGACTGTGCATCAGGTACATCAGGATCAGCGCCAGCAGGAAGTTGGGCGTCGCCACACCGATGAACCCGAACACCGTAGCCGCGTAGTCCCCCACCGAATAGGGATGGGTAGCCGAGTAGATGCCGATCGGCGCAGCCATGAGGTAGGTGATGATGAGCGTACTGATGGAGATAGTGACGGAAAGCACGATGCGTTCCCCGATCAGCTCCGCCACCGGCGCGTTGAACGCCATCGATTCGCCGAAGTCGCCGCGCAGGATGATGTTCCCGATCCATCTGAGGTACTGCTCGTGCAGGGGCCGATCGAAGGCGAACCGTTGGTACAGGGCGCGCATCATCGCCTCGTCCACTACCAGCCCGCGCTGCTCCATCTGAAACACGAACTGCGTGACGTAGTCCCCCGGCGGAAGCTGGATGATGATGAACGCGACGATCGACAGCGCGACTGCCGACAGCACCACGTAGAACAGCCGCCGCGTGATGTACTGGGTCATCGCGCAGATAGTGGGCAATGCCCGGCGCCGTGTCCACCGCGGCGCCGGGCCGGCCCGCGGTTCGGGCCGCTCCGCCGAGTGCGCGGCGGCGGCGCTCCTCGCGGCGGCCGCCGCGGATGCGCTATTCTGGCCCGCGATGCGTCGTGCAACGATCCGGTGCCGGCCGCGGTCGCGCCCGGCCCGCCGGCGGGCAGCCGGCAGGCGGGCGGCCGGGCCGCGGAGCAGCGCGCCGTGACCCGGCAGGCCGGCGTCTATCCGCTGGCCGCGGTGCGGGCCGTCGCGCTGCACGCCCAGGGGTTGGGCGAGCCGCGGCCGCGCGCCCGGCCCGGAGTCGACGACGTGTACGCGGCCATCGAACGCCTCGGCTGGGTGCAGATCGACACCCTGCAGGTGGTGCGCCGAGCGCAGTACCTGACCCTGTGGAGCAGGCTCGGCGCCTACGACCCGGCCGACCTCGACCGCCTGCTGTTCGCCGGCGGCGCCGCGGGACCCGACAACGGCCGCAGGTTGTTCGAGTACTGGATGCACGCGGCCTGCATCATCCCGCTGGCCCACTACCGCCTAGTGATGCCGACGATGCGGCAGCGGGCGGAAGGCCGCGCCGGCTGGCACCGCCGGTGGGCGCGCGACCCGGACAACGCCCGCCTGCTGCAGGCGGTGCGGGCGCGGATCGAGTCCGACGGACCGTGCCGGCCGGCCGACGTACGCAGCGAGAAGAAGCCGCCGGGCACCTGGTGGAACTGGGACGCCGCCAAGATCGCCCTGGAGCATCTGTACGACACCGGCGAGCTGGCCATTCGCAACCGGGTCAACTTCCAGCGCGTCTACGACCTCCGCGAGCGGGTGCTGCCGGCGTGGGTCGACCGCCGCGCGCCGGACGCGGAGGAGGCCAGGCGGGCGCTGCTGGAGATCTCCCTGCAGGCGCTCGGGATCTGCGCTCCCCACCAGGTCGGCGACTACTTCTACCTGCCGCGGGCCGAGTCGAGGCGGTGCATCGACCGGCTACTGGCCGAGGGCCGCGCCGTGGCCGTGACGGCGCGGTTGGCCGACGGCGAGGCGCACCGGTTGGTGGTGCACCGCGACCACGCGGCGCGGCTGCAGCAGGCCGCGGACGGCGCGCTGCAGCCGCGCCGGACCACCTTTCTCAGTCCGTTCGACAACCTGTTCTGGGTCAGGGACCGGGTTCTGAGCTGGTGGGGGTTCCGGCAGGTGCTGGAGTGCTACAAACCGCAACCGGCGCGGGAGTGGGGCTACTTCTGCCTGCCGATCCTGCATCGCGACCGGCTGGTAGGGCGGTTGGATCCCAAGCTGGAACGGGCCGCGGGGCGGCTGCGGCTCAAGCATCTGTACCTGGAGCCGGGCGTCAAACCCGGCGCCCGGCTGGTCACCGCGGTCGCGCGCGGCATGCGCGACTTCCTGCGCTTCCACGACGCCGGCGACTTGGTAATCGAGCACAGCGATCCGCCGGAGTTCGGCTCCAAGCTGCTGGCCGCGCTGTGAGCCGGTCGGCGCGCACGGCGCTTGCAGCCGGACTGACCGGACTGATTGCCGAAATCGGGCGGCAGGACGCCGCCGGGCGCGCCTGGCAGTTGGCGCCGGCGGACCTGCAGCGGCTCCTTGGCCTGACCCCGGAGCAGTACTACCGGGCCATCTACGGCGCGCAGATGGCGGGCCATCCGTTGATCTCGCTGGCCCTGGCCGCCGAATCATTTTCGCAGGCGTCGATTCTCCCGCTGGTCAACCTGCTGGAACATCTCTGCGGAGCCGGGACCGAGTCCGCTCTGGAACGGGCCGGCATCTTCTTCTCCCGTGACCAGCAGGCGGAACTCACCGCGCAGTTTCTGGGCGCCGCCGCCAACGAGGTTGGCGCGCACCGGTTCCGGGCCGACGAGTTCACCGCCATGCTGCGCACGTTCGGCAGCGCCGCGCACGCGCGCCGGGTATACCTCGAGCACTACTTCGACCTGGAGGCCCTCCGGCGGCGCGCCGCCCGCCGCTACTGCGCCGGACGGGAGTTCACCATTCCGGGGCTGGCGTTGCGCAACGCCGAAGGCGTCCTCCGCTTCCTGTTTTCGAAGCACGTGCTGCGCGCGGAGAACCTCTTCGGCGCGCTGCGCGGGGCGTTCCTCGCGGCCGCCGCCAGCGCGGGCTACGCCGACGATACGCGGCGCCGCGCCCGGCGCGCCCGCCTTGACGGCGGCGAAGGCGGCAATGCCGCCCCTTCAGCCGCCGATCAGGCGCGCGAGGCCCTGGGACTCGAACCGGGACCGCTCACCCCGGAGCGGCTGAAGTCCCGCTACAAGCAACTGATGAAGCGGTTCCACCCCGACGTCAACCCGCGCGGCCTCCGGCGCTGCCAGGAGATCACCGTCGCCTACTCCACTCTGGTGGCCGGATGAGCGGCCCTGCCCTGACTGCGCAGGGTACGGAGAACTGCGGCGTCCGGCGGTGGCGGCCGTCGCATCGTAACGCACGAAAGTTGCAAGTTTCGTGCATTATGATGTATCGAAGGCACACTCATGCAGGGTTCGATGCTCCACGACGCGGTCGAGACGCAACGCCGCGAACTGCGCGCGCGCCTGGGCGAGCGGTACGTCCCGCGCCAGCTCGCGCGGCCGCTCCGCGACGACCCGTTGATCACGGTCATCATGGGTCCCCGCCGCTGCGGAAAATCATTTCTGGCAATGCACTTGCTGGGACAGGTAGAGTCTCGTGGGTATCTCAACTTCGACGACGAGCGGCTGGTTGGCGTGACCGACTACGACCGCCTCATCGCCGCGGTCAACGCGGTATACGGCAATCCACGCCATCTGCTGCTGGATGAAATCCAGAACCTGCCGCGTTGGGAGCTGTTCGTGAATCGGCTGCAACGGCAGGGATTCCGGTTGCTGCTCACCGGGAGCAACGCCCACCTGCTGAGCAGTGAGCTGGCGACCCACCTGACCGGGCGCCATCTCCCCCTGGTCCTGTTTCCGTTCTCGTTCGCCGAAGCGCTGCGCGCCTTCCCGGCCACCCGCACCGGGCCGGAGCTGATGGAAGCGTTTCGCCGCTACGCCGCCGGCGGCGGCTACCCGGAGCCGCTGCTGCGCGACGTGGACCGCGACTACTACCTGCGGACCCTGTGGGACGCCGTCCTCTACAAGGACATCGTGCGCCGGCGCCGCATTCGCTCGGTGGCGGGCATCGACGACCTAGCCGGCTACCTGCTCGCCAACGTCGCGCGTGAGTACTCCCTGAACCGCCTGACCGCCGTCACCCGCTGCAAGAGCGTCCACACGGTGGCAAAGTACATCGGCCACCTGGAGGAGGCATTCCTGTTCTTTTCGCTGCCCCGCTTCTCCTTCAAGGCCCGGCAACAGGCCGCGGCCAACCGCAAGATCTATTGCATCGACAACGGTCTGGTGAGTGCCCGCGGCGTGCGGTTTAGCCCGGACACCGGCAGAATGGTCGAGAACCTGGTCGCCGTCGCGCTCCGCAAGCGGGCGCTCGACGGCGCATGCGAGCTGTTCTTCTGGAAGGATGCCCGCCAACGGGAGGTTGACTTCGTGGTCAAGGAGGGCCGGCAGGTGACGCAGCTCATCCAGGTCTGTTGGGACCTTAGCGGGGAACGCACGCGGCAGCGCGAGCTCCGCGCCCTGCTTCAGGCCGGCCGCGACCTTGCCTGCGACCGGCTGCTGGTGCTCACCGCCGACACCGATTCCGATGAGGAGGTGGAGTGGTACGGCAACCGGGGCCGCATTCGCCTGCTCCCGGTCTGGCGCTGGCTCCACGACCCCGAATCCACCTGGCCTTAGCTTGGCGCCTTCGCAGTGTCAGTTCCTTCCCTTCCGCCAAGCAGGTAGACGGATTCCGTACCACGCGGTATGCTCGGCGAACAGTGGCGAAGCTCACGGTACCACCTCTGTTGCGGGACAAGCTCGGGGACGACGCCAGCGCAGCGCTGATCGACCTGCTGCACGAGGCTCAAAACGGCCAGAGACAACTGCTGTTGCAGTCGGTCGAGGATCGGTTCCTGCGCCACGTGGCGGAGAGCGAGGGCCGCCTGCGCAGCGAAATGCAGGCCGGCTTTCTGGAACTCCAACGTCAGATGGGCGCCCTGCGCGCAGATGTCAGCAAGGAAATCGCCGATCTGCGCAAGGAATTCACCGGCGAAATCGCCGGCGTACGCAACGAGACAGCCAATCTACGCAAGGAATTCACCGGCGAAATCGCCGATCTGCGCAGAGAATTCACCAAGGAAATCACCGACGTACGCAAGGAAATCGGCGAGGTGCGCAAGGAAATTACTACGCAGACCCGCTGGATCCTGGCCGTCATGGTCGGCGCTACGGTATTGATTCCGGTTCTTCAGCGGGTGATGGAATGGTTGCTCCCCTAGGGCAGGAGGAATCCGTATGAAGACGCTTGCATGCGCAGCCGCGGCGATCGCGGCCATCGTCATCGCTCCCGCCGCGGCCTTGGCTGACGTAGCCGAGGCCGACCTGATCGACGCCGCCGGAGCAATCATCGGACGGGTCGATTTCGAGCAGACGCCCTCTGGTGTGCTCATCTACGTCGCGGCCGACGGCCTGCCGCCCGGCCCCCACGGCATCCACCTGCATGCCGTTGGCGCCTGCGCTCCCGACTTCACGGCGGCCGGCGGCCACATCAACCCTCACGGAAAGGCGCACGGCCTGCGCAGTCCCGATGGACCGGACGCCGGCGACCTGCCCAACCTGTACGTGGCGGCCGACGGCACCGCGCTGGCCGAGTTCTTCACCACGCGCGTCTCGCTCGCCGGCGCCAGGGACCTGCCGGCGCTGCTGGACGCGGACGGTTCGGCGGTGATCATCCATGAATTGCCGGACGACCACCGGACCCAACCCATCGGCGGCGCGGGCGGCCGCATCGCCTGCGGCATAATCTCGGACATGCCGGAGATGACCCGGTAGCAGGCACCGGCCTGCCGATACCCCGATGCTGGCACCTCCGCGGTCGAACGGGCAGCCTGGCGCGGTGACCATCGTGGCCGGACGGTTCTTGCGCTGCCTCCTGCTTGGACTCGCCGCGGCGGTTCTGGCCGGCTGCTTTCCGCGCCTGCCGACCGGTCAGGCAGCGCAGCAGCCGGCCTCGACCGACGCTTCCTTCTCGCCAGATGGCTCCACGATCCTGTACGCCGCCAACCATGACGGCGACCTGGAGATCTACGTCGTCAACGCCGACGGAACCGACGCGCGCCAACTCACCGACAACGACAACCAGGACTTCTTCCCGAGCTGGTCGCCGGACGGCGCCGCCATCGTGTTCAGCTCGGACCGCAACGGCGCGGTGGAGCTCTATCTGATGGACGCCGCCGGCGGAAACCAGCGGCCACTCATCGCCGGCGAGCGCTGACCGGCCAACCGGCCGGCGCCAAAGCGGCCAGGGTCAGCCGCCCACCTGCGCCAGGACGTTGGGCACGGTCGCCTCCGGCTTCACCCCGTACCACACCGCCTCCAGGTTGCCGGCCTCATCCACCAGGAACGACGAGCGGTTGATCCCCAGGTAGGTGCGCCCGTAGCGCTTGCGCTCGCCCCACACACCGTACGCTTCGGCGACCTGATGGCCGGCGTCGGCGAGCAGCGGAAAGCCCAGCTCGAATTTGTCGTCGAACTTCTTCTGCGCCTGCGGCGTGTCCGGGCTGATGCCCACCGCCGCCACGCTGCGGCCCTCCAACTCGCTGCTCGCGTCGCGCACCGCGCACGACTGCCGGGTGCAGCCGGGAGTGTCGGCGCGCGGATAGAAGTAGATCAACAGCTTGCGGCCGCGGTAGTCGGCGAGGGTGTGGATGGCGCCATCCTGATCGCTGAGGGAGAAGTCGGGAGCGGGATCGCCTGTCTGCAACATGTCAGCCGCAATATATCGGAGAAGCCCGCCGCGGTACACCGTCCAGCCCCCGGTCCGCGGCGCCGGTGACCATCCGGTAGCTTAGCCCTGCGCGGCCGGCTATCATGGAGCCGAGGCTGGGCACGATCCGATGAAGAACCAACCGTGACCGCATCATGGCAAGGGCCGGGTTCGCGCTGGTGGCGCGTCGACCTCCACGCGCATACGCCGGCGTCCTATGACTTCGGCAGCAGAGATGAGCGCGCACATCCGGACTGGGAGGCGTGGGTGGCCGCGGCCCGCGACGCCGGCCTCCACGCCGTGGCCGTCACGGACCACAACACCGCGGCGGGCATAGCGCCGCTGCAGCAAGCTGCGGCCATGGTAGAAGGTAGCCCGGTTCTCTTTCCCGGCGCCGAGGTCACGGCGAACGACGGTGTGCACCTGCTGATGCTGATGGACCCGACTCGCACCCGGCAGCACGTCGAGGACTTTCTGTCCCGCATCGAGATCCCCGTAGATGGACGGGGCCGGGAGGACGCTCGATCTCCGCTCAGCGTCGAACAGATTCTCGCCGCGTGCCCGGCCGACGCGCTCGTGATCGGCGCGCACGTCAACCAGCCGGGCGGCTTGCTCGAGCACGACGGCCAGCAACGCATCGCCGAGTTGCGTCATCCGCTTCTGGCGGCCGTCGAAATCGTTCCTGACGTCCCGTTCGACGAATCGTGGATCGACGGCCGCAAACCCGAGATCGGACGCAGCATCCCGCGGCTCTGGAGCTCCGACAGCCACCGCCTCGATCAGTTCGGGCGCCGCGGTACCTGGATCAAAATGACCAGACCGGACGCCGAAGGTCTTCGCCTGGCGCTGCTCGACGGCGCTGACTCGGTCCGGCCCGCAGCGGCAGGAACCACCGGCGATCCCAATCTTCATGCGGCATCGGCAATCGAGAGCATCATCGTCCACAAGGCCCGGTACCTGGGACGATCGCAGCCGTTGCAGGTCCCGTTCAACCCCTGGTTCAACACGATCATAGGAGGACGAGGCACCGGCAAGTCCACGCTCGTCGATTTCTGTCGAACGGCGCTGCGCCGCGAGGCCGAGCTCGACCGTCACGACGAGCTGCAGCGCGCATTTCGACAACGCCTCCAGGTGCCTCGCGCACGCGGCGATGAAGGGCTTCTGACGGACGCTACGACCATCAGACTCATCTACCGAAAAGATGGCGCGCGCTTCGAGCTGGCCTGGAGTCGCGACGGCACGGCGCCGGCGATCTCGCGCTGCGACGGCGGCGCGCTCATTCCGGAGGATGGCGACATTCGAGAACGATTTCCCGTCCGCATCTACAGCCAGAAGCAACTCTTCGAGATCGCTCGTAATCCTGATGCGCTGCTTGCGGTGATCGACGACACCGGCGCCGTCGACGGAGCGGCCCTGCGCCGGCGGAGCAAGGAACTGGCCGCGCGCTACCTGGCACTGCGCGCCGAAGCGCGTGCGCTGCGCGCGGCGGCGGCTGACCTTCCCCCCCGTAACGCCGCGCTATCCGACGTACGGCGAAAGCTCAGCGTGCTGCAGACCGGTGAACACGAAGCCGCGCTCAAACGATACCGGACCTTCCGGCGGTACGACGCGGCGTGGCAGTCGATTCAGAAAAACGTCGTGGATGGCATCGACGAGATCGATCGCGCAGCGGCAGCCGTCACGGTTGCGGACCTGGATCAGGAGATCGAGACCGGGGCGGATCCTGCCGGCGCCGCCCTGCGGAGCGCGCACGACGAACTGGCGCGGATCGTCCGCTCGCTGACCGATGCCGTGCGCGAGGCCACCGCGAGCGCCAGCCGACGAATCGGGAATCTGGACGACGATCCCGATCACTCCTGGCAACGGGCCCTGGCGGCGAACGCGGAGGAATACCGGCTGATCAGCTCAGAGCTCAGCGGAGCGGGGATTTCCAGTCCTGCCGAGTACCGTGACCTTCTCGATCAGCAGGCCGCGCTGCAACGGGAGATAGAGCGCCTTGAGCAGCAACAAGCCGAGGCGCAGGAACGTGAAGTGGATGCCGCATCCGTCCTTGAGCAGTACCGCGCCGTACGGGCCGACTTGAGCGGCAGGAGACAGCGATTCGCAGGTGAGACGTCAAGCGACCTGGTCCGTATCTCGATCGATGCTGACGGCGACCGGAGCTCCCTGCCGGCGTTTCTGCGCACCACCATGGGCATCGCGCACTTCGATCAGGATCACCGGGCGCTGGCGAAGCGGATCGATCCCCAGCCCCAGCGTGCATGGACGTGGCGCGCACTTGACCGGACACTCGGCAAGTTACACGCAGTCGTCGCGGGCTCCGGTTCATGGGACGCGCAGGATGCAAGGTTCGAACGGGCGCTGAAGCGTCTCCAGCCGGAACGCCTGGACCGGCTGGCGCTGTACGATCCGGAAGACGCCGTAGCGGTGAGCTTTCGCGATCAACGCCAACCCCGGAAACCGTGGAAACCCCTGGCGCATGGATCTCCCGGCCAGCAGACCGCTGCCTTGCTCGCCTTCGTGCTGGGCTACGGCGTCGAACCGATCATATTGGACCAGCCGGAAGACGACCTGGACAGCACCCTCATCTACGAACTGCTCGTGCGCCGGCTGCGCGAACAAAAGACGCGGCGGCAGATCGTCGTCGTCACCCACAATCCCAACATCGTGGTACACGGGGACGCGGAGCTGGTGATGTCGCTCGATACGCGCAAGGGTGAGTCGTTTTCGGTCTGTTCCGGCGGTCTCCAGGAGCGCACGGTCAGAGACGAGATCTGCCGGGTGATGGAGGGCGGCCGCGATGCGTTCCGGGTACGATACCGGCGCATCATGCCGGGAGCTGGACGCGATGATCGACACTGACCTCCTCCGGCGCATCCGCCTCGGAGAGGACGGCCGTCTTGAATACAAACGGATATTCTTCTCCGGGGGCCGCGTCACCGAACCCAGGAGCCACCGCGTAGCCGACACCCTGGCGTCCTTTGCCAACGGCCGCGGCGGAACCTTCGTGCTGGGCGTCGATGACGGCACGCGTGAGATCGTCGGCGTGCCGGCGCCGCGGCTGGACACCGCCGTAGTCTGGATCAGAAACATCTGCACCGATACCATCAAGCCGCCGCTGGACGACGTCGACATTCGCATCGTCGAAGTACGGCGAGATGACGGCGATCCGGTAGCGATCATTCGCGTCGACGTGCCCCGCAGTCTGTTCGTTCACCGAAGCCCCGGCGGATATTTTCGCCGGGTCGGAGATTCGACGCGGGAGCTGCAACCGGAGTCGTTGGCGCGTCTGTTTCAGAATCGCAGCCAGAGTCGAGTGATCCGCTTCGACGAATCGGCCGTGCCGGGAAGCTCGCCGCGGTATCTTGACGACGCGCTGACGCGGCGATTCCTGCGCGACGATACCCCGCTGAGCGAGGATACCCTGCGCAAGCTGCGAATCGTGAGCGAAGACCCTGACGGCGGCGACGCGCCGCTGTCGCTGGCCGGAGCCCTGCTCTGCACGCGGAACCCGCAGCAGTGGCTGCCGCACGCGCAGATTCAGACGGTGAGCTACGCCGGCGAACGCCACGACGTGAACTACCAGAACGACGCGCGCGATCTGGAAGGACCGCTGGACGCGCAGATCGAGGAGGCGCTGCACTTCGTGCGCCGCAACATGCTCGTCCGCGCCACGAAGGTGACGGCGCGGGTCGAGCGCCCGCAATTCAGCGACCGGGCGGTGTTCGAGGCATTGGTGAACGCGGTGGCGCACCGGGATTACTCGATGGCGGGGACACGCGTTCGCCTGCACCTGTTTGCCAATCGGCTGGAGCTCTACGTACCTGGGGATCTGGTCAACACGCTGACTACCGACAGCCTGCACTTGCGGCAGGCCAACCGCAACGAACTGATCGTCTCACTGCTCGGCCGCTGTCCCGCGCCGGCAGGGATCGGGCGCTCCTACCTCATGGACCGGCGCGGCGACGGCGTTCCTGTCATTCTCCGGGAGAGCCAGGAGTTGTCCGGGCGGCCGCCGGAGTACACCTTGATCGACGACAGCGAGCTGCGACTCGTCATCTGGTCGGCCCGTCAGTGGGAGGCGTAGGGGTCGGCGGCGTCGCGCAGGCCGTCGCCGACGAAGTTGAAGGCGAGCACGGTGACGATCACGAACAGGCCCGGGATCATCAGCCACGGCGCCAGGGCGATGGAGTGCACGTTCTGCGCGGCCTTGAGCAGCACGCCCCAACTGATCGCCGGCGGCTGCATGCCCAGGCCGAGGAAGCTGAGCGCGGTCTCCGCCAGGATCATGGTCGGGATGGCGAGGGTCAGCGAGGCGATGATGTGGCTGAGGAACGAGGGCACCATGTGCAGGAAGATGGTGGGCACGTCGCGCCGGCCGGCCAGCTTGGCCGCCACCACGAAGTCCTCCTCGCGCAGGGACAGGAACTTGCCGCGCACCACCCGCGCCAGGCTGGTCCAGCCGATCAGCGACACGATCACGGTGATGGCGAAGTACACTCGGACCACCGGCCAGCCGGTGGGCAGCGCCGCGCTCAGCCCCATCCACAGCGGCAGGCTCGGAATCCCGATGATGATCTCGATCAGGCGCTGGATCACCTCGTCCACGGTGCCGCCGAAGAAGCCGGCCACGCCGCCGATCAGAATGCCCAGGAAGAAGCTGATCACCACCCCCACCAAGCCGACCGACAGCGAGATCTGCGAACCGTACAGGGTGCGCGAGAACACGTCGCGGCCAATGGAGTCGGTGCCGAACAGATGGACCGGCACCCCCTCGACGCCGGTGCCGAACAGGTGCAGGTCGGAGGGAAACAGCCCGAACAGCCGGTATGAGAACCCGCGCACGAACAGCCGCACCGGGTAGCGCTGCGTCCGGTCCTCCTGGTAGACGTTCTCGTAGGTCTCCCGGTCCATCTCGCTCACCAGCGGGTAGACGAACGGCCGGCGCAGGCGGCCCTCCGCGAAGACGCGCACCACCTGCGGCGGCGCCTCCTTGTAGGCGAGGCTGCGCTGCAGCGGATCGTGGGGGCTCAGGAACGGCGAAAACAGCGCCGCCAGATAGAGCGCGGCCAGCGCCAGCGTCGCCCCGACCGCCACCTTGTGGCGGAAGAAGCGGCGCCGCATGAGCTGCCACTGCGAGGCGTAGAAGGCGCGGTCGTCGCGGTCGTCCGCGGCCGCCGCCTCAGGCACGCGCGGCACCACCAGCTCGCGCGTTTCGACCACCGTGCCGGCGGCGCGCTCGCGGTCTGCCTCGGCCATCCGCTCAGCCCGTCTTCCTCTCGAACCGGATGCGCGGGTCGACGACGATCAGCAGCAGGTCCGATATCAGCGTGCCGATGACGGTGAGGATGCTCAGCAGCATGATGAAGCTGCCGGCCAGGAACATGTCCTGCGCCAACAGCGCGTCGATCAGCAGCGGCCCCGTCGTGGGCAGGTTGAGCACCACCGCGGTGATGGTGGCGCCGGAAATCAGTTGCGGCAGGGTCCAGCCGACCGTACTGATGAACGGGTTGAGCGCCACCCGCACCGGATACTTCATGACGATCCGATTCTCCGCCAGACCCTTCGCCCGCGCCGTGATCACGTACAGCTTGCGCAGCTCGTCGAGCAGGTTGGCGCGCATGATGCGCACCAGGCCGGCGGTGCCGGCCGAACCGAGCACGACGGTGGGAATCCACAGGTGGCCGAGCAGATCGAGCAGCTTGCCGAACGACCACGGCGCGTCCTGATACTCCAGCGAGAACAGGCCGCCAACGTCAATCCGGAAGTAGCGGAAGCTCACGTACATCAGCACCAGCGCCAGCATGAAGTTGGGAACCGCCAGCCCGATGAAGCTGAAGAAGGTGGCCGCGTAATCGCCCGGCGAATACTGGCGCACCGCCACGTAGATGCCCACCGGGAAGGCCACGATCCAGATGAACAGCAGCGACGAAAGGGAGATGACGAAGGTCAGCCCGATCCGCTCCCACACCAGCTCGTTGACCGGGGTCTGGTAGCGGAACGACTGCCCCATGTCGCCCTGCACGAAGTTGGTGATCCACGACCAGTACTGGCCCAGGAACGACTTGTCCAGCCCGTATTGCAGGGACAGGCTCGCCACCATCTCCTCGCTCACCGCCTCGCCCTGGGCGCGCAGGCGGGTGATGTAGCTGGTCAGGAAGTCTCCCGGCGGCAACTGGATGATCACGAACGACAGGAAGGAGATCACCACCAGCGCCAGCAGCATGTTCATGAAGCGGCGGATCAGATAGTCGACCATCGTGCTCTCTCACGGCGGCGCCTCCCGCGCCGGGGAGGCGCCGCCTGCAATTCCTTATCCCTGGACGGTGACTACTCGTCGATGTACCACTGCGCCGGCAGGGTCTGCACCCAGAGGAAGCTCTCGAACGAGAACGGCAGCACGTCCGGCACGTTGTTGATGCGGTTGTTGATGATGATCGGCCGCACCGCCTTGGCCACCGTGCCGATGACCGGCAGCTGCTCCGCCTGGAACGCCCACACCCTGGCGCCGAGACGGTTGAACTCCTCGGCGTTCGGGGCATCGACCCAGGCGTGCCAGTCGTCCAGCCACTGCTTCCACTCGGCCGGCGGCTCGGTGCCCATAACCGGCTCGTCGCCCTGGCGGCCGCCGTCCACCCAGCGCTGATGCGCGTACCACTTGCGCCACTCGGTGGAGTACATGATCACGTCGAGGCCGAACGGCGGCGGCGACGACAGCCGGCTCGGCATGTAATTCTCGGAGACCCAGACCAGAATGTCCAGTTCGTTGGCCTGCAGGAGCTCCCACTGCAACTCCTGGGCGATCTGCTTGAAGTTGATTCGGATGCCGATCTCCTCCCAGTAGGTGCGCGTCAGCTCGGCGATGTTGTCGCCCATGGTGCCGAGCACCGAGCTGGTGTGCGGGCGCATGTTGAGGATGAACTCCTCGCCGCCGGGCGCCTCGCGCCAGCCGTCGCCGTCACGGTCGGTCATGCCCATCTCGTCCAGCTTGGCCTTGGCCCCTTCCGGGTCGTAATCGGCGTACGACCGGGCCCACGCCTCGTCGTAGAACGCCGCGCCCGGATCGACCGTGTACTGCGCCGGCGTGGCCAGACCGAGGAACACGAACTCGTTGATCTCGGGCCGGTTGAGCGCCAGCGACAGCGCCTGCCGGAACCGCTTGTCAGTGATGACCGGCCCCTTGACCGGATCGGGATGGTTCATGTTCGACATGAAGATGACGCGGCTGGTCTTGGTGTCCTGCCATTCGCGCAAGTTGTAGCCGCCCACCTCTTCGTTCTGCTTGTACAGGGCGAAGCTGCTGGGATCCATCAGGCGCCCGCCGACGTCCACCTTGCCCTGCATCATGTTCAGAATCGCCACCTGCTTGTCGGCGAAGTAGACCGCCCGCAGGCTATCGATGTAGGGAAGCTGGTTGCCGGCGCTGTCCACCGCGAAGAAGTAGGGATTGCGCATGCTGAACTTGCCGGTCGAGTCGCGGCTCTCCATCACCCACGCGGCCAGCTTCGGCTGCGGATACGGCTCCGTAGGCGCGGTCGACATGCGGGCGCTCAGGTGAGCGATCCAGTTTTCGAATCCTTCCGCCTTGGCGAGCTCCTCGGCCTTCGGATTGAAGTCGGCGTGGAACTGCTCGACATAGTGCACGGGCGTGTAGATGTTGCCCTGCCGGGTGCGGTGGAAGTTCAGCAGCGGGATCAGGTAGGTCGGCGTCAGCGGCGCGGAATAGGTCATGCGCAGCGTGTAGTCGTCGACCGCCTCCCACTTGGACAGCTCACCGCCCAGCGACCAGCGGATGCGCTGGCTGGGAATCTCCGGATTCTGGAACAGGTTGTCGTACACCCACATGAAGTCGGCGGTGGTGAACGGCATGCCGTCCGACCACTTCATCCCCTCGCGCAGGTAGAGGGTGAGCACGGTGCGGTCGGCGGACAGCTCGTAGCCCTTGGCGCCGTAGGGGATGATTTCGTTCAGCGTCGGGTCGGCGCGGAACAGGAAGGTCTTGGCTCCGCGGTGCATGTCGCCGTAGTCCCCGGGACCGGTGCGCGCCACGCGCAGCTCGCCGCCGTACTTGCCCACCTCCGCATAGGGCTCCAGCACCAGCGGATCGTCGGGCAGCCGATCCTCCACCGGCGGCAGGTCTCCGGCCTGCACCATGGCGGCGAGCATCGGCGCCTCCCGGAAGCTGGTGATGCCGACCTGCGACGCGGTCGGCGGGTTGAGCCAGCTCTCCCGCACGGTGTAGCGGCCCACCACCTTGACGATGTCGCTGCCGGTCGCGGCCATGGCGGCGGCCTCGCCGCCCTGCGTTCCCTCTTCGGTACCGCCCGCGTACAGCGGGCTTGCCGCCAGCGCGATTCCCAGCGCCCAGCAGGTGAGCGCGAGCACTCGGTTCCTCATGTGAACACCCCCTTGGAGGAATGAAAGATGCGCCTGCAGACCCGCGTGCCGCTCGACCGGCCGGCTCCGCCGGCCGCGGCACCGCCGGCTGCGGCACCGGCACTCAGTGCCCCGCTCGGAACCGCGGCCGCGGGCGGCGCCCCGGGAAGCCCGGGAAGGCGGCCACCGGTACGGCCTCCAGGCAATGAGCGGCAGGCTACCGCAGACTCACGGAAAGGGCAACCGGAAGGCCGCGCCACGCGTGGCCCTGCCCGCTGCGGACCGCGTGGCTAATCCGCCAACTGCACCAGAAGCTGCTTGCCTGCCAGTGTTTGGCGCGCCCAATACAGGTTCTGGTATTGATCGTAGCCGCCCTCGGCCAGCTTTGCCGTGCCGGTCGCACGGGTACCGCTGGCCGGCGCCGAAAACGTCACGGTCGGGACCGCGGTGTAACCGCTCCCTCCGTTCGTGACCCTCACCGACGTTACGCCGTAGCGCAGCACCGCGGTGCCGGCGGCCGTGGTGCCGCCGCTCGGCGCCGCCGCAAAGGTCACGGTCGGAGCCGAAGTGTAGCCGCTCCCTCCGTCCGTGACCGTCACCTCCGCTACGCCGTAGCGCAGCACCGCGGTACCGGCGGCCGTGGCGCCGCCGCTCGGCGCCGCCGCAAAGGTCACGGTCGGGGCCGAAGTGTAGCCGCTCCCTCCGTCCGTAACCGTCACCTCCGCTACGCCGTAGCGCAGCACCGCGGTGCCGGCTGCCGTGGCGCCGCCGCTTGGCGCTGCCGCAAAGGTCACGGTCGGGGCCGAAGTATAGCCGCTCCCTCCGTTCGTGAGCGTCACCGACGCTACGCCGCTTTGCAGCACCGCGGTGCCGGCGGCCGTATGAGAGGGGAGCGACGAGGCCGAAAACGTTACGGAAGGGGCAGACGTGTAGCCGCTCCCCGGATTCGCGAGCGTCACGCCATCCAGTTGGTCAGTTCCCACCTGCGCGCTGCCGGCCGCACCGCTGCCTCCTCCTCCCGAAAACGTCACCGAAGGGACAGAGGTGTAGCCGCGCCCCCCGTTCGTGATGGTGACGGAAGTCACTTGACCGCCACTGATCACCGCGGTGCCGGTTGCCCGGGTGCCACCGGACGGGGGAGCGCCAATCGTCACGGTTGGAGCGGAGGTGTAACCGCTCCCCCCGTTCGTCATCGACACGGTCCATACTTCTGATCGTCGCGTTGCGGTGCCGGTCGCGGTGGTGCCGCCGGGCGGCGGAGCGCCAAACGTCACGGTTGGGTCAGAGGTATAGAAGGCCCCCCGGTTCGTGAGCGTCACCGACGCTACGCCGCTTTGCAGCACCGCGGTGCCGGCCGCGCCACTGCCCCCTCCGCCCGAAAAGGTCACGGTGGGGACCGACGGGTAGCCGCTCCCGGCGGTCCCGATCGTCACGGAATCGACGTGCCGGGACCCCAACGCGGAGCCGGTTGCCGTGGCGCCGCCGGACGGCGCCGCCGAAAACGTCACCGCGGGGACCGCCGGGTAACCGCTCCCCGCGGTCGTAATCGTCACCGAATCGACGTAGCCGGACCCCACCGGGGCGCCGCTCGCCGTAGTGCCGCCGGACGGCGGCGCCCCGAACGTCACGGTCGGAACCGCCGGGTAGCCGTCCCCCGCGGTCGTAATCGTCACCGAATCGACGTAGCCGGACCTCGCCGCAGTGCCGGTTGCCGTGGTGCCGCCGGACGGCGGCGCCGCAAAGGTCACGGTCGGGTCCGCCGTGTAGCCGCGCCCCGGGTTCGTGATCGTCACCGACTCAACCGTGTCGGCGGCGCCCGACTGATCCGGGGCGGTGAGGACCAGCTCCACTGCCCCCGCCCGCACCTCGGCGGCAACCGTCCACTCCGCGCCGGAGAGATCGGACGCGAAGACCGGCTTGGCGCTCGTGCTCGTGAACGGCAGCTCGTTTCCGCCAATCGAAACGCGCACCTCCTCGCCGGTGATCCGCTCCCAGGCATACGGCGCGGAACGGTTGGACGTTTCGCTCAACAGGTTCGCGCCGTCACCAAAGTCAGCCGCGCTGATCGTCCAGCGCTTCTCCGCCGGCTGCGGGGTTGGCGGCGGCTCGCTCGGTGGTAGCTTACCTCCTGGCTCCCCCGCTCCCCCGTTGGCCGGGCCGGCAGTCGCGGCGGACGGACGCGCCGCCGGCGCGCACGCCATCAGGGCGGCGATACCGGCGGCCAGCAACAGCGCCGGAAGCGTCCTGCATGGGGGAGGTACCATTCATCACTCCCCTACCTGCACCAGAAGCTGCTTGCCTGCCAGCGTTTGGCGCGCCCAATACAGGTTCTGGCTCTGATCGTTGCCGCTCTTCGCCAGCGTTGCGATGCCGGTCGCGGTGGTGCCGCCGGCCGGCGCCGGCGAAAAGGTCACGGTGGGCGCCGACGCGTAGCCGCTCCCCCGGTTCGTGATCCGCACCGACCGTACCCGGTAGTCCATGACCGCGCTGCCCACGGCCGTAGTGCCGCCGGACGGCGCGGCTGAAAAGGTCACCGTCGGCGCCGACGCGTAGCCGCTCCCCGGGTTCGTGACCGCCACCGGTCCGACCCCGTAGTCCATGACCGCGGCGGCGACGGCCCCGCTGCCGCCGCCGCCCGAAAAGGACACCGCGGGCGCCGACGCGTAGCCGCTGCCGGCGGTCGTGACCGTCACTGTCCCTACCTCGTAGTCCAGCGCCGCGGTGCCGGCGGCGGTGGTGCCGCCGGACGGCGCTGCCGAAAAGGCCACGGTGGGGGCCGAGGTGTAGCCGCTGCCGGCGGTCGTGACCGTTACTCCGGCGATGCGACTGGTAACGCTCAGCGCGGCGGTGGCGCTGGCCCCGCTGCCGCCGCCGCCCGAAAACGCCACGGTGGGGGCCGACGCGTAACCGGTGCCGCCGTTCGTGACCGTCACTCCGTCGATGCCGCTGGTAGTGCGCAGCGCCGCGGTGGCGCTGGCTCCGCTGCCGCCGCCGCCCGAAAACGCCACGGCGGGGGCCGACGTGTAGCCGCTGCCGGCGGTCGTGACCGACACCGAGAGGACGCCACTGGTGGTACGCAGCGTTGCGGTGGCGGCGGCGCCGCTGCCGCCGCCGCCCGAGAAGGTCACGGTGGGGGCCGAGGTGTAGCCGCTCCCCACGTTCGAGAGGATCACTCCCACGACCTGCCCGCTCACCACTGACGCGGTGCCGGTCGCCGTGAAGCCGCCGGACGGCGCTGCCGAAAAGGCCACGGTGGGGGCCGAGGTGTAGCCGCTGCCGGCGGCCGAGACGGACACGGAATTGACTCCAAGCGGCCCGATCGCAGTAGCGGCGGCCCCGCTGCCGCCGCCACCCGAAAACGACACCGCAGGGACCGAGGTGTAGCTGCCGCCGACGTTCGTGACCGTCACCGAATCGACCCCAAGCGGCCCGATCGCAGTGGCGGCGGCGCCGCTGCCGCCGCCGCCCGAAAACGACACCGTAGGGACCGAGGTGTAGCCGCTGCCGGCGTCCGTGACCGTTACCGGCCCTACCTCTTGGTCCAGCGCCGTGGTGGCGGCGGCGCCGCTGCCCCCACCACCCGTAAAGGACACCGTGGGGGCCGAGGTGTAGCCGCTGCCGGCGTTCGTGACCGTCACCGAATCTACGAAACCGCTACGCGCCGCGGTGGCCGCGGCGCCGCTGCCGCCGCCACCCGAAAAGGCCACGGCAGGGGCCGAGGTGTAGCCGCTCCCCCCGTTCGAGACCGTCACCGAATCGACGCTGCCGCTGCCCGTCACGGCGCCGGTCGCCGTGGTGCCGCCGGACGGCGCCGCCGAGAAGGTCACGGTCGGGACCGAGGCGTAGCCGCTGCCGGCATTCGAGACCGACACGGAATCGACGCGACCGCTTGCCACTGCGGTGCCGGTTGCCGTGGTGCCGCCGGATGGCGCCGCTGAAAAGGACATGGTGGGGACCGAGGTGTAGCCGCTGCCCGGGTTCGTAATACCGACCGACTCGACGAAATCGGTGTCTTCCGACTGATCCGGGGCGGTGAGCACGAGCACGATGGATCCCGCGCTGACTTCGGCGGCAACCGACCACTCCGCACCGCTGATGTCGGACGCGAAGACCGGCTCGTTCGTGGTGCTCGTGAACGGCAGATCGTGGCCGCCGATCGACACGCGCACCTTGTCGCCGGTGATCCCGTCCCAGGCAAACGGCGCGGAGCGGATCGTCGTGGCGCCCAGGTTCGCCTCGTCATCGAAGGCATCTTCACCGATCGGCCAGCTCTTCTCGGCCGGCTGCGGGGTCGGGGTCGGCGCGGCCGGTGACTCGCCGCCGCCGGTCCCTCCGGTCCCCGCGCCCGCGCCGCCGGAGCCGGTCGTTGCCGCCGGCCGCGCCGCTTGCGTGCACGCCAGCAGGGCGATACCGGCGGCCATCAACAGCGCGAGCAAGCGGACCCCTGCCGGTCGGCGGCCCGCCGGTGACGAACAGCCGTGCCAAGCAGCCGTTCCCGGTGCCGTGGAGCGTGGAGAGGAAGTTGCGCTAGAGCTAGAAGCGGCCGCCGTCGGCGAGGCGTGATTGGCGTCCGCGTCCGAAACGCCGGGAGGCGTCAGGTAAGGTTGTCGTACTCGTCGATCAGGGGGGGGGGTAGGATGCGTTTCAGCGCCGGCAGCGGGAACACGTCCCGGTTGCCTGCCAGCGTATCCGTCAGGTGCATGGAGCAGTCCTCCTCGAACTCGCCGCCGGAAACAGGAACGGCGTATGATTGCGGGCAGCGTAGGCGGCTGCCGGCTGCCGGCACTCTACCACGCTCGCCCGCGGAGCGTCCAACATCCGATCTCGCGGGCGGCCGCCCAGGCGCCGCGGCGCCGCCGCGTTCGATTCTCCGCCTTGCGGCGCTGCGTCATGCCGTGCAACCTGTCGAGGGAGATCGCGATGAGGAACGCGGCACACTCGCTGTGCGCGGAACTGGACGGGGCCGCCGATCCCGAGCGGGCGCGGCATCTGCAGCGGTTCTTTCGCACGGGACCCGGCGAGTACGGTGAAGGTGACCGCTTCCTTGGGCTGCGCGTCCCGCAGGTGCGCGCGATCGCCCGCCGCCATCGCGAGCTGCCGCTGCCCGACCTGGCCGAGGTGCTGGCGAGCCCCTGCCACGAGCACCGGCAGGCGGGGCTGTTCGTGCTGGCCGACCGCTACCGGCGCGCGGCGCCGGCGGAGCGGGAGACGATCGCCGGCTTCTACCTGCAACAACTCGACGCGGTGAACAGTTGGGACTTGGTGGACGGGTCGGCGCCGCACATCCTGGGCGCCCATCTGTTGAGCCGCGACCGCGCAGTGCTCTACGAATTGGCGCGCTCCGGGCGCCTGTGGCGCCAGCGGGTCGCGGTGCTTGCCACCTTCCGGTTCATCGAGGCCGGCCAGTTCGACGACACGCTGCGGCTGGCCGAGCTGCTGCGCGACCACCCGCACGACCTGATCCACAAGGCGGTCGGCTGGATGCTGCGCGAAGTCGGCAAGCGCGACCAGGCCGTCGAAGAGCGCTTCCTCGATCGCCATGCCGCGCGCATGCCGCGCACCATGCTCCGCTACGCCATCGAGAAATTCTCCCCGAACGGCGCCGCCGCTACCTGCAACAGCGGCGACCGGACGGCTGACGTACCGGTTCGACGCCATGATACCCTGACCACGGACGACGCATGGCTGACTCAATACTTGAACGATGGGACATAACGGCGGAGGACCTCACCAAGGTCATCGACCGGAATCCGAGTCTGCGCGGCATGATCATTGGCTATCTGGCCGAGATGAAGCTCGAACAACTCTGGTTATCCGGTAAAGGTATTTCGCATGTAGGCAAGCATGACGACCATGACCGAAAGAAGAAGGGTGACCGGATAGTTGTCTACAAAGAGCACGATTTCATCTTCGAGTCCAAGTCGCTGCAGACCGCCACGATCAGGAGGACCGACGACGGCTGGACCGGCAAGGCGCAAGTCGATGCCAGCGATCGTCGGGAAGTCACGTTGCCGGACGGCAGCGCCGTTACCACCACCTGCCTGCTGAAAGGAGAGTTCGACATACTGGCAGTCAACGTCTTCGCCTTTGCAGGCATCTGGCGCTTCGTGTTCGCCAAGAACGACGATCTTCCCACGTCGAGTTACCGGAAGTACACCGATTACCAGCGTCGGCACTTGCTCGCTACGTTGGTAAACGTCAGTTGGCCTCCGCAACCTCCGTTCTTGGAAGAGCCGTTCACACTGATGAACGAGATAATTCAGAACCGCATCTGAGAGGCCGTCTTTCCAACCGGTATCTTCACGAATATCAGAAAATAGGAGTGGTTCTTACGGGCGTGAACCTGCTTGATGACCCGGCTCATTCCAGGCTTGTTGGGCCGCACCACGACGAACAGATCCTTGCAGAAGAATCCCGTTTCCGCATATGCGTTGATAACTTCAACGTGTGTAAGATTTTGTCTGTTGGCGCTTACTTCGTCCTGGCACTTGACTATGAAAATACCGCCATCCCGTAACACGCGATAGGCTTCACGGCCGCCGGCCGTGTATAGCTCCACGACCGCCGCATGCCATTTGCCGCCGCCTTTTCTTGGCGCTTCATGTCCGTTGGAGTAGTGGTCGCGAAATGTGTTGTGGGTCCCCGCTCCAGCCTTTATCGAGTTGTCGTTGCGGAAGAATCCCTCCATGTACGGAGGATCGAAGACCAGGCAGTCAAACGACGCATCCTCGTAGGGCAGATCACGGCAGTCTACTCCATCGGCTATGTCAGATGGATGAAGATCGTATCTTTCGACGTCTATCTTGCGCCAAAATACTCCTTTCCCGTAGGTAACGTCTGCGATCTTCGCTCCGTCCGGTACATGAAGACGCAGCACCGAAGGGAAGACATCCGCATTATTCCCGACATACGCCGACAGGACCAAATCCGTCGTAGCGACGCCATCCGGTCTCTTGCGGCCGGATGGAGTACGTTCTTCGGCCTCGGTGAGGAGAGTCAACTGCCGATGAGGCACTACTGCGCACCCTCGCCAAATTCGCTTGCGAGCAGGTCGCGGATGGCGTCCGCCATCTTTATGCCCTTCCGGGCGCAATCCACCTTTATGGCAGAATGCAGCTCTGCGGATACGTCGATGGTCAGCCGCTTCATCCTGGGTACCATCGATGAATCGGAGTGTTCACGGATGGTTGAATCGCGCTGCGGCGGGCACGCGTCGTATTTCATCATTTCCGATGATACGACTGTACGAGAGGTCTGTCAACCGTCAACCCAGCCAGCCCAATATGGTATGATGCGAGACCGTGTGCCGCAACATACGCCCCCTGAACAATTTCGCGCCGCCGGCGACGCCCGAGGAGGTGCGCGCCGCCGCGCTGCAGTACGTGCGCAAGGTAGCCGGCGCCGGCAAGCCGTCACGCGCCAACGCGGCCGTGTTCCTGCGCGCGGTGGACGAAGTCGCCGGGGCCACCCAACGGCTGTTGGACGGGCTGGTCACCAGCGCTCCGCCGCGCAACCGCGAGGCGGAGGCGGCCAAGGCGCGGGCGCGCGCGGCCCAGCGGTTCGGCCGCACCGCCGCGGCGCCGGCGTAGCGGCGCGATCAGCCCGGCGCGGCACCGGCAGCCTGCCCCCGATTCGAGGCTGCCTTACCGGCGCGGACGGCCGCCGGCCAACCGCCCGCTCGCCGCCCGGACCGCTGACCTGACTTGGCGGGCCGGACGGGCCGCGTTACAGTCTCACCGTCTTGGGGACAGCTCGCCTCGGTTGTCCTGATTGCTCATGAAAATCGATCAGCATGACGACCGCCTCCAGACACGAAGTCAATGATTTCGACCAGATGCGGATCTTCCGGTCCGCCATCCGAACTTTCACGATTTCGCGGGCTTCCACGATTTCGCGCAACCTCAAGACCGACTCCCGGTCGACGGGAGCCGCGTCGATGGTCACGAGCCATCCGGCGGTGCCGCTGCCTTCCAGCTTGAGCCCGCATTGATGCTCCTTGAACCAATCTTCCATCAACGCCAGGTGCGCCTTCTCATGCGTACGAGTCACGTGACTGCCTGCCGGGATCTCGTCGGTCGTGAGGAATGGGGACGGCTCGCCCCGGTACGCGCGCTGTGCTTGCTCATGAATGATCAGCGTTACGACCGATTCCAGACACGAAGTCAATGATTCCGACCGGATGCGGATCTTCCCGTCCGCCATCCGAACGTCCACCCGGTGACAGGTTTCGATGTTTTCGCGCCACCCCCGGACAGAATCCAGGTCGACGTGAGCCATGTCGGTGGTAACGAGCCATCCTGGGACGTCGGTGCTTTCCAGCTTGAACCCGAATTCATGTTCCCACAGGCCGTCGCATAGCTCCCGGTACCATTCATCTATCTTTTCCAGGCACATCATCTCCTGAGTATGAGTCATGTACCCGCGGCTTTTGGACTGGCCTGGCCGTCGTATCTCACGCTCCCGGATGATCAACGTCACGATCGACTCCATACACGCCGTCAATGATTCCGAAAATATGCGAACCTTTCCGTCCAGCACCTGACCTTCCACTCGAGTTTCCTCATCTCCGCGCCGTCCCGAGATCGACTCCAGGTGAACGGGATCCGTGTCGATGGTCGCGAGCCATCCGGGATTGTCGGTGCTTTCCAGCTTGAATCCGGACCGAGGTTCCCAAGTACCGTCACGTCGTTCCTCGAACCATTCCTCTATCAGCTCCAGATGCGTCATCGCCATTATCGCCGCGCCAGTCCTGAGATTACCTGCTCACTGCCACTTGGGCCAGTTGGCGCCACCCCACCCCCGCCCGGCCCGCCCGCAGGCACTCGACGGGGGCGCCGGTCTCGTGCTTGGGTATGCGGCGAGGGGAGGAGGCGCGCGCGTGAATCTGACGGAGGCCCGGATCGAAGTTGCGGCGGAGGGCTCGCCGCGCTGCCGCCATGCGCGGACCGTGTTGGCCGAAGAGGTCGCCCGCCGCGCGCAGCAGGTGTGGCCGGCGGAGGACGGCGCCGGTCCGGTGATCCTGCTGCGCGACGCCGCCACCGCGGTGCGGGCCGGCGCGCGCTGGTCGGCGCAGGAGGCGCAGTCGTTTCGCGCCGCCCAGTTCGCCGCGAGGCCGGAGGGATTCCGCATCGAACGCCGCGGCGCTGCGCTTTGCGTCACCGGCAACGACGCCCGCGGCGTGCTGTACGGGGTGGGTTGGCTGCTGCGCCACCTGGAAGTCCGCCGTTCCTCGGTACTGCTGCCCGACTCGCTGCTGGCCGGCGGACCGGTGCTCTCCGCGCCCCACTATCCGTTGCGCGGGCATCAGGTCGGCTACCGCCCGAAGACCAACTCCTACGCCGGCTGGACCGTCGCCGAGTGGGAGCAATACCTCCGCGAGCTGGCCCTGTTCGGCGCCAACGCCGTCGAGATCATCCCGCCCCGGTCCGACGACGCCGCGGATTCCGACCACTTCCCGCTCCCCCAGATCGACATGATGGCCGCGGTCTCGGCCATCGCCGACCGCTACGACCTCGACCTCTGGATCTGGTTTCCCGCCCTGGATGCCGACTACGGGAACGAGGCTGCCGCGGCGCATGCCGTTGCCGAGTGGCGCGGCGTGTTCGCGCGCCTGCCGCGGGTGGACGCCGTATTCATCCCGGGCGGCGACCCGGGCGCTACCCCGGCTGACCTGCTGCTGGCCTTGGCGGAGCGCCAGAAGCGTTCTCTCAACGAGCTCCATCCCGCGGCCCAGATGTGGATCGCGCCGCAGGGCTTTCACGGCGCCGACGAGGCCCACTTCTACGCCGCGCTGGAGCGCGGCCTCGACTGGCTCGACGGGGTGATCTTCGGCCCCTGGATTCACCTGACGCCGGAGGCGTTCCGGGCGCGCGTGCCGGCGCGCTACCCGATCCGCCTGTATCCCGACATCACCCACTGCTGGTCATGCCAGTACCCGGTCCCGGATTGGGACTGGGCGCTGGCCGCCTGCCAGGGCCGCGAGCCGATCAACCCGCGGCCGCTCGACCAGGCGCGCATCGCGGCGCTGAGCGCGCCCTGGTCGAGCGGCGCCCTGACCTACTGCGAGGGCAACAACGACGATCTCAACAAGATGTTGTGGAGCGCCCTGCTGTGGGATCCGCAGGCGGACGTCCACGCCGTACTGCGCCAGTATGGGCGGTTGTTCGTTCACCCCGATCTGGCGGACGGGGTGGCCGCGGGGATCCTTGGATTGGAGGGCAACTGGCGCGGGCCGCTGCTGGCCAACACCACGGTGGAGACGACCCTGCTGCGCTTCCAGGCGCTGGAGCGGGCCGCGCCGCCGCGGGCGCTCAAGAGCTGGCGCTTCCTGCAGCTCCTCTACCGCGCTTACTCCGACGCTTACGTCCGCGAGCGGCTGATCGCCGAGACCGCCGCCTGGACGCGCGCCATCGCCGAGCTGCGGCGCGCCCCCGACCTCGGCGCGCGGACAGCCTGCGACCGCGCCCTGCGGATTCTCGACCACGCCGCGGCCGAGGCGCGCCAGGGTGAGCTGCGGGCGCGCGTCTACGCGCTGGCCGAGGCGCTGTTCCAGAGCATCCACGCGCAACTCTCGGTGGCCCGCTATGGCGCGCAGGCAGTGCGCCGCGGCGCCAGCCTCGACGGCCTCGAATACCCGCTCAACGACCGCCTCTGGCTGCAGCAGCGGTGCGCGGAAATCGCGGCGCAGGCCGCGGAGGACGCGCGCCTGGAGGCGGTGGACGCGATCCTGCGCCGCACCGACCCCGGCCCCGGCGGCTGCTACGACAACTTCGGGACGGCGGCGCAGCAGGCTCATCTGGTGACCGGCCGCGGGTTCCGGGACGATCCTTCGTTTCTCGATTCGGCGCTGCAGGGGTTCGCCATCCCCTACCCCGCCGAGGCAATCCCCAGCGCCTGGCTCACCCACGCCGAGTCGATCGGCCGCGGCCCGCTGCAGATCCGCTACACCGGGCTCGACCCTGCCGCCGGCTACCGCGTGGCGGTGGTATACGGCGAGCGCCGTTCCGGCCGCGACCTGCCGCGGGTGCGGATGGACGCGGTCGGCGGGGACGGTATCACGCGCGCGGTGCACGGCTGGCTCGCCAAGCCCGACCCGCGCGGCCCCCTGAGCTTCGACCTGCCCGCCGGCAGCGCGGCCGACGGCACGGTCACCCTGCGCGTGTTCCACGAGGAGCTCGGCGGCCCCGGGCGCGGCGCGCAGGTAAGCGAAATCTGGCTGCAGCGCAGCGACCGCGCCCGCCTGGAGACGCCTCCCCCCGAACGCCGCCCATAACGTGATATTATCGGTACCGGCGGAGAGGAGATAGATGACCGATCAAGAGCGGTACCTGTTCGATCTGCGAGGCTACCTGGTGATTCCGAATGCGCTGGACGCCGGCCAGCTCGCGGCGCTGAACGCCGCGTTGGATGAACGGATCGAGCGGGAGATGGCGGCGAACGCCTCCACGCACCGGTTCTCCCATCTGCTGAGCTGGGGGCAGCCGTACGTCGACCTGTTGGACAACCCGCGCGTGGAACCGCACCTGACGGAGATCCTGGGAGAGCAGTTCCGCATCGACCACCTCTACCTTGACCTGATCCGCAGTGGGCTCAGCCCCATCGGCGCGACCCTGCACGGCGGCGGCACTCCCTACAGCCGGGTCAACTTCTACGACTTCCGCAACGGCCGCATGTACAGCGGGTTGTTCGTCGTGGCCTACAACCTGGCGGACGTGGGCCCGGAGGACGGCGGCTTCGCCTGCGTGCCCGGCAGCCACAAGAGCAACTACCCGTTGCCGGGCGAGTGGCGCGATCTGACTGACCGGCAGCCGTTCGTCGAGCGCATCACCGGACCGGCCGGAACTGCCGTGCTGTTCACCGAAGCGCTGACCCACGGCCCGCTGCCCTGGTCCGGCAAGAGCGAGCGCCGCACGCTGTTCTACAAGTACAACCACCACGGCGCGGCCTGGAGCGCAGCCTACCCGGCCGCCGACGGCCTGGACGTGACCGAACGCCAGCGCCGCATCCTGCAACCACCCGACGCGCGCTACCCGCGCGCTACCCGCGCCCTCCCACCAAGATGAAGTAACGAGCGCCTGCGTTGAGCCGGCGCGGGCGCCTGACCGGGCCGTTCGATCAGCCGTCGGGACGCTCGAAGGAGATGCTCTTGATCAGGGCATAGACCCGCGTTCCCTCCCGCAGCTCCAGCTCGGCCGCCGCCTGGCGGGTGATGCGGGCGCGCAGCCGGCCGCCGCCGAGGTCCACCAGCGCTTCGGCGTAGGCGGTTCCCGGCTGCTCCCGCAGCGCCGCCACGGTACCCGCCAGCACGTTGCGGATGCTGATGGCGCGCGGGCGGCGCGTGGCGAGGGCTACGTCGCGCGCCCGGATGCGCAGGCGGACCCGCCCGCCCACCGGCGCGTCGATCAAGGGAACGGTGATGATCTGCCGGCGGTGCCGCAGCCGGCTCAGATGGTAGCGCGCATCGTGGGCGGCTACCTGCGCATCCAGCACCACGCCGGCCTCGAAGCGCTGCGCAACGGGCTGCAGGTCGAGCCGCTCCAGAATCTCGCGCACCGGTCCGGCGGCGAGCTTGGCGCCGTCCGCGAGCACCACCAGATGATCGGCCAGCCGCGCCACCTCGGCGAGATCGTGGCTCACGTAGAGCATCGGGATCGACAACTCGCGGTGGAGCGCCTCGAAGCAGGCGATGATCTCTTCGCGCGCGCCCTGATCCAGCGCCGACAGCGGCTCGTCCATCAGCAGCAGGCGCGGTTGCGACAGGAGCGCGCGGCCCACCGCCGCCCGCTGGCGCTCGCCGCCCGACAACGCCGCCGGGGCGCGCTCCAGCAGGCGACCGAGCCCCATCATCTCCACCACCGCGTCATAGGTCAGCGGCGCCGGCCGGCCGGCGCGCCGGGCGCCGTAGAGCAGGTTGCCGCGCACCGACAGGTGGGGGAACAGGCTCGCCTCTTGAAACACGTAGCCGAGGCGCCGCCGGTGGGGCCGGAGGAACACGCCGCGCGCATCGTCCTGCCAGGTCTCGCCGCCGATCAGAAATCGCCCGCGCAGCCGCTGCAGTCCGGCGATGCACCGCAGGATGGTGGTCTTGCCGCTGCCGGACGGGCCGAACAGCGCCGTCACGCCGCGCGCGGGGAAGCGGAACGACACCTGCAGGCGAAACCCGCCAACGGCGCCGGCGAACTCCGCCTCGATCGGTTGCGCGGCGCCGCTCACGGGCGCCGCCGGACGCTGCGCCGTTCCAGCAGCCGCACCGCCAGGATCACCAGGAACGAGAACAGCAGCATGCCGCCGGCCAGCAGGTGCGCCTCGCGCCACTGCAGGGTCTCCACGTACTCGTAGACGGCGACCGACAACACTCGCGTGTGACCCGGAACGTTGCCGCCGATCATCAGCACCACCCCGAACTCCCCCACCGTGTGGGCGAAGCCGAGCACCGCGCCGCTCACCAGGCCGGGCCGCGCCAGGGGCACCGCCACGCTCCAGAACGCGTCCCACGGGTTCGCGCGCAGCGTGGCGGCAACGTCCAGCGGGCGCGCGCCGAACGCCTCGAAGGCGTTGCGGATCGGCTGCACCACGAACGGCAGGGAGTAGCACACCGATCCGATCACCAGACCGGTGAAGGTGAACGCCAGCGAGCGGCCGCCGAACAGCCCGGCGAGCCAACCTCCCGGACCGCCCGGCCCCAGGGCGATGAGCAAGTAGAAGCCGAGCACCGTCGGCGGCAGCACCAGCGGCAGCGCCACCACCGCGGCGACCGCCTCCTTCCACGCCCGCGGGGAGCGCGCCAGCCACCAGGCGATCGGCGTGCCGACGGCCAGCAGGATGACGGTGGTGACCGCGGCGAGGCGCAGCGTCAGCAGGACCGGCGGCCACAGGGCGGCGTTCACCGGTAGCCGTAGCGCGCCTTTACCGCGGCCGCCGCGGGTCCGCGCAGGAACCGCAGGAAGGCGCGCGCCGCGGCGTTGCCGGCCCCCTGCCGCAACAGCACGGCGTCCTGGGCGATCGGCGAGTGCAACTCCGGCGGCACCACCCAGCGCGAGCCCAGGTCGTGGCCGGCTACCTGCGCCAAGGCCACGAACCCCAGCTCGGCGGCGCCGGTGAGCACGAACTGGTAGGTCTGGGCGACGTTGTTGCCGTACACCACCTTGGGGCGCAGCCGCTCGCCGAGGCCAAGGGCGGCGAGCGTTTCCCCGGCCGCGGCGCCGTAGGGGGCCAGGCGCGGATTGGCAATGGCCAGCCGGGTGAAGTCCGCCCGCTCCAGACTCGCGCGGCCGTCCACCCGGACCGCGCCGGCGCTGAACAGCACCAGCCGGCCGGCGGCGTAGGTAAAGCCGCTGCCGGCCACCCCGTGCCCTTCGCTCACCAGCCGCTGCGGAAAGCGCCGGTCGGCGGCGAGGTACACGTCGAACGGAGCGCCCTGGATGATCTGGGCATACAGTAGTCCGCTGGAGCCGAAGCTGAACCGCGCGCGGTGGCCGCTGGCCGCGGCGAACAGCGCGCCGATCTCCTGCGCCGCGGCGCTGAAGTTAGCCGCCGCCGCAACCCGCACCTCATCGGCGGGCAGCGCGGCGGGCACGCCCCCCGCCAGCAGCAGCGCGAGCAGCGCCGCCGGCAGCCCGGCGCGGCGCGGGCGCCGGCCGCGGTGCCCGCCGCCGTCAGCATCCATCCGGCAGGTGGGCGTGCGGCGGGAGCGCGGCGGGCAGGCAACCGGCGTTGCGAGCCGCGTGTGACTGTCTCATCAGTGACAAGAGTATATCCTTGTCAGGTGTCGTCTCCACGGTATCGATTGACGCGCGCTTGCGCGAGGCTGGCAGGTCCGCCAAGCGGGAGGGCGGCGTGAGCGGCGCGCTGGTGCGCGACCTGCACCGGATCGATGGGCGGCCCTACGGCCACTATCGCGATCTGCGCGGGCGCAGCTACCCGCTGGCGAGCGGCATGCTGACCTTCGAACACGTGCAGGGCGACCCGTTCGCCGCGCCGAGCCGCCTGCGGGTGGACCTGCCGGGCGCGGCGCTGAGGCTGCCGGCCTGGGCGCGGGAGGGCAGCGCCGCGCGCCGCGCCGCCGCCGACTTCCTGCAGCGGGCGCTGCAACCGGCTCTGGCGCGCGCCGCCGGCGGCGCCGGCAGCGGCCGGAGCGGCCTGCTGGAGATCGCCGCGACCGGCCCGGAGGTGCTGGACCGGACCGGCGCCGCGGTGAGCGCGGAGGGCAGCGCCCGGCTGCGCCTGTGCGCCGGCCTGCCGGCGGCCGGGCGCCGCATCCTGGGCCGCGCCGCGGCCGAGCTCCTGGCGCGGCGCCTCGAGGCGGCGCTGCAAGGAGTGGCGGAAGGGCTGGACTTCGCCGCGCTGCGCACCCACGTGCAGGTGGTGGAAGACCAGGTTGCCTTGCGCGCGCAGCTCGGCGCGCGCGGACTGATTGCGTTTCTGGCCGACGGCAGCATCCTGCCGCGCCGCAGCGGCGCCGACGCGCGGCCCCTGGCGCAGGCGCGGCGGTTGCAGGCGCCGCCCGCGCTGGCCGCGGAGCTGCGGGCGCCGCACGCCGGAACCCTGCGCGGCCTCGGCATCCGCGCCGGCGTTACGCTGATCACAGGCGGCGGCTACCACGGCAAGTCCACGCTGCTGCAGGCGCTGGCGCTCGGCGTATACGACCACCTGCCCGGCGACGGGCGCGAACGCTGCGTCGCCGCCGAGGAACTGGTGTGCGTGCGCGCCGAGGATGGCCGCGCGGTGCGCGGCGTGTGCCTGACGCCGTTCATCGGCGCCCTGCCCCTGGGGCGGGACACCTCCTTCTTCGACAGCGACGATGCGTCCGGCAGCACCTCCCAGGCCGCGGCCATCGTCGAAGCGCTGGAGGCGGGAGCCCGCGGGCTGCTGATCGACGAGGACACCGCGGCCACCAACTTCATGATCCGCGATGCCCGCATGCGCCGGCTGGTACCGGAGGCGCAGGAACCGATTACCCCCTTCATCGACCGCGTGCGCCAGCTCCGGGAGGAACGCGGCGTGTCGTCGGTGCTGGTGGTGGGCGGCGCCGGCGACTACCTGGACGTGGCCGACTGCGTGATCCGGATGGACGCCTACCAGCCGCGCGACGTGACGGCGCAGGCGCGGGAAGTGGCCGCCGCGCAGCCGCTCGGCGGCGCGGCGCCGCGCGCTCCCGGAGCCTGGCCGCCGGGCGCCCCGCGCGTGCCGCTGCCGGAAAGTCTCGACCCGCGCCGCGGGCGGCGCCCGGAACGGGTGCGCGCCGTCAAGACGCGCGCCATCGAGTTCGGACATGAGGAGATCGACGTCAGCCTGTTGTATCAACTCGTGGACGCCGCCCAGTGCCGCATGATCGGCGATCTGCTGTTGCGGCTCGCGCGCGGCCTGTGCGACGGGCGCCGCGACCTGCCGCGCATCCTCGCCGCGCTCGACGGCGAGCTGCAGGCGGGCGGCCTCGACTCCCTGGCGCAGGCCGGCTTCGGCGATCGGGCGCGGCCGCGGCGCTTCGAGGTGGCCGCGGCGCTCAACCGCCTGCGCAGCCTGCGCGTGGGCCGCGGAGACAGGGAGGACGAAGCGTGACCGGGGCGCCGCGCTACTGCAACCGGGGATCGCGGGAGGCGGACGGCAGCGACTGCGGGCGCACCAGTTCGCCGCCCAGCTCGTATGATTCGATGGCGGCGAAGGTGTACTCCAGGGTGGCGAGCGCGTCGCGCCCGGAGGCGCGCAACTCGCTGGCCGGCACCCCATTCGTGACGTCCTCCAGAAACGCGTGGATGCGGCGCGGGAAGGTGGCGCCGAAGTCGGTGATGCCGGTGTTCAGCACGGTCGGCTCGGGCGCGCTTCCCAGGTTGATGGCGGCGGGATCGGCGGCGCCCTCGGCGCCGGGCGCCGGGTAGTGGATCAGCTTCTCCACGCAGTTCTCGATGGCGAACGTGCCGCGGGTACCGCCCAGCTCGAAGCTCCACCAGCCGCCGTAGCCGAAGCGCGCGTCGCCGCGCTGGCTGAACAGGTAGCCCACGGCGTCGGAGGCGAAGCGCACGTGAATGCTGTTCAGCGAGACCATGGGATCACCGGCGGCGCGCCGAAACGCGGGGCGGTTCATGAACGCCTGCACGTGGGTGACGTCGCCGCAGAAGTGGCGCATGATGGCGAACGGGTGCGACAGGAACGCCTTGACGTGGAAGTAGGGAAAGCCGCGTCCGTTGGCCTTGGCGTCCGGACCGGAGTAGGTGTACTCGCCGCCCTGAAACCCCATCCGCATCAGGCAGTAGATCTGCTCGCCGATCTTGCCGTCACGCACCAGCTCCATGGCGCGGTCGGCCGGCTCGCTGAAGTGGTGGTTCAGGTTGCAGCCCAGGTAGCGGCCGCGGCGCGCCGCGAACTCCACCATCTGGCGCGCCTCGTCCAGATCGTTCGACAGCGGTTTTTCGACCAGCACGTGCTTGCCGGCGTCGAGCGCCTGCATGGTGGGCTCGAAGTGCCAGCCGCCGTTCTCGTCGCCGCCGGTGCAGACGTCGACCACGTCCAGCTCCGGATGCGCCGCCAGCATGTCGGGCACGCTGCCGTAGACCGCGGCGCCATACCGCTCCCGCGCCGGTTCGGCGCGCTCGGCGACCACGTCGCACACCGCCACCAGCGCGGCGAGATCATCTTCATGATGGCAGGCGGCATGCCGCTGGCCGATTCCGTTGTACCCTACTACACCCACGTTGAGAGCCATGCCGCCATGGTAGTGCGGCGCAAGCGGAACGTCGAGGGCGCGCACCGGCAAGCGCAGGCGAGAGGCGCCGGGGCGCGACTGATGATATGCTGGCGCCGAATCGGCGGCGCCTGAATGCAAGGAAATCTGTTCGCAGCCCGGCCCGCGGCAACGGCGGCCGCCGGCCCTCGTTCCGGCGGCGCGCGCGCGGCCGCTGCTCCGCCCGCGGCCCGCTCCGGCGCCGCAGCCGGCGGCGCGCAACGTTCCGGGGGCGACCTGGGCGAAGGCTTGCGCCGGCTCGGGCTCAGCGCCTTCCGCGCCGGCCAGCGCGAAGCGATCGACACCCTGCTGCGGGCGCGGCGGCTGCTGCTGGTGGCTCCCACCGGCGGCGGCAAGAGCCTGACCTACCAGCTTCCGGCCGTGCTGCTGCCCGGCACCACGGTGGTAATCTCGCCGCTGATCGCCCTGATGCACGATCAGGTGGCGGCGCTCGACCGGCGCGGCGTGGCCGCCACCTACCTGGCCGGCACCCTGCCGCACGAAGAGGTGCGGCGGCGCGTCGCCGCCCTGGCCGGCGGCGCCTACAAGCTGGTCTACGTCGCGCCGGAACGGCTGGCCAACAACTGGCTGCGGGCCGCCCTGACGCGGATCGCGTGCCCGCTGGTGGCGATCGACGAGGCGCACTGCATCAGCGCCTGGGGCCACGACTTTCGTCCCGACTACCTGCAGCTCGGCGAGCTGCTGCAGCTTCTGCCCGGAGCCCGGGTGCTGGCCTGCACCGCGACCGCCACGCCGGTGGTACGCGACGAGATCCTGGAACGCCTCGGACTGCCGGCCGATACGCCGCAGCTCATCCACGGCTTCGCCCGCCCCAACCTGGCGCTGCGGGCGGTGGAGGTGCAGAGCAAGCGGGAACGCGAGCGCCAGCTCGACGCCGTGCTCGCGGAAACCCTCGGCGGCCCCGGCCAACGCGGCGGCAGCGCCATCGTGTACGCGCCCACGCGGCGCGCGGCCGAAGCCGAGGCGGAGCGCCTCGCCGCCGGGCGCTGGGCGGTGCAGCCCTATCACGCCGGTCTGGACGGCGCGCAGCGCGACCGGGTGCAGCGCGCGTTCATGGAAGGCGCGCTGCAGGTGGTGGTGGCGACCAACGCCTTCGGCATGGGCATCGACCGGGCGGACGTGCGCTGCGTGGCGCATCTGGCGCCGCCCGCCTCGCTGGAGGCCTACTACCAGGAGGCGGGCCGCGCCGGGCGCGACGGGCAGCCGGCGGTGTGTCTGCTGCTCATCTCACCGGGCGACATGGCGTTGCGCCGGCACCTCATCGACAGCGACGTGAACGGCGCGGCGCCCGAGCCGGAGCTGGCGCGCCACAAGTGGAATCTGTTTCTGGAGCTGATGCGCTGGGCCGAGGGCGGCGGCTGCCGGCACGACGCCATTCTGCGCTACTTCGGCGACGAAGAGGAGACGCTGGCCGGCTGCGGGCGGTGCGACGTGTGCGTCCAATTGGCCGAGGAGCCGCAGCACGACGAGGAGCACACCACCACGGTAGTGCGCAAGGCGCTGTGCGGCGTCGCGCGGGTCCATGCCCGCTTCGGGCTGGCGGCGGCGGTCAAGCTGCTCAAGGGGGCGGCGGATGCGCGCCTGCAGCGCGCCGGCCTGGAGCGCACCCCGACGTTCGGTACCCTGGCCGACTTTCCGGAAGAGTGGCTGCTGCGCCTGCTGCGGCGCTGCGTCACCGCCGGATGGGTCGACTTCATCGGCGGCGACCGCCCGTTGGCGGTGGTTACCGCGGAAGGGCGGGAGGTGATCTATGCCCGGCGGCCGGTGCGCCTGCTGCTGCCGGCCCGCGCCCGCCGCGTTGCGCCGCCCGCCGGCGCGGCGCAACGCGCCGCCGGCGCGGGGCCGGAGGCCGCCCGCGGCGGCGGCCGCGAGGAGCTGGACGCAGGCGGGCGCGCGCTGTTCGAGGCGCTGCGCGCATTTCGTCTCGCCGAGGCCCGCCGCCAGCAGGTGCCCCCCTACGTCATCGCCAGCGACCGCTCCCTGCGCGACATCGCGCTGCTCCGGCCCGATTCGCCGGCGGCCCTGGAACTGGCCCACGGCATCGGCCCGGCGAAGGTGCAGCGCTACGGCGACCGGATCCTTGCCATCGTCAAGCAGACCGCGAACGGCTCCTGAGCGGCCGCGGACCCCAAGCCTGACGCGCGGTTCGTCGCGGTTCGGCGGGGCGTATTGACACGCGGTGCCGCGCCGGTCGTATTTTCTGCGCGTGTCAGCGGCACTAGTCATCGTAGAATCGCCTGCCAAGGCGAACACCATCGCCGGCTATCTCGACTCCAACTTCGTCGTCGAGTCCTCGATCGGCCACGTCCGCGACCTGCCGCAGAACGCCGCGGACGTCCCCAAGGCGTACAAGGACCAGTCCTGGGCCCGGCTCGGCATCGACGTGGATGGCGGCTTCAAACCGCTCTACGTGATACCGCCCGACAAGCGGCCGCAGATCCGCAAGCTCAAGGCGCTGCTGGCCAAGGCGGAGGTGCTCTACCTGGCGACGGACGAGGACCGCGAGGGGGAGGCGATTGCCTGGCATCTGCAGCAGGTGCTGAAGCCGGCCAAGCGGGTCGCCGTCAGGCGCATGGTGTTCCACGAGATCACCGCGCCGGCCATCCGGGCGGCGATCGAGCAGCCGCGCGCCATCGACCGCCGGCTGGTCGACTCCCAGGAGGCGCGCCGCATTCTCGACCGGCTGTACGGCTACGAGGTCTCGCCGGTGCTGTGGAAGAAGGTGCAGCCGCGCCTGTCCGCGGGGCGCGTGCAGAGCGTCGCCACGCGCATCGTCGTCGAACGGGAGCGCGAGCGCATCGCGTTCGTGGCCGCCGAGTACTGGAGTCTGACGGCCACCTTCAGCGTTCCCGGCGAGGTCGCGGCCGGCGATCCCCGCGACTTCAGCGCGGCGCTGGTCGAGGTGGACGGCCGCGCCGTCGCCACCGGGGCCAGCTTCGACCGCGGCGGGCGGCTGAAGCGGAAAGACACCATACGCCTCGACGAGCGCGCCGCGCGCGCCCTCGCCGCCGGCCTGGCGGAAAGCCGGTTCGCGGTGCGCGCGGTGGACGAGAAGCCCTACCGGCGCCGCCCCGCGGCCCCGTTCATCACCTCCACCCTGCAGCAGGAGGCGGGGCGCAAGTTGCGCATGTCCGCGACGGCGGCGATGCGCACCGCGCAGTCGCTGTACGAGAAGGGCTACATCACCTACATGCGGACCGACAGCACTACCCTGTCGGACACCGCCCACCGCGCCGCCCGCGCGATCGTCCGGGAGCGTTTCGGCGGCAGCTACCTGCCGCCAAAGCCGCGCCGCTACACCGGGAAGGTCAAGAACGCCCAGGAAGCTCATGAGGCGATCCGGCCCGCCGGGGACAGCTTTCGCGCGCCCGAACAGGTACGCGGCGCCCTGCCGAGCCGCGAAGCGGCGCTGTACGAACTGGTGTGGAAGCGAACCGTGGCCTCGCAGATGACCGATGCGGTCGGCAGCACCGTGCATCTGCGGATCGGCGGCGAAGCTGCCGATGGGCGCGAGGTCGAATTCGCCGCCGCCGGCACCACCATCTCGCACTATGGATTCCGCCGGGTGTATTCGGAAGGGACCGACGAGGAGCGCGGCGGCGCAAACCCCGCCGGGGATGAGGAGCGCCGCCTGCCGGCGCTGGCGGCCGGCGACGACCTGCATGCCGCCGGGTTGGAGCCGGCCGGCCACGCTACCCTGCCCCCGGCGCGCTTTACCGAGGCCTCGCTGGTCAGGCGGCTGGAAGCCCTGGGCGTCGGCCGCCCCTCCACCTACGCCGCGATCATGACCACCATCCAGCAGCGCGGCTACGTCTGGAAGAAGGGAACGGCCCTGGTACCCACCTTTACCGCGTTCTCGGTCACGAGCCTGTTGGAGCAGCATTTCCCAGATCTGGTCGACTACGCCTTTACCGCCCGCATGGAAGATGACCTCGACAACATCGCCACCGGCGACGAGCAGGTGCTGCCCTGGCTGCAGCGCTTCTACTTCGGCGCCGGCGCCGAAGACAGCGACGCCGACGGCGGCCTGAAGGCGATGGTGGGAGACCGGCTCGGCGACATCGACGCGCGCGCCGTCAACTCGGTGGCCATCGGCAGCGACGCCGACGGGGCCGGCGTCGTGGTGCGGGTGGGGCGCTACGGCACCTACCTGGAGCGCGGCGGGCAGCGCGCCAGCGTGCCCGACGAGATTGCCCCGGACGAGTTGACCGTCGAACGCGCGCTGGAGCTGATCCAGGCGCCGAACGACGACCGCGTACTGGGCGAGGAGCCGGCCACCGGCCTGCCGGTGATCGTCCGCGCCGGGCGGTTCGGCCCCTACGTGCAGGCCGGCGAGGGCGGCGCCGGCGGCAAGGAGAAGCCCCGGACGGCCTCGCTGTTCGCCGGAATGAGCAGCGATTCGGTGACCCTGGACGAGGCGCTCAAGCTGCTGGCGCTGCCGCGCCTGATCGGCAACGATCCGGCCGACGGCAAGCCGATCACCGCGCACTACGGGCGCTACGGTCCCTACCTCAAGAAGGGCGCCGACAACCGCACGCTGGATTCGGAGGAGCTGGTGTTCACCATTACCCTGGAACAGAGCGCGCGGATCTTCGCCCAGCCCAAGCGGCGGCGCAGCCAGGCCGCCAAGCCCCCGTTGCGCGAGTTGGGTCCGGATCCGACCAGCGGCAAGCCGATGCTGCTCAAGGAGGGCCGCTGGGGTCCCTACGTCACCGACGGCGAGACCAACGCCTCCCTGCGGACCGGCGACACGGTGGAGCGGATTACCGCGGAGCGGGCCGCGGAGTTGCTGCTGCTGCGGCGCGAGCGCGGCCCGGCGCCGAAGCGGCGGTCCGCGGCCAACCGCCCTGCCGCCGCCCGGCGGCCGGCCTCGCCCCGGCGCCGCGCCGCCGCCAAGTAAGCGCCGCCGGCGGCCCGCTGTGGCCGGCCCCGCCGGTTACGGCAGGCGGAACACGATGGCGGGATCGGCCGGCTGCATCTCGCGCGGCGGCAGCCCCTGCAGCAGCGCCTCCAGATCGTTCACCGCGATGCGGCCCAGCTCCCGCATGTCTTCCGGTACCGTGCCCGCGCGGTGGGCGGCCAACACCACCCCCGGAGCATGGCGGATGGGGTGGTCCGCCGGCACCGGCTCCTTGGGAAACACGTCGATGGCCGCCTTGAAGCGGCCGGCGTAGAGCAAATCGGTCAGCGCGTCGAAGTCGACCACATGGGCGCGGCTCATCAGCGCCAGCACCGCGCCGCGCCGGATCAGCTCCAGACGGGAACGGTCGAGCAGGGCGCGGTTCTCGTTGGAGGGAATGGCCAGCACGAAGATCACCCGGGCCTGTTCGAGCAGCGTCTCCAGCGCTACCGGCCGCACGCCCATCCGCGCGAGGTAGCGCTCCGACAACCACGGGTCGTAGCCCAGCAGGCGGCAGCGGAAGGGGGCCAGCAGCGGCATGAGATTGCGCGCCAGGCTGCCGCAGCCGATCAGGCCCACGCTCTCGTCGTACAGGGTGAAGGTGTGCTCGTTGCCGCGGTGCTGATAGCGCTCGGAGCCGTCGCGGAACGCGGCCGAACCGGCCACCACGTCGCGCGCCGCGGCCAGGGCCATGGCCAACGCCATCTCGGCCACCATCGGTCCGAACGCCGGCGCGACGCTGAGCACGCGGATGTTGCGCGCGAAGCAGGCGTGGTAGTCGAGCGCCTGCGGACTGGGGTGGCGGCCGCCCAGCTCCAGGATCGCCTGCAGCCGGGGCATCTCCGCCACGTCGCCGTGGCGCCAGCGGCCGGTGACGATGGCGAACGCATCCTCCCTGGCGGCCGCGAACTCCGCCGCCGGCATCGGTTCGTTGCGGCCCCACACCACCTCCGCGATCCGGTGCAGGTGCTCCAGATCGTCAGGGTGGAACACCTCTTCGATCCGGCGAAACGCGGGATCGAGAATTACCTTCCGCTTTGCGCTCACTTGAATACCTCGCCGGCAGTATAGGCCACCCCCCGCGCGCCTGCCATCGCGCGCCCGGCGCAGCCGGGCGCAACCTTGACCGCGCGTTGCCGGCGGCGAGCCGAGCGCCGCGCCCGCGCCGCCGCGCGCCGCCGCGCGCGCCGGTTGCGTTGCGGCGGACTTGCGCTACAGTGAACTCGTGGCGGCGCACGTGGAGTGGGAGAAGATCCCGAGCCCGATCATCATACGCGGGACGCCCGAGGTGGCGCACCGCGATCCTGCGATTCACTATCACGACGGCGTATTCCGCGTGTTCTACGGTCTGGCGCGGCTGATCGACCCGCCGGAGCAGGGGCGGGTGACGTTCCAACTGGCGCTGATCAAGAGCCGCGACCTGATCCACTGGAGCGAGCCGCGCACCCTCACTCCGCCGGACGACGACCTCAACTTCACCGATCCCGGCAACATCGTGCGCCTGGGCGACCAGTGGATCATGACCGTAGAGAACTACCGCACGCCGTTCAGCCCCTCCGGCGGCCCGGAGACGACGCGCTGCTGGCTGCTGCGCAGCGCCGATCTGGAGCACTGGAGCGAGCCGGAACCGATGCTGCTCAAGGGGCCGGAGGTGCCGCTGGAGCAGATGGGCCGCGCCATCTGCCCCTGTCTGTTTCCCGACCGCAGCATTCCCGGCAAGTGGTGGTGCGCCTTCAAGCAGGGCGGCTTTACCGTGGCTCCGGCGCGCGGCCTGGCGTTCGGCGGCCGCGACCTGCCGCGCCGCTCGCTGCTGCTGCAGAGCCTGAACCTGTCCTTCAGCTACGACTTGCGGCACTGGACCTGGTTCACCCGCGCCGACAGCGAGGAGAGCTACTGCATGCTGGTGGAGGAGGACGGCTACGTGCTCATCGACTCCCCCGACAACGGCATCGGCGTGAAGCTGTCGCCGGATTTGGTGCACTGGCATCAGCTCGGCATCTACACCCTGGGGCAGCGCCGCTGGCCGTGGGCGCAGGGGCGGCTCAGCGGCGGCCAGGCGATCGACCTGCGTCACGTCCCCGCGGTCGGCAAGTACCTGCTGGTGTTCCACGGCTGCACGCCGGAGGGCAAGCTGGCCAGCAACGTCCACGGCGCCGCCAGCCTGGGACTGGCGTGGAGCGACGACCTGGCCAACTGGTACTGGCCGGAATGAGCCCCGCGCGCGTCGACCTGGCGACGATTCCCGGTCCGGTTCTCCTGGCCGGCGACCGGGAGACCGCCTACCGCGATCCCCTGCTCCACTATCACGCCGGCATCTTTCGGCTGTTCTGCTCGGTGGTGCGGGCGCAGCCCGACCGCCGCGACCGCTTCCACGTCGGCGTGACCGAGAGCCGCGACCTGCGCGCCTGGAGTCCGCTGCGCGCCGTGACCGACCCTGATGACCGGCGCAACTTCTGCGGGCCGGGCGGCATCGTCCGCCATCAGGGCCGCTGGGTACTCTGTCTGAGCAGCTATCCGCAACCCGACGTCGAGGCCGCGCGCTGCTGGACCATGACCAGCCCCGACCTGCGCGCTTGGCAGGAACCGCGCGTGCTGCGGCTCAAGGGGCCGGCCATCCCGGCGCGGCAAACGGGGCGCGCCCTCGATCCCTACCTGTTCCGCGACAAGGATGACGCGCAGCGCTGGTGGTGCTGCTACAAACATGGCGGCGTGCTGCTCGGCCGCGCCCACGGCCTGGGCTTCGGCGGGGTCCCGATTCCGCCCGACGCGCTGCTGCTGCAGAGCATGCAACTCTCCTTCAGCCGCGACCTGGAACAGTGGACGCCCTACGCCCAGACCGATGCCGAAGAGAACTACTGCGTGCTGGTCGACGCCGCGGCGGACGAGTACGTGCTGATCCACTCCCCGGCCAACGGCATCGGCGTCAAGCGCTCCACCGACCTGGTGCACTGGTACGACGAGTGCCTCTACACGCTCGGCCAGCGGCATTGGCCGTGGGCGCAGGGCCGCATCACCGCCGGCCACGTCCTGGACCTGCGCCGCGAGCCGCAGGTGGGCCGCTACCTGCTGGTGTTCCACGGCGCCACCCGCCGCGGCCGCCGCGAACGCGCCCACCACGGCGAAGCCAGCGTCGGCATCGCCTGGAGCGACGACCTGATGCGCTGGCACTGGCCCGCCGGAGCGGCGTAGCCGCGGCGCGGCGCAACGGCCAGGTCGACGGCAGGAACGAGCTGCGGTAGACTGGGCTCCGCGATGAAGCAGAAGCTACGGGCGCTGTCCCCCGCCGCGGTGGAAGGATTCCAGCTCGACGGATTCCTCAAGGTCGAAGACGTGCTCACCGCCTCCGAAGTGAACGCGCTCGGCGAACACGCCGACCTGATCGCCGCCGGCAAGGCGCCGCACATTCCCGCCTCCAGCCTGCAGCTCGAACCGGTGTTCCGGGACGGCGCCGCGGTGGCCGACCGCGTGCTGGCCACCCGCAAGCTGTTCAACATGGCGGTGTACGACGATCTGCTGTGGGCCCACGTCACCAACCCCGCGGTGGTCGACATCGTCGCCGACCTGCTCGGCACCGACGACCTCAAGATGTACGGCGACCAGCTCTTCATGAAGTCGCCGGTCACCGGCTCGGCGCAGCCCTGGCATCAGGACTCCGCCTCCTGGCGCGACATCTTCCCGATGGATCTGGTCACCGCCTGGGCGGCGATCGACGACGCCACCCTCGACAACGGCTGCCTGCGCTTCGTGCCCGGCACCCACCGCTGGGGCATGCTCGACCGGGCGCGCCTCGCCCACTTCATCCCCGACCTGGAGACCGCGGCCTGGCCGGCGGTGCCGGTGCCGGTGCGCGCCGGCAGCATCAGCTTCCATCACAGCCTGACGCTGCACACCAGCAGCCCCAACACCTCGGCGCAGCGCCGCCGCGCCTACGCCGTGCACTACATGCGCGCCGGCTCCTGGAAGGACGAGACGGTGACCGACGCTCCCCGGATGCCGCCGTTCAAGCAGGTACGCGGGCGCTCCTTTCCCGGCCGCGTGTAGCGGACAAATGGACACCGAGGGCAAATCCGTGAGCGAACGCCTCACCCTGCGCACCCCGCGGCCGCCGAACGTGCTGTGGATCTTCGGCGACCAGCACCGCGCCCACGCCACCAGCTACCGCGGCGACGACAACGTGTTCACGCCCAACATCGACAATCTGGCGCGGGAGGGCATGCGCTTCGACTGCGCGGTGGCCGGCGCGCCGTGGTGCACGCCGTTTCGCGCCGCGCTGCTTACCGGCCGCTACCCGCATCAGACCGGCGCCGTGCGCACCCCGTCGCCGCTGGCGCCGGAGTTCCCCACCGCGGCGCATGCGTTCGCCGCCGCCGGCTACCACACCGCGTACGTCGGCAAGTGGCACCTGGACGGCAGCAACGACCGCACGCACTACGTGCCCCCGGAGCGGCGCGGCGGCTTTCGCTACTGGATGGGCTACGAGAACAACAACAACCAGCACGACTGCTACGTGCACGGCAGCGACGGCGAGGGGCCGCAGCGGCTGCCCGGCTACGAGACCGACGCCCTGAGCGACCTGCTCATCGACCACCTGCGCAGCCACGTGGGCGGCGGCCGGCGCCGGGCCGAAGCGGGCGGCGCGCTGACCCCGGCCGACGCCGGCCCCGCCTACCAGCCATTCTTCGCCGTGCTCTCGGTGCAGCCGCCGCACGGCCCCACCGTGCCGCCCACCAACCCCGCCTACGGCGCGCCGCGCATCCACCCGGCCAGCCTCCGCCTGCGGCCCAACGTGCCGGCGGCGCCGGCCATCCGGGCGCGCGCCCGCCTCCAACTCGCCGGCTACTACGCGATGATCGAGAATCTGGACTACAACATCGGCCGCATCCGCCAGGCGTTGACGCAGATGGGCGTCGACCGCGACACCTACGTGGTGTTCTTCTCGGACCACGGCGACATGCTCGGCAGCCACGGCCAGTACGGGAAGTCCGCCCCCTGGGAGGAGGCGATCAGGATTCCGTTCATCGTCCACCGCGCGGGCGGCGCCTATCACATGCCGGTGGGCGCCAGCGGCGCGGTGCTCAATCACGTCGACATCGCGCCCACCAGCCTCGGACTCTGCAACATCGACGTTCCCGGCGGCATGGCCGGGCACGACTACTCCGCCCATTGCATCCTGCCGGACGCGCCGGAGTACCGCGCCGCGCCGCAGCCGGAGGCGGAACCGCAGAGCGCGTTTCTGCAGCAGATTCCGCCCAAGCTGCAGCCCCGCACCGTGCACCGCCCGTGGCGCGGGGTGGTGACCCGCGACGGCTGGAAGTACGCCTGCACCCCCGGCAACGACTGGCTCCTGTTCGACACCGCCAACGACCCCTACGAGCAGGCCAACTGCGTCTACGATCTCTCGTTCCAGGAGCAGAAGGAGCGCTGCCACGCCCTGCTCGCGCACTGGATCGAGGCCACCGGCGACCGGTTTCCGCTCCCCGACGTCACCCTGCCCGGCGCCGCGCCGTAGCCGGCGGCCAAGCCGGTCAGCGGCGGACCGCGACGAAGAACAGGCGCCGGAACGGATACCGCGTGACCCCGTCGGGACTTCGCAGCGTGATCTCATCGGGCGCGCCCGCCGCCAGCGCCATGCCTGGAGCGATTGAAGAGCGCCTGCATGAGGTCGAGCTTCTGTTCTACTTCCAGCAGTATGGAGGCGGGATCCACGCGGCGGATGAGGCGGTACAGTTCTCCCTTCCTGAGCAGCATCGAGTGTCCCAGGCGTTGACCCAGGCGGCGAAAGAACTCCTCGGCAAACTCGCTCAGCTTCAGGCGCTCCGTCCTAGCATCCCACAACACCTGAGCCGTATCGGCGTCGGCGCCCTTCCAGGCGGCGAACTGCCGGGCATCGAAGACGCGTTCGCGGATCAGCGCATCGAGAACTTCTTCGGCCGCGTTCGAGAACAACCCGGTCCCGTAGTGCTCGGCAACGTGACGCCGAAGCGCCTCGGGCGTGACGAAGTAGTTCTCCGCCTCATAACGCTTCCAATAGACGGTGCGGAGACCTCCCTCGTCGGAGTCCTGCCGCGCCCGTCCATCGTCGTCGAGGATGGCAAGGCCGCTCAGCCCGGGAACCAGGTCGCGCAGCGTGTAGAAGTGCTGCTTCGGTGTCAGTCCATACCCGCCTTCGACCCGTTCCAGCTCCGCGTCGAGATCGGCGTGCGGGTGGCCATCGGCGACGTAGAACGCGTTGATCCGTTCATCCCATTGCTTTGCCACCGGGTGGTCGATTCTGATGGCGAATTCTCTCAGGATGTCGAGGTCGGTCGTGCCTTCGACATAGAGCACGTAGCCGTGCTGGACGGCGCGGACGTAGTGCTCGGCGCCGAAGTACGTAAGGGCGTTGCGGATCTCCGGTTTGCCGGCCAGGTTGTCCGCTTTGCTGCCGAGCAATAGCGTGACGTTACGGCCGAGCGCTTCCTCGAGCACGACTTCCGAGTGGGTGACCAGGACGACCTGAGATTCGTTCTGAGCGGCGATTTCCCTCAGCAGGACATACACCTGCCGTTGCCTGAGGATTTCCAGGTGAGCGTCCGGTTCGTCGATCAGGAGCACCGCGTTCCGATGCGAATAGAGGTAGGCGAAGATCAGGAGCAACTGCTGCAGCCCGCGGCCGGCGACCGACACTTCCAGCGCCTCTCTCACGGCCGGCTGACGGTAGAAGAGGGCTATGCTGCCGCGGGCGTTCTCCGTGGGATCGCTCAGTTCCACCGAGAACAGACGCCGGATCAGACGGACGATCTCCTGCCAGTCTTCCGGGGAGTTCTGTAAGACCAGCAGACACAGGTTCCGCAATACCTGCGCGGTCTGGCCCCTTCCCAGCAGGTAGTCGATGCGGCCGGGCTGGAGGATCGGCTCGTCGGTCTCCATCCCCGACATCGGATAGAGCAGATGGACGCTCAATCCGGCCGCCGCCGCGATGGCATCGGGATTTCGCAGCGTGACTTCATCCGGCGTGCAGTAGACCAGATCCTCGCCTTGATTGCGAAACCGCATGGTCACCGGCTCGACGCTGTTGCCGCGCTGAACTCCGACCGTGATCTGGATCGGAATATCCCGGTTGCCGGTACGAACGGCGGTATTGTGCCAGAAGTACCGCGTGCGCTGCACCGGAACGGAGACGATGTTCAGGCGGTTGAGCGACGTTGCGGTTCGCTCTTTCGGCCTGGATCGGCCTTTGGCTTCGTACCAGGTTCTGACCGCCTGCGACCACAGCGCGATCGCCTGGATCGCGGTCGTCTTGCCGCAGTTGTTCGGCCCGATCAACACCGCCGGGTGATCGAGCTCGATGCGCTGTCCTGCGCCGAAGTGCTTGAAGTTCCGGATCTCCAGGTAGTGCAGCAATCTCATCGGGAGACGTCCCCGGCCCGCCTTGCTGCCGTGAACCCGAGCACTTCCACCAGCTCCGCGACCTCGGTCAGCTCGCCGGCGTCCGCGGCGGTGAACACGATGGGATCGAATTCGGGATTGACCGGGTGCAGCGTGATCTTGGCGTGGCGCCAGGAATCGCCGTCCGCAACCCGCTCGCCGGCGTAGCGCTTGAGCGTGTAGCGCGCGCCGGTTTCGGGGTCGACGGCGCCGCGCAGCTGAACCAACACGGTCTTGCGCTGCCGCGTGCCTTCCACCGGCGCACGGAACAGGGCATAGGCGCCGTCGGGAACCAGCGGCTCCATGGAGCGGCCGGCGACCTGCGCCACGAACATGCCCGGCCGCAGCCGGCGCGCGGTATCGACCTCCACCCACTCCCAGGCATCCTCCGCGGCCACGGTCTGCGGATTGCCGAAGGCGCCGGCGGCCACCGCCAGGGGGACCAGGGGCACGCAGGTAACGTAGCGTTCCTCGGGCCGGCCGGCGACGATCAGCAAGCGTTCGGGCTCCGCCGGCTCCGCTTCCGCTTCGGCCCGAACCTCCCGGAGCCGCCGGTAGGCCTGCGCGGCCAGCCATTCGCTCACGACCTGCCTGAAGGGCGCATCGTTCATGTAGCGGACGAAGATATCCTCGTTCTGGTCCATCCGCTCCACGAACAGGCGGTCGATCAGGCTGCGGAACACCAGCTCGAACTTGCTTGCGGGATTGACCGCCGCGGTCTGCCGCAGCTCGTCATCGGCGGCCGCCGCCGCGACGAGCTGGTCGAAGAAGAGCTGGTCGGCCTCGATGAAGTCGGTACCGAACCGTTCGTTGACGATATCGATGAGCCGCGACAGCGGGACCTCCTGCTCGCGGGCGGCGCCGCTGCCGACCTCGGTCGGCCCATCCAGGGCTTGCCCGGCAGCCGAGCCGAGCGCGATCGAGCCCTCGCTGATCTTCTGCAGGCGGTAGTACTCCAGGCGCACGTCGTCGTCAAAATCGTAGGCCGGCCCGGAACGCCGCCGCGGCAGCTTGACGGCAAGGTGGCGCAGGTAGACGTAGAGCCGCTCCAGATCGGAGTCCTGATAGGGGATCACCTGGCTCAGAAACCCGTAGAGGTTGCGCAACGCGCGCAGCTTGCCGCGCCACTGCTCGGCCTCCGCTTCATCCTCCTTGAGGAGCGCGGTGAAGCGGGACGCCGCCGGGTCCAGCGCGGCGTTGAGCGCCTGATGATCCGCGGCGCTCTGGCGCTGCCGGGGCTTGAAGTACACGGCGCAGAAGCGTTCGACTTCTTCGGGAAGGTACACGCCGGAGGCATCGAGCTCGGCCTTGATCGCGTACATCCGGGCGGGATCGACCTCGGCGCCCAGCTCCGCGCCTTCGTAGTAGGCGGCGAAGGCGGCGCGGATCTCGTCGCGGTCGTTGACGAAGTCGAGGACGAAGGTGTCTTCCTTGAGCGGGTGGGTGCGGTTGAGCCGCGACAGCGTCTGCACCGCCTGGATGCCGGCGAGCCGCTTGTCGACGTACATCGTATGGAGCAGCGGCTGATCGAAGCCGGTCTGATACTTCTCGGCCACCAGCAGCACCTGATACTCCGGCGTCGCGAAGCGTTCCGGCAGCTCCTTCTCGCGCACGCCAGCGTTCATCCGCTCCTCGGTATAGGCCGCGCCGGCGATCCGGTCGTCCTCGACCACGCCCGAAAACGCGACCAGCGACTTGATCGGATAGCCCTTGCGCGCGATGTAGCGGTCGAAGCTCTGCTTGAAGCGTACCGCCTCCAGCCGCGATCCGGTGACCACCATCGCCTTGGCGTGCCCGCCGATCCGGTGGCGGGTGACGGCGTGGAAGTGCTCGACCATGATCTCGGTCTTCTGCGCGATGTTGTGCGGGTGCAGCTTCAGAAAGCGCGCGAGCGCCTTGGCGGCGTTCTTCCGCTCCACCTGCGGATCGTCCGCGCACTCCTTGAGCAGCCGGTAGTAGGTGGCATAGGTGGTGTAGTGCCGCAGGACGTCGAGGATGAATCCCTCCTCGATCGCTTGGCGCATGGGGTAGCGGTGGACCGGCTCGCCGCCGCGCCCGAACACCTTGAGCGTCTTGTGCTTGGGCGTCGCCGTGAAGGCAAAGCAGCTCAGGTTGGGCTGCCGGCCGCGCTTGGCCATGCTCAGGAACAGCTCCTGCGCGTGTTCTCCTTCCAGGCCCTCGCCGGCCGCGCGCGCGGTCGCTTCCGCGCGCAGCTCCGCGCCGCCGAGCACCTCCTTGAGCGCGGTCGCGGTCTCGCCCCCCTGGGAGCTGTGCGCTTCGTCGATGATCACCGCGCAGCGTCGGGTCGGCAGCACCCCGGTCGCGTCGGCGCCCCGCTCCTCGGCCATGCGGAGAAGCTGTCGGGAGACGAAGGGGAACTTCTGCAGCGTGGTGATGATGACCGGAGCCGCGCTCTCCAGCGCCTCGGCGAGCTGGCGCGAATCCTCGTCGATCTTGCGCACCACGCCGCGCTTGTGCTCGAACTGGTAGATGGTGTCCTGCAGCTGCTGATCGAGCACCACGCGGTCGGTCACCACGATCACGCTGTCGAACACGCGGGCGTTGCCGGCGTCGTGCAGCGACGCCAGGCGATGCGTGAGCCAGGCGATGGTATTGCTCTTGCCGCTGCCCGCCGAGTGCTTGATCAGGGCGTTGTGGCCCACGCCCTCGCGGCGCGCGGCGGCGACCAGGAGGCGCACCGCTTCGAGCTGGTGGTAGCGGGGAAAGATCATCGTCTCCGCCTTCACCTTGCGGCCGCGGTCGTCGCGCTTCTCCGCTGCCTGCAGGTGGATGAAGCGCGCCAGCAGGTCGAGCAGGCTGTCGCGCTGCAGCACCTCCTCCCACAGGTACGCGGTGCGGTAGCTGCGGCCGTCGGGGTCGGGAGGATTGCCGGCGCCGCCGGCGCAGCCCCGGTCGAAGGGCAGAAAGCGCGTGGCGTCACCGGCGAGCCGCGTCGTCATCAGCACCGACTCGGTATCCACGGCGAAGTGGACGAGGGTGCGCCGCTTGAAGGCGAAGATCGGCGCCCGCGGGTCGCGGTCCGCGCGGTACTGCCGGCGGGCGTCCGCGACCGTCTGTCCGGTGAGCGGGTTCTTCAGCTCCAGGGTGGCGACCGGAATGCCGTTGACGCTCAGCGTCACGTCGAGCGATTGCTGCGAGTGCGGCGAAAAGCGAAGCTGGCGCGTGATGCCGGTGCGGTTGGCGGCGTAGCGCGCGTTCAGCTCCGGGTTCAGATCGTGCGCCGCCTTGAAGAACGCCGCGTACAAGGTCCTGCCGTAGCACTTGAATCCGTGCCGGAGCGTCGCCAAGGCGCCGTGCGTGTCCATCCAGGAGCACAGATCGGCCAGGATCTGCGCGCCGGTCTGCGGCCCGAGCAGCGCTTCGAGCCGCCCCCACTCCTTGGGCTGCGTCCGGCGGATGAAGTCGAGCGCCGCGGCGGGAAAGATGGCCCGCTCCCGGTCGAAGGCGTCACCGGGAACCGACACGTAGCCGTTCGCCAGCAGGTGCGCTTCGATCACCGTCTCGAACGCCGCCTCGCCGGTCCGCTTCATCACCGCCGTCGTCATGCGCTCCGAGTCGCCGAGCGGTTCAGCTACCAGACCGGGAAGCGGCCCCCCGGCCGCCCTATCACTCGGCGGCGCCGTTATCGTCGAGCTGCTGCTTGAGGCGCCGGAAGGCGGTCTCGTCGATACCGGTGGCAGCCTCGATGGTCGACCACGGGACATCGCGGCCCAGCAATCCCTGGGCGGCTTGCAACCGCCCCCTCAGCTCGCCTTCCTGACGGCCTTCCTGGCGGCCTTGCTCGACCATCCGTTCCACGTTGCTCATCCCTTCCCGGCGACCTCGCTCGACCATCTGTTCCACGTAGTTCATCAGTTCTCCTCCACGGCCCGGCACGTTGCGGCGCAGCACCTCCCCGAACGCCGGATGCCGTTCCTCCGGCTGCGCCGCCAGCACGTACTCCACGTGCAGCGCTACCGCATCGAACCCGTCGACATGGTAAATCTCTCTCATCAACCGCGCCGCCTGTTCCAGCACCTCCTCCCAGGTGTCCCGGAACGTGGCCATCATCGTGAGCTGCGCCAACCGCGTTCCCACCGCTCCCGCCACTGTCTCAGGGCTCTGCCGCGTCTGGTCGATCAGCAGGTGCTCGAACCGCGGCACCCAGCCCCAGTCCGACTCCGCCCCCGCAACCAGCTCCGCGAACTGCCGATCATACCGCCACGGCTCAGCTCCCTGATAGAATACCACCGGCACGATCAGCGGCAACTGCGGCTCGTTCTCGTGCTCCCGGTGCCACCTCATCCAGGCCATCAGGCAGTAGTTCAGCAACCGCAGCCGTATCCACCGGTCCGGCGTGGATTGATGTTCGAGCAGCACGTAGACGAGCACCGGCGGGCCGGAATCCTGCCGCTCGACCGAGAACAGCAGGTCAGCCTCCCGGCCGCGCCAGTCGTCGCTGACGAAGCGGCCGGGCACATGGGTGAGCGATGACCACCGCAGCGTGCGGGCGACCTCCTGCGGAAGGTAAGGGAGCAATAAGTCGGCGGCGTTCCTGGTGTCGGAGAACACGCTGTAGAAGTACTTATCGTGCGGATGGCTGACCGGCGGTTCCGCCGCGGCGGACTCCGGTCGGTCCGGCTTCTGATACTCGGCCATGAGACCCGGCAGAGAACGTAGCCTCGCCATGCTCCGGCGTCAAGCCGGCGCGCGCGGCGGCGAGTCGCGCGGATCGGCCACCGCCGTCATCATGCGCTCCGAGCCAGCTTCCGCTCCAGCCACCAGATCGCGACCTGCACGTATGGAGCGAGCGGCGGTGAACTGTGGCGTGCGATCTCCCGCTCCACAAGTTGCCTCGATGCCGCCCCTCGCTGTTTCCTCCACCACTGGAGCACCGCGTCGAGAATCGCTTTTCGCTGGCTTTTGATCCAGCCAAATTAAGGTTCAGAACGTCGTTCAGTTGCTGGTTGAACCGCTGTTCGTCCGACCGAATAGTACCGTCGCCCCCGTAGCGCCGCCTAACTATCTTCCACGAAGTCAAGAAGAGTACGAACTCTCGTCACTTCTGCGTCGTTGCAGACGACCTGGTCGATCAACCTATTCAACGACCTCCGGGCGCGCCCGAGCGGTCGAGTACAGCACACCCAGGGGGCGCCCCTCCCACTTCGCTCGATCGGTGCAGCCGGCTCCTGCGCCGGAGCCGTCCTCCTTCCCGGCGCCGCCGGCAGGTTGATTCCCGATAAACTCCCTTTTCCCTCCCTTCTGTCCGCGATGCTTGTGCAGCACGAACCGGTACGATCCGTTACCCACGAAGCCGCACTCCACGTCCAGGGATGCGGCACCGATGCGAATCGCATCCTTCTTGAACGGCCTTACGTCCGGGCCTCCCGCACTGGCGCGTACATATTCCGATACGCACACCGCCAGCGCTTCGAGAACCGTGGTCTTGCCGGCGCCGTTGTCTCCAACCACCAATTGAACCCTGGTTGGAAGCGCAGCTCCGCCGCCTTGATCGAGCGGACGTTAGCGAGCTTCAGATCAGTCACCCTCATATCGAAGTCACCCCAGGTCGATTCGTCCCGTTACCGCGGCAGCGATCAGAGCCGAGCGCCGCTCCCTGAGAAGAGCTGCCGTGCGTTCCGCCTCAGCCGCCAACTCATCGATCGCCCGTGTGCGCGCCGCGATCTCCCTCACGATCTCCCGCTGCTCGGCTGCCGGCGGAACCGGCACGCGCAGATTAGCCAGTTCCTCGCAGGTTAGCGCACCCTTCGTGCCGCCAACGTCGTCGCTGATGCTTCTGAGGTAATCGTAGGCGGCGGAAAGTGTCCACTTCAAGTACCACGGCGACAAGCGCGACCCTCCGGAGCTGATGAACGCGATATGCTGATTGACCGTGGCGTCCATAGAGAGAACGGCCGCGCGGCCCCGCGTCTTCCCCTGGCCGGTGATAGCGATCAGTACCGCCCCGCGCTTCACGATCGGCAGGTGGCACTCCCGCACCGCCCGCCGCGTCACGAACTGCTCCGCACCGGTGACCTCTCCTCGGTTCACGACACTGCTGTTGAGCCACGGAACGTCGCCGTCCTCCCGACGCCCGCGATTGGGGGTCGATCCGTTCCCGATCAAGGCCACGTGGCCCAGCTTCCACAGTTCCCAATGCGCCGGAATCTCCCCTATCCACGACACGCCGGAGTCACCGAAGGGAACAGTGCGATCCAGCCCGCGGATGACCGCACCGGTGACAAGCGCGCCGCGCTTCTCGTCCAGCAGGTGCAGCAACCGCCGGTGTTCCGCAACCAACGCATCCAGCCGCGCCGTCTCCCTGTCAAGGTAGTCGGCGATCGCCCGCTGCTTGCGTCTCTCAGGTACCGGAACGGCCACATTGCCGATGAAGTCCCAATCAGCCCGTGGCATCTTCGATCCGAAGGTCGAAGCATCCACCGCGTCCACAAATTCAGGCCAAAGGCAGACGTACCGAAGAAAGCCAGGGGCGATCTCGGCGGGCTTCATAACCAATAGCTCGGTGGAGCACCGGCCGGAAAACTCAGCGACCCATGTCTTGGCGAGATAAGGACGCAGCTTGCCGAAGAGTACGTCGTCCCGCTCGAAGAAATTGCTGAGCGGCGAGGCACCCAATGGTGGCGGCTGAAGCGCGTCCGCATCAGTGGCACCGGAGAGTAACTTGTCGGTCCGAGACTCGATGTTCTCCAGTCCGACATATGGCCCACCGTGGCCAATGCCAGCCACACGCGACCTTCGCAGCGAAACGACGTGCTTCAAGCGCTTGAGTGGAAACGGACGTACCAACTCATCGTTCATGTCGCCTGCCTTAGCCGGCTCGATTTGTAGCGTTTGATCTGTCCGATCAGCCACTTCCAGTCATCATCACTGTCACAGTTGAGCGTGCGCTCCTGAACCTCATCGGCCTGCAAGTCGAGCACGTGCCACTGAGCATCGTGCGTCTCGAGATTCACCTCAAGCGTAGCCTCCCGAGATCCAAGTGACCACTCGGCTTGAACTCCACCTGCTTCCGTCGGATAAAGATACGGTTTCGGTACGTCGTCCGGAGCGTGGCGGACGAAGACGCCTCGAAGCCAGTCGAGACCTGCCTGGGATAGAGCACTGCCCCTTCCTTCCAGCCAGCCGTCCTCGATCAGCTTCAGTTCTTCGATTTGCCCATCTATGTTCAGATCTCTGTCGTGCAACAGGAACCCGGAATCCGGGAGAAGCCCGCCGTCTTCGATAGGATCGGTCAGCTTTTCGAGCAGCAACGGCTGGTCGAGGCCGGCGTCCGCGGTCGCCACGTAACGATCTCCCCGGTCCGACTCGACCAGCAGCGATCTCAGGTCAAGGCCGCCGGAACGAAACAGTCCGAGTCGTTCGGGTACAACTCCGGTGACGAGGTAGCGCTCGCCGCCGATCGAGTCCGAATCGACCAGCACGACAACGTAGTGCCTGCCGTCGGCATCACGGGCTTCGAAGACCTGGGGACCGTCGTAGTAGAACAGTGTTCTGAAGTGGCGGATGGTCCTCACGATGCCTCCTGGGACAGGTTCATGCCCATCTCATGAAGAAACCGGGACGGCCTTTTCTGCCAGCCGAAGTACGAATCTGAGTGTGTCAGGGTAAGGGTCGCCTGCGTCCTCGTGATGGCTACGAAGCAGTTCCGGCGTTCCTCTTCGAGCACCCGTGGGCTTGCGCCGGTCTTCGTGGCATGATACGACGGTAACTGATCCTCGACAAGCCCGATCAGATAGACATGGCGAAACTCACCGCCTTTCGCAGCATGAATCGTCAGGCACTGCACCGCGTTTCGGCCCGGTGACGCTATCTTGGGCCGAAGGTCCATTTCCTGAATGAACCTGCTCAGCGGCGGCTCTTTACCAACATCTCGCGCTACCTTCTGCCGGAGTTCCTTCCAGATAGCGAACTCCTCCTCCGCGTCGTCCTCGAATCCATCGGGGGCGCGATGCCGACCGACATCCCGGTACCAAGCGACTACATCGTCGACAAACTCCAGGTATTGCAGACGATCCACAAGTCTGTCGCGCAGCGCATCGACCAGGCCGGCAGCTTTCTGGTCTGTCGCCACGACCTCGAGGAATCCCCGCAATAGCGAGCCGCCATGGGCGTCTCCTTCCGCCTCAGCCTGCTCCACACGCACGTCGATTCCCGTCAGATCGAAGAACGCCTTGCACATGACTCGGAGCTGGTCGATCTCGCGCGGACCGATCGACAAGCGTAACGCAGCGCACGCGAAGCGCAAGGGCGCTGACTCGAGATCATGCTTCGACCTGCGAAGATAGGCGACCAGACCGGCTTTTCGCAACGCCCCGGCGACCGATTTGAGAAGCTTGGTACTCCGCGCCAGCACGACACTGTCGCCGGGGCGGGCGCGTTCGCGAATATCAGCGGCCACCCAAGCGACCTCCCGCGACTGATCACGAAATCGACGAATGCGAACGGGGTCGGAGCACGAAGCGGAACCAGCCGCGGTCAATGCCGCCTTGCTCGACGACCGGTCAAGGTTGTATCGTATCAGGTTATTCGCCAATTCGATGACCGCGGCAGGACAGCGATAGCTTTGCGGCAGTTGGATGACCTGCATTTGGTAATCACGGCGCAGGTCTTCGAGACGCGCCGGGCTGGCGCCGTTCCACTGGTAGATGATCTGATCGTCATCGGCGACGACGAACAAGTCGGTCCCGTCCACCGGACAGAGATTTCTCAGGATCAGATCCTGACACTTGTTGGTGTCCTGATACTCGTCTACGCAAACGTGTCGATAGACGATCCGATAGTGCCGGGCTATACGGGGACGCTCACGAAACAGACGCAAGCAGCATACGAGAAGCGCTCCGTAGTCCAGCTGGTTGCCGGCGACAAGCGTATCAAGATAGGTATTGTAGACCGCCCGCATCCACTCCTTGGGAGTACCGGAAAACGGCAGCGGAGAAGTCTCCTCACCGTCGAAACCATCGCGAAACAGATGATCGATCATGCGTACCACACCGGCGCCTCCGACCGCCGGCAGTTCCGGCGAATCCGTCTTGCGGATCGCCTCGTCGAGTACGCGGACCCTGTCCTCCTCACGTGCCAGAATCTCGAAATCCGGACGCAGTCCCAGGTGACTGCCGTGTTGACGGAGCACCTCGGCGCAGAAGGAATGAAACGTGGCCATGCGGGCGCGTCCGGTCTTCGTACCGAGCCGCCGCTCCACTCGTTCCCGCATCTCGTCCGCCGCCTTGGTGGTGAACGTCAACCCCAGCACCCGAAATCGAGCATCGGCATACTCGCGAATCAGACGGGCGACGCGCTCGGTCAGCACCGCGGTCTTGCCCGATCCCGGTCCGGCCAGCACGAGCATCGGTCCCCGATCCCACTTTACCGCCTGCAACTGGTTCGCGTTCATGCCGTTCAGTGCGGTCATGATCGTTTCCGAGCCAATTCGACCGAACTGTCGAGGATCGACCGAAGCAATTCAGGGACCGGCGTCTCCTTCGCCTTCATCCTCAGCACGGCCTCCAACGCCGCCCGAGGTTTGCTGTATCCTCTCGGCAACGCCGCAAGGACCTGTCGCCAGTACTCAGCAGTGCCTTCCGGCGCGGACGGAGGGGGTTTCTGCGAGGACATCCCGGACACGTAGATGTCGCCGAAACCATGATCGCAAAGAAACCGCTCGACGTTCTGATACGGCGTGATCAATCGGCTACTCGCATCGCCGTCATGCTGCGCCCGTACAGCCCGCCCATAATTCCTGCCTGCTCTGTCATCGTCAAGAACGCAGTACCACTCGATTCCCAATTGGTCGGCTACCTTGATCAGCATACCGACGTTGGTCTGGCTGAACTCCACACAGCGCACGCCCTTGCGCTCGATGTCGTAGTCGAGCGCTTCGGCCGCACCCGAAAACAGCACCGTTTCGGTCTCTCCTTCCACCAGCAGCCAACACCTTGCGAATAGCAACTCACCGCGGCTCCGCCGTACGTGGAAATCGAACTTTCTTGTCTCATCATGAGTCAGCGAGTCGGGACGAATGCGATGCACGCTGATGTCGCCATCCGAACGAACGAAGCGCCGGATCGACCGGATATCTACGCTTGCGAGGAGGTCGCCGCTGTGGCTGGATACCAGCTTCTGTCCCGGCAGATCGCGGACGACCTGCGCCAAGGAGCGAATCGCCGACGGGTGCAGATGCGCCTCCGGTTCTTCGAGCGCAGTGATCGGACTTGCCAGGCGGTCCAATTGCTGGCTGCGCAAGAACGCGCCAAACAACAGCAGTACTGCCAGACTCTGCGTACCCTCGCCTTGGCGGTCAACGGGAATCTTCGCGCCCGACGGGGCACTGAGGCTCACTTGAGTTCGGGACAGCAGTGAGAACAGCTTGGTCGGCAGTGCGTCGATGGCCACGGCATCGCCGGCTGGACCGAAGTCCATTACCTTTCGCGCGTCTTCGAGTCTCGATCGTACGGTATTCAGCGGCTCATGAGTGGAGATCAGTTCGTCGTTTAGTTCTGAGAATGCCCTCTCGAAGCGCTTGCGGTCACCTTCCGGAATGCCGGACTCCGAAAGGAAGTCACGCCAGAACCGGCCGCGTGTTCCAAAATGAGACGAGTCGCGCAGCGCAGGCAAATAAAATATCGGTGCCATCCTCTGCAATATCGCAAGCTGCACGGCACTTCTTGCGGCACCAGAAAGCTCGTTCCCTTCGGCATCGAGAAACGCCCACTCGACGGAGAATTCTTCGGTCTCTCGATCGAAGGCCGACGTCAACCGAAATACGATACGATAGCGGTTCGAGCTATCGAAGGCCGCGATGTCAGTGATTTCGCCGATGAGATCACCATCCCACGAGTCCGGCTCCGGTTCGATGAAGGACAGCTCGATCACTATGGGATCCGAATCCACGGGAGAGGATTCGCGATTCGGGAGATGGTAGTCGTACTCGTGGAACAACCGCGTGCTTCGTGCTCGCAACTCGTCGAGACAAGCACGTATCGCATGCAGGAACGCGGTCTTGCCGGAGTTGTTTTCTCCGATCAATACGGTAGTTTGGTCCAGGTCGATGCTGATGTCCTTGATGCACCGGTAGTTGCGGATACGGACGCTGGTCAGTTGCATGCCGGACCTCCGCCGGAGGATAAGATCATTTCGTTACCTCTTTGAGCAGGCTGACGATCTTGGCTTCGGACCGCTTCAGGTCGGCGTCGATCGCCTCCAGCGGGCGGGGCGGGGCGTAGCGGTAGAAGTGGCGGTTGAAGTTGATCTCGTAGCCGATCTTGTCCTTTTTCCGGTCGATCCAGGCGTCGGGTACGTGCGGGAGCACCTCGCGCTCGAAGTAGGCGGCGATCTCTTCGGCCAGCGGTACGTTCTCGAAGTCGCGCAGCGCAGGATCGGGCTCGAAGCCGCCGCCGCGCTCCTGCTCGACCGGTTCCGCCCGGGCATCCTTGGCGGTGAACGCCTGGCGGAACAGCTTGCGCTGCGGCTCCTTCCAGCGCGACCGGCGTTCGCGCAGCAGGCCGGCGATGCGCCGCCGTACGGCGTTCCAGTCGTACGCCGGTTCCGGGCCGAGAGACTGGTCGATGGCCAGCACGTCGTCGAGCAACTCGGGACAGACCTCCAGAAATTGCTCCTTGCCCTCATTCGTCATCCGGAAGCGCAGGCGCAGCGGACGCTCCACGGTGACGCGCGTGAAGCCGAAGTCGACGTTGCGGAAGCGCTTGCAGCGCTCGTCGTCCTCGAAGCGGCCGTACAGCCGCACGATCCGGTCGATCTGATGGTCGGCAAGGTGGCGGCGCTTGTCGCCAAGGCTGCGCCGGCTCTGCGCGCTGCCGCCGGGGGTCCAGAGCTCGCGCGCGTCGAGCAGCTGAATCCAGCCCTTGCGCCGTTCCTCCTTGCGGTTGGTGACGATCCAGACGTAGGTGCCGATGCCGGTGTTGTAGAACATCTGTTCCGGCAGGGCGATGATCGCTTCCAGCCAGTCGTTCTCGATCAGCCAGCGGCGGATGTCGCTTTCGCCGGAGCCGGCGCCGCCGGCGAACAGCGGCGAACCGCTGAAGACGATGGCGAGCCGCGAGCCGTGCCGGTGCTCGGACAGGCGTACCGGCTCGAACTTGGCGACCATGTGCTGCAGGAACAGCAGCGAGCCGTCGTTGACGCGCGGCAGCCCGGCGCCGAACCGTCCGGCAAAGCCCCGTTGGTCGTGCTCGCGCCTGATCTCCCGCTGCTGCCGCTTCCAGTCGACGCCGAATGGCGGGTTGGTCAGGAAGTAGTCATAGGTCTCGCCGTCGAACCGGTCCTCGGTGAGGCTGTCGCCGAAGCGCACGCCGTCGGCGTCGCCGTTCTGGCTCACCTCCTTCATCAGCATGTCGGAGGCGGCGGTGGCGTAGGCGCGCTTGTTGTAGTCCTGCCCGTAGACGAAGAGCCGGGCGGCGGGATGATGGTCGCGCAGATAGCTCTGCGCCTCGGCCAGCATGCCGCCGGTGCCGCAGGCCGGGTCGAGGAGCTTCCGCACCGCGCCCGGCGCGGCCAGCAGGTCGTCGTCGCGGATGAACAGCACGCTCACCATCAGCCGGATCACCTCGCGCGGGGTGAAGTGATCGCCCGCCGTCTCATTGGCCAGCTCGTTGAAGCGCCGGATCAGGTTCTCGAAGATCAGGCCCATCTGCGGGTTCGGCACGGCGCCGGGGTGCAGGTCGACCGACCGGAACTGCGAGACGATCATGTAGAGGATGTTCGCCTCGTGCATCTTCTCGATCTCCGCCTGGAACTCGAAGTACTCGAAGATGCGGCGCACCTCCGCCGAGAAGCCCTGAATGTAGCTGACCAGGTGTTGCGCGATGTGGTCGGGGTCGCCCTGCAGCTTCTCGAAGTCGAGGTCCGAATGGTTGTGGAAGCGCTGGCCCGCGACCGTGTTGAGCCGGCGGTCCAGGGCCTCGCCCTGCAGCCTGCCCTTGCGCCGCCGCCGATACTCGGCCAACACCTTGCCCTTGGTGGCCGCCAGCACGCAGTCGAAGCGGCGCAGCACGGTCATCGGCAGCATCACGCGCTCGTACTGCGGCGGCCGGTAGGGGCCGCGCAGCAGGTCGGCGATCTGCCAGATCAGATTGGCGAAGTAACCGTGTTCGGGCATCAGCGAGATATTGTCAAGTCTTGTGGATTGAGAATCAGCGAGCGCATCTCCAATCGTTCTGTCGTCTCTCTAAGCCGCTGCCTCCGTCAGCTCGCCGTCTACGAATTCACGCCCCTCCATCACCAGGGGTATGAGTTTGAAGCCCATCAGCCGGCGCCACCTCCGCTGCGCTTCCAGCGCCAGCTTCCAGACCATCGTCAGCGTCGCCGCCCGCGACCCGCAGCCCTTCGTCCGCTTCGTCCGCAGCCGCACCGTCGCATACGTCGACTCGATCGGGTTGCTGGTCCGCAGATGGATCCAGTGCGCCGCCGGAAACCCATAGAAGCTGAACAGCGAGCCTTCATCCTTGCGCAGGCTGGCGACCGCCTTCGGGTACTTCGCCTCCCACGCCGTGCAGAACTGGTGGTAGGCGCTGGTAGCATGCTCCAACGACGGCGCTTGCCACATCTCGCGGATCATCGTCTTCGCCCGCCCCTGCACCGACTGCGGCATCTTGTCCAGCACGTTGCCGGCCTTGTGGAACCAGCAGGTCTGTTCCTCCGTTCCCGGATACACCTCCCGCAACGCCGCCCAGAATCCCAACGCCCCGTCCGCCGTCGCCAGCCGCGGCCCCTTCGTCAGCCCACGCCGCCGCAGGTCCAACAGCAGCTCACACCACGCCGTCTTGCTCTCCCGGTAGCCGTCGCTGACCGCCACCACTTCCTTGCGCCCCTGCTCGTCGGCGCCCATGATCACCAGGATGCAACTGCGCTCCTCGTCCAGTCGCACGTTCACGTGCAGGCCGTCGGCCCAGAAGTACACGTACCTCTTGCCGCTCAGATCACGCTGCGTCCACTCCCGGTACTCCGCTTCCCACACCTTCTTCAGCCGCACCACGTTGGTCGCGCTCAGCCCTGCGGCCTGCTCTCCCAGGATCGCCGCCAGCGCCTGCGAGAAGTCCCCGCTCGATACCCCCTTCAGGTACAGCGTCGGTATCAGGCTGTCCACACTCGGCGTCCGTCTCGCGTAGCGCGGCAGGATCGCGCTGCTGAACCTCGACTCTCCCTGCTTGGCGAGCTGGCGGTCATCGACCCGCGGCTGCCGGATCGGGATCGGACCGATCCCGGTGACCAACGAGCGCTTCGGCAGATGGCCGTTGCGGACCGCCAGCCGGTGGCCGTGCTGATCCCGCTGGTCAGCGTACCGCGCCAGGAACTCGTCCACTTCCGCCTCCAGCGCCGCAGCCAGCATCTGCCGCGCTCCGGCGCGTACGATCTCATCCAGAATGGCACCAGGACCTTGAGGACCTTGAGCCTCGGTGGTCCTGCCGGTATTGTTCTCCACGAGCGTACTCCTCCTGATTCGTGGTTGAATCGTTCTTGGGAGGATGCGCTCTTTTCATCCCATCCACAACTTCCGGTTATATCTCAGGCATCAGCGGGTATCGTATCGTAGCAAGATGAACCGTAGGCGCCCACCGGATTGCCGTCGTCCGTCACCGGTGGCGCGGTCGCGGCTCCGGGAGCATAATACCGCCATGGGCAAGCGGAAGCTCCCCGTCGGCATCCAGACCTTCCGCCAGATACGCGAGGAGGGCTTCTACTACGTCGACAAGACCGGCTACGCCCGCCGGCTCGTGGACGACCCCGGCAAGCACTACTTCCTGTCCCGCCCGCGCCGCTTCGGCAAGAGCCTGTTCCTCGACACCCTCAAGGAGCTGTTCGAGGCGAGCGAGGAGCTGTTCCGCGGCCTGGCCGTTCACGACGGATGGGACTGGACCACACGCCACCCGGTGGTGCGGCTGAGCTTCGGCAGCGGCAACTTCAAGCGACCGGGCGTGCTGCCGGCGCGCATGAACGAGCAACTGGCGGACCTCGAACGCGAGTCGGGGGTTCCCGCCTACGACGGCGCGACGGCGCCGGGGCGGTTCGCGCGACTTCTGAAAGAGCTGCACCTGCAGGCAGGAAAGCGCGTGGTGGTGCTGGTCGATGAGTATGACAAGCCGATCCTGGACGCCCTGGAGGACCGGGAGCGTGCGACCGCCAACCGGGACGACCTGCGCGGGCTGTATGGGACGATCAAGGACTACGACGCGCACGTGGAACTCACCTTCATCACCGGGGTGAGCCGGTTCTCCAAGGTGAGCCTCTTCTCCGACCTCAACAACCTTACCGACATCACCCTCGACCCTCGGTACTCGGCGATCTGCGGGTACACGAACGCCGACCTGGACCAGGTGTTCGCCGCCGAGCTGCCGGGTCTGGACCGGGAGCGGATAGCCGAGTGGTACGACGGCTACCGCTGGCTTGGCGCCGAGCACGTCTATAACCCGTTCGGCATCCTCAAGCTGTTCGCCAGCCGCCGATTCCGCGCGCACTGGTTCGAAACCGCCACGCCGCGGTTCCTGGTCGACACGCTGATCGGCCGCGGCTTCGCGGCGCCCAACCTGGAGCGCGTCCACGCCAGCGAGGCGCTGCTGTCATCCTTCGACGTCGACCACGTCGCCGTGGAAGCGCTGCTGTTCCAGACCGGCTACCTGACGATCGCCGGGGAAGACGACGATCCGGACGGCTATCCACAGTACCGGCTGACCTATCCGAATCGGGAGGTTCGGCGGGGCCTGAACGAGAGCCTGCTGGAGGCGCTGGCGCCCAACTGGCGGTCGGCCGGCGGAGACGGCGGCGCGCTGCGGCGTCTGCTGGCCGCGCAGGACTGGCCCGGCGTGGAGACGCTGTTCCGCGGGCTGCTGGCCGGCATCCCCCACGACTGGCACCGGCGCAATGACATCGCCCGCTACGAAGGCTATTGGTCGAGCGTGTTCTACGCATGGTTCCAGGCGTCCATGGACGGCGTGGTGGTGGAGGATGCCTCCAGCCGCGGCCGGCTCGACATGGCGGTCTTTCTGGCCGGCAACGCCTACCTGATCGAGATCAAGGTAGCGGAGCGCTCGGAGCCGGGCGCGGCGCTGGCGCAGCTCCGGGATCGGCGCTATGCCGACAAGCACCGCGCGCCGGGACGCGCCGTCCACCTGATCGGCGTGGAGGTGAGCTCCAAGTCGCGTGCCGTCACGGCGTTCGAAACGGAATCCGCCTGAAGGCCGGCCGCCCCGCCGCCCCGTGTTGCCTGCCTGACCCGTGCCGGTGGTCAGGGCGCCCTCCTCGTGGTAGAACGAGCCGATTCAATTGATGGAGACCAAGCCAAGTCAAGCGGATGCCGCGCGGGCCGGCGCGCCCTTGCGGGTAGCGGTCGGCGCCATCTTCACCGAGTGCAACCACCTCGGCGGCGCGCCGATCGACCGTTCCTGGTATGAGCGTTACGAGCTGCTCCGCGGCGAGGAGCTGCTGGCCGGCGCCTCCGGCGCGGTGGCGGGAATGCTGCAGGTGCTGCGCGAGCGGCGCCTCTCGCCGGTGCCGTTGCTGTACGCCAGCACCTGCTCCGGCGGCCCGCTTACCAGAGACACCTACGAGGAACTGAAGGGCGAGCTGCTGCAGCGGCTGCGCGCGGCGCTGCCGGTAGACGGCGTGCTGTTGCCGCTGCACGGCGCCGCCGCGGCCGAGCACGTCGGCGACCCGGAGGGCGACCTGATCGGCGCGGTGCGCGCGACGGTGGGAGCGGCAACGCCGGTGGTCGCCACCCTCGACCTGCATGCCCACGTCACGGCGGCGATGGTGCGGGGCGCCGACGCCCTGGTGGCCTGGGAGACCTATCCCCACCGCGATGCGGTCGCCACCGGGGAGCGCGCCGCGCGGCTGCTGGCGGACGCCATGGCCGGGCGCTGCCGGCCCACCATGGCAATGGCCAAGGTGCCGGTGGTGACCGGCGCGATCAACGGCTCGACCGAAGGCGCCGGCCCGTTCGCCGACCTGATGCGCCGCGCCAAGGCGCTGGAGGCGGCTGCCGGCGTGCTGTCCACCAGCATGTTTCTGGTGCACCCCTACCTCGATCTGCCGGACCTGGGCAGCGGCGCCCTGGTAATCACCGACGGCGACCCGGAGCGCGCGGCCCGGCTCGCCGCCGTGCTGGCGGAGGAATACTGGCAGCGCCGCGCGGAGCTGGAGCCGCAAGTCCACACCCCCGAGCAGGCGGTAGCCGCCGGCCTGCAGGTGGAGGGCACGGTGCTGCTGGTGGAAACCGCCGACTGCTGCGGCGGCGGCGCCGCCGGCGACAGCGCGGCCTCCCTCAAGGCGCTGCTCGGCGCCAACCTGCCCGGTCCCGCGCTGGTGCCGGTGGTGGATCCGGCGGCGGCGCGCGCCTGCCACGACGCCGGCGCCGGGAACGCCGTCACCGTAGCGGTAGGGCACCGGCTCGATCCGCAGTGGGGCCAGCCGGTCACCGTCACCGGCCACGTGCTCCGCCTCAGCGACGGCCGCTTCCGCTACCGCGGCGGCATCTGGGACGGCGTGGAGGGCGCCATGGGCCCCAGCGCCGTACTGGCGGTCCCCGCGCGCGGCGGCCCGGGCGCGGTGCACCTCCTGCTGGCCACCCACGCCACCTACGACTGGGCCGACGAGCAGTTCCGCTGCGTAGGCCTCGACCCCGCCGCCGCCAAGTTCATCGTCGCCAAGAACCCGATGAACTACCACCTGGCCTACTCGCCCATCGCCGCCGCCACCTACGTACTCGACACCCCCGGCCCCACCCCGGCCACGGTGCGGGGCGTCCCGTTCCGCAACCTCCGGCGCCCCTGGTTTCCCGCCGACCCCGACATCCCCAACCTCCGCCCCACCCTCCTCACCTAGCCGCGGCCGACGCCAAGCGTCCTACTGTTTGAAGAAGAGCTGTTCGCCCAGGATGTTGAGGTCTATCGAACCGCCGATCCCGGTGTAGAACTCCTGTGGTACGTTGCCGAGGTGGTCCTTGGCAATGTAGACCGCCGGGGCCATGCCGACGGCGCCAATGTGTACCAGTTGCTCGGCATGCCAGTCATAGATCTTCTGCGAGTACTCCCGGTATTCGGGAGAGCCAAGATCGGTCCTGATTCGGGCTTCGCCATACTCGAAGAGCTGCTTCACGTACTCGGGCGGCTCCTCACCCGGAAGCGCGCCGCCGTAGTCGTCCAGAGTGCGCGATCCGTCCTTGACGTTGGCGTCGGCCAGCAGCCACACATGCCACAACGGCGCCCAGGTGCTGGCGGCGGTCCAGGACTCACGTTCCACCATGAAGTGGCGCACCTCCTTCATCGGTTCGTCCTTGAACATGATCTCGTGCTCCGGATCTTCCCGACGCTGCCCGAAGTAGCCGTATTCCCACTGTTTGAGCAACACCTTGAGCCCGACCTCCTCCCAGTACTCCTTGACCAGCTCCAGCGACTTCGAAGGATCCGCCGCCTCGCCGCCGACGCCGTACTCCACGACCATCTCGAAGGTCTTGCCGTCGGCGCCGACCCGATAGCCGTCGCGGTCGCGCCGTTCCAGGCCCACGGCGTCGAGCAGCTCGTTGGCGCGGCCGGGGTCGAACTGAGCGTACGCCTCGCCCCACTCCGGCTTGTAGAAGCTGGCGTTCGGAAGGATCGTGAACTGCCGCGGGACGGCGAGGCCGAAGAACAAGGCTTCGTTCAAGTCGTCGCGGTCGATCGCCAGCGAGATGGCCTGGCGGAAGCGGACGTCGCCATAGACGCTTCCCTTGACGGGATCGGGATGGTTCTGGTTGATGCTGAAGCCGACGTCGGCTCCCTTGTTTCCCGGCAACAGCACCACGCGGTAACCGCCGGCCTGCTCGTTCTGCTTGTACAGCGAGTAGTTCTCGAACAGCGTGTTGACGAAGGCCACGTCCGAAGCGCCGGAAATGATCCGCAGATGGTAGGTCTCCCAATCCACGATGTCGGTCACGATCCGGTCGACGTAGGGGAGCTGCTGGCCCTGCGAATCCACCTTCCAGTAGTAGGGATTGCGCTCGTGCACCTTGTTGGTGGTGTTGGACTGCGTTATCACCCACGGCTGCATCGTGGGAAAGTTCATGTCCTGGCGCGGATTCCACCAGAAATGATGGCGGAACGCCTCGTCCCAGGAGTCGAACCCCTCCTCCTTGGCCAGCGCATTCGCATCGGGGTTGTACCGGATGTGCCACTTCTGCAAGTAGTGCTTGGGATAGTAGGAGTGCCAATCCCCGCCGGCCGGCTCCGCCATCTTCAAGGTCAAAACCGGGTACGGCTCATCGGTCTCCAGGCGTACGGTGTAGTCGTCGATCTTGACCACGCGGCGCGCCTGCGGCAGCCACATCCAGGTCTCGACCTCGTCGTGCCAGTGCATGTCCTCGTACATGAACAGGATGTCGTCGGCCGTGAAGGGCGCCCCGTCCGACCACTTCGCCCCCGGCCGCAGAAAGATGGTGATGCTCTTGTCGTCCTCGGCTTGCTCGAAACCCTCGGCGAGATTGCCTTCGACCTCCAGACGGTCGAAGCGGAAGCGCCCCAGATAGCTGCCGCGCTCCGTCTCCTCCTGCAGATCGCCCCAGGGAGAATTGTCGGTGGCTTGAACGAACAGCGTACCGCCGTACTGGCCGACCGACTCGATCGGCTCCAGCAGCGCCGGCTCGGTCGGCAGCCGGTCATCCACCGGCGGCAGCTCGCCCCGGGCCACCAGCTCGGTCAGCATCGGCGCCTCCCGATAGCTGCCGCTCGGGACCGCCGCCTGCTCTTGCCCGGTTGCCTCCCCGGTTCGCTCCTCGGCGGCGCCCGCCAATGCAACGACGGGCGCGGCCAGAAAGACTCCGGCAACGAGCAAAATCGTCTTCACCATAGTGTTCCTCCTTGACGCCCTTCGACTGCGGGAGCGCCACCGTTCGGCGCGGATTCTATGCCAATCATGCGCCCGCGGTCAATCTCCCGGATGCGTGCGCGCTCTGCGCGCGTACGTGCGTGCGGGAAGAACATTGGCGGCGCGCCCGGCGCTTTGGGAACGAGCGGTCTCGCACTCGACATGGCGGCTCTTTCCGCATACCCTCTGCCATGATCTCGGAGTTCACCGCGGCCGCCGGCTCGGCGCCGCGCAGCGCCGCGTTCGATACCCGTACCCCGGGCCGCTGGATCATCTCCCACCTGCGCCGCTATCCGGTGGTGTTCGCGCTGGCGGTGCTCTGCCAGCTCGCCTCGTGGTCGATGTTCGCCCTGACCCCGGTGATGATCGGGCGCGGCGCGCAGGTGGTGATCGACGGCCTCGGCGGCCGCGAGCTGCTGCTGGCGGCCGGCGGGTTGTTGGGCGTCATGCTGGCCAACGCCGCGGCGCTGCTCAGCGTCATGGTCTGCTCCACGACCCTGGGCCACCGGCTGGAGCGCGACGCGCGCGACGAACTGTACCGCGGCCTGCTGGGCAAGAGTCAGACCTTCCACAACCGGCAGCGGATCGGCGATCTGGTGGCGCGCGCTACCGACGACACGCGCCTGGTCAACGAAATGATCAACCCCGGCATCGTCTACCTGACCGACTTGCCGATCGGGTTCGCGGTGACGCTCACCTACGTGGCGCTGATCGACCCCCGGCTGGCGGTGGTGCCGGCGCTCTACGGTCTGGCGTTCGCCGCCGCGGTGCGCGACCACATGCGGCGCGTGTCGCCGGCGCTCGCCGAGCAGCGCACCCAATACGGGAGGCTGGCGGCGGTGGCGGAAGAGGTGATTACCGGCATCGAGGTGGTCAAGGCCACCGTGCGCGAGGCCTGGGAACGGCAGCGCTTCCACCGCGCCGCCGGCGTGTTCCGCGACCTGCTGGTGCGCCAAGGCCGCATCGAGGCGTTGAACGCGGCGTTGCTCGCCTTCGGCGTCGCTACCGCGCTGGCGCTCCTGCACGGGATCGTGTTGCTGCGCGCGGGCCGCATCGAATTGAGCGAACTGATCGCCTTCGTCGGGCTGATGGCGCTGTTTCGCAACCCGAGCAACAAGGCGACCATGTGCTTCTCGCAGGTGCGCAACGGTATCGCCGGGGCGCGCCGCATCCTGACCATGATCACCGCCTCCACCGAGCTGGATCAGAACACCGGCGGGCACCGGGCCGCCATGCGCGGCGCCGTTGCCTTCGAGCGGGTCTCCTTCGACTACCAGCCGGGACAGACGGTGCTGGCCGACGTCGACCTGCGCGTCGCCGCCGGAGAAACGGTGGCGCTGGTCGGCCAGACCGGGTCCGCCAAGACCACCCTCACCCAACTGGTGAACCGCACCTACGACCCCGGCGCCGGGCGCGTCGCCATCGACGGCGTCGACCTGCGCGACTGGAACCTGACCAGCCTGCGCTCGCAAATCGCCACCATCGAACAGGACGTATTCCTGTTCTCGCTGTCGGTGGCCGACAACATCGCCTTCGCCCGCCCCGGCGCCGGCCGGCGCGACCTCGAAGCCGCCGCGCGCGCGGCCGCCGCCCATGACTTCATCGAGTCGTTTCAGAACGGCTACGACACCATCATCGGCGAGCGCGGGGTCACCCTGTCGGGCGGCCAGCGGCAGCGCATCGCCCTGGCGCGCGCCTTTCTGAAAGACCCGCGCATCCTGATCCTGGACGACTCCACCAGCGCCATCGACAGCGCCACCGAGGACGAGATTCAACGCGCGCTGCATAACGTGCAGCGCGGCCGCACCACGCTGCTCATCACCCACCGGCTGTCGCAGATCCGGTGGGCGGACCGCGTCGTGGTGCTGAACCACGGCCGGATCGCAGCCAACGGCGCCCATGACGAATTGCTCGCCACCTCCCCGGTCTACCGCCGGATCTTCAGCCGCTACGACATCGACCTGCCGCCGTTGCGCGGCCCGGGGTCCGGCGCGGCGGCCGCGGCCGCCGCGCCCGCCGGCGCCGTTTCCGGGGCGTCGCCGTGAGCGCCTCGCCCGACGACCGCATTTCCGCCGAGGGCTACGACCGCAGCTACCGCGACCGCGAGCTGGTGGGGCGCATCCTCTCCTACTTCCGCGCCGACCGCCGCGCCATGCTCACGGTGTCGGCCGCCATCGTGGCCGGATCGCTGATCGGCGTGGCGCTGCCGATCGTGTTGTCGCGCACCATCGATCAGGTGGCGACCGCCGGGTTCTCCTTCGCCGCGGTGGCATTGGCGGCGGCCGCCATCCTGCTGCTGAGCGTTTCCGACTGGGGCGCCAGCGCCGTGAGCCGCATGGTAGGCACCCGCGCCGTGGGCAACGTCGTGCTGCGCCTGCGCCGCGCCGTCTTCGACGCGGTGCTCGGCCACGACCTCTCGTTCTTCGACCGCTACCCCACCGGCGGCATCGTCAGCCGGGTGCTGTCCGACACCCAGACTTTTTCCCAGGTCGTGCTGATGACCATCGACGTGGTGAGCGAGGTAGTCCTGGCCCTCCTGATCTTCGCCTACCTGTTCACCATCGACGCGCCGCTGACCCTGATCGCGCTGCTGATGGTGCCGGCATGCTTCTCCGCGGCGCTGGGATTCCGGCGCATTTCCCGCCGCGTGGTGACCCAGTCGCGGCGCGCGGTTGCCGGCGTCAGCGGTCACGTGCACGAGACGATGAGCGGGATCGGCGTCGCCAAGTCGTTCCGCAAGGAACAGCTTCTCTATGACCAGTTCGCGCCGGTCAACGAGCAGGCGTTTCGTTTCAACCGGCGGCACGACGTGGTGTTTGCCAGCTTCACGCCGTTGTTGATCTCCATCGCCGGCCTGGGCTCCGCGGCGCTGGTGTACGCCGGCGGAATCCGCGCCGGCTTCGGCGGCCTGAGCATCGGCGAATGGTACCTGTACCTGTTGACGGTGCGGCTGTTGTGGTTCCGGCTCGCCATGATCGCCTCGTTCTGGAACCAGTTCCAACGCGGACTGGCCGCCGGCGAGCGGGTGTTCGCCCTCCTCGACGCCGAACCGCACGTGGTGCAGACCGGCTCCGCCCCGGTGCCGGCCGTGACCGGCCGCCTCGAGCTGCGCAACGTGCGCTTCCACTATACCGAGGGCGAGCGCGTGTTCGACGGCTTCTCGCTGACCATCCACCCGCGCGAGACCCTGGCGCTGGTGGGCCACACCGGCTCCGGCAAGTCGAGCATCACCAAGCTGGTGGCCCGCTTCTACGAGTTTCAGGGCGGTGAGATTCTGGTCGACGGGCGCGACATCCGCAGCCTGGATCTGGCCGCCTACCGCTCCCACCTCGGCTTCGTTACCCAGGTGCCGTTTCTGTTCGACGGCAGCGTGCTGGACAACATCCGCTACGGCCGCAGCGCCGCCGGTGACGCGGAGGCGGCGGCCGCCGCGGCGCGGGTGGGCGGCGGCGACTGGATCGGCACCCTGCCGCGCGGCCTCGCCACCGAGGTGACCGAGCGCGGGCGCAACCTGTCGCTCGGCCAGCGCCAGCTCATCGCCCTCAGCCGCGTGCTGCTGCAGGACCCCGCGGTGCTGATCCTCGACGAGGCGACCGCCAGTATCGATCCGCTCACCGAGGCGCTGGTGCAGGAGGGCATGGAGGAGCTGTTGCGCGAGCGCACCGCCATCGTCATCGCCCACCGCCTGTCCACCATCAAGCGGGCCGACCGCATCGTCGTGCTGCGCGCCGGCGAGATCATCGAACAGGGCGACCACGAGCGGCTGCTGCAGGCCGGCGGCCACTACGCCGAGCTGTACAACGCCTACTTCCGCCACCAGAGCCTGGAATACGTCCAGACCGCCCCGGTAATTGGGACCACCGGCCGGTGACGCCTCGCAGCCTGCCACGTTCGTCGACAAACCCGCAAAACCTTGACCGTGACGTCCTGATGATATAGCGTGGCCCCATATGGATAGGCGGGCAACGTCACGGGAAGAGATCAAGAGACTCATCGACGTTCTGCCGGACCAGGAGCTTCATGCCGTCAGGCGCTACCTGCAGTTCCTCAGGTTCATGAATGATCCGCCCTTCATACCGGCTGACCAGTTCCTCATGAACGATCCCGTTGCCCGAAATCTTGCATCTGCTCCGGCGGACGACGAACCCCTGACCAAGGACGACCTCGAAGCAATTGCGGAATCGGATGACGACTTTGCAGCCGGCAGAATCGTTGCTTTGGAAGACCTCAAACGAAACTTGGAAACTTGACCCTTGGAGGTCCTCCTATCCGGTCGAGCAGATCGCGCTGCCAGGCACCTTCAGCGTGAGGAACCGGTGGTGAGGCCGGCGATGAAGTACTTGGACAGGAAGGAGAACAGCAGCAGCACCGGCAGGTAGGAGATGAACGACATGGCGTTGAGGCCGCCCCAGTTCTGGGTCAGCGTGGAGTGCATGGCGAAGAAGATCTTCACCGGCGCGGTGTGCTTCTCCACCGCCGCCTGCAGGTAGGTGCGCGCCGCGATGTATTCGTTCCAGTTGTTGAGGAACAGGAAGATCGTGGTGCTGATGATGCCCGGCGCGCTGAGCGGCAGGATGACGCGCAGCAGGGTCTGCAGCCGCGAGCAGCCATCCACCCGGGCCGCGTCCTCCAGCTCGCGCGGCAGCGACTGGAAGAACCCGCGCATGATCCACACCGTCCACGGGATGCCCCAGCCGCCGTAGATCAGGATCAGGCCGGTGTAGGTGCTCAACAGCTTGAGCTTGGCCAGCATCACGTAGATCGGGATCAGGTTGGTGAGCCCCGGCACCGTCATCGAGGCCAGGATCAGCACCAGAATCACGCTGTTGCCGGCGAACCGGAAGCGCGCCAGCGAGTAGGCGGCCAGCACCCCGCCGGCCAGGGAGATGGCGGTCGCCGCCCCGGAGATGAACAGGCTGTTGAGCACGTTGCGGTAGAACTGCCCGACGATGAAGGTGCTGTAGTAGTGCTCCAGAGTAGCCCGCGCCGGAATCCAGCGCGGCGGCGAGGTGAAGATGTCCTGGTCGACCTTGAGCGAGGTGGAGACGCCCCACAGCAGCGGAAACAGCGACCACAGCGAGACCAGCACGATCAGCGCGTAGACCAGCACGGTAAGGGCGGTGCTGCGGTGCATCCTAGCCGACCCCGCGCCCCGTCAATACAGGTTCTCCGCCTTGATCAGCTTGATGTAGCCGACCGCAAGGCCGATGTTCACCGCGAACAGCACCAGGGCGATCACCGAGCCGAGCCCCAGGCGGGTGTAGCGGAACGCCACCCGCCACATGTACAGCGGCAGCGCCGTGGTGGCGCGTGAGGGACCGCCGTTGGTGATGGTCAGCGGCATGGTCAGTTCGTTGAAGAAGTTGATGGTGAGGATCACCAGCACCACCAAAATGGCAGGCCGCAACAGCGGTAAGGTGAGGCGCCCGAAGCGCTGCAGCGGGCCGGCGCCGTCGGTCAGCGCGGATTCGTAGATCTCCTGCGGCAGCGACAGCACCGCGGCGTAGAACAGCAGGCCGGTGAACGGCAGCGTCTTCCACACTCCGCCGGCGATGATCATGGTCATCGCCGAGTTGGGTCTGCCGAGCCAGTTCACCCGCTGCAGTCCGACCAGCAGCAGCGCCTCGTTCAAGGCCCCGAACTCGGCGCTCAGGATCCACTTCCACAGGATCCCCGCCACCACCGCGGAGATGATCCACGGCAGGATGGCGAGGTACTTGAACACCTGATTGCCCCGCTCCGGCTGGGCCAGCAGGATGCCCATCCCCAGACTGGCCGCCAGGGTCAGCGCCACGGTGAAGCAGGTGTAGACCACCGAGATGCGCGCCGACTCCCAGAAGAAGTCGTCCCGCAGCAGCCACGCGTAGTTGCCGAGCCCGACGTACTGCAGCCGCGCCAGCCCGCCCTCGAAGAACGACAGGTAGATCGTGTACCCCAGGGGATAGAACGACACCATGAAGATCAGGAACAGGGCCGGCGCCAGCGACAGATACTGGAACCGGTGCCGGTTGAGGTAGCGCAGCAGCGGCGCGCCGGTGCGTTTCAAGGTTCAGTGCGGCGCCGGAACCGCGCCTGCCGCGCCCGCCGGCCGTACGATCCGCCGGCGGCCCGCGCCGCGCGGCGGCGGCCGCCCGGGAGCGGGGCCGCCGCGACGGTCAGTTGGCGAACAGCGTGTCGTAGCGGTCGGCGGCGGCGTCCAGCGCCGCCTGCGCGGTCTCGTCCCCCAGCAGTACCTTGCCAAGGGCGCTGGCCAACAGATCGTTCATCTCCGGCAGATTCTCCAGGCGCGGCAGCGGCACCACCGTCGGCGCGATCTCCTCCAGCATGATGCGCTTCACCTCCGGGTCGTCGAAGTCGGGCTGCACGTCCTTGAGGATCGGCAGGAAGCCGCCCAGCTTGCCGTACGGCGCGTCGGTGACGTTGATCCACAGGGTCATCAGCTCGAACGCCGGAGCGACCTTCTCGGCGGCAATGTTGGCCGGCATGAACAGCGCCCAGTTGTCGCTGTAGGTAACGTGCCGGCCCGCCTCGACGGTCTTCGGAATCGGCGCCACCCCGACGTGCGGGAACATGTCGGCGGCCTGCTGGCTCATCTGCTTGTACTCCCAGATGCCGTCGATGTAGCTGCCGTAGACCCCGGCGCGGAACCCGGCTTCGATTTCGGCGTCGTCGGCCGCGGCGATGGTCTCCGGGCTGATGCCGTACTTGGCGATCCAGTCGCGCTGAAACTCCGCTACCGCGGCGCCGACGGGGCTGTTGAACGCCGCATTGCCGTCGTCATCGACGATCTCGCCGCCGGCGCTGAGCAGCATGATCTGAAAGTAGGCCGGACCCTGGTCGTAGCCGGGGCCGCCGGCGTGGCCGTAACCCCAGCGGTTGCCGCCGGTCATCGCCTGGCCGGCGCGGATCACCTCCTCCCAGGTCCTGGGATTGGGGATTCCGGCGTCGGCGAACCAGTCCTTGCGGTAGTAGAAGATGTAGTGGTGCCCGCCGATCGCGGGGATGCCGTAGAGCTTGCCGTCGTAGGTGTAGGCGTCCAGCGTACCCTCGCGGAAGTTGTCCTTGCCCTCATAGGCGGCGAACAGATCGTCCAGCGCCCGGAAGTAGCCGCCGTTGACCATCTTGGTGGTGCCGCTGGAGTACTGCTGCACGATGTCGGGCGGATCGCCGGCGCCGTAGGCGGCGATGAACTGCGGCACCAGATCGCGCTCGCCGACGGTGGTGAAGGTCAGGTCGACGTGCGGGTAGTTGGCCTCCACCGTGGCCAGGAACTCGCGCCCGGGCCGCCCCAGAGCTGGTCGGGCGACACGTCCACCGACAGCCACATGCTGAGGTCGACGGTCTGCGCCGCCCCCGCCTCCTGCTCGCCGGCGGCAAAGGCAAGACCCGCCGAGGCGAGCGCTGCGATACCGGCGAGTGCCAAGTACTTCTTCATGGCCGTTCCTCCCCGCCTGAACCGTTGGTTCAGACTATTGGCCGCATGGCGAGGGCGATCGAGGCTTCGATTTCCCACACCGCCTGCGACACCGCCTGCCCGATCAGGTCGAGCTTGCGTACCTGTTCGATGCGCTCCTCGGCGTGTTGCCGCTCCCGCCGCGACAGCAGCTCGCGGAACAGGCCGCAGGCATCCGCCAGGCAGATGATGACGACGTCGCGCGGGTCGGGGATCACGTCGCTGAACAACACCTCCATGATCCGCAGCTTGACCTCGCGCTCCGCCTTGCCGTCGATCATCGGATAGCGCCGTGACCGGAATACCCAAAGGAAGCGATCCTCCCGGCGCTGCAGGATGCCGCGTTCGATGAGACGCCGGAGGACCGCCTCGCGGATGTAGCCGGCATCCTCCGAGATGCGCTCCACCCAGTAGCGGGCGTCGCTGGTCTCGGTAGCCTGCGCGATGCGTTGCAGCGTCGGGTCGAGCAGGTCGTCCCCCACCGGAGCCGCATCGATCAGCAGAAGCTGTTGCGGATCGGTGTCGATCCGGTTTTCCAGCGCCAGGTCCATCAGCACCGCGCCCGCCAGAGCGCACTGCAGCGACGACTCCGGCACCCCTACGAAACTCCCGCCCTCGTCATCGAGCAGGAGCAGCATGATCTCTTCCGCGAATCTCAACATCGCCATGTCCCCTCACCGCTACCGTAGGGACCGGCGCGCCGCCTGTCAACGTTCCCTGCGCCGGGCCGGCGGCGACGGCCCGGGGGCGACGGGTGGCGGGTGGCGGGCGGCGGCGCGGGCGGCTGCGCCGGGCCGCGGGACCTGCCCGGTCACCCTGCGGGGTCGGGCGACCGGCGCTCGCTCGCAGCGCGGCCGGGAACCTCGCGGTCGGCGTAGGCCTTCTGCGGCTCTCTTCCGATCCTGCCGCAGGTGTCGAGGTAATCATCGACCGCCTCGTGAAAGGCGGCCCGCAACGCGCCCACCGATTCGGCGTGAAATCCTGCGCCATCGCGAATGCCCGCGATCCGTCCCGTGAAGATGCCGTCCGTGTCGTCATATTCGATCCGCGCCGAATAGCCTTTGTAGGTCATGGTGCTGCTCATGGAGTTACTCCGATCCGTTGCAGGAACGCGCGCGCCGCGCGGACCTGGTATCGTTTGGCAATCCTTAGTCCGGATGCGGCACCGGCAGCAACCTCCTGCGCCGGGGCGCACTTCCAAAACGTAGGTAGCGTCAGGCGGCCTGTGGCTGGGCCTCCTGCGGCACCGAGGCGGACAGCAGGCTCGCGTAGTCCCTTTTGAACCGCCCGCTCTTCACCGAGGTGCAGAGCTGCAGCATCCCCTGCGCCCCTCCCAACGACCAGATCATCCCGCTCCCCTTCAGCCGCGCCCCCACCATGTTCTTGCACGTACTCTCCACCGCCCCACTGCCGATCGGCAGCCCCTCCCGCCGGTACCGCCGGTAGTCCATCCGTCCCTGGTTGCTCTTCAAGTAGTTGATCTCCCCCTGCACCTCGTGCCGCTGCCGGGCACTCAACCCCCCGCCGTCGCGCAACTCCTCCAGCTCCTCTATCACTTCCCCCGCCCGACTGCCGCGCAGCATCGTCCGCCACCTCCGAAAGCATTCCTCTGCCTGCTTGCTCCTCTCCCCGTAGACGCTCCGACTCGCCTCCGCGAGATGCTCGCAGGCGTGCCAGAAATCCAGGATGTACCACACCCGCAGCCCCCCTGCCGCCCAGGTCTCCGCCCGATCCCAAATCCATCCCGCCCCGTCGGCCAGCACTACCAGTTGCCGCGCCGCCCCCTCGCCGCAGCGCCGTTTCAGCTCCACTTCGATGCGCGGGAAGAACTGGTCGGCATGCTCGCTCGCCGCCACGTAGCTCGGCTTGCTGCTGCACTGCGCCTCCTGCTCCTCAGCGTCCCACTCCACCGCCGCCACCACCGCCACCTTGGCGTCCCGGTACTCCCGCTCGTAGCGCTTCTTCCCGGCATCATCTACCCGCTCCTTGCCGCGCACCGGCACCTTCCCCGCGTCGATGCATACCGCCACCGTCCCGCCAATCGGCTCGTGCAGCTCCGGCCCCGCCGCAGTCTGCTGGTAGTTGTCCACCTCCTGCTGGCGCTGCCGTTCCAACCCCTCCGTTACCTCCTGCACCATCGTGAACGCCTTCTTCTCCGACACCAGCTCCCCGCCGTCGGCGCGGAACACCTCGTGAAACTGCCGCAGACTCTCTGCGTGCGCCTGGCGCGCTACGAACTGACTCAGAAAGTACTGGCAGCCCGGCGTATGGCCGCGCTTGATGCCGAGCCGCTCATCCAACGGCGCCCAGCCCTGGCCGCTACCGCTGGCGTAGTAGGCCCGTTCGTAGGGTACCGTCCCGAACAGTCCGTGCAGGGTCTTGGAGCGGTGGCCGACAAACCGATACGACACCCCGTTGCGCTGGACCGTGGCGCCGCGGTAATCGCGGCCCAGTTCCTTGAACCACTCCACCATGGCGGCGCGGCACAGGCGCACCAAGCACTTGAGGAGACTCAGTTCTGCCCGCAACAGGTCGTGGGGACCGCTAGCGCGGCCCAGTTCGAGACCACAGGTGGCCTTGCAGTAGTTGAGAATCTCGGTTACCAATGAATCACACATATGTTGCCCTCCCAGTGACGGCCTGATGTTACATCACCTGTCGCTGGGAGGGCTTCTCTATTTGGGCCTACCTACAAATTGGAAGTGCGCCCCTGCGCCGGCAGGGACAGGAGCACACCTGCCGCTTGACGTGGATCACCTGTTGGTCATGTAATGGTCACATGCGTACCATCACCACCGCCAGCCTCAAGGCCACGCTGAGCGCTGAGTTGCGCCGGGGTGCGGGCGGGAGAGTCGGTGACCGTTCTCGATCGGACCTCGCCGGTCGCGATGATAGCCCCCCTTCCGGAGTGGGTTTGCGTGGCGCACGCAGCCAGACAGCGTACCGTTACCGACCGCCGCCGCCGTTGACGGAGCGGGACTCGTTGCTATACCTGGACGAGGAGCGGGCAGTACGTGACAGTACATATAGTGCGCTGTATCGGTGCTTCGATTGCCGCACCTGCGTGGATTCCACCTCCCCGTACCGCCGCCGCGGATAGCCGACCCTCAGATTCGCAGATTCAATGGCAGACTCTGTGCCGAATAGCCACACTCCGATCCTGGCATGGCGGTCTTGTTCCGTAGAATGTGGATATTGGGCGACTTACATAATCGCAAGGCCCTAACAAGAGAAAGATGATGCACGACTACCAGATGGTTCAACAACCGAAGCTCCATGAATTGTGCGCTACATTTCCAAATCAGCCCGATTGTGAAATTGACCGCGATCACCTACTCGACACATTTGAAAGAATGTTCTCTGGACCGGTTGATTTACTTGTACTTGAAGGAGACCAGGGTACCGGCAAGACAACACTTCTATCGCAATTTGCAAGACGTTATCCGACGAGATCGATTTCTTCGTTCGTTACACCTGATCCACGCTATAACTATGACCATTCCACGCTAATACGCGACTATACTGCGCAGATACTGTCTATATTGGAACCAAGAAAATCATCCACACCAGAACGAGCAGGAGACGGTGTCCTGCAAAGAATCATCCACAATCTCAAACGTCGTCGAGGAGCCGCAACTTACTACTTCCTCTTGGATGGACTAACGGACATCACCGACGACGTTATAATGAGCGAAGTTACCAACCTTCTCCCGATTGGTCAAGGCTTCCCGGTGATCGTATCTGGCGAGGCTAAGTCGCTTCCATCTCGACTTGCGAACAGTCGACGAACGAAGATCATTCAGACTGTCAACTTTTCGCTGATGGAAGTCCGTCAGTATCTAGTCGATCTCAGTCTAACCGACGCTGATGTCAAGCAGGTCTACCAGGAGTGTAGAAAAGGTGTGCCTGCCAATCTGTCAAGCATTCGGCGCAGCTTGCTTGCTGGTATAGACCTTGAGCATCTACAAGGCCTGAGCATTAAAGGTCTCTTTGAACAGGAGTGGCGGAACGCCGTAACCGACGAACGTTCTGAGGAAATGGTAGCGATAATTGCGCATTCGCGCCACCGATTGACTATTGATTCTCTTTCGGCAATTCTGAAATCTGACGATAGGTCGCTTTTGTCACGATTACGAAACATACCATTTCTTCAACTGGATAGCGCCTCCTATGTGTCGTTTATCTCTCACACTTTCGCAGACTTTGCGGTCAACAGGTTGTCGAATCGTAAGGGAGACGTCATCGGTAAGCTTGTTGGTCATCTTTTGGACACGGGAGGCAGCGATGCTGCCGATCGCCTTCCCACTTACCTTCAGGAGTCAGGTCGATCCAAGGAGGTTATTTCCTTTCTCTCACCAGACTATTTTTCAAATGCTTTGAAGAAGGCCGAGTCTTTTGCTCCTCTTCGGAAACAATTCCGGATTGGTATAGACGTATCTACTCAGCGTCGTGATGATGGTTCTCTCATACGCTTCGGATTGGGAAGTAGCGCGATCAGGGAGATCGAGACCTCACAAGTATCCCGTTCTGAGGTCGAAGCGTTAGTTACCACTGATCAGATTGAAAAGGCCCTGTCGCTTGCGGCCAACTGTCCACTACGAGAGGATCGGCTTCATCTGCTTGCAGTAATAGCTCGTTGCGAGAAGGAATTAGGAATGCCAGTTAGCGACGATATTGTAGATCAAATTAAGCTACTTTTTGGCCAAGTTAACACATTAGGGTTTAATGATAAAGCGATCGACATTGCGGCTGACCTTTTTCCTTGTTTCCCGGATCTATCGATCAAGTTGATTGAACGCAGTTCTCAAGAAAACGACCACGAGAACGAACTGGATATAGCGTACTTGCGACTGTCGATAGCGACCGCGGTACGCCAAATCAGGCTAAATGATGATAAAGACGACCTTGAGAAAATTAGGAAACGTATCAAGGATCCAAAGTTGCGAGGATATACTTCTACTCTGTTCGGCAACGTTCAAACAGCGGCGGAAGTCATTGCGGAGGCTAAGAGACTAGAGACCACCTCCGACAAACTGTACGTTTTGAGAAAGTGGTCTCTAGAGCATTCTAAGAGAGGCGATGCAGTAGACGTAGCGGCGTATGGGCTAGAGACTATCGTCGAGGCTACTGATTACGCCCCTAACGTGCGGGTTCTTCGAGAGCTCTCAACCTCATTGACACATGTAGAAGACTCGGTGATGGCGAGATCTTTGGTGAGATCGTTCGACGGACAGCGTACAACTGTTGAGGATCAAGGACCGACGGAAGAAGCAGTGAGGATGCAGTTGAACCTCGCGTTCGCAGAATCGCTATACGATAAGGAAGCGTGTGCTAACCGACTAGTAGAGGTCTATCTGACGATTGACGAGTTGATAGATAGTTCGACGAAATCGAGTTGCTTTGCTTGGCTACTATCGACATTACAGACAATCGACTCGTCCGGAGAAATTGAGGATAGAGAACATCTAAAGTCTCTTTCTATTGAAGCGATGAATGCATCAATTTCGGACTTATTGGCACATACTGCGTATCAAGTCGATGTTACTCGTAGAGTCATAGACGCGCTTGCCTCCTTCGACCCGAATCAAGCCTTTGCTCTTGCAGGGCGTCTAAACACGTTATCCCGTCGCGAGGAGGCTCGACTACTTGCGATAGACGCCACGCTGGAAAACGAGACGGTACGCGTTGACCTTAGTGCTGTTCGTAACGCGTGTGGACTACTCCATATGTCCGACTCTCGAGATCATGCCGCCGCTTCGGTTGCCGAGTATCTGGTGCGAGAGGCTTCGGAGGGGAAGACCTCCGTTGCAGAGCGTGGATTTGAGATATTCCGTGACGTCTTTTTCTCCGTTTCTGGTCCGACAGAAAAGTGTCGCGTGCTATGTTTGCTCTATGCGTTGTCAGAAAAGGGTATATATGCAGAAGATATACAGACCGATCTATCTCGCCAGATCAAACGTACACTTAACGATCTCGATTCCGGTTGGATCGAAATCGACGTGCGATTTCGTCTCGCTCGCGCATTTGCGAACTGGCTTCCGGCACAAGCAAAAGAATATCTCCGCGACGCAGACGAAAGTCGCAGAACGATGGCGCTATCTTCTTTCTCGTCTGAGTGGACCTTTCAAGCGTGTCTGCGGCTTTCAATGCGCGCTTTCGCAGGCCAGCTCGGTCACGGGTATGATGCCGAGAATGACATATCAAGATTGGGAGAGCTAATAGAGCGACTTCCCAATACTTCTATGCAGGCCCAACTTTGGGGCGAACTAGCTATGCACTTATACCTAAAATCTCGTTCTGATGAGGGCGACCGAATAGTATATGAACACGTTACGCCGCTGTTAGACTCAATACCCGAAGGGCCGACAAAGAGCAGCACTATCATAGCTGTTTCACCAGCACTGTTTCGGAGTCACAAAACTACGGCAATGCAGTCCTTTAGTGCGTTGGAGAGCCACGACAGAGACTCCGCGCTTATGACGTGCGCCAAATTTACACTCGGGAAACACATTCCATCGGATCCATACGAGGAACACGAGAGCGGTTATTCGATCACATTTCAGGATGCTATTGACGTAGCCGAACTCGCAGGCGAGATTCACCTCGATAGTTTGGTGTATTCATTGATCGTGGCGCTTGCAGATACGCTTGTGTCCAAGGGCCCGAATAACAGGTTTTCTCGGCAGCAGCAGGCGCGCCTCGTTAGTATGATAAATGAGATTGCTGGTCGGAAGTTTCCAGATCAAGACAATATCCAACATGACGGTTTCAAGATCGCAAGTGACGCACAGCTTCTCAGAATTGTACGGGCTCCTAGAAAATCGTGGGACACAGCCATAGACCGTGCAAAGCGCATTCCGAACAAATCCGACAGTTCATATGTAGCGGCCATAATCGGCAAGATACTTCCGGCTTCGATGTCGGACCGTGTCGAGTCGTTGTTTGAAGATGCGATCGAGGACGCTCGGGCGATCCCTTGTAATTATGATCGACTCGCGCGGTTGAACGATTTGGCAGGGATGATGGTTCGGAGGAGCCCACGTCTTGCGCGAGAATGTCTTAGAGAGGCCATCACCGGATTCCAATCTGCTGGGGATAGCTCAGGAGGCCGTATTACCAGAGAGATAATAGACACGGCCTTTAAGATCGATGCGGACTTCGCTGCTTCACTTGTTCCACTTATGGACGACGATCCGGCCCGTACGATGGCTCGTGAGGAGATGAAACGTCGCGTGGATATTTTGCGCAAAAAGAAAGCGATTGTCGATGGACTGGAATCATGGGAAGGATCGGAGTCAGGTTATCCAGATCTACCTAGTTCGGCCTGGCTTGCTCTTGGCTCTCTAAATGCTGGACGAATGACTACTTTGGCTATGGACCAACTCAGGCCGGCGCTGCGGTATGCCGGACGGTGTGCGCTTCGGGACGGGTTTCCGATTCTGGCTTGGGCCATTGAAAATGTGGCACGCCGGTCCTCCGGGTCTCGCGATTCTCGTTCCGTGATTCGCTTGATTTTTGAGGGCACAATGAGCGCTACAGAGTTGGTGGAACTAGCGGCCACAAGCGCTTCAATCAACGTCCGACGACCTGCGTCAGCGTTACGTGTAACACCGAGCGACGGGACTTTGGTCATACGGAGCGGTGAAAGAAGGCGTGCGGAGGATTTTTTGAGTCGGTGGTTGCGGCGATCGGCTTCCGGTCATCTTTACATTTGTGATCAGTATTTTCGACCGACTGATCTAAAGCTACTTATGTTGATACAATCAGCGGTTCCAGATATTGAGATAACTGTGCTTACCAGCCGACATTGTCATCAACGAAGTGCGATCAGGTCGCTGTCTGAATCCTACAGATCTGGATGGAAGACCATCTCTGACCAGACTCCACCGAAAGCCGAAATTGTTGTCGTAGGACTGGAGACCTCTGGGAAATCACCGATACATGACCGAAGCATTCTATCCGAAGCGAGCGGAATTGTCCTTGGAACATCGTGGAACTCACTTGGGCTATCTCAGGACTCTACTATGAGAGAGCTCTCGGAGAGAGAATTACTTGAGATGTCACAACATGTCGAAAAATTTATTTTGAAGAGAGCGCGCGTACACAGAGCGGAGCGGTTACTTTATGAAGCGGTTACACTGTAGATTGCGGGATTGAGATGACCGATTTCGGCCCGAGGCGATGCGTTCCGGCGGTAGCAGTGACCATGGTCCCCGACTACCCGCGCATTCCCTACGGCGAGGCGTCATTCAGCCGCATCCGCTTGAACCGGTGGCTGTACGTCGACAAGACCCGCTTCCTGCGGCGCCTGGAGCAGAAGCGCTACGCCTTCCTGATCCGCCCGCGCCGCTTCGGCAAGTCGCTGTGGGTGGCGCTGCTGGAGTGCTACTACGACCGCTTCTGGGCCGACCGCTTCGACGCCACGTTCGCCGGCACCGACATCGGGCGCAGCCCGACCGAGGAACGCAGCCGCTACGTCACCCTGCGCTTCAACTTCTCGATGGTCGACGACAAGCTCGAAACGCTCGAACAGCGCTTCGAAGGCTACTGCTTCATCGAACTGCGGGGGACGCTGGAACGGCATCCCGACCTGTTTCCCGAAGCGGCATTGCAGCGCATCCTCGCGCCGCCGTCCATCGCCGAGCGGCTTTCCGCGCTGTTCCGGTACGCGGGCGACCACGACATCCCGCTGTACGTGCTGATCGACGAGTACGACAACTTCGCCAACACCGTGCTGGCCTACCACGGCGCCGAGGCGTACCACTCCTTTACCCACGGCGGCGGCTTCTACCGCAACTTCTTCGCCGCCCTCAAGGGCGGCGCCGACCGCGCCGGCGGCGGCCTCGAACGCCTGTTCATCACCGGCGTGTCGCCGGTCACCATGGACGACGTCACCAGCGGCTTCAACATCGGCAAGAACATCAGCCTGGAACCGGACTTCAACGAGATGGTCGGCTTCACCGCGGCGGAGGTGCGGCATCTGGTGGAGACCTACCGCGACCTGGGCGTCTTCAACCAGGATGTCGAGACCGCGCTGGGCATCATGGGCGAATGGTACAACGGCTACCGCTTCTCCGAGGAAGCGGCCACCGACCTCTACAACTCCGACATGGTGCTCTACTATCTGGACCACTCCATCCCCAACCGGCAGGTGCCCAGGTACCTGATCGACACCAACGTGCGCATCGACTACGGCAAGCTGCGCCACCTGCTGGTGGTCGGCCGGCGCTTGAACGGCAACTTCGATCGGCTGCGGGACGTGATCGGGGAGGAGCAGGTCACCACCCAGATCCAGCCCAGCTTTCCGCTGGAGCGGCTTGCCGAGCCGGAAAACTTCCTCTCGCTGCTGCACTTCTTCGGGCTGTTGAGCATCCGCGGCGTGACGCAGGACATACCGCGGCTGGCGATTCCCAACCAGACCGTGAAGCGGCTGATGTACGGCTTTCTGCGCGACGGCTACCGCGACGTGGATGTCTTCTCGGTCAACCTGTTTCGCGTCGAGCAGTTGCTGATCCGGATGGCGAACGAAGGCGAGTGGCGGCCGGTGTTCGAGTATCTGAGCGAGGCGATCGCGCGGCAGACGGGCATTCGGGACTATATCGCCGGGGAGAAGGTGATCCAGGGGTTCCTGGGCGCCTACCTGAGCGTGACCAACTACTACGAGTTCCGCTCGGAGGCGGAGCTGGGCAAGGGGCATGCCGACATCGCGCTGGAACCGCTCGTGGCCCGCTACCCGCACCTGCGGCTCGGCTACCTGCTCGAGCTCAAGTACTTCAAACGCTCTGCGACGGTCGATCAGGCGGCGGTCGCGGCCGCGGCCGAGCAGGCGCACGCGCAGTTGGCGCGCTATCTGGCGGACGAGCGCTTGGCGCGGCAGTACCCGGGCGTGCGCTTCATCGGACTGGCGCTGGTCTTCCACGGCTGGGAGCTGGTGCATTGCGAAGCGGCGTAGGTCAATGAGCAACGGCGACCTGAACTGGATTGCGAACTACATCTGGGGCATCGCCGACGACGTGCTGCGCGACCTGTACGTGCGCGGCAAGTACCGCGACGTGATCCTGCCGATGACCGTGCTGCGCCGCCTCGACGCGGTGCTGGAGGACAGCAAGCAGGCGGTGCTGGACATGAAGGCCGCCCTCGACGCCGCCGGCGTGATCGAGCAGGACGCGGCGTTGCGCCAAGCCGCCGGGCAGGGGTTCTACAACACCTCGCCGTTCTCGTTGCGCGACCTGCGCGCCCGCGCCAACCGCCGGCAACTCACCGCCGACTTCGAGGCGTGGCTCGACGGGTTCTCGCCCAACGTGCAGGACATCCTCGACAACTTCGAGTTCCGCAACCAGATCCCGCGCCTGTCACGCGCCGACGCGCTCGGCACGCTGATCGAGAAGCTCACCGCCTCCGACGTCAACCTGAGCCCCGCCCCGGTGCGCCGCGACGACGGCTCGGTCGAGCAGCCCGGCCTCGACAACCACGGCATGGGCACCATCTTCGAGGAGCTGGTGCGCCGCTTCAACGAGGAGAACAACGAGGAGGCGGGCGAGCACTGGACGCCGCGCGACGCCGTGACGCTGATGGCCAGGCTGATCTTCCTGCCGGTCGCCGACCGCATCACCTCCGGCACCTATCTGCTGTACGACGGCGCCTGCGGCACCGGCGGCATGCTGACCGTGGCCGAGGAGACGCTGCGGCAGCTTGCCGCCGAGCACGGCAAAGAGGTCTCCACCCACCTGTACGGGCAGGAGATCAACGCCGAGACCTACGCCATCTGCAAGGCCGACCTGCTGCTGAAGGGTGAAGGCGAGGCGGCCGACAACATCGTCGGCGGTCCCGAGCACTCCACGCTGTCGAACGACGCCTTTCCGGCCCACGAGTTCGACTTCATGCTCTCCAATCCGCCGTACGGCAAGAGCTGGAAGACCGATCTGGAGCGCATGGGCGGCAAGGGCGGCATGAGCGACCCGCGCTTGGTGATCGAGCACGGCGGCGATGCCGAGTACTCGCTGGTGACCCGCTCCAGCGACGGGCAAATGCTGTTCCTGGCCAACAAGCTCGCCAAGATGAAGCGCGGCACCCCGCTCGGCAGCCGCATCGCCGAGGTGCACAACGGCAGCTCGCTGTTCACCGGCGACGCCGGGCAGGGCGAGAGCAACATCCGCCGCTGGATCATCGAGCACGACTGGCTGGAGGCGATCGTCGCGCTGCCGCTCAACCTGTTCTACAACACCGGCATCGCCACCTACGTGTGGGTGCTCGGCAACCGCAAGGCGGAGCGCCGGCGCGGCAAGGTGCAGCTGATCGACGCCACCGGTTGGCACCGGCCGTTGCGCAAGAACCTGGGCAAGAAGACGTGCGAGCTAGGCGAGGAGGACATCGCCCGCATCTGCGACACGTTCCTGGCGTTCGAGGAGAGCGAGCGGAGCCGTATCTTCGACAACGCCGCCTTCGGCTACCGAAAGGTGACGGTCGAGCGCCCGTTGCGCATCGCCGGCGCCGACCCCGACCGCGCCTACCGGGCCGCCGAGATCAGGAAGCTGAAGGAGAGCGGCGAACGCAGCGCGAGCGCGCCGCCGGTGATCCGGAAGATTCACCGGCGGGGCACGGCCGCCGACCCGCTGCGCGGCCGGTTCGCGGCCACCGTCAAGGGCCGGCCGGCGGTGGTCGAGTACGAACCCGACCCCGACCTGCGCGACACCGAACAGGTCCCGCTGCAGGAGGCCGGCGGCATCGACGCCTTCCTGCGGCGCGAGGTGCTGCCCTACGCGGCCGACGCTTGGTACCGGGCCGACAGCGTGAAGATCGGCTACGAGATCAGCTTCACCCGCTACTTCTACCGGCCGCCGCCGGCGCGCACCCTGGAAGAAATCCGCGCCGACATCCTGTCGGTCGAACAGGAGACCGCCGGACTGCTCACCGCAATCCTCGGCAGGTGAGACCAATGGCCGATGCCACGCCGCGTTGGAAGTATCGGTTTGCCAGCTACAAGAACGCCCTGATACTGCTGCGAGAGGCGATGGACAAAAGGAACGAGTTCGGCCTGAATCAATTGGAGAAAGAAGGCGCGATTCAGAGATTCGAGGTTGCCATGGAGCTGGCGTGGAAGGCCATGAAGGACTATCTGGAACATGAGGGAGTGGCGTTCGATCAAATCACGCCTCGAGCCGTCATCAGAAAGGCTTACGAGGCCAAACTTACCGAGCATGGACCGACGTGGATGGATGCGCTCGACGCTCGCAACAAAATGTCCCATACCTATGACGCTTCGGCCGCCAACCGCGTTATTGAGGATGTCGCGGAACGCTACCTATGCTGCATGGAAGCTCTCTACCGTTTCCTGATGGCGAAGGATACGGAACATGGCTGAGCACGGCATTTCTGACGCAGATCTCGAAACGATTCGCACAGTGCTGGCCGAATGCAACGATGAGATTACGCAGGTCGATCTGTTCGGATCGCGCGCCACCGGCAAGCACCGGAGCCACTCCGACATCGACTTGGTGATACATGGAGCAGTCAGGGAAGCCGCTATCGATCGCCTGAGGACGCTCTTCATCGAGAGCAATCTGTCCGTGTCGGTGAGTATCTTTAGCTATGAAGGGATAACTTACCGGCCTCTGAGGAAGCATATCGACGCGGTCCGGCAGCGTCTGTTCACCGCGCAGGACATCCGGGAGCGGAGGATCGTTCGATGAGCGAGCGACTCGGCACTCCGCCAGCGAGCCGACCGCGACGGGCTGATGTGCTTGTCGCCGAGTCCGAGGGGTGCGTACTATCCGGTCAGATGGCGGCAGTATCGACCATGACCATACCGATGGCGCCGGGCCCTCCGATCATCGGCAACATGCGGCAGATGGTGACGGCGACGGGCGATTTCCTCACCAGGCAGTATCTGCGGTTGGGACCGGTGTTCCGCGTGCGGGCCCTGAATCGCCGTCTGCTGGTGCTGGCCGGTCCCGAAGCGAATGCGCTGATGAAGCGACAGGGCCATCGCCTGTTCGCCTCCGGTGAAGTGATGCAGGACATCCACCAGGTGCTTGGCGGCGACAACCCCACGGTCATCGAGTTGGACGGCCCCGACCATCGCACCCTGCGCGCCGGCCTCAAGGAGGGCTACTCCGGCAGGACGCTCTACGCGCAGATGGAGAAGCTGGTCAGGAGCCAGTTCGGCCTGCTGCGGAGCTGGCCCGTGCGGACGCCGATCGCCGCGTTCCCGTATGTCAAGCGTCTGGTTTCGTCCGTGCTGGGATTGATGGCCACGAACCAGGAACCGGCGGAAGTGATGGAGGATCTGATCTATTTCTTTCGCGCGCTGGTGCAGATCCACATCCAGAGGGTACGGCCCTCCTCCATGAAGTATCTGCCGCGCTACGCCGCGGCCAAGCGCTCGGTGCACGCGATGGCGCGCCGCATCTGGGACCAGCATCACGTACGCGATTACCTGGAAAGCGGCGGCGATTTCGTCGACCTGGTCCGCAAGTTCCACGCCGAGCATCCGCGGCTGATGAACGAGCGGGACGCGGTGGCTGCGCTCATCGGCCCGTTCATCGCCGGCATGGATACGGCGGCCAGCGCCACCTCCTTCCTGCTGTACCACATCCTGCGCGATCCGGAGCTGCGCCGGGCGGTCGTGGCGGAGGCCGATCTGGCGTTCGCCGCCGGCTTTCCCGACCGCGAATCGCTGCGCTCCATGGTACACACCAGGCACGCGGCCATGGAGATTCTGCGCCTGCACCCGCCGGCGCCCGCGCTTCCCCGTACGTCGATAGCCGCCTTCGAATTCCAAGGCTACGAGATCCCCAAGGACGAGTACTGCATCATCGCCAACACGGTGACCCATCACCTGCCGCAATACTTTCCCGACCCGGAACGCTTCGACGTCGGCCGCTACGCGGCGGACCGCAAGGAACACCTGCAGCCGAACGTCTACTGCCCCTACGGCCTCGGCCCGCACACCTGCCTGGGGGCGTCGGTCGCCGACCTCCTGTACCTGGTCGTCACCGCGGTGCTGTTCCGCCACTTCCACGTGGAAATGCAGCCGCCGGACCAGGCGCTGCACGTCGCCATGAATCCTCTGCCCAGCCCGGACGACCGCTTCCGCATCGCCATCACCGGAACCCGCTACCCCCTGCCGCAGCGACCCGGCCCGGTTCCCCCGAGCTGACGCCGCCGCCGATCGTTTGTTTGATGAGAAACCGCCGCGGTTCTCAGCCATGACCGCCAACCTCAAGCCCTACCCGAACATGAAGGACTCCGGTGTCGAAGCACTGGGAAAGGTACCTGCGCATTGGGATGTCCTACGTCTCAAGCGGATCTGTCGATTGGTTTATGGAGATTCTCTCAGCGAAGAAAATCGTCGAAAAGGAAACGTACCGGTGTTCGGATCAAACGGATATGTCGGTTCTCATTACGCAGCAAACACAAATGCTCCCTGTATCATCGTCGGTCGAAAGGGATCCTTTGGAAAGGTAAACTACTCTCTTACACCCGTATTCGCCATTGACACTACGTTCTTCGTCGATCCCTGTTGGTCGTCAGGTCACATTCGTTGGCTCTATTTTCTTCTTGGCTGGCTAAGGCTGGATGACGTAACGAGAGATTCGGCGGTACCCGGTCTCGACCGCGAGGAAGCCTATCGGCGAGTCGTGCCGATCCCGAGATTTTCTGAACAAGAGGCTATTGTCCGCTTCCTCGATCACGCAGACCACCGCATCCAGCGCTACATCCGCGCCAGGCAGAGGCTGATTGCACTGCTCGCCGAGCAGAAGCAGGCCATCATCCATCAAGCCGTCACGGGCCAGATAGAGGTGCGAACCGGCCGTCCGTACTCAGCCTACCGACCTTCCGGTGTCGAGTGGCTGAGGACGATTCCGAAGCATTGGTCCGTGCGCAGATTGAAGTCGATCTGCTCTCGATCCGCGCTGTACGGGGCCAACGTGCCGGCAAGTTCGTACGCGGACGCCGGCGTTCGTTTTCTCCGGACTACCGACATAACGGAGGATGGACAACTCAGAGACGAAGGAGTGTTCGTTCCTGCTGATTTGGTAGAGGACTATATTCTGTCGGACGGAGATCTACTGATCTCTAGAAGTGGCACCATTGGACGTTCCTTCATCTACAATAGCAAGAAACATGGTCCGTGCGCATATGCCGGATACCTGGTTCGATTCATAGCGGATAAGAGCGTCGTGCTGCCCAAGTATCTGTTCTGGTTCACGAAAACACGGTCATTCGGCAACTTCTTGAGGGTAAACGCGATTTCATCCACCATCGAAAATCTCAATGGAGAGAAATATGGCAATTGCTCGCTCCCGGTCCCGCCTCTTTCCGAACAGACCACGATCGTTCGCTTCCTCGACCACACCGAACGACTCATCCGTCATCAAATTGCAGCTACACGAAAGCTGATCGCACTGTTGGACGAATTCCGTACGCGCCTGATTGCCGACGTGATTGCCGGCAGGATCGACGTGCGCGACGTATCGACCTCGCCGCCGGCGTTCGATCCTGTCGAGCAAGCCGAATAGATGACGGAGACACGCCATGGAAGTAAGCCGCATGCGCGGTGACCGGCCCCTCGTTCACGTGTTCTCGCGGGGACGCAGGTAGTCGGCAATGGCGTAGGCCGACACGGCGCACCGGTTCGCTCCGAGTTGGCGGACGCCCGCCATGCGGCCGGCGATGGCAACTTCGGTGCGGGCCACGCCCGGCGCGCTCCCGACCACCGCGGCGACCTTGTCGAGTTGCGCGAACGCCGGCCGGCGCGGGCTCTCGGTCCACTTGGCGTCGAGCAGCCGGATCGATTCATACGGCCCCTGGATGAGGAAGTCGGCTTCCCGGTTCTGTTGATCGCGGTAATACCACAACGACCACTCCGGGCGCGCCAGATCGAGCCACGTGCGCAGCTCGGTAAACACGAAGTTTTCCCATATCGCGCCGGTGAGCGGCGACGGCCCCAGGTCGCCGGCGTTCACGCCCAGCAGGAAGCACAGCAGCCCGGTGTCGTTGAAGTAGAGCTTGGGCGCCTTCACCAGCCGCTTGCCGACGTTAGCAAAGAACGGTTCCAGCAAGGTCACCTGATTGCCCGCCTCCAGCGCCGACAACCAGTGGCTCGCGGTGGTCTGGGCAACGCCGACGTCGCGCGCCAGGTTGGACTTGTTCAGCAACTGGCCGGCGCGGACCGCGCCGGCGCGCAGGAAGCGCTCGAAGTCGCGCAGGCTGCCGACGTTGACGACCTGCCGCAGGTCGCGCTCCAGGTAGGTGCTGACGTAGCTCTGATAGAACTCGCGGGCCGAAATCGCGGGCTCCGCCCACAGCTCGGGAAAGCCGCCGCGCGCCAGCAGGTCGCCGGACGGCGCAGTCTCCGGCTGCCGGCCCGCGGCGCGGATCTCCTCCACGCACAGGCCGGGCAGGCTGACCACCGCGCACCGGCCGGCCAAGCTGTCGCTGACGGCGCGCATCGAGGTGAATTTCTGCGAGCCGGTCAGGATGAACGACCCCTTGCGGCGGCGGTCGCCATCGATCGCCACCTTCAGATGCCGGAACAGGCCGGGCGCGTACTGCACCTCGTCGATCACCACCGGCGGCGGATGATCGCGCAGAAAGCTCTCCGGCGCCTCCTCGGCCTGCTCGGCCAGCAGCCGCAGATCGAGGCTGACGTAGCGATGCTCCGGAACAGCCGCTTGACGAGCGAGGTCTTCCCGGTCTGCCGGGCGCCGGTCACGATGACCGCCGGAAACGCCGCCGCCAGCCGCTCGATCCGCTCCCCGATGAGCCGTTCGATCCACATGAATCACGGATATCTGAGCATCAAAACGACGATTTGTCAAACCACTGCCCTGCCGGGCGTCCGACCATTGGGCGCCCGGCAGGACGTGGTTTACCCGTTGGTGACGTAGCAGCATAATCCGGTCGTGGAAATGGCGCGGAGTGAATATCGGGCCGTGGTAGAGCAGTACGGCCCTGGCGCGTACGGCGCCTACGTACCTGAACTTCCCGGCATCGGCGTGGCTGGGGAGACCGAGGCCGAGGTGCGCGCCCTGGTCACCGACGCGATCAGGCTGTATCTCGACGAGCTCGGTCTGGGTGAGAATCATACCAAAGCACATCTCCGGTGCCCGGACCAAGACACGTGATGGGTGCCTGCGCCCGCTACGTGTTTCGGCTCGGGCGCGAGGGTGCATCTGATGGATGAAGTGCAGGCGGATTTCTATCGACTTCACTTTCTGTTGGCATTCCGCACCAAGAAGGGAGTCGAATTTCAGGACTGGTTCGTCCGCCTAGCCCGCTATGCTCTCGGCCCCGACTTTGAAGCGGTTCGCCCGTACGGACCTCGTGGCGACCTAAAGTGCGACGGCCGCCGTCTTAGTACGGGCACGATATTTCAGTGTTATGCCCCGTATGAAATGAGGGCTGATCGCCTTGCCAGGAAGATCGACGAGGATTTCCGCGGTGCCCTCGATAATTGGCATGAGATGACCGAATGGGCTTTCGTCCATAATGATGAGCGTGGTCTACCGCCGGACGTATTTCGATATATCGATTCCTTGCGGAACGCCCATCCTTCGGTCAAGATAGTCATATGGGGCGAGCCCGAACTCAGCGCATTGTCGGAACGCCTGGACTTGCCTGCGAAGGCGGCTCTCTTCGGTCCCGCTCCGTCCAGGACCGGCGTCGAGACACTGATCATGGACGATCTTCCGCCAGTCATCAACCACCTGCAACGAGAGGATCCGTCTCCGTATGAGGTCTCTCTCAAGCCACCATCACCCGACAAATTGGAAAAGAACGAGCTGTCCGCCGAAGCGTCGGCTCTGCTTTCCTTGGGCCGTCGCAAGGAGGCGCTGGTAGACTCCTATTTCCGTAACCATCCACGGCCTGATTTGGGGGAAAGAATAGCGGAGTCGTTCCGCCGCACGTATGCAAGTCTGCGGGATCAAGGCCGATCGCCCGACGAGATCTTCGCCCATCTGCAGCAGTACGCCGGATCGGGAAGCGAGCCAAAGCGTCAAGGTGCCGCCCTTGCGGTATTGTCATACTTCTTCGAACGCTGCGACATCTTCGAAGATCCTGGGACCGATTCATGATCCTTCCTACCAAGCACATTCGACCGGATCGGGCGCTGCTGGGCATTGGCGCCGACATACTGGCCGGGCTGGCGAAGCCGATGACCATGTCGGGACTGTGGGACCATCTGCGATTGCGGCGCACGGCATCGAATTCGAACGCCGTGCTCGATTACCGCTGGTTCGTATTGGCGCTGGACCTTCTGTACATGATCGGGGCGATCGACTTCGAGCGCGGCGTGATACGCAGGGCCTCACGATGATTCACCGGTTGGCTAGCGACCTGCGGTCGTTCAAGACGTTGTGCTTCGGACCGGGGCTGAACATCATTCTGTCGGACAAGAGCGAAGGCGCCACCGACCGCCAATCTCGCAACGGCGCAGGGAAGACCAGCTTCATCGAACTGGTGCATTTTCTGTTCGGCGCGGACGTACGCCTGCAGAGCATATTCCGCGGACCGCTGTTGAGCAAATGCAGGTTCTCCGGATCGGTCGACATCGGCGGAACTACCATGACCGTCGCGCGCCGCGGGTCGAAGGCAAGTCGGGTCCTGGTCGACAGCAACGAGCTTTCCAATACCGAGTGGAAGGGTATTCTTGGTAAATCATGCTTCGGGCTTCCCGAGGAGTCCGAGGAAAAATGGAAGCCTAGTTTTCGCTCGCTGTTCTCGATGGTCGTACGCCGCCAGCAGGACGGCGGCTTTCAACAGCCGACGCAGCATTCGTCCAAACAGCAGCCATGGGACCAACAGGTAACCATATGCTACCTCCTGGGTCTCGACTGGACGGTCCCTGCTCGGTTTCAGGATCTCAGGGGGCAAGAGAGAGTTGTCAAGGAGCTTCGCCGAGCTGCCCGGGACGGCGATCTGGGACGGTATTTCGGCAGGGCGGCCGACCTGCGAACCAGTCTTACGCTCTCCGAGGCGCACGGATCTCGCCTGCGCGACCGCCTTGGTGATTTTCGAGTTGTCCCCGAATACCAGGATCTGCAGCGCGAGGCCGATCGGATCACTGCGGAGATCAGTGAACTGAGCATAGAGAACGTGGCCGATCGAGAGCTGACTCGCGAGCTTCGGTCCTCGTTGGAGGAGGAGGACGCGCCGGACCATCGGGACGTCGTCAAGCTCTACGAGGAGGCTGGTATCGTACTTCCGGACCTGCCGCGCCGGCGTCTTGAGCAGGTGGATCGATTCCATCGGACCGTCGTCGAGAACCGGCGCTCACATCTCCGGGCAGAGATCGAGAGCGCCGAAGGCCGAATCGGCGAGCGCGACGCGCGGCAAGCGCAACTCGATCAGCGGCGCCGCCAGGTCATGGAGATACTCCGGTCCGGAGGAGCGCTGGAGCATTACACCGATTTGCGCGAGGAGCTCGGCCGGATCGAAGCGCAAAGCGAGTCACTTCGAGAACGCCTCGAGCTCGCCGAGCGGATGGAACGCACGAAGACAGAACAGGATCTGGAACGAGCGCGGCTGGTTCAAGTTCTCCGCGATGATATCAGAGAGCGCGGGGAGATCGTGCGCGAAGCGATTCTGCAGTTCGAGAGCTTGTCCGAATCGCTGTATGAACGGGCCGGAAGTTTGACGATAGCCGATACTCCATCCGGCCCGAAATTCGAGGTGCATATCGACGCGGAACGCAGCAAGGGAATTACCAACATGCAGATATTCTGCTTCGATCTCATGCTGGCGGAGCTGGGTGCGCGGCGCGGCCGATCGCCCGGGTTCCTCATCCACGATAGCCATCTGTTCGACGGCGTCGACGAGCGTCAGGTTGCGAAGGCGCTGCAGCTCGGCGCCGAGCGAGCCGACCGCGCGGGATTTCAATACATCGTTACCCTGAACTCCGATACCATGCCGCGGGAGGGTTTCTCGAAAGGATTTGACGTGGAGCGGTACGTGGTCGGCACGAGGTTGACGGACGCGACCGACACCGGCGGCCTGTTCGGGCTCAGGTTCAATTGAGGCAGCGGCAATGAGTACGGATACGTCGGAGCGGGGGCTGGAGCGGCTGATCTGCATGGGGCTGACCGGGCTCCCGTGCGATCCGCCGGCGGAAGGGACCACGGAAGGGATCATCGCCGAGCCGGACGACGGGTACGGCGGAGTGGGATGGAGCGCCGGCAACTTCCACGACTACGACCGCGAGCACTGCGTCGATCTGGTTCAGCTCGCCGCCTTCCTGCACGCTACCCAGCCCGAGGCCGCCGAGGCATTGGACTTGGCGCGCGATGGCCCGACGCGGCGCCGGTTTCTGGCCCGCCTGCAGGGCGAGGTCGCCAAGCGCGGCACCATCGACGTGCTGCGCCGCGGCGTCAAGCACGGCGCGCGCCACCTGGACCTGTTCTACGGCACCCCGTCGCCCGGCAACCGGCCGGCGCAGGAACGGTTCGCGCGCAACCGCTTCACCGTCACCCGCCAGCTCCGCTACAGCCGGGACGAGGCGCAGCGGGCGCTCGACCTCGGCCTGTTCATCAACGGCCTGCCGGTGTTCACCTTCGAGCTGAAGAACAGCCTCACCAAGCAGACCGTGGCCGACGCGGTACTGCAGTACCGGCAGGACCGCAACCCGCGCGAGCGGCTGTTCGAGTTTGGGCGCTGCGTGGCGCACTTCGCCGCCGATGAGCGCGAGGTTCGCTTCTGCACCCACCTGACCGGCAAGACCTCCTGGTTCCTGCCCTTCAACCGCGGCTGGAACGACGGCGCCGGCAACCCGCCCAACCCCCACGGGCTGGCGATCGAGTACCTGTGGCGCGAGGTGCTGACCCGCCGCAGCCTGGCCGACATCCTGGAGAATTACGCCCAGGTAGTGGCGTCGAAGGACGCCAAGTCCGGCCGCAGCAAGCGGACGCAGATCTGGCCCCGGTATCACCAACTCGGCGCAGTGCGCAACCTGCTGGCCGACGCCGCCGCCAACGGCGCCGGCCGGCGCTACCTGATCCAGCACTCGGCCGGCAGCGGCAAGAGCAACTCCATCGCCTGGCTGGCGCACCAACTGATCGGGCTGACGCGCGACGACGCGCCGCTGTTCGCCTCGATCATCGTGGTTACCGACCGCCGCATCCTCGACCGGCAGATTCGCGACACCATCCGCCAATACGCCCAGGTGGGGGCGACCGTCGCGCACGCCGAACGCTCGGGCGACCTGCGCCGCTTCATCGAGAGCGGCAAGAAGATCATCATCTCCACGGTGCAGAAGTTCCCGCTCATCCTGGACGAGATCGGCGGCGAGCACCGCCGCCGGCGCTTCGCCATCGTCATCGACGAGGCGCATTCCAGCCAGGGCGGCCGCACCAGCGCGGCCATGACGCAAGCGCTCTCGGAAGCCGGCGGGACGGGCGGGGAGGGTGACGAGGAGGAGACCGACGAGGATCGGATCAACCGCCTGATGGAGTCGCGCAAGCTGCTGGCCAACGCCAGCTACTTCGCGTTCACCGCCACCCCCAAGCACAAGACGCTGGAGATCTTCGGCGCTCCCGACCCGCAGCCGGACGGCGCCGTGCGGCACCATGCCTTCCACAGCTACACCATGAAGCAGGCGATCCAGGAGGGGTTCATCCTCGACGTGCTGGCCCACTACACGCCGGTGACCAGCTACTACAGGCTGGCCAAGACGGTTGCGGACGACCCGGAGTTCGACGCCCGCAAGGCGCAGAAGAAGCTGCGCCGCTTCGTGGAGGGGAGCGACCACGCGATCCGCCTCAAGGCCGAGATCATGGTCGACCACTTCCACGACCGGGTGCTGGCGCGGCGCAAGATCGGCGGCGAAGCGCGGGCGATGGTGGTCACCGGCGGCATCGAGCGCGCCGTCCAATACTTCCTCGCCATCCGCGCCTACCTCGCGGAGCGCAAGAGCCCGTACCGGGCGCTGGTCGCCTTCTCCGGCGAACATGAGTTCGGCGGCGCCAGGGTGAGCGAGGCGCCGCTGAACGGCCTGCCCGCGGCGCAGATCGCCGACCGGTTCCGGGAGGAGCCCTATCGCTTCCTGGTCTGCGCGGACAAGTTCCAGACCGGCTACGACGAGCCGCTGCTGCACACGATGTACGTCGACAAGCCGCTGTCCGGCATCAAGGCGGTGCAGACCCTGTCGCGCCTCAACCGCGCGCATCCCGGCAAGCACGACGTCTTCGTGCTCGACTTCCTCAACGACGCCGACACCATCCGCGGCGCCTTCGCGGACTACTACCGCGCCACGATCCTGGCCGACGAGACCGACCCCAACCGGCTGCACGATCTGCAGGCCGACCTGGACCGCGCCCAGGTCTATTCCGACGAGCAGGTCGAAGAGTTCGTGCGGCGCTACCTGGACGGCGCCGGCCGCGAGCGCCTCGATCCGATCCTCGACGCCTGCGTGGCGGTCTACCGGCGCGAGCTGGACGAAGACGGGCAAGTCGCGTTCAAGGGCAACGCCAAGGGCTTCATCCGCACCTACGGCTTTCTGTCGGCCGTCCTGCCGTACACCGACGCCGGCTGGGAGAAGCGCTCGATCTTCCTCAACTTCCTGGTGCCCAAGCTGCCCGCGCCCGAGGAGGAGGACTTGGCCAAGGGCATCCTCGACGCCATCGACCTGGACAGCTACCGGGTCGAGAAGCAGGCGCTGCAGCGGCTCCTGCTGCCGGACCGGGACGCGGCGATCGACCCGGTGCCGGCCGCCGGCGGCGGCGGCCGGCCCGAACCGGAACTGGAGCGGCTGTCCGACATCCTGCGCGCCTTCAACGAGCACTTCGGCGACATCCACTGGGAAGACGCCGACCGGGTGCGGCAACTCATCATCGAGACCATACCCGCCCGCGTGGCCGCGGACGCCGCCTTCCGCAACGCGCAGCGCAACTCCGACCGGCAGAACGCCCGCATCGAACACGACCGGGCGCTGCTGCGGGTGATGACCGCGCTGATGCGCGACGACACCCAGCTCTTCAAGCAGTTCATGGACAACGCCGGCTTCAAGCGCTGGATCACCGACACCGTGTTCACGCTTGCCTCCCGGCCGCGCGCAGGGTAGCGGACGCCGGCCTATGCGCGCCGCCCGCGCACCTCGTCGATCCACTGCAGGACGTTGCGGGCGCCGTCGGCGATCAGCGCGTAGTCTCCCATCGCCAGCACGAACAGGTAGCCCTCCTTGAGGTACTGCTCGGCGCCGCGCCCGCCGGTGGCGATGCCGGGCAGCTTGCCGGCCCCGATGCAGGCGTCGCGAATCTCGCCGATCGCGTGCGCGTGGCGCGCGCGGTCGGGGGCGCGGCTCAGGTCGAGGCCCATGCTGCGGCTCAGGTCGCCCGGCCCGATCATGCAGCCGTCTACCCCGTCTACGCTCAGGATCTCTTCCGCCGCCTGCGCCGCGCGCCGGGTCTCGATCTGCACCATCAGCAGGACTTCGTCGTCGGCGCGGGAGGCGTAGTCGCGGCCGTAGGTCAGGTAGCCGGTGGGCGCGCCGCCGGAACGGGCCCCGCGCGGCGGGTAGCGCACCGCCCGCGCGGCGCGCTGCGCCTCCTCCGGGCTGTTGACCATCGGCACGATGATGCTCAGGGCGCCGCGGTCCAGCAGCCGGCCGATGGCCGCGTAGTCGTTGTCCGGCACCCGTACCGCCGGCGTCGCCGGTCCCAGGCAGATATGGTGGAAGGCGGCGAACGCCGCGGCGTCGTCCCACATCCCGTGCTGGCAGTCCACCTGCACGAAGTCGAATCCGGCCAGCGAGAACATCTCGCCGATCACGGGGCAACCGAGCGCCAGTTCGGCGCCCACCACCGGCTCGCCGGCCAGCATCTTGCGTTTCATGGTGTTGTGCTTCACGGCTGCCACCTTGACGCCGAATCGGGCGCCGGTAAAGGGCCGCGCGGGCCGCGCGGCCGGTTCAAGACTTTGGCGGCGGCGGCGTGCTACTCTCGCGCGGAATGCAGGATCACCCGAGGGCCGGACTCCGGTCCGGCGACGAACCCTTCCATACCGGCGGCGTCTCCTGCGACGCGACGCTGCTGGACTACTGGCGCTGGTCGCGCTCCGATCTGCTGAATAACGTGGAGCGCGGCGTGCTGGCCGAGTTCCTGATCGCCCGGGCGCTCGACGTGACGCACCAACCGCGCGAAGAGTGGGCGGGCTACGACCTGCGGACCCGGTCGGGCGTCACCGTGGAGGTAAAGAGCGCGGCCTACGTGCAGGCGTGGCACCAGCAACGCCCGTCGGCCATCCAGTTCGACATCGCCCCGCGGCAGCAGGTCTGGGACCCGGCGACCAATACGACCAGGGAGTTCCCGCAGCCGCGGCGGCCGGCGGAGGTCTACGTCTTCTGCGTGCTCGGTCGGGACGATCTGACCGATCGTCCCGACCCGCTCGACGTCCGCCAGTGGGCATTCTACGTCCTCGGGCGGGCGTTTCTGGACCGTGAGCGCCCGGCGCAGCAGAAGATCGGCCTCAACGCGCTGCGCTCCCTGATGCGGCGCGCGCCGCGGCAGGCCGCGGCCGAGGTGCGCTACGGCGGCCTGCGCGCGGCGGTCGAGCGGGCGGCCGCTCACGCCGGGGTGAAGTGAGGCGCTCTCAGACGGCCCGGCCGGCGGCGCCGCCGGCCCCGGCCGGCGGCGCCGCCGGCCGCGGGCGCGCGGCAGCGCGCGCCCGCGAACTCGGGCGCTACCTGCTGCGCTCGTGGGAGCTGTACCTGTTCGTGCTGCCGGCGGTGATCCACGTGCTGCTGTTCCGCTACCTGCCGATCTACGGCCTGCGCATCGCCTTCACTGACGGCTTCTCGCTGCGCACCGGGCGCTCGGCCCCGGAGTGGAACGAGTTCGCCCACTTCATCCGCTTCTTCAACTCGGCGTACTTCCTCCCGGTGCTGCGCAACACCGTCGTCATCGCGCTCTCCACCCTCGCCACCTGGCCGATCCCGCTGGCCCTGGCGCTGATGATCAACGAGGCGCGCAGCCGCTTCTTCAAGAAGAGCGTGCAGATGGTGACCTACGCTCCGCACTTCATCTCCACGGTGGTGGTGGTCAGCATCCTCTACTTCTTTCTGAGCCCCCGCATCGGAGTGGTCAACTCGCTGATCGCGCTGCTCGGCGGCGAGCGCATCTTCTTCATGGCCAACCCGAACTGGGGGCCGGCGCTGTACGTACTCTCCGAGCTGTGGCAGAACGCCGGCTTCCATGCGATCATCTTTCTGGCCGCGCTCAGCGCCGTCGACTCCTCCCTGCGCGAAGCCGCGTTCTGCGACGGCGCCAACAAGCTGCAGATCATCTGGCACGTCGACCTCCCCTGGATCATGCCCACCGTCACGATCCTGCTCATCATGCGCCTCGGAGTACTGCTCACCATCGGCTTCGAGAAGGTGCTGCTGATGCAGAACGACCTCAACATCTCGACCATGGAGGTGGTGTCCACCTACGTGTACCGCGCCGGCATCCGCCAGACCCAGTACGACTACGCCACCGCGGTGGAGCTGCTGGAGACCGTCGTCAACTTCGGCATCCTGGTGCTGGCCAACCGCCTCGCCCGCCGCTTCGGGCAGGCCTCGCTCTGGTAACGGCAGCCGGCAACGACAGATGGTAGATTTTCGCAGCCGCGCCGACCGGGTGTTCGACGGGGTGAACGTGACGCTGCTGGCGCTGGTGCTGGCGGCGACCCTGTATCCGGTCTACTTCGTCGTCATCGCCTCCGTCAGCTCGCCTACCATGGTGTCCGCCGGCCACGTCTACCTGTGGCCGCGCGGCTTCAACCTGGAGGGGTATTCCTACATCCTGCGCGACAACCGCATTCTGATCGGCTACCGCAACTCGCTGATCTACGCCGTGGGCCAGACCGTCATCTCCCTGCTGCTGACCATCCCCGCCGCCTACGCCCTGTCGCGGCGCGACCTGCGCGCGCGCGGGCTGATCATGTTCTACTTCGTGTTCACCCTCTACTTCACCGGCGGCATCATCCCGTTCTACGTGGTGGTGCGGCGCCTCGGGCTCAACAACTCGGTGTGGGCGCTGATGCTTCCCAACGCGGTGAACGTGTTCAACCTGATCGTGGCGCGCACCTTCTTCCAATCCAACATCCCCGACGAGCTGTTGGAGTCGGCGCAGCTCGACGGCTGCACCAATACGCGGTTCTTCATCAGCATCGTGCTGCCGGTGGGGCAGGCGATCATCGCCATCGTGGTGCTGTTCAACGTGGTGCAGAACTGGAATGCCTTCTTCCACGCCCTGCTGTTCATCAACGAGCAGTCCAAGTACCCGCTGCAACTGGTGCTGCGCCGGCTGCTGATTCTGAACCAGCTCCTGACCGGCGGCGGCGAGGGCCTGGAGACCATGTCGCCGGAGGAGATCCAGCGCCGCCAGTTCATCGCCGACCTGCTGCGCTACGGTATAATCGTAGTCGCCATAGCCCCGCTGATGATCCTCTACCCCTTCATCCAGCGGCACTTCGTCAAGGGCATCATGGTCGGCTCGATCAAGGGGTAGCTGCTATCCGGTATACGAAGAAGTGGGGGCCGTAATGGCACCACCGGTCCCGCCTGCCGGGACACATCACACACAAGGAGGGTGCAAATGACAACTGCACTCAGAGCCGTTCTGGCGGGGGCGCTGCTGGCGTCGCCGCTGCTCGTGTTCGCCGCCGGCGCCGAGGAGGGCGCCAGCGCCGTCGACTTGACCGCGCCGGGGATCTTCCCGGTGGAGCCGGGCATCACCCTGGTGGCCGGATGGCACGCGGGACGTTGGCCGCATGACCCCAACGACAACCCGTGGGTCCAAAGCTGGGAGGAGCCGACCGGCGTCACGCTCGACTTCGTGCCGATCGACAACATCGAGAAGATGTCGATCGTGTTCGCCTCCGATGACTACCCGCATCTGATGCTCGGCGTCGGCGGCCTGGAGAAGAACCTGATCGCCAAGCTGCTGCAGGAGGGCGTGGTGGCCGACCTGCGGCCGCACCTCGGCAAGGGCTACACGCCCAACCTGGACCGCATCTTCGCCGAGAAGCCGGAGGCGCTGGCCTACATGCTCAACCCGCAGGGGCAGATGCAGTCGCTGGCCCGGTTCCTGTTCCTGGAGTCCAACTACCTGGAGCAGAACTACATGATCAACCAGCGCTGGCTGGACGCGTTGGGGCTGCGGATTCCCGCCACCACCGGGGAGCTGCGCGACGTGCTGATCGCCTTCCGCGACGGCGATCCCAACGGCAACGGCAAGGCCGACGAGATCCCGTTCGCCTTCGTGGCCAACGACGGATTCGCCCAGCACCTGCGTTCGATGTACGGCATCTGGGGCATGCCCACCAAGAACGGCATCGCCATCCGCGACGGCCAAGCCTACTTCGCGCCGATCACGCCCGCCTACCGGGACATGATCGAGTATCTCGCCGGCCTCTACGCGGAGGGACTGATCGATCCGGAGAGCTTCACCCAGACCGCCAGCGACTTCAACGCCAAGGTGGACGACCCCGCCGGCAACAGCTACGGCTTCGTCATCGCGCGGCGCGGGTTCACCGCGGTCAACGACGTCACCGCCAACCGCGCCGAGTTCGTGTCGATCCCGCCGCTGCGCGCCCCCGGCTACGAACCGGAGATGTGGGTGCATCCGGGGCGGCTGGCGATCAAGAACGTGTGGTTCATGACCGACGCCAATCCCTACCCCGAGCACACCATGGCATGGGTGGACCGCTTCTACACCCTGGAAAACAGCGTGCAGGCGCAATACGGCGTCATCCCGGAAGGGGTGAAGCAGGTGGACGGCGTATGGGTGCCGCAGCCGATCGACCCCGAGCGCCGGATTCAGATCTCCACCAGCGGCACGTTTCCCAGCATCTTCCGGGAGGAAGATTTTGGCGCGCGGCTGGCGATGGATCAGTCCACCCAGTTCCTGTACGACCAGTATTACGAGCACTACGTGCGCTTCAAGGCCAAGGAACAGTGGGTGCGCGCCGAATTCGCGTCCGACGAGCAGACCGAGGTCAACAACCTGCGCACCGACATCGAGACGCTCTGGAAGAGCAACGAGGCGCGCTGGATCACCGGCATCGGCGACCTCGACAGGGAGTGGGACGGCTACCTGCAGCAGATGAAGAACATGCAGATCGACCGCTACGTCGAGCTGCATCACGCGGCTCACACCCGCTTCCTGCAGGAGATCGGCGACTACCGCTAGATCGCTTCCGGTCCGCGGACGGCGGGCGGCGCGGCGGGGCTGCGCGTGGCGCAACCCTGCCGGCTGCCGCCCCGCCGGCGGCAGCCGTACCGGCGGCGGGCGGGGGCTGCGCGGCCCTGCCCCTGCCGCAGCCCCTGCCCTGCCGCCCCGCCGGGGCCGCTAGCGGTACTGGCGGTCGTAGACCGTCTGCGCGATCTCCACCATGCGGTTCAAGCCCATCCGCTCCAGGGTGGCGACGTACTCGTCCCAGTCGGCGGCCACGTTCAGATCCCCGGTGATGAACTTCACCCAGCTCTCGTTGTGATACGCCATGATCTCCGTGCGCAGCGCCTGGTACTCGTCGTTCTCGTCCTCGGTCATGTTGAGCACCGGCAGCACCAGCTTTTCATCCGGCACGTACTCCCAGTACTTGAGTGACTGGCGGTACAGGCGGCCCGCCTCGTTGTAGGGATCGCCGTCGTCGACGGTGCGGAATTCGTACCCCTGGCGCGGGTAGAGCCACAGCCAGGCGCGGTTCTGCTCCTGCTCGGCCCACATGAACACCTTCTCGATCAGGTTGGCCGGGGTCCCGTAGAAGCTGACCTCGCCCTCCGCCGGATAGTCCCAGTCACTCCCCTGTTCGCCCTGATAGATGCGCCACTGCGCCTCCTGGGTGGCCAGGAAGTCGAACCAGCGCCAGGCGACCAGCGGCTCCGGCGCGGCGCTGGTGATGGCGCCCCAGCCCGGGACCGTGGAGAACGGGTTGAACGCCGCGGTGCGGTGCCCGTCCGGCCCCTGCAGCGGCGGGTAGTTGTTGAACCAGTTCCGGTACGTCGCGTGGCCGGCGTCGATGAAGCGGTTCTTGATGTGCTGGGAGATGATCACCGGCCGCGCCGCGTCGCCGCCCATCACCAGTTGCTTCATCTGCTGCTGGTCCTGCACGAACTGCTCCCGATCCCACAGCCCCTCGGCGTAGAGCCGGTGCTGGTAGCGCAGGCCGGCGCGGAACTGTTCGCTGACGATCGGGCTCCACAGGGCGCCGTTCTCATCGACGTTGATGCGCTTCCCGTCGACGTACACGAACGCGTTCATGGTGAACAGCTGCGGAATCTCGCCCTTCTCTCCGGTAAACGGGATCTCGTCGTTGGGGTCGCCGTTGCCGTTCACGTCGGTGACCTTGGCCTTGCGCAGCAGCTCCAGGAAGCCGTCGGTGGTGTCGGGAATGCCCAGACCCAGCGTCTCCATGAACTGGTCGTTGTACCACGCCTTGGCGTAGGGCCGGTTCTGGCGGATCAGCGACATCGAGCCGATCGAGTAGATGTTGCCGTCCGGCATGGTCATCTGGCTGGCGGTGAGCGGGAGCTGCTCGTACAGCTTCCTTATGTGCACCGACTCGTCTTCGAGGTAGTCGTTGAGCGGGACCAGCAGCCGCTGCGAGCCGTAGGCGAAGTCGACGCCGCGCACGATCTGGTTGCCGAGGAAGACGTCGGGCAGGTCGGCGCCGCTGGCCAGCATCAGGTTCGCCTTGTTGCGCCCCTCGCCGCCCCACTGCAGGGTCTGCCACTCGATCTTGACGTTGGTCCGTTCCTCGACCCATTGCGTGGCCGTGTTGGTGCTGATGTCGACGATGTTGGGCGGGATGATCGCCGCCACGCTCAAGGTGTAGGGCTGGTCGACAATCGGCAACTGGCCCACCCCGTTGATCATCACCCCGGCGGCCGCGGCGCCCTCCTCTTCGCCGCCGGCGAAGGCCGCCTGCGCTCCCGTCAGGAGCAAGATGAGCAGCGCCAGGCCGCTCCCCCGAGGCACACGTCTCAGTCGCATGTCCTTCTCCTTGTCCGTCGTCCGCCGCTCCGGCGGCCGTGTTGCCCGCGGGCCGGCCCGGTCACGGGTCAACCCTTCAGGGAGCCGATCATGACACCCTTGATGAAATGTTTCTGCACGAACGGGTAGATGCACAGCACCGGCAGGCTGGCCACGATGATGATCGCGAACTTGATCAACTCCATCAGCCCCAGCCGGCCTTCGTCGATCAGCGCCACGTCGAGGTTCTGCATCATGTCGGTGTCGATGTCATTGATGATCAGGATCTGGCGCAGGAAGAGCTGCAGCGGAAACAGGTTCTGATCGTGCAGGTAGAGCAGCGCCGGGAAGTAGGAGTTCCAGTGACCCACCGCGTAGAACAGCACGTTCACCGCGGTGATGGCGCCCGACAGCGGAATCACCACCCGCCACACGAACGAGAAGTCGCTGGCGCCGTCGATCCTGGCCGCCTCCAGCAGCTCGCTCGGGACGTAGGACTGGTAGTAGGTGCGGGTGATGATCACGTTCCACACGCCCATCGCGCTTGGCAGCAGCATCGCCCAGCGGGTGTTCATGATGCCCAGCTTCTGGATCAGCACGTAGGTGGGAATCAGCCCGCCGTGGAACAGCAGCGTGAAGACCATCAGGAACATGATGAAGCCGCGCCCGGCCATGTCGCGCCGCGACAGCGGGTAGGCGGCCAGGATCGTCAGCACCACGTTGATGGCGGTGCCCGCGCCCGTGTAGATCAGCGTGTTGGCGTAGCCGATCCAGGTCTTCGAGTAGTTGACCACCGCGCGGTAGCCGTCCAGGGAGAAGTCGACCGGCCACAGCCACACGCGGCCGCTCAGCACCGCCTGCACCGAGCTGAACGACGAGCTGACGATGTACACCAGCGGGTAGAGCACGATCAGCAGCGCCCCGGCCAGGTACAGGTGGTTGGCCAGCAGGTAGCCGCGGTCGCCGCGCGGCACGGGGATGGCGCGCCGTCCGGCGCCGGCGCCGGTTACCACAGGCTGGTGCCGCTGACCCGCCGCGCGAGCGCGTTCACCGCCGCCAGCAGGATCAGGTTGACCACCGAGTTGAACAGCCCCACCGCCGCGGCGTAGGAGAAGTTGGGGGGCTGCCAGGCAATGCCGCGCTTGTAGACGAAGGTCTGGATTACCTCGCTCGTCTCCAGGTTCATGGTGTTCTGCAGCAGATACACCTTCTCGAAGCCGACGCTCATCAGATTGCCGACGTTGAGGATCAGCAGGATGACCGCGGTAGGCATGATCGCCGGCAGGTCGATGTGCCGGTTGCGCTGCAGCAGGCCGGCGCCGTCGACGATCGCCGCCTCGTGCAACTCCGGCGAGACCGAGGCCAGCGCCGCCAGGAAGATGATCGACGCGTAGCCCGCCTGCTGCCAGATGCCGGAGAACACGTAGATGGTCTGGAACCACTCCGGGCGCCCCATGAAGCCCACCGGCTGCAGCCCGAGCGCGGCGATGAACTTGTTGACGATGCCCAGGCTCGGCGACAGAAACTGGATGATCATCCCGCACATCACCACCGTGGAGATGAAGTGGGGGGCGTAGGTGACGAGTTGCACCGTCTTCTTGAAGCGCCGCGCCTGACTGTTGTTGAGCGCGATTGCCAGGATGATCGGAACCGGAAACCCGGCCACCAGCGAGTAGGCGCTGATGGAGATGGTGTTGCGCACCACGCGCTGGAACTGGAACGACTGGAAGAAGGCGATGAAGTGGTCCAACCCGACCCACTCGCTGCCCCAGATGCCGAGGGCAACGCGATACTTCTTGAACGCCAGTTGCGCCCCGTACATCGGCACGTACTGGAAGATGATCAGGTAGACCAGCGGCAGCGCCACCAGGAGGTAGAGCTGGTAGTTGTGCGCCAGGGTCTTGCGCAGCCGGCTGCGCCGCGGGCGCCGCTGCGCCTGCGGCGCGGCCGCGGTAACGCCGCTTGCGGTGGCTGCGCTGCGTGCCGTCATCATCGCGCCTCCCGCAGAGGGTGGCACATTCGCCGTTTGGTGACCAGCGCGCGGGCGCAGCCCGGAACCGCGTATGCAGGAGTGGACGCTGCGGTGTAGGGTGCCGGGAGGCGTGGGGATGAGAGACGACGATCTGTGCCTGCGGCCGGCCACCGAGCTGACGGCGCTGGTGCGCTCGCGCGAGGTGAGCGCCGCCGAGCTGCTGGCGGCGCACCTGGACCGGATCGAACGCCTCAACCCGCGCGTCAACGCCATCTGCACGCTGGACGCCGAAGGCGCCGCGGCCGCGGCGGCGCGGCTCGACGCCGAGCTCGCGGCCGGCGCCGCGCCCGGCCCGCTTGCCGGGCTGCCGATCGCGGTCAAGGACCTGGTCGACGTGGCCGGGCTGCCCACCACCCGCGGGTCGCCGCTGTACCGCGACGCGGTGGCCGCCCACGACGATCTGATGGTGCGGCGCCTGCGGGCGGCGGGCGCCATCGTGACCGGCAAGAGCAACGTGCCGGAGTTCGGCGCCGGCTCGCACACCTTCAACACGGTGTTCGGGGTGACCCGCAACCCCTACGACCTGGGCCGTTCCGCCGGCGGCAGCAGCGGCGGCGGCGCCGCGGCCCTGAGCAGCGGCATGATCGCCATTGCCGACGGCAGCGACTACGGCGGCTCGATCCGCAATCCCCCCAACTTCAACAGCGTGGTGGGACTGCGGCCCACGCCCGGGCGCGTGCCCAAGGTCCCGGCCGGCGACCCGTGGGAGACGCTGAGCGTGCTCGGCCCGATGGGGCGCACCGTCGCCGACACCGCGCTGCTGCTGAGCGTGATCGCCGGCCCCGACCGGCGCGACCCGACCGCGCTCGGCGAACCGCCGCCGACGGCGGGCGCGGCGGCCCCGCGCGACCTGGCCGGCTGCCGGGCGGCCTACAGCCGCGACCTCGGCCTGCTGCCGGTGGAGCCCGCGGTGACGGAGGTGATCGAGCGCGCCCTGCCGCGGCTGGCAGACCTGGGCTGCGTCATCGAAACAGCCCATCCCGATCTTTCCGGCGGCGCCGAAGCGTTCGACGTGCTGCGCGCGCTGCGCTTCGCCGGCGACCACGCCGCCACGCTGCGCGACCACCGCGACCAGCTCAAGGACACGGTGATCTGGAACATCGAGCGCGGCCTGGCGCTGACCGCGCGGCAGGTGATCCGCGCCCAGCGCCTGCGCGCCGCGCAATACCTGCGCATGAGCGCGTTCCTGGAACGGTTCGACGTGCTGATCCTGCCGGTCTCGCAGGTGGTGCCGTTTCCGGTGGAGACAGACTGGGTGCGCTCCATCGAGGGCGTGCCGATGGCGACCTACATCGACTGGATGCAGAGCTGCTCGCTGATCACCATGACCTCCCATCCGGCGCTGTCGCTGCCGTGCGGCTTCACTCCCGGCGGCCTGCCGGTAGGCGCCCAGATCGTCGGCCGCTACCGCGGCGAGGCGGAGCTGCTGGCCTTCGCCGCGGCGTGGGAAGCCGCCCTCGGCGTCGCTTCGCGCCGGCCGGCTCTGGCCGCCGCCGGCGCCCCGGCCTGACCGCCCCGCCTTCCACCGCGACCGGACCGCTCCGCGCCGGGCCGGCAAAGACGGCTCGCCGCGGGCGGGTGCGCGGGGTATAGTTACGGCGATGACAGTTCTCAGCACCGACAGTCCCGGCGGCGGCGAACCGGCGGCGCCCGCCGCGGCGCCGCAACCGCTGCTGCAGGCGCTCGCGGAGCGCGTGCTGCTGGCCGACGGCGCCATGGGGACGCAACTGCAGCAGGCCGGCCTGGAGCCGGGCGGCAGCGGCGAGGCGTGGAACATCGACCGCCCCGACACCGTGCTGGCAATTCAACGCGAGTACGTCGAAGCGGGCTCGGACTGCCTGTTGACCAACACCTTCGGCGCCTGCCGCGTCATGCTGGAACGGCACTCGTTGGCCGACCGCGTGGCGGAGATCAATGCGCGCGGCGTCGCCGTTGCCCGCGCCGCGTTCGCCGGCCGGGCCGGTTTCGTCATCGGTGACGTCGGGCCGTTCGGCGGCTTGATGGAGCCCTACGGCGAGGTGCCGCGCGCCGCGGTCGCGGCGGCGTTCCGCGAGCAGGCGGCAGCCCTGGTGGATGCCGGCGCCGACGCGGTGATCATCGAGACCCAGACCGCGTTGGAGGAGATTGGGCTGGGAATCGCCGCCGCCAAGGAAGCCGGCGCCGCCTGCGTCATCGCCTCCATGGCGTTCGATCTGAACCGCGACGGCAAGGACGTGCGCACCATGATGGGGGTGCGGGTGGAGCAGGCCGCGGAAGTGCTGCAGGAGGCCGGCGCCGACGTCCTGGCCATCAACTGCGGCACCGGCGTGGACATGGCGTGGGCGGCGCGGATCCTGCAACGCTATCGGTCGGCCTCCGACCTGCCGCTCATGGCCAAGCCCAACAACGGTCTGCCGGAGCTGATCGACATGCAGGTGGTATACCGGCAGACGCCGGAGCAGATGGTGGCCGGCCTCGACGAGTTGCTCGCCGCCGGCGCCCGCATCGTCGGCGGCTGCTGCGGAACCACCGCCGAACACGTGCGCCGCTTCCGCGGCATCGTCGACGCCTGCAACGGGTAGCCGCGGCTCCGCGGCGCCTGACCTGACCTAACCCGGCACTTCCTCCAGCTGCTGCCGCAGCTCGGCCGCCACGATGCGGCCCTCCGCCTCGGTGCCCACGCTGAGGCGGATGCAACGGTCGAGGGGCGGCGCCGCCGGCTTGCGCACGAACACGCCGCGATCCAGCAGCGCGGCCAGCACCGCCTCGGCGCGGCGCCGGGTTCCCAGGTCGAAGCACACGAAGTTGGCCGCCGACGGCAGCGTCGGCACGCCCAGCGCGCGGCCCAGCTCGTGGTAGGCGGCGCGCCCCGCGGCCACCCGCCGCCCTACCCGGGCCACGAAGGCGGCGTCGGCAAGGGAGGCGCGCGCCGCCTCCTGCGCCACCCGGCTGACGCCGAACTGCAGGCGCAGCTTGTTCAGCCCGGCGCAGACCGCGGGCGCGCCGACGGCGTAGGCGACGCGCGCCCCCGCCATGCCGTGCGCCTTGGAGAAGGTGCGCAGGTGCACCACCCGCGGGTCGTCCGTGACCAGCGCCCGGGCCGGAGCCGGCGGCGCGTAGTCGACGTAGGCTTCGTCGAGCGCCAGGATGCAGCCGGGCGGCAGCGCCTCGGCGAAGCCGCGCACCGCCTCCGCGGCGTGCCACGTGCCGGCCGGGTTGTCCGGGTTCGCCAAGTACACCACGGTGGCGCCGCGGCGGGCGCCCGCGCCGCGCCCGCGGACAGCTTCGCTGTCCCGCGCCCGGGCGGCCAACGCCGCCAGATCGACCTGACCGCCGGCGCCGTAGGGCACGCAGTCCAACGCCGCGCCGCAGGTTGCGGCGTGGTAGGCGAAGGTGGCGTAGGAGCCCAGCGTCATCACCGCGCGGCCGCCGTCGGCCGCGAACGCCCGCACCATCAGCGCGAGCAGGTCATCGATGCCGGCGCCCACCAGCACCTGCTCGAGGTCCACGCCGTGATACGCCGCCAGATCGGCGCGCAGCTCGTAATTCTCGGGATCGCCGTACCAGGAGAGGCGGTCGAGGGCGGCCGCGGCCGCCGCCCGTGCCCGCGGCGACATGCCGAAGGCGCTCTCGTTGGCCCCCGCCCGCACGCGAAACCGGCGTCCCGCGCGCCGCTCCAGAGTCTCCGGCCCGACGAACGGATTGGCCGCTTCCAGACCGGCGACCAGCCTGGTAAACGGCGGCGGCATGGTTCCGAGTCCCGAACGGTTCATCAGGAGTCAGCGCGGCGCGGCCTGCTCCGGCACGTGTGAGGCGTCGCGTTTGAGCGTGCGGTAGGTGGGCTCGTCGATGCCGGTCGCGGATAGAATCACCGGCCACTTGACCCCGGCCCGCAGGAGCCCGTCGATGGTCTCCAGCCGTACTTCACGCCGGCCCTTCAACTCACCTTCCTGCCGGCCTTCCCGGCGCAGCATCTCGCCACAGGCCATCAGATCACCTCTCAGTTGCGGCGTCTGGCGCCGGAACTCCTCATCCAGCGCTTGCAGCGTGTCCGCCGGCCCGGTCTCCACAAGGTACCACATGAACGTGTAGTAATCCGCCCGCTGCGCGCCAGCTACTCTCGCAAAGCCGCGAACAGCGGCGCGATCCGCTGCCGCGTCTCCTCCGAGGCCTGCCGGAAGCGCGGCACCCACGGCTGGCCGCGCAGCGTGTTTGAGGGCGCGGTAGGTGGGCTCGTCGATGCCGGTCGCGGATTGGATCAACGACCACTCGATCCCCTCCCGCAGGAGCCCGTCAATGATCACCAGCCGTACTTCACGCCGGCCCTTCAACTCACCTTCCTGCCGGCCTTCCCGGCGCAGCATCTCGCCACAGGTCATCAGATCACCTCTCAGTTTCCGGCGCCCGGCTTGCCGGCTGCGCTCCACTTCCGCCACCCAGGTTATCAGGTTCGGGCGCGGCAGATCATCCGCTGCCATACCGTACCACCGTACCCACCAGATCAACCACGTCATAGCTCAGCGCAAGCTGAGCCGGGCCGTCTTATTCGGACTCGTCGGCACCAACTCCGCCAGCGACTGCGGCGGGTCCCGCCGCGTGCTGCCGTTGTACAGCACGACATGCCAGCTGCCTACTGCCGTAGCGGGCTACTTCAGCTACCGCTTGTCGATGGGGCTGGCGCGGGGTGGTGCCATCTCCCTGCCCCTTTACGACGGCGCCGCGTCAGCGGCGCTTTTGACGACGCGCGGGCCGCGCTCACGGTAAGACGCCCGGACGGCGGGAGCGTTAAACGTGGCCCGGTCTGCTCCGTGCCGTTGGCGGCGTCGCGTTTGAGGCTGCGGTAGGTGGGCTCGTCGATGCCGGTGGCGGATTGAATCACCGGCCACTTGATCCCGGCCTGCAGGAACCCTTCGATGGTCTCCAGCCGGCCCCTCAACTCGCCTTCACGCCGGCCCTTCAACTCGCCTTCCCGGCGCAGTATCTCGCCACAGGTCATCAGATCACTCTCAGTTCCGGCCAGGCGCCGCAGCAGCTCACCCAGCGCTTCCAGCGTGTCCGCCGGCCCGGTCTTCACAATGTACTCCATGAACGCTGGTAGTAATCCACCCCGCCGCGCACCGGCTCCCGCTGCAACGCCCCTAGCAGCGGCGCGATCCGCTTCCGCGCCTCCCCCAGCTCCTGCTCGAAGGTGTGCATCATCGCCAGTTGCAGCAACCCGCCCGTGCAGCTCCCCGGCCACCGCCGCCGGCGCCATCCGGGTCTGGTCCAGCAGCAGCGGGGAGAAGCGGGGCACCCAGGGCTGGCCGCGCAGCGCCGGGGGGAAGGACTCGGCCAGTTTGATGGCGTAGTGCCAGTGGTGCTCGCCCTGGTAGAACACCAGCGGCAGCACCGGCCGCAGGTACTGCTCGTCGGGGTGTCGCGGCGGTCGGCTTCCCAGATGCGGCAGCAGTAGCGCAGCAGGCGCAGCGCCATCCAGCGGTCGGGCTGGGACTGATGTTCGAACAGCAGGTAGAGCCACTGCCGCGGCGCCGCGGCCGCGCTGCGCACCTCGAACAGCAGGTCGGTGACGGAGCCGCGCAGCTCTTGGTCGACGAAGGAGCCTGGGGCGCGGCTCAGGGAGGACCAGAGGATGCCGCGCTGGTACGAGTCGGGCAGGCGTGCGCGGAGGAAGGCGGCGGTCTCCTCGGGGTCGGCGAACACCAAGCGGAACAGGTGATCGTGGGGCTGATGCAGGGGCGGTGACATTCGGTGTCATTCTCTCCTCTGCCCCTACAACGGCGCGGCGTCGGCGGTGCTTTTCGCGGCGCCGTGCTCGCAGTCGTGGACGTGCCCGCCCACGTGCCGGCGCACGAACCAAGGTAGCGAGACGCCTCCCAGCTCTCGCTACAGGCGCGGGCCGCGCTCACGGGAGACGCCTCCCGGACGGCGGAGGTTTAACGCGGCGCGGTCTGCTCCTTGCCGTTGGCGGCGTCGCGTTTGAGGGTGCGGTAGGTGGGCTCGTCGATGCCGGTGGCGGATTGAATCACCGGCTACCCGATCCCGGCCCGCAGGAGCCCGTCGATGGTTTCCAGCCGGCCCTTCAGCTCATGCCCAACTACGCGACATGCGCCACCCTGCTTCGAAGTGATTCGATCGTCGTCACAAAACTAGTTGCATGCTCCCAGCACCTGCTCGCAGCGCCAACGTCCTCCGCGCCAACTACGCGCATCCGGATGGCAGGAGGTTAGGGAGGCGCGGCCCGCTCCGTGCCGTTGGCCGAGTCGCGTTTGAGGGCGCGGTAGGTCTGCTCGTCGATGCCAGTGGCGGACCGGATCATCGGCCACCCGATTCCCGCCCGCAGGAACTCTTCGATGGTCTCCAGCCGGCCCTTAATCTCACCCTCCTGCCGGCCCTTAATCTCACCCTCCTGCCGGCCCTTGATCTCACCCTCCTGCCGGCCCTTGATCTCACCCTCCTGCCGGCCCTTGATCTCACCCTCTTGCCGGCCTTCTTGCCGGCCTTCCAGGCGGCCCTCCTGCCGGCCTTGTTGCTTGATCTCCTCCACGTAATTCATGATGTCTCCCTCCGGTCCCGGTATCTGCCGCTGCAGCTCCTTGGCAAAGCGCCCGCGCATCGGTTCCCTTTGGGTCGCCAGCACGTACCATACGAACATGCTCTGCTCCCGTCCCCCGCGCCGCGCCAGTTCCGCCAGCAGCGGCAACGCTCGCTCCAGCGCCGGCCATGCCACCGCAGCGCGGTATACCGCCAGCATCATCAGCTGCGCCAGCCGCCCTTTCAACGTGCCCCGTACCCCCTCCGGCTCCGTCTCCGAATGGTCGATCAGCACGTGCTCGAAGCTCGGCAGCCACCGCCACTCCCGCACCTCACCCGGAAACAACTCCGTGAACTCAGTCGCGTAGCGCCAGCGTCCGCTTCCCAGATAGAACACCATCGGCACGATCGGGCGCAACTCCGTCTCCCCAGGATAGCGCCGCCGATCCCGTTCCCAGATCCGGCAGCAGTACTGCAGCAGCCGCAGGCGCATCCAGCGGTCACGGGACCGCACCGTCGACTGATGCTCCAGCAGTACGTACAGCCAGGCCGGCGCGCCGCCGGCGCGGCGCCGGATTGAGTACAGCAGATCGGACTCGGTGGCTCGCAGGTCGGGGGCGATGAAGGCGCTGTTCTCGGCGGACAGCGTGGACCACTGCAAGCCGTTGGCGACGGCCGGCGGCAGATGGGCGCGCAGCAACCCGACCGCTTCGGCGGATTCGCCGAACACGGCCCGGAACAGATTGTCGTGCGGCTGCGCCAAGTCGTCGTTCGCCATGCTTCAGACTAGTTCCCGGCTGCCCACGGGGCGCGGCACATCTGCCAAGCATCGGCGTACTTCTATTGAAGATAACAAGTTAACGGTAATACTCCGCATCCCCACCCGTTACGCCGCCCATTTTGGCAGAACGAGCCACGAGCGACAAGAAGGGTAGATCAACGACGATCAACGAAACGATTACCTTAAGCTGCCATCAGGGCTACCCCCTCGGACTGTCTAACCAACCGAGACCACCCCATCCACCCCGCCGCGCACCGGCTTCCGCTGCAACTCCCCTATCAGCGGCGCGATCCGCTTCCGCGCCTCCCCCAGCTCCTGCTCGAAGGGTGCGCATCATCGCCAGTTGCAGCAAACGCCCGTGCAGTTCCCCGGCCACCGCCGCCGCGAGATATTGTCAAGTCTTGTGGATTGAGAATCAGCGAGCGCATCTCCAATCGTTCTGTCGTCTCTCTAAGCCGCTGCCTCCGTCAGCTCGCCGTCTACGAATTCACGCCCCTCCATCACCAGGGGTATGAGTTTGAAGCCCATCAGCCGGCGCCACCTCCGCTGCGCTTCCAGCGCCAGCTTCCAGACCATCGTCAGCGTCGCCGCCCGCGACCCGCAGCCCTTCGTCCGCTTCGTCCGCAGCCGCACCGTCGCATACGTCGACTCGATCGGGTTGCTGGTCCGCAGATGGATCCAGTGCGCCGCCGGAAACCCATAGAAGCTGAACAGCGAGCCTTCATCCTTGCGCAGGCTGGCGACCGCCTTCGGGTACTTCGCCTCCCACGCCGTGCAGAACTGGTGGTAGGCGCTGGTAGCATGCTCCAACGACGGCGCTTGCCACATCTCGCGGATCATCGTCTTCGCCCGCCCCTGCACCGACTGCGGCATCTTGTCCAGCACGTTGCCGGCCTTGTGGAACCAGCAGGTCTGTTCCTCCGTTCCCGGATACACCTCCCGCAACGCCGCCCAGAATCCCAACGCCCCGTCCGCCGTCGCCAGCCGCGGCCCCTTCGTCAGCCCACGCCGCCGCAGGTCCAACAGCAGCTCACACCACGCCGTCTTGCTCTCCCGGTAGCCGTCGCTGACCGCCACCACTTCCTTGCGCCCCTGCTCGTCGGCGCCCATGATCACCAGGATGCAACTGCGCTCCTCGTCCAGTCGCACGTTCACGTGCAGGCCGTCGGCCCAGAAGTACACGTACCTCTTGCCGCTCAGATCACGCTGCGTCCACTCCCGGTACTCCGCTTCCCACACCTTCTTCAGCCGCACCACGTTGGTCGCGCTCAGCCCTGCGGCCTGCTCTCCCAGGATCGCCGCCAGCGCCTGCGAGAAGTCCCCGCTCGATACCCCCTTCAGGTACAGCGTCGGTATCAGGCTGTCCACACTCGGCGTCCGTCTCGCGTAGCGCGGCAGGATCGCGCTGCTGAACCTCGACTCTCCCTGCTTGGCGAGCTGGCGGTCATCGACCCGCGGCTGCCGGATCGGGATCGGACCGATCCCGGTGACCAACGAGCGCTTCGGCAGATGGCCGTTGCGGACCGCCAGCCGGTGGCCGTGCTGATCCCGCTGGTCAGCGTACCGCGCCAGGAACTCGTCCACTTCCGCCTCCAGCGCCGCAGCCAGCATCTGCCGCGCTCCGGCGCGTACGATCTCATCCAGAATGGCACCAGGACCTTGAGGACCTTGAGCCTCGGTGGTCCTGCCGGTATTGTTCTCCACGAGCGTACTCCTCCTGATTCGTGGTTGAATCGTTCTTGGGAGGATGCGCTCTTTTCATCCCATCCACAACTTCCGGTTATATCTCCACCGCCGCCGGCGCCATCCGGGTCTGGTCCAGCAGCAGCGGGCAGAAGCGCGGCACCCAGGGCTGGCCGCGCAGCGCCGGGGGGAAGGACTCGGCCAGTTCGATGTCGTAGTGCCAGTGGTGCTCGCCCTGGTAGAACACCAGCGGCAGCACCGGCCGCAGGTACTGCTCGTCGGGGTAGTCGCGGGCGGTCGGCCTCCCAGATGCGGCAGCAGTAGCGCAGCAGTCGCAGCGCCATCCAGCGGTCGGGCTGGGACTGATGTTCGAACAGCAGGTTAGAGCCACTGCCGCGGCGCCGCGGCCGCGCTGCGCACCTCGAACAGCAGGTCGGTGACGGAGCCGCGCAGCTCTTGGTCGACGAAAGGAGCCTGGGGCGCGGCTCAGGGAGGACCAGAGGATGCCGCGCTGGTACGAGTCGGGCAGGCGTGCGCGGAGGAAGGCGGCGGTCTCCTCGGGGTCGGCGAACACCAGGCGGAACAGGTGATCGTGGGGCTGATGCAGGGGCGGTGACATTCGGTGTCATTCTCTCCTCTGCCCCTACAACGGCGCGGCGTCTGCGGTGCTTTTGGCGGCGCCGTGCTCGCGGTCGTGGACGTGCCCTGCCCATGTGCCGGCGCGCGAATCAGGGTTGCGAGACGCCTCCCAGCTCTCGCTACGGCGCGGCCGCGCTCACGGTAGACGCCTCCCGGCGGCGGTTAACGCAGCGCGGTCTGCTCCGTGCCGTTGGCGGCGTCGCGTTTGAGGGTGCGGTAGGTGGGCTCGTCGATGCCGGTGGCGGATTGAATCACCGGCCACTTGATCCCGGCCTGCAGGAACCCTTAGATGGTCTCCAGCCGGCCCCTCAAATCGCCTTCCCGGCGGCCCTTCAACTCGCCTTCCCGGCGCAGTATCTCGCCACAGGTCATCAGATCACCTCTCAGTCCGGCGCCAAGCACCGTCGCGAAATTGTGCCAGATCTGGCGCACGCCGGTAGCGGCGCTTGTTCGGCAGCGCGCCGCACTCGCCGTGGTGGAGGTGCCCGGACCGGCCGGGCGGGATTAGCGGGGCTCCATGCCGTTGGCGGAGTCGCGTTTGAAGGCGCGGTAGGTGGGCTCGTCGATGCCGGTGGCGGAGTGGATCACCGGCCACCCGATCCCGGCCCGCAGGAGCCCGTCGATGGTCTCCAGCCGGCCTTTCAACTCGCCTTCCTGGCGGCCCTTCAACTCGCCTTCCTGTTGGCCCTCCAGCCGGCCTTCCTGCCGGCCCTCTTGGCGGAGCTCAGCTTCCCAGCGATCGATCTTTTCTAATATCATTGCGCTTGTCTCCTTGTAGTCGCGAATCGACGGTAACTCCACGCCCCACTTTTCACCCAAGGCTCCCAGCCACAGGTCGAAACTCTTCGTCAGCTCCGGCTCGTCCTCCGCCGCGAGCCATTGTCCCAGCTCCCGCACCCGCTCCGCCAGCTCCCCGGCGCGCCGGCTGCGCTCCACTTCCGCCATCCACGTTATCAGGTTCGGGCGCGGCAGGTCTTCCGCTGCCAGCGCTACCAGATCAACCACGTCATAGCTCAGCGCGAGATGCGCGGGGCCGTCGTGTTCCGCACTCGCCTGCACCAGCTCCGCCAGCGACTGCGGCGCGTCCCAGCGGGTCGCGCCGTTGTACAACACCACGTGCAGCACCTGGTCCGCGGTGTCGCCCTTGCGCCACCGGCGGTCGCGGTACTTCCGCTGGTACATCAGGCTGCCGTAGTTCAGGAACCGCAGCGGCATCGAGTGGTCCACCGAGGACTGATGCTCGATCAGCACCTGGATGGTCCGCACGTTGCCGTCGGCGGCGCGCCGGTCGATCGTCCAGACGACGTCGCTGAGGCGCCGGCGAAGGTGGTCGGTGACGTTCTCGGTCGGACCTTCGCGCAGCGAGTCGAAGATGAGCGAGTCAGCCCAGCCGGGCGGGCGCAGGCGGGCGATGAAGCCGAGGATCAGGTCCTTGATGGTGCGCCGGTGGTCGAGCAGGCGCTTGTACGATTCGTCGTTCATGGAGTCTCCGTCGATGGCGGCGCCGTGCCGGCCGTGGCCGGCGGAACAGGTGACCGTGTGCTGAAGCAGCGGCGGTGCCATTCTCTGACTGCTACAACGGCGCGGCGTCGGCGGCGCTTTGCATGGCGACGCGGCGTGCTGGCCGTGGTGGACGCGCCTGGCCCGGCGGGACCATTGACGAGGCGCGCCGTCTGCTCCGTGCCGGGGGCGATTGGTGCAGGGACAGTGCCATCTCTGCCCCCTACAACGGCGCGGGGTCGGCCGCGCTTGCATTGGCGGCGTGGCGCGCTCGCCGTGGTCGACGCGCGTCCGGCCCGGTGGGAGGGACTATTGGCGGGGCGCGGTCTGCTCCTTGCCGTTGGCGGCGTCGCGTTTGAGGGTGCGGTAGGTGGGCTCGTCGATGGTTTCCAGCCGGCTCTTCAGCTCATGCCCAACTACGCGACATGCGCCACCCTGCTTCGAAGTGATTCGATTGTCGTCACAAAACTAGTTGCATGCTCCCAGCACCTGCTCGCAGCGCCAACGTCCTCCGCGCCAACTACGCGCATCCGGATGGCAGGAGGTTAGGGAGGCGCGGCCCGCTCCGTGCCGTTGGCCGAGTCGCGTTTGAGGGCGCGGTAGGTCTGCTCGTCGATGCCAGTGGCGGACCGGATCATCGGCCACCCGATTCCCGCCCGCAGGAACTCTTCGATGGTCTCCAGCCGGCCCTTAATCTCACCCTCCTGCCGGCCCTTGATCTCACCCTCCTGCCGGCCCTTGATCTCACCCTCCTGCCGGCCCTTGATCTCACCCTCTTGCCGGCCTTCTTGCCGGCCTTCCAGGCGGCCCTCCTGCCGGCCTTGTTGCTTGATCTCCTCCACGTAATTCATGATGTCTCCCTCCGGTCCCGGTATCTGCCGCTGCAGCTCCTTGGCAAAGCGCCCGCGCATCGGTTCCCTTTGGGTCGCCAGCACGTACCATACGAACATGCTCTGCTCCCGTCCCCCGCGCCGCGCCAGTTCCGCCAGCAGCGGCAACGCTCGCTCCAGCGCCGGCCATGCCACCGCAGCGCGGTATACCGCCAGCATCATCAGCTGCGCCAGCCGCCCTTTCAACGTGCCCCGTACCCCCTCCGGCTCCGTCTCCGAATGGTCGATCAGCACGTGCTCGAACCGCGGCAGCCACCGCCATTCCCGCACCTCACCCGGAAACAACTCCGTGAACTCCGTCGCGTAGCGCCAGCGTCCGCTTCCCAGATAGAACACCATCGGCACGATCGGGCGCAACTCCGTCTCCGCAGGATAGCGCCTCCGGTCGCGTTCCCAGATCCGGCAGCAGTACTGCAGCAGCCGCAGGCGCATCCAGCGGTCACGGTTCCGCACCGTCGACTGATGCTCCAGCAGTACGTACAGCCAGGCCGGCGCGCCGCCGGCGCGGCGCCGGATTGAGTACAGCAGATCGGACTCGGTGGCTCGCAGGTCGGGGGCGATGAAGGCGCTGTTCTCGGCGGACAGCGTGGACCACTGCAAGCCGTTGGCGACGGCCGGCGGCAGATGGGCGCGCAGCAACCCGACCGCTTCGGCGGGTTCGCCGAACACGGCGCGGAACAGATTGTCGTGCGGCTGCGCCAAGTCGTCGTTCGCCATGCTTCAGACTAGTTCCCGGCTGCCCACGGGGCGCGGCACATCTGCCAAGCATCGGCGTACTTCTATTGAAGATAACAAGTTAACGGCAATACTCCGCATCCCCACCCGTTACGCCTCCCATTTTGGCAGAACGAGCCACGAGCGACAAGAAGGGTAGATCAACGACGATCAACGAAACGATTGCCCTTGAGCTGCCATCAGGGCTACCCCCTCGGACGTCTAACCAACCGGGACCACCTCATCCACCCCCGCCGTGCGTCGGCTTCCCCTTCAACTCCCACAGCAGCGGCGCGATCCGCTTCCGCGCCTCACCCCAGCTCCTGCTCGAAGGTGCGCATCATCGCCAGTTGCAGCAACCGCCCGTGCAGTTCCCCGGCCACCGCCGCCGGCGCCATCCGGGTCTGGTCCAGCAGCAGCGGGCAGAACCGCGGCACCCCAACGGCTATCCGCGCAGCGCCGGCGGGAACGACTCCGCCAGTTCGATGGCGTAGTGCCAGTGGTGCTCGCCCTGGTAGAACACCGCGGCAGCACCGGGCGCAGGTACTGCTCGTCGGGGTAGTCGCGGCGGTCGGCCTCCCAGATGCGGCAGCAGTAGCAGCGCCATCCAGCGGTCGGGCTGGGACTGATGTTCGAACAGCAGGTTAGAGCCACTGCCGCGGCGCCGCGGCCGCGCTGCGCACCTCGAACAGCAGGTCGGAGACGGAGCCGCGCAGCTCCTGGTCGATGAACGAGCCTGCGGCGCGGCGCAGGGAGGGCCAGAGGATGCCGCGCTGGTACGAGTCCGGCAGCCGGGCGCGGAGGAAGGCGGCGGTCTCCTCGGGGTCGGCGAACACCAGGCGGAACAGGTGATCGTGGGGCTGATGCAGGGGCGGTGACATTCGGTGTCATTCTCTCCTCTGCCCCTACAACGGCGCGGCGTCTGCGGTGCTTTTGGCGACGCCGTGCTCGCGGTCGTGGACGTGCCCTGCCCATGTGCCGGCGCGCGAATCAGGGTTGCGAGACGCCTCCCAGCTCTCGCTACGGCGCGGCCGCGCTCACGGTAGACGCCTCCCGGCGGCGGTTAACGCAGCGCGGTCTGCTCCGTGCCGTTGGCGGCGTCGCGTTTGAGGGTGCGGTAGGTGGGCTCGTCGATGCCGGTGGCGGATTGAATCACCGGCCACTTGATCCCGGCCTGCAGGAACCCTTAGATGGTCTCCAGCCGGCCCCTCAAATCGCCTTCCCGGCGGCCCTTCAACTCGCCTTCCCGGCGCAGTATCTCGCCACAGGTCATCAGATCACCTCTCAGTCCGGCGCCAAGCACCGTCGCGAAATTGTGCCAGATCTGGCGCACGCCGGTAGCGGCGCTTGTTCGGCAGCGCGCCGCACTCGCCGTGGTGGAGGTGCCCGGACCGGCCGGGCGGGATTAGCGGGGCTCCATGCCGTTGGCGGAGTCGCGTTTGAAGGCGCGGTAGGTGGGCTCGTCGATGCCGGTGGCGGAGTGGATCACCGGCCACCCGATCCCGGCCCGCAGGAACCCGTCGATGGTCTCCAGCCGGCCCTTCAACTCGCCTTCCTGTTGGCCCTCCAGCCGGCCTTCCTGGCGGCCCTTCAACTCGCCTTCCTGTTGGCCCTCCAGCCGGCCTTCCTGGCGGCCTTTCAACTCGCCTTCCTGTTGGCCCAGCTGCCGGCCTTCTTGGCGGAGATCAGCTTCCCAGCGATTGATCTTTTCTAACAGCATTGCGCTTGCCTCCTCGTAGTCGCGAATCGACGGCAACTCCACGCCCCACTTTTCACCCAAGGCTCCCAGCCACAGGTCGAAACTCTTCGTCAGTTCCGGCTCGTCCTCCGCCGCGAGCCACTGTCCCAACTCCCGCACCCGCTCCGCCAGCTCCCCGGCGCGCCGGCTGCGCTCCACTTCCGCCATCCAGGTTATCAGGTTCGGGCGCGGCAGGTCTTCCGCTGCCAGCGCTACCAGATCAACCACGTCATAGCTCAGCGCGAGATGCGCGGGGCCGTCGTGTTCCGCACTCGCCTGCACCAGCTCCGCCAGCGACTGCGGCGCGTCCCAGCGGGTCGCGCCGTTGTACAACACCACGTGCAGCACCTGGTCGCCGGTGTCGCCCTTGCGCCACCGGCGGTCCCGGTACTTCCGCTGGTACATCAGGCTGCCGTAGTTCAGGAACCGCAGCGGCATCGAGTGGTCCACCGACGACTGATGCTCGATCAGCACCTGGATGGTCCGCACGTTGCCGTCGGCGGCGCTGCGGTCGATCGACCAGACGACGTCGCTGAGCCGCCGGCGAAGGTGGTCGGTGACGTACTCGGCCGGACCTTCGCGCAGCGAGTCGAAGATGAGCGAGTCAGCCCAACCGGCCGGGCGCAGGCGGGCGATGAAGCCGAGGAGCAGGTCCTTGACGGTGCGCCGGTGGTAGAGCAGGCGCTTGTACGATTCGTCGTTCATGGAGTCTCCGTCGATGGCGGCGCCGTGCCGGCCGCGGCCGGGGAGCCGGCTAGTGCAGCGGCGGTGCCATTCTCTGACCCCTACAACGGCGCGGCGTCGGCCGCGCTTTGCATTTGGCGGCGCGGCGCGTTCGCCGTGGTGGACGCGCCGCCGGCCCGGCAGCAGGGACTACTGGCGGGGCGCGGTCTGCTCCGTGCCGTTGGCGGCGTCGCGTTTGAGGGTGCGGTAGGTGGGCTCGTCGATGCCGGTGGCGGATTGAATCACCGGCCACCCGATCCCGGCCTGCGGGAACCCTTCGATAGTCTCCAGGCGGCCCTTCAACTCGCCTTCCCGGCGCAGTATCTCGCCACAGGTCATCAAATCACCTCTCAGTTCCGGCGCCAGGCGCCGCAGCAGCTCACCCAGCGCTTGTAGCGTGTCCGCCGGTCCGGTCTTCACAATGTACTCCATAAACGCTTGGTAGTAATCCACCCCGCTGTGCGTCGGCTTCCCCTGCAACTCCCCCAGCAGCGGCGCGATCCGCTTCCGCGCCTCCCCCAGCTCCTGCTCGAAGGTGTGCATCATCGCCAGTTGCAGCAACCCGCCCGTGCAGCTCCCCGGCCACCGCCGCCGGCGCCATCCGGGTCTGGTCCAGCAGCAGCGGATCGAATGCGGGTTATCCACTTATCCACAAGCAAATCCATCCCTCCCCCAGACCCCCTCCCCATTCTCCGCCGCCTCTGCTACATTCCTTCCGTACTGCCGGGTGGGTCAAAAACCGACCGGCAAACGGCTCACTTTCCGAGCGGCGTCAGCACGCCGTGAGGCGGAGGCTCGCGCGGAGGCGGCCGAAGCGCGTTTGGCCGTCCGAACTCGAGGCTGTTCAGCGACAATCAAGATGAGAATCCACTGCGAACGTCGAACGAACGTCACCGAGCGGGTGAGGGTCAAGTGATCCATCAAGAGGGCCGCCCCGGAGTACGGTCACGATCACCCCTCCGTAACCCCGAAGGCGGCGTAGCTCACGCTACCCCGCATCGCCCAAGAATAGCCCGCCAACGCCCCGGCCGGTTTTGGTGCCCCGCAAGAGGGCAGGGAGGCAGACATGAAGAGCCGGAGTACCCGCGGTCGTGGCAGAGAGCCACTACCGCCGCCGAATGTCACACGCTTGAATCGCCCTCGATGTGGTCGGCCAGAAGGACGGCGAGATGTTGACGGCCGTCAACGGCGTAGTGCGACCACGCATTGAAGTCTGCTGGAGGGATTGAGAATGTCATGCGACCCCGGGTGGCCGTGTCTGCAGCCCATCGATTGCGTATCTGCGTTGTTGTCGAACATCCAAAAGATCGAGGAGTTTGAGAAACGGGAGACCGAGAAACGGGAGACCGAGAAACGGGCGGAAGCCGAGAGACGGCGGAAGCCGAGAGGCGGGCGGAAGCCGAGAGACAGGCGGAAGCCGAGGCGGGCGGAAGCCGAGAGACAGGCGGAAGCCGAGAGGCAGGCGGAAGCGGAAAGACGGGCGGAAGCGGAGGCCAAGAAACGGGAGTTTGAGGAGGAGGAGGAAGAAGAAGAAGAAGAAGAAGAAGAAGAAGACGAGGAGCTGCTACTACGGGACTATCGCCCTCTGTTGTACTATCGCGGTCAGAGCAAACACTACTATAATAGGTTCGGCCATAAGCTTGCGCCGTCCGTCATGCGGAATGAGAATCACTGCAAGTACGAAGGAGCGATGCTGCGCGACTTGATAACGAGGCAGCCTGATGAGTTTTCCAGGTTCGTATCAGCTCTCGACCAGTGGGTGATTGCGCAACATCATGGCCTTCCCACGAGGTTCCTCGACATCTCCGCGAATCCCCTGGTAGGCTTGTTCTTCGCTTGTAACGATTCGAAGCACGATTCGAAGCACGGTTGCCTCTACGTGTTCGCGACGACGCGGGATCGCGTCAAACCCTACGACAGCGACGCCGTGAGCATCGTCGCCAACTTCGCTCGACTCGGTAGAAACGAACAAGAGGAGATTCTGACAGAAACGGCGCAGTTTCTGGACGAACGACGCGCCTTCGTCCATTCTTCTCACGGCTACCGTATCATGCGCAGGCGCGATGTCAGAGGAGAAGTCGGTGTCTACGCCTGGCGCTGTCGTATGGATTCCCTGCGCCGGAAGATGGGCCGTCTCCATACCTTCATCAGGCAGGAAAAGCCATACTTCGTCGAGGGTCTGATCGATCCGAGAGACCTGTTCCGCATCTTCATCGTGCAGCCGCGCCGGCTGTTTCCTCGCCTCAGAGCGCAGTCAGGAGCCTTCCTCGTTTCGGCGCATCACGGGACGTTCGATTTCAAACCCAAGGAACAGTGCGGCCGGTACAGAATGGACCGTCACGACGTACCCTACAACTACTACCGATTGGAGGTGGAAAACAAATGCCGTATCCGGAAAGAACTGTATTCCTTGAACATCTCGGAGGAAACTCTGTTCCCGGAGCTGGAAAAATCCGCGACGGCGGTCGTCGATGACTACAAATAGCGGAGCGGAAAGGACGCCAATGCGCGCCGAAAAGAAACGAGTGCGCTCGGTCGACAGGTGCTGCGGCTGATCATCGGCCTGGTGCCACACCACCGCGCCGACTGCCGAGCAGAGCTGACCGCCCTGTTTCGGCGGCGGCCTTCGCCAACGCGCGCCGCGTCACTGCCGATCACCGGCAGACCATGGCGCCGTGCTGTCGGATGAAGCGGGACTACCACGCACGATCCTCTCGGCCGCCGTCTCGCCTCGCTGCGCCCGCACGGCCGCCGCAACCTGAAGGGGCAATGGCGCACCATCGACCTGACTGACCGGCGATCGGCCTTGAGCCTTGCCCGGTCGCGCACGCCGCGGTATGGTGGCCGAGGCGCGGATAACCCATGGGCATATCGGCCACCACTGTGGGTACGTCTGTTCCAAGGCGATTGAGGTGGTCTACAGCGAGGCGATGACCGTTTGGCCGCCGTCGCCTACGTTCTACACCCTGCGGGAACCAGTAGTGTGGATCGGCGTGCCGTTCCTTCACTACCTGCTGAACAACCGTATCGCTATGCTACGCGCGTTAGCTTAGGGTTAGCGGGTTGTGATTTGGGTTAGGTCGGTGGCGAGTTTGTCGTACCAGGTTGCGCTTCGGAAGAACTCGCCGCGTTGCCGCGCTCCGGTACACAATGCGTGGTAGAGCTGCGGGTCGCCGATCACGCGCCGTATCGCCTCCCGAACCGCGGCCGTCGATCGCGGCTCTACCAGCAGGCCGCTCTTGCCGTCCTCCACGACCTCCGGCACGCTGCCCCAGTATGTCGATATGACCGGGCGCCCACACTGCAGCGCCTCCAGGACGATGCCGGGATGCCCCTCCACCTCCCAGTACGTCGGCAAGACCAGGACGTCGTGGCGTTCCAGCGCGTCGGCCACCTCGCCGCGGCGCAGGACCCCGCGATACACCGCTTTGTCCTGCCCGTCGAATACGCTGAGATCGGTGTTCGCCATCGTCGGCCCGTATACGTTCAGACAGCAACCACTCGGAAGGTCCCGGCAGGCTTCCACCGCCTCACGAAGCCCCTTCTCCATCCGCAACTGAGAAACGAAGATAAGGCGCCGCGCGGCGCTTCTCGGGGCCGCTCCTGATCCCCGGGTGTCTCGGGTATTCGGAAACCAGCGGACGGCTTGCCGATTCTGAAATCGCTTCTTGATGGCCTTGGTCTGCACGAGAATCAGTGCGCATCGCATGTACGTCGCGTTCGCCCAACGCCGCTTGGCCACGGAATACCCGTCGTATATCTTCGCGAAGTCACCGCCGATGAACTTCAATACGACCGGCCGGCGGAACGCCGCGCATATCAGCCATAATCCCGATCCCAGCCACCACGCGCTCTTTGCCGAGATATGCATGATCACGACGTCGCGGTGACGGATACGAGTCGACACCTGCCACATCAACTTGGCGACCGTCGCGAAGTTGTGCCAGAGCTGACGCACGCCGACATTCACCCGGGGACGAGATATGTCAATCACGTTTACGTCCATCGAACGGAGCTTCAACTGCGCTACCATATCCCCAAAGTTCACCGCCGCCCCACCTATCGGATTTGCGGCGCTGGGCACCTGCGGTGGCAAGGCTCCGATGAGCAAAGCCCGGAGCCGCTTAGCGGTGCGGGAGCTCATTTTCGTGGTGCTCCGGCGATGCGACACTACTATTTCGTGCTGCGCCCTCGGCCCCCTGGCTGGCGACCGCCATCAACAACAGCAGGAACACTCCCCGCGCGTCGAAGAGGTCTCCTGATATGCTGCTCGACACGACGAGCAATCCCAATCCGGCTACCGTAAGCGGGTCACCCGGCCCCATCCCTCGCCGCCAGCGCCGCACATACTTCATGAATGGTAGACAAATCAGTATCAATCCCGGCAGTCCTCCCTCCGAGAATGCCTCCAAGAACATGTTATGCGGATAGTCCCCACGGGTCCCTACCTCCGCGAAACCTGCCAGCCCGAGCCCTCTGATCGGGTTCTGCAGACCCGCCCGAATCGCTTCCAAGAACAGAACATCGCGGAACGTAAAATAGCGCTCGACGAAGAGCCCGACAAGAAACCGGTTTGTAAACACCGCTATCGCGAGTTCGCCGAATTGGGTGGCCACGGCGACCGCTCCCAGTAGGGCAACGGCCGCAAGCGACGCAAGGACCCGCCGGTCCACACGATGGACGATCAGGTAGACGATCACGCCGAAAAACAGAGCCAGCATCGCCCCGCGCGAACCAGACAGCAGAACGAGCAACGCGGCCACAGGAGCCGCTGTCATGCCGACCCTCCTCCGCGCGTGACGTGCGTCGAATACCAGGTGGAGCGATGCCAACGCCAGCAAGCCCATGTTCCGCCCGAAAACGTTGGGGCCTCCCGACAACACTGACAGCCGCCCGTCGGATATTGCGCCAACGATAGCCGCCGCCGCGCCTAACGCGGCGATTGCCAACGCGCCGACAAACATGCCTCCCCAGAATCCGTCGATCGTCGCTTGCACACCGCTAGTCCGCAGCGCAACGACCGTCAGAAGGCATGACCAGACGACGAACAACAGGTCATATGCCTTTGTCGTCGCCCGTAACGGATCCGGCGCCCAAAGACCGGTTATCACCATGTATCCCAGGAACAGTACGAACATGCGGCCGAACGTTTCCGCGCCCCGCGTGTCGAACCGCTTGATCCCTGCCGCCGCGAATCCGATCAACCAAGTCGACAGCGCTACCAACACCCACAGCCTGAGCTCCAGGTACCATCCCGCTCCTCCAACACTGATGAACCGCTCCGCCTGCGAGCGCCCGATAAGTTGAAAAAGCGCAAGCAGGACGCCGCCGACCGCCTGGACGCGCATCAACGTCCAGTTAGTCGGCGGAGCTCAGCGCATACCGCGCGCCACCGTCCGCTTCCGCACACCCGGCTCCGCTCATGCACGGAACCGCTCGCGGCTTACTTCCCCGATCAGCCTGACGTATCGGTCGGTGAACACGTCCACGGACAGCAGTTCCTCCGCCATTCTTCGTCCTTCCTGGCCCAGCCTCCTTCGCGCAGAAGCAGGTAGCTCCGCGAAGCCGACAATCGCTCTGACCATCTCGTCGATCGACAATGGGTCGAAGAGCAATCCGTTGCGCCCGTCTTCGACAAGCCTCACGTTGTCGCCCACGCAACTCGCCAATATCGGAATCCCGCATGCCATTGCCTCCGCGATCACGTTGGAACAGCCTTCGTGCAGCGATGGCATACACACCACGTCCGATTGCAGGTACAGATTCCTGACATCCTTTCTGGGAGCGTGCATCCGAAATTGCCCTTGAAGCTGATGCCGCTCTATCTTCTCCACCACACTCCGGTAGTATGCCGCCAGCTTGTCGCGATGAGCCTTCGCCCACACCGCGTCGTCTTCCTGACTGCCCGCCGGCGCCTTCCCATACCAGTCTACCTCCAATCCGATCTCCGGATGGCGCGCGCATACCACGCTCACCGCCTCGATGAATCGAAGCGCGTTTTTCTGTGGTGCGAATCGCGCCAATACCAACAAGCGAAGACTGCCGCCTCCGTTTCGCGGGGCTTCATTAGGCTTGAAGTGTCCAATGTCAACCCCGTTTACGATCACTGTCGTGCTTACGCGTCTACGTCTCAAGATCCGCGCTACGATCTCCCCCTGAGCATATGAGTTGCTTACCACAACATCCGCTAATCTGTGACAGTAGTAGGCTATTCGACGCTTGACTCCCATCGTAATATCCAGATCTCTTTCAGACACGATCACCGCAAAGTTTCGCGTTGGCAGACGCGCTAGTTCTACCATCAAATTGGACCACGAAAGAAAACTAATCACGACATCCGCGTCTGCTCGACGGATCTCCTTCGGTACCAGAAACAACAAACCAATACGGCTTTGTGATCGTAGATATACGATCGGAATATCGGCCTCCTGCAACGCATCCTCGAAAAACAGGTCCGGACGGAACACCATCACCGTCACGTTGAATCCTCTACGATGCAACGATGTTGCCAACAGACAAAACTGGCGCTGTGCCCCACCAGGCTCCAGCTGATCGATCACCATTACTATCCGCGGTTTGCGATCCGCCGTCGCTTGTCTATCGCTCATGCCGTCCGCCGGTTCTCATCCAGCCACGCCTGAAACATCAATATGTCCCAGAGGCATCTATCCCATTGTCTAACGCCGCGGATATGCTCGGCCCATCGCTCCCTGATCGCAGCAACCCGAAAGAACCCGTCAATACGCAATCGGCGTTCATCGAGAAGCGCCTCCCCCCAATCTCTAAGCGGCCCACGGAGCCACGATTCAATTGGTACGATGAAGCCTCTCTTGGTACGCTTGACAAGTTTCTGCGGTACATAGCCGTGGAGGACCTTCCGCAGTATCCATTTACCTTGACCGCCTCTGATCTTGAGCGATAGCGGCAACCGCCAAGCAAATTCTACCACTCGATGGTCGAGAAGTGGGGCGCGTGTTTCCAGACTAACGGCCATCGCCGCCCGGTCTACCTTGACCAGAATGTCATCCGGCAAGTACGTCAGAGTGTCAGTCGCCATCATTCGGCCTTCCATTTCGGAGGCATCGGGCCACATCGAACGGTCGGAAAGGACGGTTCGGGGTTCATCCACTTGATTTACCACTGTCGTCGGCGATCTCCAATGCGATACCAGCAGGAAATATAGCTGTTCAACGGTCGGAAATTGATAATCAAGAATATCGGATAGCATACGTGCTTTCCCCACTATACCGGAGCTCGGCCAGCGCGCAGGAATAGCAGCACTGATACGCTGGAACGTCTGGCGAACTACATTCGGGAGCGGAGACAAAACCCTCCAAAGCGCACGCGCCGAAGAGTAGCGCGCGTAGCCGCCGAACACCTCGTCCCCGCCGTCGCCCGACAGGGCCACCGTGACATGCTTCCGCGCCATTTCGGCCACCAGCGCCGTCGGGATCTGTGAAGAATCAGAGAATGGCTCATCGTACAATACCGGCAATCTGGGAATGGCATTCAACGCATCCTGCGGCGACACGTACATTTCGGTATGGTCGGTACCAAGAAGCTCTGCTACTTTCCTTGCGTGAACCGCCTCGTCGTAGTGATGCTCTCCGAATCCGATGGTAAAGGTCCTTACCGGCCGTGAAGAGTGAGCCTGCATCAGCGCGACTATCGTGGACGAGTCGACGCCTCCTGAAAGGAACGCGCCCAGCGGCACGTCTGCAATAGCCTGAGATACGACGGCCTGACGCAGTATTTCGTGCAAGACCTCCACTGCCTCGCTAGTATCGCCCTCGAATGGCCGCTCTGTGCCCCTCTCGATGACATCCTGTAACGACCAGTAACGTTTTGACTCCGGGAGCTCACCGTAACATTGAGCACCGCGGCCGACCGAGAGCTCAAGAAATGCCCCCGGAGCGAGTTTTTGTATCCCTTCATAGATCGACCAGGGAGCCGGAATGTAGCCGTACCGTGTGAATAATGCTACCGCGCCTCGATCAACTACACCTGAAAACGCGGGATGACACGCCATGCCTTTGAGCTCGGACGAAAACAGGAAAACTTGATTCTGCCATCCGAAGTAGAGTGGCTTTTCGCCGAGGCGATCCCTCGCCAGATAGAGTTTCCTCTCTTGTCTATCCCACAGTCCAAACGCAAACATTCCGACCGACTGTTGCAGCGCGTCCTGTAGTCCAAGACACTCTATTGCAGCCAAAATCGACTCCGTATCAGACGTGCCTTTCCATACGATCTCATCGGGATATCGAGTCTCCAATCGACGTCGGATATCCAGGTGATTGTAGATTTCACCATTGAACGAGATAACGTAGCGCCCAGATTGTGAGACCATTGGCTGATGCCCGGCAGCGGACAGATCGATAACGGCAAGACGACGATGAGCCAACGCAACTCCGGTCGTCTCATCCAGCCACACGTCTGAGTCGTCCGGTCCGCGATGCGCAACCGCGTCGGCCATCTTGGAGGACGTCAGGATCGCTTCTTGGCGTACAAAGCCGCCGGGCTGAACGAACCCAACTACGCCGCACATCTTGCAACCAGCATACTATGGCTACGGTCAAGTTCCAAAGAGTTGTCGTCAGTTGCCACTTCTGATTATCCGTTCCTCAACTACGTGACGGTAGGAACCCGGCATGGATCAATTCCTCTACATACGTTTTCATATTGTCGCCTCCTGGTCGCCGTACCATCTACTATGAGCCCGCTGGCCGGCGAGTGCAGTTGACCAAAGGACGATCGCTCGATCACGGTACGTTCGCTGCTGCTCCTTGGGCACCAGCCGTTCGCGAGCGCCATCACACGTCCCAACCGGCGTCTATCTGAATTGTGGCGCTACACCGCCACCAGCGAAACAGACGGTCATGCGGCTGGCAGATGCGGGTTGCACCTGGTTGCGCGATGGCACGCAGCATAGCATGAAACTCGGTAGGGTGGCACCGCGACCACCTCCCAGATAGAACACCATCGGTACGATCGGGCGCAACACCGTCGCCGCACGATAGCGGCGCCGGTCGCGTTCCCAGATCCGGCAGCGGTACTGCAACAGCCGCAGGCGCATCCACCGGTCACGGCTGCGGACGTCGATTGATGCACGTACAGCCAGGTACACTGCCGGCGCGGCTCCGGTAGAGATTACAACAGATCGGACTCAGGCGCCGCCCCGCCACTGACTACGAGCGGCGCGCCTCCGTGGGCACGTCGCTGGCGGGCGGCCCTCAATCCTCCTCCTATCTGGAGGCAGCCGCCCCGACTCGCCGAGCGCGCGTTCTCATCTTGATTGTCGCTGAACGGTAGGGGTAGATTAACCAGGCGACACCCTATACGGTGCCGCCGGGCTAACCAGCCAGCAGATAGAAATAATGAAGTCACGGTTTGGATTCGGAAGAAACTGGAAGAAGTACCTGTCCACCATGTCCGATGCGGACATTGATATTGCCAAGCGATCGCTGCTGACCATGGTCTCCAACGCCGATGACAGCATTACTGACGAGACGATCGCTGGCAAGCGCTTTCTTGACGTCGGATGCGGCAGTGGCCTCTTTTCGCTATGCGCGCGCTCTGCCGGTTGCAAAGTGGTTTCCTTCGACTACGACCCGGACGCGGTTTCGTGCGCCAAGGAACTCAGAGACCACTATTTCCCTGGTGATCCGGACTGGACCGTTCTACAAGGATCCGTACTGGACGAGGAATTTTTGAGATCGTTGAACACTTACGACATCGTATATGCATGGGGTGTCTTGCACCATACCGGCGACATGTGGACCGCAATGGACAACGTGGCGGGGCTGACAGAAAATGGAGGAACCCTGTGTCTCGCGATCTACAATGACTGTGGCTCGAGATCTCAGATGTGGCTCCGAGTCAAGAAGTTTTACAATTTCAACGTTGCTACGAGAATTGCTACATCCATTGTATTCGTGCCGTATCAACTTGGTAGAATGGCGATTTCTTCCATTCGAAGAAGGACCAACTTGTTTGCCGCCTACAAACGTGAAAGAGGGATGCATGTAGTGACCGACATACTGGACTGGATCGGCGGCTATCCGTATGAGTATGCAAAGTGGAAGGAGGTCGTCGATTTCTTTCGCGAAAGGGGGTTCATCGCATCGACGGTAACGCCCAGTGAGGGTACCGGCAATCATCTATTCGGTTTTGTACGCAATGCCACCTTCAAATAACCTAATATGCCGCAATTGCCAATGCTTACCAAGCCACGCCGCTTATCCGCATGGAAGTGTCCGCCATCTCATCGGCCACGCCTCACGTCGCGCAAGTATACGCCGCAGCCAAGCGGAAAAGCGGCCAGACACAGCAACCTCGCCCGTTGATTCCCCAGCGAAGTCAAAATATCGATGGGGTTCTTGCGCACGTGCAGCGAACAGCGAACATAGTTGGCAGCCGATTTCAGAAAAGCAATCGGCGCGTGTCGGAGATAATCGATATGCTCGTTCAACCTAATTTGATTGCCGAGCATGAACGAGTACGCATTTCTTCTGATGTTAGCCGCGGCAGTTATGTGGTCTGATTCGGTATGATAGATACGCAAGGGATCGTTCACGAAGCGGGTCTTGTACTTCCGGGCAATGCGGTCCCACACAATCGATTCGGGAACGTGGGACAGCTTCTGATCAGGGACCGGGAACGGGTAGTTCCGCATGACTTCCGTACGTTGGAATCCCCATTTCTCTCCCCGGACCTTGAATCGATATTGCAATTCGAGCGAATCGGAATCGGTAACTTGACAGGGAAAGCGGTCGCCGACGATACGCCCCGCTTCATCCATGCACAGAACGGTAACGGCGGAAAAGTTCGGCTTCTCCCGGTCCGGTATCGCGTCCCAATAGTGCTTGAGCCTTTCCAACGCGTGCGGCACGCAGGCATCGTCCGAGTCGAACGTCAAGAAGAATCTGCCTCTGGCATATGGCACGGCGTGATTGTACGCCACGTGCTTGCCCTGATTGTCCTGACGGAAATAGCGTATCGGAAAATTAGCCTCATCACGCCATGCATTTATCAAAGCCCCGGTCCCATCGGTTGAACCGTCATCGATTACCAGCCACTCGAAATTGCGAAACGTCTGTGCCCTCAGACTGTCGTAGACGCGGTGCAACAGGTGAGCCCGATTGTAAGTCGCGGTGAATACCGTAAATTCCATTGAAGCTATCGCGCAGTACGATCCTATCGTCTCACTGGTGCGCCGCTCAATCCTACTGCGCCGGAAATTTATCAGCGGCGTTAGAACCAGTGGCGAAAGCGCCGTCGTCAGTAAGCCACAGTGGCGCGATTCTATCGATTGAGTACAGCTTGCCTCTTGCCCTTCCGGCCTCCGTCAGTCGATGGCGGTGTTCCACGTCGTTCAAGATACGTGAGATAGCGTCACGCAGGCCTGCGACGTCACGCTGTGCGATCAGGATTCCACTTATCCCGTTCTCAACGATTTCAGACGGTCCGTATCGGCAATCGAAGCTGACTACGGGACATCCGTACGCCATTGCTTCCATGAGCACGTTCGGCCATCCTTCGTAGCGTGAGGATAGGACAAAGCAACGGGCATGGTCGAACCACCGCTCGATATCCGAAGACGCGCCCGGAAAGTGTACCCGTGACCCAATGCCGAGGCGGTTTGTCATACCGATTAGACGATCTCGTTCCGGTCCATCACCGAGGATGACGAGGTGCACGTCCGGGGAGCCTATACTACGGAACGACTTCAGCAAGCGATCGAATCCCTTCTGTCGGTGCAGTCTACCTGCTCCCAGGATGTACGGAAAAGGGAACGGCGATGGAGACCTAGTGCGCAAGCTCGGGAAGACGACAGGATTGCGAATAACCGACAACTTTGCTCGCGGAAGCCCCATCTTGGCGAGACTGTCGCGCACGCCTTCGGACGGCGCTACAACCCGGTCCGCAAGCCGGTACAGCACAGGAATCAAAACCAGATAAGGAATAGGTATACAGGCTGGATTAAGCCTGACACTGACCCAAAGTACATTTAGAAAACCGCTCATTGCCGCACCGAAGATAGCCGGAATACTGGCGCTTTCCATAAAAGATACAATACGATCTGGGCGATATTGGCGAAAGATACTTGCAAGGCGGAATGATCCGCGAAATAGTCTGGAAATCTTACGTAGTAACGTAGGCGCGGGAACTCCCAAGTCTGTGATCCGGCCACCGAACTCGTAGACTGGTTGAGTGGCATCGAAAACGGCAATATGAACATCGTGGCGTTTGGCCCATTCCTTCGTCAACCGGCATACTACCCGTTCCGCGCCACCGCGACTCAGGACGTTTATCACAACGATGATCTTCACTTGACTATCTCTCGCTACGTGAGAAGAAGGACACGAGTACTATTTTGACGGAGTGCATCGACGACGGCGCACACGGTACAGCCGGCGGTGGCCGTTTCGTTCCGTCAAGGTTCTCCCCGTGGCATCGATGATGAGGTTGCCTCGCCAGCCACGCCTACGATGCGCTGTCGTCCTCATGGGCATACTCGATTTCCCAATCAAACCCAGTGGCTGCTCTTGGTTCAGGAGAATGTATACTACCAAGTGCCACACGCTCAAGCGCGGCCGGCCGCCGGTATGGCCCCGCTGACGCCACGCCGTTTTTAGCAGTCAGGAGAATGGACGATGCTGTACCCACGCTACGGCAGACTTCGACTCCCTGTGCGAAGGCCCCGCCGAGCACGTCACCGACTAACCGGCGCCGGCGCCTCAGCGACGTCGTCTGTCCATCGAACGCCGCGGGGCCGACCGCAGCTTGCAGACCACGCAGGTGCTGATCGAGCATCGGTCGTCGTCGGTAGATCACTCTATGCCGCTCCGGTTCCTGAACTGCTCTACCAGTGGCGCTACCGCGACCACCGGCGCCCGTGCCGCAAGGGCGACACCGCCGACCCGATGCCTGCACGTCGTGCGGTACAACGCCGCCACCAAGTGGGGCGCGCGCCGGTAGTTGGCGAGTTGGTGCCAACGAGTCCGGAGTACGACGGCCGGCGCAGCTTGCGCTGAGCTACAACCTGGTTGATCTGGTGGCGATGGCAGCGGATGGTCTGCCGCGCCCGAACCTGATAACCTGGGTGCGGGCGTGGAGCGCAGCCGGCACGCCGGGAGATGGCGACGCGGGTGCGGGAGTTGGGGCAGTGGCTGGCGGCAGAGGGCGAGCCGGAGCTGACGAAGAGTTTCAACCTGTGGCTGCGCGCCTGGGCCGGAAGTGGGCCGTGGAGTTGCCGTCGATTCACGACTACGAGGAGGTGATCGTAGTGCGGATCACACTAGTTATTTCTTCGCTCAGAGGCGGCGGCGCGGAGCGCGTGATGTCGATCATGGCAAGCCATTGGGCCGCATGCGGATGGAGGGTTACGCTGCTGACGTACGATGATGGTCGCGAAGCTCCCGCCTACGGCCTTCACGCGGCGGTAGATCATCGGCATTTGGATATTGAGCGTCCGTCCAGCGGGGTAGTCCAAGCCGTCGGTAACAACCTGAAACGTCTTCCTGTCATACGACGTGCGATCAGGGACAGTACGCCGGACGCCATAGTGTCGTTCCTGGACGTGGTGAACGTAAAGACGATATTGGCGACCTTGGGACTCGGCATCCCGGTGATCGTATCCGAGCGCATCGATCCTTCACGCCATCGAATTGGGGCGGCATGGAGCGTACTTCGAAGATGGTGTTATCGTTACGCTACGTTTGTCGTAGCGCTCACGCCGGACGCGCTCCGGTACTTCCCGGACCCGATCCGGCGGCGAGGACGGGTAATACCCAATCCGGTCTCGGTGCCATTCGACGCTGGTCTTGCGCGTGCCGGTGGCAGGAACAAAACCGTAATGGCGATGGGTCGGCTTGTTCATCAGAAGGGGTTTGACCGGTTGATCACCGCGTTCTCGATGGTCGCCGCAAATCATCCTGGGTGGTCCTTGCAGATCTGGGGAGAGGGAAATGATCGACAGGAGCTTGAACTGCTGCGCGATCGGCTCGATCTGCAAGGTCGAGTTGCGCTTCCTGGGTGGACATCGGATCCGTTCTCAGAGATGCGGGAGGCCGGACTGTTTGTAATGTCTTCTCGATTTGAAGGGTTCCCTAACGTGCTGTGCGAAGCGATGGCGTGCGGAGTCCCGGTATTGAGCTTCGACTGTCCTGGTCCTCGTCACATCGTAAGGGATGGTATCGATGGCATTCTCGTTCCATCCGACGACGTGAACAAGCTGGCCGAAGCAATGGATCGGTTGATGGCTGACCAGGCGGAGCGCGAGCGTCTTGCGGCCAACGGGATAGAGGTGGCCAAGCGCTTCGGAAAGGACAAGGTAATGGGGATGTGGGAGCGATTGATCACGTCCTGCATATCGGCTCATTGACGCAGCGGGCGTACGTCGTACGTCAGCGTCTTACCTCGTCTCGATACATGGCCGCAAGCAGCGTCCACGCTGTCTCAAAACGACCGCTCTGCACCCAGCCTCGTAACGTCAGAATCGCTTGCCCCCCGGCCTCTCGCCAGCGCATCCCCGAACGCTTCAGCCGTTCGGTGACCAGCGTCTTGTACGCCGCTTCCACCACTCCGCTGCCGATCGGATAGCCGCGCTGCGCCGCCCCCGCTGAGGAGAATTCGATATACCATGATCATGATATAGGCGGTCGAAAACAGATACACGCAGACCGTCGAAAGCGCCACTCCCGTAACGCCCCATATCTGCATGAAGAGGTAATTCAAGCAGATGTTGATGACGAGGTTGGCGAACGACCCGATCACGAGGACATGATTGGCCTTCAGCGACGAGATCACGCGAACGAGCATTATCCCGCAGACGTAGAAGGGAATCTGCAACGCGTACACCGCCTGAATTCGTCCGACCAGTACGGTGTCTCCGTGTCCAAATACGCCTCGTTGCAGTACCAAGCCTATCAACGTCTCGGAAGAGACGACCAGCAAGAGCGTAATTCCGGCCGTTACGACAAGTATGCGCGCAATGTACACCCTGAGCAGCGATCGCAGCGCGCTCCAATTGCGCTCGTCGACGAGCTTGGAAAAGAACGGAAGTACGGCCGTTGCGATAGCGCCTGACAGGACCTGCAGGATTACGTTTACGAATCGCCCGCCGTAGCTGAGGGACGCCAGACTGCCCGCAGACAGCGAGGCCGCCATCGCCTCGTCCACAAACGCGGTACCGCTCATCAGCAGGGCGCCCGCCAGAATGGGAAAATACTGAGAAATCACCTGCCGACTCGCGGCGCTACTCGCGGCGCGCCGCGGAAGCAAGGCGATTCCGCGCAACTTCAGTGCCCAGCTCACGGCAATGAGTTCTCCGACCATCCCGACGATCGTGGCGACCGCAAGCCCGTAGATCCTCGTAGCAGGCACCGGCCACAACAGCATGAATAGAATGGTGGAGGCTGGTATCAGCGCCGGCGCCGCAGCGACCAGGGAGAAACGTTCCTCGGCGTTGAGCGCCGCGCCATATATCGTCGCGATACCCTTGACCACGATCACCGGTAACAATAAGTAGGAAAGTTGTATTGCCAGTGCCAACTTGGTTGGCGGGAAGCCGGATGCGAGTAGCGGCAACAGGTACGGTACCAGAACTGCGAAGCATCCCACGGAAAGCAGGAGTATGCCACTGGCAACGAACATGATTCTCGAGAACAGAGACTGAGCGCGGAGACTTCCGTACTGCTCTCGCACCTGGACGTATGTTGGTATCAAAGCTGACCGGAACGCGCCGCATATCACGGACATTCCCATCGACGGCAACAGGAACGCAATGAGAAATGCCTCCAGATCGTCTCCGGTACCAAAGAAGGAGGCAATGAGTAACGTCGAGCCCAGGGCCACCACCTTGACGCCAACAGTGAACCCACCAATGGCAAGCGCCGCCGCGGAAATCCTGGATCCGACGGACCGTTCGGAAGAAGATATATGTGATCCTCGGATAGCGCCGGCGATGCGGCTCAACATTACCGTCGCCAATATCGTAGCCCTGCGGCACGCGCGAACTCTTTGTCGTAGAGTGCTTTCACGTCAGATGAGAACCGGATGATCGGGAACCGGAATCGACTTGCTTGCGTCCAGCGGAAACGTCCAACGGCGCCATGTGGCGCCTTTCGGGTCACGTCGTCTGAGGTGGTCCCGGTCGGTCAGACGGTACAAGGGGTAGGTTAAGGGGTATCCGCCGGTTGTCAACCCATCCCTCCCTCTGCAAATCAAGTGGCGGTAACCCGCCACGTTGCAGCAGGCCTCCGCAGGCGCCCGCCGACCCAACGCCGAGTGGGGCATACCTCTCCTTGTAGAACTCCATCCACTCGGCGGTCACGCGCCGCGCCGCGAAGCCGGACGCCAACCCCGTGCAGGCAGTGCCTCCCGGGCAACGCTGGCCGCCGGCGGCGTGGGTTGCTTGAGCTACCCCGCCGGGCTACAGGCCCGTGCTGACGATCGGTGCGGCTGGAACTAAGTCAGTTCCCGATCTGCCGGGTGGGTCTGCCGGCGAAGCAACTCGAACGCCTCCTGGTCGATGCCGGTAGCCTGCTTGATAGTCGCCCACCCGACGCCGGCGCGCAGAAAGCTCTCGATCGTGGCTACCTGGCCTTCCTGCCGGCCCTCGTGCCGGCCTTCCACTCGGCCCTCCACTCGGCCCTCCTGCCGGCCTTTCAGCACGCCTTCGTGGAGGCCCTTCAGCAGGCCTTCCTGCAGGCCTTCCTGCCGGCCCTCCTGGATCAGCTGCTCCCCATACGTTTTCATATCCCCTCCTGGTCCCGGTACTTCCCTCCGCAGCGCCGCGAAGAACTCCCGCAACGTCTCGTTATCCTGCGTGTCACGTACAACACTACCGGCCCGAACCGTTCGCCCTGTCCCGCACGGTGCAACTCTCCCATCAGCCGCACCGCCCGTGCCAGCGCCTCCCTCACCTCGCGGCGCGCCGCCGCCATCAGCGCCAGCTGCGCTGCCCGGCCCAGCGTTTCGCCCGGCACCGCTTCCACCCCCGTCTCCGACTGGTCCACCAGCAGGTGCTTGAACTGCGGCGTCCACGGCCACCGCCTGACCGATTCCGCAAACAACTCGCTGAACTCCGTCGCATGGCGCCAGCTCGACTCACCTTGATAGAACACCAGCGGCACGATCGGCGGCAAGTCCGGCGTCTCCTTCCCTTCGTCAGAGCGCAAGAAATCATCCCAGATGCCGCAGCAGTACTTCAGCAGCCGGAAGCTCATCATCCGGTCCGGCGTCGATTGGTGCTCAAACAGCAGGTAGAGCCGCAACGAACGCCGCTCCTCCCCCGGCTCCGCCGCCCCCGGACGCTGCTCCACCGCGAACAGCAGGTCGGACTCGCTGGCCCGCAGTTCGTCGTCCACGTAGCTGGCGGGCATCAGCGTCAGGCTGGACCAGTCCAGCGTTTCGGCGAGCCACCCCGGCACGTAGACGCGCAACAAGCCGGCCGCTTCGGCCGGCTCGGAGAACACCTTGCGAAACAGACGGTCATGCGGCTGGTGCAGGTCGCGCGTCATGCGTGGCGCCGCGCAGCATAGCATAAAACTCGGGGGCGTGGCGCCATACCGTGCAGGCGAAGCACCTGCTGTGCCTCCCGGGCAACGCTTGGCCCGCCGGCGGCGTTGGTTGCTTGAGCTACCCCGCGAAGCCTACAGGCCCATGCTGAATGACCGGTGCGGCTGAACTAAGTCAGTTCCCGATCTGCCGGGTGGGTCTGCCGGCGAAGCAACTCGAACGCCTCCTGGTCGATGCCGGTAGCCTGCTTGATAGTCGCCCACCCGACGCCGGCGCGCAGAAAGCTCTCGATCGTGGCTATCTGGCCTTCCTGCCGGCCTTCCTGCCGGCCCTCGTGCCGACCCTCGTGCCGGCCCTCCACTCGGCCCTCCTGCCGGCCTTCCACTCGGCCCTCCTGCCGGCCTTCCACTCGGCCTTCCTGCCGGCCCTTCAGCACGCCCTCCCGGAGGCCCTTCAGCACGCCTTGCTGCCGGCCTTCCTGGAGGCCTTCCTGGAGACCTTCCTGCCGGCCCTCCTGGATCAGCTGCTCCCCATACGTCATCATATCCCCTCCTGGTCCCGGTACTTCCCGCCGCAGTGCCGCGTCAAACTCCCGCAACGTCTCATTATCCTGCGTGCCGATCACGTACAACACCACCGGCCCGATCCGTTCTCCCTGTCCCGCACGGTGCAACTCTCCCATCAGCCGCACCGTCCGCGCCAGCGCCTCCCGCGCCAGCGCCGCACGCACCTCGCGGCGCGCCGCCGCCATCAGCGCAAGCTGCGCTGCCCGGCCCAGCGTTTCGCCCGGCACCGCTTCCACCCTCGTCTCCGACTGGTCCACCAACAGGTGCTTGAACTTCGGCGTCCACGGCCACCCCCTGACCGATTCCGCAAACAACTCGCTGAACTCGGTCGCGTGGCGCCAGCTCGACTCGCCCTGATAGAACACCAGCGGCACGATCGGCGGCAACTCCGGCGTCTCCTTCCCTTCGTCAGAGCGCAAGAAATCATCCCAGATGCGGCAGCAGTACTTCAGCAGCCGGAAGCTCATCATCCGGTCCGGCGTCGATTGGTGCTCGAACAGCAGATAGAGCCGCAGCGAACGCCGCTCCTCTCCCGACTCCGCCCCGCCCGGACGCTGCTCCACCGCGAACAGCAGGTCGGACTCGCTGGCCTGCAGTTCGTCGTCCACGTAGCTGGCGGGCACCAGCGTCAAGCTGGACCAGTCCAGCGTTTCGGCGAGCCACCCCGGCACGTAGACGCGCAACAAGCCGGCCGCTTCGGCCGGCTCGGAGAACACCTTGCGAAACAGGCGGTCATGCGGCTGGTGCAGGTCGCGCGTCATGCGTGGCGCCGCGCAGCATAACATAAACTCGGTGGCGTGGCGCCATACCGTGCAGGCGAAGCACCTGCGTGCCTCCGGGCAACGCTGGCCGTCGGCGGCGTTGGTTGCTTGAGCTACCCCGCAGGGCCACCGGCCCGTTGCTGAACGACCGGTGCGGCTGAACTAAGTCAGTTCCCGATCTGCCGGGTGGGTCTGTCGGCGGAGCAACTCGAACGCCTCCTGGTCGATGCCGGTAGCCTGCTTGATAGTCGACCACCCGACGCCGGCGCGCAGAAAGCTCTCGATCGTGGCCACTTGGCCCTCCTGCCGGCCTTCCTGCCGGCCCTTCAGCACGCCTTCCTGGAGGCCTTCCTGCCGGCCCTCCTGGATCAACTGCTCCCCATACGTTCTCATATCCCCTCCTGGTCCCGGTACTTCCCTCCGCAGCGCCGCGAAGAACTCCCGCAACGTCTCGTTATCCTGCGTGCGGGTCACGTACAACACTACCGGCCCGAACCGTTCGCCCTGTCCCGCACGGTGCAACTCTCCCATCAGCCGCACCGCCCGTGCCAGCGCCTCCCTCACCTCGCGGCGCGCCGCCGCCATCAGCGCCAGCTGCGCTGCCCGCCCCAGCGTTTCGCCCGGCACCGCTTCCACCCCCGTCTCCGACTGGTCCACCAGCAGCACAAACTCGGGGGCGTGGCGTCAACATTATAGTCGCCAATATAGTAACCCTGCGGTATGCGCGGACTCTTTGTCGTAGAATGCCTTCACGTCAATGAGAACCGGATGATCGGGAACCAACATCGACTTGATTGCGTCCAGCGAAAACATCGACCTGAACACGTCATGCCGTACCGCAACTATTACGGCATCATATGGCGCCTTTCGGGTCACGTCGTCCACTACCCGGAACCCGTAATTGCCGCCGATCTCATCAGGGTCGACCTTGGGGTCGAAGATCGAACACTGCGCTCCATGCTCCCTCAGAGCGTGGATGATGTCGGCCACCCGAGTATTGCGCACGTCCGGAACATTCTCCTTGAAGGTAAAGCCCAATACCAGAATGTTCGCGCGCTCGACGCTTCCGCGGGCTGACCGAATCAAGGCAATGGTACGTTCGGCCACGTATTGTCCCATTGCATCGTTGACCTGCCTCCCGGCAAGTATGACCTGCGGCGTATGCCCCGCCTGCTCGGCTACGTGGGTAAGGTAGTACGGATCGACGCCGATGCAGTGGCCGCCCACCAGACCCGGCTCGAAGCGGGCAAAGTTCCATTTCGTGGCCGCTGTCCTGATGACATCCCTGGTGTCGACTGCCAGCCGATCACAGATCATGGCCAGCTCGTTCATCAATGCAATGTTGAGATCGCGCTGAGTATTCTCGAGTACCTTGGCAAGTTCGGCCGTCCGGATACTCGCCGCCTGGTACACCCCGGCATCGGTAACCGCTCCGTAGACGGCGCGCATGAGCTCTGACACCGGCCGCTCGTTACTTGCGATCACCTTCACCAACTGCTCCAGCGTGTGTGTGTCGTCTCCGGGGTTGATGCGCTCCGGCGAGTAACCAAGATGAAACCCCGTACCGGCCTTGAGACCGCTTTCGCGAGCAATGACCGGGCCGACCACCTCCTCGGTCACGCCCGGATAGACAGTCGATTCCACCACCACCACGCAGCCGGTCCTGAGATTCCGTCCGATGGTCCGGGCAGCGCCTCTCAAGGGCTCCAGATCGGGGACTCGGTCGGCGGTAATCGGAGTCGGTACGGTTATGACGATGAAGGAGCACCGTCTGAGTACCGCGGGGTCGGAAGTGAGACAATTCCTCATCTCACGCAGCGGGCGGGTCTCGTCCGCGTGAGTTCCGCCCGCTCCCGCTCGAAGCGCCCGGATGAGGCGTTCGTCCGTGTCGAAGCCGTAGACCGAGAAGTGACGATGCAACGCCGCCGCCAGCGGTCTGCCGACGTAGCCAAGCCCAACTACGCCGACGTGCGCCTCCCTGCTTCGAAGTGATTCGATTGTCGTCACAAAACCAGTTGTAGTTGCATGCCTCCCGGCACCTCGCTCGTCAGCGCCAACGTCCTCCGCCAACTACGCGCGTCCCGGATGGCAGGCGGTTAGCGGGGCGCGGCCCGCTCCGCGCCGTTGGCCGAGTCGCGTTTGAGGGCTTGGTAGGTCTGCTCGTCGATACCGGTGGCGGACCGGATCACCGGCCACCCGATTCCCGCCCGCAGCAGCCCTTCGATGGTCTCCAGCCGGCCTTCTTGCCGGCCTTCTTGCCGGCCTTCTTGCCGGCCTTCCAGCCGGCCCTCCTGCCGGCCCTCCTGCCGGCCCTCCTGCCGGCCTTCCTGTCGGCCTTCCTGTCGGCCTTCCTGCCGGCCCTCCTGCCGGCCCTCCTGCCGGCCTTGTTGCTTGATTTCTTCGACGTAATTCATGATGTCTCCCTCCGGTCCCGGTATCTGCCGCTGCAGTTCCTTGGCAAATCGCCCACGCAACGGTTCCTCTTGGGTCGCCAGCACGTACCACACGAACATGCTCTGCTCCCCACCCCCGCGGCGCGCCAGTTCCGCCAGCAGCGGCAACGCTCGCTCCAGCGCCGGCCACGCCACCGCCGCACGGTATACCGCCAGCATCATCAGCTGCGCCAGCCGCCCCTTCAACTTGCCCCGCACCCCTTCCGGCTCCGTCTCCGAATGGTCGATCAGCACGTGCTCGAAGCTCGGCAGCCACCGCCACCCACGCACCTCACGTGGGAACAACTCCGTGAACTCGGTCGCGTAGCGCCAGCGTCCGCTTCCCAGATAGAACACCATCGGCACGATCGGGCGCAACTCCGTCTCCCCAGGATAGCGGCGCCGGTCACGTTCCCAGATTCGGCAGCAGTACAGCAACAGCCGCAGGCGCATCCAGCGGTCACGGGACCGCACCGTCGACTGATGCTCCAGCAGTACGTACAGCCAGGCCGGCGCGCCGCCGGCGCGGCGCCGGACGGAGTACAGCAGATCGGACTCGGTGGCGCGCAGGTCGGGGGCGATGAAGGAGCTGTTCTCGGCGGCCAGGGTGGACCACTGCAGGCCGTTGGCGATGGCCGGCGGCAGATGCGCGCGCAGCAGGCCGACCGCTTCGGCGGGTTCGCCGAACACGGCGCGGAACAGGTTGTCGTGCGGCTGCGCCAAGTCGTCGTTCGCCATGCTTCAGACCAGTTCCCGGCTGCCCGCGGGCCGCGGCGCATCTGCCAAGCTTTGGCGTACTTCTATTGAATATAACAAGTTAACGGTAATACTCCGCATCCCCACCCCGTTACGCCGCCCATTTTGGCAGAACGAGCGACGAGCGACAAGAAGGGGTAGATCAACGAAACGATTACCCTTAAACTGCCGTCCGGGCTGCCTCAGCCTGCAGAGAATGAAGTCACGGTTCGGATTCGGAAGAAACTGGAAGAAGTACTTGTCCACCATGTCCGATACGGACATCAAGATTGCCAAGCAATCACTGCTTGCCATGATCTCCGAAGCTGATGGCGCCATCAGTGCCGGCACGCGCTTTCTTGACGTCGGCTGCGGCAGTGGACTCTTTCATTATGCGCGCGTTCAGCCGGGTGCGAAGTGACCTCATTCGACTACGATCCGGACGCCGTTTCATGCGCCAAGGAACTTAGGGATCGGTATTACCCCGGCGATTCGAACTGGGCCGTTCTACAGGGTTCTGTGTTGGACAAGGAGTTTTTGAAGTCATTGAACACTTACGACATCGTATACGCATGGGGAGTTCTGCATCACACCGGCGCCATGTGGAACGCAATGGACAATGTAGCGAAGTTGACGAAAGGTGGAGGACACTTGTGCCTTGCAATCTACAACGATTGCGGATTGCGGTCAAGAATCTGGGCAAAGATCAAGAGATTTTACAACTTCAACGTCGCTACGAGAGTGGCCACGTCCATGGTACTGGTTCCGTATTATATGGGGAGAAGAGCAATCTCTTCCATTCGGCAACGGACCAACTTGTTTGCCGCATACCAGCGCAAGAGAGGAATGCACGTAGTGACCGACATACTGGACTGGATCGGCGGCTATCCGTATGAGTATGCAAAGTCGGACGAAGTAGTTCAGTTCTTTTACGAGAGAGGTTTCATCGCACGAACGGTGAATCCCACTGCGGGTACCGGGAATCATCAATTCGTTTTTGTACGCAATGCCGGCGTCCAATGAGCGTCGCTCTGCGCGTCGGCTCGTTGCCGCTGCGGTGTTCATATCGTGATTGCGCGACTCGACTGTTAGCATATTTGCCAGAATGTGCGGAGTAGCAGGGTTCGTTCAGCGCGGCGGCTTTCCGGGAGCGCTGGCGAGGCCGATAGCGTCGAAGATGGCGGAGGTGCTGGCGCATCGCGGACCGGACGACGCGGACGTATGGCTCGACGGAACCGCCGGCGTCGCGTTGGCCCATCGGCGTCTGGCGGTGATCGATCTGTCTGCCGCCGGGCACCAGCCGATGTGTTCCCACTCGGGCCGCTACGTCATTTCGTTCAACGGGGAAATATACAATCACCAGGAGCTGAGACACCGGTTGGATTCTCGATCCGGTCCGATGGTTGCCTGGCAGGGCGCATCCGATACGGAGTCTCTGTTGGCGGCGATCGAGCACTTCGGATTGGCGGCGGCGCTGCGGTATGCGACAGGCATGTTCGCGTTCGCAGTGTGGGACCGGCAGGAACGGGCGCTCTACCTGGCGCGGGATCGGCTCGGTGAGAAGCCGCTGTACTTCGGGTGGCAGAATGGCGTGTTCATGTTCGCCTCCGAGCTCAAGGCCCTGGCATGTCATCCTTCATTTGCCGGGGTGATCGACCGGGAAGCGCTGGCGTTGTACCTGCGGCACAACTACATTCCGGGTCCTTGGTCCATCTATCGGGGCATTCGAAAACTGGCGCCGGGCGCGTTTGTCAAGCTCGCGTTCGGAAACGGGTCTTCACCGGCAGGCGAATTGCCGGAAGAAGAACGCTACTGGTCGTTGCGGGAGATTGTCGAAGAAGGACGGGAGCGACCGTTCGAGGGCGACGCCGGCGAGGCCGTGGAGGCGCTGCACGAGGTGTTGCGGCAGGCGGTGGCGTCTCAGGTCGTAGCTGATGTCCCTTTGGGAGCGTTTCTTTCGGGGGGCATCGATTCATCGACGATCGTAGCGTTGATGCAGGCCTGCTCGTCGCGACCGGTGCGGACGTTCGCCATCGGATTTGACGATCCGCGCTACGACGAGGCAGCGCATGCCAAGGAAGTCGCGGAGCATCTCGGAACCGAACATACGGAGTTGTACGTTACCCCGCAGGATGCGTTGGATGTCATTCCCGGATTGCCGGTACTGTACGACGAACCGTTTTCGGACCCTTCGCAGATTCCCACTTCATTGGTCTCCGCCATGACCCGCCGGCACGTGACCGTCGCTCTGTCGGGAGACGGCGGTGACGAGCTGTTCGGCGGCTATACACGATACTTCAGAACCCGTACCCTTTGGCGGATCCTGGGTCCGGTCCCGAACTGGATGAGGCGATTATACCGGGGTGCCATTGCCGCGGTTCCATCGCATTGGGGAAGGGGGCGGACTTATGACCGGGCTTGCAAGGTGTCTGATCTGCTGGACTTTCGGGAGCCGGAGCAGCTCTACGTTCAGTTGGTGTCGCACTGGAAGTCTCCTGCTTCCATCGTACGGCATACGTCAGAGCCTCGAACCTGCCTGTCGGATCATCGGGCATGGCCTGACGCTCCTGACCTCCAGAGTCGGCTGATGGGGATCGACGCGTTGACGTACCTGCCGGATGACATTCTGGTCAAGGTGGATCGGGCGGCAATGGGGGTGAGCCTGGAAACGCGCGCGCCGTTTCTCGATCATCGAGTGGTGGAGTTCGCCTGGCGGTTGCCGTTGGCGATGAAGATTCGAGGGGCCGAGAGCAAGTGGATATTGCGGCAGGTGCTCGATCGGCATGTACCCAGGAGGCTCGTCGAGCGGCCCAAGATGGGGTTCGGAGTTCCGCTGGAGTCGTGGCTGAGAGGACCGCTCAGAGAGTGGGCGGAATCGCTGTTGGCCGAAAGCCGGCTGCGCGATGAAGGGTACTTTGAGCCGGAACCGATCAGAATGCGGTGGATGGAACACCTCGCTGGAATCCGCCGGTGGGACGCCTGCATATGGGACATACTGATGTTTCAGGCATGGCTGGACGAGCACCGCGTAAGCTGACGGACGCCAGATGGCGCCAGCGCCGAAATCCGGCAGGTGCGGCCGCGGTTCGGGAGGCGATACGGCGCGTGATCGGCGACCCGCAGCTCTACCGCGCGCTGTGTACCGGAGCGCGGCAACGCGGCGAGTCCTTCCGAAGCGCAACCTGGTACGACAAACTCGCCACCGAACTAGCCCAGATCACAACCCGCTAACTCGCAACGCCGCCGCGGTTCGAAACCGGCCTGCCTGGTACGGATCGACGCCGATGCAGTGGCCGCCCATCAGACCAGGCTCGAATTGTCGTCACAAACCAGTTGTATGCCTCTCAGCACGTCGCTCGGCAGCGCCAACGTCCTCCGCCAACTACGCGCGTCCGGATGGCAGGAAGCTAGCGGGGCGCGGCCTGCTCCGCGCCGTTGGCGGAGTCGCGTTTGAGGGTCCGGTAGGTGTGCTCGTCGATGCCGGTGGCGGATAGGATCACCGGCCACCCGATTCCCGCCCGCAGGAACTCTTCGATGGTCTCCAGCCGGCCCTCCTGCCGGCCCTTAAGCTCACCCTCCTGCCGGCCTTCCAGGCGCCCCTCCTGCCGGCCTTCCAGGCGGCCTTGTTGCTTGATCTCCTCCACGTAATTCATGATGTCTCCCTCCGGTCCCGGTATCTGCCGCTGCAGTTCCTTGGCAAATCGCCCCCGCAACGGTTCCCTTTGCGTCGCCAGCACGTACCACACGAACATGCTCTGCTCCCCACCCCCGCGGCGCGCCAGTTTCGCCAGCAGCGGCAACGCTCGCTCCAGCGCCGGCCACGCCACCGCCGCCCGGTATACCGCCAGCATCATCAGCTGCGCCAGCCTCCCCTTCAACTTGCCCCGCACCCCTTCCGGCTCCGTCTCCGAATGGTCGATCAGCACGTGCTCGAAGCTCGGCAGCCACCGCCACCCGCGCACCTCACGCGGGAACAACTCCGAGAACTCGGTCGCGTAGCGCCAGCGTCCGCTTCCCAGATAGAACACCATCGGCACGATCGGGCGCAACTCCGTCTCCCCACGAAAGCGCCACGCGCCGGCGTCGATGGAGTCGCGCAGCGCGTCCGCCGCCCGGCGGCGCACGTTGGGTTGCGCGCGCGGCGCGATCAGGCCAGAATGGCGGCGGGTCCGGCCCGGCGCGCGCGCCCGCCGCCCATCCTTTGAAAAACATGAGCACACCCTCGCAGGCAGACATCGGCGTCATCGGCATGGCGGTGATGGGTCAGAATCTGGCCCTCAACATCGAAAGCCGCGGTTATACCGTGGCCGTCTACAATCGTACCCGGAGCACCCTCGACGAATTCGTCCGGGGCGCCGGCGCCGAACGGCGGCTGCTGCCGGCGGCTTCGCTGGCGGAGCTGGCGGCGTCCCTCGTCCGGCCCCGCAAGATCCTGCTGATGGTGCAGGCCGGCAGCGCGGTGGACCAGGTCATCGCCGACCTGGAGCCGCACCTGGAGCCGGGCGACATTCTGATCGACGGCGGCAACTCCTACTTCGTCGACACCATCCGCCGCGCGCAGCGCGCCGCCGCGGCGCAGTTGCGCTATATCGGCACCGGCGTGTCCGGCGGGGAAGAGGGCGCGCTGCGCGGGCCGAGCATCATGCCCGGCGGCGACCGCGGCGCCTACGCGGCCGTGGCGCCGATCCTCAGCGCCATCGCCGCCAAGGTGGAAGAGGAGCCCTGCTGCGCCTATATCGGCGCCGACGGCGCCGGCCACTACGTGAAGATGATCCACAACGGCATCGAGTACGGCGACATGCAGCTCATCAGCGAAGCGTACGCCTGCATGAAGCTCGCGCTCGGCATGAGCCACGGCGAAATGCAGGCAACCTTCGCCGAGTGGAACCGCGGCGAGCTCGACTCCTACCTGATCGAGATCACCGCCGACATCCTCACCAAGATCGACCCCGAGAGCGGGGCGCCGCTGGTGGAGGTGATTCTCGACCAGGCGGGCCAGAAGGGCACCGGCAAGTGGACCAGTCAGTCCGCTCTGGACCTGGGGGTGCCGGCGCCGACCATCGCCGAGGCGGTGTTCGCGCGCTTCGTCTCCGCCCTCAAGCAGGAGCGGACCGCGGCCGCGGCGCAGTTGCGCGGTCCCGCGGCCGCCTTCTCCGGCGACCCCAAGCAGTTCCTGGAAGCGCTGCGCAAAGCGCTCTACGCCTCGAAGATCTGCTCCTACGCCCAAGGCTTCGGACTGATGCGGGCCGCGGCGCAGGAGCACGGCTGGGCGCTCGATTACGGCGCCATCGCCATGATCTGGCGCGGCGGATGCATCATCCGCGCCAAGTTTCTCGGCAAGATCAAGGACGCCTACGACCGTGACCCGGCGCTGGCCAACCTGCTGCTGGACCCCTACTTCGCGGCGATCGTCCACGACGGCCAGCGGGAGTGGCGCGAGGTGGTGGCCACCGCGGCCACCATCGGCATCCCGGTGCCGGCCTTCGCCTCGGCGTTGAGCTACTACGACAGCTACCGCTCGGCGACCCTGCCGGCCAACCTGATCCAGGCGCAGCGCGACTACTTCGGCGCTCATACCTACCGCCGGGTGGACCGCCCGGGGGTGTTCCACACCGACTGGCTGGCCGGCGCGCAGGCCCCCGCGCGCCAACTGAAGTGAGTCGCGCCGTGAGCTACGTCGAGCGCACCTTCGGGCTGCGCGGCCAGGTGGTGGCGCTGGCCGGCGGCGGCGGCACCATCGCCCTGGCCCTGGCGGAGGCGTTTCTCGCGGCCGGCGCCAAGGTGGCGGTCTGGAGCCGCCGGCAGGAGACGGTGGACGCGGCCCTGGAGCAGCTTGGCGCGGTGCCCGAACGGCGGCAGCGGCTGTGCGGGGTGCAGGCCGACGCCGGCGACGAAGCCGCGGTGGACGCGGCCCTGGAGGCCACCGCGGCGGCGCTCGGCGCGCCCACGGTGCTGGTCAACGGGGTCGGCGGCAACCGCGGCAAGGGGCCGTTCAACGACCTGGACGTGGCCCTGTTCGAGGAGGTGCTGCGCCTCAATCTGGTCGCCGGCCTGGTGGTGCCTACCAAGCGCACCGCGGCGTTCTGGATCGCGCGCGGCGGCGGCGGCTGCATCATCAACGTCGCTTCCATGGCCTCGTACGTGCCGCTGTCGGGGGTATGGGCCTATGGCGCGGCCAAGGCCGGCGTGGTCAACCTGACCATGGCCTGCGCCAAGGAGTACGCTCCGCACGGCATCCGCGTCAACGCCATTGCGCCCGGCTTCATCGTCGCCAACCAGAACCGCCGCCTGCTGATCGAGGACGACGCCACCGGCGAGCTCACCGAGCGCGGGCGGCAGATCATCGACCACACCCCGTTCGGGCGCTTCGCCGCCGCCGGCGAGATGACCGGCGCCGCCCTGTTCCTGGCCAGCGCGCAGGCGGCCGGCTTCATCACCGGCGTCACCATTCCGATCGACGGCGGCTACCTGATCCACAACGTATGAGCTACTCTGCGAGCGGACCATGAGTAACGGCACCGATGACAGAGCGCTGCGTGACCTGCAGCCGAACCATTCCTTCTTCGTGGGCATCGATTCCGACGGCTGCGCCTTCCCCAGCATGGAGCTGAAGCACAAGGAGTGCTTCATCCCCGAGATCGTGCGCCACTTCGCGCTGCAGCCGATCTCGAAGTACGTGCGCGAAGCCGCCGAGTTCGTCAACCTGTACTCCCAGTGGCGCGGCGCGAACCGGTTCCCGGCGCTGCTCAAGGTGATGGAGCTGCTGGCGGAACGCCGCGAGGTGCGGCGCGCCGCGGTGGAGGTGCCGCGCCTGGCCCGCCTGCGGGCGTGGACCGAGCGCGCCTCCAGTCTGGCCAACCCGGAGCTGGTGGTGGCGGTGCGGGAGAGCAACGACGCCGAGCTGCGCCGGGTGCTCGACTGGTCCAATGCCGTGAACTCCGCCATTGCGCGCATGGTGCAGGGGGTGCCGCCGTTCCCTGGGGTCGAACAGGTCCTCCGGCGGCTGCAGGAACGGGCGGACGTGGTGGTGGTATCGGCGACGCCGGGCGACGCGCTGCAGCGGGAGTGGGAGGAACACCGCCTCGACCGCTACGTGCGCGCAATAGCCGGGCAGGAGCTGGGCAGCAAGAGCGAACACCTGAAGCTGGCGGCCGCCGCCAAGTACCCCCCCGGCCACCTCCTGATGGTGGGCGACGCGCCCGGCGACCGGCGCGCGGCGCAGGCGGTGGCGGCGCTGTTCTTTCCCATCGCGCCGGGCGCGGAAGAGGAGTCGTGGCAGCGGCTGCAGGACGAGGCGTTGGAGCGGTTCTTCGCCGGCGCCTACGCCGGCGCGTACCAGGCCGAGCGGGTGCGGGAGTTCGAGCGGCTGCTGCCGGAAGAGCCGCCGTGGACCGCGCCGGCCGGCGCCCGGACCGGCTGAGCGAGGCGGGAGGAGCGATGGCGCAGCTCGCCGCGGCAAAGCCGCGCGGCACCGGCGCAACGTGGGACTTTCCCGCGGTGTGCGCGCGCCTCGAGGCCGGCACGCCCGCGCACTTGGTGGAGAACCGGCGCGTGCTCGCGCTGACGCCCGACGCCACCCGCAGCGCGCCGCTGCCGCTCCTGGTGCGCGCGGTGCGGGAGGTGATCGGATCGCGCGCGGCGCGGCTGGACTACATGGTCGCCCTGGGAACGCACCCGGTGATGAGCGAGCAGGGCATTCTCGACCTGTACGGCGTGTCCGCCGCCGCCAGGGAGCGCGACTTTCCCGACTCCCGGTTCATGAACCACCGCTGGGACCGGGCCGACTCGCTGGTCCGGATCGGGCGCTTCGAAGAGCGCGAAATCGCCGGCCTTACCGGCGGCCTGTTCGCGGAGGCGATCGACGTCACCATCAACCGCGCGATCTTCGAATACGACCTGATCGTGATCGTGGGACCGGTGTTTCCGCACGAGATCGTGGGCTTCTCCGGCGGCCACAAGTACCTGTTCCCCGGCATCTCGGGCGGGGAGTTCCTCGACTTCTTCCACTGGCTGTCGGCGGTGATCACCTGCCGCAAGACCATCGGCCGGCGCGACACGCCGGCCCGCGCCGTAGTGGAACGCGCCGCCGGGATGGTGGACGTGCCGCGCCACCTGATCGCCATGGTAGTGACCTCCGGCGGCGGCCTGGAGGGTCTGTACGTCGGCGCCCCGGAGGCGGCCTGGCCCGCGGCGGCGGCGCATTCGGCGCGGGTGCACGTGGTGCGCAAGCCGCGGCCCTTCCACACCGTGTTCGGACACGCGCCGGCGATGTACGACGAGATGTGGGTCGGCGGCAAGGTGATGTACAAGCTGGAGCCGGTGGTGGCCGACGGCGGCACCCTGATCGTGTACGGCCCGCACATCCGCGAGCTGTCGCGCACCTGGGGCCGCTACCTGGAACAGGTGGGGTATCACGTCGCCGACTACTACCGGACCCGCATGCAGCAGTTCAGCCACGTTCCGCGCGGGGTGCTGGCCCACTCCGCGCTGGTAAAGGGCGAGGGCAGCTATCGGGACGGCGTGGAGCGGCCGCGCATCAACGTCACCCTCGCCACCGGGCTGAGCGCGGAGGTCTGCGAGCGCGTCAATCTCGGCTACCTCGACCCCGCCGCCATCGACCCGCAGGACTACCGCGGACGCGAAGCCGAGGGGGTCCTGTACGTGGATCATGCCGGCGAGACGCTGCATCTGGCCGGCGGCTGAGGCCGGCGCCGCGGCCGGACGCTGCCTCCTGTTCCTGGACTTCGACGGCGTGGTGTGCGATTCGGAGCGGGAATGCTTTGCCAGTAGCTGGCTCACGTGGCGCGAGCTGGCCGCCGCGGACCGCGGTCCGCCGCAGATCACGCTGCGCGCCCGGCGCCGATTCCGCGAACTGCGCCCCCTGATCCGCTCCGGCGAGGACTACGTGGTCATTCAGCACCTCCTGGCGCGCGAGGAGGCGCAGCCGGAGTACCGCGGCCCGGCCACGCAGGAGGAGTTCGATGCCTGCCGCAGCGCCCTCGGCGCCGCGCGCATCGCCGCCTGGAAGCGCGCCATGGCCGCGACCCGCGCCCGCTTCCTGCAGCGCGACCGCGGCGGCTGGTTGGCTCTCAACCGCATCTATCCCCACATGCGCGCGCTGCTGACCGGGTACGACCTCGCCAACGTGCGCATCATCTCCACCAAGGCGGCGGAGCTGGTGCGCGAGATCCTGCGCGCCCACGCCATCCCGCTGCCCGCCGCGGCCGTGTTCCACGCCGCCAGCAACCCGGCCGGCGCCGACGCCCGCAAGCTGGACCTGATCGCCGCGCAGCTCGATGCGCTCCCCGGCGGGCGCGCCCTGTTCGTCGAGGACCAGCTCGATCACCTGCTCGACAACGGCGACTCGCGCATCGCCGCCTATCTCGCCGATTGGGGTTACGTGCTGCCGCAATGGTTGGCGCAGGCCGGCCGCCTGCGGCGCCGCGGCGTCCGGGTGATCGGCGCCGCGCAGATGGCCGGTCTGTTCGGCCGCGCCGCCCGGTCCGCCGGCTGATGGCGGAGCCCGCCCGGCGGTCGCCGCCCGGGGGCGCCGCCGCGGCGCTGGTCTACGTTGCCGTCATCTTCCTGTTCAACGAATTGCGCCTCGCCCTGGTGTTGCGCTGGATGCCGCAGCGCCGCCAGCGGGTGGAGCGCTTCATGGCGAATCAGGCGCGCCGCATGCTGGCCACGGTGCAGCGCCTGAGCGGCCTGCAATACTCATTCCACACCAACGCCGCGGCCCTGCCGCGGCGTTTCATTCTCGTGACCAACCATCAGAGCCTGGCCGACATCCTCATGCTGGTGGCCGCGTTCCCCCGCCATCCGCTGAAGTTCGTGGCCAAGCGCTCGCTGCAGCGCGGCATTCCGACGCTCTCCAAGTGCCTGCGCTACGGCTGTCACGCGCTCATCGACCGCCGCGGCGCGCAGCAGCGTACGCGGCGCGCCCTGCTCAGGCTGGCCCGGCTCGACCGGCGGCCGCGCTCCGACTCCCGGTTTCCTCCCTGCAGCCTGGCGTTGTTTCCCGAGGGGACGCGCTCCCGCGACGGCCGCCTGGGGCGGTTCCATCGCGCCGGCCTGCGGCTCCTCGCCGAGCAGGCGCGGCTGCCGATCGTGGTGGCGGCGCTGGATGGCGGCACCGGCATCTCGCGCCTGCGCGCCTTGCGCAACCTCGCCCGGGTCCACTACCGGATCAAGGTGCTGCAGGTCCACCCGCCGGCGCCGGACCGGCGCGCCGCGGCGGAGGCGCTGGCGCAGGCCCGGCAGGCAATTGCGGTCCAGGTGGCGGCCTGGCGCCGGGCGGCCGTGAGCCCGCCAGCCTCCGCGGCCGGCGCGCCTGACCTGACCTCCTGACCTAACGCGCCGCCGCGGCGCCGCGCGAACTGGCGACGATCGACAGGAACTGGCGCGGGTTCACCACCTGCTCGGCGATGCGCACCTCGTAGTGCAGATGCGGGCCGGTCGAAAACCCGGTGCTCCCCAGGTAGCCCACCACGGTGCCCCGTCCCACCTGCTGGCCCGGCGCAACCAGCGGCTTCTGGTTCAAGTGGCCATATACCGTGACGAACCCATACTTGTGCTTGATGACCACGAAGTGGCCGAGGTTGTAGGGTTCGTATGCCACGCGCTGCACCTTGCCGTTGGCGGTCGCGACCACCTCGGTGCCGCGCATCCAGGCGATGTCTACCCCCTTGTGGATGTACCAGCGCCCGGTAAACGGGTGGATGCCGGGGCCGAAGTCGGCGGTGATGTAGCCCTTGCCGTCCTGCACCGGCCACCGGCTGGGAATGTCCACCAGCAACTCCCGCTGCGCCAGCAGCGCGCTCTCGATCTCGCGCAGGGGACCGCCGGCGCCCTCCAGGTAGCGCCGCAGGCTGCGCAGCTCGGTGAGGCTGCGCACCTCGCCGGGGATCACCGGCGCCTCGCTTACGAACGCGGCCAAGTCGGCGCCCGCGCCGCCGGTCCGGTCGCCGCGCGCGGCATCGGCGCCGACCACGTTGAGCACGCTCTCGAGCGACCGGCGGAACTCCGTTGCCGCCCGCTGCAGTTCCTTCACCTCGTCATCGATGCCTTCGACCGTAGTCTCGCTGGCGGCCAGTGAGCGGCTGGCGGCGAGAAACCGCTCGTGGGTGCGCGTGAAGTCGGTGGACAGGGAGACGAACACCGCCAGCACCGCGGCCAGCAGCACCCCCATGAACAGCAGCCCGAACATGGAAAGCTGCAGGCTGGCGACCCGCCGCTCCGAATGCGGAATGAACATCACCGTGACCTGCTGGAAGCCGAAGCGGCGCAGCGCGCGCCACGGGCGCATGACCAGGCTCGCAGCGCCCGCCGCCCGCCGCCGCGCCGCGTTCACCGCGCATACCTCGGCGGCCTTGTAGCGCCCCGCCGCGGCGCGGCCGCTCACCGCGTCACGTTGACGATGCTTCGCCAGGGGGGTACGCTTGGTTCGTTCCTCATCCGATTGAGCCACATGCGATTCTTCGACACCCATGCACATATCGGCCTGATCCACGATGATCCGGTTGAACAGCTTATCATCTGCGAGGAAGCGAAACAAGCCGGAGTCCGCGGCATCTTGAGCATATCCAGCAACTTACGCGACTTCTCGATTACTCACGACAACCTGCGGAGTCTGTCTCACATCCACTACGGCGTCGGTATCGCCCCGTCCGAGGTGGGTTCTCTCAGCGGCGACTGGGAGGCGCTGGTGGAGGATTGCGCCGGGCGCGAGCGGGTGGTGGCGATCGGCGAGATCGGGCTCGACTACTTCCGCAAGTACGGCGATCGCGACTCGCAGGTGGAGTTGTTCGTCCGGCAACTGGAAATGGCCGAGCGCCTGCGCCTGCCGGTGGTCATCCACAACCGCGACGCCGGCGCCGATACGCTGCAAATACTGCGCGACAAGCTGCCGTCCCGCGGCGGGGTGCTGCACTGCTACTCGGAGGACAGCAACTACGCGCGCCGAGCGCTGGAACTCAACCTGTTCATTTCCTTCGCCGGCAACGTCACCTACCGCAACTCCCGCAACCTGCACGACACCATGAAGCAGATCCCCCTGGAGCGCATGCTGATCGAGACCGAGTCACCGTTCATGGTCCCCTCCGCCCACCGCGGCAAGCGCAACCGCCCGGCCTACATTGCGGACACGGCGCACTTCATAGCCCAGCAGCGCAGCATGGAAGTAGAAGATCTGGCCGAAGTGCTGTACCAGAACAGCTTGGACTTCTTCGCCCTGGACGCCACCTGAACGCTGCGCCGCCGGCGCACCGGCGGACCCTGCGCAACCTCAACCGCGCCCGCCGGCCGCGGCCGCGCGCCGCCGCTGGCGGCTGATCTCGTACAGCGCAATTCCGGCGGCAACGCCGACGTTGAGGGAGTCGACCTGCCCGGCGGTGGGTATCCGTACCAGGTGATCGCAGCGGCTGCGCACCAGCCCGTGCAGGCCGCCGCCTTCCGCCCCCACCACCAGCGCCACGCGCGCCGGAAACCGTACCTGATCGACTGCCTCGCCGCGCAGGTCGGCGCCGTAGATCCAGCAGCCGATCGCCTTGAGCTGCTGCAGGGCGGCTGCGATGTTGGCCACCGTGACCGTGGTGAGGTGCGCCGCGGCGCCGGCTGACACGCGCATGACCGTGTCGTTGACGCGCGCCGCCCGGCGCCGCGGAATCAGCAGCAGATCAGCCGCGAACTGGTCCGCGCAGCGGGTGATGGCGCCCAGATTCACCGGGTCGCTGACGCCGTCCGCCACTACCACCAGGGCGGTGGGCCGCCGCCTCAGCTCCGCCAGTTGCGCGCGGAGTTCGCCTGCCGGGGCGCCGCCGGCGCGGCGCCGCGCCGGCGGCGGCTCCGAGCGCGGCCCCTCCGGCGGTATGCGGCCGGCGCTCACCAGCGCCGCCCCGCGGTGGGCGCGGCTTCCGCAACGCGCGCTCAGCTCCGCGGGCGAGACGGCCCGTACCGGGATGGCCAGCGCCTCGGCCTGGCGCCGGAGTTGGCGCAGGGCGGCGTTGTCGCGCGCCAGCAGCAGCTCCAGGCGCGGCGCGGCGCCGCCCTCCGCCGCCAGCCGGCGCAGCAGCTCGGCCACCGGATGCACGCCGTACAGCACCATCTTTCCGCGGTCACCCGCGGCCGGGCGCCGGGCCCGGCTCCTGCTTGCGAAACACCAGGATGTTCTGGTGCACCAGCGAAGGAATGAAGCGATAGCGATAGCCGTAGATGTGCAGCTTCTTGGACACGTCGTACCAGATCAGATTGGCCTGCCACACCAGCGGCTCGATGCCGCTGAGCATCGCCGCCAGGTCGTTCGACAATGCATGGTAGGCGCCGGCGGTGTACATGTCGCCGATGAAGGAAAGCAGGTAGCCGCCGCTCTTGAGGCGGGCTGCGGCAAGGCGGAACACCCGCTCCATGGCGGCCAGCCAGCTCGCCTTGTCGGGATAGCCGGAGGCGCTGCCGAACTCGGTCAACCGGGTCGCGGGGGTCGGCCGCGCGCGCTCCTCCACCCGCTTGTAGCTGCCCTTGGAACGCCGCGCCACGTCCATGTTCCAGTAGGGAACGTCGGTGAACACCAGGTCGAAGGGACCCGCCACCCGCGGCAGCACGCTGCCGGCGTCGCCGGCCCAGGCCGGCATCTCCGGCAGCCCCTCCCGGCGGCACACCTCGCGGTAGATCTCGATCCAGCGCGGGTTGATCTCCACCCCGACTGCGCGGCGTTCCGCCAGCGCCGCCCCCAGCAGCACGCCGCCGACCCCCATGAACGGATCGAGCACGCGCTGCCCGCGCTTGCTGAAGACGCAAATCAGGTCGGCGCACAAGTCGGGCGGCTTCTGCCCGCCATGGGCGCGGCGCAGGGCATGCTGGCAGTTCGCCGGATAGGGCCGGTTGACTACCGATCGCGTCCAGTACAGCCACTCCCGGCCGGTCAGGTCGTTGAGCCGGTTGTCCGCCGCATAGTAGCCGCGGCTGCGTCCCTGGTCGTCGAACAACTCCTGCGGCGCGGCGCCGCGGCGGGCGCCGGAGGGCGTCACGCCGGCTCCCGCGGCAAGACGATGCGAAAGCAGCTTCCGTCGGGCCGGGCGTGATAGGTCAGCGTGCCGCCGTTGCGTTCCACCAGGCGCCGCGCGAGGTGCAGGCCGAGACCGGTGCCCGAACCGGTGGTGTATCCCCAGTCGAACAGGCGGGCGGCCGCTTCCGGTTCTACTCCGCCCGCGGCATCGGTCACCTCCAGGATGCGCTGCTCGGCGGTGGCGCGGCCGGCCACCGTCACCGAGCCGCCGCCGGCTACGCGCTCGGCCGTGATCTGCGCCCCGTTCTGCAGGAGGTTCAGCAGCGCCAGCAGCAGTTCCCGCTTGCGGGTGACTACCGTGAAGGCCGGCGGCACCTGCAGGTCCACGGTCACCTGCTCGGCCTGGTAGGAGGCCGTCACCATTCCCAACATCTGCCCCAGTTCCTCGCGCACCCGTACCTCGGTGCGCTGCTCCGGTCCGCCGCGCAGCACGGTAGTGAGCATCTCGTTGACTCCGGCTACCCCGGCGCCCACGTGACGGCGAATGAGACGCAGGGCGCGGGCCGCGTCGGACAGGATCGCGGCTTTCATACCCCATTCCGCGGTGGTCTTGATGTGAGCCAGGATATTCTTGAACTCGTGGGAGACGCCGGCCGTGAGGTAACCCACGGTCTCCAGGCGGTTCTGCAGCAACAGGCTCTCTTCAGCGTGCTCCAGCCGGCGGCGCAGACGCTGCAGGCGGCGCATCTGGCCGGCGAGACCGCCGCCCGGCGTCCCGCGCAGGTAGTTCAACTCGGTCAGAAAGTAGCCGGAGCCCAGCGTCAGCACGCCGACGCCGGCGACCGCCAACGACGGCGCCGGGGCGCCCAGGAGCTGTACCACCTGATCTCCCAGCGCCCCCGCGACCGGCAGCAGGCCGGTGCTGCAGAGATACCAGTCCGCGGCTCCCTTGCGCAGGTGGCGCCGCCCGCACAGGCGCCGCCACGGGTAGACCGCGAGCGCCGCGGTGGCTGCCATCGGCAACAGCCAGCGGGCGCTGCCCCACCAGCCGGCCAGCAGGCACCCCACGACCACGCCGGTCGCCGCGCCCGCCAGCGCGTGCCAGCGCCGCGGCACGCGCTCGCCGTCGCGCGCGGTGAGGTAGGCGCCCGCCACCCACAACAACACCGCGGTGGCCGCCAGACCGGCCGGACCGGTGGCCGGGGTCAGCGCCATCACCAGCATCGCGCCAAGGAACAGCATGAACCAGACCGCCTCGGCGCGCCGCGGCGCGGCCGGGGTACGCAGGGCGGCTACCACAATCTGGGCGCCGAGCAGGGCGGCCACGGCCGTGCCCACCACCAGCGCCGCGCCGCCGGGCATCTGGACTACTCTAGCTCGGCCAGGGGTACGGGTTGCGGGGTGTCGTCGTCCGGCACGATGCGGGAGAACTCTTCCAGCAGATGGCGCGCGCGCGCCGGCACCTTCTCCGGGATCTTGATCAGCACGCGGATGTAGAGATTGCCGCGCCGGTGACGCTCGCCCCGGTACGGGACGCCCTCGTTGCGCAACCGCAGCATCTTGCCGTTCTGGGTGCCGGCCGGAATCCTGACCTTGACCCGCCGCTGGTCCAGGGTCGGGACCACGATGTCCGCACCCAGCGCGGCCTGCACGACCCCCACCCGGATTACGCAGTACAGGTCGTTGCCGTGCCGCTCGAACAGTTCATGCGGCTGGATGTGGATGTAGACGTACAGGTCGCCGGGCGGCCGGTTGCCGCTCGCGCCGTCGCCTTCGCCCGGAATCTGGATGCGCTTTCCCGGCTCGATGCCCTGCGGAATGGTGATCTTGATGCGCCGGTTGCGGCGTTGCCGGCCGCTGCCGCGGCAATGCTGGCACGGATGCTCGACGACGTCCCCGGCGCCCTCGCATTGGGGGCAGGTGGACGCAATCGAGAAGAACCCCGAGCTGCGCCGCACTTGACCGCTGCCGCCGCAGCTCGGACAGATGGCGCGGCCCGCCCCGCCGGCCACGCCGGTGCCGCGGCACGGATCGCATGCCTCGCGGCGGGTGAAGGCGATCTCCACGTCGCTGCCGAACACCGCGTCGGCGAACGGCACCTTCAAGTCGTAGCGTAGATCGTCGCCGCGTACGACACCGGCGCGCGCCCCGGGAGCGCGCCGCCGGCCACCGCCGAACAGCGAGTCGAAGATGCCCCCGAAGTCGCCGAAGATGTCCTCGAAGTCGCGGAACACGTGCGAGAAGTCCTGCGTTCCGCCGCCGCGCATGCCGTCGACGCCGGCGAAGCCGAACTGATCGTAGGCCTCTCGCTTGCGGGTATCGGAGAGTACGTCGTAGGCTTCGGTGGCCTCCTTGAACTTCTCCTCGGCCGCCTGGTCGCCGGGATTCTTGTCGGGGTGATAGCGAATCGCGAGCTTGCGGTACGCCTTCTTTATGTCATCGAGGGCCGCGCTCTTGTCGACCCCCAGTACGTCGTAATAATCCCGCTTGGCCAACCGCTCGCGATCCTAATCAGGTGAGTCCCGGTTACTTCTTGTCGTCGTCGTCCACTACCTCGTAGTCGACATCTTCCACCTTTTCCGCCCCTGCTCCCGAGGCTCGGGCCGCGGCCGCCCCGTTCGCGCGCCGCGCTCCGTTGCCGCTGCCGTTGGCGGCGCCGGCGGGCTCCGATTTCCCGTCGGTCTCGGCGCCGCTCTCCGCGGCGTTGGCCTGCGCCTGTTTGTACATCTCTTCGGCCAACTTGTAAGCCGCCTGGCGCAGCGCCTCGGTCTTGGTCTTGAGCTCCTCGGCGTCCAGCTTGTCGCCCTCGTTCGCCTCCAGACAGCTCTTCACGTCCGCCAGCGCCGACTCCACCGCGCTGCGCTCCTCGGCGGTCAACTTGTCACCGTGTTCGGCCAGCGACTTCTCGGTGCTGTAAACCAGCGTATCCGCTTCGTTGCGCGCTTCCGCCCGTACCCTTGCCTGCTTGTCTTCGTCGGCGTGGAGTTCGGCGTCCTTCACCATCTTGTCGATCTCGTCCTCCGACAATCCGGAGGACGACTCGATGCGGATCTTCTGTTCCTTGCCGGTTCCCAGATCCTTGGCCGACACGTGGACGATGCCATTCGCGTCGATGTCGAACGCCACTTCGATCTGCGGAACGCCGCGCGGCGCCGGCGGAATCCCCACCAGGTCGAAGTGACCGAGCGTGCGATTCTGTACCGCCATCTCGCGTTCGCCCTGCAGTACGTGGATCGAAACCGCGGTCTGATTGTCCGCCGCGGTGGAAAAGATCTGGCTCTTGCGGGTAGGAATGGTAGTGTTGCGCTCGATCAGCTTGGTGGCGACGCCTCCCAGGGTCTCGATGCCAAGTGACAGCGGAGTGACGTCGAGGAGCAGCACGTCCTTCACTTCCCCGCCGAGGATGCCGCCCTGAATCGCGGCTCCGATAGCCACCACCTCGTCCGGATTGACGCCGCGATTAGGCTCCTTGCCGAACACCTGCTGCACCAGCTTCTGCACCGCCGGAATGCGCGTGGAACCACCCACCAGAATCACCTGATCGATTGCCGCGGCGTCCACCCCGGAGTCCTTGATCGCCTGCCGGCACGGCTGCGCCGTGGCCTCGATCAGGTCGCCGATCATCTGCTCGAACGTGGAGCGGGCCAAGGTATACTGCAGGTGCTTCGGGCCGGACTGGTCGGCGGTGATGAACGGCAGGTTGATCTCGGTGGACTGGGTGCCGGAGAGCTCGATCTTGGCCTTCTCCGCGGCCTCCTTCAGACGCTGCAGCGCCATCCGGTCCTGGCTCAGGTCGATGCCGTATTCGCTCCTGAACTTGTCGATCAGCCAGTCGATGATGCGCTGATCGAAGTTGTCGCCGCCGAGGTGGGTGTCGCCGTTGGTGGACTTCACCTCGAACACCCCGTCGCCGAGCTCCAGGATGGAGATGTCGAAGGTGCCGCCGCCCAGGTCATAGACGGCGATGCGCTCCTCCTTGCCCTCCTTGTTCAGGCCGTAGGCCAGCGCCGCCGCGGTAGGCTCGTTGACGATGCGCTTTACCTCCAGGCCGGCGATGCGGCCGGCGTCCTTGGTGGCCTGACGCTGGGAATCGTTGAAGTAGGCAGGCACCGTGATGACCGCTTCGGTGACCGTTTCGCCCAGGTAACGTTCCGCAGTTTCCTTCATCTTCTGCAGCACCGCGGCCGAAATCTCCGGCGGGGAGTACTTCTTGCCGTGGGCCACGACGCGCACGTCGTTGCCGGAGCCGAGGACCTGGTAGGGGACCATCTTGATCTCCTCCGGTACCTCCGCAAAGCGCCGGCCCATGAAGCGCTTGATCGAATAGATGGTGTTTTCCGGGTTGGTCACCATCTGATTCTTCGCCGGCTGCCCGACGAGCCGGCCCTTGTCCGCAAATGCGACGACCGAAGGAGTGGTGCGCTGCCCCTCCGTGTTCTGAACCACTACCGGCTCACTGCCCTCCATGACGGCAACGCAAGAGTTGGTGGTACCGAGATCGATGCCGATGATCTTACCCATGCCTGCTATACTCCTTTCGCGGCGGACTCGCGATCGCCGGCAGCTCGCTCCAGCGGCGTTACGACGCGTACCCGCGCCGCGCGGATGACGCGCCCGTGCAGCGTGTAACCCTTCTGGTAATCCTCGATCACCGTGGTCTCGGTGTGGTCGGCTGACGGCGCGGAGGTCAGCGCTTCGTGGCGCTCCGGATCGAACGGCTGGCCCGCCGATTCGAACCGGGTAAGCCCCCACTTGCGCTGCAAGGTGCTCAAGAGCTGCTTCTCGATCAACTCGATGCCGCTGCGCAAGGTAGCGAAGTCCTCGCTCTGAGCGGCTGCCGAGCTGGCCCGTTCGAAGTCGTCGAGCACCGCGGTGAGATCGAGCAGGAGACCTTTGTTGGCGAACTTGATGGCCTCTTCCTTGTCCCGATTGATGCGCTTGCGGAAGTTCTCGAAGTCGGCCTGCTTGCGCAACAACTCGTCCTGCAGCGTTGCAATCTGGCCGCGAAGCTGGTCCAACTGTTCGGCCTGCGCGACTTCGCACGGCGCCGCGTCCGCGGCGCTCTCGGCGGCCGCGTCAGGCGCCGTGTCCCTGGCGCCGGCGGCGCCCGCCGCTTCGCCGCCGGGCGCTTCGCTGACCGGCGCTCCGCCGTCCGGGCCGCGCGGGTCGCTCCCGGCGCCGCTGCCGTCGGCCGCATCCGCGCCGGCCGCCTCCTCCGGCTGAGCCGCGCGCTCCGCCGCTGCGGCAGCGCCGCTGGCCGGTGCGGCGGGGTGCTCGGTCTCGGCGCGCCGTCTTCCCCGGCCGGAGCGGCCACCCCGCGAACCACCGTTGCCGAAACGTTTCTTCGTCATACTGCGTAGCGCGCTACCGAGGTGAGGCCGGGGCGGCCCCATCACTCGCCGCCCTGACCGACGGCTGAAGCGCAACGGTAAGGTAATAACCGCCTTTCATCGCGGTCAAGGAGTTCCCGCCGCGCCGCCGCCGCCGGGGCGGCGGCGCGGCGGCAGGCGGGAGTCAGGCGCCGTTCAGGTAGAAGACCACGATCGTCATGACCAGATAGATCAGGTAGAGGCCGACCAGGACCACGCCCTTCCAGCGCGGCAGCCGGTAGCCGATGCGGCACAGCAGCAACATGGTGCCGACGATCACCAGCATCCAGGGGAACGAGTAGAACACCACCGAGCGATCTACCCGGATCGGGTTGGCCAGCGCCGACGCGCCGATGATCCACAGCAGGTTGAGGATGTCGGCGCCGAGGATATTGCCCAGGGCCAGATCGCCGTGCCCCCGGCGACCGGCGGAGATGTTGGTCGCGATCTCCGGCAGCGAGGTGCCGACGGCGATGATGGTCAGCCCGATTATCGCCTCGGAGGCGCCCACGACGCGGGCTACGAAGGTGGCCGACTCCACCAGCAGCTCGCTGGCCACCACGATACCGGCAACCCCGCCGAGCAGGCGCAGCAACTGCGCTCCGAGCCCGCCCGGCTTGCCCTGCTCCTCCGCTTCGCCGCCGGCGTCCTCGCCGCCGGCATCCGCATCCGCATCCTGCGCCCGCGCCCGCCGCCGCCGGCCCTCGACCACCAGCACCGCGGTCAGATAGGCCACGTGAATGGCCAGCAGCGCGGCCCCTTCCAGCCGCGAGACGGTGCCGTTCGCCGCCAGCGCGAAACTGACCACCGCCACCGCGGCGAGGAACAGGCCGGTGGTCTTGAGCACCTTGGAATCGACCGCAATGGCCACCGGCGCCACCAGGATGCCCAGCCCCAGCGCTACCGCGTCGTCGACGATGACCGACCCGATGGCGTTGCCCAGCGCCAGCTCCGGGTGCCCGCGCAGCGCCGCCAGGAGGGACACGGTAAGCTCCGGCGAGGTGGTGGCGAATCCCACCAGCACGATGCCGATGACGATCTTCGGAACGCGCAGCCGCTGAGCGATGCCGACCGCGCCATCGACCAGAAAGTCGGCGCAGTAGGCGAGCACGCCGAAGGCCACGACGATGACCGCCAGGTTGACGGCGAGATTGTCAGGCAGCAGTTGCACGGTGCGGTTCCTCGGGGGCGGGCTACTCTACCGGCGCCGCCGGCGGCGGCGCTCCGCCGGCTCGCGCGGCGGCCGGCTGGTATTCGGGCAGGCTCCGGGCCGAGCTGGCGCCGACCTCCAGGGTAAGCTCCACCTCGCCGCGGCTGAGCCGGGCCGCGCGGGCGATCTCGGGCACCGACCAGCCCTGAGCGGCCAACTTGAGCACCGTTTCGCGCTTGCCGAGCGCCGCGGAACCGTTCTCGGCCGCGGCGGAGGAGCGCTCCTCGCGGAGCAGCGCCTCCAGCAGGCGCACCTGTTCCTGCGCGCCGGCGCCCACCTCGGCGAGCCGGGTCTCGGTGCGCGCGAGCCACTCTCGGGCCACTTGCAACCGGGCCGCGCGCTGTTCCGCCTCGGCCATCGCCGCATCGATCCGGCCCAGGGCCGCGAGCGCCTCGGCGGCGCGGTCCGAACCGGCCGCCAGGCTCTGAATCTGGTCCTGCAGCCGCGCCAGCGTGGCGCGCGCTTCGCCGACTCCGGGATGCAGCCGCTCCACGTCCTGCTCCAGCGCGTGAACCGCGCCGTGCAGGGTTTCGACTTGCCGGTGCTGCGCCTGCAACTGGCCCGCCTTCAGCAGCACCTCGTTGCCCAGTTCGCGCGCCTGCGCCAGATCCCGCCGCACCCCGTGCAGCTCCTCCCGCTGGGCCAGCAACCCGGCGATGCGCTGATCGAGCTCCGTCACCGCCGCGGCCGCGCCGCGGACCCGCAGTTCCAGACCGGCGGTCTCCCCGCGAACCCCGCCGAGGCGCTCCTTGAGAGCGGGAATCGCCGCGCACTCCGCCGCTACCTGACGCAACTCCTCCTGCGCCGCCCTGGTCCCGCGCGCCAGCTCGGTGACGGTCGCGTCGTGGGCCCGCAGCCGCTCCCCGAGGCGCTCCACTTCGCCGACCCGGTCGGTCAATCCGCCCGCGATGGCGCGCACCCGCTTCAGCAACTCCGCTCCGGTCTTGAGGTTGACCTGCAACTCGATCGCCAGGTCCCGGACCTCCGCCGCCTTCTGATCGACCGACTGCGCGACGCCCTTGGCCACGCGGTCGGCGTAGCGCTTCACCTTGTCCAGCGCGCCGCGCCTTGCATCGAAGTAGCGGTAGGCGAACAGTATGGCCACCACCACCAGCAGGGTGATGAGGTTGCCGACTGAGAACATTGGTGCGTCCCCCTCCCCAATGCCGCGCCCGGGACTCGTGGCACGCAGCGCCGCCATGTTAGCCGCCGGCAGCGGGGACTGTCAAACCTGGCGCCGGCTTCCGGCCGCGCGTACTCCGGCAGGCGGCGCAATCTCCGGGAAGGAGCGGTAGTTGGGAAACGATACCGCGGCCACCCCCGAGGCCACCGGACGGCGCGTCAGGTGCGCGGCGCGCATGCCGACGCGGTGCGCGCCGACCACGTCGAGCGCGTAGCTGTTGCCCACGAACAGCACTTCCTCCGGTGCCACCTGCAGCCGGCGCAACACCAGCAGGAACGGTTCCGGATTGGGCTTCAACGCTCCCGCCTCGTCGGCGCTGACCACCCCGCGCCAGCCCGCGGCCAGACCCAACGCCGACAACTTCTGGCGGATGAACGGGGAATCGGAGACCACTCCCAGCCGCAGGCCGTCCGCCCGCAGCCGGGCCAGCGTGGCGGCCACCTGCGCATAGGGCCGCAGCCGCCGGAAGGTGCGCGGCCACTGCCGGTACACCACCCGCTCCACCGCCTCGGCCGCCGACTCGGCGTCGATGCCGAGGAAGCCGGCCACCAGCTCCGCCTGCCGCTGGCGCAGCCGGGCGCCGGGCCGCTCGCCGCGCAACGCGCGCCGGGCGCGGCCGAAGGCGCGGAACAGACGCGCGTGGCGGCACACCAGCGGCCAGGAGCGGCGCACGATCTGGCGGATGGGATACAGCGTGCCGTCGACGTCGAAGACCACGGCGCGCAACGGAGGGCTACGGAAAGCTGCCATGAGGTGGTTCACCAGGACCGTACCATGAGCCGGCGCCGATTGAGCAGCCGGCGCGGGCCGCGCGCCGGGCTCCCCAAAAGGGCGGCCCGGCGCTCCGCCCGCGCCGGGCCGCGAAGAACTCCTATCTGCCGCCCGGTTTGACTTGGTAGATTCGGCGCCCGCGCGCTTCGGAGGAGCAGTCGAATCGCATGCCGCGCGCGGCGCTGAGCACCGCGTTGTCGAGCTGGCTGTTGCCGCTGCCGGTGGTGATCCGCGGACTGAGCACCAGGCCGGTACCGTCCAGCCGGAACTGCACCTCGATGTGGTAGGTCATGCCGCCGCCGTCGATCCCTCCGGTAGCCGGCGGCGGATCAACCACCGGTTCGCCGCAGCCTGCGCCGTCGCCGTCCCACAGCACTCCCGAGGGGCCGCCGCCGACGGCGCTGCCCCGCGCCGTACCGGCCGCCAGCACTCCGTCGGCCGGGGCGCTCCCCCCCGCCGGCGGGCTGCCCGCGGCAAGATTCTTGTCGATACCGGCCACCCGCTGCGCATTGGATGCCTGGTCGTAGGTCGCGGAGGGGGTTCCCACCGACGGGCGTTGGGTCTCCGATACGACCGGCGCCGGCGGCGCGTCGGCCAGGGCCGCTACCGGGGCGCCGAAGTTGGTAGGCTCGTCACCGGCGTCGGGAGTCGGCGCCAACGTCTGCAGCGCCGCGCGGGCGAGTTGCTGCGCCGCGGCCGCGGCTTCGGCGCGCGATACCGCGGGCGGCGGCGGCGGCCGGTTGGCCACCACCGGCGCCGGGGCCGGCTGCGGCGCCGCGGCCGGCTGGGGCGCCGCCGGCAGCGGGGCGGTGGGCGTCTCCGCCGGCGCCGGCGGCGTCGGCAGCGGCTGCGACCGCGGTTGCGCGACCGGCGGTTCGGGAGTCGGCGCCGGCGCCTCGGCGGCCGGCGCGGGCGTCGGCGTGGGCGCCGGAGTCTCCTCGCGCGGCTCCGGGGCGCTCTTGGGCGCGGGCTCCGGCGGCGCGATCGGCTCCGGCGGCGCAATCGGCTCCGGCTCCGGCGGCGCGATCGGCTGCAACTGGATCGTGATCGGGCCGCGCGGCTGCTCCGCTTCCAGCGCGGCGCGAAGCTGCACCGCGATGAGCACCACGACGTGCAGGATCAGGGCCGCCAGCAGGGCAACCTTGAGCCGCGCGTTCAGGCGCGCGTCGCGCCATTCGACCGCGGCGGTGCTCATGACCTCCCGGGAAGCGGCGCGTTCCGATCCCGGGTGCGCAGGCTCATGTTCTGGAAGCCGAGTACCCGCAGCACGTCAAGTACGTCTATCATCAGGTCGTAGGGCACCGAAGCATCGCCCTCGATTACCACCGGATGCTCATCCGGCGGTTCGCCGCCGATATTTTCGCGCACGGCGGCGTCCAGGTTGCCGATGGTCACCTGGCGTTCATTCACGTAGATCTCGTCGCGGTCGCCGATGGAGAGCACCAGCGGCGTCAAGGCGACCGGCTCGGCGGTCTTCGAAGCGGGCAGATCCAGCTCGATGCCGGGCACCACCTTGAAGGTGGTGGAAACCATGAAGAAGATGACGAGCTGGAACACCACGTCGATCATCGGCACCAGGTTGACGCTGGTCTGCGGCTTCAGGCCGCGGCGCGCCTTCACCTGACCGCCGCCGGCTGGCGGGGCGCCGCGGCGCCGTTCGGGGCCGCGGCAATACCCGGATGGGCCGCCGGCATTCCGGGTTGGGCCGCCACCCCGGGCTGCGGCGCCGCGGCCGCGGATTGGGCCAGCGCCACTCCGGGGTTCGGGATCGCGTAGCCCGGCTGCGGTACGACGCCCGGTTGCGGCGCCATACCCGGAGGCGGAGCCGCCACTCCCGGTTGCGGGGCCGCGTAGCCCGGCTGCGGCAGCGCGTAGCCCGGTTGCGGTTGCGGTTGCGGAATCGTCACGCCCGGCTGCGGCGCCGCGGGTTGGGGCGCCGGATGGGGCGCCGCGGGGCCCGGTTGCGCGCCCGCCGGCTCCGGCCGCGCGGGCGCCGGGGCGGGTTGCTGCGCGTCGGCTTCCGCGCCCGCCGCCCGGGCGGCCGCCGCCGGCGCGGCGGCGGGTTGCCCGCTCTCGGCCGCGCCCGGCGCCGCCTCGGCAGCCTGCTCGGCCGCCACCAGCATCGCCACCAGCTCGCTGACGCGATGCTCCAGGCGGATCATGCGGTGACTCACCTTGCTGACCAGGAAGTTGTAGAAGATGATCGCCGGCATCGAGACGATGATGCCGGCCGCGGTGGTCAGCAGCGCCTCGGAGATGCCGCGCGACAGCAGCGAGGCGTCGGCAACCGATCCCATGTCTCCCAGTACCCCGAAGGCCTGGATGTTACCGGTGACGGTGCCGAGCAGACCCAGCAGCGGCGCGATGTGGGCGATGGTGCCGAGCGCCGAGAGAAACCGCTCCTCTTTGGGGATCTCCATGTTGGCGGCATCCAGGATCACCTCCCGCAGCTCGCTCGTGGAGGCGTGGCGATGGTTGACCCCCACCTGCATCATCGACGCGAGGGCCGAGGGATGATCTTCGCAGATCGCGAGCGCCTCCTCGTAGTGCCCCTTGCGGAGCGTCGCCGTGAGGCGCTGCAGCAGCTTCTGCTCGTCGGCGCGCCGGCTGCGGAAGTAGAGCAGGCGTTCGATCACGATTACGGCGGCGATGATTGACAGCAGGACGATCAACATCATCACCACGCCGCCCTTCTGGATCAGCTGTAGCTGGATGAACTCCAGCGAAATGAACTCCATAGCGGTCGTCTCCACCTTCTTATGCTCGGTTGCTTGGCGCGCGCTCTACAACGCCAACTGCACCGATACCGCAGCGCCGAATCCGGGCCGCAGATAGGGCGCCCAATCCTTGCGCGGCGAATTTGCGATCTCGATGATGTCGGTCAGGCCCAGGGTTATCGTCGCCGGACCCTGCCGCCAGAGGCCCTCGATATCCACCTCCGGCACCTGCAGCCCACCGAGGGCCGGCACGCTGTCCAGGGCGGCGTTGAGCCGCACCCCCAGCCCGCCGTCCGCGGTATACGCCTCCACCTCCAATTCCGAGCGCAAATTGGGCGCAAATTGGGGGGCGTCTTCCATCAATTCGCCGCTGACGTTGGCGCGGATCTCCAGGACTTCGCCGAATCCCAGGCTCAGACCCAGGCCCGGCACCACGCTCAGCTTAACCTCGTCTTGCTGCAGGTCGTACAGGTTCCGCGTGTTCGACTTCGCGGCCGGCGTCAGGGCGAACGAGTGGGTGGCCAGCCGGGTGGTGGCCACCACCGCCAACTCGCTCAGCCCGACCAGCTCGCCCAGTCCGAACTGGGCGCGGCCGAACGCGAACCAGCCTTCGTCGTCGAGAACCCGGTCCGGTTCCACGTAGCGGTAGCGTTCGGTGATCGACGCCACTCCGAGCTCGCGCACCTCCAAGCCGCCCGCCAGCCGGAAGGTGAACCAGGAGGCCGGAGTCCCGCTGACCGCAGCCTGCGGCACGAAGCGGTTGCCGCCGAACTTCTCTTGCGCGTTCTCATCGGTGCTGTAGGACCAACCGAGCGACAGTTCCAACCCCATCTGACCGCCCAGGTCGACGCTGCCGGTAACGTCCGCCTGCCCCCGGTGCCGGGTGGTGGCCTCCTCTTGGGCGCGTCCCAACTCCTCGTAGCGCCGCACCAGATAGCGGCCTCTGATCTGCAAGTCGACCGGCTCCAGGTCCCAGTCGAGCACCAGCTCCGGCGCCGCCGACAGCTCGGAGTGGGTCTCGGCGTCGCGCCCGGTCAAGGTGGTCGACGCGGCCTGCGCGTCCACCGCGGGGGTGAGTTGCAACCGGTCGCCGAGCGGAATGCGATAGCTGGCCGCAACCGCCACCGCCTGCGACTCGGCCGAGTTGCGGCGCTCCGACTCGGCGATCTCCTTCGGCTGATACCCGTCCATGCCGCAGACGTCGGTGCTTTCGTATTCGCCTTTCTTGCACAGCGCCCCGAATCCCTGTTCGGAGTTGACCATGCTGGCCTCGGCTTCGAACTGGCCGCCGAGCGCCACCGAACCTGAAACGGCGTAGCGCTGGGCGTTGGCGCCCTCGCCGGGACGCCGGTGATTGCGCACCCCATCCCGCAGACTGTGGGTGAACGCCAGCGAGAAGTCGCTGTCCGCTCCGGTCCCGAGTACCGACAGGCCGCTGTCCAATTGATTCAGCGCGCCGGTGGTGGTGTCGCCGATGGTGGTACCGATTCTGACGTAGGTCTCCGCCGCCAGCGTGTCCGCCAGCCCCTCGCCGCCGCCGCGCGCGAACTCCATGGCCGGCGCGGCCACCGCGGTGCGCAGGTCGATGTCCAGCTCGCTCGCCTCCGGCAGCGGCGGCCAGAGCTCCGGCGTCCCTACCTGGATGTCGACCGGCAGCGCCACCTCCAGGCCGCCCGAGGTCGGCTCGTCCAACTCCAGGACCACCGTCGGCAGGACGATGTCCTCGTCCTCCACCTGGCTCACGTCCTGCTGGCTTGCCACCCGGCTCGCCGGGGCGGCGAGCAACATGATCCACGCCAGACTGCCGCCGACTACCCGGCTGCCGGCGCGGTGCCATCGTCGCCGCGTCATGCTCAGCTATCCTCCCGCAGCAGGTCTGCCGCCTGCCGCGCCCAGTCGCTGCCGGGAAACGAATCTTCCAGGCGCTCCACCAGACCGGCGGCTTCGGCGCGCCGCCCGATCACCAGCAGCACCTCGGCGGCGCGCACCATCGACCGGGCCATCAACTCGCGATTGCCGTCGGCCAGCAGCGCCGCTTCCAGATAGTGATCGGTGGCCGACACCGGATCGCCGATGCGGCGGTGATACTCGCCGGCCAGAAACTCAGCCTGCGCCGCGGTCTCGGGGTCGGCTTCGTGCTCGGCCACGTCGATCAACATCGCCAGCGCCAACGCCTTCGGCTGATCCACGTCGGACACGTAGATTCTGGCCAGTTCCAACATCGCTTCCCGGCCGCTGCGGGTATCCACGCCGCCGGCGCCGATAGCCGCCATCAGCGACGCTTCCTCCTCGGACGCGCCGGACGCCACCAGCCGCAGTTCCCGCAGCCGCGCCTCGCCGAGTCGGCCCACCGGCTCATCGCCGTACCGCCCGGCCAGCTCGCCGAGGTAGGCGATGGCCGGCTGATGGTCATCCTGAGCCGCGTAGCCTTCCGCGGCCTGCAGCAGCGCGTTGGGGCGGAACGTGCTGTCGGGAAACTCGTCGATCAGCAGCTCCCACAACAGGATGGCGCGCAGCGGCTCGCCGGCGCGGCTGCTCGCCACCCCGCCCCAGTACAGCGCGCCGTCGCGGAAGCGGCCATCCGGATGGTCGTTGCGGTAGCGGGCGAACGCATCTCGCGCCGCGGCCGCCGAATCCTGCTCCAACAACAGCTCCGCCCGGCGGAACGCGGCGTCCTCCGCCAGCGGACTGGCCGGATACTGGGACGCCACGTCGCCGTAAGCGCGTTCGGCGGCCTGCAGGCGTCCATCCAATGCCAGCACCCCGGCCAGCTCGAAGGTCGCGTCGGCCGCCGCCTCGGAGTCGGGAAAGCGCGCCGCCACCTCGCGGTACTGCCGCTCCGCGCCGCCCAGGTCGCCGGCATTGGCCCGGCTGCGGCCGGCGAACAGCCCGGCCCGCGCGGCGCGCGGTTGGTCATCGCCGGCCGCGCGGGTAAACGCCACCGCCGCGGCCACGTAGTTGGCGGTACTGAAGGCCGCCTGACCGGCGAGGAACGCGGTGTGGTATTGCAGGTCATGGCCCGGATACTGCCGGTCCAGTTCTTCCAGCAGGTCGCCGGCCACCGCGTACGCCCCTTGGCGAAAGTGCGCCGCGGCGCGGTAGTACTGCGCGTAGGGCACGATGTTGCCGAGCCCCTGGCGTTCCGCCACGTCGCGCGTCACCGCGGCCAGGGCGTCGGCGGCCGCGGCGTGCTCGCCGCGCGCCACGTAGGCCAACCCCCTGAGATAGGAGGTCAGTACGAAGGCGCGCGGCGCGCGCGAGCGCAGCGCCGGCACGCGCTCGGCGAGCGCGCCGGCCGCGGCCAGCAGATCCTGCCACTGCTCCAGACGGTACAACAGGCGCATGTGGTCCACCCGCGCCGGAATGTCATCGGGGAACCGATCCACGTAATCGCGGGCGCTGCGCTCCGCCTCCGCGGTGTCGCCGGTGCGCCACAGCAGCACCGTTTCCAGCCGCCGCAGATCGCCCATGCGCGGGCCGCCGTCAGACTGCGCGGTGATCGCACGCACCTGCCGCAGCGCCTGGTGGTAGCTCCCCTGCCGGTACTGGGCGTAGGCCAGCAGGTAGCGCGCGTGCGCCACTTCCGCGGGGTCGCTGTCGGGGTCGGCGGCCGCGGTGGTGACGAAGCTCTCGTACTGCTGCGCGGCCCCGGCATAATCTTCCTGGCGCAGCAGCACGTCGCCGAGACGCAGCACCACCGGCCAGCGGTCGCCGCCGCGCTCCTGGTTCGCAGCCAGCACCTGCGCCGCTTCCTGCAGGCTGTCCGCGTCAGATTCGCTCAAGTAGGTCTCGGCCAGATACAGGACCGCGGCATCGCCCACCTCGCTGTTGACGCCCAGCTCGGCGGCGCGCTTCAGGAAGAAGCGCGCCAGCTCATGACTGCCGCGCCGGTGGTTCTCGATGCCGAGGCGCAGCCAGAAGTTGGCGAGTTGCTGCGGCGACTCGCGAAAGCGCCACTCGGCGCGCAGCGTCGCCGAGTCCATCTGATCGAAGTCGCCGCGCCGCTCGGCGACGATGAACAACCTGCGCAGGGCGACGGCAGCGATGCCGTCATCCACTTCCTCGGCCTCCACGATGGCGAGGTAGTCGGCTTCCGCCTCGGGGTACCGTTCCTGCTGCCAATACGCCTCCGCGCGGTAGGCCAGGTACTGGAACCGCCAGCGCAGGTCGATCGCTTCCGGCGGGCGCTGCTCGATCAGCCGCAGCAGCTCGTCGTGGCGCCCCTGCACCGCGTACACGTAGCCGAGCAGCACGGTGCCGAACTCGCTCGAACCGGCAGCCCCCGCCGGTTCCTGCAGCCGTTCCAGAGCCTCCGCCGCGCCGTTCAGATCGCCGATCGCGACGTCCGCCAGGGCAAGATAGAGCAGCGCCCGGGGAACCAGGTCGGGGTCATCTGACTCGGCGACGAACGCCCCCAGGCTGGCCGACGCACGATCGAACTGTTCCAGTTCGTACAGCGAAACCCCGGCCCAGAAGTTCACGAACGGCAGGTAGCGGGTGCCGCGGTGGCGCACCTGCACCTCCTCGAAGGTGGCGAGCGCGTCGTGATAGCGGCCGAGCTGCGTCTGCGTCACGCCGACCCGGTAGGTAGCGTCGGCGTTCAGTTCCGAGAGCGGGTAGCGCTCGAGGAAGTCCTGGTACGCCTCCAGGGCAAACGCGTAATTGCCGCCGCGGAACCGCTGCTCGGCCTCATTGAACAGGTCGCGCTCGGCGCTGGCGGCGCCGGCCTGCAAGGCAACGGCGGCAAAGATGGCGGTCAGCCAGCGGAAGACAGTACGGTCTGCGCCGCGCGGGCTGACTCGGCGGACGGCGGAACCGGCGGGTGATGACTGCACGATAGTAGTCGCTGCGGGCGCGGTAACGCGGAGCGCGGCACGCGAACGCAGACTTGCCCTCCCCAGTAATCCACCCCTGACGGGCGCCCGCCTGAGCCGCTCCCGTCGGGGGCGTGGCTCAGCGGTCCAGCAGGGTGTGGTCGTCGATCCTAGTAACGGCAGCCGGGAGGCATTGCTGCAGGGTCGTTACGTCGGGGGCGTACCGCGCAGTGATCTCCACCGCCAGCGGCGTCCCGTCGCGGGCGCGCTCGGCGACTTCCACGCCGCAGCGCTGCAGCCAGCGGCGGGCGCGCGCAATCTGCCCGGCCCTGCAGGTGGCGATCGAATCGGCGCCGCGGCGGTTCTTCAGCGGCGCGAACTCCTCGGCCCGTTCGACGGCATAGAACAGGGCGCGTTCGGCGCGCGGTATGACGTCGAATACGAACTGCTCGAACTTGACCACCTCAAGCTCCGCCGCGGCCGCGCCGGGCGCGGCCTGCGGGAGCAGGACCGGCTGCTTCTTGCGCGCCAGATGAATCGGCAGGGCGGCGGCCTGGGCCGCGGCGAACTCCACGTCGATGAGGTGAATGGCGATCGACCCGTAACGGAATCGCAGCTCGCCCTGCGGGGTGCGTTGGGCGGCCAGCGCCGGATCGATGTCCGAGTACTCCACGATGCTCGGCCGCCCCCCCGCCAACGCCGCCACGCCCACTCGCTCGCCGGCGTGGAGCTTGGCTACCACCTTGGTGGAAAACCGGGAACCGGCCTCCAGGTGGGCGCCGAGGAAGGCGGCGTCGGGCGCCGTCACCAGCGGGTTGTCCACCTGGAAGTAGAACAGATGGGCGACGCCGCGGCGGCGCGCCTCATCGATCAACCCGGCGCGCTGCAATGCGGCGAGCACGCCGCCGGCGCCGTCCGGGCTCAGCAGCAGCCCGCCGGCGGGAGCGAGCAGCAGGTCGCCGGCGGCGGAGAGCACCGGATTGGCCCCCTGCGGGAACAGCCGCACCTCAGCTTCCGGCAGTCCAAAGTAACGCTGCTCCGCGAAGTACCGCGCGGTGGCGGCGTGATTGAGCGGACTGGTCATGATGAACCAGGGAATGGCGGCGCCGCTGGCCGCGCGCGCCGCCAGCAGCTGCTCCGCGAACACCTGGAACAGCGTTGCGCGGCGAATCGGGGTGACCGGGAACAATCCCTTGGGGGCGTCGAATCCGAGGCGCGTGCCCTGGCCGCCGGCAACGGTAAGCAAGGCGCAGGAACCGCGCGCGAGCTGCTCCCGGCCGCGCGCGGCCAGGCGCCGCGCGGCCGCCGCGGACGGAACCTGCACCGGGGCCGGCTCCAGCTCCGCGGGCGCGGCGCGGCCGGTCGCGGCAGCGCCCGTTCCCTGCCGCAGCAGCTCCTGCAGGCGCCGCACGCGCGCCACGTCCAGCTCGGCCAGCGACTCGATCAGACGCTGCCGCCGGGCCGGCGAACGCTGCTCCCAGCCGGCGAACAGATGGCCCTGGCCGTGCTGCTCGAGGGTGGCGCGCAGCGCGGCAACGGGACCGCTCACCGCGCCCGCCCGGAACTGGGGCGCAGTTCCACGCTCAGCGGCACCTCGGGGAAACCGAACTCGCTGCGAATGCGGTTCTCCAGAAATCGACGATAGCTTGCGCCTACCCCCCGTATCTGGTTGAGAAAGCACACGAAGCGTACCGGATTGCTGCCGGTCTGGGTTGCGTAGCGCACGCGGACCTCGCGCCCGCGCACCGTCGGCACGTACTCCTGAGCCCAGCGCGCCAGCGCCTGGTTGAGCTTCGCCGTGGGCACGGTGCGCCGGAGCTGGCGCTGCAGCGCCACCACTTTGGTGAGCAGCGGTTGCACGCCGTACCCGGTGCGGCCCGACACCGGCAGCACCGGGGCAAAGCGCATGACCGGAAACTGGAACCGGATCCGATCGATCATCGCCTGCAGGAGGTTCGGCTGCTCGGCCAGCAAGTCCCACTTGCCCAGCGCCACCAGCACCGCCACGCCGCGGCGGATCGCAACTGCGGCGATGCGCTTGTCCTGCTCCGCCAGACCGGTGCTCGCATCCACCAGCAGCACGGCGACGTCCACCTGCCCCAGCAGCGCGGCCGTGCGGTTTACCGCATAGTACTCCACGTCGCTGGCTACCTTGGAACGGCGCCGCATCCCCGCGGTGTCGATCACTTCGAGCGCGGCGCCGGCATGGGTGATGCGCCCGGCCAGCGGATCGCGGGTGGTGCCGGGCGCGGCGTCGACCAGGGCCCGCTCCTCGCCGAGCAGTCGATTGAGCAGCGTGGACTTGCCCGTGTTGGGCTTGCCGGCAAGCGCCAGGCGCAGCGCCGGGGAAGCCGCGGGCGGCGCCGGCTCGCCCCGATACCGGCGCAGGAGGTCCGCCAGCGCCGCGTGAAGATTGGCCATGTTGCGCCCGTGCGCGGCCGACACGCCGACTACCGGCTGGTAGCCCAGCCGGTAGCAATCCCACACCGCGGGGTCCCGCGCGGCGTGGTCCACCTTGTTCACTACCAGGATCACCCGGTCGCTCAGCGCCCGCAACCGCTCCGCAAGCTGCTCATCCTCGGGCGTCAGGCCGCCGGCATCCACCACCAGCAGCACCGCGGCCGCGCTCTGCGCAGCCTCCGCGGCGCGCTCCCCCACCGTGCGCCCGAGGCGGTCGGGCGCGGCTGCGATACCGCCGGTGTCTACCAGCCGCGCCGCAATCCCGCCGAGCGCCGCATGCTCCTCCACCACGTCGCGGGTCACCCCCGGGGCAGCGGCGGTAATGGCTCGACGGCGCGCCAGCAAGCGGTTGAAGAGGGTCGATTTTCCCACGTTCGGGCGGCCCAGGATGACCACCAGCGGGCGCGGCTGGGTAGCTGACATAGTGCTGCCTGCAGCCCATCACACACGCCGCCGGCAGGTCAACGGCGTGGCGCTCGTTCAACGCCGGATGCCGCAATGCCGATCTATGAAGATGTCGGAATGGCGCGCAAGAAGACCCGCAAGAACGCCCGCGGCCCTGCCCGTCGCACCGCTTCCCAACGGAAGGCGCCGCTCGGCGTCATGATCTGGACCACCCTGATCCTGTTCATCCTGGTGGTGTTCCTCTTCAACCGCGCCGGCATGCACGCGGTGATCGACCGCACCGAGTTGCCGGCGATCCTGCAGCGCAGCGTCGACCACGCGGTGGGACGCGCCCCGCAGACGCCGGAGGCGCCGGCGCCTCCGGCGCCTCCGGCAGTGAGCGCTACCGGGGCGCCGGCCACCACCCGGCGCGCCCCCGCGCCGCAGGTAGCGGCCCCGCCGCGGCCCGCGGCCGACCCGGCGCCGCCAAGCGCGCCGGCAGCGCCGGACGCGCCCGCGCGGCGCGCGCCCGACGCCAGGCAGCGGCGGCTGTTCTTCGCCGCGGTGAATGACGCCGGCGCAATCAAGATCACCGGCGTGACCCGCATCATCGACGCTTCCTCGTCGCCCCTGACCGAAACCTTGAGGACTCTCTTTGCCGGCCCCGACCCGAGCGAACTGGACCAGGGCCTGATCACGATGATCCCTCCGGCCGTGACCTTGCATCGGGTCTACGTGGACGAACGGATCGCCTACGTCGACGTCAGCGAGAGCTTCCGCTTCAATCCTCTCGGCCGCGAGGGCAGCGCCGCGCAACTCCAGCAGCTCGTGTTCTCGGCCACCGAATTCCCCGGCGTGGAGCTGGTGCAGATCCTCATCGACGGGCGCCGCGTCGACTTCCTCGGCCCCGAGGGGGCCTACATCGGAGACCCGCTCAGCCGCGCCGCCGTCGCTGCCGGCCCGCCGGCGCCGTAGTCGGCAACCTGCCGCAGTTCCCGGCGCAGCGCCGCGACCGCGGCCGGCCACGCCGCGCCCGGCGCGGCGCCCCCGCCGGCCAGTAACGCCAGCACCTCGCGGTTGCCGCGCCGGCCGCGCACCGGCGCCGGAGCGCAGCGCCGCACCGCGACCCCTTCGGCCGCCAGGTCGCGCAGCAATGCCGCCACCGCGGCGGCGATGGCGTCCGCCCCGACTACCCGGCCGTCGAACCGCGCCCGGCCTCCCTGCTCCGCCTGCGGCGCCAACTCGAACTGGGGCTTGATCAAGGCGATCAGCCAGTTCTCGCGGGTCAGTCCCAGCAGGCGCGCCGCGGCCCCGCGCAGCGAACGGAACGAAAGATCGCACACCGCACCGTCGGGCGGCGGCTGCAGGCTGCCGCCGGCGAGGTGCATCACGTTGGTGCGTTCGTGGACGCTGGTACGCCGATCCCGGCGCAGCCGATAGGCCAACGCTCCGTGCGCCACGTCGACGCAATGCACGTGACGCGCCCCATGGCGCAGCAGACAGTCGGTGAAGCCTCCGGCGGCGGCTCCGGCGTCGAGCATCACCTTGCCCGCCACCTCCGCCCCGAACCGGGTCAGGGCGTGGCGCAGCTTGTAGCCGGCGCGGGAGGCCAGCGGCGGCTCCGCAACCGGGCCGACGGCTGCCGCCGGCGCAATCGGACGCTGCGGATCCCGCACCCGCTCGCCGTCCACCAGCACCTCGCCGCAGGCCACCGCGGCGTACCAATGCTTGCGGCCATGCTCAGGGTACAGCTCGCACAGGCGGTCGAGGAGGGTATGGCGCGCGCCGCGCGGCGCGCGCCGGCGCCGACTACAGCTCGGAGCGCTCATGCACCCGTTCGATGGCGGTAGCCTTGCCGCTGGCGCGGTCCACCGTCAGCAGGGCGCCGCAGATGTCGGCCGGGCCTTCGTCCACCTCCAGCTTCAGGGGCATCTGCGTCAGGGAACGGCGCAGCACCACCTCGGCCTTCATGCCGATCACGCTGCCGCGCGGCCCGGTCATGCCGAGATCGGTCAGGTAGGCGGTGCCGCCCGGAAGAATGCGTTCGTCGGCGGTCTGCACGTGGGTGTGGGTACCCACCACCGCCGACACGGTGCCGTCGAGCAGCAGCGCCAAGGCCTCCTTCTCTTCGAGGCTCTCGGCGTGCATGTCCACCACCACCAGCGGCGTGACCTTCCGCAACTTGGCCACCTCCGCCTGCGCGACCTGCAGCGGACAGCGCAGGTTGCCCATGCCGGCGCGCCCCTCCAGATTCAACACGCCGACCGTGACGCCGCCCGCCTCGCACAGACACACCCCGGTGCCGGGTACCCCCGGCGGATAGTTGTGCGGCCGCAGCAGGCGGGTATCCGACTCCAGCCGCCGCCAGATCTCATGCTGCTGCCAGATATGGTTCCCGGAGGTCATCACGTCGATGCCGTATCCGGCCAGTTCGTCCGCCTGGGCAAGGGTCAAGCCAAATCCCGCGGCGGCGTTCTCGACGTTGGCAATGACCAGGTCGCAACGCCGCCGCTTTCTGATCCGGGCGAGATGCAGAAACAACGCCCGCATGCCGGACGGGCCGACCACGTCGCCGATCAGGAGGATCCGCAACGGCTCCGGCGCCGGGGGCGGCCCGGAGCCCGCCCTGAGGTACTGCTCCAAGTTCAGACGCCCGCGCCCGGCGCGGGGCGCGGGTCAGCGCGCATATTCCACTACCCGCGTCTCGCGGATCACGGTAACCTTGATGCGGCCCGGATACTTCAACTCGGCCTCGATCTGCTTGGCGATCTGCCGGCCCAGTTCGCGCGCTCCGTCATCCGACACCCGGTCGTTGCTCACCATGACCCGCAGCTCGCGGCCGGCCTGAATGGCGTAGGTGCGCTCCACTCCCGGGTAGCTGTCGGCGATTCGCTCCAGGTTCTCCAGGCGCTTGAGGTAGTTGTCCAGCGACTCGCGCCGCGCGCCGGGCCGCGATGCCGATATGGTGTCGGCGATCTGGACGATGATCGCCTCGACCCCCTGCGGCTCGACGTCGTAGTGGTGGGCGCCGATCGCGTTGCACACGATCTCGTCCTCGCCGCAACGGCGCGCCAGCTCCATCCCGGTAACCGCGTGTCCGAGGTCTTCGTCGGCATCGATCGCCTTGCCGATGTCGTGCAGCAGCGACGCGCGCTTGCTGAACTGGATGTTGCTGCCGGTCTCGGCCGCGATCATCGCCCCCAGAAGCGCAGTTTCCCGCGCGTGCGCGAGCTGATTCTGACCGTAGCTGGTGCGGTACCTGAGGCGGCCCAACGTCATCACCAAGTCATGGTGCATGCTGGGGATCTCCAACTCGAGCAGCACCCGCTCGGCGTCCTCTTCGATCGACTTCTCCAGATCGCGGTGCACCTTGCGCACGATCTCTTCGATCCGCGCCGGATGGATCCGTCCATCCGCGATCAGCCGCTCCAGGGCGAGACGCGCGGTCTCCTTGCGCAACGGGTCGAAGCAGGAGAGCACCACCGCCTCCGGGGTATCGTCGATGATGATATCCACGCCGGTGAGGTTCTCCAGGGTACGGATGTTGCGCCCTTCACGGCCGATGATCCGTCCCTTCATGTCGTCGCTGGGCAGATTCACCGACGCGACGCTTACTTCGGAGGTGGTTTCCGAAGCCAGCCGTTGCATGGTGGTCACCACCACCGCGCGCGCCTTGCGTTCCGCGGTCTGTCGTGCCTCGTTCTCGACATTGAGGACCAGCGCCTGCGCTTCCAGACGCGCTTCGTCCTCGATGCTGCCGACGAGGATCTTCTTGGCATCCTCCCTGCTCAGTTGCGAAACCCGTTCCAGCTTCGCGGTCCACTCCTCGTGCGCGCGGCTGACGTCGACCTCGCGCGCCGCCAGAGCTTCCTCACGAGCGATAAATGACTGTTCCTGGCGCTCAACCGCCTCCCGTCGCTTCTCTAGGTTCTCTTCCTTGCGCAACAACCGTTGTTCGAGACGCTGGACCTCGGTCCGGCGTGTCCGCGTATCCCGTTCCAGTTGATTCCGTTCCTGCAGTATCTCATCTTTGGCCTCCAAGAGCGCCTCGCGCTTCTTGGCTTCTGCGTCTTGCGTGGCGTCCTTTATGATCCGTCGCGCCTTCTGTTCGGAAGACGCCAACTCCAGCCTGGCGTACAGCCAGCGGATGAGCCACCCTAGTCCAATTCCAGCAACGAGAGGAAGCACAACCCGTAGCACGGCTTGCATATCCTTCCTCCATCAAGTTAATTGAGCATTCACCAACGTACTGTTGCCCCTGGACCGGTGTCAAGCTGAACCCCGCCGCGGCGCGCCGCCGGCCCGCCGCGCGGGCCGTCACGGATGCAGGTTGAGCCGGGTGATGAGGGTGGTCAGATCCCAGCCGCCGGCGGGCGGGCGATCGTTGGCCGGCGCGGCGCCGGCGAACAGCAGGTACGCCGGCGCCGCGTCGATGACGGCCGGCAGCAGCGCGAGCCGCCCGCCGCCGCCCGCCAGCGCCGTCTCCAGGCCGGCGGCGTACCGCTGCCACGCCCGGCCCGAGGTCTCGGCATCCACCACCAGGTAGCGCCGCGGCGCCAGGCAGTGGTCGTAGAGGGCGCTGCCCGGAGCCAGCCCGTAGGCACCGGCGAGGGGCGCCAGGGAGCCGACTGCGAGCGTCATGCGGCAGGCGGCATCCCGCCACGTCAACTGCGCCGCTCCGCCGGCGCCGAGCGTCCGGCGCAGCTCCTCCAACGCGCGCGCGCGGACCGCCGGCGCACCCGAATCGGGATACCGCGCAAGCAGCGCATCGTAGCGCAACCCCTGCGCCGTAACCGGAATCCGCCACTCCTGCCGGCGCCCGGCGGCGGCCAGTCGCTGCAGCTTTGCGTCGGTGATCGCCGCCTCCGCCGTCCGGCGCAGCGACCGGCGCGCGGGGGGGCCGTACAGTTCCTGGCGGATTCGATAGACGCCTCCCTCCAGCGCCACGCTGCGGCGGGCCGCCGCCACCGCCTCGGCAACTGCCGCGGCCTCGTACGCCGCCACCGTGCTCCTACGAGCCGACAATGGCCGCCGTCCAGAGCAGCGCTACCAGCGCGGCGAGGATGCCGATACCGGCCGCGGTCGACCGCCCGGGCGCCGCCGCGGGCAGCGCGCCGACGCCTGCCTGCGCTTCCAGGAGCAATCCATCGAGGCGGCCGATGGGGTCGCGCGCCAGCAGCTTCACGTCGGCGTCGAGCAGATAGCGCACGTAGGCCAGAGTGAGAGACAGCAGTCCGCCGACCCTGCCGGGCAACTCCAGATCGCGCCTGATCCCCAGTTTCGACAGCAACAGCAGACTGGTAAGGCTGAACGCTTTCGCCAGCCCGGCGCCAAGCGCCCCTTCGGTCACCGGAAAGCCTCCCGCCTCCAGCAGCACCCGGCCCCCGGGAGCGGCAAGATTGAAACCCACCACGGCAACGAAGAACATCGCCGTGCGGCCCCAGCGCACCCGCCGGCGCATGCCGAGCACCAGCAGGATCAGCAGCAGCAACAGCAGGGAGCGGACGACCGGATGCGCCGGAAGCAGCATCGACGGCGCCGCGATACCGGAGCCCAGCAGCAGCGCGCGGGCCGACAGGCGCCGGTCGAGCCAACCGGTCACCTGCGCGCGCCGCCCCGGGAATCCGGCCCGCGGCGCGGCCGGTCACGATCCGGCAGCAGCGTCCTTGAGCACGACCAGTTCCAGCAGCACCATCTCCGCCGCGTCACCGTACCGTCTACCCAGTTTGGTGCGCCGCGTATAGCCGCCGGGACGGCCCGCAAACCGTCCCGCAATATCTTCGAACAGCTTCCGCAGGACCTCTTTGTCCCGGATGCGCCGCGCCGCCTGCCGCCGGTTGTGCACGTTGTCCACCCGCGCCCGCGTAATCAAACGCTCCGCAGTACGCGTGATCTCCCGCGCCTTGGCCTTGGTGGTACGAATCCGCTCGTACCGGAACAACGCCGTAACCATGTTCCGGTGCAACGCCCGGCGATGACTCGCCTTGCGATCCAGACGGTTCACGCCGACTCTGTGCTTCATGCCTGTTGCCCCTCCACCGGGGCCGCGGCCGGGGCGCCGCCGGCGCCAACCTCACCCGCCGGCGCCTGCTCCGGCTCGACCGCGTAGGAGTCGACGCCGGCGACTGCCGCATCCGCCGCGTCCTCCCCTCTCAGCTCGGTCTTGAATTCGTCGTAGTCGCTGATTCCGAGACGCAGATTCAAAGCCGCCAGTCGGGACTTGATCTCGTCCAGCGACTTGGTGCCGAAGTTGCGCGTCTTCTTGATCTCTTCCTCGGTCTTGGTCACCAAGTCCCAGATCGTATAGATCTGCGCGTGCTGTAGACAATTGCTGGACCGCACGGACAACTCCAGCTCCTTGACCGGGGTATTGAGCAGTGCCCTGGCGCGTTCATCCTCTTCATCATAGACATCGTCTTCGGCTCCCTCTTCCTCGTCGAAGTTGATGAATATGGTGAACTGTTCCTTGGCTATCTTGGCGGCCTCAGCCAATGCATCTTCCGGTGACACGGTGCCGTCGGTGGTAATCTCGAGGACCAACTTGTCGTAATCGGTGCGTTGTCCGACACGGGTGTTCTCGACCGTGTACTTCACCTTCAGGATAGGCGAGAAGATGGCATCCACGGCGACGGTTCCCGCCACCTGTATGTACTGTTTGTGACGCTCGGCCGGAACGTAGCCGCGCCCCAGCTCGATCTGAATCTCAAGCAGCAGGTTGGCGCCTTCCATGAGCGTGGCCAGCTTCAGCTCCGGATTGAGCATCCGCACCTGCCGGTCGGCGCCAAGATCGGCGCCGGTAAGCTCGGCGGGACCCTTGGTCTCGATCACAATGGTCTTCTGGTCCAGCTCGTCCGCAAGCGCGATCTTGAGCTGCTTCAGAGCGTTGATGACGTCGGGCGTGTCTTCGACTACGTTGGGAATCGAATCGAATTCGCTGGACAGGACGCTGGGAACTCCCTCGGCGTCGAAGCTGGTCACGTGAATCGCCGACACGGCGTATCCCTGGATCGAGGAAAGCAGGATGCGCCGCAGCGTATTGCCCACGGTTACCCCGTAGCCACGCTCGAACGGGTAGGCGATGAAGCGGCCGAACCGGTCGCCCACTTCATCGTGCTCGAACTGGATGTTCTTGGGACGCATCAGTCCCGTCAGCAGACTCTTACGCGGCATGGCGACTCACTTCGAGTACAGCTCGACGATGAGCTGCTCGTTCACGTCAGCCAGATCGGTGACCTCGCTGCGCTGCGGAATGGCCCGTACCAGCCCGCTAAGAGCGTCAGGATCGACCTGCAGCCACGGCACCACTCCGGCCCGGGAAAACTCCTTGAGACCGTCCTTTATTATGGTCAGCCGCTTGGCGCGTTCGTGCACCTCGATGGAATCGTTTTCGCGCACCAGATACGACGGAATGGTGACCCTCCGGCCGTTCACCAGAATATGGCCGTGCGCGACGAGCTGCCGGGCCTGCTTCCGCGAAGATGCGAAATGGAGCCGGTATACGATGTTGTCGAGCCTCTTTTCCAGCAGCCTGATCAGGTTCTCGCCGGTCACGCCGCGTTCTCGCGCCGCCTTCTGAAAGAAGTTCCGAAACTGGCGCTCGAACATGCCATACATGCGCTTTACCTTCTGCTTTTCGCGCATCTGCACGCCGAAATCAGACACCTTCTGGGGACGCGCGCGCGGGCTCTTTCCCGGTTTGCCCTTGCGCTTGGTGATCTGACACTTGGGGCTGTGGCAGCGGTCTCCCTTGAGAAACAGCTTCACGTTCTCGGTCCGGCACAGCCGACACGCCGGTCCCAGGTACCTACCCATGATCGGCTCCTCTCACACCCGCCGCTTCTTCTGCGGGCGGCAGCCGTTGTGCGGTATCGGAGTGACGTTGCGGATCGCCCGCACTCGCAACCCCAACGCCCCCAGCGAACGAATCGCGGACTCGCCGCCGCCGCCCGGCCCTTTGACGTAGACGCTCACTTCCTGCAGGCCGTACTCCATCGCCCTGCGCGCCGCGGTCTCCGCCGTGGTCTGAGCGGCGAACGGGGTCGACTTCTTCGCGCCCCGGAAGCCGAGCGAACCGGCGGATGCCCAAGCCACCGCGTTGCCCATGAGGTCGGTAATCGTGACGATCGTGTTGTTGAAGGTAGCCTGAATGTAGACGTTGCCCTGGCTTACCTGTCTTCTCGCTGCTCGTTTAGCCACTGCTTCTCCGTTGCTACTTGGCGGACGGCGCCTTGCGCTTGCCGGCCACCGTCTTGCGCTTGCCCTTGCGAATGCGGGCGTTGGTACGGGTACGCTGCCCCCGAACCGGGAGGCCGCGGCGATGCCGGATGCCGCGGTAGCAGCCGATGTCCATCAACCGCTTGATGTGCATCGACACCTCGCTGCGCAGCCGCCCCTCTACCTGGTAGTCGGACTCGATCACCTGCCGCAGGCGAGTCACCTGATCGGCGGTGAGATCGCTCATCCGCGCCTCGGGATCCACTCCGACGGTGTGACAGATGGCGCTCGCCGCCGAACGTCCAATGCCGAAGATATAGGTCAGAGCGATATCTACGTGCTTGTTGGGCAGGTCGATACCCGCTATTCGTGCCATGCTGCCTCCATGAAGCGCGGCATCACCCGCGTTGCCGCTGCTTGTGCTTGGGGTTGTCGCAGATCACGCGCACCACCCCGCGGCGGCGGATCACCTTGCACTTGTTGCACATCTTCTTGACACTGACGCGTACCTTCATGCGGTCACTCTCCTAAGGTATCCGTGGATCACAGGTTGCGGGACCGGATGCGGCCCTTCTTGGTCAGTCCCTCGTGGTGATGCATCCTCAGGTGCCCTTCTATCTGGCTCATGGTGTCGAGGTCCACTCCCACCATGATCAGCAGCGAGGTGCCGCCCATCAAGAACGCGACCGAGGACGGGAACGCGAACAACGCCTGGATGATGGATGGTATGATTGCGATGAATGCCAGGAACAGCGCCCCCGGCAGAATGATGCGGTTCAGGATGCGCGTCAAATACTCCCGCATGTTCTCCGAACTGATACCGCGGATGGAACCGCCGTTCTCGCGAATCTGACGCGCGATCTCGACCGGATTCAGCGTCACCTGCGTATAGAAATAGGCGAAGAAGATGATCAGCAAGGCGTACACGATCACGTACGGCAGCCCGTCCGGGCGGAGCCACGAGGCGAAGCGCGACAACCACGCCTGACTGCTGCCGAGGTTCTGCGCGATCTGCAACGGGAAGATCAACGCCGACGACGCGAAGATTACGGGAATGACCCCGGAAGGATTGATCTTGAACGGCAGATAGGCATTCTGCGCGCCGTATACGCGGCGTCCCACCACCCGCTTGGCGTAGTTGACCGGGATCCTGCGCTGGCCCTGCTGCTCGTACACGATCAGCGCGATGACGCCGACGAACACGCCGAATACCACGATGGCGTACACCGGATTCAGGTCCTGTCTCTGGATCTGGGTAATGATGATCCAGATCGCGTTGGGAACCCGCGCCACGATGCCCGCAAAGATAAGCAGCGAGATGCCGTTGCCAATGCCCCGCTGCGTAATCTGTTCTCCGATCCACATCAGGAACACGGTGCCGGCGGTAACCGTAATCATCGCGATTATGGTGTACGGCACGCGCGCCATGGTGATGGCGTCGGGAATCGAATTGGCAAACTCGGTCACCGTGAAGGATTGTACCAGACACACCAGCACGGTACCGTAGCGGGTGTAGCGCTGGATGCGTTGCCGGCCCCCTTCCTCCTCCGAGATCTTCTTCAGCTTCGGGAATACCATCAGCATGAGTTGCATGATGATGGAGGTAGTGATGTAGGGTACGATGCCCAGCATGAACACCGAAAAATTGGTAAACGCGCCGCCGGAAAAGAAGTCGAAATAGTCAGTTATTCCAACCGTTCCGGAGCTCTGTTGGGCGGTGAAGAAATCATTCAGGGCGGTGACGTTGACCCCCGGAATGGGGAGCACGGCGCCGAGTCGGAACACCAGCAGCATGGCGACGGTGAACAGGATGCGGTCGCGCAAGTCCTTGATTCGGAAGATGTCGACCAGGGGATTGGAAGCCACGCCGCTACACCAACGTCACGCTGCCGCCGGCGGCCTCGATCTTGGCGCGGGCGCCGCTCGACACCTGCGCCACCCGCACGTCCAGACTGACCGCGACATTGCCGTTACCGAGAATCTTGACCGCGGCGCCCGGCTTCTTGATGACGCCGCGCTCGGCCAGCGATTGCGCCGTCACGACGGCGCCTGCCTCGAACCGCGCCAGCGCGTCCAGATTGATCACCGTGTATTCCGCGCGAAACAGGGCGTTGGAAAACCCGCGCCGCGCGATTCGCCGGTAGAGGGGCATCTGGCCGCCCTCGAACCCGGGCCGCACGCCGCCGCCCGAGCGCGCGTTCTGGCCCTTGGTACCGCGCCCGGCGGTGCTGCCGCGGCCGCTCCCGGCGCCCCGTCCGACGACGCGGCGCGGGCGCGTGGCGCCGCGCGGCTTGCGGGGACCATCGATGGAAAGATACCTTGCCGCCCGGTCGCTCACGACTCCTCTCCCGCGGCAGGTTCCACGGCCAACAGATAGGACACCTGCGCCACCATCTTCAGAATCTCCGGCCGCGCCGCGTGGCGCACGGTCTGACCCACCCGGCGCAGGCCCAATGCCTCCAGGGTGCGTCGATGGCGCGGCTTGCGTCCCGCCGGACTCCGCACCAAGCGGATGCGCAGCGCGCCGGGCGCCGGTTCACCCACGTCTACCCCCACAGTTCGCGCACCGTCTTGCCGCGGTTGGCGGCCACGGTGCGGGCATCCATGAGCCGTTCGAAGCCGGCGAACACCGCCTTGACGATGTTCATGGGGTTCTGCGAACCGAGCGACTTGCTCAGTACGTCGGTGATGCCGGCCGCCTCCATCACCGCGCGCACCGGCCCGCCCGCAATGATCCCGGTACCGGGCGCGGCCGGCCGGAGGAGTACGTTGGACCCCTTGAACATTCCGTTGACGGGGTGCGGCAGCGTCGAGCGGCGGCGCGGCACCTGCACCAGGTTGCGCCGCGCCCGGTCGCTGCTCTTGCGGATGGCGTCCGCCACGTAGTTGGCCTTGCCGAACCCGTAGCCGACCCGGCCCTTGCGGTCGCCCACTACCACCAACGCCGAGAATGAGAAGCGGCGTCCGCCCTTCACCACCTTGGCGATGCGGTTCAGACGCACCAGCTTCTCGAACATGTCGTCGCGGCGCTCGTTGAAGCCGCGCCCGCCCATCCGGCCACCCATCCGGCCACTCATCCGGCTACTCATCGTCTGTCGTACTCACAAAGCATATCGCAGCTTGGCATCATACCTTGATACCAGCCTCGCGTACCGCGTCGGCCAACGAGCCGACGACGCCGTGGTAGGCATATCCATTACGATCGAACACCACCTCGCTGATCCTCTGCTCGCGCAGCCGCTCCCCTACCGCCGCTCCTAGTTGGGCCGCGCCGGCAACCGTGTTGCCGGCGGCGCGCAATGCCGGTTCGCGGCTGGAAGCGGCCAGCAACGTATGACCGCGCCGATCGTCCACCACCTGCACGTAAATGCAGTGGTTGCTCTTGTACACGGTAAGCCGCGGCCGCTCCGCGGTGCCGCTTACCCGCCGGCGTATGCGCTGCTTGCGCCGCAGCCAACGCCGGCGCTTGGCAGGCGCAGCGCTGCGGCTCTCCGGTCTGCCGCGGCTCATCCGCTGGCCACCATCGCCTTGCCGGCCTTGCGGCGTACCTGTTCGTTCTCGTACCTCACACCCTTTCCCTTATAGGGCTCAGGCGGCCGGAAGGCGCGGATCTCCGCCGCCGCCTGGCCCACGGCCTGGCGGTCGGCGCCGGAAACCACGATCCGATTGCCACCCTGCACCTCGATGGCAATGCCCTCCCGAAACGCGTAGCTGACCGGGTTCGAGTAACCGAGATTGAGCACCAGCGTCTTGCCCTGGACCTCGGCCCGATAGCCTACCCCGTTGATCACCAACAGCTTGCGAAACCCGGTGGAGACCCCGGTCACCATGTTCCAGATCAGCTTGCGATACAGGCCGTGCAACGCCTTGGTGCGCTTTGCCTCGTCCCCCCGGGTAACCGTAATTCGGCCCTGCTCCAGACTGACGGCGATATTGCCGCTGGTCCGTACGCTGAGGGCTCCGTTCGGCCCCTCGGCAGAGACGTCGTTGCCGGCGATGGTGACCGCCACGCCCTGCGGCACGGTCACCGGAATGACTCCTATCCGAGACATACGCCTACCACACCGTGCAGATCAACTCGCCGCCCGCCTTGCGCTCGCGCGCCTTGCGGCCGGTGGTCACGCCGGAAGAGGTGGACACTACCAGGGTGCCGTAGCCGTTCAGCACGCGCGGCATGGTGCGGTACCCGGAGTAGACGCGCCGGCCCGGCTTGGAAATCCGGTCGATCCCCTGAATGATCGGCTTCAGTTGTCCATCGTACTTGAGAAACACACAGATATTCGTGTGCCCGTCCACCTTGACCTTCTTGAAGTTCCTGATATAGCCCTCGATCTTGAGGATCTTGATGATCTCCAACTTGATCTGAGAGGGCCGGATATTGACACTCTCGTGACCGGCGGCGCTGGCATTCTTGATCTTCGCGAGCATATCGGCAATCGGATCGCTAACAGCCATCAGTTTCCTTCTCTACCAACTCGACTTCGTCACGCCCGGAATCTTGCCGGTGCTCGCCAGATCTCGAAAGCAGATCCGGCAGAGCTCGAACTTACGCATATAGCCACGCGCCCGGCCACAAAGCCGACAACGATTTACCGCGCGCACCTTGTACTTCGGCTTGCGCTGCGCCTTGACGATGAGAGACTTGCGCGCCATCAGTTTGCCTCCGGCCGTTGAAACGGCATGCCCAGCGCGGCCAGCAGGCTGCGCGCCTCCCGATCGGTAGAGGCGCTCGTGACGATGGCGATGTTGAGGCCCGAAATACGCTCCACCTTGTCGTAGTCGATCTCCGGAAAGATCGTCTGGTCGTCTACCCCCATGGCGTAGTTGCCGCGGCCATCGAAGGAGTTGGCGCTGCAGCCGCGGAAGTCCTTGATGCGGGGAATGGCCACGTTCACCAGGCGGTCCAGAAACTCGTACATGTGGTTGCCGCGCAGCGTTACCATGGCCCCGATCTCCATACCCTGGCGGATCTTGAACGCTGCTATCGACTTCCGCGCCTTGGTGCGCACCGCCCGCAGGCCGGATATCTGCGTCAGCTCGACAACCGCGGTGTCCAGCAGCTTCTTGTTGTTCACCGCCTCACCGACGCCGACGCTCAGCACGATCTTTTCCAGCCTTGGGGTCTGCATCGGCGACCGGTAATTGAACTCCTCGCGCAACTCCTGCGCCACCTGCGCCCGATAACGCGCCTTCAAGCGCGGGGTATAGCCGGCCGGTACGCGGTCGGCCGCCGCACGTCGCTTGCTCACAGCGGCTCTCCGCACTTCCGGCAGATCCGCACCTTGTCCGCGTCGCGCACCCCATAGCCGATACGAGTAATGCCGCAACGGCGGCATATCAGCATGACGCTGGCCCAGTTCACACTCGCCTCCACGTCGGTCAGACCGCCTTGTTGCGGCTGGTTCGGGTTCTTGGAGCGCACCGCCTTCTTTACCATGTTGGCGCCTTCCACCCATACCCGCTGGCGCCCGCGGTCCAGCCGCAGCACGCGGCCCTCGCGCCCGCGCGAACGCCCGCTCACGATGCGCACCTGGTCGCCGATCTTCAGCTTGCTGCGTACTCCCATACTACAACACCTCCGGCGCGAGCGACACGATCTTCATGTAGTCGCGCTCGCGCAGCTCGCGCGCGACGGGACCAAAGATACGCTTCCCGGCCGGGTTGCCGGCCGGGTCCACCAAGACGCAGGCGTTGTCGTCGAACCGGATATAGGTGCCGTCAGCCCGCTTCAACTCCTTTCTGGTACGTACCACGACCGCGCGCGTCATGGAGCCCTTCTTGATCGCGCCGCCGGGCAGCGCAACCTTCACCGCCACCACCACCGTGTCGCCGACCGAAGCGGAGCGGCGCCGCGATCCGCCCAGGATCTTGATGCACTGCACGCGCTTGGCTCCGCTGTTGTCGGCCACGTTGAGGTAGCTCATCATCTGAATCATGCTCGTCCGTCCCGCAGAATCCTAGCCGGCCCGCTTCACGATCTCGGCCAGCCGCCAACGCTTCTCCCTGCTCAGGGGACGGCTCTCGACCACCCGCACCAGATCGCCGACCCGACACTCGTTGTCCGCGTCGTGGGCCTTCAACTTCCTGGTCAGAGTGACGTACTTCTTGTAGAGCCGGTGTTTCTTGCGGCGCGCTATGCTCACCACGATCGTGCGGTCGCCCTTGTCGCTGACTACGCTGCCCGTAAGCACTCGCTTGCGCCGCGCGCCGGAGGCCGGAACGGCCGCCGGGTCCCCGCCCGGAGCGGCCCCCTGGTCCGTCCCGGCCTCCGCAGTCCCGGCCTCCGCGCCGCCGGCGGCCGCGGCCGCCGGCCCGGCTGCGGCGGCAACGCCGGCGTCGGCTGCGGGGGCGTCATCCGCTGCGGCCGCCGGCGTTGCCGCGGGCCGGTCGTCCACCTCGCCGGGACTGGCCGCCGCGGGCTGCGCGCCCTCGGCCGCGTCACCCTGAGAACGTTCCGAGGTGTCTACCTCTCTCTCCATGTTACTCCTCAGCCTCCGCCGGGCCGCCGCCGGTAGCCGCCGCTGCCTGCGGCCGCCGGATCTGCAGGTCATACTCGTGCACGATGGTATTCAAACGCGCCAGCTTACGCCGCAGAGTGCGCAACTGCAACGGGTTGTCCACGTGTCCGACCACCAAGTTGAAGCGCACGTCGCGAAATTGCTTGCGCAGCTCCTCCCGCCGGAGCAGCAGCTCGCCGTAGGCGAGATCGTTGAACGAATCTTTCATCTCCGCCGCCGTCTACTCTTCCAGGTTGCGCCGTACCAGCAACCGGGTCTTGATCGGCAACTTGCTGCCGGCCAGGGCAATGGCCTCGCTGGCCGCCTGGCGCGGCACGCCGGCCAGCTCGAACAACACCGTGCCCGGCTTTACCGGCGCAACCCAATACTCCGGGGACCCCTTGCCCTTGCCCATCCGGGTCTCCGCCGGCTTCTTGGTGTAGGGCTTGTCGGGGAAGATGCGGATCCACACCTTGCCGCCGCGCCGGATGTGGCGCGTCATGGCAATCCGCGCGGCCTCGATCTGGCGGTTGGTAATCAGCTTCGGTTCCAACGCCATCAGTCCGTAGTCGCCGAACGCCACCTCGTTCTTGCGCGTGGCAGTGCCGCTGATGCGCCCCCGCTGCCGTTTACGATACTTCTCTCGCTTCGGACTAAGCATGATCGCTACAACCGCCCCTGGTTGCGCCCACGCTGGCGGCGCAACAACTGGCCGGCATCTTCCTTGGTGTCCCGCCCGAACAGCTCACCGTTGAATACCCATACCTTGACCCCGATCGTGCCCATCGCGGTGAGCGACTCGGCGAACCCGTAGTCGATGTCGGCGCGGAAGGTATGCAGCGGGATACGGCCCTCCTTGCGCTGCTCGCTGCGCGACATCTCGGAACCGCCGAGCCGGCCGCCAATCTTGATCTTGACGCCCTGGACCCCGGCGCGCATCGCATTCTGAACCGCCATGTTGAGGGAGCGTCGAAACGAGGCCTTGGTTCGGAGCTGCCGCGCCACGTTCATGGCGATGAGCTGCGCGTTCAACTCCGGGCGGTGGATCTCCTTGATCTTGATCTGGATCTTCTTGCCGACCAGTCTCTGCAGCCTGCCGCCGAGGCGCTCGATGTTGGCGCCCTTGGCGCCGATCACCACGCCGGGCCGTCCCGTGTGGATGATGATCGTAATTCGCTGCGGGTGACGAATGATCTCCACGTCGGAGATGTCCGCCCCGCGCGTGTCCGGCGAGCGCTCGATCACCCGGCGCAGGGCCAGGTCCTCATGTAGCGTCTTGGCGTAGTCTCGCGGATCCACGTACCACTTCGACTTCCAGGTACGGTTGATCCCCAAGCGCATGCCGATCGGGTTTATCTTCTGGCCCACGGCAATCTCCTCATGTCATTGCGCGCCATGGCGGTGCGCGTTGCGCTGCTCACTCCCCGCTCCCTTCCACTTCCGCCACCGCCACCACGATGTGGCACATGCGCTTGAGCAGCCGGTCGGCGCGGCCGCGGCCGCGCACCCACACCCGCTTCATGCGCGGCGCGTCGCTGACTTCGACGTGGCTCACGTAGAGCGCCTCCTCATCCAGCTGCTCGTTATGGACCAAGGCGTTGTCAGCCGCCGACTTGACCACCTTGCGCAGCGCCTTCGCCCCCTTGTGGGGCAGGGCATCGAGCAGGGCCAGCGCCTCGACGTAGGGTTTGCGGCGGACGGAATTGGCCAGCGGACGCACCTTGCGGGGAGAGATGCGAAGGTAGCGGGCGCTGGCCGTATGGCCCTTGGCGGCGTCGATCACCGGCGCACCGCCTTGCGATCGGACCCGGCATGGCCGCGAAACACGCGCGTCGGAGCAAACTCGCCCAGCTTGTGCCCTACCAGGTTTTCCGTCACGTAGACCGGTATCCAGGTCTTGCCATTGTAGACCGAAATAGTCAGCCCCACCATCTCCGGAATGATCGTCGAAGTACGGGAATAGGTGCGGATCATGCGCTTCTCGCCGGTCCGGTTCAGCTCCAGGATCCGCTGGTAGAGCTTGCGCGCGATGAACGGCCCCTTCTTTATCGATCGTGCCATACGGGACTACTTCCTTCCCTTGCGGCGCGTCACGATGAACGTGCTCGAAGCCTTGCGCCGGCGGCGGGTCTTCGCGCCCTTGGTCGGCTTGCCCCAGGCCGACACCGGATGGCGCCCCCCGGAACTCTTGCCCTCGCCGCCGCCGTGCGGGTGATCATGAGGATTCATCGCCACGCCGCGCACCTTGGGGCGCCGCCCGAGCCAACGCGCCCGCCCGGCCTTGCCGAGTGAAACGTTCATATGGTCCTGATTGCCCACCTCGCCAATGGAGGCCATACATTCGTGGAACACCATGCGCACTTCCCCCGACGGCAGCCGCAGGGTAACGTAATCGCCCTCCTTGGCCACCAGCGTCGCCCGGCCGCCGGCGGCGCGGGCAAGCTGGCCGCCGCGGCCCCGCGCGAGCTCCACGTTGTGAACCGTGATGCCGAGCGGAATGTCGCGCAGAGGCAACGCGTTGCCGACCTCGATGGGAGCCTTGGAGCCGCTCATCACCGAACGCCCCACCGTGATGCCGCGCGGCGCCAACATGTAACGCTTGTCACCGTCGGCGTAGACCACCAGCGCCAGATTGGCGGAGCGATTGGGGTCGTAGCCCACCGCCACCACCCTGCCGGGAACACCCAGCTTGTCGCGCCGGAAATCCACCACCCGGTAGCGCCGCTTGTGGCGCCCGCCGCGCCGGCGCACGCTGATGCGCCCTCCGGCGCCGCGGCCCGCTCGATTGGCCATCGGCTTCAGCAAGGCCTTGACGGCGGCGTCTCCCTGCAATTCGCCGAAGTCGGAACCGGTGGCGAAGCGCCGGCCCGGGGTAATCGGCTTACTCTTCTTCAGCGGCATTTCTCATTCACCAACACTTCGCGTCCCTACGCTCCCTCGAAGATCTGAATACTCTCGCCCGGGGGGAGCGTGACGACCGCCTTCTTCCAACTCGAACGATGCCCGGCGCGGTAGCGCAGGCGCTTCGGCTTGCGAGCTACGTTGATCACGTTGCACTTCACCGGGTGGACGTCGAAGGCCGCGCGCACCGCGGCCACGATCTGCAGCTTGTTGGCGCGGGCGTCCACGCGGAACGCATACTTGCGAGCCGCGCGCTGTTCATTGGTCTTCTCAGTGACCACCGGCGCAAGCAAGATATCGGATCTCATCCTTCCCCCTCGGCCGCAGCTGCGGCCGGCGGCGCGGGCGCGCCGCCAGGCTCGCCGCCGCCCCACAGCGAGGCGAGCTCGGCGGCCACCTGGGGCGACAGCAGGATACGCTCGCTGTAGTACAGATCGTGCGCCGTCGCCGTCTGGCAGGCGCGCATCCGCAGCCAGGCGATGTTGCGGCCTGCCCGCAGCAGCAACCGGTCCGCGCCGCTCAGCAGCCACACGCAGCGCGCGCCGCCGGCAATGGGCTCCAGTTGCCGTACCAGCTCCCTGGTCTTGCCCTCCTCGACGGTAATGCCTTCCACCACCGTGATGCGCGCCGCGCGCGCCTTCTGGGTGAGGATCGAGCAGATCGCCTTGCGCTTGGCCTTGCGCGGAATCCGATAGCGGTAACTGCGCGGCTGCGGGCCGAAGATCACCCCGCCGCCGGTCCACAACGGCGATTTGCGGTCGCCGGCGCGGGCCCGGCCGGTACCCTTCTGGCGCCACGGCTTGCGGGTGCTGCCGCGCACCTGGCCGCGCCGCTTGGTGGCCGCGGTGCCGACCCGCCGGTTGGCCAGTTCGTTGCGAATGGCGTGGTAGATGGCGCCCTCACTCACCTCCACGCCGAAGACATCGTCCGCGAGCTCCGCTTCGCCCCGCGGCTGGCCGTCGGCCCCGATCACCGGCGCCTTCATGACGCCGACTCGCCGCCGACTCCGGCGGCCAGGGTGACCGCGCGCGCCGGGCGGTCCTTCTTCGCCGAGGTCACCAGCACGGTGGCGCCGCGGTGCCCCGGGCACGGCCCGCCCACCAGCAGCAGCCGGCGCGCCGCGTCGATCCCGTACAACCGCAGGTTGTGCACGGTGGCGCTGACCCCGCCCATCCGGCCCGGCATGCGCTTGCCCTTCAACACCTTGGAAGGCGATGCGGATTGCCCGGTGGAACCGGGCGCGCGGTGGAACTTGGAGCCGTGCGTCTTGCGCCCGCCGCGGAAGCCGTGGCGCTTCATCACGCCCTGGTAGCCCTTGCCCTTCGACGTGCCGCGCACGTCGACTCTGGTATCGCCGGCGAACAGCTCGACGCCGATGGTGGCCCCCACCTCCGGCGGGGAAGCGAAGTCGCGCACCTCCATCAGGTAACGGACCGCTTCCACGCCGTTCCCGAACTGCCCGCCATAGGGCTTGGTAACGCGCTTGGGGCGTATCTTGCCGGCGCCGAGCACGACTGCGGAGTAGCCGTCGCGCTGGGCGGTCCGATGGCCTACCACGACGTTCGGCTCCACTTCGATCAGCGTCGCCGGCAGCAATGAGCCATCTTCCGCGAACAGCTGGGTCATACCCACCTTGCGGCCGATCAGCGCCTTCATTGCTTGATCTCCACGTCCACCCCGGCGGGCAGCTCCAGCTTCATCAGCGCATCCATCACTGCCGGGGTCGGTTCGAGAATGTCGATCAGTCGTTTGTGAGTGCGCATTTCGAACTGCTCGCGAGACTTCTTGTTGACGTGCGGCGAGCGCAACACGGTATACCGGTTGGTCCGCGTCGGCAGCGGGATCGGGCCGGACACCTGCGAACCTGCCTTCTGCACCGTCTGCACGATCGCCTTGGAACTCTGATCTATCAGTTCCACGTCGAAGCCGCGTAGACGCACGCGGATACGGTCAACTGCCATGACGGCGCCCGGCCCCGATCCTACTCGATGATCTCGGTGACCGTACCGGCGCCGACCGTACGCCCACCCTCGCGGATGGCAAAGCGCACGCCCTGCTCCACCGCTATGGTGTTGATCAACTCGATGGTGAGATCAGCCGTATCTCCCGGCATCACCATCTCCTTACCGTCGGGCAGCGACACGGTACCGGTAATGTCAGTGGTGCGGAAGTAGAACTGCGGCCGGTAGCCGGAGAAGAACGGAGAATGCCGCCCGCCCTCATCCTTGGTCAAGGCGTATACCGTTGCCCTCATCTTCCGGTGCGGGTTGATGGAACCGGGCTTGGCCAGCACCTGGCCGCGCTCCACTTCCTTGCGGTCCACGCCCCGCAGCAACGCGCCGACGTTGTCGCCGGCCTCGCCGGAATCGAGGATCTTGTTGAACATCTCGACGCCGGTCACCACCGTCCGCCGCGTATCGCGGATGCCCACGATCTCCACGTTCTCACCGGTCTTGATGGTGCCGCGGTCGATCCGTCCGGTCACCACCGTACCGCGCCCCTGAATCGAGAACACGTCCTCGATCGGCATCAGGAACGGCAGATCGACCTGCCGCTCCGGCAGCGGGATGTAGGAGTCCATCGCCTCGAGCAGTTCCACCACGGTGGCGTTGGCCTCCTCGTCGCCGGGGTTCTCCAACGCGCGCAGCGCCGTACCCTTGATGATCGGTATCTCGTCGCCGGGGAAGTCGTACTCATTGAGGGCATCCTTGACCTCTTCCTCGACCAGCTCCAGCAGTTCCTCGTCGTCGACCTGATCGGTCTTGTTGATGTAGACGACGATCGACGGCACCTGCACCTGGCGCGCCAGCAGAATGTGCTCGCGGGTCTGAGGCATGACCGAATCAGGAGCGGACACCACCAGCACCGCCCCATCCATCTGCGCCGCGCCGGTAATCATGTTCTTGATGTAGTCGGCGTGGCCGGGACAGTCGACGTGAGCGTAGTGACGGTTGTCGGTCTGGTATTCGACGTGGCGCGTATTGATGGTGATGCCGCGCGCCTTCTCCTCGGGAGCGTTGTCGATATCCTCGTACCTCATCAGCTTGTCCCCGTACCTGGCGTTGCAGTACTGGGTAATTGCTGCGGTGAGCGTGGTCTTGCCGTGATCGACGTGGCCGATGGTGCCCACGTTGACGTGCGGCTTGGTACGCTCGAATTTCTGCTTGGCCATTCTGCTAATCCTCCTGCTGTCGGTCTGGCCGTTGTCGTTTCATGATTGCGCGGTAGCGAGACGCCCCGAGGTGCGGGCGACGATCTCGGTCTGCACCGCCTTCGGAGCCGGTTCATAGGCGCCGAACTGCATCGTATGGGTGGCGCGGCCACGGGTCATGGAGCGCAGATCGGTAACATATCCGAACATCTTGCGCAACGGTACCCGGGCCTTTACCGTGCGGCCACCAAACACGTCTTCGATGCCCTGCACGTGGCCGGTGCGGGCGCTGAGGTTGGAGATGACGTCGCCGAGATACTCCTCGGGGCAGTGCACCTCCACCTCCATGATCGGTTCCAACAAGCGCGCCGCGGCCCGCGCCAGCGCCTGGCGGTAGGCCATGCTGCCGGCGATGCGAAATGCCTGGTCGCTGGAATCCACTTCGTGATAGCCGCCGTCGAGCAGGATGGCGCGGAAGTCGACCATCGGATAGCCGGCGAGAATGCCCACCTCCATGGCCTCTTCGACCCCGCGCTGCACCGCCGGAATATACTCCTTCGGCACCCGCCCGCCGGTCACCTTGCTCTCGAACAGGAACCCGGCGCCCGGCGGCAGCGGCTCGAACCGCATCTCCACGTGGGCGTACTGGCCATGCCCGCCGGTCTGGCGGACGAAGCGGGTCACCACCTCGGCGCTGCGGCTGATCGTCTCGCGGTACGCCACTTCCGGCATCCCGACGTTGGCCGCGACGTTGAATTCCCGGAACAGGCGCGCGGTCAACACCTCCAGGTGCAGCTCGCCCATGCCGGCCATGATGGTCTGGCCGGTTTCGTGGTCGACGCGCACCTTGAAGGTAGGGTCCTCATCGGCGAGCTTGCCAAGGGCGGCTCCGAGCCGGTCGGAATCCTGCTTCGACTTGGGTTCGATGGCAATCGACACCACCGGCTCGGGAAACACCATCGACTCCAGAATCACCGGATCATCGGGCGCGCACAGGGTGTCGCCGGTGGTGGTGCGGCGCAGGCCGACCGCGGCCACGATGTCGCCGGTGCGCGCGGCGGCGATCTCCTCGCGCCGGTTGGCGTGCATCCGCAGCAGCCGCGTGACGCGTTCGCGCCCGTCGGCCGATGAATTGTAGAGATAGGAGCCCGCCTTCAGCACCCCGGAATAGATGCGAAAGTAGGTAAGGCGGCCGACGTAGGGGTCGGTCACCACCTTGAACGCCAGCGCCGAGAGACTCTCGTCATCGCGCGGCGGACGCTCGATGTACTCGCCGGTGCTGGGCACGATGCCGGTGACGGGCGGCTTTTCGGCCGGCGCCGGCAGATAGTCGACGACCGCGTCCAGCAGGAGCTGAATACCCTTGTTCTTGAACGCGCTGCCGCAGAGCACCGGAAATATCTCCCCGGTCACCGTGTGCCGGCGCAGCGCGGCGCGCACCGCGGCGGGGCCGATCTGCTCGCCGGCGAGATAGCGCTCCATGAATTCGTCATCCAGATCCGCCAGCCGCTCCAGCAGCTCGACGTGCGCCGCTTCCGCCGGCGCGCGCCACTCGGGCGGAATCTCCTCCACCCGGTAGCTGGTGCCGAAGTCGGCCTCCTCCCAGGTGATGCGGCGCAACGCCACCAGATCGATCACGCTGTTGAATGCCGGCCCGCCGGCGGTCGGAAGCTGCACCGGAACCGCGTTGGCGCCGAGCTTGGCGTGGAGTTGCTCGACGCACGCCGCGAAGTCCGCGCCGGTGCGGTCCATCTTGTTGATGAACACCAGCCGCGGCACGCCGTAGGTGTTCGCCTGCTTCCACACCGTCTCGCTCTGCGGCTCCACCCCGGCGACCGCGCAGAACACCCCCACGGCGCCGTCGAGCACCCGCAGCGACCGCTCCACCTCCACGGTAAAGTCGACGTGGCCGGGGGTGTCGATGATGTTGACGTCATGGTCGCGCCAGCCGCAATAGGTGGCGGCCGCGGTAATGGTGATGCCGCGCTCCTTCTCGAGATCCATCCAGTCCATCTCGGCCTGACCGTCGTGCACCTCGCCCAGCTTGTGCTTGCGTCCGGTGTAGTACAGGATCCGCTCGGTGGTGGTGGTCTTGCCGGCGTCGATGTGGGCCATGATCCCGAGGTTGCGGGTACGGCTCAGCCGGCCGTGTGATTCCATTGCTCGCGCTACGCTCTTTCAGCCTGCAGGCTACCAGCGGTAGTGGGCGAAGGCCTTGTTCGCCTCCGCCATACGGTGGGTGTCCTCTTTCTTCTTGACCGCGGCTCCGGTCTCGTTGAAGGCGTCCATCAGCTCGGCGCTCAAGCCGGCCGTCATGGCGCGCCCGCGCCGCTGCTTGGCGTATTGGATCAACCAGCGGATCGCGAGCGCGTCGCGGCGCCCCTCACGCACCTCGACCGGCACCTGATAGGTGGACCCGCCGACGCGGCGCGACTTGACCTCCAGCAACGGCTTGACGTTGTCCACCGCCTTCAGGAACACCTCCAGGGGATCGCGGCCCAGCCGCTTCTCGATGAGGTCGAACGATCGATACAGCGCGCGGGTCGCGGTAGAACGCTTGCCGCGGCTCATCATCGCGTTGATGAACTTGCCGGCGGTCACGTTGCGATACTTCGGATCCACCGGCTCGGGACGCTTCCTGGTATTACCGCGGCGCGGCATCGCATCTCCCTCCGCTAGACCTTCGGGCGCTTGGTGCCGTACTTGGAACGCCCCTTGCGGCGCTCCTCGACTCCCAGCGTGTCCTTGGTGCCGCGCACCACGTGATAGCGCACCCCGGCCAGGTCCTTCACCCGCCCCCCGCGAATCAGCACCACCGAGTGTTCCTGCAAGGTGTGCCCGATGCCCGGGATGTAGGCATTGACCTCCACGTTGTTGGACAGCCGCACGCGCGCCACCTTGCGCAGCGCCGAGTTGGGCTTGCGCGGCGTGATGGTGCGCACCTGGGTACAGACCCCGCGCTTCTGCGGGCAGGCCTGCAGCGCCGGCGACTTGACCTTGTTGCGCGGCCGCTTGCGGCCCTTGCGGATAAGCTGGTTGATGGTCGGCATATTCTTTTTCTCCTGACCGCCCCACGACGGCAACAAGCACCGGCGCACCCGCGGCGTCACGGGAGCGCTCACTCACGAACTGGTAAACCCCTAAAACTGGTAAACCCTGGTATGGGAGGTAGTGACGGCGCACCAAGCCCGCTACAGTCCCGGGGACGAAAGTGCGGCACTCAAGTTAGTTGAGCGCGGCCCAAAGGTCAACCCCTCCCCCGGCGCCATTTCTGGCCGCCGGAAGGACGCCACCCGGCGGCCCGCCGGCCTGCCGGCCGCTACCGGTTCAGCGGACTGCCCGCCCCGGCCAGAGGGCTGCCCGCCCCGGCCAGCGGCTCGCCGCCGCCGGCCGCCGCGCCCACCGGCTGGGCGCCGGCGTCGACCTCCTCGTAGGCTTCGTCCAACTCCTGCTCCGCAGCCGCCCGCTCCAGTTCCTCCTGGCGCCGCTGCTCCAGAATGCGTTGCACCTTGTCGTCCAGGTTCTCCATGTTCTCGTCGAACAGCTTGACGTCCCGGTATTGCCGCATGCCGGTGCCCGCGGGGATCAGGTGGCCGATGATCACGTTCTCCTTCAGTCCGCTCAAGCGGTCGGCGGACCCGGCGATGGAGGAGTTGGTCAGCACCCGCGTGGTCTCCTGGAACGAGGCCGCCGAAATGAAGGAGTCGATGTTCAGGGAGGCGCGGGTAATGCCCAGCAGCAGCGGCTGCGCCACCGCCGGCTGGCCGCCTTCGCGCATCACCTTGTTGTTCTCCTCGTTGAAGGTATGCCGGTCCACCTGCTGGCCGTAGATGAAGGTGGTGTCGCCCACTCCCACGATCTCGATCTTCTTCATCATCCGGCGGATGATCACGGCGATGTGCTTGTCGTTGATCTTGACGCCCTGCAGCCGGTACACCTCCTGCACCTCGTTCACCAGATAGCGCTGCAGCTCGTTCTCGCCGAGGATCTGCAGGATGTCGTGGGGATCTATGCCGCCGTCGCACAGCAGGTCGCCCGCCTCCACGGTGTCGCCGTCGCGCACCAGCAGGTGCTTGCCCATCGGCACCGCGTGCTTGTACTCCTTGTCCCAGGGATCGATCACGCTGATCGAACGCTTGCCCTTGGTAATCCCCTTGAACTTCACCAGACCGCCGATCTTGGCGAGCACCGCCGGCGACTTCGAGCGGCGCGCTTCGAACAGCTCGCCGACCCGCGGCAGACCGCCGGTGATGTCGCGGGTCTTGACGCTCTCCTTCAGCAGCTTGGCCACCACGCGGCCGGCGGCCACCTCGTCGCCTTCCTCCACGTTGAGATAGGCCTGGCCCGGCAGGTTGTAGCTCGCGATTTCGTTGGCTTCGTCCTTCCCGCTGGCTGCGTCCTCCGGCGACGGCGGCGCGTCGACCACGATGATGCGCGGCTGCAGCGACTCGGACGCCACCTCGGTGATCTTCTTCTCCACCTTGCCGGTGTCGGCGTTGATCTCTTCCTTGAGGTTCGCGCCGGGGACGTTGCCCGGCACGATGTCCTTGAACCGCACCCACCCCGACACCTCGGCGATGATCGGCTCCGCGAACGGGTCGAAGTAGGCGATGGTCTCATCCGCCGGCACCACCTGGCCCACCTCCACCAGCAGCGTGGAGCCGTTGCGCACCTCCACCCGCTTGGGTTGCGCGATGATCAGAATGCGGCGCTCGCCCCGCGCTTCATGGAAGAAGATGAAGCCCACGTCGTCGGCCTGCACCGCGGCGCCGCCGCGGCGCAGGATCTCGACCTCGCCCAGCACCTGCTGGCCATCCTCCACCAGCACCTCGTCGCCGGGCTCGATGGCTACCTGCTGGATCACCTTGTTCACCACCAGATAGCCCTTGCGGCTGAACAGCAGGTTGCCATCCTCGCCGGTCACCGTGGTGCCGTGCACCTCGCGCACGTACACCGGATAGCGCAGGTAGACGCGGTTCTCCTCGCTCACCTGGGCGGCGCCGCCGATATGGAACGTACGCATGGTGAGCTGCGTGCCCGGCTGGCCGATCGACTGGGCGGCGATGATCCCCACCGCCTCGCCGATCTCGACCGTGCGGTTGGTGGCCAGGTTGCGCCCGTAGCACTTCTGGCACACCCCCTGCTTCGACTCGCAGGTCAACACGGTGCGGATGCGCACCGTCTCCACGCCAATGCGCTCGATCCGGTCCGCGATGTCGTCGGTAATCTCCTCGTTTACGTCGATGAGAATCTCGCCGGTGATCGGATGGCGCACCCGCTCCAGGGTGAACTGCCCGGCGATGCGGTCGCGCAACGGCTCGATGATCTCCTCGCCATCCTTGATCGCGCTCTGGTCGATGCCGTTGATGGTGCCGCAATCCACCTCGTTCACCACCACGTCCTGGGCGATGTCCACCAGCCGCCGGGTCAGGTAGCCGGCGTCGGCGGTCTTCAGCGCGGTGTCCGCCAGCCCCTTGCGGGCGCCGTTGGTGGAGATGAAGAACTCGGTGACGTCGAGGCCGTCCTTGAAGCTGGAGCGAATCGGCAGCTCGATGATGTCGCCTGACGGCTTGGCCATCAGCCCGCGCATGCCGGCGAGCTGGCGGATCTGGCTGCGGCTGCCGCGGGCGCCGGAGTTCGCCATCATGTGCACCGGGTTGAAGCCCTGCTTGTCCTCCTCCAGCTCCTTCATCAGCTCGTTGGTCAGATCGTCGTTGGTGGTGCTCCAAACCTCGATGACGCGGTTGTAGCGTTCCTCATTGGTAATGTAGCCCTGCAGGTACTGGTTGTGGATCTGCTCCACCCGCTCGGTGGCCTCCTTGATCATCCCCTCCTTGGCGTTGGGCACGATGATGTCGTCCATCCCGATGGTGGCGCCGAACCTGGTGGCGAAGCGAAACCCCAGCTCCTTGACCGAATCGAGCATCCGCACCGTCACGTCGGGGCCGTGGTTCTGGTAGCAGGCGGCGATCAGGTCGCGCAGGCCCTTCTCGTTGAGCGGTTCGTTGATGAACTCCACTACCTCCGGCAGCTCCTCGTTGAGGATCACCCGCCCCGGGGTGGTTTCGAGGTAGCCGCCGGGCGCGCCGTTGCCGGCGCGGCGCTTGGCGCCGGCGCCGTTCAGGCGCACGTGGATGCGGGCATTGTAGTCCACGCTGCGCGCTTCGACCGCCATCAGCACCTCGTAGGAGCTGGAGAAGTAGCGGCCTTCCCCCTTGGCGCCGGGCTTGACCAGCGTCAGGTAGTTGATGCCCAGCACCATGTCCTGCGTCGGCACCACGATGGGCGCCCCGTTGGCCGGGTTGAGCAGGTTCTGGGAGGAAAGCATGAGGGTCCAGGACTCGATCTGCGCCTCGGGGCTCAGCGGCACGTGCACCGCCATCTGGTCGCCGTCGAAGTCGGCGTTGAAGGCGTGGCAGACCAGCGGATGCAGCTTGATCGCCTTGCCCTCCACCAGCACCGGCTCGAACGCCTGGATGCCGAGGCGGTGCAGCGTCGGCGCGCGGTTGAGCAGTACCGGATGCTCGGCGATCACCTCCTCCAGCACCGCCCACACCTCGGAGGTCTCTTCCTCCACCAGAGACTTGGCCTTCTTGATGTTGAACACCACGTCCTTCTCTACCAGCTTCTTCATGATGAAGGGCTTGAACAACTCCAGGGCCATCTTGGTGGGCAGCCCGCACTGGTGCAGCTTGAGATCCGGACCCACCACGATCACCGAACGCCCGGAGTAGTCGACCCGCTTGCCCAACAGATTCTGCCGGAAGCGGCCCTGCTTGCCCTTGAGCATGTCGGACAGCGACTTCAGCGGACGGTTGGCGGCCCCCTTCACCACGCGCTTCTTCTTGGAATTGTCGAACAGGGCGTCCACCGCTTCCTGCAGCATCCGCTTTTCGTTGCGGATGATGATGTCCGGCGCACTGAGCGCCAGCAGCCGCTTGAGGCGATTGTTGCGATTGATCACCCGGCGGTAGAGATCGTTCAGGTCGGAGGTGGCGAAACGCCCGCCGTCGAGCTGCACCATGGGCCGCAACTCCGGCGGAATGACCGGAATTACGTCAAGGATCATCCACTCCGGCTGGTTGCGCGAGTCGCGGAAGTTTTCCACGATCTCGATCCTCTTCAGCAGCCGCTTGTCGCTCCGGGGGCCCTTGTCGACCATCCTGGCGCGCAGTTCGACACTCAGGGCGTCGAGCTCCAGGCTCTCCAGCAGGGTGCGAATCGCTTCCGCGCCGATATCCGCGGTAAAGGTCATTCCGAACCGATCGCGGGCCTCCACGTACTCTTCCTCGGAGAGCAGGTCCATGCGCTTCAGGTCGGTGTCGCCGGGATCGATGACGATGTACTTCTCGTAGTAAAGAATCGAGCGCAGCGCCGCAATGGTCAGATCGAGCAACAGCCCCATGCGCGACGGCACCGAGCGGTAGAACCAGATGTGCGACACCGGGGCCGCCAACTCGATGTGGCCCATGCGTTCCCGCCGCACCCGGAAGTGGGTGACCTCCACCCCGCAGCGGTCGCAGATCACGCCGCGGTAGCGGATCGACTTGAACTTGCCGCAGTAGCACTCCCACTCCTTGGTGGTGCCGAAGATGCGCTCGCAGAACAGGCCGTCCTTCTCCGGCCGCAGGGTGCGGTAGTTGATCGTCTCGGGCTTCTTGACCTCGCCGTAGGACCAGGCCCGAATCTCCTCCGGCGAGGCCAGCTTGATGGTAATCTTCTCGAAGTCGTGAAAGTCTCTCATGCTGCCTTCCTCTAGAACCTCTCACCCCGGCGGCCGATCAGTTCCTCGTCGCGCTCGGTAAGCGGAATCAGCTTGCCGCGCGAATCGTAGATCGAAATGTCCAGCGTCAGGCCGCGCAGCTCCTGCACCAGCACGTTGAACGACTCCGGTACGCCGGAGGGCTGGAACACCTCCCCCTTGACGATGCCTTCGTAGATCTTGGCGCGGCCCGTCATGTCGTCCGACTTGACCGTGAGCAGCTCCTGCAAGGTGTTGGCGGCGCCGTACGCCTCCAGCGCCCAGACCTCCATCTCGCCGAGCCGCTGGCCGCCGAACTGCGCCTTGCCGCCCAGCGGCTGCTGCGTGACCAGCGAATAGGGGCCGGTGGAGCGGGAGTGCATCTTGTCGTCCACCAGATGCAGCAGCTTCATCATGTAGATCACGCCGACCGTCACCGGATTTTCGAATGGTTCGCCGGTCAGACCGTCGTACAAGGTGATCTTCGAGGTCTCGGGCAATCCCGCTTCCCGGAGCTTGTCGGCGATCATCTGATTGGTCGCCGACTGAAAGACCGGCGTGGCGTACCACTCGCGGAGCCGCTCCGCGGCCCAGCCGAGCTCGGTTTCCATGATCTGACCGAGATTCATGCGCGACGGCACCCCGAGCGGATTGAGCACGATGTCGACCGGCGTACCGTCCGCCATGTAGGGCATGTCTTCCTCCGGAAGGATGCGGGCGATCACTCCCTTGTTGCCGTGGCGGCCGGCCATCTTGTCGCCTTCCTGCAGCTTGCGCTTGGTGGCGACCAGCACCTTGACCACCTCCTCGACCCCGGGATTGAGCTCGTCGCCGTCGGTCCGCCGCAGCCGCTGGACGTCGATCACGGTCCCTTCCACGCCGTGCGGAACGCGTAACGAGGTGTCGCGCACTTCCTTGGCCTTCTCGCCGAAGATGGAGTTCAGCAGCTTGAACTCGGGCGTGGAATCGGTCTCGCTCTTGGGCGTCACCTTGCCCACCAGAATGGCGGAATCGGGTACGTGGGCGCCGATGCGGACCACCCCCTCCTCGTCGAGCTGGTCGAACGCGTGCTCGGTGGAGTTGGGAATGTCGCAGGTGATCTTCTCCGGCCCCAGCTTGGTCTCCCGGACGTCGACCGAAAACTCCTTGATGTGGATGGAGGTGAAGACGTCCTCCTTGACCACCTTGGAAGAGATCAGGATGGCGTCCTCGTAGTTGTAGCCGTTCCACGGCATGAAGGCGACGACCACGTTGCGGCCGAGCGCCAGCTCCCCCAGGTAGGTGGCCGGTCCGTCGGCGAGCACCGCGCCCGCCGCCACGCGCTGCCCCACCTTCACGATCGGCTTCTGCGAGAAGCAGGTGTCCTGGTTGGTGCGCTGGTACTTCACCAGGTCGTAGACATCCACCCCATCGTCGAAGCGCGACTGAGGGCTGGGTCCGGCGCTGCCGTCGCCGTTGCCGTGGTCCGGCCTGACGCGCACCTCCCGGCTGGTCACGTGCACTACCGTGCCGGCGCGGTCGGCCAGCACCAGCACGCCGGAGTCGTACGCGGTCTTGCCCTCCATGCCGGTCCCGACGCGCGGCGGTTCCGGCAGAATGAGAGGCACCGCCTGGCGCTGCATGTTGGACCCCATCAGCGCGCGGTTGGCGTCGTCATGCTCCAGGAACGGGATCAGCGAGGCCGATACGGAGATGATCTGCTTGGGGGACACGTCCATGTACTGGATCAGCTCCGGGCCGGCCGAAATGTAGTCGCCGCCCTTGCGGACCGCCATCAAGTGTTCCGGCAGCTTGCCGCTGGCGTCGATCGCCGCGCCCGCCTGAGCGATGAAGAAGTTCTCCTCCTCGATGGCGGAGAGATACTCGATCTTGCGGGTCACCACGCCGCCCTCCACCTTGCGGTACGGCGTCTCCAGGAATCCGTACTCGTTGACGGTGGTGTAGTTGGCCAGCGATACGATCAGCCCGATGTTGGGTCCCTCCGGGGTCTCGATCGGACACATGCGGCCGTAGTGGGTGTAGTGCACGTCGCGCACCTCGAACCCGGCGCGGTCGCGCGACAGACCGCCGGGACCGAGCGCATTGAGCCTCCGCTTGTGGGTGAGCTCCGCCAACGGGTTTACCTGATCCATGAACTGCGAGAGCTGGCTGGAGCCGAAGAACTCCTTGATGGTGGCGACGATCGGCTTGATGGAGACCAGGTCCTGCGGGCGGATGGTATCCGCCTCCTTCAGCGACATGCGTTCCTTGGCGATCCGCTCCATCCGGGTGAACGCCACCTTCAGATGGTTGGTCAACAGCTCCCCCACCGAGCGCACCCGGCGGTTGCCGAGGTGGTCGATGTCGTCGATGTTGCCTTCGCCGATGTACACCCGCACCAGGAATCTCATGGTGGCGACCACGTCGTCCCGGTCCAGGGTATGAGTCTTCTTGGGCTCGTCGTAGTCGAACTTCTTGTTCAACTTGTAACGCCCCACGCGGCCCAGGTCGTAGCGCCGCGGCGAAAAGAACATGCTTTCCAGATCTTTCTCGGCACTGTCGATGGTAATCGGCTCGCCCGGCTTGATGACCGCGTAGACCCGCTCGATAGCGTCTTCCTTGGACAACTCGTCACGCTCGCCGTCGTCCTTGGTCTGCCTGCTCTCCTCGCGCTCGAAGCAGTTGAGGATGATCTGACTGTGCAGTGACTCAGGGTGATCCAGATCGATGATCTCCACCGTCCGAATCCCGGAATGGAGCAACTCTTCCACGTCGTGCGGATGGATCTTCTCGCCGGCGCGGTACAGCTTCTTCTCTTCCTCGCGGTCGCTCCGGTACACCGCCTGCGAGAACACGCTGCCGATCAGAGCGTCCTTGGTCTCGGCCGAATCATCGATGGTGATCGACTTCGTCTGATAGAAGAGCTTGATGATGCTCTCGCGCGAGTCGTATCCCAGAGCGCGCAGGAAGATGGTCGCCAGCAGCCGCTTCTTGCGGTCGATCTTGGCATAGATCAGTTCGTTCTTCTGGTCGATCTCGAACTCCAGCCAGGAGCCGCGATAGGGTATGATGCGCGACGTGTAGGCGCCTTTCTCATGGGAGAAGATCACTCCCGGAGAACGATGAATCTGGCTCACCACGACCCGCTCGGCGCCGTTGATGATAAACGTCCCGCGCCCCGTCATGAGCGGTACGTCGCCCATGTAGATCTCTTTCTGGCGAATCTCGCCGGTACCCAGGAAGACCAGGTTGATCTTTGCCTTGAGCGGAATTACGTAGGAGAGCCCCTTGTTCTTGCACTCCTGCTCGGTGAGCTTGATGCCGGTCTCGTCAAGGGTAAAGCCGACATATTCCAGGGTCATGTCGCTATTGGGACTGTCGATGGGGAAGATTTCCTGGAACACCTCCTCCAGACCCTGGCGCGCGGGCTTCTGGCCGGCCGCCAGCACCCGGCGCTGCAGAAAGCGCTCGTACGAGGAGAGCTGGATGTTGACCAGGTTGGGCATCGCAATGACATCGTCCCGCCCCCGGCCGAGAAACGTGCGCGCAATGCCCGCCGCACCCGTCGTGCTCGCAACATTCATCGTGCTTGTGTCACTCCTGGAGATAGGTGAGCAACTGAACTACGGAGCCGGCGGCGGCCTGCCGCCGGCACAGGGGGAAGCTGTCGGTTGGCAGCCGTTACTGGACCTCGACGGTACCGCCGGCGGTCTCCAACTGATCCTTCAGCTTTTGCGCTTCCTCCTTGGAGACAGCTTCCTTTATCGGCCGGTCCTGGGTCTCCACGAGTTGCTTGGCCTCCTTGAGACCGAGACCGGTAATCGCCCGCACCTCTTTGATGATGGGGATCTTCTTGCCGGTATCGAAGCCTTTCAGCAGCACCGTGAACTCGGTTTGCTCAAACGCTTCCTCAGCCGGTTCCGCGCCCGCCGCCGGGGCAGCCACGACCGCGGCGGGAGCCGCGGCGCTTACCCCGAACTTGTCTTCGAACGCCTTTACCAGCTCCGAGACCTCAAGCACGGTCATGCCCGAAATCGTGTCGATTATCTGCTCGATGGAGGTTGCAGCCATCTGATTCTCTCCTAAGTGACTTGATGTTTATCCGGTTGCGCCGGGGTCGTTCTTCGTCTGCTCGGCCTTCTGCTCGGCCACCGCCTGCATTACCCGCGCGACCCGTTCTACCGACCCGCGCAGCAGGTAGGCGAGGTTGCGCACCGGACCCTGCATGGCCGCCAGCAGCATGGCCATGAGCTGATCGCGGCTCGGCAGCCGCGACAGCGCCGCCACCTCCTGCGGACCGATCGCCTTGCCGTCGACGTAGCCGCCCTTCACCTTGACCGGCGCGGTGCGGCCGAAGTCGAGCAGCGCCTTGGAGACCGCCGCCGCGTCGTCGCGCACCAGCGCCAGCGCGGTCGGCCCCGTCAGGTAGGCGTCGACGCCGTCCCGCCCCAGCTCGCGCAAGGCGATTCTGGTATAGCGATTCTTGACCACGGAATAGCGCGCGTTGGTCTCGCCGAGCAGCCGGCGCAGCTCGGTAATCTGACTGACTGTCAGGCCGCGAAAATCGGAGAAGTAGACGTTGGGGTGCTCCTCGAGCGTCTCCTTCAGCGCCGCTACCTGGTCGATCTTGTACTGCTGCACGCCCTTAGCCATGGCGCCTCACCGCGCCGCCGCGCCGGACGCCGACTCCGGCGCGACCCTGATGCCGGGGCCCATGGTCGAACTCACCGCCACCGAGACGACGAATTCGCCCTTGAGGTCGGAAGGACGGCGCTTGCCGATCTCGTCGAGCAGCGCGGACACGTTCTCCCCGACCGGCTGCGGATCCATCGACACCTTGCCGACGGCCATGTGCACCACGCCGGTTCGGTCGGCGCGAAACTCTACCCGCCCGCGTCTGAGTTCCGCGATGGCGGCGCTCAGATCGTTGGTTACGGTGCGCGTCTTGGGGTTGGGCATCAACCCGCGGCGGCCCAGCACCGGCCCCAACCGGCCTACGTGGCGCATCATGTCGGGGGTGGCCACCGCTACGTCGAAGTCCAGCCAACCGCCGCGGATCTTCTCGACCAGCTCCTCGGCCCCGACGTGCGCGGCCCCGGCGGCCTGCGCCTCGTCGGCCTTCTCGCCGCGGGCAAACACCAGGATGCGCTGCTCGGCGCGAAAGCCGTGCGGGAGCACGGTCGTGTCGCGCACCGTCTGGTTGCCTTTGAGGTTGAGCTTGACGTGGCATTCCACGGTCTCGTCGAACTTCGCCGTGGCATTGCTCTTGACCAGCGCGAGGGCTTGGGCGAGCGGGTAGCTGCGGGCGCCTTCGCGCCGCTCCGCGGCCGCCCGGTAGCGCTTGCTGCGTGCCATCCGCGTTACTCCTCCACCGTGACGCCCATGCTGCGCGCCGTACCGGCGATCACCCTGGCCGCGGCCTGCACGTCATTGGCATTGAGGTCCGGCATCTTGCGGGCCGCAATCTCCTCGAGCATGGCGCGGCTGATGGCGCCGACCTTGGTGCGGTTCGATTCGGCAGACCCCTTGTCGAGGCCGATCGCCTTCTTGATGAGCACCGCCGCCGGCGGAGTCCTGGTCTCGAAGCTGAAGGTGCGGTCGGCGAAGACCGTTATCACCACCGGAATGGTAAGGCCGGGCTCTTCATTCCTGGTACGGTCGTTGAACTGTTGCACGAACAACGGCGCGCTCACGCCGTGCGGCCCCAGGGCCGGTCCCACCGGCGGCGCCGGAGTGGCCTGCCCCGCCGGCACCTGCAGCTTGACGACCGCGTTGACCCGTTTCTTGGCCATGCTTACTCCTGATCCTACACCTTCTCCACCTGGAGAAAGTCCAGCTCTACCGGCGTCGAGCGGCCGAAGATCCCGACCGAGACGCGCAGCTTGGCCTTTTCCAGGTTGACTTCCTCTACCGTGCCGGTGAAGGAATCGAACGGCCCGTCCACGATCCGCACGGACTCGCCGAGCGAGAACGTCTGCCGCGGGCGCATATCGCGATTGTTCTTGATGGCGCCCGACTTCTGCAGTATCGAACGCACCTCGTCACCGGAGATCGGTTGCGGCTTGCGGCCGGTCTGCGCGCCGACGAATGCCGTCACGCCCTGGATGCGGCGGATCGAGGAGGTAAGCTCCTTCCAACGCGCGTCACCGAGGTCCATCTCCAGGAGGATGTAGCCGGGCAGAAACTTCTTCGACGTGACCCGCTTCTTGCCGTCCCGGACTTCGACCACCTCTTCCTGCGGCACCTTCACGTCGAACAGTTGCTCCTTGAACACCTGACTCTCCATGAGGCGAGACAGGTGCCTCTGAACCTTGTTCTCGTAACCTGAATAAGTGTGAACTACGTACCAGCCTTTCGCCATGTGTGCTCGTTGGGCCGCAAACTTCGGGCGCGCGCCTAGAAGATGAAGTCGATGGCCTGGAAGAAGACGAAGTCGACGATCCCCAAAGCCAACGCGATCAGCGCGACCGATATCAGTACGATCCTGGTTGAGTTGCCAACCTCCTCACGGCTCGGCCACGAAACCTTGCGCAGCTCGGCGTAGCTTTCGCGAAAAAACTGAACGATACGCTTCACAGCCCCTCACACGCTCGCATGACGCTATCGGCGGCGCGGCCCCATCTGCCGATAACCGCTTTCAGGCCAGGCAGGATTCGAACCTGCAACATCCGGTTTTGGAGACCGGCGCTCTGCCGATTGGAGCTACTGGCCTTTGGATGCGCCGGCCGCCCCCGCCCGGACAGCCACCGGCCGACCGATGCCCCCCGGCGGCGATTGCGCGGCTCCGGGCGGACCTTACTTGACCCGGCCCTCCCGATGCCGCGTATGGGCGCGGCACCGCGGGCAGTACTTCTTCAGTTCCAGCTTCCCCTGCACCGTGCGGCGGTTCTTGGGGGTCGTGTAATTGCGCGCGCGGACTCCCGCGTCCCCCTCGGAACACGGCACGCACTCCAGCGACACCAACTCGACTGTCTTTGCCTTCGCCATCCCGGAAGCGAGAATATAGACCGTTGCCGAGGAAAAGACAAGCCCCCGACCGGACTTGAACCGGTGACCCCCACCTTACCATGGTGGTGCTCTACCAACTGAGCTACAGAGGCCGGACAACGGCGTTCCCGGCTAAGGGCGCCGCGAGACTCCCTCCGGGCAGGCAAGCTACCGCGGCAGCCGCGGTCGTGTCAACGACCAGCCGCGCGGTCGAAGAGGCATACCGCCGAGCCGCCGTAGCGGCGCCGTTCGCGGCAGGTGAGACCGGCAACCTCCGGCAGCGCCTCCCGCGCCGGCAGGTGCAGCAACACCAGGGCGCCGGCGCGCAGCAACCGGCCGCGGCCAAGCGCGGCCAGCAGCTCCGGCTTGCGGCGATAGGCGAAGGGAGGATCGACGAACGCCAGATCCCACCCTTGACCGGCCGGCGGCCGCGCGCGGCCCAGGAAGCGCTCGCACGGGGTGATGAGGATGCGCACCGCGGCGCTCACGAAGCTGGTATTGCGCTGCAGGCAGGCGCGCTTGCGCGGGTCTCGCTCCACCAGGGTGACGGCGGCGGCGCCGCGCGACGCGGCCTCGACCGCCATGCTCCCGGAGCCGCTGAACAGGTCGAGGAAGCTAGCGCCCTCCAACTCCACGCCGCGCGCCGCCAGCACGTCGAACAGCGCCGCGCGCAGCCGGTCGGTGGGCGGGCGCACCGGGCGCGGCGGAACCTCGAGGCGGCGCCCGCGATAGCGGCCTCCGGTGACTCGCAAACCCGCTACCCCGGGCAGTCCGCGGCCGGCGCCGCGCCTTCCCCGGCAAGGGCGCCGCGGGCATCGCGCCGCGCCTGCCGGGCCAGCTCCAGATCGCGCCCCAACTCCGCGATCCGCAACTCGGGCAGGCCCGCCTGCCGCAGCCCGAGCAGCTCGCCCGGTCCGCGCTGCGCCAGGTCGCGCTCGGCCAGCTCGAATCCGTCGCCGGTCTCCTTCAACGCCCGCAGCCGCTCTACCCCGGCGGCGGCGAGCGGCGGCGTGTAGACCAGAAACGCGTAGCCGGGGCGCGCGCCGCGCCCGACGCGGCCGCGCAGTTGGTGCAGGGTGGCCAGTCCGAACCGTTCGGCGCCCAGCACCACCATGCCGGTGGCGGCGGCGACGTCGACGCCGACCTCGACCACCGTGGTCGCCACCAGTACCGCCAGCTCGCCGTTGCGGAAGGCCTCCATGGCGGCGTGCTTCCGCTGCTCCGGCAGGGCGCCGTGGATCAACCCGACGCGGAACTCCGGGTACACCTCCGCGCTCAGGGAGGCGTGCAGCGACAGCGCGTCGGGAACTGCGCCAAGCGCGGCGGGCGCCGGCTCCGGGTGCTCCGGCGCCCCGTCCGCGCCGGCGGCGCCCGCCGCGGGCGCGCCGATCCGGGGAGCCACGAAGTACGCCTGGCCGCCGCCGGCCAACTCGCCGCGCACCCGGGCGAACACCTCGCCCAACCGGTCGCTGCGCGCCAGGTAGGTGCGAACCGCGCAACGCCCCGGCGGCAACTGCCGAATCACCGACAGCTCCAGATCGCCGTACACGGTCAATGCGAGGGAGCGCGGGATCGGCGTCGCCGTCATGAGCAACAGGTCGGCCGCCGGATTGCGCTCCCGCAGGCGGCGCCGCTGGGCCACCCCGAAGCGGTGCTGCTCGTCCACGATCACCAGCCCCAGGGCGGCGAACGCCACGTCCTCCTGCAGCAGCGCCTGGGTGCCCACGACCAGGTCGACCTCGCGCCGCCGCAGCGCCGCCAACAGCGCCTGCCGGCCGGCGCCGGGCAACGCCCCGCCGGTCAACAGCGTCACCTTGATCCCGCAGGGGCCGAGAATGGCCGCCGCGGTGCGGGCGTGCTGGCGCGCGAGCAGTTCCGTCGGCACGATCAGCGCCACCTGCTCCTGCGCCTCGATTACCCAGGCGGCGGCCAGCAGCGCCACCAGGGTCTTGCCGCAGCCCACCTCCCCCTGCAACAGGCGGGCGCTGGGCCGCGGCGCGCGCAGTCCGGCGACGATCTCCCGCAGGGCCGCCTCCTGGTCGCCGGTAAGGGCAAACCGCAGTCCGCCGGCGACCCGGCCGGGCAACGCGCCGGCCGCGCGCCGCGGCACGCGCCGCGGCGGGCGCCGCCGGTACAGCGCCGTCTGCAGCCGCAGCAGTTCGGCGTAGGCGAGCGAGGTGCGCGCGCGGCGCAGCGCGGCGGCATCGTCGGGGAAGTGCAGCGCCCGCACCGCGGCGGCCACCGGCAACAGGCAGCGGCGCCGGCAACCGGCATCCCAGGGGGTATCCAGCCCGCCCAGGCGGCCGCACGCGGCGAGCATCATCCGGCGCAACATCGCCGGGCGCACTCCTTCGGTAAGGGGATAGATCGGAATGATGCGCCCGAAGCCGGCGGCGTCGGCGCCGCGCCGGAGTTCGAACGACGCCGCCTCCAGCCGCCCGCCGCGCCGCTCGAACGACGCCGCCACCGTGACGCGGGCGCCGACGGGGAGGGAGCGGGCGAGAAAGCGGCGCCCGAAGCAGAGCAGCGCGGCGCGGGGCGGCTCCCCGGAGCGCTCGGCCGCCAGCTCCACCCGCAGATGGCGCCCGCCCGGGCCGAACCAGCGGTGGGCCGCGACCGTCGCCTGCACCACTAGCGGGCGGCCGGGAGCGGCCAGCTCCAGCGGGGTCACGCGGCTGCGGTCTTCGTGGTCGCGCGGGAAGTGCTCGAGCAGCTCGCCCACGGTCGTCACCCCCAGCCGCGCCATGGCGCGCACCGCCGCCGGGCCCACGCCGCGCAGGCCGATCAGCGGCTCGGTCAGCGCTGCCAGCAGCACGCCGCTGCCTGCCGGGGGCCGGCGCCGCGGGGCGCTAGCCGAGCGGCTGGTTGAGAGTGATCAGATACCTCACCAGCGTCTCTGCCACCACCCGCCCGACGATCCAGATCCCGAACAGAATGACGCTGGCAAGCAACAGGTAATTGGTCTCGCTGCCATGCTCTCCCAGCGGGACGTAGCGCGCCGCGGCGCGCACCGGGGCCTGCGTCAGGGCCTGCACCATCCGCGCCAGCGGCGTATCGGTGCGCCCGAGGAAGCGCAGAATGACGAACCGCGCGACGCAGGCCACCAGGAACACCAGTACCACGACCGACAGCATGCGCCACGCCGCGAACACCGCCACGCCGAGGAAGTAGCCGGCGGTGACCTGCTGCTGGTTGGCCAACTGGCGCGTCATCTCGGAGGCCACCACCAGCACGAAGATGCCGGCCAGCGGCGTAAAGTCCATGCCCCCGGAGCGCAGGAACGAGAAGCGGTGGAAGAGCTGCAGATAGGGGTCGGTGGCCTGGCGCAGGTAGCGGGCGATGGTGTTGGCGGCTGCGCCCGGCGTCATCCCGCGCATCCAGGAGGTCATGCTGCGCAGCACGATGAGCAGCAGATAGGCGATCAGGGCAATGTTGATGACACGAAAGAAATCCTGCATGGCGGCTACCGGAGCCACGGCCCGCGTCCGGCTGCTCGGCGGCCGGGCGCGTTACTCTGGCTCATCGGGAAGTATGCGATAGAAACGTGATTCCGGAAAGATGCCGGGCGCGGCCCTGATGGCGCTCAACGCCGCCCGCGCGCGCCGCTCCGCCACCGGGTCCACCAGGACGTAGAGGTCCGACGGCTGTTCGGGGTCCTCCCACTTCTGGTGCACCGACTCGATGTTGATGCCATGCTCGGCCAACAACCCGGTGACCTGCGCCCAGATGCCGGGCCGGTTCTCGGTGACGAAGTGAAAGTAGTAGCGGAAGGTGAGCCGCTCCGGCGGAAACAACTTGCCGGGCGCGGCCGCCGGCCCCGCGGGCGCGCTCCCGGCCAGCAGGTCGCTCAGGTCGGCGGCCACCGACGACGCGGTCGGCTCGCCGCCGGCGCCGCGCCCGATCAGCACCGACGGGCCCTGGAAGTCGGAATCGATGAGCACCGCGTTGAACTCATTGCCCACTCCCGCCAGGGGATGGTCGTCGGCCACCAGCGCCGGGAACACCGCCACCGAGGTCAACCCATCGATGATTCGACCGCTGGCCACCAACTTGAAGACGAACCCCGACATGCGCGCAAACGCAACGTCCTTCGCGGTTACGCTCTCGATCCCTTCCCACAGCGCATCCCGATAGCGGCACCAGCCGCCAAACGCTAGACTGCTGAGAATCGCCATCTTCTGCACCGCGTCGGTGCCGTCCACGTCCAGGGTCGGATCGGCTTCGGCGTAACCGCGTTCCTGCGCCTCGGCCAGAGCTTCCGCGAATGACGCTCCCGCCTGCGTCATGCGGGTCAGAATGTAGTTGGTGGTGCCGTTCACGATGCCGGTGAGACTGCGGATGCGGTTGGCGCTCAGACTCTCGCGGATCACCTTGATGACCGGGATGCCGCCGCAGACCGAGGCCTCGAAGCGAAGCTGCACGCCGTGCCGCCGGGCCAGCGCCAGCAGTTGGTCGCCATGCTCCGCGATCAACGCCTTGTTGGCGGTGATCACGTGCTTGCCGGCGCGGATGGCGGCGGTGAGCAGTTCGCGCGGCTGCTCCACGCCGCCCATCAACTCGACCACCACGTCCACCGCCGGATCGGCCAACACCTCGCGGTAGCCCTGCGCCAACGGCGCCGGAACGACCGCGCGCGGCTTGTCGAGATCGGCCACTCCGATCCGCACCAGCTCCACCTCGACGCCGAAACGCTGCGTCAAGGCGGCGCCATTGCTGGCCAGGAGACGCACGAACGCGCTGCCGGCGGTACCCATTCCCACCAGGCCGATGCCGATGCGGCTCATTCGGTCCACGCCTCGCTTACCTGCGGCACGCGGCGCAGGTCGTCCAGCGCCGCGTTGCCGCCGTCCACCCGCAGGTAGTGGGACGCCTTGATCACCACCTCGCGGCCGCGCCCCGCGTAGTGGATGAACAGTTCCAGCTCGCCGCGCACGGCAATGCAGCGCTCGCGCAGGTCGAGGAGCTGCTCCTCGGTAGCCGCCGCGTCCACCCGCAGGTGCAGCGACCGCGCCGCGCGGTCCGGCATCTGCTGCGGCTCGCTGAGCGATTCCACCAGCAGCTTGGGAGCGCCCCGGCTGCGGTCCACGGTAGCGGCCACGGCCACCACCGCGCCGCTCTCCAGCAACGTCCGGCCGGCGCTGAACGGGTCGGAGAATATCACCATCTCGGCGCTGCCGGAGGTGTCCTCCAGGCTGGCGAACGCCATCGGGCGGCCGTTGCGGGTCTGGATCTCGCGGATCTCCCCCACCACGCCGATCGCGTTCACCCGGGCGTCGCCCTTGACGCCGTCGCGGGCGTAGTCGGTCAGGTCCGCCAGCCGCACCGCGGCCTTGCGCTCCATCAGTTCGCGGTACTGGTCCAACGGATGACCGGAAAAGAACATGCCGAGCGCCATCTTCTCCAACTGCAGCTTCTCGTGCTGCGGCCACTCCTCCTGCGGCTCCATGGTGTAGCGGCGCGGCAACTCCGCGGCGTCGTCGAACAGCGACTGCTGGCCGTAGCGGCGGCTCTCCTTCTCCGTCGCCACCTCGTCCAGCAACCGCTCCACGTTGGCCAGCAGCGTGGCCCGGTTGTGGCTCCCGCGCAGCCGGTCGAAGGCGCCCACCTGGATCATGGTCTCCACCACCTTGCGGTTCACCTGCCCCAGGTCCACGCGCTCCAGAAAGTCGACCAGATCGCGGTAGGCGCCTCCCTCGGCGCGGCGGGCGATGATTTCGGCTACCGCGCCGGCGCCGACGTTCTTGATGCCCTGCAGGCCGTAGACGATCTTGTCCTCCGCCACCGAGAAGTCGCCCACCGACAGGTTGACGTCGGGCGGGAGCACCTCCAACCCCATGTCGCGCGCTTCGGCGATGTATTCCGCCAGCTTGTCGGAGTCGGCCATCTCGTTGGTCAGGTTGGCGGCCATGAACTCGGCCGGGAAGTGCGCCTTCAGGTACGCGGTCTGGAACGAGAGCACCGAGTAGGCCGCGGCATGCGCCTTCGGAAACCCATACTCCGCGAACGGCGCCAACATCTCGAACAGGTTGACCGCCGCCTTCCGGGAGTGGCCGTTGGCGCGCGCGCCGCTGATGAAGCGCTCGCGCTGCTCCTCCATCTCCTTGGGCTTCTTCTTGCCCATGGCGCGGCGCAGGATGTCGGCCTGGCCCAGGGAGTAGCCGGCTACCACCTGGGCGATCTTCATCACCTGCTCCTGATAGATGATGACGCCGTAGGTTTCCTCCAGTATCGGCTCCAGTTCCGGCAGCGGGTAGGTGACGCGCGCCCGTTCCGCCTTGGCGTCGATGAACTGGTCCATGAACTGCATCGGGCCGGGCCGGTACAACGAGGTGAGGGCCATCAGATCCTGAATTCGGCGCGGCTGCGCGCGGGTCAACAAGCTGCGCATGCCGGAACTCTCGAACTGGAACACGCAGGTCGCCTTGCCGGCGCCGAGCATTTCGTAGGTGGCCGGATCATCCTCCGGCGCCGCGGCCAGATCGAACCGCTCGCCGGCCTCCTGCGCCTCCTGCCGGGCGCGGATCAGGCGCACCGTATTTTCGATCACGGTAAGGGTCTTGAGGCCCAGGAAGTCCATCTTCACCAGGCCGCAGCCCTGCAGCACGTCCTCGCCGGTGTACTGGGTGGAAATCGCCCCGCTGCGGGTGTCGCGGTAGAGGGGCACGTAGTTGGTCAGCGCCTCGCGCCCGATCACGATGCCGGCGGCATGGGTGGAGGCGTGGCGCGCCAGGCCCTCCAGCTTCAGGCCGGTATCGATCAGGTCGGCGAAGGCGCCGCCGCGGTCGCGCACCTCGCGCAGGCCGCCCTCCTGCTTGAGCGCGGCCTGCAGGCTGCTCTTGGGGCCGGCCGGCACCAGCTTGGCGATGGCGTCCGCCTCGGCGTAGGGAATCTCCAGCACCCGCGCCACGTCGCGGATCACGGCGCGCGCCTTCAAGGTCCCGAAGGTGATGATCTGGGCCACCCGGTCGGCGCCGTACTTTTGGGAGACGTAGGAGATCACCTCGCCGCGGCGTTCGTAGCAGAAGTCGATGTCGAAGTCGGGCATCGAAATACGCTCCGGGTTGAGGAACCGCTCGAACACCAGGCCGTAGGCGAACGGCTCGATGTCGGTAATGCGCAGCGCGTAGGCGACCAGCGAACCGGCGCCGGACCCGCGCCCCGGCCCCACCGGCAGATTGCGGTCCCGGGCGAAGGAAATGAAGTCCCACACGATGAGGAAGTACCCGGCGTAGCCCATGCGTTCGATCACGCCCAACTCGTAGTCGAGGCGGGCGCGCAGCTCCGGCGTAACGGTGGCGTAGCGCCGCTCCAGCCCGGCGCCGGCGACCTGGCGCAGATAGCTCTCCTGGGTGTGCCCGGACGGCACCTCGTAATCCGGCAACAGGGGCCCGGGCTGCGGAATCTCGAGCTGGCAGCGCTCGGCCACCTCGCGGGTGTTGCGCAACGCCTCGGGCACGCCGTCGAACAGGCGCCGCATCTCCGCCTCGTCCTTGAAGTAGAACTCCTGGGAGTCGAACCGGAGGCGGTCGGTTTCGCTGAGCCGCTTGCCGGTGCCCACGCAGATCAGGACGTCCTGGGCGTGCGCGTCGTCGCGCTCGGCGTAGTGGACGTCGTTGGTGGCCACCAGCGGGATGCCGGTACGCCGCGCCATCTCGATCAAGGTACGGTTGAGCGTCTCCTGCTCCTGCAGCCCGTGGTCCTGCAGCTCCAGGTAGTAGTGGCCGGCGCCGAACATGTCGCGGTAGCGGACGGCGAGATCGGTGGCCTCGGCGACGCGCTGCTCCCGTATGAGGGCCGGGATCTGCGCCGACAGGCAGCCGGAGAACCCGATCAGGCCCTCCGCGTGGCGCGCCAGCACTTCGTCATCGATACGCGGGCGGTAGTAGAACCCCTCGGTGTAGCCGATGGTGGAGAGCTGCATCAGGTTGCGGTAGCCGGTCTCGTCGCGCGCCAGCAGCCCCATGTGGTAGTAGTTGCGCTGGCCGCCGCCGCGCACGCCGTTGCCGGAACCGCGCTCCAGGCGCGAACCGCGGCTCACGTAGCACTCCGAGCCGATCAACGGCGTCACGCCGCGCGCCCGGCAGGCCTCGTAGAACGAAACCGCCCCGAACATGGAGCCGTGGTCGGTCAGCGCCAGGTGGCTCATGCCGCACGCCGCCGCCTTGTCCACCAGGGTATCGACGGAGGCTGCGCCGTCGAGCAGCGAGTAGTCGGAGTGGACGTGCAGATGGACGAAGCCGGACATGCGCTCGCGCACTTATAATCCGTCAGGTCCCGTGCGTCCAGTGACCGGGCGGTCGCGCGGGCGCCGGCGGAGCTGCTCGAGAATCGCGTCCAGCTTGCCCGCCTCCACCGGGTGGGCGCGTACCCGGACGAGGTACTCGAGAAAGAACGCCAGCAGCACCGCCAGCAGGAACACGACCAGCGTCCCGATGACGCAGCTCCAGGTACGGCTCGGCCAGTGCTTGACTTCGGGCACTTCGACCGCTTCCAGCACCTGGAAGGTGCGCGTGGGGTCGGTTTCCTCGATCCGCGCCAGTTCGTACTGGTTGCGCAGCAAGGCGTAGACCTGCTCCTGGATCTCCAGATCGCGGCGCAGGTTGAGATATTCGGCGGCGACGCCGGGCAACTGATCCTGCGGAATGGTCTGGGCGGAGAAGGAGCGGAATCCGGTCTGCAGCTCGTCGAGCACCTGGCGCACGATGTCGATCTGGTTCTGGAGCTGCACGACCGCCGGGTCGCCGGCGGGCAGCAGTTCGCGCAGGGATTGCATCTCCACCTCCTTGGAGAGCAGCTCCCGCCGGTATTGGGCGAGGAGCTGGGTCAACTCCTGCGACTGGTTCTGGATGTCGACGAACCCGTACGACCGATGAAACCTCACCAGCCGGTCCTGGGCCGCCTGGCGGCCGGCCTCGACCACCGCCAGCCGCTCCTCCAGGTGCCGCTTCCGCAGCTCGACGGTTTCCATGGTCAGCGCGCGGAAGCGCTGCTCCAGAAGCTCCAGGGTGCGCGCCAGCACCGCGGCCGCGAACTCCGCCTCCGGCTCCTCGTAGGAGATCGACAACACGCCGGAGGCGGCGTCGAATTCGTACTTCAGCGCTCCTTCGACCAGGGCGCGGGCGCGGGTGCGCGGGTTTTCGGTGAGTCCGTAGCGGTTCACGAAGTCGAACTCGTCGATGATCCGGTCGTGGATGGTGCGCCCGGCCAGCAACTCCTGGGCCAGGGCCGCGCTGCTCTGGCTGCTGCCGACGCCCTGCAGCAGCGCCCCCAGCGCCCCGGTCCCGTCGCCGCCGAGGTTGAGCGAGGGCAGGCCCGACGACTCCTGTTCCAGGAGCAGGACCTTCGCCTCCGGCCGATAGACGTCGGGCAGCAGGTTCCAGGGGGCGGACGCCGGCGCCTGCATCGTCAACAGCACGTAGCCGAACACCAGCGGCGCGCCGACCGCGGTAACGCCGGCGATCAGCCGCCAGCGCCGGACCAGTACGCCGAGCAGATCGAGCAGCGAGATGGAGTCGTCGTGAGCGGACGCGGGCCGCGAGTTGTCAGCCGCGGACATCGGCAGGCGCGACAGGCATGGTGGATGGGCGGACGCTACCACTGTTGCCCGGCGCCGGGCAACTGAACGACGATTCGGCGCCGGCTCTCTCGCTGGTTCTCTTTGGACTGTGGTGGCGGCGAGGACTTGACCGGTCTCCCTGATGTGAGTATAAATGTGCAAGATAATGCATAACGATTCCTTGTCGAGAGAGGACCGGACGCCGCGCCGGGACGTTGCCGCGCGCCGCCGGGCGGTGCGCGAGTTGATCGCCGGCGGCGCCATCGGCAGCCAGGAGCAGCTCCTGCGGAGCCTGGCGGCCAGCGGGCTGAGCACCACGCAGGCCACGCTGTCGCGCGATCTGAAGGTTCTGAAGGTGGGCAAGTTGCCCGACGGCCGCGGCGGGTACAGTTATGCCTTCCGCGATCAGGACCAGGCCGGCTCCGCCGCCAGCCTGCAGTCGGTATTCCTGCATGGCTTTCGGTCGCTCGCCTTTTCGGGCAACCTGGCGGTGGTGCATACGCTGCCCGGCCACGCCGCGAGCGTGGCCTTCGCGCTGGACAAGCTGCAGGTCGAGGGCATCATCGGCACCGTTGCCGGGGACGATACGATCCTCGCGGTGCTCGCCGAGGGCACCACTCCGGCGGCCGCCCGGCGCGCCCTGCGGCGCTGCATCCCGGAGCTCGGAGGCGCCGTATGACCGCTCTCATCCTCGGAGCTACCGGCTACACCGGCTCATTGCTGCTGCGCCTGCTGCTCGATCATCCGCACGTGAACACCGTCATTCCGGTGTCCGGCTCGCGCGCCGGGCAGCCGGTCGCGGCGGCGCTGCCGGGCTTCGCCGACGCCGCGTCCGCCAAGCTCGGCGACGCCCTCCTGCGCAGTCCGGCCGCGGCAGCCGACTGCCCCGCGGAGGTGGTGTTTTCCTGTCTGCCGCCGCTGTCCTCGGCGGCCGGCGCGGCGCCGTGGCTGAACTCCGCGGTGGTGATCGATCTGGCCGCCGACTTCCGCATCAAGGACCACGCGCTCTTCGCCGCCGCCTACGGCTCCCCGCCGCCGCGGCCCGACCTGCTGCCCGGCGCGGCATACGGCCTGTGCGAGTGGCATCGCCGCGCCATCGGCGGCGCGCAGATCATTGCCAATCCGGGCTGCTATCCCACCGCCGTGTTGCTGCCGGTGCTGCCGCTGGCGGCCGCCGGCCTGCTGCGCGGCAGCGTGATCGCCACCGCCATGAGCGGCGTTACCGGCGCCGGGCGCAAGCTGGCCGAGGAGTACCTGTTCACCGAGCGGAGCGAGAATCTGACCGCCTATGCGCCGGGACGCAGTCACCGCCATTACCCCGAGATGCTGAGCGAGCTGCGCGCCGCGGCGGATGATCTGGACCTGTTGTTCACCCCTCACCTGGTGCCGATGCGGCGCGGGCTGGCCGCCACCACCGTCGTCACGCTGCGCGCCGCGGTCCCGGAGACCGCGGTTGCCGAAACCCTGGAGCAGGCCTACGGCGGCGTGCCGTTCGTCAAGCTGACCGGCGAGCGCGTTCCCGCGACCGCGGAGGTGTGGGGCGCCAACCGGTGCGACCTCGGCTGGCGGGTCAGCGGCCGGCAGGTGGTGCTGTGCTCGGTGATCGACAATCTGGTCAAGGGCGCGGCCGGCCAGGCGGTGCAGAACATGAACCTGCGCTTCGGCTGGCCGGAGACCGCCGGTCTGCCGCTCCACGCCGAGGCGTAAGTGGGTTCCGCCATCGCCTCCGGCGAGCTGCTGGTGATCAAGTTGGGCGGGGCGGCGGCGGAAGCCGGCGCCGCGTTGGCCGCGTTCGCCGCGGAGCTGGCGCAGTTGGCGCGGGCCGGCGCGCGGGTGGTGCTGGTGCACGGCGGCGGCAGCGAGGTGAGCGCGCTCACCCGCCGGGTCGGCCTGGAACCGCAGTTCAGCGACGGCGTGCGGATCACCTCGCCGGCCGAGATGCCCTACGTGGACATGGCGCTGTGCGGGGCGGTAAACAAGCGGCTGGTGCGGGCGTTGCACGCCGCCGGGCTGGCGGCCGTGGGGTTGAGCGGCTCCGATGGGCCGATCTTCACCGGCGCCCGGCTGCCCGGCTGCGCCGCGGCCGCGGCCAGCCGCACGGCGACCGTTGCCGAGGTGGACAATCGGCTGCTGTGGCTGCTGCTCGGCCACGGCTACCTGCCGGTACTGGCGACCACCAGCCTGGAGCCGGGCGGCGGGGCGGTGAACATCAACGCCGACAGCGTCGCGTTGCGAATCGCTCCGGCGCTGCGGGCCGACCGCCTGCTGTTCCTCTCCGACGTGCCGGGGGTGCTCAAGGAGGGCGCGGTGCTGGCTGCCCTGACGCCGCCGCAGGCGGCCGCCGAGATCGCCGCCGGAGTCATTCGCGGCGGCATGATTCCCAAGCTGGAAGCCGCGCTGCACGCCGTGGAGCAGGGCGTGGGGCGCGTCGTGATCGGGCGGTTTGGCGCCGGCGGCGAATTGACCGCGCTGTTGACCGGCGCCGCCGGTACCACCATGCTCCCCGAATGAGGAGGAACACCGATTGATGCAACGCAACGGCGCGCTGGTCACCGAACATCCCATGCCGGGCGTCTTTACCCCAGAGCTGCTGGTCCTGGAGCGCGGGCAGGGTTGCCGCGTGCAGGATGCGGCCGGCCGCTCCTACCTCGACTTCGGCGCCGGCATTGCGGTGAACGCGCTCGGCTACGGGCGCGCGGACCTGGCTGCGGCCGCGGCCGACCAGATGCGCAAGCTGGTGCACGTATCGAATCTGTACGCTACCGAGCCGGCCCTGGCGCTTGCCGAGAAGCTGATCGCTTCCGCCCCGCGGCGCGCCGGCATCACCAACGTGCAGTTCACCAACAGCGGCTCCGAGGCGAACGAGACCGCGCTCAAGTACGCCCGCCTGCTGGCCCGGCGCAACGGGCGCGCGGACAAGCAGCGCATCGCCTGCTTCAGCGGCGGCTTTCACGGCCGCACCATGGGCGCGCTGAGCTGCACTCCCAGCGAGAAGTACCAGCAGCCGTTCGCCCCGCTCGTGCCCGGCGTGACGGCGTTGCCCTATGACGACGCGGCCGCCGCGCGCGCCGCGCTCGACGACAGCTTCTGCGCCGTCATCGTCGAGGTGGTGCAGGGCGAGGGCGGTCTCGAGGTGATGAGCCGGGACTTCGCCGACACCTTGAACGAGCTGTGCCGCCGGCACCGGATCATGCTGATCACCGACGAGGTGCAGACCGGATTGAGCCGCACCGGGGAACTGTACGCCAGTGACCTGGTGGGACTGGAGCCGGACCTGATCACCCTGGCCAAGCCGCTCGGCGGCGGCCTGCCGCTGGCGGCGACCTTGATCCCGGCCGCGATCAACGCCGAGCTGCACGTCGGCGATCACGGCACCACCTTCGGCGGCGGGCCGGTGACCTGCGCGGTCGGCAATCTGGTGTGGGACATCGTGGCGGCGCCGGAGTTTACCGCCGCGGTCGCGGCGCGCGGGCGCCGGCTGCGCGCCGGACTGGAACGGCTCGCCGCCGCCAGCCCGCTGCTCGGCGCGGTCAAGGGCGCCGGGCTGCTGGCCGGCGTCACCGTGACCGGCGAGGTGGACGGCGAGCCGGCAATCGCCAAGATGGTGCCGGAGCTGCGCGCCGCGGGCCTGCTGGCGCTCCGCTCCGGCGACGACGTGCTGCGGCTGGCCCCGCCGCTGATCATCGAACCGGCCGAGCTGGACGAGGGGCTGGCGATCATCGAGCGCGTGAGCGGCGCGCTCGCGGGCGGGTAGACGTGGCCGCGCTGCGCAAGATCGTGCTGGCCTATTCGGGCGGCCTGGACACCTCGATCATCATTCCGTGGCTCAAGCAGCGCTACCCCGGGGCCGAGGTGGTGGCCTACTGCGCCGACGTCGGGCAGGGTGAGGACCTGAGCGGCCTGGAGCGGCGCGCCCTGGCGGCCGGCGCCAGCAAGCTCCACCTGCGCGACCTGCGCCGCGAGTTCGTGACCGAATATCTGTTTCCGCTGCTGCGCTCCGGGGCCGTGTACGAGGGCAAGTACCTGCTCGGCACCTCCATCGCCCGTCCCCTGCAGGCCAAGCATCAGGTGGCGGTGGCGCTGGCCGAAGACGCCGACGCCGTGGCCCACGGCTGCACCGGCAAGGGCAACGATCAGGTGCGCTTCGAGATGACCTACCGCGCCCTGGCGCCGCACCTCACGGTAATCGCGCCGTGGCGGCTGTGGGAGATCCGTTCCCGCGAGCAGGCGATCGATTACGCCGCGGCGCAGGGCATCGATCTGGCCGGCATCTCGCGGCGCAACATCTATTCCCGCGACGCCAACCTGTGGCACCTGAGCCACGAGGGCGGCGATCTGGAAGACCCGGCGCGGCGCCCGGGCGAGGCCCTGTTCCAACGCTCGCTGGCGCCGCGCGCGGCGCCCGACCGCGAAACCGAGGTCACGCTGGGATTCGAGGCCGGCATTCCGGTAGCGGTCGACGGCGAGCGCCTGGAGCCGGTCGCCCTGCTGGCGCACTTGAACCGGCTCGGCGGCGCCAATGCTATCGGGCGTACCGACCTGGTGGAGTCGCGCCTCGTCGGGATGAAGAGCCGCGGCGTGTACGAGACTCCGGGGGGTACCATTCTGTGGACCGCGTTGCGCGAGCTGGAGGCGATGACCCTGGACGCCGATGCCCTGCGCGCCAAGCAGGAGCTGGCGCTGCGCTACGCCGAGCTGGTGTACAACGGCAAGTGGTTCACCCCGTTGCGGGCGGCCCTGGAGGCGTTCATGGAGCGCCTGGCCGGGGCGGTGAGCGGCTCGGTGAGCCTGGCCCTGTACAAGGGCAACCTCACGGTAACCGGGCGCGAGTCGGCGCACGGTCTGTACCGCCGCGACCTGGCTTCGTTCGGCGCCGGCAGCTACGACCACGCCGACGCCACCGGCTTCATAAACCTGTACGGGCTGCCGGAGCAGGTGCGCGCGCTCACCCGGCAGCCGGGCGCAGGCTGAGCTGGCGCCATGAGCGGCGAACGCGAGCAGGGCGAGGGCAAGCGCCTGCGCAAGGAGCGCAAGCAGGCGGAAGGCGCGCTGGCCAGCGGATTGATCTTCAGTGCGCTGTTCGGCGCCCTGCTGTTGTTCCAGGGCGGCTGGTTCTGGGGGTTTCCGCTGGTCTTCCTGGGCGTGCTGCCGGCGGTCAAGGGGATCCTGTCGCTGCGCCGGGTCGGTGTCTCGCGGCGCCGGCAGGCGCCGGCGCCGCCGGATCCGCAAACCGAGATACTGCGCATCGCGCGCCGCCACCATGGCCGGGTGACGCCGGCGCTGATCGCCATCGACACCGCCCTGTCGGTGGCGGAGGCGGAAGGCGCGCTCGACCGGCTGGTCCGCGACGGCCACGCGGCGATGTCGGTCGCCGACGACGGGCGCGTGGAATATGAGTTCCGCGAGTTTCTGCCGCCCGCCGCCGCCCGGTGACCGGAAGCGGAAGAAGCGGGAGCAGGCGGCGTTGACCCGCGCCGCGCCCGGTGCTACATTCGCGCCGGTTAGCGGGCTGTGGCGCAGTTGGTAGCGTACACGTCTGGGGGGCGTGGGGTCGGCGGTTCAAGTCCGCCCAGCCCGAAACACATCGGTAGCCGCGCCGCCGCCGGCAAGCAGGCGGTGCGCGCGGCGGTGCGGCTCCGGTTGCAAGGCCTGCCGGCGGAGCGGTTCGCCGCCGCCGGCCGGGCCCTGGCCGCCGAGCTGGCGGCGCGCCGTGAGTGGCGCGGGTTGCGCTGCCTGTTGGGATTCGCCGCGACCGGCCGGGAGCCCGCCACGGCGCCGGCGCTGGCCGCGGCCCTGGGCGCCGGGATGACGGTCGGGCTGCCGCGGGTAGTCGGTACGCAGCTTCGCTTCCACCGGACAGATGACCTCGCCGGCTTGCGCCCCGGCTACCGCGGGGTGGCGGAACCGCCGGCCTCGGCGCCGCGGCTGGAGGTGGACGAGCTGCCGGCGGCGACGCTGGTGCTGGTGCCGGGCGCGGCGTTCGACGACGCCGGCGGCCGCCTCGGCTGGGGCGGCGGGCATTACGACCGGCTGTTGGCGCAGGTGCGCCGCGGGTGTCCGGCGGCGCTGCTGGTGGGGGTATGCATGCCGGAGCAACTGGTGTCGCAGGTGCCGCGCGCGCCCCACGACGTGGCCGTCGATCTGGTCCTGGCCGGCAGCGCCACGGCCTGAGAAGCACGCGGCGGCGGGCGCCGGGGCGGCCATGGCCGCCGGGACCCGCACCGTGGTAACGGGAGGAGTCGCCATGAGCATCAAGTCGTCGTTGGAGATCGCGCTGGAACGCACCAAGGACGTGCCGGCCGATCCGGAGAATCTGCAAGCCAGCGGCTTCGTCACCGCCGGCAAGAAGCTGGTGTCGCAATTTCTGAACGATCCCGAGTTTTCGCTGGCGCGCAACATCCGCAAACATGACGGCAAGGAACGCCAATGGCTGAGTCAGGGCGTGTTCGATGCCTTGAGTTCCAACCTGGCGCTACCCAGCGACGAGTATGGAATCAAGCGCAACCGCCGCGCGATGGAGGGCTTCTCCGCCATCCTCCGCGACCAGCGCCGGTTGCGGATCATGGGCCAGCAGATCGAGCAGTTCTTCGCCGAATACTTCCAGGAGCGCCAGCAGCTCAAGCAGAACGTCGATCGCCAGTACGGCCCGCGCCTGCAGCAGAAGGAGGAGGAGTTGGCGCGCCGCACCGGCACGCGGGTGCGGCTCGATCCGGCCACCGACCCGGAATACGTTCAGCTCCTGCGCCAGCAGATGGCCCTGCTGGAAGATCGCTACGGCAACGTGCTGCAGCAGGTCAAGCAGGAACTGAGCAGCATGTTCGGACCCGGCAAGAGGTAGCGCCCGACGCCCGTCCGCGGCCCCTACAGCCGCGCCTGCTCCCGTTTGTAACGCGCGAACCCCTCGGCGTAGCGCGCCGCGTGGTCGGCGCGCGGCTCGATGGTATCGACCATCCGCACCAGACGGTTGGCCGCGGCGCCGAAGCTGGGGTCCCTCCCCAGGGCGCGGGCGGCGACGCAGGCGCAGCCGGTGAGTTCCGCATCCAGTGACGCGGGCACGAGCAGCCGGCGGCCGACGATGTCGGCCTTGATCTGGTTGAGCCAGCGCGCCCCGCCGCGCGCCCCCGACAGCCGGATCTCGTCCACCGCGCCGCCGTGCGCTTCGATCAGGCTGACGCTGTCGCGGAGCGCGTACCCCACTCCCTCCAGGACCGCGCGCGCCAGCTCCAGACGCCCATGCTCCAGGCCCAGGCCGCTGAACACGCCGCGCACGTCGTCTCGCCACAGCGGGGTGCGCTCGCCGGCCAGATAGGGCAGGAACAAGACGCCGCCGGCGCCCGCCGGGGCGCGCGCCGCCCGCCGGAACAGCGAGCCGTCGTCAGCCGCCAGCCGCGCAAACCACTCCAGCGCCGTTCCGGTGGTGGAGATCACGCCCGACACCGTGAACAGGCCGTCGACCACGTGCGGCAGACACAACAGCCGCGGGTCGCCGACCGGGCGCGCAGAGCAATGATTGACGCCGTCCGAGCTGCCCGACCGATAGCAGGTGTCGCCCTCGGTCACGGCCGCGGTTCCGAGCAGCGCCATGACGTAATCGGGAGCGCCGGCGAAGACCGGCACCGCCGCGGGAATGCCCAGTTCGCCGGCGGCGCGCGGCGAGGTGGCGCCCACCGGAGTTCCGGTGGCCACGAACGGCGGCAGCTTGGCCGGGTCTATGCCCAGGTCCGCGGCCAGTTCGGAAGTCCAGTAGAAGCGCTGAAACCCCGGCGCCGGCAGATTGGTGTGCCAGTGGCCGGTGAGGCGCAGTTCCACGTACTCGGGGCCGGAGACGAAGCCGCGGGTCTGGCGATACACTAGCGGCGCGTGCCGATATACCCAGAATATCTTGGACAAGAAGAAGCCGGCCTCGCGCCGGCGCCCGGTGCGCTCGGCAATGAGGCGTGCTTCGGGGCCGCTGCGCCGGTCCAGCCAGGTGATGGCCGGATGCAGGGGGCGGGCGTCGGCGCCGGCCGGCACCACCGTCGGGCCGTTGCCCGTTACCACCACGGCGGCCAGGGCGCGCGGCGCTCCGAGCGCCGCCACGTTGCGCGCGATGGCGCGCAGCCACGCTTCGGCATCGACCTCATGCACCCCGCCGGCGGCGGCCGCGGCGGTGATCGGCTGCGCGGCGAGCGTGGTAGCGCCGTCCGCCCGCACCAGAGCGCACTTGACGGCCGACGTGCCGACGTCGATGGCCAGCACCGGGGCCTCCCAGGTTGCCATGGCGGCGTTACCCTACCGGATTGCCGGCGGCGATGAAACCGGACGCCGCGGCTCCGCCGCCGCCGTTGTGGACCGGAACGCCCGGTTCCTTCGCGCGGCGCACCATCGTGCAACGCAAGCACGCCATCATCGGCGACCTGCTCGCCGGCGCCGGGTTGGCGCCCGGCAGCGAATCGGAGCTGCGCCGCCTGGCGGAGGAGATTCGCCGCGGGCGGCTCAGCGATCCGTGGGCCGGCGGACGCGGCCCGCGGCTGCTGCCCGGCGAGCGGCGCGCTTGGCGGCAGGCGCTGCGGCCGCTGCTGGGGGCGGCGTGGCTCGACCTGCCCTGGTACCAGGCCGAAGCCTGCTTCTACCTGCGGGTGCTCAGCGCCGCGGGATACTACGACCCGGCCGCGGCCGGCTACGGGCGTGATCCGTTCGCCGCCCTCAAGGCCGCGGAGCTGCGCCGCAGCGGCCCGCAGTTGGCGGCGGCGCTGGCGGGCGCGCCGCTGCCGGCGCTGCTGCGCTCCTCGTTGTGGGGCAATCGGGTTGACCTCTCCAACTATGAAATCGAGCGCGGCGGCGCCGCCGCGGTGGTCGCCGCAGCCGCCCCCGCCGCCGGGGAGCTGGTAATCGACCACGCCGCCGCGGCCGCGCATCGCCTGGCCGCGGCGCGGCGGCTGGACGTGGTCACCGACAACGCCGGCGCGGAACTGACGTGCGACCTGCTGCTGGTGGATCACCTGCTTGCCGGGGGCGCGCGGCAGGTTCGGCTGCACCTCAAGGACGCCCCGTTCTTCGTTTCCGACGCCACCGCCGGCGACGCGCATGCCACCGTGAACCTGCTGCGCGCCCAGGAGGAGCCGGCGGCGGCGCTCGGCCGGCGCCTCGACCGGGCGCTGGCCGAGGGGCGCCTGCGCCTGCAGGCGCACTGGTTCTGGAACGGTCCGCACCACTACCCGGAGCTGCCGCCCGACTTGGCGGGGGAGCTGGCGCAGGCGGATCTGGTGCTGTTCAAGGGCGACGTCAACTACCGCCGGCTGCTCTCCGACCGGCGCTGGCCGCACCACGCCGACACCGGCGCCATCGCGGCCTACCTGCCGGCGCCGGCGTTGATCCTGCGCACCCTCAAGAGCGAGCTGGTGACCGGGCTGGCGCCCGGCCAGGCCGCGGCGCTGGCGCGGCAGGATCCGGAATGGCTGATCAACGGCCGTCGCGGCATCATCCAGCTCGTGCCATGAGCACGGCGCAAGGCGGCGTGCGCGAGGACGCGCGGCGCGCTACTCCGCTTCCTCCAGCAGGCGCAGAAACTCCTCTTCCGACACCACCGTGACGCCGAGGCGTTGCGCCTTGCCGAGCTTGCTGCCGGGCGAGCGTCCGGCCAGCAGATGGCTGGTGCGGGAGGTAACCCCCGCGGCCACCCGGCCGCCGCGCTCGCTGATCGCCTGCGCGGCCTGCTCGCGCGGCCGGAAACTGGTGAAGCTGCCGGTCACGCACCACACTTGGCCGGCGAACGCTCCGCCCTCCTCGGCCGCGGCCGGCGCGCGCGGCGGGTCGGCCGCAAAGCGCAGCCCGGCGGCGCGCAGGGCGTCGATGCGGCGCCGGTTGGCGGCGTCGGTGAGCTGCGCGATGATCGCCGCGGCGGTCTTCTCGCCGATCCCCTCGATGGCGGTGAGCGGTTCGGGGTCGCCCTGCTCGGCGGCCTGCAGCAAGCGGTCGATGTCGTAATAGCCGGCGTCGATCAGCAACTCGGTTGCCTTGGGGCCGATTTCCGGCATGCCCAGCGCCGGCAGCACCGTGCGAAAGGGCCGCCCGCGGCTGCGTTCGATCCCCTCCTTCAGCAGGGCCACCTTGCGGGGGCCGAACCCGTCCCATTCCAGCAGGGCGTCCACGTCGAAGGTGAATATGTCGTCCACGTCCGCCAGCACTTCGGCGTCGATCAGTTGGTCGAGGGTTTCCGTTCCGAGATGGTCGATGTCCATCTGCCCGCGCGCGGCGAAGAAGCGGATGCGCCCGCGCACCTGCGCGCGGCAGCGCTGGTTGCGGCAGAAGTGATGCGCCCCGCTCAACTCCAGCGCGGCGCCGCATTCCGGACAGCGCTCCGGCAGGCGCCAGGTGGTGTTGCCCTGCTCGTTCTTGTCCAGCACCCGCTCCACCGCCGGAATCACGTCGCCCCGCTTCGACACCGCCACCCGATCGCCGACCGCGAGCTCCAGGGTGTCCACGTAGTCCTGGTTGTGCAGCGTGACGTTGGCCACGGTGGTGCCGGCGATCGCCACCGGCGCGACGCGCGCGACCGGCGTGATGCGCCCGGTGCGCCCCACCTGGACGTTGATCTCCCGTACCTCGGTCTCCCCCTGCGGCGCGTCGAACTTGAACGCCAGCGCCCAGCGCGGGTGATGTCCGGTAACCCCCAGCGAGTCCCGCGCCGCCAGCTCGTTGACCTTGATCACCAGGCCGTCGATCTCGTAGTCGAGCGCCGCACGCCGCTCGCCGGCGGCCTGCAGTACCGCCGGCAGCTCCGCCGCCGGCGCCGCGTTCCACGCCGGATGGCGCGCCTGCGCCTGTTCCAGCAGCTCCGCCGGCGCCAGCAGCCGGTTGCTGCCGTTGACCGGAAAGCCCAACGCCCGCAACCGGTCCATCGCCGCGGCGTGGTCGGCGGGCGGGTCGCTGGCAAACGTGCCCTCGTAGGCCACCAGCCGCAGCGGAATGGCCGCCACGTCGCGGCTCTTTACGCGCCGCACCGCGCCGGCGGCGAAGTTGCGCGGGTTGGCGTAGGGCGCCTCGGCGGCGGCGTTGAGGCGCGCGAAGTCGGCCCGCGGCAGAAAGATCTCGCCGCGCACGGCAACCTCGACCGGCTCCGGCAGGCGCCGCGGCACGCTGCGGATGGTGCGTACGTTGGCCGTGACGTCGTTGCCCACCGCGCCGTTGCCGCGGGTCACGGCGCGCGCCAGCCGGCCCTCCTCGTAGTACAGGACAATGGCGGAGCCGTCGATCTTCTCCTCCACGACATAGCTCAGCGGGCGCCCGGCCGCGGCGTCGGTCTTCGCCATCCACGAACTCACCTCCGCCGCGGTGTAGGCTTTGTCGAGGCTCAGCACCGGCACCGTATGGGCTGCCTCCGGCAACTCCGCGCTGAGGTCGGAGCCGATCCTGGCGCTTGGCGAGTCGGGCCGGCGCAACTCCGGGTGGTCGCGCTCCAGCCGCAGCAGCTCGTCGAACAGGCGATCGTATTCCGCGTCCTCCACCGTCGGCCGCGCCAGGACGTAGTACTCGTGATCGCAGCGATGCAGCAGGGTGGTCAGCTCGGCGTAGCGCGCCTGCCGGGCAGTGCTCATGGTGCGCCGCTCATGGGTACGCCGTCAGTGTAGCGCCAAACCGAGCCGCTTGGATGGCAGGGTCAACGGCGTCAGCTCGAGATGGGGATCGAGCCGCGCACCTGGGTGGAGGTGAGCACGGTCATGTCACCCGCCGCGACGGTGACCGGCACGGGCGCCCGGTCGTACTCCAACTCGTAGCGAAGCACCAACTTCAGGTTGCGGGGCACGGTCAGGTTCAGGGCCAGCGGATTGGGTGGCGCGGGGCCGATCAGGAGGCGGTAGCTGCCCTGGTCCAGCTTGTGGAACCGGTGGCTGGCGCCGAGCAGCGTGAACTCGTCATCCGACTCCAGGGTGAGGCGCAGCTCGCGGGGCTGACCGGCCGGGGCCAGGCCGAGCGCTACGGTATGGCGGTCGCGGTAGGTCTCCGCCGACTCGGTGACGGTCATCAGTCCGGTCAGCGTCGGCGCCGGCACGGTGAACTGCCGCTGCCGGGTGGTCACCGACCGTTCCTCGCCGGCGATGTCTATCGCTACCGCGCCGATCGGTCCCGGACTCGACAGGTGCAGGTTGCTGCGGCCGGTATCGAGATCGACGACGGCGCGCGCGGCAAGCGGCTGACTGGCGCCCGCGCCGTACGGATTCATGGTGAGGGCGTACAGGGAGCCGGCGCAGAACAGCACGGCCAGCGCCCCGGTCCAGGCGTGCAGCGCGGTCCGCCGGCGGGAGAGCGGGCGCCTTCGATCCTGCCCCCGCAAGCCGGCCGTTCCGCCGCGCCAGAGCAGGATGAACGGCAGCGCCACCGCGGCCGTCAGCAGGTCGCCGGCCGGGGAGGCGAACAGCACCGACTCCACGAACGGCAGCGCCGGCAAGGCCAGCAGACCGCCGGCCGCGGCAACGATCCAGAACGGCGCCGGCAGGATGCAGATGAATCTGACCCAGCGGTCGCGGGAAGTGGTCGCCAGGAAGGCGCAGAGCAGCGCCCACACCAGCGGAAAGGTCAGCGCCACGTTGACCGCCGCCGCGGCGCCGATGAGCGCCGCCAGCAGGACCACCGCGGCCGCCCAGTCGAATCTGGCAACCGCGGGCCGCGGCGGCGGCAGCCAGCGCGCACTGCGCAGGTAACGCAGCGCGGCGGCCACCAGGAGCGCGGCCGCCACTTTCAGGGCCGCGAACAAGGCAGGCGCCTCGTGCCACAGCGCAGGCACCCCGCGCAGCTCGGACAGCAGCCCGACCGCCGCGCTGCCGGCGCCGATGGCCGCGTACGCGGCCGCCGCCAGCAACGGAACGCGCCACAGGTCGCGCCACAGCGGAGCCAGGAAGTAGCGCAGCCGCGCGGCCACCGCGAAGCAGTAGGTGACCGCCATGGCGAGCAGCGCCAGCAGCGCGATCACGTACTCGTATTCGGCGATTATCTGCGTCCATCGCGGCTGATGAAACAGCAGATAGTGACGGTCCCAGTCAGCGGGCACCCCGCCGGCGAAGGACGCCAGGAGCAGCCCGAAGAACCCCTGCATCCGGTTCAGCCACAGGTCTCGTTGGGAGTCGTCCACGGGCCGGTAGCGGCCGGCCAGATACAGCGCCGGGTGGCCGGCTCGATGAAACGGGGCCAGCCGCGACTGCTGCGCCAGACCGAGACGCACCAGGTGAACCGTGTTGGCGCCGGCCAGCCGCAGCGGCTGGCCGGCGCGGCGCAGGGCCGTCACCACGCGCCGGAACAGCCACGGCGGCGACTCGATTCCGGCGCCGCCGGCGTAGGGCACCAGGTGGCTGGGAATGGCGCGCAGGTCCAGATACAGCACCGCTACCGGCACGCCGGCCTGGAACTCCTGCAGAAACACGCGGCTGCCGGCCGCCGTGCCCGGTTCGCCGGCGCCGTGTTCCGCGCCCAGGAACAGGAAGCGCACGGTGACCGGCGGCGGCTGCGTCGAGCCCGCCAGGCTGCGGGCGAAGCCGAGCGCCAGCGCCGGGGCCACCCCGGAGGCGGTCGGCTCCACCCGCCGCCGCCAGGCGCCAATCGGGTCGCCGGGAGCGGGCGCCGGCGGCGCGAGGGGCACGGCCACCACCAGCACGTCCTCCCGGGTACCGGGGACGACCGCCTCGACGATGGCCGAGAGGGGCTGGGCGGCGCCGGCGCCGCCCAGATAGCTGAGCTGCGGAGCGAGCCCCATCGCCGTAAGGCGGCGCTGCACGTAATCGGCGGCGTGCAGCTCGGCCGAGGAGCCGTGCGCCGGCGGCTTCAGCGAGGACAAGTATGCCACGTCCTCCTCCACCGCCGCGCGCCAGCCGGAGTCCGGCTGCTGCGCGGCGAGCTCCGGGGCCGGCGCCAGCAGGGCGCAGACCACGAGCGCAACCGCGCCGGCGGCCGTTATTGCATCGCGCATTCGTATCGTCTATGCTGTCGGGGTCCGCTTCCTGCCGCACGCACTATGAGTATCCTTCCAGCAATTACGGCGCGTTGGAGTGCCAAGCGCTTCCTCCCGCAACCGCTCGGCAACAGCCACGTCGAGCGCATCGTGCAGGCTGCGCGGTTGGCGCCGTCGGCCAAGAATCGGCAGGAATGGCGCTTCATCGTGGTGAGCAGATCGGACCTCCGTGACCGGCTCGCCGACGCGGCGTTCGGCGCGGAACAGATCGTTACGGCGCCCGTCATCATAGCGGTTTGCACGACGAATATCGATTACCGGATGCCCAATGGTCAGCTCTCCTATCCGGTCGATCTGAGCATTGCCTCCGCGTTCATGATGTTGCAGGCCACCTACGAGGGAATCGGTTCGTGCGCCATGACCACCTTCGATGAGCAGGAGGTGCAGGATCTGCTCAGCGTCCCCCACGCGATGCGCGTGGTGATGATGCTGGCGTTCGGCTACACCGACCAGCCGCCGCCGGAACGGAGCCGCAAGGCGCTGGCGGACATCGTCGCCTACGAGCACTGGTAGCGGCGCCCGATGCCCGGTCCCGAGGAGCCGCGACCGCCGCCGGCAACCGGCGCGCAGCGCAGCGCAAGCGTCGAACGCCACACCGAGGAGACCCGGATCGCGATCGTGCTGGGTCTGGATCAGGGCGGCCCGGTGCGTATCGACACGCCGGTGCCGTTCTTCAGCCACGTGCTCAAGGCGCTGGCGTTCCACGGCCGCTTCGAGCTGCAGGTGCGGGCGCGCGGCGACGTGGAGGTCGATCCCCATCATCTGGTGGAGGACGTGGGGCTGGTGCTGGGCGACTGTCTGCGGGAGGCGCGCGCCCACGCCCCGGTGATGCGCTTCGGCAGCGCCCTGGTGCCGATGGATGACGCACTGGCCGAGGTGGTGATAGACGCCGGCGGCCGGCCCTATCTGCACTACGAGGCCGGCTACCCGCAGCCGCTGGTGGGCACCTTCGACGTGGCGCTGGTGCGCGAGTTCCTGCTGGCGGTGACGACCCGCGCGCGGATCAACGTTCACGCCACCGTCCGCCGCGGGGTCAACGCGCACCACATGGTCGAGGCCCTGTTCAAGGCGCTGGGGCGCGCCCTGGCCGCGGCCTGCGCGCCGTCCACCGCCGCCATGTCGACCAAGGGCCGCGTCGACTAGGCCCCAACCGCCCGAACCCGGCCCGAACCGCTTACAGGTCCTCGAGCTGCGCGCGGGTGGCGTCGGTAAGGAAGTCGGGGATCACGTAGACCAGGCTGGGCGCGCCGCTCCTGGTGGGCCGCAGCTCGGCGTAGCCCTTGTCCACCATGCCGTCCAGGCAGGACTTGGCCTCGTCGAGGGTCCAGTTGCCGCCGGCGGCAACCGCGCCGGGAGAAGCCAGGCCGCCGTTCGCCTGGGCGGCGCGCAGGATCGCTTGTTCCAGAGACTCCGGGGTCGGCGGCGCGGGCGCGGGGAGGTCTTCGCGCCCGCGGGCGATCAGATTGGCTTCGTTCACCAGGCGCGGGATGAGGAACAGGTCCACCAGGGCGCCGATCCAGAAGACCCCCGCGCTGAGCAGCCACAGAATGCCGGTCCCCGGCTTGCGCAGATAGAAGCGGTGCAGTCCGAGCGTGCCGAAGCCGCCAACGGCCCACAGCAGGTATGCGATTCCGAGAGAGAACATCTTTGCGCTGCCCTTAGTATACCCCCGGGGCGCCGCGGTTGGCGCCCGGCGTCAGGGATAGATGCGGGACAGGGTGCGCGGAAACGGCGCGCATTCGCGCACGTGGGCGCTGCCGGTGAGCCAGGCGACGGTGCGCTCCAGACCGAGGCCGAAGCCGGAGTGCACCACGCTGCCGAACCGCCGCAGGTCGAGGTACCAGCGGTACGCCTCCAGCGGCAGGCCCGCCTCGCGGATGCGTTCCTGCAGGAGATCATGATCGTCCTCCCGCTGCGAGCCGCCGATGATCTCGCCGTACCCCTCGGACGCCAGCAGGTCGGCGCAGAGCACGGTGTCCGGCGCTTCGGGATTGCGCTTCATGTAGAACGCCTTTACCGCGCGCGGGTAGTTCACGATGAACACCGGGCGCTCGTATCGGCGTGACAGGATGGTTTCGTCGTCGGCTCCCAGGTCCTGCCCCCAGGTGATGGCGCTGCCGGCGGCGCGCAGCAACTCCACCGCGGCGCCGTAGTCGAGCCGCGGGAACGGCGCCTGCACGGCGCGCAACGGCGCCAGGTCGCGGCCCAGCGTTTCCAGTTCGGCGGCGCATTCGGCCACCACGTCGGCTGCCACGGTGCTGACGAGCTGCTCCTGCAGCTCCAGGTTGCCGCGCTGGTCCATGAATGCCACCTCCGCTTCCAGCATCCAGAACTCGGTGAGGTGGCGGCGCGTCTTGGACTTCTCGGCGCGGAACGTGGGACCGAAGTTGTACACCCGGCCCAGGGCCGCGCAGGCCGCTTCCAGGTAGAGCTGGCCGGTCTGGGCCAGATAGGCATCGCCGAGGTCGAAATAGGCCAGACTGAACAGCGCGCCGGCGCTTTCGCCGATCGCTCCGGTGAGAATCGGCGTGTCGACGTGGATGAAGCCGCGCTGCTCGAAGAAGCGGCGCAGACTGGCGCCCGCGCGGCTGCGGACGCGCAGCATCGCTTCCTGGCGGGCCGAGCGCAGCCAGAGATGGCGGTGCTCCAGCAGGAAGTCGATGCCGTGCGCCTTCTTGGCAATGGGGTAGTCGGCGGTCGGGTTGTGGCACACGGCGGCGCTGCGCACGCCCAATTCGACGCCCCCCGGCGCGCGGGCGTCGGCGCGCACCTCCCCGCGCACCACCAGGCTGGCTTCCAGCTTGAGCGCGCCCAGCGCGTTGAAGGATTGCGGGTCGCACTCGCCTCCGACCGCCACTCCCTGGACGCGCCCGCTGCCGTCGCGGAGCTGCAGAAAGTGGATTTTGCCCTTGGAACGGATGTTGTAGAGCCAGCCGGCGATCTCGACCCGCTCGCCCAGGTGACGGGGCAGGTCGGCGATCGACACCCGCGGCGGGCGCGCGGGCGGCGGCGTACTCGTGCTCGACGATCTTCTTACCGTGTTCACTGCGGAGGCTCCTCAGCGGGTTGCTGCAGCGGCTCGACCTCCCGTTCCAGCGCGCGCAGGGCGCCGGCCCGGACGGCGGCCAGGGTAGCGGCGGCGCCGGCGGCCTGGGCTTCGACCGCGGCCCGGCGCGGCGGCGGCAGGCAGGCGCGCAGGCGGCGCGCCACCGGCGCCGGCGCGGCGGCCAGCGCGCAGGCGAGCTGGCGGTCGCTGCGCTCCGCCGCTGCCTGCCGCAGGGCCGCGTCCGCGGCCGCCAGCAACGACGCGCCCGGCTGCTCCCCGGATTCGGATTCGCCGGCCGGCGCCGGCATGGGCGCCGGCAAGCGCGCCAACAGCGCCGCCGCCCGCTCCTCGCCGACGCCGGCCCGCAGCATGGCGGCGGCCGCGGCGGCGCCGCCGCGGGCGTACAACTCACGGGTGTCCGTCACGTAGCCGAACTCCTCCAGGATGCGCCGCGCTTCACGCTGCTCGACGTGGCCGGTGCGGGCGACTTCCCGGATGATGCCCGTCACCTCGCCGGCGGTGAGCCGTGACAGCACCTGCGCCGCGGCGGTCCCGCCCAGCAACAACAGGAACTTGGCAACGTGCTCGAAGCCGCGGTCGCGCTCCGTACCGCGCTCGAAGCCGCGGGTAGCCGCATCGCTCGGCAACGGTTCGGGTACCGGTCAACGGGCGGCCGCGGCCGCCGGCTCGCGGTGCAGCCGCTCCAACAACTCGGCCAGCGGCAACGGTTCCGCGTGGACCGGCGTGCAGGTGCGGCCGGCGCAGGTCGCCCCGAGGCCCTGATTCCCGAACTCCTCCGCGAGGCCGGCAACGGCCTCGTCGGGAACGCGGCGGGCGGCCGCTTCCGGGGCGCCGGCGCCGCTGGCCGGCAGCCGCAGGAGCGCGGCCAGGCGCCGCAGGCGCGGTACCAGCGCCCGGTGCGCGGCGGCCATCAGGTCGAGGAAACTCGCCTCGCTGCGAACCTCGGGGCAGCAGGGATGCGGCCATGGCCGGCGTTGGAGATTCGCCGGGTCCAGCTCCCGGCCGGCGTCGGGGAAGTGAAACACTGCGCCCCGCCGGTGGTGGTCGCCGTCGCGCCGGTCGAGCTCCAGGGCGCGCCGCCGCAGCCGCGGGTTGCGGTGGTCGGTCAAGGTGTAGAAGCGCAACGCGTCGCCGTAGGCATTCTCTACCCGGCGCCGGTTGCGCGACTTGTAGCTGGCCGTCGGGTAGACGCCGTCCACCGCCTTGACCAGCATCTTGAGCGTCGAGTACGGCAGGCTCTCACCGCAGTAGACTTGCGAAAAGAAGTCGAACTGATGGAGCTCCTGGGAGCGCAGCGCGCGCAACGCCGCCACGTCCAACAGCCGTTCCAGAAACGCGTGGCAGCGCCGGTACCGCTGGCTGGCTGGCTCCTGCCGCCGCACCCACCCGGCGCGGCAGATGATGTACGGGTGGGTGAAGCGATCCAGCTCGGCGTGGGTGGCGAAGCCCAGCAGAAAGGCGACCTGCTGCGGGTCCGGGGCGCCGGTACGCCGCGCCGCGGTGAGCACCGTCTGCGTCATGTGGGCCACCATGCTGCCGAACCCGTGCCGGTGGATCAGCGTGCCGTAGCGCAGCGCAACGGGCCGGGTACGCTGGCTATGATAGAATATGTCGGGGCCTTGAGCGCCGAAGCGGAACAGATTGCCGGCGCGCTCCAGCAGGCAGTCGGCCTCGGGGGTGGCTGCGCGCAGGGCATCCTCGGCAAACAGCAGATGGCTGAGGTGAGCAGGCATGCGGGGCCATTCAACGCTATCAGCCGCGCCCGCCCTTGGCAACCGCCGGCGCCGGCGGGCCGCACTTCCAAGGCGCGGATTATTGGCGGGGCGCGGCCTGCTCCGTGCCGTTGGCGGCGCCGCGTTTGAGGGTGCGGTAGGTGGGCTCGTCGATGCCGGTGGCGGAGTGGATCACCGGCCACTTGATCCCGGCCTGCAGGAACCCGTCGATGGTCTCCAGCCGGCCTTTCAGTTCGCCTTCCCGGCGGCCCTCCCGCCGGCCTTCCTGGCGGCCCTTCAATTCGCCTTCCCGGCGCAGTATCTCGCCACAGGTCATCAGATCACCTCTCAGTTCCGGCGCCAGGCGCCGCAGCAGCTCACCCAGCGCTTGCAGCGTGTCCGCCGGCCCGGTCTTCACAATATACCTCAGGAACGCTTGGTAGTAGTCCACCCCGCCGTGCGTCGGCTTCCACTTCAACTCCCCTATCAGCGGCGCGATTCGCTTCCGCGCCTCCCCCAGCTCCTGCTCGAAGGTGTGCATCATCGCCAGTTGCAGCAACCGCCCGTGCAGTTCCCCGGCCACCGCCGCCGGCGCCATCCGGGTCTGGTCCAGCAGCAGCGGGCAGAAGCGGGGTACCCACGGCTGGCCGCGCAGCGCCGGCGGGAACGACTCCGCCAGTTCGATGGCGTAGTGCCAGTGGTGCTCGCCCTGGTAGAACACCAGCGGCAGCACCGGGCGCAGGTACTGCTCGTCGGGGTGGTCGCGGCGGTCGTTCTCCCAGATGCGGCAGCAGTAGCGCAGCAGGCGTAGCGTGATCCAGCGGTCGGGCTGGGACTGATGTTCGAACAGCAGGTAGAGCCACTGCCGCGGCGCCGCGGCGGCGCTGCGCACTTCGAACAGCAGGTCGGTGACGGAGCCGCGCAGCTCCTGGTCGACGAAGGAGCCTGCGGCGCGGCGCAGGGAGGACCAGAGGATGCCGCCCTGGTACGAGTCCGGCAGCCGGGCGCGGAGGAAGGCGGCGGTCTCCTCGGGGTCGGCGAACACCAGGCGGAACAGGTGATCGTGGGGCTGATGCAGGGGTGGTGCCATTTCTCTGATCCCTACAACGGCGCGGCGTCGGCGGCGCTTTTGCATGGGCGCGCGGCGCCCCGCCGCCCACCCGGGAGTATCTGGAAGAATTGTGGGGAAGACCGGTAGACTTGGCCATCGACACCAACAGGGAGACGCGATCGATGTGTAACACCGCGATCGAACCGCGCGCGCCGGTGCCGGCGGTGCGCTGCCTGCCGGCCGAGACCGAGAAGGACTACCCGTAGATGGCGAAGCGCAGGGCGGCCAAGGCCGTCGAGACCATTACGCACGACGATGCGTCGCGCAAGAACATTCCCACCGCGGAGTACCGGTCGCTGATGGAGAAGGCCGATCAGCACCCGGTCCGGGTGGCGTATCGGCGGCGCAACCAGGATCTCGATCCGCAGCTCGTGTGGCGCGGCAAGGACGAGCAGGACTGGTCCGACCTCGTGGTCCAGGCGCCCCCGCTGTTCATCCAGGAGAAGGTCCACCCCAAGGCCCTGATCGACGACCTGCTGCGGCGCAGCAAGGCGAACGAACGCGCCGCGGACGACCAGATCGACCTGTTCGCCGACTTCAACGGCCTGCCCGACGGCGACGCCCGCACCGAGTTCTACCGCCACGACGCCAACTGGTCGAATCGCATGATCCTGGGCGACAGCCTGCAGGTGATGGCGTCGCTGGCCGAGCGCGAGGGGCTGCGCGGCGCGGTGCAGTGCATCTACCTCGACCCGCCCTACGGCATCAAGTTCAACTCCAACTTCCAGTGGTCCACCACCAGCCGCGACGTGAAGGACGGCAAGGCCGAACACATCACCCGCGAGCCCGAACAGGTCAAGGCGTTCCGCGACACGTGGCGCGACGGGATTCATTCGTACCTGACCTACCTGCGCGACCGCCTGACCGTGGCGCGCGACCTGCTCACCGAGAGCGGCAGCATCTTCGTACAGATCGGCGACGAGAACGTCCATCGCGTGCGAGACTTGATGGATGAGATATTCGGCGAAGACAGCTTTGTATCGATTATCCAATTTCAGAAAACAGGAAGTCAATCAGGAACTCTTCTTGCGAACACAGTAGATTTCATTCTCTGGTACGCGAAATCAAATAATCCAAAGGAATATTCGAAATACCGGCAGCTATACAACTCACGAATCACCGGTCATGTATCGTCAGACAGATATGATCAGATCGAGTTGGAAGATGGTACGGAAAGACGGCTTTCGAAGGCGGAGATCGAGCGGCTTGTAGACTTACCTGACGGTCGGATATTTCGACATACGAGTCTCATCAGTTCCGGTCAATCATCGATTGCACAGCCATTTTCTTTTCAAGGAAGGATGTATAACCCTTCCGGAGGTAGTCACTGGAAGACCACCGTAAAAGGGCTTGAGAATCTGGCAAAGTGCGGAAGGATAGCGGCCGGCTCCAAGACGATCCGCTACAAGCGGTATATTGGCGACTTTAGTGTGCTACCGATTACCGACCGATGGGAGTCCCTGCAGATTGGTACGGGTTTGATCTACGTGGTACAGACAAGCGCGTCGGTGGTTGAACGATGTATCCTCATGACCACCGATCCCGGCGACTTGGTGCTTGACCCTACCTGCGGTTCCGGTACCACCGCCTACGTGGCCGAGCAGTGGGGGCGGCGCTGGATCACCATCGACACCTCGCGCGTCGCCCTGGCCTTGGCACGCTCCCGCGTGATGGGCGCGCGCTACCCGTACTACCTGCTGGCGGACAGCGTGGACGGACGGCGCAAGGAAGCCGAACTGTCGCAGACGGTTCCGTCCGAGAGCGCGACCAGCGGCGACATTCGGCAGGGGTTCGTGTATGAGCGCGTGCCGCACGTCACCCTCAAGTCGATCGCCAACAACACCGAGATCGACGTGATCCATGAGCGCTGGCAGGAGACCCTGGAGCCGTTGCGCGCGGCACTCAACGCCGCCCTCGCCCGCACCTGGGAGGAGTGGGAGATTCCGCGCGAACCGGGCGATCCGTGGCCGGCCGCGGCCGCCGCGGCGTGGCAGCGGACTCAGGACGCGCCGACCGACGCCGCGAAGGCGACCGCGCTGCGGGCGTTGAACCGCGCGCTGGGCCGCGCCTACTCGCCGGCGACGGTCCCGGAGCGGCCGCTCGACCCGTGGGACGCCGGCCCCGCCGACCTGCACCGCCGCTGGTGGCAAGCGCGCATCGCCCGCCAGCGGGAGATCGACGCCTCCATCGCCGCCAAGGCGGACTACGAGTACCTCTACGACAAGCCCTACGAAGATCGGGGCATCGTGCGCGTAGCCGGCCCGTTTACGGTGGAAAGCCTGGCGCCGCACCGCACCTTGGGCGTCGACGAGAACGACGGCCTGATCGACCACCTCGCCGAGCGCAAGACCGGCTACGACGACGGCGGCCAGCACGACTTCGCCGCCATGATCCTCGAAAACCTGCGCACCGCCGGCGTCCAGCAGGCGCACAAGGAAGACCGCATCTCCTTCACCGCCCTCACCCCCTGGCCGGGCAAGCTGATCTGCGCCGAAGGGCGCTACCTCGAGGGCGCCTCCGACACCGGCGCCGAACGGCGCGCCGGCGTCTTCATCGGCCCCGAGTTCGGCACCGTCGCCCGCCCCGATCTCGCCGCCGCCGCCCGCGAAGCCGCCGACGCCGACTACGACGTGCTGATCGCCTGCGCCTTCAGCTACGACGCCCACGCCGGCGAACTCGGCCGCCTCGGCCGCGTCCCGATCCTCAAGGCGCGCATGAACGCCGACCTGCACATGGCCGGCGACCTCAAGAACACCGGCGCCGGCAACCTGTTCGTGATCTTCGGCGAGCCCGACATCGACCTCCTGCCGGTCGCCGACGACAGCGGCGCCGCCGACCGCCTCCGGGTCAAGGTCAACGGCGTGGACGTGTTCCATCCCAACACCGGCGAAGTCCGCAGCGACGGCCCTGACGGCATCGCCTGCTGGTTCATCGACACCGACTACGACGAGGAGAGCTTCTTCGTCCGCCACGCCTACTTCCTGGGCGCCAGCGACCCCTACAAGGCGCTGAAGACCACCCTCAAGGCCGAGATCGACCGCGACGCCTGGGAGACCCTCCACAGCGACACCTCCCGCCCCTTCGACCGCCCGGAGTCAGGCCGCATCGCCGTCAAGGTGATCAACCACCTCGGCGACGAAGTGATGAAGGTGTTCCGCGTATGACCCGGTCCGTGCGATGGTGCGCGAAACCCCATTACCGCCGGCGCTCTCAAGGGTCAGGTACGGAGCTGCGCTCCCTGCGACGTGTCCGTTCCAGTCACCGAGTATCTCCTGAGTTCCTGAGAAAACCATTCGACAAACTTGGCCGCAGAACGATACATTTCGTATATCTCTTCCAATGTCTTTTGGAGGGTGTAGCTTCCAAAATCCTGATGCACCATCAGGTTTCGCTCTCGCCCAATCTCCATGAACGCCTGAATTGCGAAAGACAGTGTGTCGTCCCTGTTGACCAGCTTACTCATGTGGTTCTTGAACGAATTGCCGAACATACTGAAGAATTTGTTCGCGTTACGAGCCTCCCAATCGAACCAGGTATGGTACTGTCGTCCCACTACCCGTTTCTTGATCAACCACGTAACGACGTGATCCGGTGCCGTCACGGCCCTCACGAAAGATACCACTACCTCCGTCAGTTGCCTTTCGAAGTAACTCGCGGCAGCCAACAGTAACACCTTCCTGAAGTTGTCATCCGCCGTAATTCGGAATGAAATCTGGTCGGCCTGGTCCAGAAATGCAAGAAGATCAGCAAAATTCTTATGCAGTGCATCGACCGGCTTAGTAGCCACTACTCGACCGCTACAGGGATCCGACGATGGCAGCCGCCCTATCCAGACGTTTTTTCACGTTAGCCGTGCTAGTGGTACTCACCGACGATGCTTGGGAAAATTCCTTGTCCTGTTCCAGTTCACGAATCTTGCGGGTATCGAGCAAACCATCTATCGGTCTCTTCTCCGCTATGGCTCCCTTTCCTGATACGGCAAATACTGCCTCGTAAAGTGCTATGTTGAATCGGTTGTTACCCTCGTTGAAAAAAACGTTGTCGGGCAATGCTGAGCAGGCATGGAGAAAGGACCCAAACAATCTCTCGAGATATTCATTTATTTCGGCGCTGTGATTCATGCATTTCTTGGAGAATAGATTGAGGAATCTGACCATTGATGGAGCGTATTTGTGACCATCCAAGAGCATGGCAAAACCTCGGAGTAGAATCTCTATATCCTTCATGTGTAAGTCGGGAGCGTCTGATTTCAGCAGCGTTCTCCATTTCTTATTCTCCGTATTGATCCGATAGAGCATAAGATAGAAGTCGGAGTGATACATACTCGTTCGGATCTCCTGTGGTCTCAGGTTTACGCCACCCGTGTTGAGTCGATTGAACACCTCGAACATCGACGAATCGTCTCCCGATGGAGCGTTCTGCTTTACCACAATATTTCGTATCGGACGAAGGTCGAGTTGAGTTTTGTAGTCGCCGAGCGTAGCATAGTTCAAGCCTCTGAATTTATTCTCTCGATTCGGAAGCGAGCTCGCCAGTCTCAGGTTGAATGTCTGGAAATACTTGTCGTCATATAGTACTTTATCAGGGATAGTTCCCTCCTGATCGAAAATGCGGCGAATATCGGCCCGCCGCTCTTTTCGAGGAAAGCGTTTCTTGATGAAATAGTAGATCGACATCAGACGTTGCTGGCCGTCGATCACGAGAAACTTGTTTCGCTCCTGTTCGTAGAGAAAGAGTTGCGGGACCGGTAGGCCAAGGATAAGTGACTCGATCAACCTCGAGGACCGTCCGATATCCCACACGAAGTTACGCTGGAATCCCGGAATTCGTACCGATCCGGTATCCACGAAGCTGTGGAGGGTCATCACGTTGAAGTCGTTCGGAGAAGCGGTGATGTCGTATTCTTCGATCTGCAGTTCGTCCTGGTCTTCGGCATAGTCGTCATACCAGTCCGGCAGGCCATTCTGGTCCATGTGTCTCTCTCCTGGAGGCGCGACTACCGCGGGTAGCGGTGGTTGGGCGCATACTTGACGCAAATAGCGGCGCGTGTCAACGGTGCCGCCGGTCATATCCCACCGAGGCGGCGCTGAGCTTGGCGTGCACGCCGCGAACCGTTGACTCGGCATGTGGCCGGCCGCCAAGCCATTCTTCAGTTCGTCATGGGCGTGCTCGATGGTGCCGGCCTTCTCCCGGTGCCACTGCAATAGCCGCGGCGCGTCCGACGGCAGGTTGGTCACCACCGCGTGGTAGTGGCGGTCGCTGCCGTCGGCGAACAACTCGCCCTGCGCCTTGCGCAGCCGCAGTCCGAGGTAGCGCAGCGGCTGGCTGTCCTTGTGCTCGGTCTTCTTGCTAGGGACGTAGAACAGCTCTCCGCCCACTGCCGCATGGTGCCGTCGGCTTCACTTCCGGGAGGGTGGCGGCGCGGCGCAGTTCGGGACTCATCCTGGCGCTGATGGCGAAGCCGATGCCGCCGCCGGGCTCCTGCTGGCGTTGCGGGTCGCTGAGCCAGTCCAACAGGTTGCTCTCATAGCAACCGCTGTCACCGCGGAAGTAGCGCGTGGTGATGGTGTCGGGCAGTGCGGCGAACGCCAGTTGGCAACAGGTCAGCGGTTCCTGGTGGGCAGGCACGTTGCCGTCGCGGAACTGGTCGGCGACGATCAGGTCGGCTTCCGCCCACAGGGCGAGCATCGGCTGATAGCCGCGGCCACCCTGGTAATGAGGGAAGGTGGCCTTCTTGTGGGACTCGACGATGGTAGCGTCCTGGTCGATGGTGGCGATGCTGAAGCGTTGGCCGTGCTGTTCATAGCGCGCGGCGAATGCGCTGCACGCCGCCGGCCTGGACCTGCTGCAAGGCTTCGATGAGCCGCTAGTGGACAAGAACCACGCGCGTGGGAAAGCGATCGTCCGGCGTTGGGCTGACCACCTGCCGCTTCCCGATCCCGCCGTAGGCATGAGACAACATCCTGCCGTCCCGTTCCTGTCATGCAATGGCGCCAGCGTAGACTTGCTGACGCAGGCGCTGCCGTCAAGACGCCCTACCCACGCACGAAACCCGGAAGCGCTCTGTTTACGGCCTGTCCACGCTGAGCCGACCTCCTATCCGCACACCGGTGCATTTCGAGAACAGAAGCTAAAGCTAAGCGCTATCTTCCTGCAGCGGGCGACGCTAAAAGTCGAATCACATCTTCAAACTGCGAGGCCGACTGATCCACCCGCCGTTCGGACCGCTCAACCCTGAAGCTTTGCGCCAGTATGTCCGCTATGGCAAGTGCGAATTTCTCATCTTCGACCAAAGGAAGAGCCCTGATCTCACCGAAAGATATTTCACCTCTGGCAAGCAGCAAAGCGGCCGCAAGCCGTGTCGGTATCGCTGAATAGTCGACCATATTCTCCTCCTAACTCCGATCTTTATCTTTCTGCCCATCAATCCCAGAGGACAATAATGCATTCAACAGTTCGGGAGGCAAATCCTTCAATTTTGCCTTTAACTTATCTTCTCTTTCTTGACTAATGAGATCTGACTTCTCGCTATTTAGTTTATGTATCTTCCAAACTATATCCAAGGATTCATCCTTGATTTCGCTCACCTTCAGTCCCATCTCCTGTGCCTCATCAACGGTAATGCACCAACTATGATCCGCATATCCAGTCGTCAGCCGCTTGCCGATCTTCTCGACAGCTTCCTTGTTCTCTTTCAACATTCTGGATAGGAGAAGCCTTTCGACATATTCGCGTCCTACATCAAGAGATTTCTTGATGCTTCCGAGCGTAAGAGGAAACTGCAGCCTATTTATGAGTCCTTCGGCCAGTCTCGAGCTACCATTGTCAAACTCGTCCCGGATAAGCTGAAGAGTCGATTCTATGTGGAGAGGAGAAAACGATTCTACACGACGCTCGAACGGGTTAGTTGCAGTGATCTGAGGATCCAATGGTCCCAGTTCTGCGACGGGAGTCATGTGGATCTCATCACCGGCACAGATCAAAAGTGTCGCCGCACTCTTTGCCCATCTCGGGATGAAAAAGGTCAGACTGCCGCTCCCATACCGACGAAAAAGTAGGGAAAGATTATACGCCGCATCAATATCGCCTCCGCTGGAATCTATGACGACATCCAAGGAGCCACCGTCGTACTTCCCGTCACGCAACCGATCGTAGACCCTATCGACAGTGGTGTTTCGTATACTGGTGTCACTGAGCAGCAGCGGGAAGCATTTCGAGTTCCGAATCTTGGCGAGTTCGTTGCACGCATCGTCAATCTCCTTCTCGACAGCAGCGATTGTTCTTTCTTCTGACAACTGCGGTTTCGCCATTCGGTTACTCCTTTCCCCAAACAATTCAAAGGATGGCACAATTATTTGATCTCAGGTGCCGCCGGGCTTCTCGACGCAACATCTCGCCAAGGGGCATCAACTCCCTCTCGGCGCCGACGTCCTGCCCGTCAGCTCATCCAGCGCTTGCAACGTGTCCGCCCTTTGCTCATATAGTACCCCTTCGGAACACATACGTCAACGACCCGGCCGATCGACGACGCCGTAGTCACGACGGCCGTGATGATGACGCCGAACACTAGGGAGCCCATCCACCTCCATTCGCCGGAGTACGAGGAGGCCGGGCTGACGGAATGGATCGGTGACGGGCTTGCCGAGTCGGTCGCCTTCAACGAGAAGCTGCTGATCACCAAGGGCTTGGCAGTACGGGCCGCTGCAATCCGTGTCGGTGTCATGGCCGTGCTCGTGGTCGGGTTGGCCGTCACCGTGAACTGAGGTGGTCCCGGTTGCCCACCGAGTGGCTGAGTGCCGATAGCACCGCGCCGGCGCATGGTTGACAGGTGCTGGAGCTGGCCTTCCGGTGTTGCCGGCGGTAGACGGCCCGCTGCCGGCAGCGTTGGCCGCCAACCGGCCCGCGCGGCGCCTGTCTCCGAATCAGCGGCACCTCCCCTCTGCAGCCGCGCCGGCGCCGGGCGGCTGCTCCTCGGCGGTATGCTTCACTTCGGAGGCACTTGCCACGCGGTGCCGGTCCGGGGTAGCTTACGTGCGGACTTCGGTCAGGACATGCGACAGCTTCCGTCACTACAGCAACTGCTCCTCACCCTGTTGGGCCTACCGGCCTGGGTTGCCGCGTGCTCCGCCGGAGACCGCATGTAGCGAACGGCGCAGCAAGGCAGCAGCCCAGGCTCACAGTCGATCAGGTGATCGACTGCTGACCTGGGCTTTTTTTATGGCAGCGCCATCGAGGAGGATGAACGTGCAGCGAGGCACCATCACCAAGTACCGCCCCTTCCCGACCATCGATCTGCCCGACCGGCAGTGGCCGAACCGCACGCTGCAGCGCGCGCCGCGGTGGTGCAGCGTCGATCTGCGCGACGGCAACCAGGCCCTCATCAACCCCATGAACCTGAACCAGAAGCTGCGCATGTTCTCACTGCTGGCGGACATCGGCTTCAAGGAGATCGAGGTGGGGTTCCCCTCCGCCTCCGCCGTGGAGTTCGACTTCACGCGCACCCTGATCGAGCGCGGCCTGATTCCCGCCGGCGTATATCCGCAGGTGCTCACCCAGTCCCGCGAGCACCTGATCCGGCGCACGTTCGAGGCGATCGCCGGCACGCCGCGCGCCATCGTCCATCTCTACAACTCCACCTCCGAGCTGCAGCGCCGCGTCGTGTTTCGCATGGACCGCGCCGCCATCCGCGGCATCGCGGTGGACGGCACCCGGCTGGTGCGGGAGCTGGCCGAGCAGACCGCCACCGAGATTCTCTACGAATACTCGCCGGAGAGCTTCACCGGCACCGAGCTGGACTTCGCGGTGGAAATTTGCGACGCGGTGATCGAGGCCTGGGATCCCAGCCCGGACCGGCGCATGATCATCAACCTGCCGGCAACGGTCGAGCTGGCCACCCCCAACGTGTACGCCGACCAGATCGAGTGGTTCCTGCGCCGCGTGCAGCGCCGCGACAGCATCATCCTCAGCCTGCACACCCACAACGACCGCGGCACCGGGGTGGCGGCCACCGAGTTGGGCCTGCTGGCCGGCGGCGAGCGGGTGGAAGGCACCCTGTTCGGCAACGGCGAACGCACCGGCAACGTGGACATCGTCACCGTGGCCCTCAACCTGTACACCCAGGGCGTGGACCCCGGCCTCGACTTGCACGACCTGAGCCGCCTGATCGAAGTTTCCGACTACTGCACCGAGCTGCCGGTCGGCGCGCGCCATCCCTACGCCGGCGAACTGGTGTTCACCGCCTTCTCCGGCTCGCACCAGGACGCGATCAACAAGGGCATGACCGCGCAAAGCGAAACGCCCGGCGATCGGTGGGAGGTCCCCTACCTGCCGATCGATCCCACCGACGTCGGCCGCTCCTATCAGGCGATCATCCGCATCAACTCCCAGTCCGGCAAAGGCGGCGTCGCCTACGTGATGGAGAGCGAGTTCGGCTGCCAGCTACCCAAGACCATGCAGCCGGAGTTCGGACAGGTGGTGCAGGAGCTGAGCGACCGCAGCGGCCGCGAAGTGGAGGCGCATGAGATCTGGCGCGCCTTCCAGCGTGAGTACCTGGAGGTCGACGCCCCGCTGCGCTTCCTCGACTACGCCATCGCCAGCGATACCGAGGACAGTTCACGCATGCACGGCACCTTGACCGTCGTCGTGGACGGCGCCGAGAGGGAGCTGCGCGGAACCGGCAACGGGCCGATCGACGCGCTCAAGGACGCCCTGGGGCAGGCGGGGCTGAACGACTTCCGGCTCACCCACTACTCCGAGCACGCCCTCGGCCAGGGCACCGATTCCACCGCCATCGCCTACATCCAGATAGCCCGCGGCGACGGCACCCAGCGGTTCGGGGCGGGGACCAACCCCAACATTGCCAAGGCGTCCGCGCTGGCGCTGATCTCGGCCCTGAACCGCAGCCTGGCGGCTTCTTCCCGGCGGCAGCCCGCTGCCGCCCCCGCCCTGGCCGCGGCCCGCTGACGGCGGGGCCACCGGCCGCCGCGGTGATCGGCGACCGCGGCGGCGCAGCCGCCGTCAATCGCCGAAGATGCGCGCCGCCAGCTCCATGGTCGCCACCGCCTCGGTCAGATCGCAGGCGGGCGCGGCGATGGGGCGGCCATGGCGGACGCAGTCCAGGAAGTAGCGATCCTGTTCCAGGGTACTGCGGTCGCCCTGACCGGTGAGTGCGGTCACCGCGCCGTCCTCCACCACGCGCCCTTGGCTGACCCCTTCCAGGTAGGCGGAGATGCCGGCGCCGTGCAGCTCGTAGCGCTCCAGCCGCGCGCCGCTGGTGACGTTGGCGATCAGATGGGCGATGCAGCCGTTCTCGAACCGGATGAGGGCGCCGTAGGCATCGCGGTGGCGCGACACGGCGCTGCGGGACAAGGCGTACACCTCGCTCGCCGGCGACCCGGCCAGCGCGCGCACGCAGTCGAGCGCGTGAATCGGCGTCTCATAGAAGAACCGCTCCAGCACCGGTTCCGCGAACTTGCCCTGGGCCTCGATCTGCGCCAGGTTCTTGTGGAACTCGCCTACCACGGTAACCAGCGGTCCGCGTTCGGCAATGCGCCGGCGCGCTTCGATGATGAGCGGGTTGAACCGGCGGTTGAACCCCACCATGCAGCGCGCGCCGCTGCGTTCGGCTGCGGCCAGCAGTTGCCGCGTCTCCGCTGCGCGCAACCCCGGCGGCTTCTCCACCAGGGTAGCGCCCCCCGCTTCCACGCACGCCAGCGCCGCGGCGCAGTTGAGCTCCGGCGGCACGCTCACGACCACCGCGTCGAGCGGCCCGGCCGCCAGCATCTGGTCGGGGTAGTCGTACTGGCGAGAAATCCCGAACTCCGCCGCGGCCGCGCCGCGCAGCTCCGCCGCCGGATCGCACACCGCCTCCAGCCGCACCCCTTCCAGCCCCGCGACGTGCCGCGCATGCCCGCGCCCGCGCCCGCCGCAGCCGACGATTCCGACCTTCAGTTCCACCATGACGCAATCATCCTCCGACTCATCTCAAAAGCTGCTGCCGGCGGCGCGCGTCCGTTCCGTGCCGGGGTTTTCCTGCGCCTCCCGGTAGCGTTGCGAGGCAGCAACGTAGCTGCGCCACAAGCCGCGGTGCCGGTACAGGATGTCGGCGTCGCCGGCGGTGAAGATGTTCTGGTACACCAGCAGGAAGATATCGCTCTCCGCGGCCTCCCACACGGCGAGCCGCGCCGGCAGTCCGGCCAGGAACTTGACATCGTAGATCGCCGGAGCGCCGCCCAGGCTGGAGGTGATCGCCTGCTCGAGGATCGCCGATACTTCGGTATGGTTGCCGGTGCCGCCGGTCTTCAGCGTCTTGCGCATCAGGAACAGGCGGTGGGAGGCGAGCTCGTTGGGGGCGTCAGGGGGGCGGAAGAAGTACAGCTCCAAGGCGACGACGTTGTCCCAGTCCGCGTAGGAAACGCGAAACATGCGCGTGATCTCCGGGTTGAGTTGGGACATTCCCAACAGATTCTTCTCCAGGCCGGCGGTGAAGAAGTCGGGCAGCACTTCGTACTGCCCGATGAAGTGCGCCTCGGCACCGTGGGCGGCGATGGCGGCGCCGCTGAGGTCGCGCAACACGTTCTGCGCGTTCTCCCCGAACGGTATCCCCCCGTAGCTGTACTCCGGTGGTTCCCCGCTCTGCGCCTGCGCCGCGCCCGCCGCCAGCAGCAGCGCGGCCGCGGCCAGCAGGCCCGGGGCGATGTCGCGGCGTCGTTCCATGATTCAATGTTCGGCTACGGGGGCCAGTCCTTCAGGGGGCGAGAAACCCGCGTCGGACGGCTTCGGCGACCAGGCCCCGGGCATAGTCCCACAGCTCCGGGGAGCCCGCTTCCATGCAGGCGTTGAAGGCGCGCACCTGCCGCGCGGTCACCCGGTGCTCCTGCCAACTCGGCCCGCCGTTGACGTAGTTGAGCAGCATCGGCTGCAACCGGTCCAGCGCCAGGGCGAACTGCGCCTCGGCGCTCTGCCGCGCTTCGAACTCGTCCCACAGGGCGCGCAGCTCGGCGGCCTGCTCTACCGGCAGCAGGGCGAAGATGCGCTGCGCGGCGCGCTCCTCACGTTCCTGCTGATCCCGCTTCGCCGCCTCGTCGTAGGCGAAGGTGTCGCCGGCGTCGATCTCCACCAGGTCGTGCACCACCAGCATCTTGAGCACGCGCAGCAAGTCCAGGTCGCGGGCCGCGGCGTGGTCGGCGAGCACCAGCGCCATCAACGTCAGGTGCCAGGAATGCTCGGCGGAGTTCTCCCGGCGCTGCCGGCCATGGGTCATGTTGCGCCGCAGCACCTGCTTCAGCTTGTCAGCTTCCAGCAGGAAGCGCATCTGCTGCCCGAGTCTTCCGGCAAGTTCCGGGCCGGCACTTTGGTCCATCGCCCATACTGTAGCCGGCGCGCCGCGGGAACGCCACGGGCCGCGCGGCGTCATGCTATAATCCGCCGAGGAGGGGCGATGCAGCGAGTGCGGGCGGAGGAGTGGGACGACTGGCGCTGGCAGATGCGCCGGCGCATCTCCACGGTGGAGGAGTTGGGCCGCTACCTGCGCCTGAGCGCGGCGGAACGGGCGCAGATCCGCGCCGCCGGGGCGCACTACCGCTGGAGCATTACCCCCTACTACGCCAGCCTGATGGATCCCGACGACCCCGCCTGCCCGCTGCGGCGGCAGCAGGTACCGTCCGCGCAGGAGTTGCGCGACGACCTGGGCTTGCCCGATCCGCTGGCCGAGCGGGACAACTCGCCGGTGGACGCGGTGGTGCACGTGTACCCGGACCGGGTTGCCCTGAAGATCACCAACGTCTGCCCGACCTACTGCCGCTACTGCTTCCGCGAGTACTTCGTCGGCAACCGTGAAGAGCATCACACGCGGAGCAAGCTGCAGGAGGGAATCGACTACATCGCCAGCACGCCGGCGATTCGCGACGTGCTGGTCACCGGCGGGGACCCGTTCCTGTTCTCCGACGAGCGGCTCGACGACCTGCTCGGCCGGCTGCGCGCCATCGACCACGTGGAGATCATCCGCTGCGGCACCCGCACGCCGTGCACCCTGCCGCAGCGCATCACGCCGGAACTGTGCCGCATTCTCGCCCGCTGCCACCCGGTGTGGCTCAATACCCACTTCAACCACCCGCGCGAGCTCACGCCGGAGGCGGCGCAGGCCTGCGACCGGCTGCTGCGGGCCGGCGTTCCGCTCGGCAATCAGACGGTCCTGCTCAAGGGCGTGAACGACTCGGTGGAAGTGATGCGGGAGCTGATCCACGGGCTGCTGCGCCTGCGCGTGCGGCCCTACTACATCTTCCAGTGCCAGTTGCTGGCCGGCACCGCGCACCTGCGCACCAGCATCGAGCGCGGCCTGGAGATCATGCAGGGGCTGCGCGGCCACACCACCGGCTTCGGGGTGCCCAGCTACGTACTGGACACACCCTACGGCAAAGTGCCCCTGGCGCCGCAGTACCTCCTCGGACGCGCCGGCGGCGAGGTGGTGGTGCGCACCTGGGACGGGCGCCTGTGGCGCGAGCCGAATCCGCTCGACGGCCCGCCGCCGGCGGTTTCCCTGCCGGCGCTGCCGGCCGCGGCCGGCGCTGCGGCCGCCACGCCGCGGCGCCCGTTTCCCGCGGCCGCGGCGGCGGGGGGCTAGCAGGGCCATGGCCAGCACCTTCGGGCATTCGTTTCGCATCACCACCTGGGGTGAATCGCACGGTCCGGCGGTGGGCGTGGTGGTGGACGGCTGCCCGCCCGGCGTGCCGCTGGAGGAGGCCGACCTGCAGGCCGAGCTCGACCGCCGCCGCCCCGGCCAGAGCCGCATCACCACCCAACGGCGGGAAGCGGACCGCGCCGAGATCCTCTCGGGCGTGTTCGAAGGCTTCACCACCGGCACTGCCATTCACGTCCTGGTGCGCAATCAGGATGCCCGCTCGCGCGACTACGCCGAGCTGCGCACCGCCTACCGCCCCTCCCACGCCGACTACACCTACGCCGCCAAGTATGGCCGGCGCGACTGGCGCGGCGGCGGCCGCGCCAGCGCCCGCGAGACCGTGGGCCGGGTCGCGGGCGGCGCCATTGCCGCCCGGGTGCTGCGCCGGAGCTGCGGCGCGGAGGTAGTCTCCTACGTCAAGCAGGTGAGCGACGTGGACGCCGCCGTGGACCCGGGCAGGGTGACCCGCGCCGCGGTGGAGGCGCACATCACCCGCTGCCCCGATCCGGCTGCGGCCGCGGCCATGCAGGAGCGGATCGAACGGGCGCGCAAGGCCGGCGACTCCCTGGGCGGCGTGGTGGAGGCGGTGGCGCGCGGCGTGCCGCCCGGCCTTGGCGAACCGGTGTTCGACAAGCTGGACGCCGACCTGGCCAAGGCCCTGCTGTCGCTGCCCGCCTGCCGCGGCTTCGAGATCGGCTCCGGCTTCGCCGGCACGCGGCTGACCGGCAGCGCCCACAACGACCTGTTCTACCTCGACCGCGGCGCGACCGGCGGCGGGCGCGTGCGCACCCGGACCAACCGCTCCGGCGGGGTGCAGGGCGGCATCTCGAACGGCGAGGCGATCGTGGTGCGCGCCGCGTTCAAGCCCACGGCCACGATCCTGCGCCCGCAGCAGACCGTGGACGAGGCCGGCAACGATGTCACCCTGCAGCCGCGCGGGCGCCACGACCCGTGCGTGCTGCCGCGCGCCGTGCCGCTGGTGGACGCCATGTTCAACCTGGTACTGGTGGACCACCTGCTGCGCCAGCGCGCGCAAACCGGCCGCGGCTGATTCACCGGCGGCGCGCCGGCCGCCGATAAGGAAGCATGCTGCGCACCTGCGCCTTGCGCCCGGCGCTTGCGGCTCTGCTGCTCGGCCCGGCGGCGGCCGCCGGCGCCCTCGACCCGCCGGTGGTGACGCTCACCTATGAGACCGCGCAGGGCATCGAGGAAGACGACGAAGAGGAGCTGCAGCCCACCTACGTGCGCCACACCGTCGGCGCGAGGATCCGCCAGGAGCTGGGCGAAGGCGCCAGGCTGACGCTCCCGCTGCGGCTGACGAGCCGCCCCGACCCGCAGGACCCGGCGGCCGCGGACGCGCGCTCGGTGAGCGTGCAGCCGCGCCTCGACCTCGACCTGAGCGACCGCCTCGACCTGGGGACCGAGCTGATCCTGCGCCGCGGCACCGATCCGTTGCTGCTCACCGTCGGCGGGCGCCTGCAATCGCGCCTGCGCGCCGGCGACGTCGCCCTGGACGGCTGGGTGAAGCCGCTGTTCGACGCCTATGCCGACCAGCCGGAACGCAACCGCCAGCTCTACACCGCTTCCGTCGGGGTCACCTACACCCGCGCCGCGGTACGCCTGAGCACCCGCTACCGCGGCACCGCGCGCTTCGCCTTCGGCGATGAGAGCGCCGTGGAACCGCGCTTCTCCCACCTGATGAACGTGTCGCTGCGGCTCGACCTCCCCAAGTTGGACTAGCGCGAAAAACCTACCGGCGGCTCCGCCAGGCCTCGATCTGTTCCCGCAGTGACATTGCCGGTGCCGCGCCCGCCGGGTCAGTGCGCCTCCAGCCAGTCGGCGCCCACCCCGACGTCGACCACCACCGGCACCCGGCCCAGGTCGAGGGCGTCGCGCATGGAGCCGGTGACCAGCTCCGTCACCGATTCCAGTTCCGCGCGCGGCACCTCGAACACCAGTTCGTCATGCACCTGCAGGATCATGCGGGCGCCCAGCCCGCGCTGCCGCAGCTCGCGGTCGATGTTCAGCATCGCGATCTTGATCATGTCGGCGGCGCTGCCCTGGATCGGCGCGTTGATCGCGACCCGTTCGGCGGCGGTGCGCGCGGCGTGGTTGCGGGAGCGGATGTCGCGCAGGTAGCGGCGCCGGCCGCGCAGCGTCTGCACGTAGCCGCGGTCGCGCGCCAACTGCACCGTATCGCCCATGTACTGCTGAATCTTCGGGAACTGCCCGAAGTAGCGCTCGATGATGGCGCGCGCCTCGGCGCGGGCGATGTTGAGCCGCTGGGCCAGACCGAAGGCGGACATGCCGTACATCAGGCCGAAGTTGATCATCTTGGCCCGCCGCCGCATCTCGGCGGTGACCTCCGCCAGCGGGACGCCGAATACCTTGGCGGAGGTGGCGGCATGGACGTCCACGCCGCCGGCGAACGCCTCGACCAGCCCGGGGTCCCCCGTCATGTGCGCCATGATGCGCAGCTCGATCTGCGAGTAGTCGGCCGCCAGCAGCACCTGATCGGCCCCCGGAGCGACGAAGGCGCGGCGGATTTCACGCCCCTTGTCGGTGCGGATGGGGATGTTCTGCAGGTTGGGGTTCTCCGAGTTGAGCCGGCCGGTGGCGGCCACGAGCTGGTTGAAGGTGGTATGGATGCGGCCGGTCTCGGCCACCACCGAGTCGGGCAGCACGTCCACGTAGGTGGACTTCAGCTTCTGCACTACCCGGTATTCCAGCATCGCGGGGATGATCGGGTGGCGGTCGGCGAGCCGGGTCAGCTCCTGCTCGGTGGTTACGTACTGGCCGGTACGGGTGCGCTTCGGTTTATCGGCTATCCTGAGCCGGTCGAACAGCAGCTCGCCAAGCTGCTTCGGCGAGTTGAGGTTGAAGGGGCCGCCGGCCAGGCGGTACAGGTCCGCCTCGTGGGCGGCGATCTCCTTTTCCAACTCCAGCGAGTACTCCCGCAGTGCGGCGACGCGCACCGCCACCCCGGTGTGCTCCATTTCCACCAGCAGCGGCATGAGCGGCACCTCGATCCGGTCCCACAGCGCGCGCTCCTCGTAGCGGTCGATCTCCTGCAGCAGGGCTTGCAGCAGGTGCGCGGTGACGTCGGCCCGCTCGCCGGCAAAGATCGCGAGCTGCGCCGGAGGAAGGCCCACGGCGGCCAGTTCACCGGCCTGCAACGCCGCGCTCTTCAGCAGCGCCGCGGCCGCTTCGGCGGGCGCCAGCGGCACGTAGCCGAGGTAGTGTTCGGCCAGCAGCGCCAGGTCATGGGCGCCGTCCGACTCTACCAGTTGGTGCGCCAGGCGGGTGTCCAGCAGCGTGCCGGCCACGGCGATGCCGTGCCAGCGCAACGCCGTGACCCAGCGCTTCAGGTCGTGACCGATCTTGCTGATCCCCGGATGCTCCCAGAAGCGCCGCAACTCGCCCAGCCGGGCGGCGGCCGCGGCGCGCTCCTCCGGCAGCGGCAGGTACCACGCGGCCCCCGCCTGCCAGCGGAACGCCACGCCCGCCAGCGGAACCTGCTTGGGGTCGCCGGTACCGCACACCACGAACAGGCTGACCTCCGCCTGCTGCAGCAGGGCCTGCAGGAGCCGGGCGCGCGCCGCCGGACCCTCCGCCAGACGGTAGTCGTGGGGGGCGTCGGCCAGGGTGCGCAGGCGGGCGGCCGCGGCGCCGCCCGCCTCGCCCGCGCCGTCTGCGGCGCCCGCCGGCGCGGCGGCCTCGCGGTCGCCAAACACCCGCTCGATGAGGCTGGTGAACTCGAATTCCTGAAACAGCGGAACAACGCGCTGCGGGTCCAGCGCGGGCACCGCCAGGCCTTCCAGGTCGACCGCGAGGTCCAGGCCGCGGTCGATGGTGGCGAGCCGCTTCGACAGCAGCGCCTGCTCCGCATAGGTCTCGATCTTCTCCCGCTGCTTGCCCTTGAGCTGATCGGTGGCGGCCACCAATCCCTCCACCGATCCGAAGCGGGTGATCAGCTTCTGCGCGGTCTTCTCCCCTACCCCCGGGATGCCCGGGATGTTGTCCACGCTGTCGCCGGCCAGCCCGATCAGGTCGATCACCTGCTCCGGGCGCTCCACCCCGAAGCGCTCGCGCACCGCGGCGGCGTCGAAGATCTGCGGCGGGTCGCCCCCCATGCGCGGCACGCGATAGAGGAAGACGTGGTCGCTGACGAGCTGCGCGAAGTCCTTGTCCAGCGTCACCATGTAGGTGTCGAAACCGGCCGCCTCGGCGCGCGCCGCGAGCGAGCCGATTACGTCATCCGCCTCCACGCCGTCGTGCGCGATCACGGTGAGGCCCATCGCCTCGGTAATGCGGCGCACGTGGGGCAGCGAGCCGCTGATGTCCTCCGGCGCCTTCTGCCGGGTGCCCTTGTAATCGGGGTACTCGCGGTCGCGCCACGTGGGTCCCGGCGTGTCGAACACCACCGCCAGGTGGGTAGGTTGCTCGTCATTGAGGATCTGCAGCAGGGAGGTGGTGTAGCCGTACACCGCCGACGAATTGAAGCCGTTGGCGGTGATCAGCGGACGGTTCAGGAACACGAAGTAGGCGCGGTACACCAGGGGCATACCGTCGATCAGGTAGAGCCGCCGGTCGCGGCCGGCCCGTGCCGCCATCGTTCGGTCCCGGCCCCTACACCACGAAGTTGATCAGCTTGCCGGCAACCGAGATCACCCGGCGCGGTTCGCGTTCACCGAGCGACCGGGCCACGTTCGGCACCGCGCGCGCCAGGCGCTCCGCGGCCGGCTGATCCATGCCGGCCGGGACCTCCACCCGGCCGCGCACCTTGCCGTTGACCTGCACCACCAGCGTCACCGACTCGGCGGCGGCCAGCTTCGCGTCGGCCTCGGGCCACTCCTGCCGGTGGATGCTGTAGGGCTGGCCCAGCAGCTCCCACAGCTCCTCGGCCACGTGCGGGGTGACCGGGGCCATCAGCTTGAGCAGCGTCAGCACCGCCTCACGCACCCGGGGATCGGCAATGAAGGCCGCCCCGGCGGCCTCCTCCTCGGCGGCCGCCTCCGCGGCCAGGATCGCGTTGGTGAGCTTCATCAGCTCGGACACCACGGTGTTGAACTCGAACTCCTCGAAGTCGTGGGACACGCGCTGAATGGTCTGGTGGGTGGCCCGAACCACGTCGTCGACCAGCTTGCCGAGCGCCGCCGCCGGCCTGGCTCGTTCCTCCACTTCCCGCATCCGCCGGACCAAGTCCCACACCCGGCCCAGCCAGCGCACCACGCCGTGGATGTTGCCGTCGTTCCACGGGCCGCCCTCGGCCCAACGGTAGCCGAACATCAGGAAGGCGCGCACCGCGTCGGCGCCGTAGCGCCGCACCTGCTCGTCCGGGTCGATCACGTTGCCGCGCGACTTGCTCATGCGGTAGCCGTCGCTGCCCAGAATGTGGCCCTGGTTGCGCAGCTTCAGCATCGGCTCGGCGCCGGTCTCCAGACCCAGGTCCCGATTCGCCTTGTGGAAGAAGCGCGTGTACATCAGGTGCATGGTGGCGTGCTCGGCGCCGCCGGTGTAGGTGTCGACCGGCATCCAGTAGCGGTACTCGGCGGCGTCGAACGGGGCGTCGGCGCAGTCCGGGCTGAGGTAGCGCAGGTGATACCACGACGAACACATGAAGGTGTCCATGGTGTCGGTCTCGCGCTCCGCCGGCTCGCCGCAGCGCGGGCAGGCGGTGTGGCGCCACGTGGGATGAAACTTGAGCGGGCTCTCGCCGGTCGGGCGCCACTCGATGTCGTCCGGCAGCTCCACCGGAAGTTCGTTCTCGGGCACCGGCACCGCGCCGCAGCGCCCGCAGTGCACCACCGGGATGGGGCAGCCCCAGTAGCGCTGGCGGGAGATCAGCCAGTCGCGCAGCCGGTAGTTGACCTCGGCGCGGCCGACGCCGCGCTCCTGCAGCCAGGCGGTAGTGCGCGCGACCGCCTCGCCGGCGGGCGTGCCGGTCAGCGGCCCGGAGTCGACCATCGCCCCGTAGGCGATCACCGGCTCCGCCATGGTCGCGCCGTCGAGCGGCGCGGCGCCGGCCGGCTGAATGACCGGGCGCACCGTCAGGCCGTAGGCGCGGGCAAAGGCGAAGTCGCGCGCGTCGTGGGCCGGCACGGCCATGATGGCGCCGGTGCCGTAGGTCATCAGCACGTAATCGGCGATCCAGATCGGAATCTTCTCGTCGTTGACCGGGTTGACCGCACAGGCGCCGGTGAACACGCCGCTCTTTTCGCGGCCCGCCGCCTCGCGCTCGATGTCGGTCTGGCGGGTGGCGGCGGCCACGTACTCCTCTACCTGCGCCCGCCGGTCCGGCGTAGTGAGCTTGGCGACCAGCGGATGCTCGGGGGCGAGCACCATGAAGGTGGCGCCCCACAGCGTGTCGGGGCGGGTGGTGAACACCTCCAGCGGGTCGCCCTGCTCGGTGCGGAACGCCACGTGGGCGCCTTCGCTGCGCCCGATCCAGTTGGTTTGCAGGGTACGGATGCGCTCCGGCCAGTCGATTCCGTCGAAGTGCAGCAGCTCCTCGGCGTAGCGGGTGATGCGCAGAAACCACTGCTCCAGGCCGCGCTTGACCACCGGCGTGGCGCAGCGCTCGCAGTGGCGCCCCTCCCCCACCACCTGCTCGCGCGCCACGGTAGTGTTGCAGTTGGGGCAGAAGTCGACCGCGGCATGGCTGCGGTAGGCGAGGCCGCCGGCGAGCAGCTTGAGAAAGAACCACTGCGTCCAGCGGTAGTACTCGGGATCGGAGGAGGTGGCCTCGCGCTGCCAGTCCCACATCGCGCCCATGCTGCGAAGCTGGCGGCGCATGCGGTCAATGTTGGAGTAGGTCCACTTCTTGGGGTGCTCGTTGCGGCTGATGGCCGCGTTCTCCGCGGGCAGGCCGAACGAGTCGAAGCCGATCGGGTACAGCACGTTGTACCCCTTCATGCGCAGATAGCGCGCGCGGGCGTCCGACGGCGTCATCGTATACCAATGGCCGATGTGCAGGTCGCCCGACGGATAGGGCAGCATGGTCAGGAAGTAGTGCTTGGGCCGCTCCGGGTCGATGCGCGCCCGGTGCAGCCCCTCATCCTCCCAACGCCGCTGCCACTTCGGCTCGATGGCCGCCGGATCATAGGCCGCCCGCCGCTCGCTGACCGTATCCTGAGTCTCCATGGATGTCCCCTTACCCTATCATAATCATACTTCGCAGATAACGGCAGATCAGATCGCTGGCCGCGCCATCGTGCATCGTGTCATCCGGCGGGGTCAGGTGGAGGCTTCGCCGCGGACCATTACTACCTTGCCGGTGCGGACCATCTCCACCACGGTGAACTTGCGCAGCATCCTGATCAGGGCGTCGATCTTCTCGGTGGCGCCGGTGGCCATCACGATCATCGACTCCTGGGTCAGATCCTCGGTCTTGCAGCCGAAGTGCTGGGCGATCTGCAGCGCTTCGGTGCGCTGCTCGGGACCCACCGCCACCTTGACCAACGCCAACTCCCGCACCACCGCGTTGTCGAAGGTGTGGTCGTGGCAGTGCAGTACGTCCACCAGCTTGTTGACCTGGGCGATGATTTGAGACAGGCCCTGCTCCGAGCCGCGGGCGCCGATGGTCATGCGCGAATAGCCGCCGTCCTTGGACGGCGACACCACCAGCGATTCGATGTTGAAGCCGCGGCGCGCAAACACCTGCGCGATGCGCGCCAGCACCCCCGGCTTGTTGGCCACCAGGGCGCTCAGGGTATGAATCGATCCGTTCTTCTCCATGGCGGGCCTAGGTCGATCCGGTCGGCTTGGCCAGCTTGACCGTGGGCGGCTCCACGATCATGTCCTCCAGGGCGCTGCCGGCCGGGATCATCGGAAACACGTTGTCGGTCTTCTCCACCTCGGCGTTCACCACGCACGGGCCGTCGTTGTATTCGAGCGCCGCGGTGAGGATGCGGCGCACGTCGCCGGGCCGGCGCAGGGTGAAGCCCTTGGCCCCGTAGGCCTGCGCCAGCTTGGCGAAGTCGGGGTTGCCCTCCAGATCGACCCCGCTCTCGCGCTCGTCGTAGAACAGCTCCTGCCACTGCCGCACCATGCCCAGGTAGTGATTGTTGAGCACGATCACCTTGATCGGCAGCTTGTGGACGCACGCCGTCGCCAACTCGCACAGCGTCATCTGAAATCCGCCGTCGCCGACGATGGCCAGGACCGGATCGTCGGGCCGCCCGAACTGGGCGCCGATGGCGGCCGGAAACCCGTAGCCCATGGTTCCCGCCCCGCCGGAGCTGAGCCAGTTCTCGGGATGGTCGGTCTTGTAGAACTGCGCCGCCCACATCTGGTGCTGCCCCACGTCGGTGGAGACGATCGCCTTGCCCTCGGTCAGCCGGTACAGCTCGTCGATGACGTGCTGCATCTTGAGCCCCCCCTGCTTGCGGTACTTCAAGGGGTACTTGGCCTTGTAGCGCTTCAACTGCGCCAGCCAGGGGTCGGTGTCGAGCCGGGTGACGTGCTTGATCAGCTCCTCCGTCACCAGCCGGGCGTCGCCCTGAATGAAGTGGTCGGGCTTGATCATCTTGCCGTTCTCGCCGGGATCGATGTCCACGTGGATCACCACCGCGTTGCGGCAGAAGCGGTGCGGCTGCCCGATGATGCGGTCGTCGAAGCGCGAACCGATGGAGATTACCAGGTCGCACTCGACCATCGCCTTGTTGGCGTAGGCGGTGCCATGCATGCCGAGCATCCCCAGCGCCAGCGGATGGGTCTCCGGAAACGCCCCCTTGCCGAGCAGGGTGGTGGTGACCGGCGCCTGCAGGCGCTCCGCCAGGCGCCGTACCGAGTCGGCAGCCTTGGCGATGAGCGCGCCGTGGCCGGCCAGGATCACCGGCCGGCGCGCCGCGTTGAGGGCCGCGGCCGCCTGCACGATCACCTCGCGGTCGCCATCTTCGGGGACCTGGTAGCCGGGAATGTCCATTTTCTGATGCAACCCGTTGCCGACCGGCGCCTGGCTCACGTCCTTGGGCACGTCGATCAGTACCGGTCCGGGGCGCCCGGTGGTGGCGATGTGATACGCCTCGCGCACGATGCGCGGGATGCTGTCGGTGTCCTTGACCAGGTAGCTGTGTTTGACGATCGGCATGGTGATGCCGAAGATGTCCGCCTCCTGAAACGCGTCCTTGCCGAGCATCCCGGTCACCTGCTGCCCGGTAACCACCAGCATCGGCACCGAGTCCATGTGCGCGGTCATGATCCCGGTCAAGGTGTTGGTGGCGCCGGGACCACTGGTGACCAGCACCACCGCCGGCTTGCCGGTAACGCGCGCGTAGCCGTCGGCCATGTGACTGCCGCCCTGCTCGTGGCGCACCAGCACGAACTTCATCTTGTTCCGGGTCGATACCAACGCGTCGAAGATCGGTAAGGCGGCCCCTCCGGACAGGCCGAACAGATACTCGATTCCCTCGTTTTCCAGCGCCTTTACCAATGCCTGGCCGCCGTCATAGCCGTTCTGGTCGAAAGATGCCATCAGCCGCGCCTCCTAGGAGAGATTTGGAAGTGTGAAGTATGCCGCATGTTGCCGTACCAGGCAAGTACCCCGACGAAGAAATCTGGAACTGGTAAATGAAGGCAATTTCAGACCGGAATTTCCCATCGAGACAAGAACGGAGTCTATTTCCGTCAGTTCAGATGCGTGTTTCTACGATCTCCAGGATGGACCGCGCCATTTTCTCCGTTCTGGCACGCAATTCCGCGGCTTGTCTGCGGGACTCGTCGAAAAACTCTTCCTTCGGGGCTGAACGAAGGTTGATCTCCGCGGTCAACAGCGCCGCCCCCGCGGCGGCCGCGGCCAGGTGCGCCGCGGCGCCTACGTCCGAAACCGCATGGCGGTTGGCGACCGGCGCCAGCCGCGCGGCAAGGGCCAGGACCTCATCGCAGGCCGCGGCGATGGCCAGCGGCGCCGCGGTGGCGCGGCGGGTGGCCGCCGCCAGGGCCGCGCGGCGCTCCTGCCGCTCCTGCGGCGACCGCTTCGGCAGGCGCAGCGCCGCCATGTAGGCAGCGAAGCTGCGCGCGTCTTCCTGGGCGGCCGCCTGCAGCTCCACGCTGAGCCGGGCGGCGCGCCGCCCGGCCGCGGCCGCCAGCTCCCACGCCTGCTCGTAGCCCTTCTTGCGGTCGGTGAGCCGCGCCACCATGGCTACCAGGGCGCCGGCCAGCGCGCCGGTGACCGCGGCCACCGAGCCGCCGCCGGGAGTGGGCGCCGGCGACGCGGTGCGGGCGGCGAACTCCGCCACCGGCAGCTCCAGCAGTTGCTCAGCCGCCTCAGACGGCACAGCCGGCACAGGCGGCACGCTGCCGCTCACGCCCGGCCGTGCCGGGCGTGCTGCAGGGCGCGCGCATTCTGCAAGGCGCGGGCGCGGAGCACGTTGCGCATGAGCAACGCCGCGGTGACGGTACCCACGCCGCCCGGCACGGGCGTGGCCGCGCCCGCCACCGCGGCCACGCTGTCCCACTCCACGTCACCCACCAGGGCGCCGGCCACCTCGCTGATGCCGGCGTCGATCACCGTCGCGCCGGGGCGGATCATCGCTCCGGTCACCACGCCGGGGCGGCCGGCGGCGGCGAACACCAGATCGGCCTGGCGCAACACCGCCGCCAAGTCGGGAGTGCGCGTGTGGCAGATGGTGACGGTGGCGTGACGGGCCAGCAGCAGGGCGGCGAGCGGGCGCCCCACGGCGTCGCCGCGGCCCACTACCGCGGCGCGCCTGCCCTCGGGCCGCACCGGCACCTCGGCGAGCAACTCCAGGCAGGCCAGCGGGGTGGCGGGCAGCAGCGCCTCCTCTTCGTCGCCGCCGAACAGCAGCCCGCGGTTGACCGGGGTCACGCCGTCCACGTCCTTGTCCGGCGCGATTGCCCCCAGCACCAGCCGCTTGTCGACTCCGGCGGGCAGCGGCAGCTCGACCAGAATGCCGTGTACGGCGGGATCGTGGTTCCCGTCGCGGATTGCAGCGCGCAGGGCGGCGGTGGTCACGCCGGCCGGGAAGCGCTCGACCTCCACCTCGATCCCCAGCTTGAGGCCGAGCCTGGCCTTGGCCCGGGCATACCACAGCGAGCCGGGGTCGGCGCCGGCCAGCAGCACCCGGAGACGCGGCGGATGCCCTTGATCGTTGCTCCCGGCCACCTGCGCGGCCACCTGCGCGCGGATGCGCGCCGCCACCGGACCGCCCTTGATGACGCGGGCGCTCATCGGCGTTCCGGGGTCAGGTGTTCCGCGGGCGGGAGTGGCGGCCGAACAGCCGGGGCAGCAGCCGGCGCAGACCGGAGGCCGGCTGCGGGGCGCCGCTCTGCGCGGCGCCGTTCTGTGCGGCGCCGTTCTGTGGGGTTCCGTTCTGCGCGGCGCCGTTCTGCGGATCGCCGGTCGAGGCGGCCACGCCGGCGGCGTCCGGCTGCTCGGCCAGCCTGAAGTCCTCGCCGTACTTCTCGCGGTAGTAGGCGAGACGCTCTTCGGTAGTGCGCGGCCGGCGGCGCTCCGACTGATTCTGGCCGCCGGTGTCCCGCGGCTGCGTTACGCCGGGCGCCGCCGCGGAAGCAGACTCCGCCCCCGTGCCGTTGTTGCCGTTGCTGCCGGCGTTGGCGCTGCCGCCGCGGGCCGGGCGCTGGCCGCCGCCGTCCGCCGCCGGCGCTGAACGGCGCGCCGCGGCCCGCCGCCGCCCGCCGCGGCTGCGCCGCGAGCCGGATGGGGCCGCGGCCTGAGCGCCGCGGTCCGCGGCCGGTTCGCCGGCGCCGGCCGCGCGCGGCGCCGCGGCGCGCTGGCGGGCCGCAGCCTCCGCACCGCGCCCCTGGCCGCCGGCGGCGGGCGCCGGAGCCAGGACCGGGGCGCGCCGGCGGCCGCTCCCGGCGCCGGTGTCGGCAGCCCGGCCACCGCGGCGGGCGCCGTCGCGCGCCCGGCGGTCGTCGCGCCGGCGCTGATCCATGTAGTGCCCGACGCGCACGCCGGCACTGGCGTCTTCCGCGTACAGCTCCGGGCTGGCGGTGACCGCGGGAAGGCGCATGCGGATGAATTCCTCGATCCCTTCCAGGGCGAACACGTACTGTTCGCACGCCAGCGCGATGGCCTTGCCGGTACGGCCCGCGCGCGCGGTGCGCCCGACGCGGTGCACGTAATTCTCGCTGTACTCCGGCAGGTCATAGTTGACCACCAGGTCCAGCTCTTCGATGTGCAGGCCGCGCGCCGCCACGTCGGTGGCGACGAGATACTGCAGATCGCCCGACTTCAGCTCGTCGATCAGCCGCTGGCGCCTGCTCTGCGGCAGGTCGCCGATGATGTACTCGCAGGTGAGGTCGTTGCGCTGCAGCCGGGTGGCGACTTCGAACGCCGCCTGCTTGGTGTTGGTGAAGATCAGCGCGTTGCGCGGCTGGCCGCGGGACAGCAGGCCCAGCAGCAGGTTCAGCTTGCGCTCGCGGGGAACGTGATAGAGTTCCTGCGAGATCTCGTCCACCGTGACCCGTTCCGGCGTGATCGAGATCTCGGCGGGGTTCTTCATGTACTCCCACGCCAACGACTTGACGCGGGTGCTCAGGGTCGCGCTGTAGAGCATGGTAATGCGCTCGTCACGGCCCGGCATCTGCCGGATCAGACGGCGCAGATCGGGAATGAAGCCCATGTCGAACAACCGGTCGGCTTCGTCGATGACCAGCATGCCGACGGTGCGCAGGTCCAACTTGCGCTGCTTGGCGAAGTCCAGCAGGCGCCCGGGCGTGCCGATCGCCACGCGCACGCCGTCCGCCAGCGCCCGCTCCTGCTTCTCGTAGCCCACCCCGCCATAGAAGCTGGCAATGGATAGATCGAGATACTTGGCCAACTGCCGGGCGTCCATCTCGATCTGATCCGCCAGTTCGCGGGTCGGCGCTACGATCAGGGCGATACGGCCGTCGAGGCTGCGCTGCTCCAGGAATAGCTGAAATATGGTAATCAGGAACGCGGCCGTCTTGCCGGTGCCGGTCTGTGATTGAACTGCGACGTCAGCGCCGATCAGACTGTAAGTAAAGGTTTGCTCCTGCACGGGCGTGCAAGCGGTGAATCCCGCATCCCGGATCGCCCGGAGGAGACTGCTATCGAGATCAAGCTCTTCGAATGTCATGTCGTGATTGAGGGTTGAGAGACGCTGCCTGCCGCGCTGCCGCCTCCAATTGCTCCTATTATACACAGGTACGCGCCGCAGGCATAGCCCGCCGTTTGCCAGCCGTTTTGGCGCCCGCGCGCACGGTTGGCGGATGCCGGGAGAGTCCCTATACTGGCCGCCCTTCATTCTGGGGTGAGAGATCGATGCGGTACCGTCAGTGTCGTAGCTGCAGCTTCTGGGTAGGCCCCGCGGACCGGTTCTGCGCCAACTGCGGAACCTTTCGGCCCTACCAGTCCGGGCGCGCCCACCGCTCGGCATGGCTGCTGTTCACCACGGTGCTCGGCGGAGTGCTCGGCGGCAGCGTGTTCTACCGCAGCATGGACAACGCCTTCCTGCTGTACGGTTGCCTCGCCGGGTGCGTGACCGGGCTGGCCTGGGGCCTGGGCCTGTTCGGGGAGGTGGCGGCGATTCTGCTGGACCGCCGCCGGTCGCCGTCGCTGCAGAGCAGCGAACTGCAACTCACCCAACGGCTGGCCGAGATTCAGTGTACGCGGCGCCAGCTCCGGGACCTGCAGCGCCGCCTGCGGAGCGAGGGCGAAGCGGGCGAATCCCCGGCGCTGGCGTTCCTGGCGCCGCTGCTGCGGCAGGCCGAAGCGGCCGTGGAGCGCGCCGCGCGGCGCTACGCCGGCGAGTTGGCCAAGCTGGAACTGATCCGCTGGCGCAACGGCCTGGAGCCGATCGCCGCCCCGCGCTCCCCGGCCGCCGCCTGGCAGGAACACCACGCGCGGCTTGACGCCATCCATGCCCACCGCGAACGCGGGCGCGGGCTGCTGCGCAAGTGGAGCGCGCAACGGCTCGACGCCGGGGAACCGGGGCGGCAGCCGGTGGCGCAGCTCCGCCGCTGGCTGGCGGCCTGCGACCGGATCATGGAACGGCTGATCGCCGAGCAGGCGCAGCATACCCTGGGCCGCATTGCCGCCGCGGAGTTGGTGCCGGCCCCGGCGCCTGAGGTGGAACAGGAGCTCAGCCGGCTGCGGGCGGCCGACGTCGAGTTGGCCCCGGACGAACTGGAACAGGTGCAGTACGCCCTGGACCGCCTGCACGCGAAGGAACAACTGGACCGCGACCTGAGCACTCGGGGCTGAGCTACAGGAACGGGTTGCCGCGCTGCTCCGCGACCAGGGTGGTGGCCTCCCCGTGCCCGGGTACCACGTACGACTCCGGCGGCAACGCGAACAGTCGCTGCTTGATCGACCTGATGAGCGCGTAGGGATCGCCGCCGGGGAGATCGGTACGCCCCACCGACTGGCGAAACAGGGTATCGCCGGCGAACAGCAACGGCTCGCCGGTGGCCTCGGTGTAGAAGCAGCAGGAGCCGGGCGAGTGGCCGGGAGTGTGGATGGTAGTGAGCAGCGGGCGCGCGCCCAGCGCCACCTCGAAGCCCTCCTCGATGAACTGATCCACTTCGCCCGGAGGCGCCACCGGAATGCCGAACAACAACCCCTGCTCCTGCAGGCGGCGGTAGAGCCCGGCGTCGTCGCGGTGCAACAGGATCGGCGTCCCGAGCCGGCGCTTGATGGCGTCGGAGCCGCCGATGTGGTCGAAGTGGGCATGGGTATGGAGGAGCTGCGTGACCTGCAGGTTGCGGTCGCCCACCGCCTTCAGCAGGGCTTCGGGATCGTCCCCCGGATCGATCACCAGCGCCCGCCGCCGGTCCCGCTCGTACACCAGCGAGCAGTTGCAGCCGAGGCTGCCGATGGGGAACGTCTCCACGACCAGCGGGTCCGCGCCGGTCCGCGCGCCAGCTTCATCTGCCGGTGTCATCGCCCGCAGCATAGCAGGTGACGCGCGCCGCGTGCGCGCTCCCGTCCGGGTTGGGTTGCGGGCTTGCGCGTTGCGCCTTGCGGAGCCTTGCGCGGGGCGGTTTGCGCGCGGCGGTTTGCGCGCGGCGCGCCGGGCCGTTACAATCCCCTCTCACGTTCCTTGATCTCAGGAGGTAACAGGAATGACGATGAAGAAATATCGCTCGCTGAGCCTGGCGCTGGCGCTGGCGCTGGCCGTCGCCTCGGCGCCCGCGCTGTTCGCCGCCGGCGAAGCGGATACCGGCATGGCCGCTTCCGGCGACCTGCCGGAAGTTTGGATCTGGCCCACCATGGCGCTCACCGACCCGAACGGCAGCAATCCCGACAAGCTGGCCGAGATGCAGCAGCACGTCGCCGAGCGCGTGGGCGTGATGCCGATGGCCTACGTGCCGCCGGCCCAGGACAGCCGCACCAAGCTCAACCTGGTGCTGGGCTCGACCAACCAGCGCCTGGACGTGTTCTCCGGCAACTGGGGCGACTACAAGGATGCGGCCATCCCGATCAACGATCTGCTCGATCAGTACGGCCCCAACGTCAAGCGCGCCTTCTCGCCGGAACAGTGGGCCGGCGTCACCGACAGCGAGGGCAACATCTGGGGCATCCCGCGCCTCGGCGTGATGGGCCACACCCATCCCACCTGGTTCAACGATCAGATGCTGCGCGACCTGAACCTGCCGCTGCCGCAGACCCTGGAGGAGGCGGTGACCACGTTCGAGAAGATCCGCGAGTCGATCCCCGACGCCATCGTCCTGATCGGCCGCCTGCGCGACCTGCGCATGGCGCTGGTCGGCGGATTCACCGAGTACGGGTACTCGAAGTGGCCCGACGCGGCCGGCAATCTGCAGCCGCCCGAGTTTCAGCCCGGGTACCGCGACTTCGTCGCCGCCATGGCGGACTGGTACGACCGCGGCTGGATCTTCCGCGAATCGTTCATCCAGCACGACAACGTGGAGGTGCTGAAGACCGGCAAGGTGGCCGTCTTCATCGGCTGGTACTCGCAGATCACCATCCACTTCCAGCGCGTGCTGCTGACCGGCGCCTTTCCCGGCCTCACCTACAGCCATCCCAACGGCTTCGGCAGCGCCAACGGCCTGGTGATGACCAACAACGCCAGCCCCTACGCGGCCACCATGATCTCCAAGAAGAGTCCCAACCCGGAGGCCGCCATGCAGTTCCTGAACTGGCAGTACGATCCGGACAAGGACAACGTGCTCACCGTGGTGTACGGCATCAAGGGCCAGGCATGGGACTGGGCGAACCCCAACGACAAGTACTACGTGGACCGCTTCGAGACCGAGGCGGGGCAAATCTACGCCGGCGAGTTCATGATCGCCACCGGGCTCGGCACCGACACCTGGTACGCGCCCAACACCGAGGACCTGAAGCGCCACTACGAGGAGATCCGCGACTACGCTACCGACTACTCCAACGGCAAGATGCCGTACGACTTCGACGTGGCCTACGACATCGCGGCGATCAAGGATGCGATACCGGCCTACGACGACATCCAGCGCATGATCGACGAGGAGACCGCCAAGTTCATTACCGGAACCCGGCCGCTGAGCGAGTGGGACGACTTCGTCGCCAGCCTCAAGAAGATCGGCATCGATCGGCTCTACGCCGAGTACACCGACCAATACCGGGAGATCAAGGGTCTGTAACCGGACGCGCGATCGGATCGGGAGAGGCGGTTGACCCTTGACCGCCCCGGCGCGGCCGCGGCCCCTGAGCCGCGGCTGCGCCGCTTCCCGGCCGTCCGGCGCCCGGTGCGAGGCCTTGACTGACATGGCAGACCGCGCGCTCCCCGTTGCGTCCGGCCGGGTTGCCGGCGCGGCGCGCACGCCGCGCCGGTCGCTGCTCACCACCCTGCGCAAGTACCGGCTCTACTACGTGCTGGCGCTGCCGGGGCTGCTCTATTTCCTGATCTTCCACTACCTGCCGATCTACGGCATCGTCATCGCCTTCAAGGACATCAGCCCGTTCAGCAGCGCCGCCGACGTGGTCACCAAGCCGTTCGTCGGCCTCAAGTGGTTCCGGCAACTCTTCGAGTCCTATTACTTCTGGCAGATCCTGAGCAACACCGTCTGGATCAGCTTCCTGAAGCTGGTGTGCGTGTTCCCGGCGGAGATCGCGCTGGCGCTGCTGATCAACGAGGTCCGCTTCACGCGCCTCAAGCGCACCATCCAGACGGTGTGCTACGTCCCGCACTTCTTCTCGATGGTGGTGGTGGCCGGCATCGTAACGAGTCTGCTGACCACCGAAGGCGGGCTGATCAATCAGATCATCGTCCTGTTCGGGGGCGAGCCGACGATGTTCCTGGGCGACCTGCGCAAGTTCCGCGGGGTGCTGGTGCTCACCACGCTGTGGCAGGAGGTGGGCTGGGGCACCATTCTGTATCTGGCGGCAATCTCCAACATCGACCCGCAGCTCTACGAGGCGGCGGTGATCGACGGCGCCGGCAAGGGGCGGCAGACCTGGCACATCACGCTGCCGGGAATCACCTTCGTGGTCGTCATTCTGTTGATCTTCCGGGTCGGCGGGCTGCTGAATGCCGGGTTCGAGCAGATTCTGCTGCTCTACTCGCCGCCGGTGTATGAGGTCGCCGACATCCTCGACACCTACGTGTACCGCTCGGGAATCCAAAGCCTGAAGTATTCGTTCGCCGCCGCGGTCGGTCTGTTCAAGGCGATTCTCGCCGCCGCGCTGCTGCTCGGCGGCAACGTATTGGCCAAACGCCTCGGCCATACCGGGATCTGGTAGGCGTGCAACACCTGCAGCGCAGCCGCGGCGAGGCGGTGTTCGGCGTGTTCAACATCGCCTTTCTGAGCATTCTGTCGCTCACCTTCGTCATTCCGTTCCTGTCGATCATCAGCACCTCGCTGATCGGCGTGGAGGAATGGGCGCGGCGCGGGGCGTTCATCCTGTTTCCGCAGCGGATCGAGTTCGGCGCCTACCACCTGCTGTTCACCGGCGGCTCGCGGCTGGCGACCGGCTTCTTCTACAGCCTGGCGCGCATTCTGGTGGGCACCACGCTCAACCTGTTCTTCACCGCGACGCTGGCCTACGTGCTTGGCCGCCGCGGCCTGCCGGGACGGGTGGGCATGACCCTGTTCGTGTTCGTGACCATGATCTTCAGCGGCGGGCTGATCCCGACCTACTTCCTGGTGGACCGCATCGGCCTGACCAACACCTTCTGGGCGATGGTGATTCCCTTTCTGGTCAGTCCCTGGAACCTGCTGATCATGCGCAACTTCTTCATGGCGCTGCCGGAAAGCCTGGAGGAAGCGGCGATCATCGACGGCGCCACGCCGCTGCAGGCCCTGGTGAAGATCGTGCTGCCGCTGTCCACGGCGTCGATCGCGACCATCGGGCTGTTCTACGCGGTGTGGCACTGGAACGAGTGGTTCAACGCCTTCCTGTACATCAACGACACCGCCAAGCTGCCGCTGCAGGTGATCCTGCGCAACATCCTCGTCGCCGGAATGATCGAGGATACCGAGGCGGTTCCGATCGATCAGCTCCCGCCGACGCAGAGCCTGAAGACGGCGATGATCGTCGTAACGGTGACCCCGATCCTGTGCGTGTACCCGTTCATCCAGCGCTACTTCGTCAAAGGCGCAATACTCGGCAGCGTCAAGGGTTAACTGGGTGGAGGTTCAGCTCCGGTTCCTCGATCACCAAGGGGCCGGCTCCGTCCATCACTGACCACAACAGGGCCATGAGTCGCAGCGTGCCGTCCGAGAACTGGTCTTCTCGCTGCCAGCCCGCATTCGGGCGCCAGTGCTCATAGCGTCCTTCCAGGTGCGGAATCCCGATTTCGTCCGTCTGCAGTTGCAATTCTCGCAGTTGCGGTACGGCGATGCGGAGCGCGTTCTCGATTCGTCGCAGCCGCGACTGCCGAATCTTCGGCGCGCTAAGCGCGATTTGTTCCAGGAAGTCGCTGCCGAATGTCTCCCCGCTCAAGTCTCGGCCGGTGAACCGTTTCGGCTGCCGAACGAGTGGTGGAAGCACGTGAAGATACCGGATCGAGTTGAAGAACCGGTAGACTTCGCGGAAAGTCTTGTTGGTGCTGATTCCCTCCAGGTGGGTCTGCCGTAGACGTTCAGAGTCGTTCTCATCGTCGGAGTCCGGTCGTCGGAGCACCTCCTGCTTCTCGCGTTCGACCAGCTCCTCCTTGATCCGCGGCTGGCGCTGATTGTCCTGGACGATGCTGAGGCGGTAACGCCACTCCACCGTGCTGGAAGGATCGCCAAGCTGAACGTCGAGTACGACCGCGGGATAGCGCCGCGCGGCAAGGCAACGGATCTTCGAGATACCTCCACGGTCGGCAACCGCCTTCTCCAGACCGCCGCCCGGAGTAGTGATGTCGCGCAGAAAGCGGAACGCATCGAGCAGGTTGGATTTTCCCGCCGCGTTCGGGCCGGCGATGAAGACCCTTTGTTGCAGCGGCACGTCGATACGCGTGAAATTCCGCCAGTTTTCGAGAGCGATACGGGTAACCAACATGGTGCTTCGACCGGATGCCGGGGCTGCTCCTATAGTCTCACAGATTGGATCGCTTGTCCCCGGCAACCTCGGGCGGCGCCTCCGGGGCGTCATTCATTGCGGTCGATCCTTGGCGGGCGGCGGCTGGGCAGCTCCGATCAGGTCGGTGAGCCGGGCCACGCCGGCAGCATCGAGGTGGCTCGTCAAGCCGTCAAGCACCTCCAGCGCGGCGCGCGGATTGGTGAAGGTGGCAGTGCCGACCTGCACCGCGCAAGCGCCGGCCAGGAGGAACTGCAGCGCGTCGCGGTGATCCATGATGCCGCCGGCGCCCACGACCGGAATGCCGACCGCGCCGGCCAGTTGGTACGTGAGCCGCACCGCGATCGGGCGGACCGCAGGGCCGGAAAGCCCGCCGGTGACGTTGGCCAGCGCCGGGCGGCGCCGCTCCAGGTCGATCACCATACCGGGAATCGTGTTCATCACCGTCAGAGCGTCCGCTCCGGCAGCCTCGGCAGCCCGCCCGATGGCGGCGATGTCGGCCACGTCGGGACCCAGCTTGGCGACGATCGGCAAGGTAGTGACCGCGCGCACCGCCCGCACCACTTCCGCGGTGAGCTCCGCATCGTGGGCGAACAGGCGCGCGCCGGCCCCGGCGCCGTAGGCGACGTTGGGACAGGAGAGGTTCAACTCCAACCCGTCCACGCCGCCGGCACCGTCCAGGCGTTCGGCCAGGGCCACGAATTCCGCCGTCGTATAGCCCATGATCGACACCAGCACGACCGGATCCAGAGCCGCCAGGTATGGCAGCTTGTCGGCCATGAATCGCTCGAGGCCCACGTTCTGCAGGCCGATGGCGTTGAGCATCCCGGCCGGAGTCTCGACGATGCGCGGCGGCGGGTTGCCCGGGCGCGGCTTCAGGGTCACGGTCTTGGTGACGATCCCGCCCAGCCGCGGCAGATCGACCAGGCCCGCCAACTCGCTGGCGTAGCCGAAGGTGCCGGACGCCACCAACACCGGATTGGCCAACCGCAACGGCCCCAGCCTGACGCTCAACGACGTCACCTGCTACCAGCCACTTCCGTAATGCCCATTGGACGCTACGGGCGCTTGGCGCCCCACGTCCTCAACCTGCCACGACCAGAGGTTCGATGGCGTCGACGTCGACGGCAGCTCGTGCGACGTCGAGGTCATACAGCGCTTGCAGGTTCAACCAGGACTCGGGAGTCATGCCGAGAGCTCGTCCAATGCGCAGCGCAATTTCCGCCGTGATGGCACGGCGGCCGTGGAGGATTTCTTGGATGCGGCTCGGCGGCGTACCGATCGCACTTGCCAAGTGGTACCCGCTCACGCCCAATTCGTCGAGGATTTCCGCCAAGTGTTCACCGGGATGGATCGGTACGACGCTTGCCATCGTCATTCCTGCTTCTCTACCTCAATGATAGTCGGTGACTTCGATATCCGTCGCGCCTTGATCGGTCCAGACGAAGCACACCCGCCACTGATGATTGATACGGATGCTGAACTCTCCCCTCCGATCACCGCGCAACGCTTCCAGTCGATGTGACGGCGGCAGTCGCAGGTCATACAACGCCGCTGCCGTGACGACACGCTGCAGACGAACGCGAGCTCGCCGCTGAATATCCGCCGGCAGGCGGCGTACGGGAAGACCCAGGAAGACGCGCTTGGTCTGCTCGTCTCTGAACCGACGCACCGGTACCAGGATATCGCGTCTTGATAACACCGCCAAGGTAGACAAGCATCCTTTCGGCGCCCCGGCAGATCAAGGGTCTTGAATAGACATTGATGAACATCCAGTGCCTTGACCTCGTTGACTGTCGAGTCAGCCACTTTGTTTCATGCCAATCGACTGCATTCTCTTATGTGACATTGGGCGCTTGTGAATGAACCAAGTCATAGCGGCTCCGAATAGTCCGTCTCTCTCATCATTTCTGTTTCTCTGCGGGTGGCGGCGAAGGACGATCAGGACTGGGAGTGGGTGGCGACGGTCGCGGCGGCGGCGGTGCCAGCGGTGTCTTCCCCGGTCTTGGCAGACCACGTTCCTCGGCGGTTGGACTTTCACGCTGCATGGGAGAACTCCTCTTGCACCAAGCGTACCGACTCCTCCTCGCTTTTCTCGTTCAGCTTGTCATTGATAGACATTCCTGAAGCTTTCCAGTCCTCAACGGCATCGTTGATGGCCCGCTCAACGTCCTTCCGTCTCCGGTAAGCGGAATCGTTGTCGATTCGTCCGTCTTCTATACAAATCCAGCAATCACGAACGCAGCCTTCAATCTTCTGCAATCTTCTGGATACGAACTTTACGGTCGCAAGCTTCTGCGAGTGATCCTCCAGCAGCATCCATACGGAAAACACTCCAGTTACTACCCTATGCCGATGCTGACATACAGCGGAAGATTCGGAACACCGAAGCTACCGCCGCTTACCCCCCAGATTACTGCGAGCAGAACCAGTCTTACCCTATGGTATTTGTTCATGTTGCTCGTCAACCGGGCGAAGTACCGCGAGTGCCTGACAGACTCCTGAAGTTGATTCCAGACCTGCCGACGATTCACGTTTGACACCATGACTGATTCCTCCCTGTCAGAGGTACTGTCAGTGCACGTCATGCAGCCCACGCGACACTCTCGTCGAGCAGCGATGCCGTGCTTGGTGTAGTATTGCGGCCGATACTTCGGTCGTCAACTCAACTCCACTAAATCTGACGACGATGCTCTGATTTTGCGGCGCGGGTCAGATGGAGGTCGTTTACCCGGTCGCCGGTGAACTGGTCGCCGCGCCAGAACCACGGGTAGTCCTCCTTGGGGCGCAGCTCGCAGGCGTCGGCCAGGGCGCGGGGTTCCTTGCCGCGGTCCTTGCGCCAGTGGACGTTCGGCTTGGCGCGCAGGATGCCGGCGCCCTTCTTGCCGCCGGCGAGATCGGCGGCCATGAAGGGACGGATGTTGAGCCGCACGCCGTCGTTGACGTCGGGGTGCCAGCCGAGCGGCTGTTCGGCGAGCGGCTTCCAGCGGATGAACAGGTCGAACGGCGGTTCGCCGTCGAGGATCGCGGCGAGGCGCCGCTGCAGTGCAAAGGCGGCGGCAAGCCGCTCCTCGGCGCCGGCGGCGCCGCGTTCCACGCCGTCTTTCCGGCGGGTGATCCAGTCGCCCAGGTAGCTGTAGGTGAGGGATTCGAGGAGCTGCCGGCCTTGCCGTCCCCCGGCTGCCAGCTTGTGGTAGTTGACCAGGGCGTGAAAGCCGTCGCGGCGGCCGTCCCAGACGTGCCAGATGAACGGGCGGTGATGAAAACGCTTGCAGTGCTGCTCGAAGAAGCGGTTGCGCAGCCAGTCGTCGAGGCTGGGGCTGCCGGCAGCGGCGAGCAGGCGCGGGAGGGTAGCGTCGCTCCACGCTTCGCCGAAGGCGGCGGCCAGCAGGCGCAGCAGGCGGTCGGCAGCGGGCAGTTCGCCGCGCACCGCCGGCAGGCAGACGATGCCGTCCTGGTCGGCGAAGTGGTGCAGCGCGGCGCAGCGGCGGACCCAGGCGCGCTGTTCGGCGGCCAGTTCCATGGCATCGTCCCGTTCCGCCGGCCAGCGGTAGCCGAGCAGACGGGCGACGGCGACCTGCAGCACGCCGGCATCCTGTCGGAACGGTCCGTTGGCGGTGCGCTTGATAGTTTCGTCCCAGACGACCGACCCGCACGGATGGCCGTGGAATATCCATTGCGTGGGGTCGTCGGTGTAGGGGAGCGGGAGGCCGTTGGGATATTGTTCGGCAGCGACCTCGGTCCAGTGGTCCGGGTCGAAGGGAACGGCCGTCAGCGTTCCGGCCGTAACCTTCAGCGCCTGGTCAACGGACCGTACGTCGTCGTGATAGTGGGCCGATTGGACGTATGACCATACGGCCGGGATCAGACCGGCATCTTTCGGCGCGATCGGGCATACGTTGTCATCGAACACTTCCCCGGCGTAGAGAAACGGTTCCAGCCGCTGCATCTTGTTGACTGCGACTCCGGCGCGGCCAAAGACACCCTGTCCCCGTATCCAGCAACCTCGCTGGACGCTCAGGTCGTCGTGGTTCAATGGCACCTTGCAAATCTGCGTCCTTCCGGACCATGCATGCTCACTTGGCGAGTTGAGCCACAAGACGTGATGGGACGCGACTTCCGGAAACTCCCAGAAGCAGGACAGGAATCTCGGAGCGTCACCGGTAGTACTGCCCTTGCCGAAGTCAGCGACGTCTGCCAACCGCATTCCGCCTGCCGGAGGACGGCCAGACGAAATGACTGCCTTTGGATTCGCAAGGTATTCCTGCTGCGGAGCCCCGGTTACCGTAACCACCGACAACCGTGCCGACTTCTCGACATCAGTGTGGAAAGCGGAAACATCAAGGCTATACGTCAGGTCGGTTCCCTCGGCACCTTGCCCCTTAGTGATGGTTATCAACTGAATGTTGAAATCGTACATCGGAGTCCGAAAAGACCTTGTACCGAGGCGCGCCAGCAACTGCCACGTCTCCGTCTTCAACAACCTCGTTCGGAGCTTCCGGTAGCTAGTGAGAAACAGCCAGTTCTGCGGCAGCACCAAGCTGGCAGTTCCGTCTTCTTCGCACAGGCTCAAGGCACGTTCCAGGTATACGGTGGCCAGATCGTTCTTAGCGGCCGGGTAGCGGGCTTCGCAGAAGGCGCGCAGATCTTCGTTCTGCTTGCGGCGCGTGAGGTAGGGAACGTTGGTGATCACGAGGTGATAGCGGCCGGCCAGCAACTCGGCGGCGCGCGCGATTCCCTGCGCCGCTACCGCGCGCTCGGTCTGCTCGAAGGTGGCGCGCTCCGATGCGGCCGCGGCGGCGAACAGCGCCTGCACCGACTCGTAGTCACCCTGAAACAGCTCCCGCTTCAGCGTCCGCGGGTCGATCAGCGAGCCCAGCAGCGGCGCCTGCCGAAACAGATCGTGCAGCGCGTCCAGGCTGCCGCGAAGCTGCTCCGAAAGCCGGGTATCGCCGCCGGCGGCCTGCTCCGCCAACGTGATCCACTCCTCCTTGGCCGCGTTGGGCGCGAGCCCGGAGCAGGCCACGTTCAGCGTCGGCAGCGGCCGATAGCCGCCGGCGCCGGGCCAGCGCCAAGCGGCCAGCGCCAGGGCGAACGCGGCCAGCTCCACGCAGCGCGGGTCCAGTTCCAGGCCGTGCAGGTTGTCGCGCAGCACCGCGTCCACGGCCGCGCGCTCGGTCAGCCCCTCGCTCTCCATGCGCATCGGCACCAGCATCGCCAGGGCGGCGACCAGGAAGTGACCCGAACCGCAGCAGGGGTCCAGGACCTTCAGCTCGCCGAGCTGCTCCGGCCAGCCGTCGAACGCGCCGGCTGCGGGACGCCACCGCGCAGGCCCGGTTCCTTCTCCTTCGTCGTGGCGCACGAAGCGCAGATAGTCGAGCGGCACCCCGGGCAGCGCCACCGCTCGGCGCAGTTCCGATTCCGTGCCGGCGTCGGTCAGCGCGGCCTCGTTCAGGTCGGGCAGGCGGCGCGCCGCCCACCACGCCCCCAGGGAGTTGTCCAGCAGGAAGCTCACCATGTAGGGCTCGGTGAACAGTTGCGTCACTGCGGGCATCTCTTTCGCGCCGATCTTGACCTCGGAGCGGTTCACCTCGGCCTTGCGGCCTGACTGCCAGAACTGATAAACCCAGCCGAGCGAGTCGTCTGCCGCGAACACCTCGGCCGGCAGGCTCTCGACCAACCGCTCCAACGCCAGCCGGTGTTCGCGGGCGAGGCGAACCGCGCAGGCCGGGTGGTCAGGCCGGAACACCTGCGGCAGCATGCGCTGGGCGAAGCGCGCGGCCAGCGTCCATTGGTCGGCGTCCTCCTCCTGCGCCAGTTCCGCGCATTCCGCCAGGGTGACCGCGATGCCCAGTTCCGGCTCGATCAGCAGGTGGTTCTCGGCCAGGAAGCGGGCGAACAGCATGCCGTGCCAGTGCTCAAAGGCGCACTCGTAGACCACGTGATCGATCGACTGCGCTCCCGGATCGGCGCCGAGCCGGTCGCCGAGCTGCCGGGCGTGGGCGCGCAGCCGCAGGCGCAGGGCGCGCTGCGCGCCGTCCATGTGCTCGTAGGGCTGGGCTTCGGCAACGGCGAGCGCCTCCAGCGCCGTCCGGGCGCCGGTCTCGGCGACGTCGCGCGCTTGCATGACGGTGCGCTCCAGCCGCCGGCGCAGGTCCGCTGACAGGGTCGTCATCGCCGGGGCGCGGCGGGCTCAGGCAAGCTGCCGCGTTGCGTCCGATGCAGTATCCGATACCCCATGAGCATGACGAACGCGCATGAAAACAGATATACGCATACGGTCGATAACGCTATTCCCACTACGCCCCAGATCCTCATGAAGAGATAGTTCAAGGCGACGTTGATGGTCAGATTCAGGAACGATCCCACCAACAGAATCTGATTGGCCTTCAACGACGAAATCACCCGCACGAACATCATCCCGCACACGTAGAACGGAATCTGCAATGCGTAGACCGCCTGGATTCGTCCGACCAGCACGGTGTCGCCTCCGCTGAACGTACCTCGTTCCAGAACGAAGCCAATCAACGCCTCGGACAAGACCACCAAAGACACTGCGACGACGGCTGTCGAAAGCAGTATCCACTTGCTGTACAGGCGGAGGACCGAGCGCAGTTCGGTCCAATTGCGGTCATCCGAGAGCTTGGAGAAGAACGGCAGTACGGCGGTCGCGATCGCCCCCGATACCACTTGCAGAATTACGCTCACGAAGCGTTCGCCGTAACCGAGCGACGCCACGCTTCCCGCCGGCAGCGCCGCCGCCATCGCCCGATCGACCACGGTGGTGGCGCTCATCATCAGCGCCCCCGCGGCCATCGGTACGTACTGAGCGACCACCTGGCGACTTGCGGCGCTGCTCCTGCGCCGGCGCGGGAGCAAGGCCATGCCGCGCCACTTCAGCGCCGCGCCCAGCACCACCAGCTCGCCGAACATCCCTGCGCTCGCACCGATCGCCATGGCGTAGATGCGCGTCGCCGGCGCCGGCCACAGCAGCAGGAACGCGATCGTCGACAGCGGTACCAGCGCCGGCGCCGCGGCGACCAGGGAGAACCGTTCGTCGGCATTGAGGACCGATCCGTAGATGACTGAAACTCCCTTGATGACGATTGCCGGTATCAAAAAATAGGAAAGGAGCTTGGCCAGCGCCAGCTTGTCCGCATGAAAATTCGACGCGAGCAGCGGCAGCGCATACGGCAGCAGGAGCGCGAAGCACGCGGCGACCGCCAGCAGCAACGCCGCGGCGAAGAACATCACCCTCGAGAACAGCTCCTGCGCCTGGCCGTTGCCGTGCTGTTGCCGTACCTGGACGTAGGTCGGTATCAACGCGGAGCTGAACGCCCCGCAGATCACGGTGATGCACAGTTGCGGAATCAGGAACGCGATGAGATAGGCGTCCATGTCGTCACTCGTACCGAAGAACGACGCAACGAGTATCGTAGAGCCCAGAGATACCAGCTTGATGACGACGGTGATGGCGCCGATCGACAGCGCGGCGCCCGATATCCTGGTCGCCACCGAGCGTTCGGACGACGGCTTTCCGGGGGACGGTTGGTCGGGCGTGGATCGGCTGCGGCCGGCCCGCAGCTTGCCGGCGAGCTGCTGGACGCTCATCCCGACCGCGCCCGCCAGCACGCCGTACACCCACCACGGAAGGTTGCGCCCGAACACCAGCACGTACAGGTACGGGATGACGGTGGCCGCCAGAAAGAGCAGGCTCCAGCGCGCCACCGCGCGGCGGTCGTTGCGCAGCGCGCGCGCCAGCCGATACAGCGCGTAGTAGAACGGCGGGGCGCAGACCACCGACAGCACCAGAAACACGTAGGGATCGACCGCGTAGCGTTCTCGAATGGATGCCGCCAGCTCGCCGATCCAGCCGATGAGCGCGTCTATCACCAGGGCGCTTCCGGCCGCCGGCGGGCGGCCTGCGCGGGAGCGCCGTTCGGTTGGTGCAGGTTGCGCCTCATGCGGTGTGCCGCGGAGCATACCATTGATCGACCGGCGCGCCCGGCGCCGGCCGCGCCCCCCCAACGGTCGAGGTCCCCTACCCCCGCAGGCGGCAGCCGGCCTGCGGCTTGGCGTTGTCCGCGCCCGGATATAGACTCGCGGCCGCATGATCCGGATCGGCATCGACACCGGGGGCACGTTTACCGATCTGGCGGCGTTCGCTCCCGCAAGCGGGCGGCTGGCGTTCCACAAGGTGGTCTCCACGCCGGACGATCCGGCGCGCGGCATCATGCGCGGCATCCGCGAGCTGGTCGGCCGCATCGGCGCCCGCGCCGAGGAGATCGAGCTGCTGGTCCACGGCACCACGGTGGCAACCAACGCCGTGCTGCAGCGCGCCGGCGCGCGCGTGGCGCTGATTACCACCGCCGGCTTCCGCGACGTGCTGCAGATCCAACGCCAGGACCGCCCGCGGCTCTACGATCTGCGCGCCCGGCGCCCCCCGCCGCTGGTGCCGCGCGCGCTGCGCTTCGAGCTGCGCGAGCGCATGCGCTTCGACGGCAGCGCGCAGACGCCGCTCGACCGCGCGCAGCTCGACCGCCTGATCGACGCGCTGCGCCGGGAACGGGTCGAGGCGGTCGCCGTCGGTCTGCTGCACAGCTACGCCAACCCGGCGCACGAGCTGGCGGTGGGCCGGGCGTTGGCCGAGCGCCTGCCGGGCGCGGCGGTGTGCCTGTCGCATGAGCTGGCCGGCGAGCAGGGCGAGTATGAGCGCTTCAGCACCTGCGCGATGAACGCCTACGTGCAACCGGTGATCGGGCGCTACCTGGACCGGCTGCAGCAGGGCCTCGCCGCGCGCGCCGTCGCCGCGCCGCTGTTCATCATGAAGTCCAGCGGCGGGGTGATGTCGGCCGCCGCCGCCGCCCGCCGCGCCGTGGAGACCGTGATGTCCGGCCCGGCCGGCGGCATCGTGGCCGGCGCGGCGATTGCCCGCTCGGACGCGGGTTGCCGCAACCTGATCACCGCGGACATGGGCGGCACCAGCTTCGACGTCGGCGTGGTGCGGGACGGCGCCGCCGGGTTCGCCCGCGACACCGAAATGGGCGGTCTGGCCATCAGCGTGCCGATGCTGGACCTCCACTCGGTGGGCGCCGGCGGCGGCAGCATCGGCTGGATCGACGCCGGCGGCGCGCTGCGCGTCGGCCCGCATTCGGCGGGCGCCCGGCCGGGACCGGCCTGCTACGGGCTGGGGGGCGCGGAGCCGACCGTGACCGACGCCAACCTGGTGTTGGGGCGGCTGGGCGCGGAGTCGCTGCTTGGCGGCGGCATGGCGGTGGATCCGGAGGCGGCGCGGCGCGCGCTCCACGACCGCCTCGCGCACCCGCTGCGGATCACGGTCGAGGCCGCCGCGGAGGGGATGATCCGGGTGGTCAACGCGGCGATGACTGCAGCCATCCGCAAGCTGACGGTGGAACGCGGCCACGACCCGCGCGAGTTCGCGCTCTGCCCGTTCGGCGGCGCCGGCCCGCTGCACGGCGCCGAGCTGGCGGCCGAGCTCGGCATCGGGCGCACCGTCGTACCGCGGGCGCCCGGAGTGAACTCCGCGCTTGGCCTGCTGATGACCAACCTGCGCGAAGACCGCATCGCCACCTTCGTGCGGCGCCTGGACCGCACCACCGCGCCCGAACTGGAACGGCTGTTCGCGGAGCTGGAGGAGGCCGCCCGCGCCCGGCTGCGGCGCCCGGCGAACGGCGCGGGCCGCCTGCGCCTGACCCGCTCCCTCGGCCAGCGCTATCTGGGCCAGCGCTACGAGTTGCCGGTCGCGGTGGAGCCGGGACCGCCGGAGCCGAAACGCCTGGCCGAGCGGTTCCACGCCGAACACGAGCGCACCTACGGCTACGCGCGCGCCGAACACCCGGTCGAGGTGCGCAGCCTCTGGGTGGCGGCCGAAGTCGACCTGCAGCCGCTGCGCCTGCCGCGGGCGCCGGACGCCCGCGGCGCTCCCGAGCCGACCGCGGTGCGCCGGGTGCACTTCGCGGGCCGCGCCTGCGAGACGCCGATCTTCCGGCGCGACGCGCTGGCCGCCGGCGCGGCGCTCACCGGCCCGGCGATCATCGAGCAGCTCGACGCCACTACCGCGCTGTGGCCCGGGCAGCGCCTGGCGGTGGATCGCTACGGGCAGCTCCTGCTCGATTCTCTGGAGGCCGCCTCATGAGCGCACCGCGCCCGATCGACCCGGTCACCCTGGAGATCATGCGCAACCGCTGGAAGGGTATCGCCGAGGAGTGCTGCGCGGCGCTGGTGCGCGCCAGCCATTCGACCAACATCAAGGACCGCCGCGACTGCTCGGCGGCGCTGGCGCTGCCAAACGGCGAGATCGTGGCCCAGGCGGAAGTGGGCACGCCGCTGCACCTGGGCGTGATGCCGGGCGTGATCCGCGCCATTCTGGCGCGCTACCCGGTTGCGCAGATGCAGCCGGGGGACGTCTACGCCACCAACCTGCCCTACCCGGAGGGCCCCGGCCATCTGCCCGACCTGTCGCTGGTGTCCCCGATCTTTCACGACGGGCGGCCGCTGGCGCTGGCTGCTTCCACCGCCCACCACGTCGACATGGGCGGCTACGCGCCGGGCAGCATGCCGTTCGGCGTGACCGAGATCTACCAGGAGGGGCTGCAGATCCCCCCCGTGCCGCTGGTGCGGCAGGGCCGCTTCGACGACGACCTGCTGCGCCTCATCGAGCAGAACGTGCGCACCGAATACGAGGTGCGGGGCGACCTCATGGCCCAATACGCGGTAGCCAGGAAGGCCGAGCAGCGCGTGGCGGAGCTTCTCGCCGGCAGCGGCGCCGCGGAGCTGACGCGCTACATGACGGAGATCCTCGACCATGCCGAGCGCTGCATGCGCGCCGGCATCGCGCAACTGCCTGACGGCACCTACCGCTTCGAGGATTTTCTGGACGACGACGGCGTAACCGACGAACCGGTCAAGATCGCCGCCGCGGTCCGCATCGACGGCGACGAGCTGACCGCCGACTTCACCGGCAGCAGCCGGCAGGTGCTCGGTCCGCTCAACGCCCGCATCAGCGCTGCGCAGGCCGCGGTCTACTACACCTGCAAGGCGGTGATCGACCCCGACCTGCCGACCTGCGCCGGTTCCTACCGTCCGATCCACGTCTACGCCCCGGAGGGCAGCATCCTGCAGGCGGCCTACCCGGCGGCCATCGGCCAGGCGAACATCCTCACCGATCAGCGGGTGGTGGACGTGCTGCTCGGCGCCCTTGCCCGGTGCGTCCCGGAACGAGTGTGCGCGGCCTGCAGCGGCGAGATGAACCTGATCAACATCGGCGGCATCGATACCCGTCCGGGGCCGGGCGAGGGGGTCTACTACAACTACGTGGAGACCTACGCCGGCGGCCAGGGCGCCTCCCACGACCTCGACGGCGGCGACGGCGTGCACACCCATCTCACCAACACCCGCAACGCCGCGGTGGAGGTGATCGAGAGCACCTATCCGCTGGAGGTGGTTCGCTACGGCCTGCTGCCCGACACCGAGGGAGCGGGGCAGTACCGCGGCGGCTGCGGCATGATGCGCGAGCTGCGCTGCCTGGCGGAGCGCACCGTGGTCAGCATGGGGTCCGACCGCCGCCGCTTCACGCCCTGGGGGCTGGCGGGCGGCCGCCGCGCCGCGGGGGCGCACGCCTACGTCACCGCGGCCGACGGCAGCGTGCGCGAGGTGCCGACCAAGGTGGTGGTGGAACTGGGCAAGGGGGAGCTGTTCCGCGTGCAGACCCCCGGCGGCGGTGGTTGGGGCGACCCGCGGCAGCGAGCGGCCGCGGCGGTACGGCACGACGTTGCCGAGGGACTGGTCAGCGGGGAACGCGCCCGCGAAGTGTACGGCGCCGCCGCCCCGCGGCGGTCCGGCGCGAGCGCCTGACCTCAGGAGGCGTATCGGCATGCGCACGGGCAGCCACTTCTTTGCCTACCTGGCGCGAATGAAGTTCATTCATCGCTGGGGCTTGATGCGCAATACCCAGGTCGAGAACATCCAGGAGCATAGCCTGCAGGTGGCGATGATCGCGCATGCTCTGGCGCTGATCCGCAACCGCCTGTTCGCCGGCGGCCTCGATCCGGAGCGGGTAATGGTCCTGGCGGTGTTTCACGAGGTCAGCGAGGTGATCACCGGTGACCTTCCGAGCCCGTTGAAGTACTTCAATCCGGAGATCAGCGGCGCGTACTCCGAGATCGAACAGGTCGCGCGCCGCAAGTTGTGGGCCATGATTCCGGCAGACCTGAAACAGGACTATCGTTCGATCCTGTTCCCGGAAGAGACCGAGGCCGCCGGCTGGGAGCTGGTAAAGGCGGCGGACAAGATCAGCGCCTATACCAAGTGTCTGGAAGAACTCAAGGCGGGGAACCAGGAATTCTCCAAGGCGAAGGACAGCATCGGACAGGAAATAACCAGCCTGGGGCTACCGGAAGTGGACTATTTCATGCAGCAGTTCGTACACAGCTTCGCCCTCGCCCTGGATGAGTTGAACTGACCGCAGCCTGGTCTCTCGCGCGCTCCGCCGGCGCAACATTCTCGGAGGTTACGGCTGATCTTCTCGATTTTCGTTGGGAGTCTCGTCCCGGGGAATGTCTACACCGGCTTTGCGCAGCCGATTTCGCTCCTGCCGGATGCCCTCCCGGATGCCCTCCCGGATGCCCTCCTGGAGGCCCTCCTGCCGTGCTTGTTTCCTTGCCTTATCGAAGATCAATTGAGTGAGTCCCACAACAGTACCCTCTACCGCAATCAACACTCCGCCCGTCGCTGCTCCAACCGCTGCTATCCCGGATGCCGTTGTCATGACGGCATCCCAGAATTTCCCGGTCGCTGTTGCAATGGACGCAACCAAGGACACCATCATCACCACGGCAAAGATTAGAAGATAGTACGGTAACCGCTTGGCGGATACGCTCCATAGCGACTCTCTGCCGCTACCCTGCAAATTCTACCATCCCGGCAATGCCGGCGTCGAGCTGCGCGGGCCGCGCGGTCGGTAGCCCCCTCATCTCCGTTCCTCCGTTGCAAGGCTGTCACCCCGGCTGGCCAATGTCAAGCGTGCCTATTCGACTTGCCTCCGGGCTTGGGGATCATGCTACATTGGCCGGGGACCAACCGATGCGGGTCGAGTTTCAGCGCAGGCAGATGGAGTTTCCCGGCGCGCGGTTCGGCAGCCTGCGCGACAGCACCGCAGCGCTGGCCGACACCGGCGAGCTGCGGCGGCGCATCGCCGCGGACGGCTACCTGTTCATTCGCGGCCTGATCGACCGCGGCGCCGTGCTGGAGGCGCGCCGCGTGGTCCTTGCGTATCTGCGGGAACGCGGCGCGCTGGTGCAAGGCACCCCGCTCATGGAGGGGGTCATGCCGCGCGCCGGCGGAGGCCGCACCGGCGGAGGCCGCACCGGCCGAGGCGTCGGTATGGGGAAGCGGATCACCCATCGCCCGGAACTGTTGCGGGTGCTCGAAGGAGCGGAGCTGCAATCGTTCTACCGCCGCTTCTACGGCGAGGCTCCGGCGACCTTTGGCCACAAGTGGCTGCGGGCGGTGGGCAACGAGAAGTTCACCGGCTCACACATGGACGTGGTGTACATGGGACGCGGCAGCGAGCGCGTGAATACCGTGTGGATCCCCTTCGGGGACATTCCGATCGCGCAGGGGACCCTGGTCATCTGCGAAGCGTCGCACCGCCTGGACAGCTTCGCCAGATTGCGGGCGACCTACGGCGCCAGCGACGTCGACCGCGACCGCACCGAAGGCTGGTTCAGCGAGGACCCGGAAGAGATCATCGACCGGTTCGGCGGGCGCTGGCTCACCGCCGACGTGCGCGCCGGCGACGTCATCACCTTCGGCCTGCATACCCTGCACGGCTCCACTACCAACACCACCAACCGGTTCCGCATCAGTTGCGACGTGCGCTATCAACCGGCCTCGGAGCCAATGGACGAGCGCTGGGCCGGAGACTCCCCCACCGGCCACTACGCGAGCGCGCTCATCCCGATGGCCGATACCCGCAGGCAGTGGGGCGTCTAGGTTCCCGCAGTTTCTGCTTGAGCCAGGTGACCATCGGCCCTTCGGCCGCGCCGGCGACCTCCACCAGAGTGCCCGGCAGCGGCTGTCCGATCACCGCCTCCACCTCGGCGCGGCACGCCGCCGCTACCTGCGGATGGTCGCGGACCACGTTGCGACGCTCTTCCGGGTCGTTGCTCAGATCGAACAGCTCATCCCCCTCCGCGTCCGCGTAGCCGACCGCGGTGCAGAAGTTCCAGCGGTCGCCGCGCACGCTGGCGCGGGCGCGCGCGCTGCCGCCGGAAGCCTCCGCCCAGCCGGTCACGATCCGCTCCCGAAGCGCCGCCCGCTCTCCGGTTACCAGCGGCCAGAGATTTTCGCCGTCGGTCCAACCGCAGGGTATCTCCAGCAGCGCGAGAATCGTCGGCATCAGGTCGTGGTTCTGCACCAGCGCCGTGACCTCGCGGTCCGCCGGCCCGCCGGGGTGCCGCAGGCACAGGTTCAACTGGGTATTGAACGGATGCAGCTCGCTCGCGTGCTTGCCGAAGCTGCCCTGGTCGCGGAGCTGCGTGCCGTGGTCCGACAGGAAGATCACCAGGGTGTCGTCGAATAGCTTCAGTTCGTCCAGCCTGGCCAGCAGCCGGCCCACGCATTCATCCACGAACGTGACCTCACCCAGGTAGAGCGCTTCGATGCGGCGCAGCTCCTCCTCCGTGGCGCCGTCACCCTCCCGGGCCGCTCCGGGGACGATGAAGTCCTTGCCCGCGTAGCCCGGGTAATAGAGATCGGCGTACCCCGGCGGCGGATCCCACGGCTCGTGCGGGTCGAAGCTGTCGATCCACAGGAAGAACGGCTTCATCGTGTGATTGTCCGCCAACCAGTCGCACGCCGCGCGGAAGACGCGCGCGCAACTGTAGTCCTCCGCCGACTGCCGATGCCGCTGATTGAGCAGGTAGTTGACCAGCGCCGCATGCCGCGGCCAGTCGATCGGCTCGCGTACGTGACGGCGCAGTTGCTCCTCGATCAGCCGCGGGTCACCGCTCCGCCAGTTGTCCGATTCCTGGCCGCGAATGAAGTCGAGGTGAGCGAAGCCGCGCGCGTAGTTCATGGTCGGCTTGAACATGTGGTAGGTGTCGGCGATCATCGCGGTGAGGTAGCCGCGCGCCAGCAGCACCTCGGCGAGGGTGTCCTGCTCGGGCGGAATCCTGTGCCACCCCGGCAGATGCGGCCAGTGCCCGCGGCGGTCGAAGTTGTAGCGCCACGGAAAGCTGCGCCGGCCGGTGAACAGCGCGCGCCGGACCTGCAGCGTCGGTTGCGCCTCGCCAAAGGCGCGCGTGAACCTGATGCCGCCGGCGGCCAGCGCGTCGAGATTGGGCGTACGCGCGTGGCTGTACTTCTTCCCCTCGCCCACGATGTCGGCGCGCAAGGTGTCCAGACAGATGCATACGACGTTCATCAGCGGTCGAGCAGCGGTTCCTCGCCGCGGCGCGCGCGGTAGCCGGCCACCATGAGGCCGTACTTGCCGGTGTCGGCGCCGGTGGTCTGATCGTTGTGCGGGTGCCGGTAGCCGACGCGGACCATGCGCCGGGTGCGCGCGGTGCGGTTGAGGTAGGAGCCGTGCACCGTGTAGTAGCTGAACGCGACCACGTCGCCGCGTTTGGCCGGGACCGCTACCGAGTCGGTCAGCCGGTACCGGTCGGTGGGCAGGTGCGGCGCCGACGGGGCTTCCTCGGTGCCGAGGATATGCTCCAGGGGACCCTGCTTGTGCGACCCGGGCAGAAAGCGGATCTCGCCGTTGTCGTGACAGGTGTCGTCCAGGTGAATCAGGACGTCCACGTAGCGCCCGTCCTCGTGGCGGTAGAAGGGATGATCCTGGTGCATCGGAAACGGCTGGCCTCCCGGCGGCTTGTTGTGCATCACCGAGTGGTGCAGCTCGACGTCGGGCCCCAGGAGCTGCACCAGGCACGCCACCAGCTTCGGGCTGGTCACCGCCGCCAGCCACGGCTGGGAGTAGCAGTGCAACTCGTGCATCGCTTCCAGGCGCGCGTTCCTCTCGGTCTCCTCGTCCATGTAGACCTTGCGCCACGGGCCGCTCCAGCGCCGGTCGACCGTCGCCCATTCACGCGCCAGCCGGTCGAGGTCGTCCGCCTGCGCCTGGCTCTCGGCCGGGGTGAAGATGGCCGGGATGCGCAGGAATCCGTTCTCGTGATAGAACTCCACGTCGGCCTGATCGAGCGGCCCGGTAGCGGCGGCGGCGCCGTTGGCCGGCGCGTTGACGAGCATTTCCGTTGCCATGCCGGCCAAGCTACCACGCCGCCCGCGGCCCGGCAAGTTGCCCGGCGCCATGGCCGCCATGGCTGGCTCAGGACGTGGTGCCCTGCGCTGCCGCGGCGGGTTATACTGTGCTCATCCACCTCCCAGTCGGGAGCTGGAAAGGAGTTGACCGAACATGGCACGTACCGGAGCGGTAACCTTCAAGGGAACGCCGCTGACGTTGGCCGGCGAGGAGTTGACCGCCGGGCAGCAGGCCCCCGACTTCACCTTGCACTACTTTGCCGACGGCATGCATGAGCTGACGCTGGCCGATCTCAAGGGCAAGCCCACCCTCGTCAGCGTGGTCCCGTCGCTGGACACGCCGGTCTGCGCCGCGCAGACCGGGCGCTTCAACCGCGAACTGGCCGGTATCGGCGAGCGAATCAACGCCGTGACGGTGAGTTGCGATCTGCCCTTCGCCCAGGCGCGCTTCTGCGGGGCCGAAGAGATCACCAACATGCGCGCCGCAAGCGACTACCGGGAACGTTCGTTCGGCGCGGACTGGGGTACCCTGGTCGAGGAACTGAAGATCCTGGCGCGCGCCGTCTACGTCCTGGATGCGGGCGGCAAGGTGGTCTACGCGCAGGTGGTCGGGGAAATGACCGACGAGCCCGACTATGACGCGGCCCTGGCCGCCCTGCGGGGCCTGCTGAACGGATAACGGCGCGCCCGCCGCGCCTTGGTCACGGCGAGCTTAGCTAAAGGCGGATCAGGTCCTGCTCCAGGTCGGCGAGCCGCTTCTCGCCGGGCGGGCGCGGCAGCGCCTGCAACGCTTCGCGCAGCGACCCCGCCGGGGTCTCGCCGCCCAGCGTGCTCATCAGCACCCCGAAGGCGCGGTGGCGGATGAGGATTTCGCGCGCCGCCGCGTCGGCGATTACCTCCGCCGCCGGGGCATCGAGGTGCAGCCGCGCGCCCTCCCGACCCGGCAGGAACCGGCGGCGCTGCGCGGCGCTCAGCTCCAGCGACAGCTCGTGCTCGCCCGAGCCGACCTCCACCGCCTGCGCCGCCCCCGGCAGCCATAGTTCGGCGGTCGTGTTGGCGGGCACTACGGCGCGTAGCGTGAAAGTTGCCGGCGCGCCGCCGCGGCCGGCGATCCGCCAGCTCGATTCAGCGCGCCCGTAGGGCGTGTCCACCACCGCCTTCGCCTGCCGCAGCCCGCCGCCGGGGCGCGGCGCCACCACGAACCGCCGCCATCCCGGCGCCGCGTCGTGCTGGCGCAGCCCGGCCACACGCTCGTACAGCCACGCGCCGACGGCGCCGTAGGCATAGTGATTGAACGAGGTCATCTCCCCCGGATTGATCGTGCCGTCGGGCAGCATGGCGTCCCAGCGCTCCCAGATGGTGGTGGCGCCCATGGTGATGGGATACAGCCACGACGGCAGCTCGGTTTGCAAGAGCAGCCGGTACGCCAAGTCATCGTCGCCGATGCGGGTGAGCACCTCGCACAGCCAGGGGGTGCCCAGGAAGCCGGTGCTGAGCCGGTGGCCCTCCTTTTCGATCAGCTTGCGGAGCCGGCGCGCGGTGGCCGGGCGCTGCTCGGGGGTGACCAGATCGAACGCCAACGCCAGCAGATGGGCGGTCTGGCTGTCGTTCACCACGCGCCCGTTGGGGGCCACGAACTCGGCGCGGAAGCCGGCCGCCACCTCGCCGGCCAGCCGGCGGCAGGCGGCGGCATCGCCGTGCTCGCCGAGCGCCTCCGCCGCCTCGGCCAGCACCTGGGCGGAACGCGCGAACCACGCCGTCCCTACCAGCGACGAGTCGGTCCGGGCGTCGCCCGGCGCCTCGGGCGGCGCCTTCGGGTCTACCCAGTCGCCGAACTGAAAGCCGTCGCCCCACACCCGGCGGTCGTCGCAGACGCCCTTCACGTGCTCCACCCACGCCTTCATGGAGGGATACTGGCGGCGCAGCAGCTCGCGGTCGCCGTAGCGCCGCCAGAGGGTCATCGGCACCACGGTGGCGGCGTCGCCCCAACCGGCCGCAGTGAACGACGCCGGCAGGACCGCGGGAATGACGAACGGCACGTTGCCGTCCGGTTCCTGCTCGGCGGCCAGATCGGTCAGCCACGAGCTCAGCACCGCGGCGGTGTCGTACAGCAGCGTGGCGGTGGCGGCAAACACCTGGATGTCGCCGGTCCAACCGAGCCGCTCGTCGCGCTGCGGGCAGTCGGTCGGCAGGTCCAGGAAGTTGCCGCGCATGCTCCACACGATGTTCTCATGGAGCCGGTTGACGCGCGGCTCCGAGCACTCGAACCAGCCGGTGCGCACCATGTCGGAATGCAGCACCACCGCGGTGATCTGCTCGGCCCGCAACTCGCCCGGCCAGCCGCTCACCCCGGCATAGCGGAAGCCGTGAAACGTGAAGCGCGGCTCCCACACTTCGGTGCCGCGGCCGGCGGCGACGTAGCGGTCGGTGGCCTTGGCGGAGCGCAGCGGGCGCACGCCCAGTTCGCCGCCTTCGAGCACCTCGGCGTGGCGAATGGTCACCTCGGTGCCGGCCGCGGCCGCCAGCCGGATGCGCACCCGGCCGACCAGGTTCTGGCCGAAGTCGACCAGCGTCTCACCGGACGGCGCGCGCCAGATCGCCGCCGGCGTCACTTCCTGCACCGCCCGCACCGGCGGCCCCGCGGCCGGCGTGAGGACGGCCAGGTCATGCTCGATCACCTCGACCGGGCGCCAGCCGCGCGCATCGTGGCCAGGCTGCGACCAGCCGTCCACGGAGAGCCGCGCGTCATAGGTCTCGCCGTCGTAGAGGTCCGAGCCGCGCAGGGGACCGCTGCCGGAATGCCACTCCGAGTCGGTGCGCACGGTGCGGACGGTCCCATCCGCCAGGGTGACTTCGAGTTGCGCGAGCAGCGCGGGCCGCTCGGTGTAGCGGTTGCGCGCGCCGCCGAAGCCGAGGCGGCCGCGCGCCCAGCCGTCGCCCACGATGGCGCCGATGGCGTTGTCGCCGGCGCGCAGCAGCTCGGTGACCTCGTGGCTGGCGAAGCGCAGGCGGCGGCGGTAGCTGGTCCAGCCCGGCGCCAACTCCTCATCGCCCACGCGCCGGCCGTTGATCTCGACCTGATACACGCCCAGGGCGGTCACGTACAGCACCGCGCGGCTCCATCCGCGCTCGAGGGTGAACTCGCGGCGGAAGTATGAGCACGGCTCGGACTCGCTGGCGGCGCGCGCGCCGGCCGGGGAGATGAACTGCGCCGACCAGTCGGACACCCGGAGCAGCGGCGCGTGGATGGCGAGCGGCTCGCTCCAGGCGCTGGCCACGCCGTTGGCGCCGGTAACCCGGACGCGGCAACTCACCCGCTGGCGGGAGGCCAGCGGCGCCGCCGGCCACGGCACCAGCACCGAGTCGCCGGAAACGATCGGCCCGGTGCGGTGCTCGAAGTCGCCGGCGAGCGCGATCTCGTAGGACTGCTGATACCAGCCCGGCGTGTCGGTCGCCGCCCGCCAGGAGAGGCGCGGCCGCGAGGTGGCCGCGAACCGGCCGGCGCCGCGCTGCTCCGCGGCCAGATCGACGACGGTGACCGGCATCTGGTCCGCCTCCTTCAGCGCGAGTAGGGATCGGCGGCGTCGCGCAGCCCGTCGCCGAGGAAGTTGAACATCAGCACGGTGACGACGACGAACAGGCAGGGAATCAGCAGCCAGGCGTGGTGCGCGATCGCCTGCACGTTCTGGGCATCCTGCAGCAGCACCCCCCAGCTCACCACCGGCGGCTGCAGCCCCAGACCGAGGAAGCTCAGCGCCGTCTCGCCCAGGATGGTCTGCGGAATGGCCAGCGTCAGCGACACGATGATGTAACTGGCGAAGGAGGGCAGCAGGTGCTTGCCGATGATGGCGCCCTGCGTGGCGCCGGCGATGCGTCCCGCCATCACGAAGTCCTCCTCGCGCAGGGCCAGCAGCTTGCCGCGAATCACCCGCGCCAGACCGGTCCAGCCGATCATGGAGAAGATGATCACGATGCCGAAGTAGATCCGCACCGGCGGCCAGTCGCGCGGCAGCGCCGCGGCCAGCGCCATCCACAGCGGAATGGTGGGAATCGAGATGAGCAGGTCCACCAGCCGCTGGATCACCGTATCCACGATGCCGCCCAGGTAGCCCGACAACCCGCCCAGAATCATCCCGAACAGGAAGGTGAAGAAGATCCCCACCAGCCCGACCGATAGCGAAATCCGCGCCCCGTACAGGATGCGGGTAAACACGTCGCGCCCCAGGCGGTCGGCCCCGAACAGCATCACCGGGCCATCGTCCGACCCGAACAGGTGGAGGTCGCTCTTGAACAACCCCCAGAGCCGGTACTCTTCGGCGCGTACGAACAGCCGCACGCGGAAGCGCTGTTCGCGGTCGATGGTGAAGGTGCGGCGGAAGGTTTCGGGATCGCGCGCCCGCGTCAAGCCGTAGACGTGGGGTTCGAACCCGTAACCGCTCGCCAGCAGCCGCAGGCGCTGCGGCGGCGCGTACAGGTAGTCCGGAAAGCGGGTCCCCGGCAGATAGGGGCTGAGAAACTCGCAGAACGCGGCGGTGAAGTACATGAGCGCCAGCACCACGCCGGCCACCAGCGCCATCTTGTGCTTGCGGAACTTCCACCACACCAGTTGCCACTGGGAGGCGACGAAGTAGCGCTCGCTGGCGGCGCTCTCCGCGCTCGCCGGCCGGGCCGCGGCCGTTGGCGCGCCGGCGCGCGGCGCCTGGGCGCCCGGCGGATTGGCGGCGCTCACCTGGTTGCCGCCTGGTACCGAATGCGCGGATCGATCCATGCGAGCAGCAGGTCCGAGATCAGGGTCCCGACCACGGTGAGGATGCTGAGGATCATCACCAGGCTGCCGGCCAGATACATGTCCTGGAACAGCAGCGCCCGCAACAGCACCGGCCCGGTGGTGGGCAGGTTCAACACGATCGACACCAGCGCCTCGCCCGAGACGATGAACGGCAGCAGCCAGCCGATGGTGCTGATCAGCGGATTGATGGCAATGCGCACCGGATACTTGAACAGCAGGGTCCGCTCGGCCACGCCCTTGGCGCGCGCGGTGATCACGTACTGCTTGCGCAGCTCGTCGAGCAGCATGCTGCGCATGACCCGGATCAGGCTGGCGGTCCCGGTGAGCCCGATCACGACGATCGGCACCCACAGCCGCGGCAGCATGTCGAGCAGCTTGGCGATGCTCCACGGCGCGTCGGCGTATTCCGGGGAGAACAGGCCGGTGACGCTGATGCCAAGCTGGGTGAACGCCAGATAGATCACCACCAGCGCGAGCAGGAACCCCGGCACCGAGATTCCGATGAAGCCGAAGAAGGTGAATACGTAGTCGCCGAGCGAGTACTGATGAGTGGCCGCGTAGATGCCGATCGGAATCGCCACCACCCAGACAAAGACCAGCGTCAGCAACGAAATCGCCATGGTGAGGGCGATGCGCTCGCCGATCACCTGCGTGACCGGCTGCTCCCACTGAAACGAGCGTCCCAGGTGGCCGCGGCTGACGATGTTCCAGGCCCACAGCGCGTAGCGCTGCACCAGCGTCTTGTCCAATCCGTACTGCTCGGTGAGGCGCGCGATCTCGTCTTCGTCCACGCGGGTGCCGGTCTGCTCCAACTCGATGATGCGCATGGTCACGTAGTCGCCGGGCGGCAGTTCGATGATGGCGAACGACAGCACCGAGATGACCACGATCAACGGGATGATCTGCAGGGTCCGCCGGAGGATGTAGTCGAGCATGATGGCGGCGCGCGGTCACTCCCTCCCCCCGGGCGCCGGAGCGGGACTCCGGCCACCCGGGGCGATTATGGAAGGGAGATCAGCTAGTTCTTGAAGAACAACTGCTCGCCGGCGAAGTTCGCGGCAATCGCGAAGCCTCCGGTAGGCACGTTGCCGAGGTTCTTGTTGACCACCAGCGGGTACTTGACGTCTTCGACGTTGAGGATGATGTAGACGTTCTCCATCATGATCTCGCGCACCTCGTCGATCGCCGCCTGGCGCTCGGCGCCCGAGCGTGCGATGGAGCGGTCCATGGCCGCGATGAACGCCTTCACGTCGTCGGGCGGCTCCTCACCCTCGGCTCCCGCGGTCTGGAACCAGGTATGCCACGCCATCCCGTAGCCGGCCGGCACGAAGTCCCACAAGGCGCCCCACCACAGCTCGGGACCGTGGTGCCACCCGATGTCGGCCTGCAGCTCGTTGGCATTGCGCCGCGTGCGCTGCAGCCCGGGCTCGATGGTCTTCATCGTGGTCTTGAGCCCCACGTCCTTCCAGTACTCGGCGATCATTTCGGTCACCGGCACCATGTCGGTGGCGTGCATGGCAATCTCGAACGGAATCTCGAAGGTCTTGCCGTCCGGACCCAGCCGGAAGCCCTGAGCGTCGCGCCGGTCCAGGCCCACCTCGTCGAGCAGGCGGTTGGCCAATGCCGGATCGTACGCCGTGGGCACGAAGGTGGAGGGCGTCGCGAAGCCGAAGTAGATCGCGTCGATGATCTCGTCGCGGTTGATGGCGTGGCTGAGCGCGGTGCGGAAGCGCACGTCGCCCACTACCTGGCGCCATACCGGATCGTCGTAGGTCAGGTTCAGCCGCGGGTCGGTCGGGCTGACGTGCATGTCGAGCAGCACGATCTCGTAACCGGCGCGGTCCTCGTTCTCCTTGTACAGGTCGAGCTTGTCGAGGGTGGCGTCCTCGCGCAGGAAGTCCACCTCACCGGCGAGCACCTTCAGGTTGGACATCTCCACGTCCGCCACCACCTGCGAGCGCAGCCCGTTGATGTAGGGGAGCTGCTGGCCGATGCTGTCGACCTTGAAGTAGTAGGGGTTGCGCTCGTACACCGAGGTGGTCGGGCTCTGGTCCACCAGCATCCACGGGTTGAGCACCGGGAAGCCGAGCGCCTTGGGGCGGGTCAGGTCCCAGTTGCGGGCGTCGCGGTTGTTGAACAGCGCCCCCCACTCGCCCTTGCCCAGGCCCTCCTCGGCAATCTCGTCCTCGAGGTCCGCCAGCGGCGTGTAGTCGGCGTGCCACTGCTTGAGGTAGTGGGCCGGCTTCACGAACTCGGTGTAGCCCTTCCACTGCACGATCGACAGATAGGCCGGAAAGCCGTCGTAGCGCTCCGCGAAGCTGATGCGGAAGGTGTAGTCGTCGATGATTTCGATCTTCAGCGGTTCACCGTCCGACTTGCTCGCCGAGCGCATCCAGCGCGGGAACACCTTGGTAAGCTGGTCGTTGAGCAGGAAGTCCTCGTAGGTGAAGCGCACGTCCTCGGTGGTCACCGGCACGCCGTCCGACCACTTGATCCCTTCGCGCAGCGTAAGCGTAAAGACGCGCCCGTCGGGGGAGACCTCGAAGCTGGAGGCCACGTTGCCGCCGATGCCGTCGGCCAGGATCCCGGGGGCGGCCAGCAGCGACTCGTCGTTCATCACGAAGATGTCGGGATTCCAGGACGGGTCGGGCTGCACCGAACGCAGGATGCCGCCATACTTGCCGACCTCGAAGTTCAGGTCCTCGGGCGGGATGTCGTTGCGCTCCGCGCTCAGGACGCGCGGTTCCAGCGGCAGGCGCTCTTCGACCGGCGGCAACTCGCCGGCGGCCACGCGGGCGGCCAGTTCCGGCGCTTCGCTGTACTTGCCGGTGGATGCCATCGCCGCGGCGCCCTCGGCGGCGCCGCCGCCCTCCTCCTCTTCGCCGCCGGCGAACAGCAGCGCCGGCGCCGCCAGCAGCGACGCGGCGATCAACAAACGAATACTCATCATCATTCGGGGATCCTCCCTCTTTACTTGTTGAGCGAGCACCGAGCGGCTCGCATCAATTGACGGCCACAGATACCGGACAATGGCGGGCCGTGTCAACCGCCCGCCGCGGGCGGTCGCGGCCGGTCGCGGCCGCTCTGGCGCGTTGCCGCGCCGCGCGCTACACTGGCGGGTATGGGAACCGACACAGGCCGATTGGCAGGCAAGGTGGCGATCGTTACCGGCGGCAACAGCGGCATGGGCGCGGCGACGGTCGAGCGCTACGTGGCCGAGGGCGCGCGGGTGACGATCGCCGCGCGCAACGAGGAGGCGGGCCGGGAGTTGGCGCGGCGCCTCGGCGACAGCGCCCAATTCATCCGCACCGACGTAACCGTGGAAGCCGACGTGCGGGCGATGGTGCAGGGCACGGTCGAGCGCTGGGGGCGGCTCGACGTGCTGTTCAACAACGCCGGCAGCGGCCATCCCTACCGCGAGGTGGACGACATCGACTTCGACCTGTTCCAGCGTGACGCGCTGGTGCTGCTCGGCTCCTGCTTTCTCGGCGTCAAGCACGCCGCGCCGATCATGAAGCGGCAGCGCAGCGGCAGCATCATCAACAACGGCAGCACGGCCGGCGTGACCACCGACGGCTCGAGCGCCGAATACTCGGCCTGCAAGGCGGGCGTGATTCACGTGACCAAGGTGTGGGCGACCGAGCTGGCCGAGCATCGCGTGCGGGTCAACTGCATCTCGCCGGGCGGAATCATCACGCCGATCTTCTGGGGCGGCCAGACCGGCCTTACGGAGCAGGAGAACGCGGCGCGCAGCGCCCGCCTCACCCACTGGTTCGAGCGGAACATGCCGCAGGGCCGCGCCGGACAGTCGGACGACATTGCCCACGCCGCGGTGTATCTGGCGAGCGACGAGAGCGTGCACGTCACCGGCGTCAACCTGATGGTCGACGGCGGCATCACGGCGGCGCGCGGCACCCGGCAACAACTCCGCGAGCGCCACGAAGGCCGCAGCGCGTTCATCACCGCCGACCGCGGCTGACTGCACTGCCCGGTTCACTTGCGCGGCGGCGGCGGGTGCACTAGTATCCGGCCGCGTAATGCTGCAGAAAGCGCCGGCGCGCGAGTTCCCCCCGCTGGAGCGGGTGCGCCGAGACCTGCGGGTCAAGTGGTACCGCTGCCCGATCGAGCCCGCGAAGCTGCGCCAACTCATGCGGCGCAGCGATCTGCAGGGCGCCTTCCAGACCCTTGGCCACCTGGGCCTGTGGGCCGCCTGCGGCGCGGCCACCGCCTGGTTCTTCATCCAGGGCATGTGGCTGCCGTTCGCGCTCGCGCTCTGGTGCCAGGGCACGGTGGGCACGTTCCTGCGCGGGCTCGCCACCCACGAGCTCGGCCACGGCACCGTGTTCAAGACCAAGTGGCTCAACCGCTTCTTCCTGGTACCGATGTCGCTGCTCACCTGGTGGAGCTACCACGAATACGCGATGAGCCATACCTACCACCATCGCTACACGCTCTATCCGGAGGGTGACCGCGAGGTGGTGCTGCCGATCGATCTGCCGCTGAAGCCGCTGCAAGTCGCGCAGCGGCTCACCTTCAACGTCCAGGGAATGATCCAGATCATCGGCGCCGCCGTGCGCATGGCCATTCCCCGGTACCGGCGCGACCTGACCAGCATCCGCACCAGCGAGTGGACCGAAGCGCTGTTCGAGCTGGCCCCCGAGGTGGAGCGCAAGGCGGTGCGCTTCGCCCGGCTGACGATCCTGTTCCACGGCGGGCTGCTGCTGCTGTCGGCGGCCACCGGCGCCTGGTGGATATCGATCGTGTTCACCGGCTTTCTGTTCTGCGGCAACTGGCTGGCCGGGCTGGTGGGCACCCCGATGCACGTCGGGTTGATGGACGGCGTGCCCGACTTCCGCATGTGCGTGCGGTCCAACCGGCTCGACCCGTTCACTTCGTTTCTCTACTGGCGCATGAACTGGCACACCGAGCATCACATGTTCGCCGGCGTACCCTGCTACCGCCTCAAGAAGCTGGCGCGCGAAATCGCCCCCGACATGCCGGAGCTGCGCGGTCTGTGGCAGAGCTGGCGGGAGATGATCGAGGTGGAGAAGCGGCGCCGCGCCGACCCCGCCTACCAGTACCGGACGCCGCTGCCGCCTGGCGCCCATCCCGCGGTGCTGAGCGAGGAGCAGGTGTCCGCCCGCACCGGCGAGCGCGCCCGAATGGAATCCTCGATCGGCGAGCTCGCGCCGGCCGGCCAGTAGCGCCTCCGCGGTACTTGCAGTGGAACCGACGACCATTCCCCCGCTGACCCATCACTCCCAGGCCCTCGACCACCTGGGCCTGCTGCAGCCGGCCAACGACGCCTTGCGCGACCGCGCCGAGCTGCGCCGCCGCATGGACCGGGACGGGTACCTCTTCCTGCGCGGCCTGCTCGGCCGCCAGGCGGTGCTCGCGGCCCGCCGGGAGCTGCTGCGCCGGCTGGCCGCCCTCCGCCTGTTGGCCCCCGGCCGCGATTCCGAGGAAGGCGCCGCCGCGCCCGCGCCCGCAATCGACGCCAGCGCCACCGGCGACCTCGCCCGCGCCCTGTCCCGGGCCAACGAGCCGCTCGACCAGGTGCTCTACGCCGGCCCCATGCTGCAGTTCCACCAATTCTTCCTCGGCGGTCCGGTGCGCCACTTCGACTTCACCTGGATGCGCGCCAAGCCGCCCGGAGGCGGCCAGACCACCGATCCCCACTGCGACATCGTCTTCATGGGGCGCGGCACCAAGCGCCTGTTCACCTCGTGGACGCCGTTCGACGACATCCCCTTCGAGATGGGCGGTCTCATGGTGCTGGAAGGCAGCCACCGGCAGGACCGCCTCAAGAACACCTACGGCGCCGGCGACGTCGACCGGTACTGCACCAATGGAACCAATGGCGGGGAAGCCGAGCCGGTGGTGGCGCAGGCCCGCCGGGCGGGCCGCGACTTGACCGCCGCGGAAAGGAGCCGCATCCGCTGGAACTCCTCCGGCGCCTATTCCGCCGACGCCATGGCCGTGCAGGGGGAATGGGGCGGCCGCTGGCTGACTGCCGAATACCGCATGGGCGACGTGCTGATCTTCAACATGTATCTGATGCACGCAAGCTCCGACAACCGGACCGACCGCATCCGCCTGTCGTCCGACAGCCGCTACCAGCGCGCTGACGAGCCGGCCGATGAACGCTGGGTCGGCGTCGACCCGCCGGGCCACGGCATCCGCGCCAAGCGCGGCGCAATCTGCTGACCTGCGCCGGGAGGGTTCATGGGTCACGTATTTGCCGAACTGGAGCTGAGCAATCCGCGGCGCACCGACTTCGCACCGGTGCGGGTGACCGCGCTGGTCGACACGGGCGCACTGATGCTGTGCATCCCGGAGCACGTCGCCCACCAGCTCGACCTGCAAACGGAATCGGTGCGCGAGGTGTCGGTGGCCGACGGGAGCGCGGCGACCGTGCCCTACGTCGGCCCGGTGAAGGTTGCGTTCGGCAAGCGGTTCTGCTACGTCGGGGCGCTGGTGTTGGGCGACGAGGTGTTGTTGGGGGCGGTTCCCATGGAGGACATGGATCTGGTCGTGAACCCCGGCCGCCGGCAGCTCACGGTCGATCCGGCCAGTCCCAACGTGCCCCACGCCCGCGTCAAACCGGCGCCCGTGAGCGCGCAGGAGGCCTGATGGCGCACTCATACGACGCGATCATCATCGGCACCGGGCAGGCCGGACCCAGTCTTGCCGCGGACCTGTCCGCCGCCGGCCTGCGCACCGCGGTCATCGAGCGCCACCGCTTCGGCGGCACCTGCGTGAACGTCGGCTGCATCCCCACCAAGGCGCTGGTGGCCAGCGCCCGCGCCGCCCACGTCGCGCGCCGCGCCGCCGAATTCGGGGTGGTGATCTCCGGCGGCGTCGAGGTGGACATGGGGCGGGTGAAGGCGCGCAAGGACGCGATCGTGCGGCGCTCAGCGGCCGGCGTGGAACGGTGGCTGCGGTCGCTGGCCAACTGCACCGTGTACCAGGGCCACGGGCGGTTCGCCGGCGACCATCGGGTGCAGGTGGACGGCGAGGTGTTGGAGGCGGAACGGATCTTCATCAACGTCGGCGCGCGCGCCTTCGTGCCGCCGTTTCCGGGCCTGGCGGAGGTGGACTACCTGACCAACTCCACGATCATGGAGCTCGCCGCCCTGCCGGAGCATCTGGTGATCGTCGGCGGCGGCTATATCGGACTGGAGTTCGCCCAGATGTTCCGCCGCTTCGGCAGCGAGGTGACGCTGATCGACCGCGGCGAGCGGCTGATCAAGCGCGAGTCGCCGGAAGTGTCGGCCGCGGTGGCGGCGATCCTGGAGGGCGAGGGGCTCCGGCTCCGGCTGGAGGCGGAGTGCCTCGGCTTCGAGCGCCGCGGGGACGCGGTGGCGGCCTCCCTGGCGTGCCGCGGCGCGGCGCCGGAGGTGGTCGGCTCGCACCTGCTGCTGGCGGTCGGGCGGCGCCCCAACACCGACGACCTGGGGCTGGAGACGACCGCCATCGAGGTCGATTCCCGCGGCCACGTCCGGGTGGACGACACCCTGCGGACCGGCGCGCCGGGGGTGTGGGCGCTCGGCGAGTGCAACGGGCGCGGCGCCTTTACCCACACCGCCTACCACGACTATGAGATCGCCGCCGGCAACCTGCTGCGCGCCGAGTCGCGGCGGGTGACCGACCGCATCGACTGCTATGCCTTGTACATTGACCCGCCGCTCGGGCGCGCCGGCATGACCGAGCCGCAGGTACGCGCTACGGGGCGCCCGGCCCTGGTCGCCGCGCGCCCGATGAGCCGCGTCGGGCGCGCGGTGGAGAAGGGCGAGACGCAGGGTTTCATGAAGGTGCTGGTGGACGCGGAGACGGAGCGCATCCTCGGCGCCGCGATCCTCGGCGTGGGCGGCGACGAGGTGATCCACTCGATCCTCGACGTGATGTACGCCGGCGCTTCCTACCGCGTGCTGCGGCGCGCGGTGCACGTCCACCCCACCGTCGCCGAACTGATCCCCACCATGCTGGGGGACCTCAAGCCGCTGAGCTGATTTCCCGCCGGGGGGCGCCGGCAACGCGGCGGGCGCGCAACGGGGCGTCAGTCGGCGGCCGCGGGTTCCTTGTCGGCGCGGTCGCCGGCGAGCGCCGCCAGCGTCGTCTGGCGGGTCAGGCTCCCCAGAAAGCGGTCCTGGTCGCCGAGCACCGCGATCGGCAGGTTGTTGTCGGCCGCCACGCCCAGCAGTTCATCGAGGGATTGCGTCGCCCGCACCGTGGGCGCGTCGCGGCGCACGCTGCCGCCCAGGTCGCGGTCGCCGCGTTCGACCGCCGCCGGCAGGTCTTCGACGCGCACCAGGCCGCGGTAGCGCCGGTTGCGGTCGGTCACGAAGCCGATCTTGCGGCGGGCGCTCCGCAACGCCGTGCGGGCGCTGTCCGGGGCGCTGTCGAGCGGCAGCGGCTCCACCTCTTCCATCACTTCGCCGGCGCGCAGCACCCGCGCGCGGTTGACGTCGCGGACGAACTCCTGCACGTAGGCATCGGCGGGTTGGGTGATGATCTCGACCGGGGTGCCGATCTGCACCACCACGCCATCCTTCAGGATGGCGATGCGGTCGCCCAGCCGGAGGGCCTCGTCCAGGTCGTGGGTGATGAAGACGATGGTCTTGTTGAGCTCGCCCTGCAGGCGAATCAGCTCGTCCTGCATGTCGCGCCGGATCAGCGGATCGAGGGCGCTGAACGCCTCGTCCATCAGCAGGATGTCGGGATCGGTGCACAGCGCCCGCGCCAGCCCGACGCGCTGCTGCATGCCGCCCGAGAGCTGGCTCGGGCGCATCCGCTCGTAGCCCTGCAGCCCGACCACCTCGATCCAGCGGCCGGCGCGCTCCAGCCGTTCCTCCTTGGACACTCCCTGGACGCGCAGGCCGTAGGCGACGTTCTGCACCACGCTGCGGTGCGGGAGCAGCCCGAAGCGCTGGAACACCATGCTCATCCGGGTGCGCCGCAACGCCTTCAGCTCCGCCGCGCCGAGATCGACGATATTCACGCCGCCGACCAGCACCTGGCCGGCGGTGGGTTCGATCAACCGGTTCACGCAGCGCACGAAGGTCGACTTGCCGCTGCCCGACAGGCCCATTACCACGAACGTCTCCGCCTGCTCGATGCGCAGGCTCACGTCGCTCAGCCCGACGGTGTGGCCGGTGCTGGCCAGGATCTCGTCCTTTCCCGTACCCGCCTCGATCTGCGGCAGGACCTCCTGCGGGCGCTGCCCGAAGATCTTGTACAGGTTCTTTACTTCGATATTGCTGCGCGCGGCGCCCGCGCCGTTGCCGCCATCGTCCGTCTCATGGTTGCGCATCGCGTCAGGTCTCCGGTGCCTGGGTCGGGTCGAGACGGGCGCCGTAGGCCGCGGTCACCCGGTCGAGGATCATGGCCAACACCACGATTGCGATGCCCGCTTCCAGTCCCATGCCGACGTCACCGTTGTTCACCCCGCGCAGCACCTGCGCGCCGAGGCCGCGGGCGCCGATCATCGACGCAATCACGACCATCGCCAGGGCCATCATGATCGCCTGGTTGACGCCGGCCATGATGGTCGGCATGGCCAGCGGAATGCGAATGCCCCACAGAATCTGCCGGCCGGTCGCCCCGAACGCGTCCGCGGCCTCGACGGTGGACTGATCCACCAGGCGGATGCCGAGGTTGGTGAGCCGAATCATCGGCGGCACGGCGTAGATGAAGATGGCGAAGATCGCCGCCACGTTGCCCAGGCCGAAGAAGAAGATCACGGGGATCAGGTAGACGAACGAAGGCATGGTCTGCATGACGTCGAGGATCGGGCTGACCACCCCGCGCACCCAGCGGGTGGTGGCCATGAGGATGCCGACCGGGATGCCGGCGGCGACCGTGATCGTAATCGCGATCAGCATGATCGCGAGCGAGCGCATGGTGTCGTCCCACAGCTCCATCATGCCGATGAAGATGAGGCAGGCGATCAGGCCGATGGTCAGCCACCGGTGCCGCGCCGCGTGCCAGACCACCACGCCGATGGCGCCGATCACCAGCCACCACGGCAGCCACAGCAGCGACTGTTCGACGTACCGCAGCACCAGCAGCATCCGGTCGCTGACGGCGTCCAGAATCGGTCCAAGGCGCGCCAGCAGGAACTCCAGAGCGCCATTGGTCCACTCCCGGATCGGAATCTGGCAGCCTTCGGGAAACCTGGTGATTATCCGGTCGAAGCTACCGGCGCATTCCCGAATCCAATCTCCCAACAGCGATCTCCGATTATCGAGCGGGCAGGAGCAGCGCCGGCCGCGGCGCGCCCGGTGCCGCTCCCCGCAAGAAGGGGGCGGCCGGCGGCGCCCCCCGAGTTGTCGTTATCTTATCGGCCGGCAGGATCTCAGCCTTTAGTTGAGCGCCGCCCTGACGAGGCCCGCAACGCCGTCGGACACCCACGGGGTCCACACTTCCGGCATGGTCTCCAGGAAGTACCGGGCGGCGTCGGCGGCCTCGGCGTCGTTGTCCCTCATGTACGCCAGGAGCTGGCTGACCAGAATCTGATCCATCTCGTAGGCGCGCAGGAACTCGACCATCTCCGGCGAGGCGCTGTCGGCGAACGCCTTGCTCACCGAGACGTTCACGATCGACGGCGGCCACGAACAGCCGCGGTCGCCTTCCACCCAGCACTCGTCCGAGTAGGCCGGCTCTTCCAGCACCACCATGTCGTACTTGCCGAGCACCCAGGTCGGGCCCCAGTAGTAACCGAGCCACGCTTCGCCCTTGCCGTAGGCGCCGGCCAGCGCACTCGACAACGCCGTGCTGGTACCGGGGCGGAAGTTGGTGAAGTGCTCGTCGAGTCCGTAGGTCGCCAGCTTGTCATTGTTGATCAGCTCGCACTGCCAGCCGATGATGCAGTTGTAGAAGCGGCCCATGTCAGGCTGCTCGGGATCCTGGAACAACTGCGCGTAGCGCGGCAGGTCCGCAACCGACTTCAAGTCCGGGGCCATCGGCTCGATGCCGCGCTCGGCGTCGCCTTCGATCACGTAGCGCGGGACCAGGAACGCATACTCCGCCGCATACATGGTCAACCCGAGATCGATCACGTCGCCGGCGTCCGCTGCTTCGTGATACAGCTCCGGCGCGGTGTTGAACCAGATCTCCATGTTGATGTCGATGTCGCCGCGGACCAGACCCTGAACCATGGGGATGGTCGATCCCGGTATGTCGGTATAGTCGCAGCCGAAACCGGCCTGCAGAATCGTTCCTGCAATCTGATTGTGGAGCTGGGCGCTTTGCCAGTCGAGACCGGCGAACACGAGCTCCCGACCGATTCCGTTGCAGTCGGCAGCTTCTCTGGAAGGTTCGGCAACCGCTACCTGGGCCGCCAGCAGCGAGGCGGCCAGGAGGCCGAGTAACGCTCCGCTCGGAGCGAACCTATGGCCCGAGGCCATATTTCTTGAAGTAAACATACGTTGCTCATCTTCGCACAGCCCGGGGGGCGGTGTCAAGCGCGCGGCCGCGGCGCGCATGCGGCGGGCGGCGGCGCGCCGCCGGCGGCGGGCGGGCGCTGCGGGATGGTGGATTCCGCGCGCGTTTTGCGTCTGACTGCGGCCGTATGGAACCACGGCTGCTCCTCGACGCGGCGGGATGGATCGGCATGGCCGCTCTGATCTCCGCCTATTGGCTGGTGTCCACCGGCAGACTTGGCGGCACCTCGCGCCTCTACCAGACGCTGAACGTGATCGGCGCGGGCGGTCTGTTGGCCAACACCTTCTACTACCGCGCCTTCCCCGCGGCGGCGTTGAATCTGACCTGGCTGGGCATCGGCCTGACCGCCTGCGTGCGCGCGGCGCTCCGGAACCGCCGCGCCAAGCGCAAGGCGCAACCCCGGCCGGGGCCGCGCCCGCCGCGCTAGCCGGGGCGCCGCCGCGGCGCGGGGCGCGCGGGCGCCGTACGCACCTTCGCCCGGTATAGTAAGATGGCGGCCAATGAACTCCGCGAACATGCGGCGCCGATTGGCGCCGATTGCCGTTGCCGCCGCCGCAGGCGCCCTCCTGCTGGCCGGCTGCCAACAAGCCGTTTCAGGTACCGGCGGCGCTGGCGGCGCCGCCGCGCCTGCCGACTCGCCGCCGCGCTTCAGCGCCAGGAGCGTCGCTGTTCGAGCCTACAACGAGAGTCGGGAGAGCGAACCGCTGGTGCTGCCCGCCGCAAGCGGCGGCAACGGGGCCTTGAGCTATGGCCTGGAGCCCGCGGTGCCGGGGCTTACGTTCGACGGCAGCCGGCGCACGCTTGCGGGAACGCCGAGTCGGGCCGGCGAGTACCGCATGACCTACCGGGTAGAGGACGCGGACGCCAACCGTTCCGCCGGCGACGCCGATACGTTGACCTTCACCATCGAGGTGTGCGAAACGACCGTGCTCTGCTATCCGGGAAGCGGAAATCAGGTGTTCATACTCGACCCACGCGCCAACACGACGATCGAGTACGAAATCCGAGTCGATACCGCGCCGGCCAACGTATACCTGATCGCCACCTGCGTCGACAGCAGTCCTTGTCAGCTCACGACAACCAGGAATCTGCAGATCCATGGAGCGTTTGAACCGCTGCCGCGGTCGGCCGCCGCGGTGCGCCGTGAAGGGGGGGGGGGGCTGGATCCGGCCGCGTATCCGATCCGGCGGGACCGTCCCTGGGTCGTGGAGTTCAACGCCAACCCGCCGCTGCTGCGCGGCGCCGGGTTGGCGCGGACCTCGCGGTCGGACCGGCTCCGGCAGAACCAGGCCGCGACGGTCAACGAGGGCGCGGCGTTCACCTTCCTGAATTATGACGATTTCGGGACCGTCACTGAAATTGCAGCCACCGCCCGCAGGGTGGTCTCCGACGGCGCGGTGACGCTGGCGGTCTGGGTGGCCGACGCGAACTGGGGCCGGTGCTCCCGGCCGCCCTGCGTCACCCAGACCCAGGTCGACACGGTAGCGCGGACGTTCCTGCGTCCGGGCAGCGACAATGACGTCTACGACTGGGTGACGGCCATATTCGGCGCCCCGTGGGGCCCGCACTCTTTCCCGAATCTTCTTCTTTCCGCGGAGCAGGCCGGCCTGATCCACATCCTGCTGTACGACATCGATAACGACGGCCTACCTACATCCGGCGACGCCGACCGAACGTTAGGATTCTTCTTTGCCAAGGACAACTACCTGCACGATCCTCAACACGTCCAACTGAGACATCGGACTTCCAATGAGAGGTTGATGTTCTACGTCGACGCCGTGTACTTGGCATCTCCCTCCGGGGCGAGCTGGGAGGTAACCGACCGGCGCCCGAGCATGGCGCTCGCGGCTCTCGTACACGAGTTTCAACACATGATTCACTTCTACCAGAAGCGGATACTGCAGGGTGCCGTTGCCGAGACTTGGCTGAACGAGATGAGCTCCGAGGTGGCTGAGGACCTGCTGGCCGGCAAGCTGCGCGTGTATGATGGCCCGCGCGGGGTGGCGCATGACGATCCCACGGCCGGCGTTCCCGGAATAACCGCCGGCCGGCTGCCGCTGTACAATCTGTACAATTACATTCAGGTGACGGCCTGGCGCCGCGAACTGCGGAACTACTCCATCAACTACGCGCTGGGAGCGTACCTGGCGCGGATCCACGGCGGCGCCGCGCTTTTTGGCGACATCGTGCGCAACGGCGAATCCGGCGTCGCGGCAATCGAAGCGGCGCTGGCAGCGCGCGGCGCGGGCCGGTCGTTCGGCGACGTGCTGGTCGACTGGGCGATAGCCAACCTGCTGTCGGACGACACCGGCGCCCCCGATCGCTGGCGCTACAACAGCGGCGCTTGGCGCACCTCGCAGGCCGGCGGGTCAGAGTTTCGCCTGGGTTCGATCAACCTGTTCAACTATCAGAAGCAGCCAAACATCCTTCCGCTCAGGTCACTTGCGGTACTCCGCCGACTGGCGGCCCACTCCAACCTCTACCTGCACTGGGGGCGCCTGACGGAGACCGTTCGCCTCAGAGACACTACGGGCCCAAACCTACGCTTTACCGTGGTTATGAAGGAGTGACCTGCCCCGCCTGACCCGGACTAACTGCCGGCGGCGCTCGCGGCGGGTGACGGTTGCGCGCGCTCGCGGGCGGCCTGCAGGAACTCCTGCACCCTCACCGGGCGGCCGGTACGGCTGCTCTCGATGGCGGAGAAGATCAACGCCACCGACTGGAGATTGGCTGCGACGTTGGTCGCCATCGGCGGGCCGCCGTCGAGCCAATCCAGAAACTGCTCCAGCAGCCAGGCATCGGTCCAGTAGCGCTGCCGCAGCAGCGGCACCTCTTCCCCCTGTCCTTCCCGGGCGTAGTACTTCGGAGCATACAGAAACCGTTCGACCCGGCGGTGATCCATGATCAGCGTCTCGCGTTCGCACTCCGCGCGGATATACTCCTGAGCCCAGCCGTTGAATCCGCAGGCATTGGTCTTGGCTCCCTCGTAGATGGCGCGCACGCCGTTCTCGAAGGTCATCATCACGTGCCCCTGCGATCCGCTCGCGTACTCGCCCCACGGCGGATTCCAGGTCTGCGCGTAGAGGGTATCGCACTTGGCGCCGGCCAGATCGGCGATGATGTCGAGGTGATGCACCGATCCTTCGATCATCAGCGTCTCGTCCATGGTGTGCCGGAAGCGGGCGCCCCAGTCGCCGAAGTTGCGCAGGCCGCAGGTGAAGCGGCACACCAGGTAGTCGATCCGGCCGGGGCGGCCGGATCGCAACTCGCGGCGCAGGGTGGTCTTGTCCTGATCGAAGCGATGGCTCATGGTCACGCCCATCTTCTTGCCGGCGCGCTCCACCTTGGCGGCGATCCGCAGCGCCGCCTCCAGGGTATCGGCAATCGGCTTCTCGGAGATGACGTGCATGCCGTGGGCCAGCGCCGCGTCCACCACCGATTCGTGGAACGCCGGCGGGGTCACCACCGTGCAGATGTCCGCCGGGTTCTCGGCGCAGGCGCGCTGCAGGTCGGTGTAGCACTTTTCGGGCGGAAGGCCGAGGTGAGTTTGCGCGTTGCCGTGAACCTCCGGGTTCACGTCCACCGCGGCCACTACCTCGATCCGGCCGGAGGCGACGTGCGGCGGCAGGAAACGGGAGCACCACGGCACCCCGCGGCCGCCGGTCCCCACCTGAATCAGGCGATACTTATTGGACTCATTGGGCATGGCAAGTCCCGAACCTACCCCCGCGCGCCACTCATGTCAAAGTCCTCCGCGCGGGGGCGCATTTCCAAATTGCAGGTAAACGTCGGACCGCTTGGCGGCCAAGCCCAAGTCGCAGTGTAAGATGATGTTTTCTGGGCGATCTTGATCACCGGTCTACCGGCGCCTCACGATCCTCACCGGGGCGCCCGAATCGGGCGCCGGCGTGGCGGTAGCGGTGATGGGCGACGCACAGCAGGCGGAGATTGTTCGGCTCGGCGCCGCCGCCGCGGGCATACGGCACGACGTGATCGATCTGCAGCAGGTGTTGCGAGCCGCAGCGGCGCCCGCTGGTGCCGTCCACGTAGCGGCAGCGGCCCCGGTCGCGCCGCCACACCTCGCGCTTGACCGCCGCCGGGATGGCGCGGCGGGTTACGCCGCCTGTCTTCGCTGCCGAAGTCCGGGTCCGCGGCGGCGCCGCCGGCTGCGCGCACGCCGCAGCCGGCCGGCCGAGGCGCCGCGTCTTCGCCGCCGAAGTGGCGTCGCCCGCCGGCTTCGCTGCCGAAGTGTCCGGGCGGTCAGCGGCTTCGTCTCCCGGCTGCGCCGCCGCCTGAGCCTGAGCCGATACCTTCGCCGCCGAAGGAGCGGCGCTGTCCGCGCCGCGAGCCGAGGCCGCCTGCGTCTTCGGCGCCGAAGTCTGCTCGGCTCCTTTGGCCGGCGCGGCGCGCCGCCCGCGCGGCGGCCGGGCCGGGTCGTGGCGGTCGAGCCCTTCCCGCACCAGCCGCCCCATGAGCTGCCCCATCGTCAGGTGCGGATCGACGTAGGACAGGAGGCCCTGGGAGCCGCTCCAAGCCGCGCCGGCACTCATCGTCGATCACCGCCTTGAGTTCCCAGCGCCCGCCGCCCAGGGGCCGCACCCGATCCGCCGGCGACATAAGTATACTCATGGAAACTACTTGAGTCAAGTTATTCGGCCCGGAAGGGCGCACTTCCAAAACGTAGGTAGCGTCAGGCGGCCTGTGGCTGGGCCTCCTGCGGCACCGAGGCGGACAGCAGGCTCGCGTAGTCCCTTTTGAACCGCCCGCTCTTCACCGAGGTGCAGAGCTGCAGCATCCCCTGCGCCCCTCCCAACGACCAGATCATCCCGCTCCCCTTCAGCCGCGCCCCCACCATGTTCTTGCACGTACTCTCCACCGCCCCACTGCCGATCGGCAGCCCCTCCCGCCGGTACCGCCGGTAGTCCATCCGTCCCTGGTTGCTCTTCAAGTAGTTGATCTCCCCCTGCACCTCGTGCCGCTGCCGGGCACTCAACCCCCCGCCGTCGCGCAACTCCTCCAGCTCCTCTATCACTTCCCCCGCCCGACTGCCGCGCAGCATCGTCCGCCACCTCCGAAAGCATTCCTCTGCCTGCTTGCTCCTCTCCCCGTAGACGCTCCGACTCGCCTCCGCGAGATGCTCGCAGGCGTGCCAGAAATCCAGGATGTACCACACCCGCAGCCCCCCTGCCGCCCAGGTCTCCGCCCGATCCCAAATCCATCCCGCCCCGTCGGCCAGCACTACCAGTTGCCGCGCCGCCCCCTCGCCGCAGCGCCGTTTCAGCTCCACTTCGATGCGCGGGAAGAACTGGTCGGCATGCTCGCTCGCCGCCACGTAGCTCGGCTTGCTGCTGCACTGCGCCTCCTGCTCCTCAGCGTCCCACTCCACCGCCGCCACCACCGCCACCTTGGCGTCCCGGTACTCCCGCTCGTAGCGCTTCTTCCCGGCATCATCTACCCGCTCCTTGCCGCGCACCGGCACCTTCCCCGCGTCGATGCATACCGCCACCGTCCCGCCAATCGGCTCGTGCAGCTCCGGCCCCGCCGCAGTCTGCTGGTAGTTGTCCACCTCCTGCTGGCGCTGCCGTTCCAACCCCTCCGTTACCTCCTGCACCATCGTGAACGCCTTCTTCTCCGACACCAGCTCCCCGCCGTCGGCGCGGAACACCTCGTGAAACTGCCGCAGACTCTCTGCGTGCGCCTGGCGCGCTACGAACTGACTCAGAAAGTACTGGCAGCCCGGCGTATGGCCGCGCTTGATGCCGAGCCGCTCATCCAACGGCGCCCAGCCCTGGCCGCTACCGCTGGCGTAGTAGGCCCGTTCGTAGGGTACCGTCCCGAACAGTCCGTGCAGGGTCTTGGAGCGGTGGCCGACAAACCGATACGACACCCCGTTGCGCTGGACCGTGGCGCCGCGGTAATCGCGGCCCAGTTCCTTGAACCACTCCACCATGGCGGCGCGGCACAGGCGCACCAAGCACTTGAGGAGACTCAGTTCTGCCCGCAACAGGTCGTGGGGACCGCTAGCGCGGCCCAGTTCGAGACCACAGGTGGCCTTGCAGTAGTTGAGAATCTCGGTTACCAATGAATCACACATATGTTGCCCTCCCAGTGACGGCCTGATGTTACATCACCTGTCGCTGGGAGGGCTTCTCTATTTGGGCCTACCTACAAATTGGAAGTGCGCCCGCCCGGAAGATGCCACCTGCGGGCGTGACTCGGCTGCACATTTCCAAGCGGCTGGACGTTCCGTCAGATGCTACTGCCGAGACTGTCGCCGGCGTCGAAGTGCGCCCCGCCGGCGGGCTCCGGCGGGTGGCGGCGCGCTAGTAGTGGAACTGGGGGCCGATCGTGACCCAGAAGTTGTGCGGTTGGATGGTTGCCGGCGGCGCCGGCACTGCCTTGTGGACGCCGGTCGCGGCCTGCCATTCGGTCAGGGCGTAATGCCCGTCCACCCCCGCCTCCAGGCCCAGCTTGAAGACGTTGCGGTCGCCGTCCAGGGCGACCTGGAGGCCGGCGTAGAAGCTGCCGAGCAGGGTGGTGCGGGTCCATGAGTTGGCGCCCGAGGTGATGCCGATCACGTCCGTGAGCACCTCGCGCCGGTTCATGCCGTAGTTCAGCGTCTCCGAGCCAAGCCCGGTCTTGACCCCGGTCTGCAGATAGAGGCTCGGCGCCAGCGCCCACTTGTACTGCGCGATGCCGGCCCAGTAGAACTGGCGGTACCCGGCGTAGCTGCGGTAGTCGTCGTAGCCGTCGCCGTCCGTGTCGACGGTGTCCCGCGGTCCGTCGGTCCGGTGCTTGGCGAAGCCGCCGACCTCCTGGCCGAATCCCGCCCACTCCATGCCGAACTGCCAATTCCCGTTCACGCTGTAGCGGACGGTGCCGCCGCCGCCGTTCAGGAGCGGGATGAAGAACTCGCTCATGGCCTGGTATGAGCCGAGATCCTTGAAGTAGCCGTTCAGGTCGGCAACGGCGGGCATGTAGCGCAACGGCCAGAACGGCCCGCCGCCAAACCCGGAGTCGGAGCGTTCGTCACCGGACCCCGGCTTGGCGTGGGCAGCCGCGGCCATGGCCAGCATGACGCCGACTGCCAGCGTGAACAGCAATCTTCCTTTCATTCGCAGCACGGTTGGATCACCTCCCTGGTCAACGAATATAGGACTCGCGCAGTCCCCCTGGCAAATGAAAGCCGTTGCGCGGGAGCTGCGCGAGGGCGCGGGGCCGGACCGCGCCGGGTCAGCCGGCCAATTGATAGGCGTCGGCGGGGTAGCGGAAGGTAGCCGGTTCTTCGCCGGCCGCGAGGCGGCCCTTGTCCTGTTCCGCCGGCGGGCGGTACTCGAACGCGGTTTCGCCGGCGGCATAGGGCATCCGCCGGCGCTGGCGGATGCAGGCGCGCAGCACCTTTTGCTTGGCGGCGATGTATTCGCGGGTGTGCGGGCCGTGTACCCATTCGACGCGCACGGTGTGGAAGGTGTAGTACACCACCCGGCGCAGCTTGGGCGACGCGTTGGGCGGCGAGCCGTGCAGCAGCCGCACGTTGTGCAACAGCACGTCGCCGGCGTTCAGCAGCACCGGCTCCGCGCCCTCGGTCGAGAAGCCGTCACGGTTCAGGCGCGCGATCTCGTCCCGGGTGCGCGCGTCCGACCAGCGGTGGCTGCCCGGCATCACCCAGATGCAGGTGTCCCGGTCGGCGGCGTCGAGGTAGAAGTCGGCGATGAACACCGGCGGTTCGGAGGGGTAGTCGTCAGTGCTGGAGCGGTCCCGATGCCAGGGGACGGCGATGCCCTGCCCCGGCATCTTCAGCACCATGGCGTCCTGCGTGGGGAACAGATCGGGTCCCGCGATCGCCTCCACCGCGGCCAGCACGCCGGGGTGGCCCAGCATGGCGCGCGCCGCCGCCGACTTGTCGACTACGTACTGGATGCGGCGCAGCACCTCGGAGCCGTCCAGGTGGCCCGCTCCGAACAAGAAATCCTCCGCGCCGGGACGCGCGGCGCGGGTAATCCGCTCCATGTCGGAGCGCATCGCCGCCAGCTCGCCGCTGCCGAGCATCCCCGGCAGGGCCAGCCAGCCCCGTTCCCGAAAGGTCTGCGCCTCACGATCCGTCACTACCTGCATGCCCACCGTTTGTAACGCACCCGGCCGCCGCCGTCAATCCGCGCTGACCGGCCCTTACCGGCCCTGGTCAGACCAGACCCGCTATCGGTGCGCAGCGCCGAGCAGCTTATCGAATTGAAGCAGACCCTTGGGGGCAGGAATACTCAGAATGCGCGTTGGGTCGTCGTGAACACCCGACCGCGATTCACGCGTCTTGCGTTTGGCTAACCTGATGTCATATACGCGGACAAAACGCTCGGTGTAGTGTTGCAGGAATCGCCGTTCTCCCCAAAACTCCTGACCGATTGCGCGACAATATGCTACCACGCACCTGGTCCCTCGCAGCTGAAGCTCGATATCGTGAAGCACTCCCCTTCCGCGCTTCATCTCAACATAGACTATCCATCTTCCATCATCTCTATCTTGGTCGCGGGCAACGATCACATAGTCGGCGCGCCTACATTCATGTCTGGAGTTCTTGAAGATATGTCTATAATCCGGAAACATATCCGCCTTGAACGCTATAGTGTCGTCCGGAATACCGGTGATATCCAGTGTATATGATGACTGATTACTCCGTTCTTCCAGAGTGATCCTGTTCCCTTCAGCGGATGCCAACGCCTCCTCTCGAAACAGCTCTCGTAGTATATCGAAGTCATCCATCGTGACCCCACACGATAGCGTCTTGAATCCGGTTCATTTCATTGATGGTGTCGTCGAAGGTCTTTGCTTCGATTCCAAGTTCAGGGTCTATCGAAGCAGGCTCCAGCAGGTAGTCCGGACCGCCGCCTTCGACGGCCGCCTGCTTTGCCATGTATACCCTGATCTGATCGGGTACCAGAAGCTCGTCAGCGCGGTACCTCTCCTCCTTGGCGAGTTTTTCCAGATATTGCATGCCATGATTCAGCATGATCAGCGTATTCCACTCCTTGACAATGTAGTCGCTGTGGGTGGTCAGGAACACGCGCAGACCCAGGTTTACCAGCCGGGCGAACAGCCGCGCGATACGCCGCTGATTCTTCGGATGCAGGCTCAGCTCGGGCTCGTCAACCATCAACAGATCGCCCGGTCGCGCCTCGTGATGCAGGTAGAGGCCAAGGAGCAGCAGGGAACGCACCGTGCCCGAGCTTTCGTCCATGGTCAACCGCACTCGCCGGCCGGCGGGTTCGAAGTAGATGATGCCGTTACTGTCGACGCCGAAGCAGCCGCCGATGATGTCGGCAAATTCGTCGAGAATGTCTTTGTGGTCGATAGCAAGAAAGCTATCACTCTTGACAGCGCTTGTAACTCGTCGTATGAAGTTTACGTTGTCTTGAACCGGCGCCGGATGGTACGGAGCATGAAGGGCTATATCGTACGGTTGATAATCCAGTTCATCATCGAATACAATGCCTCCGGTACGCTCCGCGCTTACCATGAATGGTCGAGGAAGAACATCGGCAAAGAGCAGTTCGATCATCGAGTCTGAAATCTTCTCTTGAACCAAACCGGAAGGCCAATCCTGCGGGTTGTTCAGTGACACTATCAAGCTGGAGTCTCCCGCCTCTTTCGAGAGAGAGAAGATCGTGTTGCCTTCCGATCCCTTCTTCTTCCTCTCGAACGCGCCCTTGACTACGGGGTGCAATACTTGATCATCGACCGATATTCGGAAACTCGTCTCCTTGAAGCGATCCGCTTTCGCGCCGAGCACGTTGGACAGGTACTTCTTATAGTAATCACATCCGTCCTTGAGGATAGCGTTCGCCTGCTTCACGAAGGGCCGGACGTCAATACGCGTTATTCCTTTCTTGAGGAGCGCGTCGATGGTTGGCCGGGGAATCTCGACCGACAGCCACCGCCGCCAACCGGACAGGAATCCGTACAGCGCGTAGGTGGCGTAGGTCTTGCCGGTGTTGTTGTCACCGCAGATCAGGGTGAAGTCGCCGACCTCGAACTCGGCTTTCTTGAGGACGCCGAGATTCTCTACGCTGACCTTCATGGTGGCACGGGGCCGCCGGCGCGCGGGGCTAGGCGGCGGACTCCTTGAATTCGGTGACCAGGCCCTCGACGGTGGCCTTGGCGTCGCCGAAGATCATGTAGGAGTTGTCGCGGAAGAACAGCGGGTTGTCGATGCCGGCGAAGCCGCTGGCCATGGAGCGCTTGAGGATGAAGCAGGTGCGCGCCTTGTCGGCGTCGATGATCGGCATGCCGTAGATCGGGCTGCCCTCGTCCTCGCGCGCCGCGGGATTCACCACGTCGTTGGCGCCGATCACGATCGCCACGTCCACCGTGTCCATGGTGGGGTTGATGGAGTCCATCTCCACGAGCTGGTCGTAGCTGACGTTGGCCTCGGCCAGCAGCACGTTCATGTGCCCCGGCATGCGCCCGGCCACCGGGTGGATCGCGTACTTCACCTCGGTGCCGTTCTGCTCCAGGATCTCGCCCAGTTCGCGCACCGCGTGCTGCGCCTGCGCCACCGCCATGCCGTAGCCGGGGACCACCACCACCGAGCTGGCCGCCTCCAGGATGTAGTAGGCGTCGCCGGCCTGCATCGGCTTGGCTTCGCCCTCGATGGCGGCGCCGCCGGTGGTGCCGCCGGCCGCGCCGAAGCCGCTGAACAGCACGTTGCCCAACGACCGGTTCATCGCCTTGCACATGATGCTGGTGAGGATGATGCCGCTCGCCCCGACCAGCGCCCCGGTGATGATGAGCAGGTTGTTGCGGATCACGAAGCCGGCGGCGCATGCGGCCAACCCCGAGTAGCTGTTGAGCAGCGAGATTACCACCGGCATGTCGGCGCCGCCGATCGGAATGACCACCATGACGCCGAGCACCAGCGCCACCGCGGTGGCTACCACCGCCACCCAGTACTCATCGGGGTTGACGGTGAACCATACCGCTCCCACCAGAATCGCCAGCAGGATCAGGAAGTTGAGCACGTTCTGGCCGGCGAACAGGACCGGCTTCTGGGTTACCGCGCCGCTGAGCTTTCCCCAGGCGATGATGCTGCCGGTAAAGGTCACGCCGCCGATCAGGATCGCCAGGTAGATGGTGACGGAGGAAAAGCTGCCGCCCACCGCGGTCAGGAACGCCGCGCCGTCCTGCGCCGGAACCCCCCAGCCCACGCCGAAGGTATCGGCGACCACCTGATAGGTGCCCCAACCGACCAGCAGACTGGCCAGCCCGCCGAAGCCGTTGAACAGCGCCACCATCTCCGGCATGGCGGTCATCTTGACCAGCCGCGAGGCGAGCACGCCGATGATGGCGCCGGCCAGGGCGCCGACGATGATCCACTGGAACTGGAAGCCGCGCCCCACCAGCGTGGCGATCACCGCAATCAGCATGCCGAGCGCCGAAGTGGCGTTGCCGCGGCGCGCGGTAGTGGCCTTGGAGAGCTGCTTGATGCCGAATACGAACAGTATCGCGGAGACGATGTAGAGGACCGGGATGATGAAGGTCACGCGCCGCCTCCCTTCTTGCCCGCCGCCGGCCGCGTCTTGAACATCTCCAGCATGCGGTCCGTGACCAGGTATCCGCCCACCACGTTGATGGTGGCGAAGCCGACGGCGCAGGCCCCCAGGATGGTAGTGAGGGTGCTGTCCACGCCGCGCGCCTCCAGGGTGATCAGCGCGCCGACCAGCGAAATGCCGGAGATGGCGTTGGAGCCGGACATGAGCGGCGTGTGCAACTGGGACGGCACCTTGGTGATCAACTCCAGGCCGAGAAACATGGCCAGGATGAAGATGAAGAACAGAAACTCGAACTGCTGTAGCGCTTCCATGAACCCCTCGGTCAACCGCTGTTGGCGGTTTGCGGCTGCTTGCCGGTAATGCTCTTGACCATCTCGTTGACCAGCTCGCCGCCGTGGGTCACCAGGCTGCCGGAGATGATCTCGTCGGCGCGGTTCAGGGTGAACGACTTGCTGTCCTGATCCCAGAACTCGTCGACGAAGTTGTACAGATTGTTGGCGTACATCTGGCTGGCGGAGGTGGCCAGCCGCCCCGGAACGTTGCGGTAGCCGATGATCAGCACTCCGCCGGCGTCGACGTCCTCGCCGGCTTGCGAACCCTCCACGTTGCCGCCCGACTCCACCGCGTAGTCGACGATGATGCTGCCCGGCTTCATGCGCCCCACCATGTCGCCGGTGACGACCACCGGCGCCTTGCGTCCGAAGAGCTGCGCGGTGGTGATGACGATGTCGGATTGGGCGCAGCGGTCGGCCATCGCCGCGCGCTGCTTGTCGAGCTGCTCCGGGGTGAGCGCCTTGGCGTAGCCCTGCTCGGTCTGGCCGGTCTCCCCGAGATCGACCTTGACGAACCGGGCGCCGAGCGACTCCACCTGCTCGGCCACGTCGGGCCGGGTGTCGAACGCTTCGACCCGCGCGCCGAGCCGCTTGGCGGTGGCGATCGCCTGCAGGCCCGCGACCCCGGCGCCGATCACGAACACCCGCGCCGGCTGCAGCGTGCCCGACGGCGTCACCATCATCGGCAGGATGGTCTTGAGCCGGTCCGCGGCCATCAACACCATGGCATAGCCGGCGATGCTGTGCTGCGAGCTGAGGGCGTCCAGCTTCTGGGCGCGGGTGGAACGCGGCACCAGCTCCATGCTGACGGCGCTCACCCCCTGCTGCGCCAGCGCGTCGACCAGCGCGGTCTCGTTGAAGGGGTCGAGGAAGCTGACGTGGACCGCCCCCTGCTTGAGCAGCGCGACCTCCGCGGCCGGAGGCCGGCGCACGCGCAGTACCACGTCAGCTTCGCGCAACGCCGCGGCGCGGTCGCCGCGCAGCGCGGCGCCGGCCTTCTCGTAGGCGGCGTCGGAGTAGTTGGCGCCGGCGCCGATGCCGCTCTCGACCGCCACCGCGGCGCCCAGCTTGACCAGGCGGGCGGCGGTCTCCGGGGTGACGGCGGCGCGCGGCTCGTTGGGGTCGGTTTCCTGTGGTGCAAATATGAGCATGCAGACTCCAGCCGCCGCAGCCGGTGCGCGCGACCGGGAACGCAGCGCACCGCCGGCAGTCGGGGTTGGTGAGGATTCGTCATAATAACTGCCACTATTCGAGCCGCAGAGTCAACCGGTTTGCGGGAAGCGGCGTCAGCGGCGAGCGGACCAGCGGAGCCGGGCGGGCGGGGGCGGGCGGGACACCCGCGTTGCAGGGCGGCTTCGTTCTTCGGTACAGTTTGCGCAGGAGCGCTCACGAGATGCACGAGATGACCGACAACCAGGCCAAGGGGCAGATTGCCGAACGGATGCCGGCGGTATTGAATCTGGAGCCGGGCAGCTACTGGTGGTGCCGGTGCGGCCAGAGCCGGAATCAGCCGTTCTGCGACGGTTCCCACCAGGGCAGCCAGTTCGAGCCGTTGCAGTTCACCGTTGAGGAGCGGCGCAACTACGCGCTGTGTCAGTGCAAGCAGACTGACAAAGACCCATTCTGCGACGGGACCCATTCGCGCCTGCCCGCCTGACCGCGGCAGCGCGCGGCCGCCGCGGGGTCCGGGGCCGCGGCGTCCGGGGCTGAGGAGGCCGGCTTGCGACTGATCGAGTCTCATCGCGTCCCCATGACCCAGGTGTACGGGGGCAGCCGCTTCTACCTCGACTACCTGGCGGGGCGTGTGGACCGCTACTTCACCCACGCCGGCGGCGACGCCGCGGGCGCGTTGCGCGCGCGCGATGCCGCCGGCGCGGCGCAGCCCGATCTCGCCGCGGCGCTGGCGCGCTACAACCGGACGCTCGGGGCGCCGGAGGCGGCGGTCGCCGGCGCCGCCGCGCTGGCCGACGCCGGCACCTGCTGCGTGCATACCGGCCAGCAGGCCGGCTTCATGGGCGGGCCTGGCTATACCTTGTACAAGATCGCCAGCGCGATTCGCCTGGCGAACCGCTGCCAGGAGGAGCTGGGACGGCGGTGCGTACCGGTGTTCTGGCTGGCCTCCGAGGATCACGACCTGGGTGAGATCAACCACGCTCACTACCTCGCGGCCGACGGCAGCGTGGGGCGCGCGCGGTTCGATTGGGAGGGTGAAGGCCGCTCGATCGAGGAGCTGCCGGTCACGCCGGAAGTGCGGCAGGCGGCGGAGCGGTTCTTCGAACGCCAGGGCGACGGCAAGTTCGCGGCCTACGCCCGCGAGTTGTTCGCGCCGCGCGGCGGCGGCTTCGCCCACTCGCTGGCCGCGGCGCTGGCGCGGCTGTTCGGGGAGCACGGCCTCGTCATCCTGGAGCCGCGCCTGTTGCGGCCGTTGTTCCCGGACTTCTACGCCCGTGCGGCCGCGGCCGCGGGGCAGGTGCGGCGCGCCCTGGAGCAGGCCGCCGCGGCGCTGGCGGCCGACGGCTACCCGGCGCCGCTCGATCCGGCGCGCGCGGGCACCCTGTTTCACGCCGCGGGCGGGCGCCGCGTCCGCCTGGAGCCGGGCGCGGCGCCCGCCCCGGAGGCGAAGCTGTCCACCGACGCGGCGCTGCGGCCGGTGCTGGCGGACCTGGCGCTGCCCTCGGTGGCCACCGTCCTGGGACCGGGGGAAGTGGCCTACCACGCCATGCTGCAGGGCGTCTATCGGTTGTTCGAGGTGCCGCAACCCCTCATCGCCGCGCGCCGCAGCTACACCATCGCCCCGGCCGGCGCCGTCTCCGTGCTCGCCCACTTCGACCTGCTGCCGGAGCAGATCGTGGGTCCCGAGTTCTCGGTGCGGGCGGCCTTCAACGCCGCGGTGCCGGCCACCGAGCGCGCCCGCTTCGCCGCGCTGCGGCGCCGCCTGAGCGAGTTGTGGCAGCCGCTGGAAGCGCACGTCACCGCCGCCGACCCCAATCTGGCGCATACCTGGCGGCGCAGCCTGGGCCACGCGGAACGCGCCGCGGAGCGCCTGGAGGAACGCACCGCGCGCGCGCTGATGAGCCGCCGCGGCGCGGCGCGGCGCGCGCTGCAGCGGCTGCGCGACGAGGTGTGGCCGCGCGCCCGGCCGCAGGAGCGGGTGCTGCCGGCGGCGCACTTCGTGAGCCGCTACGGACCGCAGTTGCCGGGCGCGCTGCTGGCCGCCTGCGATCCGCTGGAGACGGACCACGAGCTGCTGGTGTATGACGTGGACGGCGCGTGCGACTAGGCATTACCTGCTACCCCACGCACGGCGGCAGCGGGGTATTCGCGACCGAACTGGGCAAGCAGCTCGCGCTGCGCGGGCACACCATCTCCTTCATCAGCTACGCCGCGCCGTTGCGCCTGGTGGAGCTGCCGCCGCGCGTCACCTTTCACGAAGTGCAGGCCGGGGAATATCCGTTGCTCAAGCAATTTCCCTACACGCTCGCGCTGGCCGCCAAGATGGTGGAGGTAGCCGCCGCCAACGCCCTGCGGATCCTGCACGTGCACTACGCCATTCCGTTTTCGCCGGCGGCGATTCTGGCGCGGCAGATGGCGCCGGAGCTGAACCTGAAGGTGGTGACCACCCTGCACGGCACCGACACCTCGCTGGTGGGGGCGGCGCCCTACTTCCACCCGGTGACCCGCTTTGCCATCGAGCAGTCGGACGCGGTGACCACCGTGTCGGAGTATCTGCGGCGCGAAACCGCGGACACCTTCCAGGTCACCCGTCCCATCGAGGTAATCCCGAACTGCGTGGAACTCGGGCACTACGGCTCCGCGCGCGGGCGGCCCGACGGGGGGCCGGACCGGAGCCAGGCCGCGGCCCCGAAGCAGGTGCTGCACATCTCCAACTTCCGGCCGGTCAAGCGCGCCGCGGACGTCATCGAGGTGTTCGCCCGCATCCGCCGGCGGGTGGATGCGCGGCTGGTGCTGGTGGGCGACGGCCCCGATCTGAGCCGCGCGCTGGCGCTGGCGCGCCGCCTGGAGGTAGCGGACGACGTCACGACGGTCGGGGTGGTGGACGACGTGGCCCCGTTCCTGCAGACCACCGACCTGCTGTTGCTGCCGAGCGCTGCGGAGAGCTTCGGCCTGGTGGCGCTGGAAGCGATGGCCAGTCGGGTGCCGGTCGTCGCCAGCCGCACCGGCGGCCTGCCGGAGGTGGTGCCGGACGGCCGCGCCGGGTACCTGCTGCCGCCGGGCGACGTGGACGCCATGGCGGCGCGCGCCGTCGAGCTGCTCACCGATGAACAGCTCCACCGGCGGTGCGGCGAGGCCGGCCGCGAGCAGGCGAAGAGCTTTGGCTGCGAACTGGTGGTGCCCCGCTTCGAGGCCCTCTACCGGCGGGTCCTGAAGCAGGCGCCGGCAGTGGACCGGGCGGACGCCTGACTTGGCCGCCACTTCCCGGCCTGAGCGCGCGCCGGGCGCCGCGCGCTCGGCCAACGGCGCGGACGGCGGCAACGGCGCGGGCCGGCCGGCGGCGGCGGCCGGCGCCGGGGGCCGCGGGGCGGCGGTCCGCGCGGCGCCGGCCGGCACGGCAGCGGCGGGCGGCGCGCCGCCCGGGCTGGTGCTCGCCACCCGCGGCAGCGCCCTGGCGCTGGCGCAGGCGCGCCTGGTGCAGGCGGCGCTGAGCGCCGCGGAAGGGGGCGCTGCGTGGCGCATCATGCCGGTGACCACGCGCGGCGACCGCAGCGCGGCGCCGGGCGCGGCGGGCGCGGGCGGCGGCGCCGCGTCTCTGGCCGCCCTCGCCCGTACCAGTCCGGGGCTGTTCACCGCGGAAGTCGCGGCCGCGGTGCGGGACGGCGCGGCGCAGGCGGCGGTCCACTCGCTCAAGGACCTGCCCCTGGAGCAGCCCCCGGAGCTGTGTCTGGCCGCCATCCTGCCGCGCGCCGCGGCGCACGACGTGCTGGTAATCGCGCCGCGCTGGTTCGCGCCGGCGGCGCCGCTCGGGCTGCGGCCCGGCGCCGCGGTGGGCACCAGCTCGCCGCGCCGCGCCGCGCTGCTGCGCCACTACGCGCCGCAAGCGCGCCCGACCGCGCTGCGCGGCAACGTTCCGACCCGCCTGCGGCGCTGCCGCGAAGGCGGCGTGGCGGCGCTGCTGCTGGCCGCGGCCGGGCTGCAGCGCCTGCGCGCGGCGGTCGCCGGCCTGCGCCTGGTGGCGCTTCCGCCGGAGCGCTGGGCGCCGGCCCCGGGGCAGGGGGCGGTGGCAGTGCAGGCGCGCCCGGCGAGCGCGGCCGCGGCGCGGCTGGCGGCGGTCGACCACGCCGCCACCCGCGCCGCGGTTACCCTGGAACGCTCCCTGCTGCAGGCGCTCGGCGGCGGCTGCGCCGCCGCCTGCGGCGCGTACGCCAGGCCGGCGGAGGATCAGGGCTGGATACTGGATTACGGCTTCGCCGCCGCGGGCGGCGCGGACCCTGCCGCCGGCGCCGGCGCCTGGCGGAGCTATCGGCTGCGCGGTTCGGCGGCGGATTGTCTGCGGGCGGTGGCGGCGTGGGCCGGCGGCGGGGCGCCGCCGGGGGTCGAGCGCACCAGTCGGGATGCGCGCTGGCGCCTTTGGAGGTTGACGGGAACATGAGCGGGACAAGGCAGCGGCCGGAATCGGCGCGCCTCTACGCGCGGGCCGTGGAGCGGTTGCCGGGCGGCGTCAACAGCCCGGTGCGGGCGTTCGGGGCGGTGGGAGGCACGCCGGTGTTCTTCGCGCGCGGCAGCGGCAGCCGGATGCGGGACGCGGACGGCCACGATTACGTCGACTTCTGCCAGTCCTGGGGGCCGCTGATCCTCGGCCACGCCCACCCGGAGGTAGTGCGCGCGGTGCGGGAGGCGGCCGCGCGCGGGCTCTCCTTCGGCGCCTGCCACGCCGCGGAGGCGGAGCTGGCGGAGCTGATTCTGAACGGTTATCCCGGCGCCGAGCGGGTGCGCCTGGTGAGTTCCGGTACCGAGGCGGTGATGACCGCCCTGCGCATTGCCCGCGGCGCCACCGGCCGGCCGCTGATCCTCAAGTTCGAAGGCGGCTACCACGGCCATCACGACAGCCTGCTGGTCAAGGCCGGATCCGGGCTGGCCACCACCGGGCTGGCCAGCTCCGCAGGAGTGCCGGCGGCCACCGCCGCGGCCACGCTGGTGGCGCGGTTGGATGACGAGGAATCGGCGAGCGCCGCCTTCGCCGCCCGCGGCAGCGAAATCGCCGCCACCATCCTGGAGCCGGTGCCGGCCAACAATGGGCTGCTGCCGCAGCGCGCCGAATTTCTCGACCACGTCGCCGCGGTGACCCGCCGCGCGGGCGCGCTGCTCATTGCGGACGAGGTGATCACCGGCTTCCGCTTGCGCTACGGGGCCTCGGCGGCGGCCGCGCGGCTGCAGCCCGACCTGATCACCCTCGGCAAGATCATCGGCGGCGGCCTGCCGATCGGCGCCGTGGCCGGCAGCGCCCGACTGCTGGAGCTGCTGGCGCCGGCCGGGCCGGTGTACCAGGCCGGCACCCTGAGCGGCAACCCGCTGTCGGTGGCGGCCGGCAGCGCTACCCTGCAGGCGCTGGCCGATCCGCAGCGCTACGCCGAGCTGGAAGCGCTCGGCGCGGCCGTGGAGCAGGCGGTGCGGGCGGCGGCCGCGCCGGGGCTGCAGCTCATCCGCCGCGGATCGATGCTGTGGCCCTACTACGCTTCCTCCGGCCCGCCGCGGGCGGCGCATCAGATTGCCGAGCCGGCGATCGAGCGCTTCAACCGCGCCTACGCCGGCTTCCTGGAGCGCGGACTCTACCTGCCGCCCTCCGGTTACGAGGTGGGGTTCCTCGCCACCGCCCACACCCGCGCCGAGTGCGCGGCCCTGGCGGAGGCGCTGGCCGCCGCCGCGCGCTAGCCCGCGGCGGCGGCCTGGCCGGCGGGCGCGGAAGCTGCCGGCGCCGCAGGCGGTTCGATCGCCCGCTGCGCGAGGAACAGGGTGCGCTGCGCGGGATCATGGAGCAGCCGGTCGAGCGGCAGGCGGCCGTTGCCGACGATCACCTCGATGCCGCAGGCCGTCATCCGTTCGGCGGCCACCACCTTGGAAAACATGCCGCCCAGCCCGACCGCCGACCGCGTGCCCCAGGCCAGCGCCTTGATCTCCTCGGTCACCGCCGGCACGGTGCGCACCAGCGTGTCCGCCGCGGCGCCGTCCGCGCCCTCCCGGCGATGCATCAGCCCGGCCACGTCGGTGAGCAGCAGCGCCTGATCGACGTGCAGGCGCTCGGCCACCAGGGCGGCCAGAATATCGTTGTCGGTAAAGCGGCCGCGGTGCTCCAGCTCCTCCTTGTTCACCATGTCGTTCTCGTTGATGATCGGCACGATCCCGCGCTGCAGATACGCCAGCAGCAGCTCGGTCACGGTGCGCTCCTCGCGCGGCGTGGCGAAGCTGTAGTGAGTCAGGAGCAACTGCGCCGTCTGGCGGTCGTAGTAGCCGAGGTAGTCGCGGTAGTACTTCATCAACCGGGTCTGCCCGATGCCGGCCAGGAGCTGCAACTCCAGGGCCTCCGCCGGGCGCTGCGCGAACCCGGTCACCTCCATGCCGGCCGCGACCGCCCCGGAGCTGACCAGCACAATGCGGTCGCCGGCATCCATCAGCGCCGCGATTTCCGCGCACTTGGTTACCAGGAACACGTGATCCAGACGCCCGGAGGGTCCGATGAGGCCGCTGCCGATCTTGATCAGGCGCGTCACGGCGGGAGCTCCGCGAAGCGATACCGGCGCGCGCCGCTCTCGTAGTCGGCCACCACCTGGCCGCTGCCGCGCACCTGATACTTGTAGGTCACCAACCCGTCGAGACCCACCGGCCCGCGCGCGTGAATGCGGTTGGTGGAGATGCCGACCTCCGCCCCCATGCCGAAGCGGAAGCCGTCGGCGAAGCGCGTCGAGGCGTTCCACAACACGGTGGCGGAATCGACCCGCGCCAGGAACTCGCCGGCGGCCGCGGCGTCGCCGGTAACGATCGCATCGGTGTGGTGGCTGCCGTGGGCGTTGATGAACTCGATCGCCGCGGCGCGGCTCTCCACCACCTTGATCGCCAGCACCAGGTCCAGGTACTCGGCGTCCCAATCGGCCTCCCCGGCCGGGGCGGCGTCGATCAGCGCGCAGGCCGCGGCGTCGCCGCGCAACTCCACCCCGGCGGCGCGCAGCTCCGCGGCCGCGGCGGGCAGGAAGCGTTCGGCCACCGCGGCGTGCACCAGCAGCGTTTCGACGGCGTTGCACACCGCCGGGTATTGGGTCTTGGCATCGAGGGTGATGCGCGCCGCCATGGCCAGGTCGGCGGCGGCGTCCACGTACACGTGGCAGATCCCGTCGGCGTGGCCCAACACCGGGATGCGGGTGGCGTCCTTGATGTTCCGCACCAACTCGTTGCTGCCGCGCGGGATGATCAGGTCCACCAGCTCGTCCAACGCCAGCAGAGACTGGATCTCGGCGCGCGTGGCCGCCAGGTGCAGCGCGCCCGCCAATGCCGGATCGGCGTCCAACGCGGCGGCGATGGCGGCGAACAGCGCGGCGTTGGTCCGGCTCGCCTCCGAGCCCCCCTTGAGGATGGCGGCGTTGCCGGACTTCAGGCACAGCGCCGCGATCTGCACCAGCGCGTCGGGGCGCGACTCGAACACCACCCCCAGCACCCCGATCGGCACCGCGACCCGGGTCAACTCGAAGTCGTCGTCCAACCGGCGGCGCCACTGCACCGCGCCCACCGGGTCGGGCAGCGCGCGCAGTTGGCGCACTCCCTCCACCACGCCGGCGAACTTCTTCTCCAGGCCGAGGCGCTCGATCAGCGGCGGCGCCACGCCGCCCGCGGCGGCCTGGTCCAGATCGGCCCGGTTGGCGGCCAGGATGGCGCCGCGCCGCGCCTCCAGGTTGGCGGCGATCCGCTCCAGGGCGGCGTCCTTGGCCGAGCTCGAGGCGGCGGCCAGGCGGTAGCCGGCGGCGCGCGCCGCCAGGGCCATCTCCCGCACCGCGGCGGCCGAGGAATCAGGTGCCGCAGGGGCCATGTCTCAGGCGCTCCCCAGTTCCCGGCTGCGGGCGGTGGCCGCGGCCACGGTGCGCTCCAGGGCCGCGCGCACCGCTCCCGACTCCAGCTCGCGGCGCCCGGCGACGGTGGTTCCGCCGGGCGAGCTGACCATGTCCACCAAGTCGCCGGGCGCCATGGCGCGTTGCCGCATGAGCAGGGCGGTGCCGAGCGCGGTCTGCACGGTGAGCGCCGCGGCGACCTCCGGCGCCAGCCCCTGGCGCACGCCGGCGGCGCTGAGCCATTCGATGAGGCGCGCGAAGTAGGCAGGTCCCGAGCCGCTGAGGCCGGTCACCGCGTCCAGGTGTTCTTCCGGCACTTCGCAGGCCGCTCCGGCCGCCGCCAGCAGGCGGCCCACCAGCGCCCGGTCGCGGGCGCCGGCGCCCGCGCCCAGCGCGAATCCCGCCGCCATCGCTCCCACCAGACACGGGGTGTTGGGCATGACCCGCACCAGCCGCGCGCGCGGCAGGCGCGCCGCCAGCCGCGCCAACGATACGCCGGCGACGATGGAGATGATCAGGCCGCCGCTGCCGCCAAGCGCGGCGGTGGCCGCGGTGACGTCCTGCGGCTTGACCGCCAGAAAGGAGGCGTCGGCGGCGCGGCACACCTCGCCGGCGTCGGCGGCCACCGTCACGCCGGTCAGCTCGCGGCTGAACAGCGCCCCGCGTTCGGCGCGCGTGTCGTACACGGCGATCCGCTCGGCCAAGCCGGCGCCTTGCAGGCACCGCGCCAGCGCGAGTCCCATGTTGCCGCCCCCGATGAAACCGATAGTGCTCACGTTCAAGGGGAACCTACCAAGGCGGCGCGCCGGAAGCAACGGCCCCGGCAGGCGGATCATGCGGATCGACGGCAACTCCACGTTCCACTTCTCTGACTGCTACCACGGCGCGGCGTCGGCGGCGCTTGCATGGCGGCGCGGCGGGGAATTATTGGCGGGGCGCGGCCTGCTCCGTGCCGTTGGCGTCGCGCTTGAGGGTACGGTAGGTGGACTCGTCGATACCGGTGGCGGAGTGGATCACCGGCCACCCGATGCCGGCCCGCAGGAGCCCGTCGATGGTCTCCAGCCGCCCCTCCCGGCGGCCCTTCAACTCGCCTTCCTGCCGGCCTTCCTGCCGGCCTTTCAACTCGCCTTCCCGTTGGCCTTCCTGCCGGCCCTCTTGCCGGCCTTGCAACCGGCCTTCCTGGCGGAGCTCAGCTCCCCAGCGATCGATCCTCTCTAACAGCATTGCGCTTGTCTCCTTGTAGTCGCGAATCGACGGTAACTCCACGCCCCACTTTTCACCCAAGGCTCCCAGCCACAGGTCGAAACTCTTCGTCAGCTCCGGCTCGTCCTCCGCCGCGAGCCACTGTCCCAACTCCCGCACCCGCTCCGCCAGCTCCCCGGCGCGCCGGCTGCGCTCCACTTCCGCCATCCAGGTTATCAGGTTCGGGCGCGGCAGGTCATCCGCTTCCGCCGCTACCAGATCAACCACGTCATAGCTCAGCGCAAGCTGCGCGGGGCCGTCGTGTTCCGCACTCCCCGGCACCATTTCCGCCAGCGACCGCGGCGCGTCCCACCGGGTGGCGCCGTTGTACAGCACCACGTGCAGCACCTGGTCGACGGTATCGCCCTTGCGCCATCGGCGGTCGCGGTACTTCCGCTGGTACATCAGGCTGCCGTAGTTCAGGAACCGCAGCGGCATCGAGTGGTCCACCGACGACTGATGCTCGATCAGCACCTGAATGGTCCGCACGCTGCCGTCGGCGGCGCGGCGGTCGATCGACCAGACGACGTCGCTGAGGCGCCGCCGCAGGTCGTCGGTGACGTACTCGGCCGGACCTTCGCGCAGCGAGTCGAAGATGAGCGAGTCGGCCCAACCGGCCGGGCGCAGGCGGGCGATGAAGCCGAGGATCAGGTCCTTGACGGTGCGCCGGTGGTCGAGCAGGCGCTTGTACGATTCGTCGTTCATGGAGTCTCCGTCGATGGCGGCGCCGTGCCGGACGCGGCCGGGGAACAGATTAGCCGGCTGGTGCAGTGGCGGCGCCATTCTATACCCCTACAACGGCGCGGCGTCGGCGGCGCTTGCGATGGCGGCGCACTGGTCGTCGAAGACGCTCCGTCCCAGAAAAATCGTATTTTGTTGTTGTGACCGGCATGGAGTGCGGAGGCAAATCGGGGAAATGCGAGTAGTGCGGCAAGCGCTCCGAGAAGCCCGCGCTCTGGCGGAGTGCGCCCGCGCGGATGAGCGGTTGGGATTCGCGCGGTCGATGGTATTCGTTGCGCTCACCGCCTACTGGCGCGAACTGCATGCGCGATCGGCGCCTGCCTGGCCGCTCCGCGAACTCCCGGCCGGCGCCGGAGTCGCTTCGCTGCCGGAGACCGAAAGTGAACTGGCGGCGGCCATCGGGAGATGCGCGGCGGAACTGGACGTGACGCAGGCGGGCTACGCCATTGGCCTGCTCTACACCGGCGTCATGCCCGGGAAGTTGCGCGCGAAGCTCGGCGCCTACTATACGCCGCCGGCGCTGTGCGAACGGTTGCTCGACATGGCAACGGAGGCCGGCGTCGACTGGCGACGCGCGCGCGTGCTCGATCCCGCGTGCGGCGGCGGCGCGTTCCTGTCACCGGTCGCGCGGCGCATGGCGGAGCATCTGCAGGATACCGGCGCGGCGGCGGCGCTGAGAAACATCGTCCGGCGGCTGCGCGGCTTCGAGATAGACCCGTTCGCCGCCTGGATGGCGCAGGTGTTCCTGGACGTCACGCTCGACGATCTCTGCCGGGCTGCGGGGACTCACCTCCCGCAAGTGGTGCACGTCTGTCACAGTCTGGAACAGACGCCGGAGGGCGACCCGTTCGATCTCGTGGTCGGCAATCCGCCCTACGGCCGGGCGGCGTTGTCGGCGGAATTGCGCGCGAAGTACCGCCGCGGCCTGTTCGGTCACGCGAACCTGTACGGTCTGTTCACCGACCTGGCCGTGCGCTTCGCCCGCACCGGCGGGGTGATCGCCTACGTCACGCCCACCAGCTTCCTGGCCGGCGAGTACTTCAAGGCGCTGCGCGCTTTGCTCGGCCGCGAGGCGCCGCCGGTGAGCATCGCCTTCGTCGCGGAACGCAAGAGCGTATTTGCCGGCGTCCTGCAGGAGACGATGCTGGCGGCGTATCGACGCGGCGGCCATGCCGGCCGAGGATCGGTTCACTTCATCTCACCGGAACCGGACGGCTCAATCAGAACGTGTGCGGCCGGATGGTTCCGCCTGCCGGAATGCCCAGATCGACCGTGGATCATCCCGCGCGCCGCCGCGCAACGCGGCTTGGTGAGCCGAACCGATCGACTGCCGTATCGGCTGGCTGACTACGGCTACCGGGTCAGCACCGGTCCTCTGGTCTGGAACCGACACAAGCGGAACCTGCGCGACGGACCGGGCAAGGGGCGCTATCCGTTGCTGTGGGCGGAGTCGGTGCGCTCCGATGGCGTGTTCCAGTTCCGCGCGCAACGAAAGAATCACCAACCATACTTCGAGCCGAATGAAGAGAATCTCTGGGTGGTGACGAACTATCCGTGCGTGCTGCTGCAGAGGACCACCGCCAAGGAACAGGGCCGGCGGCTGATCGCCGCGGAGCTGCCGGCATCCTTCATCGCTGAGCACGAAGCCGTCGTGGTCGAGAATCACCTCAACATGATCCGGCCAATCGACGGCGCTCCGCGGGTATCTCCGGCCGCCGTGGCCGCCCTGCTGAACAGCGCCGTCGTCGATCAACTGTTCCGCTGCATCAACGGCAGCGTAGCCGTATCGGCATACGAACTGGAAGCATTACCGCTCCCCTCACCGGAAGCAATGCAGGAAATCGAACGGCTCATCCACCAATCCGCATCTCGCCAAGCTATGGAGCATACCGTCGAACGCCTCTACGGCAATCCGAGCCCGCGCGCCAGCGGCTCTGCACGTCGATCACGGCCGCCGCGCGGGCCGATGGTGCGCACCGGCCCAGGGCGCGGCCCGATGATGCGCACCGACCCGGAAGCGCGCCGGCGGCAAGCGCGGCCCGGCCCGGCCGGCTCTCGGTTTTCACGGCCCGGCCCCAAGCGCGGCCGCGCAGTCTCCTTCGTATCTCTTGTTGGCAAGGTAGTAGTTCAAGAAGCGGTCTCGCTTAAGTCGTGCTTCTACGTACTCCCGGCGATTTGTGATGAACCGAAATACCCGTAGGGTATCGCGGTTCCAGCCTGCGATATGCGCCAGGCGGGTAGCGTACTGCAGCATCTCTATCTCGTTCCATACGGTATCCAGCAGGCTCAGCATCCGGGCTTTGTATTCCTCTTGGTAGTTCAGAAACAGGGCGCGGTTGACGGCGCCGCGTAGCCACATTACGCTTGCCTTGGGTTCCCTCATCGTGTCGTCGGGTCCCCAGGGGATGAATACCAACCCGGCGGCGCTTTCGTGAAAGTAGTAGTTATTGATGCCTTGGGTGTATCCGTCTTCGATGTTGATAAGTGATTCAAGCGTCCAGAACATAAGGAACCTATCAACGTCGATCAGCCGCGCCAGCGCGGCGACGTCGTTGCGCTCGATGCTCTCCGTGATCTTCTCGATGTAGCCCAAGCCGGGGTTCTCGGTCTTCTTCTCGAAGGTGCCGGTAAGCTCCGGCAGAAAATCGCTTTTCGTACCTTCGTACAGATTGCCGCGCCCGTTCCAGGCTCGATCAAAGTAGTCGGTCTTCATGTCTTCTACGTTGATGTAGGTACCCATGTCTTCACCGTTGACGGTCACGCTGGCAAGGTTGCATAACGGGGTAGGGATTCCGGCGCGTCGAAACACTTCGTAGGCCAAGCACGTGTTGACCATGGATTGATCCTGTTTGCTGTTGTTGAGCGTCAACCGGGTAGTGCCGAAGTGATCTTGCTCAACGTGCTTGTCCAATCGTAGCTTCAACGAGGGCTTGGTATTGGACAACGAACCTAATAAACCTTTCTTGCGAATGAGCGCCCGTTCGTAGGGCCGGCCGTCAATCGTTACGCTCTCCGTCGTGAACCAAGTGAACGGGCTTGCGAACGGTTCGCAGGACCAATCGGTATCTTTCAAGATTCGATTCTGCGAGCGCAAGGCATGCCAGTCTGCGGGGCTCATTATCACGTCGATCTGTACCATGTGATCTATGCTGCGCCAATCCGGGGGGGGGGGGGGGGCTCGTTGCCCCAGGCTCCGGCGGCCATCAGCACGGCGGCCAGGGTGAATCCTGTTGCTTTCATCCGTGAATCAGAATGTACCGGAACCGCACCGGCGTCAAGCGCGGCGCGGCTCCGTCCGGGACGCTCGCTCGATGCTCTGGTTGAACGTTGCTGCGGGTTGTGGGTAGGATTGGGCCGGACGAGAAAAAGAGGTTCATCCGGCATCTCCGGGAAAGAGGCCCTGATCTTGAGGAAGAAGTAGTCGTTGTCGCGGAGCCCATAGGCCATTCGTTTGATCACCTTGATCTTGTTATTCATGCCTTCGATCAGACTGGTGTGCAGCGGCCACCGGCAGTGCGCCAGGATCCCGTGCAGTCGCTTCTTCATCGCCGTCGCAAACTTGATCAGCGGCGCGATGCCGCTGGCCTGCGCCCGCTCGTACCATTGCTCCCAGAACCGTTGCGCATTCCCCGCACGGCGATACTCCCACAGATGCTTCAGATCGTCGCGCAGGAGGTAGACCGTAGCGATCGACTCGTTGGCTTGCAGCAGTTCCCGCAGCTTGACCCGATCCTCGCGCTTGCGGATGTTCTGCCGATTGCGCAGCAGCAGCCACCGTGACCCTTTCACCACCGCTCGCGCTGGCCGGTCAGCTCGCAGCCGGTTGGCTTCGTCCACGCGCACCCGGTCGATCACCTCGCGCCCGTACTTGGCCACGACGTGGAACAAGTCGTACACGATCCTGGCCTGCGGACAGTTCTGGCGCACCTCCGGCTCGTAGGCGCCGTTCATATCCATCGCCACCGCCTCGATAGCTTCACAGCCGGCCCTGCCCAAGAGTTGGAAGAATGGCCGTATGTCTTCCCGGCGCCGACCTTTACCAACCCACAGCACGCGCTTGGTGAGGGCATCGACGATGACTGTGGCGTAGCGATGCCCGCGGCGCAGCGCGAATTCGTCCATCACCAGTTGGGTGACTCCCTGCAACTGCACCGGTCCGAGGGTGCGCTGCAAGTACGCCTTATCCAGTTCCTTCACCGCGTCCCAGCGCAGCTCGTAGTGCTGCGCTACGTGTTTGATCGGCAGCACTGCGCACATCTGCGCTACGCTCTCGGCCAGCCGGTTGGTGACCCGGGCATAGGGAGCCAGCCAGTTCAGGTGTTCGAGTTTCGGACCGCACTGTGGGCAGGCCAAGCGGCGCCGCGCCAGCACCAGGATGGTGGACTGGTCCAGGATTGGCAGATCGCGCACCCGCGCGACTCGTAGTATATTTCTGATTCCTATTCACGCAGACCAACGTCTTTCCTACAAGTCTTAGGGTACGTCGATTGGCCCAGGAAATCCTCCTGAGCTAACAGACATCCCCCTTAAGGTCTACCCCTCCGAAAGGCCCGTTATTCTCAAAGTTAAAATCCAAGACCGCAATCAATATACCGATAGACGGAAGGGCAATCGCCAATACCCAAAAGTGTCTATCGCAAGCCTGACTCTACGTTCCATCATCTACTCCTAAGGGGTTCGACTAACAAGAGGTATTCACCCATAACACTATTCGAGTGTTGCCTACTATGCGAACATATCCGTTACTCACAAACGCCCTTGCTCCATACGCCTCACTCCCATACTCCGACCCTCTTGTAGTCTCGATCTGAACAACCCTCCCACATCCTACAAAGGTACCATCTGTAGCGCCATAGTGAAGTACGCATTCACAGCGTGCATCACTCTTGTAGACTTCAGTCTCAACCCTGGTATGGCATGAGCTCTGAACACCCTGCCAAGAAGTAGCAGGCCACAAGGAAGATTATTCCCAAGGCTACCCATCCCCAAAACTCCTTCACATCCGGCCTTTCTGCTTCCTTCTTGCACCTCTCAACATTCTTTGCATACTGTTTCCGGAGCTCCTTGAGATCCTCTTTGGTAAGAAGACTCTTGTAGATAGGCTCTTCCCTTGCATAAAACAATGCCTCGCTCACCTCCTCCGCCTCTTCACACTGGCAATGACATCGGGATTGGATACGCATTCGCTAATACTTCGCGTGTCATCTTGTCCAATTCTTGGCAACCTCCTACAATCCATTAAGAAGGCTGCCACGATGACAAAGAATGTGATCCACCATCTCTGACCAACCTTCTCGTAGTAGTCGAGAAACCATGTGTCGGTAGACCTCCAAAAGGCGGCGATGCTTTGCCATCTCTTGGATCATCTCAACGCTCATACACTGCAACATCTCTACCTGCCTCCAGAGCTTCTTGATCATTTGTCAGGCCAGATTTTGAGATTGACATTCCATGTCCAGTCGACATTCTCGATCTTTACCTCTATCGCTCATCGACGCCTGTAGGGCCGCGCGTTTCGCGCGGCTGGTGACAGGCGGCCGGGTGGGCGTGCGTGTGCGCGGCGCGGGCGGCGTTTCAATAGAGCCGCGCGTTTCGCGCGGCTGGTGACCGCATAACGGCGAGCACGTGATCGTGACCGCGCCCAGGTTTCAATAGGGCCGCGCGTTTCGCGCGGCTAGTGACCTCAAGAATCCGTTCGGAGTCCTTGCGGCGCCGAAGGAGTTTCAATAGAGCCGCGCGTTTCGCGCGGCTGGTGACCGCATAGCGGCGAGCACGTGATCGTGACCGCGCCCAGGTTTCAATAGGGCCGCGCGTTTCGCACGGCTGGTGACCTCAAGAATCCGTTCGGAGTCCTTGCGGCGCCGAAGGAGTTTCAATAGAGCCGCGCGTTTCGCGCGGCTGGTGACCGCATAGCGGCGAGCACGTGATCGTGACCGCGCCCAGGTTTCAATAGGGCCGCGCGTTTCGCGCGGCTGGTGACCTCAAGAATCCGTTCGGAGTCCTTGCGGCGCCGAAGGAGTTCAATAGAGCCGCGCGTTTCGCGCGGCTGGTGACCTCCCACCGGGGGCGGCGAAACTTCCGATACCGTTTCAATAGGGCCGCGCGTTTCGCGCGGCTGGTGACTCGTATTGCCCATACGTATACCGAAAGCGTTCAAGGAGGTTTCAATAGGGCCGCGCGTTTCGCGCGGCTGGTGACCCGCGCCTGCCGCGCCATAGTGTGGATCGGCGTCCCCACGTTTCAATAGGGCCGCGCGTTTCGCGCGGCTGGTGACTCGGCGGCCAAGTTCAATGAGACGAACGTTCCTGTCGGGTTTCAATAGGGCCGCGCGTTTCGCGCGGCTGGTGACGTCGAACAGAGATCTTAGATCAGCTTGCAGAGTACAAGTTTCAATAGGGCCGCGCGTTTCGCGCGGCTGGTGACCGCCAAGACGTTTCTCGGCAACGGCAAGATCGCCGAAGCGTTTCAATAGGGCCGCGCGTTTCGCGCGGCTGGTGACCCGATCAGGTCGATGAAGACATCGTCTCCCATTCGCAGTGTTTCAATAGGGCCGCGCGTTTCGCGCGGCTGGTGACTTCCACTCAGCGGGCCTATAAGGCGAACAAGATTCGTGTTTCAATAGGGCCGCGCGTTTCGCGCGGCTGGTGACGGTATGTAGTTTATTCAGGTTCTTTTTCTGTCTCTAAAGTTTCAATAGGGCCGCGCGTTTCGCGCGGCTGGTGACAACATGGGGTTGATCACGGATGAGCAGGTCAAGGAGGTTTCAATAGGGCCGCGCGTTTCGCGCGGCTGGTGACCAGGATGATGTCGTAGAAGCAATCGACAAGGCGATCAAGTTTCAATAGGGCCGCGCGTTTCGCGCGGCTGGTGACTTTCCTGGCGGGCGGACGCCACTCTCCCCGACGCCATGAGTTTCAATAGGGCCGCGCGTTTCGCGCGGCTGGTGACCGTTCCACGCGGGGATGACGATTGCATCGCGTTCCGCCTGGTTTCAATAGGGCCGCGCGTTTCGCGCGGCTGGTGACATCATTCATCCGGGTCAACCTGACCAAGGCCAAGCGTGTGTTTCAATAGGGCCGCGCGTTTCGCGCGGCTGGTGACTGCCGTCCCGCAACCCCATGATCTGCAAGCACAAATCTCAAGTCCCGCGAGCGGAGGCAGCCATGACGAGCAATCGGACCCCTCAACTGGACGTTCACTCAGGATTATCTGCCATATCTCCCTTGGCGGCAACGCTTTCGTGCGACGCGAGCGGAATCCGGAAGGATCAGCAGCACACCCCTCCGGCTCGGTCGCTCTGTCAAAGACGCCTGCTTGACGGCTACCCTATGCCACATCCGGTTATTTGGCAACACCACAGGGCGGGCACTTCCAAAAACGTAGGTAGCGTCAGTCGGATCGGCGGCGTAACAATGCCTCGAGTTCGGCCAAACGCGCTTCGGCCGCTTGGCGGGCAGCCGCTTCCTGGTGGGCGCTGGTCTCTGCGGCCTGGCGGGCGGCCGCCTCCTGATGGACGCGGGCTTCTGCGGCCTGGCGGGCGGCTGCCTCCCGGCGGCGGGCGGCCGCTTCCTGCTCCACGCGGGCCTCCGCCTCCCGGCGTCCGTCTTCGGCCTCCGCCAAGTTCCGCAGCTCCTCTCCGGTCTGCGGATCGTAGAACCTCCAACTCCAACCCCTGCAGCGGCGGCTGCAGGTAGTTCCGCGTCGGATCGTACTGCCAGTACTCACCCACCCCCAGCCGGCGGTACAACTCCCGCTTCCAGGTCTGATCGTCCCGCCACGTCCCCGGCGACGCGATCTCCAGCACGAAGTCGGGCGCCTTGGCCTCCTTCCACAGCAGGTACGACGAGCGTTCTTCTTTGCCCGCGCCGAACACCACGAACACGTCCGGCGCCACCCTCGCCCGCGTCCCTTCCTCGTAGTAGATCAGCAGGCTGCCGGACACGTACACGTCGGGGTGGTTGCGGAAGTAGTACCCGAGGCATTCGACCACGCCTCCAGACGCCGGCCAGCATAGCACGCCGCGCGGCGGTTACACGATCAATGCCCGTCGATCCGACTTCGCCCGGTCGGCGGCCGTTTGTCCGTCCTCCTCCAGCCGCGCGATGAGCAGCCGGTCTTCGGCGGTCTCCATCACGGCGCGCAGCTCCTGCTCCATCCGGCGGCGGCGTCGGGGGTCCAGCCGGCACCGGAACACGGAAAGCTGAACCCAGTCGCCGTAACCGTGCAGCAGCCGGTAGACCCGGCGCCACCGCTTGGGGGACGAAACGTCGTAGGCTACCAGGTAGTCCCTTCCGGCAGGCGGCATGAGGACGCTCCGCTGCTACCGCCAGCTCATCTGCGCCGGCGGCTCGTCGTTGCGGCGCAGAGCGCGCGCGAGGCGGGCGGCTTCGATGGACGGCAGGTCGCGGTAGATGATGGCCCGCCCCAGGCGGTCGTGGAGGCTCGACTCGTCCAGCCGGTCTTCCAGTGCGTCCAGCAGGACGCGCCGGCCCTGCTCGCCGAGCAGGACTGCGTTGCCCTCCTGTTCCATGTAGCCGGCTTTCAGCATCCCCGAATTGAATATGCGCAGGACCGCGGAATCCGCGATCCGCGGCCGCGCCGGTTCCATCAGGTCGAGCGCCAACGCGGGACGACCATGCCGGAAGCCGTGCAGGAACCCGGTGAACAGATCGAGTCCGGCGGCGGTGACGGCGACGCTCCAGGAGCGGGTCTGGACGGCGTAGGCGAAGGAGAGCGCGGCGTTGACCGGATCGCGCGGCGGCCGGCGGTTGCGGCCCCGGTACCGTTCGGCGGCCCAGGCCGCCCGCCCGCGCAGCATGGCCGGGAAGGTCCTGAAGTAGGCGGCGGCCGCGGCGCCCTCGTAGCCGCGCAGCTTGTCCAGATCGGCGGTGCGTTCCGCGTTTTCCACGAGTTCCGTCAGTTGACGCACTGCGATCTTCGCCTCGCGGCCGCTCCCGTTGCGGCGCAGGAGGGTGCGGCAGTTCCGGATCTTGGCGGCCACCCAAGTGCGGGCAAAGGCGACGCGGCGCGCGGGGTCGGCGGCGGCGGCGTGCTGTTCCGCGCGCAACGCGCCATCGCCGTGGCCGAAGCCGGAAGTGGCGCCCAGGAACCAGCCGGAGGAGGTCGTCCAGCACACCGGGATGCCGCGCCGCATCAGTTCCTGCAGCGCAGGCGTGGTTACCTGGATGTTGCCCATGACGGTCATTTCGGACATTTCGTCCAGGCGCAGGTGCCGGCGCCGGCGCTTGTCCAGCATCGCCACCTCGAGGGTGTGACCGGTCAGGCCGATGCGCGCGCCCTGGTTGTTGACGTAGACCGGATGGCGGATGGCCGCGGCGCGGTCGCGCCGGTCGGCGTCACGCATCGCCCGACTCCGGGGCGAACAGGCCGAGGCCGAAGTGACAGCCGTAGCCGAACGCCAGCGGCCCGCGCACGGGCGCGGCGAAGACCAGCCGCCACGCCGTGCCCCGGCCGTTCCCCTTCGGCGCGCTTTCGCGCCAGCGCCAGCGCGGCGGGGCGGCGCCGGAGCCGATCAACTCCACCTCCGTCACCGGAGGCAGACCGCGCGCGGCGCATTCGCGGCGGATCATGTCGTCCTGCGAGAAGCCGCGCTTCGCGTGCCACGGCCGGTAGTAGGGAGCGACGGAGACCCATTCGACCGCGACCTCCAGCAGGGCCGTGGGGATGTCCGGCTCGTCATGGCGGCCGATCCAGTCCGAGGCTGCGCGCCAGTGCTCGCGTCGTGCATGGACGGCGATGTCCGCGGCCAACAGCGCCGCCAGCGCCGTCCCGTCCATCGCCCGGGCGTGCACGGTGAGATGGTCGATGCGCCCGTCGCCGTCGGCATCCTCCGGCAGCCAGAAGGCGTGCCGGTGCTCCAGGGCCGGCGCGCCGGCCTGGGCGCCGTGGCCCGACAGCGCCGCGGGTATGCCGTCCGGTCCGTACATCATGCGTGCCCGGCCGAGCGCGGCGCGGCGGGCGCGTTCGGCGACCTGATGCCCCAGGCGCGCAGTCGGGAGCCGGTCGCCGGTGAGACGAAAGCGCACGCAATCCGGCATCCGCGCCGCGCGCGCCGGCCCGCCGGTCACGCGCGTCTCCGCGGGCCGCGAGGCGGGTTGGCGTGGGTGCTAGTCGTCGTCAGTAGTTTCTCTACGTCCTGCGCCATGATTCTTTCCTCCGGGGCTGACGGCTCGTTCCGAACTCGGCCCTCAATACCTGATAAGCAATAATCGTGCCATCATTCCGCCGCGTGCTGTTTCAGCCAGTTGCTGAGCGTCTGATGGCTGCGGAGTCCCAGTAGTTTGGCTGCCCTGGTCTTGTTGTCGCCGGCCTTCTCCATCGCGCGGCTCAGATAATGGCGCCTGATCTCCGCCAACAGCGCCTCGATGCTGAAACCGCCGCCCAAGGGACGGTCCCACACGTCCCGCTTGCGGTCGCCGAGCGCCGATAGCAGCGCACCGCGCAGGTCGTCCCCCGTGATGATGTCGCCCGCCGACCAGAGCGCGGCGCGCATCAGCGTGTTGCGCAACTCGCGTACGTTGCCCGGCCACGGGTGCCGAGTAAGAAGATTCCTTGCCGAAGCGGAAAGGCTTTTGCGCCGATAACCAAGAGCTTTCGCCAACTCGCGGTTGATTTGGACGAGAAGATGATCCGTCATGGGCCCGACGTCGCCGCCGCGCTCGCGGAGCGGCGGCAGCTTGAGCACCGCCACCGCCAGACGATAGAAGAGGTCTTCGCGGAACCGGCCGCGTGCGACCTCCTCCGTCAGGGTACGGTTGGTCGCCGCGATGACGCGCACGTCTACTGAACGCGTGTCGCTGCTGCCGACACGCTGGACCGTCCCTTCCTGCAGGACGCGCAACAGCTTCGTCTGCGCCGAAAGCGGCAGCTCCCCGATCTCATCCAAAAATAGCGTTCCGCCACTCGCGGCTTCGAAGTGCCCCTTTCGCATCTTGACGGCACCGGTGAACGCGCCCTTCTCATGGCCGAACAACTCCGACTCAACCAGATTCTCAGGTATTGCGCCGCAGTTGACCGAGATGAACCGTTCCTCCCGTCGTGGGCTCGAGTGGTGGATGGCCCGCGCCATCAGCTCCTTGCCCGTGCCGGACTCTCCCTCGATCAGAACCGGCACCGAGTGCAGCGCGACCCGCCGGGCGAGCAAAATGACGCGCCGCATCTCCGGGCTGCGATGGACGATCTCGTCGAAGGCGGGCGCCTGCGGCGGCAGCCCGGCGCTCAGACGTTCCAGATCCCGGTCCGGCTGCCGCAGTAGATCGGCGAGAAACTCAGCCGAGATGTCGAAGGGGACGGAGACCTCCCGGACGCCGTGCTCTTTCGACGACTCGATGATCGTTGCCTCGAAGCGCGTCTTGGCCAGGATGATCCACACCGCGGACATGGCCGGCGTGCCGGGGCTCAGATGGAACGTGAGCGCGGCGCCCGGACCGGCGGCCGCGCGCGCCCGTTCGCAGGCGCGGACCGCGGCTGGGTAGACCTCGCCGAAGGCCGTGGGGCTGGTGAGCCGCTCGTGCAGCAGGTGGAGACTGATCCCGCTCGCGCGCCCTTCGAGCCACTCTCGGTAGCGTTCCGCCTCGTCGCCATACGTGGTGAGCAGAAAGGCGTCGTCGTACGTACCGTCCTCCACGGCCTTGGCCACCGGTCCGATACCCTCCGCGCCTCCCTGCGACGCTTTCAGGTCCGTATTGCCGATCCAACTGATCAGGATGCTACGCATCGTCGTCCTCCTTTCCCAATTCCGCAGCCACGCCGGCGGCACCGCATGAAGAGCCTGCAGCCGTGCCATTGCTCAGTGGCCGGAACAGGTTGGCCGTGATCGTAACATACGTTACATGAATGGAAGATTTATTGCGACACCCGTTGCAATCCAGGGCGAGTCGGCCTATGGTAAAGGTCGGGCACGCTGATCCGGCGGTGGCGAGCGCGCGGCCATGAAAGCGACCTACCGAGTGGCGACTCCGCTGTTCTGTGCAGGCTTCGCCGGTAGACTCTCGACGATGGCACGGAAATTGCTTAGAATTATCGTGCTACCGTCGAAGTCCAAACAGGCGGGACGGACTCAAACCCACATTGGAGGGCGCAATGAAGCACACGGTGGTAACGTTCCTTGGGCGAGGCAGGGATACAAAGGAAACGCCATATCGCAAGGCCAACTATCTGTTTCCCGACGGAACCACGAAGGAAACCGAGTTCTTCGGACTGGCGTTGGCAGAGCATCTGCAGCCGGATGCGATCGTGATACTTGGCACGCGCGGCAGTCAGTGGGGCGCATTGGTCGAGCACGTGGCGACGCAGGAGGGCGACGAGTACGAGGAAGCGCGTATCGAGCTGCTGGAGGCCGAGCCCAAGTCTGCCGTCGACCAGGACCTCCTTGACCGCGTAACGCCGCTCATGAAAGAGCGGACTCGTTGCGACGTACTACCGCGTCTCATACCGTACGGGGAGTCTCTTGGTGAGCAGTACGGCATCCTTGCCACCATCGCCGATCCGAAGGTGGTACCGGACGGCACCGTGAGTTTCGACCTTACGCACGGGTTCCGCCATCTCGCCATGGTGGGTTTCCTGTCGGCCTTCATGCTGGAGCGCGTCCGTAGTCTCGAGGTCAAGGACCTGTGGTACGGCGCTGTGGACATGACGCGGGAAGGAATCACGCCGGTGCTCAAGCTGGATGGACTGGTCCGCGTCAGGCGTTGGGTGGCGGCGCTGGAACGGTATGACGCGACCGGGGACCTGGGGATGTTCGAACCGCTGCTCGTCGCAGACGGCGTGCCGTATGATAAGGCCAGGTGCCTGACGAACGCGTCGTTCTACGAACGCATTCTCAACGTGCCTGCCGCCGAGAACAGAGTGCGCACGTTCCTGTCCTATCTGTCGGAGCGCGCCGCACCGCTCGGTGGAGCGTCCGGTCTGTTCAAGGAGGAGTTGGAGAAGCGGCTGCGGTGGGTGAAACAAGGCCAGCCGTGGCAACGGCAGCGGGAGCTCGCTTACCAATACCTGAACCGCCACGACTTCGTGCGCGCGGCGATGTTGGGCTGGGAAGCCTGCATCAACCGGTGGTGTCAGAATCAGAGTAACGGAAGGCCTGTCGACCAATATCGATATGATGAAGAACTTCGAAAGGCGGCCACGATAGAGCTGACAACCAACTGCGCCGGCGAGCGGCAGCTCGCCCACCTGAATCTCCAACACATCCGCAACTCCCTTGCGCACACGACCCGTCCGCAACGGAGGTCCCGCGGAATACTCGATGATCCCGGTCGGCTACGGGACGCCCTGGACGATGCTTTCAGAATCTGCCTTGCTGACTGACGCAGGGAAGATCACGCAGATGACGGCGTTGCACCTTGTGGAGTGTGGCGGTATGATCGAGTCGCTGGATCGAACTGCCATGCTATGTCGAGAGAAGCCGTGAACCAAGCCGGTGATCCCGGAAAGACCGGGACATTCCTGGTTCAGATCGATGTCCCGTCGATCAAGAGTTACGTGTTCGGCACGGATCGATTGAATGAGGTGCGCGGGGCCAGCGCCTGGCTGGATCGGTTGAATCGACACGAAATGGAGCGGGTGCTCGATGAGCACCTCGAAACCGCGGCCCTGGAGACGATCTATGCCAATGGCGGTTCGGCGCAGTTCATCGTGCGGCAGTGCGACGCCGACACGGTGGAGTCCGCCTGCCGGCGCATGGTGCGCTACGTCCGTGACCGGACCGGGGGCGAGGTGCGGCCGGCCTACGGCATCGCGCCACTGCCGGACGGCGGGTACCGCTGCGCGGTGGACCGGGCCCACTTCCAGTTGCGCTGCCGCCGGGGGTTTGGCGGCGGTCGTTACGGCGCCTCCACCCTGCCCGCGATCATGGAGTGTCGGTCCGCCTCGCATCTGCCGGCGGCGCGCTTCACGGACCATGGCGCGGAAGGGGCCGCCATGTTGTCCGAGGCGAGCCATCGGAAGGCGTGCGAAGGGCGGGAATCGCGCGCCGGGGCGGTCTGGTCCAAGTGGATGGAACATCTGGCAAGCGCCGGCCCATGGCCTCCGCAGGAGGAATGGCATGCTCTGCGGTGCGCGGACATGACGGCTATCGGCGACCGGTCGTCATGGCGCAACTACGTCGGTGTGGTGTACGCCGACGGGAACGCGATGGGCAAGGTCGTGCAGGCGCTGGACAGCTCGGAGACGTGCCGGCACTTCAGCAAGGTCGTCGACGAGAGCATCCGGGAGGCGTGTTTCTCCGGCCTCGATGCGGTTATGAGCACCGATGTCAAGCGTATCCGAGACACCATCGATCGGGGCCGCCAGCCGCCTCCGCTGCCGGCCGACGTCCTGCTGCTTGGCGGCGATGATCTGCTGGTCGCCCTGCCGGCCGACCGCGCCCTCGACTTCGCATGCCACGTCACCGCGGAGTTCGAGCGGCTCACTCGCGCAAAAATCGAAGCCGTGCCGGATGACGGCGCCCGGCGCTTCTTCCGGGAGCACCGGGGCGACAACGGCTTCACGATTTCCTGCGGCGTTGCCATCGTCCGGAGCACGTATCCGTTCTACCTGGCTTTGGACCTGGCCACGGCCTTGCTGCAGAATGCCAAGCGCAGCCCAAACGCCATGAACGGGAAGCGTGACACCGCCCGCATCGATTTTCACGTCGTAGCCGGAGCCAACAGCCTCGATCTCCAGGACGTAAGAAGGGGTACCTATCACACCGACAAAGCGCCGAGAACACTGCGACCACTGACGCGATTGAAGTTGCAGGAGGTGCGCGCCGCGGTCCGGGAGTTACGCCGGGCCAGCTTTCCGCGCAGCAAGCTGCACGAGCTCCTGGACGCTGCCCTCACCGCCCGGGAGCAGCATGCGGAACGCCGCATCCGGGAAATCTTCGCCCGCGCCCGGCATGGCGCCGAACCGTCGCAACGCCGTGCCCTGTGGAACGCCGTGAAACGTCTGCAGCCCGCCGGCCATGAGGTCTGCTTTCCGTGGTTTCAGTCCGGCAACCGACGGTCGCTGTGCGTGGCCGACATCGTAGATGCCTATGATCTGTTTCCGGATACTCAGGAGGAGAGCGGACGTTGAAACCGCAGCGCTTGGACATCGGTTACCGCATCGCATGGAACGGACGCTGGCACGTCGGCAGCGGCTACGGGTCGGCCGCAGTGGATCGTTTGCAGCAGCGACTCGGCGGAGCGGGAGCGCCTTTCGTGCCGGGCTCGCAAGTCAAGGGCGTGCTGCGGCATCAGTGCGAGCGGCTTGCCTTGGCGCTCGGCCTCGAAGCGGTCGATCCGCATGCAGGCGCCGGAGAAGGCGACCGGAGCCTCGTGGAACATTTCCGGCCACTGGCCAAGTCCAAGCTGCTGATCGACCGACTGTTCGGCAGCCGCTACCAAGGTGAGTGCGTGTTCATGACCAACGCCGTGCCAAGCAAGGCGGAGAAGGGAACGCCGGCCGTGGCCGCGCGCACCGCCATCGATCGTGTCACCGGTACGGTCATGGAACGACACTTGTTTACCACGGAACTGGTCGAAGCGGATGTCGAATTGCAAGGCGCCATCCGCGCCCGGCATCCCGGCGGTGTTCTGACGCAAGAAGACGATGATGAGTTCCCTTACGAGTATGCGCTTCTGGTGGCTGGGCTGCTGTCGCTGGATACTCTGGGCGGCGACAAGAGCACCGGTTTGGGTAGGTGCGAGGTACGTATCGAGTCACTGCGTTGGAACGGCGCCACCGAGACCCCGGAGTATTCCCTCACCAGCTTCGCGAGATGGAGAGGCGAATGGGCCAAGTGGATCGACGAGCTGCGCGGAGACATGGCATGAAAATCGTCTCTGTCACCGCGCGGTTGCTTGCCCCGTTGGCGATCAGGCGCGATCGGCAGTCCGAACGCTCTGGGAGTGCCCGGTCGGTGGCGGGCACTCTCGTGCGCGGGGCCTTCGCATCGCTCTACCTGCAGCGCCATGGGCGGACTGACGAGACCTTCGAACGGGTGTTTCTTAACGATGCCGCCTGCCGCTTCGGACCGCTGGACCCCGCTCCGCAGGTATTCCCGCTGACCGCGGCTTCCTGCAAGCACGAACGGCTTGAGCATGCCCTGGTGGACCTGCTCTGGTTCCGCGTCGCGCAACACTACTCGGCGGGCCGGATGGCCGGCGGCGCGGAAGCCTGGCAGCAGTGCGCGCAGTGCGATGCGGACTTGAAGGCGGAGGATGGTTTCTGGCGCGACGAGTCCGGCCGCGTTTGTAAGAAGGCGAGCACTCTGCAGGTCGCCTCTCACGTGGGCATCGACCGCCGGACCGGCACCGCCGCGGACTCCATCTTCTACACCCTGGAAGCGCTGGCGCCCTCCGGAAACGATGCCGATCTCCATGGTTGGCTCCGGGCTGATGACGACGCGCTCGACACGTTGCGGCGGCTCCTGCAGGATGAAGCGGGCCGCATTTCCGTCGGCCATGCCCGCACGCGCGGCTACGGAGACGTGCACGTGACGCTCGGAGAGCCGGCGGCGCCGGAGAACCTGCGCTCGCAGGCCGATCGGTGGGTTCGATGGAACGCCGACCTGAGCAACTTTCTGCGGAAGCTATCCATTACGAACTTGGCGGACGGCTTCTTCTTCGCGATTTCACTTCCGACCGGCGCCGTGATGGTGGATCGGTTTCTGCGTTATTCCCTGGACCCGGCGGACATGGTTGGATGGCTGCCGCACATGTCCCCTGTCTCGACTGCGTTCCCGCTACGGAATCGGGCGGTCCGGCTCCTCGATTCTGGCGGTACGGTACGCTGGATCGCCGCGGTCACCCGGCACGAGCGCCTCCGCGGCTGGAACGCGGCTCACGGTCTGCCGCGTCAGGACGAGTGGGCGGTCGCGCGCGGCGCGGCCTACGTCTATCGATTCGAGGGCGCGCCAAGCCAACGCGACGCGTTTATCCCGCGGCTCGCGGCGCTGGTCGAGGACGGCATCGGCTTGCGGCGCAACGAGGGTTTCGGCGTAGTGTCGGTGTCCGATGAGTTCCACCGTCGATTTTCCATGCAGGAGGCGCAGCCGTGCACGTCTTGAACGCCGACCTGATCGGCAAGGTTGACTGCTACCTTGACGAGAACCACGAGAAGTTCTCCTCTCTTGGCAGGCGATTCTTTGACGAATTCGGCTCGGACAAGGGGAAGATCAGCACGCAGGTACGCAACCTGCAGCAGATCGCCTGCTCCGCCACCCGGTTCGCCGACATCGAGGACTTCGTCAAGAACCAGATGGGCAAGGGAGACAAGAAGTGGATGGCGCTCGGTAACGACGTGCTGAAGCAGCTTGCGCGGTTGCGCAAGCTCAGTCAGGACCTTACGGGGGACGAATATGACCGAATGGCTTTGCGCCTCCGGCTTGCCCGCGGCTGGGTACAGGCTGTCGTCGGCGAATACCTGTACCGACTCGCATTGCAGCGGATGGAGGCCGGCGCATGACAATAGTCGATCTGCTGTCCGATACTGTTTACCGCGACCAGGCTCGTCAGCAACTCGATACGCTGCTTGGCGAGATCCGAAAGTTCCCCGTGAAAACAGCGCAGATCTACGGTCTGCGGCAGATTGCTCGTCAGCAACCGGAGCAAGTCAAGAACTTCGCCGAACGTCAGCGTACTCGGGCAGAACGAAAGAACAAGCAGTCAGAAGTCCAATTCTGGCAACTAGTGGAAAGACTCTGCGATTCGCGTAACGGGTGGTCCGTCCGTGTGGAAGGGGACAAGCACGCACCGCCTGAACTTCGTACGGAGACCAGGCGCCGCCAACGCAAGCGGCGGGAGGCGTGGGAACAGACTCACATCCCGGCGTTTTTCGAACGCTTCTGTACGCACGCCTTGTACCGGTTGGGGGTCGAGGAATATGAGAGACTTCGCGTTGCGCCGTAAGATCAGTGTCACCGCCTACTTGGTGTTCGAGACGGCGTGGCGGATCGGATCGGGCAGAGAGGGAGAGAGCAGCGACCTGGGCGTCGTGTTGGACCCTGCCGGCCAGCCCGTCCTGCCCGGGTCTTCGCTCAAGGGGAGGCTGCGGAGCACCTGCGAGACGCTGGCGCACGCCTTGGGCCTGAGCGCCTGTCTGCTGGACCATCAGGCAAGCGGCGTGAACTGTACGAGTGACGTCAAATACTACCAGAAGGCGCGTGACGAATATCGAAAGGCGTCTCAGGATCTGGAAGGGCGGCTGCGGTGGATCGACGATCACACTTGCGATGTGTGCAAGCTGTTCGGGTCGCCGGTCCAGGCCGGCCGCCTGCGGGTGAGCGACGGCATGCTGAAGGAGTGGGCCAACGTGGTGCAGGTGCGTGACGGAGTGGTGATCGATCGCGACAGCCAGACCGCGGCCGATGGCCTCAAGTACGATTACGAGGTGGTTCCTCCCGGCAGCCGCTTCAAGCTGCGCATCGATCTCGACAATCCGCATGACCGGGACTTGGCCCTGCTCGGCGCCGCGCTGTTTGAGTGGCGCTCGGGTAGCAGCATCGGCGGCTTTACCAGCCGCGGCCTCGGGCGGTTCCATCTGGAAGAAGAAATCAAGCTGCTGGGGGTCGATCTGAGTGACCCGGAGCAGCGGGTCACGTTTCTGACGTCGACCACGTCGGACGACCGCCTAAGTGACCTGGGCGATTGGGAAGGCTTCTTTGGCGATCATATTCAGCGCCGCCTGCGACTGGCGCCGGAGGAGGAGTGACATGCTGCGAAAGTGGCTGTGCCAAGCAGACGTGACGATTGAGATCGAACCCGTGGATCCGGTACTGGTCAAGAGCGGCTACGCGACGCTCGGTGACGCCGACATGGTGCCGGTCGTGACCTTTCTGAACGGCGAGAGCGTCTATTATCTACCGGGTTCGTCGCTCAAAGGCGTCCTGCGCAGTCACTTCGAGCGCATCGCCCGCACTCTGCAGCCGGGGAGCGTCTGCCTGCCATACTACGACCCGAAGCGAAACGACATCTCGATTCCGGTCGATGACGAGAAAGAGTCTTACGGCTGCGGGTATCGTTCCCGCGGCGAGGAAGCTGATCCTGCGTCCGCCAGGTACGCCGACTCGTGCGCAGCGTGCCGCCTGTTCGGTTCGTTGAAGTTCGCGGGCCGGTTCAGCATCGGCGATGCGTACCCGCTGCCGGGCTGCGCTCCAACGCCCGAGTCTCGCAACGGCGTGGGCATAGACCGCTTCACGGGAGGCACCGTGAAAGGCGTGTTGTTCGACCTGCAGGCGGTGGTCGGGGGCAAGTTCGAGGCGCGCATTCGGCTGACCAACTTCGAGCTCTGGCAACTGGCGGGGCTCAACCTGCTGCTCGCCGATCTGAAGGACGAGATGATCGCCGTGGGATCGGGGCGCAGCCGAGGCATGGGGCGAGTACGCGCCAAAGTGGCGTCTTTCCGGCTGGCCTATCTGCATCCCGCGCAGTCGTTGGCCGGCATCGGGCAACTGGCGACGACCGGGGAGCGGGAGGCATACCGCCTGCACGACTGGACGCCGGCGGATCCGGTTGCGTTGCCGGCGGCGGCGCCGCGCGGTCTGCGCCAGGAGTACGTTCTGGACGACTGGTCCGTGCGATTGCAGTCACTGACGCCGGCGTTCGAAGCATTCCTGCGCTGGCACGGAGGACCTGGAGGGCAGGCGCCCAACCGGCAACCTCGACAGCGGGCGGGAGCATGACCGTGGCTTGCTTGAGAGCGGCTGACCTGACGCGCAACGGATTTCTGGATCTCATTACGAATCTCGATCCGCCGCCCAACGGCACGGCTTCGCGCCGCATCTGGCTGGAGGCGGCCGATGGCTGGGCGTTCGACTGGTGGCGCGGCGTCGAACGCGATCTCCATTGGTGCGGCGCCGGCCGCGAGCCGATCGCAGAACGAACGGGCGGTTGCCTGTCCCGCTCCACGGCGGGGAGACTGTTCGCGCCCGACGGCGAATTGCGCTGGCGCGTCATTGCGTCGCTTGGCGAAACCTGCTGGCGCACCGTCTTTCTCGGCGACGCCAATTGGACGGACGGTGCACTGGCGGACTGTTCCGACATCCTGGACAGGCTGCAGCCGAAGCGGGAGCGCTACTACCTGTGGGGACAGCAAACCGAAGCCAGCCCCGGCGAATGGATCGAGTTGCGTATTCCACATCGCTTCCGCTATCCGATTGCCGGCGGCAGCCGCCACGTCAAGGTGGTCATCGAGCAGTGGCGCGACGACGTAGGCGAGCCGCATTTCCTGCGCCTGTGCGACCTGGAGCCCGCGGACGGAGGTCCCGATGCCTGAACGCGAACGGTTCTGGAATCCGTACCGTTGGGTCACCGTCAGCGATCGAGCTGTGGAGCACGACGTTCCGCACTATCACCATCATCTTGATGGCCTCGCCGGCCGTGTCTGGTGCGAACTCGAAGCGTTGACGCCGTTGTTCGTCGGCGACGGTAAGGGGCAGTTCGTAAGCCATATAGTACGCAACGCGGCCGGCGGCCGGCGCGGCGGCCCTCAGCCATATCTCCCGGCCACGTCTCTCAAAGGCGCCATCCGATCCCTGGCTGAAATCATAGGCAATGCCGCCGTACCGTTCCGTGAGGCGAGCGTCGACCGGCAGCATCAACTGGCTATGGCGCGACGCGACTCGAGCCTCGACGTCGTCGCCAGGATGTTCGGCTATCTGGATGGCAGCAACGCCTTTGCCGGACTGGTTCGCTTCAGCGACGCCGAACTGGCCGAGCCATTCGCGCCAGTCCAGTGGCCGGCTTACCCTGTTACCGTCGGTCAGCCCAAACGGTCCCACCAGTCTTTCTATCCGAGAAATAACCGGCGTAAGCTCTATCATCACCGCGTCGAGGCGGACCGGCTCACGCGGCCGCACCCGAATATAAGACAGACGGCGACGGTAACACCCGCACCGCCGGGCACCCGTTTTCGCTTCACCGTGGATTTCGAGAACCTGCGGGAGGAGGAACTCGACCTGCTCGTCTACTGTCTGGTACTCGAAGAACAGAGTACCGTCGAGCTGAGTGCGGCAGCCGTCGGCCGCGCCAGCGATCAAGCAGGCGTGACTCTGCGCGGCCCGTTGCGCCACAAACTGGGAGGCGCCAAACCACACGGCGCCGGTTCCGTTCACCTGCGCATTACGAAGTTGAAGATACGGACCGATCCCAGCGCCCGCTATCGCGGAAGCGAATCTGCGGACCTTACGGAAGTCCGGGAAGATGAAGCCTTGAATCAGGAACTTCTCCGCCGCACCGAACCATTTCGAACACGCGTCGATCGGACCATGCGGGAGCTGCGCGCCATGCTGATCTACGCAGCAAACGACCCTCGAAACCCCATTCACTATCCAACCTATGACTGGTTCAGGAACGAATCACGGACCGGGTTGAAACCAACCACGTAAACCATCCCGCGGTGCGCTTGACCGCCGCGGTACACCGATCCTGCCTCACAGGTGCTCGCGCACCAGGCGTTTGATCTCGGCGGGGTCGAGGTCGGTGCCGCGGCGCGGGGAGGCGATGATCGTGCCGTGGGCGGGGCCGCCCCAGCCCGGCTCGCGCTCGGCCAGCGGGCCGAGCAAGCCGTCGACGCGCAGGCCGTCGCGCCCGGCGATCGTGAACTTGCGGATCGGAGCGCCGCCGGCCGGCGGGTGGAACGCGGGCGCATAGGCGATGGCGACGTCGCACCCGGAGCGGTAGAGCGCCCGGAGCGCGCCGATGCGGTCGGTGCGCAGGTACCCGGCGGTGCGGCCGCCGGCGGTAGGGAACCGCTCGGCGGTGTCCAGCAGCGCCGCGAGCGCCGCCCGTTCCCGCCGGTGGGCGTCGGCGTAGACCTGCCATGCGGGACGCGGCGGCATAGGACCGAACGGGTCGATCGACTCCTCCAGTACGGTACGCAGCACGCCGAGGCCGGCGAAGAACTGCTCGCGCGGGTCCCGAACTGTCAGCCGCATCCCGGAGAAGACGCTCGCCAACGACAGGCTCCCGTCCGCGTCGATCTCCCAGTCCCTGACCGAGGCGCGGCCCAGGTCCACCTCGGCGACGTAGGCGACGAGCCGCTCCAGCGCCGGTGAGCCGGCCGCGCCGACGGCGCGCGATGCCTGCACGCAGGCGGGAGGCCACGAACCCGCGGCGTCGTGGTGGTCGAAGTTGTTGAGCTCCGTCTGCCCCGAGCCGCCGGCCTCGATGCACGTCACCGCCGGATCGGCCAGTTCCGCCGGGGCCGCGCCGTCGCGGGCCACCGTTACCTCGGCAGCCGCGCCGGCGCCAAGCAGGAGCGCGGTCAGGCAGGTGTCCAGATCGACCTGTTGCAGCACCACGCGCACGAGAAGATCACTCGTTCACGGCGTCGCAGAAGACCATTTCCCAGCCGTGGAAGACCAGCGCCAGCCCGATGAAGCGCACGCCCGGGTACTGCCGCGCCAGCCGTTCGTCCCCCAGATAGCGCGCCAACTGCGCGTGCGCCTGCTCGGCCGCGGCCGCCACCGCCGCTTGATCCATCGCCTCCGACCGCCGGCGGTACTTGAGCTCGATCAGGTACCCGTAGCGCAGGTGCGGGAAGGCGGCCACCAGCGGTTCCAACGCGACGTCGGCGTGCCCCTTGCCCAGCTCCGCCTCGGAGCGGAACTCGTAGTAGTCGGTCACTCGCGCAGCAAGCCGTACATGAGCCGCTTCACGGTCTGGTTGGGGATCGCCAGCCGAGGCATGCCGTACGGCGCGCCGCGGATGCTCAGCAGGCCGAAGAAGTGCAGCAGCGAGAGAAAGTTCTCCGGCTCGGCAAGCCGCTCCGGCGGGAAGCCGGGCCGGATGCGGGTGTCGACCTGCTCCTCGCCGATGACTTCCCGCAGCAGATCGAAGTTGCCGTTCAACTGCCGGCCGACCACCAGCAGGTGGCGCAGCTTGCCGTAGTCGATGCGCACGTTGGCGTCGATCAGGTCGTCCGGCACGGGCCGGTTGGGAATCGATTCTTTCAGGTAATGGAGCACCATGGTGGAGTTGTGGAGGTCGGCGGTGGCCTCTTCGGCGAAGCGGTAGCCGCCGTACCACTCGCCCATGATGCCCAGCGCGGTATCGGCGTCCTGGTTGAAGACGCCCAGGTCGCGGTACCTCTCGACCAGATGCCGCACTTCCGCCGCGGTGAAGCCGACCATCTCGTTGAAGTCCGGTTGCAGGCTGATGTTCCTGCCGATGTTGAAGCCGCTGATGCCGTCGTCCAGGGTGACCGGCGACACGCCGGTGATGAACAGCCGCTCCAGACCGCCGCCGCTGTGGCCCGCGCCGCCCTTGAGGGTAGTGAAGAAGTTGCGGTAGAAGCCGCCGTCGATGAAGGAGCTGTACGCTTCCGCGCCGCGGCAGGCCAGCGCGGCGTTGGCGAAGTTGTCGTACTCGTCGATCAGCACGTACAGCGGGATGCCGTGATCGCCGGCGTACCGGAACAGCACGGTAAGCTTCTCGGCGATGGACGGCGGCGCGAGGATGCGTTGCGCCGCGTCTGCGGGAAACAGGTCAGGATGCCGCCGCAACGTCCCCCGGAGTTCGACGTGGCAGTAGCTCTCGAACTCCCGATCCGGGGTTTCGAGCTTGCCCTCCACCAAAGAGAAGTCGAAGCGCAGCGTGACGTAGCGGCTGCGTTCTTCGGTCGGGCTGCGCCCGATGTCGGTGCCGGCGAACGCGGCGTCGAACTCGTGGCCCCAGTAGCGGTCGTAGTAGCTCTCCAGCAGGGACACCCACAGCGACTTGCCGAAGCCGCGCGGGCGGCTCAGGAAGACGTAGCGCTCCTGCTCCAGGCGCCGCAGGAAGCGGGTCTTGTCGACGTACAGCCAGCCGTGACGGCGGATGCGCATGAAGTCGGCCTCGCCGTAGGGAATGCGCGGGTAGTCGGGAACGGTGGTCATTTGTCGCCGATCCTATCGGTTCGAGCGCCGCCCGGCAACTTCAGCGGCGCTCGAACCGCTCCCCCGCTACCCCTTGATGGCCCCCATCGCCATCCCCTTGATGAAGAAGCGCTGAAAGAAGAGGAACACCAGCAGCGTCGGCAGGCTGGCCAGCAGCGACAGCGCGCCCTGCACTCCCCACGCGACCGTGTACTGGCCGCGCAGCGACACGATCCCCAGCATGATGGTGCGCTTGGCGTCGCTGTTGACGAAGATCAGCGGCCACAGGAAGTCGTTCCAGATCCAGGTGAACTGCAGGGTCGCCAGCACCGCCAGCGCCGGCAGACTGAGCGGCAGCGCCACCCGGGCCAGCACCTGCCCCTCCCCGGCGCCTTCGACGATTGCCGCCTCGCGCAATGCGTTGGGAACGGTGGCGAAGAAGTTGCGCAGCAGCAGGGTGCAGATCGGGATGCCCAGCGCAATGTGCACGATGATCATCGGCCACAGCGTGTCGAGCAGGCCGAGCCGGTTGAACAGGCGAAACAGCGGAACCAGGACGATCTGCGGCGGAAAGAACATGCCCGACACGATCACCAGGAACAGCAGCTCGCTGCCGCGGAACGGCAGTTTGGCGAATACGTAGCCGCCCAGAATGCCCAGCGTGATCGACCCCAGCGTGGCCGGCGCCGTGACCAGAAAGGTGTTGATGAAGTAGCGGCCGACCGACGGATGGCCCAGCGCCACCGCAAAGTTGGACAGATCGAGCGTCCGGGGAAAGGCCCACAAGGTGCCGAACGCGATGTCGCGGGTGCTCTTCAACGCGCTCAGCACCACGCCCGCGGTAGGGGTGAGAAACAGCGCCGCCAACGCCGCCAGCGCCGCGAACAATGCGATGCTGCCGCCGCGCAAGCGGGGCCGCGCCGAGGCTGCGGCAACCTCAGTCATACAGCTCGTCCAGCTTCTTGAGCTGGCGGAAGTAGACCGCGATCACGCTCAGCGTCATGAGGAAGAGAATGACCGAAATGGAGCTGCCGTAGCCCATGCGGTACTTCTTGAACGACTCGCTGTACATGTACATGGCCAGCGTGTCGGAGGAGTGGAACGGCCCCCCGCCGGTCATGATGAACAGGATGTCGAACGCCTTCAGGGAGTTGATCACCGACAACGCCACCGCCACCACCGTCGCCGGCCGCAGCAGCCCCAGCACCACGCGGCGGATGCGCTGGCCGCGGTTCGCCCCTTCGATCTCCGCGGCCTCCAGCAGGTCGGGCGGAATCGAGGTCAGGCCGGCGAGAAAGATCACCATCGCCAGGCCCATCTGTTGCCATGACCAGGCGACGATGACGGAATAGAGCGCGGTCTGCGGCTCCGCCAGCCAGGCGAAGGCGGGCGGTTCGCCGAAGGCGGCGGCGATGGCCGCGTTGAGGAGCCCCCAATCGGGTTGATAGATCCAGATCCAGATCTGCCCGACCACCACCGCGGCCAGGCAGATCGGCAGATAGAAGATCGACTTGAACGCGTTGCCGCCGGGCACGCGCGCGTCGAGCATCAACGCCAGGGTCAAACCGCCCAGCGTGGGCAGGACGATCGCCAGCAGCGTCCAGCTCAAGGTGTTGAGAATGGCGTTGGTGAACAGGCGGTCGGTCACCACGCCGGCGAAGTTGCGCAGCCCCACGAAGCGGAACTCGGGGTTGAAGCCGTTCCAGTCGGTAAAGCTGTAGTAGAAGGTGTTGAGCAGCGGCCAGACGACGAAGACGACGAACACCGACACCGGCAGGAACAGCAGCGCGCTCCGCCAGAAGATCTCCTGTCGTTTCATCGTCCGGCCAGCCGGAGGAGGACCGGCGGTCGACGCGCGGTGACGCGCCCCCGGCCCTCCCCGTGAACCTACTGGCTGTCGAACACGCCCCTGACGCCCGCTTCGGTGTCGGCGAGGTGCTCCGGATATCCGGCCGGGTCGTCCATGAACCGGGCGAACAGGTCCAGGCCGAACTCGGCTGCCGGCGGGGTGGTGGCCAGGTCGTAGTTGAACGCGAAGGTGTCGGCGTTGCCCACCGCGGCCAGCGCGCGCAGCATCACCGAGGTGTAGGTGCTCTCGTCCACGTTGACGTTGGGCGACAGCGCGCCCTGGATCTGCGCCCACTTCGCCTGCGAGGCGGGGTCGCTGGCCAGAAACGCCACCAGGGCTTCGGCATTGCCGCGATTCTCGGAGTTGGCGGAGATCAGCCAGCCGTCCACCGGCCCGACCACGGCGTTCGGGACCCCGGCGTCGATCATCGGGAATTCGAAGAAGTCGTAGTCGTCGCCGGCCATCAAGCCGTTGCCGTTCCAATAGCCGGTGATCCAGGTGCCCATCAGCGTCATCGCCGCGTCGCCGCGCGTCACCTTGTCGGAGGCGTCGGTCCAGTCGTCGGCGTTGGCGTTGGCGGCGAAGTAGCCGGCGTCCACGAGATCCTTCCAGAGCTGCATCACCCGCCGCACCTCGGCGTCGGTGTAGGAGGCGTCGCCGGCCATCAGGCTGGCGCGGTACTCGGGGCCGGCGGTACGCAGCAGCAGGTAGTCGAACCAGAACTGCGCCGGCCAGCGATTCATGGAGCCGAGCGCGATCGGGGTGATGCCCTGCGACTTCAGGTTCTCGCACAGCGCGAGGAACCCGTCCCAGTCGGTGGGGAACTCGGTTATCCCGGCCTCCGCCATCACCTTGGCGTTGTAGAACATGCCGGCGTAGTGATAGCCGAACGGCACCAGGTAGCGGCTGCCGTTGTACATGGTGGCGCCGTCCGCCACCGACTTGGCCACCGCCGCGTCGAGGCCGTGCGCGGCCCACATCTCATCGATGGCGGCGAGGTTGCCGGCGTCGACCACGAACTGGGTGCGCGCCCCGGCCCAGTAGCTGAACACGTCGGGCAGGTTGCCGCCCGCGGCGCGTACCAGGATGCCGGTCTTGAAGTCCTCGTGACCGATCGGACTGTCGACCACCGTGACCCCGGTCTGCTCGTTGAAGGCGCCGAAGATCTCCTCCAGGCCTTCACGCCCGAGGTCACCGCCGAAGTAGTGGGTGATTGTCACCTCCTGCGACTCCTCGATCCCCTCGGCCCATCCGGCGGCGGCGATGAGGAACAACGCGAGTCCGGCTGCGAGCGCCGTGAGCGCCGGCCGGCTCAGCTTCCCGATGTAATGCATCGTGCTACCTCCTGCCGCAACGTTATGGGCGGATTGCCGGTTCCTGTCAATGCGCAGTCGCCCGCCCGCAATGCCCGCAGTCGTCCGGCCCGGGACTGCGCCGCCCGCCGTGATAGACTCGCCGGCGAGCGGCGCCCGACCTGCGCCGCGGAGGCCCGCAGTTGGACACCATTCGAGTTGGCTTCATCGGCACCGGCCGCATCTCCGACCTGCACGCGCTCGAGTACCTGCGCAACCCGCGCACCGAAATCGTCGCGCTGTGCGACAGCGACCCGGCGCTGGCCGCGGCGCGGGCCGCGGCCTGGAAGCTCGACCGCCCGGCGATCTGCGCCGATTACCGCGAACTGCTGGCGCTGGAGGCGGTCGATCTGGTCGAAATCCTGCTGCCGCACCACCTGCACGCCGAGGCCGCCCTGGCCGCGTTCGCGGCCGGCAAGGCGGTGTTCCTGCAGAAGCCGATCGCGCTGACGCTGGCCGACGCCGACCGGGTGATCGACGCCGCGGAGCAGGCCGGCGTGCCGTTCCGGGTATACGAGAACTTCATCTTCTACCCGCCGGTGGCTGCCGCCAAGGAACTGGTGGACGCGGGCGCGATCGGCGAGCCGCTCGCCATCCGGCTCAAGAGCCACGTCGGGCGCGCCGAGTCGGGGTGGACGGTGCCGGGCGCGGCGCTGGCCTGGCGGCTGGACCCCGCCCGCGCCGGCGGCGGCCCGCTGGTGTTCGATGACGGCCATCACAAGTTCGCCCTCGCCTGGCACTTCATGGGCCAAGCCGAGGAGGTGCACGCCTGGATCGGCAGCACCGAGACGCAGGGCTACGCCCTCGACGCGCCGGCGCTGGTGTCGTTCCGCTTTCCCGGCCAGCGGGTCGGCAGCCTGGAGGTCGTGTTCTCGCCGGAGCTGACGGTCGACACCGATCACTACGCCCAGGACGACCGCGTCGAGATCACCGGCACCAAGGGCGTGATCTGGATCAACCGCGGCCACGGGCAACTGGGCCGGGTAGTCCCGCTGCAGCTCCACCGCGGCGGCGTGACCACCGACTACCGCGCGCTGGAGACCGGCTGGGAGACCAGCTTCGTGCACGCGGCGCGGCACGGCATCGAGGCGCTCCGGCAGGGCGCGCAGCCGCGCCTGTCAGGCCGCGACGCGCGCGAGATTCTGCGCTTCGCCCTCGCCGCCCAGGAGGCCGCCCGCTCCGGCGCCGCAGTCCGCCTGTGACGGCTTCGGGCAGGTATGGTATGTTGTCGGCGGAGGACCGAACAATGGCTGAACGGTTGACCGAAGCGCTGGGCCGCGTCGTCGGCAATTCCTCATTTCGCAGAGACGCCGCGCTGTTCCTGTCTCTCCCCAGGAGTTCGGTCGACAAGCTCGCCGCTCTTGTCGAGAGCCACGGGACGTTTGACGTTCCGTCAAGCGACATATCCAAATACGAGAAGGACTGCAATCTCGAGGATCAAGGGCGACAAGTATTGACGGCCTCCAGGCTTATCCGTTCAGCCATTCGACGCATTGATAACACTGAAGACCGCCGCCGAAGTCTGGCCTCCTTCGCAGCTCTGATGACCGTCGATCCCTTCGACCCTGACGACTTTTCTCGGTTCTTTTCGGACCTACCTGAACTGGACGGGGAAGAGCAGCGGAGGGCCGCGATAGCGGTCGCCCCGACCGTGGGCGACACACATCTGGATGGCAATCTCAGAGTGAAACATTTCCAACCTATCGCGCCGACCCGTGCTCGCCGGGCCGGTTTCGCTAAGGGCACGTTTACCTACATTGCACCGGATTTCGATGCACCGCTGGACGATTTCTCCGACTATCAGTAGTGACGATTCTGCTCGATACGTGTACGTTGCTATGGTTCGTCGAAGGCTCGGCGAAACTTTCGTCTCGTGCCAAGGCAGCCATCGAGAATAACGACAACACACCGATGTACAGCATTGCTTCCGTCTGGGAGATGGCCATCAAGATAGGGCTGAGAAAGCTTGTAATTTCGCGTCCCCTCTACCCGGAATTCGCAGATGTGATTACGGAGTACGGCTTTCAGCAATTGGATATCTCGTACCGTCATGCCAGCGAGGTTACCGGTCTGCCTACGCACCATCGTGACCCGTTCGATCGGTTGCTCATCGCCCAGGCGCTCGTTGAGGACCTCCCTATCGTGAGCCACGATTCGGCCTTCTCCCACTATCCCGTTTCACTTATCTGGTAGGCGGTTCCCCAAGGACGGGCAGTGCGATATGGAACACCCAAGATTGACCGGTCCCATAGTGTTCGTGAGAATACTTCTGCACACGTGGCGTCTCAGTCAAACAGATGCAAATCCGTTGCTCGGTCTGGAGGAATCCGATAGTTCCTATGCGGACGATTTGCTGAGCGGACGTGTTACGCTGCGCGGCCGTGACATCAAAGATCGGATCGCATATCTGTTTCGCATCCGAAAGACCCTTTCGGCGCTGTTTCGAGACGAAGAAGTCGAGAATGAGTGGCTGCGAGAGCCGCATGATGCATTAGACGGGCAGAACCCGATGACGCTCCTGCTTGAAGGGTCGATGGAGAATCTCTTGCTGGTGAAAGAGTACGTCGAGGCGGCTGCGGGACGATAGGATTACTCGACCGGATTCCACCGAGCCGCGACGGATCGCGGTCCTGCACAAGGGCGATGAAGGACCGCCGCCCGCCGGCCATGGCAGCTTGGGACGGGAGCGGCGCCACGTTCCATGAATACACCGAACACCATCTCGAAGTGGTCGTCATCGACCACCTGCGCGAGATTCATAAGCGCCGCCTGTATCTGCGCCTTGGCTTTTCGAGCCTGTTCGATTACGCGGTGCGCGAGCTGGGTTACAGCGACGCCGCAGCGTGGCGGCGCATCAAGGCGATGCGCCTCTGCGCGGACGTCGAGGGCGTGCGCGAGCGCCTGCAGAATGGCACGATGACGCTGAACGCGGCCGCGCAGTTGCAGCATGCCTTCGACCGGCAGGAGCGCAGGAAGGAGCGGGCGGCGCGTAGCACGCCGGGCGGGGCCGGGTTCGGGGCTGCCGCTCAGTCGCAGAACGGCTCGGGGCCGCCGCGGCCGGCGGAGCGGAAGCCGGTGCCGGAGCCGGTGCCGGTGCTGGACTCGGAGGCGCGGCGGGAGCTGGTGGAGCAGGCGTCCGGCAAGAGCAGCCGGGAGGTGATGCAGTTGCTGGCCGAGGTGGACCCGGAACTGGCGGCGCCGGCGGATCGGGTGCGGCCCCTGGGCGGCGGGCGCTGGGAACTCAAGGCGGTGATCGACGATGAGTGCCGCCGCGGCGCCGCCGAGCCGAACAATCTCCGGCTGCTGTGCGCCGCCCATCACCGCTACCGCCACGCCGGCGCCGGATTCGGCCGCCCTGGCGAGGATCGTCAGGCGCCGGTTCCGTTCAGCCCCGCTGCCGAAGGCGTAGACCGGTGAATCAACGCCGAGAAACGTCATCTTACGCTGGACTTGGGCTTGGCCGCCAAGCGGCCTGTTGCGTTACCTACAATTTGGAAATGCGCCCTCTCCAGGGAGGGGGCTTGACCCGCCGCCGATGATCGCCGCTGGACAGGATAGGGCGGCTGCGGGACACTTGGTGAGCGGCCTCTCCGGGCCGGCAGGAGGACTCTTCACGTGAATCGGATAACAGTAATGGCGCTCGCCATCGCCCTGGCTGGGCTGGCGGCGGCGCCGCTGGCGGCGCAGGACAGGGTCACGGTGGCCTACTTTCTGGAATGGCCGACCCCCAACCTGGTCGCGCAGGCGCAGAAGACCTATGACGCGGCGCTCGGCGTCGAGGTCGAGTGGCGCGCGTTCGGCAACGGCAACGAGATGAGCCTGGCGATGGCCTCCGGCGACGTCGACATCGCCTACTCGCAGGGGCTGGTGCCCTGGGTGGTGGCGGTCTCCAACGGCCTGCCGCTCAAGCTGGTCGGGGTGACCTCGACCTACGGCGAGTCCGACAACTGCGTGGTGCGCGACGGCGCCGGCATCACCCAGGCCAACGCCCGCGAGCTGGAAGGCAAGCGGGTCGCCACGCCGATCGGCAACGTCACCCACTACAAGCTGCTGCGCATGCTCGATCACCTCGGCGTCGACGCCGCCCGGGTCAACCTGGTGCAGATGAACAGCGCCGACGGCGCCGTCGCCCTGGCGCGCGGCGACGTCACCATGGCGTGCGGCTTCGGCGGGCCGGTGCAGCGGATGAAGGAATACGGCTCGGTGCTGATGACCGCCGCCGAGCAGGAGGCGATCGGCGTCTACGTGTTCGACGTGGTGTCGGTGACCGAGCGCTTCGCCGAACGGCATCCGGACCTGGTGCGCGCGTTCATGGAGGTCACCGAGCAGGCGAACGCCGCCTACGCCGCGGCGCAGGATCGGGAGGAGCTCGAACGGATCATCGCCCGCGCCGCCGGCATGGAGCTGGCCGCGGCGCAGGCGTTCCTGGCCGACGCCACCTTCCCCACCGCGGAGGAGCAGAAGTCCGCGGCCTGGATGGGCGGCGCGGTGCAGGCCTACATCCGGGACGTGGCGGAGTTCTTCGCCGAGCAGGGGCAACTGGAGCGGGCGCTCAAGAGCTACGACTTCGCGGTAGATCCCAGCTTCCTGTGAACCGCGCGCGCGGCCTCCTCCTCGACCGCGTGTCGATGGTCTTCACCCTGCCGGGCGGCGGCCGGGTGGAGGCGCTCCGGGACATCTCCCTGCACCTGGCGCCGAGCGAGCTGCTGGCGGTGCTCGGCCCCTCCGGGTGCGGCAAGACTACCCTGCTGAACATCATCGCCGGGTTCCTGGCGCCCACCGCGGGGCAGGCGCTGCTCAACGGCAACCCGATCACCGGGCCGCACCGGGAACGCGGCATGGTATTCCAGCAGGGCGCGCTGTTCGAGTGGATGAGCGTGGCGCAGAACGTCGGCTTCGGGCCGCGCATGGCCGGCGCGGGACGCGCCGCAACCGAGGCGCAGGTCGGGCGCCTGCTCGACTCGATGGCGCTGCGGGAGTTCGCCGGCAAGCCGGTCTACCAGCTCTCCGGCGGCATGCAACAGCGGGTGGCGCTGGCGCGCTGCCTGGCGAACGACCCGGACGTGATCCTGATGGATGAACCGCTCGGCGCGCTGGATGCGCTGACGCGGGAGAAGATGCAGGGGCTGGTGCTGCGCCTGTGGCGGGAGACCGGCAAGACGATCATGCTGATCACCCACTCGGTGGAGGAAGCCCTGTTCCTGGGCGAACGGGTGGTGGTGATGGCGCCCCGTCCGGGCCGCATCCACCAGGAGTACCGCCTGCCGTTCGCGGCGCAGGGGGTTGCGGGCAACGCGCGCGAGATCAAGGCGCAGCCGGACTTCGTCGCCGCGCGCGAGGAGATACTGTCCATGATCTGGGAGATGGAGGAGGAGATCATGGGCGGCGCGCACGCCGGCCTGAAGGGGGAGCTATGAAGAACCGCCGGCAGCCTCGGCGGCTGGCCGCGTGGCTGGGAGTCGCCGACAACCCGCTGACCCGGCAGAAGACCGTGCGGTTCGGCGACGCCTCGGCGGTGAACTCCGGGCGGCTGTGGTCGATCGTGACCGTGCTCGCGCTGCTGGCGGCCTGGGCGGCGGCCACGGCCGCGGCGTACCTCGACCCGCTGTTCTGGCCGGCGCTGCACGGCCGCCTGTTCCCGTGGGAGGACCCCGACCGCGCCAAGCCGGGCGTGATCGACCGGTTCGTCAGCCTGGTGACGGACGGCTACCGCAACGTGTCGCTGTGGACGCACGTCTGGACCTCGGTCAGGCGGGTGCTGCTGGGCGTGCTGTTCGGCGCGCTGCTGGGCATTCCGCTCGGCTTCGCCATGGGCCTGAACTCGGCGGCGCGCGGCATCCTGGACCCGATCGTGGAGTTCGTGCGCCCGATCCCGCCGCTGGCGCTGATCCCGCTGGTGATCCTCTGGCTGGGGATCGACGAGGCGGCCAAGACCTTCCTGCTGTTCCTGGCGGCGCTGTTCATCATGCTGATCGCGGCGCGCGCCGGCGTCGGCTCGGTGCGCATCTCCAAGGTGCACGCCGCGTACTCCCTGGGCGCGTCCAAGGCGCAGGTGCTGCGCTACGTCATCCTGCCCAACGCGCTGCCGGAACTGTTCACCGGCCTGCGCACCTCGATGGGAGTGTGCTGGGGGACGCTGGTCGCCGCGGAGCTGGTGGCCGCCGACCAGGGCGTCGGCTCCATGATGATGATCGCGAAGAACTTCCTGCAGACCGAAGTGGTGGTGATCGGCATCATCCTCATCGGCGCCATCGGCTTCGCCATCGAGATGCTGATGCGCACCCTCGAATCCTGGCTGATCCCCTGGAAGGGCAAGGGCTGACCCGACGCGCGGCAAACGGTCGGCCGACGCCGGTCAGCCAGACGACTCGGAAGTCCCTTCGACCAGGCTGTCAATCGTCGTACCTAGCGCGTCGGCAACGCGGCGGAGGGTCTGCACCGATCCTTCGGAACTACCGTTCTCGAGTGCCGAGAGCTGGGCGTTGGGGATATTGGCGCGGCGGGCAAGCTGCGCGGCGCTCATCCCTCGATACTCGCGCCAGACGCGGACCCGGTTTTCGCCGGAAAGCAGCAGGCGCTCGACGAACGCCGCAGGGAACGTTTCTTCGTCGCGGGCTTGAGCTTTGCGCAACGCTTCCGCGTCCGCCGCATCCTCGATCTGGTCGCGAAGCTCGTCGTAGTCCTCTATTGGCAGCAGAGCCCACGGCCGGCCCTGAATTTCGAATTGCACCAGCTTCATCGTTGCCTCCTGTATGCGCCGCCACGTTCGCGAATCTCGCGGACGATGAGCCGCCGCGCCCGGTGATCCAGATCGAATATCACCCGCCAGCCGCCGACGCGCAGCCGATAGCCGTCCACGCCGGTAAGGGGCTTGACGTTCGGATTCTGTGCTCTGGGGTCGTCGCCTACGATGGTGACCTTCGCCATGATGCGGCCGATAGTCTTGGCGTCCAGCCTGCGAAGCCGGTTCATCGCCGTCGCTGAGTATTCGATCGCATATCCCATGCGCAAGAGTTACCGTCCAGATAACAATGTCAACCCCAACCCGGCCTTTTTCAATCGGCCTTGATCGGCGGGCCGGCCTGCCCCTATGATCGGGGCCCATGGGAATTACCCGGCCGCGCGCTTGGCGCGGCATTGCCGCGGCGGCGCTGCTGGCCGCGTTGTGCGGAAGCCTGCCGGCGGCGGCCGACGGGCCGCTGACGGTAGTTTCGTTCGGCGGCTCCTACGCCCGCGCCAGCCAGAGGGCGTATCATGAGCCGTTCACCGCCGAGACCGGGATCGAGGTGCGGTTGGAGGACTACAACGGCGGCCTGGCCCAGATCCGCGCCCAGGTGGAGACCGGCAACGTGCACTGGGACGTCGTCGACCTGAACCTGGCGGACGCGGTGCGCGGCTGCGACGAGGGGCTGCTGGAATTCATCGCGGTCGAGGACCTGCCGCCGGGAGCGGACGGTACCTCGGCGGTGGACGACTTCTTTCCCGACACCCTGACCGACTGCGGCATGGGCACGATCTTCTTCGCCACCGTGTACGCCTACGACCCGCAGCGCTTCCCCGACCGGTTACCGGCGACGATCGATGACTTCTTCGACCTGGAGCGGTTCCCGGGCCGCCGCGGGATGCGGCGCACGCCGGAGGACAACCTGGAGTTCGCCCTGCTGGCCGACGGCGTGCCGCTGGATCAGGTGTACGCGACGCTCAGCACGCCGGCCGGCGTGGACCGCGCGTTCCGCAAGCTGGACACGATCAAGGATCAGATCGTGTGGTGGCAAGCGGGCGCCCAGCCGCCTCAGATGCTGGCCGATGGCGAAGTGGTGATGAGCACCGCCTACAACGGGCGCATCTTCAACGCCCAGGTGCTCGAGGATCAGCCGTTCGAGATCGTGTGGGACGGGCAGGTGTTCGACAACACCCAACTGGTGATCGTCGCCGGCACCCCCAACCTGGACCTGGCGCGCCGCTTCATCGCCTTCGCCGCGCGCCCCGAATCGATGGCCGCGGTGGGCCGCTACATCTCCTACAGTCCGGTGCGCCGGTCCGGCACGGCGCTGATCTCCACTCACCTGGAAACCGGCGTGGAGATGGCGCCGCACATGCCGACCGCGCCCGCCAACATGCGCCGCGCGCTGCACAGCGACTGGGAGTGGTGGAGCGACCACGGCGACGAAATGCAGGAACGCTTCACGGCCTGGTTGGCGCGCTGACCGGCGCGCCGCCGGGCGTCCCCCCGGCTGGCCGCCGCGGCGGTGGCCGCGCAACCGCAGGCCGCGCAACCCGCCCGCGCCGTCCGGCGCCGGCTCAGCCCGCGGGGTAGGCCCGGAACAGGTCGAGCTGCTCCGCCGTCAGCCGCGCCCGCGTGGCCGCGGTGAGATAGGGCGCCTCATCCATGGTCGCGATGTTCTGCGACTGCATGAAGTGCGGGCCGTACCCGACGTGCAGCGTCTTGCGTACCTGCGCGGAGCGGTTGGTCAGCCCGCCGTGGCGCAGCGCCTCGGTGAAGAAGACCGCGTCTCCGGCCTTGACCTCGAGGCCGACTACCCCGGGCTCCAGGTCGGGGTCATTGTCGTAGGGGCAGTCGAAGTTGCTCTTGTGAGTCCCCGGAACGACGCAGAACGCCCCCTGTTCGTTGCTGACGTCATGGATGAAATAGACCATGCGCACCATCATGCAGTCGATGCCGTGCCGGTTGACGTGGTAGCGGTACTTGCCGTTCGCCGCGCGCGTGCCGCCGTGGTTGGTGCTCTGGTTGCCGCGGTAGCGGATGCGGAGCTCCGAGTTGTTGATCGTGGGGCGTCCCTGAATCACCGCGCGCACGCAGGCCATGGTCGGCTGATGTCCGATGAGCAGGTCGAAGGCGGGGTCGGCGTTCCAGAAGTCCTCGACGATCACCGTGTCCCCCTCCTCGCGGGAGCCCTGGACGTGATACCCCAGGTCGAGATCGCGATGGTACTCCCGGCCCCACGGGCTGCGCTTGCGCGGCGGGGCGTCGAGCCGCGCCACCGCATGCTCCTCCAGCGCGTCGACCGCCGCCGCGAGAGCTGCCGCCTGCGCCGGCGCCAGCAGGTTCCGGATGACCAGAAACCCCTGCCGGTCGAATTCGTACCGCTGAATCTCGTTCACGTGAGCTGCCTCCCCGGCGCAGTGTGATAGAAGGCCATGCTGGCGTAGCTGACCAGCGAACCGGTGTCCGGCTGCCGGTTCTGGCCGTAGCGGAGCAGCGCGCCGCGGCAGTCGCCGCCGGCCAGCAGCGGGTAGAGGGAGTATAGCCCGGAGACGGCGTCCACGTTGCGGCCGTTGCGGTCGGCGTGCAGGGCGCCGGTGAAGCCGGCCGCATCGAATCGTTCCGCGAAGCTCAGCAAGCGGCGGTCCGCCCGTTCGCACGCCGCCGCGGCGTCGTCGTCCACCCGCTCCGGGTGCCCGAACTTCGGGCCGACGTGAGCCAGGTCCACGCTGAGCAGGTAGAGCGCGCGCTTGCCGCTGGCCGCCACCGCGGCCCGCAGCGCGGCCAGCTCGGCGGCGACCTCCGGGGCCTGCAGCGGGTCGCTGCCGGCGTGCAGGTAGGAGTCCACGCTGCCCAACAGGACCGGCACCACCTCGTACGGCGGCAGCTCGGCCTGGGCCTGGATGTACTGGAGAAACAGCAGCGGGAACTCGACCGAGTGCTCGGTGCGGTGCTGCCACTGCCGGTCGGTGAGGTCGCGCCCGGCGCGGCGCGACCATTCCTCGATTACGCGGCAATTGGTGGGCACCTGCCCGAACGGCGTCGCGTAGTGCTTGTCGGCGGCGATGGCGAAGCTCCGCCCCGGTTCGGTGCCGCCGTTGTGGGCCACTCCGAGGATGACGTAGAGATCGAAGGGCGGCCCATTCCGGGCCGCCTCGGCCAGGGCCGTGAAGGCGGGTGGATAGATTTCGCCGCCGGCCCGCAGGTCGACGTGCGGACACATCACGGCCGCCAGCCGGGACGCCGGGTCGCGCGGCGTTTCTCCGGCCGCGCCCGGCGCCGCGGCGGCGGCCGCGAAGAAACGGTCGAGCAGCGCGGCGAGCTCGCGCGGGTCGCGCGGGTAGGCGGTTCCCGCGTGCCAGGCCGGGCGCACCGCGGCGCGTTCGAACTCCGCGCATACCTCGGCGATGCGCGCCGCAGCCACCTGGTCGTCCAGGTAGCAGCCTTTGCTCAACGTGTTCAGCAGGCCGCGGATCTGCGCGGCGCTGACGTCACTGCCCGGCAGCCGCTGCCGCAGCACCGCGCGCACCTGATCGATCGAGTGCCGGCCATCGAGATGCGACAGTACGAGCAATCCCGCGGCGCCGAGCATCACCGGCTGCGATGCGAACGCCAATGGATCGCGCAAGTAGAACCCCTGTCTGCCCTGCTGCTCGACCGGGATCACGTCCACGCGGCGCGCGCGCGGGAGCGGGGAATCGGAAGCGGATGGAGGCGACATTATTGCTTGGCGCGAACCCTACCCGGCCGGCAAGTGCCGGTCAAAGTGCGTTTCCGCGTCTTCAGTTGTCGCTGCGAACCGCGGGCGGCAGGTGGGCCAGCGATCCGACGCTCACGAATTCGGTGTAGCGCGGCGCGCCGCCGGCGACGCGCCCGCGCGGCCAGTGGATCAGCTCGGTGATGCTGGCATTGGAGATCGGGAAGTCGTGCATCCACGGCACCCCGGGGCCGCGCCCCATCGCCCAGTTGATCGCGCCGTCGATGGTTCCGGCGTGGGCGACCACGGCCACGCTCTCGGCGACGTGGCGGGCGACGATCCCGTCGAGCGCGGCGGCGATGCGGAGCGCGAACTCGCGCAGGGTCTCGCCGTCGGCGGCCAGCCTCCGGTCCGGGTGCCACACCAGGAGATCGTCGCGGCGCGCGCGCAGTTGCTCCAGCGTGAGGCCGGGGTCGGCGACGCTGCCGAAGACGAACTCGCGCAGCCGCTCGTCCGCCGTTACCGGCAAGCCGGCGGCTTCCGCGATCAGCTCGGCGGTCTGCCGGGCGCGCGGCGCCGGGCTCGTGAACAGCGCGTCCGGCCGGCGCGCGGCGATGGCGCCGGCCGCGGCGCCGCCCTGGACTCGGCCGAGCGCCGACAGCGAAGCATCGTCGTAGCTGGTGCCGGCGGCGTTGCGCGCCTGCGCATGGCGGATCAGGAACAGCCGGATACTGCGGAAGTCACTCACGGCTCAGCGGATGATAGCCCGGCGGGTCCGCGTAATGAAGCGGCCTGGCGGTGCGGTGCGCCGGTCCGGGAGGGCGCACTTCCAAATTGTTGGTACCGATCCCGCTCGCCCGCCTGCTTGCCCTCAACGCCGCGAGAACCCGCGCCGCAGGTATAGGCGGCGCTTCTGGATCTCGCGCAGGTGGTCGATGACGACGGCCTGCGAGCAGCCGGCTGCGCCGCCGCGGACCCGGACTTCGGCAGCGAAGACGGGCAGCGCGACCATCCCGGCGGCGGTCAAGCGCGAGGTGTGGCGGCGCGACCGGGGCCGCTGCCGTTACGTGGACCGCACCAGCGGGCGCCGCTGCGGCTCCCAACACCTGCTGCAGATCGATCACGTCGTGCCGTATGCCTGCGGCGGCGCCGCCGAACCGAACAATCTCCGGCTGCTGTGCGCCGCCCATCACCGCTACCGCCACGCCGGCGCCGGATTCGGCCGCCCCGGCGAGGATCGTCAGGGCGGTAGACCGGTGAATCAACGCCGAGAAACGTCATCTGACGCTGGACTTGGGATTGGCCGCCAAGCGGCCTGTTGCTTTACCTACACAATTTGGAAATGCGCCCGTCCAGGATGCCGCATGCGCCCGGGAGCGCGTGTTCGTAGTAAGGTAGTCAAGTGATGGTCACCCGCGACGGAACCCAGATCAAGCGCGTAGTGCGCAACGGCGCCGCCACGAACGATCTGGTGCTGAGCGCTTACGCGGACGGGAACGAGAGCGTGTTCCCGCGTATCCTGGACCTGTACGTGAGGCCGGGCAGCGTCGTCGCCGACGTGACGTACGGCAAGGGGGTGTTCTGGCGCCAGGTGGAGCCGGGAGACTACGATCTCCGTGCTACCGATCTCCTGGAAGGCGTCGATTGCCGCGCTCTCCCCTACCGAGACGGGGAGATCGATTGCGTCGTCCTCGACCCGCCCTACATGCATTCACCGGGGGGAACGGCGCATTCGACCCAGCGGCCGTTCGAGGAGCACTACCGCAACAACGGATCGGGCAACCGGACCGCGAGCAAATATCACGAAGCGGTCCTCGATCTGTATCGGGACGCCGGCCGGGAGGCGTACCGCGTGCTGCGCGAACGCGGCGTCTTCATCGTCAAGTGCCAGGACGAGATTTGCTCGAATCGACAGCGCTTCACGCACGTCGAGATCATGCGCGACTACGAACGGTTTGGCTTCGTCGCCGAAGACCTGTTCGTCGTCGTAAGGAACAATCGCCCCGGCGTCAGCCGTACGGTCCGCCAGGTACACGCCAGAAAGAACCACTCCTACTTCCTCGTCTTCTGGAAACGCGGCGAAACCGGCCCGCTGTGGGAACTGCCCGAATGGATCGAGGATGAAGTGTTGCGCGAATCGCGCCGGCGTCAGCCCGGCCCTGATCGTTATTGATAATTGATTCTCAATAGTGTATCATTTTGACATGATGGGCCGGAGAGAACCATTCTTATGGGTGCAGGTCTAACCGGCGGGGCGGCGGCTGGTCAAGCTGCGGCGGCTGCGGTCAGGCCGGCGCACGCCACGGGCAGCTACGGGCGCGAGGCAGCCCATACCGCGGGGAGCGTCCTGCTGGAGCTCCGCGGCGTGTGGGCTCACTACGGCGGGCGTTGCGCCCTGGAACGGGTTTCGTTGCGCCTGGCGGCCGGCCAGCGCACCGCGGTGGTGGGACCCAACGGCGCCGGCAAGAGTACCTTGTTCAACGTGATCGCCGGCACCCTCCGCCCTTCCGCCGGCTCGGTGCGGGTCTACGGCAGCGCTCCCGACCGTCACGTGTGCATCGCCTACATCGAGCAGCGGCCGGCCATCAACTGGCGCTTCCCGGTCACGGTCGAGGACGTGGTGGCGATGGGCCGCATCGCCCGGGTCCGCTACTTCCGCTACCCGCGGCGCAGAGACCGCGCCATCGTCGCCGAGGCCATGGAACGGGTCGCCATCGGCAGGTTGCGCCGACGGCCGATCGGGGAGCTCTCCGGCGGCGAGCAGCGGCGCATGTTCATCGCCCGCGCGCTGGCGCAGGAGGCGGAGATCATGCTGCTCGACGAGCCGTACGCCGGCCTCGACGCCGAAGCCAGACGGCAGCTCACCGCCACCCTCGACGCCATCGGCGCTTCGGTGGCGATCATGGTGGCTACCCACGACCTGGGAGTGGCCGAATGGCTGGGCCGGGTGCTGCTGCTGAACCGGCGGCTCATCGCGGCCGGCGCGCCGGACGAGGCGCTGGCGGCGAACCATCTGGCAGCCGCCTACGGCGCCAACCTGCGCCGCATCGACGCCGGCGGCGGTTACGCCCTGCCCGACAGCCATTGCGATCACCCCGTTCACCCGCCGCAGAGCGCCGGCGCGGGATGATCGAGCTGCTGCTCGCTCCGTTCGCCTACCCGTTCGTCGTCCGGGCGCTGCTGGCGGTCACCATGGTAGCGGCGGTCTGCGCCCTGGTGGGCACCTTCGCCGTGCTGCGCGGCATGTCCTACATCGGCACCGCCCTGGCCCACTCCCTGGTGCCCGGCATCGCCGCCGGCTACCTGCTGGACGGCCCCGACCGCGACCGCCTGTTCTGGTGGGCCGCGGCGACCGCCATCCTCGCCTCGCTCGGAATGGCCGCCCTGGTGCACCGCTCGCGGATCGGCGAGGACGCCGCGGTCGGCGTGGTGTACGCCGGCATGTTCGCGCTTGGCATCGCCATCATCTCCACCGTGCGCGGCTTCGCCGTGGACCTGCTGCACTTCCTGTTCGGCAACGTGCTCAGCGTGACCGGCGCCGACCTCATTCGCATCGCCGCGGCGTCGGCCGTGATCACGGCGGTCATTCTGCTGCTGTACAAGGAGTTGGTGCTGGTCACCTTCGACCGCGGGTTCGCCGCCTCGCTGCGCCTCCGGAGCACCCTGCTGACCTGTCTGCAGTACCTGTTGATCGCCCTGGCGGTCGTGGTGGCGCTGCAGACCATCGGCATCGCGCTGGTGGTAACCCTGATGGTAGCGCCGGCCGCGGCCGCGCTGCAGATCACGCGCCGCTTTCACCACACGGTCCTGGCGGCGGCCGCGATCGGCATCGCCTCCGGCGCCGCCGGGTTGTATCTGTCCTACTATTTCAGCGTCGCCTCGGGCGCCGCCGTCGCCCTGGTGTGCGTGGCCATCTTTCTGCTCGTGTCCGCCGGCGCCCGGCTGGCGGCCAGACCCCCCAAGGGAGAACGCCCCGCCGCAAGCTGGACCGGATAGCATCCCGGAGTGCTGCTATAGTGGAGCGTGGCATGAGCTCCTACCCCTACGCTCCGATCCGGGTCAACTGGAAGCGGCCGCCGATCGACCGGGAGCTGCTGGCGCGCTTCATGCGGCGCAGCGATCTGCAGGGCATCTGGCACTCCCTCGGCGTGCTGGCGATTCTGGCCGCGTCCGGCGCCGCCTGCTACTGGTGCTACCGCAACGGCCAATGGCTGCTGCTGGCGGCGGCGCTCTACCTGCACGGCGGCCTGTTCGCCTTCTCCCCGCAGACGCACGAGCTCTCGCACCGCACCATGTTCCGCTCCCGCTGGCTCAACCGTCTGTTCGGGCGGGTCTTCGGGTTGGTCCACTGGACCGGCAATCTCGCGACCTACCGCATGAGCCACAAGTATCACCATCGCTACACCCTGCACCGCCGCAGCGAGGGCGAGCGGGTGCATCCGCGCGCCGAGACCACCGAGCAGGTGCTGCGGCAGGCCGTTCAGGTGGTCGACGTCAGCGCCCTGGTAACGGCGCTGTACGATCAGCTCTACTCGCTGTTCCGGCCCTACCTGAGCAACCCGCGGCGCAGCGTGTGGGCGCGCTACGTATATGAGCAGGCCAGTGCGCGCGAGCGCCGCGAGGCATACTGGCGGCAGCTCACCCAGTTCCTGTTCCACGCGGCGTTTGCGGTGTGGGCGGTCGCGGCCGGAGAGTGGTTCCTGATCGTGGTGGTGAGCCTGCCGCGGTTCTACGGCGGGCGCTGGTACCACACCCTGGTGCACGACACGATGCACGTGGGCCGCGAACCGGAGGCCGATGACTTTCGCAAGAGCTGCCGGTCGGTGAAGCTCGACCCGGTCACCTCGTTCCTGTACTGGCACATGGAGTGGCACACGGAACATCACACCTTCCCCGGCGTTCCCTGCTATCGCTTGAAGAAGTTCCATCAGGCGACGCGCGAGCACTGGGAGGCGCCGCAGAGCCTGCGCCAGGCATGGAAGGAGATGAACGCCCACAGCGCGCGGCTGCTGGCGCTGACTGCCGGGCCGGCCCGCTAGCCGGACCGCAGCCGGCCGGCGCGGCGCCTCAGGCACCAGATACTGCGCGATCGGCCGCACCGAATCGGTGGCGGCGAACGTGCCGCCGCTGCGCGGCGCGATGTCCGACCAGAGCACGATGGTCAGCAGCCCCTGTTCGGGGCTGTCCAGGAAGTGGCGGAAGAAGTCGCCATCCTTGTGCCAACCTGCCATCAGCGGCGAGGGCGGCTCCCACGGTTGGTCCGCGCCGTGATGGAAGTTGATGATGAAGGAATCGCCGAACGAATAGTCGGCGCCCTGCTTGACGCGCGGCGCGCCGCCGACCAGATCGCAGATCGCGGCCCAGGCGCGCGGCGCGACGTCGGCGACCCGCCGCCGATTCATGGCCGGGAGATGCAGCTAACAACGAAACGCCGTGCGTTGCCGCGCAGCCGCCGTTGCGGGTACCCTGCGGCATCAATGTCGCACGCTACGTTATTCGACAAGGTCTGGGACCTGCACGCCGTCGGCACTCTGGAGACCGGCGAGACCCAGCTCTTCATCGGGCTGCACTTGGTGCATGAGGTGACCTCGCCGCAGGCGTTCCAGATGCTGGAGGAGCGCGGCCTGCCGGTGCTGCACCCCGAGCGCACCTTCGCCACGGTGGACCACATCGTGCCCACCGACCGGCAGGCGCGGCCACTGAGCGATCCGCTCGCCGAGGAGATGTACCAGGCGCTGGAGCGCAACGTCGCCCGCCACGGCATTACCTTCTTCGGGCTGGACTCCGAGTATCAGGGAATCGTGCACGTCATCGGCCCGGAATTGGGCCTTACCCAGCCGGGCATGACCATCGCCTGCGGCGACTCCCACACCTCCACCCACGGCGCCTTCGGCACCATCGCCTTCGGCATCGGCACTTCGCAGGTGCGCGACGTGCTGGCCACCCAGACCCTGGCGGTGACCAAGCCCAAGGTGCGCCGCATCCGCGTCGACGGCGCGCTTGGGCCGGGCGTGTACGCCAAGGACATCATCCTCTCCATCATCGCCACCCTGGGGGTAAAGGGCGGCATCGGCTACGCCTACGAATACGCCGGCAGCGCCGTGGAGGCGCTGTCGATGGATGAGCGCATGTCGATCTGCAACATGAGCATCGAGGGCGGCGCGCGGGTCGGCTACGTCAACCCCGACCGGACCACCGCCGACTATCTGCGCGGGCGCCGCTACGCCCCGGCCGGCGCGGCGCTGGACCGCGCCGAGGAGTACTGGCGCGGCATCGCCTCCGCGGCCGACGCCCGCTTCGACGACGAAGTGACGCTGCACGCGGACGAGATCGAACCGGTGGTGACCTGGGGTATCAACCCGGGCCAGTCGCTGGGGGTGTCCGACCGGCTGCCGCGGCTGCGCGCGGTGCCCGCGGACGAGCAGGACACGGCCGCCGCGGCCTACCGCCACATGGGCCTGACCGAAAACGATCCGATCGCCGGCACCAGGATCGACGTGGCGTTCATCGGCTCGTGCACCAACAGCCGCCTCACCGACCTGCGCGAAGCGGCGCGCGTGGTGCGCGGCAACCGGGTCGACAAGCGGGTCAAGGCGCTGGTGGTGCCCGGCTCCAAGCAGATCGCGCGGCAGGCCGCGGCGGAGGGGTTGCCGGAAATCTTCACCGCCGCCGGGTTCGAGTGGCGCGGCGCCGGCTGCTCCATGTGCCTGGCGATGAACCCCGACAAGCTGGTAGGGGAGCAAGTGAGCGCCTCCTCCTCCAACCGCAACTTCATCGGCCGCCAGGGGTCCCCCACCGGCCGCACTCTGTTGATGAGCCCGGCGATGGTGGCCGCCGCGGCCGTCACCGGCGCCATCACCGACGTCCGCGACCTGCTCGCCTGACCGAGTTTCGCGTTCCTCCATGGCCATCAAGCTCGGTAACGTAACGCTTGAAAGGTTTCGCGCGTTCCGCAAGTTGCGCGTGCAGGGACTCGGTCGCGTGAACCTGATTACCGGGAAGAACAACACCGGGAAGTCGTCGCTGCTCGAAGGGATCCGCATTCTCGCTACCGGTGCGGCGCTGGACGAATTGCAGGACATTCTGAAAGATCGCGAAGAGTACACCACCGGTCCGGAAGCGGAACTGCCTGCCGGTTCCGGCGGCGGTCTTCAATTCTCCGGCCTGTTCCACGGCTTCCCCGACATGGCGGAGCGGCCGGAACCGTTGGTGATTTCAGCGGATGGCGACATTCATCCAAGAGAAGTCGCCATTAGCGTGAGCTGGTTCTCACAGAAGCAGGACGAGAAAGGAAATCTGGTATACAATGAACATGGTCCTGATGAACCGGAAGGCGTAGCCTCGATCGTCATCATTACTCCGGACGGAATTCGTATTCACGAGATCAAGACCCTTCGTACAGAACTTTCCGTCCGTCAGGGCAGGAGGCCGTCCGGGGTGGGCTGCTTCTTCATTGGCGCCCATAGCGGCGAAAGCACCGCCGAGCTGGGAGTGCTGTGGGACGGAATCGCGCTGTCCGACAACGAGCGGGAGGTCGTGGACGCGCTGCGCGTCATCGATCCTCATGTCTCCAGGGTCACCATGGTTGGCGGCCACGGTTCGCACCACCGGCGGACCGCGTTCGTACGCACTGGCCGCATCCCCCACCCCGTTCCTCTGCGCCTGTTCGGCGACGGGATGAATCGCCTGTTCGCCATGATGCTCGCGCTCCTCAATGCTCGGGGGCGACTGATGCTGATCGATGAGTTCGAGAATGGGCTGCACCACACGGTCCAGTTGGATGCCTGGCGCATCATATTCCGCTTGGCTCGGAACCTTGACACGCAGGTCTTTGCGACGACCCACAGTTGGGATGCGATCGAGGCGTTTCAGCAAGCCGCGGCGGAGCATCCCGACACCGGTGTCCTGCTGCGTCTAGCCCGCAGTGGGGACCAGATCGTGCCTACGGTGTTCGCGGACAAGGAAGTGGCCATCGCTGCGCGCGAACGAATCGAGGTGCGCTGATTGGCCCGCAACATTCTCCTGGTGGAGGGCCCGAACGACGAACACGTCATGAAGCACATATGCGGCAAGCGTGACGTTCCGAATCTCGACGAAGTACGTCCGCATGGCAATGTGGAGCGACTCCTGGAAGCGGTACCGGTGCAACTCAAAGCGAGCGCGGAAGACGATGTCGTCGGCGTCGTCATGGACGCCGACACCGAAATCAGTACCCGCTGGCGTGAAGTACGCGATGCCCTCGAGGCCGCCGGATACCAGGATGTGCCTGACCAACCCGCAGTCGATGGAACTATTCTCGAGTCTGTCGAGGCTGCCGAAGGCAGGCGTCTCCCGCGCGCCGGCATATGGATCATGCCGGACAATCGGACCGGCGGAATCATGGAGGACTTCCTCAGATTCCTTATTCCACCGCAGAGCGTGCTGTTCGACCACGTGGAGAGGAGCGTGGCCGCCATCCCGGCGGCCGAGCGCCGGTTCAGGCCGGTAGCGAAGCCCAAGGCGACCATTCATACTTGGCTCGCTTGGCAGAGGGAGCCCGGGATGCCGCTTGGCCGCGCCATCAGCGCGCGTTTCCTTGACCCGGACGTCAGCCAAGTAGATGTCCTTGTTGGCTGGTTGATGCGCTTGTTCTTCGTTCAATCTGGTTCATCCCCTGTCGTGGAGGTATAATGTTATACAGTAAAGTTACTTACCGTCGTTCGATCCGGCCTGCGGACGGGCCGGGAGGTGGGCGATGAGCGAGGCCCGGCGCGCGGTCACCACCGGGCGCGCGATCCCGATGCGGGGTAACGACATCGACACCGACCGCATCATTCCCGCCCGCTACCTGAAGCAGGTGACGTTCGACGGCCTGGGCGAAGGGGCGTTCATCGACGAGCGCGCCGCCGACCGCAAGGCGGGCCGCACCCACCCGTTCGACGACTCCCGCTTTGCCGGCGCCTCGATCCTGCTGGTGGGGCGCAACTTCGGCTGCGGCTCGTCCCGTGAGCATGCGCCGCAGGCGCTGCAGCGGTTCGGCATCCGGGCTCTGGTGGGCGAGTCGTTCGCAGAGATCTTCGCCGGCAACTGCACCGTGCTGGGGATTCCGGCGGTGCGCGTCGCCGCCGCCGACCGGGAACGCCTGCAGGCGCTGGCGGCGGCGCAGCCCGCCACCGAGGTGACGGTCGACCTGGCTGCCGGACAGGTCAACGCCGGGCCGCTGAGCTGCGCCGCGGAGCTGCCGGAGGGGGCGCGGCGCGCCCTGCTGCGCGGCACCTGGGATTCCACCACGCTGCTGCTCGCCAATCGGGACCGAATCGCCGCGGCCGCGGCGCGGCTCCCCTACCTTGACGCCTTTGCCACCAGGAGCACCCAGTGAGCACCCCCCTGAACAGCCGCAGCCGCAACATGACCGCCGGCATCGAACGCACGCCCAACCGCGCGATGCTGCGCGCCGTCGGCATGGAGGACGCCGACTTCGACCGCGCCCTGGTGGGCATCGCCAGCGCCGGCTCCGAAGTGACGCCGTGCAACATGCACCTGGACGACCTCGCCGAGCAGGCCAAGGCCGGCGTGCGCCAGGCCGGCGGCTTCCCGCTGCGCTACAACACCTTCGTGGTGACCGACGGCGAGGCGATGGGCCACGAGGGCATGAAGGCCTCCCTGGTGAGCCGCGACGCCATCGCCGACACCATCGAGCTGGTCACCATCGGCCACCAGTTCGACGCCATCATCGGCATCGGCGGCTGCGACAAGACCATCCCCGGCACGGTGATGCCGATGGCGCGGATGAATATCCCCAGCGTGTTCGTCTACGGCGGCACCATCCTGCCGGGCGTGTACCGCGGCCGCGACGTCGACATCATCTCGGCGTTCGAGGCGGTGGGGGCCTTCAGCGCCGGGCGCATCGACGAGGAGGAGCGCGCCGGCATCGAACGCGCCGCCATTCCCTGCCAGGGCGCATGCGGCGGCATGTACACCGCCAACACCATGGCCTCCGCGGTGGAGGCGCTGGGGATGGCGCTGCCGGGCAACTCATCGATCCCGGCGGTGGACCCGCGCAAGGAACAGGACCTGCGCGCCGCCGGCGAAGCGGTGATCGACTGCCTGCGTCGCGGCCTCAAGCCGCGCGACATCATGACCCGCGAGGCGTTTCTCAATGCCATCCGCCTGGTGATGGCGCTCGGCGGCTCCACCAACGCCGTCCTCCACCTGCTCGCCATCGCGCACGAGGCGGAGGTGGACCTCTCCATCGACGACTTCAATCCGATCGCCGACAGCACCCCGACGCTGGCCGACCTGAAGCCTGCCGGCCGCTACGTGATGAAGGACCTCGATCAGGTGGGCGGAGTGCCGATGGTGCTGCGGATGCTGCTCGACGCCGGCCTCCTGCACGGCGATTGCATCACCGTTACCGGGCGCACCCTGGCCGACAACCTGGCCGGGGTCGAGGTGCGGCTCGAAGGACAGGACGTGGTGTACCCGGTGGACAAGCCATTGAAGGAGAGCGGCGGCATCCTGGTGATCAAGGGCAACCTGGCGCCGGAAGGCGCGGTGCTGAAGTCGTCCGGGGTGACGGTGCGCCGCCACCGCGGCCCGGCGCGGGTGTTCGACGCCGAGGAGGGCGCGCTGCAGGCGATTCTGAAGGGGCAGGTGCGCAAGGGCGACGTACTGGTGATCCGCTACGAGGGGCCGCGCGGCGGTCCCGGCATGCGCGAGATGCTGGCCCTTACCTCGGCGATTGCCGGGGCCGGGCTGATCGCCGACGTGGCGTTGATCACCGACGGGCGCTTCTCCGGGGGCAGCCACGGCATCGTGGTAGGCCACATCGCTCCCGAAGCGCAGGCCGGCGGCCCGATCGCCGCGCTGCGCGAGGGCGACATCATCGCCATCGACCTGGAGCGCAAGTCGATTACCGTCGAGTTGGCCGCGGAGGAGCTGCGCCGGCGGCTGGCAGCGCTGCCGGAGCGTCCGATTCCCTACACCCGCGGCGCCCTGGCCAAGTACGCGCGCCTCGTCTCCTCCGCCAGCCGCGGCGCCATCACCCACTGATCTGAGGAGATCGCATGAAGATTCTGGTGACCGGGGCAAGCGGGTTCATTGGGCGGGCGCTGGTGCGCGAGCTGGCGCAGCGCCATGAGGTGGTGGCGCTGGCGCGCGGGCGCCCGGAACTGGGGGTGCCGACGGTGCGCGGCGACTTCCAGCAGTACGAGGACCTGCTGCGGCTGGACGAACATCGCTTCGACGGCGCGGTGCATCTTGGCGCGGTGACCGGCGGCGCCCCGGAACACACCGCGATCATGGTCAATGCGGTTGGCACCCGCACCCTGCTCCACTACCTGCGCCACCGCGGCTGCCGCAAGATCGTGACCGCCAGCTCGATCGCCGCGGTGGGCTTTCAGAGCAAGGCGTTCCGGCCCGCGGCGCTGCCGATTCCCGACGAACATCCCTGCCTGGACCGCCACGGCTACGGTCTGTCCAAGTACCTGATGGAGGAGATCACCCGCTACGTGCAGCGCCAGGACGCGGGGCTCGACATCATCAACCTGCGGCTGTCGTCGGTGTGCCCGGACGCCGCGCCGCGCCCGTTGGTTCAGCCCGGGCCGCTCACCGAGTGGGCGCTGGGCAGCATCACCATGATGACCCTGCGGGACGCGGTGGCGGCCTTCGCCGCCGCGGTCGAGGCGTCGCTGAAGCCGGGGCTGCGGATTCTCAACGCTACCGGTCCGCGCGCCTGGGCGGCGGCGCCGGTAGCCGAGGTGCTGCGCCGGTGGTGGGGCGATGAGGTGGACCTGAGCTGGTTCGAACGTCGCGGCCACGAGTGGGACAGCGCCTACGACGTACGCCGCATCGAGGAGGAGCTGGGCTTCGTGGCCCAACACGGCCCCGACCGCGTGTTTCGCAGCCCGTAGCCGGGCGGCGCGGGCCAGCCTCAGAGCCGTCACCCCACGCATGCCCGCCCGTCCGGGCGGGATACGCGCTCCCTTCCTACCGTGACCGGGCGCCGGCGCCGATTTCCCGGCGCCGGTAAAAGCGCGGCGGACATCGGCCCCGTTGTGCAGGGTGATGTATCGTATATCCATCATCTCGGGCCGCCTTACGTTGGCGGTCCTCGCCGCAGCACTTGCTGCCTGTTCCGAACTGATGCCGGCCGCTCCGGACTCGGCACTCGCTTCGACCCCGCCCGCCCGGCAGTATCAGACCACTGACCTCGCGGTGCGGGTGGCCGTCCCGACGCTGACCCCGGCACCCGTCGCGACGCGCTCCGTGCACGCCGCCGGACCGGCGGCCGCGGTGGTAATGCCAGGCGCCGACGACGACCCGGTCGACCTGCGGCATGAGCCGCAACGGTACGCGCCGGGGCGGCTCGCCTCGGCGGTCGGCAGTCATGCCGACGTGAAGTCCGTGACCATCACCGCCGCGGGGAACGACGCCAACGGCGTGCGGCAGGAGTCGCTCGCCGAGGCAGAGCTCACCAAGTCGGAGGGGAGCTGGGTAGGCACCCTCGCCGGGATCACCCTCGAAACGCCGATCGACTTCACCGCGGAGGCCAAGGACGCCAGCGATACGGTGCTGTTCCGGGGCACGCACACCGCCACGCTCACGCGCCGGACCGCCGCGTTGACCATCAACCTCTCCGCGGTGTCGGGCGCCGGCGCCGGCCAGTTCCCGGTAGTCTCGGCGATCACGGTCGAGACCATCCGGGCCCAAGGCAGCGGGAACGTGACCGTGTCGGTCACCGGGAAGAAAGCCGAGACCCTGAAGTACGAGTTCAAGAACGGCACCTTCTCACCGTCCAGCGGAAGCGTGACCACCGACAGCCCGCAGAGCGGCGCCGTCGGAACCGCCACCATCACCAGCAAATACACTGCGCCGAGGGCGAAGGGACGGTATACTGCGCAGGTCGTGGTGACGAATGCGGCCGGCAACCGCGTCGCGGTGGACTTCCGCATCCCCGTGGACGACCCGGCGCGCCTTGCGGCCAACCTCGGACCGGCGGTGCTGAGCGTGGCCGGCAGGAGGATACCCGCCGGGGTGCAATGGTCCGCCAAAGTATCCAGCGCGGGCGATACGGCGGTGACCTACTCCTGGAGCTTCACCAGCGCGCCCAACACCCCGGTCGCCGGCACCTCGTTCAGCAGCGCCACCACGAATCCCGCCCTCCTGACCGGCTACGACCAGACCAAGACCGGCACTCTGAAGGTGACCGCGACTCAGGGCGCCCTCAGCTCCTCGGCCAGCTTCCAGGTGCCGGCCAACCTGTTCCCCAACGGCCTGCAACTGCCGGCGGCGGAGCTGGTGATCAACGAGATCGACTACGACACGGAGGGCAACGGCGACACCGCCGAGTTCGTCGAGATCCTGAATCCCGGCTCCAGCGCGGTGGATCTGAGCGGCTACCGCATCGAACTGGTCGACGGCGCCCGCGGCGCGGCGTACGCCACCTACACCGGCAGCGGCCAGCTCGGCGCCGGAAAGTACTTCGTGATCGGCGACACGGCGGTGATTCAGCCGGATCCGCCGCTGCCCGTCGGCACCGTCACGCTGGCCCTCGACACCAACCTGCAGCAAGGCCCCGACCTCGTCCGCATCGTGAAGATCTCCACCAAGAAGGTGATGGACGCGGTTCAGTACGAGGGGAGCGCCAACGGCGCCGGCGAGGGCACGCCTGCGCCGAGCGACACGGAGGACAAGTCGATCGGCCGCTGTCCCAACGGCAGCGACACCAACGACAACGGCGCTGACTTCGTCACCATGGCCCCCACGCCGGGTAAGACCAACACCTGTAGCTGACCACGGGAGCACGTTGGAGTGATGCGAGGCCGCGGGCCACACCGCGGCCTCGCTTTACCTCCGCCGGCGCGAACCTGGCCGCCGCCGCGCCGCGGCGTCCTTTACGGGTTACGCGCCGCCGCTGCCGGCCGCCGGCGCGCCTTCTACCAGGCGGTACCAGAAGCGGTCGCTGATGATGAGGCCGTCTTGAAACTTGAACAGCGCCACGCCGGTGCGGTACTTGCGCTCGCCCTGATAGTGGGACACCTCCACCGCGGCGCTGTCACCCTCGATGATCACTTGATCCACGGTGACCCGGAAGTCGCTCTGGCCGGCAAGCTGATCCGCGAGCATCTTCTTGTGCTCGTCGGCGCTCTTGCTGCCGGCGTCGTAATGCGCGTAGCGGGGATGCAGCACCTCGTCGATGACGGCCAGGTTGCGCTGGTTGAACACCTCTTCGTGGAAGCGCATCAACACCCGGCGATGAGTCTCTACCGACACTCGGAGCCTCGCTTCATGGCGCGATGGTGCCACAGCGGGCGGCGCCGCGCAACGCGCCGCCGCGGCGGGTCACGCCGGTCCGGCAGGTCACGCGCACCAGGCGTAGGGGCCGGGACCGGTGACGCGCACCAGGGCCGCGATCCGGCGGCGCAGCTCCGCCACCCGCGCCGCCTGCGCCGGGTGCGCGGCCAGGTTGCGCTGCTCGCCCGGGTCGGCTGCCAAGTCGTACAACTCGTCGATGTCGTGACGGTTGCGGACGTACTTCCAGTCGCCGGCGCGCAGCATGACGTGGGCGGCGAGCTGCTCCGGCGCGCGGCTGCCGCCGTAGATGGCGTCCTGGCTGGCGATCTCGGCCAGCACCGGGGCCGGCTCCGGCTCCTCGCCGCGCCGCAGCGGCGCCGCCAGCGAGCGCCCGTCGAGCGGGCCGGGCAGCGGCGCCGCGGCCAGCTCCAGCAGGGTCGGCATCAGGTCCACGCCGCCGACCGGGCACTGCACCTCCTGCCCGGCGGGCAGCCCGGCCGGCCACGACAGGATGCAGGGCACCCGCACCGATGCCTCATACATCAGGCACTTCTCCACGAACCCGTGCTCGCCCAGCATCTCGCCGTGGTCGCTGCTGAACACCACCAGGGTGTCGTCGCGCACGCCGAGCCGCTGCAGGTGGTCCAGCAGCCGGCCCACTTCGGCGTCGACGTGGGTCACCAGGGCGTAGTAGTGCGCCAGCATGCGGCGGTAGCGGTGGTCGTCGAGGGAGCCGGGGGGAATGCGGAACTTGGCGCGGCGCTGGAACGCCGGCTTGCCGGCCAGCTGGTCGCCGCGGGACGCCGGGAGCGGGATCGACCGCCCCGGGTAGCGCTCCAGCAGTTCCGGCGCCACCAGCATCTCGGGGTGCGGGTCCTTCACCCCGCACAGCAGGAAGAAGGGTTCGCCGGCGAGTCGGTCGAGCACCTCGATGGCGCGGTCCACGGTCCAGGTGGTGCGCTGCTGGCGCGGATCCTCGATGGTCCCGAAGGGCAGCGTGTTGGGCCCGTAGCGGATCACCCCCGGGGCGCCGCGGCGGTAGAGGTTTTCCACCCCCTGGGCCGCGAAGTAGCGCACCAGCGGATCGTCCGCCGTGCGATAGTAACGATAGGTGTGCCAGCCGTGCGTGAAGCCGTGTTGCGGCCGCTCGTCGTCGCCGAGGTGCCAGACGCCGACGTTGGCGCAACGGTAGCCGGCGCCGGCCAGCACGTCGCCGATGGTGACCGCGTCGGCGCGCAGCTTCCCGCCGGGCGCCGCGGCGCGCTCCGGGCCGTAGTTGATCCACTGGCCGGTGGCGTGGGGATAGAGGCCGGTAAGCCAGCTCGCCCGCGCCGGCGAGCACACCGGAGAGGCGCAGTAGGCGTTGCGCAGCAGCGTGCCGCGGCGCGCCAGCTCGTCCAGGCGCGGGGTGTGGACGTAGCCCCCGCCGGTGCAGCCCAGGGCGTCCCCCCGAAGCTGGTCGCACATCACCCACAGGATGTTGGGCCGCCGCGCGGCGGCCGGCGATTGCATGTCGAGTTCTCCCCGGAGCACTGCTGCCTGAAGCTGGCCGCGGCCCCGCGGCCAGCATACTCAACTGAGCGCTTGCTTGTCGTTCGCGTCAGGCAGGGTGGCCGGGGGCCGGGTGGCGGCGCGCGCCCAAGGTGAGCAGATTCGCGTTGGACGGGCTGTCCACGGTGATGACCGGCTTCCCCGCCGCCGCGAGCTTGCGGGCCAAGGCTTCGGTTCTGCCCTCCGGGGCGGCGTAGGGGATGAAGAGGTCGACTGCGAGCACCGCCAGGAGGTCGTTGCGCTGCGCGGCGAGCGCGGCCGTCGGGCGCCGGTGCGCGCGGTCGAACGCAGACAGGATCAGCAGCCGGCCGGCGCGGATCGGCGGCCGCCACTCCTGCGGGATGCGCATGTGCTCGATGCTGCGCGCCGGGCACACGACGACGCGGGCCGAGCCGCGCAGCAGCAGATCGAGGAACTCCTTCTCCAGCGGCGTCTGGAATCCGCCGATGAACGTTCGTTCCGTATTGCGCAGCTCGCGAGCGAGGTCGTAGACGCGCAGAATGATGTCGCCGGGGCAGCGGACCGAGCAGAAGAAGCCGGTGAGCGCGCCGTCGAGTATGCGGACGTCGCCCTGCGCCGTGACCGCGCCCGAGTGCCCGCTCTCGAACCAACGCCGTAACGCCTTCGGAGTCTCCGGCGCTCCAGGTTCGTAGCGTCTTGGCACCATTGTCTACCCTACTCTACCCGGCGCTCTCGTCGTCGAACGACGTCCTGACCACCAACGCGTGTTCAGTCGCCAGGTCCTCCCATAGTTCGTCCAGACCTAGTGCGTGGAGCCAGATCCGGTCCGCCTCGTCGGTGACGCGCCGGCAGCGGGCCAGGTTGTAGTTGCCGATATTCTTGCCGGCATTGCGCTTGAACACCAGGTTCCGGCGCATTTCCTCCTCCAGCTCGGGGCGCAAACTCAGTGCGAGCGCCTGCTGCTCCGCGGAGAGTTGACCGGGACCAAACGGAGTTGATGCAACGTTACCCCTGGTCACGTCGAAGTCGTCTCCTGCGAGAATCCACCACGTAAACATCAGTAGTCCGTTGGCCAGGATCAATGAAAGATCGCGCTGTTCTTCGTGCAGGAATTGTACCGTTCCGTACTTAGTCTGAGGTACCGGATGACCATCAAGGTCAGATGCGGGCGGCTTCTCGATGCAGAACGTCAACCAGTTGTAGGCGGTCTGCTTGAAATGCAGCGGATAGCCGGCGGCCGCCGATGGCGCCAAGTCGCTCTTCAGACGATAGTCGCCGCTCGTGAGCAGATTCTCGAACGCCCGCATCAGCCGCGGGCTGTCGAGCTTTGGAACCAGTCCGCCAAACGGCGCCGGCAGAAACTCTGAGTAGGACATGCGTTCGAACAGGGTAGCCCGCTCGGTGTCGAACCAGCGATGCAGCCGAGTCGTGAAGAACCGTCGAGCGGTGGTGCGGGCACGCCCCTTGTGTCCGAGGAAGATCGTGTTGCGAACTCGGGTGTCGAATGAGAACAGCGCGGAGGGAATCCGGCCGAACGACGAAAACCAGCCGCGCTCCGCACTCTCGTATATCAGCGTGCGCAATGGCGCAAAGCCGGAACTGAAGGTCAAGCTCAACGGAACGATCATGCTGATGCGGCCACCGGCGCGGCACACGTGGATGCTCCGCTCCAGAACCGGCGCATAGATGTCCGGACAATCGCCGGTACCGAACCCCTTCAATCGATAGACCTTGGCAACGGTGCGCTTCGCTACGTACGGCGGGTTGCCGATGACCACGTCGAACCCGCCGCGGTTCATGATGCCGTAGAACTCCACGAACCAGTGGAACGGGCGGTGGCTGGCGCGCCAGGCGTCGTAGCGGCGCCCTGCAGGCTTGATGCCGTACTCTTTCGCCAGGAAGCGGTTCAGCTCAGCGTCCAGAGCATCCAGCCGGCGGCGCAGGTTGGCCTTGTCGGCGGCGGTCACGGAGCCGCCCAAGGCAGTCTGCTGCATTCTGAACTGGTCGAACGCGCGGCTGGCGATCTCGGCCGTTTCGGCGATGCGCTCCAGAGTAGCGTGGTCTTCTCCGTACAGCGCCCGAACCTGCTCCCCGTCCATGCTGATAGCGCGGCGGACGGCCTCCAACGAAGTGAATCCCACCAGCGTGTTGCCGGTGCGGATGTTGAAGTCGATGTCCGGCAGCGGCTCGATCTGATCGTAGCGCTCCAACTGCGCGACCAGCTTCAGGAACAGGCGCAGCTTGCAGATCTCGACCGCCTCTTCCATGATGTCCACGCCGTACAAATTGTTCAGGACGATCGACTTGAGAATGAAGTAGCGGACGCTGGGGTGGCGGTCGACCTGGGCGAGCACATCGCGAAAGTCCTGCAGCGCGCGGGGGTGATGCGGCCGCCCGGTGCGCTGCAGGTCGTCGAGGAACCCCCGCATTCCTTCGAGGCAGGCGGCGTACAACGGTTCGAGGATCGTCAGCGCAGCGAACAGGAAGGCGCCTGACCCGCAGGTCGGGTCCAACACGGAAACGTCGCGCATGGCCTGCCAGAACGCGCGCAGCAGCTCCGGCCCTTCGCTGCGCACGATGGCATCGTGGACGAAGCGATCGATGTCGAGGTTCAGCGTGATCAGGTCATTGACCGTGCGAACTTCGCCGGACACCAGCTTCGCGCGCACCTCGGCGTACCGCCGCCGGTCCCGCAGCGCAATGGCGCCAGCCTCCGCCGCCGGCGGGTGGATATACCGGTCGGGGTCATCCTGCAGCAGGCGCCAGACCCCGCCGCCGGGTTGGAACGCCACCGGGCACTTCTTGCGCGCCGCGTCGAACAGGAACGGAATCACCGTGTTGCGCGCCATGTACCCGGTGACGTCCTCCTTCGTGTAGTAGGCGCCCATCTGCTTCTGGTTGACGTACTTTTCGAAGATGTAGCCGAGTACGTCCGGGTTGATCTCATTGTCCGCGCGACTGGGGCGCTCGTCGAGGTGCCAGCGGTAGCCGTCGAAGAACTCGAATACTCGTGCGAACGCCTCGTCCGGGATGTCGATCTCGGGATAGTCGCGTTCCAGATCGTGCACCTCGAACAGGCCGCCGTTGAGGAACGGAATCCTGCCCATCAGCGCGACCAGCTCCGGCGCGCGCTCGGCCTCGGGTTGGCCCAGCCCCTCGTGGAACAACCGGCGCAAAAAGAAGCGATAGAACCGGTGGAAGCGGCCGTCGCGGCTATCGCCGTTACTGCGTTGCAGACCCTGAACCATCGCCAGGCGATTGCGCAAGTAGTCGGGATCATCGTCGAGGAAGCCCTGCTTCTGCACGAAGTACACGAACATCATGCGGTTCAGCATCAGCGAGGCGTACCACGCGCGGTCGCCGTGCGCCTCGATGCCGTCGATGAACTCCGAGAAGGCGGACAACTCCTTCCGGAACCGTTCGTAGAAACGCCTGGTCAGCCGCTCCACGTCCATCGCCTGCCGTACGCGGTCCGCCACCACCGGGATGCTCAGTCCTGCTTCCTCGTCCAGGCTGAACGCGAGCGTGCGCAGGCGTTGCAGCAACGGGTCGCCGCTCTGCCCGGCCCGGAACGCGTGTTCGCGGCAGACGGCAGGGGTACCGCTCTCCCGCTTGACCCACTGCCACACCTGCGTGGTCCCGGCAGCGTCGACGAATATGATCAGGTGCTCGAAGGCCAGCTTGGCGACGTCGCGCTCGATCTTGCGGCGCACGGGATAGGGCGGCACGCCGCCGGCGGCGTCGGGGCTGCAGAGATAGATGACGAACCCGGCCTTCTCCGCCAGCGGGCGCAACGAGTAGTCGTGCCCGTCCGGCGCGGCAGCCTGAACCGGACTGCCGCGGTAATGGTTCCAGCCGAGGCTCTCGATGAAAGTCGAATGCGTGGAGGTAGGGACGGAGTTGCTCGACGCCGGGTGTCATCAGTCGGCCGGCGCTTGCGGTGCGGCGCGGTGCAGCCCCAGCGAGCAGATGATACGCGGCTCGCGGGTCTCGGCATCATCCTCCCCGGTCAGGCACAGGCGGTCGTCGTCGCGAAACGCAATCACCAATTCCGCCAGCGCGGCGTCGTCGATACCACTGCGCAACTGCCGGTTCAGGGCATCGGCCGCCGATTGCCGCAGCGGATAGCGATAGATGTCATCAAGCGCGCGGTGCAGTTCGGGGACGTCGAACAACTGCCCTTTGACCGAGTCGGCGTACGCCTTGAGCCGAGTATAGGTGCGAAATCGCGCGCCGGTGGGCCGCCCCAACTGGCCGCCTACCCGCTTCTCCTCGGCGGCGACGTGCTTCACGCCCGCGGCGACGAGTTGGTGATGACGCTCGTGGCGAGGCTGCGCCGGCGTGTCCGGCAGGCACTGGGCGGCGGAGAGGATCTCCAACGGCGATTCGGTGATGCTGGCGCTGTCTCCTCCGACGTAGGCGAGCGCGTCGTTACCGTCCTGGGTGCGCATGAACAGCAGGACTCCTTCAGGCCGCGATTCGGTCGGCTCGTGCGCGCGCGACGAGAACACCACGTCTGGGAGGGCGGCGACCGTGTGCTCCAGGCCGGGATCGCGGTCGATGGCGTTCTTCCATATCTGCAAGGCGTGGGAAGCGAGATCGACCTCGCCGTCGGCGTCGCCGTCCAGGATTCCGGCACGCTCGTGGTACAGGTTCAGAATGGTCCGGTGATCGGCCTCGTCCTCGAAGAACGCTTCGTCGGCGCCCACCACTTCGGCGTTCTCCTTGAGCCGCTCCCGCACTCGCTTGCGCAGCGTGATGATGCGCTCGACGCCCTCGGCGGGCAGAAAGGAATGGCACAGTATCTCCTGCGCATTCTGACCGATGCGGTCGACACGGCCGGCGCGTTGAATGAGTCGGATAATCGCCCACGGCAAGTCGTAGTTCACGACGATGGAGCAGTCCTGCAGGTTCTGCCCTTCGCTCAACACGTCGGTCGCGATCAGGACCCGGAGTTCCTGCCCCGGCGCGTCTTCGAGCGGACTCCCGTTGCTCACCGGGCTGAACCGCCCCGCGAACTCCGTCGGATCATCCGCGTCGCCGGTCACGCCGGCCATGGCGTCCACGCGCATGCGTCCGAGCTGCGCTTCGAGGTAGCGCACGGTATCCGCGAACTGCGAGAAGACCAGCACTTTTCGGTCCGGAAACGTCTCGGTCAGCAGGGTATGGAGGGCGCGCAGCTTGGCGTCGTATACCGCGTTCCAGGTCCCGTGCGCCCGGAGGATGCCGAGCAGCGCCGCGGAGTCCGCCTCGAGTTGCCGTTGCAGGGAATCGACGGCGAAGAGGTACGACGGCAGCCAGCGGAACCGCCCCCGATAATCGGCGTGGTATCGGGCGTAGACCTCGGCGGCGCGCTGCTCGAAGCGTTCCGCGGTGTGGGCCTGCTCCTGTTCGCCGTCGGGGTCCGCGAACGCAGCCTGCCCGGCGTCGGCATCCGCGTCGGTGAAACGCGGGTCGAGCAGCGCGGCATCCTGCGTTCCTATCGGCAGCGGCAGTCCGGATCGCAGCGCGTGGAGGAATACGTAGTTGCGCAGCACGTGACGCTCCACCGACTGCAGGAACGCCGCTCCGCTGCTCTCGAGGCGCTTGAAGAGGTTGGTTCTGCAGAATCCCATCAGTCGCTTGCCGGCGCGCGAGAGGTCCTTGACATGTCGTTCCTCGGCGGGTGTGGGCGGCGTATCCGGGGAGTCGGAAAGATAGTTCGCCAATCCGTAGCGAGGGAGATGCAGCGAATTGATCGTGGTAACGACGCCCGGCGCGTAGAGGCGCGCGTACTGATCGTTCGGGTCTGACTCGTCGATGGTGAACTTGATGGTCTTGGGCGTCCGCGCGGGGAAGTATGACCGGCTGCCATCTTCGTAGATCAGGAACTTGCGGCCGCTGTCCGGGTCGGTCTGCGCGTAGTTGTCCTGAATGAAACGGCGGGTCCGGCGCACCAGGTAGCGCCGCATCAGGTCGCACCAATCGTCGGCATGCGGGCTGCGATCGAACGCCGCCAGCGAGCGGGGCGACGCCTGGAACCGCCGGCTGAACTCCACGTCCCCCAGCTGGCGCAGCAACCGCTCCGGCCGGATGCCAAGATCCTCTTCATCATCGACGAACAGGCGCAGTTGATTGGAAAGATCGACGTAGGTCTTGTTATAGGGTGTGGCGGACAGCAGAATCACCTTGCTGTCGTTGCCGTGAAGGTACTCCCGGATGGCCCGGTAGCGCCGGCCTTCGCGGTTGCGGAGGTTGTGACTCTCATCGATGACCACCAACCGGTAGCGGCGCAGATCAGGCAGCTCGGCGATGACCATGCTGTGCGACAGCACCCGCGCGCGCAGTCGGTACTCGTGCGCGTAGTGCTCCCACATGCGCACCAAGTTCTTCGGGCACAGGATCAGCGTTTCGAGACCGTAGTCGTCCTCGAAGATGCGGGCGACGGCGGTGGCCATCAGGGTCTTGCCCAATCCCACTACGTCCCCGATGAGCACGCCGCCGCGCTTGTTCAGATGGTGCGCGGCAATCTTGACCGCCGCCGTCTGGAACTCGAACAGCCGATCGCCGAAGTCTCTTGGAATCCTGAACTCGGCCAAGCCGGCGCGGGCTTCATGAGAGAGGTGATACGCCATCTTGAGATAGACGTGATAGGGCGGAATCAGCTCGCGCCGCGCCCAACTCTCCTCGATGATCGAGATCAATTCCTGCGTGACGTCGGTGCAGTAGCGGTCGTTCCAGCGGTCCTCGAACCACTGGCTCAGCTTGCCGCACGCATCCTGGTCGAGCACGTCGACGTTCAACTCGCCCTGGCCTGACAACCCCGAGAACGTGAGATTGCTGCTGCCGAGATACCCCACGATCGGGCAGACCGGATCGTCGCGGAAGCAGAGGTACAGTTTGGCGTGGAGCGGATGCCTCAGAAAGAGCTTGACCACTACCTTGCCCGCCCGTAGTTGCCGGGCCAGCCGCCGCAGGGCCGCTTCGTCGGCGTTGGTCGGCATGCCAAGGACCAGTTGGTCGCGTAACTGCTCGGCGAGCTGCTGCTTCAGCAGGAGCGCGGTGCGGTTGTCGACGCGTGGTTCGTCAAGCGGGCTGAGAGCATCGCGCAACTGATCGTGCGGGAGTCGCTGCATGCCGATGAGGATGCGCGCCCGCTGGCCCTCCTCCGTCCACCGGTCCACGTATCGATCGACGTGCTTCCACCCGCGCAAATTGAAGTAGCCTACGCAGAAGTCGGCCCGCTCGGACAAGCCCAGCGTGCTGCCGAGGGCCGCCAGCAACGTGGCGTCGGAGCTCAGGTTGTCCAGGATTCGCGGCAAGATTTCCTCTTTCCTCAAGGACGGCGGTTGACCACGGTTATCGGCGCCGGTAGCGTGGCAGGGCACAACGATGGACGCCGGGGAGGATAGCACATGTATGACTTGAGCGGGCAGGTGGCGCTGGTTACCGGGGCCGGGGGGGAGCGCGGCATTGGCCGCGCCATCGCCCTGCGCTTGGCGCAGGAGGGCGCCGACGTGGTGGTCAACGACTTCGCCGACCGGCCCTACGCCGACGCCGAGTGGGGCGGTCTGCCCGCGGTGGTGGCCGAGGTCGAAGCGCTGGGGCGCCGCGCGGCCAGCGTGGTGGCGGCCGTTGGGGATGCGCGGCAGGTGGAGCGCATGATGGCCGACGCGCTGGCCGCCATGGGCCGCGTCGACATTCTGGTGAATAACGCCGGCACCCTGGTGGGCGGCGACCGGGTGCCGGTGGCGGAACTGGAAGTGGATCTGTGGGACGCGGTGCAGCGGGTCAACATCCGCGGCACCTTCCTGTGCTCGCGCGCCGCGGCCCGGCACATGCTGGAACGGGGCGGCGGCGGACGCATCATCAACGTGTCGTCGGTGGCGGGCAAGCGCGGCAGCGCCCGCTACTCCGCTTACAACGCCTCGAAGTTCGCGGTCATCGGCTTCACCCAGGCGCTGGCCGCGGAGCTCGGTCCGGCGGGGGTCACCGTGAACGCCGTGTGCCCCGGCCTGGTAGCCACCGAGCGCCTGCCGCCGCTGGCCAAGGCGGCGTTCCCCGACCTGGAGCCGGCAGCGGCGGTACGCGACTTCACCGCGCAGGCGATGGCCGACATCCCGCTCGGACGGCTGGCCGACCCGGCCGACATCGCCAAGGCGGCGGCGTTCCTGGCGTCGCGGGAGGCGGGGTACCTGACCGGCATCGCGCTGACCGTGGCCGGCGGCTCCTACATGGGCTGATTGCGGAGCGCGCGCCGCGCGCCGTACAGTAGCGCCGCATGTACGATCACCTTGCCACCATCACCGACGGCCGCACCGGGCGGGTCTCCTCCTGGGACACCAGCGGGCGCAACCGGGACCGCTGGCTGCTGGCGCCCGGCGAAACGCGGGTGCTCGCCGACCTGGAAGGCCCCGGCGTCATCACCCATCTCTGGTTCACCCAGCGCAACCACTTCCGCGAGTGCCTGCTGCGCATCACCTGGGACGACGCCCCCGCGCCCAGCGTGCTGGTCCCGCTCGGCGACTTCTTCGGCCTGGGCCACGGCATCGTCAACAGCTACCAGTCGGCGTTGTTCAGCGCCTCCACCAGGTCCAACAACCGCTTCAACGAGGGGTGCGCGCTGAACAGCTACCTGCCGATGCCGTTTCGGCGGCGGGCGCTGGTGGAGCTGGTCAACGAGAGCGCCGAAGAACACATGCAGTACTTCTACCTCGACTACGAGCGGCTGCCGGCGGCGCGCGCGGAGGCGGGCTACCTGCACGCCGAGTTTCGCCGCGCCAACCCGTTCGGCGGTTGGGGACCGGAGATCCGCGTCAACGCCCCGGAGGCCAACATCGTCAACCGGGGGCGCGAAGCGTGGGACAACAACTACGTGATCCTGGAGACGCGCGGGCGCGGGCACTATCTGGGCTGCAACCTGTCGGTGACCAACTTCCAGGGCACCTGGTGGGGCGAGGGCGACGACATGATCTGGGTGGACGGCTACCGCTGGCCGCCCGACCTGCACGGCACCGGCAGCGAGGATTACCTGAACCACGCCTGGGGCATGCAGGACAACGCCTTCCTGCGCAACGGCTCGTCGATCTACGAGCACCACACCGGCGGCTACCAGACCAGCTACGTGCTGCACCTGGAGAACCCGGTGCGCTTCCGGCGGGAGATCAAGGTGACGATCGAGCACGGCCACGGCAACCACTTGGCCAACGAGATGGCTTCGACGGCGTACTGGTACGCCGCGGAGCCGGCGGCCGCGGCGGAGCCGCCGCCCATGGCCGCCCGCCTGCCGGTGCCGCGCGACAACCAGGGGCGCTGGCTGCACGACGCGGCGCGCCGCCATCCCGGCCGCGCCGTGCCGCTGAACCCCGAGATGCGCGCCATGAAGGCGCGCGCCGCCGGCGCCGGCGAAGGCGGGGCGTAGGGCGCGGCGGCGCGCCCTGCACGACAACTACTACTGCGAAGGAGAGTTCGAGCATGGGTGACGACAAGGATATGCAGGCGGAACTGGCGCGGCTCAGGGCGGAGAACGCCGCCCTGAAGGCGCGCGAGTCCAAGCCGCTGACCCTCAGGGTGAGCGCCAAGGGCGCGGTGTCGGTGTACGGGCTCGGCCGGTTCCCGGTCACGCTCTACAAGGAGCAGTGGGAACGGCTGCTCGACGTGGCCGACGACATCCGCGCCTTCATCGGCGAGCACGCCGCCGAGCTGAAGACCCAAGGAAGCTGATGCCGGCGCCCGCCCCCGGCGCCCGCCCACTGGCGCCGGCGCGGCCCGGTGGTGTAGGGTCCGGGCGGTATGAGTGACGCGCTTCCGCAACGGCCTCTGGGCTCCACCGGGGAACAAGTATCCATTCTCGGCATGGGAGGCGCTCACGTAGCCAGCCCCGGCGCCGGCAATTCCGACCGCGAAGTGGTGCGCGTCATTCGCCGCGCCATCGACCGCGGCGTGACCTTCATGGACAACGCCTGGGAGTACAACGACGGCCGTTCGGAAGAGCTCATGGGGGAGGCGCTGGAGGGCCGCCGCTCCGAAGTGTTCCTGATGACCAAGGTATGCGCGCGCGACCGCGGCGGCGCGCTCGCCAACCTGGAGGACAGCCTGCGCCGGCTGCGCACCGAGGTGATCGACCTGTGGCAGTTCCACGAGATCAACTACGCCACCGACGACGAACTGGTGTTCGCCGCGGACGGCGCGGCTGAAGCGGCCCGCCAGGCGCTGGCCGCCGGCAAGGTCCGCTACGTCGGCTGCACCGGCCACAAGGATCCGGCCTATCTGCTGGCCATGCTCGGTCACGAGTTCCCCTGGTCCGCGGTGCAGATGCCGGTCACGGTGATGGACCCGCACTACAAGAGCTTCATCCGCAGCGTGCTGCCGGAGGCGCAGCGGCGCGGCATCGGCGTCATCGGCATGAAGGCGCTCGGCGGGCGCGCGCAGTTCCTCACCGCGGCGGGGCTGACGCCGGCCGAGTGCCTGCGGTTCGCTCTGTCGCAGCCGGTGTCGACGCTGGTGTCCGGCATGACCTCGGTGGAGATCGTGGATCATAACAGCGCCGCGGCGCGTGACTTCGTCCCCATGAGCCGCAGCGAGCAGGACGCGCTGCTGCGCCGCGTGCGCCCGGTGGCCGCGGACGGGCGCCTTGAGTGGTACAAGTCCACCCAGCACTTCGACAGCGCGCCGCACCGCAACCAGCATGGGTTCCCCCCTCCGGAAGAGATTCAGGCGCCCGCCGGCGCCGGGAGGTCGGCATGAAGATTCTGGTCAGCTTTTCGTTCACGCCCGAGCAGCGCGCCGAGCTGGAAGCCGCGGCGCGCCGCGGCGGCGGCCACGAGGTGGCATACGCGCCCGACGCGGCCGCGGCGCTGGCGCTGGCGCCGGAGGTGGAAGTGGCGCTGGGCGCCCTCACCCCCGAGCTGCTGCTGGCGGCGCGCAACCTGAAGTGGGCGCACTCCTTCAGCGCCGGCCTGGACACGCTGCTGACGCCCGCGGTGGCGGAGCTGCCGTTCACGCTCACCAACATGGCCGGCAAGTACGCGGTGCAGGGCGGCGAGCACGCCTGGGCGCTGCTGCTGGCGCTGAGCCGCGGGGTGGTGCGCGCCGCGGTCGACCGCCGCTGGGAGCGGTACGAGGTGACCTCGCTGACCGGCGGCACGCTGCTGATCATCGGGCTGGGGGGATTCGGCCTGCAGACCCTGCGGCGCGCCGCCGGCTACGACATGACGGTGCTGGCGCTCGACCCGGTGCGCAGCGCGGACCCGGCGCCGCCCGGAGTCGCCGAGTTGCTGCCGCCGACGCGCGCCAACCTGCATGCGTTTCTGGCGCGCGCGGACGCGGTCGCGGTGACCTGTCCGCTGCTGCCGGAGACGTATCACCTGATCAGCGCCGCGGAACTGGAGCGGATGAAGCCCACCGCCTACCTGGTGAACGTCAGCCGCGGCGGCATCATCGACGAGCCGGCGCTGATGGCCGCCCTGCGCGCCGGAACCATCGCCGGGGCCGGCCTCGACGTGTGCGAGACGGAGCCGGTGGCGGACGACAGCCCGCTGTGGACCACGCCCAACCTGGTAGTGACGCCGCACCGCGCCGGGTTTTCGCAACGGCGCCAGGCGGAGACCTTCCGGTTCGCGCTGGAGCAGTTGGAGCGCTACCTCGCCGGTCAACCGCTGCGGAACGTTACCGACAAACGCGCCGGCTTCTAGGCCCTCACACGCGGGTGTAGGGGTCGGCGGCGTCGCGCACCCCGTCGCCGACGAAGTTGAAGGCCAGGATGCTCACCACCACGAACGCCGCCGGCAGCAGGATCCAGGGCGACTCGGCGAGCACGCGAATCGCCTGCGCCTCCTTGAGCAGCACTCCCCAACTGATCGCCGGCGCCTGCATCCCCAGGCCGATGAAGCTCAGCGCGGTCTCGCCCAGGATCATTTGCGGTATCGCCAGGGTGAGCCGGGCAATGATGTAGCTCATGAACGACGGCAAGAGATAGCGAAAGATGATGCGCACGTTGCCGGCGCCGTCCAGCACCGCCGCCCCCACGAAGTCCTCCTCGCGCACCGCCAGGAAGCGCCCGCGCACCACCCGCGCGATGCTGGTCCAGCCGACGATCGAGAGGATGACCACGATCGCGAAGTAGGTCTTGGTGACCGGCCAGTTGGGCGGCAGCGCCACGCTCAGGCTCATCCACAGCGGCAGCGTCGGGATGGCGCGCAACGACTCGATGATGCGCTGAATCGCCATGTCCACGCGCCCGCCCAGGTAGCCCGACAGCCCGCCGATGAGGGTGCCGAGGAAGAAGCTCACCGCAATGCCCAACAGGCCGATGGTCAGCGAGATGCGCGCGCCGTAGACGATGCGCGTGAACAGGTCGCGGCCCACCGTGTCATGGCCGAGCAGCGAGAAGCGGGCTTCGGGATCGCGGACGCCGAACAGGTGGAGGTCGCTCTCGAACAGCCCCCACAGCCGGTAGGGGTCGCCGCGCACGAACAGATGCAGCGGATGGCGCAGCGCGGTGTTCTCGGTGTAGATCGTCGCCCAGGTCACTTCGTCCAGCGACTTGACCTGGGGGTGCACGAACGGGCGCAGGTGGAAGCGCCCCTCGGCGTCGCGGAAGTGGATGCGCTGCGGCGGCGCCAGGGTCAGCTCGTCGACGAACTTGTAGGGGTCGTAGGGCGCCACGAACTCGGCGAAGATGCCGGCCAGATAGAACAGCGCCAGCACCACCAGCGCCGCCACCGCCAGGCGGTGCTTGACGAAGCGCCAGCGGATGAGTTGCCACTGGGACGCGACCAGCAGCCGCTGGGCGGGCGCGCCCGCGGGCGCGGCGGGCGCGGTGGCAGCAGGCGCGCTCATGCGGCCATCGCTCATGCGACCGCTTCCGGCGGCTTGATGCCGGCCAGGGCCAGCTCCTCGGCAAAGTGGCAGGCCGCCTGATGCGGCGCCTCCTGCGCCCGCTGCGGCGCCACCGCCCGCAGCCTCGGCGCCTCGGCGCGGCACCGCTCCTGCGCGTAGTGGCAACGCGGGTGAAACGCGCAGCCGGCCGGGAGATTGCTCGGATCCGCCACCTCGCCGCGCAGCACGATGCGCGGCCGGTCGCGGGTGGCGGGATCCGGGTTGGGCGCCGCCGACATCAACGCCTCGGTGTAGGGATGGCGCGGCCGCAGGTACAGTTCTTCGGTCTCCGCGGTTTCCACGATCTTGCCGGCGTACATCACCGCCACCCGCTCCGCCTCGTACTTCACCACCGCCAGGTTATGCGCCACGAACAGGTAGGTGAGCCCGAGCCGGGTCTGCAGCTCCTTGAGCAGATTGAGAATCTGCGCCTGCACCGAGACGTCCAGGGCGGACACCGGCTCGTCGGCGATCACCACCTTGGGCTGCAGGGCCAGGGCGCGCGCGATGGCGATGCGCTGCCGCTGGCCGCCGCTGAAGGCGTGCGGATAGCGGTTCATCAGCGCCGGATCCAGGCGCACCATGCGCAACAGCTCCGCCACCCGCTCCTGCAGCTCGGCGCGCCCGGAGGTGAACCGGTTGATCACCAGCGGCTCGCCGATGATCTGCAGCAGGGTCATGCGCGCGTTCAGGGAGGAATAGGGATCCTGATAGATCATGCGGATGTTGCGCCGCGCCAGCTTCAGCTCGCGCAACTCCAGGCGGGTCAGATCGACCGGAGCGGCCCCGTCGAGCGCGAACCACACGGCGCCGGAGGTGGGCTTGAGCGCCTGGATGACGCAGCGCCCGGTGGTGGTCTTGCCGCAGCCGCTCTCGCCTACCAGGGCCAGCGTTTCGCCCGAGTTCAGCTCGAAGCTCACGTCGTCCACCGCCTTCACCAACCCCACCTTGCGGCGCAGGAAGCCGCGCTCGACGGGGAAGTGCTTGACCAGATTGCGTACGGCCACGATCGGCGGCGGCGCGCTCACGCTACGCTACCTCCTCGCGGCCGCCGTACAGAAAGCAGCTCACCGCGTGCCCGGGGGCGACGTCGGTAAGCGGCGGGTCGCGCCGCTCGCACACCCCGGCCATGAGGTCGCGGCAGCGGGGATGGAACTTGCAGCCGGCCGGCATCGCGTAGGGGCTCGGCACTACCCCCTCGATCGGGTCGATCTCCACCCGCCCCGGCTCCATCTTCGGAATCGAGGCCAACAGACCGCGCGTGTAGGGGTGCTGCGGGCGGTGGAATATGTCCTCCACGGCGCCGTACTCCACCTCCTTGCCGAGATACATGATCATCACCCGATCGCACATCTCGGCGATCACGCCCAGGTCATGGGTGATCATGATGATCGCCATCCCCAACTCGGCCTGAATCTCGCGCATCAGCTCCAGCATCTGCGCCTGGATCGTGACGTCCACCGCGGTGGTGGGCTCGTCGGCAATGAGCAGCTTGGGCTGACACGCCAGCGCCATGGCCACCATCGCGCGCTGCCGCATGCCGCCGGAGAGGTTGAAGGTGTATTGGTCGATGTTCTGCGCCGGGCTCGGCATGCCGACGCGGCGCAGCATCTCCAGCGCCTGGGCGCGCGCCTGCTGCTCGCTGACCTGCTGGTGGATGCGCACCGTTTCGATGATCTGGTTGCCAATCGTGTGCACCGGGCTGAACGAGGTCATCGGCTCCTGGAACACCATGGCGATTTCCTTGCCGCGGATGCTGCGAATCAACGCGCCGTCCGCTTCCTCGGCGGCAAGGTCGAGGGTGGCGCCGGCGCCGTCGCTGCGGAACAGGATGCGGCCGCCGACGATGCGGCCGTTGTCCGGCACGATGCGCAGAATCGACTGGCTGGTGACGCTCTTGCCGCAGCCGCTCTCCCCGGCGATGCCGAGAATCTCCCCCTGCGTCACCTCGAAGCTCACCCCGTCCACCGCCCGCACCACACCTTCGCGGGAAAAGAACCAGGTCTGCAGGTTGCGCACCGAGAGCAGCGCATCTCCGGCCAGCTCCGGCACTTCCGCCCGCTCCCGGCGGCGCGCGCGGCGGCCGCGGCGCCTCACACCGCCTCCCGGATGCGCGGGTCCACCACCGCCAGCAGGATGTCGCTGAGCAGCGTGCCCACCAGCGTCAGCAGCGCCAGGATCATCACGATGCTGGCGGCCAGGAACATGTCCTGCTGCTGCAGCGAGCGCAACAGCACCGGCGCCAGGGTAGGCAGCCCCAGCACCAGGGAGACCAGCACCTCCCCTTCCACCAGCGCCGGCAGGGTCCAGCCGACGGTGCTGATCACCGGGTTGAAGGCAATGCGCAGCGGATACTTGTAGAGCAGCTTGGTCGGCCCCACGCCGCGCGCCCGCGCCACGATCACGTAGGGCCGGTGCAGCTCGTCGAGCAGGTTGGCGCGCATGGTGCGGATCAGCTCCGCGGTGCCGGCGGTGGCGACCACCAGCGCCGGAATCCAGATGTGACCCAACAGGTCCAGCACCTTGGCCAGACTGAACGGGGCATTCTGGAACTCCGGCGAGTAGAGCCCCACGGCCACGTTGCCGGTCCACAGGAACAGCAGCCAGAGCATCACCAGCGCGAACAGAAAGTTGGGCGTCGCAACGCCGAGAAACCCGATCACCGTGAACACGTAGTCCGCCGCGGAGTACTGCCGGGTGGCGGACAGAATGCCGATCGGCACCCCGATCACGTAGACGATGATCAGCGAGAACAGCGAGATGGAGATGCTGGCCGGCAGCCGGGCCGCGATCACCTGGGTCACCGGCTCCTTGAGTTGCATCGCGTAGCCCAGCCGCCCCTGCACCAGGTTGGTGAGCCAGCGCCAGTACTGGACGTGGATCGGCCGGTCGAGGCCGAAGCTGGCGCGCAGCGCGTCGACCAGTTCCGGCTCGACCATCTCGCCGCGCGACTCGCGCACCGCGACGTAGGAGGTCACGTAGTCGCCGGGCGGCGCCTGAATGATGATGAAGCCCACCACGCTGATGATGATCAGCGTGGGAATCATGACCAGCAGCCGCCAGCCGATGAAGCGCGCCATGAGATTGACCTGTCCGCCGGCGGCGGCCGCGGGCCCCGGCGCCGCAGCGCGGCTTTCGATTTCGATTGCCGCGCCCGGCGCCGCGCGCCCTGCCGGGGAGCCCCGCGCCGCCGGGCGGCGCGGGGTCCCGCGGGATGGCCGCTACCGGCAGTCGGCTGCTACCGGAAGCCGCCGGTCAGCCGTCGGCGCGGTACGCCCAGGTTTCGGGAGCGGCGTAATACCACTCGGGCGCCACCGGGTTGGGAATGTTGTACATGCGGTTGGAGAACGGCGCGTAGTAGACCTGCACCAGGTCCGCCGGCTGCTTGATGGAGCCGATGATCCACAAGTTGTCCTGGTGGATGCGGTACATCTCCGCTTCCAGGTCGAACCGCTTTTGGGCGTCGGTCTCAGCCAGGAACTCCTCGAAGATCTGATACAACCGCTTCACCCCCGCCGGCGGCTCCTCGCCGTCGGCGCCGCCGGTCAGGACCCAGCGCGCCCACGGCGGATTGACCAGCCAGTTGGGACAGACCGGCACCGGTTCGCAGCGCAGCGCGCCGATGATCGGCGCGGCGCCCGCCCAGTTGACCGGACGAATCTGCAGCTCGTAGTCGCCGGATGACCGGCGCGCCGAGTGGTCGCTGCCCTGCAGTGGCCGAATGACGGTCTTGAGGCCAAGGTCCTCCCAGCCCTGCGCGATCAGCTCGGCGATCGGCACCTGCTGAATCCAGCCGGTATGCACCTGCGCCACCAGCTCGAACGGACGCCCGTCCGGCAGCATGCGCTGGCTGCGGTCGCCGTTCCAGGTCAGGCCAAGACCGTCCAGAATCTGGTTGGCGCGGTCCGGGTCGTGCTCCATGTGCTGCTTGAAGGCCGCGCTGCCGCCGTCGTACACCGACGAGTCGGGCGGCGCCACCTGCGACGGCTTGTACTGTCCCTTGAACACCACCTCGTTGATCTCGTCGCGGTCGTAGCCGATCGACAGCGCGATGCGAAAGTCCTTGTCGCGGAACAGCTCGCGCAGCACCGGATCGTCGATCGACATGTTGAAGGTGATGACCCCCAGCACGTCCGACCAGCCGAACTGCGGATAGAGCCGGTATCCGCCGCGGTCCTCGTTCTGCTTCAGCACCGGGTAGTTGGTGGCGTAGCCGAGGGTGTACGGGTTCATGTAGTCGTTCTCGCCGGCCATTACCTTGAGCAGAATCGCTTCGCGGTCGCCCATGTTGGGGCGGCTTACCCGGTCGATGTAGGGAAGCTGGTTGCCCGCGATGTCGATCTTCCAGTAGTAGGGGTTGCGCTCCAACTCCTGCACCGGCGCGCTGTTGCCCCGGTTGAGCGTGCGCCAGGCGAAGATGGTCGGCGTGTTCGGGTTGTTGTACCAGTAGGCTTCGTCCCAGAACAGCTCGGCCCACGAGTTGAACCCCCTCTCCTTGGCCGTCGCGTCCACCTCGCCGGCGTCGGTGTAGCCGGGATGGAACTGCTTCAGGTAGTGCGCCGGGCGGTACGGCATCGGCCGCCACCGGTTGAGACGCTCGTGCAGCACCCCGTACGGCGCCCGGAAGGTCATCACGATGGTGTTGTCGTCTACCTTGGCGACCGTTCCCATCTCCCCGCCTGCCTTCATGTTGTTCACCCCGTTGGGCCGCAGCTCCTCGTTGAGCGCTATCGCCTCATACCAGAACATGAAGTCGTCCGCCCCGAACGGCTGGCCGTCCGACCACTTGATCCCGGGACGGATGGTGAACGTGGTCGTCCTGCCGTCGGCGCTGGTGTCGGCCTGCATGAACACGTTGGGCAACACGCCCTGCATGTCGGAGCCGTACACGTGCGGGAACTCGCGCAGCAGGTCTTCGAGGAAGTCGACGTTGCCTTCGTGGCCGTTGATCATGGTGCCGCCGTACTCGGCGATGCGGTCGGCCGGCTGCATTACCAGCGGTTCATCCGGCAGCCGGTCTTCCACCGGCGGCAGCGAGCCGTTGGCCACCAGCGGATCGAGCACCGGCGACTGCTGGAACGAACTGATGCTGTTCCCGGTCGCGCGTTCGTAGTCGCCGATGGTGTTGTACTGCACCACCTGGCGGGTGGGCTCGAAGTCAACCATCATGGCGCCGCCCATGTCGTCCATGGCGGCGTCGCTGCCGCCCCCTTCGGTTTCGCCTGCGGCAAACGCCGTGCCGGCGCACAGGACGATGGCAGCAAGGGCTGCCCAGTACGGTTTACGCATAATGTGAGCCTCCTCTTACGGGATACGTAGGTTCCGCCCAGCTTACCCTGCAGGGGCGCCGAGGGGGAAGGGGCCGGCCGCGGCGGCGGTGGTACGCGCGTACTCGTACACCGCGTCCTGCACTTCCAGCACCCGCACCGCCTGCATCACGTCGGGATCGCCGCTGCGCCCCTCGGCAATCGCCTCCAGGCCCCATTGCACCACGCGCCGCATCCGTTCGCCGTGGCCAAGGTCCGGGGTGATCGCCGCGCCGCCGCCGGTGTGCACTTCGATCAGCGGTTCGCCGCGGTCGCCGTAGCGTTCGATCACCGTTGCCTTGCTGCCCACGAAGCGAAAGAAGTGGTCGCCGGCGCGCGCGCCGGAGGGGTAGTTGAAACCCGACTCGATGATCCCGGTGACTCCCGTTGCGGTGCGGATCACGCCCACCGCGGTGTCTTCCACCGCGCGGCGGTGCAGCAGGTTGGAGAGCACGCCGCCCACCACCGTGACCGGCCCGGCGCCGGCGAACTGGAGAAAGGTGTCGATGCCGTGCGATGCCTCCACGATCCACGAGCCGCCGCCCGACTGCGCCGGCAGGTTGAGCCAGTAGGAGGGGGTCGGGTCGTAGCGGGTCGGCGGCCCGTTGTTGAGCCGGCTGCTGTACAGGATCAAGTCGCCGAGACTGCCGTCCGCCGTCATCCGCGCCACCTTCTCGACCAGCAGGCTGCCGCGGTTGGGCAGGGTAAGGGCGTGCGGGACGCCGTGCGCGATGGTGGCCTCGGCGGCCGGCCGCAGGCGCGCGGCGCAGTCCGCGAACGGCTTGTCCAGCAGATAGGGAATCCGGCGGTCGACGCACGCCTGCACGTAGCCGGGAATGGCGACGTGCTTGCCGCACACGATGGCGGCGTCGGGCCGGGCCGCGTCCAGGCAGGCGCCGGCCGCCGCGTAGCCGGGACAGTGGAACTGCTGCTCCAGTTGCTGCCGCGGCTCCGCCTCCGGGTCCATGACCGCGACCACCTCATGGCCAAGGTCGCGCGCGGCGGCGGCGATGCCGCGCCCATGATGACTGTACGAAAGAGCTGCCAAACGCATCACAGGCCGCCGGTCAGCCGTCGGCGCGGTAGGCCCAGGTTTCGGGAGCGGAGTAATACCACTCGGGCGCCACCGGGTCGGGAATGTTGTACATGCGGTTGGAGAACGGCGCGTAGCGGATCTGCAGCAGGTCCGCCGGCTGCTTGATGGAGCCGATCAGCCACAGGTTGTCCTGGTGGATGCGGTACATCTCAGCTTCCAGCTCGAACCGCTTTTGGGCGTCGGGCTCGGCCAGGAACTCCTCGAAGATCTGATACAACCGCTTCACCCCCGCCGGCGGCTCCTCGCCGTCGGCGCCTCCGGTCAGGACCCAGCGCGCCCACGGCGGATTGACCAACCAGTTGGGGCAGATCGGCACCGGCTCGCAGCGCAGCGCGCCGATGATCGGCGCGACGCCGGCCCAGTTGACCGGACGAATCTGCAGTTCGTAGTCGCCCGCCGACCGGCGCGCCGAGTGGTCGCTGCCCTGCAGCGGCCGAATGACGGTCTTGAGGCCGAGGTCTTCCCAGCCCTGCGCGATCAGCTCGGCGATCGGCACCTGCTGAATCCAGCCGGTATGCACCTGCGCCACCAGCTCGAACGGACGCCCGTCCGGCAGCAGGCGCTGGCTGCGGTCGCTGTTCCAGGTCAGGCCGAGACCGTCCAGTATCTGGTTGGCCCGGTCCGGGTCATGCTCGATGTGTTGCTTGAAGGCGGCGCTGCCGCCGTCGTACACCGACGAGTCGGGGGGCGCCACCTGGGACGGCTTGTATTGCCCGCTGAACACCACCTCGTTGATCTCGTCGCGGTCGTAGCCGATCGACAGCGCGATGCGGAACTCCTTGTCGCGGAACAGCTCGCGCAGCACCGGATCGTCGATCGACATGTTGAAGACGACGACCCCCACCACGTTCGACCAGCCGAACTGCGGATAGAGCCGGTACCCGCCGCGCTCCTCGTTCTGCTTCAGTACCGGGTAGTTGGTGCTGAAACCGAGGGTGTACGGATTCATGTAGTCGTTCTCGCCGGCCAGCACCTTGAGCAGAATCGCCTCGCGGTCGCCCATGTTGGGGCGGCTCACGCGGTCGATGTAGGGAAGCTGGTTGCCGGCGATGTCGATCTTCCAGTAGTAGGGGTTGCGCTCCAGCTCCTGCACCGGCGCGCTGTTGCCCCGGTTGAGCGTGCGCCAGGCGAAGATGGTCGGCGTGTTCGGGTTGTTGTACCAGTAGGCTTCGTCCCAGAACAGCTCGACCCAGGTGTTGAACCCCTTCTCCTTGGCGGCGGCGGCCACCTCGCCGGCGTCGGTGTAGCCGGGATGGAACTGCTTCAGGTAGTGCGCCGGGCGGTACGGCATCGGCCGCCACCGGTTGAGGCGCTCGTGCAACACCCCGTACGGCGCCCGGAAGGTCATCACGATGGTGTTGTCGTCCACCTTGGCGACCGTTCCCATCTCCCCGCCGGCCTTCATGTTGTTCACCCCGTTGGGCCGCAACTCCTGGTTGAGCGCGACCGCCTCGTACCAGAACATGAAGTCGTCCGCCCCGAACGGCTCGCCGTCCGACCACTTGATCCCGGGACGGATGGTGAAGGTGGTCGTCCTGCCGTCGGCGCTGGTGTCGGCCTGCATGAACACGTTGGGCAGCACGCCCTGCATGTCGGAGCCGTACACGTGCGGGAACTCGCGCAGCAGGTCTTCGAGGAAGTCGACGTTGCCTTCGTGGCCGTTGATCATGGTGCCGCCGTACTCGGCGATGCGGTCGGCCGGCTGCATCACCAGCGGTTCATCCGGCAGCCGGTCTTCCACCGGCGGCAGCGAGCCGTTGGCCACCAGCGGATCGAGCATCGGCGACTGCTGGAACGAGCTGATCTTGTTCCCGGTCGCGCGTTCATAGTCGGCGATGGTGTTGTATTGCACCACCTGCCGGGTAGGCTCGAAGTCCACCATCATGGCGCCGCCCATGTCGCCCATGGCGGCGTCGCTGCCGCCCCCTTCGGTTTCGCCTGCGGCAAACGCCGTGCCGGCGCACAGGACGATGGCAGCAAGGGCTGCCCAGTACGGTTTACGCATAATGTGAACCTCCCCTCTTACGGGATTACGTAGGTTGCCCTTCAGCTTACCCTGCAAGGGCGCCGAGTGGGAAAGGTACTGAGCAGCCGGAGCAATCGGCTGACCCGCCGCGGCCCCGGCCGCAATCCCGCCTCAGCCATCGCCGGTAACGACCGGCCCGTCGATCCCTCGATGATGGAGCGCCAGCCGCGGGCGGAGACGGACGTCGCGGGCGGCCAGGCGCAGATCGAGTGGGTAGAACGAGGCTTGACCGGCAAGGCTGCGGAGCGGGTACTCCCGGTGGCCGGCGGCGGCGATGCCGGCTTCCAGCAGCCAGGCGGCCGTGCCGCCGTCGTGCACGGCGATTCTTGGCGCGGGCGCGAAGATGCCGCGCTCGCCGGTCTCGGCCAGAACGCCCCAGCCGACGAAGGAGCGGACGATGCGTTGCGCAGCGCGCGTCACGGTGCTCCGGGCGCCCCAGGATTCGGTGGTGCGCCGGACGATCTGCGCCAGCGCGGCGCGGCCCTGCAGAGCAAGGAGCCGGCCGGTCGTTGCGGCCACGTCGCGAAAGAACGGATAGGTGGCCAGGCACATGCCCCAGTGGACCGGCAGGCGGTCGCGGCCGGAGCGGCCGCGCAGCAGGTCGATGCCATCGTCCCGCAAGGGGCCGAGTTCGTCCGGGATCAGCACCCAGAGATGCAGCAGCACGGTCATGGTCTTGCCGCGCGCGCTGTGGGGGCCGCCGCCCGCTACCTGCCCGTCGAGCAGGCGGTCGAGCCGCTTCCGTATCGCGGCCGCGGGCAGGCCCTGCGCCGTCCAGTCGGCGGTCGCGTCCAACCAGCTCAAGCTGAGCTTGCGATCGAAGCCGATGATCCTGCGCCGCTCATCCATGGTCATTGCCGTTCGATCCGCACCAGCGGCACGACCACCTCTTCCAGCGTGATTCCGCCGTGCGCCACGGGACGCTCCGCCGGGCGGACGAACGACGCTCGGCCGGGAGCGATCAACGCCAGGTAGTCGTCCGGCAGCCCGAGTGACGGCCACGCCGCCGCGTCCGGAAACCGCTCCGCCACCCGCGCGCGCAGCCCCGGATCGGAGTAGACGCGAACCCGTTCGCCGCGCAGGTCCGCGGCGGCGCCCTCGCCCGGACGGCCGCAGCCGCGCGTCTCGACGTTGCCGTGGTCGGAGGTGAGCCAGACCGCGAAGCCGTGGTCGAGCAGCAGGTCGAGCAGGTCCGCCAGCACGCCCCGCCTCGTCCACTGGCGTATCTGGTTGTGCATGCCGGACTGGCCGAGCGTCATGCCGTGCATGATCCGGTCGACCGCGTCGACGACCAGTCCGGCCACGCGCACGCCAGGATGCGACGCGAGCTGCGCGGCGCGGTCCAGATCGGCTCGGTCGCGCAGGGTCTTTTGATAACCGACCTCGGCCGCGGACAGTCCCGCGTCCGCCCAGAACCGCTGCCACGCGGCCGGCTCGCGGTCGGTGGTGTGTATGCTGGACGGGAAGTAGAGCGGCGGGCGGCCGCTGAAGCACGCCTGCCGCGACACCATGGTGAGCGTGGGTATCCACGCGAACAGGCCGCCCTCCCGGAACCGCAGGCCCGGCCGCTGCTCGGCCAGCACGCCGCGGACCGTGGACCACTGGTCGAGCGACAGGCCGTCCACCAGCACCAGCGCCGCCTTGGCCTCGGCAGATTCTTCCAGAGCCCGGGCGAGCATGCGCGGCACGTGGTGGACCATCACCGGCGGCAGCGGCGGCTGGTTGTGGAGCGCGCCGTAGCGCTGTGCGAGCCACGCCGCGAAGGCCGCGTCGATCCGATCGCGGATGGCGGCGTACCGGGACCGGGATTCAGCGGCGCCGGGGCCGCCGTTGGCGCCGAACCGGAGGGCGTTCACCTGCGCCCAGCGCCGCGCGAACGCCAGCCACTCCTGGTGCCGCGCGGTCGGCGCGGGGATCGACGTCTCGACGGCGTTCAGCAGCCCTGCCAGCCGGCGCTGCCGATCGGCGGCCGGGTCGCGCCTGATGCCGGCGATCTCCCACGAGCCGGCCAGCCGCGCGGCGCGCGGGTGCGGTACGGGCCGGAGAAAACCCTCCAGGAAGAGGTTGTCGAGGTAGACTCGCACGTCGGGGTGGTCGAACGAGATTTCGGAAGCGGTGGCCGGATCGCGTATCGTGGCGGCGTCGGTCGTGCGCCGGTCGAGGAAGGCCGGCCAGCGCTCCTGCAGGAACGCGAAGAACGCCTCGCGGTCGGCCATGATCCGGCGCAACGGCCAAGCGGCGAACGCCGGGTTCCGCGCCAGCAGCCGGAGCAGGTGATCGTCGAGCGGCGCCGGAATGCGCAGCTCGCGGTAGTGCCGGCGCAACAGGAAGCGGAGCAGATCGGACTCCTGCCTGATGGTTTCGGGCGCGATCCCGAAGACGTGGCGCAGGACGAAGTCGGCGGTCTGAGCGTCACCGAGCGGGCGGGCCGGCGGCGCGCGCGTCTGCGCCTGATACAGGGCATCGAGGTCGCTCCGCTCCAGCGTGCTCATGACCGCGCGGCTCAGGTGCGGGAACAGCGCGCCCAGGCTGAACGAGACCCGCCGGCCGGCGTGCAGGAGATCGTACGGCAGCGCGCCCAGGTCCGATTCGTCGGTCCGCAGCACGAGGCCCGGGCCGGTGCGCTCGCCGCGGTCCCCGCGCGAACGGTAGCGCGATTCGTAGGTGAAGCGGAACGCGACGCGATCCTCGACCGTGATCAGCTCGAACCCGCGCGCCGCGATTTCCTGGAGCACCCCCGCTTCCAGCAGCAGGCCGTCGGGGTCGGCCGCGATCGTGAGCCGGGCGGCGTGCGGGGCGAGCTCCGCGAGGATCGAATCACGCCAGCTCGTCACGAACCGCCCGCTCCCTCCACCCGGACGACGATCAGCGGCGCCAGGTCCGGGCTGGACTCGTTCTCGCGCGCGAGCGCCGCGCGCCACGACCGCTCCTCGGCGGCAAGCTGCGCCAGGCGATGGTTGCGCACCGCCGGCAGCCCGATCCGCCCGATGGAGCGGCGCCGGGCGGCGAAGGAGTATTCGCCCCGCTCGCGGCGCGCGGCGACGTCCGCGCGGTGGGCGAGGAGCAGCTCCTGGTAGACCGGCCGGCCATGCTCGCGGGCCGACCGTTCGACGGCCGCGAACGCCGCGGCGGCCGCTGCGCCGTGGAGAGCAGGCCCGTGGAGAGCAGGGCCGGCAGCCGGCGCGCCGGCCAGCAGCCGGTCCCAGATGAACCGCGCGGTCGGCGCGAATATCCGCCCGTCGTCGTGGCGGAACAGCGGCATGACGCGGCTGCGGCCTCGCTCGGGGGCGTGCAGCGTGATCTGCCACAGGGACCAGAAGCCCCGCACCTCGGCCGGCAATCGTTCCAGCGCAAGGCAGGGGATCGGCTGGCCGGGGGCGAACCGGGGGAGCCGCTCGACGAGCGCGCGCACCCGCGGGTCGTCGAGCGTGAGCTGGCGGGCGGACAGGTCGCGGGGCGCGCCCCGCGCGCCCCCGGCGGCAAACGAGACGGCTTCCAGACGCTCGCCGTCCGGCCACGTCAGGTTCCAGGTCTGGCCGCTCCGGTCTGCGGCGCCGCCGTGCGCGCGGAGGTAGTTGACGACCATGGTTTCGATCCAGTGCGGCAGGGGGTGAGACCGCAGGCGCCGCGCCGGTCCCGGATCGAGCGCTTCGGCGCTCCCGTAGACCGCGGCGCTCTCGCGGACCGCCTGGCCTTGCCGTCCGACCTCGCGCATCACGGCATCGACCCGGGCGCGCAGACCGTGTGGGCGGACGATCGCCTCGACGTAGAGATCGTCGAACATCTGTCCGGCCTGCGCCGAATCGAGGATGTCTTCGGTCTTGTCGACGCCGAATTCCGCCAGGATGACCGCCAGCTTCTCCTCCAGCACCTCGCGGACGCGGTGCTCGACCGTATCCCGGACCACGAAGTTGACGGCCCTCACGGCGTGGGTCTGGCCGATGCGGTCGACGCGGCCGATCCGCTGCTCCAGCTTCATCGGATTCCAGGGAATGTCGTAGTTGACCACCACGTGGCAGAACTGCAGGTTCAGACCTTCGCCGCCGGCGTCGGTCGACACCAGGAAGCGGGCCGCGCCGGCGAACGATTGCTGCGCCTGCGCGCGTTCCTCCAATCCCATCGATCCGTTGAGACAGACCACCGGGAATCCCCGGTCGGCCAGAAATTCGCGCAGCATCTCCTGCGTGGCGACGAACTCGGTGAAGATCAGGACCTTCAGATCGGGGTCGCTCTCCTCCTGCTGCAACCGATAGATCCAGCCGAGCAGGGCTTCCGCCTTGGCATCGGCGCCGGCGCGCTCCGTCCGCCGGGCCGCTTCGAGGAGCAGCGTCACCTCCGCGCGTTCGTTCTTGAGGGCGCTCAACCGGCTGGAGAGCAACGTGTCGATCTGCTCCTGGCCGTCGAGGTCGGCCCATTCCTCGTCAGTCAGCTCGGGAAACAGCAGGAGCTGCTCGCCCGGCGCGGCCAGCGCTTCGAGGCGGCGTTCCAGGGTGACGCGGATCGCGCGGGTCGAGGAGGTGACCAGCCGCTGCATCAGGATCATCAGGAAGCCGAGGTGCCCCTGGTGTTCCCGCAGCGCCCGGTTGTAGCCGTCGCGCACGTATTCGGTCACCGCCTCGTAGAGCGCGCGCTGGCCGGCGTGCCGCTCATCGTAGGCGATCGGTTCGAGGCGGGTATGGCGCGGCTTGAACAACGGCTTTCCGTCGGCGTCGATCGCGCGCCGCTTCTCGGTGCGGATCACGAATGGCCGGACCCGTTCGCTGGAGATGGCGCCGGGGTCGGGGAACGCGGTCGCGTCGATCAGCGACAGCAGCCGATGGAACGCGTCGGTCTTGCCCTGATGCGGGGTCGCGGAGAGCAGGAGCAGACAAGGCGCGGCCTCCGCCAACCCGCGGCCAAGCTGATAGCGGGCGACCTGATCGGTGCTGCCGCCCAGGCGATGCGCCTCGTCGATGATGATCAGGTCCCAGCCGGCGGCGGTCAGGTCCTCGAACCGGTCGCGGTTGTGCTCGGCCACCCGTTCCCGCGACCACCCGCGGCGGCCGTCGAGCGGCTTGACCGCATCCAGCGGGCACACGATCTGATCGCAGGTTCGCCAGACGTTGTCCGCCGGCGCGATGCGGCGGAAGGCGGGGAAGTCGCTCGGCAGGAAGGCGCGAAACTCCTCGGCGAAGTGGGTGCGCAGCTCCGCCACCCACTGGTTGACGAGCCCCTTGGGGGCCACCACCAAGGTTCGCCGTACGATGCCGCGCAGCTTGAGCTCGCGCATGATGAGACCGGCCTCGATCGTCTTGCCGAGTCCGACTTCGTCCGCCAGCAGATAGCGGACGCGGTTGCCCGCCGTCGCCCGCGCCAGCGCACTGATCTGGTGCGGCAACGGGATGACCGGCGACTCGATCGGCGCCAGCAGCGCGTCCTGCGCCAGCGCGCCGGCGACCCGCGCCGCGGCTGCCGCGTAGGTCAGCCACGAGCGCCCCGCGACGGCCGACTCCGAGAGCGGACGGAGCTGGTCCGACCGAACCCGGACGAACGCCTCGGAAGCCGGCAGCCAGACCCGGCGCTGCGCCGCTCCCCACAGGTCCTGCGTCTCGACCACCCGGCAAACCTGCCGGTGCGCGGGGCTCCACGCCCAATCACCGGGTTGCAACACCGGCTCGTCTCCCGCTCTTAGCGCTCAAAGCGCACACACGATCGCAGAGGGTTCGCCCCATATCCAAAGGAACCACAACGGACGGTCGATCAACACGGGTAGAGCATCTCGCTACACAATCAGAAGGGCTCGTCGCTGGAATCCGGGAGGCGGTGACTTGAACGCGGACCGTTGGTGCTGAGTCCCGGCCCAATCGCATGCTGCCGTCGAGATAGCGTCCCGAACACCGAGACGCTGCGCCGCAAGCAGGTCCTTCACCGGAATGGTGATGTCGGCAGTAACGAACAGCTTTTGTCCCCGGAGTCGAGCAAGCTCGTGGGAGTGGCTTCGGCGCGGCGTCCAGAGAAAGGAGCCACCATATTGGCCGTGATTTACAGAGACAAGGTTCACGTAGGTCTCGTATGCCCTGACCCAGGTGAGGGAATCATAGAGATCTACGTCTTTGTTGAAGGCGACCATGAACAGATGGAGCAACTCGCCGCGTAGTGACCGCCAAGGAGCCGTATCGATCAAATCCGCGCAGATGGAAATCGTAAAGTCGCCCCACCGGCGATGCACGAAACGGTACCACCGGTAGCCCCGTAGAATGCGCCACGTCGTACCTGGCGACTGTGCGGAAAGGGCTTGCGCCAAACCTGTTTCATTGTGCGCCGGCAGCGGCTTCCGTACGCGGTACCAGCGGATGCTCGGCGGACCACGATCGTCGCGTCCGAAAGGGATCACGAGTTCAGCTTCGTTGACGAACCACTTCCTGGCCGGCACCGTCCCGTAACATGCCCGATACACGGGCTTGAGCTCCTGCCAGTACAAGCCGGCCAGCGCCGCGCGACCTGTTCTTGCAACCAAGTCGCGCACTACCGGGACTTCGGGCTGTGGGATCGAGACCTCCGGGAGTAGAACCAAGTCGGGTGTGTGATCGGGGCTACCGTGGCTTGGAGATCGGAACGCATACGCTACTTGCTCCATGATGCCACGTATCGATCCCGGAGCCATCGCAGGGAAGTTCGCAACGACATGCGCTTTCGGCGTCCAGGCATCGATCTGCCCTATGCGCACGACAAACTGATCGTAGAGTTGCCTATCCTGCAGCATTAACTCGGTCGGTAGCTCCGAGTCAGGTGAATCAGGGAGGCGCACCGTACGCGTGCCCTCGTGTTCGTCTCTCGCGTCCAGCAGCACGTCGACTCGCTCGCGAACGAAGTCATCGAACCCGACCTTGGCGGGCCTCCATTCCTCCAAGGCCACGGCAAGCGACTTCACGATCTGCTCGACATCCTCGACTGGGTTCTCCGCCCAGCGCAGAGTTCGCTCGATCAGACGCCACGCTTCTTTGGGCAGATGGATGCGAGAGCGCCAACTCCATCGATCCTCAAACGGCACTGCACCCGTACCATGGTCCACTATAGCATCGAGAATCGACTCCTCACCGTCGATTGCGGTGAGTAGCATCAATACGTCGCAATAGACGGCATAACTGTTGGCGTCAACCGATGTTGTGGCTAGACGAGGTAGAAAGTAAGCCGCGTGCGGCGGTACGTCCCAGTCCGACGACCTGTGCACCTCCGGTTCAGCCGGATCGACATCAGTTGGCTCGCCTGCCGCAAGTTCCAGCTGGTGGCGCCTTCCCATTGCGAGCAGGTCAGCCCCGCGGCCGACGGTCCACGACAACGGACCATGTGTCGCTTCCCAGTCCTTCGGAGGCAGCTCACTTATCGCGGAACTGAACAGAGAGACGGCAACACGAGCCGGAAGTCCAACCGCCGGGAGTTCCCAAGGTCGAAGAGGCCACTCATGTGGCGGAACGGTTTCCGCAAGGGCACCCCACAGCAGCCGGTGTAGCGAGACTGTCCTCATCGCAGTTCTCCGGGCTGTCCCAGAAGGATGCTCCGTGCCCGGTGATACTCCCACAGAGCAAGACCATCATCGCGAAGCGATTTGCCCGCGCAGGTAGGTTTGGGCACAAGCGCTGCCGCGAACTCCGCGCTGATGCTCTCGGAGCATCCGAGCGATATGCCTGCCGCGACGATGCGCGGACGTTCTTCCTTTGAGTCAATTCGGGACCCGCCACCACGAGGAAAAAGGAAATCACCCAGTCGTCGATCCTGCCCGCCAAGCCACAAGTGCGGCAGAGTGCACAGGTCAAGATCGTGTTCGGTTGAGTGTCTACTCACGCGTTCCAACAGCTCGAGATACTGTATCGTTTTCGGTATGGTCCGCCAAAGTGGCCCGGCGGGTACCTTCAACTCTGCGTCACCGGGAGGCTCGGCATGGCGCCACGTTACGGCCAAGTCGTAGCGTGAGGCCGACGCAATAGCAGCGGCGGTAAGCTGATTCAATTCCCAAGGCCATCTACGAAGATCTTCAATCGTATCAGGCTTGTAGAGTACGTCGACCCATTGGTCAAGTGCGCCGAGATGCCTGCGCACGCTCGCGTGCGCGCCCTGTGGTATAGCTCGTACGGTCCAACGACTCGGTGAGGGACCGGCGTACCCGGCGGCGACAGGGTGGGACGCCTCATCGTCATGCCGCCATAGCCATCTGAGGCCCTCCGCCAATGCTTGCCAGAACGCCGTGCGGTGGAACGATAGGTACAGGCCAAGCCAACTTGGATCCCGATCGGGCTGCTCGCTGACGTTGTCTTCCGGCCATGTGGTCATCCATACCTCCAAGCGACGCTCATCGGGCGGATCAGCTATCAATCCGAGTTGACTCGACAGCCAGTCCCGCGCAGTGCGATCATCCGCCTGATTTGGTCGTTGCGGCCGGCGCGCGGCCGCGCGAACGACGGCCCGCCAGAGCGAGAACTTCCACGGTGTGTTTCGGAACACATGAGCGACCGAGTCGCGGATGTCGGCAAGATCCCGGCGTGAACTCTCCGGAGGTAGCCAGGCACGTACGAGGCGGTTCGCGGCGAAAGCGCGGCGGGTGTCCGACCTTACCTGTACGTCGTCGATGTCGAATCTAGCCAAATCGTGAAGCCGGATCAGCCTTTGCCGCGCCCCTTCGCCGAACCGCTCGGTCAAAGTATCTCGGCCAATTTCGCTCATGCGAGCTACCAACGTCGTTACAAATGGTCCCACTTCACCAGAGCCAATGGCGGAACGCTTGGTGGCGTCTGACATGCGAGCATACTCCTGATCTTCGCGATGTTCATACCACCACTTGCGAAGTCCCGAGACTTGATCCGGGGTCGTACAGTAGTAGAGAGCCGTACCATGCTCACACTTTTTCCAACCATGAGCCTTGAGGAAGCAAACAATGATGTCGTGGATCGACTTCGGCTCGATCTTGGTCCAGTTCAAATGGAGATTTGATTCCGTTTCAGGGTTTGCCAACCGTGCGTTCTCATCCTGGGCAAGCCCCCGCCACACGGCTTCCATGAGGTCGAACAGCCCACCGAGTGAGCGGGCCAGGACGAATATTTCATCGGCAAACCTAGTGATGGCTTCGTGACGGTGTTCATGCAAATAACGCTCGATCGATTGATCCGCAGGATGGAGCGCCACGTTTAGCAAAATGCCTGAAACCGCAAGGCCGGTGGGAAGACCCGAGTCCTTTTGGGGAGGCAGATTTCCTATCGCGTGTTTCGGACGCCAGGAGTTCTCAGGGATCGGTCCAGCGTCGATCTCAACCTTCTCGAGGGCGTCCACGAGACCGCCTGCGATGCATTGGACCTCTTTCCGATTAGCAAGCGCAACAAGAATCGGCTGTGGATAACCGCCATATATTGTTTTCAGTTCCTCGACCGTTGAAGGTTTTCCCAGCATTTCGACCAACGCCTTACGCAGTCGTCCAAGGTAGATAGAGGGATAGGCAAGCTCGATATCGAGGGCCGCCCAGTAGACGCTCGCGTTGTCGGAGCTTGGCGGAGACCACTCTCTGCGGGTCCATTGGGGAAGCCGGGATGCGTAGTCGTCCGGATGCTGCACGTAACCGCCATAGTCTTTGTGCTCGATCCGCGCGCCGGTCATACGAGCCACGGTCCAGTGCGTGACCCGCCGAAACATGCCATGCGATCGTGAATACGGCAAGTACGCGGTGTTGGTCAGCAGCTGATAGGGATGCAGAACCCACTGCGGCTTGACGCACCGACGATCCCAGACGATCTTGCGGTTCCACCGGTTGCCGAACACGAAATCCGGGACACGACTATCCACCAAGGGACCAAGGAGCACCATGTACGCCATAAATGCAACCTGATCGCGGACGGTCGGCACCACGTAGTGGCGCAGACACGCTCCCTTCTTCGGGTACGGAACCTGCTGCCAGAGGCTCGGACGCCACTTACCGGCACGCAGCGCTGCTCCTATCTCGCGCAGTTCTGCTTCGGGATGGAGTCGCCAGCGTGACAATTCCGGCTCGGGTGCCAGATTACCACTGCGGTACCAAGCGTCAACGCGCATCCAAGCCCCCTTGAGCACCAGCGGATGCGACAGCAAATCCAAGCCGGAAGCGCCACTGGCATCAACGCGCATCACGTCTTCCGATCCTCGACTGATCGACACTCAGAGTCCAATCCAATCGATGCTCAGATCGTCATCTGACTGATAGCCGTCTCGCGTAAGATCCGGCTTGGTCACTTCGGCCGACAGACGATTTACTGCCGTACGTCATGGGCGAAGTGCTTGGCATCGAAGTGAGAGTTCTGAAGCGCTTCAGCAAGTACCTTACCATGGAGAAAAGTGAAATACGGAGGAAATGCCTCGCCAATTAAGTTTCTAATCAAGTATCGCTTACTCCTAGGTTGAGCGTCGATGGCACTTGACCAGTTAAAAAACCGTGGGACGGTCTGGAGATCGGAGCACTCGAGAGTGCTCAGGACCCTGTTCTCCCATGGATGAATCTTGAAGTCACTGCCAACGTGGCTGGTGTTCGTAGTGATCGTTCGGGCGGGTTGGTCGGGAGCCATTCTTCGGTAGCTTGATCGAAATCCCTTCACGAGTCTGAATCTCTTCCCGGTGCGAACGTACGGGCGATTGCGCATGACGTGTCCACGTATGCACTTGACTACTCCGGCGCGAATTGGCTGACTACGACAAGTCGGGCACGTGTCGTTTTCATACGCGCTCCGACCAGAATACGGCGGAATCTGACTAATCTGCAAGTAACGGTCCGGATTATTGGCATAGTTCGGAACGTAATGCAATGGGTGTCGGCCTATTGACTCCGCTGATGACGCCGAGTCCAGAGTCTCGTACCCCACGTAATCCATCCACTGCCGGATAGTCGTCCACTGGCATTGACCATTCTCTGGAAATTCCGCGTGTGTCCTCCGCGGCCATGGGACGACGTTTGCGCCGCAAATCGAACCAAGCCCCGGCTCGTCGCGCCGGATACCCACTACAACCGCTCGGCGACGGTCCTGCGGGATACCATAGTCTGCGACGTTTATGATCCCGGAAAAGAAATGGTATTCAGGCAAACCGTCTCTCAGGTGGTCGATGACTTTCTGGCGACGTTCGCCACAACTCACCTCAAGAGTCAAGATTGGACGGACGTTCTCTGCAACGATGATTCGGGGACCAAGCCGTGTCGCCGCGGGAATGACCTCGAGGATCAGCTTGTTGAGATCTTCCTTGCGACCCTGATTCGTACTCCTCCTCCCGCGGCTTGGATTCGAAGAACTCATTCCTTGGCACGGTGGCGTGGCTACCAAAAGATCAAGCCGCTGATCTGTCTGGGTACGGTACACCTTCACTATCTCATCGTGAGACCTTGGTCGCGTCGGCGTCATATGAGTTCGCGATTAACTCGGCGAGTACGGCGGATACGCGGTCGTACATGTGGATGCCCAGCGACTACGAAGCCGGCGGCGAGCATCGCTTCCTGGATGGCGTTCCACACGGCGTTGCGGGAGTTGTGGAAGACCACGGTCATCCACCGGCCCGGCTTGAGGACGCGGCAGTACTCGGCGAAGCAGCGCTGCATCAGGCGTTGATAGTCGGTGATGGTCTTGCCCTTGGCGCGGTCGATGATCGCTTCCGGGCGGCTGGCGGTGAGGACGCGGTGCCAGGACTCGACGAGATAGTTGAGGTCGGCGTAGTAGATGTTCTCGCCGAACGGGGGATCGGTGAAGACGTAGTCGATGGAGTCGTCCGGCAGGGTCGTCGCCGCGCAGTCGGCGGTCGAAACAGTCACGTCGTGCCGGCGGTGAGTCGCTGCGAAGACCTTGCTCAGACGGGCGCGTTTGCCGTCCAGGATATACCGGGGTGAGACTTCGGCGATCTGTGAACCGACGTAGTAGACGCCTGACAACTGGCGGTTCACTTGGGAGAAGTGGGTAGGGCCATAGCGGTTCAGGACGGACATGCCCCAGATCGCCTGCTCGACGAAGAACAGCAGCATGTTCCGCAGTCGCGGCTCGCCGCACGCCGTAGCGCGCCGCCACATCGCCCCCAAGGCGTGGGCAGATCGCGGCAGAAACATGCGGTGGACGTGGGTAAATCCCTTCGGCGCCAGCCGCGATCCGTGGTACATCTCGTCGATGGCAAAGGCGTTCACCGGCACTTCGAGCGGCCGCCGGAGGCTGGTGACCCGGTCGAGCATCGCCAGATCGTCAGCGTCCGGCACCTTCTCGCAGGTTGACGCGCCGACCGCGTAGTTGATCGCCACCGGCCGCAGCCGTATTCGACTCCATGTGTCACCTGAAACGTGGTCGACGAACGTCTCGAACGACCGTTCCAGACTGCGCTTGGTCAACTTTGCCGAGCAGTGCGGGCACGGGAACTCGGGCCGAGTCCGCCGGTCGCCGGCGAGCGCGGCGTCGAGGAACACGACTTCGCCGGCGCATTCCGGGCACGAGAACACTTCGCTCCATACCGTGTAGTTGATCCGGCCCTTCGTCCTGCCGTCGGTATGCAGCGTCTCGTACATCCAGCCGATCTCGGCTTCCACCTCGTCCAGGAGCTGCCGCGCCGCCTTGGCAAAGGCGTCGTCGAACGGCGTGTTGTAGTTGGCGGCGATGAAGGTCGCCGCCGGCGACAGGTCGCCCAGGAGCGCGCGGCGCCCACCCCACTCCGGCGCCGGGCGGCCTTCCGCCTGCCACTGTTGCTCGATCTTCCGCCGGTACTCGGCCGGCGCCGTGCCGCACCACTGCGCGGCCACGCCGGTCATGCCCGAGCCGCAGAACCCGTCCAGCACCAGGTCGCCGGGCTTGGTGTAGTGGAGGATCGACGGCACGATCGCCCGGTGCGGCACCTTGGTGTGGTAGCCGTGCGCGCGGTAGAGCGGATCGGTCTTGCCCTCGCTGACGTCGACCGCGAACGGCTCGCGGTGATACGGCTCGCCGGCGTCGTAGGGGCGGCCGTAGTGCGCCGCGAAGTCGGCCAGGAACGGGTTGGGGCAGGCGGTGTACCAGGGCGGATCGGAGAGCCGCAGGATGGCTTCGTCATCGCCGGCGGGAAAGTCGGGGCGCTTGCGCAGCTCCGGCAGCAGTTCCCGCAGGCGCTCCATGAAGTACGCGCGCCGCGCGGCGCCGGACGCGAACGTCATTCCCAGGCACTCGACCGGTTCGGGCGTCATCGCCTGTTCGTCGAACAGGCGTCCGCTGCCGGCCGTACCGGGAACGACCTCGGTCCGGAAGAGCTTGTTCTGGGAGCCGTCGTCTCGCTCAGCCATGCCGGCCGCTCCCGGCGAACGGCGGGTGACCGGTCTCCTTTGGGTGCGTCGTCAGGTCCCGTCGCCGCCGGCCGCGGCCGCGCCGTTGGGTTGGCTCCTGAGCTTCTGATACTCCTGCTCGCCGATCCCGGTCGCCCGCTCGATCAACGACCAGTCGACGCCGGTCCTCAGGAGACCGTCGATCGTCTCCAGCCGCCCCTCGCGCTGGCCTTCCAGACGGCCCTCGAGTCGCCCCTCGCTCCGGCCCTCGCTCCGGCCCTCGCGGTGCCGCTGTTCGGCAACCGCTCGCATCTCGTTACGCATCTGGTCGCGCATCTGGTCGCGCCCTTCCTGGCGCAGCCGCTCGCCGCTCGTCATCAACTCCCCTCCTGCCGCCGTGTGGCTCAGTATATCGCCCATCGCCTCGGGCGTGTCTTCAGGCCCCGTCTCCGCGATATAGTGCATGAACATCTTCATGTCGTCCTGCCCGCCGCTTCCTTCCCGCTCCAAGTCGTCCAGCAGCGCCCGCATCCGCGCCCGCGCCTCCCGCATCGCGCGGCTGAAGGCGTGCATCATCGTCAGTTGCAGCAACCGTGCCCGGACGCTGCCGGCCGCCTGCGCCGGCGACATCTGAGTCTGGTCGAACAGCACGTGCTCGAACCGCGGCAGCCATGGCCAGTCCCGCGTTGCGGCCGGGAACAGGTCCGCGAACTGCGGGGAGTGCTGCCAGCCGGTGGGACCCTGGTAGAACACCAGCGGCAGGATCGGGCGCAGGTAGCCGGCATCCTTGTGGACTTGGCGGTCGTGCTCCCAGATGCGGCAGCAGTAGGCCAGCAGGCGCAGGCGCAGCCAGTAGTCCGGGGTGGACTGATGCTCGAACAGCAGGTAGAGCCAGAGCGGAGCCTGCGCGACGCCGGGTGCGGCGTAACCGATCTCGAACAGCAGGTCGGAAGCGGTGCCGCGGAGGTCCGGGGCAACGAACGAAGCGGGGAGCCGCTTGAGCGTGGGCCAGCGCAGGGAGCGGCTGAGCCGCGCGGGCAGCCTGGCTTGCAGGAATGACGCGGCTTCCGCCGGGGCGCCGAACACGCGCTTGAACAGACGGTCGTGGGGCTGATGGATGGCCATGCCCCCTATAACGGGCCGGCCGTCTGCGGCGCTTCAACGCGCGGCGGTCACGGCTGACGAATCGATTCCCCACGGCGCCCGCCTGCGACGGATCGGCGGTCCTCACGCCCAGACGACCGCGCGTGTGACCAAGCCGGGAGCCAGGAGTGACCAACCTCGTCGGCCGCCGTTTCATGCATCGTCCGTGCGGCGGCAGCGGACCGCCAGGCGCTCAGGCACTTGGTCCGGGTGGCGCGGCTCGTCCGGGCTTCGTCGCGCGGATCAGGCCGGCCTGGACGAGCGGGTCCAAACGCTTGCGTCGAAAGAACGTACGGTGCCAGTGCGTCGATCAGATCGCGGCGCGCGGCAACGAGATGATCGCCGAGAAAGTCCGGTCTCCTACATGAGGAACGCGCGTGATTCCGGCGCACCTCGCACAAGGCGACGATCCGCCGCTGATCAGCGGTCAGGTTGGTCAGCCGAGGAGTGACCAACCTGACGTGCGGCCGGCTGGCTTGGTCATTCGACGAGTGACCAAGCTGCCCGGGGGCACCGCTCGGCTGAGCTGTTCGGCAAGCGCGTACCGGTCGGCCTCGCCCTACGGTTCCCGCAGCTCGCCGTCGAGCGGTCCGCGGCAGCGTCTTGCAAGGAGGCAGTCGGTGGCCGCAGGGCGTTTACCCTCTGGGACCGGAGTCGGCGCCGGGTTCGTGGCGCCGCGCCAGCATGCCTGCAGCTCCGCCACCTGCGCTTCTGCCGCATGGCGCGCGTCTTCTGCCTGCTGCCGCTCTCGTTCCGCCCGCTGCCGCCCCAGTCGTTCCTGCTGCCGCTCCTGTTCCGCCTGCTGCCGCTCCTGTTCCGCCTGCTGCCGTGCCAGTTGCTCCTGCTGCCACGCCTGCTCTACTCCCTGCCATGCCTGTTCCGCCTGCTGCCGCGCCAGTTGTTCCTGCTGCCACGCCTCCTTTACCTGCAACTGCTCTTGGTTCTGCCACCCCCGGTCCACTAGTTCCCGCATCAGCTCCTCGTCGCTCTCGGTGAGAGTCAATATAGTGTGTTCCGTCCGGGGGTCGTGAAAACGCAGATCCCCTTCCATTACCCGTAGTTCCAGCCCTAGCACCGCGCTGTACACAAACAGAGACCTCCCCCAAACGGTGGTCGCCGCCAGCGCCTCGTACCTCCCATCCACCAGACGCATACCACGCAACCGCGGCTCCGGGTAGCCTTCCGTCGGATCGTACTGCCAGTACTCCTGCACGCCCAGCCACTGGTACAGCTCCCGCTTCGGCCCGTGGTCCTCGTTCCGAGTGTGGCGCGAGGTAATCTCCAACACGAAGTCGGGACTCTTGCCCTCCTCCCACAGATTGTAGATCGGCCGGGGGCGGTTCGGCACCCCGAACACGACGAACACGTCGGGAGCTACCGCGGCATTGACGTTGCCCTCCTCGTAGTAGATCAGCAGGTTGCCGGAGACGTAGACGTCGCGATGATAGCGGAAGAAATCGCGCAGTCCGGTGACCGCGTACATGCGGGGGATTTCATGGGCATCGGTTTCGGCCATATAGGACCTCACTCTTCCAGGACGATGCGGACCTTGGCGGGGTCGTGCCCCCGCGCCTGCCGGTCGACGTAGGCGGAGAACTGGTCCTTCAGGTCGTCGATGGTAGCCGGGGAGCCGGCGGCGACGAGCGCGGCGCGCAACGCCGCTGTGGTCACGGTGACCTTGGTCAGGCCGGAGAGGGCGTCGCGGAGTGCGGCGATGAAATCGTGGCCAAGTTTCTCAGGCAACGTTCGGGAGGCGATGAACTCCTGCACCATCGCCCGCTGACCCGGCCGTAGCAGTGCCAACTGATCCTTGATAGTGGGGTCGTCCAGGTTGGTGAGCAGCGCTGCGGTCCAATCGGCGAGGATGGCGTCGAGCTCGTCGTCGAGGGCCGAGAGCACCTTGCCGGCGGGCGCCGGGGTCGGTTCGGCCGCCGGCCGGAAGCCGCAGTGCGGACATTCGGCGGCGGCGGCGAGGTTCTGTTCGGTAAGTTCGTAGCAGGTCCGCACGCCGGCCAGACGGTTCTGAAAGTCGGTCAGGCGCTGCCGGGGCAGCAGGTCGATGGCCGCCAGCGCGGCGGCCTGCTGCAGGCGGGCGCCGGTAAGGAGCCGGCGCTTGCGCGCGTCGTCGTCGACGCCGAGCCGGGCGCGCGCGTGCAGGTCGAGGTAGGCGCGGACATACCGCGCCTTGAGCTCCGCGAGCCCCCGTTGCGTCTCCGACCGGAACCCGGGCCGCGCCCGCGCCGCCGGATCGGCGACCCGTTCCAGGACTGCCGTCCGCCCGTCCTTCATCCGCGCAGTCCACGCATCGCCGCTCGGCAGCATCGCCTCCGCCGCGGACAGATAGGCCGCCGCGCCGCCCAGCGCCGCCGCCAACTCCTGCAGGGACTCCACCTCGCGCACGGCCTCCATGCCGGCCCGGTGCCGCTCTACGTCGTGCGCCTCGTACCGGAAGTTCTTGAGTCGGCCGGGGGTTGAGAACGGCTGCAGCGATTCGAGAAACGTCTTCGCGGCATCCAGCGCGCCGCGCGGGTCGCGGCCGCCGGCCGGCTCGTCGAGCAGGTTCCGTCCCCAGAAGTACACCCCCTCGCGCAGCGCCTGCTGCGCGGTCACCAGCCGGTTCACCCAGGCCGTGACGGCTTTCTGCAGCTCCTGCACCGGTTCCTCCTTGCCCTGCGCCACGAGCTGCGCCATGCCCGGCGTCAGCTCCAGCAGCTCGAATACGGCGCGCAGCGCCGGGATGTTCCACTCCTTGGGGCGTTCGACGTGCTTGAAGTCGACCAGCTCATCGAGCGGCGCGGCCGCCAGCCCCGCAAGGTCGGTCGCGTCGATCTTCTTGCCGCGAATGGCCAGCACCAGGTCGCCGGAGTAGACCAGGGCGGCCAGCAGCACGACCACCCACTCCGGCTCCAGCCGGTATCTCCCCGGGGCCAGGTACTCGACGTCCCGAACCGTGTGGATCAGCTCCGCCCGGTTCAGGACCTGCCCCAGCCCCTTGCCGCGCAGCAGCTCGACGACGTGCCGGGCGTACCGCGAGCGGCCGGGGTCGAGCCGTTCCCCGTCAAGCAGCTCCAGGGCGTCGAGGACCTTCGCTCCTTGCCGCGTCTTCGCGGCGCCGGCGCTGGTGCCGGCCCCGGCGATCCACCGCAGCGCGCCGCCCACCGCCTGCGGCCGGCTCGCCGTGGTGTGGTAGTCCGCGAAGGCGGGATACTCCGGCGCCTCGTTCTCGAAGTGGGCGGCCAGGGCCGCGGACCCCACGGCGTTCACCAAGTCGCGCACGTTGGCCCGCGCGCCGGTTCCGGTCAGCGCGCCCCGGACCCCCTTGACCCACCCCATGAGGGACTTGGTCCGTCCCCGGCAGGTGACCTCGAACGCCGCGCTCATCCGTTCCTGCAGCCAGTTCGTCAGGTGCCGCAGGAAGCCGTCCGCTTTCCCCTGGTACGCCTCCTTCGCGTGTCCGGACGCGCGGGACGCCAAGTCGAGGGCCGCCGCGCAACTCCTGAGCGCGTGCCGGAGGGCATCGTCCTGACCGGTGAGCCGAAACGACACCTCGTCCGGGCGCTGCTGGTCCCGATAGCGCGGCAGGTCATGCGGCTGGATGAAGTACAGGTAGAAATCCCGCGGCGGGACCGCGGTGGAGCGCTCGTTGGGCGCCCCGAAGAACAGGTAGCCGCGCCGCGCGGCGCGGCGCTCGCGCCACTCCAGTTCGTGCTCCCAGATCCGGTAGCCGCTGACGTAGGTCTCGTCGGTGCACTCCAGCACGCGCTTGAGCGCCGCGTAGTAGTAGCGGTCGAGCTGCTCATCGTCGAGGGTCTCGGCGCGCTTCTCGATCAGGGCGTCGTAATCGTCGGTCTTCTTGAGGTCGAGATAGTGCTGGCCGTTGTCGGGACTGGCCGAGATGAACTGGCCGCTGACCGTGCGCCGGATCTCGCGCAGCACGGTCTCCACCTGGGTGAGCAGATCGTCGGCCGGCTCGCCGCCCAGGTCCTCGATGCCCGGCTGGTAGAGGCACAGGCCGTCGCGCAGCTCCGCCGCGGTGGCGCCGAGCGGCGCGTGGATGTCCTGGTGCGTCAGGCGGTGCACCGACAGGCCGCGGATGATCCGCAGCGCCAGCGGCCGATAGGCCGGGCGGGTGAACGCCTGCCGGATGCGCGCCTCCAGCACCTGGCTGCAATCGATCACCTCCTTGATGTCGGGGTCGGCGCGGAACACCGGGTTCTCGCGCAGCGTGCGCCAATAGGCGTCCCAGGCGATCAGTCCCGGTCGGTCGGATGGAAGCTCCTCGTCGATACTCGCCTTCATGGCGATGGAGAGCGCCTTCAGCACCTCGCGCTTCTCGATCGAAGTGATCCGCTCGAAGGTGTCGATGAAGTCGGGATGGACCGGGAACAGCCGTACGAACTCGTCCAGGCGCTCGTTCATGTTCCCGTAGAACCGGGTGAACGGCGTCAGGTAGCCGCGGATCTGCGCCTGCTGGTGGCCATTCTTCTTGAGCAGCCGTTCGGCGACCACGTACTTCACGTCAGCGCGGGCGATGAGGAGCTGATCGAAGCGATCCCGGACGCGCCGCAGACTGTCCGCCGCGTGGGCGAAGCGGTGGCTGTCGAAGATCGCCTCCTGCACGCCGGCCACGAAGCGGAAGCGGAGGTCCTTGCAGACTTCGCCCACCTCGCGCAGGAAGTTCAGGTCGAGGACCAGCTCCTGGTCCCGGCGGCTCTTCAGGTAGTCGAGCAGCTCGTCCACCACCAGCAGCAGCCCGTGATCGGGGTACTGCCGGTGGAACGCCGCCATCAGCTCCTCGAACGCCCCCTTGTGGTTCGGGATCTTGTCAGGCGAGGGGAACCGATACGCGACGCCCCAGGAGGCGAGCGCTTCTTCGAGTTGCGAGCAGACGAAGGCGCGGAAGTCCATCGTGGTGGCGCCCAGCTCGGTGCGGGCGACCTTGAACCGACCGGCGATCGGACGCGCCGCGGCGGCCACCTCCCGGTTGGTGAGCGCGTCGCGCAGCTCGCCGCGCTCGGCCACCGCGGAAATCACCGACATCAGGTGCGACTTGCCGGTGCCGTAGTTGCCCACCACCAGGAAGCCCTTGTGGTCGGCCGGGCGGTCGAACCGAAGCTGCGGGATCAGGACGGCGGTCAGCTTCTCCGCCATCTCGTCGCTCACCACGTAGGTGGCAACCAGCGCGCGGGCGGCCGATTCGTGGTCGGCGTCGCGCAACTGCACCACGGTCTCGATCGGCTCGAACCGGATCACGTCGCGATAGGTCATCGTGGGTCGTCCACCTTTACGGTACCGTCCCCAGGGAGACGATTACCAGACCGTCCTGCCGGTAGCGGCGGTACTCGGGATGGCCGGGTTCAGCGCAGGTCAGCCAGCCGCCGGCCAGCGCGCCGTTCCAGGCCGCCACCACCGTGCGGTTGCGCGCCGCGCCTTGCAGCAACTTCAGGGGGTCGGTCCGCAGGGCCGGCTCGAACAGCAGCTCGGTGTTGTCCAGCAGGACCGGCGAGCGGTCGCCCGGGATCAGCTCGTCCAGCAGGCCGGGCAACCGCAGCACGCGCTGCCGCGCGGTGAGCTCCAGCAGCCGGCGGGACAGCTCCAGGTTGAGATTCAGCACCGGCGCGCCGGTGGCCTGCGCGACCGCCCGCAGCGCCGCGCTCTTCCCTGACCCGCCGGCGCCGGCCACCAGGATCAGCCGGTGATACCAGCCCTCGGCTGCTTCGATCCGGGACAGGATCGCGGCAACGGGGTCGTCAGCCGGAGCGCTTGAGCCGGCCTCGCGCATATCAGGGGATCACCTCCACAATTCAGCGGCTGATACGCAACGCCGAGCCGGCGGGCCGGCGTTGCGTGAGGCCACAATAGCATGGCAATCCGGCGCTGGCGGCGGGGCGCCGATTCGGGTAAGGATAGGCCGCGGTATGTTGTTTCACGCGGGAGTGATCGGGGCGACCGGCTATATCGGTACGCCGTATCGGGCGGAGTTGCGCGGGGCGCCGGACGCGGCGCGCATCACGGCGTTGTGCGCGCGCCGCCGTGACCGGCTGGAAGCGGCCGCGCGCCTGGACGGCTGCGGCTTCATCACCGGCGACTGGCGCGAGGTCGTTGACCATCCGCAGGTCGATCTGGTGGTGGTGCTGACGCCGGACCGGCTGCATCTGCAGCCGGCCCTGGCGGCGGCCGCGGCGGGCAAGCACCTGTTCTGCGACAAGCCGGTCGGCGCCGACGTCGCCGAAGCCTACCGCATCTGGTCGGCCTACCGCGACCGCGGCCTGGGCCATTACGTGCCCTACTGGACCCGCTACGAGCCGAAGTTCCGCCGCGCCCGGGAGTTGGCCGCCGGCGGAGCGCTCGGCGAAATCAAGGTGGTGGTGTACCGCTGGCACAATCCGCGGCCGCCGGCGATGCCGTTTACCTGGCGCGACGACGCCGCCCTGTCGGCGGCCGGCAGCATCGGCGACGTCGGCTCCCACGCCTATGACGCGGTACGCTGGCTGATCGGTTCGGAGGCGCGCCGGGTGGTCACCCAGGCCGGCGTCATCTCTCCGCCCAAGCCCGACCTGGGCGCCATCGACCTGACCGAGGCGCTGGAGTGGGGCGAGGCGCACGCCGCGCACCAGGCGCCGCGCAGCCGCGCCGGCACCGCCTACGACTACGGCGCCATTACCTGGGAGTTCCACAACGGGGCGGTGGGAATGATGTTGTTGTCGCATGCTCCGATGCTGCGCAAGGGCTTGGCGCCGGAGGTGGAACTGCACGGCACCGAGGCGTCGCTCGCCATCGACCGGGTGCGCCACACCGTCAGCCTGACGCGCGCCAACGGCGAGCTGGACGCGGTCGAGCAGATCCCCGAAAACCGGGTCAACCGCTGGGCCGAGTTCGTGCTGCCGGCGCTGCGGCAACGCGCCGCCGGCCAACCCTGCAGCCATCCCGGACTGCGCGACGGCTGGCGCACGCAGGTGTTCACCGAAGCGGCAGTCGAGTCCGCGCGCCGCGGCGCGTGGGTGGAGCTGGCCGAGCTGGACGCGGAAGCCTAGCCAGGCGAGGATGGCGATATGGGAGCCACGAGAGTCAACCGCACCGTCGAGCTGCTGGCCGCGGGCCAGCCGGTCTATTACGTCGGCAGCCATACCGGCGCAGTTCTGACCCGCGAACAGGGAATGCGGGACGCCCACACCTGGGCCGACTACATCAACGTGGGCATGGAACACGGCGCCTTCGACCTGGGCGGGCTGGGCCGCTACCTGGAGGGTCTGGCAGCCGGCGGCCCCACCAACAGCGGCCACCGCACGCCGGCCGTGATCGTCGAGGCGCCGGTAGACGGCACCAGCGAGGCCGCGGTCCGCTACAACGCCTGGCAGTTCCGTCAGATTCTGGGACGCGGGGTGCACGGCGTGCTGTTGTGCCAGGCGGAGACCCCCGACGCGGTGCGGGCGTTCGTCGAATCGTGCCGCTACCCGCGCAACACCATCGGCGTCGGCCGGGGACTGGAACGCGGCACCCGCGGCGTCGGCTCCGAGCCCTCGGCGGCTGCCATCTGGGGCCTGGACATCGCCCAATATATTGCCCGGTGCGACCCCTGGCCGCTCAACCCGGACGGCGAATTGCTGCTGGGGATCAAGGTGGAGTCGGTGCGCGGGGTGGCGCACATCGAGCAGCTTCTGGCAGTGCCCGGCATCGGCTTCGCCGAGTGCGGCCCCGGCGACCTGCACATGTCCTACGGCGTGGAGCGGATCCCGGGGCAGCATGATCCGCGCGTCGTGGCGGCGAACGAACGGGTACGCGCGGCCTGCGCCGCCAACGGCGTGGCCTTCCTGGAGGTGGCGGAGCCCGACACCGTGGCCGAGCAGATCGACCGCGGCGTGCGCGTCGTCTCCGGCGGCAGCGAACGGACCGCGCGCATCGGCCGCGCCCACACCGGGCGCACCCTCCCGGTGGGCTGAACCGGGCCGCCCGCGGGACGCCGCCAAGCCCCGGCGCGCGCCGGCACGGCCTTCAGGCGGGGATCAAGCGACGTCGACCGGCCGCCCGGTGCGTCCCGACTCGATGGCCGCGGCGACGGTAGCGGTGATGTCGCGCCCCGCCTGCGCGTCGAGCAGGGTATCCGCCCCGGTCTCGATGGCGGTCTTGAAATTCTCCATCAGCAGGAAGTTGTTGCTGTCGGCGACGCGCACGTTGCGGTACTCGGCGGGCGGCTGGCCGCGGTAGTGGATCCCCACCTCGGGGCGCGCCTCGGTGATCACCAGCGCGCCGTTGCTGCCCACCAGGTGCAACTTGATCTCGCCGATCTCGGGATGGCTGGCGGCCCCGATGCGCCCGATGCACAGCGACCCGAGCATGCCGTTCTCCAGCTCCAGGGTGACCGTCGCCAGATCGTCCACCTCGTTGTCGGCGTTGGCCTGATGAAAGTGCGCCGCGGTGCGGGCGAACACGCGCCGCACCCGGCTGCCGGCAAGCCGGTGGATGTAGCCGAGAGGATAGATGCCCTCGATTTGCAGTTCGCCCATCGGGGTGCGGCCGACACCGCCGTCGGAGCCGTCGGCGTGCGCTTCCAGTTGCCGCGCCAGCCAGTTGATCGGCGGGTAGCCGGGTTGCCGGCTGCCCTTGGGCGGACCGGCGTCCTTGGCGAAGTAGAAGTCGACGTGGATGGCGCGCAGCACGCCGATGGCGCCGCGCTGCAACTCCGCGCGCGCCTGCACCAGCGCCGGCAGCAGGTTGCGGTTCCACAACAGGAAGCGGACCCCGGCGGCGCGCACCGCGGCCAGCAGGCGGTCGCATTCCGCCAGCTCGGTGGACATCGGCTTGTCCTGAATCACGTGCAGCCCGGCCTCGGCGGCGCGCACGCTCAGATCGCAGTGCCGCTCCGCCTCGCTGCTCACCACCGCCACCTGCACGTCGTAATCGGCGATCGCGGCCGCGACGCCGCGCACGTAGGGCACGCCGAACTCGGCGGCGAACTCCGCGTTGCGTTCGTGCGCCCACTCCGGCACGCCGGGGTCATCGGCCACCACCACCAGTTCGAAGCAGGGATGGGCGTGCACGGCGCGCGGCAGATAGTCGTGCTTCACCGCGCTGAGCGCGGCGCACCGGTAGCTCACGTCACCCATAGTGGTCTCCGTTCCGCTGCAGCGCGGCGCCGCTCGCGGCGGAGGCGGCGGCCGCGGCGGCCACCTGCAGGGCGGCGGCGGCCTCCGCGCCGGTCACCGCGGGCGCGCGCCGGCCGGCGCCGGCGGCGGCGAACTCCTCCAGCTCCGCCGCCAGGTCCAGGTGGCCTTCGCCCGGAGCCCGGGCCGCGGCGTTGCCGCCGCCGAACAGCAGGTTGCGATTGTGATGGTCGTCGGCATAGCCGGCTCCGGCGGAGCCGATCACTGTCACCGAACGGTATCCGTCCCCCGGCGGCAGGTCGTCGCTGAGGTCGATCAGGGCCATTCCTCCGTCCCGGAAGCCGAGATGGATCTGCAAGTAGCCCGGCGCCGCGGCGCGGGCGTAGACCGACTCAGGCAGCGCCGCGAACAGCCAGTTGGCCAGATCGAGACAGGGCACGCTCAGTACCCGGCAGCGCTCCGCCGGGGACAGGTCCGGCGCCGCCACAGCGCCGCGGCCGCGCCAGAGGTGGGCGCGCAGCAGCCCCAAGGTGCCGAGAACGCCGGCCTCGAGGCGCTGCTTCAGCACCTGCTGCGCCGGCTGATAGCGCAGCGTGCCGCTCACCATCAGCGCCACCCCGGCGGCCCGGAACTCCTCCGCCAGGAGGGCCACCTGCTCGGCGCCGGACCGGACCGGCAGCTCCAGCAGCACCGGCTTGCCGTACCGCAGCGCGGTGCGGGCGTGGTCCAGGCGGGCGGCGGGCGCGCCGTGCACCAGCATGCCGTCGCACGCCGCGCCGCCGGCCAGCAGCTCCTCAGGCCCGGCGGCGTGGCGCCCGGCGCCGGCCAGCTCGGCGGCGCGGCGGCGCCCGGCTTCATCCGCGTCGGCCACCGCGGCGATGCGCGCCTGCGGCAGCCGGGGCAGGGCATCGGCATAGCGGGCCGCGGATTCCGCCCCCACCAGCAGGTAGCGATTCACGGCCTGCGGCTCCCGCGCGCCGGCTCAGTGCCAGCCATGTTCGATGGTGATGGGCGATCCGGTGCGCTGGTTGATCCAGCTCAGTCCGCTTTCCAGCACCACCTCCCGGTTGCTGATGGAGGACTGCTCGGCGGCAAGCAGTATCTCCATGACCTGGCGGCCCCACATCCCGTCGGAAGGCGGCTCGATATCCTGTTCGATGGCGGCCGCGAACGCCTGCCATTCGTGGAAGAACTCGGCCGGCGGATCGTCGAAGGGAACGTCCTCCCACTGCTCGCCGTGGCCGAGCTTGACGAACTTCTCGCCGTGCTGGCTGAACTTGAGGGAGCCGTGGGCGCCGATCACGTGACTCTCGAACGACGGCCCGCCGTCGGCGTAGCCGCAGGCCACCGCCACGCCGGCCAGGCCGTTCTTGCAGCGCACCAGAGCGGTGGCGGTGTCTTCGGAAGCCTGATAGTGGGCGCGGGTTCCCAGTACCGCGCTCACCGCCACCGCCTGGGAGCCGAGCAGCCACATCAGGCGGTCCACCACGTGCACGCCGTTGGACAACCACATGCCGCCGCCGTGGTAGCGGCTGCGGTACTGCGGGCGCCGGCCCCGGTAGCCCCAGTTCTTGGACATGTAGCACACCACGGACATCAGCGGCCCCAGGCGCCCGGAATCGAGGAGCTCCTTGGCTTTGAGGCTGGTGCCGTAGAAATGCTGGGTGTGACCCACCATCAGCTTGACCCGGTTGGCGTCGGCGGCGTCGATCATGGCGTCGCACTGCTCCAGACTGAGCGCCATCGGCTTTTCCACCAGCACGTGCTTGCCGGCGTTGCAGGCGTCCACCGTCAGGCGGTGATGGAGTTGATGCCCCAGAGTGATGGCCACCGCGTCGACGGCGGGGTCCTGCAGCAACTCGGTATGGGTGGCGTACCCCTTGGCGACCCCCCATTGCTCCATGAACTGCGCCCGCTTGTCGGCGAACAGATCGGCGACGGCCGCGATCTCCACGTTGTCCAGCTCCGCGATGGCGGCAGCATGGGAACGCGCAATGCCGCCGAGGCCAATGATTCCTGCTCTGATCATGATGCCACCGTAGCGATAATCCCGCTCCCGATCAAGCCGAGCGCAGCGAACCGCGTGCGCGTTCGTGCTATCCTTGGCGGTACCTTAAGGAGGAGTATTGGAGGTTCTGTTCGTCATTGGCCGGCTCATGGCCGCGCTGATGTACCTGCTGCTGGGGATCAGCCACTTCACGCAACTGCCGGCGCTGATCGACTACGCCGCTTCGCGGAAGGTGCCGCTGCCGTTCCTGGCGGTGCCGCTGACCGGCTTGGCGCTGATCGGGGGCGCGCTCTCCATCGGCCTCGGGTTTTACCCGCGCGCGGGCGTGATGGTGGTGGCGGCGTTCCTGCTCCTGGCCGCCCTGGTGGTGCACCGGCCGGCGCCGCAGGACGACGCGCGGGTATGGCACCAGGAGAGGTTCAACTTCATGCGCAACATGGCGCTGGCGGGCACCACGCTGATGCTGTTGGCCACCCCGGAGTGGCCGTTTGCATTGGCTCCCTGATCAGCCGCTGACGAACCGCCCGCCGGCTTCAGCGCGGGCGCAGGCCGCGGCGGAACAAACCGCTGAGGAAGGAGACGCCGCCGGCGGCGATCAGGAGTACCCCGCCCACGCTGACCAGACCCTGCAGCACGGAACCGAACAGCAGCATGATGCCGCCGCCCGCGACGGCGGACCATCCCGCGCGGCGCAGGTGCGGCCGGGTAAGGACGGTCCACAATCCCCACCCCACGGCCACGGCGGCCAGAATGGTGCGCGATACCGGATTCAACAAGATGCCGTTGGCCAACAGCACCGCCACGCCGCTGCCGGCCAGGAACAGGGCGCTGGGGAGCGCGGGCGCCAGTTGTCGCTGCTCATCCATGGGCAAAAGGTACCGCACCGGCTTAGGCCGCGGCTACTGTCCCGCGCAGCGCCTCAGCTCCGCGCCGGTCACGCTCGGACACCAGAACTGCTCGACGTAGCTCACCGCCAACTCCAGCCCCGCGGCATGACTGACGTAGGGCGGCCGCGCCGGGTTGTACATGCAGTCGGTCAAGTCGCGCACCAGATAGATGGGCACCCCCCAGCGCACCATCTGCTTGATGGCGAAGCTGCGGTCGAGCACGCACATGTTGGTGTGGACCCCGGCCAACAGCACGGTCTCGATGCCGCGTTGCCGATAGCAGGCCAGCAGCTCGCGCCCGTCATCGCTGATGGCGTCGCGCTCGGGATCGATCCACACTCCCGCATGCTGGCGGGTCCAGCGGCGGGTACCGCCCGCGGCCGGATCGCCGCTGGTGTCGGAGGAGTCGCTGCCGTCAATCGGGGGCGGCGGATCCGGGTGCGGCCGTTCCGCGGGCGCCGCTACCGGCGGCGCCCGCAGCACCCGCGCCCGGGCCGGATGATCCGCGTACCATGGCATGGTGTCCGACGGAGCGTGCACCACCAGCATGCCCAGGCCGCGCGCCGCCCGAGCCGCGGCGTCGATCTGCGGCAGCAGCAATTCCAGGCGTTCCTCCGCGCCGCGGCACCAGTGATGATCCCAGACGTCGCACAGCAGCAGCGCCGTGCGCTCCGGCGCCAGTGCGAGCGGTTCTTCGCGCAGCCGCCAGCCGCGGTAGCCGCGCCCGTCCAACGCCAGCTCCCGGCGCCGCGCAGTGAGTTGCAGTCGGTTCTCCATCTCCCGAACGAGCGTAGCATACCGCGGCCCCGTCCGCCCGCGCCCCCGCCGCGGGCCGCGTTTGCCAGCCGCGTCCGCCCGTGGCATGGTGCGCGCCCGTGGCGGTTGCGGAGCGGCATGCCTGAGCTGCCGGAAGTGGAGACCACCCGGCGCGGCATCAGGCCGCACCTGATCGGGCGCCGGGTACGGTCGGTGGTGGTGCGCCAGCGCCAACTGCGCTGGCCGGTGCCGCCGGAGCTGGACGCCGCGCTGCCCGGCCGCACCATCCGCGAGGTGGCGCGGCGCGCCAAGTACCTGCTGCTGCAAACGGCGCCGCCCGGTACGGTGTTGCTGCACCTGGGGATGTCGGGAACCCTGCGCCTGATTCCGGCGCCGACCCCGGTCGCCAGGCACGATCACCTGGATCTCGTCCTGGACGACGGCCACGCGCTGCGCTTTACCGACCCGCGCCGCTTCGGCGCCTGCCTCTGGCACCCCGCCGCCGGCCGCTCCCTCCATCCGCTGCTGCGCAAGCTGGGCCCCGAGCCGCTCGGCCCCGAGCTGACCGCTGACTATCTCTACGCCCGCGCCCGCCGCCGCCACAGCGCCGTCAAGACGCTGTTGATGGATTCCCGTATCGTGTGCGGCGTTGGCAACATCTACGCCAACGAGGCGTTGTTCCACGCCGGCATCCATCCGTTGCGCGCCGCCGGCAATATCTCCCGCCGCCGCTACGCCGCTCTGGTGGCGGCGGTGCGCGCAGTCCTCGAAGCCGCGATCGTGGCCGGCGGCACCACCCTGCGCGACTTCCGCGACGCCGGCGGCCGCCCCGGATACTTCAGCGCCCGGCTTGCGGTCTATGGGCGCGCCGGGGAGCCGTGCCCGGGCTGCGGCAACGCCGTGAGGTTGGTGCGCGCCGGCCAGCGCAGCACCTATTATTGTCCGCGCTGCCAGCGCTGAGCGCCGCAGTCCGGTTCGGGATACGTTGAGGGGAGCGCGATGAAACAGTTCCGGTTGGGCCGCGACGGCCCGCAGGTGAGCCGGCTGGCCTACGGCTGCGCGGCGCTCGCGGGGCCGTGGGACAGCGGCGAGTTGACCGCCGGCCGGCGGCAGCAGGCCCGCAGCGTGCTGGAGGCGGCGCTGGCGGCCGGGATCGATCACTTCGATCTGGCCGACATCTATGCCTTCGGCAGGGCGGAACAGGCATTCTCGACCATCTGGGAGATCGACCCGTCGCTGCGCTCCCGAGTCGTCGTGCAGACCAAGTGCGGGGTGGTACGCTCCGCCGCCGACCCTTCCCGCGCGCGCACCTGCTACGACTCGAGCTGCGCGCACATCCTCGCCGCGGCGCGCGGCAGCCTCGAACGGCTGGCGGTCGAGTATCTCGATCTCCTGGTATTGCATCGGCCCGACGCGCTGATGCAACCGGAGGAGGTGGCCGCGGCGTTCGACCGGCTGCACGCCGCCGGCGAGGTGCGCTGCTTCGGCGTCAGCAACTACGCGCCGGAGCAGATCGAGCTGCTCGCGGCGGCGTTGGATCACCCGTTGCTGGTGAACCAGCTCCAGGTGAGTCTGGCCCATCCCGACCTGCTGGACGATGCCATCGTGGTGAACGACGCGCGCCCGGACCGGCCGGTGCGCGGCCGCGGCACGCTGGCATACTGCATGCGAACCGGCATTACCGTGCAGGCCTGGGCGCCGCTCGGCGCCGGCAAGCTGGTCCGGGACGACGCCGCCGGGGCGGACTCCCGGCTGCGCGCGGCGCGCCGCGAACTGCAGGCGGTCGCCCGGCGCCGCGGCGCGCACCCCGCGGCGGTCGCCATCGCCTGGATCCTCCGCCATCCGGCCGGGATCCAACCGATTCTGGGAGGCAGAACCGGGCCTGAGATTCACGCCGCGGCGCAGGGCATCGACCTCGAACTGACGCGCGGCGAGTGGTATCGGCTGTTCAACGCGAGCCGCGGCGCGCCGGTGCCTTGACGAACACGCTTCGATTGCGTTGAATTCCCCGCGTGCCAGAAGACTGGGACGCTGGCGGCCGCACGCTGGAAGTTGACGCCATGAACCACCTGCCGCCGCCGCACACCTACCCGACCGAGGTGATCCGGCGCACCACCTACGCCCGGTCCGGACTCGTGGGCAACCCTTCCGACCTGTTCGGCGGCAAGGTGATCGCGCTGCTGTTCGATGCGTTTGCCGCCCGCGTCTCGTTGTACGAGTCGGCGCGCCTGACGGTGGTGCCGACCGCGCGCGACGCCGCCAGCTTCGCCGACATGGCGGCGCTGGCGCGCTACCGGCGCCAGTATGGCTACTACGGGGGCGTACGTCTGATCGAAGCCACCCTGGTGCGCTTCCACCACAGTTGCCGCCAACGGGGCATTGCCCTGCCGCGGCGCAACTGCACCATCGAGTACCAATCGGATATCCCCTTCGGAGTGGGTCTGGGCGGCTCGTCGGCGATCGTTACCGCGGTGTTCAACGCGCTGCTGCAGTTCTACGAGGTCACCGAGGCGGACATTCCGCGCGCCGAGCAGCCCAACGTCATCCTGGAGGCCGAAACCCTGGAGCTGCGGATCAGCGCCGGGCTGCAGGACCGCGTGGCGGCCGTCTACGGGGGGGTGGTGGCGATGGACTTCTCCCCCGCCGCCTACGCCGACAATGGCGGCCGCCACGGGAATTACCGGCCGCTGCCGGCGGACCTCCTGCCGCCGCTGTTCGTGGCCTACCATGAACGGCTGTCCAAGTCTTCGGGCGCCATCCACAACGTGATGCGCTACCGCGCCGAGGTGCAGCACGACCCGGCGGTGGCCGAGGCGATGGCCGGCAAGGCCGCGCTGGTAGACGAGGCGCTCGCCGCGCTGCGGCAGGGGCGGCGCGAACGGCTCGGGCCGATCATGGACCGCGACTTCGAGCTGCGGCGCGCGGTGTACGATCTGCCGCCGGAGCAGACCCGCATGATCGACATCGCCCGCGAGCAGGGGGCGCACGCCAAGTTCACCGGCTCGGGAGGCGCCGCGATCGGCACCTATGAGGACCGGCCGCACCTGCGGCGCATCGCGCAGGCCTACGCGGCCGAGGGATTCAACGTGGTGCCGGTGCGGGTGGCGCCGGCGGCCAGGCCGCGGCCGGCAGAGCCCGGCGCCAAGGTCCTCCTCAACGGCGCCGCCGCGGCGCCAAGCGCCCGGCCTGCGCCGCTGCCCGCCGCCGCACCGCCTTGAATGCCGTCCTCCTTGCCGCCGGCCATGGCACTCGGATGCGCGCGCTGTTCCCCGATACGCCGAAGGCGCTGATCGAGATCGGCGGCCGCCCCATCCTCGCCCACCTGCTCGACAACCTCGCCCGCTCCGCTCTCGTCGAAACGGTCACCATCGTCACCAACGACCGCTTCTACCCGGCGCTGCAGCGCTACCTGGAGGCGCAGCCGCCGGCCCTCCGCACCAGTCTGATCAGCGACCGGACCCGGACCGAGGAGCAACGCTACGGGGCGGTCGGCGACCTGCAGTTCGCCCTCGAGCGGCTCGGCCGCCAAACGGCCATCCTGGTGGCCGCCACCGACAAGCTGCTCGCCTTCGAGCTGACCGGGCCGCTGCAGTTCGCGCGGCGGCAGGCGGCCGCGGTCAACGTGTGCCTGCGGGCGCCGAGCCGCGGCCACCTTGCCGGCCGCCACGGCTGCGTGCTGCTCGACGCCGCGGGACGCATCGTCGACTTCGAGGAGAAGCCGCGGCGCCCGAAGTCGCGGCTCGCCAGCCTGGCGCTGTACGTGCTGCCGCCGGCGGCGCAGCCGCTGGTGCGCGAGTACCTGCAGGCCGGGGGCAACCCGGACGCCCCCGGCCACTTCCTGGGCTGGCTGACGGAGCGGACCGCGGTCTACGGCTACCTCGCCGACGGCGCCTGCTACGACGTTGGCAGCCCGGATGCCTACGCCGCGGCGCAGCGCGCCTGGCAGCGCGGCCGGCCCGGGGGAGAAGGATGAACGCGCCCGGCGGGCGCGGCGGCGAGTACCTGCTGGAAGCGCGCGCCATCGTGAAGCGGTTCGGCGGCTTCACCGCCAACGACCAAGTGACGCTGCGCCTGCGCCGCGGTCGCATCCACGCGCTGCTGGGCGAGAACGGCGCCGGCAAGTCGACGCTGGTGCGGATCATGTACGGCGCGCTCCAGCCCACCGCCGGCAGCCTGCACTGGCGCGGCCAACCGGTGGCGGTGCCCAATCCGGCAGCCGCCCGCCGGCTGGGGATCGGCATGGTGTTCCAGCACTTTTCGCTGTTCGAGGCCCTTACCGTGGTCGAGAACATCGCGCTCGCCCTCCCCGGCCGCTTCGATCCGGCGGCGCTGGGGCGGCGCGTCGAGCGGGTGTCGGCGGAGTACGGCCTGCGCCTGGAGCCGTTCGCACTGGTCGCGGATCTGTCGGTCGGGGAGCGCCAACGCATCGAAATCGTACGCTGCCTGCTGCAGGAGCCGCGCCTGCTGATCATGGACGAGCCCACCGCGGTGCTCGCCCCGCAGGAGGCCGATCAGCTGTTCGTCACCCTGCGCCGGCTGGCGGGCGGCGGCTGCGCGGTGCTCTACATCTCCCACCGCCTGGAGGAGGTGCAGCGGTTGTGCGACGACGCCACCATCCTGCGCCGCGGCAAGGTGGTGGCCAACGTCGATCCCCGCGCCGAGACCGCCGCTTCGCTGGCGCGGCTGATGGTCGGCGAGGAGGTGCCGCAGGTGCGCGCCCGGAGCGCGGCGCGCGACGCCGCCGCGATGCTCACCGTCACCGATCTGTCGCTGCCGGCGGCGGGTCCGTTCGGCGTGGCGTTGCGCAACGTGTCGTTGCAGGTGCGCGCCGGCGAGGTGGCGGCCGTCGCGGGGGTGGCCGGCAACGGTCAGGCGGAGCTGTTCGACGCCCTCTCCGGCGAGCGGCGCGCGCCGGCGCCGGAAGCGGTTGCCATTGCCGGCCGCCCGTGCGGCAGCCGGGGAGTGACCGCGCGCCGCCTGCTGGGCGCCGCCTTCGTGCCCGAGGAGCGCCTCGGCCACAGCGCCGTGTCCGGCATGGAGCTGGCGGAGAACGTGTTGCTCACCCGGCATGCGTCCGACCGCGGGATGGTGCGCGGCGGGTTGGTCCGCCGGCTGCGCACGCGGGCGGTGGCGCAGCGCGTCACGCAGCGGTTCGACGTCCGCGCCGGCGAGGTGAATCCCCCGGCCAGCGCCCTGTCGGGCGGCAACCTGCAGAAGTTCGTGGTCGGGCGGGAGCTCGACCGTAAGCCCGCGCTGCTGGTGATCAATCAACCCACCTGGGGCGTGGACGCCGGCGCCGCGGCGCTCATCCGGCAGGTGCTGGCCGACCTGGCCAAGGAGGGAGCCGCGGTGCTGGTCATCAGTCAGGACCTGGACGAGATCTTCGAGATCGCGGACCGCATCGCGGTCATCTCGCGCGGCCGGCTCTCGGCGCTCTTCCCGGCGCAGGAGATCGACCGGGAGCGGGTGGGCCTGCTGATGGGCGGAGTGGCGGAGCCGGCGTGACGCTGCAATTCGAGCAGCGGGCGCATCCCAGCCGGGCGATGGTGGTGCTGTCGCCGGTGCTGGCCATGCTGCTCACCGTGGTGGTGGGCGGCATCCTGTTCGCGGCGCGCGGGCTGCCGCCGCTGCCGGCGCTGTACGTCTACTTCATCGAGCCGGTCACCACGCTGTGGTCGATCGAAGAGCTGATCGTCAAGGCCACGCCGCTGGTCCTGATCGGCGCCGGTCTGGCGGTCTGCTTCCGCGCCAACGTCTGGAACATCGGCGCCGAGGGGCAGCTCACCGCGGGCGCCCTGGCCGGCGCCGCGGTCCCGATCCTGGCGACCTACTGGGAATCGCCGCTGGCGCTGCCGCTGATGCTGGCGCTGGGCGTCGGCGGCGGCATGCTCTGGGCGGCGGTTCCCGCCCTGCTCCGCAATCGCTTCGGGGCGAACGAGATACTTACCAGCCTGATGCTCGTCTACGTGGCGCAGCTACTGCTGGATTGGCTGGTGCGCGGCCCCTGGCGCGACCCCGGCGGGTTCAACTTCCCGGAATCGGTCGAGCTGCAGGAGTTTCAGCTCCTGCCGTCGCTCGGCTACGGCCGCGTGCACCTGGGCGGGCTGTTCGCGGTGCTGGCCGCCGGCGTGCTGTTCCTGTTCCTGGCGCGCACCCTGAAGGGCTTCGAGATCCAGGTGTCGGGCGACGCGCCGCGCGCCGGCGGCTTCGGCGGCTTCGCGCGGCCGCGTACGGTGTGGTTCTGCCTGCTGCTGTCCGGCGGCCTGGCGGGACTGGCCGGTATCGGCGAGATTGCCGGGCCGATCGGCCAACTGCAGCCGTCGATCTCGCCGGGGTACGGCTTCACCGCGATCATCGTGGCGTTCCTGGGCCGGCTGAACCCGCTCGGGGTCGTGCTCGCGGGCATCATTCTGGCGATCAGCTATCTCGGCGGCGAAGGCGCGCAGATCACGCTCGGGCTGTCCGCCAAGACCGCCCAGGTGTTCCAGGGCACGCTGCTGTTCTTCATCCTGGCCTGCGACACCCTGATCCGCTACCGGCTGAAGCTGCGCCGGAAGGTGATCGAATGATCGAGTTGCAATCGGTTCTGCTGACGATCGTCACCGCGTCGACGCCGCTGCTGCTGGCCGCCATCGGCGAGCTGGTGGTGGAACGCTCGGGGGTGCTCAACCTGGGCGTGGAAGGGATGATGATCATGGGCACGGTAAGCGGCTTCGCGGCCGCCTACCTGACCGGCTCGGCGCTGGTGGGGGTGGCCACCTCGGTCGTCACCGGCATCGCGGTGGCGCTGCTGTTCGCGTACCTGACCCAGACGCTGGTGACCAATCAGGTCGCCACCGGGCTGGCGCTGACGCTGTTCGGGCTCGGCCTTGCCGGGCTGATCGGCGAGAACTTCACCGGGCTGCCCGGGGTGAAGCTGCAGGCCGTCCGGGTGCCGCTGCTCAGCGACCTCCCGCTGATCGGGCCGGTGGTGTTCGGCCAGGATCCGCTGGTGTACGTTTCGGTGGCCCTCACCGTGCTGGTCGCCTGGACCCTGGCGCGCACCCGCCTGGGGCTGGTGATCCGGGCAATCGGCGGCAACCATCACTCCGCGCACGCGCTCGGCTACCCCGTGATCCGGGTGCGCTACGCCTGCATCCTGTTCGGCGGCGCCTGCGCCGGTCTTGCCGGCGGCTATCTGTCGCTGGTCTACACCCCGCAATGGATCGAGAACATGACCGCCGGGCGCGGCTGGATCGCGCTGGCGCTGGTGGTGTTCTCCACCTGGGCGCCGCGGCGGGTGGCAATCGGCGCCTATCTGTTCGGGACGGTGTGGATCATGGGCCTGTACGCGCAGGGGGTGGGAATCGGCGTCCCGTCGCAACTGTTGGGAGCGCTGCCCTATCTGGCCACCATTGCGGCCCTGGTGCTGGTGTCCGGCAACCGGCTCTTGACGAAAGTCAACACACCTGCTTGTATAGGCCAGCAGTTCGTGCCCGACCGCTGAGCCGGGGCCGTTCCTGCCGAAATCCCCGTTCATCGAGGAATGAATCCCATGAATATGAAGATGCTCAAGAGCGCCATTGCAATGGCCGCGGTGTTGGCATTGACGGCCGCCGCCGCGTTCGCGTCGCCCGCCGGAGAGGAGGGCGGCGATGCCAGCCTGAAGATCGGCTTCATCTACGTCGGCCCGATCGGCGACCACGGCTGGACCTACCAGCATGACCGGGGCCGCCTCGACGTCGAAGAAGCGCTCGGCGACCGGGTCGAGACCGTGTACGTGGAAAACGTCGCCGAGGGGCCGGACGCCGAACGAGCCATCACCCGCCTCGCGCGCGAGGGCGCCGGGCTGATCTTTACCACCTCGTTCGGCTACATGGAGCCGACCATCAAGGTGGCGGAGCAGTTCCCGGACGTGAAGTTCGAACACGCTACCGGCTATCAGCGCGCTGACAACGTCTCGACCTACTCCGGGCGGTTCTACGAGGGCCGCTACGTGATCGGGCAGATCGCGGCGCGCATGTCGCAGACCGGCGTGGCCGGCTACATCGTCTCGTTTCCGATCCCGGAGGTGGTGCGCGGCATCAACTCGTTCATGCTCGGCGCCCAGTCGATCGACCCCGACTTCAAGATCAAGCTCATCTGGGTGAACTCGTGGTTCGATCCGGGCAAGGAGGCGGACGCCGCCAAGGTGCTGATCGGCCAGGGCGCGGACATCATGGTGCAGCATACCGACTCCACCGCCCCGCTGCAGATTGCGGCCGAGAATGGCATCCTCGGCTTCGGCCAGGCGTCGGACATGATGGCGTTCGCGCCCGATTCCCAGCTCACCGCGGTGATGGACGACTGGGGGCCCTACTACATCGCGCGCGCCCAGGCGGTCCTCGACGGCACCTGGGAGTCCAAGGACACCTGGGACGGCATCGGCCCCGGCATGGTGCGGATGGCGGCCTACACCAACCTGCCCGACGACGTGGTGGCGATGGCGCAGGAAACCGAGCGCAAGATCGCTTCCGGCGAGTTCCATCCCTTCACCGGGCCGATCTACCGCCAGGACGGGACCATGGCGGCGGCTGCCGGCGAAGTGCTCGACGACGGCACCCTGCTGGGCATGAACTGGTACGTGCGCGGCGTCGACGACAAGCTGCCGGAGTAGCGCGCCGGCCCGATCAGCGGCTGCGCATGGCAGTGGCGGCGGGCGGGGGGCCGCCGGCCCCACCCTTGTCCATCGAAGCGGTCAATGCGCTGGATGACGAGGCATTCACCGCCTGCTTCGGTGACGTGGCGGAACATTCTCCCTGGGTCGCTGCGGCGGCAGCCGCAGCGCGCCCGTTCGCGCATCGCGAGGCCCTGATCGCGGCGTTTGCCGGCGCGGTGCGGGCCGCGCCGGCAAACGCCCAGCTCGCGCTGCTGCGCGCCCACCCCGACTTGGCCGACCGCGCCGCGGTGGCCGGCGGCGCCGCCGCGAAGGGCGTCGCCGAGGCCTCACGGCGCGAGCAGGCCGGCGCGGGTCTCGACCGCCTTACCCGCGCCGAGTTCGCCCGCTTCGCCGACCTGAACGCGCGCTACCGCAAACGGTTCGGCTTTCCGTTCATCTTCGCCGTGAAGGGCGCCGCCAAGGAGGCGATCCTGGCCGCGTTCGAGGAGCGGATCGACCATTCCGCGGCCGCCGAACGCGCCCTGGCGCTGGCCAACGTCGAGCGCATCCTCCGCTTTCGGCTCGAAGCTCGGGTCGCGCCGTGAACGCCGGCGCCGCCGCAAGGGTGGTGCGCGGCGCGGTGTTGACCTACCGCGCCGCCCCCGGCGCCGCGCCGGAGGGCGTCGCGCCGGAGAGCGCGGTGCAGTTCTTCCGCCGCGGGGCCGTGGCCGTGGACGGCGCCGGCCGCATCGCTTGGCGCGGGCCCGCGGCGCGCCTGCCGGAGCGGTTCCGCTCACTGCCGGTGGACGACCATGGGGCGGCGCTGGTGCTGCCGGGGCTGATCGACGCGCACGTTCACTTTCCGCAGTACCGCATGCTCGCCGCCCCCGGCCGCAACCTGCTCGACTGGCTGGAGCGCTTCACCTTCCCGGAAGAGAGCCGCTACGCGGCGCCGGCCCACGCGCGCGCCGCGGCGGAGGTGTTCCTCGACCGCCTGGCGCGGCACGGCACCACCGCCGCGGTGGTGTTTTCCACCGTGCATCGCGGCGCGACCGAGGCGCTGCTGGCAGCCGCCGAACGGCGCGGCCTGGCGCTGGTGACCGGCAAGACGATGATGGACCGCAATGCGCCGGCGGCCTTGCGCGACACTCCTGAGCGCGGGGCAAGCGACAGCGAGGCGCTGCTCGAACGCTGGCATGGCCGCGGGCGGCTGCGCTACGCCATTACGGTGCGTTTCGCGGTCACCTCCAGCGCCGCGCAGCTCCGCGCCGCCGGCGAGCTGGCCGCGCGGCACCCCGAGTGCTACGTGCACAGCCACCTCTCCGAGAGCCTGCCGGAGATCGCGGCGGTGCGGCGCGACTTTCCGTGGGCGCGGGACTACACCGACGTGTACGACCGCTGCGGTCTGCTCGGCCCGCGCAGCCTCTTCGCTCACGGCGTTCATCTGGCGGAGCGGGAGTGCGCGCGCCTGGCGGAAGCGGGCGCCACCGTCGTGCACTGCCCCACCTCCAACACCTTCCTCGGCTCCGGCCTGTTCGACCTCAGGCGCCTTGGCGACTCGGCCCGCCCGGTGGGCATCGGCCTCGCCACCGACGTGGGCGGCGGCACCAGCTACTCGATGCTGCGCACCATGGGGGAGGCCTACAAGGTGGCGCTGCTGCGCGGGCACATGCTCAGCGCCCACGATCTGTTCCATCTGGCCACCCGCGGCAACGCGGTGCAACTCGGACTGGAGCAGGAAATCGGCATGCTCGAACCGGACCGCTGGGCGGACCTCGTGGTGCTCGATCCCGCCGCCACGCCGGAGCTGAAGGACCGCGCGGCACTGTCGCGAGGGCTGGAGGACACCCTGTTCGCCCTGGCGATCCTCGGCGACGAGCGCGCGGTGCGCGCCACCTACGTCGCCGGGCGCCCGGTCTGGGACCGGGCTGCTGACCGGCTGGCAGACTGATGGGCCGCCCAGCCGGCGCAAGCCGGCGAGACCGCCGCCGCAGTTTCAGGTTACCATCGGCGCCGATGCGGCAGCGCAGAGCATGGCACGAGGCAGCGACCCGGCTGGTGGACGTGGCCGCCGGGCGGGCGCCGGCGGACTTGGTGATTCGCAACGGCCGCTGGGTGAACGTGCTCACCCGCGAGGTGGTGGAGGGGATCGACATTGCGGTGAGTTGCGGGCGCATCGCCTGCGTCGTGGAGGATGCCGGCTACTGCACCGGCGCCGGCACCCGCGTGCTGGAGGCGGAGGGCCGCTTCCTGGTGCCGGGGCTGACCGACGGCCACATGCACGTGGAAAGCAGCATGTGCACCATTACCGAGTACGTGCGCGCGGTGCTGCCGCACGGCACCACCGCGCTGTTCGCCGACCCGCACGAGATCGCCAACGTGTTCGGCCTCGACGGCGTGCGCATGATGCTGGCCGAGGCGGCCGCCATGCCGATCCACGTGTTCCTGCAGATGCCCTCCTGCGTGCCCTCGGCGCCGGGACTGGAGACGCCGGGCGCGGTGATCACCCCGCGCGAGGTGGAAGAAGCGATGACGTGGCCGGGCGTCATCGGACTGGGCGAGATGATGAACTTCCCCGGCCTGGCCGCCAACGACCCGGCCATGCATGCGGAAGTGGCGGCCGCCATGCGCGCCGGCAAGACGGTCGGCGGCCACTACGCCAGTCCCGATCTGGGGCGCCCGTTTCATGGTTACCTGGCCGGCGGTCCGGCCGACGATCACGAGAACACGCGCGAGGTCGATGCGGTGGAGCGCGCCCGCCGCGGCCTGCGCCCGATGCTGCGGCTCGGTTCGGCCTGGCACGACGTAGCTGCGCAGATCACCGCGGTGACGGAGCGCGGCCTGGACCCGCGCCGGTTCATCCTGTGCACCGACGACGTGCACGCCGCCACCCTGGTGCAGGAGGGGCACATGGACCGGGTGCTGCGCCACGCGGTGGAGCTGGGGTGCGATCCGCTGGTGGCGCTGCAGATGATGACCATCAATACCGCCGAGCACTTCGGCGTGGAGCGCGACCTGGGGAGCCTGGCTCCGGGGCGTTATGCCGACCTGGTGGTGGCCGACAGCCTGGACCACTTTGCCGCCGGCCTGGTGATCGTCAACGGCGAGGTGGCCGCCGAAGCGGGCCGCCTGCTGTTGGAGCTGCCCGTCTGGCAGCATGAGCCGCGGTTCCGGCAGTCGGTGCGCCTTGCCCGCCCGGTGGCCGCGGCGGACTTCGTGGTGCCTGCGGGGCAGGCGGACGGCACGGTGACGGCCAACGTCATCGGCGTGCTGGAGAACCAGGCGCCGACCCGTCATCTGACCGCCGCCCTGACGGTGATTGACGGCGCGGTGCAGCCCGATCCGGCGAATGACGTGCTGCCGCTGGCGCTGGTGGAGCGCCACCGCGGGGCGGGTACGGTGGTGAACGGCTTCGTGAAGGGATTCGGGTTCCGGGGCCGTTGCGCCGTTGCCTCGACGGTGGCCCACGACAGTCATCACCTGCTGGTGGCCGGCACCTGCGCCGGCGACATGGCGCAGGCGGTGAATGCGCTGGCCGCCGCGGGCGGCGGGGTGGTGGTGGTGCGCGCGGGCCGGGTAACCGCGCTGGTGGAGCTGCCGGTCGGCGGCCTGATGTCCACCGAGCGCGCCGAGGCGGTCGCGGCCAAGTCGGCGCGCGTGATGCAGGCGATGCGCGACTGCGGCTGCGCGCTCAACAATGGCTACATGCAGCTCAGCCTGCTCGCCCTGGTGGTCATCCCCGAGCTGCGCATCTCCGATCTCGGCCTGGTCGACGTCACCCGCTTCGCGCACGTCCCCGTGATACCGTAGAATCCCCACCGCGATGGCCGACCGCGATCTTGCGCGGCGCATCCGCTTGGGCGAGGATGCGCGGCTGGAGTTCAAGAGCGTTCACGTCACCGGTGGCAGAGTCCGTGCCCCGGAGCGGCGCGCGCTGGCTGACGAACTGGCGGCGTTTGCCAACAGCCGCGGCGGCACGCTGATCGTCGGCGTGGACGACAACACGCGGCGCATCCAAGGCATCCCGCTGGACGACCTGGACGTAGTGGAGAGCTGGGTGCGAGAAATCTGCAACGACCTGGTGCAACCGGCGCTCGATGCCGACATCCGCAAGCAGGAGTTGGAGCCCGCGGAGGGCGGGACCGGCGCGGTGCTGCGCGTCGACGTCGAACGCAGCTTGTTCGTGCACAAGAGCCCGGGCGGCTACTTCCACCGGATCGGCAGCTCCAAGCGAGAACTGGCGCCGGAGGTGCTCGCACGGTTGTTCCAGCAACGCAGCCAGAGTCGAGTGATCCGGTTCGATGAATCGATCGTGCCGGCCACCGCCCCGGCCGATCTGCACTACTCGCTGGCGCAGCGGTTCGTGCGCGGCGACCTCGACGACTCTCCGGCTGACCCTGACGACCAGTTGCGTAAGCTCCGCATCGTCGCCGATGACCCGGACGGACGGGCGCGGCTGACCCTCGCCGGCGTGCTGCTCTGCACCGCGGACCCGCAGCGGTGGCTGCCCCACGCGTACATTCAGGCGGTCAGCTATGCCGGCGAGCGGACCGCCGCCAACTACCAGACCGACGCCCGCGACCTCGGCGGGCCGCTGGACGAGCAGATCGCGGAAGCGCTGCACTTCGTACGGCGCAACATGCTGGTCCGCGCAACCAAGGAGACTGCCCGTTCGGAGCGTCCCCAGTTCAGCGAACGCGCCGTATTCGAGGCGATCGTGAACGCCGTCGCGCACCGCGACTACTCGATCGCGGGCGCCCGGGTGCGCCTGCACCTGTTCGGCGACCGCCTGGAGCTGTACGTCCCCGGCGGGCTGGTCAACAGCCTCACGCCGGACAGCCTGCACCTGCGCCAAGCGAACCGGAACGAGTTGATCGTGTCGCTGCTGGCCCGTTGCGCGGCGCCGTCCGGCGTGGGCCGCACGCGGCTGATGGACACGCGCGGCGACGGGGTGCCGATCATTCGCCGGGAATGCCGCGAGCTGTCCGGGCGGCTGCCGGAGTATCGGCTGATCGACGACAGCGAGCTGCGCCTCGTGATCCGGGCGGCGGAGGGCGCCGGGCCATGATCGACCGCAAGCGAATGGTGTGCCTTGCGAACTCGCGCAAGCTGGCCGGGCGCTGCATTGCCGGCCGCGAACTGGCGGGCCGGCAGGTCGGTAACTGGATCCGCCCGGTGAGCGGCCGCCCCGGGCAGGAAGTGTCCGAATATGAGCGCCAGTACGAGGACGGCGGCGACCCCCGGGTGCTGGACATCATCAGCCTGCCGGTACTGGAGCCGCGGCCGGATCGATGGCAAACCGAAAACTGGTTGCTCGACCCCGACCGCTACTGGCGCAAGGAGGGAACGTGGTCGTGGTTCGATCTGCCGGCCCTGGGGGATCCGGTGGCGCCGCTCTGGATCGACGGTTGCCACACCTACCACGGGCGCAACGACCGGATACCGGAAGAGTCGATGCGGCCGCCGTCCGGTTCGTTGCGCCTGGTCCACGCCGAGCGAATCAGGCTCGTCGTGTTCAGCCCCGGGGAGGCATTCGGCAACCGCAAACGCCGCGTGCAGGGGCGGTTCTCCCACGCCGGCGCGGACTATGCGCTGTGGGTTACCGATCCGGTGTACGAGCGCGAATACCTCGCCAAGCTGGACGGCGGCTATGACCTCGGGGAGTGCTACCTGACCATCAGCCTCGGTGAACGATACCAGCAGTTCCGCTACAAGCTGATTGCTGCCATCATCGAATGCGATCGCCGATCATGACCGCGCCCCAAGTACTCACCATCGGCCACTCCAACCACTCGTTGGAAGCGTTTCTGGAGCTGTTGGCGAGCAACGGCGTCACGGCCGTGGCCGACGTGCGTTCGGCGCCGTTCAGCCGCTTCTGCCCGCAGTTCAATCGAGACGCGTTGTCCGCGGCGCTCAAGGAACACGGCATTCGCTATACCTGCCTCGGGCGCGAGCTTGGCGGGCGCTCGGCCGACCCCGCCTGTTACCGGGACGGGCAGATTCGGTATGAGCTGGTCGCCCGAACCAGCTTGTTTCGGGACGGCCTGGCGCGGATCGTGGACAGCGCCGCGCGCCATCGCACCGCGCTCATGTGCGCCGAGAAGGAGCCGCTGGACTGTCACCGCACGCTGCTGGTCGCCCCGGCGCTGGCGGCGCGGGGCGTCGCGGTCGCGCACATCCTTGCCGATGGCGAGCTCGAACCGCATGAGAAGACGCTGGACCGACTCCTGATTCAGTTCGATCTGTTTCAATCACGCGAGGAGTTGCTCGCGCATGCGCTGGCGCGGCAGGCGCAGCGGGTCGCCTTCGTTGCCGAGGAGATGACGTGAGAATCGCCACCATCGGCTTCACCAGGAAGTCCGCGCGTCGGTTCTTCGGACTGCTCCGGGAATCGGGCGTCAAACGGGTGCTGGACGTACGGCTCAACAATACCTCGCAGCTATCCGGTTTCGCCAAGCAGGACGACTTGTTCTGGTTTCTGGATCAGCTCTGCGGCATCGACTACGTCCACGAGCCGCGCCTCGCACCCACTCAGGCCCTGCTCAGCGACTACCGCAAGAAGCGCATCGATTGGGACACCTACGAGGCGCGATTCCTGGACCTGATGCGCGAGCGGCGGGTGGCAGAGACGATCCCGCGCGCGCTTCTGGACGGCGGCTGCCTGCTGTGCAGCGAGCATCAGCCGCACCGCTGCCACCGCCGCCTGGTCGCCGAATACCTCGACGCCCGTTGGGGCGGCGTCCAGATCGAACACCTGACCTGACCGGCCAGGTAAGGAGGAGAAATGACTGATTCACCACTCACCTATCTTGACGACGAGGAACGAGATCTCATCGAAAGTATCGAGGGGGAGCCCCGGCTCGGCCGGCCGCTTGATCCCAGGGCGGAACGGGAATTACGGGAGTTGCTCAAGGTAGCGGCTCGCAGGAGACCCAAGGATCTGAACTGCAGCAACGAGCTGCCCCAGGCCGAGGCGGACACTGTCCAGAGCATGCACCCGGCCAACGGCTTCTCACGCTAAGGGGCAACGTCGATGCCGTTTGTTGGACAGCAGTATGGAAAGGCCAACGTGCGGGTGCTGCGGGTGCAACGCGCCCGGCAGCGCCACGAGGTGCGCGAAGCGCGCGTCAAGGTGACCCTGGACGGCGACTTCGCCCGCGCCTACACCGCGGCGGACAATTCCTCCGTGGTACCCACCGACACGATGAAGAATCTGGTAAACGTGCTGGCCTTCGAGCACGTCGATGCTGCCAACGAGCCGTTCGCGCTGGCGATCGCGCAGTGCTTTCTGGATCGGTACCCGCAGGTCTCGGAAGCGCAGGTCGAAGTCGAAGAGACGGTCTGGGGCCGGCTGCGGATCGACGGGCAGCCCCACGATCACAGCTTCGTTCGCGCCGAAGGCGGGACGCCGTTCTCCCGCGTCACGGCCACCCGGTCCACGCGCGAGATCGTGGGCGGGGTGCGCGACCTGGCGATCATGAAGACCACCGAGTCGGGATTTACCGGCTTCCCGCAGGATGAGTACACCACCCTGGCGCCGACCACCGACCGTATCCTGGCCACTCGGCTGCGCGCGGCGTGGCGCTTCGCTGACGCCGGTCACGGCCCGGGGGTTGACTTCAGCGGCACCGCCGCCGCCATCCGCGCCGCCCTGCTGCGGGTCTTCGCGGCCACCTTCAGCCACTCGGTGCAGGACAGCCTCTACCGCATGGGAGAGGCCGCCCTGGCCGCGGCGCCGGCCATCACCGAAATCACGCTGGCGATGCCCAACGTCCACTACCTGGCGATCAATCTGTCCGCCTTCGGCCGCGACGCCCGGGGGCGGCTGTTCCTGCCGACCGACGAACCCAACGGCCAGATCGAAGCGACGCTGCGGAGGAAATGAAATGGGCCAGCTCACTACCCACGTCCTCGATACCGCGCAGGGCCGGCCGGGCGCCGGCATCCGGGTGGAGCTATTTGCCGTCGGCTCCGCCGGCGCGGAACGCCGCCTGGTGGCGACCGCCCGCACCAATCAGGACGGGCGCTGCGACGCGCCGCTGCTCGCAGGGGACGCCTTCCGCACCGGCCGGTGGGAGATGGTGTTCCACGTGGGCGAGTACTTCACCGGCGCGGGCGTGGCGTTACCTGATCCGCCGTTCCTGGATCAGGTCTCGATCCGCTTCGGCATCGCCGCCGACACCCACTACCACGTCCCCCTGCTGGTCTCACCCTGGAGCTACACCACCTACCGCGGCAGCTGACTTCAAGGCCGGCACCGGACCGCCATCAACCGAGACAGTCACCGGGCCCCGGAACGAATAAGATCGATGAGCTTGCCTGTGAACTCGTGAATTTCGCCTGGTGTGCTCTTGTTCACTACCTGCCGTAGCGCACGCCCTATCTCCTCATCGCTGCCGATATGATCCTTTACGTACGAGAGCACCGTATTCAGATCCCCCCTGTCAGAAGTCACTTGCCTCGATCGGACGTCATGTCCGTTTGATCCTCCTGCAGCGGACGTTCCATCGTCTACATCATCGACGGATCGTACGTTGACACGACGTTTGATCAGAAGGGTCTGCCCGTACTCAAGCCTGATCCATTGCCACAGGAAACCTGCGTGCGCGGACTTGATCGGCTCGCTCTTTTCCTCCGACACGCCGCCTAGACCACACACCCTCAAGCGACCATTCTTCGATGATATCAGTGCGTCAGCACGCGATGCCGGTGCCGACCAGCGCAGCAGATCGGGATATCGGTGACTCGGCGGCGAGTAGCCCCCGGCGGCAATCGCCGCCAATCGATCTGCCTCGGCACGAAAGAGATCGGCGTCGATCACTTCTACCGGTGGATCCGCGTCCGCCACGGCGCCGACGATGGCGCCGGCCATCGTCGCGATGGTGTCGGTGTCCGTACCGACTTCGTTTGCGGCGATTCGCATTGCCTCCGCGGGGCGGGGCTCCCACCAAGTCAGTGCGATAGCAGCCACGGCCGTAAGCATTCCGCTTCCTCGACGCGCAGGATCACGCAGACGCAGCCCGTTCACCATGTTTTTGTAGCGGTCTCGGGTCACGTTCTTCGCGATTGTGTTGACTATTCATACTGCTCCCCGTGTATCTTCTACCACGACGTCCCAGGCTTCGCTAAGGTCTCCTGCTACCTGCTCAAATGCAACGCGCCAGTATCGGAATTCAACGTCATTCGCCATGATTTCCGGTAGCCGTTTAGCAACTTCGATCGATTTGGCAAGCTCGTTGGAAGTTGGGCAACGTGCGTCAGCTATCGCATGGCCGACACACAGTGCATGGAGCACTGCTCCCATCAGACCTGTGGGATGCGAATGGGTGCAGATCGCGTTGCGCACAACATCCGGAAGAAAGCTCTCTGGATCGTCCGGTGTCCGCGCAGCCCACACGTGGGGCTGGATGCGCATCGCCGCGCCATTTCCACCCGATTCAGTCCAACCCTTGAATTGATTCGCGTACCAAGAAGACCTCGGTCTCGCAAGGTTCTCCGCCGCCGCAGTCGTGGATTTTCCCGCACCAAGAGCGTAGCTCAGCCATACCGGAAGCTCGACCTTGGCAAAAGCCTCCACGTCGAAACCGCCCGCGCTGATGGCGCGTCCGGTCGCCAGCCGCAGTTGCGAGTCGTCCGAGTAGCAACCACGAGGAAGCCGCACGTTGATACCGGCACGACCGCCGATCCGGCGTGTCCATGCCACAGGCTCTGACAGCGGCGCGCCATCGGTCCTCCGTCTGAGTCCGTCTTTATCGGTCAGCTCGCTGATCCATCCCAAGGCGTCTCCGTATGCTGCCCAAAGCGATGAACGCCGGATACGGGCGCCACGGTCGCTCGAGCCGCCGGCACCGTCTTGACGATGCCCTGCGCGCGCCGCATCAGCGATAGCATCGTTCGAAAAACAGGTTGCCTTCCTTCATTCGAACACCTCCGGTGTGTGTCGGACCGATACGTCCCGTTTGAACACCGCCAGCGCACCACAGATATCTTCCATGGTCTTCGCCAACTGAACGTCCACTCGTCGCAGCCAACTACATGGCACTTCCCCCGGATAAAGCACCTCAGCCTGACGGTCCGTCGGGTCGGGGGCGATGATCTGACCGTGTGCGGAACTCACGGAGGCGGGTGTGCTCCACGAGTTGCCGGATGTTCTGCAACGTGAAGACCTTGCCTCGGGTGGCGAGCAACAGCTTGCGCATGTCTTCGCGGCGTACGCCAAAGCCCCGGCCGGCGATGCAGGCGACTACTTCGAATGCCGGCTGTTCGGAAGGACGGCCTTCGGCGCCGAGCGAGGCCAGGTGCTGGACGCGCGTGACTTTGTCGCGTGCCGTACCGTCGTCTTCGGTGAGCTTGGCCTCGATCACGATCTGCGGGTTGAACTCGTTGGGGATGACGAAGTCGGGAGCCTGATCGAATCCCGGCAGCCGCTCCGCTCGTCCGGTCTTGCGAAAGCTGATCCCGGCGCGGGTCAGCACGTCTTCGATGGCGCTCTCAACCAGGTTTCCGACCAGCTCACTCACGGAATCGCGGTGAGCGGCAAACGGCCGGCCCAGGAAACGCTCATACAACAGCATGGAATAGGGGACACCCAAGTCCGCCATCAAGCGGACACCGGAAAGTCCCTCTCTGGTATCGGCCTTGTCGAATCGGTGGAGGCTGTCGTGAGGAACGTCCACCGGCACTCCGGATTCAAGAAGATGACAGGCGGCGGCGACCAGTGCCCGGACTCGGTCTTCGGTCACCGCTCCTCGCCCCGTAAGGGCTGCTCCCGGGTTTATTCGGACTGCGCGGTCAATGGTTCGCGCCGCACCCTGGGTGATCTCGACGCCGGTGTAGCCCGTCGCGTAAGCGGCCCACTCAGAGGGAGTGAAGCCGAGAATGCAGCGCAGCACCAACAGCGTCACCGGCACTTCGAATATCGCTCGCGTGACGGTCTCCGGAGTGACGTCCCGGAAACCCGCGGTGGCCCGCTTCAACGTCTCGTAGCCTGCTTCGAACGTGTTGAACTCCACGAATCCCTTGCCGCGGGGCATCAGCATGAACTCGGAATGGAGAGCGCCGAACACCGCGTCCACGTAAGCATCCGGATCAGCCCGAATCTCTGCGAAGCTGACCTCAAAAGGGAACGGCATAGTGATCTTCCTGGTCGTGTAGCGCCGCGGCGAAGAGCGGCCCCGGTGACGCGGCGGCCGGAAGCACGGCTGCAATGATCGCCTCCGGGGCGCCCATGTGGGCAACGGCTGCCGCGAACGTGGCCGCCTTCTGCGCGGTGGGCAGGTTCACGTCCCAACTGCGCCTCAGATTCCACGCCGCCAGACGGGTCAGATGACCAAAGACCATGCACCGGGTATCGCCGCGAGTAGGCGTGCGGCCTGCAGCCTCCAGCAAGGTGACGTCTTTGGCAACGAGGGCCGCGACCTCCTCCGAGGTGCCGGCCAGCCAGCGGCGCGGCACCGTACCGGTAGCGCGGCATACGAACACGGTGTCGATGATCGACGATCCGGTGCCGTGGATGTGGATCGAACCTCCCATTTCGGCCGGGCATGGCAGCGACGCCGAACAGACCAGCCCGGCATCGAGAATCGCGATTCCGACGGCGTAGTAGGCTTCCAGCTTGTTGTGATGGAACGTGAACGCCAGCGGCGCACCCGGCTTCAAGGCGCGGGCCATGCGCGTGTAGACGCCGGCAAGTCCTTCGGTGAAATGATCGAGGCCGCGTTCCCCGGTGGTGTTCCCGGTCAGCTCTCGCGGTGACCGCGTGGAACGGCGGTCGAAGCCATCGGCTCGGTTGCCGGCCAGCCGGCGGAGCCATACGTAGCAGAAGTCCATCAGCTCGCCGTACTGGACGTTGCCGAAGTAGGGCGGATCCGTGAACACGGCATCGAGGCTGCGGGCCGGAAGCTCCACCTGCGTCGCGTCGGCGCAACGAATGCCCACCGCCCGCCGCCGGCCGTCGCGCTGCTCGCCGATCCACTCACCGGTAATCGGCACCTGCAGGTTGCGCGCGCCGTGGCGGCGCACCTCGAACGGCGCGGCGCAATAGCGTTTCGCCTTGGCGTACTTGTCGATGATGTTGGTCCAACCGCCGGAGCCGACGTTTGCCCCGTTCTCACCGGTAATCCCGAGCAGGTTGGACTCGCACTGGATCAATCCTACCGGGAAGCCATGGACGGAAAAGATGTCCAGCGCCTTGAGCGCCATGGGATCGTAGCGGCAGAGCAGGTTCTGATAGCGCAACAGATCGGACAGATTGGTTGCCAGCGCGCGGTGCAACCGCCGGTCCTCGACCTGGGAAACGAGGCGGCAACTCAACTCCAGACCGAGAAGCTGGCGCCCGTTGAACAGGTCGCGGTAGCGGGTGTATCCCCAGCGGTGCAGTCGGCCGGTCTCGTCGCCCGGCGGGATCGCGTCGTCGGGGACGAAGCGCGGCGCAAGCCGCCGCCAGCGTTCGCCGGCCGCGTTCGCGCGCGCCAGGTCGTCCGCGTCGGGCCGCTTGAAGAAGCGTCCCCGATGCTCGCCCTTCCGCCGGTGATTGTGGTATTCGATGGCGAACAGGCGATGCTGCAAGGGGCGGCCGGACTTGCCCGGATAGGGGTTCGGATGCCCGCAACGGGGGCAATCGCAGCGGCCTCTGCGCGCCGGCCCCGTCAACCGGAGCGCGCGGCCGCAGGCAGCGCATCCCCCTGGATCGTCGCGGTCCGCTACCTCGTTGAGATCGCCGCACGCGGCGCAGACGAGCACGTTGGTCGGGTGGCGCCGGTTCGCCGCCAGCAGGTATCCGGGGAACAGATCGATCGACTCGCCGCACCCCGCGCAGGCGAGCGTCTTGACCCACAGGAACGACTTCACCGGCACCTCGGCGTCGCCGTAACGCGGGCAGAAGGTGCGGTAGTACGGCCCGATCTCGCCGCGCAGCGTGTCGACCAGGCTCCCGGCGGCCCGTCCGTACGCGGCCAGATCGAGATGGTCGATCTCCTCGCGTACGATCCAGGCGGCCATCGGATTGACGTCGAATCCCTGCACGTCGCAGCCGAGTCGATTCGCCTCGATCAGGGGCGTGCCGCCGCCCATGAACGGGTCGGCGATGCGCCGGCCGAGCAAGTCATTGCCGGCAAAGAACGTGTCTTGCAATGGGCCGGTTCCGAATTCGGCCAGCAGGAGGCCGCGGAACAGCGTGCCGGGACGGCGCGCAAACCACTTGTGAACGCCAATGACCGGACGGTAGTTCTGCTGTATCTGCTTCTCCCGCAGCGCCAGGCCGGCGATCATGGGAACGTCGAAGTCGCGTTCGATGCTCATCCGGGGTGCAGGTCGAGCAGCACGCGTTCCGGGGTCATGGGGGCGTCGAGGCGGAGGTCGGCGCCGGGGCGGAATGCCTTCATCGCGTTGCGGATGGCGAAGAACAGGCCGATGCCGTACATCAGGGGCGGCTCGCCGACCGCCTTGGCGCCGAGCGGACCGTAGGGGTTGCGCTCCGGTTCCAGGAACTTGACCGCCATGTCGTCCGGCATGAAGTAGACGTCCGGCGCCTTGTAGGTCGACAGCGCGTGGGAGAGGCAGCGGCCTTCCCGGTCCCACTGCAGGTCCTCCAGCGTCATCCAGCCCATGCCCTGCGCCAGCCCGCCTTCGACCTGGCCGCGGTCGACGCTCGGATTGATGGAGCGGCCCAGGTCGTGGACGATCTTCACCTGATCCACGGCGCAGGTGCCGCGCAGGCAGTCGACGGTCACCTCGAACACGGCGGCGCCGTAGACGTGGTAGGCGAACGGCCGCCCCCGCTCGCGCTCCTCGTCGTAGTGGAGGCCGGGCGTGGCGTAGTAGCCGTGCGCCGACAGCCGCCGGCGCGCGCGGTAGGTGAGGCCCACCAGGTCCTGCCAACTCATGCCGGCCGGCTCGCCGGCCACGCGCACCCGCTCGCCGGCGATGGTCACCGCGCCCGGTTCCGCCGCGCCCAGCTCCCCGGCCGCCACCTCCCGCATGCCCCGGAGAATCGTCTCGACGGCGATGGCCGCGGCGTTGCCGTTCAGGTCGGTGGTGGCGCTGGCGGCGCTCGGCGACATGTTGGCGATCCGCGTGGTGTTGGTGCTCTCCACCCGCACCCGCCGCGGCTCGATGCCGAAGGTGCGCGCCACCACCGCGGCGACGTTGCTGCTGATGCCCTGCCCCATCTCGATGCCGCCGGTGGTCACGCTCACGCTGCCGTCGGCGTAGACGTGGACCAGCGCGTTGCCCTGATTGAGGTGGCTCTTGGTGAAGGAGATGCCGAAGCAGACCGGCATCAGCGCGCAGCCCTTCTTGACCGCGAAGTTGGCGCGGTTGAACGCCGCCGCCCGCCGCCGGATCGCATCGACCGCGAAGGCCGCCGTCAGCTCGTCCCAGGTCCGCTCGGCGCGGCTCGCCTCCACCCGCTGGCCGTAATGGAACCGGTCGCCGTCGCGCAGCAGGTTGGCGCGCTGGATCGCCGCCGCCTCGATCCCCAGCGCGTCGGCCGCCTTGTTGATCGCGGCCTCGATCACGAACATCCCCTGCGGCCCGCCGAAGCCGCGAAAGGCGGTGTGCGGCTGCAGGTTGGTGCGGCACGGCGCCGCGGTCACCCGCACGTTGGGGATGAAGTAGGCGTTGGTAGCGTGGAACAGCGTGCGCGCCAGCACCGGCGGGGAGAGGTCGGCGAACGCCCCGGAGTTCTGATAGAAGGTCGCCTCGTAGGCGAGGATCTTGCGGTCCGCGGTCAGGCCGATCTTGAAGTCGGCGGAGTAGGGATGGCGCTTGCCGGTCATCCTGATGTCGTCCGGCCGGTTCAGCACCAGCTCCACCGGCGCGTCCAGATGCGCGGCGGCCAGCGCCGCCATCGCCGCCCAGTGGGTGGCCTGGTCCTCCTTGCCGCCGAAGCCGCCGCCGAGCCGCTTCACGTCGACCTCCACCTGATGCATCGGCTTGCCGAGCACGGCCGCGGTCACGTGCTGCACCGCGGCCGGCCCCTGGGTGGAGGAGAAGACCCGGATCGCGCCGTCTTCCAGGGGGACCGCGCGGCAGCGCTGCGTCTCCAGGTAGAGATGCTCCTGGCCGCCGATCTCGCAGCGCCCCTCCACCACCAGCGCGCACTCCCGCCAGGCGCCGGCCACGTCGCCCATCGCCATGGTGCGCGGCGGATGGATCAGGTCGCCGCGCGCGAACGCCGCGCGCGGGTCGACCACCACCGGCAGGTCGTCGATCTCGACCTCGATCAGGTCGCGCGCCTGCCGCGCCCGGTGCGCGCTGCGGGCGACCACGACGGCGATGGGATGGCCGATGAAGCAGACCTCGCGCTCCACCAGCAACTGCTCGTCCTCGATGATCGGGCCGAAGCGGTTGACGCCGGGGATGTCGGCCGCGGTGAGCACCGCCGCCACGCCGGGGGCCGCACGCGCCCGGTCGGCGGCGAGCCGGGTGATGACGCCGTGCGCCTTGGGGGAGCCGAACACCGCGGCGTGCAGCATCCCCGGCGGCGGCGGCGCGTCGTCCACGTACTGCGATTCGCCGCGCACGTGCAGGTGCGAGTCGACGTGCGTCACGGCGTGCCGCCCGCCAGGAACGCCTCGGCGGTGAAGCGCTCGGGAAAGAGGGTGACGAAGTGGGCGATCAGCAACTGCCGCGCCAGCAGCCGCTTGTAGGCGGCCGATCCGCGCACGTCGGAGATCGGCGCGATCTCCCCGTCCGCAAGGCGTAGCGCCTCCCGCGCCGTGTCCGGGTCGAGGGCGCGGCCGCGCACCGCCTGCGAGGCCGCGCGCAGGTAGAGCGGCACCGGCGCCACGCCGCCCAGGCTGAAGTGCGCTTCGGCGATGGTGTCGCCGTCCCCGGCGCAGCGGATCGAGCAGGCGGCGTTGACCGAGGCGATGTCGAGGCAGGTGCGCTTGGAGACCTTCTCGAAGTTGACCCGCGCGCCGGCCGGATCGGGGAACCTCACCTCGGTGAGCAGCTCGCCGGGCCGCAGGTCGAGCTGCTTGTAGCCGCGGTAGAACTCCTTGAGCGGTACCGAGCGCCGGCCGCCGCCGCCGGCCAGGACGATGCTGGCGTCCAACGCCAGCAGCAGGGCGGTGAAGTCGCCGATCGGCGAGGCGTTGACGATGTTGCCCGCCAGGGTGGCGCGGTTGCGGATCTGCCAGGAGGCGATCAGGTGATTGAACGCCGCGATGCGGGGAATCGCGGCGTTCACCGCCGGGTGGGCGCCGAACTCCTCGAAGGTGGTGAAGGCGCCGGCGCGAAACTCGCCGCCGGCGCGGCGGATGCCCTTCAGCTCCCGGCGCCGGCCCAACACCTCGACGCGGCGGTCCGGGATCTCCTCGCCCCGCTGCACGTACAGGTCGGTGCCGCCGGCGATGCGCACCTCCGGCGCCGGGCCGGAGGCGGCGCCGCTGCCGGCCGGCTCTTCCTCCCGGAGCGCCCGCAACCGTTCCGGGATCGTCGTGAAGTAATCGGGAATCGCTCCGGCGGCCGCCAGCGCCGCCACCCGATCGCTGCCGCGCGCGTCGAGCCGGCCGCCCAGCTCCCGTTCCAGCGTGGCGGCGCAGTCCTTGAGCGAGCGGTACCCGGTGCAGCGGCACAGGTGGCCGCTCAGGGCGTACTTGACGTCGTCGATCGAGAGTCCCTTGTCCCGGTCGAGCAGCAGCCCGTGCAGCGACACCACGATGCCGGGGGTGCAGAACCCGCACTGGGTACCGCCGTGCTCGACCACCGCGCGCTGCACGGGGTCGAGCCCGACCGCCGGATTGCACCCTTCGATGGTCACCACGTGCGCGCCGTGCGCCTCGGCCAGCGGCACCAGACAGGAGGTGACCGGCTGGTAGCGGACGGCGCCGCCCTGAAGCTCCCCGATCAGGACCGCGCAGGCGCCGCAGTCGCCCTCCTTGCAGCCCTCCTTGGTGCCGGTCAGGCGCGCGCCGGCGCGCAGGTAGTCGAGCAGCAGCAGCCCGGCCGGGGCCGCGGTCTCAACCTCGCGGTCGTTGAGGATGAAGCGCGTGCGCGGCTGCATGGCCGGTCAGGGCCGGCAGCGCTCGCGCGGGGTCTGCGCAGGGACGCCGGGATCGCGCTGACCGGCCATCCGCTCCGGGAACTCGCTCATCTCGCCTCGCATGATAGCCGATCGACCCGCAGGCGACCACCGGAGCGGCGCGCCCGCCCACGCCCGCGCGGGGACGGGTGGTCAGCTTGGGGGGCGCGTGCTACCATGACCGACGGGCGGACACGCCACCGGAGGGAACGTGAGTAAGGTATCGCCGTTATTGCTGTTGCTGGCCGCCGGCATCGCCGCGCTGATGGCCTGTTCCCAGGCGGCGCGCCCGGCCGTTGCGCCCGCCGACCCGGCCCAAGGGGGGGGGGTAAACCGCCGACCGAGCCCGCGCCAACTCCGCAGCCGGCAGCGCCGGCGGAGAAGCGCTGGACGATCAACGCGGCTGACTTTGGCGATGATGAACCGAACCTGACGGGCGCCGTGTCCAGCCGTTCCGCGCCGTATGCGTGGGAGCGGCTCACCGGCGGCGCCGTGCGCGTTTCGATTGGCGGGCACGAGCTGCCGTTCACCAGCACGAGCGCCAAGCCGGTCTTCGCGTCCGATCTCTCCGGCGCGGAGTGGACGGTTGCCGCCGAGGTGCGGGCGGGCGCGGTGGCGCTGGTGCTCACCGCCCCGGATCAGTCGGGCGCCTCCGACACGGTCGAGTCGGTCACGATAGCGAACCCGGGAAGCGGCTATGCGTCGGTTCCCAGCGTCACGTTCGGGGCGCCGACGGCCGGCGGCACCACGGCAACCGGCGCCGCGGCGGGCTCCGTCGATTCCGTGACGGTCGGGACCGCCGGGAACGGCTACGCGTCGGTTCCCACCGTGACGTTCGGGACGCCGACGGCCGGCGGCACTACGGCAACCGGCGCCGCGGTGGGCTCCGGTACCGTCGATTCGGTGACGGTGGGAACTGCAGGAAGCGGCTATGCGTCGGTTCCCACCGTGACGTTCGGAGCGGCGCCGGCCGGCGGCGCCACGGCAACCGGCACCGTCGTTGGGCCCAGGTACGTCGATTCGGTGACGGTCGGGACCGCCGGGAGCGGCTACACGTCGGTTCCCAGCGTCACGTTTGGAGCGCCGCCGTCCGGCGGCACCACGGCAACCGGCACCGCGGTGCTGCAAAGCGGCGTAACGTCAGTGACGATGGTGATCAACGGGAACTATCCAAATGGTGACCCGACCGTGACGTTCAGCGCTCCGCCGTCCGGCGGCACCACCGCGACCGGCACCGCAACGCGCCGGCCCGAACTATTTACCGTGCTCGTTACGAACGCGGGGAGCGGTTACACGTCCGCCCCAACCGTGACCTTTGGCGCTCCGCAGCAGGCCGGTGGCACGCAGGCAACCGGAACCGCGACGATACAGGGCGGTGGTGTGCTCAGCGTAACCATAACGAACCGGGGGAGCGGCTACACCTCCCGCCCGACCGTTACGTTTTCGGGAGGAGGGGGCAGCGGCGCCGTCGCCACCGCGTATGTATGGGCCAGAAGAATACTGGAAGTGACGATCACGAACCCCGGAAGCGGCTACACCTCTGCCCCGACCGTGACCTTCGGCGCAGCATCGGGCCTCAACTCCCAGACGGCAACCGGCACCGCGGTGCTGCAAAGCGGCGTAGCGGAGGTAACGATCACGAACCCTGGGAGCGGCTACACCTCTGTCCCAACCGTGACCTTCGGCGCAGCGCCGGGCGCCGGCACCACCGCCGCCGGCACCGCGGTGCTGCGCTACGGCGTAGCGTCGGTGACGATCACGAACGGGGGGAGCGGCTACACCTCTGTCCCAACCGTGACCTTCGGCGCAGCGCCGAGCGGCGGCACCACCGCCGCCGGCACTGCGGTGCTGCGCTACGGCGTAGCGTCGGTGACGATCACGAACGGGGGGAGCGGCTACACCTCCGCCCCCACCGTGACCTTCGGAGCGGCGCCGGGCGCCGGCACCACGGCCGCCGGCACCGCGGCCCTGCGCGTAGCGTCGGTGACGGTCACGAACGGGGGAAGCGGCTACCAATCTGCCCCGACCGTGACCTTTTCGGCGCCGGCCAGCGGCACCACCGCGACCGGCACGGCGAACTTGGCCTCGGGCGGCTACGATCAATACCAGAACCTCTATTGGGCGCGCCAGACGCTGGCCGGCAAGCAGCTTCTGGTGGAGCTAACCGATTAGGCCGCCGGCTAGCGACCCGGAGCTTTGCTGTGAAAGACCAAATTGGCAGATGCGAGCCAGCCACAGGCTGTCGTTGATATCGATCTTCTTGCCGCGGATCTGGCGCCGTGGTATGCTGGCGCCATGAATCACGCGGCCGCAGGTTGGCCGCCTTGCCTGTTGCCGTTCTGGCAGGAGGTGGACCGTGAGTGAGAACAAGACCCTGATAGTTACCGCCGTCGGTGTGGTGGTGACCGTCGTTATCGCTATCGTCGGTGCCGCCTGGGTATTGAGCGGTAAGATCGGCGACCTATCCGGCGACGTGAAGGCAACCAGCGTGACCATCGCCGAGGCCCGCGCCGACATAGCCAAGATTGAGGGTAGTATCGACGCGCTTGATGAGAAGGTAGACGATCTACGTGTTGCCGTGGCTGATCGCCTGGCGCGCATCGAGAACGAGTTGGGGATGCCCGCATCCGAGTCTCAATCGTCCGCAGATTCGCACGAAACCGCCCATAGCGTAGCCGTGCTACCATGATCGACGGATCGACGGGCGGACACGCCACCGGAGGAATCGTGAGTAAGGTATCGCCGCCGTTATTGCTGTTGCTGGCCGCCGGCATCGCCGCGCTGATGGCCTGTTCCCAGGCGGCGCGCCCGGCCGCCGCGCCCGCCGACCCGGCTTCAGGGGGGGGGGTAAACCGCCGACCGAGCCCGCGCCAACCCCGCAGCCGGCAGCGCCGGCGGAGAAGCGCTGGACGATCAACGCGGCTGACTTTGGCGATGATGAACCGAACCTGACGGGCGCCGTGTCCAGCCGTTCCGCGCCGTATGCCTGGGAGCGGCTCACCGGCGGCAGCGCGCGCGTTTCGATTGGCGGGCACGAGCTGCCGTTCACCAGCACGAGCGCCAAGCCGGTCTTCGCGTCCGACATCTCCGGCGCGGAGTGGACGGTTACCGCGGACGTCCGGGCGGGCGCGGTGGCGCTGGTGCTCACCGCCCCGGATCAGTCGGGCGCCTCCGACACGGTTGAATCGGTCACGATAGCGAACCCGGGGAGCGGCTATGCGTCGGTTCCCAGCGTCACGTTCGAGGCGCCGCCGGCCGGCGGCACTACGGCAACCGGCGCCGCAGTCGGCTCCGTCGATTCCGTGACGGTCGGGACCGCAGGGAGCGGCTACGCGACGGTTCCCAGCGTGACGTTCGGGGCGCCGCCGGCCGGCGGCGCCACGGCAACCGGCGCCGCGGTGGTGGGCTCCGGTACCGTCGATTCGGTGACGGTGGGAACTGCAGGAAGCGGCTACACGTCGGTTCCCAGCGTCACGTTCGGAGCGCCGACGGCCGGCGGCGCCACGGCAACCGGCACCGTCGTTGGGTCCAGGTACGTCGATTCGGTGACGGTCGGGACCGCCGGGAGCGGCTACACGTCGGTTCCCAGCGTCACGTTCGGAGCGGCGCCGGCCGGCGGCACCACGGCCACCGGCACCGCGGTGCGGCAAAGCGGCGTAGCGGCAGTGACTCTCACGTTCCGGGGGCTATTCTATACCTCTGACCCGACCGTGACGTTCAGCGCGCCGCCGCCCGGCGGCACCACGGCGACCGGCGCCGCAACGCGGCGAACCGAATTAGACGGCGTGACGATGACGAATTTTGGGACCGGTTACACGTCGGCCCCAACCGTGACGTTTGGCGCTCCGCCGTCCGGTGGCACCCGGGCAACGGGAACAGCGACGATACACGGCGGTCAAGTGCTAACCATAAGCATCACGAACCGGGGGAGCGGCTACACTACCGCCCCATCCGTGACGTTTTCGGGCGGAGGGGGCAGCGGTGCGGCCGGCACCGCGACGCTGAGAACCAGCAGAATAGAGGCAGTGACGATCACGAACCCGGGGAGCGGCTACACGGCTGCCCCTTCCGTGACGTTTTCGGCCTCGCCGACGGGCAGCGCGTACACGGCAACCGGCACCGCGGTGCTGCAAAGCGGCGTAGCGGAGGTAACGATCACGAACCCCGGAAGCGGCTACACCTCTGTCCCGACCGTGACCTTCGGCGCAGCGCCGGGCGCCGGCACCACCGCCGCCGGCACCGCGGTGCTGCGCTACGGCGTAGCGTCGGTGACGATCACGAACGGGGGGAGCGGCTACACCTCCGCCCCCACCGTGACCTTCGGCGCAGCGCCGAGCGGCGGCACCACCGCCGCCGGCACCGCGGTGCTGCGCTACGGCATAGCGTCGGTGACGATCACGAACCGGGGGAGCGGCTACACCTCCGCCCCGACCGTGACCTTCGGCGCGGCGCCGGGCGGCGGCACCACGGCCGCCGGCACCGCGGCCCTGCGCGTAGCGTCGGTGACGGTCACGAACGGGGGAAGCGGCTACCAATCTGCCCCAACCGTGACCTTTTCGGCGCCGGCCAGCGGCACCACCGCGACCGGCACGGCCAAGCTGGCAGAGGGCGGCTACGATCAGTACCAGAACCTCTATTGGGCGCGCCAGACGCTGGCCGGCAAACAGCTTCTGGTGGAGCTGGCCGATTAGGCCGCCGGATGCTTACCGGGAGCTTTCGTCCAGCCTGGGTAGCGGGGAACTCCTTCCGGCGGCGCTGAATGCTTATCGCGGCCTATCTTTTTCGGTCCAATGGCGCATTTCCTTCAAGAGTTTCGGGGTGGAATAGTCTTGGATGTCACGTTCGGAAAAGCCGGCCTCCAGTTGGCGTTCGTAGTACCACTCATAGAAGTCCTCATATTCTGAAAATATGCGATGAGGTCCGATAAGTTCGAAGTCACCGAGCCCGTCAATCCAGTTTCTGACCTTCCTTACGGCAGTTTCCGGATCGCCGCCATGCGCTTCAATATCATTTCCTGCCAAGTCGGAAATTGCCGCCTGATAGCGATAGGGCTTTTCCTCGAGTATCAGAATGACCTTCCCCGAAAGAGGTTCGCCCCCATAACGTCGGCATCCGAAGTCCAATCCAAGCTCAAAGGGCATGTTGAGCCGGTAGTGTTCCCGCGCCGCGCGGGCTTGGCATCTGCTCAGGTCGTGAATCGAGTAACGGGATGACTCAATAAGTTGAATGATCTTCTCCACCCGTGATTCGCCAGCATCACTTCGTTCAGGAATACGTTTCGATCAAAGTTGGGGTCAACCGGCGCTGTGATTACCCTTTCGGTGGAAATGGGTCCTCCCCATAAGAGTCTCGCTTTATAATTCTGCCATCCTCTCCATGGATGTACAATATGGTTTTCTGCTTACGGGCAAGCTCACGTGCAGCGTCGATGGCTTCACGTTGCGTGTCGAAACGTCGCGTAACGCGATCGGCACCGCCCCTGCGCACCGCCCACTTGCCATCTCGTGAAACGACGTGTTGTGACATACGACTCATTCCTCCCGAACAAGAGTTAGGACCCAACGGACCCGCAGACCGAGCATACTACCCCTGAGAAGCGGCGTCTACCGAGCGGTTCAGCAGGTAACGCCTCAACTTGAGGACGGATACACCTTAACCTACCCCTCGGACTGTCTAACCAACCGGGACCACCTCACTACCGCTGGCGTTGGCCCGACGAAGTCCGCGACGAAGTGCTCGCCCGCCTGCTTGCCCTCAACGCCGCCCGCGCCGGCGACTCAAGTAGTTTCCATGATTATACTGCAGAATGGCACGATGACGCTGAAAGCGGCCGCGCAGTTGCAGCATGCGTTCGACCGGCAGGAGCGCAAGAAGGAACGCGCGGCGCGTAGCGCGCCGCGCGGGGCCGGGTGCGGGGCTGCCGCTCAGTCGCAGGAGGGCTCGGCGCCGCCGCGTTCGGCAGAGCGGAAGCCGGCGGAGCGGAAGCCGGTGCCGGCGCCGGTGCTGAACTCGGAGGCGCGGCGGGACTTGGTGGAGCAGGCGTCCGGCAAGAGCAGCCGGCAGGTGATGCAGTGCTGGCCGAGGTGGACCCGGAGCTGGCGGCGCCGGCGGATCGGGTGCGGCCGCTGGGCGGCGGGCGCTGGGAACTCAAGGCGGTGATCGACGATGAGTACCGGCGGGGCTTGGAGCGGCTCAAGGGCCTCCTGTCCCACGTTGACCCGCACCTGACGTTGGGGCAGTTCATGGGGCGGCTGGTGCGGGAAGGGCTCGACCGCCACGATCCGGCCCGGGCGGCGCGCCGCGCCGGCCAAAGGCGCCGAGCAAACTTCGGCGGCGAAGACGCAGGCAGCCTCGGCTCGCGGCGCTGCCTCGGCAGCGAAGCAGGAGGCCGGCGCGGACAGCGCCGCTCCTTCGGCGGCGAAGGTATCGGCTCAGGCGCCGGCGCAGCCGGGAGACGAAGCCGCTGACCGCCCGGTCACTTCGGCAGCGAAGCCGGCGACCGACGCCACTTCGGCGCCGAAGACAGGCGTGACCGGCCGCGCTATCCCGGCGGCGGTCAAGCGCGAGGTGCGGCGGCGCGACCGCGGCCGCTACGTGGACCGCACCAGCGGGCGCCGCTACGGCTCCCCAACACCTGCTGCAGATTGGCGCTTACGGTCGGAACCTGCTATGGTGGTCGTGACGACCGCCCCGGAGTTGTTTGCCAAGATGCCCGCGACGAACGCCGTCGATACGATAGAAGACCTGATCGCACTGCTGGACCGGCATCCGCAGTGGCTGGAAGCCCTCCGATCCCGGATACTCACGCGTGAACTGCTCGAGCTGCCGGCGCGGGTCTCGGAGTTGGCCGAACGGGTCTCGGCGTTGACCGAGCGGGTCTCGGCGTTGGCCGAACAGGTCTCGGCGTTGACCGAACGGCTCTCGGCGTTGGGCGAGCGGCTCTCCGAGTTGGCCGAACAACAGGTTGCACTCCGCGAGGAAGTGCATAGCTTCATCGCCGCTACCGATCGTCGCTTCGATCGTCTGGAGACCAAGACCGACAGGATGATGGACGACCTGGGCGTCCTCAAAGGCGCCCATGCCAGAAATGCGGCGGTCGCGGAGGCTTCCACCATCGCTCGGGACCTGGGTTTGCGGCGCACGAAGACGCTGACGCACGATGATCTATGGGAGCTGACCGACCGCGCCGACACGACCGCGATCGACCGCGCCGACCTGCGCAGCTTCCGAAGAGCCGACCTGATCATGGAGGCGACCGATGAGGCAGGCGAATCCTGCTACGTCGCCGTGGAGATCTCCTACACCGCCAACGGAAGGGATACGACCCGGGCGCTCCGCAACGCGGATTTCCTTACCCGATTCACGGGCCGGAACGCCTACGCCGTGGTGTCAGGCATGCGGCGAGATGACCGCATCGGCGACAGCATCGATGCCGGAGCCGTGTTCTGGTATCAGCTCGATCCCGAGATCATGGAAGTCGAATAACACCCGTCACGAGGCCGTCCTCACGGCCGCGGTCGCGGAGGGGACGGAGCGGGTGCTCGGTGCCGTTCGCGCAGGAGCTGCGCGGCGACGCTGACGGCGATCTCCTCCGGCGTCTCGCTGCCGATGTCGAGCCCCACCGGTGCGCGAACCCGGTCGAGCGCCTGGCGTGCGATGCCTTCCTCCTGCAGCAGGGAGAATATCCGGTCGATCTTCTTTCTGCCGCCCATCAGCCCGACGAAGGGAACGGGCAGGCTCAGGACGCCGAGCAACGCGCGCGCGTCGGTGCGGTAGTCGGCGGTCATCACCACCACCGCGGTCAACTCCGGGTAGGCGATGCGCGGTCCCGCCGCCGCGTAATCGGCCACGTGGGACACGGCGCCGAACGCCGCCGCCCGGTCGTGGGCGACCACCTCGGCGCGGGTGTCGAACAGCCGCACCCGGTAGCCGAGCCGCGCCGTCACCTCGGCCAACGCTGCCGCGCAGTGGCCGCCGCCGATGACCGCCAGCCGGCGCCGGTTGAGCAGGTCCTCCTCGTAGCGCCAGCCTCCGCCTTCCTCCTCGCTCAGAACGAACGGCGGCCGGGAGAAGTCCGGCTCCCGCCGCGTGAGGCGCAGGCCGGCCGCATCGATCACCATCCACGCCGGCCGGTCCTCGCGCAGCGCCGCGGCAACCGCGCGTACGGTCGCCCGATCACGATCCCCGGCCAGCACGCAGAAGACGTTGGTCTGGCGGCCCTCGCACACCAGGCCGGACCGCTCGCCCGCCGCGCCGTCGCCGGTGTCGCTATGCACCAGGGTGCGCTTCTCCGGCGCCGCCGCGCCGCCGCGCAGCGCCGCCCGCGCCTGCTCGACCAGCCGGTGCTCCATCATGCCGCCGCCGATGGTGCCGCACCGGTCCCCGCCCTCGGCCACCATCAGCTTCGCCCCCGCGGTGCCGGGCGAACCGCGGGTATGCTCGGCTACGCAGGCCACGAACACCCGCTCACCCCGTTCGAGACTGCCGCCCACCTGCTCCCAGAATGCACTCATCTATCGTCCCTCGGTCACATCACATGATAGCCGATTCACCCACCCGACACACGGACGGGATGCGGCTTCGGTGGCGCCGCCCGGAGCCGGGCCGGCACACGACGTTATGCTATACTCCTTGCGTGCCTGATCTTCCAGCCGGAGCCATCCCGCCGCGCGTTGGCCAACCCCATAAACAGACGACCGTACTCACGAACGACTCCGATCATTTCGACTCCGTGACGTTTCGACGTGAACTCCGTGAGACCATACGGGCATCCATCGAATCTCATGGCCGGCCGATGACCGCCGCGGAGGTGCACGCGACATGTCGATCGGATCTGCCCGGCATCGCCCCCTCCACCATTCAACGAGCCGTCAATGACCTGGTCACCAAAGGCGTGCTGGAGCCCGCCGTTACCCCCGGCCGCTCCCCACTCTACAACATCACGCTCCGGCCGTCTGCCGATGACGCGCGCCGCCATCTCGCCGACATGAATGAGGCGCTGGCGGCCGTTCACGCCGGCGACCAGCCGGGACTTTCTTGCGTCGCCTTTCCGAGCGGTCTTGATCGATCACTACTGAAAACTCAGCCGTTCAGCGTTCGTACGTGGAATTGCCTGACCGCCGCCGGGCTGTTCAGTGGAACCGACCACGTCTTGGTGAAAGACCTGATCCCCATTCGACACTTTGGGCAGACTTCACTACAAGATATGCTTCTCGTGGTTGAGGATTACTTGCTAACGTGCATCGAGGGTGCTCCGCATCCATATGAGCACTCGCCTGCACCGAATTCCCATCATGATACCGCATCGGCAGAGATCGTTCGAGCACCATTGAGCCAGTTGCTTGCAGCTTCTTCTGAATTCTATGGCGCCACTTCGATGGCTGATTTGCTTGCATCAAACTTTGCTCGACTGGCCACCATAATCGGCATCCAAGATAAGCTCATAGGTATCGATATCGACGCCCTATCAGCACACCACACACACCTTTCAGCCGTATTGTTGACTGAAGCAAAGCGTATGTGCAACACCTTGACGTCGACGCGACGAACCGTGCTCGACCGTCGTATTCTCGCTGATCCGCCGGATACCCTCGTGGAAGTCGGCAACATGGTAGGCGTTACCCGGGAACGTGTTCGGCAGATACAGGTGGCGCTGATAACGAAATATGAGCAGGTATTTGGCCGGGAACTGAGTACTATTTCCCTGGTACTCAGAACCCAACTGGGAGCGATCGTCAGAGAGCGTGAGGTCGATTCACGGATCGACAGATTGATCGTTGATGACGGCACCCAAGGCGCAGCGCTCGCACGTCACGCGATCAAGAGCGGCCTGCAATACCCGCGGATAACGAATGGCGTATGTCTCGACGCATCGGCCTGCCTGATCGTTGACCGACTACGACGCGCTGCGCCTGCCGTCGCGGAGGACGGCATCATCGACGAAGCGCGCCTGAAGGCCATCTTGCCTGATCAGGGATGGGAGCAACATTGGACCCTGCTGTTGGAGTGCTGCGCGTTCTATGACGTGTTCGGCTTCCTGGCGCTGCGAGACTCTGACAGAGCCCGGACGAAAGCTGCGCTTCTTTCGATCGGCGCTCCCGCCACCCGCGAGGAGATCGCCGAGGTCTGCGGTCTCGGCTCAGCCAAGGTGGGATCATACTTGTCGGGCTTTCCAAACGTCGTACGAGCTGACAAGTCGCGGTGGGGTCTTTCCGAATGGATCGATGACAAATACGAAGGCATCGAAGCCGAAATTGTTCAGCGCATTGAAGAAGGAGGAGGAGTCACCACCACCAGCCGATTATTCAAGGAAATCCCCGCAAAGTTTGGGGTCAGCGCTGCCAGTGTCAACACCTACCTGCAGAAGCCGAAGTTCAAGTTGCATGATAACGGTCACGTCACGTTGCGGGGTACCCCGGTTTAGTTTAGCCGCGCGCGGCGGATACGGCGGCGCAGTGCGCCAGCTCCCAGCCGTGGAACACGACGGCCAGTCCGGTGAAGCCCACCGCCGGATACTGGCGCGCCAGGCGTTCATCGGCCAGGTAGCGCCCTACCTGCGCGGCGGCTTGCCGCGCCGCCTGCGCGACCTGCGCCGCGTTCGCTCCTTCCCGCCGCGTCAGATACTTCAGTTCGATCACGTACCCGTGGCGCATGCCGGCGTAGCGCTGCAGGTGAGGTTCCAGGCAGATGTCGGCGTAGCCGCCGCCCAGCTCCCGCTCGGAGTGGAACACGAAGTGATCGGTGCAGCTCAGGTATGCGGCCAGGAACCCCTGAATCACCTTCTCGCCGTCGATGTAGTCGCGGATGCTGCTCTGCCGGGAGATCGCGCCCGCCAGGAACTCCAGCACCGGCCGCCAGGCGCCGCGGTGCGCCATCTCGTGCACCAGGTTGGCAAAGGCGTACAGGTCCACCGAGAACACGCCGACGTCGCGGTAGCCGTCGCGCAGGTAGCCGTACATCAGCCGCTTGACGGTCTGATTCGGTATTCCCAGCCGGGGCATGCCGGCGCGCGCCTCGCGGATGCTGAGCAGCCCGAAGAAGTGCAGCAGCGACAGAAAGTTCTCCCGCTCCTGCAGCCGCTCCAGCGGGAAGCCGCTCGTGATTTCGCTGTCCGCCCAGCCTTCGCCGATGACGTGGCGCAGCAGGTCGAAGTTGCCGTTGAGCTGCCGGTTGACCGTCAGCAGGTGACGCAGCTTGCCGTAGTCGATCCGCACGTTGGTGTCGATCAGTTCGCGCGGAGGACGATCGTTCGGGATCGATGCCTTAAGGTAGTAGAGCACCATGTCGGTGTTGTAGATATCGTTCGCGGCGTCCTCGGCGAACCGGTAGCCATTGTACCACTCGCCCATCACGGCCATCGCCTCGTCGACGTCCTGATCGAATACGCCGTGGTCCCGATAGCTCTCCAGGAGGCCGCGTACCTCCGCCCCGGTGAAGCCGAGCAGCTCGTTGAACCTCTGGCGCAGGCTGATGTTGGCGCCGATGTTGAAGCCGCTGGTCACGTCGTCCATGGTGATGGGAGAGACGCCCGTGACGAACAGGCGTTCGATGCCGCCGCCGTAGCCGGCGCCGGCCTTGAGGGTGGCGAAGAAGTTGCGGTAGAAGCCGCCGCCGTGGGTGAAGGAATGGTACGCCTCGGCGCCATGCCAGGCCAGCACGGTGTTGGCGAAGTTGTCGTACTCGTCGATCAGCACGTACAGCGGGATGCCCTGCTCGCCGGCGTAGGAGAACAGCTCGTTCAGGCGACCGTCGATGGCCGGGTGCGCCAGGATGCGATCGATTACCGGTTGTGGAAACAGATCCCGATTCCGTTCCAGCGCCGCGCGCAGCTTGATGAAGCAGTAGATCTCGAACCGTTCGCGCAGCGTCTCCAGGGTGTCGTCGAAGGCGGAGAAGTCGAAGTGCAGGATCACGTACCGGTGGCGGTTGGGCGTCGGCCGGCGCCCGACGTCGGTGCCGGCGAACAGGGTGGCGAAGCGGTCGGCGCGCGCGCGGTCGTAGTAGTACGCCAGCAGCGACACCCAGCACGACTTGCCGAAGCGCCGCGGGCGGATCAGAAAGGCGTACCGCTCCTGCTCCAGGTCATGCAGAAACCGGGTCTTGTCGACGTACAGGGCGCGCTCGCGGCGTATCATCCGGAAGTCGGCCCAGCCGTAGGGTATCTGCGGAGGAGCGTTACTCATCACCGCTGCCAGCATAGGGCCGGGCGGCCACTTCGTCGAGCCGCCGCCGCCGTGCTATCCTGTAGCGGATGCAAGAGAGCGCCGCGCCGCGGACCGCCGGCCGCCCCGACCTCATCATCTTCAACCCCGATCAGTGGCGCGGCGACGTGCTCGGCCACGCCGGCAACCCGGCGGCGCTGACGCCGGCCATCGACCGCCTGGTGCGGGAGGACGGGGTCTCCTTCTCGCGCGCCTTCTGCCAGAACCCGGTGTGCACGCCGAGCCGCTGCAGCTTCATGAGCGGCTGGTACCCGCACGTGCGCGGGCACCGCACCATGCATCACATGCTCCATTCCGAGTGGGACGAACCCAACCTGCTGCGCATCCTCAAGCAACACGGCTACTTCGTGTGGTGGGGCGGCAAGAACGACCTGGTACCGGGGCAGGCGGACCTGTCCCCCTGTTGCGACGTGCGGTTCGAGCCGACGGCGGCCGATTACCGGCGCTGGGGATGCACCCCGCGGGCCGGCAATCACGGCGGCGAGCTGGCGTGGCGCGGCGGCCCGGACGGCGACAACTTCTACAGCTTCTTCAAGGGCCGGCTGGAGCGGGGGGAGGAACCCTGCTACTGCGACCACGACTGGGCGATGGTGCTCGGCGCCATCGACTTTCTGCGCGCCTACCGCGGCCCGCAGCCGCTGTGCATCTACCTGCCCCTTACCTACCCGCACCCCCCGTATTGCGTGGAGGAGCCGTGGTACGGGAGTGTGGACCGCAGCGCGCTGCCGCGCCGCATCCCGGCGCCGGCGGACGAAACCGGCAAGCCGTCGATTCTGGGCGGCATCCGCCGGGGGCAGGGTCTGCAGGGCTGGAGCGAAGCGCGCTGGAGCGAGTTGCGCGCCACCTACTACGGCATGTGCGCGCGCGTCGATCATCAGTTCGGTCTGCTTGCCGCCGCGCTGCGCGACTGCGGGCGTTACGAAGATGCCGCCATCTTCCTGTTCTCCGACCACGGCGACTTTACCGGCGACTACGGGCTGGTCGAGAAGACCCAGAACACGTTCGAAGACTGCCTGACCCGCGTGCCGCTGGTCGTCAAGCCGCCGGCGGGCACGGCGGTGACGCCGCGCGTCTGCGACGCGCTGGTGGAGCTGGTGGACTTTACCGCGACCGTCTACGACCTCACCGGCATCGACCCCGGCTACGACCACTTCGGGCGCAGTCTGCTGCCCCTGCTGAGCGGTTCCGGCGCCGGGCGCGACGCCGTGTTCTGCGAAGGCGGCCGGCGCCTGGGCGAGGCGCAGGCCAGCGAGCGCGAGAGCGCCAGCGCCGCCGGACCGCTGGGCCTGTACGCGCCCCGGATTCGGCTCCAGGTCCAACTCGACGCGCCGTACCACGGCAAGGCGGCGATGTGCCGTACCGCGGCGCACAAGTACGTGCAGCGCCTGTACGAGAAGGACGAGCTCTACGACCTCACGCGCGATCCGGGGGAACGACGCAACCTCGTCGACGAGCCCGCCTGGCGCGAGGTGCTGGGCGAGCTGCGGTTGCGGCTGCTGCGTTGGTACCAGGAAACCTGCGACGTGGTCCCGCGCGCCACCGACCGCCGCCGCTGACGGCGAGTGCGGCGAGTGCGGCGCGCGGCGTCTTTGCGACCGCCGGAACAGTGGGATAGGATGCGCGCCCGATGAGGCCGCCCGCCGCCACCTCACGGTTTTCGCTGCTGCGCGACGCGCGGGTGAACTGGCAGTTGCACCTGCTGCTGGCGCTGCCGCTGATCTACCTGATCGTCTTCAAGTACCTGCCGATGGCAGGCGCGCAGATCGCGTTCCGCGACTTCTTTACCAGAAGCGGCATCTGGGGCAGTCCCTGGGTCGGCCTGGCCAACTTCGAGCGCTTCTTCGAGTCGCCGCAGTTCTGGACCGTGGTGCGCAACACCTTCGGCCTGTCCGCGTATCAGATCGCGGCTTCGTTTCCGGTCCCGATCATCCTCGCCCTGGCCCTCAACAACGTCGAACACCGCCGCTTCAAGAAGACGGTGCAGTTGACCACCTACGCGCCCCACTTCATCTCCACGGTGGTGATGGCCGGCATGATCATGCGCTATCTGGCGCTGCACACCGGGGTGGTCAACAACGTGCTGGAAGGGCTCGGACTGGAACGGATCTCCTTCATGAGCAGACCGGATCTGTTCCAGTCGGTGTACGTGATCTCCGGCATCTGGCAGAACGCCGGCTGGGGCACGATCATCTACCTGGCGGCGCTCGCCGGCGTCGACCCGCAGCTCCACGAGGCGGCGATCGTGGACGGCGCCTCCAAGCTGCAGCGCACCCGCCACATCGACGTTCCGGGCATCCTGCCGGTCGCCATCATCCTGCTGATCCTGGAGACCGGGCGCATCATGCAGGTGGGGTTCGAGAAGGCGTTCCTGCTGCAGACGCCCTTGAACCTGACCGCCTCGGAGGTGATTCAGACCTACGTCTACAAGATCGGGCTGGCCTCGCCGGTGCCCGACTACTCGTTCGCCACCGCCATCGGCCTGTTCAACTCGGTGGTCAACCTGGCGCTGATCCTGGTCGTCAACCAGATCGCGCGCCGCGTCAGCGGCACCAGTCTGTGGTAGCCCGGGAGCCGGTCCTCGCCCTCGACCGCGTGGTGCGCCGGCGCATCGGCAAGAGCCGCGTCGACCGCATCTTCGACGGCTTCAACTACGCCTTCCTGGCGCTGGTGCTGATCGGCGTCGCCTATCCGCTGATCTACATCGCCAGCGCTTCGGTCAGCGCGCCGGAGGCGACCGTGGGCGGCGAGATGTGGCTGCTGCCGGTGCGCCCCACGCTACGCGCCTACGACGCCATCTTCGAGTACCGCAAGGTGTGGATCGGCTACGGCAACAGCCTGTTCTACGCCATCGCGGGCACCGCCATCAACATCGTGCTCACCGTGATGGCCGCCTACCCGCTGTCGCGCCCCGACTTCAAGGCGCGCCACATCTACATGGCGCTGTTGGTCTTCACCATGCTGTTCAACGGCGGCATCATCCCCAGCTACCTGCTGGTGCGCGACCTGGGCATGCTCAACACGCGCTGGGCGATGCTGCTGCCGCAGGGCCTCCTGGTGTGGAACGTGATCATCACCCGCACCTACTACCAGACCACCATCAGCCCCGACCTGCTGGAGGCCGCGCGCATCGACGGCTGCAGCGACCTGCGCTTCGTGTGGTCGATCGTGGTGCCGCTGTCGGGCGCCATCACCGCGGTCAACGCCCTGTTCTACGCCGTATTTCACTGGAACTCCTTCTTCGACGCCTTCATCTACCTCAGCAAGGAGGAGCTGTTCCCGCTGCAGCTCTTCCTGCGCGCCATCCTGATCATCAACACCATCGAGGCGGATCTGATCGATCCCAAGGAGATGGAGGCGCTGGAGGGGATGCGCGACCTGCTGCAGTTCGCGCTGATCATCGTCGCCAGCCTGCCGGTGCTGGCGGCCTACCCGTTCGTGCAGAAGTACTTCGTGCGCGGGGTGATGATCGGATCGCTGAAGGGCTGAATGAGGGCTGATCGGCACGGCGCGGGGGATGGTGGTACAATCCCTTGCGTCCCGCCGCCTCGGCGCGGCGCGTGAACCTGGCTCGGCGGCCGCGGCGGCGGCCCGCCGGCAACCCGTCAAACAAGGAGGAAGTCGCATGAAACGACTCCACGCGATCATGGGGGCCGCGCTGCTGCTGGCTCCCGCACCGGCCTTCGCCGGCGCCGAAGGAGAGGGCGCCGGCGCCGCGCCGGAGGAGCTGTCGGCGCCCGGCGTCTACCCGATCAGCGACGAGCTGATCACCGTGACGGCGCTGGCCAACGTCGACGCGCGCATCCAGGACATCACCACCAACCACGCGGTGACTTGGCTGGAGGAGCAGACCAATCTGCACGTCGAATGGGACGTGGTGACCGGCTCCGACGCCGGGCAGAAGATCAACCTGGTGCTGGCCGCCGGCTCCGACCTGCCGGACATGATCATCAACTCCGGCATCACCACCGAACAGCAGTTCCTGTATGGCTCGCAAGGTTACCTGGCGCCGCTGGAAGGGCTGATCGAGGAGCACACCGTCGACATCAAGCGCGTGTTCGCCGAGGATCCGCTGGTGCCGCGCCAGCTCACCGCGCCCGACGGCCACATCTACGCGCTGTCGGAGCGGCCGGTGGCCTACCACTCCACGCTGTCGCAGAAACTGTGGATCAACGTCGAGTGGCTGGAACGGCTGGGGCTGGAAATGCCCGCCACCACCGCCGAGCTGCGCGCCGTGCTGGAGGCGTTCCGCGATCAGGACGCCAACGGCAATGGCGATCCGAACGACGAGATACCCTACTCGGGGCTGATCAACTACTGGCGCAGCCGGCCGGGCGCGTTCGTGATGAACGCCTTCATCTACGACGACGGCTTCGGCGACCCCACCAACTCGCACCGCATGGTGGTAAGCGGCGGCGTGATCTCGCCGGCGTTCACGACCGACGAGTGGCGGCAAGGCCTGAGCTTCCTGCACGGCCTCTACGCCGACGGCTTGTTCGACGGCGAGGCGTTCGTGATGGACCGCAACCAGCTCCACACCCTGAACAACGGCGGCGTCGAGGGGCCGGCCCGCGTTGGCGCGCACCAGGCCGGCGTGCCGTGGGGTGCGCTGGCGCCGCAGGGCACCATGCACCGCCAGTACCGCTCGGTGCCGCCGCTGGTGGGGCCCAACGGCGCGCAGTTCACCGGTTACTACCCCAAGAACCAGCGCGGCTCCAAGTTCAGCCTGACCACCGCGGCCAGCGGCCTGGAGCAGGTGGCGATCATCAAGTACTTCGACTTCGTGCACCGGCCCGGAGCGTCGCGCATGGTGCCGTTCTTCGGCCCCGAAGGCGAAGGCTGGCGCTGGGCCGAGGCGGGCGAGATGGCCTACACCGGGGAGACGGCGCTGTGGAAGCAGATCAACGTGTTCAACACCGCCCACAACCACAAGGTGGGGCACATGTATCCCAACTACTTCGAGGAGGGGTTCTTCGACCGCCAGGTGCCGGTATCTGACGATCCGCTGTCGATCGAGCCGCGCCTGTACTGGGAGTCGCTCGACAAGTATGAGGGCCACCAGCCCGACGAGATCGTGCGCCCGCTGATCCACGACTTCGACGAAGGCCGCGAGTATGGCCAGCTCCGCGCGCCGCTCAAGGAATTCGTCGACCAGAGCTTCGCCCGCTTCGTGACCGGCGACCTGGACGTCAACTCCGACGCCGATTGGAACAACTATCTGGCCCAGTTGGAGGCGCTGAAGGTGGACCGCTTCGTGGAACTCCTGCAGATCGCCTACGACCGCATGTACCGGTAGACACGGCCGCGCGCCGCGCCCACCCCGCCAGGGCGCGGCGCCGTGGCCGCTCATGCCGGCGGGGTGTCGAAATAGAGCGCCCGAGCGGAATCGAACCGCCATCACGAGCTTGGAAGGCTCGGGTAATGACCGTTATACGACAGGCGCGCAGGCGCAGGATAGCGGGCTGCCCGCGGCCGTGTCCACTACCCGGAAAGCGCCGGCAGCGCCGGCCGTCAGGTGGCGGTTGCGGCGGTGGTAACGGCTGCCGGTTCGCGTTCGGCGGCCCGCGCGGCGCGTTCGGCGGCGGGCAGGCGCAGCGTGACCAGCCGCGACACGCCCTGTTCCTCCATCGTAATGCCGTACAGGTGAGTGGCTCCGGCGGCGGTGCGCTTGTTGTGGGTAATGACCAGGAACTGGGTCCGGGCGCTGAACTCGGTGAGCAGTTCCACCAGTCGGCCCACGTTCTCATCGTCCAGCGCGGCGTCGATCTCGTCGAGAATGCAGAACGGTGACGGGCGCACGCGGTAGAGGGCGAACAGCAGCGCCACCGCGGTCAAGGCGCGTTCGCCGCCGGACAGCAGCGCGATGTTCTCCAGCTTCTTGCCGGGCGGCTGGGCGTAGAACTCGATGCCGGACCCCAGCGCGTCATCCGGATCGGTGAGTTTCAGTTCGGTGCGGCCGCCGCCGAACAGGCGCCGGAACATGGCCTGGAACGCTTCCCGGATCTCCCGGAACGACTGCCGGAACAAAGCGCTCGACTCGGCGCGGATCTGGTCGGTCACCCGCTCCAGGTCGCGCGAGGCGGTTTCCAGGTCGCGGAGTTGGCCGCGCAGAAACCGGTAGCGTTCATCCACCTCGCGGAACTGCTCCGGCGCCATCAGGTTCACGTGCCCGATGCGGCGCACTTGCTCGCGCAGCCGCGCCAGCGCGGCGCGCAGCTCGCCGCGCGACTCCGTTGGGGCGGGCTCCAACCGGTACTGCGACAGATCCAGGGCATGCGTCTCCCGGAAGTTGCGCAGCGTGGCGCGAATCTCGGTGGCAACCTCGGTAGCGCGTAGCTGCAGCCGCCCGGTCGCCGCGCCGGAGCGTTCCAGCTTCTCCTCCAACTGCCGCACCTCGCGGCGGCAGGCGGCCTGCTTGTCGCCTTCCCCCTGCAGCGCGGCGTCCAGCTCGGCGTGGCGCTGCCGCAGCGCTTGCTCCTCCTGCTCCAACTCAGCCTGCCGCGCTTCCAGGCCGCCGAGCGCCGCGGTCATGGCGGCTACCGCTTCGGAGGCGCTACGCGCGTCGTTGGCCAGTTCGCGGCGCCGTCCCTGCTGCTCGGCGATTTCGCCGTCGATGCGCCCGCACTCGGCGGCGAGACTGTCCTTGCGCGCCTGATTGCGCGCGCGTTCTACCTGCAGGTCGTGAATCTTGCGCCGCAGGCGTTCGAGCTCGCCGGCCAACTCGCGATTGGCGCGCCGCGCCGCATCGGCCCGCTCGCGGGCCGCGGCAATCCGCATCATGGTGGCGCCCAGTTCCTCGTCGAGCCGCCGTTTCTGGGTGACGATGCCGCGCGGCGAGAGGAAGTCGTCGATGAACGCCGACGCGAGCTGGCCGTAGGAGCGGATCAGCGCCTCCAGTTCCGCCACCTGGCGGCGGGCTGCCTCCAGGCGCCGGGCGTCCGCGGAGTCCGCGCTCAACGTGGCGGTCAGCGCCCGCAACCGGCGCGCGATGTCCTGTTCCGCCGCGGCGCGCGCTTCCGGGGAATAGCCGGAGGCCTGCAGTCTGGAGTCGAGACTGGCGACGATGTCCTCGGTGGTCTCCCGCAGGCGGGCGCGCAGCTCCTCCAGCCGCTGGTCGCCCGCGCCGGTGGCGCGGCCGGCCTGCGCCGCGGCGGCGTCGTTGCGGCGCATGCGCTGCTCCACGCCGCCGGCCGCGGCGCCGGCCTGGGTGTGAGCATCCTGCAGTTGTCCCAGCCGGATGCCGGCGGCCTGCAGGGCATCCAGTCTGCTGCCGCGCAACCGTTCCAGGTCCGCGATCTTGGCGGCTGCCGCGCGGTCCCGGTCGCGGTAGCCGGCCATGCTGCGCTCGCTCTCGGCGATGCGCTCGCGGGCCGCGGCCATCCGTTCACGGGTGTTGCCGCGGGTAAGATCCACTCCGTAGAGCTGCCGTTCGAGCTTCACCACCTCCGCTTCCATGGTGCGGGCGCGGCTCGCGCCGTGCTGCGCCGCGGCCAATGCCCGGCCGCGCTTCGCGCGCAGTTCTTCGTGGCGCTCCTGTGCCTGCGCCAAGTCGCGCCCGATGGCCGCGCTCCGCGCCTCCAGTTCGCGCAGGCGGATCAGCTCCAGGTCGCGCTCGGCGCCGAACACCCGCTCCCGGAGACTGCGGTACCGGTTGGCGCGTTCCACCTGATCGGCGAGTACGTCACGAGAGCGCTTTATCTCGGCGATGATCGCTTCGATCTGGTTCATGTTGCGGCGGGTCTGCTGCAGCCGGCGCTCCGCTTCCGCCCCGCGCGCGCCGTAACGAGCGATGCCGGCCGCCTCTTCGAATACCTGGCGCCGCTCTTCGGGTCTGGCCGCGAGCAGCAGATCGATGCGTCCCTGCTCCATCACCGAGTAGGCGTTCTTGCCGACCCCGGTATCCAGGAACAGCTCGCGCAGGTCGCGCAGCCGCACCGGCTGGCGATTTACCAGGTACTCGCTCTCGCCCGACCGGTACAGCCGGCGGCGCAGTTCAACCTCGGCAACGTCGATCGGGAACGACTGGTCGTCGTTCTCCAGGACCAGCGTGACCTCTGCCACCGCCACGCGGCTGCGGTCTTCGGTGCCGCCGAAGATCACGTCTTCCATGCGTTCGGCGCGCAACGCGCGCGGGTTCTGCTCGCCAAGTACCCAGCGGATGGCATCGACGACGTTGCTCTTGCCGCCGCCATTGGGCCCCACGACGGCCGAGATGCCCGCGGAGAAGTCTACGATGGTCCGCTCGGGAAACGATTTGAAGCCGAGCAACTCGACTCGTTTGAGGAGGGCCATCTCCCAGTTCGCCGCCACCGTAGCACCGGGCGCGCAGCCCGGTCAAACGCTGTCCGGAGCGGGGCCTGTGCCGGAGGGCGGCGCGGCGCTATGCTGGCGCGGTGTCAGTGCTGCGTTGCGGTATCGATGAGGCGGGCCGCGGCCCCCTGGCCGGACCGGTCACCGCGGCCGCGGTGGTGCTGCCGCGGGGGTTTCCGGCGGCCTGCCTGAACGACTCCAAGCAGCTCACCGCCGAGGAACGCGCCGCCGCAGCCGCCGTGATCCGGCGCCGGGCGACGGCGTGGGCCACCGGCTGGTGCTCCGCCGAGGAGATCGACCGCATCAACATCCACCACGCGTCGCTGCTGGCGATGTGGCGCGCCCTGCGCGCCCTGCGCGTCCAGCCCGACGAGGTGCTGATCGACGGCCGCTTTCGCCTGCCGCTGGCCGTGCCGTGCGCCGCCATCGTCAAGGGAGACGCCACGGTACCGGAGATCATGGCCGCCTCGATCATCGCCAAGACGGAGCGCGACCGCTTCATGACCCGCTACGCGCGCATCGAGCCGGCGTATCGGTTTCAGGAACACAAGGGATACGCCACGCCGCAGCACCGCTTTCTGGTGCGCCTGCACGGCCGCTCGCCGATCCACCGCCACTCGTTCCGCATCAACTTCGCCGGCGGTTGCGGCGGGCGTACCCCACGGCCTCGTCGAAGGCGGCGATGAACGCCGCCAGGTCCTCTTCGTACACCATCACCGACTGGCGCTCGAAGCCGCGCCCGGCGCCGTCCGGCGCCTCGCGCTTGCGGCTCTCGACGATGTTGAGGAACAGGTCGCCGATGCGATTTTCCTTGACGTTGAAGAAATAGGTCCGTTTCGCGGTGTTCGCGCGGGTGCTGAACAACTCACCGCGTTGTCCCATGGCCACTCCTCTGCCGCCTGCCGGAGGCAGGCCGGTCCGGCCGCCGGAGGGTCCCCGGGCGGTGGCGTAAGTCTGTCTGGACTATACGGCAGAATCTGGTAGATTATCTACCGTTGTCCGTGAGTGCCGCCGCCGAGCGGCGCTGGAGAGGAGTATGTCCGACAAGCCCAAGCCCGAGCGCGCCGTCGAGAATCCGCAAGCCGAGCCGGCGCAGGCCCCCGCCGCGGCGCCCGACCCGGCCCGAAACGGCAGTCCGCCGAACTCCAGGCAGCAGAGCTTCTGGCAGAACGTGCGGGTGCCCGACCTGGTCAAGCACCGCATCGAGGTGGTCAAGCAGCAGCGCCGTCTGACCAAGAAGATGCGCCAGCTCATCCGCAAGGTGGTGCCGCTGGTGGTGGTCGCCGGCGCCGCGATCCTGATCTGGTCCAACGAGACGCTGCTCAACATCTTCCTGCAGCTCCTCGGCTTCGTGGGCCAGCTCCTGTTCGCGATTCTGTTCATGCTGGTCCAGTTCGGGTCGCTGTTCTGGTTCATGTCGCGCTCCAAGATCGAGCGCATCCGCCCGGAAGACCCCAAGATCATCACCTTCGACGATTACTGGGGGCAGCCGCGTCTGAAGCGGCTGGTACGGCAGTGGCTGGGCCTGCTCTCCGACCGCCAGCAGTTCGTGGAGATGGGCGGGCGCTACATCAACGGCCTGCTGCTCTACGGCCCGCCCGGCACCGGCAAGACCATGCTCGCCAAGGCGATGGCCGGCGAGGCGGGGGTCGCCTTCCTGTCGATCGAGGGATCGGGATTCCGCGCCATGTTCTGGGGCGTGGACGTGATGAAGATGATCTGGTTCATCCGCAAGGCGCGCCGCCTGGCGCAACGCTACGGCGCGGCCATCGCCTACATCGACGAGATCGACGCGGTCGGCCAGAGCCGCGGCGGCGTGATGGGCGGAGGCGGCGGCGACGGCGGCGCCGGCATGGGCGGCATGATGGGGGCCGGCACCGGCGCCCTCACCCGCCTGCTGTACGAGATGGACGGAATCGACAGCAAGACCCTCAAGGAGCGGCTCAAGGGCAAGCTGTTCCAGATCATGGGCAAGAAGCCGCCGGACCGCAACTGGCACGTGTTGTTCATGGGCTCCACCAACCGGCCCGACGTGCTGGACCCGGCCCTGAAGCGCCCCGGACGGTTCGACCAGCTCATCAAGGTGGACCTGCCGGACCGCACCGGCCGGCGCGAGATCGTCGAAGGCTACCTGCGCACCGTCAACCACGACGATTCGGTGGACATCGAGGCGATCGTCATGAACAACCGCGCCGCCACGCCGGCGCAGATCATGGCCGCCATCACCAAGGACGCGGTGCGCATCGCCCTGTTCGATCACCGCTCCGCGGTGTCGCAGGAAGATATCGAGAAGGCGTTCCTGCAGCAGTACACCGGCATCGAGAACCCGATCGAGGAGATGGAGGATCGGCAGCGCTGGGAGGTGGCGGTGCACGAGGCCGGACATGCGGTGGCGCAGCACTACCTGATGCCCGACACCCGCATCGCCCACATCACCATCGTCCGGCGCGGGGACGCGCTCGGCTTCGTCCTGCCGATGGACGAAGTGGAGATCTTTTCGCAGCCGCTCAGCCGCATCGTGCGGGACATGATGGTCTGCATGGCCGGTCAGGCGGCCATGCGGGTGATACTGGGCGAGTCCTACACCGGCGCTTCCGGCGGTGACTACCCGATGGTGCGGGAGCGGTTGTGGCGGCTGTACAATGAAGGCTACTTCGGCCCGCCGGTGGTCGACTGGCGCACCGGCCGCGACTCGACCGGCGGCGCGGTCGCCGATCGCGATGCCCAGGCCGCGTTGCGGCGCATGTGGCTCGACCTGCAGGAACGCACCGAGCGGCTGTTGCGCGACCATCGGGCGGAGCTGATCGAACTGGCGGAGAACCTGATGGATCACAACTCCCTCAGCACCAGGCAGGTGCTCGCCATCCTCGGCCCCAACCGGCCGCAGACTCCGGCCGAGTTGCTGCCGCCGCCCCCGGTCGCGGCGGAGACCCCGGCGGCCGCGGCCGCGGCGGCGCTGCCGGCCAAGGAGCGCGACGACCTGCCGAAGGAGCCGGCGGCCGCAGGCTGACGCGGCAGCTTGGCGGCGCGCGGCCGCGGTCGTTGGCGGCCTGCTCTTTCAGGGCGACCAGGAGGCGAGGTCGCCGGCGGCCAGGAACTGGGGGCGCAGCGTCCCGCTGGCGGCCGACACGAAGATGCCGGGGCCGCCGTCGGCGGTGAGCGCGGCGTAGGTCAGGAAGCGGCTGTTTGGCGACCAGATAGAGGTGGAGCGCAGGTACTGGTCGAAGAACGGCAGGTGCAGGCGCAGGAACCCTTCGCTGATGGGGAACTGTACCACGCGCCATGAATTCCCCCGGCCTACGTCGGCCACCCGCAGCTCGGCGTAGAACAACCGCGGCTGGCGGGCAAACCTCGGATCCAACTCCAGACCCTGTTCCTGCGCGGCGCGCGCCGGCACCAGATAGGCGATGCGCTGCCCGTTCGGCGCCCAGAAGAAGGCGATGACGTCGCCGTGCGGCAGCGCCGTCTCCCGCCCGCTGCGCGTGTCGATGATCGTCAGTTCACCGTCCGCGGCGGGCCCCGGCGTGGCGCTCTTCAGCACCGCGATCCGGTTGCCGCGCGGGGCGTAGGCGAAGTAGGCGAAGCCCGGCACCTCGGTGAGCAGTCGTTCGTCAGGGCCGTCGAGCTCGCGCGCGACCAGGCCGGTGCCGCCCGCGGCGGTGGTCACGAACGCCACGTAGCGGCCGTCCGGCGAGACCGCGGGCGACTGGAAGGCGGTCGGCGCCAGGTTGAAGTCGGACTTGCCGCGCAGTGGATCGAGGGGCACGAGCGACAGGCGCGCCGCCGCGTTGAAGCGCACGTCGCCGCCCACGTGGGTCACCAGCGCGCTGTTGTCCGGCAGCCAGCTCCAGTAGTAGGGCTGGCCGTGATCCAGCGTCCGATAGCCGTCCCGGTCGAGGTCGATGACGCCCAGCTCCAACTCCGCGGAGCCCAGCGGTTGGGACAACAGGGTGAGGCGTTCGCCGTCGGGCGACCAATAGAGGTAGATGGGGCGCAGGGAGCTGGTGTTGAACACCTCGCGCGGCGGGTCGTTGCGGCCGCCGGTGACCCAGATCGAGGCCTGCAGGCTGCGCGCCCCCGTGAGCGCGGTGCGGGCGAACGCCATGCTCCGCCCGTCGGGCGCCCAGGTGGGTTGCAGGTAGGCCACCGCGGTGCGCGCCGCCCGGTCGGCGCCGGCGTCCGCGGTCACCGGCGTCGGCTCGCCGCCGCGCTGCGCAATACGGTAGACGTTGCCGTCCGGCCCGATGAACCCGATGCGTCCGGCGTTGCGCTGCAGCGCCTGCAGCAGCGGGCTCGGCTGAAGCTGGAGCCGCCGCTCCCCGCAGCCGCTCAGCAGCGCCGCGGCCAGCGCCAGCAGCAGGACGCCGCGGCCGACCGCGGCGCGCCGCCCGGCGCCGCTCCCCGGCGTCAGCGCCAAGACCAGAAGCCGATCAGGCCGTCGGTGATCCGGCGCGGGGCGATGTTGCCGTCGGCCTTCGCCACCATGATGCCGGGCCCCTGCTGCGAGAGCGCCGCGAACAGGATGTTGCGGCTGTCCGGCGACCAGACCCGGGTCGCGAGATAGTACTGATCGAACTGCTGCACCACGGCCATGAACTGGGAGGTGGGGATGAAGCTCTGGATCTCGCGGGTGGTCTGCCGGCGCAGGTTGTGCACGTGCAGGGTCAGGAAGATGGTCTGTTGCTCCTCGTCGTCGGGGTCGACGTAGGTGCCGGGCACGAAGTAGGCGATCTTGTCGCTGTCCGGCGACCAGAAGAAGCCCAGGACGAAGGTCTCTTCGGTCAACACCTCGGGCTCGGCGCCGCGCGCTTCCAGATCGACCACCGCCAGGTTCGCCTGCAGCCCGGACTCGCCGCGGTCGCGCGCCACGTAGGCCACCTGGTTGCCGTTCGGCGACCAGGCGAAGGCGAGGGCGGCGCTGGCCCGGGCCAGCACCCGGTACAGCGAGCCGCCGCGGTTGGTCACCACCAGCTCGGCCTGGTCGCCCGCCTGCGCCGCCACCAGCAGGCGCGTGCCGTCCGGCGACCACGCGGGAGCCTGGAACGCGGCCGGCCGCACCGCCATCCCTTCTTCGTAGATCACGCCGTCGACGTTGAGAAAGGCGAGGCGCGCGCGGTAGCGCATTCCCGCCCCGCCCGCATGCACCAGGATGGTGCGCCCGTCCGGCGCCCACGACCAGTAGAACGGGTTGCCGGCGTCCAGTCTGGTGGCTTCGCCGCCCGCCGCCGGCACCATCTGCAGTGCCGACGCGGTGCTGCCGGAGGTGGAGGTAAGGAAGGTGAGCCACTCGCCGTCCGGGGACCAGTAGAGGTTGCGCGGCAGGTATTGCCCGCTGGAGAATGCCTGCACGATGTTGGAGCCGTCCGGCGCCGTGGTGAACACGCTGGTGGTGGTGGCGAACTGGTCGTTGCCCTGGTAGCCGATGAACGCGAGGCGCGAATCGTCGGGAGCCCAGGCCGGAAACTGGTAGTAGCGGACCAGGCCCTGGGTCTCGTCGGGAATGACGGCGTCTTCGGTCACCGCTACCAGCGCCCCGCCGGCCTGATCCATGGTGTAGATGTTGCCGTCCGCGCCCATCACCGCAATGCGCCCCGACTTGCGTTCCACGAAGCGCAGCAGGGGGCTTTGGCCGATGGTGACCTCGTCGCGCGAGCAGGCCGCCGCCAGCAGCAGCGCGCCGAGCGCCAGCAGGCCGCCGCCGGCCAGCCGCCGCCGGCGGGCCGCGGGGAGGCGCCGGGCGCGACCGGCCGCGGGCGCCGCCGGCGCGACCCGCATCAGCCGCCCATCCTCAGCAACGCCGCCTGCGCCGCGTCGCGCACCGGGTCTTCCTGCTCGGTAACGGCGTCCCAGTCGTATCTCACCGCGAGGTTCGGTTCCAGGCCGCTGAGGCCCACGTCCAGACCGGTCGCAGTGCGGTACGAGGTGCTGGAAATCAGCACCCGCGAGCCATCCGGGAGGGACACCAGATGATTGTTCTCGATCTCTCCGCTGGTACGGCCGCCGAACAGGACGGCGCGCCCGCTGCTCTGCAGCGCGGCGGCGAAGATCTCCGGCAGGCCCTCGGTGTCGGGTCCCACCAGCAGCGCCAGCGGCAGCGACTGCGATCCGGCCACGTCCTGTCCGGCTATTTCCACCGGCTGGATCTCCTGCGTCGTATACATCTCGCCCAGGGAGCCGTCGCCGAACAGGGTGAGCAACTCTTCGAGCGGCCAGCCGCTGCCCAGCGCCGCGATGCGCAGGTCCAGGATCAACCCGCGCACGGCCGTCTGTTGGGTCATGAGGGTGAGCGACTGGGCCACTTCGGCGGCCAGCGACCCGGTGGTCTGACGCGGCAGCAGGAGATAGCCGACGTCGGACTGGGGCAGCAGCGCGTAGCGCACGCGGTTGGCCCCCTCGGTGAGCTGCACCCGGCCGCGGGTGACCGCCACCGCGCGCGGCTGCTGATTCGGCGAGCGCACGCTGAGATTCACCACCGAACCGGCCGGTCCGCGAATGCGCGTCACCACCTCTTCGCCCTCGTCGCGGCGCACCGGGATTCCGTCCACCGCCAGCAGACTGTCGTGGTCGCGCAGTCCGGCCTGGGCCGCGGGCGACCCGGGCAACACCGACAGGAGAATTACCCGCGGCGACGGGTCGGCGCGGAAGGCGATGTACGCTCCGATCCCCTCGTAGGTACGGGCGTCGGTGGACTGCAGATCGATGCGTTCGTCACGCGATTGCCAGACCGCGGCATCGGGCGGCAACTCGGCCATCAGGCCGCGCACCACCTCGGGAAACTCGTCGCCGCGCAGCAGGCCCAGCACCTTGGTGCGGTAGCGGCTCTCCAGGTCGTCCCAGGGCACCGCGTGATGCTCGCTGTGCACGTAGTGCTCGCGCAGCGCGCCGACCAGCTCGTCGAAGGTGCGAAGCTGAACGCTGAGCAGCGACTGGGTCGGGTCGCCGCTGTCCTGACTGCGGACCGCCTGCTCCTGCTCCGCCGCCGCGAAGGGCGCCTTCTCCGCCGGCGTCCGGTCGCGGGAATCGCAACCGGCCACCGGCAGCAGCGCGGCCAGGAACGCGAGGACGGCGCAGGCGGACCTGTTGCGGGCGGCAGCTAACACTGGCGGGCCGGGCGCATGCAGCAATGATACCGGCGCGCCGCGGCGCCGGCAAAGCGGGAAGCTCAGCGACATCAACCCCTCCACGTTGACACGGGGATAGCGGGACGGCTATACAACTACGCCTATGTTCGACGGGCTCACCAGCAAGCTCGGGGACGTGATGCGTCAAGTCTCCGGGAAGGCGCACATCACCGAGAAGAACATTCAGGATGCAGTCCGCGAGATCAAGGTAGCCCTGCTCGAAGCGGATGTAAATCTGCGCGTCGTGCGCCGTTTCGTCAACCGTACGACCGAGGCCGCCCTCGGCGCGCGCGTGCTGCGCGACGTGTCGCCGGGGCAGCAGTTCACCAGGATCGTGCTGGAGCGAATGACCGCCCTGCTGGGCGGGGAGCGGGCCGAGCTGGCGCTCAAGGGCCCCGATACCTTGACGACGATTCTGTTGGTGGGGCTGCAAGGCTCCGGCAAGACCACGACCGCCGCCAAGTTGGCGCACCATCTGACCGGGCAGGGCCGGCGGCCCTTGCTGATCGCCGCCGATCGGGTGCGCCCGGCGGCGGTCGAACAGTTGCAGCAGCTCGGCGCGGCGCTCGACGTGCCGGTATTCGGCGGCGCCGCCGGCGCGCGCGGGACGCGCGGCGCGGCGGTGGCCGCGGTGCGCGACGGGTTGCGCCACGCGCGCCAGGTCGGCTGCGACACGGCGCTGGTCGACAGCGCCGGCCGGCTGCAGGTCGACGACGAGTTGATGGCCGAACTGCGCGAAATCCACGCCGCGGCCGCGCCGCACGAAACGTTGCTCGTGGCCGACGCCATGACCGGTCAGAGCGCCGTCGACGTGGCCGGCGAATTCGATCGTCTGGTGGGACTCAGCGGGGTCATTCTTAGTAAGTTCGACTCCGATACGCGCGGCGGGGCGGCGCTGTCGATCCGCGAGGTTACCGGCAAGCCGATCAAGTTCGTCGGTACCGGCGAGTCGCACACCGCGTTGGAGCCGTTCTTTCCCGACCGGATGGCATCCCGGATTCTGGGGATGGGCGACGTCGTGACGCTGGTCGAGCAGGCGCAGCAGACCTTCGACCAGGAGCGGGCGCAGCGCTTGGTGCGCAAGATGAAGCGCCGCCGCTTTACCATGGCCGACTACCTGGAGCAGCTCGTCGAGATGCGCCGGATGGGGAGCTTGACTTCGGTGCTCGAGAAGCTGCCGGGCATGCAGTCGGCGGTAGCCTCCGGGGCGGTAAACGAGCAGGGGCTGCGCCGTGAGGAGGCGATCATGCTTTCCATGACCCCGGAGGAGCGTGACAACCCGCGCATTCTCGGCCCCAGCCGGCGCAAGCGGGTGGCGCGCGGCAGCGGCTCCTCGGTGTCGGAGGTGAACCGCCTGGTGCGCAGGTTCGACAAGATGTCGCTGGCGATGAAGAAGATGACCAGGAACAAGAAGCTGCAGCAGCGGATGGCGGCGCAGTTGGGCGGCGGCTGACGCGCTGCCAAGGAGTCAGATCAGATTGAGTGTCAAGATACGCTTGAAGCGCTTCGGGACCAGGAAGCGCCCCTACTATCGGATGGTGGTCATGGATTCCCGCGCTCCCCGCGATGGCCGCGCCATCGAGGAGGTGGGCCTGTATCACCCCATCGAGCCGGAAGAGGAGCAGATCCGCATCGACGAAGCGCGCGTCCGAGCGTGGCTGCAGCGTGGGGCGCGCCCAAGCCCGACCGTGCGCCGGCTTCTGAACAAGAAGTCGGTGCACGTCACCAGCGGCTAGCGAGCCAGCCGGGACTGCCCGGCAGCGCGGGCTTGCGCACGAGGCAAGGAGCATCACGTGGAAAAGGAACTCGTAGAGTTCATAGCACGATCGTTGGTAGACGAGCCGGACGAGGTCATGGTGAACATGATCGAAGGTGAGAAGTCGACGATTCTCGAACTGCGTGTTGCCGGCGGCGATCTCGGTAAGGTGATCGGCAAGCATGGCAGGATCGCCAAGTCGATTCGCACGATTCTGAGCGCTTCCGCCACCAAGACCGGCAAGCGCGTGGTATTGGAGATCCTTGACTGACGCCGCACTGCCCCGGCGGGAACGGCGCGGCGCCGGCGGCCGCAGCTCCCCTGCCCGACGCGAAGCTCGCCACGGCCCGGCTCGGCGCGCCGTACGGCGTGCGCGGTCTGCAAGCGGTCCTCAGCTACTCCGGCGATACTGAGCATCTGTTTCGGCTGCGCGAGGTGGAGCTCCGCGAGCGGCGCAGCGGCCGCCGCCGGCGCTGCCGCGTGGCGGAGGTGCGGCAGGTGGGCGCCAACAAGGTGGTGATGCGGTTCGCCGGCGTGAGCGCGCGCGAGCAGGCGCGCCTCCTTACCGGATGGGAGCTCTGGGTCCCGCGCGGCGAGGCCAGCCGGCTGCGGCCCGGCGAGTTCTATGCGGCCGACCTGTGTCGCTGCGCGGTGTTTCAGGGGGGCCGCGCCGTGGGTATGGTGAGCAACGTGATCCCGGCCGGCGGCGGCGACGTGCTCGAGGTCACCGACCCCGCGGGCGCGCCGTTCCTGGTCCCGTTTCGCGAGCTCTTCGTACCGCGCGTGGATCTGGACGCCCGGCGCATCGACCTGGCGGACGAATTCGAGCGGCCATGATGAGGTTCACCGTCGTCACCCTGTTCCCGGAAATCTTCGCCGGGTTCCTGGAGACCAGCATCCTCGGCCGGGCGCGGCGCAGCGGGCAGGTGGCGATCGAGCTGGTGCCGCTCCGCGAATTTGCCAGGGACCGCCATCGTACCTGCGACGACTACCCCTACGGCGGCGGCGCCGGTATGGTACTGCGGCCCGAACCGCTCGCGGCCGCCCTCGGCGGCCTGCAGGCGCGGCACCGGTGGACGGTATATCTTTCCCCGGCGGGGCGGTTGCTCAACCAGCGCGTGGTGCACGAATATGCGGGCCGCGAGTCGATCCTCCTGATCGCCGGGCGCTACGAGGGGATCGATCAGCGCATCATCGACCGCTACGTCGATGAGGAGCTGTCAATTGGCGATTACGTGCTCGGCGGGGGCGAGGTGGCCGCCATGGTGGTGATGGAAGCCGTGGCGCGGGTAGTGCGCGGGGTGATCAACCGCGACTCGCTGCGCGATGAAAGCTTCTCCGAGAATCTGCTGGAGTACCCGCACTACACCAGGCCGGAGGAATTCGAAGGCCAGCGCGTCCCTGAGGTACTGCTGTCCGGCAACCACGCGCGCATCGCCGCCTGGCGCCGCGCGCAGCGGCTGGAGAAGACCCGGCGCTACCGGCCCGACCTGTTGCCGCGAGGTCCGGCGGGTCAGGAGTCATGTACAACGGAGGAAAGGAAATGAGTAATCAGCTCATCCGCGAGGTGGAGCAGCCGCAGACGCGGGACGATCTGGCGCCGTTCGCGGTGGGGGACACGATCCGCGTGCACTTCAAGATCATCGAGGGCAAGACGGAACGGATACAGGTCTACGAAGGGATCTGCATCGGCATCCGCGGCAAGGGCCTGGGCCGCACCTGCATGGTGCGCAAGATTTCCTACGGGGTCGGCGTGGAGCGGGTATTCCCGATGCACAGCCCCAAGATCGCCCGCATCGAGGTGGTCCGCCGCGGCCGCGTGCGCCGCGCCAAGCTCTACTACCTGCGCGACCGCGTGGGCAAGGCCGCCAAGGTCAAGGAACTGATCGCCCGGCGCTGAGCCGGGCGCTGCGCCCGGCGGCTCGGAGGCTCGAAAGTTCATAACCTGCGGCGCGAAGTTGACGATACTATTAGCGTGGAGTCGGCGCGCGGCGCGCAGCTCGCGGGGGGCCCGGTGGCCGCCCGGCAGTGCGCCGTCCGCCGCCGGCGGCGCCTCGCGGCGCTGCCTCCGCGGATGGTCCTGCGCCGCCGGCGCGGCCTCATGACTGACTGACGTGAATGAAAAACGGCCACTCGGTAAAAGCGCCGCGCCGCGAACGGCATTGATGTTGGTGGCAGGCGGCGGAAACCGCACCGCCGGCGGCGCGCCGGAGATCCGCGCGCCGCGGTGCGGCCGGCAACGCCCGCCTTTGGGGGTGCGGCGAAATTGGCGCGTGATTCGGCACAACGGGGACCTATCGGTGAATCCATTGCGGCGGTCTACCTGCGCAAGCTCGGCTATCGGATCGTGGACCGCAACGTGCGCACCCGGCGCGGCGAAATCGACCTGGTCGCCCGCCATGGCGAAGAGTTGGTGTTCGTGGAAGTGAAGTCCTGGCGCCGGCTCCCGACGGAGGGACTGGAACATGCCATCGACCGCCGAAAACAGTGGCGCATGGTCTCGGTAGCGCGCGCCTACGTGGCGCGTAATTCGTTTCAATATATGTCTTTGAGGCAGCGGTTCGACGTCATCCTGATACGCCGCGGCGGGGTCGCGCTACATGTCGTCGGAGCGTTCGAAGGGTGAGCGGAGCGCTGGACCCGCACCGTCTGGCGGAGTACCGACGGAAGCTGCGCGATCCCCGCTACCTTGCGCATGCGCTGGCGCAGGTGGCCTCGGCGCTGGTCGACATGCTGGCGCTGGGCGACCACCGCGCCGTTCGCGGCAGCCACCACAACGGAGGCTCCTGGCGAGCCAACGGCTGCAACGGCTGCGCCCACTAGCCGGGAGCCCGCCGCCGCCTCAAGAGCAGCGTCCCATGCAGGTGATCTTTCCCGGTACCTTCGACCCTCCCACGAACGGCCACCTCGACCTGCTGCGGCGCGCCGCGCGCATGTTCGGACGGGTGGTGGTGGTGATCGCCGTCAATCCTGACAAGGCCGCCCTGTTCACGGCGCGCGAGCGGCTGGAGATGCTCACCAGTCTGGTGCAGGACCTCCCCAACGCCGAGGTGCGCGTGTGGCAGGGGCTGATCGTCGAGTTCGCCCGCCGCGCGGGGATCCATACGCTGCTGCGCGGCGTGCGCGCCCTCTCCGACTTCGAGTACGAGTTCGAGCTGTCGATGATGAACAAGGCGCTGTTCCCGAGCATCGAGACGATCTTCCTCCCCACCGACCAGAAGTACTTCGTGTTACGTTCTTCCGGCATCAAGGAGGTGGCCCGCTTCGGCGGCGACATCCGCAGCATGGTGCCGGAAGTGGTGGCGCAGGCGCTTACGGAGAAGCTGGGGCGCGCCCCGGCGCCTCCTCCTCCCTGCTGACCGCGCCGCGACCGGGGCTTGACACTGGTACGCGCGGTGCGGTAGCTTGCGCGCAGCTTTGCCGCGGCCCGCGCTCCGCGAGGGGCCCGGAGACCGCGGCGTCCATTACACTATTACGTGAGCGTCGTTCGCCGGCGCGCCGAATTGGGAACAGAGAATGGCGTCTATAGGGCCGAGACGGAAGCACTCCAAAGCGCGGAGCCGTCGCCGGCGTGCAGTAAACATGCGTGTTTCACTTCCAAGCATCATCGAATGCTCGCAATGCGGCAGTCGGATGGTATTGCACCGCGTGTGCCATGCCTGCGGTTACTATCGCGGACGTCAGGTGCTCGACCCGGAAGATCTGGCGTAGCCCGGCTCGTAGATTTTGGAGGTCATTTCGATGGACGACCAGCTTTTCGACAAGATGAAGAAGCTCATTGCCGATCGTCTGGAGATCGATGAGGGCAAGATTACCCTCGAATCTTCATTTCGCCAGGACCTTGGAGCTGACAGCCTGGACACCTACGAGCTCGTGTATGCCATCGAGGAAGAGTTGGGGATCACCATCCCCGACGAGAAAGCCAACGAGTTCGAGACCGTCCAGGACGCGCTCGCCTTCATCGAGTCTCAGGTCAGCAGCAAGTAGCCCGCCGGCGGCCGGGCGTGGCCGGACACCCCGCGCCGCAGCTTCGCCACCCCGCCGCGCCGCGCCGCCGGTGGGGCGGACCCATGCCCTTCATCCGCCGCCGCAAGAACCGCGCAGTACCTGAGCGCGGCCCGCAGGTGGACCGCGTCCGGGCGGCTGAGTTGCGGCGCCTGGAGCGCCGCGCGGCTACCCGGTTCCGCGACCTGAGTCTGCTCAATCTGGCGTTGTGTCACCGCTCCTATGCGCATGAGGCGGGCCCCGGCGCCGTTGCCAACAACGAGAAGCTGGAGTTTCTCGGTGATGCGGTCCTGAGTCTGGCGATCAGCGACGAGCTCTACGCCACGAGCGGGCGGCGCACCGAAGGCGAGCTGGCGCGCATCAAGTCGTTCGTGATCAGCGAGGACGCCCTGTACCGCTGGGCGCTGCAACTGGGTTTGCAGGAGTACCTCCTGATCGGGCGCGGCGAGGAGCGTTCCGGCGGGCGCGGCAAGAAGGCGATCGTGGCCGACGCCATGGAAGCGATGATCGGCGCCTACTACCTCGATTCGGGAGGCGCCGCGGCCCGGGAGTTCGTGCTTCGTCACCTGCGGGCCGAGATCCGCCGGGTGCTGAGCAACACCCATCGGCAGGACTACAAGACCCTGCTGCAGGAGCTGGCTCAGCAGCGCTACCACTCCTATCCGCGCTACCGCGTGGTGCGCCGGGAGGGACCCGATCACGACCGTACCTTCTGGATCGAAGTGAAGCTCAACGGGCACGTCTACGGGCCGGGTTCCGGCAAGAACAAGAAGGAAGCCGAGCAGGAGGCCGCCGCCGACGCCTACGCCGCGTTGCGCGATGCCGCCGCCGACGCCGGCAACCGGCGCGCCCGCCCCTGAGGTTCAGGTCAGTCGGCGGCGGCGTCCGGCTGCGCGGGCTGCGCCGGCTGCGCGGAGCTGCCCGCCAACCGCGAACGGTAGAAGTTCCCGGCGATGGTCAGCAGGGCTTCACGCCGGTTGAGCGCCGGATCTTCCAGCGCCGCCTCCAGGAGCTGCCGCAGCAGGATGCCGATGACCGGTCCCGGCGCCAGCTTCAGGTGCGCCATCAGATCGTTGCCGTCTACCGCCAGGTCACGCACCGTCACCGCATCCCGGCGCTCCATTACGGTGCTGATGCGCTGCGCCAGGGCCGTCAGCCGGCGGGACGGACGGGCGCGGTGCTGCTCACCGTAGCGCCCCAGTTGGTCAGCCCGGCGCAGCGCCAGCAGCCGGTCGATCCGGTCGCGGCCCACGCGCGCCACGAAGCGGCGCACCGCGGCGTCCGACCAATCCTCGTCATAGTTGAACATGTGGTGAGCCACCAGGTGGGCAACGCCGTCCCGCAGCGCGTGCGGCGACCGGAGCCGGTCGAGGATTTCGCGGGCCATGCGCGCCGACTCCCGGTCGTGATGATGGAAGCTCAACGTTCCGCCGGCGCCGCGCTCCAGGGTCGTGGCCTTGCCGACGTCATGCAGCAGTCCCGCCCAGCGCAGCTCCAGCTCCGGGTCGCTGGCGTCGCAGGCAGCCAGCGAGTGGATGAACACGTCGAACTGCGGCGCCCCGGACGGGCGTCCGGGCGGCTGGCGTTGCTCTACCCCCACGCAGCGCTGCAACTCGGGGAGCAGCAGCTCCAGCAGGCCGGTTTCGAGCATCAACCGGAGACCCGCGGAGGGGCGCGGCGCAAGCAGGATAGCCTCGATCTCGGCGCGAATGCGCTCCGCGGCGACGCGCCGCACGGTGCCCAGGCTGGGGCGGATGGCCGCCAGCGTCGGCCCGTCCACCCGAAACTCCAGTTGCGCCGCGATGCGGCAGGCGCGCAACGGCCGCAGCCCATCCTCGGCGAAGCGCGCGGTGGCGTCTCCGATGGCGCGGATCAGCTTGCGCCGCAGGTCGCCGCGGCCGTCGAACGGATCGACGATACGCCCGCCCGGCACCTCCATGGCGATACCGTTGATGGTGAAGTCGCGCCGGCTCAGATCGTCCTCGATGGCGGCGCCGAACGAGACCTGCGCCGGGCGCCGCCCGTCGCGGTAGTCGGACTCGCTGCGGAAGGTGGTGACTTCGATCCGGTGGCCGGCGAACGGCACCGTTACCGTCCCGTGCCGCAGGCCGGTGGGAATGGCCTGCCGGTACAGCGCGCGCACCTGCTCGGGATGGGCGTCGGTAGCCACGTCGTAATCGCCGCCGGCGCGGCGCAGGAACAGATCGCGCACCGCGCCGCCCACCAGCCAGCACTGCAAACCGCGGGCGGCGAACGGGCGCGCGAAGCGTTTCACGACCTTCGGAACCACCGGCACGGCAGCCGCAGTGTAGGCCGATTGTGACCGCCCGGGACAGCGCGCTACAGTGACACCGTGATGGCTGCGCCCGCGTCTCCGGCCGGACTGCTGCTGCTTGGCGGCGAAGGGCCGTCGCGGGCGGCGGTGGCGCCCTACCTGCCGCGCGTCAGCGCGGTGGTGGCGGCAGACAGCGGCTTCGACCTGGCGTTGGCGCTGGATCTGCAGCCGGACCTGGTGGTCGGCGACTTCGACTCGGTACGCCGCCGGCGGGAACTGGATGCGCGGCCGGCAGCGCGCCGGCGGCGCGCCGCCCCGGACAAGGCGCTGACCGACGCCGAGCTCGGCCTGCGGGCGCTGGCGGAACTCGGCTGCAGCCGCGTGATCGTCGCCGGGGCCGGGGGCGGACGGTTCGATCACCAGCTCGCCGTGCTGGGACTCTTCGAGCGCGACCGCCGGCTGCGCGTCTGGCTCACCGCCGCCGAACACATGGAGGTGATCGCCGGAACGGCGCGCTTCGCCGGCCATCGGCACGCTACCGTGTCGCTGTTCCCGCTCTCGGCCACGGCGTCCGGCCTGGCTTCGCGCGGCCTGCGCTGGCCGCTGGACGGCCTGGAGCTCCCGCGCGGCTGCGCCAGCGTCAGCAACGTGGTGGTCGCCGACCGGTGGCAGGTGACGGTGGGCCGAGGCCGCCTGTTGATGGTCCGCAACCTGGCCCCGCTCCCGATTCCGCCGGGCTGAAAGCGGACCGCGGGAGAACCGCGGCCCGGGCGCTCTACGGTTCCTGCGGAGCTGCCAGCGGCTCCGGGAGCTCGAGGAATGCATCCCGGCCGGCGTCGCTTTGCAGCGCCAGAAACTGGATCAGAATGGGATACTCCTGCAGCAGTGCGCCGTACTCGCGCAGCACCTGCGCCGCGGCGCGGCGCGTCTCCTGCGCTGCGCGCTCCCGCTCGAACTCGCCGGCAAGATCGATTGCCGCGGCCCGGCGCGCTTCATACTGAGCGTCCATCAGCGCCAGGTAGGCTTGGCGCCCGCGTTGGTAGATTTCGAGATCCGGCAGTCGGAGATCGGTAAAGCGGATTCCGGTTATCCGCAGATGCGGAAACCCGGCGGCCAGCCGCTCGAGCAGCTCCGCCTCGGTCGCGCCGGAATCCAGCAGCGCGGCCGCCGCGCCGCGGCGCTGCAGCAGTTCCAGCGCGGCGCCGGCGACGTCGGCGCCCTGCGTCCCGGTCCATTGCGGCAGGCGCTCCGGGGTCAGCCCGGCGTCGGCCACCAGTTGCGGCAGGGCGTCGGGACGCACCGAGAAGGTCACGGCGACGGTCGCCTGATAGTGGAAGTCGGCGCTGCCCGGCAGCATACCGGCAACGGCGTCCGCAGCCGGCAGCTCGCCGCTGACCTGCGTCTCGACCGAGTAGGGCTGTACTTCGAACACGAACAACGTAACATTGTTGGGAATGACGCGCTCCCAGCGCCAGACGAAGGTGCCGGCAGCAATTACCCGGCGGTCGAGGCCCCCGGTCTTCGAAAAGAGTACCGCGTACGTGGCGTGCGGCAGCAGGAGCTGGATCCAGCCGGCCACGAAGATGGCGCCGGCTGCGCCTAGCAGCACCAGAATGCCGAGCACGGCTTTCATGGCGCGAGTATCGGGGATTCGTTGAGCGCGGTGCAACCGTGGCGCCTGGACCTGCGCGGCATGGTCAAGGCCCTCGGCGAGATCAGTGGCCGGGTCCTCTGGTACTCCTTCATCCACCTGCTGATCTTCGTCGCCCTGTATCTGCTCGGCAACGTCCAGGAGTTTCTCGATCGGACCCAACTCCTGTTGCTGCGTCTCATGCAGTTCGCCGCCGGCGCCGCCGCCGGCGCCGGGACCTATCGGCTCTGCTATGGCATCGCGCGGGCCTGCGCGACCGGTTCGCTGCCGCTGCTGCGGCTGCTCGCCACCCTGCTCGCCACGCTGTTTGCCGCGGCGATGGTGCTGGCCTCGATGTACCTGCTGATCTGGTTTCAACTCTGAGGCCGGGGCGCTACAATCGGAGTTGACGTGGTAGTGGCGGTACGCGGCGCCATTCGGGTGGGCGCCAATGACAAACAGGCGATCCACGCCGCGGCGGTCAAGCTGGCGGGGGAGATCGTCGCCCGAAATCAGATCGAGATCGAGCGGATCATCTCCATCATCTGCTCGCTGACCCCAGATCTCACGGTTGCGAATCCGGCGACCGGCCTGCGTCTGGACCGATTCGGCGAGGTCCCGCTGTTCTGCGTGCAGGAAGCCGCGGTCGACGGGCAGATGGCGCGCGTCGTGCGCCTGCTGGTGACCTACGACACGCCGCGCGGCGAGCGCCCGCAGCCGGTCTACCTGAATGGCGCGCAACGCCTGCGCCCCGACCTGGAGGAGGCTGCCCGGTCCTGAATCCCGCGCCTCCCGGGTATGCTATACTCATCCTACGCCACCTTGGCTCAGTTGGCAGAGCGCGTGACTTGTAATCTCGAGGTCGTCGGTTCGAATCCGACAGGTGGCTTGCCGGTTGACGATCGGTTGACAATGACGTGCGCCTGACGGTATAGCATTGCCGATCAATGTGGGTTATCGCACCCGCGGGGCGGCCGCACCGGCCGTCCCGGGCGCAGGGGGAGATTCCCGAGTGGCCAAAGGGGGCAGACTGTAAATCTGTTGGCAGCGCCTTCGCAGGTTCGAATCCTGCTCTCCCCAATTGAGTTCGACCGCCATGGATGAGGGCCGGTTCTACGCCGGCGGGTTGCGCTTCGACTGTACGCGCTGCCAGCGTTGCTGCCGGCATCAGCCTGGCTACGTGTTTCTGTCGCGCAACGACCTGGAGCAACTCGCCGCCTTCCTGGGGCTGACCCCGGAAGAGGTGCGGGCGCGCCACTGTCGCGAGGTGCAGTGGGGCGGCGCCACGCGCCTGAGCCTGCGGGAACGCGCCGATTACGATTGCGTGTTCTGGGGAGAGGGCGGGTGCGCGGTGTATCCGGGGCGGCCGCTGCAGTGCCGCAGCTTCCCGTTCTGGGCCTCGCAACTGGTCGATCAGGAGAACTGGGACGCGGCCGCACGAGATTGTCCGGGCATCGGTGTGGGGCCGCTGCGCAGTGCGCTCGAGATCGACTACTGGCTGGCGCGGCGGGCGGAGGAGCCGCTGCTCGCCGTCGACCGCGCGCCGCCGAGTGATTCGCAGCCCGGCGCGGCGGACGGGTGAAGCGCCGGCGGCCGGCGGCCGGCGGCGCCCGCCGGGGACGCGCCGCGTAGGCCGGCTGCGGCGTACGCGGCGCGTAGGGCACGCCCTGGTCAGAGACGCGATGAGCACCCGAAGTCGCCGCCATTCGCCGCCGCGAAGAATCCACGTTGCCGGGCGCCTGCGCCTGCTGCTTGGCGCCGCGCTGCCGCTGGTGGCTGGGCTGGCCGGCGGCGTGCCCCACAGCGGCGACCTGCTTTCCCTGTACGCGCCCGCTCTGCTGGCCGGCGGGCGCCACGTCACCACGACCGGCGTGTCCACCGCCCACGTCCTCAATCCGGCCGTCACCGCCGTCGATCAACGCTTGAACTTCGATCTGGGCTACACCGCTCTGGTTCCGGTGACGCAGGGCCAAAAGCTCGGCCACGCGGTAAGCGCCGGCGCCAGCGTCCCCACCCCGGCCGGGACCTGGGGATTCAGCGCCCACTACTTCGGCTCGAAGTTGCCCAAGTGGTCCTTTGGGCCGATGGGCGCCCTGCACGCGTCGTTCGCCAGAGAGCTGTACCGCGGTTTCTCGGTGGGGGCCGGCGCCGGCCTGCTGATGGGCAGCGAACACCGCAGCGAAGGATTCGCCTTCGGCCTCGGGCTCGACCTTGGATTGCTGCACCAGGTGGGCGCCGTCGGGCCGCTGCAGGATCTGAGCTGGGGGTTTGCCTTCCGCGGGATCGGCCTGGGGGTCGGCGAAGAATCGGACGAGTATGAGGTCTACGCGCCGCCGTTCACCCTGGCCGCGGGGGTAGCGGTCTACCCGCTGGCGAACGAGGAGGTGTCGGTAGGGGCCAAGTTCGACATTTGGGCGCCCACCCTCCAGGCGCTGAAGCTGGAGCTGGGCGCGGAACTGGCGATCGGCGACGTGCTGCGGCTGATGGCCCATTACCCGGTTACGGTGTTCGGGGGCGCGGTAGGAGACCGGGCCCCCGGCAGAGGCCCCGGCTTCGGGATCGACGTCAGCTTCGGCTTCGACGCGCCGGCGCTGGGGGCCGCGCCGGAAGAACGCGCCGCTACGCCCGGCGAGGTGCGGGTTCAGGTGGCGGCGGCGCCGTTGGACAAAGAGCTGTGGGGCGTCGGGTTGGGCGCCGGGGTGGCCCTGGGCGGCGTCGATCCGGAGCCGCCGGCGATCGTCATCGACAGCCCCGAGGTAACCTACCGCTCCCCCAACCTGGACGGCGTGCAGGATGATCTGATCCTGCCGATCAGCATCGTCGACAGCGGCCTGGTGGCGGGCTTCGAACTGGTAATCGAAGACGCGGACGGCAACGTGGTCCGCATGATCCGCAACCGCGACTGGCAGCCGGAAGCGCCCGGCGTACCGGACGCGGTCGAACGGTTGTTTGCCGTCCGCACCGGGATCGAGGTGCCCGATTCCCTGCGTTGGGACGGCCGCTCCTCCGGCGGCAACGTCGTCCCCGACGGCACCTACCGGTACTACCTGGAAGCGTGGGACGATCGCGGCAACCACGCCCGGAGCAGGCTCCGTACCGTGATCGTGGACAACACTCCGCCGCAGGCTTCCGCGCGCGCCGAAGTACTGACGTTCTCGCCCAACGGCGACGGCCACAATGACACCCTGACCATCGAGCAACAGGTCTCCGCCGAAGAGCGCTGGCAGGCGCAGGTGCTCGATGCGTCCGGCGCGCCGGTGGCGGACTTCGTGTGGGACGGCGCGGCGCCCGCCGCGGTGTCGTGGGATGGCCGGCGCGCCGACGGCAGCCCGGCCGCCGACGGCGTCTACAGCTACCGTCTGTTCGCTACCGACCGCGCCGGCAACACGGCGGCGGCGCGGCTCAGCAACATCGTGATCAGTACGCAGGCCACACCGGTCGCGGTGCGGATCACCGACGCACACATCTCGCCCAACGGCGACGGCCGCAATGACCGCACCAGCTATCGGTTGGAGGTCCCGGTGCGGTCCGGCGTCGAGCGCTGGGAACTGGTGGTGCGCAACGCCGCCGACGAGGTGGTGCGCCGCTTCGGCGGCGGCGCGCTCGTGCCGGAGGAACTGGTCTTCGACGGCCGCGACTCCGTCGGCCGCGTCCTGCCCGAGGGCCGCTACCACGCGCATCTGGACCTGGTCTACGCCAGCGGCAATCGGCCGCAGGCCGCGCCGCCCGATCTGGTCATCGATCTCACGGCGCCGGCCGCGGTCATCAAGGCGGACCTGACGGTATTTTCGCCGAACGGAGATGGCATCAAGGACACGGTGACGGTGGTCCATGAGAGCTACGACGAGGCGGTGTGGACCGCCACCGTGCGCGACGCGGACGGTACCGTGGTCCATACCAGGACCTGGCGCGGCAGCCCCGCGGCCAGCTATACCTGGGACGGACGCCGCGCCGACGGCCGCCCGACCGCCGACGGCACCTACCGCTATACCCTGGCGGCGCGCGACGCCGCCGGCAACGAAGGCCGCTCCAATGCCATCGACCTGCGTATCGACACCGGCGATACCGCGGTATTCATGACCACCAGCGCCACCCACTTCTCGCCCAACTCCGACGGCGTCGCCGACCACGTGATGCTGCTGCCGAGGTTGGACGACAGCGAGGGGATCGAACGCTATACCCTGCGCATCCATGCCGGGCGCGGCGACCCGGCCGCGGCGCCGGTGGTGCGTACTCTTTCGGGCCGCGGCGGCGTGCCCGAGCAGATCATCTGGGACGGCATCGACGACGCCGGCGATCGGGTCGCCGACGGCGACTACTTCGGGTCGCTGGAGGTGTCCTACGTCAAGGGCAACAACCCCAGCGCCAGCAGCCCGCCGTTCACGATCGATACCGGATATCCGGAAGCGGAGTTGACCGCCGACCTGCTGCTGCTGTCGCCCGACGGTGACGGCCGCCGCGACCTGCTGCAGATACGGCAATCCTCCACCAGCGAGGAGCGGTGGCAGGGGGAGATCATCGACGGGGCCGGCAACGTGGTACGCAGCTTCTTCTGGCGCAGCGAACTGGCCGACTTCACCTGGGACGCCCATGACGAGAACGGCAACGTGGTGCCGGACGGAACCTACGCCTACCGGGTAACCGGCCGCGACTTGGCCGGCAACGCCGCCACCGCGGTGCTGGAAGGCATCGAGGTCGACGGCCGGCCGACGCCGCTGTTCGCGACGCTGGCAGCGGAAGCGTTCTCCCCCAACGGCGACGACGTGCGCGACACCCAGGCCATCGGCCTCACCGCGGAGTTGAACGGGATGCGTAGCTGGGAGGTGCGGCTCATCCATGCCGAGCAGGGGGCGCAGCGCGCCATGGGCGGCGCCGGAGCGGCGCCGGAACGAGTGGTGTGGGACGGGTTGACCGACCGCGGCCTGCCGGCGCCGGAGGGCGCCTACGTCGCCGAGGTGTCCGCCGACTACCTGAAGGGCAACCGGCCGCGCGCGCGCTCGGCGTCGTTCTTCCTGGACCGCACCCCGCCGCGCGTCCGGCTGGCGCTGGCGCCGCAACCGTTCTCGCCGGACGCCGACGGCGTGAACGACGAGCTTACCCTGGAGATCGCGATCGACGACCTCAGCCCGATCGCCGGCTGGAGCATGACCATCGCCGATCCGCTGGGGGCCCCGTTCACCACCTTCTCGGGCCGCGGCGCGCCCGCCGGCAGCATCACCTGGAACGGGTTGTCGGACCGCGGGGAGCTGGTGCAGTCGGCGATGGAGTACCCGGTAGCTCTGGCGGTAGGCGACGTGGTGGGGAACGCGGCGATCGTCAACGCCTTGATTCCGGTGGACGTGTTGCTGATCCGCGACGGCGACAAGTTGAGAATTCGCGTCGCTGCCATTACCTTTCCTCCCGACTCCGCGGATCTTTCGCTGGTGAGCGGCGAGGCGGCGGAACGCAACGCGCGCACCATCTTGCGTCTGGGGGAGATCTTCAACGCCAACCTCGGCCACACCATCCTGATCGAGGGGCACGCCAACAGCGTATTCTATGGGGACGCGGCGGCGGCGGCGCAGGAGCAGCAGGACGTGTTGCTGCCGCTGTCCGCGGTGCGCGCCGAGGCCGTGAAGCGGGAGTTGGTGGCCTTGGGCGTGAGCGCGGACCGGATAACCACGGAAGGAGTCGGCGGCGCGCACCCGGTGGTGCCGTTCGAGGATCAGCAGAACCGATGGAAGAATCGACGAGTCGAGTTCATTCTTACCAGTCGCGGCGCCTAGCGGCGCTCGCCCTGCTGTTGGCGGGCGCCGCGGCGGCCGCCGTCTGGTACCTGAATCAGGCGCCGGGCAGCCCGCCCGCGGCGCAGTTGTTCACCGTGCAGTCCGGCGAGTCCCTGACCGGCGTAGCGCACCGCCTGCACCGCGCGGGGTTCATTCGCTCGCCGCTGCTGCTGCGGGCGCTGGCCAAGGCGCGCGGCGCTGAAACGGCGATCCAGGCGGGCTACTTTCGCCTGCCGGCGGGGGCCACCGCCGGCGAGATCCTCGAGCTGCTGGTAGACGGCGGCGCGCACGACACGCTGCGGGTCACGATTCCCGAGGGCTGGACCAGCACCAGGATCGCCGCCCATCTGGAGCAGCACGGCATTACCGCCGCCGCCGAATTCCGCGCCGCGGTGAACTCCCCGGAGTTGATGCGCAGCTACGGAGTCGAGGCCGGCAGCGCCGAAGGCTATCTGTTTCCCGATACCTACCACTTCCCGCGCGGATACGGCGCCGAAGCGGCCGCGCGGCGCATGATCGATACCTTCTTCGACCGCCTGGCCCAGATTCAGCCCGCGGGCGCAGCGCCCGCGGCGCCCGCGCTGCACGATACGGTGATCCTGGCCTCCATCATCGAGCGCGAGTATCGGGTAGCGAGCGAAGCGCCGATCATTGCGTCGGTGTTCGTCAACCGGCTGCGGAGCAACGCGCGCCTGGAATCGTGCGCCACCATCGTCTACATCATTACCGAGCTGCAGGGAGCCGCCCACCCGAAGCGCATCTACGAGGCGGATCTGGATATCCAATCGGAGTTCAACACCTACCGGCGCCGGGGACTGCCGCCGGCCCCGATCGCCAATCCGGGGCTCGTCGCCCTGCAGGCCGCGCTGCAGCCGGCGGAAACCGACTTCCGGTACTTCGTGGTCAAGGATCCGGACACCGGGTCGCATCACTTCTCCAGTGTCCTGAGCGAGCACTCGGAGGCGAAGTTCGTCTACCTGAAGCAAGTCGCTCAGTCCCCGGGCCGTGCGCATTCCTGAGGCGCAGATCGCCCAGATCGTCGACCGGCTCGAAATCGTCGACGTGGTGGCGGAGTACACGGCGCTGCGGCCGCGCGGCGGCCGCCACTGGGGGCTGTGTCCGTTCCACACCGAGAAGACCCCGTCGTTCACCGTGTCGCCCGACAAGTCGGCGTTCTACTGCTTCGGCTGCGGCAAGGGCGGCGGGTTGATCCAGTTCGTGATGGACGTGGAGCAGCTCTCGTTCCCCGAGGCGGTGCGCATGCTGGCGGAGCGCGCCGGCGTCCAGCTCGAGACCGAGCAACGGCCGGCCGGAGCGATTACCCGGCGCGAGTACGTGGAGCTCAACCGCCGCCTCGCGGACACCTTCCGGCACGTGCTGCGCACCTCCGCCGAGGCCGCAGCCGCCCGCGCCTACCTGGCGCAACGCGGCATCGGGCAGCAGGCGGCGGCGGCCTTCAAGCTGGGCTGGGCGCCGGCGGAGCGCGGCTGGCTGCTGCGCTTCCTGCGCGGCAAGCAGTTTTCCGCTCAGTTCCTGGCCCAGTCCGGTCTGTTCGGGCGCCGCGGCGGCGGCGGACAGGACCTCCCTGCCCTGTTTCGCGCCCGCCTGATGTTTCCAATCGTCAACGCGCGCGGCGAGGTGCTCGCGTTTGGCGGCCGCACGCTTGCCGCGGAGGGAGTTCCGAAGTACGTCAACTCCGCCGAGACCCCCTTCTTTCGCAAGCAGGAGCAGATGTTCGGGTTGAACCACGCGCTGCCGTTGCTGCGCGCCGCCCGGCGGGGCGGCGCGGCGCCCACCGCGGCGGAGGAACCGGCGGGCGCCGGGGAGGTGGCGGGGGCGTTCGCCGCCGAGCCGCGGGTAGTGGTGGTGGAGGGCTACACCGACGTGATTGCCCTTACCGGTCTCGGGGTGCCGGCGGTGGCCACGTTGGGGACGGCGTTCGGCGCCGCGCACGCGCGTCTGCTGAAGCGCTATCGGCTGGGGGCGGTGGTGATGTTCGATGCCGACAGCGCCGGCCACGGCGCGGCGCTGCGCTCGCTGCGCGAGCTGGCCCGGCAGGAGGTGCCGGCAACGGTGGCGCCGCTGCCCGCGCAGCGCGACCCGGCGGACCTGGTGGCCGCGGGCGCGGCAAGTGAGTTGCAGCACCTGCTGCAATCGCCTATAACAGCATCCCGATACATGATTCAGGCGGCCTGCGCCGGCAAGGACCTGAGCACCGCGCAGGGCAAGGAGCAGGCGTTTGGCGACCTCTATCCCTACGTGAGCGAGGTCGAATCGGCGATTGCCCGCGAGGCGCTGCTGCAGGAGGCGGCGGCGCACCTGCGGTTGGACTACGATACCGTGCGCGCCGAGTTCCGGCGGCGCGTCGCCGCTCCGGCCGGCGTCCGGCGGCGTCCGCCGGCGCCGGACGCCGCCGATGCCGACCCGGGCGCGGTAGCGGAGGAGTCGGAACTGCGGCTGATGCTGGCGGTAGCCGTGAACCGGGAGCTGTTTGTCGTAACGCGCGCGCGGCTGGAGGTCGATGAATTGGCGGACGCGCACGCGCGCGCCCTGTACATTGCGTTGGAGGATTGCTATCGGAACGCTCAGAACGACACCGAGAATCTGTTGCTGCGCCTGGAATCACCCAGGCTGCGCGCGCTGGTTGCCCAGAAGCTGGGCAGTGACGAATTTACCGTCAACGCCGAGGTCTACGTCAATGACGGGATCCGCCGCGTGAAGTCTCAGGCGCTGGAGCGCAAGCGTGACCGGCTGCTGGAGCAGGTACGCCAGGCGGAGCACGCCGGCGCGGCGCGGGAGGTGACTGAACTGCTGGCCGACAAGATCCATTTGGACAGCGAGCTGAACAAGCTGCGCGGGGAGGAGGTGTCTCGATGAGAGCGCCACCGGTGACCGATCTCGAGCAGGAACCGGTAGTGGAAAGTCTGCTGGACTTCGCTCGCCACAAGAAGACGGTGACCTACGACGAGGTGAGTGACCGCCTGCCGGACTGGATCGTCAACTCCGACCGTATCGACGAGGTGGGGGCGATTCTGGAGAAGAACGGCATCAAGCTGGAAGACGAAGAGGTCGCCGACGACACCGACAAGCCGCCGGCGGCGGCCAGCCGCAAGCTGGTCTACAGCGACAAGGACTCGGCGGTGGACGATCCGATCCGCCTGTACCTGCGCGAGATCGGCCGCGAGACGCTGCTGACCGCGGAGGACGAGGTGCGCCTGTCGAAGGAGATGGAGACCGGCGAGAACATCATCAAGGAGGTGTTGACCTCCAGCGGCGCCCTGATTCCGCAATTCTACGACATTGCCGAGCGCGCCCGCTCCGCCCGCGACCCGCGCGAGCTCAACCTCACCAAGAAGGAGGCCTCGGAGTTCCTCGCCCACCGCCGGCGGCTGAACGCCTGGTACAAGGAAACGATCCGCGAGCTGTACGCCAGTCTGAAGGGCTACCTGGACGCCAAGTCGCAGATCTCGGAGGAAGGCGGCGCGGTGCTCGGCAACGATCGGCTGGCCGCGCTGCGCCCCCCGATTCTGCGCGCCCTCAAGAACATCGCGTTCCACCAGGACGAGATCAACGAGGCCTCCGAGCTGTTCGCCGGCGCGGCGCGCAAGATCCGCCGGATTACCGAGGACCAGGACAACATCGAGCAGCAGTTGCGGGTCGCGAACGCCAGGGAGCTGCGCAACCTCGGCCGCGGGCTGGCGCAGAAGGCCAAGCAGGCGCGCATCGAGGAGGAGCTGGGCCTGTCGGCGGAGGAGATCAAGGAGCTGATCCGCATCTTCCAGGTCAACGAGCGCAAGCTGGCCGCCCTGGAGAACGAGTTCGAGCAGACCTGCGACGAGATCCTCGCCATGACCCGGGAGATCGAGCACGGCCGGGTCATGATGAAGGGGGCCAAGGATCGGCTGATCCAGGCCAACCTGCGGCTGGTGGTGAGCATTGCCAAGAAGTACACCAACCGCGGGCTGCATTTCTTCGATCTGGTGCAGGAGGGCAACATCGGCCTGATCAAGGCGGTGGAGAAGTTCGAGTACCGCAAGGGCTACAAGTTCTCCACCTACGCCACGTGGTGGATTCGGCAGGCGATTACCCGTTCCATCTCCGATCAGGCGCGGACGATCCGCGTTCCGGTGCACATGATCGAACAGATCAACAAGGTGGTGCGGGAGTCGCGCCAGCTCATGCAGGTGCTCGGCCGCGAGCCGACCGACGAGGAAGTTGCCGAGCGCCTCGGCTGGTCGGAGACGCGCATCAAGTCGGTAAAGGGCGTGGCCCGGGAACCGATCTCGCTGGAGACCCCCATCGGAGAGGAGGAGGACTCGATTCTCGGCGATTTCATCGAGGACAAGGACGTCGAGAACCCGGCCAACCAGACGGCGTTCACCCTGCTGCAGGAACAGCTCGACGCCGTGCTCCGGAAGCTGCCGAAGCGGGAGCAGGACGTGCTCAAGCTGAGGTTCGGGTTGGTTGACGGCTACTCGCTTACCTTGGAGGAGGTGGGTCTGATATTCAACGTCACCCGCGAGCGGATCCGGCAGATCGAAGCCAAGGCGTTGCGCCGCTTGCGCCATCCCCTTCTCAGCCATCGCCTGAGGGACCATCATCAGGACGATGACAGATGAGTAGTAGCAACATGCAACCGGCAGCCGTGCACCTCGGAGCGACGGCCTCGACCGCGGGCAGGAACCTGGAGGAGGTGCTCCGCAAGTTGCGCACCCTGCAGGAAGTGCAGTTACAGCGCTTTCGCACCGAGCACGAGATCAGCGAGATTCCGCGCGCCCTGTCCACCAAGACCGAAGTGCTCAATCGGCTCAAGCGCTCCTACGTGGAGAAGAGCGAACTGTACGACCGGCTCAAGGAGCGCATCCGCGAACTGCGCGACCGCGCCATCGAGGCGGAGCGTGAGCGCGAGCACTACGAGGGGCAGATGGCCGTGATCCACACGCAACGCGAATATGAGGCGCTGGACAAGGAAATACGCGACTCCGGGGAGCGTGAGGACGAAGTGCGGCGCGAGCTGCAGCGCGAGGAGGAGCATCTCGACGAGATGGAGGCCGCCCTGGAACAGGAGGGGGCGCTCATCGAGCAGCAGGACCAGGAGGTAGCGGACGAGCAGCAGCGCATCGAGTCCGAGATAGCCGAACGCGAGACGGTTCTGCAGGAACTGATTGCCGAGGAGTCCGGGATCACGCCCGGCCTCGACCCCGAGTTGCTGTTCAAGTTCGAACGCATCATCCGCACCAAGAAGGACTTCGGCATCGTGGCGTTGCGCGCGGGGGTGTGCACCGGCTGCCAGATGATTCTGCCGCCGTTCTTCGCCAATCGGGTGCGTACCGGCGAGGTGATCATGTTTTGCCCGAATTGCAGTCGTATCGTATTCTACGGCGGAGACGACGAATTCGAAGGCGACGCCGTCGATGCCTCCGGCGCCGAGTTCGACGACGAGGACCTGATGTTCGACGACGACTCGACGGACGGGGAGGAGGCCGAGGAGAACGAAGCGGCCGCGCTGGCGGAGACGCGGACCGAGGCGTCCGAGGACGCCTGATCAGACGGTCAGGAAGCAAGTGAGAGGCGGGCCGGCGCACCGCCGCCGGCCGCCCCGTTCGGGACGCGGGCCGGTGGAGGAAAGTCCGGGCTCCGCAAGGGCATGGCGCCGGGTAACTCCCGGGCCGCGGCGCCTGGCGGCGGCGCGGACAGACAGTGCCACAGAAAACATACTGCCGGCGGGGGCGCGGCTGCGCCGCGCCCCCGCCGGTGAGGGTGAAAAGGTGGGGTAAGAGCCCACCGCGCCGCTGGCGACAGCGGCGGCACGGTAAACCTCGCCAGGAGCAAAGCCGAGCAGCAGGTGGACGGCCCGTCCGGGAGCGACCCTCCGGCCTGCGGGTAGGCTGCACGAACCGGCCGGTGACGGCCGGTCGAGATAGATGGTGCGCGACCGCGGGCGCCTTGCGAGGCGCGCGCGGTACAGAACCCGGCTTACAGGCCCGCCTCTTTGTTTTCCCGCGCTCTTGGAGTACAGTAGTCTGCAAGGTGCCAGCAATGGACCGGCGGCGCGGGTATCCGCGCTTGGTCAGAAGAAACGATTTCCGGCTGCAGCGGTATCGGTACACGGCGCCGCGTCATCCCCGGGTACGGTGGCTGCCGTTGCTTGGCGCAGGGGGCGCAGGTCTGGCGGTGGCCGCGGCCGTGATCTTCGGCGTCCCGGCGAGCCTCACGGAGATGGCGCGCGCGGTCCGCCGGCCGGCGCTGGTCGAGTTGTCGAACAACGGCAGCTACGCCGAAGTGCTCGACCGGAGCGCGGATATCCTGGCGCAGCGGCCGCTGGATGGCGAGGCGCTGGTGGTGCGCGGCATCGCTCACTTCTACCTGGCGCTGGCGGAGGCGGAGCGGAGCGACCCGATCCCGCGCCTGGATCAGGCGATCGTTGCGCTGCGCCGCGCGCGCCTCAAGCGCGAGTTGCGCTATCGCAACGAGGCCGCCTACGTGCTGGGCAAGGCCTACTACCACAAGGGCCGCCACTACTTCGATCTGGCGGTCCGCTTTCTCACCGAGTCGCTGGAGCAGGGCTACGACGCGGCTGACACCCACGAGTACCTGGGTATGGCGCTGGTGCGTTCCGGCGCGCCGGAACGCGGCCTGGAGCACTTTCGCAGCGCCTTGCAGCGGCGCCCGAGCGGCCCGCTGCACCTGGCGGCGGGCCAGTTGCTGGAACGCCTGGGGCGGTACGAAGAGGCGGAAGGGCAGTTCCGGGCGGCGGCGGAGGGCGGTGAGGCGGCCGCCGAGGCGGGCGCCGGGGCGCGCGCCCCGGCGCTGGAAATCCGCGCCCGATTCATGCTGGGAGCATTACTGTTGCAGCGGGGTCGGTTCGCGGACGCGGGGGAGCAGTATCAGCGCCTGCTGGACCTCGTTCCCGATTCCGCGGACGCGCGCCTGTTCCTGGGCGACGCCTATGCGGGGCTGGGCGACAACGCGCGGGCGCGCGCCGAGTGGCGGCGGGCGCGGAGCATCGATCAACGGCATCACGGGGCCAACTTGCGGTTGCGGGGTTAGGAGACCAGAGTGAGCATATTCGGCAATTTCGCCATGGACATCGGTATTGATCTGGGCACCTGCAACACCCTGGTGCACGTCAAGGGCAAGGGCATCGTCCTCTCCGAGCCATCGGTGGTGGCGGTGGAGAAGAGCACCAAGAACGTCGTGGCGGTGGGCAAGGAAGCCAAGCGGATGTTGTGGAAGACGCCCGAGGACATCGCGGCGATACGACCGTTGCGGGACGGCGTCATCGCCGATCTGGAGCACACCGAGAAGATGATCCGCTACTTCATCAACTCCGTCACCCAGCGCCGCTGGCTGGTGAAGCCGCGCATGGTCATCGGCATTCCCACCAGCATCACCGAGGTGGAGCAGCGCGCGGTGCGGGAGAGCGCCGAGCAGGCCGGAGCGCGGGAAGTGTACCTCATCGAAGAATCGATGGCCGCGGCGATCGGCGCCGACATCCCGTTCCTGGAGCCGGCCGGACACATGGTGTGCGACATCGGCGGGGGCACCACCGAGGTGTCGGTCATCTCGCTCGGCGGCATGGTGGTGTCGAGCGCGATCCGCATCGGCGGCGACGAGTTCGACGACGCGATCATCAAGCACGTGCGTTCGGTGCACAACCTGATCATCGGCAACGAGACCGCCGAAAGCGTCAAGATCAACATCGGCAATGCGGCGCCGGAAAAGAAGATAGAGAAGATGGAGATCATGGGGCGGGACGCCATTACCGGGCTGCCGCGGCGCCTGGAGGTGGATTCGGTGGAGATCCGCGAATCGCTCACCGAAATCACCAACCAGGTGGTCGACGAGGTCAAGCGCAACCTGGGGAAGACTCCGCCCGAGCTGGCGGCCGACATCATCGAGCGCGGAATCGTGATGACCGGCGGCGGATCGCTGTTGAAGGGGCTGCCCAGCCTGATCCGGCAGGAAACCGGAGTGCCGGTGACGGTGGCCGAAAACCCGCTGCTGTGCGTGGCGCTGGGCGCCGGCCGGTTTCTGGAAAGCATGCGCGACCGCGACCGCAAGTACATCAACTACCGCAACTGACGCCGCCCGCAGTCAGCCGCCGTGGTAGGTCCCGGGAGCCAGCTTTCGCTCAACTCGTTCGTCGCGCGTCACCGCACCGCGGTGGTGCTGGCGGCGCTGTTGGCGCTCGGTACCGTCATGGTGGCCCTCACCCACGGGACGGCGAAGCCGGAACAGGTGGGGCGCCGCGTCTTCGGCACCATGCAGTCCGCGCTGCACGACGTGGGCAAGTTCTTCGGCGGTTCCTGGAACGCGCTGGCGGAGTTGCGCCGCATGCGCCTGGAGTTGACCGCGGCGCGGCAGCGGCTGGTGGAGTTGGAGCGGTTGGCCGGCGACCGGGCGGAGCTGGAGCGCCAGAACGCCGAGCTGCGGCGGCAGCTCTCGTTCAGCGCCCGCGCCTCCTACCGGACCGTTGCCGCCGAGGTGACCGCGCGTGATCCGGGCAGTCTGTTTACCACCGTCACCATCAACCGCGGGACCCGCCACGGCGTCCGCGCCGGAATGGCGGTGGTGGCGCTGCAGAACCGGCTGGAGGGCCTGGTAGGGCGCGTCACCGAGGCGGATGGGGGCAGCGCGCTGGTGCAGCCGATCAGCGGCCGCGCGTCGTTCGTGGCCGCCCGCCTGCAGCAGTTGCGCTACGACGGCCTGGTGCAGGGGCTTGGCTCCGGGACCTTCGGGCTGCTGATGCGCCACGTGAACAGCGCGGCGCGGGAAGTCATCGACCCGGGCGAACTGGTCATTACCTCCGGCCTTGGCGGCGTGTTCCCGCGCGGCCTGCAGATCGGGCGGGTGCGCGAGGTGCGGGCCGAGACCTACCGCAACTCGCTGGACCTTCTGGTGGAGCCGCTGATCGACGTCTCGCGCCTGGAATACGTGTTCGTGATCGTCCCCGACGCGAGCCGGCCGCAGGCGAGCGGTGGCTGATCATCGGCCTGTCATCCTCACGATTCTGCTGATGGGGGCGGTAGTCCTGCTGCAGACCACGGTGCTCGGCATCGTGGCGGTGGGCGGCGTCACGCCCGATCTGCAGTTGATCCTGCTGGTGTTTCTGGCGCTGCGGCGCGGTTCCATGAGCGGCCAGCTTGCCGGGTTCGCCGGCGGACTGCTGGAGGATCTGGTGAGCCTCGCCCCGCTTGGGTTCCATGCCCTGGTGCGCACGCTGGTGGGCTTCACCAGCGGGCTGCTGCACGGGCTGGTACGCACCAACGCAATCGCGGTGCCGGTGCTGATCCTGGGGGCGACCCTCATCAAGGGGCTGACGAGCGCCCTGCTGGGCCTGCTGTTCGACGTGCAGCCCGACCTGCACCTGCTGGAGGGACGGTTTTGGATCGAGGCCGCCTACAGCGCGGTACTGGCGCCGTTCCTGTTTGCCCTGCTCGGTCGGGTGCGCCTGCTGCGGCCGTCCAGACGCGAGGCGCGACCGTGAGCGATCAGGGACCGAGCGTCATGCTCAAGCGGCGCACGCTCGGGCTGGCGGCGGCAACCGGCGTCGTCTTCGCGCTCATTGCGGGCTATCTGTACCTGCTGCAGGTGGTGCGCGGCGGCGAGTTCCGCACCCTCGCCGTCAACGTGGCGCGGCGCGAGGTGGCGATTCCGGCGCAACGCGGCAAGATCTTCGACCGCAGCTACACCCGGCCGCTGGTGACCAACCGCCTGGCGTTCTCGGTGGACCTGATTCCCGGCGAGGTGCCGGCGGATCGATTGCCGCGCCTGCTGGAACGGCTTGCGCCGCACCTGGAGATGAGCCCGGCGCAGTTGGCGGCGCGCGTTCCGACACGCCAGCGGCACCTGTTCCGGCCCGTCGAGCTGAAGCGGCACGTGGAATTCGCCACCATCGCCACGCTGGCGGAACAGATCGATTCGTTTCCCGGCGTCACCTGGCATAGCGGGCCGGCACGCGACTACGGAACGCTCGGCGCCCTGGCGCACGTCACCGGTTACGTGGGCGACATCACCCGCGAGGAATTGCAGGTGTTGTTCAATCAGGGTTACACCGCGGACAGCACGTTGGGCAAGAGCGGCGTGGAAAAGCAGTACGAGGGGGAGCTGCGCGGCGTGGACGGCATCAGCCACCGTACCGTGGACGTGCGCGAACGGGCGGTATCGGAGCTGCGCCAGACCGCGGTGGCCCCGCAGCCCGGCCGGGACGTGGTGCTGACCATCGACTGGGACCTGCAGCAGGCGGCGCAGGAGGCGCTCGGGCCGCGCGTCGGTTCGGCGGTGGTACTGCAGCCGGCGACCGGCGCGATTCTGGCGCTGGTTTCCTATCCGTGGTTCGATCCGCAGACCTTCATCGGCGCCGGCGGCGACGCCGCGTTCCGCGCCCTGACCGGGGATCGTTCGTTTCCCTTCATCAACCGCGCAATCCAATCGGCCTACCCGCCGGCGAGCGTGTTCAAGATTCTCATGACCACGGCGCTGGCGGAGGAGGGTACCTTCAGCCGCGACCATGAGATCCGCTGCGTCGGCTACCTGGCGTACGGCGACCGGATATTCAACGACTGGGTAAAGGAGGGCCACGGGCGCATCGATATGGACGACGCGTTGGCGCAGTCGTGCGACGTCTACTTCTATCTGGCCGGCTCCGCCCTGGGGATTGGCAATATCGCGCGCTATTCGGAACGGTTCGCGCTGGGTGCGGCGTCCGGCATCGATCTGCCGGGCGAGGTGGCCGGGAACGTGCCGACGCCGGCCTGGAAGCGGCGCGAGTTCGGCGAGCCGTGGGTCGGCGGCGACACCGTCAACCTCTCCATCGGTCAGGGATTCATCACCGTGACCCCGCTGCAGATCGCCAATCTGGTAGCCATGGTGGTCAATGACGGGGTGATCTACCGGCCGCACGTGGTCAAGGAGATTCGCGACGGCGCCAGCGGCGAGCTCACTGCGCGCACCGAACGGGAGCCGATTCACCGCGCCGACATCAGCCGCGAGACCTTCTCCTTCGTGCGGGAGGCGATGCGCCTGGTGGTGACGGACGGCACCGCGGGGCCGGTGTTGACCACCGACGCGGTGGCGGTGGCCGGCAAGACCGGCACCGGCGAAGTGGGGATCGAGGACCAGTATCACTCCTGGTTCGCCGCCTACGGGCCGTACGACGCGGCGGACCCGCTTGAACAGATCGTGGTGGTGGTGATGGTGGAGGCGGTCAACCTGTGGGAGTGGTGGGCGCCGAAGGCGGCCAATCTGATCTTTCACGCGGCGTTCACCGGGCAGACCGTGCCGCAGGCGGTGGCCTACCTCAAGCCGTGGTACGGTGAGGCGGTGTTCAATCCGCTGCAGGCGGACGCCGGGAGCGGCGAGCAGTGAGAAGGCGCTTGAGCCTGCGCGCCCTGGATCCGGTTCTCCTGCCGGCCAGTCTGGGGCTGGTCGCCATCGGCGTACTGTTCGTGTATTCCAGCGGGGTCAATTCCGCCGGGGACCTGGTGTCCAATGAGTGGCTCAAGCAACTCGTTTGGGCGGGCAGCGGGTACGGGCTGCTGGCGCTGTTCGCGGTCACCAATCACCAGCGCTACAAGCCGGGCACGCCCTACATCTTCCTGGCGGCAATGGCGCTCCTGGTGCTCACCCTGCTGCTCGGCCGCGAGGTGAACGGGGCGCGCTCCTGGCTGGGCATCGGCGACCTGGGAATTCAGCCCTCCGAGTTCGCCAAGTTGGCGACCATCCTGTTCCTGGCGGCGTACCTGTCGGAAATCGGCAACGGCATCGCCGAGCTGCCGCGCTTTCTGCTCGCCCTGCTCGTGATAGCGGCTCCCATGGGGCTGATCCTGCTGCAGCCCGACATGGGGACCGGAATGATCTACTTCCCCATCTTTCTGGTCATGGCGCTGATCGCCGGGGCGCGCATTCGCCACCTGGCGTTCGTGGCTCTGGCGGCACTGCTGACCGTGGCATTCGCGGCGATTCCGGCGGTGCAGCGGCTGCGGGCGGCGGCCGAACCCGGCGTCCTGCGGCTGATCACCGATGCCGGCGTGGCGCCCTACACGCTGCTGGCGCTGGGTCTGGTGGCGGCGCTGGCGGCAGTGGGACTGCGGGTGTTCCGGCGCGCCTACTACTACTGGCTGATGTACGGCGCGGCGCTGCTGGGGCTGGCGGTCGCCGGCGGGCTGCTCATGGCGACGGTACTCAAGGAGTATCAGATCATGCGGCTGGTGATCTTCGTGAACCCGTGGGTGGATCCGCGCGGCGCCGGTTGGAACATCATCCAGTCGGTCACCGCGGTGGGCGCGGGCGGCCTCACCGGCACCGGCTTTCTGCAAGGCACGCAGAGCCACCTCCGCTATCTGCCGCAGCAGAGCACCGACTTCATCTTCTCCATTCTCGCCGAGGAGACGGGCTTCCTTGGCGGCATCGTGGTGCTGGCGCTGTTCGGGGCGGTGCAGGTGCGCGGCATCATGATCATGTACGCCGCCGGCAACGAATTCGCTACCCTGGCGGCGGCGGGAGTGGTGGCCATGCTGCTGTTCCACACGGTGGTCAACGTCGGCATGGCGATGGGGGTGCTGCCGATTACCGGCATCCCCTTGATGCTGGTCTCCTACGGCGGATCCTCACTGTGGACCGCCCTGATAGGCATCGGCCTGTTGTGCAACATCGGTCTCGCGCGCGGGCGCCCGCGCGGGACGGTAGTGGGATCGGCGCCGGCGGATCCGCGCCGGCTCATTCGACCGTAACGCTCTTCGCCAGATTGCGCGGGCGGTCGACGTTCTGGCCGCGCGCCACCGCCGCGTAGTAGGCCATGAGCTGGAGCGGCACGGTGGTCACCAGCGGTGACAGCAGCGGGTTGGTCTTCGGTACGTAGATCACCGCGTCGGCGAGCTGCGCCAGATACTCATCGCCTTCGGTAGCGATGGCGATGATGCTGCCGCGGCGGCCTTTGACCTCCTCGATGTTGGCGATCACCTTGTCGTAGGTGTGGTCGTGAGGCGCTACCACCACTACCGGCATGCCGTCGTCGATGAGCGCGATCGGGCCGTGCTTCATCTCCGCGGCCGGCAGACCCTCGGCGTGGATATAGCTGATCTCCTTGAGCTTGAGGGCGCCCTCCAGGGCCACCGGATAGTTGACGCCGCGCCCCAGGTAGAGCCAGTTCTCGCGCTCCACGTAGCGTTCGGTAAGGTCGCGAATGGCGTCGGCCATGGCGAAGATGCGTTCGATCTTGGCCGGGATTTCGTTGAGCTGGCGCAGCAGCCCGGTGGTGCGCTCGCCCGACAGGTGGCGCCGGCGGCCCATGCTGATGGCGAGCAGCGCCAGCACCGCCACCTGGCCGATGAATGCCTTGGTGCTGGCGACCCCGATTTCCGGGCCGACGTGGAGGTACACGCCGGCGTCGGTCTCGCGCGCGATGGTGGAGCCGACGACGTTGACGATGCCCAACGTCGTCGCTCCCTTGAGCTGCAGTTCGCGCAGCGCGGCCGCGGTGTCCGCGGTCTCGCCCGACTGACTGAGCACGATCGCCAAGGTGTCGTGCGGCACGATCGGATTGCGGTAGCGGAGCTCGCTAGCGTACTCCACTTCAGCCGGGATGCGCCCCAGCTCCTCGAACAGATACTCGCCCACCAGCCCGGCGTGCCAGGCGGTGCCGCAGCCGGTCAGGATGACGCGGTGATGGCGGGCCAGCTCGCGTTCGCGGTCGGCCAGGCCGCCCAACACCACCGCTCCCTCCGCGGCGTCGATGCGCCCGCGCAGGGTGTTGCGCAACGCGGCCGGCTGTTCGTAGATCTCCTTGATCATGTGGTGCGGGTGGCCGCCGAGCTCGATCTCTTGCAGGCGCGCCTCGAGGGTGCTGACGCTCTTGGTCAGGGGCATGCCGTCGATGGTGAAGGCGCGCAGACGGTCGCGCGTCAGCAACACGATTTCGTTGTCTTCCAGGTAGACGACGCGGCGCGTGTGCTCGACTACCGCGGCCCCGTCGGAGGCCACCAGATGCTCTCCGTCGCCGACCCCGACCAGCACCGGGCTGCCGCGGCGGGCGGCGATGAGCTGGTCCGGATAGTCGCGGCTGACCACTACGATCCCGAAGGTGCCATGCACGTCGCGCAAGGCGCGCCGCACCGCGGCCAGCAGGTCGCCCGACTCGCCGTTGCCGCCTCCGTCGTAGAGAAAGCCGATGAGCTGCGCCAGCGTTTCGGTGTCGGTCTCACTGGAGGGTTCGATGCCCTGCTCGGTGAGGAAGGCGCGGATCGAGCGGTGGTTCTCGATGATGCCGTTGTGCACCACGGCAAGGTGCCCGCCGGCATCCAGATGCGGATGCGCGTTGCCTTCGGTGGGCGCGCCGTGGGTGGCCCACCGGGTGTGGGCGATGCCGACGCTGCCGGGGCACGCGCCGTTGCCGTTGCTCAGGGGATCGCCGCCCAACGCGCGGGCGAGGGCGTCCACCTCGCCGGCCGCGCGCCGGCGGTGCAGCGCCCCGTTGCTCAAGGTGGCGATTCCCGCCGAGTCGTAGCCGCGGTACTCCAGCCGGCGCAGCCCCGTCAACAGGATGCCGGCGGCAGGACGCGGTCCTACGTACCCTACTATTCCACACATGGTTACCGTTCCCCTCCCCCGCCGGAAACTTACGCGCATGGCCCGCGCCTGTCTACCGCCCCGCCGCCCGCATTGCTCCGAATTGCCGTGAAATTGCTCTGCAATTGCCCCGGTAATTGCCCCGGTAATTGCGCTGCTCCGAAGGGCGCCTTGACAGCGCCGCAGGCGCGCCTGATCATCGCCGGAAATTGGATCGCTTTGCGGACACCAACGTGACGCCGGCGCGCAGGAGGCGCCTGCCGTGAGCCGCCAGCTCCTGCCGCTGCTGGCCGCGGCCATGCAGGCGGCAGTCGCCGGCGGCGCCGTGGCGCGGCGGTTGCAGCGCAGCGCCTTGACGGTGCAGCGCAAGGCCGACGCCACGCCGGTCACCGAAGCGGACCGGCAGGCGCAGGCAACCATCGAGGGAGTGCTGGCCGAACGGTGCGCCGCCATCCCGATCGTCGGCGAGGAAGGCGGCAACGAGTCCGGCGCCCGCCGGCAGCGCTGGGAGCGGGTCTGGCTGGTGGATCCCCTGGACGGCACCAACGACTATATCCGCGGCGGAGACGAATTTTCGGTCAACGTCGCGCTGTGCGTGGCGGGGGAGCCGCGGCTCGGGGTGATCTACGCGCCGGTGGCGGACGAACTGTTCTACGGCGCGGTCGGTTGGGGGGCGGGCCGCCTGCGGCGCGCGGCGGCCGCGGCGCTGGAACCGGGGGCCGGCGAACGGTTGCCGGCGCCGAGCGCGCCGGCGCGCTCGGCGCCGGTGGTGGTGGCGAGCCGGAGCCGGTTGTCGGCCTCCTCGCAACGGGTCATCTCCCTGCTGCAGGCGGCCTACGGCGGGGTCGAGCTGCGGCGCCTGAGCAGCGCCATCAAACTGGGCCTGATCGCCGCCGGCGAGGCCGATTACTACCCCCGGTTCGGCCCCACCATGGAGTGGGACACGGCGGCCGGCGACGCCCTGCTGCGCGCCGTGGGGGGACGCATGCTCCAGGCCCGCACCGGGCGCCCGCTGCGCTACAACAAGCACGACCTGCGCAACCCTCCGTTCATCGCCGTGGGCGCGGGGTGGACGCTGCCGCGCGGCTGGTCCGCGCGCCGCGCGGCGGGCGCCGCGGGCTGACCGGCCGCCATCGCCGCAGAGTGCGGCGCGGCCGTCATCTCATGGTATGCTCCCCCGCATCGCATGGACACCGCAAAGGAAGCCGCCCGCATCGCGGCGCTGCTGGAGGAACAGAACTACGTCGGCGACGAGACCATCGTCACCTCCCTGCTCATCGCCGAGCAACTGCGCAAGCCGCTGCTGGTGGAGGGACCCGCCGGCGTGGGCAAGACCGAGATCGCGAAGGTGCTGGCCCGCGCGTTGGCCACCGATCTGATCCGGCTGCAGTGCTACGAAGGGCTGGACGCCGGCACCGCCCTCTACGAATGGGACTACAAGCGCCAGTTGCTGCACATCCGCCTGAGCGAGCGGGAAGGCGCGCCGCTGGAGGAACGGGAGCGGGAGCTGTTCGACGAGCGCTACCTGCTGAAGCGGCCGTTGCTGCAGGCGATAACCCGCACGCGCAGTCCGGTGCTGCTGGTGGACGAACTGGACCGGGCGGACGAGGAGTTCGAGGCCTTTCTGCTCGAAATCCTGTCTGACTGGCAGATTTCGATTCCCGAGCTCGGCACCGTGAGCGCCAGCCACGTGCCCTACGTGGTGGTGACCAGCAATCGTACCCGCGAGCTGTCCGACGCGGTGCGGCGCCGCTGCCTCTACCTGTGGATCGACTATCCGGATTACGCCAAGGAGTTGGCCATCGTGCGGCGGCGGGTGCCCGGCATCGACGCCGCGCTCGCCGAGCAGATCTGCCGCTTCGTGGCGGCGGCGCGCAGCGAGCCGCTGCAGAAGGCGCCGGGGGTGGCGGAGACCCTGGACTGGGCCGCAACGCTGGTGGCCCTGCATCGCGGCTGCCTGGACGAGGAGGTGGTGGCCGCCACCCTCGGCGTCGTGTTCAAGAGCCGCGACGACGTGGATCACGTGCGCCGGCGGACCCGGCAGATGCTGGCCGCGGCGGCGGGGTGAACGCCGCTCCCGGCAGCATCGCTCCGGGCGGCGCCGCTCCGGGCAGCACCGCTCCGGGCAGTGCGGCGCGCGCCCGCCCCACCCTGTCGGCGCGCATCGTTCGCTTTTGCCGGCTGCTGCGCGGCGCGGGGGTCGGCCTCGGCCCCGGCGAGCAGGCCGACGCGTTGCGCGCCGCGGCGCTGGCGTTGCATGACGCGCAGCGATTCCGCCTCGCGCTGCGCGCCGCCACCGCCAAGACGCGCGCCGAGCAGGAGCTGTTCGACGCCTGCTACGCCAGCTACTGGGAAGATCAGGCCGCGCTCGCCGGCGGCGAGCCGGGTCCCGCCGAGCGGGTGTTGCCGCCCGCCCGGCTGCCGCAGCGCGCCCGCCAAAGCCCGCAGTTCGCGGCCCACCTCGCGTCCGACTCCGACCGCGAAATCTCCGCGCCGGCGTACAGCCCGCAGCAGGTAGCGGCGCATACCGACTTCGCGCAGCTCAGTACCGGCGAGCTGGAACGGATCTCGGAACTGCTGATGCTGATCGGACGGCAGCTCGCGCGCTCCCTGTCGCGCCGCTACGCGCCGGCCGCCGGCGGCTCGCGCCTCGATCTGCGGCGCACGCTGCGCGCCGGGCTGCGCTCCGGGGAGCTGCTGGAGCTGGCCCTGCTGAGGCGCCGCCGGCGCCGCCTCAAGCTGGCCCTGATCTGCGACGTCAGCAAGTCGATGGACCTCTACAGCCGCTTCCTGATCCAGTTCATGTTCGCCTTTCAGCGCGCCTACCGGCGCCTCGAGACCTTCGTGTTCAGTACCAACCTGCACCGCGTCACCGAGCAGCTGCGCGGGCGCAACCTGACGCTGGCCCTCGACCGGCTCGCCGCCGAGGTGCCGGAGTGGGCCGGCGGCACCCGCATCGGCGTCTCGCTGCAGCAGTATCTGGAGCAGTATGGGCGCACCGTCCTGGACCGGCGCACGGTGGTGGCGATCCTCAGCGACGGCTGGGACACCGGCGACGTCGAGCTGCTCGGCGCCGGCATGGCGGAGATCCAGCGCCGCGCGGCGCTGGTGATCTGGCTCAACCCGCTGCTCGGCAACCCCGGCTATCAGCCGCAGACCCGCGGCATGCAGGCCGCGCTCCCGTTCGTCGACGTGTTCGCCGCCGCCCACAGCGCCGCCAGCCTGCGCCAGCTCGCCGCCACCCTCGCCGGGCACCGGCGCTAAGCTAAGCTACGGCTAGGCTAGGTCTTCGGACGAAGCCGCCCTGGCCTAGCGCAGTCCGGCCGGGGCCAACTCGCCGATCGAGCTTTCCAGCCTGCCGTGCCCGCCGCGCGCCACTCGGCCGGCGGCCGGCGGCAGCGGCGTGTCGTACTGGTAGCCGGGTTCGAGGAGCTGGCGGTTCCAGATGCGGAGCATCTCGCGCCAGGCGCCGGCCAGCGTGCGCGGCGCGGGGAGGTCGGCGCTGATCTCCCGCGCCAGCTCCTTGAGGTGGTAGCACGGCACCCCGGCGTACATGTGATGTTCGGTATGCCAGTTCATGCGCCAATACAGAAAGGTGGTGACCGGGTCCAGCTTCATCGAACGGGTGCACTTGCGGAAATCGGCGACGTTATCCCGCAGGCCGCAGTGCTGCGGGAGGCCGACGAAGTAGGAAAGCCAGTTGCCGATGAACGGCGCCGCGGAGACGATCAGCGGCAGCACCCACAGCCCCGAGACCAGTCCGGCGGCCAGCACGCCGCCGTGAAACACCAGTTGCGTCCGCGCCCACCACGTCGACTTGCGCGCCTCGGCCGGCTGGTCGGCGTGCAGGGCCGCAATCCACTGCCGGATCGGCGTCCTGGTCGAGCCCACCAGGCCGAGCGCCGCCAGGATCGTGATGGCCGCCGTGGAGATCAGCCCGCCCTTGCCGAAGGTGCGCCCCGGCCGGGTCAGCAGGTTGACCGTGAACATCTGCAGGAGGAAGGTGGGGCCGACCGTGGGCCGCAGCGGCAGCAGATTCTCGCGGTCGCCCGCGGGGTGCAGGGTATAGCGGTGGTGATAGGTATGGCTGGCGCCGTAATCGAACGGGTCCCACCAGCTCAGCAAGCTGTACAGGTACAGGAAGACGCGGTTGAGCCACCGGGTGCGGAACACGGTGCCGTGCGCCAGCTCGTGCGGCGCCGTGCCGGTAAAGAAGCTGGCGACCGTCCCGTGCGCGAACAGCGCCGCCGCGAACCCGAACCACAGTTGGCGCGACCAGAACCACCACGCCAGCGCCGCGGTGGCCACCGCCAGCGCCAAGTGGCCGCCGGCCTGCAGCCAGCCCTGCAGGTCGCTGCGCCGCATGAGCCGCCGCAGCGTAGCCGGCGCGACCGGCGACCGATACCACGCGACACGCAACTGTCCGCGCACCTCGGCCAGCGGTGGATAGGCAGTCGGCTCCACCATGGCCAAAGACCATAACAGAATTCGCTATGATGGGGGCCATGGATGACCGCCGGCCCCGGCCTGACCCTCTTGCCCGTCTGAAGCGGCTCGACCGCGAAATCCACCTCCTGGAGCACGTCACCGCCCTGTTGCAGTGGGATCAGGAGACCTGTCTGCCGCCGGGCGCCGTGGAGGAGCGCGCCGAACAGCTCGCGTTGCTGGAGGGAGAGGTCCACCAGCGCCGCACGACGCCGGAAATGGGCGATCTGATCGCCGCCGCCGAAGCGCGCCCCGACCTGGAGCCGCGCGACCGGGCGTTGGCGCGCGAGCTGCGCCGCTCCTACGACCGCGAGACCAGGCTGCCGGTGGAGCTGGTCACGGCGATTGCCCGGCAGAGCAGCGTCAATCACGCCAGTTGGGTGCAGGCGCGGCGCGAATCCGACTTCGCGCTGTTCCGCGCCGACCTGGAACGCACGGTGCGGCTCACCCGCGAAAAGGCGGACTGTCTCGGCTACCGGGAGACCCGCTACGATCCGTTGCTGGATACGTTCGAGCCATGGATGACGACCGCGGAGCTGGGCGGCGTGCTGGCCGACCTGCGCCCGCCGCTGGTGGACCTGTTGCAGCGCATCACGGCCTCGCCGGTGGAGCTCGACGACAGCATGCTGCGCCGCGAGTACGACGTTGCCGCGCAGCGCGCCTTCAGCGATCATCTGCTGGAGGCCCTGGGCTTCACCACGCAGACCGGGCGCCTGGACGTGTCCGCGCACCCCTTCTCCACCACCCTCGGCGCGCGCGACGGACGCCTCACCACCCGCTTCTACCCCAATCTTCTGAGCGCCGGCATCTTCGGCACCATCCACGAATGCGGCCACGGCCTGCACGGTCTCGGGGTGGCGCCGGAGCTGGCCACGACCGAGCTGGGCGACGGCGCCTCGCTCGGCATTTGCGAATCGCAATCGCGCTTCTGGGAGAACCTGATCGCCCGCCGGCGCGCCTTCTGGGAGCACTTCTACCCGCAACTGCAACCACGCTTTCCGGCGCTGGCCGGCGTGGACCGGGAGCGCTTCTACCGCGCCGTCAACGCGGTCCGGCCCTCCCTGATCCGGGTGGAGGCGGACGAGGTGACCTACAACCTCCACGTACTGCTGCGCTTCGCGCTGGAGCGGCGGCTGGTCGACGGCGACCTGGAGGTGGCCGATCTGCCGGCCGCCTGGCGCGAGGAGTCGCGCGCCCTGCTGGGAATCGCGCCGCAACGGGACGCCGACGGCGTGCTGCAGGACATCCATTGGTCGATGTTCCTGATCGGCTACTTCCCCACCTACACCCTCGGCAATCTGTACGCCGCCCAGTTCCACGCCGCCATGGCGCGGGAGATTCCCGACTGGGAGGAGCAGGTGCGCGGCGGCGAGTTCGCACCGATCCTGAGTTGGCTGCGAGAACGGATCCATCGCCATGGCCGGGTCTATTCCGCCGCCGAGATCTGCCGCCGCGTAACCGGCGAGCCGCTCGACGCGCGCTACTTCCTGGACTACCTGGAAGGCAAGTTCGGCGAGCTCTATCGCCTCTAGCCGGCGCGAAACGGATGATGACTGATCGAGCCCGCCGGCAGGCACCGCGCCAACCACGCGAACCATGAGCGACGCACCCGGGGCGCTGGGCCGCTGGTGGCTGGCGATTCGGCCGCGCACCCTGTGGGCGGCGGTCGGGCCGGTCCTGGCCGGCAGCGCGCTGGCGCTGTGGCACGGCGCCTTCGCGCCGCTGTGGGCGGCGGCGGCGTTGGGCGGCGCGCTGCTGATGCAGGTGGGATGCAACCTGCACAACGACTGGGCGGACGCCCGCCGCGGCGCCGACGGCGCCGATCGAGTCGGCCCGACGCGCGTTACGCAGGCGGGCCTGATTCCGCCCCGCCGGGTGCTCGCCGGCGCGGCCGCGACGTTCGCCGGCGCCGGCGCGCTGGGGGTGCTGGGCGTGGCGCGCGGCGGGTGGCCGCTGGCGGTGGTGCTGGCGGCCTGCGTGACGGCTGCCGTCAGCTATACCGGCGGGCCGCGGCCACTGGGCTACCTCGGCTTCGGCGAGCTGCTGGTGCTGGTGTTCTTCGGACCGGTGGCGGTGGGCGCCACCTACTATCTGCAGGCGTTGACGCTGCCTCCGCTGGTGCTGGCAACGGGGTTGGGGCCGGGACTGCTGGCCACCGCGATCCTGGTGGTGAACAACCTGCGCGACCGCGCCACCGACGCGCTGGCCGGCAAGCGCACCCTGGCGGTCCGCTTCGGCGACGGCTTCGCGCGCGCCGAGTATCTCGCCGCGCTGCTGGCCGGGGTGCTGCTGCCGCCGGCGCTGCTGCTGGCGGCGGACTCCGGCGGCCCGCGCTGGCCGGCGGCGCTGCCGTTCCTGGCGTTCGTTCCCGCCCTGCGCCTCAACGCCCGGTTGCGGGCCACGCCGGCCGGCCCGGCGCTCAACGAGTTGCTGGCGCGGACCGCCCAGGTACTCCTGCTGCAGGCGCTCCTGCTGCTGGCCGGCGCGGCCGCCGCCGCTCTGCTGGCGGGCGCGCGTTCCGCTCCGTGAACGCCGCCGCGGCGCGCCGCCCGGCGGCGGAGGAGGCGGCCGCACCGGAGGCGGCCGGCGCGGCCGGCGATAGCGTGCGCGCGCTGGCGCCGGACGGCGTGCTCGACCTTGCCGCCCTGGGCGAGCGCTACGGTTCAGCCCCTGCGCTGCAGTGGCGCGGCCGCCCGCTGAGCTATCGGACGTTGGCCGGCGGCGCGGCGCGCAGCGCGGCCGCGTTGCGCGCCGCCGGGGTGACGCCGGGCAGGCGCGTCGCGTTGGCCGCCGAGCTGGACCCGCCGGCGTGGGCGGTCACCCTGCTCGCCATCCTCGCCGCCGGCGCCGCGGCGGTGCTGCTGCCGGCGCGCGCCGCGCCGCGGGAACGGGACCGTCTGCTCGCGCGCACGGGAGCGTTCGAGTGGCGGCAGCGGCCGCCGGAATCGGAGCCGCCGCCGGCCGGCCCGGCGCGTATCGCCATCCGCCGCCCGGCCACCGTGGTGTTCACCTCCGGTTCGTCCGCCGCCGCCAAGGCGGTGGTGCACAGCGCCGCCAACCACCTCTACAGCGCCGCCGGTTCGGCCGCCAACATACCGCTGCGCCGCGCCGACGCCTGGCTGGTAGCGCTGCCGCGGCACCACGTGGCCGGACTCAGCATCCTGTTCCGCACGCTCAGCGCCGGCGCCTGCGCGCTGTTCGCCGAGAGCGGCGCCTTTTCGAGCGCAGACGACCCGGGCGCGCGCCTGCTCCCGGCCGCTACCCACGTCTCACTGGTGGAAACCCAGCTCCGGCGCCTGCTGCAGATACCCGCCTGGCCCGATCTGACCCGCCGCCTGCGCGCCGCGCTGATCGGCGGCAGCGCGCTGTCCGCGCCGTTGCTGCGGCAGGCGCGCGCCGGGGGGCTGCCGGTGTGCGCCTCCTACGGCTGCACCGAACTGGCCTCCCAGGTCGCCACCACCCGCCCCGGCGACCCTGACGAGACCTTTGCGGGGGCCGGCCGGGTACTGCCGCACCGGCGGGCCGCAATCGCCGACGACGGCGAAATCCTTCTCGGCGGCCGCACCCTGTGCCTGGGCTACCTGGAGCAGGGCCGCCTGACACCGGCGGCCGGCGCCGGCGGCTGGTACCGCAGCGGCGACCTCGGCCGGCTCGACGACCGGCGCCTGTTCGTGACCGGGCGCCGCGACGCGCGCTTCATCTCCGGCGGCGAGAACATTCAGCCGCAGGAAGTGGAGCAGGCGCTGCTCGAACACCCGGCGGTGCTGGCGGCGGTGTGCGTCGCCGTGCCGGACGCCGAGTTCGGCAGCCGCCCGGCCGCGTTTCTCAGCGTGCGCTGCGGACCGCTGCCGCCGGCCGATCTGGCGCGCCACCTCGACGCCCGGTTGGCGCGCTTCAAACATCCCGCGCGCTACTTCGCCCTGCCGGCGGGGGAGCCGGAGGCGGCCGGCGGCGCCATCAAGCACTCGCGCCGCGCGCTCACCGCCCGCGCGGTACGGCTGATTACCGGCCGCGGTTGAGTCCGAATCTCATGCGCTGCCGGCGCCGTCCACGACCCGGCGCAGCGCGGCCGGCAGCGCGGCAGGTTTTCCGCCGACGCCGTCGAGCGCCACGTGGCAGGTAACGGCGCGCGCCTTCACCCTCCCCGCCGGATCGCGAAATCGGTACGCCACCTGATAGGAGTGCTCGCCGCGCCGCGTCACGACAAGCTCCACCTGCAGCCGGTCGCCCACCCGGATCGGCTGCGCGAACTCAGCTTCCAGCGCCACCACCGGCAGCCGCAGCCGGCCCTGCTCCAAGAGCCGGTCGAGGCGCAGCCCTACCTGCTCCAGCCACGCCTCATACGCCTCGTGCGCCAGTTCCAGCAGCCGTGAACAGAAGATCACGCCGGCGGCGTCGGTGTGGTGCAAGCGCACGCTGAGCGAATAGACGAAGTCGGGAGGAGCGGCGTCCGCCATGAGACCGCAGCGTATCCGGCCGCTATAGTTTCCGCCATGAGGGGGATCGATGACGACCGCCGGCGCAACGCCGCCGCGGACGCGGCGCTGCGCGCCGACATCCGGCTGCTCGGCGAACTGCTGGGGCAGACCCTGGTGCGGCAACACGGCGCCGAGCTTCTGGACTTGGTGGAACGGGTGCGCGCGCTGAGCAAGCGCGCCCGCGACCCGCGCCCCGACAACCGTTCCCGCGCCGAGCTGGACGCCCTGCTGGCCCGACTCGACATCACCGCCACCACCAACCTAGTACGCGCCTTTTCCACCTTCTTCCATCTGGCGAACGTCGCCGAGCAGGCCCATCGGGTAGCCGAGTATGGACCGCGCAGCGGCATCGCCCGCGGCCGGCTGCGCGCGCTGTTCGATCACATCGCAGGCGACGCGGCGCAACGCGCCGCGCTGCGCGAAGTGGCCGACCGCCTCGACGTCCGCCCGGTGTTCACCGCGCACCCCACCGAGGCGGCGCGCCGTTCGGTGCTCACCAAGCTGCGGCGGATCGGCGAATTGCTCTACGAACGCGCCGATCCCCGGCTGGCCGCCGTAGACCGGGAACGCATCCGCCGGCGGCTCGCCGAAGCGATCGACCTGATCTGGCAGACCGACGAGCTGCGCGTGCAGCGGCCCCATCCCACCGACGAGGCGCGGGCCGCGATCTACTACCTGGAGGAGCTGCTGCGCGGCGTGAGCGGCGACCTGTTCGACGAGCTGGATGCACAGCTCGCGCGCGCCGGCATCGAGCTGCCGGCCCACGCCCGCCCCCTGAGCTTCGGGAGCTGGGCCGGCGGCGACCGCGACGGCAACCCCCTGGTGACCGCGGCGGTGACCACCGCCGTGCTGGAACTGCAGCACGACCGCGCGCTGCATGAGTTGGTGGGCGGGGTCGACCAGTTGTCCGCGGAGCTCAGCAGCTCGGAGCACATCCACGGCGTGTCGGCGGAGCTGGCCGCCAGTCTGCGGCGCGACGCCGCCGCGCTGCCGGCCGTCGATCAGGAAGCGCGCCGCCGCAACGCGGACGAGAGCTACCGGCTCAAGCTGGCGTTCATCCGCCGGCGCCTGGAGAACACCCGCCGGCGCATCGCCGAGCACGCGCGCCACGTACCGCGCCGCGACTACCTGACCGCCGCCGAACTGGTGGCCGAGCTGGAGCTGCTGCAGCGCTCGCTGCGCGCCCACCACGGCGCCGTGATCGCCGCCGGGGCGGTGCGCCGCCTGCTGCGCCGCGCCGCGGCCTTCGGCTTTCACCTGGCAACGCTGGACGTGCGCGAACATGCCGAGAAGCACCACGCCGCGCTGGCCGCGCTGTACCGCGGCCTTCCCGGCGCACCCGACTACGCGCGCCTCGCATCTCCGGAACGGTACCGGTTGCTGGCCGCGGAGCTCGCCGGCCGGCGCCCGATCACCACCCCTGCCACCCGGCTGCCGGACGAGGCCGGCGCCCCGCTGGAAACGATGCAGGTGATCCGGGCGGCCCTGGAGCGGTTCGGTTCCCGCGCCATCGAGAGCTACGTCATCTCGGAGACCGCCGGCGCCGACGACGTGCTGGCGGCAGTGGTGCTGGCGCGCGAAGTCGGCTTGGTGGACCTGGCCGCCGGACGCGCGGCGATCGGCTTCGTGCCGCTGTTCGAGACCCCGGATTCGATCCGCCGGGCGGACGCCACCCTCGACCAACTGCTGCGGGAACCCGGCTACCGCGAGCTGCTGCGCCTGCGCGGCGGCCCGCAGGAGGTGATGCTGGGTTACTCCGACTCCAACAAGCTGGGCGGCATCACCACCGCGCAGTGGGAGCTGCACCGCGCGGCGCGCCGCCTGCGCGAGGCGGCGGCGCGCCGCGGCGTGCAACTGCGCTTCTTTCACGGCCGCGGCGGGACCGTCGGGCGCGGCGGCGGCCCGACCGCGGAGGCGATTCTGGCGCAGCCGTGGGGTACGGTGAACGGAACCATCAAGATTACCGAGCAGGGGGAGGTGATAGCCGGCAAGTACGGGCTGCCGCGGCTGGCCCGGGACAACCTGGAGCTGACGCTGGCGGCGGCGATCGAGGCGACGGTGCTGCACCGCAGCGCGCCGCGCCCGGCGGCGGATCTGAAGCGCTGGAACTCGGCCATGGAGATCGCCTCGGAGGCCGCCTACGGCGCCTATCGGCGGCTGGTGGAGCACCCGTCGCTGGTGCCCTACTTCCTGGCCTCCACCCCGGTGGAGGAGCTGGCGGCGCTCAAGATCGGCTCACGACCGGCGCGGCGGCCCGGCACCGGCGCCGGCATCGACGGCATGCGCGCCATTCCGTGGGTATTCGGCTGGACCCAAACCCGGCAGGTGGTGCCCGGCTGGTACGGCGTGGGCAGCGGGTTGGCGGCCGCGCAGGCGGCGGGGGCCAGCCTGACCGAGATGTACGAGCGCTGGCCGTTCTTTCGGATGTTCCTCTCCAACGTCGAGATGACCCTGGCGAAGACCGATCTGGTCACCGCCAGGCGCTACGTGGACGCCCTGGTTGAGCCGGCCCACCGCCCGATCTTCGAGTCGATCGCCGCGGAACACGAGCGCTCGGTGCGGCAGGTGCTGGCCGCGACCGGCAAGCCCGCGTTGTTGGCTGACTACCCGGTGCTGAAGCGTACGCTGGCGGTGCGGTCCGCGTATCTGGAGCCGCTCCACCTGCTGCAGATCGCCCTGCTGGAGCAGCGTCGCAGCGCGGCGCAGGTCGACCCGCGCGTGGAACGGGCCATCCTGCTGACCGTAAACGGCCTTGCCGCCGGGCTGCGCAACACCGGCTAGCGTTCCCGGACTCCGTCCGCCAGGGAGCGAAAGAACTCCGCATCCCACATCGCCAGCTCCGCCGGGTCGCCGACGAAGGGCCGCACGTCGCGGCGCGCCTGCTCGAAATCCACTTGCTCGAACCGTTGCTGCAGAAGTCGGCGGAGTTGCGCTCCGTCCAGGTGATCGCCGGGCCGCAGGTGTCCGGTTTGCGTCATGCGCGCCTGCAGATGGCGGACGTTGCAGGGGACCTGCCGCCCCAGATACCAGATGAAGTCGTAGAAGTCGCGGCCCTTTACGCGGCTCTTCCAGTTGCGGCACAGGAGCGCGTGCAGCTTGCCGGCGAACAGGCAGGGCAGATCGAACAGCCGTACCTGGAACGGTATCGGCGTGAGCCGGGTTCGCACTTCGTACTCGGCCAGGGGCGGCGGATCGGTATCGACTTCGATTCTGATCTTCACCTGTTGCAGCTCCGGAAGGCGCTGGTGCAGGTAATCGGGAGCGCCGATATAGGCGAGGTTGATCCGGGTGCCGCCCTTGATGAAGGCGGACTCGATCGCCGTGCTCAGCCGCTTGGTCCTCCGCTCGACGCGAAAGCTGAACCCGAATGCCGCCAACTCCGTGCGGACCGCTTCCAGGTACGGCTCCAGGACGAATACCCGGTCAGATCGCAGCAGAGAAAAGTCGAGGGCTTCGGAACGGCGCGGCAGGGAGTGGAAGATGCGCAAGGCGGTGCCGCCATAGAACGCGGCGTGTTCGAAGAACTTCGCCCGCCACAGCCCCAACAACGCCAGCTCCTGGACGATCTCCGTCAGCGCGTTTTGGTGGTCGGCCAGGGTGCGCGGGCGGTAGCGGTCGAGCATCCCCCGGAGCGCAAGATCCATCAGGCCTCTCTCGTGACGTGTTCGAGCCAGCGCAGGAACGAGGTGACGTTCCGCCGCCGATAGCGCAACGCGATTTCGCGTACCAGCGGCAGCCGCATGCGCACTACCGCGTCCATGTCGACGCGCAGGTCATCCGCCAGCAGCCCGAGGACGTCCCGCTGCGCGCGCAGGCCGCGGACGCCGGCGATTCGGTCGCACAGCGCCTTCTCCGGCGCGGCCAGAAAGAACGCGCCGCCGGCGGCGGACTGCAGCCCGACGCCGTAGCCGTAGGCGGTCTCGTTGACGGGGCGGTAGCTGAACCGTCCGACCGGGGTCAGGAACAGCTTCGCGCGCTTGCAGGTGACGCTGGTCACTTCCTCGACTCGTTCGGGAATCAGCCCATGCCAGGCCAGCGCCGTTTCCAGCGAGACGTAGGACGGCCCATAGATCAGGGGCGCCAGCGCCAGCGGCTCCACCGCCGGCGGCCGGCCGGGAAACGCGGCCGCCACGTACAGGCCCTTTCGGACCCGTACCAAGTCACCGCTCAGGCACAGACTGCGCAGCTTGTTGCGGGGCGCGCGGTAGCCCGCCAGCCGGTCCATGGCGAGCTGGTAATCGAACGGATGGGTAACCGGAAACTCGACCCGCATCTCCGTATAAATGTACCAGTATGTTTACTTTTTGTCAACATAGCGGCGTATTCAAAAGAGGTGAGCTAACCGGACGCGGCGATCTGACGGAGGCCCTCCGTGAGCCGGCGGAGCGCCGCCGCCAAGGTAGCGTCGTCGGGTGTGGCGTAGGCGATGCGCCTCCAGCTCGGCCGCTCGGCCTCGGTGGGGCGTTCGTGCTCGGAGGCGTGGCATCGACCGCCGGGGGCATGTTGATAAAAGTACACAGAAAAAATAGTTGACGTCGCCACCACCAGTATAGTTGCAGCAGCGCTGCTTCGAGTTGCTGGGAGTGACGCCGCGGATGTAGCCACGCACGGGCACCATTCAATTTGAGTAATTATATGACTGAACGTTACTTGCCAGCCATTATACTCTGGAACTCAGGGCTGGACGAACGCCCTACGACCGCCCGCGCGCTGGTTGCCGCCTACCGCGTAGGGACGTATTCTGTACCGAACAGGTGGTCATACGGTGAGTACTCTCGAAGAGCGGACGGCGGTGCTGGAGGACAGGACCGATCGCCTGGAGCTGTTGTTCGAACGGTTCATGGAGCAGAACGCGGCTTCCCTGCGCAGCATCGAGCACGCCATCGAGGAGCTGAAGGCGGAGGGAGCCCGAGCCCGCGCGGAGGCGGCCCGAGATCGGAAGGAAATGAATCGGCGCTGGGGCGAGCTGGCCAACAAGATGGGCACCGTCGTGCAGGACATCGTGGCCCCCAGCCTGCGGCGTATCGCGCGCGACGAACTGGGCTGCGGCGACGAACGCACCTTCAGCGTCACCATGTCCCGCGTTCGCAGCGACGATCCGCACTGCCGGCGGGAGTTCGACGCGCTCTACGTGGGGACGCAGGCGGTGCTGCTCAATGAGACCAAGTCGACCGCGCTGAGCGAGTACGCGAAAAATTCGTCGAGTTTCTGAAGAGCGGGCAGTTCGGGCTCTACTTTCCGGAGTACCGGGAGCTGCCGTTGGTGGCGGTATTCTCGTCGCTGCGCCTGCCTGACGACGTGATCGCCTATCTGACGCGGAACGGCATCTATGCGGTGTCGATGGGCGAGGAGACGATGCAGGTACGCAACCGTGACGCCGTATCCGCCCGGCAGCGTACGCATGGCTGAAACCGGCATTTGCCGTAACGTCCCCGGCTGAACCGCGAGCTCACGCCGGCGGAGCTCGTCCGCGAAAGGACCGGATCTGTCACGGGTCGCCGTGGGCAAGATCAAGCGCGGGACGGCGACGGCGCTACGATTGCCATGTCCGCGCGTATGCGCTACGTTAGGGCATGGCACAGATTGACGGCACGGTACCAGGCCACGACAGGAGCCGGGAGCCGGTAGGCTCGTCCGATCTCGACACCCGGACCGAGGGCGCTGTTCCGGCCGCGGGGCGTCCGAAGTGGTATGATCCCGACTGGCAGGAACGGATCGAACGCGCCCGGAATGCACGGGAAGAAGGCCGCAAGGCGCGGCAGGGCAAGCCCATAGTCTTTTCGATCGACGATCCCCGGCCTCTGGTTTGAGCACCGATCAGTCCTCCCGGTCCGGTCGCAGCCCGCTGTACGAGGCGCAGCATGCGGCTTGGTACGAACGGCAGAACCTGATCCAGGCATACGAGAAAGAGTATGAATGCCGCCTCGTGGTCTTGATCGACTTGTTGTTACCGAGCAGCATCACTCCGTTTGAAGAGACGCTATACGACGCTGATCCCAAGGAAGACCTTCATGTGATGCTGGCGACGCCCGGCGGTGATGGCGAAACGGCGTTGCGGCTGGTAAAGCAAGCGCAGTCTCGCTGCGCTGAGTTGACGGTGATCGTTCCGGACCGGGCAAAGAGCGCCGGCACTCTCTTCGTGCTCGGGGCAGACCATATCTACCTTGGACCGACGAGCGATCTGGGTCCCGTGGACCCGCAGCTTCGGCTTCCCAACGGACAGTGGTCGGCAGCGAGGGCGATCATCGCCGCGGTCGACGAAGCCGAGTGCAGGATTCAGAAAAACCCGGCGACGTATGCACTGCACGCGTCGCTGTTCAGTGACATCAACGCTCTGATGGTGCAACAGGCACGGGATGCGTTTGCCCGCGCCGACGGTCAGTTGCGGGAGGCATTGGCCTGTGCATCAGGTCGCACTGACAGCAAGGTGGCGGAACTTGCAGAGAAGCTACGCCCGCCGTTGATCGAGGACACGCCGAGCCACAGTGCGATCATTTCCCCCCGGGACGCGATAGGGTTCGGTCTTCCGGTTTTGGAGGCCGACCCGGCTGACTGTCAGTGGCGAGCGATCTGGCGCCTTTGGGCCAAGTACTACGTGCTGAACGCGGCCCGCGTGTACGAAGGCCGACGGGCATCGGTCGTCGTCCCGCGCAACCCTGCGTAAGTACCGACCCGGAGCCGGCGAACGAACACGCGACGTGTGTTCATTCAGGGCAGGGCGGCGTCGAGGATGGCGATGTCTGGGGCGGTGAAGCCGTAGAGGTCGTAGACGGTCTGGTCGAGGCGCCGTTGGAGGGCGTTGACGTCGGCGGCGGGGTCGGCCTGCTTGGCGGTTTGGATCTGCTCGGCGAGGGCGGCGAGGCGTTGCCTGGTCGGCTCGGCGGCGGGCGCGATGGGGGCGTGCTCCATGAAGACGGCACGGAACTCCATGTCGCCGCCGCTGAATGGATCGTCGAGGCAGGGCATGGCAAGGCGAAAGTAGAAGTCGAGCAGCTTCGAGTTCAGCAACGCCAGCAGGTAGCAGTCGCCGCCGGGAATCAGGAAGCACTTGTCGTTCGCCAGACGACCTTCCCGGTCGAGCAGCGCCCTCAGTTCCCGTCCGATCACCGGGTAGACGATCTTGGGCTGGTCGAAGGCGCGGTAGTAGGCGCACGAACGTAGTTCCCAGAAGAACGTGCCTTTGTCCTGCCGGCGTCGGAGTCGGGTGGCAAACGGCGTCAAGTGATCGTGCACGGCGCGGTACGTCCGCTTGAAGATGGCGCGCGCGTCGGCTTCGCGTCGCGCAGCGGACCAGGGCCATTCGATATTGGCGCTGCTCGCGATGGCGATGGCATATCGGTCCGCCCAGTCCGCCCGCCAGCGGCGCACGTCCTTGCCGCGCAGCCATGGGCGGATCAGATCGGCGCTGTTCGGATCGTCGGCGATCAAGCGGTCGCGGGTCTCCGCGTCGATCACGAAGGCGTCGTTCAGGCCGGTCTTGATGCCGTAGTAGATGCCGCCGCCGTTTACGCTCACGTACTCGCCGAGCGGCCGGCCGGCGGCCTCGATCCTGGCGCGCAGGCGCTGCCAGTCCGGCGGCGCCAGGGACCAGCCGGCGTCCGCCAAGTCCGCTACGTCCATGTCGAAGCCGTGCCGCTCGATGAACGCCGCCGGGTCCGGTGCGCCCGCCGGCCCGCGCACGGTGGCCGCGCGCACCGCCCCGCGGTCGGCCGCCGCAGCGCCGGCCAGCAGCACGCACGGGCGCACGGTGGCGTCGAAGGTGCCGGTGCGGCCCAGGTCGAGCAGCAGGCGCGGCGCGGCAGCCCCCGTCAGGAACTGGCGCAGCGGCCGCCCGTAGTCGGCGCGCATGAACTTGTTGGAGGTGATGAAGCAGAGCAGGCCGCCGGCCCGCAGCAGGTCGATGCCCCTGCGGAAGAAGTAGGTGTAGAGGTCGGCCGTGCCCCGGTAGAAGTCGCCGTAGGCGGCGCGCAGGCGCGCCTTGGCCGGAATCTTCTCGCCCCGCACGTAGGGCGGATTGCCGATCACCACGTCGAACCCGTCGGCGATGCCGAACATCCACTCCGGATCGAACCAGGCGGCGCTCGCGTTCTGGTGGTACGGGTCCCAGCGGGCGACCGCCGCGGCCGCCTCGTGCGGATAGCCCAGGTCCTCGAGCTCGCGCGCCAGCGCCGCGCGCAACTCGTCGTCCTTGGCGCGCAAGCTGAGCTTCTCCTGCCGCGTCCGCGCGTTGAAGTACCCTTCCCGCACCCGGCGCAGATGGGCTTCGATCGGGCGGATCACCTCCTGCCCCATGAGCAGGTTGTCGCTGCCGTCGCCGGCCTCCAGACCGAGCAGCGTGTCGGCGGCCACGAAGCGGCTCTCCAGGTTGGGCAGCGGGCGGATGCCGTAGTTGTCGCGCGGGTCGTCGGTGGTCCGCTGCTCGACGACCAGCGAGATGAAGAAGCGCAGCTTGGCGATCTGGCACGCCACCGGCTGCACGTCGACGCCGAAGATGCCGTTCTGGATCAGATAGAGCTTGCGCCCGAAGTCCGACCGGCGGTAGGTCTCGAACGTGCGGCTGATCTCCGCCAGCTCCCGGCGGCGCGCCTGCTCGTCGTCCACGTCGTCGAACGCCGCTCCCGCCCGGTCCTTGGCGCGCTCCCGCTGGTACTCCTCCCAGTGCCGATTGTCGGGATCGAGCCGCCGCAGCGCCAGCGTCAGCTTGTGCAGCACCCCCATCGGGAAGGCGCCGGAACCGACCGCAGGTCCAACACCCGCAGTCCGGCTATCGCGCGCACGATCTCGCGCTGCTCGTCCGACTCGAACAACTCGCCGGCATCGGCGGCGGCGTCCGCGTAGTCGAGCAGATAGCGCAGCCGCTCGCGCCAGAAGCCCGCGTCCCGGTCGGCCGGCTCGGCGCGCGCGGCCAGCGCCGCCGCCAGCGACTCGTCGACCATGTAGTCGACGACGCGGCGCGGCGTGTAGTAGGAGCCGGTCACCTTGCGGGCGGTGTCGCGCGTCTCCGGGTTGTAGGCGGCCAGCAGATGCTCGAACACCCGCCCCAGCAACTCCGGGTCGAGCGCCACCTCCTGATCGAGCGGCGTGTTCTCCTCGACCGTGAACTTGTAGCGCCCGAACAGCGGAAACAGCCCCGCTTCGGCGGCGAAGAACAGCCGCGCCGGCACCGCCAGATCGCGGCCCTGCGCGGCGACGTTGTCGGTGAAGGCGTCGATGCGGCGGCCGCCGGCGCCGCGCGCCTCGTAGTCATCCAGGCAGTCGAACAGGCCGCCGTTGACGAACGGGACCTGTCGGAGCAGGCGCAGGAAGGCGTCGGGGTCGCGCAGCAGAGCGCGGTAGCGGTACTTGCTGAAGTCGCGGTGGCTGTCGCGGTCGCGGCCGCTGAACGCGCGCTTGCCGAGCTCGGTGTTGAGGGTGGCGAAGAACAGGTTCTGCAGCACCGCTCGGTAGTAGTCGGTGCGTTCGGGCGCGTGGTTGCGGAGCGCGGCGGCGGCGAACTGCTCGGTGAACAGCGCCTCCGGGACCAGCCCCTTCTCCTTCAGGAACCAGATGAACAGCAGCCGGGTGATCAGCCGGATCACGTGGCGCTCGGCATTGCCGGGACCGGCGCCGTCGTCCGGGAAGCAGCAGGCGGCGACCGCCCGCTCGAACCACGCGAACAGCTCGCGGTAGAAGCGCCGGTTCAGCGCCTCGGCGTCGAGCACCCGCTCCCATTCCCGATGCAACCGGTCGAAGCTCCGCACGCCCCGGCGCTCCCGCAGCGCCGGCAGGGCGAGTTCGGCCAGCAGGTCGAGGTGCGCGCGGTGCGGATGGGAGACGCGGATGTCCTTGATCAGCGTCACCTGCTGCAGCACGTCCCGGTCGGCGTCGCGCCGGTGGGCGCGGCGCCCGACCGCCGCCAGGGTGACGGTCGCGCCGTGCCGGAACAGGAGGATGGCCGGCATCGGGTAGCGCCGGTTGACGGCGCGCGTCATGTCGGCCAGCCGCGTGCGGGGGTAGCGCCGGTCGGCGCCCGGCGCCGCCAGCTCGACCGCGATGAACAGAAACGACTCGATGCGCTCCGCATCGAACCGGTCGAACAGCCCGGTCTGGCCGGCGATCTCTTCCCGGGTGAGCTGGAACACGATCCGCGCGGCCCGCCAATCGGCCAGCAGCGCGCGCTCCCGGTCGGACAGCTCCCGCGCTGCCGCCAACTCGGCGACGAACCCGGCGGCGGCGCCGTCACCCTCCCCGGTCCGCTCGCTGTCGTAGCCGAGCGCTCCGAGCAGGGCGCCGGCGGCTTCGTGCAGCGGCCGGCCGGCGTCGGCGAACCCGGCAAGCGCGGCGCGCACCGCCGCGCGCAACCCGTCAGCCATCGCCGTCCGGTTCCGCGGTGGGCGCCGCAGGCGGGTCGGCGATCACCAGCCAGGTGATCAGCTCGAAGTCGCGCGCCGCGCGCGGGCGCTCCGAGCGGCGGGTGAGCCGGGCGCCGCGGTGCCGGGTGAGGGCGCGCCGCTCCGCGCTGCCGAAGGTGGCGGCGATGTCGTCCAGGGCGGCGGCGAGCAGGCGTTCGTACCGATCCATGCGCTGCCCCTGCGCGGTATCGCGGTCGAAGGCGGCCTCCAGCGCCGCGGCGGGATGCGGGCGCCCGGCGGCGAGCTCCCGAAACAGGGTCAGGCACTGCCGGGCCTGCCGGAACGAATGGCGCACGGTCCCGTCGCCGCGCACGTGACCAGGTAGTAGGGCTGCAGCAGGTTCGGCGTCCGGTGGGGCGGGTCGGCGCGCTGCCTGAGGCAGAAGATCACGCCCGGCCGCGCCGCCGGGCCGGGCGGCCGGGCTTCGCCGGCGGGCCGGGCCGCGACGGCCGCGACCACGGCATGGATGCCGGCCGGCGCGGCTTCGAGGGCGGCGCGGTTCTGCTGCACGTAGTGCAGCAGGTCGGCGATGAAGTCGTCGAGCGTCAGGTCGCTCAGCGCCACGCCGTCGCCGGCCTGCTCCAGATCGAGGATCTCCTCGCGCAGGCGCAGGAGCTGCTCGTCGCGGAACGCCATCTCCCCCTGCACGGCCGGGGCGGCGCGCTCCGGCTCGTCGGCCAGCGGATCGGCCAGCGGATCGTCCAGGCCGGTGGCCGCGGCGTCGGCCAGCGCCATGCGCGCCTCGACGCGGTTCCTGAGGTCGAGGTAGCGGTCGAGGTCCCGCGTCGGCCAGAAGTTGATCATCGCCACCTGCTCGTTGCGGCTGCCCAACCGGTCGATGCGCCCGAACCGCTGCATGAGCCGCACCGGGTTCCAGTGGATGTCGTAGTTCACCACCAGGTCGCAGTCCTGCAGGTTCTGCCCCTCCGACAGGCAGTCGGTGGCGATCAGCAGGTCGATCTCCGGCGTTGACCGCTCATCGCCGTCGCTCCGGCGCTGCTGCGCCCGCGGCGCGAAGCGCTCCAGGATGTCGTCGAACCGCGCCGGCGCCGCGCCGAGGCGGTTGCCGTCGCCGCCGGTGACCAGCGCCAGGCGCGCGCCGGCTATGGCGCCGTCGAGCTGGTCGTGCAGGTAGCGCGCGGTGTCCGCGAAGGAGGTGAAGACCAGCGCCTTGCGGTTGCGCCGGCCGTCCTTGTCGGTGGTGGGATGGGTGACCTTGCGGGTCAGGACCCGCCGCAGCTCGGCCAGCTTGGCGTCGCGTTCCACCGTGACCCGCTGCGCCATGCGGTGCAGGCTCGTGAAGGTCCGGTAGTCCTCCTGCAGGTCGCGCCGCCAGCGCGCGGCGTCCAGTTCCGCCAGGCGATAGCGGCGCGCGCTGCCGACCGTGAACTCGTCGTCTTCCTCGTCCTCGTCGGGCAGCGCCTCGATCGCCTCGAGGCGGTCGTCGCGCGTTTCCGGCGCACGGTGCGGGGCCTGCAGCCAGGCGGCGAGGCGCCGGTCGAGGTCCTCCATCTTCTCGATGATGCGTCCCATGGAGAGCGTGAAGGCGTGCACGGAGCTCTCCAGCCGCTTCAACAGATTCACCCGCAACATGCCGATCAGCCACCGCTCGCGGTCGCGCTGATCGAAGCGGTACCGCTGCTTCTCGCGGTCCAGGGCCGAGGTGTCCTTGAGGTAGCGCGACGGGTTGTAGACCGCCAGCCGGAAGGCGCCGATGCGGCGGTGCAGGTCGTCGTAGGAGAGTTCGCCGGCGCGGTCGCTCGGCGGATGCAGGTTCTCCGGCTTGGCGCGCCGCGGGAACCCGCCGATGGCGGCGTGCACCTGCGGGTAGAAGCGGCGCACGTGGGTGCGGGAGCGGGCGATGGTGACCGCATCGAGCAGCGCCAGGAAATCGGCGCCCAGGCGCGCGATGAGGGCGTTCTTGGCCGCCGCCCCGCCCTTGTCGCCCGTGGCGCCGCGGCGTTGCTGCTCCCACTGCTGGAACTCGCGCTGCGCCACCCCGAACAGACTCTGCAGATCGGCGATGCCGAGCGCTTCCCGAAGCGCATCCTGCCGCCGTTCGGTCATCAGATAGATCTGATTGCGCAGGTCGCGCAGGGAGGTGTTGACCGGCGTGGCCGACAGCATCAGGACCTTGCTGCGCACGCGGTCCTTCAGCACCTGCTCCAGCAGTCGGTTATAGCGGCTGCGGCGCACGATATTACCCGCCTCGTCGGTGCGGTCGCGCCCCTCGTTGCGGAAGTTGTGCGACTCGTCGATCACGACCAGATCGAACGCCCCCCAGTTGAAGTTGGCCAGGTCGATCTGCCCGGCGCGGCCGGATTGGCGGCTCAGGTCGGTGTGCGCGAGCACGGTGTAGTTGAAGCGGTCCTGCGCGAACGGGTTGTTGGCCCGGCCGGCCCAGGCGGCGTAGCGCAGCCAGTTGTCCTGCAGCCGCTTGGGGCACAGCACCAGCACCCGTTCGTTGCGCAGCTCGAAGAACTTGATCACGGCCAGCGCGGTCCAGGTCTTGCCCAGGCCGACGCTGTCGGCGACGATGCAGCCGTTGTGCCGCAGCAGGCGGTTGATGGCGCTGGTCGCGCCGTCCCGCTGGAACTGGTAGAGGCGGTTCCAGACCGCCGTGTCGTAGAGATGGACGTCGTGCAGCAGGCCGGCGCGCGCGCCGCGTTCGGCCAGCCACTCCTCAAACACGTGGAACAAGGTCTTGTAGTAGACGAAGCGCGGCGCGTAGGGGCGGCCGATCCGCTCCAGCGCCGCCAGCACCTGCTGCTTGGCGTCCGCAGTGCGGGACTCGTCCCGCCACAGCTCGTCGAACCAGGCCAGCAGGGCGGCGCGGTCGGCGGCGGGGGTGACTTCGAGGTTGAGTTCCAGGTTGGGCGCCGCGCCGTAGCCCAGGCCGCGCCGCGTGAAGTTGGAGCTGCCGATCAGGGCCGCGTCGGCGCCGTCGCCGCCGCCACCCGCTACGTGGTAGAGCTTGCCGTGCAGGAAGTTGGCCTGAGTGACGGTGCGGATATCGACGCTTCGCTCGATCCACTCGGCGCAGGCGCGGGCGAGCGGCTTCTGCGCCAGCGCGCGCTGCAGATCGATGCCGCCGTCCTCGGTCAGGCGGAACGCCTTGGCTTCCTCGGCGGACGGGTCGATCCGGCCCACGCCGCGCGGCTCGCCGTAGAGGAAGCGGGTATGGGCCGCCTGCCGCAGCGCGCCGCGCAGCTCCGCAAAGGCGTAGATGGTGAAGTAGGCGGACACGATCGACAGCCGCGCGCCGGCGTCGACGTGCTCGCGCAGCACGTCCCCCACCCGGCGGCGCACGTTGTCCACGATGGCGCCGGCGGCGGCGGGAGCGGCGTCCCGGTCGGACATCACGCGGCAGTAGCAGGCGTCAAGGATGCGAATGTCAAGGGCGGCCGGCGGACGGTCCGGGTGTCCGGCATCGTGCCGGACGAAGATAGCATCCCCGGCGCCGGTAGTGTAGACAGACCCTAGCCGCCGTCTATCTCTAGCCGCCGTCAGAGGCCAGCGGCTTCTCCATCCGGTGGACGATCTCCGAACCGGTCGCGAGCCGAACCAAAGAGCCCCGCTGCGTCCGGGTGATCCGATAGCCCAGACGCTCGTACAGCCGAATCGCCCCTTCATTCTCCCCGATCACGTTCAGCGACATCCGGCGCTTGCCCATAGCGACCGCCTGCTCCTCCGCCCGCCGCATCAGCGCCGCTCCCAGCCCCAACCCGCGCGCCGCGGGCGCGACCGAGATCGACTCCACGTAATACTCGTCGGGCGCTGGCGTGTGTATCAGCAGCAAGCCGTTGAACAGCATGTGAAGCGCGCGCCAGGGAGAAAATCGGCTGAACAGAGCGGCTGCGCGCAGTCGGTAGAACTCGCGGCCCGTCACGGCGAACGTCAGCAGTCCGAGGCAGCGGCCGTCGACGACTGCGGAATGGCAGTTGGTCCGCTCCACGGAGTCGTGGAACAGACGCACCAGGTCGTCGGCGTCGCGGAAGCCGTGGCGCAGCTTCCGAGCGAACGCTTCGTGGACGATGCGCAGCGCGTCCTCGACGTGCTGCGGCTCGATGCCGGCGGTGATCGACGCCTCAGGCTCGCTCACAACCCCAGCCTTCGTGGATGATCGGCAGCTTCGCGTTCCTCGGTATCCTGATGACGTTTTGCATGCCACATGTGACCAATAACGAAAAGAATGCGCGACGGTTACCGTTGTGTTAGGTAGCGAAGTATGAGCATAGCGACCTTCGCGAAAGTAACTGCCATAGGGCAGGCCAGTAGTTTCAGCTTAGTGAAGGTCGGGTGGATGATGATGAGTTTGCTCATAGTGGCTATAGTCGTTTCGGGATGCGATGACCCTGTAGCCAAGCCATCGTCGCATTCAACACCCGACACCCCAAGCCCAGCATCCGGCGAGAGCGATGATCCTAAACCTGTTGCTGAACCTCCGCCTGACCTGACTCCCAGCGGGCGCACTTCCAAAACGTAGGTAGCGTCAGGCGGCCTGTGGCTGGGCCTCCTGCGGCACCGAGGCGGACAGCAGGCTCGCGTAGTCCCTTTTGAACCGCCCGCTCTTCACCGAGGTGCAGAGCTGCAGCATCCCCTGCGCCCCGCCCAACGACCAGATCATCCCGCTCCCCTTCAGCCGCGCCCCCACCATGTTCTTGCACGTACTCTCCACCGCCCCACTGCCGATCGGCAGCCCCTCCCGCCGGTACCGCCGGTAGTCCATCCGTCCCTGGTTGCTCTTCAAGTAGTTGATCTCCCCCTGCACCTCGTGCCGCTGCCGGGCACTCAACCCCACGCCGTCGCGCAACTCCTCCAGCTCCTCTATCACTTCCCCCGCCCGACTGCCGCGCAGCATCGTCCGCCACCTCCGAAAGCATTCCTCTGCCTGCTTGCTCCTCTCCCCGTAGACGCTCCGACTCGCCTCCGCCGCCACCTTGGCGTCCCGGTACTCCCGCTCGTAGCGCTTCTTCCCGGCATCATCTACCCGCTCCTTGCCGCGCACCGGCACCTTCCCCGCGTCGATGCACACCGCCACCGTCCCGCCTATCGACTCGTGCAGCTCCGGCCCCGCCGCAGTCTGCTGGTAGTTGTCCACCTCCTGCTGGCGCTGCCGTTCCAACCCCTCCGTTACCTCCTGCACCATCGTGAACGCCTTCTTCTCCGACACCAGCTCCCCGCCGTCGGCGCGGAACACCTCGTGAAACTGCCGCAGACTCTCTGCGTGCGCCTGGCGCGCTACGAACTGACTCAGAAAGTACTGGCAGCCCGGCGTATGGCCGCGCTTGATGCCGAGCCGCTCATCCAACGGCGCCCAGCCCTGGCCGCTACCGCTGGCGTAGTAGGCCCGTTCGTAGGGTACCGTCCCGAACAGTCCGTGCAGGGTCTTGGAGCGGTGGCCGACAAACCGATACGACACCCCGTTGCGCTGGACCGTGGCGCCGCGGTAATCGCGGCCCAGTTCCTTGAACCACTCCACCATGGCGGCGCGGCACAGGCGCACCAAGCACTTGAGGAGACTCAGTTCTGCCCGCAACAGGTCGTGGGGACCGCTAGCGCGGCCCAGTTCGAGACCACAGGTGGCCTTGCAGTAGTTGAGAATCTCGGTTACCAATGAATCACACATATGTTGCCCTCCCAGTGACGGCCTGATGTTACATCACCTGTCGCTGGGAGGGCTTCTCTATTTGGGCCTACCTACAAATTGGAAGTGCGCCCCTCCCAGCTTTGAGGGTAACGGCGACCCATACGCCTCCGGAGATATAACCGGAAGTTGTGGATGGGATGAAAAGAGCGCATCCTCCCAAGAACGATTCAACCACGAATCAGGAGGAGTACGCTCGTGGAGAACAATACCGGCAGGACCACCGAGGCTCAAGGTCCTCAAGGTCCTGGTGCCATTCTGGATGAGATCGTACGCGCCGGAGCGCGGCAGATGCTGGCTGCGGCGCTGGAGGCGGAAGTGGACGAGTTCCTGGCGCGGTACGCTGACCAGCGGGATCAGCACGGCCACCGGCTGGCGGTCCGCAACGGCCATCTGCCGAAGCGCTCGTTGGTCACCGGGATCGGTCCGATCCCGATCCGGCAGCCGCGGGTCGATGACCGCCAGCTCGCCAAGCAGGGAGAGTCGAGGTTCAGCAGCGCGATCCTGCCGCGCTACGCGAGACGGACGCCGAGTGTGGACAGCCTGATACCGACGCTGTACCTGAAGGGGGTATCGAGCGGGGACTTCTCGCAGGCGCTGGCGGCGATCCTGGGAGAGCAGGCCGCAGGGCTGAGCGCGACCAACGTGGTGCGGCTGAAGAAGGTGTGGGAAGCGGAGTACCGGGAGTGGACGCAGCGTGATCTGAGCGGCAAGAGGTACGTGTACTTCTGGGCCGACGGCCTGCACGTGAACGTGCGACTGGACGAGGAGCGCAGTTGCATCCTGGTGATCATGGGCGCCGACGAGCAGGGGCGCAAGGAAGTGGTGGCGGTCAGCGACGGCTACCGGGAGAGCAAGACGGCGTGGTGTGAGCTGCTGTTGGACCTGCGGCGGCGTGGGCTGACGAAGGGGCCGCGGCTGGCGACGGCGGACGGGGCGTTGGGATTCTGGGCGGCGTTGCGGGAGGTGTATCCGGGAACGGAGGAACAGACCTGCTGGTTCCACAAGGCCGGCAACGTGCTGGACAAGATGCCGCAGTCGGTGCAGGGGCGGGCGAAGACGATGATCCGCGAGATGTGGCAAGCGCCGTCGTTGGAGCATGCTACCAGCGCCTACCACCAGTTCTGCACGGCGTGGGAGGCGAAGTACCCGAAGGCGGTCGCCAGCCTGCGCAAGGATGAAGGCTCGCTGTTCAGCTTCTATGGGTTTCCGGCGGCGCACTGGATCCATCTGCGGACCAGCAACCCGATCGAGTCGACGTATGCGACGGTGCGGCTGCGGACGAAGCGGACGAAGGGCTGCGGGTCGCGGGCGGCGACGCTGACGATGGTCTGGAAGCTGGCGCTGGAAGCGCAGCGGAGGTGGCGCCGGCTGATGGGCTTCAAACTCATACCCCTGGTGATGGAGGGGCGTGAATTCGTAGACGGCGAGCTGACGGAGGCAGCGGCTTAGAGAGACGACAGAACGATTGGAGATGCGCTCGCTGATTCTCAATCCACAAGACTTGACAATATCTCACGCCTCCGCCAACAGGCTGCCAGCCAAGTACTACACTGTAGGCGTCAGTATTGGGCAACTGGTGCTGCCGGCAGCAAGCGGCGGCGACGGGACGCTTACATACACTCTTGAACCAACGCCGGAAGGACTGACCTTCGATGTCGCCACTCGCACGCTTACGGGACCGCGGAAAACCTATGGTCAACCGCCGAGGTGAGCGGACTGGCTCGCCGCATCAGCTAAGCTAAGCTAAGCTGCGCCGCTCAGCGGGGCAGCAGGGGGAACTCGGCGATGCGCAGGTTGCTGCAGCCGTAGGGGATCAGGATCAGCTCCTCCGGCGGGCCGGCGGCCCCAGCGGCCGCGGGAGGATGCGCGGCGCCATCGGCAGCGACAGCACGCGATCTCGCTGGTGCCGTTCCAGTCCCGCTCGATGGTGTGGAAAGCGCCGGCGCCGGCCACCGGGGCGGGGCAGCCATAGACCGTCAGCGACGCCGCCTGCGCCCAACCGGGAACGCGCAGCCCCGGCTACCGTGTTGAACCTATGCTGCCCCGGGGCTGCGGCCCGGCGGCGCGCCGCGGCTTTCCTCACGGTGGGGGGTGCGGTATCATTGGCGGCATCGTGCGTAGCCTCGTGGATGCCGCGGCGCCAGACAACGGCCACCCCATCCTCAGCGCCGCCGCGGCGCAGGCGGTCAGCGCCGAGATTCAGCGCCTGCTGGACAACGTGCGCTCGCTGATCTACATCGACCCGCGCACGCTGGAATACCTGATCGCGGCCAAGATCGCCGGCGGCCACGTGATCCTGGCCGACTCCCACGGCGTCGGCAAGACCTCGCTCGCCAGGGCGCTGGCGCAATCGATCGACTGGCGGGGACCGGGCCGCGGCGGACCGGACGGCGCGGATGGCGAGTTCGCGCACGCGGATCTGTCGGCGGAGAACGTGCCGATCGAGAGCTTCAGCCGCATCCAGTGCACGGTCGATCTGCTGCCGCAGGACATTCTCGGCTTCTCCCGCTACGAACTCAGCACCAGCTCCCTGATCTTCAACCGCGGGCCGATCTTTGCCCACTTCGTGCTGTGCGACGAGATCAACCTGCTCACCCCCAAGACCCAGGGCAGCTTCTTCCAGGCGATGGAAGAGCAGGCGATCTCCATCGAGGGCAAGACCTATCACCTTCCCGACCCGTTCTTCATCATCGCTACCATGAACTTGAAGGGCGCGCACCTGTTCCCGCTGCCGGTGCCGCAGCTCGACCGCTTCATGGTGCAGCTTTCGCTCGGCTACCCCAGCGACGACGATGAGGAACGGATCGTGCATCAACACGGCCGCGACGACTCCTGGCGCGGGTTCGCGCCGGTGGTGGGGCAGACCCGGCTCAACGAGTGGCAGGGGATGGTGGACGCGGTCACCATCCACGAGGAGGTGATCGCCTACCTGGTCACGCTGATCCGCCAGACGCGCGGCCATCCAGCGGTCGAGACCGGCGCCAGCCCGCGCTCGGGGATCAAGGTGTCACGCCTGGCCCGCGCGTTGGCGCTGGTGCGCGGCGACAACTGGGTGTCGATCGATCTGATCAAGGAGATCTTCCTTCCGACGGTGGCGCACCGGCTGATCATGCAGGATCCGGCCACCCCCGCCGCCGGCGTGCTTGAAGAGCTCCTGGACACGGTTCCGGTGGATGGCCGCCGGCCCGCGGCGCAGGTTCGCCTGGACGGCGGGCCGGCGCCGGTTGCCGCGACCTCCTGACGGCGGCGCATGGCTGCGAGCGCAACCTTCCACCGCGCAGCCGCCGGGGAGGCGCGCTTTACCCGGGGCGCGGCGGCGCGGGCCGGGCGCGGCGGCGAAGCGCAGTCCTTGCGTGGCGCGGCGCGGCTGGCGCTGCACTACTACCCGCTCACGTTGCTCGGCAGCGCGCTGGCCGGGGCCGCGGTCTACCTGCTGGGCAGCGCCTTCGCGAGCGGCTCCCCGCATGAGTTTCTGCTCGCCAGCACCGGCTTCCTGATCCTGCTGGCGCTGGCCGCGCTCGGCCGGCTGCAGGCCTACCGCTGCAAGCTGGTCGAGTTCGAGTGGGACAGTTCCGCGCCGCTGGCCGCCCGCGAGCTCGGCTCCCGGCACCGGCTGCGCACCCGCAGCGCCCGGAGCTGGCTGTTCTACCGCATCCACCTGCGCGTCACCTGGCGGCTGCAGGCAGGGCGGCGCGCCACCCTGCGCGGCTACCGCGAAGTGGCCACGCCGGGCGGCGAGGCGGCGATCCCGCTCTGGTTTCCCTGCAGCGGGCGGCTGGAGCTGACCGGGCGGCTCACGGTGCGCGACGTGTTCGGGCTCACGCGCGCCCCGATTCGCGCGCCCGAGCGGCGCGCGCTGGTGGTGCGCCCCGGACTGCTCGGCGAGCAATCCACCCCGCCGGTGGAGATTTCCGCCGGTTACGACACCACGCAGCGCTCCCGCACCTCCGACGAGGAGCAGTACTTCATGCGCGAGTACGTGCCCGGCGACCGCATGAAGGACATCAACTGGAAGGCGACCAGCCGGTTGGGCGAACTGATCACCCGTATCTCCCCGCTCACGCAGGAGCAGACCCCGGAACTGCACGTCGTGTTGCGCCGCTGCCGGCGCCGCGGCGGCGAGACCCTGGCCGCGGTGCTGCATCTGGACTTCATCAAGAGCTGGCTGCTGACCTTCCTGCGCGTGGTCAAGCAACGCCATCCCGAGTTCATCTTCGTGGTGGACACCGGCGGCGAGACCCATCGCCTCGCGACGCCGGAGGAGATCGAGGGGTTCGCGCGGCAGCTCGCCGAGTTGCACCTGACCGCGGAGCCTCCCGCCGCCGGCGCCGCGCCGGCCCGGGAGCTGTTCATCTTCTCGACGGCGTTCGACGAGGATCTGCCGCGCTTCGTGGAGCGCAGCGGCGCGCACTACGTCAACCTGTTCCGCAGCGTCCCGGCGGAGGCGGCGGAAGATGGCGCGCATGCCTACCGGATGAGCCTCAGCGAGGCGCCGCTGCCCACCTGCGCCGGCGGCCGCTGGCTGCTGGCGCGCGAGCGGCGCATGCGGGACCTGCCGGCCGCGGAGGCGGTCGCCGGCCCGCGCCCGGGCCTGCGCGAAGAGCAGCCCCTCAAAGTGAGCTACCTGTGCATCTCCTCTTCCTGACCCGCCTGCTGGTGTACGCCACGGCGGTGGCCATGCCGCTGCTGCACCCCGCGGTGACGGTGCCCTACGACCGCGCCGGATACCTGGTGTGGTTCGCCCTGGTGCCGCTGGAGATGCTGCTGGCCTACGCCCTGCGCCACGCGGTGGCGGGCGGGACCGCGCCCGCCGGGCGCGGCCGGGCGGCGCGGCTGGCCGCCCGCGCGCGCCGCTGGCTGCAGCCGCCCCGGCTGCTGGCCGCGGCCGGCCTGGCGATCGTGGCGGCGATCGCGTTCGGCACCGGCCTGGACAGCGCGGCGTGGCTGGTGGCCGCGGCCGGCGCCGGCGCCTTCCTGCTCACGCTGCTGATCTTCGGCGCGCGCGAGTACGGCCACACGCTGGCCGCCGCGGAGCTGTTCTTCATCGGCTACGTCTACGTCAAGATGCTGCGCTTCTCGCGCGCCTCGGAAGCGATCTCGGGCGCTAGCTCGCTGCTCACCACGGTGCTCCTGCTGGTGAGCATCGCCGGCTTCCTGGTGCACGGCATCGTCATCTACCAGGCCGCGTTCCCCAACCGGCGTCCGGGAGCGGGGCGCGCCGAGGAGCGCCGCCGCGGGCGCCGCGAGCTAACCGTGTTCTCGGCGGCGATCGTCCCGCTGATCGTGGTGCTGGCGCTCATCCTGCCGCCCGACTTCGTCGAGCACCGGATCGCCTTCAACGAGCTCAACGAGTTGCCGCCGGCGCCGCCGCAGCCGGTCGACGACTTCAGCGACGCGCCGCCCGGCGGCAACTTGCGCGGCCAGCAGCAGTTCGAGCCGCGCGACCAGTCCGGCGGCGGGCAGGGCAACCAACAGCAGCCTCCCCAGGAAGCGCAAGGGGAGCAGGGCGGCAGCGGCCGGCTGCCGGGGCTGGAGGGCATCCCGGCGCGGGAGTGGGAGCAGCGCCGGCAACCGCAGCCGCAACCCCGGCCGCGCCCGGCGCCGGCCGACGCTACCGGCGGCGCCGGCGGCAGCGCGGGCGAGCAGGGGCAGTCGGGCGGCCAGGCGGGCGAGAGCGGCACCGCCAACCAGGGCGAAGCCGGCGACCAGGGCGACGGCAATCAGGACAGCGGCGACGGCGAAGGCGAGAACAAGCAGTACGCGGTGATGATCATCGCCAGCCAGCGCGATCCGGTGTACGCCGCCGACGCCTACTTCGGGAGGTTCGACGGCGTCTACGGTCTCTCCTATTCGCGGGAGGAGCCGCTCAACGAGTTGGTGCACCGCCGGCTGTTCGAAACCTGGGAGGATCCCACGCCGCCGCGCGACCGCGGCCGCACCCCCTTGGCGCATACCTTCTTCTCCACCATCCCGGAGCGGGTCATGCCCTACCGGCCGCAGGCGGTGGAACCCACGGTCCAGCAGCGCCGCTATCACCCGTTCGATCTCTCCTACCGCGTGGTCTCGCAAGTGAGCGCCACCGACCCCGAAGCGTGGCGCCGGGCGCGGCCGCTGACCGCCGCCGAGCGCGAACGCCTGAGCGGCTACCTCGAAGTCCCGCTGGACGCGGAGCGGCGGGCGCGCTTCCAGGCCTACGCGGACCGGGTTACGGGAGCTGCGGAGCACGCCTACGACCGCATCGACCTGCTGCTGCGCAGCTATGCCGACTACCAGTACGAGATCGGCTTTACCGATGACGTTTCGGTCGCTCACGTCGACGATTTCCTGTTCGAGACGCGCTCCGGCGACTGCACGGAGTTCTCCAACGCCTCGGCGATTCTGGGCCGCATGTTGGGCATCCCGTCGCGGGTAGTGACCGGGTATCTCGGCGCCGACTCGCTGCAGACGCCGCAGCACGCGCGCGGCGCGGCCATTCTGCGCCAGTCGATCGAGCCGCTGCAGGAGTATCCGCCGGAGGACCTCTACCTGATCACTTCGGCGCACCGCCACTCATGGACCCAGTTCTGGCTCCCCGACTACGGCTGGGTGGACTTCGAGACCACGGCCTTCGCCAAGAGCCCGCCGCCCGGCGCCGACGCCAACGCGCTGGACATCGTGATCCCGATCATCGAGGTGGAGGAGGTGCCGGTGCCGCGCGACTTCGTATTCCCCTGGCGCTTCGCCTTGACCGTAGCGGCGGCGCTGGCCGCGCTGGGCATCGCCGGCGCCTATGGGCTGCGCTACGGCCGCGAAGGCTGGCTCGCGCTGTGCGCCCGCCGCGGCGATGCGCGCGGCTTGCGCGCCCTCGGCCGACTGCTGTGCATGCGCATGGCCAGCGCCGGCTGCGCGTTGAAGCCGCAGTCTCACACGGTGCGGCAGTACGCCGAGCGCTATCCCGAGATCGGGCGCTTCGCCGCCCTCTACACCATGCTGCGCTACCGCACCGCATACGACCCCGGAGAGCGCGGCCGCACGTGGCAGGAACTGCGCGCGCACTACCAGCGAGCGCTGCGGGAGGTGCGCAAGCGCGGCCCGGTCGCCGCGCTGCGCCGCTCCGTCAGCCTCCGCGCCCTCTACTACTAAAGGCAGGCCGGCATGAGGCAGCGACCGCTTGCCGCGGCGGCGAACCGAGCGTTGGCCGCGGCGTTGTGCGCGCTGGGGTGCGTACTGGCGCCCGCGGCGGCGTACGGCAGCGGCAACCGCGACTGGGTGATGTTCCGGGGGGAGGAAGGACGGGGGATCACCGGGACGCGGATTCAACCGCCGCTGGCGGTCAAGTGGCAACTGCAGTTGCAGGCCGGCGGCGGCAAGGCGCGTTCCTTCAACCCGCCGGTGGTGGTGGACGACACCATCTACTTCGGCTCCGACGACGGCAACTTCTACGCGCTGGACGTGCGCAGCGGCTACATGCGCTGGATCTTCCAGGCGCAGGCGCCGGTCAACTCGGTGCCGTTCGCCGATCAGGACCATCTCTACTTCGGTTCCAACGACGGCCACGTCTACGCCGTGGCGCGAGAAACCGGCGAGGAGCGCTGGAAGTTCCCCACCGAATACACCGTGCAGTCGCTGATTCTGCGCTACGACGATCTGGTGATGTTCACCAGCGACCGCGGCAACACCCACTTCGTCACCGCCGCCGGCGGCGACGAAGTGCACTACCTCCCCAACCCGGTGTGGTCCTTCCACACCTTCCAGGTGTACGACGGGGTGATGTACTGGGCGCCCGGCCCGCCCGGACGCGGCGCCAGCTTCGGCGCCTACGACGTGTACGAAAAGGCGTATCTGTGGATCAAGTCGACCACCCCGGGGCTCAACTGGTACTCCTTTCCCGCGTTACGCGGCGACGAGTTGTTCTACTCCGCGGCCGGCCTCGGGCGCAGTCTTGGCGGCGGCGGCCTGCAGTTCGTCTATTACGCGGTCGACCGGCTCACCGGCGAGGAGCTGTGGAACCGGCAGGAGGAGTCGTTCTTCGGCGACGCGGGCGAGCTGATCTACCACCCGCAACGGGTGTTCCTCGACAACCTGCAGCTCCTGGACTACCTGGCGCCGGCGCTGTGGCGCAACACCGTGATCTACACCAGCGGCGACGCCGTGGCGCGCGCCTTCAATGCCCGCACCGGGCAGCCGGCGTGGCGCTACAGCTTTCAGTATCCCACCAGCAGCGCGCCGACCGTGGCCGGCGACCGGGTCTACTTCGGGGTGCGCGGCGACGGCGTTCCCGGCGGGCGCCCGCCGCGCCTGGTGGCGCTCTCCGCCCGGAATGGCCGGCTGTTGTGGGAGATGGACCTGGAGGGCGCAGTGCTGAGCGCCCCGGTGGTGGCCGGCAACTACCTGATCTTCGGCACCGACGAAAACTACTTCTACGTAATGGAAGAAGTGTTCTGATATTATCGGGGTGTCATGGCGGTTGACGTGCTGGCGGTGTGCGCCCATCCCGATGACGCCGAGCTGGGCTGCGCCGGCCTGCTGCTGCGCTGCCGGGCCGCCGGCGCCCGCGTGGGCGTGGTGGACCTGACGCGCGGCGAGCTGGGCAGCCGCGGCAACGCCGCGCTGCGCAGCGAGGAACGCGCCCGCGCCACCGCCATCCTGGGACTGCACGTGAGGCTGGACCTGGACCTGCCGGACGGCTTCGTGGAGCGTACCGTCGAGTACCGCACGCGGCTGGTGGAGGTGATCCGCAGCGAGCGGCCGCGCATGCTGGTGGGACCCTACTGGGAAGACCATCACCCGGATCACGTCAACACCAGCCTGCTGATGAAGGACGCGTGGTGGTTCGCCGGAGTCGCCAAGCACCCCGGCGGCGCGCCCGCCCACCGCCCCGAGGCAATGCTATTCCACCTGTCGCGCTACGCCGCGCGCCCCTCCCTGATCGTCGACGTCAGCGGCCAGTTCGCCGTCAAGGCGCGCGCCGTGGCGTGCTACGCCTCGCAGCTGCACCGCCCGGCGCCGGCGGCCGCTCCACCCGGCGCCGCCGCGGAGCCGGAGACCTACCTCTCGCGGTCCGACTTCCTGGCCGCCTGGGAGGGGCGCCACCGCTACTACGGGCGGATGATCGGCGCCGAGTTCGGCGAGGCCTACCTGCTGCGCAACCCGGTGCCGATCAGCGACCCGATGACGCTGCTGGCCGGCCGCCCGGGGGTGATGTAGGTGACGCCTCCGGTGGCGCTGGTCACCGGCGGCGGGCGCGGCCTCGGCGCCGGGGTCGCGCTGGCGCTGGCCGCGGCCGGCCACTCGGTGGCGATCGGCTACCGCAGCGACGCCGCCTCCGCGGCGGCCACCGCGGCGGCCTGCCGGCAGCGCGCCGCGGGCGCCGGCCAGCGCTTTCACCACCTGCAGGCGGACGTCGCCGTGTCCGCGGACCGCGCGCGCCTGCTGGCGGAGACCCTGGAGCGGTTCGGCAGCGTGGAGATACTGGTGAACAACGCCGGCATCGCCCCGCGCCGGCGCGCCGACCTGTTGCAAGCCACCGAGGAGTCGTTTGCGGAAGTGCTGGCCACCAATCTTGTCGGCCCCTACTTCCTCACCCAGCAGGTGGCGCGCCACTGGCTCGCCCGGCCGGGAGAACCCGACCGGCGGCGCGCGGTGGTCTTCGTCACCTCCATCTCGGCCGCCTACGCCTCGGTGAGCCGCGGCGAGTACTGCGTGTCCAAGGCCGGCCTGAGCATGGCCCGGGAGCTGTTCGCGGTGCGTTTGGCGGCAGCGGGGATCGGCGTCTACGAGGTGCGCCCGGGATTGATGGAGACCGACATGACCCGGGCGGTCAAGGAGAAGTACGACGCCCTCATCGCCGACGGCCTGGTGCCGCAGGGCCGTTGGGGGAGCGGCGCCGACGTCGGCCGCGCGGTGGCGGCGCTGGTCAGCGGCGCCTTCGACTTCAGTCAGGGTACAGTGGTGGACGTGGACGGCGGCTTCAGCCTGCTGCGCCTGTAGCCCTGCGGGAGATTGAAATGGACGTTGACGCCGCACTCCAACCGCGCGACCTGGAGCCGGCCGCGGCTTCGGTATTCGCCCTGGCCGGCGCCAAGATCCGCGCCCTGGACGCGGCCTGGGACGCCGCGCGCGGGGCGCCGGTGTTCACCGCCGACGGCAAGTACACCACCCGCGGCTGGACCGAGTGGACCCAGGGGTTCCAGTACGGCGCCGCGCTGCTGACCTTCGACGCCACCGGCGACGCCGGCCTGCTGGAGCTGGGCTGCTCCGGCATCGACCGCGTGATGCCGGCGCATCTCACCCATACCGGGGTGCACGACCACGGCTTCAACACCATGAGCACCTACGGCAACCTGCTGCGCCTGGCGCAGGAAGGACGCTGGCCGGCCACGCCGGGCGACCGCGAGCACCTGCAGTTGGCGATCCGGGTCTCCGGCGCGGTGCAGGCGGCGCGCTGGACCGCGCTGCCCGACGGCCTGGGCTACATCTGTTCCTTCAACGGCCCGCAGTCGCTGTTCATCGACACCATTCGCTCGCTGCGGGTGCTGGCCGCGGCGCACGAGCTGGGGCAGGTGCTGATGGGCGAGCGCGACCGCCGCATCTCGCTGCTGCGGCGCCTGCTGCAGCACCTCGAAACCACCCTCCGCTACAACGTCTACTTCGGCGCCGGGCGCGACCACTACGACGTACCCGGGCGGGTGGCCCACGAGGCGCTGTTCAACGTCAACGACGGCAGCTACCGCTGCGCCGCCACGCAGCAGGGATATTCGCCGTTCTCTACCTGGACGCGCGGTCTGGCATGGGCCATTCTCGGCTGCGCGGAGATGCTGGAGTACCTCGCCGCGCTGGCGCCGGAGGCGGTGGCCGAGGCCGGCGTCCCGGGACTGGCGAGCCACGCGCAGGCGGTAGCGCGGGTGGGGGCCGCGGCCGCGGCGACCGGCCAATTCTACCTCGCCAACAGCGCCGCCGACGGCATTCCCTACTGGGACACCGGCGCGCCCGGCCTGGCCGCCGCCGGCGACTGGCGCGCCGCGGCGGCGGATCCGTTCAATGACCACGAGCCGGTGGACAGCTCCGCCGCGGCCATCGCCGCCCAGGGTCTGCTGCGTCTGGCCATGCTGCCGGACGCCGTGCGCCCGGCGCCCGCCGCCCGCTTCCTCGGCGCCGGTCTCGGCATCGCCCGCACCCTGTTCGCCGCGCCCTACCTGGCCGCCGACCCCGCGCACCAGGGCCTGTTGCTGCACACCGTCTACCACCGCCCCAACGGCTGGGACCACGTTCCCCCGGGACGCCGGGTCCCCTGCGGCGAGTCGTGCCAGTGGGGCGACTACCACGCCCTGGAGCTGGCCCTGCTGATCCGGCGGCTGGCCGCCGGCAGCTCCCTCCCCTGGCTGCCCGCCGCGGCGCCGGCGGCCTGAACGAACCTGCGCAACACAAGAACGTGCGCAACACAAGATCGCGGGCGGTGGTACAATGCGGCTCATGGCAGTGAGCAATCGACAGTGGCGGCTGGCCTCCCACCCGGAGGGCCTGCCGGCCTTGGACAACTGGGCGCTGTCCGAAGGCGCCGTGCCGGAGCCGGGCGCAGGGGAGCTGCTGGTGCGCTCCCTGTACCTCGACGTCGCCCCCTACATGCGGGGGCGCATCAGCCGGCAGCAGAACTACGCTGCCGGCGTCAGCCTGGGCGAGGTGATGACCGCCGCCGGCGTAGCCGAGGTGGTGCGGTCGAACGCTGCCGCCTACCGCCCGGGCGACTTGGTGACGGCGACCACCGGCTGGCAGGAGTACGCCGCGCTGCCGGCCGCGGCGGCGCGGCGCGTGGACCCTGCGGTGGGCGACCTGCCGCTGTGGCTGGACGCCCTGGGCACGAACGGCCCGACCGCCTATTTCGCGCTGCTGGAGACCGGCCGCATCAAGCCGGGAGATACGGTCGTGATCTCGGCCGCGGCCGGGTCGGTAGGCCAGCTCGCCGGCCAGATCGCCAAGCTGTGCGGTTGCCGGACGATCGCGGTCACCAGCTCGGCGGAGAAGCTCGCCTGGTGCCGCGAGCTCGGCTACGACGACGGCATCGACTACCGCGCCGAACGTGACTTGGCGGCCGCCATCGCGCGGGTGTGCCCGAACGGCGTGGACGTATACTTCGACAACACCGCCGGCCCGATTCTGGATGCGGTGATGCAGAACCTGGCGACCTTCGCGCGGGTGGTGGTGGTCGGCACCATCAGCCTCGCCGACCGCTTCGAGCAGCCCGACGTCGGACCGCGCTTCATGCGCCGCATCCTGGTCTCCCGCGCCCGCATCGAGGGGTTTCTGTCAGGCGATTACGCGCACCGCGCGGACGAAGCCTACGCCCGTCTCGCGGCCTGGCACCGCGCCGGCGCCGTGCGGTCGCGCTTCGACGTCGCCGACGGCTTCGAGCGCCTGCCCGAAGCGTTCCTGCGCCTGCTCACCAGCAAGAACGTCGGCAAGCAGGTGGTGCGCGTGGCCGAACCCTCGGCGGCCGCCGGTCAGCGCCGGCCGGGCAACGGCTGATGGCCAAGCTGCGCGTGGCGCAGGCCGGCTGCGGCAACCGCGGCAAGAAGCACCTCGCCGGCTGGCTGGCGCACCCCGAGCGGTTCGAGCTGGTGGGGGTGTGCGACCTGGACGCGGCGCGGCTGAGCGCCGCCGCCGACCAGTTCGGGATCGAGGCCGCCCGGTACGCGGACGCCGGCCGCATGCTGGCCGACACCGCGCCCGACCTGTTCTGCTTCGTCACCCCGCCTGCCGTGCGGGTGGCGCTGGTGGAGCTTGCCGCCGCCCACCGGGTCAAGGGGCTGGCGTTCGAGAAGCCGATGGCGCTGTCGCTGGCCGAGGGGCGGCGCATCGTCGAGCTGTGCCGCGGCGCCGGCATCAAGGCGGCCGTGTGCCAGCAGCACCTCTACACCAGCTCGTTTCAGCGGCTCAAGCGGGTGCTGGACGCCGGCGCCATCGGGCGCCCCACCGAGATTCACGCCTCCACGACCGGCAACCTGTTCGATCGCGGTACCCACTACACCCATTACCTGCTCTGGGCCGGCGGCTTCGCGGCGCCGCGCTGGGTGGTGGGCCACGTCCACGGACGCACCCAATTGCAGGACGTCCACCCGTCGCCTGACCTGTGCCTGGTGCGGTTGGAGCTCGCCGGCGGCGTCTACGCCATGGGCGAGTACGGCGCTGCGGCGCCGCGCTTCGACTCGGGCGGCGCTTGGCAGGTGAATCGGCTGACGGTACACGGCAGCGAGGGTACGGTGTGGGCGGAGAACTCGGGCGTCTGGGGAACGCTGAGCCGCGCCACCGGAGGGGAGCCGGTGCGCGGCGCCAACCCCGGCTACTCGCCGGAAGATCCCGGCGCCGGCTGGGAGTGGGAGTCGCCGCGCATTCAGCAGGCCTACGCCGTGCAGATTGCCGATTGGCTGGAGGGCGCGCTGCCGGACCATCCCTGCGACGTCGAACACGCCTACACCGGATTGGAGGTGCTGGCCGCGGCCTGCTTCTCCAGCCTGGAGCAGGTGCGCGTGGACTTGCCGCTGGCGGATCCGACGGCGCTCGACCGCGGCGGCGTGGACGTGTTCGCGCGCCTGCGCGCCGAGCTGCCGGAGACCCCGCTCCTGCGCCCGCTGATCTGAAAGAGGGGCGGTCAACACCTCATGAACCAGCCGAATCCGGCGACTCGATTCTCCCAGTCCGCCCGCCTGCAGCGGGTGCAGCCGCCGATCATCCCGCGCATCCACCGGCTCATCGCCGAGAACCCGGGCACCATCTCGCTGGGGCAGGGGGTGGTCGGCTATCCCCCGCCGTCCGGCATCCGGGAGGCGACCGCCCGCTTCCTGGCCGACCCGGCCAATCACAAGTATGCCTCGGTGTACGGCATTCCCGCGCTTCGCGAGCGCATCGCCGCCAAGTTGGCGCGCGAGAACGGGATCACGATTGCCGACGAGCGCGAGCTGATGGTGACCTCGGGCGGCAACATGGCGTTCGTCAACGCCCTGCTGGCAATCTGCGACGAGGGCGACGAGGTGGTGCTGATGTCGCCGTTCTACTTCAACCATGAAATGGCGGTGACGATGGCCGGCTGCCGGCCGGTGGTGGTGGCCACCGACGCCGAGTTCCAACTCGACCTGGACGCCGCGGCGGCCGCGATCAACGCCAACACGCGCGCGGTGGTCACCATCTCCCCGAACAATCCCTCCGGCGCCGTCTACCCGCAAGCGGACCTGCGCGCCCTGAACCGGCTGTGCGCCGAACGCGGCGTCTTTCACGTGCACGACGAGGCGTACGAGTACTTCCTGTACGACGGCGCCGAGCACTTTTCGCCCGGTTCGCTGCCCGGCGCCGGCAAGCACACGATCTCCCTCTACTCCCTCTCCAAGGCGTACGGCTTCGCGAGCTGGCGGATCGGCTACCTGCGCCTCCCGGCGTACCTGCACGATGCCGCCGCCAAGGTCCAGGACACCATCGCGATCTGTCCGGCGATCATCTCGCAGTTCGCGGCGTGCGCCGCGCTGGATGCCGGAGTCGACTACTGCCGCGGTCATCTGCCGGCAATCGCCGCCCGGCGCGCCGCGGTGCTGGCCGCGCTCGAGGAGCTGGGCCCGCTGGTGGAAGTGCCGGCGGCCCGCGGCGCGTTCTACGTGCTCGCCAAGGTGGCGGCCGACGCCGACTCGATGGAGGTCGCCGCGCGCTTGATCCGCGACCATCGGGTCGCGGCGGTGCCGGGCGCCGCCTTCGGGCTGACCGCCGGCTGCTACCTGCGCATCGCCTACGCCGCCCCCGACGACGCCACCCTGGCCGAGGCGCTCCGCCGGCTCACCGCCGGCCTGCGCCGCGTCACCGCGTCCGGTTAGCCGGTCCGGCGAGCGGCCCGCGGACTATGAGCCGCGACGGGCGCCTCGACGCGTACGGTTACGATTTCGGTGTCGTGGTACTGCTCGTGGCGGACCGACGAGGCCAGGTGACGCAGCAGCCGCAGTGAGAACTCGCGCTCGTCGGGAGCGTCGCCGGACGGCGCTTCGAGCAGCGCGAGACGGTCCTGGAGATTCTCCCCGCCGGCGGCCGCGGTGAACTCCAGCACCGCCCCGCCGTCCTGCTTGTGGGCCACCAGCAGCAGGCGGCGCCGCCCGCGTTCGCGCCCGTCGTCCGGCCCGCCTTCCTCCTGCTCGATGAGCGACAGCAGCGTCTCTTCACCGGCGGCGTCGAGGCGTTGCGCCATCGCCGCGTCCCAGCCGTTGCGGGCGGCGAAGGCGCGCAGGAACTTGGTGATCCGCGGCAGGTCGGCAAGGTCGGTATGCGCCTCCAGACGGCTGCGGCGGGGCGCCGTCAGCTCCATGAACAAGGTCATCAGAACCGCGACCAGACCGCCCGCGGTCATGCCGTTCTGCAGCAGGCCGCCGGCGGCCTGGGAGAAGTAATCGGGGAAGATCACGCCGCTCTGAAACCCCACGCCGGCCCAGAACGAGACGCCGACCACGAGACCCTTGCGATAGTCGATCCCGTCCTGCACCACCATCTTCAAGCCCTGCACGAACAGCATCGACAGAATTACCGTGAGGTAGGCGGCGGCCACCGGCCCGGGAATCGCCACCACCGCGGCCAACGCCTTGGGCAGGAACGCCAGCGCGAGGTATACGGCGCCGATGGCGACCCCGACCCCGCGCGCGGCGACGCCGGTAAGCTCGGTGACCGCGATGGAGGAGGAATAGGTCGTGTTCGGCACCGTTCCCGCAAGGCCGGACAGCAGGTTGCCGGTTCCGTCCGCGGCCACGCCGCCCTGCACCGCGCGGAAGTCGATTGCGCGCGGCCGGCGCCAGGACACGCGCTGGATGGCCACCGAGTCGCCGATCGTCTCGATGGCGCCCACCAGGGTCACGAAGATGAAGGCCGGCAGCAGCGCCCAGAACAGCGGTCCGAAGCTCAGGTCGAAACCGGGCCATGCGCTTTGCGGAATGCCGATCCACGCGGCCCGGGCGACCGAGCTCAGGTCGTAGATGCCGAACAGGCCCGCGGTCACGGTGCCGGCAACCACGCCGATGACCGGCGCCCAGAGGCGCAGCGGTCCGCCGGCCTTGAGCGCGATGCCGATGATCACCAGCAGGGTCGCCAGGGCGCTCAGCGGCGCGGCCGGCGGCGGCGCCGCGGCCGGTACCTGCGCCAGCATGTCGAACACGATCGGCATGACCGTGACCGCGATCAGCATGATCACGGTGCCGGCCACGGTGGGCGTCAACACCCGGCGCAGCAACGAGAGCCGGGCGGCGAGCGCGAATTGGAACAGCGACGAGATCACCACCAGCGTGGCAAGCAGCGCCGGGCCGCCCTGGGCCAGCGCCGTGACGCAGACCGCGATGAAGGCCCCGGAGGTACCCATCAGCAGCACGTAGCCGGCGCCGATTCGACCGACGCGAAGCGCCTGCAGGATGGTGGTGGCGCCGCTGACGGCGACCGCCGCGAACACCGCCCATGACAGGTAGGACTCGCTGCTGCCGGCGGCGCGAATCACGATCGCCGGCGTCAGCACCACGCCGGCGATGGTCAGGATCGTGAATTGCACGCCAAGCCCGAACGTCAGCGCTTTCGGGGGCTTGTCGTCAGGTTCGTAGCGAACCCCTGCGCGGCCGCCATTCTCGTTCCGCATGAGGTGAATCTCCCGATAAGCATACTATAGAGCATCACCGCCGCATGCGGGGGGATGTTGACGGCCCGCCAACCGCGCCTGACCGGCGGCGCTTGGCATCACCAACCGCATGCGGGGTTGAACGGGAGGCGCCGGTATGGCAGGAAAATCGAAGCAAAGGGTCAGCCAGCGGCCTCCGATCCGGCTGCAGCGGCGCCCGCCCAGCCTGGCCGGTCTGGACCTGAGCCCGCGCGTCGCGCGCCGCGAATACGAGCCCCGGCTGGAACGCCGGCAGCATGAGCTGAAGGAACTTTCCCTGGCCTATCGCGCCCACCGGCGGCGCGGGGTAGTGGTGTTCGAAGGCTGGGACGCGGCCGGCAAGGGCGGCATCATCCGGCGCCTCGGATGGCCGCTCGACCCGCGCGGCTTCAAGGTGTGGCCGATCGCCGCCCCCAATCCCGAAGAACAGGGGCAGCCCTACCTGTACCGCTTCTGGCGGCGCCTGCCCTATCCGGGGCAGTTGGTGGTGTTCGACCGCTCCTGGTACGGCCGCGTACTGGTGGAGCGCGTCGAAGGCTACGCCGCCGACGCCGAGTGGCGCCGCGCCTATGCGGAGATCAACGACTTCGAGCGGCTGCTGGCCGATGACGGCATCCGGCTGGTGAAGATCTTTCTGCACATCACGCCGGAGGAGCAGCTCAAGCGGTTCCGCGCCCGGCTGAGGGATCCGCTCAAGCGCTGGAAGCTTTCGCCCGAAGATCTACGTAACCGGTCGCGCTGGTCCGAGTATGAGGCCGCCATCGAAGACATGTTCCGCCACACTTCCACGGTGGCGCACCCGTGGCACGTGGTAGCCGCCAACGACAAGCGCCATGCCCGGCTGGCGGCGCTGGGGCTGGTGGTGAAGCACCTGTCCCGGGGAGTGGACTTGACCCCTGCCGGCCTCGACCCCGAGTTCGCGCGCCGCGCCGGTGCGGTCCTGGGCCTTGCCGCCGGCGAGCTCCCGCAAAGTGGCCACACGGCGCCACAATGAGCGGCGGCAGCGCGGCGAAACCGAGCGCACGACCGGTTGGACAATGTGGCCACATAACGGTACAATGTAGCTACCATGGTTTCCGTCGGAATTCGTGAACTGAAGAACCGACTCAGCGAGTACGTGCGCCGCGTACGCCGCGGCGAAGAGTTTCTGGTGACCGACCGCGGCCGGGTGGTGGCCGAGCTGCGCGAACCGACCGGCGTACCGAACGGCGCCGCATACTCCGGGCTGGTTCGCCATGCCCGCGCCGGCCGCGTGCGGATGGGCGCTCCCAACGTCGCCGTGTCCTATCCGCGCGTGCCGCGTTCGCTGAGCCAGGGCACCGCCAGGCGCCTGCTGGACGAGGAACGCGGCTCGCGATGAAGCCTCCCAACCTGTATGCCGAGTCGAGCGCAGTACTGATCTGGCTGCTTGGCGAGACCGGAGGTGATGAGGTGCGCCAGTCATTGCAGACGGCGCAACTGGTCATGACTTCCGACCTTACGCTGGTCGAGTGCGACCGGGTGCTGCAGCGCGGGCAGACGCGGGGCATGCTCAGCGTGTCGCTGGTCGCGCAGACGCGGTCCATGCTGTCTTCGGTGACCGAGCACTGGACCATCTTCTCGATCGACCGGGAGGTGGTGGACCGCGCGCGGCGCGCCTACCCGCTGGAGCCGCTCCGGGCGGCCGAGGCGATCCATCTGGCCACCGCCTTGATGGCGCGCAATCTGGTCACCGAACTGGCGTTGCTGTCGGTCGACGAACGCATCCGCAACAACGCCGAACACCTGGGAATCGACCTCCTGCCGTTGCGTCCGGCGTATCGTTGACGGCCGCGGCCGGGAGCCCTACACTCGACGCCGAAAAGAGAACTTCGGGGCATGGTGTAATTCCAGACCGGTGGTGAGGGCGGCCTTCGCGGCGCCCGCAGCCCACTACTCCCGTTCACGTGAGGTGGAGGGGACTGAACCGGTGCAACTCCGGTGCCGACGGTGACAGTCCGGATGGGAGAAGTTCGCACGACCTCGGGCCCCGCGCGCAGGCGCCGGCGGTGCGCTCGCATCGTTGCCGCATCGCGTATTGCGTCCGATGTGCCTCCGCCGCCGGAGTTCTCGGAACGGGAAGCGTGACGGGAACGAGCCATTGCAACCACATGCGGCGCGCGCTGCAACTTGCCGAGCACGGGCGCGGGCGCACTTCGCCCAATCCGCTCACCGGATGCGTGGTGATGAAGGATGGCCGGGTCATCGGCGAGGGATTCCACGAGCGTCACGGCGCGCGCCACGCCGAAGCCGCGGCCCTCGACGCGTGTCGTGAGAGCCCGCGCGGAGCGCACCTGTACTGCAACCTGGAGCCGTGCGCGGCCGCCTACCCGGGCAAGCTCACCCCGCCCTGCGCCCCGCGCATCATCCGCGCCGGGCTGGAGCAGGTGACGGTAGCCACCCTCGATCCCAACCCCCGCGTCAGCGGCTCCGGGGTAGCCCTGCTGCGCAGCGCGGGCATTCAGGTGACCGTGGGCGTGCAGGCCGAGGCCGCGTTGCGGCTCAATCTCCCGTTCTTCACCGCCGCCCACTACCGGCGCCCCTTCGTGCACTTGAAGATCGCGCAATCCCTCGACGGCCGCATTGCCACCGGCAGCGGGCACTCGCGCTGGATCACCGACGACACGGCCCGCCGCGTGGTGCAGCGGATGCGCGCCGAGCACGATGCCATTCTGGTGGGCCGCGGCACGGCGCTGCGCGACGACCCGCGGCTCACCGTGCGCGAGGTCGAACCCGGCCGGCGGCCGGCCCCGCCGCCGCGGCGGGTGGTCCTCGATAGCCGCCTCTCGCTGCCGCCCGGCGCGCGGCTGGCCAGCGACCGGCTGGCGCGCCGGACCATGGTCCTGACCACTGCCGGCGCCGACCCGGCGCGGCGCGCCGCGCTGGCCGCGCGCGGCGCGCAGGTGCGCACCGTAGCGGCCGACGCGGCCGGGCGGGTGGACGTCGACGAGGCGCTGCGGACCCTCTACGAGCACGGCATTCGCTCGCTCCTGGTGGAAGGAGGAGCCGCGGTATACACCTCCTTGCTGCGCGCCGGGCGCTTCGATCAGCTCACCGTGTTTCTGGCGCCGCTGCTGATCGGCGCCGGCGTCGACGCCGTGGGCGACCTGGGCAGCGAGCGGCTCACCGACTCAGTGCGCCTGCGCGGCGTCACCACCACGGCCATCAACGACCAGGTGATGGTCACCGGCTACCGCGACCTGGACACTCTGCGGCGGGCCGTGGTTCCGGCCGCCGCCGCGGCGCCGGCGGGCGCCGGGATCCGGTAAGGCCGATGTTTTCCGGCATCGTCGAAGAGATCGGCACCATCCTCGACCGCGCCGGCGCGGGCGGCGGCGTACGGCTGACCATCGGCTGCGCGCGGGTCCTCGACGACCTGGCGCCCGGCGCGTCGGTGGCCGTGGACGGCGTCTGCCAGACCGTGGTGAGCCGCCGCGCGGATCGGTTCGTGGTGGAGGCCGGGGGCGCTACGCTGCGCAAGACCACGCTCGGCTCGTTGCGGGCAGGTGACCGCGTCAATCTGGAGCGGGCGCTGGCGGTCGGCAGTCGGCTTGCCGGCCACTTCGTGCAAGGCCACGTCAACGCCACCGGCAGCGTGCGCGTCTGGGCGCCGTTCGGCGCGGCGCCGGAAGGAGACGCCGGGGCCTGGCGTTTCGAGATCGACGTACCGCCGCGCCTGCGGCGCTACGTGGCCCTCGAAGGATCGCTGGCCGTCAACGGCGTCAGCCTGACCGTTGCCGAGCTCGCCGGCAACCGCGTCACGTTCTCCATCATTCCCTACACCGCACGTCACACCGCGTTGCGCGACCGCAAGCCGGGCGCCGCGGTGAATCTGGAGGTGGACATGATCGCCAAGTATCTCGAGTCGCTGCAGACTCAGGCCCCGCCGGAGGCCGCCCCCGGCGGCGTGGCCGAGGCCGCCGCGGCGCTGGCTGCCGGGCGGATGATCATCGTTACCGACCACGCGGCGCGGGAAAACGAGGGCGACCTGGTGATCGCCGCCCAACACGCCACCCCCGCGGCGGTGAACTTCATGGTCAGCCGCGGGCGCGGCTTGGTCTGCGTGCCACTCACCGCGCGGCGCGCCGCCGAACTCGACCTGCCGCCCATGACCGCGGAGAACAGCGCGCTGCACGGCACCGCGTTCACCGTATCGGTCGATTACCGCGGCGGCACCTCGACCGGCACCTCGGCCGCGGACCGCGCCGCCACCATCGCCGCGCTCGCCGACCCGGCCGCCGCGGCGGAGGAGTTCGCCCGCCCCGGCCACGTGTTCCCGATCATCGGCGACCCCGGCGGCGTGCGCGTCCGCCCCGGCCACACCGAAGCCGCCCTGGAGCTGATGCGGCTGGCCGGCTGCCGGCCGGTGGCGGTGATCTGCGAGATCATGGCCGAAGATGGCAGCATGGCCGGCGCCGCGGAGCTGCGCCGACTGGCCGCTGACCACCGCCTGCCGGTGGTCAGCGTGGATGCGGTTGCGGAGGCGGCGCGGTGCAACTGATCGAGGGCACCTACGAGGGCGCCGGGCGCCGCTTCGCGCTGGTGGCCAGCCGCTTCAACGAGCTGATCACCAACCGCCTGGTGGAGGGAGCCGGCGACTGCCTGCGCCGCCACGGGGTAGCGCCGGAACTGATTACCGTGGTATGGGTTCCGGGCGCGTTCGAGATTCCGCTGGCGGCGCGGCGGGTGGCGCAGCGGTTGCGTTGCGCCGCGGTGGTGTGTCTGGGAGCGGTCATCGAAGGCGCCACCGACCATCACCAGTACGTGGCCGGCAACGCCGCCGCCGGGATAGCGCGCGAATCGGCCGCCGCCGGCGTGCCGATGACCTTCGCCATCATCACCGCGGCCAGCCTCGAGCAGGCGCTCGAGCGCGCCGGCGCCAAGCAGGGAAACCTCGGCTGGAACGCCGCCCTGTCGGCGTTGGAGATGAGCAACGTGCTGCGCCGCATCGATGAGTTGGCGGCGCCGCGGGAGGAAGCATGACGATCTCCACCACTCCGTTCGGCAGCACCGGCCGGCGCAGCACGCGCTGCATCTTCGGCGGCACCGCCTTGGCGCGCGCTTCCCAGGAGGAAGCCGACCGCACGCTGGAGGTGCTCCTGCAGTACGGCGTCAACCATATCGATACCGCGGCCGGCTACGGCGACTCCGAACTGCGCATCGGCCCGTGGATGCGGCGCCACCGCCGGCGCTTCTTCCTGGCCACCAAAACCGGCGAGCGCAGCGCCGCGGGGGCGCGCGACCAGTTGGAACGCTCACTGCGGCGCCTGCAGGTGGACCAGGTGGACCTCATCCAGCTGCACAGCCTCACCGAACCGGAGGAGTGGCGCCAGGCGCTGGGCCCCGGCGGCGCGCTCGAGGCGCTGATCCGGGCGCGCGAGGAGGGGCTGGCGCGCTACATCGGCGTGACCGGGCACGGCGTCACGGTGGCGCGGATGCACCGCGACGCGCTGCAGCGCCATCCCTTCGATGCGGTTCTGCTGCCCCTCAACTACCCCATGTTTCAGCTTCCGGAATACGCCGCCGACTTCACCGAGCTGCATGAGCTGTGCCGGCAGCGCGGGGTGGCGGTGCAGACCATCAAGGCCGTCGCGCGCCGCCGCTGGACCGGCAGCGCGCGCCCGCACCCGACCTGGTACGAACCGTTGGCCCGCCAGCCGGACATCGACGCCGCGGTGCATTGGGTCCTGGCGCACCCGGGGGTGTTCCTGAACACGGCCGGCGACATGACCCTGCTGCCGCGCATCCTCGACGCCGCGGCGCGCTTCACCGGCGCCGCCGACGACGACCACGCTGCGGCGGCCGCCGCAGCCGCGCATCGGCAACGCATGCAGCCGTTGTTCACCGCCGCCCAGAACGTGATCTGACCGCGCGCCGCGCCCGGTCCGCGGCGTCTCGCTTGACCGGCGCCGGGCGCGCGCGGATACTCGGTGCGCCGTGGGCGATCACCGCAGCCAACCAGGTGCCGGAAGCGTCGTGGCAGCCTCCCCCGCGGCTGCCGCAGCGGCCCGAGGCGGCAAGCTGCGCCACCACTACCTGCGCCAGAATCGCAGCGCCTACGTCATGATTCTGGTGCCGCTGCTGATCTACTTGGCGTTCAAGTACGTGCCGATGTTCGGCGTCATCATCGCCTTGCAGGACTACAACCCCTGGCTCGGCTTCCTGAACAGCCCCTTCGTGGGCCTTACCCATTTCGAACTGTTCGTAACCGGGCCCTACTTCGTGCGCATCATGCGCAACATGCTGGTGCTCAACCTGTTGCTGCTGGTGTTCGCGTTCCCGGCCCCCATCCTGTTCGCCCTGCTGCTCAACGAACTGGGCGTCGGTCCGTTCAAGAAGGTCACCCAGACCATCAGCTACCTGCCGCACTTCGTCTCGACGGTAGTGATCGTCGGCATCATGATGAAGATGTTCTCCTTTTCCGGAGTGGTGAACAAGTTCATCATCGACTTCGGCGGCGAAGCGCTGCCGTTCTTCTCACTGCCGGAGGCGTTCCGCCCACTCTACGTAGGTTCCGATATCTGGCAGGGAGTCGGCTGGGGTTCGATCGTCTATCTGGCCGCGATAGCGGGCATCAACCCGGAACTCTACGAGGCCGCCACCATCGACGGGGCTTCCCGCCTGCAGAAGGCGATCTACGTGACCATACCCGGCATCCTGCCGACCATCATGATCCTGTTCATCCTTCGCGTCGGCGATCTGCTCGAGCTCGGCTTCGAGAAGATCTTTCTGATGTACAATCCGTCCACCTACGAGGTGGCGGACGTGGTCGCGACCTACGTCTACCGCCGCGGCATCGAGAACCTCAACTACAGTTACGCCACCGCGGTGGGGCTGTTCAACGCCGTGCTGTCCTTCTTCCTGCTGATTGGCGCCAACCGCCTGTCGCGCAAGCTCACGGAGTACAGTCTTTGGTGAGACGCGGCGCCGCGGCGAGCGCCTTCGATCTGTTCAACCACGGCTGCATGGTGCTGCTCACCATCGCGTTCGTGTACCCGTTCGTGTACGTCATTGCGGTCTCCCTGAGTGAGCCGCACAGCGTGATGCGCAACGAAGTGTGGCTGCTGCCGATAGCGCCGATCGACCTGCGAGGCTTTCAGATCGTCCTGAACGACGACACCATCCTGCGTTCCTACCTCAACACCATCTACTACTGCCTGGCGGCCTGGCTCGTCGGCATCTTCCTCACCGCCAACATCGCGTACGGCCTGTCGATCGACAACCTGCGCGGGCGCGGCCTGTTCACGGTGCTGCTGGTCATTCCCATCTTCTTCGAGGGCGGCCTGATACCGACGGTGTTGACGATCCAGACCTACGGCCTGATGAACACGGTATGGGCGCTGGTGCTGCCGAGCGCGGTGACCCTGTTCCACGTAGTCATTCTGCGCACCAACTTCCAGACTCTTCCCGCGAGCCTGCGCGAGTCGGCGTCGATGGACGGCGCCAACCACTTCACCATCATGTGGCGCATCTACCTGCCGCTGTCCAAGGCGATCATCGCCACGCTGTCGCTGTGGATCGTAGTGCGGCAGTGGAACAGCTTCTTCGCCCCCCTGCTCTACCTCGTCGACGACCGCAAGTACCCGCTGCAGCTCGTGCTGCGCAAGCTGATCGTCGAACAGGTGCAGCGCGGCGGCGCCAGCGTCGACGTCTCCGGCTCCGCCCTCATTCAGACCGGACTGGTGGAGAAGCTGAAGATGGCGGCGATCCTGGTCAGCATCGGACCGATAATCCTGATCTACCCGTTTCTGCAAAAATACTTCATCCGGGGCGTGCTCATCGGCAGCATCAAGGGCTGAGGGCACCTTACATGACCATCGAATGCAACCATTATCACCTTGAGGAGGTAACCATGAAGGTGAAGTATCTGTTACCGACACTGCTACTGATGGCCAGTGGCGGACCGCTGTTCGCAACCGGGGAGGCCGAAATGGCCGACGCCGGAGAAGCCCGGGAGGTTGACTGGGTAATCCACTCGACCGCGTTCAGCTACGACAATCCCGAGCTCGATCTGTGGGAGCTGGTAGCCGAGGTCGCCAACCTGAAAGTCAATCCGATCGCGTTGAGCAATGACGTGGCGGTGGACAAGATCAACGTGCTCATCGCGTCCCGCGATCTGCCCGACATGATTTCTCACGGCAGTGCGTTCCGGCAGTTGAACCTGGTCGCCCCGAGTGGGCCGTTCGTCAACATCGGCGAGAATCTGGACCAGGTGCCCAATCTCAAGAGGTACGTGGACAAGTACGGCTGGGAGCTGTTGGGCGAGGTAACCGCCGACGACGGGGAGCTGTACAACTTTCCCGCGGTCAACACCTGGGAGGAGGGCGTGTTCCGGTCCGGACGGGCCATCCTGTTCCGCGAGGATCTGCTTACCGCCATGGAGCCGGAGGAGATCAGGACCGTGGCCGATCTGGAACGGGCGTTTCTCGACATCCTGGAGAACCACGGCAAGCCGATCCTCAGCATGCGCGACATGGCCACCGGCTCGACCGCGTTCGACCTGCTGCCGCGGATCATGGGAACCTCGGTGCAGGACGTGCCGTGGTGGAACCCGGCCACCGAGCAGTTCGAAAACCAGTATGCGACGCGCGCCGAGCTGACCCGCGAGGCGGTGGAGCTGATGGCGCGCTGGTATGAATTGGGGATCATTCATCCTGAGTTCGCCGCGCAGCCGGACCGTGTCTGGGAAGGGATGCTGATGGCCGGCGACCTGGTGGTGGAGTTCGAGCATTCCGGGCGGCTGATCGTCGACACCCAGACGGTGCAGCAGATCGATCCCTCGTTCGGGTTCACGATCATCCCGCGCCCCACCTACCAGGGAGTGCAGGCTCCGTTGCGCGCGGTCTTCAATCCGTTCCGCAGCAGCCGCAACACGTTCGTCGCCGCCTCGTCCGAGGCGATCGACAACATCTTCGTGCTGTTCAACGACATGTACGACATCGACAAGGAGCCGCGCTGGCGGCTGGGACCGGTGGAGGGGCTGCACTACGTGGTGCGCGACGATGGCACGTTCGCCTTCCCCTTTACCCGCCACGAGATCAACAACAACGAACATCTCGACATGTACGGCGGCGGCATCCTGGACTGGATGAGGAACGAGAGCGGCATCGGCTACGAGGAGTTCTTCCGCCTGCGAACCGATCAAACGCAGCTTGAGACCCGGTTCTATACCAACGCCGAGCTGCGCCCGCTGCTCGACTACATCGCCGCGGTGGAAGCGACCGGGATCGAAACCTACTTCCCGCCCACGCCGAAGTACGGCGATCAGTCCGGCCTGGCGGCCGACATCAAGAACAACGTCCAGACCTACATCCTCGAGAACTACATCAAGTTCATCAACGGCACCAAGCCGCTGGATGAGTGGGACAGCTTCGTGGATGGGCTCGACTCGCTGCGCTACGGCCAGTTGGTCGATCTGTCCAACGAGGCGGTGCAGTAGCGCATCCTGCCGCTGCCGCAGCCGTCCGGGAAAGCCTCCTTGCCCGTGCCTTGGCACTCGCGCCACGGCGTGGGAGAGGGGGCCTTCCCGGATTGAAGCCGCCCAAAGCCGCCCGGCGGCGCCTTGACAGCCCCGCCGCAGCGGCACAATGTTGGCCCCGGAGTCTCATCCATCAGGGCCGCGTCGGTTTCCGCTCACAGCAGCACGGTCGAGAATTACATCAAGCAGATCTACCTGGAGGCGCAGAAGGACTCGCGCGAGCGGGTGCCCATGAAGCGGCTGGCGGAGGGCGTCGGGGTGTCGCCCGGCACCGCGACCTCCATGGTCAAGAGCCTCGCCCGCTCCGGGCTGATCGACTACGAGCCGCGCGGCGGCAGCCGCCTCACCGCCGCCGGGGAGCAACTCGCCCTCAACGTGCTGCGGCGCCATCGGCTGGTGGAGGCGTTCCTGGTCGAGGTGCTCAAGCTCGACTGGTCCGAGGTGCACACCGAGGCGGAGCTGCTGGAGCACGCCATCAGCGACAAGGTGCTGGAGAAGATCGACGAGCTGATCGGCCGGCCGCGGGTGGACCCGCACGGCGACCCGATTCCCACCAACCGCGGCGAGATCGACGACACCCGCTTCGAGCCGCTGGCGCAGCGGGGGAGCGGCGAGCGCCTGCGCGTCGCCCGGGTGATCGACCAGGACGCCGGGTTCCTGCAATTCGCCGAGCGCTCCGGGCTGGTACCCGGCGCCGAACTGGTGGTGGAGCGCCGCGACCCGCAAGCCGACGCGATGGCGGTCACCGTAGTGGGACGCGGCGCCCTTACCCTGGGAGCCGGCGCCGCCGCCAAGATCCTGGTGGCCGCGGCGGACTAGACTAAACCAGGAGCTCGTCGCGCCAGAGCGCGGCGAGGAAGAACCGGAGCGGCCAGATCTCGGTGCCGTGCGCGACGCCGGGCTCCAGGCGCGGCCGCTCCTCGCGGCAGACCAGGATGGAGCGCTCGACCAACCCCTCCTCCGCCAGCGCGCGCAGGCCGCGCAGGTGTTTGTCGTGGACACGCCGGGCGGCCTTGGTCTCGATCGCCACGCGGCCATCCAGGATGAAGTCGACTTCGTACCCGGACCGCGACCGCCAGTAGGCGAGCCGCGTCCGCGGGCGCCGATAGTCGATCCAGGTGCGCAGCTCGTGGAACACGTAGTGCTCGAAGAACTCGCCGAAGTCCGCCGACGCCTCGTCTACCGGCGGCAGCCGCCGCAGCGCCCGCACCACGCCGGTATCGAAGAAGTAGAACTTGGCGGTCTCGATTGCCTTGCGCTTGACGGTGCGCGTATAGGGAGGCAGTTCCGCGGCGATGAGCGTGTCGGTCAGTATCTTGTACCACTGCACCACGGTCTGGCGCGGCACCTGCGCGTCCCGCGCCACGTTGGAGTAGTTCAGAAGCCGGGCGTTGGTGGCGGCGGCGGTCTCCAGAAAGCGGGCGAAGCCGGGCAGGTTGCGCGCCCAGCCCTCCGCCGCGATTTCCTCGGTCAGGTAGCGGTCGACGTAGGATGACAGCTCCTCGTCGGGATCGTCGGACAGATAGTGCGGCGGCAGCAGACCATGGTTGATCGCGCGCGTCAGGGAGAAGCCGGTGTCCTGCAGCTCACACCAGGAGAACGGGCGCATCACCCGGTCGCTGCCGCGCCCGCCGAGCAGGTTGACGCCTTTGCTGCGCAGCGCCCGCGCGCTGGAGCCGGTAAGCAGGAACCGAATGCCGCGCGTTTCGATCATGAGCTGCACTTCGTCCATCAGCTCCGGGCACTTCTGGATCTCGTCGATGCAGACCACCGTATCGCGCAGGCCCCGGGCCTCCACTTCGCGGCGGATGCGCGACGGGTCGGCCAGCACCGAGGTCAGCAGCCCCCGGTCGAGCAGGGTAAACGTCAGCGCGACGCGGTCAGCGAGCTGCGTGCGGACGTAGGTGGTCTTGCCGGTCTGGCGCGGCCCGAACAGAAATACCGACCGGCGCGCGAGGAGCCGCTCCAGTTGCAGGCAGCGTGGGATCAGACCGGCGCCCGTTGACATGGCGACTAACATGATAATCGCCATTGGCGATGGCGACAATCACCACCTCGCGCAGCCGCCGGCGGGTGTCCTGCCTAGTCCGCGGGGCGCCGCAGGCGCACGCTGTGGCGGTGGGCCTCGAACCCCTCCAACTCCGCCAGCAGTTCGATGTCGTCGAACGCCTGCCGCGGCAGCCCGTGCGGATATGCCTCCACGCTGGTGCGCTTGAGGAAGGTATACACGCTGCAGCCGGAGCTGAAGCGCGCCGTGGCGCCGGTGGGCAGACAGTGGCTGGGGCCGGCCCAGTAGTCGCCGCCGGCCACCGGGGAACGGTCGCCCAGGAACACGGCGCCGGCGTGGCGCACCTGGGCCAGCGCCGCCTGCGGGTCGCGCACCGCCAGGGTCAGGTGCTCCGGGGCGATACGGTCGATCAGTTCACAGGCCGCGGCGCGGTCCGGCACCTGCACCAGGGCGCAGCTCGCGCGCAAGGCCCGCTCCAGAGCGCCGCGCCGGGCGCGCCCGGCCAGCAGCTCCTGCAGCGCCGCGGCCACCGTCTCCACCACGCCCCGCTCGACCGCCACCAGGATGGCGGTGCCGGGGTCATGCTCGGCCTGCGCCAACAGGTCGGCGGCGACCCAGGCGGGGTGTGCCGAGTCATCCGCCAGCACGACGATCTCACTCGGCCCGTAGAGGCCGTCCACTCCCACCAGGCCGAAGAGCTGCCGCTTCGCCTCCTGGCCATAGATGTTGCTCGGTCCGGCGAGCATCTCCACCGGGGCGATCCGCTCGGTGCCGACCGCCAGCGCCGCCAAGGCGAACCCGCCAATGCGGTATACCGTGTCGATACCGAGCAGGTGACACAGCCCCAGCACCGTGGCATCGATCTCGACCTCGGCGCCGGCGGCGCGCGGCGGCGTGGCGACCGCCAGCCGCGGCACGCCGGCGACCTGGGCCGGGACCGCCAGCATCAGCAGGGTGGAGGGATAGGCGCCGGCGCCGCCCGGCACCGACAGCCCGGCGCTGGGTACCGGCGTGTGACGGAGCCCCAGCTCGGCGCCATGCCGGTGCAACGGCGGCGGGTCGACCGGCATGACGTGGGTCTGATAGGCGCGCACGTTGTCCGCGGCGCGGCGGAGGGCGGCCGCTACCGCCGGGTCGAGGGCCGCGCCGGCGGCGGCGATGGTGTCGGGAGCCACCCGAATGGCCTGCGCGGAGTAGTCGGCGCGGGTGTGCCGCCGCAGGTAGTCGACCACGGCGCCGTCGCCGCGCTGCCGCAGGTCGTCCAGGAACCGCGCCATTGCGGCCGCCGGCTCGCCGCCCGCCCACGAACGCGCCGCATAGCGATCGATCACCTGCTGCAGGCGGTCCCGGTCCGCGGCCTTGGTCCAGTCGAGAATCATCATCTCAGGGAATCTCAGGACCATAATGGCAGCCGGGGCCGTCGCTGCCTACCGGGGCGCGACCGACCGACCCGCGTGCGTGCGTTGATCTGCGTTGACAGACGGGAGTCCTCAGGCTACGATTCTTGGCAGCCACACGAGCGCACTCGCTCGAACCAGGGAGCCACCATGAAACGGATCACACTCCTCGCCGGTATCCTGACTTGCTTCGCCGCGGCGCCCGCCATTGCCGGCGGCACCACCGACGAGGAGGACACTGCCGCCTCAACGACGATGGTGTCGGATTCGATATACCAGGAGGCTCCGATGCTGGCCGAACTGGTGGCCAGGGGCGAACTTCCGCCAGTTGACGAACGGCTTCCGGAAGTACCCGCCGTCCTCAAGCCGCTCGAGGGCGTCGGAAAGTACGGCGGTACGCTGAACTCCTTTTCCATGGATGCGAATCCCTGGCACGACCTCGGCGATGAGCCGGAGCGCGGCGGCTACCTGGGTAACTTTGCCGACGACAACAGGACCATAGTGGGTAACCTGGCTCGGTCAGTGGACTTTAGCTCCGACATGACAAGTATCACCGTGACGCTTCGCCGAGGCACAAAATGGTCCGACGGCGCCCCGTTCAGCGCGGACGACATCCTGTTCATGTATGAAGACATGCATTGGGATGAGAACGTCACGACCTGGGGTGGTTCCAACTACGTGAAACGAATAAGAAAGCTGGACGACCATACCGTTGTCTATGAGGCGGACGAACCCTCTCCGGTCATGTACTATGAGATGGGCCAGTGGTTCTCCAGTGAATGGCAAGGCTATCACCCGAAGCATTTTCTCGAAAAGTATCACATCAAGTACAACCCCGATGCCAATGCCTTGGCCAAGGAAGCCGGATTCGAAGACTGGTCCAAATTGATGCACAGTCACTACTGGTGGGCACCGATGAGCGATGTCGAGAAGCCGACCCTCCAGCCCTGGATGTTTGTCAAGATGGATACCACCGTCAAGATTTTCGAACGGAATCCATACTATTGGAAGGTAGACGCCGAAGGCAACCAACTTCCATACATCGATCGGATCAACAACAATATCATCGACAAGGAACTGTATGACATCAAGATCGTGACTGGCGAGGCCGACTTTGCCTGGATGAATACTTCCTTTGACAACTTTACCCTCTACAAGGAGAACGAGCGGCAGGGAGACTACCGCGTCATTCTGCTTCCCGGATTTCACGGCACCGAGGCGAACTTCGGAATCAACATGAATCACTCCGATCCGGTTGAGCGGGCGATAAATAACGACGTCAGATTTCGTCAGGCGCTGTCTCTCGCCATAAACCGCGAGGAGATCAACGAAGTGGTCTATTCCGGTCGGGCGGTCCCCCGGCAGGCGACGGTCCTGCCTACGGTCAGTTACTACAAGCCGGAATGGGGCGAGGCGTTTGCTGAGTACGATCCGGACAGGGCGAACGCGCTCCTCGATGAGATGGGTCTTGCCGAGCGCGACAGGAACGGCATACGCCTGCGCCCGGACGGCAAACCGGTCAGCTTGCTGATCGAAACCAGCGTGCGAGTCGGCGGCACTATTTCAGCCAAGCTGTTTGAGCTGGTGGAAGAGTACTGGAAGGCGCTGGACCTTGAAGTTACCATCAAGTTCCAGGAGAACGCGCTGTTCAGTCAGCGCCGGGCGCTGCCCGAGCACGGGATCATCGTGAGCCCGTTGTACTTCGCCACCGAGATATTCGCCTTCACCGAGCCATATTACGGCGTGAGCAAGCGGCAGAATGATATTTCCTGGGCCGGAGAATGGAGAAAGTGGTTGAACGCCAAATATGACGTTGAAGCCGGCACCGCCACCCTGGACGATTTTGAAGGCGGGCAGCTTCCGGGCGAGGAACCGCCCGACTGGGTGATGGAGCTCGAGGACTGGGACCGCGACTCGCAGAAGTACATGCTGGGTTCGGCAGAGTATAACGAGCTGCGGCAGCGGGTTCACGATTGGCATGCGAAGTATCTGGTCGGAATCGGCACCGTCGGCATGGCGCCGCAGCCGCTGATCGCCAAGAATAGCCTCGGAAACGTACCGACGGAGTTTCCGCCGTGGATGGGTTGGCTCGGTGATCTGAACTACTTCGCTGAAGGATTGTACTTCAAGTAGCACCGCGACCCCGCGGGCGCATCCGTCAGAGCGGTGCTGAACTACCTCATACGCCGAGTCCTCTACATGATCGTCGTCCTCGTGATCCTGTCGGCGGTCTCGTTCATTATCATACAGCTCCCGCCCGGCGACTTCCTGAGCATGCTGATCGAAAACATGAACTCCCGAGGCACCGTGGTCAGCGAGCAGGAAATGCGCACCCTTGAGAAGCACTACGGGTTGGATCAGCCGCTATTCGTGCAGTATCTCAAGTGGCTGGGAAATCTGTTGCGCGGTGACATGGGACGTTCCTTCCAGTGGAACCAACCGGTTACCGAGTTGATCCGCGAGCGGCTGGCGCTCACCGTGACCATTTCCCTCGCCACGCTCCTGCTCACCTATCTGATTGCGATACCAATCGGCATCTACTCGGCAACGCATCAGTACTCCTTTGGTGACTACACGTTTACCGTTCTCGGGTTTGCCGGCTTGGCAACTCCCAATTTCCTGCTCGCGCTCGTCCTCATGTTTCTACTGTACAAATACACCGGGTGGAGCGTCGGAGGACTCTTCTCACCGGAATACTCGGCGGCGCCCTGGAGCCTGGCGAAGTTCGTGGATCTGCTCAAGCACCTTCCTATTCCACTGATAGTGATCGGCACGGCCGGCACCGCCTGGACCATTAGAGTAATGAGGGGATGTCTGCTCGATGAGCTCAAGAAGCAGTATGTGATTACCGCCCGCTCCAAGGGCCTGAACGAGCGGTCGCTGCTTATGAAATATCCGATTCGGATCGCAATAAACCCCGTGATCAGCACCATCGGCGGGTTACTTCCCGCCATCATATCCGGAGCTACGCTGACCTCGATCGTCATCAGCCTTCCTACGATCGGACCACTTCTGCTGCGCGCGCTTCAGGCACAGGACATGTTCCTGGCCGGAAGTATGCTCATGCTTCTCAGCGCGCTGGGTATAATTGGCAATCTCATCTCCGATATGCTACTGGTTGTCGTGGATCCTCGGATACGATTCGAGAAGCAGTCACTGGCGCGATAATGCGGTCGGAAACGCGCACTTTCGCAGCGCGCGCAACAGACGCCGAAGAAGCCTACTACACCGCCTCCAGTTGGGTGCTGATGAGGCGGAATCTGTTCAAACACAGACTCGCGATAATTGGCGGCGTCGTCCTGATCGTATTGTACGTGGCCGGAGCCATCGCACCGGGTTTCTTCTCAACCTACGAAATTTTTGATCGCAACAACGAGTACATTCTGGCGCCAACACAGAGGATCCGCATCTTTCATGAGGGTCGGCTCTCCCGTCCGTTCGTGTATGGTCTTGACGTTGGGCGAAACCCGGAGACGTTGCGCCGCATCTACGTCGCAGACAAGGAGACGATGTTCCCGATACGCTTCTTTGTACGCGGCGCCGAGTACAGACTGCTTGGTGTCTTTGCGACGGCGATCCACTTCATGGGCGTGGACGCGCCCGGTACGCTGTTTCTCTTTGGCACCGACGACCTCGGCCGGGACATGTTCTCCCGGACGCTCTACGGCGCTCGAATATCGTTGACCATCGGCCTGGTGGGCGTACTGGCAAGCTTCGTATTCGGTTGCTTGCTCGGCGGCATATCCGGCTATTTCGGCGGCGCGGCCGATATGCTCATTCAGAGGATCATCGAGTTCTTTGGCTCCATTCCGACGCTCCCGCTCTGGATGGCGTTGGCCGCCGCCGTTCCCGCGGCCTGGCCGCCGGTTCGCATCTACTTCATGATTACCGTGATTCTGTCGATATTCGGATGGACCGGACTGGCGCGGGTGGTGCGCGGCAAGATGCTGCAGCTCCGCGAGGAGGACTATGTTCTCTCGGCAAAGATATCCAACGTGGGAGAGATGCGCATCATCGGCGCGCACCTGCTTCCGGGATTCATGAGTTACCTGATCGTTCACCTCACCTTGGCAGTCCCGTACATGATCCTTGGCGAGACAGCGCTGAGTTTCATCGGCGTCGGGCTCAGGCCGCCGGCGGTAAGTTGGGGGGTTCTCCTTCAACAGGCGCAGAATATCAGAACGGTAGCGCTGAATCCGTGGCTGTTGATCCCGGCCATGTTCGTGGTGATTACCGTGCTTTGCTACAACTTCCTCGGTGACGGTCTCCGGGATGCCGCGGATCCCTACAAGTAATGGCCACCGCACCCGAGTACGACTTTCCGCGCCTGTTCACCGTTACCGAGGCGCAGCGCACGCTGCCGCTGGTGCGCGCCATCGTGCGCGACATCCTCGCCCTCGGCGAGCAGGCGCGGGAGGTACTCTCGGGGCGCGCCGCGGCGCCGGCTATCGAGGAGCTGCAGGAGCAGCTTCGCGATCTGCTCGCCGAGCTGACCGGGATGGGCTGCTACTACAAGGACTGGAACTTCCGGATCGGGCTGGTCGACTTCCCGGCGCTGATCGACGACGAGGTAGTGTTCCTGTGCTGGCGCAGCGACGAGCCGGAGCTGCGCTACTATCACCGCATCGCCGACGGCTACGCCGGCCGCCGCCCCCTCCCGCCGGCCTGACTCGGAACCTGGCCGCGGGCGTCCTTGATGAGTCGTAGCGCGGTGCGGACGTTGGCGCTGATGGCCGGGTAGTCGCCAGCCGCCACCAGGTCGGCGCGCACCAGGTCACTGCCCATTCCCACGCAGCAGGCGCCGGCCGCGAACCACTCCCGCAGGTTCGCCGCGCTCAACCGGACGCCGCCGGTGGGCATGAGTCGCGACCACGGCATGGGGGCGAGCACGTCCTTGATGAACGCCGGGCCGCCCACCTTGCCGGGAAACACCTTGACGATCTCGGCGCCCCACTCCTCGGCGGTGGAGATTTCCGTTGGCGTGGCGCAGCCGGGCAGGTAGGGAATCTTGCGGCGGTTGCAGAGCCGCGCCACCTCGGCGTTGAAGCTCGGGCTCACCACGAAGCGGGCGCCCGCGGCGATGAACAGCGCCGCGGTTGGCGCGTCGATCACCGAGCCGACACCGAGACTGGCAGCGTCTTGCAGGGACGGTCGCTCGGCCAGTTCCTGAAACACGCGCAAGGCCCCGGGGCCGCGATTGGTGAACTCCACCGCCCGCGCACCACCCTCCACCAGCGCTTCGGCCACCGCGCACGCCACCGCGGGATCGCCGTGATAGAACAGCGGCACCAACCCGCCGGCCAGGACCGCGCCATACCACTCCAACCGCCCGCCAACCTGCGGCAGGCTCCCGCCGTGCGCCGCTTCATGCGAATTCGCCATGGCGGCGCCATTCTACGGGGCGGCGCGAACCGCCGGCAAGTTCGCCGGCAGCTCGGGGCAGCGCGGGCAGCGCGCGGCGGATGGTGGAGCAGACCTTGGTGCGGCGGTACATTGCGCCCGCGAATGGAGAACCCTGACCGGCGGCCGCGGCTCCTGGCCGTAGACCTCGACGGCACCCTGCTGGGGCCGGACAAGCGGATCAGCGCCGGCGACGGCGGCGCGCTGCGCCGCGCGGCGGCGGCGGGAGCCGCGTTGCTGGTAGCCACCGGGCGCGGGCTGCACAGCGCGCGCCCGATATTGGAGGAGCTGCCGGTGCCGGCCTACGCCGCGCTGCACAACGGCGCGCTGGTGCTTGACCCCGGCGGAGCCGAGCTGTGGCGCGTGCCCCTGCCGCCGCGCGCGGTCGCGGCCGCCCTGCCGCGGGTCCGGGCCGGCGGACTCCACCCAATGCTGTACGCCGGCGCCGCGGACGCCGGCCCCGAAATAACACTGGTCCTGGAACCCGCGGCCCGCGACTCCCCGTACACGCAGGAATACCTGCGCACCAAGAGCGCGATCCTGGAACTGGTGGACGACGTGGCGGTGGCACGGAGGCGCGGGGTGCTGGGGATCGTCGGCTTCGGGCCGCGCCGCGCCGTGCTCGCCGCCGCGGCCGCGGTGGCGCCGCTGCATGGGCTGGTGCAAAGCTGGTGGGGCCCGGCTCCGGTCCCGCCCGCCGATCTGTTCGAGGTGGTGGCGCCGGGCGGCGCCAAGGGCGGCGCGCTGCGGCGCCTGACCGAACGGCTGGGGCTGACGCCGCAGGAGGTAATGGCGATCGGCGACAATGCCAACGACCTGGACATGCTGCGCTACGCCGGCACCGCGGTGGCCATGGCCAACGCCACCGCCGAGGTCCGCGCCGCGGCCCACTTCGTCACCGCCGGCAACGCCGCCGGCGGCGTCGCGCATGCGTTGGCGCGCGTCGGGCTGGCGCCTCCGCCCGGAGTGGGCGGCCGCTGAGCGAGCGGAGCGAGCGCGAGCGTCCTTGCCCGGCGCCCAGGATACTCCGCACACTGGCGGCCGTCATGCTTGACCTTCCGCTGATCCATCCTGACATCCTGCGCGCGCTGGGCCGCGCCGGGCACGGCTCGCAGGTGCTGATCGCCGACGGCAACTACCCGTTCCGTACCACCCTGGGCGCCAACGCCGAGCTGGTGTGCCTCAATCTGGCTCCCGGCATCGTCAGCGCCACCGACGTGCTGGCCGCGCTGGCGCCCGCCATTCCGGTGGAGGCCGCGGCGGTGATGGCCGCCGCCAAGGACGGCCCCTACGCCATGCCCGCAGATCCGCCGATCTGGGCGGAGTTCCGGGCGCTGCTCGCGGCTCACGGCTTTACCGGGCCGCTGCAACGACTGGAGCGGTTCGCGTTCTACGAGGCGGGCCGCGGGCCGGACGTCGCGCTGGCGGTCGCCACCGGCGAGCAGCGCATCTATGCCAACCTGCTGCTCACCATCGGGGTAATCCGGGCAGACTGAAGGAGCGCCGGACGTTGCCTCAGCCGCCGGCCGCGCGCGCCGCGGCCAGCGCGAAGTAGGTCAGGATCATGTCCGCGCCGGCGCGCTTGATGGCGGTCACCGTCTCCAGCATGGCGGCGCTCTCGTCAAGCCAGCCATTCGCCGCCGCGGCCTTGATCATGGCGTATTCGCCGCTCACCTGATATGCGGCCACCGGTACGGTCGATTCCGCCTTCACCGCCGCCAGGACGTCCAGGTAGGGCAGCGCCGGCTTCACCATCACCATATCCGCCCCCTCGTCCAGGTCCAGCAGGACCTCGCGCAGGGCCTCGCGGCGATTGGCGGGGTCCATCTGGTAGCTCTTCTTGTCGCCGTGCTTGGGCGCCGAATCGAGGGCGTCGCGGAACGGGCCGTAGAACGCCGAAGCGTACTTGGCGCTGTAGGCGAGGATGCCCACTTCGGTGAACGCGGCGTCATCCAGGGCGTCCCGGATGTATCCCACCCGCCCATCCATCATGTCGGACGGCGCCACCAGATCGGCGCCCGCCTGCGCCTGCGCTACCGCCATGTCGCACAAGATGTCGATGCTGGCGTCGTTGACGATCTTGCCGTCCACCACCAAGCCGTCGTGGCCGTCGCTGGAGTAGGGATCCATGGCCACGTCGGTAATGACCAGCAGGTCCGGCAGCGCCTCCTTGAGATCGCCCACCGTGCGCTGCAGCAGACCGTCGGGGTTGGCAGACTCGCTGGCGCGGCTGTCCTTGAGCGAGTCGTCGATCACCGGGAACAGCGCTACCGCGGGGATGCCGAGGGCATGGGCCGCGCGCGCCCGTGCGACGACCCGATCCGGGCTCAGGCGGCTGGTGTCGGGCATCGCAGCCACCGGCTCCTCCAGGTCGGAGCCCTCCACCACGAACAGCGGGAGAATCAGGTCGGCCGGGGTGACCTGACTCTCCCGCACCAGTGCGCGCAGGCCCGCGCTGCGGCGGTTGCGGCGCGGCCGAATCGGCAGATCGAGTGGTCCCTCGCTGCGCGACGGCGAGCCGTTGTGGGAGCTGGGTGACGCCATGGCGCTGAGCAGTGTAGCCACGGGCGCCGTCATCCGGCAAGCCGCCCTTTGGCGGGCGGGGGCGGCGGGGGCGGGCAGGCGGCAGGCAGGCCAAGCCAAGGCGGGGCGCATCCTGCATCCCGGATCGCGAGCTGGGGAACGCCCGTGAACAACTGGGGCTAAGGGCTCAGTATCTCCAACAGATCGCCGCGCCTGAAGGTAGCCGCCAACTGTTGCGGCGACACTTCCCGGCCGCCGTAGCAGTACCGCAGCGCCTGCCCCACGCCGTCGACCGCATTGCGGTAGTAGCGCGCCTGAGCCTCCCTGAATGCGGCAGCGAGGGCGTCATGGTTTCGGTGCGACACCTGCTCCACGGTGACGTTCCGGTCGTGCAGAAGCGCGCGCCCGATCAACAGAGCAATGTGGTGCGACGCATACGGCAGGAAGTCCGGCGCATGCGGCATCTTCGGGTGTCGTCTTGCATCCTCTACGGCTCGGAAGATGGCAACCGCAAGCAGCGCCTGAGAGGCGTTGAGATCGCGAAAGATGTCGTCGTAGAGCTTGCCGAAGTGTTCCTTGCGAAGGAACCTGGCCTGATGCGGGCGGGCGCGCCAGATCGCCAGCACCGCCTCCGCTACGGTGGCGCTGGTGACCAGGTTCGCGGCGCCGTTGCCCGCTGCCCGGTGGCGCTGGTAGGTATGACCCAACTGCGCGATTCCGAGCTCCAGCCGGCGCTGCAGCTCGTCGTTGGATCGGAGGTCGCGCAGGCTGACCGGGTTCTGGCTGTTGGTAGCGTGGGTGACGTCTTGAACGAACTCGCGGTCGTCCCCGGAAAGCTGATACACCCGTATCAGGACATAGGCCGACTCGGCCAACGCATCGGCGCGCCCGCCGTTCAGGGTTCGCTGAATCGTCATACAGGTCTGAGCGCCATTGATTACCTGCAAGTTGCGGATCCTTACCTGATAGTCAGACTTCTGAAAGGCGTTGTAATCGAACTTGTCGCAGACCATCGTGATCCCGTTGTTGTAGAAGTAGAATTTGTCGGACTTGCCGGGATCGCAGAGCGTGTCGTGAATTGCCGCATTCACGCGGTTGCTGCGCAGGCCCAGGTAGCGGCGGACGTTACGCTCCAGGATCTGGTCGCCGTGTTGTTCGAATAGCCGGCCGATCTCTTGAACGGCGGCGCGCCCGATCAATACGCGCTGATAATTCATGTCCTCTACGATCGCCTCGCCGCTCAGAGTGAGTACGGCATCGACCCTCCCGGGCCGCTGCAGGATGCTGACGATCGAGTCGTGATTGTAATGAACGATCCGTACTTTGTCACCGTAATCCCGTTCCGCCGCAGCAACCCAACGATCGGCTCCGGTGGTCCACCTGGCGCCGTTGTTGCACAGCACGAAGCGCACGCTCGGAATATACCCGTCGCGGATCAAAGAATGAATTTCTGCAATCTTTGGCTTGATCCTTTCGTTCAGTTCTATCGCGCGATAGGGATCGAGGAGCACCTGAACGGTATCCAGCGCCAGCCGCACGCTGTTTTCCGGGAAGTTGGCTGTGCCACTCAGATCCTTTACTTTGTATTTCCCCTGGAACAGGGTGACCAGGAACGCATCATCCTCGACGTCGCTGATCTGAAGGCCGTCCACGCCGCCATCATTTCCTCCTTCGGTGAGCAGCTCGACACTTTCCTCGGGCGCAATCCCGAGATAGCTCGACATGCATAGCAGTACAAAAGAGGTAGACTTCCGCCGGTTGAGATCGGCGCTGTCGGCGAACCATTCGGGATGACTTTCGATCAATCCGGTCACCCGATGGTCGATGATGCTGGCGTTGACGTTCATGTGACGAACGCTACGCGGCTCCCGCTCGCGGCTTGTCCGGCGGCTGGTTGCGGGCGCTCCAGAACATCCCCTCGATGATCCCCTCTACCTTCGACAGCCGATCTCCGACATTGACGAGCCGTGCGGTGATTTCCTTGAACCCGGCGTTCATTTCTTCTCTGAGCTTGCCGGCGCTGTCGCTCATTTCATTTCTGAGACTGCTGGCGCTGTCGTTCATTCCGTCGTGGAGTCTGCTTTCGCCCTCCTTGATTTCGTCCCTTAGCCCGTTGACCTCACGTTCAAGGCTATTCTTCATTTCGGTACGTACGGCGCGCACCTCCCCGCGTATCTCGCGCATGTCGCCGCGAATCCCGCGCATCGTGGCGAGAAAGACAGCGGCGACAGTGATCGCCGCTCCGATGATCCCTATCAACTCGTTACTCACGTACCCCTCCACGGGCGCCCTCCATTTCTCCTGGCCCCAATCCTACCGCTCAAGCGGTCGGGTGTCACCAGGCGCAAGCGCGCGCATCCCGGCGCGCAGTCGCATGCGATCCACCGCAGTGCGCCTACCAGCGCAGGTTCCGGCCTTCCGGTTGGGACGCCCTCGGGTGTAATCAACAGCGCGCGGCCCGCCGCCGCTTCAAATTGCGGTCGATGGAATCGGCCACCGGCCTGCGGAGGCTGCTCGGACCCGTGCATCCGCTCCGCCGAACTGATCGGAGCGGCCGGGCGGCTGGACCATTGTCGGAAAATGTCGTTGAATGAGCCCTGTCATGGCGGAAGCGCTGCCCCTCGTCGCGCAGCCCGATCTGCCCGCTCAGGTGCGCGCGCTGGAGGAGGACGGATACGTCTACCTTCCGGCGGCGCTCGATGCCGGGCGGACCGCGGAGCTGCGGGCGCACATGGACCGTTTGCAACCGAACCCCGACAGCTTCGACCGCGGCCTCCAGCCGGACCGCGACGGCTTCATCAACCGGCACATCAACAACGCCTTCAATCGCGACCCCTATTTCGTGCGCTTCCTGGACTACCCCGGCGTCATCGAGATTGCCGAGGCGCTGCACGGGGCGAACTGCCACGTGATCGGCATGACCGCGTGGATGACCGGACCGGGGCGCCCGGACCAGCAACTGCACGCCGACTGGCAGCCGCTCACCCTGCCCGCAGACGTGATGGCCGACCCGCGGGTGCGCATCCCGGTGTACATCTCCACCGCTCACTTCTACCTGGACGACCTCACCGAGGCGCTCGGTCCGACGCGCTTCGTGCCGGGCAGCCATCGCGCCGGCCGCGCGCCCGGCGGCGACACCACCTGGAACGGCCGCGAGGAGCAGAGCATCCTGTGCGGCGCGGGGGACGTGGTGATCTTCCGCAGCGAGGTGTGGCACCGCGGCACCGCCAACCGCAGCGACCGCGTGCGCTACCTGCTGCAGGTGCACTACGCGCAACGCTGGATCGCGCAGCGGTTCCCGCCGTACCTGCATCGGTTCCGGTTCGATCCCGAAATCCTGGCGGTCACCACGGAACGCCAGCGCCGCCTGCTGGGCGACCATCCTCCAGGAGCCTACGATTGAGCCGCTCGCCCACCCGCGGCTCGGACGACCATGACAGCGTTGCTGTGACTTCATCCGTGGGGCCGCTCCGTTCGGGACAGCGTTGCGCCTGACCGTTAGACGACGTGCAGCAGTCTGATTAGATTCGGAACCCGCGATGGAATGGCTGGAAGTCCTGCAACGGATCGAGGCAGGTGAAGATCGCCATACCGAGTTCAAGCGCCGGCTCGACCTGTCGGCCATTGGTAAGGCGACATGCGCGTTCGCCAATACCGAGGGCGGACTCGTCGTTGTGGGCGTGACCAATGAACGGGAAATAGTTGGTGTCAAGGAGAATGCCGAGCAGGTTCAGGAACGCCTGACGTCGTTCCTCCGGACCGGGTGCAGCACTCCTGTCTCCGCACGCACCGGCCGCCATGAGGACCAGCGGGGCTGGGTGCATTGGCTTCAGATCCCTCGTCAGCGGGGATTTGAACCGCTGGGGTACGACGGCCGGGTGTGGATACGCCACGATCGCAACAGCGTAGAGCCCCCTCCCACGGAGCTGCAGGAACTCTACTACGCGTTTGGGTACATCCTCACCGAGGAGCGCGCGATCCAGGACGCGACCGTCCAACACATCGACTTGCGGTCCTTCCTCTCGTATCTGGACCGTCAGGGATTCGACATCGACGACGAGCCGCAGCCGGACAGTCAGGACGACCTGCGCAACCGGGGGGTGCTTACCGAGATCGACGGCGAGTTACGGGCGACCCTCTACGGCGTCCTCTCCTTTGGCAAGGATCCTCAGCGCTACCCGCAGACCCGCAACTTCCGGATCGAGTGCGTCGCCTATGCGGGGGACGATCGCGCCTCGGAGGTGCTGCAGGTCTCGGAGGCCGCCGGCCGGCTAGACGATCAGGTTGAGCGGTCGGTCGGCTGGTTCCTGGGGCTTGGCCGGTTCGAGTCATACCGAAAACTGAGTCGAGAAGACCGTTTTCTGCTGCCGCGGGCAGCGATTCGGGAGGCGCTCGTGAACGCCGTGACACATCGCGATTACGCCATAACCGGGTCCAAGGTGCTCCTCGAATTATTCGACGGCCGCGTCGACGTAACCAGTCCCGGAGCGCTGCCGAACCATATGACCGTCGAGCGGGTCATGGCCGGCGCCAATCCTCGTTCGCGGAACGACTCCATGGCCTATTTCATGGCTGCGATGGGCTACATGGAACAACGAGGACGCGGATGGCTGACCATGCGGCGGGAGATGCGGGCGTTCAATGAGACCGAGCCAACCCTCATGCAGGACGAGATCAACAAGTTCGTGCGCGTTACCTTCAATCTCATTCGATCCTGATGGACACCCTGATTCCGGGAGACTGGCAGAGATTGCCGTTCTCCGAGGCTGTTGAAATAAACCCGCGGCGTACTGTCGCAAAGGGGACTCTTACCCCGTTCGTTGACATGGCTGCGCTGCCCGCCGAGACTCGTCGGGTCCATCCGCGGCGCGTCAAACCCGTTGGACCCGGTGGCTCGCGCTTCGTAAACGGAGATACCCTGTTTGCGCGAATAACTCCTTGTACCGAGAACGGAAAGACCGGGCTTGTTGGCTGCCTTTCCACCGGAGAGGTGGCTACGGGATCGACGGAGTTCATTGTTCTCGGCCCGCGTCCCGAACTCACCTTGCCCGCATATGTGTACTACTTGGCGAAGAATCCAGCCTTTCGGTCATTCGCCATCTCGCAGATGACGGGTACATCGGGGCGACAACGCGTACCGGCAAGCGTCTTTGACGACTTCGAAGTCGAGTTACCACCGCTTCCTGAACAGCGCAAGATTGCGGCGATCCTTTCTTCGGTGGACAACGCCATCGAGAAGACGCAGGCGGTCATCGACCAGGCGCGGATCGTCAAGCGCGGTCTGCTGCAAGTACTGCTCGAGGAAGAGCGGGACACTTGGAGGGCCTCAACCCTCGGCAGTCTTGCGCAGGTGAACCCGGAGCAGCTTGGGAGCAGGACCGATCCCGATTACTTGCTGGAGTATCTTGACATCTCAGCTATCGAGCAGCCGGGGGTCATCGGCGACACTCGGACATTGCGTTTCGAGGACGCGCCGAGCCGCGCCAGGAGGGTGGTACGCGAAGGCGACATTCTCGTGTCAACCGTAAGACCGTACCTGCGCAATTTCGCTCGTGTCCGGCAGGCGCTCGATAACCTCGTCGTGTCGACAGGTTATGCAGTGGTCCGACCAGGAGACGGGGTGGATGGTCGCTTTCTCTACCAGCAGATTCTGTCAAGCGGCTTCGTTGAGTACCTGAAGCCACGCATGAGTGGAAGCAATTATCCGGCTGTCACGGCCCATGACGTAAGGGCGTATCCGTTGTTCTTGCCGCCGCTCCCCGAGCAGCGTAAGATTGCCGCAGTCCTTTCGGGGATGGACGACGCTATCGAGAAGACCCGGGCGGTCATCGACCAGGCGCGGATCGTCAAGCGCGGCCTTATGTCAGTACTCCTCACTGGTGAGCTGCGCGTCACTCCATGTTACTCGATAGCCGACGAGCTTGCTATGGAACAGGCGGCAAGAAGTTCACGTTGAAATCGTGTGGCTTCCGTGAGCGTATCCGACACGTTCTGCCAGCCCTCGGTCAGCTGGTTCTGCTTGGCCCGATAGTCGCGCGCGTGTTTCCGGAACCTCCGGTTCCTGGGCAGATTCCCGAGCTGGCCTTCCGGATTCGGATGACACTCCCAATTACCGCGCGTAATCATCGGATTGGTCGGCCAGACTGCGGCAATCACCCATGCCTCCATATTCTTCGACGGCGTGCACAGGACGACTCGACACGGGCATTGACGTTCGCCAAGCCAGCCGAGGATAACCGTTCGCAATGCATTTGTCGTTCCACTCGCTGGCGGACATGGCTGGCTACAGGGAAGATCTTGACTTGGAGCGTCTCGAATACTCGCACTGGAATAGGTCTTGCCCGCTACATCGGCGTCTACCTGAATGATCAAGAGGTCATGAATTGAACAGCACCGACGAGCCGGAAACCGAACCGCCGCCTTCTTCGGCTGATTGACGGCACCAGCGATAGACCCCGCCCCATCCGGTTCCTGTTCGGCTTGGCGAAGAGCCAAATGCCGCTGAGCCCTCTGGCTGCAGGGTCTGGAACTCGAATTCGATGTTCGTCAACAGGCTCTTGAGGGCCGCTTTCAGCGCGACTTCATCGGTCGGCCCCTCGACGGCGGCAGCGACACGTACCGTATCAGACATTCGGAACGCCGCCGAGATGTCCCATCACCCACAAGCGCGACAAGGTCCAGCCCTGCTCGGCCTTGCGTCGGAGATCACCGATCGCGACACGCCGCACGGATGTGCGCCCTGTGCTGGTCCGCGATACCGTAAACAGACGCACACGGTCATCCTGCAAAGGTAGACCATCCAGTACGAGTGGGTTGTGCGTAGTCAACAGAATCTGACGCGGTTCGCGAGCTTTTAGATACCACGTACAGAGATGCTCGATCAATGACCGGGCCAATCTCGGATTCAATCCATGATCTGCATTGTCAACTGCGCAGAGTCCGGGACTCCCGTGATGGCCGGCGACGACCGCCAGAAACAGCGCATAGAGCGCTCCTTCGGAGGCGTCATATGCGGAAAGGGCTTTCGCTCCCTTGCGCATGAATCGATCGTGGAACCGAAGCACGACTCCCGCCCGACTAACACTAATGTCATCAGCCCAGTCGACGAGCCCCAATAGATCACCACAAATCCGCTCGCTGTGTTCATCGTGCTCCCGCTGCTTGAGCAGGTGCAAGACCGCCCGCGGAAGATTACCGCCGGACAGGCCCACCGGTTGTCTCGGCTGCGGTTCCGGCGCGACGCCGCGCATCACGGGCGTCGTTGGGGAGAATATGGCGTACCCTTGCAGCAACTTCAGCAGTTCAAGCGCGTCTCCGCCCGTGACCTCGACCGCCCTCAACGCGGCCATTCCTCGTTCGGGATTGGCCTTCTTTCCCGAAGCGGGTGAACGGCCGACCAACCTGCCGCTGCAGTCTTCCCAAGTCTCGGACTTGAATCTCCAGGCGGGCAACGGGTCTTTCAGAGGATTGTGCAACGTGACCTGGTAGTTGGCGCGGGCACTGGATGCTTCGAAGAAAAGATGAGGCGACACCTTCTTTCCGGGGCCAGCGGGAAATGCCGATTTGTATAGTGCCGGAACACCGGGGCGAACGCCGCGAGCCAGCAGGTTCTGATCATTCACTCTGCCGTCCGCCGCCTCAGACAGCACGCCCAGAGCCTCCAACAGGTTGCTCTTGCCGCTGCCGTTGGCCCCGACGAAGACGTTGACCAATCCAAGGTCAACGGTAACGTCCTCAAGCGACTTGAATGTCTTGACCGACAGGTTCTCAAGCATAGTGGGAGTGCGCCATCGTCGGTTGAGCACCGTAGTCCCGGCCCGGCGGGAACGTCAAGGCGCCGACACCGCGCTCGGTAAGGGATGGCGGCCGGTGGTGGTGGGGTTGGCCGGTTCGGTATATTCTGATCGAGGGTAGGGCGGTGTACGCACACACACGGGATGCCGCGGCGAGAGTCGGCGCCGCGATCAGAGCGCGCCTGCAGGATGAGGTAAAGGACATCCGCGCCTTCGGATCGCGCGTGCGCGGCGACCACGGCGGCGATTCCGACCTCGACCTGCTCGTCGTGGTAGGAGCGCGCAGTCAGGAGGTGGAGCGCGCCGTAATCGATAGTTGCGTCGAAGAGGAATTGCGCAGCGGCATTGCGTTCGACCCGGTGATCAGGAGCTCGGCCACGTTTGCCCTCGAGCGCCGCTACGGTTCACCCTTCTATCAGAACGTCGTGCGGGACGGCGTCAGCGTATGACCCTGAGCGTCCCGGACAAACAGGCGCTGAGCGACGTCCGGTTCGCGAAGGCGCGCGCCGCGCTTGCCGATGCGCGCGCCAATCTGGCCGACGAGCGGCTGAACACGGCGGTGAATCGCAGCTACTACGCCGCGCTGAACGGGGTTCGCGCTCTGTTGATCCTCGAAGGGGTGAACCCGGAGTCGCACGCCGGTGCGATGACCACGCTCGGGCTCCGTTTCATCAGAACCAAGCTGCTGCCGGTCACCGTCGCCAAGGACTTCAAGACGCTGCTGGCGCGGCGCGGCGATGTCGACTACGGCGACTTCGAGACGATCTCGCGGGCCGAGGCCGCCGATGCCGTGCAGCGGGCTGAGCGGCTCCTGAACCGGATCGACCCGCTCCGCCGGCGGCTCGCCGCAGCACTGTAAACCAGCCGGCGGCGTGGCGCGGCGCGGCCTGGCTTCAGAACTTGCGCGACCAGTCGGCCGGCCAGCGTTCCACCACCACCTTGGTCTGGGTGAAGAACTCCACCGCGTGCTTGCCCTGGCCGTGCAGCACGCCGAAGAAGCTGCGCCGCCAGCCGGAGAACGGGAAGTAGGCCATCGGCGCGGCCACGCCGATGTTGATGCCGATGTTGCCCACCTCGGCGGCATGGCGAAACTGGCGCGCGGCGCGCCCGTCGGTAGTGAACAGACAGGCCATGTTGCCGTACTGCCCCGTGTTCACCAGGGCGATCGCCTCTTCTACCGTGTCCACCTGCATCAGCCCGAACACCGGGCCGAAGATCTCGGTGGTGGCCACCGTGCTGCCGGGGGGCACGTCCGCCAGCAGCGTGGGCCGCACGAACGATCCTCCCTCCAGCCCGGCAATGGTGGCGCCGCGCCCGTCCACCACGACCCGCGCGCCCTCCTGTTCGCCGGCGTCGATCAGCCGCTCGATGCGCTGCTTGCTGGCCTGACTGATCACCGGACCCATCTCCACCGCCGCGTCGAGGCCGTCGCCCACCACCCGGCTGGCCGCCGCCGCCCCCAGCGCCTCGGTGAAGGCCGCACCGGCGCCGCCCACGGTGATGGCCAGCGAGGCGGCCAGGCAGCGCTGGCCGGCGTTGCCGTAGGCGGAGTCGATGGTGATCTGGGCGGCCATGTCGATTTCGGCGTCGGGCAGCACGATGATCGGATTCTTGGCGCCGCCCTGCGCCTGCACCCGCTTGCCGGACGCCGCGGCGCGGGCGTAGACGTGCTCCGCCACCGCGGTGGAGCCGACGAAGCTCACCGCCTGCACGCCGGGGTGGTCGAGCAGCGCGTTCACCGTGTCGGCGCCGCCGTTGACGACGTTGAACACCCCCGGCGGCAGGCCGGTCTCCTCGACCAGGCGGGCCACCACCTGCAGGGTGATGGGGGTGCGGTCAGCCGGCTTGACGATCACCACGTTGCCGCACGCCAGGGCGTAGGGGAAGAACCAGAACGGGATCATGGCCGGAAAGTTGAACGGGCAGACAATGGCGCACACCCCGACCGGCTGGCGGATCATCAGCTCGTCGATGCCGCGCGAGACATCTTCCAGCACGTCGCCCTGCATCAAGGTGGGAATGCCGCACGCCACCTCGACGTTCTCGATGGCGCGGGTCAACTCGCCCAGCGACTCGGAAAGGATCTTGCCGTTCTCGATGGTGATGGTGCGGCCCAGCTCCTGCGCGGCGCGCTCCAGCAGCGCCTTGAGCTTGAACAGGTACTGAATGCGGTCGCCGGGCGGCGTGCGCCGCCAGTCCGGGTACGCGGCCGCGGCCGCCGCGACGGCGCGGTCCACCTCCGCCCCCGGCGACTGCGGCACCGCCCCCAGGGCCTCGCCGGTAGCGGGATTGATCACCGGTCGGGTAGCCGCGTCGTCGGTCGGCGCCCATTCACCGCCCACGTAATTGCGGATCTCGTAAGCTGCTGCTGCCATGACGCGGCACTATACCACACCGCGCCGCGCTCTTTCACGCGGCGCGGCGCCCGCCCTGCCCGCCCGTTTGTCCGCCCAGCCGGGCGCGGGTCAGCCCGCGCCCGGCCCGCGCCCGGCTAAAGCGCTCTATTGCAGGTCGGGCGGCAGCGCGGGATAGCGCCGGTCGCCCAACGGAAACTGCTTGCCTCCGTTGTAGTAGGCCAGCACCTTGTCGATATCGCCCAGCTTGTTCACTTCGGCGACGAAGTCGTCCCACTCCGCCAAGTCGCGGTCGCCGGTGATGAACTTGATGCGCTCCTCCTCGACGAACGTGTTGACCGGGGTCATGATCTTGCTGATCTCGTCGTTCTGCTCGCCGGTCATCAGCGGCCGCGGCCAGTTCAGCAGCGGGATCATCTCGCCGGCCTGCAGCCGCTTGATGTCCGCGGCGACCGCGGCGCGGCCCACGTCGTCCTTCTTGGTGAAGTACTTGCCGAACCAGATCAGGTCGGAGTCGTTGTAGTGGATGTAGCGCGGGTCGTGGAAGTTGCCGACGCCAAGCTCGCGCAGCGCCGCGGAGTCATTGGCGAACTCCGGCAGATACTCGTAGCCGTCGTCGGTGCGCCGGAAGGTCTGCCCTTCGATGCCCCACTCGAACAGCTCGTAGGTCTTCTCCGACATGATGTTGTCCACGTAGGCCGCCAGCAGTTCGGGATTCTTCACCTTGGCGCTGGCCATGTAACCCCAGTAGGGAATGGTGTCGTGCGCGACGGTTATCCAGTAGTGGGTCTTCCCCTCGAAGCTGGGCGGCTTCATCCCCTGGAACCCCTCCGGCGGCCGCTTGCCCGCCTCATAGTTCCACAGGTCGGTGGTCTGGCCGTAGTAGATGTAGGTGAACGCGTAGTCGCCCGCCTCCTGCAGCTCGCGGACGCGGTCGGAGGTGATCGATTCGCCGATCGTGTCCAGATTGAACGCGCCGGCGGCGTAGGCCTCGTGCATGAACTCGATCAGCTTGCGGTAATTGGGGTCCTGGGTCGGTCCGTATACCCACTCGCCGAGCTCCTGGTCGTACTCGACGCCGCCGATCTTGGCGTTCATCGGCCGCCCGAAGGCGTGCAGGAAGTAGCCCAGCCCCCACTGCGTGAGGAACGCGTCCACGTCGGGCAGCTCGGCCTTGATCTGCTTCATCTGCGCGAGCCACTCGTCCATCGTCTCCGGCGGCCCTGAAATGCCGGCCTGCGCCAGGATGTTCGCGTTGTAGAAGTAGCCCTCGCCGATGTACTCGGCCGTGGTGATGTCGTTGATCGCGAAGCGTTCGCCCTGGTCGGTCAGCACGTTGTTGAGATGCGGGAACCGGGCCACCCACTTTTGCATGTTGGGCATGTACTCCCGGTACGCGTTCCAATCCAGGAAGATGCCGACCGGCCCGTAGGTAGCGGCCTTGGGAACCGATTCCCGCGCCCACACGATGTCGGGCATGTCGCCCGATTGCAGATACAGGTTCAGCTTGGTGTCGTAGTCGTTCCACGGCACCGTGTCCCATTCGATCCGCACGTTGCCGGTATCCTTGCGATACTCCTGCACCACCGGCGCCTCCGGATCCTCCTGGATTCCGAGATCCGCCCCGAAGCCGTTGTATACGACCTCCGCCCCGGTCCACGGCAGCGCCGCGCCCGGCGCCATCTCGGCGACGCCGGCCTCCTCGGTTCCGGTGGCGAACAGCGCCCCGGCCGCCAGCAGCATTGCCGCCGCCAGCCCTGAAGTAAGTATGGATATGGACAAGGTGTCCTTGGACATAGTGTCCTCCTCGACGAATGTGATAGCGGCGCCAACGGCGCCAATCGTGACTGTTTGCAGCTTGCCCCCATGCCGTGCTCGTCAGGCCTTGATCGCACCGATCATCATGCCCTTGGTGAAGTACTTCTGAAGGAACGGGTAGACGCACAGAATGGGGGTAATGGTGATGATCACCGCGGCTCCCTTGACGGTCCGCGAGCTGATGTTGCGCACCACCTGCAGGATGGCGCTGTTCTCCACGTCCCGGAAGTCGAGCAGCACCAGGATGCGTCTCAGGAACAACTGGATCGGCTGCTTGTCCTGGTCGCGCAGGAAGATCAGCGCCTGAAAGAAGTCGTTCCAGAACATCACTACGGTGTACAGGGCGAAGGTTGCCAGCAGCGGCTTCGAAAGCGGGATGATGATGCGCCACAGCACGGTGAAGTGACCGGCGCCGTCGATGCTCGCCGACTCCCGCAGCGATGACGGGATGTTGGCAAAGAAGGTACGGAAGATCATCACGTTGAACGCCGAGATCGCGTTCGGCAGCACCAGCGCCCACATGGTATCGACCAGCCGCAGGCGCAGCACCACCAGGTAGAACGGCACCAGCCCGCCGGAAAAGAAGATCGAAATGACCAGCAGGATGGCCACCAGCTTGCCGCCGCGGAGCTCTCTGAAGGTCAGCGGATAGGCCATCATGGAGGTGCTGATCAACATGATCAGGGTACCGGTGCCGGCGTAGTTGATGGTATTGAGGTAGTAGCGCAGGATTCTGCCGTCGGACAGGAGCAGGCGATACGCATCGAGCGAATACCCGACGGGCCAGACGCCCACGGCGGCGCTGCCGAGCCGGTCGGCGTCGCTGAACGAAATCGCCAGGGTCATTACCACGGGGTAGAGGAAGGCGGCGCTCATGACCACCAGCAGCGCATAGTTGAACACGTCGAACGCGGTGGCCCGCTGCTCTACCCACATGCCGCCGGCGCTCCTCTAGCGCGCTCCGCTCACCACAGCGAATACTCGCTGAGCGACTTGGCGAAGCGGTTGGTAATGATCAGAAAGATCAGCGAAATCAGCGCGGTAAACACGCCGACCGCGGTGGCGTAGCTGAAGTTGGAGCCCTCGCTCTCGATTCCTACCCGATAGATGTAGGTCGATATGACGTCCGCAGTCTCATAGGTAAACGGGCTGTACATGAGAAGGATCTTCTGAAAATCGGTGGCCAGGATGCCGCCTACGGCAAGGATGAAGAGGATGACTATGACCGGCAGGATGGAGGGAATGGTGATGTGCCATACCTGGACGAAGCGCTTGGCCCCGTCCATGACCGCCGATTCGTACAGCTCCGGATTGATGTTGGCGATGGCCGCCAGGTAGATGATGGAGGAGAATCCGATCTGAGTCCAGATGCCGGAGGTGACGTAGAGGAACGGAAACCACCTGGGGCGTATGAAGAAGGGGATCTTGTCGCCGCCGAACGCCGCGATGACGGCGTTCACGATGCCGTCGTTGGGACTGGTGAGCTCGCGCAGCAGGCCGATGACGACCACCGTCGAGATGAAGTAGGGCATGTAGGAGATCGTCTGGGTAACTCGCTTGAAGCCGGTGCGGCGCACCTCGTTGAGCAGCAGCGCCAGTACGATGGGCGCGGGAAAGCCGAACGCCAGGGTGTACAGGCCGAGCAGCAGCGTGTTCCTGACCAGCCGAAAGAAGTAGGGATCGTTGAAGAAATCGATGTAGTGCTTGAAGCCCACCCACTTGCTGCCCAACACCCCGAGCGCCGGGTGAAACTGCTGGAAGCCGATGACGATGCCCCACATCGGCAGGTACTTGAACAGGAGCAGATTGAGCAACCCCGGAATGAGCATCACGTAGAGCGCGGGATTCCGGCGTACGTAACGCCACCACGCGCCCCGTTCGCGGACCGCCGCTCCGAGCGATTCGATACCGGTAATGCCCCGTTCGACGTTGGTGGTGGACAACTCCTCAGCTCCCAGGTTGCGGTATTCCATACCGAATGAGGTCCGCTGTCAAATCATCCTCTGCGCATACCGGTTCATCGGGCCGCCGGGGGCGCGGCGGGCGCTACGCCGATCCGGCGGCGCGGGGGGAAGCCGCCTCCAGCCGGGCGCGTATCTCGGCGTGGGCGGCGCGGTCGATGGGGTAGCGGGCGAGCACCAGGATGCCGGCCACGAAGAACAGCGCCGGGACCGGCCCGATCAGCAGGCGGATGCCGTGCAGCGCCAGCGGGGTCTGCGCCGCCTCGGGCACGTAGCCGGTCCACTGCAATACCGCGCCGCTGATCAGCGCGGCGAGACCCAGGCCCAGCTTCTGCAGGAAGGTCCACATGCCGTACAGCACCCCCTCGCGGCGCCGGCCGTTGGCCAGCTCGTCGTAGTCCACCACGTCGGGAATGATCGACCAGGGCAGCACGTAGTTGGCTGCCAGCCCGACGCCGGCCACCCCCATCACAACGAACAGGGTGGTCAGGTCACGCTGCGCCACCAGGTAGGCGGCCAGCAATGCCGCGCCGAACAGCGCCATGCCGGCGCAATAGGCGGTGCGCTTGCCGATCCGCCCGGCCAGCCACACCCAGCCGGGAATCGCCGCGAACGCGGCCAGCAACAGCACCAGCGAGCCCCCGGCGGCCAACTCCGGGCGCCCGTACACGTGCTCGAAGTAGAACGGAACCGCGCTCGTCGCGACGATGGTACCGGCAATGAACAGCGTCCAGGCAACCAGCGCCAAGCGAAACGGCCGTACCTTCAAGGCCGCGGCATAGCCCGCCAACGCGCTGCCCTCCGGCGCGCGGTTCGCCGGCGCGCGCTCCGGCGCCGCCGGGCGCTCGCGCACCGAGGCGAAGGTAATCAGCACCACCAGCGCAGTGACCAGCCCGAACAGCGCCCCGGCGACCGTGTAACCGGAACCCGCTCCCGCGCCGGCGGCCAGCTCCACCACCACCGAAAACCCCCCGGCGCCGAGCAGCGTGCCGACGATCGCCCACGACATGCGGTAGCCGTTGAGATTGGTGCGTTCCTGGAAGCCGCGCGCCAGCTCCGGCGTCAGCGCCGCGTAGGGTACGAACACGACGGTGTAGGCGCTGTTCACGAGGCAGAACGCGAACACCACCCAGACGAACAGGGCGCCCTGACTCCAGCCGCGCCCGCCCACGTCCAGGAACACCAGCGTCATCCCGGCCACCACCGCCGCCGCCCCGAACAGCAGGTAGGGCCGCCGCCGCCCCCAGCGGGACACGGTACGGTCCGACAGAGTGCCCATCAGCGGGTCCGTCACCGCATCCCAGGCGCGCCCGATCAGCAGCGCCACCCCGGCCAGGGAGGCCGCCAGGCCGAGCGTGTCGGTGACGAAGTTGAGCAGCCAGAATCCCATGATGGTGAAGAACAGGTTGCCGCCCACGTCGCCGACGCCGTAGCCCATCTTGATACGCAGTGGAAGCCCGCCGGACCCAGCCATTGGCAGGATAGTATAAGCTGGACGCCGGGAAGATGCAGATGAATGAGATGGATGAACGGTTCGGGTTCGACGCGCCGCAGTCGCAGCCGCTCGAGGAATCGGTCGGCTGGGCGGGGCGCAACGGGTTTCGCTACATCGACTTTCAGGCGGACCTGCCGCCCAACGACCTCGCCTCCTTCGACCGCGCTCGGGTGCGCAGGGTGCGCGACCTGTGCCAGCGGCACGGCGTGGCGCTCGGCATTCACCCCTCCTCCGCCGTCAACAACGCGGAGTACGTGCCGATCATGGCGGAAGCGGCGAGCGACTATCTGGCGGCCAACCTCGAGCTGGCGGAGCGGCTCGGCTGCGGCTGGATCATCGGCCACGGCGGCTACCACTTCGGCGACCTCGGGCGGCGGCGCGCCGCGGCGATCGAGCGCCTGCGCCGGCTCGCCGACCTCGCCGAGCGGAAGAATCTCACCGTGTTCTTCGAGAACCACAACCGGGAACCGGAGCACGCCGAAATGCACTACCTGCCGCACACCGTCGAGGAGACCCGCTGGTTCTTCGACGCCATTCGCTCGCCCTGCTTCAAGTGGGCGTTCAACGTGGCGCACGGCAACCTGGTGCCGGAAGGGTGGCGCGGCTTTCTCGACGTCTTCGGAGCCGACGACATCGGCCAGGTGCGCCTGAACGACAACTGCGGCGACTACGAGGTTCATCTCGTGCCGGGGGAGGGGAACATCGACTTCGCGGCGCTGTTCGCGGCGTTGCGGGCAGCCGGGTACCGCGGCTGGTTCTGCCTCGGATTCGGCGGCGGCGCGGACAAGGTGCGCGTCAGGGACTGGTTCCGCGGACTCCTGTGAGGGCCTGCCCGTCCTGCCCCGCGGCCCGCGGCCCTGGTGTTGCTACCTTGTTCGATGAGCGGTAGAGTCGGACGCCATGCTACTCAGGTTCTTGTTCGCAACCGGCGTCTACGCGGTCATCGACGTAGGATGGAACGTCACCCCGATCGCCCGCAACATGTACGCGCGCCTCCATGCGGCGAGCGGCAACGATTGGAGCTTCGGCAAGGCGATGGACACGTGGGGCGGCCCGGAGATCGTCGCCGTGGCGGTGTTCATGCTGCTGATCGGACTCGGCAACAGCTATCTGGCAATCGAACCGGCGCTCCGCGAGCAGCGGCTCAGCCGGGCGGTACACAACAGCTTCGTGTTGGGCTGCGCGGCGTATGCCACCTACATCGTGCCCACCTACATCAGCATCGCCAACTGGCCCGGCATTCTGGTTCCGATCGACATCGGCATCGGCGGGTTGCTGAGCCTCGTCACCTCGACGATCGTCACCAGCGTGGCGCTGCGCCGGAAGAAATCCTGAAACCGGCCTGAGTGATGGCTGAGCCGCGCTGCGTCGGCATCGACTTCGGCACCGACTCGGTGCGCGTCGTGCTGGTGCGCGCGGACACCGGAGCCCAGGAGGCGCGCGCCGCGGCGGTCTACCCGCGCTGGAGCGACGGCCGCTACTGCAACGCCGCGGCCAATCGGTTCCGACAGCATCCCCTCGACTACCTCGAGAGCCTGGAGCGGGCCTGCCGCCAACTGGCGGGCGGGCTGAGCGCGGCGCAGCGCGGCGGCATCATCGGAATCGGGGTGGCCACCACCGGATCGACGGTGTGCGCGGTGGACGAGAGCGGGCGCCCGCTGGCCCTCGACGCCCGCTTCGCCGACAACCCCAACGCGATGTTCGTGCTGTGGAAGGACCACACCGCGGCGCGCGAAGCGGAGGAGATCAATGCGCTGGCGCGGACCTGGGGCGGCCCCGATTACACCCGTTTCGAGGGCGGCGTCTATTCGCCGGAGTGGTTCTGGGCGAAGGTGCTGCACGTGCTGCGCGCCGACCCGGCGGTGGCCGCCGCGGCCTGCTCCTGGAGCGAGCACTGCGATTGGATCCCCGGTCTGCTGGTGGGCGCCGCGGCCCCGGCCGAGCTGCGCCGCGGGCGGGCCGCCGCCGGCCACAAGGCGATGTGGCACGAGTCGTGGGGCGGCTTGCCGAGCGCCGAGTTCCTGGGCCGCCTGGACCCGCGGCTGGCGGAGCTGCGCGGGCGGCTGTACGAGGACTCGCATACCGCCGACCAGTGCGCCGGCCGGCTGAGCGGCGAATGGGCGGCGCGCCTCGGCCTGCCGGCCGGCATTGCGGTGGCGGCCGGCGGCTTCGACGCCCACCTGGGCGCGGTAGGCGGCGGCATCCGGCCCGGCGCCCTGACCAAGATCCTGGGCACCTCCACCTGCGACATGGTGGTGGCCGACGCCGGCGCGCTGGGCGACCGCCTGATCCCGGGCATCTGCGGCCAGGTGGACGGCTCCATCATCCCCGGGATGGTGGGCCTGGAGGCGGGTCAGTCAGCCTACGGCGACGTCTACGCGTGGTTCCGCGACCTGCTGCGCTGGCCGCTGCGCACCCTGCCGGCGGCCCGGCGGGCGCCGCTGGAGGCGCGGCTGCTCGATGACCTGGCGGCGGCGGCCGCGGCCCTGCCGGTGGATCCGGCGGGCGTGCTGAGCCTGGACTGGTTCAACGGCCGCCGCAGCCCCAACGCCGACGCCGGGCTGCAGGCGGCGATCACCGGGCTCAGTCTCGGCGCCGATGCTCCGGCCCTGTTCCGTTCGCTGGTGGAAGCCACCGCCTACGGCAGCCGCGCGATCAACGAGCACTTCACCGCCGCCGGCATCGCGGTGGAGGAGATCATCGCCCTGGGCGGCATCTCGCAGCGTTCCGACTTCGCGGTGCAGGTGGCGGCGGACGTCCTCGGCATGCCGATCAAGTTGGCCGCCACCGAGGAGGGCAGCGCCCTCGGCGCGGCCATGTTCGCCGCCACCGCCGCCGGCCACTACGCCCGCGTGGAGGAGGCCCAGACGGCGATGTGCGCCGGCTTCAAGGCTGTCTGCGAACCTGACCCGGAGCGCGCCGCGCGTTACACCGAAGGCTATGGCCGCTACCGCGAGCTGGCGGCAGCGGTCGAATCGGCCTCCTGGCGCAGGTAGGCGATGGTCAGCGGCCCCTCGGGCAGCACGCACAACCGCTGCGGCCGCAGGTCCGCCAGGGTGGCCGCGAGGTCGCGGGTCGGGGTGAGCAGCGCGGCGCGGATCTCGGCGTCGTCGAGGCCGTCGCTGTATACGTAGACCTCGGCGTGGCGCTGGATCTGCGCCTGGATCTGCACCTGCCACTGGTCCTGCGCCGCAAACCCGGGACGCCGTAGCAGCTCCAGGATCGCCTCGGGCGAGCCGGTCTCGGCCAGCAACTCGGCGTAGCGGCCGTGGCGCGGCAGGCCGTCCTCGCAGGCCGCCGCCAGCAGGATGGCGCCGCCGGCGCGCACGATGCCCTTGGCCGCCTGCATTCCCTTCACCGTCTGGTAGAGGTTCTGATCCAGCGGGTAGCCGCTGTTGGTGGTAACTACCGCGTCGAACGGCTCCTCCACCGGCACCATGGCCGACGCGCGCACGAAGGCGCAGCCGCGGCGGTGCGCCTCCAGCACGTCGCCGGCGAACACGCCGCTGATCTCGCCGCCGGCGTTGAGGGTGACGTTGAGCAGGAACAGCGGTTCGATGAACCGCGCCGCCTCGCGCATCTCCTCCCAGATCGGGTTGCCCTCGGTAACGCCCCAGGTCGCGCGCGGGTCGCCGATCATGGCGTAGCCGTGGTTGGTCAGCACGCTCTCGTGGCCGGCCAGGGCCGGCAGCGCGCCCTTCGGCCCGCCGCTGAAGCCGGCAAAGAAGTGCGGCTCGATGAAGCCGGTAAAGATCACCAAGTCGGCTTCCATCACCGTCCGGTTGAGACGGATGGCGTTGCCGCGGCTGGTGGTGCCGGCCGCCGCCAGGCCGGCGTCGTCCCAGGCGTCGTGCTGCAGGCAGCGGTAGCGCGCGGCGACCTCTGCTCCGAGCAGCTTCCGCAGCTCGGCCGCGGTCTGGCGGCGGTGGGTGCCGAGCGCGTTGAGCAGGGTGATGTCGCCGCGCTCCACGCCGGCCCGCTCCAGGGCCTGCAGCAGCACCGGCAGGATGCGGTCATTGGGCGTGGCGCGGGTGATGTCGCTGTGGGTCACCACCACGCGGCGCTTGCCGGCGGCCAACTGCGCCAGCGGCGGCGCGCCCACCGGGTCGGCCAGCGCCGCCTGCAGCGCGGCGCGCTCGTCGGCCACGCCGGCCACCGCCCGCGGGCGCAGCACCTCGGCATGCGCGGGCAGCTCGACGGTCAGACCGGTGCGCCCGTAGGCCAGGGTCACGCGCTTCATCGCCGGTACGCCCCCGGCTGCCCCCGTCCGGCGGCGTCCCGTTCGCCGGCGCGCCGCGCCGCGCCCCGCGCCGCCGCGGCGGCCTGCGCGCGGCTCACTTGCCGCCGGCCTGCAGCCGCTGCGCCGCGCCCGGGTCGCCGATATGCAGCGTGTCGTAGGCCTGCTGCGCGGAGCTGAACGGCCCCACGCCGGCGTGGCCGTGCCAGTCCCCCTGGTGCAGAATCGGCGCCGGCAACCCGGTAGCGCGGGTGCGCCGCTCGATCCAGCCCTCCATCCGCGCCTGCAGGAATGCCGCCACGTCTGGCAGCTCCTCAGCCAGGTTGCGCAGCTCGCCGGGGTCGTCGGTGAGCCGGTACAGCTCCAGCGGCGGCTTGAAGTGGAAGTCGGGCTCCAGCGCCGCGATCAGCTTCCATTCCGGCGTGCGCCAGCCGTGCTTGCGCATCCAGGTGCACTCGGTCAGGTACAGCTCGCTGGCATGGCTGGCGGCCTCGCCGCGCGCCAGCGGGAGCAGGCTGGCGCCGTCGAAGCGCGCCGGATCGTACGGCAGCCCGGCCAGTTCCAGCAGCGTCGGCACCAGATCCTGGTGCTGGTTGTAACCCGCCACCCGCACGCCGCGCGGCACGGCCGGCGGATAGCGCAGGATCAGGGGCACGTGCAGCACGTTGTCGTACAGGCCGTGGTGATCGAACCAGCACTCGTGGTCGTACAGGGTCTCGCCGTGATCGCCGTTTACCACCACGATGGTCTCGTCCAGGACCCCGCGCGCCTCCAGAGCGTTGAAGATCCCCTGAATCGCCGCGTCCATGTAGGCGATGGCGCCGTCGTACTGGGCGATCACGTAATCCTTGTCGGTGATTCGCGGCGGCATCCAGGCGGCGAAGTAGTCGCGGAACGGCTTGAACGCCCGCACCGGCTCCATGGAACGGTTGCCGGGGTCGCACTCGTCGCCGTGGTAGAAGATGCGTTCGTAGGGGTGCGGCGGCAGGTAGGGGGAGTGCGGGTCCATGTGCCGCAGGAACAGCAGAAAGGGATCGTCCGCGTCGAGCAGCCGGTCCAGCTCCGGCAGCGTCACCTGATTCAGGAGCTGCGCCTTGGGGGCGCGCCCGCCGGGATCGTTGCGCCACGCCTCGTAGTCGAGGTAGGTGTCGAAGCCGCGCGCGCTGGGGTTGCCGCTGAAGCCGACGCAGGTGCTGGCGTAGCCGTGCGGGCGCAGCAGCTCCGGCAGGGTGGTGACTGCGGCGCCCAGCGGCCCGCGGTGGCGCAGCGCCACCACCTGCGTGCTGAAGCAGTCCAGCCCGGAGAGCATGGAACAGTACGCCGGGGTGGTGGGAATCGCCGGCGAGAAGGTGCGCTCGAACAGCGCCGCGTCGGCGGCGAACCGATCCAGGTGCGGGCTGGTCAGGCGCCGGTAGCCGTAACTGCTCAGGTGGCCGGCGCTCAGCGAGTCGATGCCGAGCAGGATGATGTTGGGGGGCTTTGCCATGCCGTTTCCTCCGTGCGCCGCGTTCAGCGGTCCAGGTAGTCGCGCGCCCAGCTCCCGCCGGCGGCGCCGCTGCCGGGCGCGCGCCACAGCGCCTGCACCGCTTCGCTAGCGCCATAGTCGCGCAAGGTGCGCAGAAACAGATCATGCAACTCGCGCACCGCGGCGGGGTTCTGCGCGGCCACGTCCTGCTCCGCCAGCGGGTCGGCGGCGAGGTCGAAGAGCTGGGGCGCGCCGCCGGGACCGACCGGGGCGTATCCCCACGACCCGGTGCGCAGGAACGGCGTGGAGGCGCGGGCCGGCAGTTGGTGCGGGGTTTCCGCGGCCGGGCGCGCGTGGGCGCCGGTGATCACCAGGTCGCGCAACTGGCCGCCGCCGGCCAGCAGTTGGCGCGCGAAGGAACTGCCCTGCAGCGGTTGCGGCGGCGCCAGCGTCACGCCCGCCAGCTCGCACAGCGTGGGCAGCAGATCCATCGGCTGCGCCATGAGATCGAGTTGGCCGCCGGCGGGTACCGCGCCGGCCTGGGCGGTGCCGGCGATGAGGCACAGCTCGTTGCTCAGTTCCGGGTACAACGGCCAGAAGCGCGCGTCGTCGGGGGTGATGTTGCTCTTGCCGCAGCAGTTGTGCTCGCCGATCGCGATGCCGTGGTCGGCCATGACCACCACCAGCGAGCGCTGCCACAGATCGAGGTCGTCGAGCTTCTGCAGGATGCGCCCGATGTGGCGGTCCACCAACTCCGACTCCGCGGCGTAGTGCGCCCACAGGTTATGCAACTCGGCGGCGTCGTAGCGGTCCGCCGGGCCGTAGTTGGGATGCAGCATCGGCGCGCCGGCGTAGTCGGGATCGTAGCGCCGCACCAGGTATTCCGGAGGATCCCACGGCTCGTGGGGATCGAAGAAATCCACCCACAGGAAGAACGGACCGGAACGGTAGTTGCGTTCCAGCCAGGTGGCCGCGGTGAGCGCGGTGCGGGCGCAGAAGGTGTCGGCCTCGGTGCGGATGTCGTTGAGCCAGCGGTGCAGATCGATCAGGGGGGCGCCGAAGGTCGCCGGCGTAGGGCGGGTCTTGGCACGCGGCATCGCCTCGGCGATCGGGTCGTCCATGTGCAGCAGGGTCAGGTCCCCTTCCTGGCCGCGGTGCTGGTAGCTGCCCTGGAAGCCGGCCTGGAAACCCGCCTTGAACAGGTGCGGGCAGTCGCAGATGAGCTGCGTAAAGTAACCCTGCCCGGCCAGCAGCGCGGCGGCGTGATTGAGCGTGCTGTGACTGATCGGCTGCCAGCCGTAATGCGGCCAGCCCACGGTGCCGCTGGCGAAGTCGGTGCGATGGGGGATGGTGGGGAAGCTGCTCATGGTCAGCCCGGTGAGCTCGGTGGCGCGCTCCGCGGCGAAGCGGTCCAGCTCCGGGGTGTGGACCGGGCGCCGCGCCCGCGCGCCCAAGTTGTCGCGGCGAAAGGTGTCGGTGATAATGACGATGATGTTGGGATGCTCCTGAACTGCCATGCGCCGAGTGTACGCCATTTGTTCGCGCGCCGAAACCGCCGCCCGCGCGGCGCCGGGCGCTCCGCCGGCGCCGACTCCCGCGCGGCCGATCCTGTTCGTGGACGGACAGTGCGTGCTGTGCCAGCGCGCCGCCCGCTGGGTGCTGCGCCGCGACCGGCGCGGGCGCGTGGCGCTGGCGGCCTTGCAGGGCAGGACCGCGCGCCGGCTGCTGCCGGCGGCGCTGCGCGGGGCGGTGCCCGCGGGGGGTGAGCCGGGCGCCGCCGCGGCGCCGGACTCGCTGGTGTGGCGCGAGCCGGACGGGCGCCTCCGCATCCGCTCGGCGGCGGTGCTGGCGGTCGCCGCGGCGCTCGGCGGCCGCTATCGGGCCGGCGCCGCCCTGCTCCGGCTGGTGCCCGCTCCCCTGCGCGACGCCCTCTACCTGGCGCTGGCGCGCCGCCGCCGGCACTGGTTCGGCGCCACCGACCGCTGCCGCCTGCCGACCCCTGCCGACCGCGCGCGCCTGCTGGACTGAAACCGGGGGCCGGCCCGCGTCTGTGATAGAGTGTGCGCGTGACCGCGCCCGCGCTGCCGGCTGATCCCGCGCCGTTCCCGGCGATCCCCTACGGGCGCGGCAACTTCCGCAGCATCCGCCTCGACCGCTGCCTCTACGTGGACAAGACCCGCTTCATCCGCGCCCTGGAGCAGGAGCGCTATACGTTCTTCATCCGCCCGCGGCGCTTCGGCAAGACCCTGTGGCTGACCATGCTCAACGCCTACTACAGCCGCGCCCAGGCCAAGGACTACGACGCCGTCTTCGCCGGCACCCACATCGGCCGCCGGCCGACCGCCAACCGGAGCCGCTACGTCGTAATCTACTTCGACTTCTCGGCGTTCAAGCAGGCGCTGCCCACGTTGGAGGAGTACTTCGAGGAGTATTGCACCAGCCATCTGCGGCACGCGCTGCGCCGCAACCGCGACCTGATCGACGAGGACGCGGCCCGCGTCATCCTCGGCCGCCGGTCGATCAACGGCCAGATGGACGAGCTGTTCCAGTACGCGAGCGACCGCGGCGTCCCGCTCTACGTGCTGATCGACGAGTACGACAACTTCGCCAACACCATCCTCGCCGAGCAGGGCGCCGAAGCCTACCACTCCTTCACCCGCGGCGGCGGCTTCTACCGCAACTTCTTCGCCATGCTCAAGGCCGGCACCGCCGAGTCCGGCTGCATCGAGCGCCTGTTCGTCACCGGCGTCTCCCCGGTCACCATGGACGACGTCACCAGCGGCTTCAACATCGGCGCCAACCTCAGCCTCCGCCCCGAATTCAACGAGATGCTCGGCTTCACCGAACCCGAAGTGCGGGACATGCTGCAGACCTACCGCGGCCTCGGCGTCTTCGACCAGGACCCGGACGCCGCCCTCGACACGATGCGCGAGTGGTACGACGGCTACCGCTTCGCCAAGACCGCGCCGAACGTCGTCTACAACACCGACATGGTGCTCTACTACCTGTCCTACTCACTGCCCAACAAGCCCGGCCCCGACAACCTGATCGACGACAACGTGCGCATCGACTACGGCAAGCTGCGCCACCTGCTCACCGTCGGACGCCAGCTCAACGGCAACTTCGACCTGCTGCGCGAGGTGATCGCCGAAGGGCGCGCCGACTGCGAGATCGTAGACAGCTTCCCGCTGGCGCGCCTCGCCGAGCGGGAGAACTTCCTGTCGCTGCTGCACTACTTCGGCCTGCTGAGCATCCGCGGCGCGACGGTCGAAACGCCGCGCCTGGGCATTCCCAACCAGACGGTGCGGCGGCTGCTGTACGGCTACCTGCGCGACGCCTACCGCGACGTGGGCGTGTTCTCGCTCGACTTGGTGAGGTTCGACCGGCTGGCGCGGCGCATGGCGCTGCAGGGAGAGTGGCGCCCGGCGCTGGAACGGCTGAGCGCGGCGGTGGCCGAACAGACCGGCGTGCGCGACTACCTGCAAGGCGAGAAGGTGGTGCAGGGGTTCGTGGCCGCCTACCTGAGCATCTCCCCCTACTTCGTGCTGCATACCGAGATGGAATTGGCCAAGGGCTACGCCGACCTGGTGCTGGAACCGCGCGCGGCGCGCTATCCGGGCATGCGCTACGGCTACGTGATCGAGCTGAAGTACCTGCCCCGCAGCGCAACGCAGGCGCAGGTAGCGGCGCAGGCCGCCGCCGCGGAGGCGCAGGCGCGCCGCCACCTGACGGACCGCCGGTTGGCGCGCCGGCACCCGGAGGCGGTGTTCAAGGGGCTGGCGCTGGTGTTCCGCGGCTGGGAACTGGTGCACGACGCAGAGGTGCACGACGCAGAGGTCCCGGCCAACGGCGGTCAGGACGAATAGCGGAGCTGCGGGCCTGCGCCGTCACCCCGGCGGCAGTGGTTGTCACCCATTTCCGCAGCAGGCCGGCGGGTCAGCGTTCGCGCCGGGCCGCCAGCAGCGCCCCGCCCGTAGCCAGCACGACGCCGGCGACGGCCAGCCCACCCACCCGGTCGCCGCGCACCAGAACGCCCAGCGTCAGCGCCACCACCGGGATCAGGTAGGTGATGAACGAGGCGCGCACCGAACCCGCGCGGCCCACCAGGGTGCCCATGATCCAGTAGGCCGCTCCGGTGCCCACGACGCCGATGGCCAGCACCGCCAGCAACGCCGGCCAAGCGAACGTGGAGCCGCCCAGTCCGAACAGGCCGTAGGGCGCGGTCCACAGCGCCCCCAGCGCCACGATGCGCGCCATTACCGGCACCGCTCCGTAGCGCTGCTGCAGCGGCACGGCCAGGTTGACCGCCACGCCGTAGCAGAGGGTCGCGCACAGGATCAACGCGACGCCGGCGGCGCTGGTGGCGCCGGGCGCCGCGGTCGACCAGGCGATCACCGTCACGCCGGCCGATCCGATCAGCAGCCCGGCGAGCCGCGCCGGCCGGGGCGCGCGCCGCAGCAGCGCCGTGGACAGCAGCGCGGCGAAGATCGGCATTGCCCCGTTGAGCATGCCGGTGAGCGCCGAGTTCACCCACTGCTGGGCGACCGGGAAGATCGTGAACGGCACCGCCACCCAGACGAACGACAGCACGACGACCCGCAGGCGGTCCTCGGCCACCAGCCGCCGGCGCGCGGCCGGCACCAGCCACAGCGTAGCCGCCCCGCCGGCCACCCGCAGGAAGGTGATCAGGCCGGGCCGAAACGCATCGAGGGCGATGTCGATGAGCAGGAACGACGCGCCCCAGATCGTCGATATCGCGCAGAACAGCGCCCAATCGGCTGCGGTGAAGGCTCCGGGGTTGGCGCTGTCCGCGGTGCTGAAGAGCCGCCTGCCGGCGCCCATGCCCCGAACTACCTGGACCTTGGGGCGGCCAACAGCATGGCGTCGAGCAGGCGCTTCTCGCGGGCGCCGCGCGGGTAGAGCGCCGACAGGGCGTTGGCCAGGCGCAGGAAGTCGGGGCCGCGGTCGTGCTCGGCCTTGAGCAGCGCGCGCAACGCGTTGGCGTGGCCGTTCGCCTGCAGCAGCATGGCGGCGTGCACGCGGTCGAGCGTGGTGGCGGCCACCGCCCGCAGCTCGACGTCGCCGTCCAGGATGCCCGCCCGGCGGCGCTTGCGGCCGCCGGTGCGGGGCGCGCGGTCCCACTCCGGGAACAGCGAGCGCTGCAGGCCGGCCGCCGGGTCGGCCTCGATCCAGTCGGCGGCGGCCCCGGCGCCGGCGTCGCCCAACAGGTCCTTGGCGCGCTCGGCCACCGGCAGCAGCCGCACCGCGCCCTTGGCCTGGGCGATGACGCGGCCGGTCCAGCGGTCCAGGTCGATGCCCATCGGCTGCGCGAAGCGGCGCACTACGTCGAACGGCAGGTTGAGGCTTTGGGCGGCGCCCGCTTCTTCCTCGTCTCCCTCGCCGTCGCCCGCGCCGCGGCCATCGCCGCCGGCTGCGTCGGTGGTCTGCAGCGTCCAGAGAAACAGCGCCGTGAGGCGCGCGTCTTCTTCCAGCGCGCCGGTCATGCCGTTGCGGGCGCGGGCTTCGGCGGCGCCGAGGACGGTTTCGAGGGCGGCGCGGCCGACCACCTCCCACACCTTTTCCAGGTACTCCGGCAGGCCGACCGTGCGCCCGTCGGCGGTCTCGACCGCGCGGTAGCGGCTGTAGAGTTCGAGCGCCGGGCCGATGCAGGCGAACACCAGATCGGCGCCGCGCACGCCCTCGCCCTGCAGGCGCGCCATCCACTCGGCGACGCGCACCGGCAGCGCGCTCAGCACGTCGGCCCAATCGCCGACCGGGGCGTCGGCCGGCCGCGGCCGGCAGATCAGGTGAATGCTGGTGGCCAGCGCGGCGGAATCGCGCGCCCGCAGGCGGGTGCCCAGTTCGGTGGCGATCGGCCAGGAGCCGGTGATGGTCCAGCCGCCGCGGATCATGCCGGCCAGCAGCGCCTCCCAGCCTTCCGTAGTCTTGTGCGCGAAGACGACGGAGCCGACGCCGTCCTCGCGCAGCACGCGGCGCCCCTCGGCGAACGCCAAGCCCATGGTGTCCTCGAAGAAGCGGCGATCCTTGGCGCGGCCGCCGCGCTTTCTGGTTTCGTCCTGCACCGCCTCGCGCTCCTTGGGGGAGAGCGGATTGCCGGCGTCGAACGGATCGCGCAGGAGCGGTTGCTGGCCGGGCAAGGTGCGCTTCAGCCAGACCAGGAAGAAGTCGGAGAGGTCCGCATAGGGAATCGCGTCGTAGTACGGCGGATCGGTGAACCAGACGTCCGCGGCCTGATCGGGCAACGGATGATCGGCGGCGTCGCCCGGCTGCGTTTGGCCGATTGCGGTTGCGGCCTCGACGTTCGCCATCGCCGCCGCGGTCGTGACCAGGACCTCGATGCGGTCGCTGAGACTGCCGGTCGATTCGGTCAGCAGCACCGCCTCGCCGAAATCCCAGGCCATCGGCAGCGCCTGCCGCGCGAACAGATGTTCGACTTTTTCCTGGTCCGCTTGCGGGCGCCACGTAGCCAGCGCGACATTGCGATCGACGACGCCGCTGAACACCAGTCCCATGCAGCGCGTCATCCAATCGCGTTCGGAGGCCGCGTTGCATCGTTCGGCCAGTACGGCCAGCGCCATCTTCTGGCGAGCGGAGAAGAGGTCACCCCAGCGGAGCATGCCGTAGCGCTGCACGCGGAACCCCAGCGTGCCGATCGGCGGCAGCGGTTCGTCCGGCACCGGACACAGCCCCCGCCTCCCGCCGCGCTCCCACTCGCCCAGCAGCGCCGCCAGCCGCTCTTGCGCCCGCCGCACCGCCGCGTAGTCCGCTTCCTCCGCCAGCCGGTAGTGCCGCCCCGGCGCATCCGCCCGCAGCGTCACCACCGCCGTCAGACGCGCGCCGCCGGTCCGCCGGCCCTCCGCGTCGAACACCGCATCGGCACCGCCGCGCTGCGCCGCAAGCTGCTCCCGCACCCGCTCCGGCGCCAGCACCGCGCCGCAGCACAGGCACGCCGCCCGCGCCCGCGCCACCGTACCGCCCGGCACCTCTCCGTCCGCCGCCGGCGTGAACACCTCGAACCGCACCGCCGGCGGCCCCTCCGGCCGGCGCTCCACCCGATAGCGCAGCGCCCGCTTGCGCTTCGGCTTGCGGCACAGCCAGAACGAGCGCAGCAGCGGCAGCTCCGCCCCGCACTGCGGCGCCTCGCAGCGCACCGTGCGCGCCCACAGGTAGGCGATCGGCGTCGCCCCGTCGGGGTCGGCCGGGTACAGGTCGGCCAACTCCTGCGCCGCCGCGTCCCGTATCTCGCCGCCGGCCCGGCGCAGTGCGGCGGCCAGCCCCGGACCGTGCCGGGGGATATCCTCCAGCATCACCTTGAGGATCAGGCACGCCACCGGGTTCAGGTCGCTGGCGAACGCCTCGCAGCCGAGCCGCAGCGCCTCCAGCGGGATCGAGCCGCCGCCGGCGAACGGATCGACCACCAGCGGCGCCTCCTCGCCATGCGCGGCCCGCACCAGCTCACGGCCGACGCCCAGATAGGTCGGGTGCGCCGCCAGGTCCCAGTTGGCGAACGCGCCGAGGAACCACAGCAGCGCGGCGCGCAGCTCGGCGTCGTCCGCCGGCGGCTGGCGCACCGCGCTCAGGATGGCGGGCGCCTGCCGCTTGAAGGCGTCGGGGCAGTGCGGGTCGAGCGGATCGGGCAGCAGCAGGGCCAGCAGCACGGCGCGCGACGAGGCGAGCGGGCGCCGCGCCCACCAGAGATGGAGCGTGGACGGATGCCCGTGGCGGATCGACTTCTCCCGCGCCGCGTGCCGCGACACCTCGGCGATCGGAAAGTCGACCTCGGCCAGCCGCCGGCACGCTCGTGGAATCACGACGCTACGATCGCCGCTGCAATATGCGGACGGTGCCTCAGCTTGGATCGGTCCCGGGCTGCGGGAAGAACTGGTCGATCAGAATGGCGTTGCCGTCGGGATCGCGGAACGTGACGTGGGCGGGGCCGGTGCCGGCGGGATCGGTGTCGGTGTCGAGCTCGATACCCTGCGCGGTCAGCGCCGCGCGGATCTCGCGGACGTCGGTGAACTGGTCCAGCCGCGATCCGTCCTGCCGCAGACCGGGATTGAAGGTCAGGATGTTGCCTTCGAACATCCCCCGAAACAGCCCGATCGTCGCGCTCCCATTGACCATCATCACGTAGCCCCTGCCATCCCCGCCGGTCTGCGAAAACCCCAGCTTCTCGTAGAATGCCTTCGCCGCCGGCAGGTCCTTGACCGCCAGGCTCACCGAGAACGCGCCGATCTCCATAGCTCAACAAGTATATCAGGAAACGACGACCGGCCGCGCCGCGGACGGACAGAAGAACGCTGCCTGCCCCGGGGCGCACTTCCAATGTGTTGGTACACCCCTGCAGGTGGCATATTTCGAGCCGAATAACTTGACTCAAGTAGTTTCCATGATTATACTTATGTCATTAACAATCATGCTTCCGACGGGGCCGTCACCACTACCGTATCCGCCCTCTCAGACGACCGCTTGCTGGAGCGGACCAAGGAACTTTCCCGCATCGAACACCATCTCGAAGTGGTCGTGATCGACCACCTGCGCGAGATTCAGAAGCGGCGTCTGTATCTGCGGCGCGGGTTCTCGAGCCTGTTCGATTACGCGGTGCGCGAACTGGGTTACAGCGACGCTGCGGCGTGGCGGCGCATCAAGGCGATGCGCCTCTGCGCGGACGTCGAGGGCGCGCGCGAGCGCCTGCAGAATGGCACGATGACGCTGAATGCGGCGGCGCAGTTGCAGAACGCCTTCGACCGGCAGGAGCGCAAGAAGGAACGCGCGGCGCGTAGCGCGCCGCGCGGGACCGGGTGCGGGGCTGCCGCTCAGTCGCGGGAGGGCTCGGCGCCGCCGCGGCCGGCGGAGCGGAAGCCGGTGTCGGCGCCGGAGCCGGTGCTGGACTCGGAGGCGCGGCGGGAGCTGGTGGAGCAGGCGTCCGGCAAGTGATGCAGTTGCTGGCCGAGGTGGACCCGGAGCTGGCGGCGCCGGCGGATCGGGTGCGGCCCCTGGGCGGCGGGCGCTGGGAACTCAAGGCGGTGATCGACGATGAGTGCCGGCGCGGCTTGGAGCGGCTCAAGGGCCTCCTGTCCCACGTCGACCCGCGCATGACGATGGGGCAGATCATGGGACGGCTGGTGCGGGAAGGGCTCGACCGCCACGACCCGGCCCGGCCGCCGCGCGGGCGGCGCGGCGCGCCGGCCAAAGGCGCCGAGCAAACTTCGGCGCCGAAGACGCAGGCGGCCTCGGCTCGCGGAGCTGCCTCGGCAGCGAAGCAGGAGGCGAGCGCGGACCGCGCCGCTCCTTCGGCGGCGAAGGTATCGGCAAAGGCGCCGGCGGAGCCGGGAGACCAAGCCGCTGACCGCCCGGACACTTCGGCAGCGAAGACGGCGGGCGAGGCAACTTCGGCGGCGAAGACGCGACGCCCCGGCCGGCAGGCTGCGACGGCCTGCGCGCAGCCGCCTGCCGCACCGCGGACCCGGACTTCGGCAGCGAAGACGGGCGGCGCGACCGGTCGCGCCATCCCGGCGGCGGTCAAGCGCGATGTGTGGCGGCGCGACCGCGGCCGCTGCTGCTACGTGGACCGCGCCAGCGGGCGCCGCTGCGGCTCCCAACACCTGCTGCAGATCGATCACGTCGTGCCGTATGCTCGCGGCGGCGCCGCCGAGCCGAACAATCTCCGCCTGCTGTGCGCCGCCCATCACCGCTACCGCCACGCCGGCGCCGGATTCGGCCGCCCCGGCGAGGATCGTCAGACGCCGGTAGACCGGTGATCGAGATCGCCGAGAGATGTCATCTTACACTGGGACTTGGGCTTGGCCGCCAAGCGGCCTGACGCTTACCTGCATTTTTGGGAATGCGCCCCCTGTCCTGTCCTGTTTTGCCTTGACTTTCCAATGGGAGCCGTTAGAAAGTGCCTTGACTTTCTAACGACACGTGCGCGGAAGGGACGTTCGAGGGCAATTTGGGCATGTATCGGTTCGCACAGGAACAGCTCGCCAAGTGGAAGTCCGCAGCCCGGCGCAAGCCGCTCATCGTCAGAGGCGCGCGCCAGGTGGGCAAGACCTGGCTGATCAGGCGCTTTGCCGAGGTCCCGGGTCCAGCGTGAGATCATCGGCACCTGCCGCGACGATTTCGCGAAGTACGCGCCGCGGGCGGACCCGACCTGCCTGGACGCGGTGCTCCTCAGCGCGGCGCGCACCATCGGCGATCAGATCAAGTACGCGCGCCTGGACCGCGGCCACTCGGGGCCGACCAACCGGCGGGCGTTCGACCTGCTGCGCAAGGCGCGGCTGGTCCACAAGATCGCCTCGTCGACCCGTCCGGTCTGCCGCTCGGCGCCGTCGGCGACCCCACCCCCGACATCGTGTGATGGCCGCGAGCGCGATCCCGGAATCATTCACCGACGACCGTGCCGGCGTAGACCGTCTCAGCAGCCGCGCGTTGCCTCCTTCCACAGGCGGACGGTGAAGCGGTATTCCTCCTCGATCAGGTCGGGCTCGGTGCCGTTGTGCGCCTTCATCCCGGGGATGATCTTGTTGCGTACTCCCATGCCGCGAGCATCGACGTATCCGTAGTCGCGCATGACGTTGACCAGGAGCTGATTGCGGGCATACCGGGCGCCCAGCTTCATACCTTCGGGGGTCACGGTGTTGGGAAGCCGGCCCGGGCTCACGATTTCGAGGCGGTTGGAGTAGATGACCAGCATGACGTCGGTGCCGGCGATGCTGTAGTCGCGGTGGATGAGCGCGTTCGCCATTGCTTCGCGAACCACCTCTTCCGGGTATTCCCAGCGGTCGACCCTCCGGGGGCCTTCGAGCCACGCAGTCGGCGTCGTGTTGCGGCGAACGAAGTCCCACGCCTGATCCACCAACCCCGGCTCCACGAGCAGGCCGTCCCGAGCGTGGAGCGGCGCCAGAGGGCCGCGCAGATCCTGGTCGGCGCGGGTCGCGTAGTCCGGCTGCGCGCCGGGGTAGCAGATCGCCCGAATGCCCGACTGCGGCAGCCACCGCTTGGGATTCTTCCCGAACAGCAGCACTCCACCGATGGTCGCCGTCGTGCGGCCAATGGAGGCGGTCGCCAAGTCCAGGTTCGCCAACAGGGTGCTCCAGGCCCCCACGTCGTCGTCGCTCGGAGCAGTTCCTGCCAGGACGCGAGTAAAGTAGTCGCGCAGGCGGCGCAGATCGAGGGTGTCGACGTCGGTTCCCGGCGCTCTCGGCACCGGCTTCAACTCGTATTGAAGCTGTCCCGACTGTTGGTAGAGGCGTTCCTCCTCCTCGCGGGTGGCATCGCGCGTGGTGGTCCCGACCCGTATCCTGGTGACCCAACCCGATCCCCGTTTCGCCTTGTACGGCTTGTCCGGGGCGTCCGCGGGAAGCGACACCACGCCAACCACCTTGTCGTCATCCCATCGGATCGTCTCCCAGGAGGGGATCGTGGCCGGCTGCACGTGCGACCGGGCCGCTTCCATGACCCATTCCTCCGCCTTCATCCTGTCGCGCGTAAGTCCGCTGACGGTCTGATCATCCTCTACTCCCAGCAGAATATGGCCGCCTTCGCGATTCAAGAGCGCCGCCATCTCCGCGGCCAGCCGGTCGGCGGTGATGTCGTCGCGCTTGAACTCGACGCCCGAGTTCTCGTGGTTGCGGATCAATTCGATCAATTCAAGCTTGGTCATTATGGTATGGTACCTGCCTGGGCGGATTATACCCGGCCGCCGGAGCTGGTCGTCCGCGCCGAACCGCGCCAACCGCAAGGCTGCCGGACACCCGGTTCGACGCCTGCCGGCCATCCCGCCCCAGCCCGCGCTCGCTCGAAGCGGCGGTTGTTGTCATCCGCCGCTCGATGTGATGATGATCGGCCCGTTGGGAAGGGGGCGGTGATGGCGGTCAGCGACGCGAGGGCATCCGGCTTCGGGAAGATGGTGACGGTCGAAGACCTGATCGGTCCGCTCGATGAGTTGGAACGCAAGCGCGCTCCCAAGCGGCTCTGGATCGGCGGCGACGCATCGATCTTCAAGTCGGGCACCCTGGTTTCGGTGGTCGGTTCACGGTCGCCATCCCCCGCCGGGATTCGTCGGACTCGCCGCCTCGCGCGGGAACTGGTTCGGCGTGACATGGTCGTGGTGAGCGGTCTGGCCCGGGGAATCGATACGGTCGCGCACGAAACGGCCATGGACTGCGGAGGCCGTACGGTTGCGGTGCTTGCCACTCCATTGGACCAGGCAACGCCGCCCGGTAACTCCAGGCTGCAGCAGCGGATCATCCGCGATCACGCCGCGGTGACGCAGTTTCCCGAGGGAACACCGATTCTGAAGATGAACTTCGCGCTACGCAATCGAACGATGGCCTTGCTTTCGGCGGCAACCGTGATCGTCGAGGCAGGTCCGAACAGCGGCACTCGATACCAGGGTTGGGAAGCGCTCCGGCTCGGCCGCCCGTTGTTCATACCGGAGTCCGCGGTCGAGCTCAGGAGGGAAGGGGCCGAGATCCTCGACGATGACACCATTGCGGATGCCTTGACCGGTATTCCCGCACGAACGTGTATTCTCAACGAGCTGTTACCGTTCTGAGAATCGAGTGCGGATGCGATACATGGCAGCATCGTCTTCTTCAGGCAGAACTGTAGCGATGGAGAGCGGGCTTCCGGTCGGTCTCGACGATCTGATCCATGCCAGGTCCGTAGAGGACAACAGGCGAGAGTTCAAGGCGGCCTGGAATCCGGCGACGCAGGCGTCGGTGGTACGCACCGTCTGCGCCTTCGCGAACGACCTGTTGAACCTGAATGGCGGATACGTGATTCTGGGTGTCGAGACCGACGACAGAGGCAATCCGGTGCTCCCGCCGCGCGGCCTGGAAGCGGCCAACCTGGACAGAATACAGAGAGAGATTCTCGGCCGATGCAACCGGATCAATCCATTCTATCACCCGATTCTCTTTCCGGCGCTCTATGAAGACCGCTCCATTCTGGTGATCTGGGCGCCGGGCGGCGACAACCGCCCCTACGAAGCTCCGAAGACCGCGGCTGGCAGCGACCGAGCGTACTACGTCCGCGAGGGATCGGAGACCGTGGAAGCGAGAGGCGCGCTGCGCTCGCAACTGTTCGAGCAGGCGGCGAAGATTCCGTTCGATGACCGCATCAACAGGGCCGTGGGGGTCGATGACGTGTCGGAACGATTGGTGAAGCGGTTCCTGGCCGATATTGGCAGCGAGATAGGCCGGACCATTCCGTTCAGCCGCGGCGTCTATTCGCGGATGCAGCTCACCTCTCGTCTGAATGCTCACGAGGCGCCGCGCAACGTCGCCCTTCTGTTCTTCACCGATGATCCGCACCAGGTGTTTCCCGGAGCGCAGATCGACGTCGTGCAATTTGCCGATGACGCCGGCGGCGACCTCATCGAGGAGCAGACGATACAGGGGCCGCTCCACCATCAGGTGAGAGAGGCTTTGAGCTACCTGGAGTCGCTTGGCAGTACGATCATCGAGAAGGTGTCGGGTAGAGCGGAAGCCGACCGAATGGTGACCTATCCGTATGAGGCGATCCGGGAAGCGGTGGTCAACGCGGTATATCACCGCTCCTATGGGGAGGTCGAGCCAACCAAGGTCTACGTCTATCCGGACCGGATGGAGATCACCAGCTACCCCGGACCCGTACGCGGCGTCGAACTGTTCCATTTCGACGGCGGCGGCGCGGTGCCGGCGGTGCCGGCAAGGAACCGGCGCATCGGCGGCTTCCTGAAGGAGCTCAGACTCGCCGAGTCGAGAGGCACCGGCGTGCCGAAGATACGCCGCCACATGAGGGAAAGCGGGTCCCCGGAGCCGCGCTTCGACTTCGACGCCGCGCGCACCTACTTCCGGGTGATCCTGCCGGTTCATCCGCGCTACCGGGTGATCCACGCGCTGCGGGAAAGCGCCATGCTGTGGGCCACCGGCAAACGCCGCCAAGCCCTCGACCACTTGGCGCGCGCGGCGGAAGATCAGCCGGGTTCCGGCGCGGTCGCCGGACAGCTCATCGAGTATGCGGCGGTCTTGGACGACCTCCGGCTTGCCAAGGCGCATCTGGAGCGTTTCGACTCGGCCGAGCACCGGACCGACGTGGCTCAGCCCTACCTGCGCTATGGCGCAGCCTTGCTGAACCGGGGGCGGAGCGACGAAGCGCGCGCCTGGCTGGGCCGGGTGCCGGCCGGGAGCGGACAGGACGACCTGCTCGAAGCCGCGATTCTGAGCAAGCGAGCCGGAGACCACCGCGCGGCCCAACGCCTGTTCGACGAACTCTACGCGCGCGCGAACGACGGCCCTCAACCTCAGCCGCCGGCGGCGGGCGGGAGGCCGTAGACGCGGCGGGCGGTGGCGCTGAACAGGGCGTCTTTGTCGGCCTCGGAGAAGTCGGCGGTCATCAGCTTGAAGGCGTTGTAGAGCACCGGGTAGGAGACCGACACCTTCTCCACCGGGAAGTTGCTCTCGAACATGCAGCGTTCGGTGCCGAAGCAGTCGATGGCGTGCAGGTAGTACTCCCGCTGGGCGGCCGCGAACTCCTCCGCCGTAACCGGCTCCGCGCGCCGGTCCCAGCCAAAGCCGTTGTCGGCCATCGCCAGCCCGCCCAGCTTGGCCACCACGTTGGGCAGCGCCGCGGCGGCCGCCACGTCGCGCTTCGATTGCGCGAAGATCTGGTCGCGGCGCGCGCGGAATCGGCCGACGCCCACCGGCGTGCCGAAGTGATCGAGAATGATGCGGGTGTCGGGCGCGCTGCGCGCGACTTCAAGGAACTCGCCCATCTGATAGTGGTAGTGCCAGCTCTCGTAGGTGAGGCCGCGCCGCCCGAGCATGCGGACGCCGGCCCGGAACGGCTCTTCCGCCGCCAGCCCGGCGCGCGCCGGGCCGGGAGCGTTCTCGGTGCCGGGCCGGTGACTGCCGCGCGCCAGTCCGTGGCGGATCCCGCGCAGGAGGCCGCCGCCGGCCGCCAGGTGCGCGTCCAGCGCCTCCGGCAGCAGGTCGCCCAGCGCCAGGTCGGCGCAGGCGACGATGCCGACGATTTCCGGGCCGGGGCCGGCCGCCGAGGCGCGCGCGATCCCCGCCACCCACTCGGTCTCGCCGACCGTCCGCAGGTGCTCCGGCCCGCGGCTGCGGTAGCCGGCGCCGCATTCGACGAACATCGTCTGCACCACGTTGTGGCCGGTGCCGGTATCCGCGTACAGATCGGCCAGCAGGTAGTCGCCGCGGCGCGCGTCGCTCCACAGGTGGTGGTGCGGATCGACGATCTCGCGGCCGGGGTCGAGAATCTCCATCGCCGTCACTCCTCCGTGCGGGCCGCGGCGAGCGGTTCCGGAATGGTCGGGCGCCCGCGGTAGCGCGCGTTGGGCGGTTCCAGCAGCGCCAGCTTGCGGTCGTCCACGTCGGGGTAGCGGCGATAGTCGCCGGGGTCGAAGTAGGCGCCGCCCCACGAGGTGCCGTGCGGCGAGAACTTGTAGAACAGGGTGCTGCGCGGCGCCGCCGCGGTCCAGGGCAGGGTGCCGTGGGTCAGCGCCTCGGTGAACACGATCGCGTCGCCGGGGCGGGCCGGCACCCGCAGCACGCTGGGGTGGATGCCCCGGCTCAGGTCGCGCCACTGGTCGGGCAGCGGAAGATTCGCCTTGTGGGTGCCGGGAATGCAGCAGAAGCCGCCGCCGTTGGGATGGGTGTCGAACAGCTCGAACGCCACCGCCACCAGTCCGTTGTAGAACTGCCCGTCGTGGTAGCGGAAGAACTGCGAGCCGCCGGTCCCCTTCCAGCCGCCGTGCAGGCGCCCTCCCGGAAATCCTTTGGCCACGTGAGTATGGACGTTGACGTGATCGATGCGGAAGGTCGGCAGGCCCGCGGGCAACTCAGCGGCGCGGGCATGGTTGCCGATCAGCTCCTCCAGGAGCGGGCTCAACCCCGGCAGGTCCAGCAGATCGCGCCACGCCGGCGACCAGTGCAGCGGCCCTTCCTGCGGCGCCTCGCGGTCGGCCTGTTCCAGCGGCGCGCGCAACGTTGCCCGCAGTTCCTCGATCTGCCCCTGCGTGACCACGCCGGGGACGATCAGGTACCCGAAGGCATCGAACAGATAGCGTTGTTCTTCGGTCATTGACACCTCGAATCGGCAGGCGCGGGCGCCCGCGCCGCCGGCGGCGCCACTATCCCACCTCGGCCCGCCCGGCGCAAGCAAGCCGCTTGCCTCGCCTTCCCCACCGGACGCGCCGCATGCTAACCTGCCGCCGATCGCAAGGTCCCGTCAGCCTGCGGCGCGGGCTGCACGGGACGCGACAAGAAAGAAGATCAAGGGATGAGGAGAGCAACTATGCACCGAAAACTGCTACTGACCGTCGTCGCCGGCCTGCTGGCGGCGCTGCCGCTGGCCGCCGCCGGCTCCGATGAAGGCGCCGTAGCGAGCGACGAGCCGGTCAAGCTGGTCGTCACCTTTTGGGGGGGGGCAGTCAAGGCGGATGCCTTCCAGAACTCCGCTGACGCCTACACCGAGAAGAACCCCAACGTGGTCATCGAACTGATCAACATTCCGGGCGGCGAATACACCAACAAGCTGCTGGCCATGATCGCCGGCGGCACCCCGCCGGACGTGATCAACATCAACGGCGGGCTCACCCTGGAGCTGGACGGCATGCTGGTGGAGCTGACCGACAAGATGAACGACCTGGGGTACTTCGACGAGCAGCGCGGCCTCTACCCCGGCTGGTTCAGCCTGCTGTCGTCGGACGGCTTCTACAACCGCGGCGAGGCGCTCTACCAGGCGCCGCTGGGAACCGGCACCACCATCCTGGCCTACAACCAGCGGCTGTTCGACGAAGCCGGCGTGGCCTATCCCAGCGCCGACTGGACCTGGGAGGGCGACTTCCTGGAGGCCGCCAAGAAGCTCTCCGAACCGGAGAATCAGTGGGGCGCCAACGGCCTCAACCGCGGCCGCTTCGGCATTACCGGCAGCATGCCGGCGGCCTGGGGCGGGGCGTTCATCGACGCCAACACCATGACCTTCACCGGCGACTCCCCGGAGACGCTGGCCGCCCTGCAGTTCATGCACGACCTGATCTACGTGCACCACGCCCATCCGACGCCGGCCGAGCAGGAGGCGTTCGGCGGCCAGGTCGGCATGTTCGAGAACGGCTCGGCGGCGATGTACATGCTGCACACCTTCGAGATGCCCACCATCTACGACATGGCCGATCCCTGGGACATTCAGTTTCTGCCGCACGGCCCCGCCGGGAGCTGGGCGCCGCTGTATGGCGGACGGCTGGCGGTGATGGCCTCCAGCCAACACCAGGAGCATGGCTGGGAGTTGATCAACCTGATCAACGGTCCGGTGGGGCAAGGCTTCTTCAGCATCTCCTCCGGCTTCAACAACCCGCCGCTGCAGCACGTCGCCAACACCGACGAGTTCCGCGAGGGGCCGGAGGGCGCGCCGGCCAACAACTGGATCCGCGTGGACGCCCTCAAGCAGGCGGTGGTGACCGACCCGATCGTGCCCAACCTGGGGCGCGTCAACACGTTGATCAACGACCAGCTCGCCCTGCTGTGGCAGAACGAGGCCACGCCCGAGGAGGCGATGCTGGCGATCAAGGAGCAGGTGCAGGAGCTCCTCGACGAAGGGTTTTAGGTTCAGGAAGTCCCAGGAGCGGCGCGGGCGGCCGGCGCAACGGCAACGGCGCGCGCGCCGCGGCGGACCGGCGGCGTGACCCCGATCAAGCGACAGGAGATCATCTCCGCCTACGTGTTCACGGCCCCGTGGTTGATCGGGTTTCTGGTCTTCCTGGCGGGGCCGATGATCGGCGCGTTCCTGCTGTCGCTGTACGAGTGGAACGGCATCTCGGCGCTGCGCTGGCGCGGGTTGGGCAACTACGCGCGCGCGTTCGGGGACTTCGACTTCTGGCAGTCGCTGCGCGTCACTTCCAGCTTCGTGTTCACCGCGCTGCCGTCGCGGGTGGTGGTGGCGCTGGCGCTGGCGCTGCTGGTGAACCGCATCCGCACCGCCCAGAATCTGTTCTCCACCATCATCTACGTGCCGGCGGTGATTCCGGGGGTGGCGCTGGCGATTCTGTTCGCGCGCGTGCTCAACCCGGAGGTGGGGCTGCTCAACCGCTTCCTGGAACTGTTCGGCATTGCCGGGCCGGGCTGGCTGTTCTCCCCGCAGTGGGCGCTGCCGGGGCTGGGCCTGATGTTCCTGTGGCAGTCGGGCGCGGCGATGATCCTGTACATCATCGGCCTGGAGGCGATTCCCAAGGAGCTGCTGGAGGCGGCGTCGATCGACGGCGCCGGCGCCTGGCGCCGCTTTCGCCGCATCACCCTGCCGCTGCTGACGCCGATCATCCTGTTCAACCTGATCGTGGGAGTAATCGGCAACTTCCAGTACTTCGCGCCGGTGTTCGTGATGACCCAGGGCGGCCCCAACAAGGCGACCCTGTTCTTCGTGTTCAACGTCTACCGCACCGCCTTCGAGTACTTCGAGTTCGGCTACGCCTCGGCGCTGACCGTGGTGCTGTTCTTCCTGATCGCGCTGATGACCTTCCTGCTGCTGCGCAGCTCGCGCTCATGGGTGTTCTACCGCGGGGCGGCCGGCTGATGGCCGGCGCCCCGGCCCGCCATCATCCGGCCACGCTGTCGGCGGCCCGGGCGCGCCACGCGGCGGGGCAGGTCGCCACCTACCTGGTGGTGATCGGCATCGTGGCGGCGGTGCTGGTGCCGCTGTTCTGGATGGTTTCGGCCAGCCTCAAGACCCAGAACGAGGTGTACAACTTCGCCTGGCTGCCGCGCGAGGCGCAGTGGCAGAACTACTTGGTGGGGCTCACCACCTTCCAGTTCGGGCGCTACTTCTTCAACACCATCCTGGTGACCGGCATCAACGTCATCGCCGGCGGCATCGTGGCGTCGTGGACGGCGTTTGCCCTGGCGCGGCTGGAGTTTCCCGGCCGCAACCTGATCTTCGCCGTGGTGCTCGGCACCATGATGCTGCCGTTCGCGGCGTACATGATCCCCAGCTTCGTGCTGTTCCGCTGGCTCGGCTGGATCGACACCTACGCCGTGCTCACGGTGCCGTTCTTTCTCGCCGTGCCCGGCTTCTTCGTGTTTCTGATGCGCCAGTACTACATGACCATCCCGCGCGAACTGGACGACTCGGCCAAGATCGACGCCTGCAACTTCTTCCAGATCTACTGGCACCTGCTGCTGCCGCTGTCGCGCCCGGCGCTCACCACGGTGGGCATCTACATCTTCCTGGCCAACTGGGAGGACCTGATCCGGCCGGTGCTGTTCATCAACAGCAAGGACATGCGCACCGTGAGCGTCGGCCTGGCGCTGCTCAGCGAAGCGTCGGAGCAGGCCCCGGAGCATCATCTGATGATGGCGGTGTCGGTGATCTTCATCATCGCCCCGATCCTCCTGTTCCTCACCTTCCAGCGCTACTTCCGCCGCATGGGCGAGGGCGGACTGGACAACGTGTCGATCAAGTAGAGTGAGCCGCCGCCGGCGCGGGGCGGCCGGCCGGCGCGCCTACAGGCGGCGGGTTTCGAAGGCGTCGCGCACCGCGTCGCCGACGAAGTTGAAGGCCAGCATGGCCACGCAGATGAACAGCCCCGGCAGCAGCAGCCACGGATACTGCAGCACCACGCGGACCTTCTGGGCGTCGCTGAGCAGCACGCCCCAACTGGTCAACGGCGGCGTCAGACCGATGCCGAGAAAGCTCAGGCTGCTCTCCACCAGCAGATACTCGGGCACGTAGAGGGTCGCCATCACGATGATGTGGCTGGAGGCGTTGGGAATCACGTAGCGGGTGATGACCCGCCCCGCCGAAGCGCCCAGCGCCCGCGCCCCCACCACGTACTCCATCTGCCGCAGTTGCAGCACCTTGCCGCGCACCTGACGCGCCAGCCGCCCCCAGCCGATCAGCGCCAGGATCACCGCCATGCCGGCGTACAACGCCACCCCCTGGAACTCCGGGGGAATCACCGCCGCCAGCGCCATCCACAGCGGCAGCCGCGGAAACGACGCCAACACCTCGATGAGGCGCTGGATCAGGTTGTCCACCCAGCCGCCGAAGTAGCCGGACACGGCGCCGATCAGCGTCCCCAGCAGCACCGTGATCGCCACCGCCAGCACCGGCACCGACAGCGACACCATGCCGCCCCACAGCAGCCGCGCCAGCAGGTCGCGGCCGAAGCGGTCGCTGCCCAGAAAGAACACCGGCGAGCCGTCCACCGTGCCGATCAGATGCACGTCCCAGTCGACCAGCCCCAGCACGCGGTAGACCGGCCCGCGCGCGAACAACGCCAGCGTGGTCACCTGCGCCCGATCGACGGCGTACTCCCACTGAAAGGTCTCCGGGTTCAGCCGCCGGTCGAAGCCGTACACGAACGGCCGCGTCAGCCGGCCCTCGGCGTCGATGACGCGGACCCGCTGCGGCGGCCAGTAGGGAGCGTCGCGGTGCTGCACGAAGGGATCCGCGGCCACCAGGAAGCGGCCCAGAAACGAAACCGCGAACAGGAACAGCACCACGCCCAGCGCGGCCACGCCCAGGCGGTGGCGGATGAAGCGGCGCCAGGTTTCGCGCGCCGGCGACTCCGGCGCTTCCGCGGCCGTTGCCGCCCCCGCTTCCGTTACGGCGTTCGGGTCCACCGCCGGCTCCATCAGTCGAACCTGATGCGCGGGTCGGCCAGCGCCAGCAGCACGTCCGCCAGCAGGTTGCCGAACAGCAGCAGCAGGCCGAGCACCATCAGAATGGTGGTGCTGACGTACAGGTCCAGGCTGCGCAGCGATTCCAGCAGCAGCGGCCCCAGGGTAGGCAGCCCGAGCACGATGGAGCCCACCACCTCGCCCGACAGGATCAGCGGAAACTGCATCCCGAACAGGCTGATGAGCGGGTTCACCGCCACCCGGAAGGCGTGTTTGAGCACCACCGCCGGTTCCGCCAGCCCCTTGGCCCGCGCCGTGCGCACGTACTCGTCCTGCAGCCCGTCGAGCATGTTGGCGCGGGTAATGCGCACGATCTTGGCCAGCCCCTCGGTGCCGATCACCAGCACCGGCAGCACCAGCCCGCGCGCCGCGTCCAGCAGCTTGCCGAGGCTCCACGGCGCATCCACGTATTCGGGTGAGAACAGCCCCTGCGGCGGCGCAATGTCGAAGAAGAACAGCAATCCCACCAGCACCAGCAGCGCCAGGAAGAAGTTGGGAATCGACAGGCCGATGAAGGCCGCCACGCTGACCGCGTAGTCGGAAACGCCGTACTGGCGGTAGGCGGTCCACAGCCCGAGCGGCACGCCCACGAGATACATGAACAGCAGCGCGGAGGAAGAAATGACGATCGAGTAGAGCAGCCGCGGCCCGATCAGATCGGATACCGGGCGGAAGTTGTTGAACGACACGCCGAACTCCCCGCGCAGGAAGTTCAGCAGCCAGGTGACGAAGCGCAACACGAAGCCGCGGTCCAGCCCGTACAGCGAGCGCAGTTGATCGGTGCGCGCCTCGGCCGCCTCCAGCGAGTAGTTGTAGGTGACCATCAGCGCCTGTTCGTAGCGGGTAAGGGGATCTCCCGGGGCGATCTCGAGGATCAGAAACACCACGAAGCTCATCAACACGAACGTGGGGATGAAGTTGATCACCCGGCGGATCAAGTATGCCGTCATGCGCGCTGGCTTGGGGCCGCGGCGGGCCGGCGGGGGCGCGCTTTGGTTGCGGCGCGCCCGCCGGCCCGTCAGAGTGCGGCTAGTCCCGGATTACTCCTGGATGAACCACTGATCCGGCAGCAGCGGGATGTGGTCGGCGTTGTCGATGACGATATCCTCCGGCACGTTCTGCAGCCGGTTGTGCACGATCACCATGAGCGGCACGTCGTGCGCGCCCCAGATGCCGAGGTTGTTTTCGGCGCGCAGGCGCTGATGCTCCTTCATCAGCTCGAGCACCGTGCCGGCGTCCACCGTGGTGATGATCTCGTCGGTGAGGTCCCAGATGCGCTGCAGGTCCGGCGGCGGGTCCTGCACGAAGCTCGGGCTCTGGTAGCCGGGCATGATCGGACCCTCGTTGAGGCGGAACTGCGGGAACAGCAGGTCGGTGGTGCCGAACGTCACGGCGTGGAACTGGAGCGCCCGGATGCCGCTGAACATCAGGCTGCGGGTCTGCAGGTGCAGCCGCGCGTCGATGCCCACCGCCTTCCAGTCGGCGACCACCATCTCGGCGAAGTTGACGTGCGCGTTGATCTCCGACGCCGCCCCCAGCAGGAAGGTGACGTTGCGGCCGTCCGGGTACTGCAGCATGCCGTCGCCGTTCAGGTCCTTCAGCCCCAGCTCGTCCAGCAGGCGGCGCGCCTTGGCGGGGTCGTATTCGGCGTTGATCTGGGCGATCGTGGCCATCTCGCCGTCCCAGTAGGGGGAAGCGGTGCTCAGGCCGAGGTTCGCCTCCTTCGCCAGCCCAAGGAACAGCAGGTCGTTGATCGCCTCGCGGTTCAGGGCCGCGCTCAGGGCGTTGCGGAACGCCGGCGTGCGCAGCAGCTCGCGCAGCTCGGCGTAGTCCTCGTCCTGCAGGTCGTAGTTGAACCACACCTCGTTGCCGGTGGTGAAGTTGTCGCCAATGCCGACGCGCACCTCATAGTTGCCGTCGGCCTCGCTCGCCTTGAGCATCGGCAGGTTTTCCAGCACCTGGAAGTTGCGCTCCGCCAGGTCCACTTCGCCGGCGATGCCCTTGAGGATGGCGGCTTCCTGGTCGGCCAGCATCTGGAACCGCATGCGGTCGATGTAGGGCAACTGGTTGCCCGCCGGGTCCACCTTCCAGTAGTAGGGGTTGCGCTCCATGACCGCTTCTTCGGCCGGGTTGTACTTGGTCAGCCGGTAGGCGGTGTGGGTGGGGATGTTGACGTTGACCGGGCCGTATTCCTGCTGGAAGTCCTCCCAGGTCCTGCCGTCGGTGAAGTCGGGGTGGAACTGCTTGAAGTAGTGCGCCGGCGCCAGCAGTTGGCCGTACTCGGAGCGCGTGGCGCCGTAAAGCACGTTGAGGAACCACGGATTGGGGCCGGCGAACTCGAAGCGGATCGTGTGGTCGTCGATCTTGATCACCTCCATCGGCTCGCCGTTCACCGTGTAGCGGCTCGGAACGGTGGGCTGGAAGCCCTCGTTCATCTGCACGTCGTGCCACATGAACATGATGTCGTCGACCGTCAGCGGCGCGCCGTCCGACCACTTGACCCCGGCGCGCAGCACCACCGTGATGCCGGCCGCGTCGTCGTCCCACTCCCAGGACTTGGCGATGCCCTCGCCCCATCCTTCCAGGCCGTTGGCGGTGATGGTGCCCAGGTCGCGGTAGCTGCGCGACAGCAGGCCGCCGTACAGGCCGGTCTTGTAGAGTACCCACTTGTCGGCGTCGCCGAGCTGAAAGCCGCGAAAGGTGCCGCCGTAGGTGCCGATGCGGTCCACTACTTCCTGCACCAGGGGCTCGTCCGGCAGCCGCTCCTCGACCGGCGGCAGCGCGCCGCTCGCCACCAGGGCGGCGAGCATCGGCGCCTCCGCGTACCCGCTCATGTCCGCGGCCGCGGTGGCGGCCGCCGCTGACGACGACTCCTCGCCGGCCGCGCCGGCAAAGCCGACGCTTGCCAGGACCGGCAGCAGGAGCAGCGCCAGGATCGAGGTCAATGCTGTTCGTCGCATTCTCGTCCTCCTGTGATTGCCGACCGCCGCCGCGCACCCCGGTGCCGCGTGCCATACCGGGCGGCTGATCCTGCAATGACAAGCCTTCTGCGCGCGCCGGTCAAGCGCGTGTCCCGCGCCGCGCCGGCGGGGCTGCAAATCGGTCCCGGCGAGCGGCCCGCACCCGTGCGCCGCGGCGCCGCGGCCGGCTGCCTGCCGATCCCTGACCGCGAGGATGCGCCCGCCTCCGCAACCGCCGCCACCTCCGCCAAGGGCGCACTTCCAATTTGTAGGTAGGCCCAAATAGAGAAGCCCTCCCAGCGACAGGTGATGTAACATCAGGCCGTCACTGGGAGGGCAACATATGTGTGATTCATTGGTAACCGAGATTCTCAACTACTGCAAGGCCACCTGTGGTCTCGAACTGGGCCGCGCTAGCGGTCCCCACGACCTGTTGCGGGCAGAACTGAGTCTCCTCAAGTGCTTGGTGCGCCTGTGCCGCGCCGCCATGGTGGAGTGGTTCAAGGAACTGGGCCGCGATTACCGCGGCGCCACGGTCCAGCGCAACGGGGTGTCGTATCGGTTTGTCGGCCACCGCTCCAAGACCCTGCACGGACTGTTCGGGACGGTACCCTACGAACGGGCCTACTACGCCAGCGGTAGCGGCCAGGGCTGGGCGCCGTTGGATGAGCGGCTCGGCATCAAGCGCGGCCATACGCCGGGCTGCCAGTACTTTCTGAGTCAGTTCGTAGCGCGCCAGGCGCACGCAGAGAGTCTGCGGCAGTTTCACGAGGTGTTCCGCGCCGACGGCGGGGAGCTGGTGTCGGAGAAGAAGGCGTTCACGATGGTGCAGGAGGTAACGGAGGGGTTGGAACGGCAGCGCCAGCAGGAGGTGGACAACTACCAGCAGACTGCGGCGGGGCCGGAGCTGCACGAGCCGATTGGCGGGACGGTGGCGGTATGCATCGACGCGGGGAAGGTGCCGGTGCGCGGCAAGGAGCGGGTAGATGATGCCGGGAAGAAGCGCTACGAGCGGGAGTACCGGGACGCCAAGGTGGCGGTGGTGGCGGCGGTGGAGTGGGACGCTGAGGAGCAGGAGGCGCAGTGCAGCAGCAAGCCGAGCTACGTGGCGGCGAGCGAGCATGCCGACCAGTTCTTCCCGCGCATCGAAGTGGAGCTGAAACGGCGCTGCGGCGAGGGGGCGGCGCGGCAACTGGTAGTGCTGGCCGACGGGGCGGGATGGATTTGGGATCGGGCGGAGACCTGGGCGGCAGGGGGGCTGCGGGTGTGGTACATCCTGGATTTCTGGCACGCCTGCGAGCATCTCGCGGAGGCGAGTCGGAGCGTCTACGGGGAGAGGAGCAAGCAGGCAGAGGAATGCTTTCGGAGGTGGCGGACGATGCTGCGCGGCAGTCGGGCGGGGGAAGTGATAGAGGAGCTGGAGGAGTTGCGCGACGGCGGGGGGTTGAGTGCCCGGCAGCGGCACGAGGTGCAGGGGGAGATCAACTACTTGAAGAGCAACCAGGGACGGATGGACTACCGGCGGTACCGGCGGGAGGGGCTGCCGATCGGCAGTGGGGCGGTGGAGAGTACGTGCAAGAACATGGTGGGGGCGCGGCTGAAGGGGAGCGGGATGATCTGGTCGTTGGGAGGGGCGCAGGGGATGCTGCAGCTCTGCACCTCGGTGAAGAGCGGGCGGTTCAAAAGGGACTACGCGAGCCTGCTGTCCGCCTCGGTGCCGCAGGAGGCCCAGCCACAGGCCGCCTGACGCTACCTACGTTTTGGAAGTGCGCCCTCCGCCAAGCCGGACCTTGCCTCGTCACCGGCTCTGCGATACCGTAAGCGCGATGCACGAACCACCGCCCGCCGTCACCAAGGAAGGGGTGGTGCATAGACTACCAAGGAGAGTGCCATGGCGGAAGCCGGGAAGAGCGCGGTGCAACGGGTCACCGTCTTTCTGAAGGCGGAGGAAAAGGAGTTTCTCGAGACCCAGGCGCGCATCGAAGGGATCTCCTTCAATGACTTGTTGCGGCGCTCGATCATCCTGGAGAGATTCTTCGTGAATCAGCAAAGGAAGAGGCGGAAGTTCTTCTTTGCCGCACCGGGAAGGCCGCTCAGAGAAGTGATCCGAGAATAGCCGCCGCCATGAGCGAACAAGAGAGTCCTCCTGACGAGTCGGATGCGGACCAGGCGCCGGAGCCGATACCTGATTTTCCGGACCCGCGGGGTGGAGCGATATATGATCCGCGGCCGCGGGAAGACCAAGCTCGTCGGAGAATTGCGTATGCGCTCATCGGGTTGTTGGCATTCGTGGTATTGGTACTGCTAGGGATGGTGGTATCGAGAATCATCGCCGTCGACGAGATCAAGGAGTTCGGCGTAATCCTTGGCCCGCTCGTGGCGCTCGTATCGGCTGCCACGGGCTTCTACTACGGAACCAGGGGGAGCTGACAGCGCTACGATCCGGTGACCCGGCATGCGTGCTCCCCCCGAGGGCGTATTCCCCGAACACCTGGCCGAGTTGGCCGAGCCGAGCGTTGATGGTTGACTTGCGTGCCGCCCCTTTGATATTCATAGAGGACCGTGGCGGATGCGCCGCCATCATTCCCCTGTAGCTCAGTTGGTAGAGCGGGTGGCTGTTAACCACCGTGTCGGCAGTTCGAGTCTGTCCGGGGGAGCTTCATGACGGTTCCGGACGCCGGCCAAGGCCGCGCGGCCCTGGCCGGAGACCCCCAACCCACCCCTGCCGGCGGCGCGGCGCCGCCGGACCGGCAGCCGCCGCTGCTGGAAGTACGCGAACTCAAGGCTTGGTTCCACACTGACCGCGGGGTAGTGCGCGCGGTGGATGGGGTCGACTTTGCGATTGGCCGCAACCGCACCCTGGGCTTGGTGGGCGAGAGCGGCTGCGGCAAGACCGTGACCGCGCTGAGCATCATGGGACTGGTGCCGGCCGCGACCACCGCCCTCAGCGGGCGGCTGCTGTTTCGCCGCAAGGACGGCGCCGAAGTGGACCTCGCCCGGTTGGACCCGCGCAGCCGCGACTATCGGCGCATCCGCGGCGGCGAGATTGCGATGATCTTCCAGGAGCCGATGACCAGCCTCAATCCGGTCTATACCATCGGCAATCAGATCACGGAGGCAATCCAGCTCCACCAGGAGCGGCCGCCGGCGGAGGCGCACGCGCGCGCGGTGGAGATGCTGCGCCAAGTGGGCATCGCCGACCCCGAGCGGCGCGCCGGGGAATATCCGCATCAGCTTTCGGGCGGTATGCGCCAGCGGGCGATGATCGCCATGGCGCTGTCGTGCAACCCGTCGCTGTTGATCGCGGACGAGCCGACCACGGCCCTGGACGTCACCATCCAGGCGCAGATCCTGGAGCTGATGCAGCGCCTGCAGGGTCAGTTCGGCATCGCCATCGTCATGATCACTCACGATCTGGGCGTGGTCGTGGGGATGGCCGACGAGGTGGCGGTGATGTATCTGGGGCGGGTGGTGGAGTACGGCTCGACGCGCCCGGTGTTCAAGCAGACGCGGCACCCCTATACCCAGGGGCTGCTGCGTTCCATTCCCGTCCTTGGGGCGCAGGTGCGGCGCCGCCTGCAGCCGATCGCCGGATTGGTGCCCGATCCGCGCGCCACGCCGCCCGGCTGCCGCTTCGCCGACCGCTGCCCGCAGCGCTTCGACCGGTGCGCCGGCGAGCCGCCGCTGTTCGCGCCGGCGGCGAACCATCTGTCGCGCTGCTGGTTGAGCGCCCCGGCGGACCGGTAAATGCCCTCCGCCGCCCCGGTGATGCCCTCGGCCTCCCCGCTGCTCGAAGTCAAGCGCCTCAAGAAATACTTCCCGGTGGAGGGCGGCATCCTGCGGCGCAAGGTGGGCGAGGTGAAGGCGGTCGATGACGTCTCCTTCGTCGTGCGCGAGGGGGAGACGCTCGGGCTGGTGGGGGAGAGCGGCTGCGGCAAGACCACCGTGGGGCGCACCATCCTGCGGCTGGAGGAGCCCACCGCCGGCCAGGTGCTGTTTCGCAGCGCGCGCCTGGAGGCCAGGGAGGAAGCCGCCGGCGGCAGCAGCCCGCGCGCGGCGTCCGGCGCGGTGGTGGATCTGGCGGCGCTGGACCGGGAGCGGCTGAAGCGGGTGCGCCGCGAGGTGCAGATGATCTTCCAGGATCCCAACTCGTCGCTCAACCCGCGTATGACGGTGCAGCAGATCCTGAGCGAGCCGTTTCTGATCCACGCCACCGGCGGATCGCGCGCCGAACTGGAGGAGCGCGTCGTCACCCTGCTGGGGCAGGTGGGGCTGCGCTCCGAGCAGCGCGGCCGCTACCCGCATCAGTTCTCGGCAGGGCAGCGGCAGCGCATCGGCATCGCGCGCGCCCTGGCCCTGCAGCCGAAGCTGGTGATCGCCGATGAACCGGTATCGGCGCTGGACGTGTCGATCCAGGGGCAGGTGCTCAACCTGCTCGAAGACCTGCAAGGGGAGCTGGGTCTGACTTACGTGTTCATCGCTCACGATCTGTCGGTGGTGGAGCACATCAGCGACTGGGTGGCGGTGATGTACCTGGGCCGGCTGGTGGAACTGGCGCCTAGCGAGGAGATGTACCGCGCCCCGCAACACCCCTATACCGAGGCGTTGTTGTCGGCGGTGCAGGTGCCGGACCCCGACGTGCAGCGCAAGCGCATCATCCTGGAGGGCGGGGTGCCGTCGCCGGCCCACCCGCCCGCCGGCTGCCGGTTCCATACCCGCTGCCCCTACGCCGCGGAGCCGGGCCGCCGCCGGCGCTGCAGCACCGAGACGCCCGAACTCACCCAAGCCGGCGACCGGCAGTGGGTCGCCTGCCACTTCGCCGCCGACCTGGACCTGCGCGGCGTGGAGGTGCCGCCGGCCTGAAGGTCAGGCCTCCAGCAACGGCGTGGGGGCCGCCCCGGTCTCCGTCCAGGCGCGGACGCCGCTCGGAGTCGCCGGCAGCAGGTCGCCGCGCAGGGCATACAGGCGACCATTGAACAGCTCCGCCTCCAGCCGAATGACCTGCCCCGCCAGCGCGCCGATGGTGCGGCCGCCGCGCCACACCGGCTCCCAGCCGCAGGCGTCGCCGGTGAAGCCGGCGCAATCGGCGTAGCCGTAACCGGCCAGCGGCCGGCACTGGCTGTCGGTGACCTGCAGCCGGAGGCGGCCGTGAGGCGCCTGCGCGTTGACCGCCAGGCGGCCGCCGCGCAGGTAGAGCGGGCGGGTGGTCAGCGAGCCGGGGCCGCCGCCCGGCTCCAGGTAGACGAAGCCGTCCAGCCGCAGCTCATGCAACAGCAGGCTGCCCTCGCCGCGTTGCGGGTCCGCCAGCACCTGCGCGTGTTCGCCCTGCGAGGCGCTGGAATAGATGCGGATCACCTGCTCGCCGGCCCGGCCGCCGGTCACCACCAGGCTGGAGGGGTAGATGGCGCCGTAGCCCGGCTCGCCGGGCGCGGCGCAGGGCAGGAACGGCTGCCGCAGGCAGCGCTGGAAGTGCCGCCCGTTGTAGCTGTAGGCGAGCCGGCAATCTACCTTGCCGTGGATGAACTTGCCGCCTCCGACGACCGGGCTGGTGTGGTAGATCCACAGCAGCCCGATGAACAGGTGAGCGTAGGGAAACACCGGCATGCCGTACACCTGGGCCGCCGGCGAATCGGTTGCGTCCGGCCCCACCGCTACCTCCGGCGCCGAGAAGGTGCGCCAGTCGCGGGTCTCGTAGACCGCGATCCGGCGGTCGCCCCAGCTCGGGCGGGCGGCGATCAGGTAGCTGGCGCGCACCGGGTTCCAGAAGCCGGACACCGCCGGGTCGATGCCGGTCGGGTGCCAGCTCCGGTCCGCCAGGCGGCGCCAGGCGCGGCCGTCGGCGGATACGTACAGCGGCGCATGGGTGCCGGTGCCGCCGCGGTAGCTGACGAATGCCTTCAAGCGCTCCGCCAGGTTCTCGGCGCGGGCGTCGTAGAAGCAGGGTCCCCACTCGCCGAAGCCGGCCAGCGGCAATACCTGATGCGGGCGCAGGCGCTCTTCCAGCGGGACCGCGGCGGTCAGATCGGGAGGCCGCCACCGCACGCCGTCCGCGCTCTCCACCAGCAGCGCCAGGTGGCGCAGGCGCTCCCCGGCGCGCACGTAACGGCGCGGGAGCTGCGCCTGATAGAGACACCGCCAGCGCCCCGACTCGGCATCCCGGAACACACTCGGATAGCCCCAGGAAGGGTCCAGGTCGGGGTCGCGGTAGCTGCCTTCCGGTACCGGGGTCGGCTGGCCGAGGCGCCGGGCGAGATTCTCGCGCCGGTCCAGGTACTGGTCGTCGAAGAACAACAACGCACGTTCCACTTGCATCGGGCGCCCACCATAGCAGGCACCCTCCGGCCCCGCCACCGCAGCGCGCCGCCGGACCTTGCTAGGCTACCCGGCCAAGCCGCTCCGGCCAACCGGGCTTTATCAGGAGCGCCGAGGGCGTCTCACCACTCCATCGCGGGGTAGCTTACACGCCCCTCCGCCCCGCCGGCGGATACTTCCATCCCCGCCGAGTGCGCAGTCCGCGCTTCAGGAACCTCGATATGTCGTCAATCTGTAGCGCGACAATCAGGATGAGAACCGAGCGACAATCAAGATGAGAAAAATCGGTGTCGCAACGGCCGGGACGATGGCACAAGCGGGCGTGGGTTGGCAAGCACGAGAAGCGGCGGCGCAGGAGGCGCCGTCGAGGTCCCGTTAGAGCGGTCAGATCGGCGCCGGTCGGGAGGGCGTGATGGCGCTTGCGAACGGCTGGTGGCGGCGGGACGGTAGCGCGGGAGCAACTCCCGGCGGGCGGTCGCCGGCGCCATTCGCAGATCGCCTCCCGGCTGGCAGCGAGCGCGGACCAGCGGAGGGAGTCGGGCAGGTGGTCGAGCGAAGCTTGGTACTCGTCCCGGAGGTCGCGCAGCGTGCGCACCCATCGGCTATTGAGCAGCGTTACGTAACGGCCGCTGACCGGCTGCTGCTGCGCTGCTCGCCGCAGGCGGTTCCGTCAGTCGCGGCCGTAGCCGAGCGGCGGCTCGATGCTCTCCAGGTCAGCCAGATCAAGCTCGCAGATCGCCTCCAGCTTGGCGCCGAGCGCGGATTCGCGGAGCGGGTCGGGCAGGTTGTCGAGCCAAGCCTGGTACTCGCCCTGGAGGTCGCGCAGCGTGCGCACCGCATCCTGCCAGCGTTGCGGGCGCGACCGGCGGTCGTGCGGCTTGCGGTACTGTACTTGGCGGGCCTCGGCCTTGCGGCGCGCGCGATAGCGGCGCTGGCGTGCTGCGTTGGTCAACGCCATCGGCTATTGAGCAGCGTTACGTAACGGACCGCTGACCGGCTGCTCCGGGGAGCCCCGACCGACCGCCGGAGGGTCACTCGCGGTGGCCGGGTCGGCCGCGGGAGCGGTCGCCGCGCGCTGCTGCGCGCGTTTGTGCTGCATGGCAGTGCGGCGGCGGTAGCTCTCGACGTTGAGTTCGAAGATGGTGGCGCGATGCACCAGCCGATCGACGGCCGCCAGGGTCATGGTGGGGTCGGGGAAGATGGTGTCCCACTTGCCGAACGGCTGATTGGCGGTGAGCAGCAGCGAGCGGTGCTCGTAGCGAGCGGTGATCAACTCGAACAGCACGCTGGTCTCGGCCTGATCCTTGGTGACGTAGGCGAAGTCATCGAGGATCAGCAGGTGGTACTTGTCGAGCTTGGCGATGGCGGCCTCCAGGGACAGTTCGCGGCGTGCGCGCTGCAGCCGTTGAGTGAGGTCGGTGGTGCGGGTGAACAGCACCCGGAAGCCGTGCTCGATGAGCGCCAAGCCGATGGCGGCCGCGAGATGGCTCTTGCCGGCGCCGGGCGGACCGATGAGCAGCAGGTTGGCGCCTTCGTCGAGCCAGCGGTCGCCGGCGCAGAGTGCCATCACGTGCGCCTTGGAGAGCAGCGGCACGGCGCTGAAGTCGAACGAGTCGAGGGTCTTGGCGGTCGGCAGCCGCGCCTCGCGCAGCTGGCGCAGGAAGCGGCGGCGGGAGCGTTCGGCGAGTTCCTGCTCGGTCAAGGCGGCCAGAAGGCGGGCGCCGGGCCAGCCTTCGTGGTCGGCCTGGGCGGTGAATTGCGGCCAGAGCGCCTTGATGGTGGGCAGGCGCAACTGGCTGAGCATCAGGTTGAGTGCGGTGTCGTCGATCGGCTGGTGGTCGTTGCGCCGGTTCATGCGGCACCTGCCTGGGAGCCGCCGGCCGGGGCGGGATGATCGAGCAGCAGGTCGTAGTCGGCGAGCGAGCCGGCGTGCACGCTGACCTGCGGCAGTTCCTGCGGAGCGGGCAGGAAGTGGTGCCGCAGGTGGTCCGGGTCGGGCAGTTCATCTGCGGCCAGCAACTGCTCCAGGTGCTCGCCCAGGGCGGCCTCGCAATTCTGATCGTGCGCCAGCGCCAGCAGCCCGACCATGCGCCGGCAGGCATCGCGCTCGTCGAGCGCCGCCAGCAGTGCCTCGAAGGCGCGGCGGTAGGCAGCGCGGGGGAACAACTGCTCGCGGTACACCAGATGGCGCAACGCCATCGGCTTGCGGCGCAGCGAGTGGATCAGGTGATGGTAGTTGACCACGTGCCCGCGGCGCCCGTCAGCCGGCGGCTTGCCCCGCGGCAGGGTGAGCAGTGCGCTGGCGCCGAGGAACACCTGCAGCCGATCCTGGAACAGATGCACCCGCAGGTGGTGGCCGATCAGCCGCGACGGCACCGAGTAGAACACCTTGCGCAACGTGAACCCGCCGTGGGAGGTGACCCGCACCCGTTCGATCTCGAAGTCCTGCACGCGGCGCTCCGGCAGCGGTTGCAAGGCTGCGCGTTCGGCGTCGATACGCGCCCGGTGGCGGGCGTTGTGGCGCCCGACCAGTTCGGCGATCAACCGGCGGTAGGCGTCCAGGTCATCGAACGCACGCGAGCCGCGCAGCAGCAGGGCCTGATCGAGGGCGCGCTTGAAGTGGCCGTGGGCACTCTCGACGCTGCCGTTCTCATGGGCGGCGCCGCGGTTGTTGCGGGTCGGGCGCATGCGGTAGTGCTCGCACAGTTCCCGGTAGCGCTTCGTGAGATCGTCGCAGGCGGCGGTGTCAAGGTTGCGGAACGCGGCCGACAGGCTGTCGGTGCGGTGTTCCTGGGGCGCCCCTCCGAGCGTCCACAGCGCCTGCTGCAGGCCGGCACTGAGGGCGTTGAAGGACTCGCCCCCCAGCACCACGGCCGCGTGCTCGAAGCCGGAGTAGGGCAGCCGAAAGTGGTACAGCAGGTGCGCCAGCGGCGCGCCGGCGACGACGACTCCGAGGTCGGTGGCGTCGGTGAAGTCCGACAGGCCCAGCAGTCCGGGCGGCCGGGCTTGCGCGAAGATCACCTCCTGGTCGGGACCGTGCAGCGCGCGCCAGTGGCGCACCCGGCGTTCCAGCGTGCGGCGCACGCTGGGCGGCAGGCCGGGATGGCGGCGCATCAGTTCCTCCAAGATGGTCACCGCGCGCAGGTCCGGCGCCTGCTGCAGCAGGGGGATGACATCTTCTTCGAAGATGCCGGCCAGCGGGTCGGGCCGCCGGCGAGTGCGGGCGGTCTGCTTCTGGGACGGCAGCCGCGGATCGGATTCGAGACGGTAGCCGGTGGCGGTGCTGAACCCCGCCTTGGCGGCGGCCGCAGCCACCGACGGCTGGTTCTTGGTGCGCAGTTTCACGTAGCGCCTCACTTGGCAATCGGTCAGATGTCGGCCCGGCATGGGTGCTCCTTACGGGTGAAATCTCGGAGCACCCTATCAACGCCGGGCCGGCCACGATCACCGACTGCGAAGCCCCCACGCGGAGCGCCGCCCACGCGCCGGCGGCTACGGTCGGGCTACGCCCTCCCGCCGCCACCGGCGGCCCCTCCGATCCTCCTCTGTCGGAGGCCGCCGCCCTACTCGCGCGTTCTCATCTTGATTGTCGCTGCATTCTCATCTTGATTGTCGCTGAACAGTCAATCTCAAAAAAGCCGATGGACGCCTGCGGCTGTCCGTGCAAGTGGAAAATCTGCCTCTTATGTGCGTCATCGCTCGGCCAGTACGCATTGCTTCCTCCGTACTTACCATTGTTCACGACCACAACGAGCTGGAACATGTGATAATGCAGCGCCAGTGCCATCTGATCGAAGGTTTTGACGTCCTTGTTGAGGGCTGGAATCACAAAAACATCAGACTCCTTTCGGAGATCGGCGGCCAACCCCAGGTCCGTCGCGTCGTAGCAGACCGATGCTGTCAGCCACATCGGCTCGGAACACTCAGACCACGGAAATCCGATCAGCCACTGGCAGGGTCGAAAGCCGCCCACATTGAAATGCTGCTCGCTAGGGGCAATATGCGCCTTGCCTTGGCGTCTAACTCGGATCTGAAGCCCATAAGTTGACCTCTCAGGGATGATCCACAAGGCGGAATTGACCAGCGGCCTGCCCGGAAACAGATCTTCGTAGGTCAATCCTGTCAGAATCAACGCCTTGTGGGCGCGCGCAAAAGGAACCAGACGAGTAGCAACATCGCTCGGGTGAACAGCCAGTTCTGGCAGGATCAACCAGTCCAGGAGGCCGTCGTCCTGCATGTGGGTCCTACGTAGATAGAGCATCCGATTGACGGCAGCAAGCGCGGCCGACAAGTGGTTGCGGTGCTTCCTACGAATGCCTGGTTTGTTGAGCTTGAGATCCGACGGATCGATATCATCTGTCGTTGGAACGACCGTCTGCACGACGCACGCACGCAACGTCCGAACAGAAACGTCTGTTGTAGGCCTCCCAATGATCATGGGAAGCAGAAGAGTTCCGGTCGCACTTCCCACCTTCTCCTGAAGCAACTTGATACGTATACGGACGTTCTTCTGCGCGGCGGCAACGCCATTATCTACCCATTCGAATCCCTTGGGATTATGGCAGCCGGGCCAACGCAGCAACGCCAACAGAAACTGCTCCATCCAGCCGGTGATCGGCAGCCAGTCATCTCCGAATGCCTGATGGCCGCTGAACATGCCGTAAATTCGCTGATACCAGTGGCTCTTTGCCGGCCGATATGCCGCAATCCTCTCCTTCCAGTATTTCGGCCGTACAATGCTTGTAAAATCCGGTTTTCCGGTGAGGATGAACCGCAGGAGAAATCCAAGTTGAAATCGCCAACGGTCGTGCACCTCGCACCAATCAGGCGGCAGATACAGAGAACCTCGCGACGCCGCGCGACTCGCCAAGACTTTAAGGTCCTCAATGTCGGCAATGTCGCTGCCATTGTCCAGCTTCAAACACACCTGTCCTGGAGTAATCACGAAACACGACAGCGCCTTAAGTTCCTCCAGCAGCGCATCCGCGAAGCGCAGAATCGATAGCTCATTCCGGAGCGGATTAGCAGGCCCTTTGGTCAATACGATATTCGCAAGACTCCGATAATCATGTTCCATATCCCTTTCAGAGACGCATATGTCTTCCCGGACGCGAGCGGACAGATCGTCGAAGAAGTGACTGCCAGTCTCCCCGAGCTCGCGTACGAACGCAGGATCCCTTATAGCTATACCCTCCTTCCGTATCCGCGTCAGACCACGCAACACCAATTCGACCGACCTCTCTACATGAGTCAGTGTGCGCCGGGACAGAATCGCAAGAATAACGAAGTCGTCCGTCGTCATCGATGGTGCATCTTCTCGTAAAAACAGTATCGCTTGGCGGTAATGCCTCGTCTCCGTACTTCGACCCACACGAACAATAGGCGCTGACTTGGCATCAAATACCGCGAGGAAAAGTAAAGCCTGCTGCCGAAGATACCACGGTATGGTCGCCGCCGGAAGCTGGATAAGTCTCACCGCCTCGTCGCGGAGTGCGACACGATATTGACAAAGGTCCAGGTCCGTTGGCAGGCACTCATCGTCTTCCACAAGTCCAGTCTCCGTCGCACCTGCTCGTAGTATCTCGGCAAGACAATACCAGGCGACCCGCCGCGGTCCCCCGCGACGGCCTCCCTTCTCCGTAAGCGGCCTGAGAAGTTCAAGAACTGAGCGTAGAACCTTTACGTCTGGGCAAATATCGAATCCGATTCGAAGCAATCGAACATTCGATGGATCTTCAACCCATCGGTCAATCAGGGTAAGCGCGAATGTCCGTGCATTCTCGTCAAGGACTTTTTGAGTATCGGCCGTTCTTTCTAATTGAACCACTTTGCTACTGCTCTCGTTAGTCTGGTCGACAGATCCAGATGCTTCCAAGAGAGGCCGAATAGAACGGTAGGTGATACGAAAACGGCCGGCTGAGAACCGCCACACGGTCTCGCCCTTGACATCCGGCACAGGGGAGAATTCCCACTTACCGCCGATCGATTTATGGCGCAAAACGTCCTGTAAGCGCATCAGTCCTTGCACTGCATCCATAATCTCCAAACCCGCGACAGCATCAAATCCACCCGATACACCCGACTGAATCCGCTTCATTTGGAGACTTTGTCGTACTATAGGTTGTTTGGAATCGCCGAACTCCGCAATGGTCGTCTTCGATTCCGAGAGTAGAAGGCGATATGCGTTGGTGTTCAGTAGACCCCGAAGCCAACTGATGACCACGGCCTTGCATTTGTCAGCGCCATGATCGGCCGTCACGACGATCTGTATGTCGTCAACGTATCGACAAGCGTCCTCAAGGATAACGCCGGTGTCTATTTCGGTACCGATGCTGTTACGAACGCGTTCATCAAACTCCAGAAGCACCAAGTTGGCGAAGAACCTGCCGAAACCAGACCCTGGGGAAGTGATACTCTGTCGAAACCATTTATTTCATTCCGTTGTGCATATGATTGGACATCTCGAGAGTCACCAATCTAGGACTCTTTTGGCAAAATTGAAGAACTCATGTTCCCGCGAATCTCGCGCTAGATCTTGGAGAGACCTCATCAAATGATGAGGTCTGACCCGATCGTAGAATTGACTCAGGTCCGACTTCACAACGAAAGATGGCTTCCCGGTCTCCCGCTCTATACCTTCCACAACAAGGGAAGGTCGGGCTACGAATGCTTGATAATCTTGAAAATATGAACGATAGAGCTTCGTAGAACCCCAACGGTGATGTAACTCTCCTCCTACTGTATCGCAAAATAGACGATTGCCGTAAGAAATCACGCCTTTACGACACTCTGATTTACTGACCGAACACGTTGGATCGCCCTGCTTGGTCTCGACTCGATTGGCAAGACATAGCATAAGCGCAGTAGCTACTACTTGGTCCCGCAGGTTGACGTGAGCGAGTGGACGTAGCGGTGTCACGTCAGCGCCTTGGCCCGGCTTTGGCTCCCATTTGTGTGATTGAGGCGACACATGCCAGCGCTGAGACTTCGGTGCCGGCACCATCCGCAACGCATGGCTCTCCCACTGATCGGGCGACTCGAGGTACTCTGTGATTTCCCGCAGGAAATGGGGCAGATTGATCGTGGTCCAATCGAGTTCAAGGGTATCAGAATACCAGTTGTGGTACCGGATGTAGGACGCGGTCTTCTTCCACGCCTGGATGAGTACGTACTCTTGGGGAGAAGTTCAAGATCCGGCTCGAGAACCTTGGGCGTCATGCGTTCTTTTTCGAAGTACTTCCAGGCCGTCACGGCGTAATGGTGACGGTAACGGTATCCCGCGCGTACTGCGCGGCATGGCCGGACGGGTTGGACGTACTCGTTACGTAGTACGTAATGGTCATGGCGCCTGGGTTATTTGGCGTCAAGACCAAGTGTCCTTCACTGCCGATGCTGGCTATACCTAATTGCGAAGGGCTCGCACTCACGTCGACGACGGAGACAGACTCCCCTTCCGGGTCTCTGTAGTAGGACGCCAGATCGCGGATGAGAACACCACTGACTCCTATGGCTCTCTTTGTGAATTCCGTCGGGAGGACTACCGGCGCCCTTTCGGGAGCTCCGTCAACCATAACTTGGATCCAGGAACTTGCCGTCGATCCGCCCGCATTCGTAGCGGTGAAATCGATCCTGATCGGATTGTGGCGGCTGGTAGCCGCGTCCCAGGTCGACTTGGCGCCCGTGATCGTGAGCACTCCGCCTTCGCTCGTGATCGTCCCCAAGTGACCATTCGGGTCGGTCTTCGTGGCAGCGACCGTGAGGGCGCCGCTGTCGGTGGCGACGATCGCGCCGCGCGTGTTCCAGGCAGCTTTGGAGCCCAACGTCGCCTGCGTTCCTACCACGAAGGTTGTGCCGCCGGTCACGACCTCCGGCGGAACGGTCGACTGCGGCGGGGCCGGTGCGGGCGCCGGCGCCGGCGGCGGCGTCGGTGAACCATCGAGCGCCGGTACTTCGGCCGGCAGGGTCTCCACGTCGTAATCGCCCAACCCGGACAACATCCGGTCGCAGGCGCCGGCTACGTCGATGATGCATACCGGCTCGCCGTCGAGATACTTCAGCATGTAGTACCGGGCGAGATATTGTCAAGTCTTGTGGATTGAGAATCAGCGAGCGCATCTCCAATCGTTCTGTCGTCTCTCTAAGCCGCTGCCTCCGTCAGCTCGCCGTCTACGAATTCACGCCCCTCCATCACCAGGGGTATGAGTTTGAAGCCCATCAGCCGGCGCCACCTCCGTTGCGCTTCCAGCGCCAGCTTCCAGACCATCGTCAGCGTCGCCGCCCGCGACCCGCAGCCCTTCGTCCGCTTCGTCCGCAGCCGCACCGTCGCATACGTCGACTCGATCGGGTTGCTGGTCCGCAGATGGGTCCAGTGCGCCGCCGGAAACCCATAGAAGCTGAACAGCGAGCCTTCATCCTTGCGCAGGCTGGCGACCGCCTTCGGGTACTTCGCCTCCCACGCCGTGCAGAACTGGTGGTAGGCGCTGGTGGCATGCTCCAACGACGGCGCTTGCCACATCTCGCGGATCATCGTCTTCGCCCGCCCCTGCACCGACTGCGGCATCTTGTCCAGCACGTTGCCGGCCTTGTGGAACCAGCAGGTCTGTTCCTCCGTTCCCGGATACACCTCCCGCAGCGCCGCCCAGAACCCCAACGCCCCGTCCGCCGTCGCCAGCCGCGGCCCCTTCGTCAGCCCCCGTCGCCGCAGGTCCAACAGCAGCTCACACCACGCCGTCTTGCTCTCCCGGTAGCCGTCGCTGACCGCCACCACTTCCTTGCGCCCCTGCTCGTCGGCGCCCATGATCACCAGGATGCAACTGCGCTCCTCGTCCAGCCGCACGTTCACGTGCAGGCCGTCGGCCCAGAAGTACACGTACCTCTTGCCGCTCAGATCACGCTGCGTCCACTCCTGGTACTCCGCTTCCCACACCTTCTTCAGCCGCACCACGTTGGTCGCGCTCAGCCCTGCGGCCTGCTCTCCCAGGATCGCCGCCAGCGCCTGCGAGAAGTCCCCGCTCGATACCCCCTTCAGGTACAGCGTCGGTATCAGGCTGTCCACACTCGGCGTCCGTCTCGCGTAGCGCGGCAGGATCGCGCTGCTGAACCTCGACTCTCCCTGCTTGGCGAGCTGGCGGTCATCGACCCGCGGCTGCCGGATCGGGATCGGACCGATCCCGGTGACCAACGAGCGCTTCGGCAGATGGCCGTTGCGGACCGCCAGCCGGTGGCCGTGCTGATCCCGCTGGTCAGCGTACCGCGCCAGGAACTCGTCCACTTCCGCCTCCAGCGCCGCAGCCAGCATCTGCCGCGCTCCGGCGCGTACGATCTCATCCAGAATGGCACCAGGACCTTGAGGACCTTGAGCCTCGGTGGTCCTGCCGGTATTGTTCTCCACGAGCGTACTCCTCCTGATTCGTGGTTGAATCGTTCTTGGGAGGATGCGCTCTTTTCATCCCATCCACAACTTCCGGTTATATCTCGTACCGGGCGCCGGCAGGTCGTAGCACCCGTATCACTCGGTAGGTCGCCGTCCCTCCCTGCGTGTTGCCGACACGGTTGAACTGCCTCTGACTCCCTTGCGCCTCCGGCAGGCATTCCACGTTCGACCGGGTTCCTCCCCAGTACAGAACCAGGTCCTTGATCGCTCCCTGGATGGCGCCTCCGACGTTCGTGCGGTGAATCGCCACGTTCGGCACGCACGTGTTGCTTTGCGCCGGCGTTGCCGGTTCCGCCGCCGGCGGCGAGGCGGGTTGCGCCGGCGCGTCCGGCTTGCCGGTGGCTTCATCGCAGGCCAACAGCAGCGCGGCGATGGCCAAGCCAACGAGGAGGGCGCCAATGCGGCGCAAGGGCAGTCGGGTCTTCATCCCCGACAGAGTAACCACCGGGACCGGCGCGCATCAAGCCTGAAGCCCGACGCCCGACCCTGATCATCGGCTACCGCGGCGACGTCGGTGGTGGTGTCGCCGGCGGCGAGGTCATAGGGCGGGGTTGCCGGGCGCTGCTCGCCGGCGAGCCGGCGTCCGGGCGCGCAATACCGCACGGGGAGTACCTGCACGCACCCATCCTGCAAGCATGCGCTGCAGGACCACGGGCCACCCGTCGACTGGAAGGGCGCTGCGGGCGCCACGGTGAGTCATGGACCCTGCCGGGGCAGCCTGCTACACTACCGGTATGACCAGCCGCGGCATTTCGTGACTACATGGCTCGCGAATGGCGCATGGCGCGCGCCGCGAAAGATGCCTATTGGGCCGAACGCATAGCCCGCTGCGGACCACAGGAGGGCTTCCGCATCGCCGACGAGTTGCGCCGGCAAGCACTGCTGCACGATCCGGATTGGCCCGGGGCCGCCGCCCGGCGGCAGGACCTGCTTGCGCACGTGCGCCTGGCCGAGCTGTTCACGCGCGCTTCCCCCGCCGCAGTTGACCCGATCATCGAGGAGGATCACTCATGGCGAGATCAAGCAAGAAACCGTCAGACAGCGACTCGAAGCCCAAGGTATACGTAACCGCAACCGGCGGCATGTACTACGAAGCGGACGAGCTGCTGCGCAGCGAGGAATTCAGAAAGGCAGTCAAGAGCATGGTGGGAATCGCCTCCATCGATTCCAACAAGCGGGCATCCGATGCGTCTTCAGAAGGATCAGAAACTTCCGCGGATAAGTAGAGCCGGTTACCGGTCGTCACCAGCGGGTTGTCTCCATGGGTCTCGGTTTGCTCCTCATCCCCAGTTTGGGGGGCTACTGGTTCTTACAGCGCGCGAACTTTACCCGCTTCGAGATCTATCGTCTGTCCGGTTACCACTTGCTGTTTCGGTCTGCACTTGCAGGTATAATACTCGCTTCGTTCGCTCATCCAATCGCGCTCTTCATCGACGCACTTGTTCCACAACTTCGTAGCTTTTGGTATGCCTATATCTCGGTAAACTACGTCGATACCGCTATCCTTAGTATACTGTTGGCGGCAATAATACCTCCGGTGATCAACAGATTCCATAGCGAGGAAAGGGCCGCCAAGCGGACGGCGGAGAACTATGGAGACCTCATCGAGATGATGATTGCACGTGCATTCGAACAGAGAAAGTTGATCGAGCTGTCTTTGAAGAACAGAAAATCGTACATCGGAATGGTTCGTCAGCGCAGCATTACCAAACGGGGACAGTCGGACGTTACCCTTGTTCCGGTGGTCAGTGGCTACAGATCAGAGGACACCCTTGAGTTGCATATCACCACGGATTATGTGCCGATTATCTACGAAATGATCAAAAATGATCCGGACGAAATCCCCGAGATACTTCGGGACTTCAACGTTGTGCTCCCCAGGTCGGAAGTGTGCTCAGCTCGCATATTTGATCCGGAAGCGTATCGACTGTTCCAGCGGTCCCATCGATGACGAGCGTTGCGCGCGCTACTCGGCTACGACGGTGGTGGTGTCGCCGGCGGCCAAGGCGTTCATGTAGGCGAGGATGAGGTCGCGGGTGCGGTAGCGGCCGCACGCGGCGTGATCCTGGCGGCGGACGATGGGGAAGGTGTCGAGGACGTAGGCGGCGGCGTCGCGGGACAGGCCGTAGAGGTGGAAGTAGAGGGCGTCGAGGCGGGCGCGCAGGTGGCGGCGCTGCTCGGGGTCCCAGGGGAACGGCGCGCGCCGCGGAGAAGGTATCCCCTGCGGCCATCCGGCGGGACACCTCGTCGCGCACCCGCCGGCGCAGGCCGTAGTCATCGTAGCGCGCGTCGTTGACCGGCAGCAGCCCGCGGTCCTCGGCGTAGAGCAGGAACAGCAGCCGGTACAGGAAGATCAGCGCGGCGGAGCGGACTTCCGACAGGCCGGCGCCCTCCCCGGCCGCGGCGGCGATCGCCGCCACCAGGCGCGGGAACACGCGCTCGAAGACGACCGCCGACAGGTCCTGCGCGACCGCCTCCTCGTAGCGCTTGCCCTCGACGATGGCGGCTTCGAGGAAGGCGGCGGTCGCCGTCCCTTGCAGCGTAAAGGAAGCGCGCCCGAACAACAGCCGGAAGATGCGCAGGCCATCTTCGGCGCCGGGCTGCAGCACCTCCGCCAGATCGGCTTCGAAGAACCCGGCGGCGCGCGGGCGGGCGCGGGCGTCGTACAGGCGCCACACGCCGCCGTTGGTCAGGATGCCCCACCGCAGGCGGTGTTCGGAAGCGAGCTCGGCGGTCGCCAGGTAGCGCAGCATCTGCCCGTGCGGCGTGCCGCCGCGGCGGTCGCGGTGGTCGAGCGGGAGTCCGAAGCGCTTGCTCTCCTGCACCACCAGGGCGTCCTGAAAGCGCGCGCCGGAGTCGGGGCGCGCCGCGGCCCGCGCCTTGGCGGTCGCGTCGGCGAACAGCAGGTGGTCAGGGACGTCCTCGCGGCCGGCGGCGCCCTGTTGCGGCAGGTAGTCGCTCCATCCCAACAGCGCCAGCACCGGGCGGATCAGGTCCTGCTCGGTCACCGCCTCGTTGGGCTGGTGCAGCGCCGCGAACCGCCCGTAGCAGCGGTCCAGGCGGTGCCGGAAGTCGGCGAGCTGCGCTGCCGCGGCCTCCCATTCCGACGTCGCGCGGATGCCGTCGGTCAGAAAGTACTGGGTGAACAACTGCCCCTTCATCAGTGGAGCGGCGCCACCATAAGCCGACCCGGTGCCGCTGCGCTCCGAGGAGCGGTCAGTTCCGATCTCATCTGTCGATCTGAGCTGCTGCGCCGAAGGGTCACATGTTGTTGCCGGTGTGCGGCTCGAAGCTGATCTTGAGGCGAGTTCCCGTGGCTTGTGCAATCCGCAACAGCGTCTTGATCGATGGCGACGTGCGCCCCCCCTCCAGGCGAGCAATCGCTGACTGTGTCGTGTTCATCCGCTCGGCGAGCTGGGCCTGCGTAAGCCCGGCGCTCATGCGCGACAGAATCACCGACCGAATCAGATCAAACTCGGGCCAAGCTCGTCGTAGGCAGCCCGGTACTCCGGATCATCGATCCACCTCTTGTGCAGGTCTTCGATCTTACTACTCTGCCGCTCGCTTTCTTTTTGCTCGATCCTCAAGTTCGTCGTCCACGGCCCGACTGGCAGTCTCTACCGTCCACTTCACGGGTCCAACAATATAGCATATGTGCTATAGTGTCAAGCTATCGCGATGCCAATACCAAAGCGCGTGCTCGGCGAGGGGGTGGAGAGGCCATGCGCGTGGTAGAGGGCGTCTTTCGACGGAGCGAACCCATTCGCGGGTGGGTCTTCAGGATTTCGTGTGGACGAGGTGGTCACGGACGACACCGGCGGGGTAGAGGTCAAGGCCGCCGAGGTGAAAGTAGATGGCGTTGCGGAACCTCTGCCGGTTGCGAAAGCCGTGCGCTGCGTACTTCAACCGCTGCACCCCCGCGTTGATCGACTCCGCCCGCGCGTTGCTCACCCTCTGCACCACCGCCGTCACGATCCCTTCCAGATGCCGCTTGACCATCCGCGCTACCCGCTTGACCGGCTCCAGCCGACACCGGATCGCCGACTGGTACCACCTCTGCCACGCCTCGCGCGCCCACCCGCGGGTGCGATAGCTCCACAGCGTCATCGCATGTTCCTTGTAGCTCCAGGCGCGCGCGGTCTGCAGCGCGCTGTCGCGCAAGGCAGCGAACCGCTCCCAACGCTCGGCGTCCATGTGTTCGGGGTTGGTCAGCCACGCATAGCGGCTGCCCTTCAGCCGATCGTCACCGCTGCCGGCCAGCCGGCGGCTCTCGGCTCGCCGCACCTGGTCAACGGCGTCGCCGAGGTGCTTGGCGACGTGGAACTTGTCGAACGCGATCTTGAGCTGCGCCTCCGGCACGTAGGCGGCGGTCGCGCTGATGTACGGCTCCCACATGTCCATGGCGACCGTCTCGACCCCAGCCAACTGCTCATCGTCAAACTGCTGGTAGAACTGCTCCAACACCTCCTTGCGGCGGCCATCGGCCACGTGCACGACGTGCCCGTCCAGATCGTTGATCACCGTCACGTACTCATGGCGCTTCTGAAACGACGTCTCGTCCACCCCGATCCGCGGCGGCAACTGCACCGCACGCCGGCGTAAGCCGCGTTGCACCGCGCGCTGCATCACCCCGTCGACTTCGTCCCAGCTGAGCCGCATCTGCTGCGCTACTGCCGCGATCGTGGCGTGCTGCAGCCAGTCGATCACGACCGCTTCACACAGCGCTGTCAGCCGCGAGCGGCCTTCGCTCCACGGCACCTCGATCTGCTTGACGCCGTGCTGCCGGCACTGAGACCGCGGTACGTCGGCGGCCAGCACCGTGCGGTACTGGCAGGTGTCCAGATGGCGCCACCGCCGGTGCCGGCTGTCGTAGCGGCGCGCGGCTTGGCCGCAGTGCGGGCAGGTGAGAGGCCCGTCGTGCTCGACGTGGACCACGATCTCGCCCTCCTGAAGGTTCAGTTCGACGTCGGCCACTCGCCACGGCGCCTCGACGCCCAGAATCCTGCCGTACAGTTCCTTGTCACGCATGGCGCCAACGTAGCCTTGCTCGCGGCGGCACCGCTACCCGTCAGGCCCCTTTACCCACACGAAACCCCGAAGCCCCTCGCGGGTAGCGGCCAGCACACCCGCGGCGGTCAGGGAGGCGGCGGCGTGGGTGCGGCCGGCCCGCTGCTCGGCGCGGGCGGCGGTGCGGAACGACTCGGCCCCTACCTCCACATGGCGCCGGCCGTCCAGGAGTTTACGGGCGCGCTGGTAGTCTTGGTTCCAGGGCGGAAAGGCGGCCCGGATCTACCGTATAGTGGCGGGCAATGCAGCTTGGGATGTTCATGATGCCGTTGCATCCGCCGCGCAAGGACCGCACGGCGTGCTTCGATGAAGATATCGAGCAGGTGGTGCGCGCCGAAGCGCTGGGCTTCACCGAGGCGTGGATCGGGCAGCACCATACCTTGGCCTGGGAGCCGATACCCTCCAACGACCTGTTCATCGCCACGCTGATCCCGCGCACCACCTCGATTCGCCTCGGCACGGGCGTTTCGATCATCCCCCACCACCATCCGGTGAACGTGGCGGCGCGGCTGGCGCTGCTCGATCATCTCTCGCGCGGGCGCATCAACGCCGGGTTCGGCCAGAGCGGGGTGCCCACCGACTGGGCGCTGTTCGACCTGCCCGATCCCCGGACCCAGGGCCTGATGACGATGGAGGGGATGGAGCTGGTGATGAAGCTGTGGCAGGCGGAGGCGCCGTTCGACTTCCGCGGCAAGTTCTGGCACGTGCAGGCCGGCGCTCCCGACCCGGCGTTCGGCATCGGGGTGATGCTCAAGCCGTACCAACAGCCCCATCCACCGATCGGCATGAGCGTGATCAAGGCCGACTCCATGGCGGCGCGCACCGCCGGCGAGCGCGGATTCCTGCCGATCAGCACCAATCTGGTGCCGCAGTCCACCTTGGCCGCGCACTGGGAAACCTACTGCGCGGGCGCCGCGCAGGCCGGGCGCCCGCGCCCGCAGCGCGCGTTGTGGCGGGTGTCGCGCAGCATCTTCGTGGCCGACAGCGACGCCGAGGCGTGGGATCACGCGCGCGGCGGTTCCTTCGCCGCGGCGCTAGAATACCTGATCAGAATCCTTGCCGCCGGCGAGGTGCTGTACGTGATGAAGACCCACCCGGAGCAGCCCGATGCCGAGATCACGGTGGACTACGCCATGAAGGAGCTGTGCATCGTCGGCAGCGTGGAGACCTGCCGCCAACGCCTGCGGGCGTTGCAACAGGCTACCGGGGGGTTCGGGACGCTGCTCATGATCGCCCACGACTGGGACGACCGGGCGCGCTGGACCCGGTCGCTGGAACTGCTGGCGCGCGCGGTGGTGCCGGCGGTGGCCGCCTGACGGCCCATGGCGATCGACGGCGCCGCCCAGCGGCGCATCATGGGCCACTTCGCCACCGGCGTGACGGTGATTACCACCGGCGGGCGGACCGACGGCGCGTGGGGCATGACCGCCAACTCCGTCACTTCCCTGTCCCTCGACCCGCCGCTGGTGCTGTTCGCCATCGATCGGCGCAACCAGATGCTGCCGCAGTTGACCGTGACCCCGGCGTTCGCGGTCAACATCCTGCGCGCCGACCAGGAAGCGTTGTCGCACCGCTTCGCCGCGCCCGGACCGAAGGATTTCTCCGGGATCGGCCTCACCTTCGGCGCCAGCGGCGCGCCGATCTTCAGCGACTGCCTCGGGTTCCTGGAATGCGAGGTGTACCGGCGGCTGCCCGGCGGCGATCATCGGATCATCGTCGGCAAGGCAGTCGGCGGCGGCCTGCGCGGCGGCCCGCCGCTGCTGTTCTACGGCGGCGGCTACAATGGCCTGGCCCACCGGCCGCCGCGCGGCGGCGGGAGCCGCCGCTTCACCCTGCAGGAGAGCTACGACCAGTTCGGGGCGTTCTGACGCCCGGCCGCGCGGCGGCTGGCGGTGGCGGGCCGCCTCAACCGTCTCCGGCGGGCGCCGCCCGCTGCGCGGCGAGCAGCAGGGCGCGGCGCCCGAGGACGCGCGCCAACCGTTGCCGGTAGGCGCCGGGGGCGTACGAATCTTCGAGCGGCTCCTCCACGGCGAGGCGCGCCAGCACTTCATCCACCGCGGCTGGGGCCAACTCGGCGCCGACCAGCCCGCCGAGGTCGGCCAGCACCGGTACCGGCGCGGCGCCGCCGACGGCCAGCCGCGCCGCGCTGCAACGGCCGTCCGCATCCAGGGACACCATTGCCGCGGCGCCGCATACCGCGTAGCCGGAGGCGGGGTGCGGATGCTTGAGGTACGCCGATCCCGTGCCGGCGCCGGCGGCCGGCAGTTCCACCGCGGTGATCATTTCCCCGGGGCCAAGCTGGGTGACGAACAGGTCGCTGAAGAAATCGGCCGCCGCCACCCGGCGCACGCCGGCCGCCGAGGTCAGCTCCAGCTCGGCGCCCGCGGCCGCCAGCGCCGCCGGCGGATCGGAAGCGGGGTCGGCGTGGGCCAGGTTGCCGCCCAGCGTGCCCCAGTTGCGCACTGCCGGATCGCCCACCTTGGCGCACGCCTCGGCCAGCAGCCGGGCGCCGGCCGCCACTTCGGGGGAACGCGCCACCCGGTCGTGGCAGGTGAGCGCCCCGATGCGCAGCCGGCCGGCGCGGCGCTCCACGCCAGCCAACGCCTGCAGGCGGCCGATGTCGATGAGCAGGGCCGGCTGCGCCAGGCGCAGCTTCAGCGCCGGCAGCAGACTGTGCCCGCCCGCCAGGAGCTGGCCGTCGGGGTGGGCGGCGAGCGCCGCCAGGGCCTCGGCCACGCTCGCCGCGCGCAGGTAGTCGAATGGCGCCGGGTACATCAGCCGGCCTCCGCGGCGGCGGCCGCGGCGCGCACCGCCTGCACCACGTTGGCGTAGCCGGTGCAGCGGCACAGGTTGCCCTTGAGACCCTCCCGGATCTGCGCCTCGGTGGGGTGCGGTTCCCGCTCCAGCAGGGCGATGGCGGCCAGCACCATCCCGGAGGTGCAGTAGCCGCATTGCACCCCGTGGTGGCGCCAGAGCTGCTCCTGAACCGGATGCAGCCTGCCATTCCGGGCTACCCCTTCGATGGTGGTAACCGCGCGCCCGTCGGCCTGCGCCGCGAGGAAGGTGCACGACTTGGCGGCGGCGCCGTCCACCAGCACCGTGCACGCGCCGCACAGGCTGGTCTCGCAGCCGACGTGGCTGCCGGTAAGGCCCAGGGTATCGCGCAGGAAGTGGACCAGCAGGGTGCGCGGTTCCACCGCGCGGTCGTAGCGCCGGCCGTTGACGGTGACCGAAATGCTGATTGGCTCTGTCACGCGCCCTACCCTAAAGGCGCAGCGAAGCGGAGGTCAATCGACCGCGGCGGGCGCGGCGGGCGCGGCAGGCGCGGCACCGGCGGCGCGCGGTTGCGCGACCGGGGCGGCTCCGCGGCCGTGACCCGCCGGCGCCGCTGCCGAAGCGGCGTACCGAAGCGGCGTACCATTGCGCGGCGCTCTCGGGTTATGCTGCGGCCCAGCACCATGGCGTCCACAACCACCTCTTCCCCCGCCGCCGGCGCGGCGATCGGCCGGCCGCATCCGCTGCTCGACGGGCGCGCGCGCGTGACCGGCGCGCTGCGCTACACCGCCGACCTGCCGCAGACCGGCGTGCTGCACGCGCGCTTCGTTACCAGCCCTCACGCGCACGCCCGCATCACCGCCATCGACGCGCGCCGGGCCGAGGCCGCGGCGGGCGTGGTGCGGGTGCTGACCGCCGCCGACCTGCCGCTCTTCGAGCCCACCAGCCGCGCGCGCCTGCTGCTGGCGCGCGGCCAGGTCATGTTCGTCGGCCACCCGGTGGCGCTGGTGGTGGCGGAGTCGGAAGCCGCGGCCGCCGACGCCGTCCCGGAAGTGGAGGTCAGCTATGCGCCGCAGCCGGCGGTTGCCGACCTGGAGCGCGCCCTCGCCGCGGACGCGCCGCTGGTGTGGCCGCGGGGAATGCCCGGCGAATCGGATGAGGCCGCGGCCCACGGCGCCGACGTGGAGGGCGAAGAGGCCGGCCGGCAGCGCAGCAACCTCGCCAACGCCATCAGCTTTCGCCGCGGCGATCCCGAGGCCGCGTTCGCCTCAGCCGACACCGTGGTGGAACGCCGGTACCGTACCTCCAGCGTGCACCAGAGCTACCTGGAACCGCACGCTACGGTAGTGGATCCGGTCGCGGCGGAGGGCGGCGTGACGGTTTGGAGTTGCACCCAGGCGCAGTTCGCCGTGCGCAAGGAGGTGGCCGCCGTCCTCGACGTGGCCGAGTCGGACGTGCACGTCAAGCCGATGCCGGTAGGCGGCGGCTTCGGCGCCAAGTTCATGCTCTACGAGCCGCTGGTGGCGCTGGCGGCGCGCGCCGTGGACGCCCCGGTGCGGCTCGTCCTCACCCGCCAGGAGGAGATGCTCGCCGCGCTGCCCGCGCCCGCGGCGGCAATCACCATCAAGCTGGCGGCAACCGCCGGCGGCAAGCTGACCGCCATCGCCGCGGACTTCAAGTTCGACAGCGGCTGCTTTCCCAACGCGCCGCACTCCATCGCGGCGCTGATGGCCGGCAGCCTGTACCAGTGCCCGAATCTCGACGTTCAAGGCGCCGCGGTGCTCACCCACAAGCCGTCCACCGGCGCCTACCGGGCCCCCGGAATCCCGCAGCAGGCGTTCGCACTGGAGAGTACGCTGGATGAGCTGGCGCGCGTTCTGGCCCTCGATCCGATGGAACTGCGGCTGCGCAACGCCTCGCGCCCGGGCGATCCGATGGCCAACGGTCAGCCGTGGCCCAACATCGGCATGCGCGAAGTGCTGGAACGGGCCCGCGAACACCCCATCTGGCGCGCCCGGGAGGCGGCCCGCGCGGCCGGGCGCGGCGTCGGCGTGGCCGTCGGCGGCTGGCTGGGCGGCGTGGAAGGGGCGACCGCCGCCTGCACCCTGAACCGGGACGGAACGCTGCACGTGCACGTGGGCTCGGTCGACCTCACCGGCACCACCACCGCCTTCGCGCTGATCGCCGCCGACGCCTTCGGCATCGACCCCGAACAGGTGCGGGTGATCAGCGCCGACAGCGACGCCGGCTACTACGCCGGCGCCTCCGGCGGCAGCAAGATCACCTATTCGGTGGGGCCGGCGGTGTTCGCCGCGGCGCGCGAGGCGCGCGCGCAGACGCTGCGCATTGCCGCCACCGAGTTCGAGGCCGACGCGGCCGACCTGGAGATCAGCGCCGGCGCGGTACGGGTGAAGGGAGTGCCCGCGCCGGCGCTGCCGCTGGCCGAGATCGCCGCCAAGACCATGCAGTTCGGCGGCCGCTACGCGCCGGTCAAGGGCAACGGGCGCACCGCGCCGAGCGGCCGCTCGCCGGCGTTCTGCGCGCAGCTCGCCGAGGTGGAGGTGGATGCCGAAACCGGGGCCGTGGCCGTGCACCGCCTGGCGGTGGTGCAGGACGTGGGCAAGGCGATCAACCCGCTGACCGCCGGCGGGCAGCTCATGGGCGGCGCCGTGCAGGGTCTCGGCTGGGCGCTGTACGAGGCGCTGGAGCATGACGCGGACGGCCAGCTCCGCACCGGCTCGCTCATGGACTACGCGGTGCCCGACAGCACGCAGGGGGCGCGCGAGTTGGAGGCGGTGATGGTGGAGGTGCTGTCGGATCACGGCCCGCACGGCGCGCGCGGCGTCGGCGAGCCGCCGGTCACCGCCACCGCCGGCGCCGTGGCCAATGCCATCCGTGACGGCGGCGGCGGGCGCGTCACCACGCTGCCCATGACTCCGGCCCGGGTGCTGGCCGCGATCTCCGAGCCGCAGTAGCGCCGCGTCCCGTGAAGATCACCGCGATCAACGTCTTCCAGGTGGACCTGCCGCTGCGGGACGGCAGCTACCGCTGGGCGGACGGCAAGGCGGTCACCGTATTCGACGCCACCGTGGTGGAGCTGGTCACCGACGCGGGAGTCTCCGGCTGGGGCGAGGTGTGCCCGCTGGGACCGGTCTACCTGCCGGCCTACGCGGCCGGGTGCCGCGCCGGCATCGCGCAGGTGGGGCCGGCGTTGCTGGGCCGGGACCCGCGCCGGACGGCAGCGGTGAACCGGGTCATGGATCGGGCGCTGCAGGGGCACCCCTACGTCAAGTCGGCGTTGGACATGGCGTGCTGGGACCTGCTGGGCAAGGCCTGCGGAGTACCGCTCTGCACCCTGCTCGGCGGCCGCTGCGGCGACCGGATAGCGTTGTATCGGGCGATCTCCCAGGGTTCGCCGGAGGAAATGGCGGAGCGCGTGGCGCGCTTCCGCGGCGAGGGCTACCGCCGCTTCCAACTCAAGGTCGGCGGTCCCGTCCACCAGGACCTGGCGCGCCTGCGGGCGGTGACCGCGCGGCTGCAGCCCGACGACGTGTTGATCGCCGACGCCAACACCGGCTGGCTCAGCCATCAGGCGCTGCGGGTAGTGCACGCCGCCCGCGATCTGCCGGTGTACGTCGAGCAGCCGTGCGCGAGCTACGCCGAATGTCTGGCGGTGCGCCGCGCCACCCCGCTGCCCTTCATTCTGGACGAGTCGATAACGAATCTGCGCGCCTTGCAGCGCGCCGCCGCCGACGGCGCGGTGGATGCCGTCAACGTCAAGATCAGCAAGTTCGGCGGCATCACCCGGGCGCGCCTGATCCGCGACGTCTGCGTCGAGCTGGGCATCCCGATGATCATCGAAGATAGCTGGGGCGGCGACATCATCACCGCGGCGATTGCCCACCTGGCCCACAGCACCCCGCCGGCGCTGCGCTTCGCCGCCACCGACTTCAACAGCTACGTGACGGTGAGCACCGCGGCCGGCGCGCCGCAGCGGGAGCAGGGAACGCTGGCCGCCCCCACCGCGCCCGGGCTGGGAGTGGAGCCGCGGCGCGCGGTGCTCGGCGCGCCGGTATTGGAGGTGGCCTGATGGACCGAACCGCTCCTGCGCGGCCCGCCTGGAACGGCGTGTTCCCGGCCGTGATGACCCAGTTCCGCGGCGACCTGAGCGTGGATCCGGCGGCCACCGCGGCGCACCTCGAACGGCTGCTGGCGGCCGGCTGCCGCGGGCTGATCATGCTCGGCACCCTCGGCGAGAACACCTCCCTGAGCGCGGCCGAGAAAGTCCTGGTGCTGGAGACCGCGGTAGCGGCCGCGGGCGGCCGCGCCCCGGTGCTGGCCGGCGTCGCCGAATACACCACCGCCGGCGCCGCGGCCCACGCCAAGGCCGCGGCGGCCGCCGGCTGCGCCGGCCTGATGGTGCTGCCGGGCATGGTCTACCGCAGCGACGCCCGCGAGACCCTGGCCCACTTCCGCGCCGTGGCCGCGGCCACCGACCTGCCAATCATGATCTACAACAATCCGCCCGCCTACGGCGTGGACGTAACCCCGGAAATGTTCCGCGAGCTGGCCGCCGAACCCACCATCGCGGCAATCAAGGAGTCCTCCGAAGACCCGCGCCGCCTGGTGGACATCGCCAACCTGACGGCGGACCGCTACCTGCTGTTCTGCGGGGTGGACGACGTGCTGCTGGAATCGGTGCTGCTTGGCGCGACCGGTTGGGTGGCCGGCCTGGTCAACGCCTTTCCCGAGGAGGGCGTCGCCCTGTTCGACCTGGCCGCGGCCGGGCGCTGGGCGGAGGCGCGGCGCATCGGCGCCTGGTTCATGCCGCTGCTGCACCTCGACACCCGGCCCAAGCTGGTGCAGTACATCAAGTTGGCCATGCAGCTCACCGGCCTCGGCAGCGAGCGGGTGCGCCCGCCGCGGCTGCCCCTGGTGGGCGAGGAGCGCGCCATGGTGGAGCGCCTGGTGCGGCGCGCCATCGCCACCCGCCCCGCGTTGCCGGAGCCGCGTTCCGGCTGACGACGGCTGCCCGACCACGCGCGTCCATGACCGGCTACCTGCTGCGGCGCCTCGCCTACATGGTCATCCTGCTCGCCGCCCTGTCGGTGGTGGTGTTCATCGTCATCCAGCTCCCGCCCGGCGACGTGATGACGGTGATGCTGGCGCGCATGGAAGCGGGCGGGGCGGATGCCAGCTTCGGCGGCGCCGAGGTCACCGCCATGCAGGAGCAGTACGGGCTGCATCTGCCCGCGCACCGCCAATACCTGCGCTGGGCCGGCAACCTGCTGCGCGGCAACCTGGGCGTGTCGTTCGTATATGGCAGGCCGGTGGCCGCGCTGCTGCTGGAACGGCTGCCGCTCACCGTGCTGATCTCCGGCATCACCCTGCTGTTCGCCTATGCGGTGGCGGTCCCGATCGGCATCTACTCCGCCACCCATCAGTACTCGTTCGGTGACTACGGCTTTACCGTGATGGGATTCGTCGGGCTGGCGATTCCCAACTTCCTGCTCGCCCTGATCCTGATGTACCTGCTGCTGACCCTGTTCGGGGTGAGCGCCGGCGGCCTCTTTTCCGCCGCCTACGAGCACGCGCCGTGGAGCTTCGCCAAGCTGATCGACGGGCTGCTGCATCTGCCGCTGCCGATCATCGTAATCGGCATGGCGGGCACCGCGGCCATCATTCGGGTGATGCGCAGCACGCTGCTCGACGAGTTGCGCAAGCAATACGTCATCACCGCGCGCGCCAAGGGCGTGTCCGAAGTCAACTTGACGTTCAAGTATCCGGTGCGCGTCGCGCTCAATCCGATCATCAGCACCGTGGGCTGGCTGCTGCCGGAAATCGTCTCCGGCAGCACCATCGTCGCCATCGTCCTGAGCCTGCCGACGGTGGCCCCGCTGCTGTTCAGCGCTCTGCTCCAGGAGGACATGTTCCTCGCCGGCAGCACGCTCATGGTGCTGGCCGCGCTGACCATCGTCGGCACGCTGATATCCGATCTGCTGCTGGTGGTCGCCGACCCGCGCATCCGCTTCGAACGCGTATGAGCACCGTGACGGTGACCCGCACCGAAAGCGCGGCCGAGGAGCGCTATTACGTCGCCACCCAATGGCAACTGATCGGGCGCCGCTTCGCCGCCCACCGCCTGGCGCTGCTGGGCAGCGCGGTGCTGGTGATCCTCTATGCCGGGGCGCTGTTCGCCGAGTTCCTCGCGCCCTACGACGGCTACCGCCGCTTCGCCGACTATCAGCTCGCGGCGCCGCAACGGGTGCGCTTCATCCACGACGGCCGGCTGAGCCTGCGCCCCTTCGTATACGGGCTGCACCGGGAACGCCATCCGGAGACCCGGCGCTGGCAGTTCACCCTCGACCGCACTACCCGCTACCCCATCTCGCTGTTGGTGCGCGGCGACCCGTATCGGCTGCTCGGGCTCATCCCCTCCGACCTGCACCTGTTCGGCGTCGCTCAGGAGGAGGGCTTCGTGTTCCTGTTCGGGACCGACAACCTGGGCCGCGATCTGTTTTCCCGCAACGTGTACGCCGCCCGGATATCGCTCAGCATCGGCCTGGTGGGCGTGGCCATGAGCTTCGTGCTCGGCTGTCTGCTCGGCGGCATCTCGGGCTACTACGGCGGCGCGCTGGACACCTTCATCCAGCGACTCATCGAGTTCCTGATCTCGATTCCCTCCATCCCGCTGTGGATGGCGCTGGCCGCGGCGCTGCCCAACGACTGGCCGCCGTTGCGGATCTACTTCGGCATCACCGTGATTCTTTCGGTGGTGGGATGGACCGGGCTGGCGCGGGTGGTGCGCGGCAAGCTGCTGGAGCTGCGCGAGGCCGATTTCGTCCTGGCCGCGCGCATCGCCGGGGCGGTCGAACGCCAGATCATCCTGCGCCACCTGCTGCCGTCGTTCATGAGCTACCTCATCGTCAGCCTCACCCTCAGCATCCCGGCGATGATCCTCGCCGAGACCGCCCTCAGCTTCCTGAGCGTCGGGATTCAGCCGCCGGCCATCAGTTGGGGGGCGCTGCTGCAAGGCGCCCAGAACGTGCGCACCGTGGCCCTGGCGCCGTGGCTGTTCATCCCCGGCGTCTTCATCGTGGTCACCGTACTGTCCTTCAACTTCGTCGGCGACGGCCTGCGCGACGCCGCCGACCCCTACCGCTAGCTAAGTTGGGGGGGGGGGGATGGGGCGGCCGTGGGGGTCGGTGAGGCCGGCGGTGCGGGCCAGGTCGGCGCGCATGGCCGCGGAGGTGACGTGCTCTAGCTGATGCGCCGCGAAGTGCACCTCGGCGGCGGGGTCGCCCTCGGCGAACAGGTAGCTCTCCCATAGCCGATGGCTGCGCAGCAGGCCGGTGGCGAGCCGCTGGCCGGCGGTTGTGAGCCGGTAGCCGTGCGCGGCCCGCTGCACGCGCCCGCGCAGCAGCTCCAGCAGCAGCGCCGCGCTGCGCTCCAGGCGGTTGGAGCGGCCGGCGATGCGGGAGGATTCCTCCCGCACCAGTTCCCGGCGCCCGGCCGCGGCGCGGCCGCGCTCCTCCCGCCGCAACAGTTCCACCAGCAGGTCCTCGCGCCCCACGGCCAGCGCCAACCGGGCGCGGCGCAGCGCCCGCGCCGCCAGGCCGCGCTCCGGGGCGATCACCAACGCCAGCGCCACCACCGCTCCCGCCAGCACGGTCATCATCCCGGCGGTGCTGGTATCGGAGAGCCCGAACCAGCGCGGCACGGTAATCGCGCTCAGGTGACCGCCCGCGGCGCAGATCAGCGCCACCCCCTGGCCCAGCAGCAGCAGCGACCACAGGCGGCGGGTGAACAGCCCCGCCACCGCCCCCGGCACGATCAGCATCGCGATCACCAGGATGCTGCCGACGCTCTCGAACGCGGCGACGATGGTCACCGCCACCATCACCATCAGGGCGTAGTGGAGCAGTCCCGCGGGGAAGCCGACGGAGCGGGCGAACTCCGGGTCGAACGAAGTCAGGTTGAGCTCCTTGAACAGCAGCAGGACGAAGGCCAGGTCGGCCGCGAATACCGCGCCCAGGATCAGCAGCGCGCGCGGCAGCCGTACGCCGGCCACCGTGACTTCGTTCAGCGGCGCCAGCTCGACGGCCCCGTAGAACACGGTATGCACGTCGACGTGCACCGAGTCGGCGCTGCGCACGATCAGGATCAGGCCAAGCGCGAACATGGTGGTGAACACCACGCCCATCGCCGCGCCCCGGTCGACGTTGCCCGCCTGATGGATGAGCTGCGTGAAGCCGGCCGTAAGCACCCCGGCGACCGCGGCGCCCGCTACGATCACGCCGGTGTCGCGGCTGAGGGTAAGGAGAAACGCCGCCGCGATGCCGGGCAGCACCGCGTGGCTGATCGCGTCGCCCATCATGCTCATGCGCCGCAGCACCAGAAAGCTGCCGATCAGCGCGCACGCCATGGCGCTCACCGCGGCCACCACCACGATACCGGTGTCGAGCGCGGTCCAGCTCACGGCGCGCCCGCGGCCAGCGCGTGCGGGCTGGCCGCCACCGCCGCGGCATCCGCCTGGCGGTCCAGTTGCGCCTCCAACTCGGCCACCAGCTCCGGCCCCAGCACGTGCTCGATGCGGTCCGCGCCGCGGTCCACGCGGCTGGTGGCAACCTCGGCGTGGCGGATCAGGTACAGCTCCCACAGCCGGTGGTTGCGCACGATGCGCAGCGCCTGCGCGGCTCCGGCCGGCGTGAGGCGGACCGCGCCGGGGTCGGCCGCCGGCTGCAGCCAGCCTTCCCGGCGGCCGAGGCGCAGGCCGGCGGCCAGTTCCGCCGGCGTCCAACCGCGGCGCCGCGCCAGGTGGCTCCGGCGGACGGCCACCGCCTGCAGGGCGGCGCGGTCCGGCGTGGCGCAGCCCTGCCCCTCCACCTGTTCGAATACCGCCCGCAGCAGATGCTCGCGGCGGATGCGGCGGTCACTGCGGCGGCGTTCGACGAGCAGCCGCAGCAGGCCGCGGCGGGTTCCGAACAGCGCGCTGAGCAGGAATCCGGCGGCGACCGTCACCACGATCACCGCTCCGGCCGGCAGGCGCGGCACCAGCGCCGAGAGGGCGGCGCCGATGAACCCGCCGGCCGCGCCGAGCAGCGCCGCCAGCGCCGTCATCAGCCGCAGATTGCTGGTCCAGAAACGGGCGGCGGCGGCCGGGGTGATCAGCAGCGCCACGATCAGGATCAGCCCCACCGCCTGCAGGCCGATGACGGTGACCGCCACCACCAGTCCCAGCATGACCGCGTCCAGGAGCCCGACCGGCAACCCCTGCGAGGCGGCGTACGGCGCGTCGAAGCAGAGCAGGTTCAGCTCCTTGAACAGCAGCGCCGCGACCGCCGCCAGCGCCAGCGAGGTAATCCCGATCAGCAGGGCGTCGGCGGCCAGCATCGACGCGGTCTTGCCGTAGATGAAGGAGTCGAGGCCGGCGGCCGAGCCGCGCCGCAGTTGCTGGATCAAGCCGAGCAGCGCGATCCCGATCCCGAACGACACCGACAGCACGATGCCCAGCGCGGCGTCCTCGTGCAGCCGCAGCACCGAGCGCACCACCAGCACCGCCGCGACCGCGGCCAAGCCCCCGCCCGCGGCGCCCAACAACAGGCCGGGAAACCACTTGCCGGTGCCGCCGAGGGCCACCATCACGAGCCACGCGACGGCGATTCCCGGCAGCGTGGCGTGGCTCACCGCGTCCGATACCAGGGCGCGCTTGCGCAGCAGGGTGAAGGTGCCGACGATGCCGGCGGCCATTCCCAACAGGGCGACGCCCAGCACTACCACCCGGGTGTTGAAGTCGCTCAACAGCAGCACTCGCAGCACCTGGTCCCAGGAGGGCAGGTAGCTCATGCGTCCCGGCCCCGGCCGCCGGCGCCCCGGCCGAGCGCGTCCACCGCCTGATCGAGCAGCGTCAGCCGCCCGCCGTAGGTCTTGTGCAGGTTGTCCTCGGTGAACACCGCCGCCACCGGACCATGCGCCACCACCCGCAGGTTGAGCATCAGCAGTTCGTCGAAGTAACTGCTGACGGTCTGCAGATCGTGATGCACCACGAACACGCTCTTGCCGGCGCCCCGCAGGCGCTGCAGCAACTCGACGATGGCGCGTTCGGTGGCGGCGTCCACCCCGGCGAACGGTTCGTCCATGAAGTAGATGCGCGCGTCCTGGGCCAGCGCGCGCGCCAGGAACAGGCGCTGCTGCTGGCCGCCGGACAGCTCCGAGATCTGGCGGCCCGCGTAGTCGGCCATGCCTACCAGCTCCAGGGCCGCGCGCGCCGCCGCGCGCGTGGCGCGGCGCACCGGGCGCAGCCAGCCGAGCGACCGGTAGAGGCCCATCGCCACCAGCTCCAGGGCGCTCACCGGGTAGTCCCAGTCGACGCTCTCGCGCTGCGGAACGTAGGCTACCAGCCGCCGCTGCCGGCGGTAGGGCTGGCCGTAGATGGTCACCGTGCCCGACACCCGCGGCACCAGGTCCAGCACCCCCTTCAGCAGGGTGCTCTTGCCGGCGCCGTTGGGGCCGACGATGCCGGTGATCACGCCTTCGGCGGCGGTCAGATCGACGTCCCACAGCACCGGCCGCCGGCGGTAGGCGACGGTGAGGTCGCGCACCACCAGCGGGCTGCGCGCCGGGTCGGCGGGCGCTGAGTGGACGGTGGCCGGCGCCGCCCGCGAACCGGCGCGGGGCGCGGCCGCTGCGCCCGGCCGGCCGCTGCCGGGGCGGCCCGCGTCCAGCGCGCCCGGCGCGCGGTTCACGGCGCCGCCGCGGCGGGCGCCAGCCGGCCCTGGAAGCCGCGCTCCGGCGCCGCGCCGCCCAGCGCCCGGGCCACCGTGGTGGCGTTGTGGTCCAGCATGCCGACGTAGGTGCCCTCGTAGGTTCCCGGCTGCCCCATCGCGTCCGAGAACAGCTCGCCGCCGACCACCACCGTATGGCCGCGCGCCGCGGCCCCCTCGATCAGCGCGCGCACGTTGCGGTCGGCGATGGTGGTCTCCACGAACACCGCCCCGATGCGGCGCGTGACCAGCAGATCCACCAGCCGGTTGATGCGGTCCAGGCCCGCTTCCGACTCGGTGGACATCCCCTGGATTCCCTCCACCTCCAGACCGTAGGCGCGCCCGAAGTAGTTGAACGCGTCGTGCGCGGTTACCAGGATGCGCTGCGGTTCGGGGATGGAGCCGAGGACGCGCCGCGCATAGTCGTGCAGCTCGGTGAGCGTCGCGCCGTAGGCCGCGGCGCGCGCGCGGTAGCCGCTGTCGCCGGCGGGGTCGAAGGCGGTGAGCGCCGCGGTCACCGCGGTCACCGCCTGCATCCAGCCCGCCGCGTCCATCCACAGATGGGGGTCGAAGTGGCCGGCGAACTCCTCCGGCTGGAGGAGCAGCGCTTCGTCCACCAGCTCGGTGACCGCGTGCACCGGGCGCCCGCCGCGCGCCACTCTGACCAGCGCGTCGGTCATCTTCCCTTCCAGCAGCAGCCCGGAGTAGAACACGACGTCGGCCTCCATCAGGGCGGCCACGTCGCTGCGGGTGGGCACGTAGAGATGCGGATCGACTCCCTCGCCGATGATCGCCGTCACCTCGCCCCGGTCGCCGGCTACCTGGCGCACGAGGTCGGCCACCATGCCGGTGGTGGCAGTGATTCGATACGGATAGCGGCGCGCGCCCTCGCCGGCGGCGGCCTCCGAAGCGGCCGCCGCGCCCGCCGCCGCCGAACCGTTCGCGGCGCGTTGGCCGCCGCCGCAGGTGACGAGCAACACCGCGGCCAACGCGGTTGCCGCAACGGCCGCCGCCGCGGTCAGTACGCAGGGTAGGCAATATCCCTTCTTTCTCATCTGAAACAACTATTTTTGAGTAATCAAAATCGAAACGTAGCCAAGGCTGCGGATCGGGTCAAGCGCCACTCGGCCGCTTTACCTCGGCGGCTACTTCGTGTTGAATGCAGGGCATGATTGCGACCCGGCCCAAGGCGCATACCACACCGCGCGCCGCGTCCGCCGGCAGACGGCGGCGCTTCACCCGTGACGAGTATCAGTCCATGAGCCGGGCCGGCATCCTCGGCGGGGATGAGCGCGTCGAGTTGCTGGGAGGTGAGATCATCGTCATGGCGGCCATCGGCAATCGCCACGCGGCGTGCGTATTACGGCTGAACACCGCCTTCAACGTCGAACGTCTCGCCGGCCGGGCGCTGGTGCAGGTGCAGAATCCGGTGGCGGCCGATCCCTATTCCGAGCCGCAACCCGATCTGATGTTGCTGGCTCACCGCGACGACTACTATGACTTCGACCATCCTGCCCCCGGGGAGGTGCTGTTGCTGGTGGAAGTGGCGGCGTCCTCGCTCGACTACGACCGCGGCACCAAGGCGGCGTTCTACGCCACCAGCGGCATCCGCGAAGTGTGGATCGTGGATCTGGAACACGACCGGATCGAGGTCTATACGGAGCCGGAACCCGGTCGCTATCGGGTACTGCGGCGCTACCGGCCGGGCGAGACGCTGGCCCCGGCAGCCTTCCCCGACCTGGAAGTGGCGGTTGCGGCGCTCATTCCCGCCCGCCGCCCCGGCGGCGCCGCGTAGCGATCCCGTTCCGTACCGCCGCTCCCGCGCTCCCGGAGGGGTAGAGCACGAATTCGACATCCGAGCCGCCCCGCGTGCCGAAACTGCACCTCCGCAGTCGTCAGGAGCGGGTCATCCGCTGGAGTTGCCACTTGACCCAGAGGTCGGTTTCCGTGTCGTAGCCGTTGTTGAAGCCGTGGAACTCCACGTTATGGTACTGGTATTCGGTGTTGAACCAGCGGTCCAGGGCGGTCGCCTTTACCGCCTGCAGCGCCTCCGGTCCGATTTCGCGGGCCGCGGCGCGCTCGGCCACCATGGCGACGGCGTACCCCTCACCCAGGGCGACGACGCGGCTGGGCTCGCCGGCGGGCAGGTCGAAGACCGGGGCGAGCGCCGCGTTCAGCGCCTCGCGCGGAACCCAGCCGAGGTCGCCGCCGCGCTCCCTGAGGCGCTGGTCGGCGTTCAGTTCCCGCGCCAGCGCGAAGAAGTCCGCCCCGTCCGCCAACTGCTCCCGTACGGAAGCCGCCTCCTCCCAGGTGTTTCGGGCAATCAGGTAGAGATGCACCTGCTCCGCCACCGTCGGTACCCGTTCGCCCAGAAACTCGGTCAGGCGCGCGGCCAGCACGTCGCGGCGGAGCAGCTCGCGGAACTCGCGGTCTGAGAGCTGGTTCTCGTTGAGCTGCTGGCGGTACCATTCGCGCACTTCCGCCTCGGTGACCGTCTCGCCTCCGCCGCGGGCGAGGTCCTGAATGAACTGGTCGACGTCCTGCTCCGAGACCTGGATGGCGTAGGGCGGCTCCGGCGCCACCTGCGCGATAACCAGCTCGCGGGTAAGCGCCTGCAGCATCTCGAGCGGTTCGCGGCCCGCCATGTTCACCCGCTTCAGGAAGTAGCGCATCCTGACGGAGGCGTCGTCCACTACCAGCACGGTAGTTTCGAACGGCGCGACGCGCTCCCGGTAGATGGCGAACCCGGCGATTCCACCCACCACCACTACCACGACCGCGATCACCAGCAGGAACTGCGCCGTTCCCGGGCGCCGACTCTCGGATGAGCTACGCACGCTGCCCGGAGCGGTTACGAGGAGGGAGCCGCAAGCCGCGCGACGCGGCGGCCCGCCGCGTCAATCACGCCCCGGCCGCGCCGGCACCGTCGGACTCGACCAGGTGGCAGGCGGTCCAATGGTTGGGGCCGGTGGACTTGAGCTCGGGTACTTCCGCCTTGCAGATGTCGGTAGCTTGCGGGCAACGGGTGTGGAACGGGCAGCCGCTCGGCGGATTCATCGGACTAGGCACGTCACCCTTGAGAATGATGCGCTCGCGGGTGCGGTCCACCACCGGATCCGGAATCGGCACCGCCGACAGCAGCGAAATGGTGTAGGGATGGAGCGGGTTGTCGTACAGCCGGTCGCTGGTGGTGATCTCCATGATCTTGCCCAGATACATCACCGCCACCCGGTCGCTGATGTTGCGAACCACCGCCAGATCGTGGGCAATGAACAGATAGGTAAGGTTGAACTCCTCGCGCAGGCGCATCAGCAGGGTGATGATCTGCGCCTGAATCGACACGTCCAGCGCCGACACCGGCTCGTCGCACACCACGAACGCCGGCCGCACCGCCAGCGCGCGCGCGATGCCGAGGCGCTGCCGCTGGCCGCCGCTGAATTCGTGGGGATAGCGGTTGGCCACCGACGGGGCCAGTTCCACCATGCTCAGCAGCTCGACCACCTGGCGCCGGTACTCCTTGCCGCGGGCAATGTCGTGCACCCGCAAAGGCTCGCCGATGATGTCGCCCGCGGTCATGCGCGGATCCAGCGAGGCGAAGGGATCCTGGAAGATGAGCTGCATGTGACGCCGCATCCGGCGCAGCGCCTCGCCCCTGGTTTTGACCAAGTCCTGCCCCTGAAACATGATTTCGCCCGAGGTGATGTCGTGCAGTTGCAGGATGCAGCGTCCGGTGGTGGTCTTGCCGCAGCCGCTCTCGCCCACCAGGCCGAGCGTCTCGCCCGTTTCGATGTCGAAGCTGATGTCGTCGACCGCCTTGACGTCGCCCACCTTGCGGCGCAGCACGCCGGCGGTCACCGGGTAGTACTTGACCAGATTGCGCACCTCGACGATGTGCTCGGCGGCTGGTTTGCCATTCTCCATATAGCTCAACTTCCTCGGGTATGCCCCGCCGCGAGCTGCAGGCGGCCGGGTCCGGCTTGATCAGAGGCGCGACGGTGCGGCAGCCGGGGCGTCAAAGCTGCACCTTATCCAGCTTGGCCGCATCGTAGAAGCAACTGCGGTGATGGTCGACGCCGACCGCCTCCAGCAACGGCTCGTCCCGGTGACACTGGTCCATGGCGTAGGTGCAGCGGGGCGAGAAGGAGCAGCCGTCCGGGAGGTGAGCCAGGTTCGGCGGCAGGCCTTCGATGACCCGCGGCGCCACGCGGCGCGGGCTGTCGAGGCGCGGCACCGACGCCATGAGGCCGATGGTGTAGGGATGCTTGGGCTCGGCGAATATGGTTTCGGTCGGTCCCGACTCCACCAGCTTGCCGGCGTACATCACGTTGACCCGATCGACGTACCGCGCCACCAAGCCCAGGTTGTGGGTGATGATGATTCCCGCCATGTCGAGCTGTTCGCGCAAGCCGGCGATGATCTCCAGGAGCTGCGCCTGCACGGTGACGTCCAGGGAGGTGGTGGGCTCGTCGGCAATGAGCAGCTCCGGGGTACAGCTCAGGGCCATGGCGATCATGACCCGCTGCTGCATCCCGCCGCTGAACTGGAACGGATAGTCCTTGATGCGGCGTTCCGGGTCCGGGATACCCACCATGCCCAGGAGCTTGACGCTCTCCTGCCGCGCCGCGGCCTTGTCCATGCCGCGGTGCAGCTCGATCGACTCCGAGATCTGGCGGCCGACGGTCAGCACCGGGTTGAGGGAGGTGGTGGGCTCCTGAAACACCATGGCGATGCGGTTGCCGCGCAGATCGCGCATGCGCTCCTCGGTGGCCTGCATCAGGTCTTCGCCCTTGAACCGGATCTCGCCGCCGACGATCAGCCCCGGCGGATGAGGAATCAGGCGCAGCACCGACATGGCGCTGACGCTCTTGCCGCAGCCGCTCTCCCCGACCAGTCCGACGAACTCTCCCTTGCGCACGCGATAGGAGAGGCCGTCCACCGCCTTGACCACCCCCTCGTCGGTGTAGAAATAGGTCTGCAGTGCATTGACTTCAAGTACGGTTTCGCGGTCGTCCCGGCTGCCTGCGCCGTTCCCGCGGCCCGTTCCGCTCCCGCGGCCCGTGCCGTTCCCGTGTTCCGTCCCGCCCCGGTTTGTCGTGGTGTCGGCTTCGCCCAACGCTGTACCTCTCCGTCACCCTGTGACGACCGAAATAAGATCAGATAACGGGCGCAAGGTCAACCGCGCCGACGGCTGGGGGCGCACTTCCAAAACGTAGGTAGCGTCAGGCGGCCTGTGGCTGGGCCTCCTGCGGCACCGAGGCGGACAGCAGACTCGCGTAGTCCCTTTTGAACCGCCCGCTCTTCACCGAGGTGCAGAGCTGCAGCATCCCCTGCGCCCCGCCCAACGACCAGATCATCCCGCTCCCCTTCAGCCGCGCCCCCACCATGTTCTTGCACGTACTCTCTACCGTCCCACTGCCGATCGGCAGCCCCTCCCGCCGGTACCGCCGGTAGTCCATCCTTCCCTGGTTGCTCCTCAAGTAGTTGATCTCCCCCTGCACCTCGTGCCGCTGCCGGGCACTCAACCCCACGCCGTCGCGCAACTGCTCCAGCTCCTCTATCACTTCGCCCACCCGACTGCCGCGCAGCATCGTCCGCCACCTCCGAAAGCATTCCTCTGCCTGCTTGCTCCCCTCCCCGTAGACGCTCCGACTCACCTCCGCGAGATGCTCGCAGGCGTGCCAGAAATCCAGGATGTACCACACCCGCAGCCCCCCTGCCGCCCAGGTCTTCGCCCGCTCCCAAATCCATCCCGCCCCGTCGGCCAGCACTACCAGTTGCCGCGCCGCCCCCTCTCCGCAGCGCCGTTTCAGCTCCACTTCGATGCGCGGAAAGAACCGGTCCGCATGCTCGCTCGCCGCCACGTAGCTCGGCTTGCTGCTGCACTGCGCCTCCTGCTCCTCAGCGTCCCACTCCACCGCCGCCACCACCGCCACCTTGGCGTCCCGGTACTCCCGCTCGTAGCGCTTCTTCCCGGCATCATCTACCCGCTCCTTGCCGCGCACCGGCATCTTCCCCGCGTCGATGCACACCGCCACCGTCCCGCCTATCGACTCGTGCAGCTCCGGCCCCGCCGCAGTCTGCTGGTAGTTGTCCACCTCCTGCTGGCGCTGCCGTTCCAACCCCTCCGTTACCTCCTGCACCATCGTGAACGCCTTCTTCTCCGACACCAGCTCCCCGCCGTCGGCGCGGAACACCTCGTGAAACTGCCGCAGACTCTCTGCGTGCGCCTGGCGCGCTACGAACTGACTCAGAAAGTACTGGCAGCCCGGCGTATGGCCGCGCTTGATGCCGAGCCGCTCATCCAACGGCGCCCAGCCCTGGCCGCTACCGCTGGCGTAGTAGGCGCGTTCGTAGGGTACCGTCCCGAACAGTCCGTGCAGGGTCTTGGAGCGGTGGCCGACAAACCGATACGACACCCCGTTGCGCTGCACCGTGGCGCCGCGGTAATCGCGGCCCAGTTCCTTGAACCACTCCCCCATGGCAGCGCGGCACAGGCGCACCAAGCACTTGAGGAGACTCATTTCTGCCCGCAACAGGTCGTGGGGACCGCTAGCGCGGCCCAGTTCGAGACCACAGGTGGCCTTGCAGTAGTTGAGAATCTCGGTTACCAATGAATCACACATATGTTGCCCTCCCAGTGACGGCCTGATGTTACATCACCTGTCGCTGGGAGGGCTTCTCTATTTGGGCCTACCTACAAATTGGAAGTGCGCCCGACGGCTGGGCCGGCTGGGCTACTCCGCGCCGGCGGGCGGCGCGTAGGGGGGGTCGGTGACGAGACGCTCCAGGACGTCGTACCACGTGTAATCGACAGTGTAGACGTCGCTGGCTCCGCGGCGTTGTATGTAGTAGCCGAGGCGATCGGGGGTAGCGTCTCCGATGACGATATCGAGGGTTTCCCCGTCGTCCAGGGTGAGTCCGATCACCATCTGCGGAGCGTGCAGGCCGAAGCGCTCGATCTGCTCCGCGGTGGCGTCTTCGGCAATGCGGCGGTTCGCCCCCGGACCGCTCAGCAACAGCGGTACGCCGCCGCCCCACCGCTTTCGATCCACGCCGGGGCCGTCCGGTCCGGCGAAGTACCACTGGCGGTCTTCGTGCTTTTCCCACGTTTCCTCGAGACCGCGCCGCGGCAGCGCGATTGCCATCCGCGCCAGCTCGGTCATATCCACGCTCCAGACGAAGGCGCGCGGCTCCGGCCGCGGCTGCGGTTGCGGCCGGCTGGTGTAGTAGAAGGTGACCCCCAGCGCGGCGGCGACGCCGGCCAGGATCAGGATCAAGCGTAGTTTCACTGGTATTCGGCCATTAGGTAAGCCGGATCTACCGGCGAAGGCAACCGCCGGAGCACTCTGAAACGCGCGTGGTGCTTCGCGCCGGGGTGTGGTGGGCGGGGAGCGTGCATCCGCGCCGCTGCCCGCGCGTGATATGGTGGCGCCGCAACGTGACGAGACGCACTTGGCATGCGCTCCGGGGGGCTGCGGCGCGGAGGCGCGGCGTACCCGCCGCGCCTCCCGCAGCCGGCGCGCCCGTGCCGCGGTCCCGGGCGCGCCGGTTGACGCGGCGCGCCCGCCGCCGGCTGGCCGGGGGGCTGGCGCTGCTTGCCGCGTGCTGCGCCGCCGTCTACTCCTGCACCGACCTCGTATTCGCGCCGCCGGGCGGCGTCAATTCCAGCTCGCCGCCGGGGCAGTGGGCGATGTTCCGGCACGACCCGGGCCGTACCGGCAGCCCCGCCCCGCCCGGCCCGGTGCCGCGCGGCGAGCGCAAGTGGGTGTTCGCTACCGGTGCGCCGATCCATTCGTCGCCGGCGGTGGCCGGCGGCGTCGTCTACGTGGGCTCACGGGATTCCCGGCTCTACGCCGTGGACGCCGCGACCGGCGCCAGCCGCTGGGAGTTCCGGGCCGACAGTTGGATCGACTCGTCGCCGGCGGTGGTGGACGGGGTGGTCTACGTCGGCTCCAACGACGGCACCCTGTACGCGCTCAATGCGTTGACCGGCGCCGCCCGGTGGCGGTTCGAGACCCGCTACGACATCAGGTCATCGCCGGCGGTCGCCGACGGAGTGGTATACTTCGGCACCGGCGGCCACACGGTGTACGCGGTCGACGCCGTGAGCGGCGCGCAGCGCTGGGAGTTCGCCGCCAATGGCCGCGTCGATTCGTCGCCGGTGATCGCCGGCGGCATCCTCTACGTCGGTTCCTCGACTCCGTATCTGTACGCGCTGCACGCGCGCGACGGCCGGCGGCGGTTGAGTTTCAAGACCTTCGCGCCGGTCCTCTCGTCGCCGGCGGTACACGGCGGAACGGTGTACGCCGCCACGGCGCGCGGCGATCTGTACGCGATCGACGCGGCGGCCCGGAACTGGCCGATCGAACACCGCCTCAGGCCCTACTGGCTGCAACTCTGGGCCTTCGGCTTGCCGGTGCCCACCCCCCGGCCGCCGTCCGGCTTCCGCTGGCGGCGCCCGCTGGGCGGCGACGCCGGCGCCTCCCCGGTGGTGGCCGACGGCGCCGTCTACGCGGCCGCGGACGACCGCCTGGTGGCCCTCGACCTGGAGGAACGCGCGGCGCGCTGGGAGTTCACCGCCGGCGGGCGGATCAGTTCCTCGCCGGCGCTGCTGAGCGGCACCCTGTTCGTCGCCTCGGAGGATGGCGCGCTGTACGCCCTGGACGCCGCCACCGGCGCCCGCCGCTGGGAGTTCGCCACCGGCGGCAAGATCACCGCCTCGCCCGCGGTAGCCGGCGGCGCGATCTACCTCGGCTCCCACGACGGCAACCTGTACGCCATCGAGTGACGCCGGCGTGGGAGCCCCCGCTGTAGCAGCCGAGGCGCGCCTTAAGTGCTCCGTGAAGGCGGGGGAGCCGTCTTCCCAGGCGCCGCCCACCGGGCGCAGTTGCCCGCCCCCGGCGACCGGCAGGTGGCGCCCGTCGCGTTGCGCCGCCGCCTGCTCCGCGAACCAGCTCTCCAGCAGGCCGCCCAGTTCGCGGATGCGGCGCTGCTGGTTCCGGTCGCGCGCCCGGTTGACGCGCTCGTGCGGGTCGTTCACCAAGTCGTACAGCTCGTGCGGCCCGCCCTCGCGCGGCCCGCCGCGGCCGCCCGCAACCGGATAGCGCCGCACGTACTTCCACTCGGCGGTGCGGAGCATGCGGGTGGCGCCATATTCGTCGTAGATCACCACCCGGTCGCGGGCCGGCGCCGCGCCGCCCTCCAGCAGTCCGGCAAAGGAGCGCCCGGCGCGGCGCCGCCGCAGCGCCGCCGGCAGGTCGACGCCGGCGTACGCCAGCAGCGTCGGCAGGAAGTCGATGGCGCTGTAGAGCCCGCCCACCACGCGCCCCGCCGGGACCCGCCCCGGTTGGCTGACCAGAAACGGCACCTTGATCGAGTTGTCGTACATGTTGAGCGGGAAGGTCCCGTTGCCCTTGCCCCAGAAGCCATGGTGCCCGCAACTGAACCCGTTGTCGCTGGTGAACACCACCAGCGTGCGCCGGCGAATGCCATGCCGCTCCAGCCGCTCCAGGATGCGGCCCACGTCGCGGTCCATGGCGGTGACCGCGGCGAAGTAGCCCTTGAGCATCTCGCGGTTGCCCAGGCAGCTCCGCGTCAGCGACCCCGCCCAGGGATGGGTCTCCTCCTGCGGGCAGGAGGCGAACGGGCAGTCGTCGTAGCTGTCCACGATTTCCTGCGGATGGCCGGTCCACGGGCTGTGCGGCGCCGTGTAGTGCACGCTCAGGTAGAACGGGGCGGGGCCGGCGGCGTGCCGGTCGATGAAGCCGAGGGCATCGTCGGTGATCACGTTGGTCACGTAGCCGGGGGCGTTGAACCGCTCGCCGTTGCGGATCATGGGAGCGCCGCGATAGGGGCCGCCGCCCTTCTCGTGCACGAACCAGTGGCTGAAGCCGTGCTGCGGCAGGACGCTGTTGCCGAGGTGCCACTTGCCGCTCATGCCGCAGCTCCATCCCGCCTGCGCCAACAGGTCGCTGTAGCCGGTCTGCCCCCGGAGATAAGTGGCCGCGCCGGCGCCGTAATTGCCGCCGCGGATCCAGTCGTGCACGCCGTGGGCGGAGGGCATCAGCCCGGTGAGGAACGACGCCCGACTCGGCGAGCACACCGGAGAGGCGCAGAAGAAGTTGTCGAAGCGCATCCCGGTCGCCGCCAGGCGGTCGATGTTGGGAGTGCGCAGCTCGCGGTTGCCGTAGCAGCCGGCGGCCCACGGCCCCTGATCGTCGGTGAGGATGAATACGACGTTGGGGCGTTCGGGCCGTGCGGTGTTCACTTGTCGCGCCCGGCGGCCCGCTCAGCTTGCTCCGAACGCGCCTTTGTGGGCGATTTCGGCAAGTGGCTTGCGGTCGCTCGGCTGCTCGCGCTGCTGCAATTCGGCGGGCAGCGCCGCGCGCGGACCGATCCTGCCGGCGGCGAAGCCGCACATCACCGTGTAGCGCTCGGCGTCGACGCCCAGCTTGGCGTGCGCCGCGCCGCGGTCGATCCCGGCCATCGCATGCGTATAGATGCCCAGCAGCCGCGCCTGCAGCGCAAGCGCCATCCACGCCGCGCCGGTATCGAACTGGGCGGTGGGCGGCTCACGGCCGTCGGGGAGCCTGGTGTTGGCGTAGATGAAGCCGACCAGCGGCGCCTTGGACGCCCACAGGCGGTTGCCGGGCATCAGCACCGAGTCGAACAGCGGGCGCGCGGGGCCGTCGGTCTCGTAGAGAAACAGCCACGGCTGGCCGTTGAACGAGGAGGGCGTCCAGCGCGCGCCCTCGAACATCGAGGCGATCTCGGAATCGCTCAGCGGCTCGGCGGCAAACGAGCGCGGCGACCAGCGGTCGATGAACAGGGGGTCGACCTGCGCCGCGGCGGCGCGCGGGGTGGACGTTTGGCTCATGGGTCAGGTGGTCTCGGGAGTCATCAGCCCGGCGCCGGCGCCCTGCGGGTCGCGCACGAAGGCAACGCGCCCGACGGTGGCGATGTCGGTGGGCGGCATGTTGACCGCGCCGCCCGCGGCGGTGACCGCGGCTACCGTTGCATCCACGTCGGCGACCTGGAAATAGACGTTCCAATGCGGCGGGATCTGCATGGCGCGCAGTTCGTCCGGCAGCGCCATGATGCCGGCGGCCGGCTCGCCGGCGGCCATCAGTACGGTGTACTCCACGCCGTGCTCCATGGTCTGGCGGTCGGTGTCCAGCCCGAGCAGCCCGGTGTAGAAACTGGCCGCGGCGTCGGGATCGGTGGTCATCAGTTCACACCACGCGATGGCGCCCGGCTCGTACTTCACGCCCGCGCCGCAGTGCCGGCGCGGCTGCCAGAGCGTGACCACGCCGCCGGTGGAGTCGCTGATGATGGCCATGCGCCCCGCATCGAACACGTCGAGCGGCGCCATGACGACCTTCCCCCCGAGCTCGCCGGCGCGCCCTGCGGTGGCGTCGACATCCTCCACGGTCAGGTGCACGTTCCAGCACGGGGGAATGCCCATTTGCCGCTGCTCCTGCTGCTGGGTGAAGACCGCCGCGGCGTAGCGGCCAGCGAGGAGCGCCATGCTGTAGTGCTGCTGCCCCTCCTGGTCCATCGGCACGTCCTCGTAGCTCCAGCCGAACAGGCCGCCGTAGAACGTCTTGGCCGCGTCCTGATCGGTCGTCGCCAGGTCGACCCAGCAAGGCACGCCCTGAGTGTATCGTTCGATCCGCATCTGATAAGTCCACCTTTGGGGAAGTCGTATGGAGGCGCCGGCCGCGCCCCGCTGCCGCCGCAGGGTAGACCGGGCGCGCGCGGCGTGTCGATGGGCGCGCCGCGGCGGGCGCGCCGGGAGTCAGCCGCGCGGGCGGCGCCGGATGCGCCCGCAGCGGTGCAGCAGGGTCAGGTGATTGCGCACGTTGTCATGCTCGAAGTAGGCGTCCTGCAGATGGCGCCTGCCGGCCGAGCGCAGCGCGGCGCGGCCGTGCAGCACGCGATGGCCCGCGAGCAGCAGCATCTGCCCGCCATGCAGCCGGAAGGAGGCCTGGGCGGCGGCCGCGTTCACGCGCGTGGACAGCTCGTGGTAGGCGGCGTAGAAGGCGCCCAGCCGCGGCTCCTCCAGCGGCACCGGCTGCATCTGCTGCGTGTTGAAGCGAATCATCCTCACGCCGCCGGCGCTGTCCAGTTCCACCATCGGGTTGACCGCGTAGCTTTCCGCGGCCGCGCTCGCCAGCCGAAACGGCACCGCCACCGCGCGCAGCACGTCGAACAGCGCGGGCTGTTCGCGGCGCAACCCGGCGAGCACGCCGAAGCCGTCCACGATCGAGGATTCGCCGCCGTCGCACTCGTTCGCCAGCATGTGCAGTACCTGCACGCTTGGCGGCCAGTTGTAGCTGGTAAAGTCGTTATGCGGCGCAATCGGGAGATCGGTATGGGCGATGCTGTAGCCGTTCGGGTCCACCACCACGTTGTGGATGCGCTCGAATACCACCTCGCGCACCGGGCCCAGGCGCGGCGCCAGCCGCTCCGCGGAATCAGGGTCCGTCGGCGCGCCGGTGAGCACGCAGGCGCCGGTCCGCAGGAACTCCTCGATCAGGTCCGCGGCGGTGGCGTCTTCGGCCAGGAACTGCCGGTAGTCGAACGCGCGCGGCCGGAAGCTGCAGTCCCAGTATTGCAGGCGGCAGCCGGCGCGGTGGGTGAGATCGTAGATGGCGCCGCTCCGATAGCGGGTGCGGTGCCCGTCCGGCCACACGATGGCGAGCGTCTCGGCCTGGCCTCCGGGCTGTTCGACCGTCACCTGCCGCGGCCGCAGATCTTTGGAAACACGGAAGATGTGAAACCGCTTCTCGGCGGTCTGAAGGACCCGGCAGGCGCTGCAGGCGCAGTTGTCGCGCAGCCACAGGTAGGGAAGGCTGGTCTTCTCCCCGCCGTGCCAGACCGCCGTCACGGCGGCGCCCTGTTCGACCAGGCTCCTGATGGAGTGCTCCATGATCAATCACCTCAATCCCCCGACGGGCCCCGGGGGCGGCAGAAACCCAACGACGTGAAGCAAATGAAGATGCGAGAACTTGTACCACCGAATTAATCATGGAAGCGGTGCCAGTCAAGCATTTTTTGCAGCTTTTTTTCGCGCCGAGCCGCGCCGGCAGCGGCAGTCGAGTTGGCGCCGGGCGCAACCTGTTCACACGGCGTCCGGCACCGTACTATGGAGGGGAAGGCGGAGCAGCGTGCTGACGGGATTGTTGTGGTTCGCAACCATATTTGGCGGCGGCGTGACGGTGATCGACCTCCTTGGTCTGATCGGCGGCGGCGCTGACGAAACCGGGGAGGGCGAGGCCGGCCACCACGATGACGCCTCGGGGGCGCCGGTGCTGTCGTTCCTGCGCGGCGCCCGCACCGCGGTCTACTTCTGCCTCGGGTTCGGTCCCTTCGGGCTGACCGCGGGCGCGTTCGGCTCCGGCGCCCCCGGCCGGCTGATCTGGGCGCTGGCCGGCGGCGCGGCGACGGCGGCCCTGGCGCGGCTGTTCTTTCGCTTCCAGCGCACCCGGCTCGACTCCACGCTGCAGGACGAGGAGCTGTTGCTGGAACCGGCCACCGTCATCGTGCCGATTGCGGCCGGCGGCATGGGAAAGGTGCGGGTACACTTCGGCCAGAGCGTCGCCGAGCGCTACGCCCGCGCCGAGCAGGCAGAGCAACGGTTCGCGGTGGATGACCGCGTCATCATTTCGCAAGTAACGGACCAGTGCGTCTTCGTACGCAAGGAGGAACCATGTTAGAGGGATTTATCGCCGGCGGAGCAGGCGCGGCGGTCGTCTTCTTCCTGCTCATCGGGCTGCTGCGCTCGGTGATCCGGGTGTGCCCGCCGGACCAGGTGCTGGTGGTGACCGGCGCCAAGACGCGGATTCGCGGCAAGAGCTACGGCTTCCGCCTGCAGCGCGGCGGCTGGACCTTCGTCGTCCCCTTCTTCCAGAGCGTGCAGGGCCTGGGGCTGGGCACGATTCCCATCGACGTGCGCGTCGAGGGGGTCAATTCCGCCAACGGGATCACGGTCGGCGCCGACGCCACCGCCTGCGTCTGCGTCGACCACGAGGACGACACCCTGCTGTACGCCGCCGTGGAACGCCTCATGGGCAAGTCGCGCGCCGAGATCCAGGATCAGATCCAGCAGACCATGGTCGGCAACTTCCGCGGCGCCCTGAACAAGACCACCCCGCTGCAAGCCATCGGCATGGTGGAGAGCGTCGAGGAGCGCGACCGCGCCGGCGAGGGCGGCAGCCTGGTGCGCCTGGTCCAGCCGGAGCAAGTCCAGCCGGACCAGGTCCGGCCGGACGCCGCCGCGGACGACGATGCGGAAGGGGAGCGCGCCCAGTTCCGCGCCGAACTGCTGCGCGACAGCAATCAGGACCTGAGCACCTTCGGGATGCGGGTGGTGTCGGTGTCGCTGCAGAAGATCTGGGACACCTCCAACTACATCGCCAACCTGGCCAACAAGACCCTGTCGCGGAAGCGGCAGGAGGTGGAAATCGAGGAGGCGCGCCTGAAGGCGCAGGCGGAACGGGCGGAGTCGGACGCCAATCGGCGCCAGCAGGTGGCCGAGAACAGCGCCGACGAAAAGATCATCGCCGCGCAACAGGAGCTGGAGGTGCTGCGCCGCAACTGCGCCGCCGAGGTGGAACAGACCCGGCTGGAGGCGGACAGCGGCATCGCCCGCGCCGAGAGCGAGGGCGAACGCGCCGTGCAGGAGATCGCCGTCGAGCTGCGCAAGCTGAAGAACGTCTCCGACATAACCCTGGAGGCGGACACCAGGCGGCGCGCCGCGGAGACCCTGGCGGACGGCGAGAACCAGGCGGTGCAGACGGTAGAGTCGACGCACAACGACCTCCTGGACCAGAAGGCGAAGATGGTCGCCACCGCCGGCGACGTCGGCAAGGTAGCGCTGTTCGTGCAGCAGCAGCTGCCCAACCTGTTCAGCGCCTACGAGCGCTACGCGCGCGAGGTGAAGATGGACAACGTGGTGATCATGGACGACGAGCGCGGCATGAACGGATTGTTGAACCGCGGCCCGGAGGCGTTCGTCGACTTCCTGCAGCGGTTCGAGGATGGGTTCGGCATCAGCGTCAAGGAATTGCTGAGCCAGCATGACGGCTCCGGCGGGAAGGTGAAGGCATGATCGGATTCGTGATCGTATTTGCGCTGCTCGTGGTCATTACGCTGTTCCTGCAGCTCATCACCAAGATGAAGATCGTGGGCGCCGACGAGTTGGCGATCGTCGCCGGCCAGGGGCAGGGATTCTCCTCGGTGCGCGGCGGGCGGGTGTTCGTGTTCCCGCTCATCCACCGTTTCTATCGCATGGACATGCGCCCGCGCACCACCAGCGTGCGCGTGGAGTCGGCAATCGCCGCCGGGATCGTGCCGCTTACCGTGGTCGCCACGGTCAGCTTCGCCGTCGCTTCCTCCGGCGACGGGCTGCGCAACGCGATTCGCCGCATCCTGCTGATGACGCGCGACTGGGGCGAGCTGACCGGAATCGCGACCGGCATCATCGAGGGCCATCTGCGCGACTCCATCGCCACCATGACCCCGGAGGAGGTGATGACCGACAAGGACCGGCTGGTGCAGAACATGATCCGGGTGTGCAAGGTCGACCTGGCGGGGATCGGTCTGGAGATCACGGCGATGAACATCGCCGACGTGGACGACCACCGCCTGGAGGGGGTGCGCGAGCCGGAGTTGTACATCGCCCTGCTGAAGCGGATCCAGTCGGCCAACGCCGAAGCGCAGTCGCGCGCCGCTCAGGCGCAGGCGCGCGCCGCGGCCAAGGAGGAGTCGGAGACGCGGCGCGCGGAGGTCGCGGTGCGGGACGCGGCCAACGCCAAGGAGAGTCTGCTGGCCCAGACCCGCGTCGACGTTGCCCAGCAGGGCCAGCGCAGCGCCATCGGCGTGCAGCGCGCGGAGCGCGACGCGGTGGCCCAGGTGGCCGGGATCAAGGCCCAGATTCGCGCCGAGGAGCAGCGCATCGAGATGCTGCGCGAGAAGTACCGGGTCGAGATCCTGATCCCGGCGGAGGCGGAACGGGAACGGCTGGCGACTCAGGCCAAGGCGCAGGCGGCGGAGATTCGCGGCCGCGCGCAGGCCGAGCTGGACCAGTTGTCGCGCACCATCGACATCATCCGCAGCGGCGGCAGGTCCGCGTTCTCCGCGTACCTCATTGAGCACTTCGACAAGTTCATCGAGCCGTTCGCGCAGACTCTGGCGCTGTTTCCGGCGCGGCACGTGACGGTGGTCTCCGGGACCGGCGCCGCCCACGCGCCGATCTCGATGGTGCATCCGCATCCGGTGGAACAGGAGAAGGCGCGGCTCACCTCGCAGGTGCTGAGCGCGGTGACCGGCGCAGCCGCGGCGGATCATCCGCCCGCCGGCGCCGGCGCGGCCAGCGACGGCGCTGACGGTGACGGCGCCGCCGCGGCCGATGGCCGGCAGCGCGCCGCCCCTCCCCGGCGGCCGGTCGCCGGCCGGCGCGGCGATTGAACCGAGCGCCGCGGCGGACGGGGTTGCGCCGGCGGCGCGCGCCGTCCGCCCGGTATTACTGCAGGGCGGCCAGCGCCGCCAGAACGCGGCGGGTGTAGCCGGGTTCCAGCTCCAGCAGGCAGGTGCCGAACCAGAACACCGGGTGATGGGAGGCGACGATGATCTGGTAGCCGCGCGCGCATACCGCTTCCATCAGGCGCTTCATCCGTTGCACCGCGGCGAAGTCCTGGCCCGCTTCCGGCTCGTCCACCAGCAGGGTCATGCCGCGCGGGCCGCCCGGCAGGGCGGCCAGGGTGTGACGAATCATCTGTCCGTGAGAGGAGAAGTTGCCGCGCAGGCGCAACGCCATCTCGGCCGGGGTGCGCGCCGGCGCGGACACCACCCGCGGGTTCATCAGTTCGGTATCGAACAGCCGGCGCTCGGAGCTGTCCTTGAACCGCAGCTCGCAGTCGGTGCCCTGCAGCAGCGCCTTGATGATGGTGCTCTTGCCGGAGCCGTTGGGGCCGGCGAGGGTGTTCAACCCCGGCGCGAAGTCCAGCCGGCTCTTGCGCCGCACCCGCCGCTGCCACTTGAACTGCAAGCGCGCATGCTCGATCACCGCCAACTCCCGGAGCGCCCCGCCGCGGCCGTTGCCGTCCGGGCCATGTCCCTAGGTGCAACCCTATCCTCTTGCCGGCGCGCCTTTCAAGGCGCAATTGTCCCGTCCCCCGCCGCCGCGCGGTGTGCTATGCTGGCGGCCGAAAGCGCGTGGACGGCCGCGGGCGGCGGCCGTAAGGAGGAGCGGATGGCTATTCGCGTAACGGTGTGGAACGAGTTCGTGCACGAGCAGACCAACGAGTTCGTGCGCGGCATCTATCCCCAAGGGATTCATGAACAGATTGCCGGCTACCTGCGGCAGCAGCCGGGGCTGGAGGCGGCTACCGCGACCCTGGAGCAGGCGGACCACGGCCTTACCGAGGAGGTGCTGGCGCGCACCGACGTGCTGATCTGGTGGGGGCACACCGCCCACCGCAAGGTGCGCGACGCGATCGTCGACCGCGTACAGGAGCGCGTGCTCAACGGGATGGGCCTGATCGTGCTGCACTCCGGGCATTTCTCGAAGATCTTTCGGCGTTTGATGGGGACCAGTTGCGGGTTGTGCTGGCGCGAGGCGGCGGAGCGCGAGCGGCTCTGGGTGGTCAACCCCAATCATCCCATCACCAAGGGGTGCGGGCGGTTCATCGAAATCCCCAACGCCGAGATGTACGGCGAGTTCTTCGACATCCCCGAGCCTGACGAACTGCTGTTCGTGAGCTGGTTCGAAGGCGGCGAGGTATTTCGCAGCGGCGCCGTATGGCATCGCGGCCGCGGCAAGGTGTTCTACTTCCGTCCCGGCCACGAGACCTATCCCATCTTCCATCAACCGGAGGTGCTCCACGTTCTGGCCAACGGCGTGCGTTGGTGCGCCTTCGACGGCAACACCGAGACCACCGGCATCATCGAGGCGCGGAACGTGCCGCAGCCGCTGGAGGAGTTGAGCCCGAAGGATTACGAACAGGGCGAGATCGAGCACCCGCAGGAATCGCGGGCGCGCTGATCCGAGGGGCGGAGGTATGAGAGTGGATTCACGCCGGCGGCGCGGGCTGCGCCGCGGCGCGCTGGCGGTTCTGCTGCTGGCGCTGCTGGTACCGGCGGCCTGGAGCCGCGGGCGCGCCGATGCCGACTCCGAGGCCGGTTCCGGGCCGGCGAGCGCCGGCCTGCCGCAGGTGGGCGACTTCGAAATCGTCGCCTACCAGAGCGGCGCGGAGCTGGGCGGGGAACGGGTGCAATTCAGCGCCGTACTGGCCCAGGGCAAACCGGTGGTGCTCAACTTCTGGGCCGGGTTGTGCCCGCCGTGCCGCGCCGAAATGCCCGAGTTCCAGGAGGTGTACGATCAGTTTGCCGGCCGCATTCTGCTGCTGGGCATCGATCTGGGGCCGTTCACCGGCCTCGGCAGCGTGGAGCAGGGGCAGGCGCTGCTGGAAGACCTGGGAATCACCTACCCGGCCGGCACGACCGAAGATGCTTCGGTGGTGAGCCGCTTTCAGGTGCTGGGCATGCCGACCACGATGTTCGTGACCCCCGACGGCGGCGTTACCCACAAGTGGACCGGCCTGCTGACCCACGACAAGCTGGTCGAACTCACCCGGGAACTGCTCGCCGCCGCGGAGCGCTGAACATGAGCCGCCCCACGCCCGCCAGCCGCTCCGCCGCGCGCCGCAACGAGATCATCTCGTTCGCGGTGCCGGCGCTGGTGGTGGCCGTCCTGCTGGGCGCGGTGATCCGCGTGCAGGCCAACGTGGAGTCGGCCGCAGCCAACGTGACCGTGACCCTGCCGTTCCTGTTCGCCTTCCTGGCCGGCATGGTAGCCAGCGTCAATCCGTGCGGCTTCGTAATGCTGCCGAGCTACATCTCCTACCACCTCGGCAACGAGGAGGAGGGGTTCTACCGGCGTTCGTTCCCGGAGCGCGCCGGGCGCGGCCTGCTGCTCGGGGCCGCGGCCACCGGCGGCTTCGTGGCGGTGGCCGCGGCGGTGGGCTTGGTGGTTGCCGCAGGCGGCCAGTGGCTCACCTCCACCTTCCGCTACTTCGGGGCGCTGCTGGGCGCGGTGTTGCTGGGTCTCGGCCTGTGGCTGCTGAGCGGGCGCGGCAAGCTGGCGCTGCTGGCCGCCAGCCGGGTCCACGTCAGCCCGCGCCGCAACCTCGGCAACGTGGTCGCGTTCGGGGCCGCCTACTCGATCAGCTCGCTGAGCTGCACCCTGCCGATCTTCCTGGCGGTGGTCGGTATCGGACTCGGCACTCAGGGGCTGGGCGCCGCCTTCGGCCAGTTCATGGGCTACGCCCTGGGCATGGGATCGGTACTGATCGCGGTAACGGTCGGCGCCGCGCTGTTCCGCGGCGCGGTGGCGCGCTGGTTGCGCGGCTCGATGCTGGCCATCAGCCGCGCCAGCGCCATGTTCCTGGCCGGCGCCGGCGGCTATCTGCTCTACTACTGGATCGTGTTCGCCGACGCCTTCGGCTGGTTCGCCGCCCGCTGAAAATCCGAGTTCCCGGCCGGTCGCCGCCGCGGCCGGGCTCGTTGGCGCGCTACTCCTCCCAGGGGTGGAGGATGATCTTGCCGGTTTCACCGCTGAGCTGCAGCTCGAACGCTTCCTGCACGGCGCTCATCGGCATCCGGTGGGTGATCTGCCGGTCGAGCAGCTCCCCGGAGTCAGCGATCACGCCCAGCAGACGGGAGGCGTCGGCGCGGTTGTAGTGCCACGCCCCGTAGAGCGCCAGCCCCTTGCTGACCATGTCGCGGCTGGTGTAGAGCGGCACCTCCCCGCCCTGGCCGACGAAGGCCAGCCGCCCGCGGCGGCGCAGGCAGTCGAGGGCGAACCGTTGCGCCGCGCCCACGCCGCTGCAGTCCACCGCCGCGTCCACGCCGCGCCCGCCGGTGAGTTCCATGACCTGCTCCCGGGCGCCGGCGGCCGTGGGGTCGACCGCGGCCTCCGCGCCGAGTTCGAGCGCCAGCTCGCGCCGAAAGGGAATCGTCTCCACGGCGATGGCGCGGGCGCGCCGGTGCCGGGCGTTGACGATGGCCCCCAGCCCGACCGGGCCGATGCCGGTGACCAGCACCGTCTCCCCGCTGCCCACGTTCATGCGCTGCATGGCGCCGAAGGTGGGTCCCAGGCCGCAGCACGCCATGCTGCCGTGATCGAAGGACATGCCCTCCGGCAGCGGCACCAGGAAGCGGTCCTGCTTGATCACGTACTGGGCGTAGGTGCCGGTGCCGTGCCGGTAGACGCCAAGCTCTTCCGGGTTCGGCCCCTGCTGGCAATGGATGTATTCCCCCGCCAGGCACAGGTCGCACACGCCGCAGCTCGTCTGCGGCATCACCGCCACGCGGTCGCCCACCTGCACCAGGCTGGACTGGTCCACCGCCACCACCTCGCCGGCCGCCTCGTGGCCCATGGAGGCGAGACCGCGCCCCGCCTGGTACGCCTTGTACTCGGTGCACATCGGCGCGCTCAGAATCTTGACGACGGCCCACTCGCCCTGCGCCTGCGGGTCGGGAACCTCCGCCAGTCGAACCTGCTTGTCATCGGTGGTCTGAACTACTTTCACAGTCCCGCATGATAGAAGGAAGCGCCGCCCCCGGCAAGACAGCAGCGGCTGGGCGATCTCTACGAGAGCTTCGTTCACTCGCAACTCGCGCGGTTCGGTCTGACCGAGCACGACCTGCGGCAGTGGGCGCCGCCGGGGCGCTCCTGAAAAATGCCCGCCGTCGGCCGCGGAGGGCGGCGTCGCACCTGCGCGACTGCCATCACGCCCGCGCGATAGACGCTACTCGTGCCAGAAATTCGCCGCCGTCGCCGCACCGCACCAGCCAGTCGCCGATGTCGGCCAGTCGATCCGCTTCCCCGATGTCCGCCATCAGAGCCGCCGCACGCTCGCCGGTCTCCGCACCAAACCGCAACGCTGCCATACGGCGCAATAGCGTTCGTTCGTGTTCAAGTCCCTGCTCGCGACCTTCCTCGCGGCCTTCCTCGCGGCCTTCCTCGCGGCCTTCCTCGCGGCCCTGCTCTCGGCCTTGCTCAAGACCTTGTTCGCGGCCTTCCCGCAGCCACTGCGCCGGCCACTCCTTCACTCGCTCTTCCAACGTCATCCGTATCTCCTTCAGGTTCCCCATCTCCGGCAGCTCCTCCCCTTCCCGCTTGACCTGCTCAATCAAACTCTCCAGCCAGTCCTCAAACACCCGTCGCAACTCCTCGTGCTCCGACCCCGCCAGCCACTCCTCCAGCGAGGCCGCTACCCGCAACAAGTCCTCCGGCGACTGACTCTGCTCCAGCCCCAGCACCGCCCGCATCAGATTCCCACGCGGCACCGCGTCCGCCCCGACGCGCTGCTCGTCCACTACGAAGTATCGCTGCGCCGGTTGGTACGGCGCCAGCCACTGCCCCACCGGCGCGATCAACTCGCCCACCTCCTGCGGCGCGCGCCACGGCGCCGCGCCGTTGTAGAGCACTACCGGCAGCACCGCCGGCAAGCGGCGCGCCTCCTGCCCCTCCCGCCCCTCGTTGCGCAGCCATTCCTGGTACATCAGGCTGACGTAGACCAGGATGCGCAGCGCCATGTAGTAGTAATCGCGCGACTGGAACTCCAGCAGCACCAGCAGATAGGTCCAACCATTCCCCACCCGCAGCCGCCAAACGGCGTCGCCGTGGCGCTTCAGCAACTCGTCGCTGACGTACTCGGCCGACAGCTTCTGCAGCGTCGAGAAGTCAATGGCAGCGAGCTGCTCGCCGCCGAAGAAGGCGCGCACGAGGTCCTCGACCATGCGCGGGAAGGCGAACAGCGTCTTGTACCGCTCATCGTACCGGGGGCGGGTCTCGCGTCCGGGGCTCATCTACCGCATCGTAGCAATATGACCCGGCCGCGACAATCAAGATCGGGACGGACGGCTTACGGTGACGGCCCCGAGGGAGGCGATGGCATGTCACCGACCCTTCTTCTGGTATATTCCGTGGTCCCAAATGGCGCTGGGGTCGGATGGATGTGGATGTCGAACGCATCCTCCAGGTTTCCCAGCCATGTGACCAGAGTTCTGAGATAGGCGTACATGTTGTTGATCGCTCTCTCCGTGTCGGCCAGACTGCTCAGCCGCACCTCGTAGGAAACGATGCTGGGGTTGTTCGTGTCGTCCCTGTCGGGGCTGATGCTGCGGTCACCCGGCGGCGCCGTCAGACCGCCCGGCGCCGCCGGCGCTTCCGGCGGCTCGGGAGCCGCTTCCGGCGCCGCGGGTGGCGCGCTTGTCGCCGGCGAAACGCAGCTCGCGGCGCCAATTATCGCTGCTACGACTGCGAATGCCCCTAGTCGCTTGATCATGGCGTAAGGATTGCGAATCTGACACGCTTCGGACGGCTGGTGATCTGCGGTCGCCGCCCGTAGTTCCATCTCCATGATCAGAGGCGGAAACTTAACACTATAGAATTCGTTGCCAGGTGGCGCTTCACGACGGCCTCAGCTTCGGCGAGGGTGGTATCGAGGGTCCCGGCGTACATTCCTAAGGTGACGTCCGCGAATAGCGTGACGATCAGTGTTGACTCGGCAGATCCGCCGCCGGTGCCGAGGATTGCGCGCACGTTTACTCTGAACGATGGCGTGATCTCCATCGAACTGATGTACCAGGACTGGCCGTTGTCGAGGCTTTGGCCTCCCATGCGCAGGATTTCGGTGTTGGTAAACGCGCCGGTGATTGGGTTCGATTCGAATGCCCACCATTGGTACACGTGTTCTTCGGTGTCGTGCCTGACGCCGGTCTTGAAGCCCGTAGGATACCGTATCGTACGGTTTCGGGTGATCTCATCGGTGTTCTCAATTCGGTTGAGGGCCGCGGCGGTGCCGTTGCGATGTGAGGTTCCGGCTTCGTCGCTGACGATCGTCAGGGTCACGATGGTGGACGCAGGCTCGGTCGGCGCGGGGGCTGCCGGCGGTGCGGTAGGGACGGTGATGTTGGGTGTGGCGGTTTCCTCGCACGCCGTGAGGGCGAGGAGCATGGCGAGAGGGGTGAAGACGATGCGCATTTTACTAGGTCTCCTTGAAGGGCTGGTCGTCAGCATGGTCCTGTGGGACAGAGGTTGTCAGGCTGCAGCGCTTCCTCGTAGGCGTTATAGGGTACGGTGTGGTTTGGCGGGTATGGTGTGGAATCATCGCCGGACAACACCAACGCGCCCAGCGCCCAGATGCCCAACGTCCACCAGAACACCTTGACGTACCAGGGCGTCATGTCTCATCCGCCGGGTCTGCGACCTCGGCTCTCAAGGGTTCGTAGAGGCGGCGAAAGATGGAGTCGGCGCAGGGATACTGTTCTCCTCGATGCCGGTGATCAGCCAGTCGCCTGGTTCGCCTATCAACGTGCCCTCGCGGGTGTCGATGCTGATGCGCTCGGTCAACTGTTTGGCGCGTACCGATACGGTCAATCGTCGGAACCATCCTTGCGTGGGGAACAGACGTTGCGAGGTCGGCGCGATGGTGGGTGATTCTCCTTGGGGGTCGATCACGACGGTGGAGTCCATCTTTCTCTTCGAGTGTAGTGTTGTTGGTGTCATCCATAGGTGTCGGGCCGTTTGAAATCGATCCGACACACGCAGATGTTCCCTGAATGGTAGGACTCCACGCGTATTTGCCCGCGGACCGGCGGGTAGCTACTCCCAGAGTCCGCATGGTGGGCTGTTGTATTCCGCGCGGTGGGCCCGACATGCGCGGGAACACCAATCGCGGTCAGATCGATTTCACGGTGACCCTATAGCGCCGAGCCCCGGCCTGTCAACAGGCATGCCGGTACATTGATGCAGGATTTCAGAGGTTCCCGGAGGCAGGACGGACGATACATGTAGTATGGGGACCTACGGTTACGGCGGCGCACCGCGCACGGGCGCGGCGGAGGCGCTCCCGGGAGGGTGCGGCAGCGCGCGGCGGGGGCCGCCCGGCGCCCTTGCCGGCCCCGGCGCGCGGCAAGCAACGTGCGGTACGGCGGCGGCCCGCCGGCAGCGGCGGGGCGCCTCGTGAGTACCTCCGTGCCGCTCGACGAGAGTCTGACCCCGCGCCAACTGCGCGTCGCGCAACGCAACTTCACGTTGTTCGCCTTCCTCAACGTGATTTCGTTCCAGCTTCTGACCGGCAACATCATCGCCCTCTACGCGCTGCGCCTCGGCGCCGGCGACCTGCTGGTCGGCATGCTCTACTCGTTCGTCCCCCTGGGGCAGCTCCTGCCGCTGGTGGGCCGCATCATCGTGCGCCGCCTGGGCACCGTGCGCACCATGGGCGTCTTCTGGCTGATCCGCTACGCCCTGATGAGCCCGATTCTGTTCGCGCCGCTGTTCGCGCGCAGCGAGTCGCCGATCGCCATCTGGCTCATCGCCGGCAGCGTGGTCGGCTTCAACCTCGCGCGCGGCATCGCCATCACCGGCCACAACGCCGTCATCGGCACCATCACCACGGAGGAGGAACGCGGCTCGTTCCTGGCGCGCAACCAGTTGGTGGGCCATTTCGGCGCCATCGGCACCGGGGTCGGCGTTGGCCTGCTGCTGCAGGAGCAGTCCCCCCTGTTTCTCTTCTCGCTGCTGCTGGGCGCCGGCATCCTGGTCGGCTTCCTTTCCACCCGCGTCGTCTTCCGCTTCCCGGAACCGCCGGCGCCGGCCCGCGGCGGCGGCTTCGTCAGGTCGGTAGTCCGGGTCATGCGCCGCTCCGGCGTGGCCCGCTTCGTGCTCCTGTTGGGAGTGAACAGCTTCGTCGCGTCGATGGTGCTGCCGTTCCTGGTGGTCTACGTGAAACGGGTCCACGGCCTGGGAGACAACGCCGCCATGCTGCTGGGGGCGGTCGGCTCGGTGGGCGCGATCGTCATGGCGCTGGTGAGCGGCTTCGTGATCGACCGCGTCGGCGCCAAGCCGCTGATGACGATCTTCACCTCCATCCTGACGGTCACCGTGGTGCTGGTGGCGGTAGCGCCGCCGCTGGGCAGTCAGACGGCGTTGTGGATCTACCTGGGCGTGGTGTTCTTCTTCGCCACCTTTGGCGCCAACGGCATCGCCAACGCCCACGCCGTCTACTACTTCAACCTGACGCCGCGCGCGGAGCGGCTCAACCTCGGCATCCTCAACTTTCTGGTGACCGGCATTTCGGCCACCCTGGGCGCCATCGCCGGCGGCGTTGCGCTGGACCGCCTGGCTTCTCTCAACCTCGAAACCAGCGACGTGTACCGCCTCTACTACGGGGCGCTCATGGCCGCCTACGTCGGTCTGCTGATGCTCACCGCCCGGCTGGAGCGGCTCGGCGCCTACCGGGTCCACGACCTGCTGAGCATCTTCGGTTCGCCCCGGCAGTTGCGCGCGCTGGCCCTGATGCACCGCCTGAAGGCGAGCCGCACCCCCGCCCGGGAGCAGTCCCTGGTGCGCCGTCTCGGCGGCGCGCAGTCGCGGCTGGCGGGGCCGGAGCTGCTGCGCAGCCTGGAGTCGCCGCGCTTCGCGGTGCGCACCGAGGCGCTCGACGCGCTGTCCGAGATCCCGGCAAACGACGAGATCGCGCGCGCCCTCATGGCCGAGGTGGAGCATCAGCCCTTCACCACCGCTCACAAGGCGGCCGAACTGATCGGCCGCAAGCGGATTCAGGAGGGCGCCGAGGTGTTGCGCCGGGGCCTGACCTCCCCCGACATCTTCCTGCAGGGCAAGTGCATGATGGCGCTGGCGCAGCTCGGCGACAACGCCAGCCGCCCCGCCATCGAAGAGATCTTCACCGCCACCGGCAACCCGCGGCTGCTGATCCACGGCGCGGTGGCGCTGGAGCTGTTCGCCGACCCGGGTTGTCTGGACATTCTGCTGGCGGCGCTGGAACGCGCTCCCACCAGGTACGTGCGCGACGAGGTCATCCTCTCCGCGGCCGGCATCCTGGAGATGGCGGACGTCTTCTATCCGCTGTATCAGGGCTTCCTCGGCGCGCCGCGGCGCGGCCTGGCGTTGATTGCCGACTTCGTGGCCGAGCGGCAGGAGCAGCGGCGCCTGCCGCCGCAGACGCTGAGCCTGGTGACGGCGCCGGTGGCGCAGTTCGACGCCCCGCCGGCGTTCTACGCGGCCGCCGAGCGCGCCATGGAGCAGGTGCCGGTGGTGGCCGGCGGTACGCCGGTGGCCGCCACCCTGCTGCAGGCGCTGCGGCGTCCCGCTACCGCGGCGCTGGATCAGTACCGCTTTCTGGTGGCCGCCGCGGTGGCGTTCCACGCCTGGCGCAAGCAACGCCGCTCATGACGGCGCCTACAGCTTGATCGACCGGCCTTCGGCGGCGGAGCGCTCCGCGGCCTCCACGATGCGTTGCGCCATGGCGGCATCCTCCAGGCCGGACAGCGGCGCCGGCCCGCCCTCCCGGACGTGGGCCACGAAGTGCCGCACCTCGCGGTAGATCGTGTACGGGTAGGCGCTGTAGGTCTGGGAGTGGGCGTCCGCCGGTTTGTTCTGTACCCAGTCGCGGTAGCTGTAACGGGCGGCGCCGTCAGTGCCGATCGCCTTCACCAGCACCGTCCAGGGATCGGCGGTGTGGTCATCGGCGGCGAAGCTGGCTTCCAGGTGCGCCAAGGCGCCCGATTGCATGCGCAGGTTGACCAGCGCGATATCCTCCTGCGTGAGGCGCTCGTAGTGCAGCGTCGCCTTCATCGCGGTGAGCTCGGTCGGACGGCCGGCGAGATAGAGCAGAAGGTAGGCGTGATGGGTCAGGATCTGGCGGATCACCCCCGGAAACAGGCCCGCAATCTCCTCCGAGTGGTGGATGTTGTACAGCACGTATACCGCCGCCAGCCGCCCCAGCGCGCCGGAGGCAATCAGCTCGCCGGCGCGTTGCACGCCATCTTCGTAGAGGTAGTTGTGACCCGGCATGCACACCAGTCCCGCGCGGGCCGCGGCCGCCGCCAGTTCCTCGATCTCGGCCACGGTGGCGCCGACCGGCTTCTCCACCAGCACGTGCTTGCCGGCGGCCAGGGCCTGCAGCGTCAACCGGTGATGAGTCTCCAGGTTGGTGAGCACGTGCACCGCGTCGATGGCGGGATCGGCCAACAGTTCGGCCGCGCTCCCATAGCAGGCGCAGCCGTAGGCGCGCGCCTTCTCCTGCGCCCGCGCCGGGGTCCGGTTCCACAACCCCACCAGCCGCGCCCCCGGGCAGCGCGCCACCGCCTCGGCGTGCAGGTTGGCGACCATGCCCGCGCCGAAGAACCCGATTCCCAGTTGCTTCATGCCGTTCGATTATTGCGGTTCCGGCCGGTTATGCAACGGGCGGCCCCGGCAGGTACCGCGGCGCCGGCGGCCGTGGTACCCTGCCGCCAGCTATGGAATATCGACGGATGGGCCGCACCGGGCTGAAGGTCTCGGAGCTGTGTCTCGGCACCATGACGTTCGGCGTCAGCGCCGATGCCGCGGCGGCGGCGCGGATGGTGGACGCCGCTCTGGACGCCGGGGTCAACTTCTTCGACACCGCCAACTCGTACGCCGGCGGCGAGTCGGAGCGCCTGCTGGGCAAGGCCCTGGCGGGGCGCCGCGAGCAGGCCGTGGTGGCCACCAAGTTCTTCAACCCGATGGGCTCCGGGATCAACGACTCCGGCACCTCGCGGGCGCACGTCATGCGCGCCGTCGAAGACAGCCTGCGCCGCCTGCGGACCGACTGGGTGGACCTCTACTACGTCCATCACGTCGACGTGGAGACCGAGCTGGAGGAGATGCTGCAGGCGGTCGATACGCTGGTGCGCCAGGGCAAGGTGCGCTACGCGGCCTGCAGCAACTACGAGGCGTGGCGGCTGAGCGAGGCGCTGTGGCTCAGCGACCGCGCCGGCTGGGCGCGGTTCGAGTGCTACCAGCCGCAGTACAGCCTGGTGGTACGCGACGTCGAACTGGAGCTGCTGCCGTTGTGCGCCTACAAGCGCCTCGGGGTGGCGGTGTGGGCGCCGCTGGCGGGCGGCTTCCTGAGCGGCAGCTATCGTCCCGGCGAGCAGGTGCGGCCCGGCTCGCGCTCGGCTGAGGGATGGGCCTATCCGCGCCGCTTCTTCGCGCCGACGGCCGCCGACACGCTGCGCCTGCTGCTGCAGCGGGCGCCGGAGAGCGGCCACACGCCGGCGCAGGTAGCGTTGCGCTGGACCGTGGAGCGGCCGGGCATCACCTCGGCCATCGTCGGCGCCCGCGACGCCGCGCAGTTGGCGGAAAATCTCGGCGCGGCCGGCTGGCGCCTCGACGGCGAGCTGGCGCAGGCGCTCACCGCGGTGAGCGAACCGCCGGCGCGCTACCCGCAGGCGATGGAGCAGGAGATGGCGCAGCGCCGCGCGGCCGCGGTGGGCGAGCCGTGACGGCGGGAGGAGAACCCATGAGTTGGAATTGGGAACTGGTGATTCACCACGACCACCTCACCGAAGGACCGGTGTGGGACGGGCGCTATCTGTTCTACTCCGAGATCGGCGCCAGCCGCACCTGGCGCTACGACCCGGAGCGCGGCGAGCGCGTGGTGTGGCGCGAGAACACCGGCCGCGCCAACGGCCTGCTGCGCGCTCCCGGCGGCGGTCTGCTGGCCTGCGAAGGGGGCGGCCGCCGCGTGGTGCGCTACGCCGCCGGCGCCGCCACCGAGGTGATCGCCGATCACTACGCCGGCCAGCCGTTCAACGAACCCAACGATCTGGCGCAGGCGGCGAACGGCGCCATCTGGTTCAGCGACCCCAACTACGGCGGGCGGCCCATGCGTCTGGACCATGAGTCGGTCTACCGGGTCGATCCGGGCGCCGCCGCGGTGCGCGTCACCTTCGATACCAACCGCCCCAACGGCGTGCTGTTGAACGCCGCCGAGAGCGAACTCTACGTCGCCGAGAGTCCGCACCGCCGCGACCAGCGGCGCCAGCTTCGCGCCTACCCGATCGCGCCCGACGGCAGCCTCGGCGCGGGCCGCGTGCTGCACGACTTCGGGGATGGACGCGGCGTAGACGGCATGACCCGGACCACCGAGGGGTTGATCGTCGCCACCGCCGGCCACCGCGAGCGCGGCCCGGGGCCGATGATCTACCTGTTCGAAGCTTCGGGCCGCGTGCTGTCCACCCATCCGACGCCGGCCGACCGGCCCACCAACTGCACCTTCGCCGAGGCGGGCCGCGCGGTTCTGTACGTGACCTTCGCCGGCGGCGAGCTCTACCGGGTGACCGATACGGGGCTGGTCGGCGACCTGTAACGCAGCCGCCGGCCGCGGGCGCGGCTCAGGCGAGAAACAGCAGATAGGCGGCCAGCGCCATGCCCGCGCCGGCCGCCACCCCGGCCGCCACCTCGCCGACGCTGTGGCCCACCACCATCGGACTGAAGCCGCGCCGCCCCTCCGGCAACAGGGTCACCAGCTCTTGCAGCAGCCGGCTGTGACGGTCGACGATGCGGCGCAGGCGCAGCGCGTCGAACACCACCACCGCGGCCAGCACCACCGCTACGGTGAACGCGCCGGAACCCCAGCCCTCGACCAGGCCCACCGACACCGTCAGCGCGGCGACGAAGGCGGAATGGGCGCTCGGCATGCCGCCGGTGGAGATGAAGCGCTCCGCCTCCAGCCGCCGGTGGCGAATCGAATAATAGATCACCTTGAATGCCTGGCAGGCGACCTGGATGGCGATCGTAATGACCAACGCGGGACTGATCATGCGCCGCCCTGCGGCGTCGTTCGGGAACTCAGCGGAGCCCGGCGCGCAGCGCCGCCAAGTGGCGCGCGAAGTGGTCGGCCAGCACCTCGCGGTAGGTGTCGGGGTGAGCCTCCAGCAGCGCCACCAGCGCCGGGCCGAGCTCGGCGTCGCGCAGCGTCGAACCGAACGTGCAGTGCAGGATCTGGCGCCCCGGCTGGGTGAAGCCGCGGCCCGGCGGCACCCGTTCCCAGAGCCCCAGGTAGGTGTCTTCCAGCTCCCTGGGGTCGCTGATCGCCGCGCCCGGCGCCACGCCGGCCACCGTCGCCGAGACGTGGTAGGTGGCCTTGTCGGCGGGATAGCGGGCGCGGGCGAAGTCGATGATGCGCCGGAACAACGGCTCGTCATGGCGCGCCGCCACCCGCAGCGCCTCCAGGTAGCTGGTGCCGGCGGTCTTGACGTGGAACCGCCCGCCGCTGGCGCGGGCGAACGCCGGGTACATCGCCAGCTTGTCGGAGCCGGAGTGCAGCGACAGCTTGTAGGGGCCGAGCGCCTCGGCAATGGCGGCGTGCTGCCGCAACGTACGTTCGAGCGCGGCCACGTCCCCCCGGTAATCGATCCCCTTCTCGAAGTCGCCGGGGTAGCGCGGCGCCAGCGACACCAGCTTCATCCCGCGGCGCAGGCACAGGTCGGCGATGATGTAGTGCTCCGCCAGCGTGGTGGGCTGCTCGGTTTCGTCGACGCTGAGCTCGATCTCGTAGTCGCTGCCGGCGGCCTCGTTCACGGCGCGGATGTGGTCGCCCAGCGCCAGCGCGCGGCGGATGGCGCGGCCATACTTCACCGCGCAGCGCATGCACGCCGCGGCGTCGAACCGCACCGTGACCGCGCCGCAGGAGATGGCGCGGCCCTGATAGCGCTCCACCCACTCCGCTTCGCCGCGCACCGCCGCGTACCTGGCTTGCAGGGTCGCGTCATCGTAGCCGTCGGCCTGCTCGTCCACGTAGTCGGAGGGATCGATGGTGTAGAAGGTGTAGCCGGCGGCGTGGGTGGCGTCGACGTCGGCCGCGGTCTTGAGATGGTCGGCGTCCGCCCCGGTAGGCCCCGGCCAGCCGCCGGCGGCCATGCCGTCCAGCGCCGCGGCCAGCACCTGGGACGGCGAGCGGTCGGTGCGCTCCATCTCGCGGATCGACTGCTGGGCGAAGATCGGTTCGATGCCGGCGCCGGCGCGGCGCATCGCCTCGGCGTGACCGGGGGTGGCCAGCCCGATGCGGTCGCCGAAGCCGAAGCTCGGAGCAAGGCCGAGGGTTGCGGCGCGCCCGCGCGGTGCTGCCTGGGTAGCCATAGGGTACGGGCGATTATGTGGTATCCGCGGCCCGCTGCGCAAGCCGACCGGCGGCGAGGCGGCGCGGCCGCGGTGGGCGCGCGCTCCTTCGGGAACCGGCGCTTTTCAGAACTGGCAGTCGCGGTGATGGCGCCGCAACCACGCCTGGTGGCGGCGGTAGTCGGGCGCCGCCGCGGCCACCGCCTGCCAGAATCGCGGCGAGTGGTTGAACTCCACCAGATGGGCCAGCTCGTGGATCAACACGTAGTCGAACACCGCGACCGGCGCCAGCAGCGCGCGGGTGGAGATGCTGATGTTGCCGTCCGCGCTGCAGCTCCCCCAACGGTTGCGGGTAAAGCGGAAGCGCACCGTGCCGAGCCGGCGCTGAAAGAACTGCTCGTTGAGCGCCGCGGCCCGTTGCCGCAGCTCCGGCTCCTTGGCCAGGGCCAGGCCGCGGCTCACCAGCCGCGGCAGGGCGTGCTGCCGCGCGGCCGCGGTTTGGCGGGCGGCGAGGAGGATGCGGATCACGCGGGCGCCGTCCGGTTCGAGCCCGGCCAGGCGCACGCCATTGGTAACGCGCGCCGCCGGCGCGATGCGCAGCCGGAACCGGTCGCCGCCGGCCGCCAGCAGGTCGCCGTCCCGGTAGCGGCGCGGAGCGCGCGGCCGGTAGCGCTGCGGGTCGCGGCCGATGGTGCGCACCGCCCAGCGCAGCAGGAACGCCACGTGCTCGTCGCAGGCGGCCGCGCCGGCCGCGGAGGGCAACCGGATGAGGAGCCCGCGCGCGCCGATGGTAGCGCGCGCGTTGACGCGCGCCTGGTGGCGCACGGTAACCGGGATGGTCACGTCCGCCACCTGCAGCTCGAAGCAGGTATCGGCCGGCGGGCGCAGGCGCACCGCCGGGAGCGGAAGGTTCGCGCTGTCCGTCAACCGGCGCGCTTGAAGGCCACCACCCCGTTGTGGCCGCCGAAGCCGAAGCTGTTGGAGAGCGCCGATCGCATCGGCGCCGCCACCCCGCGCTGCGGCACGTAGTCCAGGTCGCACGCCGGATCCGGGTCTTCCAGGTTGGCGGTCGGCGGGTAGAACTGCTCGTGCAGCGCCTTGACCGTGACCACCGCCTCCACGCCGCCGGAGCCGCCGAGCAGATGGCCCACCATCGACTTGGTGGACGACACCTTGAGCCGATACGCATGGGCGCCGAACACCCCTTTGATGGCGGCGGTCTCGATCGGGTCGTTGAGCGGCGTGGAGGTGCCGTGGGCGTTGACGTAATCCACCTCCTGCGGCTGCAGCCCGGCGCTGCGCATCGCCTGGCGCATGGCCGACTGGGCGCCCAGACCTTGCGGATGGGGCGCGGTAAGGTGGTGCGCGTCGCAGGTGGCGCCGTAGCCGGCCAGCTCGGCGTAGACCGGCGCGCCGCGCGCCGCGGCGTGGTGCGCCGCTTCGATCAGCAGCACGCCGGCGCCCTCGGCGAGGACGAAGCCGCTGCGTGACTTGTCGAACGGGCGGCTGGCCCGTTGCGGCGCGTCGTTGAAGCTGGTGGTGAGCGCCTGCAGGTTGCCGAAGCCGGCGAAGGTGATCGGCGACAGGAGGGCTTCGGCGCCGCCGGTGATCATCACGTCGCACAGCCCCGCCCGGATGCAGCGCAGGGCGCGGCCGATGGCGTCGGTAGCCGAGGTGCAGGCCGACGCGATCACCAGCCCCGGGCCGGTAATGCCGAACTTGATGGCGAGCTGGCCGACCGGGCTGTTGGCCATCATCTTGGGCACGAACAGCGGCTCCACGCCGCCCGGGCCGCGTTCGACCAGCGCTTCGCTGGCGCGCCGGAAGGAATGGACGCCGCCGAAGCCCACCCCCAGCATGATGCCGGTGCGCTCCGGCGGCAGCGCCCCGGGCGCGTCCAGACCGGCGTCGCGCAGCGCCTGAATGGCAGCCACCGTCGCGTAGACCGTGAACTGATCCATGCGCCGCGCCTCCTTGCGTTCCAGGTAGTCGCCGACCGGCAGGTCGTGCACTTCGCTGGCCACCTTGGCCGCCAGCGGCGCGGGATCGAACTTGGTGATGGGGCCGATGCCGATGCTGCCGGAACGCGCGCCCTGCCACGTCCGCGCGGCATCGTTGCCGAGGGAGCTCACCGCTCCGAGCCCGGTTACCACGACCCGGGTGTCGTCCGCTGCGGACATGCCGCTGACAGAGTGGCGGGCAGCGCCGCGGCCGTCAACCCGCGCCGAAGTCGGCATGGGGCCGCAGGTGGACGGTGCCGGCGGCGCCGGCCCGGAGCTGGCCGATCTCCGCCTCCACCTCGGCCACCGCTTCCTCGCCCAGCGCCACCTCCAGCATCACCTGGGCGTCGTAGCGCGCTCCCGGCGGCAGGTTGACCACGCGCCCGCCGGCCCGCTCCACGGCGCGGGTGTTGGGATAGTTGGTGGCCGGCTCCAGGCCGACTACGTAGCCCTGCTCCACCGCGGCGGTGTTCTTCCACAGCGTCAGGCACGGCAGTTGGCGGCAATCGAAGCGCACCACCGCGGCGCGGCTGGCGTCGGCCGCGACGAGGGCGGCCAGGGAGGCGCCGTCGCCGGGCCGCGCCGCCGGCTGGAAGAAGTACACCTGCTCGACGTAGCCGGCGCTCGGGCCGGAGCAGGCCAGGGCGCGCGCCGCGGCAGTGGCGGGGTCGTCGCCGATCCCCTCCCGGGCGCGGGCGTCGCGCGGCGCCATGGCGGTGAACGGCAGCGCCACGCGGCTGCCGGCCTGCAGGAACGGCGGCCCGAAGTTGCAGTGGTAGAGCAGCTCCAGCTCCGCCGGCGTGGCCTGCAGGTTATGCACGCTGTCGGTCACCGTGATGCGGGACGAGCCGGGGGTCACCGTGATCGTGGTGCGCAACTCCAGCAGCGGATGGAACAGGGCGCTTTCGGCCACGTGGCCGGTAATCTGCAGCACCTCCTGCGCCGGGTCGGCGCTGACCGCCAGGTAGTGCGCCGGCAGGTTGGCGATCTTGCCGTGCAGGTCGAGTTGCACGCTGACCGGGTTGCCGTTGTTGTCGCGCACGGTGTCGGCGCCGGGCGCGCCGTTGGAGTCCAGACCGCAGCGCACCACCCACTCGTCGAAGCCGCGCAGCCAGCCCAGGCCGCCGCGTTCGCCGGGCGGCACGTAGCAGGGATGCACCGGTCCCCGGATCGGCGACTGCCAGCCCAGCTCCAGGCCGCGGTAGCGGCCGCGCCACAGGCTCATCCCGCGGGTCGGCAGCACCGCGAACGAAAGCTCGCCGCAGGTCACCTGCAGCAGGTCGACGCCGTCGCTCAGGCCGCCGCGCAGGCGCCGCTTGGTAACCCGGCAGTCGGCCAGCCCCAGCTCCGCGGCTCCCAGGTCCAGCGTCTCCACCCACACCCCTGCGGCATGGTCGGTCACCGTCCATCGTCGCATTCGCGCGCTACTCCTCCCGTACAGCATAGCACGCCGCGCGGCGGCGCAACCAACCGCAGACCCAGCCAGCAAGCAAGCCAAAAGCGGACGTACCGGACTGCGCCGGACCGGAGCGCCGCCCGGACCCAGCCCGCCGGCCGCATCCCGGCCGCGGCAAACGGCTTCCGTCGCCGGCGGTAATTGGCTATGGTGCTGCCGCGACAAGGAGGCACAGGTGGCACTTCGAGTAGGGATCCTCGGCTGCGGGCGCATGTCGCGCCACCACGCCAAGCGGATTCTGGCGCACCCGGCCGCCGAGCTGGCGGCGCTGTGCGACGTAGACACCGGCATCATCGAGCGCTGGGTTGCGGAGCATCTGACCGAGGAACTGGCCGGCGCGGCGTCCCCGCCGGCGTACGACGACGCCGCGGCCATGTACCGCGCCGCGGCGCTGGACGCGGTGGTGATTTGCACCCCGCATACCGCGCACTTCGCGCACGGCAAGCAGGCGTTGGCCGCCGGCTGCCACGTGTTCATGGAGAAGCCGATGGTCACCGCTACCGCGCAGGCGCGGGAGTTGGAACGCCTGGTGGCGGAGTCGGGCCGCATCCTGGTGGTAGGCTACAACACGCCGAGCACGCCGCCGTTCCGCTACCTGCGCGAGGCGGTGCGCAGCGGCCGCTTCGGGCGCCTGGAACTGGTGAGCGGCTTCCTGTCGCAGGACTGGAACCGTACCACCGCCGGCTCCTGGCGGCAGGATCCGGCGCTGTCCGGCGGCGGCCAAGCCTACGACAGCGGCTCCCACCTGCTCAACAGCGTGGTGTGGACGGTGGAGTCGTCGCCGCGGCAGGTGTTCAGCTTCATGGACTACCAGGATACGCCGGTGGACATCAACAGCGTGCTGGCAGTGCGCTTTGCCAATGGGGTCATGGCGAGCATCACGGTCAGCGGCAACTGCGCGGGGGCGGGCGCCGCGCTGACCTTCATCTTCACCGGCGGGCGCATCGACGTCGACGGCTGGATGGGATCGTGGATCCGCGTATTCGACGGCGCCGAGGAGATCGAACCGGAGTTGCCGGGCGGCGCCGACTCACCGATCGGCAACTTCATCGACGCGGTGCTCGGCCAGGCCGAGCCGGCGACCAGCCCGCGCAACGGGGTGGCGTACAGCGAACTGATGGACGCGGTGTACGCCTCGCACCACAGCGGCAAGCCGGAGGCGCCGCCGCGCGGCTGATCCGGGGAACGCGCGCCGGCGTCGGGCCGCTCACGGCCGCCGGCCGGCAACGCGGGCATCCGTTCCGCGCCCCGGCGCGTTGCGCCGCGCGCACGGGCGGAGCGGGTGCGGCTCGGTCAGTGGTCTGCCGGGCCGCCCGCGGCGAGCCGGCGCAGCCACAACCGCACCAGGCTCGCGAGCAGCACCGCCACCGCCGCGGCGGCGGCCGCCGCCAGCAGAAACAGCACGGTGTCGTCAGCGTGTTGCAGGCGCGGCGCGAGGTTCACCGCCAGCAGGGTGATCAGGTAGGCCGCCGCGGCGGCGAGCGCGCAGCTCCGCACCAGGTGGCGCCAGCGCGCCGCGTATTCCGCCAGGCTGACGGCGCGGCCGAACAGCGCCGTCCAGTCGTAACCCAGCTCCAGGAGCAGGAACACGGCCAGGCCGACCCCCAGCGCGCCCCAGAAGTCGGGATCGCGCCCGGCGGCCAGCAGGGCGGCCCAGTATGCCGGCAACAGCAGCGCCGCGCCCAGCGCCAGCAACCGGTAGCGCCGCAGCGCGGCGCCGGCGATCGCCGCCGCGACCGCCCCGGTGACCAGCACCGCCAACCCGCCGGAGGAATCGATGCTCATGACGTACGCCGCCACCAGCACCGGCAGGCTCAGTACCAGACCGCGAATCACCGGTCGGCCATCGGCTAGCTGCCGATCCTGACGCGCTGGCCGGCGCCGGCGCGGCGCAGCCGATCGAGGGCGCGCCCCACCAGCTCCGGCGGCGTGTCGGCGGCGCACGGCACCAGCGGCACGCCGGCGTGCTGCAAACTGTGCCGCCGCTCGGCCAGTTCCAGCCGCCACAGATCGGCGGCCGCGGGACCCAGCAGCCGGCCGGGCGCGTCGGCGCGTTGCATGCGGACCGCGTGCTCGGCGGCCGCGGCGGCGTCGAGCGCCACCAGCGCCACGTTGAAGCCGCGCGCGTGCAGGTCGCCGGCGGCGAAGGCGAAGCGCGCGTCGATCAACCCCGAGATGGCAATGACGAAGGCGCGCGCCGGCAGGACCCGGGCCGGAATGGTGCGCAGATTCTGGCCCACGTAGCTCTGCCGTACCGCGGCGTCGGTAAGGCTTTCCAGCAGCCGGTAGCGCTGGCGCGGGCCGCTGGCCGGGATCAGCCACTTGAGGATGCCGCTCAGTTCGATCAGGCCGACGCGGTTGCGGGCGGCCAGGAAGTGGTCGGCGAGGCTGGCCGCCAGGCGCGCGCCGGTATCCAGCAGCCGCGCGCCGGGCGGTCCGGCGTCGGCGAAGGTGTCGAGCAGCAGCACCACGTCGGCGTTGCGTTCGGGGGCATAGTCGTTGACGTGCAGCGCGCCCATGCGCAGGGACGCCCGCCAGTTGATGCTGCGCAGGCGGTCGCCGGGCACGTGCGGCCGCAGCTCGGCGATCTCCAGTCCGTCGCCGATCGTGGGGGCGGGGTAGTTTCCCATGTACACCTGGGTGCGCGCCGGCCGCACCGGGTGGGTGATCGGCGCCGCCCGCGGGCGCACCGTGAGCTCGCTGGAAGCGGGCAGCGCCTGTTCCCAGCGCACCAGCGCGGAGGGATCGTGCCAGCGCTGCCGCAGGCCGCCGAGGGCCACCCGCGCGCGGCGCCGGAACTGCACCTGGTAGTGGAAGCGCTCCGGCTGGCCGGCGTACAGCGGGCGGACGATGCGGTTGCTGCCGGCGGTCACCTCGGCCCACTCAGGCAGCGGGTCGAGCAATTCCAGGACGCCCACGTCGGCCTCGGCGTGGACCTCCAGGTGGACGTCGACCGCCTCGTCCTCGTGCACCGCGCTGCGCGACACCTGGTGGCGGGTGCGGACCCGGGGCGCGCCTTCCGTGAACAGCGCCGTCAGGATGGCGGCCGCGAACGGCGCCGCGGTTACCAGCGGCTCCAACCGGTTGGCGATGACCGCGGCCAGCGCGGCCACCACGACGAGGACGAAGTAGAGGGTGAGGCGGCGGCTGTAGCGCTTGACCGCTTCGCTCATGGCAGGCGCGCCAAGTCGCGCGCCGCGGCCGCGACCGCGGCGGCGGTGGCGCGGCGGTTGCGCAGCAGTTGCGCGGCAAGCCAGCCGCGGCTCCAGCGCGGCGCCGCGGCGGCTGCCAGGCGCCGCAACCGGCCGCGCACCCGGTCGCGGGCGCTGCCGGGCTGCTTCTCCTCCAGCAGCTCCTCCAGGCGCGGCACCAGCACCGCGCTCAGGTAGGAGGGACTGCGCACCGCGGCGTCGAGTTGATGCAGGAGTTGCGAATAGGAATCGGGCAGCTCGGGCGCGCCGGCGGCGGGCGCGGGCTCCTCCGGGGCCGCGCCGCGTTGCTCGCGGATGGCGCGGTGGGCGTAGCGGATGGCGGTGCCGGCGATCGTCAGCGCCACCACGCCGCCGACCGCGGCGGTGCGCAGCGCCGGGTCGTCGCCCGCGGTGAGCGCCCACACCAGCAGGCCGGCGGCGCCTATCAGGAGCACGATTGCGCTGCGCCTGCCGTAGGGGCGCGGTTGCAGCCTCCCGCGGTCGGCCGCGCCGCTCATGCCAGGCTCAGGCGGCGGCGGATGTCGTGCAGGCAGCGCAGCGCCGTGTCGCGGTCGCCGCGGGTGATGGGGTGCTCGCTGAAACGCGCCACTTCATAGCGCCCGGTCAACTCCAGCAGGGCCGGCGCCGGCAGCGCCGGCACTTCCACCACCAGGGCGCGCACGTATTCCAACGGCGTGTGATGGCGCGGGCGCGGATGCTCGTGCCGCGCCAGGGCCAGTTCCAGGTAGGCCCAGCAGCCGATCACCGCGCGCCGAAAGTCGGAATCCGCCTCCAGCTCGGCGATCGCCAGCTCCGCGGCCTCGGCCAAGTCGCGGCGCAGCTCGTCCGACAGCCGCACCTGCTCCGGTTCGCGCTCCGGGGCGGCGCGCAGCAGGCGAACGGCGAAGTAGGCGGCCGCGGCGAACCCCACCCCCAGCAGGGTGATGAGGAGCAGGCGCGTACGCCGCGCTCGGGTGGCGGCGGTCAAGGAATCCACCGGCTCCTCCGCCGGCTGCTCCGCGGCGGCTGCCTCTTCCTCAGGTTCGCCCTCGCCTTCCGCGGGCGGCGGGGGCTGCGGTTGATCATCGGGGAGCACCAGCAGCGACAGCACCACCGCTACCGCGAGGTAGAACAGCAGCATGCCGGCGACCAGGAGCAGGATGATGCGCCACGGCGGCGCGTTGCCGGCCAGATAGCGGACCCGGTCGTCGCGCAGGGCGACGATCAGATAGGCCACGGCCAGCGCGCCGAGTCCGAGGGTGCCGAGCGCCACGAGCAGCAGCAGCAGATTGGTGGCCGCGGCTCCCAGCCGGGGTACCAGCGGAATGCTCGCCCCGCCGCCGGCGGTGACCGGATCGACCCGCGGCAGCGCGGCCACGGCGATTACCAGCGCAGCGCACACCAGCAACGCGGCCGCGGCGAGGGGCAGGATGTCGCGGCTGCCGGCGCGCGGTCCCAGGAACGGCAGCCGCCGGGCATGCTGCAGCCAACGATCGACGCGGGTCATGCCCGCTCTTCCCGGATACCGGATCGCAGTACCTCAGCCCCCCTTGCCGGCGGCATTACAGCACGCGCCCCGGCGGGTGTCAAAGCCACGCCGCGGCGGCGTTTCGTGGTAGCTTTGAGCCGGCAGCCGCCGCGCATCCCGGCGCTGCCGCAGGAGAGCAACTACCGACTATGCAACTACCGCAGGTGAGCGACCGGGCGCGACAGGTCATCGATTCCGTGCGCCAGGTGATCGTCGGCAAGGACGCGGTGCTCAGGCAGATCCTCATGGGCATCCTGGCGGACGGCCACATCCTGATCCAGGACAATCCCGGACTGGCCAAGACGCTGATCGCGCACTCCTTCGCCGCGGTGCTCGACATCGAGTTCAGCCGCATCCAGTTCACGCCCGACCTGCTTCCGGGAGAGATCACCGGCGGCTACGTCTACAACCAGCGGGAGGCGCAGTTCGAGTTCCGGCGCGGGCCGTTGTTCGCCCACCTGCTGCTCGGCGACGAGATCAACCGCGCCACGCCGAAGACCCAATCCGCCCTGCTGGAGGCGATGCAGGAGCGGCAGGTCACCGTGGAGGGCGCCCGCTTTCCGCTCGCTCCTCCGTTCATCGTCATCGCCACCCAGAATCCGGTGGAGTTCGAGGGCACCTACCCGCTGCCCGAAGCGCAACTGGACCGCTTCATCATGCGTACCAGCGTGGGCTACCCCGACCCGGAGCAGGAACTGGAGATCCTCCTGCGGCGCCAGGAGCGCAAGCAGGACGACGTGACCCTGGAACCGGTCGTATCCCACCAGGAGCTGCTGGAGATGCAGCGCGCCCTGGAAGAGGTGCACGTCAGCGAAGCGATTGCCAAGTATAGCGTCGACCTGGCGCGCGCCACCCGCGCCGACGGCCGCATCCAGGTCGGGGCCTCGCCGCGCGGGGTGTTCGCGCTGTTCAAGCTGGCGCGGGCCGCGGCGGTGCTGGACGAGCGCGACTTCGTGACGCCGGAAGACGTGAAGAGCGTGGCGGCCATCGCGCTGGCGCACCGCCTGCTGTTGCAGCCGGAGTACTGGGTGCGCGGAGTTTCGGACACGTCGGTGGTGGAGGATGCGCTGAACACGGTGCCCACGCCCCAGGCCGACTACCGCGCCCCGCGCGCCGGAGCGCGCTGACCGTGAGACCTTTGGCGCCCCCGGAAGTCCGGCGGGCGGGCTCAATGCGAATCCGCGCCCGGCGCGCCCTGCGATTCCTGCGGTCCCGGTGGTCCCTGGGGAGCGAAGAACTCGTAGTCCTGCGGCTGCTCCAGGGCGAGCGGCGCGAGCGCCGGTCCCTGCAGGGCCTGGCGCACCACCGTGCGGTTGAACTGCCCCACGTAGGGTGAGGCGAGGTACTCGGCGACCGGCATCCAGCGGCACTCCTCGATCTCCCGCGGATCGCGCCGCAGCGCGCTGCTGAGCGGGCGCAGGCGGCACACGACGTAGAAGTCGGAGCGGCCGAAGCGGAACTGGTGGCGGTGGCGGAGGCATACCACGCCCCGGAACTCGGCCTGCACGCCGGTCTCCTCGGCCACCTCGCGCTCCACCGCCGCCGCCAGGTCCTCCTGCGGGTCGAGCAAGCCGCCCGGCAGCTTGTAGTAGGGCTTGCTGCGGTCTCTGCGATAGCGTTCGTTCACCACCAGCAGGCGCTGGCCGGCGTCGATCACCACGCCGCCGGCGCCGATGTTGTGGGTGGCGTAGTGGGGGATGTAGGCGTCGCCGCTCAACGGCAGGGTCATCATCAGCTTGCCCGCTTCCGCGTGGTGAAACGAGAACCCCGCCGCCGCGGCGACCGGCACCAGCGCGGCGGCGGCGTGCGGTATCTCCAGCCAGACCAGCCGCCGCCGCTCGCGCCGCCAGGCGGCGACCGAAGCGGCGAGCCGTTCCCGGAAGCGCGCCGCATCGCCGGGCAAGCGCTGCGGGTCGATGATGACGCCACCGTAGATGTCGGTGGTCCCGGCCAACGTTTCCACCGGCGCAGTATGCCCCGGCCGGTAGCGGAGTTCCATGGCCGGCGCGGGCGCTGACCGAGTACCATCGGCGCGGAGGAGGTGAACGATGTCCGAAGCGGAAGTGCTGGTGATCGGCGGCGGCGTGATCGGCACGTGCACCGCGTACTACCTGGCGCGGGCCGGGGCCGCGGTCACCGTGTTGGAGGAGCATCAGGTAGGCGGTCCCATGGCCAGCTCGTACGGCAACATCGGCCTGCTGGTACCGAGCCACTCGCGGCCGGTGGCGGAACCGGGGGTGATCGGGGGCAGCCTGCGCTGGCTGCTCGATGGCGAGAGCCCGCTGTACGTCAAGCCGCGCTGGGACCTCGACCTGCTGCGCTGGCTGCTGCGCTTCCGGGCGGCGTGCGCGGCGCGGCGCTGCGCCGCGGCGGAGCCGGTGCTGTACCGCTGGCAGTGCGCCAGCCAGGAGCTGTACGCCGAGCTGGCCGCCGAGCTCCCGCCGGAGGTGGACTACGAGCGCAAGGGCGGCCTGTTCCTGTACCGCGAGGAACCGGAGTGGGAAGCGGCCGTCGCCGCGGCGCGGCGCGAGCAGGAGGCGGGCATCGACCTGGCAGTGGTGGACCGGGAGCGGCTCGGCGCGCTGCTGCCCGGGCTGAAGCGGGACGTGCTGGGAGCGGTGCACTACCGCCGGGACGGGCGCCTCATCCCCGGCGCCTTCGTGCGCGCGCTGGCCGCGGCCGCCGCCCGCCGCGGCGCCGTCGTGCACGAGCAGGCCGCCGTGTTCTCCCTGGAGCGCCGCGGGGGGCGGGTGACGGCGGTGCGCACCAGCCGCGGCACCCTGCGCCCGCGCGTGATCGTGCTGGCTGCCGGCTTTCTGAGCCCGGAGCTGAGCCGCGGCGTGGGGCTGCGGGTGCCGGTGCAGCCGGCCAAGGGCTACAGCATCACCGTGCGCCGGCCGGCGGCCTGTCCGCCAATCCCGCTCCACTTTCACGCGGAACGGGTGGTGCTCACCCCGTTCGGCCCGGATCGCATGCGCATCGGCGGCACCCTGGAACTGGCCGGCAACGACCGCCGCGTGAACCCGCGCCGGCTGGCCGCCATCCGCCGCGCTCCGCCGCGCTACCTCGCCGGCATGGAGGAGTTGGAGACGCTGGAAATCTGGCGCGGCATGCGCCCCCTGTCAGCGGACTCGCTGCCGATCCTGGGCCGCCCGCGCGGCCTCGACAACCTGCTGCTGGCCACCGGCCACGGCATGATCGGCATGTCGCTGGGACCGGCCAGCGGCCAGGCGGTGGCGGACCTCGCCCTGGGCCGCAAACCCTCCCTGGACATGGAGCTGTTCCGCGCCGACCGATTCTGAACCGCGCCCGAAGCATGGACAGGAGCCGCAGTTGCCACTGATGGCGCCGATAGTATTATGTCAGCGTGAGAGGTAACCAGGATAATGAGAGTTGGCCTTGGACTGCGTTGGCTGACGTCGTCGATCTGCGTCTCAGCGGCGTTGACAAGAAGACCGTAGACGGAGAGCGCTCTGTAAGGCTCTGCAACTACTCCGACGTATACAATCACAACGTCATTCGTGCTGACATGGACTATATGGAGGCGACAGCTACTGAACGGGAGATTCAGAATTGTCGATTGAGAGTCGGTGATGTAATCATCACGAAGGATTCAGAGACCCCTGACGATATCGGAGTGCCCGCGGTAGTAGGTGATGAAGTACCGAACTTGGTATGCGGATATCATCTTGCGATTCTTCGTCCACTGAAAGCCAATCTGGACGGACGGTTTCTTCACTATGCCCTCAGCGAGAAAAGTGCCAAGCGGCAGTTTCAGATGTATGCAAACGGCATTACGCGATTCGGCTTACGTGCGGCTGACATCAATCGTGTAAGGATACCCCTTCCCTCAATCCCGGAACAGCGCAAGATTGCCGCGATCCTTTCGTCAATAGACGACGCCATCGAGAAGACCCAGGCGGTCATCGACCAAGCGCAGATCGTCAAGCGCGGCCTGATGCAGGTAATGCTGACACGCGGCCTGCCGGGACGACATACGCGGTTCAAGCAGATAGAAGCAGGTGATATTCCCGACGGCTGGGATCGTAAAACCATTGCGGAGATTGGAGAGGTAGTAACCGGAAGTACGCCGAGCACTAGCAATCATACCTTCTGGAACGGCGAGATTCCCTTCGTTACGCCAACCGATCTTGGAAAAGCCAAGAGAGTCAGCACTACCGGCCGCCATGTTTCCGAAGATGGTCTTGCTCAGGTGCGAGAAATACCACCGGGGTCAGTCATGGTAACGTGCATCGGGACCATTGGTAAGGTCGGTATAGCCGTAGAAAGATGCTGCACGAATCAGCAGATCAACAGCGTCATAACCGGTGACGCTGTTTTGTCAGAATATCTCTACTATGCTTTGTCTTTCGCATCCGGCACACTTGTTGGCCTTGCGGGAATGACCGCGGTGCCAATCGTCAGCAAGAGCAAGTTTCTCACCTGTGGCGTGCTGGTTCCTCCACTTGCTGAGCAGGAGCAGATTGTCCATGTACTATCCAGCGTAGACCACGTCATTGAAGTCAATCAGGAGCGCGTGGCGAAATTGACCGAGGCCAAGCGCGGCCTTATGCCCCTACTTCTCGATGGTGAACTTCGCGTCACTCCGAATACGGAAGCCGCATGAGCCCGGACGCCGGTTGGGACGAGCTCCACCTCCTGGAGGAGCCGGCGGTCGAGCTGCCGCGACCTCTCTGCTGTACCTGGCGCTGCAGTTCGATATATGCTGTTCGAGCGGGTCGGATGGCTGACGAGAACGTAGACAGCGACTACCACGGACGCCCCTGCCGCCGCCGCCCCCTCACCATCAAGGAGATGAAGGAGCATATCAAGAGGGTCCCCCTGCCGCCGGAGCAGTGGGACTTGATGGTGCGGCTGCCGGACGGCAGCTTGGCCGTCCTCGCCCGCGACGGCTGGTACGCCTTCGACGAAGAACAGGAGCGGCCAGACTTCGCCCGCCCGGTAGAGGCGCCGGACGGCTATACTGACGATCCATGACCAAGAGAGAGTGCTACTTCCCAGGTACCTACGGGCGCACTTCCAATTTGTTGTACCCGATCCCGCCCTCGAAGCCGCCGGACAGGCGTACTACAAGTACCGCGCCACGCTCGACGCCTGCGGCTGGAGCGACATTCCATCGACGAGGCCGCCTGGGGCCGTAAGAAGAAACCCTGCCGCTCGACGCCGGCGACATTCTCGTCTCGGCAGCCGCTTGGAATGCCCGCCGAGTCACGCCCTCAGGTGGCATCTTCCGGGCCGAATAACTTGACTCAAGTAGTTTCCATGATTGTACTTATGTCATGAACAAACATGCTCCAGACGGGGCCGTCACCACTACCGTATCCGCCCTCTCAGACGACCGCTTGCTGGAGCGGACCAAGGAACTTTCCGGCATCGAACACCATCTTGAAGTAGTCGTGATCGACCACCTGCGCGAGATTCAGAAGCGCCGCCTGTATCTGCGCCGCGGGTTCTCGAGCCTGTTCGATTACGCGGTGCGCGAACTGGGTTACAGCGACGCCGCGGCGTGGCGGCGCATCAAGGCGATGCGGCTCTGCGCTGACGTCGAGGGCGTGCGCGAACGCCTGCAGAGTGGCACGATGACGCTGAACGCGGCCGCGCAGTTGCAGAACGCCTTCGACCGGCAGGAGCGCAAGAAGGAGCGGGCGGCGCGTAGCGCGCCGGGCGGGACCGGGTTCGGGGCTGCCGCTCAGTCGCAGGAGGGCTCGGCGCCGCCGCGGCCGGCGGAGCGGAAGCCGGTGTCGGCGCCGGAGCCGGTGCTGGACTCGGAGGCGCGGCGGGAGCTGGTGGAGCGGGCGTCCGGCAAGAGCAGCCGGGAGGTGATGCAGTTGCTGGCCGAGGTGGACCCGGAGCTGGCGGCGCCGGCTGATCGGGTGCGGCCCCTGGGCGGCGGGCGCTGGGAACTCAAGGCGGTGATCGACGATGAGTGCCGGCGCGGCTTGGAGCAGATCAAGGGCCTCCTGTCCCACGTCGAACCACGCATGACGATGGGGCAGCTCATGGGGCGGCTGGTGCGGGAAGGGCTCGACCGTCACGATCCGGCCCGGCCGCCGCGCGGGCGGCGCACCGCGCCGGCCAAAGGCGCCGAGCAGACTTCGGCGCCGAAGACGCAGGCGGCCTCGGCTTGCGGCGCCGCTTCGGCAGCGAAGCAGGAGGCCGGCGCGGACAGCGCCGCTCCTTCGGCGGCGAAGGTATCGGCTCAGGCGCCGGCGCAGCCGGGAGACCAAGCCGCTGACCGCCCGGACAGTTCGGCAGCGAAGCCGGCGACCGACACCACTTCGGCGCCGAAGACGCGGCGCCTCGGCCGGCCGGCTGCGACGGCGGCGCGGACCGAAACTTCGCCAGCGAAGGCCGGCGGCGCGACCGGCCGCGCCATCCCGGCGGCGGTCAAGCGCGAGGTGTGGCGGCGCGACCGGGGCCGCTGCCGCTACGTGGACCGCACCAGCGGGCGCCGCTGCGGCTCGCAACACCTGCTGCAGATCGATCACGTGGTGCCGTATGCCCGCGGCGGCGCCGCCGAGCCGAACAATCTCCGCCTGCTGTGCGCCGCCCATCACCGCTACCGCCACGTCGGCGCCGGATTTGGGCGCCCCGGCGAGGATCGTGAGGTGCCGGTAGACCGGTGATCAAGATCGCCGAGAAACGTCATCTTACACTGGGACTAGGACGGAGCTTGGCCGCCAAGCGGCCTGACGCGTACCTACATTTGGAAATGCGCCCCCTACCTACCTATCTACCTACCTACCTACTTACCTACGTTGATCTTGCGGACGGCGCGGCAGATCTGCTATGCTGCGCGGCATGGAACTGCTTGTCGCCGCCGGGCGCACCGTCGAGCTGGCGGAAACGGAGCACTTTACGGGCGGCGCCACCCTGCAGCGCTTCCTGGCTGCCGATCCTGCCGCCCGCGGCCGGGTATACCGCGTGTCGTTCGCGGCCGGCGCCGCCACCCACTGGCACACCCATAGCGACGTGCAACTGCTGTTCATCGTGACCGGGCGCTGCACGGCGCAGGTGTGGGGCGAGCCGCCGGTGGTGGCCGCGGCCGGCGACATCGTCCGCTTCGAGGGCGGCGAGAAACATTGGCACGGCGCGACCGTGGACGGCCCCATGACCCATCTGGCGATCAACCTGGGCGAGGCCACCGAATGGCTGGAGCCCGTCGGCTAAGCTAGCTAAGCACTCTACACGCCCCGGAGAACGCTAACCGGCGGAGTCCGTAGCGTCAGGTCCGTGCCCGCACGCGATTGTCAGCAGTTCGTATCGCGCGCGTAAGCCGGCCGACCGTAGTGGAGGGATTACCGTATGGCTTGCCCTCCTCCTGGCGGCGGAGCAATAGTTGCTCGGCGCGCTGTTCGGCATCCTCAACTCGGCTGATCATTTCTTCGCAATCAGGAGTCTTCCCCCGCCTCTTGTCATACTCGGGGCGTAGATTACTGAGTATCGACTGCATTCGGTGACGTGTCTCATACCTATTGTGATCCCTTTCATGCAGGATCAGCCACAGCTCGAAACATGGATTGGAACGACCGACACAGACACCGTTACTTCTGCACAGCGCGACAGCATCCTCAAATTGAGGATGCTCATCGCGGTCGAATACCGCCCAAACCTGGTTCTTTTCGAACGAGTTTCTGCGGCCACCGAGCCGCTGAGATCGGACTCGTTCCACAGCTTTGTTCGCAATCGTGTAGGGAACCCCCGCTGCGGGAATAACCTCCACTCCGATAAGCGTGTTCTTACAGGTTTCCTTGAAGGCGTTGAAATAGGATGATTCCGTATTACTGCCTTCACAGTACAACACGAATCGCCATTTCGATCCTTGCTGAGCTTTGCGCCGACCGAGGGAAGGAACGCCCCGTTTGCGTCTAGTTCGAGCCAAGTGCGGAAATCGGGTCGTCGAAGGGTACTGCGCCGTAGCGGCCCTGCAGGTACCCCTTCTCCAGGTCATCGCTCCGGCGCGTCCGAATGTCGGTCAGCGGATAGAGCAGCGTCGCTCCGTCCTCGTCCTTTTCGGTGAACCAGATCTGATCGCGCCGCAGTCCAGACCAGCCCATCAGGTTAGTGTCATGGACCGTTGCAACAAGCTGCGCACCTTTGGGATTCGTCTCCGGTGAGCTGAACAACTGCAGGACCGCTGCCCCGGCCAGAGTGTGCAAACTCACGTCGAGTTCGTCGATCACTAGAGGCGTTCCGGCGTCGAGCGCACGGTACGCTAGACTCAACATCACCAGCAGTCGCCGAGTGCCCGAGCTTTCCATACCAAAATCAAGGTAGACGGGCTCTCCGTCTCTGCTCTGGTGAGCAAGTTCGACGGTGACCTGCTTGCCCGAGGTCAAGTCTACCGCAGCATTTGTCAATCTCTCCATTACTTCTCTAAGCGTCGCTCTTGATTCATCAGTAAGATCAATTTCACGACGCCGGTAATCACATATTCCAGTGTCAAGTCTTCCAAGAAACTCAATCACTCGGGTATCTATTTCCTTGTGTCTCACCCAATATTCATTACTTGTGCCAATGTTCATATAACAGCTCATATCTCTGAGGTAGTCGTACAGACTTGAGATTTGTTCATGGCTGTTTTGTGTGGCGGCCGATAGATACAAGCTATTCGATCTAGTCAATTCTGCGATGGTATTGTTTCGTCCCTTTAGCTCGCGCCCGAAGCGAAAATCGTTACCTTCACGTTCGAACATGAGGCGGCGGTGTGACTTGGGAATGGCGTATAGCCACTCCGACAAGAATGCTGCGTCGTCCACTTCGAACCCATAGTGATAGCGCACGCCTTGATGGACGAAATCAATCTCGAAGCGGCTTGGCTTGTCGGAGTAGGAGGCGTCCAGTCTGAAGGCATGGCGCGGCACCCCGCCACTCGCATCTCCGTGAGTATGAGAGAACAGGACCATTCGCCGCATAGCCCTGAGCGCATGGACGAGATTGCTCTTGCCCGACGCGTTGGCGCCGAAGACTACCACGGCGGGCAAGAGCGATCCGCTCGGCGCGGCTGCGCAGTCGATCAAGCCCTCGGTCCTGTCCTTCAGTGATGACGTCGTGAGCAGCAGTTCCTGCGAATCTCGAAGTGAAAGGTGATTGGAGACGCTGAAACGCAATAACACGAGAATTCCTGTTATCTCGGCATATGGTCAGTCAAGAAATAACGGATAATGTAGAAAGATAGCATAATCTCCAATAAAACGTCAAGCGCATGTGTGTGGCGGCTGTAGACGGCTTGGGCCGATGGGAAGCAAGACCGGCCTGACGCTAGCCGCCTGCGGCTTGGAGCAGGCTGCGCCGCGCTGACTCCGCCATCGGCGCATCGTCAAGGATCAGCGGCCGGTGGAGTGGGGGCGGGGTCGCGTACTTGGCGGACGGCGGCGGTCAGCAGCAGGGACACTGCCGCCAGGCCCAGCATGCCGGGAGCCAGTCCGCCGGTCAGGTCGCGCATCACGCCGAGGAGGGCCGGGCCGCCGAAGCCGCCGATCTCCGCGGCGGCGAACAGCAGGCCGGCTCCGATGCCAAGGTGGCGGGCGCCGACGCCGGGCTGCTCCATCAGCAGCAGCATGGTCAGGGGCAGCATCGGCGCGCGCGCCATGGCGGCGGCCACCGCCGCCGCGGCCAGCGGGCCGGCGCGCAGCAGCGCCATGCCGAGCACGCCGGCCGCCGCGGCCAGGAGCAGCATGATCAGGGCGCCGCGGCGGGCGCCGGCGCGGGTCAGCCCCGGCACGATGAAGGCGGTGACCAGACCGCACAGGGTGCCGGCGGCGGTCCACCTGCCGGCCGCGGCCAAGTCGAAGCCGGCCTCTTGCAGCAACGTGGGCTGCCAGGCGTTCAGCCCGTGATTCACCAGGAACGAGCCGCCGGCCAGCACCAGCAGCAGGCGCATGTTGCGGTCGCGCAGCAGCGCCAGCCAGCGCCGGCGCGCCGGTGCCCGTGTCGGGGAAGAGCGGCGCGGACCCGCCGCCCGGCCCGGCGCCGCCGCGTCACGGTAGCCCAGGGTCCACGCCAGCAAACCGGCCGCCCCGGCCGCGGCGAAGATCAACACCACCAAGCGCCACGAGCCGGCCAGGGGCAGCAGCAGGCCGGCGGCGGTGGCCAGCACCATGACGCCGCCGATGGTCGGGCCGGTGGTGTAGAAACCCGCGGCGCGCCCGCGCTCGCGCGGCGGAAACCACTCCGCCACGATCTTCGGCACGCCGATCGATACCACCGGGCCGCCAACGCCGAACAGCGCCACGGCCGCGAACAGCATCCCGAACGAGGTGGCCGCGGCGCGCAACGCCAGCGACGCGATGATCACCACCAGCGCCAGCGTCACCGAGCGCCGCACGCCCAGGCGATCGACCGCGCTGCCCAGCGGCACGGCGGTGAATACGTAGACCAGTTGCCAGCCGCCGAGCACCAGCCCCATCTGCGAGCCGGACAGGTCCAGGTCGCGCATCACCGGCGGCACCAGCGGCGCCAACGAGGTGGCGGCAATGCCAAACACGAAGTACGCCGCCCAGCCCAGCGCCAGCATCCGCCACCGCGCCGCGGCGGGAGCGTGGATCACGGAGAACCGTTACATCGGTCCGATGCGGCGGGTGCCCACGTCCACGGCGCGCATCGACGCGGCGTAGCTCTCCAGCAGCAGGTCCGCCTTGAGCGCGGCATGCGCGGGGTCGTCCCACAGGTTGTCGAACTCGCCGGGATCCTGCTCCAGATCGTACAGCTCTCCCAGCCCGTGACCGTGGTACGCCACCAGCTTGTAGCGCCGCCCGCGGTACATGGTCGCGCGGGTGGCGTCAGGCGCGTCAATGGCATCGAAGTACTCGCACCGCACCGCGTCGCGATGGTGATGCGGGTCGGCGGCGCCGCTGGCCAGCGGCAGCAGGGAGCGGCCTTGCATCCAGTCCGGCAGCGCCGCTCCGGCGGCGTCCAGCAGGGTTGGCGCGAGGTCGGTGAGCTCCACCAGCGCGTCGCTGACCAGGCCGCTGCGGATGGTCTCCGGCCACGCCAGGATCAGGGGCACCCGCACCAGTCCCTCGTAGAAGCGGCAACCCTTCTGGATCAGTCCGTGATCGCCGAGCATCTCGCCGTGGTCGCTGGTGAACAGCACCAGCGTGTCCCGTTCCTGACCGCAGTCGCGCAGGGCGTCCAGCATGCGTCCCACCTGGTCGTCGATCAGCTCGATCATGGCGTAGTAGGCCGCCTGCAGGGTGCGCGCGTCACGCGCCTCGGCGTGGGCCGGCGCGGGCGCCTGGTCCGGCGCCGGGTCAGCCGCCGCCGGAGCGCCGGACGGCCCCGGCGCGGCGAACCTGCCGGCGGCTCGCGCGCGCGACTCCCGCCCCGGGGGATGCGGCAGCACCGGACTGGCGATGTCCAGCTCGTGCGGCGCCCGTCCCTGGGACTGGAAGTCCACCGCTTCCAGCCGCCGTTGCTGCGCCAGGTCGCCGGCGCGGAACAGCGGTCCCGGCATGGCCGCCGGGTCGTAACGGTCGCGGTAGCGCTGCGGCGGATTGAACGGCGGATGGGGATCGTAGATGTTCACGCACGCCAGCCAGGGGGTATCCGGCGCGCGCTGCTCGCGCATGAACTGGATCGCGCGCTCCGCGCACCAGGTAGTCTGGTGCAGCTCCGCCGGCACGCCGGCGGGATCGCGCGTCAACTCGGCGAGCAGCGCGCCGCGCTCGCGCACCCAGTCGGCGTAGTCGTGGCCCACCGGCCAGTCATCGCGCGGCGCGTGGCTGTAGCGCCAGTAGCGGTAGCCGTCGTCGGTGCGCGGTTCGATGCGCCCGTAGGCGCTGGCCAGATGCAGCTTGCCGATCAACCCGCAGTCGTAGCCGGCGTCGGCCAGCAGCCTGGTGACGAGCGGGAAGCGGTCCACGAAGCGGTCGTTGCCGTTGCGCGTGTTGTGGCAGGTACTGGGGTAAGTGCCGGTCAGGAAGCTGGCCCGGCTCGGCGTGCAGATCGGACTCTGGCAGTAGGCGTGGGTAAACGCGGTACCCGAACGCCACAGCGCGTCGAGCCGCGGCGTGGAGACGTACCCGTTGCCCTGCGCGCCAAGCGTGTCGTAACGCTGCTGGTCGGTGCAGATCCAGAGGATGTTGGGCCGCGGCGGCGAGCTGCTCACGCGCCGGGCGCGGTCTCCAACAGGCCGATCTTCTCCAGGACCCGCTGCGCCTTGTCCACCCCCTCGCCGGCGGCGTTGTTGGCGACCGTGCGCTGCAGGGCGACGATCGCATGCTCGTCGCCCTGCTCGGCGAGCTCCAGCGCCTCGGCGAAGGCGCGCTCGCCGAACCGCGTGTCCTGGTCGAGCACCTCGAACTGCGACTTCTCCCAGTAGTACTTCAAGGGGTCGGCGGCGGGCCAGTCCTCATACACCATCTCCCAGGTGAGGTCTTCGACGAGGTGCGGCTTGAGCTGGTTCTGCGAGACCGACAGGCCGTCGAGCTGGTAGCGGTTGTCGAGGGAGACGCGCAGCCGGTCCTCGGTGAAGTTGGGCAGGGCGCCGTGCACCATGAGGCAGCCGAACACCAGGGTGTCGCCGATCTCGAAGTCGCTGCAGCGCGGGATGCCGCGCTCCTCGGGCCGGATCACCTTCTGGCCGCCGGCGCCGAGCGAGAAGTGATGATCCACCACTTTGCCCACCTTGTGGGAGCCCTCGACCACCGCCAGCGGCCCCAGTTCCAGCGGGCAGTCGCCGACCGGGGTCCACACGGTGATCACCTCCAGGTTGCTCTGGAAGTGCACGAAGTCCTGATGGAACGGCGTGGTGTGCGCGGTGTACTGCGGGAACCACAGGCGGGTGATCTTCATCGGGTGGGGCAGCACCGGGCCGGCGACGATCTCGCCCACGAGGTCCGTGACCTCGGGCCAGTGGCCGGAGGCGTGCATCGAGCGCAGCTTCTGGACCTGCGTGTACACCCCGGAGTACTCGCGGTTGCCCTCGGTGCACGCCTTGTCGGGGTCAACCCGCCCCTCTTCCGGGTCGCTCCCTGGAACGATCCAGTCGCTCGCCGCGCGGATCGCCTCCAGGATGTCGCGGCGGAGATGCCGGAGCTTGTCCGCATCCTGAAACCTGCGCAGGAACAGGTACCCTTCATCGGCGAAGCGGCGGCGCAACTCCACCGGGTCGCCCAACGCGTCATTGGACACGCGAAACGGCTGCAACTTCATGGCGTCCCCACCATACCGCCGCGGCGCGCGCGGTGCAACGCAAGCTCCCGCGGCGGTCCGCGGCGGCGCTCCGAAGTTCCTACACCGGGAATTCGAGTTGTTCGGCGCGGAATACTTCGCTGACCGATTGGCGGTTGTGGATGCGGGCGATGGCGTCGGCCAGCAGCGGGGCGATGGTCAGGACCCGCACCGCGCCGTCCAACCGCTTCAACTCCGGCACCGGCACCGTGTTGGTGGTGACCACGGCGCGCACCGACGGGCGCCGCAACCGGGTGACCGCGTCGCCCACCAGCACGCCATGGCTCACGCTGATGATGACCGGCTCGGCGCCGGCCGCCACCAGCGCGTCAGCCTGCTGATAGATCGAACCGCTGGCAATGACGTCATCGATCAACACCGGGGTCTTGCCCTCCACGTCGCCGACGATGTCCACCACCTCCACTTCCAGACCGCCTACCCCCGAGCGGCGCTTGTGCACCACCACCATCGGCAGCTCCAGGATCATGGCGTACTTGTCGGCCATCTTGGCGCGGCCCACATCGGAGGCCACGACTACGCCATTGCTCAGATCGAAGCTGTCGCGCAGGTAGCGCGAGAGGGTGGTGACCGCGGTCAGATGATCCACGGGAATATCGAAGAAGCCCTGCAGTTGGGTCGAGTGCAGGTCGATCGACACCACGCGGTCGGCGCCGGCGGTGGTAAGCAGGTTGGCCACCAGCTTCGCCGTGATCGGCTCGCGGCCGGTGGATTTGTGGTCCTGGCGGGCGTACCCGAAGTAGGGAATCACCGCGGTGATGGTGGCGGCCGAGGCTCTGCGCAGGGCATCGATCAGCACCAGGAGCTCCACCAGATTGTCGTTCACCGGCTGGCAGGTCGGCTGAATCACGTAGGCGTCCACCCCGCGCACGCTCTGTTCGATCTGGATGTGGAACTCGCCCTCGTGGAAGGTCTGAAACCGCACCTCGCACAGCTCGCGGCGCAACAACTCGGCCACTTCCAGCGCCAGCTCGGGGCTGGCTCGCCCCGAGAACAGTCGGAAGCGGTCGCTGAGATCGGCGTCGATCACGTCATGTTCCGGGCGGAGGGAACGGAACGGTTCAGCAGCAGGCGCAGCCGGTGGGATGGCAGGGGACGTTGGGCGCCGGCGCCGGGCCGTCGGCGGCATCGGCACTGGCGCTGCCGCCGAGCAGCGGCGCCGAAAACACGCGCTGCAGCGGGGTTTCGGACGGCGTGTCACCCATTTCCAGATCGGCGGCGTCGCACAACTCGCCCCAGGTGCGCAGCATGGTCGTCATGGCGTGGCTCACCTCGACGGTGCGGCCATTGGCCTCGCAATGATAGTCGTAAGCGGGCATCTCCTCCTCCTGTGCGCTGCAGCCTGCAGTGCAGGCTGCAGCTTAACGCCACCCGCGGCAGGCGCGTCAACCCCGCGCGGCTGCCGGCGCCCCACCGGGCTGACTGTCACGGCGCAGGGAGACCGCCAGCCGCTGGTACAGGGCCGCGGCGTCGGGCGCGCCGGCCAACCCCTGCTCGCCGTCGCCGCTCATGGTACGGCCGATCGCCGCGAGGATTTGCAGTTGCAGGCCCTCCTGCCGCGCCGGCGTCAGTACCAGGAACACGAATTTCACCGGCTCGCCGTCCGGCGCGTCCCACGCCAACCCCGCCGGCGCCCGCCCGAAGGCCACCAGCGGCCGGCGCAACGCCTCGATGCGCGCGTGCGGCACGGCCACGCCCTTGCCGATGGCGGTGCCCATCAGCCGCTCGCGCGCATCGACCGCGGCGGTTACCTCGGCAACGGACAGCCGCGTGGCGGGGGCGGCGGCGCGGCACAGCTCGCGGATGGCGGCGAAGCGGTCGCCGGCGCGCAGCGCCGGCAGGATCGCGGCGCGCGCCAGAATCCGGGCCAGATCGATTGATTTCCGGCGCCGAATCGACCACCCCAGCCAGGGCGCCACCAGCAGCGCCGAAGCGACCGCCGAGCAGACGATGGCGACGAAGATCGGGGTGGAAATGATGCGGTACTCCAGCGCCACCCCGGCGACCACGATGCCGGTGACTCCGCTGGGCGTAAACGCGATGCCGATCGACACCCGGTCCTGCGGCGAGATGTCGCGGCCCAGGGCTCCCAGCCAGGCGCCCAGAAACTTGGCCACGATCGATACGCCGGTGACGAACAGCACCAGCACGAGGTCGAAGTTGGCGATGAAGTCCAGGTGCAGCGCGAGCCCGGCGAAGTAGAGCGGGACGAAGATGGAATGCACCATCTGACCGATGATTTCGCGGGTGCGTTCGGTGAGGTGGCGCGCTTCTCCGGCCATGATGCCGGCCAGGAAGAACCCGAACAGCGCCGTCAATCCCACCCACTGAGTCAGCGCCCCGCACGCCAACCCGAGGCAGCACACGAAGGTGAGCACCGCCCCCGGATGCTGGTGCGTGCGCGAACCGAGGCGTGACACCGCGGCGTCGACCAGGCGCAGGCCGAGGGTCAGGGAGAACACCGTAAAGACCAGCGTGAACAACAGCAGGAAGCCGATCGACGCGAAATTGACCGCCGCGCTGGTGGCAATCCCCAGCACCACGCTGAACACCATCCAGGCCAGAACGTCGTTCACCGCGTAGCCGCATAACGTCACCAAGCCCAGATCGCTCTTCACCAGGTCGAGGTCGTGCAGCACGCGGGCGATGATCACCATCGCGCTGATCGCCATGGTGGTGCCAAGGAACAGCGCGAAGATGAGCCGCTGATCCGGGTCTGCCAGGACCCGGTCGGGCAGCAGGAAGGAGAGCGCCGAGCCGAGCAGCAGCGGCACCAGCACCCCGATGATGCCGATGCGCAGCGCCGGACCGCGCGCCCGCCACGCGGCGCTGACGTCGACGTGCAAGCCGGTTTCGAGGAGCAGGAACAGGACGCCGAACCAGGAAACGACGTCCAGCATGCTGCGCTGCACCGTGTCGGGCGGGAACAGCGCGGCGTGCAGCTCCGGCAGCGCCCGGCCCAGCAGCGTCGGGCCGAGCAGCACGCCGACCAGAATCTCGCCGACGATCGGCGCCTGCCCGAAGTGGCGCAGCAGCTCGCCGGCGCTACGGGCCAGCACCAGCAGCACCAGCACCTGGACCAGAAAGACCAGCAGGTTGTGCTCGGTCATCGGCGCAGCCTGGCGTTCAGTCCCCGGGCGCTAGTCGGCAACCGACCGGAGCCGGCCGTCCACCACCGGGGCGACGGAACCGCGCGCGGCGAGGTAGTCGATCACCTGGGTGGTCATCAGCGTTCCGGCATAGGCATCCACCAGCCGCCTGCGGTCGGCGAACATGCCGTAGCCGTCGCCGCCGTTTGCCATGTAGTCGTTGGTGGCGAGGGTGTAGGTGGCGTCAGGATCGAGCGCCGATCCCGCGCGGCTGACGCCGAGCACCCGTTCGCCGGCGGGCCGGCGCGGGTCGTACCGCACCTCGATTCCGGACAGATGCGGGAAGCGGCCGTCTCCCTCCTCGATCCGGCTGAGGCCGTTTTCCAGCGCGGCGGCGAGGTCGCGCCCGGTAAGCTCCAACACCACCGTCTTGTTGCCGAACGGCAGTTCGCTCAGTACGTCGCGTCCGGTCAGCACCGTGCCGGGCGGATATACCTTGTTGCCGCGGATCCCGCCGCCGTTGGTCATGGCCACGTCAGCGCCGGTCGCCGCGCGCACCGCGTCCGTGATCAGATTGCCGATCGCCGCCTCCCGCCCGCGGATCGTGGCGCGGCGACTGTCGAGCTCGGTGGCGGTGGTTCCGACCGCCACGTCGAGGTCTGCCGCCAGCCGGTCGAGATAGACCTGGGCAGCCGCGGCCAGCGCCGGGTCCGGCGTGACGCGGGCGGTATTGATGACGCGGAAGGCAGGGCTCCAGGTGAAGCGCATGCCGCCACGCTGCTCGGTCTCGTCGAGAAGCAGGTCGATGACGGTGACCCAGTCGGCCTGCTCGCCCGATTCCGCGAACAGCACGCCGCCGCTGAAGTCCACCCGCAACCGGTGATCGTCGCCGCTGAGCAGCAGGTCCACCGCGCCCTGCTCCAGCAAGGCCCGATCCTCGGCGGCGTCGGTGTGCGCCAGCGCGATGACCAGGTCGGCGCCGGATTCGCGCAGCGCCGCGCTCTGTTCGGCCGCCACCTCCGTGACCGGCCGGAAGGTGACCGCGCCGGGACTGGACTTGACCGCGGTACTGAGCGTGGTGAGACCGAAGATGCCGACCTGGTAGGGGCCGGCCGCCGCCAGCATCGAGGCGCGCGCGCCGTCGATGATCTCGCCGTCGGCGTCGATGTTGTTGGCGCCCAGAATCGGGAACTGCGCTTCGGCGAAACGCTGCTTGGCGACCTCGGGGCCGAAGTCGTACTCGTGATTGCCGATTGCCATTGCGGTCAGGTCGAGGCGATTGAGCAGTTCGATCATGTGCGCGCCCTGATCGAAGCCGGACAGCAGGGAGGGCGAGATGGCGTCGCCGGCAAAGGTAACCAGGACGTTGCTCCGGGCGGCCCGTTCGGCGGCGATTACCGCGGCCAGGCGGGCTACCCCTCCCTGGCCGCCGCTCTCGTCCATTCGGTCCAGGTCGTTGAAGTGGACGATGGTCAATTCCACCGGCTCCGCAACGCCGGTGCCGGCGACCAGGAGCAGGGCCGCGAGCGCCGCGGCCGCGCACGTTCGGCGAATCCACTGGGTGGCGGTGTCCATGGGGTGTCCTCCGCGGCTCATGCCGTCGAGTGTTGCGCCGGCTTGGCCGACTCCTCGGCCAGCCAGACGGCGTAGGGGTTGGCGCGATTTACCAGGGGAAAGGGCACCCGGGTGCCAAGGCGGTTGGATTCGTGCACCGCCATGATCATTTCCATGGCGGCGCGTGAATCGGCGCCCGAGGAGACTTCCCGGACGTCGCGGTCCTCGTCGATGGCGGCCAGCAGCTCGCGGACGATGATCAGGTTGCTCGCCAGAGCGATGTCCTCCTGCCGCTCCCATTCGGGAATGTGAATCCGCTCCCATGGCCGGGCGCCGCTGTCCGGGATCCACAGGTCGTAGCGATGCAGGTACAGCTCGCCGCCGGGCGAGTTGCGCACCGAGACGATGCCCTTGGTGCCGTACACCTCGAAGCCGAGGTGGCGGTTGTGATCGTGCGGGTCCGCGGGGTAGCCCTGGAACGACTCGTAGTGGGCGGTGAGGCCGTTCTCGAACACGTAGTAGGCCGCGACGCGGTTGCCGGCCAACAGCCCGACGCCCTCGTCGCCTTCTTTGATGTCCTCCCTGGTGATGGCGCGCCCATCCTGCGTGACGTGGCCGTGCGCCCATGCCACGTCACTGCCCGCGACGTAGCGCATGCCGTCCAGGATGTGGGTGCCGAGGATGATCAGATCCAGGGAGCCGGCGCGGTGATCGCCCTTGCCATGTCCGCGCAGCACCTGGATTTCGCCGATCTCCCCGGAATCGACCATCTGCTTGAGGCGCTGTTCATGCGCCGCGGCGCGCCGGTGCGCCACCACCATGCGCGCGCCATGGCGGTCGCAGGCGTCCAGCATGGCGTCGGCGTCGGCCAGAGTGGGGGCGAACGGCTTCTCGCAGAAGATGCCCTTGACGCCCGCTTCGGCCGCGGCCACCACCATGTCCCGGCGTTGATCGGTCCACCGCGGGCAGATCGCCACCACGTCGAGGCGCTCCCGCGCCAGCATCTCCCGGAAGTCGAGGTAGTGGGTGTCGGTGCCGAAGCTGCGCGCCGCGGCGGCGCCCCCGGCCTGGTCCGCGTCCGCCACCGCCACTACCGGGGTGCGGGCGAGGGCGGTAAAGGCATCTCCCAATCCGTGGCCGTAGTTGCCGCGCCCGGTGGCGCCGATCACCCCGGCCCTCAGAGTCGTATCGCTCATCTCGCCGCCCAGGGTAACCGGTTAGCGCCCCCCGTGTACACGCGCGCCCGTTGTCTTCCAACTCGCGCGCGCTGGCCGGAGTCCGAACAGCTCGCCTTGTTGCGGTTCCCGCGACCGCATCGCGGCCGGCAGCAGTGTCGCCAGCGCCGGCACGGGGACGTTGGCCAGCTCCTTCGGCTCCAGCTTGTGGAGGCCGCCGCCGTACACCCTGCCCTCGCCGAGCAGCGCCTGCGGCCGGATGGCGTTCAACGCCTCCCAGACCGCCCGCTTCACGGCAGGATCGTCCTCCAGAACGCCGGCGATCGGTCCTTTCGGATACAGCATGAGATAGACGTTTGCCGCGGTCGCTCGCGAGTGGTTGAGGATGAAGCGAAACGGTTTCCGGCGCGGGTTGTCACTGCGGCCGATATAGGTACAGACGAGCGGCGCCGGTGCCCGCTTCTCCTGCGCGTACCATGGCGTTCGATGCCGGCAGATGTGACCTTCGGTAATACCTTGCGCTCTCCCCGCCTCGAGATAGGACCACAGCCGCGGATACCGGTCCCTGATTTCCTGCGCGCCCCACCGGCAGTCGAGCAGAAAGAGCCGCCGGTCCAGCAGGGGGTTCCCCTGGTCGTCCGCCGGCACTTCGTCTTCGGCAAGGTAGCGCGGACTCGGCAGGATCGGCCGAAACAGCTCCGGCGGCAGGCCGCGCCGTTCGATCTCCGCCGCCGGCAGGATGAAGAACCGGTTGCCGCCGGTTGCTATCCCGCGCCGTATCTCGAAGAAGTCGCCGAGCACCGGGCCAGCGACCGGCGTCTCGTGCTCCTCCATCGGAAACCGAGTCCACTTCGCAGCGCGGCGCAAGGCCGCGACCGGCACCAGACGATCTACGCGCGGCCGGTCCAGGGAGCCTCCGAAGGTGAACCGTACGGCGTGTTCCGGGTGCGGCGCCCGGTTGCTGAACCAGACCACCGCGGACGACACCAGCGCATCGCCGAACTGCACCTCGTTCGGATCGAACCGATGAATGTGCCGGAGCGTCACGGTGTCGAGCAGGTAGCGCTTTATGACCGAGCCGTAGTTCACGTCCATGAATTCGCTTGGGACCAACCAGCCGGCGAGCGCGTCCTGCGCCATCCATGGGTGACTCAGCACCATGAAGTAGCAGTACAACCCGGCAAGGCCGTTGATCTCCAGGCTCCCTGTTTGCCGCGCCTGCGCCTTGAGCCGCTGCTTCTCCGCGTTCGGGATATGGTGATGCCGGACGTACGGCGGGTTGCATATCAACAGATCGAACCGCTCCGCATCCTGCGGAGGATCGACCCTCGTAAAGTCGTCCAGGCGGACTTCCAGACCGCTCGCGTTCCAGAGTCGCGCCGCCGGCGCTCCGTAGTGCCGGTCGATTTCATAGCCGACCGCAGCTTCGATACGGCCGCGCGGGAACACGGCGCGCAACGCCGAATAGAACGAACCGGTGCCGACAGCCGGATCGATGAATCGCACGGCTCCCGATTTGCCGATACGCTCGTGCGCATAGCGGAGCAGGTCCGCTGCCAGCGCCGGTGGCGTGGCGAACTGCCCCATCCGGTTCCGCTCCGCCTGGTCCTTCCCGGCGTCCAACTCCCGCTGCAGCGCCAACCGGCGCGCTTCCCGGTCCACGATCCCTTCTCTCATCTACAAGCCAAACTCCGCAAGATCGTCGATCCGGTGTTCCCAAACCCGTCAAGAGTCAAGGGGCAGCGCCGCTGAAGTTGCCGGACGGCGCTCGAACCGATAGGATCGGCGCTATCCAGGCTGCGGCAAATGACTACCCTCCCCGCCTACCCGCGCATCCCCTACGGCGAGGCCGACATCATGCGCATCCGCCGGCACGGGTGGCTGTACGTCGACAAGACCCGCTTCCTGCGCCGCCTGGAGCAGGAGCGCTACGCCTTGCTGATCCGCCCGCGGCGCTTCGGCAAGTCGCTGTGGGTGTCCCTGCTGGAGCTCTACTACGACCGCTTCTGGGGCCGCGAGTTCGACGCCACCTTCGGCGGCACCGACATCGGGCGCAGCCCGACCGAGGAACGCAGCCGCTACGTCACCCTGCGCTTCGACTTCTCGATGGTCGACGACAAGCTCGAAACCCTGGAGCGGGAATTCGAGACCTACTGCCACATCGAACTCCGGGGGACGTTGAGGCGGCATCCCGACCTGTTTCCCGCAGAGGCGGTGCGCGACATCCTCGCCCGGCCGTCCATCGCCACGAGGCTCTCCGAGCTGTTCCGGTACGCGGGCGACCACGGCATCCCGCTGTACGTGCTGATCGACGAGTACGACAACTTCGCCAACACCGTGCTGGCCTACCGCGGCGCCGAGGCGTACCACTCATTCACCCATGGCGGCGGCTTCTACCGCAACTTCTTCGCCGCCCTCAAGGGCGGCGCGGGCCGCGCCGGCGGCGGCCTGGAGCGGCTGTTCATCACCGGCGTCTCGCCGGTCACCATGGACGACGTCACCAGCGGCTTTAACATCGGCAAGAACATCAGCCTGCACCCGGACTTCAACGAGATGGTCGGCTTCACCGCGGCCGAGGTGCGGCATCTGGTCGAGATGTATCGCGACCTGGGCGTGTTCAACCAGGACGCCGACACCGCGCTGGGCATCATGGGCGAGTGGTACAACGGCTACCGCTTCTCCGAGGAGGCATCGACCGACCTCTACAACTCCGACATGGTGCTCTACTACCTGGACCACTCCATCCCCAACCGGCGGGTACCCAAGTACCTGATCGACACCAACGTGCGCATCGACTACGGCAAGCTGCGCCACCTGCTGGTGGTCGGCCGGCAGTTGAACGGCAACTTCGATCTGCTGCGGGACGTCATTGGCGAGGAGCAGGCAGCCGCCCGCATCCAGCCCGGCTTCCCGCTGGAGCGCCTCGCCGAACCGGAGAACTTCCTCTCGCTGCTGCACTTCTTCGGCTTGCTGAGCATCCGCGGCGCGCCGCCCGGCGTGCCGTCCGGCACGCCCCGGCTGGCGATCCCCAACCAGACCGTGAGGCGGCTCATGTACGGCTTCCTGCGCGACGGCTACCGCGACGTGAAGGTCTTTTCAGTGAACCTGTTCCGCTTCGAGCAGTTGCTGACGCGGATGGCGGACGAAGGGGAGTGGCGGCCGGTGTTCGAGTTCCTGAGCGAGGCGATCGCGCGGCAGACCGGGATTCGGGACTACATCGCCGGGGAGAAGGTAATCCAGGGATTTCTGGCAGCCTACCTGAGCGTGACCGACTACTACCTGTTCCGCTCGGAGGCGGAGCTGGGCAAGGGTCACGCCGACATCGCGCTGGAACCGCTGGTGGCAGCCTTTCCGTACTTGCGCTACGGCTACCTGATCGAGCTCAAGTACCGCCGGCGGTCCGAGGCGTTGGATCAGGCTGCGGTGGCGGCGGCAGCCGGCGAGGCGCAGGAGCAGCTCGGGCGCTATCTGGCCGACGAGCGGCTGGCGCGGCAGTATCCGGGCGTGCGCTTCATCGGCCTGATCGTGGTGTTCCACGGCTGGGAGATGGTCTTCTGCGACTCCGTGACCGAGTGATCCCCTGCGCGTCGTGCAGCACGGGTGGCCTTTGCTCGTAGCGCCGGGGCGCACTTCCAAATTGTTGGTACCGATCCCGCCCTCGAAGCCTCGGAAAGGCGTACTACGAGTACCGCTGCACGCCGCCATGGACCGCGCCGGAGTCCGCGACGAAGTGCTCGCCCGCCTGCTCGCCCTCAATGCCGCCGGCGCCGAAGCCGGCCCCTCGGTACCCGGCAGATCGCGCCCTGTCGACGCCGGCGACATTCTCGGCAGTAGCATCTGACGGAACGTCCAGCCGCTTGGAAATGCGCCGCCGAGTCACGCCCGCATATGGCATCTTCCGGCCCGAATAACTTGACTCAAGTAGTTTCTATGATTATACTTATGTCATGAACAAACGTGCTTCCGACGAGGCCGTCACCACTACCGTATCCGCCCTATCAGACGACCGCCTGCTGGAGCGGACCAAGGAACTTTCCCGCGTCGAACACCATCTCGAAGTGGTCGTGATCGACCACCTGCGCGAGATTCAGAAGCGCCGCCTGTATCTGCGCCGCGGGTTCTCCAGCCTGTTCGATTACGCAGTGCGCGAGCTGGGCTACAGCGACGCCGCAGCGTGGCGGCGCATCAAGGCGATGCGGCTCTGCGCGGACGTCGAGGGCGTGCGCGAGCGCCTGCAGAATGGCACGATGACGCTGAACGCGGCCGCGCAGTTGCAGAACGCCTTCGACCGGCAGGAGCGCAAGAAGGAGCGCGCGGCGCGTAGCGCGCCGGGCGGGGCCGGGTGCGGGGCTGCCGCTCAGTCGCTGGACGGCGCGGCGCCGCCGCGGCCGGCGGAGCGGAACCGGCGCTGGCGCCGGTGCTGGACCCGGAGGCGCGGCGGGAGCTGGTGGAGCAGGCGTCCGGCAAGAGCAGCCGGGAGGTGATGCAGTTTGCTGGCCGAGGTGGACCCGGAGCTGGCGGCGCCGGCGGATCGGGTGCGGCCCCTGGGCGGCGGGCGCTGGGAGCTCAAGGCGGTGATCGACGATGAGTGCCGGCGCGGCTTGGAGCGGCTCAAGGGCCTCCTGTCCCACGTCGATCCGCATCTGACGATGGGGCAGCTCATGGGGCGGCTGGTGCGGGAAGGGCTCGACCGCCACGACCCGGCCCGGCCGCCGCGCGGGCGGCGCGCGGCGCCGGCCAAAGGAGCCGAGCAAACTTCGGCGCCGAAGACGCAGGCAGCCTCGGCTCGCGGCGCTGCCCCGGCAGCGAAGCAGGAGGCCGGCGCGGACCGCGCCGCTCCTTCGGCGGCGAAGGTATCGACTCAGGCGCCGGCGCAGCCGGGAGACGAAGCCGCTGACCGCCCGGACACTTCGGCAGCGAAGCCGGCGACCGACACCACTTCGGCGCCGAAGACGCGGCGCCTCGACCGGCCGGCTGCGGCGTGCGCGCAGCCGGCTGCGCCGCCGCGGACCCGGACTTCGGCAGCGAAGACGGGCGGCGTGGCCGGCCGCGCCATCCCGGCGGCGGTCAAGCGCGAGGTCTGGCGGCGCGACCGCGGCCGCTGCCGCTACGTGGACCGCACCAGCGGGCGCCGCTGCGGCTCCCAACACCTGCTGCAGATCGATCACGTCGTGCCGTATGCCTGCGGCGGCGCCGCCGAGCCGAACAATCTCCGCCTGCTGTGCGCCGCCCATCACCGCTACCGCCACGCCGGCGCCGGATTCGACCGCCCCGGCGAGGATCGGCAGGCGCCGGTAGACCGGTGATTCAAGATCGCCGAGAACGTCCTCCTACGCTGGAAATGGACTTGGCCGCCAAGCGGCAAGACGCGTACCTACATTTGGAAATGCGCCGGCATCGGCGGCAGCCGGGCGTGCTACCATGGCGCCATGGGTCAGTGTCATTCCTGCGGCGTCGAACTGCCGCGTGACGTGCCGATCTTTCGCGAGACGGAGTGCCCGAACTGCAGCCGACCGCTGAAGGTGTGCCTGAACTGCGCGTTCTATGAGCGGGGCGCGCAGTGGGACTGCCGGGAGACGATTGCGGAACCGGTGCGGGACAAGGACCGCGCCAACTTCTGCGATTACTTCCGCCTGCGGGCCGGGCCGCGCGGGAACGGGGCCGCGGACGCGGAGCAGCGGCGCGCCAAGCGGGCGCGCACCGACTTCGACAAGCTGTTCGGCTAGCTGCGGGAGCGGCGCACGCCCGGTCCCCGAGGCGCGCATGCGGGCCGCGCAACGTTACGGATCCTTAACGGTGCGTTCAAACCACCTTCAACCGCCGGTGAGATTCTGCGAACATGGAAGATGGAGCGTTGGCGAGCTATCTCGCAGATCTCAAACGCCATCCACTCCTGACCCGCGAGGAAGAGCGGCGTTACGCGCGCGCCGCACGGGCCGGCGACGAGGTGGCGAAGGAAAAGCTGATCAACAGCAATCTCCGGTTCGTAGTCAACATCGCCCGCCAGTATCAGCATCGCGGCATTCCGCTCGCCGATCTGATCAGCGAAGGGAACGTCGGATTGCTCAAGGCGGCCGAGAAATTCGACCCGGAACGAGGGTACCACTTTACCACCTACGCGGTATGGTGGATTCGGCAGGCGATTCTGAAGGCCCTGGAGGCGAGCTCGCGCACCATTCGGCTGCCGGCCCACGCGGCCGGCATCGTGGAGCGCATCGGCTGGGCGCGGACCGAGTTGCGCGGCCGCCTGAGCCGCGAGCCCAGCGTGGACGAGGTCGCCGAGTTTCTCGACCTGGCGCCGCAGCGGGTCGCCGAGTTGCTCTCGGTGTCACGGGAATTGCTGTCGATCGAGGCGCCCGCCTTCGACGATGGGACCGCGGCCCAGATCGGCGACTCGGTGCGCGACCGCGCCAGCTCGCCCGAAGAGGAAGCGATGGCCGGCGTCCTCAAGGCCGACATCAACCACGTTCTGGGCAGCCTGTCGCAACGCGAGTCGGACATCCTGCAGAGTCGGTTCGGTCTCAACGGCCGCCAACGGCTGACCTTGACCGAGCTCGGGCGGCGCTACCGCCTGACCAAGGAGCGGGTGCGCCAGATCGAGAAGCGGGCGCTGCAGCAGCTCCAGGTCTCGCTGAACCTGCGGATGCTGGAGGGCTACCTCGACTGACCGGGGCCCCGGCCAGCGCCTGACGACCGCTTCAGCCGCGCGCTGAGCGCGGCTATCGTGCGCCGCAGCGCGGCCGCTGGCTCAGCAGGCGCAGACGCAGTTCCGCCAGCTCCCGCGCCAGCGCCAGCGCCCGGGACTGCGCGCCCGGCCGCTGCGGTTCCGGCTTGCCCGAAAAATAACTGTTGCCTTCAGTCATTACCGTAGCGAAAGATACCGATGCATATACTAATGTAGTGAATCGCTGCGGAGTCGGTCATCTGCGAACGGCTCCTGCCGGGAGGACGAGATGGGCGAAAAGCGGCGCCGCAGGGTGGCGGTTTTCGGAGGCCGGCCATGACGAGCGCGTCGGAGAGTGCCGCGGCCACCCTGGGCGGCGGCTGCTTCTGGTGCGTGGAGGCGGTCTATCTGCGGGTCGGCGGGGTGAGCAAGGTCGTGTCCGGCTATGCCGGCGGCAGCGCCCCGGACCCGACCTACGAGGCAATCTGCCGCGGGCGCACCGGCCATGCGGAGGTGGTCCAGGTCACCTTCGACGCCGGAGCGGTGAGCTACGCCCAGCTCCTCGACCTGTTCTGGCGCGCTCACGATCCCACTACGCGCAACCGCCAGGGCCACGACGTCGGCCCGCAGTACCGGTCCATCATCCTGACCCACGACCACGCCCAGCAGCGCAGCGCCGAGGCATCGCGCGACGCGGCGCAGGCGCGGTTCCGGCGTCCCATCGTCACCGAGATCGTACCGCTGGAGCGCTTCTACCCCGCCGAGGAGTACCACCAGGATTACCTCGCGCGCAATCCCCGCGCTCCCTACTGCCGCGCCGTCATCGCGCCCAAGCTGTCCAAGCTGGCCGCCGCCGGCCACGTGCGCTGACCTGCCATGCGCCGGCGCAACATCGGATTCGTGTCGTTCCGCTTCGCGGGAACCGACGGCGTGTCGCTGGAAACCACCAAGTGGGCCACCGTACTGGAGCGCATGGGCCACCGCTGCTACTACTGCGGCGGCGAGTTGGAGACTCCGCCCGAATGCTCGATTCTGCTCCCCAAGGCGCAGTTCAAGCACCCGGAGATACAGGAGATCACCAACAATCTGTTCGACACCGACACCCGCAAGCCGTGGGTTACGGAGAAGATCCACAAGCTGCGGCGGGAACTGAAAGAGGGCCTCCACGAGTTCATCGAACGCTTTTCGCTCGACGTGCTGGTGGCCGAGAACACCCTGTCGATCCCGCTCAACATTCCCCTCGGTCTGGCCATCACCGAAGTGATCGCCGAGACCCGCATCGCCACCATCGCCCATCACCACGACTTCACCTGGGAACGCAAGCGCTTCATGGTCAGTTGCGTGTCCGACTACCTGCGCAACTCCTACCCGCCGCGGCTCCACTCGGTGACGCACGTGGTGATCAACAGCACGGCGCGCAACCAGTTGGCGCTGCGCTCCGGCGCCAATGCCTACCTGATCCCCAACGTGATGGACTTCGACGACCCGCCGCGCGGGATCGACGACTACAACGCCGACGTGCGCAGCGCGTTGGGGCTGCGGGAGGATGACATCTTCGTGCTGCAGCCCACGCGCGTCGTGCAGCGCAAGGGCATCGAACACGCCATCGAGCTGGTGAAGCATCTGGATCGGGACGGGAACATGATCCTGGTCATCTCCCACGCCGCCGGCGACGAAGGCTTCGAGTACCAGCAGCGGGTCCGCGACTATGCCGAAATGCTCGGAATACGCACGCTGTTCGTCGACGGGATGATCAACCACCGGCGCGCGACCACGCCGCAGGGCGGCAAGATCTATTCCCTGGACGACGTCTACCCGCACGCCGATCTGGTCACCTACCCGTCGCTGTTCGAGGGCTTCGGCAACGCCTTCCTGGAGGCGGTCTACCACCGCAAGCCGATCTTCGTGAACAACTACTCGATCTACGCCAGCGACATCCGCCCCAAGGGGTTCCGCACCATTCTGATGGACGATTACGTATCCGACGACGTGATCGGGGAAGCCAAGCGGTTCCTGGGCGACCCCGACTACCGGCAGTGGGCGGTCGAGCTCAACTACACGGTGGCGCGCAAGCACTACTCCTACCGCGTGCTGGCCTCCAATCTGAGCCACATCCTGATGGGCTTCTTCGGGTTGGACGATCCGGCCGAATCCTCATCGGACACGCTGTTCCCGGCCGGCCCCACCTCCCTGGCGTCCTGAAAAAGCGGGTCCGCCGGACGCGGGAGAGGCAAGCCTCCCGCGCCCGGCGGCCCGGAAACCGCAGCGGCGGCTACTGGCGGAAGAAGAGCTGGTCTCCCCAGTAGTTCAGACCGATCGACCATTCCACGCCGATGCTGTATTCGGTCGGAACGTTGCCGATGTTGCTGCGGGAGATGTAGATCGTCGGGCTCAGGCCCACCACGCCGATCGCCCACAGCCGGTCGGCCTGCAGTTGCGCGACGTTGCTCGCCAACTCCACGTATTCGGGGGAGCCGAACTCGGTGACGCGCAGCGCCCACGACCATTCATCGAGGTCCTTCACTTCCTGCGGCGGTTCCCAGCCGGGCATGCTGCCGCCGAAGTCGGCCAGCGTGTGGGTGCCGGCCTCGATGGCGGCGTTGGCCGCGAGCCACTTGCCCCACTGCCAGCCCCAGCCGTTATCGGTGCCGCACGGCATCCAGCGCGAGTCCTTGGTCACGCCGCGCGACCGGTTGCAGGTGAACTGCTCGCCGCCGCCGGTGATGTACTGCCCCGTTTCCGAAGCCTCGCCGATGGCGCTGGCGCGCGCGTCATGCTCGTTCAGCGTGCGGGTGACGTTGCGAGACTGACCGGTCTCCACCTTGAGCAGTACCTTGACGCCGACCGCCTCCCAATACTCCTTGATCAACTCCATCGCCGGGACCGGAGTGCCTTCGGCGTACTCGACGAGGATCTGCAGTTCCTCGCCGCCGGGCGCGCGCCGGAACCCGTCGCGGGTGCGTTCGGTCATGCCGACTTCGTCGAGCAGTGCGTTGGCCCGGTCAGGATCGTAGCCCGCCCAGGCGTTGCCCCACTCGTTCAGATAGTAGCTGTGCGCGGTCGGCGGGGCGGCCTGGCGCGGGGTGGCCAGGCCGAAGAACACCTGCTCGTTCACTTCGCCGCGGTTGATGGCCAGCGACAGGGCGCGCCGGAAGCGCAGGTCCTGGTACAGCTCCGCGCGCCACGGCTCCTTGTGGTTCTGATTCAACACCACCGCGACGTCGGACGCCGAGAGCCCCGGAATCAGGGTTACCCGATAGTCGCCCTGCTGCTCGTTCTCCTTGTAGAGGGCGAAGTTCTCCAGGCTCGTGTTGCCGTATGCCAGGTCCGCCTCGCCGCCGATGATCTTGAGGTTGTACACCTCCTTCTCCACCACGGTGGAGACGATGCGGTCGACGTAGGGAAGCTGGTTGCCGGCGGTGTCCACGCGCAGGTAGTAGGGGTTGCGCTCGAATACGCGCACGGTGGGGGTAATCTCGGTGAAGCGCCACGCCTGAATGACCGGCAGATCGACGTCGGTCGACGGCTTCCAGAAGAAGTGATCGGTGAACGCCTGCTGCCAGGTTTCGTGCCCCTCCTCCCTGGCGACCTCGTTGGCCTGGTCGTTGTAGTCGATGTGCCACTTGGAGAGGTAGTGCTTCGGCTTCAGCATCTCCCAGTCGCCGCCGTGCCAGGTGGCCAGCTTGACCATCATCTCCGGGTGCGGGGCGTCGAACTCCAGGCGCACGGTCAGGTCGTCGACCCGCACCGCGTCCTGGACGAACGGGCTGGTCTTGTAGGTCACGACCTCGGGGTGGAGGTGCATGGCGACGAACTGGAACACCATGTCGTCGGCAGTGACGGGGTGGCCGTCGGACCACTTGTGTCCCTCGCGCAGGCGGATCGTCACCGAGGCATTGTCCGCGGCCATCCGCACCGATTCGGCCACGTCGGGAAGAATCTGCCCGTCGACCCCCTTGAGCAGGTAGGGGCCGCGCTCGACGCTCTCGGTCATGTCCTGCCATGGCCAGTTGTCGAGGGCGAATACCCGTACCGTGCCGCCGTACTGTCCCACCTCCTCGATCGGGGTGCGCACCGGCGGGTTCGCCGGCAGCCGTTCGTCCACCGGCGGCAGTTCCCCGGCCGCCACCAGCGCGGCCAGCATCGGCGCTTCGCCGTAGGTGCCGGTGCGGGCCGCTGCGGCGGCGCCGGAATCGGCGGCCCCTGAGTCGGTGCTGCCGCCGGCGAACGACAGCAGCGAACAGCTCAGCAACGTCGCGACGGCCAACGTCAACTTCGGTCTGGTCATTGGTTCTCTCCTCCTTGGTGTACCTGGGGTATCTATTTGGGTGGTCCCCGCTACTTCGGCTGGGGAACGATGCGGATGTAGGGCAACGGCGACCGCCACCCGTCCGGGTAGGCTTCCTTGGCCGCGGCGTCGGATACGGAGGGCAGGATGATCACGTCCTCGCCCTGGTTCCAGTCGGCCGGCGTCGCCACCTGCTTCGCTGCGGTGAGCTGGCAGGAGTCGAGCAGCCGCAGGATCTCGGCGAAGTTGCGGCCGGTACTCATCGGGTAGGTCAGCGTCGCCTTGATCTTCTTGTCCGGTCCGATCACGAACACCGACCGCGCGGTGGCGTTATCCATCGGCGTGCGACCTTGGGCGGTGTCTCCGGCGTCGGCCGGCAGCATGTCGTACGCCTTCACGATCGCCAGCTCCGGGTCGCCGATCAGCGGGTAGGTGACCGCGTGCCCCTGGGACGCCTCGATGTCGCGCGACCACGCGGCATGGTCGCTCACGCCGTCGACGCTGATTCCCAGCACCTTGCAATTGCGCTTCGCAAACTCCGACTGCAGCGCGGCCACGCTGCCCAGCTCGGTGGTGCACACCGGGGTGAAGTCCTTCGGATGGGAGAACAGAATGGCCCAGCCGTCTCCGATCCACTCATGAAAGCTGATCCGTCCCTGGGTCGTGTCGGCGTTGAAGTCGGGCGCCTCGTCGTTGATCCTCAGTGCCACGTATCGTCTCCTTGTGACCCGGCCGCCGGGTCTTCGTTGGTTGCCGCCAGCATGGCACGAACGGCGCCCCTCGGCAAGCGCGCCGCGCTCGAGGCGGACGCGCGCCGTTGACGCGGGGGCGCGGCCCGGCTACCCTGCCGGCCGTCCTTTAAGCCGGTCCCGCGAGGCCGGAAAGGAGCGGACCGTGAATTTCTGCTATTCCGAACGCCGCATTCTCGATGCCGCTGACTTGGCGCGCTGCCTGACGCGGCTGGCGCACGAGGTGGTGGAGCGCAATCGCACCGTCGACCGGATGGCGTTCGTGGGCATCCGCACCCGCGGGGTGCCGCTGGCGCGCCGGCTGCAGCGGCTGGTGCAAGAGATCACCGGCGTCGAGGCGCCGCTGGGCATCCTCGACATCAGTCTGTACCGCGATGACCTGAGCCACGTCGCCAGCGCCCCGGTGGTGGGCCGGACGGAAATCGACTTTCCCCTCGACGACCGGGTGGTGGTGCTGGTGGACGACGTGCTGTACACCGGCCGCACGACCCGCGCGGCGCTGGACGCTCTGGTGGAGTTCGGGCGCCCGCGCCGCATCCAGCTCGCCGTGGTGATCGACCGCGGCCATCGGGAGTACCCGATCCGCGCTGACTACGTGGGCAAGAACGTCCCCACCAGCCGTGAGGAGATCGTTCACGTGCGGCTGCGCGACACCGACCCCGATGAGGAGGTGGTCATTGCCGTCGGCCACCGGCGCTGAGCCGCCGGCCGCGGCGCCCGCCTGGACGCGCAAGGACCTGCTGGCGCTGGAACTGCTCAGCCGCGGCGAGATCGAATTGCTGCTCGATGCCGCCGAGGAGTTCAAGCGCGTGTCGGCGCGCCCCGTCAAGAAAGTGCCGGCGCTGCGCGGCAAGACCATCGCCAACCTGTTCTTCGAGTCCTCTACCCGGACCCGCACCAGCTTCGAGCTGGCCGCCAAGCGGCTGTCCGCGGATACGGTCAACTTCCAGGGCTCCTCCTCCAGCGTGCAGAAGGGCGAGAGCCTGGTCGATACGGCCCGGAACATCGAGGCGATGCAGGTGGACACGGTGGTGGTGCGCCACGCCTCGTCCGGCGCGGCCGAGCTGCTGGCGCGCGAGTTGGACGCCAGCGTGATCAACGCCGGCGACGGCATCCACGAGCATCCTACCCAGGGGCTGCTGGACATCTTCACCATCCGCGAGCAACGGCAGTTGCAGGACCTGCACGTCTGCCTGGTGGGCGACATCCTGCACTCGCGGGTGGCGCGCTCCAACTTGTGGTGCCTGCGCAAGCTCGGCGCGCGGGTGACGGTGTGCGGGCCGCCGAGTCTCATTCCGCCCGGCATCGAAGCGCTCGGCGCGGCGGTGTCCTACGATCTGGACGAGGTGATCGAGGAGGCCGACGTCCTCAACCTGCTGCGGATTCAGTTCGAGCGCCAGCGCGGGGCGTTCTTCCCGTCGGTGCGGGAGTACGCGGTGGAGTACGGGCTGACGCACGATCGTCTGCGGCGCGCCAGGGAAGGGCTGCTGGTATTGCATCCGGGACCGATGAACCGCGGCGTGGAGGTGGCCGCGGAAGTGGCCGACGGCCCGCATTCCCTGATCCTGGAGCAGGTGACCAACGGCGTGGCGGTGCGCATGGCGGTGCTGTATCACACCACGCTGACGCGCTCTGAGGATTCGGGCGCCGAGGAGTCGGTCGCTGAGGGAGCGGGCGAGGATGGCTGATTCGGTGCTGGTGCGCGGCGGCCGGCTGCTGGACCCGCTCCAAGGGGTGGACGCGCAGGTCGATCTCCTGGTGCGGAACGGGCGCGTGCACCGGCTCGGGGGCGATGCGGGCGCCGCCGGCGGCGCAGCGGCGGAGGTGATCGACGCGCGCGGCAAGCTGGTGCTGCCCGGGCTGATCGACGTCCACGTCCACCTGCGCGAGCCCGGCTTCGAGTACAAGGAGACGATCGAGAGCGGATTGCGGGCCGCGCTGGCCGGCGGCTTCACCGGCGTCTGCCCGATGCCCAACACCAACCCGGTGTCCGACACGCGCGCCGACATGGAGTTTCTGCGCCGCGAGGCGCGGCGCCTCGAACTGATCAACCTGTGGCCGGTGGGCGCGGCTACCGTCCGCCAGGAGGGCGCCAGACTCACCGAGTTCGGCGAACTGCGCACCGGCGGCGCGGTGGCGCTGTCCGACGACGGCAAGCCGATCGTGTCGTCGGCGATCCTGCGCCGCGCCCTGGAGTACGCCAAGAAGTTTCGCCTGCCGCTGCTGCTGCATGAGGAGGATCCCGAGCTTTCGCAGGCGGGGGTAGTGAACGAAGGGGTGGTGGCTGCCCGCCTGGGGTTGCTTGGCAGCCCCTGCCAGGCCGAGTCGGCGCTGGTGGCCCGCGATCTCGAGATCGTTGCGCTGGCCGGCGGCCGGGTCCACTTCCAGCACATCTCCTGCGGCCGGTCGGTCGAGCTGATCCGCCAGGCGCGGGCCGGCGGGATCGAGGTTACCGCCGAGACCTGCCCCCACTACCTGTTCCTCACCGAGGAGGCGGTGTTGCGCTACGACACCCGCGCCAAGATGTATCCCCCGCTGCGCACCGCGGCCGACGTGGCCGCGGTGCGCGCCGGGCTGGCCGACGGCACCATCGACCTGGTGGGCAGCGATCATGCGCCGCATGCCGATTACGAGAAGGCGGTGGAGTTCGATCACGCTCCGAACGGAATCACCGGGGTGGAGACGATGCTGCCCCTGATGCTGGCGCTGGTGCGCGACCGGGTCATCAGCCTGGAACAGTTGGTGCGGGTACTGGCGGTCAATCCGGCGCGGTTGATCGGCGTCGAGCGCGGCAGCCTGCGCGTGGGGGCGGTAGCCGACGTCACGATAGTCGATCCGGACCGTACCTGGGTCTACGACGCGGCCGCGGCGCAGTCGAAGGCGCGCAACTCGCCGTTCTGGGGGCGGCGCATGATCGGGCGCGCCACCGACTGCCTGGTGGGCGGGCGCATCCGCCTGCGCGATTGCCGCATCCAGCCGCCGCATCCCGCGCCGCCCGCGCCCGGCCGGGAGGAGCCGGCGTGAGCGGCCGGCCCGCGCTGCTGGCGCTGGAAGATGGCGTCGTGTTCCGCGGCCGCGCGGTGGGCGCGTCCGGCGAGGCAACCGGCGAGGTGGTGTTCAACACCGCCATGACCGGCTACCAGGAAATCCTCACCGATCCCTCCTACGCCGGGCAGCTCGTGTGTCTGACCTATCCGCTGATCGGCAACTACGGGGTCAACGACGAGGACCCGGAGTCGCGCCAACCCTGGACCCGCGGGCTGATCGTGCGCGAGCTGGCCGCCCGCCACTCCAACTGGCGCGCCACCGGCGATCTGGGCAGTTACCTGCGGGCGCACGGCATCGTCGCCATCGACGAGGTGGACACCCGCGCCCTTACCCGCCACCTGCGGTTGCACGGCGCCAAGACCGGGGTGATCTCCACCACCGATCTCGCCGCCGCCTCGCTCACCGCCAAGGCGCGGCGGGCGCCGAAGCTGGGCGATCTCGACCTGGTGCGGGAAGTGGCGCCGGCGGCCATCGCCCCGCTGCCCCTGCCGGCCGGACCGGCGCCGGGCGCGGGCGGCCATCACGTGGTGGCCATCGACGCCGGCGCCAAGCGCAACATCATGCGCAATTTGGCGGCGCGCGGCTGCCGCGTCACGGTGGTTCCGGCCACCGCGAGCGCGCCGCAGATCGCCGCGCTGGAACCGGACGGCCTGTTCCTCTCCAATGGCCCCGGCGACCCGGAGCAGGCGCCCTACCTGGCGGATACCGTGCGCGAGCTGCTCGCCGGCCACCGCGACCGGCCGGTGTTCGGGATCTGTCTCGGCCTGCAGATCATGGCGCTGGCTCTGGGGGCGGATATCTTCAAGCTCAAGTTCGGCCACCACGGCGCCAACCATCCGGTGCGCGAGGAGCGCACCGGCGTGGTCTCCATCACCAGTCAGAACCACGGCTACGCGGTCGCCGCCGAGTCCCTGCCGCCGGAGTTGCGCGTTACCCACGTCAACCTCAACGACGGCACCATCGAGGGGCTGGAGCATCGCGCGCGGCCGCTGTTCGCGATCCAGTACCACCCGGAAGCCGCGCCGGGGCCGCACGACGCCCGCCACCTGTTCGACCGCTTCGTCGAGGCCATGGAACGGGCGCCGGCGCGCTCCCGCGGCGCGGCGCAAACCGAGTGATCCGCGAAGCGCCGCGCCGGCGGAGATCTTGACACCGCGCCGCGGCATGTCGATATTTCAGACACTATGACTCACCGCCGCTTGCGCTTCGCGCTTTGCGCCCTTCTGGTGTCAGCTCCGCTGGCCACCCTGGCTGCCGACAACCACGGCATGTTCAGCGCCGGATCGTTCTACGCCAGCTTGAACTGGGACGTAGCGTTCTCCGCCCAGCGGGAGCTGGCCGGCCCGATCCCCCAAGGCTCGGAGACGGAGAAATTCATCGCCAATATCGATACCGGCTTCGGCTTCCTGGGCGCCCAGATCGGCGTCGGCTACGCCATCAGCGGGTTCCGCCCGGAGGTCTACGGCGCCTACCGCCGGACCCCGATCACCGAGGTGACGATCACGAAGATCGGCAAAAACGACGAGAAAGCCGACAGTGTAACCAATAAGGGTCTGGATGATTTAGACTGGGCCGGCAGCGCCGTCAGCTCGCTGGACCTGGGTCTCGGCATTCACTACGACATCGACACCGGTACGCCGTTGCTGCCCTACCTGGGCATCGCCGGGGGCGCGTCGAATATCACGCTCACCTTGGCGGACGCGGCAGTGACCCGCCTGACGCCACTTGAGCCGAAAGTTACGAAATCAGAGTCTGCCTGGGCGTTCGGGTTTCAGGGGGACGCCGGCATCGGGTACGCCGTGACCGACGACCTGGTCGTCACGCTCGGCTACCGTTTGACCGGCACCACCGAGACCGAGCTACCTACCTCGAAGACGAAGCTGAAGTTGGCGTTGATCCACAACGGGGAGCTGGGCCTCCGCTACCTCTTCTAGTTCTACCCCCCCCCCCCCCCCCCCCCCGGGCCGGGGTCGTGGGGGGACTTCACTTCATGCCGGATCGTCTTCAGCAGACCCTCCTGCAGTGAGTAGGGCGGCCGGAATCCGGTCGCCTGTACTCGCGCCCCCGAGAACGTGGTAGTGCTGCAGAACTTCCGGATCCGAACCGCGCTGACCGGCAGCGCGGCGCCGGTCAGCGCGGCCGCCAGATCGCAGATGAGCCCGCCGAAGTAGCCAACCGCGAACGGGACGCGGAGCCCGACGCGCGGTTCCCGGCCCAGCGCCTGCAGTATCGTCTCCACCAGTTCCCGCGTCGAGAGGTCGGGCTTGTCCACGTAGTTGAACAGGTGGGAGCCGGGCCCGCAGTCCAAGGCCGCGGCCAGGAACGCGCTCACGTTGCCGACGTAGGCGATCGACTTGCGATTGCGGCCGTTGCCGACCATCAGGAAGCGTCCGGCGTCGAGCTGGTGCACGAGCTGGTACACGTTGCCGCGGTTCCCTTCGCCGAACACGGCGGTCGGGCGGACGATCGCCAGCGACCGCGCCTTGGGTGCCTCGGCTTGCCAGTCGCGGTGCAGTTGCTCGGCGCGCAGCTTCGACCAGCCGTACGCATTGAAGGGCGCCGGCGCATGCTGCTCCGTCACCTCCGGCGGCGCGGCGACGCCGTAGACCGCGGCCGTACTGGTAAAGATGAGCCGGTCGATCCCCAGGCGCCGGCAGGCGCCGCACACGTTGGCGGCGCCGCCGGCGTTGACCTCGTCATAGCGGGTCACCGGCTTGACGTCGTCGCGGTGCACCGCCGCCAGGTTGTAGACGACCTCAGCCCCCTCCAACGCCGCGGTCAGGCCGGCCCCGTCTTGCACGTCGGCCCGGCGAAACGCCGTGCCGTCGGGGGCCTGCGCCAGATCGACGCTGGTGACTTCGTGGCCCGCCTGCCGCAGCGCACTCGCCAGGCTCCGGCCGATGAACCCCGACCCGCCGACCAGCGCTATCCGAGCCACGTCGTTACCCGCGGCGCGCCGCGCTCATCTTGCGATGAGGCATGCTATACTCGCTTCGATCCATGTCCGGTCCCCTCGTTTCCGTGATCATGCCCAGCTTCAACGCTGAGCGCTTCATTGCCGAATCGATCGACTCCGTCATCTCGCAGACCGTGAAAGACTGGGAGATGATCATCGTCGATGATGCCTCGACGGACGCCACTGTGACTATCGCCGCGGACTACCAGCGGCGCGACCCTCGCATCCGCCTCATTGCGCAGGCGACCAATCGAGGCGCCGCCAGCGCGCGCAACCGGGGGCTGGACGACGCGCGCGGTAAATTGATCGCGTTCATCGACAGCGACGACATCTGGTATCCCGAGAAGACTGCGAAGCAGATAGCTGCATTGGAACGCTGTCAGGCGGACATCGTATACACGGCCTACGAGCGCGTGCGCGAATGCGGACTGCGAAGCGCGATCGTCTCCGTACCCGACAGGATAGATTACCATACGATGATCCATCGTTGCATCATCGGCTGCTCGACCTCACTGGTACGGCGCGCGACCTGCGGCACGGTGCGGATGCCGCTGCTCAAACGCCGCCATGATCACGGCTACTGGCTGGAACTGTTGCGCGACGGGTCGAGGACCGCCATCGGGGTCAACGAGATTCTGGTCACGTACCGCCTGCACCGCGATTCCCTCTCCGCCAACAAGGTCGTTGCCGCCGCCTACACCTGGAAGCTCCTGCGCAGCGTGGAGCGCTTCCCGGTCGGCAAGTCGTTGTGGTTCTTCGGCGGATACGCCTTGTCCCACTTGAAGACCCGCCTCCTGCCGTCACGCCGGCGGGGCCGCATCCGGTTCCGTGCGTCCGGCGAGCGCCGCCAGTGACTGCCGCAGCTCGTCCGGCCCGCGTTTGGCATGGACGTACTCCGCGGCCGGCAACTTCGACATATTGGCGCGCCATCGTTCCCAGTCCGCGGCGGTAATGCCGCGCAGCTCGGCGGCCGCCTCCTCCACGCCGGTCGCGGCGATGACGAACCCGACGTCGCGCCGCCGCACGGCCTCGGCGTCACCGGTGCCGGCCCGGACGATCAGCGGTTTGCGGAACAGGCAGGCGTCGTAATATCGGTTCGACCGCGACCAGCCATGCGGGACTGCAGGCGGATAGCAGGCCAATATCAGGTCAGCGTCTCCAAACAACGTTGGCAGATCGTCAGGATGCCGGTATTCGCCCCGGTAATCGAGGTTGGCGATGCGCCGCACCCGTTGGTGAAAGGAGTCGACGAAACGGCCCGGGATACCGGCCAGCAGGAACGCGAACTCCTCGGGCGCCGACCGCGCCAGGGCCTCGATCAGCGCGAGCGACCATTCATCTTTCAAGATGCCGAAGTAACCGAGCCGCAACGGGCGCGCCGGCGCCGCGCAGGAGGCCGCGGTGACGGTGGCGGCGAACGCCGGCTCCACCTTGTTTTCCACGACGATGGCCGGCGTTGCCGTCCGCAACCAGCCGCGGTAGTACGCCAGATAGTGCGCCGAGGTGACGATCAGGAGCGCGCAGGCGTCCGTCGCCTGCTTGTCCAGGGCGCGAAACAGTCTGCCCCGCAGGCTGGCGGCCACCTGCAGGTCCCTGATGTCGGCGAGTTCGGCGACCACCGGGACCTTCAGGCCCACGCCGGCCGCCAGCGCCAGCAGCGGCAGGTCGGCGCCAAACGCGTAGACGAGGTGGTTTCGTTGCATGGCGTCGCGCACCCGCGACAGGCAGCGCAGGAGTCTGAGGCCGCGCCGGAGGTAGCGTCTATGTTCGACCCGCCCCAACGACTCGGCGCGGCAGTCGAGCATACGGGCGGCGGGGCCGTAGCGTTCGAAGCCGAGCGCCTCGACCGCGAAGCCGCTGCGCTGCAGCATGCTGACTCGCACCGCGTTGTGGGCATCCGCAAGCGACGGCAGGAGGCACAGGATCCTGACTGCGGAGCCGGTCATCGGACGACGCTCACCCTATCGCAGGTGTCCGGCAGCGACAATCAAGATGAGAACGCGCCGGCGCGCGGCGGCGCTCCGAGTGGCGGCTTCGCGGGCCGGTCCGGTGGGTCCGGCCGGGCGCCGGTTGGTTGCACTGCGTGCCACTTCTCCGGTAGGTTCGGGGCCGTGGCCATCAAGAGGAGTTGGCGGCGGGCAGCCGGGGTCGGACTGGCGCTGTGCCTGGCCTCCTGTTCGTCATTCGCGCCGCGCGCCGCGGACGGCGTTGCGCGCAGTTCGCCGCAGGTCTGCGCGGACGGCGGGCGCGAGCTGCGGGTCGGCTTCTACGCCTACTTCGCGCCGATCAGCTACAGCGCCGGCGAAGCTCCCGAATCGTCGGGCTTCGACACCCATCTCGGCTACGAGTCCGATCTCCTTACCGCCATCGCAGCGATGCGGGACACGGGATTGTCGTTCTCCCGGCGCGGCATCGCGCCCTGGGACGACATCTGGCTGCGGCCCGCCGGCCCGGACTACGACTTGGTCAGCGGCGGCATCACCATCCTCGAGTCACGCACCCGCGCCGCCGACGGCTCCGGGGTCATCACCTTCTCGACCGGTTACGTCGCCTTCCGGCAAAGCCTGCTGGTGCGCGCCGCCGACGCCGCCCGCTTCTCCGACTACTCCGCGCTGACCGGTGAACACGCCGTCGGCGTCCTCGCCAACACCACCGGCGAGGCCCGCCTGCTGCAGTTGACCGGGTTGGCCGATGAAGAGGGCGTGCTGGCCGCGGGCGTGCGGGTCGAGACGCCGGGCGGCACCGTAACGGCGGACGGCAGCGGCGCCTTCTTCATCTCCGCGGCCGGTGAGTCGCCGCGGCTCGCCAAGAGACTGCGCCTGCATCCGCATTCCGCCGCGGCGCCGCGCATCGTCTATCTCGGCGACCACCTCGGCGAAGCGGAACTGATCGCTGCTCTGCGCGGCGGCGAAGTGGACGCGATCGCGCGCGGGGAAATCGGCAACAGCGACGCGGCCCACGCCTCCGGCGGAGAGCTGGCGGTGGCGGCGCTGGACGAGCGCGTGGAATGGGGCGGCATGGCGCTCTCCGCGGACGACGCCGAGCTGGTCTCCTGTCTGAACGAACGGATCGACTGGCTCACCGACCAGCGCAGGATCGGGTATCCGGAGTGGCGCGCGGACGCGGCGGTGTTCATGCGGCGGGCCGCGGCGTGGAACGACGGTCGGAGGGCTCTCGAATGACAAGCGGAATGATCAAACGACTGGTAATGCCATTGGCAGGAACCTTGGCAGTGGCGGCGGTGGTACTTGGCGCGGCGAGCTGCGTTTCGCCGGCGGCAGGCGCGCCGGGGCCGGCGGCGCCGGAAGCGCCGTCCGAGCTGCCGGAAGCGGCGCCGGAAGCCTCGCCGCCGGCGGCGCCGGGCGGCCTGACGGCGCGACCGGGCGACCGCAGCATCGACCTCGACTGGGACGACCCGCACGACGCCGGCATCGTCTCCTACGAAGTGCGCCTGCGCGCTCCCCGCGACGCCGACTGGCGGAGCTGGAAGGTCGTCGCCGGCAGTACCGGCGCGACTACCAGCCACGCGCTGCCCGGTCTGACCCCCGGCGTGCCCTACCGGATCCAGGTGCGCGCGCGCAGCGCGGCCGGCGTCAGCCCGCCGAGCGAAACCTCCGCAACGCCGCTGCCGCTGGCACCGGCGGCGCCGGGCGGTCTGACGGCGCAACCGGGCGACCGCAGCATCGACCTCGACTGGGACGACCCGCACGACGCCGGCATCGTCTCCTACGAAGTGCGCCTGCGCGCTCCCCGCGACGCCGATTGGCGGGACTGGAAGATCGCCGCCGGCAGTACCCACGCGACTACCAGCCACACCCTGCCCGGCCTGACTGCCGGCGTTGCCTACCGGATCCAGGTACGCGCCCTGAACGCCGCCGGCACCGGGGCGGCCAGCGAGATCTCCGCAACGCCGCTCTCGCCGCCGCCGGACGCGCCGAGCGGCCTTACCGCGCTGCCGGGCGACCGCAGCATCAGCCTCGACTGGAACGACCCCGGCGATCCCGCCATCGCCTCCTACGAGTACCGCATCCGCCCCGCGCAGCACGCCGACTGGCCCGACTGGAACGCGATCGCCGGCAGCTCCCACGCGACCACCGGCTTTACGCTCCTGCGCGGCCTCGCCAACGGCCTGCTCTACCAGATCCAGATACGCGCCCGCAGCGCCGCCGGCCCCGGCGCCCCCGGCGAGACCTCCGCAACGCCGCTCCCACCGCCTCCGGCGGCGCCGAGCGGCCTCACCTCGCTGCCGGGCGACCGCAGCATCAGCCTCGACTGGAACGATCCCGGCGACCCCGGCATCGCCTCCTACGAGTACCGCATCCGCCCCGCGCAGCACGCCGACTGGCCCGACTGGAGGCCGATCGCCGGCAGTTCCTACGACACCATCGGCTATACCCTGCTGCGCGGCCTGGCCAACGGCGTGCTCTACCAGATCCAGATACGCGCCCGCAACGCCGCCGGCCCCGGCGCGCCCGGCGAGACCTCCGCCACGCCGCGCCCGCTGCTGCCGGCAGCGCCGGGCGCGCTGGCGGCGCTGACCGGAGACCGCAGCATCAGCCTCAGTTGGAACGATCCGGGCGACCCCGGCATCGCCTCCTACGAGTATCGCATCCGCCCCGCCCAGGACGCCTACTGGCCCGACTGGAGGCCGATCGCCGGCAGTTCTCACGACACCACCGGCTATACCCTGCTGCGCGGCTTGGCCAACGGCGTGCTCTACCAGATCCAGGTGCGCGCCCGCAACGCCGCCGGGGCCGGCGCGCCCGGCGAGATTTCGGCGACGCCGCGTCCGCCGGCCCCCCGCGGCGCGCCGCCTGAGGCGCCCACCGGTCTGACGGCGCGGCCCGGTGACCTGAGCATCAGCCTCGGCTGGGACGACCCGGGCGACGCCGGCATCGCCTCCTACGAGTTCCGGCTGCGCGCCCCGCGCGACGCCGACTGGCGGCGCTGGCGGGCCATCGACGGCAGCACGCACACCACGACCGGCCACCTCCTGCCCGGCCTGACCAACGGCGTGCTCTACCAGATCCAGGTGCGCGCCCGCAACGCCGCCGGACCGAGTGAGCCGAGCCAGACTTCGGCAACGCCGAATCGGTCCACCTCGCACACCAAGTGAGGCGGGCGGCAGCGAATGAAGACTCTGATTACCGGCGGGGCCGGCTTCATCGGCTCGCACGTGGCGGAGCTCTTCCTCGCCGCCGGCCACGAAGTGGCGGTCGTGGACAACTTGCGCAGCGGACGAGCGGAACAGGTGCCGCGCGGCGCCCGGCTCCACGTAGCGGACGCCGGCGGCCCGGAGTTTTCCGCGATCCTCGCCAAGGAGCGTCCGCACCTGGTCAGCCATCACGCTGCCCAGACGAGCATCGCCGTCTCGGCGCGCGATCCGCAGCTCGACGCCCGCGTAAATTGCCTGGGATTGCTCGCCACCCTGCAAAGCTGCGTGGAGCACGAGGTCGGCCGCTTCCTGTTCTCCTCCAGCGGCGGCGCCGTCTACGGCGACGCCGCGGCGCGGCCGACTCCCGAGGACGCGCCGTTGCGGCCGCGGTCTCTCTATGGCATCCACAAGATGACCGGCGAGCGCTACCTGGAGTTCTACCGGCGGGAGCATGGTCTCGATTCGGTCGCGCTGCGCTACGGCAACGTGTACGGCGCGCGCCAGGATCCACACGGCGAGGCCGGCGTAGTCGCCATCTTCAGCGAGAAGCTGCTGCGCGGTGAACGGCCGACCATCTATGCCTTCCCCGATCAGCCCGCGGGGATGACCCGCGACTACGTGCACGTGGATGACGTAGCGCAGGCCAACTTGCGCGCCCTGGAGAGCAGCGCCGCCGGGCCGTTCAACATCTCGGGGGGGAACCCGGTCCACACGGGCGACCTGTTTCGATTGATTCGCTCCGCGTGCGGCTCCGACCTCACAGCGGCCGCCGGACCGGCGCGGCCCGGTGAAGTGCGCGAGAGCTGGCTCGACGTATCGCGGGCCGCCGACCTGCTCGGCTGGCGGCCCGCGGTCGCGCTCGCCGAAGGAGTCGCCCGCACCGTACATTATCTGCGCCAGAGGAACACGGAGGGAATCCTGTGACAAGCGGAATGAGCAAGCGCCTGAGTGCGTTCGGAGTAGTGATTGCGCTGGCAAGCTGCGCTACGGAACTGCCGCAACCGAGCATGCCGCCCGCCGCGCCGGCCGGTTTGATGGCGCTGCCCGGAGACCGCAGCATCAACCTCCGCTGGGACGACCCGCGCGACGCCGACATCGCCTCCTACGAGGTGCGGTTGCGCGCCCCCGGCGACGCCGAATGGCGGCCCTGGAGACCGCTCGCCAACAGCTCGCACGGCACGACCAGCCATACGCTGCCAAACTTGACTGCCGGCGTGCTCTATCAGATCCAGGTGCGCGCCCTCAACGCCGCCGGACCGGGTGAGCCGAGCCCGACCTCGGCGACGCCGCGCCCGCTGGCGCCGGCCGCGCCGGCCGGTTTGACGGCGCGGGCGGGCGACGGCAGCATCAGCATCGGCTGGAACGATCCCGGTGACGCCGGCATCGCCTCCTACGAGTTCCGGTTTCGCCGCGCGGGCGAATCCGACTGGCCACGCTGGCAAGCCGTCCCCGGCAGTACGCACGCGACGACCAGGCACACGCTGCGGCGCGGCCTGTCCAACGGCGCGCTCTATCAGATCCAGGTACGCGCCCGCAACGCCGCCGGCGCCAGCCCGCCGAGCGGTACCTCGGCGACGCCGCGCCCGCCGGCGCCTACCGGCGCGCCCCCCGCGGCGCCGGCCGGTCTGACGGCGCTGGCCGGCGACCACCGCATCGACCTCGCCTGGGAGGATCCGGGCGACGCCGGCATCACCGCCTACGAGTTCCGGCTGCGCGGCCCCGGCGACGCCGACTGGCGGAGCTGGAGAACCGTCGCCGACAGCACCTACCTGACCACCAGCCAGACGCTGCCCGGCCTGTCCAACGGCGTGCTCTACCGGATCCAGGTGCGAGCCCGCAACGCCGCCGGACCGGGTGAGCCGCGCGAGATCATGGCGACGCCGCGCGCGCAGGCGCAGCCGGAAAAGTGACAAGCGCGGGGTGACCCGGCGGTCGCTAGCTCCGGTCGCGCATGGTCCCCTGGGTTGCCAGCAGCGCGAAGAAGAACGCCGAGAAGATCAGTTGCACGCCGCAGATCAGCACGGTAACGGAGGAAATCGCGACTCGCATCCGCGTCTCGAGGTCCGGCCCACTGGTCCTCGCCCATACGTACAGGCTCCAGATGCTTCCCGCCGCTCCGAGCAGCACCATCAGCAGGCCGGCCGCCAGGCTGCCGTCGAGGACGCGGCCACTTCTCAGGCGCGCCGACCAGCGCCCGGCCGCCAGGCCGATGTTCTCGCAGAAGAGGTGTGCCAGCAGCGAGAAGATGACGAGCTGGACGCCGCACACCACGAAGGCGGAACCGAACAGCATGGTGTGCGATCCGTAGTCGCCGCCCGCTTCGACGGGGTCCAGAATGGGGACGAGTATCGCCAGCGCTCCGGCCGCCAGCAGCAGACACCCCGGATAGAGGTACAGCCAGCGCGGCGACAGCATCAACAGGAGCCGCAGATGACGCCAGCCGTCGCTCCACACCCGCAGGTGCGAGGCGCGCTCCGGATCGAGCGCGCTGCGCTGCACCACCGGCACTTCGGCGATGCGCATGTCCGCCTGCACCGCCTTGACGATCATCTCGCTGGCGGCCTCCATCCCGGAGCAGCGCAGCCCGAGGGAACGGGCGCTGGACGCCTTGAACCCCCGCAGGCCGCAGTTGAAGTCGCTGACCGGTGATCGGAACAGCAGCTTGCCGACGCCGGACAACACCGCGGTGCCGGCGTTGCGCAGCCGGCCCGAGGCGTGGACGCCTTGCGCGAACCGGTTCCCGAACACGAAGTCGTAGCCGCCGCGCAGCTTTTCGTAGTATGCTTCCAGCGCTCCCAGATCATGTTCGCCGTCGCCGTCTCCCAAGATGATGAACTGCCCGCGAGCGGCTTCGATGCCGGCGTTGATGGCGTTGCCGTAACCGGCGCTAGGTTCTGCCACCACGCGTGCGCCGGCCTCTCCGGCCAGCTCCGCCGAGCGGTCGCGGCTGCCGTTGTCCACCACCACGACCTCGCCGTCGATGGCGTTTCGTTCCAGGAATCCGCGCGCTTCGCCGACGCAGTGGGCGATAGCTCCCTCCTCGTTGCGGCATAGAATCAGGATCGTCAGGTTGTACTGCGCGCGCGCTGGGTGTGACGTATCGGACATGCCGGGTTCGCTGCGGGGGACAGGACCGGCAGAGTACAAACGAGCCGCGCTCGATGCAACCGGCCGCGCCGGCCGGCGCGGCGCGGCCGCCGCGTGGCCGGCGGCGTGACCGGGGCGGCGGCGGCCGAGGCTGGGATGCCCCCCCGGCGGCGGCGCCTGCGGGCGGTCGCGGTCTACGCCGCGGCCGCGCTGGCCGGCACCGCGCTGTTCATATTCCTGCACCACCTCGGCAATCAGATTCACTACCGCACCGCGGCGCAGCGGTTCGCGGCGGATTTCGAGGCGGAACGGCCCGACGCGGGCATCGCCGCGGGATTCAAGACTCCGTTCGAGCACTGCAAGCTGTCGGCGATGGTCCTGGCCGGGGCGTTCCTGCCGCAGGAGACCGGCGGCAACGCTCTGCTTGACGCGGTGCTGCCGAAGGTGCTGGTGCCGGGAACCGGCTACTACTACGATTACTGCGACGAGCTGGCGGACGCCGTAAACGGGATGCGCGTCGACGAGGAATTCTCATCGCCGCAATACTGGTGGGGAAGCAAGGCGCTCTATGCCATCTTGCTGCGCACCTTTTCCGTGCGAGACATCCGCATGCTGATACGGTATGCCGCGTACGCCGGTTGGATCGCGCTGGCGGCCGCGCTGCTGCTGCTCGCGCCCCGCACGCTGGTCATCCTGGCGCCGCTGATCCTCTTCGGCGGCCTGTTCTCCGGCATCCGCTGGTTCTCCGGCGCACCCAACGGCATGCCGTACGCTTGGACGGTCTGGGCGGCCGTCGCGCTGGTCGTCGTCATGCGCGCGCGGCTGCCGGCGGGGATCCCGCCGGAGACGCGCCTGCGGCTGACGCGGCTGGTCTGCTTCGCCGCCGGCATGGTGGCGGCCTACCTGTCGCTGGGCGACGCGATCACCATCCCGCTGTTCACGCTCATCGGCATGCTGGTCTACTTCGGGTACGGCCACCAAGGCGAACCGGCCCGCAGGGCGCGGCTCGCCGGCGGGTGCATCGGGCTCTGCGTCGCCGGATTCGCAGCCGCGTACGCCTTGGGTCAGGCGGCCAAGATGGCGCTCGAGGCGTGTCTCGTTCCCGACTGGTTCGCGTGGCGGGCAGCGTGCGAAGGGGCACCGCAGGATGGACTGACGTGGCGGATCTTGACCAGCAGGTGGCTCTTCGTCCTGGACCTGACCGTCGGCCGGCAGACTCGTGATCGACTCCTTGATACCGCAGGCGTTCTCGAGCCGTACTGGCAGGTCGGGTTGGGAAGCGCGCCGGCCGGCAGTATCCTGACCGGGGCCGCGGCCCTGGCGTGCGCCGCGGCCGCCTGGGCCGCGGCCCTGCAGGCGCGCAGCGGCCGCCCGGCGCCGCTGCGCGCCATGGGGTGGATCGCGGCGCTCATGGCGCTTGCCTCCGTGCAGCTGCTGGTGCCCGACGACCTGATCTACCGCCGCGGGCGATACCTGTTCGTGCCGTACGCGCTGCCGCTGTGCGCCGCGCTCGCGGCCGTCCTGGAGACCGGCTTGGCCCGGCGCGCCGCGAACGCCGCGAACGCCGCCCGGCGCGCTCTGGCGCGCAGCCGCGCCGCGAACGCCGCGAACGCCGCCCGGCGCGCTCTGGCGCGCAGCGGCGCCGTTCGCCGGGCAGCCCGGCTGGACGGGTTGCCGATGTTGCTGGCGGCGCTCGGCGGGGTCGGCGCGCTGCTGGTGCTGCTGCGGGAGGCCGCCTACGGGCCGGGGCTGACGGCCGACTCGGCGTTGTACGTGTCGGTCGCGCGCAACCTGCTGGACGGCAACGGGCTGGTCACCTTTCTGGGCGCCTCGTATCGAGTCGCGGCGCCGCTCTTCCCGCTGACCCTGGCGGGCGCCGGCCTGTTCGGAGCGGACGCGGTCACGGCGGCGGGATACGTCAATGCCGCCGCCTTCGGTCTGACGGTATACGCCGTGGCCACATGGGTGCGCAGCCGCGTCCGATCCCGGCTGCTGGCCGTCTGGGCGGCCTGCGCCTGCGTCCTGTCGACCTCGCTGGTCGACGTCGCGGTGTACGCATGGCCCGAGATCCCGTTCATCCTGTTCGCCGTCGCGGCGCTGGCCACGCTGGACCGCTTTCTGCGCACCGGACGGCGGTCGTCGCTCCTCCTGGCGGCGGCGGCGGCGGCCGCCGCTTGCCTGACGCACTACGCCGGGGTGGCGCTGATCGGCAGCGGGGCGCTGCTCCTGCTGCTGCCGAGAACCGCCGCGGTGCGGAGCCGGCTGGCGCACGCCGCGGTCTGGAGCGGCGTAGCGGCGGCGCCGGTCGGGGCATGGCTGGTGAGCAGCGTCGTGGTGAGCGGCGCGTCACTGGCAACGGCCGGTTCCGGCGGATTCCTGCCGCTGCCGAGTCTCCACACCGCCACCAGCGAACTCGTCCGCTGGCTCATCGGAGGCGCCGGGCTCGGCCTGCTGGACCGGCTGGCCCGGGGAATCGCGGGCGCCGGCGCCGCGGGATATCCCCGCGCGGCCGTGCTCGGGTTGCGGATTGCGGTTCTGCTGGTACCGGCGGCCGGCGCCGGGTACCTGCTCGCGCGGGCCCGTTCCCAACTCCTGCCGGCACCTCACGCCGCGGCCATGGCCCTCGTGTTCGCGGCGGCGTACGCGCTGTATCTGCTGCTAGCCCTTCCCGCCGCCGACGCCGCGCTGGAGCTCAGGCACCTGGCGCCGCTGTTCCCGCCGTTGCTGGTTACGGCAGCGGTCGTCCTGGACCGGTTGATCGCCGCCCTTCGGCCGGAGCGGCGCGGGCTGGTGAGGCGGCGGCTCGCCGCCGCGCTGCTGTTCTCGACATGGTTCGCGCCGCAGGTGGGAGCGACTACCGAACACGTGAACCAGTGGCTCGCGAACGGCGGCGGCTACGCCTCGCGGCGCTGGTCGGAGTCCGCCGTAATGCGCTACCTGAACGCCGCCGGCGGCACGCCCGCGGCCCCGCTCCTCGGCACCGACGGCGCCGCGCTCTACCTGCTGACGACGGCGGCGGATACCGGTCCGCATCAGCTTCCGCGGGAGCTCTCCCCGACGCGGGCTCGGCTTGCCGCAGAAGGAGCCGCCGGCCGGGAGCACTACGTCGTCTGGTTCTACCAGGACTCGGGACGGCACGGCTACGACCTGGAGACATTGATACGAACGCCGGGAATGGAGGTCGCGGCCGCCGTGGACGACGGCGTCATCCTGCGAAGCGGGGCGCCGGACGGGACGCCGGAAGCGGACGGCTTCATGCGCCCCCTGCTGCAGGATGCCGGCATCGGCGTTCAATCCGGGTTCACGGTCTACCTGGACGCCGCCGCCAACCGGCTGATCTACTTCAAGAGCGGGTGTGGGGACGCTGACGCCGCGGCGCGGTTCTTCCTCCACGTCCACCCGGTCAACCACAACGATCTCCCCTTACACTCGTGGGCGTTTCACAACCTGGACTTCGACTTCGACCGCCACGGGTTCCACTACCGCGGTCGCTGCGTGGCGATCCGCGATCTTCCCGACTACCGCATCGCCTACCTTGCGACCGGCCAGTTTACGCCGCGCGACGGGCAACTCTGGAACGTAACGCTGACCGAACCGCGGGCGCGCCGCGACTTCGCCGTCCACTGGCGCGGAAACACGCTGGTCTACCTCAAGGAGCCGTGCGCCGCCGAAGATGTCCGGGCGCAGTTCTTCCTGCGCCTCCGCCCGGCCGCGGCCGAGGGCTTCGACCATCTGGAGTTCGACTTCCGCGACTACGGCGTGGCGGCCGACGGAAGGTGCCGGGCCGTGGTTCCGCTTCCCGCCTATGAAATCGCCGGCATCCGCACCGGCCAGCAGGCCGCCGCCGGCGGCGAGCCGCTGTGGGCCGCGGAGTTCACCGCCAGCCGGCCGCCTCCCGCGCCTCCCGAACTCACCATCGCGAAGTGGTTCGACGACCATGCCGCGGCGATCTCCATCACCTATGACGGCGTGTCCAGGGCGCCCAACCGGATCGACAAGCTGGTACTGGATGAGGGGCTGGTGCTGGACTACGAGATAGTCACCCAGCGTTACCTCGACCAGGTGCCCGATTGGGTCGAGCACGACTTGACCGAGCTGGTCCCGGACGTCGTTCCCGGCGACCTGTACCGACCGATGACCGACGCCGCGATCGAGCACAGCCTGTCGCTCACCGCCCACGGGTTCGGCTTCTTCGGACACGGGCACTGGCACGTCGATCACGACGCCCTCACCTACGCTCAGGCCTACGATTCGTTCCGGCTCTGCTTCGAGGTGATGGAGGACCTGGGGCTGGAGCCGGTGGCCTACGCCTATCCGCGCGGGGCCGGCGGCGAAGCGGAAACCCAACAGGCGCTGGCCGACGCCGGCTTTCTGGCCGGCCGGCTCTCGTTTCCGGCGATGGGTCAGACCCCGTACATCGTCCCCGACGCCGCCACCACCCCCGAAAACTGGTTCTTCCTGCCCGGCCTGACCATGGAAAGCATCCGCTTCCGGGAGTGCGAGTGGTGCATCAACGACACTTCAGAGCTCGTTCCGGTCCTGGATCAGGCGCTCGCCAGGACGGCATGGATCATACCCGTGTACCACAACATCGGCAGCGCGGGCTGGGGATTCTACGAATGGGAAGACTTCGAGGGGGACGTGCGCGCCATCGCCGCCCGCGATTTCTGGGTCGCCCCGATGAACGACGTCGTGCTCTACCTGCGGGAACGGGAGCGCGCCGAGGCCGCCCTGCAGGTGATCGAACGGGACGGAGTGACGCGCCGGATAGCGTTCGTGCTGGCCGACGGCCTGGACAATGACCGGTTCGACCAGCCGCTGACGTTGCGCTTCAGGCGGCCGGCGGACTGGTTCGGAGCGCCGCTCGAGGTCACCCAGAACGGCCGCTTGGTCGCCCGCATCGCCGCGTTCGCGGAGACGGCCGCGATCTCGCTGCCGCCGAACGAGGAACCGTATCTCGTGCAGCCCTCCTAGCCCTGGCCGACCGCGCCGGGCTCGCCGCGGCCGGCCCCGTTCATCGACCGTTCATGCAACGCCGTCATCGTGGTCCAGCGATAGCCTTGACGGCGCAGGCGTTCGCCCAGCGCCGCCAGGTCGCCGAATCCCCGCTGGCGCCGCCGAACCAGCGCGTGGGCGCCCTTCAACCACAGCGGCAGCGGCGACTTGCCGAGGCGGCCGTCCGGCACCAGATCGACCATGTGCATGTCGTATACCACCAGATCGGGCAAGGCCGCGGCGCGCTCCAGCATCGATTCGCCGAACGGTCCCAGGAGCTGCCGGTAGGAGCAGATGAACGGGATCGTGCCCCGGCCCCGCCACCGCCAGCTCGCCACCGGATACTCAGCCAGCGAGTCGTCGAACAGAAACCAGTCGCCGCGCCGAAACACGGCGTCCGGCCGGCAGCCGAAGCCGATGCCCGGCAGGATGGAGGAATCCCAGGCGAAGCCGGCCGCCATCAGCGCGTCGAACAAATCTTCCGTCAAGCCGTAGGTGTGCGCGCGGTAGCCGCGCGGCGCGGCGCCGACGAAGCTCCCGAACGCGTCGATGCCCGCCTCGAGGCTCTCCGCGGTGTCGCCCGGCCGGCGGTGGTCATGGCAGTGGAGGTGCAGGTCGGCCCCGGCCTCGATCAGGCAGGTGCAAAGATCGGGGCGTTCGACGAACAGGCGCCCTTCGACGAAGGCCGTCAACGGCATCCCCATGCCCGCTACCGCGGCCAGCAGATCGGGCAACCGGTTCAACGCCTCGCTGCCGCCGCCGTTGTAGTCGTGCTCCACGTCGATGGTCAGCGCGGCGACCTTGTGGGGCACGCGCCGCGCCTCGATCCGGTGCGCCGCGGCGTCGAAGGCCCGTCCGCTGCGCCACCTCATGATTGCCGCGCCAACCGGCGGTATACGCGCAGGCCCGCAACCAGGCTGAGGAGCCAGAACAGGCCGGTGCCGACCCAGCCGACGAAGCGAATGGTCAGCGCCGCCGCGGCGGCGGTATCGGCAGGTGAGCCCAACCAGGCGAGGATGCCGGTGAAGCCCGCCTCCAGCAGCCCGAACCCGCCGATCGATTGTACCGGCAGGGCGGTGATCAGATTGCCGCCGGCGGCCGCGAACAGCACCTCGGACCAGGCCGCGTCCAGGCCGACGGCGCGGCAGAGCAGCCAGTAGCCGCCGAAGATTGCCATCCACGACAACGCCGTAGGCACCAGGCAGAGCCGCACGATGCGCCGGTGGCGGCCGCTTTCCAGCCACCGCCGGCCGCGCCACAGGTGGCGCAGCAAGCGCGCGCGCCAGCCACGGGGGCGGCCGGCCGCAATTACCAGGCGGCCGGTCAGGCGCAGCCAGACCGGCAGGGTCACGGCTCCCATGAGCGCCAGCGCGCCGGCCGCCGCCGCCAGCGCGCCGGCCAGCGGCGCTTCGATCCGGCCCGGGATGAAGATGGCCGGCATCGCCAGCAGCAGAAGGGCGGCAATGACCGCCAAGTCCAGCAGCCGCTGCACCAGGCCGCAGACGACTGCCGTGGCCGCGTTCCAGCCGTAGGCCTTGCGCATGCTGACCAGCCACGCCACTTCGCCCAGGCGCATCGGCAGCGCGATCAGCCAGATTGCGTGCCAAGCGCTGACCCGCAGGGCCGTGCTGAACACGTGGTCCTCGGCGATCAGATGGGTGCGCAGGGCACTGAACAGGTGCCCCGCCAGCAGCAGCGCCAACGCAGCCCCCACCGGCGGCCAGGAAAGCTGCTGTGCCACCGCTGCCAGAGAAGCGGCATCGAGCCGTGCGGCGACCACGCCAAACAACGCCAAGCTGACCGCCGCGGCGACGGCCCAGGTCCAGGGCTTGGCCCAGCGCATCCGGTGCGTCGGCAGTCTGTTGAGACCGGTCACCCTTCGATTGTATATTTGTTAGGTATGCACGTCACCGTCGTCGGCCGCAGTTGCCTGCGGATGCCCGGCCGGCGCGCCGGCTTGGCCGCCAGGGCCAACCTCCGCTTCGCCCGGTGATGCGGCGCGTGATCGAAGCGCCGGAAATCGCGCGATCGACCGTCAGGCACAGCGCCGACTTCGTCGACGCGTGGCGGTCGGTAGCCTGCGGCGTCTATCGCTGGCGGCGGGCCGGTCGATTCGCCGTGGTTCCCGCACTCATGGGAAAGCCGGTGTTCGCCTATCTGCCGGGTCTGAGCTATTCCGACCTGGACCCGGTCGAGGCGCAGGAGCTGGCGCGCGAGATGGCGGGGCGTCGGTTCAACATTCGGGCGCTGGCGCCGCCGCGCAGGGAAGGGGAACTGCCGCCGGGATCGCCCGCGGTTCTCAGGGTCGACCTGGCCGCCTTTGGCCATGATCGAGAGGCGGTGTGGCAACGGGGCCTCAATCGCACGGCGCGCAAGTACGTGCAGCGCGCCCGCAGGGCCGGTCTGGCAGCGGCGGAAGAGACCGGCGCGGCCGCGGTGCAGGCATTTTGCGCCATGCTGCGCCTGGCTCATGGCCGGCATGGCGCGCCGCTGCCGCCCGCGGCGTTGTTCGAGGCTTTGATGACGGAGCTGGACGCGCGGATCACGGTGGTTCGGAACCGAATGGACGGCGCTCTGCGGGCCAGCTTTCTGTGGCTGCGCGATGGCCCGATCATCTGGATTCCATGGGGAGGAGCATATCTCTCTGCCGACCACCCCACCTACCTCATGTATTGGACCATGGTGGAGCATGCCGTGAACGAGGGCGCGGATATCCTCGACTTCGGGCGCTCTCCGGCCGGCAGCGGGCCCTACTGGTTCAAGCGCAAATACGGCGCCAGTCCGGTACCGGTCATGTGGCTGACCGACAAGCCGGTCGACCCCTACCGCCGCTACCGGGCAGCGCAGCGGCTCTGGCGGGCATTGCCGAACTTCGTGACCGACCGCGCTGGCCCGCGGCTGTGTCGCTATCTGGCGGATTATTGAGTAAGTTTAAGTCCAAGATGGAACAGACCGATCATGGTCAGGCCCATTACGACGCGCTGCGGCAGCGGTTTGGCGAAAACAGCGCCAGGGCATCGGGCTATCTCTCCGAACGCTGGTTTCAGCGCGAACGAGCGTTCGTGTTGCACGCCGTCGGCGGCGGCGCCGGCACGGTGCTGGACCTCGGCTGCGGCTCCGGCCTGGTGACGTTGCCGTTGATCCAGGCCGGGCGCCGGGTCATCGGCGTGGACCTGAACCGGGCGGCGTGCCGGCAGGCCGGCCGCAACGGGCTGCAGGCGATCTGCGGCGACGCGTCCGATCTGCCGTTGGCGGACGCTACCGCGGAGGCGGCGGTGATGGTCGAGATGGCCCAACAGTGCAGCGCCGACGTGGTCGAACGCGTTCTGCGGGAAGCGGCGCGGGTGCTGCGCGCCGGCGGGCGGCTGGTAATCGTATGGGCCAATCGCGCCGCGTGGGTCCATCGCGCCGCGGCCTTCGGGTTGCGCGTCCTCGCCCCGGCCCGCCAATTCGCCCTTGTCCATCATGCGCCGTCGCGGATGCGCGCGGCGGCGGACCGCGCAGGACTTGCGCTGGTCGAGTGGTTCTCGATCTTTCCGCCGTGGGGGATGCGGTTGCGGGGCGTTGACGGGCCGCTGGTGGCGCTCATCGGCTCGAGCTTCGTCGCCGTCTTCCGCAAGCGCTCCGAGCGCTGACCGCCGCCACGTGGGCGGAGCCGCGCCGCAACACGCCGGGGCAGCGGCCGCCCTGGCCCGATGGGCGCCGCTCGCGCTCGGCGTACTCGGCGCGCTGCTCATCCTGCTGCGGGAAGCCAACTTCGGCGTGGGGCTGACCTGGGACTCCGGTTCATACCTGTCGGTCGCCCGCAATCTGGTGGCCGGAAACGGGCTCCTGGAATGGAACGGGACCCGGTATCAGGGCGCCGCTCCGCTCTTCCCGCTGCTGTTAGGCGCGGTCCGTCTCTTCGGTGTCGACGCCGCGGCGGCGGCCGGCTCCGTCAACGCCGCCGCGTTCGGGTTGACGGTCTTCGCCGTCACCGCCTGGCTGCAACGCCACGTCCGCGCGCCGCTGCTCGCCGTGTGGGCGGGTTGCGCGTGCGTGCTGTCTCCGGCGTTGGCCCCCGCGGCGGCTCACGCGTGGACCGAAATCGTCTTCATCCTGTTCGTCGTGGTCTCGCTCTCGCTGCTGGAACGGTTTCTGAACACCGGGCAACGGTCGGCGCTCCTGCTGGCGGCGGTCGCTGCGGCCGCCGCCAGCCTGACCCGCTACCTGGGGGTGACGCTGATCGGCGCCGGAGCGCTGACCATCCTCTTGCGGAATGACGCTGCAGTTCGTACCCGGATCCGGGACGCAGCGATCTGGTCGGCCGCTTCGACGGCGCTGTTCGGCGTCTGGCTGGTACGAAACATATTCGTCATAGGATCGGTTTTCGGAAACAACCTTCCCGACGGGTTTTCCGCTCTCGTCAGCCTCCACAACCTGACCGGAGAGCTCGCCTTGTGGTTGTTGGGGCAAACCGGATCTCACTTGCTGAACGCCGCGCTCGGGGGCGCTGTCGGCGTGGGCGCCGCCACCGTACCTGCGGTCGCCGCGAATGCGGCAATAGTGATCCTGCCGGCGATCGGCGTCGGGTACGCGCTTGCGCGGAGCCGGCCCGGCTTCCTGCCGGCGCACCGCACCGTACTGACCGTTGCTCTCGTCTTCACCGCGGCGTACGCGCTCTTTCTGGCGATATTCCTGCCGCTCGGCGACACGACTCTTCCCGGCAGGTACCTGTTGCCGATGTTTCCGCCGCTGCTGGTAGCGGCGACGCTGGTACTGGACCGGATCATGGCGCACGCACGCGCCCGGAGCGTTCCCGTCGTGGTATCGGTCGTCATGTCGCTGTGGCTGATTTGGCAGGCCGGCGCGAATTACTACGACATCAGGCAGTGGCTGGAGGATGGCGCCGGCTACACGGCGAAGGAGTGGACCGAGTCCGACGTCATCCGTTACCTGAACGCCAATCGGCTTACGGGCGGCTGGTGGTCGAGCGACCCGCAGGCGCTCTATTTTCATACCGATATCCGCGCCGGTACGATAGCGATGTCGCTGGCGACCGTGAAGGATCAGTTGGCCAACAGAGACCCGGCCGAATCGACCTACGTGGTCTTGTTCGACCTGTCGTTTCTCTTTCGGAATTACGACTACGACTACGACGACCTGGCGGCGTTGCCGGACGTGGAACCGGTTGCGGACCTGGAAGATGGCGCCATATTCCGGATCGTCGCGCCGAGCCGGCCGAATTTGACGGCTCCTTCGGGAGCCCGATTGGCCGACGCGGCGTATCGACGAGTGGCCGAGTCGATCCGGGCCGGCTCCTACGGCGCGCCGGCGGCGCGCTCGAACTTCGACCTCTATCTCGCGGAAGGCGCGTTGACCTATTTCCGGCAGCCGTGCACGGCGAAAGAGGTGGATGCGCGGTTCTTCCTGCACGTCGTCCCGGCGGATCTCGCCGATCTCCCGTCGGCCCTGCGCCGCTTGCAGTGGCCCTTCGAAAACCTCGATTTTTCGTTTTCGGAACGCGGGAATCTGCCGGACGGAACGTGCGTCGCGGTCGCGCCGCTGCCCGACTACCAGATCGCCCGCATCCGCACCGGCCAGTACGTGCCGGGAGAAGGCCATCTCTGGGACGTGACGTTTTCGCCATGAACCACCCTGCCGGCCGCATGCCTGAGCGGACGCGCGCCGACCTCTCGCTGCTGGCCGCCGCGGCCGCGCTCGGCGCCGGCCTCGTGCTGGCGAGCGAATTCACCTGGGGCGTGGCGCTGGACTGGGACTCGGTGAGCTACATTGCCGCAGCCCGCAACCTGCTGGATGGCAACGGTTTCCACACGTTCAACCGAGGGGATCCCTACGTCTGGTGGCCGCCGCTCTACCCGCTGCTGCTGGCCGTTGCCAGCCTGGACGTATTCGACCCGCTCGCCGTCGCCGGACCGGTCAACGCCGTGCTCTTCGGCATCACCATATTCGTCGTCGCCCGGTACCTGCGGCGGCGCCTCGCATCGCGCGTCCTGGTGATATGGGCCGCTCTCGCCATCTCGCTGGCGGCCCCGCTGGTGGAGTTGGCATCGCGGGCGCTGACCGAGCCCCTGTTCATCCTGCTGGCCGCGCTTGCCCTGACCCGCACCGATGACTACCTGACCCGCAACAAGACTTCCTCGCTGGCGTGGGCGGCGGCGTGGGCCGCGCTGGCGTGGCAGACCCGCTACCTGGGCGCGGCGGTCGTCGTCGTGGTCACGCTGCTCCTGCTCGGTCAGCGCGGCGCACGGCCGGCGCAGCGCGCGCGGCGCGCCGCCGGTTTCTCGTTGGCCGCGACCGCGCCGATGGCAGCGTGGCTGCTACGCAACCGCTTGGCCGCCGGGAGCTACACCGGGTACCGGGACGGCGGCCCCTATTCGTTGCCGGAGGTCCTGAGCGCTATCGGCCGCGGGTTTGCGGACTGGGTGTACTTCGACCTTCCGCTAGTCTCGGTCGAATGGCTGCGATTCGTACCGGCCGCCGGGCTGCTGGTTGCGGTCGGGTTGGTCATCGGCGCGCAGCGACGCCGGCGGATGCCGCGGATGCCGTTCGATTGGCCCCCCTGCTGCGTGTTCGGCGGCTTTGCGCTGATCTATCTCCTACTGCTCCTGGCGGCGATCATGCTGGGCGCTACCTTCCATGGGGTTCAGGCCCGATTCCTGACGCCGCTGTACGTCCCGCTGCTGGTCACCGCCGCGTTCACGCTGGATCGTCTGCTCAGCTCCGTACGGCAGCATCCGCCGCGACTGGCCGGCGCCATCGTCATCGCGCTGCTTTGCGTCTGGACGGTCGGGCAAGTCGAGCCGGTCGCCCGCGAAATAGCGCGCGCCAATTCCTGCCTCCGCTGCCGCGGCTACGCTTCATCATACTGGCTTGACTCCGAGACGCTGGAATACCTGCGACAGCACCCGCTTGAGGGCGTCGTATACAGCAATTGGGCCCCCGTGTATCTCTACGTTGACGCAACCGAGTTTCGCGATCTGCCGGTCGCGGCAGAGCAGCTGCAGCGCTGGCTTGCAGGTGTTCAGGACGGCGCATACGTCGTGTGGTTCGACGACGACGTGCAGTATGACTACTATGGCTATGGCTCTGCCCTGCTGCGAGCGTCGGCGGGCTTGGTGCCGGTCGCGGAGCTGGCCGACGGCGCGATTTTCGAGGTACTCAAGAACTCCGCCGATCGACGACGGGTCGCCTTCGAGGCTGCTATCGTCGCCGACAATTTGGAGGCTCTCGTCGCCGGAGATTCGGTACGACTCGCCGAGGGCTCGGTCTTCGACGTCTATTTCGACGCCGGCGGCAACACGTTGACCTACTTCAAGGAGCCGTGCGCAACGGACGACGTAGAGGCGCGATTCTTCCTGCACGTCGTGCCGTCGGAGCCCGCCGACCTGCCGGACCGGCGGCACCACTTCGCTAACCTCGACTTCGACTTCGGCGCGCACGGCGCGCTCCTGAACGGCAGGTGCGCAGCGGTCGTGGCGCTGCCTGACTACGAAATCGCCGATATCAGGACGGGTCAGTACCTGGCCGGGAACATCCACGTCTGGGACTCGACGTTCTCCCCGTGAACCGCATAGACTGCCGATCCTGATGGCTGAGCCGAGTTACTCCGACGCGGAGCTGGAGGCGCTGATGTCGGACCTGGAGTCCGACTTGGCGGAGCGCAAGGAAACGGCCGCCGACGGCAGGAAGATTCGCCGGAACATCTGCGCGTTCGCCAATGACCTGCCGGCGCACGGCAAGCCGGGCGTCGTGCTGGTCGGGGTGCGGGATGACGGCTCGTGCGCGTCGTTGTCGATCGATGACGAATTGCTCAAACGGTTGGCGAACATTCGCGGTGACGGCGACATTCTGCCGCTGCCGTCGATGACCGTGCAGAAGCGGGTGTTACGGAACTGCGCGGTGGCGGTCGTCACGGTCCAGCCATCCTCGGAGACACCGGTACGGTATCATGGCCGCGTGTGGGTCCGGGTCGGACCGTCCGTCCGCGAAGGATCGGTGGCGGACGAGCGCCTGCTTGGCGAACGCCGTCGGGCCTCCGATCTGCCGTTCGACATGAGACCGGCCGCCGGCGCGACCGTCGACGACCTCGACCTGGACTTCGTGGGCAACCAATACCTGCCGAACGCCGTCGCCGGTGAGGTTCTGGAACGGAACGAGCGATCGCTCGAACATCAACTTCGTTCTCTGCGTCTGATGCATGCAGGCGCGCCCACGTGGGGAGCGATCCTCGCATTGGGCAGAGACCCTCAGGCATTGGTACCGGGTGCGTACATTCAGTTCCTGCGAATCCTCGGGAAGGAGATCACGGACCCGATCGCAGGCCAGAATCAGCTCACCGGCCGGCTGGACGACGTGCTGCGCCGGCTCGGCGAGCTGCTGGAGCTAAGCGTGTCGGTTCGCACTCAGGTCGCCGGGTCGATGCGGGAGCGGCGGCGGCCGGACTATCCGGTGGACGCTTTGCGGCAACTGGCCCACAACGCGGTCATGCATCGCAGCTACGATGGGACCAACACGCCGGTGCGCGTCTACTGGTTTGCCGACCGCGTCGAGATTACCAGCCCGGGCGGTCTGTACGGGAGGATCACGCCGGAGACTTTCGGCACCGGCGACACCGATTATCGCAATCCGTTGTTGGCCGAGGTCATGCACCACCTGGGGTTCGCGCAGCACTTCGGACTGGGCGTGCCGCTCGCGCGCAAAGCGCTGGCGTCGAACGGCAATCCGCAACCCAAGTTCCGGTTCGCGTCGACGCTCGTCGGCGTCACCGTATGGGCTGCGCCGTGAAGAGCATCGCCGTATTCAACAACAAGGGCGGGGTTGGCAAGACCTCGCTCGTCTATCATCTCGCCTGGATGTACGCCAACCTGGACTACAACGTCGTCGTGGCCGATCTCGACCCGCAGGCGAACCTCACCAGCATGTTTCTGGAAGACGAAGATCTGGAACGACTGTGGGCCGATGGAACCGATGGAACGATCCATGCTGCCCTGCGGCCGCTGCTGGAAGGAACCGGCGACGTCCGGAAGCCGCGGGTCGCACGGCCCGCCCTCGGCATCGAACTGATCCCCGGCGACCTGCTGTTGTCCGGCGCCGAAGACGAACTGGGAAGCAATTGGCCGGATTGCCTCGACGCCAAACCACGAGCGTTTCGCGTGCTTTCGGCTATCTGGCGGGTACTGCGCATGGTCGCGGAGGATTGTAGCGCACACCTGATTCTGGTGGATGTCGGTCCCAATATCGGCGCGCTCAACCGCGCGGCGTTGGTGGCCGCGGACTATGTCGTCGTACCGCTTGCCCCGGACCTCTACTCTCTCCAAGGTCTCCGCAATCTCGGTCCGACGCTGCGCCGGTGGCGGCAGGATTGGTCCGAACGCCGGGCCCGCAATCCCTTGCCGGATCTCGAGCTCCCCGGCGGCGGCATGCAGCCGATCGGCTACGTGGTGCTCCAACATGCGGTCCGGCTGAACCGGCCGGTCATGGCATATGAACGCTGGATGGACCGTATTCCGGGCGCATACCACGACTCCGTCGTCGGCGACACCGGCACGCCCCGGCCGCGGATGGAAGATGACCACCTGTGCCTCGCCACCCTGAGGCACTTTCGGAGCCTCATGCCACTGGCGCAGGAGGCGCGCAAGCCCATGTTCGCCCTGAAGCCGGCGGACGGCGCCATCGGCGGCCATGCCAACGCCGTGCGCGGTTGCTACCGGGATTTTCGGGAGCTCGCGCGCACCGTGGCGCGCCGATGTAAGGTCACCGCCGCCGGCGCGTAAGAACACTCGTCATGCGGCCGGCGCGGCGGCGGCCGGCGGCGGCTCCTCGTTGCGGCGCGCGCGGAAGAGGTGCGCGTAGCGCAGCAGCAGCAGCCCGGCGGTGACGCCGGCGCCGGCCAGGGTGAGGCCGGCCCGCCCGCTCGCTGCCGCGGCGATCGCCGGCAGCGCCAGCAGCAATCCGAGCAGGGCCTGGAGGAGCAGCGGCGCCAGCGCCTGGCCGAGCGTGAGGCGGGTCAGCCGGAACAGATGCCAAGTCAGCAGGAAGTAGCAGCCCGCCGCCAGCAGGGACGCCGCCCCGACCCCTGCGTACTGGTCGCCGAGGAGCGACCCGAGCAGCAGCCCCGCAATCAGGGCCGCCAGCGCGCAGGTCTGATAGACCGCGAACAGCGCCTGCTTGCGCAGCGCCGAGAAGCAGTAGTGCAGCGGCCCCACGATCACCTGCAGGAGCACGCAGGGGGTCAGCCAGCGGGCGAACTCCCCGGCCGCGCGCCACTGCGCCCCGAACACCACGCCGAACAGCTCCGGGCCGCTGGCGGCGAGCACGACCAGCGGCGGCGCGGCGACGGCCGCCAGCAGGCGGTACCCGCGGCGCACCAGCGGGCCCAGGGCGGCGGCGCGGTGCGCCGGCCCGACCTGCGCGCCAAGCACGTCGGCAATCGAATGGCCGAGCGGCGCCAGCGGCGCCAGCGACACCCGCCGCGCCAGCGCGTAGAGCCCGGCCGCGGCCGGCCCGAACAGCGCCGCGAACAGCACCGCCGGCAGGTGTTCAGTCAGCTTGGTTACGACGGCCGCGGCTCCGTTGAAGGCGGGAAACCGCCAGTAGCGGCGCCCGAGGCGCGCCAGTTCGGGCCAGCGGATGGAGGGCCACGCGCCGCGCACCAGACTCACCGGTAGCTGCGCCACGGCGGCCAGCGCCGCGAGCTGGCCCGCCAGGCGCCCGCCGATCAGACCGAACGCGCCGAGCGGCGCGGCGCCGACCTGCGCCGCCGCGGCAGCCGCCGATTGCAGCACCGAGACCCGCGCCAGGCGCGCCATGGCGCGGCGGCGCACCGCCGCCTGGTAGCCGAGCTGACAGCCGGAGGTGACCAGCACGCCGAGCGGCAGCACCCACAAGTACGCGGCCAGAGCCGGGGCGCCCACCAGGGCGGCGACCGGCTCGGCGAACAGCGCCACGCCCGCGGCGCTGACGCCGGCGACTCCCAGCGCGGCGCCGAACGACAGCAGAAGCAGGCCGGCCGCGGCGGCGTCATCTTCGGGCAGCGGAATGGCTTGCTGATAGCCGAGGCCGGCGATGACGCCGATCGCCGCGAGGCAGGCGGTGTACACCGCCTGCACCCCGAAGTCAGCGGGCTGATACAGCCGCGTCAGGATCGGCGTCGCGGCGATGAGCAGCACCTGACTGAACAGGCTGCCGCTGACGCGGGTGAAGAACGAGCGCAGCAGCCGGTCACGCGTCCAGCGGCGCGTAAGCCACGCCCGGAGCCGGGCGGGCGCGCGCTTCAGCAAGCGCTCCGGCGGCGGCCGGCGGCGCGGCGCCGGACGGCCGCCGCCGTGCCGACCGCCAAGGCCGCGAACAGCGCGCCGGCCAGCAGCCACGGCGCCCCCGGCAAGGCGGCCGGAGGCTCCGCCGCGGTGGCGGCTCCGGGCGGCGGAGCCGCAGGCGGGGCGGAGCTCGAGGCGCCCGCCGGCGCGGTGGAGGCGATCCGCTCCGCGGACGCGATCCGCCCCGGCTCCTGCGGGGACGCCGCGGCCTCGCTCGGCTCGCTCGCGCCGGCCGCGTTGTGGACCCGGAGCTGGACCCGATAGCGTACGCCGTTGGTGAGGCCGAACAGCGTGTGGCTGGTCTCGGCATAGCTGCAGATGCCGGCGCCGGTCCACTCGCTCCAGTCGCTCTCTTGCGAGCTCTTGTGTCGGATCTCATAGAACATGATGCCGTGGTCGCGGGGATCGTCCCAGGTGAGTTCGATCGAGCGGTCGCCGGCGGCGGCGGCGAGCCCGGCCGGAGCGGGCGGCGCGACCGGCGCGGCGCGGGTCGGCGCCGGCGGCTCGCCGGCCAGTTGCAGCGGCGGCCGGCCGGAGCCGGAGTAGCGCATGTAGCGTTCGATGCGGCACTGCATCTCGTGCAATTCGGTCTGGTACAACTGGTTCCAGAAGAAGAAATCGGTGGAGTTGCGCTCGTTCCAGTCGTTCCAGAGCGCGGCGAGCCGCGCTGCGGTGGCCGGTTCCCGGGCGAGCAGGTCGCGCGTCTCTCCGGGGTCGGCGCGCAGGTCGAACAGCGCCGGCCCCGCCCCGAGACGGTCCTTGACCAACTTGGTATCGGCCGTCCGCACCGCGTATCCTACGTCTTGTTCCTTGATGCGGTCGGTTGCCCAGAACAGCGCCTCGTGCGGGACGCCGGCCGCGGCGCCGCGTATGAAGGGGTCCAGGTTCACCCCGTCGAGCGGCCGGTCCGCGGCGGCCACCGCGCCGGCCGCGGCCAGCGCGGTGGCGGCGACGTCCAGGTTGATGACCATCGGCTCGAAGGTGGTACCGCCGGGCCAGCGGGCCGGCCACGAGGCGGCGAAGGGCACCCGAATGCCGCCGTCGAACAGACTGCCCTTGCCGGCCCGCAACGGCCCGTTGTCCGCCCAGTTCTGGCGCGCGCCGGACGAACCGCCGTTATCGCTCAGAAAGAAGAGCAACGTGTTCTCCCGGCGCCCCGCTTCCTGCAACGCCGCGGTGATGCGGCCCACGTTGTGATCCAGCGAGTCGATCATCGCCAAGTATCTGCGCCGGTTGCCGTCGGCGACGTGACGATACTTCCGCACCGTCTCCGCCGGCGCCTGCAGCGGCGTGTGCGGCGCGTTGTAGGAGAGGTACAGGAAGAACGGTTCGTCCCGCTCCGCGGCGATGAACTCGAGCGCCCGGTCGGTGAGGGCATCGGTCAGGTAGCCGGAGAATCCGGCGGCGCCGCGCCCGTCGTTGAGCGGCAGCAGGTATTCCTTCAGCGGGGATCGGGTAAGGTCGATGCGGTAGTAATCGTGCCCGCCGCCGGTGAAGCCGTAGAAATAGTCGAAGCCGCGGTTGAGCGGGTGGAATGCCGGCGCCGCGCCGAGATGCCACTTTCCTACCATGGCGGTGCGGTAGCCCGCTTCCCGCAGGTATCCGGCGACGGTGCGTTCCTGCAGCGGAAGGCCGTGATGCTCGTCGAACGGCGCATAGGACAGGTTGAGCTCCATGCCGAACCGCGCCGGGTAGCGCCCGGTCATGAGGGCGGCGCGCGACGGCGAGCAGACCGGATGCGCTACATAGCCGTTGCTGAAGATGACGCCGGTCTGCGCCAGCCGGTCGATGTGCGGGGTCTCGATATCGGCCGCCCCCTGATAGCTGACGTCGCGGTAGCCCAGATCGTCCGCCAGGATGACCACGACGTTCGGGCGCTCGTCAGCGGGGCGCTCCTGGGAGGCCGCCGGCCACCGGCCGGCCAGAACGTAGCAGCACGCCAGCGCAACCGGCAGCGCCGCCCGGCGGACCGCCTGCGCCGGCGATCTCCGGCGGGAGGCGCCGGCCAAACACGATCTCGACAGCATCATCTTCGATGGACGGGTATTATAAGGGGAGCGCTCAGTGAAGTCAGCGCGGCGCCGAGGTTGACAAGCAGCGCCGCGGTAGCGAACTTTGAGGGGTACCGTCTGCAGCCGCTCCGGCTGTGAATCCCGGTCTATCGGTTAGGCATAGTGAGTGAGGTGGGCGACGCGCGCGGCGCGGGAGAGTTGCCGTCACGGGAGCCGGCGCCCGAGGCGGCCTACGACATCCGGTACCTGGCCGGCGTCCTCTGGCGGTACCGCTGGCTGATTGCCGCGGTCACCGCGGCCGGTACCACCGCGGTACTGATCTACCTGCTGCTCTCCCTGGTGCTGCCCGAGGAGCGCAACCCGCTGCCCAACGTCTATCAGGCCGAAGCGCTGCTCCTGATACCCCGGTCGGTCAGCGCGCCCGACTTCAATGCGGAGGTGAGCAATCTGCTCAGCAACTCCTCGTTGTCCGGCCTGCTGCCGGGTCAGGTCAACAACATGCGGCTCGCCGTCACCCTCCTGAACAGCAAGACGACGGTCGACCGGGTCGCCAAGCACTTCGACCTGGCCGCGCGCTACAACATCACCACGCAGGTGCGCGGCGCGGTGCGAAAGCGGTTTCTGTCCAAGGCCACGTTCGAGACCCAATTCTCGGAGCGAACGCTGCGCATTGCGTACCGCAGCGCCGAACCGGAATTCGCCGCCGCGGTCGTCAACCGCCTGGTGGAGACACTCGAACAGCGGTTCGAAGAACTCGGCATCGACCGCGGCCGTACCAGGCGCGATCTGATCGCCTTGCGGCACGGTGAGGTGGAACGGCAGATCGTCCACTACGCGGAACGCATCAAGGAGTTCCAGCAGCGCTACGGGGTGCTGAACGTCGACGATCTGGCGCGCGAATACGTGCGCCGCATGGCCGACCTGAATACCCAGTTGCTGCTGCAGGAAGTGGAGATTCAGACCTACGCCGGCGTGGCTCCGAGCAACGACTCGGCGCTGCTGGTGCTGCAGGCCGAACGCGAGAATCTCGGCCAGCTCATCGACGAAATGGAATCGGGATACGTGGAGTTCGACGGGCAGCTTCCGGCGCAGGCCGAGCTGCCGGACCTGGCGCAGGAGTTCGCCCGCCTGCGCCTTGAACAAGCGGTGCAGGTCGAACTCTTCAAGCTGCTGTCACGGGAGTACGAGCTGGCGAAGCTCGAGGCGGCCGGGCAGGAGTCGGTGTTTCAGGTGCTGGAGTGGGCGGAGGTCCCGGACCTGAGGTCCGGTCCGTCGCGCCGCCGAATACTCATGTTCGCGTTCGCCGCGTTCCTGGCGATCGGGATGGTAGCGGCCCTGGTCCTCAACGCGGTCCGCAATTGGAGCGCTCGCTGACGCGGCCCGCGCGGCCCATGCGCCATCAGACGGTGGCGTCATTCACGATTTCCCTGGGGGTGCTCGCGGCCACGGTGAATGCCGCCACCGGCCTGTACGACGCGGCGCTCGGCGATCTCCTGCTGGCCGGCGCCCTGGCCTCCTGCGCGGTGCCGTTCCTGCTCGACGGCAGCCTGGCGCGCGGCTTCCGGCCGGTCCTGCTCGCATTCGCCGCGCTGTTCGCCGTGTACGCGGTCTCCGCGCTGGGCAACCCGGAACCGCGCGCCGCGGTGCATACCGGAGTGATCCTGCTGGTCGCGATCTACCTCGCCGCGGCCTACCAGTACGGCGAGCATCTGTCCGCCTCGCCGGGCTTCGCCCTGCTGCTGGCCGGCGCCGGACTCGCGCTGGCGGCGCGGGTCGTCCTCTTTCCCTATGACCGGTTGGGCGACGAGATCGGCACCTCCACGTTCCACTGGCGGATCTATCAATACGCCGCGGCGTTGACTCAGGTCCTGCTGCTGCTCGCCTGCCTCGCGGTCCGCCGGCGCGCCGCGCCGGTATGGCTGGCGCTCGGCGGCGCCGTCCTGGGATCGTTCCTGATAGCGTACGCAGCCTCCGCCAGAGTCCTGATCGCGTCGTCGCTGGGACTGATACCGGCGTTTCTCTGGTTCTACCATACGCGCCGGGGAGGCGCGTGGCTGGCCTACCTGCCGTTGCTCGCGGTGCTGCTGTTCGCGGTCTACGTGACCGCCTTTCTGGCCGTGCTGTCGCAGTTTCTCGTGGGAATCGTCGGCGGCGGGACCTTTGCCTTCGGCCTGTCGGTGCGCAGTCCGCGCGAGCTGTTCTGGCCGATCATCCTGAATCTGATTCTGGCGCGGCCCTACTTCGGCTACGGCGCCGGAACCATCCTGCGCGACGTGTCCGAGATCACCTTCTCGACCCACAGCCAGTTCCTGCAGATCGCATTGCAGACCGGCGCGGTCGGGCTCGGCGCGTTCGTCCTGCTCCTGGCGGCGTTGTGGACCTTGCTGCACCGGCAGCGGGACGCCGCGTTGCGGGCGCTCGGGCTCGCCGTGCTGACGAGCGTAATCATCACCAACATCTTCGCCATCACGCTGCTGCAGAACGCGGTGAGCATCGGCGTGCTGCAGTGGGCCATCCTCGGCCTGTGCATGAGCCCGCGCGGTGCGCGCGCGGACGTCAGGCGTCGTGCTCGGCGACGTCGGCCGCAGCCGCGGCCCAGCCCGGAATGATGCGGTCGGCCCGGGCCAGGAAGTGGCCGTCGTCCAGCTCCCAGGTGTGGCGGTCGCCGTGCCGAACCAGCGCGAAGCCGGTGCTGTGGGTCCGGTATACGCCGCCGCCGGCGCGCAGCACGTCGCCGATCAGCGCCTGATCGACGCCGCGCCGGGCGTTGCGCCAGCCGCCGACCCACTCCAGGTCGCGCCGCGAGATCAACAGCGCGCCGCCCGCCAGGCCGTTCATCCCATAGGCTTCGGGGCGCCCGGCGGCGCGGTACAGCGTGCGGTCCGACCTGGCCAGGTAGATGAACTCGATCGCCTTGCCCACCAACTGCGCGCGGGAATACTCGCGCGCGAGCACCAGGTCCCAGACGTGGTCGGCGCCGTAGCGGTCGTCGTCGTCCATCTTGGTCAGCAGCTCCCCGCCGGCCGCCGCGACCGCGGCGTTCAACACGGCGCCCAGCGGCGCGCCGCCCGCCACGCGCACGATCCGGCAGGGGAGCGCCAGCTCGGCCGCGCGCCGCTCGACGCCGGCGAAGGCCGCTTCATTCCCGTGCAGCGCCAGCACCAGCTCCAGCCGCGGATAGGTCTGCGCCGCCACCGCGGCGAGCGCCTGCGGCACCAGCGCCGGGCGCCGGGTCGCCAGCAGCACCGACACCGGCGGCAGGCGCGCCGCGGCGCGCGCCCACGACGAGTGTTCGCGCAGCGCCGCCCGGCGCAGGCCAATGCTGCGCCGCTCGCGGGCGCCGGCGTCCAGCGCGCCGGCGCCCGCGGTCAGCAGCCGATGGAACTCGCGGCCGAGCAGTGCCCGCAGCCGCGGCCCGGCGTCCGCCGCGTGCACCACCACCCCGGCCGCGGCCAGCCGGACCAGCGCGCCGGCCCGCGCAACGGCGCCGGCGTGGAACGCCGGCGCGTCCTCCACGTGGTGGTAGCGGCGCAACCGCAATGGGTCGCGGCGGCGGACGGCGCAGTCCGCGGTGACGCCGGGCGGCAGCCGGTCGAGCGGCCCCAGCGCGGCCACCGCCGCGCGGGCGACGCGCGGCCAGTGTATCGGGTTGTATCTTCGCAGATCGAAGGCCGGCGCCGACTCCCCGGCGGGCGAGCGGGCGGGCGCGGCGCCGCGAGCGGCCAGACGCTCCGCCGCCCCGAGCCGGGAGCGGAGGAACCACCCCACCGTGCGGCGCTTGTTGGCTGCCCGCCACAGGAGGGACGCGGGCGGCGCCTCCTCCTCGACGCCGCCCGCCGGCGGCGGCCCGGCCCCGCCCGGCGCGGCGGCGGGCGGCCGCGCCGACCGGTCCGGGAGCCCGGCAAGCGCCGGATTCCAGCCGCGGCTGACGTGGCCGGCGACCGACAGGAAGTAGTCGTCGCCCGCGGCCCAGGCGTGGCCGGCGCCGTGCCGGACCAGCACGAATCCGGCGCCGTGGGTCCGGTATACCGCCCCGCCGGCGCGCAGGACGTCCTCCACCAGCCCCAAGTCCTCGCGCGCCGGCACGTTGCGCCAGCCGCCCACCTGCTCCAGGTCGCGGCGGGCGATCAGCAGCGTGCCGCCGATCAGGAAGTAGCGGTAGGCCTCCCCCTCGCCGGCGAAGCGGTGGACCATCCGATCCGAAGCGGCAAGGTAGATGAACTCGGCGGCCTTGCCCACCAACTGCGCGCGCGAGTACTCGCGCGCGAGCACCAGGTCCCAGACGTGATCGGCGCCGTAGCGGTCGTCGTCGTCCATCTTGGTCAGCAGCTCCCCGCCGGCCGCCGCGACCGCGGCGTTCAGCACCGCGCCCAGCGGCGCGCCGCCCGCCACGCGCACGATCCGGCAGGGGAGCGGCAGCTCGGCCGCGCGCCGCTCGACGCCGGCGAAGGCCGCTTCGTTCCCGTGCAGCGCCAGCACCAGCTCCAGCCGCGGATAGGTCTGCGCCGCCACCGCGGCGAGCGCCTGCGGCACCAGCGCCGGGCGCCGGGTCGCCAGCAGCACCGACACGTACGGCAGCTGCGCAGCGCCGCGCGCCCACGTGGAGTGGCTGCGCAGCGCCGCCCGGCGCAGGCCGATGCTGCGCAACTCGCGCCCGCCGGCATCGAGGCCGTCCACGTCGGCGGTAATCAGTCGATGCAGTTCAGCGCCGAGCAGCGCCTGGAGCCGGGGGTCGGCATCCGCGGCGTGCAGCACCACCCCGGCCGCGGCCAGCCGGGCCAGCGCGCCGGCCCGGCTGACCGGTCCGGCGTGGAACGCCGGCGCGTCCTCCACGTGGTGGTAGCGGCGCAGCCGCAGCGGGTTCCAGGCGCGGGCGGCGCGGTCCGCCCTGACCCCCGGCGGCAGCCGCTCGAGCGGCCCCAGCGCCGCCACCCGGGCGCGGGCGGCGCGCGGCCAGTGAATGGGGTTGCAGGCCCGCAGATCGAAGGCCGGCGCCGACTCGCCCGGCCGCGGCGCGCGGCCGCGGCCGGCGCCGTTCCGCGGCCGCAGCCGGGAACGGAGGAACCACCACACCGTCCAGCGCTTGTTGAACGCCCGCAGCGCAACCCGCTGCGCCGTGCGCCGCAACCTCGCCTCGCCGCGGTCGCGCCGGGCGTTGCGCCGGCGGCGCAACAGGCGGCCGAGCAGCGCCGCCGGCGGCCGCCGGGCGGATGGACCGGTATCCCCGGAGTAGTAGCGCCGCAACTTCATGCTCTTCCGGCCGGGCCGCGGCCAATCGGCAGGCGGCGCTTTCGCCCCCGCCCTTGAACTCGGCGCCGTCGTCGATGGTACATTACGCCCGCCGCCGCATGGTTTGCCACTCATACAGGATGCCGCGCCGCGCCTCGAGCGATGCCCAAGCGAACTGACCTGGAGCGGATCCTGGTGCTCGGCGCCGGGCCGATCGTGATCGGGCAGGCCTGCGAGTTCGACTACTCCGGCACCCAGGCGTGCAAGGCGTTGCGCGAGGACGGCTATCAGGTCGTGCTGCTCAACTCCAACCCGGCCACGATCATGACCGATCCCGAACTGGCCGACCGCACCTACGTGGAGCCGATCACGCTGCCGGTGCTGGAGCAGATCCTGGCCCGCGAACGGCCCGACGCGGTGCTCACCACCCTCGGCGGCCAGACCGCCCTGAACCTGGCGGTGAGCGCCGCCGAGAACGGCCTGTTCGACCGCTACGGGGTGGAGATGCTCGGCGCGGACCTGGCCGCCATCCAGCGCGCCGAGAACCGGGAGCAGTTCCGCGCCCTGATGCAGTCGATCGGCCTGCAGGTGCCGCCGGCGGCGATCGCCCATAGCCTGGCGGAGGCCGAGGCGCACGTGGGCGCGCTGGGCCTGCCGGTAGTCATCCGCCCCAGCTACACGCTGGGCGGCACCGGCGGCGGCATCGCCCATAGCGCGGAACAGTTTCGCGAGATCACCGCGCGCGGGCTGGAGCTATCCCTCAACACCGAAGTGCTGGTCGAGAAGTCGGTATTCGGCTGGAAGGAGTTCGAGCTGGAGCTGATGCGCGACGGGCGCGACAACGTGGTGGTGATCTGCTCCATCGAGAACGTGGACGCGATGGGAGTGCACACCGGCGATTCGATTACGGTAGCGCCGGCGCAGACCCTCACCGACCGCGAGTACCAGGAGATGCGCGACGCCGCCATCGCCGTGATCCGCGCGGTGGGCGTCGAGACCGGCGGCTCCAACATCCAGTTCGCCGTCAATCCGGCCGACGGCCGGCTGGTGGTGATCGAGATGAACCCGCGCCTGTCGCGCTCGTCGGCGCTGGCCTCCAAGGCCACCGGCTTCCCGATCGCCAAGTTCGCCGCCAAGCTGGCGGTGGGCTGGGGCCTGGACGAGATCCCCAACGACATCACCAGAAAGACGCCGGCCTGCTTCGAGCCGACGCTCGACTACTGCGTCGTCAAGCTGCCCCGCTTCGCCTTCGAGAAGTTTCCCGGCGTGGACGCCACGCTCACCACCCAGATGCAGAGCGTGGGCGAGGTGCTGGCGCTGGGGCGCACCTTCAAGGAAGCGCTGCAGAAGGGGCTGCGCGGGCTGGAGACCGACGCCACCGGCTTCGCCTGGCAGCGGGCGGACGGCGCCGGCGTGGCGCCGGAGTCGCTCCCCGCCGGGCTGCGGCGCCCCAACGCGGAACGGCTGTTCTTCATGCGGCTGGCGCTGGAGCGCGGCATGACGGTGGATCAGGTGGCCGCGCACACGCACATCGACCCCTGGTTCGTGGACAACATGGCGCAGATTCTGCGGCTGGAGGGGACGCTCAGGGAGGAACTGCGGCGGGAACCGGAGCTGAGCGCGGACGCGCTGCGGCGCGCCAAGCGCGCCGGCTTCTCCGACCGGCAGCTTGCGGAGCTGGCCGGCTGCGGCGAACGCGCGCTGCGCGCGCGGCGGCTGGAACTGGGCGTGCGCCCCACCTACAAGCTGGTGGATACCTGCGCCGCGGAGTTCGAGGCGTTCACTCCCTACTTCTATTCGACCTACGAGTCGGAAGATGAAGTGACGGTGGCGCCGGGGCGCAAGGTGATGATCGTCGGCGGCGGCCCCAACCGCATTGGCCAGGGCATCGAGTTCGATTACTGCTGCTGTCAGGCGTCGTTCGCCCTGCGCGAGCTGGGCTGCCAGTCGATCATGGTCAACTGCAATCCGGAGACCGTGTCGACCGACTACGACACCTCCGACCGGCTCTACTTCGAGCCGCTCACGGTGGAGGACGTCGCCAACATCTACGACAAGGAGCAGCCGCAAGGGGTGATTCTCCAGTTCGGCGGCCAGACCCCGCTCAACATGGCGCACGGGCTGGAGGCGCTGGGGGTGAAGGTACTGGGCACCCCGACCGACGCCATCGACCGGGCCGAGGACCGCGCCCGGTTCCGCGCGCTGCTGCAGAGCCTCGCCCTGCGCCAGCCGGAGAGCGGCATCGCGCGTAGCGAGGCGGAGGTACTGGCGGAAGCGGGCCGAATCGGCTACCCGGTGCTGCTGCGGCCCTCCTACGTGCTTGGCGGGCGCGCCATGGAGATCGTCTACGACGCGGCGATGGTGCGCGGCTACATGGCGTTGTACGCGCGGCAGATGGGCGCTCATCACGCCGGCACGGACGGCGCCGGGCCGCGCCCGATCCTGGTCGACAAGTTCCTGGAGGAGTCGATTGAAATCGACGTCGATCTGATCGGCGACGGCGAGCGGTTCGTGGTGGGCGGCGTGATGCAGCACATCGAGGCCGCCGGGGTGCACTCCGGGGACAGCGCCTGCTGTCTGCCGCCGCACTCGCTGCCGGCGGCGGTGGTGGCCGGGATCAAGCGCCAGAGCGTCGCCCTGGGCCGGGCGCTCGGGGTGCGGGGGCTGATGAACATCCAGTTTGCGGTCCGCGGCGAGGAGATCTACGTGCTGGAGGTCAATCCGCGCGCCTCGCGCACGGTGCCGTTCGTGTCCAAGGCGGTCGGGGTACCGCTGGCGCGGCTGGCCACCCACGTGATGTGCGGCGCCCGGCTGGACGACCTCGGGTTGCGCGCCGATCCGCAGCCCGGTCACTTCGCGGTCAAGGAGGTGGTGCTGCCGTTCGGGAAGTTCGCCGGCGCCGAAGTGGCGCTCGGTCCCGAGATGAAGTCCACCGGCGAGGTGATGGGCATCGACGACGACTTCGGGCGCGCCTTCGCCAAGGCCCAGGCGGGCGCGGGCGGCTCGCTGCCGCAGTCCGGCACCGTGTTCCTGAGCGTACGCGACGGCGACAAACCGGAGCTGGTGGAGCTGGCGCGGAGGCTGCGCCGGCTCGACTTCAGCCTGGCGGCCACCCCCGGCACCGCCGCGGTGCTGGCCCGCGCCGGTCTGCAGGTGCGCCGCCTGGCCAAGCTGCATGACGGGGGGACGACGGTCATCGACCTGATGGAGGCCGGGTCAGTCGGCTTGATCATCAACACGCCCGCCGGCAAGCGCCCGCGCGCCGACGAGAACCGGATTCGGCGCCATGCCCTGGCGCGCGGCGTGCCCTGCGTCACCACCATGGCCGGCGCCCACGCTTCGGTGGCCGGCATCGCCGCCGAACGCGGCGGCGAGCTGCGCGTCCGGGCACTGCAGGATTTGTAGCGGCGTCCTCCTTCAGGGGCGGTGGGCGGCTTGATGGATTCCAACCCCGGAGGAGCCCGCCCTGCGGCTCCGCCTCAGGCCGTGCAGGAGCGCTGCCGGGTGCTGGCCAATCATGCGGCGGCGCCCGGCCACAACCTGATCACGGTCACGACGCGCGCCATCGGCCGCCGCGCCCGCGCCGGCCAGTTCGCTCAGATCCGGATTCCGGGCAGCGCGGTGTTCCTGCCGCGCCCGTTCAGCTTTCTGGCCGCGGAAGACGATCGGTGCAGCTTCCTGTCGCGGGCGGTGGGGCCGGGCACCCGTGCCCTGGCGGCGGCCGCGGCCGGCACCGAGCTGGAACTGCTCGGGCCGCTGGGCCGGGGGTTCGAGCTGGCCGCCGCGGCCGAGGGGAGGGTGATTCTGGTCGGCGGGGGGGTCGGCGTGCCGCCCCTGGCGCACGCCGCGGCCGAGCTGGCGCCGCTGACCGGCAGCGCGCTGCTCGGCGCCGCGCGCGGTGAGCTGCTGCTGTGCGAGGAGGAGTTGGCCGGCCGCGGCTGGCAGGTGCGGGTGGCCACCGACGACGGCTCGCGCGGCCACCATGGGCTGGTCACCGACCTGCTGGAAGCGGCGTTGGCGGCGGCGCCGGCGCGCACCATGGTGCTGGCGTGCGGTCCCCATCCGATGCTGCGGCGCTGCGCGCAACTGACGGCCGCCGCCGGCGTGCCGTGCCAGGCCGCGGTGGAAGAACCGATGGCGTGCGGCTTCGGCGTCTGCCTGGGCTGCGCCATCCGCGTGCGGGCGGCCGGCAACGGCCAGGACCGCGCGGCGTACGCCCTGGTCTGCCGCGACGGCCCGGTATTCCCCGCCGAGCAGCTTCTCTGGTAACGCGCGCGGCGGTCAATTTTGCGGCGGGTAGAAATTAGTCGCCATGATTTTCTCATGGACGCAAATAACGTAGCATGAGGTATGGCCAGCACCCTCCCGCGGTATCTCTCCGCGCAGGTCCGCTCCGACTTGGCGCGCAAGATGGTGTTCGTGTCCGGTCCGCGGCAGGTTGGCAAGACGACCCTGGCCCGACACCTGCTGGCGGACGCGGCCGGCTACCTGAACTGGGACATACCGGAACATCGGGACGCGATCCTGCGCGGCCGGCTGCCGGCAACCGATCTCCTGGTGTTCGACGAGCTGCACAAGTTCCGCCAGTGGCGAAGCTTTCTCAAGGGGCTCTACGACCGCCAGGACGGCCGGCGGATCCTGGTCACCGGCAGCGGTCGGCTTGACTACTATCGTTACGGCGGCGACTCGCTGCAAGGCCGCTACCATCACCTGCGGATGCATCCGCTGTCGGTCGCCGAGCTCGGGATCGACGACCCGCCGGGTCTGGGCCGGTTGCTTGACCAGGGCGGGTTCCCGGAGCCCTACCTGAGTGATTCGCCGGCTGCCGCTCAACGCTGGTCCCGAGAGTACCGCGCCCGCCTGATCGAAGATGAGATCGCCGACCTCGAGCAGGTGGATGACCTCGGCGCGCTGCAGCTCCTGGCGGTGCGGCTGTCCGATCTGGTGGGCAGTCCACTGTCGGTGAATGCGCTGCGCGAAGACCTGCAGGTGAGCCATCGCACGCTGTCCCGCTGGCTGGAGATCTTCGAACGACTCTACGCCATCGTGCGCGTCGCGCCATTCGGGGCGCCGGCGATCAGGGCGGTCAAGAAGTCTCGGAAGCACTATCACTACGACTGGCTGCCGGTCGCCGATCGGGCGGCGCGGTTCGAAAATCTGGTAGCGCTCCAGCTCCTGAAGTGGGTCCATCACGAGCAGGACGTGCGCGGGCGCGAACTCGACCTGCGCTACTTTCGCGACGTCGACGGGCGCGAGGTGGACTTCGTGCTCACCGAACGCGGCGCTCCGACCCATCTGATCGAGGTGAAGTGGAGCGACCGGCCGCCGGACCGGGCGCTGCGTTACCTGAGCAAGCGCTTCCCCGGGGCCGCCGCCCATCAGCTCAGCGCCACCGGAACCGACGACTACCTCACGCCCGACGGCATCCGGGTGCAGCCGGCGCTGCAGTTCCTGCGCGGCTTGGCGTAGGGTAGACGCGGACCGGTCAGGCCAGCCCTTCGCGGGTCTCGGCGATGATCAGGTCCACGACGGCGCGCAGCGCCTGCGGGACGGTGTCGCCCTCCAGCCGGCGCAGCCGGAACAGGTCGAGCTGGCGGTCGGCGCCGGCGCCGCGGCGGATGATTTCGGAGACGCGCTGCAGCTCCTGCTCGCAACCGAGAGCCGCAGCGTCCTCGGCGAGGTCGGCGCTGAGCTGCTCGACGTACTCGTCGATGTCGATGCGCTTGCCGGCATCGATGTCGCCGAAGAAGGCGACCACCCCGTACCTGGCGGCGTGCCAGCGATTCTCGGCGATCAATGCCGCCGGCGGCTCCGGCGGCAGACCCTGATCCGCGTCCCGGCGCAGCAGCCGGCGCACCAGACAGGCATACAGGGCGGCGATGCTCAGCGCGTCTTCCAGCCGCGGGCAGATATCGCAGATGCGCATCTCCACGGTGGGAAAGCGGACCGCCGGGCGGGCGTCCCACCACAACTCGCTGCCGTCGCCGATGAACTCCATCGCCTGGTAGTCGGCGACCAGCCGGTCGTACTCCGCGCGCGAGCGGAAGGCGGGCGGCAGACTGGTGCGCGGCAGGGCGCCGATCAAGGTCAGGCGGTAGGATTTCAAGCCGGTCTCGCGGCCCTCGTTGAACGGCGAGGAGGTGGACAGCGCGTGCAGCACCGGCAGGTAGCGGCGCAGCGCCGTCATCACCCGGATGCGCGAATCGGCGTCGCCGAAGCCGGCATGGATGTGCATGCCGCCGACCAGGAAGCGGCGCACTACCTCCTGGAAATCCATGGTCAAGCGGTCGTACCGCTCCTTGGGAGTAATCGCCTGGGCGCTCCAATGGGCGAACGGATGGGTCGAGGCGGCCATGACCGCGGCGCCGAACCGGGCCGCGGTGTCGACGACCAGCGACCGGGTCTCGCGCATCGCGGTACGCAGATCGGCCACCGAATGACACACCCGCGTATTGGTCTCGAGCTGCGTGCGCAGCAGCTCGTGCACTACCTTGTGCGGACCGCTGCGCTGCTCGCAGGCGGCGAACAGCTCCGGGTCGGGATCGACGATCAGATCGCGGGTCTCGGGGTCGACCAGGAAGAACTCTTCCTCCAGTCCCAAGGTGATGGTCAATTGGTCAGCGTTCATAGGCGTCCATGGCGTTCACGGCAACCGATTATAGCCGCGCGGCCGGTAGCTGCTCAAAGCGTTCGCGCGACGCCGCGCCGCCGCGGCGGCGGTGGCGGAAGCGGCGATTTTGCGTAGCTGCGGTTCGGCGTTATTATCGTAGCGATCATGGCCATTACCATTCACATCCCCACGCCGCTGCGGCCCTTTCTGGACGGCCAGGACACGGTGGCGGTCGAGACCGAGGGCGCCGTCGGCGAACTGCTGCGGCAACTGGCGGCCGCCAACGGCGAGCTCGGCAAGCACCTGTTCGGCGCCGACGGCTCGTTGCGCAACTTCGTCAACGTGTACGTGAACGAGGAAGACATCCGCTACCAGGACGGCGAGGACACCGCGGTCAAGAACGGCGACACCATATCCATCGTGCCTTCCATCGCCGGCGGCAGCGGCGCCTCCCTCAGCGCCGCCGAGCTGGCGCGCTACAGCCGGCACATTCTGATCCCCGACGTGGGGCGCGCGGGGCAGGAGCGGCTCAAGGCCGGCTCCGCGCTGCTGATCGGCGCCGGCGGGCTCGGCTCGCCGCTGGCGCTGTACCTGGCCGCCGCCGGGGTGGGGCGCATCGGCATCGTGGAGTTCGACAAGATCGACGAGACCAACCTGCAGCGCCAGATTCTGTACGGCACCTCGCAGGTGGGACAATCCAAGCTGCAGCGCGCGCAGGAACGGTTGGCCGATCTCAACCCGGCCATCACCATCGAGCCGCTCGAGGAGCCGCTCACCTCGGCCAACGCGCTGGAGCTGTTCGCGCGCTACGACGTGGTGGCCGACGGCACCGACAACTTCCCCACCCGCTACCTGGTGAACGACGCCTGCGTGCTCACCGGCAAGCCCAACGTGTATGGCTCCATCTTCCGCTTCGAGGGTCAGATCTCGGTGTTCAACTATCAGGGCGGACCCTGCTACCGCTGCCTCTACAGCGAGCCGCCGCCGCCCGGACTGGTGCCGAGCTGCGCCGAGGGCGGGGTGCTCGGAGTGCTGCCCGGCGTGGTCGGCGCCTTGCAGGCCAACGAGGTGATCAAGGCGCTGCTCGGCCTCGGCGAGGTGGCCGCCGGGCGGCTGGTGATCTACGACGCCCTCAAGCTCAGCTTCCGCCAGCTCAAGCTGCGCCGCAACCCGCAGTGCGTAGTGTGCGGCGAGCGGCCCACGGTCACCGAGCTGATCGACTACGAGCAGTTCTGCGGCGTGCCGGCGCTGAACGGCAGCAGCGGCGGGCAGGCCGCGCCCGGCGCGGACGGCGCCGGCGGCGGTATCCGCGAGATCGACGTGCACGAGCTGCAGGAGCGGTTGGCACGCGGCGCCGGGGTCCGCCTGATCGACGTGCGCGAGCCGTGGGAAGCGGAGATCAACCACATCGAGGGCGCCGACCTGATCCCGCTCGGCGAGCTGCCGGACCGGCTGGCCGAGCTCGATCCCCAGGCCAGCTACGTGGTGCACTGCAAGATGGGCGGGCGCAGCGCCAACGCGGTGGCCCAAATGCAGCAGGCAGGGTTCCGCGACGTGGTCAACCTGGAGGGCGGCATCAGCGCCTGGGTCGACGAGATAGACCCCGACCAGCAGTCCTACTGAGCCTTCCCCGGTAGCCGCCGCTCGCCGGCTGAAGTAACGTAGCGGCGTGGCCAAGGCCAGGCTGGTCGGAGCCGCGCCGACGCGGAGGCCGGAGTGGCGAGCGACAATCAAGATGAGAACCTAGCGGCTGCCTCCGGCGGAGGGGAATGGGACAGCGGGTGGCGCACCTGAGGGCTTGGTCCCGACCGTAGTCGCACAGTTGGCCCCGCACGGCGACCGGATGGGAGCGCGGGGCGGGCCGGGAGTGGTTCGAGGAGTGGTTGGAGCGCTCGAAGCGGGCTGCGCCAGCCTCAGCCGGGCGCCATGAGGGCCTTGATGGCTACCTTCGGGCGCCCGGTAAAGTAGCGTAGTGCCGACGCCACGTTGGTCCACCGGCGGTAGCGCAGGATCAGTGCCAGCACCAGGTTGTTGCACACCGCGCGGTTGGCAGGCGCCGCGTGGCGCCGCGCCAGGCAGGCGTCCTCAGCCAAGGTGCGGTCGCGGCGATGGTGGTTCTTCGACTCGATCGCCCAGTGGCCGCGGTTCCAGGCCAGCAGTTGCTCCGCAGAGGCTTCGGAGGCCGGCACCGAAGTGATGCCGTAGGCGTAGGTAACGGTCTTCTCGCCGCTCTTGAGCACGTGGCGGTCGCGGCGCACCCGGAACACCTGCGCGACGTGCGGGTAGTTGAGGGTGTTGGGCGGCAGGGTCATAACTTCGATGTGGCGCCGTTCGATGCGGCCATGGGCCTTCTCGGACGCTGTGGAGAAGCGCGCGGTAGCGTGTTCCCAGGGGATGCTGACGAGTGCCTCGTAGGTCTCGGAGGAGTTCTGCTTGACGGTCATCTGATAGTGGGCCTGGTGCTGTTCGACGATGTTGGTGGCGGTGTCGCGGGTGGTGTGGAGGGCATCGAGGGTGATCACCGCGCCGGCGATCGGGACGGTCTCGAGCAGGGCGCCGACGGCGGCCAACTCGCCATTCTCGTCGTGGAAGTTGAGACTGGCGAGCGGCACGCCGGTGCCGTGCTCGACCAGGGTGGCGGTCTCGTAGCGTAGCGAGCCGTGGCGATTGGCGCCGCGAATGCGCTTGCCGTCGGCCGCGATGGCGCGGCGTTGGCGCGGAGCTGGCGGTGGCAGGCGGGACTCGGAATAGCGCTGCAGGATCGCTTCGAGGTGCTCGGTATCGGCGTGCATGAGCACGCGGTGGATGGTGGACTTGGGGGGCGGATGGTAGCGCCCGGAGCGCCGATTGCGCCACGCGCCAATATCTTTGAGGTCCTTCTGCGTGAGCCTCTGAGCATACTCCGCCGCCGCGACCGGGCCGCGAAAGTTGCCCAGCGCAGCCAACAGGTAGACCGTCAGCACGGTCGCAATGGAGTGCTTGCGCCCCTGGCCGCGGCGGTAGTCGGGGAGGTCTTCGAGTTCGGCGTACAGACTGCGCTTGTCGACTGCGGCGTTATCGTCTGGGTGTTCGGGCCGTGCCCGCCAGCAGTCTGGCAGCTTGCCGGACTGGCTGAGGATGCGCCGGGCATCGCGCCGCAAGGGGCGCACGAAGAGACGCTTCGGGTGGCCGTGAGGGTCGGTGTAGTGGCCGTTGCTGCGCGCGTAGCCCTTGCTGTCGCCGACGTAGGTCCAGTTGCCGGCCTGATACAGGGTGCCGGAGAAGCGCTGCGGATCGACGAAGCTCTCCGCAACCAGCAGCGGATGGCCGTAGTGGTGCTGCCAATCGGCGCTGAGTTGGCGCAGCATCGCGGCCATCATCCTGGAGGCGAGATTGGGAAACACGCCGCGCTGGCCCAGGACCACGAAGCGGGTGTTGTTGGCCACCAGATGGAGGCGGCGGAACATTTCGGGGCGGCGCCAGCCGATCCAGCGATCGCGGGGTGCGCACTTGAGGGCGGCGCCCTGCCAGCCGGCGAGCGCGAGCCAGCGGCCGCGCCAGACGGCGAGATAGCGCAGGCCGCGGCCGGCGAAGCGGGTGAAGCCGAGATAGTGATGGTGGTTCATCAGCGCGTCCCACTGGACGCGTTCGTGGGGGTGTGCGAGGCGCACCTCCACTTCGTCGAGCGCAAACCCTGGGGGCGTGGCCTGGGGCAGGGGTTCGTCGAGCACCTTCCGAGAGTCCATGGCCTAAGCCTATCAACTCAGTTCTCGACAGTCCAGTCCCCCTTAGCATGGGATCGCCTTGACCGTCTGCCGGCCGCCCTTGACATTCGCATCCTTGGCGCCCGCTACTGCCGCGCGATGCCTGACCGGGCCGCCGCCGGTCCGGCGGGCGCCAGGTTCTCCGCGCGCGGCGTAATTACGTCGTCGATGCGCAGGAACAGGAAGTGGTCGAAGTAGTAGTGGATCAGGAGCGCCGACAGCACTACCACGTAGAAGGCGAAGTAGTGCTGGTGCCGCAGGTCGCCGGGCCAGGCGTCGAGCAGCAGCACCATTCCGCGCAGCGCCAGGTAGACGATGCCGGCGACGGCGGTGAGGCCCAGACAGACGCCGTACAGGCGCACGCCGCTGGCCGCGAAGCGCGCCACCCGCGGCGCGCCGATCAATCCTTGCTCCTGACGGTAGCGGTTGAGGAAGATCACCACTGCGAGGTACTGGAACGAGTGCCAGGTATTCAGTCCCTGAAACGCCACGTCGAGATTCTGCAGCGCAGGGGTGACGAAGAACAGGCCGGCCGCCACCGCCAGGTGCAGGGTCTTCGGCAGATTGGCCCTTCCCGTGAGCGCTTCATGCACGGACTTGACGACGAACGCGGCGGCGCAGAGCACGAACGCCACCATCAGCGCCCACGCCAACACCTCGGTCTGCAGGAACTCCGGGAACAGCAGGCGCCGGCCGCCGGTGGCGAATTCGTGTTCGCTCAGGTCCAGGCCGAAGATGCGCAGGCGGGCGCCGGTGAACTTGAACGTGGCCAGCACGAACAGGCTGCACAGCAGCAAGCCGTAGTCGATGATGCGGGACATGCCCTGCACCGCCGCCGGCTCCGGGCGTTTGGCGCGGTAGCTGTCGGCGACGTAGCCGGCCTGATGGATCACGTGCAGGGCGGCCAGAAAGAAGAACGCCGTGACCAGCAGATCGAGGTTCACGATCGCGGTGCCCAGCACCATCAGCGGCAGCAGCAGCGCGCCCGCGGTATAGCGCGGATACCGGCGCCGGAAGTTGGGCTCCATGAAGGTCAGCGTGTAGGTGGCGAACAGATGGGGGCCGCCGATCGCCGCGGCTATTACCAGATCGACGACGATGGCGCTCGGCCACAGCAGGTGGACGGCGTGGGGAACGAACAGCAGGATTGCGGAGCCGATGATGAACGTCAGATCGTATGGAGCGCTGACCAGCCAGCCCGCCCGACTCATTTGGTCACTCCCCTGGGAGATCAGCGGCTCCCGGCTACCAGCTCGTCCACCACCGCCGGCTCGGCCAGGGTGGAGGTGTCGCCGAGCGCCGCGGGCGAGGTGTCGCCGGCCGCGATCTTGCGCAGGATGCGGCGCATGATCTTGCCGGAGCGGGTCTTGGGCAGGGCGGGCGTGAACTGGATCCGGTCGGGCGCGGCATGCGGGCCGATATGGCGGCGTACCGCCTGCTTGATTTCGCCCGCGGTGGCGGCCGCCGGCTGCAGGCCGGCCATCAGCGTCACGTAAGCGTAGATGCCCTGTCCCTTGACGGCGTGCGGATAGCCGACCACCGCCGCCTCCGCCACGGCCGGATGCTGGCCGATGGCGCCTTCCACTTCGGCGGTGCCGATGCGGTGGCCGGAGACGTTGAGCACGTCGTCGATGCGGCCGGTGATCCAGTAGTAGCCGTCGGCGTCGCGGGTGCAGCCGTCGCCGGTCAGATAGTAGCCGGGGAACAGGTCGAAGTAGGTCTGCCGGAACCGTTCCTGGTCGCCGTACACGGTGCGCATGATGCCCGGCCAAGCCTGCTTGATGCACAGATAGCCGGTCGCCGGGTTGCCGGTCAGCTCCCGTCCCTCCTGGTCGAGCAGCACCGGCTCCACGCCGAAGAAGGGCAGCGTCGCGGAGCCGGGCTTGAGCGGCGTTACCGCCGGCAGCGGCGCTATCAGGATGCCGCCGGTCTCGGTCTGCCACCAGGTGTCGACGATCGGGCAGCGTCCCTCACCGACGCAGTCGAAGTACCACTTCCATTCCGGCTCCTTGATCGGCTCGCCCACGCTGCCCAGCAGCCGCAACGACGCGCGGTCGTGCGGGGTCACCCACCGGTTGCCCTCGCGCATCAGCGCGCGCAGCGCGGTGGGCGCGGTGTAGAAGATGTTGACGCGGTGCTTGGCCACCACCTGCCAGAAGCGGCCCGGGTCAGGGTGGTTGGGCACGCCCTCGAACATCATGGTGACGGCGCGGTTCGCCAGCGGCCCGTAGATGATGTAGGAGTGGCCGGTGATCCAGCCGATGTCGGCGGTGCACCAGTACACGTCGCCGGGGTGATAGTCGAAGATCAGCTCGTGCGTGTAGGAGGCGTACAGCAGGTAGCCGGCGGTGGTGTGCAGCACCCCCTTCGGCTTGCCGGTGGAGCCTGAGGTGTAGAGGATGAACAACGGGTCCTCCGCCGCCATCGGCTCCGGCGGGCAATCGGCGGCGGCCGCGGCCATCGCTTCGTGCCACCACACGTCGCGCCCGGCGTCGAACGCCACCGGGTCGCCGCTGCGGCGCACCACCACCATGCGTTCGATGCTGGGGCACTCGGCGGCCGCCTGATCGGCGTTGGCCTTCATCGGGATGCCGCCCTTGGGGCCGCGCAAGGCGGTGTCCTGGGTGATCAGCAGCTTGCAGGTGGAGTCGTTGATGCGGTCGCGCAGCGACTGGGCGGAGAACGCCCCGAACACGATGGAGTGCACCGCGCCGATGCGGGCGCAGGCCAGCATCGCCACCGCCAGCTCCGGCACCATCTGCAGGTAGATGCACACCCGGTCTCCCTTGCCGGCGCCCAGGCTCTTGAGCACGTTGGCGAACTTCTGTACCTGCTCCAGCAGCTCGGAGTAGGTCAGGGTGGAGTCTTCGTCCGGGTCGTTGCCCTCCCAGATGATGGCGCCGGCGGCGCCGTGCCCGGCCGCGACGTGGCGGTCCACGCAGTTGTAGCAGGCGTTGAGCGTGGCGCCGGTGAACCAGGTGATGTCGGCCGTGACGAAGTCGTAGCTGCGCACCTGCTGCCAGCGGCGGAACCAGGTGAGCCGCTCGGCCGCCTCCGACCAGAAGCCGTCCGGGTCGCGCAATGAGCGGTCGTACAGCTCCCGGTAGCGGTCGAGACTGTTCACGTGGGCGCGCGCAATCGGATAGGCCGTGGCGCTCGGCGCGTAGGTGTCTGCCATCTGCTGCCTCCGGGTGTGTGGCGTCGCTCCCTATAGTGCGTCTCCCGCGCCGCGGGCGCAATACGTGTCCGGACGGCTCCCGGCCGCCGCGGCCCCGCTGGTGTAGGATGCGGCGTGATGTTCCCCAAGCTCTCAGCCGCCGCCCGCCTGCCGCGGCTGCGCCCGCCCGCCGGCCGGGTACGGATGGTGCTCGACACCGACGCCTTCAACGAGACCGACGATCAGTTCGCGGTGGTGCACGCCCTGCTCTCGCCGGAGCGGCTTGCCGTGGAGGCGATCTACGCGGCGCCGTTCCACAACGAACGCTCGACCGGGCCGGGGCACGGCATGGAATTGAGCTACCGGGAGATCCTGCGCCTCCTGGAGCGCCTCGGGCGCTCCTCCGCCGGATTCGCCTTCCGCGGCTCGACCGACTACCTGGGGCGCGCCGGGCAGCCGCGCGAGTCGGCCGCGGTGCGCGACCTGATCGCGCGCGGGCTGGCCGCCGCGGACGACGATCCGCTCTACGTGGTGGCGATCGGCGCAATCACCAACGTCGCCTCGGCGCTGCTGATCGAGCCGGCGCTGGCCGCGAAGATCGTCGTGGTGTGGCTGGGAGGCCACGCCCTCGACTGGCCCGATACCCGGGAGTTCAATCTGCGCCAGGACCTGCCCGCCGCCCGCACCCTGCTCGACTGCGGCGTGCCCCTGGTGCTGGTGCCCTGCATGGGCGTGACCAGCCACCTGCTCACCAGCGTCCCGGAGATCGAGCGCCACGTCGAGCCGCACGGCAGGCTCGGCGCCTTCCTGGCGTCGCGCTTCAAGGAGTCGGGTACCGATCACTACGCCTGGTCGCGGGTGCTGTGGGACGTGGCCGCCATTGGTTACCTGCTCGACCCGGCCTGGGTGCCGGCTGACCTGGTGCCCAGTCCGGTGCTGACCGATCAGCTCACCTGGAGCGTGGACCGGGGCCGCCACCTGATCCGTTGCGCCCGCTTCGTCCGGCGTGACCCGATCTTCCGCGACCTGTTCCAAAAGCTCGCGGCCGCCGCAGAGAACTAATCAACTTGACTTAACTTAGCCAATGGTGTAAATTGCGTCCATACCTGTAACGGAGGTCAACATGCCATGGCCAAGTTCTCCAACCCGTTCCGCCCGGGCGCCGGCCACCCGCCGCCCTACCTGGCCGGGAGGGACGCCGAGCGCAGCGAGTTGATCCGCCTGCTCGGGCAGCGCACCATTCTGGAAAACCTGGTTCTGACCGGACTTCGCGGGGTGGGGAAGACGGTGCTGCTCGACTCGTTCAAGCCGCTGGCGGTCGAACGAAGGTGGGCGTGGGTCGGCAGCGACGTGTCGGAGGCCGCCAGCATCAGCGAAGTCCGCATGGCGGTCCGGCTGTGCACCGATCTGGCCCCGTTGACCGCGGACTTGGTCGCGGCAACCGAGCAGGTCCGCAGCGCCGGATTCGCAGCCGCCCCGGAGGAGATCGAATACCCGCTCGGCTATGACGCCCTGATCGACCATTACCAGCGGACTCCGGGCCTGTCCCTCGACAAGACCAAGGCAGTGCTGGAGTTGGCATGGAGCACGCTGTCCCGGGAGCGCCGCGGCGTGCGCGGCATCGTGTTTGCCTATGACGAGGCGCAGAACCTCAGCGATCAATCGGCCCGAGAGCAATTTCCCCTGTCGATGCTGCTCGATACCTTCCAGTCGCTGCAGCGCAAGGGGCTTCCGCTGATGCTGGTCCTGACCGGGCTTCCGACCTTGTTTCCCAAGCTGGTGCAGGCGCGCACGTTCGCCGAGCGGATGTTCAGAGTCAGGTTTCTGAGCAGCCTGACCCGGGTCGAGAGCGCGGAAGCGATTCGGCGGCCGCTGGCGGATGCCGACTGTCCGGTTCGTCTGAGTGATTCCTCGGTAGACCGGATCATCGACATGGCCGGCGGCTACCCGTACTTCATCCAGTTCATCTGCCGGGAGGTATATGACGCGTTCATACAGAGGATCGACCGGGGGGAAGAAGGTTCCATCCTGCGGACCGAGATCGAGCGAAAGCTCGACGCCGACTTCTTCGCCGGGCGCTGGGCGCGGGCTACCGACCGGCAGCGGGACCTGCTGTTCGTGATCGCGCGGCTGGACCACTGCGACGAGGAGTTCACGTTCCAGGAAGTAGTCGAAGAATCGGGCCGCGGCAGGGAACGGCCGTTCGGCAGCAGCCACGTCAACCAGATGCTGGCCGCGCTCGCGGCCCAGGGACTGGTGTACAAGAATCGCCGCGCCCGCTACTCGTTCGCCGTCCCGCTGCTGGGGCGTTTCATCCGCCGGCAGGCGCAGGAGGCAGTTCTCGGCATCTGACGGAACGGGCGCCGGTCAGGTCGCGCACTGGTGATCGGCGAGGGCGGCGGCGTCGGCCGGGGTGTCGACGTCGCAGTCGCCGGCCGGGAAGCTGACCGCGGCCAGGGACGCGGCGTGGCGGGCGAACAGCGCGCGCGCGCCGCGGTCGCCGGACAGCGCGGCCAGTTCGGCAAAGTGGCAGCGGGCGAACAGGGCGGGCACCCCGAGGGCGCCGCTGGCGTAGCGGCAGGCCACCAGCGTCGTTCCGCCGCTCCGATAGCGCTCCAGCATGACGCCGAGCAGTGCGGCCGAGAGCTGCGACTGGTCGCACACCAGCACCAGCGCCGCGGCGGCCGCGGGCGGCAGGCTCGCGATCCCGCGCGCCAGCGAGCCGCCCATGCCCCGGCGCCAGTCGGGGTTGGCCACGACCGCCGCGGCGGCGCCGAACTCGCCGAGGGCGGCTGCCATCTCGCGCTCGCGGTGGCCCACCACCACCTGCAGCGGCGCCAGGCCGGCCGCGTGCGCCAGCCGCGCGCTGCGGTGAATCAGGGTCTCGCCGCGGTAGCGCAGCAGTTGCTTGGGTTGCCCCAGCCGCCGGGAAGCGCCGGCGGCCAGGATCACCCCCGCCACGCGCCCGCGGCCGGCGCCGCCGGTCACCGGTGAATCGGCGTCGGGCGGGCGCGCAGCGAGCCGCCGCCGCGGCCGGCCAGCACGGCGCGGATTTCGGCCGCGATGGCAAGCGCGATTTCGGCCGGGGTGTCGGCGCCGATGTCGAGCCCGGCCGGACCGTAGAGCACGCCCTCCGCCGGGGCGCGCGGACCCAGTTCCGCCAGCAGCCGGTCCAGCCGCCGGCGCGGGCCGAGGACCCCGAGGTAGCGCAAGTTGCGGGGCGCGAGCTGCTCCAGGTAGAGCAGGTCGGCAGGGTAGCTGTGGGTCATCAACACCGCCGCCTCACCCGGCCGCGGCGGTACCGCGGCGGAAAATTCCTCGCGCGCCGCGGTCACCACGCGCACCGCGTCGGGAAACCGGTCCGGGCGCGCAAAGGAGGCGCGGTGGTCGAACACCAGCGGCGCCCAGCCGAGGCCGGCGGCCAGGGTCACCAGCGGCTGCGCGTCGGGACCGGCGCCGCACACGGTCAGGGCCAGCGGCGGTTCCACCAGTTCCAGCAGCGCCTGCACCCGGTCACCGGCGGCCTCATACGCCGCGGCGCGCGAGCGGCCGTGGTCCAGGAGCGCGGCCAGATCGCGCGCCATCGCCTCCCGCAACCCGTCGCGCAGCGGGCCGAAGTAGTGGGGCGTCGCCGGCCGCGCCGGCGCCGCAGCCGCCTCGATCAGCGCCAGGCGGGAGCCCACCTCGTCCGCTTCGGGCGAGCGGTACACCGTCGCCAGCGCCGCGCGCCGGCCGTCGTTGCGCGCCTGCCGCAGCAGCGGCAGATAGCGGGCGGCCGCCGCGGCGTCGGCGGCCGTTACCCGTTCCAGCAGCACCTCGACCACCCCGTTGCAGCCCAGCCCCAGCCCCAGCAGCGCGTCCTCCGGAGAGGTGGAGTCGTAGCGCACGGTGCGCGGGCGGCCGTCGGCCAGCACCTCGCCGGCGCGCTCCAGCAGGTCGCCCTCCAGGCAGCCGCCGCTGATCAGGCCAACGGTGCTGCCGTCAGGCAGGGCCAGCGCGCGCGCTCCCACGCCGCGGTAGCTCGAACCCTCGACGTACACCAGCGTCGCCAGCGCGCACCCCTGTCCGGGCGGGCCGGCGGCGAGATGTTCGATGATGCGGTGCAGTTCGTCCATTCGTGCAGCTCCCGGACCGCCGCGCGGCGCTCCTGCGGGGCGCGGGTTCGGCCGTTTCAGCCGCCGGCTACGGCGGGGATGAAGTACACCTCGCTGTCGGGCTCCACCCGCTCCAGCACCGCGTCCTCCAGCCGCTGGCCGATGATCTCGCCATCGATCGCGATGGCGGTGGTGGCCTTCAGCTCCTCGACCAGCCCCGGAAACATCTCGTCGAGGCCGCGCAGCACCTGGCGCACGTTGCGGCCGGCCACCTCGACGCGGCCGGTGCCGCCGGTGCGGGCCAGCAGCCGCGCCGGAATCTCTACCTGGGCCATGCCGCGCGGCGGGTCCGGCTAACCCTGCGCCTGCAACACCGAGGCCGCGTCCTGCACCGCGCGCACGATCTTGTCGTAGCCGGTGCAGCGGCACAGGTTGCCGGACAACCAGTAGCGGATCTCCTTCTCGCTGGGGTCGGGGGTGCGCTCCAGCAGCGCCTTGGCCGCGACCACGACGCCGGGGGTGCAGATGCCGCACTGCAGACCGGCGTGCTCCAGCAGCTTCTGCTGCACCGGGTGGAGTTGCTGATCCTTGGCTACGCCTTCGATCGTCTCGATTTCGTGTCCGGCCGTCTCCACCGCCAACACCAGGCAGGAGCACACGATGTTGCCGTCCAGCACGACGGTGCAGGCGCCGCAGTCGCCGGTGCCGCAGCCCTCCTTGGTACCGGTGAGACCGACCTTGTCGCGCAACGCGTCGAGCAGGCTCAGATGCGCCTCGCACAGGAATTCGGTGGGCTCGCCGTTGATGGTGGTTCGGACGTGAGTCTGTTGCATGATTATCTGCCTCTCTCTTTGGCTTTCAGGCCGTTTCAGCGCGCCGCGCGCGCCCGGTTCCGCGCCGCCAGGGCGGCGCGTTTGGTGAGCACCCCGGCGACGTGGCGCCGGAACTCGGCGGTGCCGCGGCGGTCGCTGATCGGCCGCGCCGCCGCCGCGGCGGCGGCCGCCGCCCGTTCCAGGTCGGCGTCTTCGATGGCGCTCCCGAGCAGCGCCGCGGCGGCTTCCGGTACCAGGATCACCGTCGGCGCGACCGCCCCCAGCGCCACGCGGGCGGCGGTACAGGTAGCGGAGCCGTCCAGGCTCACGCTGACTCCCGCGCCGACCACGGCGATGTCCATTTCATTGCGCGGGATGAAGCGCAGGTAGGCATCGGCCGCACCGGCGCCCGGCGGCGGAATCTCGAAGGCAACCAGGAACTCGCCGGCGGCCAGCACGTTGGCGCCGGGCGCGGTGCAGAACTCCTCCACCGGCACGCGCCGTTCCCCGCCGGGACCCGCGATGCGGCACACCGCGCGCACCGCCGCCAGGGCGGGTACCGTATCGGCCGCGGGGGAGGCGTGGCACAGGTTGCCGCCGAGGCTGGCGCGGCTCTGGATCTGGGACGAGCCGATCAGCTCCGCCGCCTCCACCAGGCCGGGGTAGCTCCGGCGCAACGTGGGATGGTCGGTCAGTTCGACGCAGGCTACCGCGGCGCCCAGCACCAGACCTTCGTCGGAGAGGGAGAGCTCCCGCGTTTGGGCGATGTTCTTGATGTCGACGATCAGCTCGGGGATGGTGCGGGACAAGCGCATATCCACCATGAGATCGGTGCCGCCCGCCAGCACCCGGGCTCCGGGATTCCGGCCAAGCAGTTCGGTGGCCTCGCTTACCGTCAGCGGGCTCATGTAACGCGCACTCATAGCGGGCGCAGTATAGCGATGACGGGCGCGGTGCGCCATACCCGCGCCGCGGGCTGCCGCGGGCTGCAGCGCGGGCCGCGAATCGGGCACACTGGGGCGGTGAATCGACCTGTCGAGCTCCGCGCCGGGTGGCGGAGCGATCTGCTTACCCTGGTGCGCGGCCTGAGCCTGGGCGTCGTCGAGCTGGTACCGGGTGTCAGCGCCGGCACCCTGGCGTTGATCCTGGGTATCTACGAACGGCTGGTGGCGGTCCTCGCCGCCCTGGTGGAGGTGGTCCGCGCGCTGCTGCCGTGGCGCGCCCGCGGCGGCCGCTGGCGGGCGCGGGTCGCGCGCGCCTGGGGCGCCGTGCCGTGGCGCTTCGCGCTGGTGCTGGGCGCCGGCATGGTGGCGGCGCCGTTGCTGTTCAGCTACCCGGTGGGAGCCTTGCTCGATGCGGCGCCGGGGTTGGCGCTGGCGTTCTTCTGCGGGGTGGTGCCGGTAGCGGTGGTGCTGCCGTTGCGCGCCGTGGGGCGCTGGCGCCTGCCGCAGGCCGCGGCCCTGGTGCTGGCCGCGGCCGCGGCCGTGCTGCTGCTGGGATTGCCGGTGCGCGGCGCCGGCGAACCGGCGCTCTGGTTCCTGGCGCTGAGCGGAGCCACTGCCGCCGCGGTGATGGTGCTGCCCGGCGTCAGCGGCGCCTTCGTGCTGCTGGTGCTTGGCCCCTACCCCTACGTGATCGATCTGCTGCGCGACCTGACGCGGGGCGCGCCGCAACTGCTGCCGCTGATCGTGTTCCAGGCCGGCGTGCTGGTCGGCCTGGGCGCCGTAAGCAAGCTGCTGACCTGGCTGCTGCGCCGCGCCCGCGGCATTACCCTCGCGGTCCTGAGCGGCCTGATGCTGGGTTCGCTGCGCCGCCTGTGGCCGTTCCTGGCGCTGCCGCCCGGCGGCTACGCCGAATCCACGCCGCTGCACGCCGTGCCCAAGGTGGCGCCCGCGGACCTCGCCCAGGTGCCGGCGGGCGAACTCACCGCGGTCCTGCTGGCGGCGCTGGCCGGCGCGGGGCTGGCGGCGCTGGGGGTGGCCGGCGCCCTCCGCCATGGGACCGGCTTGGCCGCCGCCCGCCCGGGCGGGGAGTGAAGCCGCCCCGCGCCGGCGCCGGCTGAGGGTGAGACCGCGCGGCGGTTGCGGGTTGGCGCGCCGCGCCGGGCGGGTGTAGCGTAATGGCGATGAGTAGCGCGCTCCTGGTCATCGACGTGCAGATTGACTTCTGCCCCGGCGGCGCCCTGGCGGTGGCTGACGGCGACGCCGTGGTGGCGGCGGCGAACCGCCTGATGACGGCCTACGACCTGGTGGTCGCGACCCAGGACTGGCATCCGCGCAAGCATTGCTCGTTCGTCTCGCAGCATCCTCGCGCCGCCCTCTACGGCACGGTGCGCATTGGCGGGATCGAGCAGACGCTGTGGCCCGACCACTGCGTGCAGGGCACCGCCGGAGCGGCGTTGCATCCGGCGCTGGACACCCGCCGCGTCAACCTGATCTTGCGCAAGGGAACGCGCCGGGCGCTGGATTCCTACTCCGCGTTCTTCGAGAACGACCGCCGCACCGCCACCGGCTTGGCCGGCTATCTGCGGGCGCTGGGGGTGCGGCGGGTGGCGCTGTGCGGCCTCGCGACCGACTACTGCGTAGCGTACTCGGCCCTCGATGCGGCGCGCCTGGGGTTCGAGGTCGAACTGTTCGCCGGCGCCAGCCGCGGCGTGGATCAGCCCGCCGGCAACGTGGCCCGGGCGCTGGCGGAGATGCGCGCCGCGGGAATCCGCATTTCCTGATCGAAGCGTCCGGCGTGGTCTCGGCGCTCGCCACCGACCTCTATCAGCTCACCATGCTGCAGGGCTACTTCCTGCAGCGCCGCGATCCCGAGGTCGCCTTCGAACTGTTCTTCCGGCGCCCGCCGTTCGGCGGCGGCTATGCGCTGGCGGCGGGTCTGGAGGAGGTCGTCGATGCGGCCGCGGCGCTGCGCTTCAGCGCGCGGCAACTGGAGTACCTGGAGGGACTGCGGTTGTTTCGCGCCGAGTTCCTGCAGTTCCTGGAGCGCTGGCGATTTCAGGGCGCGTTGCACGCGCCGCCGGAGGGGACCGCGATGTTCCCCGGCGAGCCGCTGCTGCGGGTCACCGCGCGCCTCACCGAAGCGCAGCTCCTGGAGAGTCTGCTGCTCAACATCGTCAACTTCCAGACCCTGATCGCCACCAAGGCGGCGCGCGTGGTGCAGGCCGCGGGCGGGGGGCGGGTGTTCGAGTTCGGGCTGCGCCGCGCCCAGGGGCTGGACGGGGCGTTGTCGGCGGCGCGCGCCGCCTACGTCGGCGGCGTGCACGGCACCTCCAACCTCGCCGCCGGCGCCCGCTACGGCATCCCGGTCAGCGGTACCATGGCGCACTCCTGGATCCAGGCTTTCGGCGACGAACAGGACGCGTTCGCCCGCTTCGCCGAGCTCTACCCGGAGCGGGCGATACTGCTGGTCGACACCTACGACACCCTGGACAGCGGGATTCCTCATGCCATCCCGGTGCTGGCCGCGCTGCAGGCGCGCGGCCGGCGCGGCTTCGGCGTGCGCCTGGACAGTGGCGCGCTCGACCATCTCAGCCGCGCGGTGCGGGCGCAGTTGGACGCGGCGGGACTCGAGGAGGCCCAGATCGTGGTGTCGAGCGATCTGGACGAGACCCGCATTGCCGAGTTGCGCAACGCCAACGCGCCGATCGACGCGTGGGGCGTCGGTACGCGCCTGGTCACCGCCCATGGCGACCCCGCGCTGGGCGGGGTGTACAAGCTGGTGGCGGTGCGCCGCGGCGGCGGCTGGCGCGCGATTGCCAAGCGCTCGGAGGAGCCGGGCAAGGCTACCCTGCCCGGAATCAAGCAGGTGGTGCGCTGCTACGCGGCGCGGCACGCCGCGCGCGACCTGCTCTGCCTTGCGGAGGAGACCGAGGAGCTCGCCGCGGGCGCCGGCCGCGGTGAACGGCGCGTGCCGCTGCTGCGGCCGCAGTTGCGCGCGGGAACGCGGGTGGCGGCGCGGGAGCCGCTGGCGGCGGTCCGGGCGCGCGCGGCCGCCAGCCTCGCCAGCCTGCCGGCGCCGGTGCGCGCGCTGCAGGACGCCGCCCCCTATCCGGTGCGGCCCTCCGCGGCGTTGCTGGAGTTGCGGCAGCGCACCTGAAGCGGAAGCGGTATTGGGGCGCCGGCGCGCGCTCCGGCGGGTTGGCGTACCGCCCGCGACCGCCCGCGCGGCCGGCGCTCAGGTCGCCGCGCGGCCGGCTGCCGCGCCCACCACCTCGTCGGGAAGGTCGTCGAACGACGCGTAGTGCATGCCGTACAGGCCGGCGTAGAGCCCGTCCCGAGCCAGCAGTTCGGCGTGCGTCCCCTGCTCGGTGATGCGTCCCTGCTGCAACACCAGAATGCGGTCCGCGTTGCGGATGGTAGCCAGGCGGTGGGCGATCACCAGGCCGGTGCGCTGGTGCAGCAGTCCGCGCAGCGCGTGCTGAATCTGCATCTCGGTGTAGCTGTCGATGTTGGCGGTAGCCTCGTCGAGCACCAGAACCCTGGTGTCGGCGACGATGGCGCGGGCAAAGCTGATCAGCTGGCGCTGCCCCAGGGACAGGTTGCTGCCGCGCTGCTCCAGCATCGTGTTGTACCCCTGCGGCAGGCGGGTAATGAAGTCGTGGGCGCCCACCGCCGCGGCGGCTCGCTCCACGTCCTCCTGGGTCGCGTCCCTGGCGGCGTAGCGGATGTTCTCGCTGATGGTGCCGGTGAACAGGAACGGCTCTTGCAGCACCATGCCGATGTGGCGGCCCAGCGACGCCTGGGTCAGGTCGCGCACGTCATGGCCGCCCACCAGGATGCGGCCCTGCCATACGTCGTAGAAGCGATGCGCCAGGGCGGTGATGCTGGTCTTGCCCGAGCCGGTCGGCCCCACCAGCGCGATCGTCTCGCCCGGCGCCGCGCGAAACGAAATGTCGTGCAGGATCGGCTGTCCCTCGACGTAGCCGAAGGTCACGTTGCGGAACTCGATGGAGCCGTCTATCTCCCGCGGGTCGCGCGCCCCGGGGCGATCCGCGATCTGCACCGGCACGTCCAGCACTTCGAAGATGCGCTGCCCGGAGGCCATCGCGCGCTGCATGATGCTGTACTGCATGGTCACCGAACGGATCGGGGCGAAGAAGCGCTGCACGTAGAAGAAGAAGGCGATCAGCACTCCCAGCTCGATCGACGCGCCGAGGGTCAGCGCGCCGCCCACCACCACGATCAGGCCGAGGGCGAGGCCGGACAGGGAGTCGACCGTCGGGATCATGATCTGCGAGAAGCGCGCCGCCCGGATCTGGGTGCGCAGATTGTCGAACACCTTCTCCTCGTACAGATCGAAGTTGACCCGCTGGCGGCCCAGCTCCTGGATCAGCCGGACGCCGTTGATGCTCTCCGCCAGCGCGCCGTTGATGTTGGAGCTGCTCTGCCGGGCGCCGAGGAACGCGCGCCGCGCGAACGGCAGCCAGATGGCGCGCACCACCAGCAGCGCCGGCACGATCGCCAGCGTCATCAGTCCCAGCGGCAGGTTCAGGACCAGCAGGATCACGATGATGCCGATCAGCAGCACCAGGTCCCCAACCGCGAACACGGTGGACTCGAGGAACTCCTGCAGCGCGTTGACGTCGCCCTGCAACCGCGACATCAGGCGCCCCACCTCGGTGCGGTCCATGAACGCCAGCGCGACGCGCTGCAGATGCCGGTACATGGCGCGGCGCAGGTCGAACAGCACCTGCTCGGCCACCCGCGCCACCACCGACTCCTGAATCAGGTTGGCGGCGTAGTTGACCACCACCAGGGCCGCGAACGCCGCGCAGGCCGCGAACAGGATGCGGCGCCCCGCGCCGGCGGCTTCCGCCAGCAGCACGTCGTCGATGACGATGCGGATGATGAGCGGAAACGCCATCTGCGAGAAGGTGAATGCCAGCACCGCGGCAACGGAAATCCACAGCCTGGCCCGGTAGGGGCGCACGAACGCCAGGAAGCGCCGTACCACGTGGCCGTTGAACGCCGCGCCGAACATCTGCTCTTCGCGGTTCACCTGGGAGCCGACCGCGGCCAGCGGCGGGATGCGCCCCTTGCGCCGGCGGCGCGCCAGGTAGACCTGCTCGGCCGGCGCCGCGGCGGGGCCGCTCATGAGCTGCCTCCCTGGCCGGCTCCGTTGGCCGCGGCGCCGGCCGGCGGCCGGCGCGCCTGCAACTCATACAGCGCCGCGTAGCGGCCGCCCTGGGCCAGCAGCTCGTCATGGCTGCCGCGCTCCACGACGCGGCCGTGATCGAGAAACAGGATCTCGTTGGCGTGCATCAGGGAGCTCAGGCGGTGGGCGACGATGATGGTGGCGCACTGCCGCGTGACCTCGCGCAGCGATGCCCGGATGCGCTGCTCGGTGCCGGCGTCGATGGCTGCGGTGGAGTCGTCGAAGATCATGATCGGCGGGCGCAGCATCACGCTGCGGGCGATCGACAGCCGCTGCCGCTGGCCGCCCGACAGCGACACGCCGCGCTCGCCCACCAGGGTCTCGTAACCGAGCGGCAGGCCGCGTACGTAGGAGTCGAGCTGCGCTGACGCGGTGGCGTGTTCGATGCGCTCGCGCTCGGCCCAGGGATCGCCGTAGGCGACGTTCTTCTCCAGCGCGGCGGTGAACACGAAGCTGTCCTGCTGGATCACGCCGACCGCGTTGCGCAGCGAGTCCAGGGTGACGCTGCGGATGTCCTGCTCATCGATGGTGATGCGCCCGCCGGTGACGTCGTAGAAGCGCGGTACCAGATGGGCGATGGTCGTCTTGCCGGCCCCCGGCGGGCCGACGATGCCGAGCGTCTGGCCGGGACCGACGGTGAACGAAACCCCGCGCAGCGCCACGGCGTCGCCGTCCTCGGTGCGGTAGGCGAAGGAGACCCCCTCGAAGCGCAGCACGCCGCGGGTCAGGGCCAGCGCCCGGGCGCCGGGCCGGTCCGCCACGTCGGGCTCCCGATCCAGTACTTCGAACAGGCGCTGGCCGGACGAGGAAGCGCGCGCGAAGGCGTTGACCATCATCCCGAGCTGGCGCACCGGCAGTTGCAGAATGGTCATGAACGCCAGGAACTCGGTGAGGCGGCCCACGCTCGCCTCGCCGTTCATCACCTTGAGACCGCCGGTCAGCAACACCAGACACATGGCGGCGTAGTAGGTGAGGGTCATCACGGTCGTGTTCCGCACCCGGATGCGGATGCGCTTGCGCGCCAGCAGCAGGGCGCGCCGCGAGGCGCGGTCGAACTTGTTCATCTCGTGGTCCTGCGAAGTGAAGGCGCGTACCACGCGGATGCCGCTCAGGTTCTCGTCCATCACCCGGGTGAGGATCGACATGCGCCGCTGGAGCTGATACCAGCTCTCGCGGAGCTGCAGCCGCGACACGATGGCGCGCCACCCCACCACCGGCACGAAGCTCAACGCCACCAGCGCCATCAGCGGATCGGTAGCTACCAGTTGGTAGCCGCCGAAGCCGATCAGCACGGCGAGGTAGAAGGTGCGCAACAACCCGAAGGTGACGAACATGCGCACCCCTTCCACGTCCAGCATGCCGCGCGTCATCAGATCGCCGGTGTGGACGCGGTCGTGGTAGCTGAAGCTGAGGCGCTGCAGCTTTTCGTAGTAGGCCAGCCGCAACGAATACCCGAGGTGCTGGCCGAGCGACTCGCCCTGCTGCATGTAGATCGCCATGAACACCCCGCGCAAGACGCTCACCGCGAGCAGGGCGAGCGCCACGGTCACGAGCTGCTGGCGGGTGGCCGGATTCCACTGCGTGGCCGCGGCCAGCAGCTCGTGGATGCGGTCCACCGCCTGGCCCATGTAGCGCGGGATGAGGAGCTGCATGAGCGCCGCGGCGATGGTGGCCAGCACGCCAAGCAGCAGGCGCAGGCGAAAGCGCAACGCCATGCGCGTGATGCGCGCCAGCACCCCGGCGCCGGTGCGGGTATCGACGAAGGGTTGAAACCGATCGGAGAGAGAGATGGAGCTCATCGGAGCTCTTCCAATATAAGTATAGTCTCGGTACGGCGTTAAGCGCGAATGACCACTACTTGCCTGCTACCGGTCCGCCCAAGGCCGCGGGCCGGCGCTGCGCGCGCAGCTTCGCCGGCAGGCGGGGTGCCCCGGGCGCGGCGCCCGTAGTAGGCTTGGCGCATGGCAGATGCCGCAACCTTCGCCCGCTATCAGCGCCAGTCGCGCCGCACCTGGAACCGGGTGGTGGTGGACCACGCCATCCTCTACCCGACCCTGGGCCTGACCAACGAAGCGGGGGAGGTGGCCGGCAAGGTGAAGAAGATCTTCCGCGACAAGGGCGGCGTGATCAGCGGCGAGGATCGCGCCGCCCTCAAGAGCGAGCTTGGCGACGTGCTGTGGTACCTGGCCCAGATCTGCACCGACCTGGATCTCTCGCTGCAGGAGGTGGCGGAGCACAACCTGCGCAAACTGGCGCGGCGCCAGGCGGCCGGCACCCTGCAGGGCGACGGCGACCACCGCTGACCGCTCGCTACAACTCTTGCTCAGTGCCGGCGCGCGTTGCAGGAGGGGCTCGAACCGGGCAAGATTGGTTGGCAGGCGGCGGCAGCGGTGATCGAGGAAGAGGCGGCGGCGCAGGTAGCGGACTTGGCCGGGGCGGTGCGCGCCGCCCGGCGCGTGCTGGTGTTCACCGGAGCGGGCATGTCCACCGCCTCGGGGATCCCCGACTTTCGCGGCCCGGGCGGACAGTGGACGCGGCGCCGGCCGGTGCTGTTCCAGGACTTCGTCGCTTCCGAAGCGGCGCGCCGCGCGCATTGGCAGTACAAGGCGGAGGGGCACCGGGAGTTCGCCCGGGCGCGGCCCAACGCCGCCCACCTCGCCCTGGCGGAGCTGGACCGGCTCGGCAAGCTGGACGTCCTGGTGACCCAGAACGTGGACGGCCTGCACCGGGATGCCGGCCACGAGGCCGAGCGGATCATCGAGTTGCACGGCACCAACCGGGCGGTGGAGTGTCTGGCATGCGGCGCCCGCAGCGCGCCGCAGCCCGCGCTGGAGGAGTTCCAGGCCACCGGCAACTGTCCCCGCTGCCAGGCCTGCGGCGGGTTCCTGAAGACGGCGACCGTATCGTTCGGCCAGCCGTTGCCGCCGGCCGAGCTGCAGCGCGCGTTCCGCGCCGCGGGCCGCGCCGACCTGGTGCTGGCGATTGGTTCCACGCTGGAGGTGCGGCCCGCCGCGGACGTGCCGTTGCGGGCGGCGCAGCACGGCGCCCGGTACGCCGTCATCAACCGCGGTCCGACCGCCCACGACGCGCTTGCCGATCTGCGGCTGGAGGGCGACGTGACCGTGCTCCTGCCGGCGCTGGTCCGCGCCCTCGGTGGGTCGGCATGACGGTGAACGGTACCCTGTCGGCCCGGGTGGCGGAGTTCGAGCAGCGCGGCTACACCATCCTGCGCGGCTTCAACGCGGCCTGGTTGGAGCAGTGGCGGCAGGTGTTCGAGGAGCGCTACCGCCGCGAGTGGGGCGAGGACCAGCGCGGGGGCGGCGTGGGGCAGCCGCGGGCGGTATTGCGCGGCCTGCTGCAGGAGCGCCCCGACCTGTTTCTCCCCGCGCTGGTGGCGCCGGCGATGCTGGATCTCCTGGAGGAGCTGATGGGGCCGTTCGTGGGCTTCGACAGTCTGCAGGTCGCCGTCACGCCGCCGGTCAGCGCAACCGAAGCGCGCGCGGTGCGCGCCTGGCACCGCGACATGTGGAGCCTGCCCGGCTGGACCGATGATTACCTGCCGCCGAACGCGGTGAACGTGCTCACCTACCTGCAGGAGGGAGCCGAATATGGCCCGCTGCGGGTGATTCCCGGCTCCCACCGCGGCGGCGCGCTGGTCGGCAGCGAGGGCCCTGGGAAGATCCAGGCCGGCGAGCAGGCGGTGGAGCTGGCGGCGGGCGACACGGTGTTGATCCACTCTTCCCTGCTGCACAGCACCTCCGGCAACTGCAGCGGCCGCCTGCGTATCTTCGTCAGCTACTTCTACACCAAGTGCTGGCTGCCGAAGCGGGACGCCTACGGCATGGAACGCATGCAGCGCGAGATTCGCGCCGCCCGCGCGCGCGGCGACCGGCGCGTGGCGCGGCTGTTCGAGCCGGACCGGGAGCTGCTGGCGCGGCGTGCGTCCGGCGACCGCGGCGAGTACCCGGAACGGGAACAGTGGCGGTGTTGGCGCCGGGAGGAGCGCGCCGAACGCGCCCGGGGCGCCGGGACGGCGCCGGCCGGCGGGACCCGGGCCGCGCCCGCCCGCGTGCGGGCGGCGCCGGTCGCGCCGGAGCGAGAGCCGGAGCCGGAACTGGTGCTCGACGCGCGCGCCGAACTGGGCGAAGGACCCGTGTGGCACGCCGCCGCCGGGACGCTCTACTGGGTCGATCTGTTCGCCGGAATCGTGCACCACTACCAACCCGCCTCCGGCCTTGCCGGCCGGGTCGAGGTCGGCGAGTTCGTTGGCTGCGTGGTGCCGCGCGCGGGGGGCGGGCTGCTGGCGGCGACCGCCTCGGGCATCTATCACCTGGACCCGGTCAGCGGCGCCAGGACGCGCGTCGCGGCCATCGAGGCGGATCGTCCCGAGACCCATTTCAACGACGGCAAGGTGGACCCCGCCGGGCGCTTCTGGTTCGGGTCGATTGCCGTCGACCGCGCCACCGACACGCTGGGCCACCTGTACAGCCTGGAGCCAGACTTGACCGTGACCAGGCGCCTGAGCGGCATCGACAACACCAACGGCATGGACTGGAGCCCCGACGGCCGCACCATGTACTACATCGATTCCCTGACCCGGCAGGTCACCGCCTTCGACTACGATGCCGCCAGCGGCAACATCACCAATCCGCGCCCCGCGGTGACGCTGCCGGCGGACCGCGGAGTCCCTGACGGCATGACGGTCGCGCTCGATGGAACTTTGTGGGTGGCGCACTGGGGCGGCGGCTGCGTGACGCGCTGGCATCCGACCTCCGGCGCGCTGTTGCAGACCATCCCGGTACCGGCCAACCTGACTACTTCGTGCGCGTTCGGGGGACCGGCGCTGGATCAGCTCTACGTCACCACTGCGCGCTACGGGCAGGATGGGCCGGCGCTGGCCGCGCAGCCGCATGCCGGCGGCCTGTTCCGCCTGCGGACCGCAACCCGGGGCCGCCCGGCGGCAGTGTTCCCCGGCTGAAGGCTGGACTAGATGGTTCGTCCGCCGTCGACCACCAGGCTGGCGCCGGTGATGAAGGTGCTGCGCAGCAGGCCGACGATGGCCGCGGCCACGTCGGCGGGGGCGGCGGCCCGTCCCATGGGGGTGGCGGCGCGGTTCCGTTGCACGAACTCCTCGCTCACGGTGGCGGTCCAGCGCGTCTCCACCAGGCCGGGCACCACGCAGTTGACCTGCACCGCCGGGGCCTGACTGTGCGCCATGCCGCGCGTCAGGTTCATAACCGCCGCCTTGCTGGCCGAGTAGATCAGCGAGCTGCCCTGACCGGTCAACCCGGCGATGGAGCCGACGTTCACGATGTGACCGCCCCCGCCGCGCTTCATTTCGGGTATGGCGGCGCGGGAACAGAAGAAGGTGCCCTTCAGGTTGACGCCCAGGATCTGATCGAAGTCTTCGTCGTGGATGGCGTCGAGATCCGCCGGCGCCACCGCCCGGGTGCGCCCCGCGTTGTTCACCAGAATGTCGAGGCGGCCGAACTCCGCCACCGTGGCCGCCACCATGGCGCGCACCTGGGCGTCGTCCGCTACGTCGGCCCGCACCGCCAGAGCGCGCCCGCCGCCGCGGCGCAGCTCGGCAACGGTGTCTTCGGCCTCCTGCCGCGACCGCGAGTAGTTGACGGCCAGCGCCGCCCCTTGCGCCGCAAGCAGCAGCGCCGTAGCGCGCCCGATACCGGTGCCGCCGCCCGTGACCAGCGCGACCTTGCCGTCGAAATCAGCCATTTCAGCAGCTTATGGCGCAGTGCCGCCGCCGGCAACCGCCGCCGCCGGCAACCGCCGCCGGCACTGACGCCGGGCAGCCGCGGAGCGCCGCCCCCCAAGGCATGCTACAATCAGCATGTCGTGAACGGCGGCTACCGGAGCGTGATCATCGGCGCGAGCGGCGCCCGCGCGCGCCACCACGCGCTGGCCTACCGCTACCAACCGCGCGCCCGGCTGGTGGCGGTGGCGGCGCGCACCGCCGCTCCCCGGGACCGGCTGGCCGCCGACTACGGGGTTCCCGCCCGCTACCGCGACTACCGCGAGATGCTGGCCCGCGAGCGGCCCGACGTGGTGCACGTCAACACCCCGCCGAGCGCGCGGCTGGAGGTGCTGGAGCAGGTGGCGGCCGCCGGGGTCCCGGCCGCGATCGTGGAGAAGCCGGTCGCCATCGACGGCCCCGACTGCGCCGCGCTGGCGGCCCTGGCGCGCGCCTCCCCGCTGAAGGTGGCGGTCAACCATCAGCTTCACTATCACGCCCCGCGCCGCCGGCTGCAGCGCTTGGTGGCGGAGGGCGCCCTCGGCCAGGTGCGCTTCATCGACGCCGGCTGCGGCATGAACGGCGCCTATCAGGGAACCCATTGCCTGCAGGCGGTGTTCGCCTTCGCCGGTACGGCGCGCCCCGCCGCGGTGCTGGCGCAGGCCGCCGGCGCCGAAGGTTTGCAGCCGAACCCGCGCGCCCATTACGCCCCCGACGACTTGCTGGCGGCGATCGACTTCGCCGGCGGCCTGCGCGCCCTGCTGCGCTGCGGCCGCGGCGCCCCGCGCCAACCCGACGCGCCGCCGGCGGCGCGCGGCGAGGTGTGGGCGCACAAGCGTATCGGCGTCTACGGCGAACGCGGCCACGTGAGCTGGACCATGTGGTCGTGGGAGACGCTGTGCGATGGCCGGCTGCAGCGCGGCAGCCACGACTACTGGGAGCAGGACGCGCCCGCGCAGGCGGCCCTGGTCGGCTCGGTGTTGGACTGGATCGAGCGCCCGGAACGCGGGCATCCGCTGGCGCTGGAACGCGCCGCCGAGCAGTACGCGGTGCTGCTCGCCGCCTACCGCAGCGCCCTGCAGCGGCGCCCGCTGCCGTTGCCGGAACCGGCCCCGGAGCCGGTCATCGAGCCGTTGCGCCGGGCGCTCGGCGGCGCCGCCCGCCCGGACCACGAGGACTAGCGGCGCCGTGGGACCGCTCATCGACGCCGACGTGCACGTCCGCACCCCGCGCATCGCTGAGTTGTTCCCCTACCTCACCGCGCACTGGGTAGAGCACTTCTCGCAGACGCTCGACCGGGGGCCGGCGGTGCACTACTACCCCAAGGGGGCGCCGGTCACGGCCGCGGCCGCCGGTTCCAGTCTGCAGCGCCTGCGCGCCGACCTGTTCGACGCCGCGCCGGTGGAGGCCGCGGTCTCCAGTTGCCTGTACGCGGTGGACAGCATGCACCACCCCGACGTGGCGGCGGCGCTGGCCGCGGCGGTCAACGACTGGCTGACCTGCGAGTGGCTGGAGCCGGAACCGCGGTTGCGGGGTTCGGTGGTGGTCCCGATTCAGATTCCGGCCCTGGCCGCGGCCGAGATCGAGCGCGTGGCGCAGCGGCCGGGATTCGTTCAGGTGCTGATTCCCGCGCGCACCGAGCATCCGCTGGGAAGCAGGCTGTTCCACCCGCTGTGGGAGTGCATCGAACGTCACGAGCTGGTGGCCGGCATTCACTTCGGCGGCGCCCCGGTGATGCCGCCGACGCCCACCGGCTGGCCCTCCTACTTCCTCGAGGAGTACGCGGCGATGGCGCAGGTATTCGCCACCCAGCTCTCCAGTCTGATAGTCGAGGGCGTGTTCGACGCATTCCCCCGGCTGCGCGTGGCGTTCCTGGAGTCGGGCTTCACCTGGCTGCCGGCGCACCTGTGGCGGATGGACAAGGAGTGGCGGAACCTGCGCCGGCTGGTGCCCTGGGTGCGCCGGCCGCCGTCGGAATACGTGCGCGAGCACGTGCGCCTCGGGATTCAGCCGCTCGACGCGCCGCCGCGGGTGAGCCAGTTGCGGGAAGTGATCGACCAGCTCGGCTCGGAGCGCATGCTGCTCTACGCCAGCGACTATCCCCACGCCCATACCGGCGCCGCCGAGGCCGACCTGCTGGCGCACCTGCCGGATTCACTGCAAGGTATGATCGGAAGCGAAAATGCGCGCAGCCTCTACCGGCTGTGAGGAGGCGACACCATGAGCCGCACGGCAACCGCACCGCTGATCGATTCCCCGCCCGCGCCGGCGCGCCCGGCGCTCATCGACTGCGACCTGCACAACGAGATCGACTCCCTGAAGGATCTCTACCCCTACCTTGCGCAGCGCTGGCGCGGGCACCTGGATCAGTTCGGCCTGCGCACCCCCAACGGAGGCTACTATCCCCGCTTCATGGACCATCGCGAGGACGCGCGCCCGCCGTCGGGGCGCCAGTCCGGGTCGGAGGTGGAATTCACCGGCCGCCACTTCCTCGACCGCTACCACGTCGCCTACGCGATCCTCAATCCGCTGGTGCCGGCCAACGCGGCGCTCGACCTGCAACTGGGCGCCGCGCTGGCGCGCGCCGCCAACGAGTGGCAGGCGGCCGAGTGGCTGGACCGGGATGCGCGGCTGCGCGCCTCGATCGTGCTGGCGACGGAAGATCCGGCGGCGGCCGCCGCCGAGGTGCGGCGCTGCGCGCGCGACCGGCGGTTCGTGCAGGTGCTGTTCAAGGGCCGCAGCCAGGAGCCGATGGGCCGGCGCCGGTACTGGCCGATCTACGAGGCGTGCGCCGAGGAGGGGCTGCACGTCGCCACCCACGCGTTCGGCGCCTACGGCCACCCGATTACCGGCGCCGGACATGCCTCCTACTACATCGAGGACCATCTCAGTCCGGCCCAGGCGGCGCAGGCCAACGTCACCAGCCTGGTGGTCGAGGGGGTGTTCGACCGCTTCGGCATCAAGCTGATCTCGATCGAGAACGCGTTCGGCTGGGCGCCGGCGCTGATGTGGCGGCTCGACGCCGCCTGGAACCTGCTGCGCGCCGAGGTGCCGCACCTGCGGCGGCGGCCCTCGGAGATCATTGCCGAACACCTCTACCTGACTACCCAGCCGATCGAAGAGCCGCCGCGCGCCGCCGACTTCCGCTGCCTGCTGGAGCACCTCGGGCCGCTGGCGGATCATCTGCTGCTGGCCAGCGACTACCCGCACTGGGACAGCGACAACCCCGACCTGGTGCTGCCGCACGGCCTCTCCGAGGAGGTCAAGGCGGGCATTCGCTATCACCACGCGCGCGCCCTCTACCGGCTGGAACCGCGCCGCCCGTGAGCGCGGCGCAGCGCCCGCGAACCGCGCGCTACGCCGTCGCGCAAGCGGGTGAGATTCCGCCCGGCGGGCGCAAGATCGTGACCGTGGCCGGGCGCTCGATCGGCGTGTTCAACGTCGGCGGCGAGTTCTTCGCCCTGCGCAACCGCTGCCCGCACCAGGGCGGCGCGCTGTGCGAGGGCCGCCTGTGGGGCGTGCTGCAGTCGCCGGCACCGGGCGAGTACCGCTACCGGGCGAGCCGCGAAGTGGTGGCCTGTCCGTGGCACGGCTGGGAGTTTCACCTGCGCACCGGCCAGTCGTGGTGCCTCCCCGAGCGCCTCAAGGTGAGCCGCTACGAGGTGGCGCTGGTGGCCGCCGAGGAGTTGGCGGACGCGGAGTTGGCGGGCGACCCGCCGGCGCCGGGCCTGGTCAGGGGGCCGTACGTGGCGGAGACCTATCCGGTAGCGCGGGAGGGCGCCTGGCTGGTGGTGGACCTGCCCGCCGCCGAGCACGCCGGTCGCGCGCGCGCCCGATTGGCAGACCCGCCGCCGGCGCGGGATAATAGGAGCGTGAGCGGCGCCGCCCGGGCGCCGCAGGAGGACGTTCAACAATGAAAATGCTGCTCGGCGGCAAGTGGGTAGACAGGGCGGAGAAGATCGAGGTGCGCAACCCGTTCGACGGCTCCGTCGTGGACACGGTGCCGCGCTCGGATCTGGACGACGTGGAGGAGGCGCTGGCGACCGCGCAACGGGGCGCCGCCATCATGCGCGGGCTCACCGGCTATCAGCGCTACGAGATACTTCACAAGGTGGCCGACCTGATGCGCGAACGGGCCGCCGACCTGGCGCGCACCATCACCCTGGAGGAGGGCAAGATCCTCGCCGAAGCGCAGATCGAAGCGACCCGCGCGGCGGAGATCATCATGCTCTCGGCGGAGGAGGCGAAGCGCCTCGGCAGCGAGGTGATACCGTTGGACGGCGCCCCCGGCGTAAGCGGCAAGCTCGGCTTCACGGTGCGCGTGCCGTGCGGCATCGTGGTGGGTATCAGCCCCTTCAACTTTCCGCTCCACCTGGTGTGCCACAAAGTGGGCCCGGCCTTCGCCGCCGGCAACGCCTGCATTCTCAAGCCGGCCACCGACACCCCGCTGTCGGCCCTGAAGCTGATCGAGCTGTTCGTCGAGGCGGGGGCGGCGCCCGAGGCGGTGCAGTGTCTGACCGGCCCCGGCGGCGCCATCGGCAACGCATTGTGCGCCGACCCCCGAGTGCGCAAGATCACCTTCACCGGCAGCCGCGACATCGGCGAGCAGATCTGCAAGGTGGCCGGACTGAAGCGGGTGACCATGGAGCTGGGCTCCAACTCGCCGCTGATCGTGATGCCGGACGCCGACCCGGAGCGGGTGGCCAAGGCCGCCGCCCAGAGCGGCTTCTCCAACGCCGGTCAGGTGTGCATCTCCACTCAGCGCGTCATCGCCCATCGCGACATCTACGGCGACCTGCTGGAAGCCATGACCGCGGCCACCGCGGCCATTTCCACCGGCAATCCGCTGCACGAGAGCACCGGTATGGGGCCGATGATCCGTGAGGAGGATTCGGAGCGAATCGCCGGCTGGCTCGGCGAGGCAACCGGCGCCGGCGCCCGCGTGCTGGCCGGCGGCGACCGTACCGGCCAACTGTTCGAACCCACCCTGGTGGCCGACGTCAGTCCCGAGATGCGCATCTCCTGCGACGAGATCTTCGGCCCGGTGGTCGGGGTCTCGCAGGCGCCCGACCTGGACGCCGCCATCGCCGCGGCCAACGACACCAACTACGGCTTGAGCGCCGCCATCTTCACCCAGAACGTGGATTGGGCGATGAAATTCGTGCGCGAGTGCGAGTCGGGCAACCTGCACGTGAACTGGGGCACCCAATGGCGCGCCGACATGATGCCGTACGGCGGCGTGAAGGAGAGCGGCATGGGCAAGGAGGGCCCCAAGTACGCGGTGCAGGAGATGACCGAGACCAAGATGGCGGTGTTCCACCTGCCGGAGTAGCGCGCCCCGGCCCGGAATCCCGGAATATGGCGGCGCGTCTCTCCGCCGGTATCGTCCCGGTGCGCGCCACCGCCGCCGGCCCGCGCTTCCTGCTGTTGCGCGCGTACCGCTACTGGGATTTTCCCAAGGGACTGGTCGCGCCCGGCGAGGAGCCGCTGGCCGCGGCCGTGCGCGAACTGCGCGAAGAGACCGGCATCGAGCAGGTGGAGTTGGCGTGGGGCGGCGACTATTACGAGACCGCGCCGTATGCCGGCGGCAAGGTGGCGCGCTACTACCTGGGCCGTACCGGCCAGGCGGCGGTGACCCTGCCGGTCAGCCCCGAGCTGGGCCGCCCGGAGCACCACGAGTACCGTTGGGTCAGCGCCGCCGACGGGGCCGCCCTGCTCGGTGACCGGGTAGCCGCCGCGCTACGCTGGGCCGCCGCCCGTTGCCGGTGAGGCGCCGCGCTGCGGCGGTGCGCCTTCCGGCCCGCCCGGCCCGCCCTGTGCGCGGGCCGCGGCCAGCTCGGCCAACACCTGCTCGGTATGCTCGCCGAGCGCCGGCGCCGGCGGCCGCGCCCGCTCCGGCGCGCTGCCGGCGAACTTGAGCGGGCTGCCGGGAACCAGCAGGCCGCCGCTGCCGCTCACCGGCAGCAACATGCCGCGCGCCGCGAGCTGCGGGTCGTGGAACAGGTCCGCCACCGTGTTCACCGCCGCCGCGGGGACGCCGGCCGCGGCCAGCCGCGGCAGCCAGGTACGGCTGGAGCGGCGCGCCAACACGCTCTCCAACTCCCCCTTCAGCGCCGCCGCGTGCTCGTTGCGGGCGGCGTTGCCGGCGAAGCGCGGGTCGTTCACCAGCTCGCGCCGCTCGAGCGCCGCGCACAGGGCCGCGAACAGGCGGTCGTTGCCGGCCGCCACCACGATCTCGTCGTCGGCGGTGGCATAGGTCTCGAACGGGGTAATGGAGGGATGGCGCGTGCCCAGCGGTTCCGGCGCCGAGCCGGTGACCTGATAGCGGGCGATCGCGTTTTCCAGTACCGAGACGGTGGCATCCAGCATTCCCAGGTCGAGCTGCGCCCCCGGTCCGCTCTGCGCGCGCCGGACCAGGGCCGCGGCGATGCCGATGGCGGCGTACAGGCCGCTGACGATGTCGGCGATCGAGGTGCCGACGCGCACCCGCCGCCCGCGCTGCGCCGCGCCGCCCTGCGCCGGGTCCGCCGCCGCCTCGTCCGGCGCGGTGCCGGTGATCGACATCAGGCCCGACAGTGCCTGGATGATCAGGTCGTAGGCCGGGCGCTGGGCCGCGGGGCCGGTGGCGCCGAAACCGCTGACCGCGGCGTACACCAGCCGCGGGTTGAGCTGCTGCAGGCGCTCCGGCGGGAAGCCGAGTCGCGCCAGGGTGCCGGGCCGGAAGTTTTCCACCAGGACGTCGGCGCGGCGGATCAGCTCGGCCAGCGCGGTCCGCCCGCCGCCGCGCTTCAGGTCCAGCACCACCGAGCGCTTGCCGCAGTTGAGGCTGGTAAAGTAGGCCGAAGCGCCGCGCTTGCCGGCTTCCTCGCCCGGCAGGAACGGTCCGAAGCCGCGCGCCTCATCGCCTTCCGGCGGCTCCACCTTGATCACGTCGGCGCCCAGGTCGCGCAGCACCATGGTGCAGAAGGGCCCGGCGAGGACGCGCGTCAGGTCCAGCACCGTGACTCCGTGGAGCGGCTTCGAGACCGCCATCGAGGCCACAGTACCGCTATTCTCCCGGCCGCGTCGACGCCGCTCACTGCCGGGAGGTTGTCGGCAGTGCCACAACCTCCTATGCTGAGGCCGAACATGCCTGCACGTACGAATCACGAGGTTGACGCGGGGGCCGGACGGCGCCCGCCCCCGCAAGCCGCCGCCGCGCGGGGCGCCCGCCGGTGACCTGGGCGCTCCTGGCCGGCGTCGTAGTCGCCGTCTACGTCCTCTACCGCACCTTCCGCCGCAAGCCGGACCCGCCGCCGGAGGCCGCCCCGGAGCCGGCCCCGGAGGAGGCGGCGGCCGACGCCCCGGAGCCGGCGGGGAGCCCGGCCGCGACCGCCGCGGTGGCTCCCGAGGCGCCGCGCGTCGGCAAGGAGGAGCTGGCGGAGATGATCGATTCCCTGATCGAGCAGTACGAGGAAGAAATCCGCGAGATGACTCCTGCGCAGCAGAAGTCCAGGAAGGCGTCGTGGGAACAGATCGAAGAGCTGCAGCAGATGACTCAGATCGACTTCTCGGAAGAAGTGATCGAGCGGTTCTGGGGGTACCGCAAGGGCACCACCCCCGAGATCCCGAATACCAAGAAGCTGTCCCTCGGGCGCGGCGTTTGGTATACTATGCGGCAGCCGGAGAGCGGTTAGCGCGGCCTCCGGCGCACCCTGAGAGAGGCTTCGCCCATGCAGAATGAGATCCATCCGAAGTACGGGTTCGTGGTGTTCAAGGACACCTCCTCCGATTTTGCCTTCCTGAGCCGGTCCACCTGTTCCTCGAGAGAACGGATCACGTGGCAGGACGGCAACGAGTACCCGTTGATCAACATCGAAATATCGAGCGCCTCGCACCCGTTCTACACCGGCAAGCAGACCCTGGTGGACAGCGCCGGCCGGATCGAGAAGTTCCGCCGCCGCTACGGCATCCGGCAATCCTGACCCGTCCCCGCCATTTCGCTTAGCCCGCCACCCTCCTCAGCCGAACATTAGAGAAAGCGGCTAGAGAGCTTTAGCGCTGGGGAGGGGCCGTGCGCGCATACCGTTACTCTGATCCGGGCGAACCCGTTGCCGCGGTGGCTGGGCCGGCGTTGCCCGAGCGCCGCCACGTCGCCATTGCCGGGCGCGCCGTGCCCGCGCCGCCGGCGCGGGGGGAGCGCTTCTACAGCGTCAGCGGCGGGCGTCCGCTGCGCGGCGAGATCCACGTCGCCGGCGCGAAGAACGCGGCCCCCAAGCTGATCATTGCCGCATTGCTGGCGGAGGAGCCGAGCGTGCTGGACAACGTGCCGCGTATCGGCGAGGTGGAGTTGACGCTGCGCATCTGTTCCGCCCTCGGCGTGCGCTGGCGCTGGCTTGGCGAAGCCACCCTGGAGATAGACCCGTCCACGATCACCGATTGGCGCATTCCTGCGGACGTGAGCCCGGAGCATCGCTGCTGCGTGATCTTCCTGGCAGTGCTGTTGCGGCGTCTCGGGCGCGCCCAGATCGCGTCGATCGGCGGCGACGCCATCGGCCGCCGGCCGATCGACTACCACCTCGCGGGGCTGCGCAGCCTGGGTGCCGAGATCGAACGGGACGACGGCATTACCCGCGTGCGCTGCAGCGCGCTGCGCGGCGCCGCCATCCGCCTGGACTACCCGAGCGTCGGCGCCACCGAGCAGCTCCTGTTGGCGGCAGCCGGCGCCGACGGGCAAACGATAATCCGCAACGCGGCCATCGAGCCGGAGATCTGCAACCTGGTCGGCTTCTTGCGGGCGCTGGGCGCGCGCATCCGGCGCCGGCGCGGGCGTACCTGGGTGATCGATGGGGTAGCGCGCTTCCACGGCGCCCGTCACCGGGTCATCGGCGACCGGCTGGAGGCCGCCTCCTACGCCGCCGCGGCGGTCGCCACGCGCGGCGACGTATTCGTGCACGGCGCGGAGCCCGCGCACCTGAGCGCCTTCCTGACCACGCTGCGCGCCGCCGGCGGCTGCTGCGACGTGGAGCCCGGCGGCATCCGCTTCCGCGGTCCGCGCACGCCGCGCCCGGTGCTGATGGAGACCGCCCCGCATCCTGGGTTCATGACCGACTGGCAACCGCCGCTGGTGGTCCTGCTGACCCAGGCGGACGGCGTCTCCACCGTCCATGAGACCGTCTACGAACACCGCCTCGGCTACGTCGCCGCACTTGGCGAGATGGGTGCCGCGATCGAGCTGCACACCGCGTGCCTCGGCCCCCGGCGGTGCCGCTTCCACAACCGCGGCTGCGAGCACAGCGCGCTGATTTCAGGCCCGACCTCGCTGCAGGCGTGCGAGCTGGAAGTGCCCGATCTGCGCGCCGGCTTCGCCTATCTGCTGGCCGCGCTGGTGGCGGACGGGGAGAGCACGCTTACCGAAGTCGGCAACATCGAACGCGGCTACCAGGCGGTATTGACCAAGCTCCGCAGCCTGGGAGGTCAGATCGAGGATGGCTTCCTCGAGCTGCCGGCGGCGCAGCGCGCCACGGCCTGACGCCTCCTGCGCACCCTCGACCCTGACTGCCACACAACCGTCGTCCTCGCGCGCCTCCGCCGGCGCGCGGCGGCGAATCGGCACGCGGCGGCAGCGCGATGAAGCAATCGTTCCCCGACTGGCGCGAACGGCTGCATACCATCATCTTCCTGTCCGATACCCGCGCCGGCCGCACCTTCGACGTGGTCCTGATTGCCGTCATCATCGCCAGCGTCGCGGTGGTGCTGGCCGAGAGTTCCGCCGCAACCGCGAACTGGATTTCGGCTTTGCGAGCGGCCGAGTGGGTGTTCACCGGCGTGTTCCTGGTCGAATATCTGCTGCGTCTGACCGCGGTTCGCCAGCCGCAGCGCTATGCGGCGAGCTTCTTCGGGATCATCGACCTGCTGGCGGTGCTGCCGGCGTTCCTCGCACTGGTGCTGCCCGGAACCCATTACCTGGCAGTGTTGCGGCTCCTGCGCGTGCTGCGCGTGTTTCGGGTTCTGAAGCTGGTTCCCTACATGGCGGAAGCCGCGGTGATCCTGGGCGCGCTGCGCGCCAGTCGGCGCAAGATCACGGTGTTCCTGTTCAGCGTGTTGATCATTGCGGTGATCCTGGGCTCGCTGATCTACGTGGTCGAGGGCGAGGAGAACGGCTTTACCAGCATCCCGCAAAGCATGTATTGGACCATCGTGACCCTCACTACGGTGGGCTACGGGAATGTCACGCCGCGCACCGGGCTGGGCCAGAGCATCGCCGCGGTGATCATGATCATGGGCTACGGTATCATCGCCGTACCCACCGGACTGGTCACCGCCGAGGTGGTGTCCGAGACCATCCATGCCCGCAACCGCCGGCGCTGTCCGGCCTGCGGCCGCCGGGGCCACGAGCTGGATGCCGCCTTCTGCCGGCGCTGCGGGGCGCGCTTGGGCCGCGTGCCGGGAGCGTGAGTTGGCTTGGCAAGCACGCCCGCGCAAAGCGCAACAAGCGCAGCAGGACCGGTGACGCGCGCCTTGCCTTTCGGGTATGGTTCGCGCGTCGGTTCCTGACACTATCCATCCAGCACAAGGAGCTCACAGCATGGCAGAAATCTTGATAGTTACTTCCAAGGTCAAGAGCTACATCAAAGACGCGGGAATGAACACGGCGGCCTCGGTGGCCGAGGCGCTGTCGGAGAAAGTACGCAAGGTGTGTGACGAGGCCGTGGAGAACGCCCGCAAGGCGAAGCGCAAGACGGTGCGTGACACCGACATAATCTGAGCCGGACTGCCGGGCGCCAGGTTCCTTCAGGCCGCGGGATAGCGATCGGCGGCGATCGCCGGGAAGAGCGCCTCACGCGCTTCCGCGGCGACCGCCAGTGAGCCGGTGGCAAGCACCAGGTCGGTGCCGGCGGCCGCGGCCAGCAACTCCCGCAGGGTGTCCGCTACCGGGAGTTCGCTGGCCCGCGCGGCGATGCCTGCCGCCTGCAGCGCGGCCGCCAGCTCGGCGGCCGGCAGGGCGCGCGGGTGGCGCGAGCGGACCGCGGTGACCGAGTCCGCGAGCGGGTGCAGGAGGCGCAGCGTTGCGCCGGCGTCGTGACCCTGCTGGCCGCCGACCAGCGCGTGCAGCCGCGGCCGCGGCCGCACCAGCCGCAGCTCGGCCACCAGCCGCGCCATGGCGTGCGGGCAGTGGGCGCCGTCGGCCACTACCGGCACCGGCTGCCGCTGCAGCAGTTCGAACCGTGCCGGCCAGGTGACCCGTTCCAGCCCGCGCCGGATGTCCGCACTGGTCAGTGGCGCGCCGAGATCGATCAACCGTTCCGCGGCGGTAATGGCTACGGCAGCGTTTTCGCGCTGTACCGCACCGCGCAACGGCAGCGCCACGCGGTACTCGCCATGGCGCCCCCGCCAGCGCAGGTGCTGCTGCGACTGCGCCAACGGGTTGGCGGCGGGCGGCGCCGGCACGCTCGCAACCGCCTCCAGCGCCGCCCCCCGGCGGTGCGCCGCGCGTTCCAGCTCGGCCTGCACGGAGGGAAGTTGCGGCGCCGCCACGACCGCCGCCCCCGGTTTGATGATGCCGGCCTTGGCGCGGGCGATATCGACCAGCGTGCGGCCGAGCGCCGGGACGTGATCGCGGCTGATGTTGGTGATTACGGACAGTACCGGCTGCACTATATTGGTAGTGTCGTCGCGGCCGCCGACGAACGCCTCGATGACTTGGTACGCCGCCCCTACCTCACGGAAGTGATGCAACCCCATCGCCGTCAACAGTTCGAGCGTAGTGACCTGGGCCGCCGGGCCGGGCAACCCGGAGTAGCGGGCGACCGCTTGCGCCGCGGGCCAGACCTGGGCGAACCGGGCGGCGAACTGCGCGCGGCTGATGGGACTCATGCCTACCCGGATGCGTTCCACCAGGGAGTGAAGATGGGGCGAGGTGAACAGGCCGGCGCGCAGGCCCGCGCTGCTCAGAATCGAGGCGAGCATTGCCGCGGTGGTGCCCTTGCCGTTGGTGCCGGCGACGTGGATGGTGGGAACCGCCAGGTGAGGGTTCCCCAACCGTTCCAGCAAGGCGCGCATGCGCGGCGCGCGGTAGCGCCGGCGGTCGCCCTGAGCGCTGCCGCGGCGCAGGTCGGTCAGGCTCAGCAGGCGTTCGGCGGCCGCCTCGAAGGCGCCGTGCTCGCTCACGGCGCGACGGTAACCGCTCCCCAATCCCATGTAAAGGCGGGCCGCTGGCGCCCGCGCCCGCGGGCGAGTGCGCCATGCTAGCCGGGGTAGGCAAAGACCGCGCCTGGCTGGCGCGGACCGCCTATCCCGGGCGCGGCCTCGTGGTCGGCTGCAGCGCGGACGGGGCCGCCGGCGTGCAGCTATATTGGATCATGGGGCGCAGCGACCGCAGCCGGAACCGGCGCTTCGTCCGGGACCGCGGCGGCGCGGTGCGGGTCGTGGCGGCGGCCGGCGCGGCGCCGCAGGACGGCGGCGACAGCCTCATTCTGTATCGGGCGACTGCGGTCGCCCGTACCGCGCAGGCCGGCCGCGCCGCGCACGTGGTCGGCAACGGCGACCATACGGAGACCATCGCCGCCGGGATGACGGCCGGCGACTCCTTCGCCGCCGCCTTCGCGCGCCGGGACGTGGAGCCGGACCCGCCCCACTACACGCCGCGCATTGCGGGCGTGGTTGCCGCCGGCGGCCGCGGGGGCTATCAACTGGCCATCATCAAGACCGTCGCCGGCGACCCGCGGCAGGTGAGCTTCCAGCACTTCACCTACCGCAGCCCGCGTCCCGGTTGGGGGCACTGCATCACTACCTACGAGGGCGACGGCGCGCCGCTGCCGCCGTTCGCCGGCGAGCCGTTTCTCCTGCCGCTCGGCGCCACCCCGCGGCAGGCGGTGCGGGAACTGTGGGACCTGCTCGATCGCGACCACCGCGTGGCCGCGCTGGCGGCGTTCATCGATCGCGCCGCGGGTACGGTGAACACGGAGCTGATCAACCGCCATGCCGCGGCCGGCGACCGTGAGGGGGGCGCCGGCTGATGGGCGGGCGCCGCCGTTGCGACTGGTGCGCCGGAGACGAGTCGATGCGCGCCTACCACGACGCCGAATGGGGTACGCCGGTGTGGGAGGACGACCGCCTGCAGTTCGAGTTTCTGGTGCTGGAAGGGGCGCAGGCGGGGTTGAGTTGGCGCACCATCCTGCATAAGCGCGCCGGATATCGGCGCGCCTACCAGGATTTCGAGGTAGCCAGGGTGGCGCGTTACGGCGCGGCCGAGCAGGCGGCGCTGCTCGCCAACCCGGCCATCGTGCGCAACCGGCTGAAAGTGGCGGCGTCGATCGACAACGCGCGCGCCTTTCTCGCCGTGCAGGAGCAGTTCGGCAGCTTCTGCTCCTATCTGTGGCGCTTCGTCGACGGCCAACCCGTGGTGGGCGGGTGGCGCGCCGCCGGCGACGTTCCGGCCGCAACCGAACTGTCGCGGCGGGTGAGCCGAGACCTGCGAGCGCGCGGCTTTCGCTTCGTGGGACCCATCATCGTGTACTCCCATCTGCAGGCGGTGGGAGTGGTCAACGACCACCTGATCGACTGCTTCCGCTTCGCCGAGCTGACCGCGGCTGCGCGCCCGGCCGCCGGTCACCACATACCAATACCAACACCTCGAGGAACCTCATATGAGTCCAACCATTAGCGCCGAGCGCCGTCTGGCCGTCCTGATCGACGGCGACAACGCGCAGGCTTCGCAAATCGAACACGTCATGAAGGAAGTCGTGAAGTTCGGTGTGGTCACCATTCGCCGGATCTACGGCGACTGGACCACGCCGCAGCTCGACTCGTGGAAGAAGAAGCTCCCGGTACACGCCATTCAGCCGATCCAGCAGTTCCGCAACACGGTCGGCAAGAACGCCACCGACTCGGCGATGATCATCGACGCCATGGATATCCTCTACAGCGATCACGTCGGCGGATTCGTGATCGTCTCCAGCGACAGCGACTATACCAAGCTGGCGATTCGTCTGCGGGAGGCGGGAATGGAGGTGGTCGGGATCGGCAAGCACCATACCCCGAAGCCGTTCGTCAACGCCTGCAACGAGTTTCGCTACGTCGAGAACATCATGAAGAGCTACGAGGGCGACCGGCGCCGGCGGCCGCGGCGGCGCGACAACCCGGCCGGCGCGACTCCCGAGCCGGCGGCCGGCGATCCGGGTCCGAACGGCAGTATGGGGATCGAGGATGCCAGCGTCGACGCCGACCTGATCTCCATCGTCACCGAGGCCCATGAGATGGTGGATCAGGAGTCGGCGTGGGTCGACCTGCGCAAGATCGCCAACAACCTCAAGAAGCTGGACCCGGCGTTCGACCCGCGCACCTACGGCTCCTCCAAGCTGGTCAAGATCATCGCCGCGCGCAACGACGCCTTCGAGGTGAAGCGGGACCGCCTCCGGCAACGCATCATGGTTCGCCTCAAGGATCCGGTCGACCGCTGACCCGTGGCGGCGCACGTTGCCGGCGCCGGCGCGCCGAGCCGCTCCGCGCCTGCGGCGGCGGAAGGTCTGCTGCAGCGCATCGCCGGGGTGGTGGCGGCGATCCCGTGCGGGCGGGTTGCCACCTACGGTCAGGTAGCGGCGCAGGCCGGGAATCCGCGGGCGGCGCGCCAAGTGGCCTGGGCGTTGCGGGTCTACGCCGGCCGCGCGCTGCCCTGGCATCGCGTGATCGGCGCCGGCGGCGTCATTCGCCTGCCGCCGGGCAACGGGCTGGAACGGCAACGCGCGTTGCTGCTGGCCGAAGGGGTTGCGGTCGACGGCGCGGGGCGCCTCGATCTGGCCGCCAGCCAATGGCGCCCGTGACCGGCCGCGGCTACCCGCGCTGGTGCTACGAGGAGAAGCGCTACCCCGACGGGCGCCGCAACCGGTTCCGCGCCCGCCTGCTGCTGCTGCGCCCGGGCCACGGCGTTCTGCACTTCGTCAGCGACCGCGCCTACGATCCGGGCGGCATCCATCTGCCGCGCGGCACGGTAACCTTCGGCCTGTTCTGGGAGGACCGCCCCTACAACCTGTACGCCTGGATGGCGCCCGGTTTGACCGCTCCGCGCGCGCTCTACTTCAACATCTGCGACCAAGTGACGCTGGCCGCCGGCCGCTTCGCCTGGCGCGACCTGTGGGTGGACGTGCTGGTCACCCCGCACGGCGCGCCGCGCGTGCTCGACCGGCACGAAGTACCGGCCGCGGCGCCGCTCCCCGTGCGCGCCCTCATCGACGACGGCGTGGGCCGGGTGCTGGCCGACCACCGCACGGTGGCCCGCTACCTGCAGGCGCTGCTCCCCGCCCTCCGCCGCGCCGTCATGCCCGCAGTCGGGCGCACCCCCAGCGAGCTGAGCTCTAGCGACTACCCTCGACGCCAACTGCAGGCCACCGGCGCCTGCCCGCCCTCAGACCGTTTATGTAATGCCGAATTGTCGGCGGACCTTACCGGTGCCGACGAATTGGGACAGCAGCCGATAGTTCCGGCGCTCGTACCGGACCCTGCCGGCAATCGTGGCCGGATGAATCTGCAGGCGTTGGGCCAAGCCCATGACCGCCAGCGGTGTCGGCTCATTCCTCACCGCGCTCGCTTCCCAGACCGAGCCCGGGATGAGCGCCTCCGCGGCCCATTCGTCCGCCTCCGCCTCGCGCCGGTCTTCGGCTGTCCCATCCGGCTTGCGCAGTGACAGGTCGTCGACGAAGGCGGCGCCGACATCGTGGTCCAGGTGGCGGCCAACGTGCGCCAGCTCGTGCAGCAGACAGAACCAGAAGCCGTCGATGCGGTCGTAGCGCAGGGTCAGAGCGACCACCGGCCGGCCGCCGAGACGGAGCGCCGCTCCGTCGAGATAGGTGCGCGGCAGATGCCGTTCGACGACCAGCGGGATGCCGTGGGTTGCCAGGAACTCGTGGGCAAGACGCGGGCCCTCCTCCTCACGACTCAGCCGTGCGACCTGTCCGAGGAACTCCAAGGTGACCGTGCCCGGCGCGTACTTCGTCGTCGGCGGATTCCGATTCGCCGACGCCAACACCTGCCAGCACCACGCCTGGAGCGCATACCAATCGGTCTTGGCGTTGGTACGGAGGCGGTCGTTCTTGCGGTACAGACCGACAGGAGCCACCTGCCGGGTGCCGGAGCGCTTGATCAAATCGCCGACCAGCGCTTCCGCCCGCTGCGCGAGGTCAGGGAGATCCGGAATCCACTGCCGCTTGGCCATCTCCCTGAGAGGAAAGCGGCTCCATTCGATGTTCGCCAACGGTTGCTCGGCGATTGCAGTTGGCTCGCGCAGCAGCACCTCGGCCGGTATTCCCAGATGCCGATGGAGGGCGCGCGCCATCGGCATGGTGATTGCGCGCTTGCCGGAGAGCACTTCCGCCACTTTGGCGCGGCTGCCGAGGTAAGGGACCAGATCGCGCGGTGCCAACCCCGCCTGCTCCATGCGGAACTCGAGCGCGGCGATGGGGCTCGGATACTCCATCGGCACGTGCTTGCTCTCGTACAACTCCACCAAGTCAACCAGCACATCGAGTTCCTCGCCTTCCGGGGTCCCTGGCTCGGCGTCCATCAGCTCGTCGACCCGGGCGAGCGCGGCCGTATAGCCCGCCTCGGTCCGGATCGGCTTGACCTCGGCCATCTCACACCTCCTCCACGTTCACGGCGTCATACTCGGCGTGGGTTCCCAGGAACCGCACGTAGACGGCGCGGTATCGATAGTTGATCTTCGTTACCAGCCGGTAGGTATTGCCCTTGATGTTGAACACCACGCGGTTGCCGGCGACGATGCTGGCGCTCGGATACCGCGTCTTCAACTTGGCCGGCGTATCCCAATCCCCTCGCGCGACTTCCTGATACCAAGCGCGCAACGGAGGTTCCGAGTCCCGGTGACGCTCCCAGAACTCCCGCAACGTCCTCTTGGCGATAATTCTCATTCAATATACTTCGCTCCCGAAATCAACTCAAGTAGCACGATAGGAAATAGAGCCAACTTGGTCAAGGGATCCGGGGAGTACAGCTCGTGCCCACAAAGCGCGGGGTGAACCGGCGGCGGTGGGGATGGGGGAGGCTGGCGGGGTTTGACCGCGGCGGCGCCGCATCGTTACTCTGAGGGTGCGTCATGAGCAGTTCCGCTACTGCTGCCGTTGCCGCCGCGCCTGCGGCCGGCGTCCAACCGGAACCGGCCCGGGTGAGCGCAGGCGCCCGGCCGCGCATCCTCACCGGCGACCGGCCCACCGGGCCGCTGCACCTCGGCCACTACGTGGGCAGCGTCAAGAACCGCATCGAGCTGCAGGATCGGTACGAGTGCTTCTTCATCATCGCCGACGTGCATACCCTGACCACCCGCCCGGAGAAGGAGCACCTGCGCGAGCTGGCGGGCAACGTCCGCGCGATCGCCCTGGACTATCTGGCGACCGGCATCGACCCAGAACGCGCGGTGATCTTCGTGCAGAGCGCGGTGCCGGAGACCTACGAGCTGCACACCCTGCTGTCGATGCTGACCACGGTGCCGCGGCTGGAGCGGGTGCCGAGCCTCAAGGAGATGGCGCAGGCCGCCCGCCTGGAGGCGATGCCGTACGGGCTGCTGGGCTACCCGGTGCTGCAGGCGGCCGACATTCTGCTGCCGCGCGCCAACCTGGTGCCGGTGGGCAAGGACAACGAGTCGCAGGTGGAGGTGAGCCGCGAACTGGCGCGCCGCTTCAACCGTCTCTACGGCACGGTGTTCCCCGAGCCGGAGGTGCGGATCGGCGAGGTGCCGACCCTGGTCGGCACCGACGGCCAGGCCAAGATGAGCAAGTCGCTGGACAACACCATCTACCTGGGCGACGACGCCGCCGCGGTGGAGCGCAAGGTGCGCGGAATGTTCACCGACCCCAACCGGGTGCGGGCCGACATCCCCGGCCGGGTGGAGGGCAACCCGGTGTTCATCTATCACGACGCCTTCAACCCCGACCACGCCGAGGTGGAGGAGCTCAAGCGCCGCTACCGCGCCGGCACGGTGGGCGACGTGGAGGTGAAGCGCAAGCTGGCGCGCGCCGTCAACGCCTTCCTGGAGCCGATCCGGGAGCGGCGCGCCGCCCTGGAAGCCAGGCCGGCGGCCGTGGACGAGATTCTGCACGCCGGCAACGAACGCATGCGCCGCGAGGCGCGCGCCACGATGGAACTGGTACGCGACGCCATGGGTTTCGGCTACCGGCGGGGTTGAGCGCCCACGCCCGGCCGCCCGGGCCGACCCAGTTACGCTGAACAAGGACGGAACCGCAAGCAGACGATGGCCAAACACCGTTTCAAGACCGAGGTCAGCCAACTGCTGGACCTCATCATCCACTCGCTGTACTCGCACAAGGAGATCTTTCTGCGCGAGCTGGTCTCCAACGCCTCCGACGCCCTGGACAAGCTGCGCTACCTGACGCTCACCGACGCCGACTTCAAGGGGGCGCCGTTCACGCCGCGCATCGACATCTCCTTCGACGCCGAAGCCAAGCCGCGGACCCTGACGGTCGCGGACCGCGGCATCGGCATGAGCGCCGACGAGCTGCGTGACAACCTGGGCACCATTGCGCGCTCCGGGACCAAACGGTTCCTCGACGCGATGCAGCAGGAGGCCAAGGAGGGCGCGCCCGGCGACAGCAACCTGATCGGGCAGTTCGGGGTGGGGTTCTACTCCAGCTTCATGGTGGCCGACCGGGTCGAGGTGCTCAGCCTGCGCGCCGGCGACAGCCAGGCCCACCGCTGGGTCAGCGACGGGCGCGGCTCCTACGAGATCACTCCGGCGGAGCGCACCGGCGCCGGCACCACGGTCACCCTGCAGCTCAACGACGGCGGCGCCGAGTTCGCCGCGCGCTGGCAGATCGACTCCCTGGTCAAGAAGTATTCCAACCACATCCCCTATCCGATCCATCTGCACTACACGGAGACGGAGGACAAGAAGACGGAGCCGCGCAGCGAGCAGATCAACGCCGCGTCCGCGCTCTGGAAGCGCCCCAAGTCGGAGTTGGCGGACAGCGACTACTTCGAGTTCTACCGCTCCCTGACGCATGACGACGAGGACCCGCTGCACTACGTCCACACCCACGCCGAGGGCACCCAGGAGTACACCACGCTGTTCTTCGTGCCGAACAAGGCGCCTGCCGACCTGTATTACGCCGACTATCGGCCCGGGGTGAAGCTGTACGTGAAGCGGGTGTTCATTACCGACGACGACAAGGAGTTGCTGCCCGCCTGGCTGCGCTTCGTGCGCGGCGTGATCGACTCCGAAGACCTGCCGCTCAACGTGAGCCGTGAGCTGCTGCAGCAGAATCGCGTGTTGACCGGCATCCGCAACGCTTCGGTCAAGAAGCTGCTGAGCGAGTTCCAGTCCCTGACCGGCAACCCCGAGCGGTATACCAAGTTCGTGACCGAGTTCGGGCGCCCCCTCAAGGAAGGGTTGTACCAGGATTACGCCAACCGCGAGACGCTGCTGGAGCTGGTCCGCTTTCGCACCACCGCCCACGACGAGCTGACCAGCCTGAACGATTACGCCGGCCGCATGCAGCCGGAGCAGAAGGCGATCTACTACCTCACCGGGGAGCGCGGCGCCAACCTGCGCCGGTCGCCTCTGTTGGAGGTGTACCGGGAGCAGAACCTCGAAGTGCTGCTGATGGACGACGAGATCGATGCCTTCGTGATCCCCACCATTGGCAAGTACCGGGAGCATGAACTCAAGTCGGTCAATCGCAGCGACACCGCCGACGACCTCAAGACCGACGACGTTTCCAAGGAACGCGCCAGGAAGGTCGAACCGTTGCTCAAGCGCATCAAGGAAGTCCTCGGAGACGAGGTGAAAGAGGTGAAGGCGAGCGCCCGGCTGAGCGATTCGCCGAGCTGCATCGTGGCCGACGAGAACGATCCGACGCTGTCGATGCAGAGCGTGCTGCGGGCGCTGGGTCAGGAGGCGGATCGCCTCCAGCCGGTGCTGGAGATCAATCCCGACCACGCCATCGTAACTAGGCTGGAAGCGCTGCTGGCGGCCGGCGCGGAGGCGGGGCTGCTGGAGGACGCCAGCCGCCTGCTGCTGGAGCAGGCGTTGCTCATCGAGGGCGCGCAGCTCGCTGATCCGGTCGCCTTCGCCGGTCGCCTCAACCGGTCATTGGAGCGCGCGCTGTCATGACCGCCGGCGGCGCGCTGCAGTGGGCAGTGTTGGCGCTCTGCGCGTCGATGCTGCTCACCCACGGCGGGCTCGCGACCGGTATCCTGCGCGCCCGCGGCCACGACCGTCGCTCCGTTCTGCCGGCGCGGGCTCTGGCGCGCCCGGCGCGGGCTCCGGCGCATCCGGCCCGGGCCGGAGCCGCGCGCGGCGGGCGCCCCGCCCCCGCGCCGCCCGCGGTGTCGGTGGTGGTCGCGGCGATGGACGAGCAGGACGCATTGCCGCATCTGTTGGCTTCCCTGGCCGCTCAGACCACGACCGCCTTCGAGTTGGTACTGGTGGATGACCGTTCGAGCGACGCCACCGCAGCGATCATGGAGCGGCATCGGGCCGCGGCGCCCTATCCGGTGCGGGTGGTACGCAACCGGCGCCCGCCGGTGGACTGCACCGGCAAGCAGCAGGCGCTGGACCTGGGGGTGGCGGCGGCCGGCGGCGAATTGCTGTTCTTCACCGACGCCGACTGCATCGTGCCTCCCACCTGGGTGGCGGGTCTGGCGGCCTACTTCACCGGCGACCCCGGCGGCGCGGTCGGCGTGGTCTTCGGGCAGTTGGCAGTGCGTTCCAGGGGGGCCCGCCGGCGGCCCCGCTTTCTGGACCGCTACCAAGCGTTCGAGCAGCCGCTGGTGCATCAGTATTCCACCGGCAGCGCCGGCCTGGGCAGACCCACGGGATGCTTCGGCAACAACTTGGCGCTACGCGCGCCGGTGCTGGCCCGGATCGGCGGATTTCGCTCGCTGGGTTACACCCTGACGGAAGATGCGGCGCTGATCGGGGCGGCGAGCCGGTGCGGCTGGAGGGTGCGGCCCGCTACCTTGCCGGCCACCCAGGTCACCACCGAGCCGCAACCGAGCTGGCGCCGCTTCATCAACCAGCACGTACGCTGGAACGGCGGCGCGTTCTTCAGCGGCGACCGCGCCGCGGCCTGGGGGTACCGCTACGTGACGCTGTTTCTGATTGCCAGCGTGGCGGCCGCGCCGGGGACGCTGCTGGCGCCGTGGCTGGCGGCGCTGCCGCTCACCTCGCTGCTCAGCATCGGCACGCTGGCCACCCTGGAAGCGGTGCTGTACCGGCGGCGCCGCGGGCGCGCCCTGGCGCGGGTGGTGCCCTATACGTTGTTCTTCATGGGCTTCTACGCCTACATCACGGTGTTGGCCATCGCCGGCGTGCGCACCGAATGGAAGGGAGCGCGGCTGGCGGCCACGCGCGCCGCGATAACGCCGAACGCGGACCCCGGCGCAGGGTAGGCGGGATGGCGGCTTCCGCAAGCAACCGCATCCTGGTGGTCGAGGATGAGGCCGACATCACGGAGCTGATCCGCTTCAACTGCGAGAAGGAGGGCTTCGTCACCTTGGCCGCGGCCACCGCCGAGAAGGCCCTGCGGATCGTGGAGCAGGTCTCCCTGGGGCTGATCCTGGTAGACATCATGCTGCCGGGTATGGACGGTCTGGCGCTGTGCCGGGCGCTGAAGTCCAACGTCATGACCCGCGGGGTGCCGATCATCATGATCTCCGCCAGGGGCGACGAGGCCGACATCGTGGCCGGCCTGGAACAGGGCGCCGAGGACTACGTCACCAAGCCGTTCAGGCCGCGGGTACTGGTCGCGCGGCTCAAGGCGGTGCTGCGCCGGCATGGCGCTGAGGTGCATGACGAGCAGGCGCCCCTGACCATCGGCGAGCTGACCATTCACCCCGGCAAGCGCGACGTAAAGTACGGCGGGCGGGCGGTGCCGCTGACTGCCACCGAGTTCGCGGTGCTGCAGTTCCTCGCCGCCCGCCCCGGCTGGGTGTTTACCCGCAACCAGCTCGTGGCCGCGGTCCATGGGCCCGATTACCCGGTAACCGACCGCTCCATCGACGTGCTCATCGCCGGGGTGCGCAAGAAGCTGGGCGCCAACAATCGGCTCATCGAGACCGTGCGCGGCGTCGGCTACCGCTTCTCCGACCCGGCGCCCTAGGCGTGAACGACCCGCCGACGCCGCAACCGGACCAGGCGCGCGGCTCACCACTCGGGACGCCGCGCCGCGGCGGCACCGGCGGTTGGCGGCGGTTGGCGGCCGTTGGCGGCAGCCTGGCGGCCGTAGCCGCATTGGGAGTGGCGACCGGTCTGGCCGCCGGCCTGCCCGGGCGCGCGCCGGCGGCCGCGGTTGGCGCGGCGCTGCTGGCGGTCGCGGTTGGCGCGGCGCTGCTGGCGGTGTGGCGTTGCTACGCGCGCCCGGCCGCGCGCAGCGGCCGGATGCTGGCCGCCGCGCGCGGGGATGGCGCCGGGCCGGACGCGCCGCTGGAGTCGCTCGCGGCCGCGGCGCAGGAACGGATGCGTGACCTGGAGCAGGCCCACCGGCGCCTGAGCGCGGTGATCGACGGCCTGCCGCACGGGGTGCTGGTGTTCGGCCGCGACGGCACGCTCCTGGAGATCAATCCCACCGGGGCGGACATGTTGGGCGCCGGTGGCGCGGAGCCCGCGGCTGGCGCCGGCGCGCGGCTCAGCGCGGCGCGCGGCCTGCTGCAGGAGCACGGCGTGGCCGAGGTGGCGGAGCCGGCCTTGTATCACGACGAGTGCGCCGACGCCGACGTTCGCATTCCCGGCCGCGAACCGCGTTGGCTGCAGGCGCAGAGCCAGCCGTTCGCCGGCGCCGGCGGCGAACGCGGCGCCTTGGTGGTGGTGCGCGACGTGACCCGCCTGCGCCATCTGGAGCAGGTGCGGCGCGACTTCGTGGCCAACGTTTCCCACGAACTGCGCACCCCCGTCACCTCCATCAGCGGCTTCGTAGAGACCCTGCTGGACAACGAGATGTGCGCCGGCCCGGAGGCGCGTCGCTTTCTGCGGATCACTCACCGGCAGGCGCTACGCCTGGGCGCGATCATCGACGATCTGCTGAGTCTGGCCGACATCGAGTTGGGTGAGGAGCGCAGCAGCATCAGGTTCACCGACACGGCGCTCGCCCCGGTCATTTCCTCCGCCATGGTGTCGTGCGGGCAGGCCGCCGCGGCGCGCGGCGTGGCATTGCAGTCAAGCTGCGATCCCGACCTTACCTGCCGCATGAACGCGCAGCTCGTGGAGCAGGCGGTCACCAACCTGCTCGACAACGCCATCAATTACAGCCGCCGCGGCGCGCCGGTCGAGGTCCGCGCCCGGCGCGCCGCCGGCAGCGTGCTGATAGACGTGACCGACGCCGGCAGCGGCATCGCGCCCGAGCACCAGGAGCGCATCTTCGAGCGCTTCTACCGCGTAGACCGCGCCCGCAGCAGCGCCTACGGCGGCACCGGCCTCGGCCTCGCCATCGTCAAGCACATCGCCCAGGCGCACGCCGGCGAGGTGAACGTCCGCAGCAGCCCAGGCCGCGGCAGCACCTTCACCCTGCGCCTGCCGGCCTCGTAGCAGCAAGCGCCTGCCCGCCCGCCCTCCGGCAGCGCCGTTGCGGCGCGGTTTCCGGGTACCCTATACTTTGTAGCAGGCCATATCATCAATGAACGAAACGGAAGTGGCGCGGCTCTCGATCCGGGGGGCAGACTACGAGTTGCCGGTAGTGCGCGGCAGCGAGGGCGAGGCGGCGGTGGACATCTCGCGCCTGCGCCGCGGGGCGGGGGTCATTACCATCGATCCCGGGTACGGCAATACCGGGGCGTGCCGTAGCGGCATCACCTTCATCGACGGTGAGCGCGGCATTCTGCGCTACCGCGGCGTACCCATCGAACAGCTTGCCGAGCACAGCTCGTTTCTGGAGGCGGCCTGGCTGCTGATGGAGGGGGAGTTGCCGAACCGGGAGCAACTCGCCGCCTTCATCGACCACATCACCTACCACACCATGATCCATGAGGACGTGAAGCGGTTCTACGCCGGGTTTCCCCACCAGGCCCACCCCATGGCCATCACCGGCGCGGTGGTCGGGGCGCTGTCCACCTTCTACCCCGATTCGATGCAGGTGACCAACGACCGCGAAATGGAAATCGCGATCCACCGACTCATCGCCAAGGTGCCGACGATCGTCGCCTACTCCTACAAGCATTCCATCGGGCAGCCGTTCATTTCGCCATTGAACAAGCTGGATTACGCCTCCAACTTCCTGCACATGATGTTCGCCACGCCGGCGGAGGAGTATGAGGTCGATCCGGTGGCGGCGCGCACCATGGACCTGATCTTCCTGCTCCATGCCGATCATGAGCAGAACTGCTCGGCGAGCACCGTGCGCATGGTCGGCAGCTCGCAGGCCAACCTGTTTTCGGCCATCTCGGCCGGCGTGCACGCCCTGTGGGGGCCGTTGCACGGCGGCGCCAACCAGGCGGTGGTGGAGATGCTGCAGCAGATCCTCGCCACCGGCGATGACGGCCGGCAATTTCTGGACAAGGTCAAGAACAAGCGCGCCGGCACGCGGCTGATGGGCTTCGGCCACCGCGTGTACAAGAACTTCGACCCGCGCGCCACCATCATCAAACGCGCCTGCTTCGAGGTGTTGGAACGCCTCAACGGCTCCAACCCGCTGCTCGACATTGCGGTGCAGCTCGAGGAGGCCGCCCTGCGCGACGACTACTTCATCGCCCGCAAGCTCTACCCCAACGTCGATTTCTATTCCGGCATCATCCTGCAGGCGCTGGGCGTGCCGGTGAACATGTTCACTACCCTGTTCGCCATCGGCCGCCTGCCGGGCTGGATCGCCCACTGGGTGGAGATGATGCACGATCCCGACACCAAGATCGCGCGCCCGCGGCAGATCTATACCGGCGCCCGGGAACGCCGCTACGTTCCCATGGAGCAGCGCGCGTAGCGGCCGCGGCGGGAGTGGCCGGCGGCCGCGTCAGGCGTCGGCCGGCGCCGGCGCTTGCCGGTCGAGGTGGATGCGGCTGCCGACGGCGCTCGATTGATGCTGGTACTTGCCGCGGTAGGGATGACCGGTGCTGCGGTCCAGTTGGGCGAATACGATCTGGCAGATGCGCCGGCCGGCGCGCAGTCGAATGGGGAGCCGGTTGGCGTTGAACAGCTCCAGGGTAAGGGTGCCGTCGAAGCCGGGATCCACCCAGCCGGCATTCTGAATGAACAGTCCCAGCCGCCCGATGGAGCTGCGGCCCTCGACGAACGCCGTAATGTCGTGCGGCAGCTTGATCCGCTCGCGGGTGACGGCGAGCAGGAACGAGAGCGGGGGAATCACGATCTCCTCGGTGTGCAGCGGGACGTAGCGCAACTCTGCGTCCAGGGTGATGCGGTCGACGGCGTTCTCGTCTACCTTGAGGAAGTGGTCGCCCAAGGTGAGGTCGATGGAGGCGGGCTGCAACTGATCCGGCGCCAGCGGCGCGACGACTACCGCGCCGCTGGCCATGAGCTCCCGCAACGTCTCCTGGGAGACGATCACGGCGTGGGGCCTCCTTGGAGGATAGGGGACTCGAACCCCTGACCTATTGATTGCGAACCAATCGCTCTACCACCTGAGCTAATCCCCCGCGGCCGGGACCGCGCGCCAAGCCGCCGCCACGTCCCGTCAAACCAGTATGCCACAGATCGCGCGCACCCGCCATACTATACTACTACCCAATGGGTGTTGGCGACACGGCAACGGCCGATCTGCCGCGGATGGCGCGGGAGCTGCCGCGCGCGCCCGGCGTCTACCTGCTCAAGGACCGCCGCGGTCAGGTGCTGTACGTGGGCAAGTCCAAGAACCTGCGGGCTCGGGTCGGGACCTACTTCAATGCCGGGGGGGCGGGCGCGGCGCGCGATCTCAAGACCCTCGTGCTGGTCAGCCGGGTGGCGGACTTCGAGGTGATCGTCACCCACAGCGAGTTCGAGGCGCTGCTGTTGGAGAACTCGCTCATCAAGGACCGCGCCCCGCGCTACAACATCAATCTCAAGGACGGCAAGTCCTACCCCGTCATCCGCTTGACCAATGAGGAATACCCGAAGGTGTTCCGCACCCGCACCATCGTGCTCGACGGCTCCGAGTACTTCGGTCCCTTTCCCAAGGTCAACCGGATCGACGTCTACCTTACCTTGATCGACAAGCTGTTTCCCCTGCGCAAGCGCGGCGAGGTGTTCAAGCGCCGCGACCAGCCTTGTCTGAACTACCATATCGGGCGTTGCGCGGCGCCCTGCGTCGGCCACATCGACGCCCCGGCGTACCAGCGGCGGGTGGCCGCGGTGCGCAAGTTGCTTACCGGCAACAGCGCCGAGCTGATCCGCGAGCTGCGCGCCCTGATGCAGCAGGAAGCCGCGGCGCTGCGCTTCGAGCGCGCCGCCGAGCTGCGCGACCGGATCCGCGCGATCGGCGAGGTGGTCGACAGCGAACAGGACGTGGTCGACTTCTCGCGGGAGGCGCGCGACTACGTGGGCTGCCACCAGGACGGCGCCCACTACACCGTCACCCTGTTGCCGGTCCGCCACGGCCAGCTACTCGGCAAGGAGCGCTTCCGGCTGCTGGATACGGCGCCGCCTGAGGAGGTGCTGCCTAGCTTTCTGCTCCAGTACTACGCCGGCATCCAGACCCGCCCGCGCAGCGTGTTCCTGCGCCTGCCGGCGGCGGCCGCGGAGCTGTTGCAGCGCGCTCTCGACCGTACCGTGCTTGGCCCTGCGCCCGGCGGCGGCGCGGACCGCGGCGATGCGGCCGCTCCTGCCGCCGGGCGGCGGCCGGCGCGGCTGCACGTGAAGGTGCCGCAACGCGGCAAGCACGCCCGCTTCCTGCGCCTTGCGGAGCACAACGCGCGCGTGGATTGGGAGACCGGTGAACAGCAGCGCGCCGACCGCGACGCGAAGCTCAGCGCCCTCGAAGCGTTGCGTGACGCGCTGCAACTGGATGCCACGCCGCGCCGCATCGAGGCGTTCGACATCTCCCACCTGCAGGGTCGCGACACGGTGGCCTCGCTGGTGGTGTTCGTGGACGGCAGCCCGGAAAAGCAGTCCTACCGGCATTTCAAACTGCGCACCCTGGGCGACCAGGTGGACGACTTCGCGGCCATGCGCGAGGTAGTGGCGCGGCGCTACACCCGCCTGGTCAACGACAACCGCCCATTGCCCGACCTGGTGCTGGTAGACGGCGGCAAGGGGCAGGTAAGCGCCGCGGTGCGCATCCTGCGCGCCCTCGAACTGGACCACCTGCCGGTCGCCGGACTGGCCAAGCGCAACGAAGAGATCTTCCTGCCGGGCCGCTCCCATCCGGTGCTCCTGCCCGCCACTTCGCCGGCGTTGCGCGTGCTGCAGAGCGCCCGGGACGAGTCCCACCGCTTCGCCACCGGCTTCAACCGCCGCTTGCGCAGCAAGCGCGTCGGTCTGTCGCTGCTGGAATCGGTGCACGGCATCGGCCGCGCCCGCAGCCGCCGCCTGCTGGAGGTGTTCGGCTCGGTGGAGGCGCTCCTGGCCGAGTCGCCGGAGACGATCGCCTCCCGCGCCGGGATTACACGCGAAACGGCCGCCACACTCCTTGCCCGCCTCGCGCGACAACATGATACAGCAGGAGCTGCAGCAGCGGCTCGGACAACTCCTGGCTGAGGAGGCGGGCGCGCGTGTCGAACTCGACCAGCAGGCGGTAGATCGGCTCCATCGCCGCGTCCGGGTAGCGGCGATGAGCCTCCTGGTAGGTGTGTTGCAGGCGCTTGCCGGTGATGCGCAACTTCTGCAGCGCGGCCGCCTCGGAAGTACGCTCCGCCAGCAGCTCCTTGAGCTGGGTCAGACGCTGGAACTGACTCAGCAGCACGCCGATGATCTGCACCGCATCGCCGCGGCGCGACAGGAGCAGCGTCGTCACCGTCTCCAGGCAGCCCTGCAGGTCGCGTTCCGCTACCCGGTCGAACAGCGAGAACACGGTCTCTTCCTTGCTGTGGTAGAGGAACTGTTCGATGTCCGGCGCCGAGATGGCGGCGCCGGCGCCGAAGAAGCTGGCCAGGTTGCCGCACAGCGCGTCGAGCGAGGCAACGTCGGCCGGCACCAGTTCCAGGATCAGGGCGCAGGCGGCGGCGTCGATGCGAATGTCCCGGCTGCGGAAGAAGTGCAGCAGCCAGCCCTGCTTCTCGTTGTCGAACATTTCCCAGAAGACTCTGGTGCGTTCCTTGCCCACGGCGCGGGTCAGGGCGGCCGGCAGGTCGCGCGCCATGCCGTTGGCCGTCATGACCAGCGTGCTGGCCGCGGCCGGCTCCTGGCAGTACGCCGCCAGCGCGGCAAGCTGGTTGCCGGCGCGCAGATCCTGCGCCTCCTGCAGCACTACGACTTGATGGGCGGCGAACAATCCCGGCGTGCGCAGGGTGGCGACCAGATCGATCAGGTCGTTGTCGTAGGGGAAGGCGCGCCGCACCTCGACGTTGCCGTGGCGCGCTTGGGCGGCCGCCGCGATCTGCTCCACGAAGGCGCGTTTGCGGCCCGCCTCCGGGCCGAGCAGGAGATGTACGCCGCCGCTCAGGCTGCCGTCCCGGCGCGCCGGCGCGGCGCGGCGCGAGCTGGCGCCGCGCCGCGTACGCTTCGTCCCGGACGGCATCAATAGACCCGCTGCACCACCCGGAGCTTGCCGAGGATTCTGAGTTCGCGGGTGAATATCGTCCGGTGGCTGCGGTTGCGACTCGCCGGCTCCAGGCGGGCCCGGTTGGCTTCCAGGAAGAACCGCTTCAGGGTCGCCTTCTGATCGATCATCACTCCCACGATGTCGCCGTTGTCGGCATGCTGCTGGCGGTGGATGACGGCGATGTCGCCGTCGAGGATGCCGGCGTCGTTCATGCTGTCCCCCTGCACGCGCAACGCGAAGTGATCGCCGGAACCGAGCAGCTCGCTGGCTATTACCACGCTGCCCTCGAAGTTCTCGTCGGCAAATACCGGAACCCCGGCCGCCACGATGCCCAGCAAGGGAACGCGCGTTATCAGCTCCGGGGGCGGCGCGGGACTGACGGCGTCAAGCAACTCGATGGACCGCGACCGGCCCTCGTCCCAGCGGATGAAGCCCTTCTTCTTCAGTGCCTTGAGATGATCGTGCGCCGCTCTGACGGAAATGGCGAAGTGGCCGGCGAGCTCGCGCACCGTCGGCGGGTACTTGTGCCGGATGAACCCTTCGATGAACTCATACACCTCGCGCTGGCGGATCGTCAACCCCTTCATCGCCGCTCTCCGGCATTATGAAGATTGCGCCGCGCCGCGCCAAGGGCGCCGGCCGGCGCCCCGGCTCCGATCACGACTCCGGATCTTCGAAGCGGCGCGCGAACAGCTCGGCCAGAGCGGCCACCGCGGCCTGTTCATCGGCGCCGTCGGCAATGATTCTGACCCTGGTCTGATAGGTGGCCCCCAACGTTATGATGCCCATGATGGACTTTCCGTTGACCCGTTCGCCCCCGCTCTCGAGAAAGATGTCGCACGAGAACGCGCTGGCGGTCTGCACCAGCTTGGCGGCCGGGCGGGCATGGATGCCCGCCCGGTTGATGATGAGAACTTCACGTTCGATCAACGCTCACCACTCCTCGATCGTGACGGTCCGCGGGCGACTGCCGTCCATCCAGTGCGGGACGTTGCGGTTGAACTCTGCCGCCGAGTAGTAGCCCATGTGTTTGAGACGTTCGTTCATCGCCGCCGTCTCGATGAGGATCCAGATGGGACGCCCGGGGCGCACCGGAATCAGCACCTCACGGACGCCGACGTCGAGAAACTCGACGGTACTCTTATCGAGTCCCACCCGGTCGTAGCTTTTGCCCGGCTCCCAATCCTCCAGCCGCACCACGAGCTGCACGCTCTTGGAATCGAGGACCGCGCCCACGCCGAACAGGTATGAGATGTTGATGATGCCCAAGCCGCGGATCTCCATGTGATGACTGGCGTGGGGCCCGCTGCCGTGCAGCACGTTGCCGACCAGGCGCAGATCGACCTTGTCGTCGGCCACCAGCCGGTGGCCGCGCTCCACCAGTGCCAGCGCAGCTTCGCTCTTGCCGACGCCGCTGGGCCCCTGAAGCAGCACCCCCATCCCGAACACCTCCAGCATCACGCCGTGCACCTGCGTGGACGGCGCGAACATGAGGGCCAGAATGCGGACCACGCGCGACGTGAAGTCGGCGGTGGACAGCGGCGTTTGCAGCACCGCCCGTCCGGCCTCCTCCGCCAGGCGCAAAAAGTCTTCGGTGGGATCGATGCCGTGGGTAAATACACTGCAGGGAAGCTCATACGAGACCATCTCACGCAGCGGCGCGGTGACCCCTTCCGCGGCCAGCTTCTGCAAGTAGGCGCTCTCGCCCCGGCCGAACACCTGGATGCGCTGCCAGGCGAAGCTGTCGAAGAAGCCGCCCAGGGCGAGGCCGGGCCGGTTCAGCTCCGGTCCGTGGAGCTGCGCCGTCAGCCCGCGGCGCCCGCCGACGCAGCGCAGGTCCAGCGGCTCGTGCTCCTTCGGGTCGAGCTGCAGCAGGTCGAGAACAGTCATCCGATGGCGGCCGGCGCCGGCGTCAGCCGCGCGGCGCGGCGCGGTGCGGGTCGCCGTGCGAAGTGATCCGGCTCTTTTCCTTGGTTACTTTGGCCTGCACCTTGTCGAACAGCCTGTCGACTGCCTCGATCAGATCATAGCCACTCACCTTGAGGTGGGTGATCGCGCCCCACCGGAAGTGCAGCGAGGCCTCGGCGTGGAACAGGTTGCGTTCCCGGGTGAGGGTCACTGCCAGGTCCACCAGGTACTCGTGCGCAAAGGTGAACCGCTGCACCCGGCGGTGGACGTGTTGTCGTTGCCGCTCTGCCAGCTCGAAGTGAACCGCTTTTACCTGAAGCTGCATCGTTCGTTGCTCCTGGTCGTCGAATTTCAGGTACGTCGATAGGAGCTGTCGATATCCAGCTCCTTGCGATACTTTGCCACCGTACGCCGGGCGATCTTCGCTCCTCGACCGGCGAGTATCTCGGCGATACGGCTGTCGGACAGTGGCTTGCCGGCCGCCCCGTCCGTCGGGCCCGCGCCGGTGACGATCTCGCGGATCATCTCCTTGACGCCGGCTTTCGAAAAGCGGGAACCTTTGGAACCCGCCCCGGAGATCGAGTTGGTAAAGAAGTAGCGCAACTCGAAGATACCGAACTCGGTCTGCACGTACTTGCCGTTGGCCAGCCGCGATACGGTCGCCTCGCTGACCCCGACCTCGGCGGCGACGTCCTTGAGGGTGAGGGGTACCAGGTACTTGGGCCCGCGGCGAAAGAATTCGCGTTGCGCGTTCACTACCGCCTCGGTGACCTTGCGCAGGGAACGGTTGCGTTCGGCGAGGCTGCGCATGAACCAGCGCGCATCCTGCAGATTGTGATTGACGAACTTGCGCAGCTCGCGGTCAGAGTCGTCGCGGCTCAGTTGCTCGAAGAACCGATTGACTCCCAACACCGGCAGCTGTTCGTCATTGAGCAGCAGGCCAAGCTCGCCGTCGAGCTGCTTGACGATAACGTCGGGGCTCACGTAACGCACCTGCTCGGCGCTGTAGTTGCGCCCGGGAATCGGATCCAGCTCGCGCACGAAGTCGAGGATGGCGCGCACCTCCTCCTCCGAAACCGCCATGCGGCGCGCGATCTCCGCGATCTTGCCGCGCTCGGCCAGTCCCATGTAGTTGCGCACCAGCTCCGCGCTGCCCGGTTCGGAATGTGGGTGCACGCGGATCTGGGCCAGCAGCGAAGCGGTGAAGTCGCTGGTACAGCAGCCGGGCGGGTCGAATCCCTGGATCATCTCGATCAGCTTGCCCAGCCGCTCCGGCGGAGCGTCCCGGTCCAGAGTCTCGGGCTCCTCCAGCGTAAACCCGTTGTGGTCCAGGTTGCGAATCAGCAGCTCGCCGAGGCGGTACTCCTGCGCGGTGAGGGGCTGCAGGCGAAGTTGCCACGACAGATGTTCCTGCAGCGTTTCCGGCCGCGCCAGAGCTCCCTCCAGGAACCGGCGCTTGGCGTCTTCGTCGGTGCCGCGGCTGCCGTTCAGGTAGCCGGGGTCGGACGACTCGGCGAATACGCTCTCCTCCTCGTTACGCGCCGCGCCGGCTTCGTCCAACGAGGTAGTGGTGTTGTCCTCGACCACCTCGAGCGCCGGATTGCGCTCCAGCTCTTGCTGGATGGTGGACTGCAGATCGTGCAGGGGCAGCGCCATGATGCGAATCGCCTGGTAGAGCTGCGGGGTCATCTTGAGACGCTGCTCCTGGCGCAGAACGGGCTGTTGCGACAACATGGCGTGGCCGCATGGTGGGCGAGGGGACCCCGTTTGTCAACGAGAATCGGACGCCGGGGGCGCCGGAGCGCGGCCGGGCCGGCGTCAGCGGCGTCAGCGGCGTCTGCCCGCGCGGCGGCCGCGCTGCTGCTGCGCCGCCGGCGTTGCCTGGGCGCCTTCCGGCGCCGTGGTCTGGCGGCGCAACGCGGTGATGCTTTGCGCGCGGCCGTCGGAGGCTATTTCCAGCACCACGCCTTGCAGCTCCAGCAGGCCCCAGGCATCGCGCGACTGCTCGTGCACCTGGGTGAGGAACTTGCGCGTCTCGACCGCGGGATCGAGGCCGCCTACCGAGTTCAGGCTGCCGGTACGGCCGCTGTGGGTGATGGCCGCGGTGCCGCCCGGGAGCAGGCGCGCGTCCGCCGCCAGGGTCCGCACGTGGGTGCCGAGCACCGCGCTCACCTTGCCGTCGAGGAACAGGCTCATGGCCACCTTCTCGGCCGTGGTGGTGGCGTGGAAGTCCACCAGCACGATGGGGGTCTGCTGCCGCACGCGGTCGATCAACCCGCCGGCGACTTCGAACGGATTGCGCAGGTGCACGCGGCTGAATCCGGCCTGGCCCAGCAGCGAGATCACCCCTGCGCCCGGAGCGGGAGGCCGAATGGCGGTTGCCGGCGCCGCGGCGGCTTCCGGCGCCGCGGCGGCTTCCGGCGCCGGGGAGCTGGCGGCGCCTGATTCCGCCGGGGCGGCGCCCGGAGCGGCGCCGGCGGCGTCCGGTTGCGGTTCGCCGCGCCGCGGTTTCCGGCGCGCGCCGGGAGCCGGGCGCGCTACCAGCCACCCTCGTCCGGGGTTGCCGTAGGGATAGTTCGCCGGGCGCAGGAGGTAGCGCGCCTGGGCGATGTGGCCCACCATGTCGCGCTTGAAGTACGCGAAGTCGCCGGTAGTGATGACGTCGACTCCCAGCTTGTGCAGGTATACGGAGTGTCCCTTGCCCAGGCCGAAGCCGCCGGTAGCACCCTCCGCGGCGGCGATGGTGAGGTCGATGTCGAACTCGCGCTTGAGACCGGGCAGCAGCGTCTTGACGCAGTACACGCCGGCTCCCCCGACGACTTCGCCAATGAACAGGATGCGCATTCCATGCCACCATAGCAGAGCCGCCTCTCCCAATGCGACTCCGCAAGCAACGCGAGCCAGTTGAGTGCGGCGAATGCACGCCGGCCGCGCGCCGCGCGCGGCCCTGACAAGGAGCTTGCGGGTCGTATACTTGGGCGCGTATAGTGCGGCGGACATGGCGCAAGTTACCGTGTATCTGCCTGCGGAGGTGCTGGAAGCGGCGCGCAAGCAGGCCGGGCAGCAGCACCGCAGCCTGTCGGCGTGGATCAGCGCGTTGATCCGGCGGGAGAGCCTCACCGAGTGGCCGCGGAGCCTGGTCGACCTGCTCCGTCACGGGCGCGGCGATCTGGTCGAACCGGATGATCCTCCGCCGGAGGACGTCGAGGCGATCCGCTGATCTGGCTGCTGGACACCAGCGTCTGCATACCGCGTATAACTCGGCGCGGGTAGCCGAGAACCTGCAGCGGGTGGAGACCTTCTGCCAAGCGTTTCCGTCGCTGCCCTTCGACGACGAGGCAGCCATGCGCTACGGAATGATCAGAGCCCAGCTACGGCGTGAGGGCCGTCCGCTCGGGGCGAACGATCTGATGATCGCCGCCATCGCCTTGGCGCATTCCATCAGGTTGGCGACCCGCAACCTGGGCGAGTTCTCCCGCGTGCCCGGCCTCGACGCCGCCCGTTGGTGACGTGTGACGGACGGCGGGCAACGGCAGGTCGTGCGGTCTCGGATTCTCGAAGTGCTGCTCGCGGCGCTGAAGCTGGGCGTCACCTCATTTGGCGGGCCGGTCGCCCACCTCGGCTACTTCCGCGCCGAGTACGTTACCCGGCGCCGGTGGCTGGACGACCGCTCCTATGCCGATCTGGTGGCCCTGTGCCAGTTGCTGCCCGGTCCCGCCAGCAGTCAGGTCGGCATCGCGGTGGGCATGACGCGCGCCGGAATCGGCGGCGGGGTGGCGGCGTGGCTCGGCTTCACGCTGCCCTCCGCGGCGGCGCTGATCCTGTTCGGCTACGGGGTGGCGACCTTCGAGCAACTGATCGCCGCGGGCTGGCTGCGGGGCCTCAAGGCAGTGGCGGCGGCGGTGGTCGCATACGCGCTCTACGGTATGGCGCACAACTTGGCGCCCGACCGCCGCCGCGCTACCATCGCCGCGCTGGCCGCCGTCGGCATGCTGTTCTGGCGGACGCCGCTGGCCCAGGTGCTGGTCATTGCCCTTGCCGGGGCGGCCGGGTGGCTGCTGCTGCGAGACGAGGCCGCGTCTCCGCGGGCGCCGGTGCGCGCCGGTGCGGGAACCGCCGTCCACCGGACGGTCATCTGCCTGGCCCTGTTTCTGATCCTGCTGGCCGGGCTGCCGGTTGCCCGGCAGTTTACGGACCACGCCTGGCTGGCGCTGATCGACGGGTTCTACCGTTCGGGCGCACTGGTATTCGGCGGCGGGCACGTGGTGCTGCCGCTGCTGCAGGCCGAGGTGGAGCCGGCCGGCTGGGTGACCGGCGACCAGTTCATCGCCGGCTACGGGGCGGCGCAGGCGGTTCCGGGGCCGCTGTTCACCTTCTCCGCCTATCTGGGGACGGTGATGGCGGGACCGGCGGGCGGCTGGCGCGGCGGAGCGGTGGCCCTCGGCGCCATCTATCTGCCCTCGTTTCTGCTGCTGATCGGCATCCTGCCGCTCTGGGACCGGCTGCGCTCGGCCGGCCGCTTCCGCGCCGCCGTCGCGGGGGTCAACGCCGCGGTGGTGGGCCTGCTGCTGGCGGCGCTGTACGATCCGGTGTGGGTCACGGCGATCCATGCGCCGGGCGACTTGGCGCTGGCGCTGGCGGCGTTCGGCCTGCTGGCGTGGTGGAAGCTGCCGCCCTGGCTGGTGGTACTGATCGGAGCGGCGGCCGGCCCCGCTCTCAGTGCGCTGTAGGCGCCTTCAGGAGCGCTGTCCGATGGTGCGGTAGCGGTGCACGGCCAGCGGCGCGAACACGGCGATGATGACCACCGCCCAGAGCAGCGTGTAGAGCACCGGGTGCTGCAGCGGCCAGGCGGCAGGCGGCGGCGTGCCGGGGGGAATGTTGCCGAACAGCTCGCGGGTCGCCTGGGTGACGGCCGAAATCGGATTCCACAGGGCAAAGACGCGCAACGCCGGCGGCAGGTTCTCGGCCGGCACGAAGGTGTTGGCGACGAAGGTGAGCGGCATGGTCACCATGAACGAGGCGTTGTTGATCACCTCCACGCTGGGTACCAGCAGGCCCACGTAGGCCATCACCCAGGAGAACGCGTAGGCGAACGCCAGCAGCAGGCCGAATCCGGCCGCGGCTTCCGGCACGCTGGTGCTGATTCCCCACCCCACGACCAGGCCGGTCAGGGCCATGATCATGAGGGACAGGGCGTTGTACACCACGTCGCTCACCGTACGCCCCACCAGCAGCGCGCTGCGCGACATCGGCAGCGCGCGGAAGCGGTTGATGATTCCCTTCTGGATGTCCTCCGCCAGGCCCGCGCCGGTGAACGTCGCGCCGAACACCACGGTCTGGGCGAAGATCCCGGCGATCAGGAACTCCCGGTAGGAGCCGCCGGGGATGTTGATGGAACCGCCGAACACGAACGCGAACAGCAGCACGAACATGATCGGCGACAGCAGCACGAAGACCAGCACCTCCGGCACCCGCTTGATCTTGATCACGTTGCGCTTGGCGATGACCGCGGCGTCAGCGAGAGCGTGCAGCAGCGCCGTCATTGCTCCTCCTCGGTGGCATGTCCGGTCAGGGTCAGGAACACGTCATCCAGCGTCGGGCGGCGCAGCCCGACGTCCTGCACCGCAATCTGCGCCCGGTCCAGCTCGCGCAGCGCCTGGGCAAGCACTCCCGGCCCTCCTTCGACCGGCATGATCAGCGACCGCGCGCGCCGGTCCACCTGCTGCTCGCCAACCGCGAAGCGGGCCAGCAACCGTTGCGCGCGCTGCAGCGCGCCGCCGCCGGTTCCGTCCTCGCCGGCGGTCACCGTGACCTCGATCCGCTCCGCGCCCACCAGACTCTTCAACTCGTCGGGGGTGCCCTCGGCAATCGCCTTGCCGTGGTCGATCACCAGGATGCGGTCGGCGAGCTGGTCCGCCTCCTCCAGGTACTGGGTAGTGAGCAGCACCGTGGTGCCGCCGCCGACCATGCGCCGGATCACCTCCCAGAGTTGGCGTCGGCTGTGCGGGTCGAGGCCGGTAGTGGGCTCGTCCAGAAACAGCACCGGCGGCGCCGCCACCAGGGCGCCGGCCAGGTCGAGGCGCCGCCGCATCCCGCCCGAGTAGGTCTTTACCGGGCGCCCGCCGGCGGCTGTCAGATCGAACAGGTCGAGCAGCTCGGCGGCGCGGGCCCGGGCGCGCGCGCGGCCCAGATGGTAGAGGCGCCCGATCATGTCGAGGTTTTCGAACCCGGTGAGGTGCTCGTCCACCGCGGCGAACTGTCCTGACAGACCAATGCGGCGCCGCACCGAGCGCGGCTTCGCCACCACGTCGACGCCGGTGATCCGCGCGCTGCCGGCGTCCGGCGTGATCAGCGTGGCCAGAATCGACACCGCGGTGGTCTTGCCCGCGCCGTTCGGACCAAGCAGGCCGAGCACGGTTCCCTCGGACACGCTCAGGTCGAGACCGTCCAGCGCGGTCACCTGCCCGTACCGCTTCACCAGGCCGGCAGCTTCGACGGGAGGCGGCGGGGCGCCCCGCGCGCGAGCCGGCGCCGAATTCGTGGACTTCACCCGCTGAATATACTGCCTCTGCGGGCGGAACGAACGTTCGCTTGCAGCAGCCGGCGGTATCGCGGTCAAATGACCGCCATGGTGCAGGTCACATCCGGTCTGGCCATTCCGGAGGATGAGCTCGCCGAGCGCTTCATCCTCAGCCGCGGGCCGGGCGGACAGAACGTGAACAAGGTCGCCACCGCGGTGCAGCTCCGCTTCGACGTGGCCGGCTCGCCGGCCCTGCCGCCCGAGGTGCGGGAGCGGTTGCTGAGCAGCCTTGGCGCGCGCGTCACCGCCGGCGGGGCCTTGATCATCACCGCGCGCCGCTTTCGTACCCGGGAGGCCAATCGCCGTGACGCGCGGGCGCGGCTGGCGGCCGCCATTGCGCGCGCCCTCGAGACGCCGCGGCCGCGGCGGGCGACGCGGCCCTCCCGCGCCGCCCGCGAGCGGCGCCTGCAGGACAAGACGCGCCGCGCGGCGGTCAAGCGCCAGCGGACCGAGCCCGCGGCCGAAGAATGAAGACGTTTTCGAAGAGAGGAGGTCAACGTTTGAAGATCATCGCCATCATCAGCCCCGGCAACATGGGGCATGCCGTAGGCCGGCTGCTCGGCAGCCGCGGCTTCACCGTCGTTACCGCCTTGGCGGGCCGTTCGCCGCGTACCCGCAGGCTGGCGACGCAGGCCGGGATCCGCAACCTGGGCGGGATCAAGACCGTGGTCGGGGCCGCCGATCTGGTGTTGTCGATTCTCCCGCCGGCGGCTGCGGTCGCGGCCGCGCGGGCGGCCGCAAATGCCATGATCGCAACCGGAGCCATCCCGCCCTACGCCGACTGCAACGCAATTGCGCCCGCTACCACGGCCCGCATCGCCGACATGATCCGCGGCGCCGGCGCGGCCTACGTCGACGCCGGCATCATCGGCGGGCCGCCCGCCAACGGCTCCGGGCCGCGCTTCTACGCCTCGGGACCGGCCGCCCACCTGCTGGCGCCGCTGCAAGGCGGCGGCCTGGTGGTGCGCGACCTCGGCGGCGCGGTCGGGCGCGCGTCCGCCCTCAAGATGTGCTATGCGGCGGTCACCAAGGGCAGCGCGGCGCTGCAGTTGGCCCAACTCGCCGCCGCCAGCCGGTTGGGGGTGGACCAGGCGCTTGCCGCGGAGCTGGCGGAGAGCCAGGGCGCGGCCTGGGCGGCGCGGCGCCGCGCGTTGCCGGCGCTGCCCGCCAAGGCGCCGCGCTGGATCGAGGAGATGCGCCAGATCGCGGCGACCTTCGAGTCGGTGGGAGTCCCCGGCCAGTTCCTCCACGGCGCCGCGGCGCTCTACGAGCTGCTCAGCGCCACTCCCTTTGCGGCGGAACCGGAGGAGGCGGTGGACACCTCGCGCAGCCTGGAGACTACCGTGGCGGCGCTGGCCGAGGTGTGCGCGCGTCCGGGCCGGCAGTGAGGGCCGCCATTACCCGCGCCGGCGTGAACGGGGTGTGCCGCAGGCGCACTCCGGCCGCGGCCGCCGCGGCGTTGGCGATGGCCGCCGCGGCCGGACCGTGGGCGGCTTCGCCGGCGCCCAGGCTGGGCAGTTCCGGCCGGTCGAGCAGGCGCAGCGCAACCGGCGGCACCTCGCTGAAGCGCAGCACCGGATAGGAATCCCAGTCGGTACCGGTCATTCCCGCGTGGTCCCAGCGTACCGCTTCCTTCAGCGTCCAGCTCGCGGCCTGCAGGAAGCCCCCTTCGAGCTGGTTGGCAAGACCGTCGCGATCGATGATGCGGCCGGCGTCGGCGGCAATGGCGGCGTGTTCGAGGCGGATGCGCCCGCTGCCGGGATCCACCGCCGCGTCGCACACCACGGCGACGTAGCTCTGCAGGTTCTTGTAGCGCGCCAGCCCGACGCCGCGCCCGCGATACCTCCCGCCTCCGGCGGCCGGCGCCGCGGCGACCGCCGCGGCCAGCACGTCACGCGCGCGGTGGTCGCGCAAGTGGCGCAGCCGATAGGACACCGGATCGGCGCCGGCGCAGGCTGCCAGCTCATCCATGAACGACTCGGCGGCGAACACGTTGGCGTAGGCGCCGAGGCTGCGCAGGGCGGAGACTCGCACCGGGGCCTCGGGTACGAAGTGGGTAACCACGCTTACCCGCGGGAACCGGTACGGCGGCTCGGCGTTGCGCTGCGGACCGGCGGTCAGGCCGCGGCTGTTGCGCACCGGCGGCGGCGCCAGCGCGCGGCGCCGGTGCCAGGCGGCCAGCAGCGCCGAGTGTCCCGGCGCGGCGCGCGGGCGGGCGCCGTGGGGGTAGCTGCGCACCTCATGGCGCCAATGCAGCACGCTGCCGGCGGCGTCCAGGTCGGCGGCGCAGGTGACGATCATCGCGCTGCCGAACGGCTCCCACCGGTTCTCGTCGGTTCGCGTCCACTTGACCAGCACCGGCCGCCCGGGCACCGCCAGGGCCAGCAGCGCCGCGTCCAACGCCGCGTCGTCGGCGCCGTTGTGGCCGTAGCAGCCGGCCCCGTCGACGTGGATTACCCGGATGCCGGCCGGCTCCCGCGCCAGCGCGTCGGCCAGCGCGGCGCGCAGTTGAAACGGCCCCTGGGTGTGCGACCAGACGGTGAGCCGCCCCGCGGCGTCCAGGCGCGCCGCCGCGGCCGAGGGGCCCAACGCCGCGTGCAGCAGAAACGGCCGCGAGTAGGTGGCGCTGAGCGTTGCCGCCACGGCCTGCGCCGGCGCCGTCCCGCGGTCGAGGATCGGCGTAGCGTGGGCCGCGGCCTCGGCCAGGGCGGCGCGGCCGGAGGCCGGCAGCGCGGCATCGGCGGGCGCCTGCCAGCGAGCGCCGCCGGCCAGCACGTCGCGGGCGGCGATCGCCTGCTCCTCGCGCTCCGCCACCACGCCGGCGAAGCTGCCGTCGACCACCACCGCCAGGACGCCGCGCATGGCGCCGGCGGCGCGGTCATCGAGGCGCGTCAGCCGCCGGCCGTAGCCCGGCGGCCGCAGCACGCGGCCATGCGCCATGCCGGGCAGCCGCAGATCATGCACGAAGGTGTCGCACCCACTCACCAGCGCCGCCACCCGCCCCGCCGGCGCGCGCTCTTCCCGCGGCGCGGGAGGCAGATCCTCCATCTCGCCGGCGTCGAGGAGCTCCCAGTAGTCGAGCGCGGCGCCCTCCCCGTCCCGCCGCCGGACGCGGCCGGCGCGCGCTACGAGCTCGCCGGGCGGCGCCTGCCAGCGCGCCGCCGCCCGGCGCAGCAACTCGTCGCGGGCCGCAACGGCCGCGGCGCGCACCGCGGCGCCGGTCTGCTCCATCGAGTTGCTGCCCGCGGTAAGGCCGTCGTCCGGGGTCAGCCCGGTGTCGCCGCAGCGCACGCGGATGCGGCGCGCGTCGAGCGACAGTTCGGTGCTGCAGATCAGGGTCAGGGCGTCGCGCAGGCCCTGGCCCAGCTCTACCTTGCCGCTGAGCACGGTGAGCGTGCCGTCGGGCGCGAAGCGCAGGCGGGCGCTGACCTCGGCGGTCATGCGCCGGGTCAGTCCGCGGCCGCGGCGGCCGCGGCCCGCCGGAGCGCGGCGATCATGCGGTTGTGCGCCCCGCACCGGCAGATGTTGCGGTCCAGGGCCGCCTGGATCTCGGCCCGCGTGGGCGTCGGGTTGCGCGCCAGCAGCGCCGCGCCCGCAATCATTACGCCGCTCGCGCAGTAGCCGCACTGCACTGCGTTGCCGTCGATGAACGCCTGCTGAACCGGGTGCAGGGCGCTGCCCGGCGCCAGCCCTTCGACGGTGACGATCTCGCGCCCCGCGGCGGCGCTCACCGGCAGCCGGCAGGTGGGCGCCGCGTTGCCGTCGATCAGCACCATGCAGGCCCCGCACTGCTCCGCGCCGCAGCCGTACTTGGGGCTGCCGAGCTGCAGGTCGTTGCGCAGCACCAGCAGCAACGGGGTGTCGGGCGGCGCCGGCACGCGGCGCGCCGCGCCGTTGACGCGCAGGGAGATCATTGGGAGCTGCTCCACGCCGTGGGTCATACCACGGCCGAATCGACCGGGTCCATTCATTCACCGCCGGCGGCGGGCAGCGGCTCCGATGCGGAGCCGGCAGCCGCAGCATATAATGATGATGAGATTCCAGATGAGCGAACGACTCGTGACGGAGAGCTTTGTGGAACTGGCGGCCGCGGCGCGCAAGGTGCTGGCCCGCTGCCCGTGGACCACGACGCGCACCGTGGAGCAGTACGCGGCGGAGCTGCGCGCCGAAGCCGACGAGGTACTGCTCGCGGTCGCCAACCGCGACCACGAGAATCTCCGCGAGGAACTTGGCGATCTGCTGTGGGACGTCGTAGTCTGCGCGCTGTTGGCGGAACGTAGCGGCTACTTCGCGGCGCATGAAGTGCTGGATCAGGTGGTGGCCAAGATGCAGCGGCGCAAGCCGTTCGTGTTCGACGGCACCGAAGTCACCGAGGAGGAAGCGAAGCGGATATGGGCAACGGCGAAGGCACGGGAGAAACAGGCGCGGTGAGCTACAACGGGATCGAGCAACCTGCGGAGTGGCCGCCGCGCGGGCTGGCGCGCGAGGCGCGGGAGCCGGGGCCGGTCCCCTACCTGGAGCGGCCGCCGGCGGTGATCCCCATCGACGTGGGGCGGCAACTCCTGGTGGATGAGTTTCTGATCGCCGAGAGTTCCCTGCGGCGCGAGTTCCATACCCCGGTGCTGCACGAGGCAAGCCCGGTGCTGGTGCCGGAGACCCCGTTGGAAATGAACTTCGGGCTGTGTCCCACGGCCTGCCCATTCAAGGACGGCGCCTTCTACGATCCGGCGGACGGGCTGTTCAAGCTGTGGTACCACGCCGGCTGGTTCGACGGAGTGGCGTTGGCCACCAGCCGCGACGGCGTGCATTGGGAGCGCCCGGAGTTGGACGTGGAGCCGGGTACCAACCGGGTGCTGCCGCTACGGCCCAGCTATCAGCGGGACGGCGTCGGAGTATGGCTCGATCAGGAGGCCGCGCGCGCCGCGGAACGCTTCAAGATGTTCGCCTACCACCGCCGGCGCGGCGCCGGCTTCCGCTACGGCGAGCTGGGCGGCCCCGGCACCGCCAACGAGTGGGTGGGCGGCCACGTCTATTCCTCGGCGGACGGCATCCACTGGCGCGAACGCGCCGCCACCGGCCGCGGCGGCGACAATACCACCATCTTCTACAACCCGTTCCGCAAGCGCTGGGTATACAGCATCCGCACCAGCGCTCCGGCGGTCGGGCGCCTGCGCGGCTACCACGAGCACCCGGACCTGTTCGCCGGCGCCGCCTGGGAACCGGAGCAAGTCGCCCACTGGGCCGGCGCCGACGATCTGGACCCGCCGGCCCCGGAACACGGTTACCCGACCCAGCTCTACAACATCGATGCCGTGGGCTACGAGAGTCTCATGCTGGGTTTCTTCATGATCCACCGCGGGCCGCCCAACGAGATCTGCGAGGCCGGCGGGTTTCCCAAGATCACCGAGCTGCTGGTGGGCTACAGCCGGGACGGGTTCCACTTCGACCGCCGCGACCGCCTGCCGATCGTGGCCGGCACCCACCAGCCGGGCGACTGGAACCGCGACTACATCCACTCCTGCGGCGGGTGCTGTCTGATCGTCGGCGACCGGCTCTACCTCTACTTCGGCGCCTTCTCCGGCGTCTCGCCGAAGCTCGGCGCGCACATGTACGCCGGCGGCAGCACCGGCCTGGCGACCCTGCGCCGCGACGGCTTCGTGTCCCATGCGGCCGGCGCCGACGGCGGCACGTTGACCACCCGCCCGCTGCGCTTCAGCGGCCGCCACCTGTTCGTCAACGCCGCCGCGGCGGGCGGCGAGCTGCGGGTGGAGGCGCTGGACGCCGCCGGCAACCCGCTCGGCCATTGCTCACGCGAGCGCTGCGCGCCGGTGACCGGCGATGCCACCCGGCAGGCGGTCACCTGGGGCAATGCCGGCGGCCTGGCGGAACTCGCGGGCCGGCCGGTGCGGCTGCGCTTCCACCTGCGCGACGCGGCGCTGTACTCCTTCTGGGTGAGCCCGGACCGCTCCGGCGCCAGCCGCGGCTACGTGGCGGCCGGCGGTCCCGGCTTCACCGGCCCGACCGATACCGTCGGCCAGGGGGCCGCCGCCCCCGCCTGACCGGCGCTCCCGCCGCGCGGCGCAGATCTCGTCTCGTCTCGTCTCAAGGTCTTGACAGGAGTGCCGGGCAGGGGTAGGTTGTTACCGTCATCCTGCCCGGATGGTGAAATTGGTAGACACGCCAGGTTCAGGGTCTGGTGGCCGTACGGCTGTGGAGGTTCGAGTCCTCTTCCGGGCATCAGGCGGGTGGGCTAACGGCAACCGGAGCGCCTCCGTCACCATTACCGGCAGCCGGCCCGTCGCGTACCACTACCGGGCGGGCCGGCCGCTTCCCAAAGCTGACCCCCCGCTCCAGGTCGTATATTGGGTTGGGTAGTAACTCATGCAAGGGCTGGCTCTTGTCGACTGGTACAATTTTCGCCGCCGTGACCAGAACTCGAAAGCTGATCTGGAACTCGTTACTCTGACCATCGTGGAGCAGGTGTCTCGCGCGTTCGCAACCCTGTTCCCGGACGCGCGCGAGCTCGATCTCCGGCTGTACGGAGGATGGATCACTGAGCAGGGATGGCCGAGCCGCCATGCGTCATGGCTGCATGAGTTGCTGCCGGTGCTGCGCGGCCGGCGCAATGGCCTGATCGTCCGTCCGGCGCTTGCCACCTCGATGATCCAATTCCCGATGTTTCACCCGCGAGGCACGGTGCGGCGCCGGATGCGGCCTCCCACCGGGAGCGGCACCGACCGCCGCTACGTACAGAAAATGGTAGACGGCATGCTGGCCTGCGATGCGCTATATGCCGCGGCGCAGGCGCGGACCTGTGTTGGCATTGTGACAGACGATGACGATCTTCTCCCGGGCGCGCTCTCAGCGCACGCAGGCCACCCCGATGCGGTCGTATGGATGCGTACCAGAGAGGTCGGTTCAGCGATGAATGACGCTGCGCTGGTCAGCGAGGGGCTTACCGTCCATCAACTGGGGAGCTGATCAAGTGCGCGAGACATACGACGCAGACCTCGAGCGCATCGAAAGCGACCTGACGTCATTTGCAGACCCGGGTGGTATCCACGTGATCTCTGCAACGGGGAGGAGACTCCAGGCCGAGTGGCAAATGCGCGGCGAACCTCGGGAAGCTAATTTTACGGTTTCGCGAGACCACGAGGTTACCGCAAGCGCCAACGGTACGACCCTGCCGTATACCGTTTTTCTTGCGGATACACGGATGGCAGATCTGAAGCATGTCGCTCGCATGATCTATCGGTCCAGACAAGACAAAATATTCGTTCCTACCGGAGCTCGCTGCCCGGATGGGGGCGGGGTGCTGAAAGGACCCCAACCCGCCACGGAGTTGCTCACTGAACTCATGGAAGATGACGAGCCTGATGTGACCGAGGTCATCATGGCCACCGGCGGCGCCGGCGCCGGCAAGACGCGGGTGCTACAGGAGCTGGTCTGGCAACAGGCCGACCGGTACCTGCGCGGCAGTACGGGAAAGTTGCTGCTATATGTGAATGCGCAAGGCCGCGCCCTGGCGCGGCTGCACGAAGCGCTTGCTACGGAACTGCAGGATCTGAGGGTCAACCTGACTTACCATTCCGTTGCAACCCTGGTCCGCGTAGGACTGTTGGTGCCCGTGATAGACGGATTCGACGAGCTTCTAGGGGTCAGTGGGTATGATGACGCCTTCAGTACTCTGGCGACTTTTCTGGAACAACTGGATGGCTACGGTAGAATAATTACCTCAGCTAGATCAACTTATTACGAGGAAGAGTTCCTCCGGCGCGCCGACCGAGCCGCTGCGACGGGGAAACAGCGATGGTCGCACATACCCGTGGAGATAGCGCCGTGGGACGACGCCCACCGGTCAGACTACCTGAATGAGATCGCGCGTCAATACTCGCTGCCGACGGAAAGGAAGAATGAGTTACGAAAAAAAGTCCGCGCGGCGTTCCAACAAGATAGTCATCTCATGGATAAGCCGCTGTTCTTTGCCAAGACTGTCGATTTGGTACTAACGGGTAGCGAATTTTCTGAAGATGGCAACTTGCTTGACACCTTGATCCATAGCTTCCTGAAGCGGGAACAGGCGGAGAAGATCCTCGATCGCCAACAGCGACCGCTGTTGTCCGAAGATCAGCTTGAAATGATCGTACGAGAACTTGCCGAAGAGATGTGGAACCAGGAGACCCGCGAGCTCGATGGTGTATCCGTAAGGGAAGTCGCAGAGTTTTTTCTTCACGATGAAATTGACGAGTCTGAGAGACAGATCATCATTGAACGGATGCCGACACTTGCATTTCTCACCCACAGTGAGAAGCATGAGACGATCGGGTTCGAGCATGAGGTCTATTTCTTCTACTTCCTTGCCCGTGTTATTGCCGAGCAGTACGGTTCGAATTCAGACCTGCGTGCGATCCTGAGTCGCGCTGCGTTGCCCGAGTTGGTCGCTGAACGATTTGCAGCAGAGGTGATGACAAACGACACCTTGTCAACTCTTGATGATCTTCAAGTAATGCTGAACCGTCTGGCGATGGCGGGACGTGACGAATGGCGACGAGCGTCTCAGGTTCGGGAAAATGCCGGACTGATCGTCTTGGCCTTGTTGAAGGCATTCGGGTCGAACAACGAGGCTGACATAGCAGGGCTCAAGATAAGTAACGTAATCTTTCCCGGCGGTGATCTTTCCGGCGTCACTTTGCGAAATTGTACGCTGGACGGCGTTACAGTACGACGGACGAATTTGGGAGCCACGAAGTTTGTAGAGTGTTACGCACACAACATCTTGCTCGAGGAGCCAATGGTGGAGGTCGGGAGCACCCGGCTGGAACTGAATGGACTCCGGGTTCCACGTGATGTCGCTGGAGTTCAGAGTCTGATCGATAAGGGAAAGGAGACAATACGTATTCCCGATAAGATCATGCGTGTGCTGTCCGATTGTGGAACATCGGTAGATACTGATTCAGATCAAGATAGGCGGAACGTGTCGGATCGATCAATGGAATTGCTCGAATGGCTGATGCGCGCATACGAGCGAGCGAATCCGATCTACGACGTTGATGATGGGGGTCGTCTGTTTCATGATTCCTGGCGCTGGCGCAGGTTACGCAGGCTTCTCCTTGAGCACGGTATAGTGACGATCGATCGAAAATCAGCTTCAGGGCCAGCCAAGGAGTTCTTGCGCAGACAGTTTCCGCCGGAAAAGATCATGTCAGGAGCAAACAAAGCAAGCGACGTGCCGCCACAGATACGGCGATTTTGGGATGCCCTTGAAGCTTCCTCCATCTGACTGATCGCCATCAGGAGCTTAGTACGTCAGCAATAGGCGATCCGCCACGACCTCCGACTCCAGGGTCTGGCCATCCATCTGAAAGCGCCGCAGCATCGATCTCCCGGTCTTGACCAGGATCTGCCGCTCGAACAACCCTTCCGGTATGGGAACATGGCAGTTCTCACTCCCGGACTTCTTGGTACCATCGATGCTCAGGGCGACGCGAACACCTCGCGTCTTGCAGCGTTCGATCGACTCGAACAACTGAACGATGCTGAAGTCCTGGGCGCCATACAAAATAGCTTGACTGTGGGTATACGGAGGGTCGCAATAGACCATATCTCCGGCCTCACAGCGTTCCATTACGTCGGCATAATCGGCACGAATAAACTCGGTGCCTTGTACTCTCACGTGCCATTCGTCCACCCGCTTGGCGAAGTTGCGGGGCTCGATGGGCCGATGAATGCCCACCGGCGTGGACATATAACCGTCATGCTTCCTGAACCTGATGACGCCGCCGTAGCAAGCGCGGGTGAGATACAGGAAGTCGGCTCCATTCGACCGGGCGTTGTATGAAGCCTTGATCTCTTCATACCGCTCCCGGCGGTCCCCCGACATGGCATACCGCCAGCGCTGCTCGTACCACCCTTTGACCACAGCGGGATCGGACCGAATCATGCTCCATATTTCGATCAAGGGCGCGAATGAGTCCGACCCCACGCCGCGAGCCGGCGCTACCGTGGCCAGGATTGAACCGCCGCCGACAAACACGTCGTAGAAGGCCCGCATCTCGGCCGGGAAATAGGAGGTAATCTCCTCTGCGACCTTATACTTGTTGCCGATCCACTTGAGCAGCGACCCGTTTGGCCGGACGTACGCCGGGCGCCCGAACAAGTCAATCGGTGTCTTCGGTGAGTCCATCGGCTTCTATGTATCCCATAATGGGTGACCAAACTTACATACCCGACAATCTTAGTGATACTTAGTGCCAGGGGCGTCGACTCGAATGAGTTCGCGCGGCTCGACGGCGTTGATGACCACTTCCGAATGGGTGGCCACGATGAGCTGCGAGCCGCGGCGGGCGGCGGCGCTGCGCAACTCATGGTAGATCGCGTCTTGCAGGATCACGTGCAGATGGGCGTCGGGTTCGTCCAGCAGCAGGACGGCGCGGCGACGGGTGGTGAGAAACGCCAGCAGCATCAGGACCTGTTGGAATCCGCTGCCGGCGCTGGCCACGTCGAACGGCGGCCCCTGATCGGTCACGGTGTATTCCGCGCGGATGTGCGCGCCGCTGGCGTCGGGCGGCAGCAGCCGATAGCCGAACAGCTTGCCGATCGTTGCCTGCAGCGCGTCCCATGCCGCCGCGTCGCGGTTCGCCTCGGCCAGCAGGTTGCGGAGCACCTCACCCGGCCGCCCGATGCCGAGAAGCTGTTCGATCTTGGGGGCTTGCAGCACCGGTTCGTCGGTGCCGAGGCCGGTCATCGGCGGCACGAACACCACCTGCGGATCGATCCGGCGCAGGTCGCCGGACGAGGAACTCGCCGGTCGCACGTAGATCTGTTCGCTGCTGTCGGGGATCAACTCCATCGTCACCGCCCAGCCGGCGTCGTGACGCAGCTCGATCTCGATCTGCCCGCGGTAGCGGCAGTCGGTCCACAGCAGGTCGAAGTTGCGCACCGGCACCGCCGCGAACGCCTGGCGGGCAAGCGGCGCCCGCCGGTAGCCGTTGCGGCGATTGAAGTCGTTGAGCTCCCGCCAGCGCCGCAGGGCGAGCGCCCATGCCGCGACCGCCTGCAGCAGCGTGGTCTTGCCGGTGTCGTTGGGCCCGGCCAGCACGACGTGCCCCGGCAGCCGGAACTCGACCTCGCCGAACCGCTTGAAGCCGCGGATGCGAACCGACCGGATCACGGGTCAGATACCGCGCGCGGCTGGGTGCCGATGTCCGGGCGCAGCAGCGCCCCGGCTTCCGGGTGCCGGTAGTTGTCCGGGCGCTTGGCCGGCTTCTTGCGCGTCACGTGTGCCTGTCGCTCCCTTTCCGGTCGCTTGCGGTATCATGGCCCGCAGCAGCGCTATGATAATACGATGAGGAGAAACGATGGAGACGATTCGCTTCGATCTGCCGCAGTCCGAGATTCCCGCCTCCTGGTACAACATCCAGGCCGACCTGCCGGAACCGTTGCCGCCGGTGATCCATCCGGGCCGGATGGACCCGATCGGTCCCGATGACCTGGCGCCGCTGTTCGCACTGGCGCTGATCGAGCAGGAGGTCAGCCGGGAGCGGGAGATACCGATTCCGGAGCCGATCCGCGAGATCTACCGGCTGTGGCGCCCGACGCCGCTGTTCCGGGCGCGGCGCCTGGAACGGGAGCTCGATACCCCCGCGCGCCTCTACTACAAGTACGAGGGCGTCTCGCCGGTCGGCTCGCACAAGCCCAACACGGCGGTGGCGCAGGCGTTCTACAACCGCGAGGAAGGGGTGACGCAGCTCACCACCGAGACCGGCGCCGGACAGTGGGGCAGCGCGCTGGCGATGGCCGGCGCGTTCCTGGGCGTCGACTGCGAGGTGTACATGGTGCGCGTCTCCTACGACGGCAAGCCGTACCGCCGTTCGATGATGGAGGCCTACGGCGCCGGCGTCACCGCCAGTCCGTCGCCCGCCACCAACGCCGGCCGGCAGGTGCTGGAGCGGCAGCCCGATTCGCCGGGATCGCTCGGCATCGCCATCTCGGAGGCGGTGGAAGCGGCGGCCGCCAGCGGCGGCAGCAAGAAGTACTGCCTGGGATCGGTGCTCAATCACGTGCTGTTGCATCAGACCGTGATCGGCCTGGAGGCGCAGGCGCAGTTCGAGCGCGCCGGCGTCTACCCCGACGTCATGGTCGGCTGCACCGGCGGCGGCTCCTCGTTCGGCGGGTTCATCTTCCCGTTCGTGCCCGCCAATCTGAGCGGCGCGCGCGCCACGCGCTTCGTGGCGGTCGAGCCGCAGGCGGCGCCCAGCCTGACCGGCGGACAGTACCGCTACGACTTCGGCGACGCGGCGGCCACCACGCCGCTGCTCAAGATGTACACGCTGGGCCATTCCTTCGTGCCGGCCCCGATTCACGCCGGCGGCCTGCGCTACCACGGGATGGCGCCGCTGGTCTGCCATCTGCACGACCTGGGCGTGATCGAAGCGCGCGCCGTGCCGCAGGTGCCGGTGTTCGAGGCGGCCCGGCTGTTCGCGCGCACCGAGGGGATCGTGCCCGCGCCGGAGCCCGCGCACGCCGTTCACGTCGCCATCGAGGAAGCGCTGCGCTGCAAGGAGGCCGGCGAGTCGCGGGTGATCGCCTTCAACCTGTGCGGCCACGGGCACTTCGACATGCAGGCGTACCGCTCGTTCCTCGACGGCCAGCTCGTCAACTACGAGTATCCGCAGGAGCGCATCGCCGAGGCGTTGGCGGAGCTGCCGGCGGTGGACTGACCGAAGAATGCCGCCGCGGCGGCTATGCCTGCAGGCGGGCGAGTACGCGCGGCAGGTCGCGCAGGGAGGTGATCTGCGCGTCCGGGACCGGGTCGTCGGGACGGAGCGCGGCGCCGGTCCGGTTGATCCACACGGAAAACATCCCGGCGCCATTGGCGCCGCCGACGTCCGCGAACGGCCAGTCGCCGACGTAGAGCGCGCGCGCCGGTACGGCATCCAGGGAGGCCAGCGCATGAGCGAAGATCGGCCGGAACGGCTTGCCGGAACCGACGTCGGTGGTGGTCACGGAACCGAAGTAGCGGCCCAGGCCGGAGGCTTCGACCTTCGGAAGATGGGTCGCGTTCGAGCCGTTGGTAATCACGCCAAGCCGATAGCGGCCGCGCAGGGCGCTCAGGCAATCGACGACGTCATCGTAGATCGGCGTCTCCTTCGATCTGAGCCGGAGGTAGATTTCGACCGCCTGCGCAGCCGCGGCCTCGGCCTCGCCGGAGGCGTGCGGCCGGCGCAGGGCCGCGTTCCACGTCCGCCGTACGAGGCAGCGGTCGTCCGTGTTCCCCCACGGCGGCCCGCTGACGTTCTTGACTTCCTCCCAGAGGCGCTGCGCGGCCGCATGGTACGCGGCGGTCAGCTCGCCGGGATCGACGTGGCAGCGGTGCGCGACCGCGCCGGCCGCGGCCGACACGCATCGACGCCAACTCGCGTCGTCGTCCATCAGCGTACCGTCCCAATCGAAGAAGATGGCATCGATCATCACCCCGACATCGTATCACGTGCCCGGTCGAGGCGTTCGGTCGTCACCCGCCGCTTGCGCCACACCGGCGCAAGGCGGAGTCGCCGTCGGCCCCGGCAGTTGCTTCCCACAGTGCCGATCCGTGCCGATCCTGCGCCTGTTTGCCGAATCACGATCGTTCGCGTATGATGCGCGGCGTAAAAGATGAACATCAGCAACCTCCATCTCACGAACTTCAAGCGGTTTACCGATCTTGAGATTGATCTGTCAGCGTGCGCCTCGGCGCCAAAGCTGGTGCTGCTGATCGGCGCGAACGGGAGCGGAAAGTCATCCGTATTCGATGCGTTCGAGTTTCTTTCCGGTCCCTCCAAGGGAGTCGGTCGTAACGATTACTTGAGCTACTTCAAGAAGGACTGGGACGAGGAGGTAGCGGTCTCCTGCTCGTTCGGTGGTGGAGCATCCCTCCGCAGGACGAACGGATCGGTCGCCCCTACACCTCCCAACCTGAATCTCAAGGACGCGTTCTACGGCAGAAGTTCGCTCCGAACGGTCCCGGAGCTCCGGCACCGAAATGGCCGCACCGTCGACCTGCCGGCGGACGACGACCGCCCGCAGCGGTCGATAGAGTGGGACACTCGCTTCGAGGCCGACATCTCGCACGTCACCGCGCGCATCCTGCGCGAGGTGTGGGGAGAGCGATTCGACTCCGAGCAGATGAAGGCGCGCTTCCTCGAGCCGATCAACGACGCGATGGCCAGGGTATTCGGCAATGGTGACGCCACCACTCTGCGCCTGACCGGTATGATTCCGGCGCTGGATCGAAAGCCGCCGGACATTCGATTCAGCAAAGGGCATTCCGAGGTCCACTACGACCTGCTCAGCAGCGGCGAGAAGGAGGTCTTCAATATCCTGCTCAACCTGTTCGTGCGACGCGAGCACTTCGCCAATGCCATCTACTTCATCGACGAGCTGGACGTGCACCTGCATACCCGGCTGCAGTACGCTCTGCTGCAGGAGATCGTGGAGCGCTGGATTCCCGAACACTCGCAACTGTGGACGGCCAGCCACTCGCTCGGGTTCATCGACTACGGAAGCTCCAGCAGCGACACCGCGATCGTCGACTTCGACGATTTGGACTTCGATCGGCCGCAGGTGCTGCGGCCTGCCCCGAAGACCGAGCGCGTATTCGATATCGCCGTACCGCGCAGCTCGGCGCTCAAGGTGTTTCCAAACAAGCGTCTGATCCTGTGCGAGAATAAGGACGCCTTGCTCTACAATGCGATCGGCCTGCAGGACACATTGTTCATTTCCGCACAGGACAAGAATTCGATCTCTATCCAGACGGCAGGAACGGACGGGTTTCACGGCCTGATCGACCGTGACTTTCTGGGCACCGAGGAGCTCGACGAGATACGCCGCAACCGTCCGCGTTTGCTGGTGCTGCGCCACTATTGTATCGAGAACTATCTCTATCATCCTGACAACGTAGCGGAGCTCGCTCCGGCCGGTTTCGACCGGTCGCGCTATCTGAGCGCGATCGCCATGACCATGCGCACGGTGCGGGACCGCCTGCTGGTCAGCCTGGAGAAGAATCGCAACAGCTACGAGATCATCAAGACGTTCTCCAAAGAGCTAAAGGCGCGGGCTATCGAGGAGATTACGGTGGCGACCGCTGCCGATGACTTCGAGCGGTTCTACCAGTTTCTGAGCATGAAGTCCCATCGGCCCAGCTACTTGACCGGCTTCGATCTGCGGCCGGCCGATCTGGCCGCTACCGGCTGGATGCGCGCCGCCATCGCCCGGATCGTCGCCCCGTCGGTCTGACCGCAGTCATGGTACCTGCTTATCCGCGCATTCCCTACGGTGAGGCGTCATTCAGCCGCATCCGCCTGAACCGGTGGCTGTACGTCGACAAGACCCGCTTCCTGCGCCGCCTGGAACAGGAGCGCTACGCCTTCCTGATTCGCCCGCGGCGCTTCGGCAAGTCACTGTGGGTGGCGCTGCTGGAGAGCTACTACGACCGCTTCTGGGCCGACCGCTTCGACGCCACGTACGCCGGCACCGACATCGGGCGCAGCCCGACCGAGGAACGCAGCCGCTACGTCACCCTGCGCTTCAACTTCTCTATGGTCAACGACAAGCTCGAAACCTTGGAGCGGGAGTTCGAAAGTTACTGCGACGTCGAACTCCAGGGGACGCTGCGGAGGCACCCTGACCTGTTTCCCGCAGAGGCGGTACGCGACATCCTCGCCCGGCCGTCCATCGCCACCAGGCTTTCCGCGCTGTTCCGGTACGCGGGCGACCACGACATCCCGCTGTACGTGCTGATCGACGAGTACGACAACTTCGCCAACACCGTGCTGGCCTGGCACGGCGCCGAGGCGTACCATTCCTTCACCCACGGCGGCGGCTTCTACCGCAACTTCTTCGCCGCCCTCAAGGGCGGCGCCGACCGCATCGGGGGAGGCCTGGAGCGCCTGTTCATCACCGGCGTGTCGCCGGTCACCATGGACGACGTCACCAGCGGCTTCAACATCGGCGCCAACATCAGCCTGGAACCGGACTTCAACGAGATGGTCGGCTTCACCGCGGCGGAGGTGCGGCGCCTGGTCGAGACGTACCGCGACCTGGGCGTCTTCAACCAGGACGCCGACACCGCGCTGGGCATCATGGGCGAGTGGTACAATGGCTACCGCTTCTCCGAAGAGGCATCGACCGACCTCTACAACTCCGACATGGTGCTCTATTATCTCAAGTACTCCATCCCCAACCGCCGGGTACCCAAGTACCTGATCGACACCAACGTGCGCATCGACTACGGCAAGCTGCGCCACCTGCTGGTGGTCGGCCGGCAGTTGAACGGCAACTTCGATCTGCTGCGGGACGTCATTGGCGAGGAGCAGGCAGCCGCCCGCATCCAGCCCGGCTTCCCGCTGGAACGGCTTGCCGAACCGGAAAACTTCCTCTCGCTGCTGCACTTCTTCGGCTTGTTGAGCATCCGCGGTGCGCCTGGCGGCCTGCCTCGGCTGGCGATCCCCAACCAGACCGTAAAGCGGCTGATGTACGGCTTCCTGCGCGACGGCTACCGCGACGTGAAGGTCTTTTCAGTGAACCTGTTTCGCTTCGAGCAGTTGTTGATGCGGATGGCGAACGAGGGAGAGTGGCGGCCGGTGTTCGAGTTTCTGAGCGAGGCGATTGCGCGGCAGACGGGGATTCGGGACTACATCGCCGGGGAGAAGGTGATCCAGGGATTTCTGGCAGCCTACCTGAGCGTGACCGACTTCTACGAGTTCCGCTCGGAGGCGGAGCTGGGCAAGGGGCACGCGGACATCGCGCTGGAGCCGCTGGTAGCCGCCTTTCCGCACCTCCGCTACGGCTACCTGATCGAGCTCAAGTACCTCAAGCGCGGCGAGTCGGCGGCCGCGGCCGGCGTGGCGGCGGCGGCCGCGGAGGCAGCGGCGCAGCTCCGGCGCTATCTGGCGGACCAGCGGCTGGCGCGGCAGTATCCCGGCGTGCGCTTCACCGGCCTGACCTTGGTGTTCCACGGCTGGGAACTGGTGTTCTGCGACGCCGTGGAGTAGTCCGCGGCGGTTGACGGCGTGACAGACTCAAGGTCAACGGAGAGGGCGCGCGCCGGCTTCCGGGTCGGCCACGCCGTACATTCCCGGCACCTTACCGGCTGCACCGTGATCCTCTGTCCCGAAGGGACCGTTGCCGGGGTGGACGCGCGCGGTCCGGCGCCCGGCTCGCGCGAAACCGCGCTGCTCGCCGCGGACAAGCCGATCGCGCGGCTGGACGCCCTGCTGCTTACCGGCGGCAGCGCCTTCGGACTGGCCGCCGCCGATGGCGTGATGCGCTACCTGGCGGAGCGCGGGGCCGGTTATCCCACGCCGGTCAAGCCGATTCCATTGGTAGCCGCCAGCGTGATCTACGATCTGTCGCTGAGCGCGGGCCGCGCGTACCCGGACGCGGAGCTGGGCTACGCCGCCTGCCTGGCGGCGCGGCCGCTGCCGCTCCCCGCGGCCGCTCAGGGCAACGCCGGAGCGGGCGCGGGCGCCAGCGTCGGCAAGTGGGGCGGGCCTGAGGCGAAGATGAAGGGCGGCGTCGGCTACGCCGAGCGCTGCGCCGGCGGCACCGTGGTGGCGGCGCTGGCGGTGGTGAACGCGGTCGGCGACGTGCTGGATGAGCACGGCGAGGTGCTGGCCGGCGCGCGCGCTGCGGCCGGCGGCTGGCTGGCGCGCCGCGTCCCGGAGCGCTGGCTGCCGGGCGCGGCGCAGTTCGCCGGCTCCGGCACCAACACTACGCTGGCAGCGGTGCTCACCGACGCCGTCATGAGCAAGCCCGAGGCGGGGCGCCTGGCGCAGCGCGCCCATGACGGCATTGCCCGCGCGGTGCTGCCGGCGCACACCACGCACGACGGAGACACCGCCTACGCGCTGGCGGCCGGGGTCCGCGCGGCGCCGTTCGAGCTGGTGGCGGGGCTGGCGGTGGAGTGCGTCGGCGGCGCGATACGGAACGCGGTGCGGCGCGCCGCGACCGCGGCAGGCGTGCCGGGGCTGCGCGAAGCGCCGGCAGCGCCGGGCAGCGAGTCAAGTTGAAGAAGGTCAGAGTTCGTTGCCGCCGGCGCTGAGGGAGGCGAGCATGTCGTCGGCGGTGGCGGCGAGGTCGAACTGCGGTTCCCAGCCCCAGTCGCGGCGGGCGCTGGCGTCAACGTAGACGGATGGCTGCCCGCCGAGGATGCGGGTGGCCAGTTCCTCCGGCGCGAAGCGATACGCGAACCCCGGCGCCCGGCGCGCCGCGGCCTGCGCCAAGGCCCCGGCGCTGGCGGCAAACCCGTGCAGGTTGTAGACGCGCCGCGTCAGCCGTTCCTCGGCCGCGGCCACAAGGCGCAGAATGCCGCGGGTCACGTCGCGGACGTAGATCGCCGCCACCGCCACCTCGGGCGCCACCGGAACGGTGAACGATTCGCCGCGCGCCGCGGCGGTGAAGAGGTGGGAGGCGTAGGCGCTCACCGCGGCCGGCGGCGCGTACGGCGATACCACGATCGGCAGGCGCACCGAGCGGAAGTCCAGGCCGCGGCTCAGGGCGAAGCAGGCGCCGACGCGCTCCACCGCCACCTTGGTGGCGCCGTAGATGTTGTCCGGCCACTGGGGGTGGTCCTCCGGCAGCGGGTCGGGCAGCCGCCCGCCGTAGGTTGCCGAGGTGCTGGGAAAGAAGAAGCGCTGCACCCCGTGCTCCGCGGCGAGCTCCAGCAGTTCGACGGCGGCACCGGCGTTGACCTGCCAGGCGCGCCGCGGATCGGCCGCCGAGGAGATCGACAGCAGCGATGCCATGTGCAGGATGCACTGCGGGCGAAACTCCGCCAGCAGCCGCGCCATGCCGGAGCGGTCGGTGACGTCGGCCTGCCGCCACGCGCCCGCGCGCTGCGCCGGCGGCGGCGGCGTCAGGTCGATGCCGAGCGTTTCCTTGCCCAGGGCGCGCAGCTCGGCCACGAGGTGGCGCGCCAGGTTGCCGCCGGCGCCGGTGATCAGAAAGCGTTGCATGGTTTGCCTGTTTCGCCGCCCAGCATGCCACAGGCCGGCGCCGCGGTCACGGACGCAACAAAGCAAGGTTATGCCGCCGGCGGCGGGAGGCGGGCGGCCGGCGGCGCACGGCGCCGCGCTACGGGGTGACGCCGGCCGCCGGGGCGCGCTACTGTGGCGCCATGGATGAGCGTGTCACCCGGTACCTGCAGGAAGCGGAGTCGTACCGGAAGCGGCTGAACAGGTTTGCGGCCGATCTGGACGCCGCGCAACTGCAGTGGACCCCTCCGGGCATCAGCAACGGCATCGGCTGGCTGGTGCGCCACTGCGCCGATGAGTTCTGGTTCTGCTACGGCCAGCTCTCCGGGGCGCGCGTCCCGGCCAACCTGAACCAGTCCGGGTTCCCGGTGCCGGCGGCGGGGTTTCGCACCGCCGCCGGCCGCCCCGCGCGCTGGGGCGTGCTCAGCTTCGACTTCGACCGTGACGCGGCCGGGCCCGGTCCGACCGGCGCCGACCACGCCGCCTACCTGGACCGCGCCTGGCAGACGCTGCGCCGGTTCCTCACCGACCACTACGCCGAGTGGTCGGCGCAGCGCTATTTCAATTGGTCCGACCGGGAGTGTTCCGGGTGGTGGTTTCTCGACCACTTCCTGCTCGACGTCGCGTGGCACGCCGGCCAGGCCGGCTACCTGCGCAAGCTGCTGCCCGCGGCGGCCTGACCCGCCATGCCGCTGATCCTCGACTATGAGCCGACCGCCGCCCTCTACCGGCGTTGCGGCGAGGCGCGGCTCACCATGGCGCGGATCGGCTACAGCGACCAGCACCACCTGCTCGGCATCGTGGAAGGGGCCGCGCGCTTCGCCCGCGACCATGCCGTCGCCGAGCTGCCGCTGGGCATCTTCAGCACCGTCGGCCATTACGTCCTGCAGATGCTGCCGCGCTACCTGCATGCCGGCCACGCGCTGCCGGCGGCCGGCGGCGACCCGGCGGCCTACCGCCGCCGTCTGCACCGCAACGCGCGGCTGGCAACCGGCTTCCTGGCCACCCTCACCCGCGCCGGCGACTCCGATTACGGCGCCGTCCACGTGATCCACCACTACGATCACGGCCATCACACGCTGCCCGGCGGGGTGCGCTCGCAGAACGAGTTGCTGCGCGACCCGGAGTTCCTCGACCTGTTCTCCAGCGTGATGTTCGACGATACCCACTCGCCGTTCGCCGCCAACGTCGCCAACTCCATCGAGTATCGCCGCTTCGTCGAAGCCTCGGGCCGCAAGAAGGTGATGGAAGGCTGTCTGGAGGAGGTGGCCGCCGGCGGCCAGGGGCTGGCCGCCGGCGCCAGCTCCAGCTCCGATCCCGGCCAGATCGAGGAGTACCTGGCGCGCACCGGCTTCGAGCTGGTGGTGCCCAACATCGGCACCGAGTCGGTCACCAACCGCCAGGTGGGCGTGCAGTGGCCGGTGCTGGAGGAGCTGGCCGCGCGCGGCGTGGGGCAGCGCCTGGTGGTGCACGGCTTCAGCTCGGTGCGCAAGCTGGCGCCGGCCGAGCAGCGGCGCCTGGGCGAGCTGGGCGTGGTGGCGATGAACGCCTTCAGCTACATCCCGCAGGAGATCGGCCGGCGGCTGCTGCAGGAAGCCGCGGCGCTGCACGCCGCCCGCGACCCGCAACGCGGCTACCCCATCGGCTTCACCGAAGCCGGCGAGCCGCGCTACCCCGACGCCGCCGGGCGCGCCGACGCCAACGTGTTCTTCGGCCCGCTGCTCGATCAGCTCCGCGACCTGCAGGTGGATCTGATCGCCGCCAGCGTGTACCGCATCCTGGACCAGTTGGGCTACGCCCGCCTGGGCGTACCGCGGAGGTAAATACGAGCGCCATCTGCGGTACACTGTGGGCATGATGATGCTTCTTCCACGCTGCCGCCGCCAGGGCCGGCGCGCCGCGACCTTCTTGCGGACCTGCCGGGCGGCGCTGTTCGCCGCCGCCGCCGGCGCCCTGCTGCCGGCCGTCGCCGCCGCCGCGGGAGTCGCGGACGAGGAGCTGTCGGAAGGCGAGGCGACGTCGCAGCGCGAGCAGGCGCGCGCCGAGATCCTCGCCAAGACCGTGTCCCGCCCCGGCGGTCAGGAGTGGGAGCTCGGCGCCGTTGGCGGTACCTGGCTCAGCTCGATCAACAATGACCCCAAGACCTTCAACACCATGACCGCGCGCGACGCAGACACCCGCGCCGTGGTGGACGTGTTGTTCGACTATCTGGCCGACTACGATCCCTACCGGCGCGAGTTCGTTCCCAATCTGGCCAGCTTCGAGGTGGAGGTCGACGAGGAGGCCGACTCCCTGACGGTGATCTACACCCTGCGCGATGACCTCTACTGGACCACCCTTGCCGATCCCGCCGCCCGCGTCCCGGTGACCGCGGACGACGTCATCTTCTGGTACGAGGAGATCGAGGGCGACCAGGAGCTGCAGCAGCCGGGCTACGCCGGCCAGTTCATCGAGCTGCCGGACGGCTCGGAGGCGCGCGTCGAGGCGACCAGGATCGACGAGCGCACGGTGGCGTTCCACTTCCCGCGCATCGTCGCCAATCCGATCCTCTCCACCAACATGGACTTCGGCCCGCGCCACCTCTACGAGCCGGCCAAGCGGGAGGGCGGCGCCGAAGCGGTGCTCAACCTGTTCAGCATCGACACCGACCCGGCGACCATCCCCTCCGTCGGCCCCTACCACATCGCCGAGTACGAGCCGGGCGTGCGCGTGGTCGTGGTACGCAACCCCGACTACTGGAAGAAGGACGCCGCCGGCGTCACGCTGCCCTACCTGGAGCGCGTCATCTACCAGATCGTGCCCGACCGGAACACCGAGCTGCTGAAGTTCAAGGAGGGCAACAAGGACGCCTACTCGCTGCGGCCCGAAGACCTGGATGATCTGCTGAACGTCGAGGATCCCGACTTCACGGTATACCAGGGCGGCGCCTCCCTGGGGGCCGCCTTCGTCGCCTTCAACCAGAACCCCGACACCATGGACGAGCTGGTCCATAGCTGGTTCAGCCAGACCAGGTTCCGCCAGGCGATGAGCTCGCTGCTGGACCGCGACCGCATCGCCAGCCAGGTGTACCGCGGCCTGGCCGAGCCGGCGCTGCACTTCTTCGCCCGCGCCAATCCCTACTTCGACGAGTCGATTCGGCAGGAGTTCTCCTATGACCCGGAGCGGGCGCGCGCGCTGCTGGCGGAGATCGGCATCCGCCCCAACGCGGAGGGTCTGATGGAGGACGCCGCCGGCAACCACGTCGAGTTCAACATCCACGTCGGCGCCGAGAACAACGTCGGCATCGACGTGATGACCATCTTCGCCGATGAGCTGAAGGCGGCCGGTATCACCGGCAACGTGCGCCCGATAGATTTCCAGAAGCTGGTGGAAATGCTGACCAGCACCTACGACTGGCACGTGGCGACCGCCTCCCTGGGCGCCAACTACTGGCCGGAGGGGGGCAGCAACGTGTGGCAGTCGAAGGGCAACTTCCACCTGTGGCATCCGCTACAGGAAGAACCGGCCACCGAGTGGGAGGCGCGCGTCGACCATCTCTACAATGAGGGGCGCTTCACCATCGACCGGGAGCGCGCGAAGGCGATCTACGACGAGTACCAGCGCCTGCTCCTCGACCAGGCGCCATTGACCTACCTGGTCCACCCGCTGGCGTTCCTGGCGGTGCGCGACAAGTGGGGCAACGTGTTCTATGACACCCTTGGCGGACTCGACTCCGACTACCTCTACCTGCGCGCCGCCGAGTGACGCCGGCGCCGCCGCGGCGCGGCGCCGGTGAGGATGGCCGCGCGGCAACGTGACGGCGCCGCCGCGCCGGGACGCGACGAGCCGGAGCGCGCAGGGCGCGGCGCGGGCGGCCGCCGCTTCCCGCTGCTGCACTTTCTGGCGGCCCGGCTGGCGTCGCTGGTTGCCATGCTGCTGGTGCTTGGGCTGGCGGTGTTCGGCCTGATGAAGCTGGCGCCGAGCGACATGGTCGACAACTACGTCAAGAGCCAGATGCTGATTTCCGGCGACCGCCAGGCGGACAACGTCTACAGCGAAGAACAGATCGCCGCGGCCAAGGCGCGCCTCGGCCTCGACCTGCCGTTCTACGCCCAGTACGGGCGTTGGCTCTACCAGGTGGTGGTGGAGCGCGACCTGGGCCGGTCGCTGATCTCTCGCGCGCCGATCCTGTTCCTGATCCGCTCGCGGATGGTCAACTCGCTGGTGCTGAACCTGATCTCGCTGCTGTTTCTGACCCTGTTGGCGTTCGCCGCCGGCCTCTACTTCTCCTCCAAGGTGGGTACCCGGGTAGACCTGGAGGCGACCTTCATTGCGCTGCTGCTGCACGCCTTCCCCGGCATCCTGCTGCTGATCCTGCTGCAGTTGTTCGCCGCCGCCAGCGGCTGGTTTCCGATCACCGCCTATCCCGACTTCCCGTATCGGGAGGCGCCGCTGCGCTTCTCCTTCAGCTACCTGCACCACGTCGCGCTGCCGCTGCTCGGCGCGTTCCTGGGCGGGGTCGGCGCCACCATGCGCTACATCCGCGCCACCATGCTGGATCAGCTTGGCCAACCCTACGTGACCGCGCTGCGCGCGCGCGGCATCGACGAGCGGCGCGTGCACGTGGTGCACGCCTTCCGCAACACCCTCAACCCCTATATCACCAGCAGCGCCGATCTGTTCGCGGGGCTGTTTTCGGGCTCGTTGATCATGGAGATCATCTTCGCCTATCCCGGCATCGGGCGGCTGATGTACGAGGCGGTGCGGGAGGAGGACATCAACCTGGTGCTGGCCAACATCATGTTCATCAGCGTCCTGATCCTGTTGGGTATGATCGCTGCCGACGTGCTGCTGGCGGTAGTCGATCCCCGCATCCGCTATTCCCGGCGCGGCAATGACTGATAGCAAGGCAGAGCCGCCCGCCGGACGCCGGTGAGGGCCGCGTTGTGGCGCCGGCTGCGCCAGCGGCCGGTGGCGGCCGCCTCGGCGCTGGTGCTGGCGCTGCTCTACGGCGCGATGCTGCTGGCGGAGTTCCTGGCGCCCTACCTCCCGACCACCGCGTTCCGCTTCCATACCCACCAACCACCCTCCCTGAGCTTCTACTCGGCCGAGTTGGGATTCGGACCGCAGGTGCAGCGCCGGGTGCTGGTGGACGAGGTGACGCGGCGCTACGCGCGCATCCGCGGCCAGCACTATCGGGTGCGGTTGCTGGCGCCGGGGCCGGAGTACCGGCTGTGGGGGCTGGTGCCGATGCGGGCGCATCTGTTCGGGACCGAGGCGCCGTACCGCGCCGCGGAGGAGGGCGCTGCCGCCGGCGCGGCGACCGCGGCGGACGCGGACCCGTGGCGCGGCGGCGGCCAAGCCTACCCGGTGTTCCTGTTGGGGTCCGACCACCTGGGACGCGACATCCTGTCGCGCATCCTGTACGGCTCGCGCATCTCGCTGACGATCGGCTTCATTGCCATAGCGATCTCGCTGACCCTGGCGATCATCCTGGGCGGCTTGGCCGGCTACTACGGCGGCGCCGTCGACTGGACCATCATGCGCGTCGCCGAGTTCTTCATCCTCATTCCCAGCCTCTACATGATCCTGTTCCTGCGTTCCATCCTGTCCTACGAGTGGGACCCCGCCCGGTCGTTCTTCCTCATCACCGTCATTCTGTCGGTCGTGGGCTGGCCCGGGACCGCGCGGCTGATCCGGGGGATGGTGCACAGCATCAAGACCGAGGACTTCGTCGCCGCCGCGCAACTGCAGGGGATCCCGCCGCTGGTGATCATCTTCACCCAGATCGTGCCGCAGATGGCCTCGATCCTGATCGTCAACGCCGCGCTGGGCATTCCGGGCTTCATCCTGGCGGAGACCGCGCTTTCCTTCCTCGGCCTGGGAATCGCGGACCCGGCGGTGAGCTGGGGCTCGATGCTGCGGCGGGACGTGATCTCGCTGAGCAATCTGCGCAGCTTTCCGTGGTTCCTCTATCCCGGCCTGGCGCTGCTGCTGGTGACGTTGGCGTTCAGCTTCCTCGGGGACCTGCTGCGCGACGTGCTCGACCCGCATCGCCGGGAGCCGGTGCGTGGCTGAGCGCGGCGCCCGGCCGCTGTACCAGGCGGCGCAACTGACGGTGAGCTTCGCCACCGACCGCGGGCTGCTGCAGGCGGTGCGCGGCGTCGATCTGGAGCTCCACGCCGGGGAGGTGGTGGGACTGGTCGGCGAGAGCGGCTCGGGCAAGAGCGTCACCGCGCTGGCGCTGCTGCGGCTGCTGCCGCCGCATGCCCGGATCACGGCGCGGCGGCTGCGCTTTCGCGGCGAGGACTTGGTGACCATGCGCAGCGCGGCGTTGCGGCGCCTGCGCGGCGGCCAGGTGGGGATCGTGTTCCAGGAGCCGGCGCTCTCCTTCGATCCGATCTACTCCATCGAGCGCTCGCTGAACGAGACCTTGCGCGCGCATCACCCCGAGCTGGAGCGCGCGGCGCGGCGCGCGCGCTGCGTGGCGCTGCTGGAAGAGGTGGGCATCCCGGAGGCGGCGCGGCGCCTGGCCAGCTTTCCCCACCAGTTCTCCGGCGGCATGCTGCAGCGGGTGCTGATCGCCCATGCGCTGGCGGGAGATCCGGAGGTGCTGATCGCCGATGAGCCCACCACCGCGCTGGACGTTACGGTGCAGGCGCAGGTGGTGGAGCTGCTGCGGCGGCTGCGGGCCGCGCGCCGGTTGGCGATTCTGTTCATCAGCCACGATCTTGCCCTGATCGGTCAGCTCGCGGACCGCATCGTGGTGATGTACGGCGGCCTGGTGATGGAGCAGGGCCCGGCCGCGGCGCTGTTGGCGGAACCGCGCCACCCTTACCTGCGGGCGCTGCTGGACGCCCACCTGGAGTTGGGCGCGCACTATACCGAGCAGCCGCTGCGCGCGATTCCGGGCGCGGTGCCGGATCCGCTGCGCCCGGAGCCGGGCTGCCCGTTTGCGCCGCGCTGCGCGCAGGCGGAAGCGCGCTGCACGCAAGCGGTGCCGCCGCTGGCGCAGGAGCGCGGCGCCGCCCCTCCCGGCCCTGCTCCCCTCCTTCACCGCTGCGTTCTGCCCGGCGTCAAGGCGAGCGCCCGCCCCGGATGCTGACGCTGGATTCCGTCAGCAAGCGCTTCGCGCTGGAGGCGGGCTACTTCGCGCGCGGCGGGCGCTACGTGTACGCGGTGCGCGAGGTGAGCTTTCGCATCGAGCCGGGAGAAAGCTACGGCCTGGTAGGGGAATCGGGCAGCGGCAAGACCACCACCGCGCGGCTGGCGGTGGGCCGGTACCGGCCCGACCGCGGTTCCGTCACCTACCGCGACCGCGCCGGCGAGCAGTATTCGGTCAGCCGGCCGGGGGCCCGCGCGCGCCGCGAGTTGCGCGCCCGGCTGGCGTACGTGTTCCAGGATCCCGCCCGCTCCCTCAATCCGCGCATGAGCGTGCAGGCAATCCTGCTGGCCGGTCTGCGCTACACGCCGCGCTGGTCGGGCGCCGCGGCGGCGCGGGTGCGGGCGGTCGCGGCGCTGGAAGCAGTGGGGTTGGCGGCGCGCGACCTGTCACGCCGCCCGCCCGACTTCTCCGGCGGCCAGCGCCAGCGCATCGCCATCGCCCGGGCGCTGATCGCGCAGCCGGAACTGATCATGTGCGACGAGATCGTCTCCGCCCTCGACGTGTCGATCCAGAGCCAGATCCTGGAATTGTTGCAGACCCTGCGCCGCGAGCTGTCGCTGACGCTCCTGTTCATCTCCCATGACCTGGCGGTGGTTACCTACTTCTGCGACCGCGTCGGGGTGATGCAGGGCGGCCGCCTGGTGGAGGAGGCGCCGGCCCGGCAACTCGCCGCCGCGCCGCGGCACGACTACACCCGGCAGCTCTACGCCGCGGTCCCCAAGCTGACAAGTGCCGGTGCTGGATAAGATTCTCGGCCAGGCGGCCAGTCCGCTCGGGGTGGCGGTGGCATGCGGATTGCTTGCCCTGTTGGCGCTCGCGCTCGGCTGGCGCGGCCGCGCCGCCTGCCTCATGGCGTTCAGCGTCGCGTGGCTGTGGGGCTGGTCGATGCCGATCACCTCCGACGCGCTCCTCGACCAGGTGTCCGCGGCGTACCGGCCGCGGCCCGTGGAATTGTTTCCGGCGGCGGACGCGATCGTCCTGCTCGGCGGCTCCTTCGACCCGGCGGCGGAGGCATGGGGCTATCCCGAGTTGAACGACGCCGCCGATCGGGTGTGGCACGCGGCGCGGTTGTATCACGCCGGCAAGGCGCCGTTTATCGTCGTTTCGGCCGGCAGCACGCGGGGCGCTCCGCACGGGCAATCGCCCGCGTCCGCCACCCGCCTCCTGCTCGCCGCCCTCGGCGTGCCGGACGCGGACGTCATCCTCGAAGCGAACAGCCGCAGCACGCGCGAAAACGCCGCCTACACCGCGCCCATCGCCGCCGCGAACGGCATCGAGCAGGTGCTGCTGGTCACTTCGGCCTGGCACATGGCGCGCGCCGAGGCCGCCTTCAGGCGGGTCGGATTCGAGGTCGTCCCCGCTCCGGCCGACTATGCCCGGCTGCGGGCCACTACCAGGCTCCCCAGTCTGCTCCCCCTCGCGACCGCCCTCCAGCGCAGCTCGCGGGTGTGCCGCGAATATCTCGGTCTCCTGGTCTACCGCCTGCGCGGCTGGGCCTGACCGCGGTCAAGCCGGCGCAACTATCCTCCGCGCGAGCGGGCACTCCGGTAGTCGCGGAATGATCGAAGGCGCGGCAGCGTCTCGCGATCCTTTGCCCGGTTCGATGCTTCCTTGCTGGCGATGATGTCGTCCAGCGAGCAGACCGGAAACCCCTCGACGTCGACGCGCCGCCGGAACGCATCCTGGAAGCTCTCGATGCCGTCGGGCGCGAACACGAGATCCAAATCGAACGGACCGTTCTTGAGTTGGACGAAGTCCTTACCGCGGACGATCTCCGCGGCTTGGCGGCCGGTCAACGCGAACCCGAGTTCTCGCAGAGCCGTTACCAGGGCCTGGCTGTTGGCGGCGGCCTTCTCGACGAACAGATCGGCATCTTGAGTCGTGTCGGGGTATCCGAGAAGGATTGCGCCCGACTTGCCTATGAAGAGGTAGCGGACGCCATGGCGTTCCAGGGCGTCCCGTATCTCCTCAGCTTGCCGGTACTCGAACGCGGCCATAGCCTAGCCAGTCGGGCAGCTCTCGCTCGCACCACTGGCGATATTCCTCCATGGAATCGAAGGAGCGGTAGTTCTCATCGTCCAACATCGGCTTGTAGGTTCGGATGAAGGAGTAACGCCACCGTACGGCAAGCGGGCGGCGCGCCGCGGCATCGAATTCCGCCCACAGAGCCGGCTCAGCGCGCGTCATAGGTCGTTCAGGCCCTGAAACTGGTCGGCGAGTTCCCGGTTCGGCGCGCGCACGAAGACCGGGATGCGCTCGAGCGGCGCCGGCGCGTCGATGGTGACGCCGCCTTCGTACCGTCCGCCGCCGGCGGCGTCGATCCACTCGGCTCCCGCCGGCAGGTAGACCCGGCGTTGCCGCGCCCGGTACTCGACGATCGGCGCCACCAGCAGGTCCGGCCCGAACAGGAATTGATCCTCGACGCGCGCGGCGCGGGCGTCGTCCTGGAAGTCGAAGAACAGCGGCCGCATCGGCGGGATGCCGCGCTCGGCGGCGACCTTCATTTGCGCCATGACGTAGGGGCGGAGCCGTTCGCGCAGCATGATGGCGGCGCGGATGTGGCGGTAGGTGCCGCCGCCGATGCTCCACGGCTCGTTGTTGGCGCGGTGGCCGTGGGTGCGGAAGATCGGCGTGAACACGCCGTACTGGTACCAGCGCACCACCAGCTCGCGGAATTCGTCGTCCTGCGCCTGCGGCGTCACGAAGCCGCCGATTTCCGCCGCGCCCCACGGAATCCCCGCCATGGCCAGGTTCAGCCCCGCCATCAGGTACTCGCGCAGATGGGCGAACGATGACTGGATGTCATGCGCCGCCGGCGCGGCGCCGTAACGCTGCGAACCGGCCCAGGAGCTGCGGCAGATGGTGACCACCTCGTGCTCGCCGGCCGCGCGCAGGCCGTCGTACACGTTCTTCTGATGCGCCACCGGATAGAAGCAGTTGGCCTCGATGCCGGGGCCGACATGATAGCGCACCTTGTCGTAGTCGGCCATCCGGCTGACGTCGTCGCACGGGTCCAGCCAGAACGTCTTGATGCCCAGGTCCACGTAGTTGCGCTTCCAACGCTCCCACAGAAAGGGTCCGGCGTCGGGGTGCGTCGGATCGTACTGCAGCGTGCGCGCGCGCGGCCGGTCGGCCGGATGTGTCGCCGTCGTTCCCGGCGGATCGCCCGGCCACCACGTTTCCGCACCGTCAGGCCCGCGCACGTAGATGCCCCGGCGGTGGAACTCGGCGAAGTTTTCGCTGTTTTCTTCCATCATCACCCAGGGGGAGATCATGATTCGCGCGCCCAGGTCGTCGAGCTCGCGCACCATGGCCGCCGGGTCGGGCCAGAACTCCGGGTCGAGCTTCCAGTCGCCCCAGTGGCGCCAGTGCCGGAAGTCGATCACCAGCACCGCTACCGGCAGGCCGCGGCGCTTGAATTCCCGCGCCGCGGCGAGGAACTCCTCCTGGGTCCGATAGCGCAGCTTGCATTGCCAGAAGCCGGCCGCCCACTCCGGGAGCAGCGGCGCGTGGCCGGTCACCCCGGCGTAGTTGCCCAGGATGTCGGCGTAGCTGTCACCGGCGGTGACGTAGTAGTCGAGCTGGCGGCAGCCGCGCGACACCCAGCGGGTCATGTTGTTGCCGAACTCGACCCGCCCCAGCGACGGGTTGTTCCACAGCAGGCCGTAGCCCTCGCTCGATACCACGAACGGCACGACGTGCTTGCAGTGGCGCTGGTACAGGTCGATGACGCACCCCTTCAGGTCGACCCCGCCGGTAGCGTTGAGCCCCATGCCGTACAGCCGCTCCCCGGCGCGCGCCGCGAAGTGATGCTCGGCGTAGTACAGCCCCGCTTCGCCCGCGGCGCTGCGCGGCTGGAAGATGCGGCTGCCCGGATCGTGGCACCCGACCACGTAGTCATGCTCGGCCAGAATCGGAACGGCCTCGGCGCCGCCGCCGGGATGGCGGAAGAACTCCAGGCGCGCGTCCGCGCGCCCGGCAGCCCGGTCGGTCAGCCGCGCCGAGATCCGGCCGTTGCGCACGGTCGCTTCGGCGGCGCCGACCGTGACCGCGGCCGCGTTGCCGGCTACCGGCTCGGTCAGCGCCCAGGCGGTGTCGAGGATGCGCGGCCCGACGGTCACCCGGACCCGCAAGGCGTCCGGTCCCCACGGCACGATGGAGAGGAGTTCGACCTGCGGCGCGGCGAAGGCGCTGACGTTCCACGGCTCGCGGGTGTGGATCAGCCCGCCGCCGGCGCGTTCGACGCGCTGCCCCAGCGGCGTCATGGCGCAGCAGTGTCGCCGCGCATCGGCCGCGTGTCAAACGAAGGCGCAAACAAACCAACTAAGCGGTGCGGCCGCGGACCTCACGGAGAAACGCGTCGAACGCGTCGAGCTCGCGCAGCACGGTCGGGTGGGCGGCGTCCAGAGTCGCGAGCAGGAAGTCGATGCGCGCCCAGTCGTATTCCATCTCCACGTAGTAGCGGCGGAAGTGGCGAAATCGGAGCAGCTCGCGCAGGCGAACCAGATTGAGATCGCCGACGACGCGGGCGCGCAGCCCTTCGATTTCGAGGGTCATGTTCTCCAACAGAGCGGTGTGCCAACGCGCCGGCGGCAGATTGTTTTCGAAGTAACCGGATACGCGGACGAAGAAGGTCTCCAGGACGGTGTAGTAGGTTTCCAGGTAGCCGGCCACGATCAGCGCGCTGTCATCGGTGCGCCCGAGGCGCGGCAGCGCGGTCTCCCGCGCGTTGCCGAGCTTGGCGTAGACCGCCTGCAGGCGCTGCCGGGCCTGCGCGAGCTCGGCGATCAGCTCATCGAGGCCGCGTTCAGGCATGCTCGCCGGCCGGCCATGCGACCGCGCCGAAGCGGCGAATGAGGTCTGCCCGCCCCGGGTCGAGACGCTCCATCACGACCAGATCGACGTGCAGGTCGGTCATCTCTTCCGCCCGCGACCGGATCGCCGCGAGGAGGCGCTCGTCGCAGTTCATCCCTTCGACCGCTATGTCGATGTCCGAGATCTCGGCGAACCGCTCGGTATGGACCAGCGATCCCCACTGGTAGATGCGCCGCGGCCGGTAGTGCGCGGCGATCATGGCGATGATGCGGGCCGCGTCCCGTTGCGCCGACTGCAGCCGGCGGCGTAGCGCAGCGCGCCGCCGGGCCTGCCGGGCGGCGACCCAACGAGCCGCGGCGGCGCTATCGACAGCCATTTGCCCTCACGTTCTTCACCGTATCCCTCCGCTTCGCTGCCGTCTACGTCAGGGTGCCGGGACCGCCGGGAACGGTTCGTGCGCCGGCAGCGCGGTGATGCGGTCATCGAGCGCGTACCGCGTGCGGCCGGGATATACCACGAAGAGCGCGTCCAGCGACAAGTCGCTTAGCGCCGAAACCATGGACCGCGTGCGCCGCGGCGCATCGACCAGCTTGATCTCCACGCCCACCCGCTTGCCGCGCGCCAGCAACAACAGATCGAGTTCGGCGCCGTTATGCGTTGCCCAGAAGTACGCTTGTTCCGGCGCCGCCTCGAAGAGGATCTTCTCGAGCATGAGCCCCTCCCATGACGCTCCGATGCGCGGATGGGTGTGGAGCTCGTCCTGCGTCGCGACGCCGATCAGGTGATGGTAGAGGCCGGAGTCTCGGAGGTAGAGCTTGGGGCGCTTCACCTGCCGCTTGCCCAGGTTCTCGTGCCACGGGCGCAACTGCCGGATCATGAAGAGCTGCTCGAACAGGTCCAGGTAGCGCCGCACCGTCGCCTGACCGATCTGCAGCGCCGAGGCGATTTCGCCAACGTTCATGAGCTGGCCGTGGTAGTGGGCCAGCATCACCAGGAGACGCGTGACGGTGCGGGATGGGAGATTGGCGCCGAACTGCGGCAGGTCGCGCTCCACGAACGTTCGCGCGAACGCCTGCCGCCACGCCATGCTGTCGCGGTCGCTGGCCGCCAGGTAGGAGCGCGGGAAGCCTCCCCGGAGCCAGAGCCGGTCATGGCCGGCGCCGCCGACCTCGGCCGCCTGCAAGCCGGTCAGTTCCAGGTACTCGATGCGCCCGGCCAGCGATTCCGCGGACTGGCGCAACAGCTCGGGACCGGCGCTGCCCAGGACCAGGAACCGCGCGCGCGGTTCGTCACGATCCACCAGTACCCGCAGGATCGGGAACAGCTCGGGCCGGCGCTGCACCTCGTCGATGACGACCGTGCCGGCAAGGTCCCGCAACGCGGTGTGCGGCTGATCGAGGCGCGCGAGGCTTACCGGATCCTCCAGGTCGAAGTAGCCGGCCGACCCGGCGGGAACGAACTGCCGGGCGAGCGTGGTCTTGCCGCACTGGCGCGGCCCGACGATGGCGACGACCGGGCTGCGCCGGAGCCGGTCCCTGACTTCACCAAGGGCGACGCGCGGGATCATGCCCTCTGTTCTACCATGAAAATAGATAACCCGACCATCGTTTTTTCATGGATGTACTGGAAGGCGGCTCGTACCGGCGCACGCGCGGGCCGCGACTGTGGTACAACAGGCGCGGGGATGGAGGCGCAGGTCTGGGCCCGGACTCTCATCGATGCCGCGGGTACGGTGATCTACGGCAAGGAGCAGGTCGTCGAGAAGCTGCTGGTGACCCTGCTGTGCCGCGGGCACGCGTTGCTGGAGGACGTGCCGGGGGTCGGCAAGACGGTACTGGCGCGGGCGCTCTCCACCTGCCTGGGAGGTGAGTTCCGGCGCATCCAGTGCACGCCCGACCTGTTGCCCGGCGACGTGCTGGGCGGCTCGGTGTACCACGCCCGGACCGGCCAGTTCGAGTTCCGGCAGGGGCCGATCGTGACCAACATCCTGCTGGTGGACGAGATCAACCGCGCCACGCCGCGTACCCAGTCGGCGCTGCTGGAGGCGATGGCCGAGGGCCGGATCAGCGTCGAAGGCGAGACCACGCCGCTGCCCGACCCGTTCTTCATGCTGGCTACCGAAAATCCGGTGGAATTCGAAGGCACCTTTCCGCTGCCCGAGGCGCAGCGCGACCGCTTCTTCCTTACCCTGCGCATGGGCTACCCGACGCCGGAGGCGGAGCAGGAGATGCTGAGCGCGCAGCGGCGGCTGACCCACCCGGTCACCGACCTGGCGGCGGCCACCGATCTGGAGACGGTGCGCCGGCTGCAGCGCGAGGTGGCCGCGCTGCCGGTGGCGGCGGCCATCGAGGACCTGATCCTGGACCTGGTGGAGCGTACCCGGCACGACGCCCGGCTGGCGTACGGCGCCTCGCCGCGCGCCTCGATGGCGCTGTACCAGGGCGCCCAGGCGTTGGCCGCGATCCGCGGCAAGGAGGCCGGCGGGGCGGCGGAGGTGTGCGAACTGGCGCCGCCGATCCTGCTCAAGCGGATCGGCGTGAAGCCGGAGCAGCTCCTGCGCAGCGTGCAGCCGGAGGCGGTGATCGACGGCATCGTCAACGAAGTGCTGGCCGCCCACTCCCTGGCGCCGAGCGGCGAGGCCGCCGGGTGACGCTCCGCCTGCGCTGGGGCCCCGACGTCCTGGTGCCGCTGCTGCTGCTGCTGGTCGTGCTGTTTGCCCCGCCGCCGCTGATGCGCATTCTGGCCGCGGCGCTGCTGGCGATCCGCGCCCTGGCGCTGGGGTACACCCTGGTGGTGCGCGCCGGCGTTACGGCGCGGCGCGGCGAACCGCTGCTGCATGCCAACCGCTACGCGCCCTTCACCTGCACCCTGACGGTGCGCAACCGCACCCCGCTGCCGATCCACTTCGTCACCGTCGCCGACCGCATCGGCAGCTTCGCGGCGCGCCAGCCGGCGCAGTTCGTGGTCGGGCTCGGACCGTGGGAGGAACGCAGCTTCAGCTACGAGCTGGAGGGGCGCGAACGGGGCGAGTTTCAGTTGGGTCCGGTGGACCTGTCAGGGACCGACGCCTTCGGCTTCTTCCCCTGGCGCGCCCAGCTCCCGTGCCATCAGCGGGTGATCGTCTATCCCAATATCTTCGCCCTCGATCTGCAGCACAAGCGCGGGCTGCCCTCCGGCAGTCTCAAGGTGCTCAACAAGCTCTACGAGGACGTTACCCGCTACCGCTCGCTGCGCGACTATCAGCCCGGCGACGAGCCGAAGCGGATCAACTGGAAGGCCAGCGCGCGTCTGGGGGCGTTGTACTCGATGGAGTACGTGCCCTCGATCTACTTCCCGGTGCTGGTGCTGCTCAATCTGACCGCCGACGACTACCCGCTGGCGCAGCGCGCCCACCTGATCGAACGGGCCATCGAGACGGCCGCCTCGCTGGTGTTCCACTTCGTCGGGATCGGCCAGGAGGTGGGGCTGGCCGCCACCGGGCGGGTCGGCCCGGCCGCCGGTCCGGCCGCCGCCGCGGGCGCCGCGGCGGGCGCCGGCGATTGCACCGTAGAGCCGGTGCGCGCCGGCTTCGCCCACGCCGCCCACCTGCTGGAGCAGTTGGCGCGCCTCAACGCGGTACCCGGCGAGCAGGCCGCCGGCTTCGTGGAGCTGGCGCAGCGCGGCGGCGTGAGCGCCAACGGTACCCGCGTCGCGGTGGTAACGCCGCCGCTGCGGGAGGCGCAGCGCGCCCGGCTGCTGGCGCTGAGACGGCGCGGCTACGACGTGGAGGTGTTCCTGGTCAGCACCCATCAGGCGCGGCAGGAGGAGCTGGCGGTGCCGGGCTTGACCAGCCACACCGTCAGCGGCTACAGCCGGGAGCTGGTCCGTGGATGAACGCCGGCTGGCGGTGTACCGCGCCGCCATCCACCCCGCGCTGGCGGCGGCCATCCCGTTTCTGTTTCTGGTGCTGCTGGATCTGCTGCTGCGCCGGTTGGTGCTGGATCTGGCGCTGCCGCCCAATCCGCCCGGCACGGTGTTGGTGCTGCTGTTGACCGGCGGCGCGCAGGCGGCGGTGGCCAACGCCCTGCACAGGGAAAAGCTGGGCAGCGCGCTGCCGCGCCTGCGCGAGCTGTTGGTGATCCTGATCCTGGCCGCGGCGATCTTCCTGGCCGCCGGCGGCTACCTGTTCGCGGGTGACCTGCTGCCGCCCAAGGCAGAGGTGATCTACGCCCTGGCGCTGGTGCTGGTCATGTGGTTCACCAGCTTCGGGCTGCACCGCGCCTTCCGCGAGCGCGAGATCTTCCTGCGCCTCCTCATCGGCAAGCAGGGCCGGGAGCTGCGCACCGCGGTGCGCTCCTACTCGGCGGAGGCGGGCGAGTCGGTGGCCCGCATGCGGCAGGTGAAGCGGGTCGCCATCTGGTTCCAGACCCTGATCCTGCTGGCAGTGTTCGCGGCGCTGCTCGGCGGGCGCGGGATCCCGGCCGGCGTGCTGCTGCTGGTGCTGCTGCACCTGGCCCTGGGGATCACCTGCACCGCGGTGCTGAACGGCTATCTGGAGGAACAGGGCTACTTCGGGGGCGGCTTCGTACTGCCTCCCTCCCTGCGGCGCCGGCGGGTCGGCGCGGCGCTGCTGTTCGCGGCGCTGGCGGCGCTGGTCACCTGGCCGCTGGTGGGCGCCGAACCGCCGCTGCCGGCCAGCTACCTGGAAGCGTTCTTCGCCTGGTTGAACGACCTGCTGACCCCGGACGGGCCGCTGGAGACGCGCCGGCCGCAGGTGCGCAGCGCCGGTTCGGAGTCGCCGGGGGAGGAGCGCGGGTTCGAGTCGATGGCGCTGCCGGGCGAACCGGGGGAGCAGTCCGATCTGGCGGCGCGCCTGTTCCAGGCGCTGCTGGTCACGCTGCTGATCGCCCTGGGCCTCGGGCTGATCGTATTTCTGGTGCGGCCGCTGTTCTCCCGCGACCTGGGCGAGCTGTTGCGCGGGTTCTCGCTGGCCGCCTTGGTGGGCGGCATTGCGCGCGGGCTGCGGCACGCCGCCGCCGCCGCCCGGGCGGTGGCGCGGCGCATGTTGGCGGCGCCGCGCGGCGCCGCGCAGCGGCTGGCCGCAACGGTTGCCGGGGCGGCGCGCGAGCGCCGCCGGCAGACGCAGGCGCGGCGCGCGGTGCGCCTGCGTCTGCGGCGCGGCGCCCACGGCGCCGCGGTGCGCGGGTTCGTGCGCCTGATCCGCTGGGGGGAGCGCTCCGGGGTGCCGTTTCGGCGCAGCGCGGCGCCCCTCGCCTACGTGCGCGCGCTGGGTGCGCGGCTGCCGGAGCGGCGCGCCGAGTTGGAGGCCGCGGGGGTGCTGTTCGAGGAGCTGGTGTATTCGGCGCACGGCGCCAGCGGCGAGCGCAGCGCCCGTTTCCAGGGGCTGGTGCGCGGCCTGCTGCGCCGGCGGGGAGCGGGCCAATGACGCCGGCGAACGGCGGCGGCGAGCGCCGCCGCGGGCCGGTGGCGCAGTGGGCGCAGCAGGTGTCGCAGGCGGTGCGCGCGGCGTTCTACGGCAAGGACGAGGTCACCGAGAAGGTGCTGGTCGCGCTCCTGTGCCGCGGCCACGTGCTGATCGAGGACGTTCCGGGGGTAGGCAAGACGGTGCTGGCCCGGGCCTTGGCCAACACCGTCGGCGGCATGTTCAAGCAGGTGCAGTGCACCCCCGACCTGCTGCCGGCGGACGTGCTGGGGGTGTCGATCTACAATCCCCAAAGCGGGGAGTTCACCTTCCGGGAGGGACCGATCATCACCAACATCCTGCTGGTGGACGAAATCAACCGCGCCACGCCGCGCACGCAATCGGCGCTGCTGGAGGCGATGGCCGAGGGGCAGGTCAGCGTGGAGGGCACCAGCCGGCCGCTGCCCGATCCGTTCTTCCTGATCGCCACCGAGAGTCCCGGCGATGCCGAGGGCACGTTTCCGCTGCCGGAAGTGCAGAAGGACCGCTTCTTCATGACGGTGTCGATCGGCTACCCCGACCGCGAGGCGGAGCGGGCGGTGATGGGGATTGGCCGCCAGCCGCGCCACCCGTTGACCCGCATCCGCCCGGTGGCGGACCTCGACACCTTGCGGGAGATGCAGCAGCGGGTGCTGCAGGTGCACGTCGACGAGTCGTTGCGCGCCTACGTTCTGGCGCTGGTGGGCGCCACCCGCCGCGACCGCCGCCTGGCCCTGGGCGTGTCGCCGCGCGGCTCCCTGGCCCTGTACAAGGCGGCGCAGGCGCTGGCCGCGCTGCGCGACCGCGATTACGTCACCCCCGAGGACATTCAGGAAGTCGCCGGTCCGGTGTTGCGCAAGCGCATCATCCTGCAGGCCGAGGGCCAGGCGCAGCGGGTCAGCGAGGAGGAGTTCATAGCCGGCATCGTCGACGCGGTCGGGGTACCGCCCCTGAGCGACGCCCTGTAGCGCCGCCGGCGGCATGCGTGCTACAAGAATTGCCGATGGCACCCCAGGGAGGAGCGACACCGCCGTGACGATGGACAAGGATGAGCTGCGCACCCGTATCGAGGAGCTATGCCTCCTGCAGACCGGCGGCCCGTTCATCCTGAGTACGGGCCAGCAGTCCAGCTTCTACTTCGACTGCAAGCGCGCCGTGCTCCAAGGCAGCGTGCTCAGGGCGATCGCCGAATTTCTGCTTCGCGCAGCGGATCGTCTGCCGCGGCAGCCCACCGCGGTCGGGGGGCTCTCGATTGGCGCCGACTTTCTGGTTGCCGCCGTCATTCAGCTTGCCGCGCAGCGGGGTCACCCGATGGTCAACGGATGCGTCGTTCGCAAGGAACGCAAGCAACACGGTACGCGGAACTACATCGAAAACGAACAGCCCGCCGGGACCAGAGTGATGGTCGTAGAAGACGTATTCACGACCGGAAGCTCGACGCTCCTTGCCTGTGACCGGCTGACGGACGCCGGCAACGAGATCGCCGGCATCGTGGGGTTGATCGATCGCGGGCAGGGCGGGATCGACAATCTTCGCAGCAAGTACGACGTGCCCGTGACGGCGTTATTCAAGAGCCGCGAATTCCCTGGTCTGGTGAAACACCTGGAACGAGATAGCAGACCGGCGGTTGCCACCGCTTGAAACCGGCAGGTTCACCGGAATCTGAAGGTATCCCGCTGCCGGCGCGCCGTGCCTGCCGGCTGCGGCCCATGGCGCGGGTAGTGAGCGGACTGCTGGCGTTGGCCGCCGCGGCGGCGCCGGCCGCGGCCCAGTCCCTGTACGACCCGGCGGACCGCATCTACCGCCACCTGGCGATCTGGGAGCAGCGCGGCTACCTGGCGCCGTTGCCGGCGTTGCGGCCCTACGCGCCGCAACTGGTCGTGGAGTTGCTGCGTCAGGTAGAGGCCGCGGCGACCGGACCGGAGCGCGAGTTGGCCGCCGCGTATCTGCGCGAGCTGCTGCCGGAGGGCGGCGGCGGCGGCCTCGGCCTGCCGCCGTTCACGGCCTCCGTCTACGGCGGCCTCAGCGCCCGGCTGCCCGCCGGCGCGGATCAGCAGGCGCTGTTCGGCGCCGGCCTGGAGTCCACCTCGTCGTTCGGGCGGTTCGCCTATTCCGCCGCGTTCCGCTACTGGTGGGAGAGCGCGCCCGCGCCCGGGCTGCGCTACCGCCCGGCGGAGCAGCCGGTGTTCCCCCGGGCGGGACCCGACTTCCCCCTCGGCGGCGCCCGCTTCGAGGGCAAGGAAGACCTGCGGGCGACGGCGGCGTTCGCCGCCGGGCGGTTCTTCGTGCAGGGCGGCTTCGCGCAGGGAGCGTTCGGCGCGCCGCTGTACGACAGCGTGGTGCTGGGCGCCGGCGCCCCGCCCGCGGCGCACGTGGCCGCGGTGTTCCGCGGCAGCCGCGTTACCTACACCGCCGCCTTCCTGAATCTGGTCGCCGAACAGGCGGCCTGCCCCGACGGGGAGCGCTACCGCCTCAAGGGCGCCACCGCGGACCGCAGCTGCGACACCGCGCCCGGCGTACGGCCGCCGCCGGCGCATGCCGGGTTTCCCTCCAAGTATCTGATGCTGCATGCGCTGCAGTGGCAGGCCCTGCCCTGGCTTGGCCTGGAGGCGTTCTCCGGCACGCTGTTCGGGGCGCGGTTGAGCCTCTATTCGCTGCTCCCGACGGCGTTCGTTACCGAGCCGTTCACCGGCGACTACGACAACACGCTGGCCGGAGTCGCGGCCCGGGCGCGGCTGCCGTGGGGGCTGAGTACGGCGCTTTCCCTGTATATCGACGACTACCAGCTGTTCGCCGGCGATACCTTCAATCCCAGCCCGTTCGCCAACAAGACCGCCGGGCAGGCGGCGCTCTCCTGGACCCTCCCGGCGGCGAGCGGCGTGGTGGGAGCGGTGACCCTCGATTACCTGTACGCGGCGCCCTACGTGTACACCCACTCCAGTCACCAGCCGATCAACTACCTCACCTACACCCATCGCGCGCTGCCGTTGGCCAACGGCCTGCAGCCCAACTCCGATCAGTGGACCCTGGCGGCGCTGGTGACGCCGGCGGTCGGCCTCGACCTGGAGCTGACCGCCCGCGCCATCCGCCACGGGAACGCCTCGGCGCGGCTGCCGCAACCCGGCCCCTACGACGACGGCTCGATCTGGGACGACGGCTACGACGCGGCCGGCCGCGCCACCTTCGTGGGACCGATCCCGTTCCTGGCCGGGGTGCTGGAGCACGTCTATCAACTTGAGGTCGCCGCCGGCGCGCGAGTTCCGGTGTCGTCGCCCCTGGAGCTGCAGGCGCGGGTCAGCTACGCCATCGAACGGATCGACAACCGCGGCCTCAAGCAGGGCGAGAGCGCCACCAACCACTTGTTCGGGGTATGGGTGGCGGTCGCGCTGTAACGCTCGATCAAGTCGATCAAGTCGATCAAGCCAATCGAGTCACGGCGCCATCCGCTCCAGCCGCACGCGCAGGCCGAATACCTCCTGAAACAGATCCGCCTTGCGCTCCAGGGCCAGCGTCGTGAGCTCCAGGCTGCCGGCGCCGCGGCAGCCGATGGTCACCTCCGCTTCGGTCTTCTCCACCTGCAGGTCGCTGACGCGCGCCTCGTGGCTGCTGTCCAGGGCGTCCGCCACCCGCAGCAGCGCCGCCAACTTGCTCACCACGATGCGGTCGCTGCGGGTGAGGTTCACGTAGGAGGCGTGGGAAGGGGACGGCAGGGCGCGGCGATGGTAGCGGACGACGTTGGCCACGATCGCCCGGTCGCGGCCGTCGAGGCCGAAGATCTCCGAGTTGTTGACGATGTAGTGGCCATGCTTGTGATGGCCGCTGGCGCGAATCACCATGCCGATGTCGTGCAGAATGGCGCTCACTTTGAGCAGCAGGCGGCAGTCGGCGTCGAGACCGTGCTCCTCCTGCAGGGCGTCGAACAGCCGGCAGGCCAGCCGCGCCGCCTGCCGGGCGTGGCGTTCGTCGAAGCGGTAGCGCCGGCCCAGGCTGATGGCGTTGGCGGTCACCTGGGCGCGCAGCTCGCCCGGCGTCCGGCTGCTCGGCGCGGCGCCGTGGCGCAGCAGAACCCCTTCGCGGATGCTTACCCGGGCGACGAACATCTCCTCGGCCGCGGTCAGATCCAGGAACGAACGGTACATCAGCAATCCCGGGACCAACAGCTCGGCGTCGCTGTAGGAGAGCTGCAGATCACGCGCCACGTCCGCCTCCGGCTTGGTAATGGAGTCCTCGATGAACCGGTCGAAGTCGGCCCGGCTGAGGCGCGCGATCGGGCTGGCGCCGGGGCTCTCCGCGGCCTCGGCGGGGAGGCTGACGTCGCTGCCGATGGCGATGAAGGTGCCGACCCGCGCGAGCCGCAGATCCTTCTGCACCGCGGCCAGCGTGGGCCGCAGCGACTCTTCGACGATCTGCCGGGGCGGGGTATCGGCGCTGGCGAGTTGCAGCGGCCGCCCCATGCGTACGGTGCCCACCTTGAGCGTGCGCAGGGCCGAGATGTGGCCGCGTTTCACCAGGATCAGCGTGGTATGCCCGCCGCCCACCTCGACGATCAGGGCGGTGGCGCGCAGCAGCGCCGGCAGCTCGGTGCCCACCGCGCGGCGTACCGCGAGATAGGTGAGTTGGCTTTCCTCCACTTCGCCGACCACGTCGATCCGCAGCCCGGTGCGCAACGCCACCCGGTCGACGAAGGTGTCGCCGTTGCGCGCTTCGCGGAGGGCGCTGGTACCGATCACCAGGGTGTCCGCCGGCGCGATGCGCCAGCCGGCGAGCAGCTCGCAGAAGCCGCCCAGCACCTGCAGCCCGCGGGTCAGCGTAGCGCGCCCGATGCGCCCGGAGGAGAACACGTCGCGGCCCAGCGGCACCGGCTTCACGGCCCGGTCCACCACGTCCCAGGCGCCGTCGGGGTGACGGTCTACGATCATCAGCCGAAACGAGCTGGAACCCACGTCCAGCACCGCGGTCAGCCGCCCGCGCTCCCCCGCCGCGGCCATCAGCCGCGCTCCCCAAGCATCTCCCGCAACGCGCCCACGGCGCCGTGGATGGCCGCGTCGTCGCCGAGTTGCGCCGCGGTCACGCGTACCCCTCGGACCGCGGCCTCCAGCGCGTGCCGCTGCAGCGAGCGCTCCACCTGCCGCACCCAACGTTCGCCCAGCTTTTCCACCAGCCCGCCGCCCAGCACCACCATTCCGGGGCTGAACAGGTTGACGCAGTTGGCGAGCGCGACGCCCAGATACTGGGCGGCCTGGTCCACCACCGCGGCGACCGCCGGCTCGCCGGCGGCGACCGCCCGGGCGATGACCCCGCTCTTGACGGCCTTCAACCTGGAGCCGGCCGCGGCGCGCACCGTGGGCGCCTGCCCGACGTTGGCCAGCATCACCAGATCGCGCGCCATGGCGCTGCGGCTGGCGTAGGCCTCCAGGCAGCCGCGCTGGCCGCAGGCGCACAGCGCGCCGCCGCGTTGGACGATGACGTGGCCAATCTCCCCGGCGGTGCCGTTGGCGCCGCGAAACACCTGCCCGTCCAGCACCAGCCCGCCGCCGACCCCGGTACCGCAGAACACCCCCAGGACGTAGCGCTGCCCGCGCGCGGCGCCGGCCAGGTATTCTCCGTAGGTGCCCAGGTTGACGTCGTTGTCGAGCATTACCGGTACCCCCAGGCGCTCCTCGACGTAGCCGCGCAGCGGATAGTTGCGCAGGCCCAGGTTGGGCGCGAACCGGATCACGCCCGCCTCCCAGTCGAGCGGGCCGGGCGCGCCGATGCCGACCCCGCGCAGCGCCTCGGGCGCGGCCCCGGCGCGCTTCAGCGCCGCCTGCACGGCGCGCACCATGGTTTCCGCCACCGTGTCGCCGCCGCTCCCGGCCGGCGAGTCGAGCCGCGCCTGGCCGACGTTGCGCCCGGCGCCGGTCAGTACCGCGGCCGCGATCTTGGTCCCGCCCAGGTCCAGCCCGGCGTACAGCTCTCGCTTCATCTCCCGGCAATTACATCCGCGGCCGCGGCGCGGGTCAAGGAATGGTATCCTGGACCATATGACGCAACGAGATACCTCCGGCGGCGGGCGCCCGGGCGGAGCCGAGCCAGTGGCCGCCGGCGCGACTCTGCTGGACCGCGAGCTGAGCTGGGTGGAATTCAACCGGCGCGTGCTCGATCAGGCGCTGCGCCCGGCGGTGCCGCTGCTCGAACGGTTGCGCTTCCTGACCATCGTCAGTTCCAACTTCGACGAGTTCTTCATGGTGCGGGTGGCGGCGCTCAAGCGCAGCATGGGCGCCGCTCCCGGAGCCCGGCAGCGGTTCGCGCGGCTGGCCGCCGCGGCGCAGGCGGTGGTCGAGTTGCAGTACCGGACGTGGCACGCGGAACTGGTTCCGCAACTGCATGCGGCCGGCGTGCGGATCGTCCCCGCCGCGGCGCTGACCGCGGAGCAGCGCCGCACCGCCGCGGCCGACTTCCGCTACCGCATCTTTCCGGCGCTCGCCACCACCCGGATGGAGCGCGGCGCCGCGGCGGCGCTGGCGAGCCTGCGCCTGCATCTTGCGTTCCGCCTGCTGCCGGCCGCCGCGACCGCCGCGGACGCGGCCGCCGGCCGCGAGGCGCCTGCCGCCGGCGGCGCGGCGGAGCCGCAGGTGGCGCTGGTCGCCGTCCCCGGCGGCCTCGACCGCCTGCGGCCCATTCCCGGGCACCCGGGCGAGGAGTGCTTTCTGCTGCTCGAAGAGTCGATCGTCCTGCACGCCGGGCAGTTGTTCCCCGGCTGCCGGGTCGGCGATCACGCCCTGTTTCGGATCACCCGCGACGCCGACCTGGAGGTGGACGAAGCGACCGACGAAGACTTCATCGAGGCGATGGCCGCGGTGCTGGTCGAGCGCCGCTCCAGCGCCGTGGTACGGCTGGAGGTCGATTCCCCCGCCGCGGCCATGCGCACCCTGCTCAGCGAGCGTCTGGGAGTGGCGGCGGAGGACGTGTATCAGGTGTCGCCGCCCGACCTGACCGGCCTGCGGGCTTTGGCGGACCTGGAGCGTCCCGATCTGCGCTACCCGCCGTGGCGCCCGCGCCCGGCGCCGGCGCTGGCCGACGCCGACCCCTGGGAGGTGCTGCGGCGCCGCGACGTGCTGTTGCACCATCCCTTCGAGACCTTCGACCACGTCCTCGGCCTGTTGCAGGCCGCGGCCCAGGACGCGGCGGTGCTGGCGGTCAAGATGACCCTCTACCGCACCTCCGGCGACTCGCCGGTGGTACGGGCGCTGGAACGCGCCGCGGCGAACGGCAAGCAGGTGACCGTGCTGGTGGAGCTGAAGGCGCGCTTCGACGAGCAGCAGAACATCGACTGGGCCACGCGGCTGGAACGCGCGGGCGCGATCGTGGTGTACGGCATCGCGCGCCTCAAGGTGCACGCCAAGGCGCTGCTCATCGTGCGCCGCGAGGCCGGCGGCGTGCGCACCTACCTCCATCTGGGCACCGGCAACTACCATGACACCACGGCGCGCCTCTACACCGACCTCAGCCTGCTCACCGCGCGGGAGGAGCTCGCCCACGAGGCGACGTTGTTCTTCAACACCATTACCGGGTACTCGTCGGGAACGCGCTTCCGGCGCCTGGTGATGGCCCCGACCGCCCTCAAGCGCGCCCTGCTCACCGGCATCGAGCGCGAGGCCGCCCGGGCGGACGGCCGCGGCCTGATCATGGCGAAGATGAACTCCCTCTCCGACGAGGAGGTGATCGCCGCGCTCTACGCCGCCTCCCGCGCCGGCGTGACGGTGTTGCTCAACGTCCGCGGCGTGTGCCTGCTGCGGCCCCGGGTCGCCGGCCTCAGCGAGAACATTCGCGTGGTCAGCATCGTCGACCGCTTCCTCGAGCACAGCCGCATCATCTACTTCCGCAACGGCGGCGGCGAGCAGGTCTACCTGGCCAGCGCCGACTGGATGCCGCGCAACCTGGACCGCCGGGTGGAGCTGATGTTCCCGGTGGAGCAGCCCGATCTGCGCCGCCGGCTGGTGCGGATCCTGGAGCTGTACTTCGCCGACAACTGCCACTCCTACGAGTTGCTGCCCGACGGCCGCTACCGCACGCGGCAGCCGGAGGGGCGCCGCGCGGTACGCGCCCAGGAGGCGCTGCAGCGGCGGGCGCGCGCCGCGGAACGGGAGCCGGCCGGGCCGGAGGCGGGCGAATTCACGGTCCGGCGCCGGCCACCCCGGTAGCCGGCGCCGGCTGCTGCGGCGGGTTGTGGCACGCCAGCGCGTGGCCGGCGCGGTCCGTCACCAGCTCCGGCATGCTCCGGCTGCAGGCCGCGACCCGGTAGGGGCAGCGCGGGTGAAAGGGGCAGCCGGAGGGTGGATCGACCGGCGAAGGAACGTCGCCCGGGGCGCCGCCGGCGAGCGGCTGGCCGGGGTCCGCCACCGGCACCGAGGCCAGCAGCGAGATGGTGTAGGGATGGCGCGGCTGGTCGGTAATTTCCTCGGCATCGCCAAGCTCCACGATCTTGCCGAGGTACATCACCGCCACGCGGTGAGCGATGTAGCGCACCACCGCCAGATCGTGGGCGATGAACAGGAATGACAGACCAAGCTCCTCCTGCAGCTCCAGCAGCAGGTTGAGAATCTGCGCCTGTATCGACACGTCCAGCGCCGCCACCGGCTCATCCGCGATCACCACCGCCGGCGCCAGCGCGAGCGCCCGGGCAATGCCGATGCGCTGGCGTTGGCCGCCGGAGAACTCGTGCGGGTAGCGCTGCGCCGCGGAGCGCGGCAAGCCCACCAGATTCAGCAGCTCGCGCACGTGGGCGGCCAGCTCGCGCCCGCGGTGCGTGCCGAACTCGCGCGGCCCTTCGGCGATCAGGTCGTGCACCGGCAGGCGCGGATTCAAGGCCGCCCACGGATCCTGGAACACCATTTGCAGCCGCCGGCGCGCCTGCTTGAGGGCGGCCCGCGGCATGGCCAGAAGATCGGCGCCCGCGGCGCGCTGCTCCGCCTCGGCCCGCAGGCGCCGCTCGCCGGCGCGCAGCCGGCGCAGCTCGCGCCAGTTCGCGCCGCCGCGGGCGGCGTCCGCGGCGCGCTGCCGCGCCCGGTCCGCCTGCGCCTCCAGGGCGGCTACCGCCCGTACCAGTTCCGGGTCGGGCTCCAGGTACACGCGCCCGGCCTGCGGCTGATAGAGGCGCAGGATGGAGCGCCCCAGAGTGGTCTTGCCGCAGCCCGACTCCCCCACCAGGCCGAGGGTCTCGCCGCTCAGCAGGCGCAGCGAAACGCCGTCCACGGCGCGCACCATCTGGCGGCGCACGTTGAACGCTCCCGACCGGACCGGGAACCAGGTGCGCAACCCGCGCACCTCCAGCAGCGGCCGCGCCGGCGGCCGCGGGCCGGGCGGTTGGCGCTGCTCCCCGGCGGCGCCGGCTGCTCGCTCGCGCTGCCCGGCGGCGGCGCTCGGGGCGTGCGGTTCCGGCCGCCGGTCCGGCTTTCGGGCGCGGCGGCGGGAGCGCCGCCGGGCGGGCCGGCTCATCCGCGCGCCTCGGCCGCGGCGCCGGGCGCGGCGCGGGCGGCGCTGCTGTGCAGAAAGCAGCGCGCGTATTGCTCCGGCGCCACCTGGGTCAAGGCCGGCTCGCTGCTGCGGCAGTGCTCCATGACGTAGGGGCAGCGGTCGGCGAAGCGGCAGCCGGTTACCGGCTGCCGCGGATCGGGCAGGGTCCCCGGAATGGCCGGCAGCAGGATGCGGCGCCCGTCGCGCGTGAACTTGGGCTGGGTCAGGGAAGGCACCGAGGCCAGCAGGCCCTGGGTGTAGGGATGGGCGGGGCCGAGGAACAGATCCCGCACCGGCGCGGTCTCGACCACCACGCCGGCGTACATCACCACCACCCGGTCGGCGAATCCGGCTACCACCGCCAGGTCGTGGGTGATGAACATGATGGCGGAGCTGAACCGCTCCTTGAGGCGGCCGATGAGCTGCAGAATCTGCGCCTGTATGGTCACGTCCAACGCGGTGGTGGGCTCGTCGGCAATCAGCACCGCCGGGCGGCAGGCCAGCGCCATGGCGATCATCACTCGCTGCCGCAGCCCGCCGCTGAGCTGGAACGGATAGTCGCGCACCCGCCGTTCATGGTCCGGCATCCCCACGGCGCCCAACAGGCGCGCCGCCTCGGCGTAGGCCGCGGCCTTGCCGAGCGCGCGATGCAGCATGAGCACTTCGGCGATCTGGGAGCCGATGCTGAGCACCGGGTTGAGCGAGCTCATCGGCTCCTGGAAGATCATCGAGATGCGGTTGCCGCGGATGCGGCGCATGGCGGCGTCGTCCAGCGCCAGCAGCTCGCGCCGCTGCAGCCGGATGCTGCCGCCGGTGACGGCCCCGGGCGGACTGGGAATCAGCCGCATCACGGCCAGCGCGGTGACCGACTTGCCGCAGCCCGACTCGCCGACGATGGCCACCGTCTCGCCGCGCGCGGCGGCGATGTTCACCCCGTCCACCGCGCGTACCACGTGGTCGTGCAGCTCGAACTGGACCCGCAGCTCCTCGATCTCCAGCAAGGCATCGCCGACCGGCGGCTGCTCGTCGGCCTCCCAGCTCAGCTCCGGCGGCAGCCGCGGCTGCCTCACTGGCTGCTCCGGGGATCGACCGCGTCGCGGACGCCGTCGCCGACGAAGTTCCAGGCCATGATGGCCAGGAAGATGCAGCAGCCGGGCACCAGGATCCAGGGGAAGTCCTGAAACACCCGGTAGCCGCGCGACACCGAGAGCATCAACCCCCAACTCGACTGCGGCTCGGTGATGCCCAGGCCGAGGAAGCTGAGCGCGGACTCGCCCAGGATGAAGCCCGGGATGGTGAGCGTGGTGTCGACGATCACGAACGACAGCGTGTTGGGCAGCACGTGGCGGCGGATGATCTTGAACGGTCCCAGGCCGAGGGTGCGCGCCGCCAGGACATACTCCTCCGAGCGCAGCGAGAGCACCATGCCGCGCACGATGCGCGCCAGCTTTCCCCACACCACGAACGAGACGATCAGGATGATCAGGAAGTAGACCTGGACGCTGTCGAGGTCCGCCGGGAAGGTGCCGCGCAGCGCCAGCAGCAGGTAGAACGCCGGGAACGACAGCAGCACCTCGGTGAACCGCATCAGCAGGTTGTCCACGGCCCCGCCGAAGTAGCCGGCGGCGCCGCCGATCAGCAGCCCCAGCACCAGCGTGATCGCGGCGCCGACCAGTCCGACGGTCAGCGACACGCGCGCGCCGTGCAGCAGCCGCGATGCCAGATCGCGCCCCGCGTGATCGCTGCCCAGCGGAAAGAAGCCGCCGGTGGGCGAGGCGAACAGGCGGACGCGCGCGGTGAACAGTCCCAGGAACCGGTACGGCACCCCGCGCGCGAAGAAACCCACGAAGTTCTTGTTGCCCTTGGCGATGATCAACTCCATGGTGTCCGGTTCCGCGCCCTCCCGCCGCAGCCGCACGCGCCGGTGCAGGTCGCGCTGCGGGTCGCCCTCGACCGCCTCCAGCAGCGCCTGTAGCTCGCCCAGCCGCGGGTCGCCCGCGGCCAGCCCGTAATGGCGCCGCACCGCGGCCAGCGCCGCGCGCTGCCGCGCCGCCGGATCTTCCTGCAGCGCCACCAGGCGCAGCTCGGCGCGGCCGGCGGCCGACTCCTGCGAGATGACGCGCAGCGTGTGCCGCGGTACCCGCCCGTAGCGCCGCAACGCCTGATCGACGATGCGCATCTCGTACACGAACGGCCGCACCGTCAGGCGGCCGCCGTCCAGGTAGCTGAAGCGCAGCCGCGTCGGCGGCTGGTAGGACTTGGTCTTGTCGGTCCAGCGCATGGTCGCCGGCGCCAGCGGATCGGCGAACAGCGCCAGCCCGTACAGCGCCAGCAGCACCAGGCCGCCGATCCGGCCCAGCCGATGGCGCTTGAACCGCCGCCAATAGACTTGCAGCAGCGACTCGGTGCGCCCCGGCGGCGCGCCGCCGGCGCCGCCCGCGCCGCCCGTGGCGGTGGAAAGCGGGCCGCTCACGTCACCCGGATCCTCGGGTCGGTGACCGCCAACAGCAGGTCGGCCAGCAGATTGCCGATCACCAGCAGCCCCACTCCGTAGACCAGGCTGCCGGCCATCAGATAGGGGTCCTGATTGAGCAGCGCGGTCAGAATCAGCTTGCCCAGCCCCGGCCAACTGGTAACGATTTCCACCAGCGCGGCGCCGCCCAGGATCTCACCGATGTTGAAACCCAGGATGGTGATCATCGGGTTCACTGCGTTGCGCAGCGCGTGCTTGAGCAGCACCACCCGTTCCGACAGCCCCTTGGCGCGCGCGGTGGTGGTGTACTGCTGGCCCAGCACCTCCAGCATGTTGGCGCGCATGATGCGGGTCAGCGACGCGGTGATGGCGGTGGAGATCACCAGCGCCGGCACCGCCAGGTGGCGCGCCAGATCCCAGGTCCTGCCCAGGACGCTGAGCTCGGCGTGGTCGATCGAGGTCATGCCGCCGATCGGCAGCCAGCTTCCGGTGGCGGAGATCAGGAACAGCAGCAGCGACGCCAGGAAGAAATTGGGAATCGACAGCCCGACGAACGCCAGTACCGCGATCGCCTGGTCCGGCCACCGGTATTGGCGCGCCGCGGCGATGATCCCGGCCGGCACCGAGAACCCCCAGGCCAGCGCCAGCGCCACCACCGCCAGCAGCAGCGTGTTGGCGGCGCGCTGGCTCACCAGCACGAACACCGGCGCCTTGAAGGTCTGCGAGAAGCCGAAGTCGCCGCGGGCGGCGTTCCACAGGTAGCGCCCGAACTGAACGTACCACGGCTGATCGAGGCCGAAGTTGGCGCGAAACCGCTCCAGGTCCTGCGGGCGGATGTCGGGATTGAGCGCGTACTGGGTGTAGACGTCCCCCGGCGCGAGCTGGATCAGCCAGAAGGCGACCGCCAGCGTCACCAGCAGGATCGGCACCGCGTTGAGCAGCCGGCGGCTGATCAGCCGCAACAGCGCCAGGCTCACGCCCGGCCCCCTGAGCTACTTTACGTAGAGCCGATGGGCGATGCCGTCCCAGCTATAGTCGTTGATCGGGTGCGGCTTGAGGTTGCCGAAGGTGTTGCGGTAGGCGTGCATCACCGCGGCGTTGAAGGTGTACGCCCAGGGCACCTCTTCGATCCAGATCTCCTGCAGCTTGCGGTAGCCGCGCACGCGCTGCGCCTCGTCAGTGGTCAGGTTGGCCTCGTCCCAGGCAGCGTCCACCGCGGCCTCCCAGGCGCGGCGCGGCGACTCCTGGTTGGGCTCGATCATGTGCAGGCCGCCGTGCGACGGATAGACGTTGGCGCCCGACACCGGGTCGACCGATCCGGTCAGGCCGATCAGGATCATCTGCCAGTCGAAGGAGGAGACCAGTCGGGTCACCAGCTCGTTGAACGCCTCCGGCTTGAAGGTGACGTCGATGCCGACCGCCTGCGCCTCCTGGCTGAACAGCTCGCCGATCTGCTCGCGCACCGTGTTGCCGGAGTTGGTGTTGAGGATCAGCGAAATCGGGTTGCCGTCCGGGTCCTCGCGCACGCCGTCGCCGTCGCGGTCGACGTAGTCGAGCGCGTCCAGCAGCTCCTTGGCGCGCTGCGGGTCGTACTTGAACGCGGCCTCGGCGGCGCCCTGCCAGTAGTAGGGCGACACGCTCCACACGAAGGAGTACTGCGGATAGCCGAAGCCGAAGGCGATGTTGTTGATGATGGTCTGGCGGTCGATCAGATGCGCCATCGCCTGGCGGAAGCTCCTGTTGGACAGCCAGGTGAGCGCGGGCGGCTCAATGCCGCCGTCGTCGGCGCCCTCGAGCGGGTTCTGGTTGAAGGTGATGAACTGCGTGCTGGCGGCCGGGCCGACGTTGTAGATCAGAAAGTCGTCGGCTTCCTGCCGCTCCGCCAGGACGCCGTAGTCTTCGCCGCGCAGCCCCCAGAAGTCGGTCTCGCCGGCGATGAACTTGGCCAGGCCGGTGTCCTGGTCCTCGACGAATTCGATTACCAGCTCGTCCAGGTAGGGAAGCTGCCGCCCCCACTCGTCCCGTTCGTAATAGTGCGGGTTGGGCGTCATTACCACGCGCTGGCTGGGCAGGTACTCGCTGAGCAGGAACGGGCCGCTGCCGACGATGGCGGTCACGTCGGTATCGACCCCCCAGAAGGAGTTGACCGCGGCCGCGCCCTGCGCGGCGATCAGCGGTTCGAACACGTGCCGCGGCAGCGGCGCGGCCGCGGCGACTTCGAAGATGCCGGCGTACACCGACGGCAGCGCCACGCGGTAGGTCAGCTCGTCGATCAGCTCGAAGCGGGCGTATTCGCCGCCGATCAACAGCGCGTCGCGGTCGTCGGTCTCGACCTCCTCGTTCATGATGATCTCGTTGACGGTCCAGACGACGTCGGCGGCGGTAAGCGGCGCGCCGTCCGACCAGGTCAGGCCGGCGCGCAGGTGGAGCGTGATCGTCTGCTGGTCCTCCGAGATCTCCCAGCGCTCGGCCAGGTCCGGCTCCCACTCCAGGGTGAGCTGGTTGCGCCGCACCGCGCCGGCGAACATGCGGTCGGTGATGTCGGTGGTCGAGGTCTCCTTGGCCAATACCGGGTTGAAGGTCTTGGGGTCGGAGATGTTGGCCAGGACGAAGCGCCCGCCGGGCTTGCCCTGCTCCCACGCGGAATGGTCGATCGGCGCCAGCCGGTCGATCGGGCTGGTCGCCGGCGCGGCTTCGGCGGCGGGTTCGATCTCCACCTCGGGGCCGGCCCAGGCGCCAAGGGCCGCGGCGCCGACGATCAGAATGGCCAGGATTCTCTGCATTGGGAAACCACCTTGGACTGAGTGTTGCGCCATGATAGCGCATGCTCCGGCAAGCTGTCTTGCGGCAGCCCCGGAGAGTTCGGGCGGCGCAGAGCGGATGGTCAGCCGGGCGCCACCTCGAAGGCGGTCAGGTTGCGCGTCTCGCGGCTGAACTCCACTCCGAGCAGGTGGATCGGCTCCCCCAGGCCCCGGTACTTCGCCGCGTAGTCCCGCTCCCGCAACTGCGCCAGCGCCGACCCCGCCGGCGCCACCTCCACCACCTTGAACTCGAACAGGTACACCTGCCCCCCGCTCCTCACCGCCATGTCCAGCCGCCCCTGGTTGCTCGACTCCTCCACCGTCATCTCATACCCCAACGCCGCGAAGTAGGAGTAGAACACGCTCGCGTAGTACCCCTCGTACTGCGCAATGTCGTTGTTGGCGTACCACTGGTACGGGATGCCGGCGAAGAAGGCGTGGAACAACTCCTTCAACCCCGCCCAGTCGCGCGCCTCCAGCAGCCGCGCCAGGCGCATGCTGTTCGCCGTCTGCCGGGCGTCGTCCTGCACCAACTGCCGCAGCAGCGCCCGGTGCAGACCCTGCCGCACCTCCCGGTTCGGATAGCCCAGCCGATACAGCGGCAGCCCGCCCAGCTCCTCTTCCGCGGCGATCGTCAGGTAGCCGGTCTGGAACAGCAGCGCCTCGGTCCCGATCCGGTCCACGTCGAACGCCGACAGCAGCTCCTCGGTACCTGCCATCCCGCCCAGGGACACCGAGGAGACGCGCCGCTTGAACAACGTCTCCACCAGGAACGCCGGGGTTCCGCTCTCGAACCAATGCGCCCTGAATTCGCGGCGGTCGAACAACAGCAGCGCGGCGTACGGGTTGTACACCTTTTCTTCGCCGCCCCAGCGGTAGCCGTTGTACCACTCGCGGATGCGCTCCCGGTCCAGGCCGGGGAGTTCCGGCGCGAACACCGTATCCAGGTCCTCCTCGGTGTAGCCGCAGATCGCCGAGTAGCGCCGATCCAGGGTGATGTCGGTGAGGTTGTTCAGGTCGGAGAACAGGCTCACCTTGGAGAACTTGCTCACCCCGGTCAGGAAGGTGAAGTGCACGTCGGCGTCGCGGTCCTTGATCACCCCGTACAGGCCGCGCAGGTAGTCGCGGTTGGCGCGCGCCACCTCCGGCGTCTCCAGCGCGTCCAGGATCGGCTTGTCGTACTCGTCCACCAGCACCGCCACCCGCTGCCCGGTGCCTTCTCGCAGGGCTTCCAGCAGGTATGCGAAGCGGCCCGGCGCGGTGCGGTAGCTCGCCTCCACCCCGTGGCGCCGTTCCACGGCCGCGAGCTGTTCCATGACGTTGTCTTCCAGCAGCTCCGGCTGCTTGAAGCTGCCGCCGGCGAAGCTCAGCCGCACCACCGGGCGGCGCAGCGACCAGTCCCGGCGGCCGTGGATGTGGAGGCCCTCGAACAGCTCCTCGCTGCCCTCGAACAGCTCCTTCAGCGTGTCCAGGAACAGGCTCTTGCCGAAGCGCCGGGGGCGCGACAGGAAGTAGTACTTCCCCTCCTTGAGCAGCCGTTCGACGTAGGCCGTCTTGTCCACGTAGTAGCAATTTTCCTCCCGCAGCTCGCGGAAGGTCTGCATCCCCAGCGGCAACCGGCGCGCGGTCATCGACTCACCCGCCGTCAACCGGCGGCCACCTCGAAGGCGGTCAGGTTGCGCGTCTCGCGGCTGAACTCCACTCCGAGCAGGTGGATCGGCTCCCCCCGACCCCGGTACTTCGCCGCGTAGTCCCGCTCCCGCAACTGCGCCAGCGCCGACCCCGCCGGCGCCACCTCCACCACCTTGAACTCGAACAGGTACACCTGCCCCCCGCTCCGCACCGCCATGTCCAGCCGCCCCTGATTGCTCGACTCCTCCACCGTCATCTCATACCCCAACGCCGCGAAGTAGGAGTAGAACACGCTCGCGTAGTACCCCTCGTACTGCGCAATGTCGTTGTTGGCGTACCACTGGTACGGGATGCCGGCGAAGAAGGCGTGGAACAACTCCTTCAACCCCGCCCAGTCGCGCGCCTCCAGCAGCCGCGCCAGGCGCATGCTGTTCGCCGTCTGCCGGGCGTCGTCCTGCACCAACTGCCGCAGCAGCGCCCGGTGCAGACCCTGCCGCACCTCCCGGTTCGGATAGTCCAGCCGATACAGCGGCAGCCCGCCCAGCTCCTCTTCCGCGGCGATCGTCAGGTAGCCGGTCTGGAACAGCAGCGCCTCGGTCCCGATCCGGTCCACGTCGAACGCCGACAGCAGCTCCTCGGTGCCTGCCATCCCGCCCAGTGACACCGAGGAGACGCGCCGCTTGAACAACGTCTCCACCAGGAACGCCGGGGTTCCGCTCTCGAACCAATGCGCCCGGAATTCGCGGCGGTCGAACAACAGCAGCACCGCGTACGGGTTGTACACCTTTTCTTCGCCGCCCCAGCGGTAGCCGTTGTACCACTCGCGGATGCGCTCCCGGTCCAGACCGGGGAGTTCCGGGGCGAACACCGCGTCCAGGTCCTCCTCGGTGTAGCCGCAGATCGCCGAGTAGCGCCGATCCAGCGTGATGTCGGTGAGGTTGTTCAGGTCGGAGAACAGACTCACCTTGGAGAACTTGCTCACCCCGGTCAGGAAGGTGAAGTGCACGTCGGCGTCGCGGTCCTTGATCACCCCGTACAGGCCGCGCAGGTAGTCGCGGTTGGCGCGCGCCACCTCCGGCGTCTCCAGCGCGTCCAGGATCGGCTTGTCGTACTCGTCCACCAGCACCGCCACCCGCTGCCCGGCGTGCCGGTGCAGCGTCCCGAGCAGGTGGCCGAGCCGCTCCGGGGCCGTGTCGTAGCGTGATCCCACGCCGGCCGCCTCCGCGGCGCCGTCCAACTGCGCCATCACGTTGGTGTTCACGTACCCGGGTTGCTTGAAGCTGCCGCCGGCGAAGCTCAGCCGCACTACCGGATGGCGCAGCGACCAGTCCCGATGACGGTGGATGTGGAGCCCTTCGAACAACGCCTCGTTGCCCTCGAACAGCTCCTTCAGCGTGTCCAGGAACAGGCTCTTGCCGAAGCGCCGGGGACGCGACAGAAAGTAGTACTTCCCCTCCTTGAGCAGCCGTTCGACGTAGGCCGTCTTGTCCACGTAATAGCAATTTTCCTCCCGCAGCTCGCGGAAGGTCTGCATCCCCAGCGGCAACCGGCGCGCGGTCATCGGCTCACCGGACGCCGGCGCCGCCCGGCCCCGCTGCGGGCGCCAGGCCGGCGGGCGGGTTCATCCCTCCAGCTTCTCGCGCAGCGTCCCGTTCGGAGCCACCAACAGCACGTCGCCGAAGCGGAACTCCCGCTCCGTCCACTGCAGCGCCCGTCCCGGCTCCAGCGCCACGACGGCCGCATTGTCCGTCAGCTTCGCGCCGGCAAGCCGTTCCCAGAGCGCCTCGACGCTCCGTTGCGCCGTCCACTGCCCGCCGCCCTCCGCGGCGAAGGCGGCCGCTCCTGCCGCGCGGATCGGATCATGCGCGCCGTCGGTCGTCATGACGCAGCGGCCGGCGGGCGGCGTGTGCAGTACGTGGCGTTCGGCGAGCACCCCTTCGCGGATGCCGATCGCGTCCACCAGGCTGCTGTCCGGCGCGGTCGGCCGGTACTGCTCGTCCGGCGCTCCGCCGGCGTTCAAGCGCTCGAGCGCTTCTTCAAGCCCGGCCTCGGTGTGATCGGTGGTGAGGCAGCGAAACGGACGCCCCGGTTCAATCAGATGCGCGCGCGTGTCTCCGGTATGGATCAGCATCCCGCTCCGGTCGCTCCACACGGCCGCGGTCAAGGTGGTCCCGCCCGCGCCGTTGAGGGCCTTCAGCACCTCGCGCTGCGCGCGCAGCAGCGTCTCCGCCAGCACGTCGCGCGGCGTGTCGAGGTCGCCGAAGAGGCAGGTCTCGACGAAGATGCTCACCGCTTCCCGGCTCGCCCAGCCGCCATCCTCCATGCCTCCCATGCCGTCCGCGATCACGGCCGCGCACCACGGAGACAGGTAATGGACCCAGGCCAGCGCCGCGCCACAGTCCTGCTGCTCGTCGCGCGGACCCTGCTGCATGCCTATCGCCAGCGCGCCCTCCGCACCGGCGTGTATCTTCCCGTCGCTCTCCGGGGAGGGGGCGAGCGCGCGCGCTATCCGTTCGCGGACCTCGGAATTGGTTGCCTTGTTCATCGCTGACCTCTCCGGGCGAATAGTGGACGAGGCGGCAGCTGCGTGCAAGCCTGCGTCACACACCGGCTAACGACGGGGCCGGTGCGGTGAGACTTTCTTGAAAATCGGTAGTTGACCTATCGATTTTCAAGGATCATGCTCAGGGCGATGATCTCCCGGCCCGGCCCGGTCGCCCGCGTTCGCGCGGCGTTCTCGGTGCATCCGATCGTTGCTCTGACCGGCCCGCGGCAGTGCGGGAAGACCACGCTCGCGCGCCACTTGGCGGCGCAGGCGCCGCGCAGCACCTACTTCGACCTGGAGGCCGCCGTCGACCGCCGGCGCCTGACGGCGCCGGAGCAGACCCTCGGGCGCCTCGCGGATCTGGTCGTGATCGATGAAGTCCAGCGCCTTCCGGCGCTGTTCGAGACGTTGCGCGTGCTGGTGGACCGGCCGCGCAACCGGGCGCGCTTCCTGCTGCTCGGCAGCGCCTCGCCGGCGCTGGTGAAGGGCGTCTCCGAATCGCTCGCCGGGCGCGTGGGGCTGGTCGATCTGGCCGGATTCGAGTTGGGCGAGGTGGGCGGCGCGGCGTGGCGCGAGCTGTGGCTGCGCGGCGGCTTTCCCCGCTCCTATCTGGCGCCCGACCTGGCGGCGTCCGGGCTGTGGCGCGACAACTTCGTGCGCACCTTCCTGGAGCGGGACATCCCGCAGCTCGGCATCTCGGTTCCGGCGGAGACGCTGCGCCGCTTCTGGACCATGATCGCCCACTATCACGGCCAGGTCTGGAACGGCGCCGAGTTCGCGCGGGCGATCGGCGCCACGCAGGCGACGGCGCGCCGCTATCTCGACATTCTCGCCGGGGTGTTCATGGTGCGGGTGCTGCCGCCGTGGTTCGCGAACCTCAAGAAGCGGCAGGTGAAGGCGCCGAAGGTCTATCTGCGCGACGCGGGATTGCTCCATACGCTGCTGGGACTCACCGAGGAGGACGAGCTTGCCGGCCATCCCAAGGTCGGCGCGTCATTCGAAGGATTCGCCATCGAACAGGTGCTCGCCGCGCTCGATGCCGGCCACCCGCACTACTGGGCTACGCATGGCGGCGCCGAGCTGGACCTGCTGATCGACCGCCGCGGGGCGCGCCACGGGTTCGAGTGCAAGCTCGCCGACGCCCCCGGGGCGACGCGTTCGATGCACGCCGCTCTGGCCGACCTGGGGCTGGACCACCTCTGGGTCCTGTATCCGGGCGCCGAGACCTATCCGCTGGACGACCGGATCACCGTACTGCCGGCGGCGCTGATACCGAACTTGGCGAAGATGATTCGGTAACACGGCGCCGTCCGATGCGCCTGCGCTCCGGGTGGGGCCGACGGCGCGATTGACCCGCGGCGCCGCCGGCGGTAGCGTGCAGGCTACCGATGCGAACGCCTCGCGTACCTATGACTTCGGTCGACAGGGAGCTGCGCGCGTTTACCTTCCGCGAGCTGCTGGCAATGGAACGGGCCGGCGCCATCGGCGAAGATGAGCGCATCGAACTACTGGGGGGCCGGATCTACCGCATGACCATCAACCCGCCGCACGCATGGGCCGTCTCGGCGCTGACGCGGAACTTCGTCGTGGCCTTCGATGGCCGCGCCGCGGTCGCGGCCCAGCATCCGCTGCGCCTGTCCGATGATCTCGACGCCACCGAGCTCCCGCAACCCGACGTGATGCTGCTGCGTGAAGGAAACTACCTGGATCATCCGCAGCCGCATGACGTGCTGCTGCTGGTCGAGGTCTCCGACCGCTCGCTCCGCAAGGACACCGCGCTCAAGCTGCCGCTCTACGCCCAGGCCGGCATCCCGGAGCTGTGGATCGTCAACCTGGTGGACCGCCGGATCGAAGTCTACACCACTCCCGAGGGGAGCGATTACCGGTACCGCGCGTTCCATGAGCTCACCGCCGCGCTCGCTCCGCGGGCATGGCCGGACACCTCCCGCCAATGGCTGCCGGACACCCTGCACGCCCTCCTGAACCACCACGCCCCCGGCGCCAACGGCCCCGCCCATCAGGAGTTGGAGATTGACTGACGAGACGCCGCGTTCTCGCCGACCAGTAGCAGTCGATATCTTTTGCGGCGTGGGGGGCCTCTCCTATGGAATGAAACGAGCGGGAATAGCTATCGGTGCCGGAATCGACATTGATCCAGCTTGCAGGTATCCGTTTAAGACCAACGTCAAAGCCGATTTCCACGAACGTGACGTAAGTGATATTTCGCCAGAGTCATTGGCACGCGAATTTCCACCAGATTGCATAAGAGTGCTGGCCGGATGTGCCCCGTGTCAACCGTTTTCTGCCTACTCGATGAAGAAGAAGCAAAATGCACAATGGCAACTACTCTCTGATTTCGGTCGTATCGTGAGAGCATTGCTACCCGAGATAGTCACGATGGAAAACGTACCGCTCTTGGAAAAGACGACAGTCTTCCGCGAATTTCGTACGACTCTCGAAAAGGCACGATATAGAGTTGTGCACAAAATAGTGCGCTGTACCGAATACGGCGTCCCTCAAGCGCGACGTCGGTTGGTGCTCTTGGCTTCCAGGCTCGGCGAAATCGAAATGATACCTCCGACTCGGTCTCCTAACGAGTTCGCTACGGTCAGAGATGCAATACAACACCTCGTCGAGATCGAAGCAGGTAGTGTGTGCGAATCAGATCCGCTACATAAGGCCAGCAGTCTGTCTCCAAAGAACCTTGATCGTATAAGGAATTCGAAACCCGGTGGAACTTGGCGCGACTGGACCGACGGACTGCCCGCTGCCTGCCACATGAAGGCTACCGGCAAGACCTATCCTAGTGTATACGGTCGCATGCAGTGGGATCAACCGGCTCCGACGCTCACAACTCAGTTCCACGGGTTCGGCAACGGACGGTTTGGACATCCTGTGCAAGATCGTGCCATTTCTTTGCGCGAGGGCGCGCTACTTCAAACCTTCCCCGAAGATTATTCCTTTGTACCAGATGGAAATCCGATTCGATTTTCGTCGGTAGCTAGATTGATCGGCAACGCAGTTCCCGTCAAGCTTGGGAAAGCTATTGGCAAATCAATCGTTGCACACCTGGAGAGTTGCGATGACCGATAGCGATAGCAAGTATCGAATGACGCTGAGCCTGAACGTCCTAAAGCACCTGGGATTCGGACTCTACAGCAACGTTCCAACGGTTCTTTCCGAGGCGGTCGCCAATGCATGGGATGCCGATGCCGAGCACGTTTCCATCAAGATCGATCCGAACGGAGACAGAATTGAAATTCTGGATGACGGCCACGGAATGAGCGTCGAGGAAGCCAACCACAAATTTCTCGTCGTTGGATACGAACGCCGAAAGACAGAAGCGATAACCAAGAAATTCCATCGCCCCGTCATGGGACGCAAGGGCATCGGCAAGCTGTCGCTCTTTTCGATTGCCAGAACGATTGAAGTCTATAGCAGGACGGAAGAGGAACACCACGGATTCAGAATGGATGCTGATAGGATCGAACAAGCTATCAAGGACGACGAAGAGACAGCATACTATCCCGAATCGATTTATTCGGACGAGTTTCATTCGAATGTCGGAACCAGGATCGTGCTCACGAACATGAAGCGTAAGCTCCATAGGACCAGCGCAGCGCTGCGGCGCCGACTCGCGCGTAGATTTAGCATTCTCGGTGCCAGTCACCATTTCGAAATGGAGCTAGATTGCAAGCCGATCACGATTCATGATCGAGGTTACCATGATAAGATTCAATACATCTGGACGTTCGGATCAAGAGGGATCGAAGCTAAGTCATTGGCAAGCAATGTCGAAAATGTCCAAGAGAGAACGGGAGAGATAACGACAGGAGAACGGAGTAACTATCGAGTGGACGGTTGGATTGGAACGGCGAGAGAGGCGGGACAACTGAAAGAGTCTGATACCAAGGAGAGCATAAACAAGATTGTAATAATGGTAAGGGGAAAGTTGGCTCAAGAGGATATTCTGGAAGAGTTCGGCGAAGGTGGAATATACAGCAAGTATATCATCGGCGAAATACACGCGGACTTTCTGGATATAGATGGACAGGAAGATATAGCGACGACAAGTAGACAGAGGATCATAGAGGATGACCCAAGATATCAGACTTTGAGATCGAAGGTAAGAGAAGAACTAAAGGAAATACAGCGTCAATGGAGCGACCTTAGAAACGAACGAGGACGAGAGTCAGCACTGCACGTCCCACAGATCAAAGAATGGTATTCTAAACTTACCCCTGATCACCGTAATGCAGCTAAGAAGCTGTTTGGAAGAATCCACCAGCTTCCGGTCGATGATGAGAGCGAGAAGAGAAAGCTGTTCGTCAGCGGTATTCTGGCGTTCGAGAGTCTCAAGCTTCGTCATATATTGTATCGTCTCGACGACGTTGCCATCGAGAATCTTGGCGTGCTTCGAGAAGCCTTCATTCAGTTGGATGATCTTGAAGCAAGCGTATACTACCAGATAGTCAAGGAACGTCTCCAGGTGATACGGAAGCTCAGAGGCCTTGCCGACGAGGGTGCAAGAGAGCGGGCTATGCAGGAGCACCTCTATAAGCACCTGTGGTTGCTAGACCCATCCTGGGAACGGGCCACGCATACGGAGCACATGGAGACCCGTATCAAAGACGCGCTGGGCGGCGTCTACGATTCACTGACTGCTGACCAACGCAGTGCTCGGCTCGACATCTACTACTCGACTACGGGGAACAAGCATGTGATCATAGAGCTCAAGCGGGCGTCGCGAGTGCTTGTCACCAGCGATCTCTATGTTCAGTTGGCCAAGTATCGCATTGCTGCTCGGAAGGTCCTACAAAGCATGGGAAGGGAAAATGAGCCGCTCGAATTTGTCTGCGTGGTTGGACGTCCGCTGCGTGACTGGCACGACACCGTTGATGGTCGAGACACATCCCGGAGTTCGCTAGAGGCTCTGGGTGCCCGTGTCGTTAGCTATGAAGAACTTATCGAGAACGCGCAGCAGGCATATCAGGACTACTTGGCTAGTGCGGACGACGCAGGGAGAGTATATCGTCTCATCGAGAGCATCGAGCGTGACGACCTTCGGGACTTGAGTCCACCCCGGTAGTTCAGGCATCGAGTACTTCGCTGGCGATCGTCGATGCGGCGTCTTCTGGGTCGACGTGTTCCCATATTCGCAGTACCTTCCAACCATTGGCTCGCAGGTCGATACAGGTCTTCTTATCTCGTTCCACGTTCTGTCGCAACTTCGGAATCCAGTAGTTTCGATTGGATTTCGGAGTAGTTCCATGGAGAGGGCACGAGTGCCAATAGCAACCATCTATGAAGACTGCAACCCGCTTCTTCGTGAACACGATATCAGGATGCACGATAGTTCCGTTGGAGAGACGAATGGGATAGTCCTTTCGGAATCTGAGTCCATTCCTATGCAGCAACGACCTGACTTCGATTTCCGGCTTCGTATCCACGCGACGATTCGAACGCATCCGGTTCGTGGCGGCCACGCTCGATGGCGTTGGATTGGGGGAGCTCATCTGTCGAATTGTGGCTTCTATCGATGGCTGCGAGGTGCGCTGCATACTTCATCATCGGCCGAAATCGCGCAGATTGGGAAGAGCCACTGAGACTGCGACTGTAGCGGCTTCTATATGTTTGGGACACTTGGCATTGCGGTTGCCACAGCTTGCGGACGGCGATGATCTTGCGGGTGCCCGATCGGTCGACCGTAGCATTGCATCTACCCCTTGAGCAATCTCCGGTTATGCGGCATTATGTCGAAACGGAGGGACGACAAGACAATGCCGGTGCTTGAGTTCAAGGGGAAGCAGCATATCTACGCGCACCATCTCACGGTGCCGTACCGCCCGCTGCTGCCCGATCCGGCGCGCTCCTGCCGTCCCGCCGGCGCCGACGACAACCTAATCATCCACGGCGACAACCTGCACGCCCTGAAGGCGCTGCTGCCGCGCTACGCCGGGCGCGTCAAGTGCATCTACATCGATCCGCCCTACAACACCGGCAACGAGGGGTGGGTCTACAACGACAACGTGAACAGTCCGCTGCTGAAGGAGTGGCTGCGGGCACATGGTCCGGTGGACAACGAGGACCTGGAGCGGCACGACAAGTGGCTCTGCATGATGTGGCCGCGCCTCCACCTGCTGCGGGAACTGTTGGCGGACGACGGCGTGATCTTCGTATCCATCGACGACAACGAGCAGCACCATCTGCGGATGCTGATGGATGAGATATTTGGGAAACATAACTTCATCGCCAACATCATTTGGAATCATAGAAAATCGAGCCAGAATGACATAGACATATCACTTGCGCACAATCACATACTGTGCTTTTGTCTCAACAGAGAGCTTTCGTGTTTAAGGGCTGAAGGTATCGATGAATCGAAATTCTCCAATCCCGACGACGATCCACGCGGTCCTTGGGTTGCAGACCCAATGGACGCGCCGAACGTTAGAGAGAACCTGACATATGAAATATTGAACCCAAAAACTGGCAAGGTATATCTGCCACCGGCAGGGAGACATTGGAGATTTTCCAAAGAGAAATACGACGCCGCAGTGAAGGAAGACCGAATCATATTCGGGAAGAAGGGACGTTCCAAACCACAGTATAAGCGATTTCTCAGTGAAGCTCGAGAACGAGGGACGAACATCTCCACGCTGTGGAACGACGTGGGGACTGCGACGTCAGGAACTCGACAACTGATTACACTGTTCGGAGAGAATCCGTTCTCTACGTCAGTAAAGCCGTCGGACCTGATTGAGAGGGTGGTCAAAGTATCCACAAACGAAGACTCTGTTGTGCTTGATTCGTTTGCCGGCAGTGGGACGACGGCGCACGCAGTACTCGCGCTCAACCGGGAGGACGGCGGCAATCGCCGGTTCATCCTGGTGGAATGCGAGGATTACGCCGATTCCATCACCGCGGAGCGGGTGCGGCGGGTGATCGACGGCGTACCGGGCGCGCGCGATCCTGCGCTGCGCGAGGGTCTCGGCGGCTCGTTCACCTATTGCGGGCTTGGCGACCCGATCGAGCTGGATGGCATGCTCTCCGGCGAGACCCTGCCGCCATACGCTGCCCTGGCCGCGTACCTGCTCCATACCGCGTCCGGCGTCTCCGCCGGTGCCGGCGACCTCGTACCGCAGGAAGGTGACGGGCTGTTTCATTCCTCCGACAAGCTCAACTACCACCTGCTCTACCGACCCGACTTGGCGTTCCTGCGCAGCAACGACGCCATCCTGAACGAGGAGCGCGCCAAGCGGATCAGCGCCGCGGCCCGTGCCCGGAACCGCAAGGCGGTGGTGTTCGCCGCCGCCAAGTACATCGGCCAGCGCGAACTGTCAGCCTGGGGCATCACCTTCTGCCAACTCCCCTACGAGCTGTCCAGCCGGGTGGAGTGACCGGGAAGCACAGCGAGAAACGATGGAGACGGCGTTTCAGATATCAAGGGGTTCATCGAAATGACCTGTTCGGTTCTCATATGCGACGACGATCGTGGACTTGCTGCGGAGTGCGTTGAACGAATCAAGGAGATCGCGCCGAAGAATTACGAGTTTCAAGCCGCATCGAGCGCCGACGACATGCGCAACGCCGTGAACGAGCTGCTGCGCCGTCGAAAGGCAGTTCGCGTCGGCCCCCCTCGCAGACCGCAACAGTGTCTGTTCGACCAGAACGACATCTTGATAATCGATTGTGATCTCTTTCATATCGACGACAGAGCACAGCACACCGGCGAGGGGATAGGTCGACTGGCGCGTATGTATTCTGATTGCGCCGTGGTCGTGGTTTTCAACCAATTCGACCAGGTTGACTTCGACCTCAGCCTTCGGGGCGATCTTGCGAGCCATGCCGATCTCAATTTGACAGTCAAGCTACTTGAGATGCCGGGATTGTGGACTGAGCCACCATGGCACGGTTTCCGGCCGTGGTCTTGGCAGACGTTATCAAGGGCCGTTGCAAGCCAGAGAGCACGGGAGACGGCGTTCGGACACGACCTGAACAAGTCCATAGTCGATACGTTTGGGATACGCCAAGACGATGCTTTGGGCATGTCCGATTCGGCCTTCGGCTTCATCGCTCCTGAGGCTAGCGGTTTTACTGGACTCAGGGAGATGACCTTCCATTCGTTCGTGTCGATGACGGCTGGCCGTGATGCAAAATCGCTGTTGTCGTCGGATGAATCCGCTGCTGTCCGATTCGGCGCTGCAAGGATCGGCAAGTGGTTGGATCGAGAGGTGCTTGGACCGCAGGACGTTCTTATTGACGTGCCCCATCTATTGCAGCGCTTTCCCTTCTTGTTAGGAGAGAAAATGGCCGATGTCGATGCATGGAATGAGACCATACATCAGCCGAACTGCCTTAGGCAGTATGTCGATGACAGTTATTGGTTTGAGCCGGCAGGCTGCTTATCGAAACTGGCTGTGTGGGTTCGAAGATTGGAAGCGGACGCAGAATTTAGGAGGCAGCGGGCGGATTTTAGCAATTACTCCTCGATACCTGATGTGGTCTTCATGGAGGATTGTTCCGTCTTCGAAGACATTTCTCTTGGTAAGGAGTTCCGCGCGGGATTTCACAACTCATTCGATCGGCGACACGTGCGGCAGTGTCCGGGGGTGCTCTACGGACCTCAGAGGCGTTTGTCGTTCGGACTCGACTAGTGGCGAAAACGGCCGAGCAGCAGGCTATCTTCGTCGTATTACGCCAGCTACGGACCGACGACTTAGACCGGACGCGGCCTCCTCCCGATGCCAAGGCGGTGGCGGAAGCTGGCGCAGGCCGGCGAGGTCGCCGCCGGCAGCACCCCGACCGCACCGCCGACGTCGGGTTCCCATTCCGCACGCCTGCTTCAAGGTGCCGACCGATGGGGGCAAGACGCTGCTCGCCGCGACGGCGCTGGAGAAGGACGGTCGCGGCGGCTTGAGCCGTTGGTGGTTCTGCGGTATCCTGACGAGACCATGCGGGTATATGAACATCCCTACAGACCTGTACATCTGGACGCACCGATAACGAAGGGATTTCCCCTTAATTCGATGGCGGAACAGCTCATGGAAGAGGCCACTGCGGCATCGACGGGACGCGCTTCCCTCACGCTTGCGCACGGCGATGACTTGACTGTCGTTCTTACTGCAATGACGGCCGGCACCGTCCTTCACGAGCATCGGGCGCCGAGTTCGGCGACTGTCGTTACCCTGAACGGAAGCATCGTGTTTTCGTCAAGCAATGAGAACGTCAGGCTTGGACAAGGCGAGGCGGTTGTCTTCACTGCCGATGTCCTGCACACCGTTGAAGCCAACGAAGATAGCGCTTTCCTTATCATCATTGGCGGCAAGTCCCCGAAAGAATAGACGGAGGAATGACCGGGAGACGCGGCGCGAAACGATGGAACTGAAGGAATATCAGACGCGCGCGCTGGAGGCGTTCGGCCGCTGGCTGACCGCGCTGGACGAGGCGCGGCGGGAGTCCGCCACCGCGGTCGAAGCGTTGCGGAACGCCAGGGTGGACGTTCCCGCAGACCTGGACAACTACCCCAAGGCTGCGTGGCGGAAGCTGGCGCAGGCCGGCGGGGTCGGTGTCGGCAGCGAGCGACACGCCGACCGCACCGCGGACGCCGGGTTTCCCATCCCGCACGCCTGCTTCAAGGTGCCGACCGGCGGCGGCAAGACGCTGCTCGCCGCAGCGGCGCTGGAGCGGCTGAACCGGCCCGCCGGGCTCACCCTGTGGATCACGCCCACGCGCGCCATCTACCAGCAGACCAGGAGCGCGCTCTGGAACCGCGAGCACCCTTACCGCCAGATGCTGGAGCGGGCCAGCGGCGGGCGCGTCAAGATGCTGGAGAAAGACGATCCGTTCACGGCCCTGGACGTCGCCCACTACCTGTGCGTGATGCTGCTCATGCTGCCGGCGGCCAACCGCCAGCGGGGCAGGGAGTTCCTGCGCATGTTCCGCGACTCGGGGCGTTACCCGACGCTGTTTCCCGACAGCGACGACCTGCTCGGCGACGGCCGCCTGCTGCTCGACTACCCGGACCTGGAATGCACCTCGGACGGCGGGCCGGTCAAGCACAGCCTGTTCAACGTGTTCAAGATGTTGCGTCCGGTCGTGGTGCTGGACGAAGCCCACAAGGCGTACGGCAAGGCCGCCGCGGCGCAGGAGTTCGTGCGCTCGATCAACCGCCTGGACCCCAGCCTGGTGATCGAGTTGTCGGCCACGCCCAACCGCAGCATCAGCAACCTGCTGGTCGACATCTCCGGCGTCGATCTGAAGCAGGAGGAGATGATCAAGCTGCCGGTGCGGGTGGAGTCGTTCACCAACGCCGAATGGCAGCACGTGCTCGGCGAGGCGGCCGAGGAGCTGGACCGGCTGCATGCCGAAGCGGCTTCGCTGCAGCAGAGCGAAGGCCGCTACCTGCGGCCCATCGCCGTGGTACGGGTGGAGCGCACCGGCAAGGCGCAGCGCGACGGCGAACGGATCCACGCCGAGGACGTGCGCGAGTATCTGACCCGCAATCTCGGCGTTCCCGGCGAAGCGGTGCGGGTGAAGTCGGCCGAGAACGACGAGCTGGGAAAGGAGGACCTGCTCTCCGAATACTCGCCGGTGCGTTGGATCATCACCCGCGCGGCGTTGATGGAGGGCTGGGACTGCTCCTTCGCCTACCTGCTGGTGATGCTCGACACGACCCGCGCGCAGCGCGCGCTGACCCAGTTGGTGGGGCGGGTGATGCGCCAACCGCACGCCCGCCGCACCGGCCGCGAGCGGCTGGACCGGTGCGCGGTCTATTGCCTGAACATGGCCGTGGCCGACGCCGTGCAGCAGATCAAGCAGGGGCTGGAACAGGAGGGGCTGACCGGCCTCGGCGACGAGGTGACGGGGAGCGGCGGCGAGCTGCAGCTCGTGGAAGCGCGGCGGCGGGAGCCGTTCCGCGGCGCCGACATCTTCCTGCCCAAGGTGCTGCACCGGGACGGTGACGGCTGGCGCGACCTCGACTATCACCGGGACATCCTGCCGGCCATCGCCTGGGAGCGGATCGAACCGCCGGTCCCGGACGCCTCCCTGCCGGCCGCGGCCCGGCGGGAGACGGCGAGCGTGGACCTGGGCGCCGGCGCCGCGGTCGCCTCGCCGGGGGCGTCCCAGGACCTCCGGGTCGACAAGCGGGTGCGGCTGTCCTACTTCGTGCGCCGGCTGGCGGACGTGGTGCCCAACCCGTGGCACGCCGCCGGCATCGCCGGCCGCCTGCTGGAACGACTGCGGGAGACGGGCGCGACGGAAGAAGATATCTACGACCGCCGCGCCCCGCTCGCCTACGCGCTGCGGGAAGCGGTCATCGACGGCGTGGAACGGATGGCGGAACGGGTGTTCGGCGACAAACTGATGCACTCGGAGATCCGCTTCGATCTGGACGCCGGCGTACCCCGCTACCGGATGCGCGAGCGCTACGAGATACCGGTCTCGGAGTCCGACCGCACCTTGCAGCGGCTCGGCCAACCGGTGCAGCTCAATCTGTTCGAGCCGGTGTTCGAGCGCCAGTTCGACAGCGAGCTGGAGCGGCGCTTCGCGTACTACCTGGACGAACGGAAGGCGCTGCGCTGGTGGCATCGGGTGGCGGTGCGCCAGCCGGGCGAGTACCACTTGCGCGGCTGGCGGCAGGAGCGCATCTACCCCGACTTCATCGCCATGGCGGGTGAGAGCGCCGGCCAGCCGCACCTGCTGGTGTTCGAGACCAAGGGCGAGCACTTGCGCGGCAACCCGGACACCGAATACAAGCGCAAGGTGCTGGCCACCCTTGAGCAGGCGTTCAACGTGGGCCGCATGCAGGTACGCGACGGCCCCGCGAAAGGCACCTTCCGGCTGATCTTCAACGAGGCGGAATTCCCCCGGGCACTGGCCAACGCAAACCCCGCCTACCAGGTACAGGAGCGTTGATCAGAGTACGGCGCCGTAGGCTTCGGTGAAGGCGGCGGCCGCGTAGTCGTCGGCGGCGTAGGCGAAGCCCCCGTCGCCCCAGGTCGTGCCCCAACTGTTGCGGACGATGAAGCGGTTGGCCGTGTAACCCACCAGGCAGGCGGCGTGGCCGCCGCGCACCGTGTCGGCAAGATGCGCGTCCAGGTCGCCGGCGGTCGCCGTGGCCCGATCCCAGGTCCGATCCACCGCCACCCGCACCAGCAGCGGCCCCTGATTGGAAATCCACTGCCGCCAGCGCCGCAGGTCGCGGCCGAGGTTGTGGTAGCTGCCGATGCGGTACCTGGCGGCCTGCGCGTAGAACGCCGCCACGCTCAGGGTGCTCAGCTTCCCGCTCATGGGAAGCGTGGATTCGAGCACGCAGCCGTAGCGGCGGGCGACCCGCAGCGCGAACCGGGTCTGGGTGCCGGCCGACTCGATGAAGGTGGTGGGATAGGAGGTGAGCAGGTCGGTCTCTTTGTTGGCCATCCAGATGAAGCGGGGGGAGGGCTGCTCGCCGCCGTCCAGCAGGCCGGCCCGCCGGTAGTGCCAGTGGAGCACGCCGGCGGCGGCGAAGCCCACGCAGGCGCCGGTCGCGCCCTGGTTTCTGATCGGCCAGTCGGCGCGGCGCAGGTCCGCGGCCGGGCGCGGCTCGGCGTCGGCAACGACGCCGGCTTCCACGGCGTCCTCGAACGTCCAGTCCGCATGCGCGCCGGCGGAGGGATCGCAGTTGAGTATGAACTGGCTGACCCGCGGGCCGCGCCTTGCCATCGCCGCTACCCTACTACCTTTATTCGCCACGTTACTTGACCGCCTATTTGGCGCGTCAAGCTATGACAGAGTATACAGTTGTGTACTATTGGGTCAATTCCTTGGCGGCTTATTTGACCGCCTGTTTGACCGCCTGTTTGACCGCCTGTTTGACCGCCGCCTTCCCGGCGGCGCGGGTGAAGCGCGGCACTACCTCCAGCACGCGGTCAACGGCCGCCTCCCAGAAGGAGGGACGGGTCAGATCCTCGCCCAGGTGGCGCTGCGCCAGCTCCTCGCAGGTCATCGTGCCGGTGTCTTGCAGCAGGCGCGCGTAGGCGGCGGCGAAGCCGGGGCCCTCGCTGCGCGCCCGCGCCGACAGGCCGTTGCTGAACAGGTACCCGAACACGTAGGGGAAGTTGTAGAACGGCATGCCGGTGATGTAGAAGTGCAGCTTGGAGGCCCAGAACAGCGGGTGGTAGCCATCATCCGCCAGCCCGCCGCAGTACGCCTCGCGCTGCGCCGTCACCATCAGCTCGCTCAGTTCGTCCGCGGTCAGCGGTCCCTGCGCGCGGCGCTCGAAGAACGCGGTCTCGAACAGGAACCGCGCGCGCAGGTTCATCAGCATCGCCACCGCTTCGTCGCCGATGCCGCCGAGCAGCGCCAACTCCTCCTCGCCGCCGGCGGCGTCCAGCGCGGCGTCCATGATCAGCGTCTCGCAGAAGGTACTGGCGGTCTCGGCCAGCGCCATCGGATAGCCGGTCGCGAAGTAGGGCCGGTCGCGCAGCAGCCAGGCGTGGTAGGCGTGACCCAACTCGTGGGCCAGCGTCGTCACGCCGCCGAAGGTGCGCCCGAAGGTCATGAAGATGCGCGTCTGCCGGCTCAGCGGCAGGTCGGTGCAGAATCCGCCGGCGGCCTTGCCGGGCCGGTCCTCCGCCTCGATCCAGCGCTCGGCAAAGGCGTGCCGGGCGAACTCCCCGAGGCCGCCGCCAAACGCCGCGAACCGCTCCACGACGTAGTCGGCGGCGGCGCCGTAGGAGAACGGCCGTTCGCGGCGCGCGACCGGCGCCGCCAGGTCCGCCCAGCCCATCCCATCCGCCTGCAGCAGCCGCGCCTTGGCCTGCAGGTAGGGCAGCAGGCCGGCGCTGCGGGCGGCGACGGCCGCCCACATCGCGTCCAGGGTCTCGCGCCGCAGGCGGTTGAGATGCAGCGGCTCCCACAGAATCGAGTCCCAGCCGCGCCCTGCGTAGAGGCTGAGGCGGAACCCGGCCTGGCTGTTGAGCGCCATCGCCGCCAGATCCTGCACGCCGCGCCACGCCCCCTCCACACCCGCGAACGCCGCCTGGCGCACCGCCCGGTCCGGGTCTTCCAACCGGTGCGCCAGTTGCCCCATGGAGAGGCCGCGGCGCTCGCCGCGGTCGCTTACCTCGGCCCGCAGCGAGCCGGCCAGCTTGTCGTACAGCCGGCCCCACGCGTGGTAGCCGTTGGCGGCCAGCGTTTCGGCCAGCGCCTCGCGCTCCGGTTCCATCTTACGCCGCGCCAGGATGCGCTGCCGCTGCAGGAAGAAGGCGACCGCGGCCGGTCCCGGCTGCTCCGCCACGCGCTGCCAGGCGGCTTCCGGCAGCCGCAGCATCTGCTTGTCGATCTCCACCTCGATGGTCTTGAGGCGCGCGTCCATGGTGTCCAGCCGCCCGCCGAGCTGGGTGGCCGCCGCGTCCGCGGTATCTTCCGCGACCAGGCACTCCACGAAGCTGTAGGCCTGCGCCAGCTCCGCGGCGCGCTGCTGCCAGGCGGCGATCGCCGCCGACCACTCCCCCGGCTCCTCGCCGAGAGCGGCCACCTGCCCGGCCAGGGTCTCGATGCCCTGCCCCAGCCGGCGCAGAAACTCGGCCAGCTCGGGCGAACCCGACCCGCCGGCAAAGATCACTTCCAGGTCCCACGTTTCCTGCAACTGCATGGTCGTTTGCTCCTCGAATGCGCCACCTGCCGCGCCGCGGCGGGGCGGGCAATCGGCGGGCGGGCCGGCGGCGGCAGTTCCCTGCCGGACCCTGCCTGCCTGCCGGGGCCGCTGCCGGCCGCCGGTGGCCGCCGGTCGCGCCGATTGAGTGGTGCGCGCGCCTAGTGTATCGTAAGCGGCACGCAACGGTTTCAATGAACTGGAAAGAATATCTTCACGAGCAGCAAGGCAGGGTGGTCGACGAACTGCTCTCCTTCATTCGCATTCCCAGCGTCAGCGCCCTGCCCGCGCACGGCGGCGACGTCGCCGCGGCCGCCGCCTGGGTGCACGCGCGCCTGCAGGCGGCCGGCATCGAACACGTCCGCACCCTGCCGACCGGCGGCCACCCGCTGGTGTACGGCGACTGGCTGCACGCGCCGGGCGCTCCTACCGTGTTGATCTATGGTCACTTCGACGTGCAACCCGCGGTGGCCGAGGATGGGTGGAGCAGTCCGCCGTTCGAGCCGCGGCTGACCGCGGACCGCATCTACGCGCGCGGCGCCTCCGACGACAAGGGCAACATGTTCGCGCCGATCGTCGCCGCCGAGGCGCTGCTGCGCAGCGCCGGCGCGCTGCCGGTCAACGTCAAGTTCCTGCTGGAAGGTCAGGAGGAGATCGGCAGCCCGCAGTTGGGCGACTTCGTAAGCGCCAACCGCGACCTGCTGGCGTGCGACCTGGCGTTGTCGGCGGACGGCACCCAGTGGAGCGAACGGGAGCCGACGCTGCTGCTGTCGCTGCGCGGCATCTGCGCCTTGCAGGTGGACGTCAGCGGACCGGGCAACGATCTGCACTCCGGCATGTACGGCGGCACGCTGCGGAACCCGCTGCACGCCCTGGCGGAGCTGATCGCCGGGCTGCACGACGGCGCCGGGCGGGTGGCGGTGGCCGGGTTCTACGACGCGGTGGCCGAGCCGACGCCCCAGCAGCGCCGGCAGTACGCCAAGGTGCCGTTCGACGAAGCCGCCTACCTGGACATCACCGGCGCCCCCGCCCTGTACGGGGAGCGCGGCTGGTCCACCTACGAACGGGAGTGGATCCGCCCGACGCTGGAGGTGAACGGCATGTGGGGCGGCTTCCAGGGCGCCGGCACCAAGACCGTGCTGCCGGCCGCGGCGCACGCCAAGATCACCTGCCGGCTGGTCGCCGACCAGCGGCCGGAACGGATTCTGGAGCTGGTCGGCGCGCATCTTCAGCGCCGCGCGCCGGCCGGCGTGCGCGTGACCTGCCGGCCCAGCGCCGTGCACGGAGCTCCCTACGTGGTGCCGGCCGACCATCCCGGCAACCGCGCCGCGGCGGCGGTACTGGAGCGGCTCTACGGGGTGCCGCCGCTGCATACCGGCACCGGCGGCAGCATTCCGGTGTGCGGGCTGCTGCTGGAGAAGTTGGGGGTCCACACCATCGGCTTCTCCTTCGGGCTCGACGATGAGGGCGCCCACGGGCCGGATGAATTCTTCCGGCTGGCCAGCTTTCGCCGCGCGCAGGAGGCATACTGCCTGATCCTGCAGGAACTGGCGGCCGCATGACGGCAGCGCCAACCCGAACCGGCGCCGGCTGCAGCGGCCGCGCCGGCATCCTCGCCGCCGCGCTGCTATGCGCCGGCCTGCTGCTGGCCGGATGCAGCGTGGACCAGGAGATCGCGGTGCGGGTGAACGGCGCCGGCGAAGCCGAGGTGCGCGTCGAGCTGCAGCCGGTGTTCATCGACTACCTGCTTGCCTTGGCCGAGGTCGCGGAAGAGGTCGATCTGCCCGACGATCCCTCCGCGCCGCTGTTCGACGTCGCCGAGGTGGAGGCGGCCATCGCCGAGTGGCCCGGAGTGGAGGCGGCGCGGATCGTTTCGTCCGCCCCGGAGCTGCTCGAAATGCGCTTGACCTTCGACGACCTGCAGGCGGCGTTCTCACCCGCGGCGTCCGGCCCCGACGCCATGACGCCGCTGATCAGCCTCACCGGCGGCTCGCGCCGCACGCTCAGCGTGCACCTGGACAGCGACAACTATCACCAGCTCACGACCCTGTTTCCGGTGCTGGAGCATCCGCTGGTGATCAGTCTCGGCCCGCAACCCGACCTGGACGTGACCGACGAGGAATACCTGGAGATGATGCAGTTCGTGCTCGGCGACGAAGGGCCGCCGGCGATCCTCGACTCGGAGGTGACGGTGCGGGTCCGGGTCGAAGGGCGCGTCGTGGAGCAGCGCGGCGGCGAGCTGCAGGAGGATGGCAGCGTGCTGCTGCGCATCCCGTTGCTGCGCATTCTGGTGCTCGACCGGGCGCTCGACTACCGCATCGTGTTCGAATAGCGGCGCCGAAAGCCGGTCAGCTCACCGTTCAGGTGCGGAAGTAGGAAGGGCAGTCGGGCCGGCAGGTCTCCCAGGCGGCATCGAGCGCTGCCGCGGCGGCGGCGTCCAATGGGCCGCCGCGGCAGGCCTCGAGGTTCTCGTCGAGCTGTTGCAGCGTGCTGGCGCCGAGGATGACGGCGTCGCCGCAGGCGGCGTCCAGGCCGCCGTGGTGGCGCAGCCAGCCGAGCGCCGCCGCGGTCATGCTGACTCCGGCGGCGGCGCACGCCGCCTGCACGCCCTCCATGGCGATCAGGTAGGAGCGCTTCCAGTAGCGCGGCACGTAGTTGGCCTGCTCGCGGAACCGCCCGCTGCCGGGCACCGCCGCGGCGCCGACGTAGCGCCCGCTCAGCAGGCCGCCCGCCAGCGGATTGTAGGCGTAGAAGCTGATGCCCAGGTGGCGCAGGCAGGGCAGCAGCTCCGCCTCGACGCCGCGGGTCACGGCGTTGTACATGCCCTGGTACACTTCCGGCAGCGGCCAGCCGCGGGTCCGGCACAGGTGATGGGCGTCGGCCACCTGCCAGGCGGCGTAGTTGCTCAGCCCCAGGCGGCGGAACTTGCCGGCGGCGTGCAGGCGGGCGCAGGCCTCCAGGGTCAGCTCCAGCGGCGTGTCGTTGTCGGGGCTGTGCAGGTAGAACAGGTCCACCGCGTCGCACCCGAGCCGCTGCAGCGAGCCGCTGAGCTGCCGCTCCACCTCCGCCGGGCGCAATGAGGGGCTCCCCGCGGCGGCGCCGGGATGCGCCTTGGTGGCCAGCGTAATGCCCTCCCGGCCCCGCTGCGCCAGGATCGCGCCCAGCATCCGCTCGGTTTCGCCGCCGCCGTACATGAACGCGGTGTCCAGTTCGCCGGCGCCGTTCCCGGCGGCGGCGAACGTCTCCACCGCGCGGGCGGCGGCCGCCAAGTCCATCCGCCGGCCAAAGGTCATGGTTCCCAGAACGATGCGCACTACCGTTGCCTCCTTCTTTCCGCCCGCATACTACCCGGCAACCGCTCCCTCCGGCAGCGTCAGGCGGCCGGCGGCGGAGAAGCGCAGCGGCTGCGCGCGGCCGGTCACTTCGACGCCGGGGCGGGCGGCCACCTCGGCGGCCAGGTTGGCCGACACCTGCAGCCGCTCCAGCGCCAGGGTGTCGCGGATCCAGGCCAGCCGGACCGCGCCCGGGTCGGGAATCGTGCTGGTGCGGATGGCCGCCTGGATGGCGCGCCGGTCGTCGGCCATCACCATGGGGATCTTGACCGCCGCGGTGGCGGTGGAAGTGAGGGCGTTGGGATAGGTCTCGGCGAAGCTGAGCTTGTCGAATACGCGCTGCGTGGTGACGTCGACCACGCCGATGCCGTTGACGTTGCCGCCGGTCAACGGCGTGGTGTCCAGCGCCACCAGCCGGGTGATGGCGGGTCCGCCGCTGGCGAACGGCGTGGTGTAGCGGCCCACCACGTTGCAGTCCAGGCCGGTGCCGCTGATCTCCTTGCCGATGCGGCCGATCACCAGCACGTCCAGCTCGTCGAACGGCAGGCGCGGATAGAGCTCCCAGGCCAGTTTCAGCAGTGCCGGCTCGCGCTCCGGGATCGCGGCCGCCGGCACCAGTTCCAGGTGGTGGGTCTGGTGGCGCGCATTCTCCACCACCGCCAAGCCGCCGACCACGTTGCCGCGCGCCAGCACCGTCCGGCCAACCGCGGCGATGCGTTCGGCGAGCTGGCCGAAGCCGCGCGTATGACAGCTCTCGGCGCCCTTCTGCTTGCCCAGTCCGATCGCCAGCATCTTGAGCAGGCCGCTCTCGTAGCGGGCGCGGAACGAGCTGTGGGGCTTTACCCGGCCCAGGATCAGGGTGGCGTCCGCGGCGGCCGCCAGCCGGTCGCAGTAGGCGGTGAGGCCGGGAGCCGCCTCGCCCAGCGGCACGACCTCCATCGAGGAGCGCAGCGGCGCCCCGACGGCCGCCTCGGTCACGCCCATCTTGCGCAGCAGCTCGGTCTGGCCGGCGGCGGTGGCGCCGCCGTGGCTGCCCATCGCCGGCACCACGAACGGCTCGGCCTGCAAGCGGCGCAGCGCCGCCGCCAGCAACCGCACCAGGGCCGGCAGGTTGGCCAGACCGCGGCTGCCCACCGCCAGCGCCACCCGCTGGCCCGGGCGCACCATCCGCGCCAGCCCGCCGCGCGCCAGCGCCGCCTCCAGCGCCGCCGGCAGATCGTCGATCGGCGACTCCGGGAAGCGTTGCCGCACCGGCGCCAGCGCCGGCAGCGGCACATTCTGCAGGATCCGGTCGATGCCCGACCGCGCCGCGGCCGCCGGCGCCGCTACTGCCATCCCCGCTCTCCCCGGACAGCGCTGCCCTCCGCCGCGCCGTTCGCGGCCGGCGGCTGCCACGTCCGGTTCGCCACCGCCGCCGCGGCGGCGACGATCTGCTCGTCGCTGACCAGGGTCGCCAGTTCCAGCGCCCGCGACACCGGCGGCGAGATGTCCAGCGAGGTGAGCACCGCGACCGGGGCGTCCAGCTCATCGAAGAAGCGGCTCTGCACCTGCTCCGCGACCGCGGCCGCGATGCCGTGGCTCCGCGCGGCTTCCTCCACGATCAGCAGGGCGCCGGTCCTGGCCAGCGAGGCGCCGATGGCAGCGTAGTCCAGATCGACGTGGTCCAGGGTCTTCAGGTCGATGACGTCGGGCGCCGCTCCCTGCGCCCGCAGCCGCTCGGCCAACGCCACGCAGCGCCCCACCAGATGGCCGTAGGTAACGATGGTGAGAGCGTCGCCCCGCGCGGCCAGCTCCGCCCGGCCCAGCGGCAGGAAGTAGTCCAGGTCGGTCTCCGGCGCCGGGAAGGATTGCGTGTAGAGCGCGTGGTGCTCCAGCACCACCACCGGATCGAGCGACTGCATGGCGCTGTTGAACAGCCCGACGTAGTCGTACGAGGTGGCCGGCGCGATGATCCGGAAGCCGGGAAACAATCCGTACAGCCCCACCGGATCCATCGAGTGCTGCGCGCCGTAGCCGAGGCCGGTGCCGATGCGGGTACGCACCACCAGCGGCACCTCGGTGGTGTCGCCGTACATGTGGCGCCCCTTGCTGATCTGGTTGAAGAGCTGGTCGGCGGCCACCAGCGCGAAGTCGGCGAACATCAGCTCCACCACCACGCGCATGCCGAGCTGCGCCGCGCCGAACCCCAGGCCGGCAAAGCCGCCCTCGGAGATCGGCGTGTTGACGACGCGGCCGGGAAAGCGCGCCGCCAGTCCCTTGGTGGCGCCGTAGGCGCCGCCGCCCAGGTTTGCCACCTCCTCGCCGAACACCACGGCGCGCGGGTCGCGCTCCAGCCAGCGGCCGGTGACCGCGGCGATCGCATCCGAGTAGACCAGCGCGCGGGTAGCGCCGCTGCCGCCGCTGCCGCGGAAGGCGGTGAAGGAGATGCCGGCCCACTCACCGCCCGCGCTGCGCATGCCGTCCGCGGCGCTGCGCGCTTCCGGCCACAACTCGGCGCGCACGCGCCAGCGCCCGCCCTCCTCCCGGACGGCGCAGGCCTCCATTGCCGCGGCCACCGCCTGGCCGCTGCTGCCGTGGATCCGCTCCACCTCGGCTGCGCTGAGGAGGTCGGCCTGCTGCAGCGCCTCGGGGAGGACCCGGGTCACCTCCTTGCGCGCGTGTTCCGCCTCCTCCTGGCGGCTGCGGTAGCGAAACGCGCTGCCGGGCACGTCCCCGGCGTGGTGAAAGCGGCGGTAGCACTTGGCCTCGATCAGCGCCGGGCGGCCGCCGGCGCGCAACTCGCCCGCCGCGTGGCGCACCACCTGATAGATGGCCGCGGGATCGCTGCCGTCCACCAGGTAGCCGTCCATGGCGTAGGCCGCGGCGCGCACCGACAGATCGGTCACCGCCGATGACTCCCGCACCGCGGTGGCCACGGCGTAGCGGTTGTTCTCCACGAAGCAGATCAGCGGCAGGCGCCACAGCCCGGCCATGTTCAGCGCCTCGTGCAGCGCGCCCTGCTGCAGCGCGCCGTCGCCGACGAAGGCCAGCACCACGTTGCCGCTGCCGGCGTGGCGCTCGGCGAAGGCCGCGCCGGCGGCCAGCGGCACCCCGCCGCCGACGATCGCGTTGGAGCCGAGGAACCCCGCCTCCGGGTAGCGCAGGTGCATCGAGCCGCCGCGCCCGCCGCAGTAGCCGGGCGCCAGGCCCATGATCTCCGCCATGGTGCGGCGCACCACCTCCAGCCCCGCCTCCGGCAGCGGCTCGGCGGCGGCGTCCCATTCGGGCGGCACCCGATACTGCAGCGCCTTGGCCAGAAACTGGTGGTGCGAGCGGTAGGTGGCGGCGAACTTGTCCGCCGGGCGCAGCGCGGCGACGGTCGCGGCCGCGGTCGCCTCCTGGCCGACGCTGGTGTGCACCGGCCCCCACACCGCGCCGCTGCCCTTCAGCTCCAGCAGGGCCAGCTCGAAGCGGTTGATCAACAGCACGTCGAACAGCAGGCGCGCGGCCACGCGCTTGGGGAGCGCTGCCAAGTCGCCGGCTTCGGAACGCCACTGCTGCCAGTTGAATCGGAGTTCGAGTTGCTCGCGCTGCATCGTTAATCAGTCCATGTAGAAGCCGCCGTTGACGTCGATGATCTCGCCGGTGATGTAACGGGCGCGGTCGGACGCCAGAAAGGCCACCGCCTCGGCCACCTCGGCCGCGGTGCCGTAGCGCTTGAACGGAATGTTGGCGGCGAATTCCCGGTTCACCTCCTCCCCCCAGGCGCGCGTCAGGTCGGTGTCGATGGGGCCGGGCGCCACCGCGTTCACGTTCACGCCGCGGGCGGCGCCGGCCAGCGCCAGCGACTTGGTCAAGGTGATGACCCCGGCCTTGGAGGCGGCGTAGTCCGCCGGCGCCGCGTAGCCGCCGATCTTGGCCGCCAGGGAGGCGAGGTTGACGATCTTGCCTCGGCCCTGAGCGCTCATGACGCGCAACGCTTCGCGGCAGGCGATGAAGGTACCGCGCAGGTTGATGGTCATGGTGCGGTCCCACTGCGCCGCGCTCAGCTCCAGGATGGGACACAAGGCGATGACGCCGGCATTGTTCACCAGGATGTCGAGGCCGCCGTGCGCGCGCGCCGTGTCCCCGATCAGCGCTGCGACCTGCTCCTCGGAGGCCACGTCGGTGCGCCGCGCCACCCCGCGCCGGCCGCAGGCCGTCACCTGCGCCGCGGTGTCCTGCGCCGCGGCCAGGTCGATGTCGCTCACCACCACGTCGGCGCCGTCCCGCGCCAGCGCCAGACAGATCGCGCGGCCGATGCCGCGCGCGGCGCCGGTAACCACGGCTACCGGGGCGCGCCCGCCGGCCTCCTGTTCGCTGCTCACCGCGTCCACCTCCTTCTTCAGCGCAGGGCGTCCGGCACCTGCCGCAACTCCACCACCTCGCCGTCCGGGCCTTGGAAATACACCACCCACACGCCGGGCCGGAACTCCACCGGAGCGCTCAGCAAGCGCACCCCGGCGGCCTGCAGGCGCGCCGCCTCGCCGTGAATGTCGCTCACGCGCAGGCCGAAGTGAATGTAGCCGTGATCCGCCTGGGAGCGGTCGGCCGCCGGCGCCCGCCCTTCAGGGGTCCGGTAGCGGAACAGTTCCAGCATGAACTCGCCGAGATACAGATGGGCGATGTCGGCCGCCGCGCCCGCGACGCCGATCACCCGCCCGAGGGGCAGCTCGGGATCCGCCGCCAGCCGGCGCCGCACCTCGAACCCGAACAGCTCCGAGTAGAACCCGATCGAGCGGTCGAGATCGGCGACGCTCAACGCGACGTGATCAGCTCCGTGGATCATGCGCCGCAGGGTAACCGCAAAGCCGCCCCTTCCGCTACGCCGCCCCCCCACCGCTCCGGCGCCTCATTCTTCCTTCCTTCCCCCTGCTGTTGACAACGACCCGCGACGTGCAAGACTCAAGAAGAGGAATGCGCTTCTTCACCACCGCCGGGCCGATCATCCCGCAGGATCACTACCACCTCCCGCCGCTGCCGCGGCTCGATTCGGACACCGTGTTGCGGCTGATCCGGGAGAAACGCTACTTTGTGCTGCACGCGCCGCGCCAGACCGGCAAGACCTCCGCCCTGCTGGCGCTCACCGACGAGCTGAACGCCGGCGGCGCCTACCGCTGCCTCTACGTCAACGTCGAGAGCGGCCAGTCCGCGCGCGAAGACGTCGGCGCCGCCATGCGCGCCATCCTCAACGAACTGGCCGGCGAGGCGCGCATCGTCCTGGACGACCCGTTCCCGGCGCAGATCTGGCCGGAGGCGCTGGAACGCGCCGGGCCGCACAACTGCCTGCGCGAGGTGCTGGGCCGCTGGGCGGCGGCCGACCACAAGCCGCTGGTGCTGCTGATCGACGAGATCGACGCGCTGGTCGGCGACACCCTGATCGCAGTGCTGCGCCAACTGCGCACCGGCTACGCCCGGCGCCCGCGGCACTTCCCGCAGAGCGTGATCCTGTGCGGGGTGCGCGACGTGCGCGACTACCGCATCCGCTCCAGCAGCGAAAACGCCGTCATCACCGGCGGCAGCGCCTTCAACGTCAAGGCAAGGTCGTTGCGTCTGGGCGACTTCACGCCGCCCGAGGTACGCGAGCTGCTGTCCCAGCACACTGCGGAGACCGGGCAGCAATGGACCGGGGAAGCGCTGGATCAGGTCTGGGAGCTGACGCAGGGGCAGCCGTGGCTGGTGAACGCGCTCGCCTACCAGGCGTGCTTCGAAGACCGGGCCGGGCAGGACCGCGGCCAGCCGATTGCCGCCGCTGCCATCCGCGCCGCCGGCGAGCAATTGATCCTGCGCCGCGACACCCACCTTGACCAGCTTACCGACAAGCTCCGGGAAGCGCGCGTGCGCAGCGTGATCGAGCCACTGCTCAGCGGTATCCGCGACCCCGGCACGATCGCCGACGACGACTTGCAGTACGTACGCGACCTCGGCCTGGTAGCGGGCGGACCGTTACGCATCGCCAACCCGATATACCGGGAGATGTATCACCGCGCCGCGCCGCCGGACGGCGCTCCGATTACCGTGTGGGGGATGTAGCAACCGTCCACGGCCGGCGGGGCGGCGCTCCTTACATCGTGGCGCCGCCGGTGGCCAGCGGGATGCGGGTCAGGGTCTGCGAGCCGGCGTTCACCACCACCAGGTTGTCTCCGGCCACCGCCAGCGCGGCCGGCGCGTCGCCGGTGCGCACCACCGCCAGGCGCATGCCGCCGCGGGTCATCTTCATGACCGTGTCGTCGCCCAGGTTGGCCACCCAGACGTGGCCGTCGCCGTGGAAGTCGGTATAGACGAGGGCGACCGGCTGCTCGCCCACGCGGTAGCGGGCCACTTCCTCCCCGTCCAGGGTCAGCTTGCTGACTGCGGCGGCGTCACGGTGGGCCACCCACACGTGCTGCTGATCGGTGGCCAGGGCCACCGGGCTCGGCGCCGCCGGTATGGTGGCGCGTACCCCGGCGCCGGGGGTAACGACCGACAGCGTCGCGTCGTCGCGATTCGCCACCCACAAGTCGCCGGCCACGGCCAGCAGGGCGGAGGGGCGGCGCCCTACCGCCACCTCTTCGCGCTGCGCGCCGTCCGCCGCCAGGCGGATCAGCCGGTCGCCCGCGGCGTCCGCCACCCACACCGAGTCGCCCAGCGGCAGCAGGGCGCGCGGCTCTCCCGCTACCGGAAACGCGTCGACCCGCTCGCCGGCGCCGGCGATTCGGGACACGGTTCCGTCGCCGGCGTTGGCCACCCAGGTGGTCTCGCCGACTTGCGCGATCGCCACCGGCGCGGCGCCGACGGTCAGCGAGCCAAGCAACCGGTTCGGGCCCAGTATGTCGACCTTGTTGCCGCGCGGATCCGCCACCCACAGATGGTGGCCGTCGTACGCAATGCCGGGCAGGTCAGCCGGCAGCGGCGGCGGCTCTGCGGGTACCAGCCGCGGCGTCACCGGCATCGCCGCGGCGAGCGGTCCCAGTCTGGAGATTACCGGCGTAGTCGCGTCCGCCACCCAGAGATGGCGGCCGTCGCTGGCCAGCGCCCATGGCCCATTGCCGACCAGGACCGCGCCGACTATCTCGCCCTCCGGGGTGAGCTTGGAAACCGTCTTGGCATCGAAGCTGGACACCCACAGGTGAGTACCGTCGAACAGCACGTCGCGCGGGCCGTCGGGCACCCGGAACCGCCCCACCACCTCGCCGTTGGTGCGCATCTTGATCAGCGCGTCGTCGTCCACCGAGACCACCCACAGATGTTCCCCGTCGAACGCCAGCGCCACCGGATCGGGCGCGGTCGGCCAGACTCCCACCAAGGTACCGTTGGGAGCGAACTTGCTGATGGTATCGGCGAAGTAGCTTGCCACCCACAGGTGGACGCCGTCGGAGACCACCGCGAACGGGCCGGCATCCACCGCCACCTCGGCGAGCAGCATACCGTCGCTACGGCGCAGGAAGTGCAGCGAGTGGGACATGCCGTTGGCTACCCACATGCCGCCGCCCACGAAGTGCATGCCGCCCGGAGACTCGCCGGTGGCGAAGCGGCCAAGCTCGCGCCCGTCGCGGCTCAGCTTGGTCACCGCCGGCTCCTCGAAGTGGCTCACCCACACGTACTCGCCATCGAAGGCCAGCTCGATCGGCGTCGGCGCTACCGGCACCACTTCCAGCTCGGTGCCATCGGTCGCCAGCTTGGCGACGCTGCCGTCGTCGTAGCGGGCGGCCCACAGATGCTCGCCGTCCCAGGTCAGGGCGATGGCGCGCGCGCTGGTAGCAAACGGCTGCACCTCGAATGCCGCTCCCGCGGCGGCGCTGTCCGCGGCGGGCTGCTGCGCCGCCCCGTACCACGCGCCCAACCCGATCAGCAGCGCGCAGCACACGTCCCGCCCGCGCCGGCCGCCGGATGACCTCACCGCGCGCCTCATGGCATGCGGGTGCCCAGGCCGTACACCAGGCTCTCGAACCACGCGAACGGTCCGAAGAACACCGCCAGGCAGATGCCGAACGTGAGCGCGGCGCATGCTGCCAGCGGCGGGCGCAACGCAACGACCTCGCCGCCGGCGCTCAGCGCCTCCATGAGCGCCCCGCCGGCGGCCAGCAGCGCGCCGCTCACCAGACCCACGTACAGGCTCAAAATGCCGTTCACCGAAGAAAAGCGCAGCGTGTCCACCAGGTTTTCGCCAAGCCGCGGCAGGAAGTCCGGGAACGCCAGCCGTCCGGCCGCCAAGTCGATCACGTTACCCACCGGCGGCAGCAACGCCCAGGTCAGGAACGGGACCGCGAGACCGAACACGGCGCCGGTCAGCAGCCAGCGCGCCGCCAGGTAGCGCGGCCGCGGGCCGCCGCTGATCAGCAACACCAGTACGCCCCCCAGCACGCCGCCGGCCAGGGCCGCGCCCGCCGCGGAGCGCAGGAACGGCCACCAGGCGGGCCGCTGCAGAACGAAGTCGTGGCGGTCGATCTGCTCGGCCAGCCGCGCCGGGAGGCTCACGTAGAGCCCCGCCACCGCGAGCGCCGCGCCGTAGGCGGCGCTGAGCCGCATCATCAGGCGCCGCCGCGCGCGTACCCGCCACTGCCTGCCGCGCTCCTGCTCCCTGAGTTCGGCTATCCGCATGGCGGCCGCGGCCCGCGCTGCCTGCGGGCCGCGGCTTGCGCCGCGCCGGCGCCCCCGAAGGAGAGGCCGGCGGGGGGCTCGACCGGCGCGGCGCAGTCCACCGTTGCGGTTTACTTACTGGACCGCTTCCAGCTCGTTCAGGATGAGCTGGAAGGTGAGGTGCCAGAAGGCGCCGTTGACGTAGGGATTCTGCGCCGTCGGCCAGTTCTCCCAGTAGGTGGTGTTCATCGGGATGCGGTGATACCACTCCACGAGCTGGACGTCGGGCAGTTCCGGCAGCCAGATCTCCATCGCCTCGCGCCAGAGTTGCAGCAGCCGCTGGGTATCGTCCATACCGGTTGCCGCTACCTGATCGGTGATGGCGTCGTAGTCCGCGTTCTCCCACTGGTAGAAGTTCACTTGGTGACCGCCGGGGATCTGCGAGCTCGCAGACTGGTACAGCTTCATCGTGAAGTAGGGATCGCGCACGCTGCCGCCGTGGCCGCGCATGGCGCAGGAGAAGTCCCCGGAGTTCTGGCGGTCGCCGGCGTCCGGCGGCGTGGCGAACGTAGCCGGAATGCCGTGCTGCTTGAGCTGCGCCGCCAACACCGGACCGATGTCCGAGAAGATGCCGAAGCCCAGAATGTCGCAGGTGATGGCGTTGCCGTCGGTGTCGCGCCACACTCCCTCGCCGTCGCGCTCGAAGCCGGCGGCGCGCAGCCGTCGTTCGCCCTTCTCCGGGCTGTACTCCAGCGGGTCCAGCTCGCTGAGCAGATCGTCGATCGCCGCCCGGTAGGGCAGCAGCGGCTTGTAGGAGGGCAGCGGCAGCGGGTAGGCGGTGCCGGCGCCGCCGTAGCCGACTTCGATCAGCTCGTCGCGATCGATGAAGTAGCTGAGCGCCCAGCGCACGTCGGGGTTGTCGAACGGGTAGTTCTTGGTGTTGAAGAACAACGAGATCGGCCACCAGTCCACGTAGCCGAACGGAAGCTGGCGCCCGGCATGGGTGATCACGTTCGGGTTCTGGGCGATCACCTCCTGGATGGTCGCCGGCCGCATGTCCAGACTGGCGTCCACCGAGTTGGCGATGAAGCCCTGGGCCATCTGCGTTTCGCCCGGATTGGGGATGTAGACGATGCGCTCCACCTCCGGCAGGCGCGGTACCAGCCCCTGCTCCACCGCCCACCAACTGTCGGCGCGGTCGATCACCTTCTGCTCCGGCGAGGTGGCGACTACCCGCCACGGCCCGGTGGTGACCGGCCATCCCTGCTCCAGGTCGAAGTGGCTGAAGCTGGCCCAGTCCTGGCCCTCGAAGATGTGCTGCGGCACGACGTACACGCCGATGTCGAACTTGTAGCTCATGAAGTAGAGGAACTTCGGCCGCGGACCCTTGAACCGCACCAGTACCTGGTCATCGCTGACCAGTTGCACGGACCGCACCGCGGCCTGCACGTCGGTGCCCCAACGCACCGCCGGGCCGATCTCCAACAGGGTCTGCAGGGTGTAGGCGACGTCCTTGGCGCCGAACGGCTCGCCGTCGCTCCAGGTCACTCCCCTTCGCGTGTTGATGGTGAGCTCGGTATGGTCGCTGTTGTACTCCCAACTCTCGGCCAACCACGGGATCATCTGATCGGCGAAGGCGCTGTAGAAGGCCAACGGCTCGGCGAACAGGCCGGGGCCGTTCTGGTGACTGGTACCGGGGTTGTAGGGATTCCAGAGCTGGTGGTCGGTATAGCGGCCGGCGGCGCCCACCCCGCCGGAGCCACCCCAGAACAACCGTAGCTGCCGTTCCCGGGGTACGTCGCTGACGCCGCCCCCCTCCATCTCGGCGCTGGCGAACGCCGGCCCGGCCAGCAGCAGCGCGAGCAGGCCCGCGATCACGGTACGAAGCACAGTAGTGCGCATGGTTCCTCCTTAAGCTTTTGGGTTTAGCGCAAAGTACAGGATACCTCCCCGGGTACCACACCGTCAAACTTGGGCCCGGCGGGCGGACGCGCGCGGCGGCGCCGGCTTGACGCCGCCGCGCCGGCCCCGGTACGTTGCGCAACGCGCCCGGCGGAGCGGAGCCGGGCCACAAGACGCCGGGCGCCGGCGCGGCGCCGCGGCCCGCCATTCGGCAAAGGGAGTTCACGTGCAGCCAAGCTACGTCGTCAAGCGCGTAGTCATCTTCATCGTCACGCTGATTCTCGCGGTCACCGGCATCTTCTTTCTGCCCCGCATCTCCGGCCAGAACCCGGTGCGGGAGAAGCTGCTCGAAGAAGCGACCCGAGGCGGCTATCTGCAGGCCGGCCTGGAAGCGATGGTCGCCCACTATGAGCAGCGCTTCGGCCTCGACAAGCCGCTCACGGTGCAATACTTCAACTATCTTGCCGACATCGTCCGCCTGGACTTCGGCCAGTCGATCACCAACTTCCCCAAGACCGCCTGGGAACTGATCGGCGAGACGCTGCCGTGGACCATCGTCCTGGGCGGCATGGCGGTGCTGTTCGCCTTCCTGCTCGGCACGCTGCTGGGGGCGCTGCTCGGCTGGCCGCGCTCGCCGGCTTCCCTGCAGTACGTGTTCATGCCGCTGCTGACGCTGTCCGCGGTGCCCTACTACCTGCTCGGCCTGGTGCTGCTGTTTCTGCTCGCGTTCCAGGCCAAGTGGTTCCCGCTGTTCGGGGGCTACACGGTCGCCACCTTCCCCAACTGGCGCTCCCTCGGATTCCTGCTCGACGTGGCCCATCACGCGGTGCTCCCCGCCCTCTCCATGGTCCTGGCGCAGGTCGGGTTCTGGTCGCTGTCGATGCGCGGCATGATGGTCACGATGCAGGGCGAAGACTACATGCTGCAGGCGGAAGCCAAGGGCCTGCGCTGGCGGCGCATCTTCTTTCGCTACGGGCTGCGCAACACCCTGCTGCCGCAGACCACCAGTCTGGCGCTTTCCCTGGGCACCATCGTGTCCCAGATCGTGCTGGTGGAGGTGGTGTTCTCCTATCCCGGGATCGGCGGCCTGCTGGTGCAGTCGATCATCCAGAACGACTTCTTCGTGCTCAACGGAGTGGTGTTCGTGATCATCTTCTCGATCGCGCTGGCCACGCTGCTCATCGACCTGTTCTATCCGCTGATAGACCCGCGCATCCAGTACGGACATGCCTGACGTGGCAGCCGCCGGCGCCCGCTCCTTCGCCGACCGCCGCGAGCCGGCGACGCGCGTTGCGCGCGGCGCCCTGGCGTTCGCCCGCTACCTGCGGCGCAATCCCACGCTGGGGGTAGGCATCCTCATCCTCCTGGCCCTGGGCCTGTTCGTGATCTGGGGCCACCTGTTCTACGACGTGTCGCGCGTGGAAGCGCTCTCGGTGCCCGCCAACCGGGCGCCGGACGGCGAATTCCCGCTGGGCACCGATCGACAGGGCCGCGACATCCTGGCGGTGATCATCGTCGGCACGCCGCTCACCCTGCGCATCGGGCTGATCGCCGGCATGATCGGCATCGGACTCGGCATGGTGCTGGCGTTCGTGGCGGCGTACAGCGGCGGCTGGCTGGACGAACTGATCCGCACCGGCACCGACGTGATGCTGACCGTACCGCAGTTGCTGGTGCTGGTGCTGATCGCCGTGTCGGTGCCGCGCGGCGGCCTCACGGTGGACCAGATGGCGCTGGCGGTAGCGGTGCTCGCCTGGCGCTGGCCGGCGCGCACCATTCGCTCGCAAGTACTGGTAATGCGCGAGAAATCCTACGTCCAGGTCGCCAAGCTCTCCGGCACCGGACCGGTAGGCATCATCTTCCAGGAGATGATGCCCAACCTGGCGCCCTACATCGCCGCCAGCTTCGTCAGCGCGGTGGCCTCCGCAATTCTCTCCTCCATCGGGCTGGAGGCGCTGGGGCTGGGGCCGTTGGACTCGCCGACGATCGGCATGACCATCTACTGGAACATCTGGTACTCGTCGATCCTGCACGGCTGGTGGTGGTGGCTGATGCCGCCGATCGTGGTGATCGTGCTCCTGTTCGTGGGGCTGTTCATGATCACCGCCGGCCTGGACGAAGTGGCCAACCCGCGCCTGAGGAAGCGCGTATGAGCAACGCCGCGGATGCCGGCCGCGGCGCGCAGCCGAGGCGGCCGGTCCTGGAAGTGCGCGACCTCAAGGTCTACTACGACACGCCGGCCGGGGTAGTGAAGGCGGTGGACGGGGTAACCTTCGACTTGGCGCCGGGTGAGCGGCTGGGGCTGGTGGGCGAGTCGGGCTCGGGCAAGACCACCATGGCGATGGCGCTGATGCGGCTCACCAAGCCGCCGGGCCACGTCGCCGGCGGCAGCGTGCACCTGGACGGGCGCGACGTGCTGGCGCTCGACGAGGAGCAGATGCGCGGGGTGCGGCTGGCCGAGCTGGCGCTGGTGCCGCAGGGCGCGATGAACTCCCTCAACCCGGTGCTGCGGGTGCGCGACCAGATCATCGACGGCTTGGTCGATCACGGCGGCGCCGCGGACCGCGCGTCGCATCTGCCGCGGGTGTACGAGCTGCTGGAGAGCGTCGGGCTGCAGCGCAACGTGGCGATGATGTACGCCCACGAGCTGAGCGGCGGCATGAAGCAGCGGGTAGCGCTGGCAATCGCCACCGCGCTCGGTCCCAAGGTGATTCTGGCCGACGAACCCACCAGCGCCCTGGACGTGGTGGTGCAGCGGCAGATCATGGACACCCTGGGGCGGCTGCAGGAAGGGTTGCACGCAGCGGTCATTCTGGTAGGCCACGACATGGGGCTCATGGCCCAGTTCGCCGACCGCATCGGGGTGATGTACGCCGGCGAGCTGGTGGAGTGCGGCCCGGTGCCGGAGGTGTTCGCCGCGCCGCTGCACCCCTACACCAGGTTGCTGATCGAGAGCCTGCCGACGTTGCGGGCGAAGCGCGATCTGGTGGGGATTCCGGGCCTGCCGCCGCGCCTGCTGGAGCTGCCCGACGGCTGCGTGTTCCATCCGCGCTGCCCGTCGGCCATGGCCCACTGCCGCGCCGCGGTGCCGCGCTACGAAGAGGTGCGGCCGGAACGCTGGACGCGCTGCCACCTGTACGACCCCCGGGCTGCCGCCGCCGGGGCGCCGCAGTGAGCGCCGCGCGCGCCGCGGCTCCGCTGCTGGATCTGGATCAGGTCACCAAGGTGTTCGGCGGGCGCATGTTCGACAAGACCACGGTCACCGCGGTGGACAACCTGTCGTTCGAGGTACCGGCGGATCCGCCGCGCATCACCGCGATCGCCGGCGAGAGCGGCAGCGGCAAGACCACCCTGGCGCGGTTGTTGCTGGGCCTCATCGGGCCTACCCGCGGCCGGGTGCGCTATCGCGGGCGCGACGTCGGCGCCATGAGCCGGGAGCAGCGCAAGGAGTTCCGGCGCGAGATCCAACCGGTGTTTCAGGACCCCTTCGAGGTGTACAACCCGTTCTACCGGGTCGACCACGTGCTCAACACCCCGGTGCACAACTTCCATCTGGCCGAATCGCGGGGGCACGCGCGCGAGTTGATCATGGAAGCGTTGGAGACGGTCGGCTTGCGCCCGGAGGAAACCCTGGGCCGGTTTCCCCACCAGCTCAGCGGCGGCCAGCGGCAGCGGGTGATGGTGGCCCGGGCGCTGCTGCTCAAGCCGAGCGTGATCGTCGCCGACGAGCCGGTCTCGATGGTGGATGCGTCGCTGCGCGCCACGATCCTGGAGAGCATCCGCAAGCTGAACCGGGAACTGGGCATCGCCATCCTCTACATCACCCACGACCTGACCACCGCGTTCCAGATTGCCGACGACATCCTGGTGCTGTATCAGGGCTCGGTGGCCGAGACCGGGGAAGTGGGCAAGGTGATCGGCGACCCGAAGCACCCCTACACCAGGCTGCTGGTGGACTCGATTCCGCAGGCGGATCCCAATCTCAAGTGGGGCGAAAACGTCGAGACCGCCCCGGCCGACAGCGTGGTGCTGCGCCATGCCGGCGGCGGCTGCAAGTTTGCCGACCGCTGCCCGCAGGTGATGGCGCAGTGCGCCGCGCGGGAGCCCGCGCTGCAGCGCACCGACCCGGATCGGGCCGCGGCCTGCTTTCTCTACGGCGCCGCCGCGGCCGGCGAGCCCGCCGCTCCGGCGCCGGTAACGTGAGCTTGGCGCGGGCGCGGCGCCAGCCCGGCTTGGCGCGCGCCGCCGGCGGCCTGCTGCCGGCGGTGCTGGCCGGTCTGTTCGGCGGCTGCTTCCTGCTGCCCCAGGAGGAGAGCGTGCTGGCCCCGCCGCTGCTGGAGACGCCCGAGATCCGCTACCGCACCGAGACCGCGCGCGCGGGGGTGATCGAGGACAAGGTGACGGTGGGCGGGGTGTTCATCTATCCCAGCCAACACTCCCTGAAGTTCCGCTTTCGCAGCGGGCCACTGCGCGGCATCTACGTGCGCTACGGCGACGAAGTGACGCCGGGGCAACTCGTCGCCGAGCTGGACACCGACCGGCTGCGGCTCGACGTGCGCCGCCAGGAGATCAGGGTGCGCAAGGCGGAGATCGCCGCCGAGCGCGTCACCGCCGGCAACGCCGACCGCCTCACGCTCGAGAACGCCGAGCTGGACGTCGAGCTGGCGCGGTTGAGCCTGCGCCAGCTCCGGGAGGAACTGGCCAAGTCGCAACTGCGCGCCCCGGTGGCGGGCGAAGTGGTGTACATCGCCCCGCTGAGCGAGGGCGAGTCGGTGGAGGCGTTCCGCACCGTCGTCCAGATCGCCGACCCGAGCGAGATTCTGCTCAGCTACAGCGGTCCGAAGCGCTCCGAGTTCGCGCTCGGCGCCGAAGTCACCGCGGACGTGCGCGGCGAGAAGTTTTCCGGCGAAGTGGTGATGACGCCCCTCAACGTGCCGCGCGACGCCCCGGAGGAGATGCGCGAGATGGTCCTGATGCGGGTGTCCGAGCTGCCGCCGGAGGTGGAGAAGGGAGACACCGCCAGCGTAGTGCTGATCCGCGCGCGGCGCGAGGGAGTGATCGTGCTGCCGCGCAACTTGGTGCAGACCTACCTGGGGCGGCGCTTCGTATACGTGCTCGCCGACGGGCTGCGCGAGGAGCGCAACGTCGAGGTGGGCATCCAGACTCCCACCCAGGTGGAGGTGGCCGCCGGGCTGGAAGTCGGCGAGGAGGTGGTCGTACGCTAGTCCTGGTGCTGCGCAAGATGGCCAGCAACCGCTGGTTGGTGCTGGCCCTCCTGGCCGGCTCGGTGCTGTCGGTCGCGCTGCTGGCCAGCATCCCGATCTACACCGACGGCGTGCTGCAGCGCCTGCTGACCCGCGACCTGGAACGCTACCAGGAGCGCACCGGGCGCTATCCCGGCACCACCGCGGCCAGCTACAACTTCTACCGGCTGGTGGAGCAGCCGGAGGCCAAGGCGCCGTTCCACGATGCCCTGGAGCAGGAGATCCTCACCACGCTGGTGCCGAACCTGGGGGTGCCGATAGCGGCCTCCATGAAGCGCATCACCCTCGACTACCTGTACGACGAGCGCCCGCAGCCGGAAGAGCGGCGCCAGGAGACCGTCAAGAAGTTCAGCCGGGTGGAGGCGCTGCGCGACCTGGAGGCGCACGTCACCATCACCCACGGGCGCATGTTCCGCCCGGAGCCGGTGGACGGCGTCTACGAGGCGATCGTCACCGGCGAAGCGATGCAGGAGCTGGAGCTGATTCTGGACCGCACCTACCTGCTGCACGACCTGCTGGCCGAAGAACCGCGCCTGCAGGTCAAGGTGGTCGGCGTGTTCACCAAGCGGGATGCCGGCGATCTGTTCTGGTTCCAGCGCTTCAGCTCGCTGGGCGAAAGCTTCCTCATCGACTACGACACCTTTCTGCGCGACTTCCTCTACCGGCCGACCCGTAACCTGACCATGGGCTCCTGGCACTTTGCGCTCGACTACCACCAGATCACCCTGGCCAACGTACCCAACCTGCTGCGCCGCTACGACGAGTACCTGCGCGCCTCCGCCGACCGGCGCGTGGAACTGGACTTCGGCATCGCCAAGCTGCTGGACGACTACAACCGGCGCGCCGCGATTCTGAAGCTCACCCTGGCGTTCCTGCACGTGCCGATCGTGCTGGTGCTGGCGTTCTTCATGTACATGGTGTCGCAGCTCATCGTGGAGGGGGACCTGGCCGAGATCGCGGTGCTGGAGAGCCGCGGCGCGGCCGGCTCGCAGTTGTTCACCGTCTACTTGGTGCAGAGCCTGCTGCTCGGCGGCGCCGCGCTGGCGCTGGGACCGCCGCTGGCGCTGGTGATCGTGCGCTTCCTGGGCGCCGCCAACGGGTTTCTGGAATTCGTCGGCCGCACCTCGCTGCGCGCCGGCATCAACCTGCGCGCCTACTGGTTCGCGCTCGCCGGGGCGGGCATCTTCCTGCTCGCCACCCTGCTGCCGGCCACCCGCGCCGCGCGCACCTCCATCGTCGAGCTGCGCGGGCGCGGCGCCCGGGCGCGGCGCTACACCTTCTGGCGGCGCTACTACCTGGACCTGGTGCTGATCGCCATCGCCGTCTACGGGCTGGTGCAGTTCCGGCAGCGGCGCGAGATCCTGCTGCTCACCGCCGCCACCGGCTCCGATCTGCCGCTGGACCCGCTGCTGTTCCTCACCTCGGTGGTGTTCATCCTCGGCTGCGGCATGCTGGCGCTGCGCGTCTTTCCGGTGCTGGTGCAGGCGCTGTTCCGCGCCGCCCGGCGGCGCTGGTCGCCGCCCTTCTACGCGGCCTTCATTCAGGTGGCGCGGGCGCGCGGCCACGAACAGTTCCTGATGGTGTTCCTGATCCTCACCCTGGCGCTCGGCATCTACAACAGCAGCGCCGCGCGCACCGTCAACCGCAACATCGAGGAGCGCATCTACTACGCCGCCGGCGCCGACCTCACCCTGCGGCCCTACTTTCCCAGCGACGCCCCGGCCGCCACCGGCGACCCGGTCGGCGGCGGCGGGCCGGCGGGACCCGGCGCCTCCACTTCCTCCACCGCGGTGCAGTACCGCGAGCCCCCCTATCAGCCGTTTACCCAGCTTCCGGGCGTGGCGTCCACCACCCGGGTCATGCGCCAGCCGCGCGCCCAGGTGTCGCTGCCAGGCAACCGGCGCACCATGGCGGAGCTGCTGGCGGTGGTGCCCGGGGAGTTCGGGGAAGTGGCGTGGTTTCGCTCCGACCTGCTGCCGGTGCACTGGTTCCACTACCTGAACCGGCTCACCCACGACCCCAAGGCAATGCTGCTGTCCACCTCGGTGGCCGCCGAATTCGACCTCAAGCTCGGCGACACCATCCTCGTCACCTGGTCGGGCCAGGACGTGGTGGACGGCGTGGTATACGGCTTCGTCGACTACTGGCCGACGTTCATGCCGGTCGGCGGCCGCTCCACGCCGCGGCTGGTGGTGGCCAACTTCAACTACATCCACGCCAAGATGGCGATCGAGCCGTACGAAATCTGGGCCAGGCGGGAGCCACGCAGCTCCAGCGCGGAGATCTACGCCGCCATCGACGAACGCGAACTGGACATCGTCAGCCTGACGGACGCCTCGCAACAGGTAATCGAGGCCAAGAACGATCCCTTGCTGCAAGGCACCAACGGGGTGCTGACCCTCGGCTTTTCGGTGGCGATGCTGATCAGCGTGGTGGGATTCACGATGTACTGGGTGCTGACCCTGCGCGCGCGCATGCTGCAGTTCGGGGTGCTGCGCGCGATCGGCATGTCGAGCCGGCGGGTATTGGGGATGCTGGTGGTGGAGCAGCTCCTGATCACCGGCGCCGCCATCGCCGCCGGGGTGGCGATCGGGCGCGCCGCGGCGCTGCTGTACGTGCCGCTGCTGCAGGTGGTGTACTCCGCCGCCGACCAGGTGCCGCCGTTCCGGGTCGCCAGCGAGGCCGCCGACCTGCTGCGCATCTACGTGGTGGCCGGCGTGCTGCTGCTGCTCGGCGCCGCGCTGTTCCGCACCTTGCTGGCGCGCCTGGACATCCACCAGGCCCTCAAGCTGGGGGAGGAGTGAGCGCCGTGAGCGGCTACCCCGGCAGCGCCGCGCGGTTCCCGGAGCGGCGCGCGGCCGGTTCGGCGGCGCCGTTCGTGCTGGCCGCGGCCGATCTGAACCGCGCCTTCCGCGCCGGCGGCGCCACCGTGTACGCGCTGCAGCAGGTGAGCGTGCGCGTGCCGCGCGCGCGGCTCACCATCCTGCAGGGGCCGTCCGGCTCCGGCAAGACCACGCTGATCAACATCCTCGGGGCGCTCGACTACCCCAGCAGTGGCCGGGTGGAGTTCGAGGAGCGCGACATCGTGACGCTGAACGAGGGCGAGCGGGACGAGCTGCGGCGGCGGCGCATGGGATTCGTGTTCCAGTCGGTAGCGCTGATCGGGGTGATGTCGGCGTTCGAGAACGTCGACTTCGCGCTGCGCGTGGCCGGCTACGACGACGCGCGCCGGGAGGCGCGCGCCCGGCATTGCCTCTCGCTGGTGGGGCTGCGCGGGCGCCTGCACCACCGCCCGGGCGAGCTGTCGGGCGGCGAGCAGCAGCGGGTGGCCATCGCCCGCGCCATCGCCCACGAACCGGCGCTGCTGTTCGCCGACGAGCCGACCGCGGAACTGGACACCCATACCGGCCTGCAGGTGATCGGACTGGTGCGCCGGCTGGTGCGCGAACAGGGCGTGACCGTGGTGATGAGCAGTCACGATCCCTACATCATCGAGGTCGCCGATCACGTGGTTCAGTTGGAAGATGGCCGCGTGGTCGAACCGCGGGAGCGCGCGTGATCAGCTGCGAGAACCTGGTACGCATCTACAAGAGCAAGGAGTTCGAGGTGATCGCGTTGCAGGGCCTCGATCTGGAGGTGGCCGACGCCGAGCTGATGGCGATCATCGGCAACAGCGGCAGCGGCAAGTCGACGCTGCTCAACGTAATCGGCGGCCTGGACCTGCCCTCGGCCGGGAAGATCACCGTGGCCGGGCGCGACCTGCTGGCGCTGTCGCGCGCCGAGTTGATCCGCTACCGGCGCGAGAAGGTGGGCTTCGTGTGGCAGAACAGCGCCCGCAACCTGATTCCCTACCTCTCCGCGGTCCAGAACGTGGAGGTGCCGATGTTGCTCACCGGCCGCCCCGAGCGGCGCCGGCGGGCGCAGGAGCTGCTGCATCTGGTGGGCATGTCGCATCGCCTGCGCAGCCGGCCCGGCCAGCTCTCCGGCGGCGAGCAGCAGCGGGTGGCCATTGCCATCGCGCTGGCCAACCAACCGCCGCTGGTGCTCGCCGACGAGCCCACCGGCAGCGTCGACGGGCGCACCGCGGCGGGGGTGCTGGAAGCGCTGCGCAAGGTCAACCGCGAGTTGGGCGTCACGGTGGTGATCGTTACCCATGACCGGCGCGTCGCCCAGGCGGTGGACCGGGTGGTGGCGATCCGCGACGGGCGCACCAGCAGCGAGTTCATCCGCCGCGGCACCTACGTCAGCGAGCTGGCCCACCTGGCCGCCCACATGGAAGAGGCGGAGAGCCATCAGGAGCTGGCGGTGGTGGACCGCGCCGGGCGCCTGCAGGTGCCGGGCGACTACCTGCGCGCCCTGGGAGTGGAGGGCCGCGACCGCCTGCAGGTGGAGCTGGAGGAGGACCGCATCGTGCTGCGGCGCCCGGCCGAAGAGCCGTGACAGGCGGTGTCAGGGCCGGCTCAAGCAGGAGACCGCCGGCACGTGCTACGATGAACCGCAAGTTAGGTTAGAGCCGGCCAACCGGCCAACCGCAGGCAGGAGGGGAATCTTGGTGGGTAAGAGATCGCTGGTATCGCTGTTGCTGGCCGCCGGCATCGCGGCGCTGATGGCCTGTTCCCAGGCCGCGCGCCCGGCAGCCGCGCCCGCCGACCCGGCCCAAGGGGGGGGGGTAAGCCGCCGAGCGAGCCGGCGCCAACCCCGCAGCCGGCAGCGCCGGCAGAGAAGCGCTGGACGATCGGCGCGGCTGATTTTGGCAATGATGAACTGAACCTGACGGGCGCAGTGTCCAACCGTTCCGCGCCCTATGCCTGGGAGCGGATCACCGCCGGCGGCGTGCGCGTTTCGATTGGCGGGCAGGAGCTGCCGTTCACGAGCACGAGCGCCAAGCCGGTCTTCGCGTCCGACATCTCCGGCGCGGAGTGGACGGTTGCCGCCGAGGTGCGGGCGGGGGAAGTGGTGCTGGTGCTCACCGCCCCCGATCAGTCAGGCGCCGGCGACACGGTTGAGTCGGTGATGATCACGAACCGGGGGAGCGGCTACACGACAGACCCGACCGTGACCTTCTCGGCCCCGCTGGCCGGCGGCGCCACGGCAACCGGCACCGCGACGAGGTCGGGCAGCGTCGACACCGTGACGATTACGACCGCCGGAAGCGGCTACGCCTCGGTCCCCACCGTAACCTTTTCAGCCCCGCCGTCCGGCACTACGGCAACCGGCACCGCAGTGGGGTCCGGTACCGTCGATTCCGTGACGATTACGACCGCGGGGAGCGGCTACACGGCTGTTCCAACCGTGACGTTCGAGGCGGCGCCGTCCGGCGGCACCACCGCAACCGGGGCCGCGGTGGGGTCCCGGCACGTCGATTCCGTGACGGTCGGGACCGCGGGGAGCGGCTACACAGCGGCCCCTACGGTGACCTTTTCGGGCGGCGGTGGCGGCAGCGGCGCGGCCGCCACCGCCGTGCGGCAAAGCGGCGTAGCGTCAGTGACGCTTACTCACCGGGGGCTATCTTATAGCTCTGACCCTACCGTGACGTTTGGGGCGCCGCCGTCCGGCGGCACCACGGCGACCGGCACCGCAACGCGGCGATCAGGAGAAGTACACAGAGTGATAATCACGAACGGGGGAAGCGGTTACACGTCTGCCCCAACCTTGACCTTTGGCGCTCCGCCGTCCGGTGGCACCCGGGCAATCGGAAGAGCCTTCATTAATAGCGGTGCAGTGGTAAGTACTCTCATTTCGAACACGGGAAGCGGCTACACGTCTGCGCCTTCCGTTACGTATTCGGGCGGAGGGGGCAGCGGTGCGGCCGCCACCACGACGCTGCGAAACGATAGATTAGATGCCGTGACGATCACGAACACGGGAAGCGGCTACACGTCTGCCCCTTCCGTGACGTTTTCGGGAGGCGGCGGCAGGAGCGCAACCGGCACCGCGGCGCTGCAAAGCGGCGTGGCGTCGGTGACGGTCACGAGCGGAGGGAGCGGCTACACCTCCGCCCCGACCGTGACCTTCGGAGCAGCGCCGGGCGGCGGCACCACCGCAACCGGCACTGCGGCGCTGCGCTACCGCGTAGTGTCGGTGACGGTCGCGGACGGCGGGAGCGGCTACACCTCCGCCCCCGCCGTGACCTTCGCGGCAGCGCCGAGCGGCGGCGCCACCGCCGCCGGCACCGCGGTGCTGCGCTACGGCGTAGCGTCGGTGACGGTCACGAGCGGAGGGAGCGGCTACACGTCTGCCCCGACCGTGACCTTCGGAGCAGCGCCGGGCGGCGGCACCACGGCCGCCGGTACCGCGGCGCTGCGCTACGGCGTAGCATCAGTGATGGTAACGAACGGGGGAAGCGGCTACCAGTCTGCCCCAACCGTGACCTTTTCGGCGCCGGCCAGCGGCACCACCGCGACCGGCACGGCCAAGCTGGCGGAGGGCGGCTACGATCAGTACCAGAACCTATATTGGGCGCGCCGGACGCTGGCAGGCAAGCAGCTTCTGATTCAGATAGCGGATTAGCCGGCTGCGAACGCTGCTTTGCCGGACCGTAATGTGGTACGATTGGTCACGTGAAACCCCAAGCGCGGGCTCGCCGACGGTCAGCCGCAAGGCATGACGAGCGCGCCTCCCGCAGGAGACGATAGATGATCCTGACCACCACCCCCAGTATCGAAGGCAAGAGTATCCGCGAGTACCGCGGCATCGTCACGGGCGAGGCGATCCTCGGCGCCAACATCTTCAAGGATTTCTTCGCCGGCATCCGCGACGTGGTAGGCGGACGCTCCGTCGCCTACGAGGAGGAACTGCGCAAAGCCCGCGAGTTGGCCCTGAAGGAGATGGCTGACGCGGCCCGGCAGCAGGGCGGCAACGCGGTGGTCGGCGTCGATCTCGACTACGAGGTGGTCGGCACCGGCGGCAGCATGCTCATGGTGAGCGCCAGCGGCACCGCGGTGAGCGCCGACTGACGCCGTGACCATCGAGCAGCAGTACCTGAGCAAGCACCGGCGGTCGGCGGAGGTGTACCGGCGCGCCGGCGGGGCGTTTCCCGGCGGGGTAACCCACGATGCCCGCTACCTGGAGCCGTTCCCCATCGCGCTGGCCGCGGCCGGCGGCGCGCGCAAGGTGGACGTGGACGGCAACGAGTACCTCGATTACGTGATGGGCCACGGCGCGCTGCTGCTGGGGCACAGCCATCCCGCCATCGTGGCGGCGGTGACCGGGCAGATGCAACGCGGCACCCACCTGGGAGGCAACACCGAGCTGGAACTGCGTTGGGCCGAGGCGGTGCAGCGGCTGATGCCCTCGGTGGAGCGGGTACGGTTCCACAGCTCCGGCACCGAGGCCACGCTGATGGCGCTGCGCCTGGCGCGCGCCTTTACCGGGCGCTCCAAGGTGCTGCGCTTCGCGGACCATTTCCACGGCTGGAACGATTACGCCGCAGCCGTCCCCGGCGACGGAACGTTTGCCGGCCCCGGCATTCCCGCGGCGGTGGGCGCCACGGTGCGGGTCATTGCGCCGGGCGACGCCGAGCTGCTGGACCGGACCCTGGCGGAGGACCGCGACCTGGCGGCAGTGATCATCGAACCCACCGGCGCCGGCAGCGGCCGCGTGCCGGTAGCCGCGGAGTTCGTCCACCACCTGCGCGCCAGCACCGAACGCCACGGCGTGCTGCTGATCTTCGACGAAGTGGTGACCGGCTTCCGCATCACCCCGGGCGGGGCGCAGCAGCGGCTGGGGATCCGGCCCGACCTGACCACCATGGCCAAGATCGTCGCCGGCGGGCTGCCCGGCGGCGCGGTGGGCGGCCGCGCCGAGATTCTGGATCAGATAGCGATGTCCGGCGGGAGCCGGCGCGTGGCGCACCCCGGCACCTTCAACGCCAACCCGCTGAGCGCCGCCGCCGGCGCCGCCTGCCTCGGGCTGGTAGCCGAGGAGCCACTGACCGAACGCGCCAACCGCGCCGCCGCGCGGCTATGCGCCGGCATGAATCGGCTGTTCGCGGAACGCGGCGCCCAGGGCTTCGCCTACCACGACGGCTCCCTGGTGCACGTCGCTCCCAACGTGGCGGGGGATGGCAGTCCGGCCTCGGTAGCGGCTGCCCTGCCGTCGTTGAGCAACTCCCGCGGCGGAGACGTGGCGCAACGCTTCCGGCTGGCGTTGCTGAACGAGGGCGTGGACGCAATGCGCGGCGTGACCTACATCGTGTCGGCAGTGCACGACGCCGCCGCCATCGACGCCACCCTGGCCGCCTTCGGCCGCGCCCTGGACCGCCTGCTTACCGAGGAAATCCTGCAGCCTCGCGCCGCGTAGCCTAGCAGGCAGACGACGGCCAGTGAATCACCGGATAGCCCGGAAGCAAGCGTTTCCAGCTTTGCACGTTGAATATGGCAACTTTCCGGACAAATGGCTTGTTCCAAGGTTGTGAATGAGGTCCAAGAACTGGTATATTTCGTCTCAAGTTTTCATTTCTACGGGTCAGAAGATTCTCATCGATTCCAGTAATGAGAACGAAGTAATCTATCGGTTTGTCAGCTCTCCCTGACGCCAATTCATATAGGAAAGAGTCACGAAATTTGTACTTCAGAGATCCATCAAGCTCACGTCGCTCCAATCTTCTCTTATATTCTTCAAGGTTCGTTGGGTCCTTTATCTCAACGAATAGATAATACTTAGAGAACTCAACAATGAAGTCAACGGCCTTCATGCAGTGGCTCAAACCATGCGTTCTATCGTCGAACTTACGGGCATTGATGGCGCCATTGAATGTGATCTGTAGAGTTCCTTCGGTCAGCGTCACTGGGACCGTTCCCTCATACCACGCTCTATTTCTCGGTCGTACAGGACGTCGAACGTCTCCGCAATCGCGTTTGGTTCGATGGCCAAGTAGTCATGCGTAGTCCGGCACGCTATCTCGCCGCTGTCAGAGTCACGATAGAGAGAATGGAATGCTACCCAGTCATCTTTGGTCATGCGCAGATCAAGTTCTTTGAGAATGACGTAATCGTGAGTAGCTAGCACGATCTGAACGCCGTTGCGTTGCAACTCCAGTAGAACTTCCATGACGGTTCCGTACAGTTTCGGGTTCAGATTGGTCTCCGGCTCGTCCCACAGCAACAGCGATCCACGCCGCAACGTCCCATTCCGTATCAAGAGCCACAACAGTCCCAGTTTTCGGATCCCCTCCGCAAGCAGCGAGAATTCGATATTGCCATGTGCGTTACGCAAGAAAAATTCTTCGTTCTTGATCGTAACTCTGCCTTGAATGGCATCTCGAAGGATGGTCAGAAGGCGCTTTCGTTCCAGTTCAGGAGCTCCGCGTAAGACCGGTATGTAAGCGCGGTCCAGGATATCCTTGTACACGTCTTCAAAATGGATCTCCCGAGTCTCATAGAGCGATCGAAACCCGGGCGCGTTTGCAAGCATCTCCTTTACCGGAATGTAGACAGAATCTATCGGCTCATCTACCCATATTCGGTGTCTGGTAGAGGTCATTGAAGAAGTGGAAGTTGCCTGACCTGAGAACGACGAATGCAATCTGTAGGAGCCGCGAAATACCCTTATGACGGCCTCGGTCCTTCCCTTTTGGCGTTTGACAAGACGTCCTATTGACCTGCCGGAAGGACGAAATACGTCAACCAGTTTGTCCGCGAATCGCTTCCCTCCATTCTTGTTGGCGTCACATGCGGCGTAGCAAACTTTCATGATGTGGGTTTTGCCGGTGCCGTTGGCTCCCACCAGGACGTTGATACCTGGAGAAAGGTCCAGGGTCAATTTGGAGAACGCTGTAAAGCGCTCAAGTTCTACTCGCGTCAGTCCCACAATCACTCCGGCTGCCAGGGTCCCCGCCACCGAACACGCCGGTCAGCGCGGCCGCTCAGGTACTCTTTGCAGCGGTCTGAGCGGTGCGATTATACCACTGGTCTCGACAACCGTGCCATAGCATCTGACGGAACAGGGCGCCTGTTGCCGTGCCCTGCGATTGGCGGGAGAACTGGCTCATCGCCAAGCGCTGGCCTTGATGCCGCCCGTTCAGGTCCGGCGGGCGGCGACGAGTGCAGCGGCGGCGCGGAGGCTGATTGACAACGGGGCGGGCGCGGGGTAGGGTTTGCGCGCACACGGGAGGTGCCGATATGCGCATCACGATAGCAGTACTGGCGGTGGTAACGACATTGTTCGCCATGTCGCTGGTGTTCGACGACGTGCTTCCCTTCTCGCTCAACGTTCCCCAGATCGTGGCCCAGCCGGTAGTGGAGACCGCACCCGCGGCAGCGACTCCGGCCAGCGTCACGACCTCCGGCATGGTACAGACGCCAAGTCTTGCCCAGGAGGAAACGTGGAGCAAGGGGTATGCCGGCGCCGGGTGCGCGGCGGGAGGCCATTAGGTCCGCGCCGCCCGACACCCGCCTGATTGAGGACTTCGGCGGCCGTCCCGGCTGGCGGAGTCCTTTTTTGGCTCTATGGACACTGACCCGCTGACCCTGTTTCATCCCGCCGCGGCGGCATGGTTCCGCGCTGCCTTCGCCGCCCCGTCACCGGCGCAGCGCGCCGCGTGGCCCGCGATCAAGGCGGGCAGTCACACCCTGATCGCGGCGCCCACCGGCTCCGGCAAGACGCTGGCGGCGTTCCTGTGCGCTATCGACGACCTGGTGCGGGAGGCCGCCGCCGGCACCCTGACGGACGCAACCAGGGTGGTCTACGTTTCGCCCCTCAAGGCGCTCAGCAACGACATCGAACGCAATTTGCAGGCCCCGCTGCAGGGGATCCGGGAGCGCTTGCGGCCTGCGCCCGGCGGCGCCGCGGAAATCCGCGCCGGCCTGCGCACCGGCGACACGCCGGCGGCCGCCCGCGCCGCCATGACCAAACGCCCGCCGCACGTCGTGGTGACGACCCCGGAATCACTCTATCTGCTGCTCACCAGCGCCGGTGGGCGCCGTCTGTTGGCCACCACCCGCACGGTGATCGTCGACGAGATCCACGCCATTCTGGGCTCCAAGCGCGGCTCTCATCTGGCGCTGAGCCTGGAGCGCCTGGATGCCCTCACCGAAGCGCCGGTCACCCGCATCGGCTTGTCGGCTACGCAACGCCCCATCGCTACGGCCGCCGCCTTCCTGACCGGGATGGGCCGCGAACCGGCGCCGGCCGGGAAGCCGCCGGCCTGCCGCATCGTCGACAGCGGGCATCGCCGCGCCATGGACGTGACGCTGGAGGTGCCCGGATCGCCGCTGGAGGCGGTGATGGCGAACGAGGTGTGGGACGAGCTGTATCAGCGCCTGGCGGAGTTGATCCTGGATCACCGCACCACCCTGATCTTCGTCAACACGCGCCGCCTCGCGGAGCGCATGAGCCACGCCCTGGGCGCCCTGCTGGGAGAGGAGCAGGTCGCCGCGCACCACGGCAGCCTGTCGCGCGAGCAGCGGCTGGACGCCGAACAGCGGTTGAAGGCCGGCAAGCTGCGGGTCATCGTCGCGACCGCGTCCCTGGAGCTCGGCATCGACATCGGCGTGGTGGACCTGGTGTGCCAGTTCGGGTCGCCCAAGTCGATCATGGCGTTCCTGCAGCGCGTCGGCCGCTCCGGGCACCATATCTCCGGCACCCCCAAGGGCCGCCTGTTTCCCCTTACCCGCGACGAACTGGTGGAGTGCACGGCGCTGCTGGCCGCGGCGCAGGCGGGAGAGCTGGACCGCATCAGCGTGCCGCCGCAGCCGCTGGACGTGCTGGCGCAACAGATCGTGGCCGAGGTGAGTACGCAGGAGTGGACGGCCGAGGCGCTGTTCGCCGTCTGCCGGCGCGCGTTTCCCTACCGCGATCTGCCCCGCGAGCAGTTCGACGCCGTGGTGCGCATGCTGGCCGAGGGCTTCTCCACCGCGCGCGGGCGGCGCGCCGCCTACCTGCACCACGACGGCATCGGCGGACGCTTGCGCGGGCGCCGCGGCGCCGGCCTGGTCGCCCTGACCAACGGCGGCGCGATTCCCGACAACTTCGACTATCAGGTACGCGTGGACCCGCAGGACCTGTTCATCGGCAGCGTCCACGAAGACTTCGCCGTGGAAAGCGTTCCCGGCGACATCTTCCTGCTCGGCAACAAGTCGTGGGAAATCGTCAAGGTCGAGACCGGGGTGGTGCGGGTGGTGGATGCCGGCACCAAACCGCCCACGCTGCCGTTCTGGCTGGGAGAGGCGCCGGGCCGTAGCGACGAGCTGTCCCAGGCGGTGTCCGCTCTGCGGACCCGCATCCGGCGGCTGATCGAGACCGAGAGCCCGGCCGCGGCGGGCCGCTGGTTGGTGGCGGAGGTGGGGTTGGCGGCCGCGGCGGCTGAGCAGGTGGTGAACTACCTGCACGCCGGCATGAACGCCCTCGGCGCGATGCCCGCCCACGCCACGGCGGTAATCGAACGCTTCTTCGATGAGGCCGGCGACATGCACGTCGTGATTCACTCCCCGCGCGGCAGTCGTCTCAACCGCGCCTGGGGGCTGGCGCTGCGCAAGCGCTTCTGCCGCAACTTCAACTTCGAGTTGCAGGCGGCGGCCAACGAAGACGCCCTGGTGCTGTCGCTGGGCCAGACCCACAGCTTTCCGCTGGCCGACGTATGGCGCTACCTGAAGCATGGCAGCGTGCGCGGCGTGCTGGTGCAGGCGCTGCTGGATGCGCCAATGTTCCAGACCCGCTGGCGCTGGAACGCCTCCTGCGCGCTGGCGGTCGTCCGCCAGCGCGGCGGCAAGCGGGTGGCGCCCTACCTGCAGCGGATGCAGTCGGAAGACCTGCTGTCGCTGGTATTCCCCGACCAGCTTGCCTGTCAGGAGAACCTCAGCGGCGACCGCGAAGTGCCTGATCACCCCCTGGTGACCCAAGCGGTCGGCGACTGCCTGACCGAGGCGATGGACGTGGCCCAACTCGAGACGCTGCTGGCTGACATGGAACGCGGCGCGGTGCAACTGGTGGCGCGCGACCTGCGCGAACCGTCTCCCTTCGCGCAGGAGATCATCAACGCGCGGCCGTACGCGTTCCTGGATGACGCGCCACTGGAGGAGCGCCGTACCCAGGCGATTCGCAACCGGCGCTGGATTACGCCCCAGGAGGCGCGCGAGTTCGGCACCCTGGATTCGGCCGCCATCGCCCGGGTACGCGCCGAGGCGCTGCCGCGGGTGGCTGACGCCGACGAGCTGCACGATGCCCTGGAGTTGCTCACCTTCATCGATGAGGCTGAGGGAGCAGGCGCGGGCTGGGGGGGGCTGTTCGCTGCTCTTGTCGGGCAAGGCCGGGCCACCCGCATCGCCGCGGCCGGTTCCGGCAAGGCCGGCAACGGTTCCCCGGAAGCGCGCTGGATCGCGGCCGAGCGGCTGCCGTTGTGGCAGGCCCTGGTCGATCCGCTGGCGGCGGAGCCGCCGCTGCAGCTCCCACCGGCGCTGGCGCAGCGCCGGTGGCTGCGCGATGAAGCACTGCGCGAGGTGGTGCGCGGCCGCCTGGAGGCGGCCGGACCGGTCAGCGCCGCCACGCTGGCGCGCCAGATCGGCGTACCGCGCGACGAGGTGGAGCCGGCACTGCTGGCGCTGGAGACCGAAGGCGCCGTGCTGCGCGGCGAGTTCACCGGCAGCGGCGGCGAGGAGTGGTGCGAACGGCGCCTGCTGGCGCGCATCCACCGCTACACCCTGGGGCGGCTGCGGCGCGAAATCGAGCCGCTGGCGTTCGACGACTACCTGCGGTTTCTGTTCACCTGGCAGATGATCGCGCCGGTGGCGGGGCCGCCCACGGGCGGCCCCGCCGCGCCGCAGGGCGCCGAGGCGTTGCTGGCGGTGGTCCGGCAGCTTGCCGGCTGCGAGGCGCCGGCCGCGGCCTGGGAAGAATGGATCCTGCCGGCGCGGCTGCCCGGCTACGATCCGGCATGGCTCGACCTGCTGTGCGCCGGCGGCGAGGTGGTGTGGGCGCGGCTGCGGCCGCCGGCCGGAAACGGCTCCGGCAGCCGTAGCGGGCCGGTGGCCGGCAGCCCCATCGCGCTGCTGGCGCGGGAGGAGATGGAGCTGTGGCAGAGTTCCGCCCCCGTGCCGGAGGAGGATGGCGCGGAGAGTTCGCTCAGCGCCGCGGCCGAGGAGGTGCGCGCCTGCCTGCAGCGCGGCGGCGCCCTGTTCCGCGATGAGCTGCAGCGGCTGGCGCGGCTCCTGCCGGCGCAGGTGGATGCCGCCCTGGGCGAGCTGGCCGCGGCCGGCATCGTGACCTGCGACAGCTTCGCCGGCCTGCGCGGGCTGCTGCGGCCCGCGGCCCGGAGCGCCGCCGGACGGCGCGCGGCCCGCGCGCGCGGCGCCTTCGCCGGCGCGACCGTCCGGGCGCGCTTCGCGGGCGCCGGCGCCGGTATGCCGCGCGCTGCCGCCGCGCCGCGGCTGGCGCGTTCGGGCCGCTGGAGTCTGCTGCCGCGGCCGGCGCCGCGCAGCGAGGAGGAGGCGGCGCCGGCCGCCATGGAGCAGATCGCGCTGCGCCTGCTGGAGCGGTACGGAGTGGTGTTCCGGCGCATCCTGGAGCGGGAAGCGTTGGCCCCTCCGTGGCGCGAGCTGGCCGGCGTCTACCGGCGGCTGGAGGCGCGCGGAGTGATCCGCGGCGGATACTTCGTGAGCGGCGTCGGCGGCGAGCAGTTCGCCCTGGCCGAAGCGATCGCCAAGATGCGCGCCGTGCGGCGGGCCGCGCCCGGCGGCGAGCTGCGCGTGCTGGCGGCGGCCGATCCGGCCGGCGGCATCGGTCTCAGGGTACACCCGACGCGGGAGCGGCAGCGCGTGGCCGGCGTAGGCGGGAACCGCATTCTGTTTCGCGACGGAGTGCCGCTGGCGGTACGCGAGGCGGGCAGCGTCCGGTTTCTCGACGGCGCGGCCGCGGCGCTGCCCGAACATGAGCGCTGGGAACTGCAGCGGCTGCTCCTGGCGCGCGACCCGCGGCGGGCGCGCAGCCTTGCCGCGCACCTGCGGGCCGCGGCGAGGCGCGATTCCGGCGCCGTGCCGGCAACCTGATTTCCAGGTTGCATTACCCCCCTCGAACGCCGTAGGATTCGCCTTAGGAATGGCTCCGGTCGCGGGCACCCCCAGCGTGCCATTACTGGTGCGCACACGCGCTGCGGATCGGATCGGCGCCATGTTCGACGGAATTGCCCGTCGCTACGACGTCCTGAATCGTGTGCTGTCGTTGCAGCGCGATCAGCGTTGGCGCAGATTGGCAGCGCAGTTGGTATTGGCCGCTCATCCCCGCACCGTTCTCGACATAGCAACCGGCACCGCGGATCTGCCTCTGATCCTTGCGGCGCTCGATCCGCAGGTGCGCGTGACCGGTATCGACATTGCCGCCGAGATGTTGGCCCGCGGGCGCGCCAAGGTGCGGCGCAGCGGGGCGGCCGCGCAGGTCGTTCTGCGGCAGGGGGACGCCCTGGCGCTGCCCGCCGCGGCGGCGAGCGTGGACGCTGTGACCATTGCGTTCGGCATCCGCAACGTGGCCGACTATCGGACCGCTCTCCGGGAGATGCACCGCGTCCTGCGCTCCTCCGGTTCGGTGACCATCCTGGAGTTCGCTCTGCCGCGGCATCCCCTGGTGCGCCTGCCGTACCTGCTCTACTTTCGCCGCCTGCTGCCCGTCATCGGCGGCCTGATCTCCGGCAACCCGACCGCGTACCGCTACCTGAACCGCTCCGTCGAGTCGTTTCCCGGCGCCGAGGAGTTCTCGGAGCTGCTCGCCGCGGCCGGCTTCGAACGCATCCGGCGGCTCCCGTTGACCTTCGGCATTGCCGCGATCTACCACGCGCGCAAGCCGGCCTGAAAGTGATGTCCGAGTCCCGGCACCAGCCCGCGCCTGCCGCGCCTGCCGCGCCCGCCGCGCCGCCGGAGCGCTGGCTCGACCGCGCCCTGCAGGCGCTGCATCCCGGTCCCTGGCAGTTGCGAGACGCTGCTCGCGGGACGGGGTACCACCGCGCCGAGCTGCCGCTGGCCGAGGCCGACCCGCTTACCTTCCTGCGGCATCTCGTCCGCGCCGGCGGCGGGCCGGCGGAGACCGGCTGCTATTGGTCGGACCGCAGCCGCTCCCTGCAGTGCGCGGGGGCAGGAAGCGCGGCCGCGGTGACCGGCGCCGGCGGGATTTCGTTCGCCGAAGTGTGCGCCGCCGTGGAAGCGCTGATCGGGTGCCCGCAGCAGCGGCTGTACGGCGGATTTCGCTTCCGCAGCGCGCGCCCGGCAGATTGCGGGGATTCGTGGTGGAAGCCGTTCGGGAGCTACCGCTTCACGCTGCCGAGAATCGAGCTGACGCGCACCGCCGCGGCC